>NZ_CP041661.1 GCF_007289895.1 Catenovulum sediminis | reverse complement strand
GGCTAATCAGTTGTTAGACACGTTATACAACAATACGGGTGGAAGATAATTTATATGCAACCTATTGTGTTTCTGACAAATGCTGAAAATAACGCCATTTGCCAAAGACTAACGGATGCCATTTCAAAATGGGTAACAGCATGGTCTGCGCAGAAACTTTTGTTTCGTGTTAAGCGTAAACCAGACACAGTATTACCCAATCATTTTACGTTTTTGAGCGATGATTTGATAGAAAATGGTTTAGGTCACGCTGGGCTGAGTGACATGCAATTTATCGAAAGGATTGTATTTGGAAATTTGCTAGAAGACGTGCCACGGGATGATATAAAACAAAATGTCATTTTTGCTGCTCGTTTAGAGCTTTTACAGCAGCTCGATCACATTTGTCATCACTTAACGCAAGTGCGTGAATTTCACGATGAACCAAAGCTTGCGAGTAAATACTTTTTATTTGAAATTCAAGAATCAAACCAAGGTATTAAATTCGAATTAGTTATCTCTCAAACGCTCGCTTTGCATCTTTGTGGGCGAAGGTACGCAAGCGGTATGGGGGAGTTAACTAAACGAGCATCGTGTATCGGAAAAGAAGTGGTTGACTTATCGGTTGATATTTCCCTTGGGAAAATTTCCCTGAAAAGCATAGCGGATATGGCTGTGGGGGATATTTTAATTACAAATAAACCATTGAGCTCACAAACTGTCGTTAAGTCAAATAACAAAACATTATTCAAAGCTCACCTTGGTAAGCAAAACGAAAAACGAGCTGTAATAGTAGAATAAGTAGGAGAATAAAAAATGAGTGAAAAACCACAAAGTGTTGAGTTAGCAGAATTGAACGATGAATCTGATGCACAAGCAAAAACACTGTTAAAAGGTGTTGATCTAATTAGTCATGTTGAAGTTGATATCGCCGTTCACGCAGGCTCAATTAAAACCACAGTTGATGAGTTGTTTGCATTAAAAAAAGGCAAAGTACTGAGTATGGAGCAAACCGTTGATGAGCCTTTTACTTTAGTGGTTAATGGCAAAGCGGTAGCTAAAGCTTCTCTTGTAGCTGTAGGTGACAACTTTGGTGTGCAAATTGTTGAAATTATTGAGCAAGCTTAATGAAGCTGGTTGTTTGTGAGTAATCGTACAGTGCCCGACTATATCAATAAAGCAAATAATTCAGCCATGTTATCAGATGAATTTATATTGAATCTGTTAGTGGCGACCACTGTTGTATCAATTATCTTGATTGGTATTTATTTGCTGGTTAAAAACAATGAAAAGTTTAAAAGGTGGTGCTCAAAATTCGAATCGACTGACAATAAGCTAATACAGGTTATAGGTTCTAAACAGGTATCAGCCAACACATCACTATACCTTGTAGAGATTGCCAATAAACAATACTTGTTAACGGAAAGTAAAGGCGCTACGTCCAGTAAACTGCAGCCAGTTAACCATCAATTAGAAGAACAATAATGAATTTTGATATCGCTCGATACAGTAATGAAATAGAGCTATTTGTTTTTATTAGTGCACTTTCATTTATACCTTTTTTTTTGATAGCGGCAACAACCTTTACGCGTAATATAGTCGTACTGTCGTTTTTAAGGCATGCACTGGGCCTGCAACAAAGCCCGCCCAATGCAATATTAATCACGCTAGCGCTGTTTTTGACGGTATTCACTATGAAACCCGTGCTTAACCAGAGCTATCAGCAAGGCATTCAACCATATTTGGCCGAACAGTTATCTCCAGAAATTGCTTTAGGCAAAGCGTGGCAACCTTTTAAGCAATTTATGCTAAAGGAGGTGCATGAAGAAGAACTCTCATTAGTCTATCGGATCTCTGACGCACAGATACCAGCGACAGCAGAAGAAGTTGAAGCGACAGAATTGATACCTGCATTTTTACTGAGTGAACTTAAAACTGCGTTTAAAATTGGTTTTGTTATTTTCCTACCTTTTTTGCTTATAGACCTGCTCGTGTCTGCGATATTAATGTCGTTGGGTATGATAATGGTGCCACCTATTACTATTTCGCTACCAATAAAAATAATGTTATTTGTGGTAATAGATGGTTGGACATTAATTGCGGAAACGTTGGTAAGGAGCGCGTTGTAAAGCTATGTCCGCATTGCACAAGGAATCGTACAGGCATCTCGGTGATGCTGTTGAGCTGTGGTTGAATTATAATTGCGATAAAGGTGTTGAGCAAAGAAATTTATTGTTTGATTTTTATGAACCTTGGGTTCGTAAGATGACGAATAGTTTATTTAAACGTTATTATTGCGCTCAATTAGAATGGGGAGACTACTATAGTCAATGTTCACTAGGCACGCTCCAGGCAATAGAAAAATATAACCTAACAATAGAAATACCTTTTGAAGGATTTGCTTACAAATACCTAAAAGGTAAATTACTGGATGCGATTAAATCACCCAGCGTGTCGACATGTGCTGTTGGCAGTGATTCATTGCATCGGGAGCGCATAGATTCCGGTTTAGAATCAAATGACGGAAGTGATTTATTTGAATCAGTCGTAGACGCTATCGTTGGGATGGCTTTTGGTCAATTAATCGAACTTGGTATGCTCCCAGACAGCGCATGCTTGCAGCCCAAAGGGAATTATAACTATCTATTTGAATCAGATTCGACTACGCACCTGCAAGTATTGTCTATTGTCGATAATTTGCCAAGCGAACAAAGAATGGTAATTAAATACCATTATTTTCAACAGTTTAAATTTAGTGAAATCGCTGAAATTCTAGGTTTAACCAAAGCACGAGTCAGTCAAATCCATAAACAAGCACTTAAAGACATTAGAATATCATTTGAAAAACTTTACTAACAACAAGGAAAAAATAACATGACTAATTTATCAAACTTCGACACAGACGAGTTATTGGCTTTAACAAAAATAGACCTTAGTCGAGATGATTTTACTTCGGCTTTAGATAAACTAAAGGTAATGAATGGTCGAAACGAAATTCCTTTGGACTATTACGCAATGTTAGGTAGGGTATACGCATCTATTGGATTATTGAAAAGAGCCAGAGCTGCGTTTACAACCTATACCGAACAAGTACCGAGTGCGGTATATGAAAAATTTCAACTAGGGATGGTAGAACACGACATGGACAACGTATTGAAAGCTCAGAATATTTGGGAAGCAATCATTGAGGAACATCCTCAATACGCGCCTGCACTTTATTATAAAGCAACAATCCATCTCCGATTAGAGGAGTTGTCAGAAGCTTCTGAATGCTTAGCTACAATTGTAGAGCAATGTGGTCCCCAAGATGAATATTATGAAAGGGCGGTCCAACAACTTAATCAACTCAATATTCAATAAACATTAGGGCGAAACTAATGAACAGTACAGTAATACAGAGTAGTCTAGGTGACGAAAGTGGATTGCATAAACAACTAAAGCAATTCAAGTTGTACTTAGACTATGACCCGTCAAATGTTCAACTAATAATTGATTGTATTAATATAGCTGCAGAAATTGGTCTGTACGATGAAATCCTATTGTTGACTCAGCATGCGATAGACCAAGGAATAATCGATGGATTCATTGCCAGTAATAGAGGTTATGCCCACCTTGTTCGAGCTGACTATGAAGACGCTGAGCTTTGGCTATTAAAAGCACTAAAATATAATCCCATCAATGACGTCAATTATTTTAACTTAGCTTACGTCTACTATTATACGGAACGTTATACTGAAGCATTAGAAATCATTAAACAAAAAATTACGGAATGTTCATCACATATTTCTGTGTTGGAAGGACGCCTACTGTATTTGTTGGGTGATTCAGTCTCATCAGAAGCATTATTAGTCAAATCTGTAAATGAGTTAGACGAGAAATCCCAATTGGAATCGAAGGCGTTGTTGTCACTTGTCTATTATGACAACAATAAGTTGGAAGACGCTTATCTTTTAGCCAATGAAGTACTATCAAATAAAAATGTTATGGAAGCGCTATTGGCAAAAGCAAGCGTAGAAATGGAAAGGCAGCAAAATAGTGCAGCACTTGAATCTTTTAGTCGCGTTTGTGAATTGTATCCAAATATAGGGCGAGCTTGGATCGGTTTGGCTACGGTTCAATTTAACGAGTTTTTGTTTGATGAAGCTTTAGAATCAGCGATACAAGCTACACTTTTAACCCCGTCACATATTGGTAGTTGGCACTTGGTGGGCTGGATTTATTTGATGAAAGGTCTTCCTCAAAAAGCGTTAAATGCTTTCGAAGCATCTTATGAAATAGATCGTTCATTTGCTGATACTCATGGTGGATTGGCTTCAGCCTATTCGATGTTGGGACAAGAACAACTTGCTTTACAGCACAAACAGCTAGCGAAAAGGCTAGATTCTTCATCTAAAAGCGTTTTATTTGCTGAATTTGTTAATTTGTATACGTCAGGGAAGGCGGATCAAGCTAAGAAATTCCTAACGAAGGTACTGCAAACAACTAATCATGATTCAGGAAGCACGCTAGAAGAATTAGTTCAGCGAAAAATACATCAAAATTCAAAAAATAACCATTAAGGCTTAAAATCATGTTGGATGTAGAAGAATATCTATCATTGGCAGTAAACGCATCGCAAAAACAAGATCATCAGACTGCTCTTGAATGTTTGAGTAAAGTAATTGAACTTGAACCAGATAACCCATTAGCTTTGTACCTAAGAGCCGCCGAACATGCAGAGCTGGGTCTGTTGCAACGAGCAATTGACGGAATGGAGTCAGCTTTACAGATTAAATCAGATTTAATTCTAGCTAGGTTGCAGTTAGCTATGCTTTATATGCAGTCTGGTAACAATGAAAATGCTCTGTTTCATTTTTCTCTGGTTTTAACAAGCGATGCGACTGAAGAGATTAAATTGTATGCTCAGGGGCTCCAAACACATATAGAAGGAGACATTGAAAGTTCACTCGATTTATTGTCTAAAGGGGTTGATGCTCCTCAGCAGTTTTCGGAATTGAGAAATGTTATCGCTGCCTTCATAGAGTCCGAAAAGCTTAAAACGCATGACTTGCAAGACTCAGAAGATCAAAATATAACCGAAGATACACCCGTATTTTTAGGTGCATATAGAAGTAGTGGCGATGACTAATATCTCCAGTACTCGATTAAACGAAGTTTTTCGCGCGCTCAGTCAATCTAAAACTTCCTCAAGTAATCTAAATCATTCCAAAAAAATTGGTAAGTCTGTTACTAATGAAGCCACTGTTTCTGGTGGTAAACGATTAATTTCAACATTAAAACAGCAACTAATTAACCGACTGTCAGTTTTAGATGAACACTCAGAAAAATACCAAGTTAATGCTACAACAGTCTTAGTTGAGGAAGTTCTAGCATGGGAGTTTGGCTTACAAATAGTAAATGTGCCGAATTATGGTGAACTTAAACAAAATATGGTTTCTAGTTTTCTGAAGCATCCAGAAATGAGTAAACAGCTCGCAGAGATGTTTACTCAACTCGTAAAAAATAAATAGGTTAGATTTAGTATGGTAGCGTTGCAAGAATTAAATGAAATAGAAAGCTTACTCGAACAAAAGCGGCATAAATTGGTGATTGATAAATGTTCAACCATTCTTATCGGGCAACCTGAAAATGAGAAAGTATTAAGGTTATTGTTAGCAGCGTATGTACAAAAAAGCGACTTACAAAGTATTATCTCTTTAATTTTGACAATGCGTGACTATGGTATTTTCGACACAGGGCTCCACCTTCAACTCATTAAAGCATATAATCGGGTATGCCGTTTCGATTTAGCACTAACAGAACTAAACACGCTACACTATAAGACCTCATCGGTAACTCTGCACCTTAAAATAGAAGCTTTGACTGGTTTAGGAAAATTCGAAGAAGCAGAACAATTATTAACACAAGTATTGTATGGTTCACCCGAAGATCATTCTATTTTGTCGCGATTGGCGAATATTTTACATAATCAAGGTAAGAAAAAAGAAGCAATAAATACCTATCTTAAGGCGTATGAACTAGCTCCAGATCAAGGTAATATATATTGGGGATTGGCAAACATTAAGTCGTATCAGCTAGAACAGGAGCAATTTAAAGCTGTAGAACGCCTTGCGAAATTAAAAAAATCGGATCCAAGAAGTAAAATGCATGCCTGCTATGCTTTAGGTAAAGCGTATGAAGATAAAAAAGATTATCGAGAGTCGTTTAATTATTATAAACAAGCAAATGATGCACAAAGATCTTTTGAGTCATATGATCCACATTTTTTCCAAAATTTGTTTAACAAAACCATCCAATATACTGATTCAGATTTTTTCACTCGACGCAAGAAGTGGGGATTCCAAAGCCATGTAACGCCAATATTTATAGTTGGATTACCACGTTCGGGCACCACATTAATGGAACAAATTTTAGCATCTCATAACAGCGTAGAAGCGACTTCGGAACTTTCCAATATTATTTGTTATGCGAGACAAATTTCTTTATTTGACGATATTGTAGTACCAAATTTTTTTGAAAAATACTTAGAAAATTTGTCTAGTCTTGATGCTTCAACAATCCAATCTTGGGGGAACGTTATATCGAAGACACGGCTATTCGACGAGAAGGGTTACCATATTTTATTGATAAAATGCCAAGTAACTTTTGGCATATTCCATTGATCAAGTTAGCAATACCCAATGCCAAAATAATCGCGATGCATAGACATCCTTTGTCTTCGTCATTTAGCGTTTATAAACAATGCTTGCCTAAAGGGCACAGTTATTGTAACTCTTTACAATCTATGGCTACTAATTACAGGCACTATGCTGAAATTATGCAACATTTTGATGAGGTTCTCCCTGGACAAATTCTTACTGTCCATTATGAGAATTTAGTAGAAGACACAGCGTTATATACAAAGCGTATATTAGATTATTGTGGATTAGAATTCGAAACGTCATGCTTAGAGTTTTACAAAACTAAGAGAGCTATACGCACACCTAGTTCTGAACAAGTCAGGCAACCAATCTACAGCTCAGCCAAAGAACATTGGCGAAACTATGAAGAGTTTTTAGAGCCCGTAAAAAATTGTTTAGGCGACTTAATTGATAATTATGAAAGCACGCGACTATCTTATTTATAATTTCGTTAAGTCGAATTACATCAAGCATGAAACCTAAACTATATTTAGCTATCAAAGGGTTTGATAAACACAAAGTCAGTGCCAACTGTATAGGGGCACTGCTTAAGTCTATACCTGTCGGCCATATACTTGGCTTGCAAAGTATCGTCTTTAGTTCTGCTGAAGAATTCAACAGGTTAGGTGTAAGTGTTCCATTAAGTTGCCAAGCAGCATATTATCCCGCATATCGCTCAGTGGTGATCCATCAGAATTCAAATATTGATAAGCTAACACATGTTTTGTTCCATGAAATCGGTCATTATGTCTTTTATAGCCGTTTAAGCTCTTATTCTCGCAAAGAGTGGGTTAGCTTTTTCGGCAAAAATAATACACATGTTAGCGATTATGCTCGTACTAATGCCAGCGAAGATTTTGCGGAGTGTTATGCATTTTATGCAAAACAAGATTGGTCTAAATTCGCTGGAGTCTACAATAAGTTAACTTTTATGAAGTCACACGTTTTTAACTCTTCGTTTTATTAAAAACGGGTTAATTCCATTTTTAGTCTGCAAAAAATATAAAAATTTTCTACCTGACGCTTAACTTTCAAAGAAATCCTTCTATTTAACTATATAAGCACAGATTGCTCACTTAATTTTGCGCAAACAACTTGGAAGATTATAAGGTTAAAATATGGTTGCTATAGTTTCAGGTCAAGGGGGAGGTTTATTAAATACATCAGCAGTGAATATCGGATCTGCAGGAGTAGTTGGCAACGCGCTAACAAGCGGACAAGCAGGTGGTTTGGCTCATGTTAATATTGCTACCGGCAATCTAATACTACAGTTTAACGATGAAACTATGTCTGGTACAGGAGCAGATTTAACTCAAACTCGTTCATATAATAGCCTTGGCTCGACTAATGACGGTGATGCAGATAACTGGCGATGGAACGGTGAAAAATCGATTCGCAGATCTGGAGATATTGTTTATCGCACGACCGGTGACGGGCATGAAGCAACCTACACATTAATTGCAACAAACAAATGGCAAACCACTACGGGTAGTGGTGCTCATGATACTATTACATATAGTAGCACTACCAATAAATACACTTGGGTGGAAGGCACAAGCAAAAATGTTGAGGTCTATAGTACAACAAACAGTGGTAGCTCTAGTCGGTATTTAATTGAAACGTTGCGCGACACCAATGACAATGGTTTTGACTATAGTTATAGCGCAGGTAAGCTGACAAAAATTGTGGATATGGAATCTGGACAAACAATCGAATTTGCTTATGGCCCAGATGGTAAATTGCAAGAGTTATCAACGCGAGAGACTGCTATTGGAACACTTACCAAACAAGTCACTTATGACCATGATAGTTATGGTCGCCTAAAAACGGTTTCGACTGAATTATTTGATGGGAAAGGGACATATAGTACTTCGTATGATTATGACAGTACCAGTTTTCGTATCAAAAAAATTAGTCAATCAGATGGTGTAAGAGTTTCATTTACTTTCGATACTAGTAATAGAATTAAAACGGTAACAGACCAAACGGGTACTTCAACATTCAATTATTATTCTGACTATACTACTGTTGTAAATGGTGCAGGGGAAACTTGGCGTTATGACTTCCATAAAACCAATTCATCAAATGGTGAATATTTACAACTGGAAAAAGTTACAGCGCCCTCAGTAGCGGGTATTAGCCAAGTCGCAATTTATAACACTTACGATGATGGTGAAATTAAGTCGATTTCCGACGGGAACAATCACACTATAACTTATAACTACGATGGCAATGGAAATCGCATAAGCGAAACTGATGCGTTGGGCTACACTATTACTCGCAAATATGTTGATAATTTATTGATGAACGAAACTCGCACGGGGGAGTCAGGCTCGGAAACCACTCGTTTTGCTTATGATGTTATGCGTAATTTACGATACAGCGTAAGTGCGGAAGGGCGGGTTACAGAGTTTGAATACAATCCAAGCGGGCTACTCCATCAAACAGTTAAATATGCTGGCGCTACATACAATGTTTCAGGTTTGGTTAGTACCGACACAATTAGTGAGTCAACGCTTAACACTTGGGTTAATAACTTAAGTACAACAAATAAAGCAAATGTAGAGCTAACGCAAAACCTTTACGACTATCGAGGAAACTTATCTAAAGTTACGGAATATGCAACTGTATCAGCTTCAGGTGTAGGGATCCTAGATTATAGCGCCAAGATCACCGAATTTGTTTACAGTGAGCATGGTCAACTATTACAAACAATCTCGGTAACCGGCAGTTCGAGAACTAACAGAACGACGCTTGAAAGTTATCAATATGATGGAATGGGACGAGTTCATACTGCCGTTAGCCACAATGCAACAACAACGACTAGTTACGGTACCAGTGACGGAGTAAGCGATAATGGATCTGAAATTACAGTAACCAATTTGGCAACAGGTCTAACCACGGTTAGTTTAACTGATTTTCAGGGGCGCTTAACCAGTGTAACTCAGAGTGCTAGTGGCGAATCCAATCGGGTTACTTCCTACGGCTACGATAACGCGGGCCGATTAACTACAACAACCAATGCTGAAGGAAAAATTAGTTATACCTATTACAATAATGCTGGGCAAGTCGAGTATCAGGTTGACGCAGAAGGAGGCGTAGTAGGCTATACATATAACAATAAAGGTTTGGTCGACATCGAAACGCGTTACCACAATGCATTTAACTTCACTACAGAAACGGTCTTATCGAATGTAAGCAAAGACCTCAAAACACGTTTTGAATACAATGCGAATGGTCAAGTTTCTAAAAAGTTTCAGGTATTTACTCACACCACACGAGAACTTGTCGAAAGCACTTCTTTTTCTGATGGTTTAGGCGTTTGGACTTCTACTGGTTCATTTATGACGCGTTCTGGTTCTACCCCATCTGGTAATACTGGTCCGTCTTCGGCATCAGAGGGAACTCACTACCTCTTTATGGAAACATCTGGAGGACACTCTTATTATTATGGCGATACATCTACGCTAGAAAGTGTCAGTTTTAACATAAACACTGCAAATTTACTGGAATTTGATTACCACATGTATGGTCAGGACATGGGGACTCTATATGTTGAAGTATATAGTGGTGGTAGTTGGAATGAGGTGTGGAGAAAAACAGGTGAACAGCAGAATGATGACTCTTCGGCTTGGTCTCATGAAATTATAGATTTAAGCGGATTTTCGGGAAGTGTTCAGGTTCGTTTTCGTGGTGTTGCGGCAGGTGGCTATCGTGGTGATATAGCGCTAGACAATATAAATCTTTATAAAGTATCTACGGCTAGTACATTAGCCAACGGAACTAGTTTTTCCAACGGTTTAGGCATGTGGACTACTTCAGGCTCATTTAGAGTTCACTCCGGCGGAACGTCTTCTGGAAACACTGGCCCGAACAACGCAGCGGGCGGAACCCATTATATATACATGGAAACATCTAGTGGTGAAGCCTATTATAACGGTGATACTTCAACCATAGAAAGCTCTTCATTTACAATTGACAGCATGGATTTGCTTGAATTTGACTACCACATGTATGGACAAAACGTTGGAACTCTATTCGTGGAGGTATACAGTGATGGCCGCTGGCAAGAGGTATGGACTAGAGGCGGACAACAGCACAATGGACACACCTCCGCATGGACACATGAATCTGTAGACTTAAGACGCTTTTCCGGTACAGTAAAAGTGCGCTTTAGAGGTGTCGCGGCCGGTGGTTATATGGGCGACATTGCTTTAGATAATATCAACCTGCATAAAATTAATACCCAAGAAGTACTTACACATGAAAACCAATATGACGCCTCAGGCCGATTAATCAAGGCAATTCACGGTGGTGACCGTACTAGTCGAGTTTTCTACAATAAAGATGGCTTAAAAGTTGGAGACTTAAATGCCGAAGGTTACCTTACCGAATATGTATATGACGCTGTCGGGCGTGTCACTCAAACTGTGCGATATTCAGCTCAGGTACCAGGCTCAACGGCTACCTCTGGCTCTTTTACCTCCGTTAAATCTGTCGCTGATAATAGCGCTGAATTATATAGCTATAACTTTTATGATTCTCAAGGTCGCTTGATTGGGCATGTAAATGAGCAAGGCTTTTTAACCGAAACAATCTATCAACCCGCTCAAAAACAAAAAATCACTTTTGAATATATGACTGCGGTAAATGCTGCGGGTAAAACTTTAAACCAGCTCGTAGGTCAAGCAGACGTGGATGGTCAACGCACAACCACAGTCAAATTTGATGACTTCGGTCGTGTTTATCAAACGATTAATGCAGATGGCAGCAAAGTTACGAATTATTATGATAGTGCCAGTCGATTAATTCGAACTTTAGAAACTTTTGACACTATTGGTTTAGATTATGAATCGGAAGAGTTTGCGTCGTTTGAAACTGCTTTAGGAACTGAACTGTTTACCAGTACAGGGGATTTTGATTGGGTCAGGAATTCAGGTGGAACATCTTCTGGAAATACTGGCCCTTCTTCTGCTAAATACGGTAGCAATTATGTATACATGGAAACGTCGAGTGGGGCTGCCCACTACGTCGGTAACAAAGCCATTCTGGAAAGTGGTGTTATTCCATCTACAGATCGCAGTGAATTGGAGTTCTACTACCATATGTATGGTGCAGATATGGGCACGTTGTCGGTTGAAGTTTACCATGGAAATGAATGGAAAAAGGTTTGGTCTATTTCTGGGCAGCAACAAACAAGTAGCAGTGAAGCTTGGCGACAAGCCACTATAAACTTGGGGCAATATACCGGTGATATTAAGGTTCGATTTGTAGGCGAAGCTGCTGGTGGCTATATGGGAGATATGGCTCTAGACAGTATTTATATTGCAGATAGAGTCACAACAGAACACGGTGGTTCGATTAACAATTTTAACCAGTATAATGCTTTTGGTGAAATAGTTGGCAATATAAATGGTGACGCTGCTGTTGGGGTATCAACGAGCAACTTACAAACAGCCATTGATGATCGAGGTACGCGTTTTGAATTAGACAATCTCGGCAGAACGATAGCTGAGTTCGGTGCAGAAGGGCAAAAAACATACTATTTTTATGATAATGCAGGGCGAATTACTTATACGGTTAACGCTTTAGGTGAAGTCGCTCAAACTGTCTATAACAAACAAGGCCTAGTTGTAGAAACCCGCATTTATACCACTCGTATGGTTTCAGTAAATATTGCGGGATTAACCGGAGGTCATGAAAGTTTAGTTATCAACAAAGTTAGCCAAACGAACTCAGGAGATTCGCAAGATAACGTCGTATCGATACACTACAATCAGTTAGGACAAATAATTTCCAAATCGGATGCTAAAGGCAACATTACAACTAACTTCTATAATAAATATGGTGAGGTGTGGCGCAGTAAAAATTCCTTGATAAATACTTCAGGAGTAACAGAGCGCCATTACACTTACGATAATCTTGGAAGAGCAATTCAAATATCACTGGGAACAAACCAAACATCTACTCAATATGACGGTTTTGGTCGAGTTAAAAGTGTTACCAACGGTAATAATGAAACAACCTACAATGCATATAATCAGAATGGCAGAGAAATTGTTGTTACAAATGCCACCGGTAGTTCATCTAAAACAACCTATGACGCAATCGGCCGCAAGCTCTCTGTAACCGATGCTTATAACAATACCACAGAGTTTGAATATCAAGAAAACTATGGCGTAACAACGGTTAAAATGACATCACCAGAAGGGGTTATAACTAGGAGTTATCTGGACACTCGTGGTAACACCATGATGGTCAAAGACGCAAACGGCGGTGAAACTATCTATGAATACAATAATGATGGTCAACTAGAGAAAGTAACAGATAGTTTGGGCTTCGTTAGTGAAAATAAATTTGATAATAGTGGGCGATTAATCGAAGCTTACGATGCTAAAGGAAATATAACTCGTTATGAATATGACGCGGCTAATCGTGTTGTTAATAAAATTCAAGACTACGGCGATAACACAAAACTTAATACCAAAACTAATTACCAATTTGACGGTCAAGGACGAAAATTCCGAGTTATAGAAGGAGCTGGTAGTAGCAGTCAAAAAATTACAGACTATAAATTTTATGCAGACGGTCGAATTAAGCAAATTATTGAAGACCCGTACGTTATTCAAGCCAGTACTCGCTTCACCTATGACGAATCTGGCAATACCGTTAGAGTTGAAAAAGGAAATTTATCATCTCCTGCTTTGCAAGTAACGGATTATGAATTTGATAAATCAGGCAGAAAAACTAAAGAAATCTTAGATCCAAACGGCCTGGCATTAACAACTGAGTATCGTTATGACAATGCTGGAAATCTGACCCATAAAATTAATGCAAACGGAAGCCTAACTCAGTATCACTACAATGCAGTTGGTCTTAAAACGCGTGAAATAGTTGATCCATCAGGTTTAGCGATCACCACGCAGTATCATTATGATAACAATGGTAATTTAACCAGAGTTATTAATCCAAATGGTGCAAGTACGTGGTACGTATACAATAATGATGGTCAAAAAATTCAAACGATAACTGAAACTAGAGTCTCAGGTTCAAGTACTTACGCATCTGTAATTACTCATAGTTACGATAAGTTAGGCAATGTATATCAAACTTTACACCATACTGGTGAGTTAAATGTTACTAATTGGTCTAATGTCGACAAAGTATCAAAACAAACTATTGGCGATAGTAGTGCAGACAGGGAAACCATTAGCGTATATGACGCAGCAGGTCGATTGCGTTTTAACATGCGTCCAGTTTATGAAGCTGAGTGGGCGGTTACTGAAAATAGGTATGACGGCAATGGAAATGTTATCGCTATTATTGAATATGCAGGCAGTATTTCGGGAGACGATCTAGATTCAGCAGATGCAAATCGCACAGATGGTGTATCTGGTGACTTTATTACTGAAGCCGAGATGACGCAATTTATTGCGGCCAATAAGTTGGGAAGTTGGGCTGTTTCAAATGCAAGAACGACTCAGTTTGAATACGACGCTTTAGGGCGTCAAGTTAAGACAATTTTACCTGGTTGGTACGACAGTACGGACAAACAAGTATATGCAAACAAGGAAGGCCAATCACAGAGATTTCAACGTTATATTGAGGTCACTTACGACTCGTTAGGTAATGAGGTTAAAAGCAGCACACGAGTCGGACAGGTTGATTTTGTATCGGAATACAAAACTTATGACGCTATAGGACGAGTTGTACATGAGATTGATGCGGTAGGTGGTGTTACTCAATATGATTATAATGAGTTGGGACAGTTAGCAAGTACTGTTAGATATAATGATTTTATAACTGAAACCGAACCTTCAGTTGGCTATTGGACAGTTGACAGCATAACTGTTGTAGCAGATACCTCTAAAGATAGAAAAATAACCTTTGAATACGACGCAGCAGGTCGAAAATCTAAAGTTCTTCAACCGCAATCTTACGCTGCAATGTATGTCAACGTAAGTCAAACCGCTAATGCAAATTCACAGAGTGTTTCAGCTTATTCCGATCAAGCTACTACCGAATACTATTATGATAAAGTGGGTAATATAACGAAAGAACGAGTACAAATTGATAGTGGCAGCTGGGCTGAAAGCTTTCACTATTATGACAAAGCGAACCGAAAAGTCTTAACTGTAGACCCTATGAAATATGGGACTAAATTTGAGTATGATGATGCAGGTAATATTGAAAAAACGACTGAGTATTACACAGCATTAAGCTCCGGCTACACAGTCACAGAAGCAAGCCAGCCGACGTTTAGCAGTCACGATTTAGATAAAGATAGAATAACTCGAAATGTATATGATAAAGCAGGTAGGGTATTAGAAATTTATCAAGACAAAGCTATATACACTAGCAGTCAAACGGCCTCTCGACAAACCAATGCAACCATACAAATTGCAAGTTATCAGTACAATAGTTTTGGCGAAGTATCTTCAAGCACTATAAGCGGTGCTACAACTAATTATGTATATAACAATGGTGGGAAATTATGGGAAGTGGCGGCGCCATCAAGACACGTGACCACAACTTATACCTTGTCTGGTTTGAAAACAGTTAGCCCGTTAACGAGTACTCAATACAATGTATTTGGTGAAGTTGTATCTGAATCACATCAAAGCTCTGGTAGTGGTCAGATTTATACATCTTATCAATACGACAATGCGGGGAATCTAATCTCTGTAGTAGACCCTGAAGGGCATACTCAGACCAAAGAATATGATGTATCGGGACGTGTAATAGCAGAGCAAACAATAGTTAACGCCTCAACCGGTGAAAAAATTAGAACTGAGTATCAGTATGACAATGTAGGCCAACAAATATTAACTTTAAATGTATTTACGCAAGATGATACCAAGTATAAATCAGGACAAAAGAGTGACTACAATGCATTTGGTGAGATTACCGAAAAATATCTAGCTTATGGAACTAGTGGATCTTTAACTCAAAAAATTGCATCTTACGTATATGATCGCTCTGGTTTAATTCAATATCAACGAGACAGCCAAGGTTACACCTATTATTTTTATGATTTGACTGGTCAAGTTACCCGTCAGGAGCAACGTGGGGGTACCACATCAAATAATGCTGATACCAGAGTTTCAGAATGGTTCAGAGACAAATTAGGTAACGTGTTAACTGAACGCACTCCTAAATATCAGGGGCTTATTGATGCCACTAATAGCGATACCCAAGTCACTTTTAATCCAAAAGCCACTTATCTTTATGACCGTTGGGGTAATGCGACCAAAGTGACCAAATATTCTGGTCATAGCTCAGTTGCTGCTAGAGTAACTGATTATGAATACGACCACCAAAACAGGGTAATTAAAGAAACGCTGCCGACAACCAGTAGGACCACAGCTGTTGCCGGGACGAGCAGTTTAACTACAGCCAGCACAACATCTGTTCGATTGCAAAAACACTATCACTATGACATTCAGGGTAACTTAATCAGACAGGCTGAGGGGCTAAGTGGTAACGAAACAGTTAAGCGATTTAGATACTACAATGCGGTTGGTCAGTTAGTTAAAGAAACAGATGCAACAGGTAATAGTACTGAGTATGGCTACGATGAACATGGCAGGCAAGTTGTAAGAAAAAATGCGTTAGGTCGAGAGTACAAAACGACCTACGATAAACGAGGTTTACAAACAGGTACGTACTTTACCTCTGGCAATGAACAAATTACCCGAATTGAATATGATGCAGCCGGAAGAAAAGTTAAAGAGTACGATGCACTCAATAATGCTCAGTCTTATAAATATGACGAACGCGGGAATAGAACTCAAATAATCAGTAAAAATGGCAACGTAACTACTTATGAGTATGATTTAAAAGGGAACAAAGAAACAGAAGAGTATAATATCTCAAGTGCGGCTTCGCAAAAAAGCACTTGGACGTATTATACAGGAAGTTATGCTGCCGGAAGGTTGTATACTGCCAATAAGGCAGGAACATTAGGAACTCAAACAACCAATCATCACACAGAATATCTATATGATGGATTTGGCCAGTTAGAGATTGAAAAATACAACAACCCTACAAACGGTGTTACAAATCAAAAAACGTATGATTATAAACACAATGGTTTATTAGCGAAAATCGAGCATTCAGTTGGTTGGTCTGATTCTCGTGGATATCAATACGACACTTATAGCAATCGTTATGAATACGATGGTTTTGGTAATAAAGTTATTGAGGAAGTTATTGATGAGCAAGACGCTCATTATGTAACGGAAACTAGGTATGAAACTTATTCAACCGATTATGATACTGATTTAGTATGGACCACTCATGATATTACGATTAGCCGAGATGCAAAATCGGTCACGTTAACGCGTAGTAAATATGACGAACACAACCGATTGGCTAAAGTGGAATCCCCCAAGATGCAGAAAATAGTGGCCAGTGGAGCAGCCGAGCACAATTACTTGATCTGTCATATAAATACGATGAGTATGGCAATCGTATTCAAGTTACTAGCTCCTATAAAAAGCCTAATTCTAATAGTTTAAGAACCGAATCGTCTTGGTATCGTTATGATAACGAAGGTAGAACTCTAGTTGAAAACGGTCAATTTAATAAACAAACTGGAAAAATAGAAGCCTTACATGTAAATAAATCTGGTAGTGGAGAAGGTGTCCTATATACCTATAATGCCCTTGGGCAAGTTCAACATAAGTATGAATACAGGGATGTGTACACTGATAGATTGGAGTACACGACTAAATCTGCAAGGGATAATGCGCTAGCAAGTGTAGGCGGTCGATACAGCTTGCAAGCTGAAGAGCACTTTGGTGGTACAATAATTGACGTGTCAACCACAAGTACATGGACTGATACCACTTATAATGACTATTCGACTGATACTACGTATTATATCGATGTTGTAAAAGGGCACTATTTTGATAAACAAACCTATTACTACGATAAATATGGAAATGAAAGCTCTGTATACAATCAAAAAATAAGCCAAAGGGCAGAGAATGGTGCTATAAACCAGTATTACACAGATACTTCTTATAAAGTATCAAGTAGCACGTTCGACAAAATGGGTAACAAAACTCATCATTATAATTACCATTACAAGTCATCACTTTGGAAGGATTATACGTTTTCTGCTTATAACCAGTACGGACAATTACAGTCTACTAAAATTCAAACTCGCCAAACAACTTCGTCAAGCATAAAAACAGCTAGTGAAACCATATATGGTCAATACAATTTGTTAGGGAATGTAACTTCATATAACTATAAACATTATGATAATGGTAATTACAAATATACCTACACATATACAAACAGTTATGGCTTTACAAAAGAGTTAACATATAAACAAATACAGATGAAAGTAACGAGCTCGCAAGGCGGCTCTAAACCAGGTGATAGTTATTTTAAGTATGATGCAAGAGGAAATTTAAATAGGGTAAATATTACGGGTGGGCAATCTGGTTATAAACGATTTACATATGATAATGATGGCAGAATATTATCAGCTTACGAATACGTTGACAGTAAAGCAAAATACACCTCAAACTTCTATCACGCTGGCAATTTAATAGGAACCATAGGTACAGACACTGTTAACCTAATGCCTCAGGTTACAGTAAGTGGAGCATCAACATCGGGCGTGTATACAATATCTGGTGGTGAAACCTTAAATAGTATCGCGCAATCTATTTATGGTGATGGCAACCTCTGGTATTTAATTGCCCAAGCAAACGGCTTAGCAATGGGGCCAGCAGATCAATTTAGCTCTTCAGACATAGGGACAGACTTACAATTACCGCAACAAAATACCAGTATTCAAAACAAGGCTGATAACTTTAAACCTTATAACCCAGCGGAACTTATAGGAGACACAACACCTAGTCCTGTACCACCACCGCCACCTAAATGTAATCCAATCGTAGCAATTGTTATGGTTGTGGTAGCTGTTGTTGTTACTATATTTACAGCTGGTGCAGCCGCAGCTGGTATGGCAGCATTGGGCAGTTCGGCATTTACAGGTACTGCTGCTGCGACGGCTATAGCTAGTGGTAGCTATATGGCTGCTGGCGCAGCTGTACTCTCTGGAGCGGCTGGGTTTGGTGTTGCCGTTGGCGCAGCAGCCTTTGCCGGTGGATTTATGGGTAGTGTCGCGTCACAAGTGGTTGGTAAAGAAATGGGCGTTGTTGAAAGTTTTAGCCTTAAAAATGCGTTATCGTCAGGTTTAACCTCTGTTGCGACTGCGGGTATGGGCGCCGCTATGGGGGTTGGAGCAGATACTGCTGATACTTTTACAAAACTTAACTCTGCGAAAAAAGGTGCTAAGGCGTCATTAGACGCATACGGCGCTGCGACTATGGCCGCCGGTAGTTATGTAGCTAACATTGCTGCGAACAAATTAGTTGGAAATAATGATGTTAGTTTTAGTTGGAAAGGTATGGCGGCTCAAGTTGCAGGCTCGTTAGCTGGACATGGTATTGCTGAAGGATTAAACTCAAAATATGGCTCAGCAGATCCAATAAGTGCAGCTGGAATAGGTCGTGCAAGTTTATCTAGCTTTGGTGCTGGAGCTACAACAGCGAAACTTGACCACCAGTGGAATGGTGGGCAAAATGCTAATTATGCTCAAGTTGCATTAAATGCCTTTGGCAATGCGTTGGGCAATAGCATTGTTGAGGGGATGAAAGGGGATGGCAGTAGCAAGGCTGCAGCAAAAATCCAAGAAATCCAAAATAGTGACGCAGACGACACGACTAAGAAATTAGCCATTCAAAAAGTGTACGAAGATGAGGGGGTGTCGTTTGAGGATATCTCAGATGACATTGGCTCATCAGGCGGAAGCGATAAGCGTGGATTTAGTGGTATTCACGGTGCTTACGACAAAGACGGAAACGTTCATTTTACCCGATACAAAGATGGTAATGCTATGAGTGATATATTCCGAGGTCGAATTGACGGCACGTTTGATACTGCGAAGCAGATCCATAGTTCCTTCTTAAATTGGGCTGGTAACGACTTATCGACAAGTGGTTCGGCATTGGGGATTAGCTCAATGATGTACCACCACAGAATCGACACACAACAAAATGCCTTAGCAATTAGTTCCGCAGAGCGCCAAGCTATTTATGAAAGTAGAATGCGTAGAGTTGATCTTGGTAGGCCGACCGGTGGAATTATTGATATGAATGATTCAGCTACACGAATGGCTTTTGCGCGTAATGAAGGTTTTAAAACCACTCAACAACTTCAATCAACAGCTATTAATATCATGACTGCTGTTGCGACAGTTCCGTTACTTGGCGGCGTTAGCGTATTAGCAGGACGAGGGCTAGTTTCTTTAGGCCGAGCTTCAATGAACCTGGTTGATGATGTTGGTCGTCATGCGTACTCTCAATTTCAAGCCTACGGCTGGCGTGGTGCGGGCGGAACTCAGTTGAATGGTTTGGCTCTTAATGGCACTAGAGGTTTAAACGCAGTTAGGCTTGGCCAAGTTAATTACACAGGATTTGCTGCGACATTAAATAATGGGCTCGGAGCTCTTGCTCGAAATCCGTATATTAAACCTGTTGATTTTGGCGCAGGTATACTTTCGGGCAGTTTAAACGCAGGCTTGGAACGCATGTATAATCCCAATGCAGGTATAGATGATTTGGCTATTTCGTTTGGCTCTGGTTTTGTTGGTGGTTTTGGAGCAAATTCTACTACGCGATTATTAAATTCGAAGGGAGTTGTTGGCTCTGCATTTATAGGTGGTTTTGGTGGCGGGGCTTTAAGTAAATTTTCAGAGCAGTTAATGACAGGAGAGGGATTTAACGCAAACGATATTCTTTATTCTGGTGTTATAAGCTCACTGACCGCCGGTGTATGGGCGCCTAAATACCAATTTACTTTGCAAAATGACAAATTCAATCGTTTTTTCCCGCAGCAAGAGCTACAGCGTGTGTTGGATAATGGCTCAAGTTGGTTTCTGGGTAAAGCTTATAATAATGGTGTTTCTCAATAATGAAGCATCGACCCACCAAGCAATTGCTCGAGAAAACCTACAGGTGCCAGCCTAAGTCGTTCTGGCATTTTGTGAATCGTAATTTGATTGCAATAGCCTCAACCACAGGATTGATGATTTACTCGCTTAGTATTGAAAATGAATGGGAATTTGATGCTTTAAGTGCTTTTTTTGCACTTTTAATGTGGTGGACCGCGTGGAGTAGTTATCGACACGTAAAAAAACAAAAAATTACGCTATCAAAATCGGGTATAGATGTGCTCAAAAATGGGGAGCACTCTTGGGAAGAAGTGAAAATGGTTAAGCAGGAACCATATCAAGAATCTCGAGCCTATCATTCATTTTTCCCTGGTTACATTATTCATTTTACAGATGGAAAAACATATAAGGTTCAACAGACAATAGAAGGTTACACCGAGTTATATAGACAACTTTATTTGCGTAAAATACCGGGGACGGAAAAAGCACTTTATTTGTATGACACAACAGTGGAAGGGGAAAATGGTGCGTGGGATTTTTTATGTGACTCTGTTTACTACCCAGAAAAAGACATAATCAAAAAAGAAAAACTAAAGCCGGTTTGATGTCAATTAAATGCCTTTGGCAATGCGTTGGGGAATAGCATTGTTGAGGGGATGAGTGCTGAAAAAGATTTAACGGCAGCAGAGCAAAAAGCCATTAATGACCGAGCTAATAAATTAATTAATTTAGACAAGCTCGGCAATATTGATGAGCCAATGGCAGATATAGCCAAAAGTACGACTGCTGGCGCTGAAAAAGAATCAACAAACAGCATCAACAAAACAGGCCAAGCGCAACGAGATAAATTTGATGCGGATTTTGAAGTACTGCAAATAGCTCGTAGCCAAAAAGAAAGTATGCGCCGAGAACACACTGTTGCTGAGAGGCAGCGCATCGATGCTGACTTCAAAGCATATGAAGAGCAATACAAAGACTATCGCCAAAATAGCGATTTAGCTAACTCAGAATGGATTCAGAAAAACACTCTAATACCTGATTTAGAGCTGGATATTGCTAAATATACACCTTGGGTTGATTTAGGAATGGATACAACGAGGATGGATCAAGGTATTGATCTAGAAAGCTCTATTTTAAATGATTCATCTATTGATTGGATGTCGGTTGAAAATTCTGGGTTTACGTTTGCTGTTGGTTCTTCTATCAGCGGTGATGCTGGTATAGGGGGAGCTGGTGCCGCAGGTATTTTCTTTAATATGGATTTCTCTAGGCAGGAGGTGTCATTTGGAAGATATTGGAGTGCTCAAGGTGGCGCTACTGTTGGAGTTCCTGGGGTTGATGCTGGCATTGAATTTACCTTATTTAATACATCAGATTGGGCTAGCACTATGGAAGGTATGTACAACGCAAGTGGTGGACAAGTCGCAGCGTTATTTTCTGGGACGGTCGAAGCTATTACGACTATGCCTTCTCTAGGGCAAAAGAGCCATACCGGCATCCAGCTTACTTTGGGATTAGGCACACCTACAATCGAAGGTCATACGCAGTTTGGTTATGGCGCTCCTATATCCCCAACTACGTTGAAATATAGAGAAATACCAGGATATATCTGGGAAAAAATATGGGACTAGAAATGACTAATTTTAGTTTACATAAAGTGCTCTTCATATGCTTATGGGTTGTAGCTTGTGTACCAAATCTAGATCCATATCGCAATGTTTTAAATGGGATTTCTAGTGAGTCTAAATTTTGGTTGTACTCAGATTTGAATGAATTAAAAACTGGTGGGCGGCCATTTAAACAAGGTCTTTTAGGTAACACTTTTTATAGCTGTATGGAAGTGGCAACAATTCGCTACAATGTGGGCCATACGACAGTGAAGTATTATCTAAAGATCGAAGGTGTTGAGGATAATTATTATTTTACTGTTGCAGGCAATGGCGCTCAAATCCACTTTGCTGAGATGTGGGATGGTTATAGTAAGTATGGTTATACAGCAACAAGGCCTTTGTTGGATTTTAATTGCCTGATTAGTGATCTTGGTCAGTGATACTTTATTCATGTAGTCGCCAAGTTAAATTGACCACTACACCAATTGATTAAGATTAAAGTTTCAGGCTTGATGTATTTAGTTATTTTATTGCAAGCAGCCATTGGCTGCTTTACTTGTTTTTAGACCCTAAAAATCTTCGATTTTAGAATAGAATGATTATCACACCCTATGCAGCACCTGCATTAGGTGTTATGCATTTGAAATATATACAAAAAATGGGTTCGTTTCATCTGATATATATATAAATCGTTAGGTGCGCGTTTTTAGATAAGGTATTGAATTTAATGGCTAAATTCGAGTGCGCTTATCTAAATGTTAAGCACTACCGTTTTTTCTTAGCGGCTATCTCTTAGCCGCTTTACCTCAAGAGTTTTGCTGTATCACAGCATCTAGCATTTCACTCACAAACTTCTGTTTAGCTCGGGGCAATTGGCTTACCTGTTCAATTTGTTTTTGCAGCAAAGAAGTTGGTCCACGCTTAGTTGTTTGATTCGGCACAGGCTCTTGCAGTAATTGCTCAATACCAATGGTTAAGGTTTGTGCCAATTTACTTAATAGCTCAACAGAAATACGTAAACGTCCCACCTCGTAGTGCGCCATAGTTTGTTGAGAAATACCCAATAACTCAGCCAACTGAGACTGAGTTAAATCCGCTTCTTTCCTAAAAAAAGCAATACGTTGACCTAATTGTTGATAAAACAGTTTGTCTATGGTTGGCATATGCCGAGTCCAATAATGAATCGATGGCATGATAATAACCCCTGTTTTTAACTTGCAATTTAATGTACTCTAAAATAGAGTACTCTTCAACAGAGTTATTTTTACTCTTTAGGTATTGACAGGTTTTTTAGGAAACACCCAAAATGGCACGACTTTCAGATGAATTAATCAACCAAATCAAACAACAAGTCGATTTATGTCGCTTGGTTGAATCACAAGGCTATAAACTCAAAAGTCATGGCGTAAAAGACAAAGCGCTGTGCTGCCCATTTCATGATGATAAAACGGAAAGTTGTGTTATTACCCCATCTAAAAACTTGTTTAACTGTTTTGGGTGCGGTGAAAGTGGCTCAGTGATTGATTGGGTGATGAAAACACAAGGCGTGAGCTTTCGTCATGCAGTTGAAATACTAACCGCTTCCGATATCCATTCTCACGCGGCACTTGCACATCCATGTGCATCGCAAGATATTTCTTCCTTAGTCGCTAGTGAGGCTGAGCCAACGACAAAGGCGGTAAAATATGGCACCACACAAAAATTGCCAACGCCGTTAAGTGGTGATGCCGACTCACAAGCGACGCTTCAACAAGTGGTGGGTTATTATCACCAAACGCTCAAACAATCACCTGAAGCCTTGGCGTATTTAAAACAGCGCGGCCTTGAACACCCAAAGCTGATTGATACCTTTCAACTGGGTTTTGCAAATCGCACGCTCGGTTATCGCCTACCACAAAAAAATCGCCAAGCAGGGGCTGATATTCGCGGCAAGCTGCAACAACTTGGCATATTAAGACAATCAGGCCATGAGCATTTTAATGGCTCAATTGTGGTGCCCGTGGTCGATGAACAAAACCACATAGTCGAAATATACGGCCGCAAACTATTAGACAACTTACGCAAAGGCACCCCCAAACACACCTACTTACCAGGCCCACATCAAGGGGTATGGAATATTCAAGCACTGAGCGCCACAGATGAAATTATTTTATGTGAAAGCCTAATTGATGCCATGACCTTTTGGGTACATGGTTTTAGAAATGTCACCGCAAGTTATGGCACCAATGGTTTTATAGACGACCACTTACAAGCCTTTAAACAACATCAAATTAAACGTGTGTTAATTGCCTACGACAGAGATGATGCAGGCAATAAAGCCGCAGACAGTTTAGCTGAACAACTGATGAATCAAGGCTTTGAAGTATTTAGAATATTATTTCCAAAAGGCATGGATGCCAACGAATATGCCCGACAAGTTAAACCTGCACAAAAAAGCCTTGGCCTTGCGATAAGAAAAGCACAGTGGTTAGGAAAAGGTGTAGGGCCAGAAAAGATGTACCCAACCGAAGCGGCTGCCATACCTGAGCAAGCAATGCCCACACAAACAACGCCAGAACAAAACATGCCAGAGCAAACCGATTTAGATGAAAACGCCAGTGCATCCAATGAACTTATCATCACCTTAGACAATCGCCGTTACCGCATCCGAGGTTTAGATAAAAACCAAAGTGTCGAGCAGCTAAAAGTAAATTTACTGGTGAGTTTAGAGGATAGCTTCCATGTTGATAATTTAGATATTTACTCAGCGCGTGCCAGACATTTATACATCAAACAAGCCAGCTTAGAACTCTGCGTATCAGAAGATGACATTAAAAAAGACTTAGGCCATATATTACTTAAGCTTGAATCGCTGCAAGATAAAAAACAACAAAACAAACAAGCCCAAACCAGTCAGCATAATCATTTAACCGAAGCAGAGCGCAAAGCTGCCCTTGAACTTTTAAATTCACCTTCTCTTCTTAGCCGCATTTTACAAGACTTCGAGGCCTGCGGCGTTATTGGAGAGGAAACCAACAAGCTTGTCGGTTACTTGGCCGCGGTTAGTCGCAAGCTCGATAAACCGTTAGCGGTTATGATCCAATCTAGCAGCGCCGCAGGCAAAAGCTCATTAATGGATGCAGTGTTAAATATGACACCAACAGAAGAGCGCATCCAATTTAGCTCAATGACAGGCCAAAGCCTGTATTACATGGGCGAAACCAACCTAAAACATAAAATACTGGCCATATCAGAAGAGGAAGGAGCAGACCAAGCCGCCTATGCATTAAAACTACTGCAATCAGAAGGTGAGGTGAGTATCGCTTCAACAGGTAAAAACCCAGTCACAGGCAATTTAGAAACGCAGCAATATAAAGTAGAAGGGCCTGTGATGTTAATGATGACCACCACAGCGATAGATATTGATGAAGAACTGATGAACCGCTGCTTAGTGTTATCCGTCAATGAAACCCGCGAACAAACCGAAGCCATCCACAAAATGCAGCGCCAGCGCCAAACCATAGAAGGCCTGCTTGCTGAAAACAACAAAAAAGACGTGATACACCTACACCAAAATGCCCAACGACTATTACGCCCTTTACTGGTCGCCAACCCCTATGCCGAGCAATTAACCTTTTTATCGGATAAAACCCGTACGCGCCGCGACCATATGAAATACCTAACACTTATCCGAGCCATAGCGTTATTACACCAATACCAACGCGAGATAAAACGCATTGAGCACAAAGGCCAACTACTAGAATACATAGAAGTCACCCACAGCGACATTCAAGTGGCTAATCACCTAGCACATGAAGTACTCGGGCGCACCTTAGACGAGCTGCCACCGCAAACCCGCAAACTGCTGCATTTTATCCATAAAATGGTCTTGGATGCCTGCCAAACCCAAAAAATACAACAAAGTGATTACCGCTTTACCCGCAAAGCTGTTCGAGACTATAGCGGCTGGGGCAATACCCAACTGAAAGTACACATCAAACGATTGGAAGAAATGGAATACCTGCTTGTGCACAGAGGCAGTCGCGGACACTCATTTATTTATGAGCTGCTCTACACAGGCGAACATGAAGGGCGGTTTTTACAGGGTTTATTAGACGTTGAAAACAACAGTCAATACCAGTGTGATGCAAGCAAGTCGGGGTTGCAGGCTTTGCTGTCGGGGGAACCTTCGCACCTGTCGGGGGCTGGTCACCCCCAAGTCGGTACTAAGTCGGCAGGTAGTCACCCCACATCAAGCCAGCAACCGCAGGCAATGGCGCACACTTTACCCAAAATAGAAGAAAATGAACCTATAGGGGTAAACGGACAAATCCTGTCGTACCTACAAAAAGGAGCTGCCCGTGCCTAAACGAGAAAAACGTTTTATTAAACAGGTTGGCGACCCAACCGACCCCAATGGCCTGCTTGCCTTTATGCACCATTATTTAGATGCACTACGCATCAAACACTACACAGAGCAAACCCTGTGGAATAATGAACGCTACATACGAGATTTTATTGAATGGTGTGATGGCCGAGCCCTGCGCCAACCGCCAGAAATCACCAAACCCATATTAGAGCGCTACCAAAGGCATTTATATTTATACCGCAAAGCAGACGGCAAACCACTGTCCATCTACTCACAACGGGCTAAATTAAGCCCACTTAAAAGCTGGTTTAAATGGTTAACCAAAAGCAACTACCTGCTGTATAACCCAGCCAGCGAACTAGAGCCACCCAAAATACGCCAACGTTTACCCAAAGCCATATTAAGTGAAAAAGAAGTTGAAAAAGTGATGCGCCAAGCCAACAGCGCCGAGCCACTGGGTATTCGAGACAGAGCCGTAATGGAAGTGCTGTATTCAACCGGCATACGCCGAATGGAAGTGGTTAACCTAAGCGTATTTGATATCGATTTAGAGCGGTTAACCATACTGGTACGCCAAGGCAAAGGCAAAAAAGACCGCATGTTACCGCTTGGCGAGCGAGCCGCACACTGGATAAGCTGCTACCTAAACGAAGTGCGCCCAGAGCTGGCACTGGCCAGTGACGATGGCACATTATTTTTAACTAGGCTCGGTGAAAAGTTTAATGAAAACTGGCTGTCACGCACCATAGCCCAATATGTTGAAAAATCAGGTATACCCAAACAAGGCAGTTGCCATTTATTTAGGCACACAATGGCCACGCTAATGTTAGAAAATGGCGCAGACATTCGCTTTATCCAAGCCATGCTAGGTCATGCAGAGCTGAGCACCACAGAGATATACACCCAAGTGAGCATCAAAGCTTTAAAAGACGTTCACACACGCTGCCATCCCGCCAAACTGAAAAAAGCCTCAGAAGCCGAAGGAGAGGATATGGCCGAATTACAGCAAATGTTAGAGGATGAAGAAGATGAAATTTAATCGGGCGAAACAATATAGGCTGTCAAAAGTGACAGATAACTTCACTAACACTGTATAATTGCATACACTGAACCAAAGGCTTGAATATCGGAGGCTATAGGTATGCCCATAACCATGATTGATTACACTAAGCAATTACACGCTGAAATCGACCAAACTCCTGAAGAATACCGTCCGTTACTATTGCGGATTGTTCATTCGTTTAATGAAGGGGTTTCATCTGATTTGCCATCAGCAGAAGCCAGCTTCAAAGAAGGCTGGAAAGAGGTCGTGGCTGGTAAAACGCATCCAATAGAAACCCTGTGGGATGGCATTGACGTTGATTAAATTAAAATGAATATAGAATACACAGAAGGGTTTAAACGCCAGCTAAAACGTTTATCACGTAAATACAAACGAATAAAAACAGATGTGAGTCCAATTTTACGAGCGCTTGTCAACGGTGAAACACCAGGTTCACAAATAACAGGTGTTCCTTACACCTTGTATAAAGTTAGAGCGCAAAATAGCGACAGTAAACGAGGTAAAAGTGGTGGTTACCGAATAATTTATTACCTTAAAACAGACATACGTTGCATACTGGTGACCATATACTCAAAAGCGGAACAATCGGATATAACAGCAGAAGCTTTAAAACAAATATTAAAAGAGTTTGAGTAAAATAGAGTCGGCACTCGAACATCATCATTATCGGCAAGCCCCAGAAACAAAAAGGCAGCTTGCTCACCTTAAAGCGCAGTCACAGGCCTTGCAACAAAAGCCCTAGCAAACTTAAGCACTAAAGCAGCAAGGCCAGCGCCCACGCTTAAAGGTTCACTGCGGTTTTTTTATTTACCAAACCCCACATCTCCAGTCGCAAGCTCCTTCCAATGCGCCTTCTGTAGCTTCACAGTCCTGCTACGCAACGCCAGGCACCCTACGCCATCCATGGCTTCGGTGTTCACAGGGCAGAAGTAAACTTCTGCTAATCCTGTTCACCCCTAAGCTTAGGGCTTAACCAGCTTTAGGCAATCAAGCCCTTCGGGTTAACATAATGTAAAAAATTATAGGCTGTACCCAATAAAGTGGCCGAGCCACATTGTTGGGTACAGTCCGCTAGCGCCCTATAATTTACATTATGTATAAATTGCCTAAAGCCTACAAAGCTGGCGCAAGCGCCAACACTTTATAACCCCCAACCCCAACCCCAAGGGGCAATAGACGGTTAAATGGCTATGTTGGCCTAACGGCCAACCCAGCCATTTACCCGCCACTAAGAAAAAAAAGTGCATCTAGGGCAAAAAAGTAAGATACTGCACAAATGAACCAGATATCCGCTCACAACAACCTGAAAATAAAAGGGAAAATGCCTCTATGCGTAGGACTGCATGGCGGGGTGATTGCTTTTGGCAATGCGTTGGGGAATAGCATTGTTGAGGGGATGAGTGCTGAAAAAGATTTAACGGCAGCAGAGCAAAAAGCCATTAATGACCGAGCTAATAAATTAATTAATTTAGACAAGCTCGGCAATATTGATGAGCCAATGGCAGATATAGCCAAAAGTACGACTGCTGGCGCTGAAAAAGAATCAACAAACAGCATCAACAAAACAGGCCAAGCGCAACGAGATAAATTTGATGCTGATTTTGAAGTAGCGCAGGTTGTTAGAAGTCAAAAAGAAAGCCAAAGACGAAGTGATACTGTTTCGTATAAACAAAATTTAGATGCAGATTTGAGCGCGAAAAAAGTTAGCGTCCCTTTGGTTGATGAGTGGGTATATCAGAATACCTTTAAGCCAGAAATTGCGCTACCAGATATGTTGTCAAACGGATTTGATCTAGAAGGCAGCATATTGTTGAACACAGAGTGGGTGCGTGATCCAGTATTAAACGATCCACGCATGCTCAAAACAGAAAACCTTACTTCTGCAGGCGAGTTGTATCAGAAATTGAATAATACAAGGTATGCTGAAACCACCTCTACCAGTGACTTTGAAAATGTTGTTTTATCAATGCTAGGTGGGGCTGCTGATAGTAACGTTCCAGCGACACAATTATTGAATACAGGCTTAGTTTCAAAAGGCGATCTGACGTATTATGCAACACTTGTAGACAAAAGAAGTTTTTCATCTTTGTTTATGGAACCAGCAAGTCAGTTACCGAACAGTTGGGATATTAATTCCGAAACTAACATGGATAGCTCTCGCAGCTTAAAACGCGGCGTAGTTAGCGCTGTTGATGCATTGTCTACTGGGGCTCACAAATATGCGAATGTTAGTCGACAAATAGCTCTGGGTAATGATCGAGTTACCACCATTGACTTCTATCGTGATTCAACTGGAGTAAACCATGCTGATGTTTCAGGTCACTTTAAGTATTCGTTAAATCCTGCACCAGGGTATTATCCAAAAGAGCACGTTAACCAAGCGGTTTATTTATCTCCGTTACAAGCGGCTTATCGAATTGGTATTCCTGAAAGCGGCAATGGAAACCCTTATATACGCCCGAGAGGACTTTTTGAATAGCAATGTATAAATTAATGAAGGTTGTTACTCTTCTACTGTCGTTGCTGTTAGCTTCTGGTTGTTCTGATTATAAAGATAAAAATCTTGAATTTGCTGAACAAGCAGAAACAGCAGTCGCGTTTTATTCTAGAGGTGATGTGTATAGTGCTAAGCGATTGGCTGAAACACTACTTAAAGAATATCCTGAACGGTTTGAACCATATTTTATGGTTGCTATTTTTAATACTGCGCAAATACAGCCAAATAAAAACTTGCAAGAGCTAGATGAAAATACCCAGAAAATTGTAAGAGCATCTGTTTTATTGGGGCGAAAGGGGTTGGACGTATATAAGAGTATCGATAACTCAGGGAAGCAACGCAATTTGCGAACATTTATGGAGTTGAATGGTTTTTCATACTTAATATCGTATGCAATTTTGTTGTATGACTTTGGTTTTTTTGAAGAGTCGATAGCCGTATATGAAAGATATTATGACGTATCTAAATATGTTGAACATCCACAATATCGGTATTACATCATCCAATATGCTGATGCGTTGGCTTATGCAGGTCGGCTAGAAGAAGCCAATGCGATCTACATCGAAGCTTTTGAAAAAAATGGCAACGATTTAGCGATGTTAGAGTCTTATATACAATTTATTGCAGACCATGGAGGTTTAGAGAGAGCAACTAAATTTGCATTAAGTTACATGCAGAATAACGGCAAATCCGGACGTGTTATGTATGCTTTGTGCGGTGTTTACGAGCAGATGAAAGATAGAGAAATGTCGAGAAATTGTTATTCCGAGTTGGTTGAATATTCGAAATCTAATATGGTTTTACCTGAACAATTAGAGCATGCTAAACAAGTGCTAGATCAGAGCTAATAATGCTTTGTAAGTTTGATTGCTTTTGGCAATGCATTGGGGAATAGCATTGTTGAGGGGATGAGTGCTAAACCAACTTCTAAAACTCAAGCTAAAAAGACTGCTGACGAAGCATACACAAATGCGATTCAATCGGGTGCTTCAGAAAAAGAGGCAACCTATGCCGCCGCTAAGGCGGTTGCTAAAGAAAACGGTGGCACAATTTCGAATGGCGGTTCAGGTGGCAACAGTAACTCAGGCGGTTCGGGATCGTCAGGTAGCGGCCCTAAATTAAACGGAAGTATTGTTGGAATTGATGAAACCAAAGGGTTTTATTTATCCAATGGATCAGACAATGCCTTTTTCAACTACGGTGATGGTGTGCTTAACCATGTGACTGATTTCTTGAAAGGCAGTCCTGCAGCAGGACTTGCCTATAAATTTGCGTTTACTAGTGTTCAAGGCAATCAAAGAATTGAAGCGTCCTATCAAGCAGGCATAGCCAGAGGAATTCATAACTACAACGTCGGCAAAGCTAACCGGGTTACTACAGGCAATATCATTGATATGAATGATTCTGCTACACGAATGGCCTTTGCACGAAATGAAGGGACGAAAACAACACGCGAGTTGCAAGCCGTTTCGTTACAGTTAGTTGGTGGAATTGCAACACTACCGAGTTTGGTGACGGGCATTGGTGCTTTAGGAAACTTGGCGCTTCGTGGAATGGTCAATTTGGTACCTCAAGTCGGGCATGGGTTAATGACATTGGGCAGAGCCAGCGTAAATCTTGCCGATGATATGGTTTTACATGCAGGCACTTACGCAAGAAGCGCGATTTGGCAGGCCAATCCATTGAGCTTAGCTCAAACTGAAATAACAAAAGTTGCATTGAGAAAGGTTGCGTTACAAGCAGGTCAAAATGCTAGAGTCGGATTAACAGGTACTGCTGGATCACTCAATACCCAACTCGGGAACTTGGCTGCAAATAAAACATTCCAATCGGTTATTCAACAAGGTGGTGTTAATGGTGCAACAAACCTAGCAGCAGATTTGGCTTTTAACGGAGTTGATGGCTCAAATCCGTTTAAGTCATTTACAACGGGTTTTATCGGAGGTGCTATGTTTGGTGGAGCTAGAAACCCCGTGCTTGCAGGAATGGGAACTAGTTTAACGACTGAATTTTTAGACCAAAGATGGGAGCAATCAATGGGAAGAGAAGAAATTAATTATGATCATTTAATTTTAGCTACGTTTGCTGGCGGGGCTGCAGGTTTTGGATTAAATAAATATTTTTCTTCTTCAAATTGGGTGCCCAAGAATTTTGGAGCTTTTGCTGATGAAAGTTTTGATAGTTTCATTGGAAATTATGGCAACAATGTGTTTTCAAATTGGTCATTTTGATGTTCACAAATAATCGTATCGGCACGTCAGCACTAAGTGAAAATGCTCAATTGAATTTATACAAACATTATAAGTTTAGTTGGTGGCAATGTTTTGTTAGCTCTTGGATGGATTATATCCGCTATCTATTTTTGATAGGGTTAGCGTTGTATTCCGCTTTTCCTGTTTTGGAACTTGAGTTTGTATTAGGCGCGCTTGGTTTACTTGGTGTTTTTGTTGTATTACGAACAAAAGACTGGCTCGAAAGTGGTCAGGTACTGTTGAGTACGTGTGACACCAACATTAGACTTAACAACGGAAAAGTCTACGAGTGGAGTGAGGTGGCTTCTGTCGAAATACCACCTCTACCCGTTAGCCCCTATGGAATGCCTGTTCCTAAATATCGAATCCATTTTAAAGATGGCCGTAGCTTTCCGATAGACCAACGACTTGAAAAATACACAGGTTTATATCATGAGTTATACAAACGTAAGATAAGCGGAGCTGAAAAGCCATTACCCATGTATGAGGTTGAGCTTCAGAACGGTATGGCTCCAGGCGGATTAAAACCTAAACCGGTTGCTATCTATTATCCCGATAAAAACATTGAAGTCCCAACAGAACCCAAAAATAGTGCAAATGTACGCCGCAAGAGAAGGAAACCAGCGTCAAGAAAAAAAGGCAGGTAATCTGTAACAGGCATACTTAAAGAACAATAAAATCAATAGATTATGCATTTGGCAATGCATTGGGCAATAGTATTGTTGAGGGGATGAAATCTAAACCTATCTCTCCAAAACTTGCAAAAGTTGAAGTTCCTGAAGGAGCTACTGCCGCTGAAACTTTGGCTATATATGAAAAAGAAGGCGTCATAGATGACCTTTCGGATGATCAATATCATGAGTTGGCAGTTACAGCGAATAAAGAAGAAGGCATCTCAACAGGTTCAACTGCTAACGGTAATTCTAATCGAGTTGGACGAGTTACTGTGAACGGTGAAAGCTTCGGCAATGGCGGGTTTGATATAAGTAGAAAAGGACTTAAAGAGCTATACCAAGGCGGCATGCTGGACACCGTTGGCAATGTCGCTGGCGGTATGTATGACTCTGAAATTAGGGATATCATGGGAAGGGATGATTTTGGTTCATTTAGCCGAGAGTTAAACTACGAGTTAGATAATGCTTTTGGCTTAAATGAACTTTCACAAGCAATGGGATTAGCTCAAATTAGCGGTATATCTGGGGTGTTTTATCATGGCGTTAAGGCAGGGATTAACGCTGTCTCACCTGAACTTCAAGCTGTATACAACCGTACGAAAGAAACGCTTCAGAGACAAAATGTACGCGCTAGTCTTGCTTTTAAAATTGAGAAAGCACAAAGTTTAGCTGTTGCAAAGCGCCATCCGTGGAGCAACTTTGTAACCAATGGCGTGTCATCAGACCAAGCAATTGATTATCTAAAAACTGCCGACGGTAAAAAATTATTCCAACAATTGGTTCAAGGTGGACACGAGCATCCTTATCAAAAAGCAATGGAAGTTTTAACATCTGGTGGAAAACTTCCTGTAGTTCAACGTATTAATGGGGGAGATAATTTGATTAAGATTACTGCTGATGGTGTCGGTGCATCTTCACCGTACTTCACTACGCCTGGCGAGCTAATAAAAGCAAAAGCATCAGGGCAAACTTTAGCTGATTATTTTGGTTTACCTCTTGCGAATGAATCAACTACTTATAAAGTGTTCCAAGTTACTCCTAAAAATAGTGGAGGTGCAGAAGTGTTTGTAAGTCCAGTGGCACCTGCTACTGATGGTTTAGTCAATCGTATCGGTGGTGGTATGCAATATATAGTACCTAATCGCTCGATTTTTACAGATCCTGTGTTAATTAAAGAGATATTATTAGGTAATTAGTATGAACCAATTTGAGTTAGAAAAGCGAGCATCAAGATTATGTGTTTTACTGACAGAATTAGCAAAGAGTGACGATTCTAATAAAATTTATGCAGCGGACGCTTTACATACCTTGCTTCCATTATTTGAGAAAATAGATAAGGGACAAATTATTAGCCCTTTAAAATGGGAGGAGATCCCTTGCCGAGGTATATTCCATTCTGATGCACCTTTGGGTCAAGTTAAGAATGTATATTCTGCTTATGCTGATTTTAGCGTTGAAATCACAGGCGGAATTCCTGTTGAATTGAAAAAAATAGTAGAAGATGCACTCGCGAAGCGAGGCGACAGTTAAATCTATGATAATTAGCGGCTATTTGTTAGCCGCTAGACTGAAATTTATAAGGACAGCCATCAGTAAAATGCTTTTGGCAATGCATTGGGGAATAGCATTGTTGAGGGGATGAAAGGTTCGCCAACCAAATCTCAGTTGGAAAGTCAATCTAAAGCAAATGCGATTTCCAAAGCTCTTGAAAAAGGGTTAATTGAAAACGGCCGTAAGGAAATTTCCGAGAAAATCACCACCATGCCAACAGATATTGACACAACCAAAGCTCAAGAAAATTTAGGTAAGAGCATTGATGCAAAGTATGAAGCTTTTATTGTTGCTCGAAGTCAGAAAATAGATAAAAACCGAGAAGCGACATTTAAACGTAGTCGAGAGGGGTTATCTGCTGCCCAAGCAGGCATGCGCGAACTTGATAATACAGTCTTAGCAAATCAATTCCAACGAGATGAAGCTTCGAGAAATCGACAAATTGCATATGAGCGCCGTATGCAAACTGTTCATCTAGACAAATACAATGGTGTTGATTTTTCAACTGAGTTTGATTGGGATGGTGCAGTTAAACTCCAGCAAAACCTGCGTTCACGTTCGCAGCAAAATGAACTGAAATTGAAACAGACGATTGTATCTTGGTTAGGATTTAGTGGTGTTGAAAATGAAGTATTCGGTGTCCAAAGTTCTCCTGGGACTATGCATGATATATCAGGCATTTCAAGCAGCCTCGCTGGTGTATCACCAAAGATCTATAACGGTAGTTTAAATTTAGGGAAGACCATTGTCAGTAATGCTAGTCCTTGGGATAGCCGTTATGTTTTTGAAATTACTGATACAGGGCAAGTTGTATCCAAACCTGTTTGGAATGAAGCTCTTAGCCCGAGAACTCAAGCTAATTTAGTTGCATTGGAGGGTTTAAAAGCAGCACCATTAATATCTCTAATTGGCACTTCACTAGAATATGCGGCATATAATTATGTCGGTTCTGAATTTGCTGCAAGCCACGATAAGGAATTCACAGCACAAAATTTTGCAGTAGACGCAGCGCATGATGGCGCTAAAGCCGTCGTATCTGGCGCAGTGGGTATTGGTGTTGGTACCTTTATCGGGGCTACCGCTGCAGGTGCTGCTGTAGGCTCTGTAGTTCCAATTATAGGGACTGCAGTTGGAGCTATTGTCGGGTTGGGGGTTGCTGCAGTCACCGCTTGGTCAATTGAGAGTGCTTATAGTACATCTGGCTCAAGAAACTTCTGGAAATCTTTGTAGGTTTAAATGGTCGATTCACGAATTAAAGCCAAGATACAGGGGGCTGGTGCTTTCAATAGTATCAGCTCTATTGTTGTGTTATTTTTTGTTTCTAAAAGTAGCGTGTTGCAGCATTCTATGGAAAGTTTACTAGCCTTATTCAACTTGCTTTATTCCTTATGCCTTGCATTCTATTTTTATCACAATGTAAACAGTATTAAATGTAAGCCATTCTTATTTTGGTTGCTTTCTGTTCATTTTATTTCTTTTGCATTATTGAGTTGGGTGTGTTTGAACATTTCTTACGCCTTAAACCCATACCTTGTTGTCGTAGAATGTTTAGTGATCGTGTTTTGTTTTGGTATGGTTTTATATATGCTGAAAAGTGAGCATTCACGAGCAGATATAAACACTGCCCATACGCAGGGCAAAGGTATAAATAAAAATGTAGTAGTTGTTAGTTCCTATATTGGCGTGTTTTGCTCTGGTTGGTTATTAATTGCGTTTGGAGCTAATGGCTTGATTATTCTTTTAAGCTTTTTGTTCTCCTTAGCTGCAGTTTGTTATTTAGGGGTATATTTTTTTGAATATTTTTCTAACTAATTTCCACCCTAAAAATCTTCGATTTTAGAACGGAATGACTATCACACCCTATGCAGCATCTGCATTAGGTGTTATATATCTGAAATATATACAAAAAAACGAGTGCATTTCATCTAAAACGCTTAAATTTTTAGATGCGCTATTTTAACTAATGTATTGAATTTAATAACTAAATTAGAGTGCGCACATCTAAATGTTTAACTCTGTTTTTTTCTTAGCGGCTATCGCTTAGCCGCTTTGCCTCAAGAGTTTTGCTGTATCACAGCATCTAGCATTTCACTCACAAACTGTAGTTTACAAAAATAACGTCATACTTTTTACCAAGCAAAATATCGTAAGATTTGGCCAAAATATGACGTTTTTACCACGCTAATATCGAACGATTTTTCGGCGTTACCAAATTCATACCGTACAATTTACCAACTCCAATCATACTCTTAACCAATTTGTTGTCGTATTGGATGGAGCTGGCAATTTTCCAAATAAGGTCAAATTACCACCTCGATAAAACGGAAAACGCCCGAGTATTTAACTCAGGCGTTGGGCGTATGATGATTCGGCATATTAGGTTTAACTATTCATTTTTCTGCCCATTTTCTTCGAGTTTTAAACGACTACGATGATGTTGACGTATTTCCTCACCATAATGCGCGATTAGCATTTCGCGGATATCATCCAAGAACTGTATGATCGACTCGGCGTCTTCAGCACTTAGGTATTGAGTTGTTTGCAATATTTTCATGATGCCACCTGTTGCTTAATCAATTCTTCATGGCTGCGCCAATGTGGTTGAATCAGTACATTGTTCACATGGCTGATGGTGACCATCTTTTGGGCCTCGCGACAGTCTTCAATCAAACTGGCATAACAAAGATTACGGCATAAACGTAAGTTACCATTTGCCGAGCGTAATATGACCTCAATGGCAGCAGAGTCAAAGGTATTGATACCTATTTTAGCAGTCTCTAGTTCCTTGATAATATAGCGTTCAAGGTCATCATCATTCAGTGGTTTAATGGCCTGAGAAAAGGTAATGCGCGACTTAATATCGGCATTTATGTTCAGCGATAGATAATGCAATAAATCTGGCTGCCCCAATAAAACTAAATTGTGTTTTTTCGGGAATTTCTCAAACAACAAACGCAATTTACGTAACGTTTCCATGTTCAACAAATGCGCTTCATCAATTAAGGTGTATAGTGTTTTACGTTGGCGAACATGCTCAAAGGCGGCTTTAATCAGCTCGGTTTCTAAATCTTTAGCAGGTACATCTAATTTAAATGACAAGGCCAATTGTTTTAAAATATTCAAGTAAGTATGCATGGTTCTAGAAACTGAGACCACAGAGGTATCACGCTCATTGCACCAACTTTCAATATGCTCGCGCAATACACTTTTACCGACACCAGGCTCACCAATAATGACAGAAAACCCACCTTGTGCAGCGTGAATTTTAATAATATCAACAATGTGTTTTTGTTGCGGTAACAAAGACAAATGTGTGCGATTAAACGGCTCTTTGGTAATGGCAAATACACTAGAAATCATACATCACCCCGCATATGTCGGATGGCATTGGCGTGTAAATCTAAACAAGTGGCTTGCCCCATGCGTTTGTCTTGGTAATAAACAATAAACTTGTCTAGTACGCTGCGGTTAAACCTAACCTGTATCGTTTTACCGCGTAAATCAACAGGACATTCAAATTGTTGTTTATGAATTGAAAAGACATTGGTTTTAGACACCTTACGGTCTTGCTCTACAAAAAATACCTCCTCGGTAAATTCATCATCGGCAATAAATTGAATGCGATTTAAATCTAAACAAAACCTATCCAAAGGGGTCATTTGAATGCCAAAATGAAACTGGCTGTTATAACTGTGCTCAACCCAATCATTGGTTTTATCATTGAGCTCATCTAATGAGGTAATGTCAGGGTTATCCACTAAGAACTGGTCACGAAAACGCCGAAAGAATCGTTCAATTTTACCTTTAGCTGCACCGTCTCGAATGGGGGCATGGGACAGATGAATATCCAAGCGCACACAAGCTTGCAAAATTTCTTTAGAGGTATAATTACTGCCATTATCAAAGTACAAGCGCATCGGTTTACCGCGTTTAAACAAGGCGGTGCGAAAGGCATCACACATGTTGGTGGTATTGTCGGCATAGAAAAACTCAGCATGGGTAATTAAGCGTGAAGCATCATCAATAAAGGCGATTAAAAAGGTTTTGCGTTTTCTCCCTTCATCATCCGTCACACAGGGACCATACATAGTGTCCGCTTGCCACAGCTCATTACTAAACTGCATCGCAAAAGACTGGCGTAGTTTTTGGCACTGCTCACTGTCTAACAAGCCATGTGTACTGACCATTCGATAAAAAGAGGTTTGTGATAATTGTGAACGTTTAAACAACCCATTGGCTAATAAACGCCGATATAAAGCCATTTTAGGCACATGACCATTTTTACTGCGCCCAAGGGTTGGTAACACTTCATGAATGGCTTCGGCAAGCTCATTAGGTTGCACTTTGCGGTAGTGATTTTTATCTAAGCGAGTTTTATTGTCTAAAGTGGTTACGCCATGCTTTTTAAAGCGATACACCCAAGTGCTAATGGTGCGCCAAGTAAATTGGTATTGAATATTGGTTTGTTTATCTACAAAAGTACGTGTTGCCACATCTTGAATGCGCGCTTTAATGGTAGAGCGTTTGGCATAATCGACAGCGCTTAACACTTGTAGGCGAATTTCCAGTGGGGGTTTATTGGCTTTTAATTGATTCATAAAAGAGAAGTCCTTGTAATGGATTAAAAAGGTTTACGCGACCTTAATAAAAAAACACAAGGCAACCGACTGACGGCTGATGTGGGGCGATTAAATGTGGAATAGATGAGCCAACAATACGACAACAACTAGGGAAATTAATGGTTACAAAAAATGGAAACCTGATAAAAACGCCAATTGGCAGGTTATATAAAAGCCCGTTGCGCATTAAATTGAAACTCAAGACAGACTGAGCCTGTGAATATGTGACAAAGTGACGCCAAGGTTGCAAAAATAGGATGTTGAGTGCCACTTGAGTGATGTAACGGCAAAGAAAATTGCAACAATAAACGATAATGGGTGATATTGATTTTTAAACACGCAAGCCAACGCCAAGCATGGCGGGTTTCAAATTGCTGAGTGACCTGTTGATAAGCTTTAACAACAGAGACATTAGCCAGTAATAACAGAATGAATAAACTTAAATGCAGAGCATTGTATTGTCGATTGGGTATGTGCTCAGCCAAAACGAATTGTGTAGTGTGGCCACAACCGATGTGACCATGGCGGTTAGAGCAGACAATGCGCTTACCAACCACTTTGTTCAACGGTTGACCCTTGCAGTAATGACAAAACAAACGCCCAAATCACACTAAAAGAATGTAAGCGCCTAATGAACTAACGTTCTTACTTTCGAGATCTCAGAGCCGCATAATTTCCTCATCATTCACGCGAGGAAATAACATGCTCACCGCTAAACAAGAATACTGGCAAACACATATCGAACAATGGCAAGCATCAGGGCTTACTCAAGCGGCTTATTGTCGTCAGCATAATTTATGTCAAAACGGCTTAAGCTATCATAAGCATAAATTGGCTAACTTACCCAGCCATGTTAATTCCGTGACCAACGGATTTGCTCGTGTCCAAGTCATGGAAAGCTATACAACCAGTCAACCACTGAGCGTTCATCTGAATAACGGCCTCAAGGTCAGTGGTATTACACACCAAAACCTTGAGCTGGTTAAACAGTTGGCCCAGGTGTTGTCATGAACCAAGTGATGCGCCCCAACATCTCACTGACACAAGTCTACCTTTATTGTCAGCCCGTTGATTTTAGAAAATCCTTTCGCGGGTTATCTGCCATTATTGAATGTGAGCTTGGCCACAATCCATTTGAAGGTCACTTATACGCCTTCACCAATCGCCAGCGTAATAAAATAAAGTGCCTCTTTTGGGAAAACAACGGTTTCGTGCTCTATTACAAGAGTTTAGCCGAAGAAAAATTCCAGTGGCCACGCAACAATGAAGAGATGATAACTTTAACCGGACAGCAGATAAATTGGTTACTCGATGGCTATGATATTAGTGCTATGCAAGGCCATAAAAAACTTCATTATGAGGCTGTTTTTTAGGGCTTTTTGACGCTCACTTTGCTATAATACCCGCCATGAAAATGTCGCCCAAAGCTCAATCAAATCAAGCTTCTACATCTGTCGAAACTACGACTGAGATGGCAGCCTTGCTGTCTGAAAAAGACGACATTATCGACAAAAAATCAGAAGTGATTGCTTGGCAACAACAGCGTATCGCTTTGTTAGAAGAATACCTCAACCTTGCTAACCAAAAACGTTTTGGGTCTAGCAGTGAACAAACCACAGCTGAGCAAGGTAACTTGTTTAACGAAGCTGAAATCACCGCAGAGCCAGAGCAAGAAGAACTGCTTTTACCTGATACCGCTTCAAAAACCAAAACAGGGCGTAAACCTTTCTCTGATAAATTACCACGCGAACAAGTATTCGCTTATTTATCTGAAAAAGACAAAGCCGGTGCCATTGATACCTTCTTTGTAAAAGTCCGAGAAGAGCTAGACATCATCCCTGCTCAAGTGCGTGTGCTGGAATACATGCAAGAAAAAGCCGTGTTTAAAGATGAACAAGACAAGCGCATTATCAAAGCCGCTGAAGTCACATTACACCCTGTAGCCAAAGCGATGGGCAGTGTGAACTTAATGACCTACGTGATTGTGTCGAAATACGCGGATGGTATGCCACTGTATCGTTTAGAAAATATCATCCGCCGTTATGGTGGTGATATCTCAAGGGCGACCTTAGCGAATTGGGTTATCGCGTTGGCAAGGCAAGTTCAACCACTTATTCATTTACTCCGTGAGTATCAACATAACGGCCCACTGATAATGGCGGATGAAACTCGCATTCAGGTACTCAAAGAACCAGGCGCTTCCCCAACGGGTGATAAATACATGTGGGTCACTCTAGGCGGAGAGCCTAATCGACAATCAGTGCTGTTTGAATATGATCCTTCGCGTAGTCAGGAGGTACCCTTGCGCCTGCTGGATGGATTCACGGGAGGTTACCTGCAATCTGATGGATATGCTGGATATAATGCGGTCTGCAAAGAATATAAACTGACCTCATTAGGGTGTTGGGATCATGCAAGGCGTAAATTTAAAGAAGCTCAGATCGTGCAACCGAAAAGTAAAAAGACCAAAGTCAGTAAAGCGGATATGGCACTCAGCTATATCAACAAGTTGTATGTGATAGAGCGTAATATAAAATCATTGAGTGCTGATGGGAAATACCAAGCGCGTCAAGCGCAAAGCGTGCCTGTTCTGAACAAGTTGAAAAAGTGGTTAGACGTGCAGCGCCCCAAAGTAGTCAAAGACAGTTTAACGGGCACAGCAATGACTTACTTACACAACCAATGGGACAAATTAACGGTTTACTGTAAAGATGGCCGATTAAATATCAGCAATATCCTAGCAGAAAATGCGATCCGCCCGTTTGCTGTTGGCAGAAAAGCTTGGTTATTTGCAGATAGTCCCGCTGGTGCGCATGCGAGTGGAATACACTATAGCTTGATAGAAACGGCTAAGCTTAATGGACTTGAGCCGTATCACTATTTAAATGCGGTATTCAAAGCCTTACCATACGCAGATACGGTTGAAAAGTTAGAAAGGCTCCTGCCATGGAATTTTAAAGCCGAAAATAAAGAAAGCTAGCCCCGTAGGTTCATTGAGCGCTTACAAAAGAATAACGACGGTTAGGGATGAAATCAGCCAAGTACAAAGCCAAAGTGCGGCCACAACCTGATTTACCATAACGGTTGGCACACAAAATACGTTTACCGACTTTTAAACCAGACTGGCGATAAATAAAACCATGTGATACCCAACTATTAGAGCAAGCACAATGCTGGCAAGTTTGATGAGAATTTAAGCTATCTAAGGAGCGAGTGAAAATATCTAACTGAAAAAGTGAAGAAAAAAATCGCTGCATGAAAATTAACCATTTTAGTAAAAGTTAAAATTCTACACAGAAATTCTGTTTCCCAAATTACCATAATCATCAGGAAATTAAAGTTGATGACAATTTGGTAAAAAATTGCGGGATCGTTCGATAGAAATGAGGTAAATTACAGGAAAACAACCTGGCCAGAAGACGGACAAGACAAAACTGAAACCGTTATATATTTAGATAACGTTGAATTAAAAACACATTCTGATTGGTCAAACAATCCAAGTAACAAGCTTGCCACCCTAAAATTAGCTGATGATATGCTTTACGTATGGAGCGTTGAATTACAACAAATGAATTACGTGCACAAAGATTACCAAGGCTCGGTAGAAGCTGTTACTTATGGTAATTACATATCAGACAAACAAAGTTTTGGCGTATTTGGTGCCCGAGAAAGTACCTCGTGGCAATATGATCTGATCCAATACTTTTGGACACCACGCTAAGTGAGTAAAATGACTTAACGAGGTGAATATGACAACTAAAAAGATCCGCAAGACTTACACCGCTGAATTTAAAGCAGAAGCACTGAAACTAGCCGAACGAGTTGGTGTTGCTGAAGCGGCTAGGCAACTTAAAATCTATGAATCGCAACTCTATAGCTGGCGAACTGCCACTGTGAAAAAGTCCACAATTAGCCAACGCGAATCCGAGCTTGCAGCTGAAGTTGCTAAGTTAAAACGCCAATTGGCTGATCAAGCCGAGGATTTAGACATCCTAAAAAAGGCGGCCACCTACTTCGCGAAAAATCAAAAATAAGCCGATTCGAATTTATGCTCGAACACCAGCACCAGTTTCGCCTAAAATCAATGGCGACTGTGCTTGGTGTGACGCGAAGTGGGTATTATGCGTGGCGAAAGTCAAGCAAAGAGCCGAGTGCGCGATTACTCAAACAGCAAAGCCGTGATGAGCAAATCAAAGCTCTTTTTGTCCAGAGCAAAGAACGCTCGGGCGCTCGACGTATTCAAGTCGACCTCGCGGAAGATGGGAATTACGCAGACTTAAAAACGATTATGAACAGCATGAGTAGACAAAATTTAGTGGCAAAAGCAGCGCGTAAATTCAAGACAACCACTGACAGCGATCACCAGCTTCCTGTAGCGCCAAACCTGTTGGAGCAGAACTTCGATGCCACGGGCCCTAACCAAAAATGGGTCGGTGATATCACCTATCTGATGACAAGTGAAGGTTGGTTATATCTGGCAGTGATTATCGATTTGTATTCACGTACTGTCATTGGCTGGTCGATGAGTAATCGAATGACGGCTCAGTTGGCTTGTGACGCGTTGACTATGGCACTGTATCGTCGTGGTTTTCCAAAAAAAGTCATCGTCCATAGTGATAGGGGCAGCCAGTATTGTTCTCATGCGTATCGAGATCTGATTAAAAAATATCAGCTTATCCAAAGCATGAGCCGCAAAGCTTGTTGCTGGGACAACGCTTGTGCAGAGAGTTTCTTCCATTCACTGAAGGTTGAAGCTATTCAGTACGAGCCAATCATGGACCGCGAAACCATGAAACAAGCTGTTTTTGAGTACATTGAAGTTGATTATAACAAAACAAGAAGGCATAGTTCACTCGGCTATTTAAGCCCAGAGAATTTTGAATTGAAAAATAATGCTTAGTTAAGTGTCCAGAGTTAGCGGATCAGATCAATATGACCTTTCCAAAACAGACCTTGAGCGACAGGCGGTAATGGCAACGAATTCAAATTATGTGAGTAAACGCATTGGTTACACTGGTCATATGCAACTAGATAGGAGTGGGTTTATCCATATGCAAGGGCGTTTATACGACCCGGTACTTGGAAGATTTTTGTCACCAGACCCTATAGTGCTAAACCCAACCAATAGTCAAAACTGGAACAAATATAGTTATGTGTTAAATAACTCAACTAAATATACAGACCCGAGTGGGTATGCTCAAGAAGCACAGACGAAAGAAAACTGTGTCCCTTACGCCAACGCAAATGGCGATTGCGCTGCTGGCCAATCAAAAGCATACGATACACACATTCAATATATACTTATAAACAATCCATTTGGGACGGATTCTTATGGCATTTTAAATGGCCAATTAGCTTTAACTAGAGATGCATTTCAACAGTCTTGGGCAGAACGAGATGCGATGTATGGGGAGTCAGGGGCTGGTTTGAGAGCAGAGCGGACTTTTGCACAAAAGGAGAGTTTCGCCTCGTATTTTGGTGAACGAGTAATGAGTGGTCGAGTTCGAGATGATATTTTCACCTTTGGCGGCTCATTGGTGAGTTCTTTTACTTTTGGCGTTGTAGAACCAAGTTTCGTTGATCGTGATTCTTCCGCTTTTGAGGTTGGTCAAGTTACCTCATTAGGTTTAGGTGGTGCTGGTCTGATCCGAAGTGTTTATTTTGGAGGTACAAAGGGCCTATCTGCTCTAGCTTCCGCATCAGGTAGCGAAAGTATAGTGCTTGGACTATCTGGATTCAGAAACTTTACTAAACTTGCGACAAACCCTGCGTTATGGTTCAACTCATCTCTAAGAAGTGCGCATGTAGTTCCAGCATCAGTCCGGCTCCAAAATGCTGGCTCAGTTCAAGCATTAGCAAGCAAAATAGGCTCAACAAATACGGCTGTAGATGCCACCCTTATACCGTTAACTCCGTTTGTTGGTGCAGCTTTCAATGATTAAGCAAGTGGTAAAAATAATGAAGAAATTTAAATTTAAGCCAGCTCTTATATTGCTTGCCGTTGCAGTATTGATTGGTGTTGCTGTTTATTATTTTACTGGCTTCAATTGGTTAACAGCGACAACAATTTTCTTGGTTGCTGTAATGATAAATGGATTGGTAATGTTTTCGGAAGATGCTGATGTGGGAGGCCTTGATTATGAAAAAGGTGTTACAGATACAGTCGAGGCCGTGAGGGAGCAAAAACAGGCGAAACGAATACAGGGAAGTATTATTTGTATATTGCTTGTTTTGGCGATTTTTTCATATGTGTTTGAGTGGGGAGTCGGATAATTTTTTAGTTTCCTTATCGGTGCACAAGAGGAGGTTTCCTCGTTCCAAAACATGCGTCGTGGAGCAGAGGTTCTATTTGAAGACCTCTTCCGTGTCAGGTGGCATTATCGCGCTTTGAATGGTGATTTTGGAGATTCGGAAAGGGCGCATACTCTGCAAGCTGATCAAGCTCTGAGCACTGCAGCAGGAATGTATTCTTTGGATAAAGAAATCAAGGTTATCAAACCAACAATTGAACCAAAAATATGGGGGATATTATACTGCCGCTCAACCTGTTTTTAAGGATGGTAAATTTGTTACTTGTTACTCATTGATAACCTAACTACAACGGCCTTACCCAAATATTTCTAAAGCTAATTTCTCCATCATGGTCTTGCAATAAAATCGGTCTACAGCTATGTGCCTTAAAGTACTCAGCTTTACCTTTGTACATAGTTGTACCTTGTATTTCAAAGTCATCTTGAACTAAAACACCATTGTGCAGGACAGTTATGCGTGCCGCTTTCGTTAATTTTCCGTGTTGATCAAATTTAGGTGCTTTAAAAATGATGTCGTATGTATTCCATTCACCACTAGGTGACAGCGCATCAACCAAAGGGGATGATTGTTTATAAATAGACGCTGCTTGACCATTTACGTAAATTTTGTGGCCGTAAGTATCGAGAATTTGCACTTCGTATCTTTCTTGAATTTTAATACCGCTATTCGCGTGATTGGGCGCGTTTTTACGCCGTTCAGATGGTTTTGGGGCACGCCATTCTATATGCATTTGCATATCACAAAAAGACTGCTTACTGACAATTGAGCCCGATTTCGGTTTAACGGTTAGACTGCCGTTTTCGTATATCCACTCTACTGGTTTGTCATTTAAATGTCGCCAGTGTTTGTCAACATCACTCGCACTTTGCAATAAGCCAATGGCATCAGACGGTATGGGTTTGACGGTTACTTTTTTCGGTACAGGTTCCCAAATTTCGGTTAATTTAGGATCTATATTGTTCGCTGTTGCATAGGTGATTGACAACAAGCTGGTTGCGACCAGCGCAAGTTTGTTTAATTTAGTCATGGTTTTATTTATCGTCTTATTAATTGTAGTGGTCATTAGAGTTTTCTTTTTTAATTAGTGGTTTGCATACCCTGGGTTCAGGTTACTTAGGTTATTAACCTTGTAGCGTAATACGCTGCCCATTAATGGACGACCTTCGGCATCAGTTAGGTCAGCTAACGTAATGGTGTACAGTTGGCCTGCTATTAAGTTATCAATATCTACTTTGATGCTTTTACCATTTGAATTAAGTTTGATATTGCTCGGCGTTACTTTTTGTAAATCAACTTTAGGTGAGCCATATGCCGCGTGGTAATGGTAAGTGTGGCGCGTAACCTCGATATTTGTTGGCGCTGAGCGGAGTTTTTGATTAAATTGAATTTCAAAGCCATCGTGTAACAGTTTGACTTTTTTAACAATAAACATGGGCAGACTGTTTTTAGTGACTTTTACTAAACCTTCATCACCCGCCCAACCTAAGTGTATTTTGCCAATCCATAAGCTGTTGTCTGGCGCAAAATCTAACCTAAAGTTGCCAATACCTAATTCGTCTCCGCTGACAAATGGAATCAGCGTGCCTTGCATCTCACCTTGTTGCGCATCTGGCAAAAAGCGAATTAGGTTATTCATATTCATATCACCTATTAATAGTTCACCTTCAGGCAAACCAAACGCTGATTGGTTGGCTGTAGAAAGCGGCTGGGTAGGCGAATTCGCCAGTTCGCCTTGCGGAAATAATGCGGCTGCGGGGGTGCGGATTTTAGTTAAATCATTTGCTGTGACATCTTGGTGTTTTATAAACCAGTCTTTTTGCCAATGCAGCGAGGCAGGGTGGCCATAAAATTCATCTTGGTTTACCTGATGAAGGGGGCTGGTTGCAATCCAATCTCCTTGATTATCGGTTACCCAAAGTTTGTTTTTATTGTCCATGTAAATACCCGCGGGTGAGCGAAAGCCAGATGCAAAAGGTACTGCTTTGCCATCGGGTGTCACTTTCATTACCCAACCTCGGTATGGCACGCACGAAAACATGCGAGTGACTTCTTTTCGTATGCCTGCCATCCATTTTTCAAAATCATGCCATTGGCGCATTTTGTTTTCATCAAGGCATTTATCACTATATTCGCCTCTAATGTATTGGTTTATACCATTAAAATTCGACGCAACATTTAGCGAGATATAGTAGTTTCCCTTGTTATCTACTGCTGGGCCAAATGCAAACTCGTGGTAGTTACCTGTCATGCCAAAATCATCGTAAATAGTTTGGTAAACGTCAGCTTTGCCGTCATTGTCTTGGTCAATTAAGCGGGTTAATTCAGGTTTTTGCATTACCACAAATGAATTATCACTTTCTTGCACTATGCCAAGGGGCAGGTGTAGTCCGGTTGCAAATGTATGCCAATTGTTGGTTTGGGGCGTGTATAAAACCACGTCACCATGGTGAGTGGTAATGGCAATACGGCCGTCTTTTAGCGCAGACAATCCGCCAATTTGTGGGTCAATATATTTAGGAATATCAATACGTTTAATGTCGTAATAATCTAACCATAGGTTTGTATTATTTTGCTCAGCGGATGAACTAAATGGCGCTATCGCAAAAAGTAAAACTAAAGCGGAATGGATTATTTTCATGGTAATACAACCTCAACTGAGAAACGGCGAGCTTGTTGCTCGGTTAAGTGCAATACATTGTTGGATAAACGCCCATCGCTGTGGATAATTTGGCTTGATTTACTGTCTTTGCTGGTATGCGACAGATCTAACGTTATTGATTGGGCTTGTGTATGAGCACTGTTTAAACGAGTCACTTGATATTCGCGGGTAAAACTATTTTGCGTTGAGCCTAAGCGAACTTTTTCTTTAACATGATACCCATTTACTTGGTAGCTAAATTCAGGCGTGCCTTTAATGAACTGATAGCCTAAAAAGTCCACTGCTTGGCCATGCGCAAAGTTAAATCCGCTATCCTTTGTTTCTGAATAAATAATTTGTTGCTTATTTTGTTCGCGTTTTTTCTCGCCGTAAAAAGGGGCAAATGTTGGAAAAGCGTAACGCAGCTTACCCAGATTGCTATCCCATGCCAGCGATAATTTCGGCGTTAAATGGACAATAATTGACGCTGGGTTGGTAAACGGCAAATATCCTCGTGTCACACTTGGGTAGGTTTTTGCCGGTGGTTTGTAAGGCGCAAATTTAGGTTTATTTTGCTGCTCAACCACGTGTTGGCTAACGAGTAGAATATATTCATGTATCTGGTTAATGGTCAGTTCGCTTAAGTGGCCCATTGGCGGCATTTGAATGGTGTCTGGATTTTTTTTGCCAGGTGCTTTGACCCAGGCTAAAAATTCAGCTTGTTTTTGTGCTGGATATTGGTCACGTATGTATACTAGTGAAGGCCCTGTACTAAATTTATCTAAAGCATGGCAGGCTTTGCAGTTGGCTGCAAAAGCTAATTTTCCCTTGTCAATGGCATAGCTTGAGTGACTAAATAAGCCAGCGATAAATAACAGGAGTGCTGGCTTTGTAGCTTTTTTATTTTTTAATTTCATAAATTACTCTTAAAGCTATCTAAACTGAATAAATTTAAATAAACTTAGGGCGTGTGAATCTTTGTTTATAATTTGAGCTGAGAGAAAAAATGGTCTTAGGCAAGGCAGAAATAATGAAGTTTAGTCATCTAAATAAGTTATTTCTAACGCTGCATCAGACCATTTTGGCCTCAGCCCGAAGGGCAATGGCTATTTTAACCCTTAACGGCATTAGAATTCGTTTATTTAGAATGACTAAACCCCACTCATTCTGCTTTGTTAATGATTAAAATAGCCTATTGCTCAAAAATAATACAAAGATAAACACGCCCTAGTTTTCGTTTTTATTTGTTGAAAGTAAGCCTTTGTAGTTTACGAATGCGTTTTCTTTAATATAAGTAAAAAAATAGATTTAACAGTAGTTTGGAGCGTTAATTTAACTGTTATATAACATGAATAAACCTGCAGAATTAACTCGTGAACCGAGTACACAAGCCGTTAAAACGCAATTGGCCCGCATTACTCAAAGCAAAGGATTTGAGCGCTCAAAAATTAATTGTAAATTGCTTAATTTTTTAGTGAATTATCACCTTGATTCGGTTGAGAGTGGGCAAGTTGCAAGAGCACCGAAAGAAATTGAAATTGCTATTGGCGCTTTGGGTAAAGCTGAAGATTTTAATCCAGCAGAAGACTCATCAATTCGTGTTTATATTTCTAACCTTCGTAAGAAATTAGAGAGCTATTATCAAACGTCTGGCTCTGACGAGTTATTTCAAATGAACATCCCTACGGGGGGATATGCTTTAGAATTTTGTTGGAGTGATCAACAACCTTTGGTTGAAAACAAACCTTCTGAGCGTGTCGATGACAAGCAAACTAATGAAAATTTTAAGCGCTGGTGGGTTTGGGCTTTGGTTGCTTCTGTCATAATCAATGTATGGTTTGTTCTAGGAACTTTTACGAATTCGCCAACCGAAAATCTCGATAGCAAAATACAAATAAAACAGCATGATATCTGGCAGCCTTTATTTGCCAGCGATAAACCAACGCTTATCGTAATTGGTGATTTGTATATGTTGACCGAGGTTGACCCCGAAACGAATATACTGAGAGCTATACGCGAGTTCAGTATTAATTCAGATGCTCAGTTAGAGGCATTCTTACAGCGCTTTCCGACTAAACGCAACAAGTTAAACAAAGCTTCAAGCGCTTTTTTGCTAAAAAATAGTGTCTTTGCATTGCAGCATTTATTGCCATTGCTTGCTGATGATAGTACTACTGCGATTCGCTTAGTTTCGGAATTGACACCAAGCGATTTGCGCGATTTTAATCTGGTCTATTTGGGTTTGTATAAATCTCTTGGTTTGTTAGACGCCTATTTGCAAGGAACTAATTTTAAACTGTTGGAAGGTGTATCAGCGCTCCATAATGCGGATTCTGGTAAATTGTATGAGGTAAAAGGAGATTTAGAACAGGAATATACTGACTACGGCAGCTTCGCCAAATTCCAGGGACCCAGCGGTAATTTGTTTTATATTTTTGCAGGTTTTTCAGATGCATCTGTCATTCAAATTGCAAAATATCTTTCTAGCCCCAATAAGTTATTTTCTGCAGAGATTGAGCGACACTCGCACGTTTACTCAAATGCCAAGGCTAATTATGAGCTTATTTTTGCTGCCGCTAGTTTTGATAGAACAGATTTGGATTCAAAGTTAGTCGACAGCGGTTTGTTAAATATAAAAGCGATATGGGCAATGCCGGATGAGTAACAAAGCCCAAAGTGATTCAGCTTAAATTTCCTTTAACAACTCATATTTATTGTTTTTGAGTTTTAAAACGTCTGGTATAAATATTTTCATTCACTTCTTTGGCTGCATCTACCAATGGCTGGTAGGGGATATCCGCTACATTGACAAAGCCAACGTTATAATTTTCACCATCGTAAGCTCGACCTGTTAATGGTGAATCGATGTATTGAAACCAGTGTGCACCAACAAAATAAGGGTTGTCGATAACGCTATACATGTACTCTTGATATTTTTTACCGCGATCAGCTTGGTCTTCTGCATGAATTAAGCCGGGGTTAAATAAACCAGAATCCATAGCGCCGTTGTGGAATTCACCAATAATACTCGGCATGTCTAATGATTCTAAAATGTCCCAATAAGGTTGATCTATACCCTCACGGTAGTAGTTATAACTCATCACATCGACATATTTGGCGGCGGCTTTTCTGACTTCTGGTGTCATCGCCCAATGTGCAAATCTTGGCCCCATATACATATGATTTGGCATGTGTTGGTCTAATAAATTGGCGACGATGCTAAAATATTTTTCGCCGTAGTCGTACAACAAAGTTGCAAAATCTTGTTGCATGCTTGTGGTGATCTGCGTCACTTTATAAGGTGCATCAAGTGCCTGCCAATTTTTAAATTGGCTATTCCAAGCATTATTTAATGCGGAAATGTCAGCATGTCGTTGTTTTAGTTTTTCAACGAATGCTTGTTTAACCGGGCTTTCACTGGCTTGTTTAGTAAATGCATTTATCACGATACCGTATTGCGCCTCTAGGCCCCATTCAGATCCCCAGCTTTTTTCGTTATCAATAAAGACACCGACGCACCATGGATTGTTTTGTACTTCTTGAGCAATTTGTTTAATGGTTACTTCTGCTCTTTGGGCAAAAACCGGATCAAATACATCTGGCATGGCGCCCCAATAATCGTTACCCGAGCTCACGGTTTTAAAATCGCCAATAATCCAACCATTGGCAAAATAAGGTAGGCGATCCAGTTGGTAATAGCTTGGGTCAACCCAGTTACCAAATGATGTAAAGCCCCAAGTGTGCATCCGTTTTATTGTGGTATCACGCCAGTGTTCCATAAGTTCTGACTGCTTATTCGTAGCGTATTTTCTGGCTAAATTAGCGCGGTAGAAACTATAGGTTTCGCCGTGTTCAAGCACGCCGCTATGTACGCTTCTGCGGTAACCGTAGCTTGCCGCTTCTTCACTATCGTAACTGGGCAACCAGTTAAACATATTGGCGCGCAGGGGGAACTGATATATCGAGTAGGGATAGCTTTATCCGGCGCACGATTTAAGCCAATTGAATCTTCAGGCGTATAGTCGGTGGGATCGCGTTGTTTGATTAAACTGGTATCAAAATCATAACCGGTAATGGTTGATGTATTGGCCATGCGAATATTGGCAATGCCATTTGAGAAAAATAAATAACCTTGTGGATCGACTAATGTCCATTTTCCCTGATATTTTTCCGTTCTAAAATAACCAGTGGCCTCTAGTTTAGGGCCATTTGCCCAACCGTTAAATTTTGAGCGCCCAGCGATAGGTTGATTTTGTAGTTGCTTTTGCTCTTTTTCGGAAACACTTTTGAGTTCTTCTACACTATTAACCTTGCGTTCAAAATCTTGTTTTGCGTTTTGACCAAATTTATCGACGATAGCGGTTAAAAAGTTTTTATCAAAGCCGATGGGTTCAATGACTTTAAGATTATCAATTTGCAATTGTTTGTCTTCTAATACACCGGATATTAAGATTCGCACTTTTTCAATTGCAGATACATCCGGCTGTTTTACGCCGCCGCGCCAAATCGTTTGTACAAAATCATGTTTCCAGCTCATTGGGTTATTGCGAATGCCTGTATTGATATCTAAAGACGGGACTTTTAGTTCAATTAAATAAGTATCTTGGCTGTTTGCGGGTACCACGGTACTGCGCAACTGAGACGCGCCGCTGGTGTCATGTGTATAAATATATAAGTGAGCGGAAGAAGTGCTCGGGTTGGCAATATCAATGGTCAACGCTACGTTTTTATATTGGCTAAAATCCCAAGGGTCAGCAGGCTTAATTGTAAACGAACTATTATGATGGCTGGCAGATGCTAAGTTAATGAACAAAGCTGAATTATTGTTATCTGTAACAATTTTAGAAGATGCGTTTTCAAGTATAACGAGCTGTGTATCAGTTTTGTTTTCAAAATCGACTAGCTGTTTTTTTTGTATTACTTCGGTGTCAGGCACTGAAGCATGATGATTGTCGGAACATGACAATAACAATATGCTGGATAGGGCCAAACCAAGTGATTTTTTTATAATTGAGTTCATATTTTCCCCAAATGTATTTGATGTAATTAATATTGTCGTTGGGGAGCCGATATGACACATTTTATTTAATACATTAAAAAAGCCATGAAATAGCGACTATTTCATGGCTTTTTAAATTATGCAGGCAAAATTATATTTTATAGCAGATGCTGTTTGCCCTTATCTATTCTAATTTTCATTCAGTGGTTATTAATGCCGATTACCACCATGTTGAATAAATCCCGATTAGTACAATAACGCAACCAATGGCTGCTATATTAAAACTGGTATCTGTTTTAAAGTCAGACGGGTCGATTTCAACTGAATGATCATTTTCCGGTGCTTTGCCCAGATACGAAACCAACACAGATAATGCGATACACAATAAAAATACTATGCCGATACGGTCCATAAAGGGTAATTCAGGCCATAAAAACTTAAAGCCAACTGAGAAAACAGCAGAGCCAACAGCCGCGGCAATCGCGCCTTCAGACGTGGTGCGTTTCCAGAACATACCCATAATGAAAATGGCAGTTATACCGGGCGAAAATAAACCGGTAAATTCTTGTATATATTGGAAAGCTTGATCAAATTTACCCAATAAAGGTTCAGCCGTCAGTAATGCAATACAAAGTGACAACAAGGTGGTGATCCGGCCAATATGTACATAATGGCGCTGCGACTCGTTGGGTTTCAGATTGCGGTAAATATCCATTGTAAAAATAGTTGAGATACTATTTGTCATCGACGCTAAAGAAGAGACTATGGCTGCAATTAACGCGGCAAATACAAGCCCTTTAATACCGGTTGGCATTAATCCCATTAAAGATGGATATGCTTGATCTGGCTTTGAAATGTCTGGATACAAAATGACTGCTGCGATACCGGGTAATACAACGATAACTGGCATTAATAACTTTAAGTAAGCGGCAAATGCGATACCTTTTTGCGCTTCACCAATACTTTTCGCCGCCAGTGCCCGTTGAATGATGTATTGGTTGAAACCCCAATAACCAACGTTCATTACCCATAAACCACCGATTAAAACAGAAATACCCGGCAAACTCATATAGTTAGGGTTTTCTGGTGATAAAATCATATCAAAGTGACCCGGCACTTGTTCGGTTAAAATATTGAAACCGTCTAAAACGCCTGTGCCTTCTGCGATGGCATCGAGTGCTAGGTAACTGAGTAACAAGCCGCCAAATATTAGCAGTACGACTTGAATGATATCGGTGTAAGCAACGGCTTTTAAACCACCGTATAACGAATATGCAATCGAGAATAAGGCGAGGAAGATCATACCAAACATCCAATCAACGCCTGCTACAGTATGGATTGCCAAGCCACCTAACCATAAAACCGAGGTTAAATTAACAAACACAAAAACAGCTAACCAGAATAATGCCAAAATGGTTTTTACCCGGCCATCAAAACGTTTTTCTAAATATTGCGGCATGGTATATATCTCATTCTTTAAGAAGATAGGAATCAGATATTTACCGACGAGTATCAAAGTAATTGCCGCCATCCATTCATAAGAGGCTATCGCTAAGCCAATAGCAAAGCCTGAACCAGACATGCCGATTATTTGTTCCGCCGAAATATTTGCGGCAATGAGTGATGCACCAATGGCCCACCATGGAAGCGATTTACTCGCCAGGAAGTAATCTTCTGTGTTGCGCTCGCCCTTGTGGTCGTTTTTCGATATCCATAGAGCTATGCATAGCAGCCCCACCACATATGCAATAAATACGGTAAAATCCAATTGCTCAAGTTTCATTATCAGTACCTTGGTTTGTATGATTTGGTCGTCATTCTTATATAAAATTGTTTTTTTATTTTTGGGGTGTAACGTTTACCCATTATAAACCTAATTATGGTGTACTTGTAAATATCGAGTAAACAAATTTTCAAATTATCGGGTTTTTAATAATGTTAACCAGCAGGATGAACCCGTTTTTATGAGTTTTATGATATGGTTGTTAACAAGTTTATTTTTGATGTGTTATTAATGATTGTATACGTTTAATCGGTTTTCTTTAATTAACCAGTTTGGTTAAAACTTAATCTGATTTTGAAAAAGCACTATGCGATTTTTCGTTTTTATATATAAATTTTATTTGGTGTTGTAATTTTTAAACATCGACTCAAAAAACATAAGTTTTTTATCGAATTTTTTTGTCTCATGTTAGTATCACAGAGCAAGGCAAGCTTTGCTTGAATTAAAAATATAATGTAATTGAAAATAACTTTGGTGGTTTTTTGATGTCTTTTTTCCGCGACTTCGCATCTCTATTTATGGCACTTGCCATCACTTTTTCTGCAAACGCTAATCCAAGCGCTAAACCAGAGTCTTGTCTGTCTTGCCATCAAGATAGCCATAACGAATGGTTAAAATCCGATCATGCTAAAGCGATGTTAGTCGCCAACGAGCAAAGTGTCGTTGCTAATTTTGATAATCAAACATTAGAATATTTCGATCAGAAAGTTCATTTTTATAAATCAGATAACAAGTTTAAAGCCAGTATTCAAACGCTGGTAGACGGAAAAGCATCATCACCCGCTAAAGAATACACCTTGGCTTATACGTTTGGTTTTTACCCGCTTCAGCAATTTTTAGTGGATATGCCGGACGGCAAAAAACAAGTTTTTCCATTTACCTGGGATGCGCGAACCAAAGAAGAAGGTGGGCAACGTTGGTATCACCTGCACTCCACAGAATTTATTGACAAAAAAGATCGCTTACACTGGCTGCAACCTTTACAAAACTGGAATGGCATGTGTGCTGATTGTCATTCTGATGGGCTAGAGCGAAACTATGATGCACAGCAAGATAGTTTTAATACAACTTGGGATAACATCAATGTCGGTTGTGCTTCTTGTCATACACAAACGGCTGATCATTATGATGACGAATCGGCAGCCGTAAAAAAAGATAAAAATGCAACGCCCGCTGGTTTTTGGCAAAGACACGCCGATGAAAAAATAGCACATTGGCAGGGTAGTCCGCGTAACAATGAGTTTATGGACAACTGTTATGCTTGCCATTCACTGCGCAGTCCACTAACGGATGGTTTTAAACCGAACAATCCTTTTTTAAATCAATTTATGCCAGAGTTTCTGTTGCCGCCTTTGTACCATGCTGACGGCCAGATTAAAGAAGAGGTTTACGTACATGGTTCGTTTAAACAAAGCAAAATGTATGAAGCTGGGGTTAATTGTTTAGATTGCCATGACAAACACAGCTATAAAGTCAAAACTCAAGATAACGCTTTGTGTTTACAGTGCCACGATAGCCAAACTTATAATCAGACAAGCCATCATAAACATGCAATTGATTCGGGAGGTGCACAATGTGTCAGTTGTCATATGCCAACGACTACATATATGGGCGTTGATGGCAGACGAGATCACAGTTTCCCGATCCCAAGACCTGCTTTATCAGAGGCATTTGGCGTACCTAATGCTTGTACTCAGTGTCATGACGACAAATCAAACCAGTGGGCCAGTCAGCAATTAAAAACTTGGTATGGCAGCGAACCTCAAGTAAGTCGCTCTTTGCAAAAGTATATGAAGCTACACAGTGGACAAGGTTTGGCATTAAGCGAGCATTTAGCGCTGGCAAAAAGCTCAGAATTAGACGTAATGAAAAGAGCCACAGTATTGCGTTTATTGGCTTATAACTTTAGTGAACTCACGGCAGCTCAGCTAAAACCTTTCATTCAGAGTCAGGAAGATTTGATTCGCTTAGCAGCGACGCAAGTCGCGAATTTAGTGCCAGCTAACAGCAGGGTCGCTTTACTAAAACCTTTATTAGGCGACGAATATGCAGCCATACGCATTGCAAGTGTACAAGCATTGCTCGACAGCAATATTGCACAGGCTGATTTACAAACATTTAAGCAAGCATATGATGAATATCAGACTTTTAATAGCGTAAATAGTTGGCGCGGGGAAGGGCGTGTTAATGTTGGCAATGATCATTTACGTGCACAAAAATTAAGTAAAGCAATAGACGCCTTTAAAATGGCAATTGAAATAGAACCTTACTTTGATGTGGGGTATATAAATTTAGCGGATATTTACCGTGCGCAGCAAAATAATGCGATGGTTGCCAGTGTGTTACAAAAAGGCATTGCGAATCTCCCTAAATCCGCCAGCATTCGATACAGTTACGCACTTCATCTAGTTCGTGTTAAAAACTATGAACAGGCATTAGAGCAAGCCAAACAGGCAAGTGGTTTAGAACCGCAAAACTCGCAGTATTTATATACGTATGCTTTGTTGTTAGACAATTTACAGCAAACAAAACAAGCTGTGAAACTCTTGCTTAAAAAGCAAGAGTTGATGTCAAATAACCCACAACTAAAGGAGCTAGGGCTGTATTTTGCACAAAAATTAGGGGATAGAATGTTATTTCAGCGAATAAGTGCACTTTAACTATTGCAATAGCCTTTTAAGTTTTATAGTTTATGCAACCTATAACAACATCAATGAGGAATAACAATGAATAAATCAGAATTGGTCAAGCGCATTGCAGATGATGCAGATATCGCTCAAAATTCAGCTAACAAGGCACTTACAGCTCTAATTGATACTATTACTACTGAACTATCTGAAGGTGGTAAAGTTGACTTAATCGGTTTCGGTTCTTTTAGCTTGAAACACAGAAATGCGCGTACGGGTCGTAACCCATCTACTGGTGAACCAATTGAAATTGCAGCGGCTAACGTACCTTCTTTTAAGCCGGGCAAAGCTTTAAAAGACGCTTGTAACAAATAAAAGCGGCTCACTATAAAATAACCTAGCATTGATCAACGTTATTTGGCGGCTAGGTTGTTTGTCTCAAACCATGTTTGTTTACAACCAGCACAGTAGCAATTAATCTGCTTTTTCCAACTCTTTTCAACTTACCTTTTTGAAGTCTTTTTGAGGTTTACCACTAAACCTTTTCGCTTTACCTTTTAGGCTGACTTTATAGCGACTGCTACTGCGTAGCGATATTGTCTATTTCCTTAATTGTCAAAATTTGTTTAGGTTGAGAGAGGCAAATATTTCAGGGATTTGGATAACGATAGAAAGTCGAATTTGGATAAGAACAGCAAAAAACAACAAAGAAAATACTTTACCGGGGTGTAAAAAGAAGAAAAGCTGACGTCCATGTCAACTTTTCGGGGAGAGGGTGTTACAAGCTAAATACAGGGCTATTTATCTTCTTGTTTGAGATGACCATACCTGCGCTCGTACAACTCTTCATGCAGCTCACGAGCAGCTTTAACCATAGCGTTGTACGGAATGTCTGTGACAGAAACAAAACCCACGTTATAGTTTTCACCGTCATACGCACGACCGGTAATCGGCGAGTCTAGATACTGGAACCAATGCGCACCGATAAAGTAATCATTATCGATAATTGAATGCATGTAGTCTTTGTACATACGGGCTCTGTCTTCTTGATTGGCAGCATGCACCAAACCTGGGTGGAAGAAGCCAGAAGCCGTGGTACCCATGTGGAATTCACCAATAACGGTTGGCATATCTAATTCTTCTAAGAACTTCCATTTGTTTTTGGTTAAACCTTCTTTGTATAAGTTGAAGCTGACAACATCAACATACTTAGCCGCAGCATCTACCACTGGCTTAGGCATACCCCAGTCTGCAAATCGTACACCCATGTACATGTGGTTAGGCATATACTTGTTTAACATGCCATCGACAATGCGGAAGTACTCGCTGGCATATTCAAATAACAGGTGCTCATAGTCTGCAATTTGCACCTTATTATTAACATCGATTTTGCTATCAATTTGACCTTTTTGGAAGGCATCCCACGACGCTACATTGGTATTCCATGCTTGGTTCAATTTACTGATTTGCTTATATTTCGCTTTCATCTTCTCAGTAAACATATTTTTAGTGGGTGATTCTGCGCCATCACGCGTTAAGGTATGAATCACTATCCCTAACTCAGATTGCTTAGATTCTGGTCGTCCCCAGCTTTTTTCATTGTCGATAAAGACACCTACACACCAAGGGCTACCATTGACTTCTTTAGCCACTTGTTTAATGGTTATTTCAGCGCGTTTTTCAAATAGCGGGTCGAACACATCAGGTAAGCCGCCCCAGAAGTCATTACCACTAGAAACTTTTTTAAAGTCACCGATAATCCAACCGTTTGCAAAATAAGGTATACGGTCGTTATCGTAATACATTGGGTCAACCCAGTTACCGAACGAGGTAAAGCCCCAACTTAACATACGATCTACAGTGACCTTAGACCAGTCTTCCAAGTAAGAATAAGGTGTTGTTTCACCGTATTTGCGCTCAAGATTTGCCATATAGAAACTGAATACTTCACCTTTAGCCAGTGGACCTGAGTGTGCAGCACGGCGATAACCATAACTACTGGCAAGCGGATGATCGTAATCAGGTAACCACTCAAACATATTGGCACGTGTTTCAGAGACTAAATGACGTGTCGGGATGGCATGTGGTGGTGGTGGATTTAAGCCTTGAGAATCTTCAGGTGTCACTTCATTTGACGTGCGGCGATTGATTGCATCTTGATCAAAATCATAACCCGTTAAGGTTGTCGCATTAGACATACGAATATTATCGATACCGGTAGTGAAGTATAAATACCCTTCAGGATCAACCAAAGACCATTTGTCACCTACTTTTTCGGTGCGGAAATAACCGGTCGCTTCAAGTTTAGGACCGTTTTTCCAACCACTGAATTTTGAGCGATCAGATAGCTGTTCACCGCCTTTTAAGCGTTTAAGCTCTGCATCGCGCGCTGCCAATAACTCTTTTTCAGAGTGAATTTTTTCTTCATATTCTAATCGAGTTGGTTGACCAAATTTATCGACGATATTTTCCAGATAATCCGGATTCATTTTAGGATGCGGCATTAGACGAATGTTATCTAATGTGACTTCTTTATCATGCAAATTGTATTGCACACTTAATGAGATTTTAGTGATGCCTTTAGTATCAAGATTTTTATTGCCCCACATCCAGATAAACTGAACGTCGTCGGTATCCCAAGTTGCAGGATTAGAACGCAAACCTGAGCTTAGGTTTAATTCAACTTTTTCATCGGCAGAGTTTTTAGGGTGGCCTAAATCATGACCCGCAAGTTTAGAGTAGTAAGTTTTAGACTCACCTACAGGTACATTTACACTGCGGGTATAAACTTGGCCATTTTTGTCAAACACATTTAAAAATAATTGAGTTGAGTACTGCCCTTGGTTTGCAATATCAAAAGCAATACTAAAACTATCGTAATCACTCCAGTCCCACGGTGTTTGTGGTACGAAATCGATTGATGTCCACTCATGTTGCTTAGAATTGAATTTGACTCGTAAAGCTTGATTGCCTTCAGTTACAGAGTCTGTAACCAGCTCAACGTCAGCGTTGGCTGTTTTTACTTCTACAGGTATTGATGTCCCTTCAAATCCAAAGATAACTGGCTGCTCTTGCATTTCTTGCGAAATAACTTCTTTGCTGGATTCATTTGTTTGGCAGGCTAAGAGGGCTGCAGTTGCAGCGACTAGACCTGACATTTTGATCACATGCCCAAGTTTTATGGAGTTGTGATTTGCACCTTTCATCTGTTCACCTTTTGGCTCAAGTTAAGACATATAATTAAACTACTGTTAATAGTTAACAAAATGTTTTGCGATAAGTAAAGAAAATAAGGCTATTTTTTTTCAAATGCATTGTTATTTTTTACTTGACAAGGACCTATGTAAAATCAATAAACACCTATGTTTTTAGCGTAAAATCATATAGATGCATATAAAACATGTATTTTCACAGTGATGTAGTTTGTTTTTATTGTTAACAGTATACTATTCTTGATGTATACTGTTTACTATAGTATAAAGTCAGTCTATTTTTGTTGTTAACAACGTCAAACCAATAGACAGAAGTTAATCATTAATTGACTAAATAATAGTGTAGACCTAGAACCCGATTTAACAAGTTATTGCGTGGTGTCTGGCACTATCTTCTTTGCAAGTATTGAAGTGAGGAGCAGTTATGTCCGCTAAAAAGTTAAGTCTTGCCAGTAAACGAGCTATCGAGCGTGGTTATGACCAGAAAAATGCAGATTGGTTAATTGAATTTGATGTAGAGCCTTTAAAAGGTGATTTCGAATTTGAGGAAGGTGTCATACGCCGCGATCCAACGGCCGTGATTCAAGTGGATGGCTTATATCATGTCTGGTATACAAAAGGCGAAGGCGAAACGGTCGGTTTTGGCTCTGAAAACCCAGAAGATAAAGTGTTTCCTTGGGATTTAACCGAAGTTTGGCATGCAACTTCTAAAGACGGCGTAACATGGAAAGAAGAAGGTTGTGCAATTGCACGTGGTGAACCAGGTCGATTTGATGACCGAGCAGTATTTACACCGGAAGTGCTTGAACACCAAGGGCGCTATTATTTAGTTTATCAAACGGTTAAATTCCCTTATACGAATCGTCAATATGAAGAAATTGCGATGGCGCATGCCGATTCACCTTTTGGACCCTGGACAAAACTAGATAAACCCATATTAAGCCCATCTAAAGACGGAGAGTGGGCAGGCGATGAAGACAATCGTTTCCAATTTAAATCAAAAGGCAGTTTTGATAGCCATAAAGTACATGACCCTTGCTTGATGTATTTTAACCATAAATTTTATCTTTATTACAAAGGTGAAACCATGGGAGAAGGGATGAACTTTGGTGGCCGTGAAATAAAGCACGGTGTCGCCATTGCAGACAACATTTTTGGTCCCTACGTTAAATCTGAATACAACCCGATATCAAATTCTGGGCACGAAGTGGCAGTCTGGCATGTAAATGGCGGCATTGCTTCACTGATCACCACAGATGGCCCAGAAAAAAATACCATTCAATGGGCACCAGACGGTATTAACTTTGAAATTATGTCGCACATCAAAGGGGCACCTGAAGCGCTTGGTATTTTTAGATCGCCAGACGACGGTGAAGTTGATTTGCCTGGTTTGCAGTGGGGGTTGTGTCACAAATACGACGACAGTTGGAACTGGAATTACATTTGCCGTTATAAAATTAAGCGACAGGTATTAGATGCAGGCACTTTCCAGAATTCAAACTGATGATTTGAATAATACGTAGCATCGATTCACAAATATAAAAACACAGAGAGATATATGAAACAACTATCTGACATTGCTGTCGTGGGTTTGGCAGTTATGGGTGAAAACCTGATTTTGAATATGGCCAGTAAAGGATTTACCGTTACGGCATTTAACCGCAGCTATGACAAAGTCGAAAAGTTTCTTGCAGGGCGAGCGAAAGGCTTAACAATACGTGGTGCTGATTCAGTTCAAGCGTTAGTTGAGTCGTTAGAAAAACCCAGAAAAATTATGTTAATGGTCAAATCAGGCCAGCCTGTTGATGACTTTATATCTCGCTTAGTTCCGTATTTGGATAAAGGCGATATCATTATTGACGGTGGTAATAGCCAGTTTGAAGATTCGAACCGCCGAACAGCTGCACTCTCAAAACAAGGCATATTGTATATTGGAACCGGCGTATCGGGTGGCGAAGAAGGCGCATTGTTGGGGCCATCAATTATGCCCGGTGGTGATGAAAAAGCTTGGCCTGCTGTTAAACCGATATTCCAAGCAATTTCTGCAAAAGTTGAAGATGAACAGGGCGAACTCAATGAGCCTTGTTGTGATTGGGTTGGTGACGGTGGCTCGGGTCATTTTGTTAAAATGGTTCACAACGGTATCGAATACGGTGATATGCAGCTTATTTGCGAAGCCTACTTATTGATGCGCGACTTGCTAGGGATGCATGCTGATGAAATTAAAGCCGTGTTTGATGATTGGAATACAACCGAGCTCAGTAGCTATTTAACCGAGATCACCGCCGATATTTTTGCTTACAAAGAAAATGGTGAAGCACTGGTTGAAAAAATACTGGATACGGCTGGGCAAAAAGGCACTGGTAAGTGGACGGGTGTAACAGCACTGCATTTAGGCGTGCCATTAACACTAATTGGTGAGGCGGTGTTCGCACGTTGTTTATCTGCCATAAAAGAAGAGCGTGTTGACGCGGCAAAAATACTAACCGGCCCTAAAGCTAAATTTAACGGTGACAAACAGGCCTTTTTAAATAGTTTAAAAGACGCTTTGTTGGCATCAAAAATTGTTTCCTACGCACAAGGTTTTGCGTTAATGCGAGAAGCCGCATCTGAATACAACTGGCAATTGAATTACGGTGCAATCGCCTTAATGTGGCGCGGTGGTTGTATTATTCGCTCAGTCTTTTTAGACAATATTAAAGCGGCTTTTGATAAAGACAGTGATTTGCGCAATCTATTGTTAGACGACTATTTTTCAGATGTTGTTATGTCTGCTCAAAACGGTTGGCGTGAAGTCAACGCTGCTGCCATTGTGAATGGTATTTCAGTTCCATGCTTGTCGTCAGCGTTAACTTATTTTGACGGCTACCGCACAGCCAACTTACCGGCAAACCTGTTGCAAGCGCAGCGAGATTATTTTGGCGCACATACATACGAGCGTAAAGATAAAGCGCGAGGCGAGTTTTTTCATACCAATTGGACAGGGCGCGGAGGAGACACAGCCTCTACCACCTACGATGTTTAGTATTACCCGTTTTTGTTTGTAGTCGTGCTCGAGCAACGAGCCTTGAGAGCAAGGAAGCTTTTTTTTAGCGGCTACTTTACTATTGTCAACGAAATAACCTTCCTCAAAAATTTCGTCTTCATACCTCCTTACTCAATTTTTGATATGTTAAATATGTTTTATTTAAGCTGGCGAGGGGGAGCTATAATTTTCACAAAAACTCTCCAAGTACTTCCATGTAAACTTAGGTTTTTTCGTCCTGAAAAATACATTTTGCTCTAAATTATTGCTCCCCATTTAAATATTTGGGATGCTTGAAGGTATGATCTTGACATCGATATGATTGCTCACGGCTAGCGCATTTTAATCCCAGATTCTAAAAAGGGTTGAGCGATAATTATCGTCTAGCCCAGCCATTTTCTTTTTCCTCGCCATACTCGCTGACTTCGTTGTGTCTTGCTTGAATAACGCCATCGCTATTTTTCGCATCACATTGAATACCAGTGGCCCTCGCTTTTTACGTATCCTTGATTCATCTTCCCTAAACGTCATATCCAGCATCCAGTGCATACTTTCAACTTGCCAGTGACTTCGAACGGCATTGAGCGCTTGCTCTGCATTTAATCCTAAAGAGCTTATGTACCAACGCGTTTCACTCGTTTCTTTTCCGGTCGATTTTTCATGCATTTTAACCGTCACTTGAATGATGCTATTCAGCCCTGACCATTGGTAGTCTTTATCTAACCACTTTTTATCAATCAGTAACTGTTGGCATGCTCTGGTTTCAATACGTCCATGTCCTGTGTCTACTTCTGTGTATGTGCTATGTTTTTCTTCACTCAATCCTTCACGAACGCTTTTATGCCACCAGGCTTCTAGTTCGCGCTGCATACCTGAATGATTCCCCTTTAAGGCTAAAATATAATCCGCTTTTTGATGGATAATTTGCTGGGCTATCTCTGCTTGGCATCCCATTGCATCCAGCGTGACAATACTATTTTCAATATCTAACATCGTTAATAAATCTGGAATGGCGGTGATTTCATTCGTTTTTGTATCAACGGCTGTTTGACCTAACACTAACTGATGTTGGCAACTCCAAGCGCTAACCGTATGTAGTGCCGTTTTTCGGTCATTTGTGGTAAATGAGCGCCGTGCTGTTTTCCCATCTACCGCAATGATATCGGCACCTGTTACTTTAATGAGGGATGATATCCACGATTGAAATGCGTTTTCTATTTCATTCGCTTTTAATCGGCAAATGACACGCGCAATGGTGTCATGTTTTGGAATGCTGGCTTTGAATGAACCGTACTTTTTAAGCCATTCAAGTTTTAAGTGACCAAAGTCTTCAATATCTTCCCAACCCTCTGCGCCTGAAAGGACAGCGCTAATTGATAGCAATATAATATCGAGTAGGTTATGTTTTTTACAGCGGTCGATGCGAGGATCTGTGATTGAATCAAAGTGTGCCAGAAAAGTTGCGCTCATTTTTGGATTCCAAGGTTGTTATTATGCCTTGATCTGATCGCAACTTGTTCAATAAGTTCAATTTATAATGATCTTGCCCTGCTACTTAGTGACATATTTGCTTATTATCAACCAAATTAACTGGTTGAAGATCATTTTGTCGCATTAAACGACCGTTTAGACTTATCTTTTTGTTAAGTTATTCTTAAATCGTTATTATCCGCCTAATTTTTTGACTAGCCACGTTATTAGTTTCATCGTAGCTAGTTTATGCACCGCCCGACGGATGATGGAAACAGCTGATTAAAAAATTCTATTGGGTCGAATGTCGAGGGACGCGTTGGGGAATGGATAGCTTAGTTGTTTTGTTTGGTCAGATGCTAATATTGGTTCTAAAAGTTGGTATGCCCGTCTTAGGTACGTGCCTTCTTATTGGCATCCTTATTAGTGTTTTCCAAGTAGTCACTCAGATTCAAGAAATGACACTTACCTTCGTCCCCAAAGTAATAGCGGCAATTGCAGTTTTATTGGTCATGGGTCATTGGATGATCAATGTAATTTCAAACTTTGCTAAAGACTTGTTTGTTTTGGCATCAGGATTCTAATAAATGTTAACTTTGTGTATTAGTTTCCGATTGTTGCCAATCTTCGTTATTTTACCTGTCTTTTCATTTGCTCAAGTACCGATGATGGTGAGAACAATTTTTGTTGTAGCCATCGCTTTGTGTTTGGCTACAGGCTATCGAGCAGATACGGAGCAGCCTGAGGTTGACCTTGTTTGGGCACTTGTCAATGAGTTTGCTATCGGTGCTGTATTAGCTTTAGGCTTCCATTTCGCATATGCGGCTGTTCATTTTATGGGGCACCTAATTGATGTGCAGATAGGTTTTGCTGCAGGCTCATTATTTGATCCTAACACTAACAGTGTGGCGACGCCTGTTGCGCAATTATTTTCTTTGATGCTTGCTGCTGTTTTCTTCTTGCTCAACGTACATTTAGAGCTAATAGAAAGTTTGCATCTGTTATTTGAATACGTGCCGCTATTTCAACCCTTTGTCTTGTCTGAACAATGGTACAAAATTTTAGGTCTTTTCTTCGTTACGAGTTTTGTATTTGCAAGTCCGGTCATTATTGGACTCTGGCTAATAGATTTATCGTTGGCATTTGTGAGCCGATCATTGCCTCAAGCTCAAATTTATTTTGTCGGTTTACCCGTCAAGATAGCGATGGGTGTACTATTGTTAATTGGGTTAAGTCGACCTGCCGTAGATGCTTTGCATAATATGTTGAGGTCGGTGATCCCTCAATGGACTAATTTACTTTCGGTATAAATCATGGAAGAGCAATTCGATAAAAGCGAACAGGCAACTCCCTATAAATTGCGTGAAGCTAAAAAGAAAGGACAAATCGCTAAAAGCCAAGAATTTCCTGCGTTTTTTAGTTTGCTAGCTATCGTAGTAGTTTTGTACGTATTTGGCTCTGAATTGGTCAGAACTTCTTTACGTTTGTTAGCTCTATGGATTGGTAATGCACATCAAATGGCTGAGAGCGATGCTATGCTCATGCACAATTTCTTTGGTATCACGGGGGCACTTTCATTTTTTTGGTTAATTGCCGTTGCCGCGAGTTTTATCGCCGTTGTCGCTATTTCTTTTGTGTACGGCGGGGTGGCTTTATCATTTTTCCCAATTAAACCTAATTTTTCAAAATTGAACCCTGCTAAAGGTTTTAAGAAGATTTTCTCAAAACGCTCTTTAGTTGAATTAGTTAAATTAATCGTAAAGCTAACTGTTTTTTCAACAGTTGTTTATCTCGTACTCAAGCCTTCTTATTTGACACTTCTATCCAATACACAAGCATCATTAAATCACGTGTTAGCGAGCTGGAATGACATCCTAGTTAAGTTAGTGGTTAGTTTATTGGTTGTGTTCGCAATTTTTGCGTTATTTGACCTTTGGTATAGTAAGTTTGAATTCGCCAAACAAATGCGAATGAGCAAAAGAGATGTTAAAGATGAGCATAAAAAACGTGAAGGTAATCCAGAAGTAAAAGCAAAAATTAAGAAAAACCAAAATGAGTTATTGGCGAAATTATCCAACATTCAAAATATCGGTGATGCAGATGTGATTATAACGAACCCAACGCATATCGCGGTTGCATTGAAATTTCGTCCTCAATCTATGGCTGTGCCAATTGTTTTAACAAAAGGGAGCGGCATGATTGCAAAAATAATATGTCGGCAAGCCAGAAAACATCAGGTTCCTATTTTAAGGAAGAAAATGCTAGCCCGAAAATTAAATAAATTGGTTAAGGTTGGTATGCCAATTAAAGATGATCAACAGCTCGAAGTCGCTAAAGTGTATAGCTGGGTTGTAACTATGTCCAATCACAAGGTATATAGCTAATGAATTCGTCTTTTAAATCTTTGTTTTCAGGCATAAACGACTTTTTATTAGTTGCAGGGATGATTGGCATCTTAATGGTACTGTTTACGCCCATCTCTTCAGCAACATTGGATTTTTTGTTGGTAATCAATTTTTCATTTGCTTTGTTGATATTACTGATTACTTTCTACACGGAAAAACCGCTTGAGTTTTCGACTTTTCCATCCTTGCTTCTGATGACTACGTTATTTCGACTCGCTCTAAATATAGCGGCCACACGTCTAATATTGAATGATGCGGATGCAGGAAAGGTTATCGGCTCAGTTGGAGAGCATGTTGTTGGCGGTAATTACGTTATTGGTTTGGTCGTATTTTTAATATTGATCGTTGTGCAATATGTTGTTATCACAAATGGTGCGCAGCGTGTAGCCGAAGTCGCAGCCCGATTTATATTAGATTCTATGCCGGGTAAACAGATGAGTATCGATGCTGATCTAAATATGGGACTTATCGATCAAGATGAAGCTAAAATGCGCAGAGCCCAGCTAGAAAAAGAAGCTAACTTTTATGGTGCCATGGATGGCGCTTCTAAATTTGTTAAAGGCGATGCAATTGCAGGTATCATTATTATACTGATTGATATCATCGGCGGTTTATCAATTGGTATAGTGCAAAATGGTATGCCTTGGGGGCAGGCGTTACACCAATATACGCTGTTAACGGTTGGGGATGGCATTGTTACACAAATACCGTCCCTTATAATAGCCGTTGCAACTGGTATTATAATTACACGTGCTGCAACAGACACTCGTCTGGCACAGGAAATAACTAGTCAGTTTTCAGCACATCCGAAAACATTAATAATAGTTGCATGTACTTTAGGCATCTTTATGTTATTGCCTGGCATTCCCGTTTTCCCTGTAGCGATAGTGGCTTGCGCTCTGCTTGGCATGTCATGGTTGATATTTAGAAACAATAAAGCTGAGGCGTTAACAAATAAGAAAACCAATGATAGCTTAGATTCAGATCCTTTGGATGTAGAGTTTAAATCCTTGATGCAAATAGCACCTTACGAACTGGTTGTATCGAAAAATATAGCAAAAGAGTACTTTACCGTAACCCAAGATATGGAAAATCGAATCGGTTTATTAAGGAAGCAAATTGCAAGTAAATTTGGCGTAATTGTACCTGCTCTAACCATCAATACCGACAATAAACTGAAAGATGGCCAATATCGTATTTGTATCCATGGTATTGATATGGGAAAAGGCGTTATTCGACCGGATAAATTATTGGCCATTAACGGTGGCGCCGCAAAAATTAAAATAGACGGTGAAGAAACCGTTGAGCCAACCTATGGTTTAGCGGCCCAATGGATTATGCGAGAGCAAAAGACTATTGCTCATTCAGCAGGGTATACTCTAGTAGAGCCCGAGATTGTGTTATCCACGCATATTCAAGAAATCACCAAAGCTAACTTAGATAAATTTTTGTCACGTAACGATGTAGAAAATTTGGTTGAAAGTAAGCGAGAGGATATTGGCTCGACTATCGATGAGCTTATTCCAGCAATATTATCTTATTCTGATATCCAAAATGTGTTAAAGGCGTTAGTCGTAGAGCGCGTTCCGGTTAAAAACCTAGGCCTCATATTAGAGATACTGGTCGATCATGGCCGCCATAACAAAGACATACAAATTCTGACTGAAAAAGTAAGGACAGGTCTGAGTACTCACATTTGCAACATGCTCGCAGACTCAAATGGTAAGTTGAACATGATTACTCTGGCACCTAGACTGGAACGGAAGTTTTTATCTGGACAAGCAAATAGCTCTACAGGTGATCTTTTACCGCAAGAGCTAGAACAATTTATCGCAAAAGTGGCAAAAGAATACGAAAAGCTATTGTCGCAAAATATCCAACCCGTTTTATTGTGCGCAGCACCTATTCGTAAATCAGTTAGAGACTTACTGGCTAGAGCTGTTCCGCAAATTAGCGTGATGTCCATCAACGAAGTGAGTCAGCAAATCGAGGTGCAAGCCGCATCCGTAATTGACTTGGATTTACAGTTACAAGGTAAACCAGCGTGAGTCAATTAATTAATGAGTTATCAAGTGTGATGCAGACTGAAATCAAAGCTATTGAGGTCACAGCACAGAACACTGCGAATGTGAATTCGATTGGCTATAAGACTCAGTTAGCTGATCTTCAGGTTACATCCGGTACCAATTTTTCTGATTTAATTTCAGGCGTTGAGCTCACCAAATCCACAGACCTAAAACAAGGAGGTGCAAAAGTTACCAGCAACTTGACTGATTTGGCATTGTTAACCCAAGGTTGGTTTGCGGTTAATAAAGACGGTGTTATCCATTTGACACGTAATGGCCAGTTTTCAATCAACGAGAGGGGAGTGCTGGTAACACAGGCTGGCGACCCTGTAATAACGTCTAGTGGTTATGCAACAGGATTAGATGCAAATTCGCTCGAAATATCGGTCAAGGGGCAAATCTTCTCTCAGGGGAAAATGGTCGATCAGTTCATTATTTACCAAACCAACACGAAAAAATTGTTCTCGGCTGGCGACGGTTTGTATACAAGCCAAGGTCAATTAAAGGAAGTAGAAAATTTCAAAATTTTACAAGGGGCGTTGGAAACCTCAAACGTGGATGTATCCGCTGAAATGCTCAGAGTGATAGAAAAAACAAGACACATAGAAACATTGCAAAGAGCGATGTCTACATACGACGAAATGCTCAAGACTGGAATAAATCAAATAGGAAAATAGTTGTGATTGAAGCGCTGCAAATTGCCCAAACAGGGTTAAAAGCCACACAAGAATGGCTAGATGTTATTTCAAATAATATCTCAAATATGCAAACTGCTGGTTTTAAAAAATCAGGTGTGACTTTTACTGACTTAGTTAAGGGCGGCCAAGAAATTAACCAAAAAGCATCTGTAACAGACAGTGAATCTACCGGACTGGGTACACAGTTAGATGCGACTTATACAAATTTCTCAGCAGGCTCTATTCAAGCAACGGGTCAGGCGTTAGATTTTGCAATTAGTGGTAACGGATTTTTAGAAGTGCAATTAGCAGATGGGCAATTTGCGTACACCCGCCTTGGCAAGTTGGCGTTTAATCAGGATGGTCGGCTAGTTACCGCATCTGGGTATCCGTTGAGTGATTCAATATATATACCACCGGATGTACAAAGTATCACTATTCTACCAAATGGCTCTGTCGAAATTAGAGTGCCAGGCAACCAAGATTCAATTGAGGTTGGACAATTAAACCTTGCTACTTTTAATGATCCACAAGCACTGACGTCGATGGGCCAAGGATTATATACCCTGGCAGAAGGATCGGAACTTCCAACTATCAAAAAGCCAGGTGAAGAAGGTGCCGGGAGTATTTTGCAGGGATTTGTTGAAGGTTCAAATGTCGATTTAGTTGAAGAAATGACGAGCCTAGTTTTAGCCCAACGTGCTTACCAACTAAATGCCAGATTAGTACAAGTAATGGATAGCATAATGGAAACAACCAACAATATTCGACGTTAAAAATGTTGTTATCAAGCTTATTAAGTCTTGCGTTAGGCACTGAATTTAATTGTGGACCCACTAACAGCGAACCACTTACTGGTTCAACCAAAATAGAGTGGCAAGCAAAGGTATGCAAACATTTTGCGTATCTCGGTGAAGAAGTGTCTATCGCAGTGATTAGCCAGCCTATCACTGTAAACAAACCTAATTCATCAAATCACTCAAAATTTGAGTTGGGTGCATTAATTTCGGGTCGAAGCAAGTTTAGTTGGCAAGACCAAGAAGGAAAATTAACACAAGCATGGCTGAAAATTAAGGTGCTAAAAGAAGTTTGGGTATTTGAGCAAGATCTGCCTCAACTGAGTATGCTGACTGAAGAAGTTGTTAAATTAAAGAAGTTAGACGTGGCTGCTTTGCTTCCAGAACCTCTCATTTTAACGAACACACTAAGTGAGCTTGTAACACGCAAAAATGTAAGAAAAGGACAAATTTTGACACAGGCGACAGTTGCTGTTAGCCCGAAGATATTTCCGCGGCAACAAATAACGATAGTACTTAAAAATAGGGGCTTAACGTTAGAAACACTAGGAACTTCTATTGATGCTGGGTGGGAAATTGGTGACAGCGTCAGAGCTTTAATTACAGATAGCAACAAGTCGATAAGTGGTTTGGTTGCTGCAGAAGGAATTATATATGTGCACTAGGTTAATTCAATCACTGTTGGTGATGGCATTATTTCAATCGGCGTCAGCAATGGCTATAGATGTCAACAATTATCGCGCACTGACCAGTGATGATAGAGCTTACAGAGTAGGTGAATCGCTGGTTATTTTGGTTGTTGAGTCTACTCGTGCTGAATCTTCAGCAGGCACGGGGGTGAGTAAGGGAGTTGGTATTTCTGCCGATGCTTCAGATAGTCACAATAACATAGGCTTAGCGCTTGGCTTATCTGGCTCAGGAGATGGCAATGGGCAGACTGTTCGCAAAGGAATGGCAACCACCCAAGTGAGTGCCGTTATTCAGAAGGTGTTACCCAACAAAATGGTTGAGATTGAAGCAAACCACAACCTAATTGTGAATGGTGAATCTCAAACAATTAAATTAACAGGTTTAGTTAGAGTTAGAGATATTGGCGAAAACAATACGCTAATGTCCAACCGAATTGCTAACGCTAAGATAGAAATCCAGGGTGTTGGTGACGTCAGTGATGCGCAAGAACAAAGTATTTTTTACAAGGTGTTTTCATGGTTAGGTATATTGTGATGTTTTTGCTGCTTGTTAGCAGCTTTTACTCACTTGCTATCGAAGGATATGGAGTCCGATTAAAGGATTTAGCGCGAGTTGAAGGCGAAAGGTCATTTGCACTTGTTGGTTATGGCATCGTGGTTGGTCTTGAAGGCAGTGGTGACAGTCCACGCAATCAAGCAACTTTACAATCATTATCCAATACGCTCAGAAGTTTTGGCCTAACAGTTGATAAAAGCCAAATTAGCAGCCGCAACGCGGCCGCTGTTATGGTGACAGCAGAAGTTCCTGCATTTACTGAAGAAGGTGATCGCGTTGATATTTTAGTCTCGTCATTGGGTGACGCGAGAAGTTTAAGTGGTGGTACTTTATTGCTGACACCTCTATATGGACCAGATGAAAAACTATATGCATTAGGTCAAGGTACCGTTATTGTTGGTGGTTATAAAGTCGAGGCTTTTGACGATTTGTCGCAAAAAAACCACACCACGGCGGGAACTGTTTCTCAAGGCGCAATTATCGAGCGCGCATCGCCTATCAACTCCGAATTATCTGATGAAATAAAGATCATATTACACGAGCGAGATTACACCACGGCCGAACGTGTAGTTCAAAGCATAAAAGCGCAATTAGGCGTGGAATGGGTGGACGCCGTCCATCCTGGAAAAATCCGTATCATCGTGCCATCCAATATTTCAGCAATGAAATTCATGGCGCAATTGGAACATGTCCGTGTAAACCCTGATGTAGATGCAAGAGTTGTGGTTAATGAACGAACGGGCACCATAGTTGCCGGTGGAAACGTATTAATTGGCGAAGTCAGTATATCCCATGGCAATTTACGCATTGAAATTGATACGAGTTATCAAGTTTCGCAGCCTCAGTTATTGTCACGACCGAGCAGTAGCATTCAGTCTGTGGTTGTAGCAGAGCCAGATATCAAAATTAAAGAAGATTACAATCGTTCGGTCCGTGTATCTGCTGGTACAAGTGTTGCGGACTTGGTTCAGTCGCTACAAAAAATAAATTTATCGACGCGTGACATCATTACCATTCTCCAATCAATTAAAGCAGCGGGTGCACTTCATGCACAGTTGGTAATTCAGTAAGGAAAAAAATATGGCTGATTATTCAATAGAGCAAGCGCAAGCGGCACTTGCTGTAAGGCAGATACAAGCCAAAATCGCAGCAGAAAATATTGCTACGATAAACAAGCCAGGTGCGATTGTACAAAACTTAAAATTTGAACAATTGATGCAAACCGTTTCGCAACACATAACATCAGGGAATGTCGATGAAGCTAAACATTTGCTAAAAAACTCGACTGAGTTAAAGGCATTCATTGGTCAGTCTATACAGACGTCAACAAATTTGGATTCTGAAGTGCTTGCACTGTCGGAAGCTCAAGGGCGGTACAAAGCTATTGCTAAAGTGCTAAACAGTAAACTCGGTCTAATGTCATTGGCCGTTTCAGGAGGGAATAAATAATGGAAATAGAAACGATTGGCTCTGTTGCTAAATCCGGTATGGCGTATGAAAGAGCAAGCATGGAACTCGCATCAAGGAAATTGGCATTGGCAAATGTTGCGTTTTCGAGTATTGCTGATGCACAAGCTGCCTTTACTCAACTACAAGCAAGTTCAAACACCTCGAATAGAGAAGTGGCTAATGCGGATATTAGAGTGAAACATGATCCATCACACCCAGCCGCCAACTCTGACGGTTATGTGTACTTTCTAAGCGTAGATCATGTTTCTGAAATGGCGAGATTAACCACAGCATTACGTGCGTATGAAGCAAATGTTAGGGCCTATAACACGTCAAGCGAAATGAACGCTGCTGCTTTGCAAATTGGTGGAGGTAACTAATGAACGAAATTCATGCAATTGAGCGCATTGGAGCAATGGACAAGTTAGAAACTATCGATATCACTCCTAGCTCGCAAGCCAACAGTGGTGTATTTACCAATTACATCAGCGTAGTTGATTCGGATATAAAAGCCGCTACAGATTTAATGACCGAATACTCACAAGGCAGCAATATTGCTGTTCACGATGTCATGCTAGCAATGGAAAAAGCTAAATTGTCGCTACAAACTACAATAGAAATTAGAAACAAGTTAGTGGAATCGTACAAAGAAATTACCAGCATGCAAATTTAGCAAGCGTTTAGTAAGAGAAGTAAACCGTGGAAAATTTAGTATCAGATTTACGTAAAAAGCCAATGCTGACAGCTTTAATAATTGGCTTAGCTGTCATGACTTGTGTTGCTATTTGGTGGCTATTGGTGCCTACATACCAATCGTTATTGCCAAGTGGACTGTCTGAAGCCAATAAGAATAAAGCACATGCTTTATTGATGGAGTGGAAAGTTGATTACCAAGTTGACCCAGAAACAGGAGAGATTTTAGTTCAGCAACAAAATTTAGCTGAATTGCGCCATAAGTTAGAAAGTGTTGGTGTAACTGAAAAACACAATGTTGGATGGGAATTATTTACCGACAGCGACTATGGACAATCCGAATTTTCTCAACAGATAAACTATCAAAGAGGTTTAGAAGGTGAAATTTCTAATACTTTACGTTCAATACATGGGATTAAAAGTGCAAGAGTGCATCTCACCTTAGCGAAAAAAACTTTATTTCAAAAAGTGACTCATCCATCCAAAGCATCGGTCGTTTTATCTCTCGAACAAGGCGTTGAGGTGACATCTAGTTGGGTGGCGAGCATTCAGGAGTTTGTAGCGGCTTCAGTATCTGAATTGTTTGCTGAACAGGTAATTGTATTAGATAGTTTAGGTAACAAATTAATTAAAACTGGCAAACTAAAGCAAGTTGAAAATATTTCTGAGCACAATCAGCAATTAGAGCGAAAGGTCAGCAAACTCGTATCTGGAATGATTGGCCACCATAATATTTCTGTTGTGGTGAGCACAGTCATTAACCTAGACAAACGCATTGCAAAACAAGAGCAATTTATTCCAAACAGCGCAACAGGAACAGTTGGATATATCAGTAAACGAAAAACAGAAGCAAAACAAGATGCATCAGCTACAACTGAAAATAACACGCCGCCAAAGATTGTCCGTTCAGATGAAGAATTCCTCTTCTCAAAAGAAATATCAGAGGTGGAGTATGCTGTTGGGCAAATTGAAAAAATCAATGTCGGAATTGTTATTGCTTCACCAATCGCAGCTGATGTTAAAGATAAAATTGTTGCCGTCGTTTCAAGTGGTTTGGGTTTATCGGTTGAAAGAGGTGACTCGATTGAAGTTGTCACTGGAATGAGTGCCGTCAACACAATAAATGAAAATAGTGCGGTATCTTTACCTGTACCAGACAACAAAAATATCAACAAAATTTCCGCTCCAGCACAAACGACGAACCAAGAATTTAACCTAGTTAAATGGTTGCCTTATGGAATTATTGCAGCGGTGCTCTTTATATTTTTCATTGTAGTGTTTAATAAACGGTCTCGTAAGAATCCGCAAGTGGGAACATCACTAAACGAAGATGAAAAACAACAGTTGTTGCTACAAGTACAAGAATGGTTAGCAGAAGAGGCCAAAACCATTGAAGCAAGTGGTCAAAAAGTATGATACGAACACTTGCATTGAAAATAGCCTGTTTAAATGAGCAGGATACAAATTGGTTAATGTCTCACTTAACGAGTGAGCAACAGCAAAAGCTCATGCCTTTGATTGGCGAAGCCAAAGAAATGGGGGTTGCACAAGATGCGAGTTTACGTCAACGATTGTTCGCCCTGTCTGATAGCAGCGTTAACCAAACATTGGGTAAGAAAATAAATTCGCTTGCACATATAAACAAGCTAGATGCTGTTTGGCAGTCATGCATGAGTGTAACTCCGCCACCAGAGCTTACTAGTCGGGCTTTATCTGAAATCCGCAAACAAGCGGAACAACATTTAGCAAAAATTACTTATCAGGAGCAAAAATGACAGTGTTAAAGCAGTCAAATCCTGCAACTGATACGGTGCTTTTACCCAGAGGCATGGCGATTGCAACAGCAAAACCAAGTGTTGCCTCATCTCCTTCAACGCCCGACTTAGAGGAGCTTAAGGTATTATTTAAACAAGAATTAGCAGAATTGCATGAACACGCAAGAGCAGAGGGGTTTAAGCAAGGGATAAAAGATGCTGAGAAATTAATTGCTGAGGAAACAGCTACAGTAACCGCCGAGCTTGAAAAAACGTATGAAGATAAGCACAACACACTTGTAAGTAACTTGGAGCGATCACTACAGGCGTTTGAGCTATCGACAGCCTCTTTGCAAAAAGCACAAGATTTATTCAAACAGAAGGTCGAGTCCTTTGAACTCGATCTTGAAGCTAATGTTGTAGAGTTAACCATTGGCATTATCGCCAAAATTATAGGTGATAGAGAGTTATCTCACACGCTTATTCAACAAACCATTCTTGAAAATATAGACACAGAAGGTGATAAGCCACTCGGTCGACTGCTGGTTTCTGCAAACCTTTACCAGCAGTTGTTGCAAATTGATAAGCAAAAATTAGCACAATTTGACGTTCAAATAAGTGATTCATTACATGACATGCAGTTTGAAGTTGTCAGTGGTAAATCCATTAAATCCGTCGATTTACTCAAGCGCTACGAGCAATGTGCATTGGCGTTAATAGAGCAATTTCAGCACAGGAATGAAGCTCGATGATTGCAGCATATAAACAAGCGGTTCGCAAAATTACATTTAATGAAGATTACGGCATGTTAACGGCTGTTTCTAGCTCATTACTTGAAGCAACTGGTTGCGAAGTCCGTTTGGGAGATATTGTTGAAATTGAACATGCGTTAAACAAACAAAAAAGCACAGCGGAAGTGATTGGATTAAAAGACGGGAAAATTCAACTCATTGCGGAAGGTCGATCTACTGGACTATGCCTTAACAGCAGAGTGAAGCCGTTAAATCGTGCGAGCGCTGTACGAGTTGGTTATGAAATGTTGGGGCGGGTGTTTGACGCAAATGCTAGACCGCTGGATGAATTGCCACCTCCAAGTAATACCGAATTCTGTGCTTTAGACAATACGGAAATCAATCCTTTGTCTAGAACACAAATTGACAGCGCTATGCAAACAAAAATAAAAGCAATTGATACTCTGCTGCCTTTAGGTAAAGGTCAAAAAATCGGTATATTTGCTGGTAGTGGTGTGGGTAAAACAACTTTGCTCAATATGCTAGTTAGCAATGCTGAAGCTGACATTGTTATTGTGGCTTTGGTCGGAGAGCGTGGCCGCGAAGTGGTCGAGTTTGTTGATCAAACCTTACATGGAAAAGCTCAAGCTAAAACAATAGTTTTTGCTGCTACGTCAGACCAACCTGCCACTATGCGTAAAAAAGTTGCGATAACTGCTACTACAACCGCTGAATGGTTTAGTAAACAAGGCAAAGATGTACTTTTGATTATGGACTCAGTTTCTCGTTTTGCTTACGCGCAGCGGGAGATAGGTGTAGCCGCAGGCGAACATATAGGCGCTCGTGGTTACCCTGCGTCGGTATTTAATGAGTTACCGGCTTTAATTGAGCGAGCGGGGGCTTTCAAAAAACGAGGATGTATAACTGCTATCTACACCATTTTGGTTGAAGGTGATGATATGAACGAGCCTGTGGCCGATCACATGCGCTCAATTCTCGATGGTCATATCGTACTTTCTCGTGAATTAGCTGCAGCAGGTCACTTTCCTTCTATTGATGTACTAAAAAGCGTCAGTCGATTAACAACTAAGTTGTTAGATGACAGGCAAGTTAAATTAACTCAATCGTTTCGAAAGACCTTGTCTGTGTATGAAAACGCCAAAGACCTAGTCGAAATGGGTGCTTATCAAAAAGGTAACGATAAATCGATAGATTTGGCATTGCAGTTGAAAGACGAGATGTTGCAATTTTTGCAACAAAACACCTCTGAAAAAATTGACACCCAACAAGCTTGGTCTGTGCTAACTAACATTTTGGATACAGCTAAATGAACGGTGCATTAGTACGGAAAAAGCAAAAACTGCAAACTCTACAGCGTATCCGAGGGGTAGAGTTGTTTGAATTGAAAAAAGCGCTAAATAAGCAAAATCAAGCTATGGCAGAGGCTCAGCGACACTACATAGAACAAAGCGAATTAATGTTGCAGTTAGAGCAAACTGATAGTTCGTATATTTATAAGTCTCCTCAGCTCCATAGTTCTTTTTCTCGCGAGCTTGATAAGCAGTATAAAGCTGTTGAATCAGCGAAACAAAAGCTCAATGCTAATCAAACTCAAGTAGATACGACTACCAAAAAGCTAGTATTAGCTTATGGAAAATCTGAGTTAGCTGAACAAAAGGCGAGTGAAGTAACCGCTGAACTGCATGATATTTATACACAACAGGAGATTAATTAATGGACTTAATTAATCAACTATTAAATCAGTCAAATAATTTCAAGCTGCTGGCTAAACAGAGTTCATCGAATATGGGAGACAGTTTAGCGTTTTTGCAACTTGTCAAAAATGGCGAAATTGAAGACAAGATAACTGAATTAAATAATAGACAAACAGAATCAGAAACAGCTCAAGAAAAATCTGACGTTGCTCGCTTAACCTTGTCTGCTGAGCATGCTTTGAAATCCAGCGCTGAAAATATAGAAATTAATCAATTCATAAATTCAGATGTTTTAGCTCCGGAAACTCAGCAACTAAGAGCGCGCTACGCCGTTTCAGTTTATGAGCAGCCGCAACTTGATTTTGTCCACGTGCATTCCAGTGAATCACAAACGCTTAAAGATAATTTCACGCCGTTATTAACGACAGCCACATATGAAGAGAGCGAAGGGCGTTATTTCCAGCGTGTTCTGCCGTTTGAAGTATATGAGTTTAGTAGCCTTATTGTTGAAAATGAATTACCCAATCGAGTTGAAAAAGTTACCGTTGAGCCTTCTAAGGTAGAAGATTTGTGGAGATCACTTACTTCTATCAATGAATCAATCTTGTTGTTGCCTGCAAATACACTAGTAAATGCAAATCAAAGCAATTTGCACGCGGCTCTTGAACATATCACCACACATCCTTCACAAACAACGCACCAGGATTTAGAGGTCGAATTTGAGCCGTTAATTACACAGGTAGATCAAGTAGATTTGCTACTTGCGGAAACAGTTTTTTTAAATCCACAGGTTACATTTTCTGATGTTATGAAGCCCATCTCTTTGCAAGCTAGCTCCACGCAGTCTAGTGAGAGTGTTTTGTTTAAATTTACTTCTTTCGCGCTTGGTAAGCTCTCTTATTTGTCGGCAAATAGTTTGGATAAAGTTCAGTTCAATATTGGGCAAATGATATCTACCCAACCCAATTTACCTCAAAAATTAACCACTGAGTCTGTAGCCTTGTATTTAAATCACCGCCAGGCCTTGGTAGGTGGAGAAACTGAATCGAATCCAATACTCAGTCAAATTGTTAAAACAAACAAAACGATTCAGGTCGCTCAGTTGGATTCTGTAACTTTAGCTAATTTTGATGCCAAAACAGCTTACAGTTATGAAATCTTGCAGAGAAACCTATCTTTTTACAATACATCGGAATCCGAAGTAGCCATTGTATTAAGAGACTATAAGTTGTCTGAAAAAGATCTCGTAAAACTACAACAAGAAATAATTCAAATGTTCGAATTTCTCGGTAAACAAGTCGTGTCTTTCACCATAAATGGTCAGGCAAAACCTGTTTATTCAGCACTATCAAGAGGTAATCAAAATGCAGGTTGATGCAATAGGTAGTACGGTTGGTTCAACGTCCAGTGAGTCGGTCAACTCTATTGATTTGGAAGGGTTCTTAAAACTATTTATTACCCAGTTGACTTACCAAGACCCGTTAGAGCCAACAAAAAATGAAGACTTTTTAGCACAAATGGCTCAATTTGCCGCACTCGATCAGCAGCGACAAGTTAACGAAGGTGTATCTGGTTTAGCGACTATCAGTTCAAGCCAGCAATCATTGAGTTTATTGGGTAAGAGCATTGCTGTTAACACTAGTGTTGGCAATGTTTCCGGGGAAGTTACTGCTATTCGCTATACCACAGATGGTGCAGAGCTAACCATCAGGCAAGCTGACGGAAACTTTATTCCAAGTATAAAAATGTCACAAATTACATTAATCCAAGAACAATCAGATAATTAAGGAAAATCAACATGCAGTCATTTTTTAATGGTTTAAGTGGAATGCTCAGTTTCTCAAAAGGAATTGACGTTCTTAGCCAAAACATAGCAAACATGAATACACCTGGCTATAAAGGCAACAACGCTATTTTTCGCGACTTTAGTGGTGGTGAAGGCGGCATTGGTTCGTCAGTTGTAGGTACCGAGTTGCAACGCCAAGCCGGTGATTACCAAGATACTGGCAATGCAACAACCTTAGCAATTGATGGTGAGGGTTATTTTGTATTGCAAGATTCGGATGGCAAAAATTTCTACACTCGCGCAGGACAGTTTACCTTTAATGACAACTTGGAGTTAGTTGACAGTACCGGCAACTACAATGTGATGGCGTTGGACGATGCCGGAAATTTAGCAAAGGTCAGCTTTAGCGATTTGAAAATAATGGCACCAGAAGCGACTACACAGGTGCAACTTTCTGGTCAATTAGCCAGCTCGGATACAAATCACACGGTTTCTGATATCAAAATATTTGATGAGTCTGGCAAGAGTCATACTATCTCCATAGAGTTCACCAATCAGAATAACAACACTTGGCAAGCAGAGATATTTTTGAGCGACTCGACATCTGCAGGTACTCATCAGGTGCAATTTAACCTGGATGGATCACCGTTAGATGGCGCTAATGTAATTAATCAAGACTTCACCTTTAATGGCTCAACTCAAACAATTGAATTTTCCTTGGGTGAAGGCAGTAGCTTTGCGAACGCAATTCAAGTGGCATCAGGTACAAGTAATTTAGGCGCAACAGTTGAAGATGGCAGCGCAACCAGTGGTTACACCAGTATTGAGTTTGATGAACTAGGTCAGATTAAGGTTACATATAGCAATGGTGAAGAGCAATCTGGTCAACGCATTGCGATAGCTAGTTTTAACGATATCTCTAAGTTAACTCATGCGGGTAACGGTTTATATCAAGCGACATCAAGTCAGATGGAAATGGGTGTGGCTGGAGAAGGCGTAAATGGAAAAATCTTAGCGGGTAAGTTGGAGTTATCTAACGTTGAGCTCACAGAGCAATTTGCCCAGCTATTGATTGCGCAACAAGGTTATTCAGCAAGCTCTCGTGTTATGAACGTGGCTAATCAGTTGTTAGACACGTTATACAACAATACGGGTGGAAGATAATTTATATGCAACCTATTGTGTTTCTGACAAATGCTGAAAATAACGCCATTTGCCAAAGACTAACGGATGCCATTTCAAAATGGGTAACAGCATGGTCTGCGCAGAAACTTTTGTTTCGTGTTAAGCGTAAACCAGACACAGTATTACCCAATCATTTTACGTTTTTGAGCGATGATTTGATAGAAAATGGTTTAGGTCACGCTGGGCTGAGTGACATGCAATTTATCGAAAGGATTGTATTTGGAAATTTGCTAGAAGACGTGCCACGGGATGATATAAAACAAAATGTCATTTTTGCTGCTCGTTTAGAGCTTTTACAGCAGCTCGATCACATTTGTCATCACTTAACGCAAGTGCGTGAATTTCACGATGAACCAAAGCTTGCGAGTAAATACTTTTTATTTGAAATTCAAGAATCAAACCAAGGTATTAAATTCGAATTAGTTATCTCTCAAACGCTCGCTTTGCATCTTTGTGGGCGAAGGTACGCAAGCGGTATGGGGGAGTTAACTAAACGAGCATCGTGTATCGGAAAAGAAGTGGTTGACTTATCGGTTGATATTTCCCTTGGGAAAATTTCCCTGAAAAGCATAGCGGATATGGCTGTGGGGGATATTTTAATTACAAATAAACCATTGAGCTCACAAACTGTCGTTAAGTCAAATAACAAAACATTATTCAAAGCTCACCTTGGTAAGCAAAACGAAAAACGAGCTGTAATAGTAGAATAAGTAGGAGAATAAAAAATGAGTGAAAAACCACAAAGTGTTGAGTTAGCAGAATTGAACGATGAATCTGATGCACAAGCAAAAACACTGTTAAAAGGTGTTGATCTAATTAGTCATGTTGAAGTTGATATCGCCGTTCACGCAGGCTCAATTAAAACCACAGTTGATGAGTTGTTTGCATTAAAAAAAGGCAAAGTACTGAGTATGGAGCAAACCGTTGATGAGCCTTTTACTTTAGTGGTTAATGGCAAAGCGGTAGCTAAAGCTTCTCTTGTAGCTGTAGGTGACAACTTTGGTGTGCAAATTGTTGAAATTATTGAGCAAGCTTAATGAAGCTGGTTGTTTGTGAGTAATCGTACAGTGCCCGACTATATCAATAAAGCAAATAATTCAGCCATGTTATCAGATGAATTTATATTGAATCTGTTAGTGGCGACCACTGTTGTATCAATTATCTTGATTGGTATTTATTTGCTGGTTAAAAACAATGAAAAGTTTAAAAGGTGGTGCTCAAAATTCGAATCGACTGACAATAAGCTAATACAGGTTATAGGTTCTAAACAGGTATCAGCCAACACATCACTATACCTTGTAGAGATTGCCAATAAACAATACTTGTTAACGGAAAGTAAAGGCGCTACGTCCAGTAAACTGCAGCCAGTTAACCATCAATTAGAAGAACAATAATGAATTTTGATATCGCTCGATACAGTAATGAAATAGAGCTATTTGTTTTTATTAGTGCACTTTCATTTATACCTTTTTTTTTGATAGCGGCAACAACCTTTACGCGTAATATAGTCGTACTGTCGTTTTTAAGGCATGCACTGGGCCTGCAACAAAGCCCGCCCAATGCAATATTAATCACGCTAGCGCTGTTTTTAACCGTATTCACTATGAAACCCGTGCTTAACCAAAGTTATCAGCAAGGTATTCAACCTTATTTAGCTGAACAGTTATCCCCAGAAATTGCTTTAGACAAAGCGTGGCAGCCTTTTAAGCAATTTATGCTAAAGGAAGTGCATGAAGAAGAGCTCTCGTTAGTTTATCGAATATCGGACGCCAAAATACCAGAGACGGCAGAAGAGGTTGAAGCGACAGAGTTGATACCTGCATTTTTACTGAGCGAACTGAAAACAGCATTTAAAATTGGCTTTGTTATTTTCTTACCATTTTTACTTATAGACCTACTTGTATCTGCGATATTAATGTCGTTAGGTATGATTATGGTGCCACCCATAACTATTTCGTTACCAATCAAGATAATGCTATTTGTGGTCATTGATGGGTGGACACTTATTGCGGAAACCCTGGTTAGGAGCGCGTTGTAACGCCATGTCAGCGCTGCACAAGGAATCATACAAGCATCTCGGTGATGCGGTAGAACTGTGGTTGAATTATGAATGTGACAAAGGAAGTGCGCAAAGAAACTTATTGTTTGATTTTTATGAACCTTGGGTTCGTAAAGTGACCAATAGTTTATTTAAGCGTTATTATTGCCCTAATTTGGAATGGGCTGACTATTATAACTTGGCTTCATTAGCATCTATTCAAGCTATCGAAATATATAATGTAGGCTTGACTGTTCCTTTTGAAGGTTTTGCCTATAAGTACCTGAAAGGAAAGATTTTAGATGAGATAAAATCAACGAGTGTACCTAAAAACTATACAGATTTAAGTATTCGAGAGCGTTATGATTCACTAATTGAGCATGATGATGAAGATATTTTCGGTTCAGTTATTGATGCCATAGTTGGGATGGCCTTTGGGCAACTAATTGAATTAGGGATCACCGGTGTCGTTCAAGCACAAAATGACTTTGTGTATAACCCAGAACACTGCGCAAATTCGAGTTTTTCAGGTGACATCGTTGACTTGATTGCACAGCTGCCGAAAGAACAGAAGCGAGTGATCGAATACCATTATTATCAACAGTGTAAATTTGTAGAAATAGCCGATATCCTGCACATAACCAAAGCTAGAGTTAGTCAGTTACATAAGCAAGCGATAAGCGCAATTAGAGCGTTGTATGAAAAAAATTGTGCTTAGCGAGAATTTGTTGTGTTTCTCGCCACATAACTAGAGGAAAAGATGAAAGAAGAATTATTAAACCAGCTCGAGCAATTTAAACGGTATGTTGATCTAGACCCTAGCAACGAGAACCTTTTGGTCGATACAATTGGATTGGCATTTCAAACAGAATCTTGGAATGACCTGCGTAAACTAGTTGATTTAGCGATAGAGCAAGACATCATCAATGGGCTTATATCCGGGCAAAAAGGTTACTTGTTGTTAATTGATGGTGAATATCAGCAGGCTAGTTATTGGTTAGAAAAAGCTTTGGAGTTTGATCAAAACAATGCCAACGTTAAATATAATTTGGCGTATTCAAAGCTATTTTTGATGCAGCCGAAAGAGTCAATTGAGATACTTAAACCACTTAATCCAGATTCTTATCCTTTAGCATATACATTGAAAGCTCGCGCAAATTATCTTTTAGGTGACCTACAATTAGCAAAGGAATTATTGATAAAGGGTCTCGACGTTTTAGATGGGCAGGCACGATTAGAAGCCCTCGCACTTCTATCACTAGTTGAATACGATAACGATAATCTAGAATATGCCTATAAACTAGCTAGTGATGTACTAACAGAAGATGAAATTTTTGAAGCGAGTTTAGCTAAAGCGAGCGTTGCAATGGAGTGGCATGAAAATGACGAAGCAAAAAGAATATTTCATTTACTCAGTGAAAAGTATTCGGGTGTTGGTAGAGTGTGGGCTGGTTTGGCCACCGTATTATTTAACGAATTTGATTTGGATAATGCACATAAATCAGCTACCAAAGCAACTGAATTAATACCGGAACACATTGGAAGTTGGCATCTTTTAGGGTGGATATTGATGATACAAGGACTGCCGAGCGAAGCTTTAAAAATGTTTGAAGCCGCGTATCAGTTAGATCGAGGATTTGCTGATACACATGGCGGAATTGCGTCAGCCTATGCAATGTTAGGGAACAACGAAATGTCAGAACGCCACCTCAAGCTGGCAAAACGTCTAAACCCTGATTCAAAAGCGTATTTATTTGCACAATTTGCACAGCTTCAGCAAAAAGGTAAATTGAATGAAGCCAAAAATTTACTCAACACTACAACAAAAATTAATGTACCTAGCATAAATGTAACACTAGGTAGTTTAGTTGAAAATAAAATTAAAACGTTACAGAAAAAGAAATAGAAAGGTTAATTTTAATATGTTAGATGCAAAAGAATATTTGGCATTAGCAGTAGATGCGGTGCAGAAGCAAGAGCATCATGTTGCACTTGAATGCTTAGACAAAGTATTGTCATTGGAACCTGAAAATGCGTTAGCAATCTACCTTCGAGCCGCAGAGCATGTGGAACTAGGCTTATTCGAAAAAGGTATTGTGGGTTTGAATAAAGCGCTGGAATTAGATTCGGAGATCGTTTTGGCAAGAATGCAATTAGCGATGTTGTATATGCAACTCGACCTTAAAGATAGAGCCCTAGAACAATTTTTGAACATAAGTAGCGGAGAGGATTATCCCGCAGAACTAAAAAAATATGCTTGTGGTTTTGTGTCCATACTAGAAGATAATTTTCCTGAAGGCATCGAACAACTAAAAGCAGGTGTAGCAATGGAGCAGGTTTATACCGCTTTGCAAACTGTCATAATAGCGTTTATCGAATCTCAGCAAAAAACAGACGGAATAGCCACTGTATCGCAAGCAGAGAATCAAGCTAATTTGGATGATAATTCCGTTTATTTAGGCGCTTATCGAAATACAGACGATGACTAAGATATCTCGTAACCACTTGTCTCAAGTTTTTCAGACTTTACGTACTGTAAATAAAAATTATAGCAATGTTGGCTCAAAAGGGCAGGCGGTAGGGAGAACAACTAACAAGTTTAAATGCGATCCACAAATCTTGCAGCAAAACATCAAATCTAGGATAAATCAGTTAGATGAAAGTTCAGAGTCTTACTTATTAAATGCTACCACAGTCACCATTGAAGAGGTTTTGCTTTGGGAGTTTGGCGAGGATATCTTAAACTTACCTGACTATCTAACGCTTAAAAACACCTTGATTAAAAGTGCTTTGGACAGTGACATATTGCTTAAACGCTTAGATTTGCTGTTTAAAGAGCTGAATCAATGAAACCTAAATTGTATTTAGCAATAAAGGGGTTTAGGTCTCAAAAAATAACTTCTAAACATATTCAAGTTATGTTGCGACAAGTGCCTCTCACTCATTTGGAAGGGTTACAGAGCATAGTGTATAGCCCTCGCATGGACTTTATTAAACTTGGTGTCCAAGTGCCCTTAAATTGTAAAGGCGCTTATTACCCGGAATATCGTGCTGTGGTTTTGCATCAACTAGAGAGCTACGACGAAGTGCAGCATGTTCTACTACATGAAATCGGGCACTATGTGTTTTATAGCCGAATTAGCTCATTTATCAGAAAAGAATGGGTGCAAAATTTTAGTTCTTATGACGCACATGTAAGTGAATATGCTAGGGAAAACGCAAGCGAAGATTTTGCGGAAAGTTATGCATTTTATGCCGCGAACAATCTGACTAAGTTTAACTCTGTGAGTAAGAAGCTGAGTTTTTTACGATACAAAGTCTTTGTAGTGAATTAGTAACGAGAGATTTTTGAAGACTTAATTCAACTTATATGTATAGAGCCAAAAGTAGTTTTTATTTGAATTAATTAACGCGAGTAGTGATGGATACTTATTCAGTTGTACTTATAATTCGTAATGACAGTTCATTATTGGAATGTGCCCTTCGGTCATTCAATTTTGTCGAGTATCCACGACATAAATTTGAGGTGATTGTCGTAGATGATGGTAGCGACACGCCTGTTGCTTCTCAGTTTACTTGCGACTTCAATTTCGATTTTAAATTGCATTACTTACCACGAACACCGTTTTCTAGCCGTTCGAAAGCAAGAAACTTCGGAGCCTGCTTAGCTAAACATGAGATGTTACTATTCATTGATGGGGACCATATTGTTGAGCCTGACATACTGCAAACATATTCTAGCTATTTCCAACGAAATGAAGATTTGAGTGTTGTTTTGGGAACTAGGAGGATGACTAAAGTTGCCCGTAGAATTGAAATTGTTGACGCAATTAAAAAAAACGGGAAATTATGTAAGCGCTATCAACGGTTGTATCAACGAGATGTTCGGTTGAGTTTATTAGAGCAGATAAATACTAAATTTTTCAATTTGCATGGGCGATGGCACTTATTCTGGAGTTGCAATTTTTGCATTAAGAAAATTGCCTACTTTAAAGTTGGAGGTTTTGATGAGTCGTTTTTGGGGTGGGGCCTAGAAGACGTCGAATTGGGTTATAAATTGTATATCAACGGATATAGATATGAATTGATCGACAACTACGTTTGGCATTTATTCCCGAAGGATCTACCCAACGGGGCGGAAAAATACGCAAGCTGGTTGAAAAACATGACAATCTTTCATCAAAAGTATCAGGATATTCGCATACTTGCCCAGATGGAGTTTGAAAATATCTTTTTTTTTCAAGCTGGAACTGAAAAAGTTAGGCATGCAATGGACGTGAATTGGATACACAAATACATCAATTTTGAGAAAAAATTAGCATTTATTGAGAGCAATCCGAATTATTTTGTAGAACGATTGCAAAACATTAGTGATGTAAATTGATTTGGTACCGCTGATTTGAACCATTGAAGTCTAATGGTAAGTGTTGAGATAAAGTGTAGTTTAGAGCTGTTTCTTGTAAGCGATTACTTGTGCTTTTGATATCTTTGTCTCGCGTTTACACAAGACTCACAACAACATTTAAATAGATCAAATATAGAAGGAAGAGGAAATTGGAATTTTTAAGTACTTTCGACACTGATGAATTATTGGCATTGGCTGATATTGATTTTCAAAAAGAAAGAAATGCTGAAGCACTTTTTAAATTAAAAGCGCTTATCGCTCGTAATAATACCCCAATACAGGCATACGCTTTGTTAGGGAGGATATATGCGACTATTGGGTTATTTCCGCGAGCCCAAAGTGCATTGAGATTTTTTATCGACAATAACGAGGGGATGCCTTCCGTAAATGAACGGTTTCAGTTAGGGCTAGTTGAAAGTGATTTAGGGAACACCGAGGAAGCGATTAACATTTGGAGCGAATTGTTAACTCAATTCCCTGACTATCCTCCTGCCCTGTACCATAAAGCAAAAATATTTGTTGCATCAGGGAAAGAGCAAGAAGCGATAGTTTTATTAAACCATATTTTAGAGACAGCTCAAGACGGCGATGCTCATATTTCATTAGCCGATAAACTACTCAGTAAAATATCGGTACATTAATTCATCTAGGCACAATTGAACCTTTTAGTTTCATTGTGCCTGGTTCAGTTGGGTAAGGAGGCTATGAGAATATCTAATTTACAAAGCAATGCCGCAGTAGTCACGACAGTTGCAGATGCAAAGAGTCATATCGAATTCTTTATCAATTATCATTTAAGTGTCGGTTTTAATCACATATATATTTTTATAGACGATGATTGCGCCGAAACTTTTTTAACCGTGTCCAAATTCACCAACGCGACAGCAATTCTTGCCAATGAATTACTGCGTGAAGCATGGAAACATACGCCTATTTACAGGAAAAACAAAAAACGTGCGTTAATAGAAAAAGAGGTAATGGTACGTCAAGAGCTAAATATTCACATTGCCCACTCGTTAGCCAAAGAACAGGGCATCGACTGGTTAGTGCATTTAGATATTGATGAACTATTTTATCCTAACGGAAATTTATTAAATGAGCATTTTTCTTCTTTAAATCAAAATAATATCGGGAGTTGCGTGTATCTAAATTATGAAGCAATTCCTACTGGCATAGAGAATAGTGATATTTATTTGTCGACCGTTTTCTTTAAGAAAAACTTTTTTAGAAGAAGCCGATGGTTTTATTCGGACGAACAAAAGAGCTTTATTGAAAATACATCTTGGATTCGTAAACACTTTTTCAATTATTATCAAAACGGAAAACCAGCAGTTTCATTGCACAATGACATTATCGTAAATAATGTTCATTTTATACATCATCCAAATAGAGGTTCAAAAATGTTGGGGCATGATGACCCGATTATTTTGCACTTCCCGTGTACATCATATAAAGAGTTTCAACAAAAGTACTCGCGTTTAGGAAATTTCGATAGCCTTTGGAATAATTTACCAAGAACGGGCAAGTATATTGATACTTTGCACATAGAAGCTCGCGATTTGTTTCTTGATGGAGATTTAGCTGGCGCTCTTGCTCTTTATAGAGAAAGAGTGGTTAGGGATCACGCACAAATCGAGCTGCTTATCAGATATGGGTTAGCGGTAAAAATTGAAGCGATATCAGCAGACAGTCCAAATATATCTACTTATCCGGGCAAAAGTACGAGTAGTGATCGTGCTACCTATGAATTAAAATCGACTCAGAAAAGTGTATTTCCCAATTCTGCTCAATGTATCGGTGTAAGTGAGATCTTTTTTCAGATACAAAAACAAAACAATAAAAAGCATTGTATATTCTTCGACAACATTGGAGACGCTAGAAAATGGGTGCGTCGTCACCCGATATTGAAAGAACAAAATGATGTTGGAAATATTCAGTTGGACGGAAAGTTTTATCCCTGTTGGTCTGGTAAATTGTTATATGATTTTGATCGTGAAGAATTATATAACGAGCTATTGGTCGCTTTGAAGCAGTACTTGTCGAATGAACAAATACTATATTTTGACATTGCTGAAGAGCTATTGTTTAAAGATTGCAGTATGCAAACGCCCTTTGATTTCAGTGTTAAGCAAGTACAGTTTGTCATGGAGATAGTGAGCGCTCTATGTGAAAAAAACAAAGGGCAACTTTTTATTGGTGTACAAAATGGTATTGAAAATTTTTACTATCCTATATTGCCTGCGTCTTTTGTAGACAAAAAAATGACGGAACACATATACAGTTACGTCCAGTCTAGAGAAACTAAAAAGTTAGTTGAGTTTCTACAAATCCACTACCCACGAAATAAATACTCAAATTGGGGGATTGGCCTTAACGATAGTCACTCTAGATATGAAATCGTCTATAAATCAATATTGTTTTCTCTCGGTGGAACGGTGTTGTTTCCTAAAAATTATCAACGGACATCAATGGATAAATTTTTTGTTGAACTAAGGAAACAACACGATTTCATCGTCCAAAATTATGCTGAGGTAATACCTATTGAAGGCGCAGAGCTAGTTGTCATTAATAACTTATCTTGTGGTAAAGGATTGCTAACGATTGTTAATATTTCGATGAAACAAGTTGTAGTTGAGATTGAACCGTTGCTTACTGTAATTGATATTAAAGGGAAGGCGGTATCGATATTTGATAACACTGAGCTAGAGTTACGTTTGTTGAATACGCTCGCTCTTGAAGCTAATACAGCTGTTTGTCTGTTATATTAAGTTAATTTTTTATTTCTTAAATTTTTTCCAAAAAACGCTTAACTTTAATTGCTGTTTTTCTATTTATAGATAAAGAGCGTGTTTTTCTATTTAATAGAATTATTGAGAATTAGGGTTAGGAAAATTCATGGTTGCAATAGTATCAGGTGAAGGCTTAGGTTTATTAGATACCTCATTAATCAATGTCGGTGCATCGGGAATCGTTGGTAATGCATTTACAGGGGGGCAAGCCCATGGCCTTGGTTATGTTAATATAGCCACTGGTAACCTCATACTACAACAAACAGATGAAAGTTTATCTGGCAGCGCAGAAAACTTATTTGCCAATCGTACATATAATTCATTAGATAGTCGTTCAGATGGAGACTCCGATCAATGGTATTGGAATGGGGAAAGGAGGATTTACCAAAGTGGTGACAACCTCTATCGTATTACTGGAGATGGGCACATTGCTCAATATGGTAATAAAATAACGGGAATCGACAGTGGGGGGGAGTATACACTCTATACATCAAGCGATGGCTCAGGGGCTCATGACACAATTAAAAAATATGACAATAGTGGCGAATGGATTTGGACGGAAGGCAGCACCCAAGTAGAAGAGCGCTATGATATCAATAGTCAATGGATCAAAACTAAGCGTGACAAGAATGGACAGGGGTTTGACTACACTTTTAATGGCAACAAATTAACAAAAATTGTTGATGTAGGTTCAGGGCAGACCATTGAATTTAAGTATGTTAATGACAAATTAACGAATGTATCAACTCGAGAAACGAGCTCTGGAACGCTCACCAAACAAGTTCACTACACATATGATAGTGCGAATCGACTCGAGAGCGTAACAACGGATCTCACTCCAGCAGACAATGCCATCAACGACGGCAACGTGTATGTTACTACCTACGACTACGAAACAACAAACAACTTTAGAATTTCTAAAATAACCCAATCAGATGGCACGGTAGCTGAATTTAATTACCATTCAGATGGTCGCATACATCAAGTAATCGACTCGAGTGGCACCAGTACTTTTACCTACAACAGCGATCATACCTTGGTTGTTTTGGGTGACAATAAAACTTGGCGTTTTGATTATTACACTACCGATAGTACAAATGAAGAGTACCGACAGCTTAAAAAAATCACTTCTCCAAGTGCCAGTGGTGGTGTGCAAACAACCAGTTATACATACAAAAATGGTGAAGTTCGCACAATTACTAACACTTCTTCTGGTGATGTGACTACTTACGATTACGATGACAATGGTAATCGTACGTTAGAAGAAGATGCTAATGGCCGCAGAATTAGCCGAAGCTATGCTGGTAACCTATTAATGAGAGAAACTCGTTTTGATGCTGGAACAACATCTGGTCCAGAAACCACCCACTATATATATGACTCAAATCGAAATTTGTCCTACACAATTTCTGCAGAAGGACGCGTGTCGCAGTTCAAATACAATGCAAGTGGAAACGTTACGCATGCCATTGCTTACTCAGATGTTAAATATAACATGTCGGGGATGTCCGCATCTAATAGCCCATCTGAATCTGATGTGGACACTTGGGTGAGTGGAAGAGATAAAACTCGAACGCAATTGGTCGTGAATACCTATGACTATCGTGGAAACTTGGATAAGACAACTGTATACGGCAGTGTAGATGCTAATGGTAATGGAATTCCTGACGATCAGAGTCAAATTACTGATTATACTTACGACGCATACGGGCGGCTGACCAACTCACATGTGAAATCTGGTACAGCTCATAATGTGGAAACACAGCAAACGAGTTTTATATATGATGGTATGGGACGATTAACCTCATCTACGCAGGCAAATGTCACTACAATAACAGCATATGATTTAGATGAGATCACAGTTACCAACCAGGCTACAGGTTTGGTGACTATCAGCAGTTACGATACTCGTGGGCATATACAAAGTATAGAAACTACTGGTGCGGTAAACGAAATTGGTAGCATGAATAAGCGCACCGTAACATACAGTTATGATGGTGCAGGTCGTTTAAAAACAACTTCAGTCTCTGATGGCAGTCAGAGTTCAGACGATAGTATTAGTAGAACATACTACGATGCGGCGGGAAGAGTCGAGTATAAAATAGATCCTGAAAATAGAGGTGTTAGATATTTTTATGATAATAAAGGCCGCCTTGAAAAAGAAATAGCGTATTCCAATGCCTTTAATAGCACGTCTACCACAGTTTCAGCCGATAGCGCCAAAGATATAGAAACTCGCTATAGCTATGATAATTCAGGAAAATTACTAACAACTACAGTTGAAAATGGAACAGAAGACGTTATAACCACAAATGAATACGATTATGCGGGGCGGCTAGTTAAAGTCATTGTGGGAGGCGACAGATTCACACGATTCTTTTATGACAATGATGGTCTTCAAATTGCGACACTAAATGCAGAAGGATATCTTACAGAAAATATTTATGACGCCGCAGGGAGAGTTACCCAAACTATTCGATATGGAACAGAGGTAACGGGTGACACATTTACCAGTGGTAACTTCGACGCTGTTAGCACGGTGGCATCGTCTGGTGATAGACTCAATAGTTACAATTTTTATGATGCTCAAGGCCGGTTAATCGGTCATGTAAATGAGCAAGGGTATTTAACTGAGACAATATATGAACCTGCTCTACAGCAAACCCGTTCTATTCAATATAAAACAGCCGTTAACGCAAGTGCTACTTCTAGCTTAACAAGTTTACGTAATAGCGCAGGCGCATCACAAACAAGCACTATTAAATATGATGATTACGGCCGCGTGTTTCAAATAACAGGAGTGGATGGTGCAACTACGACGAGTTACTATGACAATGCGGGCAGATTAGTACGTACCTCTGAACAGATTGCTACGGGTGTAACCGCTTCCACGGTTTTTGACTTGAATTTTGAATCTGGCTGGGCAGGTTGGACGAATACATCATCACATGATTGGCGCTCTGATACGGGAGGGACACCGTCAGGCAATACAGGGCCTAATAAAGGTGCAAAAGGAAGCAGTACTTACCTTTATATGGAAACTTCTAACGGAGATGCTTTTGGTTCGGGCGATACGGCTACATTTGAAAGCCCTTATTTCACGGCCGATAACGCAGAAATTACGTTTGATTTCCATATGTATGGCGCAGATATGGGAACCCTATCTGTCGAGGTATATCATAATGGAAGTTGGCAAACGGTTTGGAGTTTATCAGGGCAGCAACATACCTCTAGTTCAGCTGATTGGACTTCAGCAACGGTCGGATTAAGCGATTATGATGGGAACATTAAACTCAGGTTTAAAGGAGTCGCTGCTGGAGATTACCGTGGTGATATGGCAATTGATCAAATTGAGATTGTTAATCATCCAGATAGCTTTAGTTTAAGTCTAGAAAATCGCGACACCTATACTCGTTATAACACATTTGGTGAAATTATAGGTGTTGTGTCTGGTGAGCAAGCATTAGGGGTAAGTTTATCTAATGATCTACCTGTTTTCAGCAGCTTAAACTCTGCGATCAATGCCAAAGGTAGCATATACAAATTTGACGGATTGGGTCGCAAAATTGCTGAATTGGGTGCAAACGGTCAAGCAACCTATTTTTTTTATGACAAATCGAACAAATTAACAGGTACGGTAAATGCGTTAGGTGAAATAACACAGACCCTATATAACGAACACGGCAGAGTTGCCAGCACCCGAGTATACACAAACCGTTTATCGCAAGCTCACATCGACAATTTGCCAAGTTTAACTTCTGCATCAGATAGTTGGCTGGAAGGTAAACTAAACACGAGTTCTGAAGATAATTTCATTCAATTAGATTACAACAAGCTTGGCATGTTAGAAAAAAGGACAGATGCCCAAGGCAACTTTACCGAGTATTCATACAACAAGTATGCCGAGGTATGGCGTAATCAGAGCAGTATTGCTAGTGGTAACAAAACGGATACTCGATTTTATCAAGATGATTTAGGACGTACTTACCAAACTGATAGCTTAATCAGTGGTTCAAGTTGGCAATCTGTAAGTTCTACTTTTGATGCGTTTGGCAGAGTGGAAGTTATTAACGATGCTAATGGCAACAACACCACGACCCAATATTTAGATAACGGTCGCACCATCAAAATCACAGATGCAACTAACCGCACTCAAGAAACAACTTATGACTTCATGGGGCGCAAATTAACCGTTAAAGATGGCAATAGTCACTTAACTAGTTACGTGTATGACGACGTTAACAACAAATTCACAGTTGAATCGCCTGAGGGAAACACGGTCACTACTTGGACAAATCAGGATGGTGATATAGTTGCTATTAAAGATGCAAAAGGAAATTACACACGTTACCAATATAATCAAAGTGGACAGTTAGAAAAAGTAATTGATGCTAAAGGATATACTACAAATACCAATATATACGATGCTAGCGGACGCTTATTTCATAGCATTGATTCAAATGGGGTTGTAACCGAGTACCTTTATGATGCCGCTAATAGAGTAATGCAAACAACCCATGATACTGGTGGCACAAATGAAAGTTCAACTCGGTACACGTTTGATGGACAAGGAAGGCAATTAACCGTTACCAAAGGTTACGGCAGTGCAGAGGCAAGCACAACTGAATATAAATATTACGCGAATGGACAGATAGAGCAGATATTGCAAGAAGTTGGGAATGGTCAATCTCGTTTAAGTACTAAATTCTCCTATAATGGGTTAGGCAACACAGTAACAATAGATAAAGGTGATGAAGCCAACCCGTTACAACAAAAAACTTCATATACCTACGATAAGTTGGGACGAAAAGAGAAAGAGACAGTTGACCCAACCGGTTTAAACATTCAAACACAATACAAATACGATCAAAATGGCAATTTAACACGAATCATTGATGCTGAAGGGAATAGCCAATGGTTTATTTATGACGCCACTGGACGAAAAATCTATGATGTTGACGGTGAAGGAGCGGTAACTCAATATGTATATGATAAGAATGGCCGACTTTACTTTACTCGTGAATATGCCAACAAAACAACATCAACGTTAGGCGATTCACCCACCTCAGTATCGGTGACAACTCATGCAGAAGATCGCCGCCGTTTTAACGTATACGATAACGACGGAAATGTACGTTTTATAATATCAGAGCAAGACACCAATAAATGGATGATTACAGACAACCGTTACGATGCCAATGGTAATGTAACCGCCATTTATCAATACGATAAATTGTTTAGCGACAATGATATCAATTTACTCGATCTCAACTTTACTGATAGTAACAGTATGACAGAATCGGTCGTTGCAGCTCGCCTTTATTTCTCATTGGGGCGAAGTGATTCAAGTTTAGGGGATACTCGTATTACTCGATTTGAGTATGATCAGTATAACCGCCAAATTAAGGTGATTTTACCTGGCTACTACGACTCTGGCGACGGTAGAGTATATAACACAGATGCTAGCGATCGATTTCAGCGAACCATTGAAACTATTTTTGATGCACGCGGCAATGCGGTTAAACAAATTAAACAAATTGGATTAAATGAATACCTGTATTCATATAAAACCTATGACGCACTTGGGCGGGTTGTACATGAAATTGATGAAACAAATAGCGTCACTCAGTATGGGTATGACGCGTTAGGGCAGGTCACTTCTGTGAAACGCTATATCAACGGTGCAAAGTCATTACCACAGTTAGGGTATTGGTTGGCCAGCGACGATATCGTTTCGTCAAGCAGCCTTGACAGAGTAATCATAAACATTTTCGATAAAGCCGGCAGAAAAACTAGAGTTATCCAACCGTCTTCAGCAGATGTGTACTATCAAAACCGCGAAACAGCAGTTACAAATAGTCAAGATATATCTACCTACTATGGTTCTGGTGAAACATTATATTTTTATGACGACTTTGGTAATGTTACTAACCAAAGAGAAAAAATTGATTTAAACACTTGGGCAAATATCTATTACTATTATGACAATGCAAATCGCCTGGTATATCAAGTGGATAGCGAACGCTATGCCTCAAAATACGATTACAAAAATACAGGCGCAGTTGAAACTGTAGCGGAATACAGTAATGAAGTTTATGGCGCAATAAATTTAGCTACCGCGACCATAGATATTTTATCTAGTTCAATTGCTCTATCCGAAAGTGACCGAATTACTCACAACAGTTACTACAAAAATGGATTGTTGCAAACAGTCACTCGCGACAACATGCTAGCTATCTTTGGTGACACTACGGTCGCAACTCGTAATACCCAAATTACCGATACATACACTTACAACGCTTTTGGGGAACTCGCTTCATATACCAATGCAAATAGTAATACCACTCAATACCAGTATAACAAACAAGGCCAACAAAGTTATATTAAGGAATACGAGCGAGAGATTGGTGTTGGCAATCAATATTACCTACATAGGAAAGTTGAAACAGAATATGGTGACTATAACCCATTTGATCATGACGAATCTGTTCACTTGGTTACAGCTATTAATTTTAATGTTTTTGGCGAAATAGCTCAGCAAACTATATTTGGATTAGAAGGTAATTTTGGACAATATAGTAGAGTTACTAATTACTATTATGACAATGCAGGCAATCAAGTTAGTCAACAAGATGCTAATTTAAACTGGCATTATTACGAGTACAACGCATTAAACCAAATAACGGCCGAAGAAACGCCGATTGCTTATGGAGATGCGGTCAGAACTGAATATGTATACGATAATGTTGGGCGCCAAACGGCCACTTTATCTGTTTATGACGGTTCATATAAAATGGGAGAACAGGTTTCATACAACCGTTTTGGCGAGATAACGTCTAAAGAGCGGGTTTATGGCTACAATGGCAATCAATCTCAACAAGAGTCAAGATACACATACGACAAAACTGGATTGTTGCAGTATCAAATTGACTCCCGAGGTACTACTTATTTTTATTATAATCTTAAGGGCGAATTACTTCGCCAAGAGCAACGAGGAAACAACACCACTGTATCTGACCGACGCGTAACTGAATGGGTGCGTGACAGTAAAGGCAATATTGTAAGGGAGCGAGGCGTATATTCAAATGCAGGTACCCCGCTAGTCGACCGACAATTTGACCGTTGGGGAAATGTCACCCGTGTAGATGATAATGGCCGTGTCAGCGAATATCAATACGACCATGCTAACCGAGTTGTACAGGAAAAAATGCATGATATTAGTGTGGTGGACATCTCTGATGTCAGCGGTAACAGTTTTAATGCGCAAGATTTAGTAAAAAAATATCATTTTGATAGTTTAGGCAACTTAATGCGAAGTTCCGAGGGTAAGGATGGTGCAGAAACTATTGTTCGAAATTTTGAATACAATGATGCCGGTTGGTTAACCAAACAAACTGATGCGACAGGTATTAGCACAGAATACAGGTATACCTTATTTGGTGATAAACACGCTGAGCGAGATGGCGTTGGCAATGTGCGTGTAATGAGCTACGACAGGCTCGGTCACCTAGCGGAAACTTTTATTTATAGAAGAGGTTTGGTGTTTAATAGCTCCGGTGGAACATATAGCTCACCTGAAGACACAGTTCAGAAATTAAATACTAAAACGTATGACAGTGCAGGACGTTTAACCTCTGATACGAACTATGTGCACTATGAATTTAATCGAAACGACTTCGGTTATACGACCTCTTATGAGTATGATGCTCGTGGGCTAAAAACCAAAGTAAGCGATGTCATGGGGCGAGAAACCATTTATGCTTACGATGGTCAAGGTCATAAAATTCGTCAAACTAACGAGTTAGATGAAGTTGAAGCATGGACGTATGATTTAGTAACTGACTATGGAGTAGGGCAGCTAGCGAGCCATACCGCAGCGAAAGTCGGCAGTATAAGCAACACCTATCAAACAACATACAGCTATAACGGATTTGGCGAACTTTCCCTTTCCGTTAAGAATGGTAAAAATGGAGCTTTCACTTATGATAAGACAGAATATGCTTATTATCATGATGGAAAAATATCTTCCGTAGCAGAGCGTTTGTCTACCGCTACCGACCAATATGACACCGATTATAGTTTATATAATCGCACAGAAAACTTTTCTTACGATATTTTTGGTAATAAAACACAAGAAACATTAAATGAAAGTTCAAGTGGCCAAGAAACACGACAAGTATATGGTGCAAATGGGGTGCACACTGTTACTGACAGCTACTATAGCAGTTTTAACCAAGTAACCAATGCAACGTATGATATATATAGTCGACTGATCGAGGTCAGTTCAAGTAAACCTTCGGGGGCTAATACGTGGAATAACTTAGGTGAGTTAAATTACGTAAAATATGGATATGATTTATTCGGCAATAAAGTTAATGTGAAAACTTCTTATAAGCTGGCAAGTTCATCGTCAACAAGCAGTCAAAATGTATGGTATCATTTTGACAACGAAGGCCGTGTTGAAGTTTACAAAGGTCAATATAACAGTAGTACTCAAAAGATTGATTATGTTGATTCAGACAATAAATCTAAGTTGTTCGCCTACGATGCAGCAGGTCGCCTATTTACCGAATTTTCTACTTGGAATTCGACTGCTTACCATGGACAGTCATATGGTGGGAGTATCGAATATACGACTGTGTCTGGGGAGACAAATAGATATCTATACAATGATTTAGGCTATCGAAAACAAGTCACATATTCAGCCAATGCAAAATATTATGTTAATGGTGTACTGAGTAGTAATACAACTAATACTTATATAAAAGAAACAACTTCCTACAACGATTTAGGGCGAATGTTTTTACATACAACATATTCGGCTAGTGGAAGTGAACGAACACGAACTCAGTACGTTTATTATCGCGATGGTCAATTGAATTGGCAATACCTATATACTGATGGTGATCTAACAAGTAGTGTCGATTACTCTGATGGATATGATGCCGCAGGAAAGCTTGTAAAACGTAAAGTTCATTACTACAACAAGGATGATAACGGAGCCCAAGTTTATTACACGATTGATAAAACACTAACCTATGACACAGACTATATTTATACAGCTAAAGGCGCTCAACAATATACGACGAATGTCACTAGCTCTAAAACAGGTTCAACCCCCGGAAACTCTGGATATATTTATGATATACGTGGCAATTTAAGTCAAATTTCTATTACAGGAGGTGAATCTGCAACGCTGTACTTTATGGCTGATTCACAGGGTAAAATTTTACATAAAAAAGAAACTAGGGGTGGAAGTTCAACTTATACTAGCCAGTTCTTTTTTAATGGTAATTACATAGGTGCAATTGACAAAAATCGGGCTAATTTGTTGCCTGATATACAAAAAGATGGTAGCAATAGTCCTGGTGGCTATACAGTGCTTGGGGGAGAGAGCTTAGAATCCATTGCCCAAAGTGTATTTGGCGACAGCTCATTATGGTACCTAATCGCGCAGAAAAATAGTCTTGCGATGGGGCCGTCGGACAAGTTTGCTGCAAGTGATGCAGGCGTGCAGCTGAGTATTCCAAATCAAGACGTAACCTTAAAAAGCAATGTTAATACTGTTAAAGTATATAACCCCGCAGAAGCTATAGGCGATACCACGCCTAGTCCAATACCACCACCTCCGCCTTCTCCTAAGTGTAATGCAATTGCAGCGATTGTTATGGTGGTCGTTGCCGTTGTGGTTACCATATTTACTGCAGGCGGTGGGTTGGCGTTGCTAGCTTCAGGAGGCTCTTTGACCGGAGTGATGGCCGCTGGTGTAACAACATTGTCTGCTGGATTCAGTACAGCCGCATTTGCAGCAGGTGTTGTAGGCAGCTTGGCTTCACAGGCGGTTGGAAAAATGATGGGTGTAGTTGATGATATTAGCTTAAAAGATGCGTTTGTGAATGGTGCAACAACTTGGGCTACCGCTGGTTTAGCAAAAGGTCTAGGAGTTGGCAAACAAGCAGTTAGCAGCAGCGACTTGTTTGTGAAAGCTGGTGCAAACGGTGGTCGAGCTGTGCTAAATGGTTATGGTGTTGCAGCCCAAGCCGTCGGTAGTTACGGCGCCAGCTACGCAGCCAATAAACTAGTGGGCAACAATAATGTGAGCTTTAGTTGGAAAGGCATGGCTGCACAAGTTGCTGGTTCAGTGGCTGGTCACGGAATGACAGAGGGAATGAATAGTGTATTTGGAGATGCCGGGAATGACTTTAGCAGAATAACAAGAGCTACAGTTTCGGGATTTGCTGCAGGTGGCACAACAGCTAAACTTGACCACCAATGGAATGGCGGGCAAAATGCAGATTATGGGCAAGTAGCTCTAAACGCGTTTGGCAATGCGTTGGGCAATAGCATTGTTGAGGGGATGAAAGGGGATGGCAGTAGCAAGGCTGCAGCAAAAATCCAAGAAATCCAAAATAGTGACGCAGACGACACGACTAAGAAATTAGCCATTCAAAAAGTGTACGAAGATGAGGGGGTGTCGTTTGAGGATATCTCAGATGACATTGGCTCATCAGGCGGAAGCGATAAGCGTGGATTTAGTGGTATTCACGGTGCTTACGACAAAGACGGAAACGTTCATTTTACCCGATACAAAGATGGTAATGCTATGAGTGATATATTCCGAGGTCGAATTGACGGCACGTTTGATACTGCGAAGCAGATCCATAGTTCCTTCTTAAATTGGGCTGGTAACGACTTATCGACAAGTGGTTCGGCATTGGGGATTAGCTCAATGATGTACCACCACAGAATCGACACACAACAAAATGCCTTAGCAATTAGTTCCGCAGAGCGCCAAGCTATTTATGAAAGTAGAATGCGTAGAGTTGATCTTGGTAGGCCGACCGGTGGAATTATTGATATGAATGATTCAGCTACACGAATGGCTTTTGCGCGTAATGAAGGTTTTAAAACCACTCAACAACTTCAATCAACAGCTATTAATATCATGACTGCTGTTGCGACAGTTCCGTTACTTGGCGGCGTTAGCGTATTAGCAGGACGAGGGCTAGTTTCTTTAGGCCGAGCTTCAATGAACCTGGTTGATGATGTTGGTCGTCATGCGTACTCTCAATTTCAAGCCTACGGCTGGCGTGGTGCGGGCGGAACTCAGTTGAATGGTTTGGCTCTTAATGGCACTAGAGGTTTAAACGCAGTTAGGCTTGGCCAAGTTAATTACACAGGATTTGCTGCGACATTAAATAATGGGCTCGGAGCTCTTGCTCGAAATCCGTATATTAAACCTGTTGATTTTGGCGCAGGTATACTTTCGGGCAGTTTAAACGCAGGCTTGGAACGCATGTATAATCCCAATGCAGGTATAGATGATTTGGCTATTTCGTTTGGCTCTGGTTTTGTTGGTGGTTTTGGAGCAAATTCTACTACGCGATTATTAAATTCGAAGGGAGTTGTTGGCTCTGCATTTATAGGTGGTTTTGGTGGCGGGGCTTTAAGTAAATTTTCAGAGCAGTTAATGACAGGAGAGGGATTTAACGCAAACGATATTCTTTATTCTGGTGTTATAAGCTCACTGACCGCCGGTGTATGGGCGCCTAAATACCAATTTACTTTGCAAAATGACAAATTCAATCGTTTTTTCCCGCAGCAAGAGCTACAGCGTGTGTTGGATAATGGCTCAAGTTGGTTTCTGGGTAAAGCTTATAATAATGGTGTTTCTCAATAATGAAGCATCGACCCACCAAGCAATTGCTCGAGAAAACCTACAGGTGCCAGCCTAAGTCGTTCTGGCATTTTGTGAATCGTAATTTGATTGCAATAGCCTCAACCACAGGATTGATGATTTACTCGCTTAGTATTGAAAATGAATGGGAATTTGATGCTTTAAGTGCTTTTTTTGCACTTTTAATGTGGTGGACCGCGTGGAGTAGTTATCGACACGTAAAAAAACAAAAAATTACGCTATCAAAATCGGGTATAGATGTGCTCAAAAATGGGGAGCACTCTTGGGAAGAAGTGAAAATGGTTAAGCAGGAACCATATCAAGAATCTCGAGCCTATCATTCATTTTTCCCTGGTTACATTATTCATTTTACAGATGGAAAAACATATAAGGTTCAACAGACAATAGAAGGTTACACCGAGTTATATAGACAACTTTATTTGCGTAAAATACCGGGGACGGAAAAAGCACTTTATTTGTATGACACAACAGTGGAAGGGGAAAATGGTGCGTGGGATTTTTTATGTGACTCTGTTTACTACCCAGAAAAAGACATAATCAAAAAAGAAAAACTAAAGCCGGTTTGATGTCAATTAAATGCCTTTGGCAATGCGTTGGGGAATAGCATTGTTGAGGGGATGAAAGGGCTATCCAAGGCTGAATTGTTAGCTCAACAAGAAAAATTAAGTAAAGGGTTCTCGCCTGATTTATCAGCAATCGAAGATAATCTGTCGAAGTTGCCTGAAGAAATGTGGGAAAAGCAGATTGCTGGCTTTGAAAAAGATAATAGTCAAAAGACGACTGAAAAATCTCAACAGCGAACTGATGAATTCAATGCAAAAGAAGAAGCTAAGCAGGTCGCGAGACAAGAGAAAGCCGCGATCCAACGAGAAAAAACTGTAGCTGAAAGGCAGCGTATTGATGCTGATTTCAAAGCGTATGATAAACAATACGCTCAATACCGCACTGAAATGGAAAACCAACTAGAGCAGTCTTATCAAAATGGTATAAATCGTGGTGGCTCAGCTTATATGAAAGGTCGTCAAACCTCCGCTATCGGTGGTGATTTTGCGACTGAATATGATTGGAAAACCTTGCAAGCAGATGCGGCGACAGCCAAATGGAACTCAAATCGGTTTATGAGGTACGCGTTAGATTATGGACAAACAAATGCGATTGAGCTTGAAACAAGTATTGATATAAACGGCGCTTTCATGACTGGGTCAATAGGATTGTCTGTAACTTTTGATAATCAAGGTGGTCTAACATTTGCTTGGGGCTATGAAGGAGGTGTTACAACTGAGTTAGGTCCTTACTTATCTCATTCCGTGGGTATTGTAAAAGGTTATGGGGCAAATTCTGCTCAACTAGGGTCGGGTGAGTCAGTGTCTACGATTTATTCGGCAAATATAAGTGATTTTACAAATTCAAAATTTAAAGGGCGCGATTTTGGTGCTTTTGTTGAAGATGGCTGGACTTTAGACAATGGCGGAAAACCAGAGTTTAGGATTGAGGGGTATGGTGTAAGTCAAGATTTCAATATTTTTGATAAAGCCCTTGAGCGATTTAGCCCAACACCAAGTGAATACAAAGGGTTACCAGTAGAAGCTATTAAATCATCAGAGACAGCCAAAGCTATTGGGCAGCAACGATATACAAACTATCCTGAATTTTCTCGCGCAGCTTATGGGATGCTAAATGTATTCTTTTTTAAGTGAGATGAAGGGCAATGAATTTAGTTGAAGAAATATCATTATTCGCTTTTTGGGGGCAGCCGACACTTGTAGTTGGCTTCTCAATATTCCTGTGGATCCGTTTCTATAAGAAACTGTCAGTCTTAGTTGATTCTATTAGTGTATGGCAAGTAATCGGTGTTGGTTTGCTCATTTTTATCTACGCAATTATTCCCAATATTTCTAGGTTTAGGTTTTATTTCGCTTATCACCTTCAGGATATAAATTCAGGTGTAGTTGAAGGAAAAATTGATCGGTTGGAACACGTGGAGCGGTCGACGTTATATTATTTTCAAACAGGTGAGATATTAAAACACCAGCCTTATAGTACATCCTGCATTGATGGTGCATTGCAATTAGAACAAGATGTTTTTTATAAGATTGTTATGATAAGAGAGTCCGGTTCCGATTGTATTTTAGCAATATATAAATGATGCGAATTGTTGATGGTTGGCTAGGAACAGTATCTCAAAATGCTTTTGGCAATGCGTTGGGTAATAGCATTGTTGAGGGGATGAAAGGGGATGGCAGTAGTAAAGCTGCAGCAAAAATTGAACAAATCCAAAATAGTGACGCAGACGACACGACTAAGAAATTAGCCATTCAAAAAGTTTATGAAAACGAAGGTGTATCATTTGAGGATATATCAAATGATACTGGCTCATCAGGCGGAAGCGGTAAGCGTGGATTTAGTGGTATTCACGGTGCTTACGACAAAGACGGAAACGTTCATTTTACCCGATACAAAGATGGTAATGCTATGAGCGATATATTCCGAGGTCGAATTGACGGCACGTTTGATACTGCGAAGCAGATCCATAGTTCCTTCTTAAATTGGGCTGGTAACGACTTATCGACAAGTGGTTCGGCATTGGGGATTAGCTCAATGATGTACCACCACAGAATTGACACTCAGCAGAATGCCTTAGCAATTAGTTCCGCAGAGCGCCAAGCTATTTATGAAAGTAGAATGCGTAGAGTTGATCTTGGTAGGCCTACAAATAGCTGGGATGTCGGTGATACATCCACGTGGACAGACTCAATGAAATACTCTATGACTGGCGCAAATGGTGTGCTGTCAGATGATTTTGTGACGACTGTTCATACTGGTCTAGGCTACGCAAATAAAGCTGCAATGGTAATTGGTGGGTTAGGTCTTGGTGTGGGTTTAGGTATTGGACTGGCATCGTTAACGAGAGCAGCGTTACCAACAATTGGGCGTGGTTTTGTCTCAATGGGGCGTGCGAGCATGCAAATTGCTGATGACGTAGCTTTACGTGCCTCTGCTTATGGGCAAAGCGCTTTACGACAAGTTCGCCCTGTAACTAACTTAGGGTTTGAAATGGGCGCTCGCTCGGCTGTTCATTTAGGGCGAGTTGAATATACAGGCTTTGCTGGAACTTTAAATTCTACTTTAGGCAGGATCGCGGGTTCTACAGGATTCCAGGGGGCAATGCAATCTGGTGCGATAAATGGGTTTACAAACGGTATTGCAGAATATGCTTTTAAAGGCTCTGAAGCTAATGTTTTAGGAGCATTTGCTAACGGGTTTATTGGTGGCGTTGCTGGCTATGGAGCTGCACAAAAAGTGGTTTCTGGCGCTAGAGGATTTGTTGGTGGTGCTGTTGGAAGTGGAGTAACAGAAGTTTTAAGTCAAGAAAGCTTCTCAACTCATGATATTTTAGTTTCTTCTGTTGTTGGCGGTGTTGCAGGTTTAGGGTTTTCTAAGGTGTTTAGAAATATGCCTGTGGTGTTACCTACTTCAACTCGGTCTTTATACGACAGCTCGATTGACTCATTCTTGGGAAATTATAGCGGTAACCACTTTAAAGATTGGTTTAACAAATAATGCACAATAATCGTTTAATCAATAAGGTTGAATTTAAATTGGCGCGGATGCCGTTGTTAAATGCAATGCTTGATGGTTGCTGGTATATAGCGTTTTTACTTGGCCTAACTGTTTATCTGTTATTTAGAGATGGTTTATCTGAGTCAGTGTTAGTTCCGATTGGTATTTTAGTATTTTATCTTGCCTTATCATTTAAGCGTTACCTCGAAGGAGGGGCAGTTTGGATAACACTGAGTGAAGATGGGATTACTTTACCAACTGGTTACCAGTATCAATGGGAAGAGGTGCAAAGTGTTCAATTATTGGAATTGAATCCTAGCGTATATGGAGCAGCCACACCAGGTTTTCAAATTAATTTTACAGATGGTAAAGAATATAAGATTACTCAGCGAGTTGATGATTATACAGGGTTGTATAAACGGTTATTTGATCGAAATATAGACGGTACTGATGCCCCGCTACCTGTTTATGAAGTTGATAAACTAGCTGGAGGAGCTGCTGAATTGCTGCCAAAACCAAAGTTTATTTTTTATCCTAAAGAAAATAAAAATGTCGCAGTGAAAATTAAGTAATCTTTAAATATACTTTTTATTCAAAGCCGTTGCTTGCAGCGGCTTTCCTATTTTATTCCCCCTAAAAATCTTCGATTTTAGAACTGAATAATTATCATACCCTATGCAGCTTCTGCATTTAATACTAACTTATTGAAATTAAATACAATAAATGGGTGCAACTAACGGTAAAACAAGCGTTCTTACTGCTTCTTAAAATCACTAAACCTGTTGAATTAATTTATTAAAACTGGGGGCATGCCAGTTTTAAATGATTGACCACTCAAACTTCCTCTCTTAGCGGCTATCACTTAGCCGCTAAATTGCGCAATACGCTTAGCCTCATGTTTTAAAATCATGCCTTCGAGCAAAGCTTTAATCACCTTTTTCTCGTCAGCGTCAAAACGGCTGATGGCCTCAAACTGTAATTTTAATTCATCATCAGGCCCACGCTCGGTTTGCTCAAACACCAAAGAATCAATACTCACACAGAAATTTATACACAAGTGAGTATCAAAAAACTCAAAGAATTCCACCAACAAACCCACCCCGCAAAAGCCAAGGCGCAGCAACAAAGGGTACTGGCGGATTTATGGGAAATATTAGAGAATGAAGAAGATGAAATTAACGATGAATAACAAGTTGAATAAATACGCCATTGGCGTATTATGAAGGCAATACGATTATAATAGAAACAGTCGTATTCACCAAAATCATAAAAACCTTAATGACAGGTGGTGAATACAAAGACTTACAAGAAGCCCTAATCACTAGGCCAGATAAAGGGGCGATAATAAAAAACAGCAACGGGATCAGAAAAATCCGCTGGACACTCGAAGGTCGAGGAAAAAGTGGAGGAGTGCGTGTTATCTATTACTGGATGACAGAAGATGAGCAGATATACATGCTGTACGCGTACCCAAAAAGTACACAAGAAAATTTAACCGATGCCCAATTAAAAGTTATGAAACAGATAGTAGAGGGGTGGACACATGAATGATGAAATGTTTAAAGAACTCGTGCAGAGCATGGAGCAAGCTGGCGATATAATGAAAGGTAAAGCTAAACCATCACGTGTAACCGTGTTTGCAGAGCCTGAAGTTAAAGCCATTAGAGCGAAAACAGGTTTAAGCCAAAGCCGCTTTGCAGACATAGTAGGCGTTAGCAAACGAACACTAGAAAACTGGGAACAAGGTCGCAGGCACCCAACAGGGCCAGCAAGAGCCTTACTGAAAATACTGGATGCTGATCCACAATATGCACTAAAAGCATTGCATGGATAATTGAAACACCAACATTGTCGGCAAGCACAGAGAAACAAAAAGGCAGCTTGCTCACCTTAAAGTGATTTATTTACCAAACCCTGCACCTCCAGTCGCAAGTTCCTGCAATTTATAACCCCCAACCCCAAGGGGCAATAGACGGCTAAATGGCTATGTTGGCCTAGCGGCCAACCCAGCCATTTACCCGCCACTAAGAAAAAAAGTGCATCTAGGGCAAAAAAGTAAGATACTGCACGAATGAACCAGATATCCGCTCACAACAACCTGAAAATAAAAGGGAAAATGCCTCTATGCGTAGGACTGCATGGCGGGGTGATTACTTTTGTCAATGCGTTGGGGAATAGTGTTGTTGAGGGGATGAAGTCAGCACCAAAAACACCAGATCCAAAAATTGATTTATCGAAACTTGAGAAATCCGTGAACGATAAATTGAATAAAACTGTTAATGAAATAGCGGCTAAAACTTCAGCTGAGCTTGACGAAAAAGCCACACAAAAGCTAGCAGAAAAAACGCAGCAGCAAACTGACGAATTCAATGCAAAAGAAGAAGCTAAACAAGTAGCTAGAGAACAGAAAGCAGCGACTTATCGAGAGAATGCAGTAACCAGAAATACAGCTTTAGCCGATGATTTGTATAGTATGCAAGCTTCAACCTATGGACATCAAAAAAATGTCGTGTATGAAGAAACTCAGCGTAAATTCCGTGAATTGGGTGGAGCTGGCGGTTCAACAGAAGTGATTATTTCTAGTGGCAATAAGGTTTTACGTCCAGTAACAAATTACGGCGGCACTCCTGGACCATGGTCTTTGGATTATTTGGCGAGTGAAAAGGCAGCAATAGAACATATTAATGGCTTTAAAACGAATACAATTGATCCAGCCAATAAAATAACAAGTATTCTCAACAATATAGCTTCGGGTACGCAGATTTGGGCGGGCGAAAATTTTTCAAAAATTGACTTTGGTCGCTTAAATATTACTTTAACAAAACCTGCAAATGTGACTCGACTCCCTGGGATACCTATGTATGAATCAATCGATGTAGAGTTTGGCCGCAATTTGAAATTTGGCTCTGATACATTTGGTGTTGCACATGCTAGACCACAAGCCGTAATCGATATTGGTGGAGTTGCTACTGATTTGACTAGAAAAGCTTTATCAAAAACTCCTGGGCTTGGAGCTGTGGTTACTACAGCAGGCGTTTTAACTGATGTTGCGTCTGGGGTTTCTGGAGATCCCAAAGGTTTTGTGAGGGCTGCAAACACTACAGGCTGGGCGGTAACTGATACCGTAGCCACTTTTGGCTTGGTGGCATTGGCTCCTGCAGCTCCATTAGCGGCACTAGGTGTCGGTGCTGCGTATCTAACTGTCCGAACTCTTGACGCATTTAATGTTCCATATACAAACCTTGAAGAATTTGCTGAGAGGATGATCGATTGGACAAATTAAAATCGTTTTTTGAATCTTTCATGGCATATTATTGTATGAGTGTATACCTAATGGTTTGGTACGTTCACGAAACAAGTAAAGACTGGAGATTGGCTCTAGATCATTACTGGTTTTATCAGCCGATGCAGTTAAATATTTCTGGAATTGCCAAAGGTGCACCTTTAATTGTATTTATACCTTTCATAGAGAACGAACATTGGATTTTATATGTTTTTGGGGCAATATTGTTCTGGGACTCTATTTTCAGAATTTTTTGTTCTTTAGGCTTTACGGAGCAGTCTATTGTTAATAAATGTTCATACTATTACGACAAAGGATATCGTTTGCCAAGTTTGATCATGAAGTTATCAGTGCTAAAATCACCGCAAGACAAAGCTTTGTTATCATTTTTATGGGTACTTACATATGCTATATCTACTGCAATTATAGTTTTTTCTGGAATAATAGCATTGCAGTCGAAGAATTAACGGGGTCACGTCTTTAGTTCTGCTGAGCGCCAAGCTATTTATTAAAGTAGAATGCGTAGAGTTGATCTTGATAGGCCTACAAATAGTTGGGATGTCGGTGATAAATCCACGTGGACAGACTCAATGAAATACTCAATGACTGGCGCAAATGGTGTGCTGCCATACAGTTTCGTAAATGCCACTCACTCTGTTTTAAAATATTCTGGTTATGTTGTGGGTGGTTTTGCATATGGTGCTGCATACAGACTTACGTCTCTTGTTTTTAACAAGTTACCCTAAAACTAGTAGTCGATTATTACCACGAAACCCTCAAACAATCGCCCGAAGCATTAGAGTACTTACAACAGCGCGGGCTAGACCACCCAGAGCTTATCGACACCTTTAAACTCGGCTTAGCCAATCGCACGCTCGGTTATCGCCTTCCACAAAAAAATCGCCAAGCAGGGGCAGACATTCGCGGCAAACTGCAACAGCTGGGTATTGTAGCAGCGCGGTGCTATGTGAATTATCAATGTACTTGATAGCTCGTTGTTTACTAATCAAGTTTCTACCTTAGCGGCTCCTCTTAGCCGCTAAAATGCGCAATGCGCTTAGCCTCATGCTTTAAAATCATGCCTTCGAGCAAGGCTTTAATCACCTTTTTCTCGTCAGCATCAAAACGGCTGATGGCCTCAAACTGTAATTTTAATTCATCATCTGGCCCACGCTCGGTTTGCTCAAACACCAAAGAATCAATACTCACACAGAAATTTATACACAAGTGAGTATTAAACAGACATTGATCAGATCCTCAGGCAACTTTTTTGATTTTATACAAATCTATCGATTTTCCGCCTATTAGCCGGATGATCTTCTCCCTCAATTCGCTCAAGCCTTCGATGAGTATTACGTTTGTTGTTTCATATTCAATTAAATTGATCCCTTCGAAACATTGGAACACCCACCTCAATGTGGGTGTGGCGATTTCTTTCTTAATTTGATTTGGGATAGTGATGCTCGACTTTACCATCCTTGTTCGCAGCCTTCTTTGAGCAATTGAATACACGAGTAATGATAATGTCATTATCATTAGCAGTGAATCAATCCGACTTGGTTTTTTAATAAACAGTGAAGAGACAAAAAATAACGGGTCCTTTAAAAACCTAAACCCTTGCTCAACAACGGATTGTTTTTTGTAACGTCTTAAAATAGACTCTGCCGGTAATTCATTTTCTTCAATATTAGTCGTGAGCACAAAGCAAGATTTTTGCTCTATCGCAGACAATATTACGTCTGGCTTTTCTTCAAAATGAGCGCTAATTTGCCAATCTATCTGTTTGATTATGGCATTTTTGAGTGGACGACCTTTGCCTTCGTAAACCGTATACGCTTTTAATTCGGGGGTTTTTATTTGATGATATTTGGCTTTTTTAGCGATTTTATTCAGGCTACGCTTTGCATCTTCTTCACAAGCAAACCGTTGAGCTTGTAAATGAAATAGGGCTTTTTCTAATTCAATCTTTGCGCGTTGAACCTGTTTCGAAATTGTTTTTTCAGCGCGTGACTGCGCCGCTTGTGAATAGATAACCATCCAACGCTGTTGAATATCAAGATGCTTGACGTTATTCACAACATAGCGGTAATTATCATCGATAACTTGCCAGTTATTACTTTGAAGTGCCTCGCTAATGCTTTGTTTTTCTAATTTAATAGTGGACGGAACTCGGGTTATAAATTTTAGCTGGCTTAAAAATTCGGCGTTATCTGAATGGTATAATTTGCTGTCGGCAACCAAGTAGCCCGGCATTTCACTACTTTTTAAACTTTCTACGATAGCCTTTGACCTTGCTTTAAACACGGCAGTATCGGCTTTATTACCATCCCAATTTTTACATGCTAAAGGTACACCGCCATCCTGAGTGACTATCATTTCTTGAATAACTTGTTTTAAATCAGGTCGATGCGCTTTACTGTAGCCGTGTGTGATGGTAATCATATTATCAGCCTCATCACTTTCTTCATCGACTTCATCAAAAGCATATTCTCCGGAAAGGGAGTGGCTTGTTGTGTCGAGTGACTTCCATTGTGTGTCGATATTTTCAAGCGTACAAGCTTGGTGGGATACTAATGAGAATAAAGTTTCACAACCAAAATCAAAACATTGGTCTAATGTTCGTCCCAGCTTATGGCGATTAAAATGTTCAGCGGTGACACCGGCACGAAATAGATGCTCGAGAGGTAAATTTGCAAAGAATTGCGGGGTTAACGACAAAGGACGGTTAGCAAAACCTAATCCATTCATAATCATGCCCTTGATAGCTTCACCAGGGGATATTTCATGCTTTTCATTTTGAGGCAGATATTTATCGATAAGCTCAACTATATTTAAATCGTCAATAACACCAGCAACAATGCCATGATGGTCTAAGCGTTTGATTTTTAAATTCATATTCACCTCAAAAGTTGAAGTGATATTTTAAACTAATCCACTAAATTGTCGAAAATTAATAAATGAAAATTTTTTAATTTTGTCTGATCAATGTCTGATTAAATATGGCCAGTAAAGGATTTACCGTAACTGCCTTCAATCGCAGTTATGACAAAGTGGAACGGTTTTTAGAAGGGCGAGCGAAAGGCTTAACAATACGTGGCGCTGATTCAATTCAAGCACTCGTAGAGTCTTTAGAAAAACCCAGAAAAATTATGTTAATGGTCAAATCAGGCCAGCCTGTTGATGACTTTATATCTCGCTTAGTTCCGTATTTGGATAAAGGCGATATCATTATTGACGGTGGTAATAGCCAGTTTGAAGATTCGAACCGCCGAACAGCTGCACTCTCAAAACAAGGCTTATTGTATATTGGAACCGGCGTATCGGGTGGCGAAGAAGGCGCATTGTTGGGGCCGTCAATTATGCCCGGTGGTGATGAAAAAGCTTGGCCTGCTGTTAAACCGATATTCCAAGCAGTTTCTGCAAAAGTTGAAGATGAACAGGGCGAACTCAATGAGCCTTGTTGTGATTGGGTTGGTGACGGTGGCTCGGGTCATTTTGTTAAAATGGTTCACAACGGTATCGAATACGGTGATATGCAGCTTATTTGCGAAGCCTACTTATTGATGCGCGACTTGCTAGGGATGCATGCTGATGAAATTAAAGCCGTGTTTGATGATTGGAATACAACCGAGCTCAGTAGCTATTTAACCGAGATCACCGCCGATATTTTTGCTTACAAAGAAAATGGTGAAGCACTGGTTGAAAAAATACTGGATACGGCTGGGCAAAAAGGCACTGGTAAGTGGACGGGTGTAACAGCACTGCATTTAGGCGTGCCATTAACACTAATTGGTGAGGCGGTGTTCGCACGTTGTTTATCTGCCATAAAAGAAGAGCGTGTTGACGCGGCAAAAATACTAACCGGCCCTAAAGCTAAATTTAACGGTGACAAACAGGCCTTTTTAAATAGTTTAAAAGACGCTTTGTTGGCATCAAAAATTGTTTCCTACGCACAAGGTTTTGCGTTAATGCGAGAAGCCGCATCTGAATACAACTGGCAATTGAATTACGGTGCAATCGCCTTAATGTGGCGCGGTGGTTGTATTATTCGCTCAGTCTTTTTAGACAATATTAAAGCGGCTTTTGATAAAGACAGTGATTTGCGCAATCTATTGTTAGACGACTATTTTTCAGATGTTGTTATGTCTGCTCAAAACGGTTGGCGTGAAGTCAACGCTGCTGCCATTGTGAATGGTATTTCAGTTCCATGCTTGTCGTCAGCGTTAACTTATTTTGACGGCTACCGCACAGCCAACTTACCGGCAAACCTGTTGCAAGCGCAGCGAGATTATTTTGGCGCACATACATACGAGCGTAAAGATAAAGCGCGAGGCGAGTTTTTTAATACCAATTGGACAGGGCGCGGAGGAGACACAGCCTCTACCACCTACGATGTTTAGTATTACCCGTTTTTGTTTGTAGTCGTGCTCGAGCAACGAGCCTTGAGAGCAAGGAAGCTTTTTTTAGCGGCTACTTTACTATTCCCAACGAAATAACCTTCCTCAAAAATATCGTCTTCATACCTCCTTACTCAATTTTTGATATGTTAAGTATGTTTTACATTTAATTGCATCTTTGTCATTCATTTTGGTTAAATTTATATTACATCTAAAGTGGGGTTGGTTAAATTTTCATTCATTATAATACTTTTAAAACAATATGTTAGGATGATTCTTAAGCTGTTTTAAAATTCTATTCCCTTTTTTAAACTAACTGCTTTATATAAATTTATAAAAAAAGCTGTTGAAACATTGTAATTATGTTGTAGGATTTGATCTTGATGTATTACCAATATTGCTTAATTTAATTGCTATGTGTAAGTCCTATGTTGGGGTTTTTACATGTAATTTGTCTGGCGATTTTGGTGGCTAATCACACTACACACACAACTGAAAAGGAAATGAAGAATGAAAATAGCAAAATTGTTGGGTGCATCTGCGCTTCTTGCTGCTACATCTACAGCATTTGCAGGCACACTTAATGTTTCAAGTGCAGAAGATTGGGGAAGCGGTCACTCAAGTTACCCTGCTTCAAATACAATAGACGGAAGTACCGATTGGTCTTCTCGCTGGGCAGCGTCTGGCTCACCTGTTCATTTACAGTTAAACCTAAATTCAATACAGCGTGTTACTCAGGTCGGTGTTGCTTGGGGACGAGGTGACGAGCGCAGTTACGAATTTGAAATTTGGGCTCGCGCTGCAACGAGTGGCAGTTGGACGAAAGTTTATGACGATGTAAGTTCAGGGTCAACAGAAGGCATTGAAGTATATGACATTACCGATATCGATGCGCAGCAAGTAAGGGTTAAAACTTTTTCAAATACGGCGGGAACGTCGTGGACGGATATCTTAGAAGTCGAATTATATGATGAAAATGGGACCGGCGAATTGGCCATCAACACGGCATTTGATGATGGCAGCGGTCATGGAAGTTATCCTGCAACTAATGTTATTGACGATAACACAGCATGGGCATCACGCTGGGCAGGCAATGGCTCGCCGGTAAACCTGACAGTTGAATTAAATGAAACCAGTCCGGTATCTCAAGTTGGTGTTGCTTGGGGCCAAGGTGATTCACGTTCACATACTTTTGAAATTTACGCTCGTCCGGGAACAAGTGGAAGCTGGACTAAAGTTTTTGATGATGTGAGCAGTGGCACCACAAACGACATCGAAGTATACGATGTGACTGATATCGAAGCTCAACAAATCCGTATTAAAACCTTTGACAATACAGCAGGGTCAAGCTGGACAAATATTACGGAGGTTAAAGTATATGGCGATGGAACGACCCCAATTCCAAAGGATCCTGATTTAGACCCAAACAAAGCGCCTTCAGAAAATTTTGACTTATCTCGCTGGTATTTAAGTGTACCAACCGATGAAGATAACAGTGGTACAGCAGATAGCATCAAAGAAGATGAGTTAAATGCAGGCTATGAAAGCAGTGAATATTTTTATACCGCAACTGATGGTGGAATGGTATTTAAATGTCCGGTAGATGGATATAAAACTTCAACCAATACCAGCTATACCCGCACTGAATTGAGAGAAATGTTGCGTGCCGGTGATACCTCAATTGATACTAAAGGGGTTAATGGTAACAACTGGGTGTTTAGCTCTGCTCCGAGTTCAGCTCAAAATTCTGCTGGTGGGGTGGATGGCAAATTAAAAGCAACGTTAGCGGTAAATTATGTCACGACAACAGGTAACAGTAGCCAAGTAGGTCGGGTAATTGTTGGTCAAATCCATGCTGCAAATGATGAGCCGATTCGTTTGTACTATCGCAAACTGCCGAACAATAGCAAAGGTTCAATTTATTTTGCGCACGAACCAGGTAATGGTAATAGCGAACAATGGTATGAAATGATTGGCTCTCGCAGTGATAGCGCATCAAACCCTTCAGATGGTATCTCGTTAAACGAAAAATTCAGTTACGAAATCGACGTGACGGGTAACACGTTAACCGTCAAAATAATGCGCGACGGAAAACCAACGGTGACAGAAACTGTAGACATGAGCAACAGTGGTTACGACGATTCTGATGACTGGATGTATTTTAAAGCGGGTGTATATAATCAAAACAACAGCGGAAACAGCAATGATTATGTACAGGCAACTTTCTATGCTTTAGAAAATACACATAATTAAAATACACATAACTAGTAACTAGCAAACGCGTAAGCCCCGACAAGTTAAATTGTCGGGGCTTTTTTCATATCGTACAACTCGCTGCAAAATCACACAGCAAATATCAACACGGCCTTAAACTATTTAAACATCCAGTTATCAGAATAAGTCAAGTCGCAACTTCGATAGCCGTTGCACTTTTTTGCAAGACAACCGCAATTGATTTTGACGCGGGCGTAAATGATTGTTCGCCGTAACTGTCTATCGCCACTAATGGGTTGGTTTCTGGGTAGTAAGCGGCTAAATTACCACGCGGTATCTCGTAAAATACCACTTTAAAACCTTTGACAACCCGCTTCACACCATCGTTACAAATTGATTGAATATCTACTGTGTCGGCATCGGATAAATTAAGTTGTTTCGCATCATCTGGATTAATAAACACTACTTTTCGTTCGCCTTTTATTCCTCGATATCTGTCATCCATGCCATAAATGGTGGTGTTGTATTGATCGTGAGAGCGCAAACTTTGTAGCGTGAAAACCGTATTATCTGTATAAGTTAATGCATCCGATAAGTTATCAGACAGTATTGACTTGGGTAAATCACTGCAATTAAATTCTGCTTTTTGGCTGTTTGTATTCCAGGTTAATAGCGCTGCTGAGTTGGTTAAATGAAAGCCGCATGGCGTTTCTATTTTTTTATTAAAATCTGTAAAACCAACAACGGTCTGGCTAATAAGCGTTCTTATTTTGGCATAATCATCTCGCAACTCAGTCCATGTATATGGGCTCGTTCCAATGGCTTTGTTGCCCAGTGTGTAACTGGCGATTTGCGCCACTATATCTACTTCTGATAAACACTGCTCAGAAACCGGTGTTGTTTTGCCAGTTGATGCATGCACCATGCTAAAGGTATCTTCAACTGTAATTTTTTGTATCCCCGATTTTTGTTTATCCAGTTCAGTGCGGCCAAGGCAAGGCAGGATCAACGCATCTTCGCTCACCAACAAATGGCTGCGGTTAAGTTTAGTGCTAATTTGCACATTGAGCTCTGCATTTTTAATTGCCTTAAATGTAAAGTTAGAATCTGGCGCGGCTGCTGCTAAATTACCACCCAAACAAATAAGTACTTTACTGTGTTTTTGATATAGTGCTTTTAGTGCTGCATGCACGTTATGGCCCGATTGTTTGGGTAACTCAATGGTAAAATATTGCTCTAAACGCTCGATAAAGGCTGCTGTGGGTTTTTCATTAATTCCCATAGTTCGGTTGCCTTGCACATTACTGTGCCCTCGGACCGGACATAATCCTGCGCCTTTGCGCCCTAAATTTCCTGTTAACAAGTGTAGGTTTACGATTTCGCGGATGGTATCAACAGAATGCTTGTGTTGGGTCAGACCCATCGCCCAGCAAGATATAACGTTTTTACTTTGTATAAAAACGTCTGACGCCTGTTGTATTTGTTGCTGAGAAAGGCCAGATTGATCTTCTATTTGTCGCCAAGTCGTATTTTCAACTGACAATATGTAAGCATTAAATCCAATTGTCTGTTGTTGAATAAAAGCATGATCAAGTGCGTCTATATTGCGCTCGATTATGCTTTTTACCATGCCTCTAATCGCTGCCATATCACCGCCTAGTTTAGGCGTAAAGTAACAATGACTGATGGTTGTCGCTGAGCCGATAATTAGCTCTTTTGGATCTTGCGGGCTGGCAAATTTTTCCAATGCAACTTCTTTTAAATTGTTAAAGGTGACAATTTTACAACCTTGTCTTGCCGCTTTGCGCAGTGCATTCATCATTCTAGGGTGATTAGTTCCCGGGTTCTGGCCAAAAACAAAAATGCTGTCAGCATGGTAAAAATCATCCAACACAACCGTGCCTTTGCCGATACCAATTGCTTGAGTGAGTGCAATCCCACTGGCTTCATGGCACATATTAGAACAATCTGGAAAATTATTAGTGCCAAACATTCGGCCAAATAGTTGATATAAATACGACGCTTCGTTACTGGCACGGCCCGAAGTATAAAATTCAACCTGATTGGCATCTTGCAGTACATTTAGTTTATTACCAATAATGCTAAATGCTTGCTGCCAACTCAGCGCTTCGTAGTGATCCGTTTTTTTGTTGTAGCGCATTGGCTGCGCTAAACGGCCCTGATACTCAAGCCAATAATCACTTTGTTTCATTAACTGGCTGACACTGTATTGCGCAAAAAAGTCAGCGTCCACTCGTTTATCAGTCGACTCCCAAGCAACCGCTTTAGCGCCGTTTTCACAAAATTGAAAGGTACCATTTTTATTATCCCCCAAGCGCATCCAGGACAGTCAAAGCCATCAGATTGATTCACCCGCAACAAATTTTTTATGTTTTCTTTGGTTCGATTGCTTCTTAACAAGTGTTTAATCGTAGACTGGACAGAAGGTAAGCCACCTGCTTTGTTGGGTTTGTTTGTGTTATTTTCCATACTGATTATGTACCTGAATGCGTTTTTAAATACGGGGTTGATTTTGCGTGTAATAAATTGCTTGATCGTATTTTGGTAGATGAATTAAATTTAAATTATGGCGCTGTGCTAATTTAACCGCTAACTGGCTGGGCGAGGCCAAACTGATTAAATTATTTGCACCAAAAACAATTGCTTTTTGTATTAATTCAGCGCTGCATCGACTGCTCACCAACAAAGCGCCAGCCTGTTTATCTTTCGCGTTTAAGTGATAGTTTTTTAATAATGCACCAATGGTTTTATCAAGTGCATTATGGCGGCCAATATCTTCTTTGCAGACAAGTACATCTAACATGCTGTCTATCCATACAGCACAATGAATAGCACCTGAGTTTTTACGCTTAAATTGGTATTGGACTATTTTGTTTCTAAGAGATTGCGCGTTTTTAACAACAAAAGGCTCGGATTTAAGCAGTACTGGTAATTTGGGCATCGCCTGTTCAAGCGCCTGTTTGCCACATAAACCGCAACCTGACGTGCCTTTTAATCGATGCATGTGTTGCTTTAGTTTATGCATGCATCTATTGGCAATTTGCACATTGATATTGACAGCATCTTCCAAATATTCCAGTTCAATTTCATGGACGTCGTAAACTTGGGTGATAACACCTTCTGAAAACAAAAAGCCGTATACAAAAACCTCTAAGTCATCAGGTGTGGCCATCATGACTGCATAATTAATCTCATTTACATTAATCGCGATTGCACTTTCTTCAATAAGCGGATTAAGAGGTTGGTTTAGTTCGATAATGTGTTTTGCCTGCATTAAGCACGTCGTATTCAAATACTATGTCTTAAGCTTAAGCAATAAAAGTAATGAAAACCAATTATTCAATTTTATCTGATGATAGAATGAATTTATCAGATACCACTAACTTGATTGGTTAATTTAATTGAATCTTAGGCAGCTTAAATATTTTTACACCTTGGCTAAAGAGCAGCATTTCGCGCGTGCTGCGCAATTGTGTCATGTAACCCAACCTACTTTATCAGCCAGTATTGCAAGCTTAGAAAAAGAGTTAGGTAATCAATTGGTGATTCGTGACTCTCACTTTATCGCATTAACCGAGCAGGGCGCTTTGGTATTAAAGCATGCCGAAAATATTTTATTTGAACAGCAAGCTTTAAAAGAAGGCATTAGTAAATTAAATCATGGCATGTCAGGTGTGTTACGTTTAGGCATTGTGCCTCAATCGAATGCCGATATTATGCCGCATATCGCGCAGTTCAGAGCTAAATATCCTGATGTCAGCTTTGCAATAAATGTGCTGACAAATCCAGAGATCTTGAACGCTTTACATACACACCAGATAGATCTGGGATTAGGTTTTGCTGAGAATTTATCACAAGCCGATAAACAACAGTTGCAGGTTACACCTTTGGCATCTTTGCGGTTTGCGATTATATATTCTGAAACATTCAAGGACGAATTTAATTTTCCGGATGCATTTTGTAGTTTGCAATATTTGGTCGATAAGCCTCTTTGCTTGTTTAGTAAAAACATGCAATTTAGGCAGTATATTATCAATGCCGCGATAGAAGAGGGAGTTGAACTGGATATTGCACTAGAAACAGACTCACTGTTTCATCTAATCAGTGCTGTAAATCATGGTATTGGATGTGCGATTGTCAGCTCGACGACAGCAAAGTCGGTAGCACACTCAGAAAGCTTGTACTATAAGGACATAAGAAAGCAGTTACCGGGCAAAACTGCTTTCTTAAATAGGGCATTTAGTTTGTCTCCAATTGCCCAAATGTTTATACAAACCTTTGAAGCAAATATTACTTGATGTTTTTTCTAAGCGCAGCTGTGGCCGCTTTAACATCTTTACTGCGTATGCCGTCTAAAATATGACGGTGTTCATCAACTAACGCCTGTGAGGTTTTGATGCGCTGATAATTCATACGCATGCGAATTACAATTGGATACCAAATATTCACTAAGTCTTCGCCGCCGGCCAGATTAACTAGGTATTGGTGGAACTCGATATCAGACTTAGTCAGTTCGGTAAATTCTTCACGGTCAAAATGCTCTTGCATCCGACTAATGATGGATTCTAACTCTTCTAGATTTCGGTCTGTTGTTTTACCAACTAGATTCTTGATTGCAAATTCTTCAATTTTGCGACGAATTTCTATATTGAGCTTTTGCATCTCAGGTGTCAGCGGGCTACTTACTGAAGAGCCAACATTGTTTTTGCTAACCAATAAGCCTTCTTTAGTTAGTTTTAGCAAAACATCTCGAATAGGGCCGCGAGACACACCAAAACGCTCTGCTAACTGTTGCTCGTTTAGTTTAGTATTGGCTGCTAACTCACCTGAGATGATGTCTGATCTCAATGCATCCGCTATTTGCTCCCTAACAGGGATGATTTTATTGGTTCTTGTATTCATAATTTTCTGTATCCGTATTTGTGCCGGTAATAATAAATGCCCATAAAAAATTGACGGTGAATTGTAAACTAAAAATAATGTTAAACGAAATTTTTATTACATTTTGTCAATATAATCAATGAAAATGTATTAGAAGTTTGTCAAACAATCAATTTATTCGTCTTCCAGCAAAATTCTATAATTTAATTTTAAAGCCTCAAATACCAGCTAATCAATTGTTTTTTATATTATTTATGATGAAAATTACCTGTTTTAACGATTTTGCATATATAAAAATAGTAATTTTTTTGCGATAAAAGTTTGAATACTATTGTTAACAATGTACAATTGAATGTATGTCTAAAATAGTGTAGAGATTTCATTCGTGAGTATAGTGGCAAATAAAGAATCAAATTTATTAGATATCACGCCTTTGATGAGCAATATCAAATCCGTGAAAACAGAATATTATCAAATTCCTTTAGCGGAAGTATTAAGCGATGCCAAGCACGGTGATCACACACATTTTGAAATAGTTGTATGTCGAATTACCTGTAACGATGGCATCGAAGGTGTTGGTTATACTTACACAGGTGGTAAAGGCGGACGCGCTATATATTCATTAGTCGAAGATGAAATTAAACCCATCCTCATCGGTGCTGATTCTGCTCGTATTGCCAAGTTGTGGGAAGACATGACTTATCACTTACATTACGTTGGCCGAGGTGGTTTAGTGAGCTTTGCTATTTCAGCAGTTGATATCGCTTTGTGGGATATCAAATGTAAGCGTTTAAACCAACCATTATGGCAAGTCGCAGGTGGCGCAAATAACTCAACACGTTGTTATGCAGGTGGTATTGACCTTAACTTTTCAGAAGAGAAATTGCTCGCAAATATTCAGGGCTATTTAGATCGCGGTTTTAAAGGCGTTAAAATTAAAGTGGGCAAAGAAGATTATCGCGAAGACGTTGCTCGCGTTGCCGCAGTTAGAAAGTTAATCGGCAACGATACTATTTTTATGGTCGATGCAAATTATTCTTTAACCGTAGAAACGGCTATTCGTTTTGCCCGTGCCATTGAAAAATACGACATTACATGGTTTGAAGAGCCGACCATCCCGGACGATTATCAAGGATATGCTCGCATTGCACAAAGTACCTCAATTGCATTGGCAATGGGGGAAAATCTTCATACCGTTTACGAATTTAACTATGCAGTTCAACAAGCAAAATTAGGCTTTTTACAACCAGATGCATCAAACATTGGCGGGATAACCGGTTGGATGAAAGTGGCAGAACTGGCTTACATCAATAACTTACCAATTTGTACACACGGTATGCATGAATTGCATGTTTCATTGATGTCTTCTCAGCCACATGCTGGGTATATGGAAGTGCATTCTTTCCCAATTGATCAATATACAAAGCAACCGTTCGTAGTTGATGCTAATGGACGTGCAGTAGCACCCGACGTAGCAGGTACTGGCGTAGAGTTTGACCCTGCGCTTGTCGGTCCACATTTAATTAAACAATCTTAGAGGTGTCACAAAATGATTGCAGCACAATATATAGGTAACAAAAGTTTTGAAATCGTTGCAGCAAACGAACGTAGCCCAGAAGCAGACGAAGTAAAAATTGCCGTAGGTTATGTCGGTATCTGCGGCACCGACATGCATATTTATCATGGTGTTATGGACCAGCGTGTTGCACCGCCTAAAACAATTGGTCACGAAATGTCAGGGACTATTGTTGAAGTTGGTTCTGATGTTAAAAATCATAAAGTTGGTGAACGCGTTGTTGTTCGACCGCTTGACTGGTGTGGTGAATGTCCAACTTGTGAAGCGGGCTATACGCACATTTGTCAAAATTTGAAATTTATGGGCATTGACTCGCCAGGTGCATTCCAAAAACACTGGACAGTCAAAGAGCGTACTTTGCATAAGCTACCTGCAACTGTTGATTTGAAACAAGGTGCATTGATTGAACCTTTATCAGTTGCTTGTCATGATATTTCACGCTCTCGTCTAAAAGCCGGTGAAAAAGCGGTTGTTATTGGCGGTGGCCCAATTGGTCAGTTAGTTGCATTGGTCGCTAAATCAGTGGGTGCGGATGTACTTATCTCTGAAGTGAACGAAGCGCGTCGTGAATTTGCTAAAAATATTGGCATTGAATCTGTTAACCCATTAGAAACTGACCTTGAAGCTTATGTAAGTGAATGGACTGGCACTAAAGGTGCTGACGTTGTATTTGAAGTCTCTGGTGTGCAGCCAGCGATTGAAGCAATGACACAAATTGCTGGACGTCGTGGTCGGTTAGTTATGGTCGCAATTCACTCACAACAACCTAAAGTTGATATGTTCCAGTTTTTCTGGAAAGAATTAGAGCTATTAGGTGCGCGCGTATATGAAGCGGCCGATTTCGATATGGCAATTGATTTAATCGCATCTGGTAAAGTTGATATTAATCCATTCATTAGCTCAATCAATCAATTAGAAAATATTGGTCAAGCGTTTGCGAGTATGGATAACAACCCGCAGGGTATGAAAGCACTTGTCGCTTGTAACGAAGAATAATGGAGCAAAAAATGTTAGATAAATTTAGTTTAAAAGGCAAAGTTGCATTGGTTACAGGTTGTAGCCGTGGTATTGGTTTAGCGATGGCTGAGGCTTTAGCAGAAGCAGGCGCGGACGTAATTGGTGTGTCTGCAAGTTTAGCTAAATCTGGCTCTGCACCTGAAAAAGCAGTTACCGCGACAGGTCAGAAGTTTTACGCTTACCAGTGTGATTTTTCTAATCGTGATAGCTTGTATAGTTTTATCAATGCCGTAAAAGCAGACCACCCACAAATTGACATTTTGGTCAATAATGCAGGTTCTATTTTACGTGACCCAGCTGTTCAACACAGCGACGAATATTGGGATCAAATCATTGAAATTAACTTAAATTCACAATTTATTTTAAGCCGTGAATTAGGTAAAGAAATGGTTGAGCGTGGTCATGGTAAGGTTATATTCACTGCCTCATTATTAACTTTCCAAGGTGGTATCACTGTACCGGGTTATGCAGCGAGTAAAGGCGCAATCGGACAGTTAACTAAAGCACTGGCGAACGAGTGGGCAGGAAAAGGCGTTAATGTGAATGCTATCGCGCCGGGTTATATTGCGACAGACAATACCGAAGCTTTAAGAAACGACCCTGTGCGTTCTAAATCTATCTTAGATCGCATTCCGCAAGGTCGCTGGGGTGAGCCAGATGACTTTAAAGGACCGACAGTCTTTTTAGCTTCTGACGCAGCAAATTATATGAACGGCGCTGTCTTGTTAGTTGACGGCGGCTGGATGGGGAGATAATTCCATGCAAATCCATAACAAATTAAATTTTATCAACGGTCAATATGTTCCGTCTAAATCAGATGAGACAATCCAAGTATTGAGCCCTAGCACTGGTAAATTAGTGGGTGAAATCCCAGCAGGTTGTGCTGAAGATGCAAAAGAAGCATTAGAAATTGCAGATAAAGCGCAAAAAGGCTGGGCTAAGTTAACGGCTCGTGCACGTGCCAGTGTTTTACGTAAATTCGCGAGCTTAATTCGAGACAATAGCGAAGCGTTGGCGGAATTACTCGTTGCTGAACAAGGTAAATTAATCGCAGTTGCACGAATGGAAGTTAACGCCACAGCGACTTTTATCGAATATGCATGTGACAACGCGTTAACTTTGCAAGGTGACATTTTACCTTCAGACAATGAAGATGAAAAAATCTTCATTCATAAAGTACCGCGTGGCGTTGTCGTTGCGATTACTGCTTGGAACTTTCCGTTGGCGCTTGCCGGTCGTAAAATTGGTCCGGCATTAATCACCGGTAATTCGATCGTCGTTAAGCCGACACAAGAAACGCCATTAGCAACATTAGAGTTAGGTCGTTTAGCAAATGAAGCTGGCATACCAGCGGGTGTATTAAATATTGTTAACGGTACTGGCTCGGTAATTGGTCAAACACTTTGTGAAAGCCCAATTACTAAATTAATTACCATGACGGGTAGTACACGCGCAGGCAAGATTATTTACAAAACCAGTGCTGAGTATTTAACACCGACCATGCTTGAACTTGGTGGTAAAGCGCCCATGATAGTAATGGAAGATGCCGACTTAGACAAAGCAGTAGATGATGCTGTGGTTGCACGTTATCTTAACTGTGGTCAGGTTTGTACTTGTGCCGAAAGACTTTATGTACATGAATCTGTATACGATGCCTTTATCGAAAAATTCTTACCAAAAGTGAAAGCGATAAAAGTAGGCGACCCAATGGACCCAACAACCGAAATGGGACCAAAAGTTAACCAATCTGAAATTAAAAACATCCATCATATCGTTGAAAAAGGGATTGAGCAGGGCGCTAAATTAGTTTTAGGTGGTAAACAAGCCAGTATTGAAGGTTTTGAAGGCGGAAACTGGTACGAACCAACCGTACTGGTAGACGTAAAACAAGATAACATCCTAGTACATGAAGAAACATTTGGTCCGATTTTGCCAATTGTTAAAATCAGTAGTATTGATGAAGCTATCGCTTATACCAACGATAGTGAATATGGATTGTCGGCGTATTTATACACACAAAACTTAAACTACATTCATCGCTCAATTGACGAAATGGAAGTGGGTGAAGTTTATATCAACCGAGGCATAGGTGAGCAACACCAAGGTTTCCACAATGGTTGGAAACAAAGTGGTTTTGGTGGTGAAGACGGTAAATATGGGCTAGAGCAGTACGTAGAAAAGAAAACCATCTATTTTAAAGAAAGTCTATAATTAAACTGCTTATCGCGTTTTAAACAAAAAGCTACTTGCGTGAAAATGCAAGTAGCTTTTTTGTATTATGTTTGACATGTTTGTAAAAAAATAGAATAAATTTAAGTTGGTTTACTTGATTATTATTGTTAACAATGTACAATTAACTTTATTGAAGGTTTGAATTGAAATTCAGTCTTTTAATAACCCTGTTTTGTGTGTGTCCTGTTGCCCTTAAAAGTATTTAAGGGCATTTTTTTATACGGAACATTAAGACTAAGAAGCATTATTTGGATTTAATAATATCCAATCTTTGACGGCTGTGTTTTTAACGCCAGACAATTCTTTGGTTTTTTCTATTTCACCTTTCGCTCTTAACAGTTCGATGCCTTTATTCAAATTAGTATAAATAAGCTCACTGTTTTCCATATTTTTGTTAACAATGAAATGCCGGCTGCCTGCCAGTTTAATTTTAACATTGGGTATGTTAACTAATTCGATACCTTCCATTGTAAACGTCATATTTTGATTAAACTCACCGAAACAAAAATCAGCTCTTTTGGCTGCAACCATTCTGTGAATTGATGCTTGGCTTGGCGCAGAAATAACCTGTGATGTGATTTCATTCATTGCTTTCCAGTCATAAAACCAGTGTCCGACGCTGATACCAACGTAGTTCTGAAGTTGACTTGTTAATTTGTAGCTGGGGATTTTAAGCAGAGGGTGGTTTGGCAGGGTAAAAAGCCCTTTTTCTATCGTTTCTTTATCAAAAACTGGCAAACTCACATATACATTCAGTTTTTTTGCTTGTTCATACCAAACCGTTTCAGCGGTGGTATGGATATACTGGCTGCTCATTAGCTTAAGGTTGCGGCTGTAGTTACCTGACTCTATAAGCTCTAAGCGAAAATTTAAACCAGCCGCTTTTAGTGCTTTACAAAATATCAGTACTTCTACGGCAGGTCTGGGCGAATATGACGTTAAATAGTGAGTGACTTCAGAGCAATTTTGGTTTGTCGTCCAATCTAAATAAACCTTTTTATCTTCTTTTGAGATACCTACTTGTATTTTTATATCTTGAGAAACAGCCGTATTAGCGTTCACGAAACCACTAAAACCACTATATAAAGCGAGATATGTACACACGAACATGGTCGTTAGGGTATTCACACATTTGTATTTATAAGTTCGATTCATAAGTCGTATAGCAACAAATCCAATGCTTGAGTAACGAGCGTACTGACAAATTAATTTTAAGTATAGCTAAATTTGTCAAAAACAGGATTGTCAGACTATTTTTGTTGTTTATGTTTTTGAATTGTTAATTTAACTTCGACTGCTGTTGATAATAATTATCACAATATTGTGATTAATTTGTAAATTATGGTTGATTTATGTTTATTGTTGACAATATACTATTGGCATGTGGTTTGTTTACGTTGTATTAGCAAATACATATTTAACTCACGCTAAATAACCGAAATGGATATTTTGGAATTAGCGAAGTATTGAAGTCCTTAGTGGAGATGAAAGATGCCAACAACACAAGAACGATTTAAATTAAGCGCTTTATCGTTTGCTATACTCACTAGCGTGAGTATGCAGGCATATGCAGCGGAAGATGATTCAACTGAAAAAGAACAAAAAGAAGAGGTTGAAGTCATTGAGGTCCAAGGTTTCAGAGGAAGCCTTGCGAAATCAATTAACGACAAACGTTTTGCAAAAAACATTGCCGACACAATCAACGCTGAAGACATTGGTAAAAATACCGACCAAAACATCGCTGATGCTTTGGGCCGTGTGACCGGTGTATCAATTGTTAGCCGAGACGGCGAAGGTTCGCAGATTACGATTCGTGGTGCGACTTCGCAGCAAAATAACATCTCGATAAATGGCCAGCAATTAACAACAACTGATTTTAGCCAAGCTGTTGATTTAAGTACCTTCTCTGCTGATATTTTATCTCGCTTAGAAGTTATTAAAACAGCCAGTGCTGACCACGATGAAGGCTCATTGGGCGGTAGTGTAAATTTGGTAACGGTAAAACCTTTAAATGTCACCGATGACATCCGTTCTGCTACGATTCAGGGGCGTTATAATGACTACGCCGACGATACTAATTATAAGTTGCAATTATCTCTTTCTGAAAAGTTTTTGGACGATACCTTTGGTGTTGCATTAACTGCCTACAACGAAACAAACACGACAAGACGAGATCAGTACAAAGTTGAAGATTTTATCGCATCTCGAACTTTCCATACTGCTTCTGATCTAGACGGTAATATCGTCACTAACGACCGCGCAATTACGCACCAGAATACCGGTTACGAATTACACCTATCAGAAACAGAGCGTTCAGGTTTAACTTTAGGTTTGCAGTGGTTGCCTACTGATACCAGTGAATTAACTTTTGACTTAACTTATACACAACAAACAAAAAATACCTCGTTTGATGGTATTAAAACACGTGACACAGGTGGCACATCGAGTAACTTTATTTTCGGACAAAAACCACTTACCAACTACCCTGAATATGTTGCTGAATTTTCAGATCCGCATGCTGATTGGTATGTGATTGATGCTCAAACCAAAACCATGTTGAAAAAGGTTGATCGTTTTGGTGCAGGTGATATCAGCCGTTCAGAAGGCGGTAGTGAAGAAGATAACTTAAGTGCAACGCTTAAGTACGAAATCGATATTACCGATGACTTAAGAGCATCGGCTGCACTTGGTTATTCTTCTAGTGAATCAAAAAGTTTGCCCAATGGCTGGACAAACATGCAAAACTGGACTCAGGTAACTTCGCCTAAGTTGTTTGAAGCCGGTGCAGATGTTACGCCTGTTGGTTATGACTGTACCTCTGGTTTGTGTGAAATGGTCACGGGCGATACGCTTATTGGCTTAGGCGAAAATATATTGTCATACACAGATGAAGACGGTGCAGTACAACCTGGTTGGACGGACAATACCAATGTATTAACAGGTTTTAACCCAAGAGATCTTGAAACCTTCCACATGGGCTTTATTTCAGTCACAGACAGAACAGTGGAAGATGATTTAGCCAATGCGCAATTAGATTTTGACTATTTTGTTGATTTAGGCCCAGTCACCTCTTTTGAGTTTGGTGTCAAAGCCAGCAAGCGCGAAAAATATGTCGACGATCAGGTTTATACATTTACTTCATCCACGCAAACAAGCGTAATCGAAGATGAACTTGGTAATAAATTGGTTGATATCGGTGGACCACTTACTGATTTGCGTGCGCCGCTTATTGCGCGCGAAAGCGGCTTAGAGTATGACGACTTCATGGCTTCACTTGGTTATGGCCGCGGCCCTGCAACTTCAAATTGGACGCCAATTGACGTAATTGAAGCGCGAAACTTAATTTTGGATGATTCTCGAACTGTCCCTAATATCGACAATACCAAAACACGTAAAACCGATATTGATACTCAATCAATCTACTTTAAAGCAAATTTTGAAGGGTTTGATGGTCGCTTAACGGGTGATATTGGTGTTCGCTATGTTAAAACTGATGTGGACGCATCAATCGGTTATGGTGGTGCTAATTTTTGGACACACGATGCAACGAACTTAGAACGTGAATTTGATCTTGTTAAATTAAGAGAGCTGCGCGATAAATCATTGCCAGAGTGTCGTCCTTTAAGCCGAACAGATGCCGGGTACACTTCAAAATATGAACGTGTAGATGGTTTAGGTTGGGACACATCTTCTGGTCCAGATCCAAGCAATTGGACGCGTATTGAAGATCAAGGGGCATGTCATGACCCAGTTTACGCTGAGTATTATGAGTTAGCGACAGATGGAATAGACAATGATACACAAGAGTTCCCTGTAGTAAGTTGGGCCAGTATGTGGCGCTATGCTGACGTATCCACGACTCATGTTTGGGGATGGGATTCAAATATTACTTGGGACGGTGAAACTGTTAATGAGTTTGATACCGTTGGTTTTACACCAGGAAATCAAACCAACAAAAAGACCCAATCTGTTCCAAGCACAGGCTCACATAGTTATACCAATGTGCTACCGAGTTTAAACTTGAACTATGCGTTTTCGGATGAATTCGTCGGTCGTTTTGCGATATCTAAAACGATGACCAGACCTGAAATTGATTTATTACGCTCTGGTTTTGAGGTGAAAGAAGGGGGTTACTGGGGTGGTGGTAATGCGTTTTATAATAACTCAGTATTCCGCTACAACACTGAACTTGATCCATTAGAATCTAAAAACCTAGATTTATCGTTAGAATGGTACTTCAACCCAACTTCAATGTTGAGTGTGGCTTACTTTAGAAAAGATATGTCTAATTTTACAGATGTGACATCATCTTTGGCTTACTTGCAAGACTTACGTAATTTAGGTGACTTGGATAGTGTGGACCCAAGTCAAATCACTATGCAGCCAGATGAAACTAAAGAAGATTTTGGCTTGCAAGGTTGTATGCCTATTCGTTCAACCGCTGATTTCCCGTTCAATAAAGATGATCAGTTGGCAATGAGCAACGACTTACGTGATTTATGTGCAATTTATCAAATCAATACAGTTAACAATGGTAAAGGTGCAGAAATTAATGGTTTAGAATTTGGTTATTCTCAAACATATGATTTCTTACCGGGTGTATTGGGTGGCTTAGGTGTGTCAGCTAACTATACCTATCAGGATAGTAGTTATGACGCGAATATCGATCCGGTAACGGGTAATAGCCTTCCTGAATTACCCGTGGCTGATACGCCAGAGCATACTTATAACTTTACAACATTCTGGGAGCAAGATGGTCATCAGGTTCGTTTAAGTTATCGTGGAACTTCAGATACCTTGGTGGGTATCGATTGGAATACGATGCAACGTGGCCGTACTTGGAACCAAGGCTCTATTTGGAATGAAGGGCGTGACTCTCTCGATTTATCACTTTCATACAAGCTAAATGATCAAGTTCAATTTACATTGCAGGCAACAAACTTAACAGATGCAGCGTATAGAACTTATTTCACCAGCCGTACTTTAGATGTGCAAAAAGTGTATGCGGATAACGACGACGGTTACACCTTCGTTGGTTACAACGAAGGTAATCCGCTTGAAGGCGAAGCGCCCAAATCACGAACGTATACCAACTATAAAGTGGGTAAAACTTTCCGCTTTGGTGTTCGTGTCAATTTCTAAATTAGTTGAAGTGAGGCACTAAGTGCCTCATTGATAAAAGAATGGTGAAAAGTTATGAAATTATTTAATAAAACTATGCTTGTTGCGGCAATGCTAACGGCATTGTCGGGTTGTTCAGAAGAAGATTTTAAACCAACTGAAAAAACCGCAGAAGGAAATACTGCGCCAGAGCACGGTGGAGACATTGTTATTAACTTGCATGAAAAAGATGCAGCCACAAACGTATACCTAATGGGTACTATTGATGGTAAAGCTAGAGGCTCAAATGGTTTAGCTGTTGATAAAGACGGCGATAATATGCAAGTTGTTAATATGACAACCAATACTGAAGAGTTAGACGGTTTTCGTAACAATGGCGTATGGGTAGAAGTTGATACTGAGATTTTACGCGATATGTTAGATACAGGTGAAACGAAAACTGTCATCTACAACTATGAAATCTCAGATGGTTTTGCAAGTGTAGCACGTACTTTAACAATTAATGTTACCGGTGAAGACTTTGCGCCAGAAGCGGAAGGCAAACTAGTTGGTAACTATACGCGTGATGCAGCTAGCGGTTCGGTAAATTTAATGACGGGTGTTAGTGACCAAGACGGTGAAACTTTAGTTGCGAGCAACGTAGTTGCTGATGCCAGCAACAAGTTTACCATCCCATTTACACTTGAAGATAATCAATTATCGTTAGATATAGCGTCAGTCAAAAGTCAAATCGACGATGGCGAAAAAGTTACGCTTAAATTTACTTATCAAATAAGCGATCACAGATTTACGATTGATCGTGATTTAGAAGTCAACATCTTAGGTGTTAAAGATGTACCTGGAGCGCCATTATTTGCAGAATATTTCTTAACGGATGAAGTTAACGAAACTGCAAACGCAAAAGTATACGATTTAGTTGAAGGCACTGTTGACCGTGAAGGTGATAACATCATTGTGAGTGATGTTAAAGTAAATGGCTCAAGCGATTTAATGTTTGGTGCAATGTTGGATGGTACCAACCTTAAGTTTATACCGACCGCATTTTTAACCGAAATCGAAGCGGGTAAAACAAAAACGTTTGAGTTTACATATAAAGTAGCTGATGACCAAGGTAATGTATCAGACGGCGAACGCTCATTAACAATAACGGTCAAAGGTGTAGAGTCAAATATCATTGCGCAAAACGGGGCTTCTGATGGTTTTGAAGGCGTCGCTACAGGTGACTTACCTGCTTCTTCTGGTTGGGCAAAATTCGGTTGGGAAGGACCAGAGTTACCTCAGGTGACAACTGCAGAAGCGAGAAGCGGATCTAATTCTGTTTTACTCGAAAAAGGCGTAGGTATCGCATTAAACTGGACTGCTGAAGTTGATAGAATGTATTACTACGCCGGTTGGTTTAAAACCGCAGATCCGGTTACAGCCAATTTTGTACACTTTAATGCCTATGGTGAAGGTGATGTTGGAAGAGCATGGTGGGACGGTGGTTTCAGACCTTGGGTTGTAGATTCAACGCAGTGGAATGAAGGTGCAAAAATCTTCAACACCTTTTCTTGGGGCTTTCCAATTGTGCCAAAAGCAGCATTTCAGGCATTTAACGGCCCGTCTAGTTGCTGTTCAACAACCAATGCGTATGTTGATGATTTGAGAATTGTTGATATTACGGATATCCACCCGTTTGACAATAATGTATTAGTCAGTGGTGCGGGGACATTTGAATCAGGCGAGTTACCACAAACCAACGGTGAAGGTAATATCCTTATCACAGACGCAACAGCGTCAGAAAGAACAGGTATTTACTCTGTATCTGTCGATACAACCGGTAAATCCGGCTATTCAGCAGATATCATTTTGCCTGTACAGGCTGGTGCAGTAAAAACGTCTGGTCGCTACGTCGTTCAGCTTGATATTCACGCGACTAATGCACCTGCAGACGCAGCAAGTGGCTTTGATGTACGACTTGAAACGGCAAATGGTAACGTACTCGCGTTTGGTGAAATTTGGAGCAATACGGTCAATGAAGCGGTTAAAGTTGTATTAAATACAGATGCGGCTTCAGGAACTCCAGACTGGGAAAACGAAGATGTATTTGTGCGTATTCTGTTAAAAAGAGCTGACACTACTTACATCATCGACAACGTGACTTTATACGCTATTCCATAATTCATTGTAGTTTCAAGCAATTAAACGTTAAAAAATAAAAGCTTCAATCCTCGGATTGAAGCTTTTTGCTTTACAATAAGCTAGTATTAATAAAATAGTTTAAAGTTAACGAAAATAAGTAAGTGGGCTAAGCTGCACATGTCACGTAGAGAAGTTAAAAGCATCGTTATCATCGGGGGGGGAACTGCAGGGTGGTTGACTGCAGGCATCTTAGCATCTCGTTTAAGAACCCGAGTTCTACAAAAAGAATTAACCATTACCCTTTGTGAGTCACCTAATATTCCAACGGTTGGTGTAGGCGAAGGAACTTGGCCTACAATGCCCTCAACGCTCAGCAGCATGGGGATCTCAGAAACTGAATTTATTCGTGAGTGTGATGTGTCGTTTAAACAAGGTTCTAAGTTTGTGAACTGGGGAAGCGACAAGCAGCAAAATTATTATTATCACCCGTTTGAAGTGCCGATTGGTTCACTTGAGGGTTTATTACCTGAGTATTGGATACACAATACTAACCAAGGCTCATTGAGTCAGTTATTTACTACACAAGAGCAGTTGTGTGAACACAATATCGCACCTAAAGCGATTACGCATGCCGAATATGCAAAAGCAGCTAATTATGGCTACCACTTGAATGCGGGTAAATTTGCCGGCTTTTTACAAAAGCATTGCGTAAACAAGCTTGGTGTGCAGCATGTTTTGTCTGAAGTCACTGATGTGAACTTGAGTGTGAGCGGCGACATTCAGTCGGTCGTGTTATCTGAAAAAGGAGAACTGAGCGGAGATTTATTTGTAGATTGCACTGGCTTTCAATCACTGCTATTGGGGCAAACTTTAGGGGTTAAATTTAAGTCGGTCAAACATTTATTGTTTGCTGATACCGCCCTTGCAACACAAGTTCAATACCCTACAGCGAATCATGCAATCAAACCTTATACCCAATCTACGGCGCAAGAAGCAGGTTGGATTTGGGACATTGGATTACCCTCAAGAAGAGGTGTTGGACACGTATTTTCCAGTAAATATACCGATTTAACTTCAGCTCAAGATAAGTTATTAAAGTATATTCAAGAAACAGGCGGTGATGATAAAAGTCTAGAGATAAGAAAAATCAATTTTGAGGCAGGTCATCGTGAAAAGTTTTGGCACAAAAACTGTGTGGCAGTAGGTTTATCCGCAGGTTTTTTAGAACCGCTAGAAGCTTCAGCATTAGTCTTAGTTGAACTATCGGCAATGATGATCGCTGACCAGTTACCCCCGACACATGGCGTAATGCACATTGCGCAACAACGATTTAATCGAACATTTCATTATCGCTGGGGCGGGCTATTGATTTCTTGAAATTACACTATGTTTTGAGTGACAGAAACACCGCATTTTGGCGCGACAATCGATTAACTCAGAGCATTCCAGACAGACTATTAGATTTATTGGAGCTGTGGAAACATCAAGTGCCAAACGTCAGCGATTTTGAACCGACCGGTGAGTTATTTCAGGCAGCCAGTTTCCAGTTTGTGCTTTATGGTAGTGGTTACAAAACAGAACCTGTTTACTCACTGTCGGGGGCTGAAATTGCGTTTGTAGAAGAGCAAATTAAACAAAATCAAATAGCGACTCGCAATATGCTGGGAAGTTTACCGGATCACAGAGCTTTGATTAACCAAATAACACAGCATGGCCTTTCTAAGGTCTAGCAAATGAGGAAAAATATGAACCAACCAAATGTAGAATTATTAGATAAAGTAAGGCATAAATCGCTTAAAGTTGATACTAAAAAAGTAGATGTTGCCGAGTTTAAAGTGAATGCATCGTTTGTGGTAGTAAACGAATTGAGCACCTTGATTCATGAATATCCAATATTTATAAGCAAAAACCCAACCACAGGAAAGTTTCAGTTAACTGCATTATTGGGCTTTGATTCAGGCCAAAACCTGTTTATATCTCAAGGGCAATGGCGATCTACTTATTTACCGTTAGATATTTTACGTAGACCATTTCAAGCTATGGTCGAGGAAAATAATTTAAGCTCAGGAAAAATCGCAATAGATGTTAATAGCGACCTTGTAAATGAAACACAAGGAGAGCGTTTGTTTACTGAAGAAGGTGAAACATCAGATTATTTGTTAAGAATTCAGAAAAGCTTTTCACAGCTCATGGCTGGCACTCAACGCACTGAGGCTATTTTAAATAAAGCAGCTGAATACGATTTGATACACAGCGTGAATTTGGATATTGAATTAAAAGATGGACGAAAATCCAGAGTAAATGGATTATATGCTATTGATACCAAAGCTTTAGCTGCGTTAACTGGCGCTAATTTAGAAGAATGTCATAAAAATGGTATCTTAGAAGTCTGCCATTTAATTTTAAGTTCAGGTGCCCACTTACAAAAATTAATTAATTGGGAAGCTGAATTATAAATAAGACGTTATCATAGACGAATCTATAGCAATACAGAGCAAGTCATTGGAAAACAAAACGCAAGCGACAAGTAGCAAAACCAACAAATACGCAGTTCCTGCTTTAGAAAAAGGGTTGGATATTTTAGAGTATCTAGTCAGTCAGGAACTCCCCCGTACGCAAACAGAAATTGCTCAGGGCTTAGGCCGGGGGCCTAATGAAATTTATCGTGTATTGGTGGGTTTAGAGTCTCGTGGTTATTTAATACGGGATGATCTATCAGGTCGCTATCGTTTGTCGCTTAAACTGTACAATTTATCGCGTTCTATTTCGCCAATCGATCAGGTGCGTCAATGTGCATTGCCTCATATGGAAGATCTGGCGGTTAAAATTGGCCAGTCCTGCCATTTAAGTATGCTTTATCAAAGTCAAACCATGGTGGTTGTTCAGGCTCGCAGCCAAGTTCCGGTTTCAATAAATATTGCTGAAGGGTCATTGTTTCCGACTTTGTCTACGACATCGGGGATGGTATTGCTTGCTAACAGTAACGATTCGGTGCGGGATATGATTTTAGAGCGAGATCAAAACTTCAGTAAAAAAAGTAAAAGCAATCAACAGGCTATTTATGATCTTTTAGTCAGCATTCGCGAACAAGGCTTTTACGAAGCAGAAAGTGAAATGACAGAAGGGGTTTGTGATTTAGCGGTACTGATTGGTCATCCCGAAGGCAAAGTCGTTGCAGCGCTTGCTGTGTCTAGTTTAAATAGCCAAACCGGGAAAAAATTATCGCGCGATGAAATGCGCATACAACTAGTGGCGACAGCAACAAAAATAACCGAGCAACTCGGCTATTAATAAAGCTATTAATAAAGCTATTAATAAAGCTATTAATAAAGCTATTAACAACATTAATGGTCTTTAGTCGCAGGGTGTGTCGCGCGCTCTGCCCTATGTCTTCATATTTTCGTCATTCTGCACCTTCAAACCACAAAATTACCCCGCCCTAACAATAAAATATTTTTTATTTCAAATTGTTTTTTTGCGATAAATTGCTGATTTTGCTGCACATTAATAAATAGCTCTATTATTTCTATATAAATAATGTATTTATATAGAAATTATTTCTTGATTTATTTAATTTCTTGCTTCACTATTGTTAACAATGAAATGTTATATTAACTTTTGATGCGAGGTTTTTATGAGTGCAATATCTTTAACAGAACAACAAATGGCAGATTTTAATCGTGATGGTTATGTGATCGCGCGAGGATACTTTACGCCTGCTGAAATCGACAAACTGCAAAATAAAGCATTTAATGACGATTCTTTATATGACAGAGCTTGGAATAAAAAAGATGGCAGCGGTGCGGTCAGTAAAGTCTGTTTGTGGCAAAAAACAGGCGATGATTTATATAGCATGTTTTCACGCAGCCGACGTTTAGTTGATTCTTGCGAAAAACTAATTGGTGAACCGACTTATCACACCAGCACAAAAATCATGATGAAAGAACCATTTGTCGGCGGTGCTTGGGAATGGCATCAGGATTTTGGATACTGGCACAAAGATAATTTAATGCTTTACCCCAAATCAATCAGTTGCATGATTGCAATAAACAAAGCCACGATTGAAAACGGCTGTTTACAGGTATTAAAAGGTTCGCATCATATCGGCCGTTTAGATCACCAAAAAACCGGTGATCAAAAAGGTGCAGACTTACAATTTGTTGAAGAAGCAATGAAGTATCATGAGCTTATTAATGTTGAGCTTGAGCCAGGTGATGTGCTTTTCTTCCACTGTAATTTATTGCACAAATCAAATCAGAACCGTTCGCAAGATCCACGTTGGTCAATGATATGTGCGTACAACGCAATCAGTAATCAAGCATTTGAAGAAAACGAAGCGGTTTATTACCCATTCGAGCGTGTTGACGACGATGCCATATTAAATTGGCAAGAAAGCTAAATCTGAATATCTCTTTGTTAAATAACTAATAGCCGCTTTTGAGTTGTACTCAACAGCGGCTTGTCTATTTAAACATGCACAAGTTTATGTCACGGAGCAAAATATGACAGCCCCTATTACAAATAATTTAAGCCCCAAAGAAAACGCGCTGCAAAACGGTCAAGCCGTCGGCGCAAATGAGTTTAAATATAAACTTAATGCAAATTGGGGAGTACTTGATTCAAACCAGTACCCCGTCGAAAATTGTCATGATTTAGCGATCGATTCGCAAGGACGCATTATCATGGTGACCGACAATACCCGTAATAATTTTTTGATTTACAGTAAAGACGGCGAGCTATTAGATAGTTTTGGCACAGAATTTCCTGGTGCACATGCGGTAAAAATTGTCCAAGAGGGCGATGAGGAATTTATGTATGTCGTTGACAGCGGTTGGAAACTGAACCGACACTGGGATGGCGTTTCAATCAATGAGTGGGATTCACCCTACAACAAAGTTGTTGCGCAAGCCGGGTTTATTGCCAAAGTAAATATGCAGGGGGATATTTTATTTACCATTGGTCATCCACAAACCGTTGGCGCGTATACACCAGATATGCCATTTAGACCGACTGATATAGCAATTGCCGACAATGGTGATTTATACGTAACAGACGGTTATGGCTCTGATTATCTTATTCAATATGATAAGCAAGGTCGTTACATTCGTCATTGGGGTGGACATGATAATCAAGATGAAAATTTAAACTTAGCGAATACACATGGCGTTGAAATAGACAGACGCGATCCAAACAATCCTGTGCTTATGGTTAGTTCGAGAGCTGAATGTGCCTTCAAGTTTTTTACATTAGACGGTGATTATATCCGCACGCTTAAAGTGCCAGGTGCATGGGTTGGACGACCGGTATTTAAAGGTGAACATTTTTATGTTCCCGTTTGCTGGTCTGACATTAATGGTAAAAACGAAGAAGACTCTGGCTTTATCGCTATTTTTGATAAAAACAATCAGGTGGTTGCCAATATAGGTGGCGAACAACCCGTATATCAAAATGGTGAATTGCAACCTATGAAAACCAGTTGGAATTTATTTAATCACTGCCATGGTTTATGTGTTGATGATGACGGAAATTTATACGTAGGTCAATGGCGTGCTAATCAATCGTATCCGATTAAGTTAGAGCGTCTTTAAGTATACATTTCATGCCCTGAGGTTTTTTAGGAATCTGAAAAAACTCAGTAGTGACACATTAACGCGTGTTAATGTGTCACATAAGTGTATAAGGGGGGAAGCTATTCAGCGCAATTTCTGCGGGTACACAGCGTGCGCAGTCGGCTAACGTCACTTTGATGCACTCTACCGTCACCGTTGAAGTCAAAATCAGGTCGGTGACGTGATGGGTCTCTTAATGCACGAACAAAATAAGAGATGTCTTTGCGATCGACATCATTGTCACCATCAAAGTCTCCTAATACGCCGTAAACATCATCATATTGAAAGTGATCAATAGAATCGGGTACGCCATCGTTATCGTCGTCATTGTCAGCGCTATCGCCGATACCGTCTTGGTCAAAGTCTGAATCGATTGTTATTGGATTGGCAGCAACCGAATATTTGTTGCCATTTGACGATTCAAATTGAACAAACAAAAAGTAAAAATCGCCTTCGGGTAACTGAGCAGATGGTGTGAGCCCAGCTAACGGTATAGAAACTGATGCATTTGCAGTTTGTTCGCCGACAACCGAAGCATCATAAACGATTGTGTCATTTACCACAGACCAGTTTGAACGAAGATGGCGTAAAAATACCTTAACGCCGCCAAGCCCATCGGTTACGACATTGCCACTGCCAGCTTCTACATTTAAGTTGACGTCTAAGCTGCCTGACGTCAAATAAGTTGTAGCGGTATATTGAGCAAGATCATCAAAGCTAAGTGAAGGTTCAATGTTTACAGCCTCAATTGTGATAGGGAATGCATTCACTGAATATTTAAGGCCGTTTGATGACTCAAATCGAACCCATAAATAATAAAAGTGATCTGCGGGTAAGCTCGCCGTTGGCAAAACCCCTGTTAAGGATAAATTGGCAGTTGCAATACCAGATTGCATACTAACCACACTGTTATCGTTTGCAATAATATCGCTGACCACTTGCCAACTGCCACTTGATTTATCAATTAAGCGTAAGAAAAATTTAACTCCACCTAAGGTATCCGTCACTGTATTGCCAGTACCCGCTTGATAGTTAACAGAAACAGGTAAGGTGTCACCACTAATATAGGTTTGACTGGTATATTGGTTGGCATCATCAAAGCTCATCGAAGGCTCTACATTCTCTTCAACAATACTTTCTTCAATGTTAATACCTTTAAACGTTGTAGATTTCACCGTTCCGTCTGTTGATGCAAATCGGACGAATAAGAAATAAAAATGACCATCCGGTAATTGTGCAGTAGGTGTAACATTTTCAAGTGGCATGCTGACTGTTGAGATCCCTCTCTGTTTACCAATTGCACCATAATCTACTGCAGAATAATCTTTTACGACGTCCCAATTTGCATTGAGCTGACGCAGCAAATAGCTTACCCCACTAAATTGATCGGAAACGGTTTCGCCGGTGCCAGCGTTGTACAGGCTAGTAATATCCAAAGTACCATCGGTATAGTAAGTGGTGTTTGCGTATTGGCTTGGATTATCTAATTGCAATGAAGCCGCAACGGGTGCTTCGACGGTAATCGTACTTTCTGCTATAAAACCCCCTTCAACGGAAGTTGCGTTGACAACTACTGTACCTGCACTTAGACCGGTCAGCTCTCCCGTTTCGGTTATGCTAGCAACCTCTGTATTATCCACCGAGAAAGTGACTGCGGTATTTTGTGCATAAAAAGGTAACGCTTTACCTTCTAACGTAATTGTTTCTCCAACAGCTAAAACATGTTGATCATGTGACAGAGCCACACCGGTCACCGGAGAGCTTTTCGTTCGAAAATCCGTGCTATGTTCAAATACTTGCATGGAAACGCTGCTGATCCGGCCGCCTGCATCAGGGAAAGTGACTGAAACTGTGTTTTCTTCTTGCAATAAGTCGTAAGGGACTGGAATTTCAAGCAAGCTGAAAAACTCAGGACGATTTTCTTGCTCATCACCACTAAAATTAGTCGGTACATCAATGTTTACACCATTAAAAGTGACCTGCGGAATTCGGCTTTTATCCAATGCGCGGCCAATACCTAATCTTAAAACTGCATCACCATATTCGCTCAGCGATACGTTTGAAATGGTAAAATTAGTCGATTGATTTGCCGAAATTGCTTGGTTGTAAGTTGATGCATAGTACTTACCCTCTTTGGCGGTATGATCTATCACTAACTCATTGTTGAAAGTGTATTCGATAATCGCTGTTGCTTCAGTATCCAGCGTAAAAGCTTCTGGTGCTTCATTTTGCTCTATAATGTCTAGCGCAACATTGGCTCCGTCTAAGTGTAAATGTTTAATTTTAACACTTTGAATATCATTTTGCTGATGTCCAAATAAATTAAGATAAACCGTTTCTTGCTCGTATTCTAAGTTACTTAGAATCACGTAGGCTGTATTGCCATCAACATAAGTATCAATTAATACGTCTGGATTGGTGGTTTTTGAATCAACTCTGGTGCCGCTTACGTCAGACCAAAGCTCGTAAAATTTAACAACATCGGTAAATACCCAGTCGCCACTTAAGCCAGCTTCTGATTCGTTTTCTTGACGTAATAAACGCCAATTATAAGGAATGCCTTCAGACGTGCCCCAGATGGCTTTAACATTGATAAACGGAATCGACTTTAAAATTTGATTGGGTCGTGCCATTTGCGTTAATAACAAAGGGCTTATGGCTTTCATAGATTGCCAGTCACGATAAGAAGACCAATAATTCTTTTCAAGTTTATGATCTCGCCCAGCATATTCAGATAATACAAATGGCTTAACTTCACCTAAACGAATATTAGAATAATGCTCCATCATATCAAAAGTAGCTTCAAAGCGGCCGCCTTTAAAATTGACTTTGCCATCATTTCCAAGGTTGTTAAAGTCGTATATATGAATTGAAAAGAAGTCCATATATTCGCCGCTGGTATCAATAAAAAGCTTCATACGCTCATTCCAGCGTGCAAAATCCCGTTCTTCAAAAATTGGAAAAGCTGTGGTGTAACCACCAATCAGTGCGGTATCGTTAAACTGTTTAAAGGTGCTTGCCACGTCATTATGAAACTGGAATACATCAAGTGGCGTTACATGAGAATCCGCTTCGCCATCAATAAGCTCGTATAAGGGTTCGTTTAATACTTCGACTAATCTGGGGCGAGATTAACCTTGTGAAGGCGCTTCGCCTTCGTTACGATAAAATTCGTTAACGTAACGACCCATATATTCACCAATTGCGCCCGCACCGGCGATTTCCCAACCTTCTTTATTGCAACAAGGTCGGGTTGAACGCCCTTGCCAAAATGTACTGGTTTGTCCGCCAATCATGACATCGTTATGATCATCATATTGGTGTCTATCCGCGCGATTCGTGCCATATTGGATTTCACGGTTTTCCTGACCTTTCTGGTTGATGTAATTCGGGTCAATATAACCTGGGCGGTTGGGATCTTCATTTGCCTGATTTAAATTCCACAGCATAGAGCCGTTATCACGACCAAAATACACATTTAAATCTTCCATCATGTATTTTAGTTTGTCTTCTTCGCCGTCCCATCCGTTTTCATTTAACGTTGCATGCAAAGTAATAAATTTTTCGCGATCAAACTCAGCGACACGACCAACTGAATGTTTAACATTTAAATTGATGTCTGTTTCAGTTTGTGCAAATACAAGGGCAGGGTGCATTAATAATGCAGCCCCCATGATTACAACCGGTTTTACTCTATAGTTGAACATAAAAACACTACATTTTTTGTTTTATTGTGAATTGATTATCAACATGTTACATATAACAGTTGTTTGTTTAATGGGTATTTACATTTGAATAAACAAAATTTAAATTTTTATCACTGGTATGTTATAACCATACGGTCCAGTTGAGCGGGGGTGTTAAACGAATATGAAAATCACAAATAGAATTAAACTGGAAGAAATAACCGACAACTTTGTTTATTTATACATAGATGGCATTCAAATAGCTGGAACATTTTCCGGGCGTACTCTTGAAGCGCAATATGAGGTCTACGATTGGCTTCTTGTTATTCTAGAATTAGATCCAGAACACGTAATTTTCTATTTAATTGATGAATCGGGTTCTATTATTGATCAGCAAACTATAGGGCACTGGAATTTTGAAAGCCTCTTTGCAAGTCCTAAAGTTATAGATCCACAATCGCTAGAATTTGTATTTGTTACTCGCGGGAAGTTGAAGGTGCTAAAAATTCCTGAATATTCTATGTTAAGTAGGCGGAAGTGCCATCTTCAGTTTGAAAATGTTGCGATTGACGACTAATCTTAAAATCTGTCGTTTACCGCAACGTTATATTTTCTCAATTATCGTCGTAATGGCCACCAATAGCGAAAAGTTATTCAAAAGGACGCAATGCGGTTGGTTTGCGTTCCTTCATCGCTAATTTTAGCCAAGCATTTTGCACACATTAGTAAGACGGCGGAACACAGGGGATCATCATGAATTTATTAGTTTCGTTTGACCGTCTCCGATTTCTGCTCAATCGTTTTAGTGAGCGACTCTGGGTACGCCCATTGGCGTTATGCTCACTGTCGATTGCTGTGGTCTTTGCTGCGAAAATTATCGATGGCTCTAAGTTAGCGAATCTTGCTCCTGTAGTTGCACAGGACTCAGTTGAAACTTTGCTCTCCGTTATGGCGAGCAGTATGTTAGTGATCGCCACTTTTTCGGTGGCATCTATGGTATCAGCATACGCTGCTGCAAGCGGCTCAGCGACCCCACGCTCATTCGCCCTTATGCTTGCTGATGACGTGTCACAGAATGCGCTTTCTACCTTTGTAGGTGCATTCATTTTTAGTGTAGTAGCACTTACTGCATTGAAAAATGATTTCTATGAAAGCGCAGGACTCTTCGTCCTTTTCGCTCTAACGGTGATCGTATTTGCAGTGGTAATCGTGACGTTTGTGCGTTGGGTCGACAGCATTGCTAGATTGGGGCGAATTGGTTCGACGATTGATAAGGTAGAAGGGGCGACGGAAAGAGCGCTGATAAGAAGGCGAGATAAGCCGACTCTCGGGGGCATATCAACATCAGGAACACTGGGACCGGGGCAAGCAGTGTATGCCTCGAAAATTGGTTATGTTCAGCATATCGATATGGCGGTACTTCAAAGCTGGGCAGAAGGTGTTGACGCGCAGGTAGTGGTGTTGGCATTACCAGGAACTTTTGCGTCATCCAATCGGGCGTTGGCTTACGTAACCATTTCATCAGGCGAACAGACTGGCATTGACTACCCTAGCCTGCTCAGCGCGTTCCAAATCGGCAACGACCGTACGTTCGAAGATGATCCTAGATTTGGCCTGGTCGCCTTATCAGAAATTGCAGCTCGAGCTCTATCCCCAGCTGTTAACGATCCAGGTACAGCGATAAAAGTCATTGGCACATTAGTTCGTGTAATTTCTCTTATCAATGAGCCCTCCAATCCCGAGGCTCGAAATCTGATCGAGTATGACCGAGTAGCGGTGCCGGAGATCTCGATATCTGATATGTTCGACGACGCTTTTACATCCATCGCTCGAGATGGAGCCGGCACGGTAGAAGTAGGTATTCGTTTACAAAAAGCGCTGAGTTCTCTTGAGTCACTTAACAATGAGAGTATTCAGAAAGCGGCTAGATATCACAGAAATTTAGCGTTAAAGCGGGCATGTAAAGCACTTGATATTGAAGAAGACATAGCAACAGTTAAGAATGCTGCAAGTAAAAATGCGGATTTAACCTTGAATCAGGATCGAAATTAAAGACTAGGCCTTAGATATGATATCAATACTTATTTTCTTTACAGCATTAGCCTTACTGTTAACTTTGCTTCCACTTTCACGTCATCCACACTGGGTCATCAGAGGGATGGACTTTCCGCGCCTCCAATTTGCTATTTTCATAGCTACTCTGCTCGTTGCTGACTTTCTGTTTCTCAATATGCAATCGGCATTAACCTGGCTGTTAATCTTAATCGCTACTCTGTGCCTAACTTGGCAATTATGGTGGATTTTACCTTATACATTCTTGTGGCCAATCGAAGTTAAGAAAGCTAGCGGAAGCTTTGAAAATCAAATCAGTATTTTGACGGCCAATGTCCTAACACCTAACCGAAATGCAGATCTGCTCATTCAAATGGTAAGAGAATATAATCCCGATGTTCTTGTCACACTGGAATCTGACCAGTGGTGGGAAGATCAGCTCAAAGTGCTGGAAGCTGATATGCCTTACAGCGTGAAATGCCCGCTGGACAACCTTTACGGTATGCATATTTTTTCAAGATTACCTTTAAATGATCAGGAAATCTCTTACTTAGTCGAGGAAGATGTTCCATCCATACACACAACACTGACATTACGCTCAGGCAAAACAGTCCGCATGCACTTTCTTCACCCAGCTCCTCCTAGTCCGACTGAAAATCCAGAGTCAGCAGAGCGGGACGCCGAGTTAGTGATTGTGGCCCGAAGTGTTGCCGAAAGTGATCTACCTGTCATAGTTACGGGTGATCTTAATGACGTAGCATGGTCAGCCACAACGCGCCTTTTTCGTAAAATTAGTGGCTTATTAGATCCGCGGGTAGGGCGAGGTATGTACAATACCTTTCATGCAGACTTTCCTTTTCTGCGCTGGCCTTTAGATCACCTGTTTCACAGCCAACATTTTACTTTAAACTTAATCAAACGATTACCCTCGATCGGTTCTGACCATTTTGCTTTACTGACTAGATTAACATTTTTTCCGATGAAAGGGGCTGATCAAGAAGGGTTAGACTCAGATGCTTCCGACCATGATTGGGCCAGAGAAATTGCTGAAGAACAGGACGTAAGAAAGAACGATGTACCAGAACCAGGAGAGTCTAAATAAGGAAGAACAACTAAGCAAAGCGTATACCAGTCGCCTTATAAAAAAGGTAGGTTGCGCGAAGCCGTAACTTAATCCTAGGGCGTGTTTATCTTTGTTTATAATTTTTGCCTCAGCCCGAAGGGCAATGGCTATTTTAACCCTTAACGGCATTAGAATTCGTTTATTTAGAATGACTAAACCCCACTCATTCTGCTTTGTTAATGATTAAAATAGCCTATTGCTCAAAAATAATACAAAGATAAACACGCCCTATTGTTGGACTGTTTTTCTGCGTCCTACAATCACGGCATTAGTGTATCTTTACACGTCATAAGATCGGAATTGATGTAAATCCGTTTGCGTATCACGCCGATGCAAAGCATTTAATTGTGGTAGCAAGGGCAAGTGGCAGTGTAGTGGTTAATCATGACGATATTTTCAGCCATCACACGGCGATGATATAAATAGCGAGATTAAATAAGTGCCTACTCAGCTTGCCATATACTAACAATCTGTTGTCCAGTTATTAGGTGAACATCCAGTGGCTTAGTACAGTAAAAAAGTTGGCCAAGGTAAAGCTAAATCCATGGGGGGGTATATGTGCTTATTGCAAAATTGAATGGTACTACGCGCAATTTTAACAGCGCTCAATGGTTTTTTACCTTGCAATTTTAACTTGTTGGTATAGGTTAAATATGAAGTATTTAATGGGGTTTGAGTGTGGCTGGTGTCAACGACAACTGAAAAGTGGTAGATTCCAATAAAATGACTGCCGGAATTAGCAGTTATTTGATTAAAACCTCGAGCGCTTTATTTTGCGGTGTGGTGGACCTGTTGAATAAATGTTAAGTTTTTATATCTTTAGAACGCTGCGTTTTACCTAAAGGAAAATCATGTATCTAAAATCAAACTTTGAGTTGATGGCAGATTACAACCAGTGGATGAATCAAAATATCTATCTGGCTGCTTCAAATCTCAGAGCAGGTGCTCTGTCTAAAAATCGCGGAGCCTTCTTTGGTTCAATCATTGGAACGCTTAATCATGTTCTTGTCGGGGACATAATCTGGCTTAAGCGATTTGCAGAGCATCCATCAGAATTAAACTCTCTTAATTACGTTCGAACGCTGGACAAACCGAAGTCGCTTGATACGATTCTACATCATGAGTTTGAGGCGCTAGAAATTACACGAAGCAAAATAGACTTGATTATTAAAGACTTTACTCAAGAGCTTAGTAACGACGTTTTATCGTCGAATTTAACCTATAGCAACACTAAAGGTGAGATGTTTAATAAAAACCTTGGCTATCTTGTTCAGCATTTTTTTAATCATCAAACCCACCACCGGGGTCAAATTTCGACTCTATTAAACCAAGTTGGTATCGACTTAGGAGTAACAGACCTAGTTGCTAGGATTCCAAGCGAGTAAGAAGGCTGAACTTTAACTGGCGTGGGTTTAAAGATATGCTAGGATATTTTAAGTTAAACCAATACGAGTCAGCAAAAGGTCGTTCTAACATGACTTATTACAAAGAGGGTTGGATGAATAAATGCATAACTTTAATAAATGCAGCAGGTAAAGGGTTCCTAGGTGGCCTAGGTGTTGGTGCTGTACTTTTTGGTTTTTTATTTTTGTCCTTATCATTTAGTAAAGGGCAATCATTAAATATAGGGGCACTTGCAGCTATCGCTTCAGGTCTAGCTTGTGTGTTTATGGTACTTAAGTTTAAAAAAATACCGTTAAAACGCATAAATGATAAATAAAAGCCGACTCATCCTCACCTTACCTAACAATCTGTTATTCAGTTATTAGGTGGGTACTCAGTTGCTGCTCAAGGTAAAAAAGTTGGAGTTGGGTCGTGAGCCATAGCTTGAAGTAGGTTTAGCGAAGGACTTTACAGTATTTTGAGTCGTTGGCTGTAAAGTCCTGCAGGGGATATAAAAATTACAATCCGGCCGCTTTTTTACGTGCGTTGTGCAATTTTTTGTAACTGTCGATTAAACGTAAATGTCTGTCTAAGCCTTCCAGCTTCATACTGGTTGGGGTTAAACCATAAAACTTAACCTCACCTGTAATTGAACCCACTACATTTTCCATTACTTCGTCACCAAACATGCGTTTAAAGTTAAAGATGAAATCATCTAACGCTAACTCGTCGTCTAAAGTCACTTCTAATGCTGCGTGTACGGCTTGATAAAACAAATTACGTTCAACTGTGTTGTCGTTGTATTGTAAAAACTCACCCACTAACTCGATGGCTTCTTCAAGTTCACCTAACGCAAGGTAAATCAGAATTTTCAGCTCAAGTATCGTTAACTGGCCCCAAACAGTGTTTTCGTCAAACTCAATGCCAATCAGCGTGATAATGTCGATATAATTGTCTAGTTGGCTTTCTTCTAATCGTTCAACTAAATCGACTAATGCATCGTCTGACAGTTTGTGGATATTGAGAATATCTTCACGGTATTGCAGCGCTTTGTTGGTATTGTCCCAAATTAAATCTTCAACTGGATATACTTCAGAATAACCAGGTACCAGTATGCGACACGCACTGGCGCCGAGCTGATCAAACTGCGCGACATAAGCTTCTTTGCCTAAATCTGCTAAAATACCGAATAAGGTTTCGCATTCTTGTTGATTGTTGCCAGAAAAATCCCATTCAACAAATTCGAATTCAGATTTACTGCTAAAGAAGCGCCATGAAATTACCCCCGTTGAGTCGATAAAATGCTCAACAAAGTTTTCAGGCTCAGATACCGCCATGCTATTAAAGGTGGGTTTTGGAATATCATTTAACCCTTCAAAACTGCGGCCTTGTAATAGCTCGGTTAAGCTGCGTTCTAATGCAACTTCAAAGCTTGGATGTGCACCGAATGAGGCAAACACGCCACCGGTTTTAGGATTCATGATGGTTACGCACATCACAGGGAATTGCCCCCCAATGATGCATCTTTAACCAATACTGGAAAACCTTGTTGCTCTAAGCCTTCAATGCCCGCCACTATGCTTGGGTATTTGGCTAATACCGCTTGTGGCACGTCTGGCAAAACAGTTTCTTGCTCGATAATTTGTCGTTTAACTGCACGCTCAAATATTTCTGATAAGCATTGCACTTGCGCTTCAAAAATATTGTTGCCCGCGCTCATGCCATTGCTTAAAAACAGGTTTTCAATAATGTTAGATGGCATATAAACCGTTTCGCCATCGCTATGGCGTGTGTACGGAATGCAACAAATGCCGCGCTCAACATTACCTGAGTTGGTGTCAATTAAATGCGAACCTTGCAACTCACCGTCTGGGTTAAAAATATCTAAGCAGTAGTCGTCTAAAATACCGGCTGGCAGCGAGTCGTCTTCGGTTAATTCAAACCATTTTTCATTCGGGTAATGGACAAACTCAGCGTTGGCGATGTCTTCACCTAAAAATTGGTCGTTGTAGAAAAAGTTACAGTTTAACCGTTCAATAAATTCGCCCAACGCGCTACATAAAGCACTTTCTTTGCTCGAACCTTTACCATTGGTAAAACACATCGGGGAGGCAGCATCGCGAATATGTAATGACCAAACATTAGGCACTATGTTGCGCCATGATGAAACCTCTATTTTCATCCCTAAATCAGCCAGTTGCTGCGTCATATTGGCAATGGTTAGTTCAAGTGGTAAATCTTTACCAACAATATAGGTTTGGTTATTTTCATCGGTCTCAACCATTATCATGGCTGAGGTGTCTTGCGCTAAACTTTCAACTGCCTCAACAACAAATTCAGGGCCGGTTTGCACTACTTTTTTAACTGTGCAGCGGTCGATTGAGCGCAAAATACCGATGCGATCTTTTTCTGAAATGCTCTCTGGGAGTTCTATTTGAATTTTAAATTGTTGTTTATAGCGGTTTTCCGGGTCAACAATATTGTTGTGCGCTAAACGAATATTGTCGGTAGGAATATCACGTGCTGCACAATAGACTTTCACAAAATAGGCCGCACACATAGCGGATGAGGCTAAAAAATAGTCGAATGGACCCGGTGCAGAGCCATCGCCTTTATAACGAATTGGTTGGTCGGAAATGACGGTAAAATCGTCAAATTTGGCTTCGAGGCGTAGGTTGTCTAAATAATTTACTTTAATTTCCATCAATAATTCCAATTCACTGGGTGAGTGTTTAACATGTTACCAATATGGGCGTATTATCCAGATTTTTGAAGCAGACGTCTTGAATTAATCCAAATTTTTCTCAGAGAACAGCTTATGACAGATACAAAAGAGCTTGAAATCACAGATATTGTGGTGGGGGATGGCAAAGAAGCCGTAAAAGGTGCATTAATTACCACAAACTATGTCGGTTATTTAACGGATGGTAGCAAGTTTGATTCATCGTATGATAAAGGACGTCCGTTTCAATGCGTGATTGGTACAGGCCGAGTGATTAAAGGCTGGGACCAAGGCATATTGGGTATGAAAGTCGGAGGTAAACGCAAACTGTTTGTACCGTCTCACCTAGCTTATGGTGAACGCAGCATGGGCGATAAGCTGCCAGCTCATTCAGATTTAACCTTTGAAATTGAGCTGTTGGAAGTATTAACACGCGATGATTGATCGCCTGTTATATTTTGTGTTTGCCTTAAACGGCTAGGCACAACATTAGGTAAATAAAAAAAGGCTTAAATTAATTTAAGCCTTTTTAAGATTAACCAAAGAGCAAGGCTATTCTTTTTTATCTAGCAGTGCTTTGAATCTTCGCTCGTATAGCGTGCCATTCACTTCTCTAGCGGCATCAACCATAGCGTTGTAGGGCACGTCGGTAACCGAAACAAAACCGATATTATAGTTTTCACCGTCATAAGCCCGACCAGTGATAGGCGAGTCAATATACTGGAACCAATGTGCGCCGATGAAATAATCATTGTCGATAATCGAGTGCATGTATTCTTTATACATACGCGCCCGATCTTTTTGATCAGCCGCTGCAATTAACCCCGGATGGAAGAAACCAGAAGATGTAGTGCCAAAGTGATATTCACCAATAACCGCCGGCATATCTAATTTTTCAAGAAACTTCCAAGTAGAGGGAATTAACCCCTCTTTATATAAGTTAATACTTAATACATCTACGTATTCAGATGCCGCTTTCACCACAGGTGCAGGCATGCCCCAGCCAGCAAATCTAACGCCCATATACAAGTGATTCGGCAGGTACTTAGCCAATGCGCCGTCTACTACTTTAAAGTACTGCTTAGCATAGAGATAAAGTAGGTTTTCGTAATCTGCAATGCGGTTTTTATTAGATGGTGCGGTATCAAACCCACCTTTTTGGAACGCATCCCACGAGCTTAGAGATAAGTCCCATGCTTGGTTTAACTTTTTAATGTCACCATATTGTTTCTTTAACGTTTGGGTAAACATATTTTTAGTGGGCACGTCTGCACCATCGCGGTTTAAGGTGTGAATGACAATACCTAACTCGCTTTCAGGTCGGCCCGGTCGGCCCCAACTTTTTTCATTGTCAACAAACACACCCACACACCAAGGGCTGCCTTTTACTTCATCTGCCACCACTTTTAAGGTTACATCGGCTCGTTCAGCAAATTTAGGATCAAATACATCTGGCAGAGGAGACCAAAAATCATTGCCGCTAGAAACTGTTTTAAAATCACCAATTATCCAGCCATTGGCGAAATAAGGCATTTTTTTGTTGTCGTAAAATATTGGGTCTACCCAGTTTCCGAACGAGGTAAATCCCCAGCTACGCATGCGATCTAGGGTCACTTTACCCCAGTTATTGACATAAGAATATGGGGTTGTTTCACCATACTTGCGCTCTAAGTTCGCCATATAGAAACTAAATACTTCACCATGCTCAATGGGGCCTGAATGTACTTCACGGCGATAACCATAGTTACCGGCAAGCGGGTCTGTATAATCCGGTAACCACTGAAACATGTTTTTACGTGTTTCTGAAACCACATGTCTGGTTGGGATGGCTTCTGCTGGTGGGGTGTTTAAGCCTTCAGAATCTTCCGGCGTTACATCGTCCGCTGAGCGCTGTTTAATGGTATCTTTAGCGAAATCATAACCTGTCACTGTGGTGGTATTAGACATTCGAACATTGGCGATACCTGAGGTAAAGAAAATATAGCCTTCTGGATCAATCAGCGACCATTTATCGCCTATTTTTTGAGTTCTGAAATAACCGGTTGCTTCAAATTTAGGGCCGTCTTCCCAGCCACTAAAACGAGAGCGTCCATCAAGCATTTCACCATCGTTAAGACGCGCGAGTTCTTTATTTTTAACTTCAATTAATTCTGCTTCAGAATGTACTTTTTCTTCGAATTCTTGTTTTGACGATTGGCCAAATTTATCCACGATACCCACTAAGTAGTCAGGGTTGAGTTTGGGGTTTGGACGAATTCGAATGTTGTCGATAATAATTTCTTTGTTACGCAGGTTGTGTTCAAGCGTAAAGTTAATTTTTTTAATACCTTTTAAATTCAGGTTTTTATTGCCCCACATCCAAACAAATTGCACATCTTCTGATGACCATGTCGGAGGATTCGAACGCAAACCCGAACTGAGGTTAAGCTCAACGCTATCGCCTAAATCTGAATCAGGGCTTCCAACGTCATGTCCGGCCATCTTTGAATAATAGGTTTTCGATTTGCCAACCGGTACAACAACTGAACGTGTATAGTTGCTACCATCAATATCAGTGACACCTAGTTTCATAAACACTGAAACTTCACCCTCGTTGGCAATATCAAATGCAATATTAAAACTATCGTATTGGCTCCAGTCCCATGGGGTTTCTGGCTCAAAGCTAATTGACGAATAAGGCTTGTTAGCAGAATTAAATTTAACTTTTAACGCTTTGTTCCCCTGAGTTACGCCATTTGATTGAATCAATTCGCCTTCGGCGTTGCCAAACTTAATGGATGCAGGAATGCTGTTGCCTTCAAAATCATACATAATTTCCGTACCCGCTTGAGCTTCGTCGGCCTGTGCGGTTTTTTCAGCCATTGTTGATTGAGCGGCGGAGTTTGTTTCGTTATCAAAACAAGCTGTACTTAAGAAACAACTTGCGGCGATAACAGACCATTTATATAGGTTAGTTTTTAACATTTTATTTTATATCTCAATTGCTTGGTTTGATATACAGGTAATAGGCACTAATTAGTTGTCCGCTGTTGGTTTGCATTACACCTTCCAATGTGTGTAAACCAGTGCTTAAGTCGAATTCGAAACTTACTTCAGTTTGTTTATCATGCGAAACATTTGCTTTGGCGATTGTCTTATCGTTTAGCTTAAAAAATACTGACTTAATATTGAGTGTTTTGGGCTTGTATTGATAAAGCGTAAAGTTTGGATCTAAGCCCGGATTATTCATCGCTCGAACATAACCTTCGTTAAATCCAAGATTTGCTTCACGTGGCCAGCGAGCAAACGTGATTTTGTAACGGCCGGGTGTTTTTACTTGTACATGCCAAATGCCTCGATTGGGCACACCGGCAATAACATGAGACTGATCGTATGTGGCTTTATCGCCTTTCCATGCTTGTGCAGTCAAAAACACTTCTGGCTGGTGTTGCGTATCTAAAACGGTGGGTGAGAGCCTTTCGTTTTGACTGATGTCTTGCCACCAGTTTTCATAATAGGCTGAAAGTTGATTCATTAAATCCGGATGCTGCTTTGCTAGGTTGTTTTTTTGTGACGGATCGTTTGATAAATCAAATAGCTGTTTATCGACTAACCGCCAATGATTATGCATCACCGCATAATCACGGTATTTTACTAAACTTCCGTCACCGAGCGAGCTGCCAAATCTTGCTTGGTTGTGAACGACTAATGTTCTGTTTTGTTGTTCAAGCGGGAATTCACCGGTTAAAATTGTTTTGATACTCGAACCGTCAAAATTAATGGGTTTGGGCAACTGCATGTTGAACATATCAACAAATGTTGGCAGTAAATCTAAATGGGCGGTTAAATGATGATACTGTTTGCCGCCCGTTAAGCCGCCATTTGGCCAGTGCCAAAAACTCGCTGCTCTGTGTCCACCTTCAAAAGGAGACGTTTTACGGCCCCGCATATCCGCGTTGTAACCACCTGTTATTTGACCATTGTTGGGACCATCAGCGCCTGCGGTGGTGCCATTATCTGTAAGGTAGATAATTAAAGTATCATCGGCTAGTTTGTTTTTTTCTAAGAACCTACGTAACTTGCCAACATTATTATCAATGGTGTTTATCATGCCATAAAAGCGTGCGCGCGTTTCTGGCACCCCTAACTTTCGGTAAGGCTCTGCAAATTCGTTGGGTACATTAAAAGGGCCATGTGGCGTATTGGTTGCGAGATAAATAAAAAACGGCTTAGATTGTTGTTCGTTAATAAAATTTTTAGCCTGCTCAAACCAGATGTCGGTTGAATAACCAGATACTTTTGTCGGCTTACCATTGTCAAAATAGGTATCGTCAAAATAATCATTTTGCCAATAATCCGGAATTTCACCCGCTACGCCACCAGCGTGAATAAAACTTTTATCAAACCCTCTATCTGTCGGGCGGAAAGGGTAATTGTCGCCTAAGTGCCATTTACCAAATATCGCGGTGCGGTATCCGTTATGTTTGAAAACATCCGCCATGGTCACTTCTTCTTTATACATATGGTTGCGACCGGCAAAGGTAAGCCATGCGCCGACTCTGGCTGAGTATCTGCCTGTCATTAATGCCGCGCGGGTAGGGGAACATGTTGGGTCAACGTGAAAATCGGTTAATCTGACGCCCTCATTAGCGAGTTTGTCTAAGTTTGGTGTTTTTATTATTGGGTTACCATGAATTGAGAAATCACCATAACCTTGGTCGTCAGAGACAATTACAATAACATTCGGTTGCGCGTTTTGTGCACTCACTGCAAAAGTGATAAGTAACAAATTAAGTAACAAATAGAGCAGCGTTATAATTCTCATTTTAACCCTTGTTGCAATTGCATGGATTGATAACTGTTAACAATTGTATAGAGTGTATTAACGAATTTGAAGTATTAATTTAATAATTTACCTATAAAGGCATGCGGTTTTATTTATATATGGCTTTAAAATGCAGGTTGATCACCCGTTAGTTTATTAATATTTAAAAAAAATGCCGCTCTGTTTTTACGAGCGGCATTGTTGGTCGGTTATATTATAACGCACTAATTTATAGCGCTTTATTTTTATAACTCTTTATTTGCAACTCTTTATTTGTATTCGGGGCTATCAAATTCACCTTTAAAACGCTTAGGATAAATGTCGCCCATAAAGTCTTTAATTGCATCGACCATGTGTGGATACGGGATATCCGTAGTTGAAACAAAACCAACATTGTAAGGTTCGCCATCAAAAGCCCGGCCGGTAATTGGCGAGTCAATATACTGGAACCAGTGCGCGCCAACAAAATTAGGATGGGCAACAACACTATGCATATAATCTAAATACATTTGTGCGCGATCTGCCTGATTGTCTGATTGCACTAAACCTGCGTGGAATAAGCCTGCATCTGTCGTCGAGCCAATATGGAATTCGCCAATTACAACCGGTAAATCAATTTCGGTTAAAAAGCCCCATTCTTCCGGTTGTACACCTTCTTCATAAATATTGAACGATAGCACATCTGAGTAGGTAACTGATGCTTTGATGGTTTCTTTTGGCATACCGAAGTTGGCCATGCGAGCGCCCATATATAAGTGATTTGGCAATGCTTTTTCTAATGTATCGTGGACAACTTTAAAGTATTGATCAGATAAAGATTCAAGCATATAAGATAAATCAGCGGTCAATGCATCCGTATATGGGGCGGATAATTTAACGCCTTGGCTTACCGCTTGCCAGTTGGCAAGATCTAAACCCCAAGCTTTATTGAATTGCTCAATACTATTATGTTTGCCTTTTAGATATTCAGTAAAGTGTGCTTTAGTTGGGCTGTCGGCATCACTGCGCGCCAAGGTACTGATAATGACACCATAACGCTGATCAATGGTGCCTTCTGGCATACCCCAGCTTTTTTCGTTATCAATGAAAATACCGGCGCACCAAGGTGAACCTTTAATTTCTTCAGCGATGACATCAATTGTAATTTTTGCACGTCGGGCAAATTCTGGATCGAAAGGATCTGGTAAAGGTGCCCAAACATCATGCTCGGATGATAAGGTTTTAAAATCACCTATTATCCAGCCATTGGCGAAATAAGGGACTTGTTGATTAGGATAAAATGCCGGATCAACCCAGTTACCAAATGAGGTGAAGCCCCAGTTATTCATACGATCCAGTGTTACTTGCTGCCACTTTTCTTCAAAGTTATCGCCATATCTTCTTTCTAGATTCGCTCGGTAAAAACTAAAAGTTTCACCTGATTTAAGTGGACCCTTGTGTACTTCACGACGATAGCTGTAGTGTTTGGCCATTGGATCATCATAATCCGGCAACCAAGTAAACATGTTATGGCGTAGTTCAGAAGATACGTACTTAGTTTTTCTAATTTCATCAGAAACAGACACAATACCGACGGAATCTTCTGGTGTAACCCGTGTTGGGTCAATATATCTGACTTTTTCATCTTTAAAATCGATACCCGTTAGGGTGGTTAAGTTAGCCATACGAACGTTAGCCGGCCCGTGTGAGAAAAACAGGTAACCGTCGGGATCAACCATCCACCAGCGGCCGTCTATTTTTTCAACTCTGAAATACCCGGTCGATTCGAGTTTAGGGCCATTTTTCCAGCCGCCAAAACGTGAACGGTCGGCCATTAAGCCACCTGATTTTAATTCTGCTAGCTCTTGGTTGGCAGCATTTTTTAATTCTTTTAGATCATCGATTTTATGTGGGTAATCTTGTTTGGCATTTTGACCAAATTTATCCACCAGATTGCGTAAATAATCTTTGTTATATTCTGGATTGGCACGCAGTCGTATATTGTTGATTTCAATTTGTTTATCCGATAAGTTGCCTCGGACAAAAAATGCGACTTCCGTAATTCGGCTTAAGTCCACTTTTTTACCAAAACGCGTGACAAACATTTCTTCGTCTGTTTGCCAAGGTAGTGGTTTTTCTCTGATGCCAGCATCTGTATCAACGAATTTTCCTTCGATGATTAAAAAGTAAGTGCCTTCTTCACCTTTACCCAAGTTAACCGCACGGGTTAGAGAACGGGCGCGGCTACCCGTAATTTCCATATCTTCTTTTACGCCGGCTTCATCGGTGAGTGAGATGTATACCTGAACTGATTCATCGGATAAGTTTTTAATATCAACCGCAATGTTAAACTCAGAATAATTTGACCAATCCCAGGGTTTCTCAGGGTGGAACTTAACAGAAGGGCGGTAATGATCAGATTGATAATCAACTTTTACGCCATTGTTAGTCAGTTTGGTTTCTGCTCCCCAACTTCCTATTTTAACACCGGCGCTTTCTGTGCCATTCCATATAACTGCAAGTGGCTGGCTGGCAGTCACTTCAGTGTTTTGCGTTTGTGAGCTGTTGTTGTCACAAGCTGTTAATAATATTGCAGATAACATTGCTGCAATGGGGAGTTTACGCATTTTCGACCTCGTGTAGTTTGTGTTGTTTTAAGTTTATTAGTGATTGAACCTTAAGTTTTGAAGCGAGAATTAAGTAGCATGCCGCCAAATATCCTGATTGATGGAGTTCATGCGTTTGTGCAGATGATAGTTTATTCAGCGCCCGTTCATTGATGTTGTACAGCGCGCTTGTAGATAAATTGCTGCTGTAATTTGCATTGATGTTTAACTGCACGCGCTCTAGTAATTCATAATTACTCAGCGTATTAAAAAAGTTTTGGTTATGTTGAATAGAGGCAAACAACTGTTGTAATGAGGCGATAGCTTTTTTGAGTATGTCGGATTGATTCGAATTTTTATCAAACAGAGCGTCACCGGTTTCAGCCTGTACACTGGCATGTTCAACGTCAACTGTAACTTTTGCATTGCTTAAATCGTTTTGCTCAACGCTTAAGCGAAAAGGTTGTGTTGCAAAATAAAGTGGTACATAAGCGCTTTGCCAGGTATTTTCTTGTAAAAACAAGTTTTCTTGCGCATTTAATCCAAGCATAGCTTGCAAGCCAAATTGTCCTGTATTCGGGTGTTTAGCAATAAAAATTGGGTAATTGACCGCTATCTGTGGCACCTCTGCTAAACAAATAGGTGCAAATTGATGATGTGCATTGGCAAAGATAAGCGCCGGTTCAACCGTTAATTTAGCATGAGTCTTCGGGTCTAAAATTTGATAATCACTCATAATATTCCTTAAATTTTTTGCAAACCGTATTGGTAAATTTGCTGCAGTAAAACTCGGTTATTGGGTAAAGACTGTATTAATTGGTCGGTGGCAATCTGGTTGTTTTGAAAATGCTCATCAGCGTGTGTTTTTGCGGTCAAATTGAGTCCATGGTCAGTTAACCGGGTTTGAAAGCCCATACCGAACAGCACATAGCGGTAACTAGCCGCCGGAAATACCTCTACAGCATGCGGAAATTGTTGATCATACGGCGGCATGTGTTGCCATAAATCCAACAAGGCACTCAGTGATTTGGGTATCGATTCAGGGTTGCGATTATCCTGCCAGAATTTTTCTGGCCTATTACTTAAGACGTAATGCAATTTCAAAAAGTCGATAATACGTTGCCATCGGTACAAGGACGTTTGGTTATATTGGTTTGCCAGCCCCAGCATTGATTGGCGATTAACTGGGAATTGTTCGGCTATCATTTGCGCTGAAATTTCAATAAGTACTAGTGCAGACGCTTCAAGTGGTTCTAAAAAACCGGCGGCCATACCGATAGCAACTGCATTTTTATGCCAAAATTTTTCTCTATGCCCTGGGGTGAATTTAATTTTTTTGAAGTTGAGTTGACTGGTTTCATCAAGTGTTAAATTTGATTTGAGCACCTCGAGTGCTTGATCATCCGTTTGATAGTGACTTGAATAAACATAACCAACCCCCCGACGCGTGGGTAAGCCGATATCCCAAATCCAACCGTTTGCTTGCGCGGTAGAAATAGTGTGTGAAGCAATAGGTGACATTGGATCCGGATAGGGCACTTGCGTTGCAATTGCAGAATCAGCAAACAAAACATGCTGGCAATTATTAAACGGAATTTGGTAATGTTTATCGATTATTAGGCTGCTAAAACCGCTACAGTCGATAAAAAAGTCAGCTTTAATAGCGCCTAAATTTTTAGTCGTTACAGAATGGATAAAGTCTTCTTGATCTGCATTTACATCAGTTATGTGATCTTGGGTATAAACCACACCTAATTTTTCTATGCAGTGCTTTTTTAGTAGTTTGGCAAATTTGCCTGCATCTAGATGATACGCATAATTGGCAATCGAATCGTATTCAGCGGTTGTAATTGTTTTAGGGGCTAACCCCGCTTGGCAAATAGCTTCTTGCGAGCATACCGCATTTGAAAAAGACGGCGTACAATCAGACGCATTTTTGTAAACTTGCCAAAATGGCGTTAAGTCAAAATCACCATCACCTTGTGGCAACATGAGCGGATGAAAATAAAAATCATCATCTTCACCTGTATGCCATTTGGCAAATTTTGCACCCTGCTTAAACGAAACATCACATTCTTTTATAAATTCTGTTTCAGAAATTCCAATCGACTTAAGCGTTTTGCGCATCGTCGGCCAAGTGCCTTCCCCCACACCTATAGTGGCGACATCTGGCGATTCTATTAGGGTTATGTTTATCGGTTTTTCAAACTGCTGTTTAACTTGCGAAGCTAAAACGGCTGCGGTTATCCAGCCTGCAGAGCCGCCACCAATAATCAAAACCGAATTTGTTGTTGGATTCATACACTAATCCGAAATTAACAAAAGGAGTGCCAGAGCACTCCTTTTAGTTTGTCGAATGAACAAACTTAGAATGATGCGCGCACACCTAAGTTAAATCGTGGGCCAAATTGTTCCGCACTTAATACTTGCTCAGGGAAACGCTCGTAACTGCGTGTACCTTCGTCCGTAATATTCAGTGCTTCAACAAACACAGAAATATTGTCGTTAATTTCATAACTTGCGTTTGCGTCGATCTGTCCATAAGCCTCAACATGAATCGGATTTGCACCACCACGTTTTAGGAATTCATCACGCCAGTTGTAAGCAATACGTGCTTGAATACCATTGTCGTCGTAGAAAGCAACTAAGTTTGCAGAGTCGCTTAAACCCTCTAGTGCCATTTGTGATTCAAGGTTAAATGGGTTGTATGCGACGTCGGCATCCACAAGGGTATAGTTGGCAATCGCACCAAAGCCAGATTGAGCAAACATATGTTGTACATTTAATTCCCAACCATCGACTTTTGCTTTAGCCATATTGCCGTTTGTTGTGACATCCCAAGTGATAACTGGATCGCTCTCGTCCCCAAAACACGCCGGGGTTGGTATGTCTGAGTCAGGACAACCCGGTGCTGGATTCACACTTGGATCGGTTAAAGGGTTACCATCTACATTATTGATTGTGCGTTTTTCCAACGAAGAACCAATAAAGTTGTCTACATCTTTAACAAAATAGCCAACCGAGATATAACTGGCATCGCCGTAATAATATTCTAGCGACAAATCGATATTGTCTGATTCGAACGGTAATAAATTAGGGTTACCTTGACTTGCGTTATAAGGTCCGCCTGGTCGTGGTGCGATTAAGTTAGTAGACGGGAACATAGACGCAATATCACTACGTGTGATGGTTTTGCTGTATGAAGCTCGGGCCACTAACTCGTCAGTTAAATCTACTTTTACATCAATATTAGGCAACAAGGCGTCGTAATCACCCTCTAAATTTTGAGCAACCGGTTTGCCGTCAAGTACAGCTTTTAATTCCTCTACATGAAAATATTGCAGTGCGGTAATGCCTTCTTGTACTGAGTAGGCCGTTACGTCAGTTTGTTCATAACGGAGCCCGGTATTGATTGAGACATCCATATTGCCCGCAGCTAAATTAAAATCAGCAGACACAAAAGCTGCGTTAGTTTTTTCTTCTATACCATTTAACGTTGGAGCAACTTGGAAGAATAAATCTTGATCTTTCGTTAACTCAATAAACTGAGATGCTTGATAGCGAGGTATTTGTGGAAAGATATTTCCATTGGCTGAAAATGCATCCAACATACCTGATGTTGATTTAAAGGTTAAATCTAAGCCTGAGATATCTAAATCTGTAACAAAAGCAAAAGTACCAAATTGTTTGGTATCTACAGCGTAAGTGGTATTCGACACTCCAAAGTTAACTTTTGATAAAGCACCTGCGTCTAGTTCCCATTCACCTTGTAAATTATATTGCTTAATATTATTTTTGATTTGGAAGCCACGTGTTTGGAATAGATCGGGAATAATATTATCTTTGTTAAATGCGCCGCCTGCTAGTGCCGAATCGTCTATTGTGATACCCGGAATTTCACCCGAGAAATCAACTGTGTAATCGACCAATTTACCCGGGTTGGCTAGGTTGGCTAAATTTTCAGAGTTTGTGCCATCTGGGTTTGATTCAGATGTTGAGTCATGTGCATCAAAGGTGAATTTTAATGAATCGGTGGCATGCCATTCAAGGTTTAAACCTAAAGAATCCCCTTCGGTTTTTTCAAAATAATCCCATGCCCAAAAGTTGAGCTCATCGCCAGTTTGCACCGCGTTGGTTAGTGTACCGTTGCTGTCAGCGGTGCCTGTTGGGCTGTCAAACCATAAACTCATGCGGTTCATTTGCGTTTTTTGTTCAAAACGTGTGAGCGTATAATCTAGCGTCGCAACTAAGTCATCTGTTGGCGCAAATTGCAAAACCAACTGACCATTCTGACGGGTTCGTTCTGTATTCGAGACATCCACACTTGAGGTAAAAGGCGCCCATACCTTTTTCGTTGGGTTTTTACTTGTATCTATCGCACTGGTGTTAACATTGTTACTACCATTTCCCCAATTCATATCCGCACCGGCGCGTTCTTTTCCGCTATCACGCTCAGCATGTGATAAAGACAAAGAAATACCAAAAACGCCATCCATATTGTTGCTAACCATGGCAAACAATTCAGGCGTGATATCTCGACCGTCTTTGTTGCTAGTATCCATGACCGCTTTGGCACTTGCTACCGCTTTGAATCCTGGGTGGTCAAACGGACGGGCTGTGGTTACGTTAATCGTTGAACCTATACCTCCAGAGTATACATGCGCTTTACCTGATTTATGAACTTCTACACCTGATACGGATTCTGCGGATATTTCTCTAAAATTAAAGTTGCGTGGGATGCCATCGTCTAACAGCGAAGAAGAACGGGGCATCTGACGACCATTTAACGTCACGAGGTTAAAACTAGGGCCAAAACCACGAACGGTTACTTGGTTGCCTTCACCATTGGTCCGGTCAATTGAAACACCGGTAATACGTTGTAGTGATTCGGCAAGGTTAGTATCTGGGAATTTACCAATATCTTCGGCTGAAATCGCATCGACTACGCCGGATGCATCTCGTTTAATCGCTGCAGATTTATTAAGAGAGCTACGAATACCGGTAACTTGAATTATTTCTGGATCATCAGCTTGTGATTGTTGTGCTTGAGCGGTTGTTGTGAACCCAGATGCGGCTAACATTGAAATTAGCACGGTGTTGAGTTTAAACATGCTGTGACGCATTTTTGAATCCTCTTGTTTATTTTAAGTATTGAGTGTCTAACTTCCAGGCTGTGTTGTTTGTAGTTCCAGCCATACAAACATCTCAGTAACATTATTACTGTTTATTGCCTACATTTGTCAAGTGTTGGTTGTCAACAATATTCAATGTAATGCTAGGTTTCCAGATCTTGTTTTGATTTATCGCTTTTTATTCCTCTGTGCGCTAAAAAATTGCGACCATTTAGATCAAAATTTATCCACGCACTTTCACTTTCCTTTTTATATTTACTTTTAGTTAACATGTTGTGTCAAGTATTAATTGTAAACAGTATTTTGAGTTTTGTTTGTTTTTGGATTTGTTTTTTCTTTGCTTTAACTTTGTAAGCTATTGAAATTGATGTTTTTTATGTTTTATTTTATTTATTCTCTGTCACTGTTAAATCATTATAATTAATTTTAAAAAGTATAAAACATTAAATTATATATTGTTAACAATAGTTTTTGAGTGTAATCTAGTTAAAGATTATGTGTAATTTAAGGCAGGTTGTACGCAATATGTCCGACAGCGATTATTTTAGAGACTTTTTTGAACACGATAACAAAGTGTACGCACAAATCCTTGCGGATATTGCGCGAGGCGTTTACGTCAGTGGTGATAGGTTAGTGACCACTCAATTGGCGAAGCGTTATCAAACCTCTATCAACCCCATTCGCGAGGCGATCAAACAGTTAGAAGGTGAAGGGTTTGTCAGCTCGCAAAAAAACAGTGGGGCCAGAGTCGCCAAATTCACTTATCAAACCATGCGTGACGTTTTCGAAATCTTGCAATTATTAGAACCTTATTTATTTGATTGGTACACCCAAAGATATAGCCAAGACTGCTTGATTAAATTAAACGAAGTGCTGTATGCAATGCGGGGTTTAGATGCCGATGAGCATATGCGTTTTCGTGAGCTGGATACTGAATTCCACTGGCAAATGTATAGACACCACTATAACCAGAGCGCTGTTAACTTGTGGAAAAAAAATAAACTGATACTACAAGCTTTGAATGGAAACATTCCTATCAGTTTAGCCCGCCGTCAGCATGCCATCGAAGAACACGAAAAGATTTTATCTGCGTTAGTCAATAAAAAACCGCAAGACGCGATCCAAGCGTTAAGTGACCATATAAGCCAAGGCGGCGAATACTGGTCGAAAGTCTTGGTTCAATAAGGTTGTTTGTTAGGAAAATAAAATGAAAATTACAGATATTAAAACCTATACATTTTGGCTTGGCTTTAGAAATGTATGTTTAGTCAAAGTGGAAACTGATCAGGGAATTTATGGTTGGGGCGAGTCAGGTTTATCTGGCCGCGAAAAAGCTGTTAACGGTACAATTGAACATTTTAAACAGTTTTTGATTGGCCAAAACCCTCTGAATATTTCTGCCATTTGGCAAGAGTTATACCGAAGCCAATATTTTGAAGGCGGACGCGTACTGGCCGCCGCCATTTCTGCCATCGATATTGCATTGTACGATGTGGCTGGCAAATATTTTAATCAACCCGTATACCAATTGTTAGGAGGTAAACAGCGAAACTCAATTCCGTTGTTTGCAACTTCTGTAAAAGATTTTAACCAAGGACTCATTGAAGACTTATTACGCTTAAAAGAACAAGGCTGGCAATCCATCCGGGTGACAACAGGCGAGCATGGACAAGCAAATCAACAAACCATATTTGATAGTCGCAAATCTATCGCAAAAACATCTCATTGGTTGACTCTGGCGCGGGAAGCATTGGGCAGTGAAACGGTTTTAGGTATTGATTACCATCACAGGTTAACGGTCGCCGAAACGGCTTCATTTTGCCAACGCATGCCACCCGGTACGATCGATTATTTAGAAGAACCTATCCGCGATCAATCTATTACTGCCTATCAAAATTTGCGGAAAATGGTTGATGTGCCTTTTGCCATCGGTGAGGAGTTAACCAGTAAGTGGGAGTTTTCGCCATACATCACCAGTGGTCTGACGAACATGGCGAGAATTGATATTTGTAATGCAGGCGGATTTACCGAAGCGATGAAAATTGCTGCCATGTGTGAAGCCAATTATATCGATATGATGCCACATAACCCGTTAAGTCCAATCTGCACCGCCGCATCGATTCACTACTGCGCGGCGATTGCCAATATGAGCTGGTTAGAATTGGCGCCGTATGATGGTGACCTGTCAGAATACGATGAAATTTTTAGCCGCCGCCCGATCATTGAAAACAACGCGTTTACTGTCTCGCAGCAACCCGGGCTCGGTATTGATGTCAATGAAGATAAACTCAAAAATCAAAATTTTAAATATTGGGAGCCGCCTCGTTTAATCAAGCCTGACGGTAGCTACACCAATTGGTAAAACTTGGGGATTAAATATGAAAAAAGGTGGAATCTTAGCGCTGATTTTTATCAGTGTCGTAATTAACTACATGGATAGAACCAATATATCTGTGGCCGCAGCTGCAATTTCGGCTGAGTTAAATATCAGTAAGGTCGAAATGGGGCTGATATTTTCTGCATTTGCTTGGACTTACTCAATCATGCAAATACCGGGTGGTATGTTGGTGGATGCGGTACGCATTCGTATATTGTATCCTTTTATTCTTGTTGCATGGTCGCTGGTGACTGTTTTTAAAGGTTTGGTGAGTTCAGTTGCCGCATTAATTGGTTGCCGCATGGCGATCGGCTTTTTTGAAGCTCCCAGTTATCCGGCCAATAACAAAATTGTTACTCAGTGGTTTGCCGAGCAAGAGCGGGCAGGAGCCATTGCAATTTACACCTCTGGTCAATTTATCGGGCTAGCATTTTTAATGCCTGTACTGGCTGTGATTCAAGAATGGTTTGGCTGGCGTGGCTTGTTTGTCGTATCGGGTTTAATCGGTATCGTTTGGGCGGTCATTTGGTACATTTTTTATAAAGAAGCACCGGATGAACAAAAGAAAGATCAACCGGGAGTGGCGCAGGCGAATCTGCAAACACCTGAACATTCACCTAAACATTTACCTAAACAAACACCTGTAAGCTGGGCAAATTTAAAACTGGCATTTTCCAGTAAAAAATTGTGGGGCATATACATAGGTCAGTTTTGTCTTGGCGGCACCTTAATTTTCTTTTTAACTTGGTTTCCAACCTACCTTGCTGAATACCGTGGTTTCAGTGATTTAAAAACAGGTTTTCTGGCATCTGTACCCTTTTTAGCGGCATTTTGTGGTGTGTTGTTATCCGGGTTTGTTTCTGATCTTTTGGTTCGTAAAGGGTTTTCAAATGAATTAGCGCGTAAAACGCCGATTATTTTAGGTTTGTTTTTATCCAGCTCCGTGATTTTCGCTAATTACACGGATAGCACCTTGTGGGTGACATTCTTTTTATCTTTAACCTTTTTTGGCAACGGCTTAGCCTCAATTAACTGGGTTTTTGTCTCGCTCATTGCGCCTAAACATATGGTGGGTCTAGTTGGCGGATGCTTTAATTTTATCGGTGGTTTATCCGCTGTAATTGTTCCGGTTTTAATCGGCTTTTTAGTTCAGGACGGAGATTTTCGACCTGCGTTGGCGTTAATTGCAGGGCTGGCTTTTACGGGCTTATTTTCTTACATATTTTTGGTTGGCAAAGTCGAAACGATTGAAGTGCCCGTTACGGAGGCAAAAGCATGAGCATCGTGTTTTTTGGTGAAATAATGCAGCGCCTGACACCCGCGCAACCGCAACAAAAGTTAGTTAACACAAAAAATTACGCAGTGGATTTTGCCGGAGCAGAGTCAAATGTTGCCAGTTCGCTCGGGCGTTTGGGTCATCAAGTGACGTTTGTTACAAAACTACCGCATAACCCAATTGGCGACCATTGTCTTGCGACACTTAAACAATACGGTATTGATACCACTTTTTGTCAGCGCGGCGGCGAACGAATTGGCAGTTATTTTATTGAGCTCGGTGCATCTATTCGCCCATCTAGAGTGGTGTATGACAGAAAATACTCTGCATTTTCTGCAATACAAACCGGCGAGTTTAATTGGCAAACGATATTACAAGGCAAAAGTTGGCTTTTTTTGGGGGGGATAACGCCCGCTCTGTCAGAAAATTGCGCTAAAGAGCTGGTTATCGCGGCAAAAACCGCAAATCAGATGGGCGTTAAAGTGGCATTTGATGTTAATTTCAGACGTAGTTTATGGACCGAAGCGCAACAAAAAGCGGGCGTACCAGAACACTATTTTAGTCAGATTTTGCACTATAGCGATTTAGCCTTTGCCAACGCAGGTTCAGTTGCCGATGTTTTTGCTCAAACTTTTCATGAAAAGCATCCGATAGAACAAGCAAAACGGATCGCATCTTATTTAAACAACCGCTTTAATCTTTGCGCTGCAATTACCTGCCGTGAGCACAATAGCGCTTCAAGTAATCAGCTTGCTGCCGTATATCTAGAAAAAGGCGAATATTACCTTACAAACTGGTTAGAAGTTGAGATTTTAGACAGGCTAGGAACCGGAGATGCATTTGCAGCTGGGCTGTTGCATGGCTTATTAAATGACTGGTCTTGTCAACACAGCATTGAATTTGCCAACGCGGCGTTTGCATTGGCACATACCTGTTATGGCGACCAACATTGGTCGGATGAACAAGAAATAAATACGGTTGCGCAAGGGCAAATTTCGGGTCATGTGATTCGTTAAATGTACAGCGTCGGAAAAGATAAATACGTAAAAAATTTTACTTTAAATAGATTGGTTAACAATTGATATTTATTTTCTGGTCAATTAAAAGCAGATGACGGAACTTAGTAGATTATGAATAAATCAGACATCCTAAATAAAATAAACCAGCATAAGCTGGTGGTTATTATTCGCGTTGAATCGCCCGAGTTGATCAACAATATTGTCGAATGCATGATTGAAGCCGGTGTAGCGGTATTAGAAATTACCAGTAATACACCCGGGTACGCCGAAAAAATAACCGAGCTGCGCGCCAAATATCCAGAGCTCATTATTGGTGCGGGCACTATTATTGATGGGCAAATAGCGTTACAAGCGATTGAAGCGGGCGCGCAATTTTTAGTGACGCCTAACACTTCTAAAGAAGTTGCCAGTATTGCCAACCAGCATGAACTGCCCGTACTGATGGGCGCATTTACCCCCACGGATGTGGTTGAAGCGAAAAAAGCCGGTGCGGATATTGTAAAACTGTTTCCGGCTGAACCAATCGGTTGTAAATATTTGGCTTCATTGGCTAAAGGGCCGTTTCTGGACATACCGTTTTTTCCGGTAGGAGGGATTGATGAATATAACTTTATTGAATGGATGCAAAGTGGGGCAAAAGGAATCGGCATTGGCGGCAGTTTAGCGAAGCCAGTATTCAGTAACCAAGATAAACAAGAACTGATTAAACGTGTTAGCAAAATTGTTAATACGTTGAAAGTATTATAAGAGAGGAACGTGATGTTTAATTCTAATAAAAATATCCTGGCAGCTGCACTGACAAGCGTTTTGTTGGTTGCTTGTTCTAATCAACAGCATGCGCAAAATAATGAAAAAATATTGTGGGATTTTGAATCAGGCGCTTATCAGTCTGTTTTAAAAGTTGAAAATGGAATGGCTAAAGAGCTTAATCAAGATGGAAATCAACAACTGCTGATTAATTTTGATGCAAAAGATAATCATGTTTCTGGTTTTGAATTTCAGTCAGAAAAAGGTTGGAATTGGCAAGATCAAGGTCATTTTGCATTTGCGCTGGATATCGCCAACTCGGATGCTGCTTCGATTCATGTATACGCAACGGTTAAAGATAAACAGGGTAAAACACACAATCGCAGTTTTGTTATACCGGAACAATCTCAACAAACCTATTTTATTGAACTAAAAGGACCCGATTTAGATGTTGAAACCGGCATTCGTTCCAATCCACCGAGTTGGAAATCTGATTATGTCCCAGTGATATGGCGATGGGGTAGCAAAAATTTAAATTTAGCTGAAATTGTCAGTATCAAATTTAGTATACGCGGCGTTTTAGAAGACAAGTCGATTACAGTAGATAATGCGCGGCTCATTTATCCTAAAGCAATCGATCACAACTACTTGAACCATTTAGTCGATAAATTTGGTCAAAGCACCCGTGTTGATTTTGTCAACAAAATAGATTCACAAGAGCAATTACGGCAAATCAGCGAACAGGAACAAAAAACGCTGACAATGCGTAACTTTGCAGATCGCAGTCAATTTAATGGCTGGAAAGACGGGCCAAAATTAAAAGCAACCGGTTTTTACCGCACTGAAAAATATCAGGGAAAATGGACACTGGTCGATCCCCAGGGGTATCTGTTTTTCTCAAATGGCATTGCCAACGTACGTTTGGCGAATACGTCAACCATAACCGGCTATGATTTTGATCATAGTCTGATTAAAGCCAGAGAAGAGGGCGACTTAACACCTGAAGATTCTCTAGGGTTAAATCGAGCGCCTAAAATTGCTTGGCCAACACGCGAAGTCACCTCTGAGTTACGCGCCAATATGTTTAGTTGGTTGCCAGCACAATCCGAGCCACTGGCTGATAATTTTGGCTATCGCCGTGAAGTGCACACAGGTGCAATCGAGCGGGGCGAAACCTTTAGCTTTTATCGCGCCAATTTGCAGCGTAAATATCAAACCAGAGACGAAGAAAAATTAATGCAAAAATGGCGGGAGACTACAGTTAAACGCATGCAAAGTTGGGGTTTCACATCGTTTGGCAACTGGATAGATACAGGTTATTACGACATGCAAAACTATCCGTATTTTGCCAATGGCTGGATTATTGGTGATTTCAAAACGGTCAGCAGTGGTAACGATTATTGGAGCCCATTACCGGATCCATTTGATCCTGTATTTAAACAACGTACCGATATTACGGTTAAACAAATTGCATCCGAAGTAAAAAATAGCCCTTGGTGTGTTGGGGTGTTTATCGATAACGAAAAAAGTTGGGGTATGATGGGCTCAACCGAAAGCCAATACGGAATTGTGATTAATACCTTGTCGCGTCATGCAAATGAGAGCCCAACAAAACAAGCATTTATGACGCATTTAAAAGCAAAGTATACAAATATCGCGGCACTCAACAAGGCTTGGTCAAGCCAAATGGTAGATTGGTCAGAGCTTGAAAAAGGTGTCGTGTTAGATGATTTTTCCCAAGGCATGATTGACGATTTTGCTCAGCTTTTAACTTTGTATGCTGAACAATATTTTAAAGTTGTTAAGCAGTCAGTTGACACTTATATGCCTAACCATTTGTACATGGGGGCGCGTTTTGCGGATTGGGGGATGACACCTGAAATTCGCTCAGCGGCAGCTAAATACGCAGATGTGGTCAGTTACAATTATTATAAAGAAGGGATTAATGAAGACTTTTGGGGCTTTTTAGCTGACATTGATAAACCCAGTATTATCGGTGAGTTTCATAACGGTGCGATTGATTCTGGATTGTTAAACCCAGGTTTAATCCATGCGTCATCGCAGGCCGATCGGGGTAAAAAGTATAAAGAATATATGTTAAGTGTCATTGATAACCCGTATTTAGTCGGCGCACATTGGTTCCAGTATATTGATTCTCCGTTAACGGGTCGTGCATACGACGGTGAAAATTATAATGTTGGATTTGTGTCAGTTACGGATATCCCTTACAAACCATTAGTTGAAGCGGCAAAAGAGGTAAATAAACAAATTTATCCCCGCCGGTTTGCAAATTAATCGAGATAATTCTAATTAATTCGAGTGCAATTGCAGCATAGATTAAAACGAGTTATAGACGCACCTCAGTCTTACCGGGCTTGTTAACGGTAAGGTTGGGGTATTTTAAATAAATACGGATATGATTATGAGTAAAAAAATAAAAATAGCTTTGTTGTTAACATCGGCATTTGGGATAACGCAATTGACTGGCTGTCGTTTGACAGCGGATCAAGAAAATGCGCATCAGCCAATTCAACAAACGCAGAAAATGACAAAAACGAAAAAAACGCCAAGAACAGAACAAGGTATTTACCAAATATACGATGACGAGGCGTTGTTATATTTGGATCTTGAGCAAAGTTATGAAGCGCTTGCAAATGGGTTTGAATGGGTGGAAGGCCCAGCCTGGATTTCTGCAAATACAGCCGGTGGCGAGCAAGGCGGATATTTGATTTTTTCAGACATACCAAATAATAAGATTTATCAATATCACCCTGCAAATGGTTTAGCTGAATATTTAATGCCCAGTGGGTTTTCAAATGGTTTGTTAATTAATCATCAAAATGAATTGGTGATTATGCAATCGCGCAGTCGGCAAGTGGTTAAAATGCATACCCCGTTAAATCATCCGACTACTGAATATAATGTGTTAGCGAGTCATTATCGGGGTAAACGACTGAATAGCCCAAATGATTCAGCTATCCACAAAAACGGTACGATTTATTTTTCTGATCCGCCTTATGGTTTACCAAAACAAATGGATGATCCGGCTAAAGAACTGGATTTTCAAGGCGTTTTTCAACTTAAACCGACAGGCGAATTAAAAGTCTTGGATGACAGTATTAGCTTCCCAAATGGCGTGGCGATTTCTCCGGATAATCAATTTTTATATGTCGCGGTATCCGATCCTAAAGCGCCTAAGTGGTATCAATTTAAATTGGATAAGCAGGGTGAAGCAATCGAGAAAAAAGTATTTTATAAACCTAAAGCACGCGGCACGAATGACCACGGGGCACCGGATGGTTTAAAAGTACATAGCTCGGGCGTCGTTTTCGCGACAGGCCCAGAAGGTGTTTGGTTGTTTAACCCAGACGGCAAAGTATTAGCGAAAATTAAAGTCCCGCATTTTTGTGCCAATTTAGCATTTGATGAAAATGAGAAAAATTTATATATCACAGCACATAAAAAACTGCTGAGAATTAAACTGCGCGGATGACGGGGGAGATTCGAGCTTCGAGCGACGAGCTACGAGTTTCGAGCTACAAGCTGCAAGCTGCAAGTTGCAACTTGCTCAAAAATGTAGGTCGCGGCTTCAGCCCGACAAATCATGCAATATACCCAATGTCGCCCTAAAGGGCCGACCTACACAGCTTGTAGCTCGAAACTCGAAACTCGAAGCTCAAAAATGTAGGTCGTGGCTTCAGCCCGACAAATTTTGCAATATGCACAATGTCGCCCTAAAGGGCCGACCTACACAACTCGAAGCTCGTAGCTCGAAACTCGTAGCTTAAAACTACAATGTAGATCGTTGCTTCAGCCCGACAAATTTTGCAATATAAACAATGTCGCCCTAAAGGAACGACCTTGTATCTCTCAGTGATTGATGTTTAGCTAGCAGCAATCACATCGGGACGCCAGTGAGTATGTGAACGACCTAATCAGAAAATGATGGGTTGTAGATAATGCCCTGGCTTCCTAACCTCCATAAAACTGAATGGTATCCTAGCGCCCTATTTCAGGTGACGCTGCATGTACAAGGGGAGTAAATAGAGATGAAGGCCTATGCAGGTATTGATGTCGGTAAAGATAAATTAGATGTTAGTTGGTTACGTGACGCCACCACAAACAAGAAGAAAACGAAAGTATTAAAAAACACACCAAAAGGGCATAAAGAACTGGTGACGTGGTTGCTCAAAAATACAAAATATTAACCGCATGAAATCGTTATTACAGTTGAACCAACGGGTGTTTATAGTGAACCCCTCATGTACTATTTACATGAACAAGGATTCATTTTATTACAAGCAAATCCAAGTAAAGCGTCGCAATATGCAAAAGCGTTGAATTTGGTTCATAAGACAGATAAATCGGATGCCACGATGCTAGCCCGTTATGGACATGACCAGCAACATTCTTTGTGTAGATGGCAGCCAGAGCCGGTGGAATCAAGAGCGTTAAAGGCGATGCTACGCAGGCTAGAAGCACTAGAGCAGGATTTGCAGCGGGAAGAAAATCGATTTGAAGCCGCTAATTTTTCAGGCGCATCAGCACGAGTGATTCAGTCGCTGGAAGACATGATAGCGGTGTTGAAAGATGAAATAGACAAGTTAACTCAAGAAATTGACGACCATATAGATGGGCATCCATCACTAAAAAAGAACCGTAAATTACTCCAAAGCATAAGCGGCGTTGGGGTTGTTGTTTCAAGAGTGATGGTTAGCTTGTTAGCCTGTAAGAATTTTAAAAATGCAAAGCAGTTTTCAGCGTATTTGGGTTTAATTCCGAAGCTTAAAGAATCGGGGAAACAGGCTGGAAAAACCACATTAAGCAAACAAGGCCCGAGTTATGTTAGGGTCAAATTATATATGGCAGCAGTCGTGGCAGGGCAACATAATCCTGATATAAAAGCTCAAAAAACACGGTTATTGCAGCAAGGCAAGAATAAAATGCAGGCATTAGGAGCGGCGATGAGAAAGCTGGCTCAAATATGCTTTGGAGTTGTAAAAACTCAAACAGAATATCAGCCTCAAGTTAATTAAATAACGACTTGAAGCTGATTGTGAGAGATGGTATCTACACTGATTGTGAAACTCGAAACTCGAAACTCGAAACTCGAAACTTGAAACTTGAAACTTGAAACTTGAAACTTGAAACTCGTAGCTTAAAACTTGAAACTCGTAGCTTAAAACTACAATGTAGGTCGCGGCTTCAGCCCGACAAATCTTGCAATATGCACAATGTCGCCCTAAAGGGCCGACCTACACAGCTCGAAACTCGAAACTCGAAACTTGAAACTCGTAGCTCGAAACTCGTTGCTCAAAACTACAATGTAGGTCGTGGCTTCAGCCCGACAAATTTTGCAATATGCACAATGTCGCCCTAAAGGGCCGACCTACACTGATTGTGAAACTTGAAACTCGCACCAAGAATCTAATGAGGATGTATGAAATATAAATTATTAATAAGTCTGTTCATTTTTATTATGTGTAGCACTGCCAGTGCACAAACGCCAAAAGAGTTGAAATGTGAGACATATGGATATGCACAAACAAAATATTCTGGCAGCGGGGGCATTGACCTGTATGAACAAAAAGGGCGGCCTAACTGGCAATTAAAAATATCATTTGAAAAAGGGCTATCCGAGTCTAACGAGCCTGAAATGGGATTCCTTCAAGAAAAATTAACGAAAATCACTAAACAAGTTTATCTGGGTAAAGGTGTCGATAATGGATCAGCTTACGAGGTTGCTTTTGTCTTTTCTAAAGATTTTGATCTTATGACGCTTTCTCAAGATGGTACTTTTACCGGGTTTTACGCTTGTCTTGTCACTAAAAAATAAACTTGCAATAAAACAGGCAACTCGCTTAGATTAGAAACCTAAGCGGTTAAACGATCATACAAACGAAAGTAGGAGCTGTTTGACTGCTTAAAAATGAATTATTCATAAAAACGTGTGGATAAATATTAAAACTATAATGATTAGGGATATTGGGTATGAAAAAAATTCTATGTTCAGCGTTGCTATGTTTATTTTCTATTGGCAATGGTTATGCAAGCAATAGTTCAGTGGACAAAATGTTCGAAACTATGCAAATGGATAGTCAATTAAATGGCGGCTTTGAAGCGATGCTGCCGGTGATCGACCAAATGTCAGGTCAACTAAAATTAGACGCCGCAGCAAAAGAAGAATTAACAAATATTTATAGAACATGGTTTAATGAAGATATTGATCGCACTGCAGTCATCGACAAAATTAAACAGCTATACGCTCAAAGCTTTACTGAAAAAGAAATACAGCAAGTCACAAAATTCTACCAGACACCAGTTGGACAAAAGTTTCTTCAAAAATCTCCGGAGTTAATGAAACTGGGCGCTCAAATCGGAATGGCAGAAGCACAATCAAAACAAGCCCAACTATTAAGCCGGTTAAAACCCTTTTTTAAAAAGCATAATATCGAGTGATTTTTGTATCACGCATCGCAATTACCTGTAAAGCTGCTTTCAGCTAACCTTCAACATCTTAGGTAGATAAGGAAATCATGAAATTTACAATTAGAAAAGCATTGATGGGTGATGTTGATAAAATCGCACAAATACATGTAAATTCTTGGGCATATGCATACAAGGGACTGATGCCTCAAAGTTTTATCGAAAGTTATACAATAGAAAAACGCCAGAAACTGTGGTCGAGCATCATTGGTCACAACTTAGCGGAAGTTCTTGTTGCGGACAATAGTAACGGAGTTGTCGGTTTTCTGTGTTTTGGTCAACCTAAAAAGTTAAAAGGCACAGCAGTATATGAATTGAGCTCTATTTACATAGATCCTGACAACATTGGTAATGGTATCGGTCAAAAACTTTACAATAAGTGTGAACAAATGCTTTGCGAATCGAAAGCCCAAAGCATTTCGTTATGGGTACTGGATAACAATAAACGCGCATTAAACTTTTATACAAAACAAGGTTTCACACCTACAGGTGAAATCAGTAAAGAAACTGCAAATGACGTTGTTCTTAACGATATCGAGTTGGCAAAGAAGCTACCTGTTTAATCTTCTAGAAAAGTTTTAGATTGGTTTAAATAGGGAGGTGTCTCGTTAGCTTTATTTTTACCTAAGTAGTAAGATAAGGCGTTCAGAAAGACTTAGGCACAAGGCGTTTCGATGGTTAATGAAAACTACGAAAAAACAAAACAATATTTAACGTTTTCTAAAAAGCAAGTTGAAAAAGCCGGTCGTGTTATCCGCAAAAAAGACGGTGATTATGACCATGCTGTCAGTGTGATTCAAAACTTTCGGGCCGCACATTTATACCCATTGCAAATAATTAAAAATTTAATTTGGAAACACGTCAAAAAATTAGGCTTATTAGAAACAGCTACCATAGTACGGCGTTTAAAACGACTACCTACTATTATTGATAAACTGCAGAGACAATCTTTAGATGGTAAAAGCGAAAACGCGATCAGTTTAAAGCGTATGCATGATATCGGAGGTTGCAGAGTAATTGTTGAATCACTTTCGGATTTATACAAGCTCAGTGATAGTTTAGATGACAGTCGAACTGTGCACGGTGTGAAGGTATACGACTATATTCAAACCCCAAAACCTACTGGTTATAGAGGTATACACAGAGTATATAAAAGCTATGCAAACGTTGAACAACATAAGTGGAAAGGCTTCCAGATTGAAGTTCAGTTGAGAACGAGACTACAGCATCTATGGGCAACTACTGTTGAAATAGTTGACATTATTGAAAAAGAAACTTTAAAAACAAACCCTCAGGCTGCTAGTGCAAATTGGAAGAGGTTATTCTTTATTATGGGCGAATTTCTCGCCGTTAAAGATGGTTCCTTTGAAATATCAGAACAACAAAAAATAGACTATAAAAAAGAATTAACCGCATTAAACGAGTTGCTCACTGCTTATCATAAATTAGATGCATTCAATAGTGCGTTTAAAATGGATGAAATAAAAGATAAGTCGAAAAGTTCGGGTTACACATTACTTGTATATAACAACGAAGCTCAATCAGGCAACGCCTTTTTGTATGCGGCTAATAAAAAAGAAGCCGCACTACGACGTTATGCGGAGCTGGAAAAAAATACAGAGGTAAATGTACTTTTGGTTGCTGGCAGCGATCTTAAATCAATTGAAAAAGCCTATCCAAACTATATCAATGATACATCAGAGTTTCTTTCTGAGTTTAGTCGTATACTTTTGTCTTGATATACAACGTTTATCAATTTAATAATTAGATCATTTTAATTTCCCAAACTTGGTTTCAAATATTTGATGCGACTTGAAGTCCAATAGTGTGTAACGCGTTGTAAATGTTGGTTTGTATCTGATTTTGTCGCTTCGCGCCATGCTGGTTTTGTTGTGATATCAAAGGTGTACCCCTCTAAGTCATACAATACAGTGGCGATATTCATAATTTCTAGCGCCGATAGGGTGTCGTTTGTACGTTCAATTAACTGAGGTATCACGATACTTGGGTTGTAATCAGTCGCTAATGTTAAAAACTCTACCGCACGCGCTGCAATAACAGGGTTAGGGTGAGCAAGTAAATTACTAATCTGATCAACTTGATCGCCCGCTTGCTGTGCAAAATAGGTAAAGCCAATGAGTGCCCAGTATTGCTGCCATTGAGCATTTGAATTCAGCGCTTTAATGAGTTGAGGTTTTGCTTGGGACCAACCCAATAGTTGCAGGTTTGCGATGTCAATTAATTGAGCAATTTCTGAAATATTCTGCTCGCCAAATTTGTGCGGGCTTTTAAATGCATATTGAGCTAAATGAGATTCTGGGAAAAACGCTAAATCAGGCATAGATTTTAGTTGGTTGTTTAGCCTTTTTCTAAGTGCAATCAATTGCGATTTATAATTTGGATCTTGTGCTAAGTTATGGGTTTCGAATGGATCAACAGAAATATCGTACAAAGCCTCTGCTGGTTTTGCTTTGAAAAAAGCAGATTGTACGGCATTTAATTTTTGTTGTTGAAACAAGTCTTTCCATTGCTGATATGCTGCTTGGCGATAACGATATTGGTTAAACAAGGCGTTTGGAATGTACGGCATATAATTTCTGACGTATTTTAAATTGCCTTTTCGCAGGGTACGAACCATATCAATTTTTTCGTCAAATCTGTCAGCGTAGGCGAAACTGTCATCTCGTTGGTTTAACTGTTGCAAGCTTACATCAAAACCTAAAAACGCTTTACCATCATGATAAGGGTTGGCTTTGGCATTGGCTAATTTAAGCAAAGTAGGGGCGAAATCGACAAAGTTGATAAAACCATCAATTTTAGTGTTTTTCAATTTTTGCATACTCGGATGCAATAAATGGCGGTAGTTTTCGGGTACACGTACAACCAGCGGAATATGTAAACCAAGGTCGTTTACATAACCTTTTGTGCCGGGAAGCACACCACCATGGTCGCCAAAATAAAAAATAAAAGTATTTTCTAGTTCGCCGTCTGCTTTTAATTGCTTAATTAATTTGCCAATTTTTTTGTCTAAAACTTGGTGTTGGTCTAGATATCGTGCAAAGGTATATCTGAATAACGCTGTATCTGGGTAAATAGGCGGTAATTTAATTGCATCCGGTTTGTGCTTTGTTGGTTTGCGGGTGACATCCGTTGCAGGAAAATGTAGATTGTACTCATGTGTGGTAGTATATGTTTGCATATGAAAAAATGGCTGTTTGTTGGCACGCGCTTTCCAACTAGCCGTATTTGATGATGCATCCCACACAGGATCGTTTTTATGCTCTACAAAATTAAAGTCGTTTTTAACATTATTGCTTGTGTAATAGCCTTCTGCTTTTAATAATTGCGCGATGGGTCGCACACCTTCTGGTAATTCGCTCTCGGTATAACGCCTGTGATAATTTAAAGCGATTTTGGATGCATACACACCCGTAGCCAAAGTTGACCGTGCAGTAGAGCATACCGGTGCATTAGAAAATGCATTGTTAAAAATGAGTCCGTCTTTGGCTAACGCTTCTACATTTGGCATCTCTGCGCCTTGTTTGTTGTACAGGCGTGAAAAGAAATACGAATTGTCTTCTGAAACTATCCAAAGAAAGTTAGGTTTGTCATTTGATAGGTTAGCCGCGTAAAGTTGGCCTTCGAATAGACCGCCCAATAAAACTAGATACAAAAAGAGAACGACAAAACGCATTAAAGACACAACCCGTATTTATTTAAAAGTGTATTTTTGTATGTGAATTATTGTCGGGTTTTAAACTGCTGTCAATTGTTAATTGTTTGTAAGTCGTTGGGGCCGCGTAGTACTTGGGCGCGTTTAGGTTTTAAATCCGCTTACTTTTTGCGTGTTGCTTGTTGCGTGCGCCTGTTAAGTGTGCGTTTTACGATTTGCAAGTACCACGGCGCATGTAATTAATGCAGCACCAATTGCCAGCCGGATCAATTGTTCAGGCGTGCCACCTGTTGCTTCACCAAAAATAAAGAGCGAAGTGAACATAGCCAGCGGCACAACCGCGTTATTAAATGCAGCCAGCACACCCACTGAGGTTTGTGTTGCGCCTTTATTCCAACAAAAGAAACCAAAACCAGAGGCAATGATGCCCAAATAAATTAAAGCAAACCATTGTGCAGAAGTGGCTTGCATTGGTATCGGTGGCTGTTTGGCGATAATCAAGGTCGCCAGGGCGGTAAATATCGCAGCACCCAAATACAAATAACCAAACAAATTTGCGTCTTTTAGATGTGGGCGCGCTTGTTTCCAATCGCGGTAATAAACCTGTCCAAATGCAAAAGCGACATTGGCAATTTGCATTAAGATAAAGCCAAGCCAAATTGCATTTGTCTCGATATCTTTAGCCTTAATAACGGCTGCGCCTGCAACTGAAAGCAGAGTGGCCAGCAAGTACCAAGGGCTAAAACTGCGCTGACGAAGGTCGTTAATTAGAACCACATATAATGGCGTTAATACACTAAAAAGAGCCACCAAATGTGAAGGAATAAAACGAAATGCTGACAAGTAACAAGTGTACATAATGCCAAATTGCACAGCACCTAGCAGGACAAGCTGTCGCTTTTCCTGCCAGTTGGTTGTGTTAAATTTTAAAAATGGCAAAAAGGCAATAAATGCCAGTAGTAAGCGTGTATCGGCAACCTGAAGTAAATCTAATCCTTTTAGCGTGTTGCCGATAATTCCGAATGAAAACGCCCAAATGAGCGTTGTGATTATCAAATAAATCATTGTATTGCGCTTACCTTAAAGATTGTTTGATTACCAATTATAGGTTGCACTCACCGTGTATTGTTCTCCGCGGCCCGGCGTGCCCGGTATTTCTTCAAAGGATTCGTCCCATAGATTGTCTGCCGCTAACGCAATAGACAAACCGGATATTTGTTTTGGGGTAAAGGTTAAGGTTAAATGCGTGAACAAGGCTTCATCTTGACTATTTGTGCTACTGGCTCTTAATGGATTATCATGTTGCTTGCGCCATTCATTATCTATTCTGAACTCAAGTATTTCCATTGGTCGCCATATTGCACCTAAGGTTATTCTATGGTCAGGAAAGTTTAAAGCATAAAAGCTTGCGTCAATCTCTTCAGAGCCATAATCTTCCGATTTATGTAAATAGGTGTAACTGGCAATGATTTCAGCCGAGTCGAAGTATTGGGTAGCGAAAAACTCCAAACCTAACGTGTCAATATCTACCGGGTTAGCAACACGAGCCGAGGTTGAATCAAAGCTAAAGGTCCAGTCAGTTAAGTTATTATCTTGACGATAAAAAATTGCTGAATTTAAACGCCAGTTGTGTTCGTCCAGAAATAATCCAAGCTCGATATTTGTGGTTGTTTCACGTTTTAAATTGTAATTACTTCTGAATAAACCGCCGCTGTCGCTGCCACCTATTGCAGTATAACCCGCCACTTGACTGGCTTGTGCGTAGGAAAAGTAAAGCGTTTTTGCCGAGCCATCCGCCTGAGTTTTTTGCCATGCGACATCACCTAACAAAGACCATTGTGAATCATCTCGGTTGCTATCATCAAACGCTGCGCCTAAGCGCATTGTGAGTACTTGGTCGGTTTGTAAATCGATTTGATATTCAGGCAGTATGCTTGCTTTAAAATAGCTGCGAGAAGTAAAGTTGTTTTCAAGTGAAGTGGATTCAATTTCGTCTGCTAACAACTGTGATGAATAATTAAGGGCAAAAGACTCGTTTATAGAATGGCGCCCTGCAAGTGCGAGTGAATCCACATTCGTCTCGTGAAACGACTGAAATGTTTCGGGATTCTCGCGTGAAAAAATATAGTGGTCATTATGGCGACGGGTGTACGCTGTTACTTCAAAACGACTGTCTTTTGCATAAGTGTGTTGATGATTCAGGATAATTAATCGTGTTTTAAGATCTTCGGTTTCGTTTACGTTAAACGGTGTATACATATTTGGCCAGCCGAAAAACTTATGCTGCACCCCAAAAAACAAATCAGTTTGTGTATTTGAGCTGGTGAGCTGAATGCGAGCTGATGCACGGTTAAAATCGTGATCACCAAATTTTACCGTACCATCACTGGCAGAACGGGAATATTCCCCTTCAAAAGCCAAATTCCAATCGTTAACGTTTTTTAAGGGCATTTGATAACCGGCATGGATGCTTTGTAAGTTAAAGTCATGATTACCTGCAGCAACAGATAAACTACCTGCGGTTTGAATGGGTTTCCAAGCAAAAGAGACGGTGCCAACTGAACTGTTGACACCATAAAGCGCATTATCAGCACCGGTTAAAATATAAGGGCCTTGTAACATTTGTGGGGCAATTGGAATTTCAGAAACGTAATGACCCGTTTGTGGATCAAATAACGTAGCGCTGCCCACTCGAAAACCTGTGTTTTCAAATATGCCACCCCGGATGGTGACATCGGCTTGTGCTTCGGCCATGTTGCGCGACTGCAAATCAACTCTGGGATCATATTCTAAATTTGAAACCGGAGCATCAAAAGTACCCACTGGAACTTTGTTCGCGGTAGCAGAAGCTTCAATCGTAATTTTTTCGATTTCCTGTGTGTTTTTTGTGTTGTCTGCAGCAAGTGCAAAATTAGGAAGGCTACATAACAAAGTGGGCAGTATTATTTGTACAGCTCTAATCATATAATGTTCTCTTTTACGCAAAATAGAAGATAAATCTGAGGACGATTGAAAAATCACATAGGTAAATTTGCGTGGTATTGTATAGCAAATTTAAAATAATGCATTTGATAATCATTTATGAATAAACAAGCGATGAAAAATGAAACAACGCAGCTAGAAACCTTATATTTCGCCGGTGGATGCTTGTGGGGCGTGCAAGAATTTATGAAACACCTGCCCGGTGTAGTCAGTACAGAAGCAGGCCGTGCGAACGGCACAAGCCAAACAACAGACTCTGAATACGATGGCTACGCCGAATGTGTAAAAGTCACCTTTAATACAAATGCTGTTACCTTAACTCAATTAATCGAGTACTTTTTTGAAATCATCGACCCTTATAGCATTAATAAGCAGGGCAATGATGTAGGTGAAAAATACCGCACGGGCATATACAGTCGTCAACAATCTCATTTAAAGTTAGCTCGGCGAACGATTCAAAGTCGGGCCGATGCAGATAAGGTGGTTGTTGAAATTTTACCACTCAGCAATTACGTTAAAAGTGACGATGAACATCAGGACAGACTTTCTAACAATCCGAATGATTACTGCCATATTCCCAAAAGCATCTTGCATAAATATAAAAATGGCTAGGCGATTACTTATTAAACTGTCTCATTATCTATTTTTACCCAATACGCAAACACAGCGCCGGTTACAAACATTAATAAACTATAGGTGATTGCTGGTGTTGTCATCACTGGATTTTGCAAAATACTATTGGCTACGAGTAAAGCTAAGGTACCATTTTGAATGCCAACTTCTATACCTATACTGGTCGATTGACGTTTATTTAAACCAAATTGTTTCGCCAAATAAAACCCCAGCATTAACGTTGTGACATTTAAACTTAATGTTGCTAAACCGGTAGCGACAAAATAACCCGCCATGTTTTCCCATTCGTTGGCTACGATACCCGCAATTATCAAAAATAAAAAAATTAAAGACAGGGCTTTAACGGGTTTATCTGCTTTATGGGCGAATACTGGAAACTGACGATGCAACCACATACCAATGGCAACAGGCAATAAGGTGATGGCAGATAATTGAATCATTGTTTTGCCAATAGGTAATGAAAAGTGTTGTGATTCGTTCATAAACAATTCCATCATCCATACGGTTAAAAGTGGAATTGTAAAAGGGGCAAATAAACTGACAACGGCGGTTAAACTTATCGAAAGCGCAGTATCACCGTTTGCAAGGTAACTGTACATATTGGATGTCACGCCGCCCGGGCAAAATGTCAGCAACATTAAACCAACGGCTAATTCAGCTTGTAGTGAAAACAGCCAAACAAAAATAAACCCCACCAAAGGCAGTAGCAACATTTGGCAGGCAATACCGATAATAGCCGCTTTGGGCTGCAATAATACTCTGGAAAAATCAGTTAACTTAAGTGATAACCCCATGCCCAACATAATAATAAATAATGAAGCGGGCAATATAACCTGAGATAAAATTGTAGCTTGCATGCAAGCGCTCCAAATTTCATTAGATTGCTTTTAGGTTATAAAAGATCTTAGCTCAAGAAATTAATTCGCGCTCATTTTCTGCGATGGGTTGGTCGTTAATACTGGCGATCCGGGTTTGCATATAGCCGAGTTCGTCAAACTCCCACAATTCGTTACCGTGCGAGCGATACCAGTTACCGGCGTCATCATGCCATTCGTACGTAAAGGTTACTGCGATGCGGTTATCTGTGTAAGACCAGAGCGTTTTTTTAAGTTTGTAGTCGAGCTCTTTTTCCCATTTACGCGTTAAAAATGCTTGTATTTCTGCACGTCCTTTTAAAAATTCAGCCCGGTTGCGCCATACCGAATCAGGCGAATAGGCCATGCTGACTTTTTCAGGGTTTTTACCATTCCATGCATCTTCTGCAGCTTGCACTTTTTGCGCTGCCGTTTCTGCGGTAAAAGGTGGAAGGGGATGGCGTGGTTTGCGTATTTCAGTTGTCATCGTTTTGATTCCTATTGTTTTGATTACTATTGCTTTGATTCAGGTTGATTTAATTCTGATTGATTTAAATGAAAGGCTTGATCTGCTTGTTGCCAGGTTCCGGTGTTTTTTAAATTGGCTGAAAACTCAGCGTTTCCCCAGACAAAGGGTAAAAAATGAGCGGCCCACTCACCGTGCGTCATTTCAAAGTCTATAAATCTAAGGGCACCTTTGAAATATTTGAGTAGGGGATCATTTTCGATGATTTTGGCAAAACCGGTCAGCTGTAAAAGATGGCCGTGCTGATAATCAACAAAAGTTAAGCCGGCACATCCGTTTTGTTTGATATTGCCTAGCGTATTAAAAAACTGATTACCGGAAAAATCGGGAAAGCGAATTGTATTACCATCCACTTTTACAAAACCCGGTAAACCACCACGATGTGAGATATCAGCGCCATTGCTGACATGAGAGTTAGCGTTGTTGTGATAAAAACTCGCAATATAAAATGAATCAGCCTGCTCAATCAGGGCTCTATGCGATTCATCCAACTGTTTTATCTGTACTCTGCTTTTGTCATTTTGTGTTGTGCTGGCCGTAAACCCAAAGTGGCGCGCTCGAATATATTTAGGACAGTTGCCAAACGATTGTTTGACCGACAAGTGTATTGTATTGCCTGCCCACTGAGTAATTTGCGCGCTGAGCCTATTACGCCGTCTGCTTGCTGCTTCAATGCCCAGCAAACCGATTGTATCTTTGATAGATTCTTTAGATAACTTACTATCATTAAATGTGCTGTCAAGTTGAATGCTCAATTGCGTTTGGTTATGCACATCAATCAATTTGTTCTGTGTATTAAACACAATACTGGCCCAGGGCGCGTTTGTCTGATCGATAAAGCCTAACCAAACGAATGGAAGTTGGCTGAAAAAAATTTGGTGCTGCTCTGGCATAAAGGGGCGGATAAATTGATTGCCGACAGCTTCCATCTTTTCGCCAATATTTAGCTGTTGATGAAAGGCTTGTTCGCCAGAATGAAAAACAGAGCCCTTCGTGCTTCCGGCTAAATATTTATTTGATGCATGCGCCATGCTGATTACACCAAGGTTTGCGGTTGGTTTAAACCGACAGGCGTTGTAGGCATCGCAACAAAACCCGTTAATTGTTCAATCTGCGACAACCAGCGCAGTACATTGGGATACAGAGCTAAATCGATTCCACCTTCTGGTGCATGTGCGATATAACTATAATTGGCGATATCTGCAATGGTTGGGCAATCACCGACCAGCCAACTTTTGTTTATTAGATGTTTATCTAAGGTTGTCAGCACTGTTTGACTTATATTTTGCGCATCTGTGATGTTTACCGGCGCATTAAAAACGTTTTTGATTCTTGCTCTAGCCGGGCCATAGGCAACAGGACCTGCTGCGACCGATAAAAAACGTTGTATTTCGGCCATTAAAAATGGATCTTGTGGCAACCATTTGTGCGCTGGATCATAGGTGCTGGCTAAATACACTAAAATAGCATTAGAGTCTGCCACATAGCGACCTTGGTCTTCTAACACAGGTACCTGACCGAATATATTTTTGTTTATAAACTCAGGCTTTTTGTGCTCGCCGTTCGCTAAATCGAGCTGAATAAATTCGAATTTTAGTGACAACAAAGATAAAAATAACGAAACCCGATGTGAGTGACCGGACAATTCAAAACCATATAATTTTAGCTGACTCATTTTTGTACTCCGTAAAGTGTTAATGTGTTTATTGGCAAGGGCTATTGTTATTCTTGTTGAATAATTAATAAACACCGTTACTATTGAATTATTGTCAACGTACCGTGAACAATAGTGTGGCTTCTTATGGCTCTGATAATACAAGCCCCTGTTGTAGTGCTGGAATACGCAAAGTTAATGTGAGTACTAAAAAATGGATACTTTAGATGGCATGCGAGCGGTTATCGCTGTGGTTGAAACGGGCTCTTTTACCGCTGCCAGCGAGCGTTTAGCCATTTCAAAAGCTTTGGTTAGCAAATACATAGGTGAAATTGAAGCAAATTTAGGTGTGCGTTTGTTTAATCGTACAACCCGACGCATTTCATTAACTTCAACCGGGCAAAACTATTACGCGCACGCGCAGCAGATGTTAGAAATGTATGCCACCATGATGGATGATGTTAGTAAGGAGCAATCAAGCCCAAAAGGCGTTTTAAGAATTAGCGCCCCCGTCACCTTTGCTGACGTAAAACTATCACCGGTTATCGGCAAATTTTTATCGCAATATCCCGAATTGGCGGTAGAGCTAATCGCAACTAATCGCGCGATTGACATGGTAGAAGAGGGGATAGACGTTCGAATTCGCTTAGGGGCGGTAGAAGATTCAAATTTAATTGCCAAACGCATAAACCAATGTCCATTGATTGTTTGTGCTTCTGGAAATTACCTTAAAAAATTTGGCACACCCAAAACGCCAACTGAGTTAACACAGCACACCTGTTTGGTTGACCGTAATTTATCAATAGGTGATCAATGGCCGTTTACTGACAATAACGGGGTGCAACACAAAGTAAAAGTAAATTATCGATTTTCATCTAACAGCCCGCGCGCTTTAGCCGAAATGGCTGCGGCAGACGGTGGAATTGCTTTAATTACGCAAAATGTGACAGACGACTTTATAACATCGGGTAAATTAGTGCGATTGTTTGGCGACTATACCGTTGCCGAGTTTGGCTTGTATTTACTCTACCCACACCGAAAATATGTATCGCGAAAATTGCGCTGTTTTATTGAGTTTATGCAAACAGAATTTGGGGCAGGTTCATTTAGCTAAGGCTCATTTTTAATTTTGTTACGAAACTGGCCCGGTGTAATACCGATAACTTGTTTAAATTCATGTGTAAAATGCGACTGGTCGTAAAACCCGAGTTCACAGGCCAGATCTGCAATACTTATTGAGCTGTTGTTTGTTCTAAGCAATGCTCGGGCTTTAATGGTGCTTTAAATGCGGCAGAATTTTTTTAGCGCGCAAGAACGCGCAACATTAGCTTGGACAGAAGCCCTAACAAAGCTTACTCATGACGACAATATGGATAATTTAAGAACTCAAATGCAGCGCCATTTTAAAGACAAACAAATTGTCGATATTACGCTAGCTATTTGTAATATTGATAGCTGGAATCGTTTTGTCGCGGGTTTTGGAGCTGATGTGGGTAGTTACCAACCCGGACAATATAGCTAAGGTAAATGAAATGGCTCGCACTAAACGACAAGACTAGGGTCGTGAAACGAGCCAACTTTCTGGTGTTATTTAGTTACCAATCTACTGCAACCAGCCAAATGCTGACCCGTAGTGGTCTAATTTAAAATTATCCCTGCATATTTGTAAACCCGTGCCAGTTGTACTAGACCATCACAAACCGAGTTGGAAAAAAGTGCCAATTGCGGACATAGATACATAACTCATTTTTGCCCCATTTCGTGACAGCACACACTTTAATCAACTTGATTCTGTACAAATACGCAATGTTAATGTACAATATTAAGTACACAGAAAAGTACAAAGGTGTATTATGAAAACAAGTACAATCTATGCAGAAAAAGCAGTGTCATCAAGCGAAGCTAGAAAACATTTTAAAGATTGTTTATCAGGGGAGCCAGTTGTAGTTTTATCGAACAATGAGCCTGCTGGTTATATGATGAGCGCCACTTTTTTTGAAGGGCTAATGAAAGCTTTGGAGGGCAAAAATGCTGACTCTGTTTCATCATTTAGGCCAATGAGTGCTCGCTTAGAAGTCATTTCTCATCTGAATGCTCAAGCATTAACAGAGCTTGATGAAAGTATTTTGGATGAGTTTCAAGAGTGACTAAGTCATTAAATATTAGAGTTTTTAAGCATAAGATCTTAATTGATTCACTTACTGAAAGTGAGCTTCAATCTTTGACTAAAGACTTTAGACACTATAAAGAAACAGGTCAAAAACCAGATTTTTTTGGCCGAGATGAAGCTTATAATCATCCCGATACATTACCGATCTTGAAGTCAGAGGAAGTTAAGCACATTCACTTAGCTGCTAGTGATGCTCCGTTCTTAAGTTCTATCCAATTTTACCAAACGAGCGATAAGCACTTAGTGTATTGTCAAGGTTGGAATGACCTTAGTTGTTTTCTGTTAATCGCCATCCTTGCCCCTGACGCTCATGAGCAAGCTCGTAATCGAACTATCATGCATAACTTGGGTTTGATAGCTGAAAAATTTCGGCAGCAATTCTAAATCGCTTTTGTCCAGAAATGAGCTAGAGTGAACGTCTACTCCTCGCTCTGTGCGTTAATCCGCAAAGTGCCAATAGAGGGAGCTGACTTTTGAATTTTAAAAGCTGGCTGCCGGATCATAAGCACACACTTGGGTCACAGGGATACCATCTTTTCGTGTTAACCCAAGTCATGCCGAACTGGAAAGAAGTAAAAGCCAAGTTAGATGATATGGCGGAGATGTATTTGAATGGATGATTTTAATATTGTAATTGACGCCACTACCCAAATTAGCAATGTTAGTACTAACATAACCGCCACGCCTAGTACCCTTATGGGTGTCGCGCAACCTTGGCGGTTTTTCTTTATCTAAAGCATATGAAATGTGAGGCGTGAACGAGATTTATGCCACGAATACCTTACACAAAGCCACCGCTAACTTTCGCAGAACAAATCATCCGCCTTGAACAAAAAGGTATGTCTTTTCGCAATTAGGCTAAAGCTGAAACTCGTTTAGCCAGTATCAGTTATTATCGTTTAAGTGGTTATTGGTACCCTTTTCGCTTACGTGATGAGCAAAATCAGACAACCAATAAATTTGAGCCAGATACAAATTCTGTTGATGTAGTTTTTCTGTACGAAACAGATCGCAAACTTCGTTCTTTGATTTTGGATGCCATAGAAAGAGTTGAAATAGCAGTAAGAACACAATTTACTTACCATATCGGGCACAAATATTTAGCTTTCGGGCATACCGATAAAAATAATTTCCATCCAAAATTTAAGCACGCGGAATGGCTAAAAAAACTAGAAACGGAAGTGCTTAGATCGAGTGACGATTTCATTCGGCATTATAAATCAAAATATGCAGGGTTTCCGAAAATTCCAATTTGGATGCTAACTGAGGTTATGTCCTTGGGGGCTTTGTCTTTTGGATACAATGGACTGATAAATGATCAAAAATCAGGTATTGAAGACAAAAAAGCAGTCGCCCAACATTTTAACCTCCATCATAAGAAATTGGGGGACTGGCTACATACTTTAACGTATGTCAGAAATATTTGTGCTCACCATAGTCGGCTTTGGAACAGATTAAACCCGACAAAAATAAAGATAGCAATTGGTTACCGCCAATAACGCCTAGAAACGACAGAGTGTTTTATATTTTACTCATGCTTAGACATTTGTTGAACGCGACCGGTAATGGAAATGAGTGGGCACAACAAATAAATGAAGTACTAACACCAATATCTGAAGTTAAGAGATGGCGAGTTGCTATGGGGATGCCTGAAAATTGGAAAGCTCACCCTTTGTGGAAATAACAAATTTATTGGTTACATAAAGTATCTGTTAATTAAAGATCCACTTCTCGCTCAAAACCGCCACCTTAATGCCAGGCTCTGTTTCTATTAAATGACCACAAGAATTTAAGCCAATGTTGCTGCAAGTAAAAAGCGAACCCTATGAAAGTTGCAACTAGTGCTTTCGGCTAACCTGTTGCTGTACTAGATTAGAAAAAACTAATTGAACATCTAGAAAATCCGCATGTTCCAGCTTCAAAACTTTAACCCGTGCCAGTGTTAATAGACCATTTCATAGTCTTTTTTTATGAATATATTTCCCAAATTACAATGCCGTCGATGGCACTGGGAATAGTTCTATTTATCTTTAATCCAAGCTTACGTGCATACTCTGAAATTCCCCCGGCATTACGATATCGCCTAAACGCCCGGTAGTGGCCGGATATTATTTCATCGAACTCTATGCCGAGTTTAACTAGAAAAGATTTAGGTGTCGCGTAATCTGCTACCAATACCTTTTCGGACTTTTCAGCCATAATTCTCAAAACTGTGCAAGCTTCTTTTTCGTTCATTTCGTGCAGACATAAAGTGCTGGTAGCAATATTAAATTGAGGTAAATTTAGGCTTTTCGCATCATTGCTTTCAAAGGCTAAATTCGATATTTGGTTATCCTCACATTTACGATTAGCGAAGTTAATCATATCCGCATCTAGGTCTACACCAAATCCATAACTTAATTTATACGCTGCTTTAAATAGTAAGTCTCCGGTTCCACAACCAATATCTAGCACTGAAGACTCAGAGTCAATTAACTCGACCAGCTCGGCCCTAAGGCAGGACAATGCTTTATCAGCCAAATTGGCTTTGATCCAGACTTTAAGCTTCATACTGTTTTTGCAGCCATAGTAGAACGACACATTAGTGGGATGTCCCGCTAACTTTCGCAGAACAAATCACCCGCCTTGAACAAAAAGGTACGTCTTTTTATTCAAGGCTAGCATAAGCTACGTATTTGAAACACCCGTTAATATTAATACGGGTCTTTTGGTCTTATTTCTATGCGTTTTGCATATTCAACAATCTTGTTTTCGGCTTTCCATTTTTTGCACATTGCTTCTAGCTTTTTCACCAATTCAGTTTTTTTATCAACCAAGTTATTGGTTTCACCCGGATCGTTTTGTAAATCGTAAAGCTCGTGCACAATGCCAGGTTTAGCCAGTGTTTGCAGATACCAACCTGGCTCTATCAACAACTTCCAGCGGCCTTGGTAAATAACGCTCTGTTGGCCTTTGTCGTTAAAGAAAATCGCTTCAGGCGGTGCCATTTTTTTGCCTTTAAGGGTTTTTACAACACTTCTGCCATCTGGTTTTCTCGGGGTTTTATTTCTAAATTTTTCCGGAAATTGTATGTCTGTAATTTCTAATACAGTGGGCACTATATCACCCACCCAAACCACATCATCTGAAATGGTATTTGCCGGAATCACACCCGGCCAAGCTGCAATTGCGTGTGCGCGTGCTCCGCCTTCCCAAAGAAGCGCTTTTACCCCTTTATAGGGTGCGTTCATTAAATCGCCAATATGCGCGGCCGCGCCATTATCCGAAAAATACATTACCAGTGTATTTTCATACTCGCCACTGTCTTTTAGGCCTTGGATTAATTTGCCGACATTTTCATCTATTTTTTCCATCATTGCTGCGTGCAAAGCGGCTTGTAGGCGGAATTTTTCAATTTTTTCTTTCTCTTGTTTGGTCCACAAATAATTGTTATTCGCTCTTTCTACACCTTTTGGAAAAATTCCGGCGGCAACTAACCCTTTATGTCGGTCATCTGCAATTTTTTGTAAATCGCTGTAGCGTTTTAAATATTTCTGAACCAAATCTTCGGGCGCTTGTAATGGTTTATGCGGCGCGCGGTAGGCTGCATACATAAAGAATGGTTCGGTTTTTTTAGAAGCCTCGTGAATCATCTCTATTGCGCGATCGGTCATGCCGTCGGTTGCGTAAAATGTTTTACCTGATTTGCCGTGGCAGCCACCATAACGTTTTTTATTAAATGCATTGTTGGTGTAACAGTGCATTTTATAGTTGTAGTTATATTCTAGTTTTGCTTTTTGGTTGTCTTCAAAATAGTTGTGATTGTCACCGGGTGTAAAAAATAGATTGCCTTGCGCACCATGAAAAACAAAACTCTTCTGAAAACCACGTTGCGGTGGTAACGCTAAATAGTCTTGTTCCATTTCTTCTTCGGTCAGTTCCATGCCCGGGTGGGTTTTTTTCCAATAGTCGCTCATGCCTTTAGGGTTATTTTTGATATAACTGCCGCCTAAATGCCATTTACCTACCATTAACGTCTGATAGCCATTGCTGCCCAATATTTCAGATATTAGCGGTTGCTCGTAAGGCATGCGTCCGCGGTGTGCCGGAAACGGAAATTCCCGAACCCAGTCGCCTACAACACCACCACCAAAACCAACGTGCGCAGCATCCACACCCGTTAATAAACTGGCGCGTGTTGGGCTGCATCTTGCGTTGCTGTAAAAATGACTAAACCGCATACCTTGTTTAGCCAGTTGATCAAGATGAGGTGTGTCAATCTCACCGCCAAAACTACCTAAATCTGTATAACCGGCGTCATCTGATAAAATAATCAGTATGTTTGGTTTTGCATCGGCTGCGCTACTGCTAAATGAAATTAATGCAGTGAGCATTATAAATAATCTAATAATCAATTTTACACCCTCAATAATAATTATTGTCAAATGTCTACAATGTAAACAAAGTGTATATGAAAGATGGAAAAAAGTCATGGTTGATTTAAAAAGTTTTTGTGTTCGGCAGATGTAAATTGCTGACCAATTCTAGTGGTGAAAATACGTTAAGTTAGTTTAGAAAAAACATTCATTGTTAAGTGAATCTAATCTTTCTGGTTTAAAATTAGGTTTTCAATCTGTTACAGACTCACACTACAATTATTTTTGGTGGTTGTTTGTAAACAATTAATTGTACATTGAGTATTTATCTTAGTTTAGTAGACTGTCAAAAATTATAACGACTTATTATAACTACTAGGATAGTGACTTTGAACAGACTACAAAACGATATCAAAAGTGTAAAAACGCTTTGTTTGATGCTATTCGCATTAATCTCGCTCATCGCTTGTCAAAATGAAGCGTTGTTAAAACAACCGATAGAATTGAACATTAACGCGGCAACTAAAATACCCGTTATAGTGCAAGGATCGTTAACAAAAAAAGTCAGTGTTACGCTGGATAATCCAAAAAATTATGCCAATCTCAGCTTGTTTGCAGATGATACACTGTTATTAGACAGTCTGAATATCCCATCAAAAGGCGTACAAACGCTCAACTTTGTCATTGAGTTCCCACAATCAGGTGAAGTTGAACTTGCTTTATTAGCACAAAATGCAAACTTAACCATTCAGCAAATTAAATTTGAAGATATAAAAGATTTAACGCTTGCCAAGTTTACCGATGCTTCTACTCGTGTGGGTTTAGATAAAGTCAGTTCAATTAAATATGGTGGCCCAACCGTTGCGGATATTGATAATGACGGCGATTACGATTTTATCGTCAATAATCACAATCAGGAAAGCAGTAAACTATATTGGAACAATGGCGATGGAACGGTTAGCAAACATGATAAAAATTTAGCCAGATGGTTTATGCACGATTTGCATGGCACATCAGTGGCAGATTATGACAATGATGGTGATCTTGATTTAATTGTGACGCAAGGCGGTGGTAACGGTAAAAATCCATCTAAAGCTAATTTTTACCAAAATAATAATGGCACTTTTGTTTTAATGACAGGCGATGTTGGCATATTTAGAGGGGGGCGGGGCCGTGGTGCTAAATGGTCAGATATGGATCTGGATGGTGATTTAGACCTGTTATTATTTAACGAAACCAGCTTACATGGCGATAAACCACAGCACTTCTTTTATGAAAATTTAGGCAATGGCAAGTTTGAATTTAAAGAGGTGCAAGGTATTCAGGATGTTCACCCCTCACGCGTACTGCTAACTGATTTAAACAATGATTCAATCGATGATTTCATATTCTATAGCCCTTTGTCAGTCTGGTTGGGCAATGGCGATTTTACCTTTACTGAAGCGACAAATATGCTACCTAAAGAGATAGTGGCTGTGGGGCAAATTAAGGCGGTTGCGGATATAGATATTGATAATGATGGCGATCTCGATTTATACCTTGCTAGAAGTAAAGAGGTTGAAGATAAACGAAACGAATCCCCTTCTTTTGATTTTAACCCTTTAAAACAGCAGGTGTCGATTAAACCGAGTGGCATGAAGGGGGTGGATGAATTTGAATTTATAGCGGAAAAATCCATTCAGTTTTTTAATTTTGGTTATTTAGCGCGCGGCCCACAACGGGGTAAAGACTATCCAATATATTTAGGTAAAGATAAATTAAAACAAGATATTAAACCCGGCGAAAAACTCAATATACAAGCAAATAACGCGCAAGGTTGGCCGTCTGATATTTCAATAAATGGTGTTTATTTTGGTTATCTGGGGAGCGATAAATGGAAAGCCGCTTTAGTGCGAAACGGCGATATTTTCTGGCACTTCAAGTTCACGTTAGAAGGTGTTACCCAAGCAACACCGCACTTTGAACCCCAAAATCGCAATGGCTCAGATTATCTATTGCGCAACGACAGCGTTTCGCAACTCACGGCAGCACGTAAGCCTGCTAAAACAAGCCCATCTATTCATTTTACTGATGTATCCGCTAGCTGGAATATTCCTAAAGGGGCAAATTCTACGGGTGTAACAGTGGGCGATTTTAATAACGATAGTTATCAGGATTTATTTGTTTATCGTTGGGGCAATATACATGGCCGTTTATCAGACTATATGTTGTTAAATACCGGAAAAGGGCAGTTTGAAACTTTGACGCAGCATGGTGCAAATGATGTTGATGGGCCAGGATATGGTGATATGGGGCAGGCGTTCGATTTTGACGGCGATGGTGATATCGATTTATTAAATGGCAGTGAAGGTGGTGAATGGTACTTATATCTAAATGAAAATACGATTCAAGATTCACTTAAAAACTCATTTAAAAACAAGCGTAAGAGCATTGAAAATAACTTTGTGACAGTGCGGGTTGGTTATTCGCCGACTAAAAATATTGATCCAATTTCAGCCGTTGTAACGATAAAAGCGAAAGGCAAAACCTATCAAAAGAGAGTTGGATCAGCCGGCGCTATATTTTCGCAAAGCTTACTTAACATTGTACATTTTGGTTTAGGTCAAGCTGAGCATATTGATGAAATTAAAATTAGATGGCGAAATGGCGAAACCGTTACATTTAATGACAAAGCCGTTAATCAAAAGTACGACACGGATGCACTCGATCCTAAAACAATTAAATTGATACCTTCTAAACTTAATCTAAGAGAAGGCACGGATTATCAGTTGGATGTTGCAATGACACCGGCCAACTCAAAAAAAGTGTTGCAATGGCACTCAGATAATAACAATGTTGTCACTGTCGATTCACGGGGGCTCATAACCGCTGTTGGCAAAGCGGGTGAGTCGGCAAATATTAGCGTTACAAGCTCTGCTAACCAACTGGATGAAACAATGACAGTAACTTTGGAGCCTTGGTATCCGGTGGCTGCTAAATCAATTGATATAAAGACAGATAATTTGTCTTTAATTGTGGGTCAAAGTATTGATTTGCGTGCCAATGTTGAGCCTGTTTTGGCCGATAACAAAAATATTATCTGGCAAAGTCAAAATTCTGATATTGCGAGTGTTTCTAAAAGCGGTACTGTCACTGCGAACGCCGCTGGAAAAAGCCGTATTAAAGCGATTGTACAAGACAAACCAAATCTGACGGATGAAGTAGAAATAACCGTAGAGCCTTACATTGAGCCATACATAAAAATTCTTAACGAACAAGCCTTTGCCGATGCAAACTTAAAAGCAGGTGACAAGCTGACAATACAAGTGGCGTATCATGCAGGTTCTGGTAATAAGGTGATTTATTCAGATGAAGGGGGCGTTAGAGTTTGGTTACGGCATTTCAAATCTAAATGGATCCCGGTAAAAGATATCATAGTGGTAAATCAAAAAGCCTTAGGAACTGAATCCGGTGAGTTTGAAGCTGAAATATCCTTGGCGGATTTAAAACCGAATAAACGATTGCCAGATTCGCATATTTATCAAATTCGGGCTTCATTTACCGCAAGTGATGGAAAAATGCATGATGTAGTCATTTATCCACTTAATATTGTTGAATAAATTTATTCTAGACATTTCCCCGTAACGCCAAAAATATTTTGATAGAGCAAATATCTGATATTTTTGGCGGATCCTTCCGTATTTTTATTAGGCGTCTGGCAATATACTGTCAATATATTGTTAACAAATGGCAAGCATCATATATTTTGATTAAGCTGGCCTTAAGTGAGCAGAGTGATGAAAAGAAGCGAATTACCAGACCCGTTTGAACAAGCCCGTGTAGAAACTGGCTTCGGCGAGATGAACGACCAAAACGATCCTGTAACTATGTTGCTGCGCCTTAAAGACGTACGCAAAACTGCGCACAATTGGAAAACCTTCCAATCGGGTGCTGAGCCGGGCCGCATTGTTGTGCCATCAGAAGTGAATATTCGAGATACTCGGCAAATTCCTTTTGAGGTGGACCCGCCGATGCATGGTGAGTACCGTAAAGTGGTTGAGCCTTGGTTCAAACGCCCTCTAGAAGAAGCGTATCAAGCAAAACTTAAACAACAAATAAATGATATTGTTGATGAAGTATTAGCTAAAGATTCGGTTGAAGTGGTCAGCGATTTTTCATTGAAATTACAATCGCGGGCTTTAACCCTGTTATTAAATACGCCGTATGAAGAATCAGACGTGTGGATAGGTTGGGGCACGCATGTTTTTCGCAGCGAAGGTGTTGCGCTAGATGGTGACAAAGCCAATATTTTATACGATTACATAGACGCTGAAATTGACCGAGCAATTGAAAATCCGACAAATGATTTATATTCGGTCTTATTAAACAGTGAAGTAAATGGCAAAAAGCTGACAAAAGAAGAAGTAAAAGGTGTAATGATTCTAACTTTTGCGGGTGGTCGCGATACGGTGATTAACGCGGTAACGAATTCAATTGCTTATTTTGCAGATCATCCTGAATCGTTAAGCCGTTTGCAACAAGCGCCTGAAATTACCGGTAAAGCGGTTGAAGAGTTGATTCGTTATTTTTCACCATTAACCCACATGGGACGTGTTGTCACCGAAGATACTCAAGTATGTGAACATGCAGCGAAAGCCGATAGCCGCGTGTCTTTGTGTTGGGCGTCAGCTAACCGCGATGGTAATGTATTTGATAAACCAAACGAAGTTGTGTTGGATCGCAAAGTTAACCCTCACGTCGCGTTTGGCTTTAGCCACCACAATTGTTTAGGGGCAACTCATGCTCGTCAGATCATGCATATATTGCTGATGACATTGGCACAAAAAGTTAAATCAATTGAGATATTAGATGCTAAAGATAATGTCGAAGATTTAGATCAGTTTCAACGCAAAGTCGGTTTTGACAGTTTAACGGTTAAATTTAATCCAAGTATTTGAGAGGTTTAGCATGGCTAAAATTACATTTATTACAACAGACGAAGCGCAAATTACAGTAGAAGGCGATTCAGGTTCATTAATGGAACTGGCGGTTCAAAATAGTGTGCAGGGCATTGATGGCGATTGTGGTGGCGTATGTTCGTGCGCAACATGTCATGTTTACGTTGAGCCAGAGCATGTCGAGAAAACTGGTGAAGCCAGTGAGATTGAAAAAGATATGTTGGAACTGGATGACAACGCCAACGAATATAGCCGTTTATGCTGTCAGATAGAAATCAGTGATCAGCTTGATGGTGTCATTTTACGCGTAGCGCCTTAATTTGGCACCGGATAATCAAAGAACAAGCAAAAGACAATCAAATTAATAATGTATGGTGGTATTTATGTCTGATAGTTTAAACAATGATCAAACATGTGTCGTGATTGGTGCGAGCCATGCAGGGGTAAATTTTGCTTTTGCGCTTCGCAAAGCGGGTTGGCTCGGGCGGATCAAATTATATGATGTTGATCCCGTTTTACCTTATCACAGACCACCTTTATCAAAAGCCTATTTAACCAGCTCTGATGGTATCGAAAAAAATGCGCTTAAGCCGGCGCAAAGTTATGAAAAAGAGTCGATCGAACTTAACCTAGGTGTAGAAGTAGAATCTATTAACAGGGCAGACAAAAACATACTGTTAGCCGATGGCCAAACTCAGGCATATGACAAATTGGTAATTGCCAGCGGAGCGCGACCATTTATGCCGCCGGTTAAGGGCTTAGACACGGCCTCTCATTTATATCCGCTGAGAACGGCAGCCGATGTCAGTAATATTAAAGCGGCTTTTGAGCAAAGTGACAAGAAACGTGTTGTCGTGATCGGTGGCGGTTATATTGGTCTAGAAACAGCTGCATCGTTGAAAAAATTGGGAGCCAGTTGTGTCACTGTTTTAGAGCGGGAATCTCGCATATTAGCGCGCGTGACCGCACCTGAAATGTCTGCTTTTTTTGAAAAGCTGCATGCGAAAAACGGTGTAAATATACTGACCGGTAAAAATGTCAGCGAAATTATCACTGAACAATCAGTTAATCAGGTGGTTTGTGATGACGGTCAGATGTACGAAGCTGATTTAATTATTGTTGGTGTTGGTATTCGGGTAAATACCGAATTGGCGGCACAAGCTGGGCTTGAAATAGAGAATGGCATTAAAGTGGACCATTGTGCCCGCACGAACGATCCCGATATTTACGCAGTCGGGGATTGTAGTTTTCATCACAACCCGCATTACGAGCGTTTTATTCGTTTAGAGTCGGTACAAAATGCAGTTGATCAGGCAAAAGTGGCTGCAGCTTCTGTCTGTGGTAAAGAGATAACTTACGATACCATTCCATGGTTTTGGTCAGATCAGTACGACGTAAAATTACAAATGGTCGGTTTATCACAAGGTTATAATAATTTGGTTGTGCGGCAGGAAGGCGATGCGGATAACAAGTTTTCAGTCTGGTATTTTAACGATGACACTTTATTGTCAGTTGATGCAGTTAATAACGCTAAAGCATATGTGATTGGGACTAAATTTATCAAATCAGGTGACAAGTTAGATAAGCAAAAACTGGCTGATGCAAGCGTGGAGTTTAAACCTGCTAATTTGTTGAGTGTATAAAATTGCTTGTTTGTTGGTTTGTTGGTTTGTTGGTTTGTTTGATTGCTTGATTGTGCTGGGGTTGAATCATCAACCCCATTCACCTATAAATACGCCTTAAAGCGCAAACCCATCGATTAACGGTTTGGCACTTGTTTAAGTTGTTCTGCTTGCTCCTCAGATTGCTTGTCAGAATGCAGGCCAGCATCGGCACTTTTTCGCCAATGAGACGCTAAGATTGAACCGTTAATATTCATTACAGGGCCAAAGATTGCAGGAGCGATACCCATAGTGGCCACCCGGCCCATTTCAACTGCAATACCCGAAGCTAAACCGGAATTCTGCATACCGACTTCAAACGCAATAGCCCGCGCAGAAGCTTCATCCATCCGAATCAATTTAGCCACGCCATAACCCAATAAAAGGCCAAGCACATTCTGCAGAACAACTAATCCAATTAAAGTAAAACCTAATGTGATTAAATTATCTCGGCCTGCGGCTGTAATAACTGCGATAATCACAATAATGCCAATCATAGATAAACGTGGCATTAACTTATCAATTATCGGAAATTTACCATGTAAAAAATGGTTAAACAAAAGCCCAGCAACAACGGGTAAAATTACTATTTTTGTAATGCTCCAAAACATTGCAACCGCATCGATTGGAATATGTTGTCCGGCCAACCATGACATTAATAAGGGCGTCATAAAAGGTGCTAATAAAGTAGAAAAGGCCGTTAAGGATAAAGATAAAGCTAAATTTGCACCCGAGATGTAGGCCATAACATTAGATGCTAATCCGCCAGGTGAACAACCAACCAATATAATGCCAGCCGCAATTTCGGGGGTAAGCCCGACATCAGAGCTAACGACATACCTATAAAAGGCATAATGGTAAATTGGCAGATTAAACCAACCGCTATGTGTTTTGGCATTTTCGCAACACGAACAAAATCAGCAACGCCAACAGAGGTGCCCATGCCAAACATAATTATCATTAGTAGCGGAACAATTAACCCAGTTAATTTGTAATCACCAATTTGGCGAAATATATCCGGAAATATCAGCGCTAATGCAACTATCGCCAGTACCGACAGGGTAAATGCGGTATTTTTTAACATTGTTTTGCCCTCTTTATTTTTAAAAATGATGTCGGGCGTGTGTATTTTAATTATGTAACACGCCCTCATATTTTTTCGCCAGAGAGGTGGGATTTCCTATCGGTGTTCAACTAATTTTTAACGGGTTTTTAATTTTAAGGTAACTTTTTAGCCGGAATATTTCAAGCCAAGTGAAAAACACAAATGCTATTGTTTTGTTTATGGTGGGTATTAATATTGATGAGTTTCCAAGTTTTATATTTTATGGCTGGGATACGTCGTCTAACGAAAGCCCTAAAACTTGTTTGGCAATTTGATTAAGCTTGTTTTTCTCAGCGTGATTTAAGCAAAAAGTCAGTCGCATAAAATACGACTGACTGCTAATACTATTCTATTGCTATTTTAATGCTATTTTTGTTGGTCCTAATTTCTGTTTAATTCAACTGAAGTTGTAAACACTTGCATCACAGCTGAGCTGACATAACCACCGGCATCAGAGAATTCTACTGACACTGTGTTGTTTGCTTGTAGCAGATCATAAGAAACCGGAATTTCAATCACACCAAAAAAGTTCGGACGGCCGGTTTGGGTTTTACCTTGTTTTTGGTCATAACCTTTAACGTCGGTCGGTACGCTAACTGAAGTACCATTCACATTGACAACCGGAGTTAATGATTTTCCATGGTCGCGACCTATCCCTAATCTAAGCACCGCTTCACCATGATCATTAACTGTGACATCTTTAAATTCAAAGTTAATCGCTTGATTCGCATTAATCGCTTGATGGTAAGTCGTTGCATAATAGCGTTTTTCGGTGTTCGATTCTGCAATATTAATGTTGTCAGCATATTCAAGCGTCACTATCGTAGTTGCTTCAGCCGGCAAGGTTATTTTTTCAGGTATTTCAGTTAAGGTGTTTTCAATTAACTGAGTTTCAAATGCATCTGTATAGCTCAGCTCTTTATAGCTGATAGCATTTAACGTATTGCCTTCAACGCCTAATGTATTGAGTTTAACTTCAACATCTTCAAATTCTAGGTTGGTTAAAACGATATAAGCTTTATTACCTTCAACATAGCTATCGGTTAATACGTCAACTTCATTTGAATAACTATCAACTCGTGTTCCATTTACATCTGACCATAATTGATAAAACTTAACATGATCTGAATATACCCAAGTGTCATCATCTGATCCGTCGCGTTCTTTTTTCTGCACCATTAAGCGGCTTGAATAAGCGATGCTTTTTCCATTTACAGTGCGGCGGCCCCATTCAGCTTTCACCGGTATAAATGGAATCACTTTTAAAATATTATTCGGGCGTTCTAAAAACTGAGTATTCATGGTGGTGATAGACAAGACTTTTTCAGCGTCACGCTGAGGTGTCCAGTCTTCATTTAGCCGAGCGTGAACAGATGAGCCAACCTCTGATATTAAAATTGGTTTGACCTGACCAAATTTTAAGTACGTATAATGCTCTAGCATGTCCAAAGTCGCTTCTAAGTTGCTACCGCGACGATATCGTTCAGAGTTTTGGAAAGTTGGGAAATCGTATAAATGGATAGAGATAAAGTCCATATTTTCACCGGCCGTGTCGATAAATAATTTATCTCTTTCTTCCCAACGTTTAAAATTATCTTTATCAAAATCAGGAAAGGCAACCGTATATCCACCAATCATGATATCGTCATTTTTAGGATCTTTGCGTATTTCGGCGGCAACCGTATTGTGAAATTTAAATACTTTTAATGGCTCAACGTAATCTGCATCACCTTCACGATCTGTGGTTAAGTCATACAAAGGTTCGTTCATCACTTCAAAATAAACGGGTTTTTGTTGGCCCATATCGCTGTCATTTTGTGCAAAAAACTTAGATAAGTATTGCGACATATAGTGGCCAGTCGCCGTGCCGAAAGGCTCAGCGGCTGTATCGGATTGAGAAAAGGCCCAAGCTGGATCACCATTTACCGGATTTATTAACGTTCCTTCCGGCCAGTACGGGTGCTGCTGACCACCGACTATCATGTCCTGCATACGATCTTCGACTTTACGCGCATTTTCGTATTTAACACTGGTGTTATTATCGTAGATCCATTTTACATCGCCCGCGCGCTGACTGGCGGACGATTCATCAACAAATCCCGGTCGGGCCGCATCCTGAGAAACATTTCTTAAGTTCCAGCCGATTGAGCCAGTATCACGACCAAAATACACATCATAACCCTGCATAAAATCTAGCATTAAGTTATCACCTAATTCATTCGGCGCGTTTAAGCTATGTACATCATTTTGACCCCAGCCATTTTCTAAGTTGTACGCATGAATGTTAATGTATTTTTGACGATCAAGTGTGTCTATGCCATCAATCACATGTTTAGTATTTAAATTAACGTCAACTTGAACAACACCATCATCTACAATCGATTCTGCCAGCGTGGTTACCACAAATGTTTTGCTAACACCGCCGATTGAAACGGTTGCACTGCTTTGTGTTAAAAAATCAGCAGCGCTCTGTATCCTGATTTTTATCGTTTGACCATTTTCAATTTGGCCGGCCGCATTGGTATAATTACCATTGTTGATTGAATATTCACCGCCGGTTATTGTTACATTGGTCGGTGCGTCAATACCGCTAATCGTAATGGTGTCTGATTCTATTTGACTATTTAAAGTTACGTTTGTCTGTGCGGTAAAACTAAAAGTGTTTGGCGTTGTGTCTTTGACAGTTTCACCCGGTGAGTTTCCATCGTCTGTATTAACTGAACTACCACCGCCGCCACAGCCTGCCAGATTAAGCGTTGAAGCTATACATATTGAAGCTACACTCAGTATCAATTTATTATGAGATAAAAACATTTAACCGACCTTTTTTGTATCGTATATTAATAAAACCTTACGTTATGTTATATAATAATTTGTTAATTGTATACAATAGATTGAGCTTCGAGCTTCGAGCTTCGAGCTTCGAGCTTCGAGCTTCGAGCTTCGAGCTTCGAGCTTCGAGCTTCGAGCTTCGAGCTTCAAGTTATAAGTTTCAAGTTTCAAGTTATAAGAAAGTGTAGGTCGAGCCTTTAGGCCGACAACCCAGCAGCAATTCCATAATCTGCAGCTCTGAGCTACGAGCAGCAAGTTTCAAGTTATAAGTTATGCGTTATAAGTTTCAAGTTTCAAGTTTCAAGAAAGTGTAGGTCGAGCCTTTAGGCCGACAACCTAGCAGCAATTCAAGAATCGGCAGCTTTAAGCTACGAGCAGCAAGTTTCAAGTTATAAGTTATGCGTTATAAGTTTCAAGTTTCAAGTTTCAAGAAAGTGTAGGTCGAGCCTTTAGGCCGACAATCTAGCAGCATTCAATAATCGGCAGTTTTGAGTTACGAGCTTCGAGTTTCAAGTTTCAAGTTACAAGTTTTTGGTTTTAATGTAGGTCGAGCCTTTAGGCCGACAACCCAGCAGCAACTCAATAATTGGCAGCTCTAAACTCGATCATAAAACTGTCTTTCTGAAACTTGCTAGACAGGGTGGTTTGTACATTGAATCACCCTAATTTTAGACTACAATCATTAAATGGATTAAAAATAACCTGTTAGCACTGCGTTCGGTACTCAGCGTTGTTTTTGCACTTAGCTTCCAAGTTGTACTTGAAAATATAAGTGAAATTGAGCGAAGAGTGTTTCGTCTCTTAGCATGTTATTCATGGACAATATTTACCTACTGATAAATACATACCCTAAATAAAATTTGGAAATATGTGCATGATTCAACTTGGTTTTAGAAGAACTTTGGTACTGGTGGTTTCTATACTTGTACTTGCATCGCTATTAATCACGGTTTTGGTTTCTGATAGATTTTTTAGAACAAATACGTCAGCCGATCTCAAACGGACGATCTTAAATTCAGCCACCTATGAATCTATTCGGATTGCCGATCACGTTCAAAAAAGTGCTAAGAATGCTATTGGCGTTGCCAAACTTTATGAGCAATTTCAAGATAAGGTTAGGCTAAAGGAACTATTAAAAATAGCAGCAATTTCGGCATCAGTACACAAAGTCACTATCGGCTTTGCCGATGGCCGGTCGTATGCTTCAAAGCACGACGCTAATTTTCCAGGAGGGGTGGGCGATATCAAGCGTTATGATCCTCGCACTCGTTCGTGGTTTAAGTTTGGCCGCTCATTGACAGGGCTTGGTTTAAGCGATGTATTTTTTACCACCAAAAGTCAGGAACCGATGCTGGGTGCGCTTCATCCGATTGAAAATGGCGTTGTGTTGGTTGATGTACGATTAACACATATAAAAACGCTGCTTGAAGAAATGAAGGTGGTTGACGGTGCGGTAGGTGTTCTGATTGATGGGAAAGGGACCGTGCTTGAATCAACCGCAGACTTTATACCTGTGCGGGAAAACATCAACATCATAAATGTAACACAGCCGCTTGCTCCAACCATATTGGCAAGCGAAGACTCATTTAATTTAATTGATATTCAAGGCGAAGACTATGTACTTGTCTCTAAAAAGATTCATTTGGACGCTGGAGTCAGTTGGAACCTGCTAGTGGCTGTAGACAGTAAAACAGCTTTCGCACAGGTTAAATCTGCGGTCTGGAAGTTAAGACTGTTAGCCTTGGTGATTGGTTTAGTTTCTATCTTGGTACTGGTCATTGTATTAGCAAAACTCTATCGTCCAGTGCTTGATCTGAAAACTACCGTAGCGCAGTTAGCTGAGGGGGAAGGCGACCTTACAAGCCGCTTAAAAGTAAGATCGAATGATGATTTGGGTGATATTGCTCGGGGTATCAATCGGGTTATCGGCAACTTGCACTCGATGATAAGTGACGTTAAATCAGTGACCATTCAACTATCAAATGGGGTTAATGTGCTACGTGAACACGAAAAACAAACCTCAGATATATTGAAAAACCACTCTAAAGAAACAGAATTTGTAGTATCAGCTGTTGAACAACTTAGCTATACCGCTCAACAAGTATCTGAGCATGCTGATAATACTGTAAAGCATACGCGTGAGGCTGATACACTCGCAGATACATCTAAAAATAACATACAAAGTGCTCAGGATAACTTACAAAATCTCGTTCGAGAAGTAGAGCAGACAACCAATAATATCACCGCGATGAATAATGAAACGCAAGATATCGCATCGATATTGGGTGTAATTGGGGGAATTGCCGAACAAACCAATTTATTAGCATTAAATGCAGCCATTGAAGCTGCAAGAGCGGGTGAACAAGGGCGTGGATTTGCTGTCGTAGCGGACGAAGTGCGTGCTTTGGCCAGCAAAACACAGCACAGCACGAAAGAAATTGAAGAAGCCCTGCAGGCATTGAAAGATAGAGCCAGCTCTGTTGTTGTCGCCATTGAACGTACTGGCGACGCGAGCCAATATGCAGTGAGCGAAGCTCAATTAGTCGCAGATAACTTAAGTGATTTAATCAATTTTGTCAGCTTAATTAACGAGTTAAACGTACAGATTTCCAGCTCTGCTGGTGAACAAAACACGGTAATAAGTGAAATAAATAAGAATATGACACATATTCACCAAATGGTTGATGAACTTAATGAAAAAGGCGATCGTATGCGCAATGAAACGGCGAGTATCGAAACACTAAATACTAAATTGGTGAGTCTTGTGAGCAAGTTTAAACTGTCATAGGTTGTTCTTCTTTGAGTCCGGTCTGTTTGAACCAGATTTTATTTTCATTCTCTATTTTCTATTCTTAATAGAAAAACAAAAAAACAAAAAAACAAAAAAACAGAAAAACAGCAAAGAATGCTACCCTTCTTGGTCAAATAATTAATAGAAAGAAGAGCGAAATTTTGGACAACTTGTTGGTTTTACGAAAAGGCATAGTTTTAATGATTGTGAAGAATTGCGTTAACTGCCAGCGATATTAAACACCTCACGTAAAAAATAAGCGGTAAAATAGGCCAGTGCGGCAGCGGTTCCACCGGTGAGTAGTGTACGTAATCCAGACAGCAGTAACGGTTTGGCCAATGCTAGACTTTTTAGCATTCCAATGACAAAAAACATAATACCTGCTAAAAATGCGCTCATGATAAATTGTTGGTTCATTGTGAGAGAAGATCCTAAATAGGGCAGAAGTGGCACTGCACCTACGGCAATAAAGGATAAAAATGTGACACTGGCTGAAATTATGGGGCTTTTGCTGTTTTTGCAAAGTCCGTGTTCTTCCGCGAGCATAATCTCAAGCCATACTTCTTTATTTGTTGTAATTTTATCTACGACTTTTTCTAATAACTCGCCTTCAAACCCTTTAGCGCGATATATTTGTCTTATTTCTTCACGCTCACCGTCCGGCACTTCTTGTATGTGTTGCTCTTCTGATTTTATGACACTTTCTAAATATTCCGATTCAGCTTTGCTCGATTCATAGTTGCTGATAGCCATACTAAACCCATCGGCGAAAAGGTTTGCAAACCCGAGGATCACAGCGACAGATGAAGGAAAGCCAGCGCCGACAGAGCCAGAAACTACGGCAAACGTGGTGATACAACCATCGATACCGCCTAATACCGCATCTGAGATGTTTTCTCGTTTTGGGCCCTGAGATAATCTTTTGTGGATCATCTCAGGTTGGTGATCTTTAATCAGATCTTGTTGATGTGAGTCTTTCATCCTGATCTCATGAAAGCTTTTCACTTAATATTAGTATATGTTTACTACTCGGCGCCAGTTTTACTGAGGCTGCTTGTTTATGCGCAAAGCTTGTATTTTACTCGATTTCTGAAAACTCAAAGTTATCTACATGAAAGATAGCTTTCGTATTGACGTGAAAACCGATTTCAAAATAGCTTTTTTTGACAATTTCCGCGCCTGGGATTTCTACTCTGATTTTTATTAATCCACTTTCAGCAATTTCTTGATGAGTTGTCGAGTAACTGTGTGGCGCCCAGCCCGGAACTGCCGTTTGCCATCCACTGGGAATATTGTGTACGGCTGAATAGTCGCCGCGTTTTAGCCTTAGATCATAAGAAAATAAATAGCTTTTTGCTGCATCAAATTGAATACCTGCAAATGCATATTGATTCAATTTGATTGCTAGCGGGCCTAGGAAAGTATCTACATATAGGCCATATTCCCCAGTAATTGCAGCTTCTGAGGTGGTTTTTACTTGTGCGTAATTGTCGTAGCCAGTCGCAATTTTTTCAACGATAAACGAACCATATTGTCCGCTCTCAAGATCTGGGTTGCGCCCCGTTAATAAGTTTTTATTATTTACGACTGATTTTAGCTGTACATTGTCTATATAAAATTCTTCACCAGGTCGGTTAAATGCGATTTCTAATTGGGTGTTGCTTGCTGGCCAGTTTTCACCGTAAATATATTTTTCAAAGTGGATCCAGCGACCGGCGGAATGGTCGTTTAACCATGGCCCGTAAGCTGTTGTTAAATATCCTTTTTTATGATTTGCTAGGCGAGCATATACACCAGCTGGATTCGTATTTTCGTTTAGTCTAAAAATATCAAAGCTTAATTTAAACAGCTTTGAGTTTTGCATAAAGCCTTGAGGTAAATTTAGCGGAGACATTATCAAGTAAGCTGGCCCAGCTTGGGTGTTTATATATAAACCATTTTGTCCGCTGTTTGCTGCTTCGGGTCTGACTTCAATAAAACCTACTGAATTGTGATTAAGTTTCCAAGGTGCAACTTCTCCAGTTTCAAAATCTGCATTTAATCCGGCCAGTAAATCAATTTCTTTTGGCGGTTCTGCTTGTGTGATAGATGCGGTTAAGGGGATTGAACTAGGATTATCCTTAGATAATTTTTTATCGCTGTTTTTGTCGGTGTGGGTAGGAAAGAGATTTGAGGTGTCTGCAGTTGCTTGTTTATCAGCCTGTTTGAATTTATCTACTGAATGACCAAATTCGGAATTATTGTTGTTTAAGTTGTTACCGATAGTTGCAAGCTCGATAGGATTCTGGACATCATAACCACTGTTGCGCTGCGTTAAAAAGAGCCCAAAAAATGTAACAATCAGTATTACTGCAGTTGCCAGTAACGCGTTTCTCACATAATGTTTATCGTTTGCGGCTTCGTTAGTGTGTTTTATTTGCTGGATGGTTTTTAGTTTTTTTTCTACCTTTTTCGCAAAATCATCCTGCTCAGTATGTGTTAGGCGTAATTCGATCTCTTTTTGAAATACTTTCGCATCCGTCATTTGATATTTGGCGATCAATAACCGCTCAATTATTTTATGCTGCGCGAGGTGAGTTAGCACATCGCCATTATTCTCTGTGCGTTTGTTCAAACCCTCTACATCGGTTTTCTCGGATAGATAATCAGCCAGTAATTTTTCGTCGTGTTTGTTGAGCTTGCTCACCTTTATACCTCTTCGGATAGTTTTTGGTTGATGCATTCGCGCAACTTGTCCCGCATACGATGCAGACGCATGGTGATAGTAGAATGTCTGGTTTGATATATTTGTGTTAAATCAGCCACGCTGTAACCTTCACTATAATATTGTTTAATCAGTTTTTTCGCGTTTTCATTCAAAGCTTCAGTACAACTATTTAAAGCATTTACCAAAATATTTTCATCTTGTCTTTCGAGTTGTTCGTCTATTTGGCGTTCAATTTTAGTTGCAATGAGTTGTTCAATATCATTCGCATCACCGGCAGCGATGTGCGAAACCTTTCGTCTGTGATTTTTGAGCAAATTAAGCGCGATAGCTTTGAACCAATATTTAATTGGACGTTCGGGGCTAAATTCCTCAATTCGGCGAAATGCGACAATAAAAGTTTCTTGTGCTAAGTCTTCGGCCTCGTGGATTTCATCTAAGCGTGCCGCTAAACAAATTCTTATTTCCCGTTCGTGATTTTTAACCAGCTGAGTAAAAGCTGAGATATCCTTTTGCTGTGCTTTTTTAATTAGTTTTAGCTCTTGAATATCCAAAAATTCGACTCCGATGATTAACTTTGTGATGATTAATTGTGTAATGGTGAATTTTATTCGGCTAAACAAGCCTTTATTCATTCTAGTATGTCGCAGGATTGACGAAATGACACATCGCAAATTAATATTTTATCAATCTTTACAAAATGAATGCCCACTTCCCTAAAAAGTAAAGTTAAGCGGGCATTAAACAGGCTAATATCGGCTTTCTATTTCATTAAAAAAGCGAAAGGTTTTTTGTACGTGCACGTGCCAATATTCCCAGCTGTGACCACCTTCAAATACTTCAAATTGGTGGGGTATTTTTGCCGCGTTCATTTTATCGATTAACTTAAGGTTACTTTGATACAACTCATCATCTAGGCCACAATCTAGTCGCAGTGGCGGTAATTTAGTTTGCTGCTTTTCCATCCAGTACAACAGATTAGATTCATCGTTATTGGTACACTGATACGCGGTTAAATCGGTGTCGACAAAATATTTTAAATCCGCCAATTCGGTAATAGACGAGTGAGCTGAAATTGCACTGAATTTATCTGGGTATTTTGCGCCTAATCTCAGTGCTCCGTAACCACCCATTGACAATCCGCTAATATAAACTCGGCTTTGTTCAGTCACTTGTTCTAGTGTTTGGATGCTGGCCTCGATTACATCGTCAACAATCCAGCTTTCATAGTCACCATGATTATGAGTGGGTAAATAACCACTGCCATCGAATAAACCGCCATCTGACGGCATGACCAGAATAAAATCTTGGATGCCAAATTCAGCTTTGACTTTTTTGTAAGCTAGATCTACCCCTCCTAAATTCAACCATACCCAATGGTTACCATAAACGCCATGCAATAACACTATTATGGGTAAATCGTTTCCCCTTGCATGGGTGTTGTAATAACTTACGTCGTGTCTGCGGTTTAGGTGTGACGAATGTATCGTCACAATTTGCGTATTGTCGGGCGTGAATTTTGGGTTGGAAACTTCAAGCCTTAAGATACTCATGCATTTTCTCCGTTGTTTTGCGCATCTTCGCTATCAATAATAACAACGCCTTTGGCAATACGCCCATTTAACATATCGTCAAAACCTTGAGCCAGCGTTTCTAATGTGTATGTTTTGGTCACTAATTCATTTAGTTTAAGTTTTCCTGATTCAAACAAAGACAAAATGCGTGGAAAGTCTCGCTCTGGGTTGCATTGTCCGTAGAGTGGGTTGATATAGATTTTATCCCATTCAAATAATTCACAATCAAAATCGATTCGTTGTTCAATGCCACTTGCCTGCACGGCAACACCCGCACTGCGAATTAATTTAAGGGGAGCCGAGCCCAGTGCAGGTATCGCTGTACATTCAAAAGCATAATCTGCGGCACGTCCACCATTTAACGCTTTAACATCTTCTAATACTTGAACAAAGTCGATATCTTCTTTAGCTGCTATTACACCGTGGGTTGCGCCAAATTGTTTTGCTTGTTGAATGCGACTTTCACTGATATCAATGGCAATTACTTTAGCGGCGCCTGATATCGCGGCGCCTTGAATCACGTTTAAACCAACGCCACCACAGCCAATGACACAAACAGTCGAGCCGGCTTTTACATTGGCAGCATTAACGGCTGAACCCCAACCTGTCATTACACCACAACCTACAATTGACGCGGCTGGGAATGAAATATCTACATCTGTTTTTACAACAGCTGCTTCTTTAACAACCGTATATTCAGACATAGTTCCTAGGTGAAACGAACGTTCTAAAGGTGCATTTTCATGTGTGCAAGCTGCTGGGTGGGCATGACCGGATAAATCGCAGCCACAGACAGGTGAATGATTTTCGCAGATATGTACATTGCCTTCTAAACACTGAAAGCATTTTCCGCAGGGTATCGCCCAATTTAAGATGACTTTGTCGCCCACTTGAACTTTTGTTACGCCTTCGCCGATTGCTGTTACGATACCTGCACCTTCATGCCCGACGATAAATGATTTATTCCAGTTTTGAATAGAGTCCCAATCGGTGTGGCAGATACCAGAGGCTTTAATTTTTACTTGTACTTCGCCGGCGTGTGGTTGGCCCACTTCGACTGTGGTCAATTCAAATTGACCTTGGCCGTTAGATATAATTGCACGTGATTGCAACATGGTTATCCCCAAATATAAACTTACAAAAATAACATTTAACCATGTTGAATGATTGTAATCTGACATTTTGTCAGCGATAAATATCAAAATATTGTCATTCTACTCACTTAATTGTAATCTGATAAAAAGCAGTGAGGGCGATATGAGTAAGAGCAAAGTTTATTGTGAACCGTTTTGTATTCAGAAGGGGTATAGTTTTGAGATCCATCACGTCAGTTATCAGGCTGATGATCCTTACTCTTGTTTTATGCATTTTCATCAAGTGCATGAAATCATCGTGTTTGAAAAAATTGACGGAACCTATTTTTATAGTCAGGGTCAGTCTCAGTTAAAAGACCAAGATATTGTTTTTATACCTAGTTTAGAAACACATGATTTTGAACTGACAGCAGATGCTAAATCTTGGTATATTATTCAGTTTTTGCCCGAATTTTTAAGCCAACAAGCTCTACCAGAGTTGGACTCTTTTTTCCAACAAGGTATGCATTTAAGAATGGATACGAGTCAATTGGAGTCTTTTTCAATTCAGGTTAAGTGGTTGTTAGATAGTTACCAGCAAGATCCGTACAGCGAAAAAAGTTTAACGATTCTGAAGCTTATATTAATTTGGTTGGCTGAACATGCAGATCCGGTAAAACCGCCCCAACTTACCACGGTACAAAAAAGTGCAAATTATCAACGACTACAACCGGTTATGAATTTGTTTCGACATCAAGCTGCGGTTGAATTGCCGTTAGATGAAGCAGCAAGCTTGTGCCATTTATCGCCTTCTTATTTTTCACGTTTGTTTAAAAGTGTCTTTAGGTGCAATTTTTCTGAATATGCAAATCAGCACAAGTTGTACAGTGCTGCTCGGTTACTCAGCCAATCTAATATGTCGATTACAGATATTGCGTTTGAGTTAAACTTTTCGAGCCCCTCACACTTTATTTCGCTGTTTAAAAAGCAATTTGGCTTAACACCTAAAAAGTATAAAACTGAAATGGAATCACGTATTCGGGCGTAACAAAGTTGCCATGTGAAAACATGGCAAAATGTAGCTTATGCGGTGGGATTGTCTAATAATTTTAACGGTTTAATGCTTAGTTGGCTCTGCTGACCACATGGTCTAAAGAATACAAACCGCGTGTTTGTGAAGTTTGCTTTTTAATCTGTTCTAAAGCCTTTTCTTCACTTTTGTCAAACAAAGCATTTATTAAGCGTTGGAAATGTTTATGCATTGCGGTGCGCGCAGCTGCAGTATCTCGCTTTTTCAACGCGTTTAATATTTCTCTATGCTCTTGTAGCCTTTTAGTATGGCTTTGACTACATATATCTTTGTATGCTTCCGCTACATCAGAGTTTGTTGTTCGAACTTTCCATAGTCCTTGAATTGCAGAAAGCACCGCATTATTTTTAGTCGCTTTGGCAATGATTAAATGAAAATCGCGGTCAGCTTTTTCAACATCCTGACCCATTTCCATTTGTGACATGGTTTTTTCTAAAGCGGCTATTTGTTCATCCGTAATTGCAAACGCTGCCAATGCTGCGGCTTCACCTTCAAACAGAGCGCGTGCTTGTGTTAATTCAAATGCACTGATTTTGTGTTCTGTCGCTGAGTCTTCTTTTTGCTCTAAGACATAAACACCTGAACCTGTTTTAACTTCTACTCTGCCTCTAACTTCCAATGCGATAATCGCTTCGCGAATGGTTGGCCGACTTACATTATAAGTCTCAACAAACTCTCGCTCTGGTGGCAAACGCGCACCCGCTGTAAATTCACCAGAATTAATTCGAGCTTCTATTTTCTCGACAATACTCCAAAACATTCGTTTATTTTTCATACTGAACTACCTAGACATCTTAAAAAGTTAAAACGTTAAACCCACCGTTAAACCTGATTCTACCCTTTATTTTGCAAGACATAAAGCAAGTTGTCTTACAAATTGGTAATAAATTTATTGTTAACAAAACCTGTATTACAATAAGTGTTTTGTGTGTGTTATTTGTAAGTCACTAGTTGCAATTAGTGTTTGACAATTAATTGGCTTATTGGTTAGACTTGGTTGTCAGTCAGTTTTAGCCAGCAAAAGAGGTTTAAGTGAACGAGAGTAATAACTTTGTGTTTTCGGAAGATGTCTCTATAGAAGACTTAGGCCAAGGGGTTACACGCCAAATTTTGGGTTACAACGAAGAATTAATGGTTGTAAAAGTTTGGTTTGACACAGGTGCGGAAGGTTATGTACATAGTCACCCCCATTCACAGGTCACTTACGTTGAATCTGGTGAGTTTGATGTCAACGTGGGTGGTGAAATTAAACAACTTAAAGCTGGGGATAGTTTTTATATTCCACCTTATGTTGAGCATGGCGCAGTGTGCAAGCGTGCTGGTATTTTACTCGATACTTTTAGCCCGGTAAGGGAAGATTTTCTTAAGCAGTCATAAGCGAAAGTATTATAGATAAAAAATGAGGCGCATGCCTCTTATATAGGTTGATCACAAATGCCAAGATTTTCAGATTTAATGGGAAAACAAAAAGTTTTACCAATTATTCAAACAGACAGTGAAGAGCAGGGTGTACAAATAGCTAAGGCTATGGTGGCCGGTGGCGTACGCGTTGTTGAAGTGGTTTTACGTACTCCAGCTTCGCTGGCGGCATTAAGCGCAATTAAACAACAAGTACCTGAGTTGATTGTTGGTGCGGGCACAATATTAGATGCTGAAACTTTAGATAAAGCACTCGCCGCGGGGGCAGATTTTATTATTACCCCAGCTATAACCCCTAAGTTATTGGTGGCCTTAGAAAGTTGCCCTGTCCCTGTGATCCCTGGTGTGTCAAACACTGCAGATATCGCTTTAGCTTATGAAGCAGGGTATCGTGAAATGAAATTATTTCCAGCTGTGTTGTGCGGCGGGTTAGCATTTTTAAAAGCCGTTAGTAGCGTTTTTCAGGATGTTAAATTCTGTCCGACTGGGGGCGTTAAAGCGGATAATTTACAAGATTTTCTTGCGCTTGATAATGTTGCTGCAGTTGGTGGTACTTGGCTTGCGGATAAAAACTGGGTTTCTAATGGTTCTTGGGAGCAGATTACTCAAGCTTGTCTGGCTGCAAATCAGGCTGCATAAAATCATAAGTTTGATTTAACCCGTTTGGAAGGTTCCAGAAGTGCCTAAAGTGACAAGGATGTCACTTTATGTTCACTACATAAATGCTTTAAACACGATACTAAAAAAATATAGGTAAAACATATGCACGCTAGAAGACCTATCATAATTGCCAATTGGAAATTGAACGGTGGCATAGACTTGATGTGTAGCTCAGTCGCTTCGTTTATCCGCAAACATTATGAAGCTGAAATTGTTGTTTGCCCGCCTTATATCTATATCCGTGACATGCTTAATTTTTTACAGCACTCGGAAATTCGGATTGGTAGTCAAAATGTCAGTAAATTTGAATCAGGTGCTTATACCGGAGAAACTTCAGCGCAAATGCTTAAAGAAGCCGGCTGTAAGTTCTGCTTGATAGGTCATTCAGAAAGACGAGCTATGTTTAGGGAAAACAATGCCAGTTGTCAGATTAAGGTGGAACGCGCGTTGGCGCATAATCTTACGCCTGTTTTATGTATCGGGGAAAATCAGGAAGAACGCGAAAATCAAATCACTAAAGATGTTTTGACCCGTCAATTAACTGAAGGCTTAGAAGGAATCGACCTTACCGATAAAAATATCTGTATTGCCTACGAGCCGGTTTGGGCTATTGGTACGGGTAAAGCGGCATCTCCGGAAATTGCGCAAGAAGTGCATCAGTTTATTCGTCACGAGCTAGCGGCTTTATACGGTGAAGAATGCGCTCAAGGTATTCGTCTTTTATATGGTGGCAGTGTAAATAAAACCAATGCCAAACAATTGCTTACTCAAGAAGATATAGATGGCTTGTTAGTCGGCGGTGCAAGCTTAGACCCAGAACATTTTCTAGACATCTGCCAACAAGCAACAATTCAAGCGGAAGCTCAATTAGCATAAAACAGGAGTGCTACACATGAAGACATACAATGATGCTGCAATTAAACAAAAAATAGCCTCAGGTGGCGTGATGACAGGCGATGCTGTCAGTGCATTATTTGAACATGCTAAAGAAAATGAATTTGCCTATCCTGCGGTAAATGTAGTTGGTACGAATTCAGTAAATGCGACATTGGAAGCAGCTAAAAAAGCAAATTCACCGGTTATTATTCAGTTTTCTAATGGTGGTGCTGGCTTTTTTATTGGTAAAGGTGCGGGTTTAAGTTCAATAGATGCGGCGATAGCCGGTGGCGTAGCGGGTGCTCATTATGTTCGTCAGGCCGCTACAACCTATGGTGTACCTGTTATATTGCATACTGATCATGCTGCGAAAAAATTGTTGCCTTGGATTGATGGATTGTTAGATGCTGGCGAAGCCTATTTTGAGCAGACGGGAGAGCCGCTGTTCAGCTCACACATGCTTGATCTTTCAGAAGAACCGTTGCAAGAGAATATCGAAATTTGTGCTGAGTATTTAAAACGTATGAGCAAAATGGGTATGACACTTGAAATTGAATTAGGTTGTACTGGCGGTGAAGAAGACGGTGTCGACAATACTGATATTGATAGTTCTGCGCTTTATACTCAACCTGAAGATGTAGCTTATGCATATGAAGTTTTAAGTAAAATCAGCGATAAATTCACGATTGCAGCTTCTTTTGGTAACGTCCACGGTGTTTATAAGCCCGGTAATGTCAAACTAACGCCTGAAATTTTGAAAAATTCACAGAAATTTGTAAGTGAAAAATTTGAGTTACCCCACAACAGTTTAGATTTTGTATTTCACGGTGGATCAGGCTCTGACTTAAAAGATATTCGTGATGCTATTTCATATGGCGTTATCAAAATGAATATAGACACAGATACGCAATGGGCAAGCTGGGACGGTGTGAAAGAATATTATCAAGCCAACGAAGGGTATTTACAAACTCAAATTGGTAATCCAGACGGTGATGATAAACCTAATAAAAAATTCTACGACCCTCGTGTTTGGTTACGCAAAGCAGAGGAGAGCATGTCAAGCCGATTAGCAACTACGTTTGCTGATTTAAACTGTGTTAATAGAATCGAGAAAAGCTAATGCAAAGATTAATTCCAACCTTAAGAAGTGATCAGGTGGATCTGGAATTACTCATGTTGATCCGCACTGTGTTAGCTGGCTGTAAAGAAATTTCTTTTCGCGTGAGTCAAGGCGCTCTAGGTGGTGTTTTAGGCTCAACGTTGGATGAGAACATTCAGGGCGAGCAGCAAAAAAAGTTAGATGTTATCGCCAATCAGTTACTTAAAAGTATGTTGCTCAATGATACCAATGTACGTGCGATTGCATCAGAGGAAGAAGATTCAATTGTCGCAGCACATGAAGATGGTAAATATCTGGTTGCATTTGATCCGCTAGATGGCTCATCCAATATCGATATTAACGGCCAAATTGGGACTATTTTTACGATATTGCCCGCTATCAAAGAATTGTCTGCGGATGATCCTAAGCAGTTCGAACAAAGTGGGCGCAATCAGTTGGCTGCAGGCTATGTTTTGTATGGCCCGTCAACCATGTTGGTGCTGACGACCGGCTCAAAAACCCGATGCTTCACGTTAGATAGAACTCATGGTGGGTTCTTGTTAACGAACGATGAAGTCCGTGTTCCGTTACAGACGCAAGAATTTTCTATTAATATGGCCAATTCTCGTTTCTGGTTTGAACCTACAAAATTTTATATTAACGATTTGTTGCAAGGTGAGTCTGGTATACGTAAAAAGCGTTTTAACATGCGCTGGAATGCTGCAATGGTGGGTGATATTCACCGTGTTCTTACCCGTGGTGGTATTTTCCTCTACCCTGAAGATAAACGTGACCCTGCAAAACCGGCCAAATTACGCCTGTTGTATGAAGCAATGCCCATGGCGATGTTAGTTGAAAATGCCGGTGGTAAAGCGTCAACTGGGCTACAAGATATATTGGACATTACACCAGACGGATTACATCAACGTGTACCTGTCATTATGGGAAGCTCAGATGAGGTAGAACGCTGCTGTTACTACTATACTGACTAAATCAATTTCGCTTGTAGAGTGTGTATGCTCAGGGATGAGCCTTTTTTGAGGTGAATTATGGTTAGTCGACTTTTATTGCTGGTTTTACTTGTTTTTAGTGAAAGTGTGTTAGCCAAACGTATCGCTTGGTTGGCACCAATGAAGCTCTCAGCTTCTGGACAAGTCGACTATTCTGAAGGAAACCAGTTTTGGCGATTAACCCATGCATTTATTGAAGATGCCGCGCAAGACTTAGAAATTGATTTAGATATTTATATGTATAACCGCAATCGTTTCGAAATGTTACGGTTGGCTGAAGAAATCGCTAAACACCCGCAACCATACGATGCAGTTTTATTTTATAATTTTCAAAATAAAGGGGTAGAAATACTCGATATTTTTGAAGCAGCGAAAATACCCGTGTTCACCTTTATAACCAATTTTGAAATTTCAGATTCGAATTTAGCCCCTAGGCGTTCACACAAATATTGGATTGGGCAAATGGTGACCGATGATATTGCTGCCGGAAGCTTATTAGCTGATGCATTAATCCAAGAAGCAGACGAACGCTACAACAAAGATAAATTCGCTGTTGTCGCAATCGGTGGAGAATATGGCCATTCAGCAAATGTTGATAGACAAAAAGGCTTAACAGATCAGATTAATATAAAGCAATCTAAGGCTTACTTACAACAGTATTTATCTGGTTCGTGGAAACGCAGTCGCGCAGAACGCTTATATCCTGCGCTAAAAAATAGATACCGTGAAATGGATATCGTCTGGTGTGCGAATGATGAACTGGCGTTAGGTGTCATGGATGCCTTGAAAGCAAACGAAACAGCTTTAATTGGTGGTATTGATTGGGATTTGGAGGCGTTAAAACAAATTCAACAAGGCCGCTTATACGCCAGTGTTGGTGGTCACTTTTTACATGGTGGCTTTTCGTTGGTATTAATTCACGATTATTTAGCGGGTCGGGATTTTAACAGCTTTGGAAATTACACGTTTAAAGAGTCATTGATACTACTGACGCAAAACGACAGTGAAACGATTGGCAAGTTACTTGAGCAATTTGCAAACAAGACGATTTATCAGGCGGTTGACTTTAAAAACTATTCACTTTTACAGGCGACTGCCAACAGTGATTATAACTTTTCCATTAAACACGCTTTAAAACTTAAATAACCGTTAGACGTAATTAATTAGGAGGCGGTCGGTGCCTAACCAGAATGTGCTTGTTATTAATTGTGGAAGTGCTTCACTTCGATTTTCAGTTTTTGCAAATGGCTGTGGCGAACCGCTTATTTGTGGAAATGCTGAAAATCTCGAGAAAGAAAAAGCATATATAAAATGGAAGGTTACGTTGCAAAATGAACCAGTCATTGTGCATAAAGAGCAAATGGCCGGAGCAGATCATAAAAAAATTCTAAACACGATTTTCGCGCTATTAAATAGCTATGGTTTTTTAGAAAAGTTATCCCTGATTGGGCACAAAGTCACTCATGGCGGAGAGCATTTCTCAAAACCTGTAGTATTAAACGACAAAATTATAAAAACGCTGAATCAAATTAGTAATCTTGCGCCATTACACAATCCGGCAAATATTACTGGTATTAAATTAGCTCGTAAAAATTTGCCTAATGTGATGCAAGTAGCCGTATTTGATACAGGCTTTCACCAAAGCATGCCAGCGCACGCGTATTTATATGGTTTGCCGGTTAAATATCACACTGAATATGGTGTGAGACGTTATGGGTTTCATGGTATTAGCCATCAATATGCGAGTGAAAAAGCAGCAGAATTTTTAGGTCTACAAAATGAACACGGCATAATCTCGGTGCATTTAGACCATGGGTCTAGTGTTTGCGCGATAAACAACGGGCGCTCTGTTGATACTTCAATGGGGTTTACGCCACTTGAAGGTTTGGTTATGGGGACGCGATGTGGGGATATTGATGCCAGTATCGTCGATTATTTAAACTTAAAAATAGGCATGCCTGTTGCGGATATTACGCGCTTACTAAACAAAGGATGCGGACTGCTTGGCTTATCCGGTATCAGTGATGATATTCGAGTTTTAGTCGATCATGCACACAAAGGTAATGCAGACGCCCAATTGGCAATTGAAATTTTTTGTTATCGGGTTGCTAAATACATCACTTCTTATATTGCTAGCATAGAGCGATTAGATGCGATTGTTTTTACAGGGAAAATTGGCGAAAGTGAAAATCTAATACGCGACAAAATTATATCTCGATTGGCAGTACTTGGAATCAAAGTAAATACACAAGAAAACACCAAGCGAGGCGACAAAATTAGACTTTTGTCTAGTGATTCTCAAGCGAGCCGTTGTCAGCTAGTACTCGTCCCGGTTGCTGAAGAGCTACAGATAGCAAAACAATGCAAAATGCTGGTTAGTTAAACGCATTGTGTTTCAAGAATAGTGCAGCCAGTAGAAACAGAAGTTGCCTGCTTCAACTTTCAACTGGCGTAACAACTTAGGTTGTTACAGCGCTTGGACCCAACCTGACTGGGTTGGGTCCACCTTTCAAATTACACCTTGCAATTTGAAAGGTATAATTAGTTTTCTACTAAAATGTTGATTTGTTTCAATAGCTGACCATTTGATTTTATCTGTACCACTCCATTACCTGCTTTTATTCCCTTAACAATAGCCAATGCCCTACCGTTTCGGGTGGGTAAGCTATTTGTTTTGAAGCTGGCAAAATTATTTGGACGACCATTGTCCATTCCCACTAACTGTAAATGAGGTGAAACTTCCAGCGTGATTTTAGCTTCCTGATGTTTTACGGCAATATCGTTGCTGTCATACAGTTGTATATCAAGATGGCTAACTTGATTAGACTTTGCTATCAGTTTTTTCCTGTCGGTGTTTACTTTTGCATGACTATAAGTTTGTGCTGTTGTTATTTCGTCTGAAGCTCGGCAATCGCCTAAACCCTTGGCTGTAAGCTGACCTGTTTTATACGGTACTAACCATTTATAAATTCTATCTGGATGATGAGTTAATTGCTGCCGGCCATATGAATGGCCATTTAAAAATAGCTCAACAGATTTACAATTGCTATATACTTCTACCGCTATCTGCTGGCCTGGTTGGTAGTTCCAATGGTCGTTTACATCATGCCAAAACCATACTCTTGTTTGCCAGCCATTTGGTTTTTTTTCTACTAACTGACCATCTTTAGACTCTTTGTACAATGAATTTTCAAGCGTTTGCGTTGTTAGGTGTATATGTGGCGCTTGATTCCATAATGACTTAAACATATGAAAGCTTGGGTTTGCAAAGCCGGCTAGATCTAATAAACCACTATTAACTGCTTTTCTGGGCCATTGGTTATGTGACTCACCTAAATAGTCGATACCTGTCCATAAAAATGTACCCGCTACAAACTCTCGCTCTATCACTGCTTTCCATTCATGCCATTGAGGTACATTTTCGTGTCCCATCAACATTTTTCCGGGGAATAAAGTATGGCCATAATCATAAATTACTCGGCGGTAACTGTAACCAATGACGTCTAAAGCATCGGTATAACCAGAAATATGGCTAACGGAGGGTAAGATTAAGTTTGCTGTTACGGGTCTGGTGGTATCCATTTCTTTGACCCATTTTGATAACTTGTTAGCTGTTTTTGCTAACACATATTTACCTTCCTTACTTTCATGAAATCTCTGATAGATTTCCTCCGGCGAAATGAAAGGCGGATTATAAAAATAGTTACCCGCTGCATTCATATCAAAATAGCCGGTTGCCGCTTTGTATCTTGGATATGTCCATTCAATTTCGTTACCGATGCTCCACATGATAATAGACGGATGATTTCTGTCGCGTAGTATCGACGTTTTCAAATCTTGTTCGGCATGAGTTTGGAAGTAATCTGCATAACCTCGGCTGATATAGTCATCGTGTCTTTCTTCTTGATTCAGTCTTTTATCTTTAGGATTATCCCACTCATCGAAAATCTCAGCCTGCACTAAAAAACCCATTTTGTCACACAGATCGAGAAATGCCTTTGAGGCAGGGTTGTGCGCTGTACGAATTGCGTTTACGCCAGCTTGTTTTAGCTTTGTTAAACGTCGTATCCAGACATCGTCTGGCACCGCTGCGCCAACTAAACCTGCGTCATGATGCAGGTTTACACCCTTTATTAATGTATGTTGACCATTTAAGAAAAAACCTTTTTCTGGATCAAATTGAAGCGTGCGAAAGCCGACGGAATTGCTGTTTTTAGAAATTTCTACACCATCTTGTACTATCGAAACTTCTAGTTTGTACAGATAGGGCGTATTAGGCGACCACAACTTTGTGTTTTGTAGAGACAAAAGCTGATTTTGGGTATCAGTGGTTGCCGCATTGGTTGATGAATGGGTTTGCTCCACTGCGACTAGAGTTCCATCTTTATCTAATAATCTTGCGATGAGCTGATAATTTTGTTTTTTGTTTGATGTGTTTTTAATTGTAGTTTGAATGCTAACGGTTGAATTTTTATCTGTTACTGTCGGTGTTGTGATATACGTACCCCAAACCGGAATGTGTAACTTTCGCACTTGATGTAAAGTGACATCTCTATAAATACCAGAACCTGTATACCAACGACTATCAATGTATCGGCTACGATCCACTTTGATTGCGATATTATTATTTTGCCCTTTGGGCTTTAAGTAGGGCGTTAAATCTATATTAAATGGCTTGTATCCATTTATTTCTGAATGTAGTTGTACACCATTTACCCAGATAACTGAATGATTATAAATTCCGTCGAAATTCAGTATGTAATTAAACTGATTTAAACTGTTTGGCGTTTTGAAATTTTTGCGATACCAACCGATACCACCCGGTAAATAAGCGGTTGCTCCATCTAGAGCCTTATCAAATGGTAATTCAATTGACCAGTCGTGAGGTAAATCAACATCTTCCCATGTGGTTGTTAGGATGGAAGGTTTGTATAATTCGTCGCTATCAGACAACGCGAATTTCCAACCTTGATTAAAGTTTCCATCTTTGGCTTCAATCTGTACTTGTTGAGCGTATCGATTTTCTTGTGGTAGCTGAGCGCAACTCGCTAACAACAAGATTGATACGAAAGTAATAAACTTCATAATATAGACTGTATATTGTTGACAATGTGTTAAGGCTACTTAATTTTTTTTAACAGGTCAATTATATTTATTTGTCTTTATAAGCAGCTAAATTCAATCCTCTAAATTTGTCAGCCATTGATCGCATTTTAATGTTTATGTATTTCATTAATTATTAAGTAATAATTGCATGCGATTGAATAAATTTATATATAAATATTGAAAAGGTGGCTTTATGTGTGTATGTTTAACCTGTAGTAAGTGTTGTGTTACTCGAATTATCAACCGGACGTTGATTCTAATCGAGTGTATATCTTCATATATAAGATATACTTTGCGTACAGGCATTGGTTTATACAGTTTGGCATCTGCTGTAGGCTAATGTTTGTATGCTTTTTTATTTTTTACACTAATATTTTATGATTGTGGTATTTGCGCTAATCTTTTTGAGTTTTTTGGAAGGTTATCGATTAGGTTAATTTACAAAGACAAGTATCTGTGTGTATATAAAATTAACTTATCTATTCTCAAATTTGAATTCTGATGTTTAGTGTTGTTTGAGTACTTTGTTTTTCTTTCTGTCGGGAAAGAGAAAACGAACGAAAACGAATGAAAAAGAATTAGTAATAGAAACTTAAATTTCTTATCTATATTAATTTATCTGTTTCAATAATTTTTCCTTATTGAGTGTTTGAAATTCACTCATTAATGGCACGAAAGGGAAAACGATTAACCCTCTCTGTGGTGACGTAGATTTTTATAAGGACGTTTACTTAAGGGAAATCATCACGAGTTTTTTGTTGTAAATAATTGGAAGGATCCTTTTTAAGGTAGTCTGATATGATGAAATCAATTGTATGTACGGAGCCAGGAAAGCTAGTTTCTCAGTCCGTTGATATGCCAACGCGCAAAAAAGGAGAGGTGTTGGTTAAAATAAAAGCGATAGGGATATGTGGCACCGATATTCACGCCTATGGCGGTAATCAACCTTATTTTAATTATCCACGCGTATTGGGTCATGAACTTTCTGGGACAGTAGTAGAGGGTGATGAAAACTGTGATTTAAAGCTGGGCCAGTCAGTTTATATTATTCCTTATATTAGCTGTTCAGAATGCTACGCGTGCCGAATCGGTAAACCTAATTGTTGTAGTAACATAGAAGTTATTGGGGTGCATCGTGATGGTGGCATGTGCGAATATATATCCGTTCCTGAATCAGCGGTGGTTGCAACTGATGGTTTAGCGTTTCATGAGATGGCGCTTATAGAATGTTTTGCGATTGGCGCACATGCTGTAAAAAGAGCTCGTGTGAGTTCAGCTGATACCGTATTGGTACTCGGGCAGGGCCAATCGGAATTGGCGCTCTTCAGTTTGCTAAGGTAGCCGGTGCTAAAGTAATTGTTTCAGAGTTATGTGAAGAAAAACTTCATTTTTGCCAGCGTGAGTTAAATTTAGATGGTGCGGTGAATGCGAAAGGCGACATACAGGCTGAGTTGGCGCATTTGACAAACAATGAGTTTCCATCCGTTATAATTGATTGCACGGGGAATGTTAAAGCAATGGAATCGTCATTTTATAATTTGGCACATGGCGGGACAATTGTGTTTGTTAGTATCGTCAAATCGGATATTCAATTCAATGATCCAGAGTTTCATAAGAGAGAAACTACATTAATGGGCAGCCGTAACGCAACCAAAGATGATTTTGAGCAGGTTGTAGATTGTTTAAAAAATGGACTAGTGAAAGGGGAGGCAATTGTCACCCACAGAGCTAAATTTGACGATATGGTTGAAGTGTTCCCCAACTGGGCTAAAGCCGATAGTGGCGTCATCAAAGCGGTGGTCGAGTTCGACTAACCCGTAAGTCAATTACCAAGCTAAATAATAAAAAACCACTTTGAATAAAGTGGTTTTTTATAGATATTTAAAACATTAAAAATCAGAACTAAAGAGGCTTCGCAATTCCATAAGTGATTGCATCTGAGATATTCTTCGCTGCTTCTTTTAACATTGCTAAAGTATCATTGATACTCACTTCTTCAGGTTTGCGTTGTATGTAAGGCACACTTAATGTTGCTATCGCTCTATCGCCATCCATTATCGGCATTGATAAGTCTGTTACGCCGGTAACGAAGGGGCTAGGGGACATTACATGTCCTTGTTTTAAGACCTTCTTGCAATCAGCAACAAACTCTTTGATCTCTGCGTCGCTATGATGCTTTTGCAGCATTTTTATCGTTCGCTCTTTGGCAGAGTCTGGTTGAAATGTATATAGGACTCGGCCTGATGCTGTTTCAATTATCGGTTTTCGGTAGCCTACACGCACTGAGTAAGAAATAGTGCTAGGGGCTTCAATTCGACTGATAACGACAATTTGTTCGTTTGATTCCACCGCTATATGACAAGACATAGTCGTTTTGTCGGCCAGTGCTCTCATGATTGGTATAGCGTATTCCAACAAATCTTTAATCGGTTCTTGTTCACTGCCTAGCTGAAGTAATTTTCGTGTTACGCGATAGCCTTCATGTTCTTCATCTTTACTGATAAAACCGCGCTGCTCTAATACCAATAACATTCGATAGATTTCAGCACTTGAACGACCAAGTCGGTCGGCAATTGTTGCTGTGTTTAACGGGAATGAATCTTTAGATAATAACTCTAAGATATCAATACCTTTTTCTAGCGCGGGCGCTGAATATTTTTTAGTTTTTTCTTCCATTGATCAATCACCGTTTTTAAATCACATATAATATAGATATTCGTATATTTGAATATTACATCTTTTTGTATTACTTGAAAATTAAAAAATTCGACAATCTAATGCTTATCTAATTCAAATAATTGCCTAGCTCACTAGGCTTTTATGTTTTTGTATTTATCGCATGTTTTCGCAGTTAATATTGATCAAAAATATTGATCACTCATATTGGCAACTAATTGATATGGTTTAATGTGAAATCTGCCTCATTAAAACTGTCTAAAAGGTGCCAACATTTTTTTTGGAGTTTTTTATTGATTTCAAGGTAATCGGGTATTGCTATCACGTTGCAACCAGCTTCAAGAGCTGCTTGCACCCCCGCATTAGAGTCTTCAAACACTAATATATTATCGGGCGAAATATTTAACCGTTGTGCCGCCAGAAAATAGCATTCGGGGCTCGGTTTAGCATTTTCGACATCATCTCCAGTAACAAAAACTTCGAAGTGTCTTAAAAAATCTGTGCCTGTAAAACTCAATATTGCAGCGTCGCGAGCACTTGAGGTAACAAGACCTAATGGGACGCCGGTTTGTCTGGCTTTATCAAAAAATGAGATGAAGCCAGGTTTAACAGGTATGCCACGCCGTTTTTGCTCATCTATAAAAGCACGGTTGTGGCGCATGAAATCGTCAAGCGGAAAATCAGTACCAAATTCCTTTTGTGCTAAGCGATAACACTCATTGGCTCTGATACCGACGTATTTATCGTAATCCTTCGCGCTGAATGGCACATTAAAGGCCTTGGCGCTCTCAATCCAAGATTCGCAGTATATTTTTTCACTATCAAAGATTGTGCCGTCTTTATCAAATAATATGGCTTGAATGCGAGGGGTGTTCATGACTTATATACCTCTGTTAGAACCGCGCTGTCCTTATGTGTATGCAGCTTAACGCTTATGCTTCTACAAAGTAAATAGCCAGTCAAAAATCATATGTGACTGGCTTGTTTAAATTTAAAAGCGGGTACTAATGTTTAAGTACAAATTCACTGATATGGTGATTGAGTCTTTGTCCGGTTTCTTCTAATTGGTTAGAGGTTTGAGTGGTATCTACAGTAATGGTTGTAATTTTGTCTGCATCGTCTTTTATAGCGATGATACGCTCGTTTATTTCATTTGATACGCTGGTTTGTTCTTCTGCTGCCGTTGCAATTTGAACTGCCATTTGCATTATTTTATCCAGTTCAGATTTCATAACATTAAATGCTTCTGCATTTTCAACGACTAATTCAACCGCTTTGCTCCCTTCTTCTTGCAATTGCGCCATATTGTTTGTGGCGGCCTGAGCGCCTTTTTGCAAAGCTTCAATCTGTTGTCTGATTTGTTCGGTGGACTCTTGTGTTCTGCTGGCTAGGCTTCTAACTTCGTCAGCCACAACAGCAAAACCGCGTCCTAATTCACCAGCTCTTGCTGCTTCAATTGCTGCATTCAGTGCCAGTAGGTTAGTTTGTTCAGCAATACCTTGAATAACATTTAGAACATTGCCAATTAAAGTACTTTCTTCGTTGAGCTGGTTGACAACATTGCTGGTGTTACCAAGCTCTATTGTTAAATTTTCCATTGTTTTTTGGCTAATGGCTGCATTTTTGGCACTGTTTACTGAAATTTCATGTGCGGTTTGTACAGCGTCCGAGGTCGAGGTCGCCATATTTGCAACTTCTGAAATGGTAGCAGTCATTTCATTTATAGCGACAGAAATACTGTCGGTCGCTCTTAATTGGCTATCAGATAAAGTGCTAGATTGAGACATGGATTGTGCAACTTGTTTAGTGCGCTGCCCAATAATTTTAGCTTCGTTGTCTACTCCTCGTAAAGTTGTATTAAAGCTATCTAACAGACTATTGAAAGCATAACTTAACTCTGCGAGTTCATCTTTTCCTGCTTCATCAAGGCGAACAGACATATCTTTATTTGTCGCAAGATCTTTACATGAACGAACCACGGTTTTTAGGGGGTTAGTGATACTTGACGCAATGACAAATGAAACCATAGATAACAGAACAAGTACGGCAATAAGTAAGCCGATAGTTTGGTAGACCAAAAATTGAGCGTCCTCAACCAGTTGATTTTTTGTTTCAACCAGTTCTTCTAGAACTATGTGAGTTGTAGAGTGAAATACTTCGAATACTTTACTGGTTATCTGATCCCAATCTAAATTTTGATCTATAACAACTTGCTTGTTCACTGTTTTGTAAATATCACTTCTTGCCTGCAAGGCAATCTTTTCAGCTGTTTTATAGTGTTCGTTGTTTAACATTTTCTGATATGCGGTTTGCGCTTTAGGTGATGCAAAATTTGAAAATAACTGCAAGTCATTCTGCGTTTTAGTCGCACTTCGAAATATTTCGCCAAAGATATAAACATCTAATACGCCGTTCATCGCCGCCGATACAAAGCTGTTATGAAAGGAGTACTCAACGTTTGCCGATACGAGGTTGTAATATGCGTTAGACATTTTCCCTAGTTCTTCGTTTTGGGTTGCGATAACAACAATTTCAGAAAGCGATAAAACTAAACGGCGAATTAAAAACGTCATCTCATACATAGTGTGTAAGTCGCGGCCTAATTCATTGTTAGATGCTTTTAAAATATGAACTTTTTGATCAACAGCTTCACGAATATATTTGGTTGTCTCAATGACATTTTTTAGTTGTTTTATCTGGCCATATAACACTGGGAACTGAGTTAAATTGTCGTCCTGTTGTTGTACAAACGTTAAGTACTCTTGTTGGTTTTTAACGGCGTTTTTGCGAACCGCTTGTACTTTTTTACGGTAAAAATTTGATTTATCCGGAGCGCTGTCAATGTATAGCCGGCTATAAAATGCTTCTTGTAGGGTTAAAGAGATATAAGGATAAGCTACATTTGCGTAATCTAATACGACATTTAATTCCTGTATTTTGTCTTTTTGTTCAAATGCTTTACTCAGCCTTTCAACAGACAAAGCTAATATTACAATAAGTGGAATAAGCACCAGTGCAATAATGCGCGTTTTAATTTTCACTTGGTTTAGCAACTGCATATATAGTTAACCTACTGAAATAACTAAACTTCTGTTGGATAAACTATAGTACAGAAGCGGTTTTTATGAAGTTTTTGTTAAAAATTATTCGCAGAATATACTGTATCTGGTTATATTTCTCAATATAATGTTTACATTGTACAATGTGTGGTGTGTTGAAAATCGTTAAAGTTGAGTTGTGGTTTTAAGTCGGCATTTAAAAGGTAAAAACGAAATAGGATATATCAATAGTTTGTTAATATCCGATAATGATGATTATGTTAAATATGGTGTTTTGAGATGCACCTGGGTTTTTATCATGGACGTGCGAGGAAGTAAATTTGTCAATTATCGGGAAACAAATTAGTCCACTATTTTTAACTGGAATAGATCTGCAAGAAAATAAATCAATTACGGATATTTTTCGGTAATGGGTGAACCCCTCTCGATTTGCCACTTTCAGAGCGTTTTTCGTGCTGCTTTGTATATAGTGCGAATCGTTAGTTACCTTAGCTCTTATCATTTATACATCAAGGCGAGTAAAACAGTAATTTCAGGCGCTACAAACACTGTGTACTCAAGAAAAAATGGGAGCGGACGCGAGATAAAGTAACCAATAACGGTTTTTTAGCCGTTATTGGTGAAATTCATCGAACCAAGCGAGTTCCAATCTAATTGACGATAATTCAACCACATATTTAGAAAGGGGATTTAGGTTTAGTTTGAAGACGGTCTAAAATGATCGCTTACTTTTATAGTATGGCTAAATCCTCAGCTTGTTCAGCCAATTGGCGTTTTAATATAGCAACTTCGCTGCAATGGATCAGATCACTTGTGCCCTGTGTTTAATTGCTTGGTTATGTCAGCGTAAGTCCAAGTAAGATTTTCTGATTCGAATACAAGCCACTCAAAACGATAAGTTACTGACTCATTTAGGAAATATCGTTCGAATAATATTTGGTCATCAGTGTTGTTTATTTTTAGGATAAGGTCATTGCCGATATGCTCAAACGAGATGTCATCCGGTGAAATGGGGCTTAGTAGAGTAACCTTATGCGTATCATAGAGGTAATGGTTCCGTTGGATATTAATGGTATCTTGACCATCACCTAAGCCGAATAGGATATTATCTTGTCCGAAACGGTATTTATGGTTATGCATTAGATGTGTATGCGAACTACACAAAACAAGAAGGCGGTGGTTTTCTCGGCGTTGATGGTTTAGCTAGAAAAGCAGCGTACGCAATATCTGGCACACCAGAAGAATGGGCAGAAAAGACTGTTTTAGATGTGGTGCGCAAAATTAAATTAGAATTAGGTGGCTCTGTCCAATTTGTCGAGGGTTATCCAAAAATCAACTCAACACCATGGCAGGATTCTGGCGAAATTTTTAACGCTGACGGCCTATTAGCACCAGCGCCGCTTGCGGCAAACTCAGGGAATTAGCATGATTAAAAAATTAACTATCATAGCATTATCTACAATGGCTGTTGCATGCGGTGGGCCGAGTGAATCTTATATTGAATCCGCGTTAAATAAACAATTGGCCAGCGTTAGAACTATGCTAATTGCGACAGGTACAAAAATTGATTCGTGTCCAGACACTAAAGATGGACTCGCGGCGCTAAATATTAGCAAACGGGAGACGTGCTTCGTTTTAAATTCTAGTTTTGCAGATGTTGATATTGAAAAATGCATCGAAAAAGGCACAGCCTATTCGTGCAAAATTTCTATGACCATAGCCTCAAAATTTTACGGTGACACAGTGTCAACTCTAGAGGGGATGTTTGAAGAAACGGCCGGTGGCTGGAAAGAGGTTAAGTAATCGTAGTTTTACCTGATATAGACCCGTGTTATCGGGTCTAATTTTTATTAATTATTCCAGTTTATCAAGCAGTGATACTATTTAGCTACCTACTTTGTAGGCGGAACCTCTCTTAGCTCCCATCTACTTCAATAACAAGTGGTCTTACTTAGCACAAAAATAAAACACTCTAGCGTGTTTTATCCCAGGTAACTGTGTATATCATGTTGTGACGTCACGACATGTGAAGCTGAGTGAGTAATGTTATTTTGCCTTTGTAGGTGAATCCCTGTGATACCTAACTGTTATGGGCCATTTACATACGCAGTAAACTTATCTCCAACCATGATGGTCTCTTCTGGGTTAGACGCAGCCGCCAGCAAAGCTGACAGATATATTTGTTGCTGCGGTTTATAAAAACACGGCAAGATCATTATAAATTGAACTTAATGAACAAGTAGCGATCAGATCAAGGCATAATAACAACCTTGGGATCCAAAAATGAGCGCAACTTTTCTGACACACTTTGATTCAATCACAGATCCTCGCATCGACCGCTGTAAAAAACATAACCTACTCGATATTCTATTGCTATCAATCAGCGCAGTCCTTTCAGGCGCTGAGGGTTGGGAAGATATTGAAGACTTTGGTCACTTAAAACTTGAATGGCTTAAAAAGTACGGTTCATTCAAAGCAGGCATACCAAAACATGACACCATTGCGCGTGTCATTTGCCGATTAAAAGCCAATGAAATAGAAAACGCATTCCAATCGTGGATATCATCCCTCATTAAAGTAACAGGAGCGGATATCATTGCTGTAGATGGAAAAACAGCACGACGCTCATTTACCACAAATGACCGAAAAACTGCGCTACATACGGTTAGCGCTTGGAGTTGCCAACATCAGTTAGTGTTAGGTCAAACAGCAGTTGATACAAAAACGAATGAAATCACCGCCATTCCAGATTTATTAACGATGTTAGATATTGAAAACAGCATTGTCACGCTTGATGCTATGGGATGCCAAGCAGAGATAGCCCAGCAAATTATCCATCAAAAAGCGGACTATATTTTAGCCTTAAAGGGGAACCATTCGGGTATGCAGCGCGAGCTAGAAGCCTGGTGGCATAAAAGCGTTCGTGAAGGGTTGAGTGTAGAAAAACATAGTACATACACAGAAGTTGACACTGGACATGGACGCATTGAAACCAGAGTATGCCAACAGCTACTGATTGATAAAAAGTGGTTAGATAAAGAATACCAATGGTCAGGGCTGAGTAGCATCATCCAAGTGACGGCAACAATACATGAAAAATCGACCGGAAAAGAAACGAGTGAAACGCGTTGGTACATAAGCTCTTTAGGATTAGATGCAGAGTAAGCTCTCAATGCCGTTCGAAGTCATTGGCAAGTTGACAGTATGCACTGGATGCTTGATATGACGTTTAGGGAAGATGAATCAAGGATACGTAAAAAACAAGGGCCACTGGTATTTAACGTAATGCGAAAAATAGCGATGGCGTTATTCAAGCAAGACACAACGAAGTCAGCGAGCATGGCAAGGAAAAAGAAAATGGCTGGGCTAGACGATAATTATCGCTCAACCCTGTTAGAGTCAGGGATTAAAATGCGCTAGCCGTGTTTATAAAAACCACAATCACATGAAAAAACTACTGAATCAAATAAATCTGCTATACTGGTAACGTGTCGTTATATAGCTCAACGCTATCAATATCAGTATGTAATTCTTTTTCAATTTCCAAACTATCGTGTCGGTTGTGAAGACCAATGGATTCTGCGTATTCCGCGAGTGAAGAGAAGTTTTGAGTCAAAGATAAGCTCAGCGTCTGGCGTCAATTTATAGCTTTTCCGCTTCGTATTCACTTGGAGAAGGGTTTTGAATCGTTGGTTAACTGCACTAACGTACCGAAAAGATCGAATATAACTGTTTTAACCATTTTCCATTAATTGGCGATTCAAGAAATAGTGATATTGATATACCAAGTTTTGAGTTGCGAGTGGACCCTCAAAAAAACAGCATTGTTTTTGTTACTAATTATTCTGCGATTTTTAAGTTGAGAGTGGTTTCATTCCACTGCGTTCCGTCAAAAAAAGATATACGTTGGAATCTATGGTAACTACTCTCATCTTTGAAAAAGTTGGGAAGGGTTATGGTATCGGAATAGCCATGAAATTTAATAGTAAGTTGATCACCAGTTCGCTCGAAATCGATACTGGATGGCGTGATCCCCTCTTTAAGTTTTAATGTGTTGTATCGATTGGTGTTTGAATATTCAACATACCAAGTGTCATGTCCGTCACCAATTCCAAAAGTATATGTATCACGACCGTCATTAGTGTAAATAATATCATTGCCAGCGCCACCATCAATATAGTCGTTGCCGCTTAACCCGTGAATAATATCGTCACCATCAAGGCCATATATGGTGTCACCACGGTTGTTAAAACCTTGTATTACATCATCGTCGTTTGAGCCCGTGAAGACATGCATGAGAATGTCATTTTCATCCCATTCAGTTCCGTCAAAAAAAGATATGCGTTGGAATCTATGGTAACTACTCTCATCTTTGAAAAAGTTGGGAAGGGTTATGGTATCGGAATAGCCATGAAATTTAATAGTAAGTTGATCACCAGTTCGCTCGAAATCGATACTGGATGGCGTGATCCCCTCTTTAAGTTTTAATGTGTTGTATCGATTGGTGTTTGAATATTCAACATACCAAGTGTCATGTCCGTCACCAATTCCAAAAGTATATGTATCACGACCGTCATTAGTGTAAATAATATCATTGCCAGCGCCACCGTCCAGTGTATCGTCGCCATCGCCACCGAATAAAGTGTCGTTGCCATCCCCTCCATGTAGAGCATCACTACCACTTAACCCTTCTAAGGTGTCATTACCACCTAAGCCTAGCATGGTATCACCGCGAGAAGATATTCCGACGAAGTGATTGTCAGCACTATCGCCAGTGAACAGAGCCCCTAAAATAGCGTCGTCATCCCACGTTGTGCCATTTTCAAATTCAAAACGACGAATACGATAGCGCCAATCTGAATCTTTAAAGAAATCGACGACGGTAATGGAGTCAGTACTGTTAGCAAATGTGATAATAAAATTATTGCTAATGCTATATCTTGCTCAGTGATACCAGCTTTAAAACGTAATGTTTTCGAGTAGTGCTGAGGCCAGTATGTATAGACATGCCAAGTATCTTGACCATCACCGATCCCGAATAGGAAAGTATCGGAATGCTCACCTGAATGGATAGTGTCGTTACCGGCACCACCGTCTAGGGTATCATTCCCGTCGCCACCATATACCAGATCATGACCTTGAGTCCCAGTTAAAACATTATTGGAACTATCACCGTTTATAATTTCGCCTATATTTCCTTCATCTATTTGGAGATCATAAAAGGCATCAAATCGATCCGGATCATATTCTTCAACAGCGATATAATAATCGCCGGGGTGAAGGATTTGCTGAATTGAAAAGTGATCTTGGTTTTCACTAAAACTTGAATAGATAAGTTGGCAACTAGTGTTATAGAGTTTTCCTATTGTGTTAGCTTCGCCCGTTGTGGCTAATTCTACAAATTGAGTTTGGTTAAGAGTAAACTTGAAGAAGTCTTTATCACCTGCAAATCGGATATCTTCGTTAGCAAAAATATAGTTTAGAGGGATCTCTCTAGCGCTATTACAGTCATTCCCTATATCGCATTGAGGGTGCTGCACGCTTGTTAAACCAGTTGATTGGCCTCCGGTGTTGAGGTGAATAACCGGAATACCATTTATTTTTCCTTCGTAAAACAACTCCGCTTTCGGGTGTTCAATAAACCATTCGTGCTTGGCAATAGCGATAAATATATCGTCAGGCACGACAGCCAGGCTTTTTGATTTTGTTACTGGGTACCAAAGGTAATCTAAAGTGTCTTCGCAGTTTGATTGTTCAAGACTTGCGATTTGAAGTCCAGAACCATTGGTATGCCAGCTTTTGGCTAACCAAACTTCTCTTGCTACTAAGCTTTAAGTAAATAGCAAGACCAAAGTTAAGGCTATAAATAAATTTTTTTTCATTATTTTACAACATGCTTTTTATTGTTTCGTAAGTCCATTGCGTGCTATCAATTGCAAATTCAATCCATTCGAGTCGGTGGTACCAAGCTTCATACAAGAAATAGTCGGTGATGATGACTTGGTCAGTAGTGTTATTGATAGTTAGATATAAATCTTCACCATTTTTAGATAAAGACACCATATCGGGTGTGATGTTGTTCCCGAATAATAATTTAGGCTTGTATGAAGAGCTATTATTACGGCGAACAGAAAGGGTGTCTTGTCCATCACCTAGGTCGAAATGAACAACTGAGCTTCCGTTAATTAGAGAGATGGTATCATTGCCCAAGCCACCATATATTTGGTCATTGCCATTAGTTTGATTAATGATATCGTCACTTGCACCTGCATATACAGTATCATTACCACCACCCGGATAAATGGTGTCATTTCCGTTACCCGCATCAATGAAATCGTTGGCACCTTTAGTATTAATGACGTCATTGCCATCAAGTGCGATAAAGTTATCCGCGATAGAATCAAAGCCAGTGAGAGTATCGTCGCCATTCGATGCAGGGTTCAACAAGGCAGACATATTTTGCCAATCCCACAGAGTTCCATCAGAAGCAAATTCAATCCATTCGAGTCGGTGGTACCAAGCTTCATACAAGAAATAGTCGGTGATGATGACTTGGTCAGTAGTGTTATTGATAGTTAGATATAAATCTTCACCATTTTTAGATAAAGACACCATATCGGGTGTGATGTTGTTCCCGAATAATAATTTAGGCTTGTATGAAGAGCTATTATTACGGCGAACAGAAAGGGTATCTTGTCCATCACCTAGGTCGAAATGAACAACTGAGCTTCCGTTAATTAGAGAGATGGTATCATTGCCCAAGCCACCATATATTTGGTCATTGCCATTAGTTTGATTAATGATATCGTCACCTGCACCTGCGTATATGACGTCATTGCCAGTTTTAGGCGAAATGGTGTCATTACCCTCACCAGCATAGATAGTTTCAGATAAAGAATTGAAACCAGTGAGAATGTCATCACCATTAGTTCCAGTATTTAAGATGCTGGCAACACGAGGCCAATCCCACAGAGTTCCGTCAGAAGCAAATTCAATCCATTCGAGTCGGTGGTACCAAGCTTCATACAAGAAATAGTCGGTGATGATGACTTGGTCAGTAGTGTTATTGATAGTTAGATATAAATCTTCACCATTTTTAGATAAAGACACCATATCGGGTGTGATGTTGTTCCCGAATAATAATTTAGGCTTGTATGAAGAGCTATTATTACGGCGAACAGAAAGGGTGTCTTGTCCATCACCTAGGTCGAAATGAACAACTGAGCTTCCGTTAATTAGAGAGATGGTATCATTGCCCAAGCCACCATATATTTGGTCATTGCCATTAGTTTGATTAATGATATCGTCACTTGCACCTGCATATACAGTATCATTACCACCACCCGGATAAATGGTGTCATTTCCGTTACCCGCATCAATGAAATCGTTGGCACCTTTAGTATTAATGACGTCATTGCCATCAAGTGCGATAAAGTTATCCGCGATAGAATCAAAGCCAGTGAGAGTATCGTCGCCATTCGATGCAGGGTTCAACAAGGCAGACATATTTTGCCAATCCCACAGAGTTCCATCAGAAGCAAATTCAATCCATTCGAGTCGGTGGTACCAAGCTTCATACAAGAAATAGTCGGTGATGATGACTTGGTCAGTAGTGTTATTGATAGTTAGATATAAATCTTCACCATTTTTAGATAAAGACACCATATCGGGTGTGATGTTGTTCCCGAATAATAATTTAGGCTTGTATGAAGAGCTATTATTACGGCGAACAGAAAGGGTGTCTTGTCCATCACCTAGGTCGAAATGAACAACTGAGCTTCCGTTAATTAGAGAGATGGTATCATTGCCCAAGCCACCATATATTTGGTCATTGCCATTAGTTTGATTAATGATATCGTCACTTGCACCTGCATATACAGTATCATTACCACCACCCGGATAAATGGTGTCATTTCCGTTACCCGCATCAATGAAATCGTTGGCACCTTTAGTATTAATGACGTCATTGCCATCAAGTGCGATAAAGTTATCCGCGATAGAATCAAAGCCAGTGAGAGTATCGTCGCCATTCGATGCAGGGTTCAACAAGGCAGACATATTTTGCCAATCCCACAGAGTTCCATCAGAAGCAAATTCAATCCATTCGAGTCGGTGGTACCAAGCTTCATACAAGAAATAGTCGGTGATGATGACTTGGTCAGTAGTGTTATTGATAGTTAGATATAAATCTTCACCATTTTTAGATAAAGACACCATATCGGGTGTGATGTTGTTCCCGAATAATAATTTAGGCTTGTATGAAGAGCTATTATTACGGCGAACAGAAAGGGTGTCTTGTCCATCACCTAGGTCGAAATGAACAACTGAGCTTCCGTTAATTAGAGAGATGGTATCATTGCCCAAGCCACCATATATTTGGTCATTGCCCGAAGTTTGATTAATCACATCACCAAAATCCGTCCCAACAATGGTTTGATTTCCAGAAGTATCATTGAAAACCTTGGCATTTGCACCCGATACAAAATGCAAATCATAGTAATCACCAAAATGCTTATTATCTTGATCTTGCAATTGAATATAGTAATTACCGGGTTGCAGAATACGTTCAATATTAAAGTTATTGGTTTGGTCAAAACCTTGGCTGACTTGAATAGATTGGCAACTGGAGTTTAAAAGGGTACCAATTACATTTGCTTCACCTGTTGAGTAGAGCTCGATAGTTTTAAGCTCTTCAACGGTAAATTTAAATACGTCTTTATCACCAGCGTAGCGGATGTCTTCGTTGGTAAAAACGTAATCAAGTGGTACTTGCCTTGCGGTGTTGCATGAGTCACCAATATCACATTGAGGATGTTGAACACTTGTCAAACCGTTTGTATGACCGCCAATGTCTAACTGAATTACAGGAATGCCGTTTTTTTTACCCTCGTAATATAATTTTGCGTTAGGGTGGTCAACAAACCATTCGTGGCTGGCTATGGCAACAAATATGTCTGGTGGTATATCAGAATGGCTTAAACTTTTTGATACCGTGACCTGATACCAGAGGTAATCTACAGTATCTTCACAACTGGATAGACTTAATTTTGCCGTTTGAATATTTGTTGAATTTGCTTTGTTTTGCCATTGCTCTGCTAACCATACTTCCCTTGCTTGAGTTAGCGGCGCAAAAAACATAAGTAAAATAAATATTGACGCTTTTATGTTTAAAAACATATTTCTATATCTTCCCTGAACCCACAAGTAATAACTGGTGAATATTCTTAAATTAAATTTAGGTACATAATTTTTATTCAAGGATTTTACCATTAGTAAATAAACTACTTATATTTTTTAGTTATACACCATGTGAAAATAATTAACGTCATTAGTGAGGGTTTTTCAATAATCCATAATAATGCCCTTGTTTTTGGCGTTATAAAATAGTTTAATTACTCGCGTAACTCACGCCTTAGATACAACGGATGTATTATCCCCCAAATAAATAGACTTATTTAGAATGAAATTTACCTTTTTAAAAGCAGCTGTCGTTGCCTGTGGTGCTTTGCCCTTAGCTTTTGCTTGGAGCGTTAATAAAGATATTCGTGTTAATGGAAGCTTAGTAACGGCGTCACAGCAGCAAAGTTACTATTTAGTTATCGACCAATGCTCGCAAATTACACAAATTGCAACGCAAAAAAATTTGGGCTTCAGCGACGCAGAGTTGTCTGACTTAGTTCACATCGATAAAGATACTTGTCAATTTAAGTTTACTCAAGAAGATGAGTACAAATGGCAGCCAGCTGTTAAGTTGACTTACGCGGATGGTATTGTTGAGCAGGTGACTGAATCTTTTAGTTGGGAGCAAACAGCACCAGAGATCAGTATTCAGTCAATAGACTTAGTTGAAGTAGCAGGGGAGCAAGGGGTTGTTATTTCAATTACTGCGTCAGATAACACTGATTTAACCCGTCTGTCAGCTAATGTGTTAGGGCTTAAAGCATCTGATTTAAAATCTGTTGGTGGTGTTATTGATGACGCCAAGCAAACTGCATTTATTCAAGAGCAAGAATTGTCTCAATATCCGCAATACGATGGGCAACCTGAGTACTCTTTCTTTTTTCCATTCAGTCAAAATTTAAGTCAGGCGGAGTTTGCAGCTAATGGGCTGCTGGTTTTAACTGTTAGCGCGGAAGATGCAAGCGGCAATATTAATAGTTATTCAGATGTAAGGTTAGCTGGCGATAACATTTCTGAAAAGGTTCTTGGCTTTTCAGTGTCACCACAAAACATCACGATTACTGATCTTCTACAGTCGGTTAGTATTTTACCTGAAGTGGAATTTGAATTTAGAGGTGCAACTTTATTACCCGGTGCTGGAAATGGAGTTACTTACTCATCAAGCCAACCTGATTTGGTAGATGTAACCACTGCTGGTGTGGTTTATGCCAAACGGGATGCACAAGGCGAAACGGCTGAAATTTACGTGGATTATCCAGGCCAAGTCCAACAAGTAATCTCGATTCAAGTCAATTCCGCAAGGCAGTTAACTGGGTTTGCATTTAGTAGCGACAACAGTTTATCTAACCTTAGTTTATCGCAACTAAATCAAGATTTTACGTTACCTGAAATTTACGCTGTTTTTGATGATGGCAGTATTAATCAAATCTCCAATCAGTTTGATATTTCAATTAGTTTACCTTCACAAGCCAATGGTTTACTCAGTTTATCGCAGGATGGCGCCAGTATTCGTGCGCTTCAACCAGTAGCTGAAAATTTAGCTCAACCGCTGATAGTGACTTGGTTAGATAACCCAGCCATCAATGGTCAATTGATGATCAGTGCGAAGGATGCATTGCCCAATGTGACTTTGTCAGCCGCTAATCAAGTGGTTATTAATAATGACTTGTTGGTTAGTGCACAAGTATCTGATGATGTTGATATTGAGTATGTAGAGTTCTATCTTCACGGACAGTTGGTAAACAAGGATAGCAAAGCACCTTATCAGTTGAGTTTACCTGTCGCGCCAGAATGGCTAGGTACCGAGTTAGCTATAACAGCCATTGCTTACGACAGTCGTTATCAACAAGGATTTTCTAATACTATTAAAGCTGTTGTACAGAATAAAAAATCGATTAATGTGCCCGAATATTTGTTTGAAAAGCCTGTTAATAGCCAACGCATAGTGGAACAAAGTGCCAGTGCGTTGCAAATAAGTGTATTGCTCGGTGATAAAAAAAGTGTCAAAAATTTGAAGTCGGGTGTATCGGCAGTTGAATTTTTTATTGATGACGCATCAGTAGGTAAAGTTCGTGTTCCTTTAGTGGACATTCGTAAAGAACAAACTTTACAAGGTGAACAAGAACTTGTTTACGAGACTTGGATGCTGGACTGGGTTGCACCAGATATCAGTTTAAGGGAAACCAGTGCAACTATCTACGCTCATGTTTATGTTGGCAACGAGTTTCAAAAATCGGAAACAAGGTTGATTAAACTCGTTGAGAACCAATCACCAGTTGCGACGATATTATCGCCAGTGCAAGGTAACGATGTGGTTGCGGGCCAAACCTTGAGTGTTAAAGCGACAATTGCGGATGATACTTTGTTTCTTGGTACCAATGTGCAGTTGTTAGTTAATGGCAGCAAACTGCAAGAACAAGATATTTTAGACCCCAGCAAACATACATCTGATTTGTTTGCACAAAGCGAGCACATAGAATTCGAATTGCCTGTATTAGCTGAATCGGTGGGTAGTAGTTTAGATATTCAATTAATCGTTACTGATATTAATAACCAGCGGGTTAATTCTGAACCTATTAAAGTTGTGGTTGCCAATGACCAACCCCAACAGCGGCCATCTCACATCCGACTGTAGGATCGCAATTTATTGGTGGTCAAGCGGTCGAAATTAGAGCTTCTGCAACAGACGACGTTTTAGTTTCTAAAGTCGAGTTTTATTTGAACGGCGCATTGCTAAGTAGCGATAGTTCGGTTCCGTATCGCGCAGTTTTTGAAGCGCCTACTGTGACTAGCGTTACGCAACAATACGAAGTATCTGCTGTTGTTTACGATAACCAAAACCAATCAGCTACCTCACAAGTAGTTACCTTTACAGTTGGTAAAGATGCTCAACCACCCGTTGTTAATTTAGTTTCACCAGTTATCAATGGAAATTTTGGTGAATCCGCAGTTGCAAAGGTGACTGAAGGTAGCAGTCAGCTATTAAAAATTGCTGGCTATGACAATGTCAAAGCGAAAAGTTATATTGTTTCTGGCGTTCGTTATAACGGTGGTCAAGTTGAAATTACTGGAGATAGCAATGACCAAGTCACTGAACAAGTGTTTGCCTTACAGCAAGTTCCCAACGGGCTTAACGCGTACTCTGCGTATATGCGTTTTGTTGCACCAATTTTTGAAGGTAAAAATGGTGAGTCACTCGATCTTTACCCTATTACTATCGAAGTAAAAGATGCGGTTGGTAATGCTAGCGTTCAATCCGTTTACATAGGTGTTACAGCAGACGCTATTCCCGAAATAAAAGATGTTCAGCTTGACAAAACAAGCTACTTTATTACTGACACGGCTAATTTAGATGTTTTCGCTAGCGATGATGTTGAAATTAATGCATTTGAAATTGAAGTCCTGCAAGGTGAGCAATCACTGTGGCAAGCAAGACAAGATGAGTCAACAGGGTTAATCCCTGGGATCAATGGCAAAGCAAGTTTTGCGATTAATCTATCTGATTTTAACTTAGCTAATGCTAGTACTGTGTTGGCGATAAAAGCCACTGCCTTTGATAGCTCTAATCGTGCCTCTAAAGTCTATGAGTTGGTGCTACCTTTAATTGCCGATCAAACAGCGCCAATTGTTTCAATTAACTCGCCACAATTGGGAACAACACTATACCGCAATCTTACTCAATCTTTCGATTTCGTGGCAAAAGACAATAGTGCTATTGCCAATATTCAATTTACCGTTGGCGAACAGAAATTCGATTTTGATCCTCAGGGTGCTAACCAATATACAGGGCAGTTTAGCTACTTGCTGCCTGATAATGCATCTAATTTAACAGTATCAGCTGTTATCACCGACAGCCACGGCAATCAGTCTTCACCTAGTTGGCGATTTGACGTTGCTCAAAATACACCGCCGCAAGTTGATTTCGTGTTACCTGCTGCTGGTAGTCGCTACTTCGAAGGTGAGCAATTTTACGTGGCGATTAAAGTGCTTGACGATGAGCAAGCCATTGATGGAATTACGTTGGATTTTGTCGACGGCGACAGTCAAACTTTCGCAGCCAATATATCGTCAAGTCAAGTGCAACAGGCGTTAGATGCAGGTAAACCTGTGTCAGTTGCCTTAACCATGCCAAGTTCTAGCAGTGAAACAATCCAGTTAAGCGCTAAAGCCAATGACAACTTAGGCCAAGAAGGCCAAGCCCTATTAAATCTGCAAGTATTACAAGATACTAAAGCTCCTAAACTCAGTGTGACTGAACCGATAGCACCTATTCAGGTTAGTGTAAATCAGGACTTTACTGTTTCTGGGACTGCTATTGATGATGTTGTTGTTGATGAGATCCTTGTGCAGATCTTGTTAGAAAATGATTCAGTCGTTGATTTACCTTGGAAGACAATCACGCGTGATGATAGGCAAGAAGAAATTGAAGTTGCTAACCCACTTAGCCTTGGTGGCATTGCTGTCTCGCGGCAGTTTGTATCAGACTTTAATGGGACACTTGATTTAGATTTTGCCAGTTGGCAGCAATATATCGGCCAATCGCTTACTTTACGTATTTTAGCAAATGACGAAGGGGTTAATTCTAGTACACCAATTTTTATTAAACTTGAATTATTAGCCGATGAACAAGCGCCTGTCATCGATCTAGTTTCGCCTAGTGTAACGAAACTGACGGAACGTCAAGAAATAGCTTTTGTCGCAGTAGTTAAAGATAACTTATCCTTAGCGACTGCTAGCATTCGTTTGCTAGATGGTGAACAAGAACTTATGTCTTGGCAACAAGACAATATAGACAGTGCCAGTATTCAGCCCGCAAAAGAACAAGTCACATTTGATTTATCTGCACTCGGCACGATAGATAGTAACGGCCATGAGTTAACCTTAAAGGTTTTAGCAAGTGACATTTTTGGTAATCAATCCAGCCTTGAACAAACATATACTGTTTTACCAGACCAAACTCCAAATATAGCAATATTTAACACAGAACCTGCGGCCCCAATTATTGGCCAGCCACTGCTGGTTCAAGCACAAATATCAGACGATTATGCGCCAAGTAAAGAGCCAGTATTAGTTTGGCCCTTTGTTTCGACTTTTTCAGATGAAGTATTAGCCACTAAGGTTGATAGCCGTATTTCTGACAACCAGGTTGCCACATCATTAACGCTTAAAAACCCAGTTAATGCGGATTTAAGCGTGACGTTAGGAACCAATCCATTGTTTTCGGCGTCTAGCGATACATTGGCGTTACATTCTATCAAAGCTTCTAAGCAACTTGAGTTATTACAACTGTTGGTAGCGCCAGGGGTGACTTTTGAATACGAGATCACCAAAGCGACGGATAATGTCTGTCCAACACAAGTCACTACTTGGAGAGAAAGTTCTGCTGAATTAGATCTTAATACGGTATCTGCTGATGCTTCTTGGCTTGAGATCCAACCTATTTGGTTAAGCGCGACTGGCAACGAACCCATTTATTTATCCAAGATCCGCATAGATAAAAACAAACAAAATGTTGCTGAATATATAGGTGAACAAAACCGCCAGAGTGTTAATAAGCACAGTTGGTTAATTAGCGTTGAGTTTGATTTTGTTGATAGCAGGAGTAATACAGGCAATAAAACTTCGTGGATTGCATATCCAACCTATACCTTTGTTTCTTCAAATACCAAGGACACTCGGGTTAACGAGCAGTTTAATCTGTTAATTCCAACCCAACATATTGCTAAGCCGAGTAGCTTAAATATTAGTTTATTGGGCTACGATAGGAATGTTGCTGTTCAAGACGCAGCCAATGGCATGGATTCTTATTCGTTTAATCTAATAAATGACACCGAGCTTCCGCAAATAAGCTGGCTGCAACCTGTTGCTGATGCCATTTTGCGTCCCGGTCAAAAAATAGCGTTAAAAACCAATGTTGAGGATAATTCCAACAATATCAAACAAGTAGATTTCTTGTTTGAAGGGGAGTTGATTGCACAATATTCGCCTGCTCTGAATCAAGCTCATGCTGAAATTTTATATGAAACACCTGATGATTTAGTTGTTGGGCACGTTGCCGAATTTAGTGTTATTGCGGTTGATACCCAAGGTAACTCAAATAGCCAGACATTACGATTGGCGACCGATGTTAATCAAGCACCGATACTTGAACTCAACCAGTTTAAGTCACATCGCGAAATTACAGACAAAGCCAGATTAGAATATGGCGAGTTTTGGGTAAGAAACGGTGGCGAGATCTCTCTTAACTTAACGGCTATCGATGATACAGGAATTGACCAATATGCGTTTTACAGGATTGAAACAGATGGCTCTAAGACGCTAATCACTAGCAATAGTTGGTCAAGAGCGTGTCATCAGAAATATGTGTTAAACCAACCCTTCGTTTTAAACACTGTATTTGAACAAAATGAGCCGACAGAATATTTAATTGAATTAACTGACAACATAGGTCAAAAAACGGTTAGGCAAATACTCGTTAATCCACTGCAAAATGTTTCGCCAAGTATAAAAATAACCAGTCCGACTGAGCAACAAATGGTTGTTGCTGGTACTTTCAATATGGTAGCGACTGCCGTTATGGTTGACGACTTAACATTGGATTTAGACAAAATCCAAATCTTGGTTGATGGTATTCCAGCCGATTTAAAATCAGCAGGTGTCACACCGTCAACAAGCGCTAAAAAACAAGCTTTAGATAAAATATATGATGATCTGAAAAAGCGTTACGGACTACATATCGCAGAAGATCTTGTAGTTGCAAAGCAAGGTGATATCCGGACGAAATCTTGGTTACTGTCCATCCCTGATACGGTCATACGAGCGAATCAAGACGTTGAACTGGTTGTAAAAATAGAGGATGAAGACCAAGCGATAGGCTCTGACACCATTTCCTTCATAGGTGCTGCCGATATAATAGTCCCTGAAATTGAGATTGTTAATCCCGAAATTGGTTACTTAACAACTGAAGGTTCAAATTTACAATTCGCGGTTCGCGGTTTAGATAATGTTAAAGTCAGTCAGATTGATGCTAAATATACCTTTGTCGCTCGTGACAACGGTCAATACTATGTCGCTGATTTAACGCCTGAAGTGACTTTCTCTTACACAAGTATTCCGGCTCAAGATACCAATCCTGTCACGACACAAAGTATTGAATCTCCGTTGTTTAAACAATTAGTGTCGATTCCTAAGCTGCAAGAGCTTAAAGAGCAGTATTTCTCGCAAACCTTAAGCGAAAATGCCGAATTATTTTTAAGGTTAGAGGCAAAAGCACTAGATGCAGCAGGTAACCAATCGCTAAAAGATCCGACGCATGGGGTGATTGGTTTTACCCAACGTGACATCAAGCTGAAATTAGACGAGCGACCAGTTATTGACGTAAAAGAACCTGTTGCCGGGGCAAGTATTGTTGAACAAAGCAAATTGGCAGTTAATGTCACCGCATTTGATGACATAGGGATTAGCTATGTTGAACTGAATGTCACCAATGATGTTGGACAATCTGTTTACCAGTTCAAGCAATATGCTGCACCGTTTAGTTTCCTATTTGATGTGCCTGCAATTGATGAAGATACGCAAAACTTAACCCTTACCGTGACTGCTTTAGATACCTATGGTGAAGAAACTGGTATCTTGGATGGTCATCAGGTATCAGAATCATTTACACTTAATTTGGTGCGAGACGAGCCGCCTATTGTCGAAATCGCTTCTCCAAACAACCATGATGCCTTCTTAGAAGGTGAAAACATCTTAGTACAGTTAAATGCCATTGATGATATCGGTATTAGCAGCACAACTTTGTATGTTGAAGGCTTGGTAACTGGTGATGTGCAATTGGTTGATCAACGTGCACCTTTTGAATTCTTACTGCCTATTCCTTATGGGCAAAGTGGCACACCGATCCGTTTATCGGCTGACACGGTCGAAACACGTTTTGTTGGCGTGGCTCAGACTGCACAGAGTGCAGTTATCGAAATAAATATTGATAAAGATATTGAACCACCAACGTTGACAGTAAGGCAACCAGTTGCGGCTGCACAAATTGCTGAACAATCCAGCTTGGGTTACCAACTTGAAGTTTTAGACAATGTTGATGTTGCTAGCGTTCAGGTTCGATTGTTCGTGGATAAAGACAATAACAACGATTTTGTAGAATCAGAGGTTTTTCACAGCCGAAATTTAACGAGCGCGCCTTGGTATGGTTCGATAGATCTGCAAACAATTGATAGTTATGTATCTAATCTTTCTGAAACTGAACTCTCTGCAATTGAGAACGGTTTAAATTTACGCTTTGAGGCCACAGCATTTGATGGTGCAGGCAATAAAACCGTGGCCTATGTATCAGCAACGTTAATCGCTAACCAACCACCAGAAATAAGTGGCATCTCAGTATTAGATAAACGTGGCTTTAGTATTGGAAGCGACCAAGTTACCGTTGGTAGAGATATTACCTTGGCAATTAATGCAGTCGACCCTGAAAAGGGAGTACGACAAGTTAATCTTTACCGAGCCATTAATCCTGCATCAGATCAAGACTTTAAGCTGATTGGTTCAAGCAGTAATGCGCCATTCCAGTTCGCACAATCGACAACTGAATTTACTGTTGGTGAAAAGCTAGTTTACAAACCCGTTGCTATTGATATTGATGGTTACGAATCGACACTGCAAGATTCTATTAGCCAAGAAATCACACTGGTCGCTGATATGGCACCGAGTGTAGATATCATTAAGCCATTCAATGATGAGTCATTTATTATCGCAGGGCAAAGTTTTGAAGTATTGGCTGAAACCCAAGACGACTTAGGATACGAAGGTATAGACAGAGTAGAGTTTTGGGTAAACGATGTATTGTACACCAGTGTTAATCAGTCACTATCTGATTTAACAGGTAGCGCAGCGCAGTTTAATGTATTCCGTGCTGAAATTCTGCCGCCAGAAAACGTCGATGGTTTAGTCATAGTTGCCGTAGCCTATGATGTTTTGGGGCAGTCTGCATCTAGCCAACCTATTCGAATCGGTCAATTACAAGATACTGTCCAGCCAGAAATAGTGGCGGTAGAGCCTATTGATGGAGAAATATTAACCGCAGGCGAAGCTGTGTCTCCTTTGGTCGTGGTACGTGATATTGGCTCTGAACAAGATAGGCAAGTATTTCAAACCTACCGTCGTGAATATCAAGATTCAAACGAGCATTGGGTTACGTTAGCCGAGCTTGAAATCGAGCTATTAAAGCAAAGCCAATTGCCAACTTTGTATCAAACTGAACAGCAAACCTATCGTCATGCCTATTTGGGCAGTATGGCCGACGGCAATATCTTGCAACGCAGTTTTAAACGTAATGAAAGGGTTAAGGTGATTACTCGTGTCGTTACCGCGCAGCACACGGTCGAACATGAAACTTACTATGAAGTTGGATTAACGTTAGCGGAGCAGGTTTACTTGCAGCCAACGGCTGCAGATACCGGTACAAATAAAGCGGTTTATCAAACAACGTTGCAGCAGTTTAGCCAAATTGATAACCAGCAAAGTTTGGTAGCGGCTTGGTCTACGGCTCCTGTTTTACAAAGTGCGGGTATCTTGCCAAATCCAAGCAATCCGAATGAAGTGCTAAATGCGCCAGAATATACAGGGCTTTGGCTTGCCGATTATTTTGATTCTAGCTTACCTCCTCAAAATGCAGAGCGAGCTGTTTATTCAACACTGGTCAATGGTGCCGCTGAGATCTTCCGCGGAACGATTGTCGATTTAGATAGCGATGCCCAATTTGTATTAGCGGCTAAGTCGGGCGTGACATGCTTTGCCAGGTGTGATGACAATCCAACAGCAATCGATTTTGTTGCAGAGCTTGAAAGTGAAATCGCAGAGTTTAGCGAAACAGGTGCAACCTACTATGACGAACTCGGTGCTGAATTACTTATTTTTGGCAGACAAAATGGTGATGAGCAATTCGGTATTCCATATTTGTTGCAAGGTCGGATTAACTTGCCTTATGACGAAGTCTACGCAGTTGAAAAAGTTGGACACCTTGCCCTAGTTGCTAACGGTAGTGGCGGCGTTCAGGTTATCAATATCGAAGATCCGCAGATCCCATATCATGTTGATTTTATTAAACCGGATGGTTACGTACGCGACGTTAAAGTTTATCAAGGTTTTGCGATTATCGCTTCATCATGGGATGGCGTTGCAATTGCTGATTTACAACTACCAGGTTTCCCTATTATTGCCAAAGTGGACACGGCAGGGATAGCGAATCGTTTAGTCGTTGATGGTAACATGGTATACGTGACAGATACCCTTGTAGATGGCAATAGCAATGTATTTCACGTTATTAATATTGCAGACCCGTATCAACCTAAGCTGATTAGAACCATAGAAACGGATGTAGACAGGCAAGATCTGCAATCGATTGGTGGTTATGCAATCAAAGCGCTAGGGCAGCAAGTTTGGGTCAGCGCTTGGCGTCATGACCAAGAAGCGAACAAGGCCGAAAATGTTGTTAGCTTGTATAATCTAGCAGCGGATACCACTCAAGATATCAGTGTGCCACTTGTCGTTAATAGACCTATTGCTGCAAATGACGTTGTGGTTAATCAAATCGATTTTGCTGCGGGTAAAATTCAATTGGCAGCGGGTAAAAAAGGTATTGCGTCTGTCAACTTACCGCAATTGAGTGTTCTTGGTCATCAACCTCAGCAATCACAAACCCAAGTATCAACTCAATTATCAACAATAGAAATCGAGCTTTCCGGTTACCTTGATAGCAGTATCGATTTAAGTTCATATGTTCGGGTTAATTTAGGTCATGCTGCGCTAGGACAAGATATTACCGAAGATTTTACCCTGACTGTGATACCGCTTGAGGGTGATGTTGTTGGTCGAAAATTACAGTTAACCCCAAGCACTGAGTTATTCGAAAACCAGTCGTACCATGTCACGCTTGAACAAGGTTTGCCGCAATTTTCTGGTTATCCGTTAGCGGCTGACTATACCCTAAGCTTTTATACGCAATCTGTTGCTGGGGAAATAGAGCCAAAAATCATCGGAGTTCAGCCCAGTAAAGGCGATGTTAAAGGTGGTACTGAGTTAATTATTCAAGGTAAAAACTTGTCTGCGGATTCTAAGGTTTGGTTAGCAGGACAAGAGCTCACCGTCTTAAACTTTATTGCCGCACAAGATTCTGATGATTTTGATCGCTTGTTTGTCGAAACATTACCTAGTTACGCGGGCTCTGCTTCATTGATTGTTAAGGAACCTAGTGGCTTGCAAGATGAGTTAGTCGGTGCTTTTACCTATGTTGATGAATTGCGCATTAGTTTTGTTACACCTGCCGTGGTTAACGTCAATCAAACCGGTGTGGATGATAGGGTCGATGTTATCGGCTATGGGTTTAGCCCAGATATGCAAATTACTCTGTTGCAAGCTAATAAACCTGAAACCGCTATAACGTTAAGCGCAGATAATGATTCGGTTGATTTATATTCTTCTGAACGTTTTAGTCTATCCTTACCCGATTTCGGAGAACAGTACAGAGGGTTTGCTGATCTACAAGTATCAGATTCACGCGGTCGAGTTGCCTGGTTACCAAATGCTATTTTCTACGGTCAGTTATCAAACGATAAAACTATTGATACCCGCAGCCCGCTAGAACAAGCAGATATTAGCCGCATGTTAGATGGTGACGGCTCTTTGTACGCAGAATTAGACAAACTTCCACCGGGAAAAATTACCGATTTACAAGTCGACCATGAGCTGAATCTTATCTATGTTCTTGGTCAAGGGATCTTAAAGTTAAAGTCTGAGCTGCAGCCGTCTTCTATCACCGAAGTGACGGATTTTGAAAATTATTATGCACCTGGCTGGCTTGCGGTTGTTCGTTATCAAGATGAGTTAGTCGATCAAGCCGCGACTATGCATGGCTTAGGTTATTATGACTTGCCGCAAGACGTCGATCCAATTGCCATAACAATGAGTGATGAACACATATACGTTAGTGCACAAGGTAAGCATTTCTCATTTATCGATACTCAATATGAAGACGCTGCACATCTATTTGTATTTGAACGAATTCAGTCGTTACCCAGTCAAGAAAATGAGCAAGAAACCAGAAGCTTGGTTTATTCAACTACCTTGGCGCAACCGCAAGCCCCAAGCAAGTTATTAGTCACTGATAAGTTATTGATTGCGTCTAGTGAAGATTCAGGGATCAATCTATATATTCGAGATGGTAATCGCGTATCTGCGCTTAAAACCATTGCAACCTTAGCCACGGCTGATCAGCAAGTTAAGTTTAACGTTATTGATATGGCCGTTGTGGATCAGCGTTTAATTTTTACCGCGGATTCTAGTGAAGGCGCTCAGCTGGGTCGATTTAGTTTAGACCTTAGACTACCGCATTTACCTATTACTAAAATTGACAATATAAGTGGCCAATTTGCGGTTAATGACAATTTAAATATTAGTCATCATTCGGCTTCGATTTTAACAAAGGATATTTGGTCTCACAACCAGCCGAACGAGGCTGGAGTTATTGATACATTCGGTTTTTCTGTTCCGGGGCGTTTAGTCACTATAAACAGTCTAGCCAATACCGCGACACAAACTAGATTAGTGCTAGGTAATGAAACTCAACCGCAAGTGGCATACATCTCAGTATTTGATACTGAAAACCATGATGTTCTGCGCATGGCTGATATGTATGAATTGTTTGAGTGCCAGAGCCGGGATTGCCTAGTTGCTCAGTCTCGATTGAGTCAAGATGGCCTGATTGTTTCTGCTTGGAATAGCGATAAGAACCACTCTCATTTATCCATAACAGATACTTTGCTTAATGACTTAGTGGCAGTACAACCTGCGATTGACTCTAAGTTCGACCCAGCGACTAATATTGTCTTACAGTTTGCTCAAGCTGTTAAAGTTCCTGAAGGTCAAACTGTGCAAGAGTTTGTCGAGACTTATATCCAGTTTGTGCACTTAGATGGTTCTGAAACAGGTGTCCCTGTTACTTTTGATTTCAACCTGCTAGACAACAAAATCGAATTAATACCTGATACCGGGTTATTGGCGAACACTCAGTACCAAATACGTTTAAGTTCAGAGCCGTTAAGCCGTCGTACTCTTGGTTTAGTTAATCAAACGATAAACTTTATTACCGCGAATGCATCAGGTACTCCACCAGAAATTATTGAAGTACAAACCAAGGGGATTTCGATTTATGGTGGCGAATTAAAAGTATTGGTTAAAAATGGTGAGCAAGCAAGGTTTGAGGTGGCTACAGGTAACGCCACGGTAACGGCTGAAGAAAGAGTTAGCGATGGCACTCTTTATACAATACAGATTCCTGCTAGCTTGGCGGGTGCTTCATATATCAAAGTTGTAAACAGCAACGGTATGTCTGATTCATTACTTGGGGCTTTTGTTTATATCGAACCTCTGGTGTTATTGGATATTGATGTTACTTCGGGCAGTTTAGCTGGAGGTCAAAAAATACGGATCAACGGCCGTGGTTTCACCCCAGGTGCACAAAATATAGAAGTAAGATTTGGTGACGTTCTAGCAACCGATTACAAAGTTATCGATAACCAAACACTAGAAGTCACTGCGCCTGCCAATCGTATTGGTCAAGTTGATATATCGGTTAACTACATAGGTGGCAACCGCCTGACACTCAATAACGCATTTACTTATCAACAACCGAGTCAAGCCAACATAAGTGGGCAAGGGATAGTACGAGATACTTGGCTTGATCCTACTGGTAGCTACTTATTCGTCGCGGCAAGTGAGTTTGGGGTTTATGTTTATAATATCGATGGTTCGAGCTTCGTTAATAATGCACAAAATCCTCTAACACCAGCTGACTTATTAGAAACCATTGATATAGATGGTGACGGTGTTGAAGATCGTCTTGTTTCACATATTGAATTGCCACAAGGGTGGCAGGCAACTTCGATCCAAGGCTATTTTGAACGTAGTGCTGATAAAGTCTTTATTACCGCCAATCAAATCGATTCGGCAGGTAGCTCGCAAGCCAGTAAGCTATTTATATACGCTTTTGATGAGTTGCAACCGTCTCGAACTCACTTGGTGGCAGATTATCCTCTAATCGGTACATCAGCAACCTCTGTTATTGCTGATAACCATAAAGTGCTAGTCGCAAACGGAGAGCAAGGTATTGTCGTCGTAGATGGTTACTTGCACAGTAAACTATACCAAGTTGACCAATTGACCTTACCTAACCAGCATTTCGCTCTAGACATTGTTGAACATGAATTGCCTCACACCAGTTCAGTTTATTATGTTGCATCTGGTGATTACGATTTTGTGCAACAACTCGTTTCAACAGACGATGTTAATTCGGGTGGTATTTATGTTGTATCAAACAATGCTGTGGATGGCTTTAATACCATAGCTAGCATACCTTATCCAGCGTCAAAACTTGCCATTGAGGGGAATTATTTATTCGCGGCGGCTGGCGAGTTAGGTTTACTGATTATTGATGTCAGCCAGCCTCATGAGCCTCGATTACTCACTCGAATCGACACTTTAGGCGCAATCCATGATGTTGCCATACAAGGTAATTTGCTTTACGTCGCATTGGGTGACAAAGGTGTGGCAGCAATAGATGTTACCAGACCTAGTCAACCATTAGTTTTAGAGAGCTTGCAAGCGCAACAAGGCTACGCAACAACGCAAATTATCAGTACACCATACTCAATTATTGGTTCTGGTTATACCGTTCTAGAAGGTAAATCGTTAAATCGCGTTTCGACATACAATGATGTTGCGCTTAAAGTGCATGCGGTAGAACCGAGTTCAAATGTTGTGTTTGCTGATGATGATGCTGGCGCTATTAGAGTTAGATTTAATAAAGACATCGCCCAATACAGTGATAACCAAGACAAGTTTGTTTTAACCCACAATGGTCAACTTGTTAACTCACGAGTTGAATTGGTTGGTAACGATGCCATCGTGTATCCACTGCCTAGCCAGTCAATCGATGATGGATCATCATTGCAGCTGGATATCCTACAAGGTGTTAAATCAGTTAAACCTGTTACCGACGGTTATATTACTTTATATGAATTACAACAAGGGCAAGCACATAGTTTTACTTGGTTAAATACGCAGGTTGAGCAATCCGAGTTGCAAATTGGTCAAGTGTTACCACGACGTATGTTAGTCGCTAGCTCGCAGCAATTTACCGTCGGTGTTGTGGGTTTACCGGCGCAATATGATAGTTTGAAAGTATATGTAGGAGGAGTACAGGCTTCTATTATCGAAGTCCGTCAAGATCAAGATAACGAACGAGTCGCCTTGATGGATGCTGAGGTTAACCATATTAGTCAGCCGGGTTTATACAAAGTCACCGTTGAAGTAGAGTTTTCTGGAGCTAGTAAACTTGCGGAACTCAATGGTGCCTTTATCGTCGATGAGGCTCTTGCCATTGAACGGTTGCAGCCGAGCTGGACGCAAGCGAATGGCGGTGAGTGGATCACCTTGTCAGGTACAGGGTTTGAGCCAGGTAACACGGTCATGCCGGGTATCAACATTTCTGTTGGCTCAACGCCAGTAACGGATATCAAAGTAGAGTCGAACAATACATTACGCTTTGTTGCTCCAAGATCATTACCGGGGAAATACAGTTTAGTTGTCGGTAATCGCTACGGTGATGAAGTAACCAGCAATGTCATCCAACTTGGCTATGGCTTGCGTAAGTTTAGTCATGTCAAAGGCGAAAATGTTAACCCAGTCGATATATGGGTTGATCAAGACTCGGGGGTAGCTATTTCCTCGTCTGGTTATTTTGTAGATGGTCATAATACGCAGTTAATAGACTCGGTTAACTTCGTTGAAAAACTCTTGGCCGTTAGTTACAACCTACAGGATATTACTCGCCCTGTGATGGTTGGTGGCGCTAGTTCTTTACCTTCTGACCCTGCAAAAATCTCCGAAGTTGTTGAAACCAATAGAGTAAGACAAATAACGGCTAAACAAATATTGGGTGATCCGTTAACGGATCAAGAACAGAGTCATTTAACCTCCAGTAATGACTATTCTTATACTTTTGCGGTTGATTCTATTCAATTGCAAGCAACAACTGAGCTAGAAGAAGATGTGCTTCGCAAACGTTTGTATGTCAGTTCAGGCGCAGGTGGTATTGCAAAACTTAACTTGGACGAGCAGCGCGGACTGCAAGTGATTAATCAAGAAAATGTCGGAGGTTTAGTATCAGGCTTTGTTGTTGAAGATGACTTGTTGCTGACGGCTACCTATGGCTCTTCAGCGGTAATACCCAAGTTGCCATGTGAATTTAATATTGATTCTGGCAGTTTAGGTAATACGGTTGCAATAAATTACTCTTATCCGACGGATCCGGTTCAATTACCTTCGAGCTATAAAACGAATGGCTCAGCGGTTAGCTTTATCAATGCTAATGGGCAATTAGTCTCTGGTGGTGTTGCTGGCGGTGTTACGTGGAAAAAAGGGACTCTCTGCCCGGAACGTAATACTGCAGAACAAGTTCAAGGGACAGTAGATACACAACACAATTTAGTTATTCAATCTTTAACAGATCCAAGCTTGCTACGTGAGATCCCATTTGCAGCCAATATTTATGATGCTGTGCAGTATGGTCAACATCTAATCACAGCTCATGGCGAAGCAGGCGTGGCTATATTCCCTGTCGAGCAGGCTGATAGCAAAACTTGGTTGCAAATTAATTCTGATATTCAGTCAGCGCCATTTAGCGCGGTCAAATTGAGCTTATACGCAAATTTATTAATTGTTTCAGGTGACCACGGCGGTTTTGCGGTATACGACTTAATTAATTTAAGTGAACCAGAACTTGTAAGTGCAGGCAACACTGAAAAAACGCTAGCAACGGATATATTTAAGCAAGGTTTGCTATTGGCTAGCCGCAAACAAGGTGTGACGAGCATGGAGCTGCCAGGGGCTGTCGTGCTTGATTTTAATGTTAGCCAGTTAGGAACATTAAGCCAAAGCCAACCATTGAAATTCCGCTTCAATCAATTTGTCGAATTGGATTCAGTGCAACTGACATTGCTTGATACTGCTGGTAATGCGGTTGACTTTACTTTGTCACCACTTGATAGCAATGGCACAAGTGCTAGTCAGTTTACGTTAACCGTTAATTCAGCTCTCGAACAAAGTGCTGAACAATTATTGTCACTACGAATTGCCGATGTCAGAACAGTAGCTGGCACGGGTTTATGGCGAGCGGTACAACATGAATTTTATTTAAGTCAGGAAATTCAACCGCAAATTGCGCAAGTTGACAATGGAATTGTCCACCATGGCCATGAACATAATATTGATATTTTGGGTAGCGGGTTTACCTCAGATAGCGAAGTTTATTTTGGGCCATATTTAGTTGAGAGTATTTTTGTTGATGAAACGCACTTACAAGTGAATTCTAAGACGCTTGAGTTATTACCTTTGGCGCTTGGTCATCAAGTAAGCATTTCGGTTTACAATGGTTCTCTGCAGGATATCTATCTTGGCGGTGTGGTTTATTTAGCAAATAGTCTTAATGCTAAGTTAAGTCTCTCGCGTACTTCAGGCAATATGCAAGGTGGCTATAAAATCACTATTAATGCCGATTCTCCAGTTATTGCACCGGGTAGCAAAATAATGTTGCGCGATGCTTTAGGCAACGAACTGGTTACGCAATTAGCCGATGCTGGTAGTAGCAACCGAGACCTAAAGGATGACGTAGTTACTCCGCAGTTATTTGAATTTATTGCGCCAGCGGTCGAAGTTCCGGGTATTTACCAAGTCGCGTTATTAATGGCTGGGCAAGAGGTTTCAGTTGGTGAATTCAGCTATACCCTTCCAGCTGGCGAAAGCATTGATTTACCGAACTATCCACCCATGCAAATTGGCGCATTAGCTAATGTTGATGATTTACTTTATGTTGGCGTAAAAGGTGGAAAAGTCTCAGACTCTAACCCTTATCTTATGGAATCTGGGATTGAAGTTTACGATCTTTCTATTCAAGAGCAACCTATTCGTTTAGCTCAACTCAGCCTATCAGAGCCAGTATATCAATTAGCCGTTGTTGACTCATTAGCCTTCGTCGCTAATGGTGCTAATGGCTTAACTGTGGTTGATGTTGGTCAAACTGAGCAGCCATTTATTGTTAAGTATTTACCAATCGCTGGCTACAAAACTGTAGACTTGACGCTGGATCAATCTAAAGGCGTTTTGGCCTCGTTATCAATTAGTGATCTTGGTGACGGCTTCATTCGTTTCTTTGACATTGGCGATCCAGAATTTGATCAGCCACTCGGTTATCAAACAATACAATTTAGCCAAGGTACATTAGCGGGTCAACCTCAATCAATGTCTTGGTTTGAAGGTGCGTTATACGTTGTGTTTGCACAAGAGGGTAAGCAAAAACTCGCCGTATTTGAGCAACTGGAACAGTCAAATTTCGAACCAACAATATTTGATTTAGGTGAAGATAGCGCAAGTGGCTTAACGCGTTTACAAGTTGTTGCAGGACAAATTACAGTAGGTGATAACGACGGCCTAACTATGTACCAATATGTTGAAGGTCAAGGCTATAATAGATATTACTGGCAACAAGCGGAGGATGCTTCGGTATTAGCAGATGTTCAAGGTAATATTTTAACTTCGGATGGCGATGGCGTGGTATTCTTGCCAGCTAGCCAGTTAGCCATAACTCACGTAACGCCAGCAACTGGCGAAAATTTAGCGCAGCAAGAAGTCATATCGATTCGATTGAATAGCAGAATTAATACTCAGCCAGAGCATTTGCAACGAGTTATTGAATTATCGACCAATGGTCAACCACTGCAACCGGATGACTATACTATCGCAGCGACTAATTTTATTTCTGGTGCCGAATTATTGATTGAAATTCACCAAGGTGTTGATATCTCAAATGGTGTTTCGTTAAGTGTTGATGGCGACTTACAAAGTGTAAATGGCAACACATTAGCGCTAACTTACAATCGACATTTCAACTATATCGATGAAACGCGTCCGCAAATTACTCGGGTTGCGCGTCAAGTAAGTGGTCAAGGCACTCTTACGGACTCTGGACATTATTTCCATGCAGATGGAACTGAGCTTGCCAAATTATATGGGCTTGGATTTGGCACTGATGCGCAAGCTATTCAAATTACCGTAGGGGACATACAGGTTGATGGCAGTGATATCGCTCAGGTTACTGATAGCGAGATAACGTTCAAATTCCCACAATGGGTTTCGGCTAATGTAGTTGCCCCATTAACTGTTGAAATCAATAAAGCTGGTTTGTCTGCCAAAAAAGTTGGCGCTGCGCTAATTATGCCGCAACTGGCGTTACAAGATATGAATCCACCAACTGGTCCTCCACAAGGCGGTAATCAAATTACGCTCAACGGTTATGGATTTACCCCTAACACGCAAATTTTCATCAATAACAAACCCGTAAACCACTATCAGTCGGAATCTAGTTGGTTAGCGAACATTACCGCTCCATCTGGTCAATTTGGTTATGGGGATATCACAGCCGTTAATCCGCAATTCCCTGATGAAGTCGCGACGCTAAAAGATTACTTCTATGCAGGTAGAGAGTTAGCAAGTGTCGATGTAGCAGGTGAAGAGCAATCACCGCTATCTAATATTGTTGCCGATGACCAATTACTTTATTTGCTAAGTGGTGGTGGTTATCAGGTATTTGATAACCAGGGAGAGGTAGTCTCAGAATTAACCTCTAACAATGCTATGTTAATGGTGGCGGATGTAAGTAACCCTGTTGCGCCAATCGTTATAAATAAAGAAACTGCAGCTGAAACTAAACCTTACCATTTCAAAACTAGTTTAGCGCCGAGTGGATTTACTCATTCGGTTAAGACTGAGCAGTTCTTATACGCGGCAGGTAGTAATACGTTAACTCAATTTGATTTGACCTTGTCAGCCGAGCCAAGCCTGCATCGTACCTATCAAATGACTGCGCCTATTACCGGGTTGGCAAGTGATGGTAGGCTTATTTTTGTAGCGACCGAAGATGACGTATCTGTTTTCCGTTTAGATGAAAAGTTAGAACTTGAGCGTATTAAACAGCTAACTAGCCAAGAACTGGGTGCGGCGATTGATCTAATCAAAATAGCTGAAGATAAATTGTGGTTAGTACAAAACCAAATTAATCAACTACAAGCCATTGAATTGGTGACAGGTTTATACCAGATTGAGAGTAGTATTAAGTTGACAGATCAATTTGGCTTTAGCTACACGGCTGATGATTTAATTATTCACGGTGATTTAGCTCTTATCTCAACTGGCTCGCAGGCGACTGTTGAATTGTTCGATAGTGCGGCGCAATCTGAAAATGCGCATCTAGCCAGTTTGAACTTGTCTTATCTTATTCGACAAGGCGATATTTACGCAGGCAAGATGCTCCGCAGCGGGCAAACACTGTATGTCGCCGCTGGGCATGGCGACTTACAACTGTTTGATATATCTGGTTGGTTAAACCAGAACTATCGAAGCAGACCAAAGTTAGTTCATTATTTTTCGGTGACTGGTGCGGTTAATGATGTTGCAATTGGCCCAGGTGTTATCTATGCGGCAACGTCTTACGCTCAAAATAGCCGTGGTGAAGCGATAGAAAGCCCTGTGCAGCAAGGTCAAAGTTATGCGCGTTTGGGTGGTGGTTTAAATACAATTGAAAATGACAGATTAGATATCATTGAGCAAACGCCAGATGTTGGCGGGGTATTATCCCAAGGTCAATATATCGCCCTAAGCTTTAACCGCATCTTAAATCAAAATCAGTTCCAACAATCGGCACACCAGCTATTTAAACTGACCTTGGATGACCTTCCTGTGGCTGGTACATGGCAGCATAAGCTAAGCCAGTGGGGCAGCGAAGTATACTTCGTACCAGCGCAACCACTAGAAGATAAAAAGCGCTACTTACTAATCGTTAGCCAATTAGTGGCAGATTTAAACGGAGTGAAGCTGGGCGCTGATTACCGCAGTTATATAATCAACCAAAACAGCCAAGCGCTGTCGATTGATAGAGTAGAACCGCAGCAAGCCAGTTGGCGCGGTGGCGAAACCATCAGTCTATTTGGTCAAGGATTCAGCGCAGATACTCGTGTGCAATTAGGTCAGCAAGTATTTGCGAATGACCAATTTACCTTGGTCAGTGACAGTGAAATTCAGCTAACCATTCCAGCATTAGATACCTCGCCAACTGAGAATTTATTAGTTGGCCTACGAATCAGTCAAGATTGGTTATCTGCGCAATTACCTGCTTCTTTTACTTATATTGCTGATCCAAGTATTGAACAGATTGGTGAATATACAGATAACCGATTAGTTGATGCTGATAAGTCATTACACCTAGGGCAGTACAACCGTATTGGGATTCGCGGTGCTGGGTTAAGCAATATCACTCAGGTTTGGATCAATGATGTTTTAGCAAGTGACGTCAAATTAGTTGATGAGCAAACCTTGAGTGTTGCCATCCCTGATAACATGGTTGGTTCACTGCGAATTTCAGTGTCTAATAATGCCAATCGATTAGATCAAGTGATCGATGAAACACTGTTTGTTTATTTGCCAGTTAACGAATATAGCCGTTCTGGTGTAACTGATATGGCGCGAGTAGGGGACATTGTCGTGAGTGCAATTGGCGCTGATATCTACTTACAATCGACTCTAGCCGATAGCTCACCAGTGTTATTAAGTCGTACAACACTTCCGTCTACTATCAAAAATATAGCGCTTGATAAGCGTTATATTGCAGCTCAACTACAAAATGGTAACGTCGTTTTACTGGACTATATAAATCCTTATGCCCTAGAAACGATTCATCAAATTTACAACCAAGCGCAACTGGATTTCAGCAATTTAGCGATAGACAGCGGCGTGTTGTTTGCACAAGTTAATTCCAGTTTATATCAGGCTAATACCAACAGCCCTAACTGGCAGTTAGCTTTAGACAATGTCGAACAATGGCAACTTTTCGATGGTGAGTTAGTTTTGGTGTCTGGTACTGAAATCGTAGTGTTAGATGCTGGGATCATTACCAACGAAAAAGCGCGTTTTGACAGTCAGCAAAATATAGAACAGCTGGTTGTAAATGCCGACAATCTATTATTGGTGGGCGATGATAGCTTGGCGTTATGGCAACGCAATGGCAGCTACTTTGCCCCTAGCTACGAATTACAAGGTCAAACGAGTTTTGTTAAAGAAGGCATTTGGCAGCTAAGCGGAGAATTAGCCGCACTATTTAGTGAAGGTCAGATCCAGCTATTCGATTTAGATGCGTCTGCAGGCCAATTAGATATTAATGAGCTACTGACTTTGGATGCCGATGCTGTTCGTATAGATCAGTTGGCAAAAACCAGTTTACGAGGCAGTTATCTAGATTGGTTGCAATCGGGCAAGCTCTATCATCAAGCATTACCATTGCCTAATATGTGGCGCGATAAACGTCGTGATATCTATACCGAATATGTTTCGTTAGCTTTCAATATTGCTGGACAGAATCTAGCTTGGCGCAATGTTGAACTAAACGTCGAGAGTAATGGGATAGAGCATCAGGGCTTTAGCCAAATTAATGGTCGCCAACTAGCCTTTACTCCACTTGAAAGCTGGGTATTAGATAGCCGTGTAACGAATCACTTATTTAATCAGCCAGTCCAGAGTATAGATGGCGCACAAGTGCAATTTGACCAAAGCGTTAGTCAGCAAGTCGCCAATATTCTGCCAACAGAAGATGCGTATTTAGAAAAGTTGACACCTAACTACACTATCACTGGGCGGGCAACTGACTTTAGTTTAGCTGGTGTTAACCTGCACTTACTCGAATCTATTCAAATTGGTAATCAGACCTTTAACCAAGCAGATTTTGAAGTAGACAGTAGCGGCCAAGTGATACGTTTCAGTCATGCGTTTAGCGATGCCGCGTTACTGAGTGTTGAAGCTAGCTACGTAAATAAACAAGTAGCTTTACCAGCAGCATTACAGGTTGATCAGGCATTAGCCATTAGTGCTATTCATTCTGATAACAGTGTTGCCGATGACAGATTAAGCGATAGTGGTGGTAATAGAATTACAGTAGCCGGTGAAGGACTTAAAGGACAACTGGGTGTTCATCTAGTGTTGGCTGATGGCAGCCAGCCTTTATCTAATACTAATAAAGTTAATTATGAATTAAGCGCTGGCCAGCTTAGTTTTATGGCACCAGCCGCCATACCTGGATTTGAATATCGCGTTGTTATCACCAAACCATCAACGCAAGAACAACAGTCATCTTCTACGACACTGCTTGGAGTTGATGATACTAAGCCAAGATTCGTTTCATCGCAGGCGCTTAGCTACTTTAAACCGCTAACTTTAACCTTTAACGAAAATGTATCTGTTAGTGATTTTGCGGTTATCAAATCCAAGCAGGATTATTCGGTTGCGCCAGAGGAGGATATTTCTGCACGCTTTACACTTAACGTTATAGATAACCAAGTTAGCTTGGCGCTTAAACCAAACCAAGTACTTGAGCATAACGCAGTTTACACCGCGCATTTGCAGGGCATTGCCGATTTAGCTGGCAATCAAGTTTTAAACCATAGTCAGGCTTTGGTTGATGGCAATTGGCAAAGTGCGTTTATAGCAGAAGATAGGTTAGCACCAAGAAATACACAACTGACCAGCCAAGGTGAAGCTCTATCGCTATCGGTGTCACTAACAAGAGGTCGTAGCTATAGCTTTGAGTTAAGTGCTGAAGACAACTATCAGGCACAACTGATTCATAAATATAGAGTGTCTACCGATGGCGGCGTTAGTTTTGGTAACGAGCTATCAGCAACACAAGGCCGTTTTGAATTAAGAATTCTAGAAGCGTTTGCACCGCAATTAGTGGTAAGAAGTAAAACCATCGATGGCAACGGTAATTTCTCCGAAGCAAGCTTTAACGCCAGTATTGTCGATCCTAACATTGAAATTTCAGCAGTGAGCACAACGCCACTCGAAGTCGAAGAGTTAACGGCTTCTCAAGTGAAGTTTGAATTTACCGGAGACACTGACTTAATTAATAGCGCCGATATCAGAATCAACCAAAGTTGGTATCACGCAGATTTGCATCATCAAGGTCTAGGAAATGCTTATGCTCAAGTTCAGCATTTAAACGGCAGTATCCCGCTTGATGGTCAAGGTAATAAGCCCGATACCTATCAACAACCTGTCGAAATCCAAGCTTTCTTTGGCTATACCGGGGTTAAAGTTATTGAAGATAGCTTTACTTTATACAAAGACAAAACGCCACCAACGATTAGTCTAATCTCGCCGCAGGATGGTGATAGGATCCCGCTTAATGAAGAAACTGAACTACTATTCCAAACTTTTGATAAGTACGGCATAGATAAAGTCGAAGTCTCATTCGATGCAGGAGCTACCTATATTGAAAGTGACTTTGTTAATTCACATTCTCTTGAGCCGACTTCTACTGATCCTGTTTCGGTATTTGCCCGAGCTATTGATACCAACGGCAATATTAGTTCAGTTGAGCAGGTTACATTACAGCCATTTGATGCTGCCCTCGGCGAGCCAGAAGTAAGGCTAATTCATCCAGCTAATGGCTCTGTATGGCGTGAAAAACAGCCATTAGAAATCGAAGTGCTGTTGCGTAATCTCGACAATGCCCAGCTTAATATTTTGGTAGGCGGCGATCCGGATCACGTCAACAATCAAACCATTAACCTCGAACGCACTGCAGATTTACCGGAGCGCTTTAAGCAAGGCATCCAATTACCAGCGACTGGGCAAGATCTTGTCTTGTTGCTAGAGCTTTCGCATCAAGGCCTAATCGACCGCAAGTTTATTAATGTTCTGGCCGATGACAGCGTTGAGCAACAAGTTGAGTTAGTCACTTCACCTTCAAGTCAGGTTTTACAAGGCACTAGTGTTTTAGTTGCAGCCAAGTTGCCTGAGGATATGCCAGACTTTGCAGAAGATTCAGAGCTTAAGGTTATAGATGGTGAAAACAGTGTTGAATCCACTCGAAAACTGGATGGCAAGTCATGGGTTTACAGCACAAATTACGATAGTGGTAGTCTGACGATTGAAAGCCGCTTGCGTGATGTGTCTGGTAACGAAAAACTGCAATCTACATCAATCGAGAAATTAGCGTTCTTAGACGAACAACAGCATATCGAACTGCAAATAGACGATAAGTTGCAAGTAATTGATTTCCTTGCAGCAATACCGGGTCAGCAACAATTTGTGGCTGGTATCAATCAATTGCAGGGCGGATTGCAAATTCGCTTAGGTGCAACCAGCTTAATTGAGCAAAACCAAGGTTCTGTTCTGCAATTGGCGGTTAATGGTCAAGGCATATGGGCGGTTATCGACGAAAACGGTAATCAAGATTTATTACGTTGGGATCTAAACGGTTCTGCGATAAGCCAGCAACGTTTATTCGGCGATGTTAAGTTAATCTCGGACAACTATGTAGTTGTGCAATTGGCCGACAAACTACAAGTTTGGATGGTCGATAGCAATGCGTTAGTTCCGCTTAAGCTGATGACTTTAGATAGTCAGTTAGTTGACTTAGTCGAACTAGCTGATGATCTTTGGTTACTCACTGAATTCAGCTTACAACGAATTGGTACTGATTTAAGTTCACTGGAAGCCCAAGTCGTAGCAACTTGGGAAGCCAAGCCGGGTGCGTATAAGCTAGCCATTAATGAAACGCAAATAGAGCAGTGGACTAAGTCAGCTGTTTATCCATTTGTAGTCAGCAGCGCTGATTTAATTGAGCTTGATGTAATAGCGACAGACCATGAATTATTATCCGTCGACCGTTTAGCTGATGTTGAAGCTAAGCAAATCGTCTCCGCTGACTATGGCGCTTTATGGCGTTTATCAAATAGCAATCAAACACTTGGTTACTTGCAAGGTATTGAAAAACTCAGTGCCAATAGTCAGTTTGCTTGGTTTACCGATGGTCAAAGCATTTGGCGTCAACAATGGTCGGCTCGTTCATTGGATGTCCCAGTTATCACAACTGAGGAATTACCTCATTATCTGCAGATAGAGGTGTCTGATCCGCAAGCGCAAGTTTGGTTTGAAGATAATAATGGCCAATTACTACCAAGCAAAAAGCAAAGAGTGGCAGACAAAGTTGTTTATCTGGTTGCTCGTAGCCATTTTGCCCATGGTGTGATCGTAAAAGTGCAACAGCGAGGCGGCGCTATCGTTGAACAGACGTTGAGCTTAAATGACAGCCCATATGCTAATGTACTAACGCAACAGCCAACCGATAAACATTATGCTAGCGACGCCTTGTTACCTAGCAAAGTTGAGTTATCGAATGATGCTCGAATCAATAGTTATCAGGTAAGTCATTCTGGATTAAACCAAGCTTTTGTCAGCCAAGGTGGTGATCTGGCCGGTTGGATTAGGTTGTCAAATCAGGCCAATCAAACCACAGAAATCGAGCTAAACGGAGGAGATTATAGCGCGGCAATAACAACTGCGGCAATCGAACCCGAGCAAGGTCAGATCAAGTTACTTGCACCAGCCAATAACAGTCGCTTTACAGAAGGTGATTGGCTCGATGCGCAATTCCAAGTTAACGGCTATGACACAAATGAATTCGCCTTTGTTGAAGTCGCGTTATTAGATTTCAATCGCAATGTTGTGAGTAATTGGGTGGTAAACCAACAACTAGGTAGCGTTTCATTCCGTCTTTCGGCTGTGTCAGAAAGCGATGCTTATTATTTGCGCACTCGCGCATACCGATTAGATGATTATGCCTTTGTTGAAGATGAAGTGGGTATTCGCGTATTACCACAGCAAAGCAAAATTGCTTATCAAGTGAATGGAATTCCAGGCAGTATATTTGTTGATTCAAATCTTAATATTGAAGTCCAAGAGATAGGTTCTCAACAAATTAAGAGCGCCGATATTCAAGTATTTGCTGCCGATGGAACCCTAATCGCTAGCGACTTATTCCGTTTGAAAATGCAAGTGCCGAGTACTGACAAACTTACGGTTGAGATAAACTTAGATGACGGTCTAGGCAACGTTGAGCAATATCGTGCAGATATTTTGGTGTTGTCGCCATGGACGTTACAAGAAGCGAAGAGTAACACCGATTTCAGCGTGCTGCTAGATGCTAGTGATGACGTCTACTTCTTTAGAGAAGCAGAGCTAGTTAATCAAGATGGTGATGTTCTGCATAGCTTTGATGCGGATGTTACTGCGGTTACCTTCTTGCATGACAGATTATTGGTTGCCCTACAGGGGATTGGTCTGCGCTTTTTTGAGATTGTTGCCAATCAAAACACTAACCGCAAAGGGTTAAGGTTCTTGGGTGAACACAAGGTTGATGAGCAAATCAATCAGATCGCCCATTATGGTGAAACCGTTTTAGCCTACACCCAAGGTGGCTCGATACTGAATTACAAAGTTTCGGGTAATGCTTTGGTGTTTGATAGTGTTAAAGCATACAGCGCTTTGATTGCTTTAAGCGCTATTGAAGATGGCTTTAACTTGGTATTACAAAATCAAGTTGTCAAATTGAATAGCCAAGGCCAAAGAGTTTCTTCACACAATCTCAATAATTTAGCAGCTAGCATAGAGCTTGATACTGGTTTATGGTTAATAGACAAACGTGGTCATTTGCTCAATTTAAACAATGGCCGTCTGAGCTCACACGATCTCAATGTTAATGCACATGGCTTGTTAAGTTACAGCCATTACTTAATTGCATTAGATAAAATTAATAACCAATTAACCGTTATTGATATTGATAATCCGCGTAACCCACGCGTGGTATCTGTGAATGAAGCGGTACTAGGTGACCGGTTAACTCAAGGAAAAATTATCGCTGGTCGCTTGTACTTGCCTACAGCAACAGATCTGGATTTAGATATATCTGCTCGCTTACCAAATAGTCTGTATCGTACAGCTCAAGTTAAAGGCAATGCGGTGGATGTCGCCATGCATCAAGGCCGCGTGCTAACCGCGTTTGAAGCTTATGGCGCGGTATTGCAAACTGAGTTGCCATTTAGCAGTAGTCAAACTGTATTACCGGGTGAATATGCTGGCATAGTGAGTAAAACCTCGGTGCAGCCAACACAATACTTGTCTTACTACAATCAAGCAAATGATACGTTAACCTTACTTGCTGAAAATCAGTCGCTAGATAAGCAAGTGCTAAACCATTATCAAGCAAGGTTTTATAACGATATCGATCTTTATTGGTTGGATAACAAGATCAAGTTTAAGCAAGCTAGTGTCCAAAGTGAAATTGAACTAGACGCAGGTGAACAACTGGCGCAAGTTTATCAATGGCGTGACAAATATGTAGCAGTTAGTCGCCACAAGGTTTATCTGATCTCAACGGGTGAATTGCCGATAGATGAGTTCAATTTACAGATTAATTTGCTGTTTGCATCTGATGAACCAATAGAGCAATTAACCCTAGCCAATGATTATTTAGTGATGGCTGTTGCCAACAATTTAATTCGCTACGACTTAAATCAAAATACCAGCTCATCAATAGCTTACACAGATCAGCTAATTGATCTTCAGTACGCTCAGGGCAGTATTTGGTTTAGCACACTTAATGACCTTAACCGGGTAGAGTTAGACAGCTGGGCGGTTTCAGAAAAGCTATACACTGCAACCGCTCCGATCAAAGGTTTGTCGGTTGATAATAGTCATGTTGCTTTAGCCCTTGGTTTGCAAGGTACTGAAATGGTCTCTATTCCACACGCTAGCTTAAGCGCAAGTTCCGCACTAGCTGTGCCAGTTGATGTGCAAAATTTACAACCGGGTGAATGGATTAAACTGGGTGTGGCATCACCAGAAAATATTCAATCGGTTAGTTATTTTATTAACGAACAGCTGGTGGCGAGATCAAATAGCTATCCGTTTACAGTGAATGTGCAACTGCCTGCCGAGTTAAAGAATGGTAGATGGTTTGACATTAAAGCGCAGTTTAGCAATTTACATGGCGAAGCCAATCAAACGTCTGTTGTGCGAGGCTATCTACGAGGTGATGCATTGCCAGCCAACGACTTTAGCGTTGACTTACAAATGGCAGCACTAAGTTACATGCCAAAGCCGCATCATATGCAGGCGTTTGTTTACAACAGCGCAGAAGCGATTAAACAAGTCGAGTTCTATATTGCCAGCGATGCTAATGGCCCTTATGAACTGATGCGCAAGCACTATGGCCCTGAATATATAGTGACTAAAGCAGTTGAACCGAATGATCCTAATACTTGGGTTAAAGTGCGAGCTGTTGATATTTATGGTAATTATGCTGAATCATCACCGCAGAAATTTACCCGCGTTAATGACTTATTCCCGCCGCAATTGTCTATACAGCCACAAAATCAAGTGCTGTTGGGCTCCACTGCGACAATGTCTGTCTTGCCAGAGAGTGGTGAGTTGAGTTTGCAATTCAGTGTGCAAGACGACCGCAGTGATATCGAACTCGCCTTATTAAAACGCGATGGTGTATTGGTATGGGCAGGGTTTACTTCTGGGGTTTATCAATATTCAGATACAGATCTCGTTGCAGGCCAAGACTATTTGTATGAGCTAACTGCCGTGGATAATGCCACTCAGAAACAAGCACTTAGCCACACAGTAAGAGTTGTGGAAGACAAAGCACCGACAATTAGTGATGTGCAAATACCAAGTGAAATTTTGGAAAGCTCGGGCTTTAACTTAGAGTTTAATGCAACCGATGATGTTGCACTGAAACAAGTTAAAGTTAGTTGGCCAAATTACGAAGTTGTTCGAGACATTCAAGGAGCTCAACAGCAAAGCGTTAGTATAGCTTTGGCTGATATTCGTGGTCCGCAGCAGCGACTAAAAATTGCTATGCCTCGTACCGCGGTAATTGAAGTTACTGACAGCTTTGGTCAGGTTACTCGCAGTGAACACGTTGTTACTGTTAAACCTGATTTGGCGCCTGACGCTTCTTTAGTCACCGTAATTATGGAACCTTATGCCGTATACAAAAGTAATATTAGCTATCAACTTATTGGCCTTGAATCGGCTGATGACGGTGGTTTAGAGCAATTAAGGGTTGATTTAGTTAATCTAGATACTGAGCAACGATTGTCTGTCTGTACTAATAGTGTGCTGCAAAACTGTCAGCAAATTAAATATCATAAAGGGGCTATTTCATCTCCTGATAAACCAGTTGCTCACAATAGTCATCGCTATCAGTTTGAACTAACCGATGGTTTGCAACAATCAGATAGGACCTCAGAGCAGATCGTTAATTTTACCCATAGACCAAACCTATTGCGCTTTGTGAGCACTGAACAACCAGGCGTTAATTTATCGGCGCTTTTAGCTGGTATTGGTGGGGCATTCCAAGTTGAAGTATTAGACTCAGCTTCTTCTGCGATACCACTTCAAAATATCGAATGGAAATTAATAGGCGGACAAGATGAGTTGAATTTAGGCTCCTCGACAACTGACGGGACTGGTATTGCCTCATTGCATTGGGATGCCAATGGTTTAAGCGCGGGCACATATCAAATTGAAGCATCTTTGCAAGATTGGCCTGCAATCCCAACCACATTATTTAGTATCGATGTGTTACCGGGCGCGCCACAAAAAGTCAGAATAGAGCACATTGCTGATACTGTAGCAGGAGAATCTTTCTCTATTAGAGCTAGCTTATTAGATGCTGCGAACAACTTGGTCTACACCGAGAATGATTTGAGATTGACGTTTGCTACCAATCACGGTGATTTTGTTATTCCGTTTGCTGAGCACGTTAACTTTGTCATGATTGGTGATTATCCAGCAGCAGACTTGGCATTTACCGCAGGTTTAGGTGAGTTACAAGTGCAAGCAACGACGTTGGCGGGTAATTACCAATTAACGGTTGTTGACCAGCAGGGACAACTCTTCCCGGTTGAGTATTTTATTGGATCTCAAGATACTCAAGCGACAGACGTGTCATACCTGCCTATTAATGTTCAAGCTTCGTCGGCCAATGGCTTTACTATAAAGCAAATAGCCCAAACCAACTCAGCACAAGGTCGAGAAAACGTGTTAGAAGTAGGTGAAAGTGCTCAAGTTGAAATTCAACTAGTTGATGAATTTGGCAACGCTGTTTCAAAAATCAGAGATGACAGTTTGCAAGGTGATACGTGGCAAGATGCAAACTTTAATCTTGAGATTGCAGCCAGTGAGTTTGGTCTAATTGATGGCTCTGCCGACAGTGCATCGATATCGCTGCAATCCGGCCAAGCATTAGTCAATATTGAAGCGCAGCAGCCGGCCGAGATAGAGATTGGTATAAATAGTCAGGATAGTGATTTAACTCTTGATTTAAATGCGACGCAAGTTTTAGCTTTCTCGAAAACTCTGCCAGCGATTTATACAGCAAGTTTTGTGGAACAGCTTGATAGTTTGGCGTTGCCATTAGACATTGAGTTTAACGAAGCTATTGAGCTAGCTTTTGGTGACGAATACTTAATGGTGTTGGATGAAGCCTCACAGCTAGTTTCTGGCAGTATAGAGCAAGTTTCTGATACCGTATTAAGATTTATTCCAGAGCAAGACTTGCAGCTTAATCAGTGTTTCACGGTTGATACGCAATCAAGTGTGCTTATCGGTGTTGCTGAGCGAGATCCAGTTTTACCGCAAGTATTTAGTGCCTGTACACCGCAAATCGGGTTATCAACACCACAAACTCGTTATGTGTTGGAGAACAACCAAGTTAGCTTGCCAGTCGTTTACGGCACTGGTATTCAGGCATCAGAGCTAGTGAACGGTCAAATATCAATTAACTCTGACATTCAGCCGTTGTATTTTGAAACGCCGCAATTTACAGTTCCAGATGCAACCAGCTTGGGTTGGCAAGATGGCCAAACGATCGAAATCAGTATTAGCGCTAATCGTTTTGAGCAAAGTGTCAGTGTTGCAAATCGTTTAAGTTATCAAATCTTAACGGCAACGGGTGACTATGATAACGACGGTCTAAACAATGCGTTAGAACTTACTTTAGGTTTACAACCTTACTCTGGTGATAGTGATGGCAACGACATTACTGATGGCCAACAAGATAGTGATAACGATGGTTTATCAAATATTGACGAAGTTAACTATGGCACTCAGCTAAATGTTGCCGACACCGATGGTGATGGAATCAGTGATGGTGACGAAGTTAATCGAGATGGCACAGATCCACTAAGCCAAGATACTGACAATGACGGCCTGTCCGATTTGGCGGAGATTGAATTTGGCTCAAATCCGTTAGATGAAAACAGCCGAGCATTAGATATCAGCGCCATCACGGAAATCAGCTTAGCTCAAACTCAGTTTGATTATGATAAGAGCGCGGACACCGGCAATATTGTCTTAACAGTACATGCCACTATTAGCATTAATGGTCAGGAATTCATCATTGATGTTAGCGATGTTGGTTTTTATCCATTAGCTTTCAACAGTGCAGACCACACCGTAGCAGAGCCAGTGATTGGTGGTTTTAATCCTGTTGGTGAAGGTAGTACCACTTTAACAGTGTCGTTGGGTGAGCATCAGGCAAACGCATCTTTAAATGTATTGGATGCGGTTTATCTGGGTGAAAACGCAGTATGGGAAAACTTACAACAAGATTACTTGCGTAAAGTTCGCGTTGGCAACTTAACGGTTCGTGGCACAAACCAAGTATCAATAACTGGTAACTTGTTGGTCGAAGGTGATCTAATTGTTGAAGAAGGCGCTAGCCTCGCGCTTATCGTTGACGATGTAACAGTGCAAGGTGATGTGAGCCTAGCTAATGCCAGCTCGGTTCAATTCTTATCTAGTGCGTTACCGCAAAACTCAGCAAGTGAAACGAAGTTACCGTTTGACTTGGTATACAGTGGAACAGATATTGAAGTGACAGGCTCGCTGCAATTAGCGGGTTCAATCCGTGCTGCTGCATTAAATGTAATTGGCGATATTGATGTAACTGGCGAAGGAGCATTGGAAGCTTACAGCATTGTCGCCAACGCAATGGCACTTAACAATGCCTCTCTGGCTGTTAAGGTAAGAGATGAAATTTCCATTACCAACAACTTGTCGTTATCCACCAGTACCATCACGCACCATAACGATAGTGATGTTAAGCCATATGCAACACAGTGGCGAATAGCTGGCGATTTAATTGCTACGGATAGTTCCATTTCTGCCAAGCATGATGCTGAGATAGATATTGCCGCAATGGCAAATTGCTTTGGCGCTAGCGCAGGCTTGGGCTCACTAGGTGAAGATAAGTGTGTAATCAGCCATTATTTAGATACGCAGAGTTTAGGTTTAGGTGCGTCACGCAATGGCAATACCGTAGTAACCGGTGGTGCTATTCAAATTGAAGCTGCCAATGTTCAAGTTTCAGGTACGCAGACGTTTATAGATGTTTCGCCAGTTGGCGGTGCAGCTGGAGCATTTGGTTTAAATACCCAGTCTATAGATGTATCTGGCTTTAGTGGTGTTCTGGTTAATGCTAGTGGCGCTGAGCGTCATATTATTCAAGCGAGCGAGCTGGCTTATGCTAATTCAGGTGGTCGAGTTGTCATAAATACTGGCAGTGTAATTGGTGATATTGATTGGACACACCAGATTAATACCCAGGCTGGGTCGTTGACCATTCCAGCGCAATTGCTCTCATTATTCGCCGATTGTGAAGATCAAGATTGCTATCAAACACAAGGATTCGTAGAGCTTAGTCCAGCGGCTAGTGGAACGTTAGCGTTGACGATAAATAATGATTCCTCTCTGATTGCACGAGGCAATGAAAGCTTTGTAGCACAAGGTTTAAGTTTAGCTAATCACACAGTATTGCCAACTCAAATGCAGACAGTCGGTTATCATTTGGTTGATGATACAACAGTAGATGAAAGCAGCTTAGTTATTGACGTAAGTGGAACACCTTGGTTAAACAGCTTAGGTGACGTGTTATCTCTAACGGGAGTAGAAGTAGAGTTAAATACTGGTACTAGTACAGAGGTAGTCGCCGTCCAACACAATACTGAGTCGCAGCTGATAACTAATATCCCTGCTTCTATCAATATCACAGACATCGTCAGTATTCGTGGTATTCATCGCTTTACTCAAATCGAGCTTGGCCATAGTTATTGGCATTTCGGTCAAGACAAACTGCAAGTGTTAGATGTTGTTGGTAGTCAACTACATAGCTCACAAAATGGTAGTTTAGATTATAAGTCTAGAATTCAAGTCGCTAATGTTTCTGAAGCACTGGCTTTACGCGTCTTGACCCATGGTGGCCGAATTAAAGTGGAGCAGGAACTTAACTTTATCGGGCGTGAATACCTTCGTCCTAAAGAAGTTGACAGCGAAACAGATGAAGTCAGAGTGATCGACATTCCGCCTGTTGAAATCGTTGCAAGTCAGATTAATTTTGATGGTGACTTGTTACTCAATGATATTTTATCTTGGGGCTTAGCGGCAAATAGGATTAACGTTAATGGTAATTTAGCTTTACAAAACCAAGCTACTTTCACCTTGCCCAGAACTGAGGTTCAGGGCAACGTCCCGTATGCTTTGAACCTTAACGTAACAGGTGATATTACTATCGCCGGTCCTGAATTAGCGGATGGTCATTTGAGCTTGGTTGCGCGTGGTTACTTACCGCAAGCAGATGAGTTTACTCAGTCGGTGTTTGGCTTAACGCAAGCTAATGAGGCTGGCGCAGGTGCTATTATTGGCTCGGATTTTGGTTCTGATTTGAATTCTGGTTACGGCAATTTAGTTCAAGGCTTGTTGCCTATAGTTGCGCCTGACAATATGCTTGGTGCTGGTCAAGCAACCATCACGGCTAACCGAGCGTTAGTTAATCAAGATATTAATTTAAGCGGCCAGTCTCACGATTACGCAGTGAAACAATCACCAAGTGCCGGTAGTTTGGTCTTAAACCTTCAGCAAGTTGACATTTTTGCCTTAATTGATGCTCGTGCCGGTACAGCCAATAAAACGAACGCAAAAGTAGGTTTACCTGGCAAGGTGATTATCAATTCCGCAAACACGAACATTACTGGCTACCAACTTAACCAAGCCATCAATGACAGTGCTGCTGTATCAAGCTTAATTAAGCTTAATAGCAATTCAGAATCAGGAATAGAAGCTTATTTTGGTAATCCACAGACAGCCATGAGCTGTAGCCAATCTCAAGGTTGTCAGGTGAATACTATTAAGCTACCAAGCTTTGGTCAGCTTGTCGCTAACAACGTAGTGTATCTAGGTGGTCAACGATGGCAAATAGAGGTTAATGCAGATTGGTCGGTTTCACCTAGTGTGTTTGCTCAACACCAAATTGCTTTTGATTTAAACAATGTTGCCAATAGCCTTGCGCGTATATCAGAGGTAGAGGCGTTAGGCAATAACCAATATAGAGTTACGTTAGACACCGAAATTGATTTAACTGCTATTGATCAACAACCTGTTATTGGTGTTTATCAATTTAGTAGCCTTAATTTGGCGGCAAATGTTGAATTGGATTTTGGTGATGACTACCTATTATTGACTGAAAACAGTACATTGAATCTGGCTAACAACAGCCTAGTAAAAGTGAAAGAAACCTCTGTTGACGCAATTGAGAAATTAGCAGCGAGCGATGCTGGTATATATCAACCACAAATTAATTTAGACAGTTTACCTGACATAGCGGGTGAAGACAGTTATCGCTTTAGTGCTGAAGATATAACTTTATCGGTAGGCAGCTTAGCCGCAGAAAATAAAGGTTATCAGTTTAATGCGAGCAACAATATTGATTTGGCCGACTTAAGTGTACAAAACAATGCCAATGTTAATTTAATCGCGCAAAATAAAGTCAGTTTCTCTGGTGATTTAACACTAGGGTCGGGTTCTTGGACTTATCTATATTCAGAACAGCCATTGGTTATTCAAGGCGATTTAACGCTTGATAGCGGTTCATTTCTTCGAATTGAATCTCATGGCGGAATTCAAGTTCTCGGTGATATCAACATCGCTTCCGAAGCCAAGTTAAGCCTAGCTGGTGGTGTACCGGGTTTGGTATTAAATGTTGCTGGTAATGTTGTTATTGATGGTGAGATAAAAGCCATTAGTCATCAGTTTGATTTTTCACCGGGTGAGAACTGTCACGCAGGTCAAGCAAGTGAAATAACTGATGCTAATAACCAAAATGAGGACGCAAACATTGATTGCCAATTCGGTTATTTCCGTAAACCAGCTTATCCAGCGCAAGGGCATGGCGATGGCGGTTACCTGAAACTAATCGCTAATCAAGTTATATTGAACGGTGTTATCAATGCCGCTAATCAAGGCGATGCGAGTTACGTTGGCGGCAGTGTTGTTATTGAAGCTGACAGTTTTGCAGGCAGCTACCAAGGTATTATTAATGTTTCAGGCTCAGATGGTGTTGGTGCGGGACGAATTGCAATTCAAGCTTCCATCAATACTTTCCTCGGGGAATATCAAACTTATCGTAATGGTAATTGGAATGGCGCTGGTGTCGGCACATTGTTCTTACAAACATCGGAAGAGGACAAAGGTCATTTAATTATAAATGGCGGTGTTACTGAGGTGAGTTATATTGGCTCAGCCAAGCGGTACTCAACCTCTATACGCAATGTTGGTGATGGGCAAATTGGCTGTGTTAGGGCGTTAGGTCAAGGTCTGTATCAAATCACTCCTGAAGGCTATTGTGCCGAGAGTTGGCCTACAGTGACAGGTAGTTCAATTGCTGGGCAGTTGCATTATCAAACCATAGAGTTGGCTAATGACGCGACTAATATTAGTATCAATTCTGTACCGCTGGGAGGAGCAACACCTAAGGTTGCGATTTATTCAGGTGTGATCACAGATATCACTGGCTTAACTCCTGAATATGAAAATACCACCATGACTCATAGGCATTGTGGACATGATACGACGGAAAATTTTTCTGAAGTTTACCTACCAGCGGGTCAGTATACTGTGGTTGTGTCGGATATTGACGACTGTGCTTTGCCACAAGTCGACTATCACATTGCTTTTAACCAACCAAATACGCTTTGGCATGACTCAGAGTTAAACCCTATGCAAAGTTTGCTTGGGCGTTTTGTTGATATAGCTGAAGATAATCAAGCTGAGTTAGAAATTGTTGCTAATGATAACTTTAGCTTTACCGTTGCCAGCAGTGAAGATTTAACGGCTATTTCTGGGCAGTACCAAGGTGTGATCCCACTGAGAGCCTTGTCAGTGGTTGGCGGTGCTGCTGTCGATTTTGGTACAGATAAACTGATAGTTGAAGATGTTAGCGCTTCAGATTTTGGTTCATATTACGACGGTAGGTCAGCCATAAGGGCTGCCTTAAGTGGTCAAACATTGTTTGATAAGCTCAACGATGCTCAAATAGATTTTGAGATTACTGGGCCACTTATTCTTAGCGATCAAAGCTTTATGGAAGATTGGCGAACCATTAATGCAAAAAGCATCGTGATTAACGGCAGCTTGACGCTAGACGGTTCTTCTAATGTAACGTTGAAAGCTGAATCATTAGAGGTAACAGGTAACTTGGCGGTGGAAAATAATTCGACGCTTAGGTTGGACATTCTAGGTTCAATTTCAGTTTCAGGTGATCTTCAGTTAGTCAATGGTGGTAAAATTACTGGTATTAAACCAGCTCGCTATTTCGATGAAACCCAGAACCAACTTATCGAAGTTATACCACAAAGCCCCTATCTTAATCTGAATGTTAACGGCGATGTTTTCATTAGTGAAGACTCGACAATTGATATGAGCGGTGTTTCGACGTACAGAAGAATCGATGCTTGTCATGCAAGTTATGATGATGGCGGTGAGCCAAGTTGTACATATGGTGATTATCGACTAGCAAATACACCGGGTTCTATCGATGTAACTACCAATAGAACAGATTATTATGGTGGTGGTGTTATAAGCATTAATGCCAATACAGTTACGCATAATGGGGTAATGCGAACAGAAGGTGAAGGCGATAGTAACGATGTTTCAAGCGGGTCTATCAATATAAACTCGCCTTCAATAACCTTGGGAGAAAATAGTGATTTCGTTATCGGTAGCTGGAGTCGTGGAGGAAGGCTTGCGCTACTAGGTGAGGTTGATGGGCTAAATTCTGATCACATAAATAGCGCCGTTACCGTATATATTGAGGAACCATCCAAGTTGAATGGTCAACTCTATGTTTCACACGGACATGTGGCTTTAGTTGAGCCAGGTAAACATCCAATCAAGTGTGTTACATCTTTAGAACTCAATAAATGGCGTTTGAGTGTTAACGATTGTGGAAGCTATGGTAACCAGCCTTGGCTATCTAATTCTGATTTCGGCAATGGCTATAAAGATTTAAGAGGTTACTCAATTAAAATTGATAATATGCAATCGAGCTACGAAATTTTGGACAACGATGCGAATAGTCTGGTCATTGAAACAACAGATGATATTCTCCAATACGAAGGGAACAGTATGGTGGGTGTACTATCATATGATAGCCTAATTCTAAAAAGTGCTAATGTTGACTTTGGCGACAATGTTGTAAACACAGGTTTACTTGACACAGGTAACAGCACATTAACGGCAAGCTCCATTCATGTTGCGACAGATGTTGTACTTAGAGATGATTCGGAACTATCTTTATCTGATTCATTAAATGTAGCTAATAATTTAACTATTAATGGTGAGGTTTATGCTGTTAACGAGTTAGATGTCAATGTTGTAGGTGCGTTCACAATCACTCAGGGCGCCTCTTTGGTCGTTAGTACGAGAACTGACCAGCCCCATAACATATGTCACGCTTCCGCACCTTATGGTAGCTCTGAAGCACAAATCAATGAGTGTACATATGGAAGCTATTTAAACCCTAATACTATGGGCGAAGGATGGAGCGGAGGCGGTGTGGTAAATATTTCTGCTGGAGTTGTTTCGTTGCAGGGTGATATTTATGCGGGCTCAGATTGGGAGGGTTATTATGGCCCTGGTACAGGAGGGTCAATAAATATAAGTGCTAACGATTTGAGTATGGGCGGATCTGCTTGGATTGATGTCGATGGGTCTAGCGAATTCGGTGAAGTTGAATTCGGTGAAGTTGAATTCGATGAAGTTGATTCCGGTGAAGCTGATTTAGGTTTGTATTCTAGTGGCCGCATAAAAATTAACGCTAATTTTGATCCGATAATATTAAGCAACGGTTCACTTTTCGCCACATATGGCACCATTCTAGCTTATAATCCAATTAGTGGTAATCAATCGCTAATTGTTGAAGGCGAGGATGGTGATACTCCGTCAATAACGTATATAAGAAGCCCAGGAAAGCACCAAATAAAATGCATAGAACAATTATCTACTAATTTATGGTCGTTAGGTATAAATGACTGTGGTTTCAATACGCAAGTTCTATGGTATGCTAGCGATCAAGACCCAAATCGTGATTTATCAGGTCGATTTGTGGCTTTGGATAATACTGATGTAGATAACAGTGTCTATCAAATTCATTCAAACAGGCAAGATTCTATTCTAATTGAAACTAACCAAGATTTATCTATATATCAGGGTAAAACTTTACAAGGTTATGTTGAATTAGATGATTTAGTTATTCGGGCTGCTGGCTTTGTTCACTTTGGTGAAAACATAGTAGAGGTTAAAAACTCAGTATCCTGTAGCAATGGTAGCCACCTAATAGTTTCGGATGAATCAGTGGAACTAATCACTGCTTTACAGGCGTTGAACCCAGCATGTCGGGTAACTGAATTACCTGCGGCTGCACCTTAACAGCGCTGAATCAATACATTAAAAGTAATGGAACAAATAGAAAGTTCAGAGGAAAATAATGAAAATTAAAGGAATTATACTGCTAGCGTGTACTATGGTGTTAGCGTCGTGCACAAAAACAGATAACATTATCGCACATGTGGGTAAAACCCCCATTACTCAGCAGGAATTTGATGCGTATCTACATTTAAAAAAATTACGCAACCTGTCGCCACAAGATAAAGCTAAGCATTTGCAAATTTTCGCGGAACGCAAGGCCTTAGTACAAGCAATAGAAGCCAGCAATAAAGTCGATATCCGCCAGATTGATGCCGAGATTTCTGATGTAAAGCGTAATCTGGTTGTTTCTCATTACTTGGATAGTTACCTAACTCAGCAAGTAAGTGATCAAGCTGTTCGCAATTACTATGCGCAAAATCAGCAAGAGTTCGCCACTAGAAAAGCTAAGGTTTCACATATTTTGATCCGCACTAACTCACAAATAAGTGAAGAAGAGCGTTCACAAAAACTTAAATTGATTCAAGAAGCTCATGCAAAGGCCAAAAATGGTGCTGACTTTGCTGCTTTGGTTAATGAATATTCGGAAGATAGAGTGTCAGCGAAAAAAGGTGGTTCATTAGGCTGGATCAGTGACCAAGCCATAGCGCCCAACTTTGCCCATCAAGCTTTTACAGTACTGCAAGAAGGCGAAGTATCAGACCCTTTTATCACCAGTTTTGGTTACCACATAATTAAACTTGATGCTGCACCAAGTGTCGTGCAAAAGCCATTCGAACAGGTCCGAGGAGATATTCGCCGCAAGTTGCGACAGATGGCTAAAGAAGCAGAATTAAGTCGCTTAAAACAAAGTGTAGATGTTAAGTTAACGGAAAATAGCTAATGTCTTGCCCCACTGTCTCCAGATTATTAGCTACCTGTTTAGCCTGTGTTTTGATTTTGTCCTGCCAAAAACAAAAGGTTGAAGACAAACAGGTAGACCCAGCTATAGCTGAAATCAACGGTAAGCCAATATTGCAAAGCCAGTTGGATTTTGAATTAGAACGCACGTTGAGTAATGTACCAGATATTTTTGTTGATCAGCGTGTACAAAAACGTGTGTTAGATTCCATGATTTTGTCACATCTGATGGCTGATATTCAAAGCCAACAGATGGATGCTGACGAAATGTCGCAATTAGACAAAGAAGTCGCAGCTTACAAGCAAAAAAAATTGGTAGAGCGCTATATTCGCCAGCATGTTGAAGCGCAGCCTGTTACTAAGCAACAAGTAAAAGATTACTACCAGAAGCACCAGCAAGAATTTGGCCAAAAAGAGATTAAGTTTTGGCGCAGAATAAGGGTGGAAAACGTTACTCAACATCCACACGCTCAAGCTATTGCTGCTAGATTATCGGCTCTAGATTCTATTGATGATTTGGTTAATACAAATATTGAAGGGTTAGCTGCAGTCGTTAGCGAAGGCACCAATGACCAAGACAATCTGCAAGCGCAGTTTCAGCATTTGCTAGCAGGTATTGCTGCTGGTGAAATCAGTGATCTGCAAATCGACGGTCAGGCTATGTATAGGATTGCAGTGACTAAAGCCTATATACAGCCAGCCAAACCTTTGGATCAAGTGCAACGAGATATTCAAAAACGTTTATCTCAACAAGCTTGGAAGCAGGCAATTAAAGCCCATGGAGAAAAGCTACGCGCGCAAGCTGAAATAAAAATTAATGCTGTAGACAGCTAATTTTGTTTCAAGAAAAATGCTCGATTGGAATTGTCACGCCATTGTGAGTAATTTAGATTAAACAAGGTACTAGACGAGTGTTTATCTCTAGTACCCAAAATATGCAACACTGGAATAAAATCAGGAAATAATGTACCTCATGTTAAAAAGGACGATTCAACAACGCCACTGTGTTGCGCGGATATTTAAGGCTAGCCTTGCTGGATTACTCTTGGTTTGCAGTACTGACGCTTTGCACGCCAACCAAGCGGTTACCTCAGAAGTTCCAGGCTGGAGTATTCGTGGCTATAATTTAACTGCTGCCGAGCAACAATTGTCGTTGCCGCTTCAATTAAAAACGCTGCCTGACAACCGCCAAAATATCCCCCAATTATCCTCGTTGGCCACTCAAGACGAGTTGTTAGTGATTAGAGGCTATTTTCAAGCGTTTGAGCAATCAACTAACCTAGTTATAAATTCCAATTTATCAGGGAAAATTAGAATCAATCGCGATAGTTTTGAGCTAAGATCAGAACAAGCATTGTCTGTTAACTTACCGGCAAGCCAAAGCAAAGGGCAACGTTTTCACATCCAAATTATTTTATTTAACCCAAAAAAGCTTACACCAATTGTAAGTGCCTCAGTAGATAGCCAAACTCAGTCTCAGTTTTTAGATTCGTCCCTAGTTAGCTCTATACGCGATGTAAGTACGTTAGATAGTGATAACGACGGTTATCACAACGCAATTGATGATTTTCCGTTAAATCCGAGTGAATGGTCAGATTTGGACAATGATGGTATTGGCGATAATGCAGATGAAGATATTGATGGTGACGGAGTGGTTAATCAATTGGATGCTATGCCATTTAACGCCGCCGAGCAAAAAGACACAGACCAAGATGGCATAGGTGACAATACTGATCCCGATATTGATGGTGATGGTATCGACAACCAACAAGATACCTTTGTTAATGATAACAAAGCTGCAATTGATACTGACCAAGATGGGATTGCCGACTATCTTGATGAGGATATAGATAATGATGGTGTACTGAATCAAGCCGACGTTTTCCCTTACCAAGCCAATTATAAAAAAGATACAGATGGCGATAGTATTCCCGACAGTATTGATGTTGACATCGACGGTGACGGCGTTGCTAACGCCAAAGATGCTTTCCCTAACAACCCTAGCGTTTGGTCGGATCTTGATAAAGACGGTATCGCTGATCAACTAGATAACGATATAGACGGTGACGGCGTAGACAATGCCTTGGACAGTTTTCCTGCTGACGCGTTAGCCTATAAAGATTCAGATCAAGACGGGATTGCAGATAACCAAGACGATGATAGAGATGGCGACGGAATTCGCAATGACCTAGATGCGTTTGCATCAGAATCCAGGTTTTGGGCTGATACCGACCAAGACGGGATAGCCGACCAAATTGACCCTGATATTGATGGTGACGGCGTCGACAATAACCAAGATGCTTTTATTTATAACCCGCAATACCAAAAAGACAGCGACCAAGATGGCATACCCGATCAACTTGATACAGATAAAGACGGCGACGGCATAACTGATACGGACGATGCATTTCCTCTTGATGGTTCAGAATGGTTAGATACTGATGGCGACGGCATTGGCGATAATCGAGATAATGATATAGACGGTGATGGTGTCGTTAACGCCAATGATGCTTTTATTTATAACGTCAATGAGCAAGCCGATTTAGACCAAGATGGTATCGGTGATAATGCCGATACTGATCGTGACGGCGATAGCATTGCTAATCAGCAAGATGTATTTCCAGCAAACAGATCTGAATGGCAAGACTGGGATCAAGATGGTATTGGTAGTCAATCTGATAACGATTGGGACAATGATGGTATTAGCAACGACCAAGATAAATTTCCTTACGATGCAAGCGAATCTCAGGACTTAGATCAAGACGGAGTTGGTGATAATAGCGATCTCGATATTGATGGCGATGGCATAGCAAACGGCCAAGATGCGTTTCCTTTAAACGTCAATGAACATACTGACTGGGACAGCGATGGTATAGGAGCCAAAGCAGATGAAGACTGGGATAATGACGGTGTCGTTAATAGCCTAGATAGATTTAAATTTAATAGCAGCGAGTTTTCCGATTTTGATGGTGACGGCCTAGGTGATAACACCGATCCCGATATTGATAATGATGGCATTATCAATAGCCAAGATGCCTTTCCAAATAATGCCTTAGCTTGGTCAGATATAGATGGCGATGGTCAACCCGACCAAACGGATGAAGACCGAGACGGTGATGGCGTCGACAATGCTGCAGATGCTTTTCCCAATGACCCTCAAGAAAGCGCCGATATGGATGGCGATGGTATCGGCGATAATGCCGACCGAGATCGTGATGGTGATGGCTTCACCGCGCTGTACGATAAGTTTCCTAATGATGTTCTTGAATGGGCTGACCTAGATTTTGACGGTATTGGTGATAACTCAGACCCAGATAGAGATGGCGATGGTTATCCAAACGCTCAAGATGCTTACCCAAATAACCCAAATAAGCATGAACACGAAATTGGACCTGATCAAGATAATGATGGTTTAGCGGATAACGTAGACCCAGATATCGACGGTGACCATATTATAAATGAGCTGGATGCTTGGCCGTTTGACGCCAGCAAAGGGCTTGATACCGATGGCGATGGTAAGCCTGATAATAAAGACAATGATATTGACGGTGATAACAAGCGTAACCGTAAAGATAAATTTCCGAACCTTGCTAGTGAATGGGCAGATTCAGATCGTGATGGCTTAGGTGATAACTTAGATCCAGACCGTGATGGCGACGGTATCGCTAATACACTAGATGCGTTTCCCGATGATAAACGCGAGTGGCAAGATTTCGATAACGATGGCCAAGGTGACAATAGAGATAAAGATGACGACAACGACGGCATCAACGACAGACGCGACAAATTTCCTTACAACGCCCAATTACAAAATGATACCGATGGAGATGGTATCGATGATAGTCAAGACCCTGATATAGACAACGACGGCGTGCCTAACGAGTTTGACGCTTTTCCAAATAATCGAGCGGAATGGTCAGACTTTGATGGAGATAGGCTCGGTGACAACTCAGATAAAGATTGGGATAATGATGGCGTTGCCAACCACCTTGATGCCTTTCCGTTTAACTCACGCGAACGAGCCGACATCGACGGTGACGGCCTAGGTGATTATGCCGATGATGATAAAGACGGTGATAGTTTCCCTGACTATCGTGATCCTTTTCCTAATGACGGCAGTGAATGGATAGATAGCGATTGGGACGGCATCGGCAATAACTCAGATCTAGATATTGACGGTGATGGTGTTGAAAATAGTCTAGATGCTTTCCCATATAATCCCCAAGAAAGCCAAGATTTAGATGGTGATCATATAGGTGATAATCGTGATTACGACAGAGACGGTGACACCTACGCCAATTGGCAAGATGCTTTCCCAAATGATCCAAGCGAATGGTTAGATATAGACAGAGATGGCATTGGCGATAATACTGATCCTGATCGAGATAACGACGGTATTCCTAATAACCAAGATGAAGTGCCAAATGGTATTTGGTTTAAATGGAAGAAAAAGCGTGAGCACCCTGATTTAGATGGAGATGGCATACCAGACTGGTGGGATTGGGATAGAGATGGTGACGGTATAGGTAATTGGGCCGATGCGTTCCCAACCGATAATACTCGTCATAGGGATACAGATAGTGATGGCATTGCCGATCAGGATGATCCTGATATTGATGGTGACGGTATATTAAACAGCCTTGATTATTTTCCAGAAAATAACAAATGGCATAAAGATACCGATGGTGATGGCATCGCTGATGCTAGAGATTGGGATATTGATGGCGATCAGATTGAAAATTATAGTGATGAGTTCCCGCTCAACCCTGCCGAAGTGCGTGACAACGATAAAGACGGCATTGGTGATCACTTCGACTGGGATTTAGATAACGATAATGTTATCAACGACATTGACGCCTTTGATTTTGACCCTAACGAAACCACAGATACCGATAAAGATGGTATAGGTGATAACGCCGATCAAGATCTTGATGGGGACTTAATGCCAGATAATTGGGATGCTTTTCCTAGTAATGGTTTAGCTTATCTTGATTCAGATAATGATGGCATTGATAACAAGCTAGACAGCGATAGAGATGGCGACGGGGTATTAAATCAAGACGACGCCATGCCTGATAACCCTAATGAGAATGCCGATTTTGATGGTGATGGCATAGGTGATAATACCGACCAAGATATCGACAATGATAACCGCCTGAATACGTTGGATGCCTTCCAATTCGATAAAAACGAGTGGACAGATACAGACGGTGATGGTGTTGGTGATAATGCCGATAGTGATCTAGACGGCGATGGGGTTATTAACCAGCAAGATAAATTTCCGACTTCAGCTCTAGAATGGAACGACTTAGATGGAGACGGTGTAGGGGATAATTCTGATTTGGATATTGATGGCGATGGTACGCCAAACGATAAAGACGATTTACCATTAGATAGCCGCGATTTTTCTGATATAGACAATGACGGTATCGGTGATAGCCAAGACCCAGATAAAGATGGCGACGGCATACCCAATGAAGATGATTTGTTACCAGCTGGTTTGGGTAAAGACTTAGACAACGATGGTATTCCAGATGATACTGACCACGATAGAGATGGCGATGGTGTCATCAATGTTAATGATGCTTTCCCAGACGATAGTGCCGACTATTTAGATACAGATAAAGATGGCATAGGCGATAAAACAGATGCCGACAAAGATGGCGATGGTGTTAATAATATCGAGGATCCCTTCCCAGCGGTGGCCTTATGGTTTACAGATAGCGATCAAGATGGTATCGATGATAGTCGTGATAGCGATATTGATGGCGACTTTGTTAAAAACGAGCAAGATGCTTTCCCTAATGACGCGAGTGAATGGCGTGATTTTGACAGTGACCAAATTGGAGACTTAACCGATGCGGATATCGACGGCGACAATATTCCAAATGAATCAGATGCCTTTGTTTACAACCCTCTAGAGTGGGCTGACAGCGACTTTGATGGCATAGGTGATAATCAAGATACGGATTGGGACAACGATGGTGTAGCAAATACCATTGACGCTTTCGCTAGCAATGCTAATGAATGGCTTGATACGGATGGCGATGGCATTGGCGATAATTCTGATCCTGATATCGATGGTGATGGGGTACCTAATACAAATGATAAGTTTAGATTTAATGCCGAATACGCTCTCGATTTAGATGGCGACAATATCCCTGATGCACTTGATACAGATAAAGACGGTGATCAAGTACTAGATATTTTAGATGCCTTTCCAACCGATCCTCTGGCTAAGTTTGATTTAGACTTAGATGGCAACCCAGATATTAACGACACAGATATTGATGGTGACGGTGTAGCAAACAACCTAGATGCGTTTCCTACTAACGCCAAAGCGACAGTAGATACGGATAGTGATGGTGTGGCTGACAAGGATGATCTAGATAAAGACAACGATGGTTATGTCGATTCACTTGATAGTTTTGTTTTAGATCCAACCGAATGGCGCGATACCGATGGCGATGGTATTGGCGATAATAGTGATCCTGATATCGACAACGATGGTGTCGACAACGCCAATGATGCCTTTGTTACTAACTCGGCAGCAAGCAAAGATTTAGACAAGGATGGCGTTAGTGATGCATTGGATACAGATATAGATGGTGATGGCATCGCCAATGCATTAGACTCATTTGCTGAAAACGCCGACTACTGGCGTGATACCGATCAAGATGGTATTGCCGACCAAAATGATCCCGATATTGACAATGACGGTGTTGCAAACGAGCAAGACCTTTACCCAACCAATGCCGCTGATTGGTTAGATAGTGATGGAGATGGCATTGCCGACAGTGTTGATATCGATCGCGATGGAGATGGCATTAACAACTCGCTGGATGCCTTTGCGGACGACGCAACAGAGTGGTTAGACACCGATGCTGACTTAATTGGCGACAACAGTGACGATGACATTGATGGCGATGGTGTACTTAATGCTCAAGATAGTTTTCCAACCAATCCTAACGAAAGCAGTGACTTTGATGCGGATGGTTTAGGTAACGCAATTGACCAAGACGATGACGGCGATAAATGGTTAGATTATCTTGATGCATTACCGTTAAACGCCCTTGAATGGTTAGATACTGATCAGGATGGTCACGGTAACAATTATGATCCTGATATTGACAATGATGGCGTAGCTAACGCGTTAGATGCGTTCCCAACTAATCCACTTGAAAGCAAAGACAGCGATAATGATGGCGAAGGCGACAACACAGATATCGAACGTGATGGCGACTCGGTGCTCAATACACTTGACGCTTTTCCAGACTTGGCAATTGAATGGACGGATATAGACTCTGATGGTCTAGGAGATAACCAAGATACTGATCGTGATAACGATGGCATTCTTAATACTGATGATGCATTTGCGTGGGACAGCCGTTATCAAGCCGATTTGGATGGCGATTTAATACCTGATGTTATCGACAGTGATCGTGATGGCGACCAATTCGCCAACGAGTCTGATGTATTTCCTGATGACGCTAGTGAGTGGGCTGACTTAGACAACGACGGTATAGGTAACAATAGCGATCCCGATCGTGATGGTGACCAAATAGCCAACGAGTCTGATGTATTCCCTGATGACCCTAGCGAGTGGACTGACCTGGATAGCGATGGCATTGGTGATAATAGTGATACCGACCGAGATGGTGATCAGGTCGCTAACGATGCAGATGCATTTCCTAATGACGGTAGCGAGTGGGCTGACTTAGACGGTGATGGTATAGGCGATAATAGTGATCCTGATCGAGATGGTGATCAGGTCGCTAACGAGTCTGATGCTTTTCCTAATGACGCTTCTGAATGGGTTGATTTAGATGGAGACGGCATAGGTGACAACAGTGATACCGATCGCGATGGCGACCAAATTGCCAACGAGCAAGATGTATATCCAAATGATGCATCACGCCACACCCTAGAAGGTATAGCTAGCCTCTCAGCTGTTCAGCAACATAATCTTGTTGAGCTTAACTGGCCTAATTTCGCCGAGCAGCATGTTGGCGTTACCAGTATTGCTAATCAATTTATTGTGCAACGCGCTGACTGGAAGGCGGATAATAGTAACGCCGATTATCAAACCCTAACCACGCTAGATATTAGTGAACAAACTTATACCGATAGCTCAATTGAAAATGGTAAGGCATACAAGTATCGCCTATTAACTATTGCTAATGGCTGGCAAAGCCCGACCCAAGGTTTAGCGGAGCAGTTTATTAGCTACAATGATATTCAAATCGCGCAACCGCAAGTAGTACAAGAGTTTGACTCAATTGATATCGCTTGGCAGGCATCTAGCAACTTGGGCGACATTGCTGATGAATACGTAATTTGGCGCCAACTTGGTCAAGACACGGGTTGGCAACAAGTAGCGACCCTTAGCACTAACAATCAAGCACAAGGCCAGTGGCAAGACTTAGCACCAGTTGCTGATACTTTGCATCAATATCGCGTGCAAGCGCGGTTAAATCATTTTAATCCAATCACTAATACAGCGGTGACAAATGATGGCAGTTACTCAGCCGTGCGTCAGCATATTCAACCTAAATTAATCCAAGCCGAACTATTGCAGGCTGCGAACGTTAATGTTTGGGGAGCAGCACCAAATTACATTCGTTATATAGCCGTTGATAGCCGCCGAAACATTCAAATTGTTGGGCAGGTAGCCAATGCCATCGCTGATATTGAATTGAGTTTAGAATCAAGCTTAGGGCAAAGCGCTAATTTGATAGCCGTTAATGACGAACAGTTTGAACTAGAGTTACCGGTTACTAACAGTAATGAAATTTGGACTATGACAGTTACATCCGTTTCTGCCAGTCAAAAACAACGAGCAACCATACAGCTAAATGTTGTGGAAGACCCCGTACGGCCAACTCTACAACTCAACGGTAATCAAACCACGACCGAGCAAAGCACTATCACCTTGTCTGGGCAAGTAAGCGACAACTTGGGTATTAGCCAAGTACGCTTAATTAACTTAAATAACAACAGTCGCTACGCTGCGCACCTGAATTCGCCAACTGATACTAATCAGCAGGAACCACTCAATTTCAGTGGTCAAGTCTTATTAGATTGGGGTAACAATGCTATTGCGGTAGAAGTAACAGATATCGTGGGCAATGTTCATAGCCAGCAGCTTACAGTAGATCGCTTAAATGTCAGCTTACCTGTATTAACCTTATCTACGCCTGTCGCCAACAGTCAAGTTGCTCAGGCTGAGCTAACAGTAAGCGGTACGGTGCAAACTGATTTAGCACCGGAGCAATTCACTGTGTCATTTGCTGGGCAACAAGCTAGCTTGCAACGCCTAAGTGAACGCTTGTACCAGTTTAGCTTTTTGGCAGTGACGCTAGCTGAAGGTGAAAACCAAATTAGTGTTACCTCAGAGTCTGTTGCTGGTAACGACCAAGTTAGCACTAAGGTTACGTTTGTGCCACCTATAGTGGCCGAACCACCACAAATTCATATCGTATCACCGCAGCCAAATAGCCAATTGAATAATAGTAACTTCTTATTAGCTGGCAATATTATCTCGACCATACCGCCAGTACTGACTATTGATGGTGCGGTTGTCGATTTACAACAAGTCGCTGCGAATAAGTACGAGTTTAAATTTGGTGCTAGTTTCACCCCTAGCAACAACCAGCAAAGCTGGCAATTACATGCAAGCCATGCCGTTGGCCAGTCCAGTCAAAATGTTACGTATAGCCAAGACAGTCTAGCGCCAAAGTTATTGGTTGATAATGCCTTACACGCTCCACCATTAGTGAATACTTTGTTTGATAACCCATATACCATTAGTGGCACCGTGGTAGAGGCCAATCAGCCGCGTTTATTACTCAATGGCTCAGCCATAACCCTAACACCAGGCGCACAGGGTAACGAATGGCAATTTACTATGGATGTGCAGTTAACCGACAGTGCACCAAGTGATATTAATTTAGTGGCCTTAGATGGTGCCGGTAACCGAGCGGAATTAAGCTGGATTGCCCAGTCGAGCTTGCGCGCCAACATAGATATAATTACGCCGCAAGCACAGCAAAATTTTGTTGCACAAGCTAGCGATAGCCAATTGCCATTGCGCGTTGCGGCCGAACTAACCGCCAATCACGCCGACATTCAACATTTGCAATTGTTAGTGAATAACGCAGCAGGTGACAATGCATTTAGCCAGCAACAAGTATGGCAAGATGGCTTAATTAACCTTGAAGTGGACTGCCCAACACAAACGGGTGACTACACCTTATGGCTACAAGCGCTAGATAGCAGTGGCCAAATACTGGCTCAACAAAGTGTGCAATACCAAGTCACCAATGAGCAAGATATTAGCCTTGCGGTTGTGCTACATAACCCACAAGTAGCCGCCACTAAAGTAACCTATAATCAACCTGTGCAGCTTACTTTTAATAAAGTGATTGATCCGCAACAGCTAACCATTAGTGTAAAACAAACATTAAATGGTAAAGCTTGGGTAACCCAAGATGCATCTGGCACCAGTCCGTTAATGTCGCAAGGCGCGAGCTTACAAACTGTTAATAAAAACCAACAAGCCGTCACTGGGCAAATAGCCTTATCGCCAGATGGCAAATTAGTGAGTTATTACCCTAACACACCTTTTGATTATGGCGCCAAAGTGTTTGTTGAAGTTAACTATGATGGCCAAGAAGTGCTTAGATACACCTATAGCATTCAACCTTTACCTACCTTTATCGATGGCGCGATTGTTGATGTGCAACGTAATCCACTCGTTAACTACCGAGTGGCCATTAGTGATGCCTTTGCTAACGAGCAAGCTGAGTTGCCATATCGTACTGCAACCAATGGTGATGGCGTATATGGTTTTGGCTATACTAATAACAATAATGATGATGAGCCACTGGCCTCTGGTGATTACCTATTGCAGGTAAGCCCTGATATTGATGGCAGTTTAGTATCGGTTCAACACTTTGTGTCGATAACTTCCAATCAGCGCAACGCTTTGTCACAGATTACCGTACCAACCCTAAATAACCCTATTGCCAACCTACTGGTAAGTGGCAATTCGCAACATAGTTTGGCACAAGGTGACCTCGTTTTAGAATTGAGCCAAGCACAGCTTAGCTATCAAGGCCAAGAGCAAATGACAGTGATTGCCTATGGCCTAGACCTAATGCAATCCAATATGAAAATGGCACAACGCTTAGCACCGCTATATTTGTATGGAGTACAACCGCAAGGCATCCAAGTGCAAGGTCAGGTGGGTATTGATATGCAAGCACCTTGGTTAAATGGCTCGACAGATTACCTGCCAAAAGACGGCCAGTTTGTATTGGTATTTGGTCGTGCCACTGGCACTAATAACTTAACGGTAGTCGGGGTTGCTGAAGTTAACGGTAGTCGCTTGGTTAGCCAACAGCTTGAGTCTTTAACAACTTTAGATTTTATCGGCTTTGGTTTGCTAACCGCACAGCAGCAAGAGTTTGCGCTGCAATATCAACAACAAGAAATAAGCCTTGCCCAATTAATCAGTGCTGTTAGCAGTGATGCATCAACACAACTTAGCCAAACGCAAACAAACGGACTTGCAGGAGAATAATAAAACATGGCGTTGTTTAACTTAAAATTTACCGACCACAAATCCTGCGTTAAACACAGCAGTTTATGGTTACTTGGCTTTCTACTGCTATCGAGTTTATTCGCATCTAAAATAAGTGTGGCTGCTGGCGGTTTCGATATCTGGCATGCACAACATGGTTTTGTGGTGGGGCGCTCACTGATTTTGTCTGAGTCAGGCAGCTTAATTTGGGCAGAATATGATGAAAACGGAGGCGTGGTTAATCGCAGTTTTGCGCTGCAGGAAGGGAATTTATCTAAAGGTTATGTGCTGCCCGCTAATGAGGTTTTAGCGCTTGTCCAAGTTTACCAACAACTTAAACAAGCTAACCCAGGAGCGAAGCTACTGGATGCTAGCGAATACCAAGCACTAGAGTACACCGCGCGCAATGGTCATAAAGTGATAAAACCAGCCACCAATGGCTACCGCTATTTTTTAGTTAAACCAGAAGCAGCCATTTTGACGGGGTTAGAATCGCCATTTTTAATGGGTTTTAAGTTTGATGTTCAAAGCGCAGTGGGGGCGGTTAGTAGCGCAGATAAAGCAGTATTATTTGATAATCAACATCAAGTCGCCTTAACCAGCCCTTATACCGTATCGCCACTGAGCGGTTTCTACCGTGGTGAAGAGGAAGGTGCATTACTCAACAATGTGAGTCAACCCTATATGCCAATCTCTGGCGCGGCTGTTGAAATTATAGCGCCTTATGACGGTTTTGGCGTGACAGGTGAAAATGGTTTTTATCAAGCGCATTATGGGGTATTACCGTGTCCGGGTTTTGATTTTAGTTATACCACCCCCGCAGTAACCGAGGTTTGGTATAGCGCGTGGACACCCACAGGGCGTAAGCCGTTAATGTTCCCACAATTTCATCCGGGTTACACTTTATGCCAAGGGTCATTAGATAACCTGCAATACAGTAATACCTCGCTAACCGGCATAATGATGAATGTGCACTTAGAGAGCATTAAAGCTTCTCTGCCTAGCGCGTTAACTTACCCCAGCAATTTTTATATTGATGCCCAGCTCATCAGCGGTGAACTGTTCTTAGCGAATCCAGGCAGTTCAATTGAGCTAGCAGCCACCACAGAATACAAGTATCAAACGCCAAGCTTTACCGAACGTAAATTTGGTATGAATGACTTTGACCAAGACGGCAGTGCAGATGTGCGCGTCCAAGGTGATAGTATTATTGAATATGCAGGTGTAATGGTTGATGGTGAGTTTTTGTGTGAAACTGAAGCGGACAAACAAACTCACTATGCAGTGTATTTATCAAGCAATAGCAGTGACGAAACACCTGCTTGTGATAGCGAAACGAACCTATTAACCCCAGCACCAGATTTAGTCCGTTTAATTGACTACAGTGCCGATTTAAGCCACCAAGGCCTGTTATCCACCATCAGTAAAGAAGACCTTAAAGATACAGACATTTACGTATTTCGCAGTGGCAACGGCCAATTATTAATGGAACAAAAAGGCCTAGCTGAAGACGTGGTATCACCATTTAACTCTGGAACGCTTTTTGGTGTAAACGAAAACGGCTTAAGCTTTAGCAGCCTTATTCGAGGTTTTGAGAGCTATGTACAAACCTTGTGGGTGTCTAACCCATATAGTGAATACCTTAGCCACAGTAATATTAATCTGAATATTGCCAATGGTAGTTATGAATCATTATCACCGGGTGAGCCGATAGAAATTATCGCCATTAATCGTAAAACCGGTTATATGGGCAGCACGCGCAGTACCTTAGGCCAAATTAACTCAGGTGGGGTGGGCTATAGCGAAAACGTTATCGTGATGACACCACCCAACCTCACGGTTAAAGCTACGCGCAAATATAATACCGAACACAACCTTGGCAATAGTGATAGACCTAATCAACACACCATAGCTTTTGAAGGCTCGGCATCTAATAGCGATACCATGGTGTTGATTGAAATAGAATGGCTAAATCAAGATGGTACACCGCTACCACCAGCCATGGCGGATTATGGATTCACTGGGCGTTTAGTAAAAGTGACAGACAGCGGCATGGCGTTAACCGAAGTTGGGCATTTTGATATCACCCCGGGTAAGCGCATAGAAAATATACAAATCCCCACCGACCATGAATACAGCGAAACCTTCTACCTACAAATATCGGCCAAACCGCAACACGAGAATCCAACATTTGGTGATTTAGGCGCCAGTGCAGATGGGCCATTACAATATCGCCCAAAACACTATGTACCCTTTAAAGTACCTGTTTATGATGAAATACTAGATACGTACCGTAAAACCCAATACAACGCCCTAGTTGCAGCGGGTGAACAAAACCTCACACCACCTGAAACCCAATACCAATATCGCTACCGCCCAGAGTATCAATTTAGCTTATTGGACTTTGAGCTAAAAAACTTCAAGCGCCAAACGCAAGACCAACAAGTGGTCGAAATCAATAGCGATAAAGGTTATATGGTATCGAGCGACGATGTTGCGTTAGATATCCTATTTAGCATTAGCGATTATCAAAATCAAAATATAGAGCCTTTACCTTTTTTAGGTGTTGGCCAACAACTGGTGTTAGAAATGGGCGGACGCGAAGTAGAACTCACTCTAGGTGAAAACCAACAACTGACCTTTAACAACCCAGCGGATTTGCACCAACTAGAAGGCGAAGACTTCTTATTCCTGCAGTTGTACGACAACCAAGACCCAGACAATATTTTATGGGAGTATGCGTTTCAGCGATTAGATATTTACCCCAGCAGGGCTCAGACTGACAATATCATCGAAGTGTCGGCTGATGATGTACTTGATAACCCCCAGTTAGTGTCTGCATTTTTTACTGCAGCACCAGAAGGCCAGCTAAACAAAATTCAATGGAGTAACAGCCAAAACTTTGCAATGACGCCAGCTAATCAACAAAACGATACTGGTGTTTTTTCAACTCAATTTTACCTACCGACTACAGCAGGCACTAAAGTCACCGTTACTGCTTCTGGGGATAATGCCGATAACGGCGCAACTTCGGTTGCTTATGAAGTGATCCCAGGCAAACCATTTCGCATTAATTCCACAACAGATGGCGAAACTGTAATTGGAGGACTGGGGCAAGTACAACATACTTTAATAGTGAGTGACCAATTTGGTAACCCTGTAGCAGATGGCACACCAGTTGATGTTTCTACAGAAAATCTAGAATCGATTAGCAATTTAACTACACAAGGTGGGCAGGTTGTTCTCAAAGCTACAGGAGACACATTTTCAGGTGAGCAGCCCATTAGTGTTAAAGTTGGTAATGTCACCGAACAATTGACAGTAAATGTACATGATATTGAACTCAGTGTGTCAATACCTGAAGAAATTGAAGTTGGTCAAACGGCGACAGTGACAATTCAAGCAACCAGTGCTTATGGAGATTTAACAGCTCTACCCGTTCAAGTATCTAATTATCGTGGACGGCTCAGTGAAAACGGAGTTTTACTGAGCAGTGCAGGGCAAGGCAGCGTTTTGTTGGAAGCGGGGGAATTTCCTGGCCTAGGCGAAATTTTGGTAAGAGTCGGCGAGCGTTTTGCTCGTAAGCAATTCAAGGTTGTTACCCCGCCAGATACACCCACTTTGTCAAATAATGTCATTATTGCTGGCGCACCTGATACAACAGGTATTGATTTAGGTGGATATACTGTACCCCTCAAAACATCAGTCATGGTTGATATTCCGGGGCAGGAAGGTGACTCAGCGGAACTAGGTGTAGGAACGTTGGATAAACCTGCAATACCCGCCTTGCTGCATTACCCGATGTCGTATATCAGCGATAACAAAGTTCAAGATATTGTCGCTAAGCTAGATGGTGATGCGCAAAATATCATAGCAGAGCAAAATCATACCAAAGCAGGGCACTATAGCTTCAAGTTTGCTGGCGATAGCAAGGTTGAACTTTTCCAATACGCCAAATTACGCAAGCAAGACAATATTGGCTTAACGATGCACATAAGCCCTGAGCAAAACCAAGGTACATTGCTAGATTACTCGGCCTCTGGACTGAAAATAGAGCTAAGTGAACAAGGTAATATAAATGTTACAGCAACTTCACTTGATTCTAAGGGGGATGATGTTAAAACACTATTATCTAGTCAGACCCTTGCACTTAATCAATGGGCAAGTGTCGCCGTCCATGTAATAGACCAAGAGCTACATATTAAAATTGGAGATGAAGAGAAAAGTACCCCTTTGCCAGGTAAACTAAAAAACACATTTTCTGGTAAAAGCTTTATTGTAGGTGAAAACTATCACGGCAATATTGCCGATCTGAAACTGTATGATTGGGACGAAGAACCTCTAATTCAGTTAGCCGATGGCTCAAGCAAAGGAGAGCAAGTCATCGACGCTACGGGGCTCAGTCAATTTGAAGTCATATTTAATCAAAATCAACTGGCACGCTTTCAGAAACAGCGCATGCGTGAGTGGGAATTCAATTTCATTAACAAGGCGTACGCGAATGACTTAGTTTTTAGTTGCGATACCCCCTTTTTTCGAGCTGATGAATATGGTGAACTTACCCGAGGTGAGACGTTTGTTAAATTTATCTCGGAGTGTAACCCATTAAAAACCATCCAAGAAGTCCACCTTAAAATTACCAGAACGACGCTTCAAACAGCAGTTGTTATCAACGACTCGCTGCCAATAAACATTATTAGTCGAGAATCTGCTAAAAAGTTATATGGATTAGCATTTGGTAGTGAAGATGAAAAAGCGCTTGCACTTAAAACACTAAAAGAGTGCAAAGATGGCTTCATCACAGGTGATGGGGAAGGGGTAGAAGGATTTACATGCGATGTAATATCAGGGATTGTGGGGATAGCAGATGTAAGAGACTTTGCTGTGCATTCTTGGTACTACTACGTCACAGACGACGATAGATTCGACAGTTCCGTTCAGGCTTTAGCCGGTTTAGGTATTATCACATCACTAGCGGGCTATTTCTCTGCTGGCGTCGGTTTTGCCCCAGATGCTGTAATAAGCATGGCGCGTGCTATAGCTAAGTTATTACCCAAAGACAGTAAAATTATAGACCTGATTTCAGATTTGGCTTGGCAAGAGGCAAAAAAAGCCAACTACAACCCTCGACAAATGGGTAAGTTTTTTGCGGATATTATGCCGTTTATCGAGGTCACCGCATTTGTTGCCATTGAATATAAAACCTTAGCGCAAGCGGGTGAGATACTGGTTTACGGTATTAGAGATTTAGCTGATTTACAAGCTTGGAGTCGGTATGTAAAAGGCTATTTTGAACAAATTTCATCTAGTCAGGTTTTTGTTAATACAACCACTTTCAGCTTGTTCGCTGTCGCTTATGCAGTTGACCGAAACGTTATTAGCAAAACCGCTCAGGAATTCGTTGATATTCTAAAAGCTGTCAATGTTGAGCAATTTCTACGGTCACCCACTCAAAAAGCACAAGTATCTCGTATGATTACAAATGCTATCAAAGAGCTAGAAGTTGCCGTAGAACGTGGTAACGAGCAATTAGACAAGTTAATCTATAAATCGCAATTTATTGATGCGGCAGTCTTTGTTCAAGTCGTTGGCGGAAGGAAATACGGACTTGAAAACTTAGTTGACCTCAGAAATATAGCGAAAGTTGAACTTGGTAACGGAATGAATATAGAGCAGTTCGTCAAAGAAGTGTCGAGCTGGGATATTTTAAAACACATTGATGACGGGAAAATTGATTCAGATGTCGTTACTAATAAATTGAGTAAAGTTTTTCGAGGATTGAACCCCCTTGATAAGGACGGAAACTTTTCTAAAACTCCTCAGGCGCTAAACACTTCGCAAGGTGCAGCGTTTCAGCTATTAACAATAAAGTCTTTCTTGAACAAACCTGGCTTTAAATTATTAGACATTGAAGAGCTGGATAAAATTGCCGGGTTTACACGGCGTTATGATGTTAAAGTGGAAAAACCTGATGGCACTATAGTACGATATGAACTAAAAGCTTGGGCACCAGAGAATATTGATAAATTCTTGGGCTGTGCGTTTAAAAAGCGAGACAAAGTATGTAAGGATACCAATGAAGTTGGCGATGTATTTTATGGTCAGATGTTTAGGGATTTGGTGAAGTTACTAAAAAAATCTGATTCTGATCCAGAGATCATTTGGATGTTTGATAGTAGAAGTCAGGAACGAGTACAACAAATAAAAGAGCTTGCACTGTCGCATTTGGATGAAAATTTGGAAGATATATTTAGTTCTGCTGACATATTGGATATTGATTTTGATACTGATCCACGTGTAATAGGTTTATATGAGACAGTCGAAAATATGTTTGAAATTGGAGAGTTTTAATGTTTTTGACTAGGTTAAGTGAGCAACCTTTAGGCTATGTTTCTAAGCACAATAACATTGTATTGCCTAATTGTTTGTTAGAAGAGTCTGGAAAATTTAGATTCTACTCAGTTGAGCGAATTAGAGTTTTTAATAGAGCAAATGACACTTATATAGTCGTTGGAAAAGATAAAATTATGAAGCTTATATTGTCTTCCAAAAGACTTGAAGTAAGCTCTGCATACATACCTAATAATATGGGAGAACGAAACTATATTAATCAAAAATACACGTTTTACCCATATCCAAGCCGCCGAAAAAAAGAAGGTTGGATTATCACTTGTATAGAATCGGGTAAAGAATGGGATTTTCAGAGTAAAGACAGTATTGTTGTAGCTGGTAAGGAACAGATTTTATTTGAAGTTAATTGGAAAAAATCTATATCGTTGCTTAATTATTCTGTTGGAAAAAAATGGACATATAGTTATTTAAAAAATTGGATTGCGACAAGCAGAAATGTAATTGAAATTGAAAGCGACCAAAATTCAATTTTTTTATCTTTGGGTTCAGACCGCAACCCCCAAGGTTGTCCACCAGATAAAATTCAATTAAATGGAGCCATAGCTTCGATAAATCTAGAAAACGGCTCTGAAAATTGGTACTACGAATTTTTCCATTCAATTCAAGATTTCTTTGTTTATAAAAATATCGTCTATGTAGCGCACCGAAATGAAATTGCAGCCCTTAATGCCAAAACTGGCGAGCTAATCCGAGAAATTTCTGCTGGTGAAAACTATGGCAACAATATAGTGTGGTGTGATGGCAATTATGCTTACTTATTTAATTATGGTGATGAAAAAGCATACCTTTTTGACTTGGAGTTAAAACAAAAATTAGGTGAACTAGCCTTTCCTGATAACTTCATACTAAACAATCAACACCATCCATACTTAATTGAAGATGAAATATATATTCCTGTCTGCCCTAAACGTTTAAATATGCTACATGCTAGCCAAGGCATAGTACGTATTAAAAAAGACCGTATTTTACAAAACGACCCTATAGAATATATTAATGAGCCGGCATTTACATCAACGCTAATTGATAACGCCGATGGTACGCAAAGCTACACATTACGAGTAAAAGGCGATTGTGCTGATTCTGTTATTCGCATAGGTGAAGTTGAATTACGCAAGCTATTCGCAGACTTTGGTCATCACTGGTACCAAGATGATTTAAACCTCAATAAAAAATTTAACGGTATCGTTTGCGCTGAGTTGGAGGTAGCTAAATCGGATTCTGAACGCTTTAATGAGTTATTCGATACGCTACAAAAACGCATGGAAGATTGGCTTGATTTTATGCGCGCAACTGATAATACAGGAAAATTACCGGCTAAAGTGAACTACTCAGTTAAAACCTTTTAAGGTTAAACTAATTAAAAGTGAGCTGTAAAGAAGACCTGCAAGATACAGACATTTACGTATTTCGCAGTGGCAACGGCCAATTATTAATGGAGCAAAAAGGCCTAGCTGAATACGTAGTATCACCATTTAACCCTGGAACGCTTTTTGGTGTAAACGACAACGCCTTAACCTTTAGCAGCCTAGTGCGTGGTTTTGATAGTTATGTGCAAACCTTATGGGTATCCAACCCTTATAGCGAATACCTAAGCCACAGTAATATTAATCTTAACAGTGCCAATGGCAACCACGAAACATTAACACCAGGCGAGCCAATAGAGATTATCGCCATTAACCGTAAAACTGGCTATATGGGCAGTACGCGCAGCACCTTAGGCCAAATTAACTCAGGTGGGGTGGGTTATAGCGAAAACGTAATAGTAATGACGCCACCCAATCTCACGGTTAAAGCCACACGTAAATACAATACAGAGCACAACCTTGGCAAGAGTGACAGACCTAACGAACACACCATAGCTTTTGAGGGCTCAGCATCCAATAGCGATACCATGGTGTTGATTGAAATAGAATGGCTTAATCAAGACGGCACCCCCCTACCGGCAGCCATGGCAGATTATGGATTCACTGGGCGTTTAGTAAAAGTGACAGACAGCGGTATGGCGTTAACCGAAGTCGGGCATTTTAATATTACACCAGGCAAGCGTATTGAAAATGTGCAAATACCCACAGACCATGAATACAGCGAAACCTTTTATCTACAAATATCAGCCAAACCGCAACATGAAAACCCAACCTTTGGTGATTTAGGTGCCAGTGCAGATGGGCCATTACAATACCGCCCTAAACACTATGTACCCTTTAAAGTGCCGGTTTACGATGAAATACTCGACACCTACCGTAAAACCGAATACAACGCACTGGTTGCAGCGGGTGAACAAAACCTTACACCACCTGAAACCCAATACCAATATCGCTACCGCCCAGAGTATCAATTTAGCTTATTGGACTTTGAGCTAAAAAACTTCAAGCGACAAACGCAAGACCAACAAGTGGTCGAAATTAATAACGATAAAAGCAACATGATATCCAGCGATGATGTTGCATTAGATATCCTATTTAGCATTAGTGATTATCAAAATCAAAATATAGAGCCTTTACCCTTTTTAGGCGTTGGCCAACAATTAGTCATGGAAGTTGGCGGCAAAGAGGTTGAACTTACCTTAGGCCAAAACCAACAACTAACCTTTAACAACCCAGCCAATTTACACCAACTAGAAGGCGAAGACTTTCTATTTCTGCAGCTATACGACAACCAAGACCCAGATAATATTTTATGGGAATATGCGTTTCAAATGCTCACCGCCGATACGCGTTGGGCAGGCTATGACAATATAGGGGAAGATGGCACTATATATGTGAGTGCGGATGATACTAAAGTGCCACTACAAGGCATGATAATAGGGTATCAAGAAGGTTCAGATATTCCATCAGTCACATGGCGCGCCAAAGAAGGCGTGGTTAACCAAGTTGAAGACTTTCAGCATGAATACAAACACCAAGGCGTGTTCCCAGCTGATATATCCTTGTTACCGCAAGTCGGTAATCGCGTCACCATGGAGCTGGAATTAAATGGCTCAGATTTAAAAGTCACCCTGCCAACCATTGAAGTAGAGCCAGGTGCGCCAGCGACCCTATGGGCAGAAGCCGTTACGAGTGAAATGTACGTTGAAGGCCATCAGTTTATTGATGTTCACATTGCTGTAAACGACCAATTTGGAAACCCAGTTCAAGATGGCACAGCTATCACTTACGGCATTGACGGCTCAGCTATTATCGATGAAGAAGCAACAAAATATGAAACAACAAATGGTATTGCCAAAGCCAGGCTACGTGGCGCAGCGCTCGCTCAAATTGATAACACCTTGACGATACAAGTTAATGATATACAACAATCAGTGCCATTTATTGTTAAGCCACTAACAGTAGAAATTGACCCCTTACCTCAATCTGTTGAACAAGAGGAACTGCTTTTAGTTACGGCTCGCGTACTTGATGATGAATCAAATTTAGTTGAAGGCATTGAAGTTGATATCAGCTCTACTTTTGGCAGAGTGACCGAACAAATTGCGATAACCAATCAACAAGGTGAAGTACAAGTTGCAATCCATACTGGGTTTTATCCCAATGATAATGCTCAAATTGTTGCAACAGTGGGTTTATCCTCGTTGCAAACTGCTCAAACTATTGTCAATAAAAAGCCAGGGCAAATTGTAAGCACTCACGACACCCTAATAGTGGGAGACCAAGCCCAAGCTGGGCAAGCACAGTTACAACGTTTTGATGGTTTAAACGTAGGTATGGATTACGCCATTTCTAGAACAATAGACATACCAGGGATACAAGGACAAAGCCATACATTAACCTTAGGTAGTTTGCTAGAGCCTAACTTAGTACCTGTCGCCAGTTGGGGATTGCACGAACTAGATGAAGAGAAAACGTACGCCCTAGAGCATAACAACTTACATCTGGCCCTAATTAATTATGCAGAGCATACCCGAGTGCACCCGAATGGCGTAGGCAAAAGCCTCTACTTTAATCGAAATGCCCACCTAAAATCTGAAAATAAAGACACAGGCGAAAAAATTTACCTACCTTCGAGCTTATCTGTATTAAATCAATCACAACTGCGACCTGATAATGGCTTAGGCATTCGTTTAGATATGCGCCCGGGCTTACTAAAAGATGAAAGTTCGAATGATACCTTTATCCAAAAAGGCGGAATGCTAGTCGATATTGCGGGGGGGACACAAACCTTAAAGTTGAATGATGCCTTTGAGCTTGAATTCACAATACACAACAACACAGGTAAGCACCAAGTTAAATCAGCCCCCCTTAGTCATGATACTTGGTACAAAGTTGCCGCTCGTTACTACCAAGGTCAATTAACCTTGCAAGTTAACGACACAACATACGAACAAAGCACAGATGGTAGCAATCTTAATTACTCAGTCACCACCAAAGGTGTTGTAATTGGTGAAAATTTTACTGGCCACTTAAGCCGAGTAAAAATATACGATTGGCGCAGCCAGCCACTTGTTGCATTTGCCGATGGCAGTTACAGCAAAACATTAACATACACACAAAATGATACCCAAAGTGTTACCTTAGTCAGTTCAGGGCAACTGCACCAGCAAACAGGCAGCCAAATAAGCTTAGTTCGAGTGGGTTTTAATCAAAACCAATACCAAGGGTTTATCGGAGTAATGAGCCTTGCCCATTACGAAGCGGTAGGCACTCAAATGATAGCCAGCAAGATAATTAAAAACGCGCCAGAATATGCCTACTTTAATAAACAATACAATAGTAACCCGAACATACCTCAAATCCCTTTTATTGCTCAAGCCCATGCTAACTGGGTAGTTGATTGGGTGGTGGATAATGCGTATGACATTGTAGTGGGCACAATCGGCTTCTTAATTCCGTATGAAGAAACCATCAGCATGTTTAAACAAGTGTATTACTTGGCAACAGGCGATGAACAGTTTGATTCAATGCAACTATCCATGGATACCTTAGCTGTGATGACTGTATTTCCAGCAGCAAAAGTGTTTTCTCCTGTGATTAAGTCATTACGCAGTTTTATGAAAACCGCCAAATCGCTCAACCCCAAATTTGTCAATTCGCTGGGAGGGGTTATTGGAAAAATCGGCAAAAAGTTGATGAAAGGGGATATTGATGCCTTACTTAACATATTGCCAATGGTGATCATTATTGGAGATATGGTGAGTGATGAAGAATCACGGCAAGCATTGGCAATACTGATTAAGTCAGTGCAAAGTGATGAAGATATTTTTACTTGGGCGGAGTATTTGGGCTTACCAACAGATGGATGGGAGGGGGATGAAGTACCGCCTGTCGTGTTAAATCGCTATATTGAAAAAGATAGTTATCCAAGCTTTCCGCTTATGTCTGTCGCTTACGCTTCTAGAAAAAAGACAGATAAAGGCGGTTTAGTCGAAACAAGTAGGCTAACGAAATCACTTCGTTTAGCCGCTCAGCAACTGAGCAAAAATGGCTTAGTAGAAATTGATGGTAAAAAATTAGTATCTTCTATAAAAGGCGTGACAGAGGGTATCAAGAAAACTGATTGGCCAAGTGTACGTAAAATGGCACACTCTCCTATTACTTTAACTGGCGTGCTTTCTGCCGGTCGACAAGGCGCGCAGAGAATTCTTAGCAGATCACGAAATCTGCGCATGTCGCCTTTGTCGATAATGGCAATTTTAACCTACTTGGAAACGAGAAACGTTGACACATGCTCTAATCAAGACCCCATTTGTAAGCCTTTAGAACTTAGAGTAAGAGAAGAATTACCAAAACTATATGCTAGGGCTTTTACACCATCATTGGTGCAAGATGATAAAGAGTATGTGTCGGCCTATCGGGAATCCGGTTATTTGTTTCAGATTGCCATGTTAGCGGCTCGCCACTTACAATATGAAATTAGCGGGCTGCCTGAAGATAGAGTTGTGGCCATTGAAGCTCCTCGGCAAATTAATTTATTTAAATACAATCGAAGGGCAACCCTATTAGGAGTGGAATTCACTCGAAAAGTTGATATTGTTCTAGCTGGGAAGAACTCAAACTCCGTAGATGAAAATAATGTTTGGTTGGAGTTGAAATCTTATAAATATCAATCCAATAAAACGACCTTTAAATCGTATTGGAAGCAATGGAACATAAATAAAAGTACTTACAGTAACCATCGAGAATTTTTCTTTGATCGAGTGGGAACGACCGATAATGAGTTAAAAGGGGTTGAAGAAGAAGGAGTTGCTGTTGCTACAAACTTTGAATGGTATTTTCAGGATTTTAAACGTCGGACAATACGGGGTTATTCGAGTAAAGAGCTTGATAGTGTGGCTGAGTGGGTAAGAAGATTACCTAAAAGCAAAGAGGGTATACAGCATGCTAGCTTGGGCTACAGAGATGGAACAGAAAACCGTACTAAATTTACCCAAAAGGATGCGCGGAAAAAACTGAAACAGCACAATGTTAAAACGTGGCTTTTAGGCACAGCTAAAGGCGTATTACTTGCCAACGTGAATGATGAGTTAATTGAAGAGTTGATCACCAACAGCGATCAGTTTTAATTACAAGAGATATAAAATGAGTGAAAACACAAATAATACAGAAACCTTGCAACAGCGTAAAAAGCGCTGGAAAGAATTTGCCAAGTTAATAGATAAAATTGGTAGTAACAACCGTTACCATTACAAATATCTTGAGCAATTTTACTTAACAGGGGAACAAGATGCAGAACACCCGGTAGATTCTTTTCACGGAGCCCCATTAATTGAAATGTTACTTACGCCAGACCAGTCTATTTCCAATTTGTTGAAAATCAAAGAAAAATACACCCCGCACCCTAGATGGGGAGATGGGCACTGGAGCGATGCTGAACGCTACTATAAAGAGAGAGTGTCAACGTGGCGAGTTAAAGATAATTTTTTTAAAAATGGGTCGTTATTAGGTGGGGGGGATATTGAGTATGAATTATTTAAACTATTTTATCCCCAAAAGGTAGACCCAAATGAGTTTAACAACACTGAAGAATTTCAAATTTGGGTGGAGAAAAAGTGCGTCAATTTAGCATATGTTTTACTTGATTTTTTTGAATATAAAAATCCAAGTTCCAGCTTTTATATGAAATGGTGGTTACCTTACTGGTGTGATTGCATAAATTATGGCTTTAAAGAAGATGAAGTCTATGAATGGATGATCGAAGCTATGCTGGCAGTTCAAGCAAAACCTGATAAGTTTACGCCGCTACAAGTAGAGCTAGCGGATAAGATATTTGCGATTGCTGAAGATGATTCGATAAACCCAGAATTTAGGAAACACTTTGCGGACTGCAAAGCTGCGTTGAGCAAATAATAAATTTAAAGGACATAATGATGGAACATTACTTGAGTTTTTACGTAAAAACAGAACAATCGATTAACGCTATCAAACAAATACTATCGGTAACCACGGAGTGGGAAAAAAGAAACGTAAAGGCAGGCATTGTCAGTTTTGGTTTTATGTCAGGCTCAGATTACGAAATTTATATTGAAGATGTTTGTTGTGATTTAAAAGAGTTTGGCATTTCGTCTATACGAATAGCGGTAACGGGTGACGAAGACCCTTGGTTGGAACTAACGTCAATTGAAGGTGAGGAGCAAACAACCTGTCAAATTGAGTTTGGATTATTCGACCACCTTTCTGAATGTGAAGACGAAGACGAGTTAACACCAACATTGAAAAAAGCACTGGCGTTAGGTCCTGATGCTTATTACCACCCCATGTATCAACAATGGAAAAAAGGCTTTGAAAAAGCGAATTTTAAATCACTAGATGAAATCTATAAACAGATAATTGAAAGCTGTGAGGGTATTTAATTCAAAAAATTAGAAGTAAGTAGCTCAGTCATGCCGTAAAGTATGACTTTATAGCAACGCGCTGGTTGCAGCGGGTGAACAAAACCTCACTCAGCCAGAAACCCAATATCAATATCGTTAACAAAAATATTGAGCCCATATCCTTTTTAGGAGTTGGGCAGGCTATGACAATATAGTGGACGATGGCGCTATATATGTTATTACGCATGCCCACCTAAAATCTGAAAATATAGATACAGGCGAAAAAATTTACCTGCCTTCGAGCTTATCTGTATTAAATCAATCACAACTGCACCAGCAAACAGGCAGCCAAATAAACAATACAATAGTCACCCGAACATACCTAAAATGCCTTTTATTGCTCAAGCCCATGCTAACTGGGTAGTTGATTGGGTGGTGGATAATGCGTATGACATTGTAGTGGGCACAATCGGCTTCTTAATTCCGTATGAAGAAACCATCAGCATGTTTAAACAAGTGTATTACTTGGCAACAGGCGATGAACAGTTTGACTCAATGCAATTGACCTTAGATACCTGAGCTGTGATGACTGTTTTTCCAGCAGCAAAAGTATTTTCCCCTGTAATTAAGTCATTACGCAGTTTTATGGTGACCTTACGGCAACATAGCGCAAATAATTAAAATCAACTTGGCATACTTGATTGCAACCTAAACAAACCAAGGCGCAATCAAATGAACACCACCTTATCGTTAGAACAAACCAAAGCACAATTTGCCCACTGGCGCGACAACAAAGAAACTTTAGGCACAATCACACCAGATAAATTACGCAGGCAAGCTGTTGAGCTGACACAACACTATTCCACCACTAAAGTCGTGACAACTCTAGGATTAAGTGGCTCAGTGATTAAACGTTGGCAATCAGACTTAAAACTCACTCAAACAACCGACGCCCCCATTGACGCATTTGTTGCTTTGCCAAACAGCCAGGCGGTTTATTCAACTATTGCACAAGCATCAATTGTATTAAACGATGGCTCTAGCATTGTACTCAATGGCGGTGCCAGTACTCAGTTATTGTCCGTTATCGCACAAGCTTGTAACACTGCCAATCAACTTTAACAGGTGCGTTTATGTTACAACTCTCTGCTCAAACCGCCATATTGTTAGCCACCCAGCCGCAAGACTTCCGCAAAGGCATTGATGGCTTTGTTGCCGTATGTCGTGATTCATTACAACAAAACCCCAGGGCGGATATTCGCTTTGTGTTTATTAACAAAAGTCGAACCATGCTACGGGTATTAACCTATGATGGCAGTGGCTATTGGCTGATGACTAAACGTTTGTCTAAAGGACGCTTTCAAAACTGGCCAAATTCACAAAATAAAGTATCGCCCATGTTGGCGACTGAACTTAGGGTGCTGTTAAAGGGTGAAGCCAACCCAACTTATAAAAAAGTATAAAATAAATTGAACTAAATGAAATGCCTGTGATCTGATCTGGCAACTAAACAAAATAACCATGCAAAATAACCATGCAAAATAACCATGCAAAATAACAAGATAATGACTCAAACTTTTACCGACATCAGTAGCCAAGCATTGGATGCATTGATTGAGCGGGTGACACAAGCCAAAGAGCACCAATTAACACTTTCATCAGAAGATTGTGCATTACTCTTAGATGCCTTAGTCACCCTAGCCAGTATGCAAGAGCGGCTCAATGACAATGACATCACCATAAATAAGCTAAGAAAACTGGCAGGCATGGTTCAATCATCCGAGCGTTTAAAATCGAACTTAACGAAAAGCAAAAAACCTAAACAGCATGGGCGAAAAAACAAAGTCCAACCGACACAAATAAAACCAGAAGTGATTCACCACAAACACACCGATTTACAAAAGGGTGATAGCTGCCTTGAATGCCCAACGGGCAAACTATACAAATTTGAACCTGCAACCTTTTTAAGAATTACCGGACAAAGTCCATTCAAACCAGAGCAACACGTCATGGAGCGCCTGCGCTGTAATGCCTGTGGCGCTTATTTTACTGCCGCGGTCACTGACGATGTACTGGCCGATGGTGATGTACACCAAAAGTATGGTTACACCGCGCGCTCGTTAATGTGTCTATATAAATATTTTGCAGGCTCACCTTTTTATCGCCAAGGCAGCATGCAAGATTTATTAGGGGTCTCTATCAGCGCATCGACCATCTTTGACCAAATAGAGCATGTCGCGAATGCAATTTACCCAGTACACAAATATTTAACCGAGCTGGCAGCGACAGCCGAACATTACCATTTGGACGACACAACGAATCGAATTTTAAACCAAACCTCAGTGATGAAAAAATCACGAGATGGTAAAACCAGAGCGCGCACAGGCATTTATACATCAGGGTTAATTGCCAAAGTAGCAGAGTACAACATCGTGCTATTCCAAACCAACATAGGCCATGCTGGTGAATTTATCGATGAGATATTACAAAAACGGCCAAACGATTTAGCTGAGCCCATATTAATGAGTGATGCACTTTCGGCCAATCAACCGAGCAAAGTAAAAGTTAAAATGAGCTTGTGTAATAGTCATGCTAGGCGGCAATTTTATGATGTACACAGTCATTTTCCAGAAGAAGTGGCTTGGGTCATAGAAGAGTATGGCAAAATCTGGCATCACGAAAGCATAGTTCAACAACAGAACATGTCAGCACAACAACGGCTTGTTTATCACCAGCAACACTCGTTGCCAGTGATGTACAGTATTGCCAATTGGGGGAAAGCGCATTTAGACAAGGGCACAGTAGAAGCCAATAGTGGTTTAGGTAAAGCAATTAATTATTACTTAAAACATTTTGCTGGACTGAGTGCATTCTGCAGCACAGAAGGTGCACAACTAGACAACAACAAAATAGAAAACCAATTAAAGTTAATTATACGCGATAGAAAAAATGCGATGTTCAAAAAAACGCAAGTGGGCGCAGACATTGGTGATGTATTAACCTCACTCATTGCAACCTGTGTTGAAGCAGGCGCCAATGCGCTAGAGTATTTGACTGTGCTGCAGCGCGAAAGTGAACAAATTAGATTAACGCCAGAGCTTTACTTACCTTGGAATTATACGGCTCAAAACCAAAGCTCAGATTAAATTCTGGGCTTAAACACATTTCTACGGCTAAGTTGCGCTAACTTGCCGTAAGGTCACGTAGTAAAAGCAATCCACAACAGTCCTGACAGAGTACAAGCACGCCAAGCGTTTATTGACCAGTTATATCATGAATTAGAAACGCAAGAACTGGCGGACTATTTGGCGCATTGGTGGCATATCGCCAAAACCAGCAATTCATTAGCAGAAGCGCAAAAACGAGCAGAACCCGTATTTAAAGAGCCTGAACCAGAACCTGCACAAATTCCAGAAACGCCAAAAGAAAGAATGTTAAGGGAACGTGCAGAAAGAGAAACGCAAAAATTAGATCCAAGAAAAGCAAGAAGAAAAGCCAAACGAAAATTGGTGTAACACTACCAAAACTGGGCGGTTTGTGAGTCACTACGTAAGAAGCCAGCTAACCCATATCTTCATTTATTCTGCTTAACGTATACATTGATGTAATCTAAAACCTGTTTACATCCTTGTTCTGTGTTGATTAATTCAATCGGTTTCTCTCCATTTAAATATTCGCAAGGGGCTTCCATCCATTTAAATAGCATTCCTATTTTGGGTTTGACTGATTTTGCCGCTTCAATGATTTTTTGGAGTTCCATTGGGTAAGGATACCAAGAAATGGGTTTGCTATTTGCTTTTCGTTTTCCTTGTATAACTCTAGGTAATTGGCTTGATTGGAGTTCAGCATCAGTAATATAGGTTCGTTTCCAATCAGCTAAGTCAACAAGCTCTTTGTTAGGATTTCTTGTTTTGTCGCTTGGTATAATTAAGCCGATTTTGACATCGGTGTTTTGTTTTATCATTGACAGAGATGGTGCAATATCGGTGTCATTTGTGATAAAAACAGCATGGTCAATTTGGCCAGTAATTGAGTCATGATAGGCTTGTAACGACAAATTGACGTCAGATTTTTTTTCTTCAATCTTCCATATTTTGACTTTATTACAGTTTTTTGGCCATGTATCTTCGTCAATTGGGTCTACTTGCCAAGCTTCTGTTTTGGCTATTGAGTAATAGCCATTTATGATTTCTATATTGTTTTTTAGGTGATTACGTAAAGCAGAATGGTAAGTGGCTTGTGAGGATACAGAGTCTTTATCTCGCGCTGCTTTTTCTGAGATAACCGCAGTAAAATAGTTAATAGCTGGTTCATGTGCCTCAAAGGTACACTGGTGCTCACCTTCTCTAAGTAAGGCGCTTGGTAATATCTGGTTAAAAACAAGCGCATGTACATTTAGCCATTTAAATGGTGTGCCTTTTAGCCTTCCATAGTAAAGGTTATAACCATCAATATAAACTCTTGTTTTAAGCTTCAAGCTAATCCTTTGTGTCGAATAGGTATTCTAGAAACGAAAAAACCGACTTTCGTCGGCTTTTCCCCCCAATCTCAAGGCGGCTATTCCGCACCGAAGAATGGGTCAGTTGTTAATTGTAATTATAGGTTTTATGAAGTGATTTACAACCATTTTTTTCATCAACCCTGCATTTCAATACAGCCATTTATGTATTTCGCAGCGGCGATAGCTGATTACGGTTTTACTGGCAAATACCGCCCTAAACACTATGTACCCTTTAAAGTGCCGGTTTACGATGAAATACTCGACACCTACCGTAAAACCGAATACAACGCACTGGTTGCAGCGGGTGAACAAAACCTTACACCACCTGAAACCCAATACCAATATCGCTACCGCCCAGAGTATCAATTTAGCTTATTGGACTTTGAGCTAAAAAACTTCAAGCGACAAACGCAAGACCAACAAGTGGTCGAAATTAATAACGATAAAAGCAACATGATATCCAGCGATGATGTTGCATTAGATATCCTATTTAGCATTAGTGATTATCAAAATCAAAATATAGAGCCTTTACCCTTTTTAGGCGTTGGCCAACAATTAGTCATGGAAGTTGGCGGCAAAGAGGTTGAACTTACCTTAGGCCAAAACCAACAACTAACCTTTAACAACCCAGCCGATTTACACCAACTAGAAGGCGAAGACTTTCTATTTCTGCAGCTATACGACAACCAAGACCCAGATAATATTTTATGGGAATATGCGTTTCAAATGCTCACCGCCGATACACGTTGGGCAGGCTATGACAATATAGGGGAAGATGGCACTATATATGTGAGTGCGGATGAGTTGGAGGTGCCTCTACAAGGGCTGATTGTTGGATACGACGAAGACCAAGGCCCAGCTAACTTATCATGGAAAACAATAGGCGCTGGCGGTGGTGCCACCCAAGCCGATAGCCCAAACAGCGCCTCACTCGGTTATAGCGCTGCAACCTTCACCGCAGATTGTACCGCAGGTGCCAGCAACACCGCTGTTGTGCAATATGGAGACACTCAAGCCAGCGTTGGCCCCATTGAAACTGTGCCAGGCAAATCCAGTTTAGCCATTGTTAAACTAAATGGCACAGTGGTATCAGAAAGCACAACTGGTTTAAAAACCTATATTCAAGGCCATAAACCTTTATCGATAGAAGTTCAAGTTCAAGACCATTGCGGTAACTTAGTCAGTGACGGCACCAGTGTTGAGATAAGTGTTGAAGGCCAAGCCATCATCACAGTGGATGAACCCGGCACAGTAGATGGAAAAGTTTATGCAACGCTAATCGGCGCCTCGTTACCGAGTACAGATAACTACCTAGTGGTAAAAAGTGGTGAAGCACCACAAATTAAAGTGCCATTTGTGGTTAACCCATTAACAGTACAAATTAGCGACTACATAGTGTCAATGGAAGACAGAAGTGTACAACCTATCACAGTCATAGTGACTGATGATGAAGGAGACAAGGTTGTAGACCAAACAGTCACATTTGAAAGTAACGGCGGTAAATTTAAGCAAAACTTAGCAACTACTAACAGTGAAGGTATTGCCATAGGCTACCTGCACACAGGCTTTCACCCAATTGACGATTTGCAAATATCTGCAAGAGTGGGCTTAGCCTTTGGTGATACGGTAACGGCAAGCGTTACACCCAATACTCAAGATGGCAGCTACCTACAAGCCAGCAATGCAGTGGTGGTGGGAGACGAAACCCAAGCAGGGCACGCAGAATACACCCGCTACGATGGTGCCAATATCGCTTTAGCCTATGACACCCAAGCCGATTTAACCATTAACGGCACAATAGGGCAAAGCCATGAAATCACCTTAGGTACCTTAGCCGACCCCAACTTAATGCCATTGGCGGCATACCACTTAAACGAAGCGGCCGATGATGCAGACACCATCACCGAAGCCACAGGTACGCTAGCGACCAATGCCTATCATACCCAGTTATCAAACGACCACCCAAGTGCAGGTTACAGTACCTACTTTAATCAGCAACAAAGCAGTTATCTATCAGCCCCCCTAACGGACAGAATAAAGCCGACCGACGGCGTTAGCTTTAGGGTAGATATTAAACCGCAAACCCAAACCAATAATGCACAACAAACGGCCGATATTTTTAGTATGGCGGGCGGCGCACATAAGCTGACGCTCAACCAAGATAACACCTTAAGTTACACCTTATATAACGATGCAGGTGAACAAACGGTTACCTCAGCGCCTATTAACCAAAACCAATGGCACCAAGTGGCAGGGCAATACCATAATGGCCAGTTAACACTACAAGTAAATGGCACCCAATACCAACAAGCCACAGACAACAGCGCGTTAAACTACGGGATTACCAATAAAGGATTAACGGTAGGAGAAGGCTATACCGGACATATTAGTAGCTTAAAATTCTTTAACCCTAATAGTGCGCCGTTAGTCACCTTTGAGAACAATCAAACCACTCAAACAGTTAATTTAAACCAAACGAGCCAAAACTTAACACTAAAAAGTACCGGCTTACTGAATGCCAATAACCAACAACTTAACCAACTGCGTATAGGGGTAAACCACCAAGGGCAACAAACCTATGTGAGTGTGATTAGTAAATCACTGTTTACCCAACTCTCCAGCTATCAATTTAACGCCTTACAACCACAAGGTTACCCAACGGTTTATCAACGACAGCAATACCAAGGTATCCCGTTTATCCCCATGGCACACGCCAGCTTTTTTGATTTTAGCTGGGATGACGCCTTCGACAGTTTAAAAAGCGTGGCAGGGTTTATTTTACCGTTTGAAGCTATCGGGACCTTTTACGAACAAACCAACTACTTAATAGATGGCGACAGCCGCTTTGATGCGCTAGAGTTAAGCCTAGCTGGTATAGAAATACTCACAATTATACCGATAGCCAAACCGCTACTGGCGCTAACCAAACCGTTAAAGCTGTTTATTAGGCCACTGAAAAACAGTAATCCTAAATTCATTAAAGCACTGGGTGATGTAATTGGTAAACTGGGTGATGACATTGTTAAAGGCAAGTTTGATAAGGCGATAAATTTACTGCCAATGATGTTAATTATGGGAGAAATGCTCAGCGATGAAGAAGCACGGCAAGGGTTAATGGTGATGGTTAACTCAATAACCAGTGCCGATGATATCTTTGCGTGGGCGGATTATTTGAGTTTGCCAGCTGATGGTTGGGAGGGGGATGAGCCACCGCCTGTGGTATTTAATGCAACTTATGACAGCCCTGTAATGAATAGTTTGCCATTTATCAGCTCAGCATATGCACTACCAAAGAAAAACAAAAAAGGTGAAAAAGTCGACGGTAGTAAAATAGGTAAAATATTCGCGTCATTTGCTGACGATGTAAAAGATAACCCTGAATTACTTTCTAAGTTAGTTAAAGCCATTGGAGGTAGAAAAGGCAAACCTATCATTTCTGGTTTTAGGTCGCTTTTATACAACCGCACATTGTTAAAGTCGGGTATTGGTATACTCAACATTGTAGGAGCAAGGCATTTACGCGATTTGCTGCGCAATAAAAACACGACGCAGCGAGTCTCTGGCCTGACTATTATCGCTGTGATAGCTTACTTAGAAAGCCGTATTAATGGGGCTTGTGATGACTGTAAACCTATCGAGGATTTTAACGTCCAAACTCGAATTCGTGATCGCTATGGCAGTGCACTTGGCGAGTTTTTATCAGGTGGGAAAGGCTTTTTTGACCGTCATAGTGACAGCGCATTATTTGAACTACTAATGATAGCAGTTAAACACCTAGACTATGAGTTAGGTATAGGCGGTAAAATTCTAAATGTTAATGACCCCGTACAAATTACTCTATTGAAGTATGACGGTACTAATCGTTCGTCAGTGGAATCAACAGGAATTAAATTGGAGCGCCGACCTGATATTGTATTGCAATCGACCGATGTTCACGGCAAACAAGTATGGATTGAAGTCAAATCATACAAATCTCCCTATGATGGTCGTTCGTGGGCAACTTGGCATGCCAGGAAGCAAACCGGCGGTACAAATATGAAACAACTGTTGGTTGACCGAATTGCCAGTACGGATAACCAGTTGGATGGTGAAAGCGATCTGTTAGATGGAAATTTTCAAGCAGCGCGGTTTGAATGGTGGATGCATGACTTTGATAAATCGCCTACGTATCATAGTTTTACCGCTGCTGATTGGAAAAAGCTGCGTAATCAGTTTGGCCAATTAAAGGCGGGTGATAGTTATTCACATGCTTCTTTAGGTTACAAAAAAGCTAAAGACAATAAAACCTTTACCGACTATGTAAAAAATAAAGGCTGCATTAGGCCGTTTAATATTCAGAATTGGATTTTAAGCCCTGCTGCAAAAGATAAATTATTATCGGCGTTTAAAGATGAGTTAACCACATTTTATGGTTATGATTCTGCGCCAGAATTACCTAAATTGGATTTTACAAAACAATGTTAACACAAGAGCATCTAGATTTAGCCGATTGGCATCCTGGAGACAAAGAATGGCTGAAGCAACGCAAAGCTGAATGGGAAGTCATTGCACCAAAAGTTAAAAACTCAACTTGGATAAAAGCCAAAGAGCTGCCGAAGTTAAAAAAATATTTTTTGAAGGGTGAATTGCCTCAATATGGTGATATTTATTCATACAATCATGCTTGTTTTTTCTTTTTATTACTACATCCGGTACAAACTATGGATAATATTCATAGGTTAGCGATGTGTATGAATGAATATCAGTTTAATGAAATGAAGCGACCTTATTTTGAATGTTGCAATAATTTAATCACTGACGGTTCACTTAAGATTGATTTATCTGGAGATAATTTACAATACCCGCCGTTTGAAGTTATTGAAGCAGAGTTTGAGTTTGGTAAAGAAGGGATATTCAATGGTAATGGTGAAATTTATGCTAGGTTATTTTTCCGTAAGCCTTTTGAGAAAGCAGCATTGGATAAGGATGAGCAAGGCCGCTGGTATCACATGAAAAACACTAAAGAAGTAACAGGTGGCTTTGCATCTAGCGGTTTGCGGTTTGCTCTATATACGAACCTCACGAAAAAAGATACACCTATGCAGTTCATTCCTGATATCTGGTTATCAGCTCTACCATATGAGTGGAATACAGGTAAAGAGGGAAGAGCGTTAAAATCGGCAAAACAATTTTTACACTGTGTATATTATTATGATGTGCTTGACCCATTCCCCGGCCAAGATACTAAGCAACGTCGTTTTATCGAAAAAGTTCGAGAGTTGCTAAGCGATAAAGAAAACATCCATCCACCAGTTTATGAATTTTGGCAATGGTTGCATACAGACGAAGGCCGGTTAGATAAAGAGCTAATATCTTCTTACCCTAATTACATTATTGATAAGTTACAGTACGTAGAAGGCGCGGGAAAAATCTCAACTCTCGCAGCTTCGGCAGCAACAGCTAATAGCTTTTCGCCCGTAAAAGCAACTTCCCAAAAAAAGATAACTCAACCCGCAGTTGCCGGTAATGGGCTAACTGTATTATTTAAAAGCAAATTAGATGTGGCTGAGTTTAACGCATTAACCGAGCTAACATTAGACTGCTCAAATTTAGCTGAACAAGATGGTGTGTTTAGTTTTAACGCAGATGTTGATTCTGACTATCAAGAAGAGGTTGATCATATTATCGCAGAGCTTGCTCAACATGATATTACTTCTGTACGTTGTTGCTATATGGGTGATGACAGTTACGCGCACTTAATCAGTATTGAAGGTAATAAACAAACCAAAGTCGAAATTGACGACTCGTTGTTTTTACACCTGTCTGGTTGTAAACCAGCAGATTTAAGTGAGCGTGATAAACAAGCAAAAAAACTGGGAGCACAAGCGTATTTTACCCAGCATTATCAAACATGGTTGAAAGGCTATGAAGGAGTAAATTCGACAGAATTGGAAAGAGTCCTTCGCAGTACTATTGAATCCAGCTTGACGTATAAATAGAAGATTATTAGGCCGCAAACCAAAACCAATGGCACCAAGTTGCGGGTCAATACCATAATGGTCAGTTAACTGTCCCGTTATCCCGTTCATACCGTTTGGTCAATGCCCTGCTCATTATTTAGGCTGATTTTTAAAATAAATCAGCCTTTATTATTCAAAATGAACCGCCAATATTCGCAAATTGATCTCGAACTTTACAATGACATATTCCGGAGAGGCTAAAAATCAAACGACTTTCAAAACCTAGCCATGCGGATTCCTCGCAAACTACGAACACAACCAAAACTGGGCGGTTTGTAAGTCACTACGTAAGAAGCCAGCTAACCCATATCTTCATTTATTCTGCTTAACGTATACATTGATGTAATCTAAAACCTGTTTACATCCTTGTTCTGTGTTGATTAATTCAATCGGTTTCTCTCCATTTAAATATTCGCAAGGGGCTTCCATCCATTTAAATAGCATTCCTATTTTGGGTTTGACTGGTTTTGCCGCTTCAATGATTTTCTGGAGTTCCATTGGGTAAGGATACCAAGAAATGGGTTTGCTATTAGCTTTTCGTTTTCCTTGTATAACTCTAGGCAATTGGCTTGATTGGAGTTCAGCATCAGTAATATAGGTTCGTTTCCAATCAGCTAAGTCAACAAGCTCTTTGTTAGGATTTCTTGTTTTGTCGCTTGGTATAATTAAGCCGATTTTGACATCGGTGTTTTGTTTTATCATTGACAGAGATGGTGCAATATCGGTGTCATTTGTGATAAAAACAGCATGGTCAATTTGGCCAGTAATTGAGTCATGATAGGCTTGTAACGACAAATTGACGTCAGATTTTTTTTCTTCAATCTTCCATATTTTGACTTTATTACAGTTTTTTGGCCATGTATCTTCGTCAATAGGGTCTACTTGCCAAGCTTCTGTTTTGGCTATTGAGTAATAGCCATTTATGATTTCTATATTGTTTTTTAGGTGATTACGTAAAGCAGAATGGTAAGTGGCTTGTGAGGATACAGAGTCTTTATCTCGCGCTGCTTTTTCTGAGATAACCGCAGTAAAATAGTTAATAGCTGGTTCATGTGCCTCAAAGGTACACTGGTGCTCACCTTCTCTAAGTAAGACGCTTGGTAATATCTGGTTAAAAACAAGCGCATGTACATTTAGCCATTTAAATGGTGTGCCTTTTAGCCTTCCATAGTAAAGGTTATAACCATCAATATAAACTCTTGTTTTAAGCTTCAAGCTAATCCTTTGTGTTGAATAGGTATTCTAGAAACGAAAAAACCGACTTTCGTCGGCTTTTCCCCCCAATCTCAAGGCGGCTATTCCGCACCGAAGAATGGGTCAGTTGTTAATTGTAATTATAGGTTTCATGAAGTGATTTACAACCATTTTTTGCATCAACCTTGCATTTCAATAGCGACATTTATATATTTCGCAGTGGCAATGGCTGATCACGATGGATGTTATTTGGTGATCACGATGCGTGGTAATATGCACCCTTTTAAAGGTGTTGATGAAGAGCGCTATCAAGCTGCTTGGAACTTAGTCAATCAAGTACGCGAAAAATTACAAAGTGAAAACTTACCTGATGAATTAAAAACGCGCTGGCAATATGCACAAACGCCAGAAGGTAAAGCGCAAGAATATGAACACTTTCAAGAAAAGTACCCGTTGTTAAAACAATTAACTAAGAGCGAATCGGTTTAGAATGGAAAACTGGGGCTTTCTATATGCAGTGTTTATTGATAACACTGCATTAAATCAATTTTGTTGGTATATCGATAATGAAACTCGGCCAGCATTTGCTGAAGAGGTGCCAGATGGAGAACATAAGTTATTTGAGTTAATAGAGCCGTTAGAAATCCCAGAAAGTAAACAGCAACCGCATAAAAACGCGGTGTTGTATAGCTTCGAAATGATGGATGAAGTAGAAGATGATTATGCTGCATTGCTAAAAATTGCAACCATGTTAGGTGCGAAGACAGTAATTAGTCATTGGTTTAGCGAATATGAAACCGATGAGTTACAGGTGTATCACCAAGGAAAACAAAAGCGCTACACATCAGAAAACCAGCCATTTATCAAAGATGCTGCTTTAAGTGAATTAAATGACTTAGAAATCATAGCGTCGGTTATGGATAAATTGAACTCGCTCTAGAATAGTTTCACTCACTCTAAACTGACAAAAAGAGCTCAATATTTAGGCTGGTATTCAAAACAATCAGCCTTGCTTCTATAGCCCCGTATTGAAAATGTGCAAATACCCACAGACCATGAACACAGCGAAACCTGATTTAGAAGTTTATCCACCATATTACGATTAGAATTGAAAATAGCCTGACTTAGACAAAATTTTACAATTTTTTCCGTCTCTTGAAACTCATTTGGTTTATTAAAAATATTCCATTTATACTTTAAGTGTTAATTTGTGCTATATTTTAAACCGCTTGTTTGTTTAATTGGTTATATTCATACCTAGAGTGTTAAAATGTCATCAAAATTAAACTGGCTGGTGTCACACACTTCGCCAGGTTCATTGGTTTTACAAAAATGGTTAACTGAAAACAGTGTGAGCCATTCATTAGCTCAAAAATATGCTACTTCTGGTTGGTTATGTAAAATTGCATCCGGCGTTTATTATCGGCCAAGTGCCGATTCTCTAACCAAGCCAGGTTGGATTGAAGCGATGTACGCAATTGAAACACAGCTAAAGTTACCTGTGCATCTTGCCGGTTTAACAAGCTTAACTTATCAAGGCTTGAATCATTATGTTCAGGTAGCAAATGCGCAAGTTTGGCTAGGTGTTGAGCGCAAACAAAGTCTACCTAAATGGTTTCATGAGTTTAACGGGCAAAAGTGGTTATATTGCAGCAATAGTAAACTAACAAAAGCAGACAGCGACTATAAAACTATCGAAATAAAAAATAAGCTTATCACTGCAAGTACGCCAGAATTAGCAGCGTATGAAATAGTTGAAGCTATAGGTAAACATATTACTTTTGAGCATGTCGCTGAGCTGTTTCAAGGACTGGTCAATCTCAGTCCTAGGAAAGTGCAATCCATATTGGCGCGAAGCGTATCAATACAAACGAACCGAGTGTTTTTATTTTTAAGCCATTATTATCAACATCCATGGGTTAAGAGACTGGATGAATCACTTATAAACTTGGGCGCGGGCAAACGACAAGTTGTTAAGAATGGTTATTATGATGAACGCTATCAAATAACAGTGCCACACAGCCTACCAAAATCAGAAGAATCAAACTAATGGATAAAAGTAGCTCGTACTACAAGCAGGTTTCTTTATTGATAAAAATGTTGCCCGTTGTCGCGACTGAGCCAGTATTTGCGCTAAAAGGCGGGACAGCAATCAATTTATTTATACGGAACTTTCCACGTTTATCGGTTGATATTGATTTGGCTTATTTGCCGTTAGAACCAAGAGATGAAGCTTTAGCTAATGTGCGAGCTGCGTTAAAGCGAATTACCGACAGAATAAATGCTCAGCCGAAAATAAATGCTATCTTTCAGGACAACCGAAGTGATGAATTGCGCATTGTTGTTACTTCTGAATTGGCGACGATTAAAATTGAAATTTCTCCCGTAGCGAGAGGTACTTTGCACGAGCCTCAGCTTTTAGCTGTTCAGGAGTCGATTGAAGACGAATTCGGTTATGCAGAAGTCCCCGTGGTCAGTTTACCTGATTTATATGGCGGTAAATTATGTGCGGCTATGGATCGACAACATCCAAGAGATTTATTTGATGTTCGGCTTTTATTGCAGAATGAAGGGATCACAAGAGAAATTTTTATCGGTTTTTTGACTTATGTTTTGGGGCACCCTCGTCCAATAAATGAAGTTTTGTTACCTAATTGGCAACCACTAAAAGATAAGTTTAATTCTGAATTTTCGGGTATGACGATAGATCACGTTAAATTACAGGATTTAGAAGATACTCGCCAAGCCATGCTTGACGCATTAAAAGAGCAGTTTACAGAGCAAGATAGAGACTTTTTAATTTCCTTTAAAAAAGGAATCCCTGACTGGACTTTGTTTGATTACCCAAATGTTGCTGATTTACCAGCAGTACGATGGAAGCTGCTAAATTTGCAAAAGCTAATGGGCAGCAACAAAAATAAACATGATAAATTAATACTGAAATTGGATCAGGTAATGAGTAGTTGGTTAAAGGTAGGCTAAATTGAATGAAACGCCGCCTAAGGGGAAGATGGATTATATATGTTATTACGCATGCCCACCTAAAATCTGAAGATAAACTGTGACACAGGAAAGATATCGATCGTAACTATCTATACATCCATAAAATGACCAATAACCTTTATTATTGGACATAGTGGATTTGTCAATTTAGAATAGGTTTATCGTATTTTTTGTTTTCAGCTCATCATGACAATACCAAAAGCTATTCCTTTGTTTCCATCCTATCAAGAGCTTAAAGAATTCGATTGGAAAAACTATCCCCAATTAATTGAGTTTTTTAATGGTCATCCTGACTGGTATCGCCAGCACTGGAATTGGGCAAAAGACTATTTAATTTATCTCGGCCGCAACAAGTCTGAGCATACATACATTCGCTTTCGCTCTGATGTTGAAAAATTGCTTCTGTGGTGCTTTTTAGTTTCTCAGAAACAGCTTATTGATTGCCGTAAGTCAGACATACTCGATTACTCTGAGTTTTTCTTTAAACCACCACAATCTTGGATAGCTTTAGCCAACGTGGATAAGTTTATATTGACTTCAGGCTTCTTTAAAATCAATCCTCAGTGGAAACCTTTTCGGTATATATCTGATGGTGCAGACGCCGACAAAAAGAAATATAGACCTTCACAACAGTCCATACGTGCCATGTTCGCCGCTATCAGTGGATTTTATACCTATTTGATGGAGAATGAAATTTCACTCGGCAACCCTGTGTTGTTAGCTAAAAAAGACTGCAAGCGTTTAGTTAAAGATGCTCAGATAAAAGAAACAAAACGACTTGATCAAGCTCAATGGGCATTTTTATTACATACAGCTGAAAGTATGGCATCAGATGATGCGATATATGAGAGAAACTTATTCTTGATTGCGGCAATGAAAACCATGTTTTTGCGAATTTCAGAGCTTGCAGAGCGCGACGATTGGATCCCAACTATGAATCATTTTTGGCAAGATGATGATAAAAACTGGTGGTTAAAAATATTTGGTAAAGGTAAAAAAATTCGCGACATTTCAGTACCGGATAGTTTTCTACCTTATCTGGGACGTTACCGCCTGTGGCGTGGATTGCCCGCTTACCCGGGGCGTCAAGAGAAACAACCGATCGTGGAAAAAATCCGCGGCGTTGGTGGCATGAGTGGACGTCAATTAGCTCGATTAGTTCATCAAGTACTGGATACAACGTATGATATTGCAAAATCTAAATATGGCGAAAAACATGCTCAAATCTATAAAGATGTTTCACCACATTGGTTAAGACATACAGGTGCAAGCATGGAGATTGAAAGAGGTCGAGCTTTGAAAGATGTGTCTGAGGATTTAGGTCACTCAAGCATGGCAACCACAGATTCAGTTTATATACAAAGCAGTGCCAAAAAGCGAGCTGAAAGTGGTAAATTTAGAAATGTATAGCTAAATAGTTTAACTTTTCAACTAAACAGTGATGAACCACGAAAATCTCAGATTGTATTCAAAGGCTGTCCCTGCATATAAACCACGATATTGAGGGGATTGTTAGCTAATAGTAAAGGCTATTCACAGGAGATCATTATATCCACACAATTATTGACTTAAATCCAAAATTTGACAATGACACACCTTTTTGCTTTTTAGATTGTGAAGCTTCAGCACTGAAAAACGGGTATCCGATTGAAATTGCATGGGGAGATCAGAACGGTCGATTTGATAGTTTTTTAATTTGCCCTTGCGCTGAATGGTCTATCGCTAAGCGTTGGTCGGTTGAGTCGGAAGTAATTCATAAGATCTTGCCGTCGGATCTTGAATTCGGGCTTTCTATCAGGGATGCCGCGATACGATTAAACTCAGATTTGTCTGGAAAATTGGTTATGTGTGATTCGGTTTTATACGATGGTGCGTGGTTAAATTTGTTATTTACTTCAGCTCAGATCCCGCCAAAGTTTACATTGACTGATATTCGATACTGGTATCAAGTAATAGGATCAAAAAACTCGATACTTTTTCAAGATTATCTAAACGAGAGCCAGCCAACTCACAGAGCCTTGGGTGATGTATTGCGGTATGTTAGAGCTGCCAAAAAATATATAGACGCATGTTCAGGTTGAAAAAAAATCTAAGATTGTGGTTATCTATTTACTGGTAGTATTTCTGCTTCGAACGAGCCTTCTGTCGAAACAGGATTTTATTTTTACAGAGCGTTTTTTGGCTTCAAAATAATTTTTTTCAATTTCTAGAGTAGATATTTTGTCGTATAAAAAGCGCACGTTAACGATTGCTTTGCCTGTTGGGTTTATTTTTAAATAAACTCGGGGGATATACCAACCCTGTAAACCTATCTGCAATGGAAACGGTAGGTCACCATGTTTATCGATCATATGTTGCCAGACAATAGTCTCTGCAGCATATCCGAATAACGCATATAAAACGGACATACGTTTCACGTAACCATGATAAGATTTTTTATAGGTGTGGTTACGTAACTCAAACACCAAGATACGATAACTTGGAATTACATAGTCAAAAGGCCTACAGTGTACCCTTTCATTTCTCGGGATCCAGACTAATCCCCCATCGGATGAAAGATGTAGCTTTTCAATATCAAGGTAATGTACAATCTGCTGCTCAAATAGTGTTTTAGACCTTATCAATAGGTCCTTTGAAAGTTCTAAACCGCTTATTTGATAAAACCACTTTCGCCGTGAGTGAAATAATTTACTCCAAGATCTGAGTAAACTTTGAACTAAAATTTTAGGTTTATTGTCTGAGACTTTTTGCCGGTAACAATAGTCAAATGAATTATTAATGACTAGTGGTTGCTCGATACCTTTTGAATAGTAGTGAACCAATGCTTCTACCTTTTCTATGTCTCTTGTGTGATTTAAATACGCATCTGGTATTAGAACTAATGTTGATTTTCTAGCTTTCAAAAATTGCACTCTGTTTTTGAGTATTTCGTAATGCTCGAAGCTATATCGCTCGAACATTTTAGTCGGCTCAAGCATTTTCTGGGGTATACAAAGTAGAGAACCACATTTTGAGCATCCATAACCATGATTGATTGTTTTGAAATTTATAGTTGTTTCAATAGTTGACCCACAAGTTGGACAGTGACATTCTAGGTCGACATTGTGTATTGGGCACTGATTGTTGTTTAATAGTTGGAAATAAATTGAATGGTAACTGTGCTGTAAACAGATAGGACAAAATCTGAGTGTTTTCTTCTTTGTGATAGTTAAGGGCCCTTCGATTTCTCTAATAGCACGAGATGGAAGTTCTTTAACCATTAGTATTGATGATAATAATGTTAAATACATTGAGTCTTGAGGATCTGGAAGCAATATCGGATTTATTTGACGCATACGGGGAATATCTCTGCCTATAAGCTGCTTCCATTCCTCTAACGAGGGTAAGTTTATGTAAATGAAGCGGTTTAATATGGACCAAAGTGATTCTTCTGATCTAACAAATTTTTCGCACCATACAAACCTCTTGGGGATCGCGTAATTGTAACGAACATTAGTTTTCATTATTCTTTACCACAGGATTTACCTAAACATAGTGGACATATATGAATAGAATTGGGTGTGTTGAATCGCTTCTTTAACTTGTTTAGAGTTGAAAACTACTGATTCAGCGTTTTGTGCTTGGTATGTTCTAAAAAGATAGTTAATTGCTTTACCAATATGCTCCATTGATACTTCAAGCTTTTTTACAGTATTAATTTGCGCATAAATATCCTGATATTCTTGCCAAAATAGTTCCGCGTAATCTTTTAACCTGAATCCTCGCTTAAATGCAGCGGTGAAGAAGTGTTCAGTATAAGATATCTTTGAATTAATGGGCCACTCACTATACTCATCATAATTTGTAAAGATATATTCCAATTCCTCCAATGTCCTCACACCACTAAACCTATAGTCATACAATAGAAAGCGGCCGATAATATGTGTCTCGTTTGCTGAGCAATACATAGTTTTTAGAGCATTCAATTCTTCTGTTCCAACTAGCACATAAGTCAGTCTACAACCGAAATCATCAAGCATATTCTGTATGTTGGTTAGCCATTTAAACTCATTGTCTTTTAGGTTTTGAGCTTCATCAATAACAAATAAAGCTTGTACAGATTTTAAGTTTCTTAATTCAGTTGCCATGTGGTTATAAACCAGGTCGTATCTTTTTGCCTTTGAATTGGTATTTGATATTTTTACGTACTGTCCTTTAAGCGCAACAATGATCTCATCCAAAAATCCGTTTTCTGATAACGCTGCGCTATTTTTTTTGATTAAACGAAATACTTTGACTTTTTGTCCTGTTGAGTTGTTGAAGTGATTGACTAGCCAATATTTCATGGCACGTGATTTACCAACTCTAGGGATTCCATACACATAAGCACCCGGCACCATGTTATTTACCCAAATTGACAACTGATGTAGAAAATTTTCAGTTTCAACAGTAAAAATTGCGTAATCGTCTCGCAAGATTGGGTGTATATGTTGATTCATTGTTATTTAAACCTAGCTATTTTGGGGGGGGCAACGGTTTATTGGGTTCGATTTTATCGAGTGTTTTGGTATTATGTTTTATCAGCTGATCATGTGCTTGTTTTGTGTTTGTGAGTTCATTTACATATAATTCTGAATAACGGCGGGCTTGCAAATAATTGTTGTTTTCGATGAGAGTCTGTTTAGATGTTTTTTCAATGTATTTCAAATATTCTTCGATTGGGTTAGTATTATTTCCTAGAATGATTTTTTTTTGTTTTATTAATGAGTAAATAGCCTTACGCAGGGTTATTGAATGTGGTACGTTGTTCCAAGGAAAGCTAGCTTTCAGTTTCCCAATAGGTTCTCCATTATGGTAGGCCGAGACGACTCTCAAATCTTCTTCGTCAAATTCGATTGTGATCTTTTTGTTTAAAAATTTATATGAGCTTCTTAGGACATCTGAATGATATTTAGTGTAACAAAAGTTTATATATGGGCGTACCCCCTTATTTAAATTACCTTTTACGGTAACTTCCTGAGATTGTGTGCTTAACACAGTTCCATAGTTTTCTGGAACTTTTTCCGGAAGTTTATTTGCAGACTCCATCAAAAATTGAAAATATTCCAATGGCGTGCGCATCCCAATACCTTGGTGTTCACTTGCGTTATAACCTGCAATGATTGTGTCGATTAAATAATTTAAGTCATCCACTTGTATATAATACTTTATCGCTGCTTTTTCTGGTAGGTTTCGCAACGGGTCGCTTGTTTTGGAGCCGGTTGTATTAGGCAACTTATGAAAGCTGGTTTGTTCAAGTGTTAAAAAAAATCTCTCCACAAACGGGCGATCATCTTTATTGTGACGTTTTCCAACCTTAGGAGTTATACCCATCAATCGGTGTAACTTGTTTGCAGTTGTTGCACATGTGTTTGCTAGTGCTCCATCCACTTTAAATTCTTTCCAACAAAGCCCTGCGTAACACTGGGAGAGCGCAGAAGGAAATCCCGCGTTTTGGGAATACCCTTGATATTTTCCCTCGAGTTTTTGCCAAGGCGTCAATGCATGTTTAATGCATTTCAGGACGTCACTAGACGTTACTTCTTGATTTAGAGATAAGTGATATCCGAGTATTGCGCGTGAGCAAATGTCCTCTATGGTTATTAGCCAAAGTCTTTTACAGATATAAGGCTCAACTCCACCGAAGGGATTGGGAACTAATACACAAAATATTGCATCAATTAAGTGTGCGTCACACTCTACACTATCGAGTAACATTAGTTGCTTCCTACCTGTACCGTCTGTAATTGCTAGTTTTTGCTTCGCTGACTTGCCAACTAGCTTGTAAAGATTGGGAGTGCTTGAGTTGCACTTTATTGATAGTATGTAGCTACATAGAGAACGGTAGCCAAGTGATATAGTATTAAACGGATATTGAAGCCCATTATCTAACCCAAGTTCTCTACATTTCGCAATGAACTTGAGATGAATTTCTCGATTGCTCAAGCATTTCTTACTCAAATTTTTTTTGGTAACATTCCTGAATACAAGCTCATCTACTAATTCAGCTATGTCGGGATAATTAGATAATAGTTTAGTAAAAGCACCGCTGAGACCTCGACAAACTAGCGGTTGTATATTTGTAGTCGATTGCCGTCGATATTTTTTTACCCTAAAGTATGGTAATAGTGCACAAAATCCATATATGTTGCCGTCGTCATCAACTTGTAAGCACTTCTTGACCAACCTCACAACATATGCGTTTTCAATACCTGTGGAAGATTTAATATCTGCGAGTGGCACATCACGAAAATACATGGATACTGCTTGTGCTTTCATATTGAAAGTTGATAATTGCGCGTCACTAAATCTACCATTGTCAATTGCCGGATACGGCCAATAGTTTATGTCTTGATACTTATCTGGTAGCTGTTGTCTAAAGAATTTGCTACGCGGCATCATCCCACCCGAATTTGAACACTCCTACATGAGTAAAGTCGAATCTTTCGATATGTCAATTTTTTAAGCTTAAAGATATGTAGATTTTACTTTAATATATGAGAGCTGCTTCAACCTGCTGTTATATCCAGCTGGAAACAATACTTTTGTTACATAGCGCCCTATTCGCTTGATCATGCTAAAACCAGGTTAAAGCACGCTTGTAACAAGCAATAATTGATTAAATTACTTCACAAGATCAATATTTGACTAATTTACTTCCCATTGAAATGAAGAAAATTAGTCAAATATCAGTCCCTAGAGCTTTATTCTTCTGTCTAAATATTAGACAGATTTACTTCATGGCACGATGGATAAACTGTCGTAAACGCATTACGTCTTTTACTGCATCCGGTAACCAGATCACTTCTCTGGGCATGGTTTCTCCTGCTCTGCACCCCAACCATTTAGCCAGTCTATAACTGATTGATTACTAATAAATTCCCCATTTTTTGGTTGAGTTTTACCATTAAAGGTTTTGTACATACTGTCTCGATTTAAACCCGCCTTTTCAGCAACGCTAGTAACACCATGTAGTTTAACTAATTGCCCAAGTGCAGTTACAAACGTGTTTGGGTCATCATCTTGGTAACACTCTAATAGAAATTGGTTGATTTCTTCTTGAGTTTCCATAAATTCAAATGGATTAAATTCCGTTAATTGCTCAGCCACAACCAATCCTCCAGTTCACTTAGCAACTTTTTAGCTTTTTCAACGTCTCCGACATAAGGCGTGTTGTAAGATTTATACTCTGTGCCACAGGTTGGATAATGGTGTTGTATTTTCGCTAACTATAACTTTTGTTTTTCTGGTCATTTTTATAGTAAGCGCCTAATGAACTAACGTTCTTACTTTCGAGATCTCAGAGCCGCATAATTTCCTCATCATTCACGCGAGGAAATAACATGCTCACCGCTAAACAAGAATACTGGCAAACACATATCGAACAATGGCAAGCATCAGGGCTTACTCAAGCGGCTTATTGTCGTCAGCATAATTTATGTCAAAACGGCTTAAGCTATCATAAGCATAAATTGGCTAACTTACCCAGCCATGTTAATTCCGTGACCAACGGATTTGCTCGTGTCCAAGTCATGGAAAGCTATACAACCAGTCAACCACTGAGCGTTCATCTGAATAACGGCCTCAAGGTCAGTGGTATTACACACCAAAACCTTGAGCTGGTTAAACAGTTGGCCCAGGTGTTGTCATGAACCAAGTGATGCGCCCCAACATCTCACTGACACAAGTCTACCTTTATTGTCAGCCCGTTGATTTTAGAAAATCCTTTCGCGGGTTATCTGCCATTATTGAATGTGAGCTTGGCCACAATCCATTTGAAGGTCACTTATACGCCTTCACCAATCGCCAGCGTAATAAAATAAAGTGCCTCTTTTGGGAAAACAACGGTTTCGTGCTCTATTACAAGAGTTTAGCCGAAGAAAAATTCCAGTGGCCACGCAACAATGAAGAGATGATAACTTTAACCGGACAGCAGATAAATTGGTTACTCGATGGCTATGATATTAGTGCTATGCAAGGCCATAAAAAACTTCATTATGAGGCTGTTTTTTAGGGCTTTTTGACGCTCACTTTGCTATAATACCCGCCATGAAAATGTCGCCCAAAGCTCAATCAAATCAAGCTTCTACATCTGTCGAAACTACGACTGAGATGGCAGCCTTGCTGTCTGAAAAAGACGACATTATCGACAAAAAATCAGAAGTGATTGCTTGGCAACAACAGCGTATCGCTTTGTTAGAAGAATACCTCAACCTTGCTAACCAAAAACGTTTTGGGTCTAGCAGTGAACAAACCACAGCTGAGCAAGGTAACTTGTTTAACGAAGCTGAAATCACCGCAGAGCCAGAGCAAGAAGAACTGCTTTTACCTGATACCGCTTCAAAAACCAAAACAGGGCGTAAACCTTTCTCTGATAAATTACCACGCGAACAAGTATTCGCTTATTTATCTGAAAAAGACAAAGCCGGTGCCATTGATACCTTCTTTGTAAAAGTCCGAGAAGAGCTAGACATCATCCCTGCTCAAGTGCGTGTGCTGGAATACATGCAAGAAAAAGCCGTGTTTAAAGATGAACAAGACAAGCGCATTATCAAAGCCGCTGAAGTCACATTACACCCTGTAGCCAAAGCGATGGGCAGTGTGAACTTAATGACCTACGTGATTGTGTCGAAATACGCGGATGGTATGCCACTGTATCGTTTAGAAAATATCATCCGCCGTTATGGTGGTGATATCTCAAGGGCGACCTTAGCGAATTGGGTTATCGCGTTGGCAAGGCAAGTTCAACCACTTATTCATTTACTCCGTGAGTATCAACATAACGGCCCACTGATAATGGCGGATGAAACTCGCATTCAGGTACTCAAAGAACCAGGCGCTTCCCCAACGGGTGATAAATACATGTGGGTCACTCTAGGCGGAGAGCCTAATCGACAATCAGTGCTGTTTGAATATGATCCTTCGCGTAGTCAGGAGGTACCCTTGCGCCTGCTGGATGGATTCACGGGAGGTTACCTGCAATCTGATGGATATGCTGGATATAATGCGGTCTGCAAAGAATATAAACTGACCTCATTAGGGTGTTGGGATCATGCAAGGCGTAAATTTAAAGAAGCTCAGATCGTGCAACCGAAAAGTAAAAAGACCAAAGTCAGTAAAGCGGATATGGCACTCAGCTATATCAACAAGTTGTATGTGATAGAGCGTAATATAAAATCATTGAGTGCTGATGGGAAATACCAAGCGCGTCAAGCGCAAAGCGTGCCTGTTCTGAACAAGTTGAAAAAGTGGTTAGACGTGCAGCGCCCCAAAGTAGTCAAAGACAGTTTAACGGGCACAGCAATGACTTACTTACACAACCAATGGGACAAATTAACGGTTTACTGTAAAGATGGCCGATTAAATATCAGCAATATCCTAGCAGAAAATGCGATCCGCCCGTTTGCTGTTGGCAGAAAAGCTTGGTTATTTGCAGATAGTCCCGCTGGTGCGCATGCGAGTGGAATACACTATAGCTTGATAGAAACGGCTAAGCTTAATGGACTTGAGCCGTATCACTATTTAAATGCGGTATTCAAAGCCTTACCATACGCAGATACGGTTGAAAAGTTAGAAAGGCTCCTGCCATGGAATTTTAAAGCCGAAAATAAAGAAAGCTAGCCCCGTAGGTTCATTGAGCGCTTACTTTTTATACCTTTAAGGTTTCGCTAATTGTAAGCTATAAATCTCTACAGTTGTATTAGACCATTACAAATTCATATGACGCACTAAAAGCCTGGCATTGAAGCTGGCCTTAATGATGTTAAAGCTGGCAAAGTGACCTGGGTTAATCAACATAATATGGTTGCGTTGTTAGATGAAATAGTCGCAAAAGCAAAGCAACTATAGAAATGAAGAGGACACAAAAAAAGATCATTGATTCTTTTTGGAGGGCTTAGATTTTTCTCAAAACAAGATTTTTCATCTGAGCACTGTTTAAAATATGCGCGATATGTACCGCATCTTGAGTTTCATCATAGCGGTAATACACATTGTATTTTTGATATGGAAAACAACGAATATCAAGTTTACCCGTCAACGGAAAGGCATATGGAAAAGATGCAATTGAGTCGTAGCAATGTTGCAACAGCTCTTCAATATAGCTTCGAGCCCTGCTTGGGTTATCTTCTGCAATATATTTTTCAATTGCATCCAAATCTCGCCTCGCTTTCAACGAAAGTACTATTTTTGCCATGCGTCTAAAGGCTTATCAAGTACAGATTTAATATTATCAGGGGTGATTTCCATGGCGCGCCCAGCTTCAATGTCGGCTAAACCTTCATCAATGCTATCGCTGATCTTCTGTTTAACCAGTGCTTCAAACGCTTCATAAATCACATCCTCAGGCGATTTATACCCACCTAAAGACATTTCATTTTGGATCATTTCTGCTGCTGTGCCGTGAATGGTAATATCCATTGTGCCACCTTGTTGATTACTTACTCTCATATTGAATAGTTTAACAGCTAAAGTCATACGCTTCTATCTAACTCAGATGCGCTAAAAATCAAATAATGAAATTAATACCGTTCTGGTAACGTGAACGTGCCCATCATTGTCGTAAGCACCGTGAATACCACTAAATCCACGCTTACCGCTTCCGCCTGACGAGCCAGTGTCATCTGATATATCCCCAAATACGACACCTTCTTCTTCATAAACTTTTTGAATGGCTAGTTTTTTCGTTGTGTCATCAGCATTACTATTCTGGATTTCTTGGATTTTTGCAGCAGCCTTGCTACTACTATCCGATTTCATCCCCTCAACAATGCTATTGCCCAATGCATTGCCAAATTAGTCAGTCACCTGTTTTCTGTATTTAAATAGCGCGAATGAACAATATATAAACAATGACCAATGCAAATTCTTTCCAGTATGAATGATTGCGCAAAAAAGAGTGTTTATTTAAACGCTCTGGTATACTGCTTTTGGGTACTCGGAAACAACACAATCCATAAGCTATGACCAACGATAATATAAGGGTCAACAACACAAACCCTGAATTTACTATTCCCTTATGTGTTTTTATTTTTCCTAAAATGTGCAACAAGTATTCATAGAATGCTGTCGCTGTTGTCGGAAAGAAATAACTATACAGATCATATATAAGCAGTAGTTGTAATGAAATATGGAGAAAAGAAACAACAAAAATCCCCATAACCCCATCATGTTTTTTTTTATTCTTATCAACTAAATTTCTTCTATCTCGCATGCCAGCCCAATAATATAGGTAGATGTAATAACTACGTATAAATGACAACATCCCAACTCCAATTACCAATGGTAAATACTGTTTGGTCGAATAAGTTCTTCACCACTATCGAGTAGATCAACATACTGATCGACTTCTCGTTGGTATGCATTGTGCCACCCACCCTCAATTGCTTCGCCTTTATAAGGGCCGTGTTTTGCTGTATAAACAGGTAAGAAACTGTAGGCCAAATCTAACACCCCATACCCTGCAGTCAAAGGTGCTGCAGGAGTAAGTGCAACAAATGCCATTGCGGCATCAACTCTAACCTTATTATCATAAACGCTTTGTTGAATACCTGTTCCAGTAGTGGCATTTCCATAATCTTCTGCCGCAACATAAGACAGAACTGGAGCAATAAAATTCAGGCCTTTACCAGTTTTGTCAGCAATATTGTTAATGCCTGATACAAGGGGAGTCGAATTCATCAATTTATCGGAATTAGAAGCTATCGACGCATCGAAACGCCAACCCTCTATCATGGGAGTAACGTTAATATCAAGCCCACCAAGAACTTTAATGTTCCCTAAATACAGAGAGTTCGGTGCACCATATTCTAAGAAGTCGGCTAAACGGCCTGCTCCACCAACTGATTGTTGCGCGCTACCGATCCATCCATTAGTTTTCTGCCCACCAAATATAAATTCATCACGCCAAGGGCCAGGAGTTGCAGCGTAGCTCATATCAGTCCAATCCGTACCCAAGAATATGCTGCTTTCTAGATCAAATCCGTTTTTCAGCATATCAGGCAGTGGAATTTCTGGCTTAAACGTATTTTGGTATACCCACTCATCAAGCAAAGGGACTCCAACTTTTTTCGTGCCCAAATCTGTATCTAAGCTTTGTTTATACGAAACTGTATCACTTCGTCTTTGGCTTTCTTTTTGCTCTCTAACAACCTGAGCCACTTCAAAATCAGCATCAAATTTGTCTCGTTGCGCTCGGCCAGTTTTGTTGATGCTGTTTGTTGATTCTTTTTCCGCGCCAGCAGTCGTAGTTTTTGCGATATCTGCCATTGGCTCATCAATATTACCGAGCTTATCTAAATTGATTAACTTATTAGCTTTGTCACTAATGGCTTTTTGCTCTGCTGCCGTTAAATCTTTTTCAGCACTCATCCCCTCAACAATACTATTCCCCAATGCATTGCCAAATGCATAATCTATTGATTTTATTGTTCTTTAAGTATGCCTGTTACAGATTACCTGCCTTTTTTTCTTGACGCTGGTTTCCTTCTCTTGCGGCGTACATTTGCACTATTTTTGGGTTCCGTTGGAACTTCAATGTTTTTATCGGGATAATAGATAGCAACAGGTTTAGGTTTTAATCCACCTGGGGCTGTTCCGTTTGATAAATCTACAAAATAAATTGGTAAAGCTTTACCAGCACCTTCTATACCTCTCCTATACAATTTCAGATAAAGGTCGGTATATCCCATTAAACGCTGATCAATAGAAAATTTATAACCATCTTTAAAGTGAAGCTTGTATTTAGGTACAGGCATACCATATTGAGAAACAGGCAAGGGGGGGATGTCAACTTTGTCTATTTCCCCCCACTTATAATACTTGCCATTTGATAGTCGAACTCCGTTATCATCAATCTCAAGCCTAATTTTGCCACCCTCATACCAAAACTTAGTTCTTTCTAACATAAAAGCAAGAATACCAATAAAGCCTATAAAAACCTCTAGATAGCCAGTTTTTACATAGACGACAACCATAAATAAGAATAAGGCAATAATCATGACCGTAAACGGTAGGTCAGTAAAAAAACATTGCCACCATGTGAATCGGTGTAGTCTATATTGGTTTGTACTTTTTGTTGTGGATTCAATCTTTGGTTTAACAAACATGGCGCTTACCAATAACCTGAAAATATGTTATTCGAATAGTTACCCCATAGGTTACTTACCCAATCATCGGCTGATGCACCTAAATTTTTTGGCACCCAATTTGAATTGGAAAACAGCTTACTCGCGCCATGGCCAGCAATAGAACCAAAACCTCCAGCTAAAACAATATCGCGACCACTATAACGGTTCTCTTCATATTTTATCGAGTCCCAACTTTGATCAAAAAATTCAGTAAAGCCACTCCCCAATAGACCACCAAGAGCTGGATTAGTAGTTCTCCCACCTATCATTCCGCCCAAAAATCCAGTCGTGAAAGATTTGAACGGATTTGCGCCATCTAAACCTCGGTGATAGAGCACATCAGCCGCAAGGTTAGTCGCTCCATTGACGCTGCCTGATTGCATCATTGAAATAAATGTCTCTTTTGCCGCCAAGTTCCCGAGTTGGGTATTGAGTGATCCTGCCGCACCTGTTAATCCAACTCTAGCATTTTGACCTGCTTGTAACGCAACTTTTCTTAATGCAACTTTTGTTATTTCAGTTTGAGCTAAGCTCAATGGATTAGCCTGCCAAATCGCGCTTCTTGCGTAAGTGCCTGCATGTAAAACCATATCATCGGCAAGATTTACGCTGGCTCTGCCCAATGTCATTAACCCATGCCCGACTTGAGGTACCAAATTGACCATTCCACGAAGCGCCAAGTTTCCTAAAGCACCAATGCCCGTCACCAAACTCGGTAGTGTTGCAATTCCACCAACCAACTGTAATGAAACGGCTTGCAACTCGCGTGTTGTTTTCATCCCTTCATTTCGTGCAAAGGCCATTCGTGTAGCAGAATCATTCATATCAATGATATTGCCTGTAGTAACCCGGTTAGCTTTGCCGACGTTGTAGTTATGAATTCCTCTGGCTATGCCTGCTTGATAGGACGCTTCAATTCGTTGATTGCCTTGAACACTAGTAAACGCAAATTTATAGGCAAGTCCTGCTGCAGGACTGCCTTTCAAGAAATCAGCCACATGGTTAAGCACACCATCACCGTAGTTGAAAAAGGCATTGTCTGAACCATTGGATAAATAAAACCCTTTGGTTTCATCAACTCCAACAATACTTCCGTTTAATTTAGGGCCGCTACCTGACGACCCCGAACCGCCTGAGTTACTGTTGCCACCTGAACCACCATTCGAAATTGTGCCACCGTTTTGTTCAGCAACCGCTTTAGCCGCTGCATAGGTTGCCTCTTTTTCTGAAGCACCCGATTGAATCGCATTTGTGTATGCTTCTTCAGCAGTTTTTTTAGCTTGAGTTTTAGAAGTTGGTTTAGCACTCATCCCCTCAACAATGCTATTCCCCAATGCATTGCCAAAGGCATAATCTTTAATTTAGCCAATTTCTATAGGCGCTTTTTCGATTTATTTAATAGCTAGATAACATAAATAGTGTTAACAAAAACACATAAGGGAGGCATAGCTTCCACCAAGAAAACTGTCTTAAAAAACTATACTGTTCTAACCGCTCGGGTATGCTGGAAAATTTGATTTTGTAGCAACATAACAAATAAGAAAACAATATTGCTATTATCAAATGTACACTTAGCATAGCAACGTTTACATAACCTTTATGTGTTTTTAGCCTCCCTCCAATTTCCAAAAAATACACATAAAACTCATCACTTTCATTGGGATAAAAGCGCCCAAACCACATAAAGGGCACTACGCCAAGAAGAATAAAAATTAAAACCGGCCCCCCAAAACCTGCAGAACGAGAACCTTCCTCCCCATGTTGTTTGGCGTGTTTAATTGTGAACCAATAGTAAATGTATAAAAAATAGCACCGAATAAACGAAAACATATCCTATTTCACTCTCGTTTTATCGAAAAATGAATGTTGAGTGTACTGCGTCTGCCCTTTCATCATTAAGTCCATATTATTATCTAATGCTCTAGCCGTAATATTATGCCACGGCTCTTTCCAACATCTTCATCTGTTGAAGATGATGCACCTGTTCCATGCTGATGAGCTTTTACAATACTGCCATCAACAAAGAGCCAATCAAAGTCATCATCTTTTGCTAACTCATTAAAAATATTAAGTAAAATACCTTTGGCAGACCACAGGTTAAATCGTCGAAATACGGTACTCCAATCGCCAAACTCTATGGGTAAATCACGCCAAGGAACACCTGTTCGCATTCGATAAATAATCCCTTCTACAGTCATTCTATGTTCTGGTTTATCATAAATTCGACCAGTATTAAGCATTGCTCGGTGCAGGATTTTCCAGCGTTCATCTGTTGTAACATTAGTCTTGGCATAGAAAGTTGTATTTTTTAGTTTTTGGCGAAGCAAATTATACCAGCTCGTTGTGCTGTTTAAAAAACATACACGAAAGATCAACAGCTCCTAGAAGGTATATACATTTTATGTATGGGCTTACTCTATAAGTAAAAAGTTAACATTCATGGCTTTACCATGTAATCACTTAAACACCTCTATGGAGTAAGAATGGCAAAAACATTCCCGCAAAAAAAATTAACATTGCAATTACCGCAGGTGTAAGCAAATATTTTTGATCATATTTATCTAAATTTTTATTGTTTATTTCAGGATACATTTGCGGATATTTCAAAAAACGTTTGCTTCTTATACTGTAAAAATAATAAGCAATCATAGTCAATAAATAATTTACAAATAGAATGGGTATTCCAAAAGTAGAGCCAATCATAAACAAACTAAACAGAGGCAAATCCAACACCACACCAATTAGACAGAAAAATCCAGTAAAAAAAAGAAAACCATGTATACCCATGCCGAGCAAAGTAATATGCGCAAGTAGTGTTGGTGATGTATGCCTATTCTCATTTTTTTTAACGCGCAAATACCCAACATAAAACATTAAGTCTAGTAATCGAGTCATCATTTACCTTTCTATTGTCCCTAAACGGGGCTCGTATGGCTTTAATGTTTCGGTATCCCATGGGCTAATCCAGCTATCACCACCAAAATTGGTCGCTGCAAAATAACCGATAGATACAACTGCTCCAACTGGACCACCAAATACACCTATATAAGTCATTGCGATATCGGTGGCCAATTTAGCACTGTTGTACCCTAAAGTAGTTCCGCTTAAATTACCTGTGGATTGGTATTCATTGTTAAGATTTGTACCAAAGTCTATTGTTGACAGCACCACCCCACCACTAGCTACGGCTCTTCCACCCCACTTTCCCGCCGTATGCAATGCAACTATGACCTTGGTTATAACTTACCAACGTTCGGCTATTTGTAGCTTCACTGTAAGGGACTAAATCAGAGCTTACAATTGAAAATGGTCTAGTCCAACCACTGCTAGCGTTATTCGCCCAATGTGTTTTAAATTGCCAAGAATTAGATGCACCGCTCAACCCGAAAGCATTCGGATTAAGCCCAAACTTACTTGAGAAACTAAAACTTGGAATGTGTTCAGCAAATGCTAGGTACGGGGAAGCCGTAGTCATCAATTCATTGTATGGGGTCATCCATCCTGTTCCTATTAGATTTGACTGAGCTGGGGTTTGGTACGGAGAAACGTAACCACTTTTCCACGGACCAGGTGAAGTATTAATAGCCCAAGGACCAGGAAACCCGAATGCGTTTGTAACCGGGCTAACATTGTTTGCTGAGTTTAAATATTTCAACGACCAAGGACCAGCAACTCCAGCTCCATTCCTAACAGGATCTAACGTCATGGAGGGAAAATTGCCCCCATCCGCCAAATTAACCTCTATGAAGCTAGAATTACCGCCACCTAACTCGCGGAATTTACGCTGAGTTTCTTCATACGCTACATCTTTTTGATGTGCATATGTTGAGGCTTGTTTACTATACAAATCGTCGGTTAAAGTTGCATTTCTCGTTACAGCATTCTCTCGATAAGTGGCAGCTTTTTGCTCTCTAACAACCTGAGCCACTTCAAAATCTGTATCAAATTTTTCTCGTTGCGCTCGGCCAGTTTTGTTGATGCTGTTTGTTGATTCTTTTTCCGCGCCAGCAGTCGTATTTTTTGCAATTTCAGCCATTGGCTCATCAATATTGCCGAGCTTATCTAAATTGATTAACTTGTTGGCTTTGTCACTAATGGCTTTTTGTTCTGCCGCCGTTAAATCTTTTTCGGCACTCATCCCCTCAACAATCGAGTTCCCCAATGCATTGCCAAATGCATAATCTATTGATTTTATTGTTCTTTAAGTATGCCTGTTACAGATTACCTGCCTTTTTTTCTTGACGCTGGTTTCCTTCTCTTGCGGCGTACATTTGCACTATTTTTGGGTTCCGTTGGAACTTCAATGTCTTTATCGGAATAATAGATAGCAACAGGTTTAGGTTTTAACCCGCCTGGAGCCATACCGTTCTGAAGCTCAACTTCATACATGGGTAATGGCTTTTCAGCTCCGCTTATCTTACGTTTGTATAACTCATGATATAAACCTGTGTATTTTTCAAGTCGTTGGTCTATCGGAAAGCTACGGCCATCTTTAAAATGGATTCGATATTTAGGAACAGGCATTCCATATGGGCTAACGGGTAAAGGCGGAATCTCAACCGAAGCCACCTCATGCCAATCGTAGTCTTTTCCGTTGTTTAGCCGGATGCAGGTATCACTTGTAGCCAACAACACCTGACCACTTTCGAGCCAGTCTTTTGTTCGTAACACTACAAACAAGCCTAAAATACCAAGCCAAACTAACGCAAAATTAGTACCTAACTTGGAAAAATAGGATAATAGGGTCAATACAATACAGAATATATAACGAGCGTAATCCATCCAAGAGCTAACAAAACATTGCCACCAACTAAACTTATAATGTTTGTATAAATTCAATTGAGCATTTTCACTTAGTGCTGACGTGCCGATACGATTATTTGTGAACATCAAAATGACCAATTTGAAAACACATTGTTGCCATAATTTCCAATGAAACTATCAAAACTTTCATCAGCAAAAGCTCCAAAATTCTTGGGCACCCAATTGGACGAAGAGAAATATTTATTCAGTCCAAAACCAGCCGTTCCGCCTGCAATAGTAGCCAACACTAAATGATCACCATTGAAACTGCCTCGTCCCATCAGCACATCCCAGCTTTGATCTAGGGATTCAGTACTCAGACTAGCACCAGAGCCCGCAATTACGGAGTTCCTAACTCCACCAAACATAGCTCCACCGATAAAACCAGTTGTAAATGATTTAAATGGGTTCGCACCATCAACTCCGTTAAAAGCCAAATCTGCGGCTAGGTTTGTTGCACCATTAACACCACCTTGTTGAATAACCGATTGGAACGTTTTATTCGCCGCCAAGTTCCCGAGTTGGGTATTGAGTGATCCTGCCGCACCTGTTAATCCAACTCTAGCATTTTGACCTGCTTGTAACGCAACTTTTCTTAATGCAACTTTTGTTATTTCAGTTTGAGCTAAGCTCAATGGATTAGCCTGCCAAATCGCGCTTCTTGCGTAAGTGCCTGCATGTAAAACCATATCATCGGCAAGATTTACGCTGGCTCTGCCCAATGTCATTAACCCATGCCCGACTTGAGGTACCAAATTGACCATTCCACGAAGCGCCAAGTTTCCTAAAGCACCAATGCCCGTCACCAAACTCGGTAGTGTTGCAATTCCACCAACCAACTGTAATGAAACGGCTTGCAACTCGCGTGTTGTTTTCATCCCTTCATTTCGTGCAAAGGCCATTCGTGTAGCAGAATCATTCATATCAATGATATTGCCTGTAGTAACCCGGTTAGCTTTGCCGACGTTGTAGTTATGAATTCCTCTGGCTATGCCTGCTTGATAGGACGCTTCAATTCGTTGATTGCCTTGAACACTAGTAAACGCAAATTTATAGGCAAGTCCTGCTGCAGGACTGCCTTTCAAGAAATCAGCCACATGGTTAAGCACACCATCACCGTAGTTGAAAAAGGCATTGTCTGAACCATTGGATAAATAAAACCCTTTGGTTTCATCAACTCCAACAATACTTCCGTTTAATTTAGGGCCGCTACCTGACGACCCCGAACCGCCTGAGTTACTGTTGCCACCTGAACCACCATTCGAAATTGTGCCACCGTTTTGTTCAGCAACCGCTTTAGCCGCTGCATAGGTTGCCTCTTTTTCTGAAGCACCCGATTGAATCGCATTTGTGTATGCTTCTTCAGCAGTCTTTTTAGCTTGAGTTTTAGAAGTTGGTTTAACACTCATCCCCTCAATAATACTATTCCCCAATGCATTGCCAAAGGCATTTAATGCAACTTGAGCATAATTAGCATTTTGCCCACCATTCCACTGGTGGTCAAGTTTCGCTGTTGTAGCTCCAGCACCAAAGCTAGATAAACTTGCACGACCTATTCCAGCTGCACTTATTGGATCTGCTGAGCCATATTTTGAGTTTAATCCTTCAGCAATACCATGTCCAGCTAACGAGCCTGCAACTTGAGCCGCCATACCTTTCCAACTAAAACTAACATCATTATTTCCAACGTAAGCGCTCAATGAACCTACGGGGCTAGCTTTCTTTATTTTCGGCTTTAAAATTCCATGGCAGGAGCCTTTCTAACTTTTCAACCGTATCTGCGTATGGTAAGGCTTTGAATACCGCATTTAAATAGTGATACGGCTCAAGTCCATTAAGCTTAGCCGTTTCTATCAAGCTATAGTGTATTCCACTCGCATGCGCACCAGCGGGACTATCTGCAAATAACCAAGCTTTTCTGCCAACAGCAAACGGGCGGATCGCATTTTCTGCTAGGATATTGCTGATATTTAATCGGCCATCTTTACAGTAAACCGTTAATTTGTCCCATTGGTTGTGTAAGTAAGTCATTGCTGTGCCCGTTAAACTGTCTTTGACTACTTTGGGGCGCTGCACGTCTAACCACTTTTTCAACTTGTTCAGAACAGGCACGCTTTGCGCTTGACGCGCTTGGTATTTCCCATCAGCACTCAATGATTTTATATTACGCTCTATCACATACAACTTGTTGATATAGCTGAGTGCCATATCCGCTTTACTGACTTTGGTCTTTTTACTTTTCGGTTGCACGATCTGAGCTTCTTTAAATTTACGCCTTGCATGATCCCAACACCCTAATGAGGTCAGTTTATATTCTTTGCAGACCGCATTATATCCAGCATATCCATCAGATTGCAGGTAACCTCCCGTGAATCCATCCAGCAGGCGCAAGGGTACCTCCTGACTACGCGAAGGATCATATTCAAACAGCACTGATTGTCGATTAGGCTCTCCGCCTAGAGTGACCCACATGTATTTATCACCCGTTGGGGAAGCGCCTGGTTCTTTGAGTACCTGAATGCGAGTTTCATCCGCCATTATCAGTGGGCCGTTATGTTGATACTCACGGAGTAAATGAATAAGTGGTTGAACTTGCCTTGCCAACGCGATAACCCAATTCGCTAAGGTCGCCCTTGAGATATCACCACCATAACGGCGGATGATATTTTCTAAACGATACAGTGGCATACCATCCGCGTATTTCGACACAATCACGTAGGTCATTAAGTTCACACTGCCCATCGCTTTGGCTACAGGGTGTAATGTGACTTCAGCGGCTTTGATAATGCGCTTGTCTTGTTCATCTTTAAACACGGCTTTTTCTTGCATGTATTCCAGCACACGCACTTGAGCAGGGATGATGTCTAGCTCTTCTCGGACTTTTACAAAGAAGGTATCAATGGCACCGGCTTTGTCTTTTTCAGATAAATAAGCGAATACTTGTTCGCGTGGTAATTTATCAGAGAAAGGTTTACGCCCTGTTTTGGTTTTTGAAGCGGTATCAGGTAAAAGCAGTTCTTCTTGCTCTGGCTCTGCGGTGATTTCAGCTTCGTTAAACAAGTTACCTTGCTCAGCTGTGGTTTGTTCACTGCTAGACCCAAAACGTTTTTGGTTAGCAAGGTTGAGGTATTCTTCTAACAAAGCGATACGCTGTTGTTGCCAAGCAATCACTTCTGATTTTTTGTCGATAATGTCGTCTTTTTCAGACAGCAAGGCTGCCATCTCAGTCGTAGTTTCGACAGATGTAGAAGCTTGATTTGATTGAGCTTTGGGCGACATTTTCATGGCGGGTATTATAGCAAAGTGAGCGTCAAAAAGCCCTAAAAAACAGCCTCATAATGAAGTTTTTTATGGCCTTGCATAGCACTAATATCATAGCCATCGAGTAACCAATTTATCTGCTGTCCGGTTAAAGTTATCATCTCTTCATTGTTGCGTGGCCACTGGAATTTTTCTTCGGCTAAACTCTTGTAATAGAGCACGAAACCGTTGTTTTCCCAAAAGAGGCACTTTATTTTATTACGCTGGCGATTGGTGAAGGCGTATAAGTGACCTTCAAATGGATTGTGGCCAAGCTCACATTCAATAATGGCAGATAACCCGCGAAAGGATTTTCTAAAATCAACGGGCTGACAATAAAGGTAGACTTGTGTCAGTGAGATGTTGGGGCGCATCACTTGGTTCATGACAACACCTGGGCCAACTGTTTAACCAGCTCAAGGTTTTGGTGTGTAATACCACTGACCTTGAGGCCGTTATTCAGATGAACGCTCAGTGGTTGACTGGTTGTATAGCTTTCCATGACTTGGACACGAGCAAATCCGTTGGTCACGGAATTAACATGGCTGGGTAAGTTAGCCAATTTATGCTTATGATAGCTTAAGCCGTTTTGACATAAATTATGCTGACGACAATAAGCCGCTTGAGTAAGCCCTGATGCTTGCCATTGTTCGATATGTGTTTGCCAGTATTCTTGTTTAGCGGTGAGCATGTTATTTCCTCGCGTGAATGATGAGGAAATTATGCGGCTCTGAGATCTCGAAAGTAAGAACGTTAGTTCATTAGGCGCTTACTTTCCAACTAATTTGTTCGCAGCAATGTTAGCTACATAACTACCGGCGGCCATAGTCGCAGCGCCGTATGCGTCTAATGACGCCTTAGCACCTTTTTTCGCAGAGTTAAGTTTTGTAAAAGTATCAGCAGTATCTGCTCCAACCCCCATAGCGGCGCCCATACCCGCAGTCGCAACAGAGGTTAAACCTGACGATAACGCATTTTTAAGGCTAAAACTTTCAACAACGCCCATTTCTTTACCAACCACTTGTGACGCGACACTACCCATAAATCCACCGACAAAGGCTGCTGCGCCAACGGCAACACCAAACCCAGCCGCTCCAGAGAGTACAGCTGCGCCAGCAGCCATATAGCTACCACTAGCTATTGTTCTGGTCTAATGATAACGGACACTTAATTTGAGATAATACAATCATAAAATTAAGAGGTCGTTATGAGCTTACAAAAATCACATAAAAGTTACCCGCAGGAATTTAAAGATGAAGCGGTCCTAATGGTTACTGAGCAAGGCTATAGTGTTTCAGAGGCTGCAAAATCGCTAGGCATAGGTACAAGCCTTTTGTACAAATGGAAAGATAAGTATGATGCGCAACACATAGGGTGTGATAATCATTCTATTCTAAAATCGAAGATTTTTAGGGTCTAAAAACAAGCAAAGCAGCCAATGGCTGCTTTCATACATTTACTCAACTTGAGCCAATAAACCTTCCACATATTGAAGATAAATTTCGACCCCACCTGTCGTATTTTGTATAGAAGATAACCTTTTCTGTTCATTTTCTAATAAAGATTTAATATCACGTTTCTTATTTGCATGCCATGAAACTGCCGCAACAAAAAACGGATGTTTCATGTAAGGCAATAAATCCTCAACTTTTGTAATAGCATCTAAATAAGGTAATGCTTTATCTAGGAGCGCTGGTTTGGCATCATTTTGGAAATTCCGAATAAACCCTTCTTCATATTTACAACGATATTTATGCTCACGAAAGTGAACACCATGCTTTGGATGTAGCGCACTACATACATCACTCGGTATCCCCAATGTATCAGGAAAACGCATCTCAAAGGCTGGATCAATGACGGGAGATGTCACAAACACTCTAATTATAAAACTAGAGCCATCTCTACTTAAAATAGGCATAATAATGTCGCACAAATCCCCCCTCATACGAGAAAAAGTACAATACTCACTATCTTTTGAACTAAAACCATATGGAGTTAGTACGTCACCAAAATAGGTTAACGCGAGTTGCTTAAACTCTTTAGTATTCATAGGCGTTTAAATATCTCCTCAACAGAAACCCCAATTCTTTTGGTTAAATCTGCCTGCCTATTTTGAGCAATCAACTTTTCAATACCACCGTGGGTTTTCAAATCAAGCGCCTTAATAATATTCCCATTGTCAAATATCTCGATGTCAGCACCGATTGTTCCAGGTAATCGTACATTGTTACCAACAAGCGCACCATTATTATCTCTGAATGGTTCGACCTGAAGAGAAAATGGGCTATCTGCATCACTTAATCGCATATTAAGTCTATCATTTAATCTTTCAAAGTATTTATGAGCTCTTGTTCCAAATGCTTGCGCTGTATTATTAATTCGCCCTCTCGCTAGAGCTCGATGCGTTAGCTCCATCGCAATATCAGCATTGCGATTAATCTCATGCAACACACCACCTACAGTACTCAGATCCGTTGCTCTGTCAGCAATTCTTGCCATCCTTGATGCATCAACGGCCTTCCCAACTAAGGGGATCATTGCCAATAAAGAAAGTCCAGCCGCCAAGTAATCACCCTTGGATAGTGAAATACCTGCACTCCCTATATCGGCTAGCTGAGAGACGACTGGAACCTCACTCATTCCCACAGCATCCAAGCCCATTTGAATAGTAACCAGTCTGGACATACCTGCGTTAGGCGTTTGGATTCTGGAAGCTATCGCTATCGCTAACGCTTCATTATGATTTTGCTGAAATGCAATTCTATCTCTGGCATGGTAACTCGCTGAAGCCATACCACGATTCATACCATTAATATATGCCACAGATTTGTGAATAGGCGTATCAATAACATCTTGGATTGCTCTTCCCTGTGCTTCCATAAACCCTATATTTAGAGCTCGTCCAAGGCTTGTACCATCCCATGCGTTACCAAAATGTGTTCTGGTCTAATGATAACGGACACTTAATTTGAGATAATACAATCATAAAATTAAGAGGTCGTTATGAGCTTAAAAAAATCACATAAAAGTTACCCGCAGGAATTTAAAGATGAAGCGGTCCTAATGGTTACTGAGCAAGGCTATAGTGTTTCAGAGGCTGCAAAATCGCTAGGTATAGGTACAAGCCTTTTGTACAAATGGAAAGATAAGTATGATGCGCAACAACAAGGTATCTCATTAGACGAATCAGAGCGTGAAGAATTAAAACGTTTGCGTAAAGAAAACAAGACCTTACGTATGGAGAAGGAGATCTTAAAAAAGGCCAGCGCCTTCTTTGCAAAAGAAATGAAGTAAGATATCGTTTCATTAAGAAACAAGCTGGTCAGTACCCTGTGGTTTTACTTTGCCGTGTTATGGAAGTAAGTAAATCCGGTTATTACGACTGGCTGAATCGGCCTGCAAAGCTGATAGATATCAACACATTGAAGCTTTACCGGCGTGTCCGGGACTTGTTTAAAAAAAGCCGAGGAAGCTTAGGCAACCGGGAAATGGTAAAGCGATTACGTAAAGAAGGCTATAAAGTTGGTCGGTATTTTGTGCGAAAAATTATGCACCGTTTGCGCCTTAAGGTGACCCAGAGAGTTGCTTATAAGGTTACAACCAAACGCAAACATACTGATACAGTCGCTGATAACCTTTTGAACATGAATTTCAATCCAACAGCTGCGAACCAGGTGTGGGCTGGAGATGTGAGCTATTTAAAAACCGGTGAAGGCTGGATGTATTTAGCTGTCGTTATGGACTTATATTCACGACGAATTGTCGGCTGGCACATAGACAAACGTATGACCGTTGATCTAGTGTTTAAAGCCTTGAAGAAAGCGCATAACTTACGTCAACCACCCAAAGGGGTGATTTTTCATAGTGATAGAGGCTCGCAATACACGAGCAAAGACTATCAAAAATTGTTGGGGCGCTATGGGATGCGGGCCAGCATGGGAGATGTGGGTGCGTGTTGGGATAATGCAGTGGTTGAGCGATTCTTCGGTAGTTTGAAGCATGATTGGATATTAAAGATCAACCAACCGACAAGGGCGTTTATAAAGCAGGATGTTACTGTTTACATTAAATATTACAACTTAGAAAGGCTGCATTCAGCTAACGGTGACTTGTCACCAATTGAGTTTGAAAATTCTAAACAAAATGTGTCCGATATTGCTTGACCAGTACAATGATCAGCTAAAGAATTTCTAGCCGTAGACAGACTGGAATAGCTATCTAATTGTGATAAATCAACTGTAGCGTTAGTAAAACCATCTCCGCCTATGATGAGTTTACTTCCGTCACGATCAACGTTTAAGTTGATCGCTCCACTCGATTTTGTAATGGTCAACTTTTCCTATAGAAATTCTAAGCGGCATTTTTCATTTCAATATACTTTTGGAGTGGCGTCATATAACCAAGGGCTGAATGCCTTCTTTTGTAATTATAAAACGCAATGTATTTTTCAACTTCACACACACAACAGATTCATGGTTAATAAAACTAATATTATTTAATCGTTCAGTTTTTAAACTTCTAAAAAACCTTTCCATTACAGCATTGTCCAAACAATTTCCGCGTCTGCTCATACTTTGGGTTATCTTTAACGTTTTGAGCCTTTTTCTGAACGCGCCAGCAGAATATTGCACTCCTTGATCCGAGTGAAATATCAATTTAGATGTATCGGGTTGTTGGCGTTGAACTGCATCATCCAATGCAGCTTTTGTTAGCAGAGCATCAGGACTGGTCGATAGTGCATAACCAACAATTTCCTTAGTGGCTAAATCAAGTACACAAGCCAAGTAACTCCAGCCTCTATGATGCTTTATATACGTTATATCACCGACATAATGAGTGTTATAAGTTTCAGGCACAAATTTACGCTTAATTAAATTTGGTGCATATTTATGCTCTGTGCCTGAGGTTGGATAATGGTGTCGTGTTTTGGGTCTTATTGCCTTTAATCTTTGATTTCTCATGACTTTAGATATTTTGTATAAGCCAACATGACATCCAATACCGAGCAGTTCGGCTTGTATTCTTCGTTTGCCATAAGTGTACCCTGATTCGTTAAAAATCAGCTTAACCAATATATTTAATACTTCGTCTGCTTCAGATGGCGTTTTAGCATCGTAGTAAAAACTACTGCTGCAAACACCAAGTGCATTACATAATTCAGTGACGCTAAAGTCTGGGTGCGCTTTCTTCATTTGCTTCACGACTTGTGGTTTGGATTGTCCAGTATGAAGAAAGCGGCTGCTTTTTTTAATATGTCATTATCCCTTTGTGCGCGTTTTAGTTGAGCTTCTAATTCTTGTATGCGTCGCTGTTCGGGTGTTAATGCTTTTGAGCTTGTTGGGGTTTCACCTTTGAGCTCTGCAATATATTGTTGCTTCCAACGTGATACTGCTGACTTGCCTGCGCCTGATATTTCTTCTATCTGCCGGTTGCTGTAACCTTCATCAACCATGAGCTTGGCGTATTCTAATTTTTGTTTTGCACTTAATGTAACTTTTGTTTTTCTGGTCATTTTTATACCTTTAAGATTTTGCTAATTGTAAGCTATAAATCTCTACAGTTGTATTAGACCATTACACTTTAATTTGGGTGTTTCCCCATGCGGTATGTTCTCGCACTTGTTTACGGCTAAAACGATAATCACTTTGTTTTAATGCTGTGGTCGTGCATGTGTGTTGCACCATTTGATATATCAATTCTAATAATTGTCGAGCCTTTTCAAGCAAGTGATGGGATGAATGAGTTAAGACGACGTATTATTCACCACTAAGAAGCTCTGATACTTGGCACTATAAAAAAATCAAAATCCCTGCATTGGGGTCTAATTAATTTCGGTTATAGTTTTAAGATTTTATATATAAATTTACGTGAAGGCACTTGCATTCTTTCAAATTAATCAACATACTTGTAACAATAAATTGTTGTCAATATTGAGGTGCTCTTATGCTTCTAAGTAAAGCGGGTAAAACCGGATTATTGGCGCTATTTAAAGGACTATCTGCGCTTTGTTTTGTAATTATTAGCTTCAAAGCTTTTGCTAATAACCCTGTATCTGATTATGTAATCGAAGGTAAACCGATTAAGCCGTGGAAATTATCGGTTGGTAATGCATTTGAATGGGGTATTCCGATTGAAGACCAGCAAGGTAAAACGAAACGTGCTAATCTGATTGTTTCACCAATTGAAATTAACAAACCAAATGATGCAATAAACGTTAAATGGCGTGGAAAAGATAAAGCTGCTTGGTTTTCTAATATCACGTTAAATGGCAACAAAATTGATTTATCGAGTGTAGAAGATAAAGCAGCGCTCAATCTGGAAATCAGAATTCACCGAGAACCTACGTCTATTGCAAAAATAACGATGCGTTGTAATTGGAAAAATGATTGCCAGGGCGAATTACCGCTAAACCCTTTATTAAGCCAGTTACCCCAAGATGAATGGACGGCCCTAACCTTGCCTTTAAATTGTTTTAATCAAGAGGGGCAATTCGATTTCAAAAATGTCACGGATATCTTTGCGATTTCAACACAAGGTAAAATGGAATTGGATATCGCGAATGTATATCTAGTTGCTTTACCCGAAGGTAACAAAGGCTGTAAAAAATAACCTTAGGAAAATCATGAGTTTCATATTAATCACAGGTGCAAATCGAGGAATCGGTTTGCATCTTTGTCGTCATTATTTGTCCCAAGGTCAAAATATTATAGCCTTGGCTCGAAGCCACAGTTCCGCTTTAGAGGCATTGCAAACGCATTATCAAACCGATCAGCAACCTGATCAATCAGGTCAATTCAAAGTATACCAATGTGATTTAAACCAAGAAGAATCAATTCAGCAAGTTGCTGAATCAATTAAACTACAAGGTATAGAGCTTGAGCTGGTAATTCACAACGCTGGTGTAAGCATTAATGAATCCTTCGGTAATTGGACTCAAAAGGCGTTTATCGATAACTATAGAGTCAATGCCGTCGCACCTGCATTGTTAACGCAAGCTTTGTTTTCGCAATTCGCGCACAAAGCAAAAATCATTCTTTTTTCGTCTGGTGTTGCCTCATTATCTGAGGCTAAAGATGTGAGAAAAAGTGCTTTAGACAGTTATGCAATGAGTAAAGTCGCTTTAAATATGCTTGCAGTTAAATTAAGTAACGCCTGTGATGGGGTTAATGCGATATGTTGTGCGATTAACCCCGGTTGGGTTAGAACGGATATGGGCGGCCAAGACGCAACGCAAAGTCCAGAGGAAACTGTGATAAGCTTAACGCAAACGATTGCGAATTTATCGGAAGAAAAAAATGCAAGTTTCCTATCTTTGGCGGGTGAACCAATTTCATGGTGATTGCCAGTGAGTTTAGATATATGGCTCGCCTTTTTTGCTGCATGTTGGGTTATTAGTCTATCTCCGGGGGCTGGTGCAATCGCGTCAATGACAAGTGGCCTGAAATTTGGTTTCTGGCAGGGTTATTGGAACGTTATTGGTATGCAATTGGCGATTTTATTGCATTTTGTCATGGTGGCAACCGGTATAGGGGCGATTATTGCATCTTCTGCCTTGTTATTTAACTTGATCAAATGGTTTGGTGTTTTGTATTTAGTTTATTTAGGATATAGGCAATGGTCGCAGTCATCGAAATTAACGGCACATACAGAAGATTACAAATTATCTGCGAAACAACTTATTGCCCGTGGTTTTTTGGTTAATATCACTAATCCTAAAGCAATCATTTTTATGCTGGCGATTATTCCGCAGTTTTTAAACCCCGAAAAACCTTTAGCTCAGCAATATGGCGTTTTATCCATCACTATGGTTTCAGTTGATCTACTGGTAATGGGCTGTTACACCGGTTTTGCGGCGCGAGCGATGAAATTTTTAATATCTGAAAAACAACTTCACACTGTTAACCGTATATTTGCTACGTTGTTTATTGTAGCCGCGATATTGCTGGCGTATTTCTAACTCAGCTGTTTATCTTTTAACAAAAATAAACGTAATTGAGTAATGTAAATTTATAAAAACTGGATATTACAAATCAGTCTATTAAACTAACGCCAACTAATAAGACGAAGAAACAGAGGAATTTTGATGCTAACCTCCCCACAAGCAGCCACTATGTTGGCTTTGCAAGATAAAATGAACGCCAAAGTAAACCCTGATTGGGTCGCAGTTAAGTCACCTTTTTTACGCGCAGTGGTCATAGAAGCTGCAGAAGCAATTGAACATCACGGTTGGAAATGGTGGAAGAAGCAAGATTGTGATTTAGAGCAATTACAGATGGAGTTGGTTGATATCTGGCATTTTATTTTGTCAGCTATTTTAATAAAACATGAAGGGAATCAAGAAAAAGCGTTGCAAGACGTTTTTGCTGATTTAGAAACCTTAAGTTTACAATTTGATGGTCAAAGTTATGTATACCAAGAATTAAGCTTACTGCAAAAATTAGAGTTGATGATTGGTTTAGCAGCAGCAAAACGTTACGATTTGGGCTTGTTTTCAGCCTTACTTGCAGATTGCCAAATGCAATGGGATGATCTATATGCGCAGTATGTCAGTAAAAATGTGCTTAATTTTTTCCGCCAAGACAACGGATATAAAGAAGGCACTTACGTAAAAATCTGGAGCGGTCGTGAAGATAACGAACATTTGGTTGAAATTATGAGCAAACTTGATGTTAAGTCTGAAAATTATCAGACAGATCTGTATAACGAGCTCAATGCGCGCTACCAAATGTTAGACATGGCTTAGTTTATATAAGATAAGGTGCTATGACTATTTCGCGTGCTGCACCTTGTCTGCTCCGCCTTTTCGGAATTTTCCCGGCGGAATGCCAACTGATTTTTTAAATCGTTTAGAAAAATTAAACACATCTGTATAACCAACTTGCTCTGCGATATGTTCTATTGTCCAAGCGGTATTAATCAGCAAATATTTGGCGCGTTCCATTCTTAAAAAGATTAAATGTTGAATTGGACTTCTAGAAAAATACTTTTGAAAAAGCCTGTGAAGGTGTGGCGCTGAATAATTCACGAGTTTACTCATTTCCTCCACAGTCCAATTGCAATGCAAACGCTTTTCTATATCTCTGATAAGCTGAGTTAAACGCTGAGATTCAATTGTTTCTGATGTCGGTGCGCATAAGGTATCATTTAGGTAATGAGATAGTTGATTTATTATTGGCTTTCGCAGTTGCGGGTCTCTTTCATAATAAATTATGCTAAGTGCATGAAATAATTGTTTAGCACTATCGCAACAGGTCACTGCGGGTCTATCAGCGATCAAAGTGCGCCACTTTTCAATATCCTCTAAAGCAAACCAAACCATGGTCCAGCTTGGCTGAACTAATTCCATTAAAAATGGTTTGTGAGCAGGTAAGGTCATCAAATTACATTTACCAACATCTTGTATGCCTGTTTCGTTATGTAGTCTAATTGAGCCATCGACACAATATAAAACGGTGTGATAATCGGGGTTTACCCGGCCCACACAATATTTTCCAGCTAAATTAGAGACACCCGAAATCGGAATATGAAATTGCGCCATTTCTGGCACTTTGTTGTAGTCTACGAATCGCTCGTTACATTCAGAGCCAATTTCGAAAACCTCCTGCCATCTGTTCTTTGGTTTACTCATAGACTGCTCATACCTTTGTTGTGATAGTTTTGAACATTTTTAAGATAGCTTATTCCATACAAAATTAACATCACTCACGAGATAATAACCTCAACATCCCCCTGTGTCAGGATAGATGTCGCCTCTAACTTTAATTAGAGGCAAATAAAAATGAGTTATAAATTTACTGAAGAATTTAAAATCCAAGCGGTCGAAAAAGCTTTGAATCGCCGAAGTGATGTTAATTTAAAAGATATCGCACTTGAGCTAAATGTTGGCTATTCAACATTGCAAAAATGGATTGTACTTGCTAAAAACCATCAACTGGAATTTACCGACAACGGCAATAAAATGAAAAAAGAAAAACGACCTCAAGATTGGAGCGCAGAAGCTCGATTAAACGCCATCATTGCCTGTGCGTCATTAGACGATGAAGGTCTCAATCAATATTGCCGTGCCCAAGGGATATACCCACATCATATACAGCAGTGGAAACAAGATATAACCCAAAGAAACTTGCCAAGCACCACGAAAGCGTCTGCCACGCACACAAAGCAATTAAAAAACGAAATTAAACAACTGCAAAAAGAATTGAATCGCAAAGATAAAGCCTTAGCAGAAACAGCTGCATTATTGGTACTCAAAAAAAAAGTGGATGCCATTTGGGGTTCCAGCGAGGACGATTAACACCAATGGAAGAGCGCAGACAGTTAATCAAATGGGTTCAGGAAGCCCAATCTTCCGGAGCCAGTCAGGCCAAAGCCTGTCGTTTACTGGGGTTGAGTGAAAAAAGCATACAACGGTGGATAAAAAATGAAAATATGCAAGATGGCCGGATAGAGGCAATTAAAACGCCTGCTAATCGACTGACTGACATTGAATGCCAGAAAATAATACAGATAGCAAACAGTGATGAATATGCAGATTTATCCGCCAGTAAAATTGTGCCGAAACTGTTAGATAAAGGCATTTGGATTGCATCGGTGAGTTCATTTAACCGGGTCATGAAAAACCATAACCTACTGACGCACCGAGAAAAAAGCAAGCCAGCAAAAACAGTCGCTAAACCTCAGGCTTTAACAGCGACACAGGCAAATGAGATATACACTTGGGACATCACCTACTTACCGACCCAGGTGAAAGGACTGTTTTTATACTTGTACTTAGTGATGGATATTTATAGCCGAAAAATAGTGGGTTGGCAGATACATGAAACCGAGTTGAGCGAATTAGCAGCTGATTTAATGACGGATATTTGTCAAAGAGAACAAATTAAGCGTGACCAAGTCACATTGCATTCGGACAATGGCAGCCCGATGAAAGGAGCGACTATGCTGGCGACACTGCAAGAACTGGGGATTATGCCCTCGTTTAGCCGCCCGTCAGTGAGTAACGATAATCCTTATTCTGAGTCGTTGTTTAAGACATTGAAATATAGACCGGAATACCCAGAAAAAGCATTTGAAAGTATAACGACAGCTAGAGCGTGGGTGAGTGGATTTGTAAACTGGTACAACGATGAACATTTGCACAGTGGAATTAAGTTTGTCACACCCAATCAGCGCCACGCTGGATTGGATAAAGAGATACTGGCTCATCGCCATAAAATTAATACAGAAGCTAAGATGAAGCACCCGACTCGTTGGTCAGGCAAAACACGAGACTGGTCTGCCATCGAACAGGTACATTTAAACCCGACAAAAAATGAAGATGAGAAGGCAGCATAAAATTTAACTTTAGGCGACAACTATCTTGAAAAACACCGACATATAAGACAGTAAGTTGTGAGGGTTTATTATGAGCAATATAGAAATTTTAGGTTTTGTCTCGGCTTTTTTAACCACGTTTTCGTTTTTACCACAAGCCATACAAGTGATAAAAACACGAGATACTAGCTCTCTATCATTAGCGATGTACAGTATATTTACCGTTGGGGTTGCCTCTTGGATGAGCTATGGATTTATGATTGGCGATAAAGCTGTGATAGTCGCTAATATGATAACGTTAATATTTTCCGCAACCATTTTAGCAATCAAGTTATACAATGAATTTTTCAATAAAAACTTGCATGAAAAAGTGAGTAAACATCCTGTCTAGGTTTGCTGGTAAGCGCTAGATAAAGATGTGTGGCTTTTTCTCAGGAACAGCAGGCTCCGGGTTTTTATGAGAAAAAGCCACACAATTCGTTGGTAGTCAAACGCTAGGTATTGGTTGCGTTAAGTTTACTACCCTGTTCTTTTGGGGCGAAACCATCAGAAGCTTCACCTTTGTCATGTCCACCAATGAGCTCTTCAATTTCTTCAATAGTTTTACCCTTGGTTTCTGGCGTAATTTTCGCCATAACAAGTAAACCGACTACACAGAAACTGGCATAAGCGAGGAAAGTTGCTGCAGCGCCTAAGTTTTCGAGTTGCCAAGGGAATAATGTAGGTACAATAATCCCGCCAAAAATGGTCGCAACTAATGCACAAGAAGTGATCGCAACAGCGCGAACCTTAGTTGGAAATATCTCAGAGAACAAGATCCACAAAATAGGCCCAAGTGAAAAATTGTAAGAACAGACAAATACAATGATACCAAAAAGTACCAAGCTACTATTCATACTTGTTGCTGCTAACAGTAATTCACTTTCAATTAAAGCGAAGTTGTTTAAACCAATGCTACCGACCACTGCCTCTTTAAATGAAATATCACTGTAATACTCTACGCCCACAATTGAAGTGAGAGCACTGCTGTCAATTGTCGATCCTAATGCGATTAAGGTATCAGCATCAATAACATAACTGGCATTGAAAAAACCATATGTCACTATTGCCATGCTACTTGCGCAAACCACTAAGCCACCTAATAATATTTTTCGGCGGCCTAATTTATCAATTAATACAAGTGCTAGGATGGTAAAGAAAGTACCAATCAAACTAACCCAAATAGACTGTAGGAATGCGGAATCACCGCCACCGACTTGTTGGAATATCATTGGCATAAACGCTAATACTGCGTTCATACCTGAGAGAGCTTGGATCATTGCCATAAATACGCCAATCAACAGCGCCATTCTCATATTTTTACTAAATAAGACTTTAAGCTGTTCGCCATAACTTAAAGTGTGCTCCGTGTTTTTAAGACTATCGGTAATTTGCGCAAATTCAGCCTCGACCCGGTTGGCAGGAACAAGCTTTTCAATAACAGAGCGTGATTTTGCGGCGCTGTGATTTAACATTAACCAACGCGGGCTTTCTGGGATAAGCATTAATAAACCAAACCAAATGACGGCGGGTAGTATTTCAACACCTAGCATCCAACGCCAAACATTGCCTTCGTTTAAACCAATTGCTGCGGTCCACTCTAGATCTGCTGCAATCCATTCAACCAAGAAATAATTTAATATAGTCGCGGCCAATATACCGAAAACGATATTTAACTGGTTAAGGCCCACCAGCTTGCCCCGCATATGGGCGGGTGCTATTTCACCTATGTACATAGAAGCTAGGCTAAGTGAAGTGAATGCTAATCCGCCGACAAGACGCGCCATGAACAATGCAAAGTAACTAGGCGCAAAAGCTGAACCTAAAGCTGAGATAATATATAACGCGGCAATAATCATTAGGGTTTTTTTACGGCCTAACTTATCGCAAAAATAGCCAGCGACAAGTAAAGCCAGTAATGCCCCGTAGTTCGGAGCTGCTGCAATATTCCCCTTTTCAATGGCGGTTAAACCAAATTCTACCGTCGTGTATTGAAAGGTTCCGGATATCAACATGATATCTAAACCGAATATAAACCCGCCTATAGATACAATAAAAGCATATAGGAGCGCGTTTCGATTTGTCTGATTCATTCTTAACTTCTCATCATTAACACTTAGTAAAACGGATTAAAAATCAGTTCGACTAATAAATTTACTCTATTGTTAATTAAAAGTAGCAAAATGACAATCATTTTTGAAGGCAATTTTATGTTAATTGTATGCAATATTGTTTTTCTAGCCCAATTTCTTAGTTACAAACTTGAAGAATTATATGTGCTTAGGTGTTATCTGTAACATATTCAACGCAGTTAAAATAATATAAACTAACACCTATCTATTCTCAATTTTGTGTACAGCGATGCAAAAACTTTCCAAAGATCAACGGTGGCATGAATATGTAACCAGTCATGATTTTGATGATCTCAAATCTGAAGTATTGGCTGCCGGTTATCAAATACAAGAGCTTGAGGACGCCCTTAAACTAGATTATAAAGACGCTCAATTGAAACTTAAATCAATTCTACCAATGCAAAGTTTTAAGCGTTTAAATGGCCGTTTTAGAGCGTATGTTCATAGACTTCAAACTCAAAAAACAACAATAACCGTTGATTCATTTATTTTAACTCGACTTGATGCATTAAAAGCTAAAATGGAATTAGATTCTTATGCCGATCTATTAGAGTATTTAATCAAACCAGACGGACAGTATGCGAAAGAAATTAAGGATTTTTTAAACTCAAATAGAGATTACGCCTCAGGATCGTTGCAGGCATCTATTCAAGCCTTGTTAAGCGTACTCTATTACGAACATCAGGTGCTGATAAAGAAACTCATGACTGAACAATTTGAACGCGGCTGGCATGCTTGCAAGAGCGCGAAAACAAAATCAACAAAAACCTTGTTAGCAAAACAACAGGAATCTATAGATGAGTGGTTTAAATAAACCATCTAATACCGAATATCTTCCCAACATACAAATATATGAACACATACAAAAACCTTAAGCTCCTGCGTCACTGAAAAATCTAGTTTCCCAACACCTCTACCACCAATTTATCAACATAAGAAAACAATATTTGTATGTTGGGAAGCATTGTCTATAATAAGGAAAACAGAAAATCTTAAAAGCCCATGCAAAACAAAATTAAATTAATAGAAAAGTATAAAGAATTAACTGAATCAATACTGGATTTTAATGAAATAATAAAGCCAAGTTATGCTCAAGTTTATCAGCTTGGTGCATTGGATTTGCGGACAAAATCCCCCAAAATATTAAAAGAAGGAGAAGCTGAACTGGCAAAAGAAGCTTACCAACATTTTAAATTGGATGCTGGCGATACTGTTAAACATGTTATTCGCTATCCAGGTATATTAGCCATAGATGATCAAAACCATTTTAATCAGATAAAAATTGCGAGTGCTAAAATCAACTTACTTAAAAAAGATTTAAAGTTATTTCTTAAAAAGAACGGAAAGCCTGCTTACTTTATTAATCAATTAGGCGAGCAAATATATGCGGCAAATGACCTACTCTTCAAAACATTGCCTATGGTGAACCAATTGATGACTACACGGCAAATAGATTGCCTAGAAGAGCCCGTAAAAAATTACTCTTTTTCTTGGAATATCGATTTTATCCACCAGAAAGTCGAAAACTTTGAAGATTACAAAATAAAAATACTAAAAAAATTCTACGAGCCACCTGCAGATATCCATCATACTGAATGGCAAAGAGAGCTTGAGAATTTTTTAAAAAAAATCGATGAGTATCGACAGAAAAATATAGAGCTTAGAATCATACGGCCAAAACCAATCGAACCTGCAATTTATATCTCTTATTTTAGTCAAAAACCAATCACACTTAAGCCAAAACTACCTATCATTATATATGTATCTGAAAACGTGAAGTTACAACAAAAACAACTTAAACCCGCCCCTCACCATCCAGACACAATGACACATGGGCGAAAATATCGTTATGAAAAGTTATCCAAGCATTTTTACCTATACGCGTGCCATAAAATATAAACAGATCAAATGTTACAGATAACAAATCTAAAACGCCACGAATGGTTGTGAGTAAGTAAAAAGCGATAGCACTTAATATTGATCTGTATAGCAACAGATATTGATTTAATAGTACCTAAAAGCGATCCTCTTTCGACTTTATTGTGGATAAAATATAAAAAAATAGAGATTATTAGTACCTAATTTAAGTCGTCTAAAAATCAGTTGTGTGAATAATCTGTGCATAAGATAAGAGAGCCAGATTTTAATAGCACCTAATATTGATCTGGTTTAATACCTTTTAACAGCAGTCGATAGTACTTTATACAACCAAAAATTATATAAAAAGCTACCTAATAGTGATCTGAATTTAAATTAACTTATTGTTTTTAATATAAAAAATACTATCTCTCCTAATTCCATAACACCTTTAAAGATCCCTAAAAAAGAACCTAATTACCTATAAGATAACTTGAAGAAAGAAATAAATAGTGACGGTACTAATTAGGCACTATTATCTCAAAATCAATTTTTCACGGTAGATTTTAGGTACTAAAACATAGTTCTAATGATGCGGCGGGGCAAAATAGGTAGTATTTAGCAAAAAAAAGTATCCAAACAACTCAAACCTAAGCAAATTCCTAAAATACTGAAATATTCACGTAACGTATTAGGTACTAAAGACATAAATATTTACGTTTGGCGGTACATTTTAGGTAGTAAAAACAATCTCACGTGACATTCTAGGTAGTATTAAAACGAATGTAACGGTATCACGGGGCATTTTAGGCACTATTAATTGTATATAAATCATCCACGGTACAAATCAGGTAGTAATGATCGCTTATATTGTGTACGACGGTAGATTTTAGGTACTATAACCACAATATATTGTGTTTGATCTAGCAAAAAAAACCATAAAATCAGTACATCACAGCACAATTTAGGTAGTAAAAAACCAAATCAATGGGATGATCACTAAAAATTATTCAACATTTATTTTTAATGGTACTAACTAGGTAGTATTAGTTGAGTTAATTTTGCACATTATTTACGCTGACGGTACTAATAAGGTAGTAAAAAATAAATTAGATCAGTATTAGGTAGTAAACAGATCAATATTAGGGTCTATACATGACTAGCCATCCGTTAAAAAACAGTTATTATGCCAAAAACCTTTAGCTATCATTAATTGAGTATTAACATGGATAAATCAGACATCGAAAATGATGAACTCGCAGAAATCAAAGAAAGTCGCCAACTCTCTTTGTTCAAACTGCTAGACGAAGCTGAGTTAACCAATAGTAATAAACATTTAGAATACACAAACTCAATTGGTAGTATTGATATTATTCCAAGATTTTGGCGAGGCAAGAACTCAGCATTTAGCAAAGATGAAGCCACTAAACGAGCGATCACCTGTACAAACACCTACACTTTCAGTAATCGAAAATTCAAAGCTGTTATCTCTCCAGCAATTCTAACGCGTACAAATGATAAAGGCCAAGAAGAAGAATATTTTGCCTACCCTGGCGATAGAGAAGAGCTCATTGAAAAAGTTTTATTTTTGATAGCAACGAAAGATGGATTACATTCTATTCGCAATGGCAATCAAGTTCGTTATGGTGTTTTCTTTTCCCTATACCGCGTCCGAGAAGAATTAAAAAAAATAAACAAAACCCGTAGTTATGATGCTATCAAAGAATCATTGATGATTTTAAAAGATAGCCGAATCAAAATTACATCTGAAAATTCAGATGGTGTAGAGTACACAATCACACACGATATTTTTTCAGATGCGGTATTAGAAAGCTCTGGTGTGGGCCGCGGTAAAAACAGATACTGGATAGGCTTTAGTGATTATTTAGTGGGTGAAATACTTAAGCTAAATTATCGACAAGTGTTGTACAGTCGCTTTACTAACTATTCGAGTGCACTGAGTCGCTTCCTTGATTTATATTTAAGTAACGCGTGGAAAAACGCGACATATAATACAACAACCCGTATTAGCTTAAACCGTATAATGGAAAACTTTGGTAAAAAACAAGTTCAGTTAGATTCGAAAAGACGAGACATGCGTCAGGCCTTATTAGATTTAGAAAAGGCAGGTGTTATTCAAAACGTACCTTACGCTGAAAAAACAATTGATGATGAAGGTTGTGATGACTACGTATATGATTTGCTACCCACTAAAAAGTTTGTTGATGAAATCATTAAGGCTAATGCAAAACATAAAGGGTTACGCAAATTAAGCGAAGGGATTGAACAAAATACGATTACGCATATAGGTACAAAAAAGCAAAGATTAACCTCTATCTAATTAATCCCCTATTGAATATTACCCAATAGGGGATCGATTTAGTAAATTGATATACCCACTATTTAACTTGATTTACCGTATAATAAATAACAGGCACACTTGGTGAGCGCCCTTTCCCATCTTTTAGCCCATTTAATGTAATCATAACAACTTTACGTTCAGTTAGTTTTGATTTAAAAATTAAACTCTTGCGGTCTTTCGCTACAACAACATTGTCTACCGCTAAAGATTTTTCATCTTGTTTAGGTGAGCCGTATCTATTGCTATATTGATAACCCCACTCTTTTACTTTTATCTCTAAATTTTTAGCTGACTGCATTGTTAATGCTTCAGTAAAAGTGATCTTGAATCCAGAGGAAACCATGCTTACATCAGCGATTTCAAAAGGATGGGTACCATCCCACTCAACTTTTTGTAAACCAAATGGTTTACCACCAACCGAATACCAACCTCTGGCTGTCTGGCCAACCCAAAGCCCACCATTTACATCAAACTCTGTTCGAATATTGCCACTTTGAAATCCATTGATAAAATTAATAACAGCGCCCTGATAGACGCCGTTGACTTCATCTAATATAACCCTAAAAATATTAGATTGAGTCTGATCGCCTATAAATATTTGATTTTCAAATGGTCCAAATTTGCCTTTTGTAATATTCCATTCTGGATTGCCAGGTGAGTTCGCCACTTCAGCATGAGGTATCCACACAACAGGATATTCACGCATTTTTTCAAACAGCTCAAAGTTTTTCTGCTCTTTTAAAATCCGCTTCGTTGTCCAATCTGGATGGTCTCTTAAGCCGACAGGGTGACCATAAAATGCATCTTTTTTAAGCAAGTGTAACTTAGAAGTTTCAACCCAGTCACCCTGATTATCAGTGAAAAATACTTCATTCTTAGGACTAATACCAATTCCTGCAGGTGATCTTAACCCTGTTGCATACGGAATAAATTCCCCTTTGTTATTGACTTGATATGCCCAGCCGCGGTACCCGCCAGCACTATCCATAGCACCTAGTTTCAACGCATCCGGCACCCCATGCCCTAAATTGAGTGTGCCATAATAATTACCTTGTTTGTCTTTTACCGGGCCAAAGTTAAATTCGTGATAGTTGTCATGAAACGTCCAATCATTCGCCATTCCAACAAATCTATCAATCACACCATCCTGATTGTCATCTATTAAACGTGTAAGTTCTGGTTTTTGTGCAACCACTAAACTTCCGTCGGAGTCACACATTAATCCAGTTGGCTCGTGCAAACCTTCTGCTATTTTCAACCATTCGTCATTTTTGTAACGCCAAACGTCTCCAAAACGAGTTGCAATGAACAATTCGCCCTTAACATTGGAATCCATCCCTGTCACGTGAAAACGAACATCTTTTGGTGTTTGAATCGTTTTGATATGGTAACCATCGGGTATATAAGTCGTCTTAGCCGCGGATGCCGGTAGTGCTGTGCAAGCACAATAAACGGATAGTAAAGTGGCTAATTTACCTAACTTGTATTTCATGTTATTTAACCTTTTTTTGTAAATTTAGCTGCCAACTTTGGGTATTTTTAGGTAACGTCAGTTGGTGATTTGTGATAGTTCCATTATTGGATGTAATCACTAATGCGTCAGATTTTGGCAACTGCCATGTTTTAAGCTGCGCATCGTTTAACGAACCGGATAGCAACGTAAAGTCTAATTTCAATGTATTAGGCGAGCTTGCCGACATTTTCAATTTAATTCTGCTGTTATTGATGCGATAGATAAACTCAACTGTTTTCTGGTGTAATTTATATTCTTCAAACTTACAATCAGAACGCTTAAGCGGCGCAATTTGCTGTGGAAAGTTGAACATCCAATCGCCTAAAATTATCGAACCATCACGCGCACGGCCTTCAATGTTTGGGCCGATATTCATAAAATCGCCACTCCACGCGCCAACTACGGTACAAGTTTTTGAATTAAATGCGGCATTGATTTTTTCGACAAAACCCACAGAAATGCTTGAAGTGGGCAGACCCAATACTTTTTTTCGCTGAATTTTTGTCTGATCTTCTGCTTTAATGGGTACGGTCGCATTGTTTAAAAATTGTTTTCCGCTGACAGAAATACCATAAATTTTTTGAGTTAAGTCATCATTTGCGACAAATATACGTACTCTGGAGTTTAAGTTATTTTTTAGGTTAATTCGGTAATACCTCATCTTAAAATGCTGTTTACCTTTTTTCAGTGGCCAGACTCGCCGCTCCCATTTATCTTCGCTGGTTTCAATTTTTTCACCATCAATGAATAATTCTGTTCTGTGATTACGGTATGTCATCGCATGCAGGTTTGTTTGCTCATCATTGGGCGTATATAAATCACCTTCAAATTCAATCACATAGTTTTGTACTTCAGGTAAACTAAAATCTATCAAGTTATTGGGTAGCTTGCCCGATTTACTGATTGGGCTGTTTTCTGAAAACTGATATTCGTGTATCCCTTTATTCGTTTCTATCGGATAAATTTTATAGGTCAGATTATCTAATCCTTGGCGTTTAGATAATACATAAGCGACGACTTGTTTGAGTTTTTTTTCTGGAAACATTGCGCCAAAGCCCGGCATACCGGCATTCATAAAACCGGTTGATACATTGTGTAGTATTTGTGAAGGAGCACTACCATGTATCCACTCTTCATCTTTCAAATTAAAGCCGGCACCGCCGGACAAATCGTTTGCATGGCACGCAGCACAAACCGTTTCATATAGCTTTTGGCCTGCCTTTAGTGCTTCTTCGCTTTGAGCGTAGTGCCTAATTTCTTTATTAACTGACTGTGCATTGACGCCTGAGCTTAATAACAGAGCGAATGCCATAATCGGAATGATGTTAAATATTGTGGATGGTTTTGCTTTATTTTTATGCACTTGGTGTCCTGCCGTATGGTAAGTTGGTTTATTAAACCACATTCTAATTGTAAACAATCTACTATAGCTATCTTGGGGAATAAATTAGAGTGTGAAAATATATAATGATAAAACCAGATTTTATACCTGATTTAAAAAGAGAAGATTTATTAACGTGCTAAAACAGATAAACCTCAAGCTGATTCGACCAGCTTGAGGTTTTATTTTGTACCGAACACTTTATATTATTGATACCAATGCGCTTGTATAATTTTATCCAAATGTGGGTAGTTTGCGTCAGTCTCGTTATATAATTCACGCTGGCGTTTAAGTTCTGCTTTTAGGGATTTTACCACTGCAGCATATTCTGGCTGGCCGTAAACATTGTTTAATTCTTGCGGATCTTTGCGTAAGTCATACAATTCCCAAGCAACAGGCGTTGCTATTTCGTTGTTTAGCTTACCGGTTTCCTTCACCCATTTTTGATCGTAAAAATACGGAGTATGGCCTGTTTTAAACCCTTTTCCGTAAAAGAAAATCAGTTTGTAATCTTTACTACGAATACCAAAGTGAGCCGGTACATCGTGGTATTGACGATGTGTCCAATACCGATAGTAAGTCGCCCAGCGCCAATCATCAATTTGTTCGCCCTGCAACGCGGCTTTAAAACTACGGCCATGCATATCATCAGGGGTTGATTGATTTGCTAAATCCAGCATAAAAGGGGCAAAATCTGTATTGTTTATCAATAAATCACTGCTTTTGGGTCCGTTTTTAATGCGTGGATCATGCACGATAAATGGCATATGAATAGACTCTTCATAAAACCAGCGTTTGTCTTGGTAGTCGTGCTCACCTAACATCATGCCCTGATCAGAGGTATATATAATAATGGTGTTTTCATATTCGCCAATCTCTTTAAGAGTTTGGATTAACCTTCCAATATTATCATCGACACCTTTGACACAACGTAAATAAGCTTTTAAAAATTTCTGATAGGCTTGATGTGTAAATTCTTTTTCAGGCAGGTTTGGATCAACCTTTAAATCAATACCTAAACTACGTCTGTTATGGCGCCGTGAAATTGAGGTGCCTAAGTCATTGACCAACTCGTTATTAAATCCCTTAGTCGCAACCGAGCCTTGAGAGGCTAGCTGTTCATATAAATCAACGGGTTCGGGGATTTCTACATTTTCCAAATACGATGCGTATCTTGGCGCGTACTCAAAATAATCATGCGGCGCTTTAAATTGATGCATTAAGAAAAAGGGTTCATCTTTTTTGCGGTTTTTCAGCCATTCAATTGATAGATCGGTAATAACATCAGACGAGTGTCCTTTGTACTGAGTGGTATTTTGAGGCCATATTTTTTCACCTCTGACTCTAAACAAAGGGTCGAAATAGGTACCTTGCATTTTAAGCACTTCATAATGGTCAAACGCACCGGGTTCTTTCTTGAGATGCCATTTGCCTATAACCGCTGTTTCGTAACCTGCATCAGACATCAGTCTAGGCAATGTTTGCTGCTCTGTACTGAGTGAGCCCACTAAGTCTAACACTCCATTTGTTTGGCTATACTGTCCGGTTAAAATGGTTGCGCGACTTGGGGTGCAGATAGAGTTAGTTACAAATACGTTTTTAAAATACATGCCTTGATTGGCGAGCTTATCTAAATTGGGGGTCGGATTTAATTTTGCTAAACGACCGCCATAAACCCCAACTGCCTGTGCAGCGTGATCGTCAGTCATTATATAAAGAATATTCATCTTTTTTTCTTTGGCTTGTGGAGCCTGAACTTTAAGCACTGATTTAGATGAATTTTCGGTATAAAACTGGCTGCAAGCGGCTGTTAAAAGCGCGAGAACCGCTGCAATTTGCATATAAATTTTTTGTCTCACAATTTACCTTTTAAATACAAAGTTTGTTATTTATATTAAAAGTTATTTAAAATTGATTGTCCACTCAATAACCAGAGTTATTGAACTTTATTTTGTTAACAAACAACTAAAGTATAGTGTATATTATATTAAATCATCAGGTTAGCATAATTTTAAAATGAGTTTCACAGGCTGCGAGTCAGACTTCGTAGAAATTGCTCAACGTGGTTTGGGTGTTTGTAAAGTGTTGTATTCACATATGAATATAATGTCTGTATATTTACTTTATCTTTCCACAATTGAAAAACATTATGAAACGTAAATTAACATTTGTGTTGGCGCTGGTCTTAGCAGCGTGCAGCACGCTTAATCAGCAAGCTCAAGTTGCCACTCCCTTTTTTGTTGAGGGTCAGGCGCCTGAAGCCGAGCAACAAAGTTGGCAATTGGTTGATTCAATGTCGGATGAATTTAATGATACTGAAATTGACCTGAGTAAATGGCAGTTAGAGCCTGTTGGTAATGGCTGGAGTTGGATTGGCCGCGCCCCGGGTTTGTTTAAAGCGGAAAACGTAAAAGAAACAAATGGCTCAATGGAAGTAACGGTTAGTGTGTTGCCCAAACCGGTAGAGCGCAATGGACGCGAGTTTTTATATCAAGGAGCGATCGTTCGCTCGCATCAAGCAGGGCAACCGGGTTGGTATTTTGAAACCCGAATGAAAGCGAATGCAACTGAAATGTCATCGACTTTTTGGTTGATGAGTAAAGGCAATACGGTAAAGAAACTTGAGCTTGATATTCAGGAAAACGTCGGCCATACCACAGAGCTGACGAAAAGCTGGGCAAAAGAATGGGATCAGATATTTCACTCTAATACCATACACAGAAAAAACAAATACAACCCTGAACCTGTGCAAATACAAGGCTCAATAAAAACAGAGACTAAGAATCACGAGCGTTTTTACGTCTATGCAGCTTGGTGGAAGTCACATGATGAAATACGTTTTTATCTAGATGGTAAATACGTATATTCGATTACGCCTCCGATTAAATGGGATGTACCAGGATTTATTCAAATGGCAATAGAAACCTATGACTGGAATCCGGTGCCAGCTGATGGAGGCATGGTTAAACGCGGCAGCAAATCACAGCGAACCACAAGTTATGATTGGGTACGGGTCTGGAAACCAGCGGATTAACTTAATACAGACGAACAGCGAATTAACAGGAATTAGAATGAATAAATTGAAGCTTAGCTTAGTATTTTTGAGCTTAATTGTTTTATCTGCGTGCAGCAACCTAACAGAAAAGGCAAATGACGAAACGCAGGTTAAAATGCTCAAAGCCTTAATTATCGATGGCCAGAATAATCATGTGGTTTGGCCTATGTCGACTATGATGATGAAACGCTATTTAGAAGACAGCGGAAGATTTACTGTTGATATTGAACGGACCAAATATACATGGAACTACAATAAATTTGGTCCTCAGTATCCGCTTAACGATGGCAAAAAATACACCGAACATCACCCGACTAAAACCGATCCTCAATTTAGTCCGCAATTTGAAAAGTACGATGTTGTGATTTCGAACTTTGGATGGAAAACCGCAGACTGGCCACAACAAACTAAACAAAACTTTGAAAATTACATGAAAAATGGCGGTGGATTTGTAGTCATACACGCCGCAAACAACGCATTTCCGAATTGGCTCGAGTACAACAAAATGATTGGATTAGGGGGTTGGGGTGGCCGCAATGAAAGCCATGGCCCGTATGTCTATTATGATAAAGACAATAAGCTCGTCAGAGACACCCGTAAAGGCAACGGCGGTGGACATGGTAAACAAGTTGAATTTACCGTGACAACACGCGCCGAAAATCATCCGATTATGCAAGGTATTCCTACCAGTTGGTTGCATACTCGCGACGAGTTATATGTCAAATTACGCGGACCAGCTGAAAATATGACGGTACTTGCGACTGCATATGATACGCAAAAAACTCATCGTCACGAACCTGTTTTAATGGCGATAGATTACCACCAAGGACGCATTTTCCACTCTACTCTGGGACATGCAAAACCCGCCTTTGAAAGTGTTGGATTTATCGCAACTTTACAGCGCGGGACTGAATGGGCTGCTACAGGCAAAGTAACTATCCCTGTTCCAGAAGATTTCCCGACGGAAACACAGACCAGTATCAGGGCATTTTAGAATTTTAAGAATTGAAGGTTAGATGAATGAAAAGGCAATACGTATGAGAAAATTATTCGGTCATTTGTGTTTTATGATTTGTGTACTGTGTTTGTCCGCTTGTACCTATACACAGCCGATTACACAGGCCGATCCACAAGCAAGCACACAAGCGACACAAAAGCCCAATATTATTGTTATCTTGGCGGATGATTTAGGCACCGGCGATGTGAGCTTTTATAATCGAAAAATATTAAACAAAAAACCGGTCGTAAACACACCGTCTATTGATGCCTTGGCAGAAAATGGCATTTGGTTTTCCAACGGACACTCAGCCACCGCGCTATGTGCCCCAACCCGCTATGCGGTGATGAGCGGAAAGAATAATTATCGCTCGTATGCGCCTTGGGGCGTTTGGAATTCGTTTAACAAAAATGCGGTGACCGAAAGCGATCATACTCTCGGTACAGTGGCTAAATTGGGTGGATATGCAACTGGATTTGTTGGTAAATGGCATTTAGGGGGCGACTTTGCGCTCAAAGATTCAAGTGCAATTTACCGAGGAACGGATGACGGAGAACAACCACAGGTCGATCTAACCAAAATGCTTGGCGGAGGTCCGAATAATTTAGGTTTTGACTACAGTTTTATGTTGCCGACCGGCATACAGGGACCTTTATATTTAGCGTATGAGAATCAAAGTTGGTATCCGTTAGAAGCGCATTCAAAAATTCAATATGTAAATGCGCAAACGGCCATCGAACCAAAGATCGTTTCTGATAAAGGCCCAGGTATGGGCGACAGCCAATGGGACACGCGTAAAATGGGGGATATTTTGTCCGCAAAAGCGGCTGATTTTATCAAATCGTCAAGTAAAGACGGACCATTCTTTTTATATTATGCCAGCCCCATGGTGCACATACCGCACATGCCGCCTGAATCATTTGATGGTAAAAAAATAGCCGGTTCTACACCTTCGCACCATCTCGATATGGTGGTGGAATTAGACATGCAAATAAATCGTTTGATCACGGCGTTAAAAGAAGCAGGCCAGTATCAAAATACATTAATACTGCTGACATCTGATAATGGTGGTTTACTTAAAAAAGCAAGTATTCGAGCCGGTCACAAAACCAGCGGCATTTACCGCGGCTCTAAAAATTTACCATACGAAGGCGGACACAGAACGCCATACATCGCGAGTTGGCCTAGTAAAATCACATCACCTGTTATCTCTGATGAAGCGGTTGTTGTGCAGGATTTATTGGCGACTGTGGCAGGCGCTGCGGGGGTAAAACTAAATGCCACTGATGCACCGGACAGTAATGATTTAACGCCGCTGTTTACCGGAGAAGGAGAGTTTCACCCAAGAAAACAGATGTTTCTTCAAGGTGGCAGTTTTACCCAAGCAATTTACATTAAAGGTGACTGGAAGTTAATTATTCAAAGTAATCGTAAAAGAACGAAATTTGAACCTATTGCATTGTTTAATTTAAAAACCAATATTCGCGAACTAGAATCACAAAATTTGCTCAAACAGCAACAAGCGCGTGTCCAAGCCATGTTAAAAGAGTACTTATCTATTCGTAACGCTGGCATACCCACTGCCCCAGCCTACTTAAACTAACACTTCACCGCATTCACCTCACACGGTGAAAGAAACTTACGCAGAAACATACGCAGAGAGTGATTAAATGGCTCTTTGCGTAATTTTCTGCGTAATCTGCGCACTTAATGCTGCTTTTTAGCGCTATTCACAATTAACCGTCTTAATTAACTGCCTAGGGCGTGTTTATCTTTGTATTATTTTTGAGCAATAGGCTATTTAAATCATTAACAAAGCAGAATGAGTGGGGTTTAGTCATTCTAAATAAACACGCCCTAACAGATATAAATAAAAGTTTAATAAATTTAGAGGTAACTGTGTCAATTTTGTTTTTTGTATACATTTTGTAGATCGACGTTTATACAAAATCAGAATTGAGAGAGTGATTAAAGAGTTATGAAATTTATAAAAAAGGCTTCACTTGTCTGTTTTGCACTATTGTTAGGTGCTTGCAGCAACACTGACGACACCAACGGCAAGCAACAATCAGGTTATCAAACTAATAACCAAAGTGATCCGTCACTCGCACCTTTAGAAGTTGTAAATGATAAGCCCAATATTCTCTGGATTATTACCGATGATCAGCGTGCAGATACCATTGCCGCGTTTAACCGCAATCAACGGGGAACATCTGAAAGTGCTTTGGGTTATGTCGAGTCGCCTAATATAGATGCGCTAGCCAAAGAAGGCACTATGTTTACCCATGCCTACAATCAATCACCCGGTTGTGCACCTTCACGCAGCTCGATGATCACCGGTTTATATCCGCACCGAGGCGGGCGATACGGATTTGAAAAAACACATGATCAAACCGATTTGTTTACCCCGCCGGTACCCGTCGAATTACGAAAACTTGGTTATCAAACCGCCTTATTTGGTAAAAGTGGCGTTAGAATTTACCAATATAAAAACGGTACAACTTGGAACGATTTGGGGTTTTACGACCAGTGGGTAGATTTTAAAAATGATCTGGCACACAACAATTTAACCGATTGGGTAAAGTTTGAACACTACGATAAAAACTGGAACAAACTGGGCAAATCAGAGCGTTTTGTTTTTCCAGATGGTCGCGTCGATGAATATAGAGTTGATAATAGTTTTGACCCTTCTACTCAGCCACTAGAACAACAGCTAGAAATATTAAGAGCTTATACCCGATCGTCAAAAACATTAATCATTGGCGGCGAAAGCCCACAACCGGCCGGTAAAACATTAGATGGGCATATCTTAAATGAATTTAAAAACTACTTAGTTAATCAAGATAACAATTATCAAACCGGCTTTAAAGAAACCTATCAAGGTGTGAAGTCAGATCAGCCGATGATGGTGAGCTTGAATTTTCACTTCCCTCATACGCCGGTATTGCCACCTAAATCTTATCGTGACCGGTTTAAAAACAAAGGTTACAAGGTTCCGGTATTTTCAAAAGCTGAGCTTGAAAAACTACCGCCTCAACTAAAAAGCTTATATCAACAAATGAAAATCGACGGTTTAACGGCTGAAGAAAAACAACAAGCCATTGCGGATTATTATGCTTTTTGTGCATATGGCGATCACCTGATTGGTCAGGCGGTTAAAGCATTTAAAGAATATAACGAAAAAAATCAAAAAGAATACATGATAATACTCACCGTTGGTGATCATGGCTGGCAATTAGGAGAGCAAGGTATTGAAGCCAAATTCGGGCCTTACAACACCTCTAACCAAGGGATAATTATTGCCGTAGACTCACAACAAAAGCGTTTTCCGGCCGGTAAAATTGTTAATCAGTTTGTTGAGTACGTCGATCTCGCGCCCACAATATTATCTGCAGCTGGGATGAATGTTGAGCAACAAGCAGCGCATTTAAGTGGATTCGATTTAGCCAAGGTTATCCGTTCTGAGCAATATCATCGCGATTATGTATTAGCTGAAGTGAATTATGTAATGGGACCAAGAGCCTATCTGCGCAGTAAAAATTTCGCATTTTCAATGCGTGTCAGGCCGACCAATAAAAGACCGGGAAAAGGGTTTAAGCCAGGAGACAATATCCAATGGGCAATCAACGCCACCGAAGAACAAGTAGAGATGGCTTTGTTTGACCTTAGATGCGACGTAAACGAGCGAAACAATGTCGCCTACGATAAAAGTTATCGTGAAGTTGCCCAGTTTTTTAGAACTAAACTCAGCAATATTGTGTTGGGCGACGGTCGTGTTGAGGTTGACTGGGAAAAACCCAATGAATACTACATCAGTAATTTTGCAAAGGGCGCGCACGACAGAAAGCTAGAAGGCCTTGCAAAGCAATCGCTGCCTAAGTGTCAGTCCCCTGCTTTTTAAGCGGGTTCAGCGTGCAATTTACCATTAATCAATGCTTTAAAATTGCCGCTCACTGAGTGTTGTTAACAATGCTCAGTGTGTAGTATACATTCTTGTATATGTGAAAATTCTTATTCATACCTTTAATTTTATATTTTTTTGATTTGTTTTTATCCTTTAATTTATAGTTAAATCAGTGACTTGTGTTTTAACTAATATTGTGAACAATGAACAATTAATAATTTAGTGTATATTATATTTGATGTACTCGGTTTGAATGTGATACATTTAACATAGAAGTAACATTTAATGTTTAAATGTTATGGAAATACCGCATAAGACGGTTAACCACTCGATAGTCTAATCACAAGGGAGGCTACTCAATGGCGACTCAACTTAAAGTAAAGCCATTAGTACTGACAATAGCGTCACTACTTGCATCTAATCAGATGGCCTATGCCGCTGAAAATGAAGAAAACCAAAATCAAGAAGTAGAAGTTTCTGGTGTCAAAACCAGTGAAGTACAAACGACAAACAAAAAAAATGATGACATTGAAGTCATAGAGGTTTCAGGGTTTAGGGGAGTGTAATGAAATCACTCAACCAAAAACGCTTCAGTGATAATGTTACTGATTCTATATTTGCAGAAGATATTGGTAAATCGACTGATCAAAATATTGCTGATGCCCTTTCTCGCGTAACAGGTGTTTCCGTACAATCTGAAGATGGTGAAGGGACAACTGTCAGTGTTCGTGGGGCCAACCCCAACCAAAATGTAATAACATTGAACGGTGCAACATTAACTAGTTCGGACGCAAACCAGTCTGTTGATTTAAGTAGTTTTTCATCAGATATATTATCGCAAATAAATGTTATCAAAACGCCAAGTGCGGATCACGATGAAGGCTCTTTAGGTGCGACGATACAGTTAAAAACAACTAAGCCTCTAAATATTAAAAATGATATTAAAAGCGTAACTCTACAAGGTCGATACAACGATTTTTCTGAAAATACGAATTATAAAATATCGGGCAGTTTCTCGAAAAAATTCAGAGATGACACTTTTGGTGTTTTAGTTACTGCATATGATGAAACAAACTCAGTTAGGCGTGATGAATTAAGAATCAATGACTTCGAAGCAATCACTATGCCTATTGCTAGTGATGTCAATGGTCAAATATTGACAGATCACACTGGGATTTATGCAACAGGGTTGGACTATTCTCTATATCAAAATAAAAGAGACCGACATGGTGCAACGGTAACCTTTCAATTTTTGCCCACCGACTCTACCGATATTAGCTTAGATTTTACTTATAGTAAGCAGAATTTTGAAACCTCTACTGATGGTGTGACAACTCGTACTCGCTTAGACTTTGAGCCTTATGTTGAGGGCGTCGTAAACAGCAAATATAAAATAGATGGTGATGATGCAGCACCACCTTTCACGGATCCTTTGCATGATTGGTTTATGGTAGACACTCAAACTCGCACATTTGTTAAAGCCACTAACAGGTTCGGGGACGGAGGATATACAAGGTCAACCGGGGGAGATACAACAACAAACAAAGTGGTAAATTTTGCGTTAAAACAATTTATAACTGACACTTTACGTATGGATATCGGATTGAATTATTCAGACACTCATTTAGTGCCAGAGTCCAAATTTAATCTTCAACTTTTGAGTGGAACCAACGGCTTACAATGGGCTGATGAAGCTGGCACGCCTCATACAGGAATACAACCAGTCGGCTATGACTGTTCAACTGGAACTTGTCAAATGGTGGTGGGAACCAGCTTAGGTTCACTTGAAGATCCAACTCAGCAATTTGATTCAATATTATCGACCGGATTTAATCCTGAGGATATCACAGCACTAGGAACGAATAACCTTAGGCTCAGAGATCAAGAAATAACGGATACAAATAAAACCGCTTTTATTGATTTTGATTTAGATATAGATTTTGCAGGCTTTACTCAAATCGAGTTTGGTGTAAAAGTTTCGCAACGTGATAAATTTAATGACGATCAAACTGGTAAATTTGAAAGTGCTGGTACGGCATTCTCTGTTCCTATTTTTGATGTAGATGGAAATGTAACCGGAAGTCGAATCGTGCAGCCGGGCGGATCGCTAGGTGCTGTTCCTGTGGCAAACTATCTTTCAGATAGAGAATTCCCTTATGACGACTTTATGAGCTCACTTGGGGTAGCAAGTAATACAGTAACTGACGGTTGGCCTTTAGTATCAACAAGTAAGTTGCTTGATATTGCCAATGACGTAGAGTCTTTGCAATATACAGTGGACCCTACAAATACGCGTTCAACAACATTAAAAAATCAAGCTGCATACCTTAAATTACGTTTTGAACCCTTAGATAATTTAAGAGGTGATTTTGGTGTTAGATGGGTCAGAACCGAAGTCAACTCAACAGGTTACTCGGGTGTTCAATTCTTTGCTGGTGACCCACTCAGACGCGTATTAGACCCTTTCTTATTTAGGCAGCTTAGAAACCCAGCTCACCCGAATGGACCATGTTCAATAGATCATTTAACTCCCAATGAGACTAATGATCGTGAAGGACAATATAATAGAATTGATGGCTTTGGTTGGGACTTAAATGGCACACCAACAGATTACAGTGATGATGTGCGTTTTGAAGGTGATCCAGATAATTACCCTTGCTATGATGCTAATACGGAGCGCAGTAGTTACACTCACGTAAATATCGGTCGTCACGTAGATATAGTTAAGTCTTCCACATATCTGGGTAATACATCAGATCCCGGTCAAGCAGAAGACAGAAGTTTAGATGTCTTTGAGACGACTGGGTCGCATGAGTATGACTTATTCTTACCGAGCCTTAATGTAAATTATCAGGTTAATGAAGAAGTCATAGCACGTTTTGCTGTATCAAAAACCATGTCTCGTCCAAGAATCGATCAACTGAAGCCTGGCTTTAGGGTTAACGAAGGTCTTTGGGGGCAACCATATACCAATAAAGGCTCTACTGTTAGTTTATCGGGTACAACCCTTAACCCTCAAAAATCTAACAACTTAGACTTATCGTTAGAATGGTATTTCAACGACGCAGGGCTTTTATCAGCAACTTTCTTCCATAAAGATATGTCTGATTTTGAAGAGTCTGAAACCATCGACTCCTATCTAACGGATTTACGTTACGTCGATACAAGTGCAGGTTTTGACGCAGCTAACCTAACGAAAACCGTTGCAGAGGTCGAAGCTGATTTTAACGAAGAAACTTTAGATGGTATTGGACAAGCAGCATGTTTCCCAGACCGCGGTCATATCAATGCACCTCGTCAAGATTGGTGGTATAGCGAAGAACTTATTGATCTTTGTAGGATATTCCGCGTCAACCGTCCTCGCAATGGTAGCGGAGCTGAGATAACCGGCGCGGAACTTACGTATAACCAAAGTTATGATTTCTTGCCCGGTATTTGGTCTGGACTAGGCGCTCAATTGAGTTATACCTATCAAGAGAGTAAAACTGACCCTGAATATTCAACGATCGATCCGACTAAGCTACTAGAATCTTTGCCTCGAGCTTATGTTCCTGAACACTCTTACAATGCGACCGTGTTTTGGGAAAAGTTTGGACATCAAGTTCGCTTAGCTTATCGCGGAAAATCTGACCAGCTTCAACAACGTGACTGGCAAGCCATTGGTCATTTATGGAGAGAAGGCTCTGGTACACTTGATCTTTCACTTAATTACAAGATTAATGACACCTTCCTAGTTTCTTTCCAAGCTATAAATTTAGCAGATGAAACTGTCAGAAATTATTTCACAAGTAGCAATTTAGACTTGGGTGACCAAGAATTTGTTGTAAATGAAAATGGTGAATCGATTTTGAAAGACGTTCCTTACGACGAGGGTAATGCTCTGGATGGCGGAGTAACCAAGTCGAGAACACAACTTGAGCAGAAAACGGGAAGAATTTTTCGTTTAGGCTTAAGAGCACGTTTTTAATCTAAGGACTAACAATGAATATTAAATATAAACATCTAATCTTACCAGCTGCGGTGGCAGCACTATTTGGTTGCGGTGGTAGCAATTCGAATTCAGATAATATGGGGTCAGGAACTGGGGATGCCCCAATTTTTGACGCTTCAATTTTTTCTGCCGACGGTGAAATAGGTGAGTTTGTCGAGGTATTTGATCCCTCTACAAACTCTAACGTCATGCAATTGCAATATATTTTTAATGAGTCTGACACCTTCGACGGTGGTAGTAAGACCTATGACATTGATTTGTTGAAAGGTTTTTCAGATCCTGAAGGTGACGCTTTAAGAGTCACTAACCTTCAATTTGTTTGGGATGGTCCAGACTGTTCTGATACGATTGTTGCCGCTGTTAATTATTTAGAATATTGTGCGCCATTTTTAACCGAGGCAGGTTTTGAGATTGGCGAGTCTATTACCTTTCAGGAGCGAGAGGAAGTAAGAAGAATTCAAGGGTTCCCTAGAACCAATGAGTTGTTGTATGGTTTTGACCTGAAGCAAACAGTGTTAAGAGTCACCCCAAGTGAGTTTATACCTGTGCTGTTTCAAGATGAGGTTTCAGTTGTCAATATTTCTTTTGACGTCACTGATGGGACTAGCTCAGTTGAGCATCGTTTACTTGCAAAAGTTGTAGGGGAAAACTCAGAGCCGCGCTTTATTCAATTAGATGCGCAAGGAAACCCTCTCATCGTAAGTGGTGAAGAGCAACCCGTTGAACCACATAACCAACGCGTATCAGAGAAAGGCGCAAATGTATCTGTTAACTTATTAGCAGGCATTTATGATGCTGATGTACAATACAATCGCACGTTCACTCGGCAAGTCGGTGACCTTGATAGTTATTATCAGTACAAAAACACCAATCAGTATCGAGTCGAAAAAATTGGCGTAAATATAAATCTAGCGGATGGGTTCACATGCTCTGGTGTTGATTGTACGGGTCTTCCATCATTTGCATCGACACAAAGAGTTGAAGATCCTATCACTGGTGACTTAAGTGAATTCAACCTTGTATTTAATCCTTCTGTATTTGCTGATAGCCTTGCAAAAGGAGAAGAGGCTACTATTACCTATACGTTTAACGTAACAGATGGTAATGCAAATAACACAGTCGAGCGAACAGCTACGTTTGTAGTGCTTGGCGCCAATGAATTCAATGAGCCAGAGTTTACTGGACCACTGGAAAAAACAGTGCTTGCCAGTGACGACATAGTCACGTTCGATTTATTTGAAGGGATCATTGATTTAGATGGAGACGACCTTTCAATTGATTCTGTAACTATTCCTGCTGAATCGGATGTATTTGGTATCAGTGTTAATCAAGAAACAGGTGAAGTTAGAGTTGATCCCTATGCCTTCTTATATCTTGACGACGGCGAAACGGAAACATTTACCTTAAGTTATATTGTGAGCGATGGATTACTTGTATCTGAGTCTCGTGATTTCAACTTAACCGTAAAAGCATCTGAGGCTAACTTACTTGCGGACGGAACCTTCGAAAGTGGCGTGCTAGATAACGGTTGGACCTCGGTTACGCCAGAAGGAATAACCGTATCCGAATTCGGTGCCTACTCAGGTGACATGGGGGCTTCTGTAGCTATCGACAATTCGGTTCTAAGACTGAATTCAAATGGAATTTCGCAAGGTAAGATAGAAGAAAACGATCGTTTCTTTATCACTTGGCAGTCAGAAAATGCAGGGACAACAGCTGGGGTTTGGGCGAATATTACAGCGACTGTAAAATCACCACAATCAGCGGGTAATACTAACTTATTACCAGCTTACTTCTCAGCAATGCGTGGAACACTCAACCAAGTATTACATACAGCTGACTTTGTTGCGGATGAAGATTTTACAGTTGATTCGAATATTGAGCTAACATTCCAAACTCGAGAAGGAATTACCTACGATGATGTTCGAATGATCACATACGATTACGTTCAAGCTCGTAATTTAATCAACGGCGCCGATAATAATTTCAATGACGGTACTGCACCTAATTGGAATGTTAATGTCGCAACTGCGTCTGCGACAGTTACGGAAGAAGCAAACCGCTTTGATGTAGATGGACAAACTCTATATGGGCTATCTGTGTCTACTGGCGCAGATTGGGCAGCATTGCAGTTGCAACCAGAAGGTATTAAACAAGGTACGTTTAAGAGCGGTATCCGTTATGTTGTAGAGTTTGACTTCCAAAATACGGGTGGTCCTGACAACTTAACGCTGACTCTTATCGACGAAGACTCAGGCAATACTTTAAAAAGCCCCAAGAATTTTATTAGTCAACAGTCAACTCTTTGGCAAAGTATGAAGTTCCACTTTGTCACAGATACTGATTCAGAATTCTTTGCAGGTGCTATTGCCTCAGACCCTAGTTTTGATTGGTCTACGGCAGAAAATGTTCGATTAGAAATCGCGCTTCCGCCTAATACTGCATTTAACATTGATAATGTAAGAATGTATCCTGTACCGGATTAATTAGGGCTACGTTCGACATAAAAAATGTAATTAGCAAAATGAAGACAAGGCCTTGTTAAGTTAACAAGGCCTTTTACTTTTGTACCGGATTTGACGTGCTCAATTCAATTAAACCACGTAAAAAAGTGAAGTGAACAAGTTGCCGGATCACAAAGCGATATTGAAAAAAGCTCAAAAAAAATACGCAAGTTAACCCTTGTTGGGGTTAACGACTAAAAGGAAAAAAGTTTGCGTAGGATTTTAATCTAGTACGTATATTATTAAGCTCACGATCAGCTTGCTCATGAACTTGTGCTGTCGATGAATTAATATTTGGAAATATTCCCATCCCGGCTAATAACACATACCAAGACATAGAAGAATAATATTGAGTGACTTGCTGTCTATGTAATTCTTGGTCTAGGTCGCCACCGCTGCACCAGACTTCCATCGCCGCTTGTAAACGATCAGAAAGTTTTATGTCATGACGGCATGCTCGCCAATAAGCAGAATCATTTCGACTGTTAGTTAGGTAATGCAACACAATATAATCACGAATATGTTCAAACATATGATTAACTCCGTGATTGTAAAAATCTTGATGTTTGTTTGTAAAACTTCCCTGTTTATATTGCTCAATAAATTGCTCGATAGACAACTGTACTATATGTAAGGCGGTGGCTTCTAAAGGCTCTATAAATCCTTGGGATAAACCAATAGCCACACAGTTTTTATGCCAGTGCTTATCTAAACGCCCTACTTTCATTTTAATATGTCTAACTTCAACATTGGCATTTGTTAAATTGATGGCTTGTTTTAACTCTTGCTCAGCCTGCTCTGCATTTATAAAATCAGAGCTATAAACGTATCCATTACCTGTTCTTGAGGTTAATGGGATATCCCAACGCCAGCCGGCAGTCATTGCGGTAGATATTGTTTGCGGGCTGTAACTATTTTTAGCTTCACTTGCTACCGTTACGGCGGCATCATTAAATAAATTATCCTTAAAGGAGGTAAATGGAACCTTTAGCGCTTTTTCAATAAGTAAGCTTTTGAATCCAGTACAATCTATAAATATATCAGCCTTTAGCTCTCTACCAGATGCCGTCATTATTGAGGCGATATCACCACTTAAACTCAAATTAACGTCAATCACATCGTCAATCAAATGCTGTACACCTAGTTTAATTGCTCGTTTTTTTAAATATTCACCTAACTTTCCAGCATTAAAGTGATAAGCATAAATGGAGTTAACATGACTTGGTTGAGTGGATATTGGCAGTCGTCTTTGCCGAATAAGCTCAGATTGTAAAAAATATTGATCAGGATGTGACTCTACTCGAAAATTTTTATGTCGCAAATGAGTAACTTGCCGAAAAATGTCATAGCTTTCTGGATCAATAGAGCTCGTAAAAGGATGAAAATATTGCGTGAATCCTTTACGGGTTGACCAATCTTTAAAAGTAATTCCACTTTTAAAAGTAGCATCACACTTAGACATCCACTCTTTCTCATCAATACCTAATGTCTGAAAGAACTGCTTAATATAAGGTGTTGAACCCTCGCCAACGCCAACGGTAGCAATGTTATCCGATTCAAGCAAAGCAATGTTAAAGCCCTGTGAACTCAAGTGATGCTGTAAAAGACTCGCGGCCATCCAACCCGCAGTACCACCGCCTACTATCAATATTTGCTTTTTGTACTGATTTTGATTCATATATTCATAATATTGACTACAATAAATTGTACTCAATCATACCCCTTTCTAACATCTTTTAACAATATGCATTTGAAGTTAATGACGAAGTGGTTGCAGTAATGAGGCGTAGAAAAGAGCTCGCTGCTAAGTTTAAATCTATATAACAAACCCGCATTAAAGAGCGATGCAATCTCTGACTCGGGACATTAGACTTATTGCTGTCTGATCACATCGCTGTTTTTAATGGTCTTAATCGATAATGCCTATTACCAATTTACGATTACTGTGGTTTCTGCAATTAAACCAGAGCCGTATGAATCGTTGGTATAGGCTTCAACACCCATATAAAAAGTAGATCCGTCACTGGTAAACGTCTGTACCTGTGTATTAGTTTTGTCAGTATAATCAACTGTTCTAACATCGTATCCAGTTACCCCTGCCTGATTACCTCCGGCCCAACCATTTGCAAAACATATATCATTTTGATTATTACCACCCGGCTTGCTACAACTTGTAATAACGGTAATTGTAACTGTTTCTCCTGCCGGGATTGTTAACTCTGGGTAGCTCGTCTTATTTTCATTGGGGTATGCCGTTACGCTATAAGTTTGACTACCTGCAAAGGCAAAGCTAGATACTGCACAAAGAGTGAGAAAAGAGATTAACTTTGTGGGTTTGTTTAACATTTTATTTCCTTATTTATAGGCGAGTTTTACGGACCATTATTTTATGAGATTAAATAATGGCTATGACACTATTGTCATCAATAAAAGGTAGGTTGTGTTAAGTTTATTGTCAACTATTTTGGGGTGTTGTTTTTAGTGAATTTACCGCACCTACAAAAAAACGATAATACAAACAATTAACGCTGAAAACACAAGTAGTGAGATTGCGCGGATGTTCGATTTAAAGTTCAGGGATTGCCAGTTTGGCGCTTGAATATTTGGTTTTTTACCACTAAACATTGCCTGTACTAACTTTTCTCGTTTTACCAGTTGGTAAAAAAAGACAGCAACCAGATGCAACCAAACTGCGCTTAAAATGATGTAAAAATTCCATCCATGCCATTGGGTGAGTTGGTCGGATAATGTTTTGTTGATGAAGTCAGCAAATGGTCCGCTGAAACCTAAATCGTTATTGGCCAATAAACCGCTGATGATTTGCCAAAACAACAAAGCTAACATGCATACCACCATCCAGCCGCCTGCCGGGTTGTGTCCTGCGTGAGCGGGTGCTTTGAGCTGCAGCGAGTTTTTCAGATATTTTAATGCCGTTATGGGCGAACATAAAAACGCAGTAAAATGAGCAGTTGTTGAACCCCAAAAGCCCCATAAAACACGGAAAATTAATAATACCGACAAGCAATAGCCAATGACAGCATGAGCTTGCATCCAACCATACTCAATGGTCAGCCAAGCACCGGTGAAACCGGCCAATAACAACCAATGAAATGCCCTGATCCAAAAATCCCAGACTTTAACTGTTTTCATAATATACGCTCTCTAAAATAATCCCGGCTTGCTGAAATTTTTGCAGGTCTAATTCTTGTAACAATCTTTCGCTGACTAAAATGCGTTTAAGCATGGGTAAATGGATGAGTTGTTGGATTGATGGTGCACTTAACGCGGTGCCTGATATATTGATGTAAGTAAGTGATCGCATGTTTAATATATACGGTAAAGACTGATCGGTTACCGGAGCATTGCGCAAATTCAAACGCGCGACAACAGGTAAAACCCGATCCAACTCGGTAAATGATTGGTCGGTCATCGCAGGCGCAGAGGAGATATGTGTTATCTCAATTAAATGAGAGGTTCGCGCCAAATACTGAACGTTTAAAGGATATTTTTTCTGTAATTTAGCAACCTGTTTTGCAAATGGCGCGCGCTTTTTTGCGATCTGCTCGGGCTGATAGGGGTTTAATTCTATGATTTTTTGTTTTTCCGGCGCGGTCGCAAAGGCCGCACGGGTTAACGAACCAGAAGCGCCTTTATCCAGCCACATCTGAATAACTTTCAGCTCATCTTTAGTTTGGCGTTTACGGCCTAGAGGCGGCATAGCTAATCGATTATCTGCCGGTAATTGCATGCGTGCTAACAATAGGCTGGTTGTGCTATTTTTGCCTAAAACATCACCACTACGACCACCAAATACAGCTTGTCTGAAGCTATCCAGCCGCAGTTTACCTTTGGCTTTGTTTTCATTGTGACAATCTACACAATAGCGTACAAAAATTTCGTCTACTCTGTGTTGATAAAATGAATCTGGTGTTGCTTGTAGTTTTGCCTGACCAAACAAGGTTTCTTTTGTCCATTGCAGCCCAGCGGGTTGTTGGCTGATGATGACACTCAACAAAAGCAGCGATAGGAAGGCGACAATTGTAAAATATCTTTTGCGGGTCATATCCACTCCCCTTATGCCAGTAGCTCAGAGATAATATGAGCTTCATTTACCCCTGTCAGCTTTTGATTAAGCCCTTGATAGCGGTAATTTAAATCGTGATGATTAAAACCCAGTAAATACAGTAGCGTGGCATGAAAATCGTGAATACTGACCGGGTCTTTAACTATCTCGTAACCCATATCATCGGTTTCTCCATGCGTGTAACCCGCCTTAACACCAGCACCTGCCATCCACATGGTATAAGCATTGGGATGGTGATCCCGGCCTGCGAAAACGTTGTTTACACCCCCTCGGTTTTCCTGCATCGGTGTGCGGCCAAACTCTCCCCCCAAATAACCAGTGTATCTTCGAATAATCCTCTTGCTTTTAAATCATCCAATAAAGCGGATATTGGCTGGTCTATTTGACGGCACTTATCAACAAAGCCGTGATCGAGCGCTTCATTTTTGTTACTGCCGTGTGAGTCCCAGCCATAATCGAATAGTTGAATAAAACGTACATCTTTTTCCGCCAACCGCCGCGCCAATAAACAATTGTTGGCAAAACTGGGTTGACCCGGTTGCGCGCCATAAGCAGCGAGTGTTTTTGCCGACTCTTGCTCGATGGCAAATGCATCTGAAGCCTCTAGCTGCATCCGATATGCCATTTCATATTGGGCAATCCGGGTTAAGGTTTCCGGGTCACCTTCTGTTTGATATTGCTGTTGATTCATTTGTTTTAAGCCATCCAGCACCAGTCTTCTCATTGATCGTGAAACATTTTCTGGGTTGCTTAAATATAATATTGGATCGCCTTGCGAACGGCAGCGTACACCTTGATAGGCACTGGGCAAAAAACCTGAACCCCACAGTTGTTTTCCACCATCCGGATCTCGACTACCGGAAACTAATACCATATAACCGGGTAAATTTTGATTCATGCTCCCCAAGCCATAAGTAGTCCATGCGCCGATAGACGGATGACCGGATAATGCATGGCCTGTATGTGCCAGTATCTGAGCTGGCGCATGATTAAATTGATCTGTGTGCATCGATTTTATAAAACACAGTTCGTCAGCGTGTTTGTGTAAATGCGGCAGCCGATCTGAAATCCAAGCGCCACTGTCACCATGTTGTTTAAATGAATACTGTGGCCCCAATAAACTGGGTCTGCCGGAAATAAAGGCAAATCGTTTACCTTCTAAAAAGGCATCTGGGCAGAGTTTGCCATCGTATTTAGCCAATTCGGGTTTGTAGTCAAACAACTCCAGTTGACTGGGTGCGCCCGCCATATGCATATAAATGACACGTTTTACTTTGCTTGGATACTGTGGTGGTAAAGGTGCAAGCGGCTGGCTCATCGGGCGGCTAAAGTCTAACTTATGTTCGCCGGCTAACAGTGCTGCCGGTGCCGCTGAGGCTAAAAAAGCACTGCTTAACAAACGTCCACTACCCTGTAAAAATTCACGTCTGGTTTGCTGCTGCAATTGTTGATATAAAAAATCTTTCATCATTTACCTCGTTAGCGCGGCATCTAGATTTAAAAGCAATGCACTGATTTGATTAAACGCTGTTTGCTGATCTGACTCGCTTTGTATGTTTGCAAAGGTTTGTTTTAGTTGAGTCAGCGCTTGTGACGTGGGCGGTTGTGAGGTAACGCGTAAAAATGCGTTTTTAAGCGCTTCATCCAGCTGATTGCTTGAGACATAATCTTGCGCAATTAATTTGCCTAGCGCTTCACTGGCCTCCACATAAACCGGATCATTTAAAGTTACCAGTGCTTGTAAAGGGGTGTTGGTTTGGATTCTTTTACCATGGCTAATTTCCCGCGTTTCCATGTCAAACGTTAAAAAGCTCGGATAGATATAAGCGCGTTTAATAAATGTATAAATGGCTCTGCGGTAACGGTTTTCGCCCTGTGCTTCTTGCCAGTCTCTGATAATGCGTCCTTTTCGTCCCCAGATCCCTTGCGGTTGTGGCGGCATAACAGGTTCGCCAGCTAACTTTTGGGTTAACAACCCACTGACAAACAGCGCTTGATCGCGCACCATTTCGGCACTTAAACGCCTTGTATTGGCTCGAGATAACAAGCGGTTTTGCGGATCGAGATTGGCTTGTTCGGCATGGCTAGCGGATGTTTGTCGATAGGTTTCACTCATGACCATAAGTTTGAGTAATTTTTTTATATCCCACTGATAATCTTGCTGAAATGTAACGGCCAGCCAGTCAAGTAATTTTGGGTGCGAAGGTAATTCGCCGGCACTGCCAAAATCACCGATTGTATCTACTAAACCCCGACCAAATAACTGCTGCCAAAAATGATTGACCGCGACTCTGGCAGTCAGTGGTTGATCGTCTCTAAAAAACCATTTGGCTAAGGTGAGGCGGTTTGCTTTTGATTGCACAGGCATTGGCGGTAATAACGCAGGTGTGTGCGGTTTTAATAATGGACCTTGTTTAGCTAAAAAATTACCTCGCGAAAATAAAGCGGTTCCCCGTTGATTGTACGGATCTTGTTCAAGCATAACTGGCAGCGCTATGCTGCTGATGTCAGCAAGCTTTTGGCTGAGTGTTTGATACTCTGCAATCAGGTTGGTACGCTCTTCACTGTCCGCATAGTGATGCCAGATTTCATCTGCTGTTATTTCAACTTTAAAGCGTTGCAATTCAGATGGCATACCTTCGTTTAAATTTCTAAGCTGATATTGTTTTAATACGATTTTTAGATTGTCGTCTGGCTTTAACCTAAGCGGTGTGTGCAGTACGGCGACCGTTGAAAGTGGCGCAAAAAGACGGTGGCTAAAGAGCCCGCCTGCCGCATCTATATTGGCATTTTTGGCCAGACGTTTAAGCTGCTCGTCTAGCGCTTCACCGTGCAAAGTAAAATAATCTTTGATCTGGAGTTTTTCCAAAGTGCCATTTGCATGATGTTTATAAATTTCGATATCGTCTATCGAAACTGCAAATTCAGGTGTATGTATGGCTTTCTGCGCGTTAACGGGTAGTGCTGTTAACTTGATAGCCGTGATAGCGCCGATTACCTGATCAGGTGGCACTTTTTCTGAGTCTAAGCTAATTTGTGTTTTTTGTGCAAAGTCATCCGTATGATGTAATTCATCGTTTTTAATGTGCAGTTTTTCTGGTTTGTATTGATTTTCAAGCAAAGATTGCAGGGTTTGCTGATATCGTTTGAGTGCGTACTTTGCATGATTCAATCGTGGTTTTTGTTTCTGCGGGTCTAAATTTTTAATCTGTTGTTCCGTCTTGGCAATAAGGTCTTCCAGCGCTGTTTTTTGATCATGACTGGCTGAAACAATTGCCAGTTTTAACCAGTCACCAGTTTGTTTGCTGAGCTGGTGGGTCGTGTTAATGGTTGTGTCTCTGATTGTTTGCATTTTCATTTGCAGTTCAAATGCTGTTTGTCGCAACTGTGTCTCTTTCGGGAGCATTAGGTGCGGGGCATCGCTGCGATAATCTGCATCTAAACTGGTGTTGAAAAAAGCGTAAGATTTATAGTATTCATCATGCTCTATCGGATCGTACGGGTGCGAATGACATTGCACACATTCCATTGTGATACCGTTAATTGCCCGCCAGCTTGTTGCGACTCTGTCCATCACCGCAATCACTCTAAATTCTTCATCGTCTGTGCCACCTTCGCTATTGATTGGGGTTTGACGGTGAAAGCTAGTCGCTATTAGATCATCTACGGATTTATCATCAAGCAAATCGCCGGCAAGTTGTTTGGTGATAAAGTCGTTATAGGGCATGTTTTGATTAAATGCTTTGATCACCCAATCGCGATACGGCCAACTGGCTCGGTATTCATCCCGGGTGTATCCTTGGCTGTCTGCATATCTTGCTAAATCTAGCCACATGGCTGCCCAGCGCTCACCAAATTGCTCAGATGCCAATAATCGGTCAACTTGTTTTTCGTATGCATCGTCAGAATTGTCGTGAATAAACTGCCTGATTTCGTCCAAGCTGGGCGGTAGTCCGGTTAAATCTAAACTGAGTCGTCTTAATTGCCGGTATTTATCGGCGCGTGGACTGATACTGAATGCATTGGACTTTAACCGTTGTTGAACAAACTGATCAATTGGATTGAGCTGCTGTGCCACTGCAAGCGGCAATGGTGGTTTTTGTGGTGCTTTAAAGGCCCAGTGTGTTTCCCATTTTGCGCCTTCACGGATCCATTGACGCAACTTGGCAATTTTCTCTTTCGCTAGAGGGGGCGCATTGTATGGCATTCTCAGGTTTTCATCCTGAGTTTCAATACGCGCAATCAGTTCTGAACCAGCCGGGTCGCCCGGTTTAATGGTCAAACGGCCCGAATGCCCCCGCCCATACGCCTCTTTTTGATAGACAAAAGACACCCCTGCTTGTTTGCTGACTCCACCATGACAGCCCGTGCAGTGTTCAGTTAAGATTGGTCGGATATCTCGGTTAAAACTGATTTCTGGTTTTTCTTTGTTTGACGTTGCAGGCTGACATGCCTGCATTAAAGCACAGATGAAGGGTAATAAAATAAAGCGTAGTGGCTGCATTAGATTACTCCATGTCGCTAAGTTCAAAGCGTAAAATGCGACCCCACTTGTTATATTCAGTGATATATAGATTGCCGTTTTGGTCAAAACTAATGCCGTGCGGCGCGGTAAATACACCGGCTCGCCATTTTTCCGGAGGCGTTTTGTTTTTATCGGTTTCAGCCCGGTTGTCATTGGTGCCAATATGGCGCACGACCTTACCTTGTTTATCTAAAATAGTGACACGGCCCGATATTTCAGCAACGGCTGCAAAATCGTGGTAAAAGTCAATTGCACTCAGCCGGCGCAAGTTAGCGGCATACTCTGCGATAAATTCACCCGTTAATTTTAAATGCACTAACCTATGGTTGGCTCGGTCTGCGCAAATGATGCGGTTAGGTTGATATCTTGGGTCGATATAAATCTTATGGCAGTTGTTAAATTGCCACGGGGCTTGCCGGCCACCAAAGGTTTTAAGGTATTTTCCGTTAGCTGAAAATTGATGAATGTAATCTAAACCATAACCGTCAACAACAAACAGATCGCCCGCGTTATTGACCGCAGTAGCGGTTAAACGTATCGGTGGTGGAGTCCAACCGCGTGCGTTAGCAACCGCTTTTTTGTGATATTTTTTGGGGATTTGTATCAAGGCATCAATATTTAAAATTCGTTCACCATTTAATCGCATTTTAAATATCTTGTGGCCAGACATTTCAGCACCGTAGATAAACTCTTCACCGCTTTTATCCGACTGGATGATAAAACCGTGGATATCATTGGGTGCATTTGGCACATTGCGCAAAAATTCACCCTGCGGATTGTAAACCTGAATTCCGCCTTTGGGCCCTATTACGCTCACGTAAACATCACCGTTGGCGGCGACGTCAATGCCACCGTGAGAATTGCCTATTTTACGACTACCATCCGCCAATAAAGACCAGTTATCAGAGCTGTTAAATTGATAGTGTTTGGCATGTGAAATATCTTCGTGCGCTTGGCAAAAATTCAGCAAAGCCGAAATAAAACAGAGTGAAATACAAATCTTTTGTATCATGCGTAGATGCCTTTTATCGGTAAGATTATAAAAAGCTTACCCAAGGCGGTTGGCCTGCACCTCTAAAATATCAACCAATCTACTTTAAAATAACAACATGATGTTAATTTTAATAAATATCAATCACTTAGTTTTCGCTTGATGGTGGTTGTAGTGTGCTTTTGTATTGGCCCGGTGTACAGCCAACTTGTTTTTTAAAGACCGTATTAAAGTAGTTTGAGTTGTTAAAACCAGCGGCGAAGGCGGTTTCTGTCACTGATAATTGTTTTAATAAATGTTTGGATTTTTCGATTCGTATTTGTGCCAAATACTGATTGACGGTTTGCCCGACGTGTTCTTTAAAAATCCGCATCAGATGGCCTTTGCTTAAACCAACCTGTTTCGCTATGGTGTCGATATCTAGATTGTCCTGACAATGATGCAACATATAATCTTTTGCTTGTTCAATTTGTGCCAAATTACGTTTGATTGGCATATCCGCAATTAAATTTGAAAATTGTGCCGCTTCTTTTGCCACTAGTTGGCTAACATCATGAATATTTTGGCTTTCATCAATCGCATTATTTTGTTGTTTGTGGCGCGACAGCAAGCTTGCAGAGTCGCCGCCTGCTTCTATGGTTGAATCGGTCAGTCGATTTAAAATATCTCGCACGCGCATTTTATAAAGTTCTAAATCGCCCTCAGAGGTTTTTTCAAGACGAGAAAGCAATTGAGCTATTTCCTGATTTTTGGCCGCTGTGTTTTTTGCGCTCGAACCTGTTTTGATTTGATAGAACAGCTCGTCTTTTAACAGCGCAGCTTTGCCTTTGATACTGCGAATATTTTGAAATACCGCATAAGCCCAGCACAAAGCACAAAATACAGAGCCTGTATAATAAAACCCATAGTCGATAACATTGGCACTGCCTAAGAAAAACAGCAACGCAAAGCTTAAAGCGCCCGCGAGAAATAAATTTAAGTTGGATTTATGGCCAATGTATAAACTGCGTAACAGCAGCAAACTACAAGGGAGCACCAGTAAAATAAAGCCGGCCAAAGTTTGCAATTGATGAGCAGTGGTTAGATATTGGTTTGCCGGAATAATACTTAACCATTCGAATGCTTCTAAATTTCCGCGAAAAACAGCCATAAAATAGACATATCCCGCGCCTAGCAGGAGACCGGCCAAACAAGGAGGGAGCAACAAATATGCGTTTTTACGAAATCCGGCGTGCAAACTGGCACCGATAACCAAAGCGGGCATACCAATTGCGAACAATAAAAATACGCGGCTATATAACAGCCCTTGTGAGATGTCCGGTTCGGAAAAATGTTGTAATGAACGGCCAAATAAAAAATACGCTAAGCAACCGAGAAATATCACATAATATTGATATTCTCGGCTGATTTGTTTGCGTACCAAAACAAAATAGATCATCACTGAAAAGATAATCTGTGTTGAAATGACGGGCATCACTAAAAAGCGGAATAAAGCTTCACTATCTGAAAACATCAGGCACCTGAAACACTTTTTATCCAGCGCTAATTAAAGTAAGTTGCAAAGCGTTCAGGCATTTTTGTCATCGATCTTATTTTTATATCCTTGTATACAAGCTCAGCGCCTTCCGATTGCAATTGTAATTGACCTGATGTCAGAGGTTGATTGTTTTCATCTTTTAAATCTTGCACCACCATAACCACTTTGCCATTCGCAACAAAGACCGCTTTATCTGCAAACGCAAATAACTCAAGTGTATTCCATTCACCGTGGGGGTTATCTACTTCTGGAGAGGCACTGGCATAACCGACTGTACCTAGTTTGCCGTTTGCATCATATATGGGGCGATCGCCCTGCTCCGGCATTCGGTAACGTATTTTGCCAGTCACTCTTTTGTTGTGGTTACCTAATGGGATGTAATCACCTAAGTCAGTTTCTTGAATTTGGTATTCTTGACACAATTTCCACACGCGCCAAAATGCGCCATGCTCACCGCGGCAATGAAACAATAAACCACTGTCTCTTAATTTATTCAGGCGTGGCGCCCATTTTTTATCCCCCCAGCGCATTTTTAACGATAAGTGATAGTTTTCGTAATGGGCTTTGGTAGATAAGCCGCCATAAATTTCACCAGAAACGTGCAGTTCGGGCGTTCCGTTATTTTGTTTAAGCTGAAAGACGTTTTTTATGTCTTGGTTTAACCCTATCGCATCATTCGGAGCACCGTGCTGGCTAATGTGATCTTGTTGCAAGGTGCCTTCTGGCAAACCTTTTACACTTGAATGCGGAACCCCTATCCAAACTTCCCAATTGGTTAAGTCGTTTGTTAATAGCGGTTGCCACGCTTTGTTTAACTGTGTATTGCTACAAGCGGACAACAATAAAATCGCTGAAACCAACCACAGGTAACCCGCTACGGTATTTATTCTATTTTTTGTCATATTGTTAACTTTTAACTTGGCTTGTTTAGTCGCCATAGTGCCCTTTTTTTACATAGAAAACAACGCTTTCACTTATCTAAGTGAAAGCGTTATGGCGTCAGACTGGATTCTGTCACTCAGTGCTGTAACGGTCGTTTCGCCTTTTTTGAACTTGCTTTGCACAATCAATAAAGCGCGGCCATTATGGGTTTTTATCTGTGTGCTTAAATGGCGCTGGATGTTATTGCTGGCACCATTATCGACCCCCAGCAAACGCAATGTTTCTGGTATTTTAAATTGAATTATTGTGTCTTGGTGTTTGACTGGGTTGTTGTTTTTATCAAACAATTGCGCCGTTATGTGGGCGACTTGATAACCATCTGCGTTTAATTCTGTTTTGTCTGTCGTTAACTGAATGGATGCGGGTTGGGACGCGGTTTTTAATTGACGGCTGTAGCGCTTCCCATTTTTCCAAGCGGTTGCCGTTAAAGTCCCGGCTAAATACGGAACCGCCCACTTTAAAATGCGATCTGGATTGTCTGCTAATGTTTGTTTTCCCAAACTTTGACCGTTTAAACTCAGCTCTATTGCATCAAAATTGGTATAGGCCTCTACTGAAATCAGTTGATTATTTTGATAATTCCAGTGGTTGTTAACCTCACGCCAATACCACTTGCCTTTTTTCCAACTGCCTTTGACTTTTTCAACAACCTGCCCGTTTTCTAATTTATAAGCCGATTCTTTCATGGGTTTTGTCGTTAAATAAATATGCGGTTCATCATTCCACAGTGTTTTCATCATATGAAAACTAGGCTTTTCAAATGCGGCAAAATCTAACATGCCTGAATTTGTACCTTTTCTTGGCCACTTTCCACTTGCTTCACCTAAATAATCGATGCCCGTCCAAACGAAAATACCCGGTATGTAGTCTTTTTCTAACACGTGCTGCCATTCATGCCATTGCACCCAGTTTTCCGTGCCTAAAATCATTTTGTTCGGGTAATGATTGTGCCCGTATTCATATACAGATTGGCGGTAGCTGTAACCTATAACATCGAGTACTTCTGTGTAGCCTTCGACATGACTTGAAGAAGGGGTGACTAAATTTGCAGTGACCGGGCGGGTTAAATCCATTTCCCGGGTCCATTTTGCTAATTTAGCCGCTGTTTGTGCCAGCGATTTACCTTTTATAGGTTGCGCTTTTAATGCTTGTTTAATCTGCTCCGGCGTTCTGGGAGGCGCCGACCAGTAATAATTTAAGTCTTCCGGTTTATCTTTTGCCCAATAACCTGTTGCATTGGTTAATCTGGGGTAAGTCCATTCTATTTCATTACCGATACTCCACTGAAAAATAGAGGCATGATTTCTGTCTCGTTTTATCGTGTCTTTTAGATCGCTTTCGGCCCATTTTTCAAAATAATGACTGTAACTTTGAGTTTCGTGTTCAGCATTGCCAGATTGGTTAAAATTTTTGCGCTTGTCTTTGGGGTTATCCCATTCGTCAAATATTTCGTTTTGTACTAAAAAACCCATCTCATCGCAGAGTTCTAAAAAAGTTTTTGATGGCGCATTATGAGCCGTTCTAATTGCGTTCACGCCCGCTTCTTTTAACTTTGATAAACGGCGCTGCCATACACCTTTTGGTACGGCGGCCCCTACCAGCCCGGCATCGTGATGAAGATTAACCCCTTTTATCTTGATATTGCGTCCATTTAAATAAAAGCCGGTGTTTGCATCGTTTTTAAAATAACGAATACCAAAGCGGGTATTAATGCTGTCTAATAATTTATCACCTGCATAAATATCGGTTTTAGCGGTATACAGGTGTGGTTTGGCGATATCCCAAAGTTGGGGGTGTAGCACAGTTAAACTTCTTTCTGCTGTTGCGGTTTGATTGGCCTGTAGGTGAATGTCTGATAATTTTGAGGTGATTAATTTGCCTGTGGGGCCATATATTTGGCTTAGAATTTTCACCGTTTGTGGCAGGTTTTTACGGTTTTTAATTTCGGTTTTTAAGTTTACGACAGCCTGTTCGCCGGTGATTTTAGGCGTTGTCACATAATCACCCCAAATCGGAATATGAACTTCACTGCCAGTGATCAGTTTTACATTGCGGTAAATACCCGAGCCCGTATACCAGCGAGAATCGACATAACGGCTGCGATCAACTTCAACCGCCACTACATTCTGTCTTCCGTCGCGATATAAGTAAGGTGTTAAATCATAATGAAATGGTACGTATCCGTAAGGGCGATAGCCTAATAATTGGCCATTAATCCAAACTTTTGAATGGTTATAAATGCCATCAAATAAAATTTGTACTACCTCGGCTTGCGGAGTGCTAAACGACTTTCTGTACCAGCCTTTACCTGCAGGCAAATAGCCTGTCGCGCCTGATGTATTTTGCTGCGTATAGTCGGCTTCAATGCTCCAGTCGTGTGGCAGTCGTACCGGTTTCCACTGGCTGTCATCATAGTTGGGTAAAAATGCGTTTTGCGTTGCGACTTGGCTAAACTTCCAATCAAAATTGAAATCATGTGAGCGTGTTTGAGTCATCGCATTGTTGATTCGAGTCGCCGTTTTTGCAGTGTGCTCCGTGCTTCCAACACTACCAACGCTGCCAACGCCGCCACCACTGCATGCCGTCAACATAAAACTGACCAGTGTCATCAGCAATACACTTATTTGCTTTCGATAAATTGTATTAACCATTTTCAATCTTCACCTTCTTACGCAAGTTCAGCGTCATTTTAAAAACTTAAATAAAACAAAAAATTTACATCTTATGATTATTATGCGATTATTTTATTTATAAGTAAAACTATTAATTTATATTTAATTTTTAAATTGTTTAATTTGGTTTGAAATTTAAGCCATTCAAGGATTCACATCATGAAAAATAGTTATAAATTAAAACCACTGTTGTCGATATGCGTTGCGATGCAACTAATAGCCTGCGGTGGGAGTACAAATAGCGCTGCTAATGCACCAGAACAAACGCCAGCAGAAAATACTGCACCTACGCACAATGGTGATTTAACCTTGCAGTTTTCAACTCAAGATCCCGTACAGACCATTTCATTGTTATCCGGTGCGCAGGATGCACAAAACCATGATTTAACGGTTGTCGATGTTATTGCCGATAACAACAATCCGGCGGTTGGCATCGTTTTGTCGTCTGACAGTGTTGTGGTTACGCCAGCCGAACTGGCTGCTTTGTTAAATCCGGGCATGGCGCAAAAGATCAAATTTAGTTTTTACCTTTCAGATGGTGAGCTAAAGGTTGCACGCAAGTTAGAAATCACCATTCAAAAACCAATGGATGATTCGAATATAGACGTTGTCGAAATATCAGCGGCGCTAGATACCCAACAATATTATGAAAACTCGGGTACGTTAGCGCGTGATAAGTTTTTTAATATGCATGACAGCTTCACCAAAGGATATGAAGAGGACGTTGTAAAACGCTATGTTGATGAATTTAGAATGGGTCAGGGGCGTCAGTTCTGGTCTCCGATAGATGCAGCCAGACAGATTGCCGGTGAAAGTACGTACCCACAAACACAAGTTGCGATGCAGCAGGGGCCGAGCAATATTACTCATTATCATGCGAATCCGCTGACAAAATTAACCGGCCCGCAGAACCGAACTGTGATTACTTCGCACCCAAAAAACAATCTGAGTGTGGGTAATAATCCTATTGAAGGTGCTCGTTGGGCCGCTGATTATTTTGAATATTATTATGATGATGCATCACGTCCACTGATTTATGAACCGATGAATGAACCTTTCGTACACGCGTGGGAATACAAAGCTCAATACAATAATAGTGACGCAGAAACCCGACAGCATATGAGCAATTGGTTTAAAGAAATAGGTCAGGCTATTGATAACCGGCCCGCCCTTAAAAACTTAAATGTTGTGGGCTATTCTGCTGCTTGGCCGTCAATGGAATTGCCTTTTGATACGGGTGAATATTTTGCACACTGGCAAAGTCGGCAAAAAATGTTTATGGATACGGCTGGCGACCATATGGATGGCTTCTCAGTACACTTGTACGATGGCATCAATATTATAGACGACAGTGTGCCTGATGATGAAAGCGAGATCCGCCGCAGTGGCTCAAACGCGCAAGCGATTTTAGATTTAATTGAAACCTACTCGCACTACAAATGGGACAAGGTAAAACCGCATGCCATTACCGAATACGGCAATATAGTTGATCGGGCACCCGGTGAGCGGGCGTACGATGAAATTGTCAGCAGCCAAACAATACGTTCTATCAATAACATTTTAATGGAGCTACTGGCGCGCGAAGATCGTATTTTAACCTCTATTCCATTTATTACCGGATACACAACATGGTACTGGCAAGATACCAATGCAGGCAATGGCCACCCTTATGTGCCTTCTATGTGGCGGCCAGACAGAAACAAAATTCAACTCAATTCAACCAGTAACAGGTGGGAATTTATCAACCCCAATGATGAAAATAACTACCTGCTTAATATCAACCACCTTTTTTATGCATTTTGGAAAGACGTTGAAGGCCACAGAATATCGATATCTTCACCCGACCCAGATGTGCAAACGGCCGCTTATGTGCATCAAGACAAAGCTTACCTGATTATTAATAACCTAGAAGATGAAGTTAAAAATATTCGATTGAATATTCAATCTCTGGCTAACTATAATTTCGATTCAATTAAACTTGAACGGCTGACTGTGCCGGTAGACAGCGCAGCGACGCATACCAGTGAAAACTTATCTGTTTCTGAGGTTCTCCAAGGTGCATTAGATACAGGTAATAGCGCATTAACAGTTCAACTGGCTGTTGGTGAAACCATTAAATTTACACTCGATTTAGACAAAACATTTGCTATTGATAACACGCTGCAACGCAAAACTTACTATGCTAAGGAACATCTGCAAAAAATAACCGCAAATCAAGCACTGGTATTTAATATCGATAATGTGGCATTAACTGGTAAAGACCCGAAAAAATCGACCGCGCTTTTGCGTATGGGGATTGGCCGAGCTCACTCAAGTTCAAAACAACCCGTTATCACAGTAAATGGCAGTGCAGTCACTGTGCCTGACGATTGGGCCGGTTATGATCAGAAGAATCGTAAAGATGGATTTTTTGGTGCCATCGATATCCCAATACCCTACGCGTTACTGGCCAAAAACAACCAGATTAGTGTCACATTCTCTGACACGGGTGGAAAGGTCAGTTCAATGATATTAGAAGTCAATAATCACATTGATAATGTTGTTGTGACAGATATTCAAGTAAACGAAAATCAAGTTTTAAAGCTTGGGGAAACGTTTCAAGCCAGCAGCCAGGTTTTACCCGAGTATGCCCCCTATCCTTCTGTCAGCTGGAGCTCGTCTGACGAATCAGTTGTGGTGGTTGATAACGAAGGCATTTTAAGTGCGGTTAACGCAGGCACCGCACTGATTACCGCGACCAGTCACAACGGGCTCAGCGCCAGTTTTACATTAACGGTACCGCAAGCGGATAAAAATTTATTGGCAGATCTAAATTCCGGTTTTGAAAGTGGCCAGTTTTCGCCTTGGGGAAAATATTGGCAAACGGCTGACAGTACCCTTATCACTGTCAGTGAAAATGCGGCGAATGCGGGTACCTTTGGATTGCACCTGCAAATAACTGACGACAGCCAGCACAATGGCATTGCACTTGGTAAGGGTGTGCCACCACAAATATTTGGTGAAAACCAAAACCGGCAATTTAAGTTAAGTTTTGATGTGAAAATTAACGCGAGCGAGCAGCAAGTTTTGCCTATCAAATTTTTAATGGTGCCGCGCAATGATAGTACAGGTAAAGACGAATGGGATGCTAGAATTGAAAAAAGTTTGACGTTGAACACCGACAGCGCAAACGCGGCATCTAACCCGGCTCGTTGGCAAACAATTGAAGTTATTTTTGATGAAGCAAACTGGGATCAACACTTGGCCCGGTTAGAGCTTTATTTTGTAGCCGGCAGTGGGCAAATAGATGCATTTATCGACAATATTCGAATTGAAGTGATCTAACCTGTTTAGTTAAATATTGGGCATCGTAATGTGTTATTGATGTTATGTTAAATGCACTAGATGCCCTTTTTCGCGCAATATACGCATACAATGTGCACATACTCAGAGACAGCATTGAGCGAGAATTAGACACTTGACTAGACATTAAAGTTTTAAATATCCCACCATATAAATTTCAGTTGAACTCGAATTAGTTGCGAATAAATTAAGTCGTGATAAGGTAGTGATCTGACTAAACAGTGGCTTATCTTTATGACAAATAACTCAAAAAGTTGTTTCTATAGTAATTGTATGGAGAGAACATGATCCGCTGTCATCTAGCTCGATTAATGGGTGAACATAAAATGCGCATTAGTGATGTAATGCGGGAAACTGGCCTGAGTCGCAACACCCTTACATTGCTATACAAAGAAACAGCTCAAAAAGTAGATTTAGAAGCATTAGATAAGCTGTGTGATTTATTTAACTGTCCGTTAAGCGACATATTAGAAAAAATGCCAAGCGATAGCCAAAGCTAAAAGCCTCAAGGAGTGATGATATGTCGTCTGAAGCCGATACCAGAGCAAACTATATCGACCCAGCATTAAAAGCCGCACATTGGCAGCCTAACAATATTATTCGGGAACACTATTTTACCGATGGCCGTAAGCTTTCCGGTGGTGTGCGTGGTCGTCGTTGTTTTGTCGATTATCTGCTCTATAAAGACAATCGTTACCTTGCAGTTGTTGAAGCTAAAAAAGAATCTGAGCACCCAACCAAAGGCCTTCAACAAGCCATCGACTATGCCAAGAAGCTACTCGTGCGCTTTGTTTATTCGAGTAACGGCAAACAAACCTATGAGTTCGATTTAGAAACCGGCAAAGGCGACTACATCGAGTTTTATCCAACACCACAAGAGCTTGAAAACCGCTACGCGGGAGTTAATTCGGATCTAGGTCAGCAACTTCGCAATGTGCCCTTTCATTTAGAAGGCGCAATGCAGCCGCGTTATTACCAAGAATTAGCGGTACATGCGGCAACAGATGCCATTGGTAAAGGTAAGCCACGCGTGCTGTTAACGCTGGCGACTGGCACAGGTAAAACCTTTATTGCCTTTCAAATCGTCCACAAATTGTTCCAGTCCCGTTGGAACAAAGAATCTCCGGGTACACGTAGGCCAAGAATATTGTTTTTAGCGGATCGCAATATATTGGCCGATCAAGCGATTAACACCTTCAACCCCTATGAAAAAGACCTCATCAAAATAAACGGTGAGGAGGTACGCAAGCGTGGTGGAGTCGTGCCAACCAACGCACACATATTTTTTGCTATTTACCAAGCTATTGCTGAACGTGAAAACATAGAGGGTTATTACAAAGCTTATCCAAGTGATTTTTTTGACCTAGTAATGATTGATGAGTGCCACCGTGGCAGTGCCAATGAAACGGGTTCATGGCGAGCCATACTCGATCATTTTGGCAGTGCTGTGCATGTAGGTTTAACAGCAACACCAAAACGTAAAGCTAACGTGGATACATACGACTACTTTGGCAAGCCTGCTTTTGAATACTCATTAAAAGATGGTATTAACGATGGTTTCTTAACGCCATATCGTGTCAAACGGGTGCGCACCAATTTAGATGAGCTGGTGTTAACTAAAGATGATCAGGTGGTCGAAGGCGAGTCTGGGCAAGACGTCTATCAGGTAGAAGATTACGACAAAAAAATCGTCGTAGATGAACGTACCGAACTGGTCGCAAAAGCCATTTTGAACAATATCAATCCACTAGAAAAAACCATCGTCTTTTGCGAAAACCAAAATCATGCACTGACCATGCGTGACATGATCAATAAACACAAAAAGCTGAAAGATCCGCATTACTGTGTTCGTGTAACCAGTGACGAAGGTAAAGTTGGCCGCGAACTACTGGAAAAATTTCAAGATAACGACAAAGATATCCCCACCATTATTACCTCATCGCAAATGTTAACCACTGGGGTAGATGCCCGTAACGTGCGTAACGTAGTGCTGGATAGAACCGTCGGCTCCATGGTGGAGTTTAAACAAATAGTCGGTCGCGGAACCCGTGTTTTTGATGGCAAAGACTATTTCACCATTGTCGATTTTCGCGGTGCAACCAATAAGTTTTACGACAAAGATTGGGATGGCGAACCTGAAGAACCAGAGCCAGGTGGTACTGGAGAGCCAACTCCGCCACCTTACACACCAGAGCCACCCGGAGGAACAGATGGCCCAGAGCCTGAACCTGGCGAGCCAAAACCTCGGTTGAAAGTAAAGCTAGGCAAACACCGTGAACTGAAAGTCATTGATGTAGAAACCCGTTATATTGATGAAAACGGCAAACCTCTCACGGTTCAAGAATTTGTTGAGCGCTTGATCACCCAATTACCTGGGTTGTTTAAATCGGTTGAGGAATTGAGGCAGATATGGTCAGACCCAGACGAGCGCGAAACCTTGCTCAGTAAACTTGTACAAGCAGGTTTTGATAAAGAGCAACTCGCCACACTACGACGCATGTTTGAAGCAGAAGAGTGCGATATTTTCGATCTGCTGGCTTTTTTAGCCTTTGAACAGCCCATGGCAACCCGTAAAGCTCGCGCCGATCAAGTTCGTACTAACAGCGCCTTCTTTAAACAATACAGCCACGAAAAGGCACAGCAGTTTTTGCACTTTGTGCTTAACCGGTATGAGCAAACTGGCAGTACTGAATTATCACGCGAGCGCTTACCAGCACTTATCGAGCTATCAGGTTTAGGTACGATTAAAGATGCCTCAACAGCATTTGGTGGCAAGCCAGTTCTCCTATTGGCCGCCTTTAAACAGCTACAGCAGCAATTGTATAACTAATTTAAGAGCACATTATGCTGACAATTAGCCCATTAATAACCCAACTAAAAGACATTATTCAACAAGCCAGAAATCAGGCCTACCGTGCTGTAGATGCCATACAGGTGCAAACTTACTGGCAAATTGGGCAGCACATTGTTGAGTTTGAACAACAAGGTGAAAACCGCGCCCAATACGGCAGCAAATTGCTGACGCAATTATCAGAGCAACTTACCGCTGAGTTTGGCAAAGGGTTTGATGCCAGCAACTTACGTAAAATGCGCCTGTTTTATCAAACTTTTCCAATTCGAGACGCACTGCGTCCCGAATTAAGCTGGACACATTACCGCAGATTATTGCGAGTAGAAGATGACAGCGCACGGCAGTGGTATATGAACGAAGCTGCCGAGCAAAACTGGAGCTCACGCGCACTCGATAGACAAATAGGCACGCTTTACTACGAACGTTTATTGGTTAGTCAAAATAAGCAAGCCGTTAGTGACGAAGCCAAACAACAGTTAATAGAACAAAACAAACAACTAGCACCCAAAGGTTTTGTGCGTGACCCTATGATGCTTGAGTTTTTAGGCATAGGCGGAATTGAAAAACTATTAGAAGCCGACTTAGAACAAGCCCTGATGGACAAGTTACAGGACTTTTTATTAGAACTAGGTAAAGGTTTTGCCTTTGTAGCCCGCCAGCAACGCGTAAGTACCGAAAGTAAAGATTTCTATATCGACTTAGTGTTTTACAACTATCTGCTTAAATGTTTTGTCTTGTTTGAGCTAAAAACCGGTGAGTTAAACCATCAGGACATTGGCCAAATGGATATGTACGTACGCATGTACGACGACCTAAAACGCGGCCCAGACGACAACCCCACGGTCGGTATTATTTTATGCACCAATAAAGATGAATCCATAGTGCGCTACTCGGTACTAAAAGACAGCGAACAACTGTTTGCCAGCCGATACCGCCTGATCTTGCCAAGTGAAGAAGAACTGCGCCAAGAGTTGGAACGCGAAAAGCAGCAAATTGCACAGCTAAAAAAAGAACAAACAAAAGGCGAATAATAAATGGAACTAACACTCGCACCTAACCCGTTGCATCAGCAGCCTCAAACAATAAGCTTGAGTAAAGTTACAACATTAATTGGTGAGAATGGTTCAGGAAAATCTAGCATATTGCACTCAATTTTTAGCCAAAAGTTAACTCAAAAGAAATACATCGACAAGAAAATAGTATGCTTTTCATCCGGTCAAAATGAAAAGTTCTCGAACGAGTTTTTGCGTCACTTAAAAAAAACGAACTCAAATGAAAATAACTTGCAGTTTTCATGTTTTTATTTTGATAAGTCATGGTCTAAATTGCTGATATTTCTAGCTACTGCTCTGAAGAAAGATGGCAAGGTGCGTGGGTTTCTTATTTCAGCAGGTTATGCAGACGAAGTTGAAGGGCTAGACAACACGACAACACTTAAAATAGCGTTTAGATTAGATTCGCAATATGTTAGGCAAGTTGACGAGGCTTTGAGTAGAGAAGCTCGCGGGGACATTGATACAATTCGGCAAACTGCTTTTCATAGAACCTTGGAAAGTTTCATTGAAAATTGTATTCGCGATAAATATGACTTTGACGTCCCTATTAAGAAAGATATATTTGAAATATATCCTGAAAACTTGCTGGACGTATCTTTTGATACTGAGAGGTTGGAGGATGGTGAAGAATCAATTAACAGGTTCGATCCTGAAATTGGATTCTTCATTAGAGCTTGTAACAATTCAAGTTTTCTTGATAAAGAAGCATCATCATTAGTCTTCAAAAGCAAGACTGATGATCAGCCTCTTGAATTAGGTGATTTAAGCGATGGCGAGTTTCAGCTACTTTTCTTGTATGCCATTGTCGACCTATTTGATAGTGACGATACATTATTCATTTTCGATGAAGCCGACTCTCATCTGCACTATGAAAATGTAAAAAAATTCTGGGACAGCCTCAAACAAATAAAAGGGAACTCTATATCAACCACGCATTTATTAGATTCAATATACTGTGTAGGGGTTGAGAATATTAGGATTTTAAACAAGGGGAAAGTTTACTTACCCTCAAATTCAAATGAGCTAATAAAGCGACTTTCACAGCTATCTAATATTAAAAAATCAGAATTTAGAGCTTTAACTTATTACAAGAAAATAGTGCTTATTGATGACTTAAATGACTGGTATATATTTCGAGAGTTATACAAGAAATCTAAGCAAAGTTTTGGTTTCCCTGATGAACATTTTGATGAAAAATTTGATAAGGTAGCTGTTGTAAAAGTAAATTCAGGCTGGAACACACATAACTGCAAATTTGCCGAGTCTAAATTAAACTGGGTTCAAAACTTTATGAAGTTTTGCGAAGGGTTAGACATTAAAACAACAGAGATATTTTTGCTTTGTGACAGAGATAATCTACCAATTGATGGTATAGGCACTGAAGAGTTCTCATTAAAAGTTCAAGGCATCAAGATTAATACAAGCAATAAGCTGAAAGTTCATGTTTTAAGTTGGCGAAGAAGGGAGATTAAACATTACCTTCTGTCAAATTCAGCACTGGGAGCATGTGTGGCCGCACTTAACAACCACAAGCTCCCCGAATCAGCACACTTACAACAATTTAAAAATGGCGATTATTTACTTAAACAATGTGACAATGGCTTTCAAGTTTTAAACGAAACTAAAGAAGTAAAAAAAGGCAAAGAGACCACCTTCGAAACCAAGCCAGTGTATAACAATTACCTAGCATCCCTGCCTTCCGATTTCGTGAAAAGTATCTTATCGCCATTTATAGAAGAGGTTGAAGAAGAACCTTACGGCTTCAGTAGAGAGATGTTCCAAGAATATATTTCTCATGTAGATTACAGAGAAATCAGCGAAGACATCACCAATATGTACAATTTTATTATCGGAAAACTATAAGCCATGTCATTACAACAAAAGATTGACCGAATTACCGACATACTGCGCCGCGACGATGGCATTAGTGGTGCCATGCACTATACCGAGCAAACCTCTTGGGTGTTGTTTTTAAAATTTTTAGATGATTACGAGTCTGAAAAAGAAGATGAAGCGGTTCTGTCAGGTAAAGACTATCATCCTGTATTGGATGAAGAACATCGTTGGTCAAATTGGGCCTGCCCGAAAAACTTCGATGGCAAGCTAGACATTAACAAAGTTCGCACGGGCGATGACTTAACCGATTATGTGAATAACGAGCTATTCCCTTACTTAAAAAGCTTTGCCAATGCCGCCGTTACGGGATCAGACCCTAAATCCTTCGCCTATAAAATTGGTGCCATCTTCCAGTATTTAGACAACAAGGTCGCTTCTGGCCATACCTTGCGTGAGGTGTTGGATATTATCGATACGCTGAATTTCCAGTCCAGTGATGAAATGTTTGAGCTCTCGTTAGTTTATGAAGGCTTATTGCAAAACATGGGCGATGCCGGTGGCTATGCGGGTGAGTTTTACACCCCGCGTCCAGTAGTGCGTGCCATGATTAAAGCCATTGACCCACAAGCCGGGCAAACCATTTACGATGCAGCGGCTGGCTCATGCGGATTCCTAGTCGAAGCCTTTGACCACTTAAAAGCCAAAAAGAGTGCTCTTTCTACTGAGCAATGGGACTTTATCCAGCGCGATACCTTCTTTGGTTTTGAAAAAACTTCGCTGGCTTATGTGATGGGCATGATGAACATGATTTTGCATGGCATCGAATCGCCCAACTTGTTTCGTGGTAATACCCTTACTCAAAATATCCGTGATATTCAGGAAAAAGACCGTTACGACATTATTCTCGCTAACCCACCATTTGGCGGCAAAGAGAAAGACCAGATTCAACAGAATTTTCCCATTAAAGCGAATGCCACCGAGTTGCTGTTTTTACAACACTTTATGAAAACCCTGAAAAGTGGCGGCAAAGCTGCCATCGTCGTGCCAGAAGGCGTGCTGTTCCAAACCAACAGTGCGTTTAAACAGGTCAAACAAGAACTGCTGGAAAATTTTAACCTACACACCATTTTAAGCCTACCCGCTGGGGTATTTTTGCCATATTCGGGCGTAAAAACCAATGTGCTGTTTTTTGAGCGCAGCGGCGGCACCAGCGATGTGTGGTACTACGAATGTGAGCCGGAGCAAAAGCTCACCAAAAACAAGCCTATTACCGATGACCACTTAAAAGAGTTTGTTGAGCTGTATAGCAGCCGCGAAACTACGGATCGCTCCTGGACGGTATCAGCCAGCAAACTCGCAGAAGACTATGACCTCTCTGCTAAAAATCCAGCCAAACAAAAAGATGCCGAGTACTTAGCGCCAAGCGATATTCTTAAGCAGATCCGCACCAAAGAAAAACTGGTGTCAGGCCTATTAGATGAAATTGAAGGCCTGTTGGCGGAGAAATAAGCATGGAGCAGGTTTTATATAAACTACCGGATGGGTGGGAGTGGCACAAGTTGAAAGATCTCACAACCAAGATTGGAAGTGGGGCAACTCCGAAGGGAGGCGAAAAAGCTTATAAATCTAGCGGTATTTCGCTAATTAGAAGCCTAAATGTTCACGACTGTTTCTTTAAAGAGAAAAAGCTTGCGTTTATTGATGATGAGCAAGCTAATGGCCTCAAAAATGTAGTCGTGGAGAGTGGAGACGTACTACTCAATATTACAGGGGCATCAATTGCAAGATGCTGTATTGTTCCTAATGAGTTCTTGCCTGCACGTGTAAATCAGCATGTCGCAATTATTAGACCAACGGAGTATGTCGATAGTAAATTCCTGAACTATTTGATCGTAAATCCTAAGTTTAAGGCACAACTGCTTTGGCAAGGCGCTGGCGGTGCGACTAGACAGGCCCTTACTAAAGCAATGGTTGAAGAATTGGACATTCCTCTTCCAAGCTTGCTGGAGCAACAACGCATCGTCGAAAAACTCGATGCACTGCTCTCCCGCATCGACACCGCCATCGAGCATTTGCAAAGCAAGCTCGATCTATCTAAACAACTGTTCGACAGCGTATTAGATGAATTTTTCAAACTGTCGGATTGTGATTCCGTGCCACTAACGGAGGTGGTTGATTTCATAGGTGGCTCTCAGCCGCCAAAATCACAGTTTTCTGATGTTCAGAAAGAAGGCTATGTTCGCTTAATTCAGATTCGTGATTATAAGACTGATAATCATATTGTTTATGTCGATAGCGCATCAACGAAGAAATTCTGTACGAAAGATGATGTGATGATTGGACGCTATGGACCACCAGTATTTCAGATATTGAGAGGGCTTGATGGCGCTTATAACGTTGCTTTGATGAAAGCCGTACCTAATGAGGAGCTTTTGACGAAGGATTATCTATTTTGGTTCCTGCAGTCACCGTCAATACAGAACTATGTTATTGGCATTTCCCAACGAGCCGCTGGTCAGTCTGGGGTAAATAAAAAAGCGTTGGAAAAGTACCTAATCCCTGTTCCAAGTAAAGCTATTCAGCATGATATTGTTGATAAAGTCGGGCAGTTAGTCGATAAAAGCCGCAATTTGGAAGCTGAGGTGACAGCAGAAATGACCTCTCTGAACCAACTAAAAGCATCAATTCTCGATTCAGCCTTTAAAGGCGAGCTCTAAGGAGGGAGTATGAGTGGTGGTCAAACAACAAATGCCGCGTTAACAACCGCCCTGGCCTTTCATTACCAGGTGCTGATTGGCTTGGAAAAGTGCTTTGCATTGGAAGAAGGCCAATCTATTTGGTTTGAAAAAGACGGTGATGTGAGCCTTATTTCCCCTAATGCTTTAACTTCATCTCAAACGGAAGTGAAAGACTATTCGGCAGCACTTACTGACCACCATGAAAACCTCTGGAAAAAATATGCCCCACAAGGAGGTTTACCATGCTAAAGAAAATTCAACACATTAAAAAGCTTGGTGTGTTCGATGATTTTAATTGGGATAGTGAGGTTAAAAACAAAGGGGGTGCTGTTCAGAACTTTGTTGATATCAACATCATCTATGGGCGTAACTATTCCGGTAAGACTACACTGTCGCGTATTGCTCGTGCTTTAGAGACACGCTCTTTATCAGATAAATATGGCACTCCCTCGTTTCAGCTAAAATTTACTGATAACACGGATGTGACACTCGCGACCTTACCCACCCACGACAAGAATGTTCGTGTTTTCAATGAAGACTTTATTAGAGATAACCTTCGGTTTATCACTAATCCTGACGACAGCATTGAGCCATTTGCCATTTTGGGGGACGACAATAATAAGATCGAAAAAGAGATTAAAGCTCTTGAGGCAGAACTCGGTTCTAGTATTGAAGGGCAAGAAACCGGTTTGTTTGCCGACAAAAAGCAGGCCGCAGTTGTATACAACAATGCCGTTACCGCTCATAAGCAATCGAATGTTCGTCTAGAAAAACAATTGGGGGAGAAAGCGACCAGCAAAGACATCGGCATTAAATACAAGCCTGAGCGTTTTGGTGACCAAAACTACACCATTACCAAATTAAAGGCCGATATCACAACTGTAAGTAGCCCTGATTTTCAGCAGTTAACATCAGAGCAAGTGAGCGATCACGAAAAGCTGATTGATGAAAAGGTTTTGCCTGCAATACCTAGATTTTCTTCACCTCAGCTAAGTTTTTTGAGCTTGGCACAACAAGTTGAAGTGCTGGTATCTAAGCCGATCAGTGAGTCTGACAAAATTCAGGCGTTAGTTAAAGATGCAGTACTTAACCGCTGGGTCAATGAAGGTCGTACTCACCACCGAAACAAGCATGAAAAATGCGCATTTTGCGACAATGAAATTTCTGCTGAGCGATGGGCTGAGCTTGATAAGCACTTTGATGAAGAATCTGAGTTATTAGAAAAGGCGATCAATGCATTACTTACTAAGATAGAAACCGAAAACATAACAGTTCAATCCGCACTCACCATTGATCAATCTGTTTTTTATTCCAAGTTTCACTCACAACTAATCTCATTGGATTGCAGATTAAAAGCTGCAACCAAGGATTATCAGCTTGCTTTAGGTAATCTAACCGCGCAACTGAAGGCGCGTAAAGGTGATATTTTAAACGCTAAAGACTATGAGAGCCCCGCTGATTGCACTGCTAAACTAGCGCAAATCTGGCAGGAATATAGTGACCTGTGCGCTCAATCAGAGTTATTTAGCAGTTCATTAGCCGGTGAACAAACCAAGGCTAAAGCCGACTTGCGATTGAAAGAGGTCGCTGATTATTTACTTACGATTGACTACCAAACACAGCTCAAATCAATTGAAACCTTAAAGCAAAAGAGGGATGAGGCTCAACAAGCGCAGACGACTATCAATAAGAATATTACCGAAAAACAAGCACAAGTTGCGGCTAAGAAACGTGAACTGAATGATGAAGAAAAAGGAGCTAAAAAGGTAAATGAATATCTGAATAATTTTTTCGGGCATCAGTTCTTAACGTTGGAGGCTAAAAAAGATGAAGGCCCAACGCAAGACGCTAAACGTATTCGGTTTGAAGTACTTCGTGACGGAAAGAAAGCTTATCACCTTAGTGAAGGTGAATGCAGCTTGCTAGCATTTTGTTACTTTTTGGCCAAGCTAGATGATGTTGCAACCAAAGATTCAAAACCGATTATCTGGATTGATGATCCTATCTCGTCGCTTGACGGTAATCATATTTTCTTTATTTATAGCTTGTTAAATGCAGAAGTGGTCGAGAAGGGAAAATTTGCACAACTATTTGTTTCAACACACAAACTTGATTTTTTGAAGTATCTGAAGAGGCTGAAAGACAATTACCTTATTGCTGAAGGCGACAAGAAAAAATGTCAGAAAGCTTACTTTGTTGTGGTTAGACAGGATAAAAAATCCACCTTACAGGTTATGCCATCGTACTTAAAAGAATATGTGACTGAGTTTAACTACCTGTTTCATCAGATCCATAAATGTGCTTCTCTTGATGCTATCGATGATACCAACTACGTAACCTTTTATAATTTTGCCAACAATGCGAGAAAATTTTTCGAGATTTACCTCTATTACCGATATCCCGATCAAGGCATGACGCCAGAGACCCTAAGTATATTTTTTGGTGAAGATAGTATTCCTGCAATCTTAACAGACAGGATTAACAATGAGTATTCTCACCTTTCTGGAGTTTTTGAGAGGGGCGCATCCCCAGTTGAGGTTCCAGAAATGCAAACCGCTGCAAAACAGATAATTGAGCGACTAAAGCAAGATCGAGATCAATTTGCTTCGTTGATGAAAAGTGTTGGAGAATCTAATGACAACATATAATGTCTATTGCGATGAAAGTCGCCATACTTCAGACCCATCTCAGCATTATATTGTTATTGGTGGGCTGCAATATGCTCGTGAAGAAAAATTCACATCGGCAGCTCAAATAAACTGAACTAAGGTGAATAATGAACGACTTAACCACAAAGCTCCCCGTTAATATTGATGATCTACTTACTCTTCGAACTGTTGAGAGTGAGCGCATTGAATATAAATCCGGTTGGAACCCTGAGTCTATTCTGCATACTATTTGTGCGTTTGCGAATGATTTTCATAATCTGGGTGGCGGTTATGTGGTGATTGGTGTCGCCGAGCAAAATGGTCAGCCGCTAGTGTCAGCCAACGATGCACCAGTTGGGTTATTACCTGAGCAAATCGATGCCATTCAAAAAGAGCTTTTAAACCTTGGTCACTCGGCAATCGCGCCAAATTATCACCCGCTTACAGCTAGCTATGAAATACAAGGCAAAACAATATTGGTTTTATGGGCTCCGGGTGGTGAATCTCGGCCATATAAAGCGAAAACCTGTTTAAGTAAAAAGGCTGATTGGGCTTATTATTTGCGTAAACATACCAGCACGGTTAAAGCAACAGGGAATGATGAACGAGAGCTTATGACATTAGCTGCAACCGTGCCATTTGATGATCGTTATCGTCAAACCGCTAAACTGGATGATTTGTCACCTTATCTAATGCGCGAATTCTTAGTTGATATTCAAAGCGAATTGAGTACCGAAGCTCATGATTTAGATACTGAAGCGCTCGGTCGCCGGATGAATGTGGTTGGTGGTCCATCCGAAATGGCATTTCCAAAAAATGTTGGATTATTGTTTTTCAATGAGAGACCAGAGCAATTTTTTCCTGCCACGCAAATTGATGTTGTTTATTTCCCAGATGGGGCTGGCGGCGATCGTTTTGAAGAAAAAATTTTCACAGGGTCGCTAGGACGTATTACCCGTAACACGTTAGATTATATTAACCGAAACTATCTAAAAGAAGCAGTGGTTAAAAAACCGACTAGGCCAGAAGCTGAGCGATTTTGGAATTTTCCATTAGCAGCGGTTGAAGAAGCCGTGGTAAATGCGGTTTATCATCGCTCGTATGAAATTCGTGAACCCATTGAAATTCGAATTGATGGCGAATATTTGATGGTGTTAAGTTTTCCAGGACCAGACAGGTCAATTCGTTTAAGTGATTTACAGGCTGGAAAAGCAGTAAGCCGACGTTATCGCAATCGTCGCATTGGTGAATTTTTAAAGGAGCTGGATTTAACGGAAGGCAGGTCTACTGGTGTACCTAAGATATTGCGGGTAATGAAGGCTAATGGTTCTCCCAAGCCCGAATTTGAAAGTGATGATGAACGTAGTTATTTTTTGATTAAACTACCAATCCACGCTGGGTTTACTGTGAAAAGTAAAGCTGAAGAACAAGTAACCGAACAAGTAACCGAACAAGTAACCGAACAAGTAGAACGGTTAATGATCGCATTAGTTGAACAGCCTCTAAATACCAAAGCTTTACTTTCAACACTCAAGATAAAGCATCGGCCAACATTTTTACAAAATTATCTTCAGCCCGCATTACAGCAAAGTTTGGTTGAAATGACTGAGCCTGATTCGCCCCGTAGCCCAACTCAAAAATATCAGTTATCAACAAAAGGAAAGCTAGTTTTAGAAGGAAAAAGATAAAACAAATGGTCAAACAGGGTCTGCTATAAGCAGAGTTTTAACTGGCATGGGTTTAAAGATGGGTTAGGTGAAATTTTTAAGGCAATAAAATCACTATAAATCATTCGCTCGTTGATTCGAGGAAAGCCTTGCTGCGCATATCGAAAATAAAGTTGCAAATAATGATTAAATTGGCTTAAATCAAACCAGACAACTGCCCCGTTTGCCCGTTGAACAAATAATTCTCACAAACTACGTGTGCACGAATACTAAAGCATTATGCATCTTTTTTGGAGGCCGCTCATGGATCAAGTAAGTGTAATAAATACTATTACTGTCCCGAGAGGGATGGAAGTGATTGCTGAGCAAATTCGTGATGAATATGTATCCTATTTTAGCGAACAAGAAGGTTTCGTGAGTTCAACCTTTTACAGGTCACTTAATCGAGAAGTGGATGGCTCTATAAAATATGTCAATACAGTAGTGTGGGCATCATATGCTCACTTCGAAAAAGTAGTCAATATCGGTTTCAGTAACCAGTCTGGTGAAAATAATGAAGGAAGAAAAGTTTTGGGTAAAGGTTTCCCTGAACCCATTATCGTTTCTCCGGGTCAATATGTTATTGTGAGCCATGTAAATACCTAATAAATAAGGATAAGCCCCTTGGTTTTGGCTCTAGAACGTAGAAACAAGTATGGCAAAGATTAAAGCTAGAAAAGCAGCAAAGATAGAGCGACAAAAGAAATATATGTGGGTTTTCATGAACGGAAAGCAAGTTAAGGTTAAGCGTCCGGCAAAAATTGATGGCGTTGACAGTAATGAATGGATAGAGAAAAATGCTGACCCAATATGGCTTCACCAAAACGAAATGTGGGAAACGCTTCATGTGCGATCGTCAACAGAAACCAGTGAAGAAGACGACTTATTTTAATGCCCAAATGTATTGCCGAAATGTTCTAACAACGCTAAGTAACGTCTCGCCAAAAGTATTATGCGTCTGGAACCACACCCGGTATCCAAAAAAATCACGAGAAAAAGTACGCTACAGTGAAGGGCCTTCTGAGGGCATTCACAACTTTTTAATTAGGAGCTGTCCCCGATTGCTATTCTTGGGCGTCTCGACCGCTAATTATTTATATTCAGGGCGATCATACAAATAATATTCGAAAAAGAGATACCCATTATCTATGACAATATCCCAACTTTCATTTCCTTTCGAAAAGCTCTTGAAACAAGCTGAAGCTTGACCTACATCTACTGTAGTATTTTTAAAAACATCATTACCAGAACAACCCGATATCGATCTTAAAAAATTGTCATCAGTTTTTACATATATGGTTAGAGCCCGTGGCATCGAAGTTCTGCTTCAGCAGGTTTGGCGCTACAGGAAGCTGATGTTCGAGCATAAATTCGATTCAGTTGAGTTTCACTGCTGGAATATCTACACCAAAATGTAAGTGAAAAAATCGGGTTAAGGGAATGTTAAACCCGAATTAAATTCAAAAACTGTACCTTGGGGCAGGTTTAATTTTGATTGGAGGCCCTATATTAGGAGGTGTTGGCGTTATAGTCGGCGCGTGTATATTTTGAACTATTCAAAAGCGGATTAATTTTAGAGGTCAAAATGAAATTTTACTTGTCGTACAAGCAATTGGATGTTCCAAATATCATAAATAAAAAATCTGTTTATAAAGACTATTATTTCAAAGCATTTAAAACCATTTGGCCTTTTATCGGTTTGTTAAGCTTATTACTTTCGTTATTTATAGGGAAATATATATTCCTTCTTGACGGGGTATATGCGAGGGGGTTATTGGGTGTTGTCGGTGGTGTCTTGTATTTTCATTTTCACTGTGTTGGTATTCAAAAAATGGTTGATAAGCAGAGCGTATTCAGCAAAAACGAAGCTGACTGATTTAGCGTAGCATGACGGACGTTTACGAATATGGGTACTATGCGGTTCAAGCACAGCAGATGTATCTAAATTTTACGACCACTAATTTCCCTCCAATCACCATCAACTCGTCGCTCCCGCGTAGTTAAAAGCTATACACAAATTAGATGCAGTCGGTGAATAATTGAAAATAAATGTGTCAATTTTCGCCGTACTTAACAATATATATAGATATAGGTGTAAACAAACTGAGCATATTTCTCAAATTGTCGACTGGGGTGGGTGTTTGAAATTTGACGATGACAGAAAAATTATCACTTTGGCTCAGTGTGGCGATGACAGTGCTTTTGCTGAAATTATCAGAAGATACGCAAGTGATGTTCGGGCGTTTCTCGCAATACGCATGAAGCTGGTAAGCGATGCTGATGATTTAGCTCAGGAAGCTTTTATTATTGCGCACAGAAAGCTAAAAGAGTTTGATATTAATCGCCCTATTCGGCCTTGGTTAAAAGGTATCGCACTTAATCAGCTCAAAGATTATTACCGAAAATTGAACACGCAAGTAAATCTGGATATCAGTGACTTTGAAGAAATTCTGATTGATGAAATAGAACACGAACTTAAAAACAATGATGAAAATACCATGCTGGATGCTTTAGAGCAGTGTTTGCAAAAAGTAGATGGTAAATATCATCAACTGATTATTCAGCATTATAGCGAAGGTTACTCCGTAGACGAGCTCACGAAACTGCACCAAGTTAAACATTCAGCAATGACGATGCGGCTGCATCGAATTCGTGAAAAACTGCGAAATTGTATAGATAAACGCCTAAAAGAGAGTACGGCATGAACAAACATCAAGACGATTTGATAGCGCGTTATATTGCCGATAAAACCAATCCAGCCGAGTTTCAGCAAGCGCTGCAGCACGATCCGCAGTTTAAAAAGCGCGCTGCCCGTCATTTTCTGATACATAAGCTGTTAAAAATTAAACTAAATCAAACAGATACAGAAGCGTTTACATCCAGTGTGATGGCCCGGATAAACCAGCAAGATAAAGCGGTTGCTGAAAATAAACCCCAGTTTAAATCAGTCGCTGCGCGCCAAGTGACAAAACATTTTTGGTATAACGGATTGCCAATAGCAGCGAGTATTTTAGTTTGTATTTTGCTGTTTTTCGCATTTGATCAATCGAACACTGAATTGGCGACTGTGCATTATGGGCCATCCGCCCGTATGACTAAAACCGCTGATAAAGAGCTCTTTACACTTGCTGCCGGCCCGTTTCAGTTATTAGAAGGTAAGGCTGAAATAACCTTTAAAAACGGTGTTATTTTGAAGGCTAATGCGCCGGTGCATCTGCATATTAAAGACAAAAATGACATTAAACTCGTGCAGGGACAGCTGGAAGTTAAGCTGCCAGCTAAATCTGACGATTTCATTGTGCGGACTCAAAATGATGAATATATTATCACCAGTTTGGCGGCGAATATCACCGCATCAGATGCGGACAAGTACCTTGATTTAACCCCTATTTATCGTCAAATCGACTTGCCTTATTCGTTTAAAATAACCGCTCATTCAACTCAATTATTACCAATAGCAGAGGATCAAACTCAGCAATCGTCAGGTGTCGGTTTGCCTTTTTCAGCCAATAACGCGACAAATAAAACGGAAAATAAAGCAGAAAATAATACGACGGATAAAAAATCAGAAAAAGATGCTGAACAAACGTCGAATACAGAACAGGATCACAGCCACCAGCTTCAAATATTAAAAGGACTGAACAGCGGTTTTGAAACCGGAGATTTAACCGATTGGCTGATAGATGCAAAAAGCCTAGGTTTTGCCAGCGTGAAAGCTGAAGCAGCAAAATCTGGAAATTACGGCCTACACATTAATACCATGAATGCAGGCCCTGTATTTTTGTTAATAGACCATAAATCTCTACCTGCCGGGTTTGTTAAAAAACACAAACAATACAAGATCAGCTTTGATATCAAACGAGTTTCTAAAAATGCCGAATCAGCCGATGGCTTTACCCGTTTTACCAATAGCTATAATTCTGATTTTCAAGCCACTGCGCATGGCCCTTGGTTTAGAATGCCACGAGATAACCAATGGCAGCACTATGAAAAAATTATTGATGGTGCAGACTGGCCCACAACCCACACTTTTGTCGAAATTGCATTCTGGACACCGAACGAAGAATGGTATTTAGACAATGTTAAACTGGTCGAGCTTAAGCCTGCGAAAAACCTAATACAGCCCGCAGTAAGTGGGTTTGAAAGCGGAAAACTGAGTGCTGGATTTAATATAGAGCGACAAATCGACCGTGAAAATTTTGCGATTTTACAAGTCACAAAAGACGCGGCAATTGACGGCAACTATGGCTTGTACGCCAATACCACCACAGGCGAAATGCAAATAAAATTTACATCTAATGCATTTACTCAGCCCAGGTTAGAGAAAAATACAGATTATTTATTTGCGTATGATTTAAAAGTGATACAAGGAAAAGTGTCACTCAATCATATTCCTAATACCGGAAACTCGCATTTTAAACCTAAGTGGCGAAACTTTGGTTTTGAACGCGGAAAATACTGGGTGGATGGTGAAGGATTAGTCCGCGTTAGGGTTATCATTCCTGCGCATGAAATACCAGAAAACCAAGCGTTTGAATTGAATATACAAATGAATGCCGGCGCAATTGCGCATTTTGATAATTTTGAATTATCTAAAATTAGCAGTGAGTAAAGTTTAGGTTTGATTCTCGAGTTTTTAAATTCATTGTAAAAAGTAAACAATTAAATGTGTCAATTCTGCTTCATTTTACGGATAAGGATATGTGAATAAATAAAAGAAGAGAAATAACGATGAAGTTAAGTTTATTTTCGAGCCGAAATTTACTGGTTAGTTGCCTCATACCGCTTGCTTTAGCGGGTTGCAGTACCTCTGAAAACCATCAGCCCTCCACCGAGGTTAACAAGGTTTTTGAACCTAAAGCGGCTACCCCTACCTTTAAATCTAAACCCAATATTTTATGGATCATCACAGATGATCAAAGGCCCGATTCGGTTAGTTATTATAACAAACTGGTTTATGGCCAAGCTGAAAGCCCGCTCGGGTATGTTGAATCACCCAATATCGATAAATTAGCTGAAGAAGGTGTATTTTTTACCCAAGCGTTTAACCAAGCGCCCGTCTGTGGGCCTTCGCGTGGCTCTATGTTGTCGGGTCGTTATCCGTTTAGAAACGGCCATTATGCGTTTGAACTGACGCACCAAAACCCAGATTTTGTCAAACCAACCGTTTCTCAGTCGATACGCGACTATGGTTATCAAACAGCAACTTTTGGCAAAGAAGACAGCTACATATTTAAGTGGGGCCCGGGTCAGGGGTTTCACGACGCCAACCTATACGATTATCAAGTGCACTTTAAACACGATCTGCAAAAAAATGGTATCGGCGATTTATTTACTAAAACGCTTTATGACTGGAGCAATGAACAGAATCCTAAACAAGGCGCAGTTGAAACCGTGTTATACCCCAACGGCGAGAAAAAACAGTATTTTATCAGTCGCCATAATGCTGAACTTACGCAGCAGGATTTAGCGGAAATAGAAAGTGTTAACCAAGAGTTTGGATTGCTGCGCGCTTATACGCGCGCCAATACCAGCCTTATTTTAGGCGGTGAAAATCCAAAACCGGCAGGCGAAACGGTTGATGCGTACATTGTAAAAGAATTTAAAAATTATTTAGAAAACGCCAATCAAGAGTTTAAAACATCTTGGGGCAAAACCGCAAAAGGCGCAGATACCCGCTTACCACAATTTTTAAATCTTGGATTCCACTTGCCGCATACCCCAGTATTGCCGCCAAAATCATTTAGAGGTCGTTTTAAAGACAAGGTGTATGACATTCCGAAATTCGAAAAGTCAGAACTGGCTAAATTGCCTGAGCAGCTTCGTCGTATTTACAATGCAGGCAAAATCGATGCAATGACGTATGAGCAAAAACAACAAGCTATTCGCGATTATTATGCATTTACTGCATATGGTGACGCGCTGATTGGCGATGCGGTAGAAGCATTTAAAAAATACAGTATTGAAAATGGTCAGGAATATTTAATTGTTTTTGCAATTGGAGATCATAGCTGGCATTTGGGTGAACAAGGTATGGAAGCTAAGTTTGGACCATGGAAACAATCGGTTGCTAACGCGGTATTGGTTGTTTCTTCAGATAAATCGGTTGTCCCGTCTGGTGGCGTCTACCGAGATTTAGTTGAGTTTGTTGATTTTGCGCCAACCATTTTATCTGCAGCAGGGGCAGACGTATATCAAGAGAAATTCAGCTACTTAGATGGCTTGAACTTATTTGATGTATACAACGAAAATTTGCCAAAACGTGATTACATTTTGGGTGAAATCAATGTGATAGCAGGCCCCAGAGCGTACTTACATACTAAAAGATTCCGCTTTTCTATGCGCACCCGTCCATTTAATGGATTGGTTAAAGCGCATCAGTTAGGTAAAAACTTAAAATGGGCTTTGAATGCGCCAGCGGAAAAAGTTGAAATGTCTTTGTATGATTTAGAAAAAGACCCGCTCGAAAGGAACAATGTCGCTTATGACCCTGAATACAAAGCTTTAGCAGCTTGGTTTAGGCAAAAACTAGGCAATATTGTGCTAGGCGACGGCCGTGCAGAAGCCGACTGGTCTAAAGCAAACAGTTATCATATCAGCAACTTTGCAGCGGGCGCTGACGATAAAATTGCCGATATCCCAGCTGATCTCATTCCCGAATAAAAGCATTTTCGATACATAAAATAAGCGAGAAATACAAGCTGTATTTCTCGCTTTCCCCTGCCTGTCAGTCTTATAAATAAATGTTTTAAATATCTAATTAAATTGAGTTTTTAGTTAAAAAAATGTGTCGTTTGTGTGGTTGGTTACGAATAAGGGGTAAGTACTAAATCAACAAACTACTTTACAATACATTAGGTGACTGCATGAAACGAATAACACAAATAAATATACTGACACTGCTAACTTGCTTTTGTATCTTGTTTACTGGAAAGCTTACCGCGCAAGTTATTGATTTTGATCAAAAGTACGCTTATGCAAGCGGCTGGAAACTTATATCCAATATTAATCATGCGGTCGCCAATGCGAATCCGGGTGATACTATTGTTTTTAACAGTGACTCGTACGATTTTGACAACTTGGGCTTTGCTATTCAAAAGCCCATTACCCTAAGTGGTAAAATCAATACCTTGCCACAGCAAATGACAGCCGGCGCCCATCAGGTAACAACTCAGTTTGATAACTTGTTGCATATTAACTTGTTCACCAATGATGCTACGGTACAGCACATTCAGTTTAACGCTGCGACTACCTCGACCAACTTAATGAGAGTTAGGCATTCTTCTTATAATTCGGGCCAGCAAACCGGTTTTTATCGTAATTTAAAAGTTTATAACGTCGTTTTTAACGGCGGTAGAACTCAAGCATTTGGAGGGAATGGTGCCGGAATCGAGTTTTTACATACCTCATTTATTAATTTTTCTCGCGGTGGGTTTTATTTAAATAGACGGGATCGCAGCAACGGACACCCGCGTATGATTATGGAAAATTGTTACTTTAAGCCGGATTTAGAGCAGGTTAATTACGACGTGAGAGCCGTGTCTTTTGATGCTGGAAACGATGAGTATCCGGTTGTTTGGGATCATAATTGGACCATCATTAGAAACAGTTTATTAGACGGTACAGGGATTGGGCTATCTTCAAAAGGTAAAAACTTAATTGTTAGAAACAATCATATTATTGGCTATCGCAAAGATGTTGATATGATTCACATTGAAGAGTTTTCGCACGATATCATTATCAATAATAATATTTTCGAACACGCAAAGCCGGCAAGAACTATTTATATGGAACGGGAAGCGCAGCCTTCGTACAATATTCGTATTGAAAATAACACTTTTATAGTAAGCGCCTAATGAACTAACGTTCTTACTTTCGAGATCTCAGAGCCGCATAATTTCCTCATCATTCACGCGAGGAAATAACATGCTCACCGCTAAACAAGAATACTGGCAAACACATATCGAACAATGGCAAGCATCAGGGCTTACTCAAGCGGCTTATTGTCGTCAGCATAATTTATGTCAAAACGGCTTAAGCTATCATAAGCATAAATTGGCTAACTTACCCAGCCATGTTAATTCCGTGACCAACGGATTTGCTCGTGTCCAAGTCATGGAAAGCTATACAACCAGTCAACCACTGAGCGTTCATCTGAATAACGGCCTCAAGGTCAGTGGTATTACACACCAAAACCTTGAGCTGGTTAAACAGTTGGCCCAGGTGTTGTCATGAACCAAGTGATGCGCCCCAACATCTCACTGACACAAGTCTACCTTTATTGTCAGCCCGTTGATTTTAGAAAATCCTTTCGCGGGTTATCTGCCATTATTGAATGTGAGCTTGGCCACAATCCATTTGAAGGTCACTTATACGCCTTCACCAATCGCCAGCGTAATAAAATAAAGTGCCTCTTTTGGGAAAACAACGGTTTCGTGCTCTATTACAAGAGTTTAGCCGAAGAAAAATTCCAGTGGCCACGCAACAATGAAGAGATGATAACTTTAACCGGACAGCAGATAAATTGGTTACTCGATGGCTATGATATTAGTGCTATGCAAGGCCATAAAAAACTTCATTATGAGGCTGTTTTTTAGGGCTTTTTGACGCTCACTTTGCTATAATACCCGCCATGAAAATGTCGCCCAAAGCTCAATCAAATCAAGCTTCTACATCTGTCGAAACTACGACTGAGATGGCAGCCTTGCTGTCTGAAAAAGACGACATTATCGACAAAAAATCAGAAGTGATTGCTTGGCAACAACAGCGTATCGCTTTGTTAGAAGAATACCTCAACCTTGCTAACCAAAAACGTTTTGGGTCTAGCAGTGAACAAACCACAGCTGAGCAAGGTAACTTGTTTAACGAAGCTGAAATCACCGCAGAGCCAGAGCAAGAAGAACTGCTTTTACCTGATACCGCTTCAAAAACCAAAACAGGGCGTAAACCTTTCTCTGATAAATTACCACGCGAACAAGTATTCGCTTATTTATCTGAAAAAGACAAAGCCGGTGCCATTGATACCTTCTTTGTAAAAGTCCGAGAAGAGCTAGACATCATCCCTGCTCAAGTGCGTGTGCTGGAATACATGCAAGAAAAAGCCGTGTTTAAAGATGAACAAGACAAGCGCATTATCAAAGCCGCTGAAGTCACATTACACCCTGTAGCCAAAGCGATGGGCAGTGTGAACTTAATGACCTACGTGATTGTGTCGAAATACGCGGATGGTATGCCACTGTATCGTTTAGAAAATATCATCCGCCGTTATGGTGGTGATATCTCAAGGGCGACCTTAGCGAATTGGGTTATCGCGTTGGCAAGGCAAGTTCAACCACTTATTCATTTACTCCGTGAGTATCAACATAACGGCCCACTGATAATGGCGGATGAAACTCGCATTCAGGTACTCAAAGAACCAGGCGCTTCCCCAACGGGTGATAAATACATGTGGGTCACTCTAGGCGGAGAGCCTAATCGACAATCAGTGCTGTTTGAATATGATCCTTCGCGTAGTCAGGAGGTACCCTTGCGCCTGCTGGATGGATTCACGGGAGGTTACCTGCAATCTGATGGATATGCTGGATATAATGCGGTCTGCAAAGAATATAAACTGACCTCATTAGGGTGTTGGGATCATGCAAGGCGTAAATTTAAAGAAGCTCAGATCGTGCAACCGAAAAGTAAAAAGACCAAAGTCAGTAAAGCGGATATGGCACTCAGCTATATCAACAAGTTGTATGTGATAGAGCGTAATATAAAATCATTGAGTGCTGATGGGAAATACCAAGCGCGTCAAGCGCAAAGCGTGCCTGTTCTGAACAAGTTGAAAAAGTGGTTAGACGTGCAGCGCCCCAAAGTAGTCAAAGACAGTTTAACGGGCACAGCAATGACTTACTTACACAACCAATGGGACAAATTAACGGTTTACTGTAAAGATGGCCGATTAAATATCAGCAATATCCTAGCAGAAAATGCGATCCGCCCGTTTGCTGTTGGCAGAAAAGCTTGGTTATTTGCAGATAGTCCCGCTGGTGCGCATGCGAGTGGAATACACTATAGCTTGATAGAAACGGCTAAGCTTAATGGACTTGAGCCGTATCACTATTTAAATGCGGTATTCAAAGCCTTACCATACGCAGATACGGTTGAAAAGTTAGAAAGGCTCCTGCCATGGAATTTTAAAGCCGAAAATAAAGAAAGCTAGCCCCGTAGGTTCATTGAGCGCTTACCTTTTATAGGGACATATCATTGGCTTATTTCTTCTTATTCACCGAGCAATGTAACAATCACCGGCAATGACTTTAGTCAGGCACGCGCTGAAAACCCTTCTTCAAAAACAATCGATTTTACGCATTACCACGGAAATAGCGGTGACTTACCATACGAACTACCGGCTAAAAATATCGTCTTTAAAAACAACATAGGATTATCTGAGAATCTGCATGGCGATTTTGCAATCTATGTTGAGCAAGGTGATGATTCTATCGATATTCAGGGTTACCCAGAATCTCAAGTGCAGCGTAATATTGTTGCGCAAACACCCGTTTCTTTATTAGGGACAGACAGTGATGTGTTTAGAATTGTAAATAAACAAGGCAAGTTATTATATGCTCAAACTGAGCCGAATGCTGTTGGTGTCAGTGACACTGTGCTGTCGGACGACTCAGATCTTTGGCAAGTTGATTATCAATATCCGTACTTTTATCAAATAAAAAATGTAAAAACGGGATTGTATTTAGAAGTTGCAAAAGGTTATACATTAGCTGACCTCAACAAGCCAAATCCTGGGCAAGTTCTACTTGAACAAAAATACAACTATGCAGGAAAAGCTGAGTTGCCTTTCTGGTTTTTGAAAACACAAGATTTGAACAATTCCGATTGGTTTGAAATTTTCCCGGGGGGAATGAAAGAAAATCGCGTGTGACGCTTGAAAATGGCATAGCTGAGTTAGAAAAAGCGAAACCTCAAGCAGGCGCAGAGCCGTTTGCGCCCGATGCCGCCAGCGCTTGGCGTTTTGTTAATCAGTATGATGCGGTTACGCCACTAGAAGCTGCTAATATCCAGTTTAATAACTCTGACGAGTATACCAATACAACCTATTTAACCCATCAGCATTTAGATGTTTCTTTAAATATTCATGCCGGCAGCTATAACGCAATTGCTGCCGACCTAAATGGGGTGACTCTGATGTTGAGGCAGCTAACCCCAAGCTGGACATCTGTTAATGACATTATCGTGACCGAGCCCAGTATTATTGGTCAGGAAGTTGCTGACACAGTTGTTTCTATCCCTCTTTCTGACGTAACTCCTACATCTGAGTTACCCGAGGGGCACTTTTATTTCTTATTTGCACGCTTTAAATCGACCGATGGGAATGTCTATAAAGTCAGTACCTTTCCAATTGAGATTGAATTAGACTCAGATGCAGATGGCATTGCAAATACAATCGATACAGATGACGATAATGATGGCGTTGCGGATGCGTTTGATGATTTACCGTTAGATTCAGTTTATGGTGTGTTAGGTGATTTTGATGGTGACCAAGATGTAGATCGTAAAGACATCAGCCATTTTGTGCGAATGCTGAGAAATCCTTCACTTCATCGCGAAGCTTTTGATTTCAACGGCGACGGAAAAGTACATCAAAGTGATGTCAGTTATTTAAGGCATTATTGTACTCGTACTCGTTGTCGTGAGTAATTGAGGTTGGAATGCTCTGCGTAAATCGTCAATTATGGTTAATTGAAAACAATTTAAAGTAAAATTGATTCGTATAATACATAGATGTCATAATGCTTTTTATCGATTCATTACAGGCAGTTATCTGCATATTTATATGAAAACTATTTTAATTTTATCCATGACTTTGTTTGTTTTAGCTTGTTCGAAAACAACGCTATTAAGCCAATCGACAGAGCAGCCTAGCGCTGTTGAATTTATCGCTCATGAGCATTTTACAACGCCTTCAGATTCAGATTATTCATTTTACTATGATGAATATAGACAGGTTTTTGCAATTAACGCAGGCAATCCTAAATTACGCGATCGCTTTATTCGGGCAACCAAAAAGTTAGATTCAAATTTTATCGGTGGTGAGTATTTACTTACGCTAAACACCATCACTGAAGAAGATGGCGAGTCGAGTTATCAAGTGTTTGTCAACGATGAATTAATCGCAACCGTGACTAACCCTGAAACACATAAAGCTTTTAAATTAGTGCAGCTCCAGATTGGTAAAACCGAATTAAAAGCGGGAGATGTGCTTACGATTGCTGCTAACGCAGTGACCAATGGTAAAATACCCGAAGGCGATGGGACTGCCTACGCCAGAGGCCGCTGGCAAAGCTTGTTACTTACACCTGTCCAATAATTTTTTAAATACAACTACAGCGCTCTTTTGCTGTAGTTGTATCGGTGGTTTTCGTTATATTGGTTTGAGTCTAATTATTCTCAATCATGGCTCAATTTTTTCAATGCGCACGTTATCAATTTCAACATTGATGCCATTGATATGAGTACTGGAATTGGCATTGAAGTATAGGTCGATGCGCGCGTTATTTTGATTAGCTGTCCAATCGACGGCATCTCGAATAAAACTCACCTCTTTCCACTCATGCCCTGCATCAAACCAAGATTCAATCCGGTTTGCCCAAGCGCCTTGTGCGACACTTCTAAACCAGCCTGAAACATTTCCATTGAGTGAGCGTACATTAAAACTGATTTGATATTGCGCATTATCATTTAAGCCCATTTGCTGCGGAGTAACCTCAGGCGGTAACGTAATACCTGTATTTTTTGTACCATCAGACAGTATATTTAATACGTAATTACCCGTTGTCGCCGCACCATCTGTAATTAATAGCTGGCTCGAGGCATCGTTTTCCCAATAGGCAATCCATGGGGATAGTTCGGCATTTTCAAAATCTGCATTAACGGGCGCTAATAAATTGCTGTCTGGTGTTATATCCTGCAATTTTACATTGTCCAATTCCCACGCGTGGTGAGCTGTGCCAAAAACGATTTGTAATTGAGTTCCGTTTTGTGGCCAATCTGCACCGTCAATTTCTTTTTCAAAATGTATCCAGTCGCCATTACTGCTGGTGCCAAACCATGGACCTTGCGGGCTGCCAACCCAACCATTTTCATTATTCACCAGTTGGACAAAACCGCCGCCCCAGCCGCTACCTGCCGTTTTTCGAACTGAGAATGATACTTTATATTTTTTGCCTGCTTGCATGGGTAGGTTGTCCCCAATTACTAAGCCGACTTTTCCGTTGCTGGTATCTATCTGTGCCGAATAATTGGAAGTTTGTGTACTATCGGCTGAGACAAAAACATCGCCCGTGCTGTCCCATGTATGTTGCCAGTGTGTCAAATCTCCCATTTCAAAATCGGCGTTTAAAGCGGCAAGCAACTGACTAGGATCGGTGTCTGGCTGTTCATCGGCTATCACTGTAATATTTTTAATGTCGTGACTATCAATGGTGGTGCGCCAGTCGCCACCTGTTGCGCGTAATGAAGCCAATAATCTAACCTGTTCGCCACCCATCAAAGCTGAATCTAACGTAAGTTGAATGTTTTGAACGCCCTGCCCTGCCGGTAGTGCGGTACGTGAATCTTTCACAAAGCGGTTTTGGCTATCATACAGTGCCAGTACTAAATCACGTGTTTTGTCATTTTGATATTCTATTTCAACGTTAATGGTGTCTGTTTCGGGCAATTGTGAAATAGCTTGGGTGAAGGTGACCGTATTACGTGCAGTGAGTTGATCGCGTATTTCAACATTAATCTGAGTTTGAGTCGCACCATCTACAGATTGCACGCCAATTTGCACATAACCCGGTGCAACCGCTGTGATTAACCCTGAATCATCAACAGTTGCTACAGTACTGTTGCTTGTTGACCAGACCAAACTTTTATTGCTGGCTGTCGCTGGTAAAACTTGCGCGCGAATACGTTTGACATCATTTTTGTTTAATACTATATCATTTTGCGATAATTTAATCTGCTCTGTTAATGTCACTTGATGTGCTTTTTGCGATTCAACTTCTAAAATGACAGAACTGACAAAGCCTTGGTCGTCATCGAATCGAATATCCACCTGATTGTTGGTTGTGAGGTATTCTGACGGCACCGGAATTTCTATCGCGCCAAAAAAGTCGTCACGGTTGGCCTGATCATGTCCGGCCCAATTATTAGGTACGCTTAATGCAAAACCATTAATGCTGACGTACGGTTGTTTGTTTTTATCATGTTTACGGCTAATGCTCATTCTTAAAACAGCTTCATATCCAGGCTGGCTGAAGCCTGTATTGGCAACTTGATATTTTAGCGCATTGTTCATGTGTGGCTGATGTAAGAGCTGACTCATTAACTTTTGTGATTCTTTGCTATTGGCAGAAGCATCTTTAAGCTTATCTAGCTTTTTCTGATATTTTTTAATGAGGTTTGGATAAAGTTTATCTGGGTTGGGGTGTGGCTTGTCTGCCGGCAGATCTGCAATATTCACCTGGCTTGCCACCCAATGGGTTAACTTGCGGTTATCGTATGCAGCCTCAACATGATTAAAATTAAAGCGGAGCGTTTGATTGGCACTAATTGGCTGCAAGTGTGTATCTGCGTAATAGGTATTTCTGTGTATTTGTTGCTGAATATCCAAAGGTTGCGCTAATTGATATTCGGCTATTAAGGTTTCGTCTGGGTTTAGGGTAAACGAAGTTGGTATTGTGACTTGCGTTTGGTCAGAATAATTGGCGGCTTCACCATACGGCACGTCTAACCGTTTGATGCGCACGGCCGTTGCGCCTAAATTCTGCATAAAGTTTAAATTTACAGCTTTGCTGGCACTATCGAAGTTATTTAAACAAACATATAGTTTATGACCGTATGCGAAAACTTGCGTCGCTAAATCTGGGTCTTGTTCGCTAAAATCGATCCGGTAGCCTTTTACATCGGCCCATAGTTTATAAAATTTGGCTTTTTCGGTTTCTAAAAAGCCATTTACTTTACCGTTTTTGATTTTATCCGGGTCTGGTCTGTATATCGTTGCAGAATACGGGTTAAAATTATTGGCCTGATAGTACCACTGTGCTGTGCCTGTAATAAACGGAATTGAGGTTAATAAGCGGTCTTCGCGTGCCAATAAACTGAATAATAAATGATTATATGATCTCAGCTCTTGTGAGCTTTTAGCGGCACTGTATTCATCTGGAAATCCTTTTACAATACCACCATATTCAGTCACCGCATGTGGGATAACTTTATTAAAACTTAATTGGCTGTAAGTTTCCTGTAAATCCATTATCGCTTCAGCATTACTGCCTGAGCGCAGGTTATCTTGTCCTGTTACATTTACTCCATCGTATAAGTGAAAAGCAATACCATCCATAACTTCGCCCGCGGTGTCCATAAACATTTTCATGCGGGTTTCCCAATGATTAAAATTATCGAGCTCTAACGAAGGCCAAGCAGATGAAAAACCGACGACTTGCACGGGGATCTCGCGTGCGTCAAATTCACGGCCTATTTCTGCAAACCATTTAGCCATATGGCGTTGCATGGCTTCGTTATTGCTATTATCCCACGGACCGTCGACAAATTCATGAGCATGGACAAACGGTTCATTCATCGGCTCATAAAAACCGGGCCGATTTGTGTCATCAAAGTTGTATTGAAAATAGTCAGCAACAAACCTTGCGCCTGCAACCGGATCGTTACCCTCAACAATCATGTTATAGGGATGTTCTGTCATTACTTGACGAGAAACGTCGTAGCCAGCAAACGGGAACTTAGCGTAGTTTTGCAGGTTTTGTGCACCACTTTGCATCACGCTTTGCGTATCCGGGTAGTTGCTGCCCATATTTTTATTAAAGGGGCTTGAAAACGAGCGGCCAAAACTGGCGTTCAGTTCGTTTAAAATATAGTCGCGCTCTATATCCTGCATCGCCGGGTCATTGGGTGAGCTATGGATATTAAAAAATTTATTACGCTGTAAATCAGATACATCGCCAATAAATAGTTTGTTTTTAGGGTATATTTTTATTTCAGTACTGTTGTTAGCTTGCGCTTGAAATGCCAATAAACCGGCAATCGCCAGAGCACTGTATTTTAGTTTGTAGGTTTGCATGCGTTGCGTTCCTTTATTTTTCATTGGATGATTAATGGTTACATTGGGTTTTTCGCAGATAAGATGCGTGCGAATGCAGGGATTCGGTTTCTATATCAATTGCTTGATAAACTGAGGTAAAAAATTGATGGGCGGTTTGCAGGTCTGGCAAACCTTGGGTATCAATTTGTATCGGGTGTTTGTTCTGGTTAGCAAGAAAACCCTGCCCTATTAAAATCTGAAACCAGCTGTAATAACTAAACAGCGTGCCCGGTTTTAGCGTTATTTCACCCAACTGGCTAAATTCATTTAGTTTTTTCGTTAAGCTTGGCGGTATTTTTACTGTTTGTCGCGTGCGCCAAAATTCAGAGTCACTGCGTTGTGTGACAATATAATGAGCCATTAAAAAATCTCGAATATCCAGCATATCCTGCGTAAATTTTCGATTAAAACGATTGGCTTCTTGTTGCATATCTGTACCGTAAATAAAGGCGTTTTTAAGCTCTATCGCGTATTTATAAATCAGATGGATACTGGTTGACTCTAACGGCTCGGCAAATCCGGCCGCTAAACCTTGTGCAATACAATTGCCTTGCCATGCTTGTGACAGAAACCCGGTTTGAAATGACAGGCTGCGCATTAAGTCGATTTGTTCATCTGATGCCTGTAAAGCTTTGGCAAATTCGGTTTTGGCATCACCATCGCTGATAAATTGACTGCTATAGACATATCCATTGCCGGTTCTATTTGCCAGCGGTATCTGCCAGCGCCAGCCAGCTGACATGGCCATAGATTTTGTATATGGCGGAATAGGTTTTATTGCTGGGGTCGAGAGGACGATAGCGCGATCACAAGGCAATATATCTGACCAATCATTAAATTTACCCTGTAGCGCTTGTTTACTGATCAACCCATTTTGTCCTGTGCAATCAACAAAATAGTCTGCTTTGACCAGACGCCCTGATTTCAGAATTAAAGCTTTGACTTGTTTGCCCTGAGTTTGCACATGCTCAATGGTTTCTGGATGCCATTGGCAGCCCAACCTGAGCGCATACGTTTTTAAATAATTGGCGAGTTTGCCCGCATCAAAATGAAATGCATAATGCAGGTGCGATAATGGGTAGTATAATTCTGGATTTTTATGAGTCGGCTCTACCGGCTCGCTAAACTTGTTTTTGTACGCAGCAACCGCTGTAGGTGAAAAAGGGATTAGATTTTTTAATCCCAGTTTTTGTGCATACGCCAGCCAGAGTTTGCTAAATTCTGTTTGTTTGTAGTGTGTACCTAGGCTGCCAAAAGCATGCATATATCGTTGATTTATTTCGCCCCAATCGCAAAATTCAATGCCGTATTTGTAACTACCGGCTGTTTGATTGATAAATTCATCGCTACTGACTTCAAGATAAGACAACCACTGCAATATCGGCGGAATGCTGGCTTCGCCAACGCCCACTGGTGCAATTTCCTCAGAGTCTATTAATTCAATTTGATAGTGTGATTGCGGTAATCCTTTGCAAAGAACAGCTGCAGTAACCCACCCTGCTGTTCCACCGCCTGCGATTAAGATTTTGGTTTTCATCGTTTGCTCGCCAGCAGATTTTATAAGGAAAGGAAGAAAACCACCTGCCTGAACAGGTGGTTTTTAAGCCTATTGTGCGTCTTCAATAACTTCTAAGCGAAGGTCATCAATGTACACATCTTGATTGGTATTTTTGTTGAGGTAAAAATCAAATCGACCCGGTGACGATTGACCGCTCCAATCGTTTGACGGTTTTTCTATGACGATGGTTTGCCAACCGTTTGCATCGGCCAAAGCTGCATCATAACCAAACCAACTCTCCCAACGCGTTGCCCAGTAGCCTTGCGCGACCGCACGGAACCAGCCATTCACATTGCCTGCGTTTGCTTTTAGTTTAAAGCTTAAACGATAAATTTTACCATCGCCGGAGCCTAAAACTTGCGGCGCTTCACTTACACCTAAAGTAATCCCTAAGTTTTTGCTACCATCTGATTTTAAATGTAAACCATATTGCCCGCTGTATGCTGCAGCTTCACTGGGGCATAAGTTGAACCTTCAATATTTTCCCAATATTTAATCCAAGGTGAAAGTTCGCCCGACTCAAAGCTATAATTGTGGTTAAATAATAAGTTTTTACTTGGTGTCACTTTAACCGAGACTTTGTCTGAATAACCTTGATCATTCGTACGTACGTCTAAAGTACCACTATTTAAGACTTTTAAGCCTTGCACTAAACCACTTGCATTCACTGAGAAAAACTCAGGGTTATAACTTGTCCAGCTTACTGAATCGTCAGACTGTGCTGTTTTGTTTTGAAACAAAACGTCTGCGGTTAGCTGAATAGCTTGTCCCTGCTCTACGGTCAACATGTCGATTTGTTGGTTGTCTTTTGAAATCTCAACGCCGATCGGTTTGTCAGAATCAGTGACGATCATTAGATCTCTAGTGGCGGTTACATCACCGTCTTTACTGGTGGCGGATATTGTGACGCTACCTTGCGCTACACCGGTGATCATCCCCTGATCATCTACAGTGGCTTTACTGCTATCGCTACTGACCCAAGTGAGTTCAGGGAATGTTGTATTAGCAGGCGAAACAACTGTTGTCAGCTGAATTGTACTACCAACTGGCACTTCTGCGTTGTCATTGGCATGAATATCGATTTGTTCAGCTTTTACTTCTTCACCCAATACTCGAACGATTAATACCCGTTCGATTTGCTCTGATGAACCGTTATCCAATTTGTAGCTAAATTCATACTCGACACTTTCTTCAAATTCGAGTATGTCTAACCAAGCGGATGCGTCGATAATGACATCTTCCGCTTGTTTAGTAATGGCACCAGACGGGAGAACTGGCTCAGAATCTAATTTGATTCCTTCCTCATCCACCTCGAATTCATGTTTGAATTTAACAACGTACACATCGTTTTGTGTATAGCTGTTTTCTACACCCTGCAGTAAGCTTATTCTGTTTTTACCTGACGTTTCACCTACTTCAAGTGTCAATACTGGATTATCTACTGTTACGGCTGGTATTTTAGTATCATCGACCGGTTTGCCAAGTTCATTGTCGCCGCATGCAGAAAGGGCAGTAACGGCAAGCAATGCGGTCAAATTTTTTAAATTTACGAGTTTCATAATATTCACCTTATAATTCTGCTCTTAGAAATTGACTCGAACACCTACACGATAGCGTCGGCCAAGCTGGGACTCTGCGACTGTGCGGCTGGTATCAACACTGCTGTCTGTCATTGGATTACCTTCATCAAACGGTATTGCAATGCCATTTTCGTCAGTTAAACCGAGATCCATGTCTGAACTGGTGAAAAATGTTCTTACAGTGTCATCCGTTATGTTTAGAGCATTAAAGGTAAATGAAACATGCTTGTTCAATTTGTAGACGGCTGAGAAGTCAAGTGTTTCACGATCGTCTTGCCATAACACCCCACCCTCGTCTCCGCGAGCGACAAGTTGCATCGTGTTAAAGCGATGAGTTAGTTTTAAACTATGGCCAAATTTTTCCCAGTATATTGCCGTATTTAGCGTATGTCTTGGCGTGTATCGTTGAGGGAGTGCTTGTAATTTAACGCCTGTAGCTATGCCCGCCAATTCAAAAGACTCGGCTTCGGATTCTGAATCTTGGAATGTATAGTTAACATTGGTTCCAACACCGGATAATGCACCAGGAAGGAAATCATAAGTTTGTCTATAGGTAAATTCGATCCCTCGAGTATATGCGCTTTTACCATTGCGCAAAGCTGAGACTCTGACATCTTCGCACCCTAAATTGAAACTGTCTTGCAGTTTATCTTGTACGATTCGATCTGGCATACATTGTACAGTTAACCCATCGCGCATTTGGTAATCCTGGCCGGGTAGTAGATCAACACTCTTTGAAATGAGTAGATCTTCCAAGTCGACTTGCTCAACGTCATAGTCTCGGCGTAAATCTCTGATATAAAAACGACTTTCGACTTCTTCAGGGAAATCTGTCATATCTTTATTAAATGCGGCCAATGAAATCTGGCCAGTTTTGTCAAAATACCATTCTAACGATAGATCTAAGTTAGTTGATTTCAATGGCTCTAGGTTGGGATTAGGTGCAGACAACCGACTAAACTCGCCCCACACATCCTCGTTGTATTGCCAGTTTGGGCGCAAGTCGTCGAATCTTGGTCGCGCCATTGTTTTTGAAACGGCAAAACGTGCAATGACTTCGTTGCTCACCAAATAGTTCAGGTTTAGGCTTGGTAACCACATATCGTTTTCTGAATAACCTTGGCTTTGATAATACCGTTGCTCTCTACCATCGTCGAAGCGACGTTGTGTTGAGGTATCTGTATGTCTGTAGTTTTGCCACCAACTTCTACCATTCCATCCTTTAGCAAGGGCTTCCTCTGGACTTAGATATTGCGTTATTGTGTTATCCTCACCATTGGTGATTATGGCTAAATTAGTATCATAACAAGGATAATAGTTATCGATTGGTGTTCCTGCCCCTTCTTTAACACCGTCTCCTTGACCTCCCGCATTTGGGTCTTCGATAAATATCTCACCTTCTGAGAGTACGTAAGTACCGTCAATGCGAATTAATCTATTTCCGTTTTGATTTGGCGGACAAGCGTCGTTTGTATCATCAAACAATCCATTTGCGATTAATTCATGACCGGCAAAAATTCGATCACCATCAAAAAACTTGGCGGTTGATGAGCCTTTGGGCGACTCAACTTCTGTGTGTACGTACCGTAGGCCGATGTCACCTGTTAGGCGGTCATCTAGGTAACTGAAGTTTAATTTACCGTATAGTGAATGATTATCTTGAATCATTCTACGGCTGGCACTTTCATCGTTTGAGATTGAAAAGTCACTCAAGCCGAATATTTCTTCAAATGCTTTGTCGGCGTTGATCAACCCCCAACCTGCTAGAAAATCATCATTGTATTCGTCACGACTACCTACTAAATCAGACATAAAATCATCTACGGGTAACGATCCCTGATCTAATATATCGACCACAAAAATGTCAGATGTGGTTTGCCCGTTAATTGGTTTACCTTCTGCATCAAATACGGTTTCAGGACTGCCTTGAAACTGTTGATAGCCTCTATATACATCTTTATCTCGTTGCGATATTTTTGCACCAAATTCAATTTTGGTGATGCCTGCCATATCTACTGTCCAGTCAAAATCAAGATATACGCTCTTGTTGACATCTGTTGTGCGATCGTCTGAACGCGCCACGTAGCCAACGTGAGATGCATAAGGATCGAGTGGGTTAAAACCGCCGGATGCAATGTTTGATTCGTTGTCATTTATGCCGCCCGGAACATAAATGTAGTCTTCGGTTGCAACAACAAACTGGCATTTTTCTCCACCGGTGCAGTCGTAACCTACAGGTTCGAGAGTGTCTAATGGCGTATTGTTTAAAACTTGGCGTGGTAATGTGCCCCAGTTAGCCGTGTTAACGTTTGAATTTGGCAAACTTTCGTAATCTGAACGAGAATAACCTGCCGTCAGATTGGCTTTAAAGTTATCTGTAAAGAAATGTTCAAATTTAAGTGTTGCAGTTTTAGTGTCAGTCTCATTTCCACCTTGGTTGCGCCCGTATGCGCCTGTTCCGTGACGGTTTAAATATTTTACGAGGGTATGCGATTCAGTATTAACGACCCACCAGTCTTGTTGCGGATCTTCTGCAAAATTATCAAATTCTGCAGAAGATGGGTTTGGTGCTCGGACTGAAATGGTATGGTTATCTTGGAGTACTTTTTGTTTCGTGAATGCTAAATCCAACTGAATGTCGGTATCTTCAGTGGCTAGAAACTGAAAGCCGGCATTTATCGTTTGTCTTTCCCGCACATTCTGATGCAGTTCATAAGCCATTGTTTTACGCATTAACGCTCTTGTATCTTCGGTGATTAGATTTCCTTCTAGGTCTCGCGCACCGTTGGCTCGCACATCGACTGCTTGATATGCCGTTTGCCAGTCACCTCCAATCTGGTCCTTTCTGATGGTATCTGTTTCATCACTTACGGTTAGAGCGACACCAAATCTATCATCAAAGAATTTTTTTATCATAGAGGCCGAAACTTTGTAATCTGTTTCGTCTGCAAATTGGTTGTATCGTCCTTGAAGTTCAGCGGTTAAACGTTCGTTGGCAACATTGAGTGGTTTGACTGTGTTTAATACCACGTTTGCGCCTAGCGATCCTTCATCATGATCTGCGCTAGAAGTTTTATAAACGTTAATTGATGATAAAATATCTGAGGAAAAAACACTTAAATCAACAGCTTGGTTTTCTCCACCACTGGTCAGTGTAATGCCATTTAGTGAAATGTTATTTAAATCAGGTGCTGCCCCACGGACAGAGATGACCGTACCTTCACCATCTTCGGTTTGTACGCTAACCCCTGTAACTCGGGATAACGCATCTGCGATATTTTGGTCTGTGTTTTTACCAATGTCTTCGGCAAATATAGAATCAACTATTGTGCCTGCATTGCGTTTTTCGTTAATCGATTTTAATACACTACCGCGATAACCTGTGACTTCTATGGTTTCGACTTCTTCGGCTTTTGTTTTTTCGTTATTTTCTTCTGCCGCCCAACCGTAATTGACAGTGAGTGCGGTTAACACTGCGATGCTGGTTGGAGCCAGTTTTGTTTTCATTTGCATGTTGCTCTCCGGTGTATTTTAAATGCAAAACTAAGCAATCAAATGTAAATTACATCAATCAGGTATAAATATCAACAAATTATTTACACCTTTTGTAACAATTTTAATCTATTAATTGATTACTCTGGCCGAAAGTCGGTCGGAAAGTACTGAGCATAAAAGGGGTTTGGGAGAATGGTTTGTTTTATAAATGATATAAAACGTAATCTTTATATTTAAACTTACATGGGGTGAAATGGATAATTTTGAGATGAGACAGATTACAAGATTCGAATTATCCAGAAAAAGAGAGTGGTACTACGTGGTGGTAGACAAGATCTCGGGGGTACACAAGATTTTATGTGTGCAGTGGTAAAGCGTGGAGCCATGCTTGCCCCTATGCTTGACCCACTTTATTTAAACAAGCGACTCATAGAGCCTAGCGAGTCGCATTATTTGGGATACGGTTTGATTCAGTGTCTACCAGTTCCAAAGTGTGCCGTCTTCAAGCCGGTTAACGGGCAAACAAGCACGTTTATATGGATGCTTTTTAGCTTCGGCTTCATCTATATCGACACCATGACCTATGGTTTCACCAGGTGTAAAAAAGCCATCTTTAAATTCATATGAACGCGTAAAGACTGATTCCATTAACTCTGAATGCGGCATATGCTCTTGAATACCAAAATTCGGAACCCAGTAGTCAAAATGTAAAGCTGCCCCCATGGTGATCGGTGATAAATCCGTCGCACCATGGAAACCGGTTCTAACATGATACAGGCTGGCTAAATCTGCTATCCTGCGAACTTGAGTAATACCGCCAGCATGGACTAGTGTAGCGCGAATATAGTCAATTAATTGATTTTGAATGAGTTCTCGGCAATCGTGAATTGAGTTGAATACCTCACCCACCGCAATTGGAGTCGTTGTATGTTGGCGAACCAGTTTAAAGCCTTCTTGGTTTTCAGCTGCTACTGCATCTTCCATCCAGAAAAGGTTATAAGGCTCTAACGATTTGCCTAATCGAGCTGCTTCAATTGGGGTTAACCTATGATGTACATCATGTAATAAATGAACGTCATCACCATATTGGTTTCGAATTGCTTCAAATAACTTTGGCACAAAGTTTAAATACTTTTCAGTCGACCAAACGGTTTCTTTGGGTAAATCTGAATCCGCGGGTTCATATTTTTCGCCTTTTTTTGCTACACCATAAGTGCTGGCAACACCCGGAATGCCCGATTGAACTCGTACCGCTTTATAACCTTGCTCAATCGCTTTACCAACAGCTTCTACCGTGTCTGATATCTCTAAACCATTAGCATGCGTATAAACCATTATTTTATCTCGGCTACGCCCACCCAACAGTTGATATAATGGCATATTAGCCATTTTGGCTTTAATGTCCCACAAGGCCATGTCAACGGCCGCGATAGCGGTCATACCGATCGGGCCTCTGCGCCAATAAACACCTCGGTATAAATACTGCCATATATCTTCTATGCGTTGCGGATCTTTGCCAATTAATGCAGGAATAACATAGTCTTCTAAAAAGCTAACAACTGACTTTTCACGCCCATTAAGCGTTGCATCGCCGATTCCGTATACGCCTTGATCGGTGACAATTTTTAGTGTGACAAAGTTACGTCCAGGTGAACAAACAATCACGCGTGCTTCGGTGATTTTCATAATAAACTCTCCAAACGACTAAAATAAGGTATCAGGTAAAAACATAACCAGCGATGGGAACATTGCTAGTAAGACAACTAAAACAATGACAGCCAAATAAAACGGTGCTGCATCTTTTAAGAAGGTTTCAAGCGGGCATTTCATGATGTTGCACACAGTATACATAGCTACTCCAACAGGAGGCGTGGTTCCGCCAAACGTGACAACTATCATCATCAATACGCCAAAATGAACCGGATCAATTCCAACCGACTGAATAACGGGAACTAAAATGGGTGTCAGCAATAACACTGTCACTGTACCTTCCATCAACATGCCGACAAAAAGTAAAAAGACCAAGCATATTAATAAAACAATTGCTGGGTTTTGGCTGATATCCTGAATACCTTGCGCCATACTGACCGGCAATTGCTCATAAGCGATTAGATAGCCAATCACCCCTGAAGACAGAATGATCAGCATTACCATGCCAATATCATCAACACTCTCATAAACTGAAGTCATTAAAGATTTAAAGCTTAATTCTTTGTAGACAAAACGACCAATAACACAGGCATATACCACAGCAAATGCGCCGGCCTCCGAAGGGGTAAAAATACCAAAGCGTATTGTGACTATTAAAATAACCGGAAAAAGCAATGCCCAAATACAGTCTTTAGCAGAGCTGAATACTTCTGCCAATTTTGGTAATTTAGCGAGGCTTTGTTGACTTTGTTTAAATTTAAATTTGGCGGTTAGGTAAGCCACCAACATCAAAGTAAACATTAGCAATACACCCGGTACAATACCGGCTAAAAACAACTTTCCGATTGAAACATTGCCAACGTAGCCATACAAAATCAAACCGATACTCGGCGGTATACATGCGGTAATTAATGCACTTACGCAGATTGCGGCCGCACTGAAGCCTTTAGGGAGACCCGATTCTTCCATCGGTTTGCCCAAAATACGTGCCTGCATCGCGGCATCAGCGATTGCAGAACCGGACACGCCGCCCATCAGTGCGCTTAATACGATAGTTACATGTGCTAAGCCGCCAGCAATCCAAGCAACGAGCAAATTTGCAAATTGAATAAGTCTATGTGTGATGCCAGAAATATTCATGATGTGCCCAGCTAATATAAAGAAAGGCACGGCTAATAATGGAAAGCTTTGACTTGACGCCACCATACGCTGCACGGCCACTACAACAGGAATATGTTCGGCCAGCGCAAAATAAGATAAACCCACGGCTAACAAACTAAAAGCTAGCGGCATACCAATCAGTAACAGGGCTAAAAAAAGAATTAAATACAACACTATAAATCTCCACTACCTTGCTTAACTAACTGACTGCTTTGCCTAACGATCGTAATCGTCATTAGCAGGGCGCCAACTGGAATCGCTGTTGTTACCCATGCGTAGGGGATCTCTGTGCTGCCCAACGTTCTGTCTGGGTTTAATAAAGACAGCTCAATACCAAAAATAAACAAGGTGATTAATATCACTAATGCAATAACGTTAAATAGGAGTCGAAGGACGTGTTGCAAACTGGGCGAAAACCGCTTGAAAACAATATCGACCGTTGCATGATTTGAATGTCTAAGTGCTAAGTTGGCACCAATCATACTTAACCAAGCAAATAGCAGTTGCGCCACATCAACCGACCAAATAATCGGTAAAGAAAAAGAGCGCATCAACGCCGCTAGAAACACTAATAAAACAATCGCGACTAAAAATAAGCCACAAATAATTTTTTCCACGTTGTCTATTCGATTAAAAAGTTTATTCATCTCTTAACACCTCATAAACTTGCTCGCGCAATTCTGAATAACCCAAAGTCTCATATACTGATGTTGTTGCTTCGACAAAAGATGCAAGATCAATTTTATTGATGGTTAAACCTTGCTGCCGTAATTCTTGCTCTATCTGACTTTCATTTGACTGCACAATATGGGTCGCAAATCGCCCTGCTATAGCAGCGCTTTCTGTTATGATTGACTGTTGTTGAGGGGTGAGTGAGTCGAACCAACCAGCACTGGTGACTAAACCAGAAATAAGCTGAATATGACTTGTTTTGGTTATATGGCTGGTCACTTCATATAAGCGAGCACCGTAAATGGCATCGTACTGAGCCTCTGCTGCATCTAACACTTTTTGCTGCAAACCACTATAAACCTCGGTAAAACTAAGTGGTGTGGGTGTTGCGCCCATCGCTTTGATAGACTCAATCCAAATGGGGGCGCCCACCGTGCGCATTCGCACGCCAGCTAAATCTTCAGGCTGGTCAATTGCTTTGTTTGTCAAAAGGTGTCTACTGCCCTGCCACCAGTTAAAAGCCAGCACTTTTAGGTGATTTTTGTTCTGTAATTTATCCGCCCAAGATTGAAATAATTTAGATTCAACCAATTTGTCTAACTGCGACATATTTTGCAATAAATAAGGTGCCCCCAAGATACCTATTTCTCGTTGGTAAGTAGACAGACGACCGCCATCAACCAAAACAGCCACATTAGTTCCAGCCATTGCTTGCTCTAAAATGTCTTCATCGTTACCGAGCTGTGAACCAACAAATAGTCGTATTTCTACTTGCTGGTTAGTTTTAGATTCAACTAAAAGCTTAAAACGTTCTAACCCTTTATACATAGGGTCATGACTGCTTAATGCAGTAATAACATTTAGCTGATTTTTAGCCCATGCTAAGTTTGTGCTAACCACGCACAAAATAAATATTAAAATTAGTTTAACCACTATAAAGACTCACTTATTCTACTCGGTTATGTCACCCGAACATTGCACTGAAACATTGATGAAATGCGGCCTAGTTGCGCTGTAACCTTCATAATAATTCTCGTATGGTGTCTAGCGAGATTCACTAGACACCATAAAAACGGCTGTGCTTATATGACTATTTGGTTCGTTGGTAGGCTTCTTTAGCGAGTCGATAACTTAAGTCATAAGCCAAAGTATGAGCATCATCAATGGGCAATCTACGCTCCGCAACCAATTGGGCTAAAAAACGACAGTCGATGCGACGGGCCACATCATGTCTGGACGGGATTGACAGAAACGCGCGAGTATCGTCATTAAAGCCAACCGTGTTGTAAAAGCCAGCTGTTTCAGTGACATTATGTCGAAAACGCAACATGCCTTCAGGACTGTCATTGAACCACCAGGCAGGCCCTAATTTCAGACATGGATAATGGCCCGCTAAAGGCGCTAATTCACGTGCATATGTAGATTCATCCAATGTAAACAAAATGATACGCAAATCACTTTCAGTACCATACTTGGATAATAGCGGATGCAAGTTGTCAACATAACTTGTGCGAACAGGAATATCGCAGCCTTTGTCTGTACCAAAAGTTTGGTAGAGTTTTTGATTGTGATTGCGAAACACGCCAGGGTGAATTTGCATCACTAAACCGTCTTCTAGGCTCATACCTGCCATTTCGGTGAGCATTTGAGCTCTAAATAAATCACGCTCTTCTGCTGTAGCACTGCCAGCTAATACTTTATTCAACAATGTCTGACATTCGGTTGGGGACAAATTGGCGGTTCGAGCTGTTGGGTGACCATGGTCAGACGCTGTCGCACCATGTTGGATGAAAAATTCGCGGCGTGCTTTTAACGCACGTAAATATCCATGCCAGTCGCTGATGTCTTCACCCGTTTGTTCCGCTAAGGCGACAATACTGGTTGAAAAATTCCAATGGTCTGGGTCAATCACATCGTCAGGTCTAAACGAGGTGATAACGGTATTTTCTAAGCCCGTTCCTTTTAATTTAGCATGATGTTTAAGCTCATCTGTGGCGTGCTCGGTGGTTGCTAGTAACTCGATATTGAATTTGTCTAATAGAGCTCTTGGCTTAAACTCATTTGTCGCTAATTTTTGGTTGATTTTGTCGTAATAATAATCTGCGGTATTTTCGTCTAACGAGATCTCAAAACCGAATACCGCTTTAAACACATAATCCATCCATATACGTGACGGTGTGCCATGGAATAAATAGTAGTTGTTTGCAAATACATGCCAAATTTTACGGCTATCTTGCTCGACAGCACCCCCGTCGGTACGTTGAATACCCAGTTCTTCTAATTTAATGCCTTGGCTATAAAGCATGCGAAAAACATAATGATCAGGTTTGATTAATAGTTCGGTTGCGTTATTGAAATTTTTATTTTCGGCAAACCATTGAGGGTCAGTGTGCCCGTGCGGACTGACAATGGGTAGTTTGGCAACTTCATTATACAATTCGCGACTGATGGCTAACTCTTCTGGGTCTCGCTTGAACAACCTATCGTTGTCGAAAATTAAGGGTTTTTGTTTGTTGTGCACGACAGGTACCTTTATAAACCAAAGTAATCTTATGGTCTATATTACAACAACGTTATTTTAAAATAAACTCTGGTGTGCATAAAGTTCGCTGTCGTTTATTTAACTTGGAGCATTTAAATTTTATTTGGCGTTTTTCAGGTCGTAAATTTTGTTCATTGCGACCCATTTTTCACCTGGTTTTGCCCAGGGTAAGGCTTTTTGATATTTCCACATTAACTGCTCCCAGGCTCGATCTTTTTCTTGCGCTTGTGCAGATGGTTTAAAGTTGTCTGGATCAAACTCTTCTCCCACTTCCATTATCATAAACAGACGGTCACCGGTTTGATAAATTTCCATATCTAATATGCCCTTGTCACGGATATTTTGTGTGATTTCAGGCCAGGCATTTTCGGGTTTGTGATAATCGATATATTCTTTAATTAAGTGTTCGTCATTGACTAAATCAAGCGCTAAACATATGCGTTTTACGTTATTCACTACATTTCCTCATTTAATTAGGTTATTTTATATGACTATATTAATTATCTGTCGCTTCTAAATCTCTGCTAAATCGCTTTTAAGGTGTTTTGCTAAATACAGCAATACATAACAGTGCATTTGTTGATTAAATTTAGCATAACTGTTGAAGTGATAAATATAAAATTATAACATCATATATAAATTATTTGTTGTAGGTCTAGCCCATATGTCAAAGATAGCTGTTCAACGTCAGTTTATACAAGTTCACCCTAACGATAATGTGGTTGTGGCAATTGTGCCCGCGGCGCAAGGTACTGCGCTACCCGAGCCCTGGCAAGCGATCACTTTGCAGTCTGACGTGCCGGCCGGTCACAAAATTGCGGTGTGTGATTTATCCGCTGGCGATAAAATTTATAAGTATGGCTATTCTATTGGTCATGCAACAACGGCTATCAATGCGGGTCAACATGTACACAGTCACAACTTGAAAACCAGTTTATCAGGACAGGAGAAATATCAGTATCAACCGGATGTTTCTAAAGCCGCTGGGCAGACAACATCCGGTAATCATCCTACTTTTGATGGTTTTGAACGCAAAAACGGACGTGTTGGCATTCGCAATGAAATTTGGATTATCAATACGGTAGGTTGTGTTAATCAGGCCGCTCGGCGTATTGCGCAGTTGGCTGAAAAACAGTTTACAGAGATGGCTGACGCTTATGTACCACTGACACATGCTTTTGGCTGTTCACAATTGGGTGATGATTTGTCGAATACTCGTAAGTTACTGGCAAGTTTAATGCAGCATGCAAATGCCGGAGGCGTTCTGGTGATTGGCTTAGGTTGTGAAAATAATCAGCTGAAAGCTTTATTGGCTGAAGCCAGCGGCTTGGACGAATCCAGAGTGGAGTTTTTTAACAGCCAGCAAGTTGAAGACGAAATCGAGTATGGTCTGCAAGCTGTAAAACGTTTATTGGACAAAATGCAGGATGACAAACGTACACCTCAGCCAATCAGCAAATTAACTTTGGGCATGAAATGCGGCGGCTCAGATGGTTTTAGCGGTTTAACCGCTAATGCGGTTGTGGGTCGCATGACAGACAAGTTGACGGCAATGGGTGGACGGGTGATTTTAACCGAAACACCCGAAATGTTTGGTGCCGAGCAGGTGTTGATGAATCGGGCTGAGAACGAGCAGGTATATCAGCAAATTGTGACTTTGGTTAATGACTTTAAACAGTACTTTATTGATAACAAACAGCCTATTTATGAAAACCCGTCACCGGGTAATAAAGATGGTGGTTTAACCACGTTAGAAGAAAAATCGCTGGGTGCAATCCAAAAAGGGGGGCAGGCGATTATTAATCAGGTGATTGATTATGGCGAAATAGCTGAGAATAGTCAGGGGTTAACCTTGTTGCAAGGGCCGGGCAACGATGCGGTGTCTTCTACGGCTTTGGCGGCTGCGGGTGCTAATATTGTGTTGTTTACGACTGGCCGGGGTACACCACTTGGTTTTCCGGTTCCGACCATTAAAATATCATCTAACTCGACTATCGCCGGTAAAAAACCGCATTGGATTGATTTTAATGCGGGTCAGGTTTTAGATTCTGATATGACGTTAGATGAATGTGCCGAGCAATTAATGGACTATGTGATTCAAGTGGCTAGCGGTCAAAAAACCAATAATGAAATAAACGACAGCCGTGAAATTGCCATATGGAAAAATGGCGTTACTTTATAACGCCTTAAATGATAAACCATTGAGTGAATATCCTCAGGCTAGGTATATACCGGGGGATTTTACTCAAAAAACAAAGTGACACTGGCATCGCCGCTATATCATCGCAAGGTTTTTAAATCTACAAGATCCCTAAGCTAAAGCCTAGGGCGTGTTTATCTTTGCACTCTTGCCCGATAGAAACCTCTGTTAAGACATCCTTGTTGACAAGAAGTTTGCATTGTAAACAAGTTTGATACTATTATGTCTTTTGTTTTGTGTGGAATGTTAACAATTTGGCTCTTATCTAAATTCGTTCATCTAAAAAGCGCTGAATTAACCCCCCAACATGATGGTATAAAGGTTCAAACGATGAAAAGAGTGATTTTTACTTGGCTTGCTAAAGCATGTTTTGTGGCAAGCTTGACAACAAATGCGCTGGCGGCGCAATCATTCACTACGACGGTTCCCGACAGTGTTACCTTATTCAATTTTGACAAAGGTTTTGATTTAAGCGGGTTGCAAACCAATGATGCAAGCGTAAGTTTAGTCAAAAAACACGGCTCTCAACAATTGTTATTAGAAACAGGTATACGCTCTGGCGCACCCGGTGTAACGATAAAACGGCCGTCCGGCAGTTGGGATTTAAATAACTACTATCATGTAAAAATGGATATCACCAACGCTGGCGAACATCCAGCCAGAATTATTTTTAAAGTGGGGGATCCTGAAGATGGCATGGAAGCATGGCAAATGGAGATCCGTTTTGATTTAGCGCCAGGTGAAACTAAAACTGTTTCAGATGATATTGTTACTACACCTTGGCGCTTTACTAAACCACTCAATCTTCTAGCTATGCGTGCCGCGCCCGGTCAAGCCAAAACAGATTTAAGCGCCATTAACCAAGTTAAAATCACAATTAATTATCCTGCTAACGAGCATAAATTATTAATCGACAATATTCGCGCAACTAATCCAGTACGTTGGGTGGATCCCGATGGTTTTTTACCTTTTATCGATCGTTTTGGTCAGTATAAACATGCACATTGGCCCGGAAAAACACTCTCGGTAGATGATTTACGTCAGCAGGCAAAAGATGAACAACGCCAGTTAGCGGCTGAGCCCGGTCCGCCTGAGTTTAACCAGTACGGTGGATGGAAAAATGGGCCTCAGCTCAAGGCGACTGGTTATTTTAGGACTGAAAAGCATAACGGCGCATGGTGGTTTGTTGATCCAAACGGACGTTTATTTTGGTCTCACGGTGTAGGCGTAGTTCATACGGGGACAGCAACCACAGGAATTACAGATCGAGAATCATATTTTGAATGGTTACCTGAAAAAGATTCGCCTTTCGGAAAGTTTTATTCTACCGCAAGGCGGGCTTCGCACGGTTATTATAAGACTTTAGAAAAACGCGAAACTTATAATTTTACGGCGTCTAACCTGTATCAAAAATATGGTGCCGACTGGCGTGAGGCGTTTGGTCGAGTGACTCATGCACGTATACGTAGTTGGGGGATGAATACATTAGGTGTTGCGTCAGATCGCCGATTAACAACCGATGGCATTACACCTTATACAGAAACAGTTTGGGTGCGCGGCACGAAAAAAATTGAAGCGTCTAAAGGCTACTGGGGTAAATTTCACGATGTATTTGACCCCAATTTTAAACGCCAGTTAAAAAAGGCTTTATCGAATCGTGAGCATACGATTAACGATCCTTGGCTATTAGGCTTTTTTATTGAGAATGAATTATCTTGGGGCGCAGAAGGTTCACTAGCTATAGCCACACTAGAAAGCCCAGCCGATCAGCCAGCAAAAATTGAGTTCGTAAGAGATCTTAAAAACAAATATCAAAATATTTCAGATTTAAATCAAAATTGGGGCACTCATTATACCTCGTGGGATGCCATTTTAAATGCAACCAAAGCGCCAGATAAAAACAAAGCATGGACTGATTTAAGTGCTTTTTATAAAAAGATTGTGACAACCTATTTTGCAACGGTACGCGAAGCGCTAAAAGCAGTTGCACCGAACGCACTTTATTTGGGTTGTCGTTTAGCATGGGCAAATAGTGACACGGTTATTCACACGGCCGCTCAATACACAGATGTAATCAGTATGAATAAGTATCAATACCATGTTGCGAATGTCGGTTTACCTGAAGGCGTAGATAAACCCATATTGATAGGTGAATTCCACTTTGGTGCTTTGGATCGAGGCGCATTGCATTTAGGTGTTGTATCGGCCGAAAGCCAGTCGCATCGCGCTGAACTATATACCGAATACTTAGACAGTGCATTACTTAACCCCTATATCGTTGGCACGCATTGGTTTCAATACGCTGAGCAACCACCGACGGGGCGTGGTGATGGCGAAAACTATAATGTGGGCATTGTCGATTTAGCGGATAAACCTTTCCCTGAACTGGTTAAAAGTATTAAAGAAGTAGGCTATCGCTTCTATCAATTTCGCAGTGCTGCGGCAGAAAATGATCAATTAGTGCAACCGAAAAAGCCAAAGAAGATGGAATATATTCAAGTGGATGAAGATATGCATACCCGGTCAAACTAATAAAATAACAAAAACACAAGTCAATAAAGTTGGGTACAGCAGCGCTGGTTTTTTCAGAACCAGCGATGCACATAAAATATACACCAATATACAGTACCCAATCTTTGCCGTTTCTAAGTTACAAATATAAAACAGTAGGCTGATTGTGAGCAGTAACAAGGTAAAACAGGATAAGTAAGCTTGCCAAAACAGTCGCTGACACTGTTTATTGATATTCGGAATAAACTGCGTATTACAGGTTTTGTTCACAAACATTGTCTTGAGTGAGTACAAAGGTAAGACAGAAGCAATCAATACGACACTTATTATAATTTTTTGCTCGAGCTCAGTGAGACTGATGAGTATAAAATAAACTGAGGCCAATAATAAAATAGCCAATAGATAAAACATCTCTGATTTTATCAGGGCTGTAAGTAGGATGCTTTTATTGCTGAAAATCAACGATTTAAAGTCGCTATCGCTTTTAAAATAGACGATTTTCCGCTGCCATTTGCGCCACACAATAATGTGATGCCAGCAAAAATCTGATGATTAAATCGCAAATTAATTTTCTTATTAGGGTATATAATAGAGTCAATACTGACAGTTAGCATAAGGTAGACTTCAAAATTAAACAAAAAAGCTGAATGTATTCACCCAGCCCACAGGAATATTAAGCAGGAGGAGAGTATAGTAAAAGTGCTACACCAATAACAACTGGGATAAAAAAGCCACCACCATTTACCTCTTCAATCTCTTCAAACGTTAACTCTCTAATTTCATTCATAATGTATTTCCTTTTAATTAAAATTTTGTGCAATGAACTGCACATAGAAACGATACAGTATAGGGTTAATAATTTGACTTGCCCTAAAGTATAGTTTTTTACACTAAATCAATCGGTAGAACACATATCCATTTTTTTTGCGATCTGATTCTATATTTTTAAAATTAATTTAACATTGTAGTCATTAGGACCCTATGTGGGTGTTGTGTTGTTGCTTTGGTTATGTTGACCATAACATTTTTCTGATTTGTCTATTTTTTATATTTAATTCGTTTTTAACATTTAGAATGTTTGATGATTACAAGCATGTCAAATATTTAATGTGCGCGCTGTTGGGCGTATTTTTTAATCTAAATTATCGTAGAGATTGTTTCCCTTAATTTTATCGTTTAAGGGATGATAATTAAGGTTTGGCGATTAAAATTCTTTAAATTCATTGGGATGAAGCTACAAAGTATAACGTTTTACCTCACCTTTTAGTTGATTTGAATATATTGGTGTAAAGTAGTTGTTGCAAATGAGAGGATATTTTTCTAATATTTTGCTACCGGTGGCACTCGTGGTGAGTGGGTTATGGATGTTGATGGATTGTAAATGTATTTGTGCGAGATATTCACCGTGCACAAATCGGGATATTGGATTTTATAGGAAATACACGATGATAAATCGAACTAGTTTGTTAGCAGCAGTGGTGATGCTCATATGGGTAAGTGTTCCTATGACACTTTATGGATTCCCAGATAATGCAAGGAAAGCTGCAGCAGCATTCGAAAAATTTAAAAAGAAACAAAATTCAGGATGGGCATATAATCCCGTCCAAAATTCACCCCTACCACTTGTCCATCAGTCCGATTGGCCTACTACAACAGTGGATTATTTCGTATTGGAAGCTATTGAAAAGGCCGGTCTACAGCCATCTGTTTCAGTCAATAAAGAGCAATTTATTCGACGAGTGACTTTAGACACTTGGGGACTGGTCCCTACTCCTGAAGAGGTTGAAGCCTTTAAACGCGATCAAAGCCCGAGGCCTATGAGCGTTTAGTGGAGCGGCTACTTAGCTCTGAAAAATTTGGTGAACGTATTGGACGAAAATGGCTTGATTTAGCTCGCTATTCGGACAGTTCAGGCTTTGAAAGTGATGACAATCGTCTAAACATGTGGCGTTATCGAGATTACGTTATCAATGCTTTTAACCAAAATAAGCCTTACGATAAATTTGTCATGGAACAAATTGCAGGGGATGAGCTGTGGCCGGAAGCTTTTGAAGCTAATATCGCAACAGGCTTTTTAGCTAACTACCAAGACATGGGAAGCTTCCGAGATTTATTGTTGAGGAAATATGACATTGAAATTGAGATGTCTGAACAGGTTGCTGAAACTTTTTTGGCTGCAAGTCTTGGTTGTGCAAGATGTCACGACCATAAATATGACAAAATTAGTCAAAATGAGTATTTTGGTTTTCATGCTTTTTTCGCCAATTCTGCGGCGTTTGAAGAATTGGAAATTTCAAAGGAAAACTGGACTGTTTGGGATCAACAGTATCAAACACAAAAGCAAAAATATGATCGCCATACTAAAGAGTTAAGAGATCAACAAACGCAAATACTGGATAAGGTTCGCGTAGACGGTTTGAAGTGGAGACGTTTGAGGTATTTTGCAAATGCGCGCGAGTCTCTGTACAAGCCAGAGGAGGAAATTACCCCTTTAGACGTTTGGGTTATCCATAGAGCCAATTTTATAGAAGTCGACGCGCAAATTATGCGTTATTTACGTGCTTCTGCTGATGAAACACACAAAGCATACGACGAGAAAAACATACCTTTATGGAATGAGTATGATGCTTTACAACAACAAGTTGTTAAGTATGACCACTTAAAACCAAAGAAAGGTTCTCCTTATTACACAGTGGTTCGTGATTTAAGTGCAGAAGCGCCAGAAACTTATCTTCGATTTGGTGGTATTCATGAGCGGCCGACAACTGTAGTCGAACCGGGTTTGCCGAAATTATGGGCCAAAGATTACGATTTGAAAATTGAACCTATGGGTAATTCAACCGGACGACGCTCTGCATTGGCGAAATGGATTGCGAGTAAAGATAATCCGATTACCGCTAGAGTATTCGTCAATCGAGTTTGGGAATTGTTTTTCGAAAAGGGTATTTCAGTGAACACTGCTGATTTTGGTAAAGCCGGCACAGCTCCAAGCAATTTGAAATTATTAGACCATATTGCTTATGAATTTATGGATAATAATTGGGACGTTAAGTGGTTGGTGAAAACTATTTTGTTGTCCAAGACATATAGACAGGTATCGGATTACCGCAAAGACGTATATGCGATTGACTCAGAGAACAAATTGTTAGCTGTATTTCCGCGTAAGCGTTTAGAAGCGGAACAAATAAGAGACTCGTTACTTTATGTGTCGGGGAAACTAAACCAGACAGTTGGCGGCCCAGCGGTATTTCCAAAAATCCCTGAAGCCATGGCGCAAGGCAATAAATATTGGAATAACAAAGCTGGATTAGAAGACAACTATAGGCGTAGTGTATACACATTTATACGCCGAAGCCTTCCTTTTGCTTTAACGTCCGCCTTTGACCCTGCTGATTCGAATGCAATTCATCACAATAGAGTTGTCAGTACCACAGCGTTACAAGCTTTGACTTTGATGAACAGTCACGAAGTCTTTGAACTGACCAAAGCTCTATCGGGAAAAATTATTAATGATGTGGGCTTCGATAAAGAAAAAATGGTGAAGAGTCTGTTTTACATTCTGTTTGGTCGTGAGCCTGATCCGGTCGAGTTAAATTCTTCAATAGATTTTTTACAACAACAAACTTTGCTTATTTCAAATAAGGCATGGGATGGCGAGTTCTCTATAAATGTACCATCTGGGTTAGATTCCAATGAAGGTGTTAATCCACTTCAGGCTAGCGCATTTGTTGACTTGGTTCATGTATTAGCTAGCTCAAATGAATTTATTTATAGAATGTAGCCACTTATAAAAAAGGTTAGGGAATTTGTATGATTGATTCAAAAAGGCAGTTTTTAAGGGCTTTGGGTTTAGGAGCTAGTTGTAGTGCCCTAAACGGATTTATTCCAGGAATGGGCTTCATGTCGACCGGGTTCGCTAATGAAGTTGCATCACTTGGTGAGATAGGTTTGCATCATGAGTCTAAGATCGATTCGGTCATTTGGCTTCATCAAAATGGCGCACCAAGTAGCATGGACTTGTTTGACTATAAACCTTATTTACATGAGATGGATGGGCAAGATATTCCAGAGCATTTTTTGCAAGGCGTTACAACTAGTTCCGCCGGTGGGATTGGCAAACTGTATGTCGATCCTAAAAGAACTTGGAAGCAATATGGTAAAAGCCAAGCTTGGTTTTCTGATTTGTTACCGAATTTAGCCGAATGTGCTGACGACATGACTTTTTTACGCAGTTGTAAAACTGTCGGAGCGACACACTCTATTTCAATTTTAAAAATGAATACGGGCGAACTCCGTCCAGGGCGTCCATCATTGGGGGCTTGGGTTTCGTATGCATTAGGATCTCGAAATTCTGATTTACCACCTTATGTGGTGATGTATAACCGTACTCAACCAAGAGCGGGTACGCCAAACTGGAGTGCAGGTTTTTTACCCGCTATGCATCAAGGAACGGCATTTTTGCCGGGAGAATCACCTATCTTGTATCTGCAGCGTCCAGATCTCGTCTCAACAGCACAACAACACTCAGCCTTGTCATTTTTAAAAGAATTTGATTCAAAAAATCCAAATTACCAATATGACACAGAGTTACAAGCTCGGCTGCGTACTTTTGGTTTGGCAGAAAGAATGCAACAAGCTGCGGCACAAGTTGTTGATGTGAAGAATGAAAATGAAGAGACGAAGCAATTGTATGGCATTGATGATCCGATTAGCGGTAGTTATGGTCAAGTGTTATTGCGAGCGCGTCGTTTAGTTGAAAATGGTGTACGTTTTGTTCATGTGATCAGCGGACATCCAGAAGGTGATGCATCAATTGTTGATTGGGACGCACACTCAAATTTACCCAAAAACCATACTGTAATGGCTGGAATGGTAGACAAACCAATTGCTGGCCTTATTAAAGACCTCAAAGCAAGGGGGTTGTTGGAACGAACATTGGTTGTTTGGGCACAAGAATTTGGTCGAACCCCTTGGGGTGAATCAGGAAACGGTCGCGACCATAACCCATATGGATACACTCAGTGGATGGCTGGAGGAGGCCTGAAAAAAGGCTTTAGCTACGGGGCTACTGATGAAATTGGTTTAAATATTTTAGACCCCAATACAGCGGTTGATACGTACGATTTGCATGCAACAGTTTTACACCTGATGGGATTAGACCATATGAAAACCACCTTTGTTCATAATAATCGAGCTGAGCGCCCTACCGTTAATTTCGGCAAGGTTGTTCACGACGTTCTAATTTAGGAGAGAAATAGAATGAAACACATAGTTCAATTTCTACTAGCATTTGTTATCAGTTTTCAATTTCTTGTAACTGGGTCGGCAAAAGCATCTGCATCAGAGATCGATATAGATCTGATGAAATTTATTGAACAAACGAATGATAGTCTAGGTTCGAATTTAATGATGAATAATCAAGCGGACGCTATAGAGGATTCAGAGATGTTGCGTGAGCTATTACTTATGGTTGAAGAGCATTTTGAAGTCAATTCGTTGAATAATCAGGCGCTAAAAATTTCGAATCAAGCTGTTTTTATATCTAATGATTTGCGTGCTTCTTTGTATATGAATGACGTTGAAAAAGCAAAAAAAATTCACGTAAGCTTGTCTGAAAATTGCCAAGCTTGCCACAAGATATTTGAATAAGTGGAGATGTTGAATGAATACATTTTTTATCAAGCGCAATAAGAATAAATTAACGCCCTACATATTGCTGTTACTAGGGTTTACTTTACCGTTTGGTGTTATTGCGACTGATCTGAAAAGCAAACAAGTTATTCGAAGTGAGATAAAAGAGCGAAAAGCGGCTTTCTCGTTGATGCAACGATATTACGCTAGATTAAAAGGTGCCATTGAACAGGTACCTCTGACTCAAGTGAATCAATCGTTACTAGCTGACGCTCGCTCTTTACTTTTTATGAGCCAAGAGGTGCAAAAAATGTTTCAAACTGATGTCGCTAAAAACGAATTCAGGAGTAAAGCGAAAGATGGAATTTGGGACAATTTGGCTGCTTTTAATCATGAGATGAATGATTACGTTGCACGAACTGCGCTGTTATTAAATAAACTTGAAAATAACAACACCACAAGTTTCAAACAAGATGTTTCTGACTTAGGCCAAACCTGCAAAAGTTGTCATAAGCAGTATAAGAATTAGGTTGTGTATGAAACAAGAGTCTTCTACATATTCAAAACAAACGGGCATGGTGTGGGATATACCATTGAGAATTGTGCATTGGGGTCTGGTCCTGTCTGTTATATTGGCTTACGCGACATATTATGTTGGTGGGGAATTTTTTAGTTACCACATTATCATAGGGTATGTAGTGATAGTGTTAGTTTCATTCAGACTGGTATGGGGAATATTTGGAACTCATCACTCAAAGTTTGTCAACTTTAACTGCCAACCCAAAAAAGTTTTTTTATATGTTAAAAAAATATTTAACAAAGAAGAAGAATTGTATTTAGGGCATAACCCTTTAGCGTCAATTATGGCTTTATTGTTATTAGCTTCAATGTTAGTGCAAGGTATTAGTGGTTTGTTTGTCAGTGACGATGTTGAATATTTTGGCCCAATGTACTTTTGGGTTGAAGAGGAAACATCAGGCTTAATGAGAAATGTGCATCGCCTGATGTTTCATGTTTTGATGGCATTTGTCGTGATACATGTTTTAGCTGCCGTTGCTCATTTTTTCTTTGGTGAAAAATCAATCACTTTTTCTATTGTAAATGGTCAGAAAGTCATAGCTAACAAAGATTCAAACTCAGATTTTGTGACTTCGTCCAAATTGTTTACTGCACTTTGTCTGTTTTGTTTAGTGACCGGCGGATTGGCTGTGCTGTGGTTTTATGTTCAATCTGCATCTATCTGACATCAGATAGATGTATTATGAGTGTTTTTATGACTGATATTGTTAGATTTCAATACGAACAACTGTTAGATAAGTTGGCAAAAGCCTTAACAAATTTAGGCGTTCCGGAGGCAATGGCGTATCAGGAAGTCGCAATAATGCTTGATGCTGATAAATGTGAAGTTCCGTCACACGGTATTCGCATGTTTCCCAAATTAGTTCAGGCTATTTCTGATGGTCTTGTTGCGCCGGATATTGAACCAACCGAAATGAAGACAAACAATGCAATGACTGTTATTGATTACCACAATGGGTTAGGACGTTATTCCTCTCAGCACGCGATGACTCGAGCGCAAGTAAATGCTCGAAAGTTTGGTATCGGTGCATGTATTGCCATAAATACTACGCATTGGGGCAGAGCTCATTATTACGTGCGTGAAGCTGCTAATAATGGCTTTTTAGGTTTTTGTACCACAAATGCAGTTCCTTCAATGACTTTGCAGGATTGTAAGTTCGCCGTTTTAGGTAATAACCCGATAGGTATCGGCGCACCTACTGGCGATGGTACGGCTCCGCTTGTACTAGATATGGCTTTGTCGCAAAGCTCAGTTGGTAAGATTGCTACCGCTAGTCGTCATAACAGAAAGGTCGAATATGGTCTTGGTGTGAATCGCTGCGGAGAGTTGTCAGATGACCCTGACGAAATTTTGGACGGTGCAGTCATACCAATGGGAGGGTATAAAGGTGAATCGTTGGCGATAATGACTGAATGTTTAACTTCAATATTAGCCGGTTCTGACAATAGCCTTGAATTAAAAGACGATAACGCCCCCTCCGTTGATAGCCGTTCCTCGAAGTTGTTTATCGCTCTAAATATTAATGCTTCTACTTCGTTAGAAGCTTATTACGGCAAAGCCAATAAATTTATTCATTCACTTAAAAAGACATCTGTGAATTATCGAAGTCCAGGAGAAAGAAGTTGGCATGCTGCAAAAAACAACTCAATTTCCATTCCTGTTCACAATGACATAGTGGCTGAACTGAAAAAATTCGGAGTCGTATAGGAGGCATCATGCTGTAAATTCACGTAGAAACTCAAAAAAAAAATACCTACAACAATTAATTCACGGGAAACGTAATCATGTTGAAAAAATATCATTCGGCTAAAATTTTTCTGGCCGTTTTGGTCACTATATTCGTTACGATTAAACCAGTAGCGGCAGGCACTCAAGACAAAATCATCCCTACAGATAAAATGTGGGGTGAACGAATGGCTTTAACTCTGATGCAGCAAAGCCCCAAAGCATGGCAAATGTATTACTACAAATTATTATCTGGCCCAAAATGGGATTATCCTTACGGGTTAGTACTGCTTTCTTTCCAAAAATTATATGAAAAAACCGGAGATGAAGTTTATCTCGAATACAGTAAGCAATACGTTGATGATATGGTAGATGCTGAAGGCAATATAAAAAACTACCAGATCGAAAAATTCAGTTTGGATATGCTCAACAACGGAAAGATTTTATTTTTGTTGTATGAAAAGTATGGAGATGGGCGGTATCTGAAGGTCATGCATACGTTACGTAAACAGCTTGAGTGGCAACCCCGCACCAAATCTGGAGGCTTTTGGCATAAGAAAATATATCCGTACCAGATGTGGTTAGACGGACTTTATATGGCTTCGGCTTATTGGGCTCAATATGCCGACCATTTTGGTGAATCTGAACGTTCTTTCTCTGATATAGCTCATCAGTTTATCTTAGTAAACAACATGACTCGTGATAATAAAACTGGCCTGCTTTTACATGCATGGGACGAGAGTAAATTACAGCGCTGGGCAGATCCAGAAACAGGCCGTTCACCAGAAGTATGGTCTCGAGCGTTAGGTTGGTATGTTATGGCGCTTGTCGACACCCTAGAAGTTTTCCCGGAAGATCATAAAGATAGACAAACGCTCATCACCATTTTAAATAATGTGAGTGAGAGCATTGTGAAGTATCAGGATAAAAGTGGTTTTTGGTATCAAGTTACAGATAAAGGTGACGAGTTTGGTAATTATCTAGAAACTTCTGGTACCGCTATGTTCAGTTATGCGATGGCCAAAGGTAGCCGCCTTGGATATCTACCCAAAAAATACCATAAAATTGCCCTTAAAGCTTTCAAAGCAATAGTGGATCATCACATCGAAATAAATCCAACCAATAACGAATTGGTATTAATCAAGACGGTTGCTGGTACTGGTTTAGGCAACTCACCTTATCGTCCAGCTACATTTAAATACTATGTTGAGGAAGCGGTTAGACCGAATGATGCACATGGTCTTGGTGCATTTATTTTAGCTAGCGTTGAACTTGGTATGTAAACCTGGCCACTTATCATTGTAACCATTCATTGTGTATAACAAATGCGGAATGCCGTTAATGTTGGTTCCGCATTGGTGGATGTCTATTTGTTTGGTTACAAGACATAAATAGCACATTTAGTTTTTTCGTTGGTTTTAGGTCTGGCGTGGGGGGCCCTGTGCTGGAAGAAAGTAATGGTTATTTGTGTTCACGTGTCAACTTTATTCCTGCGTTTCTGCGCAACGGTTTGCTTGAGTGGGTAAGTATTGACAGAGAGAATTATGGAATTTAACAATATTATAAATTTGCACAAGGCTGTGATTCAAACCACTTGTTTGGGGTTTATGCTATGCATGCCAACGCTAAGTTATGCAAATGATTCAGAGCAACAAATTGAGCTAGTCAGTAAAAAAGATACAGTAGGAACCCAAGAGGTTATTTCGGTTCAAGGGGCGGATCGTTATAGCGATGCAGACTTAGCTGAATCTTTATCAAGAGTGCCAGGCGTGTCAATTGACGAAAGCTCTGACAGCGGCCGACAGGTTTCAATGCGAGGACTCGGACCTCGTTATATTAAGACCACTATTAATGGCATGGAATCGGCGGCATCGGGTACAAATTCAAGTGTTGTGGGTGGTTCGAGTAATACTCGATCTTTAGATTTTGGGATTTTTGCTTCAGAGTTATTTACTCAAATAGAGATCGAAAAGACACCTTCGGCTGAAATTGAAGATGGGGGTATTGGTGGCAATGTAAATCTACAAGCAGCTCGACCTTTTCAATATGATGGTTCTATGTTTTCGTATAGTTTTAGCGGTAGATATTACGAAATCAGCTCTAAAATTAAGCCTCGCATGTCGTTTATGGCGAGCAAAAATTGGAATAATAAATTTGGCATATTAGGGTCGATTGCTTATTCCAAAGGGCTTTCTCATTTCGAAGGGGCAAGTACGGTTAGGTGGACCGTGCTTAATCCTAAGTGGGATGAAAATAGTACATCTGTCCATGATGGTGGAACTAACCGGTTGTTGGCTGAACCTATTACGACGATTTCGGAGTCTGGACCCTATACAAATGAAGGTCTTGATGGAAAATGGATTCCGCGTATTCCTCGTTACTCTATATTCACTCGAGAACAAGAACGTTTTGGTACAACTGCAGCAATTCAATACTTTCCATTTGATGATTTCAGTCTAAATATTGATTGGTTGTATGCATCGATAAAGTCAGTCGCAAATGAATACCAAAATTCGATATTGTTCCGTGATAATAAAGATAACCCACAGATTTATCCAGAAAATGTAGTTGTAGATGTTTCGAATAATATAGTTGCAGGAGCATTTTCGAATGCAAGAATTCGCTCTGAAGTGAATCAAGGGATTGCTCAATCTCAGTTTGAGCAAGCTACTATCGATGTCAATTGGAAAGTGAACGACAGTTTGAAGGCGAAAATACTAACGGGTTACGGGCAATCAGAGTTGGACGTTCCTTATCAAAATATGTTTGCATTAGATGCCCATAATTCAATCGTCGCATACAGTTGGGATACGAGTATAGAACCAATTAGATTAATAAATGAGCAAGGCCTTGATTTTAGTAGAGGTACAATGAATGCATCGATTCCTTCTTTTGTTTGGTTACCTAATCATCGTGAGGCCACTGACAAGGATTATAATGGAGATCGCTATACTCTCGTTAATGCAAAGCAGGAAACGAGCAACGGCCGCAATTACCATTTAGCTTTAACTAGGACTGAAGCTGAGGTTGGAACGAGTGAAAATTATAGCATTAAATTGGATTTTTTATATTCAATTGATACTGCTTTTCGATTGAAACTTGGTTCAAATATTCGTTCATTTAAAGCCGAGAGACATAACTATAGAAATTATTATAAGCGTTTGAGTCAAGATGGTTTCGGCACTCAAGGCGATAGAGCTGAAGCTTGGATTAACAGTTACACGTTTAGCGACGGGGATAAATTAATTTATATAAATGAGCTAGGAGAACAAATAGAAATACCTAGTTTAAATGGTGAACGCTTTTCTTCAAATTTGCATGCATCAGGCGTTGATTTTGGCAATGCCGTATCTATTCCAGTTACTTCCAGTTTAAATGAAAATACTTGGTTGATTCCTGATTTTGACAAACTTATGCAATCTTTTGGGCAAATGGATTTTATGCAACGGCGAGAGCGATTTGATCAAGCATACGTTGTAAAAGAAGAGGTTATTGCAAGCTATGTACAACTAGATTGGGATTCGACAATTTTTAACTATGGTGTCAGAGGTAATATTGGTTTACGCCATATTCAAAATACCACGACTTCATCAGTAATAGATTCCAGCAGTTATATTAAAGATTATTTTAAGGCGGAAAGTTACAACTGGAACAGTAAGGTAAACAAAGATTCTAACTTACTGCCTTCATTTAATTTATCACTAGACTTAACTGATACAACTTTAGCTCGTATTAGCGTTGCCAAAGCAATTACTCGACCTTCTCTAGATGTTTTCACGTCAAAGGTATCAATAGGAATGCCATCGGAAAATTCAGACACTGGTGAGGTTGAAGGTGGTTTGATTAAACGAGGTGCGGGGCCAACTCTAAAACCTTATGAATCAACGCAAATGGATTTAGCGTTGGATTGGTACTTTGCAGACGGCGCACTTTTAGCTGGCGCATTTTTTTATAAAAATATCACGAGTATTACTACAGAAAAAACAACGCAGATTTTGTCAGCGACAGAAATGCGCAGTTTAGGCATAGATCCGCAAAAAGTATCTGATAATTATGAATGGTCTATCGAAAGTATTGCTAACACGCCTCCGCAAACTATGTGGGGTGTTGAATTTGTATATCAACAACCGTTTACCTTTTTGCCCGCGCCTTTTGATGGCTTGGGTATAAAAGCAAATTATACATATGTTGATTATACCAGAGATGTTCAAGACCCGATGACACAGCAAATAATGACCTTAACGGAAGAGGATTCTTCAAAAAATATGTTTCATGCGACTCTGTATTATGAAGGTAATCAATGGGGAGTTCGCTTGGGTTATAACTACCGCCAAGGGTTCGTTAAACAGTATCGTAATGAATATAAAGATGAAGGTACTTTTGTTCGAGGGTACGAGAGTACTAATGTGTGGAAAATATCAGGCCATATCAATCTAATGGATGATACCGTTTTATCAATTGATATCAACAATATTACTAATGAGCCTAAAATTCAGTGGGGTAATTTATACAATCGACAACCGGTTGAGTATTTGTTGCAGGGGCGCAGCCTCATGGTTGGAATAAAGAGTCAATTTAATTAATAGTAGTACTGCCGCATTATGGTGGATGTGCTCATTGCGTGTAAGTTTTTAATCGAGGTAATTATGCAAATAAATAGATTAGTACAGGTATGCCTACTTAGTTGTGCGTTGACTAGTATGGCTATCGGTTCGCCAAGCGTTGATAGCGATAGCGAATGTTGGAGATTAGCTCATTTTCTTAATATTACTCAGTCAAACATAGAGATTGTAGGTAGCCCAAAAAAATCCTCAGACAAGGATAGTGCTTTGGTATTTAATGGTATAAATGACAGATTGTTTATCACCAAAAGTCCTGTTCACAATTACACTGGGTTTACTATAGAGATGGAGGTACATCCATATGCCTTTTCCGAAAAAAATAGTGAGCCAAGATTATTGCACTTTGAATCAACTGAAGATGGAAATAAGCGGATCACTATGGAAATGCGTATTACCGAAGATAACAACTGGTACTTTGATGCTTTCCTAAAAAATGGAAAAGAAGGGTTAACGCTTGTTGACCCCAATAAGCTTCACGCCACAGAACGTTGGTACAATGTCGCAATTACATATGATGGCCATTGGTTTTCCACTTGGGTACAAGGAAAAAAAGAGCTTAGTCAATCATTTTATTTTAACGGACTTGGTGAGCATATCACTGGCTCGGTTGCCGCGAGATTGAACAAAGTTCATTGGTTTAAAGGTGAGATTGGTCAAATTTGTTACTCAAATCGAGTATTGTCTGCTAGCCAATTTAAACTGCAATAAGTATTTTTTACTGTATGTTTTGTCTGGAGGCTGTCAAGTCTGTTTAATGTATCAGCCGTTTCTAGCCGTGCAAATTAGCTCAACTCTATTTTTAACTTGCAATTTTGAGTATATGTTTTTGCAATGAAATTTAACTGTGTGTTCAGTTACATGTAATCGTTGAGCGATTAAACTGTTTGATAGCCCCTGAATTATACATTGCAGGACTTGTTGTTCCCTGCTCGATAACTGAGATATGGTTGCTGTGTCTCTCACAGAAAGTCTCCTTCTTTTACCTCATAAATCCTATCGGGTGTTGCGACCACATAGCTAATAGAAATCCGATACGCAAGACATGCTGATGCGGTCAACATGATGTGAGAATGCGTTACTATATTTGAAAATTAATAACAATTTTAAAGCAATTAGTTTACCTTCGTTTTTGCTGTTGGTTAACTGTGCATTGTTCACAAAATTTGTGCGAGTGAAGGATTAGATATCTTTTTGTAGGCTGCTATGGTGTCTTTGCGGTAAAGGATAAAACATTGATTAAAGCTAAACGAAGGTGCATAGGGTCTCGTGCGAGACCCTAGTAAGCGGTATAAACACAAATGTTGTTATTTCACTTTTACATCGCCAAACTTTCGTTGGTATAGTTGGCGGTTAATTTCTTTTGCTGCGTCAACCATTTCTGCATATGGTACGTCTGCCATCGTGACAAAACCTGTATTATAGTTTTCACCATCGTGCGCCCGACCTGTAATGGGTGAATCTAAATACTGAAACCAATGTGCGCCGACCATGTAAGGGTTATCAATAACGCTTTGCATGTAATCTTTATACATTCGCGCCCTGTCTTGTTGGTTAGCAGCATGAATTAAACCTGGATGATATAAACCCGTGTCACTGGTTGCACCTATGTGATATTCACCAATTAAGCTAGGTTTATCTAGTTTTTCTAAGAAAGCCCATGCTTTTTCATGCGCGTATTCACGATAATAGTTATAACTCATGATATCTGCATATTTAGCCGCGGCTTGAGCTGCTTCATGCGTTAAACCCCAAGCTGCCATACGGACACCCATGTACATGTGATTAGGTAACACTTTTTCTAATTCATCATGTACTGTTTTAAAGTAAGCTTCGGCATAGGCAAAAGATAAATCTGATAAATCCTGCTGCATTGCATCATTAATCGGGTGGCGAACAATATCGACACCTTCATCTAAAGCTTGCCATGACGCGATTTGGGTTCCCCAGGCATTGTTTAGATCATCAATTGATGCGTGTTTTTCTCTTAGCATTTTGACAAAGTGCGTTTTAGCTGGGCTATCTTGCAATTTGTTTTTAAGCGTATGTAACACGATGGCGTAACGTTTTTGTAAGCTCGAGTTATTACCCCAACTTTTTTCATTATCGACAAATATGCCAATACAATACGGATTGTTTTGTACTTCTTCTGCGATAACTTCTACTGTTACTCGTGCCCGGCGTTTAAATTCTGGATCAAACGGATCTGGCATGCGTGACCAAATATCATTACCCGAAGTGACGGTTTTAAAATCACCTATGATCCATCCATTGGCAAAATATGGGATCCGGTTCATTTGGTAAAAACTGGCGTCTGCCCAGTTACCGGTTGAAGTGAACCCCCAGTTTTTGAAGCGTTTAATGGTTACATCACGCCATTTATCTAAGTATGAATCTGGGTAAGACTCACCATATCGACGTTCAAGGTTTGCTTGATAAAAACTAAAAGTTTCACCATGTTCAATTGGGCCTTTATGTGATTCGCGACGATAACTGTAGTGATTGGCTAAAGGGTCATCGTAGTCGGGCAACCAAGTGAACATTTTGTTTCTTAATTCTGAGGTCACAAATGCTGTTTTTTGCGCTTCTTTTGACACCGGACGTATCCCCAACGAATCTTCAGGGGTGACATCTTCTGGGTCTTTGTAGCGTACAGAATCATCTTTAAAATCGACACCTGTATAGGTGGTTGTATTCGCAATACGTATGTTGGCTAACGCAGACGAGAAAAACAGGTGACCTTGCGGATCGATAATGGCCCACTTACCATCTACTTTTTCTGTTCTGAAAAAACCAGTAGCTTCTAATTTAGGGCCGCTTGCCCAACCGCCAAATTCACTTCGGTCGGCCATGGTGCCTTCTTCTTCTAACTGTTTAATTTCGGCTTCGGCGACTGCTTTAAGCTGAGCGTCAGTTTTTATTTTGGTCGGGTAATCAAATTTATGGCTCTGGCCAAATTTATCGGCTAAATCGCGTAAATAAGCTAAATTAAATTCTGGGTTTTGTCTTATTCTTAAATTATCAATTTCAATGGATTTTTCATATTTACGTGCAAGGGTCTTAAAACGAATTTCACTAATAGCATTCATTTGCATGCCTTTGTAACCCCGCATCCAAAACATTTTATGGTCGTCAGTTTCCCATGATTTTGGATCTTCTCTTAAACCACTATCTATGGTCATTTGTTCGCCGGTTAATACACCGTAGTAAGTGCCTTGATAACCCGCTGGAATACTGATGCTGCGTTCATGAAACGCGCCATACGGATTAAAAATTTGAACGTAAATTTGTATGGACGTGTCAGAGGTGTTTTTAATGTCTGCCGCAAGATTAATATCGCCTAAAGTGCTCCAATCCCATGGTGTTTGCGGTTTTAAAGAAACGTACGACTCTAATGCACTTTGCTCAAAGGTTATTTTTAACGATGTATTTTCACCACTGGAAACAAGTTTACTCTGTGCGCCTTCTTGTACTATTTGCAACATTGCATCAGGTTGTTCGAAATTTTCTAAGGTCAGCACAGAATCTATTGTTACGCTCTGTTTAGCCGGCGTTAACATATTTGTATTTTCTGTTTTATGACCCGGATCGCTGCAAGCAGCGAGTGCCAAACTCATGCAGACAACCGATATTTTTAATTTATTAACCACCTCAATCCCCTATTACTCATAATTTTAATATTTCACATACTAATATAACGACATTATTGTTAACATTGTATTGTTGTCAATCTGTTTGTGGCTGTTCTTAGGTGCTAAACTGAAACAAAATCAGCTCATTTTTTATCTTTTCAGAATGATTTTTTAACAAATTAGACAAACTTTTATTAAAGTATCGTTTATCTTTCATGTTAAATCAAATATAATATATTTAATTTACATATAAAATATAATTTATAGCAATGCAAGGTGCCACCATGAGATTACTGAATAAACGGCCAGTTAATTTTACTGCAGGGTTAATAGCTTGTGTATTAACGGCTTGTAGCCAAACCACAACTGAAAACAGCACGCAATTCGATACAAAAACAGAAAAACCAAACATTGTCATTTTTTATGTTGATGATTTAGGTTACGCAGATTTAAGTAGTTATGGTGCAATTGGTGTTAAAACGCCAAATGTTGATCGCTTAGCAGAAAATGGTGTGCGCTTTACCGATGGTCACAGCTCTGCTGCAACCTGTACGCCCTCGCGCTATTCGTTGTTAACTGGCGAATATGCCTTTAGAAAAAAAGCACAGGTTTTAAAAGGGGACGCCGCGCTACTCATTGATCCGGCTCAACCCACTTTGCCTTCAATGCTTAAAAAAGCCGGTTATACCAGTGCGGTTGTGGGTAAATGGCATTTGGGTTTAGGCGATGGTACAAAACCGATTGACTGGAATAGTGAAATAAAACCAGGCCCATTGGAAATTGGTTTTGATTATAGCTTTTTACTGCCGGCGACCGGTGATCGTGTACCGGCGGTGTATATGGAAAATCACAAGGTGATTAACCTATCTGCTAACGACCCGTTATACGTTGATTACACTAAAAAAATTGGCGATCGACCAACCGGTTATGAAAATCCAGAACTGCGCAGACAAGTCGCAGACGATCAACACAATAAAACCATCATAAACGGTATTAGTCGTATCGGTTGGATGCAAGGTGGAAAATCGGCCGAGTGGAAAGATGAAGACTTTTATACTGTCTTTACCGATAAAGCCAATCAGTTTATTGAAGACAATAAAAACAATCCGTTTTTTCTATTCTTTTCATTTCATGACATACACGTACCCAGATTACCGCATGAACGCTTTATCGGAAAAAGCGAAATGGGCTTACGGGGCGATGCTATTGTGCAAATGGATTACATAACAGGTCAGGTCATCAATAAACTGGAACAAGCCGGAATTCTAGACAATACACTGGTTATTTTTACCAGCGACAATGGCCCAGTATTAAACGATGGTTATGAAGATCAAGCGGTAGAGTTGTTAGGTCAACATCAGCCGGGCGGTGTTTACCGTGGCGGTAAATATAGTGCATATGAAGCAGGTACAAGAGTGCCAACCATTGTTCACTACCCTAACCGGGTGAAACCTGCTGTTAGCAATGCATTGATGAGTCAGGTTGACATATATGCTTCAGTGGCAAATTTATTGGGCATCGAATTAGCCGAAAATGAAGCCATTGACAGTCAGAATCATATTGCTGCTTGGTTAGATGGATCTGTCAGTGGGCGCGAAGAATTAATAGAAGAAGCATTTACCTTGTCTTTACGTCAAGGTGATTGGAAGTATATTTCACCGAGCACCAATAAAGATGGGTGGATAAGAGATAAAGGCATTGAAAGTGGTTTAATTAATGTGCCTCAGCTTTACGATTTAAGTAAAGATCCTTCTGAGCGACACAATATCGCGGCATTACATCCACAGCGGGTAAAACAGATGCAGCAAAGAATTGAGCAGCTGGTTGCCAAAACTCAGCGTTAAGTAGCATTTTAAAGTAAGCTGAATCTAATGAAAAAATTAACGCTGATGGCAGTTGCCATCTCGGTTGCTTTAACCGCATGCTCTAACGTTTCTGATAAAACGTCCACTCGCACTGCAGATAATCGCGCGACAGATACCCGTGATACGGGCGCTCAGGATACGGGCGCTAAGTATGCAGAATCTTGGGACGATTTAGCGCAAGTAGACGAAAGACCTAAATGGTTTCAAGATGCTAAATTTGGCATTTATACGCATTGGGGGCCGGTTTCTACGGCCAACATTGGGTTGGAGCAAGGTGCCGGCTGGTACGGTTTAATGATGTATATGGACGAAGCGTACGATTGGAAAAACGGCATCAAACGCAAACGAAACGGTAAAACCTTTCCTTCTGGTATTTATAAGCAACACACTAAAAACCATGGCCATCCTTCTAAGGTGGGTTATAAAGACATCATCAAGAAATTTAACCCATCACAATTTGATGCAGAATTGTGGGCAGAGCTATTTGCAAAATCCGGTGCGAAATTTGCCGGGCCGGTTGCCATGCACCATGACAATTTTGCGATGTGGGACAGTGAAGTGACACGCTGGAATGTTAAAGATTTTAACGGCATCGATGTCACGGGTGAGCTAAAAACATCGATTGAAAAGCGCGGAATGAAATTTTTAGCTTCGTTCCATCATGCATTTACCTGGGTGTACTATGCCAACGCCTACCAATTTGACGCAACGGAAGAAACCGCTGACTTGTACACCGATCGCCATGCGTTAACCGATTTTAAACCGTCGAAAAGATTCCATGACGAATGGTATGCAAAATTAGTTGAAGTGGTTGATAAATATCAACCCGAAGTTATCTGGTTTGACTGGTGGGTTGAAGAACTAGACGAAGAATACCGCAAAAAATTCATCGCTTATTATTACAATAAAGGGGCTGAGTGGGGTAAAGATGTGGTTGTGAGTTATAAAAACACATCGTTTCCAAGCTCAGTCGGTGTATACGATTATGAGCGTGGCCGACCTAACAAACTTAAAGACGAATATTGGATGACAGATACCTCGCCAGGTGCTTGGTTCTACCGTCAAAATGCGCAATTTGTTGAACCAAACGAGATAATCGATATTTTAATTGATATTGTTTCTAAAAATGGTTTGATGCTACTAAATGTGCCGCCTAATCCTGACGGTTCAATTCCGCAAGAAATGCAGGACATGTTATTAAATATTGGGCAATGGTTGAACATGAATGGTGAAGGTATTTACGAAACCCGTCCGTGGAAAGCATTTGGTGAAGGCCCAACGCGCATTAGAGCGGGCGGCCACAAGGTTGAAAAGCAAAAAATAGCTTACACTGACAAAGATATTCGTTTTACCCGTAAAGGCGATAATACCCTGTATATGTTTGTCTTAGATAAACCACAAGCAGACATCATTGTTAAAACTTTAAGTACCGATTTAACTTTGCTCGATGGTGAAATAGACAGCATTGAAATGCTGGGCAGCGGACAAAAAGTGCATTGGCAGCACAATAGCGAAGGGCTTGTCATTAATAAGCCGCATACGATCCCAAATGATTATGCAGTCGGTTACAAAATCAACTTAAAAATTGCCAAAGAGATAGGTATTGGCGGCGAAGACGATCCACAATAAAGGGTCTTTAAGTTTTTAATAGCCAACCTGCAAAAACAGGTTGGCTTGTTTTAATGGTGAATTAAAAGTTCAGTTAAAAGACTTCAGTGTATTTAAAGTAACTAAAATCAGCGTGTTGCTTTTGCCCAGATAAATCCTGACAGGCGAGCGCATAAAAAGCGCCGGTAAAGCATGGCTGATAGCCGTAATCTGACTGAACCACATAATCATCAGATAAAATACTGCCGTCTAAAACAGGGCCTATTTTTAACCACTGTCCATCGAGTGTTGCATAATAAAACTGCAAATCTGCCCCATAAAATTCAGCTTTTAAAAATACTTTTCCAGCGCTGGATAGGTCAACTGGTTGGCATGCTTGATAGGTTTGGTGTTTGTCACAAACCAGCAGACTGAGCCATTTTTCCTTTTTACTGTGCGCTGTGTTATTTACTGAGCTCTTTGTAGTTTTATTGGCAGTGTTCTCGGCAAAGTCCCCTCCATGTATATGCAAATAAAAATAATGGAAGGTATTGTAGTAACAAGCTAAACCAGCCATTTGCTGAAAATGATCTGGGCTAAATTCAATGCAGGTTTGCGCTTCGCTCTTATGTGCTTGAATTCGCCGCCCAAGCAAACTTTGCTCAAAACAAGAGCTGAGCGACTCGCGGCCATATAATCTTAAGTAACCCGGGTTGTCGGTCGTATTTGCCCAGTCGTCTGTGATCGGAACACGTAACGATTGAAACTGAATATCTAATTCAGGTTTATCAAAATGACACATCACGTCGCTATTGTTAGACGCACCAGCGGATTGTGTAGCACCTGCTGGTGCTTCTACCTGTATACTTGCAAGTTGATTACCATTTGCCAGGTATAACCAGTTGTCTGCATGCCACTGCATTTTTTCTATCGCAGTTTCTCGTCCTAATATACAGCGTCCGCGCGGTGTCAGTGGGCGTGATGCTAAAAATACCATATACCACTCCCCTTCTGGGGTTTCGACTAGATCAGCATGACCTGTTTTTTGTAAATATGCGTTGGCTTCCTTTTTAGCGGTGAGTATCGGGTTATCGGGATGCAGATCGTACGGTCCTAAGATATTTTTTGAGCGTGCCAGCGTGACACAATGCTCATATCCCGTCCCACCTTCTGCGGTTAGCAGATAGTAGTATCCATTACGTTTATAAATATGCGGACCTTCAGTGCAACCATGTTGGCTGCCAGAAAAGATATGGTGAGGTTGGCCTACTAATTGTTTGCGCTTAAGACAGTATTCTTGCAGCACAATACCGCCAAAAAATTTGCCTTGTCGATGATCAACTAACATATTTATACAATAAGTCCGGCCGTCATCATCATGAAATAATGACGCATCAAAGCCGCTGGCATTTACAAACACAGGATCAGACCAAGGCCCCTTGATATCAGTTGCTGTAACCAGATAATTGGGCGTGTCTTTCCAGTTACCGTAAAAACTTCGAACATTACTGTACAACAGATAAAACACACCATCTTTGTACGATAGGCAAGGTGCCCACACACCACATGAATCCGGATTACCGCGCATATCCAATTGAGACACGCGATTGAGTGGGCGGCTAATTAGCTGCCAATCAATGAGATTTTTTGAGTGGTGGATTTGACAACCTGGAAACCACTCAAAAGTTGAGGTGACAATGTAATAATCGTCTTTTACTCGGATAATGCTCGGATCTGGGTTAAACCCCGTTAAAATGGGGTTTTTAATTTGCTTCACAGGCACCTCTGCATTAGCAACTCAATTCAGGGTTATATCTGCTCGTAAGGGTCGATGGTTTTAATGGTGCCATCTGCCTGATGTATAAGCTCTGTCATTTTAATACTGCGTAAATGAGTTTGTCCGCCTGATAACGAGCTGTCGTGATAAAATAAATACCATTTGCCCTGATATTGGGCAATAGAGTGGTGCGTTGTCCAACCCAACACTGGATTTAAGATAACACCTTTATAAGTAAAGGGACCGTACGGGTTGTCAGACGTCGCATAAACAATTTTATGTGTATCGCCGGTAGAATATGAAAAGTAATATGTACCTGCATATTTGTGTAACCAAGGACCTTCAAAAAAACGACGATCGGTATCGCCAGCTAAAATTTCTTGCCCTTGTTCATCTAATAAAGTGATCTCACGAACCTGCTCGGCCAGAGAAATCATATCATTAGTTAATTTGGCGACTCTTGGTTTGATGGCGACTTCGTTTTCTGCTGGGTAACGTTCATCACTCAATTCGTTATTATGCCAACGCTGTAACTGTCCACCCCAAATGCCACCGAAATAAAGGTAATAGTCGCCATTGTCGTTATATACAGCTGGGTCAATACTGTAGGTGCCTTGAATGTAGTCATCTTGCGCGACAAAAGGACCATATGGTGTTTGACTGCTTGCAACACCTATTCTAAAAATCCCAGCTTTGTCACGTGCCGGAAAATATAAATAATAAGTTCCGTCTTTTTCAGCTGCATCCGGTGCCCACATTTGTTTGCTCGCCCACGGGACATCGGCTATATCTAATGCAACACCATGATCTTTCGCTATTCCCTGCGGCTGTTCTAATGAAAAAACGTGATAATCACGCATCGCAAAATGATCACCATCGTCATTCATGGGTTCATTCGTTTCAATGTCGTGTGACGGATATATATACAGCGTACCATTAAATACATGTGCAGACGGATCAGCTGTGTACATATGGGTAACCAAAGGCTCTGAAATACCTTTCAATTCTTTAGCTCTTTGTATATCGATCTGATTAGTGACTTCTGCATCGCTAGGCGTCATATCTTTACCTTACTTCTGAGTTTTTAAATTGTCTGTTTGACAATAACGTTTTTGCATACAACAACCCGTAATGAGGTTGTTTTAAATGGTTTTTTGTCTTTTACGCTTGAACGGGTGCTGGCTCGGAAACGTTCATGGTTGACTGTTCAGTTTTTAATGTTTGTTGCTCTAGTTTGTTTTGTACATCGCGTAAATAACCTTCAGTTAATTTATATTTAAAGATTAAAAGCAAGCTGGCAGTTAGGAGTACAACCGGAACTGCTGAAAATGCGATAAGGATGCCTTGCAACGTATCAGCCGACTGGGCTTGATTGGGTATATAACCATACGCCGCCAATAACCAGCCTGCTGAGGCTCCACCAATCGCAAAACCGAGTTTAATCGCTAACAGGTGGCCCGAAAATGTCATCGCCATAATTCGGCGACCGGTTTTTAACGCGCCATAATCGACCGTGTCAGCAACCATGCTAAACAAAATTGGGGTCACAACCATATGCGCAAAATTAGCAACAATAAACGCAGCGTATATGGCTTCAACCTGATCGCTGGGCAAAACAAATAATAAAGCGTGAGAAACAATGCCAACCGCCAAGCCAGCTATAAATAACTTTTTATTATCAACATATTTGGAAAATAAGATGGTACACACCGCACCTAAAACCGAAGCAATGCCACCTAATGTCATAAAACTCGCCATCAGTGATTCATCGCCCAAGTAATACTTTACATAATGTGGTGTCACTGAGCCTCTAAGCGCAACCAGAGTAAGTAAGCAGACACTCACGGCTGAGATCAATACCCATTGGTCATTTTTGAACAAGCTAAAAAAGTCACCGTATATCGTTCTGCCCTGCTCTATCGGCTGAGGTATTTGTTTCTCTTTGGTAAAGCGAAAACAGGCAAGAAAACATAATATTGCGATGACTGCCAAAACCATCATCGCATATTGATAACCTGCCGCTTTATCACCTTGGCCTAACCAGTCAACTAACAATGGCACACCCGAAACAACCAGCAATAAACCAGTCATCGCCATAGCGAATCGATATGATTGTAAAGAAGCTCGCTCTTTTGTATTTGATGTTAATACCCCCCCTAATGCTGCATAGGGAATATTTATGCAGGTATATAACAGCATCATTGCGGCATAACTCACATACGCATAGATGAGTTTTCCACTATCTGAAAAATCAGGCACACTAAATGCCATTACTGCCATAATGCCGTAGGGCACGGCTAAATATAGTAAATAAGGTCGGTACGAACCAAAACGCGAGCGCGTTCTGTCTGCAATACCGCCCATTAACGGGTCGGTAATAGCATCAAATATACGAACGACTAATAATAAGGTACCGGCTGCCGCTGCGCCTATGCCAAATACATCGGTATAGAAAATTAACATAAAATTGGCAACAACTTGAAAAACGATATTGCTGGCGGTGTCTCCCAGGCCATATGCTAGTTTTTCTTTGACCGACAGACTTTTGGCACTACTCGACATAGGGTTATTCCTTAAATATGACATATATTTTACATTATAATGATAATGTCTAAATGACCATAAAGCAATCTTTATATCAATTAGTTTTTCATTGATGGGATTTACTGAATATAGATAGACTTGAAGCGATACATCAATTCCTATCAAAGAATAACATTTTAGGGATAACACAATATACCAACCATTATTCCAGATTCTATTCCATTTATGCGCCATGACAAATAATCGATACTTTTTGTTAACATTTCACTGTTAATTTTTTTCTTATAGTGTAAATTTATATATGAATGTTGTTTTTTATATAATGGAAGTGGAACATGAAACTAAAATTCACACAATTGCCCGCCGCCGTTGCGGTAAGCATTGCATTGCAAACTCAGGCTGCACAGCAGCCGACCGAAGTTATTCAAGTCAGTGGTATTCGAAGTAGTCTGACTGAGTCTATGGATTTGAAAAAAAATGCCCCATCCATCCAAGATAGTATTGTTGCTGAGGATATTGGTAAGTTTCCCGATCAGAATGTCGCCGAATCATTGCAGCGTATAACCGGGGTTTCTATTTCTCGCACTAATGGTGAAGGTGCTAAAGTTACAGTGCGTGGTTTTGGTCCGAAATTTAACGCAGTTAAGGTAAATAGCAGAACGATCGCAACAACAGATCGAGGAAGAGAATTTGATTTTCAGGTACTGCCCTCAGAGCTTATTTCAGGTGCCAACGTAATAAAAGCGTCTCGGGCGAATATTGCAGAAGGCAGTTTAGGGGCTTATGTAAATGTTACAACCGCACGTCCATTGCGTACACCGGGTTTGCAGGCGGCGGGCTCTATTCACGCGAAATATAACGATTTATCAGAGGAAGTTGATCCTAAATATTCCGGTATTGTCAGCAATACATTTCTAGACAATACCTTTGGTGTGCTAGTGGGAATATCGCATTTATCTGTAACAAACCGAATAGATTCTGCGGGCTCAAATTTTTGGGAAACTTTTGAAGCTTCAAACACAGAGTGGGCACCGGGCCCCATTAACGATACTGATGGCAATGCTGTGTCAGCTGGTAAAATATGGTATCCGGGCAGAGCTTTTTATAGTTCGGATACTGAATCGCGCGAGCGCACCAGTTTTAACAGCACAATTCAATGGGCACCATCACTCGATTTGACTCATACAGTGGATTTATTATATTCAGATTTTAGCCGAAAAGCGGTTAGTAATGGCATTCAAGTGCCTTTGCAGTATGCTGGCTGGCAAGATGTTACAGTATCACCAAGTGGCACGGCGTTGGCGGCGACTAAACCGGCTAGTCCGATTGATGGTTTGTTCCAGCAGCGCGGCGAATCTTCAGATACACTGGCTGTGGGGTGGAATACTGAATATTATTTAGAGCAGTGGAAATTTAATTTAGATCTTGCGTATTCAAAAGCGAAAGCGACACCCACGTTGAACCAGTATGTTCCTCATTTTGTTAATCCTGATGTTGATCAAAGCGTTCAGCCGGGCGATCCAGGTTATCAACCCAATCAGGAACTGGGTTTAATTATAGGTCAGGATTTCATTAAATTTGACAGCCGAGGCGGCGACGTGATTAGTATCGACTCAACGGTTGATACCAGCGATCCCTCGGCTATCAGAGCACATTGGAATGATACAGATTACCGAAAATTAGAAGATGAAGTGCTAGAACTTAAATTAGACGCCAGTTATGAACTAGAAGGAGAATACATCCGCTCCATCGATATGGGGGGTGCGTATACTGACCGTGAAAAGTCACAGCAGGTATTTAATAATTTATATCACTGTTCAAACGAAAGTTTACCTGAAGAAGATCGCGTTAATATTTGTGGTACTTCAATGGACTTAGATGATTCGTTTTTTGCGATAAACACCGAAGCCGACTTCCTGTCTGATGTTGCGGGTGATTTTCCAAGAGACTTTGTGTTAATTACCGATTTAGCCGGTTATAAAAACGCAATCGGTGATTTAAGAAAAGAGCCCAATTGGGCGTTTGAATCTGCTCGCCCTACGGAATCAGTTAAAAACACTGAAGAAACCATCGCGATCTATTCACAAGCAAACTTTGAAGGTGAGTCAAATCACTTTTTATGGTCAGGTAATTTTGGGGTACGCTACATAGCGACTGAAACAGAATCGTTCGGACATGGTAAAGAGCGTATTTCTATCGCTCGAGATACTTCAAACGGAACCAGTACAGATGGCGTATTGTTAGCGGTTGAATACACTGAGCCGGGCGAACTGAATAAAGGAACAAGTTACAATAAATTTTTACCAAGTTTGAATATCAGTTTAGATTTCGACAATGGTTTTTATTTAAAAGGTGGCGCGGCTAAAGTGATTACACGCCCAGCTATTGAAGATGTCGGCGTCAACCGAAGTTATTCAGATGTACGGGCGGGGGATTTTGCGCAAACGGGTGGAAACCCGTTTTTGCAACCATACGAAGCCAATCAATTCGATCTCTCTTTAGAACACTATGGCGATTCCGGAAATAGCTATAGCCTCGGTGTATTCCATAAACAAATCAGCTCATTTATTTCTCAATCCGTTAGCAAAATACCGACAGGTGTAACGATAGAAGACTGGGGACCGTTAGATGAACTGGTGACAGAGAAAACCAACCGTTCTGGTGGTACAGTGACAGGTGTTGAGGTTGCAGGTTTGCATTATTTTGACTATTTACCGGGTTGGTTAAGCGGTTTTGGTGTACAAGCTAACTACACCTATAGTGAAAGTGAGGACGACAATGTTGATACATTTGAGCAAGAAAACGTGCAATCACCCGGCACTGGTGTTGAAGGTTTATCAAAACATGCTTACAACCTAATTGCTTTTTACGATAAAGATGGTTTTCAGGCCAGAATTGCCTACAACTGGCGCGATAAATTTTTAAATTTACGTCAGGGTAACAACGGCGGTAGTTTACCTCATCATATCGATGCTTATGGACAGTTAGATTTCAGTACTTCTTACGATCTAAACGACCATATCACACTGAGCGCGGAAGTTATCAATATGACCAATGAAAACAGCTTAGAATATGCAGATATTCGGGAGCGTGTTACTTTGCTTTCATATTCAGGGCGTCGATTCCAAGCAGGTATTACTGTTAAATATTAGCCTTTGCAGCCTACTCATCCCCCGACACGTTTGCGTCGGGGAACGGAGTTTTAAATTTGCAATATAAGGATAATTTGCAGCTTCAGGAGTATGCCATAGTTGGCGTTGGCCAAACTAGGCAAGTTTTACACTTTAATGCTGGTTAAGTGGCGCGGTACTACGGCAGTTAACACACCAAAATTACCTTAAAAACCCTCTGTCTAATATCAAAAACACATAACTCTAACTGCTAACTTGTTTATAAATTTACATATTTTTTCAAGATTAATTTTTAAGGTTAAAAATTAATCTTTATCCTTGACGGGTGTTTGTGTTTAAATGATAATTGTTAATAATCATCATTTAAATGGTAATTAAGTTTAAAAACTTACACCAACAAAGGATATAAAATGAATAAATTGTTAACGCTTAGCGGCAGTTTGTTAGCGTGCGCATCAGTACAAGCGGTCGATTGGAACTCGAATAAATCTTGTTTACAATAATAAGGAAGTTAATCATGTTTAAATCTAATAAATTAAGTAAATATAAGTGCTTAGCTCAAACCCTTACGATAGCCGCGCTATCGTTCGCGGCGTTGTCGGTTAAAGCTGCTACTGTCAATATAAGCAGTTATAGTGGCTCAGATGGTGTGCTGAGTTGGGGGGAGTTTAATAATGCGCAAAATGCTGCTGGCCTGTATGGCACGATTAATTTTGACCAAACCTTAACAACCACGGCCAATCTAACGATCACAACTAAAGGCCTCACAATTATCGGAATTGATGATGCTTCGGGTATGCGTACCTTCACCAAAACGCATGCAAACTATACAACAACAGCACCTGGAAACTGGAACGATATGAATCCGGTTACCGATAGCAATAAAATAGATGTTAATGCGCCCAATTCATCTATTTTTCGGGTTGTAGCGGATGATGTCACCATTAAAAACATTCACTTAACTGCTTCTAATTGGCCACTGTTAAAAAACAATGTTTCAAGTGTTGACGGTGAAGGCACCCGAGTGGCGACGGGGGTCGAAATGGGGATCAGTGTCGGTTCTGGCAAAACGCTGACAGTCGACGATGTAAAGGTGGATAAAGTGAATGTGGTGATTAATTACGACAGAGATAGATTACCACATGGATTAACACTGAGTAACAGTACGCTAACCGGTGGGCGCGGCATTATAAACAGCGCCGAAAGTGCCAGCACAGCACCCTCTGAAACTGCACTGGATAGTAAAATGGTGATAAAAAACAACCATATTGTTGCTTACCAATGGAAAGCCAAAAATTTTTGCTCGGCGCGCGGTTTCACTTTTGACTATGGAAACTACGCACATACTGCCGATCCGCAAAACGGTCCAGGCCCTATCGACTTTTTAGACAGTGAAGTGCTTAACAATAATTTTGATGCGCTTTCAACTTTTAATGTTGGGTTTAATCGCGTCAAAAATGTTTTCATCGGAAAGCTTGGTCAAGGTAATAGTTTTAAAGGGGGTCGATATCGTAAAAACTATATCAATATGATCCACTTCGAAGCTAAATCCAGTGATATCAAAATTATCGATAACGACATCAATATTTATAGAGTGGACGGTGAGATAGTCACGGATTCTAGCCATATATCGGCAAGTTTCGGGCATAAAACCCAAGGTGCCATTAAAACTGTGCTGGCAAAACAGAATAAATATATGGGATTTCCGTCTAATCATTTAGTTGGAAAAGATATTCAAGACTGGCGTTTTCAAGATGAAGAAGTAAGTTTAGGCGCAGGTGTTAACCCACCGGTTTATGTACGAACTGTTGGCGTGGCGGAAGCTGATGCTAACCATAAACTTTGGGGGACGGATGCTAATAATGATTTTTGGACGACAGGAGACAAGTGGGCGAAATTCTTTTATGGCTGGGGCCAACCTTAAAATGCGGCTATAAGTGTTGCGCTTAACGGCATGCTTAACCGCTAAATAAAATAAGAAGCGGCATGATAATGCTGCTTCTTATCTTTTACTTAAAAACAAAGATTTGTGATAAAAATGAATAAACAGAGCATTATTAAAACGTCTGCCCTATTATTGATAACCTTTATTATTGGGTCTTATTTGTCCGTAAAATTTAGCGACAATCCGGCGCTAACCCACCACAAATTATCGCAAGTACCACCATTAGAAAAGCGACAAAGCCAGCCAATTCAACAAAACACTGTGGAAAAAGAGAGCAAGCAGAATGCTTTATCCAAAGCCGATTATTATTTGCAGCAGATGAGCGAAAGTTCAAATGACAACGAGCTACTTAAAAAGCTGACAGAGCTGTTAGCAGAAGATGAACAGGCTGCACTGGAAGCGCTGAAAAATCTCGATTATTTGATTTTTAGCGGGCGTCGTATCGGCAGGCTTTTGGTGACGCACTTTGCGCAATACCCTGATATTATTGATAGTATCAGCCACTTAGAAATGTTCAAAAACAGTCAAGCGCATTTTTTATATGAGGATGTTGCCGCTGGCCTATTAAGTTATCACGCCAGTCATATGAGCCCAACTACCCTGATAGCCTTTATAAGCCAAGACAAACACACTAGCATTGCACTAAAAGCTACACCCTCCGTCGGGCGGCAGATGATGAAGAATAAAGCAGACTCGGCCTGGGTCGCAGACACAATTGCGAGCATGCCGAATATCAAAAATAAAGAGTCATTGCTATATGGTGCACTTGAGCAATGGCTGCAAACCGATCCCAACGGATTACTAAATTACCTGAGTATTCAAGCGCACCGGCCTGCATATGACAGAGTGATCAGTCAGTATGTTCACCAGCATAAAGAAAGCAATCCAGAACAAGTACTAGAATGGGCGGAAAAGATAGAAAACCCTGAAAGTCGTTATATGGCGATTTATGCAACCGCGCAAGAACTGGCCCGCAAGTCACCCGAAACCTACCGTAGTTGGATTGCAAAAATTGATGAGCCTGAACTAAAATCTCGCATAGAAGAAGCGGTTGGTATATTCCCTCATTAAACCTTTATCGGCTAAGGGTTTGCTTAAAGCGCTACGTCAATGTTTATCCTCGTATATTGGTGCCCTATTATAATAGTTTCAGATAAAGTGATTTTAAAACTTTTCGAGTCTGCTAAAAGCTGAGAACATTCTATACTTAGTTTAATATAATCTGTGATATTGGCATTTGGCATAGAAATGATTAAACCTGAATTACCAGAAAATGAAGCAGAGCGGCTTCATGCATTAAGAACACTTGAAATTCTTGATACGTCTCATGAAGAAAGATTTGATCGCGTCACCCGAATGGCTAAACGTATTTTTGGTGTAGAAATTTCACTGGTGAGCTTGATTGATGAGAACAGACAGTGGTTTAAATCTAAGCAAGGTTTAGATGCATCTGAGACACCACGCGAAATATCATTTTGTGGTCACGCTATCAACCAAGAGGGATTATTCATCATTCCAAACGCTATTGAAGATGAGCGGTTTGCTGATAATCCTTTAGTGACAGATGCACCCAATATTCGATTTTATGCAGGGTATCCGCTGAAGTTGCGACACGGCATCTACTTGGGAACACTATGTCTAATCGATTCAAAACCAAAGCACTTAAATAAAGAAGATGTCCAATTATTAAATGACTTAGGCGCTATGATTGAGCAAGAGATTAGATCAATTCAATTAGCCACACTAGATGAGTTAACATTGATATCGAACCGAAGGGGCTTTTTGACACTCGCTGAGCATAGTCAAAAGGTGTGTCGCCGTAAACAAACGCCTATGTCAGTGATTTTGTTTGATCTGAATGACTTCAAACCTATTAATGATAATCATGGACATCATGAAGGTGATTTTGCGTTACGGCAGTTTGCCGAGGTGATGCGCAGTGTTTTTCGCGAAAGTGATGTGATAGGCAGACTCGGCGGGGATGAGTTTGTTGTTCTGTTATCGGATACCGATGAACAAGGCATTGAAATTATTATGGAACGCTTTAAAACTGAAATGGACGCTATGAATCAGGCGATTAACAAACCTTACCGTATTGAATATACCTGCGGAGTGGCAAGCTTTGCGTATGATTCAGAGTTATCTCTGGAGGATATGATTGCGCAAGCTGACACTGTAATGTATGAAAATAAGAAAGAAGGCCGCTAAAGTCCGCCAGTTTCATACTGTTAATATAGCCTATGGCGCAAGCGAACGGGGCGAGCGAACTACTGAAAATGATGTTAACTCGCCCAGTGCGTTAATTGTATTAATCTAATGCGTTCTATTTATTATTTTTCTTACTCTGGAAGCTTACTTCTAGTACTTGCTTCTAGTACTTGCTCCTAGTCCCTACTCTTGGTCGATAATTGCATGTACGCCTGCCGTCCATTGTACAGAGCCTCTTTCATACGCGCCGACATCAGGTGCTTCACCCACAACATTTTTAGCAAATCCACTGATATCCATCGCAGCATCAATTAATACACTATCGGGTTTAGGCATAAAGTTTCCGCCCTCCGCATCCATAAAAGGCGATTCGCTGTCAATAATGTTATTTTGTAAGTCGTAGGCCGCGGTTTTCAACCAATCGGCTTTGCTTGAGTAATTATTCCATACTCGGTTATCTTTTTGCTCGTAACCATTTACCCATGCATCCATCGCATTTCCAGGATTCCATAAGGTGTTGTGATACATATCGTTTTGCCAAATGGCCCAGTTTAATTGTAAGCCAGACCAGGTCACATTCCAGACCACGTTGTGGTGTACCAAATAACCTTTACTGTTATTGTCTAAATAAATACCGGCCGCACGACCATCGGCGTAGTCAGGGCCGTAAGAGTCATGAAACCAATTATGGTGAATTGAGGTATTTTTTAAATCGTTATTGCCGACAGTATAAAATACACCGCCGTCGTTATTGATCAGCATTCCGTGTGAAACGTCGTTATAGGCGATTTCACCATTTTGGCCCGGATAAAAAATACCATCACGCCCAAAATGTGAAATGGTATTTTTTAATATTTTGACGTTATCCGCGCCGGTTCTGATTGCTGATGCGTGTATACCCACTGAATTAAAATAGCGGATGACATTGTTTTTGACAATTGAGCCAACCCCTTTTCCGCCCCAACCTAAGATATTAATAGCAACCAGTGAGCCGTGTTCTAATATATTGCCGGCTATAGTGGCATGATGCGCACTGACTAAAATTGAACCATCTCCCACTTGGGCATCTGTATTATCCAGTTCATCTAATCGTTCACGTCCGTGCGTAATGATGTTGTCGGTTACTTTTGCGTAATTGCCGTTCACCACAATACCTGCACCAAATACTTTAAAAGCACGCACTTCAACGTGCTCACCATTAATGATTATCGCGTCTTTTTGTGTAGCAATTTCGACCGTATCATCTGCTGGTTTTTCACCATTGGCGGTTTGTAAATATAAAGTTTCAGTTTGCGCGTCATAAAACCATTCATTGGCGTGATCTAACAAATTCAGCTTGCCGAACACATACAAACGGCCATAGTTCTCGTTACGGTAAATGCTTGGGTTATGTGGCGAAAAAGGCCACTTGTTAATATCAATGGCTTGGTAATAAAGTTTACCGGGTTGTTGATCGGTTATTTTACGTGTCCAACTGGTGCCTGAGTGTGCCCCTAAATACCATACATAACCATCTGTTAAATTATCCGGTAAACCACTCGCTTCGATCACTGAGCCATCTCCGCCATCTATTGGGTGAGCATCGATGGTAAACCTATCATCGTCAGTATTGTTCGGCCATCGGGCTAAATCCATTATTTTGCCTTGGTGATAAACCTGATTATGGGTATCGCCCAACGACATTTTAACTTGGGTTTTATAAATACGACCTTCGTGCAACTGCCAGTTATTGACTGTTTGGGTACCTTTTAAATAAACATCTTCACCATTGGCGGCTTGAAACAAAATCGGTGCTTGTTCCGTGCCATTTGCATCAATTTTAAGTACTTCGTGATATACCCCGCCTCTGACAATACAGGTATCACCCGGTTGCATCACTGACTGAGCTTTGGCAAATGTTTTAAAGGGGTTTTCTTTTGAACCATCATTTGCATCATCACCTTGTAACGAAACGTAGTATGCGGTATCCGGTTCTGGAGCCGGACAACCTTGATGCTCTGCCACGCCTTTTACTTGCGGGCAATTATCGTCGGTGTTTGCAACACCATCATAATCATCATCTTTAGGGTATGGGCAGCCAGCTAAACTTTCCGGCCCTTTTTGTTCAACACAGGCATCATCCTCATCCATTATGCCGTCTGAATCTGTGTCTTTTTGTGCAATAACCGGACAACCCTGATTATCTGCATTGCCCGCTTCGTTAGGGCAGTTGTCTAACCGGTCAATAACAGTGTCTTGGTCTGTATCTTTGTCTGGGCATCCATTGTTGGCTGAGATCCCTGCTTCATTAGGGCATGCATCTTGTGCGTCGGCAATGCCATCCATATCCGTATCTTCAATGGTTGTATCAGTTTCATCCTTTGCCGTTGAGCCTGAACCACCGCCGCACCCGCATAGGATCACTAAACTGAATAAGCTCAGTGCGATTTGTTTTTTTAATAACACAACCCTTCCCCTTAATTTAAAATTGGCTAACAAATAATGCAAACTGTTAACAATGCTATCAGGTTTGCTTGTGAGCATCAATTTTTATATATGAGTCTTGGTTTTCTGCCAGCGCTAGCATCGGTGATATATTTTGTCTGCCAGGTATTGCTGGTTACGACTGAATTAACAAAACGCAAATAATACAAAGTATTAGGCTGGAGGAATTTATTACATGTTATCCACGATAACCTAATATATAAACTGGTTGATTTGATTGTTAACATTGGTTAAATTGTTGTCAACAATTTACACTTTAGGGTGGATTTAAATCTATACTATTGATATATAAAGAAACATGTATCTTAGCAATGAGGTTCAGATAAGCATATGGATTTAAATAACTTGCATTTGTATATAAAATGAATATTCTCTATATGAATTTGCGGGGAAGTTTAGAAACGTTTAACTTAGAGAGTATATTATGAAAAAGTGCAACAAAATTCGCTTATCTCAACTCAGTTTATCTATTATTTTTGCCTTGTCAGTTACAGCTTGTGGTAGCAGTAGTAGTCAAGATTCAAACAATTCCAATACAGACGAGCCTGTGCAAGTTACACCAGACACCACACCCGAGGTATTCAGTATCGCTGAAATGCAAGCTGTCACGCCGGGCGAACAGGTACAAAGTTCACCTATTTCGGTAACGGGCATTAATGTAAAAACCGCAGTTTCCGTTCAAGGCGGAGAATATTCTATCGCGGGTGGTGAATTCACTAGTGAAAATGGATTTGTTAAAAATGGTCAGAACATTGTTTTGCGCACAACGGCCGCGCAACAATACGGCACAAGTCAAAAAGTAACACTGACCATAGGCACACTGTCACGTGATTTTGTTGTGACAACCGATTCTGTTGAGTATCAGGTTGATGTTAATTTAAATCTTAGTCATAAAAAAGGCGGGGTTGATTCGTTTGACCGTAGCCGCTATATCACGATGCATATTGGAACCCGAGACAATGAATGGCCTGATAATCAAACCCAAAAACAATTTATCGAAGATTATGATGTTTATTATGGGCGAAATAACGGCGTTTTGCCCTGGCAGCTCAATCGCCTTAAAGATACTGCGGTAAATGGTGTGGTTGATGATGCGCAAATGACAACATTTGGTAATCAAACCAAAAATAATTATGCAAATGATACTTTTGAACATCAGTTTGAAAACAGAATGAGCAATATGATGTACGGTGGTCAACCGTCTATGTATCCGCATAAAGAATATGATACCTGCAGCGCTACAAACTGTTACGGAAATGATTGGGTTGCTGGTTATGATGAGTACGCCCGTTTTGTCAGCGAGTGGTTAAGCAAGTACTTTGGTGACGGGGGGACTACGGGTGAAAAGAAACCTCAAATCATAGAGGTAATGAACGAACCTTTTGTTCACTCAGACGATTTAAATTCAAGCAATGCCAATATTACAGAGCTACATAAGGTGGTCGCCGAACGTTTACACCAGGATCACCCCGGTATCAAAGTGGGGGGCTATACCGCCGCTTATCCAGCGCTAGAAGCCAATAATTCAAACTTTGACTTGTTTGATAATACGTGGAAAACCTTTATCGATAATGCAGGTGACGCCGTCGATTTTTATTCCATACATTTATACGATGGCCACAACAATAGCGAAGCGATGTTTAGATCGGGTGCAAACATTGAAGCAATACTCGATATGATTGAACACTACAGCGTATTGCAAGTTGGCGAAGCTAAACCTTGGGTGATTTCTGAGTATGGGTTTTACTCTCCGTTTTATAAAAGTACACCTTATTCTAAAAAAGAAGACTGGTGGAATTTACGCTCTTTTTCTTCAATCATGATGCAGTTAATGGATAAGCCGGATCAAATTATGACGTCAATGCCATTTTTTATCCTTAAAGCTTTGTGGTCAGGTAACAATGGGGTCGATGAGGAAGGACATCGCTACCCGTCCCGCTTATTTGTCTTAGAAGAAGAGCTCGATGGTAGCATTAATGTTACTGATAATGGCGGTAATTGGGTTTACTCTGAGCTGAAAAAATTCTACGAGTTATGGTCGGACGTAAAGGGTAAACGCGTTGATAGCAAACCGTCTGATTTAGATTTGCAGACCGATGCCTATATTGATGGCAACACCTTGTATTTTATCGTCAATAATCTAGAGCATGAAGACGTCACCTTTAACTTTAATTTAATAGATAAACATAACACGCCGGTTAATGGCATTAGCTATAAACACTTATATTTTGATGAAGCACAAAATGCGCCGGTACATGATCAAGGTGATTTAACAAAAGACACAACTGAGTTTACTGTCAATGCCTTTGCAACCGTAATTTTGAAAGTAGATTACGCTTCAGCATTAACCATTAATGAAGAGATGACCGAAACTAAATACTATGCTGATAAATTCAAGCAGCCGATTAAAGCCAATACGGCAGTTGATTTCGCAATCAATTCAGTACAAAAAGGCACCGCCAATGGTGAAGCGGTTTTACGTTTAGGGATAGGTCGCGCGCATAATTTATCTTTAACACCGAGTGTTACAGTAAATGGTACAGAAATCCCCGTACCCAGTGATTTTAGAGGTTACAGCCAAGACACGCGTGATAGCTTTTTTGGTGTGATTGAAGTGCCTGTACCGTACAGTGCGCTGCAACAAAACAATCTGGTGAAAGTACAGTTTCCAGATGCCGGTGGTTTTGTTTCTAGTGTCACTATGCAGGTATTTGAAAGCTCTGTTGAATTAAATCGTTTTAATCAGTAAATGCTGGATAAATGAAAAACCATAACCGAGGCGAATAGTTGGAAATACAATGAAAATTAAATTAACCCTTGTATGTTTGTTGGGACTAAATTTGACTGCTTGTGCAATCAGTTCAAATTCAGGTAACCAAACGCATACTGACTCTGCTCAAGTCACGCATAAAGATTGGGAAGCGCCTGAGATTATTTCACGTAATCGCCTGCCAACCCGAGCGGTGCCCTACTCATATGCAAGTGTTGATGAAGCACGTGTGATGGATCGTGAAAATAGTCATTTAATTAACTTAAATGGCGATTGGTTATTCAGTTATCAGCCTGATGACGAAAATATCGATCAGTCTTTCACCCGGCCTGATTTTGATGCCAGTGGCTGGAAGACGCTTCCCGTGCCTTCTAACATCGAGCTGCACGGTTATGGTATCCCGTATTACACCAATACTCAGCTCCCTTTTTATTCAAATGGGGGGAGCTCACCGTTACCGGATACCACACCTAAAATCAGTTTAGCGAATCCGGTTAGCAAATATATCAAATCATTTGAAGTACCGGATAACTGGCAAGATAAACAAGTCATCATACATTTCGGTGGGGTTTCATCGGCATTTTATGTGTGGGTTAACGGCCATAAAGTGGGTTACAGTCAGGGCAGTCGACTACCGGCTGAATTTGATGTGACACCTTATGTAAAAGCGGGCGAAAATAAACTCGCGCTACAGGTGATGCGTTGGAGTGACGGCAGTTATTTAGAAGGTCAGGATATGTGGAAAATCAGTGGCATTCATCGTGAAGTGCTGCTGTTGGCGCGCCCTAAAGTCGCTATTAGAGACTATTTTGCCCGTCCTAAACTTGCCGCCGATTATCAAAGTGCCGAGCTTCAGGTGCGCCCGTTTTTAACCGTCAGTGATAACAGTAAACTGAAAGGTTGGACGGTAAAAAGCCAGTTGTATTTGAATGATCAGGCGGTATTTAAACAGCCCCACCAAATAAATGCTGATTTGGTTATGCAGGCTTATCCGCAACGTGAAATTATTCAGTTTGATTTAATCAATTTAAAAGTTGATAAACCTAAACTCTGGAGTGCAGAAAGTCCTAACTTATATACGCTTGTGCTGTCACTTTATAATGACAAAGGTGAACTGGTTGAAGCAAAAAGTAACAAAGTGGGTTTTCGCGACGTAAAAATAGACGAACAAACCGGTGAGTTATTGGTTAATGGCAAAAGTATTAAAATCATCGGTGCAAACCGTCATGATCATAATGCTATACGCGGCAAAGCATTGACCCGTGCGGATATGGAAAATGACGTTAAACTCATGAAACAGTTTAATTTTAATTCAGTTCGAACGGCGCATTATCCAAACGACCCTTACTTTTTAGAATTGTGCGATCGTTATGGTTTGTATGTCATGGACGAAGCGAATGTTGAAAGCCATTTATTTGGTGGTCAATTTTCCAACAGCCCGGCTTGGGTACCAGCCATAATGGATAGAATTATGCGCATGGTTGAACGCGATAAAAACCATCCGTCTATTATTTCCTGGTCGTTGGGTAATGAGTCTGGCATGGGGCCGGCGCATGCCGCTGCTGCAGGCTGGATAAAAGACTATGACAGTAGCCGTTTTGTGCATTATGAAGGCGCTCAGGGCCAACCCGAGCACCCAGATTTTATTCAGCCTCCTCGTGGTTGGTATTGGGTACCGGAAAAAATGGAAGCACTGGGTCGTTTAACACCGATGGCGAATCCGACCGATCCGAGTTATGTGGATGTGATCAGCCGCATGTATCCAAGCGTTGACTATTTAAAAGGTTTATCTGATAGCCCTTATATTAAAAGACCTATCTTAATGTGCGAATACGAACATGCGATGGGTAACTCATTGGGCAATTTAGATGAGTTCTGGCAACTGATTTGGTCACGCAAAAACTTAATTGGCGGATATATCTGGGATTGGATGGACCAAGGCTTAGAGCATCAAACCGAGTCCGGTGAAACTTATTTAGCCTACGGTGGTGATTTTGGCGACACACCCAATTCAAAAGCGTTTAACCAAAATGGTATTGTTGATTCATATGGTAACCCAACGCCAGAATTGCATCATGCCAAATATGTTTTTCAGCCAGTGCACTTTAATGCGGTGGATTTGACGCAAGGTAAAATTAAATTAACCAATCGTTTGTTCCACACTAATTTGCAGCAGTATCAGATTAGTTGGCAGTTAATGGCAGATAATCAGGTTATTGCAACCTCGGTTTTGCCTGCATTAGATCTCGCACCACAACAATCTAAAACGTTGCAATTATCCTTAACTAAACCAGCAATTGAACCGGGTGTGCGTTATTGGTTACGTTTATCGGTGCAAACGACAGAAGATAACCTTTGGTCGGATGCTGGTTACGAAGTGGCGAAAGAGAAATTTGAGCTAACAGATTGGTATCAAAAACCCATTGATATAAGCACAAAACAAGCCGCGCGTTTAAAAGTAACTGAACAGGCTGGCAGGTTGATCATTGAAGCGAAAGATTTCACCATTGAGTTTGACAAACAAAATGGCTACTTAACCTCTGTTGATAGCCACTTTGCTGCTGATAATTCAGCCTCGGGTGAAAATAAGCAAGCTATTTTGGTTGCGCCGTTAAAACCAAACTTTTGGCGAGCACAAACGGACAATGATAAAGGTGCATGGAAATCGCATCAAACTCTGGCTTTTTGGAAAACGGCGGCTGATAAACTAACGCTGCAGAACTTTGTTTACCGACAAAATGCACAAGGCGTTCAAGTGGCTATCAGCCATGCGTTGGATCAGCACATTAAAGTAGAACACAGTTATCTCATAAATGATCAGGGTGAGATAAAAGTAAGTGTTAACTTACAGACTGACGCAGAGTTGCCGCCAATGAAACGTTTTGGCATGCAAACGGGAATTGCGCAAAACTTTAACCAAGTAACCTATTATGGACGCGGTCCGTTTGAAAACTATAGCGATAGAAATTCAGCGGCGGAAATTGGCATCTATCAGGCAGAGACCGCAGATATGATTTACCACTATATCGTGCCGCAGGAAAACGGTAACCGTACTGATATTGACTGGTGGAAGTTAACCCATAATAACAGCCAACAAAGCTTGGTGATTGACGGCAAACAGCCTTTAAGCATGTCTATTTGGCCATGGTCGCAGGACAATCTTGATCAAGCCGATCATACGTATGATTTAGTTGAACAAGGTTACCAAACATTGAATATTGATTTAATTCAATCGGGTGTGGGTGGCACGGACTCGTGGACAGCGCTGGGCGCGCCGCTGGACAAATATCAGGTTAAATCTGGAAATTATCAATACCAGTTTAAGTTGAAGCTGGTAAATAAATAAGCTGAGCTGAATTTGTTTTGATAATAAAAAACGGCCGAAAGGCCGTTTTTTGTATTCTACTCTAGGGCGTGTTTATCTTTGTTTATAATTTGAGCTGAGAGAAAAAATGGTCTTAGGCAAGGCAGAAATAATGAAGTTTAGTCATCTAAATAAGTTATTTCTAACGCTGCATAAGACCATTTTGGCCTCAGCCCGAAGGGCAATGGCTATTTTAACCCTTAACGGCATTAGAATTCGTTTATTTAGAATGACTAAACCCCACTCATTCTGCTTTGTTAATGATTAAAATAGCCTATTGCTCAAAAATAATACAAAGATAAACACGCCCTAGTTCCCCTTGACCATTCGGAATCACCCACTGTAATGGGGGATTGTCATATCGAAGTCAAATTCGTATTGAAAAACCCAAAGTAAACTAACTTGCCTGACTTTCTGCTTGCCCTTTTAAGTCATGCAGAATGTCTTCTATGCTAAGCAATTCTTTTTCGTTATAGACTGGCTTACCATCACCCAAACGTAAGCGCAAAGCAATGGGATACCAGATATTTGTCATATCTTGCCCCGCTGCATCAATATAGTGTTTGTGAAACGCCATGCAGCCATTGATAAAGCTTAAACTATCGTGAGTTGATAACGCTCTTTTTGCCTCTAGGTGGTAGGCTTCTAATTCTTTAATATCGTCGGCCGAATAGTTTAACCTGAACTGTTGCAAGCAGAAATCTTCAACTTGTTTTTTGATATTGTTCAATAACATTTTGTTGCTATCACTTGGCGCGTCGGCAACATAATTTGCATTAACGGTGCGGTTTTCAATTAAACCTTCTTTAATTAACGCTTTTAATGCCGTTTGTACCGGTGTTCTGGATAACCCTAACTGACTGGCTAATTCCTGTGCGGTTATTTTATTGCCAGGCTGAAGTGCACCAGAAAGAATTTGATCTCTGAGCACATTTTCTATCTGATTTTGAACTGAACTTATTTTGTGAGTATTCATAAACAACTCCAATGCCAAGTGGCGTGTATAAAGGCAAATGAGCGTCCTTGTTATTTGCCTGATTTACCTAAATTAGTGGTTCGAATGTGTTCCTTTATGTGCTCTGCACATTATTTAAACGCACGAGCCGGTGGAATTAATTTTGCCGGTATGTTGGCAATTTTATTGTCCGCACCTTTTGCAAAATTGCTGATGTGATAAGCATTTGCCTGAGACCAATCAGCCTCAACCCGACCATCCCCCAACACAATATTGCCCAGCCTATGCCTAAACCAATTGGCTAGTGGCGCATATTTTGGATGGTACGCAAGGTTTCTTTGCTCATTTGGATCTACCGCTAAATCATAAAGTGCCAATTCAGCTTCTTCTGCCGACACATTCAGTGGCCATTTTAGATCTTTGCCCAGATAATCAGCGCTTACAGGCCCATTAAACGGGCGCGTGCGCATTGAAAATCTAAATCTTTCAGTGTGCATATAGGCACGCGGGCCGCCGACAAGGTTAATTTCACCGAGAATATAATCGCGTCTTGGTGCTTGATTGTTCATTACATCCAGCAGGTTAAAGCCGTCTAAATATGCAAACTCTGGTTGTTTGATGTCAACGCCCGCACTGGCCAAAATGGTCGGCGAAAAATCAACAAACTCGACCATTTTGCGGTTTATTTTGCCCGCTGGAACCAGACTTTTGTCAGAGCTAACAATGATTGCTGCATTTTCAACCGACTGAATCCAAGGGCCAAATTTGGCCGTTATGCCCTGCTCACCAAGATGCCAGCCATGATCACCGACGGTAAAAACAATTAAATAAGGTTGATTGTTGGCTTCGCTATAGTCTTTAAAAGACGCTACGGCTTGACCAATCAGGGCATCACCATAGGCGCAAAACGCATAATAGTCCCGAATGGCTTGTTGTTTTTCTTGATAGCTCATATCGTCTGTTTTCATCGCGTTGTAGACGCTTTTTAGCTGTTTTGGCAGATATTGAAGCTCTGATTTTTCAAATTCAGGGATATCGTAAATTTTGTCTTTAAATCTGTCTCTGAATTCTTTAGGCGGCAAGACGGGGGTATGCGGCAGGTGAAAGCCCAATTGAATAAATTGCGGTTGTGAAGTGTCTGCGCCTTGTGCTTGTTTGCCCCAACTGGTTTTAAAGGTTTGGTCAGCATGTGCTAAATAATTTTGTAATTCTTTTACGATATAGGCATCTACGGTTTCACCCGCCGGTTTTGGATTGACTCCGCCTAAAATGAGATCTTTCTGACTGCGGGTATAAGCGCGTAAAAGCTCAAACTCTTCAGTTGTTTGCTGTTTTTGCGCAAGATCATCTTGCGTTAACTCGCCTGTTTTACGCTTTAAATAATAAGCGCGTTTTTCACCATTTGGATAAACTACATTCTCTTTTAAACCCGCCATCACAGGGCTGCCGCTCGTGTAGTCATATCCGGCTTTAACAAATAACTCACCTAACCCGTTTGCTTGTAAGTCATGCTTAAAGTGTACTTTATAGTCGAACAGGTTAGCGTCATGAAATCCCTGACCCGGACCCCATTTAAAAATATACGAGTCTTCTTTGCCAAACACTGCGGTGCCGTAACCTTTGTCTCTAAGTGTTTGAGAGACAGTCGGTGTCACAAAATCTGGATTTTGGTGGGTTAATTCAAACGCATAGTGACCATTTCTAAATGGATATCGACCCGTTGAAAGCGTACCGCGTGAAGGCCCGCATACAGGCGAATTGGTAAAAGCGCGGGTAAATAAAATACCTTCTTTTGCTAAGGCGTCAACATTGGGCGATTCAACGTACCCCAGTGGGCTGTTTTTAGTACCAAAAACAGCTTGGTTATAAGCAGAGACCGAGTCCGGTCTCTGATCATCTGTGATAATCCACAATATATTGGGCGTACTTTTTTGATTAATATAAGTGTATTTATCCTGATGTTTCAGCGTTTGGGTTGCTTCCCCGTTTGTTGCTGTTTTTATCGAACACGCGACGCCCAATGCGAGTACCGAAGATAAAAAAGCAAATTTAAATAAAAAACTATACTTCATGTACATCTACCTAATGTTTATTGTTGCTCTATACCCTGATGTAAGTACATTAAATAAATGACACAATTGTTTTAAAAATTTTGTCTACAATTTTCTAACCCAGATATTTCTAAAGCTCACCACTTGGCCGTGATTTTGTAAAACGATTGGTGCGCACCCATGTTTTTTATATTCCGGATACCCTCTATAACGCGTACCTCCTTGAATCTCGAAATGATCTTGTACTAATACGCCGTTATGTAATACGGTCACGGTTGCTTTTTCGGTGATATCGCCCGCGTCATTAAATTCGGGTGCATGAAAAATAATATCGTAGCTTTGCCAGTGACCAGAGGGTCTGCTCGCATTGACTAGTGGCGGGCTTTGTTTGTAAACCGAAGCCGCTTGGCCATTGACATAGGTCGGATTGTCGTACGAATCGAGAATTTGTACTTCGTATCGGCCTTGAATATAAATACCACTGTTGCCTTGCCGTTGGCCGATTGGTTTACCTGTGTGTTTGGGCGCTTTAAATTCTAAATGCAGTTGTATATCACAAAAGTTCTCTTTTGTTTGTATGCTTTTAGTGCCACTTTTCGTGGTGAGTATGCCATCTTCTAAAGTCCATTGAACGGCACTTTTATCTGGGTGTTGCCACTTGTTAGTGTGCGCGCCATCAAATAAAACAATTGCATCTGATGGCACCGGATCCGGATTGACTTTTTGCGGAACCGGCGTCCAATATTCGGTTTCTTGTGGGGAAATCTGTTGCGTGTCAGGTGCACTGTTAACGCTGGTGGTCGTCCAAAAGCTGACATTCATCATAATGATTGCGGCACTGGTTGATTTAATAAAGCTCATTTTTTCTCACTCATTATATTTGCATTTGATTTTATGTTTTTATATTTTAATTTAAAAGCGTGATTTAAACGTTATTTAAACATAGATTTCGCTGGTTTTTTGCCTATGAATTTAATTTTTTAAAAGCATCATACAAAAAATAGATAATTTAATACACAAATGTCGCCTTGACTACTTAAAAGTCCGCTGAATTCTGAATAAAAAGCAAGAGCTTGATATTTTATAAAAGGATTAGAGTATATTAACAATGAAATAACATTTAAATTTGATTTAAATGTTTTAATGGTGAGTTTGTGAAAGTGAAGAAATATACCTATTTTGTTATAGCTTTAGTCTGTTTAGTGTTCAATCCGCTACTTAATGCTAAAGAAGTTTTAGATTTTAATCATGGCTGGCGATTCAGTTTGCACAAACAGCAAGCCGCGCATCAACCTGCATACAAGGATAACCACTGGCAACAAGTTAGATTGCCTCATGATTGGTCGGTTGCATTGCCTTATACAAAAGAAGGTGCAGCCAGCACAGGTTTTAAACTCGGCGGGATTGGATGGTATCGCAAAACTTTTAATCTATCTGAGCAGGAGCAAGGGAAAGTAATTTGGCTTGAATTTGATGGTATTTATAACAATTCAGATATTTGGGTTAATGGCCATCACGTGGGGGGGAGACCTTACGGATATGCTAGTTTTCAGGTTAATTTAAGCCAGTATTTAAATTATGATGGGCAACAAAACCTAATCGCGGTGCGGGTTAACCGTACCGCTTACGCAGATTCTCGCTGGTATACCGGCTCGGGTATTTATCGAAACGTACGTTTAGTGAAAGCTAACCCCATTTATATTCCGCAGTGGGGCATTCAAATTACTACGCCTGAAGTTTCAACAGAAAATGCCAAAGTTAAGATCCGTACATCGATTAATGCTGAGATTGCGCAGGGCGATACTGTTCAAGTTACGACCACAATATTTGATCCTTACGGCGAAAAGATTCAAGCATCTAGTCAAGACGTAAAGTTAAAAGCGAAGAATTTTGTTAAGCAGGAAATTGAGATAACAAAGCCTGCTTTGTGGTCGCTTAAGCACCCTGCTTTACATACAGCGCAAGTTACTGTTTTTTATAAAGGCAAGATAATTGGCTTGGATACCGCCACGTTTGGTATACGCGATATTCGTTTTGATGCAAACAATGGATTTTTCTTAAATAACCATAATATCAAAATAAAAGGCGTTAATTTACATCACGATGCAGGCGCGGTTGGTGCGGCAGTGCCAAAAAGTGTATGGCGCAGTCGTTTAGACAAACTGAAGTCTATCGGTGTTAATGCACTACGATTATCCCACAACCCACATGCACCGGAAATTTTGCAACTGGCCGATGAAATGGGCTTTTTAGTGAATGCTGAAGCATTTGACGATTGGGACAGGGCAAAAAAGAAAAGCAAAGCGTATTTAGGCGACAACAAAGCATCGGGCGAGGCTGCAAAGTCATACGCCGAACACTTTAATGTTTGGGCTGAACGTGATTTAAAAGACTTTATTAAAAGAGATTTTAATCATCCGTCTATCATAATGTGGAGTATTGGCAACGAAATAGAATGGACTTACCCTTATTACCCCAAAGCCGTATCGCACCATGAAGATGGCACCAGTTATTATGAAGATGCACCGGATTTTTCTAAATCACGCATCATGAAAAAAATAGAGAAATATAATCCTGATCAGGTCGATAACCTAGTTGTGATTGCCAATCAGTTATCTAAATGGGTTAAAGAAGTGGATACGAGTCGCCCTGTAACGGCAGGATTGACACATCCTTCCGTTGGTTTTGCGACTGGCTATGCCGATGCTCTTGATTTAGTGGGTTTTAACTATCGCGCGGCAGCGTATCAAAAAGCACATGAAACTTACCCGAATAAAATTATTTACGGCTCAGAAAACTGGGGGGCATGGCGAGAGTGGCGTGATGCAAAAGATAAAGACTATGTTGCAGGTATTTTTATCTGGACTGGGTTTGCTTATAAAGGGGAAGCTGGCCCGCTACCACGAATGGGACTGAACATTTCACTGTTTGATTTTGCCGGTAATAAAACACCGCGCGGGCATTTTTTTGAAACCTTGTGGCAAAGCAAACCTAAGATATGGTTGGGGACAACGGCTGCGCAAAAATCAGAGTTTAGCTACGACAAAAATGCCGGTTGGACATTTACCCCTCGTACTTACCCGCCACATATTTGGGATAAAATCAGAATGTGGGAATGGTACGACGTAGAACCTATTTGGCGCTATAAGCCAAATGAACAGGTGATAGTGCAAAGCTACACGAATACTGAATCAGCTGAACTATTTTTAAATGGTCGTTCATTAGGTGAAAAAACGTTAACTGATTTTGACGACAGAGTGATCAAGTGGCGAGTGCCCTATCAGCAAGGCGAGTTAAAAGTGGTTGGTTACAATCAGGGCAAAAAAGTGACTGAAAGTATTTTAAATACTCCGTCTTCGATAGAGCAGATCGCGCTTGAGGCTGAGAAAAGCCAAATTAAAGCAGACGGATATGACACCGTTTATCTGCATTTAAAATTACTGGATCAACACGGCAACTGGGTTGCAGATGCTCAACAAAAAGTTGAGTTTACGGTTGACGGGCCTGCCCGCATTTTAGCGGTAGATAACGGTAGCGAATACAATATTCAAGATGTGCTTTCATCTAAGCTGATAACTGATCGCGGTAGAGCCACCCTGCTTTTGCAGTCTAATTCACAAACCGGTGAAATAAACGTAAGCGCGAAAATGGGGCAGTTGCAATCAGCAGAGGTCGTCATCAGAGCTCAATAAGCTAGATAAATTACAAATAAATTATTGGGGTAAATATAAAAACATTAATTTATATTTGATGTGTTTTTATTTTCAAAGTATGATTGGTTAACATATTGATAACTAAAAACCAGAGTTTAATTATGAAATATTTTAAAAAATCTGTTTTAAGCACCAGTATCGCAATGTCTTTAGGTTTGTTATTGACCGCTTGTGGTTCAGATAAAAACAATCAACCTGCACAACAGGCGGCTCAACAAAACGAGCAAAACCTTGCTAAGCGGATTGAGACTAAATTAGAAGAAATCAAAACGGTTGCGAATAAAGGTCCATTCAAACCTGAGTGGGATTCATTTTCACAATACGAAATTCCAGCATGGTATCAGGATGCTAAATTCGGCATCTTTATTCACTGGGGGGTCTATTCCGTTCCTGCGCACAATGGGGAGTGGTATCCACGCTGGATGTATGACGCGGATTACTGGGATTATCATAAACATCATGTTGAAAATTATGGGCCGGTAACCGAATTTGGCTATAAAGATTTTATTCCTATGTTTAAAGCTGAAAAGTTTGATGCGGATCAGTGGTTAAAAATTATTGAAGACTCAGGTGCAAAATACATAGTTCCGGTTGCTGAGCATCATGATGGTTTCTCAATGTATGACAACAGTTATACACGCTGGGACTCGACTGAAATGGGGCCCAAACGAGATATTATTGCTGAGTTAAAAGAAGCTACCGATAAAACAGATATTCATTTTGGTTTATCCAGCCACCGCGCTGAAAACTGGTGGTTCTTCGGACGAGGGCGCACAATGCCTTCAGACGTTCAAGATGATGCATACCGAGATTTATATGGCCCGGCAATGGACAAAGAAGCATCTGAAAATGGCGAAACGCCTCCGGATCAAGCGTTTATGGACGATTGGTTAGTACGAACAATTGAAATTGTTGATAAGTATGAGCCTGAACTGATTTGGTTTGACTGGTGGATGGCATCAGAGCCGTTTCATGAGCATGTCAAATTATTCACCAGTTATTATTATAACAAGGGCGTTAGCTGGGAAAATATGCCAGCCATTAACTATAAAGAACATGGTGATATGCGCTCGTATCCGGATGGCTCTGCTGTGTTAGATATAGAGCGTGGTCAATTATCCGATACGCGTGAATATTTCTGGCAAACCGATACTTCTGTTTCTAAAACATCTTGGGGTTATGTAACTAACCACAAATACCGGACTGCAAATTCACTGGTTGATGACTTAATTGATATCGTGAGTAAAAATGGTTCCTTGTTATTAAATATTGGGCCAAAACCTGACGGCACCATTCCAGAAGCGGAAGTTAAACTGCTTAAAGAAATTGGTGACTGGCTAAAGGTAAATGGTGAAGCCATTTATTCAACGCGTCCTTGGGTTACTTTTGGTGAAGGTGAAACCGAAGTGATTGACGGTAAACACTCAAACGATGCTGAAAAACATCGTAAAGATTTCACCCATAAAGACATTCGATTTACCAAAAATGAAGAAGCGCTCTTTGCGACCTTGTTAGCTTGGCCGGGTGCGGGTGAAACTATTACAGTTAAATCGATTAATGCGAAAAATTACCCACAAGAAATCGCAAAAATTGAAATGCTGGGCAGTTCGGCTGAAATACAATTTGAACAAACCGCCAATGGTTTAAAAGTTGTTTTACCTGCTGAGCCTGCAACTGAACATGCTCAGGTATTAAAAATTATCGCTAAATAGTGCGGTTGATTATTTAAACTTCTCTATTCTTGTTGCTTAACCCTGCCTTATTAAAGCGACAAGTTTAGAGAAGTTCAATATCGTGAATACATTCAATCAGGCGGCTAACTTGTTGTTTACAGCAGCCATTACCGTCTGTTGCATAGGTTTGTCGTCTTACCTCTTCAATCGACATTGCGCCACTGGCAATTGCCTCGATAATATCAATTTTAATCACTTCATTGCAGACACATAAATTGCAGTCTAAATCTTTTTTTAAGATAGGTGGTAGTTTTTCGAGTGGGTTCATAATGCTTTTAACAGTGACAACAAGCGGGCTATTTTTGCATAAGTGGTTTAAGTTTTACAGCAAGAATGAGTGTTATTAACTTTGCTGGGTCAACATTACCTTTAACCAACGCAGCGTTTTTGCTTCCAAGTGTGCTTTAGTTTGCAGCTTGGGGTTTTTTAGCACTTCGTTGTATACATGCTTGATGGCTGTTATTGTGTGTTCACGCCAATAATTTTCAGCAAGTTCTTCAATATTAAGTTTTGAAAGATCAAAATCTATTAGAGGGTCGTGTTGTTGCTCTGTTGTGTTTAGGGTGAATTCTAATTCTTGCAAAATAGGGTTAATTATTTTTAATGTGTTTGCTTCAGAAAATTGTGCCTGAATATTTTTTTGTGCTTGATTGATTTCAGTTTCAAGTTGTTTTTGCGTTAGTTTTTCTCCAAGTGGGCGAATTCCGTGTTTGTTGAGCAATCCCGATGCACTTGGAATAATCGCTTTTGCAGCAATACCTGCACCCAATATCGGATTAACTAGAGCAGCCAATCCGCCTACTAATAACATTCCATAAGTTAATTTGCTATCGATTGCATCTATGCTGTCGGCGAGTGATTCTAAGGTACTGATATTCCCCTGTGATTTTTCTGTTACTGTATCAATCGCTTGTTTCAGCAATAATTCTTTTAATTGAGCTTCGCCATGCGGGTTGGCGAAATGGAATATTCTTCGTTTGGGCAGGTCGTTGAATTCCGGCACACCTTCAGGTAAAGACCTCATTGTGTGTAATGCGACACCATGTTCTGATAATTTGAATGGAATTACAAAATAGTGTTTGTCATCGTATTTTGTATCTGTCGACACTTCAGCTGATGCGAGTAGAGGCAAACCGCTTATGACTTTAGAAAACACGGCGGCTTTGCCGGTTAGTTTTTGATATGACGCAAGTGTTTGTTGTTTGATAGCTTTAAACTGTGTATCAAAAAACCAACTCATAAATGTTTCCTTTTCTGATAGTCTCGTACGAGACTCAATATTTAGTTAAGCTTTTTAGTTCGCTTCACAAATAAAAATACCATTATCTAATAGTAATTTAAATCTACTAATTTGCTTGATATTTAGGTGTTTACTTAACTCGGTGTTTTCATGCGCTTTTTGAAATCTAATAATTAGCCCGTCCTTTAGCTCCTTAGTTAACGCCTGGTCTAAATGACTCCCCAGCCCGATTAAGTCAGTAAGTTCCGTCAAACTCATACTTATTTTTTGCTTATTATTTAAAACAAAATATAGAATTAGCCAAATTTTTAGACGATTTTTGTGTGTGTCAGTTTCTAAATTTTGCCAAAATTCTATTAGTTTAAAGGCGTTTTTATAACTTGATTCAACTAGACTCGCGACTGTCGATGCACTTAATTCAAACTCAATCCATAATTGATTTTGTTCTTGGCATATCCAGTTTAATTGTATAAATCGGCTATAAAAAAAATATCGGTCGAGTTGGTAACTTATTTTAAGCTCAGATAACTTTTGCAATCTTGAAAGTAGGTGTTTTTGATCTTTGTGAACAGCAGAAACATCTAAAGTGATTTTGCTGTTTAACATGTCAGCAGAGGCTATTTCACCATCTTTATATAATTCAAGTTGGCTAATTTTATATTCGTGTACTCGCGCTAGTAATTTTACAAATATAACCAAATCAAAGTAATCTATCTTGTCAGTTGTTTTCGCATCAATAGCGTCAGTTAATATTTTGATTTTTGTTGATTTACGTTCCGTCAGCAACAGCCCTACCCAGTTGCCACAAAACAGTTCCGTAAAATGTTTCAGTCGTTTTTGATGGTTAACGTTTTGCTTAAGGAATAAATCTACACTCTGGTTTTTTGCGAAAGTAAACAAATCGATGGGCTTATTGCCCCTACCCTTGCACTTGTTGCGCACTAGAATACCTTGTTCACAAAGCTCTAAAGCAAGCAAACGTACGGTTATTAATTTACGCCCTACTCTATCAGCAATTTTGTTTAATGAAACAATATGTTCGTTATCTGCCTTTAGTTCTTTAGCGGCTTGGTAAAACAAAATTTGTGAGTTATTAAACTGCTCTACTTCAATATTTTGGTTTAGGTTAGATAGATCTAAGTAGGGTGGTTTCCCTAATTTGTTTAAATCAATTTCTTGGTTTAGATCTCTCAGCATGTTGTTTTTTCTCAAACCCTTTGGAGTTTCTTTAAGATTGGTCTCGTACGAGACTCATTTATTGTAACTTAATTAAGTGGGTAAGTTGATTAAGTACATAAGTCAAACGGAGGAATTAATTCGGATAAGCTTAAATAGCAACTTCAGTTATACGAATAATCGTAAATTAACTGTATCAGACTTGTTTGTTATCTTGCGTTCGGATTAGAATTTTGTGTGTTAATTTTTATGCAATGCAGATCGTGCGACCTGAACGCTTCCAACTCTTTGTTTGGCTAATGGGTGAAAATACTCACACAGTATAACTATACTACAGCCCCCGCGCCGCGATATGAAAACGTTCAGTTAGGAAAAAAATTGTACTCGAAAGACAAACAGCCCCCATCATTTTAAACTTAATATTTCCTTTAACTGCCTTAGTTCTGAGCCATGCTTGTTTTAATCTTGCCTGAAGTCAGTATTTGAACATACATATACTTTGTTATTAGGTTAGATAAGTGTGTAACTTTTCACAAAGGTCTCGTACGAGACCTGCAAGTTGCGTTGCGATTATTTTGTTAAATGAACGAATAAGAGACTAGCTATATAATAATTAACAGGGCAATTTGAGTGTATGAGTCTCGTACGAGACTGTTAAGGCGTTTTATACTGAGTGTATTGATTTCATTTATATACTGCTTATTCAGCCCATTGAACGTATTATAAAGTATTTCGAGTTTGGCTCCGGAGAATTGAGTAAGTGGACGAAATTTACAAACTTGATCATAAAATCATACACTGTTTTGTAGAGCGTTTTTAGGCCGCATTTCAAACTTTACTTATTTACTTATTTACTTATTTACTTATTTACTTATTTACTTATTTAATTGTAGATTATTTTATAGTGTCTCTACTCGTTTCTGTTTGTTAGCTTTGCTTACTGATTCGCTAAGTAATTTGTAGACTTTTTGAATGTGATTGTTTTTAGTAGATGATATAGATTATATGAGTCTCGTACGAGACCATCTGGTTGTATTATTAACAATATTTGAAAGTCGCTAACCTTGCTTGCAGTCGGGTTTATTTGTAAATCGTCTCCGCTGCAACAACTCGAAACCTGAAACTCGTGACGCGAAACTTGTAGCTCAAAACACGTAGCTTAAAACTAAAATGTAGGTCGCGACTTCAGCCCGACGTGTAGGTCGGACTTTAGTCCGTCAAAGCAAGCAACACAAATGTCGAATTAATATTATCACCCTGTAGCTCGCGGTTTTAGCCTGTTAAATCTTGCGATATGCTCGATGTCGCCCTAAAGGGTCGACCTACACAGCTCGAAGCTCGTCGCCCTAAAGGGCCGACCTACACAGTTCGCAACTTATCGCCCTAAAGGGGAGAGCACAATGTAGATCGGTGTTTACGCCGACAATGTAGGTCGGACTTTAGTCCGTCAAAGCAAGCAACACAAATGTCGAATTAATATTATCACCCTGTAGCTCGCGGTTTTAGCCTGTTAATCTTGCAATATGCACAATGTCGCCCTAAAGGGTCGACCTACATTGCTCGAAGCTCGTCGCGCTACAGGGATGACCACAATGTAGAGCGGTGTTTACGCCGACAATGTAGGTCGGACTTTAGTCCGTCAAAGCAAGCAACACAAATACCGAATTAATATTACCGCCCTGTAGCTCGCGGTTTTAGCTTGTTAAATCTTGCGATATACAAGATGTCGCCCTAAACGGTCGACCTACACTGCTCGAAGCTCGAAACTTGAAACTCGTCGACCTATGCATCTCAAAGTGCATTCGAAGTTTTCTATTTTTAATAAAAATAAAAGAAAATTATTAAAAATAGAAATCGGTTGGTAATATTGCCCCATACAATAAAAAAGGGGTTCATTACAATGAAAGTGATTGCTGTCGCAGCGAGAAAAGGGGGCGTTGGAAAAACTTTTTTTGGTACAACTTTGGCCGTTCATTTAGCTAAAGGTATCGGAGAAAATGTTAAACCACGCAGAGTTTTATATGTAGATGGTGATAGCCAACAAAACTCGACTTATTACTTTTTAAAATATTTATCTCCGCAAACGGTTTATCAGACAGCCGAACAATGGCCTTTACCTGCGCATCCTGATTGTGAGCGCAGTGGTACCTATTCAATTTCAGATATTTTTCACGGACAAGATTTTTTGGAATATCCTACCACTATTCCTAACCTTAATATTATTCCATCCGATGGTGGCATTGATACCTTTAACGGTAAGTTTAAATCTGGCGAAATTGAAAATACACCATTGAATGCTGTTATCGAACAGTTCAAAGGATTATGCCAGTTGGTACAAGACGATTATGATGTGATGATTATCGACACACCACCGTCAAGAACTTATGCCGCCTATGCTGCAATCGCAGTTGCTGATCAAGTGATAGTCCCAGTGAATTTAGATCTATGGAATGTAGAGCAGGGCGTGCCAGCCGTATTAGGGGATATTCAAAATATACAATCTCAGTATCGAAAGACAGAGCACGATTTTGTTGGCTTGTTTTTAAATAAAGTGTCTAAACGATTTACCACGCGTGAATCTGCATGTTATGAAATTCTTTCTGCGATGCCAAATGCCGCCCCTTTAATTCAGCAAGAAGCTTTTACTAAACGTACCGCGTTTGAATTGTATTCTTTACCGGATGACCCCAATAATTTTGAGTACGTAAAAAATCAGGAAACTTACGATATGGTGAAAAACTTTATCGCTAAGATTGACAGTAAATTAGAAGATGTAGAGGTTGCATAATGGAGCAAGTTAAACCTAAAAGACGCTCATTTGACTCAATTGGTAAAGATACGTCTGCTCCGGTGATAAATGAAGTAAAGCGATTTAAAAGTAATAAAACAACCTCAACGGTATTAAACAATATTCAATTTAACCCGCTGAATATCCGTATCGCTACGTCTTTAATTCGGCGCGTTAACGACTCGACCATCCAAGAGTTTGCGTTAGATAAACTATCTGAGCCTGAGATCGAAAATAAATTTTCCGATTGGGCAGGGCAGGTCGCCAATAATGAAATATTAGATTACCTTGATGGAGATAACGATGAGTTATCTGTATTTGGTATCGAGCGAGACTTAGTAAACGATATTCGTGAGTTATATCAACTTAAACCGGATGACGGTATATATGTTGGCAAGCAGTTTATCTTTAGCCGTTTTAGTGATGAACGATTATCTGCTCTAGCCGCTGAGTTTGTTGATTCAATTTTGGATATGACAAACAACATTAAAGATGGCAGTTTGTTGCAAGATAAAATCAAAACTATGAATATTCGTGGGCAAAAGTACATCATCAGCTCTGGTGGTCATAGACGAGTTATCGCACTGGCTTATGTGGATGGTTGGCAGTCTAATCAAGAAATCGAAGTAGAACCTAATAATGTCGACTCAATGTTAGAGCTATACATTGAGAACAATAGTAAATTTACTGAATCTAAATTTGAAAAACTGCTTGGTCAACATCGATTGTATATGCATTTAGCCAAGCAGAATTTAGATCAGGTGAAAATCAGACAAAAATTATTATTGTCTAAATCTTGGTATTTTAAAATTGTTAAAATTTTAAAACGCCCAATTGTCATCGATGTGATTAAACAAAACCAATCTATTTTGGATAATTATGCACTTGAAAGCATCTCTGCAATCGTCGATGGGCTGGCTGATTTAGAGTCTGATCCTGAGTTATTTCGTACAGCATTAAGCAAAAAACTGGCAGCCAAAGGCTCTGAAACAACTAAGCCTAAACCTCAGGCACAACCTGACACTTTGGTTATTCACAACAAAATAAAACAAACCAGTAAATTAATGACGTCAATCATAAAAGATGAGAATAAGTTTACACGTTTATTTGATATCGTTTTTCCAAATGGCGAATATCAAGATTTACCGCTAAGTGAAAAATATCAATTACTCAACGATAAACTTTCGTCTATTTAAGTCGATTATCTAGTCCACTTTTTGTGCTTCGAGCTTCGAGCTTCGAGCTTCGAGCTTCGAGCTTCGAGCTTCGAGCTTCGAGCTTCGAGCTTCGAGCTTCGAGCTTCGAGCTTCGAGCTTCGAGCTTCGAGCTTCGAGCTTCGAGCTTCGAGCTTCGAGCTTCGAGCTTCGAGCTTCGAGCTTCGAGCTTCGAAGTTTTATATGAAAACACACTTATTGTTACCTGTAACATTTTTACTGTTTTGTTTTTCCTCACCGTACTCCTTCTAAATAAAAAGTATTTTCTTAACGCATTTTTCACCCTAAAGAGCTTATCGTCGGCTATAAATCTGATCGCTTGACAAAAAAAATGAATTTTCTGTAGTTTGTCGCTTGTAGACAAGCTAAAGTTAAACTGGACGTTTCTTTTTTCAAGGGTGTGAATATGAATGCGAGAAGACCTATAGTCATTGCAAACTGGAAGTTAAACGGAGGTATCGATCTTTTATGTAGTTCGGTGGCTTCATTTATTGGGAAACATTACGAAGCAGAAATTGTAGTATGCCCGCCTTACATCTATATCCGCGATATGTTGAATTTTTTACAACATTCTGAAATCAATATTGGTAGTCAAAATGTGAGTAAATACGCCTCTGGAGCTTACACAGGCGAAACCTCAGCACAGATGTTAAAAGAAGCGGGTTGTAAATATTGTTTGATAGGCCACTCTGAGCGCCGCGCGATGTTCAGAGAAAACAATGCCAGTTGCCAGATAAAAGTTCAACGAGCACTGGAAAATGGATTAACACCTGTATTGTGTGTCGGCGAAAACCAACAAGAACGCGAAAACAATGTCACAAAAGACGTATTAATTAGACAAATTACTGAATCTTTAGAAGGTATTAAACTAGAGGATGGCTCAATTTGTATCGCGTATGAACCGGTCTGGGCGATTGGTACAGGTAAAGCTGCAACGCCTGAAATGGCACAAGAAGTTCATCAATTTATTCGTCATGAATTAAGTGCACAATATGGTGAAACGCAAGCTCAATCAATTCGTTTGTTATATGGTGGTAGTGTTAATAAAGACAACGCTAAACAACTTTTGACTCAAACTGATATTGACGGCTTGTTAGTGGGCGGCGCGAGTTTAGACCCGGACCACTTTTTAACCATTTGCCAGCAGGCAACTAAACAAGCTGAAGCACAGCTATCAAACTAGTCTATATTGCGATGGATAATCTAAGGATGTGATATGAAACTAACTCAGAATAACGCGGTAGTAGCCGGCGTCGCGACCGGCGAACAATTACAGACACTTTTACAATTGGCGAAACAGCAAGGTTTTGCCTATCCGGCTGTTAATGTGGTCGGCACGCAATCTGTTAACGCAACATTGGAGGCCGCAAAAAAAGCCAATTCACCCGTTATTATTCAGTTTTCAAATGGTGGTGCTGGCTTTTTTATTGGCAAGGGGAGTGGTTTAGATAGCCAGCAAGCGGCTATAGAAGGGGCGATTGCCGGTGCTCATTATGTGCATTATGCCGCTAAAGTTTATGGTGTACCTGTTATTTTGCACACCGATCACGCGGCGAAAAAATTGTTGCCCTGGATAGACGGCTTATTGGATGCGGGCGAGGCTTTTTATCAACAAACAGGTAAGCCTTTATTTAGCTCGCACATGATTGATTTATCAGAAGAATCATTAGAAGAAAATATCGAGATTTGTAGCCGTTATTTGGCGCGGATGAGCAAGATTGATATGACTTTAGAAATAGAGTTAGGTTGTACCGGTGGCGAAGAAGATGGTGTCGATAACACGGGTATCGATAGTTCGGCCTTATATACACAGCCAGAAGATGTGGCTTATGCGTACGAAAAGTTAAGTGCAATCAGTCATAACTTTACGATAGCAGCATCATTTGGCAATGTTCATGGCGTGTACAAACCGGGTAACGTAAAACTTCGACCGGAAATTTTAAAAAATTCTCAGGCGCATGTCTGTGAAAAATTCGATTTAACGCCAAACAGTTTAGATTTTGTTTTTCATGGTGGGTCCGGCTCTGATTTAAAAGATATTCAAGCTGCAATCAGCTATGGTGTGATTAAAATGAATATTGACACAGATACACAATGGGCCAGCTGGCATGGCGTGCTTGACTATTACAAGCAGAACGAAAGCTATTTACAAAATCAAATTGGTAATCCAGAAGGCGAAGATAAACCGAATAAAAAATACTACGATCCACGCGCCTGGTTACGCAAAGCAGAAGAAAGCATGGCCAGCCGTTTGGCAAAAACCTTTGCAGATTTAAACTGTGTTAACAGGCTAGGAGATTAAGCATGCAGCGACTGATACCCACACTCAGAAAAGATCAGGTTGATCTTGAATTACTTATGCTTATTCGCACCATTTTGGCGGCAACTAAAGAGATATCTTTTCGTGTTAGCCAAGGGGCGCTGGGTGATGTATTAGGCTCAACGCTGGATGAAAATATTCAGGGCGAACAGCAGAAAAAACTAGATGTGATTGCGAATCAACTGATCAAAAACATGTTGTTAAGTGATGCAAACGTGCGCTCAATTGCATCAGAAGAAGAAGATGATGTAGTAGCGGGTGACCCGGACGGACGTTTTATTGTTGCATTTGATCCGCTTGATGGTTCATCCAATATTGATATTAACGGACAAATCGGAACGATTTTTACCATTTATCCGGCCAAACCCAGTTTAGCGGCAAATGATCCCGCACAGTTTCATCAAACTGGTCGCAGTCAATTAGCGGCCGGCTATGTGCTTTATGGGCCGTCAACCATGTTAATGTTAACCACAGGCAAAGAAACTCGCTGTTTCACACTCGATCGCACTCATGGTGGTTTCTTGTTAACGAATGACAAGGTTGCCGTACCAGAAAAAACGGCTGAGTTTTCAATCAATATGGCAAATTCTCGTTTTTGGTTTGAACCAACCCAGACCTACATCAATATCTTGCTAGAAGGTGAAGAGGGCGAGCGTAATAAACGGTATAACATGCGTTGGAATGCCGCTATGGTTGGCGATATTCACCGAATATTAGTGCGGGGTGGTATTTTCTTATATCCATCGGATAAGCGTGATCCAGCTAAACCTGCCAAACTAAGATTATTGTATGAGGCAAATCCAATGGCGATGTTGCTAGAAAACGCAGGCGGCGCTGCATCTACGGGCACAGAAAACATATTAGATTTAGAAACAAGCGATTTGCATCAACGTGTGCCTGTCATCATGGGGAGTGCAGAAGAAGTGGAATTTGCTAAATCTTTTTATAAATAATCGCCATAAACATTGGATATCAAAAGCAGAGTTCAAGGAAGAACCTTTAATTGTGTAAAATAGCTGTTCTGCAAATTGAATTTAAATATCTCCGAAACTGAGGATGACATGTCAAACAAGCCATATCAACAAGCCGCTGAATGTTTGTTAAAAAGACGGCACAAAGACGCACAATACGATCGTTTAGCCGAAAACCTTAGGCCACAGTCAATAGAAGATGCTTTGGCGATCCACCAAGCTATGATTGATTTAAAAGGTGGCGCTGTCGGCGGCTGGAAGTGCTTATTACCGCCAGCTGATGACAAGGTGGTAGTTGCCCCCATATTTTCTGACACAGTGCATTCTGGCGCGAATTGCAGCTTGTTTGCAGATAATGGAAAAGCCCGATTAGAGCCAGAAATTGCTTTTGTTTTAGGTCAAGACCTCGTGGCGAAAGATACGCCTTACACTGCAGACGAAGTCAAAGCAGCGGTTAAATCTTGTCATATGGCGCTGGAGTTAATGCAAAGCCGTTACCAGCCCGACTTACCCAGTACTTTTGCAGAAAAGTTGGCTGATGGCTTGGTTAATCAGGGGTTATACATTGGCCCTGAAGTGGATAAAAACCAAGCGTTTGAATTATCAAATGTGCAAATATCTTTTACTCAAGGTGAAAAAGTTCAGCAATTTGATGGTAAACACCCTAACCCGACTGCCAGCAAGCCATTGGTTTGGCTAATTAATTTTATGACCCAACGCGGTGTTAGTTTTAAAGCAGGGCAGGCCATTATTACTGGCTCATTTGCCGGTATTGTAGAAGTCGATTTTTCCTCGGTTGAGATTGAATATCAAAACTTAGGGTCGTATCAATTAAATTTATCCGCCCGTGATTAAACTTATTAAGCTAGGCGTGTAATGCTAATTTGACTAGCCTGTTTCTGACAGGCTGTACTGGTCAAGCAATATCGGACACATTTTGTTTAGAATTTTCAAACTCAATTGGTGACAAGTCACCGTTAGCTGAATGCAGCCTTTCTAAGTTGTAATATTTAATGTAAACAGTAACATCCTGCTTTATAAACGCCCTTGTCGGTTGGTTGATCTTTAATATCCAATCATGCTTCAAACTACCGAAGAATCGCTCAACCACTGCATTATCCCAACACGCACCCACATCTCCCATGCTGGCCCGCATCCCATAACGCCTCAACAATTTTTGATAGTCTTTGCTCGTGTATTGCGAGCCTCTATCACTATGAAAAATCACCCCTTTGGGTGGTTGACGTAAGTTATGCGCTTTCTTCAAGGCTTTAGACACTAGATCAACGGTCATACGTTTGTCTATGTGCCAGCCGACAATTCGTCGTGAATATAAGTCCATAACGACAGCTAAATACATCCAGCCTTCACCGGTTTTTAAATAGCTCACATCTCCAGCCCACACCTGGTTCGCAGCTGTTGGATTGAAATTCATGTTCAAAAGGTTATCAGCGACTGTATCAGTATGTTTGCGTTTGGTTGTAACCTTATAAGCAACTCTCTGGGTCACCTTAAGGCGCAAACGGTGCATAATTTTTCGCACAAAATACCGACCAACTTTATAGCCTTCTTTACGTAATCGCTTTACCATTTCCCGGTTGCCTAAGCTTCCTCGGCTTTTTTTAAACAAGTCCCGGACACGCCGGTAAAGCTTCAATGTGTTGATATCTATCAGATTTGCAGGCCGATTCAGCCAGTCGTATAACCGGATTTACTTACTTCCATAACACGGCAAAGTAAAACCACAGGGTACTGACCAGCTTGTTTCTTAATGAAACGATATCTTACTTCATTTCTTTTGCAAAGAAGGCGCTGGCCTTTTTTAAGATCTCCTTCTCCATACGTAAGGTCCTGTTTTCTTTACGCAAACGTTTTAATTCTTCACGCTCTGATTCTTCTAATGAGATACCTTGTTGTTGCGCATCATACTTATCTTTCCATTTGTACAAAAGGCTTGTACCTATACCTAGCGATTTTGCAGCCTCTGAAACACTATAGCCTTGCTCAGTAACCATTAGGACCGCTTCATCTTTAAATTCCTGCGGGTAACTTTTATGTGATTTTTTTAAGCTCATAACGACCTCTTAATTTTATGATTGTATTATCTCAAATTAAGTGTCCGTTATCATTAGACCAGAACAGCCCATTAGGTTGGGTCAGACCTTGCTGTGCATATTAAAAATAAAGTTGCAAAAAATGACTAAATTAGCTTAAATTACCGTTAATTCAAAGCTCAAACTCAAGTTAAATGGATTGATAAAATGCAAACAACAAGGAAATAATCGGTCATGCCAGCTGAGCTTAAAAAAGCAAATTCCTATAGCATAAATCAAACCAAACTACTGTGTAGTTTGCCCGTTCAACAAATGATTCATTCACACAAACTACGTGTGCATGAATACTAAAGCGTTAGAGCTATACCTAGTATGAATTACGGAAACGAAATGCGAGCGGGATATTTATTTAGCTTCCTTTCTCCATTTTTGGTAAGTGGAGCGGTAGCAATCTGGGCGGCTATTGAAGAACTCAATTACAACGGCCTCGGCGCTATGTTTGGTACGTTTATTGGGTCTTACTTGCTATTTGGCATTTTCAGCTTTTTATACATGGCAGTCTTCTGCGCAATCATTGGGTTGCCTACTTACTATGTTTTACGCAAGCTAAACTGGGTCAACCCTGTATTAATAGTTACAATTGGAGGCGGCGCGGGTTTCCTTTATGCCTTAACAGATACTGCCAATCCGTATTTTCGCAGTTTGTTTGTAGCGTATGGGGCCGCAGGAGCATTTTTCTTTTGGTTGGGTAGCAGTCGTGAACGCAAAAAGCTCTAACAAAGTTGTCAAATTGACAGTTTTTCCGTCGCTTCTTTTTGTGCTTGATAGCACAAACGGGCTCCTCCAAAACTGCAATTTACAACGGCGTTATAATTTTTGGAAGCCTATGAGTAAATATCTTAGTATTTTATTTTTCTTTCTAGCATTTAAATCTTTTGCTATGTCGGATGAAATAGATGTAACAATAGATAACCTGCCATGTTTAGGCTTTGAAATATCAAGCTTAGCAGATGATCATTTAATAATTGTATTTCCACCGATGATTAAAGATTATGAATTAACTAACACATTAGTTAGCTATTCGTTTTTAGGTGAGAAAACGCTCATGTCACAAAATAGGTTTCATTCATCATCTAAGTCACATGAAGTCGAAATTAGTTTTTTACAAGGTATAAATAATGGTGCAGATGCAACTCTCATCGCTTATTATTCATCTCGTGGTGACTCAAAGGTTTTTAAATTTTCATCATTGGCTAAATTAGTCAATGTAAAAACCGCAGGGTGTAAAAAATTATAATAAATAAGGATATGTTGCGCGAAGCCGCAACTTAATCCTATTGTTGGACCGTTCTTCTGCATCCTGCAGTCACGGCATTAGTGCATCCTTGCACGTCACAAGCCCGGTGTTGAGTTCTGCTTATATAAGGAAATAAATCGGTTTGTCGTCATGGCTGACTTTTTTCAAGGCGAGTGAAGCTAGACCGTTTTCGGTCGTGATTTCTAACGCATTGTTTTCATGTTATTTTTTTTCTCCTGTCTGTTTGTTTAATGCTTTAGGTGAGCCATCATCCATGCAGCCGTGAACACTTCCTTGTTTTAACTCGTCACAACATTTATTCGTTTGCGTATCACGCCTGTGCACACCATTTCATGATGGCAGCACGGGCAAGTAACCTTCGGCCTTGGTGTTCGTAATTTTACGCCTGTTCACCTTGCCCGACATGCTGACAATCTGCTATCCAGCTGTTAGGTGAGCGTGGTACTTTGAGTTTTGCATCGGTTAAGGCTTGATGCATTTTAGCGCGAAAGACTTTGGCTAAATTTTGGGCATTAAACAAATAACGTCCGCGTTTTTGCTTAACCAGCTTCCCTGATTTATCCAGAGCCAGCGCAGGCACGATACAATGAACATGCGGATGAAATTCAAGTTGGCGAGAATGGGTATGTAACACCATACAACAGCCAAATTGCGCGCCCAGTTGTTTATCTCGGTTAAAAAAGCTGGCTAAGGTATCGGTCGCACTGTTAAATAAAGCATTAAATACTGTTTTCTGGTACCCATAACATAACCCACGCCACTGACTGGGTAGGGTAAACGTCACTAAGTAATATTGAGTTGGTAATAACCTTTGTTGCTGGTGCTGCAACCACTGCATATTATGATGTTGCTGACAACTTGGACAATGGCGATTACCACAAGATGGGTAATTTTGTTGAAGCGTTTTACAATCACGACATTGATATTCAATACGCCCCAACGCTTGTGTATGGCAAAGCTGAATGTCATCCAGTACGCGAAGATGCTCAGGTCGAATTTGATTGGCTTATATGGGCGGTGCAGTATGTGCTTGTAGCAAAATTGAATGGCATTACGCGCAATTTTAACCGCACTCCATGATTTATTGTCAACCAGATAGAGGAAGTAACGTTTCAAATCTTCAACGGATAAGTCATCTGGGCAAGTATCAAAAAAGTCAGCAGTTTGGCGCAAGGCCCGACTATAACACTCAATGGTTTTATCGCTTTTACCTAGCAATTTTAACTCATTGATATAAGTTAAATTCTGCCGCATAGCGGCTTCGCCATTATGCCCTACGTGCCTGCGCCCCTTATTTAAAAGTTACATGCCTACCGGAACAACTCGCTATGACTTCCAATTCGGGCTAATTTCAGGCTCTCGTCTTCTGATTTATAAATCAAAACTAAATCAGGCTTAACGTGACAATCGCGATAGCCTTGCCAATTTCCAGAAAGCGCGTGATCTAAATATTTTTCTGGTAGTTCTTTGCCAAGTTGTAACTGTTTAATGACATGACCAACCTCTACCACATCAGGGATTGGTAGTTTGGCTATTTTTTTAAAGTCTTTTTTGAATTGCGTCGAGTATTCTAGAGCTAACATTATTCTATATTGTCAATATCTAAATCGTTAAAGAGCTGCTCTACATTTTTAGCTTTATTTCCGTTTCCAGACTCCAATTCTTCGATTGCGGCAGTGGTCAAAGCGTTTGGCGTCTTGGCTTTAAGTTCAAACGGTATACCCCCGTGATTAATCACAGCTTTAGCGAATAGCTTTAGTGCCTGGGAGGTGCTTAGCCCCATATTCTCACAAACGTTAGTAAATGCTACCTTGGTATCATGGTCTATTCGGGTACTTAACATTTCAGTCTTCATAATGCCACCTAAATGCATCTTATGTAATACATGGTAATGCATAGTGTAACTGGCGGCGTGTAACAAAGCAATTACCGGACGTCCACTGCGTCGCTTAAAGTGTGCTTTAATAGCACACTTTAACCAACTACGTTCCCGCCGGTAATTGCGGCGTTAGAAGAGCTATGAAATATCTACTAGCCATCCCCATATTCGGCTTAGGGGTAATACACGTATTAACGTGGTTTAATATTGCACCTAATATTATCGTGTTAGTTTTATTTATAATTGCTTGTATTGGTCTGTGTTCTTATGGGATTAACTTATCAAATAATTACATATCCCAAAACGAGATCACATTGTTTGAAGTTGCGTTATCTCGTATCACCGGAAAATTTTTCCTCTTTATATTATTCGGTGTGTTTTACTTCATGTTTAGCATTATCTATAGTGCAGCGTTTGGTGGTGTGACAAAAGTTGATAATGGAAAGTTTTATGCGAGAGAAAAGGATACTTTAGATTATTATGAGATAGGTTTTGATGAATACTATACTCGTAGAAACCACCAAATTCGTGCAATATCGGGAGGTGTTTTAGTCTTTGGTTTACTTGGCTATGCAACAGTATTAAACCAAAAGTATAAGCATAATAAGGCGGTCAAATGGATCCAGTAATATTGTCACCTTTGTTGCAAAGAAACGCAGCAAAGCCGCCAACATCACTTCACCAGTTAACGCGGCGTTAAATTTTTTTGCGCATCTTTTGCTTGAGTCAGCTAAATATCCGATAGCCGACATTAAACATCTCACGCTTGAGCTTCCACAAAAACCATTCCAGAAAGTTCTAAACTTTATTGTCTCAGTTTCACACTTTATTGTTTAGTTTCAATCTATGTTGCCTTACCACAGTCGCGAGCCGTCGCTGAGTCGTGATTTTAGTCGTGTTAAAATTTCTTTGATTTATTGTTTACATTTAACTGTATGTGATCAATCATTATCTTGCTCAATTCACTTACACAATGAGGACTCAATTGATGCTTAAGAAAATCACACTATGCGCGTCTCTAGTACTAACTAGTACAACTGTTTTTGCCGCAGATTGGGATGGCGTACCAATCCCCGCGCCTGCTGGCCAAAATAAAGCTTGGCAATTGCAATCCATATCAGACGACTTTAACTACACAGCTTCACCCAATAATAAACCAAGCGCTTTTACGAGCCGCTGGAACGATAGCTATATCAATGCATGGAAAGGGCCTGGCGATACAGAATTTAGCTCCGGTCATTCGTACACAAATTCAGGTAAACTGGCTTTGCAAGCAGCTGAAAAACCGGGCACAGATAAGGTTTATGCAGGTATTATTTCTTCAAAACAAACATTCACTTATCCGTTGTATATAGAAGCACGCGCAAAATCTACCAATAATACAATGGCCAATGCAGTTTGGATGTTAAGTGCTGATTCAACGCAAGAATTAGATGCAATGGAAGCTTACGGCAGTGATAGACCGGGCCAAGAATGGTTTGATCGTCGTATGCATGTGAGCCATCACGTATTTATTCGCGAGCCATTCCAAGATTATCAGCCCAAAGATGAGGGCTCTTGGATATACAACGAGCAAGAGCCTTGGCGCGTTGCCTATCATAACTATGGGATGCATTGGAAAGATCCTTGGAATGTTGATTACTACATAGATGGTGTGCTTGTGAGAAGTGTTTCCGGCCAACAAATGATCGATCCGCACAATTACACCAACGGTACGGGTGTAAACAAGCCGCTGCACATTATTATTGATATGGAACACCAAGACTGGCGCGATGTTAAACCAACACCCGCTGAGCTGGCAGACCCTGCGAGAAGTATTTTTTATGTAGATTGGATCCGTGTATACAAGCCTGTTGATTCAGCAGCTTCTGCACCCACACCCCCTACAGGTGCAACTTCTATCAAGGTTAGACATAGTAACAAATGCTTAGATTTATCTGCTGGTAATTCTGCAAATGGTGCAAACATGCAACAATGGAATTGTAGCGCAACGAATACAAACCAAGATATAACCTTTGTTGCCAAAGGTGCTGGTTATTACGAAATGAAAACCAAACACAACAAATGTGTAGATGTAGCCGGTAAAGCAACCACTAATGGCGCGAATATAGTGCAGTGGAATTGTTACAACGGGACTAACCAGCAATTTAAACTACTCGATAAAGGCAATGGTTGGTTCCAGTTACAAGCCAAACATAGCGGTAAGTGTTTAGAAATTGCAAATTCTGCAACCACCAATGGTGCAAACGTGCAACAGTGGGCGTGTGGAAATGGCAATAATCAGCAATGGCAATTCCAGTAATTTAACATGCAATTGCCCGCAACTGTCTTAAATGGTTGCGGGTATTATTTATATTTTTCTTTCGCAGCTTTTTGGCTTGCAGGGTTAGTTAACGAATCAGCCCAGTTAATCGCTGCATCTTCATCTGTTTCCATCCACTTATTCATAATAATTCTGGCGATATCAGCTTGATAGTTTGCTGGAATGACATCAAATCGTTCAACCAGCCAAGTAATATCCTGATTGACTATGTTATGTGCAATATTGGTCAACAGTTGTTGTTGAATACTTGGGGTGCTTTCAGTTAACGCAAATTGCAATACAAATTGATGATTATGAGCGTCAGATACAGCTAAATCTAAAATGCTGGTTAAAGCGGCTGCTTGCAGTGTTGGATTATCTAAATTTTGGGCCCACGCTATAGCTGAGGTTAAATCTTGTTTTGCAACAACGTGCGCATAGTGCTCAATCAGTTTAGTTTTAGTTGGGTTTTCAGGCATTAATTCTAAATAATACAGCGCTTCTGCTGGTTGTTGCTCTATCATGTTTAACAATAGCTTATTCGCGACAGCGTGATACATATCCGGGCGTTCGCGCCCATCAATCCAAGCCAAAACTGCGTTGTAATCTTGTTTTGCCCAATCGACTAATATGCTGTCTATTACCTGCGTTTTTAATTGTGGATTAGTCAGACTCTCAGCTAGTGATAGTATCGAAGCTTGATTATGCGCGCTGGCACCGACGTAAGCCGATACAACTAAATCGGATTTCACGTGAGTTTCAAGTGTTTGTGATTCGAGCCAAGATAAAACAGAATTTAAATCATCCGCACTTGCAACTGCTACCACATCGTAAATTAAATAGCTCGATAACTCTGAAGGTAACAAAATTAAATGAGACAAAGCCTTGTCTACATCCATTACGACCCAAGCTGAATACAAATTAAATAAATGCTCAATCGACGGCCCAGTGCTCGTTGATAGCAAGTTGATGCACGTTTTAATCTGCGCTGGACTCTCTAACTGTAAATTTACATCTTTGCAATCGGCAGGGGTAATTTTTTGCTCGTTGCCGGTTTCTGTGCTGAGGTGTCCACTTGTTGCATCAGGTGTATCTACAGTATGAACTAGGGATCCAACCCTATTTTCAGTATCCGCTGTTGATGCTTGCGAGTGAGTAGGCTCACGAAGGAAAAAAGACAATAATCCAACAATGCAAAGCATTATTAGTGATAATGCTACAATTGAACCTTTCATAACCTTGCCATAAGTTTAGGAGACATTTAATTGTACATAATTTTTTTATTGAAACCAGATATCAACTTTGTCTATTTTCATGTTTGTCTATTTTCATGCCAATACCTTATTCTGTACCACACCCAATACGCCTTAAGCTTATGTTGCCTCTAATGCTTTAGTATTAACGCAGACTTTTATTGATGTAGTATATGTAAATCTGCTTATCTATCCATTACATTGTAAGTTGCCCTAGGTGACCTGACTAATCGCGTCACTTAGGTCTGCCAAACTCATTGGCATACATAGAGCTGCAACACGTCAGATGAACTTTATTTTTACGGTTTTTGGCAAAAATTTCGTTTTATGGGTATTCAACTTTTAGTTTTGCTTTTGCGCTTTTGCGAACAGGCATTGCAATATTGGGGTAAACAATGTCGATGATTTTCCGTGTATTTGTGGAAAATAACGCTTTTTTAAAAAAGTTTTTAACGCGGTTTATGTCATCTAAACAAGACATAGAAGATATTGTACAAGAAGTATATATCAGAGCGCACAATGCAGAAAAAGAAAAGGCGATTGAACAACCCAAAGCATTTTTGTTTCGCGTTGCAAAAAACCTCGCGCTGGATGAACTAAATAAAAAGTCTCGCTTGGTAACAAGCTATCTTGAAGATTGTATTGCTACGATTCCGGTTGAAAAAACCGCATCGATAGAGTCAGAGGCAGAAGCAAATGAAACTTTGGACATATACTGCCAAGCCATAGAGCAGCTACCAGATAAATGTAAACACATTTTTTTGTTGCGCAAAGTGCATGGTTTAAAACATCAAGAGATTGCGACAAAACTGAATATTTCACTCAGCAGTGTCGAAAAACATCTTAAGATGGGGGGGGCGTTTTGCCAGCAATATATGCAAGAGCATCAACGCGAATCTATTCAAAAGTGCTACCAAGTGCACGGCCAAACAAGCAATCGAACTAACAGTCAAGCGAACAATCAAGCGAACAATCAAGCGCACAAACAAGCACATAAACATGCGAACAAACAACCAACAGTACAAGTAGCAAATAACGTCACGCAAATAAAGATGAGGAAAGGACGATGAAAAGCTTTGAAGAATTTGAACAAAGTATGTCCAAACTTGAATCAGAAGCATGGGATTGGACCATTCGTTTAGATGCAGATGAACCGATGACAGCGCGCGAAAAATCGAAATTAATTGAGTGGTTATCTGCAAGCCCTGCGCATATTGAACAAATACGTAAAATAAACGAGTTTTGGGGCGATACTTTATTGGCAGAACTGGCCATTTCAGCCAAACAGAGAAAGTCTAAACAGGGAAAGGCCAAACAGAAAAAGGGAATACAGCATAGCTGGCTGAATCCAGCATATGGATTTTCCTTTACTTTTTTACTGGTAATTTGTTTAGTTGTTGCAACCAACTGGATCCAGCCAAGCGGAGTTGAAAAGACAAGTTACCTAAACCAGGAATACCTAACTAAAATGGGTCAGCAAAAAAACATAGACTTATCCGATGGCTCAAAAATCATCCTCAACTCAGGTAGCCAAATGCGGGTTTTTTATTCGGATAGAAGCCGCGATATATGGTTGATGAAAGGCGAAGCCTATTTTGCTGTTGCAAAGGATCCGTCCAGACCATTTAGCGTGTATGCAAATAAAGGTCGGGTAGAGGCCGTGGGAACCGCTTTTTCAGTTGATTTGCGGCCAAATGGCGACATTAATGTTGTGGTTACAGAAGGGCGTATCGCTTTATCAAAGATTAATGATGAGATGGGAGAAGACAATAACAAGCGCTTAACTCAAGCATTTGTAGGCGGCGAACCGAGTTTGTTTACTTCTTATAAAAAACGGATGAAAGAGCTCACACAGATGGAAGCTGGCGAATACATCACTTTGCTACACAATATAGATTTTCAACAGACAAAAGCTAAAGTGACGCAAAACATCAGAAAATTATCTGAAATCGAGCTGGAAGCGGATCAAGCATGGCGTAATGGTGAATTGGTTTTTACTGGGCAAACTTTGGTCCAAGTGGTCAATGAATTAGAACGATATACAACAGAGCAAATCATAATAGACGATCCGGCGATAGAATCGTTACAAATTGGTGGACGTTTTAGAGCAAATCAAACAGATACCCTGTTTGAAAATTTAAAAGCGAACTTTAATTTAAAGATTGTCAAAAAGTCGGATGGGAAAGTCATTATTTCTAAACCATAAGTTTGATTAATAATACAATAGTTTTAATGATGCAAAATTAAAATGATGTCGCTATACTGCCCTCTTTAATGAATTGTTAATTTGATTAAAGAAGTGTATGCGAAGGTGTAAATTGGGATGGCTTTTAGTTTTTGTGTGGTGTGTTGCAAACCAACTGCAAGCTGAGAATAACCTCAAAAAAAATGAGCTACAGCAGCAGGTATATTATCTTAATATTCCACGTTCTGATGCGGCGAGCGCTTTAAATAAGCTCGCCCAACAAACAGATAGCGTACTGATATATTCTTTCCAGCAAGTACAGCAGCATCAAGCAAATGCATTGCATGGCTACTTTAGTCTAGCGGATGCATTGCATTATATTTTGTTGGGTGGCGGTTTAAGCGCCGAATTTATATCGCCAGATGTAATTAAAATATCTGCGATTCAACATCAAAAAAACAATCCAGACTCAGCTCAAACAACACAAAGTACACAAACACCCCACAACACAGCTCAACAAACTAACATTGCTGAAGTCATCCGAGTGGATGGTATTCGGCACAGCTTAGATAAAGCTTTGGATATCAAACAAAATGCAAACACGATTGTTGATGTCATTGTTGCAGAAGATATTGGTAAACTGCCTGATAATACGGCAGTTGAAAGCCTTGCCCGTTTACCGGGTATACAAGTCACCCGCTACAAAGATGAAGCAGATGGTTTAGTGATTCGGGGTTTGCCTTATTACACGACAACCTACAACGGACGAGAAATTTTCACCGCTGAATTGCGCAGGGTTCAACTGCAGGATTTTCCGTCACAATCTTTGTCTGCCATTGAAGTATACAAACAGGGGACGGCTAAATTACTTGAGTCGGGTGTGGGTGGGCTTATTAATGCGGTAACCCGGAAGCCTTTTGATTTTGCCAGTTCAAAATTTGCAGGGGCGATTCAACTGGGTTACAACGACCAGACTGAACGTGCCGCCCCTATAGCTAACTTGCTTATTTCAAGTCGTTGGCAAAATCAGTGGGGTGAATTCGGTGGATTGGTTAATGCAAATTTTGCGCGCTCTTATTATTACAACGGCATTAAATACACTGGGACTTATTACCCTGAAGCTTCAGAACATTGGCAAATTTCACCGGCAGAAAACCAACATATTGACTTTTTTATGCCAGTAAATGTGGGTTTGTATAATGAAGGTGGCAAACGAAGCCGCCCCTTAATGAATTTTGCTTTGCAATGGAAACCGTCTGAGGGTTTTGAATATTATCTTGAGGGGATTTATCAAGGTTTTAGAGCGAAAGCTTACAAAGACCAGTTTGACATAAACTTAGCGCACTGGGATGCATCTTTACCGCCTATACAGATTAATGATTTGCAGTTGTTTGACAGTCACCTTGAACTTAAACAGGCTAAAAGTTTTAGCAAACAAGGTGGCCTATCCCCGTTTGGATATCGTTTGGCAAATAAAGAACAAACAAATACCAATCAAATAGCGATGGGCGCCATTTGGCAGGGGAACGCTGTTCGACTGCAAACCGATCTGGCATATACCAATAGTGATTATAACAATGCTATTTGGAGTTTAGACTTTATATTAGACAAACCGCAGCGAGTGGATGTTGAGTTTAATACACCAGAAGGTGTGCGTATCAAGTTGCCAGACTTTCAACCATTTGAAGCAGAGCAATACCTGTGGAGAGGTTATTTTGAGCGAATGGATGTAGCTGCCGGTAGCGGAATTCAATGGCGAACAGACGCCACTTATTTTACTTCATTCGATTATTTTCATCGTATTGATATGGGCTGGCGCTACGCAAAAAGAGATGCAAGTTCGAAGTTTGGCTGGCGCTATTTTAATACTCAATATTTAGCGCAACCTTTAAATAAATTGGCATTTATTGAATATGAAAAAACATTAAACCCGTTTCGCAATGATACTGGCGGGCTTAATCAATATCTGGCCCCGACACGTGAGAGTATTGCTGATAATCATGAAACTTTACGGTTAATGACACTCACTGCAATTGAAGATTTAATCGAACAGCACCCAGAACAAGATGATTTATATCCAGCTCAACAAGCATTCTCTAATGCAGAAATACCGATAAATCCGGACAGTGACTATGCTGCTAACGAAACTCGTTATGCGTTTTATCTGCAAGCAGACTACGAGCTCCCTATCGGCGCTTTTATGATGGATGGCGGGATCGGCGTGCGTGTTCTAAATGTGCATTCCGATGTGTTTGGTACAAGCACGATCCGTGATGCATTAGCGAGTCGTACACAACAAGCTTTCGTTAACCATAACCAGATGTATTATCTGCCCAGTTTCAATATGCGGATTAAATATAGCGACGCGCTACAGCTACGCTTAGGGTATGCGAAAACGATGAATAGGCAGGGATTTGCGCTGTTAAATCCGGCGATGAATATTTCATTGTTATCCTTGGACACGCCGACTATTCATCAGGATGGTAGCATTAACGCGCGAGCTTATGGAGGGAACCCGAACATCAAAGCACTCACCTCTAAAAATTATGATCTCAGCTTAGAATATTATTATGGTTTTTCGAGTTACTTAAGTGGAGCACTTTTTTACCGTGATTTAAATGGCTTTGCGCACTGGTTACACAGTGTCATTGACGATCCGGAATATGGCCAGGTCGAAATATTCAGACCCGAAAATGCTCAGCACGGGCGAATATACGGGTATGAAGTGAATTGGCAAACCTTTTTAGATTTTATCCCTGTGATCGGCCAGAACGTGGGATTGAGTTGTAACTTAACCTATTTGCAGGGCCAGTCGAATAAACGCAATGAACAAGGTGAATTTACTGAGTTGTCTGAATTCCCCGGTTTATCAAAATGGACCTACAACACCGTTTTGTTTTACGAAGCCGATAAATTTTCAATTCGCTTGTCTTATAACTATCGTTCGTCATGGATTAATTTGCACACGGGTCTGTCAGAAAGTGGTGGTTTTACGGGGCGTAAAACGCGTGCGCGCGATAGGTTAGATGTGTCTGCCAGTTATCAACTGAATAAACAGTATGCGGTATTTGCCGAAATCAGTAATTTAATCGCTCGCCCATTTAGAAATTACAACCAGTTGAATGACACACAATACTATAATATCGACTTAAGAGATGAAGGTCGTTATTTTAATCTGGGCATGCGTTTTAATTTTTGACCTCTGTGTATGGCGGACCGCTCAATTAAACCGGCGTATATTTTACGCCGGTTTAATTAAAACATAGGCTCAACTTGTTAATTAAAAACTAAAGCGCACACCGCCACCAAAATAACGTCCTTCTTCACGTAAATCCTGGACATAACTTACGCTGTACTGTTCTTCATCGGATGGGCCAAACGAATTGACCGTGTAGTTTTCAAACGGTTTGGCCAATATATTTGCCATGTCAAAATAAACGGTGAAATTATCGTTTATATTGTAGCTCATACCAAAATCCAATCTGTTTCTGGATTTGGTTTGGTTGCCAAGAAATCCGTCTAGCTGAGGACTTGGCGAAGAGCCATACCAATTAACCCAAGCATCACGTTTGTTATAAGATAATCGCATTGAAAAATTATCTTTTTCGTAAAAAACAGCCGCATTGTAAGTCATTTTTGACAACCCAGGTATTTTGCGATCTTCTTCAAATGTTCCATCCCCTTTAGGTGTTTTATTGTAGCCCTCTAACTGGGTAACATTGGCAGAAAGACCAAAGGCATGCATAAATTTTGGCATAAAATCAAATTCTAAAAAGGTTGATGCGTTAATTTCCCAGCCTTCCAGTTTTCCTTCGGCTGCATTTTCGGGCCGATGTAATTGCACTAAACCATATCTATCAGATTCAATAAATCTGGTATACCAATTGATAAAACCATCCAATTCTTTGTAAAAGAGTGCACCACTGACATAGCCTGTTTGTGAGAAGTAATATTCCAGGCTGAGATCGTAATTATCAGACGTTAATGATTTCAAATCGGGATTGCCGGATGAACCAAAAGCATCGATTTGAACCTGTTCACCGTCTGGGATGTTAGGGTTGTCAACTGTGTCTTGTCGTTGGGTGATGTTGAGCGCTGGGTTTAAATCACCAAAATTTGGTTTAGTGCGGGTTTGGGTAAATCCCCCACGCATTTGTAAATCATCTGTCAACTGCGCTCTAAAGCTAATATTAGGTAGTACATCTGTATAGGTGTTTTTAGCAATGGCTGGACTAACAATGCGTTCTCCGTCTTCATTGACAACGGTCGAGAAACCTTCGCTCTTACTGATGGTTTGCGTCACTCTCAGACCCGAAAATACATCCACGCCAACATCACCAATGTCAAAATATGACTTTGTTTGAACATAGGCGGCAAAGGTTGTTTCTGTTGCTTGCCAATTTAGCGCAGGATCAAGCTGTAAATCGCTTTCCCAGAGTGAGGCCCCGTAGCTATCGCCTTTATCAAGCAAAATGTTATAAGACATTTCGCGCAATTTATCTGCATTGTTTCTAATGCTGTCACGTGTCGGTGCTAAATATTGCCGTGTTTTTTGCACATCAGAACGGAAAGGATCATGTGTTAACGCCATATCTAGATATTCTATATCTGAAATCTTGATACTTTGTTCCCAGAAACCGGCGTATCTTGCACCTTGTTTTTTGCTTGCTCTACGGTCGCTCCAGCGCACACCGGTTTTAACCGTGTGTAACCAGTCTCCCAAACCGGTGGCCACTTCAAGATCTGTCCGCCATTGCCAGCCCGATCCGGCGACATCATATACACTATTAAAAAAGCCTCTCGCTTCGTATGTACTTTCGTCGGTTGGATCCCAATCTAAAGGCTCAAAAACAGCAGCGCCGTCATCTGCAATAAAGTTAATATTAAAAGTAGGCGAGTAAGATAACCCTGTATCCCAACTCCACGCATCATGATGATATTCACTGTCGGTATAGGCCAAATCAGTTTCGAGCTTCACATCATCTGATATGTATTTAGCACCTGCTGCAAACTGATATGTATTGGTATAATCCTTACCTGTTGAGCGGAAAAAATGCGGTGGCAGGCCCTGCGATTTTGTCATACTGGCAACTTGCAGGTTATTCGTACCTTCAACAAATTCTAGGTTGGTCAGTTTGACGTCAAACGGAACATCTGCGCCGTTTCCGTGTAGCCAGTTCCAATCAGACGTGGGCACAATTATATTATCTGTGTTGCCTTCACCTCTAAATCCTTGGTAAATCCCGTCGACATAAACCTCTAGTTTATCATCAGGTCTCCATTGTACGGCAAAGTTAGCAGAAGGGCGTGAGCGTTTACCATTTTCACTAAAAATACCAACTTGTGCCGGCATCACAAAACCACCTTCTTGATGCGGTGCTTCAATTTCCCACCAAGGCACAGCGATACTATTCCAGGTAGAATTGTAGCGCAGCCCGTTATAATACTTACTTTGCGCATACGTTAGATTCCCCAGAAAGCCAACTTCCCCGATACTGGTGTTCCAGCGGTTTGAATAAAGCAGGTTACCTGCCGGGCTGGCTTTTTCGCTTTGATCGTTGTAGCCATAATGTAAACCGCCGGCAAATTTTTCACCTTCAAAATCAAATGGGCGACGGGTACGTAAATTTACTAAACCAGCTAATCCTGGCTCAACTAAATCCGCTGTCCCTGATTTATAAACCTCTATACCAGCGAGTGCTTGCGATGGGAAATCTTGCAATTGGCCACGGCGCAGTTCAGCGGTAAAAAATTCCCGACCGTTATATGTCGTCGTGATATCAGGTAAACCCCGGATAAGTATTGCATTAGCTTCGTCGTTGTAACGGGTCACTTGTACACCAGCTATTCGAGCAATACTTTCTGCTGCTGTGACGTCAGGTAGCTTTCCGATGTCTTCAGCCACAATGGCATCGACAAATGAATCCGAGTTCATTTTGATATCTTGTGCTTTCATCAAGCTGGAGCGGAGTCCTTTAACCTGAATAATTTCGGTGGTTTCGTCTGCGGTTTCTGCTGACGATTCTGCATTTTGTGCTTGTACCTCGGTATCTTCATCCGCTTGTTCAGCAAAGGCGGGGGCAATCGCAGTTGCTAGTGCGAGTGTTAGTGCGGTCTGTGCAAATGGAATATTGCGCATTCTAATCTCCATAACGTGTGTTGATATAATTGTTGTTAGAACAGTCTTGGAATTTCCTTACAACTGCTTGCTATTAGACGAATGCGCAGAAAAAAGCCGTAAAAAATGTATGCTTTTGTTGTTTTAGTGTTTTTTTTATGTGAATAGGAGTTTGATGCATACGTATTCATTTCAGCACGGAAATCTTACTGTATGGCGCTTTAAAGTTGTGATATGCCTTATTTATTAGGGGCTCGGACATAATGAAGGTTTTTGTTTTATGTTTTTTTATACAATTTGGAAACATGTATGAAACAAAATGAGTTGTTAAATATTCCACTCATCGCTAGGCTGATTGTGCAATTTTGAATTGCAAAATAACTTACACACACATTGGAATGAAGCATGAAAACAATAAATTCAATTATTAAAATAACCGCTTTAGCACTCAGTTTAAGTGCTAATTGTGTGCAAGCAGATGCTTGGTTAAATGGGGATGAAAATGCCATTTGGCAAATGTCGCCCGGAGTCTATAAAGAGGGCAATAGCTGGTATGTCATATTCCACGCTGCGGCTGGTGATTCAAACGTATCTATATACGGCGATTTTACCCAGGGTGAAAGTGGCGCAATACCCCTGACGAAAACACCAGATGGTCACTTTTGGTGGTTTAAGGGTACTGATCAAAGTTTTGCTCAAGTACCACAGCATGGTGATGAATATCGATTTAAATTAACACGTGACGGGCAGGAAATGACATTTCAAGATCCTGCAGCGCGCTGGGTTAGCAGCTCTGAGTTAGGCTCGGGCATGTCTAAGATTTATTTGTCTGATGCTTACCAATGGCAAAGCACTGGATGGCAGCGACCTGTACAGGAACAATTGAATATTTATCAAGTGCATCCGTTACGTTTTACCGACCGAAATAGCGGCACGCCATTTCAGCAGGTAACAGAAGAGTTAGATGGTGATGGCACGAATGATTATATAAATAACCTGAACGTCACAGCGCTCGAGTTGTTGCCAGTTAATGAATTTGCCGGTGACTTAAGTTGGGGTTACAACCCTTCATTTTTTTACGCCGTTGAATCTTCTTATGGTGGACCTGATCAGCTTAAAAAACTGGTTGATACGGCCCACCAAAATGGTATCGCTGTAATATTGGATCTTGAGTTCAACCATGTTGCCAGCGGCGATAATATTCTTTGGACTGTCGACAATACCACCTACATGGATGGTGATACGGTTTGGGGGCCGCTATATAACTTTAATGATCCGGTTGCCAAGCACTTTTTAATACAAAATGTTTTGTACCTAGCTCAAGAATTTAAAATTGATGGTTTCCGTTTTGACCACACCAATACCATCCATAATCCAAACAGTGGTTTTGTGACTCAGCCCGGCGACGGTGGTGGTTGGGATTTACTGCGTGAGATGTATGGTAAAACTAAACAACAAGACAGTGCAATTTGGTTTACCGGTGAAGAATTGCCAGACTGGTGGGGTATTACATCTGACGACACTGGCACAGTTGTAGAAGGTACCAGCCATGCGCCTATGGATAGTCAGTGGGTTGATACATTCCATGATAATTTCAAAGCAGTGTTAACGGGTGGAAGTTTAGATCTACTTTGGTCTGTTTTCGGGCACTTTGGGGATGGTTGGCAAGATGCTACTGTTTACACTGAGTCACATGATGAAGTGGGTAATACCGACGATAGAATTGCTAAACGCGCACGAGACGGCAAAGGTTGGGAGATGAATCAAATTTCGTTGGCCGGAACTGTTTTGGCACGGGGTACGCCAATGGCATTTATGGGGCAAGAAGGTGGTGAGACGAGACAATTTCATATTGACTGGTGGGACGACCGGCTCGATTTATCAGATTATGAAACCAACGCTGGGCGTAAAAAAGTGCTTGCATGGTACAGTGAGTTAAATGCAATCAGAGCTAAAAACACAACCGCGTTTGCTTCAGGAGACAGCTATATTCACCATATACATGACGCTAACGGGGTGGCTGCCTTTAGTCGAAATGCGGGTGAATACGTAATTGTTATGAACTTTAAAGGCAATACTTATCAAAATTATGATATCGGAGTCACTGGCAATTATGCTGAAATTGCAAATACCAGCTGGACACAATTCAATCTTGGTGGTGTGCCAAGCGCAACGCGTGGTGAAGGTGTTGCAGCGCAGATCAGCAATGTACATATTCCAGCATATGGTGCCGTGGTACTGCAGCGAGTCGATCCTGTTTCTTCAAGCACGAGCATAGATTTTACCTGTCAGAATGGTACAACAGTGTGGGGACAAAATGTCTATGTGGTCGGCAATCAGCCAGAAATAGGTAACTGGAATGCGGCCAATGCGGTTAAACTCGACGCGAGCGCTTACCCTACTTGGACAGGAACAATCAGCGATTTTCCAGCCAATACAAATGTTCAGTGGAAATGTATTAAACGAGATGTCGGCGCTGTCGAATGGCAAAGTGGCGCAAACAATAGTGTTAATACGCCGGCAAGTGGATCGGTTAGCTCAGTCGGGCAGTTCTAATCTCGCTAAATGTTTTGGTTAGATATTTTGAGCCATAATTAAAAACAAAGGTCTCGCACGAGACCTTTTTATCGTTAACGTATGGCTACCAAATGGGCCAGCCTCCTGAAATAAGCATTCGTAGGATAAATCTTAGGGCTGGGGGCGGTTTTATTTGTTTAGAAAAATTGATAAATAAATGGTCAGCGACTAGCCTTAAATCATAATTGCATAGCCTAATTTATACTCCGTCATTTATGTTCAAATCCATCTTGGGTTTATTATTTTTCCTTGTTTTTACCTCATTTAGTGTTGTGACTGAGGAGTTAGACAGGCCATCACAGCAACCCGTGCAGGTTTTGTTGTTGAACTCATTTAATCAGGATATGCCTTGGCAGCAAAGCGTAGAATCTGGTTTACGACAAATATTAGATAGTCAGGCAATCCCTTTTAATTTGTTTATTGAGAATCTGGATGTAGGGCGCTTCGACGAAGCGGAGCAACTTGCTTTGTTTAAATACTATTTGCTCAATAAATATGCTGATAAAAAGGTAGATGTTGTTGTAACGCAAGATGCTGCGGCTGCGATATTATTACGTCAGTTACCTCAGTTTCATCGATCTGTTCCTCGTGTTTATGTTGAGCCTGGGGCTGGTTTTAAATTATTGGCGGGTGAAAGAGGACTTGTATTAAACACGACCGTAAATTATCAAAAAGCGAGTAATTCTGCTATTAAACTGATGCAGCCGGATAAGGTGCTGGTGATTGCAGATACCAATAATTCAATATCTTTAGAAGCGCACAATGCATTAGTAAAGGTGCTGCAACTACAAAATAGCAAAATACAAATTGAAACTTTAAGTAATTTACCGGTTCAGCAATTAGTCGAGAGGTTAGAAACTGCGCAACGGAATTCAATTGCACTGTATACCCCAATCTTTCGGCAAGTAGATGGGATTCCGCAGACGCCTTATCAGACCGCCATTAGATTAGCTGAAAAGAGTAATGTGCCTATTTTTACATATTGGTATCCTTTAATGGGGTCTGGTGTGGTAGGCGGTTATTTATTATCAGGTGAATTGGTGGGCCAACAAACCGCCTTGGCGATTATACGGCATGTACAAGGTCAGCCTTTTGTCAATGTTGAGCAATCATCTTTAAGTGCTTTTCATTATGATTGGCGGCAATTGACAAAATTTGGCATTGACTTTGGCAGGCTGCCAGAAAACTCGATATTAGAATATTATAAACCTTCGTTTTACGAACAGTACAAAAGCATTATTTTTGTTGTTTTTGCTGCGTTCGTTGTACTTATATCCTTGTTGGTGTTTGTCGTTTCACTGAACACAAGAAGACTAAATTTATTAAATGAATTAGAGAGCGAGCGCCAATTACTTGAATCTAGGGTATTAATTCGAACGCAAGATTTGGAAAAAGCAAAAAATGAAGCTGAAAATTCGGCCAAAGCAAAATCAGAGTTTTTAGCGAATATGAGCCACGAAATCCGCACACCTATGGGCGGCGTTATTGGTTTAACAAATTTATTAAAGCAGACCCCATTATCTGATAAGCAGCGCCAATATCTAGATAAAATAGGCTATTCGGCCGACCAATTATTAGTGGTAATTAATGATATTTTGGATTTTTCTAAAATTGAATCCGGCAATATCGAATTAGAAGCGCATCCTTTTTCGATCAACACAGTTACTGACTATCTAACAGCCACTTTTGACACTGTAGCCCAGGAAAAAGGGATTGATTTCGTCGTTTCACTGGATAGTAAACTACACCCAGACTTAGTGGGTGACATTGTCAGAATTAATCAGGTGTTAATTAACCTGTGCTCTAATGCTTTAAAATTTACTCACCAAGGTCAGGTACGGGTGCGTATTTATCCGTTAGAGGGCAACGTCGATGCACCAACTGAAAATTATCCGATTGTGTTTTCTGTTTCAGACACTGGAATTGGTATCGAGAATGACAAATTGAATTCTTTGTTTGATGCATTTACCCAAGCGGATACCTCCACAACGCGTAAATTTGGTGGCACAGGTTTAGGTTTGAGTATCAGTAAACGATTATGTCAGTTAATGCAAGGTGATATTCAGGTAGACAGTGAGTTGGGGGGGGCTCAACTTTCACCGCTGTCATGCATTTAAAATTGAATGACCAAGTTGTCTTGCATGAAGATAAACAATTAAAGTTTGATAAAGCAATGTCGGTTTTGATTGTGGATGACAACCCAATAGCCATTGACGTTTTGCAGCAGCAATTAATGCTATTTAACTTATCGGTTGAAACAGCCATCTCTGCCCGCGAAGCAATGCAAAAAATTAATGCGCGCACAACTGCTTATGATGTGATTATCTCGGATTGGACGATGCCTGTAACCGATGGTGAAGCTTTTATACGCAAATTCCGTGCTGTTAAAACAACTTGGCACACACCCGTAATTGTTTTGACAGCATATAACCTGGATGTCGTTGAAAGTTGCGCTGCAGAATTAAATATCTCTTCGGTACTCCGTAAACCTGTACCCGAAAGCGTATTGTTTGAAACGCTCAAAGCAGTCACCTCTAAAGGGGGATATGAAAAAGGTATGGTTAACACACAAGCTTTCTCTGCAATGAAATTTTTAGTTGCAGAAGACAACGAAGTGAATCAATTAATCATTTGTGAGTTGCTCGCTTCTGAAGGAGCCTGTGTTGATATAGTTGATAACGGATTGCAATGTATAGAGGCATTTATCGAAGGGCATTACGACATGATATTAATGGATATTCATATGCCAACGATGGATGGTGTAGAAGCGACACAACGCATTCGAAAATATAAAGATAGTACTAAAAGTGCGATTCCGATTGTTGCACTAACCGCCAATGTGATGTCCGACGACATAGACTATTATTTGTCAATTGGTATGAATGCACATGTTGCTAAACCAATACATCTTGAAACCTTAAAAAATACAATTGCTTCGCTCACACATACCGTTGGCGATGACTAACAGCGCTTGTTATTGGAGTTTAACTTTTGAAGATTCGTAAATTTTCTGCACGTTTTATCAGTATATTAGGTTTGGCACCTGTCTTGTTTGCATCGGCCGTTTTTGCGAACGAAAGTATGCCTGCTAAATTCGATGCTGAGCCAAAAATTGAAGTTATCCAAGTCTCTGCACAAAAAAGAAAACAAGATAATCAGGAGGTTGGAATTTCAATTACTGCGCTGTCAGCAAAAGCCATTGAGCGCTTAGCGATATCGGATAATGTTGAAATTACACAGCAAGTGCCTAATTTGCAGCTCACTAGCTTTTCACCTAATTTAGCACTATTTAATTTGCGTGGCGTATCACAAAATAGTTTTACCGATAATTTAGAATCTCCGGTAGCAGTGTATGCAGATGATGCGTATATCGCTAGTTTGAATGCGGTATCCGGTTTGCTATTTGACGCTAAACGAGTCGAAGTATTAAGAGGGCCGCAAGGCACGTTATTTGGCCGCAATGCGACAGGTGGAATGATTCATTATGTTTCTAACGATGCCAGTGAAGCGGTATTCAACGGTTATTTGAAAGCAGGCAAAGCTCGCTTTGACAGAACATTTATTGAATCTGCTGTCGGGGGAAGTTTAAACGAGACTATACGCGCGCGCTTGGCGTTTAGGCAGGAAAAAGCAGATGGGTATATAAAATCGGCCAGCACGGATATACGAGCAATAGGTGGGGCGGATGCGCAAGCAGCTCGGTTAAGCTTACAGGCTGAAGTTTTTGATAACGTATTGTTGGACTTCAGTCATGTCTATGCGAAAGATCAAGATGTGCCAACGGGGGGCTATGCGTTTTTACCCTGGACCGAAAAGGAAATCGCGAACACCTATTTACCGCCTGAATTAGTCGACTTTACGCAAAACGTTATTTTAGAAGGAGAAGCGCCGCCCAATCAAATGACAATAGAAGACTTCACCAAGCTTGTCTTTTTTAACACCGAAGATGGATTTACGCCTGTCGATAGCGCCGGATTGACGCTTTATCAAGGTGATCATGCAATGCCGCATAAACACTTTTCAAATATTAATGGATTTCTTAATCGCAAAGTGCAAAATTCAACGGCAAAACTGACCATTGATTTAGCAGATGAGGTTGAGCTGATATCAATTTCTAACCTTCAATTTTTAGATAAAATTTATTTAGAAGATGGTGATGGTATCGCAGCGCCAATCATTGCTTTTCAGACTGAGACAGATTATCAGCAATGGTCGCAAGAGCTAAGGTTATCTGGTATTGGTGCATCCGCTCGATGGCAATTGGGGAGCTACTGGTTAGATATGCAGCAGGAAGGACGAATAACTACAATAGGTAACCCGGTTATCCGGCTGGCTACAACACTAAAAAATGAGGGCTTGCTTGCAGACAATTACGACCCGTTAATTGGTTCACCACAAGCCACACAAGACTATAGAACAGATTCTGAAAATTTTTCGGTATTTGCTCAATATGAGTATTTACTAACCTCAGATTTAGTCATTATTGCCGGTTTGAGATGGTCTGAAGATGATAAGTCATTACACTATCGACGTGGTTTTGAAGATAAAAGTGCAGACATCGCACTTATCGAGCAAGTGAGCGTTAATCCAGACAGCTCAAATATAGCGGTAATTGATTACCAAGATTATTCGGCGCGACTCCAGCTTAACTGGCAATTAAATAACGAGATCTTGAACTTTGTTTCGTATAACCGAGGTATAAAAGTGGGCAATTGGGCATTTTCTGCTGGTGTGCCGGTTGAGAATATGCAACACAAGCCTGAAACACTCCATGCTTACGAAATGGGAAGCAAAGCGCTTTTACAGGATAAAAGTCTACAGTTGAACGCGACGGCGTTTTATTATGACTATCGTGATTATCAGGCTTTTTCAATGTCTGGTTTAGCGCCACAAATAGATAACTCAGACGCGACGGCTTATGGTGGCGAAATAGAACTGAGCTGGCAGCCTAACATTCACATTTTTGCACAACTTGGCTTGTCCTTTATGCAATCGGAGGTTGAAAACGTTAGCGCTGTTGATGAATGGATTTCTCCTGTTGCCAACACCGTTATCGACTTTCCGTTAGATGTGTTAACAAACCGGGAACTTCCAAATGCGCCTGACTATTCGGTTAATTATCTATTCAATTATGTGTGGCCTGTAACATCCACTATAGTGAGTGGCGAGCTCAGTATGCAACTCGATGGTGTGTATTATGATGATCAATACCTAGAAGTGAGCAATGGCGGCGGTGCTTATCAAAAAGCTTATGGTGTAAACAATGCACATCTTGCGTATACAACGGCAAACACCCAAGTACAGCTGATGTTATGGGTGAAAAACCTGACGAATGAAACTTACAAACAATATAATTTGGATCTGGGCATGTTAGGTTCAACAGCCTATTATGCACCGCCTAGAACATATGGCGTTTCACTGAAATTTTCATTTGAATGATCATTTATATGAGAATTAGAGTTTAACGACTCTCCAGTTATCGGCGTGTCGGCTAATATATCCGGCTATTTTATCGGGCTATTGTTATGCCTTTATCTAAATGATCGAGAAAGTTGGGGGAACCAGCTCACTCTAGCTGTTCATTGGTGATGAATCTTTGAATTTGTTGGTCAGCAATTTTTCGATCTTGATTGTTTATAAGTGCCATATAAAAGCGAGCTGGATAACTGTAATTTATTCTTTATGAGTGTATACTGTTAACATTGTTGGGCGGTTTGTTAAATATTATTTTCGCCCTGTTAGCCGTTTGTATGTGAGTCTCTGTGATGATTAAAAAATTAATAAAACTCTCTGTTTGTAGTATCTTTACCTTGCATTTTTCTGCTGTGCAAAGTGCACCTGTTGATAAAAAAATCAAGCCACTCTCGCCGCAGGAATCGTTAGCGACTATGGTGGTGCAAGACGGTTATGCAATGCAGTTGGTTACCCATGAACCCTATGTCGAAGAGCCTGTTTTATTGTCGTTTGACGGCAATGGCAGAATGTATGTGGCAGAAATGCTGACTTATATGTTGGATATAGATGGTTCTAAACAGATGGAACCCGTAAGCAGAATAAAACGATTAGAAGACACAGATAACGACGGCGTGGTTGATAGTTACACCGTATTTGCTGAAAACTTACTGTTGCCCAGAATGATTCTGCCATTGCAAGATGGCAAAATTATCGTGCGGGAAACCAATACGTTCGATTTATTGTTGCTGGAAGATTTAGATGGCGATGGCGTTTCTGATAAGCGCACGACCATTTTTGCCGGTGGGCCGCGCGGTGGAAATTTAGAACACCAGCCTAGTGGTTTGATTTGGGGGTTGGATAACTGGTTGTATGTGACTTACACCAATAAACGATATCGTTTTGAAGACGGTAAAATTATCGCGCAAAATATACGGTATGGCGGCGGTCAGTGGGGATTAGGACAGGACGATGCCGGCCGTTTATATTATTCTGCTGCGGGTGCAGAAAAGCCCGTGTTTAGTTTTCAGTTTCCAAGTGTTTATGGCATTGTGCCAGTAGAAGGTGAGTTGGCTGAGGGCTTTAATGAGGTCTTTCCAATTGAGACTGTGCCCGATGTACAAGGCGGAAAACCCAGACTGCGTGCCGACAATACGTTAAATCATTTTACCGGGGTAGCCGGACAAAGCGTTTATTTAGGCGACAAATTACCTGAGCTTTACGGCAACTATATTGTGCCAGAGCCAGTTGGTAATTTAATCCGCCGCGCAGAAATTAAACGCAATGAGGGTTATTCTGTGATCAGCCATCCGTATCAATCAGAGCGCAAAGAGTTTATTGCTTCGACGGATTCTGCATTTCGCCCGGTTTGGAGCGAAACCGGGCCAGACGGCACCTTATATATCGTCGATATGTATCGCGGTATTATTCAAGAAGGCAACTGGACCAAAGAAGGTTCATATTTGCGCAAAGTCATCCAAGAGTTTGAACTGGATAAAATTATTGGTCGTGGCCGTATATTCAGGGTCACAAAGCCAGGTGTTGAATTGGGTGCAAAACCCAAAATGTATAATGAGTCTGCTGAGCAGTTAGTTGCGCATTTGTCACATCCAAATTTTTGGTGGCGAATCAATGCACAAAAATTACTGGTGTTAGAAAAAGATTTATCTGTTGTCCCTAAGCTTAAAAAAATCCTTAAAGCAGATAAGAACCCACATGCAAGATTGCATGCGTTGTGGACGTTGGAAGGTTTAGGTGCAATTGAGGCGGATTTATTGCTTGAGGCTTTCAAAGATGCTGACTCTAATGTTCGCACATCGGCTGTTCGAGTTTCAGAGCAATTCGTCAGCAAACAAGACAGTAAAATGGTTAAACACTGGCAGAAGCTGATTAAAAATGCCGATATAGAGTTAGCGCAGCAAATTATGTTGTCTGCATTTTATGTTGAGATAGAAGATAAACAGCGTGCGCAAATTCGCAGCGACTTATTAGCCCGTTTTCCGCTGAAGAAAGGCTTATTAGCCATTGATACCGCGATGCAATACCAGATAAAAGAACGGGAAGCTCAGCAAGCTTTGGCTAAAAATAATAAAGCCTTAGCGGATGCGCTGGCGCGAGGTAAAAACCATTTTGATTCGCTGTGTGCTACTTGTCACGGTAAAGAGGGGCAGGGTGCGCCAGCTGGCAATGGTTTATTAGCGCCCTCATTTGAGAAAAACCCACGTGTTAACGGCAATTTAGCGATTTTAGGCAGAATTGTATTGGATGGTTTAATGGGGCCGATTGAAGGTGAAACTTATGCCGGTGGTATGATGGCATCGATTGCCAGTAACGACGATCAGTGGATTGCTGATGTGTTGACTTATCTGCGCAATAATTTTGCTAATCAGGCATCTATGGTCAGCGCACAGCAGATTGCAAAACTAAGAACGCTGGATGCTCAGTCTTCACCTTGGACGCTCGATGCGCTTGAACAAAAATATGGACAAAAGTTAACAAATAAAAAAGCGTGGAAATTTAGCGCCAGCCATAACCCGAAAAATTTTGCTGCGTTAATTGATGGCAAAGCAGATTGGGCAAAATGGGATAGTGAAGATTTACAACAAATTGGCATGTGGTTGCAGGTAGAATTACCGCAGGTTTATCAGATCAGTCAAGTTTATATGGACTGTCGTAAATGGTCATGGCGCTGTGCTAAAGCGTTTGATTTAGAATTTTCGATTGATGGCGAAAACTGGCAAAAAGTGGATTCTAACATTGAAAAAAGTCCGCAACGTACAAGCGAAACGTTAGGTCAAAAAGCTAAGTTTATCCGTTTTGTTTTGCAAAACGGTAGTTCGCAACAAACTTGGTCTGTCACTGAAATAGATATTTACGGCAGCCCCGCCAACTAAACTGGCAAAACTGACCCTGCCAATTGATCTGAATTTCATTGGCAGGGGCTATTGCAAACTGTCTTTTAAGTAATTAGTTTTAGTGAATACATTCAATCCAGCTATCGCAAAAGCTTTTATGGTTGGCATAAACCATAATCTCACGCGAGCGGGCATGCCCCTTTTTATACTGTGAAAAATCGAAATCTTCAGTCAGTTTATAGATCGCTGGCTGACCATCTGCAAAACCGGCATAAAAGCCTAGATTGCGTAAAATCGCCATGCCAGCTGCTGCATCCCAAACATGTAAACTGGCATAAATACCGGCCATGCGACCCAGCGTTAGATATATAAACGGAAATACAATGCTGTAATAGGTTGTCACGCCGCGGGTTAAACCCGTGATGGTTTTTGTTTTAGCTGTTAGCTGGTTGATCACTAAAACACGTGATGGATGCTCACAATTATCTTTAAGGTGCGGTGAAACTTCGGTTAACTCATTAAATGCAGGTAATTGACCCTTTCCTTTGGCGTAATATGTTTTGCCATTTTTTGTAATAACCGCTTCAAATGTACCGGGCAATACGATACATCCTTCACAAATCTCACCGTTTTCGGCATAACCAATTGAAATGCCCCAAAGCGGTATTAACGAGGCGTAAGGTACAGTGCCGTCAATCGGGTCAATGATATAACAATTGCCGGCCAGCGCGTCGTTCAGTTCGTTTTCGCTGAGCTCTTTAATGGTTTCTTCACCAATGACACTGATATTTTTAGTTGCATCAGATAAGGCCTGAATTGCCATGTTTTCCACCAGCTTATCAGCTTGCGTGACAATAGAATTGTCTGGCTTTATTTCGGTTGTGAGCTTTTGTTGTTCCGTAACCGCGGTTTCTGCGAGTTTACAGGCGGTCTGATAGACAAACTCTGCATTCCAATTTGATGAATTTGGCAAACGATAACTCCCTGATTAAATTTTAAAATTTAAAATTCAATTGTACCCAGAGTAACGAGTAACTACTAGGGCTGAGTGGGACGCTTGACGATATTAATGTGAGAGTTAAAGCATTACAAAATTAATACTCAAAGTTAAATCCAAAATCTTTCAATTTCTCATAAACATTGATATCAAATCTGTATAAACTGGCAGCGCGATGTGCCACATCTTTTTGTTTTTCTTTGCAATTTATTAGTAAATTCATTTTTTGAATTTTACGGCGGAAATTGGGTTTATCCAATTTTACATCTAAAATAGCTTCGTAAATCTCTTGTAATTGCAACAAAGTAAATTTTTCGGGTAATAAGCTAAAGCCTATTGGCTCATGGCGGACTTTGTATTTCAGGTGGTTTAAGCAAGACTCAACAATTTCGTTGTGATCAAAGATGAGTTCGGGCAGAGACTTCACATCGAACCACGCAACCTCTAGTGTATTTTTACCTTGTACAATATTCACTTCTTCCATTCTAACGAGTGAGTAATACACAACGGTTACGATACGTCTAAGCGGATAACGGTTTACTTTACCAAAAGCGGCCAGTTGGTCTAGATGAAAGTTTTTAACTCCGGTTGATTGTGTAACCACTCGATAAGCGGCCGTTTCTAAATCTTCATCAAGTTTTACCCAGTGACCAATTAACCCCCATTTATTTGCGGCGATACCATGCTTATATTTAGCTAACAACAGCTTTAGTTTGCCGGCTTCCATTGCAAATATCAGGTTGTCTACCGTGATGTTTTTCATGCAATCATCTGGCAAGTATTCTTCTTTATCCATTTCTGGCGCGCGTAGTTTATTGGGTTCTATCATCTATTTCTTTAGTGTTGTTATATATCTGGCTTAAATATCATTTGACTATGTTAAGTGAAAAGCCGTCGATAGGCAATGAAAACCATTGTTTTTGTTTAACAATCTTAACACATATAATCGTATCATATTGTGCTTGACGGGTTGACATGCCAGTTTTTAAAGTTGCCCGGTAATAATCTGTTTGGTTGGTTTAAATTATTGTAATTATTTAATAAATTTTATTTTTTTTAATCAGGTTTTTGTATTTCTTAACTTGCATCAGAGCATGAGTTTTAGTCTGAAATCAAATCACTATATAGGCTTACTACTCATTTTTCATTGGATAAAGGGTTCGATGGTATAATCTTATTGTTTTTATTACTATTATGGGGCTGTGCATATCATGCGTTTTTGATTAGATAATAAGCAAAGCTTAAGAAGAAGCTTTTGCTGCTGGGGGAAGTCGATTAAACCTTACACATAACTTCAACAAATATATTTTGAAAGGTTTACAGGAGCAGTCCTTTATTAGCCGACAAAGTTTGTCGCTTGAGTCGGCTAATGCAAGCAAAACTAAAAGCACAACGCTGCCTATTGATGCTTTTAGTTTAGTCATTATTTGCAATCCGATAGTTATTTAAATTGGCTCTCTGGTGGGCCAAGGTAACTGGGTTTTAAACCGCCGGTGTCAATCAAAATACGCTCAACCCCAACGGATAAATCCAGATTGTGCAATTGAATTGTATGCTGGCCTGCTTTATCAATAACAATATTCGTTTTAATTTTACGAATGCCTTCACTAACCGCTGCACCCCACGCTGGTTTTTTAGTGGATAAATCCAATTCAATTACCCTAACCGGACCATTATTCACTGAGATCCCTAATTTGGGTGTTCTATCAGGAAAGTAACTGAGCGTTGGCAGAGCCTGTATTTCAACGGCAAACTGGCCGGTTGAGAAAAAGCTAACTGGGTATTCAACAACCGGATGATCATCACGGATGTCAAAGGTTCGGTAACTTTTAGGAAAGACAGAGATGGTATCCGCCGTTCTGCCTAAACCCTTAATCACTTGCCAGCGATAACCCTCAACAGTATTGGCTTGGCTAAAGTTCGCTGCGTTTATTGCTACATAACCATCGGCTTCGACAAAACCGGTTGCTTTTTGGGTTAGCTTTTGCGGCGCCTTGTTAGCTGTTATGTGGATTTGAGCTGCTTGCCAGCTAGTCCCTTTAATACTAATGCTGCCTTTATGTTGCCCGGCTGGTAATTTACGCCAGTCAATCGAAACTTGCAGTTGTAAATGGTCGGTAACCTCGCCATTTAGGTGGTTGAGTTTGATCCAGTCAGCGGATGTTTGAACATTAAACTTGTAGGGCGTTAAGCCCCGGTTATAAAGTTCAATGCCGCGTTTTGCTAGCCCCATAGAGTCAAATTCAAGGTTGAAACTGCCGGTATCCGGGAAACTGGCGGCACTGCCTTCTACTGTTAATCCCATTTCAGCACTTGGGTGAGGTTGGTACTCATATAAAACGGGTAGCGTATCGGCCGCTGGGTTATTCCAGTTGTTATAGCCTATATGGGGTTGATCCATAAAATGCTGCCATTTACCTTGGTTAATAGAATCATACTCAGCTTTAAGGGCTGCATCTTTTGCAAATAAGGTTCGAGCTAAGGTGGCATATTTATTCGCATTCACTCGCCCTTGCATTGCATATAATCGGTTTTTCGCAGTTGCAAAATATAGCTTACTGACAATGGCGGTGGCTTTAACTGGGTGCAGGACGAGCTGGAAAAACGCATCCTGTCTCGTTTTATCTATTTTATGATAAAGGGATTCAGCTAGCGCCACTGCTTCATTTAGTTCCTGTTCGATTCGATCTGCTTCATTATAATGGATTTGGCTATAAACATCGGCAGACATTAACTCTGGTTTTCTGCGTTGGTTGTGACGAGTATAGGTTTTGACAAGTTGATTGATTTGCTCTGCGTATTGTGAGCCAAAGTATCTGGTTGCCCAGTCAATACCGTATGCATCGAGATTATTTTGATTAAAATCAGTTGGATCCCAAGCCATTTTTAAAAAAAACTCGGTTGGGTATTCCATAGGTTTTAAATCGCCTACATTGGTTATCCAGATTTGATTCGCATTAAATATATAAGCTTGATTCATTTGCTCCCAAATCTTTGCAATAGGGGTAACATTGATCCAGCGGTATGAGCGTGGTCCGCCGACATAATCAAAATGATAATACACCCCAGCACCACCGCTTCTGGCTTGCTCTGCCTGTGTCGGTAAGCGGCGAATATTGCCCCAGTTATCATCTGCCCAAAGCAAAATCACATCGTCTGGTACACGCATGCCTTTTTCGTAAAATGCCTGAACTTCTTTATATAAACACCAGACCTGTGGAATATCCTGCAAGTTTTTGTCTTTAATTTGCTTGGCTAAAATTCGGCGTTGGTCGGCAACAATTTGTTCCAACAATTTGATGTTTTCACCTTCTTGCATTGCGCTGTCTTCGCGACCACGCATGCCGAGTGTATATAGGCTTTCGTATGGCGCATTGCGTTTTACTCCGCGTTGCCAGAACTGATATAAGTTTTGACGGTTGGTTGAATATTGCCATTCTCCTTCGCCGTCTCTATCCCACTCTTTATCGGCTCGCATCATAGGTTCGTGGTGTGATGTGCCCATGACGATGCCATATTCATCAGCCAGCACCATGTTTTGTCTGTCATCGTCTGCAAACGCATTATTCCACATTGCCGGCCAGAGATAATTGGCTTTAAGGCGTAGCATTAACTCAAATACATTGACATAAAACTGATGATTGTAACCACCAAAGTTTTTATTTACCCAGTTAGTCAGAGCCGGTGCTTCATCATTTAAAAAGATACCGCGATACTTGACTTTAGGGATTTCTACAATGGGCTTGTGTAATTGGCTGAATAAGGTTTTAGATTTTTTGACCGGTATATCCGCCCAGTAATACCAAGGAGAAACACCCGCTTGTTCACTAATATCATACGTGCCATAAATAGCGCCGCGCTTATTACTGCCCGCAATGATTAAAGCTTTTTTTATCTTGGGGGATATATCATTAGCCAATTGGATCTGATACGCATCCCATTGATTGTCAATGGCTGTTAAATTGATTTTTGCCGCTTGTTCAAGCTGTTTTAGTAATTGAGATTGGCCGATAGTGGCTATAACAATGACATTACCGCTGGCGGTTGTTAAGTCATTTATGAGCGGTAATTTTTGACCGGTAACCGCCTGTAGATCGTCTTGTAAGTCTTGAGCCGCTCTCAAAACACCTTTGCTTTCATTCGCTGCAACAAAAATACTGGCATTAGACTGGCCAACAATCACCATGCTTTGTTTGGTATCTGTGGCTGATTGGTCGGCATAGATAAACTGCTGTACACCAAATGCAAAAACCGGCTGGAGCAGACTGCATAACAAAGCTGCCAGCAGGCAGATTTGTTGTTTTAGTTTAGATAAGTTCAAAATATCACCTAACAATTAATGACAATTTAATGACAAGTTGTTGATACCGGCAACTCTGCCGGATAAGCTGGTAACGCTTTGTTATTGGTTAAGTTTGCGCGTTCAGGATTGCTTTGCCATGCATAGCGGACAAACTTAACTTGGCTGGCATCCGCTGTATTGATAATAATATTCGCGTCTTTAATTTTGGCATCTACCCACTGATAGCTTGTGCCATCGTTAGAAATTGCAAAACCGTCTAGCTTTTCGCCTTTGATGAATAAGCCGTTTTGTGGGTTTTCAATTTTAATAACAATTTGATTGTCTGTTTGCAGGGCGCAGCTTAAAATTGGCCCTTGATAAACGACATTGTGTTGGCCATATACAGTGTTCAGCGCAGCCAATGCAAATCTATCCCCGACCGTTTTTTTATTGAGTGGATGAATATCATTCCATTCGCCTACATCAATAGCTGTGATCATCGCTGTATTAGCCAGTTTAAGAGCCGCCGCCTGCGCTGCTCGAGTTTGTGCCCAACCAGCGTTGGAAGGGTCTTTATCCGCACTCATATAATTGGCAAGTTGAGTAAAAATAAATGGTAGACGCGGGTTGTTAAGTGTCTCTCGCCAGTTTTGGATCATTGCCGGAAACACTTTGGCATACTTTTCTGGATGACCAGCGTTAGATTCGCCCTGATACCAAATTACGCCTTTAACTTGCATGTTTTTAAGTGGCGCAAACATCGCGTTATACATTGCATTTGGTTGCATATGTGGCCAAAATTGAGTCGATGGTGCATTGTCCATTTTCGCGCCAAAACGGAATTTCCAGATACCCGCTAGATTAATTTTACTATCAGCAAAACTGATTTGATAAGGTTTATCTGGAATAAAACCACCTTGTCCGGCAGGCGCAACAATGCGTACAACCAGAGAATTTACCCCAGCTTTTAGAAGGCTGCTATCAATAGTGTAACGGCGCGGTGGGTATTGATAACTAACATGACCAACTTCTACCCCGTTCACATAGGTTGTATCAGAGTCAATAATTCTCCCCAGTTCTAAAAATCCGTTTTGCTGCGCCTGAGCGGGCGTGAGGTTAAAAGTGGTTCTATACCAGGCTGCACCACTAAAATCCTCGGTGCCCTGATCGCCCCAATAACCCGGAACCGACATAGTACGCCAGTAACTGTCGTCATAGTCTGGATTTTGCCAGTTATATTGTTTGCCTAAATCACTTTGATTTAGTTTTTGCCACCAATTATTGCTGTTAGTTTTATCTTGTTGTTGTATTTTTTCTAAATAACCGTCTTGCTGATTATTTTGCACCGTTTGATAATCTTCCGGAAATGCTTTTAAAGCAGCTTCGCTCATCCAACCCTGAGCGCGAGAGCCGCCATATGCATTATTGATGATAGCTACCGGCACACCCGTTTGTTGGTGGATTTTTTTCGCAAAAAAATAACCGACCGCTGAAAAAGAGCCTATATTGCCTGATTCCGCTTTAAGCCAGTTGGCAGATTTTACTTGCTTGAGTGGTCCATTATAGGCTGAGTGTTTGTCTATTTTTAACTGGCGGATTTGTGGAAAGTGATCTTGCTTAAGTTCGTTTTTATAGGTCAATCCAACGCGCTGCATCGGCAACTCCATATTGGATTGGCCAGATACAAACCAGACGTCACCAAATAATACGTCCTTGAGTTCCAGTTGCTGATTTGCTGTTATAAATGTCAACCTGTGAGGCCCACCGGCGGACATTTTGGGTAACTTTGTTTGCCAGTAACCCGCTTGAATGGTTGTTCTATCTATGGTTTTTCCATCCAACTGAATGAGCAAAGTCTCATCTTGATCTGAGTAACCGCTGATTACGTTAGCAGTGTTTCGCTGTAAGATCATTGAATCGGCGAATTGTGGAGCGAGTTTGATTTTTGCCTGTGCCAAAGTAGACAAACTCATCAAACTTAAAAGGACTAACGGCTTAACTATCTGTTTTTTCATCTTGGTTTATTATTGTTCATATAACAATAAGGTTAATCTAACTAAAAATATATAACATTTCAATATCAATTTTTAACTCGACTAGCGTGTGTTTTGCTGAGAATAGGGAAATAAACCCGTTTTTATAGGTGTTAACTGGCTTAATGTGTGCGGTTTAGTCAGTGTTTGAGTTCTGGTTGGATGATTTTAAGTATATGTTTGTTATTAAATATTTTGGTTATTGATGGCTAACTTTAAGAGTTAGCTCAATATAGTTAAAATAAATATAACAATGCATTGACAAATTTGATAACTCATTTGTATACTCTTTATGGTTTTTGTGACTATTACGGTAAAGGTACCATCATGTTTAAGTTGAACCATATATTAGTATTAATACTTGCAACAGGTAGCATTACAGCTTGTAGCTGGGAAACCGATGAAGAAAGCGCTTGGACAGTTGAAGTTGAGCAACCCCAAAATTCTGAGGATGAAGGTGGCGACACTAATGACGATAGCGACACGAATGACGATAGCGGTGAAGGTAGTGATCAAAATGCTGCTATTGTTTATCAAACCAGTTTTGAAGATGGCACAGTCGGAGACTGGATTGCACAAGGCTCGGTTGGGATGGCAACGGTGCAGGATGCGCAAGATGGTGTCTATGCGCTTGAAGCAAGTGGCCGTGCCGAGAACTGGAATGCACCAGGGGTTGTCCTGACTGAACAATTAGAGGTGGGTAAAACATATCAGTTTTCAGCTTGGGTTAAACTGTCAGGCAGCGACGCTGCAAACATTAAAATGACGTTAAAAACCAGTGTAGAAGGACAAGAAACAACATATAACGGTGTGACTGAAGCCGTTGCAGCGAGCGACTCTGATTGGGTGGAAGTTAAAGGAACTTATACATTTACAGCGGAAGGGACAGTCACGGAAGCTTTTTTGTATGTTGAAGGTCCAGAAGCTGGCGTGGATTATTTGATTGATAATTTTGTGGTTGAACAAGTGCAGGCTGCATCGGAAGAAGAAACTCAGAGTGATTTGTATTCTGCTAATTTTGACGACGGTACAGTGGGTGATTGGTCGCAACAAGGTGGGATCACCATTGAAGCGGTTGAAAATGCAAAAGTAGGATCACATGCATTAAGTGCGACAGGAAGAACCGCTGGCTGGAATGCGCCAGGTGTTGAATTGGTTGAAACCTTAGTGGTTGGTAACACATATGAGTTCAGTTTTTGGCTGAAATTATTAGATAAGGAAGCCGCTCAGGTTAAAGCTTCGATAAAATATAGTTTCGGTACTGCAAACGACCAATACGGTGAAGTTTTGCCTTTAACCGATGCTAGCAATGCAGACTGGGTACAATTAACCGGTCAATATACGGTAGATGCTATGGGGGAATCTGAGGCTCCAACGGGCATTTTTGTTTATATCGAAAGCAGTGATGCTGAGGCTAGCTACTTAATTGATAACTTTACAATTAATCCAGCTTCACCGGAAACGGATTAGCTGGAAGCTAACACTTTATCTATCCCTCATTTAAAAAAACAATATAAACGACACGGTTAATTTATGAATAAGATATTAAAAGCACTTGTTACGAGTTGCACTTTGATTGGTTTGGTCGCATGTGGCTCAGGCAATACCAACATTCCTGAAGCGCATTATTCTAACGACGGACTTCAACTTGATGAACCTTTGACTGAATATTCACAGGTAACTGTGACTAGTCTAAAAGAAGGGGCTGATTTACCGATTGGCGTCGCGGTTCCAGCGGGCGGTGCCTCAAACAGTATTTTTGTCAGTGAAGAAAGAAAAAATATTGTACTTCAGCATTTTAGCCAGGTTTCGGCTGAAAATATAATGAAGATGGATGCATTGCACCCGTCACAAGGCAACTTTAATTTTGATGCTGCGGATGAGCTGGTTAATTTTGCGGCGAACAATGGTTTGAGTGTGCACGGTCATGTTTTAGTGTGGCATAGTCAAACTGCTGGTTGGATGGAATCATTCAGTGGCAGTAAAGTTGAGTGGATCGACATGATGGAAAATCATGTAACACAGATAGCGACACATTTTTCAGGGCGTTTGCAAAGTTGGGATGTCGTAAACGAAGCCTTTTTAGAAAATGGAGAATATCGGGATGATGGCTCAATTTGGTATCAGAATATTGGTGCAGAGTTTATCGAACGTGCATTTACCACAGCCCGATCCGCAGATGCCAATGCCGAGCTATATTACAATGATTATAACCTTTCAAGCAGTGAGCCTAAAATTGACGCTGTAGTGGCAATGGTAAAAGATTTTCAGGCGCGTAATATTCCAATTGATGGGGTCGGTTTTCAAATGCATATTGGAGCAGATTCACCCAGCGCTGATACCATAAAAGCACATTTTCAAAAGGTCGTTGATTTAGGTATTAAAGTTAAAATTACCGAATTAGACATTCGTATGAATGCAGCAAACAATGACGACGCGTTAACACCGGATATCGCGGAACGTCAAAAAGAACGTTACTACGAAGTTGTTTCTGCTTACCTTGAAACCGTACCAGCAGCGCAAAGAGGCGGGATTACTATTTGGGGTATAACGGATGCGGATAGCTGGATTATTAATTTATACGACCAGCCCGACTGGCCATTACTGTTTAACAGCGAATTAGAAGCTAAGCCCGCATTACAAGGTGTGGCAGATGCAATTGCTGATAATCAATAGTTAGTAAAATGCCGGTTTTCGTTTTCACCGGCTTTTTCTCTTTTATAACTTACACGCTAAAGGTATTAAATGATTCAATTCGCTTTTCAATTGCCAAATAAATTACTGTCCAGTGTCTTGCTTACGTGTACATTAAGTGCGTTTTCTGTTCTAGCTGAAAATCAGGCTGTGATTTCAGTGGACACGGATAATACAACTTTTACGATCAACAAAAATATTTATGGCCAATTTACTGAGCATTTAGGCAGAGGTATATATGAAGGAATATGGGTAGGGGAAGATTCAGATATTCCCAATACCCGAGGTTATCGCAATGATGTGATTAACGCATTGAAAAATTTACCAGTGCCTGTCGTCAGGTGGCCTGGAGGCTGTTTTGCCGATGAATATCACTGGCGAGACGGCATTGGTAATCGAGCGTCACGTCCAACCCGGGTTAATTCAAACTGGGGTGGGGTTGAAGAAAGTAACCAGTTTGGCACACATGAATTTTTTGAGTTTGCCGAAATGATCGGCGCAGAGACTTACTTGAATGTTAATCTAGGTACAGGTACCGCAAAGGAGATGGCACAGTGGCTCGAATATATGACAGCGACGAATAATTCAAGCCTAGCTCAAGAGCGACGTGCGAATGGCCGACATAAACCGTTTAAAATTGATTATTTGACGATTGGTAACGAGGCTTGGGGTTGTGGTGGTAACATGACGCCTGAATATTACGCCGATTTATATAATCAATATGCAACTTTCGCCAAAACATATAGTGGTAAGCCACCGGTGTTTGTTGCAAGTGGCGGTACCGGAGACGATACCAAGTGGACTGAAGTTTTAAGTCAAAATAAACGCGCTAAAATGGATGCGATTTCTTTTCACTATTATACGCTACCGACCAACGACTGGAATAAAAAGGGTAAGGCCATCTATTTTCCGCAATCTGAGTGGGACTCAACTATGGTGAATACACTCAAGATTGAAAAGTTTATTCGGGATAATTTAAAAGTATTGGATACTCATGATCCTGAAGGGAATATCGGTTTTTATGTCGACGAATGGGGAACTTGGTACGATGTTGAACCCGAGCACAACCCTGGGTTTTTGTATCAGCAAAATACTATCCGTGACGCTGTGGTAGCCGCTGCAAATCTAAATATATTCCATCAATATGCTGAGCGCGTACAGATGACAAATATTGCTCAAATGGTCAATGTATTACAGGCGATGATACTGACGGACAAAGAAAAAATGATACTGACGCCGACCTATCATACGTTTAAGATGTATGCGCCGTTTCAGGATGCGCAATTTATTCCGCTCGAGATAGACACGATGGACTACGAAAGCTCCGGGGATGATAGTTACCCAGCCGTAAGTGTGTCAGCAGCTAAAGCTAAAGATGGTTATATTTATTTATCGCTTGTTAATTTATCTTCAAAAAATCTGGCTGATGTAAAATTAAAACTTACAAACAAGGTTTTTACACGAGCAGAGGGAGAGTTACTGACCTCCGAAAAAATGAATAGTTTCAATTCTTTTTCTCAACCTGAGCGCGTTAAACCAGAAAAAGTAGGGTATGCAATCAAGCGAGGTAGGTTATCTGTGGCCTTGCCTCAGCATTCAGTGCTTGTGGTTAAGCTTCGTTAGCTGATCGATTAAGTTAAAACCTGTTAGCTCAGTTGGCTTACCTCAAACAGGCGAGCCAATTGAGCTGGCGAGTCCGTGTCGATTTTCCTGGCTTACTCTTTTTTAGTCCTCTTTTTACCCTTATTTTCTCTCCTATTTCCCTTCCTATCTCCCTTATGTAAAAGTCCTTTGAACTATAATGTTAATGTGCTGTGTTGTATTATGGCTTAATTATTTTTAGACATCTTATTAAAATTAGAGAGAAAGGGTCTGTATAAAAAGCATTTATAATCAGCGGTTTATATTTTTTATCGTGGTTAATGTAAAATAATTGTATTAATTAGATTGCGGTTGTGGTGCGTGTATGATATATCTATATACTATATGGTCTAAATGACAACTACTGGCCGTATGGGATGAGCGACACATACGTTATTAAGCACGAATTCAAATTAGAGAGAGAGGGGCTATGTTTAAACAAACATTACTATCAGTTTCAATTTTATCTGCGTTAGCGGCGACACCCGTTTTAGCCGCTGAGGAAGGCGCATCAACTGAGGTTATCAAAGTGTCCGGTATCAGAGGAAGTCTGATATCGTCTATGAGTGTGAAACAGGATGGCAACGGCGTTGTTGACGCAATATCAGCAGAAGATATAGGTAAATTTCCAGATACAAATTTGGCTGAGTCATTACAACGAATTACCGGTGTATCGATCGACCGCAGCAGTGGTGAAGGGCAGCAGGTAACTGTACGTGGTATGGGACCTTCGTTTAATTTAGTGACGTTAAACGGTCGTCAAATGCCAAATAGTGGTGAAGGTCGGGCATTTGATTTTAGTGATATCGCTTCTGAAATGGTGAGCGGTGTTGAAGTTTATAAAACTTCGTCTGCTGCAATGCAATCTGGTGGTATAGGTGCATTAATTAATATCACAACCGCAAGGCCACTGGCGTTAGGAGATAAAATTTCAGCCAGTGCTAAAATGTCATCTGATGTTAAAGCTGGGGAAATCACGCCACAAATTTCAGGTTTAATCAGCCGTGAAATAACGGATAACTTTGGCATTTTATTTGCGGGTGCTTACCAACAGCGCAAAACAGAAGAAGATAGACTGGCGGTAACGCGCTGGAATACAAACCCGAATATCAGCGGCGTTGAAAACGTTCAAGGGTTAACCAGTGATAATTATTTTGTCCCTCAGCAATCTATGTATAGCAGACGTCAGGATGAACGTACCCGTATTAACGGTAACCTAGTTTTGCAATATAAGCCATCTGATAACTTAAGCACAACGCTGGATATAATGTATGCAGATGAAGAAGTTGATCGGTACAAACAAGAAGCTGCGACCTGGTTCTCGCAAAATACAGCACAGTCGATCACCTTTGATAATAACGGCACTACAATCGCTTACGATCAAGGCTCGAGTGCAGTTGACTTTTTTGCAGGTAAAGAAGTTTCCCGTACACTCAATAAATCAGCAGCACTAGGCGCTGAGTGGAAGTTAACAGACTCGTCTACAATAGAGGTTGAATATAGCACTGCGAAGTCAGAGTCTAACCCAGACGGTGAGTTTAATATTAATCAATCAGATGTCCAGTTTGATACGCCGTGGGGTTTTGAAGTGTCAGATGAGTTGGCATATTTTACATTTGATACACAAGACATGGCAGCTAATGGCAGCGCAGGGTTACGTACCTGGGTAAACGAGATGTATCAGGACAATCGTGAAGATCAAATTGATCAAACACGTTTTGATTATAGCTTTGATGATGGTGGTAATACCAAGGTTAAAGCCGGTTTAATGTATACCGACCAAACTAAAGATATTCGCAACGCGCAAAACGACCAAACTTGGGATGATTTTGCGTGGGATGTTTATGGTAGTCAGGATGTAAGAGATGAAGATTATAACTGGAACCCTGTTGGTGGCTTTATGGATGCTTTTGGAGGGGCTGGCGGATTTGCGGATGTCAATTTAGGCTGGTTTAACTTTGATCCAATTGTTGTGCGAAATCATTGGTTGGAGGATATTGATGATAATCTACCGTTAGATTATTTCTATCCAGAATATCAAACAAGTTCATATACAATTAACGAGAAAACAACGTCAGCGTATCTTGAATTAACTTCATTTACTGAGCTAGCGGGTGAGCCGTTAACGATAGTAGTTGGTGCGCGCTATGAAGACACTAAAATTGCTTCAACCGGTAATGAGCAAACTTTGCTTGAGTTGGAGTTTACCGATCCAGAAGAGGATATGAATCGCATTCAATCTGACTTTATTAAGTATACCGATGAATCAGATTACAATATTTTATTGCCTAGTTTGTCGGTTAAATATGAAGCAACTGATGAACTTATAATGCGATTTGCCGCATCTCGCTCGATTACTCGTCCGTCTTTAAATGATATGACTTCTGTACGCTCTATTCGCGGTACGCGTCCTGGATTATTAGATGCTTCGGCCGGTAATCCAGGGTTACGCCCTTTTGTATCTGATAACTTGGATTTGTCTGCTGAGTGGTATTTTAGTGATGTCGATTATGTTTCGGTAGGGGCGTTTGTTAAAAACGTGAGTAACTTTATTGTGACTCGAGTGTTTGAAGAAGACATTAATGGTGTAACCGACCCGTCAACCGGTACTGATCCAACTGGGCCGGATGCTCAAGACAAAGTGGCAATATTTAATGTAAGTCGACCCGCGAATGGTGAAGATGCACAAGTTTATGGTTATGAAATCGCAGGCCAGTATGCTTTTGGAGATACGGGTTTTGGGACCGTTGCTAACGTGACCTTAGTATTTACCGATAGTGATTTTGACCGCGAAAACGTCGGCCAAACCTTTGCGGTTACCGGCCTAAGTCATTCAGCGAACTTGGTTGGTTATTATGAGAAAGATGGTTTCCAAGCTCGTTTAGCGTATAACTGGCGTGATGAATTTCTACAAAGATTTGGTCAAAATACTTTATCAACGACAGAACCAACCATAGTCGATGCCTATTCTCAGTTAGATTTAACGGTGAGTTATGACTTAAATGACGAGCTGTCTGTATTCCTTGAAGGGATTAATATTACAGATGAAGCTTATCGTTCACACGGTCGATATGCAAATCAGTTGGTTGAGGCAACTGATGTAGGTGCTCGCTATTCTGTAGGCATTCGAGGTAGCTTTTAATTGAGCACTCAATTAAATTAGGCTCTTTATGGGCCACTTATTGTGGCCTTTTACGATTTTGGCAGGTGAGAAATGACAAACAGCAAAATTAGTTCGATTTTGATTGTGGGTGGTGGTTCTGCAGGTTGGTTGACTGCTGGGATTATTGCTGCACGGCACGGTCAGAGTGTAAAAATTAGTTTGTTAGAATCCAGCACACTGCCAACTATTGGTGTTGGTGAGGGGACTTGGCCTACAATGAAAACCACGTTGCAAAAAATGGGGATTTCAGAAACCGAGTTCTTTCGCTATTGTGACGTCTCTTTTAAACAGGGTGCGAAATTTTGTCAGTGGGTAACAGGTAAAAAAGACGATTTTTACTATCACCCGCTCACTTTGCCCAAAGACTTTCTTGATATAAACCTTGCACCGTTTTGGCTAGAAAATCCGAGTGATTCTTTCTCAAACTCAGTCAGCTTTCAGGAAGCTATTTGTGAAAAAAATTTAGCACCCAAAACCTTGTTAATGCCAGAATATGCTGCTGCGGCAAATTATGCCTATCATCTGGATGCGGGTAAATTGACAGAGTTTTTATCACAGCATTGTCAGCAAAAGTTGAATGTGCAGCATATTATCGGCACAGTGGATGAAGTATTGGTTTCGGAGCAGGGAGATATTAATAGCGTAAAAACGCAGGATGGACAAAGTTATCAAGCTGACTTATTTATTGATTGTACTGGCATGTCTTCATTACTGTTGGGCAAGGCATTGAACACCGAGTTTGTTGATAAAAGTGATGTTTTGTTTATCGACAGAGCGATAGCAACCCAAGTGCCGTATGAATCAGAAGATTCTCCTATTTTACCTTATACTTTATCGACTGCGCAGAGCGCTGGTTGGATTTGGGATATAGGCTTAACTAGTCGACGTGGGACAGGGCATGTATATTCATCACGCCATATGAGTGATGATCAGGCACTCAAGCAATTTTCTGATTATTTGGGTAAACCGCTTAAAGAAACAACCGTCAAAGAAATTAAAATTCCATGCGGACACCGTAAAGAATTTTGGAAGCATAACTGCGTGGCTGTCGGCATGGCTGCTGGTTTCCTTGAGCCTCTTGAAGCTTCAGCTTTAGTATTAGTTGAACTCAGCGCTAATTATATTCGCGATCAATTACCTGAAAATAAAGCGATTATGCCGATTATTGCTAAGCGCTTCAATCAGTTAAATACGCACAGATGGAACAGCATAGTTGATTTCTTAAAATTACATTATGTATTGAGTAAAAGAACAGACAGTCAGTTTTGGTGTGATAACCGAGATCCGCAGACTATTCCTGATTCTTTACAAGAGTTATTGCAGCTTTGGCAGTATCAAAGCCCTTATATGCATGACTTTTTATATAAAGAAGAGGTGTTTCCTGCGGCAAGCTATCAGTATGTCTTATATGGTATGGGCTTTGATACTCAAGCAGCACTGGCAATGAGCTCGCAGCAACGGCAAAGATATGCGCAAAGTATAAATGAAAACAAACAGATTAAGCAAAAAGCGCTAAACAGTTTGCCGGACAACCGCACGCTATTGAATAAAATTAAAACTTTTGGCATGAAGGCGATCTAAATGACTAACGATTATCAGATGTTGAGTAAAACAGCGCATAAAAATTTAAGAGTTTGTGAAAGTAAGCTCCATGATTTGCAAGTTGCTACACAAATCGCACCAGTGCTAATTACCGAGGTAGACAGGCTGGCAGCCGAGTTTTCACTATTTTTTTCGAAAAATAGTCAAACGGGTGATTTTGTGCTGGTGGCATTGTTAGGCTTTAGCGACAATGAAAATCTGTTTTTAGCAGACGGACAATGGCAGTCCAGCTCGATTCCTCTGGCGTTTGAGCGACACCCGTTTTTAATTGAACAAACTGACGGGAGTATTTTTATTGATATGCAGAGCCCAGCTGTCAGTACTACCGAAGGTGAACGAATTTTTGACGATACAGGTGAGGCGAGTGCTTACTTACAGCGCAAAATCTCTGTACTCGAAGCCATTTATAATGGTGCAGAACCGACGCAACAGTTTATTAAGTTGTTGCAAGAATATAACTTGTTAGAGCCGGTTAAGTTGGATATCACATTTGCTAATCAGTCTCAGCAATCTATTGACGGCTTATATACCATAGCTTCAGAGCGTTTAGCAGGATTGGCAGAGCAAGCTATGATTAACCTTCACAAACAAAACTTACTGCAACCCTGTTTTCTCGTAATGCATTCATTACAACATTTACAGGCACTTATCGATAAAAAGAATCAGCGGCTGTGAATCCCATTTCAATTTAATCTTGCTATAAAAACGCCCAGCGCATCACTGGAGAGGCGTCTTGTATCTGTCTTTATTTAATTTATTGGTTTTGACTATAAGGTTGTCATTTTACTGCATTTTGTTGAATGATGTTTAAGTCAATCATATTGAGTTATTTTAGTTTTTTAGCTATTTATCAATTTGTTAATGACTCTATTTTTATTGTGTGATTTTTAGGTTAATTAAATGTGATAGGCGTTGACACGTTTGTAAATGTGATCAAGACTATAACTGTTCGGTTTTTGTTCTGTTTAACTGATGGACTACAGAATAGGCTGAATAAAATGTTTAATTGATAAACACTTAAAAATAGGGAATCTCGTTATGAGAATTAAAAATACGAATTTAGTTAGAATGATTATCGCAGCTGCCGCCTTAACTTTTTCATCGGTTCAGGCTCAGACGCTAACTTCCAATGAGACCGGTTATAATAATGGGTATTTCTATTCATTTTGGACCGATGCACCCGGGACCGTTAGTATGACGTTAGGGGCGGGTGGTAACTATAGTTCTTCATGGACCAATACAGGTAACTGGGTTGGTGGTAAAGGCTGGAGTACAGGTGGCCGAAAAATAGTAAATTATTCCGGTACTTTTACGCCATCCGGCAATGGGTATTTAACTCTGTATGGTTGGACAACAAATCCATTGGTTGAATACTATATTGTTGATAACTGGGGGACTTATCGTCCGGGTGAAAGTGGTACTTATTACGGTACAGTAACAACTGATGGCGGTACTTATGACATTTACCGAACTCAAAGAGTGAATCAACCTTCTATTCAGGGCAATGCTACGTTTTATCAATACTGGAGTGTTAGGCAGCAAAAACGAACCGGTGGCACGATTACGACGGGGAATCACTTTGATGCTTGGGCCAGCCATGGTTTAAACCTTGGTACGCATGATTATATGGTGATGGCGACCGAAGGATACCAAAGTAGTGGTAGTTCGAATATTACAGTAAGTGAAGGCACTAGCAGTAGTAGCTCAGGTATTACCGTACGTGCTCGTGGTACCACTGGTAGTGAACACATTAAACTTAATGTTGGTGGTACGACTGTTGCTGATTGGTATCTGACAACTAACAATCAAAATTATGTATATCTGGGCAATGCGAGTGGAGACATCAACGTTGAATTTGATAATGATGCCTCTGGCCGTGATGTTGTATTAGATTATATTCAAGTTAACGGTGAAACCCGTCAGGCAGAAAATATGGAATATAATACAGCCGCTTATGACGGTGGTTGTGGCAATGGCTCATATTCTGAAATGATGCAGTGCAATGGTGTTATCGGATTCGGTTCTACCAGCGATTGCTTCAGCGGAAGCTGCTCTCAATAAAGCACACAGATAGAATATACTGCTTGCCATTTAAGTAGTTTAGCCTCAAGCCGGCTTTGTATTAAAGCCGGTTTTTTTGGTCGTTAAGCGTCTAGAAAAGGAGACATCAGTTAATTGTTGATCATCAGGCTTTGCAATGATGATGTATAAACTCATTGTGTGACGGCATATAATCGACACATTGCTGGACAACATTACGAATGTTGAGCAGGTTTTGCTGGATCTCTTGCTCGCTCATCATATTGGTGAGGGGATGATAGCTTTCGGGTTCAATATTTTGACCAAATAACACTTCAATCCAGCTATTTTCATTGAAAAGCTCATTGTTATAACGCATTACATGTGCGCTCGCTTTAAATAACTCAAGCTTTTCGGCAAGACTATCTGGCACCGACATATTTTTGCAGTAACGCCAGAATTTTGAATCCTCACGTTGCGTTGCTTTATAGTGCAGAATAATAAAATCGCGAATACTGTCGTATTCAAAATGGGTTTGACGATTAAATTCGTCGATATTGGCTTGATTAAAATTTTTGTCTGGGAATAACGCCATTAAACGCGCGATAGCAGACTGTACTAAATGAATACTGGTAGATTCTAGCGGCTCCATAAACCCGCTAGATAAACCAATTGCGACACAGTTTTTATGCCAGAAAGATTTGCGTTTACCTGTGGTGAATTTAATGAGTTTGGGATCATTGATTGCAGGTGTGTCTAGGTTGCTTAATAAAATATCGCGTGCCGTGTTTTCAGCCATATAAGCACTACTAAATACATGACCGTTTCCGGTTCTATGCTGTAGAGGAATACGCCATTGCCAGCCAGCAGAGTGCGCTGTAGAGCGGGTATAAGGCGGTAGTGGATTCAGTTTTTCACTGGGTACGGCCCAGGCCGAGTCGGTTGGCAGCCAATGTTGCCAGTTTTCGTAACCGATATTGAGTGTTTTTTCTAGCAGCAACGCACGCATACCAGAGCAGTCAATAAATAAATCTGCTGATAAAGGTGTACTGTCTTTAAGCGAGACGGATTCAATAGCGCCAGTTTGCGCGTTGACAGATGCTGAATCTATATCTGCAATTAGATGCTGAACACCCAGTCCAATGGCATAGTCTTTTAAATATTGTGCGTATAACCCAGCGTCAAACTGATACGCATATACAATATTGGAAAGCGGAGAGTTGCCCGCATCAATAGAGCGCATAAATTTATTCTGATAGGCCGCACAGCAATTAAGCGCGTAGTCTTTTAAAGGTTCAGCTTTATTTTGTTTGCGCATTTTCCACCAATAGTGATGAAAAGGCAAAGCGCTCATGTCTTGCCCTAAATGGCCAAAGCCATGAATATATGAATCATTTAATTGACCCCAGTTAACAAACTCAATACCCAGCTTAAAAGTACCCTGAGTTTTTTTTATAAAGTCATTTTCATTGATGCCGAGTGTTTTGTTAAATACCTGAATTTGTGGGATTGTGGCTTCTCCCACACCGATACTGCCGATATGAGCCGACTCAACCAAAGTGATCTGACATCCCTTAGCTATAAAGCGACTGAGCCCAGCAGCTGTCATCCAACCAGCGGTTCCACCGCCTACAATTAAAATGCTTGTTATATTATTATCAGTCATTTTTGCCTCTGAAAATTGTTAGATATTCTTTACTTTCTGGTTGAAAACCGACTTGATTTTTTCGCAGTGACTGACCAATTGTGCTTCGGTTAGCTGGTTGGCGTATGGGCTGCATTTTGCAGGGATAATATCAAATGACATCAATAATCCAATGATCCAATCTGGTTTTATTAAGTCTGGGTCTAACTGCAGAATTCTGCCGGATTCTTTAAATAAATTAATACTGTTATTGTTCGTCTCTTTTGAAAAAATAGCATGGAGAAGTTGATCATAACGCTGAAGAGACTGTATCTGTTTAGTGTAGTGTTCAGTAAAAATAGAGTTTAATTTTTGATTGTCGTTTCTTCGCGGGAAATGCTCAAATAGGTTGACGATAAATACACTGATTGTATCGATTGCTGAATAAGACCAGCTTTTTAATTGTTGCCACTGAACATCAAAAGCAATGTGACTAGCACGATAAAACGCCTGATTTTCAGCTGGGGTCAACTGTTTGCTCACTCGAATGTCACTTGCCTGTTGAGTGTATTGCGCAACAATTCGATTGATCGCAGTCTGATCATCGCTGAGTGCATCTGGCAAGTGGTTTAATGTGAGCTGACATTGACTCATGTTTTTGTTATCGGGCAATGCAAGTTTACTGAGCAAGCCATGCGCAGTCATTTCAATGGTTTTATGATACTGACCCGTAAACTTTTGGCAGGACGGTTCAAGCCAACTAATAGAGTTGGCTGTGAGCGGCATTTTGCTAGGTGCAATACTGCAATTTATGATGAGATCATGAGCCGCTGTTAAGGGCGGAATCGCATCCAACTGTTTAACCTTTGGACAGCTCATTTGTAGATAATGAATAAAAGATGCAGTATCTATGATGTAGCCATTCACATAAGTGGAATAAGCAGAATTCGGATTCTTTGAACTGACTTGATATTTGCCATGTTTGGCTTGTAAAACAGCCAAAGAATAGTTGCAGAAATCATCTTTTACCCATCTATTGTGCTTGAGCCGGGCAAAAGCTTGATGAAATTCAAGTGGTCCCAACGGTGCGCCATATTCACTAAATGCAAACCAATGTTGTTGTGACGCGTTATTAATATTAGTCATCACCTGATGAGCTAACAAAGGCTGATTGATTACTTGTTGAGTAAACTCGTTTTTGGGGATCTGAGCGAGTTTTAAATATTCGTCAAAATAGGGGAGTGCGGATTGAATGGCTGGTAGATTATTTGAAGATTTTTTTCCCGCTATAGTAACTTCAAAATGGGAATAGACTGATAAAGCCTTAGCAGTCATCCAGGCAGCCAAATTATTACCTAAGATTAAAATTTTCATTGACGCATGACTCCGATTTGATTAAGCCAACAGTCATGTCCCGGCATTTGACGAACGGTCTCATCTTGCTTGTCAAGATAACGCAAAACAAAATCTAATGCTTGCTGATTGGTCATCAAATCCGCTCTGGGATCGGTTTGCTTCGGTGTTAAACCTTGTCCGAATAATACGGATTGCCAACTGGGCTTAAAAAATAAACCTTGTTGGTTCTCAGTTAAAATACCTGTTAGTTTAAAAGTTTCTATTTTGTGCTTTAAACTGTCGGGTATATCGATACTTTGACAATCTTGCCAGAATGCTTCTTTGCGCTGATTTAAGTAATAATGCAAAATAATAAAGTCGCGAACGGTATTGTATTCATAATTGATTAGCCGGTTATATTCTGCGCGCGCTAGAGCAAACTGATTATCAGCCGGCATAAGCTCGATGAGTTTAAAAATACTGGCCTGAATCAGGTGAATACTGGTAGATTCCAGTGGTTCTAAAAAGCCGCTTGAAAGGCCAATTGCAATACAGTTTTTAACCCAAGCGCGCTGGCGCACTCCCGGTCGAAAGCGTATTGGACCATTTATGCGCGCGTTTTTAGATAAACCAATTTTTGCTTGCAATTGAACCAGCGCCTGCTGATCGGATAGGTACTGGCTGCTGTAAACGATGCCGTTACCACAGCGCGTTTGCAGTGGAATATGCCAATACCAGCCAGCTTGATGGGCAATTGCTTGAGTATAGGGATGCGGGCTGGAATGCAGCGGGCTTTGAATTGCGATGGCACTGTCGCATTTGAGCCAGTGTGACCAGTCTTGATAGTCAGATTTTAAAAGTTGACCGATAAGCAGTGCTCGAAATCCAGAACAATCAATAAATAATTCACCTGCTACCGTTTTTCCATTGTCTAAGGTTAGCGAGCAAATATCGCCGTCAGGTAATTTAGTCTTAATCGCTGTAACCTTGCCCTCAACGCGTTTAACCCCTCTTTGTTCACTGTATTGCCGTAAAAAACGGGCATAAGCAGTGGCATTTAAATGATAGGCATAGGAATAATTGTTCAAAAGTGGTGGCGGTAGGTTTTGCGCAAAACAAAACTTTTTTTCTCGTGAAGCTGCAATAGCGGTTGAGAAGTTGTCAAAAGGTAGCTTCAATCCGGCTTGCTTGGCTTTAAGGTATAAATTTTGGAAATTAATTTGTTGATATGCCTCGCCAAAATCTGAGAATGGATGAAAATAATCAGAATCTTTGTTGCCCCAGCCTTTAAACTGAATACCTAATTTGAATGTAGCCTCAGTGGCCTGCATAAATTCGCTTTCACTGATGCCTAACAAACTGTTAAAAGTACGGATATGGGGGATGGTTGCTTCGCCGACGCCGACAGTACCAATTTGCTCAGACTCAACCAGTTTTATTTGAATATTGTCAGGTTTAAGTGCTTTGGAAAGGGCTGCGGCTGTCATCCAGCCTGCCGTTCCTCCGCCTAATATAACAATATTTTTTATTAACTTAGGTCGAGAAACTGATTGCATCATCATTACCTAATTATATTCTCTACGAGAAAGCAGGCGAAACCTAGGGCGTGTTTATCTTTGTTTATAATTTGAGCTGAGAGAAAAAATGGTCTTAGGCAAGGCAGAAATAATGAAGTTTAGTCATCTAAATAAGTTATTTCTAACGCTGCATAAGATCATTTTGTCCTCAGCCCGAAGGGCAATGGCTATTTTAACCCTTAACGGCATTAGAATTCGTTTATTTAGAATGACTAAACCCCACTCATTCTGCTTTGTTAATGATTAAAATAGCCTATTGCTCAAAAATAATACAAAGATAAACACGCCCTAAGTTTAGCCTGCTGATTTTAACCTGAATACAGGTTATCGATACCCAGATGGTATAAAACGAGTGTGATTTAGACCGCGTCTAATTGTCGCCATCACACCCCAAAATGTCATCCAAATACCCTTCAATTAATACAATATTGCATTAATTAAAAGTTTGCGCGAATAATCAACTGATATCGTCGATCTTTGGTAAACCATGAGCGGCCGAGTTGTAAATTATTGTCGACTTGCTGGAATGTTTTCGTTTGTTCCGCTGTTAGATTTACGCCTTGCACACCAACTTTGATACTGTCAGTTAATTGATAGAATAATGAAGCATCTAACTGACCTTCGTCATCATTGAAAATAGGTAGTTCAGTAATAACGTCTTTAGACGTTAACAAGAATTTTGAACGCCATTTGTAGGCTATCCTTGCAGACCAGCCATCTTTTTCATACATACCAATTAAATTAGCCGTATGCTCAGACTGACCACGCAATGGTAACTGGCCTTTAAATATATCCAGTGCTTCACCCCCACCTTCGTTAGCCACATCAGAACTATCCAAATTTGAGTTAGGGACCCCTTCAGCTTTAATGTACGAGTAGTTTGCTTGTAAACCTAAGCCGTCAAAAGGAGAAGGTAAGAATTGATAGAATTGATTATAGCTTAATTCCACCCCTTTCATTTCGCCTTTGCCGCCATTGGTTGGGCCGTCAATAATAGCGGTTTGAGTAACCCCTGTATCTGGATTCGTATAATCGACATTGTAACCCCCTTTAATAAAGAAGTTACTTAAGTCTTTATAGAAGAAAGAAGAGACAATTGAACCGTCGTCTGCAAAATACCATTCAAGTGATAAGTCCAGTTGGTTTGATTCCATTGGTTTTAAGAATGGATTGCCTGCACTACCACTCCAACCTTCAAATATAACTGAGTCAGGATTAATGACTCTTTGTTGCTCTAAATCTTCACCAAATTCATCGACCGGCATCCCAGTTGTAGAATCTGCAGGTGCATCTGGATGCGGATTTTCAGCGTGATAGTAAGGGTCTTTGTAACTGACCGACGTGGTGTAAGCAATTGGGCCTAATCGGGTATAATTGCGTAAATCGCCTATATCCGGCAATGCTATGGCTTTTGATAACGCAAATCGTGCCAATAAGTCATCGGTAAGTTCAATTTTAAGGTTAAAACTTGGCAGTACTCGGCGTGTTTTATTTTTCGCAAAGTTTTTGGTGTAAGCACCGCTGGCAAACCCTTTTATCTCTTGTGGTAAGTAGTTGTAGGCATCACCCAAGAATTCAGATTCTTCAGCAAATAAATCATACGCTTCAATATTATAATTGTATGGGTCCCAACCTTCAGGTGCTGGAGTGGTTGTGTTCATTTCAGGAAATATCATAAAACCATCGGTTTCACTGACAATTTCAACTAAACGCACACCAAAATTACCTGAAACTCGGTGATCGGCAATATCGGTATCATAGTCAATACGGACATAAACAGCTTTATTTTCTTCTGATGTATGGCTGATTTCGTTATCTTTGAAATATCCATTTAAGTTGATTTCAGAGCAGTCATCTTCAGATACCCTATCATCTGCCATAACAAAGTCTAGACAGTCATCGGCTGCTAAGGGCGCAAGTCGGTCACCTAAATTGTATCTATCTTTAACTAATGCTTCAGATGGGTGGAACATTTGATTGCCGCCCAGAATATTGAGCGCATCGCCACGATAAAAATCACCCCAGTTAATAACATCGTATTCGTCTGCAAGACCCGCATCAATCATAAGCTCTGAATCTAACCAACCGCGATCTTTCCACATAGGCGCTAATTTGCCCCAGTCATACTGAGTTAAGCGAATTGTTTGATCACGTTTACGATAGCGCACACCAAATTTAACTGATGAGAATACATTGTCGTCAAGGAAATATTTTGCATCCAATCGAATGGCATCAGAAGTGCCTTCACTATCACCAAAGTGGTCCATACCTGCATGCATCAAATAAGAGCTTGGCTGAGTGAAATAGTCATCACCTGTGTAGTCAACCCCGTATTGTTCATAATGTGCGGTTAGCTGCTCATTTGTCATATGGGCAAACGGATTACCAAGATGCAAAGTTGGGTAGTCATCTCCCCCCATCAGATCATAATTTTGAACACCGCGCACAGCGTAAATAAGTTGCATATCATAGGTATCACGAGCCGCTTCAATATGTTGAATATCAGCTTCTAATTCCCAGTTGTCATTGGCCATCCAGCGCACATTGAATGATAAATCATCGACGACAGATATATCTTCATGGTATCGGGTATCCGCGCCGATTTGTAGACCGAAGTTATGTACTTCATTCATATTTGACCAGCGCTCGCCATCACCTCGCCAACCACTTCTTCTATCAGAAATCGTACCGCTTTGGAATGTGCCTTCTGGTGTGATATCCCACTGATCATCTGGCGCCGGGTAAGTAAATTGTTCATCCGTTCGTGACGCATATCCTACATCACTTTTTAACGCATTTTCTTTCCAAGAAGAATCTGATTTTGAACGCATGAACTGCAATGAAGCTTCAATATCGCCATCTAAGCTTTTCCATTGGAGCGCGCCCGCTAAACCTGAACGAATGTGAGTATCGTTTTTCATCGTTAAATTAGAACCCGCCGGCATTAAAATACCGCGGTCGCCTACTTCAACGCCCTCTGGAATATTTGCAAAAGTGCCATTATAGGTATAGTAAGGTGCATCTTCGGCCACAGCACCAGCTTCAATCATTTGCTCTAAGGGTCTAAATTCGAAACGTTTTGACTGAATACCATGTGATTCAGTGGCTATTTCAGAGCGCGAAGCATTCACTAAAATCCCCCAGTGACCAGATTGAGTTTCCCATCGGTCACTGTACAAGCCAGCAATTGTTGGCGTGACTTCGCTTGCCATGTCACCATAGTTGGCTTCTAGAGTCAGGGCTACTTTACGTCCTTGACTGTCAAAAGGCTTACGGGTACGTAAACTGATGGTGCCGGCAATACCACCTTCAATCATATCGGCTGTTTGGTTTTTGTATACATCCACACCGGCCATCATGGTTGAAGATACGTCGGAGAAACTTAACCCTCGGCCCGACGTTGCAGAAAACGAATCGCGACCGTTAAATTCACTGCGGGTTTGGCTCATCCCCCTTACAACAGCACCTGAGCCCTGCGCAGAAAAATGGTCAGGATCATTCGGTGAAGCAAACTGGTCGATTGATACACCCGGCACACGTGCTAAAGATTCCAGTACACTTGAATCTGGCAAGGCGCCAATATCCGTTGCCGTAATTGAATCAACGAAAGTATCTGCATCGCGCTTTATCGCCTGAGCGGATATAACGCTACCGCGAATGCCCTTTACTTCGATTGTCTCAGTTTCTTGTTGACTGTCCTCTGCTGCATAAACCGGTTGTAACAACCCCAAAACTGCTAGGCTAATCAAGCTTTTTTTGAAGCTTTTCATATTTTTTATTGTATGTGCCATTTTACACCTGTTGTTTATTTGTAATGAATGTGTTGTTGCCGACTAAAAAAATAGTTATATCTTATGTTGTAGGTAGTTTATTTGACTATTACTATTTGGTCAACTCTGCTATAAATATTTATTTACTTTTTATTAAACAAATGTTCGGTTTTTTGTGGTTTTTAAATTGTAATTTATTGTTTAACACTGTTTATGAACTTTTAAATCTTTGTGTTTGTGTTGAATTTGCACGTTTTTCATATTGAAACATTATGGTTTTTGTGACTATTATGTTTGTGTTTTAGTCAAATTAATCATTTTGATGCAAATGAGGATGTTAAAAAATGTTGAGATTTTTTTGTTCAATTTTTGCTGTTTGTGTGGTCACAGTGAATTGTTATGCTGAACCGAATTTAACCGTGCAGGGACTCAGTAGCGAAGGTAAGCTACCCAACCGCATACTGGAAGCTTTGATTGCTCGCGAAGGTGGGTACACAATCGTTTACCCAGATGACAAGAGTGGCATTGAAACATCAGAGCCCAAGTTACATTCCGAGATTTTATCCGGTGAACGTGATTTGATGTGGACGCTAACGAGCAAAGCACACGAAGAAAAGTTTCAAGCAGTATATATACCCTTATATCGAGGGCTTATTGGCATGCGAATTGCTCTTGTAAAAGCGCAGAACCTAAATTTATTTAAAAATGTATCAAGTTTACAGGATTTACAACAATTTAAAGCCGGGCAGGGTTTAATGTGGGCGGATACCAAAATTCTGGAAAGTAACCAATTGAAAGTTGTTAAAGAATTAAAGTACTTGAATTTATTTCCAATGCTGGAAGGTGGCCGGTTTGATTATTTTCCGCGGGGTTACCCGAACCCTTTAGTGAAATTGAACGTGAAGCCAAATATAATCTGGCTGTCGAACCCTATCTCTTGCTTAAATACACAGCCCCGTTTTATTTTTTTGTACGCAAAGGGAATACCGAATTACACGATTATTTAAAAAATGGTTTGGAAAATATGATTGCGGATGGCACATTTGAAACATTATTTTTTAATGACACACAGGTCAAACAAGCCTTAAAGCAAGCCAATGTTAAGCAGCGTATCGTGATAGAGCTAAATAACCCGGGGTTGACTCCACAAACTCCGATTGGACGCAAAGCCTTGTGGTTCGATCCGATTAATGAGGATTTTTAACCCAACGGGGCAGTTTTTAGCTAGTTTTTTTAGCGCTTTATTGATCTGCTGACGTCAAAGCCCAAAATACAACAACAGATGAATGTCGCTATTTTTGGGCAAGATGTGTCTTGGTGATCACAGCTATTCAGATATGCTCAGTTTTTCCTGTACTTTGTAGAGCTTACCCTCAGTTAATTTGTATTTGTTCATGACAAAGTAAGCGGCTGCCAGTAACACTGCAGGGACGGCCGCAAATCCTAACATTATTCCACTTAACGCTTCTTTGGTTTGTGCCTGATTGGGTACATAGTTATAAATACTTAACAACCAACCGGCTGTCGCCCCGCCAATGGCAAAACCTAATTTAATAGCGAGCAAATGACCTGAAAATGTCATTGCCATAATTTTTTTACCGGTTTTGAGATGTCCATAATCTACTGTATCTGCGATCATTGAGAACATCAGCGGCGTTACTATCATGTGCACAAAGTTAGCAACAAAAAATACGAAGAAGATGAATACAATCTGTGATGCTGGCAACACAAACAAAGCGGCATGCGCAATAACACCGATGATCAGACCAAATTGAAAGAGTGGTTTTTTTCCAAACTTCTGTGACAAGAAGTGAGTGGCCAGTGCACCTAAAACAGAAGCTATCATACCCATAGTTAAAAAGTTACTGGTAAGTGATTCATCACCTACATAATATTTAACATAATGAGGGGCAATGGCGGAACGCAGACCAATTAATGTTAAAACAAATACCGTGATGACGACCATTAAAACCCATTGGTCATTTTTAAATAGGCTAGCGAAATCTTTTATGATACTTGATTGTTTGCTGACTTTTACTTGTTCTCGCTCTTCAGTTAATAAAAAGCAGGTTAAAAAGCAGACAACCGCTAACAATGCTAAAATTGCCATTGCGTACTGATAACCTGTTTGCTGGCCATATTCTGCAAACGCATCTACTAATTGTGGTAATGCCCAAACGACAATGACCCCCCCACTCATTGCCATGGCAAAACGAAATGATTGTAATGAAGCGCGTTCGCGAGGATCGCTGGTCATAACGCCGCCTAGTGCTGAATAAGGTATATTGATTGCGGTATAGCAGGTCATTAATAGCGCGTAAGATACATAGGCATATACCAACTTGCTATCTTGTGCTATATCAGGGGTGGTAAAAGCCACAACGGCGAGCATACCGTACGGAATACACATGATTAATAAATAAGGCCGATAAGTACCAAAACGTGTACGCGTTCTATCTGCAATGCCGCCCATAATTGGGTCAGTTATACCATCAAATAGTCGCACAACCAGCATTAAAGTTCCGGCAGCGGCAGCACTAATGCCAAAAACATCTGTGTAAAAAATCAGCATGAAATTGGCCAGTATCTGAAAAACAATGTTACTCGCCGTATCTCCCAACCCATAGCCCAGTTTCTCTTTTATAGAAAGGCGTTGTTGCGACATTTTTATTACCTTTGTTACGCTTTATATAGTTTATATGGTCATATAAACTATATAAAGCGTGGGTTAATGTAAACAGTTTTTATTTAAAAAAGATACCAAACAATGGCAATTATTGGAATTTTATCTGTTCTAATTGTTTTTAAGTTGTAAATAGATGTGAGAATTGACTGGATTTTTACAAATTAATTTCATATAGTTTATATGACCATTATGTTTGTTGTTTAACATAAGTAAAAATTCAGCTTAATTACGTGTTGAGGTAAAAATGAAAAAATTCTGGGTTGCAGCTTGTGCCAGTTTAGCATTAACGGCTTGCGTACATACCACTGCTACTGATCATAAAGAACTGAGTTTAAGAGATGCGTATAAAGATATCTTTTTAGTTGGGACGGCGTTAAGTGAATCTCAAATAATGGGATACAGCGAATACGATAGAGAAAGTCAACAGGTGTCAAATAAACAATTTTCAGCTGTGACAGCAGAAAACTCGATGAAATGGGAAGAGATACATCCAACCCCAGGCACATTTAATTTTAAGGTGGCAGACAAACTCGTCGAGTTAGCTGAACAAAATGACCAATTTATAATTGGTCATACCTTATTGTGGCATTCGCAAACACCCGATTGGGTATTTGAAGATCAAAATGGTAATCCGGCAAGTCGAGAGTTATTGTTAAATCGTCTAAAAAATCACATTGATACTATCGTTGGCCGCTATAAAGGGCGTATTCAGGCATGGGACGTAGTCAATGAAGCTTTAAATGAAGACGGCACTATGCGCCAATCTAAATGGTATAAGATTTTGGGTGAGGACTATATTGCTAAAGCCTTTGAGTTTGCGCATGCTGCTGATCCAAACGCTGAGCTTTATTACAATGATTATAATTTATGGATGCCGAAAAAACGTCAGGGTGCGGTTAGAATCGTTCAGTCTTTGTTAGATAAAAATATCCCAATTACCGCAATTGGCATGCAGGCGCATTATAGTATCCCTTCATTGGTCACTAACCCAGATTTAACTGAGTTCGAAGCTTCAATTGTTGCCTATAAAAATCTAGGCATAGAAGTCATGTTAACCGAGGTCGATGTGACGGTTATTCGCTTTCCTGGTGCGGCAAATCAAGGCGCGGATATTTCTATAAATTATGAACTTCAAGAAAAATTTAATCCTTATAGCAAAGGCTTACCAGATTCTGTTTCAGCAGAATTTACCCAACTTTTAGTTGATATGTTCAAAATTATTGCTCGCCATCAGGAATCCATTTCCCGAGTGACATTTTGGGGGGTAAACGATAGCCAAACTTGGCGAAATGGCTGGCCAATCGAAGGGCGTACAGACTACCCACTATTGTTTGATCGTCAGAATCAACCAAAGCCAGCAGTTAACGCATTGATTGAATTAAGTAAAACACATTTTTAATGGTTAGTCAGTTTAACGCAATTAAATAAGCCAATTTTATTGGCTTTCGAGCGACAGGTATTAGGTAATGAAAAATTTAGTCACGGCAATTTTGGCGACACTTGCAGTCAGTGCTTGCTCAAAAGCGCCCGATAATCCAGTTGATATCACTCAAATTAAAACGCAATCTGCATCAAAACGAGAGATCATATCGCTAAATCAGAACTGGCGATTTTATAAATATGATGATACTGCATCTGCGGATGAACTGATTTATGACGTTCGACCTAAGGTTAAGCATTTTAAAGATGATAAAGATGCAGATAGTAAACCCACTGATGCCGTTAAGGTAAAAGCAGATAAAGCGATATTGAAGCCCTGGATTCTACCAACAGGAAATGCATTTTTAGCGGATCCTGCCAAGCGACATAAACGTCCTGCCGGTAATCCAGGTGGTGATTTTAAATTTGTTCAACACGATTTTAATGACAGCGCATGGCAACAAGTTAATTTACCACATGACTGGGCAATAAGCGGGCCATTTTATCAGGGTGAAAATCCAGAAGTTGGCGGTGGTATGGGGCGTCTGCCCAGCCCAGGGATAGCTTGGTATCGCAAAGATTTAACCATTAATAAATCAGATTTAAATAAAAAGATTTATCTAGATATTGAAGGTGCCATGTCATATTCAATGGTTTGGTTAAATGGCAACTTAGTTGGCGGCTGGCCATTTGGTTATTCCAGCTATCGATTAGATTTAACGCCTTATATTAATTTTGGTGGTGAAAATCAAATTGCGATCCGGTTAGATAACCCAAATCATTCATCACGTTGGTATCCTGGTGGTGGAATATATCGTGATGTTTGGCTGGTTAAAACCAATCCGGTTCATATTGCGCAGTGGGGGACTAAGATTAGAACTGAGTCCGTTGCGAATAACCAAGCAGTGGTGGCACTTGAGGTAAAAGTGGACAATACGACTCAGACTGAACAAGTTGTTGAGGTCAGCACTGAAGTTTTCGAAATGAACGAAAATGGTCAATTAGCGGAAACTGTTGTTGCTAATTCGGTTAAACAAACCCTTATGTTACAGCCCACCTCTTCGGTTTCAAGCAGCAGCCAACTCTTAGTGAACAATCCTAAACTGTGGGGGCCGAAGCCTCAGCAGACTCCTAATATGTATGCAGCTGTTACTACGGTTTGGAAAGATGGTAAACCCATTGATCAATATACTTCCGAGTTTGGTATTCGAACACTGACATTTGACCCAAAATCAGGTGTTTATGTGAATGGTGAGCTAATTAAGCTAAAAGGGGTTAATCAACATCACGATCTAGGTGCACTTGGTGCGGCTTTCAATCGCAGAGCAGCAGAGCGTCAATTAGAAATTCTGCATGAAATGGGTGTTAATGCGATACGTATGGCACATAACCCACCCGATCCTGAACTACTTGAATTAACCGATCGCATGGGTTTTTTAGTGATGAATGAATCGTTTGATGTTTGGCAAAAGAAAAAAACACCACATGATTTTCATTTAATTTTTGATGACTGGCATGAGCAGGATTTGCGCGCTTTGGTTCGCCGTGACTATAACCATCCTTCTGTTTTTATGTGGAGTATTGGTAATGAAGTCGGTGAGCAATACGAAGGTCATGCAGGTTATCAATTAGCTCAGCACTTAACGGATATTGTGAAAAGCGAAGATCCCTATCGTCCCACCACCGCATCTAAAAATTGGGCGAAGCCTGACATGCCTTTTGCGAACGGCATGGATAGCATTAGCTTAAACTATCAAGGTGAAGGTATTCGTCAAGATCCACTATTTGACAATGTAACGGATCGAATTAAAACGCCACCACAATATGATTTATATCATGCCGCGCATCCAGATAAAGTAATTATTGGCAGTGAAACGGCATCTGCATTGAGTAGCAGGGGCTTTTATACTTTCCCTGTGACAGAGAAAATCAGCTCACCTGCCAGAGATGGCATGGGGGGCGACTCAAAAGCTGAGCAAGTGAGCAGCTACGAGTTATATGCCGTTGATTTTGGTTCATCGCCAGATAAAGTATTTAAAGCGGTAGAGAGCCATCCATTTGTGGCTGGGGAATTTGTCTGGACTGGCTTTGATTATTTAGGCGAACCAACCCCTTATTATTCAGCACGTAGTTCCTACAATGGTATTGTCGATTTAGCGGGCTTCAAGAAAAACCGTTTCTATTTATATCAAGCGCATTGGCGCCCTGATTTTCCAATGGTGCATATTTTACCGCACTGGAACTGGCCGGATCGAGTTGGCAAGGTTACGCCAGTGCATGTCATCACATCAGGTGATGAGGTTGAACTATTTTTAAATGGTAAATCCTTGGGTCGCAAGCAAAAAGGCAAATTTGAATACAGATTAAGATATGATGATGTTGTTTACCAACCCGGCATATTAAAGGCGGTAGCATATAAAAATGGGAAAAAATGGTCAGAAAATGAAGTTAAGACGACTGGCCTCCCTGCTCAGTTATCACTTACCGCCGACAGATCCACAATTCACTCTGATGGTGAAGATTTAGCATTTATCACATTAAAAGTTGAGGACGAAAATGGCTTAGTGATACCAGATGCAAATCATTGGATTGATTTTAGTGTGGAAGGCGATGCTGAAATTGTTGCGACAGATAATGGTAAACATTCAGATTTTACCCCTTTCCCTTCGCCAAGCCGTAATGCATACCATGGATATGCTTTAGTCATTGTAAAAGCAAAAATGGGTAGCAAAGGTCAATTTACCGTTAAAGCCGATGCTGACGGCTTAAAAGCAGCCAGCGTGATGATCAAAGTTAATTAATTACAAAGTGAGAATTTAATGAAATCGTTTATTGTTTCGTTTTTATTATTGGTGATAGGGTTAACTAGCCCTATCACTCAGGCTTCTAGTATCGTCACGGGGGAAGACGGTTATCGTTTATGGATGAAATATGATTTATTGCAAAACAAGTCATTGCGAAAAGCTTATCAAAAGCAACTGACTAAATGGTCGGTTGTTGGTCAGTCAGAAACCAGTCAAATTATTCGAGATGAGCTGGACTACGCATTAAGCGGTCTGTTGGGGCAGTCTGAGCCTGCTGGTTATCGATCAGCCAACTTAGTGGTGGTAACCGGACGTTTGGCAACAAGGTGGATACCGGATCTTGGCGACGAGCTAAGCAAATTGGGAGATGAAGGCTATATCATTCGACAAGTTGAACATAATAACAAGTCGGTTATTGTGGTTACTGCGAATACGGATATCGGCGCGCTTTATGGTACCTTTAATCTACTGCGTTTAGTTCAAACGCAAACCCCTCTTGACGCTGTGGATATTAGCTCAGCGCCTAAAACCAAAGTGCGGGTATTAAACCATTGGGATAATCCAGACAGACATGTTGAACGGGGTTTTGCTGGAGAATCCATTTGGGACTGGCATAAATTACCGCATTACAAGTATCAAAAATATACAGATTATGCGCGCGCAAATGCTTCTATCGGGATTAATGGCACAGTGTTAAACAATGTTAATGCTGATCCCATTATGCTGACGCCTGCTTATCTTGAAAAAGTCAAAGCGCTGGCTGATTTGTTCCGTCCGTATGGATTAAAAGTTTATTTATCCATCAAGTTTAATTCACCTGCAACACTGGGCGGATTAAAAAATTCAGATCCGTTAAATCCACAAGTCGCAAAATGGTGGGATAAAAAAATCGCTGAAATTTATCAGCTTATTCCTGATTTTGGTGGCTTTTTAGTTAAAGCAAATTCAGAAGGACAACCGGGACCGGGCGATTATGGTCGCACGCATGCGCAAGGTGCCAATATGTTAGCCGATGCTCTTAAACCACATGGCGGTATTGTGATGTGGAGAGCATTTGTTTACGCCAATGAAAAAAATGAAGAGCGCTCTAAACAAGCATATTCTGAGTTTAAACCTTTAGATGGCAAATTCCGTGAAAACGTAATGGTACAGGTTAAAAATGGGCCAATTGATTTTCAGCCGCGAGAGCCGATTAGTCCATTATTTGGTGCAACTCAAGAAACTCCAATGATGATGGAATTTCAAATCACTATGGAGTATTTAGGATTTAGTACCCACTTTGTCTATTTAGGGCCCATGTATGAAGAGGTCTTAAAAACAGATACTTATGCAAAAGGCAAAGGCTCTACCGTTGGTAAAGTCGTGGCCGGTGAAGTTTATGATTACCCGCTTACCGGTATGGCTGGAGTTTCTAATATAGGCTCTGACAGAAACTGGACGGGACATATCATTTTACAATCTAACTGGTATGTATTTGGCCGGATGGCGTGGGATTATAATATCAGTGCAGAGCAGGTTGCCGAAGAGTGGACCAGAATGACGCTGAGCAATAAATCAGCGGTTGTTAAAAAGGTCACTGAGATGATGATGTTATCGCATGAGGCAACGGTTAACTACATGACGCCCCTGGGTTTACATCATATTATGGGGACAGGGCATCACTATGGTCCGGCGCCTTGGGTAGATGATTTAGGCCGAGCTGACTGGAATCCGGTTTATTATCACAGAGCAACAAAAGGTGGCATAGGCTTTGATCGCTCCCCGAGCGGGGTTAATGCAGTTGAGCAATATTTTTCACCGTTGAAAGAGCAATTGGCTGATCCTAAATCAACCCCTGAAAAATATTTATTATGGTTCCACCATTTACCTTGGGACTATAAAGTGAAGTCTTCTGGTAGAACTTTATGGGATGAAATTGTCCACCGCTATTATTTGGGGGTTGACCAAGTTGCGCAAATTAGCCAAAGCTGGGACAGCTTGCAAGGTCAAATAGATCCATTGCAATTTAAGCAAGTGCAAATGGCAAATACCATCCATTTAAAGGAAGCAATATGGTGGCGCAACGCATGCGTATTGTACTTCCAAACGTTTTCGCAAAGACCGATACCACCAGGTTTGGATAAGCCGCAAGGCACTCTAGATACTTATAAGGCGATGGAATTCCCGTATGCGCCGGGACAAGGAGAATAATTTGTCGGTAAAGTTATTTAGAGTTTTAGCTGCCAGTGCTGTTATAGCGCTGGCAAGCTGCTCACAAATGCAAAAAGAGCATAAAGCAAATATTCAGCAACAGACTGGAACCGCATATTTTGACTGGTTTAAATATCAGGGTCATGATGATGTTTTTAATCACACTCTGGCCGACGACGAGTTTCAAAATCCAGTTATCTCCGGTTTTTATCCTGACCCGAGTATCACTCGCAAAGGAAAAGATTATTATATTGCTACGTCGTCGTTCGCTTATAACAACGGCCTGCCCATTTTTCACAGTAGGGATCTTGTAAATTGGGCATTGATAGGCCATGGATTAACGCGAGATGAGCAAATCGAATTGTCTGGCATTGATATATCCAGTGGTATCTATGCACCCACTATTCGATATCATGATGGCTTATTTTATATTATTACGACCGCTGTCTATTCGGGCGGGAATTTTATTATTACTGCCGAAGATCCCGCAGGGCCATGGTCACAACCCATCCTGTTACCTGAAGTCGGTGGCATCGACCCAGATATCTTTTTTGACGATGATGGTCGAATTTATATTGCACATAATGATGCGCCACCTGGCAAACCGCTATATGACGGACATAGGGCGATTTGGCTATGGGAATATGACCCTATTGCTCAGCAAGTTAAACCAGAATCACGAAAGCTACTCGTTGATGGTGGTACTGATATAAGCAAGAAACCGATTTGGATAGAAGCCCCGCATATTTATAAGGTTAATGGTTGGTATTATCTGGTCTGCGCCGAAGGTGGCACTGGTTATAACCATTCAGCAGTTGTTTTTAGAACCCGAGATTTAAGCGAGCCTTTTATTCCTTATCACGCAAATCCAATTTTAACTCAGCGCGATCTGGATATTGAACGCGTCAACCCAATTACAACAGCAGGCCATGCTGATTTAATTAAAACACCACAAGGTGAGTGGTGGGCGGTATTTTTAGCAACGCGTTCATATAACAAAACCTTGTACAACACAGGGCGCGAAACCTTTTTACTACCCGTTGATTGGACAAACGAAGGCTGGCCTGAAATTTTACCGCCGGGTGAAACAATTCCTTATCGCCTTAAAAAGCCAGCAGGTGGTGAAAAAATTGCTAATACGGAGCAAACAACGGGTAATTTTAGTTGGCTGGATGAATTTGAAAGTGAACAACTTGATTTACACTGGAGTTGGTTGGGTCGTCACAATAATACCAACTGGTTAACGTTAAATAATGGTTTTGCACAATTAAAAGCGGCTAAACGACAGTTAAGCAGTTTAGAGCAGCCCGTTTATTTAGCAAGACGGGTGCAACATCAAACTTATCAAGCCAGCACTCAAGTTTTACTACCTCAATATTCTGGTTTACAGCTGGGCATTACTGCGTATCAAAATGAAAAGTTTCATTACTTTTTTGCATTAGAAAAAACAGATACAGCCTACCGCTTGTTTGTTGAATCTGTGGTTAAAGGTCAACGGCGCATGCTTGCAAGCGTTGATTTGGATAGTGGGGGGGATGCGATTGAGCTGATAGTCTCTGCCGATAAAGACAAGATTAGTTTTAGCTATCGTCAAAGTGAAGCTATCAAACCAGTCTTAACCAACGCAGATGCAACTATTTTAAGTACAGCAAAAGCCGGTGGATTTGTCGGATCTATGCTGGGCTTACATGCTAGGAAATTTTAAAACTGGAGGCTGGTTCTTTAACTTGTGCTGCACCCGCATTTGAGCAAGTTAAAGAACTTTACATCGATAGATTTAATGAATAGGGCGATGATAAATATGGATACCTTATTTAATCATTTCACCACTAAAAAACTAAAAGTTTTCGCATGCTACATTTTTATTTGTGTGGTGAGCGGATGTGGCGTTTCAGACAAGAACCCAATAGAAGCGATTTCTAAATATGCTTCTGATAATACATGGCAACCTTATGATGGTATGCAAGTTGAGCAAGTATCTAACAAAGATTATTTTGCGATTCCATTTATGCCAGTGACTGTATCGGCCACACCCAACTCAATGAAAATTGCTGATCATTTAACCGCAGCGGGCATTTATTATAGCCAATCTGATGCGCAAGTTGTCGAAATAGCCGCTAAAGCACTGGCTTTGGATATACAGTCGGTTACCGGTCGTAAAGCGCAGGCCTTAGCAAGCAAACCTAAAGGTAAAAGTACAATCTTGATCGGCACTATAGGTAACAGTCCACTAATTGATGAATTGATCGCTAATAATCAACTAAAGGTGTCATCTATTGTTGGCAAATGGGAAGCTTATACAGCACAAGTGATTAAAAATCCGCTTAAAGATGTTGAACAAGCACTGGTGATTGCAGGCAGTGATAGACGTGGTACAGCGTATGGCGTGTTTGCATTATCTGAAGCAATGGGGGTTTCTCCTTGGCATTTCTGGGGGGATGTACCGGCTCCATCCAAACCCGCACTTTACATTGCGGGTCAGCATATTCAACACTCTCCGGCTGTTAAATATCGTGGCATTTTTATCAATGATGAAGATTGGGGATTATTACCCTGGGCAAGTAAAACGTTTGAGCCAGAAACGGGTAATATCGGCCCTAAAACTTATGCGACTATATATCAGTTATTGTTAAGGTTACATGCCAATATGATTTGGCCGGGTATGCACGAATTTCCGCGAGAGACGACACCGTTTTATTTAATGCCGGGTAATAAAGAGATGGCTGATAAATACGCAATCGTCATCAGTACCTCACATCATGAGCCAATGTTAACCAATAGCCATGAGTTTAAAGAGGATGTACATGGTGAATATAATTATTGGAGCAATAAAGAGACAATATATAAATTCTGGGAAAGCAGAGTAAAAGAAACTGCTGACTATGAAAATATCTATACAATTGGTATGCGAGGTCGAACGGATGTTGGCATGCTCGCGCCAGAAGGTACAACTGAAGCGGGTAAAGCTAAAAAGATTCAAAATGATATTATCCCAGATCAGCGTCAAATGATTGCTCAGCACGTTCATCAAAACCCTACGCAAATCCCACAAATCTTTATCCCGTACAAAGAAACTTTAGTGCAATACCAATCAGGTTTAGAGTTGCCTGACGATGTGATTATTGTATGGCCAGACGATAACCACGGGTATATTCGTCAATTGTCGACACCCGAAGAACAAAAACGAAGTGGTGGCTCTGGTGTTTATTATCACCTGTCATATTGGGGGGTACCCAGTAGCTACCTATGGTTAAATAGCACACCACCTGGTATGACTTATGCTGAGATGATTAAAGCTTGGGAGTTTAACGCCAATAAAATTTGGATTGTTAATGTGGGTGATATTAAACCACATGAATTTGGTACTGAATTTTTCTTGCGCTTGGCGCGAAATCCAGAAGCATTTAGAAATTTTGACCAACGCCAATATTTTAAACAATGGACTGAACGCACTTTTGGCCAAAAATATGCAGAAGATATTGCAGATGTGATGCAAAGTTATTTCAGCTTAAACATAGTCAAACGTCCAGAGCATATGCATGTCAGTGGTACAAATACTTTTAGCATGATAGCAAAAGGGGATGAAGCCGCTGTCAGGTTAAATAAATTTGAGCAAGCAACTCAACTTGCAAATCAGGTTTATCAAAACTTACCGGAGAAATATAAGAGTGCATTTTACCAAATGGTATTATATCCATTACGGGCCTCGTACTTAATTAATAAAAAAGAACTGTTAGCAGAGCGAAGTCGTTTATGGGCCAAACAAAAACGAGCGGCAACGCATTTATTGGCTGAACAGTCTATCCAAGCGCATCAAGCATTATTGGCTGAAACGCAATTTTATAATGACATAAATGCTAATGGGAAATGGCAGCATATGATAAGCCCCATGCCATTAAGCGAACTGCCAAAGTGGGCCTATGATACGCAAAACCCATGGCGCAAAGCGGAGTTAGGTCGTTATCAAGCACCAGATAAAAAGCAACTTGCCGTTGCGCTTGAAGGTTCTGAAAATCCTTTAATACCTACCGACATTGGTATATTGCCTTTGTTTAATCGAGCTGCCGATACGCGCTATTTTATTGATGTATTTAACCAAGGCAAGCAGGCATCCAATTGGACGGCAAGCGCAAATCGCCCTTGGGTTAAAATAAGCCAAACAAGTGGGAAAACAGATGCGAGAATTACGCTTAGTATCGACTGGGATTCTGCGCCTAATGGCACTGAAATTCCGGCAGTTGTTACTATATCCGACAATGATCGTAAATTTGATATTCAACTAAAGGTGTTCAACCCTGCCAATTTAGCGTTTGGTAGTTTGCCCGCAGCGGTAGAAAATAAAGCTTCTGTTGAAATAGAAGCTGAAAACTATATTGCTAAAACAGACGCTGATAATGGTGTGGGCTGGCAGCAGTTTAATAACGCTGCAGCGTCAGAGCACGCTATGACAGTGCAGCCTTTCACGGCAGCAAGCATTGAATTACCTCAATTGCAAACTCGCAGCCCATCGTTAAGTTATCAGTTTTATGCCGTTAGCACGGGTAAAGTTAAAATTTATAGCCAAGCTTTACCTACTCATAAGATAACAGCAGATCACCCGGGGGTTCGATATGCGATATCAGTTAATGGAGATAAACCACAAATCATCGGTTTACATTCAAACGAGTACTCAAAATTGTGGAATGTTAATACTTTAAGGGCCGCATCAATTGGTATATCTGAACATCAAATAAACCAAACTGGTATCCAAAATATCAAAATCTGGATGGTTGATCCCGGTGTAGTATTAGATAAGTTTACAGTGAAATTTGACGAAAGTGCGATACCCACTCCTCTTCACTAGAGTAATTGAATTTAATAGGAAAATTTATGTCAAGTAACAAAAAAATGATGCATTTTATTGGCCTGTTCATATTGTCGTTAGCAGTGGCCAGTTGTAGTTCGAACATGAGAAAAACAGAAAGTGATCATGCTCAAGCTTTTAAAGCGCGAGTGATTCACACCACGGATATGGGCGCCGATCCAGATGATCAGCAATCATTAATTCGACAATTAGTGATGGCGAACGAAATTGATATTGAGGGGATTATTACTTCAACCGGTTGTTGGAAAAAATCACAACAAGATACCACTTACGTAGATAAAATTTTACAAGTATATAGTCAAGTGTATCCAAACCTAACTCAACATGCGCAAGGTTTTCCGACACCTGAATTTTTACAGTCAGTTTCAGTAATGGGACAAACTGGTTATGGGATGAGTGATGTTGGAACAGGCAAAAATTCTGCTGGCTCCGACTTAATCATTGCTGCAATAGATAAAAAAGATCCTAGGCCCCTGTGGTTAACTTGTTGGGGCGGTTGCAATACGATAGCTCAATCGTTATGGGATTTAAAAAATAATCGTTCAGCTACTGAACTGGCTGAGATTATTAAACGAATTCGCGTATATGATGTATTAGGGCAAGATGATGCTGGCACTTGGATTGCTAAAACATTCCCTGAGCTTTTGTATATTCGAAGCCTAGCTGTTTATAGCTGGCAACCCTCTGATGAATATTTAGTTGAACATATTCAAAGCCATGGGGCGTTAGGGAGCGCTTATCCAAATCGTCAGTGGGCAACTGAAGGTGATACACCGGCATTTATGCATTTAATAAACCCGGCTTTAAATGACCCTGATAAAGTGGCGCAAGGTGGTTGGGGCGGACGTTTTGCTGAGAAAAAGCAGCCCGCTATTCGCGGTATGAAATGCATGAAAGGCGAAGATGAATTATATGACCCTTATTATATGTATGGTGATGCATCTGAAGGTGGCAAAGCAATTAGCCGTTGGCAAACTGCATACAACAACGATTTCCAAGCACGTATGGACTGGACAATCACACCTCAGTATGAAGATGCAAACCACCATCCGCACGCGGTTGTGAATGGTATAAAATCTGAAAAAGTTGTCTATTTGACAGCAAAGGCGGGAGATTCCATTTTATTGTCTGCCAGTGGAAGCTCTGATCCTGATGGCGATAAAATTCAATACTCATGGGAACTATATAAAGAAGCCAGCAGTGACAATTCAGACGTAGCGATTCTACAACCGTCTAATGTTAACACCCAGTTAATGATCCCAACTGATGCTAAAGGGAAAGACATACATATTATTTTGACCATTGTGGATGATGGAGAACCTAATTTATATGCTCATCGCAGAATTGTGATAAGTGTAAAATGATGAAATGAAGGACGGCCAATAGCAATTAGCAATAACGTTAAAGTTATTGCTATTGCTATTGTTATTGCTGATTCGCATGAACGTCCGTAACACCATGACAGTATCTTGTATAATCATCGCCTAAATAAAGTTTTAACAGTTTTTGTGGTGCGTCCGGTAAATAAACGCTTAATAATAAACCGGGCGTTGTCGCAAAGTTGGGATCTAAGCCTAACGCATGAAATTTAGCACCGAGTTGATGGTACTGTTTTAATAACACTGGCAGGCCTTTGCCGTCGGGCTCAATTTGTTTGACTAACCATTCCAAGGTGTTTATATCTTTGTCATTGACCAAAAAAAACTGCTCAAGCGCTTTTGGGGCAGGGTGCTCAAACGGGCAAATTGCAGTTGCGCTGCGGTTTGGTCCTTCAATTAAAAAAGATTCTATCAGTTTGATACTCAGCGGTTGATATTGCGTGCTGAGCGAAACCGTACCATATAAGGTTTTATACTGGGGAAACCGGCAAACAAAGCGGCCAATGCCTTTAAACAGCAACAACAGTGCGTGATAGCTTTTTTGCTGGTTTGCGACGACAAAAGAACGCCCCATTTCCAAACAGGGCGCTTGTTGGTTAATAAACTGGGCACTGAAGTTAAACATGTTGGCTAAATATAAGGTATCAATCTTGTCTGTTTGGCCCATGCGGTATGCGCCGACAATATCTTCTGATGCACTATCAAAGATAAACAAATGGGTGTAGCTGTAGTCAAAATCATCACCGTCTTGTGGTGCACCGCTACCTTCATCCCAACTGCGAAACGTTGCTTCGCGTAGTCTTCTGATTTGCGCTAAACAGGCCGGTATTTGATTGCCCTGAGCATAACATACGACAAAGTTTTTAAAGTTGATAAGGTTCTGGTTTTGTTTGCTTAAAGCTAAAACTTCAGCGTGCATATCAGCTTTACGACTCGGCTCGGCAAGTGGTTGGAGATCGGGTGTTGATTGCACAGGCCAAGGGTAGTTATACGCCGGGTTTTGCAAATAGGTGAGCAGTTGCAATCTATCGCTTATTTGTTGTGGGTTATATTTTGACAAAGCATTTAAATCTTGGTGTTGCATGATTTTCCCTGCATAAAAACGAATGGTTTTACCTTTTGCGGCAATCATTTCACGAATGAGCATCAGTAGCCGAAAGCGAAAATAAATGCGGCCTAATCGATAAAATATAGCTCGGTTTTGGCCCGCAATATACAAAGGCAGGACATCTGCTTGATTATTTTCTATCAGTTGAGCCGCGCTGCGGTGCCATCTGTGATCGCTAATTGCTTGTGTTGATTGTTGATAATAACTGACGCGTCCGGCCGGAAATAAGAGTAATGCGCCGCCAGATTTTAAATGCTGGTGGCATTTTTTTAATGAGGTCACATTGCCTTTCGCAGATGCTTTGAGCGGGTTCGTAAAAATAAACTTCTCATGCAGCTCTGAAAAAATACTGAGCCCTTGATTGGCCAGTACTTTTAAATCAGGCCTTTGTTGGGCTAAAAAATAAGTTAACAATACACCTTCTAAACCACCAAATGGATGATTGGCAACAATAACCAGTGGTTTATCTTTAGGCAGGTTAAGCGGGGTTGTAAACTCGCTTGTTAACTTAAATACCTCAATAAATTTTTCACAAAATGCCTCGGCGCTTAAGCCAGCAAATTGATGCTGCTGATACAAATAGTCTAAGTGCCGTATCCCAAGCAGTTTATCTGCTAATTTTCCAAATATTTTATGCCAAGCTGAATGCGGCTCAGGCAGCAGTTTTAACAAAGATAAGTTATTTGTTTTCTGAGGCATTTCATTTAACATCAAGTATTTTCTTGAGTTCAGTTTATGCGATTGCTCTGGCAAAAACGAGCTTTAAGCCAATAATCTAGGCTGGTAAAACGGCCTCCGCCAGTGAACAACAAACTCAATAAGATAATAAAATAGGTTGCAGCAAACTCGATACCATTGTTTAAAATGACAAACTTTCCACTGGCTGTTAACCAATTGTAGTGGCCATATTCTTGTAATAATGAATTAGCGGCCGCCAGCTTTTCATCCGCTTGCATGATGCTTTCATTATAGAAAATCGTGCCATCGGCCAGCCAACTAGCGCTGTCTGCAATGGCAAGCCAACCATTGGGTAAGTGCACGGTAAAAATAGCAACCAACATAGTGATCATCAGCGGAATACTCACCAGACGGGTTAATAACCCCAGCAATAACAAGATCCCGCCAATCAGCTCAGCTGCAGTTGCTAGAGCAGCCAATAAAATCGGAAAAGGCAAACCCAGTCCCCAGTCACTATTGCCAAACCAACTGACAATATCACTAAAATTGGTGTATTTATTCCATCCGGCTTGAATCATTATCGGCGCAAGATAAAGACGAAATAACAAGGGTGGAATTCCGTCCAATATACTTAACTTTTTGACACTCGTTTGATACAAACATTGAATCGACTGGATAATAGCTAACATATAAAGGTACTCTGCAGGTTTCTAATCGGGTTTATAAACAAAAAGACAGTCGAAAATACATTTTTCTTTCAATGTTTCTGCTTTCACAACAATTATATCCAGCTTTTAAACCACATCCTTTGATAAAAACCGTCGACAGAAAGCGGAAGTCCGAGTTGAAATGGTAACCAATATACAAATGCAAAAGTTAAAATAAACAGACAAGTATAGGCAGCATATTTGTGGGTTTTAGAACCCTGTAGCAAAGTCGTTAATAACCATGCCAACGCAATAAATGAGAAGACAGAAGCAGATTGATAGTGGTATAAAAAAGTACAACGCGAAACCAAACTCCAGGGCAACCAAGACGCGAGATACCCGCCTGTTATAAACAGCAGGGTAAACTGGTTGGAATTAAATGTTTTGTTTTTCACCATATAAGCTATCTGTTTAATCGTCATGATTAACATTGTTAGCATCGCTAAACTGGCCATCCAATACAACACTGGGTTGCCAAAAGAATGAACGTTTTTAAAACATCTGGGTTGATTATCGGTTGCCGGAATTTTTTCGAAATGATAACTAATCGGGCGCTGCATTAAAGGCCAGCTGTACCATTTTGAACAATAAGGATGGGCATCTTCTGAAACTCGGTTTTTGTGATAGGTAAAAAACTGTCTGTGCGTTTCAGTAAAGTCGTATTTGGTATTTAACTGTAAATCGGGTATCCAAATTAAATAGTACAAAATGGCTGGGACAAGGGTAATGGCTGATAGTATTTTCAGCCCTTTTTTATCTATTGTCGGCCAGTTGTTATGAGTAAACCTCTTAAATTTAAAGCGAATAGATTTAAGTAAAACGACAATAACCAAAACCGCCATTGTGATCGCCCAATAACTTAACCCACTCCATTTAACACTGATAACCGCTGCTAAACTGCAGCCGAGCAATAGCGGTAAATAACCGTTATTTTTTTGCAGTGTTAATAAGGTTAAATACAAGCTTAACGCGCCCCAAAATAAAATGTGTACATTGCTTAGACCAAAGCGTGAGGCAACTAACAAAGCACCGTCAAAGCTAACAAACGCAAAAACTAACAACGAAAATAAATGTGATTTTTTCAGCCGATAGGCCGATAGCGCAAATAAACAGCAACTTAGAAAACCCAACAACGCATTGACCCAACGATAACTGACTGGGTTAAGCTCGTTAAATGGCACACTGCCTAAAGTTGGTTCGTTGACCCATGGCAACATATGGTAAATATGCATGCCAGCCATCATGACATATTTAGCCAGTGGCGGGTGCGAGTGGAAAAAAGATTCTTGCTGAATATAGTGATACGCAAAATTGGGAAAATATACTTCATCAAAAACAGGTTTATTGATATCACCCAACTGATAGAAGCGCAGAAATAATGCACTCATCGCAATCAGTAGATATAAAAATTGGGCCGTCCGGGTTTGCACGTTGAAATTACTCTTTTTTCTTATTTATCGATAGCTTAAATCAATACAGTAGTATGAGGTTACTACATTTTATAAAATTTTATTATCGATTTATTACATCAATTATGTTGCTATGTCTTGCATATTTTTATAATGTGGTATCGTAGCACTATTTGGATTGCTTAACGTTTTTGCAGAATCTTGTTTTCAGTTGTTTAACTTTAGCAAGAATATAAGTTTTGGTGTAAACGTTTCACCTTTGGCTGCTTTGAAGTTATCACTTTCAAAAGTTTGCCCAAGTTTAAAATCGGTTCGACAAGTTAAGGTCTCAAGGGTATGGATAGATTACGTTTTTTAAAGCAAGTGTTGTATCTAATGATATTTGTTTATTTATGTGGGTGTAGTGGATCTTCAGAGAAACCAATTCACCATACACAGAGTCAGGATGGTTTTAACGGGGCAATCGCGTCATCCGCTTCAGCTAAAGTGAAAAAATTGAATATCGTGATTGATGACGAAAATCAGACCGTTTACTTACCCGTCAAGCAGGGTACAAATTTAACTGCATTTGACCCTCTGCTTATCACAGCTTCTGGGGTGAAAGTGACACCAACAGGTAAACAAGACTTTAGCCAAGGCGCAATTGCATACCATGTTTCTGTTAACGGCAAAAGCAAAACGTATCGAGTTTCTGCAGCGGTTAATAATAACCCGGTTATTGAGGGTTATTATGCGGACCCTGAAATTATCTATTCACAACGAGATAAAAAATATTATCTCTATCCGACAAGTGATGGCTATCTTAACTGGTCAGGTACTTATTTTGAAACTTTCTCCAGCACAGATCTGATTAATTGGACAAATGAAGGTACGATTTTAGATTTACATAAAGACGTTAGCTGGGCAGATAGAAATGCGTGGGCACCGAGCGGAATTGAAAAGAAAATAAATGGTCAATACAAATACTTTTATTATTTCACCGCGGCACAAAAAATAGGCGTCGCAATCGCTGATAATCCACAAGGGCCATTTGTTGATTCAGGTAAACCATTAATCGACTTTAAGCCGGAAGGTATTCAGGGTGGGCAGGAAATTGATCCGGACGTTTTTATCGATCCGGTTTCCGGCAAGAGTTATCTGTATTGGGGCAACAGTTATTTAGCCGTCGCCGAACTACATTCAGACATGGTAACGCTAGATAAAACGACGATAAAAGTGATGACACCGGATGCAAGTTTTATGGAAGGTGTTGAGATATTTTACCGCAATGGGAAGTACTATTTTTTATGGTCTGAAAATGATACGCGAGACGAAAATTACCGTGTACGTTGGGCGATGGCAGACTCACCTTTGGGGCCACTTACTATTCCTGAACAAAACTGGGTCATCACTAAAGATCCAGAGCAAGCCATTTTTGCCACAGGCCACAACTCGGTGATTAACATACTAGGTACAGATGAATGGTTTATCGTTTATCACAGATTTACGCGTCCGCATGGCATAAGCATGGGGCGTTCAGCCGGTTACCATCGGGAAGTGAGTATCGATAAACTCAGCTTTGATGCAAGCGGTAATATTATTCAAGTAATGCCAACACTAGAAGGCATTTCGCCTCAATAGAGCGGACAGTTTATATCCGACGCGTAAACCCCGTGAAACTGCATTTTACACTTAGGGATGGGCGCATTTTTGGCCGCGGGCAGTGAAGTTTATAAACTCGTTCAGCAATAAGCTTGTCGTTTACTCAATAAAAAAATAAAAGTTATGGAAATCGATATGATACTAACGCGAAATAACATTCAACAATGCATTTTGATTGCTTTGGCCAGTATGACCACCGCTTGTGCCTTTAGCGGAGAGCAATCCCATCAAACTGGGCAAATCACGGAGCATCTTGAATGGGAAAATCCGGAGATTTTTGCGCAAAATAAACTACCGGCAAGCGCGACATTTTATGCATATGAATCTGCTACGTTAGCAGAGCAACAGCGAAGAGAGGCATCGAACTATTTCACCTCGTTAAACGGAGAATGGTCATTTAATTTTGTAAAAAAGCCGGCGGATAGACCGGTTGATTTTTATCAAACCGATTTTGATTACTCGAACTGGGGCAGCATTAAAGTGCCGGGTAACTGGGAATTACAAGGTCACGGCATCCCTCATTACGTTAATATAGATTATGTTTTTCCGGCTAATCAGCCATTTATTCCGCATGAATATAATCCCGTCGGCTCTTATATTAAAACACTAACCGTACCTCAGAGTTGGCAGGGAAAACGGGTTGTATTGCATTTTGGCGCGGTTAATTCTGCAATGTATCTGTGGGTAAATGGTCAAAAAGTGGGTTATAGCCAAGGCTCAAAATTACCCGCTGAATTTGACATTACGGAACATGTTAAAACCGGAAATAATAAAATTGCTATTGAGGTCTATCGTTGGTCCGACGGCAGTTATTTGGAAGATCAGGATGCTTGGAGTTTAAGCGGCATCGACCGTGAAGTATACGCATATGCGACACCCAAAACTCATATTCGTGATTACACCGTGACGGCTGATTTGGATGATGATTTTGAAAATGGTGTATTTAATTTAGCACTTGAAATTAATTCGAATGAACAACAAAGTCGCTCAAACGATGCGAATGTCAGCGTAACGGTTAGTATTAAGGACGGAAACGCCCTGCTGCTCAATAAATCCGCTTCAGCACAAGTAAATGGTCAGCAAATCATTAATCTGGCAGGCATTATTAAGGATGTTCAACCCTGGTCAGCTGAAACACCGAAGCTGTATGATTTAACCATTGAAGCGGATATGAATGGCGAAACTCAGGTAATTAAACAAAAAATTGGTTTCCGCCACATCGAAATGCAACACGGCCAATTTTTAGTAAATGGGAAGGCCATAACGATCCGGGGCGTCAACCGCCATGAGCATGATCCGAAATCAGGAAAAGCGCTCAGTTTAGAGAGTATGATCGCAGACATAAAGTTAATGAAACAATTAAATGTCAACGCCGTACGTACCTCTCATTATCCCAATGACGAACGATTTTACGCTTTAGCCGATCAATATGGTTTATATGTGCTTGATGAAGCGAATATTGAATCACATGAGTATATGCAAATAGGCAATGGCCAGGGTAATAACAACGAGGAATTTCAGCGTAAAACTTTCTTAGGTTATCAGCCTGAATGGCAAGCTGCACATATTGATCGTGTTACTCGAATGGTTGAGCGTGATAAAAATCACCCGTCCATTATTATGTGGTCTTTGGGTAATGAAGCCGGTTTAGGCACTGCATTTGAAAAAGCGGCTGAATGGATTAAAACAAACGAGCCAACACGCCCGGTGACCTATGGTGGTTGGGGGACTGTTGATGGTCATTCTGCCTTAGACTATGTCGATGTCTATACGCCGATGTATGACTTTATGTGGGAGATGAAAGATTGGGCACTCAGTCATCCAAAACAACCAATGATTCAGGCTGAATATGCACATGCTATGGGTAACAGTCTGGGTAATTTGCAGGAATACTGGGACTTAATTTATGCGTACCCACAATTACAAGGTGGTTTTATATGGGATTGGGTTGACCAAACTTTGTTTAAAACCAACGACAAAGGCCAACAAATTATGGCTTATGGTGGTGATTTTGGTGAAAGTCCAAGAGCAGATTCAGATAATTTCTTAGCCAATGGCGTGATTCAATCTGACAGAACGCTTAACCCGCACGCATGGGAGTTGAAAAAAGTTTACCAACCTATTTATTTTAAAGCGGTTGATTTAGACAATTTGACCTTTGTTTTAGAAAATCATCATAATTTTACCAACGCCAGTGAATATGATTATGACTGGATATTAGCTAAAAATGGTCAGCCCGTTAAACAAGGTCAGTTAACCAATATCCAAGCTGAGGCGGGTAAAAAACAAATATTTAGCCCTGATTTTAATCAAAGCATTATCACTTCTGATGCTGAGTACCACATAACGATACGAGCGAAAGCGAAAAGCGGACAAATTGCTTTTGTTGAAACGGGTGACGTGGTTGCTTGGGAGCAATTTGCGTTAACAGAGCCAATTTTTAGCAAAGTCAACAACACATCTCAAAACACACCACAAAACACAGCTCAAAACATATCGGAAAACACGGCGCTTAAGCTTGCACACGCAGAGCATTCGTTGGATGTTCATGGGCATGGTTTTGCCGTTTCTTTTGATAAACAAAGCGGTCAACTTGCCTCTTATCAACTGCAAGGAAACCAGTTAATTCAGCAAGGGCTTAAACCCAATTTGTGGCGCGTACCAACGGATAATGATGTCGGTGCAAACCTGCAAGGGAAATTAAAAGTATGGAAACAGGCAAGTGGGCAGCAAACCTTGGTTTCAATTGACAGTGCACAAACTCCACACGGTCATATTGAAATTACGACCAAGCAGCAACTGGGCGACAATGATGCTTTATTTGTCACGCGTTATCAAATTAATAGCCATGGTGAAATCAACATAGATGCAGACTTTTATCCGCAAAAATGGCGCATGCCGATGTTGCCCAAGGTCGGCATGAACATCATACTTAACGGTGATTACAAAAACATAGAATGGTTTGGTCGTGGTCCGCATGAAAACTACATAGACAGAAATACCTCTGCTGCCGTTGCAGTATATAAATCACATGTCGATGAGCAGTATCACGACTACTCGCGACCACAAGAAACAGGTAACAAAACCGATGTACGTTGGTTTAGGTTAAGCAACAACCAAGGGCAGGGCATTGAAATTAGCGGTCATCAATTGTTGAGTATGTCGGCGTTACCTATGTTGAATTCAGACTTAGAGCATGACAGAAAAAATGTTCATTTACATGGCGCAGAAGTTGAGTTTAAAGATTTGGTTAACCTGAATATTGATTACAAACAAATGGGCGTTGGTGGTGATAATTCTTGGGGTGCATTGGCTCAGGATGCATATCAAATTCCTTCAGGGCACTACCATTATGGTTTTACAATCAAACCGCTGAAGCTTTAAGGGTAATGAATTAACGCGCTAAAGAATAAGCGTAAAATAAAAACAACAAAAATGCCGGGTTATTCATCCGGCATTTTTGTTTAGTAAAGCTACTTTTGTTTAAGATCAAATCTGTCGTTTGTCATCACTTTTGTCCAAGCGTCGATAAAGTCTTGCACAAACTTATTTTTCGCATCGTCTGATGCATACACTTCAGCAATGGCTCGCAGTTCAGAATTTGAACCAAAAATTAAATCAACTGTTGTGGCTGTCCATTTCAATTGGCCTGTCTTGCGATCAAACCCCTCATAGACACCTTCTTTTGCCGATTTTTGCCATTGTGTCGACATATCTAAAAGGTTGACAAAAAAGTCGTTATTTAAGGTACCTGGGCGTTTTGTCAAAACACCGTGGCTAGACTGTTTATAGTTGGCATTTAATACTCGCATACCACCGATTAAAGCGGTCATTTCAGGCACTGTTAAGCCGAGTAAGTCCGCGCGCTCAACAAGTGCTTCAGCCGGAGCATAAAAACTTTCTTGACTATAGTAATTACGAAACGCATCGGCTTTGGGCTCTAAGTAATTAAATGACTCTATATCAGTCATTTCCTGAGAAGCATCCATTCGACCGGGTTTAAAAGGCACTGTGATCGGATAACCCGCATCTTTCGCCGCTTTTTCAATTGCAGCTGCGCCGGCTAAAACAATGGTGTCCGCCAATGAAATCTTTTTACCCGCAGCCGCATTGCGGTTAAAGTTGGTTTGCACTTGTGTGAGCTTTTTCAATACTTTATCGATTTCTTGCGGGTTATTTACCGTCCAGTCTTTTTGCGGAGCCAGTGCTAAACGAGCGCCGTTTGCACCACCACGCATATCGGTATCACGATAATTTGCCGCAGATGCCCAGGCAACGCGAACGAGTTCCGGCACTGTTAAACCTGTTAGCAAAATTTGAGCTTTAAGCTGCTTAACCTCTTCTGCAGAAACGAGTGGGTGATCAACTTCTGGAATATAGTCTTGCCAACTTAAAATTTCAGCGGGTACTTCATCCCCCAAATAGCGTGCTCTGGGGCCTAAATCTCTGTGATTTAATTTAAACCAAGCTTTGGCAAAGGCTAATTCGTACTTTTTGGGATCGGCACGGAAACTTTCAGCAATTTTTCTAAACGCTGGATCTTCTTTAAGTGCAATATCGGTGGTAAACATGATAGGTGCATGGCGTTTGTCTGCAATATGCGCATCCGGAACCATGTTAGCCGCCGCTTTATCGTCTGGTATCCATTGAATTGCACCGGCAGGACTTTTAGTTTGCACCCAGTTAAAACCAAATAAATTATCTAAATAATTAGTTGTCCATTGTGTCGGGGTGACTGTCCAAGCGCCCTCTAAACCACTGGTGATGGTATCTTCAGAGTGACCTTTACCACATTTATTTTTCCACCCTAAACCTTGTTCTTCAATTGTGGCAGCAGCCGGTTCTTTATCGACGCAATCTGCCGGCTTTTTAGCGCCGTGCGCTTTACCAAAGGTGTGTCCACCGGCAATTAACGCAACTATTTCTTCGTCATTCATTGCCATTCGACCAAATGACATTCGAATATCGTCAGCCGCAGCAAGTGGGTCTGGTTTACCGTGCGGACCTTCTGGATTGACGTAAATCAAGCCCATTTCAACGGCTGCCAAAGGCCCTTTTAGTTTGCCTTTTTTGTCACGACGTTCGTCGCTTAACCATTTTTTCTCAGGTCCCCAATATACATAATCAGGTTCCCAGTCATCTTCTCGGCCACCAGCAAACCCAAATGTTTTAAAGCCCATATCTTCAAGCGCAACGTTACCTGTTAGAGCCATCAAATCAGCCCAAGAAATATTGCGACCATATTTTTGTTTTATCGGCCACAATAAACGCCTTGCTTTGTCTAGATTCGCATTGTCTGGCCAGCTATTGAGTGGATCGAACCTTTGTTGGCCACCGCCGGCACCGCCGCGTCCATCATGTACTCGGTAAGTGCCTGCCGCGTGCCACGCCATGCGAATGAAAAATGGGCCATAGTGACCATAATCGGCCGGCCACCAGTCTTGCGAGGTCGTGAGTATTTTTCTGATATCTGCTTTTACAGCGTCAAGATCTAAGCTTGCAAAAGCTTTGGCATACTCAAAGTTTTCCCCGTACGGGTTTGATTCAACACCATGCGCTCTTAATTGGCTCAAATTAAGTTGTTCCGGCCACCAGAACTGATTTGACTTTACATCGCTTGATGCCAAAGCAGAAGCACTTGAGACTGCAACTGCGACGGCAGTTAACATAGGTATGGCTTTTTTAAACATCGTTTTTCACCTGCAATTGTTATTTGTTATGGAATTCGCAATCAGTATAAAAATGTCGCTAATAAAAGGAGAGCGGAGAAAATAGATAGAGGTAATCGGGAAATTCAATTAATGTAACAACACACCCTACAATAAAAGCAGAGGCGTATTTTGCTGAGTAAAATTTATGACGAGATGTGGTGTACTTCGCAGTTAAAAATAAGCAAAACGTTAGTCAAAAAGTGCACGAATTTTTGGCCCAGTTACAGAGTATTGAACCGCAACAATATTATTATCCCGCAAATGAATTGCACCTGACAATTCTGTCCATTATCAGTTGTGTCGCCGGTTTTAAATTAAATGATATCCAGAGCGAGCGTTACGTGGATATTTTTTTGCAATGTATGCACAAGATAAAGCCGATCGAAATTCACTTTGCAGGTGTCACGGCTTCGTCTTCTTGTGTAAGTACAGCGCATGTAACCGCCGTTAGGCTAAAAACGCAGATGCGCGATGCTCAGCATTTTGTCGATGTGTTAAATGGCCACCGAAAGCATGATTTTGGATATATTAGGCTCACTGAGTTTGATTTGGTTTTTAACAACTGGTATCAAAATTTATCTGAAACTCAAAATTTGGCACATTGGTCTGTAGGCAAAACTGCCACTCGCCTCGTATATGGGTGCAAATAGCCGTTTAACCTCATCATCTTTTAGTATCGGGCTGGTTTTGTCCTAATTATGCCTATTCTGCTGTTTATGGTTTTGGAAACCTTGTTGGGGTTAACCGCTTTTCTTATGGTTTGGGCTCTGAGTTTGATGATTTAGGGGGATCAACATATCAGTTACTGAGTACAGGTTTTAGAGTATACACTTGCCTATTGGCTACTGTGTTCGTTAAAAAGATGATTTTGTTGCCCGATTTATCGACCGTAAACTTTATTCTAGAGCGTTTATCGTGTTTTTTTAGTAACTCAAAAGTATTTTTATTGATAGGCAGTTGCACAATCTCAGGTGTGTTGTCTACATCATAATGCACTGTCAATAAGCGGTCACGAATGTACCATTCATTGAGCATATTATCCGGCGATATAGAGTATTGATTACTTACTTTTCCTTGTGTAAAAAATGCATAGTTTAATGCACTCGCATAGGTTGGCTGAAATACTATTTCGTTTTCGGAGAGTGCTGCAAACCGGTAGAAATATTGTTTTGTAACGGGGGTTAATTCCTGCGTATTTATTGTGTATATACTCGTTTGAATATCCGGTTCGGGTTGACTAATCATAATCTGGTTTGAATTGTTGAGCCAGCTAAAACTGTTTACATTTGTGATGCGAGCAAGTGTGTTATAAGGTGGGTCGGAAAGCAGCACGATCAAAGAAGCTAAGTCGTTTTCAGCATGAGTTATAAAAGCAATTTTTTTACCGTCACTTGACCATTTTGGTGAAGATTTGGTTTCGGGGGAGGGGAAATTTACCTCAGTGAATACTTTACTAATCAAGTCGTACTGCCACAACTTAGAACTTCCGTCTTTATGAGCAAGCATCAAAAGCTGATCACCCGCATAATTTATGTCAATGCTGTCAATGTTGTATTTCGGATTTAGCACATCCTCCCAATTAAAGGCATCATGGTGATTTTTTGATGCACTGTATACTGACGACCAAACTTCTAAAGAGCTAATAGCGATGCTTTGTCCATTGGGGTGAAAGTCAAAGTTAGTTATTTTGTCTTGTTTTATTTGTTTGACTTCTTTTGAATGGATATCAAGAAGCCACAGGCCAGAATTTACATTGTGTGCTGTCGAATAATATAGATTTGTATCGTCAGGGCTCCATTTAATATCATGAATAAACCCTTGCACAGAGTATATTTTTGAAATTTTCTGGGTTGCTTTATTAAAAACCTTAATATAACTTTGCTCAGAGCTTAGATTATATTCTATATAAACGATTAATTGATCGTCTTTATTCGCTACAGGGTGAATTAATGGGTTTGTTGTTGATTGTGCGCGTATAATTTGGTTAATTCTGCCTGTCGCTATATTAAGCCTGCCGATAGTGAACAGTGCATTGGGGTTTTTAGGCTTAGCTTGCCCTTTCTCAAAGGATTGACGATTATCTATTGATAAATACATCGCTGTGTTATCGTGACTCCAAGAAAAACTTTCTTTAAGGAAGTTCATACAGTTGGCAACCGAGCGGCTATTTTTTGACAAGAATGTATACACAATAAGTTCGCATGTCTTGGCTGTTGAGTCATTACTAATTTTAAAAAATGCTAATTCCTGACCCGACGGTGAAATTTTAGGGCGAATATAATGATAGAGTTTATCGCTAAATAATTCAGTGTAGGTCTCCAACTGTAAATCTCGAATAGCAATACCTTCCATGTTATTTTTATGAATTTGGCTGACCAAAAACCGCCCACTGTTGTCATAATTGGCATAGTGCTCATGGTACATCTGATTATTCAGCCACAGCTGACTAAAATTAATAGAGGTTGAATGTTGTTTCTTTGTGATGTAAGTAGCGATTATAGATATGATGAGAAAAACGAAAATACTACTGACAACAGGCGCTTTAATAAATGTTCGATTTTGAGTTTTTGCGGCCTGTGATCTAGGTTCAATAATTAATCGGTAACCTTTTTTTGTCACTGTTTCTATATATTTAGGTTCTTTTGCTGAGTCGTTTAAGTATCGACGCAGCTCTGCAATGGCTTTGCTAATGGAATCATCAGAAACTATCGTGTTACCCCAAACGTGCTGATGTAAGGTTTCTTTGCTGACAACCTGTCCGTAATTTTGCGCTAATATTGCAAGGGTTTCCATTATATTTGGAGGGAGTTTGTACTCTGTATCTTGGTTTTTAAGGCTTCTAGTATGCGGCTCGACGTACCACTTGCCGATAAAGTATCCAGAGTTATGCGGAGCAACCAAATTTTTTACCAGTCGAGATAATATTACTCCGCAGTTTAACATATTGGTTTCTATTTATTAACTTATCCGTTTTTTAAACCTACTTTTTTGTAAGTATGTTTGACGCCGTAAGCCCTTTATAGCTGCGATTAAAGTAAGTATTAGCCAGTGGACCCCACCTCCACTTTCTGTGGTTTTTTGTGGATCCTCTTCTAACGCGGCCAACACAGATATAACCACAGTAGCTGGATCTGAATCTGCCCCTAAACTGTCTGTAACTATGTAACTAAAAGAATCTTGGCCAATGTAATCTTCATTGGCTGTGTAACTTAGTTGGCTTGTGCTTTTGCTTAAAGTACCTTTCTCCGGTTCAGTTACAATAGTGATATTTGCAATGGTTAAAGAATCCTCTATATCAATATCGTTGTTTAAAATATCAAGTAAAGTCTTTTGTCCTGAAGTAACCTGTATTGTGTCTTTTTCAGCGATTGGTTTATCATTGATTGGCGTTACCTCAATTTGGACCAGCGTGTTTTCTGATAATTGCCCATCAAGATTTCGTACTGTATAGACAAAGTTATCGTCACCTGAAAAGTTACTGTTGGGTTGATAACTTAACATTCCAACTGCTGCTTCTAATTGAATGCTTCCAGAATTTGGCTGCTCTACGATAACTAGGCTAGTGCTATCCAACGCAGCTAAGTTTGGATCATTGTCTAAAGGATATATATTGATTGTATTATCTTCTCCAACAGTAACCGTATCCGGCTGTGTTAAAGGGAATCTGGCTTCGGGAAGCGTAATTTTTCGAATATGTCCACTACCTCTCTGAGTAACAAGCAGGGCGCTATTATCTAACATAGCTGAAATACCAAGAGGCCTGTCAAAACGCGCGTTTTCTGCATTTCCATCTAAAGTGGATTGCTCATTTGCAGAGCCAGCCACCAAGGATATATTTCCTTGCATATCAACACGGAAAACAAGGTTTTGATTAGTAGCTGTTGCATAAATATAACCATCTAAATAGGCAATATAACCAATGTTGCCATATGGGCTAGTGACTAATTCGGTTGTTTGACCTGAGCTATCTACTTTTAATATTTTGCTATCCCACCAATTCGCCACGTATAAATTGTTATTTGCGTCAAAGGTGATACCTGTAGGTCCATTGAGTGGTGCGCCATCAATAATCGTTTCTACTTGGCCGGAGTCTGATAATTTAAACAGTCTGTTGCTGGCCCAATGTGCATAGTAGCCAGTGTTTTGTTCGTCAAATATCACCATAGCGCCACCACCTGTATTTGGCTCGCTAATGATAATGTTCGTATTGTCCTGTTGTTTATACCAAATATTATCTTGTTTGCTTTTAAACACAATATCGTTTGTTTGATTGATTCCAAAAACTGCAGGCATTTCGTTTGTTGCAAATACAGTTGTTACAGTATTGTTTTGAACCTCTAGTTGTAGAACTTGGCCAGTTGACCAATCCCCAGTTGGTAAATTCCAGAAATAGTAAGTGTCGTTTGGAGCGGTTACGATATAGTCGCTAAATCCGTTGGTTGTTTGAATAGTCGAAACTTCGAAAGCTTGTGTTGTAGGAAACGTTGCTGTTAACAGTAATCCGGCGCCAACTAAAGTTTTAATCAGCAGGGTTGGGTATTTATGTGTAACTGAGTACATTTTATTCTCCATTATTGAATAACTCTATATGCAATATGGTGTAGTTCCTTGCAATAGTAATGAAGGTTGTCTGAAATAGTATGAAGTAAATTTGAATTACCTTGAAAAACACTGGTCAGTTACTTTAAGTTGCTCCAGTCACCTTAAAGTTTAATGCTCAAAGATTCATTATTTATAAAACGCCCGCTCGATGATCTGATATTGATTGACCGTTTGATGTATGTTTTTTTGAGCTACAAGGGCTGTGTAACCGCAGCCCTGTCTTGGATTTATAAAGTTTTAGTTTCCAGCAGTTTGAGTGATCACCGATTGTTGGCAATTTGCCCAATGGTTTTTAATCAGGCTTGGATTATTGATAGTGTAAGCTCTGTCTGTTGCGTACATCTCAGCACATGCCTGTGGTACGGTTTCTCTAGCGCTCCAGTTATTTTGATTTAAATAATAATAACCGCCAGTGGATGCGCCAGTCAGTTGTCCAACATAAACCCAAGTGTCGTTGCCTTTTGCATTCATGGGTAAAATTGACCAATTTGAGGTTCCCTGAAAGTCACCGGTCACATAGGCCGTGCTATAAACCGGACTGCTTTGCATATTTACTTCAAACGCATAAGTTAATGGCGTATCACAGGTAGCCCATGTATTACTAACAATCGCATCTCCGCTGCCGAGTGAATATGCGCGATCTGTCGTATAAGCATTTGCACAAGCTGCAGGCACGGTTTCACGGGCTGACCAGTTATTTGCATTTAAATAGTAGTATCCACCTGTTGTATTATTGTTAATTGCTGCATAATAATAAAAGGTTTGTCCGTTAGTTGTCTGCATCGGTTCTATTGTCCAACTTCCATTGCCGGTAAAATCACCGGTAATATACATGCCGTTGGATGTGTCAGTACCGCTTGCATCTAACATAAACAATACTTCGGCTGAGCCAGTTTGTATGCTTGCACAGCTAGACCATTGGTGCGCAAAAGTGACTTCGCTGGATAGGATCTCGAATCCTCGGTCACTGGCAAAATGTTCTGCACATGCAGCTGGAACTGTCTCGCGCGCAGACCAATCAAATGCGTTAAGAAAATAATAGGCACCTTGCGAATTTTCTTGTACGGGTATTGTCACGCTATAAATGTCGTTGCCTTCATCTGCCATTTCAATTAACTGCCATTCGTTAACACCACCAAATTGGCCTGTCACATAAACACCCTGACTGGTATCTACACCTGTCATATCAACTTTAAATTGTGTGTTAACGTAATTGATGGTTTGCGGCGTGTAATCTTGTGCTAAAAAGTCGTTACCACCGGGTTGAAGTAGGTTATAGTCAAAATCAAAAAACGTTAGGTTTTCCCAATGCGAACCTTGTCCCCACAAAGTAAAAGCATCTGTACTGACCCAAGCCGGTTCCCAGTAAACAACCCCTAAACCGCCACTGTTGGCAACGGCCGTTGTCAGGTCGATCATGTAATCTTTTTGCACCAGCGGTGAAGGCGCAGGATAACCCGGTGCAGATTCATTTATAATGTTATTGGCATTGTCATTAGCTGATTCTGTTGTCCATGTATGTGCAACTTCAACAATCATAACCTCTTTATTAAAATCGTTTTTTAGCAGGGTAATGAGATCCGCCGTTTGCTGAATACTATAGCCATGCCATTTGTAATAATAAGACATACCAATGATGTCGTAATTTGTCAGTCCGGCGCTTTCTATGCCACTAAAAAAACCATGCACATGCGCTGGGTTGGCAATATGCAAAATGGTTTGTGGCATTATTGTTGATAGTGCACCTGCATCTTTTGTCGCCTGTATCCCCGCACTCATCAACTGTGCTTGTCGATTGTAATCAATTGGGTATAAATCGGCGCTACTTGTGACACACATATTGCCATTGGTTTCGTTACCAATTTGAACCAGCTCAGGCATTAATCCTTCAGCATCTAAAGCCACCAAGGTGTCATATGTGTATTGGTATAGCAGGTTAGCCAGTTGGTTGGTGTTGGTCGCATGGTGCCACGCTTCTGGCGCATACTGTTTATTTGGATCGGTCCATTCATCCGAATAATGAAAATCAAGCAACACTTGCATGCCCGCATTTTTAGCCCGTTGAATGGTTTCTTTTACATCGTTGAAATTTGAGTAGTTTGTCCATTGTGGGTTATGCCACAACCTGACTCTGACCAAGTTGGCACCATGATCAGCAAATATTTGGTAGGGGTCTTTTGCTATACCGCCTTCTTTAAATACCGCATTGTGGTCTTCCATTTCGTTGACGTACGATAAATCAACCCCTTTGTAAAAAGGGTTCGCGTTTACCGCTTGCATACACACAAGCAATACACTTATTAAGACAAAAAGTGTGTGTATTTTGTTTTTTAAATACTTTGTTAGTTTTGTTTTGAACATGAACGTTTCTTCCAAATTAATTTATTTTGTTAATATTCCGTTCCCTATCTTTTTTCTTGTTTAGGTAATCGTTTACCTATGTTTAGGTTAATCTTTTGTAATGAATATGTCTAATAAATATTCATTTATTTCTATTTTTTGGTTTATATATGATTTATTGTGGGTTTTGGGTGATTTTTTGGTGGGTTTTAGGATGTGTAGTCTTTTTGAATTGTTTTGTTTGGAAATCGTTTAACCTTTAGCTTAAGTTAAAATCTGGCTACAACTTAATTTATTTCACTGCATTTTTACTTTGTTTTCACATCATTTAATTAACATTGGCGTACAACGCACCTTTATAGCCTTCATAATAGCATTCATAGGCTTGGTAAATTAAGGTCTTGCAAAAAGTAGGTCTGGCTGTAGGCTTTTTTGCTGGCGGGAAGTAACAAGTAGTGACGCTGCAAACGCGTGAGCGCGTTTGCAGCGTTGATAGCTAATAGCTAACCAAGCTGAAATTAAATATTAATCCCGACGTGCTGATGGGTGCGCACAAACATATTTTCAGTTTCGTGCTGGTAATCTAGTTTGTTCGCTATTGAGCGCATTGCAGAATGTACTTGATTTAAAAACTTACCATAGCCATAGCTGGTTTGGTCGTCTTTAGATGCAATAAATACAAATTGAACTGTGTCTACTAATTTTCTGCACGAATAGTAACAGCTGAATCCATTGCCCGGCTCATTTTCGTTAAAGTCGATGGTTTGCAATTCACCATTTTCTGAAATGACGGTGTCAGATTTGCTGCGAACCACAGGAATTAAGTCATTCGCTATCATAATGCCTTGATCAATATCATTTTGTTTTGCACATGCAGTAAATGTTTCTTCAAGCATTTTATATAATGGCTCATAAGGTTTAGGTGCAGATTTTACGATATCAACCAAACCTCGAATGCGCTTATTTAACGGCATACTGACAACCGCATAGGTTTGTGCATCTATTTTATCTTCGTCCAAAATCACATCGTGCGCTTTAAAGCGACTGGCAATTGAACGTAATTTATGCGCTTGTGTACCTTCAATGCCTTTGTCTTTAGCAAATAAGTCGTAGGTTAGGTGCTGGTGATCGCATAAACGTACAGCGCCTTCGTCTAAACATAGCAACCTAGTTAACTCTTCAACCGCGCTGCGGACTTTTACGTGAAAGCTAGCGGAGTTATGACGTATTTCTGCACCATTGGCTAAAAACAATAATTTAATTTTACGCACACGTTTTTTGCCGTTTGTATAGGCTTTGTGGCCAGAGTGATATTTAGGGCTATAGAGAAATACAATTTGTTGATCCGTTTGCGCGGTCATTTTTTCAGGGCAATAACGCACCCGGATAAATTTATCATTGGCTACAAACTGGCAGGTTTCAAGGCCGTGTTTGTCACATACATCAAAAAATAATTCAGATAATTTTTTATAAAAATCGCTATACGGCTGCTCTGTACCTGATTCTATATAATCTGCAAACTTGGCAAGTAGAGCATCGGTTAATTCGAATTTTGCTAATAAATACTGATTTTCCCGTGCGTTTGACGGTATATATACTTTGTGCTGAGCACTTCTGTCTCTGACTGGCATGGTAATTACCTTATATAGCTTTGTTATTCTTACGTATTATAGATAAGTGGTTATATTATGCATTGATAACATTGTTATAAGAATAGTGCAAATGTTGATTTTTGGTTTCTGCCCACTTTTATCATTTGATTTAGTTGAATTCGAATTCTTTTATGCTATACAAATTAAGTTGGATATTTATAAGTTGGATCTTAAACATTTAAGTTTTTTATCTTTCCTCTGCTTGGCATCTTGTTTTTTGCTTCCGCCTATTTATGTAATTTTTCGACGTATGTCATGCTATTGGCACAGGATTTCATTTATTATATAAACCAATCACTTTCTTGGTTAATTTTTATTATGTATTTGGTTTTTATTTAACCGATTGAATTTTAAAGGTTTGCGTTATATTCTTCTTATTTTTTACTGAAACGTTTAAGAAAGTACTTGTAAGTGAGAATTTTCCTGTTATATTTATGTGTATCGATTGTTTTTAATGTTGCGTTTCTGAAACGAATTTACACCTAAATCGAGTTTACAGTCTAAGCTATTAACAAATATTCCTAAGATGGGAGATACACATGAGAAAACTTAATAAAGTGTCATTGGCGGTAAAAAATGTATTAATTGCATCGTCAATGGCTGCGGTTGCTAGCCCTTTGCTAGCACAAGATTCAGAAGCTGAAGTTAACGAAGTCGCTCAATCTAAAGAAGCTTTTGAAACGATTGTCGTTACTGGCTCACCTGGCGGCAGAACACAAATAGAATCTGCTATGGCGGTCACCAGTGTTGATTCTGAAATGATTAAGGACTTTCAGCCCAGTTCTGAATCTGAAGTTTTCCGTATGATCCCTGGTATACAGGTTGCTGGTACAGCCGGCCCAGGTGGTAACTCTAATATCGCTGTACGTGGTTTGCCGGTTGCAACGGGCGGTTCGCCTTTTGTGCAAATTCAGGAAGATGGTTTACCAACGGTTTTATTTGGTGATATCCAATTTGGTAACAACGATTATTGGACGCGTTTTGATTCGTCAGTAGAGCGAGTTGAAGGTGTACGTGGTGGTACAGCAGGTACGTTTGCATCACAAGCACCAGGTGCCATTATTAACTATATCAGCAACTATGGGCAGTTTGATGGCGGCCTTGTAAAGCTGACTACCGGGGTTGGTTATGACGAAACAAAAGTCGATTTTCGTTATGGCGGCGCAGCCAGTGGTAGTGTTAATTATCATGTCGGTGGTTTTTATAAAAAAGGGCGAGGTCCGTTAGATGCAGGTTATGTTGTTAGTGATAGCATGCAGCTTAAAGCCAACTTAACTAAATACTTAGCAGATGATGCCAGTTACATTCGTTTCTTGTTTAAAGTTGCCGACACTCAAGAGCCCAACTATACGGGCTCACCAGCGCTTGCTAAAGCAAGCAAAAACGCGGATGGTAGCTATAACATCAGTGATATTCGTGAATATCCGGGTTTTGATGGACGAGATAAATCAAACTATTCTATTTACAATCAAAACTTTAAGGTCGTGAACCGTCAAGGTGATTTAGAGCGCGTTCCTTTGTCTGGTATTTCAACCAAATCCGTCGCGATAGGTACAGAACTTCACTACGAATTTGAAGATGAAATTATACTGGATAACAAGATGCGCTGGACCAGTATGAGTGGTTCATTTAACAGTTCATTTTTGAGCTTAAACCCAGTTGGCGATTTAAACCTAGTTTATGCCAACGGTCCTAAAACAGGACAGGCTTACGACAAACCTTATTATGATGGCAATGTTAACGTAAATACCAACATCAGCGACATCGGCAGTTTTGTCAATGATTTAACATTAACTAAAGAATTTTACGTTGATGGTAATACTTTATCTGTGCGCGGTGGTTTGTTTTATATGACACAAGACATTGCGCAAGACTGGCATCCAAACCGTGCCTACAAAGAGTTAAGTGGCGATAACCCTGCCATGCTTGAATTGCTTGATGATAATGGCAATCAGCTAACCGCAAATGGTATTGCTGGTTACAGTGATGCATGGGGTAACTGTTGTGCGCGTGAAGTTGATTTAGCTTATACAGATACCGCACCTTATATTTCATTAGATTTAGACACTGATATGTTTACCGTCGATGCCAGCGTGCGTCGTGATACAGTTAAGGCGTCTGGTTGGGCTGTCGGTTCAAGCGGTACACCGATTGATGTATACGTATCAGGTGAAGATGTCACTTTACCGGCATTGGTTGCAGACGGCGATAGTGAATATTTAGATTACTCAGTGAGTTATAACTCTTGGACTGTGGGTGGTTTATATAAATTCAGTGACAATACCAGTTTCTTTGTGCGTGGTTCAAAAGGCGGCCGTTTTAACGCGGATAGACAAACCATGAGTGGTAAAATCAATGCAGATGGTTCGTTGACACAAGCGGGTGAAGTTGCAGCGGTCGATTTTGTAAACCAGTACGAAATGGGTGTTAAAAACCGTGGTGATGTTTTGGGTGGCTACTATACTTTCGAAATGACTTTATTGCAGGGTGATTTTACGCAAAGTGCATATGAGCCAACTTCGACACCTTCATGCCCAAGTGGCGGTTGTGTATTAGATAATGAGTATGAATCTCAAGGTGCAGAAATTTTAGGTTCATTGCGTGTTGACCGATTAAGCTTAATCGCAAATGCAACCTTTACCGATGCACAGGCACGCGCCGCAGGTGGTGGTGAGTGGGTTGAAGCTTGGGAAATTCCAAGTTTAACTTACACTATGTCAGCCAATTATGAAGTCACCGATGAATTAATCGCTGGCGTCAATATGACGGGACAAACCGATACCTATGCACGTGGCTCGTTAGATAAATATGAAGGTTCAACAACTTGGGGTGCAAGTGTGCGTTATGCACCAACAGAAAACCTTGAGTTTAGTGTGACCGGTTATAACATCCTTGATGACTTTGCGGTGCGTAGCCCAGGTCAAATTATCAATGTTGATGAGTCTAACAATACGGCTACGTTGTTTGTGAACCCAACTTTAGGGCGCACGATCACAGCCTCTGTTAAGGTGACTTTCGAGTAAAAATTGATTGTCGGCTAAAGCCATGACCTACACTACATGAGAAGCTCAAAGCTTAAAAATGTAGGTCGCGGCTTCAGCCCGACAAATCTTGCAATATGTACAATGTCGCCCTAAAGGAACGACCCACACTGGTTGTGAAACTTGAAACTTGAAACTTGAAACTTGAAACTTGAAACTTGAAACTTGAAACTTGAAACTTGAAACTTGAAACTTGTAGTTTGCTGCTTTTGTCGGCCTAAAGGCGCGACCTACACTAAATGCGTAGCTCAAAGCTCAAAGCTCAAAGCTCGTAGCTCGAAGCTCGAAGCTCGAAGCTCGAAGCTCGAAGCTCGAAGCTCGAAACTTGAAGCTTGAAACTCGCAGTTCGCTGCTTTGTCGGCCTAAAGGCGCGACCTACACTACATGCGTAGCTCGTAGCTCAAAGCTCAAAGCTCCAAAATGTAGGTCGCGGCTTCAGCCCGACATTTTAGCTCAGCTAGGTATTATTGTTCGGAGACGGAATTTGCAATTAAACAAATTATTACAACAAGCTCAGCAAGATATACAAAACGGACATATTGAAAGAGCCATAAATCAACTGAATGCTTTTATCGAATCTGATTCATCGAAGTTCGAAGTTTGGAAATTATTAGGCTATGCATATCATCAAGCGCAGTTAGAACCTGAAGCAGCTAAAGCCTTACAGCAGGCGTTAAAATTTAAACCAAACGATTATGACAGTGCAATGGCATATGCACAAAGTCGTTATCTTGCAGGTTTCGATGCACAAGATGCATTTTTGCAAGTTATCAAAATAGCCCCCACTGATTTAAATGCGCTGCGCGGTTACGCGTCAGCACTGGTAGCCGATCAACAAGTCGATAAAGCTGACGCAATCCTATCTGCAGTATTACGAGATTGTCCTGATTGGCTAGACGGCCATAAATTATTAACAACACAAAGGTATACAAGCGGCAAAACACAGACGTTTACACATTCATATCAGCAAGCGTGTCGTGCGCAACCCAAAAACTTACATCTTTGGTTGGCTTGGTATCAGGCTACTGCTCAATTAAAAGATTGGCCCCGTGCGCTACAGATTATTCAGCAAGCAGAAAAATATTTCGCAAATAATATTGAGCTAAAAGTAGCACGTACCTTTATTGCCAGTGAATCAGGCGATGATAAATTAGCAGAAAATTTATTTATTCAAACTGAAAATATAAATCATGTTGTACGTGATATGGCATATTTGCGCTTTTGTTTAAAAAAACGGAATATCTCAACAGCGGAAAAAATTGCACTGACCTATGTAAACACCGAATCGGCTGCTGTTTTTTGGCCTTATCTTACGCTTATCTGGCGGCTGCAAGATAATACCAAAGCACAATGGCTAGATAATCCAGCGCTTATAAAAAGTTATGACATTGATTTAACCGCTAAGCAAATGGCTGAGTTAGGCGCGACATTACGTCATTTACACACAGCAAGCGCGCCGTTTGCCGAGCAATCTGTTCGAGGCGGGACGCAAACAAACCAAAACTTGTTTTTGCGCCATGAACCTATTATCCGACAATTGAAACACCGTATTGAAAGGCAAATCTGCCGATATAATCAAGAGTTGCCATTACTGGACGCGGATCACCCGTTAAACACGGCTAACCGTGAGCAAATTAAAAACGGAATGATTCAGTTTTCAGGAAGTTGGTCGGTGCGCTTGCAAGCCCAAGGGTTTAATGTCAGCCATACACATCCACTCGGTTGGATTAGTTCTGCGCTTTATATCGATTTACCTAAAAAAACTGAAATGGGCACGCCACCGGCCGGATGGCTCAAGTTTGGCACCCCCCACCTGAGTTAAACATTGAACTGGAGCCGGTTAATAAAATCGAGCCTAAAATTGGTCGTTTGGTTTTGTTTCCTTCTTATAGCTGGCACTCAACTGTTCCTTTTAATGAAGGTGAACGCTTGGTGGTTGCATTTGATGTCGCCAGAACAAACAAGAGAATAAATTAATGCAAACAGCACAGTCTAAATCTAAAAGCATAAAAAAAGTATTGATTGTTGGTGGCGGAACCGCGGGCTGGATGACCGCAGCGGCGCTTGCCAATGCGTTGCAACAAGGTTGTGAGGTTACTCTAATTGAATCTGAAGCAATTGGAACGGTTGGAGTAGGGGAAGCAACCATACCGCCCATTCGTGTTTTTAATCAAACATTGGGCATTGATGAAAATGACTTTGTGCGTGCAACAAAAGGCACTTTTAAGCTAGGCATTGAGTTTGTCAACTGGGGACGTGAACAACACAGTTATTTTCACCCGTTTGGGAGTTTTGGCCGACCTTTTGATATGGTGAATATGCATCAATATTGGTTGCAAGCATTTCAAAACCAACAAGCCAGTTCGTTAGATGATTATTGTATGGCTTGGGCTGCAGCGCGTGAAGGTAAATTTGCACCACCTAACAGAGATCCGCGCAATGTATTATCAACTTATGAATACGCTTATCATTTTGATGCGGGCTTGTACGCTCAGTTTTTACGCAAATACGCAGAAAATAAAGGGGTAAAGCGTATTGAAGGTAAAGTGGATAATGTCACACTTAATCCAGATTCAGGGTTTGTACAGTCTGTTACAATGCAAAATGGCGAGACCCTAACTGCTGATTTATTTATCGATTGTTCGGGCTTTCGCGGCATTTTAATCGAAGGTGCTTTAAAAACGGGCTATCAAGCTTGGGATCATTGGTTACCTTGTGACAGTGCATGGGCGGTCGCAAGTGAAAAAACAACATTGACACCCTATACCCGATCTATCGCCCATCAGGCAGGCTGGCAATGGCGTATTCCGCTACAACATAGAACTGGCAACGGACATGTATTCAGTGGTCAATTTATGTCAGAAACACAGGCATGCGATATTTTGTTAGAAAATTTAGACGGTAAAAGACTAACGGATGCGAAATTACTGAAGTTTAAAACTGGGCGAAGAAATTTATTCTGGCATAAAAATGTGGTTGCGATTGGATTATCCAGTGGATTTTTAGAGCCCTTGGAATCGACTAGCATTCACTTAATCCAAACTGGAGTCGCTAAACTATTGGCCTTGTTTCCGGACAAAGATTTTGATCCATTGGTTATCGATGAATATAACCGAGTTGCAATAAAAGAAATTGAAAACATTCGGGATTTTTTAATTTTGCATTATCGGTTAACCGAACGTCAAGACAGTGAAATGTGGCGTTATTGTGCCAGCATGGCGATCCCAGATTCGCTGCAATATAAAATTGAACATTTTAAACGTTACGGGCGATTGATATCGAGCGAAATGGATTTATTTGGTAAAGCAAGTTGGTTAGCAGTGCACATTGGGCAATTTAACATTCCACAAAATTATGAACCATTAATGGCACACAGAACGAATGACTCACAGGCGTGGTTAAATAAACTAAAAGCGGCGATGGCTGCAGCGGCTAAACAATTACCAACGCATCAGCAATATATTGATAAATTTTGTAAGTCGTCTTTTTAAGGCGACAAATGTTTATTGCAGAATTTGTCGGCGTAAACACCGGACTTTATTTCTAGAGGAAATCTATCTTTTATTAAATCTTAGTTCAAAGCCCGCTGCCTTTGTCGGCCTAAAGGGACGACAAATCTTGCAATCTGCACAATGTCGCCCTAAAGGGACGACCCACACTATTTGTGAAACTCGAAACTCGAAACTCGAAGCTCGAAACTCGAAGCTCGAAGCTCGAAACTCGAAACTCGAAACTCGAAACTCGAAACTCGAAGCTCGAAACTCAAAAATGTAGGTCGCGGCTTCAGCCCGAAAAATCTTGCAATATGCACAATGTCGCCCTAAAGGGACGACCCACACTGGTTGTGAAGCTCAAAGCTCAAAGCTCAAAGCTCAAAGCTCAAAACTCAAAACTCAAAACTCAAAACTCAAAACTCAAAACTCAAAACTCAATAATGTAGGTCGCGGCTTCAGCCCGACAAATCTTGCAATCTGCACAATGTCGCCCTAAAGGGACGACCCACATTGGTTGTGAAGCTCGAAGCTCGAAGCTCGAAGCTCGAAGCCCAAAAATGTAGGTCGCGGCTTCAGCCTTAAGGCTCCCCACAAATTTTGAAGAGATGCCCACTTATTGGTTAAACTAATTTCGCCAAAAACAAGTTACAACAAGGGGCATCAAATTGTTATTATCAAACTTGCTTTCAGAAAATTCAATAGCACTGGATAAACGAATTAAAAAGGCACTCTCCGATACCGTTTCTTGTGTTCAACATGGTGCGAAGTTAAGCCTAACCGCGATTGGCAGAACACTTGGTGAGCAAAGCCCTTCCACTACAGAAAAACATTGCATCAAACGTGTTGATAGATTACTTAAAAATGAGAAATTACAACAAAACCGCACGCAATTTTATAAGACTCTGACCGCTTATTTAACGGGTGGAATTGAGGGTGCTATGCCCATTATTGTTGACTGGTCAAGTGTTTACGACCAAAGCTTTGTACTACTTCGAGCTTCGGTCGCATTTGATGGTCGAGCTTTTACCATCTATGAAGAGGTACACGCTGAAGGCGCTATGAATAACCATAAAATTCATGTCAAGTTTCTTCAGAATTTAAAGCAGATTCTGCCCGATGAGTGTTGTCCTGTGATTGTTACAGACGCTGGATTTAAAGTGCCATGGTTCAAAGCAATTGATAAATTAAATTGGTATTGGCTTGCACGTACTCGCGGTACTGTAAAATGTAAAACAGATGATAACTCAGAATGGACATTGGTGGATGCCTATCACTCACAGGCCAAAACAAAACCCACTACCTTAAAAGGTTTAGTCTTATCAAAACAACACAAGTGGTCTTGCAGAGGCGTCTTGTATAAAACATCACCCCCACCAAAGAAACACAAAAAACCCACGAAACGACCTAACTGCAACAGCTATAAAAAATATTCAAAAGGTAACAGTGAGCCCTGGTTTCTGGTCAGTAATCTACCTGAAGATGAGTTTTCTGCTCTTGCTCTGGTTAATATTTACAAGCGTAGAATGACAATAGAAGAAGCTTTTAGAGACACTAAAAACGAATATTATGGGCTGGGCTTAAGGCGCTCTAGAAGCCAATCTATCGAGCGTTTACAGGCATTGCTACTCATCGCTTTGCTGGCTCAGTGGCAACTATACGTCATTGGAAAAGCTGCAGAATTGCAAGGTTATCACCGACACTTTCAGGCCAATACCGAAAAGCGAAGGCGTGTCTTATCATATTGCTATCTGGCCAAAAGAATATTGCTGAATTCAAGTTTTGCTATAACAAATTCGATGCTCCAAGAAGCTTTTGAGTTACTCATTATGGAAACGAGATGTCACCTTAATTGTGGGGATCCCTAAGGCTTCAGCCCGACAAATCTTGCAATATGCACAATGTCGCCCTAAAGGGACGACCCACATTGGTTGTGAAGCTAAAAGCTCAAAACTCGAAACTCGAAACTCGAAACTCAATAATGTAGGTCGCGGCTTCAGCCCGACAAATCTTGCAATCTGCACAATGTCGCCCTAAAGGGACGACCCACACTATTTGTGAAACTCGAAACTCGAAACTCGAAACTCGAAACTCGAAGCTCGAAGCTCGTAGCTCGAAGCTCAAAGCCCGCTGCTTTTGTCGGCCTAAAGGCGCGACCTACACTACATGCGTAGCTCGCAGCTCGTAGCCCGCTGCTTTGTCGGCCTAAAGGCGCGACCTACACTACATGCGCAGCTCGCAGCTCAAAGCCCGCGTCAACGAATTTTCTTTTGATCGTCATCTACAGATGTTATAAGTCTTCTCCGTTACAAAGTGATTTTGTAAACACACACTCAAGTGGGGAGAAATAATAATGCAACAACATATGGTGATTACAGGTGCGACATCTGGGATAGGACGAGCGTTAGCCATTGAAGCGGCAAAGTCAGGTTTTAAGCTTAGTTTATGTGGCCGCAACGAAGAGCGTTTACGTGAAACCGTCAAATTATTACCAGATGATACCCGAGTTTATACAGATACTTTCTGTGCTTCAGAAAGCGATAAAATACATCAGTTTATCAGTAATGCATCACAGGAATTAGGCAACGTAGATATTTTGATTAACTGCGCTGGTCTTAACAGTGCTAGAGGCGAGGGGCATCAAGTTGCAATAGAGGATTTGCATTGGATGATGCAAATTAACTGTTATGCGCCGATAGAATTTTGTAAAGCGGTGATCCCACAAATGCAAGCATTAAAAAAAGGTAAAATCGTCAATGTATTATCAACCGTTTGCCTATTTTCAAACCCTGGGATTGCGGCATATAGTGCTTCAAAAGCCGCATTAGACAGTTACACAAAAGTGATGCGTAAAGAGCGAAGGCAAGACAACATTCATTTTCTTTCTGTGTATCCCGGTGGTGTCGATACCAGTTTCCGCTCCAGCGAACGGCCAATGTATTTAAGTGCAAAGTCAGTTGCCAAAGCGATCATGGCTAATTTAAAAGCGGATGCAAATACTCATATCCATGAGTTGGTATTAAGACCTCAAGTAGAAGAAAATTTTTAGCGGTTGAAAGCTTAAAATAACAAAACCTCAGCCCATTAAATTGATTGGCTGAGGTTTTTGTATGTGCCTTCGGTATATTTTTAGTGGCTGCATTCGGCACAGTTATTTAATTTTGACAAAATATCTTAACCACTTTGCTCTATAGGTCAAAATAAGCGCGATACACAGTGCATCTAACGTGGCTAAGGCAAGCCAGTATGTCATCCCTACGGCGAACCCTTTTAGTACTATTATGATCGCAGCGCTAACACATAAGATCCCATAACCCGCGATACGAAACCATTTGATTTTTATTTTCGATAAGCGCTTTGTGCGTCCGGCAACCTGCTGATAATGCCGGTTTAGCGATAGGGCTAATAAGCTAAAACCTAACAATTGCATTAAAACTTGGCTAATAAACATCATAATTTAGTCTTATGTATTTGTGTTGGTTAATACTTTTGAAGCGGATAGGTTTCGTCATGGTTTGGCTCAGCATGACTGGCTATTGCATTTTTCTTACCGAACAGGGTGGCCGTGCAGGCAAACACGGCACCTGTGATCAATGCGGTTAAGTCAAAACCAAACATAATCCAATCTTCATTTATGATACTGGCCGCAATATGGTGACCTGTGTATAGATAATTGATAACAGGTAACAGCAGGTAAGATGCACTTGCTATCCACAACATATCTCGCCAACAATATTTTTGGGCTCTAAAGGTGCAAAATAACAGGCTGATAAGTAGCGCCAGAAACATGCAATGTACTTCCCACTCCGCTCTATCAGGCATAGATACAGGTAACAAACGATTACTCAAAAAGTAACATGCAACGCTTATCGGCAAACCGATTATCATCGCAATGTTGAGTCGTTCAAAAAACAAAAGTTGCTGTAACTTCTGCTTTTTTTCTGCATTTTTTAAGCGTTTTTTTATCCAAATAATGGTCCCGCTTGCAATCATAGTCGCGCCCATTAAACCGGACAAAAAATACAACCAGCGCAGGTAAATATCGGCAAATAAACCTTCGTGTAAATGTTCAAGAAAATCATAGATTCCCGCAGCGAAACCCATTTTTCCGTCTGAGATATCAACCACAACCTGACCGTCTTTAATTTGATATGTCAGAGATGATGCCCGTTCGATCCCTTCAAATTGATCAAACCAAACTTCAAAATGCGGATTGTCAGAATGCCTTTTTAGATAACCGATGTAGCTAATTTTCTGTTCTGGATATTTTTGCTGTGCATCTTGTAAAACACGCAGCATAGATAAGTTTTGTGGTTCAATGTCTGTTTTTTTTTGTATACTTTTATCGGCGAAAGCTTCTTTATAAAAACGATTGTTGTTTTCTCGACCTTCACCAAAATTGACTTCAATCACGGTTGACATGCTGACAACCATTAACAGCATTAATCCGCTATAGGTAATCATTAAATGAAAGGGTAGCGGCAAAACGCTTAAGACATTATGGATGTCGAGCCAAGATCGCAGACCTTTATTCGCTCTAAAGGTAAACAATTCAACAAATATCTTTTTGTGAATAATGATGCCGGTTATCAAGCCGATTAACATCAGCATGGCCGCTAAACTGGTTAAAATATATCCCCATAATTTGGGTATATAATGCAAGTTATAATGCATCCTGTACAAAGTCATGCCACCACTGGTTTCGCGCACATCAAGGGTTTCACCAGTGGCAATGTTCATGTTTTTAACTTGCCAGTCTCGTTTTACATTGTTTTTCGGATCGGCCGGTTGCAGCCAAGATATATTAACAAAAGGCGAACGCTGGGTTGGGTACATCAGATACCAACTGGGTGAATCGGCTGCATTTTTTTCTAATTGCTGCTGCGCACTTTGCAACGTTTGCGCATAGTTTATTGGCTGATTAACAGGCGACATTTCGGGTTGCATCCAGCGGTCTATTTCGTCTTCAAAATAGCCCAAGGTGCCGGTTACAAAGATAAAATATAATAGCCAAGCAAACGCAAAACCCGTCCATGTGTGGAGTCCGTTCATCGATTGACGAAAGCGATTTTTCATTAGCGGAACACCCATTCAAGGTAAGCCATTAAAGCAAAACAAGCTGAACATAAGGCGCTAATTGACAACAATGCGCGTGTCGTCGATTTACAGGCAAATACATAAATAATTATCAGTGCATACAGGATAAAACTCAGCATCATAGCGCCAACGATGCTATCGACGTTTTTAGCCTCTTGCGCTTGGTAAGAAATCAAAATGGCAAATTGGTTTGTCAGGATAAATCCACCGACAAATGCAGTTAAGATACGTGTGATTACCCTTAAAGTTTGGGTTTTATCGTTTTTAGCCATGGCGAAAGATCAGTTTGAGACGGAAAAAGACAACTGCACTTGGCAGATGCCGCATGCAGTTGTCAGGTTTAGATGTTTTTATCTAAGGTTAAAAGTCGTAGCTTACCGTTAGGCGAATATCCCGCCCCACTGCATTTTGACCAGCGATAATTTCATAACCTGCGTTATGCGTTAAATCTTCAACTGAACCTTGGCTTAGGTACGTTTTATCCAACAGGTTTTTAACCGCTAAATTGACTTTTAAAACATCTAACGGTTGCCATGATGCATACAAATCGTGCAGTGTATAACCTTGTTTGCTTGCCGTTAAGGTTTCTTCATACGGGCCGCCCGCATCAACCAATACTTCAAATGGAGCAACCGATTCAACATATTGAGTGACCCAACCTAAGGTGAGTTTGTCATTCACGACATAACTTAAGTCTAAGATGTAATTGTCACCCATTGTTGTTGCAGTTGAGCTGTGGAAATAACGTGTTGCTTTATCACCATTAAACTCTGTCGTGGCATGGTTAATATCTGTGTGCAGATAAAAATTACCCAGATTTAGATCAAACTGCAGATAAACCCCTTCGGTTTCTAGATCGTGTGCTAAATTTTCGGCAACCTTACCCCAAGGGGCCATATTGCCAATGGGGTCTTTGATTGTTGATTGGTAACGGCCAATACCTAATTCAAAATTATCACCTTGGTAATCTAAACCAAATTCAAGGTTGGTTGCGGTCTCTGCTTTCAGATTAGGATCGTTAGAGTAATAACCTACTTTGTAAGAATCTTTAACTTTAGGCCCGCGCATTGCAGATGCGAAACCTGCACTGATGCCGAGTTTTTCTGTTAGCTGATAGCTTGCACTTAGGTTGGGTGAAAAACCACTGTCGCTGATTTCTTGTCCAAGCCAATCTGTTAATTCATATTCATCAAAGCGGCTCCCCGCAGACAAGGTTAGCGCATCCGTTACCTGGATAATACTTTGCGCAAAAACACCGATTACTTTACCTTCTTCATGTGTTGGGGTTTCGGCCAGTGCGCTTTCATCACGACGGTAGTTCAAACCATATACAAGGTATATATTAGAAAATTCGCTTTTATTTTGAATGTTAATGCCTTTTGACTCGACGGTTCCTTCCACTAAATATTCGTCGTAGTACCTTGTTTGTTCCTGATTCGATTGATAAGCCGTTACTCTAAAGTTGAGCAAATCGCTGGATAGATCGTCATATCCATAATTAACAATGATACTTTCACGTGTGCCTTGGGTCGGTGATATCCAGTTTTTGTGACTCGGGATCAGTTCAGGTTTATATAAAATATCACCTTCTTCTTCTAGATTTTCGTAACTGACAGATAAATACTGCCCATCGGTTATGTAGGCAACCCCTTTTAGGTACCCGAGCATTTTATCTGCACCACTGCCGACAATTTCGTTGCCGTCACCATCTTCGAAATTATCATTTGTCGCAGAAACTAAATTGACTAAACCACTCAATTTTCGATCATCATCAGCACCATAAGCCGTCACACTCACTTTATTGCCACTGCCATTGCTAAAATGCGAAGCTTTTAAGATACCACCAAAGTTTTCGCCGTTTGTTAACATGTCTATTGGGTTTTTAGTGGTTAAGCGTACCGCACCTCCTAACGCGCCGGGACCTACTGCAGCGCTACCGGTACCCGCTTCTATTTCTACTTGTTTTAATATTTCAGGTTCAACCGTTACGCGACCTGCGTGGTGAAATACCGCTTCTGCGATTTCCGCACCATCGATTGAAATATGTAGCATATCTTCACCGACATTTCGCAGGTAGATTTTTTGTGACATACCGACCGAACCGCCAACATTGACTGAAGTATCTAGGCGGAAAATATCGGCTAAATCATTGGCTTGAAGTTTTTCTAATTCATCTTGACCGATTAATCGGTCAAGACCACTGGTTGCTTGCCCTTTAACCTGAATCATTTCAATATCATCCAGATCTGACTTTTTGTTTTTTTCGGCTGCGAAAACCGGGGTTGCGACAAAACTGCTGACAATCGCTGCGGTCAGTAGGTTGGATGTAAAGTTTTTTGAAGCGCTTTTAATGTTCTGCATATATCAGTCTCATTATCGTTATTTTTAAATATTTTCGATTTGAAAGTTTTAAAATTATACATAATCGAATAATGAGAATTATTATCATTAAGATTGCTATTGGGAAGTGCTTTTGCAATTGTTACATTTGCCAATATTTTGTTACGTTTTAAACTTGTCGTTTTTTGGCAAGTAAATTTGCATGAGTAAACCACCGTTTGGTTTATTACTGGCTTTAATGCGTGCGGCAACGGACTCTAATTGGCGTTTTGCAAGCGCTAAACCTAATCCGAAGCTATTTGTATGAGCCATGCGGGCTTTGTCTACCCTGAAAAATGGCTGAAATATAGATTCCAGCATGTCCTCGGGTACACCAGGACCTTCATCGCCGATAGATAAAATAAATTCTTTAGGTTCTTCACTCAGGATAATTTCGACTGTTTTATTATTGGGCGTATATCTAAGTGCATTGCGCAGGATATTTTCGGTTGCCTGGCCTATCGCCCGGTGGTTTGATTGTTGAATAAGGGCACTATCGGGCAATTTGATGCGCATTTTATTTTGCGGAAATTCAAACTGAGCATCGTCGATAATTACATCTATTAAGTCTACCAGTTCCACGGTTTCCAGTTGAATGTCTGGGCGCTCATTTTCCAGCCAGGCAAGCGTTAATGTATCATCGACTAATTTGCGTATCTGTTTAGATTCACGCTCTACCCGTTCAAGATTTTGCAAGCAGTTGTGCTGGTCTTGCAAACTTTGCACAGCGATGTCTAGGCGGGTGAGTGGGGTACGCAGTTCGTGGGATAAGTCTGCTATTAATTGACGCTGACTATTGATTAAAGCACCAATGCGGTGTGCCATTTGATCAAATGTATTTGCCAGTTGCGATATTTCGTCATTGCGTTTGCCTATTGATTGATTTACCCGCACTGCAAAATGACCTTTGCTAAATTCCCGTGTGGCGCGTTCCAGCTTTTTTAACGGGTCCATGATGTGATGGTACAAAACCCACGAAAGCAAACTCAGCAGCAGCATCGGCAAAATAATTTTTAAAATAAAACGCGTTGTTTGCCAGTACGAACCGGGACGCATTCTCTTAGGTAATTTAATTAAAAAGCTTTTCTGGCCCTGTTCAAAGGGAATATCCATTACCGGGTTGTAGTTTAAGTACAAATGGATTTTCCAGTCGACGCTGCGTCCTAAAAAAAAGCGTTCAGTGTAAATGTCGTTTAACGGATCGCCTGCTATTTTGGTAAATTCATATTCAACAATCGAAACCCAGGTATTTTCTTGTTTTTTTAATGTTTCTAACCAATCATGTAACGCCGCTTTGTTGCCGGCATAGTATAATTTTTCTGCTTGCTGACCCCAATCATTGAGCTGTTGACGATCTTCCGGCGCCAGCATGCTCATATCTTCTTCTGTGTGCTGAGCCAGCATATTTATCGCATAAAAAAGTGCAACGACACCGGTAGCGATAATTAAACACAACTTCCAGAACAAGCGTTTATTCATATTAAACAATACCCTTTGCCGTGTACGGTTTCTAAACGTTCACCGGGCCAACCTGCGTTGTTTAATTTGCGCCGGACTCTGCTCAGGTGCATGTCTAAGCTTCTGTCATGCGCACCAAAGGTTTTGTGCAGCACTTTTTGGTAAAGGTAGGCTTTAGATAAAACTTCGCCTTTATGCTGCACCAGTTCTGCCAGTAACTTGAATTGGATTTGTGTCAGTTCTAAGGTTGTTGTATTAACAATGGCTGATTGTGTTTGTCTGTTGATAGTTAAACCATCAAAAATTAATTGATAACTTTCTGATTCTTGTTGATGTTGATGTTGATGAGTGCGTCTGAGTAAAGCCTCAATTCTTAACATTAACTCAGTGCGGTTGAATGGTTTAGATACGTAATCATCCGCGCCCTGACTTAACCCTGTTATCCGCGCTTGCTCTGCGCCCTTGGCGGACAACATAATCACCGGCACCTGACTTGTTTTACGCAGCATGCTTAATACAGAAAAACCATCACGTTTAGGCAGCATCACATCCAGCAAAACAAGATCAGGGTCTTGTGTGGTTGCATTGATCAAACCTTGTTCCCCATCAAAGCAGGTGTCAACTGCATACCCGGCATGGGAAAATAATTCAGACAATTGTTGGTTAAGCTGTTTATCGTCTTCGACGATTAAAATTCGAGGTAAAGTCAATGTATTGGGCTGCACAAGTTGTATCATTTTTAATAATGTAATTGAAAACAATTATCATTAACATTGTGCGGTAAGTCAACTATCCAGCATGCCAAGAAATCAGGCAAAAATATTAACTAACAGCTATGCTTATAAAATTATACATTAGCTATTCGAACAAATATGACATATAAAAAGCGGCTGGCTTTAATTTCTTCAGAACTGACCCGCAATAATAATGGACGAATATTCAGAAGCTTACAAAAATTAGCCAATCAAAAAGGGGTGGCTTTAATCGTTTATGAGGGCAGAACCTTGGGCGCTAAACAATATGCACAAGCGCAGCGAAATTTTGTCTATCAGTTTCCTCAAAAAGGCATGATAGACTTTTTGGTTGCAACCAGTGCTGCAGTTCCCCGAGCATACCCTAGAGATAAGTTTGAAGCTTTGTTTTTAGATAAGTTGGATTGCCCGACCGTAGTGTATTACAACGAAAGACCCGGTTGTCACTCAGTACAAATCGATAGTGCAAGTGCATCAGCCGAAATGGTGAAACATTTAATTGAAAAACACCAGTATTCACGTTTCGCTGTTTTAAAAGGACCGGAAACAGAACCTGAAGCGCAAAAGCGCGCGGCGGCAACGCTGAATACATTAGCTGCATATGGATTAGCAAAAAATACCTTAGTTGAACAAGCGGATTGGAGTGCAGATGGCGCTATTCGGTTTATCAAAAAAGTGATAGCAGAATCGCGGAACATTGAAGCTATTATTTTTCCCAATGACGAAACGGCAATTGCGGCATTGGATTATATTAACCATTTTGCGCAGGATAAAATTGGAAAATATGCCGTTGTCGGTTTTGACAATGCGCTTAATGCGCGTTTAATTAACCCGCAATTAACAACTGCAGAACACCCGCACGAGGCGATGGCTGAATATGTCGTTGATACTTTGTTAAACAACGCTGCAATGCCAAAATTTAAATTATTTCCTGCACCGATAAAGTATCGTCAATCCTGTGGTTGTAATAATCAATTTCAGCCCGCAGGGACGGACAATCGGTTATTTACGCAAGAATTTAATATATATGAAAACGTGCAAGCATTTGACTATCAGGATTATTTTGTCAAATTAACCACAGCGCTTGTGAATCGTGGCATTCGAGGCTGTTTCATTTCACTTTATCAAAATGAACCGTTTCAATTACAAGAAGATACTCAATTGCCACAAAACGCTAAGCTGGTGTACGCGTTTGATGCGGGAAAACGTGTTGCGATAGAGGAGGGGAATATTTTCCCGACCCGTGATTTGATACCCAAGACGTTATTTAAATTGGATGACTATGCTTGTTTAGTCGTCAACAATCTGTATTTTGCCGATCGGCATTTTGGTTTTGTGGTGTTTGATTTATCCGTCGGCCGAGTGCAGGATGCACAGGATATCTGTGCCAATATTGCCAGTACACTGAATACCGTACAGATATTTAATAACTTTGAAAATGCAGTGGATCGCAACCAGCATTTATTAAAACGATTGACGGAAAGAAACGAACAGCTTTCACATTACAATCAAACCCTTAAAGAGCTTTCCAATTTGGATGAGATGACTGGTTTGCTAAATCGTCGTGGATTACACGAATCATTCAATAACTTGCAAAAAGAATCAGGCTCCAACGAGTTTACTATTTTTTATGCAGATCTAGACGATCTTAAACAAATCAATGACAAATTGAGCCATGCTAAAGGGGATGAAGCAATTTGTTTAGCTGCTGAGTGTTTGACATCACTTTTTAGAAAATCAGACGTGATTGCACGCGTAGGGGGCGATGAATTCATAGTCTGTACAGCCATGAATCAAACACAAGCAAAACAGGTGGCAAATCGGCTTGAATCTCGCTTGTTCAAAATAAATCAGCAAGAAAAATTAGATTTTAAATTAGGTATTAGTATCGGTTTTTATACTTTTAAACAGCATAAGCTTGTAAATATTGAACATGCGATTACTGAAGCCGACAAAGCGCTTTACCTAGAAAAAAGAGCAAAAAAGTCACTCCCACCAACTGATTAACAATTAGTTTGGTTAAGCTGCAAAATCAGATCCAGTTAAGTTTGTTTTTCATCAATATGAACCTGCCAATATGAATGAGCAATTCTATAACAAATACCTCCCTTTTTGAAACTTATTGACTGAATATGACTAATGGTTGTTGACTGTGATTATTCTGGCCGTTACTATCTATTGTAAAAGAATTATTAAAACAAGACTTTCACCGTTAACAACAGTGTCAAGATAATAACATCAAGGGATATGATGGATGTTTGGATCGCTTAATATTCACCCTAATGAGGTGCTGAACATCCACATAATAAAAATCAAATTAGACATGTACAAACTTAACTAAAAAGTGGGAAATAAAGATGAAAGTAAGCCGTCGAGATATGTTCAAAATCGCAGGTATTGGGCTAGGAGCCGGAATGGCGGTCAAATCAGGGATCGCCTTTTCAGCGTCAAGTACACCTCAGCGAATTGCGAACTACAAAATTAAAAAACTTTACCACGGCGTAGCTTATTATCCCGAGCTTTGGCCGTTAGAAGATATAGATAGAGACATCGCCGAGATGAAAAAACTGGGTATCAATGTGGCCCGTATGGCTGAATTTGCATGGTCAACCATGGAGCCAGAAGAAGGATACATTAACTTAAGTTTATTCAAAATGGTAATGGATAAAATGCATACCGCGGGCATTGATGTTGTTTTATGTACGCCAACCGCAACGCCACCGATATGGCTTACACACGGTCATCCTGAGCGTCTGCACAAGAATGAAAATGGCGAGATAATGCACCATGGCGCACGCCAACATGCCAGTTACGAACACCCAGCCATTAAAAAAGCCTGTTTTAATATTATCAGAGCAATGGCGAAAGAGTTGGGTAAACATCCAGCTTTAATTGGCTGGCAGATCGATAACGAAATGAAAGCTCATGTGGCAGAAGATTTTAGCGATGCAGCGATTGTCAACTGGCATAAGTGGTTAAAAGCGAAATTCGGCACGATTGAAAAACTTAACGAAGCTTGGGGAACCCATATTTGGAGTCAACATTATCAGCGTTTTGAGCAGGTACCCGCACCTGTTAAAACCCCGTTTTTGCATAATGCTTCGTTAATCACCGCATATAAAATGTTTTGTCGGGAAAGTGTGGCCGATTTTATGAAGGAGCAAAGTGATATTTTGCACGAATATTCCGACTTACCCGTGACCCATAATGATAATCCAGCCTTTAATATTCACCACGAACGGTCCATGCGAGCGCAAGATTTTGCTTCATATGACGCTTATCCAAACGATAAACAATGGCCCGCTTTGGTTTACCGTTCTGATATGTATCGTTCTGCTATCCCGGGACGTCCGTTTTGGTTGATGGAAACCAGTGTATCTCACAACGGCTGGTTGGGTAATCATCAACCGCCGCATCCGCCTGAATTCTTGAAGGTAGAAGCATTATCTGTATATGCGTTAGGCGGGGAAGCTTTTTGTTATTGGCTATGGCGTCAGCAACGCAGTGGTGCAGAGCTTCCACACAGTGCGGTTATGAGTGCATGGTTTAAGCCTAGCATTGGTTATACAGAAGTTGAAAAAGTATCAAAAGCGCGACAGCAACTAGAACCATTTGTACTGGGCGGAAAAATGGTGGGCGCACAGGTCGCAATTACTTATTCTGATCATGCGCGGGCTATGATTGAAACAGAAGCTCTGGATAAACGTGAAAATTTCCCGAATCGTTACCGTGGTGTCATTGAAATGTGGCAAAAACACGTAATGGATTTGGGAATTCACCGCGACGTTCGATTTGAAAACGCAGAGCTAAGTGGCTTAAAAGTATTAATTACGCCTGCAATGCCCTATGTAAGCGAAATATTTATGGCTAGAGTGCTTAAATTTGTCAAAGAAGGTGGCACTTGGATTGCCGGGCCGGTTACGGGTACGCGTGGTAAAGAACACACAGTACCCACTACAGCAGGTTTGGGTTTGTTAGATGAATTTTCTGGCGTCGAAACGAAATTTGTTGTACCGCTGACTAAAACCGGTTCGAAAGGACGTGGCTTTAATATAGAAACAGAGCTCAGCGGGTGGTGTGCTGCGATGCAACCGAAAGCGGGTACCAAAACGATTGCGACGATTGAAAGTGGAGTCGCTGCAGGCCATGCATTTATCACTGAGCGTTCAATTGGTAAAGGTCGTGTCGTTGTATTAGGGGCACAGCCTCACGGTGAAAGTGCACAGCGATTTATCAACACGTTAATTACCTACTACGCAGATTTGTCTGGTGTTACCGAAAAATATAACGTGAGTTCAGGAACAATAGTTGCCCCCCGGCTCGATCATAATGGGCATAAATTATGGGTGGTGATTAATATGGACGGACAAGGTGGAAGGTTACAAATTCCAGCGGGCTCTAAAGATGCTATTAGCGGTAAAAAAATTACCAATACAGAGCTTCATATAGCGGCATATGACTGGCGCGTTGTTTATCCAGCAAATTTATAAAGATACGCGCAATAGATTAAATTTACAGAGAATGAAAAATGGAAAAAATTGCATTTGTTATGCAGCTAAATCAAGGTTGTGAAGATGAATATAAAAAGCGGCATGATGAAATATGGCCGGAATTAGCTGTCGAACTTAAACAAGCAGGTATTCACGATTATTCGATATATTTGCATCAGGAGAGTTTGCAACTCTTTGCAGTTCTATGGCGGAATAATCAACATACCATGGACAAATTACCCACCACTGAAGTGGTTAAAAAGTGGTGGGCGTACATGGCAGATATTATGCAAACCAATCCAGATAACAGCCCCACCGTTGTTGAACTTAATCAAGTGTTCCATTTAGATTAAGCTTTAGTTTTTCTGTTGTCGTGAGCTCTGGGCTACCACCGCGGTTACCAGAGCCGCAGCACGTCCAGATGGAATTATCGTATAAAATTGCGCCTGAGCCATGTCGTCCTTGCAGCATGTTAGGTAAAGTTCGCCATTGTTCAGACTTTATATTATATGCTTCCACCTCATTATGTGCGACGCCGGGCCGATCACTTTCTCCGCCCAATACAATCAGGTTTTCACCTACCACCAGAGTGGAGGTGCCAGCGCGACCGGTCGGCAGATTATTTTTAGCGGGTAAAGTACGCCAAGTTTTGCTTTTTATATCGTATACATCAACGGGCATCACTAACAGAGAAAATACTTGGTTGGTTACTTTAGAGGTTCTTCTGCCGCCCACTAAATAAATTTGTTCACCGATTAAACCTGCCTGAAAATGATCACGTGCTCTGGGCGCATCGGGTAGCTGTTGCCATTTTCCGCTTGTGAAGTTATAAACATCCAGCCAATTTACCCAACCGTCAATGTGTCCATTGGTAATGCCGGCCGCTAGATATAAATTGTCGCCTTTAATAATCACGCCCGCGCCGCCACGACGGCGATTTTCTGGAATAGACGGACCAATTTCCCATTTGTCTTGTTCAGGATAATAATAAATTAAATTACCAACCGGTTTTTCATCTGGGTAGCCACCCGTCATCGCACCGGCGATGATAATTTTATCTTGATAAATGCCTGCCTGAAAGTGATGGATTTGAAAAGGCGGTTTACTGCCTTTTTGCCAGTTGTTATTGACTGGATCATAAATACTGACGGCTCTCACACCCCGTCCACCTAATGCATAAAACTTATTTTTATACTGAATAAAGGTAGCTTCGTGGCGCGGCACGGGCTCAGCATTTGTTAAAACAGCTTGCCAGTTCTCGGCTGGTTGCAATTGTTGTTGGTTTTTTTGAGCAGGTTGATCAGGTTGATTCTGACATCCCATCAAACTTATCTGAGCCAGCAATAACAAGCAAAAAAATCTCATCTTCGTATTCCTATTGGATAAGTTAAAAAAATATATGCCATTAATTTGTCTTAAAGGTGATTTTAAACGCGTGCGCATAGTCAGTTGGTGCGTCAGCGGGTGGCTCTATTATTAATGCATCATCGGCTTGATGCCAGTTAATTTTTTCTGCGCTGCCCAACAGCTTGATTGATTGAATCTTTTTAACTTTGTAACGGGCTAAACTTTTAATCGAGATATTTTCAGTTGGCCATCCCAACACAAACGCGTATAGCGCACCCTCTTTAGTTGTAAATCGAATATCTTTGGCCGTGCTGTCGGGGTTTTGTTTTTCACTTAAATGGCCTTCCGTCACTTGCGTGGGTCCCTCTCCAAAGCGATGCCACGGGCGTGTACCATAAATGGCTTCACCATTTACTTTGAGCCATTCACCCATATTAAGTAATCGCTGTCGTACCGGTTGTAAAATACGACCATCTGCGGTAGGGGTGATATTTAACAGCACTCGACCGTTTTTGCTGACAACATCCACTAAAAAATCAATCAAACGATCAGTTGATTTATAATTTGGTGTATTGGTATGACTCCAAGAATCCCAATCAATTGAATCATCCGTCAACCATGGAAAGGGCTTAATATCACTCATACGTGCACGTTCTAAATCTAAAACGGCTGAGCCCGGCTGCAAATCTTCAAACTTATAGGTAACAACGACATCTTGCCGGCGCTCTGCTGCCTGATTATAATAATCAGCCAAAAATTTAAGCCTGTATTGCTCTGCAATAATGTCCATTTTATTATCAAAATAAACTAAATCAGGCTGGTATTTATCAACCACTTCTTGCACTTTAGCCAGCCATTCATCATTAAATTGTTTATCAGGCAATGGCTCTGTTTTTTGATTGGCCATGACAAATGTGCCTTTTGGTACATAAGGGCCATATAAATCGGCGTATTGCGGATCGGAAGCATCGGTATTCTTATCCCAGGTTGGGTACCAAACATACTTCCATTGATGGTGAAAAGTGGCAATAAACTTTAAACCTTGCTCGCGCAGAGCAACAGACATTTCACCCACAATATCTTTTTGGGGGCCCATGTCTTTAGCATTCCAGCGGGTTACCTCGCTGTCCCACATGGCAAATCCATCCGCATGTTCGCTGACCGGGCCTGCAAATTCAGCTCCAGAAGCAGCAATCAGCTGTGCCCATTCTTTCGCATCAAAATGCTCGCCGGTAAACTGTGGAATAAAATCTTTATAACCAAACTCAGATAAATCACCATAAGTCTCTTCATGGTGTTTACGTATAGGATGACCTTCGCGATACATCCATATCGAATACCACTCTGTTTTATGCGCAGGAACAGTATATGGACCCCAATGAAAATAAACGCCAAATTTAGCGTCTAAAAACCATTGAGGCGTTTGATGTTGTTTAACTGAAGGCCAATTGGGTTGGTATTCATTTGCATCGGCAAGACTTACTGCCAGCAGTGCAGGCAGTAAGTACAGGGTGGAAAGCTTAAACTTTGTATTTAACATGTGCTCGATAACCGTAAAACGCGATCATGACAAAACAAATGAGTGGTAATACAAAAGAAGTTTGTACGCTGGGCAAACCAGCAAATAATGAATCACCATCAATGAGTGAGCCTTGCAGCGGCGGCATAATTGCGCCCCCTACAATTGCCATCACTAAACCAGCTGACGCTAAACTGGCGTCTTCACCCATATCTTTAAGCGCGATACCGTAGATGGTTGGGAACATCAGTGACATACAGCCTGAAACCCCGACTAAACAATATAAGCCTGAATATCCGCCTAAGAAAATAGCGCCTGCAACTAATACACCGGCACCGGCTGCTAAAATCATTAATAGTTGGCCCGGACGAACGTAGGACAACAAGAAAGTACAAATAAATCGACCGGATAAGAAAATACCCATCGCAATCATATTATAGCTCTGCGCCTCTGCTGCCGTTAAACCGACAGAAGTCATGCCATAATGGATGATAAAGGTCCAACACATAATTTGTGCACCCACGTTAAACGCCTGTGCGAGTACGCCTTCTAGATAACGACCGTTTTTAAATAAACGTTTAAAGGTATCTTTTAAAATGGTGGGGGTTAACGGCTCTTGATCTGATTGTGTTTTAGGCATTTTGGTAAATAAAAACGCTAAAAAAACTAAAAATACAACACCGGCAATGGCAACATAAGGGCCTTTAACCGTTGCAAGATCTGCCGCTTGCATTGCTTGGTGCGCAACGGGTTCGTTGACGGCAAAATCGTTTAAAGCCTGAACTAATTTGCCATCGACTTCGGCAGGCAACATGTTTGCGTATTCAGGATGGTTTGCTTTTTCTTTGGCACGAAATGCTTCGACTTGTAACTCATTCAGAATATAAGTTGATGCCACCATCATCCCGGTTAATGAGCCAATTGGGTTAAAAGCCTGCGCAAGATTGAGGCGTTGAGTGGATGTATCAGGGTGGCCCATCGACAATACATAAGGATTAGCGGTTGTTTCAAGCAGGGCAAGTCCGCAGGTTAAAATCCATAAAGCGGCTAAAAAGAAGTTAAATTCCATATAGCTGCTGGCGGGAATAAATAAAAGCGCGCCTAACGCATATAGACTCAAGCCTAATAAAATACCGGATTTGTAATTATATTTGCGGATGAAGATTGCAGCCGGGATAGCCATAAAACCATAACCAAAATAAAACGCGAACTGAACCAGACTACTTTGCGCATTGGATATTAAAAAAATATCCTTAAAGGCCTTTACCAGTGGATTGGTAACATCATTGGCGAATCCCCATAATGGGAATAATAACCCAACAAGAACGAAAGACAGAAAATATTTCTTTTCAATTATTTTCGGTTTGTTAACAGTGGTGTTACTGGTTTCTTCTACCAAGCTGGTATCCACGCTTCTGCTTGTTTCCATAGTATTACCTGAAATTTATATATGAATAATTGTTTTTATGCTAAACCTAAACCGTTAGGTTGTAAATAAGGCGTTATAAAAAATAACCAAAATCGCTTGTTTCAGCAAGAAAATTATTTTTGTTAACAATTATTTGGTGTGCATGCAGCTGTATACGGTATTTAGAGTGAATTGTAGGGCGTGAAAGCGCAATTAAATCATGAGGTTAATTTATTTGGGTGGTGAATTTACAAAGTTGATCCGGTGCGCAGTGTTAATCGAATATCGAAATTTTCTAAAAATGCACTTAAATAGAGATGTGTGTTGCTAACTGAAAATTTTAAATTATATTTAAAAAATAAAATTCATGTGTTAATTTTGTCGTGCTGGGTGCTTTATAACAAAAGACAAACAATGCATTAATGAAAATAATCCTATTAGGTAGGTACAACTTTTATGAACCACACTTTTAATTTTAAATTTATTTTAATGAGCATGCTGTTATTTAACAGTGTCGCGCATAGTAATCCCTCTGACTTAGACAAACAGATTGAAACAATGAGTTTGCAAACAGAGCATTTAACCGCTGGGCAAAAAACGTTTGAATCGGTTTGTGCTGCTTGCCATAGCGCCGATTTAAGTGGCGCGATGGGTTTTAACTTGAAAGACGGTGAGTGGGTACATGGTGGTCAACCTTCAGATATATTCAAAAATATTCAAAATGGTTTTTCACAAGCGGGGATGCCGGCTTTTAAAAACATCTTGAACGAACAGCAAGTTAAACAAATCACAGCTTATATATTGTCTAAACGGGAAGGTTGGGACAATTTAACCTATAAAATCTATACGCTCGGTGGCGACAAGTCGCGCAGTTGGGCGCAGTTAGAAAACCATAGACCTGTTAAACAAGGTCCAGCGTTAAGAAATATGCCAGATTTTAGCATGCCAGAAAGCGAAGAATTTGCGATTGAATTTACAGGCGATTTTTATGCACCTCGCGAACAAGATACGGCGTTATACGTAAAAGCACCTCACGTACTCATTGACGTGTATATAGATGGCCAGCCCGTGAAAAAAGTGGGTAATCAATGGAGTGGCAGCTGGCCGCTTAAGCGTGGTAAACAACAGATGACATTCAGATTAATGACGCCGCCTAAACCTTTCCCGAAATACACCCGTACCAACGCGCCATTGATCGTCACTAATAAAGAAAACACCATAAAGTTATTTGCCGCTTCAAAAGTTGCAGAGCAGCAACTGGCCGGCACAGATTTTCCAATAAAAGCGGATAAATCCATTCAGGTGCAACGCAAGGTTGTGGTTGATTTACCTCCCTATACAGTTGCCGTTGGTTTGCTAGAAAAAGTTAATTATGGTTTTAACACCCGCAGCTGTGCAATAAGCGGTGTGTGGCTAGGAGATATGTTAAATATTGGACCCAATATTAAAGGCCGAGGACAAGACGGAAGCGTACCTTTAGGTAAGTGGTTATTTAACCGCAATGCGCAAATAATGCCAAAGAGCAAGCAGTGCGAGTTTATAAAATACAACCGACAGGCTGAAACCCGATTTGATTTTAAATTACAAAATGTCTATCTGTCGATGCAGGGGGTGGCAACAGACGGAAAAACCTTATCGCTGAACTATCAGGTGTTGGGTAATCCGAAAAACGTCAACGACCTGCAGTTTAAATTACCTGAAAACAAGGCAATGTCGATTTCGGTAACTGGTGGTCAAATTAAAAGCAGTCATAAGGGTAAAACCTTTGTCGTTAACCCAGCGCAAAACAAAAACTTTAGCATTCAAATAAAAGCGACCGGAGCAGAGTAAAATGCAAAATAAACTTAATGTAGTGAAAAACCAGTTTATCCGTGCATTTGTTTTGTGTGGCATTGTTTTTAACGCGCAAACTGCAAATGCCGTTGGGCATCCAAAAGGCAATTACATGCCGGACGGATATTCTGTAGAAACCATCGATTTACCGAAAGATGTGCCTTTTCATATAACCGGGCTGGACACCAGTAAAAATAACGAGGTATTTGTTGCCACCCGTTTGGGTGAAGTTTGGCGCTTAAAACAAGGAAACTGGACAAAGTTTGCGGATGGTTTGCATGAACCAACTGGTTTAATGATAGAAGATGATGGCAGTATTATTGTCGCGCAAAAACCAGAATTAACCCGTCTGGTCGATATTAACAACGACGGGCAGGCAGATGATTATATTCAAATTACGGACGACTGGAACTTTCACGATAATTATCACGAATTTACTTTTGGCCCAGTAAAAGATAAAGCCGGCAATTATTACGGGACCCTTAATTTAAGTCATGGTGCGCCTAAGTCGTTTTCGCTTGGCACTATGGGCAGCGCGGGTGGATATCGTGGATGGGCATTTAAGGTGAATACAAAAGGTCAATTTGAACCATTCGCTTATGGTTTGCGTTCACCCGCTGGAATTGGCATCAGCCCGCAAGATGAGTTGTTTTTTACTGATAACCAAGGCGATTGGGTTGAAACCTCTAAGCTGCATATTTTGCAGGAAAATAAGTTTTACGGGCATCCAATTCCGCTCATTGATCATCCTGATTATAACGAAGATAAAATTCGCAGTATGACACCGGCAGACTTTGACAAATTGCGTGAAAAGCCGGTTGTTTGGATCCCGCATATTGAAGTGGCAAACTCGCCGGGAAATCCTGAATGGGATACCACAGAAGGCCAGTTTGGCCCCTTTAAAGGACAAATTTTTATTGGTGATCAAACCCAGTCAAATGTCTTTCGTGTGATGCTGGATAAAGTGAACGGTCAATATCAGGGGGCGGTCATGAACTTTGTCGGAGGCATGCAAAGTGGCAATATCCGTACGCGTTTTGATAGCCAAGGACATTTATGGGTGGGTCAAACGGCGCGCGGTTGGGGCGCAAAAGGCGGTAAACCTTTCGGATTAGAAAAAATCGTTTGGGACGGCACCAACCCGTTTGAAGTGCTGGATATCAAACTGACGAAAAGTGGTTTTAAAATTAACTTTACTGAAGCGGTTGAGCCTAACACCGTGCGTGCAAATAAAATTGCAGTATCGGAGTGGAACTACAAGTACAGCGGCGAATACGGCTCAGCTAAGCAAAACCTGAAACAGCTTGATATTCAAAAGGTCAGGTTGACGAACGATAATACGACATTGTGGGTCGATGTGCCGCTAACCGCGGATAAAGTGGTGATGTTTGATTTTAAAGCATTGACCAGTGCCAGTCAGCGCAAGCCCAGCGTAAATAAACTTTATTACACGCTAAATCAGCTGCGTAACTAAATTTTTTGCGCACATTTAGGCAGCAGGCAACACACCATGCTGTTGCCTGAATAACTTGATTAACTAATTTACCGTTTAATTTAGGCGTTGAGCATATGTATCAAACATCAGAAATTCAAGACCAAACGAGCCGCAAAAAAAGTCATCAAACCTATGTGATATTTGTCGCATTACTGTTTGTTGTGGGCGCGGCAGCTATTCCACTGTATTTAGATATCTGGCTAAATTGGTTATGGCTGTCTGTTGGGTTGTTTGTATTTTTGTATTTTCAGTTTGCTCAAAATCAACATGAAACAACGGATAAAGAATCCGAACTACATACCATGCAGCGACAGCTGCAAAACTTAATTGAGCAAAAAGACAGCGAAATTAGCGAGCTTAAGTCACAACTGGTGACGGTCAATGAAAAGCAAGTTTTATACAATACCGTATTGGATTTAATTCCTGACTGGATTTACGTAAAAGACACGCAGCATAACTATATATACGCAAATCGCTCATTTTTAAAAGCAATCCCTCAATTGGAGTTGGGAAAAAGTGATGATATTTTTATGCCGCCTGATTTTTGTGAAAAAGCCTGGGCGGATGAAAAAGCTGTAATGCATAAAAAAATGCATTTTCAAGATATCGAAGAACAAGCCGGTGATGTCTGGCTAGCGACAACCAAAGTGCAATGGACAGAAGCCAAAACCGGACAATTAAATGGAATAATTGGTATTACAAGAAATGTCACCCCGCATGTGCACAACCGGCAAACGATCGAAAATAATAACCGTTTGATAAGCGAAAAAGTTGAACGAGTGTATGAAATTCAGGCCGATACGCAAAAAGCCGGCAAACGCTCTAAGGATTGTTATCAAGTATTTTCAAATTTATCTGAAATCATCACAGACATTAATACCAAAAACGATCTGATCGGCGAAACAGTCGAGCTGATCCAAGGGCTTGCGAGCCAATCAAAATTATTGTCAATTAATGCCGCGATAGAAGCGGCCAAAGCTGGCGATTCCGGTCGTGGGTTTGGTGTTGTTGCCCATGAAGTGCGTGAACTGGCCGAACGCAGCGAACAGGCTGTGAGTGAAATTAAAGCGGCAATTAATGCCAGTACCGATGTCATAGGCTCTGGCAACCGCATGATGACAGACGTTAGCCAATCGTTTAATCAAACAATTGAAAACTTTCAGACCATAGCACACAACTTAGATGAACTCAGCGACGATTTAAGTAAAATATAAGACTCACCGCTTTTTAAACTTAGTCGCTATCCCGCTATCAACCAAAGTTAATCCTTATAAACAAAGCTATCCAAGGTTTAAAAATTCACAGCATAATGTGAAAAACATAACCCCCGCAGTTGTAATGGTCTAATACAACTGTAGAGATTTATAGATTCAAAGAATGTAAGAATATCTAATGGAAAAGAAGGCGGTGCTAGTGATGAACTATGGAAGCCTAGTGGCTATACTTATGACCCTGAAACAAAAATAGGAGTGGCGGAGGCTGTTATCGCCCGCTTTCTGGGATGAAATTCCAAACACGTGGATAAAAGATTTTTAGCGATGAGGGAAAGTATTAAAAAGTATGATTTTTATAACAAAGTTAAATTTGAATGTAAAAAAAACAGAGCTTAAATACGCATATCACCATGAAAATTTCGTTTATTGTTTTAATATACTTTCTTTGCTTGTCGATGAAGGGCAAATTGCAAGTGAGTGTATTGAAAATGAGTTGGTTGCAATGACCGATGAACCTAATATGTGTTTAATTAGTACAAGCAAAATTAACAGCTGACTATGCCAATAAACCGAATGCTAAAGTATTTGATCAAGAAGACCTTAAATATCAAGGCAACAAAGGTATCGACCATGTTGTACAAGACGTAGACGCTGATGGTAAGGTTTGGGTTCATATTTACGATAGTAAGCAGGCAGCACAAAACGGCACCTTTCAGTTATCGAAGTTAAACGATGGGACGTTGCAAGGTAGTAAAGAATGGATTACAAGCAGGGCAAAACTATTGCCCGACAATAGCCCAGCTAAAGCTGTGATATTGGACGCGGTAGATTCGGGTAATTTCAAATTCTATCTTGCAGGCGTGGTGCAAAACCGCAGTGCTGAACTCAATAATTTTGATTTTAAACCAGGTGAGCTGCTGTTTGCATCTGGCATTGATGTGCCATCTAAATAAAGGAACCATAATGCATATAAAAGAACTACTTCAACCAGGTTTAGATAAAATTGAAAGTACACTCAAACTAGAAGAATCTTTTCGTGAACGCACGCTAGAATTTATTCGCACAAACACTGGTGACCCGCTTATGTGTCTACGAGGGGTGTCTACTTACCATTATGGCTTAGCTATGCGGGCCTGGTATTACCAAAAAGATATTAAGCAAATGCGCCAGCAGCTATATATCGCGGCTAAGGCTAGAGTGCAAGCGGTGAACCGTGGGACGATTGAAATTAATGAGCTCGATAACCGCCATATGGGGCATCACCTCTTACCATTGCTGAGTAACCATCCGGAGCTAATTCGCTGGAGTATTCAACGCGATAACATGGTATTTGAGCGAGAAGGGGAACTACTGGTTAACTGCTACCCAGATGCATATCACTATTTGTCAGTAACTTACATGCTGGCACTACGAGGTGAGTTTGAACTGGTTAAAAAACGCTGCGAATTTTTGCAGCAAAACCCCAGTACACAGCCAAATTTGATTAAATACCAGCCCGACTACCAGTTTTTTATGGCGTTAGTAGAAGGTGATGAAGCCGAAATGACACGTTATTTAAATTGGTTAACCTCAATTGAGGTGGCTAAAGAGCGTAACTTTGATGATTTATTTGCGCTTGAACAAAACCTGTTCTCGGTATTTGGCTTTTTATACACACGTTTGGCGTGGATGCATGGCTATAAAATACAAGTAGACAGCCCTTGGTTGCCAATGGAGTGGATAGACACAACGCCGCTTGCGGCAGAAGATTACCAAGACCACTATGACTTTCTGCAAGGTTACGACATATTTACCCCTTGGGGGAATGAGTATTCTGCTTTTACCCCACGCAGGCCAAATGAACCGCTGCGCGATTTAAGTAAATTTGTAGACCCCTACTTGCAACCCAAAGAAACTCATCTGGCTCAGAATCAGCAAGTCATTGGTTACGAACCCCTGCCCGAAGGGCATATGGACCAATTTAAAAGCATGACGCCTTTAGTTGCACAGTTGTATTCAAAACGTGCTGGTTTTGAAATGAAACCCAGCAAAAAAGCAGTAGCCTATTTAGACGTTTTACTGGCCGAAGATGACATTAAAAATATAAAAACCGACACCAAAGTTAAATTGTTTGGCATATTTTTGGGTGATGCAATTATCAAAGAATATGGTGGAGCGTGGGTAAAAGCGTATAACCAAGAAGCGATAAAAATTGGTGATAATTTTTTCACTTTACCATTAAACCGAATTTGGCGAACCTGTGAAGAGGCAAACAGCGGCAGCATCAGTCAATATTTTGAATCAATACAGCAGTTTGTTTAAATGTGTTAATTTTTATTGTGGCAAATCTACTCTAATCATTCCTCCATATGATCGCCGGTTATAATTCTGTACTTCTTTTGGAAGGATTATGGCCGGAAAGCTCTTTTTCTTATGACTTCTTTAATGAAATGAGCGTTAAAGCCTAAAAACGGATAATCATTAAAACCTATAAGTAGTGTGACATCAAAACCTATAAATGATATAACACTAAAACCTAGAAGTGGTGATTGATTACTGGTAAGTATCACGAGTAATAGTTGGAGCGAACATGAATGACATATCACAAAAACTAGCAAATTCGCTTGAGCAATTACAACAGCTTCAAGAATCTGGGGTTGTTGCCATCCAGTCGAAGCAACTCAGCAGAGTGCATCGAGAGCGGCTATTGAAGCATGGGTTTATTCGCGAAGTCATCCGTGGCTGGTACATATCGGCGATGCCAGATGAAAAGCACGGCGACAGTACATCTTGGTATGCTTCTTTCTGGGATTTTTGTGGTGCATATTTATCGGAACGTTTCGATAATGTCTGGTGTCTATCACCTGAGCAATCAATTAGCCTGCATATCGGCGATAAAACTGTTCCTCAGCAGTTGCTCGTACGCTCGCCCAAAGGTAATAATAAACCCACCGCCTTCCTACACAACACCTCGATTTTTGATGTCAGGTTGAACATGCCAGCCGCAGAACACATTGAAAATCTGGATGGGCTCAATGTATACAGCTTAGCGGCAGCACTTGTTTATTCTTCGGCGAACCAGTTTCAAAATGCGCCCATTCAAATGCGTACTGCCTTATCGATGGTGACAGATGCATCCGACGTATTGTCCGTTTTACTCGCCGGTAATCACAGTGTTATTGCCGGCCGACTAGTGGGGGCTTTTAGAAATATTGGTCGAGACCTGATCGCTGACAATATTTTAAAAAGCATGCAAGCGGCTGACTTGAAAGTGCAGGAAGAAGATCCATTCGCAGAGAAAGTGAAAGTGAGCTTTGGCCGTCGTGATGTGTCCCCCTATGTTAATCGCATGCGGCTGATGTGGGCCCAAATGCGTGAAAGTGTCATAGCGCATTTTCCTGAACAAATACAACAAAGCGTCGACATCGAAACCTATATGGCCGAAGTGGAAGACAAATACGTCACAGACGCCTACCACTCACTGTCCATCGAAGGCCATCGGGTGACTCGCGAATTGATTGAACTGGTTCGCTCTGGCAACTGGCAAGCTGAAGGTTCAGACGAGAGTAAAAAACACCTAGATGCCATGGCTGCCAAAGACTACTGGGATGCGTTTCAGGAAGTTAAAAAAGCGGTTCTAGCAGTCTTAGAGGGCGAGAACCCTGGGGATGTATTGGAACAGACGCACAGCGATTGGTATCTCGCCTTATTTGGCCCAAGTGTGGCCGCCGGTATTATTAAACAATCAGACTTGGCCGGTTACCGGTCAGGGCCTGTTTATATTCGCCAGTCTATGCACACCCTACCTAATAGGAACGCGGTTCGCGACATGATGCCGACGCTCTTTGACTTACTCGCAGAAGAGGAAAATGCAGCAGTCAGAGTGGTACTGGGGCACTTCATTTTCGTCTACATCCACCCTTACTTTGATGGTAACGGCAGAATGGGAAGATTCATCATGAATTTAATGATGGCCTCAGGCGGTTACCCGTGGACAGTCGTGCCCGTCGAACGACGGGATGAGTACATGCAAGCATTAGAAGCGGCGAGTGTGAAACAGAATATCGTACCTTTTACACAGTTCTTGGCATCGCTGCTTTGATCTGATCCAATACTTTTAGACACCACGCTAAGTGAGTGAAAAAACTGACGAGATGAAGACGGAGTTTTAATATGGACGAGACTTGGAGGAATAGATTGCTTGATAATCCTTTATATCATTTAGCTAAGCTAGACATAATGAATGAAGGATTGCCCAAGTTGTTACGAGGCTGTTGTCCATTTGGGAGTTCTTCTGGTGATAATTGCAAAGCTCGTTATAGAATCGAAAACCTAGCAACAATAGTAAAGATTCTATCGTTGTTAATTGAAGAACGAGTAATACATTCTAAGGATATTGAACTTGAATTGATAAATATGCTTCAAGATTATAAGTACTCGCTAGTTGTATTAACTTATGTACATTTCTACTTAAAGAATTATATGACAGATAAACGATATAATCCTTTTCCATGGAGGTTAGACTATCACAATCTACTTCAACTTTTTGTAAATAAAAGGTGGAGTTATTCAAGCTCAGAGGAAAATTTGAAATACACTTACAATTTTTTAGTTTCCAGCATTAATACTATTGACCCTGACACGAGTAAAATCATCAGTAATAGAGGATTAGATTATTACTTCGATAAAACGTAAAACGCCCTAGATATATTTATAGATACCGGAATAACGTAAACAAGGCCGATACTAAACGGGTATCGGCCTTTTTATTTGGCTTATTTTTGCAGTAAAGCTTGCGCTGCATGTGTTAAAAATAAATATCGGCTACCCATCGGGATCACGTATTCATTTTGTCCCCAAAAGAACGGCCAGTTACTTTTGTTTTCTGGCAGATCCGGTGGCAGTACTAATACGCCTGGAACAACTCCACCCGGGATAAATGAAAAGTCGGCTCGGTTTGAGCCGTAAGCGGCCGTTTGTGACTTGGCACCGATACCGGAGGCAAAGGAGTAATTAGAATCTGGGTGAGTGCCAAAAATATAGTTGAGGCTACGGTATACCAGCTCTTTTTCAACAATGTCTGGGAAGGCTTTATTGAGCCAGTAATTGGTGATACCAAAACCCATAACTGAACCGTTTCCGGCCCATCCTCCGCGGGTAATCGGAACACCGTATGGGTTGTCCTGTTCAATATTGACTATTTGCTCTCGATATTTTTCGGTCAGCATTCTAATTTTGCTTGCGTAAGCTTCGTCCATATAGGGCAGTGCCAAAATCAGCATGGCGACGTTATCACCATGATAATTGTCTTCAACCTGATGGAGTAATTCGTTTACTGCTTGCGTGTAGCGCGTATCTTGCGTGGTGATAAGAAGTTCCACAGCGGCTTTAAGTTTTTCTTCTTCCAGCTTGCCACCGGTTGTATTGCCAAAGCGGTATGTATTGGGTTGTCGGTTTTTTTCGTATTCCCATACCTTTTTAGCTGTCATTAAACTCTCTTCAGCAAGTGCCTGATTGATTGGGCCAAGCACACGGCTGGCGGCAGCAAGAGCAGCAGCAGAGCCATAATTTAGTGCACTGGTGTTGGTGGTAAATGCCCAGCGGTCATCAAAGCGGCCACTGTGGGTGCCGTTTTCTGGCATTAGCTCTTCAGTGCTTGTTGGATCGACAGTTGAAGGTTGATACATTTTACCGACAGCACGTTCCGCCGCATGTGGATCCATACTGGCGTCGTATATCATGTTGTCGGTTTTGGTAGAACCATCACCAAGATGAGGGTACTGATATAACCGCCCAGCGACAATACCTGGAATGGCGTGACCAATGGCGCGATGTTGCGCAATCAGTGCTAAAACACCATGTTCGATTTGTTGTAGTATGTCTTGCTTACCATCAGGACGGTTAATTTCAGTGAATTTTTTGGCTTGATCAACCGTGGTGTTATCACGCTCAATACCAAACTCTTCAACGGCATGCACTAAGCCTTGTACAGTGTGATATTGCGACTGAGTGCGAATATCATAATCACCAGCATCGTACCAGCCACCGTAATTTAAACCATCGATATGTTCAAAAGGTTCAAAGTGGGTATCGAGTGCTTCTCCATGGGCGTATAGGTCAAAGTGTTCGTAATTGGCAGGTGCCTGTAAGGCATCATCCATATGCGATCGGCCGTGCCATACGCGATAAGCTTCACGTACCAACATATGGTCCATTTGCACTGGAAAGAAGAAATCCAGCGTTGGTTGCCAGACTTTTGCCAGCACACTGTTATCAATTGGAAAAGTATGAGTCGTTTGTTTGCCGTAGCGTAGCTGATACAAACCCGGCTCAGTAATCTCAGAAAAATCAAAGGTGGCATACTGATAACGTAAATAATTTCCCCACAGGTTGGGCTTAGCGCTGTGTACAGTTTGGTGACTGCCATCGGCGTTTATTTTAAGTAATTCTATACGTTGCTTTGGCGTGTCGTTTGAATCCAGTTCGATTATGGCTTGCTTGGGTTGTTTCGGATGGTAGCCAACCTGAGAATAGCCGACGACAGGCTGGCGAACCCAGTTGGGTAGGGCGCTGATGTCTAGGCTCCATTCCACAACTTTTCCGGTGCGGCCAGCAGGGATTAGGTCTCGTACTACATACCATCCGTTTTGTGCTTTGGTACGACCGTCAAATAACATGAGTTCGCCATCACCTAATGTTTCGGTAATGGTAACGCGACGCGTCGGGTCTTCTGGCGCCAGAACAAGTGTTTTGCCTGTAGCAAAGGGAGTGGGTTCAGTTAATCCATTGTCGTTCATACGCATACCATTAGTGGTAGATGCTGAACGTGGAAACTGGCCTGGTTTTCCATCGGCAAGATAAGCTTTATCCCAGTATTCGGCAGGTACAAATTCCATATTAAAGCCGGCCTGGCCTACTAAATTTGTCGGTAGAGGTTTGTCCAAATGTACACTGATAATAACTTTGTCGCCTTGGGTCGTGGCTTTTACAGCGTAACTAAAGTTATGCTCTGGGTAGGCGAGTTGTGTGGTAATTGTATTGGTTTGCGAGTTTACTTCACGGCTGACTAATTGCCCCATTCCGTCCCACTGTTCTGGTGTATGCAAAAGGCGTACATCGCCGTTGGTGGCAGTGCGTTCACCATGGTGCACAATTTCGATACCGGCGGTTTTAGAGTCGAAAAATAAACCACCAGGCTTGCTGGAAAACGCAAACACGTCAACGGCAGCGGAGTCAAAATACGCTTTCTCGTTTAGCAAAAATGCATTGTATGAATGACTATTAGGTTGTTGTGCACATGCGCTTATTAGGCCGGAAATGACGATAGCCTTTACCAGCGGTCGCCAAGAGGATAGTTTTTGCATAAGTAACTCCGTAGATTATATATTTGCATATAGTTAATGGTTTTTAAGTGTTTTGTTGTAATCATAATGACCATTAGGTGTTAAACATAACGCAAATTTAAACAAAAGACGAGATATAAACGAGCATAAAATTAATTTTTTAACATTATCGAAATCGTGATAGCCAAAAAACTTTACAGTTTAAAGTTATACAGTACGCAAGTATTTGGGGTTGTTTGCTGAGTAAAAATCACAAAAAAAGATTCTAATTTATTTGTTATATGAATTTTTGTTTTTGCTGGTGGTTTTTATTTTAGGGTTTTTTTCGGGTTTTTCGCGGGGGGGTAAATGATGCTCTGAGAGATTATGCGCTAAACTACGGCATAATCCCCTGACCGATGAATTTTTTGAATTTTTGCGGGCTGGCATTTTCATCACCGAGTAATAAAAAGTACAACATACCAGCATCGGATATGTCAGCTTTGTTATCTGGGTGGCGTTTCATGCGTTCATATATCCAGGCTACGCTTGGATCTGAGTGATTTTTCATCCACTGCCAAACTGACCAGTCTTGTTTTGAATTCCACAATAAATTTACGTCCCATTCAGCGTTTTGATCCTTGATGCGATGATAATTAATGCGTTTACCGCTCAGTTCAATAACGTCGGTTAAGGTGTGATGTTTTTGCTGTTCCGGTACAGGTTTTTTATCGAATTTGGGGTCGCCTCTGCGTAAGTGATTATCGTTATAGCCACTGTGAGAAAGAACATAAACATGTGACAGGCTGTCTATTTTTCCATTCGCGATAACAGCTTTCACCGCACGATAAAAGAATTCACTGGGGCCCATATGAACAAAGTATAAAGGGTCTTTGTGAGTTGAAACTTCAATCACTTGAATCAGGTGGGCCAACGCTTTTTTATAATCTGCACTGACATCAAAGAATTTTTTGTTATCAAAATTCCAATAATTAATTGCACCTTGAACTCCGATCGCCATTTCATTTATTGCCGTAGTATGTTCTGGCGCGTCGATAAAATTATTGTAAGAGTAGTGCACTAAGTTTTTATGCATTTTTAATTTAGCAATTATCGCTAAGGTGGCGGGGGTCGCACCCCAATCATCCGGATCTGCTCTTGGCCAAAAATGATGATTATCTGGCTGATTGTTGCCGTCTGCGCTGATCGCAATTCGATTGTTATCGTAACCCCAACCGGCCGCAAACGTATGTGTTGTTAGCAATAACAACAAGGATAACAGTGTTGATAATATTTTCATTTTGAGTCTCTTAATTATCGCCTAGGCACAAAACATAAAAGTTTGAACCGCGTTTTTATACTTATTTATCAGTTTAATATTGTACACCTGCAAATTTACAATTTCACATACAAATGCAATTAATATATGGATTATAAGTCGGCAGCAAAATGCTACCGATACAAAAGCGTGGGTAACCACATAGACAGTTCAGGTATAAAAGTAACCAGAAATAACACGATAACCAATGGGACTAAAAACGGAATGGTTGCTTTCGCGCATTCTTCAAATGGTACTTTTGACACTCTTGATAACACATACAACACCATACCGACTGGGGGGGTTAACAAACCTATCATCAAGTTAAGTACCATCATCACACCAAAGTGCACTGGGTCAATGCCTAAACTAATCGCAATAGGCAGCAACACTGGGGTGAGTATAGTGATAGCCGCAATAGTTTCCATAAAGCAGCCGACAACGAACAATATTAACGTCATTAGCAATAAAATAGTGGTTTTATTGTCTGTAATGCTCAGCATCCAAGTGGTAAATTCTTGCGTGACTTGCTGGCTGGTTAACACCCACGAAAAAATTGCAGCGCCGGCAATAATTAACAAAATAATACTGGTGGTTTCAATCGTTTCCATACTCACTTTAACCAGCTTTTTCCAACTTAAGGTGCGATAAACGCAAGTGCCTAAAATAAGGGCATATGCAGCGGCAGCTATGGCGGCTTCAGTGGCGGTAAAAATACCAAATAAAATACCCACAATAATAATCACAGGTGTCATCAGTGACAAAAATGCAGATTGAAAAGTACTGTTTAAGCGCGTCATACTAAAACCAGCATCTTTTGGGTAGTTACGCTTTTTCGCATAATAAAACACCATAATCATCAGGGCGATTGCCATTAATAAACCGGGAATAAAACCCGCGGCAAATAACTGACCGATAGATGCACCCGCCATTACACCATAAATAATCATAGGTAAACTGGGTGGAATTATCGGGCCGATAGTCGATGATGCCGCAGTTAAACCCACCGCAAATCCGGCATCATAGCCTTTATTGCGCATTGCCTTGACTTCAATCGCACCTAAACCTCCGGCATCGGCTACCGCAGCACCTGACATACCTGCAAACATAATAGAGGCACTGACATTTACATGGCCCAAGCCACCTCGCATCCAACCGACCATTGCGTTGGCAAAATCAAATATACGATTTGTGATCCCCGCTGAGTTCATCAGCGCACCGGCAAGAACAAAAAATGGTATGGATAACAGCGGAAAGCTATCGATGCCACCCACCATTCTATGCAAAACCACCAGCTCGGGTACTTGTCCGTCAACCATTATTGCCAGTAGCGCTGAGCCTGCTAATGCAAACGCCACCGGAAAACCAAGAATGATCATGATAATCAAAGAAATAAATAATGTTGCAATAACCATGTTGATTCCTAATTTCGTTTAATCGCAGCTGGTTGTGCTATCTTGATTAATTGTTTAGGTTGGATTGGAAATAATGTTAAATAAATACTGATAACTGCGTGCCAGCATGATTAATAAACTGGCAAAAATAACCCCATATAAAACGCTGATGGGCAGGGGTATCGAGGCCATTTTATGAATGTGCAACAAAGGTATAATCTGCCACGCAAAATACGCTAACGCGGTGATAAAAATAACGTTAAACACAGCGATAGTTTGATATAAAAGAGTCGATAATTTTGTCGGCATCCAGCGGTGAAACAGTGCAACAAAAATATGGGTGTTTCTGCGAACGCCAATGCAACCACCCATAAACCCTAAACATATCAACTGATAGCGTGCGACTTCTTCAGTCCAGCCAAGTGGCGCTGAAAAAACATACCGACTTATAAATTGTGAAAATACGGTCACTGCTAAAATCCAAAACAGAATAAATGCTATCCAGTCTTCAAACTTATAATCAGCGTAGTTAAACACAGTGTCGTCTTCATGTTGGAAGTCGATTTGTGCAGAAGCGGCCCGATTCTGAGGCTCATTAGAACTATTGGATGTTTTGTAATCTGTCATAAAATTCAGCTCCCAATGATTGTTTAATTTCCATATGGCGCGGTAAGGTTTTTGCTCTAAACAAACTGCGATCGACGGTTAATACCGTGACACCTTGCGCTTTAAACCAGTCGAGTAGGGCAGATTCGGATGCTCTGGTATCAGACGAGACGCCTTGTGCTGCTTCTTTTAATACTTGGTTAAATATAATTTTGTCTTGCGTGTTTAATGACGACCACAAACGATCACTTAACACGGTCAAAATAGAGCCTTGTAAGTGGCCCGTGAGGCTAATGTATTTTTGCACTTCATAAAACTTTTTAGCTTTAATCGTTGGCAGCGGGTTTTCTTGTGCATCAACCACACCTTGTTGTAGCGCCAGATATACCTCAGAAAAGGCAATAGGACTCGGGTTCGCTCCCACCGCTAACGGAAACATTTTATAAATGCTGGCATTGGGTACGCGTAGTTTTAAATTAGCCATATCGTCAGGCGTTTTTATCGGTTTGTTTGCTGTTAAATGTCGCTGGCCATAGTAGTTGTTGGCCACGATTTGATTTCCTTTAGTGGCTTTTTTGTAACCTAAGCTCATTTCCTCAAATAAAGCGCTGTTGTTAAAGTTTTGCCAATGTTGATAATCTCTGAAGATATAAGGCAATTCGGACAATGTCATAGGTGGGTAGTTTTGCCCAGCAAAACTGGTGCCTGTGTAGATAATATCGATCGTTCCTAAACTTAAACTCTGATTTAATTCTGCTTCTTTTCCCATTATAGAGGTTGGGAAAACTTGTATTTGATATCGACCTTGTGTCTGCTTTTTAATTTCTTGCGCTGCCCACACCGCCCATTTATGCAAAGGTTCGGAAGTTTCATACACATGACCCCAAGTAAGGCGCTTAACTGTATTGTCATCTGCGAATAACGGATTACTGAAAAGCAAAGTAACAAATAACAACTTAAACAAACTTTTATTCAAGCTCTTACACAAGTTAAAAAGCGCTAATTTATCTTTCATTGAACTAATCTCACTTGTAACCCCTGTTTTTTATAAAACGTTAACGAGACGAAATATTATATTGCAAAAAATGTTCATTTTGTTGTATTGTTAACATTTAACCATAATGTTGTTGCAAAATGCAACTAAACAATGGTGTGCAGTGAGCAATTTCTGAACACCTAACAAAAGGTCGCTGGGATGCGAGCGTTTTAACCATTTAGCCATGAAAGTAAGTACAACTATTGAAAGGTATTACAATGAAGAAATTAGTTCTCTCAACCCTAGCTGCTTTAGCTTTTAGTTTTAACAGTTACGCAGGGTTATTGATTAGCTCAGCTCAATCTGAATATACAGTGGGTGAAACGCTGTCAGTTGATTTATTTTATCAAACAAACGATGGCAGTGCTGCGGCAGACGTTATCGATATTTGGTTTGATACTAATGTTTGGTTTACTTATTCTAACGACATTGCCAGTTTTACCGACTTTGCTTTATCCAGCGCGTATGACGATGCAGATCCCTTTGCTTTTGTTTTTGATTATGCCGCTAATGAAGCTGAATACTTTTTATCTACTTTTGGTACGGCCGGACCATTTGATACAAGCGATTTATTTAGCTTAGGTTCGCTAAATTTTCAAACCAATCAAGCAGGCTTGTTTAATTTTGATGTCATTGATTTTGCGTTAAGTGACTTCAATGGATATTTTGACGATACAGCGCAATCAAGTTATTCGGTGAATGTGGTTGCAGCCGAAGTACCAGAACCTGCAACCTGGGGATTATGCGCACTCACTGCCTTTTTGTTGTTCACTCGCAAATTTTCAAGTACAAATGCTCAAATGCCAAAAACGCAATTGTAAAATAATGTTGCCTGCATAGATTGTCGGTTTTAACAGTGGTTATGCGGGGGCGAATCTGCTCCGCTAATAAAGCCAGTTGCAGAGCTAAAGCTGTAAATAGATTGAAAAGGCTAACCCCTTAAAATCACGATCAACACGCTAAAATTGATTCTGAATTGTCACTCCTACTTTTTAAACTAAACTGATACCGTCTGCAGACGGTTGATTGTGGTAGATTGGTATTGGTGGGCGGCTCTGTAATGGCGCGTTCTGCAATAACTGCAGGGCGAAACGATGAGAGGACGAATGAATATGAGACAAGATAAAAAAGACAGTAAGACAATACATGGAATTACTCTAGGCGCATGCTTTGGTTTAGCATTTACTTAACGATATATTTTTCACGCGCTTTAGCTTGTGCGCGATCGTCCTTATTTAGTTGTTCATAAAATGCTTGAACTGCGCTCTTATATTCATTCGACTGACGCAAAATGTTTTCTTTGTTGTTTTTATTCCACTCATTCCACAGTTTGGCTAATTCTGCTTGTTTTTGTGGGTATTTATCCACCGCATTCACTTGTTCCGTTGGGTCATTAACCATGTCAAAATATGCACGGCCAACACCGGGTAAACCTTGCTGCATATATTTAGCTGTCATTGTACGCACAGCCCAGATATTGTCGGCCTCTTCTAAACGCCAGAATAAGGCATTATGCGGTGTTCCGGTTTTGCGTTTTGTCATGTATGGCTCTAAATTAACGCCGTCAAGCAAACCATCTGATGCATCTGCTTTTGCAATGGCAACAGACGTAGCTGCAATATCCAATGCAGATACAAGGCCATTAAATTTAAACCCTTTTTTAATTTTATTCGGCCAATGTGCGATAAACGGAACATGTACACCACCTTCCATTAATGCAACTTTGCCGTGGCGAAAGGGTGAATTATCAGCCCAGTCAAATTTCGGCCACCAAGTGTCTGGATATAAACCACCGTTATCCGATAAAAAGAATATTAGGGTGTTTTCATACTTGCCTTTTTCTTTTAATGCATCAACAACCATGCCTATACCTTGGTCCATTTCATCCACCATAGCGGCATAAATTTGGCGATTTTTGTTTTTGATATGTTTGTATTTATTAATGGTTTCTTGTGGTGCTTGTAATGGCGCATGTGGCGCATTGTATGCAATATACATCATAAAGGGTTCATCGCCGCTGCGTTTTATATATTTGGCGGCATCCCGGCTTAAAGCTGTGGTTAGGTACTCATCAAATTCAGCCGGTAGATTATTGCGCACTATAGGTGACCAATAACCATCCGGGCTGCCCACTTGCACTTGCCCTGGCATGTACATATGGCCGCCGTCTAAAAAACCATAAAAATAATCAAAACCTTGTTGATTAGGCTGAAATTTTGGCGCAGCGCCCAAGTGCCATTTACCAAAAATAGCGGTTTGATAACCCACTTTTTTTAAGCGCTCAGCAAAGGTTAATTCTTCTGTTGGTAAGCCCATGTGTGGATCAAACGGCGCGTACGATACGTTGTTTTCCATGCCAAAGCGAGCTTGATACCGCCCCGTTAATAAGCCTGCACGAGAAGGGCCACAATATGGATGTGTCACATAACCGTTTTCAAAAGTCACGCCATTTGCCGCGAGTTCATTTAGTCTGGGTGTTTGGATTTGTGTTGAGCCATTGGTGAACCCTACGTCGTTATATCCTAAATCGTCCGCTAAAATCACTATGATGTTGGGTCTATTATCGGCAATTGCGCTAAAGCTACCGCAAAGCGCGATTATCACGATAAAGCGTGTAAATAAGTTTGATAATTTCATATTAGTAAAACTCCCCAAGGGCTTTAAATGTGTAACGACTGCGGTTAATTTAATCTGCTTGATGATCACGAAAATCATCCATTCTGCGCATTGCTGCGCCTTCAAATTCGCGTTTTAACTGCCATAAAGGGCGTTCTAACGTGAGCTCCCATTCAAACAATTTTTTGTATAGTTGTTTAACGATTGTTGGGTGTTGGTTGGCAAGGTTTATTTGCTCAGCTTCGTCTTTAGCTATGTTATACAATTCGGCTGGACGATCAGGAAAGCGTAATAATTTCCAATCCATATAACGGATTGCCGCGCGGTTTTCTTTTTTCCAATACAAAGTTTTGTGTGGCCGCGATCGTGTTTTATTTTGCGCGTTATCTGTCAGGTAGGGCAGTAGATTAACCCCATCTAAGTGAGTAAATTCAGATAAATTAGCGCCTGCGACACTTAAAAACGTTGGCATTAAATCGAGCGTACTGACTGGGTATTCAAAACGAGTATTGGCGGGTAATTTTGCAGGCCAGCGAATTAGCATAGGGACTCGGATCCCACCTTCTAAATGATTGGCTTTAGTGCCGCTTAACGGATAGTTATTCGCGTAATTCTGATCAGTAGGTCCGCCATTGTCATTCACAAATACCACTAAGGTATTGTCGGCAATGTTTAGTTGTTCAAGTTTGTCGAACAATAACCCCAGTTGTTGATCCATGTTTAAGTTCATTGCGGCAAGTATTTTGCGCGTGCCGGTTAAATCTGGAAACGGTGCTAAATCTTCAGGTTTAGCTTGCATAGGGGCATGCACAGCTGTTAACGAAAGCACTGCAAAAAAGGGTTGTTTGGTATGCACCGAGCGGGAAATAAACTGGCTTGTTTCTTCAACAAGTGCATCGGTTAAATAACCTTGGTGTTCTTTATATCCTTTAAACCCGCGTTCCATGCGCTCGTTCTGACGGCTATTAAGCTCGTTTTCATCGTACGCATAATAACTGCGTGAACCGGTTCTAAAACCATAAAAATGATCAAAACCGCGGCGCATTGGATGATATTTATCATGATCGCCTAAATGCCATTTACCGATTAAACCTGTGCTATAACCTAACTGTCGCAGGTGGTCAGCTACCGTCAACTCAGACAAAGGCAAACCCATTTCGTTACCGGTTAAACCCGACTCACTCATATAGCCCGGAACGTTATTTTCTTCAAAACCAAATTTTTGCTGGTATTTACCTGTGAATAGCCCTGCGCGCGACGGGCCACAAACTGCAGCAGTCACATAAGCTTGTTTAAATAAAATGCCTTGTTTAGCAAACGCATCTAAATTAGGGGTTTTCATGGTTTTACTGCCATGAAAACCAAAATCGTGATAACCCGCATCATCTGAAATGATCAACAAAATGTTGGGTTGCTGTTCTGCTTTTACTGTAAAAGAAAATGTTAAATGTAAGCAAAATAAAGTGAGGTATAACTTGGTTTTAGACAATAAATACATGGTTTTTTCTCAGTGCTAATTAATATTTTTAGTGTTTTCAAACAAGGCAATGACACTAACTGGGTACCGATGACCCCATAAGTGTTAACCTTTAGCTAAAATCATGCTTTAAAAATCAGCTAAAATTTTATTTTTTTAAAAAGTTATTATTTTACAGAGGGATATGGGAATGCTTGCTTTATGGTTTTATAAAAAATAACGTGAAATTTTATTTTAGAAATAGGCTTTTGGCCTATATTTAAAGTTTAATTAAACCGCCGCCGTAAAATAGCGACACGTAAATTGAAGCGCTGTAACTTTAAGTTAGACACCGACTTGCATTTAGCATGAACCCAATTCAGGTTTGGCCAAATATAATGAGCTTAAAAAATAAATGATATATACAGAATTAGATTGGAACACTTTTCTCAGAGCCATCATTCCTTTTATTGCCGCTAATATATTTTTAATGGTACTGATTTATTTTACTATCGTCCGTTCACGTATTGGTAGCGCTTATCCGTTTTATGCAACGTTTATCAGCTGCATTATTTTGTTTTTATCGGGCCCGCTTATTAACATCATGCCCATTGATAATGCGAAACGCTGGTTTGATTTAGTTAGAAATGTTTTGTTATTTAGCGTTGGTATGCCGGCTCTGTTATATGGCCTGCTGATACAGGCTGAAATTAAAATTCGGCGTGAATTTTTTATTGTTGCTATCGCGCTGGGCGTAAGTTGGTCGGCTTTATTTATAATGGCGCCGCCTTTTTATTTTCACCACCTTGATCAATCTCCTTGGCCGCGATTGTTTGACAGCATTACCAATCAGCATATTTACCTGTCGCAAATTTTTGTTGTGACAATCCAACTGTTAATACCGAGTTTGTTTATACTGAGCCGACCCATTAAACGCTATGTAGAGGTTTTAGTATATGGTGTTTTGTTACTGTATACCTGCATATGCATTGGTAATGCGTTAGAACAATGGGGTGTTTATTATGGTGGTTCGGGTTTAACCGCGATTATTTGGGCGTGGGCCATATATCGTGATATTCAAATGACCAACGACAAAGTAAAGCAGCATTATTTACACCAAAACTCGCTTGCTATCGCGCAATACGCGGCACCGTTAAATACTAAATTTACCGAGTATTACCCCGCCAGCATTAACGAATCTTATCCTTTTAAAGAACGTGAAGCACTAATAGAAACCGTTAGCGCAGCCCGCAGTGGCTTGGTCGCTGGCCGGGTAACAAACTTATTGCAAGCGTTAAAAAGTTTTAGCCAGCACAATGTCGATACCTATCGGGTACGCGCTAAAGAAGTACTGTTTATGCTGTTTGATGCGTCAATATTCAACAGTGGCAACGCTGCAAATTTACTCGAACGGTTAGAAGACAAAGGGCAAACTTTAGAAACCACAACATCATTTAAAGATATTGATGAAATTATTCTGCAAGAAGCCAGCTTTTTAGCACAATTAAGCGGTGAAACTAATGAATCGCCTGCAGATACCGCCTTAGTCGATAAAATAAAAACATATATTTTAAGTCACTATAACCGTGATATCTCCATTAATGACATTGCCAATGAAATCGGCGCTAGCCGTTCACACATTACTAAAACATTTAAAAATATAACGGCGCAAACCATTAACCAGTATTTAATTGATGTGCGTATTAACAAATCTAAGGATTTACTAATAACCATGTCGGTAACAGAAACCGCATTTGAAGTAGGCTTTAATAACTCGGCCTATTTTTCGACTGTATTTAAAAAACAAACGGGCAAAACACCTAAAGAATATCAACAGTCGATTACAAGCGCTGAAAATGGCTAATGTAGCTTTGTCGATTTGGCTTGGTTTCTGTCCTAAAATATTGTTGCATTTTAGCCAACCAAGGCTTAAGTTTATGAAATGATTAATTTAAAACTAATTGGAATGGCGTTTATAAACTCAATTTTAAAAAGTTCTATACGCTCTTCTAATGAGTAAGCTGTTATACGCAAAGGAAATTATGCAACGTAATTTGATAGTCGCTGTAGTCATTGGAGCTTTCTTAGGAATTGTTATAGCGATTTCCAATATTGACGAGTCTTTTGTTGGTCTTTTTACTTCTATATTTTTATCGGTAGTGGCAGGACTTTTTACTGTTTATCTTATTAGAAACAAACCAAATTTATATGCACTAGTTGCCGTAATTACTTCCGCGCCATTTTTGCTTTGGGGTTACGGTTTGAATAGTGGTTTGGTTTACTTACTTGGTTTATCTCTAGTTTACGGAATTCTATCGGTTCAGCTTTTCCAAGCTTTAGGTATAGCCAAATCCAATTTTAACTATTTACTTCACAAGTTTAAAAGTCGTGAATAAATTTGCGTATAACAATCCAATTACTCCGACCTCAACTCGCTGCGCTCGTTTCGTCGGCATATTGGGGCGTTAGGGGCCCCATGGAATCGGATATTATTCACAAAAAAGATAGCGGTCATCTGATTGTTTTGTCTGTAGTAATGGCACTTCCCGCCAGCATTTTTTTGTGGCCGCTTTTTATTGCTGGAGTTACTACAAGGGCCATGGAGGTCGCTGTTTATATTTTCCCTGTATCGGCTTTCTTTATGTTCGTAATTTATAGGCTTTATAAAACATCGAAAAATAGAATTTTTCTAAGTCATAAGGGATTGCTGATAGAGGATTTGACCTCCGAATTTATTCCATGGTCTGACATCTTAAGTGTTGATGTAGTTGAGCAGCCGGTATATCGTGGCGCAACAGCCCATTGGCTCGTTTTAAAAACCAAATATGACGGTAAATTTTCAAGTAAATTTGTACGAAGAATGAATGATCATTTAGTGGGTGGTGGTGTTCCCTCATGCAATCTAACTGCGTATAAAGACCCTGTAGATTTAGTGTGGTCAAACATACAGGGAAGGTTAAAGCCCTAATAAATAAGGATATGTTGCGCGAACCCGCAACTTAATCCTATTGTTGGACCGTTTCTTTGCATCCTGCAATCACGGCATTAGTGCATCCTTGCACGTCACAAGCCCGGTGTTGAGTTCTGCTTATATAGGGAAATAAATAGGTTTGTCGTCATGGCTGACTTTTTTCAAGGCGAGTGAAGCTAGACCGTTTTCGGCCGTGATTTTTAAAGCATTGTTTTCATGTTAGTTTTTGTTTCTCCTGTCAGTTTGTTTAATGCTTTAGGTGAGCCATCATCCATGCAGCCGTAAACACTTCCTTGTTTTAACTCGTCACAACATTCATCCGTTTGCGTATCACGCCTGCGCGCACCATTTCATGATGGCAGCACGGGCAAGTAACCTTCGGCCTTGGTGTTCGTAATTTTGCGCCGTTTGAGTTTGGCATTGCCATGCAGCAATCCAATATTGCGACTGCGGCGAAACCCTTTGGGTAAGGTGTGTTTTATCACGCGCTAGAATATTTTTTTCAGCAATCACGCCGCGATATAAATAACGAGATAAATAAATGAGCGCCTTTTCACCTTGCCCGACATGCTGACAATCTGCTATCCAGCTTTTAGGTGAGCGTGGTACTTTGAGTTTTGCATCGGTTAAGGCTTGGTGCATTTTACCTCTAAAGACTTTGGCTAAATTTTGGGCATTAAACAAATAACGTCCGCGTTTTTGTTTAATCAGTTGCCCGGATTTATCCAGAGCCAGCGCAGGCACGATACAATGAACATGCGGATGAAATTCAAGTTGGCGAGAATGGGTATGTAACACGAGCGACACAAATGGTTAAATAGGCGCAGTCAAAGGCACAGCTTTAACTGGCGGGGTTTTAAAGATATGTTAAAGTATTTTCAAATAAAACCACTACGGGTCAGCAATCGGCAGATCTCGGTAGATTGGTATTAGGGGGCTTTGTGTTTTACACGGGCAATGATATTAATGAAGAGCCGGATACGGTGCTATTTTCAACATTAGGGCACGTCCGGATCTGTATGGGGGCGGCCCAGCAATGGGTCGTTCTACCATGACGCTGTATGGAAGCGGTATGTTGATAATCGGAACTATCTTACTTTTAATCATTGGCCTTATTCACTCCTATTTAGGCGAAAAATACATATTAATTCGTTTATTTCGACGTGAAGATTTACCTAAATTACTTGGAAGTGATTGGTTCACTAAACGTGTTCTAAGATTTGCGTGGCACTTAACTACTCTAGCTTGGTGGGGCTTTGCTGCTATTTTGTATGTTTTATCAACTCCAAGCGTAAATGTTAAAAATGAAATCCTTATAATAATTACCGTAGTATTTGCTTTAAGTGGCATTGTTTCATTGTTGTTTTCTCGTGGTAAACATTTATCATGGTTATTATTTTTTATAATTGCAGCAATGAGTTACTACGGAATAACATACAGCTAATAAATAAGGATATGTTGCGCGAAGCCGCACCTTAATCCTATTGTTGGACCGTTTCTCTGCATCCTGCAGTCACGGCATTAGTGCATCCTTGCACGTCACAAGCCCGGTGTTGAGTTCTTCTTATATAAGGAAATAAATCGGTTTGTCGTCATGGCTGACTTTTTTCAAGGCGAGTGAAGCTAGACCGTTGTCGGCCGTGATTTTTAACGCATTGTTTTCATGTTAGTTTTTGTTTCTCCTGTCAGTTTGTTTAATGCTTTAGGTGAGCCATCCTCCATGCAGCAAACCAATATTGCGACTGCGGCGAAACCCTTTGGGTAGGGTGTGTTTTATCACGCGCTAGAATATTTTTTTCAGCAATCACGCCGTGATATAAATAACGAGATAAATAAATGAGCGCCTGTTCATCTTGCCCGACATGCTGACAATCTGCTATCCAACTTGCCATTCGCTAGTAGTTATCGTTTAATAACAGTTAGTTATTTAAACGGTGATCTTTCTACAGAGGACTTTCACCTCATTAGTTAATACCCATGTCGGGCGTACACAAGAGGCTGCTGTCGGACTGGCAAAAATTCCGGCTTCGCCTCCACTTTTCCAGCCGCAGAGCAGAGCAGAGCGTTAGCATTGAGAAAGTTCATTATGAATATTTATATAAAAATCATTATCTGCCTATCCTTGGTTATTTCAATCGCTGTAAATTCGGAGGAGGTAGCCGACAATGAATACAATAATTATAGAGGTTTCAATCCAGATATTTCCGATGAGCACCCTGTGGAGTTTTTTCGACAGTATGCGATATTCATTCAGATGTATGATGAAAAGGTAATTGAACTATATTCTGATAGTGCTCAAATACTGGGATATACAGAACACGCGCACGGTTTAGAAAAATTTGGAGAGCTTACAGGTAAGGAGTGGAAGAAATCAGCGAGCGCGGCACTATGGATGTCAAGAAATACTGGTGATAAAATTACGTTCTCAAATGCAAGCTTTATAAAAATTGATAACGGATTTCGAATTAGTGCAGATCGGTACTCAGTAAAATCATGCTATACAGATTCTAGCTTTTATCTGGTTGTGAAATTTAATAAGGAGGGAAAATTGAAAATAATGAAAGAGTACTTTGAGGTAATTGCAGAGTCAAAATGCTAATAATGCCATCACGCATCGCCAGCAAGCTGGCTGGACAAACTTTTCGTCGTTTCTTTTGTGGCTTAGCGTTGTGCTACTACGAAATAACTAACTGCAATTTTTCCGCATATGGCAGGCATGACAGCGTGTGACCCAAACGCTATTAATTCTAAAGTGACAGTACCATCTTCATAACTGTAACCAAGTAATGTTAGTTGTTTTTCCATTTTAAACTTGCACACACGAAGAAATGATAAGTCGCCTTTTTTCTGTTCACCTAAATAAGGATCTTCTAAAAGGTCTCGGATAGCACTATCTAAATCAGTTTTTTGGTTATAATGCGTACCTGTTGTTTAAATTGATGTTGATTTTTGTCGTGCCATGCGATTAACACGCGTTTAAACGTAAAAAAATGGAAATAAAAATGAATTTTTTCAAAGTGAGTTTTCTTGGATTATTTTTGATTGGGCTATTGGCTTGCTCAGACAGCCTCCAACAAGCTGACCCAAACTTTACCCCTCAAAATACCCACAGAACTTTTACGGGGGCGAATAGCCCTGTTGTATTTATCGACGAAGCTCACAACAATTTTCTGACGGCAAGTGGCCGATATAGGCCGTTTGTTCAAGTTCTTAAGAGTGATGGTTACATAGTAAAATCCAACAAAAGTCGATTTTCATCAGGCAATTTGGATGGCGTTGATATACTGGTTATTGCTAATGCATTGGACAAAAAAAGAAATAACTGGAATCCTCCTTTTGCTGAAGCCTTAACCAATGAAGAAGTGTCAGCTATTAAAAACTGGGTATTAAAGGGCGGTTCGCTTTTTTTAGTTGCCGACCATACTCCATTTCCTAAAGCTATCGAAAATTTAGCTGACGAATTTGGCTTCAAATTCAGTAATGGTCACGTTGGTAACGCGATGTTTCGCGATAAGGACAAAACGCTCGGTGACCATGCTATCACTTCAGGAGTAAAGCGAGAAAAACAAAACTTATATCTACCCAGCGAGCTGACCAGCATTACCTGGGGAGCTTTGCAACCAAACCCCATAAAGCAAGTTAGAACATTTGGCGGTTCAGCTTTCAAATCACCATCTGAGGCTAAATCATTGTTAACTCTTGGAGAAAAAGCTGTTTCTATTGTCCCTGATGTACCTTTTCAAGTTAACCCTGATACTCCCAGAGTTTCTATGCGTGGTTGGAGTCAAGGTGCTGTATTAGAGATTGGGAAAGGTCGAGTAGCAGTATTTGCTGAGGGTATGATGTTTTCATCTCAAATAGATACTAAAACAGGGAAAACATTTGGCTTTGCTTCTATCGGCGCTGAACAAAATGAACGATTTTTATTGAACGTTATGGGGTGGCTTGCTGGCGCTATTTAGTTAATTTACGCACTGATTATGGCTTTGGCTTTGCTAGGGAGTCATTATGTCTATGTGTCAACAATAGGGGATAAAATGGAATTAAGTTGTGTTTTAATTGAACTTAAAAGTGGTAGCTTAGAAAAAGTACAAGAGTGGGCTAATTTTATTTTAGCTAACGAAGAAGAGGCTATAGCTACTTTGGCACATGAAAAAGTAACGATAGAGAGTTTCTTTTTAATAGATATTGGGGGTGTCGACTACTTGATTTGATCTGATCCGCTAACTCTGGACACTTAACTAAGCATTATTTTTCAATTCAAAATTCTCTGGGCTTAAATAGCCGAGTGAACTATGCCTTCTTGTTTTGTTATAATCAACTTCAATGTACTCAAAAACAGCTTGTTTCATGGTTTCGCGGTCCATGATTGGCTCGTACTGAATAGCTTCAACCTTCAGTGAATGGAAGAAACTCTCTGCACAAGCGTTGTCCCAGCAACAAGCTTTGCGGCTCATGCTTTGGATAAGCTGATATTTTTTAATCAGATCTCGATACGCATGAGAACAATACTGGCTGCCCCTATCACTATGGACGATGACTTTTTTTGGAAAACCACGACGATACAGTGCCATAGTCAACGCGTCACAAGCCAACTGAGCCGTCATTCGATTACTCATCGACCAGCCAATGACAGTACGTGAATACAAATCGATAATCACTGCCAGATATAACCAACCTTCACTTGTCATCAGATAGGTGATATCACCGACCCATTTTTGGTTAGGGCCCGTGGCATCGAAGTTCTGCTCCAACAGGTTTGGCGCTACAGGAAGCTGGTGATCGCTGTCAGTGGTTGTCTTGAATTTACGCGCTGCTTTTGCCACTAAATTTTGTCTACTCATGCTGTTCATAATCGTTTTTAAGTCTGCGTAATTCCCATCTTCCGCGAGGTCGACTTGAATACGTCGAGCGCCCGAGCGTTCTTTGCTCTGGACAAAAAGAGCTTTGATTTGCTCATCACGGCTTTGCTGTTTGAGTAATCGCGCACTCGGCTCTTTGCTTGACTTTCGCCACGCATAATACCCACTTCGCGTCACACCAAGCACAGTCGCCATTGATTTTAGGCGAAACTGGTGCTGGTGTTCGAGCATAAATTCGAATCGGCTTATTTTTGATTTTTCGCGAAGTAGGTGGCCGCCTTTTTTAGGATGTCTAAATCCTCGGCTTGATCAGCCAATTGGCGTTTTAACTTAGCAACTTCAGCTGCAAGCTCGGATTCGCGTTGGCTAATTGTGGACTTTTTCACAGTGGCAGTTCGCCAGCTATAGAGTTGCGATTCATAGATTTTAAGTTGCCTAGCCGCTTCAGCAACACCAACTCGTTCGGCTAGTTTCAGTGCTTCTGCTTTAAATTCAGCGGTGTAAGTCTTGCGGATCTTTTTAGTTGTCATATTCACCTCGTTAAGTCATTTTACTCACTTAGCGTGGTGTCCAAAAGTATTGGATCAGATCAATTGGTTATATGCGTGCGCCTTCAATGTCTAATGCACAAGAGGCTGTTAAAACTTCGGTCTCACAAATTGATCAAGTGCATAAAGCGTTTAAAAAAGAAACATGGTTGGGTGGAAAAGAAGCGACGTTACTTTTTGATCTTTCAAGAATAGGCAATGAGCAAAGTTTCGCATGACAAGGTGTTCTATCAACCAGTATTTAATTGATGTGCGTATAAACAAATCTAAGGATTTACTAATAACCATGTCGGTAACAGAAACCGCATTTGAAGTAGGCTTTAATAACTCAGCCTATTTTTCGACTGTATTTAAAAAACAAACGGGCAAAACACCTAAAGAATATCAACAATCGATTGCAAGTGCTGGGAATGGTTAATGTAGCTTTGTCGATTTGGCTTGGTTTCTGTCCTAAAATATTGTTGCATTTTAGTCAAACAAGGCTTAAGTTTATGAAATCATTAATTTAAAACTAATTGGAATGGAGTTCATAAACTCAATTTTAAAAAGTTCTATACGCTCTACTAATGATTAAGCATGTTATACATGAGAGGGAACTCAGATGAGCCTGAAAGATCACTTTGAATTGCTGTCCATATACAATCAATGGATGAATTCTAAAATTTACGAGTCTGCAAGTTCGCTCTCTGCAACAGACTTAACTGCGGATCGTGGCGCTTTTTTCGGTTCTATTCTTGGAACTCTGAATCACATCATCGTTGGTGACACCATCTGGCTGAAGCGGTTTGCCACCCATCCATCCTGTGTAGGGTCGTTGCAGGAGGTCGCTAACCTTCCAAATCCGACAAGCCTAAGCCAGATAATGTTTGAGGATATTGCTCGTTTATCTGAACATCGGGCTTGGCTTGACCGACAGATTATCAGCTGGGTAGCCGGGCTAACCGAAGGTGATCTGAATTTCGTTCTCTGCTACCACAACACCAAAGGGGTTTCGGCCAACAAGCGATATTCGAGTCTTGTTCTCCACTTTTTTAACCATCAGGCCCACCATCGAGGGCAAGTTTCTGTTTTATTATCACAAGCGGGTGCGGAAGTTGGAGTTACTGACCTATTGGCTCTGATTCCGGAGGAAACTCATGTATAACAAAAAGCAGCACGCGAATAAAATTACTCGCTACGCTCCCAATTTACCGGTGAGTTTGGCGTTAGCATTGAGAAAGTTCATTATGAATATTTAGATAAAAATCATTATCTGCCTATCTTAAAGCAAAGTTAAATTATGTTGAAATTAAAAAGGAAGTTAAATGTATTGGGTAGAAATTATTAGTTTTGTATTGTTCGTTGTTTTAATGTTCATCGGGTATAAAGCAAACAAACGAAACATTATGCTTTTAGCATCAATAGTGCTGCTAATTGGTTTAGCTGGTGAAGATTTTATATCAGGGGTTTCAGAAGGATATAAAGATGCTACTGCTAGCAGCAGTGTTTTATAACAAAAACATCATGGTGGGAATTTTACTCGCTGGCCTTCGGCCAAAGCGCTTATAAAATCTCTATATGTTAAGCGCTATATTTCTAGGGGGATTAGGCGTTGGATTCACTAAAGTTAAGCGATTACCTACATTCAAGACCTTCACCAAAAGGGATTGATGTTCTATGTAAACTTAAGCACTTTGCGATAATTACTTACGCAGTAGATCCTTCAAGGTTTGATGGGCTTTTCCCAGATCGTTTTAAGTTGGATACTGTCGAAATTAATGGAGTAGAAAAAGCTCTAATTTCAGTTGTCCCATTCATCGATGTTGATTTTACTTCCGCTGTTTATCCATTTCCAAAATTTACTATGGGTCAAACCAATTATCGAATCTATATAATCGATAACGAAACAAACGAACGCTGTGTTTGGTTTCTAGGCACAACATTGGATTCATGGACGCTAGCAGTTCCAAGAATTTTATGGAACTTACCTTGGTATTCAGGTGAAGTTAAATTCGACTGTGATTTCGATGAATCGCAAAGAATTTACCGTAAATATAAAATGACAACGGATGCTAGCTGGGCGCCTGCCAATGTCGAGTTGTCTCAAACAACAGGTGCTGAAATTAAGCTTGAAGGGTTTCCAGATACTGAAACAGGGCTTGTGTATTTAACTCACCCATTGGCTGGTTTTTACCATCGTCGCGATGGTAAATTGGGAACTTATCGTGTTTGGCACAAACAGCTAGAGGTTTCTTCAGCAAACCTGAAGTCAGCAAATTTTGGTTTGTTAACTCGTTTAGGCTTAGTGACTGAAGAGGAGCAACAAATTGCACATAGCGTACTTGTTGAACCAATAAATGAATTTACTATTTATTTGCCGCCTAAAGTGGTGAAATAATAAACAAGGATAAGTTGCGAAGCCGCAACTTAATAATCCTATTGTTGGACCGTTTCTCTGCGTCCTGCAGAGATTGGGAAAGGTCGAGTAGCTTTTTTGCCAATATTAGGTAAACGAGGGTTTCATATTGTTCATATCGAAAAGCATTGGTTAGAAATACCCTAAGTATGCCAAGGCAATCATTCAAGCTTATGATGTTTTAAGAAAGGTTGAATGCAAAACGCCAGAAGAGTTAAAGCAGTACTTTAGTAGTTTAGACAACTTCAAATATAAAGATAAATGGTATGTGATCGATATATCAGGCAATAACATTCGGTTAATGGTATTTATTGAATTTAGGGCCGGTAAGATGTTTGTCAAACATGTCGTTAATCACCCTGATTATGATCGGCACGAGCCACTAATTGATATGCTATCCATGAGCATTGAAAAATATGAAAATACAGCCGACGAGTTTCAAGCGTTTAATGACGAATTGAAACAACTGAATTCAGGCGTTGCGGCGTTATCTGTTTTAATGGATCAGTACAAACTTAATACTACCGATTTTGAAAATGAAATTGGTAAAAAAAGTCTTGTTTCAATGATATTAAATGGAAAGCGCCCATTGAACCTAAATCATATTCGTAAACTATCAGAGCGCTTTAACCTTCCTCCACAAACTTTTATTTAATATGCCAAATGTTGGGATTCGTCTAGGCTCATGCCAACCTACCATACATGGAAATTAGAACGGTTTTATTTAACTTATGGCTTTATGATTCTTCTATTGCTCATAAAAAAATGTGTCAGATCGCGCCGCTCATAACAAATACTCCATATGTTTTACTAATAGCGCTTTATTAACAGTGCTTTATTAATTGCATTTTATTAAAAGTAAAAAGGTTGGAGTATTAAAATGGCAAAATGCCTTAAACAAAAAATGCTGTTTGTTATCGGTTTGCTCGCGCTGACGGCTTGTAGTCAAAATATTATCGATGAGCCAAGCAAAGAGATTCAGGCCAATAAAAACAAACAGCCACCCAATATTTTGTGGATCATCACGGACGATCACCGCCCCGATTCTATCCGAGCTTATAACCGCGCGGTATATAATCAAGATGACAGCCCGTTAGGTTATGTAGAATCACCCAATACAGATCGCTTGGCAGCCGAAGGTGTGTTGTTTACTAATGCCTTTTCTAACTCACCTGTTTGTGCCCCGTCTCGAGCTTCGATGCATTCAGGTCGTTATCCATTTCGGCAAAGCCGATTAGCATTCGAAATGTCGCACCAGGGGCCCGATTTTGTTAAACCACTTGTATCACAACACCTTAAATCAGCCGGTTATGGCGCTGCGGTCTTTGGTAAAGATGATCATTATGTATTTAGATGGGGGCCGGGTCAGGGCTTTTATAATATTGATGAATTGTTTGATACCCGAGTGCATTTTAAACACGACATTCAAAAATATGAACTTGGCGATATATATGTAAAAGCGGGCTACGACAAAATAGACGGCAAACTAGCCATCACTGGCTTAACGGAAGTCGTGCAATATGCGGATGGTTCAATACGGCAATATCATGTCCGCCGCAATAATACGGATTTAACCGCAGATGATTTAGCGCATATAAAACAAACAGATGAAGAGTTCGATATATTGCGAGCTTACACCCGAGGCAGCAATAAAACCATTATTGGTGGCGTTAATCCGAACCCGAAAAACGATACAATTGATGCAAAAATTGTACGTGAATTAAGACACTTTTTACAAAATGAAAATCAGCAATACAACACATTAGCAGGCCACCCGCGAAAGGGCGTTGATTCATCAAAACCTTTGTTTTTAAACCTTGGATTGCATTTACCTCACACCCCAGTTTTACCGCCAAAATCAATCAGAGCACGTTTTAGTAATAAAAAGTATAAGTTGCCAGAATTTGATGAAGCTGAATTTAACAAGCTACCACTTCAGTTACAAAAAATTTATCGTGCTATGAAGATAGATGGCATCACGGATGAAGAAAAACAACAAGCCATTCAAGACTATTACGCTTTTGCTGCACATGGTGATGAGCTCATTGGTGAAGCGGTTAAGGCGTTTAAAGACTATAGTCGTAAACATAATCAAGAGTGGGTTATTATTTATACGATAGGGGATCATGGCTGGCATTTGGGGGAAAATGGGATCGCCGGTAAAACAGGACCATGGCAGCAATCTGTCGCCAACGCCGTGATTATGGCTGCGTCAGATAAATCATTATTGCCTCAAGGCACAGTGAATCGGGATTTGGTGGAATTTGTAGACTTTGCACCCACTATGATGTCACTGGCTGGAATTAATATTAAACAAGCTGAATATAATTATTTGGACGGACAAAACTTAATCGAGGTTGCCAACAAAAACGCCTTAAAACGAGAATACATTCTGGGCGAAACCAGTGTCGTGAGTGGTCCGCGTGCGTATTTGCATTCTAAACGATTCCGCTTTTCAATGCGTACCCGGCCTTACTACCAAGCTGTGCCAGATAGCGATATTGGTAAAAATATTAAATGGGGATTAGAAGCTGACGACGCAGAGGTAGACATGGCGTTATATGATTTAGCAAAAGATCCTTTAGAGCGTAATAACCTTGCCTACGATCCTGAATATAAGCCACTTGCTAAATGGTTCAGGCAAAAATTAGGCAATATTGTTTTAGGTGATGGACGGATTGAAGCAGACTGGTCACAAGAAAACCACTACGTGGTATCCAATTTTGCAAAAGGGGCAGATGACAAAAAACTAAATATCCCACAACACCTAATACCTTTTTGACGTACTCGTTTGAAGTACTAATTTGAAGTACTAGTTTGAAGCAATAAAAGGCGAGATTAAATTCAATAATCAAAAAAAGCGCCAAAAAAAAAGCGCCAATAAGGCGCTTTTGGGTTAACCAGTTTTATTCAGGGGACTACTAAATTATTTAGTGATTTCAACGACCATCACTTCATTGGTATTTGAGTGATAAGGCGATTCGTCGTTAGTTGATTCTAACGTTTTATCTGTTGTGTATTTTTCAAAATCTTCGTCAAGCACTAGGGTTGTTCCTGCGATATCAGAATATAATTTAACATCATCAATATAAAACGCTGTTGGTACTGTGGCATCGTTATCTGCCAGTTTGAAGCTTAAATATTGCAAACCATCTTTCGTTAACGAAAGATCAGTCGACGCAGCAGCAAATGCAGCTGGGGTCACAGCAACACCGTTAATTTTAGCGGTAATCATTGGCTGCACTGTATCACTGGCATTGGTTGCATCCCAGGTGAATTCAACATCAACCCATTCGTCACCGGTGAATGTGGCCGCAACATCAATGTCATCCTGATTACGGATTTCGTAAGTACCTTCATTCATGCGCAGTTCAATTAAATCTTTACCCGTGCTGACAGAGCTGCCGTACAAACCAATATATGCGTCTTTAAAATCAGTGTCGTTGTCATTCGGGTTGTTATTTTGTGCACCGGCTTCTTTTCTAAACGAAAGGGTTAATTTACCAGCCACAATTGGGTCGATGTCAACATCTGCTAATTTAAGACGTAGCTCACCGGTATCACCGTCTTCCGTGTCGGTTATTTTGGCGACTTTGCTGGTTGTTGAAGTAACCGTTGGGCCGGTAATGGTGACTACCATTGCAGTGCTTGTGCCATCTGCAGATTCAATTGTGATGCTGTCTGTTAAAGTATCAGATTGTGATGCTAAAGCTGCAACATCAGTATGGCTGGTGGTTAAGGTATAAACCCAAGCACCATTATCATCTATTGAAAATGTACCATAAGTTGTGCCTTGACTGACCTGGCTTACAATGGTCGCTTCGCCAGAATCAGGATCCGTTACTGCTACCGTACCGGTAATATCTGCACTTGTGTCATTGACAATTGTTGCGGCTAAATCGCCGGCAAATGTTGCGGCGGTATTGACTGGCGTGGTATCAACACCAGAAATAGTCACTTTAATGGTGGCTGCGGTACCATCAACAGATGTAACAGTAATGCTATCTGTTAACGTTTCACTTGCGCTGGAAAGTGCCGCAACTGCCGTATTGCTGGTATCTAGTGTATAACTCCAGCTACCATCTTCAGCTAAACTAAATGTACCGTAGCTGGTTGCCGTTGCAGATTGAGCCGTCGCTTTGTCTTCATCTGCGTCAACATCTGTTACGGTTAAAGCACCCGTTAAATCCGCACTTGCATCGACTGCAATTGAGCCGGATAACTGACCAGAAATAACAGCCGGGGTATTAACTGGTGGATTTTGATTGTCGTCGCCATTGTCATTATCATCATCGTCGCCGCCAATATCCAAACTACAGGCTGAAAGTGAAACAATCATAGCCAGTGTGATTAGGTTTTTTTTCATTTCCATCGTTTGTTCCTCTACTTTTTTCCGCTACGGAATATTTGTTAGTGTTGTGTCAGGGTTTATTAATCATTTAAAAATGAATCGTTTTTTAATTAATCTTGTGCCGCTTCCGACTCCGCCGGAGACAAAGGATGCGAAACTAATCTAATGTTATCGAAAAATGCTTCTGTACCTTCCGCCGGCGCGCCGAGATAACTGAGTTCAAATTGGTCAACACGGATCTCAGTTCCGTTGGTCGATTTAAATTGTGCAAATACCGTTAATGCGGTATTTGCACCACTATTAAAGTTAAGGGTATCTTGATAAAAACTATCATCACCTTTATCTGTTCCGGCACTTTTTAGCGCAGAATAAACAGATTCTTTATTGGCAAGCCAAGCGGTTGTGTTGCTGATATCCGCATCGGTAGAAGCCCCAAAGACGATCGAAGAATCGTTGTCATCTTCTTTGTAAAGGTTGTAAATTGACAGACTATAATCAGTGTTTGACTCTACTGCGATGGTTTGGGCGATATACGGATTATGCGGCGTTCCGGTATCTTCACCGGCGTTCCATTTAAACTTAATAGAGCCATCTGCGCCGCCTGCTGAGTTGCTTGAATCTTGAACCTGACCTAAACCTCTACCTTCTACGACAATCCAGTCGTCTTGGTCTTCATCGAAATTCGGGTTGATAATCGGCGCTTTATTGGTGACAAAATCATCAACCATGGCGGTAATCACGGCCGAAGTTGCATTACCTGAATTAAAGCTTACCGCTTCAAAACCATAAGACGTTGAACTTCTTTCTGCTGCATACGTTTGCCCATCTACCGTAATGGCGAGTTTTGCTGCACCTTTCATAAATGCAGACAAGGTATAATTTGTATTGGCGTGCAAGTTTACTGTTTGGGTCACGTTGGCTGCGCTGCTATCTAGTTTTAAGCTTTTGCCGCGAGAAAAAACTTCGTCGCTTGCTGTGGTAATGGTCGCACCATTGTTTGTCCAACCGGTAAAATCACCCGTGTCAAAATCGTGATTTACAATATTGACGTTTTCGACATAAATCTTGCCTGGGGTTGGGCGATAGTTTTTTGGGCCTACATCCGCTGGGCTTTTGGGAGCCAGCAAAATCGCATCAGAAGAAATTTCATCCGCACCGGCGCGAAGTGCAACCGCGGCTGAACGGGGTTGTCCGTCCATATCGGATGTTGGCATCGTAAAATCACCGGTATTTATAATTGCGGCCGTTAAACTTGGGCTATTTGTAGTGGGGCGATATAAACCATCTGTGCTTTTTTCTAACTCAGCATCGACTTCAACAAAACCCGAAATGGCAGTTAAGGTGTCTTGGTCGGTTAAAGATTGGCCAAACACATAGTTGCCATCATAAGTAGAGTTGGCGGGCATATCTTCGCCATTCGTTCGAATCACTGGGCCAATTGCATCTGCAATAATATTATTTACAAAATAAATATTTTCAGGGGCTTCGTCATTTTTACCACCGTAGACATTCAAACTGTTTACACTGTCTACTATGGTGTTGTGGGCAATAAATACATTCTCGACATTTTGGTAACCATTATCTGTGTCACCTGCTCCATCGCCTGTGGTTAAAACGATGCCTCCGTTCCAGTTTGAACTTAAATAGCGCGCACCTTCTATATAGTTGTTGGTTACGATATGGCCGTCATCAACTAATCGAATACCACCAGCGAACGGGTTGTCATCACCAAAAATAAAATTGTTACTGATGGTGGCTTCTGCACCGTGGCGGGTTACGATTGAACCGTTACTATCGCGTACCGTGTTGTTACGAATAATATTATTGGCCGATTTGTTTGAAATGATTTCAGCTTCACCCTGAATGCGCTCAAAGTAATTGTTTTCTACAATAGAATAAGAAGGGGCTGAATGTGTGGTGCTTAAACCTAAACGAATGCCTTCGTATTCGTTATCACTGCTGCCTGCATAGGCTTGACCAAACGCGGGTGGACGATCACCAAAATAGTTGTGGTCTATTTGCGCGTAATCAGCAGGGAAGCCATTTGTATTAAAATCACTTTCTGAGGTCCAGCGGGGCAGTACCATGAGTGCACCACGCGACTCTTTACCCGAAAACCAACTATGGTCAACACGATTATGATGGCCATAAAATTCAATCCATTTTGAGCTACTATAGTCGCCGCCATCCATATCAATAATCGAGACCTCTGTTACGCGGCAGTAGCTACATTCGGTTTCTTTTTCAAATTTTATAATGGAGCTGCCTGATTCTCCGTCCCGAAAAACAAAACCTTGTAATACGATGTATTCGCCACCTAAACGCGCAGATATTTCGCCGCCGGTAATAATTGCCTGACCCGGATTCTCTGCTGCTACCGTAATCGGTTGTGCTTTTGTACCTATGCCTTCTACCCGTAATTCAAGATCACCTGTATAAGTACCATCGGCTAAACATAAAGTATCACCGGCGACTAAATCTTCCGCCGCATCTTCTAGTGCTGAAATTGAACTGACCACTTGAGTACAATTGACATCAGGTACGCTGTCTCCACCAGAAACCGGTGTTGTATCAACTACGACCGGATCAACGCCGGTAATGGTGATCACTAATTCAGCCGTTGTGCCATCTACTGAGCTGACTGTTATTTTGTCGGTTAGCGTTTCACTTGCCGATGCCAAAGCCGCAACAGAGCTTTCAGTTGTATCTAATTTATATGTCCACTCACCCTCGACGTTAATAGAGAATGTGCCGTAGGTTGTGGTGATATCAGTTTCAGCGATAGCGGCTTCTTCGTCATCGCTGTCGGCATCATGAATGTAAATTTCACCTTCAACTTCGTCTGATTGTGTATTTGTGATGGTTTTTTCTAAACCTGAAATTGAAGCTGGGGTATTTGTTGGTTTGTCTACCCCAACAATGGTAATCATGATTTGATGACTGCTTCCGTCAGCAGACGTTACGGTAATCGTATCGATGATTGAATCAGTTTTTGAATCTAGCGTGCTGACGTCTGGATGGCTGGTATCTAATGTGTAAGTCCATGAACCTTGTTTTGAGATTGAAAAATGACCGTAGGTGGTTATTTCGCCGTTTAATTCTTTAAAATAAGCCTCACCCTCGTCATCATCCGTCACATAAAGAGAGCCGGTTAAATCTTGTGAAACGTCTACACTAAGTGATTTGGTATCTTCGCCTGTGATAACTGCGGGGGTATTTTCTTCATTTGTATCATCATTGATATCGAATTCAACACACGCAGCCAGCGACATCATCATTGACAGGGTGATCATGTTTTTCTTTATTAGTTTACGGTTCACTCGATTCTCCTTATGCTTGTCATTTTTTTACTCCCTTAAGTGCACTTGTGTGCTAATGGTCATTTTGGCCGACGTGGGAGTGCTGGTTAAATCTGATTTTTTTCAAAATATAAAATTGTTAGCGCTGATAAAATATAACAAAGGTTAAACAATATTCAATGTTTTTTACATAATTAATATGACACATTGGTATTACATTTAATTTGTTTTTGTAATATTGTTTCGTTTGGTTGTTTTATCGTATTGAAATTAAAGGGGTAGTTTGTTTTTTGACAGGGCGTGCGTTGGTTCTCAAATTGTATTTTTATTTTGTTAAAATTATTTTTTTTGTGGCTTGTATTGGCTTTGTATCTTTCTGTAAGATGGATTTCAGGGTTGCTGTCTGGTTGTGTAAGACATATTCTGTGCGAGAAAATTAACAAAGGGGTTACATAGGTTTTATTACTTTTTGTAGTTTAAACGATAACTTTTTGGTGATCGTCCCATTTCATGGCTAAAAGTTTTAGAGAAGTGATATACATCCGGAAAACCACAACTTGTAGCAATCTGACTGATTGATAACCCACTTAACAATAAGAGTTGTTTCGCAAGCCCCATGCGTTTTTGTAAAATGTAGCGTTTAGGCGAGATATTAAATTCGTATTTAAACCGTCTGGAAAAATGCTCTAAACTCATATTGGCGAGTTCAGCCAATTCGCCAACTTTGAGCGAGGATGCCAGATTGTTCTGAATGTGCTGTAACACGGGTAAAAATTGCGTGTAGCCGACATAATCAGCTTGTGATAAACGTTCTCCCATATCGTTTATAAAAGGGAGTAATAATTGGTTTAACAGGCTATTTCGGTTGAAAATTTCACTGGGTTTATCCGGGTGCCGAGCAACCGATTCGACTAAGTTATCAAACTGACTTTGTACCGCTGCCGGATCGTTTGCTTTAATTTCTTTCGGCTCTGCAAACAATGAAAATAAATCTAAATCGCCGCTGACCAGTGCATGAAAATGTGCCCAGTAAAAATTAAGTTTACCGCTACAAGTGTGGGAGTTTAAAGTGTAGGGCGGGATTAAATACAAATGCCCAGGCCGCATTTTTATACTTTGTTTATTAAAATATAATTCAGCTTCGCCTGATTCGACGTAATAGATGCGGTTGTAATGGTTAACAAATTGGCTGCCAGCCCAGCTACTATCGGTTTGCATATAATAGGCATAATACAAATGCATTCTTAAGTCTGAAAATATCGAATCAGATGAAATATTTTGCCAAACAAAACCACCTGATCCGGTTTCAAATTTTTCGGGCTTAATCAATGCAACAAACCTTACAAACGATATATTTCAGATTGATAATAGGGTTTGTATATATAAATTGTCAAACCTGCAAGGTCAGTGCTGTCAGTTAAAGCTTAAAATGTTAGTTGATTTCATATAAGCGCACATTATCAACCAGCAATACACCGGGCTCTTTACCTTTTATATTGTCTATGTGCATATTTAACGGTTTGCCCTTTGTTAAAAACTGACCATCGATTGTTGTACCAACCACTTGCCATTGCGCTAATGGCTGAATAGGTGAGCGTTGCCAAGGAGAGTTATCAACTTGCGAAAAAAACTGCGCGTGACCCGATAACAAAAATACGTCGAACTCAAATCGGTATTTTTTACTCGCATCAATTTTATTTTTGAGTCGCCAAATACCGTATTGGACTTTAAAGTCACCTTTTTCTAAAACGACCCCTAAGCCGAATTTACCTGATTTAGCAGCTTCTTGCATTAAGCCAAATTCTGCTTTGTTAATTTGCCCTGCATCAGTGCGTGCTTTTGGAAATTGGCCATCCAGCGGTTTTTCAAATCCAACATTGGCGTAGGCCAGTAAATTTTGCGCTGTATTTTGTGTTTTAACTGTTTTGTTTTTTACTGGAGCAGACGGGGTTGCAGTTTGCGATGTAGCGCCACAGCCTAAAAGAAAACTACTGATGAAAACAAATACGGGTAAATCAAACTTTAAGTTAGGCATGGCCACCTCTTTTGGTTAAATAAAAATGTATTGTTGATATTCGGTTGTTGATATCGAATTTTTAAAATAGTAAATAGATAACAAACAACAGGTAACAAATGAATGATAACAAAATAACATATAATCTAAATTAAATGGTTTTTATATGCAAGGTTGTTTTTATATGTAAGGTTTCTTTTCTGTGTAAGATTTGAGTGTGCAAACGCTTTTCGAAGTTTAGCGAAGCGATTTATTTAAGCTGTTATAAAACGACACCAGACTTCGTTTTTCTCTTTAATTAATGGCATTTAAATATTGTCGTTTAAAGAGCCGTATGTCGGATAAATGTGCTTCAGCTAAATAATAACGATCTTGTGCGATAAATTATATATAAAAAGTTATGTTCTCAAATAAAGTTTATTTTCAGCTGTCTTTAAGTCTAAATATCAAATTTTTCCAAATTAAAATCAAATTACTCAATTGTTAATCTTATGCCCTCGCATTAACATTTTGTTCAACTAATAATTTGCATGTTGTGCTAATTCAACGTTTTTGAGGGGTTATGGACCTAATTCAATTTTTCGGTCGCTTCCATGTTCTGGTTTTGCATTTGCCGATTGGTATCTTACTGATGGCAGCCGTTTTAGAACTTAATTGCTTATTTTTCAAAAAGCAGCGAAGCAATACATTAAATACTATTTGGTTATGGGGGCTGTTATCAGCTGCTGCTGCGGCAGTGTTGGGGTATATGTTGTCGCTGAGTGGTGGGTATAGTGATGAGGCAGTGTGGATCCACAAAATGTTCGCATTTGCAGTCATTGCTTGTGCTTTGATCTGTTGGATACTTTTCTCAAATTTTTCGCAGAAAAATTTACCTGCGACATTGGTAACTGCGTTATGCACCTGTCAATTATTTCTTTTATTTTCAACAGGTCATTACGGCGCAAATATGACTCACGGTTCCACTTATTTGTTTGATTATGCACCGAATCCGATACGCAGCTTAGCGGGCCTTGAACCGCATGCAAAACCCCGCGCGGCGGTCAGTAAACTGGAAGATGCAGATGTGTATTTAGATGTTGTGCAACCCATTTTGCAAAAGCGTTGCGTTGCTTGCCATAACTCGGATAAAAGCAAAGGTAAGCTGGATTTAAGTCACTATGATTTAGTATTAAAAGGTGGGCAATCAGGTAACACGATTGTGCCTGGTGACGCGCAGGCCAGTGAATTGTTCGTGCGAATCAGTTTAGACAGCCATGATAAAAAGTTTATGCCGGCAGGGGGGAAACCGCCGTTAAGCGATACGCAAATCGCATCAATAGCGTGGTGGATTAAGCAAGGAGCACCGGCCAGTGGGCTGCTATCTGAGTTTAACTTAGCAGATAAAGATAAACAGGTTCTAGCAAGAACACTGGGTTTGCAAAAGGGTAAAGACGCATGGCCACTGGATGATATTTCGCCACTGCCGCAAGCTATTGCGACTGAATTGACACAGGCCGGATTTATCGTCAAGCAGATTTCACACGATGTGCAGTATATCGATTTAGATTATTCAGTTGCGCGTCGGGCATTGAGTAAGCAAGCGATGCAGGCGTTGTTAAAAGCTAAAGATTATGTTGTTTGGTTAAATCTGGCAAACAGCCAAGTAAGCGATGTGCAAGTCGCACAGCTCAGTCAACTGACGAACCTAATAAAATTACGTTTAGAGAAGAACCCGATCAGCAGCAACGCACTGACAGGGTTAAGCCAATTACCGCATCTAAGCTATTTAAATTTGTATCAAACTCAGGTCGACGACGGCGCACTGGCGATACTCAGCCAGTTTAAATCTTTAAAACAGCTTTATTTAGCCGAATCTAACGTTAGCGCAACTGCGTTGCAAAATTGGCTAGAAACACAAGCCAAACAACATATCAATGTGATTGCAGCCTTGCCCTCTAATTCACCTGCTAATTCACCTGCTAATTTACCTTTTAATTTACCTTTTAAAGAAAGAGAATCATTATGACGGACATTCAAACCAGCAAACGTGATTTTATCAAAGGTGCATCCGTGCTGGGCGCCAGTGCCTTTATTTCAGGTGCGGCGCTTAAGGTCTCTGCGCACGAGCCTGATAAAAAACATCCGCCGGAGTCGGCACTGCGCAGTGCGCATGGTCAAATAATTGGTCATGGTGATTTTAAATACAAAGTAAATTATCACTGGGGCGATCTAAACCCACATACACATCCGGTTGAAAATACCCATGGATTAGCGGTGGACTCTAAAGGGCGCATTATTATGTGCACCGACAGTGATGTTAATAATTTTATTGTTTATAACAAAGACGGCAAGCTGCTAGATGCTTGGGGAACACAACACCCGGGCGCGCATTCGGTCAAAGTGGTTAACGAAAATGGCGAAGACGTCATTTATATCGTTGACGGCGGCTGGATACTCAACCGTCACCGCACCAGTAATCAATGGAAAGGCAAGTGGGTTAAACAAACCGGTTTTGTGTCTAAATTAACCATTGACGGTAAATTAATTTACACCCTAGGCCATCCAATGCACATCGGTATATATAAACCGGGTATGCCATTTAATCCAACAGATATCGCAATTGCACCTAATGGGGATTTATATGTCACTGACGGTTATGGTTCAGACTATGTGATTCAGTACGATACGCACGGTCGTTATATACGTCATTGGGGCGGGCGCAATAATACAGATGCCAATATGAATTTAGTTAATACACATGGTATTGGCGTTGATTTACGTAATCCGAACGACCCGCATTTACTGGTCAGTTCACGCGAACACAGACAGTTAAAATCTTTTTCGATGGACGGAAAGTTTCGCTCTAACCTAAATTTACCCGGCGCTTATGTCGGCGGCCCGGTTTACAAAGGCGAGCACTTTTACGCGCCCGTCTGTTGGTCGCAAGTGGATGGCAAACGCACGCAAAATTCAGGGTTTATCACCATATTAGATAAAAACAATCGGGTGGTATCGAATCCGGGAGGCACTGAGCCCGTTTATAAAAATGGCATTCTTCAGCCTATGCAAAGCACCTTTGACGTATTTAACCATTGTCATGCTGTGTGTGTGGATGAGAATGAAAATTTGTATGTTGGCCAATGGAACGCCAATCAAGCTTATCCAATCAAGTTAGAACGGGTTTAATATGCGAGCTAAGTTATTTTTACCTTGTGCAATGCTGCTTGCCTTGAGCGGCTGTTTTAGTGAACCGGAATCAAAGCAACAAGCGTTTGAGCAACCGATACCGGATGTTGTCGACTTTAACTTTGATGTAAAGCCTATATTATCTGATACCTGTTTTTTATGTCATGGGCCTGACAAACCTAACGCGAAAGCCGGTTTAAGTTTAGATACCTTTGAACATGCTACCCAGCATATGACCGATCTTAAAATGGCCGCAATTACACCGGGCGAACCAACACAATCTGAAGCATTTTTGCGCATAATGTCAGATGATGAAAACTTTATCATGCCACCGCCAAGCTCCAACCTTAAATTGTCGGCACGAGATAAAGCGATTATCAAAAAGTGGATCGAGCAAGGTGCAGAATACAAACAACACTGGGCGTATATTCAGCCTGAAAAGCAGCCGTTACCAAATGTAAAACAAACACAGTGGGTTAAAAATCCGATAGATCAGTTTATTTTAAAGCGTATCGAAGATAATCAGTTTGCGCCCAACGAAGTGGCTGACAAAGTGAGTTTAATAAGGCGTATCACCTTTGATTTAACGGGCTTGCCGCCAACACCACAAGAAGTCGAAAATTTTGTTCAGGATAAGGATAAAAACGCCTATCAAAAAGTAGTCGATCGTTTATTGGCGAGTCCGGCTTTTGGTGAACGTATGGCACAAGAATGGTTAGATGTTGCGCGATACGCCGATACCCATGGGTACAGCACAGATTATTATCGTGACATGTCGCCTTATCGTGATTGGGTTATCAAAAGTTTTAACCGTAATATGCCATTTGATCAGTTTATTAGTTGGCAAATTGCCGGCGATTTATATCCTGAACCCAGTGTTGAACAAAGGTTAGCAACGGCCTTTAACCGGGTACATGCACAAAACGGTGAAGGTGGTATCGTCAATGAAGAATTCAGAGTTGAGTATGTAAAAGACAGAGTACAAACGTTAGGAACCGGTTTGTTAGGTTTAACCATGCATTGTGCACAATGTCATGATCATAAATATGATCCGATATCAGCCAAAGAATATTATCAAACCACCGCCTTTTTCAACAATATAGATGAGTCCGGGCAGATATCTTACGATGCGAATGATATGCCCGTGCCAACTATGTTACTACCAGATGAAAACCAAAAGCAGTTGTTAAATGATTTAAGAAGACAAGAGGCTGAGCAACTGCAAGCACTTAAAAAAATTGAGCAAATCTCGGCGAAATCGTCCGGTTATCAAAAATGGTATAAAAATTTAGAGACGCAACAGGTTGATTTTAGCGGCCAGTCGCTGCTGTTGGCAGATTATCCTTTTTCTAAACAAGACAATAACCGCAAAATACACAATAAACGGGCAACCGCAGGCTCAGATGCGCAGTTAGGTAAAGTTATTTTTGGTGCCAATATCAACAAAAAAGATGGCCCCAAAATGCAATATTTCAGCGAGCAGAGCACAGGCCGCGAAGCGATTAAACTCAATGGTGATGATGCGCTGTATTTTCCACACTTAAATGACTTTAAACGCGGTCAAAGTTTTGCGGTCAGTATCCAAGCTTGGTTGCCGGACGATTTGCAAGAAGGTGTGTTATTTCATTACAACAAAGCAGGCATTTTATATAACTACAAAGGGTTTGATGTTGGCATAGAGAACAACCACTGGCATGTGCGTCTGGCGCATACTTACCCCTACAATGCGATTTCACTTAAATCACGCAAACCGGTTGCGAGAGAACAATGGCTAAATATTGCGTTTTCTTATGATGGCTCGTCAAAAGCGGCGGGCGTGCAATTTTACATCAATGGTAAACCTGTTGAGATGCAGGTTGAGCGCGATAATCTGTACAAAGAAATTAAACACAGCAAAGCCAATGTATTAAAAGAGATTGCATTTAAAGTGGGCGCACGCTGGCGAAGCCGCGGAGTGGCCGGTGCAATGGTGGATAATTTAAAAGTTTATCAGGACCAACTCAGCCCATTAGAGTTAATGGCAATAACCACAGATAAACCATTAAACAAGCTAAAACAGCTGCCCGAAGCAGTTTTACTGGCACATTACAACCTGCGTCATAACGATGATTTTAAACAGCAAAAAGCACAGTTAACAGCAACGCGTTTGCGTTTAAATGAAACGCAAGAGCAAGTGCAGGAAGTGATGGTTATGCAAGAAATGAAAACACCACGACAAGCCTATATTTTGCTGCGGGGGGGATATGCTAATCACGGTGAGCCCGTTGAGCCGGGTGTGCCTGAAACAATATTGCCTTTTGATCCGAGCTGGCCGAAAAATCGTTTGGGGTTAGCTAAGTGGCTAACCGATAAAAATAATCCGTTGGTTTCAAGAGTGTTGGTTAATCGTTATTGGCAGATGTTTTACGGTAACGGCATTGTACGTACACCTGAAGATTTTGGGAATCAGGGCAAAAGACCAACACATCCGGCGTTGTTAGATTGGTTAGCGGTTGAGTTTATTGAATCAGGCTGGGATCTTAAACATCTGGTCAAATTAATGGTGACGTCTGCAACCTATCAACAATCTTCAAAAACCAGTGAAAAATTGCTGCAAAAAGATCCGGAGAATACTTTATTTGCCCGAATGTCTGCGCAGCGATTAACGGCTGAAATGCTACGAGACAACATACTGGCAGTCAGTGGTTTATTGGTGGATAAAATTGGCGGTAAAAGTGTCCATCCATATCAACCGGATGGTATTTGGAAAATGAATAATATGGATTACCAGCAGGGCAGTGGCGATGAGTTATATCGACGCAGCCTATATACCATATACAAACGCAGCGCACCGCCGCCGAATATGACCAACTTTGATGCGCCAATGCGCGGACACAGTATTGGCCAGCGCCAGCAAACCAATACACCTTTGCAAGCTTTAACTTTGTTAAACGATCCGCAAATCGTTGAAGCCAGCCGAGTGCTTGCCGAAAAGGTGATGCTGCACGAAAAGCGTCCAGCAAATCAGCTCACTCAACTATTTAAAATGCTGACCAGTCGCATGCCCAGCGCAGCACAACAAAAAGTGCTGTTAGAGATGTATCAGGATGTCTACCAAAGTTTTAGCACGCATCCGGAAAAAGCACATTCGTTATTAGCAATCGGCGAAAGTGCAGCGGATACAAAATTAGATGCGATTCAATTGGCCGCATTAAGTTCAGTTAGCAATATGTTGGTCAGCCATGATGCTGCCGTTATAAAGCGCTAAAAGCAGTGCAACCTAAAGTCAGACTGCAGGAAAAAGATGATGAACAGACGACAATTTTTACGTAATACGGCGGGTGGTTTAAGCGCTGCAGCTTTATCACAGGTACCTAATTTCGCGATGGCGAAAGATTTATCCGGTTTAGCTTCAAACGGTATTTTAGGTGCGCCGCATAAACCGGCCAAAGCCAAACGTGTGATTTATTTATTTCAAAGTGGCGGGCCATCTCAATTAGAAACTTTTGACTACAAACCATTGTTGAACAAAATGCAGGGGCAGGAATTACCCGCTGAAGTCAGAGGCGATCAGGTTCTAACCGGTATGAGTGCGCAGCAATCGTCACTGCCTTTGGCCGGCTCTATTTATAATTTTAATCAGCATGGAGAATCCGGTGCTTGGGTCAGTGAGTTATTACCACACACGGCTAAAATCGTTGACGATTTGTGTTTTGTTAAATCAATGCACACAGATCAAATTAACCACGATCCGGCGATTACATTTTTACAAACCGGCTTTCCGATAGCGGGTCGCCCCAGCATGGGTGCGTGGCTGAATTATGCACTTGGCACGGATAACCCGAATTTACCGGGGTTTATTGTGATGGTTTCAAAAAACTCAGGTGGCCAGCCGTTATATTCGCGTTTATGGGGTAACGGCTTTTTACCGTCAATTCATCAGGGGGTGCAATTTAGAGGGGGAAAAGAACCTGTATTGTATTTAAATAACCCGAAAGGTTTAGATTTGAGTATACGTAAAGATTTGATGCAGCATTTGCGTAAGCTGAATGAAGCAGAATATGCTAAGTGGCATGATGAAGAAATTAAATCACGTATTGCCCAGTACGAAATGGCCGAACGTATGCAATCTTCCGTACCAGATGTCACTGATTTTTCAGACGAGCCAGATTGGGTGTTTGATTTATATGGCCCAGATTCGCGTAATCCGGGCACTTATGCTGCGAACTGTTTACTGGCCCGTCGTTTAGCTGAACGAAACGTCAAATTTATACAATTGTACCACCAAGGCTGGGATCAGCATGACAATTTGCCGGGAGGCATTAAAAACCAGTGTGAAAAAACCGATCAGGCTTCGGCTGCTTTGGTGACTGACTTAAAACAACGCGGGTTATTAGACGACACATTAGTGGTTTGGGGTGGAGAATTCGGCCGAACTAATTACTCGCAAGGAAAACTGACCGAAAGCAACTATGGGCGCGATCATCATCCGGGGTGTTTTACGATGTGGATGGCCGGTGGCGGTGTGAAACCGGGTATGAGTTATGGTGAATCGGATGATTTTGGCTATAACGTGACTAAAGATCCTGTCCATGTTCATGATTTTCAAGCCACTTTGCTGCATTTGATGGGGGTCGAACACGAAAAATTAACCTTTAAATATCAAGGGCGTAGATTTCGTTTAACCGATGTACATGGCAAGATCATCAAAGATATATTGGCATAGGTTTCACTCGCATAACTTTACTCTGAAATTCGGCATTTAGACTTTACGGAATTGTATTTAAAATGTAACATCCATATATAAATAAAGTGCAGTTTGAATGCCGAATAACTAGAAAAAATCAGAGTAAAAATGAACAAAAATCATAATAAATTTAAGATATGGATGATAACCAGCCTGCTGGTTTGTCTGGCAGCCTGTTTAAATATACCGGTCAACGCGGCTAATTCCGGCGTGGCTAATTCTGGCACGGCTCATTCCGGCGTGGATAGTCGCAACTCCAGCGCAAATAACAATGCAGCCCATATTAGAAAAAGTAACGTACAAAAACCGAATATCGTGTTAATTGTGACAGATGATCAAGGGATAGGAGATATTGGCTTTAACCAAAACCCGATTATTAAAACGCCTAATTTAGATAAACTTGCGCAACAATCGACAGCTTTAACCAATTTTCATGTTGACCCAACCTGCTCGCCGACACGTGCGGCTTTATTAACGGGTAAACATTCATTAAAAGCCGGCGTCTGGCATACCATTCTGGGCCGCTATATGCTGGGGCCAGAACATCAAACATTAGCAGAAGAACTTAAAGATAATGGTTATCAAACCGCAATTTTCGGCAAATGGCATTTAGGCGATAACTATCCGTATCGGCCACAAGATCAAGGATTTGATTTATCCGTCATACACGGCGGTGGCGGCGTTGGACAAACACCGGATTATTGGGGCAATACGCAATTTGATGATGTTTATTATCGTAACGGTAAGCCGGAGTTTTTTTCAGGTTATGCAACTAAAGTGTGGTTTGACGAAGCAATCAATTTTATTCAGCAACCACAAGAGCAACCTTATTTTGCCTATATTGCACTTAACGCACCGCACGGGCCGTATCGAGCGCCAACGGAATATGTCAGCCAGTATGAAGATATGGGGTTATCCAATGAGGTCGCAACCTTTTACGGCATGATCACCTACATTGACGAGCAAGTTGAACGATTAAGAGAAACATTAAGAAAAACAGGTCAGGAAGAGAACACAATATTTATCTATATGACAGATAATGGCAGTTCTTATCGCCCCACTCACAGTGGCAAGCTCACGCCGCGTGGGCAAAAAATTGCGGAAAAATTTCCGAACTGGGTGCCTAACAACGGCTATTCTGGCTACAAAGGTCAGGTATATGAAGGTGGGCATAGAGTACCTTTTTTAATTTATTATCCAAATGGAAATTTAAAAAAGCAGAACTTTAACCAATTAACCGCCCATTATGATGTATTGCCAACCTTATTAGATTTAATTGGCAGTAATGTCAGCGACAGCGAAATAGATGGGGTTAGCTTAAAACCTTTGTTAACCCAAGGACAGCAACCCGCATTAAAAAACCGCAGCGTGGTTGTCACGAATCAAAGAGTATATGACCCGAGTATCAAAAGGCCAACCGCAGTATTAAAAGGCCCATGGCGTTACATTACAAGTGGGCAAAAAGCCGAACTTTATCATATTGAAAAAGACCCATTACAAAAACAGAATTTGTTACAAGGGTTAAATTTTAATCACGAAGATAAACCTAATCTGCAAGTTGAAAGTGAGATGATAAAAATCGCACAACAGATGAATCAAACGCGTGTAAATTGGTTTGCTGCACTGGCGCAAGCTGGTTTTAAAGACAGATTTATTAACGTTGGTAACCCAGCAGAAAATCCGGCTCGCTTAAATGCCATGGATTGGATGGAGGTGCCGAAAGGGCAGCCCGTGCCTTGGTTTATTGGACATCAGCCAGCTGCGCCCGAATATGACTATGTACACTGGTTAGGCGAAGAAGACAAATACACAGCTTTGCCTTGGTATATTAATGTCGAGCAATCAGGGCGCTATCGAATTCGTGCCTATTATCATGACAAACCGGCAGGTACACCGATAAACACCCAATATTGTGCTATAAAACTAGGTGATAAAACCTACACTGAAAACGTCTATGGCAGAGCATCTTACTGCGAGATAGTTGTTGATGCACAAGCTGGACAACAGAAAGTGAGCGCTTGGTTTACGAACGACCGGGTACAGTTAACGCATGAAAAAGCCGCGTTTTATCTATACATAGAATATTTAGGTCACTAAAAAGGAAAACACATGTTTACAAATGACGATAAAAAATGGGTAAACAATAGCAAACTGCTTTCTTGCTTAATTCTTTTTTGTGCAACCTTGGGGCTCAGTGCTTGTGCAAATTTTTCTATTGGCACAGCACAACCTGAAATTGCCAAATTAGACACCTTTACTTTGGATATTACAGGGCCGGACAGTCAGGAAAACGGGCAGCTTAATCCGTTTACCGATTACCGCGTATTGGTTGAATTCATCCACCCCCAACAAAAAAAGATAGTGCGGGGTTATTATGCAGCTGATGGGAATGCCGGCGAAACGTCTGCACAAGCTGGCAATATTTGGCGTGTTAAGTTTACCCCGCAGCTAACGGGTCAATGGCAATATAAAGTGCATTTTGATAGCGGAGAAAACATCGCTTTATCAAACAATTTAATTGAAGGGGAAGCGACTGCATTTGACGGTTTGCAAGGTCGCTTTTGGGTTAGCGAGCAGAAAGTTTCAACGAACACAGCAGCAAATAAAGCATACAAAGCAAACAAAGCAAATCGACAAATTGGCTTTTTAACCGTGCAAAACGGTTACTTTTATTCATCGATAGATAATCAGCCCGTTTTAAAAGTGGGTGCGAACAGCCCGGAAAACCTGCTTGGCTATCAGGATTTTGATGGCACATACCGAATACAACCTGACACAAAAGACGAAGGTAAAGCGCAAGATAAACAATTACACCAATATGCACCGCATATAAAAGACTGGCAAAGCGGAGATTTAACGTGGCAAAACGGTAAAGGAAAAGGCCTTGTTGGCGCGCTTAACTATTTAGCTGCGCAAGATATGAATTCGGTTTATTTCATCACTATGAATATAGGTGGCGACGGTAAAGACAGCTGGCCATACTTAGATCATACATCTTTTAACCGTTTTGATGTGAGCAAACTAGAGCAATGGCAGGCGGTATTTGCCCATATGCAGGAAAAAGGTTTGTTGATGCATATTATTTTGCAGGAAACTGAAAACGAATTGTTATTAGACAATGGTGATATGGGCGATCAGCGCAACTTGTATTTACGCGAAATGATTGCCAGATTTGCACATTTTCCCGGCATAATCTGGAACATAGGCGAAGAAAATGGCCCGGTAAAGTGGTCACCAAACGGGCAAACTCCCGAGCAGGTTAAACAAATGGCGCGTTTTATTAAAAAGAATGACCCATATCGCCACCCTGTATTAGTCCATAGCCATGCCAGCGCAAAACACAAAGAAGAAACATTAACCGGTTTGTTAGGCGAAGTGAGTATTGATGGTATTTCTTTGCAAGTGGATCAGCCGCATCGAGCAGCACGTGATATTCAGATTTGGCGTGATAAATCCCTTGCTGCTGGCCATCAATGGGCAATATCCATGGATGAAATCGGTATTTGGCATACAGGTGCAAGACCCGATGCAGACAATCCAACGCATGACGATATGCGCACCCAAGTTTTATGGCCTTCAATGTTTAAAAAAGCCAGCGGGATAGAATGGTATTTTGGTTACCGGTTTGCCCATAACGATTTAAACGCTGAAGATTGGCGCTCGCGTCATAAGCTTTGGCAACAAACTAAGTATGCGAAACAATTTTTTGAACAAAGCGATCTGCACCAGTTAAATTATTTTTGTTCAGCGAGATTTAACAGCAAGGCATATTGTTTAACGACTCAGACAGCTGACAGGGCACTGGTGTATTTACCAAGCGGTTGGGACGAAAAACTGGCATTTGATCTACCTGATGGTCAATACGCGCTTCGTCTTTATTCACCCCGTAAAGGTCAATGGAAAAAAGGTCAATGGGAAAATGCAGCGCAAACCATTGAAATTCGAAATGGACAGCCACTAAAGCTGGTTAACTTATTAACTGAAAAATCAACCGATTGGGCGCTCGAGTTTAAACTTTTAACACTTCATTGACGGTTTTGTAAAAGAAATTGCTATCAAATATGGATATTAAGATTTATATATGATTTAATTGCTGCATGTGTAAATATTGATATTTGTAAGCGATCTTTTGGTAACCTTCTATGAAAATAATAAAACGAATTAGCCGTTTAGCTGCGGTATGCAGCATAACGGCCGGTAGTTTGCTCGCGTCTTTTAGCGCTTTGGCAATCAATGATTGGGAAAATCCAGCCGTTACACAAATTAACCGGCTGCCCGCCAGAGCGACCTCATATTCTTATACCAACATTAACAGTGCGTTAAAGCGAGACAGAAACAAGGCGCAAATCTTAAACTTAAATGGCACTTGGAAATTTCATTACGCCGCAGACGATAGTGTTCGCCCGCTTAACTTCTATAAAGCAGAATTTACAGACTGGGCAAATATAACGGTACCCGGCAACTGGGAATTACAGGGGTTTGGACAGCCCATTTACACAAACTCTACTTATCCTTTTCCGGTTGATTTACCAAAAATCACACGCGATAACCCAGTCGGTTCATACTTAAAAACATTTAATTTACCGCAAGACTGGTCAGATAAACGCTTGATTTTGCATTTTGGTGGGGTTTCATCTGCTTTTTATTTATGGGTAAATGGTCAGCAAGTAGGCTATAGTCAAGGCAGCGCATTGCCGGCAGAGTTTGATATCAGCCAATATGTAAAAGCCGGCCAAAACCAAATTGCTGTTCAGGTTTTTCGCTGGAGTGATGGCAGTTATTTAGAAGATCAGGATCACTGGCGATTAAGCGGTATTCATCGAGAAGTATTATTACTCGCTGAGCCTAAAGTTTCTATTCGCGATTTTGCAGTGCGTACCCTGTTTAAAAACACCTATGAAGAAGCGCACCTGCAAGTAAAAACGGATATTAATAACCCCAATAAAATCAATATTGATGGCTGGCAGTTAGAAGTTTCGTTGTTTGATGAAGATGCGCAAAAAACAATACCCACAATGAAAATAGCGGCCAGTAAATTGTCTCCGGTTGCTTATCCTCAGCGTGATAACTTCCGTTTTGATGAACTATCGGCATTGGTCAAAAATCCTAAACTGTGGACTTCAGAAACGCCTCATTTATATACCTTAGTGATGGCGTTAAAAGACAAAAATGGCAACTTGGTTGAATCCAGAAGTACCCGAGTCGGTTTTAGAGACGTAAAAATTGTTGAAGGCGGCAAGGTATTAGTCAATGGTCAAAGCATCAAGATAATCGGTGTAAACCGCCACGATCATCACGCAACAAAAGGTAAAGCCCTAAGCCGGGATGATATTTTGCAAGATATCCTGCTGTTAAAACGATATAACTTTAACTCAGTGCGCACCGCACACTACCCAAATGACCCTTATTTTTATGAGCTTGCTGATGAATACGGCATATATGTTATGGGCGAAGCTAATGTTGAAAGCCATGGTGTGGGAGGCAAACTCGCCAATTCACCGATGTGGACACATGCGATTATGGAACGCATTGTCAATATGGTTGAGCGTGACAAAAATTATCCGTCAATTATATCTTGGTCTTTGGGTAACGAATCCGGTACCGGTCCTGGGTTTGCCGCGGCTGCAGGCTGGATAAAAGATTATGATCCAACCCGATTTATTCATTATGAAGGGGCACAAGGTGACCCGACACATCCTGAATACGTACCTATGACAAGTCGCTGGGCAGGGCCAGATGCATTTGCTAAACGTTATACGGATTTAGCCAACCCGACTGATCCACCATTTGTCGATGTGATTAGCCGCATGTACCCTTCACTTGAACAATTAAAAGGTTTAGCCGACAGCCCGTATATTAAACGCCCGATATTAATGTGTGAATATGCACATGCTATGGGCAACTCATTAGGTAACTTGGCTGAATACTGGGATATGGTTTGGTCACACGATAATTTAATTGGTGGTTATATCTGGGACTGGATTGATCAAGGTATAGAGAAAAAAGCTGACAATGGAAAAACCTTTTTAGCCTATGGTGGTGATTTTGGTGATAAGCCAAACGACAGTAACTTTTGTATCAATGGTATCGTTGATTCATACCGTCAACCTAAAGCGCCTATGTATGAAGCCAAATATGTGTTCCAGCCGGTTAAATTTACCGCCAATGACATTGAAAGCGGTAAACTAACCATACAGAACCGACAATTTTTTGCTGATTTTTCTGACTACGAATTACGCTGGATGTTGCAAGAAAACGGCAAAACAATTCAGCAAGGTAAAGTGGATGATTTAAATGTTCCGGCCACCGAAAAAGCTAAGCTGAAAATTGCATTTACAAAACCTGAGATTGTTGCGGGCGCGCATTATTATTTGCAATTGTCACTAAATCTGAAAGCAGACACTAAATGGGCGAGCGCTGGATACTCGGTTGCGGTAGAAGAGTTTAAACTGCCTTGGTCTAAAAAAGCGCTTAATAATGCAGATTATCAGCCTCTTTCAGTGACGCAAAATGGAACAGATTTAGTTATCGAAAACAAGGCGTTTACCGCTCGGTTTAATACCTCTACGGGGTATTTGCAATCGTATCAAGTGCAAGGTTTCCGAAAACCAGTCAATGTGATAGCCGATGCATTAAAACCACAATTTTGGCGAGCACAAACAGACAATGATCGCCTGGGTTGGAAAACTGACAAAACACTGGGTTTTTGGAAAACCGCAGCACAATCGCTTAAGTTAACTCAGTTTGACTACAACACAGTTGCACAAAACCAAGTTGAGATAACCACCGAGTTTTCGCACGGTAATAAATTAAAATTGAATATTCATTACCGAGTCACTGGAGATGGTGCAATTAAAGTGCATTATCAATTGAAAGCAGATAAAAGCTTACCTTCTATCCCGCGTGTTGGCATGCACGCTAAAACCGGCAAACAATTAATGAATTTAAGCTTCTATGGTAAAGGCCCGTTTGAAAACTATGCTGATCGCAATCAAGGCGCGATGACACAAGTTTACTCAGGTAAAATTACTGAGTTTCTGGCACCTTACGTACGCCCGCAAGAACAGGGTTTAAGAACCGGCACGCACTGGTTTAAGCTGGTAGATTCAACCGGTAAAGGTATGCAGGTAAAAGGTGAATCACCATTAAGCTTTAGTGTACTGCCTTGGTCAACTGAACAGCTTGATGCTGCCACACATACTTATGAGCTATCTGACAATGCGCCTTATTATTTAAATATCGACTTTAAACAGGCAGGTGTGGGCGGTATTGATTCGTGGAGCGCTAAAGCGGCACCCATAAAACAATATCAGATTCCGGCAGATGACTATGAGTATTCATTTACCTTATCGCCTGTTAGTTTTAAGTGAGGACAAAATGAAAAAAATATTATCACTTATCTGCACCGCCGCGTTGTTAGCGGCCTGCAGTCAAAATTCTGCCGACCATCAGTTTGCTGATAAAAAGCTTAAAAATGAACAAACTAAATCGGCTGAATATCAAGCAAAGTGGCAAAGCCCGCTGGTAAAAGCCGGTAAACAACCTAACGTGGTATTGATACTGATTGATGATCTCAGTCATTACGGCATGACAACGTACGGCTCAAATATAATCCGATCTGCAAGAGGTCAGTTTGAAGATATGACTTTTGCAACGCCAAATATTGATGAATTGGCGCGCACCGGTTTACGGGTTGAAAATGCTTTTACCCATCCGATTTGTGAAAATACACGAATCGCCTTGATGAGCGGTAAACAAAACGACCGTAATTATTTGAAACCAAAATCACAGCACCATTCGGATATCACTTTCGGCGATATTTTTAAGCGTGCTGGATACACCACGGGCATGTATGGAAAGTGGAAACAAACACGGGGCACACAACAGATCCCGGGTGAAAAATATATATCAGAATTTGGCTGGGATGATTATTTAGCGTTTGATGTTGTCACCGAAGGGCAGCGTTTTATCAATCCTAATCTAGTTGAAAATGGCACAATAACCAATTATGAAGGGCGAACTGACGTCGATCCAGAAACGGGCAGACGTTGGTACGGGCCGGATATGTATAATCGTGCTGCGCTGAAATTTATTGAACAGAACCAGCAAAATCCATTTTTCTTATACTATCCAATGGCGTTAGTACATGATGATCACAAACCAACACCGGATACTAAACCCAATAGTTTGTTTGATAATTTTGATGAAACACCACATAGTCGAAACGGCCATACAGGTGATGATCCCAAATACATAGTAGATATGATCGAATATACAGACAAATTGATAGGTAAGGTCGTTAATAAGTTAAATGAACTGAACCTGCGGGAAGAAACCCTGATTATTGTGATGGGCGATAACGGTACAAAAGAGATATTCCATCATGTAATGCCAGACGGCTCTGTATATCCGGCGCGTAAAGGTGGCAATGCAGATACGGGGTTGCATGTCGGTATGGTTGTTAATCAGCCCGGCACAGTGCCAGCAGCTAATCAGCAAAACAATGCGAATAGTGTGAGAAGTTATGACGGTTTAACCTACTTAACCGATGTTTTACCGACAATGTTAGAAGCGACAGGCACACCCGTACCCGAAGAAACTAAACCAGATGGCATTAGTTTTTGGCCGCAAATAATGGGGAAAAACAGCGAGCACAGATCGCATATTTACAGCTGGTATATTGGTAATGGTGTTTATGATGAAATAAACGACCCGCGTAAAATTCGATTCGCGTTTGACAAAAACTTCAAATATTACGGGCCCAGTGTTTATTACCCGCAAGGGCGCTTTTTCGATTTACGAACCGACAGATACGAAACGCAAGGCGAACGTTTTGTTGAGCTTAGATTTGGTGTGCGCCGTTATTCTGGTTTAGATTTACAAAGTTTAACGCCAGAGCAATATGATGCCATGTTGCGCTTAAAAAGCGTCGTCGATGCACGGCAAATTAAAGCGGTTACTGATGTAAAAATTATTGCAGATAAAAAGGTCATGTCTGTTGGTGAAACCTTTGATATTGACGCACAGGTATACCCTTTGAATACAACCCGCGATGGGGTTATCTGGCATTCAAGCGATCCAAACATTGCCAGTATCAATAAATTTGGCGAAATAACCGCACACCAAAAAGGTCAAGTCGAAATTTCAGTTTACTCTTGGCACGATGCCAAACCGATGGCAGACAATCGTAAAGTTGAATTTTTAACTCAAGGAGTGCAGGACAAAATCACCATTCAAGTTCATTAACACACTTTAGGTTGCAATCATTCCGTTTTAAACATACCTAGCAAATAGTCTGTTGATTATTTGCTGGGTATGCGAGCGAGTGCGCCACTATGGTTTTTTAGCCAATGCGTGTGCAGGCGCAAAGTAAAATGGATAAAAGCGCAGTATAAAACAGAGAAAACCAGCACAGTAAAACCAAAGCCAAAGCCAAAGCCAGACAAAGAAAAGCATTGGCCCTGCACTAATTGCAAATTAGGCGAACTTAAACTGGTCAGTATTTAATGCCAAGCCGAAAGTTAATAGAGCCGATACTAACAGGCTAAAAACTGACAGGTAATAAAATCAATAAAAAACAAAGCGTGTTGGGTTGGGCACAGACCTTGCTGTGCATATTAAAAATAAAATTGCAAAAAACGACTAAATTAGCTTAAATTGCAGCTAATTTAACGCGCAAACTCAAATTAAATGGATTGATAAAATGCAAACAACAGTGTCGTTTGCCCGTTCAACAAATGATTCATTCACACAAACTAGGTGTGTATGAATACTAAGCGTTATGTTTTTATTGGAACTTAAGCGTATGGAAACTTCTCTTTTGGTATCAATTATAGCTTTAGTCGCGGGAAGTCTATCTGCTTTATATGCGAGGTGGTCAGCCAATCAAGCAAAGCGAGCGAACGACATTGGTAGACTTAATGCTCTACTAGCTATGAAAGAGCACTATCTGAAGCTTATAGAACATCAGTATAAATTGGCAGAAACACTTCCATCTAGTTCCAGTGGAATGCAAGCTGTTCGAGAAAAAGTTGCCGATTTAGATACAAGTTTACGTGAAGTGAATGACCAAATTACTTCATATCACGATAGAGTCGTGCAAAACAAAATATAATAAATAAGGATATGTTGCGCGAAGTCGCAACTTAATCCTATTGTTGGATCGTTTCTCTGCATCCTTCAGTCACGGCATTAGTGCATCCTTGCACGTCACAAGTCCGGTGTTGGGTTCTGCTTATTAAGGAAATAAATAGCCGCAGTCAAAGACAGAGTTTTAACTGGCATGGGTTTAAAGATATGTTAGGCTATTTTTAAATTAAACCACTACGGGTCAGCAAACGGCTGATCGCGGTAGATTGGTATTAGGTGTAATGGGGCGTTCTACCATGACTGTCCATGTAGAGAAATATCTAAATGAAACATGAAAAATATATGGAGATCGCTTTATCTGAAGCTAAGATTGCTTTAGACAAAGGAAATATTCCTATTGGTGCGTGTATAGTTCTAGATGAAGAGGTAATTTCTAAAGCGCATAATGAAGTTGATTCTTTAAAGAGTGATCTAATGCATGCGGAAATGTCTGCGATACAGCGTGTAACAGATATTCTAGTTAGAAACAAAAGAAAAGCAGTTATCTACTCTACGTTAGAGCCCTGTGCGATGTGCGCCGGAGCTTTGGTTAATGTAGGTATTGCTCAGTTGGTGTATGGAGCTCAAGACAAATATGTTGGGGCTATTGATGCTTTAAAAACTAATGAATACTATTATAAAAAGCTCCAAAACGTCGTACCAGGTGTTTTAGCGCATCAGTCTCAAGACCTACTAAATCATTACGTACAAAAACATAATTGTCGTCACCATCTAAGTGGTTAAATTTTGTTTAGCCATGCTGTACATAATAAATAAGGATATGTTGCGCGCAGCCGCAACTTAATCCTATTGTTGGACCGTTTCTCTGCGTCCTGCAGTCATGGCATTAGTGCATCCTTGCACGCCACAAGCCCGGTGTTGAGTTCTGCTTATATAAGGAAATAAATAGGTTTGTCGTCATGGCTGACTTTTTTCAAGGCGAGTGTCACTAGACCGCTTTCGTTCGATGTTTTTAACACATTGTTTTCATGTCAGTTTCTGTTCCTCTCAGTTTGTTTAGTACTTTAGGCAGCACTCTCAAAAGAGAGTAATAGATCAAGATCTGGGATCTAGGTCAAGGCTTTTTGAAATAATGCGATCAACTGAAGAAAAAACACCAAGATTAATTAAAAACTAGGTGCGGAATGACGCCTTTACCTAATATGTTTATATTTTTTCTCACTTAATGATTGATATTGGTTGTTTTTGGTTTTATATGGGTTTATGTTGATTTATTATGGTTATTTTGTTGATGTTTTAGTTATTCTTGTAATTCATGTTAAAGGGAGCTGTGAGCTTGAAAATACAAAAAGTAGTAAAAATACTGAGCAAACGTCTAACGAGCAAGCTCGTTATTATTGCCATTTTTTTCTGTCTGTCTGGTTGTAATCTGCAAGGTCAATCTGAAAATATAGATTCAGTTGATTCTAAAAAAATGACAGAGAAGGTTAAGGTAACACATTCTACTGATGGCTTTGTGGTGGCTTCTGCAAGCCATCAACCTACTATTTATATTAGTGCAGCATCAGACCCTTTGATTTTATGGGCAGTTGAAACTTTTGTGCAGGATGTACACGAATTGTCTGGACAATCACTATCAGTCAAGCCTGTTACAGCGTATCAGGCTGGGGCGGGGATCTATATTGGACAGATAAGTGATGACTTGTTTGATGGTAGTGCTTTATTACCCACAGAGGTGCGGAAAAAATTAATCGGACAGTGGGAAAACTTTTCAATTATGCGACAGCAAAACCAACTGGTTGTAAGTGGTAGTGACGTCAGAGGCACTGTGTATGCGATATTTGAATTAGCAGAGCGTCTGGGTGTATCACCATGGAAATGGTGGGCGGATGTGCATAACCGTAGGCAAGACAAACTGGTTTTACATTTACCGGAAAGCGGTATTTATGCTGCACCGTCGGTAGAATATCGCGGCATATTTTTAAATGATGAAGATTGGGGTTTACAACCTTGGGCAGCTAAAACCTTTGAACCAGATGTGCATGATATTGGACCCAAAACTTACGAAAAAATATTTCAATTAATGTTGCGTTTAAAAGCCAACACAATTTGGCCCGCTATGCACGATACCACACAAGCGTTTTTTACCGTGCCCGGTAATCAAGAAATGGCGAGTAAATATCATATCTATGTTGGTAGCTCGCACGCCGAACCTATGTTACGCAATAATGTAGGAGAGTGGGATAAATCAACGATGGGAGAATACAATTATCTGACAAACGCACCCCAAATAAAGCGTTATTGGTTAAACAGAGTAAAAGAAGTACAAGATTCGAACAACAAATCTATTTTTACACTCGGGATGCGCGGTGTACACGATAGTAAAATGCAAGGTGTTAAATCTGTTGGTGAAGGGATAAGGTTATTAGATAGCATTATTAGCGAACAGCGAAAAATGCTTGATCAACAAATAAGTGCACCGTTGGCAGAAATACCTCAAGTTTTTATTCCCTACAAAGAAGTACTTGAATTATATAACAATGGATTACAAATACCAGATGATGTCACCTTGGTATGGACAGACGATAACTATGGCTATATCCGCCGTTTAAGTAATGAAATGGAGCAACAAAGAGCAGGTGGCAGTGGTGTTTATTATCATATTAGTTATTGGGGACGACCACACGATTATTTATGGCTGAGCACAACATCACCTGCTTTAATTTGGTATGAAATGAATAAAGCATATCAAAACGGCGCACAGAAAATATGGATTGTAAATGTGGGTGATATTAAGCCGGCAGAATATCAAACGGAGTTTTTTCTTGATTTAGCTTGGAATATTAATATCGTTGACGCCAGTTCAATATCATCTCATTTAACAGCCTGGGCTCAACGTGAATTTGGCCAGTTGATTGGCGGTGAGGTCAGCGAGGTAATGCTCCAACATTATCATTTGGCGCATAAACGAAAACCCGAATTTATGGGGTGGAGTCAAACAGAGCCAACGACTCAAACACAGTTAACGGCTTTTTCTAAAGAGCAAATTGAGCAGCGAATTAATGCATATCAACGCTTGGTCGAAGAAGTCGAACGCTTAAGCACAAAAATAGCGTCGACTCACCGTGATGCTTGGTTTCAACTAATCGAATACCCGATTAAAGGGGCGGCGTTAATGAACTTTAAATTTCTTTATCGTGATTTGTTTGCTTATGCTAAAAATGCAGACGACAAAGCACGTTTCAAGTTGTTATCGACAGAAGCTTATCGTCAAATAGAAATCTTAACAGAACACTACAACCGGAAAACCAGCCAAGGTAAATGGCAGCATATGATGTCGATGGCTCCGAGAAATTTACCAGCGTTTAAAGCGCCTGATTTTAATGTTCCGCAGAAACTCCAAACTCTGGACTGCAATATCGAAAATATATGGGTAATAAATGCGTCTGATTTTGCAAACCAACAGTCTGCTAAAGATTACCGTTGGAAATTAATTGAAGGGTTAGGGAACGCCAAACAGGCGGTAACTTTGTTTCCATTCACGCAACAGTACTTTCATGAAAGTAAACCCAATTTAACCTATCGCTTAAATGTTGAAAACGCCGGGCAGTATATTGTAGAGCTGCGAACTTTGCCTACACACGCTAATAAGTTTGATCATCAAGTTACCTTGTATTTAGATGATCAAAAAATATCAGAAGTTAATTTAAATACGAAAGGCAGAACACAGGCGTGGAAGCAAGGTGTTTTGAGCAATGCACTCGTCAGACATTTTGACATCACCATAGATAAGCCAAATCTGTCGCATGAACTAAAATTTGCTGTTAATCAAACGGGGATCGTATTTGACCAAGTTATGATTTACCCGGCGACAGATAAAAGTTGTTACTAGAAATCAGGTGGGTGGCTGCTAGGCTCGTTAACATCCACCCAAAAATGTGCTGCTCAGCCAACCACTATTGCTTGCGCTGAGCGTTTTAACGTTAAGATCCGGATATAGACACTTTAACCGGACGCATGTCAGGCCAAAGTGACGGACTATATATTTTTTCGGCCGGCAGAGGCGGTTGAGCGAGATTAAATAACCTATCAGACAATTGAATATATTCAGGGTAAATTAATTTTAATTGCTGGCTGACAAAATTTGCAATTAACCAGGCACCATAATGGTTGTGGTGTGTTTTATCTTTACCACCGGCAGCAAATGCTTTGGCGGCTTGATTATGGCCTAAATACTGATACAAATGTGTGGTGTGTGCGGTTAGATCTATTATCGGAACTTGCGTTTTTTCAGCCACCTCCCTAACAGCCCGATCATATCCCGCATGGGTATTTAGCAATTCATTTTGTGTGTTGTAAATACGGCGCGCGACTGGGCTCACTAATATTGGGAAAGCGCCTTTTTGCCGAACATCTGCGATAAAGGCTTGTAAGTACGCAGGATAGGCACCGTCTGCTGCCGAATAGGTGCGTGGCCACTGTTTCTTTTCATCATTGTGGGCAAACTGAATTAATACAATATCGTCTTTTTGTGTTTGACTTAACAATTTGTCCCAACGCAGTGAAAAAATAAATGATTTTAGGGTTTCTCCGCTTCTTGCATGGTTGATAACCAATCTGTTGGTTATCTGAGCCGGTAAAAATTGCCCCCAACTCGCGTAGTCATGCGAAGCTTGATCGGCAACGGTTGAGTCGCCTGCCAATAAAATTTTTGCCGTGTTGGTCGGCTCTATTTGCAATCTGTGAAATTCAACATTTCTATTTGACAATGAAATGGTCAACTTTTCATCCCAGTTTCTGGATATATGTTCATCACCTCTTAACCTGACACTTGGCTGGTTATCTGCATCGTGCTCGGCTTGAGTTAAGTTGGGGTATTTAACATTAACGTAAAATTCCAAATGTTGTATTTCGTTTTTATTGATTTGACGTGTTGTTGTCATCACTCGTCTGTCTTCACTGAAAACGAGGTACTCTGTTGACGATTGTTTGCCTTTAACTTGGAGTTTTATTTTATAATGACCTTCGGGTATTTTTACCGAAAAGGCGTGTTCATTGCTGTTAGCAAAACTATCTAAACCAAACCCGCGCCGTTGGGTATAGTTGTTTGGTTGACTGAGATTGTCGAAATTGATATCAAATATCTCAGAAGCATAAAGTGACGCTGACATTAATGCACTTGCAATGCAAGCAAGTAGCCTAAAGCAAATAATACATAATCTCATAAACATATCTCCTGATTTGTTACTTTGAGTTGTTGTAACCACTTATTTTTATATGCGGCTAAATTTTCAAGGCCCAGAGGTTTTGCTATCTGAGTTTTTATGTCGGTTTGCTGACGCCAATCTGACCAGCGTGTCATAATCCATGCCCCTTTTACGGTACTTGCACTGTCACCGGATAAAACAATGTTTTGTTGTGGGTTAAGTTGTGCAACTATTTGGCACATTTGTGGATTCTTTTTTGATGTGCTGCCAAATATGATATCTCCAGTTGCAGATAATAATGAAAGCTCTAAGTCAATCATTAAAGCTAAGTATAATGTCGCTAGCGCTTTGCCATTATGTGGGTTACGCGTTATTTTTGCCGGATGCCCTTTAAATGGACCACTGTTATTTTCAAATGCAGGCAATGCGTAAATCTCATTGTCGATAATTTTTTGAATGTCAGAATTGCTGACCTGATCTGTTATTTTTGCGCCAGTCAACTGACAGATATGTTCAAATTCCCGTCCACCCATAAAGCGAGCACAAGCAACTGGGGTATTTAAGATGCAGACGTTGGCCAGCATGTCTTTATCTTCACTCAGGTTTTTTAAATCAGCACCCATCGCCATGGTAATAATCCATGTTCCTGTGCTAACAACGTTAAACGGTTGTTTTTGGTTATTTGACAAGTAACGGGCAAAACTCGCGTTAGAATCATGAATTCCTGCATACACTTTGCAGTTTTCAGACAACCCGGTCTGTGAGCGAACGGTTTCGCTTGGAATTCCTATCTCGGCCTGAGCTTCTTTCAGGGGGGCATCGCATGTCGAATATTTAATGTATCAATAAGCGATGAGTAGCTTGCTTGTTGTGGATACCATAAGTCGGTATGACAGCCAAGCGATGTAACTTCAGTAATAGCAATGTTTGTCAGTCGCCAAACCCAATATTGAGGATACATTAATACAAGGTGCGTTTGTTTGAATTGTTTAGGGTATTTATGCTTTAGCCAATAAAGTTGACGACCCAAATTAAGCCCCATGGATAAGTTGGGGGAATAAGTTTTGTGGTAATCAGGTCGCACACTATTATAGTCTGCTGATATTTCTTCGACGATGTCGCATTCATAATCCATTACTGGCAGACATAACTTACCTTCGTGATTTAATAGTACTGCACAGGCTCCATGCGTAGTGACATTTATCGCTGTAATATCATATAACTGAGTTGTTCTGCGTAGCGTGGTTAATAGCCATTTTTCTATCTCAATAACATCAACATAGTTATAATCTTTACCTTTTATGCTGTAATTCTCCATCGAGTCACTCCAAACTGAGTCACCTAATGGGTCTAATACATGTCCTTTGATGTTGGTTTTACCTATATCGAAAATAAAAGTATACATATCGCCGTTTCCTATTTTTCAGCTTGTTTTTATTGTTAGTGATCGCCTGTCAGTTGCTGACACAAAAATATAACAGACTCCGCTTGAGTGCCCATTAAATATCTATTTTGAGTATACAGATCGCAATACTTAGTACCCCTTTATATAAAACAATGAACGTTTTTGAGTTTGTTTGTTTGTAATAAAAGAAATTAATTATATTTATGTTAACAGAATACTGTTAAGTTAAATTAAATGCAAGAAAGTGATTGAATGTGATTGTTTGTAGTGGTTTAATGAATCCATTAATAAACATATAGGATTATCTAATGTCAAACAGTAACGATACATTTCAGCATATTAATTACGCGTGGGATGATGAGAAAACAGCTCAATTTAACTCTACACTTGATGGTTTGGTATATCGCTCTAATCTTTTAGGTAGTGATCAACGCATCACGAATACAGGGGGCGGCAACACTTCAGCCAAAGGTATTGAAATTGACCCTTTAACAGGTAAAGAAGTGGAAGTTTTATGGGTTAAAGGCTCCGGCGGTGATTTGCGGACATCTACAGCTGAAAATTTTTCTTCATTGTATATGGACCGTTTACTCGCATTACAGGACCGCTATTATCAAGCCGATGAAGTCGGTGCAAAGACTCAAATAGAAGATGATATGGTTGAAATGTATCGGCACGCGACATTTAATTTAAATCCTAGGGCAACGTCGATAGATACCCCCCTTCATGCATTTATTCCATACAAACATGTTGATCATATGCACCCAAATTCTGTTATTGCGGTTGCGGCCAGTAAAAACTCAAAAGCGTTGACCGAAAAAATTTGGGGTGATGAGCTTATTTGGACCGAATGGCAGCGTCCGGGATTTGATCTCGGTCTCAAATTACAGTCCATTTGTAAAGATTATCCTAATGCGAAAGGCGCAATTTTGGCCGGTCACGGGGTGATTAACTGGGCGAACGACAACCAAGCGTGTTATGCATTAAGCTTAGAGATTATCGAGAAAGCCGCACGTTATATTGAAGCGCACGATAAAGGTGAAGATACTTTTGGTGGGCAAAAATATATTCGCTTGGACGCTGAAAATCGGAATCAAGTTCTTGCAGAGATATTACCTTATTTAAGAGGTTTAGTCTCAGGCGAAGCTAAATTAGTGGGTACAGTTCAGTATGATGAAAGTATATTGCGTTTTGTTAATTCTCAAGATGCGCCACGCTTAGCGGATTTAGGCACATCTTGCCCAGACCACTTCTTACGAACCAAAATCAAACCTTTGTATGTTGCATGGGATCCAGCCAAAGATTCAGTTGAGCAATTAAAATTGATGTTAAGTGAAGGGATAGAGCAATACAAAGCAGACTACAGCCAATATTATGCGACATGCAAGCATGATAATTCTCCTAACCAACGAGCCTCTTCACCTTCGATTTGTTTGATTCCGGGTATTGGTATGATTGCTTGGGGTAAAAATAAGAGTGAATCACGTGTGACTGCAGAGTTTTATAACTGTGCCGTTGAAGTGATGCGGGGTGCAGAAGCGATTGATGAATATATTGCTTTGCCACAACAAGAAGCTTTTGATATTGAATATTGGTTACTTGAAGAAGCAAAGCTGAAACGCATGCCAAAAGAGAAACCTTTGGCACGTGAAGTGGTTGTTGTAATTGGCGCGGGAGATGGCATTGGAAAAGCAACTGCACATCGTGTTGCTATAGAAGGCGCGCACGTAGTGTGTGCCGATTTGCGATTGGAGGCAGCACAACAAACTGCTGATGAATTAACATCTGTTTATGGGGTAGGGATTGGCGTATCAGGCTCTGATATCTCAAGTTGTGGCCCAGCTATCGCTGTACAAACAGACATTACAGACAGAGATAGTGTTTCAAAAATGTTTCAGAAAGTCTTGTTGGCATACGGTGGCATTGATAAAGTCATACTAACTGCAGGCGTGTTTTTAGCCCCGGGCCAGAATAGTATAAGTGAAGACAAAATGTTTGATGTGAGTTTCGCGGTAAACGTGAAAGGGGGTTATATCGTTGCAACTGAAGCGAACAAAATTTGGCAGGCGCAACAGTTACCGGGTGCATTAGTAATCACAACCAGTGTAAATGCGGCAGTTTCAAAAAAAGGTTCGCTGGCTTATGACACCAGTAAAGCAGCAGCGAATCATTTAGTCAGAGAGTTAGCTGTTGAGCTAAGCCCGCTTGTAAACGTGAATGGTTTAGCCCCAGCAACGGTGGTAAAAGGTAGCACAATGTTTCCTCGAGACAGAGTGATAGCGTCACTCACTAAATACAGTGTTTCGTTTACCGAAGATGAGTCTGATGATGAGTTGAGAGATAAACTAGCTTTGTTTTATGCTCAGCGAACGTTAACAAAACAGCCCATTACTCCGGAAGATCAAGCCGAAGCTGCATATTTGATGATATCGGGTCAGTTAAGTAAAACAACGGGTCAAATTATAAGTGTAGATGGTGGTTTACACGAAGCTTTCTTGCGCTAAGCATCAAATAAGTAAATCGAAGAGGATTTAACATATGACACAACGAATTGATAAAGCGTTAATCGCAGAACAAAATGATAAATTAATGCCTGCTTTGCTAGAAGATTATGATGCGTTAGCTAGAAAGTTAGCCCGGCAAGATATTGATATTGAGCGGATAACAAAACAAGCAGAGCTCTTTCAAATTGCTATTCCTTCTTGGGGAACCGGAACCGGTGGAACGCGCTTTGCGCGTTTTCCAGGCGAGGGTGAACCCCGGAATATTTTTGAAAAGCTTGAAGATAGCGCGGTGATTAATGATTTATCACAGGCGACCGAGCGTGTATCTCCGCATTTTCCTTGGGATAAAGTAGATGATTTTAAAGAGCTTAAACAATATTCCGATAGTTTGAATTTAAAGTGGGACTCGATAAATTCAAACACTTTTCAAGATCAACAAGATCAACAGCATTCATATAAATATGGAAGCTTGAGCAATACTTCCGAGGCTGCACGTGAGCAAGCCATTGAGCATAATATTGAATGTATCAAATGGGGAAAAATTTTAGGTTCTAAAACCTTAACTGTGTGGGTGGGGGATGGCTCTAATCACCCTGGACAACAGCACTTTCAACATGCATTTGAGCGTTATTTAAATAGTATGAAAAAGATCTATGCGGAACTGCCTGCCGATTGGGAGCTACACATAGAACATAAAATGTTTGAACCTGCTTTTTATTCAACTGTCATTCAAGACTGGGGAAGTAATATTCTTGCTGCTATGGAGCTGGGGCCACAGGCTAAATCTTTGGTCGATCTGGGTCACCACGCGCCAAATGTTAATATTGAAATGATTGTCTCGCGGTTGATTCAGTTTAAAAAATTAGGTGGATTTCATTTTAATGACAGTAAATACGGCGATGACGATCTTGATAGTGGGAGCTTACATCCGTACCAGCAATTTCTAATTTTTAACGAACTAGTAGATGCTCAGTATCGTAAACAGGAAGGTTTTAATCCTAACTACATGTTAGACCAGTCTCACAATGTCACAGACCCGATCGAGAGCTTAATTAATTCTGCTGCTAGCGTACAGCGTTCGTATGTTGCGGCGCTATTGGTAAACCGTCCTGCTTTGACCGATTACCAGTTAAACAATGATGCGCTGATGGCAAGTAACACATTAAAAGAGGCATTTCATACCGATGTTACACCTATCTTAGCGATGGCAAGAGCGCGTAAAGGCGGTGCAATCGATCCAATTCGCACTTATCGACAAAGCGCCTACCGTGCGACTGTTGCTAAACAGCGACCCAACAGCGGTGGAAATGGCTCAGGTATCGTTTAGGTAAATCCTATCCAAATACGGTATAGGCGATTATTCCCTATACCGTTTTAAATTTTAGCTTACCGGTATCGATTTTTGCAGTTTAATGCTTCAAATGATTCGCTTAAGCGATTGATCATTGATGTTTCAGCATGGCGTAGCCAAACTCGGGGGTCGTAGTACTTTTTATTAGGCTTGTATTCACCACTAGGGTTGCCTAATTGACTATGTAGGTACTCTCTATTTTCTTGGTAATAGTTCAAGATACCTTGCCAGAAAGCCCATTGGGTATCCGTATCTATATTCATTTTTATGACGCCATAACTGATTGCTTCTCTTATTTCTTCAATGCTTGAACCCGATCCGCCATGAAATACAAAATTCAAAGCGTTTTGTTCAAGTTTATATTTATCACTGACATAATTTTGAGAATTTTTTAGTATGCGGGGTGTCAGTTGGACATTACCGGGGTTATAAACACCATGAACATTGCCAAAAGATGCAGCGATGGTAAATTGTTGGCTTATTTTGCTCAGTTCTTGATAAGCATATGCAACATCTTCTGGTTGTGTGTATAACGCGGATTTATCCAAATGTGAATTATCAACACCGTCTTCTTCACCTCCAGTACAACCTAACTCAATTTCTAGCGTCATGTTGATTTTATGCATGCGCTCTAAATACGCGCAACAGGTTTGAATATTTTGATTTAAATGTTCTTCAGATAAGTCGATCATGTGCGAGCTAAAAAGCGGTTCGCCAGTTTGCCTGTAAAACTCTTCAGAGGCTTCTAGCATGCCATCTATCCACGGCAGTAATTTCCGGGCAGCATGATCAGTATGTAATATAACAGGTACATTATATAACAGACTCATTTGCCTGACGTAATGAGCGGCTGCAATTGCGCCTGCGATAGCAGGTTGTTGACTTTTGGTGGTTAAACCTTTGCCTGCAAAAAATGTTGCGCCACCATGACTAAGTTGAATAATGATAGGTGATTTAATTTTTTGTGCGGTTTCTAATGCTGCATTAATTGAATGTGTACCTATAACATTTACCGCTGGCAACGCATAGCCATTTTCTTTAGCATGCTTAAATATTGTTTGTACATCTGATCCGGTGATAACACCCGGTTGTATATGCTTAATTGATGTTGCGGCGAGGTTAGCCATTTTTGCGCTCCGTTAAATCATTTTTTGATTGGTTGTGATTGAGTGTGATTATAATAACGCTAATTTGATATTTGTTGCAATGTAAATGTATTTGGTTGATTGGTTTGTGGTTGAGTGTAGTTTTGAATAAAGTTTATGGTAATACTATTACTTCGCTCAGTTTGCGGCTATCAGGTAAGAAAATTAATGTATTTAACGTAAAGTTCTAAATTTTTTAATCGTATCTAGCGTTTGCGAAAACTATCATGATATGAGAGAATTCTTGAGTTAATGATTATATGTGCTTGGTAATGGTTCGTTATTAAATACTTATCTGGCAACTTACACACAATTGGAATTTTGAATGTTAGAAATACAAAGACAACAGCTTTTACTCGACATATTAGATGAGAAAAAGTTTGTAACCGTTGCAGAGTTCACGCAGTTGTTGAAAAGCTCCGAGGCAACCATTCGCCGCGATTTAGTTAAATTGGATAAACAAAATAAATTGGTGCGTGTGCATGGTGGTGCACAAGCTAAAGAACCCAGTCAAAAAAGTAGTCGTAAACATATTGCAGGTGATGCATTTTGGGTTTCTCGCGAAACGAAAGCAGATGCCAAGCGTTTAATCGCCAAAAAAGCGTGCGAATTATGCGAAGAAGGAGAGTCGATCATCATTAATGGTGGAAGCTCTACTTACATGATGGGAGAGTTTTTACGTGACAGGAATATGAACATCCTAACTAACTCTTTTGTTTTAGCGCAGGAGTTGGCTGAATTAAGTACAAATCAAATTTCTATGCCAGGTGGAGAAATATATCGTAAGCAGGGTATTATTCTCAGTGCTTATGACAATGACACAACACAACATTACAGCGCCAGTAAAATGTTTATGGGGACTCCGGGGATAAGTGAGTTTGGTGTTACAGAGTCGGACGCATTGTTGATTCGTTCCGAACAAAAACTTAGAAAACAAGCTGAGAAGCTTATTATTCTGGCGGATAGTTCTAAATTAGAAAAACGCAGCAGTTTTATATTTTGCAACTTGAAAGATGTCGATGTGTTGATTACTGATAGTGAAGCAGACAGTCAAATTTTGGCTCAATACGAGAAGCACGGGGTAGAAATTATCATTGCAGATTGTTAAGCAGCCACTTCCCTTCACTCATTCCTTCCCTCACCTTTAGTAGTTTTTAGTCAAGAGCAGTCACAATCGCTCTTGAAATGAATTCACTTATATGACAACATGATATCTTTATAGTGGTAAATAGAAGTTTATTTTAATGCAAAGGTTAATCGCGACACTCAAAAAAGATAACGTAGAATTAGAGCTTATTATGCTAATTCGTACAATTTTAGCTGCGACCAAAGAGATTGCGTTTCGCGTTCGTCAAGGTGCACTTTCTGGCGTATTAGGTTCTACATTAGATGAAAATATTCAGGGCGAAACCCAAAAGAAACTAGATGTTATTGCGAACCAGTTGATAAAAGGCATGTTGCTTAATGATGAGACGGTAAAGTCAATTGCATCCGAAGAAGAAGAATACACAGTGGCAGGTCATGCAAAAGGTAAATATATAGTGGCGTTTGATCCGTTAGATGGTTCATCAAATATTGATATTAATGGCCAGATTGGAACAATTTTTACCATTTACCCCGCATTGAGAGAATATTCGGCTGATGACGCAAGACAGTTTACACAGTCTGGCCGTCGACAACTGGCTGCTGGTTATGTGCTTTATGGACCCTCTACTACTTTAGTGTTAAGTACAGGAGGGCCCACACGCTGTTTCACTTTAGATGCGACGCATGGTGGATTTTTGCTAACCACCCCTGAGCTGACTATCGAGCCGAACACCCAAGAGTTTGCTGTGAACCAAGCGAATGAGCGGTTTTGGGCACTCTCGACACGCAATTACATTAAGGATTTACTTCAAGGAGAAGAGGGGGTACGCGGTAAACGCTATAATATGCGCTGGAATGGTGCCATGGTGGGGGATGTTCATCGAGTGTTAAGTCGCGGGGGAATATTTTTATATCCACGAGATAGCCGTAATGTGGGGCAGCCCGCTAAATTGCGCTTATTGTACGAAGCGAACCCTATGGCGATGCTGGTTGAAAATGCGGGTGGTAAAGCCTATGCAGAGAGGCAGCCAATCCTAGATGTAATGCCGTCTGAGTTGCACCAACGTGTTCCTGTTGCAATGGGCTCAGCCAATGAAATTGACGCGTATCTAGCTTACGAATAACTAGGTAATCTATATAAATTGACAAGATGCTAAGCCGAATCTTGTTGTTTTACTAAAATGTCAGTTATCATATAACTTCCACTAGAGTTGAAATAACAATATTTTTACTTGATAAGAGTTCAATGGACTCTAGCGTTTCGAATGTTTCTATAGTGAGAGTGTCAGTTGGATAATTTTGCATTTAATCGGATTCAAAGGTCACAGAACCTTACCGCGGAGTTGGCAGATTTACTGCGAAAACAAATACACCAAGGTAAGTTGCCAGTTGGTGCTAAATTACCGGCTTCAAGAGATATCGAGGAACAAGTTGGCGTTAGTCGAAGCGTGGTACGTGAAGCGGTCGCCCAATTAAAAGCTGAAGGTATTTTATATAGTAAACAAGGCGTAGGGGTGTTTGTTGCAGAGAAGCAGGCAGCAAACAGCTTTCGTATTAATAGTACAGAGTTTGAATCAGTGCATGAAGCCATTCAGATTTTAGAGCTTCGCAAAGCCGTTGAAATTGAAATGTGCGCAATGGCAGCGAGCCGCCGTACTGAAGCGCAGTTGGCAAAAATTGAAGCAAGCTATAATAATATTTCGAAGAAAAATGAATTTGGTGAAGATACGCTAAATGATGATTTTGAATTTCACAAAGCAATAGCAGAAGCTTCCGGCAATCGTTATTTCTTGAGGTTTATTGAGTTTATTGGTTCAGGTGTCATCCCTGCCCGTGAAATTATTACTGGAGGCCAGCAAGTCAACGGAAACGAGTATGTGTCGTTGATTCAGGCTGAACATCAAAAGATTCTCAGCGCGATTCAACTTAAAGATCAAGAGTACGCTCGTGCAGCCATTAAAGCACATTTAGAAAACAGTATTCAGCGTCATCAACGCAAAATAGAAAATCTTTAATTGATAAGTTAGTTACATTTATGACTGGTTTAACTTTTTGTTTACTTGTATGATAAGGTGATATGTTATTGGTGGAGGTGGTATGTTAGATTCAGATTTATTTTCGGTAAAAGACCAAGTTGTTTTGATTACCGGTGCAAGTCGAGGCATCGGGCAGGCGCTGGCAGTCGGTTTTGCGAAAGCGGGAGCTAAGGTTATTTGTGCGAGCTCAAGAGAAGGCGGTACACGTAAAACAGAAGAATTAATTTTGCAGCAAGGTGGTACGGTTAAATCGGTTTTTGCAGATTTATCTGATCATGCTGCAGTTGTTAAAATGTCCCATGATGCGCTGGCCTGTTTTGGCAAAATTGATATATTAATCAATAACGGTGGTACGATTTCGCGCTTTCCGGCGGCAGAATATCCTTTTGATGAGTTTCAAAAAGTAATAGACGTTAATTTAAATTCTGCTTTTCAAATTAGCCAGATCATTGGCCAGAAAATGATAGAAGCAGGGCATGGAAAAATTATCAACATAGCGTCAATGCTCTCGTATACCGGCGGATTAACAGTGCCTGCTTATACCGCGAGTAAACATGCTATTGCGGGCTTAACTAAGGCATTAGCGAACGAATGGGCGGCAAAAAACATTCAGGTTAACGCAATTGCACCTGGTTATTTTGCGACCGATAACACACAAGCACTGCGAGATAATCCAGAGCGTAATCAAGAAATTTTAAAGCGTATACCGACAGGTGCTTGGGGCCAACCTAAACAATTAGTCGGCGCTGCAATCTTTCTTGGAAGTACAGCAAGTGATTACGTAAATGGGCACATTTTAGCCGTGGATGGTGGCTGGTTAGCCAGATAATTTTCAGAATAAGAGAGAGTTTATTATGAGTATTCAATACGAAAGCCGCTATGCGATTGGCCCGAACGAAGCTAAAACATTTGATACGCAAAAACTAAGAGATGCATTTTTACTGCAAGATTTATTTACACCAGAGAAGATACAATTTGTATACACACACTATGAACGCCATATGGTTGGCAGTGCTGTCCCAGTTAAAGAAATTTTAGAGTTGACATCTATTGACCCGTTAAAAAGTGAATTCTTTTTATCGCGCCGAGAATTGGGGGTGGTGAATGTTGGCGGAGCCGGTATTGTTGAAGTGGACGGTGTGCAGCATGAGCTTGATAATAAAGAAGCCTTGTATGTGGGCGCTGGCGATAAAAAGGTAACGTTTGCCAGCAAAGATGCGACTAAACCTGCTAAGTTTTATTTAAATTCTGCGCCGGCACACCATGCGTTCCCTGATAAAAAAGTCACTCGAGAAACAGCGAACGTGCTAAAAATGGGGAGCCCTGAAACCTGTAATCAGCGCGAGATTTATCAACTCATTGTGCGCGAAGTCGTGCAAACCTGTCAGTTGCAAATGGGGTTAACAATTTTAAAACCGGGTAGTGTCTGGAATACCATGCCAGCTCATCAACATGACCGTCGAATGGAGGTTTATCTTTATTTAGATTTACCTGCGGATCAGGCTGTTGCACATTTTATGGGCGAGCCGCATGAAACACGTGTAATCTGGGTGAAAAATGAGCAAGTTGTTGTTTCTCCACCTTGGTCTATTCACAGCGGCGCGGGTTCTTCAAACTACGCGTTTGTCTGGGGAATGTCGGGTGAAAACTTAGATTATGCAGATATGGACAAATACGGACCAGCCGATTTAACTTAATTAACGCCAACCTTCTTCGTGTGTGGGCCTCAAATCTGTCAGTCAGGAAGATTGATTGGGTTTGGGGCTTTTTTTTAATATAGGATTTGTTGATATGAAAATATGCATTAATAAATACGCTGTATTCTCGCTTATTTTGTTTTTAGTGGGGTGCTCACCGTTGATGTTGTGGCAGAAGAAAGAAAAACCAGTCCATATATTTTCTTCTTTTAGAGGAAATGGAGAAGACGGCTTGCACTTGGCGTATAGTTACGATGGTTTAAATTGGACGGCTATTAATCAAGACAAAAGTGTATTACAACCTGAGGTCGGTGGTAAATTAATGCGTGATCCTTGCATCATCAGAGGACCCGAGGGCGTTTTTCATATGGTGTGGACAAGTAGCTGGCAAGATGGTGGGATAGGAATTGCGCATTCAAAAGATTTGATAAACTGGTCAGAGCAAACCTTTATTCCAACCATGGCTGACTACCCGACCGCGCGTAATGCATGGGCGCCTGAAATTTTTTATGATGAGCACCAGCAACAATATATTATTTATTGGGCGTCGACTATACCCGGAAAGTATCCGCAAACTGAAGAAAAAGCGGATAAAGGTTGGGATCACCGAATATATGCCACCACGACTCGAGACTTTGTATCCTACAGCGATACCTTTTTGTTTTTTCAACCCGATTTTAACGTAATTGATTCCACTCTGATAAAAGAGGGCGAAGAATACCTGATGATCTTGAAAGACGAAACCCGTTACCCGCCAGCCAAAAACCTTAAAGTGGCGCGTAGTTTATCTTTAGATGGGCCTTGGGTGGTTGAAGATAAGCCATTTTCACCTGAAAATCTATGGGTTGAAGGACCTACAATGGCAGCTATTGATGGTTGGTATTATGTATATTTTGATGCTTACATTGAGCATAATTATGGTGTCGTCAAAACACGGGATTTTAAAAATTGGCAAGACGTATCACATCAATTGAAAATGCCTATAGGAATGCGCCACGGTAGTGTACTGACGATTAGCGAGAATGTAAGGCCTTTAATGGACAAATTGCTAGCACTTGGCAACTGAAAAGAAGTGTGATGGGAGATTAATGGGAAAGCAAATCGTTGACAGGCGCGCCGACAGCCGGCGCTTGATTTGCTTTCTCATTGTCGTATCTAATTAAATTAGATACCTAAAGCTTGACCACCACCAATTTGGATAGTTTCAGCTGTGATGAAAGAAGCATCTTGACTAACCAAGAATGAAATTACAGATGCAACTTCTTCTGGTTGGCCAAGGCGACCTAACATGATGCTGTCTTTCCAAGAAGCAAATACTTCTGGTTTAGTCGCTTTAATTTGCGCATGGAATGGCGTATCAATTGTACCTGGAGAAACCGCGTTTACACGGATACCGGCAGGCGCTAATTCTTTAGCTAAAGCACGGGTTAAAGTATGAACCGCACCTTTAGAAGTACCATAGATACCTGCACCCGGACCACCTGCATTCCAAGCTGCGTTTGATGTAAAGTTGATAATTGAACCATTTTCAGATTTTTTCAAAAATGGGATCGCAGCGCGAGATACGAAAAATGCACTGTCAAAGTTTAATGCCATAACAAAACGGAAGAACTCAGTTGTCATACCTTCAATTGGGCTACGACCACCAAGACCGCCAGCGTTGTTAACAACAACATCTAACTTACCGTACTTTTCGCCGATAGCAGTTACGTTTTCAGTAACAGCCACATCGTCAGTTACGTCAAAACCTACGTATTCAGCTTCAATACCTGCTTCTTTTAGTTCAGCAATACGCTGTGCGCCTTGCTCGTCTTCAATACCATTCAAAACAAGTGTATAGCCATCTTGACCTAAACGTTTAGCAACTTGGAAACCGATACCACCAGTAGCGCCAGTAATTAAAGCAATTTTTTTAGACATAAATATAATCTCTTCTTAATGTTAATCGTTGTATAGATAAAGTGGTTAAATTGCGGAGTAGAGTTAGCGATGCTTTTCCAACCCCTAAACAATTGAAATTAGTTCGTTATCAGAGCTTCAGACATGTCTCTACTCCTATCTACCCAGGTGTTTGCCTATGTACTAAAGTCCGCGACTCAATTTCAGGCCACGGGGCGAAGAATTATTGACCGCTTGGCGGAAAACATTCATCAATCCTTTACTTGCATTGCGACTTTTGTTGCTGCCGCAAATAAAGGTAAAATTAAATTTTTATGGTTGGCATTGCCGTTTTCGGAATAATCGCACCACGGTGTCTTACTACGGTTGAAGCCACTAGATGTCCGATGTTGGCCGCTCTTTCGGGTGTCGCACCGGCTAAACGTGCACTCAGGTACCCAGCACTAAAAGAATCCCCGGCTGCATTGGTATCTGCCAATTCGTCTTTAGCAACAGGCATCGCAGGGACGCTGATACGCTCACCTTTATTTATTTCTATTAAGCAGGGTTCTATACCGCGCTTTAAAACAATTTCGCTAACGCCAAATCCCGCCAAACGGGCGAAGGTTTGGCTTGGGTCGCTATCACCCCAGATTAGTTGATCATCTTCATATGTATGACAGGCTAAATCTGTGTTTTCTAAAACTTGCTGATACCAATATTGTGCATCTTTCAAATCAGGCCAAAGCTGAGGACGATAATTGTTGTCAAAACATACGGTCGCACCTTGTAGGCGAGCCGATTTCAACCATTGAACCAGTTTTTTCTTACCATCAGTGGGCAAAATAGCCACTGAAATTGCAGATAAATAGATATAATCAAATTGTGCAACTGCCGCTAATTGTTCGTCAAAATCATCGCCGGAAAATAATTCTTTTGCAGCCGATTGACCTCTCCAGTACTGAAAATAACGTTCGCCTGAACTGTCGGTTTCAACAAAATAAAGGCCAGGCAATTTATCTGCAAAGCGGCGAATAAAATCACAGTGAATACCTTCACTTTGCCAATTTTCAATCATCGCGTTGCTGAGTTTGTCTGTGCCCAAACCAGTTACATATTGCACTTGTGCACTATGTACATTTTGCAGCCTTGCCATATACAGGGCGGTATTTAGAGTGTCACCAGCAAAGCTTTTGTGGATCGTGCCATTTGCATCTTCTTGTAGCTCGATCATACATTCGCCGATAAATGCAATTTTTTGGTTTACTGCTTGCTGCTGTGACATACAAACCCTTTTTATTCGTTATGCTGCTTTATTGTGATTCACAATAATAAATTAAAACACAATGTAAGACATAATATAATTATTCATTTCATTTTTGTCAAACAAATAGGGTTAATCTATTATACAATTTGTTTGTTTTTATATCATTTTTGCTTTAATTTGTTGATTTTTATAGTTTTTGTGGTTCTGGGATATTTTAAAAATGAGGGATGAGAATTTAATTCTAAGTTGAGATATGACAGCTATCTGTTCTTAGTGTTGGGATTTTTAACAATAATTTAAATTTTAATCTAACCGTTTTGACAGAAAGCCTTAAAAATAGATAAGACTTTCTGTCGTTTTCATTACAGATTTTTTGTTATACAGATTTGGGGTTAATAATCATAGCCTGTATGACTGTTATGCAATTGATAAAATGTAGTCTGCACGTAATCAAAGTCATCTCCGGAGTTATTCTGATTGTAAGCTCCTGCTTTGAAATACATATACTCGTCATCCGCTAGATGATAGCCGCTATTAGACATGTCAACTTTTTGCACCACATCGGGCTTTCCTTCACGCATAATAGTGACCGTTAAATCATGTCCAGATACTTGGATTTTATAACTAAATACCTCACCCAGTGCGATACCGTCTGTTGGATCTGAAGCTGTGTTTGAGCGACTGCCGAGCATTTCGAAATACAGGTCATCACCGCCTCTTATTTCATGGGCTAAATAAATCGAACCTTTGTTATTGTTGGGCAATTTTCGATAGTATAATCGCGCTGGCTCATCATCTGCAGCATGGATCTGACCAATGATGACTCGGCCTATTTGGTAATCTTCTCCTGTTGTTGTCACATGATCGACTTTTAATGTCGCGGTTAATGTGCCATCTATGCCGCCATATTGTTGTTTGGCGTTTTCACTATAAGTAGAAAAACCCCAATTATTTTTACTGATGCCTTGTGTATCTATTTGAGTATCGCCACGCCGTAACATTTCTCTTAATTCTGAACGGGTGTAACTGGTGTTTGTGGAGGTTTTATAACCAGAGACGGTGGCTTTAAAGACCATACCGCCATCTTCTGCGGTAAAAAAGTAATCTGGGTGAGTATAGCCATTTGCCAGCTCTTGTTCTTTAATGTGATCAGAGCGTCCATTGCCGTCTTCATCTATCGGTACACTAATGGTCCAATCTAATAAGTCAAAATTGCCAGAAGGCGGCAAGTTTGGATTTAAAGCAAAATCAGTTGTAGTCTGGCCAGAGCTGTTGCAACCATAAAGTTTGAATTCGACAATGCCATTGTCTTGAATACTACTGGTTTCCTGAATAATGAGTTTAACATAGCGCGCTTTATGCGTTGTTATTTCAAGTGTTTGAAAAGCACTTGAAGGTGAGGCGTTTTCGTTCGTTAAGTGCGAGTACCAATCTTGTCCATTTTCTGATGTCACAAGATCAAACCGAGTTGTTAACGATTCAGCATTGTACCAATAGGTGCTGATAGATTGGGTAACACTAATTTCACCTAAATCCAACATAAGGTATTGAGGTGTGTCAGATACAGACCATCTAGAGGTGTCAGACAGGTTGTCGTCAATTGCGAGTTCAGCAGAATAATTTGTATATTGAGAATTAGATGTCGCACTTTGTATTGGCAAGCTATATCTTTGTTGACATGCCGTTGTATCTGCAGGAGGACTGATTTTTTTTAGTTCAAACGCATCATACCATGCCTCACCGTCTTGATAAGCTGCATAAACTGTAACTTTTGAACTATTTTGTGAGTTGAACTGTAATGTTTGTCGCTGCCAGTTATCGCTACCGTTCTTTACGCTGTATTGGGCTTGGCTTTCACCATTTTCATTATCTAGCTTAATACCTATTTTACTATGTCCTTTAGTGAATGCGGAAAGTTGATAGTCGCTATTTTTATCAACGGATATGTCCGTTTCAAAATAACCAGATGCTTGCGAAATTTTGGCTGATAGGTTGTGTTGATACGCTTGATTAGAAATGGAAACATCCCCGGCGTGACGCCAATCTTGCCAATTGAGTTCAAAACCTAGGTTGTTCGTTGGCGTGTCTTCTAGTTCTACATCTATTTTTTTGTCTGAGCTACAAGCGGCTAAAAGCATGCTTGTAATTAAAGCGCTGTATAGCGCAATTGACTGACTGTGTGTTTTCATATTTGTATTACATGTAAGTTGATATTGTTTGATAAAATATATTGTGAATGATTTGTTGGCAAGAAAATTTATTCTGATGGAAACTGGAATTGGTCATATTCCGTTGATTAACAAATAAAGAAAATTGCTCTGTGTAGCCGCCTCACACCGAGCTTAATTTTCGACTTATTTTCCATTTGTTTTTTACTTTTAGGTATCGTTTTTCTTTTACTGATTTATCACATGATCTAACGAATATAAGCCACGTGTTTGTGTCGTTTGCTGTTCAATTTTTTCCAGCGCTTTTGCTTCGCTCGCGTCAAACAATGCATTAATTAATCTTTGAAAATGCTTGTGCATGGCGGCTCTGGCTTTGTTGGTATCGCGTTCTTTTAGTGCTTCTAATATTTCACTGTGCTCTTGTAGCGTTTTTTCGTGATTTTGGCTGCAGATGTCGTCATAAGCCTGTATGACGTCACTACGCGTGGTTCGAATTTTCCATAAACCCAGAATGGCTTTCAGTATCGCTTTATTTTTTGTTGCTTTAGCGATGATTAAATGAAAGGTCTCATCGGCTTCTTCAACATCTTTACCTTGTGCAATTTGTTCAACTGTTTTTTCTAAGGCGGATAATTGATCGTCTGTAATTGAAAGTGCTGCGAGTGCGGCTGCTTCACCTTCAAATAAAGCTCGAGCTTGAGTTAGCTCAAATGCACTAATGGTTACTTCTGGTTCTTCCTCTTCTTTGTGCGTAAGTACATAGACACCAGAACCTGTTTTTACTTCAACACGGCCGCGAACTTCCAATGCAATAATTGCTTCGCGAATTGTCGGACGACTTACATTGTAACATTCAACAAATTCTCGTTCTGGCGGTAATCTAGAGCCTAGCGGAAATTCACCTGAATCAATTCTGGCTTCAATTTTTTCGACTATACTCCAAAACATTCTTTTATTTTTCATTGTTATACCTAAAAAGTAAAAAAGTTATATCAATTGACTATAATCTATTTTACATGTTTTTATCAATATTTGAATAACATTGTCATACATGGGGTTCTTTTTGTAAGTCATGTGATTTAATTTTTGTTTGACAAATGTTGGTTGTTTGGTTAATTTGTAAAGTAAGTCCTATTGATACGCACAGTCGTTAACAAACTGAAGGCTCAAGCACCATGAAAAACTTAAATAAAAAAATTAACAATTTCTTTAACAAGGATGCAGGAGAACATTTTAAAATGAGCTCGTTAAATAAAGCGATTTTAAGTGCTTTATTTGTATCTGCAGTTGCTCCAGCTCAAGCACAAGAAGCAACAGATAATGATGAAGTCAACGAGGAAGTAACAGAGACCATCCAGGTAACTGGTATGCGTGCTACTATGACTCGCTCGTTGAGTGAAAAGAAAAATACAGTCGCAATTGTTGATGCAATGGCTGCCGCAGATTTTGGTGAACTTCCAGGTTTGTCTCTTTCTGACGTTATCGAAAACATTACCAGTGTATCGGGTCACCGAGGTAAAGGTAGTGCCTCTGAAATGTCTATCCGTGGTTTAGGGCCGTTTTTAGGTTTCGCCACGTTTAACCAACGTACAGTAACTAGTGCGGGTGCATCTCGTGCGGTTAACTTTAAAAAATTCCCGTCTGAATTAAGTGATAAAGTTGTTGTGTATAAATCACAACAAGCTGATTTAATTGAAGGGGGTGTTGCTGGTACGATCAACGTTGATCCCCTTAAAGCACTTGATTATGGCAAAAGCTTAATTCAGGCAGAAATCGAAGGTGTCTATAACTCTCATACCGCGCGTCAAGACGGTTACAGTGGGTTAGGGCATGAGTTTAGTATTTCTTATGTTGATCAATACCGCAATACAGGTATGGGTGATATTGGTGTTTCAGTCGGTTATAAAGAATCAGATTCTTCTAACCCTGAAGAGAGTGTTTTATCCAGCTCGTCAATGTATTCGTGTGCAACTCGATTGGCAGATGGCACACCATTAACGCCATTTTCAAACGATTGTGAAGATGATGATAGAAACCCAGGTGTAGCAGTTGATCGTTCTAATATTGATCAGTACGACCTATCATCTGTGTATTTAACCCCTTCTAGCTATACTTTCCGAAATCAGGAAGAGGAAGATGAGCGCCAGGCATTTGTTGGTACGCTACAGTGGCAACCAAGCGGCGACTGGGATATTCACGTTGATGTTGAATATTCAAATAACTTCTATTTTGAAGACCGACATGATTTGCTTTTAACCAGTGCGCGTCGCGAATTAGATGATCAAATTGTAGGTCAAGATCATGCGCTTTTATATGCGACCGGCAAAGCTAAAATGGAAGCGCAAGGATATTACCGTGAAGAAGATGAAACCTATAACGGTTCAGGTATTAATATTGAGCATTATGTAAATGATAGCTTGCGTGTTGAGTTAGATTTATCTTATTCAAAATCTTATCGTAACCGTACCAGTTGGAAATCTCGCGTGGTTACTGGCGATTATTGGAATTATTCACTGGATTTACGCGGTGAGCGTTTACCTACACTCACTTTCTTAGACGAAAACCGTAAAGCAGAAGGTGAAGCAGGGTATACAGGTGTTGGTGTATTTGATCCAACCAGTGCTGAATCTTGGTCTACCAGTTATAACAATGGCCGCGCAACCCGAAACCGCTATGAACGTGAAATGGAAGAGCGTTTCGATAGAATCAAAGCGGTTAAATTTGATGCTGAATATATTGTAGATAATGGTTTTATCTCAACTGTTAAAGCGGGTGTTCGTTACTCTGAAGAATCACTATATTCGGATAATGATGACGATAGAGCGATCGACCCGACGACGGGCGAAGATACTTCAGAATACCGCGTTGATGATGAAGCGTTAGGTAATTTATTAATCGCAAATTGTTTTAAAGACTGGTCAAATCCTGAATGGATGTCGAGCGAAGATGGTGTTGCAATTGCGGGCAACAGCGGTAAAGAAACGCCAGCCAATCAATGGGCACAGTTTGATGGCCGTTGTGGTTTTGCCAATATCTCGCAACAAGGCGAATTACAGCCAGACGGTACTTATTCATTTGTTGACATTGGTCCGTATGAAGATCGTCGTAGTGCGGGTGATGATTTAATCGATGAAAATATCCTAGCGGTATACGCAATGAGTAACATTAATACCAGCTTATTCGGTTACGATGTAACAGGTAATGTAGGTGTGCGTGTTGTTGAAACAAGCATTGAATCAACCGGTTATGCTGGTTCATATGAAATAGTTACGAGCCTGAATGATGATGGCACGACAAACTATAAAATGGAAACCAATGAAGGTGAGGTCGACGTTTACGTTCGCGACAATAAATCAACTCGCGTACTGCCAAGTGCGAATATTACTTTCCACTTAGATAATGATGTGATGTTACGTGGTGCTTTATATAAAGCAATGTCTCGTCCGAATTTACAAGACTTAGGTGCAGGTCGAGTTATTCAAGTGAGTGATGATAATGACATTACCGATCCCGCAGACTTGATTAGACGTGTTGATGGTGACAACCCTTACATGGATCCATTAATGTCATCTAATGCGGATGTGTCTTTAGAGTGGTATCCGTCAGAAGATATGTATGTATCGGCTGCTTATTACTTTAAAAAATTCTCGGCGAATTTCCGCGGCGTTGAGTTAAACGAAACGTTAAACATTGATGGACAGGATATTCCTGCAATCGTAAATTCATTTACTTATACAGATGATCCTGCCTATTTACGCGGTATCGAGTTGTCTTATCAACATAACTACGCATTTTTACCAGAGCCTTTTAATGGTTTGGGGACTAAAGTGTCATATAACTATGCATCTTCATCGTTTGAAAACGAAGATGGTGAATTTGGTGATGTATACAACGTCGATGGAGAGTTAGAGCAGGAAGGTTACGATTTTATCGACCCAGCTAACGTTTTTGGCTTCTCTAAACATGTTTTCTCGGGCTCTGTATATTGGGATATCGGTGATTTTGAATTCCGTGTGTTGTACAAATCACGTTCAAAATACTTCCAGCCAAACTCGGGCGCGCGTGCAAACCGTTACGTAGAACCGTTTGAGTATGTGGATGCAACTGCAAAATACAAGATTAACAAAAACTTCTCCTTGTATTTTAAAGCGCAAAACGTACTGGATGAAGCGCAATACATGACGCGTGGTACACAAACCACACCAACCCTGATTTCAAGTTCAGGTCCTAAATACTTCTTAAGCTTAAAAGCTAAATTTTAATGTTGTCCCTGCCAGTGTATCGACATGATGCACTGACTTGAGTGTTCGGAGCGCATCGTTACCTACTTAAGGTGCGCTCCTTTTTTAAGCCTGAAGATTGTTTGTTAGAACGGAGTTTTTATGAAAGTACACCAATTACTACTCGGTATCCTATTATCCGCTGCGAGTAGTTTAGCGCTGGCAGCACAATATAAAGTAGCAAACCAGTCAGAATACGAAATTGCAGCTCAAAAACTGTCTGCAGGTGATACTGTTATTTTGGCAAGTGGTGAATGGAAGAACTTTGAAATCGTATTTAAAGGAAAGGGCACGAAAGAAAAACCTATTACATTAACAGCCGAAACAAAAGGTAAAGTGGTTTTAACTGGGCAATCTAACTTACGTTTAGCCGGTGAATATCTAGTCGTTTCAGGACTGGTTTTTAAAGACGGCTATACGCCGAGCAACTCTGTTATTTCATTTAAATATAACGATAAAGAACTGGCAAATAATAGCCGTGTAACAGAAGTTGTCATTGACGAATTCAGTAATCCAGACAGGTTTGAATCTGATTATTGGGTTGCGCTGTATGGTAAAAATAACCGCTTTGACCATTCATTTTTGCGCGGCAAAAGAAATAAAGGTGTGACGATGGCTGTGCGCTTGAATACTGAAGCAAGCCAGCAAAACCATCACTTAATTGACCATAACTATTTTGGGCCCCGTCCGACGTTTGGCTCAAATGGCGGTGAAACTTTGCGCATTGGTACCAGTCATTATTCATTAACCGATTCGTACACGCGTGTTGAAAACAATTACTTTGACCGATGCGATGGTGAAGTTGAAATTATTTCGGTTAAGTCAGGTAAAAACCAACTTAAAAATAACGTATTTTTTGAATCGCGTGGCACATTAACTTTGCGTCACGGCAATGGTAACGTTATTGAGAATAATGTCTTTTTAGGCAATGGTGTTGAGCATACCGGTGGTATTCGTGTAATTAACCGAGACCAAGTGGTGCGTAATAACTATTTATCAGGTTTAACCGGTTATCGTTTTGGTAGTGGCTTTACTATCATGAATGGGGTACCTAATTCTCCAATTAACCGTTATCACCAAGTGGTTAATGCGGTAGTTGAAAACAATACTTTAATCAACGTTGAAAATATTTATTTAGGAGCAGGTTCTGACAGTGAGCGCACTGCAACCCCTAAAGATTCTCGTTTTAAAAATAACCTAATTATAAATGACACCAAAAAGTCACCATTTAGTGTATTTGATGATATGAGTGGTATTGATTTTGTTGACAATTTAGTCAACTTTGAGCCCTCTGCTATCAAACAGGGTCTTAAAAAGAAAAGTGTATCGTTACGCAAAGATAAAAACGGCTTATTGGTATTAAAGGGCGGCAAATACGGCGCACAGTTAGATAAAGTATTAGAGAAAAATGACGCAGGTCCAAACTGGTACAGTAAAGCCGATCTGAAAAAATCTTTTGATAGTGGAAAGGTGATTGCTGTTAAACCTGCAGATAGCGTGTTGTCAGAGACGTTAGCACAAGCACAGTCTGGTGATGTTATTGAGTTAGCAAGTGGCGAATATGTCGCACGTAAAATATTGGCTGTCCATAAAACCATTACTTTTAAAGCAGCACAAAATGCTGAAGTGGTCATTTACCCAGAGCGTAGCTCACTATTTGAAATCCAAAACTTAGGTTCTTTAAAGTTACAGGGGATTACTATTAGCGGCCAGCGTAGCCCGGATTCAAGCGGCAATGTACTTATCCGAACGCAAAAATGGGGGATGTACAATAACTACGATTTTATTATGCACAACAGCAAAATTGTCGATTTAGATATTAATCATTCATTCCACTTTTTTGATGCGGGTGCGCGCAGTTTTGCTGACTTAATTGAATTACAGGGTAACGAATTTATTAATATTACGGGTGATTTGTTACGCCTGAATCGAGAAACAGACGACTTAGGCATCTATAACGCTGAATATGTTGTTTTGAAAAATAATAAATTTGACGGCGTGCAAGGCGTATTAATTGATTTGTACCGGGGTGGTCGAGATGAAAGTACATTTGGTCCGCACCTTGCCATGACAGACAATACAGTGAGTCAAGTTGGTTTAGGTAAACGCAATAAATTAGATGCATCGATTCGTTTACATGGGGTTCAGCATTCAGTTGTTGAAAATAACTTATTTAACAACAGCGAGCTTATCAAGATAGAGCATACGGTTGGCGATCCGCAAACTTATATTCGTAATAACGTATTTAAAAATACGGAAAAACCAACAGCGGTAGAACTTGTTTTTAAACAAACACCCACTGCAATCATTGAACAAAACGAATATAAATAAGGGGCGCTAATCGCAATGAAATTATCTAAATTTAATCGATATGTTGTGTTGGGCCTTGCGATTTCATATGTTGGCATTGCTCCAGTCTCATCAGCTTATGCGGGTCAACTGTTGAGTAAGAATACTCAGCAGCTGGTCGAGCACCCTAATTTGGTGAACACCTTTGAAGATGTAATGGCAATGCGTGAAGCCATTAAAGTATCAGGACGTTTTCAAACTGAATTTTTAAATAAACAGGCTCGTTTAGACAAAGCAATTGAGCAGCCTTTAAATGTACCGTATCCAAAAGATGCGGGCGGCGGTTATACGCACGAAGTACACAAAAACAACTATCGTTTGATGTACGATGCCGGGATTTTGTACCAAATCACGCAAGATCCTAAATATGCTAACTATGTCAAAGACGTGTTATTTGAATACGCTAAGTTGTATCCGACCTTGTCACTGCATCCAGAGGTTAAAAGTTCTAATCCGGGACAGCTATTCTGGCAGGGGTTAAACGAAGCGGTTTGGTTAGTACATACTATTCAGGCTTATGACGCTGTGTTGCCACATTTGTCAGAGTCAGAACGTGAAACGATTGAAAAAGGTGTGTTAGAGCCAGTCGCGCTATTTTTATCAGAAGAGTCACCACAAACTTTTAATAAAGTTCATAACCATGGTACTTGGGCAACATGTGCTGTGGGCATGACCGGCTACGTACTGGATAAACCCGAGTGGGTTGAAAAAGCGCTATATGGTTTGGATAAATCCGGCACTGGCGGTTTTATGCGCCAGCTAGATGAGCTGTTTTCGCCAAACGGTTACTACAATGAAGGGCCCTATTATCAGCGTTATGCTTTGATGCCATTTGTAACCTTTGCAAAAGCAATTGAAAACAATCAGCCAGAGCGAAAAATATTTGAATATCGCGATCAAGTGTTATTAAAAGCGATTAATACCACGGCGCAATTAAGTTATAACGGGTTATTTTTTCCGATAAATGACGCGATAAAAGATAAAGGTATCGACACGATTGAACTTGTTCATGGCATTGCAATTGCGTACGGGATTACCGGTGAAACTGGATTGTTAGATATCGCCAAACAACAAGGGCGCGTGATATTGACAGGGGATGGTTTACAAGTTGCAAAAGCGCTGGATAAAGGCCAAGAAACTGACTATCAATTCAAAACGCAAGCGTTTGGTGATGGTGCAAGCGGAAACGAAGGTGCATTTGTTGTTTTACGCAGTGATAGCAGCAAAAAAGCCAGTGTCGTCACTTTTAAAGCAACCTCTCAGGGGTTAGGCCACGGTCATTTTGATAAAATGGGCTTGTCATTTTATGACAATGGCGCAGAAATTTTGACAGACTATGGCGCAGCGCGCTTTTTAAATGTCGTGGCAAAATTTGGTGGTCGCTATTTACCTGAAAATGATTCATATGCACAGCAAACGGTTGCGCATAATACATTGGTTGTAGACGAAACCAGTCATTTTGATGGTATTACCGAAGTTGGCAATCAGCATCATCCTAAACTTGAGCTGTTTGCTAATGACAAGCAAGTTAAATTGGCTTCAGCCTCTATCGATACTGCTTACCAAGGCGTTGGTTTAACGCGCACGACTGCATTAGTGGCCGTGCCAGAAGAAAACATCGATTGGGTGATTGATATATTTGCGGCTCAATCTAAAACCCAGCATCAATATGATTTGCCATTTCACTATAGTGGGCATTTTATTGAAGCCAACTTCGACTACCAAGCGCATGCTGAAAGCTTAAACGCTTTAGGCACTAAAAGTGGTTATCAACATTTGTGGTTAACCGCGCAAGCTCAACCATCAGATGAGCAACAGATTCGAAAAATCACTTGGCTAAACGATAATGGCCGATTTTATAGTCTGAATGCGGTCAACTCGCCCAATTTAGAAGTGTTGTTTACACGCGCTGGCGCAAATGATCCTAATTTTAACTTACGTGAAGACAAAGCTTTTATTTTACGTGCTAAAGGGCAAACAGATTATCAGTTTGTCAGTTTGTTAGAAGCGCATGGCGAGTATAACCCTTCAAAAGAATACACCTTAAAAAGTAAAAGTAGCATCAAGTCGTTGAGCTATGAACAACAAGGTGCAGTTCACATGGTTTATGTAGAAAGAGATGACAATAGTCAGTTTGTTATCGCTTATCACAATCAATCCGGTCAATCACAGTCGTTTGTAGTGGATGGGCACACCTATGCACTCAATCAAACGGTTAAATTATTTAAGTTAGCAAAGAAGTGAGAATGTTATGAGCGAAAGTAAATGTTTTGTATATGCCGACGAAGTTCCAGTAGAAGATTTGGGTGGAGGTATTACTCGTCAAATACTGGGTTACAACGATAGCCTAATGGTCGTTAAAGTTTGGTTTAAAAAAGGCGCTGAAGGTTATGTGCATAGCCATCATCATTCTCAGGTAACTTACGTTGAGTCAGGTGAATTTGATGTCAATGTTGGTGGAGAAATTAAGCGTTTAAAAGCCGGTGATAGTTTTTATATCCCGCCACATGTGGAGCATGGGGCAGTCTGTCAAAGTGAAGGGGTTTTACTGGATACCTTTAGCCCTGTCCGCGAAGACTTTTTAGGAGCTTAATGTGAAAAACTCTTCTTTTAAAATGAAGCATTTGAGATGGTTGGTTGTCAGCCTGGTCTCATTTGCAACCATTATTAACTATATTGACAGAACTGCTTTATCGGTAATGTGGCCTAGTGTTGCTGAAGATTTAGGCATGGATAGTCACGATTATGCCAATATCATGAGTGTCTTCTTAATTGCCTATGCAGTGGGTCAGGCTCTGTTTGGTAAAATATTTGACCTAGTGGGCACGCGTATTGGCTTTTTGCTTTCTATCGTTGTTTGGTCTGTTTCAATTGCGCTGCATGCGGTTGCAACTTCAGTGGCCTCTTTCAGTTTATTCAGGGTTTTACTAGGTCTGGGTGAAGCCGGTAACTGGCCGGGTGCGACTAAGGCTAATGCCGAGTGGTTTCCAATTAGAGAGCGTGCCTTGGCGCAGGGAATATTCGGTGCCGGTGCTTCTATGGGGAGCATTATTGCGCCACCATTAGTCGCTGCTTTATATGCCTTTTTCGGTTGGCAGGCAACCTTTATCATTGTTGCAAGCTTAGGTTTTGTTTGGTTGATTCCATGGTTAATCGTGTATAAATGTGGTCCGGATGCGCACCCTTGGATTACTGAAGAAGAGCGTCAATACATTTTAACCGGTCAAAAAGCAGTTGAGTTAGATGATAAAATTGATGAGCTTAAAGTAGATGAATATGTGCCAACTTTAAAACAGTTGTTGTCACATCGTCAAAGCTGGAGCGTGATTTTAGGTCGTTTCTTTATAGAACCTATCTGGTGGTTATTTGTTGCTTGGTTGCCTTTGTATTTAAACGATAAGTTTGGATTTAATGTTAAAGAAATCGGTGCTTCAGCTTGGATCCCTTACGTTGGTGCAGCAATCGGCGCGATTTTTGGCGGTTGGTTGTCCGGTCGCTTAATCAAAAGTGGTTGGAGTGTAAATAAAGCGCGTAAGACGGTTGTTGCTTTAGGTGGCGCGTGTATGTTGCCTGCTTTACTTGCAACTTCCGTTGCCAGTAGCCCGATGTTGGCGATGGGGTTAATTGCAATTATCTTGTTTGGTTTCCAAACTGCGATAAACAATATCCAAACTTTGCCGAGCGATTATTTCTCAGGTAAAAGTGTCGCTTCACTTGCCGGTATTAGTGGTGCGGTTGGTGTGGTCAGTGTTATTACCGCAATACAGATAGTGCCTATTATCACGCAAGACGGAACATATTATTTACCGTTCTTTATTTTAGGCGCATCTTTGGTGCCATTGATGTTGATCGCGGTACTGTTGGTTGGCGGTAAAATTAAACCTGTTAAACGCAAAGACGAACCTATGAATGGTGCGCATAGCGTAACAGAACATTAATTATTAAAGTTTGAGTGTCGTGTAAGCTCAAGGACGAGCTTTTTTATTGTCAGACATTTGTTTTGTAAAGGTGATCATGCGCTGGTAATTGCTTTTAGTTCAATCTGTAATCTTTCTTTTTATTTAATGTCACTTCGAGTTACATTTATACCTTTCTACTTGATTCTTCTGTCTTACATCTAGTCGGTTGATGCACATCTATTAACTTTAAATGTTTTACAAATTTGGCTTGTTTTTTTATAAAAAACAGCGGATTTTCTAGCCTGTTTGCTGTAATAGACTATAGTTAGTATGTTTTTTCTGCTTTTAATGGCCGTTATTTAAGCCCAGTTGAAATATTTTGTTTTATTTATTTTGAAAATATGTTGACATTTGTGTATTACAAATTGATACTAATTGTAAGTCACTTATATTGATTTGTAATGTTAATTGTAAGAGTCATTAAATAGGATTGAAGGTATGAATAAAAAAATAATAGCGTTGTCTGTCACAGCGTTGCTGACAACAGGTTGCAATGGGGTGTATGACAATTTTGATCCGGCAAATGCACATGGCACGATAGAATTAAACGGAAATGTTGAAGTTGGTAGTAATCTAACCGTTGACGTAGCAGACATAGACGGTTTGAGCGGAACGGTAAATTACACTTGGTGGGCTGGTGAGACGCAAATTAGTGGTGTTTCAGGTAACAGCTATACATTAACCGCTGACGAAGTTGGCTCATATATTTCGGTAAAAGCAGAATATACGGATGATGCAGGTCAGGCTGAAAGCTTGTTAATTAAAACAACCGATCCAGTGCCAGAGATGGTCAGTGACGGTGTGATTACAATTTCTGGCATTCCAGATGATGGTGTTATTTTATTCGGCGCTGAATTAACGGCTGATGTAACTGACGCTGATGGCGTTGACGGTAGTATTAGTTATCAGTGGTATGCAGACGATGCGGCAATTACCGGCGCAACGGCAGCAAGTTACACAACAACAATAAATGAAGTGGGCAAACAGATTTCTGTGCAGGCAACTTACACTGATTCATTTGGTTTAGTTGAAATGCCTGTTTCTAATAAGACGAATCCGATCATTGATCCAACTTCATATAGCCTTACCTTAAGTCAAACTTCAGATATTACTGTAGGCATGGATTTAACGGCTACCTTGAGCGTTAACGATGCGACAGCCACCTATCAGTGGTATGCAGATGATGTTGCTATAACCGGAGCGACAAGCGCAAATTATACGGTTGCAGCGACGGACTTAGAGAAAACCTTGTCGGTGACAGTAACCTACCAAAATGGTAGTAAAGATTTAACTGAAACTGCAACGGATGTTGTTTATTCGGCGGTTGTTAAAAATGCTGCAGAACTGATTTCAGCCGTGCAAAACGCCGCTGAAAATGATGTTATCGCATTGGGTAGTGCGATAGGGGGTACCTATACAGATATCGCTTTTGATGCGAATACAACAGGATCAGACGTTGGTTTAGTGGTATCAACAAACGGTGTTAAATTAACGCGCACTAAAGATAGTGACGCGGTTATCAAAGGCAAAACCTGTTTTGCACTAACGGGTGATAATGTTGTTATCGACGGGCTGGTTTTTGAAGAAAATGAAGCATTCTTTGCAGGTGGTGGTTCTGGTGATACCGCTTGTGACTCTTCAAGCTCTACCGATGCAATGTTAAAAATGGATGGCAACGGTGTTGTCGTTCGCAATACAACTTTCAAAGATCATGTAGGTGATCAAGGTTTCTTCTGGATTGAGATTAAAGGCCTAAATAGTATCGTTGAGCGCAACTTGTTTAGTGGTACGGATGCCTCTATTAACAAGAGTGGTGCTATTTCAATCTGGCACAATGAAACAGATGGTGACCAAGAAGGGCATACTGTTCAGTACAATCACTTCACTAATTTCACTACGGATGGTTCAGCTGCCAGTGAGGCTTTTGCCATGCAGGTTGGTCGTACAACCGGTGAAGGTTCAACCCACTTGGGTAAAAACACAATTCAGTATAACTTGTTTGATACTGTGCAGGTTAAAGAGCGTTTGTTCCGTGTTCAAGGCTCTCAAAATACCATTAAAGGCAATACCATTGTTAACTCTGTGGGTATGATTTCATTAGAAGACGGTGCTTTTAATACGGTTTCTGACAATATTATTATTGCTGGCTCTGGTTTGAAAACTGGTGGTATTGGTTTGTCTGCGTTAGGCCATACGATTAGCAATAACTATATTGCTGAAGATGCTTATACCGGTGGTGACCGTGGTGGTATTTATATCCACGACGATATGTTGGGTAACAGTGGTAATAAGTTAACCATTGCTAATTATACCGATGCAGAGTTAGCGGTAACTATTAACAACAATACTATTTTAAATGTTGCTCAAGCGTTTGGCTTTGATGACAAAGACTCAGGTTGTCTTACTTTCCCGCCTTATTTGAATACCAGCAATAACTTAATTGCTGCAACTTCTGACAGCGGTTTAAGTAAAACAGTGGGTACTGAGTCTAACGATTTCACCGGTATCGGTTGCTCGTTAAACTCTAACTCAGTTAAGACAAATAACCATGTATTTGTTTCAGATGTCACAGATGGTGGCTCAGTTGATATCTCTACTGTCTCAGGCGACGTAGATGGTGCCGAAACGACAACCAATGCAGATGGTCTAGTGAGTGGTACGGGCGCTCAAGCAGGTGTAGGTGCCGATGTATCTAAACTTTATAAAATATCTGCTGATGAAGTAGGCCCAGGTTCTACTTGGACATGGTCACTTTAATACTTCTTTATCGTTAACGAGTGTAATTTTAAAGTATTTAGAAAAGGAGCGTTTACGCTCCTTTTTGTTTTTTCACTATCTGTGTTTTCAATTATCTTTTTCTTTATTAAGCATGTTTGTCGGCCTAATAAAGTAACAAACATTCATTCATATTATTTGAAGTTTTGGCTCTCGTTATACCTAGTTTGTCAGATCTAGGCTTAGGGTGTACCACCAAAACTTCAATATCAATCTTGATTATTCATTATCACTCAAATACAATCTTAAGGGTTGTTTGTATTTGGGGGGATTATGCAAAAGAACATCATCAACAAAATTTTAATTTGTCTGCTGTTGTGCACGCATTGGGTGTGTGCAGAAGAAACAGAATTAATGCCAAAAACAATTTTCATTGCCGGGGATTCAACAGCTGCAAGATACAACAAAGAAGATCAGCAAGGCTGGGGAGGTGTTTTCGAAAGCTATTTCAACTTAACAAAAGTAAAAATAGATAACAGAGCAAGAGGGGGACGTAGTAGCCGGACATTTATCACGGAAGGTTTATGGCAGCAGTTATTAAATGATGTTCAGGCAGGTGACTTGGTGCTTATCCAGTTTGGTCATAATGATGCAAGTCCGGTGAATGATGCACGACGGGCACGCGGAACATTAGCAGGTATTAAAGAGGAGTTTGTTGATATTCAAAATAAACTAACCGGACAACAAGAGCGTGTTTATACTTTTGGGCATTATATTCGACAAATGGTCTCGGACGTTCGCGAGAAAAATGCGACGCCCGTACTGATGTCTTTGACTGTTAGAAATAAGTGGTACGGGCATCGTATTGAAAGAGGTTCCGGCAAATACGGCTATTGGATGTATCAGTTAGCATGGGAGTTAAATACAGCTTATCTGGATGTTACCAATGCTGTTGCGGATAAATTAGAAACATTAGGCGCAGCGCAAACGGCTGCTTTTTATCCCAAAGACCATACACACTTCAATCACATGGGTGCACATATACACGCTCAATCAGTTGTCGCGGTATTAAAAGGAATCAAACCCAAATTAAATAAAAGCTATTTTAGTGAGCGAGGTCTTACTATTGAATCTTATGATTGGACGTGGTTGCGTCTGCCCGTGGTTGCTGATCAGTCATTGCGTAGTGTCTTTATGGTAGGTGACTCGACGGTGAGAAACGGTGCTGGAGATGGCGCTAATCTTGAGTGGGGTTGGGGCTCGTTGCTGGGAGAGTTTGTCGATACTAATAAAGTTAATTTAGTCAATCGCGCCATTGGTGGTTTGAGTAGCAGAACATTTGTTACAGGTGGGCATTGGCAGCGAGCGTTAAATATGATGAAACCGGGTGACTTTGTTTTGATACAGTTTGGCCACAACGACGCCGCTGCTCTAAACGACAATCACAGAGCACGTGGCACGATTAATGGTATTGGTGTTGAATATGAAGAAATCAACAACATGCTTACCAAACAGCAAGAGAAAGTTCTAAGTTATGGTGGTTATTTGCGCAAAATGATTGGTGAAGCATTAGCATTTGGCGTTAAACCCATCATAGTTACGCCAGTCCCTCGAAAAATTTGGCAGAAAGATACAGCACAAATAAAATTAGATAACGAGCGATATCCACTATGGGCTAAGCAGGTTGCACGACAAAGTGGTACAACGTTAATTGATCTACACAATCAAGTTGCGCAGGAATACAACCAGCTTGGACAATTAAAAGTAGATAAGCTATTTGCCGATAAACATACGCATACCAGTTATGAAGGCGCGCGATTGTCAGCCAGTTTAGTTGCAGCCGAACTACAATATATTTTAGCCCACTAGAAGGTAGATCAAATGATTAGCTTAGGCTTAAGAGCGCACGATTATGGTACGGGTACACCGGCCCATATTGCTCAGAAATTAGCAGCTTATAAGCCGGATTGTATTCAACTGGCATTAGCAAAATCTTTCCCGTTTATACAAGAAAAACCTGGCCAAATAACGCCCGGACTCGCTCAACATATTAGAGATGCTTTTGCTCAATATCACATTAATATTGCTGTGTTAGGGTGTTATATTAATCCTATTCACCCCGACCCAAAACAGAAAGAGTTATCTTTACAGCGATTTGAAGAACATCTCAGATTTGCCCGCGATTTTGGTTGCGCGATTGTCGGCACCGAAACAGGCTCGTGCAACGCAGATTGCAGTTATCACCCGAAAAGCCAAAGTGAATCTGCTTTTTTAGAGTTGGTTGATTCTATCCGAAGATTGGCTGACACAGCAGAAAAATACGGTACTATTGTTGGGATTGAAGGGGTTGCGCATCATCACACCATTCACTCATACGAAAAAATGGTACGTCTGCTAGAGTTGGTAAACTCTGCTAATGTTCAGGTGATTTATGACCCTGTCAATTTTTTCCCGCTGGGTCAGTGCACTCGTCAACACGAACTGATGGAAAAAGCATTTGAAATGTTTGGTGACAAAATTGTTGCAGTACACTGTAAAGACTTTGTCATTGAAAATGGAAAAAAAGAAGGCGATTTGCCCTCTGGTACAGGCGAATTTGACCATGCCTATTTGTTGAATTGGTTGGCGCGCGAGAAACCGCTTATACATACTATTTTAGAAAATACAAACTCAGAAAACATTCATCAAGTCCAGGCATTTATGCGCCACCAATTGAAGAATATTTAAGGTTATGTCGTGTTTATTGCACTGCAATAAACACGACATCGATAATGAACCACTAAGCTAAATCAAACCTATCTGCATTCATTACTTTACTCCACGCACACACAAAATCGTTGACAAATCGCGCTTGTGAATCATCACAAGCATACGACTCGGCTAATGCTCGAAGTTGAGAGTTAGAGCCAAAAACTAAATCAACACGTGTGGCTGTCCACTTTAGTTCGCCATTTTTACGACATCGGCCCTCAAAGATTTCATCGTCGGTACCGCTGATATGCCATTGTGTCGACATATCTAATAAGTTAACGAAAAAATCATTACTTAATACTTCAGGGCGTTTAGTAAACACACCATGTTGTGATTGCTCGGTATTGGCATTTAACACCCTTAATCCACCCACCAGTACCGTCATCTCTGGTGCGGTCAATTGCAATAACTGTGCACGGTCAATTAGCATGTGCTCTGCGCCAATACTGAATTTTTTCTTTTGAAAATTTCTAAAACCGTCAGCGATCGGTTCAAGTGGCTCAAAAGAAGCGACATCGGTTTGATCCTGTGTTGCATCAGCTCGTCCAGGTGTAAAGGGCACTTCGATTTTATAACCTGCGTCACTCGCCGCCTTTTCGACAGCTGCACAACCAGCCAAAACAATCACATCTGCCAATGAAACTGCTTTATTACCGGATTGCTGCTGATTAAAGTCACTTTGAATGCCCTCTAATACGTTTAATACCTTTTGCAATTGTTTAGGCTGATTCACTTGCCAGTCTTTTTGTGGCGCTAATCGAATACGCGCACCATTGGCACCTCCTCGCATATCTGATCCGCGAAATGTTGATGCTGAAGCCCATGCAGTCGATACTAATTGCGCTATACTCAGTCCCGAAGATAAAACTTTGTTTTTAAGTAATGTGATATCTGCATCATGAATTAAATCATGCTCAACTGAGGGAAGCGGATCTTGCCAGATTAATTCTTCGTCGGGCACTTCCGGACCTAGATAACGAGCAATCGGACCCATATCCCGATGTGTCAGTTTATACCATGCTTTGGCGAAAGCATCTGCTAATTCATCGGGGTTCTGGTGAAAATGACGTGAAATCTTTTCGTACTCTGGATCTTCCCGCAATGCTAAATCTGTGGTTGCCATCATAGGCGCATGATGTTTTATCGGATCAAATGCATCCGGCACAGTTCCTTTGCCATCTTCGTTTTTCGGTTTCCATTGATGTGCGCCGGCTGGGCTTTTTGTAAGTTCCCACTCATAACCAAACAAGGTATCAAAAAAGCTGTTATCCCATTTTGTCGGTGTTGGCGTCCAAGCGCCTTCTAAACCACTGGTGATCGTATCACCAGCATTACCTTTGCCCAGACTATTTAACCAACCAAAACCTTGAGCTTCTAACGGTGCACCTTCCGGTTCTGGGCCAACGTGCGCGGGATCGCCAGCACCGTGTGTTTTACCAAAGGTGTGTCCCCCTGCAATTAACGCGACGGTTTCATAATCATCCATGGCCATACGCTTAAAAGTTTCGCGGATATCAACAGCTGCAGCGAGTGGATCCGGGTTAGCATTTGGACCTTCTGGGTTAACATAGATCAAACCCATTTGTACGGCCGCCAGCGGGTTTTCTAAATCGCGCTCACCACTGTATCTCTCATCACCCAGCCAATCTTTTTCAGCGCCCCAATAAACGTCTTCTTCAGGTTCCCAGATATCTTCACGGCCGCCGGCAAAACCAAAAGTTTTTAAACCCATGCTTTCAAGCGCTACATTACCGGCTAAAATCATCAGATCTGCCCAGGAAATTTTATCGCCGTATTTTTGTTTAAGCGGCCATAATAATCGCCGCGCTTTGTCTAAATTGCCATTATCCGGCCAACTGTTTAAGGGGGCAAAACGCTGTGAGCCTGTGCCGGCGCCACCACGACCATCTCCAATTCTGTATGTACCCGCACTGTGCCAAGCCATACGGATAAAAAACGGTCCATAATGTCCATAATCGGCAGGCCACCAGTCTTGGGAGTCTGTCATTAATTCTTCTAGATCTTTTTTTAAAGCGGCGTAATCCAGCTTGTTAAACATTTCTGCATAGTTAAACCCTTCAGGCATAGGACTAGACTTATCACTATGCTGATGCAAAATATTCAGATTGAGCTGGTTAGGCCACCAGTCTTGGTTAGCTGTGCCTTTGTCTCCAACCTTGGTGCGTGAACCATGCAGGACAGGGCATTTGCCTTCAGGTGCAGAATCGTTTCTACCCATGACTTTCTCCTTTTATTAATATTAACCTATCTGGTTTTAAACGAAGTTCGTTTGGCTAAGGTTCACTACAAAGCTAAATTTCGATTTGCGGTGAAGCTATCATGCTAAGTTTTGCAGGGCTTAGCGGGATGTCAAATTAGGTAGTATTGATATCTATTATTACTACCTAAAACGACCCGTGGTGAGACGTTATGCCCTTTAGAGCGGCTTATTTTTGAATAAATAGTATATCTTTTGGCTGAAAATTAGCCACAAAACGCGTGCAATGTTGGATATTACTACCTAATTAGCTACGTGCCGGAGCCAGGAATAGCCAATATTTGTTATTTACTACCTATTTTGCCCCGTGAGTTCGTAAATTGACATTCAATAGTACCTAATTTGCTACGTGAGATAAGATTAAAACGGTTTTTAATGGAGAGTTTTACGGTTTATTGATATGAAGTTGTTAATGTTAAATTGAAAAGGTGAACAGTTGTTAAAGGACTTGTTTAACTTTTCGGTTTTAAAAGCAAAATATTGCGCTATGTGTTTGTCAGAAAAGGGCTGATTAGATTTTGAAAAGAATACTACCTAATTTGCCCCGTCAGTGTGAATAACAATAAATATCTGCATTAAAGCTTTAATAAACTTTGGTTTAGTACATGCAAAGCAAAACTTATTTTATGGAGACTCTATGTGAAAATTCAGTGCTTGCATTGCTTTCAACTGGGCTTGGGTATCAATGTCATATGCAGCGTTAGGAAGTGCTACTTTTTGATAATGGGCTTGATTTTTGATGAGTTTAAGTGCGCCTTGGTCACCTTTTAATTTGAGCAGTTGTGGCCAATATTGCTCTGGAATAATAGCCGGACTGCCAATCTGGTTTTGATATTCACTGCAACAGATTTGTGTTGGAGATGTTTGATATTGATCTATCAGTTTTTGTAAGTCGCTGGCTTGTAAACAAGGTAAATCCAATGGCACAAAAAGTAGCGCAGATTGTGAGTCATCTTGATTGTTGCGCTTAGTTAAATTGCGCACGGTTGTGACGGCACACTGAATAGAACTCGACAGGCCAGTTTGCCAACTGTTGTTGTTTACACAGGTAATATGCTGTTTATATTCCGCTTTAATCGCGTTTTTAATTAACTGTTGTTGATAACCTAAAATTAAAACGATTGGCGTTGCCAGCGAACTGAACTTTTGCAGTTGTACGTTAATGAGCTGCGCCTCGGTATGCGTGAGTTTGTGTTCATTGTGTTGCGAATTTGCTTTAGCATTGACGTATATCGGCGCAAGCTGCTTAATATCGCCAAATCTAGCACCTTGTCCGGCGGCCAATAACACGAGATAAATCATTTAATATCCTTGTTTTTTCCCACTGCTTTTCTATCGCCAGATTTACTACTTTAAGTCAAAACGAATTATCAATTGGTTGGTTTATTACGAAATGCAGATAAAGATAATGGTAGGCCGTCAAAGTTTAATTGACAACAAAAAACGAGTGTAGAACAAGGTTTGTATCATCAAGTCGAAAATTAGCAGAATTCTAAATACAGGTCAGTGCTATGCTTAACATTAAAGGTACGTAAAGGGCTGGCATGTATGGACAAACAACAAGAAGAATTTGATGTGTTGGTGATAGGGGGTGGCATTAATGGGGTCGGTATTGCAAATGACGCGGCAGGGCGAGGGCTTAAAGTTTTATTATGTGAACAAAATGACTTAGCCAGTGCAACGTCATCTGCCAGCTCAAAACTTATTCATGGTGGGCTCCGCTATTTAGAGCACTGCGAATTTTCTTTAGTGAGATCAGCTCTGCAAGAGCGTGAAATACTTTTACAAAACGCCCCTCATATTATTTCGCCATTGCGTTTCATTTTGCCACACCAATCGCATTTGCGCCCAGCATGGCTGATTCGCCTAGGATTGTTTTTATACGATCATTTAAGCAAAAGAAAAAGCTTTAATGGCTCACGATATATTAAATTTGATCAAAATAGCCCTTTAGCAAACGGGATAACAGCAGGCTTTGAATACTCAGATGCCTGGGTTGACGATGCGCGGCTGGTCGTACTCAATGCGATGTCTGCGCGACAAAAAGGCGCACAAATATTCACCCAAACCCGCTGTATAGAAGCGCGCCGCATTACGGATAAAAATGGCTGGCAAGTTAAATTACAATCCAACTCAAAAACTAATTTAGTCACAACGGTAAAATGTAAAACCATCGTAAATGCGGCCGGGCCATGGGTCGAAAGCCTCTTCACGGGTGTTTTCCCGCTTAACGCACCCAGTCATATACGATTAGTAAAAGGCAGTCATATTGTCGTACCCAAAATTCACGACGACCCGCAAGCCTATATATTACAAAACGCAGATAAACGAATTGTATTTGTGATCCCGTATTTAAAGAATTATTCGCTTATTGGCACAACAGATATTGATTTTCAGGGAGATCCAGCAAATGTTTCAATCGAAAGTGCTGAATCTGAGTACTTAGTGAACGTTTGTAATACTTACTTTAAACATAAGATCCATGTATCCGATATAGTACACAGTTATTCCGGTGTTCGGCCATTAGTTGACGGGCAAAATAAACATGCACAATCCGCTTCTCGAGGCTATTCGTTATTTTTGCAAAATATTGGTTCGCAAAATATTGGCCAGGATCACCAAAATGTCGCGCCCTTGTTATCTGTCTATGGTGGAAAAATTACAACCTATCGTAAACTGGCCCAGAAGGCCGTCGATAAACTGAAACCTTATTTTTCAGCAGTAACAGCCAGCCAGACGTTACGCGAACACTTACCGGGTGGAGACTTTAGCAGTAAACAACAGCTAGCTGCAGAACTTAATCGTCGGTATGGTTGGTTACCAAAACCATTAATTGCGAGATTTGTCAGTAGTTATGGCACATTAAGTTTTAAAATACTGCACGGAAAATTATCTATCTCAGACTTGGGTCTACAATTTAGTGACTATTTTTATCAAGCCGAAGTAGATTATCTAATCGCTCACGAATGGGCGAAAACGCTTGATGATATCCTTTGGCGACGGACAAAACTTGGGTTACAACTTACTCACATCGAAAAACAAAAGTTAGCAGACTACCTATACACTAAAGATATGTAAGTATCTTTACTAAAAACATATTTCAACAAAACGCTTTATGAGGTAGGTTTGGGTGAACCCAAAGCGACCTTAGCGGATTGTGTTACACTTTGCATTAGAACTCTTTAAGTGGCTGAGTATGTGCAAGAGCAACAAAAAAACACGCTGAATTTGCAAGACAAATTGATGATATCAAGCGGTACCTTTAGTGCTTTTTTTATTCGTCAAGGTGTCGGTGTACTGGCAATCCCTTATTATCAAATGACATTGGCCGTAGATCCTTTTTTGTTAGCCGCGGCCATGATGATCCCTTTGTTACTTGCTTCTTTGCTTGGTCCTTGGGTTGGGCAATTTAGTGATGCATGTCAGCAAAAATATGGCCATCGGCGACCATTTATTGTTTTCGGTGCACTGATTACCGCGATTTGTTATGGTGCAATTTGGCAAGTACCTGTAGGTTGGCAGGGTGAAAATCAATTGGTTTACTTTACAATTGCGTATTCATTGTTTTGTATTGCCGCAGAGTTTTTTTTAATTCCTTATATTTGTTTGGTATATGAAGCGACTGACAGTAGCCAAGAACGCGTAAACTTACTGGCACTTAATTCGATAGTTGGTAAAGTTTGCTCGCTGATTTACCAATGGGCGTTTCCGCTTGCTCAAATGAGTTTATTTGGCGGTTTGTTCATGGGTATTAAATGGGTTGGCTGGGGCATTGCCATTATATTTATTGCTTTGGCTGGCATGTTACCGGCTTTTTGGCAGCAATCTACACATACTTCTAGATCAGAATATGTCCCGGCCAGTAAACCGCCACGCGATTTAATAAAAAATCTAGATCAAGTGTTAGCCAATCCAGCTTTTGTTCTGTTGTTGTTGATTACTTTTTCACAATATTTTATTTCAGTTTATGCTGCATCTATGGATTATTACCTGATCGTTTATTATATGCAGGCTGGAGAATTGGCTGACGGTGCATACTGGAAAGGCATTGTCTCAACCGCTTATGCTGGATTTGGGTTACTATCTGTCCCCTTGATTTTAAAGTTAGTTTCATCTTATGGGCGATTGAATGGTTTTATCATTGTTTATCTTATTACTGCCTTAGGTGGCGCTGTAAAATGGTTTGTCTATACACCGGGCGCTGAATATTGGTTATTTCTGGACGCCATGCTAGGTTGCGTCGTATGGGCTTCAATGGCGATATTATTACACTCTTTAGTGGCGGATACCGCAGCTAACAAAGCAATACATTCTACTAATTTAAATGGTGTATTTGTATCTGTACATAATATTGTTACCCAGCTTTGTATTAGCGGCGCAATGTTGTTTTCTGGTTTTACTTTAAATCAAATAAATTTTGATGCGCAGCTAGGTGGGCAGCAAAGCGCTTCAACTATTGTTGCAATGCGCGTTATTTTATCTATCGGAACCGTATTATCAGCGGTACTTGCATTAGTTGCTATTTATAGATTAAAAAAGTATCAACGGCTGATCGGAAATGGTTGAAGTAAATTATCATTAACACCGCAAATTAAAAATGCTCTGTAATTCCTAAACTACAGAGCATTTTTTTGTTCAAATCTGAAGCATTCGTCAGCAAACCTATTAAACACCAGCTTTTACATCAAACGTGTCCAGTTTAAAATTTTACGGCCTGTTAAACTTCAGCTGTTTGCGGTAATAACTGCGTTAAATCTAACGCATTAGCATCGCGCAAGGTTGGCAGCAACACTTGATAAGCATTTGTTAAACTACTGACAAATTTTTCATTCTTGGCTAACTCAGGTGGAAAAACAGCTTCGAGTGTCAGAAATTGTTTAACATCTTTGTTCGCATCATCAACACAATTTTGTGCAATCTCAAATAGCTGATCGGCGAGTGGGTCAACTAAAGTTTCTTGTTCAATAAAGCGCTTGCGACAAAACAAACACCATGCCGCTAATGCGACTGACAGATAATCGATGCTGATCCCAGCTTTTACGTTATGCTCAACAATTGGAATGATGCGCATCGGTAGTTTTTGCGAACCATCCCATGCGATCTGACTTAATAAATGGCGGATTGCCGGGTTTCTGAATCGGTCTAAAATTGCTTGGCTATATGCATTTACATCTAATTCTTTGGGGGCAACAAAAGAAGGAATAATCTCCGTTTTTATCAATTGCTGAATAAGCGAAACCAACTCAGGGTTTTGCATTGCATCGTAAACGGTCTCAATTCCAGCCAGAACACCTAAATACGCAAGCGTTGAATGCGGACAATTTAACAACCTCAGTTTTGCATTTTCAAAACCACGCACATCAGATGTTAAAGTTGCACCTACTTCAGACCATTTTGGACAATCAGCAGGCAGAGTATCTTCAATAACCCACTGTACAAATGCTTCGCGTTTAATTGGCCAGTTATCTTGAATTGCCAATTTATCCTGCACCTGAGCGCGCAACGCATCGTCTGTTGCAGGTGTTATGCTATCTACCATAGTGCAGGGGCTAATAAGATTGTCGTCCAACCACAAAGCCAATGATTCATCCACCTGATTGGCAAATTTAACAATGGCTGCTTTTAGCTTTTTACCATTGTCGGTGAGGTTGTCACAGCTTAAAACCGTAAAAGGCTTTAAACCTTGGTTTTTACGTATGGCCAACGCACTTATCAATAAACCAATAGCTGTAACAGGCTGGTTATTTGCGCTTAAATCTTGTTTTATTTCGACGTTATCTAAATCAAGTTCGCCTTTGTTGTTCAGGCAATAACCTTTTTCCGTAATGGTCATTGAAACCAATTTACATGCTGGCGACGTTAATTTATCTAAAATTTGTTGATGGTGACTGCCGGCAACGAACACTTCGTTAATTGAACCTAATATTTCATAAGAAGTTTGGGCATCCAATACCGCTAAAGTATACAAACCATCTTGCGGTGATAACGCATCACAAACACCCGTTGAGCGCATTGAAACACAAGTGATACCCCAATCACCACCCAATTTCTGCATGACTTGGTGTGTATACCAAGCTTGATGACCTCTAAAAAATGCACCGGGTCCTAAATGAACAATACCAGATTCGGGCTTGTTATCTGCTGTACGGTAATTGGGCACTGAAAATTCGTTTATGTTGTTTAGTGTTTGCACATTTAATGGCTGCACGGTTGAGTATCCTCAATTTTGGCGTATTTACAGCTATCATACATAGTTTGTATGTGCTTGTTAATGTTTATATGTGAAATTTTGGGTGTTTTTTAGTAATTATTTATATTTTTTTACACGGTATTTAAAAATTTTTAGTTTGAATGTTTGTCTTATCTTTATTGTTCCTATGTGGATTGTTTGTTGTGTATGTAAAAATTAACTCATGTTCTCGCTTTGCTGTTTTACGGTTCTGTATGATTTTAAAATATCTTTAAAAACAGGTTGATATGAAATTTTTATGAGTTATTCAACACGCAATTGAATGTTTTTTAAATCTAAATTTAAAGGTTAAATATAAATATATAAATTTATATATGGAATTTATAGTGGAAAAATACACACTCGGTGTTAAAATTGACAAACTTAAGTGAATAAAAGAGAGAAAACACATGAGATCGATTGTATGTGTAGAGCCAGGTGTACTGGAAAAACATGAATCAGATAAACCAGTGCCGAAAGCAGGCGAAGTTGTGGTAAAAATTAAATCTATCGGAATTTGTGGCACAGATATTCACGCATTCGGCGGCAACCAGCCATTTTTCAGCTACCCCCGTGTATTGGGACACGAGCTTTCGGGTATTATCGAATCAGTCGGGGAAGGGAGTCAGTTACCGGTTGGTCAATCTGTTTACATCATCCCATATTTAAGTTGCGGTGAATGTATTGCCTGTCGCAATGGCAAACCCAATTGCTGCACTGATATAAATGTATTGGGTGTGCACAGAGACGGTGGAATGTGCGAGTATTTATGTGTGCCCGAAACGGCCGTTGTTAAAAGTGAAGGATTGGATTTTAATGATTTGGCAGTTATTGAATGTTTGGCAATCGGCGCACATGCGGTTAGACGCGCTAACATCAGTGAACAAGACACCGTTTTGGTGTTGGGTGCCGGGCCTATCGGAATAGGTGCATTGCAATTTGCACAAGTTGCCGGTGCTAAAGTTTTGATCTCGGATGTGAAAGAAGACAAGCTGAAGTTTTGTCAAGAAAAGTATAACGTTGCCGGTACCGTTAATGCGTTAGGCGATGTAGAAGCCCAGTTAGCACAGCTCACACAAGGTGAATTTCCAACTGTCATTATCGATTGCACAGGTAATGTATCGGCCATGAAAGCTGCATTTACACAACTGGCACATGGCGGTACGATTGTTTTTGTTAGTGTCGTTAAAGGTGAAATTTCATTTACCGATACAGAATTTCATAAACGAGAAACCACCTTATTGGGTAGTCGTAATGCAACGTTGCAAGACTTTGAGCATGTTGTAGCATGCCTGAAAAGCGGTCAAGTCAGCAGTCAGGCGTTAGTGACGCATACCGCTAAATTCAGTGATTTAATCGAAAGTTTTCAAACTTGGGTTAAACCAGAATCAGGCGTGATTAAGGCCGTAGTTGAAATGGACTAAAAGAGAATAACAAGATGAAAATTGATTCCCACCAGCATTTTTGGCAGTTTACCGAAGAAGATTATGGTTGGATTGGTGAGGACCAATCTGTTTTGCGCCGTGATTTTTTTCCGCAAGATTTAAAACCCGTATTAGCGCAGAATAACCTAGATGCTTGTATTGCGGTACAAGCACGTCAATCTGATATTGAAACTCAGTGGTTGCTTGAACTCGCGCAGCAAAACACCTTTATTAAAGGGGTTGTCGGCTGGATAGATATTGCCGCAGACAACTTGCCTGAGCAACTTAAACAGTATCAGGGAAATAAATTACTAAAAGGCTTTCGACACGTATTACAAGATGAACCCGAAGCTGGTTTTATGTTGCGCGAAAAATTTGTGCGAGGGCTAAAAATATTAGCAGAGCAGGGGTATCGTTATGACCTGTTAATTTTTGCGAATCAGCTACCGGAAGCTTTGCAACTGCTTAAACAACTCCCTGATTTGCCAATTGTTTTAGATCACATAGCCAAACCAGATATCAAAACAGGCCATAATTTTGCAGACTGGAAAACCAACATTGAAAAATTAAGCCAGTATGCAAATGTGATGTGTAAAGTTTCAGGCATGGTCACCGAAGCCGATTGTCAAAACTGGCAAGCAGAAGATTTTTATCCTTACCTCGATGTCATTTTTGGCAATTTTGGCGCTGACAGGGTTATGTACGGATCGGATTGGCCGGTTTGTTTATTAGGTGGCGATTACTCGCAAATCAAATCAATTGTACAAGCGTATGTAAACGCAAACTATAAAGCTGATTTTGACAAAATATTTGGATTAAACGCAGCCAAGTTCTATCAGATTGACTAGTGCCTAAATTCATTAAACAGAGTAATATCCTATGAATACACCATTCCCGAAAATCATTTTTGGTACCAGCAGTTTAGGTAATTTATTTGTTGAACTGGACGAACAAACCAAACTCAAATTGGTAGATGCCGCTTTGAACTCTGGCAGTAAACCCGTTGTTTTTGATAGTGCCGGTAAATATGGTGCGGGTTTAGCGCTGGAGTCATTAGCGCAGAGTTTAAAGCAATTAGATGTAAACCCAGACAGCGTCAAAATTAGTAATAAATTGGGCTGGAAAAGAACCCAGCTCACCACAGCTGAACCAACCTTTGAACCCGGTGCATGGATAAATATAAAACATGATGCCGTGCAGGATATTTCGTATCAGGGCATTTTAAATTGTTACCAGCAAGGCAACGAATTATTAGCACCCTATAAAGCGCAAATTGTTTCAGTGCATGATCCTGACGAGTATTTAGCCGCTGCCGAAAATGATGATGATTATAAAAAACGACAGCAGGATATTTTAGATGCGTATAAAGCACTTTTAGAATTAAGAGAGCAGGGTAAAGTAGAATCGGTCGGAGTGGGATCTAAAGATGTATCCGTGATAGATTTTATCAGCGATCATATAAAGCTCGACTGGGCGATGTTTGCTTGCTCTTTAACACCTTTTACACATCCCGAAAAAGCACTTAACTTGCTAAAGAAGCTGGGTAAACAAGATGTCACTATTATTAATTCAGCGGTATTTAACGCCGGCTTTTTATTAGGGAGTGATAACCTCGATTATAAAAAAGTTGATCGTAGCAGCCATCCCGAGGCTTATGCATGGCGTGACAAGTTTCAAGCTTTGTGTGACAAACATCATATTCGACCTGCTGAAGCCTGTGTTCAGTTCTCATTTTTGTTTGAACAAGTGAAATCTATTGCACTGAATTCGAGTGCACCAAGTAGAGTGACAAGTAACACCGAGCTTGTAAATTCCCGCGTACCACAAGCGTTTTGGCAGGACATGCGCAATGCCGGATTAATGGATTGTGACGTGTAAATTTTTTTGAGTATTGGTTTATACATCAAGTTAAAAACCAATACTCGTTTTTTAATCAACACTCAGTTTTTAAACCGCATCTAATGCCTGTGTCACATCTGCAATAATATCGTCGATATTTTCAATACCTACAGAAATTCTAACCAAATCTTCACTCACACCTGCGCTTTTTAATTCGTCAGGGTTTAATTGACGGTGCGTCGTACTGGCTGGGTGGCAAGCTAATGATTTAGCATCGCCAATGTTGACCAAACGCAATATCATTTGTAATCCATCAATAAATTTAGCGCCGGCTTCAGCACCACCTTTAATACCAAAGCTTAAAATACCGGAAGCTTTGCCGTTTGAGATTTTCTGACAGTTTTTATTGTGAGGGCTGTCCGCTAAGGCTGCGTAGTTAACCCAACTTACTTTTTCGTGCTGACTTAAAAAGCTGGCTAATTTTTCAGCGTTTTCACAATGCCGTTCCATGCGTAAACCTAACGTTTCTAAGCCTTGCAAAATTTGAAATGCATTCATCGGAGAAATAGCCGCACCTGTGTTTCTTAAAGGGACAACTCGGCATCTACCTATGTAAGCAGCTGGGCCTAACGCTTCAGTATAGACAACGCCGTGATACGAAGGATCTGGCTCATTAAGCAATTTAAAGCGATTTTTATTGGCGACCCAATCAAACTTACCCGAATCAATGATAATTCCGCCGACAGATGTACCATGACCGCCGATGTATTTTGTTAAAGAATGCACAACAATATCAGCTCCTAACTCAATTGGACGACACAAAAATGGCGTTGCAACTGTATTGTCTACAATGAGCGGTACACCGTGTTTATGCGCAATTTCGGCCAATTTTTCAATATCGACAACATTACCTGCCGGATTACCAATTGACTCACAAAAAACAGCGCGTGTATTTTCATCAATAGCTGCGTCAAATCCGGCAAAATCGTTTGCCGATACCATACGCACATCAACACCCTGGCGTGGCAAAGTATGAGCAAACAAATTATACGTACCGCCATATAATTGGCTGGTACTAACAATATTAGTACCGACTTCTGTTATACACTGAATGGCATACGTGATGGCGGCCATGCCGGAAGCCAGTGCGAGCCCGGCAATTCCACCTTCCATTGCTGCAACCCGTTGTTCTAATACATCCGTTGTTGGATTCATTATGCGGGTGTAAATATTGCCCGGAACTTTTAAATCAAATAAATCAGCCCCATGCTGAGTGTTATCGAATGTATACGAGGTTGTTTGATAAATGGGCACTGCAGCGGCTTTAGTGGTGGCTTCTGATTCATAGCCATGATGTAAAGCTAAAGATTCTAATTTCATAAATTCCCCTTTATGTTTTTCTTGTTGTACGACTGAATTTTAAATGCAAGCAAAACCTATATAGGTTAGCTCAATAATTTGATCTATGACCCGCTAAATACCGGTAAATTCCAAAATAACGAAAATATTACAATTTGTCATATAACTGTATATTTAGTGCCTAAAACGATACAATATCGGGTTTTAGATTATAAGAGCGAAATCGTGTTTAATAGAATTAAACTTCTTTTATGCTGTGTCAGTTTAGCTTTTTTAATTATCCCCAATGCGTTCAGTAATGGGATCTACTCTTCTCAGCAGCTAAAATTTCATCATAAAGTTTTAAATGATTTTGCTAAATTCAGCATTCCGGGTGGCGCTTATGTTGTGATTAAAGACGATCGTATCGTCGCGCTCGAAACGATAGGCTATACCGATTTAACGAAATCCAGCACAGTGAATGCTGAAACCGCTTTTCGTTTAGCATCGGTATCTAAAACCTTTGCTGGCACGTTAACAACTATGCTAGGTCAGGAAAGATACCTGAATTTAGATGATCCGGTGACGCGTTTTGTACCGCATTTTAAACTGGCGGAGGTTGATGCTGCGCACAAGATAACACTGAAACATTTATTAAGTCATTCTAGCGGTTTAATGCCTAATGCCTATGATAACTTGTTGCATGAAAACTGGAGCATGGACAAAATAATAGACAGGTTTAGTAAAATTGAACCTTTGTGCAAACCAGCTCAATGTTATGGTTATCAAAATATAGCGTACTCTTTAGTGCAGCCAGCAATAGAAGCCAGTCAACCTAAAACCTATGCACAGTTATTACAGCATAAAATTTTTACCCCGTTGGCAATGGCGAATGCTTCGGTGGGCTATCAACCCTTTATCCAAAGTCATAATATCGCCAAACCCCATATCCTTAAAAAACGCATTAATACCGGGAAATATAATCGACATGGTAAATCGATAAAACAGTATGTTTGGCGCACTGTGTCAATTGCACCCGATTATTATAAAGTTTCACCCGCCGCGGGCGTGAATGCCAGTATCTTAGATATGGCCAAATGGCTTATTGCAAATTTAGGCTATAAACCTGAAATACTCTCGAAAGAATTACTCACAGAGATAACCGAGCCCAGAATTAGAACCAAACGTGATTTGCGCAAACGATATTGGCGCCGCTTACTACAAGATGCACACTACGGATATGGTTGGCGAATCTATCAAATGAAAGATTTTAAGTTAATTTACCACTCTGGCTGGGTTGAAGGATATAGAGCGGATATTGGTTACGCGCCGGAATTAGGGATTGGTTTCGCCATGTTGATGAATGCTGAATCGAACGTCATTGGCCGCTTGTCTTCAGAATTTTGGTCAAACGCAAAACTGTATACCAGTGGGATATGATTTTTTATGAGTTGCCTATACTCAATAGTGGTGCTAACATTTGTGAGTACAAGTTAGATTTAGGCAATACATTATGGACACTCGCATACAATTTAGAGTTGATGAAGAAACTAAACGGTTAGCACAGTTAATGGCAGAAAGCCAAGGACGGACATTAAGTGATGCATGCAGAGAGCTCACTGTAGGCTTAGCGGAAGAACAACGAAAAAAAATGGCTCATGACTTGTGGTTAACAGAACAAATAAATGCTGCATTTGAAAAATTTGATAGCGGCAAAGCTAACTTTATTGAGCATAATGAAGCAAAATCTCAGATGGATGCTAGAAAGAATAAGATCCGTAATAGAGATAAAACATGATCTTTTGGGAAGAAGAGTCACTAAATGATCGCGAAAAGATATTTGAATTTTTATTTGATTTTAACCCAGACGTGGCAGAAAAAACCGATCAAATAATTGAGTCTAAAGTTGAAAACCTTATTGAGCAGCCCTTAATGGACGTTCAAAGAGATAGTTTTAGAGGACACATATTAATAATCCCTGAAGTATCAATGATAGTTTCATATTGGATTGATGGTGAAACCATTCGTATTATGCGGGTTTTACACCAGAAGCAGAAATTTCCACAAGATTAAAAGCCAACTGTTTTTTGTCCTTTTGGGCGTTGTTATAATCACACTACTTTAAATTTTCATCTAATGACTCTGAAGTTGCCTTCATTTCATTAACAAGAAAGCTAGAAATAAAATGAGTCGGCTTGTAATTTGGTAGAACAATATCAATTTTTTTTGTGTCCACCCTAAACTAGCAATTATTTCTTGTATTTGCTTTTGTGCTTCATTTGTCCCCATATGTCTTTTTACCTTTCGTAATATTGAAAATGTTCCGCACGGGAACATAGATAAACAATGTTGGCTTTATTAACTTTCGAATTGGTAACAAATGTGCAAGCCGCCGTTGCTTGTGGGTTCACTAGTAAATTTTGTTCGTTTAATTGCCTGATTATATTTTTTATACCATAATTCAATATATATTGGTATTTTAAGGTTTTACATTATGGTTAAGAATACAAGCGTAACATTAGGCGAGCATTTCGATCATTTTATAAATCAGCAAGTTAAATCAGGTCGTTATGGCTCAGCAAGTGAAGTAGTGCGTGCAGGCTTAAGAGCGCTAGAAGATCAGGAAACAAAGCTAATGAATTTACGCAATATGCTAGTTGAAGGTGAAAACAGTGGAGTTGCAGATTACTCGTATGATTCTTTGATTTCAGAGCTGGACAAAGATAACCGCTAATGTCGAAATTCGAATTATCAGGAAAAGCCAAAAACGATTTAATTAACATAGCCAAATATACTCAATTAACTTGGGGAATATCGCAAAGGAATGATTATTTAAAACAGTTAGACAATACTTTCCGTCAACTAGCCAGCGAACCTATGCTAGGGGTTAGTTGCGATTATATTAAAGAAGGTTACAGAAAACGCCCTCAAGGTAGCCACGTAATATATTATAAAGAGCATAAAACTAACCAAATTTTAATTGTAAGAATATTACATAAAAGTATGGATATTAACCGCGCGCTCTGAAAAATATAACGCTTGACCTATAAGGATTTGAGAACCCTCCCTAGACTGCAACTTCTGAAATCCAACTCACTATTACAGCTCATCAACTCCAATTCAATCAAGCCCTATTTAGCTCGGTACCTATCACCATTTTTATCTATTCAATTTTCATCCATTCCATTTTTACCTGGTTAGGTTTATCAGAAATACGAAAATTTTTATGTGTCACTTTGAGCAGTTAAACACAATGAACAGCATATAAATAAATTTACTGGCTAATGAGAACGAGAAAAATATGAAACTTTATTTAAAGACGGCGTTTGCTGTTGTTATCGCTGGTTTTGGATTTAACACATATGCAGATACACATACATATACAGATACGCAAGGCAATCAATCGGCTAGTTCGACTCAATTTAAAGGTAAAAAAAGTATCGACTTGTCTCAATGGCAACTCGTTTGGCAGGACGAATTTAACTACCCAGATAAACAGCTAGATAAAAATTGGATTTCACAAAATGGCCCAACGGAAAACCCTTGGGTTTACAGTAGTCGCTGGCGTGAAAATGCGCAAGTGAAAGAGGGTGTTTTACACTTAAAAAGCATTAAAGAAACCCGCGGTGGTCAAGATTGGACAACCGGAAATGTCTGGAGTAAACGCACCTTTGGTTATGGTTATTTTGAAGCAAGATTTAAATATGCTGAAGCATACGGCACCAATAATTCATTTTGGTTCTGGCCAAAACAAGGGGTTGATGAAGGGCAAAAAGCGTGTGAGATAGATATAAACGAAGGTCATTACCCTAATATTATTAATACTAATGTACATAACTGGACAGACAAATACACCTTACCCAATGGTCGAATTAGTCACAGTGACGACCAAAAACATTGGACACTGTTAGGGCAGCCCGATCACACAATAGAATTAAAACAAGCGATTAAAGCAAAAAAAGTGCGTTTAACTTCGCTGAATCCCGCGTCTATTCATATTTCTGAATTTAGGGTATTTGAACCTTCATCGGCTGGATATCCGTCTGCGAAAGACGACTTACCGCAAAACAGCCCGTTAAATCATGCGCTGTCTGCGGATACTCATTTAACGACTAATGGGGTATTTAACAAGCTTCCATCAAAAGAAGAATTTGCCATAGACGGCAAGTTGAACACCCGCTGGGTGTCTGAAAAACATGGTCAAAAATGGCTGCAATTAGAGTGGGATACACCTAAAAATATTGGTGCGATTCAATTTGTAAATGGTTGGGAGCAAGAGTATGGCGACTCTCAAGGCATTTACCGTAATTTGATATCAGACTATGTGCTTGAGTATCACAATGGCAAAGCGTGGATTGAACTTAAAAAATATCAAGCAGCTGAAGCAGTGGCGAATTTTGGTCAAGAATATCACACCTACGGATTAGAGTGGGATCAAGACTATTTTAAGTTCTACTTTGATGGCGAGCTATTTCACACCATGCGCAATGATGTTTGTTTTAGCGAACAAACGATTTTATTCAGCTTAGCAATATTAAAAGCCGATATTGCGGGACCGGTAACGGATGCAATTGATGGCACGAGCATGAAAATTGATTGGGTTCGTTATTATCAGCGCAAACCATAAAGCACATTGGGGTTAAATGATGAATAGTATTGATATTAGTGTCATAGTGATATTTACCCTGCTGGTGGTGGGCTGTGGTTTAAGCTTTTCCAGCTCGGGTAAAAATATGAAGTCCTATTTTTCAGCAGGTGGTGCGCTGCCTTGGTGGATGAGTGGGTTATCTCTTTTTATGAGCTTTTTTTCAGCTGGCACATTCGTTGTCTGGGGATCAATTGCTTATTCGCAAGGCTGGGTTGCTGTAACAATACAATGGACTATGTGTATTGCGGGGCTGGTGATTGGTTTTTTTATTGCGCCAAAATGGCAAAAAACAAATGTATTAACCGCGGCCGAATTTATTAAAGCACGTTTAGGCCGGCGCGTGCAAAAAGTGTATACCAGTATCTTTTTGGCAATCGCTACCTTTTCAACCGGCACGTTTTTGTACCCAGTCGCAAAAATTGTGGAAGTTTCAACCGGCTTACCTATTACCAACACCATAATTGGTTTAGGTGTGCTTATTTTACTCTACACAGCTGTGGGCGGTTTATGGGCAGTAATCGTCACAGATATATTGCAATTTGTGGTATTAACTGCAGCTGTTTTAGTGGTTGTGCCATTATCGCTGAATGAAATTGGCGGTGTTGCAAATTTTATCGACAAAGCACCTGAAAACTTTTTTGCATTAACCAGCGGTGAATATTCTTGGGGCTTTATTTTCGCGTTTGCCTTATACAATCTGTTTTTTATTGCCGGAAACTGGGCTTATATTCAGCGATATACCTGTGTTGCCACCCCACAAGATGCAAAAAACGTAGGTTGGTTGTTTGGCGGCCTTTATCTTATTAGCCCGGTTATCTGGATGCTTGCGCCTATGGTTTATCGCGCGCTCAACCCTGATTTAGCCGGTTCAGATAACGAAGGTGCTTACCTTTTAATGTGTAAAGAGGTATTGCCTGTTGGCATGCTGGGCTTAATGCTGGGCGGGATGATATTCGCCACTTCAAGTTCAATAAATACGGCGTTAAATATTACGGCGGGTGTTATTACCAATGATGTTTTTAAACAATTTTATCCCAACACCAATCAAAAAACGTTAGTTAGAGTCGGCCGCTTGTCAACCATTTTATTGGGTTTGGTAACCATAGTGATTGCGCTGCTGGTGCCTTATATGGGCGGCGTGGTTGAAGTGGTAATGACAATGGCTGCATTAACTGGTGGTGCGTTATTTTTACCGCCGATCTGGTTGTTGTTTTCAAAATATCAGCGTGGCTTTTCTATTTTAACCACCTCAATTTTAACGCTGGCCATTAACGGCACATTCAAATTTATAACCCCTTGGTTATTCGACTTTTCGTTAAACCGCGCGCAAGAAATGCTGCTCGGGGTGCTGGCACCCGTTGCAATATTAACGGTATTTGAGCTTATTTATCGCAGCCAAAAGCAACCCGCGCCGTTATATCAAAGCTACCTAAAATCACAGCAACAAAAAGAAGATGTCGCGCAGCAGCAGGATGCTGGGCAGCATGAAGCAGATAACTCTAAAGGTAACAGAGTGATTGGTTTTGGCATTTTAGTCACTGGCCTGATTTTATTTTGTTTAGCCTTGCTGGCTGAAAAAGGGGCATTTGTTGTTGGTGCAATGGCCTTAATCGTAATAACGCTGGGTGGGTTTTTGTTGGTGAAGTTTAACAAGCAAGAGAAAGCTGAGGTCAAATATGAGTACCAATAACAACAGCAATAATAATAACAACAGGAGTTTTCCTTGGGATATTCCGCAAACCAAGCCAGACAGAGCGCTAAGTCAGGCAATGTCGCGTCTATATGCCAACTATTTAACGCCAAGGCCGGAAGATAACCCACTTTTTACCAGCTTTAAATATACCGAATTAGTGGGATTTAATTATAACGGGCACGATGGCACAGTATCACGCAGAGATCCGTCTAAAGTGATTCTTGTCGGTGATACTTATTATATGTGGTACACCAAGCGTGATACACAAACACCACCTCAAGGTGCTGAAAAATGCACAGACAGCATCCCTTCGACAGATTGGGATTTAGCTGAAATTTGGTATGCAACCAGTCGAGATGGATTTGTCTGGCAAGAGCAAGGCTGCGCTATTGCTCGTCCTGCTAAACCCCAGCCCGGCTGGCGTTCGGTTTCGACACCGGACATTTTAGTGTGGAAAGGTAAATATTATTTGTATTACCAAGCCTTTATGCAAGCCAGTGGAATTAAAGGTGATCATTGTCCGGTCACTTTGTCTTATGCCGATTCGCCGGATGGCCCTTGGACGCCATGTAATCATATCGTGGTAGAAAATGGCGAGCCGGGGAGTTGGGATCAGTTTTCAATTCATGATCCTTACTTGCTGGTATACAAAGGTAAAATTCACCTTTATTACAAATCAGCATTTGGCGACCGGCCTGACTATTTGGTGGCGAATGGTTTAGCGACCGCGGACGATCCGCTCGGGCCATTTCACAAACACCCACTAAACCCAATTTTAAATTCCGGTCACGAAACCACTTATTTTCTGTTTAAACAAGGGATTGCGGCATTTGCTATTCGAAACGGCAATGAAAACAACAGCATTCAATATGCGGATGATGGCGTTAATTTTCACCTTGCATCTGTCACCTCGTTGATGCCAATTGCCGCAGGGCCTTTTGTACCAGATGCTTTTACCAATTTAGATAGCGATACAACAGCCAACGGACAGGGTATTAGTTGGGGGATATCACACTTTAGCGATAAAACTGACCCGACAACCAAACACAGCTTTTTAGGCAGATTTGATTGCAACTTAATGCAAAATGGCGGCAATAAAGATATGAAAGAAACGGATGTGATTCATCACCCCAGCGTTTATTTTGCCCAAAAGCTCAGCCCGCAACAAAAAAAGCAGCGTGAACAAAATGCAAGAGAGAGTAAAAAAACATGTTAGTAGAGCAATTTAGCGCCCAAACCAGACAAAACAAAACACTAGAATTAACCACTGAATTTGTCGTAGCAGGTGGCGGTTTAGCAGGGGTATGCGCTGCTATCGCCGCTGCTAGAGCTGGCACTAAAGTGGTATTAATACAAGACAGACCGGTATTAGGTGGTAACGCGTCGAGTGAAGTTAGAGTTTGGGCATTGGGTGCAACTTCTCACATGGGCAATAATAACCGATGGTCACGCGAAGGCGGCATTATTGACGAAATCATGCTTGAGAATTTAAAAGTGAATAACGATGGCAACCCCATTATATTTGATGCGATTTTGTTAGATAAAGTCATAGCTGAAACCAATATTACGCTGTTATTGAATACCGCTGCGTATCAAGTAAACAAATCAAATGAGCGCACAATAGACAGTGTGCAGGCTTTTTGTAGCCAAAACTCAACAGAATATAAAATTAACGCGCAACTATTTTGCGATGCAACAGGCGATGGTTTAGTTGCGTTTAATGCCGGTGCAAGTTTTCGAATTGGTGCGGAATCGCGCGATGAATTTGATGAGCAACTTGCGCCAGTGAAAGCAAACAATCAACTGTTAGGCCATACGCTATTTTTCTACAGTAAAAAATTAGAAAAACCAGTTAAATACACCGCGCCTAAATTTGCTTACACACATCAAGAAATTGGCGCTAATCCACGCTCAAAAAATATCCAAGGTAAAGACTCAGGTATAAAATTCTGGTGGATAGAATACGGTGGAATTCATGACACGATTTATCAAACAGAAGATATTAAATGGGAGTTGTGGAAAATTGTTTATGGTATTTGGGATTATATAAAAAATAGTGGCAAGTTTGAGGACGTTGAAAACTTAACACTCGAGTGGGTGGGCACCGTGCCGGGCAAACGCGAAAGCCGGCGTTTTAATGGCGAATATATGCTTAAACAGCAGGATATTGTTGAACAAGTTGAGTTTAACGATGCGGTATCTTTTGGCGGATGGGCGATTGATATTCACCCATCGGAAGGTATTTACAGCGATCAACCCGCCTGTAGCCAGTTTCATTCAAAAGGCGTATATCAAATACCTTATCGCTGTTTTGTTAGTAAAGATATCGACAACCTTTATTTTGCAGGCCGCAATATCAGCGCGACGCATATGGCATATGGCTCGACCCGAGTGATGATCACTTGTGCGCATGGTGGGCAAGCCGTTGGCACTGCGGCGGCAATGTGTATTGAAAAACAATTATCACCCAAACAGTTGTTATCAGCAGAACTTATGACTGATTTGCAATACAGGTTAAACAAATTTGGCCATGGCATACCCGGTATTCCACTTAATAAACAAAATGGTTTAACTAAACTTGCACAAATCAGTGCAAGCAGCGAGCTTAACCTGTCTGAATTTTACCCAAGTGGTGAATATATGCGTTTAAGCCAAGCCTGCGCCCAACTTGTACCGCTGACAAAAGGCGCTGTACCTAAAGTGACTGTTAAAGTAAAAGCGAGCAGGCCAACCCAGTTAAAAGTTGCGTTGCGTGTAAGTGCCAAAGCGCAAAATTATACCCCTGAAAAGAATTTAAAAGAGATTGAAGTGGAGCTTGTAAGCGGCGAGCAAATTATTCACCTTGATTTTTCTGATATTAATCTTGCAGATCAATATGCGTTTATCACGTTTTATGCAAACGAGCAGGTATCTATCGCGCTTTCAGCGCAGTTAATTACAGCTACAATGCCTGTTTTTAACAAAGTACATAAAGCGGTTTCAAATACAGGTAAACAAACTGCACCTGAAAATTCAGGAATTGAAGCATTTGAATTCTGGACACCAGAGCGCAGGCCAAAAGGGCAAAACTTAGCTTTAAAATTTACGCCCGCTATTGCTGCATTTAACGTTAATAATCTGGCGAATGGCCATTTACGACCCTGGTTAAAAAGTAACGCTTGGGTCGCTGATTTAAACGACCCGCAGCCAAGTATTCGTCTTAGCTGGGAAAAAGCTGTATCAATTAAAGAATTAATCCTATTCTTTGATACAGATGCCGATCATGCGCTGGAAACGGTTTTAATGGAACATCCAGAAAATGAAATGCCTTATTGTGTTAAAAATTACAAGGTTAAGCTTGCAGATGGCACGATATTGCATGAAGTGAAAGGCAATTATCAAACCGTTAATCGAATTATACTTGAGCAAGCAATCGAGGTATCAGAAGTGATAATTGAACTAGAGCACCCAAGCAAAACTGTGCCAGCAAGCTTATTTGAAATTGAAGTGAATTAATTTTCATGACGGCAGTTAAGGCAAACGCGCAAGCGGGTATACAAGCGGACAGCGTAGATGACATCAACTTGATTGATCGAGTGCGCAGCGGCGAGACTAACGCATATTCGCACTTGGTTAAACGCTACGAATGCTCAGTACGTGCGGCTTTGCGGGTGCGCTTGCATGATACCAGCGAAGCTGAAGATTTAGCGCAAGAAACCTTTATAACGGCCTATAACAAGCTGAATGAATTTGACGAATCACGCCCCTTTGGGGCGTGGGTACGGGGCATTGCGATAAACTTACTTAAAAATCATATCAGAAAGCTAAAACCGCTAACAATTGGTAGCGATAGCGAACTTGAATTGATGATAAACGAGCAAATAGACACACATTATACAGCCGATAACGAAGTTGCTTCAGTAAACGCGCTGCAAGATTGCATGAGCAAATTAACAGATAAAGTAAAACAATTGATATTAGAACATTATGGTGAAGGTTTTAGCATCGCCGAACTGACGCGTAAACACGGTGTACGTCACTCTGCTATGACAATGCGTATGTTTCGCATCCGGCAAAAATTACGTGAATGTATTGAGAATAATCTCAAGGAGTATTCATAATGAGTGCATCCGATCAAGATAACAACCCGCAAGCTTCAACACTCAGCAAAGAACAGAAACGCCTGATTGCCGATTATCTGGCTGGCAAAGACGTACAAGCACAGCTTATTGAAGCATGTAAAAACAACCCGAATGTAAAACAAGAACTGGCAAAATTAATCGCTAACGACAGGCTTATCCGTTTTGAAATTGAATCATCTCAGCAAAGTCAAAGTGTGGATGAACAGGCCGGCTTTTCGGCGTCTGTTATGAATAAAATTATTACGCAAGGCAGGGCACCTAAATCGATTCTGCATAAGCCGATTCAACATAAGCCAACTCAACAGGCGTCTGAAACCGGTAAAATTACCAACTTCAATCAGTATAAAAAACAGCCGCGTAATTGGTTCAGTACTTTCTACGCACTGGCTGCAAGTGTTGCGGTATTTGTTGTTGGTTTTTTTATTACAAGTTTTCTGTTTGTTCAAAATAATTTGGCGGTTGTGACAAAAGTCGCCGCTGTTTCTGCCGTGAATAATTTGGTTGTGGGCCAATCAATTAACCGCGGTAAAATTTCACTGGATGCGGGTTACAGTGAAATTAAAATGGGCAATGGGGTGATATTACTGCTCGAAGCACCGATTCGTTTAGATATTCGCTCGCAAGATTTGGTGATTTTAGAAAAAGGCAAATTGGTGGCAAAAGTACCGCCACAAGCCATCGGTTTTAGAGTGGATACACCCAGCTCTGAAATTATTGATTTAGGCACTGAGTTTGCAGTCGATGTAAACGATAGAGGCGACAGCCAAGTACATGTTTTAGAAGGCGAAGTTAAAGCCCGCTCATCAAAGCTGCAAGCTTATAAAATGCTGCGAAAAAACCAAGCGTTGTCATTTAGTTTAGATGAAAAAGTCGAATTTATTAAAAGCAGCCCCAACTTATTTATGCGCGCTTTACCGGGTAAATCCGTTGCTAATTCAGATTATTTGCACTGGTCATTTGACAGCAAACAATTAGACAAGCAATTAGACAAGCAATTTGGCAATAAGCAAGCGGGTGCTTTTTTATCGAACGGAAAAGGCATTTCAGGTAAACAATATCCAGCCTATGATAAAACACCAGAAACGACAGCAGGACAGGGCGAGATAGCACAAACCGTTGGTGTGTTTGGACAAGCCATTGCTTTTAATGGCATGAACAATTGGCTAGAAACAGACTTTCCCGGTATTGCAGGCGATGCGCCCAGAACCGTTAGCTTTTGGGTTAAAGTACCAAAAGATATCGAAAAGCATGAAGTGTTTGGTATTGTCAGTTGGGGCACACAAGAGTTTTATTCTGCTTGGCAAATATCACCTAATCCGTACCCACAAAATGGGCCTTTAGGGGCGCTGAGAATTGGTACTTATAATGCCCAAGTGGTCGGCACGAAAGACCTGCGCGATGGTCAATGGCACCATGTTGCGGTTGTTTTGTATGGCGGCGAATCTTCAGATATTTCTACACATGTGCTTATGTATGTAGACGGTGAACTGGAAAAAACACATGGTAAATCTTTTGCCAAAGTCGATACCAAAATAACTCAAAAAAATTCGCGCCCGCTCGCACTTGGCCGAAATATTGGTTACGAAGCAGAGCACGAACCTAATAAATACTTTAGAGGCAGTGTCGACGAGTTGTATGTATTTGATACCGCGCTTGAACAACAACAAATAAAACAACTGATGCAGAGCAATAAGTTTAGTTTTTAGATACATAACATTCACGTTGAAAAAAGTGACCGGGTTGCCGGTTACTCAGCACTTGTTAAACGCTTATTGTTGCATATTAGTCAACCACGGCTTAAGTTTATGAAATGATTTATTTATAACTAATTGGAATGGCGTTTATTCCCACATGTTGAAAACATACCCTATTGGAGTATACTTTGATCTATAAGACCAAAGTTTTTGCTTCTTTAACAAAAAAAGAAGCTCTATCAGACAATGATCTTATTAATGCTTGTAAGGAAATGAATAATGGACTCTTTGATGCTGATTTAGGTGGTAATGTTTACAAGAAGCGTATCGCATCAGGAAATAAAGGCAAAAGCGGAGGATTCCGCACAATTGTCGGTGCAGTTTTAGGAAATAAGTATTTTTTCCTATACGCGTTTGCTAAAAGAGATAGAGCTAATATTAACGCAAAAGAGAAATTAGCCCTAAAAGAATTAGCAAAAGAGTTTTTAGAATTTAGTCAGGATGAGCTTAACCAATTAATTGAAAATGGTGAGCTCATTGAGGTAGGTAAATTATGAGTGACATTTTAAAAGCAGTGCACAAAACAGCAAAAGGCTTGCAAAAATCAGGTGCTATCGACAAAACCACAATGCGAAAGTTCGATGCGTTGTGTTTAACAACTGTTCATGAGTTTACCGCCGAGCAAGTGCGCACCCTTAGACAAAAAAATAATCTTTCCCAGCCAGTGTTTGCTCGCTATTTAAATGTTAGTGATAAGTTGGTCAAAAAGTGGGAGCAAGGTGAGAGTAAGCCTAGAGGTGCGGCATTAAAAATGTTATCTCTAGCTGAAAAAAAAGGCCTTGAAGCAATTGCGTGATCAAAAGATAACAAACGCCTTAACAAAGGACGTAAAAAGCTTGACTTGCGTAACTTCGTTCTTAATTTTAGGAGGGGTCGTCACATGAGGTGGGCATTTATAGATTATGAGAACATTGGTTGCTTGAGTAAAATAGACTTATCTGTTTATGAAAGAGTGGTTGTTTTTGTTGGTGCTATTAGTGCACCCTTGCACCTCACAAGCCCGGTGTTGAGTTCTGTTTATATAAGGAAATAAAATAGGCTGTTCGTCATGGTTGGCTTTTTTCAAAGCAATAAAACCAATAAAAAAGCTCGTTGGGTTGTATCAGATTTCGCTGCGCTAATCGGAAATAAAGTTGCAAACAATGATCAAATTGGTACGTACTAAATAGTGAACAACAGCAAGATTTTGGTCCTTTACCTACGTTAACTGCTGTAAAGCAATATGTTAATAGTGGTACAACTCCGATAGGACAACATAATCTATCTTCAAAACATGGACGGCAGCAAAGTAAAAAAGAGTTTAATGCTTATTTTAGCAAACTATTTATTGGAATACGCCAAGCTTATGGTTGACGAAGGTTACAGCAATCGACAGGTAGAAGAAATAGCAGGCGCAGGCAAGTCAACAGTGTCACGTTGGAAACAACGTTTAGGGAAGATGAATAAAGATGGCTGGGCTAAACGATAATTATCGCTCAACCCTGTTAGAGTCAGGGATTAAAATGCGCTAGTCGTGTAAATCACCTTACAGAGTATCTTTACATATTGCACTATAGTAAAGATGTGATATTCTTTACTAAACAAACATTAGTAAAGAGATGTTTATGGCTAAAGTAAGCCCAAAAAGACAGATTACATTGCCGCTTGAACAGTGCGCAATCGCACACATTAACGCAGGTGATGATGTAGAAAGCTTTGTCGATAGACAAGGTGTTATTTCTATCGTTAAAAAGCAATCTGGCGCAGCAAGAGGCTTGTTAAAAGGTATTGCAGGTAACACTCAAGTTAGTGAGCAAGAATCATTAGAGAGTGCTTTAGATAAATGATCGCAATAGATACGAATGTATTGCTTCGTTACTTATTGCAAGACGATGAAAAGCAAGCATCAAAAGCTGCAAAATTAATTTTAGGTACTGAGCCTGTCCTTATTACTGATGTAGTATTGACAGAAACGGTCTGGACGTTAAAAGGTAAACGCTACAACTTAAGCAAGGAGCAAATTATTGATGTAGTTCATGCGCTTTTTGCAGAGCCGAATTTAAAGTTTGAAGATGGTCTGTCGGTATGGGGCGCATTAAAAGACTTCTCTAATGCAAAGCCCATAAAATCAGGTGGCAAGACAAAGCAAGCTGACTTTCCGGATGCGCTTATTGTAAATAAAGCGAAGCGTCACGGTCAGTTAACTAAAAATGAAGTTTCAGCTATTTTCACTTTTGATAAGGCCGCGTTAGAGATAGATGGAACTGAGAAACCGTAACAATTGGAAAACGGGCATGATTGAAGTCACAAACCAACTCACTTTTATCGACCAATTAGGTTTGCCGATCTCTATGGGGCTGGCTCAGTAATCTGTCGTTTTACCATGACTGTGACTATTCAAAATTCAAATATTTATTAACTAAAAAGGAAGTAAAATGAAAAAATTAATCTTATCTGCTTTTGTAGCGTTAGCATGTTCGGGGTGTGCAACATCACCAATTAATGGAGCTATAACTGTTACTAAGTGGGATGGTAATGTTAGCAACCCAGAAGTTAATTCTGTTAAATCAGGTGAAGCTTGTGCCAATAGCGTACTTGGGTTAGCAGCTTTTGGTGATGCATCAATTGAAAAAGCTAAAAAAAATGGTGGAGTTACTAAAGTATCATCTGTTGATCATTCAACAATAAATATTCTTTATTTTTACGGCCAATATTGCACAATAGTTACTGGCGAATAATCACATAATAAATAAGGATAGATAATTGGACTCCCCTTTTAGAAACAGTGAGCTATCTTGTTCATGTCTAATATTTGATTTGGAGTCTGTTATGAAAAATGCAATCGTAGGTGTTGATTTAGCCAAAAATGCTATTCAGGTTTGTATTAATTCAAACCCAAAAGTGCGCTCTAACACAGAGATGACAACTAGCAAATTTATACAATGGCTTGCAAACTCAACACCTGTGATGATTATAATGCTCTATGAAACTGTAGAAATTTAAAACCTTCACTAAATTCCAAGCCTTTTTATTAAGATCCTGTCCGCTTTTGGCACCGTATTATTGAGGCAACGCCAATTAAGCGCCTCTATACTGTTTTTGCAAACCCACTAAAAAATTGCGTAATACCTGATCTTTACATTCGCGGTAATGTTTGTGGGTGGGTTTTCTAAAAAACGCACTGAGTTCATGTTTACCTAAATTAAAATTAGCGAGCACTAAAATTGACAAAATTTGTTCAGAATCCAACTCTAGTGCAATTTTCAATTTACGTAAAATCAAGTTATTCGTCAGTTGCGATTCTGGTTCAGGTTTAGCGCCTTCCTTTGCACCTCGGTTTTGTATAATTAATCCATTTAAAAACACGGCTAGGTTTGTGTCTGACATACTTTGATAACGCGCATCGTCATCTTTTTTCAGCCAAGCTGTGACTTGCTCTTGTGCTACTTTAACGTCCGCTAACGCGAATATTTTTATCATAGTGGCATCTGTATAATTGAATACGTAGCGAAGGCGGCGAAGTACGTCGTTATTTGTCATGAAATGTCCATTGGCTGGTTAATGCTGATCTGTAACTAACTTTTTTAAATTATAACGGATTGAAATAATAATGTAGCTTTCATTTGCATCTTTCATTTGCATCTTTTATTTGCATCCGGTGTTGCGTATTAAATTATCGAGTGTTGTAAATTGTGGTTTAATCGCGTTTACTACACATTACAGTTTCCCGATATTTTGAATAAAACCGCTCACACGTTATGAAACATAAAATATGTAATCTCACAGAGCTCGCAAAACTCGCTGACTATTCGTTACTTGATAATTTAACGGCTGATCCCGATGCAACCGAAACCGGCCACGATCACCAGCCAAGAGAAGTTTTTTCCGGCCATTATGTGCCTGTTTTACCGACGCCATTACCAGAGCCTGAATATATCAGTCACAGTAAAGTATTGTTCGAAGAATTAGGTTTTGACGATACATTAGCACTTGAGCCCGGTTTTATTCAGCTATTTTCTGGGGATGTGACTAATCTGCCAGCCGGCATGCGAAAAATAGGCTGGGCAACGGGTTATGCCCTTTCTATTTATGGCACCGAATATATTCAACAATGCCCTTTTAGAACCGGTAACGGTTACGGTGATGGCCGTGCTATCTCGGTTTTAGAATTGGTCGCTAATCATAAAAGATGGGAAATGCAGTTAAAAGGCGCGGGGCGTACACCTTATTGTCGAGGTGGGGATGGCAGAGCGGTATTGCGTTCAAGTGTGCGTGAATTTTTAGCACAAGAGCATATGTATGCATTGGGAATTAACACCTCGCGCTCGTTAAGTTTATTTGTTTCTAAAACCGAATGCGTTGACCGCCCTTGGTATTTTGAAGATTCTCGCTCGCACGATCCGGAAACTATGGTTTCAAACCCTGTGGCTATTTCTACCCGTGTTGCGCCTTCTTTTTTACGCGTGGGCCAACTTGAATTATTTGCGCGCCGGGCACGCACGATGGAACATGAAAACGCGCTGAACGAGCTTGAGCAAATTGTAGAACACCTGATTTCACGCGAATACCAAGATATAGATCCACAACTGCCAATGCCCGATAAAATACTGCTGTTGGCCTCTGAGTTTCGCGAACGCTTAACCTCGTTAGTTGCCAACTGGCTACGTGTGGGGTTTTGTCAGGGCAATTTTAATAGCGATAACTGTGCAGCCGGTGGTTATACACTGGATTATGGCCCCTTCGGTTTTTGTGAATTATTTGAGCCTACATATCAGCCATGGACGGGCGGTGGCCGCCACTTCTCGTTTCTTAATCAACCGTTTGCGGCCGAAACCAACTTCAAAATGTTTTGTCGTAGTCTTGAACCTTTATTGCAAATGCAGCCCGAAGCAAGTGAAAAATTGGCTGATATTCGTGACGGTTTTAAAGCTGTGATGCAGCAAAAATTAGAAAAAATGTGGACAGAAAAGCTCGCCTTGACAGCTTACAATTCAGATCTATTAATCAATCTATTACAACTTATGGTAAACACCAAAGTTGATTTTAATATGTTCTTTCGTGAACTGTCACATGTACCCCAGCATGTTTCTGCGCTGGAAAAAAGCTTTTACGCGCCAGCCTCAGAAGAGTTGCAACAGCAATGGACAGAGTGGCTACAAACATGGCGTGCTTTGGTTAATGCGCAAGATAACGCTGAAAAACTCAGTGAACAGATGAAACAAATTAATCCCAAATACACGTGGCGCGAATGGTTAGTTGTACCAGCATACCAAGCGGCGGCTAAAGGGGATTATCAGCTAATCAACGAGCTACAGCAGGTGTTAAATAACCCGTACGCCGAACACAGCAAAGAAATTGAAGAGAAGTATTATCAACTGCGCCCAGAAACATTTTTTGGTATGGGTGGTGTGAGCCATTATAGCTGTTCATCTTAAGTTGTTTGTCTTAACTATATTTTGCACTGAAACCAAATTTTATTGACAAACTCACCACTCGTTCGGTTTTTTTGTGCTGACCAAGTCTAATCATAATGCATCTTGACCTGGCGGTTGGTTTATTGCTTTATGAAAATAATTGTTTATTGTTTACGGTTAATCATAAAGTTGATAGGGTTGTAACGTTTTTGCAACTTGGTTACCTGTTTGTAACCAAATTCATATCATCATCTTGGGGTTTATTTTAATGTTTAATAACCGTTTTTGTTTGGCAGTTGCGGCCACATCTTTGCTATTTAGCTTAAATGTGAGTGCGAAAACTGTTTATGTTGCACCAGATGGTTCTGATCAAAACAACGGAACTGAAAACGCACCTTGGGCGACATTTGCCAAGGCGAATGCAAATTTACAAGCTGGAGACACTTTGATCGTTGAGGGCGGGGAATATCGCCAGACGATGAGAATAACCCAATCCGGTACGGACACAAATCCAATTGTTATTCGCCCTGCAGACGGCGAAAAAGTTGTGATTGTTGGTACAAACCCGATTAACGACTGGGTTGCACAAGGTGATGGAATTTATGCAACATCAGTTAATATGAGTATTGCAGAGCATTCACGACAAATTTACCAAAACCAAGAGTTGATGCAAATTGCGCGCTGGCCAAATGATTCAGACAATGATGTATTTACTATCGATGCGCATCAAGTTAATACGGCAGGAACTGAAAGCCGACTGTATGTAGACGGTATTCCAGACGTTGATTTAACAGAAGGTTACCTATGGTATTTAGGCCAGCATTCGGGCACCAGTTGGACTAAAAAAATTACGTCTAACACCTTAAGTGAAATTAATTTCACCCCAATTGATATCACAAAGTGGCCATATAGCAATCACAATCCGGTGCATAAAATTGATGGTGGTTATGGCCGGTTTTACGTTTACGGCAAACTAGATTTGTTAGATAACGAGCGTGAATGGTTTTACGATAGCACAACACAAACTTTATATTTTAAACCGGCTGATGGTCAATTGCCTGCGCCGGGTTCAGTGGAATATGCCGCTCGTGAACGTGCCGTTCAAATCAACGGCAGCTATGTTGATATGGAAGGTATAAATGTACGTGGCGCAAACGTTCGCCTTGACGGGCATTTTAACCGTTATGCCGGTGCCGAAGTCATGCATGGTAAACAAAGATTTGATAACCATACTAGCACATCAGGTTCAGGTGTATTTGATGGCTCAATTATGATTGTAGGGCGAGATAACATTGTTGAAAATAACGTAATTAAGTTCGGTTCAATCAACGGCATACACGTTGCGGGTTGGTCGGGAGCGGGCACCAATACAGTTATTCAGGGCAATGAAATTCGTTATTTTGATACTTTAGGTATCCATTCAAGCCCTATTCGTTCGAATGCGGCAAACGTTAAAATTTTAAAAAACACAATATCACATACGGGGCGAGATGGTATTTATGTGATCGGTCAAGGTTCTGAAGTTGCCTACAATGACATTTCGTATGCGGCGATGATCAACAACGACGGTGGACTATTTTATACCGTCGGTAACACTGAATATCGCAATATCGAGATCCATCACAATTGGTTCCACGATGCAATGCAACGGGATTATCACGACAAACGTACCGCAGGTATTTATTTAGATAATGACAGCAAAGGCTTTTTAGTTCACCACAATGTAGTTTGGAATGTGCCTTGGAGCGGCATTCAATTAAACTGGGATAACTGGGACAACCATATTTACCATAATACGTTGGTCGATGTTGGTCAAGCTATGGGCGAATGGATAAATGGCCGAAACCCAAGAGACAATAGAGTTTGGAATAACTATAGTTCACATGCAGACTGGTTGCGCAGCGACGCTTACGATTTAGATAGCAATATTATTTCTGCAATTAATCAATTTGTTGATTCTGCAAATCAAAATTTTATGCCTAACGCAACTTCAAGTTTGTTAGATTCGGGCAAAATTATTGATGATTTAAGCAAACCTTATGCAGGTCCAGCGCCGGATGTGGGGGCGTACGAAGCAGGCGGTATACAGTGGACAGCCGGGGTAAACGCAATTGAAGATATTTGCAATAGCTGTGCATCTGATCCGAATGCCAATCCGGTTCATCCACCCATTGCGGCCTCGCTTGCTTTTGATGATCGTGCAAAATATTTGTCCAATGCCTATTTAGCAGGCGGCGCACTCGATGTGAGCGTAAACTTTGATGCAGGCACAGGTAATACCATCAGCGATGCATTTAGGGGTGTTAAATTTTACCTTCGTTTAATTGATAAATCTTCAGGCAAATGGGTATCACTGAATGATACGATTGTGTTCGATAGCACTGTGATTGGTCAGCGTGCTGGCACAGCATCAGCCAGTTTACCGTTAACCGATTTAGTACCCACTGCTGAATTACAGCCAGATCAATTTTATTTTGTGTTTGTTCAATTCAAGACATCCGCAGGGGTCGTTAAATCATTAGGTGTGCAACCCATTAATGTAATTGAACCAACGCCTGCATTAATCGAATGGGATGACGTTAATAAATATCGCAATACGCCATTTTTGAACAATGATTTTTTAGATATCACATTAAATATTGATGCAGGCTCAAGCCAAACCATCACCTCTGACTTTGACGGCGTTGAAATTTTATTGCGGGAATTACGTTCAAATTGGAGTGTGGTTAAAGATTATTCGGCGCACGATGCGAGTGTTGTCGGTAATCAAACGGCCAATCCAACAGTTTCTGTACCTTTGTTTGGCGTGACTCCTTCATCTGAGTTACCGGCGGGCAACTTCTATTACTTGTATGCACGCTTTAAGTCGTCTGACGGTAAAACCTATACGGTCAGTGCATCACCCGTTATTATTGACAGCGATTTTGACAATGATGGTATCGGTGATATGACCGACACAGACGACGACAATGATAATGTTCCGGATAGCATGGATGATTTTCCACATGATGCAGTTTATGGGGTACTAGGCGACTTTGACGGTGACAATGACGTTGATCGCAAAGATGTTTCTTTCTTTGTACGCGCTCTGAGAAATCCAGCGTTACACCGACCTGAATTTGATTTTAATGGCGACGGAAAAGTACATCAAAGCGATGTTAGTAAATTACGCAATTTATGTACTCGTGCACGATGCGCTGAATAATCAGTAACAACGCAACCGCTCACTATACGCTCGTATAGTGAGCGGTTGTAATACTTAGAGATTTTTATATCGCTATACTTACATCCGTCATTCCGTACCTAGTTTTTAATTAATCTTGGTGTTTTTTTCTTCAGTTGATCGCATTATTTCAAAAAAGACTTGACCTAGATCCCAGATCTTGATCTATTACTCTCTTTTGAGAGTGGTGATCACAATGCCTAACCCTTTTACTAAAACACTTGAACATCACGGCTTGGTGGCTGGTTTTTGTCATGAAATCCAATTGGTCGACTTAATTGACCGTAAATTCGGCAAATCAAACGATCGCACTTTAAGCTTTGGTCAACTGGTTTTGGCTATGGTGATAAATGGCTTGGGGTTTACTGGCCGAACGCTACACATGTACAGTGAGTACTTTTAAAGATAAGCCACTTGAGCGCTTAATTGGTGAAGGCGTTAAGGCTGAGCAAATCAATGATGATGCGTTAGGTCGATGTTTAGACAGGCTGTATGAATTTGGTGTATCAAGTCTATACCAAGATCTCGGTGAAACGGTTGTGAGTCGCCTTGGTCTGGGCGGAGAATCACTGCATTTAGACTCCACTAGCTTCCATTATGATGGTCAATCAAACGATGTGGATGATGATGTTAATACTATCCACATTGCCAAAGGGTATTCTCGCGACCACCGCCTCGACTTAAACCAAGTGGTTTTAAACCTCATCTGTGAAAATCAATCCGGCATTCCGGTTTATATGAAACCCGCCAGTGGCAACTGCAATGATATGGATGGGTTTAAAAAGATAGTTTTACACCTTTATCGTCAGGCTACGAACGCGTGTTTCATGAATGTGAATATGGTGGCGTAAAGCAAAAGTGGTTATTAGTACGCAGTGAGCAAGCTGCTAAACGCGAAACACATACGTTAAGTAAGCGCATGCACAAACAAGCAAACAAGCAGAGCAAGCACGTAAAAGCTTTAAACAACTCAGCCAAAAAATATTTGCTTGCGAAGTTGATGCACAAAAGTCATTGGAGGAATGGAAAAAGAAACAAATACTCTGTGATGTTGAAGGGCAAGTTGAGCAAGTCCCCGTATTTGCCGGAAAAGGGCGACCTAACAAAATGAAAACCCGATACGGATTGATTACCAAATTACAGGGCGTTTATTAACCCCGCTGGCTCGACGTCAAGCGGCACTGGAACAATTGGGGTTGTTTATCATTGCCACCAATGACATGAGTGGAATGTTAACCATGGATAAAATGCTCAGCACGTATAAATCACAGCAATTAGTAGAAAAAGGCTTCCGCTTTCTGAAGAGCCCAGACTTTTTAACCAACGCCATTTTCTTGAAAAAGCCAGAATGAATAGAAGCGTTATTAATGGTGATGACGGTCTGTTTAATGGTGTATGCAGCCTTGGAGCATCAGATCCGCAAACAACTTGTAGAGCAAGAGCAGTACTTCCCGGATATGAAATACAAACCCCATCAGAAACCAACCGCTCGCTGGGTGTTCCAATGCTTTCAAGGGATCACCATCATATATATCAACGAAGAAACTAAATTCGTTGCCAATTTAGAAGAACGTAACCGCACCATCATTAATTGCTTAGGTCATCACTACCAAAAAATTTATTCCTAAAAGTGGTGCGGAAGATCGGATACAATTAATGATTTTGAGCTTGGGGTCTGATCAATGTCGGTGCAACGTCTGAATCAAGTAATTTTTGAGGGGGCAAAGATGTAATGATTCGTTTAGAACTTGAGTTTACGAACTATTTTAATTGGAATAAAACGCATGATTCTTATTGCCACCGGTAGACATGAGTGGTATTTTACTAGCATTTGTTGATATATAGTTGTTTCTTGTTTGAATGGAAGTTTCATTATTGTTTAGTAAAATGCTTGTTCTAGCTGCGTATGTGGGAGCTCCCGTAATACTAACTAGCTTGGTCGTAGGATTATTAATCAGCATCTTACAGGTAGTCACGCAAATTCAAGAAATGACGTTAACGTTTGTACCAAAGTTAGTTGCTGCAGTGATGGTAATTATACTTCTTGGTTCATGGATGCTAACTTCAATTGGTCAGTTTGCAAAAGAAGTGTTCATATTGGCCTCAGGATTCTAATTAATGTTGACTCTGTGTATTAGTTTCCGCTTACTGCCCATTTTTCTAATCTTGCCAGTGTTCTCTTTTACTCAAGTTCCTGTACTCATTCGCACTATATTTGTTGGTGCTATCGCTTTGTGTTTAGCAAGTGGGTATACGTCAGGCACTTTACAACCTGAACGTGATCTTGTTTGGGCACTAGTCAACGAGTTTGCGATTGGTGCTACATTAGCTTTAGGATTTCACTTTGCATACGCCGCAGTTCATTTTATGGGGCATCTAATTGATGTGCAGATAGGTTTTGCCGCAGGCTCGTTATTTGATCCCAACACTAATAGTGTCGCCACACCAATCGCACAGTTATTTTCATTAATGGTTGCTGCTATCTTTTTTTTGCTCAATGTGCATTTAGAGCTAATAGAAAGTTTGCATCTGCTATTTGAATATGTACCTCTATTTCAACCCTTTGTATTGTCAGAACAATGGTACAAAATTTTAGGCCTTTTCTTCGTAACGAGCTTTGTATTTGCAAGCCCTGTGATTATTGGACTTTGGCTAATCGATTTATCTTTGGCGTTTGTCAGCCGGTCATTACCTCAAGCTCAAATTTATTTTGTTGGTTTACCCGTGAAGATAGCAATGGGTGTACTGATGTTAATTTGGCTAAGCCGACCCGCCGTAGATGCTTTGCATCATATGTTGAGGTCGGTTGTCCCTCAATGGACTAATTTACTTACGGTATAGATCATGGAAGAGCAATTCGATAAAAGTGAACAAGCAACACCCTATAAGTTGCGTGAAGCTAAAAAGAAAGGGCAAATCGCCAAAAGCCAAGAATTTCCAGCGTTTTTTAGTTTACTCGCTATCGTATTGGTCCTGTACGTATTTGGCTCAGAGTTGGTTAAAACTTCTTTGCGCCTTTTAGCTCAATGGATTGGTAATGCACATCAAATGGCAGAGAGTGATACTATGCTCATGAATAATTTTATTGGTCTTACGGTGGAATTATCTCATTTTTGGTTAATAGCTGTTGCCGCTAGTTTTATCTCTGTCGTTGCTATTTCGTTTGTATATGGTGGCGTAGCCTTCTCTTTTTTTCCTATCAAACCAAATTTTTCAAAACTAAATCCAGCTCAAGGCTTTAAGAAAATTTTCTCAAAACGTTCCTTAGTAGAACTGTTTAAATTAATCATAAAGTTAGCAGTATTTTCAACAGTCGTGTACCTCGTGCTTAAACCCTCATTGGCAATCCTTCTATCTAATACTCAAGCGTCATTAAATCACGTGTTAGTAAGTTGGAAGCACATTTTAATTAAACTGTTAACGAGTTTATTGGTTGTGTTCGCAATTTTTGCGCTATTTGACCTTTGGTACAGTAAGTTTGAATTCGCCAAACAAATGCGAATGAGCAAAAGAGATGTTAAAGATGAGCATAAAAAACGTGAAGGTAACCCAGAAGTAAAAGCAAAAATTAAGAAAAATCAAAATGAGTTATTGGCAAAATTGTCCAATATTCAAAATGTCGGTGATGCAGATGTGATTATAACGAACCCAACGCATATTGCAGTTGCATTGAAATTTCGTCCTCAATCTATGGCTGTCCCAATTGTTTTAACAAAAGGGAGCGGCATGATAGCGAAAATAATATGTCGGCAAGCTAGAAAGCATCAGGTTCCTATTTTAAGGAAGAAAATGTTAGCCCGAAAATTAAATAAATTGGTTAAGGTTGGTATGCCAATTAAAGATGAGCAACAGCTCGAAGTAGCTAAAGTGTATAGCTGGATTGTATCTATGCCTAATCACAAGGTATATAGCTAATGAATTCGTCCTTTAAATCTTTGTTTTCAGGCATAAACGACTTTTTATTAGTAGCAGGGATGATTGGTATCTTAATGGTGCTGTTTACGCCCATCTCTTCAGCAACATTAGATTTTTTGTTGGTGATCAATTTTTCATTTGCTTTGTTGATATTGCTGATTACTTTCTATACAGAAAAACCGCTTGAGTTTTCGACTTTCCCGTCACTTCTATTGATGACAACTTTATTTCGATTAGCACTTAATATTGCAGCTACACGACTCATATTGAACGATGCTGATGCGGGTAAAGTTATTGGCTCTGTTGGAGAGCATGTTGTTGGCGGTAATTACGTTATTGGTTTAGTCGTCTTTTTAATATTAATCGTCGTGCAATATGTTGTTGTAACTAATGGTGCACAGCGCGTAGCGGAAGTTGCTGCTCGATTTATATTAGATTCTATGCCGGGTAAACAGATGAGTATCGATGCTGATCTAAATATGGGACTTATCGATCAAGATGAAGCTAAAATGCGCAGAGCCCAGCTAGAAAAAGAAGCTAACTTTTATGGTGCCATGGATGGCGCTTCTAAATTTGTTAAAGGCGATGCAATTGCAGGTATCATTATTATACTGATTGATATCATCGGCGGTTTATCAATTGGTATAGTGCAAAATGGTATGCCTTGGGGGCAGGCGTTACACCAATATACGCTGTTAACGGTTGGGGATGGCATTGTTACACAAATACCGTCCCTTATAATAGCCGTTGCAACTGGTATTATAATTACACGTGCTGCAACAGACACTCGTCTGGCACAGGAAATAACTAGTCAGTTTTCAGCACATCCGAAAACATTAATAATAGTTGCATGTACTTTAGGCATCTTTATGTTATTGCCTGGCATTCCCGTTTTCCCTGTAGCGATAGTGGCTTGCGCTCTGCTTGGCATGTCATGGTTGATATTTAGAAACAATAAAGCTGAGGCGTTAACAAATAAGAAAACCAATGATAGCTTAGATTCAGATCCTTTGGATGTAGAGTTTAAATCCTTGATGCAAATAGCACCTTACGAACTGGTTGTATCGAAAAATATAGCAAAAGAGTACTTTACCGTAACCCAAGATATGGAAAATCGAATCGGTTTATTAAGGAAGCAAATTGCAAGTAAATTTGGCGTAATTGTACCTGCTCTAACCATCAATACCGACAATAAACTGAAAGATGGCCAATATCGTATTTGTATCCATGGTATTGATATGGGAAAAGGCGTTATTCGACCGGATAAATTATTGGCCATTAACGGTGGCGCCGCAAAAATTAAAATAGACGGTGAAGAAACCGTTGAGCCAACCTATGGTTTAGCGGCCCAATGGATTATGCGAGAGCAAAAGACTATTGCTCATTCAGCAGGGTATACTCTAGTAGAGCCCGAGATTGTGTTATCCACGCATATTCAAGAAATCACCAAAGCTAACTTAGATAAATTTTTGTCACGTAACGATGTAGAAAATTTGGTTGAAAGTAAGCGAGAGGATATTGGCTCGACTATCGATGAGCTTATTCCAGCAATATTATCTTATTCTGATATCCAAAATGTGTTAAAGGCGTTAGTCGTAGAGCGCGTTCCGGTTAAAAACCTAGGCCTCATATTAGAGATACTGGTCGATCATGGCCGCCATAACAAAGACATACAAATTCTGACTGAAAAAGTAAGGACAGGTCTGAGTACTCACATTTGCAACATGCTCGCAGACTCAAATGGTAAGTTGAACATGATTACTCTGGCACCTAGACTGGAACGGAAGTTTTTATCTGGACAAGCAAATAGCTCTACAGGTGATCTTTTACCGCAAGAGCTAGAACAATTTATCGCAAAAGTGGCAAAAGAATACGAAAAGCTATTGTCGCAAAATATCCAACCCGTTTTATTGTGTGCTGCGCCTATCCGTAAATCAATTAGAGACCTATTGGCTAGAGCGGTCCCCCAAATTAGCGTGATGTCCATCAACGAAGTGAGTCAGCAAGTCGAGGTACAAGCTGCATCTGTCATTGACTTGGATTTGCAGTTACAGGGTAAGCCAGCATGAGTCAATTAATCAACGAATTATCAAGTGTCATGCAGACAGAAATCAAAGCTATTGATGTTACAGCGCAGAATACGGCCAACGTGAATTCAATTGGCTATAAGGCTCAGTTGGCTGATCTTCAGGTTACATCTGGCTCCAATTTTTCTGATTTAATTTCAGGCGTTGAGCTCACCAAATCCACAGATCTAAAATCGGGAAGTGCAAAAATTACCAGCAACTTGACTGATTTGGCATTGTTAACCCAAGGTTGGTTTGCGGTTAATAAAGACGGTGTTATCCATTTGACACGTAATGGCCAGTTTTCAATCAACGAGAGGGGAGTGCTGGTAACACAGGCTGGCGACCCTGTAATAACGTCTAGTGGTTATGCAACAGGATTAGATGCAAATTCGCTCGAAATATCGGTCAAGGGGCAAATCTTCTCTCAGGGGAAAATGGTCGATCAGTTCATTATTTACCAAACCAACACGAAAAAATTGTTCTCGGCTGGCGACGGTTTGTATACAAGCCAAGGTCAATTAAAGGAAGTAGAAAATTTCAAAATTTTACAAGGGGCGTTGGAAACCTCAAACGTGGATGTATCCGCTGAAATGCTCAGAGTGATAGAAAAAACAAGACACATAGAAACATTGCAAAGAGCGATGTCTACATACGACGAAATGCTCAAGACTGGAATAAATCAAATAGGAAAATAGTTGTGATTGAAGCGCTGCAAATTGCCCAAACAGGGTTAAAAGCCACACAAGAATGGCTAGATGTTATTTCAAATAATATCTCAAATATGCAAACTGCTGGTTTTAAAAAATCAGGTGTGACTTTTACTGACTTAGTTAAGGGCGGCCAAGAAATTAACCAAAAAGCATCTGTAACAGACAGTGAATCTACCGGACTGGGTACACAGTTAGATGCGACTTATACAAATTTCTCAGCAGGCTCTATTCAAGCAACGGGTCAGGCGTTAGATTTTGCAATTAGTGGTAACGGATTTTTAGAAGTGCAATTAGCAGATGGGCAATTTGCGTACACCCGCCTTGGCAAGTTGGCGTTTAATCAGGATGGTCGGCTAGTTACCGCATCTGGGTATCCGTTGAGTGATTCAATATATATACCACCGGATGTACAAAGTATCACTATTCTACCAAATGGCTCTGTCGAAATTAGAGTGCCAGGCAACCAAGATTCAATTGAGGTTGGACAATTAAACCTTGCTACTTTTAATGATCCACAAGCACTGACGTCGATGGGCCAAGGATTATATACCCTGGCAGAAGGATCGGAACTTCCAACTATCAAAAAGCCAGGTGAAGAAGGTGCCGGGAGTATTTTGCAGGGATTTGTTGAAGGTTCAAATGTCGATTTAGTTGAAGAAATGACGAGCCTAGTTTTAGCCCAACGTGCTTACCAACTAAATGCCAGATTAGTACAAGTAATGGATAGCATAATGGAAACAACCAACAATATTCGACGTTAAAAATGTTGTTATCAAGCTTATTAAGTCTTGCGTTAGGCACTGAATTTAATTGTGGACCCACTAACAGCGAACCACTTACTGGTTCAACCAAAATAGAGTGGCAAGCAAAGGTATGCAAACATTTTGCGTATCTCGGTGAAGAAGTGTCTATCGCAGTGATTAGCCAGCCTATCACTGTAAACAAACCTAATTCATCAAATCACTCAAAATTTGAGTTGGGTGCATTAATTTCGGGTCGAAGCAAGTTTAGTTGGCAAGACCAAGAAGGAAAATTAACACAAGCATGGCTGAAAATTAAGGTGCTAAAAGAAGTTTGGGTATTTGAGCAAGATCTGCCTCAACTGAGTATGCTGACTGAAGAAGTTGTTAAATTAAAGAAGTTAGACGTGGCTGCTTTGCTTCCAGAACCTCTCATTTTAACGAACACACTAAGTGAGCTTGTAACACGCAAAAATGTAAGAAAAGGACAAATTTTGACACAGGCGACAGTTGCTGTTAGCCCGAAGATATTTCCGCGGCAACAAATAACGATAGTACTTAAAAATAGGGGCTTAACGTTAGAAACACTAGGAACTTCTATTGATGCTGGGTGGGAAATTGGTGACAGCGTCAGAGCTTTAATTACAGATAGCAACAAGTCGATAAGTGGTTTGGTTGCTGCAGAAGGAATTATATATGTGCACTAGGTTAATTCAATCACTGTTGGTGATGGCATTATTTCAATCGGCGTCAGCAATGGCTATAGATGTCAACAATTATCGCGCACTGACCAGTGATGATAGAGCTTACAGAGTAGGTGAATCGCTGGTTATTTTGGTTGTTGAGTCTACTCGTGCTGAATCTTCAGCAGGCACGGGGGTGAGTAAGGGAGTTGGTATTTCTGCCGATGCTTCAGATAGTCACAATAACATAGGCTTAGCGCTTGGCTTATCTGGCTCAGGAGATGGCAATGGGCAGACTGTTCGCAAAGGAATGGCAACCACCCAAGTGAGTGCCGTTATTCAGAAGGTGTTACCCAACAAAATGGTTGAGATTGAAGCAAACCACAACCTAATTGTGAATGGTGAATCTCAAACAATTAAATTAACAGGTTTAGTTAGAGTTAGAGATATTGGCGAAAACAATACGCTAATGTCCAACCGAATTGCTAACGCTAAGATAGAAATCCAGGGTGTTGGTGACGTCAGTGATGCGCAAGAACAAAGTATTTTTTACAAGGTGTTTTCATGGTTAGGTATATTGTGATGTTTTTGCTGCTTGTTAGCAGCTTTTACTCACTTGCTATCGAAGGATATGGAGTCCGATTAAAGGATTTAGCGCGAGTTGAAGGCGAAAGGTCATTTGCACTTGTTGGTTATGGCATCGTGGTTGGTCTTGAAGGCAGTGGTGACAGTCCACGCAATCAAGCAACTTTACAATCATTATCCAATACGCTCAGAAGTTTTGGCCTAACAGTTGATAAAAGCCAAATTAGCAGCCGCAACGCGGCCGCTGTTATGGTGACAGCAGAAGTTCCTGCATTTACTGAAGAAGGTGATCGCGTTGATATTTTAGTCTCGTCATTGGGTGACGCGAGAAGTTTAAGTGGTGGTACTTTATTGCTGACACCTCTATATGGACCAGATGAAAAACTATATGCATTAGGTCAAGGTACCGTTATTGTTGGTGGTTATAAAGTCGAGGCTTTTGACGATTTGTCGCAAAAAAACCACACCACGGCGGGAACTGTTTCTCAAGGCGCAATTATCGAGCGCGCATCGCCTATCAACTCCGAATTATCTGATGAAATAAAGATCATATTACACGAGCGAGATTACACCACGGCCGAACGTGTAGTTCAAAGCATAAAAGCGCAATTAGGCGTGGAATGGGTGGACGCCGTCCATCCTGGAAAAATCCGTATCATCGTGCCATCCAATATTTCAGCAATGAAATTCATGGCGCAATTGGAACATGTCCGTGTAAACCCTGATGTAGATGCAAGAGTTGTGGTTAATGAACGAACGGGCACCATAGTTGCCGGTGGAAACGTATTAATTGGCGAAGTCAGTATATCCCATGGCAATTTACGCATTGAAATTGATACGAGTTATCAAGTTTCGCAGCCTCAGTTATTGTCACGACCGAGCAGTAGCATTCAGTCTGTGGTTGTAGCAGAGCCAGATATCAAAATTAAAGAAGATTACAATCGTTCGGTCCGTGTATCTGCTGGTACAAGTGTTGCGGACTTGGTTCAGTCGCTACAAAAAATAAATTTATCGACGCGTGACATCATTACCATTCTCCAATCAATTAAAGCAGCGGGTGCACTTCATGCACAGTTGGTAATTCAGTAAGGAAAAAAATATGGCTGATTATTCAATAGAGCAAGCGCAAGCGGCACTTGCTGTAAGGCAGATACAAGCCAAAATCGCAGCAGAAAATATTGCTACGATAAACAAGCCAGGTGCGATTGTACAAAACTTAAAATTTGAACAATTGATGCAAACCGTTTCGCAACACATAACATCAGGGAATGTCGATGAAGCTAAACATTTGCTAAAAAACTCGACTGAGTTAAAGGCATTCATTGGTCAGTCTATACAGACGTCAACAAATTTGGATTCTGAAGTGCTTGCACTGTCGGAAGCTCAAGGGCGGTACAAAGCTATTGCTAAAGTGCTAAACAGTAAACTCGGTCTAATGTCATTGGCCGTTTCAGGAGGGAATAAATAATGGAAATAGAAACGATTGGCTCTGTTGCTAAATCCGGTATGGCGTATGAAAGAGCAAGCATGGAACTCGCATCAAGGAAATTGGCATTGGCAAATGTTGCGTTTTCGAGTATTGCTGATGCACAAGCTGCCTTTACTCAACTACAAGCAAGTTCAAACACCTCGAATAGAGAAGTGGCTAATGCGGATATTAGAGTGAAACATGATCCATCACACCCAGCCGCCAACTCTGACGGTTATGTGTACTTTCTAAGCGTAGATCATGTTTCTGAAATGGCGAGATTAACCACAGCATTACGTGCGTATGAAGCAAATGTTAGGGCCTATAACACGTCAAGCGAAATGAACGCTGCTGCTTTGCAAATTGGTGGAGGTAACTAATGAACGAAATTCATGCAATTGAGCGCATTGGAGCAATGGACAAGTTAGAAACTATCGATATCACTCCTAGCTCGCAAGCCAACAGTGGTGTATTTACCAATTACATCAGCGTAGTTGATTCGGATATAAAAGCCGCTACAGATTTAATGACCGAATACTCACAAGGCAGCAATATTGCTGTTCACGATGTCATGCTAGCAATGGAAAAAGCTAAATTGTCGCTACAAACTACAATAGAAATTAGAAACAAGTTAGTGGAATCGTACAAAGAAATTACCAGCATGCAAATTTAGCAAGCGTTTAGTAAGAGAAGTAAACCGTGGAAAATTTAGTATCAGATTTACGTAAAAAGCCAATGCTGACAGCTTTAATAATTGGCTTAGCTGTCATGACTTGTGTTGCTATTTGGTGGCTATTGGTGCCTACATACCAATCGTTATTGCCAAGTGGACTGTCTGAAGCCAATAAGAATAAAGCACATGCTTTATTGATGGAGTGGAAAGTTGATTACCAAGTTGACCCAGAAACAGGAGAGATTTTAGTTCAGCAACAAAATTTAGCTGAATTGCGCCATAAGTTAGAAAGTGTTGGTGTAACTGAAAAACACAATGTTGGATGGGAATTATTTACCGACAGCGACTATGGACAATCCGAATTTTCTCAACAGATAAACTATCAAAGAGGTTTAGAAGGTGAAATTTCTAATACTTTACGTTCAATACATGGGATTAAAAGTGCAAGAGTGCATCTCACCTTAGCGAAAAAAACTTTATTTCAAAAAGTGACTCATCCATCCAAAGCATCGGTCGTTTTATCTCTCGAACAAGGCGTTGAGGTGACATCTAGTTGGGTGGCGAGCATTCAGGAGTTTGTAGCGGCTTCAGTATCTGAATTGTTTGCTGAACAGGTAATTGTATTAGATAGTTTAGGTAACAAATTAATTAAAACTGGCAAACTAAAGCAAGTTGAAAATATTTCTGAGCACAATCAGCAATTAGAGCGAAAGGTCAGCAAACTCGTATCTGGAATGATTGGCCACCATAATATTTCTGTTGTGGTGAGCACAGTCATTAACCTAGACAAACGCATTGCAAAACAAGAGCAATTTATTCCAAACAGCGCAACAGGAACAGTTGGATATATCAGTAAACGAAAAACAGAAGCAAAACAAGATGCATCAGCTACAACTGAAAATAACACGCCGCCAAAGATTGTCCGTTCAGATGAAGAATTCCTCTTCTCAAAAGAAATATCAGAGGTGGAGTATGCTGTTGGGCAAATTGAAAAAATCAATGTCGGAATTGTTATTGCTTCACCAATCGCAGCTGATGTTAAAGATAAAATTGTTGCCGTCGTTTCAAGTGGTTTGGGTTTATCGGTTGAAAGAGGTGACTCGATTGAAGTTGTCACTGGAATGAGTGCCGTCAACACAATAAATGAAAATAGTGCGGTATCTTTACCTGTACCAGACAACAAAAATATCAACAAAATTTCCGCTCCAGCACAAACGACGAACCAAGAATTTAACCTAGTTAAATGGTTGCCTTATGGAATTATTGCAGCGGTGCTCTTTATATTTTTCATTGTAGTGTTTAATAAACGGTCTCGTAAGAATCCGCAAGTGGGAACATCACTAAACGAAGATGAAAAACAACAGTTGTTGCTACAAGTACAAGAATGGTTAGCAGAAGAGGCCAAAACCATTGAAGCAAGTGGTCAAAAAGTATGATACGAACACTTGCATTGAAAATAGCCTGTTTAAATGAGCAGGATACAAATTGGTTAATGTCTCACTTAACGAGTGAGCAACAGCAAAAGCTCATGCCTTTGATTGGCGAAGCCAAAGAAATGGGGGTTGCACAAGATGCGAGTTTACGTCAACGATTGTTCGCCCTGTCTGATAGCAGCGTTAACCAAACATTGGGTAAGAAAATAAATTCGCTTGCACATATAAACAAGCTAGATGCTGTTTGGCAGTCATGCATGAGTGTAACTCCGCCACCAGAGCTTACTAGTCGGGCTTTATCTGAAATCCGCAAACAAGCGGAACAACATTTAGCAAAAATTACTTATCAGGAGCAAAAATGACAGTGTTAAAGCAGTCAAATCCTGCAACTGATACGGTGCTTTTACCCAGAGGCATGGCGATTGCAACAGCAAAACCAAGTGTTGCCTCATCTCCTTCAACGCCCGACTTAGAGGAGCTTAAGGTATTATTTAAACAAGAATTAGCAGAATTGCATGAACACGCAAGAGCAGAGGGGTTTAAGCAAGGGATAAAAGATGCTGAGAAATTAATTGCTGAGGAAACAGCTACAGTAACCGCCGAGCTTGAAAAAACGTATGAAGATAAGCACAACACACTTGTAAGTAACTTGGAGCGATCACTACAGGCGTTTGAGCTATCGACAGCCTCTTTGCAAAAAGCACAAGATTTATTCAAACAGAAGGTCGAGTCCTTTGAACTCGATCTTGAAGCTAATGTTGTAGAGTTAACCATTGGCATTATCGCCAAAATTATAGGTGATAGAGAGTTATCTCACACGCTTATTCAACAAACCATTCTTGAAAATATAGACACAGAAGGTGATAAGCCACTCGGTCGACTGCTGGTTTCTGCAAACCTTTACCAGCAGTTGTTGCAAATTGATAAGCAAAAATTAGCACAATTTGACGTTCAAATAAGTGATTCATTACATGACATGCAGTTTGAAGTTGTCAGTGGTAAATCCATTAAATCCGTCGATTTACTCAAGCGCTACGAGCAATGTGCATTGGCGTTAATAGAGCAATTTCAGCACAGGAATGAAGCTCGATGATTGCAGCATATAAACAAGCGGTTCGCAAAATTACATTTAATGAAGATTACGGCATGTTAACGGCTGTTTCTAGCTCATTACTTGAAGCAACTGGTTGCGAAGTCCGTTTGGGAGATATTGTTGAAATTGAACATGCGTTAAACAAACAAAAAAGCACAGCGGAAGTGATTGGATTAAAAGACGGGAAAATTCAACTCATTGCGGAAGGTCGATCTACTGGACTATGCCTTAACAGCAGAGTGAAGCCGTTAAATCGTGCGAGCGCTGTACGAGTTGGTTATGAAATGTTGGGGCGGGTGTTTGACGCAAATGCTAGACCGCTGGATGAATTGCCACCTCCAAGTAATACCGAATTCTGTGCTTTAGACAATACGGAAATCAATCCTTTGTCTAGAACACAAATTGACAGCGCTATGCAAACAAAAATAAAAGCAATTGATACTCTGCTGCCTTTAGGTAAAGGTCAAAAAATCGGTATATTTGCTGGTAGTGGTGTGGGTAAAACAACTTTGCTCAATATGCTAGTTAGCAATGCTGAAGCTGACATTGTTATTGTGGCTTTGGTCGGAGAGCGTGGCCGCGAAGTGGTCGAGTTTGTTGATCAAACCTTACATGGAAAAGCTCAAGCTAAAACAATAGTTTTTGCTGCTACGTCAGACCAACCTGCCACTATGCGTAAAAAAGTTGCGATAACTGCTACTACAACCGCTGAATGGTTTAGTAAACAAGGCAAAGATGTACTTTTGATTATGGACTCAGTTTCTCGTTTTGCTTACGCGCAGCGGGAGATAGGTGTAGCCGCAGGCGAACATATAGGCGCTCGTGGTTACCCTGCGTCGGTATTTAATGAGTTACCGGCTTTAATTGAGCGAGCGGGGGCTTTCAAAAAACGAGGATGTATAACTGCTATCTACACCATTTTGGTTGAAGGTGATGATATGAACGAGCCTGTGGCCGATCACATGCGCTCAATTCTCGATGGTCATATCGTACTTTCTCGTGAATTAGCTGCAGCAGGTCACTTTCCTTCTATTGATGTACTAAAAAGCGTCAGTCGATTAACAACTAAGTTGTTAGATGACAGGCAAGTTAAATTAACTCAATCGTTTCGAAAGACCTTGTCTGTGTATGAAAACGCCAAAGACCTAGTCGAAATGGGTGCTTATCAAAAAGGTAACGATAAATCGATAGATTTGGCATTGCAGTTGAAAGACGAGATGTTGCAATTTTTGCAACAAAACACCTCTGAAAAAATTGACACCCAACAAGCTTGGTCTGTGCTAACTAACATTTTGGATACAGCTAAATGAACGGTGCATTAGTACGGAAAAAGCAAAAACTGCAAACTCTACAGCGTATCCGAGGGGTAGAGTTGTTTGAATTGAAAAAAGCGCTAAATAAGCAAAATCAAGCTATGGCAGAGGCTCAGCGACACTACATAGAACAAAGCGAATTAATGTTGCAGTTAGAGCAAACTGATAGTTCGTATATTTATAAGTCTCCTCAGCTCCATAGTTCTTTTTCTCGCGAGCTTGATAAGCAGTATAAAGCTGTTGAATCAGCGAAACAAAAGCTCAATGCTAATCAAACTCAAGTAGATACGACTACCAAAAAGCTAGTATTAGCTTATGGAAAATCTGAGTTAGCTGAACAAAAGGCGAGTGAAGTAACCGCTGAACTGCATGATATTTATACACAACAGGAGATTAATTAATGGACTTAATTAATCAACTATTAAATCAGTCAAATAATTTCAAGCTGCTGGCTAAACAGAGTTCATCGAATATGGGAGACAGTTTAGCGTTTTTGCAACTTGTCAAAAATGGCGAAATTGAAGACAAGATAACTGAATTAAATAATAGACAAACAGAATCAGAAACAGCTCAAGAAAAATCTGACGTTGCTCGCTTAACCTTGTCTGCTGAGCATGCTTTGAAATCCAGCGCTGAAAATATAGAAATTAATCAATTCATAAATTCAGATGTTTTAGCTCCGGAAACTCAGCAACTAAGAGCGCGCTACGCCGTTTCAGTTTATGAGCAGCCGCAACTTGATTTTGTCCACGTGCATTCCAGTGAATCACAAACGCTTAAAGATAATTTCACGCCGTTATTAACGACAGCCACATATGAAGAGAGCGAAGGGCGTTATTTCCAGCGTGTTCTGCCGTTTGAAGTATATGAGTTTAGTAGCCTTATTGTTGAAAATGAATTACCCAATCGAGTTGAAAAAGTTACCGTTGAGCCTTCTAAGGTAGAAGATTTGTGGAGATCACTTACTTCTATCAATGAATCAATCTTGTTGTTGCCTGCAAATACACTAGTAAATGCAAATCAAAGCAATTTGCACGCGGCTCTTGAACATATCACCACACATCCTTCACAAACAACGCACCAGGATTTAGAGGTCGAATTTGAGCCGTTAATTACACAGGTAGATCAAGTAGATTTGCTACTTGCGGAAACAGTTTTTTTAAATCCACAGGTTACATTTTCTGATGTTATGAAGCCCATCTCTTTGCAAGCTAGCTCCACGCAGTCTAGTGAGAGTGTTTTGTTTAAATTTACTTCTTTCGCGCTTGGTAAGCTCTCTTATTTGTCGGCAAATAGTTTGGATAAAGTTCAGTTCAATATTGGGCAAATGATATCTACCCAACCCAATTTACCTCAAAAATTAACCACTGAGTCTGTAGCCTTGTATTTAAATCACCGCCAGGCCTTGGTAGGTGGAGAAACTGAATCGAATCCAATACTCAGTCAAATTGTTAAAACAAACAAAACGATTCAGGTCGCTCAGTTGGATTCTGTAACTTTAGCTAATTTTGATGCCAAAACAGCTTACAGTTATGAAATCTTGCAGAGAAACCTATCTTTTTACAATACATCGGAATCCGAAGTAGCCATTGTATTAAGAGACTATAAGTTGTCTGAAAAAGATCTCGTAAAACTACAACAAGAAATAATTCAAATGTTCGAATTTCTCGGTAAACAAGTCGTGTCTTTCACCATAAATGGTCAGGCAAAACCTGTTTATTCAGCACTATCAAGAGGTAATCAAAATGCAGGTTGATGCAATAGGTAGTACGGTTGGTTCAACGTCCAGTGAGTCGGTCAACTCTATTGATTTGGAAGGGTTCTTAAAACTATTTATTACCCAGTTGACTTACCAAGACCCGTTAGAGCCAACAAAAAATGAAGACTTTTTAGCACAAATGGCTCAATTTGCCGCACTCGATCAGCAGCGACAAGTTAACGAAGGTGTATCTGGTTTAGCGACTATCAGTTCAAGCCAGCAATCATTGAGTTTATTGGGTAAGAGCATTGCTGTTAACACTAGTGTTGGCAATGTTTCCGGGGAAGTTACTGCTATTCGCTATACCACAGATGGTGCAGAGCTAACCATCAGGCAAGCTGACGGAAACTTTATTCCAAGTATAAAAATGTCACAAATTACATTAATCCAAGAACAATCAGATAATTAAGGAAAATCAACATGCAGTCATTTTTTAATGGTTTAAGTGGAATGCTCAGTTTCTCAAAAGGAATTGACGTTCTTAGCCAAAACATAGCAAACATGAATACACCTGGCTATAAAGGCAACAACGCTATTTTTCGCGACTTTAGTGGTGGTGAAGGCGGCATTGGTTCGTCAGTTGTAGGTACCGAGTTGCAACGCCAAGCCGGTGATTACCAAGATACTGGCAATGCAACAACCTTAGCAATTGATGGTGAGGGTTATTTTGTATTGCAAGATTCGGATGGCAAAAATTTCTACACTCGCGCAGGACAGTTTACCTTTAATGACAACTTGGAGTTAGTTGACAGTACCGGCAACTACAATGTGATGGCGTTGGACGATGCCGGAAATTTAGCAAAGGTCAGCTTTAGCGATTTGAAAATAATGGCACCAGAAGCGACTACACAGGTGCAACTTTCTGGTCAATTAGCCAGCTCGGATACAAATCACACGGTTTCTGATATCAAAATATTTGATGAGTCTGGCAAGAGTCATACTATCTCCATAGAGTTCACCAATCAGAATAACAACACTTGGCAAGCAGAGATATTTTTGAGCGACTCGACATCTGCAGGTACTCATCAGGTGCAATTTAACCTGGATGGATCACCGTTAGATGGCGCTAATGTAATTAATCAAGACTTCACCTTTAATGGCTCAACTCAAACAATTGAATTTTCCTTGGGTGAAGGCAGTAGCTTTGCGAACGCAATTCAAGTGGCATCAGGTACAAGTAATTTAGGCGCAACAGTTGAAGATGGCAGCGCAACCAGTGGTTACACCAGTATTGAGTTTGATGAACTAGGTCAGATTAAGGTTACATATAGCAATGGTGAAGAGCAATCTGGTCAACGCATTGCGATAGCTAGTTTTAACGATATCTCTAAGTTAACTCATGCGGGTAACGGTTTATATCAAGCGACATCAAGTCAGATGGAAATGGGTGTGGCTGGAGAAGGCGTAAATGGAAAAATCTTAGCGGGTAAGTTGGAGTTATCTAACGTTGAGCTCACAGAGCAATTTGCCCAGCTATTGATTGCGCAACAAGGTTATTCAGCAAGCTCTCGTGTTATGAACGT
>NZ_CP041660.1 GCF_007289895.1 Catenovulum sediminis | reverse complement strand
AATTGCGGACTAAAATCAAGCTGCAATTATTTATAAGTGGACAAGGACTAGCATGATTCCGGTTATACGCGGTAGCGGACTCGCGCTGATATTTTTATTATTTGGCTGTGGTGGATCTGAGACAAAAACAAACTCTTCTGAAACTGATCCTGTGTTGGTTGAGTTTCCTGTTGTATTTTTAGAGCGGGATATTATTACCCAAGCGGCGAGTGAAACAGACGAAGCTCAACAAGCTGAATTTAATGCCAGAAATCCATTTATATTCAACCCCGGCGCAAAACTTTTTGTCAAAAGTAGCGCGTCAGCGCTTGCCCCTCGAGAAGAAATCACCCAAGGTTTATTTGTAACAGAAGAAAACCCTAATCCACGCTTTGATATCAAAGATTTAGCTCTGTCTCCAGATGGCAATCAACTGTTGATGTCGATTAGAGCGCCTGACAACGAAGACGGTGAGGCTCAACCCAGCTGGAATATCTGGTTATATCAGCATGATACGGGTGATTTGCGGCGGATCATGCAAAGCGATACGCAGGCTGAGCAAGGACACGACCTACACCCACAGTTTTTACCGGACGGGCGCATTATATTTGCATCCACCCGACAAAGATTAAGCAAAGCCATTTTATTAGACGAAGGCCGCCCACAATACACGGCGCTAGACGAAAGGCGGGATTCACAAACACTCAATTTACACGTGATGGATGCCGATGGTGAAAACATAAAACAAATTAGTTTTAATATGAGCCATGATTTTTATCCATTGGTGCGACAAAACGGCAAAATTCTCTATTCACGCTGGGACAGTGCAGGGGGAAATAACAGTATCAACCTCTATCAAATGAATCCAGACGGCAGCGAAAACCAATTTATATATGGCTGGCACTCACACCCGTATTCACTCAATGAACAAAACATCAATATTCAATTTATCAGGATGCGCCAACTGCCAAGCGGCCAGTTTTATTTTATGCTGACATTGGATAACAATCCCAGTTATCAAAAATTACCACTGACAATCGATATCGACAATTACACAGAAGCTTTTATTGAACTAGATGGCGACGAGGTGTCCGACAGTGCGCAGCAGCGTTTGTTTGTCGAAACTCTGTTTGATTTTGATATTGACGAAAATATCAATTTATCCGGTCAATTGACGGACATTTTTGCATTGCGAGATAATTCGTCACGTTATTTAATGAGTTTAAGTTTATGTAGAGTACAGATCGACGATAAGGTACAAACATGCCGGCAAACTGACGAGCTGAATGCGGACAATGTTTCAGCTGCCGAACCTATTTATGAGTTGTGGTTATATGATCAGCAAAAAAACACGCAACAGCTGGTGGTTAAAGGACAGTCTGGTAAATTAATTGAGCAAGCAATTGTCATGCAATCTGCGCCGTCAGCAGAATTTATTGCTGATAAACAAGTGGGTCTTGAATTAGATGCACAAACCGCCAGCCTGAATGCAGGCATATTACATATCCGAAGTGTGTATGATTTAGATGGTCAAAGCAGTGAGGGTATCTCCATTGACGAATTGCGTGATCCAATGCAAACGCCGGCTGAGCAATTACCCGCGCGCTTTTTAAAACTGATTCGTGGCGTGCCAATGCCACCACGATCAGTTCGCAATGTACGGGGCACAGATTTTGGACGCAGCAGTAATCAATTAATGCGCGAGATTATTGGTTATACACCCATTCAACCTGACGGTTCCGTTAAGGTCGTGGTACCGGCAAACACACCATTTACCCTTAGTTTAGTCGATGCCAGCGGACAAAGAATCAGCCCTCGTCATAATCATTGGCTGTCGGTAAAAAGTGGCGAAATGCTTGAATGCAAAGGGTGTCATGAAAGAAATAGTAATTTACCCCACGGGCGTTTGGCTGCTGGCGCACCTTCAATTAACGCGGGCGCTGCACAACAGGGCAGTGCTTTTAATAATACGCAAGCTGATTTAGCGGCCGAATTTGGTGAAACCATGGCTGAAACATTAGCCCGTTTACAAGGACTCGCCTATCCGAGTGCTAACCTAAACTATACTGATGTCTGGAGCGATCCCGCTATTTCAGTGCCTAATCCCGAAATTTCGCTCAGTTACGATAACTTATCGACTCCAGCTCCCAACGGTTATTTTTGTTTTGACAACTGGCAAGCATACTGCCGCATTCAAATTAATTACGTTGAGCATATACAAGCAATTTGGCAATTAGATCGCAAAGTTATAGATGAAGAAAACAATGAAGTCATTGAGGATAACAGCTGTATTGCTTGTCACAGTACCACAGATGCAGATGGTCTGCCTCAGGTCGCGGCCGCACAGTTAGAATTAACCGGACAAATATCTGATCAGCAAAACCGTCATCTAACAAGTTATCGCGAGTTGTTCTTTAACGATAACGAGCAAGAAGTTTTGGAAGGTATTTTGCGTGATAAATTAATAGAAGTCACAGATGAAAATGGCAATACTGTTTTTGAGGTAGATGAAGAAGGAGAGCTGATTTTAGATGCCGACGAACAACCTATTCCGGTATTAACAACAGTCACAGTGCGCAGTGTCATGTCGAGCAATGGCGCACAAAATAGCAGGCGTTTTTTTGATTTATTTTTACCAGAAGGATCGCATTATGGCCGCTTGACAGCTGATGAGCTTAGATTAATCAGTGAATGGTTGGATATTGGTGCGCAATATTACAACACACCCTTTTATCAAACGGACGATTAAACAATGCGTACCCAATTTTCATCTAATTATTTAAGTCCGTTGTTATCTTTTATATCAATTGTATGTGTTGTATCCAGTGTGATTATCTGCCTAACAAGTTTTAAGGCCAGTGCCAGTGAAAGTACCAGAGAAAGCGGCAGTGAAAGAGAAAATGAAAAAAACGAAAGTATACAACTGATAGTTGAAGTGCCATTTGTTGAGATGCACTCCGGGCCAAACATAGCGTACCCTGTCATTTATGTCGCAGAGCGCGGCGAGGTCTTAACAGTTGTGCGTAAAAGAACAAGCTGGTTAAAAGTTTCTGATAAGCGCGGCAATCAAGGCTGGATCCATCAGGATGCACTGCGGTTATTAACACAAAAAGAACGGCGTATTCAACTGGCTGAATATAGTTTTGAAGATTATCAAAATCGTAACTGGGAAACCGGTGTGATGTTTGGTCAATTGAATAAAGCCGAATATTTTAACTGGTACATAGCGTACATGTTTGATCCGGTATTAAGTACAGAGTTTTCAGCAGGAAAGGTACTCGGGCAAAGTTCTGACAGCACAGTTTATGATTTAATCTTACTCGCACAGCCTTTTCCACAGTGGACTGTCACGCCATTTTTAGGCGTTGGCGCTGGTGTAATTGAAACCAAACCGCACAGTGTATTGGCGCAAGCACAAGATAGAAACAATACCTTATTAACGACAAATGTGGGGCTGAAATATCACGTCACGCGAAATTTTATTATACGGGCTGAATATAAATTTTCGCTCGTATTGACAAAACGTAATTCAAATGAAGAGTTAGACACATGGAAATTAGGCATCAGCGCGTTTTTTTAGCAGCAGGTTTACTGCTTTATAGTTTGTCATGTGCCGCTTATGCACAAGAGACAAATAATACAGGGGTATGGCAAGCACCTACTGCTGAACAAAGAGAAGTGATAGAAGATGTACTAGACAGCGAAAATTTCGCTATCGGTGTGCAAACAGGTGTTGTTAGTATCGAAGATTTTGGCGTGAGCACATGGTTATCGGCGCAAGTTTCTTACCATTTATCTGAATACTTTTATATCAAAGCCAGTGCTGGGCAAGCAAAAGCGGGACAAACCAGTTTTGAAAAGCTGGCGAATGTATCTCCTTTATTAAGTGATGAAGAGCGTCAATTTAAATTTTATGGTCTGGCAGTCGGCTACAATTTATTACCGGGTGAATCGTTTTTAACGCCGCAACTGGCATTTAACAATGCTTTGTCAATTGAGCTCGGCGGTGGCAATACACAGTTTGCCGGCAATGACCAATTTACCTTAACGCTTGGTATTAACTATCGTTTGTTTTTAACCGATTGGCTGGCATGGGACGTGAATATGTCCGATTACATGCTCGATACACAAATTACCGGTGAAAATAAATCGACTCACAACCTAAATTTAACGACCGGTTTTGCTGTTTATTTTTAAATTATTAATAGCTTAGTGATAAAAAACGGAAGCCATCAAAATGAAGAAAAATCTGTTAGTTTTAGTTTTGTTTATTGTGCAAACAATCACCTTAAACAAAAGTTTGTATGCCAACGAATCGCTGATGGCACCTGACTTTACCTTAAAATCAATGACGGGTGAAAACCTTAACCTCACCGAGCAAAGAGGACAGATTATTGTATTGAACTTTTGGGCATCGTGGTGCGGCCCGTGTCGCCAGGAAATGCCAGCACTAGAAAATTTACAGCAAAACTATACTGATCTGGGGGTCAGTGTATGGGGCGTTAACGTAGAGCAAGAAAATCAGGCAGGGCGGGATTTTTTACAAGAAATAGATATTAGCTTTCCGATAATGTTTGATAACAGCAATACCGTTTCTAAGCTTTATCAAGTCAATACGATGCCAACCACAGTCATTATCGACCGAAACGGTCAGGTACGGGACGTTTTTCAGGGGTACAAAACCGGGTATGAGAAAAAGTATGCAAAAGCAATTAAAAAACTTATTCGTGAATAAGTTAACGGTTTTGGCTTTGATTATCATTAGCGTGACAGGTTGTGCTCAGTTGGGGGTTGAACCTTGGGTGAAACCTTATGAGCGACAAAATCTGGCCGATCCGATTATGCTGCGCGCTCGGCATCCAATTGCGCTAAATCATGAAGCACATGTCTATGAAGCAAGGGAATCAGCACGCGGAGCAGAAGGCACAGGAGGCGGTGGTTGTGGTTGTAATTAAAAGCGGGTGTTTTTTACTGCTGGCACTTTTAAGCGTGTCATTGCAAGCTGCTATTTTAGCGCCGGACAGAGCCGAAGTTTTGTACCACAGTTATCAAGGTGGCGGTATGAAAATAGATGGCCCCGCGGTCAAACTGAGAAAAAAAGCCAGCGAATCGGTTGCGCTTACTGCATTTTATTATATGGATACAATTTCATCTGCATCCGTTGATGTATTAAGTACCGCCAGTGAATATGCAGAAGAGCGGCAAGAAGCACAATTAGGGATAGAATATCTGCATAATAAAACCACGATGGCGGTCAATTTCAGGCAAAGTGATGAAAATGATTATTTAGCTAAGTCGGTTAGTGTGAGTGTCTCACATGATACTTTTGGTGATTTGACAACGGTGAACCTAGGTTTGAGTTATGGCGATGATGAAGTAAAACGAAACGGCGACGAAAATTTTTTACAACAAGCACAACATTACAAAATACGGGCCGGACTCAGCCAAATACTGACCCGTAATTTAACCGCCCAATTAGAGGTGGAAGCGATTTCTGATAGCGGCTTTTTAAATAATCCATATCGCACTGTGCGTTTTATTGATCCAGATTCACAAGCGGGTGTAGCGTATCAAGCCGAAATTTATCCCAATACGCGTAACTCATTTACCAGTAAATTGTCTGCCAGTTATTATTTGCCGTATCGCGCGGCGCTCATTGCTCACTACCGCTATTTTAGTGATAGCTGGCAAATAACCGCACAGGATGTTGAAGTTTTGTATCGTCATCCGCTGGGCGAACATTTCGAATTTGAATTTAAAGCGCGCCAATACCAACAAACACAAGCAGAATTCTATCAAGACTTATTTCCGTATCGCGACGCACAGAATTATTTGGCGCGAGATAAAGAACTGAGTGAGTTTAGTGATATCACGTTAGGCATTGGCGCCACTTATTTATTACCCGAAACATATCAATTGTTCGATTGGCGCTCTGAAGTTTCAGTGCAGTGGGATTACATTCAGTTTGATTATCAAAATTTTCGCGACCCTACAGCCCAAGCCGCGGTTGGTGAAGAACCTTTGTATCAGTTTTCAGCCAATGTTTTGCGTATCTTTGCCAGCATTTATTTTTAAGGAAGTCTAATGTCGTTGTTCAAGTACATAAAACCTATCTCGTTTGCACTGTTTTCGAAGGTGCGGTTATCAAAGGCCGTGTTTTTGAAGGTAATGTTATTGACGACACTGTTATGGATTGTGCTGAGTAAAGTTGTGTTGGCGCAACAAAATGGTGATTCAGTCGCTACCCAGCAAACTCAGGTACAACAAGAACTACAAGCATTAAAAAAAGATGTAGTCGCATTAAATCGTGCCTTATTTGTGCTTGAAGAAGATTTGTTGTTTCCGGCCAGTACCCAAGTCGCTGTTTTTGTTTCTTTAGATATCGGCCGTTTTTTTAAACTAGATAGTGTCGAGCTAAAGTTAAATGACAGTGAAGTAGTCGGCTTTTTGTACACAGATTTGCAGCGACGCGCGCTAGAGCAAGGGGGGATCCAAAAAATCTATACTGGTAATATCAAAATGGGCACACATCAGATCACAGCGCTGTTTACCGGCAAAGATAATCAACAAAGAGATGTAAAACGAGCTGTTCACTATTCGTTTGAAAAAACAGAAGACGCAGTGATGTTAGAAATTAAAATTCAGGATGACAGTGCAACCCATAAAAGCAATTTTGTCGTCGAAGAATGGATTTTATAAATGCCTTTCGCAAGCCTTTATCCGCCTAAAACAGACGCGTGTATGCCGGAAACAGGCTTGTATTTAACAGCCTTGCCGATAAAAGCCCTGATTCTAAAAGCGCAGGCGTTAAAAGTGATAGGGATAACGGCATGGTTCGTATTGTTTACCTTTGCGTTACCCGTGTTCGCGAATACTGCAGCTATTAGTGCAAATAAGCTGGCAGAGAAGCATTATCGGCAGGCGTTATACCATTATTTTACCGATGAAAAATATGCCGCTATGCATATATTGCAAGGTCGTGAGTTAATAAACGCTCAAGAACCCATCAACGCACAACCGCAGAACAAAGCGCAAAACCAAAAGCAAAACCCAAAAGAGAAACCTGCGGATAAACTTGAACAGGGCATTAAAAATCAACTGTTTCTAGCGCGTCTTTATTTACAGTTAAATATGCCAGAGCAAGCGCAAGCTCTGCTGCATGACAATCAATATCTGTTAACCAATATTGCGTATTTACAACTTGCCGTCAGTGCGCTGGATGCGCAAAACTTGCAGCCAGCTCAACAGGCATTAAGCAAAATTAAAGAATTGCCCAGCGCACTAGCGGCCACTTATCTGTCGAGCATGCAAGTCGCATTTCACCACAATGCAAAACAACTGGACGAACATTCGCTATATCAAACTTTATTAGCAAAACAGCAGCAGGGCGAAGAAGCATTTCATAAGCCAGCAGATTTTGACTGGTTTTATGTATGGGTTAATCAAGCTATCGGCTTAATGCAAAAATCACAGTTTGCCAAGGCACAAATACAATTAGCAGCGATAAAAAACACCTTACCAAAGACAATTGACTACAGTGAAAAAAACAGTGACAAAACCAGCAAGAAACACAGTGAATTAGCTGAAACAGAGTTTGAATTTCATCTACAAACAAAAGCCTTGCATGACTATTTAAACATCTTGCTGGCGCGCTGTTATATCGGCTTAACCAATTATCAGGCTGCAAACCAACAGTTGGCAAATGTTGCCAAAGATTCCGCGTTTGCGCAGCAAGGGCTATATTTATACGGTTTAAGTTTTTACAAACTGAATCAATTAGATAAAGCTGAACAAGCTTGGAATATCGTGGCGCAAGTGTTTCCGGCGTTACAGCAAAACTGGCAAAAAGATAACTTATTAGCACGCGCAGCGATGCGAAGTCATAATGCGACAGAAGCATATCGCCATTTAACCAATGCAGAAGCTTTTTACTTAGCAAAATTAAACAGCTTGTCTGACTTTAGGTTATCGATTAACAAAGATGCTTCAAGTGTTATGCTGCGTCTTGATAAATTGTACACAAATACAGATCCGACATACGCACATTCTATATATGAAAGTAAAAAGGCTAATTTAATATGGTCGCATATTGCACTGCAGACGACAGAAATTGCGCAAACACTGCAAAAGCGAGCCGAATTAGCGCAACTTAAACAACAGCTCGCACAGCAAAAAAATAAAATTAATTGGTTAGCAGATACAATCGCGCTGAATAAAAACAGGCAAAAACGGGTAAGTGCTTTGTTGGCAGACAGCGCAATAAAACCACAATTGGCAGCGCTTAAAAAACGGCAGAACACGCTGAAAAAAACCATACAAAGCGCAAAAGTTAATTTAAGTGTTAATTCTGCAATGAATGCCACTGATTTTTTAGCGCAAACCTTATTACTGAATACGCAGCAAATGGCGTGGAAAAGTAAATTAACGGAAGGTTTGCAGATTGTTGAGCGGATAAAAAATAGCAGAAATACAGATGAATACAGCGAGCGTTTGCAGCGCTTAGCCGGTGTTTTATTCTGGCAAGCAAAAACCACAGCGCCGCAAGTCATTTGGCAACATCAGTTGCAATTAAATCAAATTGAAAAAGAATTAACACAAGCGCAAATACAGTATCAAAAGTTGCAAGGTTTAATGGCGAATAATTCAGGTTTTAACGTGCTGATCAAACGCCACGAAACGCAAAGTTTAAAGCTGGAAAGTTTGTTAAATAATGCTGAGAAAATTGAAGGCACACTAACAAACCAACTGTTAAGCCAATTAAATCAATTAGCGGAAGATCACCAACAGCAATTAGAAACGCAACTTCGCAACACGCGTCAATTGATGGTTCATTTATTGGAGAATCGTCATGAAGCGGATTAAGCAAGGCGTCTTATCTAGAATAATAGTCAGTTGCTGCATCAGCTTGCTTTGTTTAACGACTGTGGGTTGCATTTCAACTGAAAGCGGCAGAAGCAGGGCAGTCAATGATATAGAAAACAACCGGCTGCAGAATGGTAATAATTTGGCTGCTTGGATTAACAGCACAGATGACAATAGCAAGATCCAGCAAGACAAATTGGCACAACAACAAGCTGCAGAGCGTGCTTTAAAACAGGCTCAACGTAAACAAAAACTCACCGAGTTATATCAGCTAATCTTAGCCAGCGAACCGAATCAAAGCATCAAAACGGACATTCAATATCGAATAACCGAACTCAATACACAAATATTTGAACAGCAAAACCAAGCTGAAAATGTGACTGCAGATCTGTTGATAATACAGTACCAGAAATTATTAGAAGAATATCCCAACCGGGCTGAAAATGAGCACATCCTGTATCAGCTTGCCAAAGCCTATGCGATAAAAGGAGAAGCATTAAAAAGCTTAACGACCATTGAACGGTTGTTAACTGAATACCCGAATAGCCAATATTATAATGAACTGCACTTTCGTCGAGGAGACATCTATTACAATCACAACAATTACCCAGCAGCTTTAACTGCTTTTCAGCAGGTACTCAACAAGGATAAAAACAATCTGCAGCTAGCGCCGGAAAAATCAGTGTTTTATCGCAATAGTTTATATATGGCGGCTTGGGCATCCTTAAAAGCCTATCAATATGCCAGTGCAGATCAATATTTTGTGACATTAATGGCACAAACTTATCAAACGAAAACAAATTTATATCAAGATGCGCAGCGGGGTTTGAATATATCGTTAAGCCAGCAACAGCAAGCGGCATCACTCAACCAATTAGTGAAATACTGCCAACAACAACGCATTGATATCAGGCAGTTTAAACATAATTTATATGCGGGATTTGCTGATTTTATGCTGCAAAAAGACTTGAAGCGAGATGCCGAGCAAACGTATCTGGCGTATATAAAACAAGATGCAAATTCAATTTGGTCAGCCCGTTTTTACCAAAAACTCATGGACTTATATCAACAGCAGGGGTTGTTGGCTAAAAAACGCGATGTCGAATTAAAATTCAGTCAGCAATATTCTTTAACTTCAGCGTTTTGGCAATCTGCACAACTGGCTGAAAAGCAGGAAGTGTTAGCGCATTTATTAACCTATAGCCAGCGGTTTGCACGTCAGTATTATGCGATAGCGCAAGATATGGAAGAGTTTAGCTTAGACAGTGAAGCACCAAATGCTAAACGCATAAATACCTTTGCCACGGCCGCTGAGTGGTTTAGCCGTTATTTGCAACAGCTGAATACAGAGGCTGCGCAAACACAAACACAAACACAAACACAAACACAACAAGAGCAAACTTTAAAAAACAAGTCAGATATATTTAACCCCAGTGCTGAAGCGCTCGAAAAAACTAGACTTTTGTATGCAGAAGCGCTGTACGGTGCTTATCAATATGAAAATGCACTCAATGCTTATTTAGTTTTGGTGGCAGAGTACAACCAGCAGCCTGATTATTTATTTACCGCACTGTTAACCATTCGAGAATTAATTGCGCAACACAATACGCAGGGCGAAAATGCGCAACAATCAGTCAAATTTTTAGCAAAATTACGCACACAAAGGCGGCAACTAGACAAACTTTTTGTCACCCGTTTTACGGCTGATAAACGCGCGTTGGCGATTGCACATCAAGCGGCACAATATGCAGCAAATGAAAAATTAACAGAAGAGATGTTGTTTTTTACCGATAAAATATTGCAGCAGCTTGAGCACACCACGCAAACGCATAAGCTGTCAAATATCGAGAAAATATACCTTCGTTCAGCTTATTTGCATCAAGCCAATATGTATTATGCGCAAGCGCAATATACAGACGCCGAAACAGCTTATCTAAACGCCCTGCAGTACATTAAAAAAGGCTCTAAACAATACCAAGAAATTTCCGACCTAATTGCAGCCAGTATCTATTTTTATGCTAAGTCACTAGAAACCACACAACCTTTACTGGCTGCTACGCATTACTTACGATTAGGGCAGGTGGTCACCGCTTCAAAATATCAGATAAATGCTGAATTTGACGCCGCCAATTTATTAATCGAGGCGCAAAAATGGCAACAAGCAAGCGAAGTGTTAGTTAAGTTTAAACAAGTGTATCCAGCACATGAATACAGTGCCAGTGTACCGGCAAAACTGGCCAATATTTATCGTCAACAGCAAAAATGGAGTTTAGCAGCTGCTCAACTGATTCAAATGGCGAAAACAGAAAAGGACTATGAGTTAGCGAGAGAAGCACAATATACCGCGGCTGAATATTACTTAAAAGACGATAACCTAAAGCAAGCGATATTGGCATTTCGCACCTACGCACACCAATACCCAAAGCCGTTTTCACTGGCGCAAGAGGTGCGTTTCAAAATGAGTGAATTTTATCTACAAACTAAAGAGCCGAACAAACGTTATTTTTGGTTACGAAAAATTCTCAGTGAACATAAAAAGCAAAGCAGACTAAAACGTACTGCTACGAACGCGCACCCGTTTAATCAAACAGAAGTTGAAGACAGATCACGCTATCTCGCCAGCTATTCTGCATACGAATTGGGTTTAGCGCACCACAGAACCTTCTCGTGGCGTAAGTTGAAAATCCCGTTGCAGCAAAGCATGCGGGCAAAACAAAAAGCAATGCAACAGGCTATCCAGTATTATCAGGCTTGTTTAGACTTTGAACTGGCAGAATTTGTGCCTAAATCTACCTTTCAGTTGGCTGAATTATACCGCCAACTGGCATTAGCTGTGATGCAATCAGAACGCCCGGCAGAACTGGATGAATTAGCCTTAGAAGAGTATGAGTTAATACTGGAAGAAATCGCATTTCCGTTTGAAGAAAAAGCAATAGATATACACAGTATAAATGCGCAGCGAAGCCATCAAAACTTATATGATGAATGGATAAAACTCAGTTTTGCAAAGCTTGCTCAACTCGTTCCGGCAGAATATCAACGGCAGGAGGTCACGATTGATGTTTATGAAAATATGCTTTAAAAGCCGGTTATTTTTTGTCGTTTTCTGCTTGTTATTAAGCGCATGCGCGCAGCAAATAAACGCGCCAGCAAGTTTACCCGACAGCCAACAAAATATACCCAAAAAAGCTGGCGACAAAGCGATAAATAACGATGTTACACAAAACAGCAAAACAGATATTGAGGATAAAGCACATACAACAGAAAACGCAGATAAAACAGAGAAAGCAGACAAAACAGACAACGCCGATATAACAACCAATGCGGTTATCGAAGATAACGCCGAGTCACCCGAACAACTCGATCCTGCTGCAAAACCACTTGCTTCAAAACTACTTGCTGCAAAACCACTTTTTTCGACAACGATAGAGAAAAACTACCAACTCGCCCTAGATAGCTTTAAAAAAGGGCAATTAGCAGAATCTGAAAAAATGTTTTTAAAACTCATAACACAGCAACCAGAGCTTGCCGGTGGGTATATTAATTTAGCGCTGATCGCCGTTAAACAAAACAATGTTAAACAGGCTTTATGGTATTTAGAGCAACTGCTCAACAAAAATCCAAATCAGGTAACCGCTTTAAATTTGCAAGGTCAGATTGCACGAAAAAACGGGCAGTTTGCACTGGCTGAAACAAGTTATCAGCGCGCTTTACAAATTGAGCCTGATAACAGCAATATTCATTTAAACTACGCGATACTATTAGATTTAAACCGTGGTCAGTGGGCATTAGCGAAACAGCATTACCAGCTTTATTTGACAGCCAATCCAGATGCTCGCCAAGTAAAAATGTGGCTAGCCATCGTCGAACAAAAACAAAAGAAAAAACAAAAACAGAATCAAGCCGCACAACAAGAGGCGAAACAATGAAACTCACCTTACCGATACAATTAATACAATTAACACAATTAATAAAGTTAATACAATTAACACCACTAACGCAGCTAACGCAGTTAAGCCGTTACCCAAAAAGACGATCTGCAGTTGTGTCGAAATTAAATATGCTTAGCTTAATTCCTATTTTTTTCTTTCTATTTTCAATATTCTCAACGGTAAGTTTAGCGGCTGAAACACAAACATTAATGATTGAAAGCCAAGTGAAAGGCAGTCAAGCACAACCGAAAGTGATATACATAATGCCCTGGCAAAACATGCAACTGGATAAAAAGCTTAAACTGGAAGATGACGACATCCAGCTACCTGAACTCCAGCCTATTTATCCAAAAGCCTTTAAACAAGCTATTAAACAACACGCACAATCACACAATAATTCGCAACAGAGGAAAGGATCATGAGTTTATTCGACACTATAATTCGGTTTTTACAGGACGGTGGACCCTTTATTTACATTATCGCACTCGTCTTAGTAATTGGCTTGGCAATTACAATAGAACGTTATTTGTTTTTGTCTTCAACTCACAATGCCAATAAACGCGCATTGGTGCAGATAAAATCGGCTTTGCAAAAAGGCGATGTTGAACATATAAAATCGGTTGCAATGCAGCAACAGGCGCCTGTTTTAGATGTTTTGCAAGCCGGTATCAGTCGAATGCAACAGGTAAAACGACGGGAAGATCTGGAATACGCGATGGAAGAAACCGTGATGGAATACATGCTGCAACTGGAAAAACGTACCCCCTTGTTGGCAACATTGGCCAATATTGCAACACTATTGGGTTTATTGGGGACTATCATGGGTTTGATTGCCGCTTTTTCAGCTGTGGCGAATGCCGACCCGGCTGAAAAAGCCAACTTATTATCTGCCAGCATATCGGTGGCTATGAATACCACCGCATTTGGCCTAATAACCGCAATACCCTTGATCTTATTTCATACTAACCTACAAAGTCGGACAGCAGAAATTGTTGATACGTTAGAAATGGCAGGCATTAAATTATTAAATGCACTGTCGTACGGTGCAGCGCGAGATAAAAAGGACTAACACCCCATGAGACGTTTAAGACGCAAAATTAAACAGGATGCAGAACTGGATATCACATCATTTATGAATTTGATGATAGTGCTGGTACCTGTTTTATTGTTGAGTCTGGTATTTTCTCAGGTACGTATTTTAAACCTGCAATTGCCGGTAAATAGTGAATCGCAGGAGAACACAGAATTAAATGACGCGCCAAAAGTATTAGAACTGATTGTCAACGAAGAAGGTTTTGTCATTAACTATCCAAGTGGCGTATTACTGACGGAATTAAATAAACAGCAGGGGGAATATCCTTACCTGCAACTGTCTAAATATTTACAAGACTTAAAACTGACTTTTCAGCAACAAGGGATAGAAAAAAGTGACATTCTATTGTTACTCGCCGAAGACACCGAATATCAGACGATTGTTTCAACCATGGACACAGTGAGAAGCTTTAAAGCCGTGGTTGCTGCCAATTTGGTCGACGCGGAACTTTTCCCAAATATTTCGCTGGGAGATGCACCAGAATGAAAAAATCAATGCGCGCAAAACGCTTGGCAAAACATCACAAACGTATAGCAACGAGCAGTAAATTAAACCTGGTTTCGCTCATGGATATATTTACGATTTTGGTATTTTTCCTGATTGTCAATCAATCTGAAGTGCGGGTATTACAAAATAATAAAGAAATAAATTTACCCGCCTCTGTCGCACAGACCTTACCCAAAGAAAATTTAGTGATCAGTATTTTCTCTGGCAAGGTAATAGTGCAAGAAAAATTGATCTGGCAGCAAACAGCATCGCCGGACTTAACGAGTGCATTAAAAAGTGAGCTGCAGTATCAAGCCAACAGAAGCAAACCATTAACAGAAACTCAAACTGAAAAAGGTCGGTCTGTGACCATCATTGGCGATGCCAGCTTACCTTATAGCTTGTTAAAACAGATCATGGCGGTATGTGCTGAAACAGGCTATCGGGATATGTCATTGGCCGTTGAGCAAGTTGTGCAAAACCAACAAGGAGCCACTTAATGACAAGTGCAGCGTTTGGAACGCAGTGGGATGAAAGACAAGCTTGGGGTGAAAGCAGTAAACAAGACAAATTCTTTACCAAGATTTGTTTGTTTTTACTGCTTGTATATTTATGTTTTGCCCTGATTGTACCTTTTATCGAAACAGCCGAATTAACGCGCGAAGCGAAACAAAGTTTGCCGCCGCAACTGGCAAAAATTGTGCTACAAAAAAAACAACTTGAACAACCGGAACCCGAGCCTGAACCTGTCCCGACTGAAGTTGAAAAAACAAAGCCAGAGCCGCCCACAGCATCTGAAAAACGACAAGCGGCCAAACAAAAAGCACGCTCAACAGGCCTAGCCGCAATGAAAAACGAATTATTTGCAATGCGCCAGGCTGTTGATATTAAACCGATACAGAAAGAAAAATTAAAAGAAAGTAAAAGTGAAGCTCAGGTCATAGAGCGCAATAAATTGCAAGCGGTGACAGACCGCAAAAGTAGACAAGTTAACAAGGCACAGAGTGCAAAAATTGAAGAGGCGAACACCGCAGAACTTGGCGAGCGCACCATAAAACAAATTCGCTTAGCCGAACAAGAACAAATTGGCAGTGATAATTACCTTGCTAATCGTTCGGATAACACAGGCAATGCAACCGATAGCGAAGACGCTGCTAATATACAAGACGCACAAGGACAGCGCTCAGAAGCCAGTATACGGCAAGTGCTAGAAAATAATAAAACCAGTTTATACACACTTTACAGTAAAGCTTTACGTAAAAATCCATTATTAGCGGGTAAAGTTGTATTTGAACTTGAAATTGCAGCCAGTGGTGAAATTGTAAAAGCGGCAATACTCTCAAGTGAACTGAATGATAAAAAACTCGAACGGCGATTATTATTAAAACTTAAAAGCATACAATTTGCCGCACAACAAGTTGCCAGCATTAATACTCAATGGACCATAGAATTTTTACCCGGATAGCACGAAAGACTAAGTGAAAATAAGGCATTCCGGCCAAGGACAATTCACGAAGTGGAAAACACGCTTATTTAGCAGGTAATCGCTTTGCACTGTGACGGTGTTGCTTGTTCACCATTTTACCTCTTGGTTATTTTCAACAACCAAACCAGACTCAATAATGCTTGTAGTAACAAAAACCTGCTTAGAGGGTAGTGAATAATAATCTGACAATGCGCTTGCCAAACCCAACTGTAGGGCTGATATATTTTCTTTAGACCACAGTGAAGGCAATAACAAAGACGCCATAACGGCATAACCTTTGCCAATTTGAATATTGCTATGGGTAATGTTAACCGTCATTTCGGATTCGGCCTGGGGGATGCCAGAGTGCAAAACCCACAAGTTTATTAAATCCGTTGTGTTGTCCACTTTTTTTTGAAGCGCAGGCGCAATTAAACAGTGAGCTATTGGCATAATAAACTTTACCCTGTGTGCTTTAAATGCATCAATACCCGCCAATTGGGTAAGTAAATCAGATATTTCATTTGAAAACCCCCAAACTTGCCGTCAAAAATCGCTCAAGTGGTGCGATGTGAATCAGTTTAGGAAATATTCCATGGTAAAACCAGCTAAATGTAGGCGAACAATAAAGATTGAAAATGCTGCCATTATGGGTTTTTAGCGAATGCTTGCCGCAGGCTTAAAGTGAAGCTAATTAAAGCTCAAAGCAAAACAGAGAAAACAGAGAAAACCAGCACAGTAAAACCAAAGCCAGACAAAGAAAAGTATTGGCCCTGCACTAATTGCAAATTAGGCGAACTTAAACTGGTCAGTATTTTATTGCCAAGCCGAAAGTTTATAGAGCCGGTATTAACAGGCTGAAATTTTTAAGGCAATAAAACCAATAAAAAACAAAGCCCGTCGAGTTAGGTTAGACCTTACTGAGCCTAAAAAATAAAGTTGCAAATAATGGCTAAATTGGCTTAAATTACCGTTAATTCAAAGCTCAAACTCAAGTTAAATGGATTGATGAAATGCTAACAACAAGGAGATTACCTGTCATGCCAACTGAGCTTAAAAAAGCAAATTCCTATAGCATAAATCAAACCAGACAACCGTGTTGTTTGCCCGTTCAACAAATGATTCATTCACACAAACTACGTGTGCATGAATACTAAAATGTTATACGTAAATAAGGAGTGCGTGTGAAACATCTAATATTTTTATCTTTATCTCTAATCTTAGTGGGTTGTGGTGTTACTGGGACAGCAAGTAAAACAGAATTCCCTTTATTAACAAACGCTCCTGCATTTAGCGCCAACGTAAACTCAGTTTCACTCATCGTTGATAAAAATACAGCTGACAATGAATCATATGGGGCTTTTAATTGGGGTAGCTTTGATGAAGCTGACAAAAATAATATTCAACAATCAATCTTGAATACCCTTAACAAAAATACTTCAAACGTATCTAAAAAAGCTAAAGTACACGCTAAAATCCATCGCTATTCACAAGTAATTACAAATGCAAGTTACGCAAGCTTTGTTATTGTTGATTGGTGTTTAGAAGTAAATGGTCAAATTATTCGAGATGAGGTGTTTTATGCTGGTCATAGCGATGAACTAAATATCTTTACTGGTAAATCTTTAGGTTGGGCGAAAGGTCAAACTCACAAAGCAATTTCAAGCCGCATTATTAACCAGTCCATACAATTATTGTCCGAGCCTACTCTTCAAGACGCCTATCCTGAAAATAACGTATTTTTAAATGCTAAAGACGCGGTAGCTGCTTTGCCAAAACAACTTACTTCAGTTGGTGGTGCAGGTTTCTCTGGTGGCATGTATTACTATGTAGGTCCTACGACTGGTAACACTAACTTTAATCAAAAATCAGTTTATCAAAAGGTAAACTGGCAACAAGAAATTCAGTAAGCGCAAGTTACGTATAACAAGCGCCTCAACCAAGGACGTAAAAAGCTTGGCTTGCGTCACTTCGTTCCTAATTTAGCCAAGCATTTTACGTTTGTTAGGCGGGGCGTTAGAGCTATAGCTACCATGAACTATGGTAACGAAATGCGATCGGGTTATTTATTTAGCTTTCTTTCTCCGATGTTGGTGAGCGGGGTGGTAGCTATCTGGGCGGCTATTGAGGAATTTAGTCACAACGGCTTCGGCGCTATATTTAGTACGTTTATTGGATCTTACCTGCTATTTGGAATTTTCAGTTTTCTATATATGGCAGTTTTCTGTGCAATCATTGGTTTGCCTATCTATTATGTGCTACGAAAGCTGGATTGGGTCAACCCGGTATTAATAATCACGATTGGTGGCACTGCGGGTTTTCTTTACGCTTTAATAGATACTGCCAACTTATACTTTCGTGGTTTGTTTGTAGCGTACGGGGCCGCGGGCGCGTTATTCTTTTGGTTGGGCAGCAATCGTGTTCGCAAAAAGCTCATAATCGGGTAGCCGGAGGTTTCTAATCTCCAGCCCCCACACCACCCATCGTGCGGCTCCGCAATGGGCGGTTCATCTCCCGTAATGAATATTAATCCAAATATCTCTCAGTGACACTAAACCTTGTGAAGCCAAATAGTCATTGCCTAGCGCAATGTTAATTCCTTTTGTTTTCGAACTTCTACAAGGGCCTTTACTGGTGATACCACATGCAATGGCGAGGGGCTCGCTAACCCCCAGTTTCATTAAACTGCGTACTTTAGTGCGAGGTTTTCTCCATTGCCGCCAGTAGCGCATTCTTATCCTACGACGGATCCAGTGATCTAAATCCACCGTTAATTGATAAGCATTGGCTATTAGGTAATAGTATCCCCATCCGCGTAAGTATTGCGTCAGTTTATGAATTTGTAGGGTCATTGAGATCCCCCAATACTGGCAAATATCTACCTGCACTACGCACTAGACCGCTGGTTTGAAAAGAAAGTAAAACCGCGAATGAAGGGCAGAGCCATGTTTATAAGATATGCGGATGACTTTGTCACCGCATTTCAATATCGACAAGATGCACAAACGTTTTCTCGGATACTGGGCAATAGATTAAGAAAATTTAATCTAGAACTGGCAAAAGACAAAACGCACCTCAAGAGATTCAGCCGTTTTCATCCAAGCGGTCATCCAGATAAAAGCATTAATTTTCTGGGATTTGAATGTTACTGGGGTAAAGACCATCAAGGCGAGCCAAGATTAAAACGGGTCACGAGTCGGAAAAAGCATAAAACTATGCTGAATGAACTTTATCAATGGGTAGAGCAAAACCGCTCTAAGCGACTGAATATAATCATGCCGATGTTAAAACGAAAACTGGTTGGCATTCAAAATCATTTTGGTCTACCAGACAATAGTAAAAGCATCAGCAGGATATATAACTTTGTGCTGCACACCTTATACAAATGGTTAAATAGACGCCCCCAAAGGCAGAGTTTTAATTGGCATGGGTTTAAAGATATGCTAGGATATTTTCAAATTAAACCACTACGGGTCAGCAAGCGGCTGATTACAGTAGATTGGTATTAGGGGGCTTTGTGTATTACACGGGCAATGATATTAATGAAGAGCCGGATGCGGTGCTGTTTTCAACATTAGGGTACGTCCGGATCTGTATGGGGGCGGCCCAGCAATGGGTCGTTCTGCCATGGCAATCTTTGCTCATTATCTAAGCGTTAGGTTTCAATGAAGAGTATGTGTTTGAGTTACGTGAAGTCGATCTTCCAGAAATTATTTGGCAAACGGAAATACAACTTATCTCCATTTAATTATGATTTGGAATACGTAGATGCCAATTATTTCAAGTTAACTGCTGACGAGACTAATAATTACATAGTCGCTCACATCCTATGCGAGCAAAGTGCCTTTCAATATTACACATGGGTTCACTTAAAACAGAAAGACTACGACTTATTTTTAAAGGATAATGATTCTTTTAATGAGTGGATTAATAACATTCGGTTAACGGGAAGAAGAACTGAGTCGGACCAGATAGTAAAATATGACCCTGATAAAAAACAAAATTATTTGCTCTCTAAGCCTGAGAGCATTGTCGGAATTGATTTTAGCGTCTTCAAAAAGATAAAGCTACAGCAAACCTAATAAATAAGGATATGTTGCGCGCAGCCGTATATCCTTATTTGTTGGACCATTTCTCTGCATCCTGCAGTCACGGCATTAGTGCATCCTTGCACGTCACAAGCCCGGTGTTGAGTTCTGCTTATATAAGGAAATAAATAGGTTTGTCGTTATGGTTGACTTTTTCAAGGTGAGCCTAAGTTAAATAGACGCCCCCAAACGCAGAGTTTTAACTGGCATGGGTTTAAAGATATGCTAGGATATTTTCAAATTAAACCACTACGGGTCAGCAAGCGGCTGATTACAGCAGATTGGTATTAGGGGGCTTTGTGTTTTACACGGGCAATGATATTAATGAAGAGCCGGATGCGGTGCTATTTTCAACATTAGGGCACGTCCGGATCTGTATGGGGGCGGCTCAGTAATGGGTCGTTCTACCATGACTATTGCAAAGCTAGTATGGAGTGTTAATTGGATATCAGTGAATGGAAAAATAAGACCCTCACAGAGTTATCTCTTTTAGAGTTAGCATACGCACATCTAGGCGGAGCTTCTTTTTACCAACTTAAAGACGGCCACCTGAAATCAATCTTACCGATTACTCTGCAAGAAATTAATCACGCTAAACATATGGAGTATTCTAAAAACTTCGTAGCTGTTGTTGGTGCTTTTGCAGCAATAGAACAAATCGGATTTTGTTACGCGCGTACAGATATGAATGAGTTTTCTAATTCAGCGTCTAGTCCAATTTTAAAAGCCTTATACTATTTTGCTGATTACCCCGAAGGCCACATGGATACAAAAGCAGTATATGCATTACGTAATTCATTTCTTCATAACGCAAGTTTAATGGCAATTGCACAGCATAGTAACAAGCCCAGCTTTAATTTTAGATTTGATAGAGAAATACAAACTTTAGTTGAATATTCATCTGTGAGTTGGGATGGAAATATTGAGAACTATAAACCAGAGATGACTACTTTAATAAATCCAAATAAAATTATAGATCTCGCCTCGTCGGTCGCACAGAAAGCTCTGGAATGCTTAGAAGCTGGCACTTTAAATGTATCTCTTTCAGGTGGTGAAAAAGAATTGTATTACAGGTACTTAAAGCATTTCAGTTAATGCAATATAATAAATAAGGATATGTTGCGCGCAGCCGCAACTTAATCCTTATTTGTTGGACCATTTCTCTGCATCCTGCAGTCACGGCATTAGTGCATCCTTGCACGTCACAAGCCCGGTGTTGAGTTCTGCTTATATAAGGAAATAAATAGGTTTGTCGTTATGGTTGACTTTTTCAAGGTGAGCCTAAGTTAAATAGGAGCCCCCAAACGCAGAGTTTTAACTGGCATGGGTTTAAAGATATGCTAGGATATTTTCAAATTAAACCACTACGGGTCAGCAAGCGGCTGATTACAGTAGATTGGTATTTGGCGGCTTTGTGTATTACACGGGCAATGATATTAATGAAGAGCCGGATGCGGTGCTATTTTCAACATCAGGGTACGTCCGGATCTGTATGGGGGCGGTTCAGTAATGGGTCGTTCTACCATGACTATGCCTATGAATAAACTCTTAACATTTGCAATACTGTTTATCTCTTTTAGTACTGTTGCTGAAGTATCAGATAAAATGGCAACAATTCCTGAGTTGTGGCTTCAAGGGTTTCTATTTGGCGTTCCTGTTTATTTTTTAACAATATGGCGTAAAGGATTTGTAGTTCTTGGTATATCGTTTACGGTGTTTTTTGCTTACGCTGCATATGAGACTCTTAGTGATCCTTATATTGGCGTTGGGATAATCCAAGAACAAGGAACACCTTATATAATTGCGTCTTACGGTGCAGCTGTAATAATTGCTTTATGTTCAGCTTTAGGTTTGATTAAAAATAAAGCCAAATTTAAAGCCGACATATAACAGGGCCATGAAGTAACGGACATATAACAGTTGGCTGTGTTCGTTCCTCACAATTTTAGCCAACTATTATCTGGCCGCTTATGGCGGCGTTCAAGGAGAAATTATGAGCCTCGAGCAAGATTTTGAAACCCATATTCTAGAGCAACATAGAATTTCTAGAGAAGAGACTGGTTACAAGGCTCCATTATTTCGATCGATGGTTAGTGAGCGAGGAGCACTGCAAACAGCAAGGGATTTATTGGTAGGCCCAAATAGAATATCCGAAGGGTTAACTAGATTAGTTCTCCACAATCGATTAGATCTTTCACTCGAGGCAAATGTCATTAAGCCTGAGTGGAGGGTGCTTTTTACTACCGATGAGTTAAGAACTGCCGTACGTAGATTGAGGGAGCTTAACTATTCAATAGACCCCGAGATAGAAAGCTACTTACTGCAAGATTCCAAACCAAAAAGAAAAAGTTACGAAACCAACAAGATAATAAGAGATCAAGGGCTTCCTTTAAAAATTAAGGAATTGTATGAGTACAAGTGCCAAATGTGTGGTATTCGATTGGAGGCTGGTGACTATTGGTATGCTGAAGCGGCTCACATTAAAGCTTTAGGTGAGCCTCATAATGGTGTAGATACAATTGAAAACATCTTATGTTTGTGTCCAAACCACCATAAGCTTTTCGATATCGGTGGTGTATATATAGAAAATGATCTAACTGTGCCCCAATTGGGTAGGCAGCTTATTGTAAAGGAAAGTCACAATTTGGATGTTTCGGCTATCGAGTATCACAGGCAGTGGTGCAAGTGAAGCTAATAAATAAGGATATGTTGCGCGAAGCCGCAACTTAATCCTATTGTTGGACCGTTTCTCTGCATCCTGCAGTCACGGCATTAGCGCATCCTTGCACGTCACAAGCCCGGTGTTGAGTTCTGCTTATATAAGGAAATAAATAGGTTTGTCGTTATGGTTGACTTTTTCAAGGTGAGCCTAAGTTAAATAGACGCCCCAAACGCAGAGTTTTAACTGGCATGGGTTTAAAGATATGCTAGGGTATTTTCAAATTAAACCACTACGGGTCAGCAAACGGTTGATAGCGGTAGATTGGTATTAGGGGGCTTTGTGTTTTACACGGGCAATGATATTAATGAAGAGCCGGATGCGGTGCTATTTTCAAAATCAGGGCACGTCCGGATCTGTATGGAGGCTGCTCAGTAATGGGTCGTTCTATCATGACCATGCCTAAGGGAATTGAGATGTATAAACTACTTATAACTGTATTTATTTGTTTGGTATTGTCCAGTTGTAGTTCCGTTCCAGAAAGTAGCAAGGAAAGCGAAACTGACACAATGACACCACTTACTTGCAAAGAAGCAGCGTTGGATATCTATAAAAGCCTAGATCAAGAAAGCATCAATACGCTACAAGAAACAGAAAAAGAAGATCTCATACAGTTTCATTTAGGTTGGGGAATGGGAATCAGGAATAGTTACGGGTTATGGAGTGAAGGTTCACCCATCAGGAAATCATGCGCAGCTATGTCTGGAGAACAAGATATGCATCCCGATAGCGCCTCATCTGTAATCATGGAGCTCGTTTGGGATTTGGTTCATGAAAGCATGTAACAATGCCAAGCACTTCGCCCCAGCGAAGCTGGGGCAGGACCTCGCTACGCTCGGCCTGTGTTGGCGGCGTTGAGGCTGTAGAATTATTCATTTTTAAGAAAAACAGCCTGTGTTATGGGTTCCAAATGCATTACCTAATGCTTTAAAAACGCTTAGAGTTAATTACAGGAACTCGTTTTTTAATTCAATTTGGCTGTAGGAGTTATTCTACAGTCTCGTTATACGTCTTAGCAATTTACTGGCTTTTTGACACCTGTAGGGTTACACTTTCTTTATGATTAAAAGTTTCATTCATAAAGGCCTAGAAAAGTTTTACGCAACTGGCAAAACCGCCGGAATACAAAAAAAGCATGAAAAGAAAATTCGTTTGATTTTAGCTAATTTAGATCAGGCTGAAGTTCCTGACGATATGGACTTACCGGGCTTATTTATGCATAAACTTAAAGGCGATAGAAAAGAAATATGGTCTGTTCGAGTAAGCGGTAATTGGCGAATCACCTACCGTTTCACCGGACGGGATGTTGAAATAGTAAATTATGAGGATTATCACTAATGTCTATGCATAATCCAGCACACCCAGGCGAAATTCTAAAAGAATTAGTAATTGAGCCTATGGGAGTCACGATAACAGATGTAGCGAAACATTTAGATGTAAGTCGCAAGACACTTTCAAAAGTTTTAAATGCAAAAGGCTCAATTACTCCAGAGATGGCGGTAAGGTTGGAGCTTGCTTTTGGAAAGCCTTCTGCCGATCATTGGTTAAAGCTTCAGAATGCATTTGACCTTTGGCAAATGAGGCAAACCCAAAGCACCTTACATGTGTCTCCATATAACTTACAATTAGCGTATTCGACGTATAATAAATAAGGATATGTTGCGCGCAGCCGCAACTTAATCCTATTGTTGGACCGTTTCTCTGCATCCTGCAGTTCACGGCATTAGTGCATCCTTGCACGTCACAAGCCCGGTGTTGAGTTCTGCTTATATAAGGAAATAAATAGGTTTGTCGTCATGGCTGACTTTTTTCAAGGTGAGTCTAAGTTAAATAGACGCCCCCAAACGCAGAGTTTTAACTGGCATGGGTTTAAAGATATGCTAGGATATTTTCAAATTAAACCACTACGGGTCAGCAAACGGCTGATCTCGGTAAATTGGTATTAGGGGGCTTTGTGTTTTACACGGGCAATGATATTAATGAAGAGCCGGATGCGGTGCTATTTTTAACATCAGAGCACGTCCGGATCTGTATCGGGGCGGCTCAGTAATGGGCCGTTCTACCATGACCAAGTAGGAAGTATGAGAGCACCATTCCAAGTTATTGTTTTCCCCTATCGACGAGCTGGTAACGAGATTGAAGTGCTTATTGGTCAGCGGTCCGACGATGGGTCATGGCAGGCAATATCAGGCGGCGGTGAAGATCAAGAAAGTCCGATTGAAGCTGCTAAGCGTGAACTAAGTGAAGAATCTGGCATGATCGGTACTAATTGGTTGCAGTTAGATAGTAAAGTTATGCTGCCTAAAATTTTCTATAAGGGACATGAGCATTGGGGTGGAAACGTTTATGTCATCCCTGAATTTGCTTTCGCCACTGAAGTAACTGGAACTGCCGTTAATTCTGAAGAGCATTCTGAGCTGCGATGGGTTTCCACCGTAACTGCGGATACATTGCTGAGATATGATTCAAATAAAATCGCTCTTTGGGAACTGTGCCAAAGGGTAAACTTGTAACAAGTATGGCACGGGGCTCGTTCCTCGCCCGTGCCATAAGCGTTAAATTTTTTTGCGCATCTTTTGCTTGAGTCAGCTAAATATCCGATAGCCGACATTAAATAACCCACGCTTGAGCTTCCACTTTTAGCACAGAAAAGACTAAACAAAATTCGAAGCCAATGTCCGCTTTGTTAGATCACTTGCCGTTAAATAAGCCAAGGCCAATGTCTGTTATTGGCATGATAAACTTTACCCGGTGTGCTTTAAATTATTCAGTAAAATAATGCTCAACCCGATTATTGGAATATTAGTTGTCACGGGGTTAAATGTTTCAACTAATAACTGAGGCTGTAACATAGCGACGAATAATATTAAACCAACTAAAGCTGCAATATTTAAAATTAAAATAGCTTTAGAACGATAAAAAATAAAGAGAACAACACCAAATACAACTTCTCCAACACCTGCCAATTGGGTAAGTAAATCCGATATTTCATTTGAAAACCCCAAACTTGCCGTCAAAAATCGCTCAAGTGGTGCAATGTGGATCAGCTTAGGAAATATTCCATGGTAAAGCCAGCTAAAACTAATAATAAAGCGCGATATCTGAACGGATGACAGCTGAAAATTTCCTTATATATAAAACGCTTTAGTATTCATGCACACGTAGTTTGTGTGAATGAATCATTTGTTGAACGGGCAAACAACACGGTTGTCTGGTTTGATTTATGCTATAGGAATTTGCTTTTTTAAGCTCAGTTGGCATGACAGGTAATCTCCTTGTTGTTAGCATTTTTCAATCCATTAAACTTGAGTTTGCGCATTGAATTAACGGTAATTTAAGCTAATTTGGTCATTTTTTGCAACTTTATTTTTAATATGCACAGAAAGGTCTAACCCAACCCAATGGGCTTTGTTTTTTATGGGCTTTATTGCCTTAAAAGTTTCAGCCAGTTAGTACCGGCTCTATTAACTTTCGACTTGGTAATAAAATACTCACCAGCTTTAGCTCACCTACCTGACACTCTGTGCACGGCCAATGCATTTTTTTGTCTGATTTTGGCTTTGTTGTACAGGGTTTGCCTGTTTTACATTGTGCTTTGATTAGCTTCACTTTACGCCTGCGACAAGCATTGGCTAAAAATCCATAATGGCGTACTCGCATTAAGCCTTTAGGCAGTATGTGTTGTAAATACCGCCGGATAAATTCCTCTGTATCAAGCGTCATGACTTTATTTTGGTTATTATCCCGATAGTCTTTGTATTTAAAACTCACTGAGTGGGTTGTATGTTTAACCAACCTTGATTCTGACATCACGCCTTTTCGGGTATACCTCGCCAGATAACTTAGCAATTGCTGGCTGTGGCTTAAGCAGGGTTTGGCGTACACACACCATTTTTGTGGAATGTTTAAGCTGTTTAAATTCACATTCTGAGCTTTTAGCTCTGCCAACATTTTGCCTTTAAAGACTGTGGATAATGCTTTCACTGGGTAAAGGTAATTTTTATTAACGCTTTGCCATTGTTGCTTTGTACTTAAACTCCCAGCTGGTATTAAACAGTGCAAGTGAATATGCTGACTTAAGTTTTGGCCCCAAGTGTGTAACACACAGGTCATACCCAATTGCCCGTGCTGCCGGTTGTTGGCAAATTTGTTTAAGGTTTGCCACACGGCTTTAAATAGACTTTGATACAGAGGCTTGGCGTTATATTGTGCAATCAGGTTGAGCTCATGTGGCAAGGTAAAGACTAAATGAAAATAGCTGCACGGCAATAAATTTTCGCTTTGCTTGTCGACCCAGTCTTCAGTGGTTGTACCCTGACATCTTGGGCAATGTCTATCGCGGCAGCTACAGCCAATTTCAGTTTGATGCCCACATTGGTCACATTGCCACTTTTGATATCCAAGCTCGCCCGTTCGGCACGATTGAATATGGTCGCATACCCGCTTTTGCTGCACACTCATTTTATGCGTTTGCTGATAGTCCGCTAAGCCTTGATTAAGGATGTCAGCTAGATGAAGTGGTTTCATAATTCACCTCATACTCGCCAGTAAATCAACGCCACCGTGACCTAATTCTGGTAACCAGTGTAAATATGTTTGTGTGGTCTTTATATCACTGTGTCCAAGTTGATGTTGTAGCTGGTGCAATGGCATGCCTGATTCTAGTTGGTGTGTAGCGTAGGCATGACGCAGTTTATGGGCACTTAATCTATTTTCCATGCCCAATTCTTTTGCCACTCTACGTAGCGCTTTCGAGAAGGTTGTTTTGCCTATCGGTGTTGTAAAATCACGTAACGAATAAAACAACCATGTACTGGGATGATACATTTTCCAGTATATCCTGAGTTGTTGTAAGGCACTTTCAGGCACGACGACGTACCTTGATTTACCGCCTTTTCCACGCTCTATTAGTATGGTTTTTCTTTGGCCATCAATATTCTGTACTTTTACTTGGGTCAACTCACTTAATCTCAGACCACAAGCATAGGTCAATATCACCATGGTTTTAATGCGCAAGTCGGTGCACTGTTGTATGACGCACTTTATTTCTTCTCTTGTTAAGTATATAGGTAGCTTCGGGCGTTGTTTAGGCACCACAACATCAATGGTAAAGGATTTATGAAGAACATATTTAAACAAGAAGTTTAAACTGTTCACTTTAATGAGCACACTTGAGCGCGATAATCTGTGGACTTCAGGGCTAGCAAAATAACAATTTAAATCTTGCTCTGTTGTTTGGTCTAACGGCTTACCTAAATAATTTTCAATTTGCTGCAAATGCTGACAATAGGTTTCTCGGGTTTTATCTGCATACCCTCGATATTCTATTTCTAAGGCGACTTGTTGGATTAATTTATTCATGGTGACTTACCTCCAGATTGGTTGTTAATCCATAGGTAAGTGTGGCTCAAATGGTGAGGTTTACGACTCCGCGCAGCGGCTTAGTTCAACATGATTATGTGCGGCAAAAGCTGCAACACTAACTAACAAGGCACGAGTTTCGTCAATTTAACAACGAATTCTCAGGCATTCATCTTCTACTGATATTAAGTGTGACTTTCTTCTAGATTTTTAGCCATTTTTTGAGCAACTGCATAGAAGGTCTGCATGTCTGCTTCAGTTATTCCGTCCATCATAACTTGCTCAGCGCGTTTTGTGAGTTTAGCCAAACTTGCCTGTATTCTTTCACCGTCTTGCGTTAATAACAATAACTGACTTCGGTTGTCACCAGGGTTTGGTATTTTTGTTATCAAATGGATAATTAACTCTGACGTCACAAAAAATGAACTGCTGCAGGCGGTGCAAAATACATCTTGGTTAGAAGGTCAACCAGCGATATTTATTGCAGGAGAAATCAGACAAGTAAGAGCAATTAATCAATATGTAAAAGGGATACCTGGTTATTCGGAAAAGCAAACTTATGCATCAGGCTACTGGAAAGCCTGATGTTTAATAATGGCTAATGATTAAAACGCTTTATGTTGAACAGGGTCACATTATTTATTAATGCTTTATCGGTTGTACAGGCTTATTATGTCTGCCCGTATGCGCACAACTGAAGATGTATTTATGATTCAAATTGCCACGCTTGCATATCTGATAATCATTGCCGGCTTGATATTCTTTCAGTTTTGTCTAATTGCTGGTGCCCCCTGGGGACGAATCACTCAAGGTGGACAACATGAACGTACACTGCCGCTTACTGGACGATTAGCTGCCGCGTTGTCCGTGCTGTTGCTGCTTTGTATGGGGGCGGGGATAGCCTCGGCAGCAGGAATGACACCATTCTGGCCGGTGTGGACCGCTTATGCCGCACTTGTGGTGCAAGTGTTAAGCACGATTCTAAATTGGATCACCCCATCCAGAATAGAACGACTCATCTGGGCCCCGGTAACTTCTGTAATGCTGGTATTAGCGTCTTATGTGGTATTTGCCAAATGATACTAAAACACAAACTGCCCACGCAAGCGTAACTCTTGGCCGTCATGTTCCGGCTGTTGAGTTTGTTCGGCGGACATATAACTTGACATAAACGACGCTTGCGACGTTAAGTACCAATTTAAACCCAGTGAATATGCACGCGCTTCGACAGCATTACCGAGCTCAACCTGATTAAAGTTGCCATCCCCTTGCTCTATGCGAGCAATAAGTTGAAGTGTGCCGTATTTTGCTTTTGGTTTAAAGCGTCCGTATTTTCCATTTTTATATGGCCGCGACGATGTGCCATCTAGAAAATAGCCACCCTCAATATAAACACCGTGCGTATTGTCTAGGTTTGCGTCATCGTAAGTTGCGGTAAAATATTCTGACTGCAAATGAAATGCATTGAAACCATAGCTAAATTCAAGATTGGCGAGATTTTTTTCGCCCGTTACAGCAATGCCACCCCCCAAGTGCACATATTGCGCAGGCTGTATTTGATACGAATAGCTCATTCGGCCTACAGTCGCAATACCGTTAAAGTCGGATTTGTCGTAAACCCCAAGCCAATAATTTATCTTACCGCCAAACTTTAGCTCAGCTAAAGACGATTGATACGTCATACCTTCCATACGGCCAAGTTTATGAAAATTCGCAACGCCACTTCGCTCAGCAAAGGTCAGTGCGGTATTTCCAGTCACCCAGTTCATGCCAAATTGCGTTTTTTGTCGGCCTAAGGTGAGCTTACGCCCATTACCCAAACCTGAATAACTGACCACTAAATCGACAACCGCGTCATCATCAAATTCGTCTGCTCGCAAATCAAAGCGAGCGAGGTAACTCCAGTTGCTAAGTTTGACCTTTCCCTTGTCATCACCGCTGCCATAAAAACTTAACCAGACACGGCGGTACGCTGATTTGTCTGTCACTTCTTCACTATTCAACTGGGTATTATCATAATCCAGTTGTACCCGGCCTTTGTAGTTAAACCACTCTGATTGTGCAGTGTGGCTAAATAAGAACAATATTAAAACCAGCCAAGTTTTTGTATAGTTTGAATGGGAAAGTGTCATAGTAATCATTGCGCCGTTGTAATTGATTTAAGACTGGTAAGAATACAGGCGAATTATGATGAAATTTTGAAACTGTTGTTGTCTAACATGTATTGCCCTTCAGGTGTATGTTCGCCACCTTGCGTATGCTTTTGGGTTATCCATTTAGTTGTATCGTTTTTTATCAGCTTCGTCATTAAACAGCATGGCATATAAAACCGGTACAATGCCCAGTGTTAAAACTGTACCTACCGCTAAACCAAATGCCAGTACCACGGCAAGGCCATAAAATAATGGGTCTTTACTGAGTATCAGCGGCATTAAACCCAGTATCGTTGTAACGGTTGTCATGGTTATAGGGCGCAGGCGATTTTTACAGGCGTTATGTATTGCTTGCTCAACTGATTGGTCTTGTTTGCGTAGGGTGTCTATTTTATCTATTAACACAATCGCGTTATTAATAATAATACCCGCCAGACTATACAAACCTAAAGACACCATAAAACCAAATGGCGCTTGCATTATTAACAAACCGGTGACTGCACCAATAAATGAAAGCGGAATTGTGATGATAATAATTAAAGGCCGCCTAAATGAGTTAAATTGCAGTACCAATAAAATAATGACACCGGCTAAAACCAAAGGCATATTGGCCGCTAGTGCCTGTTGTGCTTCGCTAGATTCTTTAATAACGCCATCATATTCTATTTGATGATTGAGCGGTAAATCGTCTTTTAGTTGTTGTAGTGCTTGATCAATTTGTTTTTTTAAATCCTCGGCAGTCATTTGGCTGTGACGTGCTTCTATCGATATCGTTTTAAAGAGGTTTTCACGTTGAATGCGCGAAAAATAACTTTTGGGTGAAAATTCGGCGATTTGAAACAGAGGCACATAACGGTTGGTTTTGGTCGAATAAACGTTCATGGTGCGCAACCTGTCTAAATTGTTGCGCTCATCGGTTTGTGCCCGGTAAATAATCGGAATAATGGTATCGCCGTCTCTAAATTCTGTAATTTCTGCGCCGCTAAAATAAGCTTGCAGGGTTTGTGCGATATCTTGTGAGGTAATACCCGCACGCCTTGCTCTTTGTTGATCAATCTCAACTTGGATTGAGGTAATGCGGCTTTCCCAGTCATCCCGTATATCTATCGTGCCTTTAACGCTGGCTAGAAGTTGTTTAATTTGCTGTGCTTTATCATAGATAACTTCTGCGTCTGGCCCTTTAACCTGAATTTTTATCTCGGATGAATCAGAAGGGCCTAAAAACATTCGGCTTACGCGCGCTTGTAAAACAGGATAACGTGCTAAAAAGCCATCTCTGAGTTTTTCAATCAGCGCATCAATTTTCTCTGCATCATTCACGTTTAATACGATAAAACCCCGATGTTGAGCCGGATCCATCGGAGTTAACGACAGCACAAATCGAGGACCACCAAAACCGCCATACGCAGCGTAGGAGTCAATTTCCGGGAAGCTTTGTTTGTCATCTAACCACACAAAAATATCTTGCAGTGTCTGGTTGGTCGCACGGCTCGAACTGGATGCTTCCAGTTCAAAATTAATCAATACCTGAGCGCGGTCGGAATCCGGAAAAAACTGTTGTTCAACTATTTGCATGGCCGCTATCGCTACGACAAGTAAAGCCAGCGCGGAGCATAAAGCCGACTTACGGTAATTTAATGTTTGTTTTAAAACGCGTGGGTATACATTTTGTAATTTAGAAATTGTTTTGCTGCGATTTGCGCTACCCGCTTTTAAAAAATGAAAACACAACAGCGGTGTAACTGTAAGTGCTAATAACCAACTGGTCATTAAGGTAATTAAGATCACCAATGAAATTGAGCGCGTATATTCACCCGCAACGTGCTGCGCTAACATCAGGGGAAGAAAAAATAAGATGGTGCTGGCGGACGAGCTCAACAATGGAATTGCAAGTTCTGATGGGCCTTCTTTTAATGCACTTAAACGATCGGTGCCGTTTTCGATACGGCTTTTAAAATCTTCTGCGATGACAATGCCGTTATCCACCAGCAAACCCAGTGCAATTATCAGGGTTGCTAGGCTCATGCGCTCTAAATTTAATCCGTACAAATTCATCACGGCAAGAGTGATTAACATTACGCAGGGGACGATGCTACCAACGATCAAACCTGTTCTTACACCTAAAAATAGCATCACTACAACCAGCACAATGACCAGTGTTTGTATCACGTTTATGGATACACCATAAACAGTTTTTTCTACCTGATCTGCTTGGTAGGTTGCAATGTCTAACGATAATCCAATTGGAAGTGATTGCTGAATCTGCTCAATTTGCTTTTTTATTTTGGGGCTATACTCGGTTACGTTGTAACCAGACAGCATTGAAATCGCAAATATCAGTGCCGGTTCACCATTGTAATAGGCTGTTTTATCGGGCGGGTCGATATAGGCTCTTGTAACTTCAGCAATATCTCGTAGCAATATAGGTTGTTCAAGTTGAGGTAGTGAAATTAACGTATTTTCAATGGCTTCTATTGAATCAAAATTGCCACTGGGCTCCACTGTTAGCGAACGCAAGCCAGTGTCGATTGAACCGCCAGGGCGAATGATGTTTTGATTTTGTAATGCACTGGCTAATTGTGCCTGCGATACGCCCAGTTGTGCCAGTTTTACATTCGCAACTTCAATAAAAATTTGTTCTTGCTGAACGCCTAAAATTTCTATTTTTTTGGTGCCTTCAACTGCGTAAAGGGTATCTCTGATATGTTCGGCGGTATCTTTCATTTGGCCCATTGAAAAGCCATCAGATGTGAGTGCTAAGGTGATGATGGCAACATCACCAAAATCATCATTTACCTGGCTGGGTAAGGTGCCTTCGGGCAACTGAGCTTGTGCCGCATTTACTTTGTTGCGTAAATCTTGCCAGATATTTTCTAGCGCAAAATAGCGGTCTGCTATTTCTACATGAATAACCGAGCTGCCCGTAGAAGAGGTTGAACGAATGCGCTCAAGTTGCGGAATTTGACGAATGTTTTCTTCCAGTTTTTTGGTGATTAGGTTTTCAACCCTTTGTGCAGACATACCCGGATATTGGGTTACCACTAAGGCTTCGCGAATGGTAATTTCAGGATCTTCTCGGGCAGGTATGGTGAAATAACTAAACAAGCCGTACAAGATTAAAACCAGCATTATAAGGATAAGTGGTTTTTGATATTTAAGCGCTGCGTGTGCAATATTCATCAAAAATAACTGGCCTTAATTAAAGATTTTAACGTCGTTTTTAAACAAGTTTACTTGTTGACCGTCTTGTAAAAACGATACCCCCGCCGTTGCGATGATTTCGCCGGATGTTAAACCTTGTGTGATGAGTACCTGATTACCCAGAATATTTTCGGCGACAACCTGACGTTTTTCTAATAAGCTGGTTTGTGGGTTATAGACGAATACGAAAGTTTGTTTATCTTTGCCGGCAAGTAGTGCGGAAACGGGGATGTTAAACGCGCTACCTTGATAGTTGTTGCGCTCAGATCCGCGATAGACAAAATCAACCTCTACTGACATCCCTGCGCGTAAGTCTGGGTGCTCTTCGCTAAAGTTTAAAACCACTCTAAAGGCATTGGCATTTTCTGCGCGGCTGGAAATTTCGCTGACATAAGCACTCAGTTCTTTGTCTTTTACAACAGGTGCTCTAACTTTGTATGTTTGTCCGTTTTTAACTTCTTTTATCAAGGTTTCGGGGACAAGGACGGCAATTTCTAAACCGTGCTGACCTTCTATTTCAAAAACAGTTTGTCCACTGGCGACTTGTTGCGAGGGTTCGGCTAGTTGATTGGTTATTCGCCCATCGTATGGGGCATACAAGGTTGCATCGTTGAGGTTTTTTTGTGCAATTTCTAGTTGTGTATGCGCAACATCAACTGAGGATGCAGCGCTTTGCGCTTGTGATTTTGCATTATCATAAACCGAGCGGGAGACGAGTTGTTGTTCTAATAATTGCTCGTAACGTGCAAATTCAGCTTCTCTTTCGCGTTGAAAGGCTTTGGCTTTTTCAAGTTCGCCTTGTGCAGCCTGCAGCGCAAGTTTGTAGTTGCTGAGTTGCAATTGAGCGAGTTTTTGTCCACTTGAAACACTATCGCCTAAATGCACATAAATGGCTTCAATTTTACCGCTGACCTGAAAACTTAAAGGGGCTGACTCAACCGGATTTAAGATACCTGGCAATCGCCGCATTTGCGTCAGCGGTTGACTATTTACGGTTTGCCAGGCAATTGAGCGAATTGGCTGCTTTGGTGGCTCGGTTTGTTTATCGCAGCTTAACAGCAGTAGTGAACTGATAAGGGTCATTGCGGATAGTCCAAATCGTGCCATTGTTAAAACTCCTGTTAACTTGCCTCTTCGCTAAAAATAGTTCGATTGATGTAACAGCCTAGTTCTGAAAAATCAGACACGCTGGCTTTTAATTCTTTGATCGCCAACTGCATTGCTTCTGATTTTAGGTTTTCAGTGACATCAATATAAAACATTTCTTCCCACGGCCGACCTTTAATCGGGCGTGACTCAATTTTACACATATTGACACTGTGTTTTTTAAATATCATCAAAGCATCTACTAATGCACCGGGGCGTTGCCCAACGGATAAAATAAGTGATGTTTTTGCCGCACACGCAAAGGGTACATTGACGGCTTCGCGCGCCACCACAATAAAGCGTGTCTGGTTATCTTTTTGGTTTGCAACATCGGCTCTGATAGATTGCAAACCATAATGTTTACCGGCCTCTGCACTGCCTAAAACGGCGATTTTCGGATCTTTTAAGGCTTGCACTTCTGACAAAGCACTGGAAGTACTGTCCATCACTTTGACTTCGATATCATCTAACTCATTTAAAAAATCACTACATTGAGCGATTGGCTGATGGTGCCCGTATATGGTTGTAATTTCAGATAAATCTGTTTCGCATGAGACTAAAAGGTTGTGCTTAACCGGTATATATAATTCGTCGATTATTTTTAAACGGGTTGTTTGCAGTAAATCATAAACTTCATTAATACTGCCAGAGGAGGTATTTTCAATTGGCAGCACGCCTAAGTCTGCTTCTTTATTTTCAACTGCTGCAAAAATGGCATCAAAGCTGGTACAACCAAAATCAATTAAACCACCATTTACGCTGGCCAAGTATTTTTCAACGGCTGCATGACTATACGAGCCTTTGCTGCCTAAATAGGCAATTTTGTATTCAGCACTTTTTAAGCTTGGATTATCCAATTGCATTAAAAAGTCTTGTTGTAATTCAACAGAATCTTCGATTATTGAGCGGTATACACGGTTTATGTATTCACTTTTTAAATCCAGTTTTTTACCTTTTTCAGCCAGATTTTCTAACAACAGTGTTTCCCGATAGCTGTCTCTGATTGGTTTTTGATCCTGAATTTTGCTTTTGACAACCTGAATACTTAAAGCGCGGCGGTCTGCTAATAATTGGAGTAACTGTTCGTCAAGCGCAGTTATTTGCGTTCTTATTTGGTTTAAATCTATTTTTTCCATTGTCTTCACTGAAAATATACTATGAGGCGGGCGTTATATTTGCCTGAATGTCGCTAACTATAGCGAATATGAAGGGGTTTATAAAATATAAATTGTGATTTATCAAAAGTAGAGAAGAAAAAGAGCAGATAAACAAGCTTTTGAGAATGGCAGAAAGATAAATTGAGTTAGATGCGCTTTGTAAGAGATCACGCACAGACGGTGAAATTTATAAAAGAATACAAAAATTCAAACAATTGGTTGATTTTTGCACAGTTATTGTGAAAAACTGCTTGACTAATAGTTGGTAAAAAGCGGTAATGACCATGTATGCATTAATTCAAATAATAATTATTACTAAATCGGTTGCTAAAGTATGAAACGTATGCAAAGAGCCATTATCTTTGCCTCATCAGGCGTATTGCTTTTATTTGTGCTGCTGGGGTTGGCATCAGAGCAAGCATTAGAAAAATGGAAGCAGACGCACCAATCTCAATTGGTTAATAGTCAATTGCAGTCCGTAGACTATCTTTTTCAGCAACATTATGCCTTGAGCCAACTTAAAGTAGAGCAACTTAAACAAACTTCTGATAAGTCTTTATGGTTAGACGAAAATCCGTCTTTTGCTATGGCGGTTGACAGTGATCTTCAAGTACTTTGGCAGATATATCTTACACAAGATAATGTGCTTGCCACTTCGCTTCCGACTTCTTTCAATAAAAATATATTAGAATTTTTAATCAGCGAGCATGATTCAAGTACCGGTATTACGCAATTAAATAAAAATGACTGGGCTTTGGTTTCGATAGTAGAGTCAAATGGTGGCCAATACATTTACGGTACTTTATTACCATCAGATAGCTTACTCGCCACACCAAGCTACGTTGTTGCAGAAACATCAACACCCTTTAATCTAACACATCATATCTTGCTGGAAGATTTGCTAACACAGCAAAATGTTGCCATTCCTTTAAAAATAGATACCAACCGAGCGTTTTATAACCAACCTATAATCGTGTTGGCAGCACTTATTTTTATCTTGTCGTTGGCCAGTGTCGTGATGTCGCTTTACAGCCGAAAAATCAGCGCACAGCAGCATTTAAATCGTCTGCAACAGGAAGTATCCCGAATTAAACCTAATAGCGAATCTGAGCGTAGAGTCGGGGATTATCAAACAGGTGAAATAGGTGCGTTAGCGGGCTCGATAAACGATATGTTGGACGAGTTATTTGCCGCAAAAGAGTTTAACAAAGTGACACTAAACTCAATAGGTGATGCGGTTATCACAACGGATTTGCATGGTATTGTGACTTTCTGTAACGCCGCTACATTTAAAATAATAAAAACCACTGAACAAGAGATATTAGGAAAACATATTGCAGATGTGTTGCCATTTAGCGATGCGGAAGATTCAAAGCGGTTACGTCGGGTATTAAAAGACGTCATACGCAACGGGCATGATTCGGTTAGTGCTGGCGAACGCTATATGCATCGTTTAAATCGTGAACTGGAAATCTTATATATCGAAAAGCATATTACGCTGCTGTGTAATCCGGAAAAAGAACTGGTAGGCACCGTTATGGTGCTACGTGACATGACACAATCAGAGCGCTTGCGCAAAAAACTAAATTTCCAAGCCAGCTACGATATCGTCACTAAATTGTTAAATCGCCATAAATACGAAGAAATGTTAAATGAGGCGGTACATAACGCAAAAATGGAAAGACGTGAGCATGTATTGTGTCAAATTGATTTAGATCGTTTTAAGTTAATTAACGACAGTGCAGGGCATGCGGCTGGCGACCAATTATTATATGAAATTGGTGGCATCCTTAAATCATTTTTGCGCAAAACGGACGTTTGTGCCCGAATTGGTGGGGACGAATATGGCATTATTTTATTTGACGCGCACCTTGAACATGGTTTGGCGATTTTTGACAAAATTTTAAGCCAAATTAAAGAATACCGTTTTATTTGGGGCGGAAAAATACATTCGATTGGTGCAAGTGTTGGTGTCACAATCGTCAATAGTGATACGCATAATGCAGCTGAAGCCAGACGGGAAGCGGACGCCGCCTGTTATATGGCTAAAAACGTGGGAATGAATAACATACGAGTATTTGACCCGAATAATGAGAAGTTGAATTCGCACCATCAGGCACCGCGTTGGGCTGCACGCATTAACGATGCGTTAGTTAATGATAAATTCGAGCTGTTTTTTCAGCGTATTAACCCAACAATTGGTGTCAGCGAACGGGAGCACATCGAAATTCTATTACGTATGATAGATGATGACGGAATATTGTTGGCGCCGGGCATGTTTTTACCGGCAGCAGAGCGGTTTAGACTGACCCCTAAAATTGATCGCTGGGTGATTAAAACGGTATTTCGTTGGATCTCATCTAGACCACAGTTGTGGAAAAAAGTGACGCTCTCGATTAACTTGTCTGGCGAGTCGCTAAACGATGAAAAATTGTTTTCATATATTATCGATTTGCACGAAAAAATTGGTTTTCCACCCGAAACGATATGTTTTGAAGTCACAGAAACGGCCGCTGTGGCAAATTTGGTGGTTGGACGCGAGTTAATCATGAAACTGAAGTCGCATGGTTTTACTTTTGCTTTGGATGACTTTGGCAAAGGCTTTTCTTCTTATAGCTATTTGCAAAACCTGCCTGCTGAATATGTCAAAATTGACGGCGGTTTTGTCAAAGAAATGACGATGAATGACCGAGATCGTGAAATCGTTCGTTCAATTCATCAAATCAGCAACGTTATGGGCATGAAGACGATTGCCGAATATGTAGAAGACGACAATATTTTGGACGCGTTGCGTGAAATTGGCGTTGATTATGCGCAAGGGTTTGGTATTCAAAAGCCCGCTTCTTTGTCTGGATTTGTATCTTTAGATGAAGCTTTAAATGCTGAAAGTTCGGCTATAAATGAAGAGTTGCGAGAAAGCTTAAACGCGACTCCAGATGCATTTATAGTGGAAGAGGAAAGGTGAAGAGCGGTAAAGTAACATTGTGTATTTTAAACAACATCTTTCTCATCTTCATCTATGTAGGTGAAATGACAGTTACGTCCATTTTGTTTCGCCCTATAAAGCGCAATATCAGCCTGCGTAAGGCTTTCACTCAATTCATTGGTGACCGGGGCGATACCGATACTCACCGTTAAGGTAAAAGATTGACTGTTTTTCCAAGGAATGTGCAGTTCCTGTATTCGTTTATGAATACGGTCGGCAACATTTTCAGAGGCCTTTAAATCACAATCAACCATTAATATTGCAAATTCTTCGCCTCCTATTCGGGCAAAAATATCATGGCTTCGGATAACTTCTGCTTTAATACAGTCGCAAACTTTTTGTAGCGCCAAATCTCCGGCCGCATGGCCATATTGGTCGTTAATCTTTTTAAAATAGTCAATATCTATCATTAATAATGACATCGGATAGTTTTTACGAGTGGCAAAACGCACTATCGACTGACCTTTGTCAAAAAATGCTCTGCGGTTATAAATTTGGGTAAGCGGGTCGCTTGAAGCTTGTGCCTTTAACTCATTGTTCGCTTTAATTAGCTTTCTTTCTGCGTATTGGCGGCGAGAAATTTCACGCTTTAAAGTGGAAGATAGATAGGCAAATCGCCAAGTGATAACCAGTAATACTAAAATGATAACCAGTGATAAAACAATGGCGTGAATAAACCAGGTAAGGTCTGCCTTAGGCCGTGTGTATATCAAACCTTCAATGCTGTTATCACCTTGTGTTAAGTTCAATTCTTTGTAGGTATCCGCAATGAATTGCCAACGTCCTGGGTTCATATGCCCGAGTTGTACAAGCTCGGGCATAATTAATGACTGAATCACTTTAGCTTCATATAGTAAATGCTCTAAGCTTTTATTAGGGGCATATTTATTACGAATAATAGAAATTGTTTCATCGATATTCTCCAAAGCGTACTGCCAGCCTTGCAGAGACGCAGCAGTAAAGTTTTCGATTATTTCAGGGTTGTTTTTAGCAAATTTTTCGTGCGTGACTAAAACATCATTGTAAAAATTAACACCGTAGTTCTTAGGCCGGATCAAGTTATATTGATGGCCTAGTTGATCTAATAAAAATGGCTCGTTGGCAATGTAACCATTGATTGCATCTACCTTGTTATTGATTAAGTCATCGACAGTCGCGCGGTGATTAATAAAATTTATCTGTTTAAGGTCTAAACCTTCCATGCGAAATACAGTTAATAATTCAGCACTTTCATTTGGCGTTAAAACAGGAAGCTTTCGTCCAATTAATTCATGTGGTGTCGCAAAGTCTTTATCTTTAAGTGTAATCCAGACCAAAGGAGAAGTTTGCATGATTGCAGCTAAGGCGACTAATGGATAACCTTCCATTCGATAAATTGCAACAGAGGAACTACTAATAGCAAAGTCAGCTTCATTATTTAAAATAGCATCTAGCGGGGGGAGGCAGTCTTATTCCCTTCTAAAATTTCAACGTTTAGATTTTTTTGTTGGTAAAATCCTTTTTCAAGCGCCATGTAGTATCCGGCAAATTGAAACTGGTGATTCCATTTCAACTGTAAACGCACTGTGTCTTGTGCAAATAGCTTAACACAAAAACATAAGCTAAAAGCTAACCCTAATGCCAATCTACGTGTCTTGAATAGATGTATCATAATGAATACCACGTACGTCCTTTTATCTGATTCTATGCTAGTCCATTTTTCTAACGTCGACAAATATAAATATCGGCCAAAAAATGTAAAGCTAGACTGAATTGTAGTTGATATTTCCGATATACTATAAGTTATTAGGGCGTGTTTATCTTTGTATTATTTTTGAGCAATAGGCTATTTTAATCATTAACAAAGCAGAATGAGTGGGGTTTAGTCATTCTAAATAAACGAATTCTAATGCCGTTAAGGGTTAAAATAGCCATTGCCCTTCGGGCTGAGGCCAAAATGGTCTTATGCAGTGTTAGAAATAACTTATTTAGATGACTAAACTTCATTATTTCTGCCTTGCCTAAGACCATTTTTTCTCTCAGCTCAAATTATAAACAAAGATAAACACGCCCTATAGAATTATTGAGCATTATTGCGTATTGTTGCGCAATTTGTAGAAAATTGTTTAACCGTAACAATCGCGATAAGTAGGTTTAAAAACATGGATTCGATCAATCAATTTTTACTTTCTCTTGATCAATATTTGGGCAGCGCCGTTTATTTTCCGTATTTATTATTGGCTGTTGGAGTGTTTTTCACATTCTACTTAGGGTTTCCGCAAATTCGATTTTTTAAAGCAGGTTGGGCGCATTTATTTGAGAAAAAATCACAGCCGGGCGCACAGGGCGATACCAGTCACTTTCAGGCATTGACAACTGCTTTGTCTGGTACCGTAGGGACCGGAAATATCGGGGGCGTCGGTTTAGCTATCTTTTTGGGCGGTCCGGCTGCACTGTTTTGGATGTGGATGACGGCATTTTTAGGTATGGCAACAAAATATGTAGAGGTCACATTATCGCACAAATATCGGGTGCAAACGTCTGATGGTAGCTTTTCTGGCGGCCCAATGTACTATATGGATCGCAAGCTGAATGCCCGTTGGTTAGCAATATTGTTTGCTGTTGCCGTTGTGATCAGTTCATTTGGAACTGGGTCTATGCCACAAATTAATAATATTGCGCTCGCAATGGAAACCAGTTTTGATATTCAACCTATGGTTACCGGTGCTGTATTGTCAATTCTACTGGCTTTGGTGATTATTGGTGGTATCAAACGTATCGCTAAGGTGACAGCCCGACTCGTGCCTATGATGGCAGTTGTGTATTTTGTCAGCGCTATCAGTGTTGCTGTATATAATTACGACAATATTTTACCGTCTTTAACTGCAATATTTACGGGAGTGTTCACTGGCAGCGCAGCAACCGGTGGATTTTTGGGTGCCAGTTTTGCTTATGCTTTTAGCCGTGGTGTTAATCGCGGTTTATTTTCTAATGAAGCGGGTGCAGGCTCCGCGGCTATAGCCCACGCAAGTGCTAGAACGAAAGATCCGGTTAATGAAGGTAAGGTCGCAATATTAGAGCCTTTTATCGATACCCTAGTGTTATGTACGTTAACTGGCTTGGTTATTTTGTCATCTGGGGTTTGGTATAAAAAACATCTTAATCAATTTGATGCGGCAGACATGTATGTTATACAAGGTGAATATCACGAAAGTTCGAAAGAAAATAGGCAGCAACTCTACGCTTGGTTAAACGCAAAAGAAACACATGAGGTTAAATTTTATCAAGGAGAGCTATTAATTCGAGCGGGTAAAATTACCACTGAAGGGGTAACTTTAATAAATGCCAGATCAATTGCCGAGCAGGTTGAGGTGCTCAACGCAGACGGCGAAAAATATAGAGGTTTTTTAACAGTGGATAACGGTCGCATTGTTAATTCAAACATACAAATTCAAGGCTATTCATTAATTCACTCTACCGCCTTGACGGCTGTTGCTTTTAGTCAAGGGTGGTTTGGCCAGTATGGCGAGTATTTAGTTGCAATCTCCATCTTGTTATTTGCTTTTTCAACCGCTATATCATGGAGCTACTACGGCGATAGAGCGATGACTTATTTGTTTGGCAGTCGTTCAGTTGTCTATTTCCGTATTAGTTACGTACTGGGTTTTTTTATAGCGGCAATAACAGATACCACAATTATTTGGAATTTAGCGGCCGTCACCGTAGTATTAATGACCTTGCCGAATTTGGCGGCTATTGTTTTGTTGCACAAAGATATGAAAGCAACGCAAGAGCGACATTTAGAAAACAAAAGTTGAGTTAGGAAATTTTATGGCTTTAACGCAGTGCCCAGAGTGTAATAAACGTATTTCAGACAAAGCGGATCAATGTCCATATTGTCAATGTGCTTTGGTTGATGATCCGGAAAAACTGGAAACACAGCGGCGAATTAATCGCATTAAAAAAAGTTCATCTTTAATGACACATTCATTTTTGGCGCTAATCTTGTTTATCAGCGGTTTAGCATATTCGAGCTGGTATGCAGAAGATGGTATGACATATGATAAAATTGCATCGCAAGCAGTCGCTTTAATTGGATTAATATGGTATTTAACCACTCGCATTAGAATAATGTTATTCAAACGTAATAAAAAACAATGAATTATTTAGACATGATCGAAAACATGCCAGAAAGCGTTTATCAATCGCTCGTTCAGGCTGTTGAATTAGGGCGATGGGCAAATGGTGACCTTTTGTCTGTCGAACAAAAAGAAACGACTCTTCAAGCTGTTTTGGCGTGGCAAGCAAAACATCTTGATTCCGATCAACACTTGACTGTTGGAAAAGATGGTCAGTTAGTTGAAAAATCACGTGAAGCACTTAAAAAAAGTTTTGCTGACAACTCAATTATCCGGTTTAAACACGATGATATTTAAACAATTATTTAAGCCTAAATGGCAACATGATGATCCAAATGTGCGGATGGAAGCACTCAAAAAATTAGAAGATCAAGATATTCTGCAACAATTGGCCAGTCGAGATGCCGCGCCGGATGTACGTAAAACCGCACTTGAAAAACTAGCGAGTTTTGACGCGTGGGCCAAAGCCTTGTCGGAAGAGCAAGATAGCCGACTGCAAAAATTAGCTTTTGAAAAAGTTAAACTCGCTTTACTGGCGAAAGAAAATGAATTGCCTGTTGTTGATAAGAAAGCGTTTTTAGAAAACTGTAAAAACACCAATTTACTGGAAGATTTTGTGCGCGTTAGCCAAGAGCAAAGTTTACGTTTGCTTTGTTTGACTAAACTACATAAAAATCACTTGTACTATGATTTAGCAGTGCGAGACAGTGATGAAAAAATAGCGCTGTTTTGTGTCGAAAAAATTGAAGATAAAAAACAGCTGGAAAAAATTGTACAAAAAACACCTCACCCTTCGGTAAAAGCCTTAGCTCAGCAATCACTTGATAAAATTAAAGAATTAGAAGAAAAACCAGTATTTATTCGCAAAAGTACGCGCTTGATATTAAGTAAATTGCTGGCGTTAAAAGATAAAGATGATTACCAGCGTGTGCAAACTGAAAGCACAGAACTCCAGCAAGAATGGTCAGCATTAGAGCAAGATTTTATTTTATTAGATGATGAAGAGCGGCAAGTATTAACGGACAAATATCAACAGATAAGCCAGAAGCTGAATCTAGCATTGGCAGAGTTGGAAGCTGCTTACAATGAAGAGCAAGCAAAATTAGCTGCCCAGAAAAAACAGCAGGAAATCATAAATTCTGTTGAGCAGGGCATTGCACAAATTCAGGAACAAGTAAGTCTTGCAATTGAAAGCGAAGGGGATGCTCAATTATCTGCCATTCAACAAGCGATCGCGGATAACAAGGCTTTGTTGCAGGAGGATCATTTAGGTGGTGAAAAAACAGAAGCTTTGTTTAATCGATTAAACGAAATTGAAGTGAATGCTGCACATATCCCTGAATTTGCTGAACAGGTATCTAAGATCACCCGAGCGATAACGCAGTTATCGCAATATCAACTACCTAAATCTATTGAGCAGCTTGACGATGCGCAAAACCAATTTGATCAGTGGATGAAAGATTGGAAACAGAATAAGCGTGCAATGTTGTTTGATTTACCTTCTTCATTGCAAGAAAGTGCCGATAGTTTGATCAAAACTTGGAACTTAAAATTAAAAGAGATAAATGCTCAGCAAAATAGCACGGTTAAGCAAGTTAGAGGTCAATTAAGAGAGCTTGAACGTTTGATTAGAGCGGGCCGTTTTAACGTAGCATTTGGATTGTTTCGCAAAATAGGCGAAGGTTATGAAAGCCTAAGTGAAAATTATCAACAAAAAGTTGATAGAGAGTATCAACGTTTAAACGAACAAATAGCAGAGCTAGAAGATTGGAAAGCATATATTGGTTTGCCGCGTAAACGTGAATTATTAGCTGAAATTCAACAGTTAGCTGAGCAAAACGTTGAGGATGCATTTGCACGAGCAAAACAAATTAAATTGGCGCGGCATACTTGGCGTTTGTTGGGCAATGTCAGCAGCGAAGAAAATACAGCATTGAACGAAGCGTTTGATGTTGCTGCTGAGCAAGCTTTTGCGCCATGTCGTGAGAAATTTGCCGAATTGGAAGCGCAGCGAGCAGAAAACTTAGTTGCACGACAAAAATTGTGTGAACAGGCGGCAGAATTAGAAGGTCAATTTAATCAGCAGCAAAATTACCAGCAACTCTCTAAATCGCTAACGTCTTTACAAAATGAGTGGAATAAGGCAGGTTCGGTTGAAAGAGCCGAGTACGTAGCCATTAGTGACCGCTTTTTTTCAATTATTAAGCCGTTGCGCCAGGTATTAAATGCGTTTTATGCAAGTAATGCTGAAAGCAAAAGAGCGTTAATAGAAAAAGCAGAGCAAATAGCGCAACAAGGAGCTACTGCGGAAACGGTTGATGCTCTGAAAGCTTTGCAACAACAGTGGAAAGAGACGGGTTATGCTGGCGCAAGTAAAGAAAATAAGCTGTGGAGTAAATTCAGAGCAGTCAACGACAAAGTATTTGCGGCGCGACAGGCTGAATATGAACAGAATAAACAACAACAGCAAGCTGCCGTTGAGCAGTTAAAGTCAGAACTCGATGGATTGTTTGCTCAAGTGAATGAAGCGCAAGAAACTGCAACAATTAAACAGATTCAAGAGCAGGTTAAAGCGCTTGATTTTAATATAGGCACACCCGCGCAAAATAAAAAGTTAGAGAAACAAAGCAATGGCATATTACAAACCATAGAGAAGAAACTAACTGCGATAAACAATGCAAAAAATGATGCGGTAAAAGAAGCATTTTTTACGCAAATTGAAAGCTTAATTCACGGTCAGGAAATTTCACTGAGCACGGAAAATAAGCTAACGGCTAGCTGGCAACAGGCGCTTGAAGCCGCGCAGCAAGCCAGTGACAAAGATAGCCAGCAAAGGCGCGACCTAACCATTCAAATTGAAATACTGTGTGGTGTGGATACCCCAGCGCAAGATACGCAACGTCGAATGGAAATACAGGTGCAAATGTTGTCAGATAAGCTAAATGCTGGTGAAACGAAAGATCCCATGGATATGTTATTATTATGGTTAGCTTGTGGTTCGCTCGACACAGACGATGGCGAGTTGTTTAACCGAGTTAAAAAAGCACTCAGTCAATAGTTAATAATGAGTCAATAACGATTCAATAATGATTAAATAATGAGTTAATAGCAAGGGCCGGTTAAAAAAGGGCGCAGGCAGTATGAACGCCCTACAAAAAGCTCAGTTAGAAAACAAAGCCTAAAAAGTCGCACTGATTATTAGATCGGTCGCGGCTTTTTTGTGCTTGTCAGAAAGTTAATCTCAGGACTTTGGATGATGTCAAGCTTAGTAAAGTTTACTACCCCAATTGAGCTTGCGACGCAGCACATTAAAATAATTATAGTCTTTTGGGTGAATCAGCTTTAATGTGTTTGGATGTTTATGGATATGAATCTCATCACCGGGTAAAACCTGCAAGGTGACATGACCATCGCATGTAACACCTAATTGTGCTTGTGATTTAATTGGCATGACTAATCTAAGCTGTGAATCTGCATCAACCACTATCGGACGATTTGCCAATGAATGCGGAAACATAGGTAACAAACAAATTGCATTTAAATTAGAGGTTAAAATAGGGCCACCACCGGAAAGCGAATAGGCGGTAGAGCCAGTTGGTGTCGACATAATTAAGCCATCAGCCCGCTGGCTAAAGACAAATTTATCGTTAATATACACTTCAAACTCAATCATATGTGCGACTTTATCCGAGTGTAAAACGGCCTCATTAACGGCGCTATTGGTACTTTTGACTTCATTATGACGATGTACTTCAACTTGCAACAAAAATCTTTCTTCGGTTGAAAAGTCACCTTTTAACACTTGTGTTAAAACATTTTCGTATGCTTCTGGGTGAATATCGGTTAAAAAACCCAAGTTACCCCGGTTGATACCAATAACGGCTGTACCATATTTGGATAACACGCGAGCCGCGCCAAGCATATTACCGTCTCCACCGACAACAATGGCTAAATCACAAGTTTGTCCCAGTTCTACTAAACTAATTTCTTTTACCTGTATGTCCGCTAAGCTACAAGCAACTTTTTGTTCAACAAATACTTCGCAGCCCAGTTTAGACAAAAATGCAATTAACCCTTTAACTGTCGTTTGAGTGTCTGGGTGGTTAGGTTTACCCACTAATCCAATTTTTTTAAAAACTAAAGGCATAATATTTCCGTAGTGAGTTTAATTTAATAATGGTTTAATTTTATGGGTCAGGTGATTAATTCTGTATACCTTTGAAGGTTAACAAATTTGACTAAAAAAGGAAGTAGATTTAATGATTGCAATTCTCAATTAAAGTTAATTTAATGTGAAAACATTGATTTTAAACTTTAGAACCCAATAAATGTAGTAACTGGCAACTGATCAATTAAGTATTATGGCAAATAAACAATTAAATGATAAAGCGCTGAAAGTACTCAACCATTTAGTTGAATATTATTTGAATGAAGGTCATCCGGTTTCATCTAAGTGCATAGCGCAGCAAAAAGACGTGTCGGCATCTGCGGCAACGGTGCGCAATATTATGATGACACTCGAGCGTGAGGGGCTGTTAAAATCACCGCATACATCAGCAGGCAGAATTCCAACAGTGAGCGGCTTAAGATTATTTGTTGATAAGTTGATGACGGTAAAAAACTTTCACCAGCATATTGAGTTGCCTCAGTTTGAGCAGTTAAGAGTGAAGGCACCTGCTAGTGAACTCTGTCAGAAAGCGTCTATGCTGCTGGCAGATTTAACTCAATTCGCCGGCTTTGTTACCGTGCCAGAAAAACGCAAGGTGACAGTCGATAAGTTGGAATTTATTCAATTAACGGCACAGAAACTATTGGCTGTCATTGTGATGCATGACGGTGATGTGCAAAATCGCGTCATTGAGCTGCCACAGGCAATAGAGCAAGGACAGCTACAAAAAATAACGTCATTAATGAATATGGTGTTTTGTGGAAACTCATTTATTGAGGGGTGTCGAAAGCTGAAAGCGTTGGCCGAGTCGGACAAAGCGCTGTTATGCATTAGTGAAGCCGCATTTGATGAAAAAACGATGCGCTCGGATGTATTACAAGACAAATTAATGATTGCCGGTCAAAATCATTTATTAAGTGAAAATATTAGCCAAGAACTCAATAAAATAAGAGCCTTGTTTGACGCGATTTCGAACAAGAAACTCATTTTGGATATGCTTAAATCTTGTCAGCGTTCGGATGGGGTGAAAATTTTTATTGGCGAAGAGACAGGGATCGAATTATTTTCTGATTGCGCATTGGTAAGTGCTCCTTATCATTTAGATGGCAAGGTTGTGGGGTCGCTCGCAGTTATTGGATCAACTCGTATGGACTACCGCAAAGTGATCCCTATTGTCGATATGACTTCGCGATTATTAACTTCGGCCTTGAATCATTCAAAATAGACCTTATATTGCATGCAAACACTTTTTTATGAAGACTGGTTTGGAGTTTTAAAAGATGAGTAATGAACAACAAGATGTTCAAGTTGAAGAGGTTTCTAAAGCCGTAGAAGGGGAAGTTGAGACTACCCAAGCTGAACAAGCAGAGGTAGAGCAGGCTAAAGTACAAGATGAAGTACAAGATGAAGTGCAAGATGAAGTGCAAGATGAGGTGCAAGCTAAACTAAGTGATTTAGAAGCTAAACTAGCTGCGTCAGAAGCCAAAGTAAAAGAACAACAGGATTCGGTTATTCGTGCTAAAGCTGAGGTCGATAATATGCGTCGACGTACTGCTCAAGACATAGAAAAAGCACATAAATTTGCATTGGAAAAGTTTGCGGGTGAATTGTTGCCAGTTGCTGATAACCTAGAACGCGCTTTACAAGCTGCAGATAAAGAAAATGAAGCTTTGGTACCTATGATTGAAGGTGTTGAGTTAACTTTAAAGAGTTTCGAAGCGAGTCTTTCAAAGTTTGGTATCGAAGTGGTTTCACCTGAGCAAGGTGAGCCGTTGAATCCAGAATTACATCAGGCGATGTCTATGTTACCTAACCCTGATGTTGCACCCAATGCAATTATTGACTGTTTACAGAAAGGTTACACTTTAAATGGCCGTTTATTACGTCCGGCTATGGTAATTGTATCTGCTGCGGGTGGCGTGGATACTCAAGCATAATTTTATCCGTGATAATAGCCAAATGACCTCGCGACATTTGGCTTTTTTAATGTTCGCTAGAAAGGTGTTCTAACTCTCGACTCAAAAGCGCTTCGTCTCCCATATTCAGTTCTACCAAGCGTTTTAAATGTGCCGCACTGTCAATATCAATTTGTGTACAGACCAAACCTATTTGGTTATTTCTCAGGTATGCAATATCAACCTGCATTTCCAAAACCACATCTGAATTGGGTAATTCAAACATTAGCTGATAATTTTTCTTATCCTCAAAATTTGGTAGACGATCGCTTTCAGGCAAAGTGACGAGTGCCCCTTTCAAAGACAGGTCGACCAGATTCACATCCCAGCATTGGTTTTTTTTGTTAAGTTGGGCCGGTATTGAGAAAAAAATTCGGGTAAAACTTCTTCTGTCATCCATAAGTGGACTCGTTATTACTCTATATTTGTTACACAACTTTTAAAATATAGCGCATATTATAAAATGAGCCAGATAAATTAGCGGGTAGGTCAGTTTAAATAACTAACCTACCACATTTATTAGCCTATCTTTTTGTATTTAATTCTATGCGGGTTAAGCACGGCGTCTTCACCTAAGGTTTGTTTTAACCAAGCTTCATAATCCGTGTAATTACCTTCATAGAAATTGACCTGACCTTCATCTCGGTAATCTAGAATGTGCGTCGCGATTCTGTCTAAGAACCAACGGTCATGCGATATCACCATGGCACAGCCTGGAAAATCCAGTAATGCATTTTCTAAAGCTCGTAAGGTTTCTACATCAAGATCATTGGTTGGCTCATCGAGTAATAACAAGTTGCCACCAGCTTTAAGCAGTTTGGCCAAGTGTACTCGGTTTCGCTCACCACCAGATAATTCACCAATACGTTTTTGCTGATCGGTACCTTTAAAGTTAAAGCGACTGACGTATGCTCGACTGTTTATTTCAAAACTACCAATCGTGATAATATCCTGACCTTCTGAAATCTCCTGCCAAACAGTGTTGTTGTCATTCATTGAATCACGGAACTGCTCTACACTTGCAATTTTTACTGTATCACCTAAAGCGATGTTGCCAGAATCAGGTTGTTCTGTACCGCTTAACATTCTAAAGAGTGTTGACTTACCGGCACCATTTGGCCCGATAATACCGACAATCGCCCCTTTAGGAATTTTAAAGCTTAAGTTATCAATTAATACTCTATCGCCATACGATTTAGTTAGATTTTCAACTTCAATTACTTTGTCGCCTAGACGCTCTCCGGGTGGAATAAACAGTTCGTTGGTTTCATTACGTTTTTGAAAATCTTGGTTGTTCAGTTCTTCAAATCGAGCCATACGCGCTTTGCTTTTAGCCTGGCGACCTTTAGGATTGCTGCGCACCCATTCTAATTCTTGTTTGATTGAACGTTTGCGTGCATTTTCAGAACGCTCTTCCTGCTCTAGACGTGCATCTTTTTGTTCTAACCAAGAGGAATAATTTCCTTCCCATGGAATACCATGGCCGCGGTCTAGCTCTAAAATCCAACCTGCTACATTATCAAGGAAGTATCTATCGTGCGTGATAGCCACTACAGTTCCTTCGTAGTCATGCAAGAAGCGCTCTAACCAAGCAACAGATTCAGCGTCCAAGTGGTTAGTAGGTTCATCGAGCAATAACATGTCTGGTTTTTCTAATAACAATCGGCATAAAGCAACTCGACGACGTTCACCACCGGATAACTTGTTGACATCAGCATCCCAAGGTGGAAGTCTTAAAGCATCGGCTGCGCGCTCAAGCATATTTTCAATGTTGTGACCATCGTGACTTTGAATAATGTTTTCAAGTTCGCCTTGTTCTTGTGCCAAAGCATCAAAGTCTGCGTCTGGCTCAGCATACGCGGCGTAAACTTCATCCAAACGGGCAATGGCATTTTTAACTTCAGAAATTGCTTCTTCGATGTTTTCACGGACATTTTTAGTTGGATCTAATTGTGGTTCCTGTGGCAGATAACCAATTTTAATACCCGGCTGTGGACGTGCTTCACCTTCAATTTCAGTATCTAAGCCAGCCATAATTCTAAGTAATGTTGATTTACCCGCACCATTTAAGCCTAAAACACCGATTTTTGCGCCTGGGAAAAAACATAAGTTAATGTTTTTTAGAATTTCCCTTTTAGGTGGAACAATTTTACTCACCTGATTCATCGTATAGACATATTGAGCCATTAATCTTTCCTGTTGGTTTTGAGGTTTTTTTCAAGATGATGCAATTCTAACTTTGCTCGTGCTTTAGCTCAAACAAGAGTTGCATTAAATTTAACGATCCGCCTTATTTTATATGACAGCAGCGTATAAAAATGTTAAAAATTAAGGTTATAATTAAGAATTTGAACATTGCTCGTATGGGAGTGTTTAGCGAAAGCTTAAGCACAGGGCACATTCTGGGTGACGGAGTACTCTTTTCCAGAGGTAATAATGCTGCTATGCAGTGGTTTAATTCCCGACTTATTCATTCACTATCGATAAAAGCAAGTGTACTTGTATTATGTGTATCCAGTGTGATTGGTTTAGTGGCTGGTTTTGCTCTGATGAACAGCCAAAACAAACTCACTTCAGATGCAGCTATCCAAGATGTCCAACAACTCTCATCATTGCAAGCTAATATCATTAGTCAGCATTTAAGCAGTTTAGCACGTTTGGGTGAAGTGTCTCACAGACAGTTAGTTGCCAGACTAAATAGCCGATATACAGAGCAATCAGCGAGCGAGTTGCACTTTAATAAACTTGAAAATGGTGCGTACCGAGCTCGTAGCGGTGAAGTCGGTGTCTTTGTTGGTGCTTCTGGCAAACTGACCACTGCAGAAATACAAATGGCGAACAAGTTGGTTAGTGTGTGGCATGATATTGCAAATGCCGTGATTCCGTCATTTAGCAGTTACTTTTTTATCAGCTCTGAACAGTTGTCTGTGACCTATCCAGCTAAGCTTGCGGAGCAATTACCGGCAACACACAATTTTGAGGAAGATATTTTTTATCGCATTGGGACACCCAAATATAATCCGACACGTCAGCCAATCTGGACACCTGTTTATTTTGATGACATTCAAAATCAGTGGTTAACTAGTCTCATAATACCGGTTTATATCCAAGGCGAGTTTGTTGGTGTTGTGGGTGGTGATTTTATTTTGCAGCAACTAAACGAATTAATCATTAGCGAAGTTGATGTTTTAACTGGGCGGCAGATTTTTGTTTTCGATAACTCAGGGAACCTTATCTATTATCCAGACTTTAAACATGTATTAAGTCATCAGGATGCTAAATTAAATACTGAATTGAATAACTTTCAAAGTGCGCCAAGTTTTTTGCAAGAAATTATTCGAGAAGCCTTGATTAAAGGTCGGTTTGAATCAGAAAGCACTTTTGTTGTGATGGGGGATAAAACGGTATCGGTTAGTCCAATTTCAGATTTAAACTGGTACGTTGGTGCTTATGATAAATTTGAACCTTTTGCAGAATACACATCCAAGCTGAAACTCTCTATTTTCTTTGCTATTGCAGCTGCAGCCTTATTATTGTCTCTTTTGGTTTTTTGGTTTTTGAATCAATTTGTATTAGCCCGCTTGCGAATTATGTTTGATGCCTTTAAAGAGCATCAACAGGGACAGTTTGAGTTAAAGGGGCTAGTAAAGGATAACGATGAGATTGGACAGGTCGCGCGCTCAATGATGGCAATGTCGAGTGAAATATCCGGTTTAATTGAAGGATTAAACGAAAAAATTATTGAAAAAGAAATAGCAGAGCTAGCGGCACTAAAGCTTTCTAATGCGGTAAAGCATAGCGAAACTGCGATAGCAATAACAGATGAAAATTTTATTATTGAATTTGTAAACCCTAAGTTTATCGAGCTTTGTGGTCGGGAAGAGGATGAATTAATTGGGGCCACATTGAAAACGGTTATTGATAACCAAATGGCGTGGATGTTGGATGCCGCTTACGAGCAACTCAATATGGGACACACATGGAAAGGCGATCTGTTGTTGACGCATTCCAACGGGGAAAGTATCTGGGTTTCACAAACTGTTTCTCCGATGACAGAGGACATTAATGGCGGGCGTCATTTTGTCGCTGCGACACAAGATATTAGTCAGATTAAAAAGAATCAAAAGAAAATGGAAAAGCTGGCGTATCATGATCCGCTAACCAACTTGTACAATCGCACTTTCTTTAAAGCTCAGTTAACAAAGTCGCTTGAAATGACGAAACGTGGCCATTTTTCGTTTGCATTATTTTATTTCGACTTAGATCAGTTTAAACGTGTAAATGACACATTAGGGCATGAAGCCGGTGACGAATTGTTAATTGAAATCGCTAAGCGCTTAGTTCGCCGTTTACGTGCGGAGGATACCATTGCACGTCTAGGGGGCGATGAATTTGCTGTTATATTAAGTGGTGTCGCGACGGTAGAACGCGCTACAGCTATGGCGATTGATATTCAGAATGTCATTCGAGAGCCAGTGCAATTGTCTGGTGCTGAAGTTTTAGTCAGTGCCAGTATTGGTATTACCATGTCGCCTAAAGACGCAATGAGCATTGAAACCTTGTTGCGTAACGCAGATTTGGCCATGTATAGAGCGAAAGCGGCGGGTCGCAATACCCATTATTTCTTTACCGATGACTTGGACAAAGCCGTCAAAGAAAGTTTGCTGATTGAAAGTGAGCTTAGGGTCGCTTTGCGAGAGTTACAATTTGAATTGTATTATCAGCCGCAGGTTGATTTAAAAACCGGCAAACTTTTTGGCTTTGAAGCTTTAATACGCTGGAACCACCCTGAACGAGGTATGGTTTCGCCTGCAATTTTTATTTCAGTGGCTGAACAATCCGGCTTGATAGTGGAGTTAGGTGAGTGGGTGCTTGCTGAAGCAAGTATGTTTATTGCCCGGCTGAACGAAAAGTATAATGAAAACTATACAGTTGCAGTCAATTTATCTGCTCGTCAGTTCAAAGATAAAGGGGTGGCGAGTGTTATTCGCAGCAGTATTATTAATGCCAGAATCAAACCCGAATGGTTGGATATAGAGTTAACTGAATCTATGTTGATGGGCGATATATCCGAAGCTTTACATCAACTAGACGATATCAAAGCTTTGGGGGTACAGATGTCGATAGATGATTTTGGCACAGGCTATTCTTCATTAAGTTATTTGAAAAAATTTCCAGTTGATACGCTTAAAGTGGACAGGGCATTTATCAAAGATATTCCTGAAGATACGGACGATATGGCAATTTCAGATGCCATTATCGCAATGGCACACAAACTTAAAATGAAAGTGATTGCTGAAGGGGTAGAAACACCTGAGCATGTTGAATTTTTGATTAAGAATAATTGCCAGATTGGACAAGGGTATTTGTTTAGCCCGCCATTGCCTGAAGAAAAGCTTCACCAATTTATTGAAACAGAGCAAAAAAATTACGAAGCTTTATTTTGTCGTATAGAGCAAAAATAAAATCAAATCACGCGGATTAATCTGACATCAAAGTGCAGAACTGCATTTGGGCCAATTTTTCCGCTGTTGCCTTTTTTACCCCAAGCTAATGCAGGCGGTATGATAAATTCAAACCGCTCTCCAATCTTCATTAAACTCAAACCTTGCTGAAGACCTTCAATGGCTTCTCGCATCGCAAATTCTTCTGGTAAACCCGCTTTATAGCTGTCAGCAATCACACTGCCATCGGCTAGCATAATTCTTTGATGTATGACGACTGTATCCAGCATGCTAGGCGAGATGTTTTTGTTTTCTGAGGTTTCTATAACTCGATAAATGAGCCCGCTATCTGTTATTTGTGAGTCGGGTTTGTTTTGATACTTTTCTAGCAATGCTTCTCCACTTTTTTTATTCAGGCCTGCCGAGCCTTTTGCTTTCTTTTTTGCCAAAATCTTTACCTCAGTATTTGAATTTACTTATTGATGAATTTATTTAAATGTTATCGTATTTACAGCTAGACATATCTTAACTTAAGCATTTTTTACGACGGCATCTAACCAGGTGCTTGGTAACAGGCGTTTTAAAAAGCCCAATAAATACGTTGGTTTAGTCACATAGTATCGAGCTTTGGGGTTAGCACTTTCAATGGCGTGTAAGAGGCGTTTATAAACCATTTCGGGGCCTTGGGTAAACGGAATGGCGGGTCCTTCGGTTTCTAATCGTTCTAACATTTTTCGATAGGTCGTTTTATAGCGACTGTTTTGCATATCGATATTTAAACTAAATTGTTGTAATGCGTTTGCTCTGAACTGACTTAAAATTGGACCCGGTTCAATCAGAGAAACAAAAATGTTTGTCCCTTTTAGTTCTAATCTCAAGGTATCTGAAAGGCCTTCAATTGCATATTTTGATGCGTTATAGCTGCCGCGGTATTTCATGGCGACAAAGCCTAAAACAGAGCTGTTTTGAATAATGCGTCCTTCACCGAATTTGTGCATATGTTCAAGGCACAGGTTGGTCAGTTGGTGCCAGCCAAATACATTGGTTTCAAACTGTTGTTTAAGTAATGAGCGGCTAATATCTTCTAATGCACCCGGCTGTGCATATGCGCCGTTATTAAATAGCGCAAATATATTCTTGTCGGCTGTTTTTGTTGCCCATTCAAATGCGTCTTTTACACTTTGACTGTCTGCTAAATCAAGCTGGTGGCTTGTTAATCCGAGCGATCTTAGATGTTCAACATCTTTTGTTTGTCGAGCCGTTGCCAGCACCTGATAGCCAGCTTGATGCAGAGCATGAGCTGAATATAAACCAATGCCAGATGAGCAGCCTGTAATAAGTATTGTTTTGCGAGCCATAAAATTGATTAACGAGTGAATTATGGCTCAAGTTTACTTAAATATGCGGGTTAGTGCACTGTGCATATACACCATATTTTTTATCATGAGTGTATAAGTGAACCCAGATCGGGTAGTCACGCGTGGTCAACCACATTTGTGCTTTATCTTGCGATGGGCAAATAACCATTTGAATATACTGTTTTTGTTGTTTTTCAGATAACTCTAGTTTGTCTGGAATTTGGATATAGGCATTAATTGAATTATTAATAACTTGGGTGCCTTGGAAACGCCAGTCACCGTATACAAAGTTGCTTTGAAATGTTTGGTTGACTAACGTCAGTACATCACTTGGAATTTTTGCGGTTGAGTCAGAAGAGTAGGCCGAAGCCTGATTGCATGCTGTAAGCAGAGACTGTGCAGCGACCATTAGCGCCGCTAGAGCTGAAGTTCTAATCATTTTTGTTAACATATAGCACCCGATACAAGCTGTTTGCAATAATCTGTTATCGGGTGGTTGCGGCTAAACTTTAGATAGAGCCAGCCATTTTTTTATTTTTGTTTTACGAAGCAGCAATACAAAGGCAATGACGGTTATATAAATAATTGTTTCGCCAATATCTGCTTTACGGGACCAATAAAAGTGTATCCAAACCAGAATGACTGCGAGGTAGACCCAGTTGTGTAGTTGCTGCCAGTGCGCGCCCATTTTTCTTCTAACAAACAGTGGTGAAGTCATCGCCATGCATAAAAGTATCAAGAAAGCGAGTAGTCCCAGCCAAATGTATGGTCGCTGCGCCAACTCTGATAAAAACAGTGAGACATCAAATGCTAATTCAAACCACCAAAAGTTTAAAATGTGCAATGTGGCGTAACAAAAACTATAGAGACCGACTAGTCTTCTGCACTGCATCAGCCAAGGCTGTTTCAGTTGTTTTGCAATGGGTGAAAATAGCAGACTCATGAGCAAAAGATTAAGTGCGCCAATTCCAGTAAAGTGGATGATTGCTTTAACCGGATCGGCTCCATTTTGGTCGGTAATCGAAGCATAATAATTAATGCTTAATAAACCAAAAGCAATTAGGTGAATAATTGTTTTAAAAAATATAACTTTTACACGTGTCGTCAAAAGATTAACACACCTTAATAATATTTTCTTAGATCCATCCCTTGATACAGTCCCGCCACTTCATCAGCATAACCATTAAACATCTGTGTTTTAATCCGTTTCTGATCCAACAGTCCGCCTGATGTGATGATGCGTTCACTTGCCTGACTCCACCTTGGATGATCAACGTTTGGGTTTACATTGGCATAAAAACCATATTCTTGTGGCGCAGATAAATTCCAAGTGGTCGCCGGTTCTTGCGCGGTTAGGCGGATATTGACTATAGATTTGATACTCTTAAATCCATATTTCCAGGGCACAATTAACCTAACAGGCGCCCCATTTTGTTTGGGTAAGCTTTTACCATAAAGCCCGACAGCGAGAATTGTTAGCGGGTGCATGGCTTCATCTAGCCTGAGTCCTTCAGTATAAGGATAGGGGATGTTACCGCCAATGAAGCGGCTTGATTGCCCACGCATTTCATCTGGTCTGTGTAATGTTTCAAACGCCACATATTTTGCAGAGTTTTGTATATCTGCATTTTTTAATAGTGCAGATAGAGGAAAACCAATCCAAGGGACAACCATTGACCAAGCTTCAACACATCTTAAGCGGTATATTCGCTCTTCTAATGGAAATTGATTAAATAAATCTTCGTATCCCAGCTCAAAAGGGGTATTTACTAAACCATTGACCTTGATCTTCCATGGATCAATCGTCAGTGCATGAGCGTATTCAGCTGGATCGCTTTTTCCAGTTCCAAATTCATAAAAGTTGTTATAACTGGTCACTTTACTTTCTGGTGTCAGTTTTAAATCTGAGTTTGTGGGCGTGTATTTGAGTGTTTTAAGTGTTTGTGGTTTGTCGTTGGTTTCTTTGTTATCCGTAAACCAGTCTAGAATATTCGCGTTTGCCGGCTGACTGATTAAACTTGCACTAGCCAATAAACCTAAACTTTTTAATATGGTTCGTTTGTTATGATAGACAGATTCATCGGTAATTTGATGATCTTTGAATAACTTTCGATTCGATTTTACAATTTTCATGCAGGACTGGTCCGAATTTATTTAGCTATAGCTTATATGACCTGATAAACGAAAAAGTTTATTCAGGCGAAGCTTTATAAAATACGCACTTCACGCTGTGGAAACGGTATATGAATATTATTGGCTTTTAACGCGTCAAAAATTGCCATATTTACCTGATACTTTACTTCGTAAAAGCCTTGTGTTGGTGCCCAATAGCGTAATCCTATATTAATACTACTATCACCAAATTCGTTGATCCCGACTTGGGCAGGCTGGCTACTGTCAACTTGCTCAAATGACTGCAAAATATCTGTAATAAGTTTTATCGCTAACTTTGGATCGGAGTCGTAACTAATTCCAACACTACTTTCGACCAGTTTATTCTGATAAGAGTTGTGTAAGATATCTCCAATTAAAAATTTGTTTGGAATAATGATATCTTCTTCTTCTTCGTTGACTAAAATCGTACAAGCTAAGCGTACTTCTTTAACAATCCCTGTAATGTTTTGAATGGTAATTGTATTGCCAAGAACAAAAGGGCGGGTCAGTATTATGGCCAAGCCTGCGCCGTAGTTGCTCAACATGCCTTGCAAAGCTAAGCCGACCCCTAATGAGGCAGCACCTATAGCGGCAACAAAAGGTGTGATACTAATACCGATTTTACTTAACGAGATGACAATGCCGGCGGCTAGAATGATAAATTTGACAAAGTTGGCTAAAAATTGGCTTAAGGTAATATCAAGTTTTTTCTTTAGTAATAGCTCATTGATAAAGCGACCTATCCGATTGGCAAGCCATAAAAAAATTAAAAATACAATGAGGGCGCCCAGTAATTGGAAGCTATAAGTGACCAAAAATTCTATGGCCATGTCATAATATTTTTCTAAACGTTGGATATCAGATTCAAACATATAAAACTTCTACATAACTATTTGTTTTCACTTTAGTAAGTAAACAAATGCTAGGCAAGCTTAATTGGTAGATAATGGTATTTTTGCGAGAAAAAATAATACCAATGGTAGGCGCAAGCTTAAAACGGCAGTGTATCAGGACACACTGCCCATTATATTATTTAATCCAGACCTGTTTGCAATTTACAAACTCTTTGATGCCGTGTGGTCCAAGTTCGCGGCCGATACCCGAGCGTTTAATGCCGCCACTAGGTAGTCTAGGATCTGTTTTCACGATGCCATTCACCGCGACTTGACCTGACTCTAATTGTTCAATAAACATGTTTATTAAGGTTTCGTTGTTAGTCCAAATAGCGGCGCCTAAACCATATACAGTTTGATTTGCCAACTGTAACGCATGTTCAGGATCATCTGCTTTAGAGACACACATGACAGGTCCAAAAGTTTCTTCGTTAAACACGGTCATGTTACTTTTGACATCTACAAGTAAAGTGACTGGGTAAAAATAACCCGCTTCGTCAGGTAACGAGCCGCCAAGACGACAGTGTGCACCTTGTTCTAGGCTTTCACATACTTGCCGGTGTAAATTTGATTGTAAATCTTTTCTTGCCAACGGGCCAACGTCGGTGGAAGGGTCCAGCGGATCCCCTAACTTTAATTTGGCCAACCGTTTTTCGAGCATCTGACAAAATTGATCATAAACCTGACTTTCAACAATGATACGTTTTGCCGCAATGCAAGATTGTCCCGCGTTTATAATTCTGGATAAAGTGGCGGTGTCCGCCGCAGCTTCCAGATCGGCATCTTTTAGCACAATACAGGGGTCAGAGCCACCAAGTTCTAGTACACAAGGTTTAATAACTGAACTGGCTGTTGAAGCAACGGTTGCACCGGTTGCGCTTGAGCCGGTAAATGATACCCCTGATACCCGTCTGTCTCTGATTACATCCGCTACTTCTTTGTTAGCCAGTGGCAGGTTGACGACGATATTGTCTGGCGCGCCGGCGCTTTTAAAAGCATCCATAATGGCTTTGGCACACCCTGAGACGCCGGGATCGTGCTTCATTAAACAGGTATTACCAGCCATTAAGGTTGGTGCCATAAATCGAAAAGCCAGCCATAAAGGTGCATTCCAAGGTAAAATACCCAATATACTGCCCAGCGGCTGGTAATTTACATAACTACTAGACGCATCAGACTCGATTGTTTCAGAGGCTAAGTAGGCTTGTGCATGCTCCGCATAGTGCTCTGCGCACCAAGCTGCTTTTTCTACTTCTGGCCCACCTTCTTTTATTGGTTTGCCCATTTCTTCAGCCATTAATTTGGCAAGCTCTGCTTTTCTTGAGCGTAGCACTGCCGCAACCGCCTTTAGCACTTCTCCCCGTTGCTCAAAACTTGTCGTTCGCCATTTTAAAAAAGCTCTATTACTGGCATTTAAAGAAGCATCTACTTCAGCTTTATTGAGCGTTGGATATTCAGCTAAAGGCTGACCGTTTAACGGATTTTGTGTATATAGCATATTGTCACCTCACGCTTGTTTTGCTGGGTTGTCAGGCTTTTTTTGCCCATCATTTTTTTTGTTTGCGCGTTTAATGTTTAGATCTTGAATGTCTTTTACTGATTCAGGCGCTTTGTGTTTTTCGGGTTTAACAACAAAATCCTGATCCATATTGAAGAAGGATTTTGCGCCATCAGATGTGATATATATCGTATCCGAAATACCACAGGTTTTATTGCCATCAACGCCCCACATCCAAGGTATAACGTGAAATGTCATGCCTTCGCGAAGGACTGTGGATTCACCTTGTTTTAAACTAACGATATAACCTTCGTCCCAACTAGGGGGGAAAGCGATACCAATTGAATAACCAGAGCGTGTTATCAGGCGAGCACCTACATCGTTATGTGAAATGATATTGCGGATCAAATTGTCGACGTCGCTGACCGTCATTCCCGGCTGAATGTAGTTGTGCATGCTGGTTAATGCGAGTTTCATACATTCTTGTGCTTTATACATAGAGTCGGTCATTTCGCTTAACAATACCGTTCTCATCATGGCGGTATGATATCTGCGATAACAACCACCTACTTCTAAAAACACGTGTTCACCCGGTTCAACTTTTCGTCCTTCCCAAGTGGCATGGCCGATCATGGTTCTTGGACCGGACGTGACATATGGCATCACTGCCGGTGGCTCGCCACCGGCTTTAAACATAGCTGCACTAATAGCTGCGCCAATTTCATTTTCTGTCACCCCCGCATGACAGGCATCAATTCCAGCCAACATACCGGCTTCAGTGGCAATAGCGGCCTTGCGCATGATTTCTATTTCGGCTGCTGATTTACAGATTCTGCCTTCTTCGACAATACCAAAACAGTCCAGTAACTTACCTTCACGCAAGCTGGTGTGTATGACATCTTGCTGATAAGCGGGGAAAAAATAGCTGTTTCTTTCATAGCCGATGCGTTTATTTGATAGGTTGAATTCACGCAGGGCATCTACCAGCATTTGCACCGCATCGCCTGTGTCAGGATAGGGGCGCGTTCTTTCAACCCAAGTTCTGGCTATTATGTTCGATTCTTCCATAGCCCGCGTGATCATAAAGGGTTCGTCATCTAATGGGACAACCAGTGCTTGAAAAAACGAATACCCTGTTGTTTGATAGTCGGTCAGGTACATGATGTTCTCAGGATCGGTGATGACCACTGCATCTAAATGCCTGTCGGCAATTCGACTTCTCAATTCGTTTATGCGTCGCTCATACTCAGCAAACGGAAACGTCATATCGTCTCGTTGAATCATGCGGCCTCCAATACATCGTTCGTTGCAGTGACTAAAATATCTAATCCTTTCGTTAGATCTTCAACCGGTATGGTTAATGGTGGGATCAATTTGATCACTCTACCACCGGTTCCACAAGCTGACACCAATAAGCCATTGGCAAAACATTTTTCGACAATTTGTTTGGCCAAGGCACCATCACCCACATCCAAGCCCATAATCATGCCTTTTTCGCGCAATTGAATGGAATTATATTGTTTGAGGAGTGGATCAAGTTTTTCTAGCATTAATGTATTTTTCTGATCAACTTCAGCCATTAATACATCGTCTGCGAAATAACTTAAGGCTTCTTTACCGGCGACAAAACTTAAACATTGGCCTCTAAAAGTACCGGTATGTTCGCCTGGAGACCAGTGGTCATCATGTTCGGGTTTGACTAAGTTCATTGCCATTGGTGTACCAAAACCGCCAATCCCTTTAGCTAAACATACAATATCAGGATCTAAACCTAAATCATCAAAACTAAAATAACTCCCAGTACGGCCGCAGCCAACTTGTATTTCATCTATGATTAATAGTGAACCGAAGTCTTTGGCTAATTTTTGTAGGGCTTGTAACCATTCTTTTGAAGCGATGTTGACGCCACCTTCTGCTTGAATTGTCTCGACCAAAAATGCGGCCGGCGGATCGATGGCACTGGAACTATCTGCATACAAAGCTCGTAATTTATTTAAATTATCGACCCCACAAGATAACTCGCAATTTAAACAGGTTTTTTCGCAACCGAAAACTTGGTGATTGACATGGTTTAGCGGGACACCCGCTGCACCTCTAAAGTATTCATTTGCTGTACAGGCCAGTGCGCCAAGTGTCATGCCATGAAAACCATGTGAAAATGCAACTATTTCAGATCGTCCAGTCACTCGCCGTGCGAGTTTGAGTGCCGTTTCAACTGCGTTTGTACCTGTCGGTCCCATAAATTGCAGGCGGTGGGGCATATTTCGTGGTTCCAGAATCGTTTTGACAAAGGTTTCCATAAAATCTCGTTTGATGCTGGTATGCATGTCTAAACTATGGGTTACACCATTACGTTCAATATAATTTATAATGGCTTTTTTCATCCTTGGGTTATTGTGGCCAAAATTGAGTACGCCCGCTCCGGCAAAAAAATCAATATATTGATTACCATTTTCGTCTGTTTGTCGTGCATTTTCTGCTGTATCAAATACAACAGGGTAAACACGGCAGTAGGCTCTTATCGCAGATTCTCTTTCTTCAAATATACTCATAGGTACACTCCTTGCGGTGTTGAGACAAACACGAGCAACGTTGCCTGTGTTTATGGGTGATTACTTAGTTTTTTGTGGCTAAGTTCAGGGAATTGCAACGCCACAGAGGCGTGCAAACAAACGACAAACTAGAGGAATTAGTTTGTCGTTAAAGTCGTAAAAAGGGCTATGACATGGCGCTGAGTGCTGCTTAGCGCCATCGTTGGCGCCAATTAACGCAAATGCTCCGGGAATTTCACGTAAATAATAACTGAAATCTTCTGATGCCATGATAGGCACCCGTGTTGAATTATCTAGCGCTTGCTCACCAAACTCTTGCTGCCATGCACTGCGCATTAATCGCGCACATTCAGCGTGGTTTACGGTCGCGTTGTATCTTGGGTATATGTCTACAGTGCACTCTACGCCATAAGCTTTGGCGGTACTTTTACTAATGTCGGTAATTGAGTGATTTAAAATCTCTCGAGTGTCATCGTCTGGTACTCGAATACTGCCTTGTAATACGGCTTGCTGAGGGATCACAGTCGGCGAGTTAGAATCACAGGTGATAGAGGTAATACTGACTACTGCGGCTGCTTGCGGCGCGACTTTTCGGCTGACGATTTGTTGTAATGAAAGATTAATTGCGCTCGCGGCTAATAAAGGATCTGCGCATAATTCTGGTTGACTGGCATGCCCACCTTTGCCGTTTATGGTAATTTTGAAGGTACCATTACCACACATTACGATGCCGTCAGGACAAACCATTTGGCCAAATGAAATTGCAGGCCAGTTATGCCAGCCAAAGATATAATCTATGCCTTCTAATGCACCATTTTCAATCATTCGTTTAGCACCATGCCCCCCTTCTTCAGCTGGCTGAAAGAGCAGTGTAACGGGCGCGGGTAATTTATCTTGATTCGTTTTAAGCCAGTGCGCAGCACCCATTAAAGTGGCTGTATGTCCATCATGTCCACAGGCATGCATACAGCCTGAGTTATTTGAACTCCATTCACGACCACTTTGTTCTGTTATCGGAAGTGCATCGATGTCTGCCCGTAGGGCAATATGTGGGGTGTTTTCTGTTCTGTTGGGTGCATCGATAGTTGCTATGGTGCCAGTCTCAGCACATTCTCGCCAGGTTAAACCAAGTGCATCTAATTCACGACGAACACGCTCTGCAGTTTCAATCTCGTGCCAGCTTAGCTCTGGGTTTTGATGTAAACTTCTTCGCAATTTTTGTGCGAAATCAGTAATCTCTGTAAAGTTTTGGCTCATGAGTCTCCAGTTGTTGAAAAACGATTCGGAGAAAATGCAAGTGCTCTGCAACTTGCAACCAAGGTAACCTGCAATCAAGCAAATTGCTTAGAATGTAATTTAACCAACTTTTCCAGTGTAGAAGAGTTATTCGGGGTATTCAAATGACTCTATATACCGTTATAGTCTATCGGTAGATCGTAAACATATGAATTAAGTAAAGAAAGGATGGTAAAAACAATGCAACGTCAGAATATTAAACAAATTGACAACAACCTAATTCAGGCACTCGCTCAACAAGCACGGGACAGTGAAAGACGAAGAAGCAATTTTAATTTACATACTGACTACAACTCACCAGTACAAAGGCTATTCATTTGTATGCAGCCTGATAGCTATGTTTGCCCGCACAAACATGTTGAAAATAACAAATGGGAATTTTTTATGGTGGTCAAAGGACGACTATTATTTGTTTTATATAATGATTCTGGTTGTATTGTGGATAAGATAATGCTTGGACCAGATGAAGAGGTAGTATCACTTGAAATACCCCCCAACACTTGGCATTCAACGGTTGCGCTGCATGAGGATACGGTATTCTTTGAAGTTAAAGAGGGCCCTTACCAGCAAATTACCGATAAGGGGTTTGCTCATTGGGCACCCAAAGAAGGAGAAGCCGAATGTCAGGATTATATCCAGTGGCTAATCAAAGCTGAAATTGGTGCAAAATATCCATGCCCTGCGGCTAATTAACCTTTTGCACAATGGGTATTTTATAACAAGCACTATAAATTGCATACCAGCACAAATAAAGCACACAGGCATTTATTAAATGCCAGGCGAAATGGGTGCCTAATGGCAGGATGCTACAGATCGCATTATCGATACTTCTAAGCGTCAGCGATAGTGCAAACAGAGTACTTGCGTAGGCCAAATAGTTTTGGCTATCTTTGTTTTTGCGTTTTGCCAAAGCATTAAAAATGAGTAATGCTAAGATCGTCGGCAAGTACATTTCAGAACCGTTAATATCAAAAGGAAGATATTTACTGGCAAACACGGCAACGATAAAGAGTATAAAACTAAACACTGTTTGTGTTTTTGAAAATTGTAAAACTAATCTCGGGTAAGCAAGTAAAAACAACACCTGAAAGATATATATTGGCACGATATCGGCAAATAACGACCATTGGTTCGCAAACGTATGAAATAAAAAGCTACCAATACCGATAATAGAAATTAGTATCGCCAGCACGCTTAAAATAAGTTGATGATGTTTGCGGGCAGGGGACTGAAAAGTTTGCGCTTGTGGGCTTTTATACAAAATAAACAGGGCAATTAAACCCGCTATAATAAAGCCAAAATTAGATAGTGCATTAATGGGTTCAGCCCAAAAGTCAGCACTATTTCGTTCACAGTAGTAATCAAACATTTTTTTATTGAGTGGATGAATTGTTAGCCTAATAATACAGGCTAACAATCAAGTGTAAAATTATAATGCACTTAACAAAGTTTGACCGCTGGGGTTTGTCCAAAACTCGGGCCGATTGAGCGGTGTTAAAGACGATAACTGCGGATTATCTACCGTTATAACCTTGTCTATATGCCGTTGTTGGATACTATTCAACAGCGCTTCGGAATAGGTATGGGTCGCAAGATAGTTATCCAGCTCTCCATTTATCACCATTTCTTCCAGACCTTCTTCCAGTGATTTAGCAAATTCGCTTTTATCTGGGCTGACAAAAAAGTAAATAGGCCGTGTATAGCTGAGCATCAAATTAGGTACGATGGTCAGGTCTAATTCTGGATGCATTGCTAACATATTTTTTGCTTGGTTTAAGGGTAAAAGCAAAAAGTCAAAACGTTGAGCTTCGAGCATAAAAGGCAGGCCTTGTTTTTTTGATGCTTCGACCAATTGAAAACCGTTTTCTTTAAAGGTCATGCTATCTGCGCTGTTTCTCTCAACACCCATTTTTAAGTTTAGTAAATCCGCTTTATTGCGCAGATTACTGAATTCAATTAGACGCTGTTTTTTAACCACCAATACTTGGTATCCTGTAAGACCTTTTAATATTGGAATACGGATAGGAATTAGATCTTGCTCGAGTTGCATCTGGGTTGATTGCCAGCTTATATTTATTTCACCGGTTTTTAGCATATAAGTGGCTCGTGTAGTCGGGATTTGATAACGATTTTCTTCGAGTTGGACTGCTGAATGATGCTTTGCTATTACAGCTTGCAATAAACCGTATGCGTATTTATCCAACTCAGCGGTCAATTGATTGTGCTTTATTGTCTGTGCATAACTTGCCGATGTCATAAGACATAAAGTTAGTATTATGAATTTATTCCAATTTTTCATATAGCGACTCCTATTTGTCGATAGCTTGCACGAAATTTGGGATTAAATTAATTTTGCTCGGATTGCCTTTTGCTTTGGGTTGCCAAAAAATATTTAATACCAATATAAGTTAGGAATGTGACGGTATTAATTTCGCTCAATAATTAAATTTAACTGAGGGAAGTTCACTTTTTATAGGGAAGAAAATAAACTCGTTTAATGAGTGGCTTAGGGCTTTTAACGGGTTATAAATAGATATTGTTTATCACAACGGCAGACATAAAATTGGTTTAATTTTGCACGCGTATGTGCGATTTCTCGCACATACATCTAACGGCTAAGCAAATAAAACAATTTTTCGGCGATCTGTGTATTGTCTTGAAAACCATAAAATAACCTTGCATCAGCACCCGCTGCGAGTACTGGGACATCAGCGGCGGTGTGCCCACCTGAAGTCCAGCCAGTTAAACTATACTGATTGATTACTTTACGAGCAAAATTTACATATTTGTTTTGCTCACCGGATTGTATTGATGTTAACTCAGCGCGCGCTTCTTCACTTAACTCTATTTGAGTTAACGCATACCAAGTGTTAATAGGTGATTCACTACTTGCCAATTTTTTGCCCAGTGTAGGTAAACTGTGGCGCACATTATTTATGACTTGTGGGTTCCAATTATATTCGCCATCAGCCCCTATACTGAGCCCTCCGGTTTCATGGTCAGCGGTCACCACCAATAAGGTATCTGGATTTGAAAGTACAAACTGATGTGCAATTTCTATAGCGCGGGCAAAATCGTGCATTTCTGCTAGTGCACAGGCAATATCATTGGCATGCCCACACCAGTCTATTTGACTGGCTTCAATAAGCATAAAAAAACCATTTTGCTTTGTTGTTGGATTTGCCAGCAAATTTAGCGCGTGCCGTGTCATTAAGGCCAAACGGTTTTGTTGAGAATCTAATGCATACTCGAAGCCTTTGTCGTGAAAAACCCCGAGCGCGGGCAATTTATTCAAGTTTTGCAATTTATTAAAGTCAGTTTCGAGCTGATAACCTAATTTGGTGAATTCTTGTAGTAAGTTTCTGTCCTGACGTTGTAAATATGTTAGGCCTCCGGCTAATACCAGATCAGCTAAGGGCTTATTTTGCCACTGATTATCGTAAAGTTGATCGGCAATTTGATTATATTCGTTACGCTGTTTCTGATGTGCATAAAAGCTCGCTGGTGTTGCATGGGTAATATCTGAAGTTGCCAGCAAAGCAGTACTTTTGTTGCGCTTTTTTGCTTCTATTAGCAAGGTATGCAAAGGTTGGTGCTGATGATCAACCGCTATAGCGCCATTGTAGGTTTTTATTGTTGTGGCTAATGCAGTTGCGCCAGCAGCAGAGTCTGTTACGAAAGTATCATCATCTGGGTATGTCATTGCATTTCCAACCCATAGCTTATCCAAAATGGTGCTATTAATGGTGTGGTTTGGTTGTTGCGCAATCCAATAGCGGTAAGCTGTTAAGTAATTTGCGCCCATGCCATCACCAATCATATATATGATGTTTTTGGAGGAGTTTTCCTTCGCATTGATAGATGCAATAAAACTGAGTAAAGAGCAAACCACTATAAGTATTGTTTTAATCACAAATTGTCCTAGTACCTGTTAAAGTAACTGCATTATTCAGAAAAAAAGGCTGATAAACAAGCGAAAACCGGCTTGATGATAAAGAAGTGAGCATTCTCTGTTACCCTTGTAGGACATTGGCTATTTAAAGATACGGATATAAAATCCCGACTTTAACCATGTGGATGATTTATGGATAAAATAACCAAGTAAAAAACTGATATTTATGAGTTGATTAACCTTGAGGTTGTTCAAATATTAAGCTAATATGAGTCTCGTTCATTTGTTGATTGTTCGATCGGCTGTGGATAAAGTTGTAACTTAACAATAATAATAAGCGTTAACTAAATTTTGGTGTGAAGTGATGAGTTCTAATGCACGTGGAATAAAATTAACTACAGTAGCTTTTGCCGTTTTAATTATGGCTGTTTCAGCTATGTTTAATTCAGCGACTGCGGATAATAGTCATGGCCAACAAGTTGTGGATGAACAACCTGCTAAATAGCTACTAAATAGCTACTAATTAGCTTCTAATTAGCTACTGAATCGTTAAGTATTGCAAATAGGCGAATAATATAAAAACCCACTGCATATTAATGTATGCGTGGGTTTTTTGTCTTTTATTCGATGCGGGTTAGAAAGTACATTAGGCTGAAAAAACCGAGCACTACAAAGTTTAACCAGAAAATGATGATAAACCCTTTTTTTCCCTGTTCTAACGTCCAATTGTTTTTTCTTAAATATAGCCAATATAAGCCGAATGTAATTAACGGCAATAGTGCAAAAAGTCTAATCATATTTATACTCTGTCGAATCTGAATAAGGTAAATATTATTAACTTATTTCGATTAATGTTTTAGTTCAGAATTCTGAATCAAACGGTTAATTGGTTTACGTATCGCATACAAAAACAACAAACTTGGGACGACCATAACTGAAGTTAGAATAAAAAACAGCGCCCAGTTGCCATCTAACCAATCAACCAATACACCTGAATACGAGCCTAGCATAACTCTGCCAAAAGTGCCTAATGAGGCCATTAGCGCATATTGACTTGCAGTGAAAGACTTATTACATAGTACAGACAGCAAAGCCACAAAAGCGACAGAGCCCCATGCAGACGTAAAACCGTCTATCAGTACGGTAAACGCAAACAGCGCTTTATTAGGACCGACCACCGCCATTAACGCAAACAATAAATTACTGGCTGACATAGCAATGCCACCAATAAATAAACCTTTGAGTATGCCATACCGGATAGTGAAGATACTGCCTATCAGTGAAAAAACAATGGTTACGCCCCAATTAATGAGCTTAGAATAATAGGCGATGTCGGTATTGCTAAATCCAACTTCACGATAGAAGACAATCGACATGCGACCTAAATACGCTTCGCCCAGCTTAAACAAAAATATAAACAGCAAAATAGATATTGCAAGTTTGCTACCATTTCGCTCAAAAAACTCTTGGATTGGAGCAACCATAGTGGTTAATAACCAAGCTAATAAGCGATTGAGGGGGGAATGAGAGGGCGCTTTAAAAACCGTACTTGGGGAACCATAGAGCGTGTTTTCTATTTCGCTATTCCGAGTTATTTTACGATTTAAATCAACTAATAATTTTACAAATACACTCAGAAGAATGAAACAAAGTAGGCTAACAGATGTAAATTGGTACCCTTGGCTGATTTCAGCTGGCCAATATGGATAACCAATATTGGCATATAGAATGAGCAAAATAATGGCCGGCAATAATAACAGGATGAATAATCGACGTGGGCCATAACCCGTTAAACCTTGCAAGTATTGACTTTCTATTTGGGCGTGGACCGCTTGGCGTTCGGCTTGCGGTTCTTTAGCCAATAAAACGGTTATCATAAGTGCAATCATAACGATGCTCAGTACTAAATACACAGCGGGCCAATTCCATTCCGGGCGGTCAACTAAAATAAAAGGGATACTGCCAAGCCCGGCATAACCAGTCCACCAACCCGATGTTGCCATTGCAGAACCCGCAGTCATATAATTACTGTCATGGTTTTGCAATAGGTCAATTCGATATGCATCTATTGCAATATCTTGTGTTGCACCTGCTATCGCAATCAGCAATCCAAACAATGCCATGGTTGCCAAGTCTTGATTGGCATTAAGGTGAGAAACCAGATAAGTTAATAAAACAATGCATAGTTGGGTGGTCAATATCCAGCTTCGTCGCTGGCCGAAAAATCGACCTAAAACTGCTATCCTGATTCGATCAACGAAGGGTGACCATAAAAAATTGATGCTATATGCTACGAAGATCAGGCCAAATAAACCAATACTGGAGCGTGATAAGCCGTCATCTTTAAGCCAGCCACTCATCGCAGAGCCAATCAAAACCCAAGGAAACCCGCTGGCAACTCCGAGAAAAAATACTGTTAATAACCGAGGATCTTTGAAATAGGAGAGGGTGTTCTTAAAAGAATGCGTAGAAACCATATTGATAGACTTTGAATTTGTTATTTTCTAAGCCTATCAAACTCATGGCGTAAGGAGAAGAAATGCTTACGATTGAATTAACATAAATAGGGTTAAGGACGGATGCCAATGCAATCCATTGGAAAACCGCCTTGATCACAAATAAAATTAGCGCAAATGTTCAATTCGTCTATTAATAACGAGTCAGTTTGCAGAGTGTCCTGAGGCCAAAAGCTCACTTGGTGAATCAAATGCCAGAATACTCGTTCTTTTTCTGAGTACGCCTCATTTTTTTGAATAGTGACTTGTCCCCATTCTTCTAATGTATCCCAGACAAACATATCTAGCTCGCTGTACTCGACTTGGCGAGCGAGAAAAGCTCGCACATAGTGTGCAAGTTGTTTCGATTTTAACTCAACAAATTGATTTACTCTCACAGGCTACTGCTCAAATATACTTATCATTTTTTCAGTATAGACGGCAATTAGCTTCTCGGTAACAAAGTTGCAGTTTTTATTAAAATGGCGTTAATTGGCACATCTGCCGAACCAAAATCAGTACTATAGTGGGTTTCGACTTGCGCTATCTTTTCTAACACCTCTTCACCCGATTCAACATAGCCAAATACTGTGTAACCCCAGTCCCGGCCTGGGTTTAAGTTGTTATTATCTTGCATATTAAAAAAGAATTGACGTACAGCCGAGTGTGGGTCACTCATGCGTGCCATCGCAATTGTCATCCGGTCATTTGTTAGCCCATTACCACTTTCATTAAAAATAGCTTCTCCCACCATTTTTTCATTATATTCAGCGTCATATCCACCGCCTTGGACAACAAAATTTGGGATGACACGGTGAAATACTGTGTCGTTATACTCGCCTTTTACAACATAAGTTAAAAAGTTGGCAACGGTTATAGGGGCTTTTCTTCGGTTTAATTCAACAATAATATCGCCCATCGTGGTTTCAAACTTTACTCGGGGATATAAGTTAGATTCTTGCGTATCTAACTTGTTAGCCAGTGCTGGCTGGCAAATCAACAAAGAAAATAAAAATAAAGAAAGTAACTTTTGCATTGTTCAGCTCCTGAGGTCTCAATTACTTGATGGTGCTTAATATAACAAATTTGTCATTTTGGTTGATAAAATTCACATCACCGAAAATAGATTGCAATTGATTTTTATATCCAAGGTGAGCATTACCCACGATACGCAATTCACCGCCATTTTTTAGTACGCGCTTTGCGTCACTAAACATTTGCATAGCAATATGTGTCGTAATGGCTTTTTGTTGGTGGAAAGGTGGGTTGCATACAATAATATCCGCGCTGTTGTCTGCAAATCCTGTTAAACAATCATTCAAATAGAATTCGGATTTAGCGCTGATTGTATCATTTAGCAGGTTTTTTTTGGCTGATTCTATCGCCATGTAAGATTCGTCTACTAAAATAATATTCGCTGGTTTTTGCTGTGCAATGGCTGTGCTAATAACGCCATTACCACACGCTAAATCAATCACGTTTTTGCCGTTACAATCCGGTAAATTGGCCATTAAAAAGGCAGCACCCTGATCTAATTGGCTTCTGGAAAATACATTGGGTGCATTATAAATTGCTGTGTTGTCAGATGTTTGCCAGTTTTTCCAGTATTGGTAAGAAGAGTAAGGACTTTTTTGCTTATTTAATGCGCTAATTGTGCGAGATTTTTTATGTGCAAGACTGACATCTACATTTTTGAAATAACGGTTAAATAGTTTAACCACAGATTTGTTGATGTCTGTTGCTTTGGCTGCTGCAATAAGGGTTAAATCCGCTGGGCCGTGTGTATGCAGATAGGCCAATTGAGACTCAAGAAAATCTAAATTTTTGGGTATTTTTAATAAATAGACATCCGCTTCATTTATGTCTTGCAGGGCATATACAGTGTTATTTATTGGGGCGATGTTGTTTGTTTGTGCATTGGCGGCCAACGCAAGGTGACTAATATGCGAATCATTAAAAAACTGTGGTTGATAGGCATTTAATGCAAGCGTAATCATACCAAAGTTATCATTCAGAGTGACAACACGCACCGACTCAGTGAGGTTAAACTCAGTTATGAAACGTTCGACCAATAAAGCATCAGCGCTGTCCCAGGCTTGTAACGATGAGCTTATTTCTTGTTTGGGAAAGCGCCAAAGGGTCAGCGATTGATTGTTAATGTTACAAAGGTGGTTATTTTGCACTGAGTTTCTCATCTGATAAATCAAAAGCCGTATTTTATCATATATTCTGGGGTTCACGTTTGTCTTCGTTTGTTTATCCGATTAAAATTAATTTCTATGCATATATTTAATAGTTTTATCTATTCTGTTGTCGCCAATGTCTGAAATTCAGCCTCAACATATTAACCTCCCAAACTCAGAGTTATATTATTACCCTAATTTATTGGAGCAGGGGTCGCACAGCAATGGTATCAATGGCTTTATCATTCACTTAACTGGCGTCAGGAAAGTTTGGTGGTGTATGGTAAAGCGCATAAAATTCCCAGATTACAGGCATTTTGCGGAGATAGTCATTTTTCGTACAGTTATTCCGGTAAAAAATTTAAAAGTGAAATTTGGCCACAAGGCGTTAAACAACTTGCTGAGTTAGCAACACAAACATGTGGGGCTGCTTTTAACTCCGTGCTTGCAAATTTATATCGTGACGGCAAAGATTGTATGGGATGGCACGCTGATGATGAAGCTGAGTTGGGAAAAGCGCCTGTGATCGCTTCTTTTAGTTTTGGTCAACCCCGTATTTTTAAACTAAAACATCGTTTAAGTGCTCAGCAGTACGATATCGAGCTCAGCAATGGAAGTTTGTTAATTATGGCAGGATGTACCCAGGAATTCTGGTATCATTCGCTACCTAAAAGACTAAAGCTTGATAAAGGCCGAATTAATTTAACTTTTAGATATATACATACGTAAAGCGTGTTTTTCCGCAACTTTGGTATACCTTTAACACCGCACACAATAAACAGAGCGTTTTATGAACACATTAGATCAGAAAATTCAGCAAAAACTACTAAATACTTTCGAACCAACTGTATTAGATGTGCAAAACGAAAGCCACATGCATAGTGGGACAGCGACTGATTCACATTATAAAGTCATTATCGTTAGCAGGCTTTTTGAGGGGCAACGGTTGATAACCAGACACCGCAGTGTCAATCAATGTTTGGCACAAGAGCTTGAAGGGCCTGTGCATGCTTTGGCAATCCACACTTATACAGAAGATGAATGGGAAGCGCAGCAAGGTCGGGTACCATTATCGCCAAATTGTATGGGCGGGAGCAAGTCTGACAAGTCATAAGGGACTTGTATTTGTCTGACAACTTGGGTCTAATTGCGCGCAAAATATTGACTCGTTAATACACCTTAAAAAACGAATTTAGATAAATGAATATAATAAAAATAGCTGATTCGCTCGAATGCTTTGCTGAAAAACTAGGAAGATGCGTATCTTGGTTTTGTCCCCTGATTGTATTGTTGATGACAGCTATTGTTGTGCTCAGATACGGCTTTTCTTTTGGTTCTATCGCGATGCAAGAAATCGTTTTGTATTTCCATTCTGCAATTTTTTTACTTGGCGCAGGGTATACGCTAAAACATAACGAACATGTTCGAGTGGACGTTTTTTATCATCGATTTTCTGTTGTTACTAAAGCTTGGGTTTCAATATTGGGTTTTTTCTTGTTGTTATTGCCGTTTATGATTTGTGTGTTTTATTTGGCTTTACCCTTTGTTACTGATAGCTGGCAAATTCTAGAGGGCTCATCAGACGCCGGTGGATTGCAGTTTGTGTATATTTTTAAAACCCTAATTTTAGGCTTTTGTATTACTTTGTTGGCGCAAGGGGTTGCAGAAGTACTAAGAGCAACAGCTCAAATTATGAAGGGGAATAGATAATGGATTACTTGTCTATTTTACTCTTTATCAGCGTTTGTATTGTATTGTTGTCTGGTTATCCGGTAGCCATTGCGCTGGCAGGTACGGCGCTCTCATTCGCTGGGTTAGGTTATGTATTTGGGGTATTCGATGGCGCGTTTATGCATGCATTACCCAGTCGAATCTTTGGCATTATGAATAACCAAACCTTATTAGCTGTGCCTTTGTTTGTCTTTATGGGGGTGACATTAGAACGCTCAAAAATTGCGGAGTCTTTATTGCTTGCAATCTCTCAATTATTTTCCAAATTTAGAGGTGGTTTAGCGTTTGCCGTTATTTTTGTCGGTGCTTTGCTAGCTGCGAGTACCGGAATTGTGGGTGCGACGGTTGTCACTATGGGGTTGTTGTCTTTGCCGGCAATGCTTAAGCAAAAATACTCTCCAGCCATTGCAACAGGTACGATATGTGCGGTTGGCACACTTGGACAAATTATTCCGCCCTCAATCGCTTTAGTTTTGTTAGGCGATGTGATTTCAAATGCCTTTCAACAGGCACAGTTAGATATGGGAATTTTTTCGCCTGAATCTGTATCGGTTGGCGATCTATTTGTCGGCGCAATTATCCCCGGCATTATGCTGGTGATGCTGTATATGTTGTATATATTAGCAATTGCATTTTTTAAGCCAGAACTATTACCTAAAATTGATTTAAAACAGCAAGATAGACCCGATATTAGAACGCTGGTTGGTGCAATTTTACCGCCGTTGGTGCTGATATTTGTTGTTTTGGGTTCAATTTTATTTGGTTTTGCGACCCCAACAGAAGCGGCCGCTATAGGCGCTTTTGGTGCACTGTTACTCGCCGCTTTTAAAGGTGGATTAAATCTTGAGAATATTAAAGCTATTAATCAGGCGACGGTTCGATGTACCAGTATGGTGTTTTTGATACTTATCGGCGCTTCGTTATTCTCACTTGTTTTCCGTGGTTTAGGTGGAGAAGAGCTCATTCACCAATTGTTTAATGGTTTGCCCGGTGGATTGTTTACGGCAACATTGTTGGTTATGCTGATTATCTTCTTGTTAGGCTTTATCTTAGATTTTATTGAAATTACTTTTGTTGTCGTGCCGATTGTTGCGCCTGTTTTATTGGCAATGGGCTTGGATCCTGTGTGGTTGGGTATTATGATCGCGCTTAACTTGCAAACTTCGTTTTTAACACCACCCTTTGGTTTTGCATTATTTTATTTAAGAGGTGTGGCACCTAAAACCGTTAAAACTACTCAGATATATAAAGGGGTTATGCCGTTTATCCTGATTCAACTATTGGTTTTAATTGCACTTGCCATATGGCCAGAGTTGTCAACTTGGCTACCAAAACAAGTATTTGAAGTGGAATATTAATAAAAACAGGGTTATTACTAATGATTACAAGATTATTATTGTGTTTTGTTGCGCTAGGCTTGGCAGCTTGCGGCGAGCAAAAAAGTACAGCTGAACAGGCTGTGGAGCAACAAAGTTTTAAGTGGAAAATGGTCACAACCTGGCCGAAAAATTTTCCAGGTTTAGGTACAATCCCCGAAGATTTTGCTAAAAATGTTGAGCAAATGTCAGGCGGAAGGTTAAGCATAAGTGTTTATGGTGCAGGCGAGATGGTACCTGCGCTACAAACATTTGACGCAGTCAAAAGTGGCGCTGCACAAATCGGCCATGGTGCTGCTTATTATTGGAAAGGAAAAATCCCGGCTGCACCTTTATTTACGACCATTCCTTTTGGTATGAATGCGCAAGAAACTAATGCGTGGTTTTATCATGGTGGTGGGCTGCAATTGTGGCAAAAGCTTTATGAACCATTTGGTTTAGTTCCTTATCCCGGTGGGAACACGGGGGTCCAAATGGCCGGCTGGTTTCAAAAAGAAATTAATAGCTTAGATGATATTAAAGGCTTAAAAATGCGTATACCAGGCTTAGCCGGTGAGGTTATCGCAGATTTGGGCGGTATCCCAGTGCAACTGCCCGGTGGCGAGTTATACAGTGCAATGCAAAGTGGTGCCATTGATGCTGCTGACTGGGTCGGCCCATATAATGATTTAGCTTTTGGTTTGTATAAAACAGCGCCTTATTATTACGTGACTGGTTGGCAAGAGCCGGGGGCTGCATTGGAGTTTATTATTAATCAACAAGCCTTATCTTCGCTACCGGAAGATTTAAAAAAGATTGTTGAAATTGCAATAGAAGCGGCAAATGCAAATATGTTAGCGTTGTACACAGCTAAGAATAATCAAGCGCTACAAAGTTTAAAAGAAAAAGGTGTGCAGATTAGAAAATTCCCGACAGAAGTTATTGAAGCGCTTAAAGCATCTAGTCAGAAAGTGGTTAAACAATTGGTAGCCTCTGATCCTCAGGCGCAGGAAATATTTTCTTCTTATGCTTCATTTTTGCAACAGGCTGCGGAATATCATGAATTAACCGAGTTAGATTATTATAAAAACCGCAGGGGCTTAAACTGGCAAGACAGTGCAACTGCAACCGAATAGTTAACACAATAAAGAATAGGAATTTAGATATGGTTATCAAACCAAAAGTTCGTGGTTTTATTTGTACCAATGCTCATCCAACGGGTTGTGCTGCGAATGTTCAAAGGCAAATAGACTATGTTAAAGCACAACCCAAAGTAGAAGATGCACCTAAAAATGTATTGGTGATTGGTTCTTCGACCGGTTATGGTTTGGCTTCACGTATCACGGCTGCATTTGGTGGCGGCGCCAGTACTTTAGGTATCTTTTTTGAAAAACCAGCCACAGAGCGCAAAACTGCGACCGCCGGTTGGTATAATACTGCTGCTTTTCAGGCTGCTGCAGAAAAAGAAGGTTTGTGGTCTAAAAATATCAATGGTGATGCTTTTTCTGATGAGATTAAACAACAAGCTATTGAGTTAATTAAAGCGGAAATGGGTAAAATTGATCTGGTTGTGTATAGTTTAGCATCTCCGCGTCGTAAGCATCCAAAAACAGGTGAGTTAATATCCTCTACTTTAAAGCCGATTGAAAAAGCGTATACAGCTAAAAACCTTAACACAGATAAATTGGTAATTGAGGATGTTACCGTTGAACCTGCGTCACAAGAGGAAATCGACAATACAGTTGCTGTAATGGGTGGTGAAGATTGGCAAATGTGGATTGATGCATTGGTTGAAGCTGATGTATTGGCAGAAGGTGTAAAAACAGTTGCCTATACATATTTAGGTGACAAGCTAACGTGGCCAATTTACGGCGATGCGACCATTGGTCAAGCTAAAGAGCATTTATATCAAACCAGCCGCCAAATGACAGAAAATACACTAAGCAAGCTAAATGGCGAAGCGTCAATTGGGGTATTAAAAGCTTTAGTGACTCAGGCCAGCTCTGCTATCCCAATTATGCCTTTGTATATCTCACTATTGTACAAAGTGATGAAAGAAGAAGGGACCCATGAAGGGTGTATCGAACAAGCATATCGTTTGTTTACCCAAGGTTTATATAGCTCAGAGCCTTTGTTAGATGAAGCGGGACGTTACAGAATGGACCTGCCTGAACTAAACAAAGAAACTCAAGAAAAAATAGAAAAGTTATGGCCACAGGTAACCAGCGACAATATATTTGAATTGACTGACTACAAGTCATACAACGAGGAGTTTTTAAAGCTTTTCGGCTTTGGCTTTGAAGAAGTTGATTATGATGCAGATGTTAGCCCAATAGCTGATTTTGATGCATAGTTAAATATGACTCGTAAAAGGCTCCGTCGGAGCCTTTTATGTTGTGTTGGCTAAAAATCAAGCAGTTTTTGGTCAAATGTTTTTTATTTCAAATTGTCAATCATAAAAATTTCACCTAATCTCAATCAATTCCTTATTTTTCGTGGATACATGTTGCAAAACAATGTTAAAATCCGCGGGTTTAAATATTAAGTATAAAATTCAGCAGCGGATGACCTATTTTCGTTTTGAGATTCACTCAAGCGAAATGCGCAAAGCGAACAAAATTCAAATTTTCGTTTTAAACCTTTAAATACAAGTGCAATGAGTATGATAACTATCAAGAAAGGCTTGGATGTTCCTGTAGCGGGAACTCCACAACAAGCAATATCGAACGGCAAGCCCGTTACTAAAGTTGCTATCCTTGGTGAAGAATACCTCGGCATGCGTCCTACCATGCACGTTCGTGTCGACGACGTGGTTAAAAAAGGACAGATTCTTTTTGAGGATAAAAAGAATCCCGGCGTAAAATTCACTGCACCAGCAGCAGGGGTAGTTAAAGAAATCAACCGTGGTGCTAAACGCGTATTACAGTCAGTTGTAATCGAAGTTCAGGGCGACGAAAAAGTTGAGTTTGCAAAGTATAGCGTTGAGCAACTTGCTTCACTAGAGCGTCAACAAATTGTTGATAATCTAGTTGAGTCTGGTTTGTGGAATGCATTACGCACTCGACCTTTCAGCAAAACCCCCGCCATTGACAGCACTCCTTCATCTATTTTTGTTACTGCAATTGATACTAATCCACTGGCTGCAGATCCTGCAGTTGTGATTAAAGGTCAAGAGGAAGATTTCAAAAATGGTTTAACATTATTGGCTAAATTGGCGCCAAAATTATTCTTGTGTAAAGCTCCTGGGGCTGAAATTCCAACTATTTCAGAAGCAGAAGTACATGAGTTTAAAGGTGGTCATCCTGCTGGATTGGTGGGTACGCATATTCACTTTTTAGATCCAGTCAGCATGGAAAAAACAGTTTGGCACATTGGCTATCAAGATGTTATTGCTTTTGGTCAGTTGTTTGTTACAGGTGACTTGCCAGTTTCTCGCGTTGTCGCGTTAGCTGGGCCTAGTGTAAAAGAGCCAAAACTGATTCGAACCTTAGTCGGCGCGTCGATTGAAGAGTTGACAGACGGTGAACTAGAAAGCGGTGAATTACGTATTATATCAGGTTCTGTGTTGGCCGGCCGTGCAGCTGCGGGTGTACATGGATATTTGGGACGTTATGTAAACCAAATTTCTGTAATACCTGAAGGTCGTGAAAAAGAGCTTTTTGGTTGGGTTATGCCAGGTTCAGACATGTTTTCTGTTACCCGTGCGTATTTGTCACACCTTACACCTAAAAAGTTATTCAATTTTACAACCACTACGCGTGGTTCAGACCGAGCAATGGTTCCAATTGGTAACTATGAGCGCGTAATGCCATTAGATATCTTACCAACATTATTGTTGCGTGATTTAATCTCTGGCGATGTCGACTCGGCTCAGGCTTTAGGTTGTCTGGAACTAGACGAAGAAGATTTAGCTTTATGTACCTTCGTATGTCCTGGCAAATACGACTATGGTTCGATTTTGCGTGAACGATTAACGCAAATCGAGAAGGAGGGCTAAGATGGGTTTAAAAGCTTATTTAGAGAATATTGAACCTCATTTTGAAAAAGGTGGTAAATACGAAAAATGGTATGCGCTATATGAAGCGGCCGCAACTATTTTTTATACCCCGGGTTTAGTTACCAAAGGTACAACTCACGTTCGTGATAGTATTGATTTGAAACGTATCATGATCCTTGTTTGGATGATGACTTTCCCTGCTATGTTTTATGGTATGTACAACATTGGTCTACAAGCTGACGCAGCTTTATCCGCTGGTGGTACATTAGCAGAAGGTTGGAGAACTGCTTTATTTAGCGCTTTAGGTGGTGAATTAGGCACAGACGCCAGTGGTTGGGGCAGCAAAATGTTATACGGTGCAATGTTTTTTGTACCTATTTATGCTGTTACTTTTATCGTTGGTGGTTTCTGGGAAGTCTTATTTGCTTCGATTCGTAAACACGAAGTGAATGAAGGGTTCTTCGTAACTTCTGTTTTATTCGCACTTATTTTACCTGCGACCATTCCATTATGGCAGGTTGCGTTAGGTATCACTTTTGGTGTGGTCATTGGTAAAGAAGTGTTTGGTGGAACAGGCCGTAACTTCTTAAACCCAGCTTTAGCGGGTCGAGCATTCTTGTTCTTTGCATACCCTGCACAAATTTCTGGTGATGCAGTATGGGTTGCTGCTGATGGATTTTCTGGTGCAACCTTATTAAGCCAAGCGTATTCAGGTAACCTAGATTATGGTATCACTGCACAGTGGTGGGATGCTTTCTACGGTAATATCGCCGGTTCTATGGGTGAAGTCTCTACACTGATGATTTTGTTGGGCGGTTTTGCGTTGATTTATTTCCGCATTGCATCTTGGAGAATCGTTGCTGGTACGTTTATCGGTATGGTGTTGTTCAGTACCTTGTTTAATCTAATCGGTAGTGAAACGAATCCTTTATTTGCGATGCCTTGGTATTGGCATTTAGTCTTGGGTGGATTTGCCTTCGGTATGATGTTTATGGCGACTGACCCAGTATCGGCTTCATTTACGAATCAAGGTAAATTTGCATACGGTATATTAATTGGTTTCATGGTGGTGATGATTCGTGTTGTTAACCCAGCCTATCCAGAAGGTATGATGTTAGCCATCTTGTTTGCTAACGTATTCGCACCTTTATTTGACCACTTTGTCGTGCAAGCAAACATCAAGCGGAGGTTAGCACGTAATGTCTAAAGGAAACGATTCAATCAGTAAAACGCTGACGGTTGTAATTTCGTTATGTTTAGTGTGCGCAATTATTGTTGCAGGCTCTGCCGTTGCATTGCGTCCACAACAGGAAGCGAATAAAGCGCTTGATAAGCAAAAGAATATCTTATTGGCTGCTGGTTTATTACCTGCTGAAGCAAGCCCATCTGATATTCAAAGTCGCTATAAAGATTTAATTGAAGCAAAGGTTGTTAATCTAGAAACTGGCGAATATGTAGAAGGTATTGATGCTGATGAGTTTGATCAACGCGCTGCGTCAAAAGATCCTGCCACTTCAATCGATTTAACTCAAGATCAGGATGTTGCCAGTATTAAGCGACGTTCAAATAAAGCGGTTGTGTATTTAGCCAGCAATGAAGCCGGAGAATTTACCAGCTATGTCTTGCCTGTTCATGGTTATGGATTATGGTCAACTATGTATGCTTTCGTCGCGTTAAAGCCGGATGCAAATACCATTATCAATCTTAACTACTATGAACAAGGTGAAACACCTGGGTTAGGTGCAGAAATCGAAAACCCAAAATGGAAATCATTATGGGTTGGCAAAAAACTGTTTAATGACCAAGGCGAAATGGCAATTGAAATTGTTAAAGGTGAAGCGCCTAAAGGTACTGAGCATAAAATTGATGGATTATCTGGTGCGACATTAACCAGTAACGGCGTTCAGTATACTTTTGACTTCTGGATGGGTGAGTTAGGTTTCGGTAACTACCTTAAAAAGCAGCGTCAAGGAGCATAATTCATGGCTAAAAATAGCGAAGCTCAAAAGGTTCTATTTGGACCAATTTTCGCAAACAACCCAATTGCCTTACAGGTATTAGGGGTTTGTTCAGCGCTAGCGGTTACCAGTAAAATGGAAACCACTGTGGTTATGTGTATTGCACTAACCTTTGTAACAGCTTTTTCAAGTCTGTTTATCTCAATTATTCGTAACCATATACCTTCTAGCGTTCGTATTATCGTGCAAATGACGATAATCGCTTCTTTGGTAATTGTGGTTGACCAACTGTTGAAAGCTTACGCTTATGACATCGCGAAACAATTGTCGGTATTCGTTGGTTTGATTATCACCAACTGTATCGTAATGGGTCGTGCCGAAGCTTATGCGATGAAGAGTCCGCCATTTATGAGTTTCTTAGATGGTATTGGTAATGGTTTAGGTTATAGCGTCGTGTTAATAACTGTTGGTGTTATCCGTGAGTTATTTGGTTCAGGTAGCTTGTTCGGTTATGAAATTTTACCATTGGTTGCAAATGGCGGTTGGTATCAACCTATGGGCTTATTGTTAATGCCACCAAGTGCTTTCTTCATCATTGGTTTATTCATCTGGGTTTTACGTACGTTCCGTAAAGAACAGATTGAGAAATAAGAGGGTAAAATGGAACAGTATATTAGTTTGTTTATTCGCTCGGTTTTCATTGAAAACTTAGCTTTATCCTTCTTCTTGGGAATGTGTACCTTTTTGGCCGTTTCGAAGAAAGTAACAACTGCATTTGGTTTAGGTGTTGCGGTTATAGTGGTATTGGGTATTTCAGTACCGGTTAACCAAGTTGTTTATTCTAACTTATTAGCGCCGGGTGCTTTAGCTTGGGCTGGATTTCCGGACGCTGACTTAAGCTTCCTAAAATTCTTAACCTTTATTGGTGTGATTGCAGCACTTGTACAAATTTTGGAAATGTCTTTAGATAAATATTTCCCTGCTTTGTATAACGCATTAGGTATTTTCTTACCATTGATTACAGTTAACTGTGCAATCTTTGGTGGTGTTGCCTTTATGGTTGAGAAAAATTACAACTTTACCGAAAGTGTTGTATTTGGTTTAGGTAGTGGTGTTGGTTGGGCATTAGCTATTACTGCATTAGCGGCTGTACGTGAAAAATTAAAATACGCAGATATTCCACATGGTTTACGTGGATTGGGTATTACTTTCATCTCAGTTGGCCTGATTGGTTTAGGCTTTATGTCATTCTCTGGCGTGTCTTTATAATTCCAGAGCAAATAGAGGAATAAACCGTGCAAGAAATTATATTAGGCGTTGCAATGTTTACAGCTATGGTGCTTGCACTTGTAGCTATAATCTTGTTTGCCAAATCAAAATTAGTAAGCAGTGGCGAAGTCACTATTTTAATCAATGATGATCCAGACAAAGCAATTAAAGCGACACCTGGTTCTAAATTGTTGGGTGCACTAGCAGATGCTGGCATCTTCGTATCATCCGCTTGTGGTGGTGGTGGTTCTTGTGGTCAATGTCGAGTCGATGTTAAAGAAGGCGGTGGTGATATCCTACCGACTGAATTAGACCATATCACTAAGGGTGAAGCACGCGAAGGTTGTCGTTTGTCATGTCAGGTTGCAATTAAAAATGACATGAAAATCGAATTGGAAGAAGAGATTTTTGGTATTAAAAAATGGGAATGTGAAGTTATTTCTAATGATAACAAAGCAACTTTCATTAAAGAGCTTAAGCTTAAAATACCAGATGGTGAATCTGTTCCGTTCCGTGCAGGTGGTTATATTCAGATTGAAGCGCCAGCGCACCATGTTAAGTATGCTGACTTTGATATCCCTGAAGAATATCGTCCTGATTGGGAGCGTTTTGGTTTCTTCAAACTAGAATCTAAGGTTGACGAAGAAACAATTCGTGCATACTCAATGGCTAACTATCCAGAAGAGTTTGGCATTATTATGTTGAACGTGCGTATTGCGACACCACCACCTAATAACTTGTCATTGCCTTGCGGTAAAATGTCTTCGTACATTTGGAGCTTGAAAGAAGGTGACAAGGTTATGATTTCAGGTCCGTTTGGTGAGTTCTTCGCTAAAGACACGGATGCAGAAATGGTGTTCGTTGGTGGTGGTGCGGGTATGGCGCCAATGCGTTCACATATCTTTGATCAATTACGCCGATTAAAATCTAAGCGTAAAATGTCTTTCTGGTATGGTGCGCGTTCTAAACGTGAAATGTTCTATGTTGAAGATTTCGACATGCTGGCAGAAGAAAACGATAATTTCGAATGGCATGTTGCATTATCAGATCCACAACCTGAAGATAACTGGACAGGTTATACTGGGTTCATTCACAACGTACTTTATGAAAACTATCTTAAAGATCATGAAGCACCTGAAGATTGTGAATTCTACATGTGTGGTCCACCAATGATGAACGCAGCTGTAATCGGTTTGCTGAAAGATTTGGGTGTAGAAGATGAAAACATCTTATTAGATGACTTTGGCGGATAATCGGTTTTTTATTCGATGAAGCATATCTATTCAATCTGGCTAGCCCTTCTGGGGCTAGCCTTTTTTGTTTCCTGTAGTCAACAAAATAACGATGAACTGGACACTGTTTTACTGCAAGGTAAAACAATGGGGACCAGCTATCAGGTTAAGTTTGTGGCTAAAAAGTCGATTATTGAGCAACACAACTTTTATCGTGAAGTTGAAAAAGTCCTCAAAGATGTCAATGACAAGATGTCGACCTATCAAAAAGACTCTGAACTGAGCCGATTTAACCAATATCAGGGCACAGACGGTTTTACCGTATCAGCAGACACAGCGAGCGTTGTTAAAGCTGCATTGGCGCTTGGCAAACTTACGGAAGGTGCACTCGATGTAACGGTCGGGCCTTTGGTTAACTTATGGGGTTTTGGTCCAAATGCGCGTCCTGAAAATATACCCAGTGCAGAAAAACTTTCTGAAATAAGAAATACGATAGGCTTAGACAAGTTAAGAGTAAGTGATAGCCAGCTATTTAAAAGTAATGCAAACCTGTATGTCGACTTGTCTGCAATCGCCAAAGGGTTCGGCGTTGACAAGATTGCTGCACTGCTTGAACAAAAAGGCGTTGACGCGTACATGGTTGAAATTGGCGGTGAAATGCGCTTAAAAGGAAAAAAACAAGAGGGTAGTGACTGGCTAATTGCGATTGAAAAGCCAGTTTCTATAGAGCGCGCTGTACAACAGGTGATCGCGCCCGGTGATAATGCTTTAGCGACATCTGGTGATTATCGCAATTATTACGAAAGGGATGGTATCCGTTATTCACATACAATCGACCCAATAACAGGCAAGCCAATTAGTCACAAACTTGTTTCAGTGTCTGTGATTGCAGATACTTGTATGCAGGCCGATGCATTGGCAACTGCACTGAACGTTATGGGGCCTGAAAAAGCGCTTAGCTTTGCACAACAACAAAGACTCGCGGTTTATTTAGTGATAAAATCCGAGTCAGGTTTTGATGTTCAGTACACCGAGTACTTTGAACGCTATATGAGATGAGTTGACTGGTTATGACATTATTTTTATTGGTTTTTGCCGCATTTTTAATTATTGTTGGTGCGATGTCTGTTGGTTATATTTTCCAGAAAAAAGCTATTTCTGGTAGTTGTGGTGGATTGGGCAGTGTCGGCATTGATAAGGTGTGCGATTGTGATAATCCATGCGATAAACGCAAAGCAAAAATGAAGCGTGAGCAAATGTTGAACGAAAACAGAATTATCTAGTTTTCAATTTTACCTCGGAACCTATACATATATTTGCACAAAACCCGCTGCGGCGGGTTTTTGCTTTTCTTGCGGTTTAAAAAAATGCTGGTAAACTTTAACTAACTATATTTATATACAGTGTTTGTTGTGCGCAAAATTATTCATATTGATATGGATTGTTTTTTTGCCGCCGTTGAAATGCGGGAAAATCCAGAGCTAAAAGACATCCCTATTGCAGTCGGTGGTCGAGCTGACAGACGAGGTGTTATTGCAACCTGTAATTACCCTGCAAGAACATACGGTGTCCGCTCTGCAATGGCGACCAGTTATGCTTTGAAACTGTGCCCTGTGTTAAAAATTGTTCCCGGTAATATGGATTTGTACAAATCAATTTCAAGGCAAATACAGCAAATTTTTAACCGTTATACTGAGCTTATCGAGCCATTGTCGCTAGATGAAGCTTACCTTGATGTGACGGATTCAAAACTTTATTGTGGCAGCGCAACGCTGATAGCCAACGCAATCAGGCGGGATATTTTTAACGAAACCGGCTTAACGGCGTCCGCAGGTGTTGCACCAAATAAATTTTTAGCCAAAATCGCCAGTGAAGAAAATAAACCCAATGGGATTTATGTTGTATCGCCAGATCGTATTAAAGATTTTGTAGCCTGTATGGCTTTACAAAAGTTACATGGGGTAGGTAAAGCCACATTAGAAAAGTTACATGCGTTAAATCTCTATACAACTGAAGATATCCGTAACGCTGACCCGCAATTTCTCTTTGAAAAGTTTGGCCGCTTTGCAGAAGGTTTGATCAGGCGAAGCCATGGACAAGACGATCGGCCAGTTGAAACCCAGCGGATTCGAAAATCGATTGGCGTAGAGCATACTTATGCCAAAGATTTAACTGAATACACGCAGGGCGCGGAGAAACTAGCTGATTTATATAACGAGCTAGGCAATCGATTTTCCCGTATTTCAGAGCAGTATAAGGTTGTAAAGCTTGGCGTAAAACTTAAGTTTAATGATTTTAACCAAACCACAATGGAAACCACATGTCAGCTTCAAAGTTTTGAAGTGTTTAGCCGCTTGTTACAGCAAGTGTGGCAAGAAAGGGCGCGTGGACGAAAAGTTAGGTTGCTGGGTTTATCTTATATGCTCGAGCCTATACAAGATGCATACAGGCCCGAACAACTGAGTTTGAATTTTGCTTGAAGCTAGGATTAATCAACCCACATTTTTTGCTGAAATTGAAAGCTTTTTGCTATACCTGTTTTAGGATCCGTTAAGCGGATAAAAAACCTAAAGGTTTCTTCATTCGAATGGCGAATTTGCGCTAAATAATAAATTGCATCCCCTTCATCGACTTGTTTGAAATCTAACTCTTTTCGATGACCGACAAGGTTCTGAGCATAACCTGAAACGGCAATATTCATCGGCTTTTTACTCATATCGGTATCCAGCACACTTATATTGATTACGCCATTATTACCGCGTCTATCGATACCTACAGCTTTAGCGGTCGCGGGTTGAATAAAGGTTGAAGGAAACGCAATATGATGAATTTCCCAATTGTCTAATACAGTGAGGTTAGGGTTCTCGTTTGCGTAGACTGCGATTGAAATTAAAGAAGTTAAAGCGGATAAAAGCCAAAAGCTTAATGTAATGCATTTTCTGCGGTATAAATTAGGCGTAAGCATATCACAGCCCCTTTTTTGTTTGCTCATGCGTTATGATTTCTGCGTTATTATTTCATTGCTGGATAGCTTTACTATAGCCGTTTCACAACCAGCGAAAAGCCTGGTTGTGAATTTTTGTTAGGGTTATTAGCCGTCTTGTACACAAAGCGCTACATAACGCCAAATAAATCACCTAGAAGTATTTTTATAAACTGAATTGCAATAATCGCAAGCAATACAGATAAATCTAAACCACCCATCGGGGTAATAAATTTCTAATTGGGCGTAAAAAAGGTTCAGTTAACTGCATCATGATTAATTCAGCGGGGTTGTGACCTTGGCTAAACCAGCTCAGAATCGCTCGAATAATTAAAATCCAAAATGCCAGTGTCAAAAATTCATTAATGACCGCAACTAACGAAATAATTGAAATTGCAATCGGGTTTAAAGCCCCATTTAACATCAAACTTAAGACAACATATTTAGCCGCGGCCACTAAAAATGCTAATAGCAGCGCAGCGATATTCCACTGGCCTTTTGAAGGGAGAAACGTTTGTAAGGGCAATAGTAAAGGATTAGTCAGCTTTACTATTGTCTGGCTAACTGGGTTGTAAAAGTCAGCGCGTGCCGCCTGTAGCCAAAATCGCAGGACAACAGCCATCAAAGCCAATCCAAATAGAACTTCGATAAGAAAACCTAATGCATTCATTGTAATCTTCCACCCATTAAAATAATTTAGCCATTTCGCGAGAGCGCGCAATAGCTGCTTGAATTGCTTTGTGTGTTATTTCATCCAGCTTAGAGTCGTTGAAACTTGCAAGTGCGGCGGCGGTTGTCCCGCCTTTTGAAGTAACGTTTTCACGCAATGTTGCAATCTCAGTCGATGCGTTTTTACAAACCATGCTGGCTGAGCCTAAGGCAACTTGTTGCACAATTTCCCGAGCCTGCACTGGGCTGAAACCGAGTTGTTCAGCTTCTTTGGCAATACATTCCATAAATAGAAAGAAGTAGGCAGGTGCGCTACCGGCTACGCCTATTATTTTGTCGATGCCTTCTTCACTGTCTACCCAAATACTTTTGCCGACGGCGGACATCAGTGACTCAGTATATGTTTTGTCTTCTGTTGATATATTATCAGGTGCATAAATACCGGTTAAACCTAACCCCAATAAGCTAGGGGTGTTGGGCATAGTGCGAATAATTTTAGCTGGAAAGCCTAACATTTGATTGAGGCGTTGAAGTGGAATGCCTGCTGCAATTGAGATGAAAAGTTTATTTTCCAATTGTACTTTAGGCAATTTAACCGCTTCAAGCATCTCTTGCATTCCTTGCGGTTTAACTGCAAGTACAACAACATCGGCTGCAGCGATAGCTGTGTCATTATCCTGTGTCGTGTTGATTGAAAACTGATTTTTCAAGTTTGTTAATTTTTCAGCCGAGCGATTACTCGCCCATATATTTTGTGCACAATAGCCTGAGCTAATTAAACCTGAAATGATGCTGGTTGTCATATTACCAGCGCCAATAAAGGCGATGCTTCTATTTTGCATTATAAGTCTTCTGTTTTCTTTGAGTTAGGTTTCTCGCGAGCACCAAAAATAGCTGTACCAATACGTACCATAGTGCTGCCGTTTTTGATTGCTAATTGCATATCAGCTGTCATACCCATCGATAGAGTATCTATGGTCGGATATTTATCTTTCAAGTTAATGAATGCCTTTTGTAGTGCAATAAACATCTCAGACAGTTCCATTGTATCATGTGTTTTAAGTGGAATGGCCATCAGGCCTCTTAATTTTAACTCAGGTAGTTGCGCTACTTGCTGTGCTAATGCCTCAAGCTCTTCTAATACGACACCTGATTTATTGGCCTCATTAGAGATATTTACTTGAATGCATACATTTAAAGGTCCTTTATTTGCAGGCCGTTGGTCATTTAAGCGTTTGGCGATTTTCAAGCGGTCAATGCTTTGTACCCAGTCAAAGTATTCAGCAACTGGTTTGGTTTTATTTGATTGTAATGGGCCTATAAAGTGCCACTCGATATCTGTATAGCTTTGCAAGGCGGCTATTTTTTCAACACCTTCCTGCACATAGTTTTCGCCAAACTTTCTTTGGCCTGCATGATAGGCCGTTATGACGTCTTCTTTGGGTTTGGTTTTACTGACTGCAAGTAACTCTGCGTTTTGCTGATACTGTTGATTTAAATCATTTATTTGTGCTTTAACGGAAAGGATATTTTGTCCAATATCGGTCATTTAGGTTACCCATTCATTTTGATATTTCCTATGATAAACAAATCCATAGCGCTTTTACAGCTTTCTGCTATGGTAATAATATTAAAAACAAACATGCAACATTGGAGTGATAAGCATGGATATTACTGAGTTATTGTCTTTTAGTGTTAATCATAAAGCTTCCGATTTACACCTTTCCGCCGGGGTTCCCCCGATGATCCGTGTTGATGGAGATGTCCGAAAAATAAATATTCCAGCTTTAGATCATAAACAAGTGCATCAGCTGATTTATGACATCATGAATGACAAACAACGAAAAGAATATGAAGAAAACTGGGAAGCAGATTTTTCTTTTGAAGTTCCAAATCTAGCACGATTTAGGGTTAATGCCTTTGTGCAGAACCGTGGTGCATCTGCTGTTTTCCGTACTATTCCCAGTGAAGTACTGTCGTTGGAAGATATTAACGCACCTGAGATTTTTAAAGAATTGGCTGACAAACCAAGGGGGCTTGTATTGGTAACAGGGCCAACCGGTTCAGGTAAAAGTACGACCTTGGCGGCAATGATAGATTATATTAATCAAAATAAGCATCATCATATTCTAACTATTGAAGATCCAATTGAATTTGTTCATAAAAACAAGCAAAGCCTAATTAATCAAAGGGAAGTGCATCGCGATACTAAATCTTTTAACAATGCACTGCGTTCGGCATTACGGGAAGACCCGGATGTCATTCTTGTTGGCGAAATGCGTGATTTGGAAACCATACGTTTAGCAATGACAGCAGCCGAAACCGGTCACCTAGTGTTTGGTACCTTGCACACCACCTCAGCACCGAAAACCATAGATCGTATTGTTGATGTATTTCCGGCTGCCGAAAAACCAATGGTGCGCTCTATGTTGTCTGAATCGCTGCAGGCTGTTATTTCGCAAACCTTATTAAAACGCTCTGGTGGTGGACGTGTCGCGGCGCACGAAATTATGGTTGGCACACCGGCAATTCGAAATCTCATTCGAGAAGACAAGGTCGCACAGATGTATTCTGCCATTCAAACTGGTATGGGCTTTGGGATGCAGACGATGGATCAGTGTTTAGGCGATTTAGTGAGCCGAGGTATCATTACCAGACAAGCCGCATTGGCCAAAGCCGTTAATAAGCAGCAGTTTTAATAGGACACTATTATGTTAATTCTTCATTATTTAGAAAGTATGTCGCAAAAAGGCGCATCCGATTTATTTTTAACGGTTGGAAGACCAGCTTGTGCCAAAATAAACGGAGAAATGACCGCATTAGATAATGACGTGTTAGATCAATCGCGCTGTGAATCTATGGTTTTAGATACGATGACGGCGGCGCAAAAAGAAGAATTTTTGCAAACCAAAGAATGTAATTACGCTATTGCAGTTGAAGGTATCGGGCGGTTTCGGTGTAATGCTTTTGTTCAACGAGAGCGCACCGGAATGGTGATTCGTAAAATCAATACTGAAATACCGGATGCAGATCAACTTGGTTTACCTAATGTACTAAAAGAAGCGATTATGTCTAAACGTGGTTTGTTTCTGTATGTGGGGGCGACAGGTACAGGTAAATCGACTGCATTAGCCGCTTTGATGGGATATCGAAATCGAAACAGCCGAGGGCATATTTTAACAATAGAAGATCCGATCGAGTTTGTTCATCAGCACGAAAAGTCAATCGTTACACAGCGAGAAGTAGGCGTAGATACCGAATCGTTTGATGCAGCCCTGAAAAGTTCGCTGCGACAGGCTCCAGATGTCATTATGATTGGTGAAATTCGATCGGCTGAAATTATGGAATATGCCTTATCTTTTGCTGAAACAGGGCATTTGTGTGTGGCTACATTGCACGCGAACAATGCAAACCAGGCAATAGATCGCATTTTACATCTGGTTCCAAAAGATATGAAGGACAAACTATTGTTCGATCTTTCGCTGAACCTTAAAGCAATCGTCGCGCAGCAATTAGTGCCAACACGAGATGGTCAGGGGCGAGTCGCGGCAATCGAAATACTGCTCAATTCACCCTTGGTCTCAGATTTAATCGCCCGCAACGAGTTGGGTGGATTAAAAGAAGTGATGGAAAAATCCAAAGAGCTGGGGATGCAAACATTTGATAGTGCTCTATTTGATCTCTATGAAAAAGGCATTATTAACTTTGCTGATGCACTGCATCACGCGGATTCACCAAACGATTTGCGTTTGAAAATAAAATTGAGAAGCAACCAACAAAATAGTTCAGGTTCACTAGATGGTGTGACGATAGATTTAGATTAGTTTACAGTTTTACTGTGTATATATGCAGCAGTTAAACCATTAGGCCTAAAAATAAGAACCAAAATCCTGTATGGTAAGTATAAGTACCAAAGAATTTAATAAGTGATTAAGGAGCTTGCATGGAAATTTTTGAGAAACATGAATCAGAGGTACGGGGATATATTCGATCTTTCCCAACTATTTTTGATAAGGCCATAGGTGCCGAATTATTTGATAATGAGGGTAAAAGATACGTAGATTTTTTCGCAGGGGCTGGCACGTTAAACTACGGGCACAACCCTGATGAAGCCGTAGAAGCGCAAATAAAATATTTACAAGACAGACGCATCGCACACGGTTTAGACAAAGCTACCGTGGCGAAACAAGAGTTTATGACAACTTTTGTTGAGAAGATTCTTAAGCCTAGAGGTTATGACTATAAACTTCAGTTTACCGGCCCAACCGGTACTAACTGTACCGAAGCTGCGATGAAGCTAGCGCGTCAGGTAAAAGGCCGAGCCAATATTGTTGCTTTTACCAATGCCTATCATGGCCATACTATGGGGGCATTATCCGCGACCGGTAACGAAGCTTATCGTGATGCCTCTTACGGTGTGCGTGGTGCAGTATCATTTATGCCGTTTGATGGGTTTTTAGGTGATGTTGACACAATACATGTATTTAGACGTTATTTAGAAGATAAAGGCTCAGGGTTAGAGTTACCGGCCGCTGTTATTTTAGAAACAGTGCAAGGTGAAGGTGGTATCAATGTCGCGTCTAAAGAGTGGTTACAGAAACTGGCTGCCTTGTGTAAAGAATTTGATATGTTACTGATTGTCGATGATATTCAGGTTGGCAACGGACGTACCGGCAAGTTCTTTAGCTTTGAAGAAGCGGGTGTAAAACCAGATTTGGTTTGTTTATCAAAATCAATCGGTGGCGGTAACCCAATGGCTGTACTATTGATTGATCCTGAAGTGGATGCATGGTCACCGGGTGAGCATACCGGTACATTCCGAGGTAACTCGCTGGCATTTGTTGCAGCCAAACAATTAATTGATAAATACTGGTCGGATGACTCTTTGACACAAGAAGTTGAGCGTAAATCAAAAATTATGTTTGATGCCTTGTATGAATTACAACAGGAATTTCCAAATTTAAAAACGAATGTTCGTGGTCGCGGCCTTGTGTTGGGTATCGAAACTAAAGTTGAAGGTTTTGCGGACAAAGTATCAGCAACCGCTTTTGAAAAAGGCCTAATATGTGAAACTTGCGGCGCAGAAAGCCATGTCAATAAGCTGTTTGTCGCGCTGAATATCAATGATGATATCCTAAAAGAAGGTTTAGAGTTATTTAAAGAATCTTATAGGGAAGTCGCAAAGTCTTTATAATTGAGCGGTGAAAACCAGAATCATAAAAGGGTCATTGATATGACCCTTTTTTAATGCATCAAGGTATATTCTGTCATTTATGAGAGACTATTTATCTGACATTTTTTGTGTTAAATTAACTGTAAATATTTACAGTTGTTTGGTGTGAAGTGTCAGATATACATTATTATTTATTGACGTTCGCGGTCGTGCTATTGACATCGTTACTGGGTGTTTTCAGACTACTACATAAAATAATAGATAGAACAAATAAAAATCAGCAGGATGCAGATAAGATCCAAGCTGCATTAACTGACTTGAGAATATCTTTAATGAATCAGCAACACGAAAGTTTTGCCAGTCTCGAGCACCGTCAGAATCAACAATTTAACCAGTTGTTGTCGCAAATCCAAAAAAATGAGCAAAACTCAGCAGAAGCTCGAATTAATTTACTGGATAAGTTAAATCGACAGCATGCAGAGCACAGACAAGAGTTATCCAGTGCGGTTAATAAACATGGTGAAACGGTTAGTAAACGCCTGTCAGAGCTTTCTGCCTTAACTGAAAGCCGGTTAGACAAAATGTCGCAACGGATGAATGATAAACTTGCAGAAGGTTTTGAGAATACCGTTAAAACTTTTTCCGATATTTTGCAGCGCTTGGCTTTAATTGATGAAGCACAGAAAAAAATTAATGAATTGTCAGGTAATGTCGTAAGTCTGCAAAATGTTTTAACCGACAAAAGAAGTCGCGGTGCATTTGGCGAAGTACAGCTCTATTCACTGATTGAAAACGTGATGGCGGTCGATCAATTTAAAAAACAAGCCAGATTAAGCAATGGTAGGATCGCAGATTGCCAATTACTGTTGCCAAAACCGACGGGCAATATCGTTATTGACGCCAAGTTTCCGCTTGAAAGTTTTCGTAAGCTAACGGCTGAATCTATCAGTGACAGTGAAAAAAAATTGATTGAACGGCAGTTTAAGCAAGATATTAAAAAGCATATTGTAGATATAGCTAACCGCTATATCTGCCCTCCAGAAACCGCTGAAAGTGCTATCTTGTTTTTGCCTGCTGAGGCGATATTTGCTGAAATCCATGCTTATCATGCTGATGTGGTAGAGTTTGCGTGGCAAAACAAAGTTTGGTTGACATCGCCAAGTACCCTAATGGCCATATTGACGACAGCCAAAGCTGTGTTAAAAGATGAAGCAACAAAAGCACACATACATACGATCCAGAAGCACTTAGTGCATTTAGGAGAAGACTTTGCACGTTTTCAAGGGCGATTTGATCAGCTTTCTCGTCATATTGATCAAGCTGCAAATGATGTTAAACAAATTCATACATCAGCAAGCAAAATAAGTAATCGATTTAAATCAATTGAGCAGGTACGTCTGCAAGAAAACCTGTCTCAGTTCGAAAATAGTAGCAGTCAACTTGATCCTTAAGCAGGATGACATATTATATAAAGTACAGCCTAGATGTGTGAGAGGTCAATGGCATGTCAAACAATCTAATTAAAGTTTTTATATCTGGCTATAGCTATAGTAAAGTATGGCCATTAAAGCCTCAGCTTTTTTCTGTTTTTCCTGAATGCCGTATTATTAAAGCGACGCAATTTGCTGTTTTAGTACTGCCTATATTAGCGATTCTTTCGTTTTTTATACAAGTGAGTTATTTGGGTGAGCAGTTTATTCCACAGTCTTTGGCACTCTGTTGTTTAATTTTGAGTATGCCGTTGCACGGCTACTATTGGCTTGGTAAAAGATCACAACAGGTACTGCCAGTTTCTTTGGCAAACTGGTACTATCAAATTGAATCCAGACTTTTAGAGCAGGGGGTTGAAGTGCAAACTTTAACTCACAAACCCAAATATCTTGATATGGCGCACGCGCTGAAACTGGCCTTTTCCGAATTAGATAAAAACTGGATTAAAGATTGGTTTTAAAGCCCGCTTGTTATTTCGGGCTCGTTGGGACAAAGTCACACCCCATGTTTTTAAGCGTGATAAAGAGCTTCTTTGGATTAAAGGGTTTTACTAAAAAGCCCTTTGCACCCAACCCCATCGCTTTTTTTACATTATCAATGGTGGAGTGGGCACTGATTATCGCAACATTGGCTTTAGGGTCATTTTGCAATAAGCGTTCAAATACCATTAAACCATCATCTTCATTCAATTCAATATCTAAAAATACAATATCCGGTTTGTCTATTTCATACCTTTTATAGGTGTCGACCGCGCTATCTGCTTCTACAAAGCTGTTAAACCCGAGTTCAAGTAGCATTTGTCTTAAATAATCGCGCATAATTCGCGAGTCATCTACGATTAATACTTTTTCACCGCGCAATGGTGCCATTCTACTTTTACTATTCATCAGGATTCCTTGTTACCATTTTGTAATAAATCGCGTAGCTTATTTAGTTCGTTTATGATTAAACTATTGTCTTGTTGTTGTGCCGCTTTTTCAATAATAGCAGCTGAAGGGGATAAAGTTGGCCAACCTAGGGTCTTGCTATTACCTTTTAAAGTATGTGCGCTAATGGCGACGTCTTGGTAGTTTTTAGCTGTGGCAGCTTGCTCTATTTGTGCCAATATATCCGGTAATGAGCGGGTGAAGTTTTCCCGTAAACTTTTTATTTCTTCACTGTTGTTTATTTGTTCTTCTATTGCCTCAAAATCTATGGCATTTTCCGCTTCATTGTTATCTAACAAATAATCTGCCAATGTTTGGTATAAGATTTTGCTATCTATCGGCTTTGCAATAAAAGTATCACAGCCATTTTTTATGTATTCGTCGATTTCAGCATCCATCACATTGGCCGTTAGCGCAATAATGATACCCTCAAAACCGGTTTGTCTAATCAAGTGTACAGCCTCTAAACCACCCATCACTGGCATTTGCATATCCATTAAAATCAAATCATAGTCAGCAATTAAATTTTGCTCAACCGCTTCTTGACCATTATTCGCAATATCTAAAATGGCACCTGTCCGGTTGAGCATTAGTTTTAATAAACTTTGATTGTCTAAGTTATCTTCTACTAATAGTATATGTGCGTTCTGCAGGTTTAAAGTTTTTTGTTTTTGTAATTCATAGGTCTTTAATTCTTCAATTTTTCCAAGTTGCAGAGTGCTGTCTGGCAGAGTTATCTGCAGCGTGAATTTTGCCCCTATACCTAATTCGCTTGCGACAGAGATATTACCGTTTAGACACTGTGCCAAAGATTGGCTTAATGCCAAACCTAGCCCGGTGCCGCCATAATTTCTCGTGGTACTTAAATCTGCTTGCACAAAAGGTTTAAATAGTTTCTTTTTGGCTTCTGGTGATATGCCGATTCCAGAGTCTTCGACTACAAAAGTAAGCTGCTGTTTTTTTAATATATAATGCACTGATAATTTAACAAAGCCAGAATGGGTAAATTTAACGGCGTTTGCTATTAAGTTTATCAATATTTGCCGCAACCTTGTTGGGTCAGTAACAAATTGCAAAGGCAGCAGTTTATCCATTTTTTGTTCAAAGGTGAGTGATTTTTGTTGGCACATAGATTCAGCAATTTGCACCACCGAAGATAAGATTTCAGGTAAAGATGAAGGGATTAATTCAACCTCTAATTTACCGGACTCTATTTTCGATAAATCGAGCACATCGCTAATCAGCGATCGTAAATGTTGGCTATTATTTAGCACCTTATCTAATAACTGATGGGTCAGCGCTTTGTCATCGATATTTAGCAGGGCTTGTTCGGTAAAGCCACAGATAGCCGTTAAAGGGGTTCTAAATTCATGGCTCATATTGGCTAAAAAACGGCTTTTTAATGCGTTGGCTTGTTCTGCAATATTCCGCGCTTCACGTAACTCATTGTTGGTTGTTTGTAGTGCTAAGGTTCGTGATTTAACTTTTTCTTCTAGATGTGCTTTGTAGTCTTCTAAACTGTTATTTGCTTGTTTTAGCGAATTGACCATGCGGTTGAAGGATTCAAACAAATGACCGATTTCATCATCTTGTTTAGCAGGCAGGCGAAAAGAAAGTTTGCCAGAGCCAATTGCCTTACTGGCCATGTTTAATTTTGCGATGGGTTTAAGTATCATCCTTTCAATTAAGATGAAAACGAGCCAACTGGAAATCAGCATAGTTGTCAGCAATATGGCTAATATGATGTAAGGTAATTTTTGGTTATCGGCGGTTATATCAGCTAAAGAAGCACCCGCAATGAGTTTGAAATTGTCGGCAACATCGTAGGTCGTAAAAGACATATCTTGATTGTTGAAAAATATCTCACTAAATTTTCCATCACCTTTGTTATTTATTAATTCGTTGCGGACAAATTCAGGTAATGTCAGGTTCAGGTTGTTCGCTTTATTACTGCTGACCACAAGCCCTTGTGCGTTAACTAACAGGTTAATACCGTCTTGGCTAGGTGATTTTTGAATTAACTTGTCGACTCTCTCAGGGTTTATTTTTAACAGCAAGTAGCCCCACAAAAACGGACGATTGCTTAAGCTGTTATATAATGGCGTGGTGGCAAATAGTTTGCGGTGGTTATTAACTGGGTCAATGTAATAAAATGTTTGTGACAAAGGTTGCTCAAGTTGTTCAAACCAAGGTTCATCATGCAACCAATCATTAACCAGATTGGTAAATTGGGTAGAAAAATGCGCATCTAAAAAACCATTTTTAGTGACGAGTTGTATCTCTTCTATACGTTCATAGGCTGTTGCGTAACGACTGAACATATCCAGTAATTGCGGCAGCAAGATACTATATCTTTCTCCTTCTTCAGAGCGTGCTATGTACTCTAACAAAATCTCATCTTGTTTTAGAAGTTGTAAGGAGGAGTTCACATCTTTAAAGAAATGCTCCAGCGCAAACGCTTGTTGCTGAATTTGACTGTTAATACTATGTTCAACCTGGGCCTGTTTGTTATCTAGGCTAATGTTGTAGGTAAATAAACCAATTACAGTCATTGGGCAGGCGATAAACAAAACGATAACCAGCAATATTTTTTGCCTGAGTTTCATTTCTCTACCTCGTTCAACTTTTTGTGGGCAAATAGCAATTGTTTATAAGCGGTATGGAAATAGCGTTCGGTTGCGGGCGGTAATTTTCGTGTTAACTTTGCATTGTCGAGTTTGTCTATAGCTGGGTAGATTATGCGATTATTTTTTATTTCATTTGGCAGGTGTTTTATGGCTTGTTCGTTCGTCGTTGCATAACGTAAATCGGACGACGTTTTAGCCGCGTTTTCTGGTGCATGTAAAAAGTTTATAAATCGATATGCTAACTGTGGATCACTGCTTTTGGCACTGATCGTTAAGCAATCTAGCCAAATATTTGTACCATCACTCGGTTGGATAAAACGTAACTCTGGCTTTTGTTTTTGTAAATACTCTGCATCTCCGTTATATGCCATGCTGATCCAAATGCTGTCATTTAAAAATAAGCTACTTCTATCTAAATTGAGTGCTGAAAAACTATGTATATTGGGAAGTTGGCGGTATAACAGCTCAGTCGCCTGTTTGATGTTATTTTTGTCGTTGGAGTGACTGTCATATCCCAACGCAATCAATGCCATCGGCAATAAGGTTCGAGAGTCGTTGAGGAGGCGTATTTTTTTTGAGTAACGGTTTGTTTGGTTGAAAAATTCAGCCCAAGTTTGTGGCGGGGACGGGATTTTTTGCGCATTGTACAAAATACCCGTAGTGCCCCAAGTGTAGGGTACACAATAAAAACCATTTTTATTGGCAAATTCAAACCAAGAAAATTTTATATATTTAGTGTTTGGCAGCTGTTTTTTATCGAGTTTGAGTAGCCAGTTTTGCTCTACATACATATCAATGCGCACTCGACTGGTTACGATAATATCGTATCCCTGTGCATTATTTAGGTTTAAAAGTTTGTCGCGCGCGTCGTCTGAATCATAGTATACAAATTTGAGCTTGGCATTTTCGCGCTTTTCAAACTGCTTGATAAGCGTATCTGAAAGATAGTCAGGCCAATTTAAAACAGTCAGTGTATTGGCAGATAGCCAATTGGGTAATAGCAAAGGCAAAACGATTATCAGTAAAGCTGTCCGGTGCTGTAATGCCATAGATCCATTCTGGTTTCTCTAAATAGTTGTTTAGAGTATATAAAAGAAACCAAAAAGTGAGAAATATAAATCTAAATTAATTATCCTGAGCAAAGGGATCAAACACGTATTTTTCATAACTTGTATCAACCCCGTTAATGTAGTTGTTTCTGAATTTAAATAGCTTGCGGTCAGAAATGTTAATCGCATCTAGAGCTTGTTTGAAGTGTTTGTTCCACAATATTTGCAAACTTTTATCCTGATACGCTTTAATTAAACCATATTCGATACGTTTGATTTTTGCTTGATGTGAAGCACCCATAAAGAAAAAACGGGGAAGTGGGTAGTAGAGCATTACTTGGTCATCAATTGCTAACCCATCAACGTGACTGAAGTTTTCGAGCGCACTGGATATTTGAGAAGCCCCAATTGGGAAAAAGTCGCCTCTTTCATTTGCAACCATATGGAATAGACCTTCGACAAATTTACCTGAGTATACGGTAAAACCGTTATCTTTTAGTATATCTGTATCCAACCAGCCTTTGCCTTGAATCATTGAAAAATTCATTAATTCTTGCCGATTAGATATGCGGTAACCACGAGATTTTAAACTACTAGAAACCAATGGAACCCTATAGCCAACAATACCCAGTAGGACTGGAAACTTTGCGTAGGACAATTGTGTTAGAGCATCCTCGCTGACACTATTGACAAAAATAAAATTTGTATGGCTATTGGCATTCGCTTCAACTATATATCGGCTGGGCGGCACGGCGGTGGCTGTTATATCTAACTGGTAACTACCATAATCGTCAATGGTTTTATCCAAAGCCAGTTTTAGTACCTGGTATTCGTAACTGTCTTTTGTATCGCCGTCAAAGGATGCTTGTAGGGTGTATGTGGTATTTGCTGAAGCCATAGAGCTTATAATCAACATACAGGCAAAAATTATTTTATTCATAAATACGATTAAACCTTTTATCTAACAAGCATGACGGTTGACGGTATCTCACATAGTTTTGAGAATGACTTATGTTTAAGTTAACAACTCGTTTGATTTTGGTTGATTGTTGACAATAATGATAGTCTAAAGGTAAGTAAGGTTCAATGCTTTAAACAAATTAGCTACAAAATAGATGAGACGCCAAGTGAGAATTTTAGGATTGGGAGGAGTATAAAGGGCGTTAAAAAAGGCACCCGCAAGAAAACAAAGGATAATATAAAGCGTATTAATCATGTTTAACTTATTTCTTGATTTAGGAAAAAAAATCATTGAACGTATTTACCGCACTTCTAAAAGCTGGGTTCGTGGTATATGCTCTCCCTATAGCCATTGCCCCTATAACTATGCCAGCTGAAAGGGCTGACAAGGGAAATCGTAGATGAACTCGTTAACTAAATATACTGTACTTCGGTACAGTTTTAACTACTTCGTTCTATGAATTTCAAATTAGTCATCTCAATTTCATTTATTCATTTAAACCTACTCACCACAAAGCTCAAATTGTGTACGTTATTTATAGGTTCACGAAAGGTGAGGTGCAGTTACAATTACCCGTTTGGATATAGGGAAAAAGTCAAAGTAAAGTGGTTGTCGTCAAAACAATTAAAAAGAGATTATAGGTGCGAAATAGGTGCGAATAAGTTGGGTGTTACTTACAAGTGTTGTTTTTGCAAGCTATTTAATGAAACAAGAAATTAATTGGTCGGATTGAGAGGATTCGAACCTCCGACCCCTGACACCCCATGACAGTGCGCTACCAGGCTGCGCTACAATCCGACCGAGGGCGACAATCATAATCAAAAGCTAAATGATTGCAACCATTTAGCTTTAATTTTTTGCAGATTCCTTTTGAACGGTTATTTATTGACCAGATTGCGCTTTAAAAAGTGAATTGCTCGGATAAGCGTTGCATTACTGGGCGGCTCTACAGTTTGTTGTGTTAGCATTTGCGTGCTGGTCATTTGAGCATCGCCAGTGATCTTGGTGGTAGAGCCTTTATGCCAGACATAAATACTTTCGGCATCCGCGCTGACCAACCAATTGGCTTTTACCGGTACCGAAAATAGATTATGGCCAAATTTGCCATAATCAGCTGGAAATGAACAAGACAACCATCCTTCTAAAATAGTTGGCATGATATCCAGATTACTTGTTACATCGGGTAAAGAAACTAGATCACCTAAGACTAATAATTGGCCATATTGTTGTGCATTAGTGGGCAGCACAGCAATAATTTTATAATCATCTCCTGTTGCTAATTCTGATAATTGAGAGAGATTGTCAATTTTATATAGCGAAACATTCAGTTGACTGTCACTGATTCGGTAGCCGGCCTCAAATTCAGGCAGTGATTTTTGTGTAGCAGCTGGAATGTTTGTAAAAGTTAAACTCGTACTGGTGCTTAACAGTGCAGAGTCTAATACATTTGGCGAGCCCGCAAAGCTGTTGTTATAGATGGCAGGTAACCCGCTGATAATTTCAAACATACTGTCGTCAAGTGCTAACGGTGCCCAATGTTGTGTGCTGGTAAATTTACTATTTAATGATTCCAGTTCGCTGGTGATTTGTTCTGCGTTTAAATATGTGCTGTAAATCACATCGATAGACAATGATTTAGTCGGTGCAAAACAGCTGAATTGGAAGTTAGGTACATCTAAACTAAAACTGGAAACATCAAAGCTAAACTGTTTTTTCTGCTTATATTCATCCAAATCAACTAAACCAGATTGGCTAAGTATGGTTTTAGCTGTCATTGGATGCGACAGGGGTAGTTGATTATCTAATCGTGTTATCGGCTTGTATAAAGTTAAATCTGCCCAGATATGCGCTAAATGACCCATTAAAAAACAAACAATCACAAATGGAATGACGCGGCTGCGCAAAAACCATTTTCGGTATTTATCCAGGCTACGCCACAAAGAGTTGGCCAATACTAATTCAACTGAAAATACGGCAATAAAAACCAACAGCAAAGCAGCCTTAAAACCGGCGGGTAAGGCTTGTGTTAATAATTGAAAATCGTTCTGAATATAGTCAACAGACAAGAGGTTAATATGGTAACCGTAAGCAGAATAGACCAGCGCATCGATAAACAGTAAGGTTAATCCTAGTGCTGCAACAAAAGCCGCCCAGGGTTTTACCCAGTTTGGTTTGTTGAGCATGGTAAAAGGAAAAACCAGTAATAGGTGACCGACAAAAAACAAAAAGCCCGCGTGTCCAATCGAATAGATTACCATGTACAGCACACCTAAACCCGTAGCGGGTAAAGGTTGGGCAAACCAATAGATAAAAAATAAAAATAGGCCGGCCAGCATATTGGTTAAACCAAACCAGTGGCCCCATGAATATAGCTTAGATTTTTGTTGGCTCGCACTGTTTAACAGCATAGAGTGATTTATCCTTTCACTGAATCTTTTAATGCCTTAGCAAAGTTTTCCGCGACCTTGCTTTGTGTTTCGGGTGCAAAGTTATGCTTTATCACATCGGCCGTTGTCATTCCTAAAGCCATCAGGGTTAAATCTTTCGGTAACTTTTGTGATTCTAACGCAACTTTTAACGCTGTAATGGCTTGGTTTAATTGTTCGTCAGAATATTTACTCGTTTGCACCATAGTATGTGAATATCTCTTTTCAAATTTTATATCATAGTTTGGAAGCGTTTATTTTGTGTGCCTAATAACACTAAAATGAACGATACCGAGTGGAAGCGCTGGTTAAAATGAAATATGCCTTGCTATCATTAACGGCTGGATTATACCATTCGTATTTAATTATGCTGCAAAGAAACAGCAAAAAATATTTATCGTGCCAACTTAGTGAATAAACAGGAACCTATGACAGTCTCCAGTGCAACATTATATTTTAATCGTTATCGTTTAAATCAAGAAAGCTTGTCTTTACAGTTACAAAGCTGTAGTCAGGTGAGCGGAGAAAATGCGCTGTTTTTAGCAGAACAATTGCATTCTTCTTTTACTAAAAAAGGACAAAAACAATATTGTGCTTTTGCCAGTGATTCGCCTGTTTTGGCGCTAATTGAAGCAAAGTCAGATGTGCAGGAGATTGCCGATACCGTTGCAAGCAGAATGCTCGAAGGGTTGACGGCCGAAACATTGCCAGCTGAAACCATCTTAGTGGTCGCGCATTATCATCATTTAGCGACTGATTATTTATTAACAACCCTGTTAGGCGTGAAAGAATCGGTTCAGCTAAGCGAGGCCATCAGTCCTCAGCGCTCGCAGTCTTTAGACATTGCCAACATTTCTTTGGCAGTACAAGTTGATTTAAGTGAGTTATCTATTAATCCCGATTCGGCAAGAAGTATTGGATATATCAAGGGGCGGGTCGGGCGTAAAATAGGTGATTTTATGGCGGAAGCTTTTGCCATCGAAGAAAAACTAAATGCCAAAGAGGCGACAGAGCAATTGGTTGAAAGTGTTGAGAGCTTTATAGACGTTAGCTCGCAAGATGAAGAAACCAAAAAAGCGGTGCGCGATATATCCGTGAACTCAATGAAAGCGGCAGCGCAAAGCGGTGAGTTTATGCAAGTGAAAGACTTAGCCGAAGAGATTGAAGAAAAAACCGGTTTAACTGGTTTTTATGAGCATGCAGCCGAAGCTGAAGATTTCACTGAAGCTTGCCCTGTATATGCATCAGCTACAAAATCAATGCAAAAGTTTTTTGGTCAGGGCGGCGGCATCAGTATCTCATTTGGGCGTGAGTTATTGGGTGATAAAATTGAGTTTAATGCACATACGCAAACGCTGACTTTTAAAAAGATCCCCCCCAATTTATTAGATGCGTTGAAAAAAGCGACTAAAACAACTGACTGATTCATTCAGCTTATTGACAATAACTGGTATGATCTGCTGATAACACCCACCCAAAAAAAGGGATATTGTGGAATTTATTAACGATAATACCAGTTTGCAGCGTTGCTGCGAGATCTTAAGCCAATCTAATGCCATTGCGTTGGATACAGAGTTTGTGCGTGAGCGAACTTACTATCCAGCATTAGGATTGGTGCAATTGTCTGATGGTCAGGACATATATTTGGTTGATCCGTTGGAAATCTCAAACTGGACACCGTTGCAAACCCTCTTAACGGATCCGGACACAGTTAAAGTTATTCATTCGTGTGGTGAAGATATTGAAGTGATTAAAGTTGCACTGAATGTTAAGCCGGTCGCGTTTCATGATACACAAATAGCACATGCTTTTATTGCCGATAAACCGGCTATTGGCCTTGCTGCTTTAATTGAAGAATATTGTGGGGTTAAGTTAGATAAAGGACATGCGCGTACCAATTGGTTAAACAGGCCACTGAGTCCGCAGCAGCTAGAATATGCGGCAGATGATGTACGATATTTATTGGATGTTTACCAAAAACAAGTGGCTACTATGGCGCAGCGACAAGTAACAGAGTTAGTGTTGGCCGACACGAATAGTTTGATTGAAAAGCGTTTTGAAACTATCCAACCTCAACTGGCGTGGCGTGACGTTAAAAGTGCCTGGCAGTTAAGCCCGCGTGAACTTGCAATTTTAAAAGAATTAATCGCTTGGCGTTTGAAACATGCAGTGCAAAGAAATCTAGCAGTCAACTTTGTTGTGCACGAGCGCAGTTTAATTGCGTTAGCTCAACGTAGGCCTAGCAATATTAAAAGCATGGCTAATGTGCCAGGTATTCACCATATGGAAGTAAAACGCCATGGTAAGGCCTTGCTCGAGTGTATCGAGCGCGGAAAAGCCGTCCCGCTGGAAGATTGTCCGCCAAAAATTAAGCGCGTGGCAGAAATTACAGGTTATAAAAAAATCTATACTGATTTGAAACATGCATTTTCTGAAGTGGCTAAAAGCAAACAGTTAAATCCGGATATTCTCGCTTCTAAAAGAATGATAAATCAATATATTTCTTATGTTTGGCAAGTGAGTAGCTGGAGCCGGGATAGCCAACCTGAGTTATTGACGGGGTGGCGTGGGCAGTTATTAAGTGAAGTTGCGGAAAATACAGTGGCGAAACACCAAGTTGAAGCATAAATTCGCCCGTAAATCAGTGGTTAAAGTAAGAGATAAAGTCAGAGATAAAGTAAGAGATAAAGTAAGAGATAAAGTCAGGGATAAAGTCAGGGATAAAGTGAGCGCTTAAACGCGCTCAGCCCATAAATCATATTCATCTGATGCGATAATTTTAGCCTCAACTAAATCACCTGCTTTTAACTCGGTATCGTCATTTAAGTAAACTACACCATCGATTTCAGGCGCGTCGGCAAAACAGCGGCCAATTGCTCCTTCTTCATCGACTTCATCAATTAGTATTTGATAAACCTTGCCAACGCGTTGTGCTAATCGCTTTTCACTGATTTGTTGTTGCAGGCTCATAAAACGATGGAATCTTTCTTCTTTGATTTCTTCGGATACTTGATCCGGTAAATCATTCGCAGCTGCGCCTTCAACGGGTGAGTATTTAAAACAGCCTACTCTGTCTAATTGAGCTGTTTCTAAAAATTCGAGGAGCTCTTCAAATTCTGCGTCGGTTTCCCCTGGGAAGCCAACGATAAAGGTTGAACGAATAACCAATTCGGGGCAGATTTCACGCCATTTTTGAATGCGCTCTAAGGTTTTATCTACATTGCCCGGCCGCTTCATTAATTTTAGAATACGTTTGCTTGCATGCTGAAATGGAATATCTAAATACGGCAACAATTTACCTTCGGCCATCATGGGGACAATGTCATCAACATGCGGGTAGGGGTAGACATAGTGCAAACGTGCCCAAATTCCTAATTTATTGAGTTGTTCGCATAAGGTTTTAAAGTTCGCTTTTAACGGCATGCCGTCCCAAAACTCGGTTTTGTTTTTCAAATCTACGCCATAGGCGGATGTGTCTTGCGAGATCACCAATAATTCTTTGACACCTGCATCTTTTAAGCGTTTTGCTTCGTTGAGCACTTCGGCAATGGGTCTTGAATCTAAATCACCGCGCATCGATGGAATGATGCAAAAGGTACATCTGTGATTGCAACCTTCAGATATTTTTAAATATGCATAGTGTTTAGGTGTTAACTTTATCCCCGTATCGGGTACTAATTGCATATAAGGGTCATGCTCGGGTTTAGGTAAGTGTTGATGCACTTGCTGCATAACATTTTCATATGCATGCGGGCCTGTTATGCCTAATACGCCAGGATGAACTTCTTTGATTTCATCTTCTTTTGCACCTAGACAACCGGTTACTAGAACCTTACCGTTTTCTTTTAATGCTTCACCAATGGTATCCAGTGATTCTTGGACCGCAGAGTCGATAAAGCCACAGGTATTGACGATAACGATGCCTGCATCATCATAGCTTGGCACAACTTCATAACCTTCAGTGCGCAATTGCGTTAAAATTCGTTCTGAATCAACCAAATTTTTAGGGCAGCCTAAGCTGACAAAACCCACTTTTTTGTGTTTGTTGTCATCAGCTAATTGTGATGAGCCGTTTTGAACATTTTGCTTTAATGTTTTTTCGGCGGTTTCTAATGTGGTTGTTTGTTTCGGATCAAATTGCTGCGCGGTCATTAAGCACCTGAATATGAAGTTGTCTAACGTTGGATTTCGGCTGCGGATTATAAAGGATATTAAAAGGATAACAAATCACAGCGCGTTATTTTTACAAAATAAAAAGGCTCGAAAACGAGCCTTTTGTACAGAAATCGAATAACCGTAAATGATTAAACTATGAGGTTAGACCATTTGCTGTTGAATAAATGAGAGCACGTCTTCGATTTTAATTGTTTGTTTTTCACCGGTTTGACGGTTTTTATATTCCACTAAACCTTCGTCTAAGTTACGCTCACCAATGACGATAACATGAGGGACGCCGATTAGCTCCATATCAGCAAACATGACGCCAGGGCGCTCTTTACGATCGTCAAAGAGTACTTCGTAGCCTGCTTGTTGTAGGTCTGTGTAGAGTTTATTGGCCACGTCAGGGATACGATGTGATTTGTGCATGTTCATTGGCAATACGCACACTTGGAATGGTGCTATTGCAGCAGGCCATTTGATGCCAAATTTATCGTGATTTTGCTCAATTGCGGCTGCGACGATGCGAGATACCCCGATACCATAACAACCCATCGTTAGAGTTTCATGTTTACCACTTTCGGTTAACACGCCGGCTTTCATTGCTTCACTATATTTTGTACCTAATTGGAAGATATGACCAACTTCGATACCACGTTTAATACTTAATTTACCTGTGCCACATGGACTCGGATCGCCCTCTACGACATTGCGAATGTCGGCAACTTGATAGTGACTGATATCTCGATCCCAGTTTAAACCGGTAAAGTGGAAACCGTCTTCATTGGCTCCAGCGACAAAATCCGCTAAATGTGCAGCGCTGTGATCGACAATAACAGGAATGTTTAAATCGACCGGACCGATTGAACCAGCACTGCAATTCACCGCTTGTTGTATCTGAGCTTCATTTGCCATTGTCAGTGGGGAAAATACATTTTCAAGCTTTTCCGCTTTGACTTCATTCAATTCGTGATCGCCACGCACCACTAAAGCGACAACGCCTTGCTCTTCACCTTCAGCGTTAGCGCCAACCACTAATAATGTTTTAACCGTTTGAGATGCATCAATTTTCAGTCGCTCGCACACTTGCGCTATGCTATGAGTATTGGGTGTCGCTATTTTTTCTTGATTTTGCGTTGCGGCGGGCCTCTCACCTTGAGGCGGTAAAGCTTCAGCTTTTTCTATATTGGCAGCATAATCACTGCCATCACTGAAGACTATCGCATCTTCACCACTGTCTGCTAAAACATGGAATTCATGTGAAGTACTGCCGCCTATTGAGCCAGTGTCAGCCAATACTGGGCGATACTCTAAACCTAAACGATCAAATATATTGCAGTAAGCCTGATGCATTGCTTGATATGTTTTTTCTAAACAGTCTTCTGTGAGGTGGAAAGAGTAGGCATCTTTCATTAAAAACTCACGCGCACGCATTACGCCAAATCTGGGGCGTACTTCGTCGCGAAATTTAGTTTGCACTTGGTATAAATTAACAGGTAGTTGTTTGTAACTGCTAATTTCCTTGCGGACCAACTCAGTGATAACTTCTTCGTGTGTTGGGCCAAGTAAAAATGGGCGCTCATGGCGGTCTTTGATGCGCAATAACTCAGGACCAAATTTTTCCCAACGACCCGACTCTTCCCATAAATCAGCAGGTTGTACCACTGGCATCAGCACTTCTATTGCACCGGCTTTGTTCATTTCTTCACGAACGATTTGTTCTACTTTACGTAAAACTTTCAGGCCGCTTGGTAACCAAGTGTATAAACCCGAGGCAAGTTTGCGGATCATACCCGCACGTAACATAAGCTGATGACTGATTACTTCAGCATCAGATGGCGTTTCTTTTAGTGTCGATAATAAATATTGAGTTGTGCGCATTGCGGCTAACATCCCATAAAAATGAAAGTATTAAAAATTATTTGTCATTGAGGTACTGATTGTCATAAAAGGTTCTGACCCACTGCGGAGTATATACTATACCGATGCTCATGGTCATGCCGTTTAACATCGCTTCAGGAAAAGCCAGCAGAACCAACAATATTAGATAGTTGTCAAAAATAGTAGACCAGGGGTAAAACCCAGTGGCCCAGAAAAATACGGATAATGTCAGCATTTTTGCGCCAATTGCCAATGCTCCGGCAAAAAAGCCGCAGACAAAAACATAGATAAAAAAATGTCTGGGCAATTTGTGAAAACTGATGACATACACTAAATAACTGCTCAGCACAGGAATGATGACACCTGCAATAAAATGCACAGCCATCATATCCCAAGGGTAATTACCCAATATGCAATTTAACGCTAATGCAATAAAACCTGCGTAAATCGCAAGACGTGGGCCAAGAAACAATGTACAGGCAGTGAGCCATAAAAAGTGGACGTATAGACCTTCGTATATACTTGCCTGAATCGACCATAAAATGGTTATTAGTGCGCTAAAACCAAAGAATAAATGCTGTTTATTCTTTTCACGCAACAATAGATTTAAGGTCGCTTTATCAAAGTTTAAATAAAGTAACAATGCAATTACAGCAAAGCTCACCAATAGCATTAACGTATCGCCTGTTATTTAAAGGTTGTCCAAATCGGAGCATGATCAGACGGTTTATCAATACCGCGCAGTTCATAGTCGATATCACTTTCTGCGGTGCGGGCTGCTAACGAAGGGGTTGCTAAAATCAGATCAATGCGCAGCCCACGGTTATCGTCGAAACCTCTCGAGCGGTAATCAAACCAGCTGTAACGTTCGGTCGTTTCCGGATTGAGTTGACGATAGGTATCGACAAACCCCCAATCCAACAGTGTGTTTAGCCATTCACGCTCTTCCGGTAAAAAAGAACATTTACCGGTTTTTAGCCAGCGTTTAGCGTTTTGCGGACCTATACCAATATCTAAATCCGTATGCGAAATGTTCATATCGCCAATAATGGCAATGGCTTGATCAGGTTGGTAGTTGTTTTCCAGCTCAGCCATCAAATCGGTGTAGAATTTCTGCTTTGCAGGAAATTTAATTGGATGCTCACGGTTTTCACCTTGCGGAAAATAACCGTTGAAAACCGTAACGGGTTCGCCATTTTCATCTTCGTAGCTCGCAATAATCATGCGTCGCTGTGCATCTTCTTCATCTGTACGAAACCCTTTTTGGACAAATAAAGGTTTTTTCTTCGACATTAAGGCAACACCATAATGGGCTTTTTGGCCGTGAAACTCGACGTGGTATCCCATTTTTTCAACGTCAGCGAGTGGAAATGCATCATCATGGACTTTTATTTCTTGTAAGCCAATAACGTCTGGTTGGTGTTTGTCGATTAAAGCTTGTAATTGATGCAAGCGTGCTCTGAGGCCATTTATGTTAAACGAGATTATTTTCATGAGACATCTGTTGATAAATTTTTAATGGCGGCAAGTTTAGAGATTTGCGTCGGTTTTCGCAAATTGACATGTAGAAAAATAGCGAAAAGTACAATTAATTTTAATCTTTTGCTTGAAAAGCTCAAAAGCAACCTTACATACAGGTCAACGCTAATTTAAAGCGGTTTAGTTTTCAGACTAAGCACAACGGATTTTTTTAGCTTTGGGTGTTGAATTAATTTTAAAAGACCCCACTAAAAAAGCAGGTTTTAATGTAATTTATAAATTCGGAGATTTTCCAGATGGGTAAAATCATCGGTATTGACTTAGGTACTACCAATTCATGTGTTGCTGTTTTAGATGGCGACAGCGCAAAAGTTATTGAAAATGCAGAAGGGGATCGCACAACCCCTTCAGTAATCGCATACACAGATGACGGTGAAACGTTAGTGGGTCAACCCGCTAAGCGTCAAGCTGTTACTAACCCGCAAAATACATTATTCGCGATTAAGCGTTTAATCGGTCGTCGTTTCACCGACAAAGAAGTTCAACGTGATGTTGATATTATGCCGTTCAAAATTACCGGCGCTGAAAACGGTGATGCATGGGTTGAAGTTAAGGGCCAGAAAATGGCACCACCTCAAGTTTCTGCAGAAGTTTTGAAAAAAATGAAAAAAACTGCAGAAGACTATTTAGGTGAAGAAGTGACCGGTGCTGTTATTACAGTTCCAGCTTATTTTAACGATGCTCAGCGACAAGCAACAAAAGATGCTGGCCGTATCGCAGGTTTAGAAGTTAAGCGTATCATTAACGAGCCAACAGCCGCTGCATTAGCTTACGGTATGGACAAAAAGTCTGGCGATAACGTTATTGCGGTATACGATTTAGGTGGTGGTACGTTTGATATTTCAATCATCGAAATTGATGAAGTAGATGGCGAGCACACTTTTGAAGTATTGGCGACTAACGGTGATACGCACTTAGGTGGTGAAGATTTCGATAACCGCTTAATCAACTACTTAGTTGACCAGTTTAAAGCAGATCAAGGTTTTGACCTTAAAAAAGACCCACTTGCAATGCAACGTCTTAAAGAAGCTGCTGAAAAAGCGAAAATTGAGTTATCATCTGCACAGCAAACTGAAGTTAACTTGCCGTACATCACAGCTGATGCTTCAGGTCCAAAACATTTAAATATCAAAGTGACTCGTTCTAAATTAGAGTCTTTGGTCGATGATATGGTGAAAGCAACCCTTGAACCATTAAAACAAGCATTAAAAGATGCTGATTTATCAGTAGGTGACATTAATGATGTTATCTTGGTTGGTGGTCAGACTCGTATGCCGCTTGTCCAAAAAGCCGTTGCTGATTTCTTTGGCAAAGCACCACGTAAAGATGTCAACCCTGATGAAGCGGTTGCTGTCGGTGCAGCTGTTCAAGGTGGTGTATTATCAGGTGATGTAACGGACGTATTGTTACTGGACGTTTCTCCATTGTCTCTTGGTATTGAGACTATGGGTGGTGTGATGACAACCTTGATTGAGAAAAATACGACTATCCCAACTAAGAAGTCACAAACTTTCTCAACAGCAGACGATAATCAATCAGCGGTTACCGTTCACGTTATTCAGGGTGAGCGTAAGCAAGCCAGTGCAAACAAGTCTCTAGGTCAATTTAACCTAGAAGGTATTCGTCCAGCACCACGTGGTGTGCCGCAAATTGAAGTTACTTTTGATATTGATGCGGACGGTATTTTACACGTATCAGCTAAAGATAAAGATACCGGTAAAGAGCAGAAGATTACCATTAAAGCCTCTTCTGGTTTAACGGACGAAGAAGTCGAAAAAATGGTACGCGAAGCGGAAGCGAATGCCGATTCAGATAAGAAATTTGAAGAATTAGTGCAAGCTCGTAACCAAGCTGATGGTTTGGTACACGCGACTAAAAAACAAATTGAAGAAGCGGGTAGCGATTTAGCTGCAAATGACAAAGAAGCCATTGAAACGGCGATCACTGAATTAGAGACCGCTTTAAAAGGCACCGATAAAGATGAGATCGAAGCTAAATCTCAAGCTTTAATTCAGGCTTCTGCGAAACTAATGGAAATCGCTCAAGCTAAAGCTCAAGCTGAAGGTGGTGCACAAGCTGGTGCTGCAGATGCTGCAGAGCCAAAAGATGCCGCTGATGATGTAGTGGATGCAGAGTTTGAAGAAGTAAAAGACGATAACAAATAATAGTTTTTCGTCCCATTGAAAATAACCCACCTCTATTTAAATTAAAGGTGGGTTATACAAGATTTAACTTTAAACGGGTGCTTGCACCCGTTTTGCACGTTAAACAGTAACCTGACCGAGCGAGTTATATGTCGAAACGCGATTATTATGAAGTACTAGGGCTAGATAAAGGCGCTGGTGAGAGAGATATCAAAAAAGCCTATAAGCGGCTGGCTATGAAATATCACCCGGATAGAACTAAGGGGGATAAAGAGTCAGAAGAAAAATTTAAGGAAATTAAAGAAGCTTATGAGGTACTAAGTACACCCGATCTTAAAGCGCGTTATGACCAATATGGCCATGCAGGTGTAGATCCGCAAATGGGCGGTGGTGGCGGTGGTCCACAAGACTTTTCTGATATCTTTGGCGATGTTTTTGGTGATATTTTTGGTGGCGGTGGTGGCCGTCGTCAATCACGTGCACAGCGCGGCTCTGATTTACGTTATAACTTAGAACTCACGCTTGAAGATGCAGTGCGTGGTAAAGACGTTGAGATTAAAGTACCGACTTGGGTTGCTTGTGAGCCTTGTGACGGTTCTGGCGCGAAAGCGGGCAGCAAACCAACAACCTGTTCTACCTGCCATGGCGCGGGCCAAGTGCAAATGCGGCAGGGCTTCTTTGCCGTACAGCAAACCTGTCCGACTTGTCACGGTAAAGGGCAAGTTATTAGCGATCCATGCCGAAGTTGTTCGGGGCAAGGCCGAGTGCAGAAAAGCAAAACCTTGTCAGTTAAAATTCCTGCTGGTGTTGATACCGGGGATCGTATTCGTTTATCTGGCGAAGGTGAAGCTGGGGCTAATGGTGCACCAGCCGGTGATTTATATGTGCAGGTGCATGTGCGCGACCATGCTATATTTGAACGTGATGGTAGTAACTTGTATTGCGAAGTGCCTATTGGGTTTACTACGGCCGCTTTAGGTGGTGAGATCCACGTACCAACATTAGATGGCAAAGTTAAGCTAAAAATACCAGAAGAAACACAAACTGGACGTATGTTCAGAATGCGTGGTAAAGGTGTGAAATCAGTACGTGGTGGTGTTGTTGGAGACTTAATTTGCAAAGTCGTTGTTGAAACCCCTGTACATTTAACCGATGCTCAGAAAGATATTTTACGCCAGTTAGAAACGGAAATGGAAGGTGGTAGTGCTCGACACCGACCAAAAGAAACCGGCTTTTTTGATGGTGTAAAGCGATTCTTTGACGACTTACGCAACTAAAAGCGCTAAAATTAAGCCACCAAGCGGTGGCTTTTTTTATGGAAAACAGGAACTTCGAAATGAAAAAATTTATTTCTTTAGGTTTAGCAGCAGTGCTACTCGTTAGTTTAGGATGTGCCAAATCACCTACAGGTCGTAGTCAATTAATCTTATTTGACGGTGATAAAATGGCTCAAATGGGCTTGGAAAGTTTTGAGACCATCAAGCAAGAACAAAAAGTTTCAACAGATCCAAAGTTAAATCAATATGTGGGTTGCGTTGCAGATCAGATTATTAAAGTATTGCCAGATGAATGGCGCAGCGACTGGGAAGTGGTTGTTTTTGATAGTGAGCAAGTAAATGCATTTGCTTTGCCGGGCCGTAAAATTGGCGTATATACCGGCATATTAAATGTTGCCGAAAATGCCGACCAATTAGCCGCAATTATGGGACATGAAGTAGGACATGTCATTGCAAGTCATGGTGCAGAGCGTGTATCGCATAATACTGCGGCACAAATGGCACTTAAATTAGGGGCTGCTGCGACTCAAGGCACTGAATATCAACAAGCGACTATGTCTGTATTGGGCTTAGGTGCGCAATATGGTGTGCTATTACCTTATAGCAGAACACATGAATCAGAAGCCGACGTCATTGGTTTAAAATACTTGATGCAAGCAGGTTTTAAAGCGGAAGAGTCGATGGAGTTGTGGAAAAATATGAATGCGTTGGGCGGAGAGCGTCCGATGGAGATTTTATCCACTCACCCTGCACCGGATACACGTATTAATAACCTTGCCGAACATATCGAAAAGTTTAGAGCGCAAGGTGTCAAAGCGTTGTATCCAAGACCAAATTGTCGTCGTTAGATTAAAACTGTTGGCATGAGCAACAATATTTATAAATCAATCCGAATCATTACCTGGGTTATTGGCGGCCTCTCATTGGCCGTCTTTTATGTCTGGTTTGAGTATTTACGACCTGCACCGGGGCAGTTGGTGCAGCAACAGACATTTGCTTTTAATCCTTTGGTTTGGTCAAAAGGCGCGGGCGATTATTCAATGGCTAATCCCCGCCAAACTATGTATCTGGATTTACTGCAAAATCATTTGCAAAATGGTATGAGTCGAACGGAAACTGAACGGTTATTGGGTCAGCCCGAGCATTTCACCGCGCAAGAAAATTATTATTTGTTGAGTTACGATTTAAATCGCTCTGATTATCAATATTTAGTTGTTCGTTTTGATAATACAAAAAATATTATTATGTATTATCGTTATGAATCCGCCTACGCACTTACAAATTAACCAGTCCACATTGATTTTGAAAGTGACGAGTGATTTCAAATGAATTTACCACATCTAATTGCTGGTTAATCGCTTGATCTTGATTACTGGTTAATACTAACCGTTTATAACCATACTCTTTTTTTGCAAAAATCAATTGCGCTTGTTCAATCATTTCTTCTAATCCAATATCCGTAATCCAACCGCATATTTTATCTCGACGTCTGAAATTTTTATCTTTTAAACCAATCGACATCCAGTATCTTTGTGCGCATGCGCGAAGACTGGTATCTTGTTCGTTTAACTGGTGTATTAATCCTTGTTGGATATTTGACCATTTTTCTTCGTCTAGTTGTTCAAAATACGAGGGTAACTTTTCTAGTAAATCATCGATATTATCTTGGATATCCCAAATGTTTTTATTATCTGATTGAATGTAAATAATGAGGCCCGGGCACAAGTTGATTGGGAAATATGCACTGCCAACCATGTATCCTAGCTGCTTTTCTTTACGTAAATCATGAAAGGCAATAGGTGATAAAATTTGATTTAGAAGCATATATAGCGCAGTTGTATACTCGTTAACTTCATCTGCTTGAAAATAGTTAATGACGGCCACATCGCTATGGCTTGTTGTTAAGTGGTAGCTATATTCTTGTTCTTGCAACGCGAACACTTTGCGTGCCACTTCTCCGGCTGATTTACTGCGTGTATACAAACTTTTGCGGATATCTTCGGCAATCTGAATGGCTTGTGCCATATCCCAGTCGCCAAAAATCATCGCTTCAAGGTTTACGCGGTCAAACAGATGGACGACAAATTCAGCATACTCGCCAAACTCAACGTCACTTAGATGCTGCGCTAAGATATCAGAAGCAAATTGGTTGTTTTGTAACATACAGGACAATTGGCTAAACAATGCATTTGCGGGTTTGATGTGTTGGTGATTGCGCCAACTCGCTAAAAGTTTTTGCTTGATTTGATTAAAATTTTGTTCGGTAAATCGGCGTAACCTAAGTTGGCTTAGGACTCGGCTTACAAATGCAGCTTGTTTTTGCGAATAACCGTTAAAGTGTAAGGTTAAACCGCCTTGATGTGGCGAAATGTTATAACACAAGCCAGCGGCCTCAGCCGGGTAATTTTCGCTGATAACGTCATCCATCATAATTTCAATGAACAAGCGCGTCATAGCATGTTTTCTAGCGGTTCCCTGACTATTGGGTAGGTCTAACGAAACATAAATATGACCATGAGGTAAGCGAAACTTTTGATCTTGTTTAAACCAAACCGTCACGCCATTTTCTTCAATTAATTTTTGTGGTTCATTATCAGCATGACAAGAGTCTAATGCTTCAACTCTATCTGGAATATAAGGATTGGGTTCAGGCAGTTTTAACGGGGTTGCTAAACGCGCGCTGGCCCATTTTTGCATATCTTCTCGATCAAGCCGGCTAATTCTATAGGGCGTTTGATAATAATGAGAAATGTGATCAAATTTCGATTCTGGCGTCAGTACAACTAATCTTAATGATTCAGGCGTTAAAGCTGCGAGCGCTTGTTTTAACCAATCACGATTCACGCCTGACATTTGGTAGTCACCATGTATCACTTCTTCAATTGGATATTGATGCATTTTTAATGAAAGTTGACTGACCCATTCTATTGGTTTTGCAGGCTCCATGTGCAAAAAGGCGATTTCTGCTAGTTTTTTCTTTTCGTTATATATATGTGGTGCAAAATCGATTTCACGTATGGTATTGATATAAGCAAAGAGTCGCTCGCTGAGCTTATCCAAATTTTGAGAACCGTAGTCAGTTAACTGAACACTAATATTAAACTCTAAACTCTCGCCATCATCTAAACCACAGCCGGCTGTTAAACCATTTGCTAAGCCTGCATCTTTTAATAAACAATACAGACTTCCGTCACACTCGTGGCCAATCAAACAGCTTAGGTAGGTGATACTTTTAGCGCTATAATCAGGTTCTTCACTCGGTAAAATAAATGTATAAATGGCACGCTTAATATTCTTAAGTGGACGAACATCAATTTGAACCGCAAGATTTTCAGCCACAAACAATGGTGGTAAGGGTGCGCTTTTTAAGCTTTTTGAAACAGCGATATCTTCAAAGTAAGTTTCAATTAAGTTTTTGCTTTCTTCACAAGCAAATGGCGCAGAAACAACCAAGGTCATGTTGTCAGCCGTAAAGTAATGCTCAAAATGTTCCATCAAACGTTGGCGTATTGTATAAAAACTATTATCGACCAATGTTTCAGCGTTGCCGACTGAAAATTGACTAAAAGGGTGTTCAGAATTACAGGTTTCTTTGTGAACTTCGTTAAGTCTTCTGATTTCATCCCGTTGTTTTAGTTTAAATTCAGATTCAATTGCTGCTACTTCTTGCTCAATTTTTTCTTGAGAAAATTCAGGACAAACGAAAAACCGACTGAAATGTTGTAAACTAGGCTCTGCAAACTGTGCATTAACATCGTAATAAAAGTTCATATACTCCTGACTGGTCCAAGCATTAGCACGTCCACCACAGTTATTTACAACGTGCATAAAATCATGTGTTTGACTTGGAAAAACTTCAGTGCCTTGGAATAACATATGTTCTAGTAAGTGAGTTAAACCTGGGCAATCTTGAGGATCATTAAAGTGGCCCGCTTTAATCGCAACCGCGGCCGCGAAACGGTTTGAGTTAGGCGTTTCAACCACTAAAATTCGCAAACCAGAATCGAGTTGAAAATGCAGGTAGTTCTGCTTGTCATGTTTACTGGTCTTTATCACGTTTAATCCTTAATCAAAATAGCAACTTTATTAGTTTAATACGCATTTAGGCGCACACAGTCACAAATTTTATATTTTTTTACTATATTTTTGCGCTCAAGTGTTTTATTTTATTTGGTACTGGTCAGTAGATGACTGATTGGTAATATTACGCGACCTAGATGATTTCGCAACTAAACTCATTTAAACGTCAGCCTAGAGCTGAAATATGTTGGCATATGCATTTATTTATCGTAAGACATGGGGAAGCTGAGCAGCATTCTCATAATGATAGTAGCCGTAATTTAAATCACAACGGCCGTCAAGAAAGTATTCGAATGGGGCGCTGGATTGCCCAACAATGCGAGCAGTTTGATTTAGTGTTAATGAGTCCATTTAACCGCGCGATTCAAACATGGGAATCGATGCAGGCGCAAGGGATTCGCTGTAAACAGTTTGTTTATTTAACTGAACTTCAGCCAGAAGCTGATGTAGAAACCAGCCTGTCAGTCATTCAAGCCTACAGTGATGGTTTAGATAATGTACTGGTTGTTTCGCATTTGCCACTAGTGTGCCATTTGGTCGATGAGTTGGTCGTAGAACCTTGTCCTTTGTTTGCGACAGGAACAACAGCGGTGTTAAACCTTTCGAAAGACCATATTAAAGGGCATTTAGAGCAAATTATTTCACCAGCACAAGTGCCGAACGATATTCCTCTAAGAGCCTAGGGCGTGTTTATCTTTGTTTATAATTTGAGCTGAGAGAAAAAATGGTCTTAGGCAAGGCAGAAATAATGAAGTTTAGTCATCTAAATAAGTTATTTCTAACGCTGCATAAGACCATTTTGGCCTCAGCCCGAAGGGCAATGGCTATTTTAACCCTTAACGGCATTAGAATTCGTTTATTTAGAATGACTAAACCCCACTCATTCTGCTTTGTTAATGATTAAAATAGCCTATTGCTCAAAAATAACACAAAGATCAACACGCCCTAGCGCATACTGGTCGAGTTAAGTGAATGCCGGTTATATAAAATCTTGGCCTATATCCAGTAACACTAACAAAGCGCCGTCTCCACCCCATTCTAAAGGCGCTTGATGTATCGCAGCTACATCTGGATGTTGCACCAGCCACGCAGGGCATCGGCGTTTTAAAATACCACTACCAATTCCATGTACTAAACAGACACAACTCACATGTTGTTTTTTCGCTTCGTTAATGAGTGCCGCGATTTCTAGTTTTGCATTGGCCTGTGTCATACCATGCAAATCTAAAATTAATTCAGGGTAGTGGTGACCTTTTCTCAGTTGTTTCGCTAAATCTGATGGATATCCAGACTGGACATATTGAATTGCTTTTTCTGGGTTAAAGTGCGGAACAAACTGATCGGAAAAATAAAAAGTGGCTTGTTGGACAGCTTCTTTATTTTCTAAAACTTTTTTATCGACTTTGGTTTTTTTCTCTTTAAGCACGACCTTATCTTGCGTAAGCGGTTTAATGCCAGCAATTGCTTCTTTAAAAAACGCGAGGTCTTGTTCGTCTGGTCGTGATTTTTCCGTCATTTCAATAAATTCTAGTGTACAATAGCGGGCTATTATCTATTAATCAGGCTATATAATTCAATGTTAGATGAGCAACAACGTCAACTTGTATTGCAAGACTTGCATACAACTTTCGATTTTGTCCGCTGGTTGGCTTCAAGTTTTAATCGATCAGATGTTTATTTTGGTCATGGCACAGATAACCCGTGGGATGAAGCTTATAGCTTAGTTTACCAAGCTTTATCACTTGCAGAGGCGCCGAATCCACAAATCGATGCGGCTCGCTTAACATATGAAGAAAAAGAATTGATTTTCTCTTGGGCGATTGAGCGAATTAATGAACAAAAGCCTCTGTCTTATATTACCAATACTGCCTGGTTTTGTGATAGACCTTATTATGTTGATGAGCGCGTTTTAGTGCCTCGTTCACCGATCGCTGAGTTAATTAACCAATCATTTAAAGCTTACTTACCTGCGCAACCGCAGCGTATTTTAGACTTATGTACTGGGAGTGGTTGTATTGCTATTGCTTGTGCCTATCAATTTTTAGATGCAGAGGTTGATGCAGTCGATTTAAGTGAGGACGCTTTAGCTGTATGTGAGATTAATGTTGAACATCACGGAATGTGGGAGCGTGTAATTCCTATCCAGTCAGATGTGTTTAGCGGCGTGCAGGGGCAAAAATATGATTTAATTGTTTCTAACCCGCCTTATGTCGATCAGGAAGATATGGATGATTTACCCAGCGAATTTAAGCATGAACCAGAAATGGGGTTGGCGGCAGGGCATGACGGCTTAGATATCGTGAAAACAATATTGCAACAAGCACCTGAGCATTTATCCGAGCAGGGCGTTTTAATTGTTGAAGTTGGCAATAGCCAGGTACATATGGAAAGCGTTTTTCCGGATGTAAACTTTAACTGGATTGAATTTGAACAAGGCGGCATGGGTGTTTTTGTGCTCACTCGAGAAGAATTGGTAGCGTACAAAAATATTTTCGCTGGCGAATAATAAGATTAAAAATTTGAGGTAACGAATGTCAGGTAATTCTATTGGCAAATTATTTAGCATATCAACTTTTGGTGAAAGCCATGGCATTGCATTAGGCTGTGTGGTTGATGGTTGCCCTCCGGGGATTGAAATTACAGCTGAAGAAATTCAATTAGAGCTGGACCGACGTAAACCCGGGACATCTAGATATACCACGCAACGGCGAGAAGCCGATGAAGTGAAAATTTTATCTGGGATTTTTGAAGGCAAAACCACGGGTACGTCGATTGGCATGTTAATTGAGAATACCGATCAGCGCAGCCATGATTATTCTAAAATTAAAGATATGTTTAGACCCGGGCATGCTGATTATACCTACCATCAAAAATACGGTATTCGTGATTATCGCGGTGGAGGCCGTTCATCCGCCCGTGAAACTGCGATGCGGGTAGCCGCAGGGGCGATTGCAAAAAAATACCTCAAGCAAAAATTTGGCATTGAAGTGAGAGGGTATTTATCACAGTTAGGCCCGATTAAAGCTGAGAAATTAGATTGGTCTCAAGTTAGCTTGAACCCGTTTTTTTTCCCGGATGATTCGAAGTTAGATGCTTTAGATGAGTATATGCGAGACCTTAAAAAACAAGGTGATTCGATTGGTGCAAAAGTTACGGTAACGGCGACGAATGTACCTGTCGGTTTAGGTGAACCTGTATTTGATAGATTAGATGCCGAAATCGCGCATTCTTTAATGAGCATCAATGCCGTCAAAGGCGTTGAAATAGGGGCTGGTTTTGATTGTATTGAACAAAAAGGATCAGAACATCGAGATTTAATGACCCCAAATGGCTTTAAATCAAACAATGCTGGCGGTGTGTTAGGTGGTATTTCTACTGGTCAGGAAATTGTTGCAAGCATTGCACTTAAAGCAACCTCCAGCATTTCTGTCCCCGGAGAAACCATTGATGTTAATGGCGAAACGATGGAGGTGGTGACAAAAGGCCGTCACGATCCATGCGTCGGGATCCGTGCGGTGCCAATTGCTGAAGCTATGTTAGCCATCACTTTAATGGATCATGTATTACGCCATCGTGCGCAAAATATGGATGTGCAGACCAATACGCCAGACATTGCTCGCAATTCTGAGCACTAGAAATTAGAGCAATAATGCGTGCGTGGCTAAGCAGCGATAAAGCGAGATTATCTCAGGTATATTTCGCTTATTTCACTATTTTAGGTGTAATCTCTCATTATATCGGCCTGTATTTACATAATTTAGCCTTACAGCCTTTTATGATCGGTAGCGCTCTGGCGGTCATGACGGTTGGCCGGATTATTGGCCCGACTGTCTGGGCCAATATTGGTTTTGTATCGGCTGAACCTAAATTTAGAATTCAGTTTGGCTGTTTGTTCACTCTTCTATCATTTTCTTTATTGTTGTTTAACCATCATTTTATAGCGATTTTAATCGCGTTAGGTGGTTTCGCTTTTTTCTGGTCTGCGGTTTTGCCTCAGTTAGAAACAATATGTCAAAACGTTTTGCAAGGTGATGCTCAAGCCTATAGCCGAGTTCGAATGTGGGGCAGTATCAGTTTCATTGGCTTTGTTATTATTGCTGGCTGGATGTTTGAAATTTATGGCATTGTAGACAGCGTTGAGTATATGACAGTTGTGTTGTTGGTGCTGTTGTTTATAAGTAGTTTTAGATTACCACCAAGCCCTGTGCAAGATGAAGTTGATAAACCAGTTTCTGTTTTTTATATACTCAAACAAAAGCATATTCAGGTTTTTTTCTTCTGTTCCTTTTTGTTGCAATTGAGTTTTGCCTCTTATTATGGTTTTTTCTCTATTTATTTGACGGAGGAGGGATATAGCGGCTATCAAATTGGCGCACTGATATCTGTTGGTGTGGTCGCTGAAATTATTATTTTTTTATTGGCCGGGCGCATTTTAGCTAAATTTAGTTTGTATCAGTTGTTTGTTTTCTGTTTAGCGATTACAGCCGTGCGCTGGGCTGCTTTAAGTTGGTGGGGATCGATTACCGCAGTTTTAATTGTTATACAGGTTATTCACGCTTTTAGTTATGGTTTGTATCATGTTTGCTCACAAAAGTTTATCCATGCTGAATTTAAAGGCGATACTCAAGCTAAAGGGCAGGCTTGGTATTTGTCATTTTCGTACGGTTTAGGTGGCGCCTGTGGTAGTTTGCTAGCGGGCATTAGTTGGCAATATTATTATCACCAGACCTATATGTTTTCCGCTGTAATTGTCATGTTTTCTGTCTTGTTTGCCGCTCGCTATTTGCGCAGATAAAGTGATCGGCCTCCATCTGCTAAGCCGTGTTATCCATTCAACGGCTCAGATGGTACGGGTTTTTAACTCTTCTATAAATGCTAAATCTGCGTAGTGTAAGAGCAGTCGTCTAATTTCAAGCGGTGCTTCGAGAAATTGCTGACTACCCCATCTTTGGTATTGAGTAAATTTTTCAGTTTGGTTAGGTGAGGGCAGTTTGATAAAACCCATTGACCATTGACTGAATATTCGACTATTCACACACCATTGACCGATACGTGTGGCTCGGTAGTGTCTTTCGTCTTGCGTTATTTTATCGTACAGCGATTCAATGGTTCGGTAGTCACCTTCCAGAAACTGAAAAAATGTATTATCACCGTACAACAGTAACCCTGTAATTTGCTTTTGCCGATTATTTTTTTCAGATTCTTCAACAAGCTTATCCAATGCCATTAAACTCATTGGGTAGCTAGCTTTGCTCCAATAGGCAATCTGATAAATCAAGATAACTCCTAAAACTATGTTGGGTTGTTTTGTCCATACTAGTTACGTAGAAGTTATCAATTTGGTTTTGTTTTTTAGTTTTATTCTGTAATCGCATCTAAACTTAGGCTGAAACCAGGTTCAAATATTTGTAAAAACATTTCAGCTTCTGGGCAATTAAACGCCTTTAATGTCTCTCTGAGTCTTTCTTGTGCTCGATTAAATTCATGATTACCGGCGTTCATTTCTTCAATGGTTTTTAAGTACGCACTAATAATGTCAGCTGCTTTCACCAGTTTATAGTCATTTTTGTCATGCGCATCAGAGCAAACCAATGGTTGATAATGCTTCTGTAGACGCTTGGGTAGCATATCTACTAACTTTTGTTCGGCAATCTTTTCAATCTTTTTATATTCTTGGGCTATTTCTGGATTAAAATATTTAACCGGATTCGGCAAGTCTCCAGTTAAAACTTCTGATGCGTCGTGGAAAATTGCTAATGTTGCGATTGCATCTGGATTGACATTGCCTTCAAAGTATTCATTTTTAATAATGGCCAATGCATGGGCAATCATTGCCACTTGTAAACTATGTTCTTGGACATTTTCAATTAAGGTATTGCGCATTAACGGCCATCGATTTATCAACTTCATACGTGCCATATAGGCAAAAAAGTGGCTGCTCTTTATAGAATCGGTCATATTATTGTTGGTACCTCTTTAAGAAGTGTTCTAATTTATCAAATGCCTGTTCTAATATTTCTAAATGAGGCAGGGTCACTATTCTAAAGTGGTCAGGTTTTGACCAGTTAAATCCGCTGCCGTGAACCATCAGTATTTTTTCTTGGCGTAGAAAATCTAAAATGAATTGTTGATCATCTTTAATGTTAAATTTCTCTGTATCTATTTTGGGAAATAAATACATTGCGCCCTTAGGTTTAACGCAGCTTATGCCATCAATTTGATTAATGCGCTGCCATGCGAACATCGTTTGCTCGTATAAACGTCCACCTTCAGCAATCAGTTCATTGATACTTTGATATCCGCCGAGTGCCGTTTGAATGGCATGTTGGCAGGGGACATTTGCGCATAAACGCATAGACGCCAACATATCTAAACCTTCTACATAACTTTCGGCCAAATGTTTCGCACCACTTAACATCATCCAGCCCGCACGAAATCCAGCGATTCGATAGTTTTTTGATAAACCGCCAAAGGTCACCGTTAAAATATCATCTGAGAAAGTGGAAGTTGGTTTATGTTGAACACCATCATACAAAACCTTATCGTAGATCTCGTCACTAAAAATAATGAGTCCATGCTGCCGAGCAACTGCAACTATGTGCTTTAAAGTTTCGTCACTGTAGACTGCGCCAGTTGGGTTGTTTGGATTAATTAACACAATGGCTTTGGTTTTTTCTGTTATTTTTGCATTTATGTCGGCAATATCAGGTGCCCATTCACTTTCTTCATCGCATAAATAATGCACAGCATGACCACCAGATAATTCAACTGCCGCTGTCCATAGAGGATAATCCGGCGAAGGCACGAGCACTTCATCGCCTATGTTCAGTAAACCTTGCATAGACATGACAATCAGTTCACTCACACCATTACCGATATAAATGTCTTCAACGCTGATGTCTCGTAGTCCTTTTTGCTGATAGTATTGCATGACCGCGACACGCGCCGAGTAGATCCCTTTAGAATCGCAGTAACCTTGAGATGTCGGTAGGTTTCTGATCACGTCTTTTAAGATGTCATCGGGTGCTTCAAAACCAAATGGCGCTGGATTACCTATATTTAACTTTAAAACTCGGTGGCCTTCTTCTTCTAATCTTTTCGCTTCTTTAAGTACGGGCCCTCGAATGTCATAACAGACGTTTTGCAGTTTGTTTGACTGCTTGATTAACTTCATGGAAAAAATTACCTGAGACTTTAAATGCGATTATTCTACCGCAAGATTTTATTAGTTGATTGAGAATTACTGAAATTTAGCTATTTTTTCCTCAGTCTAGAAATTTATTTGTAATAAATTGGTGAATTATGTAAAAAATATTGTGCGATCTCTTATCTGTTGTCTATATTTAATATGAAGCCATTTCTTATTAGGGGTCGTTATGAGCCAATTTCAGTTTTTGGTTAGCAGTGCGAAAGAAGGACACCATATTGAAATGGAACTAAAAAAGATGGGATTAGTGGATGATCAAGTGCGTTTTATTGGAGCTGATAATCAGCTTTTAAATCGTCACCAATTGCATGAAGCCAACGTTTTAGAAGAAACAGACATCGTCGAAAGTAGTAAAAGTGGTGCAACTTTCGGTTTGTTTTCTGCTTTATGTTTTATGGTTTTATTGTTGGAGTTTCAGCCTTCAGACTGGCAACATACAGTAGCGCATTATCTAATTGCATTGGCTACCTTTGTTGCTTTATTTGCTTGGCTTGGTGCTTTAATTGGGGTCACTCGAGAAAATCGAAAGATAGCTGAATTTCATAAAGAGTTAAGCCAAGGGCAGTTGATTATGCTGATTGATTGCGCTCAATCAAAACAAAACAAAATCATCGCCCAAATCCTGAAAAATCATCCAAATATGAAAGTTTTATCACGACAGCACAATGAAAATGACAGTTTTTTTTGTGCTTGAGTGCGATATATAGTAACAGGCAATCAAAGGGGAGCTTGCTATGTCACATACCATGCGAAAAGAAGAAAATGCGCTACATGACAATGAGTTAGGACGTGTAATACCATGCAATGCATTAGATTGGAGCGATCCATTTAATTGGTTGCGCTTAGGTCTGATGGATTTAACCAAAGCACCATTAGTCACTTTATTTTATGGCATTATTTTTACACTGGTACCTATGGGTATTATGTATTTGGTGTCTATGACAAGTAACCATTTGTTAATTGCACCGGCTGTGGTGTGTTTTATGTTAATTGGGCCATTTTTGGCAGCTGGACTCTATGATGTAAGCTGGGAGTTTGAGAAAGGCCATAAGCCAACATTATGGCATAGTATTAAAGCAATGCATCGCAATAGTGTACATGAGTGGGCTTTCGCGATTTTATTGCTGGTGATTATGATTTTTTGGTTAAGGATTGCGTCATTGATACATGCACTATACCCACCTTATGTATCTGATGATTTTTCAGAACTATTACCATTCCTTGCGCTAGGCACTGGCGTTGGGGCGTTGTTGGCAGGTATTGTGTTTTTAATTAGTGCCTTTACACAACCTATTTTAGTTGAACGAAGAGTCGATTTAATGACCGCTGTGTTATCGAGTATCAATGCAGTTTGGTCGAATAAAGGTGTTATGTGTCTTTGGGCCTTCATTATCGCGGTATCGGTTGTGATTGGCTTTTTAACCCAGTTTATTGCATTTTTAGTGTTAATGCCGTTATTAGGGTTTGCAACTTGGCATGGCTATATCGCAACGATTACAACTAAACGAAAAAGAAATTACGAATAACCCGTATTGAGGTAGTGAGTGATTTTTAAATAAAAAAGGCTGACAGGTTGAATGGCAGCCCTTTCTGCGCTTAGCGCTTACACTTAAATATATATTATCGTAAACGAGTTGTAAGCCTCTAAGGCAGTGCCACTTTAAACGGCTTTACAACAACGCTTTTATAAACACCGGCTTCTATGTAAGGATCTGCATCAGCCCATGCCTGTGCAGCTTGCAGTGATGCAAATTTTGCGATAACGGTTGAACCGGTAAAGCCAGCTTCACTTGGCTCTTCAGAATCAATAGCTGGGTTTGGCCCAGCCACCATTAGTCGTCCTTCATCTTTTAACTGGTTTAATCTTGCTAAGTGAGCAGCGCGTGACTTTTTGCGCAGCGGCAAGCTGTTTTCTACGTCTTGACTGAAAATGACATACCACATTAATTTTCGTCCTCTTTTTGTTCTTTCGGCAAGTGGGGGTAGATAAATGCAATGGTTGCTATGGTAAATAATAAAGTTAAGCCCATTAAACCAAACAGTTTAAAATTAACCCAGAAATCTTGTGAAAAGTTATATGCTACGTACAAGTTGAGTACTGCAATCGCTGCAAAAAAAGCACTCCAAGAGTACGAGATTTTAGCCCATAGACGGGCAGGTAACTGTATTTCTTTACCCAATATGGTTTCCATTGGACAAACTTTAAAGACGGCCTGACTGATAAATATACCAATGGCAAACGCAGCATTTACTATTGTTACTTTCCATTTGATAAATGCATCGTCTCTAAAATAAAGGGTTAACCCCCCCATTATCAGGACAATCACAAACATGATAAATTGCTTTTTAGGCAATTTTTTTTGTTTAATCCATTCGTAAATCGTATGCAGCGCTGTCGTGCCAATTAACGCTGCTGTTGCCCAATAAATATCAACGGTTTTATATACAATAAAAAAGACCGCGATATGTAGATATTCAAACAAATTTTGCATAAGTTTCCGCTTGTTTTATGAACTTGCTTTAGTTGCTTCTTTCATGGCTGCAACAAATGACTTTATTTCAGAGACCATTTTTTCCGCGTTATCTAAATTGTTTTCGATTAGTTTTACTACCGCAGAACCACTGATAGCCCCATGCGCACCCGCTTTGATGGCTGTTTTTACATGTTCAGGTTTCGATATACCAAAGCCTAATAATGTTGGCGGTGCATTGTAGTCGTTCAATGTTTTAATGATGGTATCGACTGGCATGGCCGCTTCCGTTTCAGTCCCTGTTACCCCAGCGCGACTTAACAGGTAAGTATATCCCGAACCATATTCCGCAACACGTTGTAAAGACGCTTTAGTGCCATTGGGTGGCGCAATAAAAATCGCATCTATTGAGTGTTGTTTCGCCGCGTCTCTAAACAAGCTACTTTCACGGGCAGGTACGTCTGCAACTAATACTGAGTCAACGCCAACTGCGGCACATTGAGCATAAAAGGCATCAATGCCTTTGGCAAAGACTAAGTTGCTATACAGTAGTAAACCAATTGGGATATCTGCATTATATTCACGCACTGCTTTAAGTATTTCAAAACAATCTTTGGGTTTTACTTTGGCATCTAGAGCTCGGATATTTGCCTTTTGAATCGTCGGGCCATCAGCAATTGGGTCTGAATAAGGAATCCCTAACTCTAAAGCATCAGCTCCCCCATCAATAAGCGCTTTGATAACCTCTAATGAGGTGGCTAAATTTGGATCGCCAATTGTTACAAATGGCACAAATGCACCTTCGTTGCGCTCTTCTAAGCTCGTAAATAATTGAGAGTAGCGTTTATTCATAATGGCCTCCTTGCTCTAATACTCGATGAACGTGTGCCAAGTCTTTATCTCCACGGCCAGATAAGTTAATCACGATAATTGTTTCTTTATCAGCAGCTTTTGCTAATTTATAACCATGTGCTAAAGCATGCGATGATTCTAACGCTGGAATGATACCTTCGCAGCGGCATAATTTTTGAAATGCTTCTAATGCTTCTTCATCGGTTGCAGCGACATATTCTGCTCGACCGGTCGAATGTAAATAAGCATGTTGAGGCCCGACAGCTGGGTAATCTAAACCTGCCGATACCGAATATGATTCTTCGATTTGACCGTCTTCATCCTGCATTATGTAGGTAATGGCACCATGCAATACACCTTTGGTTCCTTTGCAAATAGTTGCTCCGTGTTTTAGCGTTGAAAGGCCATGGCCACCCGGTTCTACGCCAACCAACTTGACGTCTTTTTCGTCTATAAAATCAGCAAACATACCAATTGCATTAGACCCACCGCCCACACAAGCAACAACATAGTCTGGTAACTTTCCTTCAGCTTTGATGATTTGCTCTTTTGCTTCTTCGCCAATCATTTTCTGAAATTCACGTACCAGCGTCGGGAATGGATGAGGACCCGCTGCAGTACCTAATAAATAGTGGCTGTCTTCATAGTTTGCAGACCAGTCGCGAAGCGCTTCATTTACTGCATCTTTTAAGGTACCTGAGCCCGCATCGACAGGGATAACTTCAGCGCCCATTAACTTCATTCGAAAAACATTGGGTTGTTGTCTTTCGCAGTCTTTGGCCCCCATATAAATTCGGCATTCTAAGCCCAACAGCGCACAAGCAAGTGCGGTCGCAACACCATGCTGACCGGCGCCCGTTTCAGCTATTACTCGTTTCTTACCCATTCTTTTGGTTAATAAAGCCTGACCCAGTACCTGATTGGTTTTGTGCGCGCCGCCATGCAGCAAGTCTTCACGTTTTAGGTAAATTTTAGCCAATGGGTTAGGGGAAAAGTTGCGAGTTAAAGTTAAAGGGGTGGGGCGGCCCGCATACTCAGCCAATAACTGTTCAAATTCTTTTTTAAACTCAGGATCTTCTTGTGATGCAATAAACTCTTGTTCAAGTTGTTCAAGGGCGGGTACCAATAGTTCTGGTACATACATGCCACCAAACTCGCCAAAATAGGCATCTAAATGTTTAGTCATAATTTCCTCAATATTGTCTTAAAGCGTTAAAGATCGCTTTTAATTTGTCCGCGCATTTTATTCCAGGCTTAGATTCGGCACCTGAATTGATATCTAGGCCAATTGCACCCAACTTCGCGGCATCTGTTGCGTTATTTGTTGAAATGCCGCCCGCCAACATAAAGGGTAAATTAGTTTGCTTTAAATCTAATGCTGACCAATTTAACGCTTTTCCGGTGCCGCCTGGTTGCTCTTTAGTGCCAGAATCAATTAACCAGCGGTCAATACCATGCAGCTCAGGCAGTGGTGATATAGTCGGGTTGTGTGCTTTCCATATTTGGACACCTTCCGGTAATTTGGGTTTAAGTTTGTCTATATATGCCTGGTCTTCTTCACCATGTAATTGCACGACACTTAGGCCGAGTTGTTCGGTTAGGTCGGCAATTTTTAGCACAGGAGCATTAACAAAAACCCCGACATACTGCAAATCCACACTTTCGATAATTTGGTGGGCTTGTTCAGGTGAGACACAGCGAGGTGACTTCTCGGCAAAAATAAGTCCGCCATAAATTGCCCCTGCATGTTGTGCCGCCATCGCATCTTCAGCCCGAGTTAAACCACAGACTTTATTTTCGCCGACAATCAGTTTTTGCACTGCCAAAGCAACGTTATCTTGTGCCATTAATGAACTGCCGACTAAAAATCCATCCGCATATTTTGCTAATTCAGAAACATGATCATGGGTATAAATGCCAGATTCTGAAATGATTAAACGGCCTTGCGGTATTTTCGGTGCTAAGTCTCGTGTCGTTTGTAAATTGGTTGACAGATCACGTAAATTTCTGTTGTTTATACCGATGATTTTCGCATCCAGTTCAATTGCACGAGTCAATTCTTCTTCATTAGAAACTTCTGTTAATATGTCTAGATCATACTGCTTAGCAAGATCGGCCAAAAGCGTGTACTGCTCATCGCTTAGCACGGATAACATTAATAAAATGGCGTCTGCACCATAGTATCTTGCTAAATGTACTTGGTACGGGTCAATCATAAAATCTTTACATAAACACGGCTGCGTTACGCGTTCTCGCACGTATTTAAGGTATTCGTGATCGCCTTGAAAGTACTTTTTGTCGGTTAAAACTGAAATGCCAGCGGCATAAGGCGAATATGCGGCGATAATTTGGTCTAGATTAAAGTCATCGCGAATTAAACCTTTTGATGGACTGGCCTTTTTGCACTCTAAAATAAAACCAGCCGCAGGTTTGGATAATGCTGCGTATAAACTTCTGTCTGATGGTTTTAATGTATCAACAAAAGAGGATAGAGGACGTTCTTTTTTTTGCTGATCGACTTCAATCATTTTATCAGCACAAATTTTTTCTAAAACATTAGCCATGAGAAAGCTCCGCAAATTGATTTAAAGTTTTTAATGCTTTGCCTGAGCGCATTGCATCGAGTGCTAATTGTGCACCTTGTTTTAGATCTTGTGCCAATCCGGACATATACAAGAGTGCTGAAACGTTAATTGCGACAGCATTCATATGTGCAGTTTTTCCATTACCCGATAACATATCTAAACAAATTTGTTTGTTTTCTTCCGGTAAACCACCTTTGATATCAATTAGTTGACAACTGTCTAAAGCAAAATCTGCTGGGGTTAGTGTATATTCTAGAATTTTTCCATCGTTTAATTCACAGACTTGTGTTGTTCCGTGTAGTGCAATTTCGTCTAACCCACTACCATGTACAACCATTGCACGTTTTAAATTTAGTTGTGCCAGTGTTTCTGCAATCGGACGTAATAAATCTGGTGAATATACACCTAATAATTGAATGTCGGGCGCTGCAGGGTTGGCTAGTGGACCTAGTATATTGAAGATGGTTCGGGTTTTTAGTGTTTGACGCACGGGCATGGCATGCTTAACACCGGCATGGTATTGCGGTGCAAAGAAAAAACAAATTCCGGCTTGATCCAAGCATTTACGAGCTTGCTGTGGGCTCGGTGTTAAATTAATCCCCAAACCTTCTAGCAAATCGGAAGAACCCGATTTACTGGATACGCTTCGATTGCCATGTTTGGTCATTTTTAACCCGCAAGCAGCTGCAACAATGGCTGCTGTTGTAGATATATTTATTGTATCAGCGCCATCTCCACCTGTTCCACAACTGTCTGCTATTAAATATTCAGGACGTTCAAACGCCAGCGCATTTTCCCGCATTGCAGAGGCTGCGCCCGCGATTTCTTCCGGGGTTTCCCCTTTAATTTTTAAAGCGCCCAGTACACCTGCCAATAGAATTGGGTCAATGGAGCCTGCCATAACCTGATTAAAAAACGCTAATGTTTCTTGTTTGCTTGAATCTTTACCGGCAAAGGTATTATTTACAAAACTTAGCATGTTTATTCCTTGTTATTTTCTTCACGCGTTAAATAGTTAAGGCTTTGTCTTAGCAATTTTGAACCGAAAGTCGTTAAGATGCTTTCTGGGTGGAATTGATAGCCTAAAACTCGATCTTGTTCGTTAATTACAGCCATCGGAATGTCATTTACTTCAGCAATCAGGGTTAAACTCGTTGGTACTTCGGTTGCCATTAGTGAGTGGTAGCGCGCGACAAATAGTGGATTAACTAAATCTGTAAATACTGGGTGTTCGTTATGTTTAACACCGGATGCTTTGCCATGCATAATTTCACCTGAGGTACCGACCTTTCCACCATAAGCTTCAACTATCGCTTGATGCCCTAAACAAATACCAATGATTGGAAATAATCCTTTTGCTTTTAAAATCAACTCAGGCATACAACCAGCTTGGTCTGGACTCCCAGGGCCTGGAGATAACATCAGCACGACTGGATTTTCGCAGGATTTCATTTTTTGCAGTATGAGCTCGGCTGAAACATTATTGCGATAGACAATCAGTTCAAAACCTATGCTTTTAAGTTCATCTACTAGATTGTATGTAAATGAATCAAAGTTATCTAATAAAAATACTGTGGTTGTCATGGCTATGCCTCCTGTGCCGAAATAATTGCGTTGATAACCGCTTGTGCTTTACTGCGTGTTTCATCTGCTTCTGATTGCGGGATCGAATCATATACAACACCGGCACCGGCTTGAACATGCGCAGTTTTGTCTTTAACAAAAGCAGAGCGAATCACAATGCAGGTATCCATATCACCACGACTGGTTAAATAACCCACAGCGCCACCGTAACTGCCACGGCGTTTTTGTTCAGTATGACGAATTAACTCCGCAGCGCGCACTTTAGGCGCGCCAACCAGTGTGCCCATATTTAAGCAGGCCTGATAAGCGTGCAATGCGTCTAAGTCACGACGTAGCTGACCTTTAACACGTGAGACTAAATGCATGACAAATGAGTATCTGTCGACTTTTTGCAAGTCGCAGACATGTCGTGTACCTGGCTCAGATACACGAGCGACATCATTTCTAGCCAAATCCACTAACATCATGTGCTCGGCCAACTCTTTTTGATCGCTACGTAATTCTTGTTCAATTCTGCTGTCTAAATCTAAATTAATACTGCCATCTGGATTAAAACCACGACGGCGTGTTCCGGCAATAGGATAGATTTCAACTTCGTTATCTTGTTTAGTGTATTTGACTGCTGATTCGGGTGAGGCACCAAAAAGTTCAAATTCTTGATCACGCATATAGAACATATAAGGGCTAGGATTTTGTTTTTTCAGCATTTTATATGCAGCAACAGAATCGACACAAGGTAAGCTAAAGGTTCTTGAAGGAACAACTTGGAAAATGTCACCTTTTTTAATATGTTGTTTCAGCTTGACAACAGATTGGCAAAATTCTTCATCACTCACATCTACTCGAACCTCAGGCTTATTTGAAGCCGGTTTAATGGTATCGGTAGGTGCACTTATTTGACGTAGCTGTTCATCATATTGGTTTAGTTGAGCTTTTGCACTACTGGCATGTTCAGCGGAAAAACTATAACAGGTTAATTCAGCCGTTTGGTTTTGATGATCACACACCAGCGTGTTTTCAGCTAAATAGAACAAATAGTCCGGGCAAGTATTTTCTCCGGCACTTGCATCTGGCAATGATTCAACAACTGCAAGCATATCGTAGCCAAAGACGCCACCCAAAAATAACGGAGCATCCGGGTTGTCAATGGTTAGAAGCACTCGTAACACTTCAAAAGGGTTGGCCGTTTTTAATCTTTCGTCTTCATTGAGCTCATTTAGAGGAAGCGGGAAGGCAAAAGTTATCGATGCATTGTCATCCTGAATGACAAATTTCTGCAAGCTATCTTTTAGATAGTTGAGCACAGGACCTGCATTTGTATTCAAAGCTTGAGCAATCACTTGATGACCGTTACATTCAAGTCGCAGACAAGCATCTAGTAACAAGATGCTTTTTAAATTGTCTTTACTGTCAATTTCTGCGGATTCAAGCAAAAGCGAATGCGTGTGGTCTTTTGCCAGTGTGCTGTACACAGTTAACGGATCTGCAATGTATTGTGTCGATTTTTTATTCGTAATAAGTTGAGTTTTCATAATTTAATTCTGACTGTTAAAACAAAAAAGGTAAGTTGCGTTTTGTTCTTAACAGTTTCGCCAACGCTTTGAATCATTTGTAAAATTATTCACAAGTCCCTCTCACTTTGTTTTGTTGCTAAAATGCACGCGACATATTGTACCTGAATCAGAAAATAAAAAAGCCCGCTTTTGCGGGCTTTTTTATGTTTTGTTTAAACAATACACAGCTGACCCGCACCTAAGTGAAGGACCACCACCAAACTAAGTTGTGTGCCGAAATAATTTCGGTTGTTTTGAAAGCTGTGTTTAACATGACAAATTCCAGTCATAAAATTAATATGTCTAATGAAACGCATATCTGTGTTAAAGTCAACTGTTTTTAAAATGAAAATTGCATGGTGTCGTAGATGAAAATTGATTTACACAGTCACACAAATTGTTCAGATGGTGAGTTAACGCCGAAAGAACTCGTGTTACGTGCTGCAAATAAAGGTGTGTCTGTTTTAGCGATAACCGATCATGATACTGTGGCGGCGATCAATCCAGCACAAAATGCAATTGAAGCGTTTAATCTGCCGTTGCAATTGATTCATGGCGTTGAAATTTCTACACGCTGGCATGGTTTTGAAATACATGTAGTTGGCTTAAATATTGACATTGACAATGTCAACTTGGTGGCTGCTTTAGAACGTCAACAAAATGAACGAGAAGCACGTGCATTTAGGATAGCAAGCAAACTTGCACGCGTGATACCCGAGCTAGACGCAGAGGTATTATTTGATACGGTTAAAAAAATGGCGGGTGGCGAGAGTATTTCCCGTGTGCACTTTGCACGTCATTTATTAAACAATGGTTATGTGACACGTATACAGCAGGCTTTTGATAAATATTTAGGGCGCAAAGGCAAAGCCTATACAACGCCAGACTGGATGTCGTTAGAAGATGCAGTCGCCCTGATACAATCAGTCGGTGGGCAGGCGGTATTAGCGCATCCGACAAGGTATGATTTAAAAAATAAATGGATTAAAAAGTTAGTTGATGATTTTGCTCTCGCAAAAGGGGATGCGATTGAAGTGGCCTTACCGCGGCAAAACAACAATGAATTAATCCAATTGGCTAATTATGCGCATGGTGCCTCATTAAAAGCGTCACAAGGTTCAGACTTTCATCGTGTTTCATCTTATACTGAGCTTGGAGATTTGTTACCCTTGCCTCAAAGTTGTCAGCCTATTTGGGCAACTTGGAATCTGAAAATCGCTTAAGGAGTGCATTTACATGAGTCAATTTTTCTATGTTCATCCAGAAAATCCGCAAAAGCGGTTACTCAACCAAGCATGTGAAATTATCCGCAAAGGTGGCGTCGTGGTTTATCCGACTGACTCTGGCTATGCTATTGGTTGTCAAGTGGGAGACAAAGCAGCGTTAGAAAGAATATGTCGTATCCGACAACTCGAAATGGATCATGATTTTACGATGATGTGTAAAGATGTTTCTGAATTGTCACTGTATGCTAAAGTGGGAAATACGGCTTTTCGGATGTTAAAAAACAATACACCTGGGCCCTATACTTTTATATTCAAAGCAACACGTGAAGTTCCCAAGCGCCTGCAGAATCCGAAACGAAAAAGCATTGGTATTCGCATCCCGAACAATGCAATTGCGTTGCAGTTATTAGAAACCTTGGGTGAACCCTTAATGTCGTCAAGCTTGATTTTACCGGGTAATAATTTTGCTGAAGCTGATCCGGAAGAGATCCGCGACAAGTTAGAGCACTCGGTTGACCTGATTATTCACGGCGGTATATTGCAAGAAACCCCAACAACCGTTGTTGATTTATATGATGAATTACCCGTTGTAATCCGTGAAGGAAATGGTGATATAGCACCTTTTAGTTGATGACTGAAACCGCTGAAATTGTTGCAACTGCTCCCATACAACAAGAATTGCCGCTCGCATATGTGCGCGGCGAGGCGGTTATTGAAAAGCCAGAAGATTTATTTATCCCACCTGAAGCACTGGAAGTGATTTTAGAATCATTCGAAGGTCCGCTTGATTTACTTTTATATTTAATACGAAAGCAAAAATTTGAAATAGCGGATATTCCAATTAATCAAATTACTCAGCAGTACATGGAATATGTTGAGGTAATGAAAGATGTAAATCTTGAACTGGCCGCTGAGTATTTAGTGATGGCGGCCATGCTGGCAGAAATTAAGTCCAGAGTGTTGTTACCTAAGTTGAAGCGCGATGAAGAAGAAGAGGCAGATCCGCGCGCTGAACTGGTTAGGCGTTTACAAGAGTATGAGGTTATTAAAAAAGCCGCCGCTGAAATAGATGAGTTGCCACGCAAAGACAGGGATTTTTATACTGCATCTGTAGCGGTTGCAAATAATTGTAAGCCTGTTGTGATCCAGCCAGATGTCGATATGCAAGAAATTGTCATGGCCTTTGCGGCTGTGTTAAAGCGAGCCGATAACTTTAAGCATCATCAGATTAAACCTGAAGTATTATCAACCCGCGCGCGAATGGCCGATATACTGGAAAAATTAACAACTAGTGACTATTATCCTTTTGCTGACTTTTTTGCGGTGAAAGAAGGGCCAAGTGGTGTGGTTGTCACTTTTCTCGCAATATTGGAGCTGGTAAAAGAAAAAAGTATCACGTTGATTCAAAATCAGGTTTTTACCGATATTCATGTCAAACTGGCAAACTTTGAACTCAGTCACTATGATGATTCCGTTACAGGTTGAATGATTGATATACAATGAAAAGCCCGTTTAAACGGTACTGTATATAAACACTTAAAGATAAAATAGGGACATTTATGGATTATTTCACTCTCAACATAGCAGAGCATTTTTTTATACTCTCTTCAATTTGCCTGCTGCTTTATGCATGGCAACGTAAACAAATGCTAAGACATATCAAAAATCACTATCCAGAGCTTTGGCAGCAAGCTACGATAAAAAGAATGGGGTTTACTAAGCAAACCGTACAAATTAGCTTTATTGATAAGGTGATTAAAGCGGGGACAGATAATGTTTCTCATGATGATAGAGTTTCAAATTATCGTCGAAATTGTAAAGTGGTTTTAGGTTTAGCTGCGCTGTTTTGTATTTTATCTGTGATTTGCAATCTGTACTTTAGCTTCAGTTACACGAGTTCGCTATGAAATGGCTAGAAACTAGAATACCACCTGTTTTTGTGGTTTTGATAATTGCAGCTCTGATGTGGGTATTAGCAAACATCACGCATTTGCATATCGGCATTTTGCCGTATAACAAACGTCTGGCTGCATTATTTTTACTTGCAGCAATCATCATTGGCTTGTTAGCTGTGCGCGATTTTAAACGTGCGAATACAACGGTAAACCCAGTGAAAGTCAATACAGCAAGTCACTTAGTAACAAACGGCGTTTTTAGTTACAGCAGAAACCCTATGTATCTGGCTATGTTATTTATGCTGATAGCGTGGGGTTTTTATTTAACAAATATTCTGGCTTTAGTGTTCTCGTTTAGTTTCGTCATTTACATGAATCGATTTCAGATTTACCCGGAAGAGCAAGCGTTAAGAAAAATTTTCCCAATTGATTATCGCAATTACTGTCAGCAGGTGAGACGCTGGTTATGACATTAGAAATATATCAAGTAGATGCGATTACAAATCAAGTATTGTCTGGCAACCCTGCGGCGTAATTCATACCGCTTAGAGGGGGAGTTGTCAGTGCGCGGGGCGAAGGCTGTGACTTTGTCAGTCGGTGTTTTTATCCAAAGTGTGGTATCGATGAAGATCCGGTGACAGGCTCAGCTCATTGCATTATGGTACCTTGCTGGGCTAAAAAACTGATTAAAAAATCAGCTTGTTGCTAAACAATTATCGAAAAGACCGGGGCTATTAAACTTTTGATTGACGGTGATTGCGTATTTATTGCGTATTTATTGAAGGGCAGGCGGTAGATTATTTAAAAGGGCAGATAATGATATGAAACAACATGAAAAAATTAATTACGTCGAATTCGCCACGCGGGATATTCATTCGACAAAAGCATTTTTCGAACAAGTATTTTGCTGGACTTTTGTTGACTATGGCACTGAGTATACCGCTTTTTCGAATTCGGGTCTGGACGGTGGCTTTTATCAGGCAGATTTAAACGCCAGCGCCGGTAACGGAAGTGCGTTAATTGTTTTATACAGTGAAGACTTGGCGGATACGCAACAAAAAATTATCGCCGCAGGGGGACAAATTATTAAAGACATATTTGAATTTCCCGGCGGTCGACGTTTTCATTTTACAGAGCCAAGCGGCAATGAATTAGCTGTTTGGTCTGATCGTTAAACTCACCATTCGGCTTATTATTCGCCAAAGCTAAGTAAAAAAGATATAATCTTTGTTATATATATTCCTGCTTCTTGTCCATTCGGATTCAGGCTTTTACTTATTAGGTATTACATGACCACTGCCCGAGTCCGTTATCAAACCGTCGAGTTTGATAATTATGATATCCATTTACGCACTTTATTTGATAATCAACAATATGATGATAGTAAAGGTGAAGCCGAAGCTTTAGGTATCTCGTCAGCATCTTGGCCTTTGTTTGGGATTGTTTGGCCATCTGGGTTAGTGTTAGCGCATTATTTGAGTGACTATCAAGTTGAAAATAAGAGAATTTTAGAAGTCGGTTGTGGTATCGGTTTGTCTAGTTTGCTGTTAAACGCCCGCCATGCCAATGTGACAGCTACTGATTATCACCCAGAAGCTGGTCGCTTTTTAGCTGAAAATGTGCGCTTAAATAAAGGACAGTCGATACCTTTTACACGAGTTGATTGGAATGACGGTGAAACGGTTTTAGGCCAGTTTGATATGATAGTTGGCAGCGATTTACTATATGAAGCAGAGCATATTGCATTATTGTCTGATTTTATTGCAGCGCATGCAAAACCTCAATGTGAAGTGATATTAGTGGACCCAGGTAGGGGCCAGCAAAGCCGTTTTAGTAAAAAAATGATGGCATATGGTTTTGCATGTCAGCAGTCTGTACCGGTACATACTGATTTTTTAGAAAAGCCATTTAAAGGCCGAATATGGAAGTTTAATCGCGCAGCTTAGAGGCCTTTTCGTTTATTGGGACAAGGAGTTCTGATTTATATGTTTTGTCTGGATCTGCAATATAGCTTGATTCAGGCGTCGCATTATTTCTGGGTTTTGGTGCACTTTCTTTTTGCTAATATAAATACCAAACTCTCGATTGCTATGTAGGTATTGGTTAAAACTTGCGAGCGAGATATTTTGCTGTAAAGCTGTTTGCTCAAACACTTTCTCAGCTAATAAGACGGCTTCAAACCTATTTTTTTCTAGCATCAGCGCTATGCTAGCAACATCTACCACTGCTTCTACCCGATAGCCGTTTTCTTTTAACCAAATATGTGTGTTGGCGTTTAAATGGCTGGCAATACGATAATTATCTTTAAAATATTTGCTGTATGGTGAATCCTTAATGTCTTTAAGAACGTACCACTTCCAATGATTGGTGACGATTGACTGGCTAAAAACGGCTATTTTATCTCTCTGCTCATTTTGTGATGCAAGAAAAAAACCATCAGCATGTCCTGATTTAAGCATGGCAAATGCTTTGCCATAGTTAGACACGGGTTTGATGGTAAAGGCAATTTTAGCTTGTTTTAAAGCTTCTGTTGCCATTTTATAGCCTTCACCATGCCAAGTGCCATTTTCAATGAAGGTATAAGGTGGAAAATGAGGTACGACAAATTTTAAATGTGACTCCGTTGTGGTTGCAAAGCCTAATTTGGGCAGTGCAGCAAATATTAGTAAACAGACTACAAGGATAGATTTTAAACTCAAGTTTTGGCCGATATTCATTTTAACAATCTGTTTTTGGTTTTGGCTTAATTAAGATTAGTCTTTGCTTTGGTTCTTTGCGAGCAATCTTGATATAATCTGTCGCAAATTAAATATGAGATATTGAAACTACATGATCCCACGTTTGACTGCTGTTGATGCAATTGAAAAAATTTATCTCGAATTTTTAAATGAATTAGATAAATCAGACTTTTCCGGTGATATTGAAACAAGTTATGCCAGTCGTTTTTCCGTATCTACCGACAACAGTGTGTATCAGGCACTGCCACAGGCTGTTGTTTTGCCAAAATCGACAGATGATCTAGTTATACTGACAAAGCTGGCCAGCAAACCGCAATATCAAGCTGTTAAATTCTCGCCGCGCGGTGGTGGAACTGGAACCAATGGCCAGTCATTAACAACCGGGATTGTTGTTGATGTCAGCCGGCATATGAACCAAATACTGGACTTTAATGCACGAGAAGGCTGGGTCAAAGTGCAGGCAGGGGTTGTTAAAGATCAACTCAATGCGTTTTTGAAACCACATGGTTACTTTTTTGCCCCAGATTTAAGCACGAGTAACAGGGCAACTATTGGCGGCATGGTTAATACAGATGCCTCTGGGCAAGGTTCTCTGGTATACGGAAAAACCAGTGATCATGTATTAGGTTTAACCAGTGTATTATTATCTGGTGAGGTATTAACAACCGAGAAAACGTCAACAACCAATGCTGAAAAAATTGCACAGCAAGATACAAACATTGGACATGTTTATCGTCAAGTATTGGCAACTTGTCGCGAAAAACGTTCACAGATACTAGATAAATTTCCCCGTTTAAACCGTTTTTTAACCGGTTATGACTTAGAGCATGTTTTTAACGATGATCTTACTGAATTTGATTTAAGTCGCATTATCACAGGCTCTGAAGGGTCGCTTGCTTTTGTCGCTGAAGCTAAATTAAATATTACGCCCATCGCGCCATACAAAACATTGGTTAATGTTAAATACGATAGCTTTGAATCAGCTCTGCGCAATGCACCATTTTTAGTTGAAGCCAACGCAACATCGGTTGAAACGATTGACAGTAAAGTATTAAACCTTGCCAGAGAAGATATTATTTGGGAATCGGTTAAACATCTGATTGAAGATGTTCCAGGCAAAACACTCGAAGGCATTAACATCGTTGAATTTAATGCTGTTGAGCAAGCTGAAATAGATTACAAGCTAGAACAGTTAACTGAACGTTTAGAGCAGATGGTGAGTACTGGTGAAGGTGGCATTATCGGTTATCAGGTGACAACTGATTTGCCCAGTATTGGTCTGATTTACGAAATGCGTAAAAAAGCGGTTGGTTTGTTGGGGAACACTAAAGGCAGTAAAAAGCCGATCGCATTTGCTGAAGATACAGCGGTACCGCCTGAAAATTTAGCTGATTTTATTATGGAGTTTCGTGAGCTGCTGGATAGTTATCAGCTCAACTATGGCATGTTTGGACATGTTGATGCTGGGGTATTGCATGTGCGGCCTGCGTTGGATATGAACGATCCCGAACAAGAAGTTATTTTGCGCCAGATTTCAGACAAAGTGGTCGCCTTAACGGCCAAATATGGTGGTTTGATGTGGGGCGAACATGGTAAAGGATATCGCAGTGAATATGGCCCAGAGTTTTTTGGCGAATCTTTATTTTTAGAGCTACGTAAAATTAAATCTGTGTTTGATCCATTGAATCGAGTCAATCCGGGTAAGATTTGTACGCCTATCAGTTCAGACGAAAAATTGGTCTCGGTTGACGATACTAAGCGCGGTTATTTCGACAGGCAAATTCCCGTTGAAGTTAAAGAAAGTGTTGAAACTGCCATGAATTGTAATGGTAATGGCTTGTGTTTTAACTGGGATGCTAGTAGTCCGATGTGTCCATCTTACAAAGTAACGCGTGATCGTCGTCATAGTCCAAAAGGGCGAGCGGGTTTAATGCGTGAATGGTTAAGGCAATTAAGTAATCAGGGCATTGATTTTAATGATGAAGAAAAAGCGATATTAAAAGGAGATGATGATTCTTCTTGGTTTGCCCGCAGGCGCAATAAAAAGAAAAAAAATCAGGGCGAATATGATTACTCTCATGAAGTGATGGAAGCGATGGATGAGTGTTTGGCTTGTAAAGCTTGTTCGAGTCAATGCCCGATAAAGGTTGATGTACCTGGCTTTAGAGCAAGGTTTTTACAACTGTATTATGCGCGTTATGCGCGGCCACTTAAAGATTATTTAGTTGCCTCAATTGAAAACAGTGCGCCGTTAATGGCTAAAGCGCCAAGACTGTTCAACTTTCTTGTTGATAGTGCACCGCTAAAGGCATTGATTAAAAAGACAGTTGGTTATGTGGATACCCCTTTGTTAAGTGTGCCACCACTGCATAAACAAGTGGGTGATGTGAATGTGCTGGATTGGGATCTAGCCCGTATTCAACAAATGTCGGAAGCACAAAGACTTAAATTGGTCGCGATTGTGCAAGATCCCTTCACTTCATTTTATGATGCCGACGTGGTGGCTGATTGGGTCAAGCTGATTGCTAAATTAGGTTATACGCCGATTATTTTACCTTTTGTGCCAAATGGTAAACCACAACACGTGAAAGGTTTTTTAAAACGCTTTGCGCAAACCGCTAAAACTGCGGCTGATTTTTTGAACCAGTTAGATGAACTCAAAATAACGCTGGTGGGTACCGACCCGAGTCTTGTATTGTGTTATCGAGACGAGTATCAAAAAGCATTGGGCGAACAGCGTGGTGATTTTAATGTGTTGTTACCACACGAATGGTTGAAGGATGTTGCATTTCCTGCGGTATCTGAAACAGTGCAAACACAGTATAAATTGTTTTCACATTGTTCTGAAAAAACGGCCATTGCCAGTACCCATAAAGATTGGCAAAGTATATTTGCTAAAGTGGGCGCGCAACTGACACCTGTTGCGGTTGGTTGTTGTGGTATGGCTGGTACCTATGGTCACGAAGCTTCGCACCTAGACAATTCTAAACAGATTTATCAAATGAGCTGGGCGGATAAGGTTAAGCAGAATAAGCCGGAAGAGATATTAGCGACGGGGTATTCATGCCGTTCACAAGTAAAAAGAGAAGATGGTTTTAAACCTCAACATCCAGTGCAGGCATTATTAAAAATTATTCAATAATCTGCTTTAATCTGCTGTAAAGTCGTGCGATATTTGCGCAATGCAATATCGCACTATTTTATAAGGTTTATTTTATGTTTGAATGGATGTACGACGCGAATGCTTGGATAGCTTTATTTGCTTTGATCGGACTCGAAATTGTTCTGGGTGTCGATAATATCATCTTCATTTCTATTCTTGTTTCAAAATTACCCGAAGCGCAGCGTGATAAAGCGCGAAAACTGGGTATTTCACTCGCATTATTGTCACGTCTTGTTTTATTGTTGGGTATTGTTTGGGTAACCGAATTAATTCACCCTTGGTTTAGTATTTTAGGAAATGAGATTTCCGGTCGGGATTTAGTATTACTTGGCGGTGGTTTATTTTTACTGGCTAAAGCAACGTTTGAAATTCACAATGCGCTAGATCCTGATGTACATGGCCCAGATAAAAGCAAAATTAAAGTGGGATTTGTCAGTGTACTGATTCAAATTGCTATTTTAGACGTGGTGTTTTCATTAGATTCTGTTATTACAGCTGTGGGTTTAGTGCAGCATGTATCCATTATGGTTATCGCTATCTTGATTTCAGTACTCGTGATGTTACTCACTGCAAAAGCCATTTCTGATTTTGTTGATAATAATCCAACCATTAAAATTTTAGCACTATCCTTTTTGATGCTTATTGGGATAACCTTAATGGGCGAAGGTTTAGATTTACACATACCTAAAGGCTATATTTATTTTGCGATGTTCTTCTCTGTCAGTATCGAGTTAATGAACATGCGGCTGCGTAAAATTAAAGCCAGACAAAAAGTTGCCGAGGCAGATTAAATTTAGAACAACAAGGGGTACGAGCACAGTGAAATTTAGTGTTTGTAACCCCTCGAACCGCAATAAAGGGAAAATGGCTCTCCCTTTACTGACGTTTTAAATTTTATATTTGCCCAATAAACACTTGTCTTGTTAACCCACCAACAACTCTCTGGCATTTTCCAATGTATTTTTAGTAATTACATCACCGCCCAAGAGACGAGCAAGTTCTTCAATGCGTTGTTCAGTGGTTAATTTTACCATCGTTGTTTGCGTTGAGGATGCGTTGTTCGATTTGCTAACTTGCATTTGTTGATGGCCACATGCGGCTACCTGGGGTAGGTGAGTTACACAAATTACCTGAGTTGATTCGCCAATTTGCCTAAGCATTTGACCGACAACTGCTGCAGTTGGCCCACTAATGCCAACATCCACTTCATCAAAGATTAAGGTGGGGGTTTCAGATTTTTCTGCAGTGAGTACTTGAATCGCTAAGCTGATTCGAGAAAGTTCTCCACCCGATGCAACTTTGCTCATTGCTTGTAAAGGTTGCCCCGGGTTTGCGCATACTAAAAATTCAATATTGTCTGAACCATTTTTAGTCGGTTTTTCGCAATTGCTAAGTTCAACTTTGAATAAGCCTTGTTTCATATTCAATTTTTGCATACTCGCGGTGATAAGTTCGGACAGTTTTTCTGCCGATTCTTTTCTACTCTCAGTCAGCGCATTTGCTGCCTGCCAGTATTGTTCTCGAGCATTTTCAACTTCAATTTGCAATTGCACGTTTGCCTCATCGCAGCGCTTAATTTCATTTAACTCAGCGGCTAATTTAGCATGTTCTATATGCAGATCTTCTGGTGAAACTTTATGCTTACGCGCTAATTCAAGTGCTGTTGATAAACGCTCGTCTAGCAGATTTAACCTTTCTGGATCCGGCTCTTGCGATTCAATGTAATCCCTTAGTTCATAACTGGCTTCTTTTAATTGAATTTCAGCATCTGTTAACATTTGGGTAATGTTGCCGAGCCCTGAATCAAAGCGTGATAAATCAATTAATTTTTGTTGAATATGCTGTACTAGCCCGACAACTGTTTGTTCATCATTTTCATATAATAAGCCATAACATTGCTGGCTATCTGTTAACAAGGTAACCGAGTTTGATAAACGCTTGTGCTCTGCCTCAACTTCTTTAAATTCACCTTCTTGCAAAGCAAATTCATCTAGCTCAGCAACCTGATATTCCAATAATTGATATCTGGCTTCACGTTGCGCTTGTTCTTCATCGAGTTTTTTGAGTTCTTGTTTAAGTTTATTCCAACCCTGATAAGCAAGAGTTGTCTGTGCCAATAAGTGTTTATGCCCGGCAAATTGGTCAACTAAAGACAATTGATAATCAGGTTTCAATAATAACTGATGAGCGTGTTGGCCATGGATATTCACCAAATGGGGTGCAAATGAACGTAATAATTGGGCAGGGACAGGCGCGCCGTTAATATAAGCACGTGAGCGGCCTTCCGCTGTAATCACTCGACGGACAATACATTCCTGTTGATCAACTTCTAGCATGTCTTGTTCTAGCAGCCAATTTTTAGCAGATTGGATTTGGCTGATATTAAATGTCGCACAAACCTCTGTTTTATCAGCACCAGGGCGTACCATAGACGCTTCGGCCCGGCTGCCTAAACACAGGCTTAAGGCATCAATAGATATAGATTTACCTGCACCCGTTTCACCTGTGATTGTTGTCATGCCCGGATCGACTTCGATATCCAAGGATTCAACAATAGCAAAATCTTTTACGTACAATTGCGTCAACATGGATGATTCTCCAAAACCAGAAATTAAATACTGTATACATGAATAGTATTTAAGCTGAAAAATACTGTATGGTCAACCAGTGTTTTTGAGAAAATGTTTTTCTTTGTAGTAGGTAACCTGACCTGTGCTGAGTACCGCACCTCGTGTCCAACCTTGTTTTTGATAAAAATGTTCAGCCCTTGAGTTAACGCCAGTAGAAAGGTAAATCTTACAGATACCGGATTGATATAACCAATTTGAAGCCGTGCTGAGTAATAGTTGGCCGATACCTTGCCGTTGGTAACTTGGATCGACAAATAATGCCCAGATGCTGCTTTCTTTTTTTGAACAAATGACATACCCATTTACGCCATCTGTATCATAACTGACCCAACCTTTACCATATAGAGTCAGGTAGTTGTGATAACAAATTTCGGAAATAGGCTTGTTTAGCGGGAGTGGATTATCAGATGGTTTTTGTCGAATGATATCCAAAGCGGGTATATCAGTGACGCTGGCTTCACGTATTTGCATGCAATTTATGAGGTGCAAATTAAAGATAATTTAAGTTTAAACACGAAAGTAACAAGAAGGCAATTTTATTTAATTAATTATTTTATAAACGCTGTTTATATTCATTGATTTTTGCCCTAATTATCCTAAACTTCGAAAAAATATCAGCCAATTCGGTTGGGTTTAGGCGCCGAGATAACGGCATGGTAAAGGAGCATTATGTTCACCAGTTTTGTAGTGTCTGACGAGTATCTTTCATTAGAAGGGAAAGATGTAAAGGATAATTTTTTATTAACATTTGACCAATACCTTGCCGAACATCCCAGAAAAGATCTGCGCAAAGTAAAAATTATAAATTTATGTGACACTGATCAGTACTTAAGCAAAGGTTATTATTGCTCGTTATTGGCAGAAGCGCGCGGCCATAAAGTTTTGCCGTCTGTAAATACAATTAATGACTTGAGGAATGAGCAATTATACAAACCTCAGTTAAGTGACACTGTAATGCCGGCAGTACTACAAAAATTACGCAAGCATGAGCAACGCAGTTTAACTTTGTACATTTATTTTGGTCAGGCGGATATCAGTGGTTTTGAAGCATTGGCTAAAAAGCTATTTATGCAATTTCCGGCGCCCATTTTGAGTGTTGAAATAGATATTATTAATTGCTGTATAACGGATATTAATTGTCGCAGTTACACCGGGCTTAACGAAAGCCAGTTTCAAAAATTTGAAAAAGCATTATTAGACTTTAATCAACGGTTATGGTTAACATCACGTCCCAAAAAGCGTTACCGCTGGGATATGGCGATATTAGTTGACGAAAACGAAGCTTTACCACCCAGTGATAAAGTTGCTCTGGCAAAAATGGTTAAAGCGGCGGCTAAAGTAGGTATTCGCGCTGAGTTTATTGGTGAAAATGACTATGCCAAACTCAATGAGTTTGACGCGCTGTTTATTCGTGTGACGACAGCTATCGATCACTATACCTATCGATTTGCCCGTAAAGCTGAGTTAGAAGGTTTAGTTGTCATTGACGACCCAACATCAATACTCAGGTGTTGTAATAAAGTATTTTTACAAGATGCTTTTAGCTATAACAAGGTGCCTGCGTTAAAAACAATCTCAGTGAGTAATGCCAGTCAAGTACAACTTGATAAGATTGAAAGCGAATTTACCTACCCAATGGTCTTAAAGGTGCCTGAAAGTGCCTTTTCAAAAGGGGTTTTCAAAGTACAAAACCGCGATGAGTTACATGGCCGTTTAAGCGAATTATTAAACCAAAGTGCGCTTGTATTGATTCAAACTTATTTATTTACCGAGTTTGATTGGCGAATTGGCGTGTTAAACAACAAGCCTTTATATGCATGTAAATATCATATGGCAAGAAATCATTGGCAGATTTATAAACATGATGAATCCACTGTAGATTCAGGCGGTTTTGATACATTACCAACATTTGAAGTGCCTAAAGTTGTTTTGGATGCGGCTTTAAAAGCGGCTAAAGTCATTGGCAGTGGTTTATATGGTGTAGATATAAAACAACATAATAATCAAGCATATGTTATCGAAATTAATGACAACCCCAGTTTAGATTCTGAAGTGGAAGATTTATACCTAGGGGATGAATTATATATGATTATTATGTCAGAGATGGCTCGGCGATTAGAACAAAGAGGCCGGTAAAGTTTGGTTAGTGTGTTAAATATTCGGTAAATATAAGCAAATTAAAGAACAATAAGCATAATATATTCCGCTTTGTGGATATTTCATCGCTGACCTGCTTTTCAATTGACGTATTACCCTGTATCCTATCGCGCTATTAATTCTTGACACATGTTTATATAGAGTAAAGCAATGACTGATTTATCCAAATATAGAAATATTGGTATTTTTGCTCACGTTGATGCGGGCAAAACTACTTCAACAGAACGAATTCTTAAATTAACCGGTAAAATCCATAAAACTGGTGAAGTTCATGACGGCGAATCTACAACTGACTTCATGGAACAGGAAGCTGAGCGTGGTATCACAATCCAGTCAGCTGCAACAACTTGTTTCTGGAATGACCATCGTTTAAATATCATTGATACACCTGGACACGTTGATTTCACAGTAGAAGTTTACCGTTCATTAAAAGTATTGGATGGTGGTATCGGTGTATTCTGTGGTTCAGGTGGTGTTGAGCCTCAATCAGAAACAAACTGGCGCTATGCGAATGATTCAGAAGTTTCTCGTTTGATCTTCGTAAATAAATTAGACCGTATGGGTGCTGATTTTTACCGTGTTGTAAACCAAGTTAAAAACGTTTTAGGTGCGACACCTTTGGTGATGACTTTACCGATCGGTATTGAAGATGAATTCTGTGGTGTTGTTGATTTATTAAGTCAAAAAGCTTACATCTGGGATGACACGGGTCTACCTGAAAACTTCAAAGTTGAGGATATCCCAGCTGAATTAGTCGATAAAGCAGCAGAATACCGTGAAGCTTTGATCGAAACTGCTTTAGAGCAAGATGAAGATCTAATGATGGCATACCTTGAAGAAGGTGTTGAGCCGTCAGTTGATCAGATTAAAGATTGTATCCGTAAAGGGACTCACAATTTATCTTTCTTCCCAACTTATTGTGGTTCTGCGTTTAAAAACAAAGGTATCCAATTAGTATTAGATGCGGTAACTGATTATTTACCAGCACCGACTGAAGTTGAGCCGCAAGACTTAACAGATGCAGAAGGTACGCCGACTGGTGAAAAAGCAATCGTATCTGCAGATGAGCCGTTCCGTGCATTAGCATTTAAAATTATGGATGACAGATTTGGTGCATTAACCTTTATTCGTATTTACTCTGGTAAGTTGAACAAAGGCGACACCATTCTTAACTCATTTACCGGTAAAACTGAGCGTGTTGGCCGTATGGTTGAGATGCACGCAAATGATCGTTCTGAATTAACTTCTGCTCAAGCGGGTGACATCATCGCTATCGTAGGTATGAAGAATGTTCAAACTGGTCACACTTTATGTGATCCAAAACATGCTTGTACACTTGAGCCTATGGTATTCCCTGAGCCAGTAATCTCTATTGCCGTTGCGCCAAAAGATAAAGGTTCAACTGAAAAAATGGGTATCGCAATTGGTAAAATGGTTGCTGAAGATCCAACTTTCCAAGTTGAAACTGACGAAGATTCTGGTGAAACCATCCTTAAAGGTATGGGTGAACTTCACTTAGATATCAAAGTTGACATCTTAAAGCGTACATACGGTGTTGAGTTAAACGTAGGTCAGCCTCAGGTTGCTTACCGTGAAACAATTACACAAGCCATTGAAGACAGCTATACACACAAGAAGCAGTCTGGTGGTTCTGGTCAGTTCGGTAAAATTGATTATAAAATCAGACCTGGCGAGCCTAACTCTGGTTTCACTTTCACATCAACAGTTGTGGGTGGTAACGTACCTAAAGAATTCTTCCCTGCTATTGAAAAAGGCTTCAAGAGCATGATGGAAACCGGTGTGCTTGCAGGCTTCCCAACTTTAGACGTTGAAATCGAATTATTTGACGGTGCTTACCACGCAGTGGATTCATCTGCAATCGCGTTTGAAATTGCAGCAAAAGGCGCATTCCGTCAGTCAATGAAAAAAGCAGGTCCTCAGTTACTTGAGCCTATCATGAAAGTTGACGTATTTACGCCAGAAGATCACGTTGGTGATGTGATCGGTGATATCAACCGTCGTCGTGGTATGATCAAAGACCAGGAAGCTGGTGTATCAGGCGTTCGTATTAAAGCTGACGTACCTCTATCTGAAATGTTTGGTTACATTGGACACTTACGTACTATGACTTCTGGTCGTGGTCAGTTCTCAATGGAATTCTCTCATTACGCAGCATGTCCAAATAATGTTGCTGAAGCGGTCATCGCAGCAGAGAAAGAGAAAAAAGAAGCTAAATAATTTTTGAAATTATTCAGTGAAAAAAGCCTAACTTGTTTATCAAGTTAGGCTTTTTTATTTGGCTACCAAAATGGCGCAGGCTAGTTTGTTTTTCCCGTATTTCGCCATTTTTGCGAAGTTATTTCGTTCAATTGGCAGATATTGGCAATTGAGTTGATTATCTTCTTCTTGCGCAGGATCAGGATCATGAATATAAATACAATTTTCATCAATACCTGAAACCGTCACCCAATGCGGCGCTTTTTGCCCGTCTAATCGATAAGTACTGATTAACAGCAATATCATTTTGCCGTCATTTAACCATGTCTGGATATCTTGTTGATGATAAGCTTTGTTGTGCACCACAATGGATAATTGTTCGGCTTGCTTTTTAAAGTCTTGCTCAACACAATCTAATATTTGTCGTTTATGTTCACTACGCACGCCTTCAGCAAACAAGGTATCAGCGACGCTAATAAAAGCTTCACATTGAAAACCACGCCGAGTCATTGCAATTGCTAAACCCAAAGGGTGACAGCCTCCATGGCCGGACGTCATATAAATCGTTGTTGCTTCGCGCCATATTTGCAGCTCATCACTTTGTGTTGGCTGGTAATGCGCATTTACTGCATTCATAGCCATCATGGCAGCGGCTGGGCCACAAGTAAAAGAGGTTGTCTGTTGATACCAGGCAACGGGTGAGGTCGTTAGTTTTATCGGTTCATATCGCAGGCGTTTTTGCATGCGTACTGCATTTTGATGGTCGTGGTAATAATCAGAATAATAACCAAACTCTTCATACCCCAGTTTTTGATACAAACGAATTGCATTTTTATTGTTTTCAGCAACTTCAAGGCGCATATACAATCTGCCTTTTCGATAAGCAGATGCTTCGCATTCTTCGATGAGCCGTGAAGCTAACCCCATCCCTCGGGCTTGCGGTCGAGTTGCTATTGAATATAACCGGGCTAAACAACTACCTTTGTATAATATAGTCAGCGCATAACCCAGTATATCGCCGTTTTGCTCGGCGATATAAAAAATGCCATTGCTGGCATTGAGCCAATGTTTTAATCGTCGGCGGGAAATTCTATCGCCGTCAAACGACTCTGCTTCTAAGTTCACTAGAGCGTTTAAATCGTCTGCAACCGCGCGGCGCAACTGAATAGACATAAGTGCCTGATAGGGAATTTTTACGTAAGCTATTTTAGCTGTTATCTTGGCCAAAAAACCAGATCAATGAGTCATAATAGCGACGAATATTTTCAACATAATGAACAGCCTCATTCCCGCGGGCATAACCATATCGTGTCCATTTATAGTATTTTTTCTTTTGTAGTAAAGGCAAATATTTTTTTACTTCATGCCATTTGTCAGGATCGGCGCCTAAACTTTGAGTAATTCTTCTGGCATCTTCTAAATGGCCTAAACCTATATTATAGGCTGCCAGCGCAAACCAAGTGCGGTCTGGCTCTTGAATTCGTGCGGGAATTCGGCGATGCAGGGATGAAAGATAACGCGCACCGCCACGTATATTTTGCTCCGCATCTAAACGACTTTTGACGTCCATTTGGCGTGCGGTCGGCAAAGTTAACATCATGATGCCACGCACGCCAGTCGGAGATTTTGCTTTGGGATCCCAATGGCTTTCTTGATAACTCTGAGCCGCCAATAATTTCCAGTCTAAATCGTATTCGCTTGCGTATTGTTCAAACCAATTTCTGTATTTGGGCAGAGTTTGATCAATTGCTTGAATAAATACGCGCGTATCAACGTAATCAAAATCCCGGACATGGCCAAAATATTTATCTTCTAACTGTGCAAAATGACCGCTACTTCTTACATCTCCAAAAAAATCTATTAGTAAGGCATATAAACTGTCGTCATAAGCTTGATTAAATGCCCAGGCAAGGTTTTGTTGTTTTGATACACTAAAGGCGATGCTTAATTCTGGGTAAAGTCTACGGTTAACTGCCAATAAGTTTGAATCCACAATCGTGTACTGTATTTCCTCGTTAAGGACTGCTTGAATCAGCTCTTCAGCATCTTGTTCATTGGTTACACGCCAATCAACATTGGTTTCTTCCAGTTTTTGTAAGGTTTCTTGGTGGCTACTATGTGCAGTGATAACTAAAGTACCATCTAACTCTGACCAGTCTCTTGGTCTTATATTACCTTGTTTAAACACCAGTTTTTCGCTAATTTTTTGATAGCCGGGCGCGAAACGATAATTTTCTCTCCTTTTCTCTGTGGCCGTTAACCCTGCAGCGAGAATATCAACTTTATCCTTATCTAATAAAGGGAAGAGTTCTGCTAAGTCGTATACTGGTACTATCTCCAGCTCTAAGTTAAGGTATTCTGCAAACGCGCGGGCGAGTTCATATTCAAAACCAGCGGCACCGTCTGGGGTTAAATAATAAGTTGTTGAGCCATAAATAGTCCCCACTCGTAAGGTACCTCGCTCGGCCATTTCTTGGACGGTATTTACATGGGTTTCCTGTTGGCAGCCAAGCGAAGCAGACAAGACAAAAACGCACACAATAAAGCGAGAAATTATCGATTTATTTAAAATGGTAAAACTCCTGAATTGATGCATTAGTGTTTGTTAATTTTGTTAATAAAGCGCTAGATTATCTGAATCTAAGTCACTGGGTCAAATGTTGAATGTGTTTGAATCGAAAAATTTGTCAATCGTCGGTTAAAGCTCACCAGTAAACTCGCATATTTTACGAATTTGAGTATACTATGCGCCTTTAATCCTATCTCATTTTTGTTTTTCAGGTGAATCTGCTTATGGAAATCTTGCGTGGCGCTCCCGCACTTTCTGACTTTCGAATTAATAAACTGCTAGCCAGTTGCGAACAACTTAATTTAGCGATTGATAGCATATACGCTGAATACATGCATTTTGTCGATGTTTCCGCTGAACTGTCAAGTGATGAACAAGTTAAACTTGCGCGTTTGTTAAAGTATGGTCCAACGATTGAAGAGCATGAACCAAAAGGTCAATTGCTTTTAGTTACGCCACGTCCGGGTACTATTTCGCCTTGGGCATCTAAAGCAACGGATATCGCGCAAAACTGTGGTTTAACACAAGTTAATCGTATTGAGCGTGGTATCGCTTATTATGTTGAAAGCAAAACGCAGTTAGATGAACAACAAAGTACTGAATTAAAAGCTTTGTTACATGACAGAATGATGGAAGTTGTTTTGTCTGACATGAATGAAGCACAAGCATTGTTCCAAAAAGCGCAACCTGCGCCATTACGTTCAGTTGATATTTTAACCGGTGGTCGCGACGCGTTGGCTAAAGCTAATGTGGAATTGGGCTTAGCGCTTGCAGAAGATGAGATAGATTATTTAGTTGAGAATTTTATCAAGTTAGGTCGCAACCCTAACGATATCGAGTTGTACATGTTTGCGCAGGCAAACTCTGAACATTGCCGTCACAAAATATTTAACGCGGATTGGACAATTGATGGGGTAGAGCAACCTAAATCTTTGTTCAAGATGATAAAAAATACATACGAAACGACACCTGAGTATGTTCAGTCTGCTTATAAAGATAACGCAGCAGTGATGGATGGTTCGTTTGGCGGTCGTTATTTTGCCGACCCAGAAAGTGGAATTTATAACTACCATCAGGAAAATATTGAAATCCTGATGAAAGTAGAAACGCATAATCATCCTACTGCTATTTCGCCTTACCCAGGGGCCGCAACAGGTTCTGGCGGAGAGATTCGTGATGAAGGGGCTACTGGTCGAGGTTCCAAGCCGAAAGCCGGTATGGTTGGTTTTAGTGTTTCAAACTTAAATATTCCTGATTTTACCCAGCCATGGGAAATCAACTACGGCCGACCCGATCGCATTGTCAGTGCTTTAGACATTATGCTTGAAGCGCCGTTGGGTGGGGCTGCTTTTAACAATGAATTTGGCCGTCCGGCTTTGTTGGGTTATTTCCGAACTTATGAAGCTGAAGTGAGCAGTTTTAACGGCACAGAAGTACGTGGTTATCATAAACCAATCATGCTCGCAGGTGGCTTAGGGAATATCCGCCGTGAACACGTTCAAAAAGGTGAAATCCCGGTCGGTGCTAAACTGGTTGTATTAGGTGGCCCGGCGATGAATATCGGACTCGGCGGTGGTGCAGCATCTTCAATGGCGTCAGGTCAATCCAGTGCAGATTTAGATTTTGCGTCTGTACAGCGAGAGAACCCAGAGATGGAACGTCGTTGTCAGGAAGTTATCGATAAATGTTGGCAGATGGGTGATGACAATCCAATTGCATTTATTCACGATGTGGGTGCAGGTGGGTTATCAAATGCAATGCCTGAGCTAGTCAACGATGGTGAGCGTGGCGGTAAATTTCAACTCCGAGATGTTCCGAATGACGAACCGGGCATGTCACCGTTAGAAATTTGGTGTAACGAATCTCAAGAGCGTTATGTGTTAGCGATACCTGCGGACCGAATGGACACCTTTGCAAAAATATGTGAAAGAGAACGAGCATTGTACGCAGTTATTGGTGAAGCAACCGAAGAACGTCATTTGTCATTAGACGATAGCCATTTTGGCAACAAACCTATCGACTTACCGCTTGAAGTTTTATTGGGTAAAGCGCCTAAAATGCAACGAGATGTGCAGACAGCGCAATTACAAGCACAAGAGTTATCGCTCAATGTTGATTTGGCTGAAGCTGCTTATCGAATTTTACGTTTACCAACGGTTGCGGAAAAAACCTTCCTAATCACAATTGGTGATCGTTCAGTAACGGGGATGGTTGCTCGAGATCAGATGGTTGGTCCTTGGCAGGTACCTGTTGCGGATGTTGCAGTGACAACTGCAGCGTTGGACTCTTACCATGGCGAAGCAATGGCACTCGGTGAGCGTACGCCATTAGCTTTATTAAACTTTGGTGCGTCAGCCCGCGTCGCTGTCGCGGAAAGTATCACGAATATTGCTGCAGCTGAAATCGGTGATTTAAAACGTATTAAATTATCTGCAAACTGGATGTCGGCAGCAGGCCACCCAGGTGAAGATGCGGGTCTGTATGAGGCGGTAAAAGCGGTAGGTGAAGAGTTATGTCCGGCTTTAGGGATTACAATTCCGGTGGGTAAAGACTCAATGTCGATGAAAACTGCGTGGAATGATAATGGTGAAGACAAAGCGGTTACTGCGCCTATGTCTTTGATCATTACTTCATTTGCCCGCGTGGAAGATGTTCGTAAAACAGTTACACCTCAGTTGCGCACAGATAAAGGTGATACACGCCTGATTTTGATTGATTTGGGGCAAAAACAAAACCGTTTAGGGGCTTCTTGTCTTGCTCAAGTATACAAACAGTTAGGTGCGCAAGGTCCTGATTTAGATAACCCAGAGCTATTGAAAGGGTTCTTTAATGCAATTCAGGCATTGTTATCAGATGGCAAATTACTGGCGTATCACGACCGTTCGGATGGTGGTTTGTTCACAACCTTAACCGAAATGGCATTTGCTGGTAAAACTGGCCTTAAAGCGGACATTTCTGCTTTAGGTCAAGATGCGTTAAGTATCTTATTTGCAGAAGAACTGGGTGCTGTGATTCAAGTTGCAGAACAAGATTTAACGCAAGTTAACGAAACACTTGCGCAGTTTGGCTTGCAGGATATCAGCTTTGAAATAGGTGAATTAACACAAGACGATAACATCAGTTTTGAATTTAATGGTCAAACTGTATTATCAGAAGCGCGCGTTAAATACCGTCAGGCATGGGCTGAGACGACTTTGCATATGCAGTCACTGCGTGACAATCCAGAATGTGCACAGCAAGAATTTGATGCTAAAGCAGATAAAAATGATCCTGGTTTACAACCAAAACTGACATTTGATATTAATGAAGATGTCGCTGCGCCTTATATTGCAAAAGGGCTTCAACCTAAGATGGCAATATTACGTGAGCAGGGCGTTAACTCTCACGTTGAAATGGCCGCTTCTTTTGATAGAGCTGGATTTGAAGCACACGATGTCCATATGAGTGACATTTTAGCCGGTCGTATTCAGCTCAATGATTTCGCGGGACTTGTTGCCTGTGGTGGTTTCTCTTACGGTGACGTTTTAGGCGCAGGTGAAGGTTGGGCTAAATCCATCTTATTTAACGAACGTGCGCGTAACGAATTCCAAAGTTTCTTTGAAAGAGAAAATACTTTCGCGTTAGGTGTGTGCAACGGTTGTCAGATGCTGAGCACTTTAAAAGAACTGATTCCGGGTACAGAACACTGGCCAAGATTTGTCCGTAATATGTCAGAGCGCTTTGAAGCCAGATTTAGTATGGTTGAAGTACAACACAGCAACTCTGTATTTTTCAATGGTATGGCCGGATCTCGTATGGCAATTGCGGTTTCTCATGGTGAGGGTCGTGCTGAGTTTGCCAGTGCACAGGCGCTGCAAAATGCTCAAGACAGCGGGACAATTGCTCTGCGCTATGTAAACAATTATGGTGAGGTTACTTCTCAATATCCGGCCAATCCAAATGGTTCACCGCAAGGGATTACCTCATTATGTTCAACCGATGGGCGTGTGACCATAATGATGCCGCATCCAGAGCGCGTATTCCGTACTGTCAGTAATTCATGGCATCCAGATGATTGGAAAGAAGATAGCCCATGGATGCGAATGTTCCGCAATGCGCGGGTATTTGCCGGTTAACCGAGCATATCTTGTTGACGTGTGATGTTTCGAAAAAGGCGGGTTTCCCGCCTTTTTAGTTTCTTTTATATAATGCGGTTTTAAATAGAATAATTTTATGTCTGATGTATTTACGGTGAGTTGGGATGATTTTCATCTCGAATGCAAAAAACTCGCACAACAACTCGCTTCTAGTCAAAGAGCGCTAGAGATACCCCATGCATTTGATGGCCTCGTCGCCGTTACACGCGGCGGTTTAGTGCCTGCCGCTATACTTGCCAGTGAGTTGAATATTCGCTTAATCGAGACAGTGTGTATTGCAAGCTATGATGAGCAAAACCAGCGAAAACACCTAGATGTTATAAAGCAGCCTGCTCTGATACAGGGCCGATGGCTATTTGTCGAAGACTTAGTGGATAGTGGCGAAACGGTAAAATACTTAAGAAGTTTGTATCCCACTGCACAATTTGCATCTATTTATGCTAAACCCAACGGGCGTGAGCAGGTCGACTACTTCACTAAAACGATTGCCCAAGACTGTTGGATAGAACTCCCTTGGGAAGTGTGATTTTTGTTAAATTAATGAGTCATGAAAAGATCACAAACCTTGGTTCGAATAAAAAATTCTCACTCATTTTTTTATAATATCTCGCACGATAATTTTTAAAATCTACAAGATTAAAGTTTTCCAGCGATCTGATAGTAACAGTATGAATATACCCACTTTGTTGTTTTTTATATAAAAGATCACTTCCATACGTTATTTTAGTTAAATCCTTTTTAATAAGCATTTTAAGTGCCATTGTTTGTGTCAAATTGACAAAATGCATTGCATGCAACTTTTTTGCATACGTATTCAATTGCGGGGTGTTGTCTGTTCTTGATATTTATTTGTGTAGGGTTTTTGTTATTAAGATGTTTTCAAAAACCTCCTTTAGGTCATTGCACACAATACATTAAATACGAGAATTTAATAAATGAAACACTTACACACATTAACAAGAATGACGAAAAGCTTATTGGCTGCCACCGCACTGAGCAGTGTTTTTGTAAACACTGCATCGGCAGATGCAATGTTACATGCTTTTAACTGGCAATATGATGATGTATCCGCTAAAGCGCAAGAAATAGCAGATTTAGGTTATAAATCAGTCTTGGTTTCGCCGCCATATTTATCCAATCCTTCATCAGAATGGTGGGCGCGCTACCAGCCGCTTGATTATCGTATCTTATTGGGGCCCCTTGGTACTAAACAAGACTTCCAGGATATGATTGATGCACTAGAAGCGCGCGGCGTTAATTTATACGTTGATGTGATTTTTAATCACATGGCGAATATGAATATGGAAAAAGGCCAAGAGCAATACCCTGGCTTTAATGTTAATACGCCTGAATATGAAGCCAACAAAGTTTATGGTGATTTGTCTCAGGGGTTATTTGGTCCGGGCGATTTTCATGATGGTGCCAACGCAAAATGCATATCCGATTGGGGCAACTGGTATGACTCAACCTGGAACCGCCTGTGTGGCGCAGCGCCAGACAAGGGATTACCGGATTTAAGAGGTGAAGCGACGGACGCGACTGGGGATTGGATCCGTAGTAATCAGATTGCTTATTTAAATGCGTTAAAAGCCATGGGCGTTGATGGATTTCGCATTGATGCCGTGAAGCATATGAAGTGGGAGCATCTAAACTGGGTGTTCAACAGTGATGTGTTAGATGGTATTCATGTATTTTCAGAAATCATTTCACATAGCAGCGCTGATGATAATACTTATCTGCAGCCTTATTTAGACAATACAGATGTGCGAATGGGCGCGTACGATTTTCGTTTATTTAACGAACTCGATCATGCATTTGATATGTCAGGCAGTTTGTCTAGTTTAAGCGCACCCAATACTTTGCCGAGTGACAGAGCGGTTACTTTTGTTATCACGCATGATATGCCGCAAAACGATGGCTTTAATGGATTTTTATTTTCAGAAGACGATGAGAAGCTAGCCTATGCCTACATTTTAGGCCGCGATGGCGGCGTACCATTAATTTATACGGATAATAATGAAACCCCTAAGTTTAACAGTCGTTGGGTGGATGCATATAAAGATGCAGATTTAGTTAATATGATTAAGTTTCATAACCAAGTACAAGGGCAAGAAATGGAAGTGCTGTCTGCCAATGGCTGTGCCATTTACTTTCGTCGAGGCAACATTGGTTTAGTCGGTATTAATAAGTGTGGTAATAGCGAGTCACATAGCCTTAATGTTGCGGCTTTAAATGTGGGGACATATACAGATCAAATATCTGGTAGCACACTGAATATCAGTGGTACTAATCAAACGGTTAGTTTACCGGCTCGTTCAGTACGCATGTGGTTAAACGGTGACACGCCACCACCGCCGCCTCAAGGTTGGTTTTTCAGTGGAACAGCAAATAATTGGGCGGCTGATAGTATGACAGTCGATGGTAGCGTTTATAAAATCATTAAAACATTTAGCACGGGCGATGCAAATGGTGGACCGCGTTTTAAAATTCGCGATTCGGCAACCGATTGGGATGTTAATTTCCCAGCACAAGATTTTGTTGTGACGGCCAACAAAACCTATGAAATTACTTTTGACCCGTCACAACCAGCAGGCTCTAAAATTAGTGTCATTGAGCAAGGACCTGTTGGTGGCAGCTGTCCGGTCAAATTTACCTGTCAAAATGGAAACACTAACATGGGAGACAGTGTTTATGTTTCGGGTAGTGCAGTCGAGTTAGGTAGCTGGAATAGCGACAATGCCGCTTTATTAGCACCGACTAATTATCCAACTTGGGATGCAACGATTAATTTACCTGCCAATACAGATGTAAGCTGGAAGTGTATTGTTCGTCAGGAATCTTCTCCCTTTACCGTTCGGCAATGGGAAGTTGACCCCAACAATAACTTTAATACCGGTAACTGTGACGTAACTGAAGTGAGTGGTAGCTTTTAAATCAGCTTTATCTGATTTAAAGACAAATATGAATTAATTTTGAAATAGGGGGGAGTGAAGGACAATGACCCCCTTTTATTTTATACTTATGTTTTTTATGCAGGGACGTTGAAAATGAAACACATCATCATATTGATACCGATTTTTGTATTATTCATATCTGCTTGCTCTGCGGAGTTGGAAATAGAAAACTCGAGCGACAGCAATAACACGCAAAACGCCCAAACTGACAAACTCGTTGCTTCTGATGCTGATTCTTGCAAGGATTATTTTATTCCGGAATTAAATGAGAACATCGAGCATTTAAATGATCTAACATTTTCACAGTTTAAAGACGCCTCTACACCTACGTTAAGTTTATATAGCCAGTTATATTTTTGGAGCCAAGTTTCATTAGCAACGGACGTTTATACAAGCACTCTAATAGAGCAAAGTGGTTTAGATGGATTAACTTCAAGCCGTGACTGGCTTTACACATTTTGCCAACTAGAAAGCGACAAACCCACTTTTATTTCGCAGGTCACTTATCAGAAAAATTATCTAACAGACGTCGATTACCTGAATGATTTAGATTATTTTTTTGTGGCTCAGACGACGGAAAACGATCTATCGCCGCAAGATGAATGGCGGTTCAATACTGATCTTAGGCAGCAGATTCAAGCCAAGTTTAATGTGCAACAAACGACCGATGTATATTTTGAAGAAGAACAAGAACGGCTTTGGTTAGATGCCATTGTTGTGGCGGGAAATACAAAGTCGTTCATTAATGAAGAAATGCAGTACTACTCGGTTCAAAATGAAGAAAGCACGATTAGAATGCATATTATTGTGCCACAACCGTTCTTTTATCATTCGATAAAAAATAATTTACAAGCGACATTGTTAAACTCAATGGAAAATGCCAAAGCGACAAACAATATCACAATACCCATTTTTAAGCGTTCAGTTGAAGGCAGTATATTCAGCAATATGCCTAATTTATCCAGAAATACCCTTAATTTTGATGTTTTACAATCAGATGAGACATTATTGCTAAAAGATGAGTTTGCTCACCATACACTGTTATTAGATTCAACAGGTTCTTTGGCAATTGATTCAGTTTTTAAATTTACATTAGAAGCAGAACAAACCAATCATAATACTTCTTCTGTTAATACAGAGTTATCTTTTGTCAATTTTATGCCGTGCCATAAGACGGTTAACAGGCAGGCTTGGTATCCGTTTTTTGTCATTTTCGACAATCCAGAAAGTGGCGTTGTTTACGTTATTCAAAGTTACAATGCGCAAGATTTAAATGCCTCTCCCGTGTTGTGCGATTTGATAGAGCCGGTTGAATTTACCTTGTAAATATCAACGAATTCGATGCTTTCAGATAGCTAAAATTGAAATGACCCCTGCAATTAAAATGGCTGTTGAACCATCAAGGGTCTTTAAAACGTTGATTGTTCAGCTTGATGGTAAAACCCTTGCAGTTGGTGTCTTACCGGTTGCATGCAAACTAAGCATGAAAAAATAGCGAAAGTAGCAGGTGTGAAAAAAGCAGAGATGGCGCTCCAGTCCGATGTTGAGCGCGCTACGGGTTATGTATTAGGTGGAGTTAGTCCGCTCGGTCAAAAGAAACGGTTAAAAACCTTTATCGAATACTCTGCACAAAATTATCCAACTATTTTTACCTAGAAAATCTAAGGGTTTGCCAAATTTGTCCTATTACTGATATTATTGATTAATTTAAATGTGAAACCATTGGTTTTTATTTGATTTTTGGTTGACGTTTAAATCGAGCATTAAAATTTTAAAGGATCAGTAATATGCAAAAAATTGCTAAAGTATTGTTTAGTGTAACAGTACTTATTTCGTTGGTATCCTGCCAATCAAATGATGAACAATCAAAAACTCAGCCGGACGCGAAGTTAGATTTAACACAGTTTAGCGAAGCAGATTTTGATTATTTGGGGATTAAAGATCCGCAATATCTAAGTGCCGCATCTAAACGCGCATTACAGAGAAACTATCATCAAAACTCCGAATGGTTTGGTATCTTTACTAAACGCAAATTAACGGGTGACTTTGCTTATGAGCCGGGTGTTATTCGCCGCGATCCGAGCAAGGTATTATCGATAAACGGTTTATATTATACCTGGTATACAAAAACACATGGGCCCGGATATGGCTTTGATTCTGGTGATCCTGAATTAAAAGTTTTTCCTTGGGACAAATCTGAAATTTGGTACGCCACTTCATCTGATGGTTTTCACTGGACTGAGCAAGGGATTGCGGTCGGTAGAGGTAAACCTGGCGCATTTGATGATAGATCGGTCTTTACACCAGAAATTTTGCAGCACAAGGACAAATTTTATCTGGTGTATCAAACAATCAAAGCACCTTATTTAAATCGCTCTTACAACCAAGTTGGTATGGCCATCGCCGACAATGCAAATGGTCCGTGGAAAAAACTGGCTAAGCCAATACTCGAACCAAGTGAAACCGGCGAATGGTTGGGACAGCAAGACAACCGCTTTTTAGTTAAGTCGCAAGGCGAGTGGGATAGCCATAAGGTACATGATCCGACATTGATGTATTTTAACAATAAATTTTATTTGTATTACAAAGGTGAGCGTAAAGGGGAAAAGACAACAATGGGAGGGCGTGAAATTCGCTGGGGCGTTGCAATTGCAGATAATCCGCAAGGGCCGTATATAAAGTCACCTTACAATCCTATTACGCATAGCGGTCACGAACTGGCCGTTTGGCATTATAACGGCGGCATCGCGATGATATCTTGTAAAGATGGACCTGAAAAAGAAACCATACAGTATGCCAAAGACGGAATTAATTTTGAAATTATGGCTGTGGTTGACAATGTGCCGGATGCCATTGGTTTAGTTGACGAACTGGCCGATAACGCTTCACCCACATCAGCGTTAAACTGGGGGCTTTACCATGAATACGTCATCCCAGAAGGTAAAAGCTGGCTGCAGGGGGATAACTACATCGCACGCTTTAGCTTTATTAGCAAAAATAATTTGCGAAAATCATTGTAGTTATTTTTGAAGGAGCTAAGTCTAACCCTAGAATATATCCCCTAACATGCGGCAAGCCACATGTTAGGAAAAAACGTAGAACTAAATCTAAATGGAGCTAAATGGCACTCAAGTATTTAATAGCTGGCGATTTAATTTGTGATAAAGCGGCCTAAACAAAAACTCTGATTGTATGATTGCGTAAATAAATATTAATAAAGCAACAGAAAAGCCAGTTGGGTAGTGGACTTCATAAGCACGAGATAACATGCCGAAAAGACTAAATAAAACGCCGGTTGCACCCGATGCGTAAGAATAAATTATTAGTTTTCTTAAAATCGGGAGGTGAGTATGTGCCCCCTGCATTGCTTTTTTTTCGTACACTAACCAAACAAGTAACTGGTAAACTTTGCATGTGCGCAAGAGTCCATTGGTCAGTGTGGAAATAGAAAAAGGAATGATTGAGATATACAAAAATGCAGGGACGTCAATAATTCCAAAGGGATCACCAGAGATATATAAATAGAAAATAATGGCAGAGAAAAGTAGCGTCAGCCCAATCATTCCGCTAAAGCTAATCGCTCCGTTGCCAATATTTGCCTTATATTCGGTTTGTAATTCGCTTGGTGACATCGAAAATGCACTGGCTAACGCCATAAGTGATTCTGGCGAAGCGCTACCTTCTTTTTCTATTCTTTGCACTGTGCGGCAGCTTAAACCAGAGACTTGACTTAAGTGCTCTTGAGACCAACCACGTTCTTTTCTGAGGCTTTTAATTTTTGCAGAAGAAAGTGACATCGTAAAATCCTAAATATATTAAAACTTGGATAAAACTAACTCAAAACAGCACGACAAAGCCACGACACAAACACGCCAGCGCAGTTTACAACCATATTGTGGTTAAATTTTAGACCCTAAACTCGCTATAAACTTACCACATTAAATCATCTGGGATAGGGTAGTCTTTGTACGGATCATCTTCGTCTTCTTCTACTTTAGTATTTAATACTATGATGTATCCTTCACCGCGCTGTTCTACTTTTTCAGCAATTGTTGCAGGTATCATAAAGTAACTGTCTGCGACTTTTGCAATACCAATAAAGCCGTTTGCTAATTGTTTTTGTTGCTGCGCTGAAACCATCAGGGTTTTGATAACGCCTTGATCATCAAAGTTGTATTTAATATCCCCGTTACTTTCGAGTGCATTCGATTCAATAAGTTGTTTAACTTGAGCCGCGATGGCTTTTTTCTCAGCTTCAAGTCTAATTTTTTTATTGGCTTCTTCGGTTTTAGCTTGTTGCTCTAATTTTCTTTGTTCAGCCGCCGCTTGCGCTTCTTTATTGAGCGTGCGATTTTTTTTACTTTTTTTCGATGCTTTTTTTGCTTGTTTTTGATTAACAAGCCCGGCGTTTAATAGCTGGTCTTTTAGCGAACTTGGCATATAAAATCTCATTTTTTAATGGTATGCGCGGCATTTTGAAAGATCTCTTAAGATAAATCAACGTTTGATAATCTCTTCAAATACCTGCTGCATTTTTTTTGCGATAATTGGCTGTGCTTCTTTGTTGGGGTGAATACCATCCTTCATCATAAATTGAGGTTGTGCTGCAATATCTTCAATGAAAAATGGGACTAAAGGGATCGCAAATTGCTGTGCGATATCGCTGAATTGTTGGATGAATATTTTTAAATATCTCGGGCCATAATTGGGTGGAATTTTAATCTCAGCCAAAATGGGCTGAGCGTTATTCTGTTCAATAAGTTGAACTATTTGAATTAAATTTTGTTTAATAACGGGGAGTTGAATTCCACGTAAGCCATCATTACCACCAAGCTCTACAAATACATAGTCTGGTTGGTGTTGTTTAAGCAGGTTTGGCAGACGATTTAAACCACCTTGTGTGGTTTCTCCGCTTACACTGGCATTGATAAGTTTTATATCAGTTTGTTGCGCTGACCAATTTTTTTGAATTTTACTGGCCCAAGCATCTTCGATCTCGAGGCCGTAACCTGCTGAAAGGCTATCCCCTAAAATAAGAAGTTTAGTTTCTGATTGAGCTGAATGAACTATCAGCGTTAAACTGAGTATAAATAACCATGAAATACGTTTTGAAACAGTTAATAAAGGATTTCGCATGATGTCTACGCTATTACAAGTCAAAGAAGTAACTAAAACAGTAAGGTCTAATGGCGAAGATCTCAAGATATTAAAAGAATGTAATTTTGCAATTTCTAAATCAGAGTCTGTTGCCATTATCGGTCGTTCCGGTTCTGGCAAGTCAACATTGTTGAGTTTGTTGGCCGGTTTAGATACGGCGACCAGCGGTGAAATTTGGTTGGCGGGGCAACCTTTGCATCAGTTAAACGAAGAGAAACGGGCGTTCTTACGCAAAAAACATGTTGGTTTTGTTTTTCAATCTTTTATGTTGGTGCAAAGCTTAACGGCGCTGGAAAACGTAATGCTGCCGCTGGAACTGAGTTTAAGAAAAAATGCGAAACAGCAAGCGTTAGAGTTACTAGAAAAAGTTGGCTTATCGGACAGAGGACATCATTTCCCGAATCAACTTTCTGGCGGTGAACAGCAACGCGTGGCGGTGGCGAGAGCGTTTGCCAGTAAACCAGATATCTTATTTGCCGATGAACCAACCGGTAATTTAGATGCTGAAAATGGTCAAAAAGTCGAAGCCTTGTTGTTTGAATTAAATGCTCAAGCTGGAACGACCTTGGTCTTGGTAACGCATGATAGAAATTTGGCTAAAAGATGTCAGCGTCAGTTGGTGATGCATGCAGGTGAGTTATCCGAAGAAACAGCGATTAGAGAAGAGTCAACCCAAAACAACGGACGTGTCCATGTTGCCTGAGAATTATGTTACAGATAAGCAGTGGATTGTATCCCTGCGACTAGCCGCTCGCTTATTAAAGCAAGAATTAAAACGAGGTGAACTCAGCATTATGCTTGCGGCACTGGTGCTTGCTGTTTCCTCTGTTTTTTCGCTATCTATGTTCAGTGAACGCTTGCAAGCTGCTTTACAAAATCAAAGCGCTGAATTTTTAGCCGCTGATAGTGTTTTAACCTCATCGCGGGAAGTTCCTGAATCTTGGTTTATACAAGCGCAATCAAACGGGTTGAAAACCTCTGCTCAGATTCGCTTCTCATCCATGTTATTTGCCAACAATCAAATGCATTTAACCAGTGTAAGAGCCGTTGATCAATTTTATCCTTTGCGTGGGCAAATAGAACTGACAGACACTGCATGGACCGGAGGACAACCGACGGCGCTCTCAGTTAAACCGGGAGAAATTTGGTTAGACAGTAAGCTAGTCAGTCAATTGGGTGTCGATTTTGGTGATATGGTTGAAGTCGGTTTAAAACAATTAAAATTTACTCAACTGATTGCCAGTGTGCCGGATGCTGATCTTAATGTGTTTAATGCCGGTGCGTTGGCTTTGATGCATATACAAGATGTTGCTGCAACTCAAGTGATTCAGCCTGGTTCGAGAATAGCCTATTTGTTAAGTGTTGCTGGGCAGGAAATCGAACCTTTTGAGAGTTGGCTGTTACCTCAGTTAAATAAGGATGTACACAGGTGGCGAACGATCAATGATGATGAATCGCGGGTTATGAAAGCGGTCAAACGAGCGGAACAGTATTTTCTGCTAGCCAGTTTGTTGGGCGTTGTATTAGCAGCAACCGCTATTGCCGTTGCTGCGGCGCGCTATTGTGAACGTCATTTTGATCTGGTCGCAATATTTAAAACATTAGGGGGATCGAGCCAGCAAATTCATTTTATATTTTCAATTCAACTTATTTTGCTGGCGGGCTTTGGTATTGTCGTTGGGTTAGTATTGGGGTATTGCGCGCAGCTTGGTATATTAGCCGCACTTAAAGAGCATCTTCCAAATAATGTACCGCAAGCAGGTTTAAGGCCATGGTGGTTAGCTGTCTTTACAGGCGTTGTTAGCCTCGCATTGTTTTCGGTTTATCCGTTATTAAAGTTATTTTCAATTCCTCCACTTAGGGTTTTAAGACGGCAAATGGAAGGTTTTAGCCAAAAAGATTGGATTAATTGGCTGATATCGGCGATCGCCGTATTTTGTTTGATGTGGGTATATAGTGAAAACTTTCAATTGAGTTTAGCCTTGTTGCTTTCAGCAGGGGGGATCACACTATTTTTATTGTTAATTGCCAGAAGTGCAATTTGGGGCAGTCGGCAAGCGGGCGCCAATGCGGGCAGTGCATTTAAGCTTGCCTTGGCTGGCCTGTATAGACGGGCGCAAGCCAATAGTGTGCAACTGATTAGTTTTACCGTGGCTATTCAATTATTGTTGGTTGTATTGGTACTGCGAAACGATTTATTGGCTGAATGGCAAAATCAATTGCCGGAAGATACCCCTAATTATTTTGCCGTAAATATTAACCAGCAAGATCTAGACAAATTTAAAAATGCCTTTAATGAAAAGGGCATTTTGATTGAAAAAACTTATCCGGTTACGCGCGGCCGTTTAATTGCGGTCAATGATGTGATGGTACGTGATAGAGTATCAAAAGAAGATGAAAAACCAGCTGATGATGCTCCGCGCGCAATCGGCAGAGAACTAAATCTGACCGCTGGAGCAGAACTGCCGGAAGAAAATGAAATTGAACAGGGAAACTGGTGGCAGCCAGATGCGAAAGATTATCAGGTGTCGATTGAGTCGGGCTTAGCTGAGCGCATGAACCTACAACTACATGATGTACTAAGGTTTAATGCTGGTGGGATTGATTTTACCGCAACCATAACCAGTATTCGAAAAGTTAAATGGGAATCTATGAAACCCAACTTCTTTATGATTTTTAACCCTGTCGTGTTAGAAAACCATGCAGCGACTCATATTGCTAGTTTTTACGTTGAGAATACGGCTAAACCGGAGCTGGCAAAACTACTTGCTCAGTTCCCAAGTGTCACTTTGATAGATGTTGATGCGATTATTAATCAAATTAGAGAAATTATTAATCAGGTCTCTTTAGCGGTTGAGTTTATACTGATTCTGGTTGTGGCTGCTGGTGTGTTGGTGCTAATTGCACAAGTACAGGCAAGCATGGCGGAAAGAAAACAAGAATTAGTGATTCTTCGCACTTTAGGGTCACCTTCTTCGTTGCTGCGTAATAGTGTGACATTAGAATTTGTAATATTGGGCGCAATCGCAGGTATTTTAGCTGCAATAGCCAATGAAATAGCACTGTACGTATTGCAAACAGAAGTTTTTAAAATGGATGCGTCTTTTCACCCTGAATATTGGTTGGTTGGAATCTTTACTGGGGCTTGTGTTGTCGGAACTTTGGGCACTATTAGCTGTTGGCATTTAACACGCATTAACACGCAAAGATTATTGCGTTCATTGGCTTAAGAGAACTCAGGTTGTATGAAAATTTTATTGGTTTTTATTATTTTTGTTGCTTTTTTAGTTGTCGTTAAATGGCGGCAAAATCAACAAGAGCGCTCAAAAACCTCCAGATTTGAAAATATTGAAAAAATTAATAAGCTGGAACTGAACTTTAAACAAGACTTAAACATTAAACTGAATCAGGTTTTAGGTGAACAATATCATATTCATCGGGACGTCAATTTAACAAGGTTATTAAATTTTGAGGATGCGCAATTTGCGAAAATTGCAAAAAACAAAGTGATCGATTTTGTCATTACCGACTTAAGCGGGATCGTTTGTTGTGTATTGAAAGTAGACGATAGTCGTCAAAATGAGAGTAAGTCAAATCAACAAGATTGGCTAACATTGTGCCTGCAAGGCAGGCACAATCTGTTGCGAGTTAAATCTTCACATAATGTATCTATGCAAGATTTAGCATCGTTATTTTCGAATATGGGTCTACAAAATGCAGATTAATTATTCGTAAGTACACAAATAAGCGGTGTCTTGTTCTACTTTTACTTTAAACGACTGGTTTGCTGCAATTTCAAAAGATTGACCAGACTTAAACGTCTGCCAGTCTGCTTGACCTGGCAACAATACGTTTAAAGCGCCGCTAACAACCGTCATGACTTCATTTTGGTTGGTACCAAACTCGTAGTCACCGGCGGCCATTACACCAACGGTAGCGGGTAATTGTTCGCCCTGAAAAGCAATTGATTTTACTTTTCCGTCAAAATACGTGTTTACTTCAAACATAATTGTCTCTTTAATAAAAATTTAAAGCGCAATTTTAATGGGTTACAGCAAAAAATAAACTAGAATTTTATAACAAGCAAAATATCGGCTAGAAAAATTCAAACAAGTGTTTTAAATTTGTTATAGAAGAATTAAGATATCTACGGAATAGCAGGTCAGACCTCTTAATTTAGAGCGTTATGTCAAAAAAGGGCGAAAACTAACATGTCTAGAGCTTCAATGTGCAAAACCGCAGACGGCCAGCGAATCGCTGTCGTGACTGGTTTACGAACCCCATTTGCTAAACAGGCCACAGATTATCACGGTGTGCCCGCTTTAGACTTGGGTAAGATGGTCGTCAATGAAATGTTGGTTCGAAATGATTTTGATCCAGCATGGATACAACAATTGGTATTTGGCCAAGTGGTACAAATGCCGGCTGCGCCTAATATTGCCCGGGAAATTGTTTTAGGCACGGGTATGAATGTGTCAACGGATGCGTATAGTGTGTCTAGAGCGTGTGCAACAAGTTTTCAGGCTGCGGTAAATGTAACAGAATCTATTATGTCGGGGGCAATTGACTGTGGTATTGCCGGTGGCGCGGATTCTTCATCCGTATTGCCTATTGGCGTTTCTAAAAATCTCGCTCGATTGCTGGTCGACTTTAATAAAGCGAAAAGTATTGGTGCTCGTCTTGCTTTATTGAAAAGATTAAAATTATCTGATTTAACACCTGTTCCACCCGCAGTGGCTGAATATTCAACCGGTTTGAGCATGGGGCAAACTGCAGAACAAATGGCCAAAAGTCATTCAATCAGCCGTAAAGCCCAAGACGAGCTTGCACATCGTTCACATACATTGGCAGCGAAAGCTTGGTCACAGGGCTATCTCGACGACGAAGTCATGACGGCTTACCCTGAGCCATTCAAAACGTTCTTAAAACAAGATAACAATATTCGTTTTAACTCAGAATTAACTTCGTACGCACGTTTAAAGCCGGTTTTTGATCGCAAACACGGCTCTGTGACCGCGGCGAATGCAACTCCGTTAACTGATGGTGCAGCCGCCGTAATGTTGATGCGCGAAGATAAAGCGAAAGCTTTGGGTTTAAAAGTATTGGGTTATATACACAGTTATGCTTTTGCTGCCATTGATGTTTGGCAGGATATGTTAATGGGGCCGTCTTATGCAACGCCATTAGCTCTAGATAAAGCCGGAATGAGTTTAACGGATTTAACTCTGATTGATATGCACGAGGCTTTTGCTGCACAGGCTTTGGCTAATATGAAAATGTTTGCCAGCCGTAAATTTGCAAATGAGAAGCTCAATAGAGAACAGGCAATCGGTGAAATAGACATGGATAAATTTAATGTTAATGGTGGCTCAATTGCTTATGGTCATCCATTTGCAGCAACTGGAGCGCGTATGATCACGCAAACACTACACGAATTGAAACGTCGCGGTGGTGGTATCGGCTTAACAACAGCCTGTGCGGCAGGTGGTTTAGGTGCCGCTATGATAGTGGAGGCTGCAGAATAATGAATAAAATCCAACACTTTAGTTTATCAATTGATAGCGATCAGATTGCCATTATCACGCTAAATGTGCCTGATGAAAGTATGAATGTTTTATCCAGACAAACCATGCGCGAAATAGAAATTTTGCTGGATGAAATAGAAAAAAACAGAGATATTCAAGGCGTTATTTTACAGTCTGGCAAAGTAGATTCATTTATCGCAGGTGCTGATATCAATATGATTTCAGCTTGCAGTACAATAGATGAAACTGAAGACTTAGCTAGAAATGGACAGTCTATTTTTGCTCGTATCGAAAAATCTAGGATTCCATTTGTCGCAGCCATTCACGGTATTTGTTTGGGGGGCGGTTTAGAGTTTTCATTAGCCTGTCATTACAGAGTTGCCACTGATGCTGAGAAAACGCAACTTGGTTTACCTGAAGTTAAATTGGGCTTGTTGCCCGGCTCAGGCGGTACGCAAAGATTACCTAGACTCATTGGCATTCAAAATGCTTTAGACATGATGTTAACCGGCAAACAGGTCAGAGCTAAAAAAGCATTAAAAATGGGGTTGATAGATGATCTTGTTCCAGCAAGTATATTACTGGAAACCGCGAAAAAGATTGTCTTGTCTGCGCCTAACCCCAATCGAAAAATTAAAAGAAGTTTGCTTAACAAAGCACTGGAGACAAACTCTTTCGGTCGCGGGATATTGTTTGACCAAGCTTTAAAGCAAGTTGACAAGAAAACGCAAGGTAATTATCCAGCGCCAGCGCGAATTATTGAAGTGGTTAGAATTGGAATTGAAAATGGTATTGTTCAAGGCTATCAGGCTGAAGCGCGTGGTTTTGCCGAGTTGTGCCAAACGCCACAAAGTTTTCAATTGCGCCATTTGTTTTTAGCGACGACTGAACAGAAAAAAGCGTATAAAGTGCGCTCAGATGTTGCTCGAACAGTTGATAAAGCAGGTGTTTTAGGTGGCGGGTTAATGGGCGGCGGTATTGCTTATGTCTTGGCCACTAAAGCCAATGTACCGGTGCGGATAAAAGATATTAAAGAGCAGGGTATTCAATCAGCATTAAAATATAGTTATGAGCTGTTAAACAACAAAGTTAAAAAGCGCTTTATGTCTACTTCTCAAATGCAGCAGCAATTAAATCGACTAACGGGTAGTACGGATTGGTCTGGTTTTGCGCAGCGAGATATCGTCATTGAAGCGGTTTTTGAAGATCTCAAGCTAAAACAAAATATGGTGAATGAAGTTGAGACACAATGTAAAGAAGATACCATCTTTGCCTCCAATACCTCTTCGTTGCCAATTGCTGAAATTGCCGCCAATGCTAAGCGACCGCAAAATGTAATAGGGCTACATTATTTTTCTCCAGTTGATAAAATGCCTTTAGTTGAGGTTATTCCACATGCGGCTACCAGTGAAGAAACAATTACAACGGTTATAGAGTTTGCACGAAAGCAAGGTAAAACACCGATTGTTGTTAAAGATGGTGCCGGCTTTTATGTAAATCGCATTTTAGCTTTGTACATTAATGAAGCGGCGCAGTTAGTGCTAGAAGGAGAGCCCATTGATGTCATAGATAAAGCTTTGGTTAAATTTGGTTTTCCTGTAGGTCCGTTAAAGCTATTAGATGAAGTAGGCATTGATGTCGGGACGAAAATAATACCAATTTTAACTGAAAAATTGGGCGAGCGTTTTACAGCCCCTAAAGGATTGCAAAAAATATTGGATGATGGACGCAAAGGGAAAAAGAACCAGCGCGGTTTTTATACTTACGTCAAACCCAATCCAATTAAACAAGTGTTGCGTAAACAAAGTGCAGTTGATGAATCTATCTATGATTTACTGCAGGTCGATCCAGCGCAAACGTTAAATCAAGAAGAAATCGTTGAACGCTGTATGATCCAAATGTTAAATGAAGCGGCTCGCTGTCTAGAAGAGGGCATAATTTCTTCACCAATGGATGGTGATATTGGTGCTATCTTTGGCATCGGATTTCCACCATTTTTAGGTGGGCCATTCCGTTATATGGACAGTTACGGAATAGCTAATTTGGTCGAGCGTTTGCAAAGCTATCAGGTTCGTTTTGGAGAAAGGTTTGAACCCGCTCAGATCTTGTTGGACTATGAAGTAGAAGGTAAATCCTTTTACTAATTCAAATCATTTTTCGTTACACTACATGCTGGCGTTTTAAAAAGGTTTGTCGTTTTGAAATTCTGGCGTGTAATGTACAATTTTATTAAACAATTGTCCGTGGTAATGGCAAGTGCAGCTTTGGTTTTATCGTCAGCCTGGCTGTTTTACTGGTTATATCAGGGCGGAACAAAATGGATTGATGGGGGCGGTTCTGGCAGTCCTTTTACCAGTCCTTTGTTGTGGGGGGCGCTGATTCTGGCCGCACTGTTTTCTGTACTGAGCCGTATTTGGCGTAAATATCAGGAGCGCAGGTTTATACGTAGTTTAAAACGTACAAGATATCAGGCTGCTAAAAACGAACAAAGGATACATCCGCGAGACTCTTTAAAAGAACCTAAAGAATAAGCACCTGAACTACCGCAGACATCACTTTAAAACTATCCTTGACTATAAACCATCAAAATAGCTTTGTTTGAGCAGCGTAAGAAAAAAACTGACGTTAAAATAGCATCAGGTTTTATTGAGTTAAAGCTGCTTGTATCTAATTAAATGATAAACTAAGACAAAAGTTAGAATAATTGCGTACGCTAAAAAGATGACTTTCATCCACTCAGGCATGCTCATTGACAAAAATGTCCAGTCTATAGCCGCGCAGTCACCTCTGGCTTCAAATAAAGCTGGAAACCAAACATCCGGTTTAAACCATTCAGGGAAGTTGGGGAGCATTTCACAAGCTGCAAACAATGGGTTGGGCGCATTTTGTAGTTCAACATGCTCGCTCGCTATTTTATAGCCCCACAGGGAACAAAATATACCACCCACATATGCGAACAAACGCGTTAGCATTTGTTTTGGGAAGATGACAGCAGGCAGCGCAGAAACAAACACACCCCAGAGTGCTAAACGCTGGTAAATACATTTGATACAGGGTTCATATCCAAATGAGTATTGAAATACTAACGCCGCTATTTCTAGCAATAATAGACTGGCTGCAAATGCTAACCAAGCGATACGACATTCATTAAACTTCACATTTTACTCCCTCTTTTAAAATGAGATGAATTAAAAAAAGAGCAGCCAATTGCTGCTCTAATACGTCAACTCTGATACTAATGCATATTCCGTATTAATGACCAGAGGTATGGCCGGAAGTTCCGTCTACAGGCGCTTCAACCTGATGTTCAATTAAATGCATATCGTACATCATATCGGTTGCCTGAGGTAAAACCTGCCATGTCAAAAGCAATCCAACTATCGTTAAAATGACAGTGTAGGGTAAAGCCATCCAAACCATTCTGCCATAAGATAGTCTTAATAATGGTGCTAAGGTGCTTGTTAATAAGAATAAAAACGCAGCTTGACCATTAGGTGTTGCAACACTGGGTAGGTTTGTACCGGTATTAATTGACACAGCAAGTAAGTTAAATTGGTCGCGAGTAATTTGGCCGTTCAGTAAAGCCTGCTTAACTTCTGTAATGTAAACAGAGCCAACGAAGACATTGTCACTGACCATAGATAAAACCCCGTTTGCCAAATAGAATACAGCTAACTGAGATTTACCCTCAAAGGTCAGTACCCAATCAATTACAGGGATAAATAATTTTTGGTCAATGATGACAGCAACAATTGCAAAAAATACACACAATAATGCGGTAAAGGGTAATGCTTCTTCAAATGCATGGCCAATAGCATGTTCTTCTATCACACCACAAAATGCCGTTGCAAAAATAATAATACTTAAGCCGATTAAACCGACTGCCGCTAAGTGTAAGGCTAAAGCAACAATCAACCAAACGGCAATGACGCCTTGCACCCAAAACTTTGCAACGTCCAGTTTCGTTAAGCGTTTGTCTTGATAAGCATCATAATCAGACAATATTTTCCAAATTTTGTCTGGTAAATGCGCACCGTAACCAAATATTTTAAATTTTTCGACTAAAAAGGTGGTTAATAAGCCCATAAAAAAGACCGGCACAGTGACTGGCGCCATACGGACGGCGAATTCAAAAAATCCCCAGCCAGACTTATCTGCAATAATTAGATTTTGTGGCTCGCCGACCATAGTCATCACACCACCTAATGCAGTACCGATAGCCGCATGCATCATTAGGTTTCGTAAAAAGGCTCTAAATTGATCTAACTGAGCATGGGACAGGGGTTCGATTCTATCATCAGCGGTATGGTCATGTTTATCAGAAAAGTCTTTGCCAGATGCGACTTTATGATAAATAGAATAGAAGCCTACAGCAACGGCAATAATAACGGCAATCACCGTCAGAGCATCTAAAAAGGCGGATAAAACGGCCGATGAAAATACAAAAGCAAGCGATAACATGGTTTTAGAACGTACGCGTATCAATAACTTAGTAAACAAGAACAACAACAAGTTCTTCATAAAGTAGATACCGGCAACCATGAAAATAAGCAACAAGAGCACTTCTAAATTGGTTTCTATTTCATGCATAACATGATCAACAGATGTCATGCCGATTGCAATTGCTTCAATTGCCAGTAGACCACCGGGTTGTAAAGGGTAGCATTTTAAGGCCATGGCTAAGGTGAATATGAATTCGATAATGAGTACCCAACCGGCAATATAAGGAGAAATATAAAAAAGGAGCGGGTTGATAACTAAAAACGTGATTATAGCGAGTTTGTACCAATCTGGGGCTTGACCCAGAAAGTTTTTCATTAAGGCATGAGGTAACGACTGCGGCATTAAATGCGTTTCCTTTGTAATGGTTCAATTTGGGGGCGGATTTTACAGGGCGAGACCATGAATGGAAAGCATTATTAGTAACAACCTGACGTGATATAACAACAATTTTCGGCCTTAGTGAGTGAAATTCACTTGAGTTGCTTATTTTCTGATATTTCTTATATTTTCAGCGCTTTTAAGCGCACCCAAAGTTAGATATAGTGCACACCTAAATTAAGGTATTACGGATTATATTTTTTGTTTAAGCCCAATCGATTTTTTATCGCATATCGTTATAGCCAAAGTCGTCAGCGTAGCGGGTTTGTGTCTTTTATTACTTTTTTCTCTGTTGCCGGTATTAGTCTGGGGGTTTTAGCGCTTATTTTAGTTATTTCAGTCATGAATGGTTTTGAAAGTGAGCTGAAAAAAAGAATTCTAGGCGTGATCCCGCATATGGTTGTTAGTTTTACGCAAACGACTGAGCAACAATTACATCAGAAACTGGCTGATAGCTCAACTGAGTTAAATATAAAAGGGCTGACACCTTATATCCAAAGTTCGGGGCTAGTGCAGTCGCAAACTCATATGCAGGCGATATCGGTACAAGGTATAGAGGTTCAATCCGCCAAAGATTTATCAATTGTCGCTAGCCATATGCAGTATGGTCGGTTTGACTCGTTACAAGCTGGTGATTATAACCTATTGCTGGGGCAACAACTTGCCAGCAGAATGGATGTTAGGGTTGGTGATAAAGTTCGAATTATGTTGGCAGAAAAAAGCATTTATACGCCAATGGGTAGAATGCCTGTACAAAGGAAATTTACAGTCTCGGGAATATTCGATGCAGGTTCTGATGTGGATGCTAATGTTGTTTTGATTAATGTCTTTGATTTACAGAGATTGTTAAGAATCCCAGCAGGGCCTGCTAATTCTTATCGCATATATTTAAATAATGCCTTTGAACTGGACACGGTCGCGTCTTATTTACAACAACACTTTGCTGACGCTGATATTGTGGATTGGCGAGAAACCCAAGGTGAATTATTTGAAGCGGTAAAAATGGAAAAAAATATTATGTGGATGATGCTGGCGCTGATTATCGCGGTCGCAACATTTAACATTGTTTCAGCTTTAGTGATGGTGGTAAATGATAAAAAAGGAGAAATTGCCAGCTTGAAGACAATGGGCATGAGTGAATATGATATTGTCTTGCTGTTTGTTTTTCAGGGAATGTATAAAGGATGTGGGGGTGCCTTGATTGGTACCATTTTGGGTTTGACACTATGTTATTTTTTAAATCCATTATTGGCTATTTTAGGTATCCAAGTATTTGCCAATCCAGCTTACGCGATGCAGGGTTTACCCGTAGATATCCATTACCAACAAGTGGTAGCGATAGCATTCACCGCAATTTTGATGAGTTTTACGGCGACAATTTATCCAGCTTATCGAGCCGCCAATACCAATCCAGCCGAGATATTAAAACATGAATAGTCAGGTTATTTTAAAATGCCGCAACATCAGTAAAACATACCAAGACGGCAATAATAAGGTTCAAGTTTTACATGATGTTAATTTACAAGTACATGAAGCAGAGCACTTAGCTATCGTCGGCAGTTCAGGATCGGGCAAAAGTAGCCTGTTGCATATTTTAGGAACTTTAGATACACCTACTTCAGGCCAAGTATTGTTTGAAGGAATAGATGTACATAAACTTTCAGCCCGCAAACAAGCTGAGTTTCGAAATCAAAGTTTAGGATTTGTATACCAGTTTCACCATTTGTTGGCTGAATTTGATGCATTGGAAAATGTTGCGATGCCACTTTTAATCGCAGGGCTTGAACGTAAACAAGCAATGCAGACCGCCAGTGAAATGTTAGAACGAGTCGGGCTTTCTCATCGCTTGAAACACTTGCCTTCTGCTTTATCGGGTGGCGAGCGACAGAGAGTTGCGATTGCGCGGGCATTAGTCAATAAACCTAAATTAGTTCTGGCTGATGAACCGACCGGTAATCTTGATGCTGATAATGCTGCGGGTATTTTCGAATTGATTGTCGACTTACAAAAATCTTTATCTACTTCATTTGTTTTTGTAACTCACGATTTAAATCTTGCAAATAGAATGGATCGCCAACTTAAGTTAGAGCATGGAAAATTGGTAGAGTACAAAGCTCAGGTTATTGAAAATGTTTGATGCTTTAACGAGTCAGATAGGCTATCGATACGCCAGAAGTCGGAATAAAAATGCATTTATTCGCTTTATCTCTGCATCCTCTGTAAGCGGGATTGCTTTAGGCTGTTGTGTGTTAATTTGGGTGCTCTCTGCGATGAACGGTTTTGAAGCAGAGCTTAAAAACCGTTTACTGTCGATTGTCCCGCATATTGAATATATCGCTGTAGAACCCTCAGGTATAGAGGATTGGCAGTCGATTCGAGCACAATTAATGGCGCGGCAGGAAATAGAGGGGGTTGCGCCATTTATATCTTTCGGCGCGCTGATACAACAAGCAGATAAACTTAAACCTTTAGAGATTCGAGGCATTGATTGGCAGGCTGAAAAATCAGTATCTAGTTTGCATCACTATGTAAATGATGAAGTGGCTGCGAGTTTCAACAGTCAGGAAGGCTTACTGCTAGGTAAAGGTTTGGCTGAGAGTTTGCAGCTTGAAATCGGTGATTGGGTTGAAATTTTAGTGCCTAAAACAGGGGAAACAAAGCAGTTCTCAGCCCCCACACTGATCAGAGTTCCACTGTTAGGGTATTTTGAATCTGGCGGTCAGTTAGACCATCTCGTGGGATATATGTCATTACACAAAGCTGCAAAAGAAAGTGGCTGGCAAAGTGGTGTGCAAGGTATTCGCTTAAAAATTGACGATGTATTTGCCGCACCAAAGATTGCACGTGAAATTGGTTTTAGCTTACCCGTATATGTTTACATTCAGGATTGGACGCGTCAATTTGGTCATGTATACAACGATATACAACTTGTACGGGGAGTTATGTACTTAATATTAGCTTTAGTCATTGCAGTGGCCTGTTTTAATATTGTTTCCACTCTGGTGATGGCTGTAAATGAAAAACGTAGTGACATTGCAATTTACAAAACAATGGGAATGACCAATACAAAGATTGTTAATATTTTTGTTGTGCAAGGGGTTGTTTCTGGCTTAATCGGTACGACCATTGGTGTGGTGTTTGGGATATTAGGCGCGTGGTATTTAAGTGACGTCTTAGTACTGATTGAAACTATGTTAGGTGTACAATTTCTTTCAAGTGATATTTACTTTATCGACTTTTTACCAACAGAATTACATTGGAGTGATGTTCTTATAACGGCATCAGCAGCCATGATTATGTCTTTGTTAGCGACCATTTATCCAGCCTTAAAAGCCAGTTCGGTTGAGCCTGCTGGTGTTGTTGGACATACGTAACAATACCTTTAAGAGCGCCGCGTTGTTGTACTGTTTGGGACACTTTTTAAAGGATTAGACGACGCGAAACAAATTTGATTACGGCCGCGCTCTTTTGCTAAATAAAGTGCTTTGTCGGCTTGTCTTATCAGTTCATCATTTTTTAAACTAATGTCAGGATAAAACGCGACACCCATAGAAATCGTAATTATTTTGCCATTGGTTAGCGGGTGCTCTGCTAACATATTACTAATTCTGGAAAACATAGCGGTCGCTTGTTCAATTTCAAGCCCTTCGCAAAATAGTGCAAATTCTTCACCACCAATGCGAGCCGCGATATCATTTTCATCCCGGATATTCGCTTTTAAGGTTTTCGCAAGCAGCCTTAATGCTTTATCGCCGGCTTCATGACCTAAGGTATCGTTAATGCTTTTAAAATGATCGACATCAATCATTAATATTGCTGCACGTAGGTTCAAATTTTCCGCTTTTGCCTGCCATTTGTTCAGTTTGCTGAAAAAGTAACGTCGGTTCCACAAGTGGGTCATTGAGTCTGTATTTGCTTTTTTATTGAGTTTGTCTTTTAGCTCTATTCTGGCGAGGTTCAAGGCTAAACTTTGTGCAATAAATTCAAATTGCGTTTCATTACTTTTAGAAATTGTTGTTTCTTTGTTCTCACTGGTACACATAATGGTTAAAACGCCAAAAGTATTGCCTTCGGCCAGTAATGGAAAGCAGACGTGAGATCGGCAATTGTACTTTTGCATGGCCGTTAACGTGTGTGCACAAAAACCTTCTTCTTTGGTTGCGTTGTATGTATGCCCAATACGGATAGCCCAGCAATCGAGACGCACTTTTTCAGAAGGTGTGAGCAGTTCGATAGCGGCAAAAATATGCGGATAGGTTGTAGTAAAAAGTTGCTGACAAATATTGATTGCTTCATCGTAAGTGTTGGCAACGGCCATGCAAGAACTGGCTTTTTGCAATTCAATGTAATTGCCGGCAGTTTGCTTTATGGTATTTTCCAATTCTGAAGTGTGTTTGCTGGCTAATTTTAAAACATTCTTACGCTCTGACGTATGGCTAAACCAGTAAAATCCAATAAATGTTACAATAAAAACAGCTATTTGAATTCTAAAGTTATTTAATAAGGTGATAAAAGATTTTTGGGGTACGGATATACGAGCAATATAGTTCATATTGTCAGGAGAAATAAAACCTGTTGCAAAGTGTAAATATTTTATCCCAGATTGCGGATCATTTCTTAATACGTAGGAGCTATCCTGAGTAAATAGCGAACTCACTTCTTTAAACTGACGCTGGTTGGGTAATTTACTTATTTCACTCCAATGCAGTGATGAGTGTACGATCACATTGCCGTTTTCATCCATTATTGTGGCAATGAGATCATCTTGCCTGCCTTGATAAAATACTTGCTGGGTTTCATGGTAGGCTGGCTCTAGCTCTTCAACATAAATTTGATTAAAGAGGGTAATATACAAATTGGCAATATCGCTAAGCTGGTGCCTTTGGTTTTCTTTTAGCTTTGACTCAATTACATACTGAAGTGCGACAACAAGTACTACGAGAATTAAACCTGAAAACCAGAAAAAACAGCTTTTCCGTAAGGTATTCGATTCCATATGAGAACCTATATTGTGTACTTTTTACATGAGTTATGTCTTAAACTTTAGACTAGAATCCCACGTTTTCTAGCGACAAAGCGATTTATTTTTCACTTTAGGTAAGTGAATATGGGACACTTCAGTATTATTTAGTTGATTTGAAGTCACGACTGATTTGTTCAATCTTCATCATAAAGTCATCTAGCTCTAGTTGGTTTTTGTAATCGAGTTGATAACTTTGATGAAAACCCAGTGTTAAAGTGACTTTATGGTCTGATATTTCAATTATGTAACCATCCTGATATTCAACAGCCGTTAAACCATTGAGTACATGACCCTCTGGTGTTTTTTCACCTTTTTCGACAATAAAGGAAAAAATGCGGTAAATGTATTTGCTATCTAAGGTATTTTTCATCTTATATTCCTTTTTTGTATAAGTGCTTGTTTATAGCATAACAACGGGGGCGTTTGGACAAAAGATCAAAAAGGAATATAAAAAGAGCTTAACCGGGTAAGCTCTTTTTTTGAAGATTGGGTCGTAAAGCCGGCTTGAGATCTAGCTTTCGAACATTGCAGAAATTGACTCTTCATTGCTGACACGACGAATTGCTTCAGCTAACATTGAACTCAAAGTTAAAGGTTCAACTTTTTCTAGTTCGCGCATTTCGTCACGCAGTGGAATGCTATCTGTGATGATCAGTTTATCAATTTGTGAATCGCGAATATTTTCTACTGCATTGCCTGAGAAAACTGCATGAGTTGCATATGCAAATACCTGACGCGCCCCTTTTTCTTTTAGCGCTGCTGCAGCCTTAGATAAAGTACCGCCTGTATCAATCATATCATCGACAATAATACAATCACGGCCTTCAACATCGCCGATTATGTGCATTACTTGAGCTACGTTTGCACGCGGACGGCGTTTGTCGATAATCGCCAAATCACAGTCATCAAATTGCTTAGCGATTGCACGAGCACGCACAACACCACCAATATCCGGTGATACAACAACCGGATTTTCGAATTTTTGCTCCCACATATGCTCAATTAAAATTGGGCTACCGAATACGTTATCCACTGGCACATCAAAGAAACCTTGAATTTGTTCGGCGTGAAGGTCTACCGTTAAAACGCGATCTACACCGACATTAGACAAAAAGTCAGCAACAACTTTAGCGGTAATGGGGACACGAGCAGAGCGTACGCGACGATCTTGACGGGCGTAGCCAAAATAAGGAATCACAGCTGTAATTCGACCTGCAGAAGCTCTACGTAATGCATCAATCATTACGATTAGTTCCATAAGGTTGTCGTTGGTTGGAGCGCATGTTGACTGGATTACAAATACATCTGCACCCCGGACATTTTCATTTATTTGCACACTGATTTCGCCATCACTAAAACGTCCGACTACTGCAGAGCCAAGTTTAGTGTAAAGACGGTTAGCTATCCTTTGGGCTAATTCAGGAGTAGCGTTTCCTGTGAATATTTTCATATCAGGCACGATGGTGAACCTCAGGCAATTTTTTTTTAATTGAATACATTATATTAGTCGCAGTTTTAAGCTACTACCAATTACGAAAACTGTTCGGCTATTTTCAGATGAACAGGTGAAGTCTTCAGGGTGTTTACAACAAAAGTATAAATATCTTCTGGTGCCATAGCGGCAACTTTTTTTGCTTCACTCGTATTTTCAACTAAAGCAAAACAACAAGCGCCGGTTCCCGTCAGTCTGGATGGCGCGTATTCTAGCAACCACTGTAAGGTTTTGGCAACCTGAGGATACAGCTTAGTGACAATTGGTTGGAAATCATTTCTACTTTTAGTAAATTGATAGCTTGCAGGGGTCAGTATTTCACTGTCACGTTTGAGTGTTTTATCGGCAAACATCTTTGGAGTAGAAATATGGCAAGCTGTAGGGAGCGCCAATAGTAAAGTTCTTTCGCTCATCTTATGTTCATTTAATACCTCGCCAATACCCGTAGCGAAGGCATTTAATCCATTGACAAAAACGGGCACGTCGGCACCAAGCCGTTGGCCTATTTGACGCAATTTAGCATTAGAGTAATTGAGCTGCCATATTTTATTTAACATCAATAGTGTCGTTGCTGCATCAGACGAGCCGCCACCGAGTCCGGCCCCACTGGGAATGTTTTTTTGGATATCAATCTCAATACCGCAAGGCAAGACGTTATTGTTTTCTTGAATGAGTGCTTGAGCCGCTTTATAAACTAAATTTTTTTCTGCTATCACGCCAGATAAATCACCGCTTAAACGAACTTCATGTGTATCAATTGGCTTGAAAGTGAGCTCATCTTGCAAGTCAATAAATTGAAACAAGGTACTTAAGTTATGATAACCATCTTCTCTTTTACCGGTAATATGTAAAAACCAATTAATTTTAGCCGGTGCAGGGCAGGTGTATTCGGTTTTCATTGATTAATATTTTCCCATTCATTTATTTGCAAAATGACTGTTAAGCCGTAACTTTGACATTTTATTTTTGTAGGTAAGTAAATATTTCCGTATTTTTTATAAGATAAATAGTTGAGTGTCCATTCTTCGGTTGACGAGGTTCTGACTAAAACTTCTTTAGCTTGCTTGTTATCGTGACGATTAATTATCACGCCGTTATGAACACCTTTAATCCAATTTTGTAAATGTGAAATCGGCACTGGCCAGCCGATTGTTTCTTCAATTAATTGCTCCGGTGAATTAGATTGATAGGTTTTTCCATCAGCAGAGACAAATAAATGGTTGGGCGTACCGACAACTTCTGCAAGTTGAATTCCTAAAAACGTTGTTAAATTGAGCTCGTAACGTTCATTTTTTTGCTGCCAATATAAATTTGACGATTGACGTTCTTGGGCTGTTATAAAAGCTATCTTGCCGTGTAGTGCAAAACTTGAAATTTGATTTGCCGAATAGAGCGCCTTTAAATCCGGGATGTCCTTAATTGTACTGCAGCTTGTTAAAAAAAAGAGCAGAACGCATGTTTTATACAGAATGTGTAGGTGAAAAGCTTTCAATCTGGCTGTCCATCTCGTAAAATTATCATCTTTCCATTTTAACTGAATCTTTTTCGGGTAACACTAAACAGAATCAATGGCATTATTTTCTTTCGGTATAAGCTACAAAACAGCTCCAGTTAGTATACGGGAGAAAATAGCATTTTCTACAGAACAAATGGTGGAGTCCATTGCTGACTTAAAAAATCATTATGGTGTTCTCGAGGCTGTTGTTGTTTCTACTTGTAACCGCACCGAAGTTTATCTGAATGCAACTCAATTTAGCAAGCTATCTGCAATTGATTGGCTAATTCAAACACATGGCGTAAATCGTCAAGCTTTAACCGATTGCTTATATTTTTATACTGATGATCTAAGTATTCGGCATTTAATGCAAGTTGCCTGTGGTTTAGACTCTATGGTGTTGGGTGAGCCTCAAATTTTGGGGCAGCTAAAGCAAGCCTATGCGACGGCTGAGCAGTATCAATTTATCGGTGGCATATTATCTCGCCTGTTCCAGACTACCTTTTCAGTTGCCAAAGACGTTCGAACCAATACCCAAATTGGAGATTCTGCAGTTTCAGTTGCTTATGCTGCGGTTAATCTTGCTAAACACATATTTTCAGATCTCGGTAAAGTCAGTGTTTTGTTAATTGGTGCTGGCGAAACTACTGAATTGGTGGCTCGACATTTGGTAGAAGCGGGTTGTCAAACTTTAACGGTCGCAAACCGAAGTGTGCAGCGAGCTGAACTTTTAGCGCAAAACTTTAATGCACAAACAGCGACCTTGTCTGCGATCCCTGATTTGTTGGTTGACGCAGATATTGTTGTTAGTTCAACTGCTAGTCCACTACCTTTAGTTGGCAAAGGTATGGTTGAAAGTGCAATGCATCATAGGCGCAACCGGCCCATGTTTATGGTTGATCTAGCCGTCCCTCGTGATATCGAAACGCAGGTAAATGATGTCGACAACGTATATTTATATACAGTGGATGATTTGCAAGGTATTGTGCAGAAAAACCAGCAGAAGCGTCAGCAAGCGGCGGAGCAAGCACAAAAGATAATTGTACGCGAAGTAGAATCTTTTAACGGATGGTTAGCATCGCGCCAGTCAGTTGATTACGTTCGTAATTATCGAAGTCAAGCGGAAGAAATTAAACAATCTTTATTAAACCGTGCTTTGAATCAATTGAATCAAGGGGCCGATGCCGAACGGGTGATAAAAGAACTTGCTAGCAAACTAACCAATCAGTTGGTGCACCCACCAACAGTTGCATTAAAACAAGCCGCCGTGGCGGAAGACAAATCAAATATTGAATTTTTGGCCGAACATTTCGGCATCGACTCTGAGTAATACTATTATCATGAAAGAATCCATTTTACGTAAATTAGAAGCATTAGATGAAAGGTATGAAGAAGTTCAAGCCTTATTGAGTGACGGTGACGTTATTTCAAATCAAGACAAATTTAAAGCTTTGTCAAAAGAGTACTCGCAACTAGAAGAGGTCGTAAAAGCCTTTAAAGCTTATCAACAAGCTCAGGAAGATTTAGCAACAGCTGAAGAAATGTTGCAGGAAGATGATCCTGAGATAAAAGAAATGGCGCAAGATGAAATCAAGGACGCCAAAAATATTCTTGAAAACTTACGGCAAGAATTACAGATTTTATTATTGCCAAAAGATCCTAATGACGAGCGCAACTGCTTTATCGAGATCCGAGCTGGAGCAGGGGGCGACGAAGCCGGAATCTTTGCGGGCGATCTTTTCCGCATGTACTCGCGTTATGCTGAACGCCAAAAATGGCGTGTTGAATTGGTCAGCTGTAACGAAAGTGAACAGGGAGGCTACAAGGAAGTTGTCGCACGCATTATTGGTGATGGGTGTTATGGCCGTTTGAAATTTGAATCAGGTGGCCACCGAGTTCAGCGTGTCCCAGAAACTGAATCACAGGGGCGAATTCACACATCTGCTTGTACGGTCGCTATATTGCCAGAAATTCCTGAATCAGAAGCTGTACAAATTAGCTCGGGCGATTTGAGAATTGATACTTACCGGGCCTCTGGTGCCGGTGGTCAGCACGTTAACAAAACCGATTCTGCGGTTCGTATTACCCACTTACCGACTGGCGTGGTCGTGGAATGTCAGGATGAACGCTCGCAGCATAAAAACAAAGCTAAAGCCATGTCTGTATTGGTTGCCAGAATTCAAGCGGCTGAAGATGAAAAACGCAGAGTCGCGGAAGAGTCTGAAAGACGTAGTATTATCGGCAGTGGTGACCGCTCAGAGCGGATCCGTACCTATAATTATCCGCAAGGTCGAATCACAGATCACCGCATAAATCTGACTTTATATCGATTAAATGAAGTGGTTGAAGGTGATTTAGATGCAGTTATTGAGCCCTTAGTTCATGAACATCAAGCGGATCAATTAGCAGCATTGTCAGATTCTTGATGAACTTACAACAAGCATGGCGATTTGCTGCGAGTCAATTGCCTGAAAGTGACAGTGCGACTTTAGATGCGCAGCTGTTACTTTTGCATGCAATAGGTAAAGATGATCGTGCTTATCTAATGACCTGGCCTGAAAAAGCGTTATCGACTGAACAGATAAGCGAATTCAATGAGTTACTGGCACGCCGGAAAAATGGTGAGCCGATAGCGCATATACTGGGTAAAAAAGAATTTTGGGGTCTAGCTTTAAACGTAAATGCTTCGACTTTAATTCCAAGACCGGATACCGAAATATTAGTAGAATCAGTTATCAATAATCCCGTTTTATCGGCTCTTGATAGTTGCAAACTGCTTGATTTAGGTACTGGCACAGGGGCAATTGCACTTGCCATAAAAAGTGAACGTCCAAGTTGGACTGTAGATGCAGTTGAATACAATGTTGATGCGTTTCACTTAGCGCAAAAAAACGCCAGTCAATTAAATATAGATATTAGTATTCACCATGGTTCTTGGTACCAAGCTATTCCCAAAGGGGGAAAGTTCAACGCAATTGTTTCTAACCCGCCTTACATAGAAGCAAACGATGTTCACCTGCAGCAAGGTGATGTTAGATTTGAACCTTTAAGTGCTTTGGTTGCTCCGGACCATGGTCTTGCAGATATAAAAAAAATTGTAGAACAAGGATTAAGCTATTTAGTTGAAGACGGTTGGATATATTTAGAGCATGGTTTTCAGCAAGGGGCTGAAGTTCGTCAAATACTGTTAAAAAACGGATTTAAAAAAATAAATACAATCAGTGACCTAGCAGGTAAAGAACGGATAACTTGCGGTTGTAAATAAGTTTCACTTTAACGGTTTCAAACTTGCCTCTTTTTAATTACTGGTCTAATTTTGTATTAAATGCTGCCGACTATGGCAATAGTGGTAATAGTGGTAATAGTGGTAATAGTGGTAATAGTGGTAATAGTGGTAATAGTGGTAATAGTGGCAATAGTGCAAATATGGAGCGTAATCTATGGCAAACGATTTTTTATTTTCTGATGAAGAAATTGAAGAAGAAGTTCAATATGAATCTTCATGGAAAATTATGATCGTTGATGATGAACCTGAAGTTCATGCGGTCACTAAACTGGCGTTAAGTGATTTTTCTTTCCAACACCACAAACTCGAGTTTATCAGTGCTTATTCGGGCGCAGAGGCAAAAGAGCTGATATTAGCACATCCAGATACAGCGATAATCCTGCTTGATGTTGTAATGGAAACAGATGATGCTGGTTTACAAGTGGCAGATTACATTCGAAATGAAGCCAAAAATCAGTTTGTAAGAATTATCTTAAGAACCGGACAACCAGGGCAAGCACCTGAACGCCAGGTTATTGTTAATTACGATATTAACGACTACAAATCTAAAACCGAACTGACAGCGCAAAAGCTCTTTACTGTTATTATGGCAAGTCTGCGTTCTTATCGGGACATTATGGCGCTAGAAAAAAATCGTTTGGGTTTAGAAACCATTATTCAGGCCTCCGCCAACCTGTTTGCCAATCATTCTATGGATTCATTTATCAATGGTATTTTGCGTCAACTGACTTCAATTATTAATTGTACTAACGAGGCGATGTACGTTACCTCATTAATAGCAGATAACCATATTGGGCATGGCGAATTAGTTGTATTAACCGGTCAAGGGGAGTTTGCTAACCTTGAAGGAAAACGCGTGTTTGATGTCATTACGACAGACCCTTTAAAACAAGCGTTTGATGAAGCAATTGATAACAAAGCGATTGTATATGGTAGTGATTTTGTCGTTGCTTATTGCGAAAGTCATAGTGATCACGGGGCACTTTTGTATATCGCAAATATATCAGAAGAATTAAGTGAAACAGACAAACATTTAATTGAATTGTTTACTAAAAATGTCCAAATTGCTTACGATAATGTGTTGTTGACCTTAGATATAGAAAACACTCAAAAAGAAATTGTAATGCGTTTGAGTGAATCAGTTGAATGCCGCTCAGAAGAAACTGGCAATCATGTAAAGCGAGTTGCTGCTTATTGTCGTATTTTTGCTCGCGCATTAGGCTTAAGTGAAGAAGAAACAGATACCTTGGTATTAGCTGCGCCATTACACGACATTGGTAAAATTGGTATTCCGGATAGAATTCTAAACAAACCCGAAGAATTGACAGAGGAAGAATGGGTTATAATGCGCACTCATGCATCACAGGGATATCACATTTTAAAAGGGAGTGATAAACCTATTATTAAGGCCGGAGCCTTTATTGCACGTGACCATCATGAATGGTGGGATGGTAGTGGATACCCAAATGGGAAAAAGGGTAGTGAAATTCATTTATATGGTAGAATTGTTGCATTGGCAGATGTCTATGATGCACTGCGCAATAAACGCTGTTACAAAGAAGCATATGACTTAGAGCGCACCCTAGAAGAAATCAAGGCAGTAAAAGGTAAACATTTTGATCCGGAATTAGTCGATATTTTTGTCGACAATATTGACGAATTTGAAGCAGTACTGGCTTCTTTACCGGACAAGTAGAGTAAAAACTTGAATTTTTACAGTTAACCCCAATGTTATGATGAGTTTTAAGTTTCATTGGGTTTATTGCTTTGATAAAAAATTCAATTCTAGCTAAATATATTGAAGTAGCAGGTCAAGTTCATAGCGCAGAGCTCACTCAGCAAGCTGCAAGTGCTTTTGAATCTATGTGTCATCAGCTGCATGCTAAACTGCAAGAGTGTGATGACTGCAAGGTTGAAAAGATTCAAAGCACTCTGGATTTTTTCTATTTCCAACAAATTTTCTCATTGCCAAATGTTAGCTCTGGGGCACAATATTATAACTTACTGCAAGGATTAATAACCCATACAGCAGCCCCCCCAGTTTTAGCTGTTATTTTAAGTGATCTTTTTAGTTCAGCTGGAATCACAAGTACACCTATGATTTCAAAGGATCATGTACTGCTTAAAATAAAGGTAGAAGAGCAACAATATGTCTTTATTGATGTGGCTTCAGGGCGCAGTTTAGATTTGCCGGAAGTTGACAGCATACTTCAGGTCAAGGGGAAAAAATCAGCTGTCCAAGGTTCAAAAGCCTTGAAGCGCAATGAAGACGAGTTTGCAAACGATTATATCGTGCTGTTGATGCTCAGTATTTATAAAACCGCCTTGATCGAAAACGCCGATTATGAAAAAGCATTACGCGCTGTGGATATGCTGATTCAACAAGAACCTGATAATCCATACGAAAGGCGGGATCGGGGATTTTTGTTACAACAATTAAATTGTGAGTGGTGTGCAGTTGAAGACTTAAAGTTTTTTGTAGAGCAGTGTCCTACTGATCCATTAGCACAGCTTATTCAACTACAACTCGAAAATATTCCGAATAATATCCAACCTATTCATTAGATAAATAACTTTATGCAACCACTATTTTCTAACACCAAAGAACAACAAATTACCATCGCAAAACGGCCTGCTAGGGCCGTTTTTGACTGGTTTACACTAGGCTTTAAACAGTTTAATCAGCATAAACTACATTGGATTATTCTCTGCGTTTTAATGTATACAACGGTTTTAGCCTTAACAATGATCCCCTTAATTGGAGAAGCTGTAGGTTGTTTGTTGTTACCTGGTTTTTTCACTTTGTCTGCGCATGTTGTAGAAAAAAAACAATTTCATTTTGAAGCCGTATTCAGTGCAATCCGATATCATTATCTACCACTATTACAAATTTTTGCGGTTAATCTATTAGTGTCTTTTATTTGTGTTGGCATTGCATCTCATGTCACTGAGGTAGATTTAAATCAACTGGACCAAGTTGAAAGTTTTTTAAAATTAATGCAAGTAGCCGCGTTCATGTATTTACCATTTTTGCTTATTATGGTGCTTGCTTCTGCCTTGGTTGTATTGCATAAGGTCGCGGCATTTGAAGCTTTAAAATATTCAGCCTATGGCTGTATTAAAAACTTAATGCCCCTGTTTGTGTTTTGTATCTTTTCATTCTTCGCTTTGTTTCTTGCCGTAATCCCTATGCTGTTGGGTTTGTTGGTTTTTGTACCTATCATGCATTGCACTCTTTTTATTGTACAAAAAGAAATTTTCGTCACACGGCAGACCTTTAAGCTACCCGAAAATGACGACGATAGTGACGATGGATCAGATGGCAGTTTGTATGTTTAGCGGGGACTTCGGACTCGCAGAAATTTATATTAGGAGAAGGTAATGCAAGCAATCGAGTTATTACTCAAACGCACCTCGTATAACCAGTTAGTTGAACCGGCGCCTAATGGGGATGTTTTGGCAAATATATTACAAGCGGGTTGTTGTGTGCCAGATCATGGCGGGTTAACGCCTTGGCGTTTTATTGTGTTTAAAGCACAAGCATTAGTCGATTTAGGTGAAATATACGCAGAAGCTGCGGAGCAAGATGGTGCTGACTGTGAAAAAATTGAAAAAGCGAAGAATATGCCATTGCGAGCGCCTATGGTCATCGCGGTAATCGCCAATATTGACGAAAATAATAAGATCCCAGCAAGTGAACAATTAATTGCAGCCGGTTGTGCAGCGCACTCTATTCAAATGGCCGCAGTTGCGCAGGGATTTCAGGGAATTTGGCGAACAGGCGTGTTCGCTTATCACCCACATATTAAACAACAACTAAAATTAACCGCTCAAGAACAAATTGTCGGATATATCTATTTAGGTACTGCAAAAGGTGATGTGCCAGCAAAATCGAGAAAAAATTATCAAAATTTTGTTCAATACTGGTAAAAAATAATAAATTGTCCCCTTAAATGATCTGCTTAGTCTAAACTTTCGTTAAAGGTTTAGAAGCGGAAAAGGGGACAACATGAAAATAGAATTTCCAAAAATAAATATAGGTATAAGCGCTTGCTTGTTGGGTGAAAACGTTCGTTTTGACGGCGGTCACAAAAATCTATACTTCGCCAACCAAGTGCTTTGTAATTACGCAACTTATCACAGAGTATGCCCTGAAGTTGGCATTGGGATGTCGATACCGCGCAAGCCCATTCGTTTGATAGAAGATGAAGGCTTGGTAAAGCTGGTCGACAGCCGGACAGGAGAAGTCGACTACACGGATAAAATGCAGGCTTACAGCGAAACCAAGTGCCAATCTTTTAGTGGATTAAATGGGTTTATCGTGACCTCTAAATCGCCAAGTTGCGGCATGGAGCGACTCAAAGTTTATGATAAAGAAGGCAATCAGATTGGTAAAAACGGTGTTGGAATTTTTACCAAAACATTGATGGAAAAATATCCCAACTTACCTGTTGAAGAAGATGGTCGACTGAACGATAGTCAACTTAGAGAAAATTTCATTGAGAGAGTTTATGTGCATGCTGACTGGCAAAGTAACTTTGTCGCAAGCGAGAATATGGCTGATCTCGTGCAATTTCACTCACGCCGAAAATATCAAATCATGTCGCACAGCTATCAAGCTTACAAATCTTTAGGGAAGTTGGTCGCTAATCATGACAATATTCCCCTTGAAAAATTAAAAGCAGAGTACTTTAGCCAATTAATGAGCGCGCTTAAAAATATTGCAGGGCGCAAAAAACATTGCAATGTGCTGCAACACATCCAAGGGTATTTTAAAAAAGAGTTAGACAAAGACGAAAAGCAAGAACTGACTGAATTGATACAACAATATCGTGCAGGTTTTGTACCTTTGCTAGCGCCGTTAACCTTGGTTAAACACTATCTAACGAAATATCCAAATGAATATTTATCTCAGCAAAGTTATTTTGCGCCATATCCACTCAAAATGGGGCTAAATGGATAATGCACTTAGTTTGGTTTAGGAATGACTTACGCATTGCAGACAACAGTGCTTTAACTAAAGCCAGTCAGCTTGAAGGCGCTGTTGCTGCAGTCTATGTTTTTACACCAGAGCAATGGGCTTTGCACGATATGGCAGAGTGTAAAAAAGCGCTTCTCTATGCTCGCGTGCAACAGTTAAAAAACGATTTAGCAAAGTTCAATATTCCTCTGTTGCTTATATCACGCCCTGATTATAAAAGTGCACAGGCTTGGGTGAGTCAATTGTGTATCAAAAAGTCAGTCAGTAGCTTACATTTTTGCAATGAGTATGAGCTCAATGAACAGCAAAGAGACAGCTATATTGTTGAATCGCTGGCATCTACTAAGACGAAAATCTATCGTACAGATGACTCACTCATATTTGTGCCCGGCACAGTGAAAAAACAAGATCAAACTTGGTACAGTGTATTTACGCCGTTCAAAAAACAGTGGCTTAAATTGTTGTCAAATCATATTCCACAGTGTGTAAAGAAACCACACAAACAAAATGAAGAGAATATGTTGCTTTGGCAAAAGCTAGAATTAAGTTGCGATGCGATAGCGCCTATCGAATCGGCAATCGCTAAAGCTTGGCCCGCAGATGAAGAATCGATATTAGAGCGTTTAAGGCTTTTTTGTCGTGAGCAAGTGGAAGACTATCAACACAACAGAGATTTTCCGCACTTAGAAGCAACGAGTTCGTTGAGTCCTTATTTTAGCATTGGGGCATTAACACCGAGGCAAGCATTAAATCGCTTGGTTTTAGAGCAAGGCGAGGCGGTATTCGCTAAAGGAAGTGGCGCCGAAGTTTGGTTAAGTGAATTAATATGGCGAGAATTTTATCGACATTTAGTGGCCTTTTATCCGCTTATTTCGAAACAGCTGGCGGTGAAAGAAAGCTATCGAAAGTTAGGTTGGCGCAATAACCCGAGTCATTTTAAGGCGTGGTGTGAAGGGCAGACTGGTTACCCTATCGTGGATGCTGCGATGCGACAACTTAATCAAACCGGTTGGATGCATAATCGCTTGCGTATGATTACCGCTAGCTTTTTAGTGAAAGACTTGCAAATAGATTGGCGTTGGGGTGAAAAATATTTTATGCAAAAACTAATTGATGGAGACTTTGCTGCAAATAACGGCGGTTGGCAGTGGAGCGCTTCAACAGGGCATGATGCAGCTCCTTATTTTCGGATATTTAACCCGACTACCCAAGGCGAAAGGTTTGATAGTAAAGGGGGGTTTATTAAAAAGTATTGTCCAGAGTTAAATGACGTACCAGAGAAATGGATCCACAAGCCACAAGAGTATGCCAAAAGGTATGCTAAACCGCTGAATTATCCGGATCAGATTGTCGATCATAAAGTTGCTCGTCAACTCACCTTAGAGATGTATAAAAATGCAAGTCAATGAAGAGCAAGCGTTTATTCAACAGTTTTTCCAGATGTACCGATCATTAGATAAAAATAATTTGCATATGTTGGATAAATTTTACGCTGAAACAATCGAATTTACCGATCCACTTCATCAAATAAAAGGGTTGGTTGAATTAAAGCAGTATTTTTCTCATATGTATCAAAACGTTGAAGATTGCGACTTTTTATTGAAAACAGCACAGGTTCACGATGGTACTGCTTTTATTGAATGGCAAATGATGTTAACGCACAAAACCTTGGCAAAGGGGGATTTGATTCGCCTAGAAGGTATATCTGTCATCAAATTTAAGCAGGAAAAAATTTATTCGCATAGAGATTATTTTGATCTTTCTCTGATGTTGTTTGATCAAATTCCTGTTATCAAACGTATTTCTGGATATATAAAAAGGAAAGCTTCGGAGTATTAAATGAGCCGACAATCAGTGTTGATAACGGGGGCAACCTCAGGTATCGGTAGAGCATTAGCCGAACTATATCAGCAGCAAGGCTTTAAAGTCATTGCAGTGGGTCGCAACCTAGAAAAATTACAACAGCTTGAATCCTTGGGCATACAGGCGTTTAGTTGCGATGTCAGCAGTAAAGCAGAAGTTAAGCAGCTGTGTGAAACATTACACAATCAAAACTGCAGTTTGGATATCTGTATTTTAAATGCAGGAGGCTGCTTATACATGAACCCTCAGTCGTTTGATTCGGAAATTATCGTCAATAGTATCCAGCAAAATTTCTTTAGTGCAGTGTATTGTTTCGAAGCACTCTTACCATTGATGAGTACAAACTGCACGACGGCAAAAAACGCTGGGAAAGCTAAAGTGGCCTTTATGGGAAGTTTAGCCACCCAACTGCCTTTTACAAAAGCCCAGGGATACGGTGCCAGTAAAGCTGCTTTGGCTTATTTTGTTGATGCTTTAAGAGTCGACTATAGCAAAAACTTATCTATCGTTTTAATCGAACCTGGATTTGTAAAAACGCCGCTGACCGAAAAAAATGAGTTTGACATGCCCGTGCTCATTGAAGCAAACGACGCCGCATTGCACATTTATCAGGGGCTCGCAGCGAATAAAAAACACATTCACTTTCCCAAACGCTTGTCATGGACTTTAAAACTTTTAAACCGATTACCGATTGGTTCTAGACATGCTATCGCGATGAAAATGGCGCAAGGCAATTCGTCCTGATTGACGGTGCGTTTATCGGACTCTTAACAATAACAAACACAATAACAATAATAACACGCAGTCAATGACAACATAATTAATCTAACTAGAGCATGATATGAAAATAGCGGTAATAGGATCGGGGATTTCAGGCTTAATCGCAACTTGGCGTTTGTGTAACTTGCATGACGTTACTTTGTTTGAAAAAAATAACGTTTTAGGCGGGCATACTGCGACAAAAGAGATTGAGCATAATGGACAACGGCTCGCAATCGATACTGGGTTTATTGTTTTCAATGATTGGACATATCCAAGCTTTAATAAATTTATAAACACCTTAGGTGTCGAATTTCAAGATACAGAGATGAGTTTTAGCGTCACCAATAAACAGTCTGGATTGGAATATAATGGCAATAATCTAAATAGCTTATTTGCACAAAGACGAAACTTGTTTAAGCCTAGCTTTTATCGTTTTATTGGAGAAATTCTCCGATTCAATAAGTTAGGTAAACGCCTGTTATCTCAAAATAGTTCTCAACTGGACGACACACTCGGTCATTTTTTAAAGAACAATGGATTTTCTGACTATTTTGCGACCCATTATATTTTAGCGATGGGCGCTGCAATTTGGTCTTCTGGCTTGCCCGCAATGAAAGACTTCCCGCTTAGATTTTTTATGCGTTTTTTTGAAAATCACGGTTTACTAAACGTCCAAGATAGGCCGCAGTGGAAAGTGATTAAAGGTGGCTCTGCTCGTTACATCGATGCGTTATATCCGTTAATCAAAAATAGTGTAAAACTAAAGTCTGAAGTGAGTCGTGTCATTAGAACAGCAAGCGGCGTACAAGTGATGGTCAATGGCCAGTTAGAGCATTATGATAAGGTGATTTTTGCTTGTCACTCTGATCAAGTCCTGTCACTTTTAGCCAATCCGACGGCAGAAGAAGTGTCTGTTTTATCGGATATACCGTACAAAAAAAACCGCGTTATATTGCACACGGATACAACTCTTTTACCTAAACGAAAAGCTGCTTGGGCGGCATGGAATTATTATTTGGATGATAAACAGCCCGACTTTGCCACCTTGACCTATAATATGAATATCCTGCAACGTTTACAGTCTGATACGACATTTTGTGTGACTCTGAATCAGTGTGAGCTCATACAGCAGGAAAAAATAATTGGTGAGTATGATTATGCCCATCCGGTCTACAGTGAAAAGAGTTTAAAAGCTCAGCAAAAAAGAGCATTAATAAACGGCTTCAAGCATAGTTATTTTTGTGGTGCATATTGGTTTAACGGTTTTCACGAAGATGGTGTAAGAAGTGCTTTAGACGTTAGTCAAATGTTGGGAGCAGAACCACTATGAGAAGTTGCATTTATCGCGGGCAGACATTTCATAGTCGGTTATCACCGACTCAACATAAATTTACCTATCCCATCAGTATGTTAGCGATCGATTTGGATGAAGTCGATTTACTGACAAGAAAATTAGTTGGATTCTCAAATGCTGGGTTTAGTTGGGGCAGATTTAAGCGCAAAGACTATTGTGCTGGGCAATTATCATTAAAGTACTCTGTTATTGACAAGGCTAAACAACTGGGCGCCAAAGATAAAATAGACAAAGTCATCTTGTTAGGACAACTGAGGTTTTTAGGCCTCTATTTTAGCCCAGTTAATTTTTATTATTTGTATAGCGCAGGACAGCTCAGCTCGATTTTAGCGGAAGTGAGTAATACACCTTGGAATGAGAGAGCGTATTACTGGGTGCCTAAGCAAAGTCACTTCCAATGTGATAAACACTTTCATGTTTCACCATTCAATCAAATTGATTCTAAATATCAATGGATGTTTTCTGATATGGATGAAGAATTACAACTGAAAATCGCGAGTTATAAACAAGGTCGTAAATTTTTCGAAGCGGGTATTCAGCTCGTTAAAGAAGAGCTGAATCAAAAAAACTACACGCGTATGTTGATCAGGTTCCCATGTATGAGCGTAACTATGTTAACCGCTATTTATTGGCAAGCACTAAAATTGTGGCTTAAAGGCACCCCATTTTATGGTTATGTAGAGCATAAAAAAACTGGAGAATAAGATGTCAGATACGCACACCGCAGGCTCAATGCTCGCAGAAAGTCCGTTCACTAAGATTGCCCGAAACTTAGTATTGAACAAACTGGAAAAACTAGAGCATGGTTGTTTAATACTTAAAGAAAACGGCAATATTTACCAGTTTGGTATGGCCAATAGTGATCTAAAAGTAGAATTGACAATTGAGCAAAGTCGTTTTTATCAACTTATTATGTTAGATGGTAGTATTGGGGCTGCTGAAGCTTACATGGCGGGTATGTGGACTGTTGATGACTTGACAGCTTTAGTTCGTCTGTTTGTGTCAAATGAAAATACACTAGACCAAATAGAATCTGGCTACACCAATGTTTTGATGCCGGTAAGAAAATTAGCGCATTGGCTAAATCGTAATAATAAAAGTAATGCAAAACGCAACATTTCTGCGCATTATGATTTGGGTAACGATTTTTATCAGTTATTTTTAGATCCCAGCATGATGTATTCCAGTGCCATATATCCAAACGAAAACACTTCGTTAGAGCAGGCCTCTCAGTTGAAGCTCAAACATATTTGCGATAAGTTGCAATTAGATGACTCACATCATTTGTTAGAAATTGGCACGGGATGGGGTGGCTTTGCTATTTATGCGGCTCAATACACAAACTGTAAAGTGACCACCACAACTATTTCTGACGCGCAATATCGCTATGCATTAGAGGCAGTTAAAAAAGCTGGATTAGAAAACAAAATTACTGTTTTGAAAAAGGATTATCGTGAGCTTACTGGTTTATATGACCGTATCGTATCTATTGAAATGATCGAAGCTGTGGGCCATCAATATTACCCAACTTATTTTGAACAATGCTCAAGTTTGCTGAAAAAAAATGGGCAAATGTTAATTCAAGCCATTACTATTGCGGATCAAAGGTATCGTTATTATTTGTCGCACGTCGATTTTATTCAAAAATATATCTTTCCAGGGGGCTGTTTACCTTCAATCGAAGAGTTGGCTAAACAAGTCAGTCACTCAACAGATATGGTGATGAGAAACCTAGAAGACATAGGTTTGCATTACGCGCAAACTTTGAATGATTGGCGAGTTAGATTTTTTAATAATATCGAGCAGGTAAAGAAACTCGGTTATTCAAAAGAATTTCAAAAAATGTGGGAATTTTATTTCTGTTATTGTGAAGGTGCTTTTAGAGAGCGCGCGATTTCAACTGTGCAAGTGGTGTTGGCCAAACCGCAAAACCGCTCTGTTTCCGCTTCAAGCCTAAGCCGTTGAATATCGTATGAAGCTTTTGCTAATTTTCCTGTCGATATTTTGCTTGAGTATAGGCCAAGCCGAAGAAAACGCCAAAACCTTAACAACTGATACTCATCCAGAAAAATTTTGGCAATTTGTACAACCAACAGGGCGTGCTCAACTTAAGGTATTGTTCTGGCAGGTCTATGATGCTTGGTATTATCAAACAAACAGCCAGCAAGCACTTCGACTCAGATATCTTAGAGACTTTTCTAAAAACGAATTGATAAAAGAAACCCTGCAGCAGTGGAAAAGAATGGAACTGTACACAGATAGTCACCAAAAATGGTTGGATCAGCTCGTTTATATCTGGCCAGACATTAGTGCGGGGGATGAACTCACGTTACTTATTGATGCGCAAGCTAGCAGTTATTTCTTTTATAACAACCAATTAATTGGTTCAATAAGCGCGCAAAACTTTGGTCAGGATTTTTTAATGATCTGGCTGGGAGAAGAAGCGGAATATCCAGATGTCAGGGATCAATTACTCGGTCATAAAAGCAAATAAAAAAGTGAGTAAAAGAGATTGATTTTATTTTTGATGGACATATTATGTCGCTGTGTGCGATCAATTTAACCGGAGAAAATATGAAACGCATCATTCTTTTTTTAGTTACAAACTTGGCTGTCATGCTGACACTTAGCATCGCGTTAAGCATAATATTTTCTATCTTTGGCATTAACTCACAGGGAATGGGCGGTTTATTGGTGTTTGCTGCCGTATTTGGATTTGGTGGCGCATTTATAAGTCTACTCATGTCTAAATGGATGGCGAAACGCGCAACGGGGGCGGTTGTTATCGAATCACCGCGAAATGCAACCGAGCAATGGCTAGTAGAAACAGTTAGGCGTCAAGCTAAACAAGCGAATATTGGTATGCCTGAAGTTGCAATATTTGATTCACCTGAAATGAACGCGTTTGCTACAGGGGCCAATAAAAACCAAGCTTTGGTTGCGGTCAGTACTGGGTTATTAAACAATATGAGTAAAGCTGAAGCCGAAGCGGTATTAGGCCATGAAGTAAGTCATGTCGCCAATGGCGATATGGTGACACTCACTTTAATTCAGGGTGTGGTAAATACTTTTGTGATATTTTTAGCGCGTGTCGTTGCAGGATTTATTGCTAACGCGACACGTGGTAATAATAACGAAGGTGGAATGGGAGGCATTGCATATTTTGTGACGGTATTTATTCTAGAATTATTGTTTGGTGTTTTAGCCAGTATGGTTGTTGCTTGGTTCTCACGTAAACGTGAATATAGAGCGGATGCAGGCGGTGCTTATTTGGCAGGTAAAACATCAATGATTTCGGCACTTGAAAAGTTAAAGTACAGCCAAGAGTCGAAATTGGAAGGCTCAATGATGGCTTTTGGTATCAATAATAAATCTAAAATGATGGCATTATTGGCCAGTCATCCGCCATTAGATGACAGAATTCAAGCATTAAAAAATGCAGGATAAATGCATTAACAATTCACTTTCAAAGTAAAATAAACCCCTCATTAAAGCCGCTTGAATGCGGCTTTTTTATTTCGCTTAGTTTTGTAATATATCCTTTATTGTAGTTTTTCACCCAGCCGATTAAGATAACTCAGTTGGGTTGTCTTTATGGATGAATTGAGTTGTTCCCATATAGCCTGAACAATGCGTTTGAAAAAATAATGAATATCAAAAGGATTACAATGAAAACTAACAAGCACAAAATATCATTACCTGCCGACGATGCATTTTTGGACAACCAGTTGATTCAATGGTGGTATTGGACGGGACAACTGACAACTAACAATGGCAAACGTTACGGCATTGAACTTTGTTTTTTTGCTGTGGATGCTGCTGCATTGCATATTTTTGAGCTGTTTGCCCATAAAATATATGGTGAAAAAATCCCCAGTGATTTAACAACGGTGCAAATGTTAAATGCTGCTGTGACCGATATCGATGCAGATAAATTTTATAGTAAAGTTACTTACATACCGGGCCGGCCGAAAAATATAGAAAATGGTTTTGCTTTGCATGATATTTTAAATAACTGCTCGGCTATTGGAGGAAATGGCAACGATACACTGGTTATTACTGTCGATGACTTTAAGTTTGAATTGCAAGCTGAACAAATTAAACAACCTGTTTTACATTACAGTGGAGAAAAGCACGAGTATCAATTTGGTGGTTACACCTATTATTATTCTCGCGAAATGATGGCAGCTGTTGGAACTCTAAGCCATAAGGGCGTTAAACAAACTGTCAGTGGTGATTTATGGTTTGATCGTCAATACGGAGAGTTGGTACAAGCTTCGATGTTGGTCGGCTGGCAATGGTTTGCGATACAACTGGAAGGCAACGTACAAATAATGTTGTTTGCCTACCACTGGCAATCAGAGCACATGGGATCAATTACGAATGCGGCTGGAGAAACAATTGCATTAGGCGCGTCAGATTTTCATATAGAGATTTTGGATTGGTGGACCAGTCCAAACAGTGGACGTCGCTATCCTGCAAAATGGCATATTAATACGGGCGACTATGATTTAGTGGTCACCCCGTTAGTCGCGGATCAAGAATTAGACGAAGATTGGTTATTGATTAAATACTGGGAAGGTGCCTGTAAGGTTGAAGGCAATCACCAAGGCAGTGCCTATGTTGAATTAGTGGGTTATCCCAGAAAACATTGGTTATAGGAATTAAATAATAATGAATAATAATTTACCTGAATATCAGCACTATTTAAGCAACGTCGTTTCTCAGCCACCTTGTAAAATGATCAATGCCAATATGTATGGCTTTTTTGTCAAAGGTGAAATCAGCAAAATACAGGCATATGTTGATTCAACGATTAACAAAGTTGAGATGGAAGGGGTGAGGTTTAAAGCGCTATCCTCTTATTTAATGCTGAGTTTTACCGATATCGAAAAAATGTTCAGCACAAATCCAGCATTTAGCAATCAGGGATGGAGTCAAGAAACCGATATTATTATCTGGATTCCTATCGCTAAAATGGTTAACAACAAAGTGGACCATGTTTACTTTTATCCTGCTTATATTGTTGTCAATAACTTGTATGCGTTGCTCAATGGTACGCTCATCTGGGGATTTAATAAGTATTTCTCCAATACCTATGAAATGCCGGCGATTGGTGAGGTGCCTGAAAAATTTTCACTGACTATTGACGCTTTTAAAGCGTTCGCACCGGATGCCACAATAGCACCACATACAATACTAGAGCTGGCATTAACAAAAAAAGGTGAAAGTCGTAAAGTGGCAGGCTTTGGTGAAATTCTTAAAGAAGCGATAACCCTGCTGCAATCATCGACAGAAAGTGTTTTAGATTTTGATTGGAATGCAGTCAAACAATCACTGTCGCAACTGATATCACCACAAATTGACCAATTATTATTTAAACAATATCCAGACGGAAAAGCAGAAAAAGCTTTGTATCAGGCGCTGATTCACTCACCTTCAAAAGTTGATAAAGTGCATAGTGCAACCATTTACACCCATGATTATCAGTTTAGTATTCAACATTTGGCTTCCTTTCCACTCGATCAAATGTTTGGTATTTCATTGCAGCCACAAAAACCACTTTTACCTTTTAATGTACTGTTTGATTTTAGTCAGGATGCGGCCATTGAGATCGCAAAAAATAATTAAGGAAGCGTTAACATGAATTCGACAGAAAAACAAAAGATAGCGGTTTTAGGTGGTGGTGTCTCAGCAATGACATCATTATGTTATTTAACAGAATCGCCTAATTGGCAAGAAAAATTTGATATTACAGTTTATCAACTTGGTTGGCGTATTGGTGGCAAAGGCGCAAGCGGGCGTAATGCAGAGTATGGCCAACGCGTAGAGGAACACGGATTACATATTTGGTTTGGCGCATACGTAAACTCGTTTAAAACCATAGAAAAAGTTTATGATGACTTGGCCAGACCGAAAGAGATGCCGCTAGCAACCTGGCAAGAGGCATTTAAACCGCAAAACTTTGTTGTTTTGCAAGAATATATCGATAAACAATGGAAAACATGGCCAAACGAATTTCCTTATATACCCGGTAATCCAGCAAACAGCACGCTCGATCTGACGGTATGGGAATTTCTTAAAGCTGCTTACTTTTATCTAAAAGATTTTATTCGCGAATTAAAGGCGATGAAAGGCCATGTCAGTTCGACTTTAGATAACCATGTACAACAAGGGGTTGCAAACACGGCTTGGTATCAAAAGCTTGCAGAGCATGTTGAGATGGATGCGCACGCAATACAAGACAAGTTTTCCCAGGATATTTTGTTGTCTCTAGAGTTTATTGAAAAAATCTTGCCAGAAAATCATCAAGTGATGGTTTCTAATGCAGAAAAACACGAAAGTATCATTCAGTATTTGCTAAAGGTATTGCGAGCTTGGTTAAAACATGAATTTGAAGATCTACTCAATACGCATGATGAAGTTCGTCGTTTGTTTATCTGTGCTGATTTAGGCTTAACTATATTTATCGGTTTATTGCAGGATAAAGTGCATAGCCGTGGCTTTGCCTATTTAAATCAATGGGATTATCGAGAGTGGTTGACTCTACAAGGCGCAAATGTTGAATTCACAGTCAATTCTGCGGTCGTTCGAGGGTTTTACGATTTAGCCTTTGCTTATCCTGAAGGCGACTTTAACAATCCTAATATTGAAGCAGGTGTGTCCGTCTTGGCAATGTTACGTATGGCCGTTTGTTATCGTGGCGGTTTTATGTGGGAGATGCAGGCCGGTATGGGAGATACCTTATTTTCTCCAATATATCAGTTGCTGAAACGTCGTGGGGTGAAATTTGAGTTTTTTCATCAAGTTGACGAGCTGATTCCCAAAAATGACAGCATTGACGAGATTCGGATAACTCAGCAAGTTGCATTGGCTGATGAAAGCCACGAATATGATCCGCTGGTGATGGTAAAAGATTTACCCTGTTGGCCTTCACAACCCAAATATTCTGAAATTGATGCTGAACAAGCTAAATTATTGAAAAAGCACAATATAAATCTGGAATCTTTTTGGACAGACTGGCCCGAGATATATCAGCAACACTTCAACAAACCGCTGCCAAAAAAGTCTCTTAAAAAAGGCATTGATTTTGATCTTGTGATATTTGGCATTTCTGTTGGTTCGATACCACATTTATGCCCTCAATTGCTGGCACAGGATAGTAAGTTAAAGAGGATGGTTGATAAAATTGGCACGGTGGCAACGCAAGCATATCAACTTTGGATAGATAAAACAGAAAGTGAAATGGGCTGGACGTATCTACCAGAAAATGGCCAAAAACCTGTTTTAAGTGGGTTTGTTGAACCTTTTGATACTTGGGCTGCCATGGATCAGCTATTGTGTCGTGAAGACTGGCCAACGGGTATTAACCCTAAAAATGCCAGCTATTTTTGTAATGCTTACCCGCAAGCAGAATACCCGCCTAAAACGGAGCATGACTTTCCTAAAAAATGCAAAGAAAAAGTTAAACAAAATGCTATCAATCAACTCAAAAACGATATCTTTAACCTATGGCCTGACGTAGCGCAACCCGGTGAGTTTAATTGGGATATACTCACTGATCCGAAAAATCAAATAGGTGAAAAACGCTTTGATTCACAGTATTGGCGTTGTAATGTTGATCCATCCGAGCGTTATGTACTTTCAGTGAAAGGAAGTAGTGCATATCGTTTAAAAACCGATGAAACGATATTTGATAATTTGTATTTAACGGGCGACTGGCTGAGCACGGGGGTTAATGCTGGTTGTGTGGAGGCTGCGACAATGGCGGGGATGCAAACATCCCGTGCGATTTGTGGAAATCCGGCAAAAATAGATGGAGAAACAGGTTTTTTACCAAAAGGATAGAAAATTTGACATCGGAAGCTACAATATAGCTGTAGCTTCTGATTCGTTTCAGAGCGGGCAATGAATATATCGATTATATCAATTGCTGAACAATGGGATCTAATAAACAATGGAAGACGCATCAATAATAATGAAAATAAGGTTGTAGCATGAGAAAACAGGGTTTTCTGACATTAAGTACTTTGATATCAGGCGTTATGTATCATAGTGTCGTTTCTGCTGAAGGATTAGACGAAACCCAAGACAAAATGGACAGTGCAGACATCGAAATTATAAAAGTTCATTCGGAAAGGCAACCTAAAGAGTTAAAATACGTAGCTAACAGCATCAGTATTTATACAGCAGACGATATAAACAACTTTAACCTTAAAGACTCAACCGATCTGAGTACTTTGTCACCCAATGTTAAAATAACGCAGAACGCAGCTGAAGGAACGCCGCCCGCCATCAGCATTCGCGGTGTATCATTACTTGATTACAATACAGCAAATACCGCGCCGGTTGCTGTTTATGTTGATGATATTGTCGGCGGGTCTGTCAATAATCAAATTGTTAACTTGTTTGATATGAAACAAGCTGAAGTGCTTAAGGGGCCTCAAGGCACCTTATTTGGACGCAATACAACAGGTGGCGCTATTTTACTGTATTCCCAAACACCGACTGCAAAACAAGAAGGTTATATTACGCTCGGCGCGGGCACAGACCAATATCAAAAGCTAGAAGGTGCGTATAATCTGCCTGTTTCTGAAAACTCTGCGTTTAGATTGGCAGCCAGTCATATTGATTATCAATACACCAGTGAAAACCAGCACCCAACCAGCCCGCAAGCAGGTTTGATGCAAAATAACTATCGCTTAATGTTTAAAACAGAGCAGCAAAATTGGGATTTGCTGGTTAAGCTACATGCTGAAGATTGGAAGGGGATTGTCAAACCGCCGGCAAACCTTGGTGTGATGGGTGAAAACTGTAATGTATCAACTTTGGGTAGCACAAACTGTTTTGATGCTTTTGGTTTTAACACAGGGAGCAATGATTTCCATAAAATTAATGTGGATAATCACAGCCCGCACGAAACAGATGGTAAAGGCGCTAGTATTCACTTTAATTGGGATATTACAAACAACCTACAACTCGTTTCATTAACTGGCTATAACAGTTTACAGCGATATAGTGCATTTAACTGTGACGCCAGCCCATCTGATTTTTGTAATGGTGCTTTAGGTGTCGATACCGATACTTTGAGTCAAGAGTTGCGTCTGCTATTAGACACAGATCAATACAAGTGGACCAATGGCGTTTTTTATCTTAGCGAAAAAATAGAACAAGATAATTTTAACGATATTTTCAGAGACTTAAGAGGAACAGGGCTGGTTCCCAACGCATTCACGACACTGTTTTTATACGACAATCAGCTTGAAACTAATGCTTATTCTTATTTTAGTGAAGTCGATTATCAATTAACGCAAAAATGGAGTCTAGCCGCAGGGGCAAGATATACAGATGAAAAAACTCAATATCATACCGTCTCAGATGTCGACACAGTATTGGATAATGCACTAAACGATGAGCAGGTTTTAGCGAGCATTGGTTGTGAAAACAGTGGTGCAACATACGGCGATGATTACTTTTCAGCTAAATGTGGTAATTGGAACTTAAACGGAGAAGTTGCAGATACGCATTTAAGTGGCAACCTATCTCTTAAATATACCACAGCGCAACAAGATATCTTTTACTACCGCCTCGCAAGTGGTTATAAAAGTGGTGGCTATAACGCGGGTTTGTTAGCCAGTAAAGAAGAAGCCGAGTCGTCAGAATATGGGGCGGAAGAGTTGTTAGCGCATGAAGTTGGCACTAAATTGAGTTGGCAAACTTGGCACACTTTCGTGCAGGGGGCGCTCTTTTATTATGATTATCGTAATCAACAGGTTTTTCAAAATCGAGAGTCCAAAGTGGAGGGGGCACCACCCATTCAGGTTTTGGATAATGTGGGGCGTTCAGAAATTTACGGTATCGACATTGATGTGTTCACACGTCCGCTGGAAGGCTTAACATTTAGAGCTGGGATTGGCTATTTACCTAAAGCAGAAGGCACTTTTTCTGACGAAACAACCGATATCGAGTCAAAACGGCGATTACCATTGGCTTCTCGCTGGAATATTAATGCGCAATCGGTTTACGAGGTTGGGGCGCTTAAATTCAATTTGAATGTTGAGCATCAATCAGAATTTTATTTTGATCAAAATCAAAACCCGTATGCTAGCCAGCAAAGTTTCACTGTTTGGAATGGCGCGGTAACGTATTCTTTCAATCAACACCTAGACTTATCATTGTGGGGACGAAATTTGACAAATGTTGAATATAGCCATCTAAAATTCGATCTGGTTAATTTTTTAGGTATGCTAGAGGACTTTAGGGCTGATGGTAGGAGAGTTGGTTTAAACTTAACCTATAAAATATGAGGTTAACAGAAAGCAAGCTCAATTTTCGACAGCACTTATTGTTATTTTAGTATAAGATGCTGTCTATACGACTCAAGTTTATGATATTTATGCGGCTTACCACCTTCTCAAAATATACGCTTGCCCACGTTAACCTGATCAGACGCGTGTTTATTTTTTTTGGCGTATTTTTATCTATTTTTAACTTAAATGCAGCCGAAGAAGTAGTTTTTCTTGATAACACAAATTATCAGCAAAATTTATTTCAAAGTAGCAAAAAATACATAGCAACTGACACCCTTTTTCCGCCTTCGCTCGAGCAAATAGATACTTGGCTTGAAGATAAAAAGCCACATGGTGAGCCCGAGTTAATGGGCGACCGGTTTTGGTTGGTGCAACACTTTATTAATTTAAGCAATGTGGATGAATGGATTCTGTATGTTTATCGCAGTGCATTTAGCCAAGCCGAATTTCGAATTTACAGTTCTGATGGTCAGCATTCGTTTAATTTAGGGCATAAATATTCCGGCGATTACGATTTTCATTATGCACATGATATCAAACTCCAACCTGGCAAGGATTATGTTGTAATTGCACTGTTTGATAGTAGCTATTTTTACGCACCACTCAAAATGGTCGTTCAGCCCAAAGCGGTGTTAGAAAAAAAATTGATGATGGAAACCGTCATAATCTTATTAGTGACGGGTATCTGTATCAGTTTGGCCATCTACAACTTATTTGTCTATTTCGGCTCCAAAGAAAAAACCAATTTATATTATTCACTTTATGTGTTCTTTTTGATTTGGAGCTGGTTACATATATTGCATGTACCAGAAGTATTATTTGATCTGCAAAATCCAATATTACATTGGCTCGGATTTCTGATTGCCGGTATTTTCAGTAATTTATTTGTCGTTAATTTTCTAAAACTGAATCATCTGCGGCCACGGTTGGCAAAGCTTTGCTATATCGCTGCATTTATCAGTCTACTCTGTATTCCATTTGCATTGATGCACCCCGGGACTGGACTGATAGTGACAACGCTTAGTTCAACAATCAATCTACTACTCGGTCTATTCGCCGGTATTGTTTCGTGGAAAGGCGGTTATCGACCAGCGAAATACTTTGTTTTTGCTTACTTAGCGTTATTTTCTCCGAATATAGTAAATAACTTAGTGAATGTAGGTGCGATAGACAGTGCAACATTAAACCTCTATTTGATCGGCTATATTGGCGGTGCGGTTGACGCCTTGCTACTGGCCTTTGCCGTAGCTGATCGTGTGCGTTTGCTCAATGAAGAAAATATACAGTTAAACAATAACCTAGAAGAAAAAATTGCTGAGCGTACAATTGAGCTTCAGCAAACGAGCGATCAGCTCGTACAAGCGAACGAATCTAAAAGCCGCTTCTTAGCACAAATGAGCCACGAAATTCGTACACCTATGAACGCGGTTATTGGCTTAAGTCAGTTGGCGCTTAAAACCAATCTTAACTTTGAACAGCGAGATTATTTACAAAAAATATCAAGTTCAGCAGATGTTTTGCTTGGTATCATTAATGATGTGCTGGATTATTCTAAAATTGAAGCGGGCAAGTTAAACATTGAGAAGGTTTATTTTAATTTAGAAAAAGTCGTTGATCGGGCTGTTAATGTTTGTTCGTTAAAGGCCCACGATAAAGGTATCGAGATTATTCTGGATGTAAAACCGGATGTCCCTAAATTTATTGAAGGTGATCCTCTCAGGGTTCAGCAAGTCTTAGTTAATCTTATCTCTAATGCGGTTAAATTTACAGAACAAGGGCATGTCAGTATTCGCATAAGCTCAAAATTATTGGATGATATGAAGTACGAACTGCATTTTTCTGTCGTGGATACAGGGATAGGCATGACGGTAGAGCAGCAGCAAAACTTATTTAATTCATTTTCGCAAGGTGATGATTCAATTACGCGAAAGTATGGCGGAACAGGTCTTGGTTTATCCATTACCAAAGAGTTGGTCACCCTGATGGGCGGTGAAATTTGGGCAAGCAGCAAACAAGGTTTAGGCTCGGCATTTCACTTTATAATTTCATTTAACGCCAAAGCAGATAACCTAGTTGATAAAGTCTTAAAAATAGAAGGGCGAAATATCCGGGTTTTGTTGGTGGATGATAATTTAGTTTCACGAAAAGTTTTGCAGGATATGTTTGCTAATCATGGCGCTGATGTCGTTGAGGCGGAAAATGGTATTAAAGCGATTGATGCGGTGCAAACAAGTATTGCAAGTGAGCAACCATTTGATTTAATTGTTATGGACTGGAGAATGCCGGAAATGGACGGTATCCAAGCATCCAAGCTCATCAAACAAGATTTGGGATTGACAAAAGTCCCCGCCATATTAATGATTTCGTCATATGATAAAGATGAAGCTAAATCACTGAGCCAGGAAGTGGGCATAGATGGATTTATCGAAAAGCCGGTTAACCAGTCGACATTATTTGATGCTCTGTCATATTGTCTAAAACTGGATAAATTGGATGAACTGAATGAGCAAGATGAATTCCGACATACGGATAAGCTGGTTGATTTGTCTGATGTGAATTTATTGTTGGTCGAAGACAACAAATTAAACCGCCAGGTCGCGGTTGGTTTTTTGAAAGACACAGGGATACGCATAGAGATAGCCGAGAATGGCGTGCAGGCTATCGATAAAATTATGCATAATAAATATGATCTGGTATTGATGGATATACAGATGCCTGAAATGGACGGTCTAACTGCAACTAAAGAAATTCGCAGCATCGACAAGTTTAAAAGTTTACCTATTATTGCGATGACGGCTCACGCGATGGCAGGAGATGCACAAAAAAGTCTTGATGCTGGGATGAACGACCACCTCACTAAACCGATAGATCCAGAAGAGCTCTATCGTATTGTGATTAAGTGGATTGATAAAAATAAAGTAAAAACGAACGATGCCACACGTTATACCAACAGTGAAATGGGGGTCTTGCAATCTTTAACTTTATTAGATGTTGCTGATGCGCTTGTGAAAATGCAAGGCCGAGAGTCTTTGTATCTGGATGTCGTTAAAACATTTGTTGAAGAAAATATTAAAACGGCAGATAAGCTGACACTTCTGGATATAAATAATGATTCAGAGCAACTGTATCTAAAAGCGCATTCGTTAAAGTCAAATGCAGCCTATATAGGTGCATATGAACTTGCGGAATTGGCGAAGAAACTAGAGGAAGCAATTGAAACTAAGCAGCCTCGCAGGCAATTATTAGAGTCGGTTAAAAATAAGCTTAAAAGCTTGTTGGATGAGTTAGTTCCTTTTGTTGATAAGCATTTCAAACAAAATTTTGAAATTGGTCGGTTTAAGCAAAAAGATGTAGACAAAATGTTTGTTGAACTAACAGAGTACTTAGCGCAATCTAACGCTAAAGCAGAAGATTACATTCCAATCTTAAAACAGTTGCAGTACCATGTCGAAAAGGGTGAAGTAATCGAAAGAATCATAACGGCGATTGATGAAATAGAATACGATCAAGCGCTTGAATTAATAAAGGATAACAACCAATACTTTAGGCTGGTTACTGAATCATCATGAATCAAAACAATAAAGGCTTGAGTATATTAATTGTCGATGATGACAAAACCAATCGCCGAATTCTAAAAGAATTAGTTGAAGGGATGGCTGTCGTATTACTGGCAAAAAATGGTGCGCAAGCAATCGAAAAAAGTACAGAGCTAAAACCTGACTTGATTATTTTAGATATAGTGATGCCAGATATGGATGGTTTTGCTGTCATCGATACATTGAAAAATAATCGTGAAACGCACGACATTCCGATTATTTTTATCACCGCCAATAACTGTTTTGAGATGGAAGAAAAAGGCCTGCGATTAGGTGCGGTGGACTTTATTGCTAAGCCCTTTCATGGTGGTGTAGTGCAAGCGCGCGTGAACACACATTTGCAAAGTGTCGCACATAAAAAATTGTTAGATCAACTTGCGCATATAGATGCCTTGACCACGATAGCGAACAGGCGTCAGTTTGACGAAGTTTTGCATAAAGAGTGGCAGTATGCATACCGTAATCGCACTGAGTTTACGTTAGCAGTTGTCGATATAGACTATTTTAAATCTTATAACGACACATACGGTCACTTGGTAGGTGATAAGGCTCTACGTAGCGTTGCATTGGCTTTGCAAAGCCAACTTGTCCGTCCAAGAGATTTTGTTGGGCGTTTAGGCGGAGAGGAATTTGTCATTGTTCTACCTGAAACCGATGTTAGAGGGGCTGAAGTTTCACTGCACAACTGCTTAAATGCGGTGCGCGAATTAGACATACCGCATGAAAATTCTCAATGTGAAGCTTGTGTTACAGTCAGTATTGGTAGTTACACCTGCATCCCGGAGAATATGACTGATATGTTAAATGCGTTGAACTTTGCGGATCAATCTTTATATTTAGCAAAAGATAATGGACGAAATCAACTTTATAGTCAAAACTATAAGCAAGATTCAAAGCTCGTTTTACTCAATGCTAATTAAATATCTAGTTAGTGGGAGTTACTTTAAGTGAGAGTGATATGGAATCCATTCTTATCGTTGATGATGAAAAACTCAACTTAAAAACCCTAAGCGCATTATTAAAGCGTGATTATGTTGCTATTCTGGCAAAAAATGGTGTGCAAGCGTTAGAAAAAGCTGAAAAGTATCAACCTGATTTAATTTTATTGGATATTTTAATGCCTGAAATGGATGGCTTTGAGGTATTAACGCGTCTAAAAGAAAACACTGCTACCAAAGAAATCCCTGTCATCATTTTAACCGGCGCACAGTCAACCGAGAAAGAAGAACAAGGCTTAATGTTAGGTGCATGTGACTATGTGTTTAAGCCATTTAACACGGCTATTTTAAAAGCTCGAATCAAAACCCATATAGCCCTGCAAAAGCAAAAGAGAAATCTCAGTGCATTGACAGACCAGCTAAAAAAAGCCAATGCAGCAAAGAGTCGCTTTGTCGCGAACATGAGCCATGAAATTCGTACACCATTAACATCTGTATTAGGGTACGCAGAAGCCCTAAAAAATGGTGAGGTAGCAACCAATGATTTCGAGATAGCGGTAAATCATATCGACAGCAATGGTCGGCATTTATTAAGTTTAATTAATGATATTTTAGACTTTTCTAAAATAGAAGCGGATCAGTTGGAGTTAATGCCAGAAAAGTGTCAGTTATTTGAATTATTAAATGATTTAATTAATTTGGCATCGGGTATGCCTAAATCAGCTGATGTAGAATTTAAGACTGATTTCATTTTTCCGTTACCCGAATATATTTGGGTAGATTCAGTGAGATTCAGACAGATTTTTGTCAATTTGTTATCCAATGCATTCAAATTTACAAACACGGGGTTTGTTAAATTAAGTTGTGCATTTGATACCGAAGCTTTTCAACTGCGAATTACGGTTGAAGACTCGGGTATTGGTATTGCAAAAGAGGAACAAGAAAAGTTGTTTGCCCCCTTTTTGCAGATACACAGTGGGGATAAATTCGATAATTTAAATGGCACTGGATTAGGCTTGAATATCAGCCAGTATCTAATTGAAAAAATGGGCGGCGAAATTCAATTATCCAGCCAGCTTGAATATGGCACTTTATTCTCGGTCGTATTAAATCTGACTGAACTTGAAAATAATGCATTGATATATTCTGTTCCTAGCGCAAAGCATACAATTAAACAAAAACTCTCATGCCAGAAACTATCAGGAAGAGTGTTGGTTGCAGAAGATAATCTAGCGATAAGGCAATTGATACAAATGGTTTTAAGCCATGTAGGTATTGATGTCGTAGCTGTTGAGAACGGAGAGCTGGCAATAGAAGAATTAATTGCAAGTCACTTTGATTTAATTTTTCTTGATGTGCAAATGCCTGTTATGGATGGTTTAGAAACGCTTGCTATGATCCGTCAATTAGGCTATCAGGAGATGCCTATTTTGGCTCTGTCAGCGCATGTAATTAAAGACGAAATTGAAAGTTTTTTAAAAGCAGGGTTCGATGATTTTGTCGCTAAGCCGGTAGAAAGGCACGTGTTATTGGACGCACTTTTGAAATACTTAGGTGGCACAAACGATAGGCAAATGGCGGACCTTTCATTAGAACTGGACAAATCAGTTGAAAGTGAATTAAAAAATACCTTTTTAACTGAATTAAACGATATGCAATTAGAATTATCAGAAGCGAAAAAGAAACAAAGCATACGTCAGTTAGTTCGCGTAGCTCATAAATTGAAAGGTGCAGCGTCAACTTTTGCCTATGCGGATATAGGCGCAGCGGCAGCCGATTTAGAAGTCGCGGTACGAACAGGCCGAAATTGGCTAGATATTCAGGCCAAACTCGATAAGTTACTTGATCTAACTGAAAAGACTAAAGTTATGTCGAATTAGTGCTTGTCGCCTAGGTTATATTAAAACGGGTAACCGAGCATTCGAAAAATTCGATACCGACACCCGTTTTTGAAGGTTATTGATTAATCTTTAGTTAGATTGTTTATTGCCACAACATCGTTTTCCGTTAAATTACCGGACGCACTTTTCAAGTTTATAATCGCTTTAATATAGTCATATCTGGCGCTAGCTAAATTTCTTTTAGCATCAAAAACAACTTTGGTGCTGTTAAGTACATCAACAATCGTTCTGGTACCTACGTTAAAGCCAGCCTGTGTCGCATTAAGTGCACTCTCTGCGGAAACAACAGATTGTTGCAGTGCGTTTATTCTGGCTAAGGTTGTTTTTACGTCATTATAACCACTGCGCACGGCTTTAATGATCCCACGATGTGTCAACTCCAATGCCTGACTCACTGCAACATACTGTTGTCTTGCTTGTTTGGTCTGGGCGCTGGTATTCCCACCAGAATAAATAGGTACGTTGACACTGATGGTCCAAGATAAACCGTCATTTCTGCTATTTATCGTATTAATATTACCGGTTGTTTGGTCAGCTTGTTCGAACTCATTGTCCACCCAACCATAATTTGCGCTAAAGTTTGCATTGGGTAAATGTCCAGCTGATGCGATATCAATTTGCTGTTTGGCGATAGCAACCGCAATTTTTTGTTCTAGCAGGCTAGGGTTACGAGCTGTCGCTATTTTTAACCAGTCGTTGATGTTATTAGGGTTTAACTCAGGCGGTGTAAAGGATTCGGTATCAAAGGTTTTGATTTCACTGTGATATTGACCGGTAATTTCTCTTAACGCCTCTTTGGCTAGTTCAATATCATTCATGGCGGATATTTCTTGTGCAACGGATGCGTCAAACTGTGCCTGAGCTTCATGCAAATTTGTAATTGCCGAAATACCCACTTTTAGTTGTTGTTTTGTCTTTTCTAGCTGTCTTTCAATTGCACTTTTTTCAGCCTGTACAAAACTCAATGTGTCTTGTGCCTGCAATACGTTTAAGTATGCGTTTACAACCCTTACAATTAAGTCGTACTCACTTAAAGTTAACCTCATTTCGCTTTGTTTAACTTGCTTTTCGGCTGTTGAAAGATTAAGCCAGTTTTCATGCTGGTATATTGATTGGCTTAAGCTGATACTGGCAGACTGGCGAGTGATCGATTGGCTGTCGTCTACAGTATGGCTTAGGTTACCGTTTAATTGAGGCAATATTCTTGATTTAGCCAAAGGGTTATTTTGTAGTGTTGCTTGATAATTCGCTTGTGCTTGTCTTATTTTAGGATCTTGCTGTTTTGCTTGTTGGTAAATATCGTACAGACTTTCGCCAGCCGTTGCAGGCATTAAAATTGAACCAGCAATCAATATACCAATAAATGGCATGTGCATTCGCATAAAAAATTTCCCTGTATTGTGGTAAGTTAATTTGAATTCTTGTTCGTTAGCTTATCGTTTTGAATCGTGGCACAATGCCAGATTGAGCAATTTCCACTTTGAGCTAAGCATTTAGTATAATAATGGCGATAAGTTTAACATAGCTAATATAATTTATGACTAAACAGACCCAAGATTTTCCATATAGTTTCGATAAAAAAGATGTAAAAGTTGTCGCTAAAGAATCCTTGTTTTCACGATTTTTTAAGGTGTCTTTAGTTTCATTTCAGCATAGGCTGTTTGCGGGGGGCTGGTCTGAGGTTGTTCAACGCGAGTTATTTGAACGTGGAGACGCGGTCGTTGTCTTACCCTACGATCCAGTCGCTGATGAAATTATTATGATTGAACAAATACGTATTGGCTGTATAGAAAATGCAGAGCATCCCTGGGCCTTTGAGTTAGTGGGTGGCATGGTTGATGAGGGGCAAACAATTGAATCAGTTGCGCACCGCGAAACACAAGAAGAGACTGGCTTGTTGATAGATGAGTTGGTCCCCATGCAAAGTTATTTATCCAGTTGCGGTGGAACCAGTGAACGTATCTATCTTTATTTGGCAAAAGTTGATGCGACAAAAGCGGCTGACATTTGTGGTTTAGACTATGAGCATGAAGATATTCGTGTTCACCGCTTTTGCCGTAAGCAGGTGATGCACTGGTTGGATGCGGGTAAAATAGAGAATGCATCTGCGCTCATCGCGCTGCAATGGTTTAAACTACATCATAAGATGATTGAACAGACGTGGGCTGCTCAAAATGAAACGATTTAGCAAAAAGTATGTTCCTGACATCGCTGCGCTGAACACCTTGTGCGAACATAATTTTATTTTGTTGGCAGGCTTAGTGCGTGGCTGGGAATTTAATCGGATCAATCAGTTTGAAACTGGCCCTCAAGCTGTATTCCAAATTCAGGTTATTGAATGTAGCAAGTTTACCAATGTAATTGAAATGCGTCAGCTATCCACCAGTTTACCGGATATGATGCAACCCAAAGTAATGATTCGTGTATATCATGATGTGAAAATGGCCGAGGTGATCGCCAGTCAAAATATGACACGCATTCAACCCAGCTATATGTACCCGAACCCTCACATGCACCAGCCAGATGAAAAAATGCAAGTTAATTTGTTTTTAAATGATTGGTTAAAGTACTGCCATGAAAATGGATTAGCTTTACCTAATCAGGTATTTGGGTAATGACAGCTCGGATTATTCAAATTACAGACTGCCATTTGCGGGTAGATAAATCGGAAACCTTCTATGGCGCAAATCCATATCGGCAGCTACAACAGATATTAAAAGAGGTCAGTCAGCGGCAAAATGAAGTATCTGCCGTTATATTTACCGGAGACCTTGTGCAAGATGAGTGCTGGCCTGCATATCAGAATTTTGTCGATTTGCTGAGCAAACACCATTGGCAAATCCCTTTGTTTTTAATTGCGGGCAACCATGATGATTTAAACCACCTTAACAAAGTAAAGACGTTAGCAGGCTTCCAACAGCAGTCTTATTTTGATATCACTAACTGGCGTGTACTCTTGTTTTGCAGCCATGCAGAAAATGCGGGCGGAAGCGGATCCATTAGTGAAGCGCAATTATCAAAAATGCTGACAGAATTAGACAACAAAAGTTCGCAGCATTTGTTAGTTGCACTGCACCATCATATTGTGAAATATGGTAGTTTCATCGATAAGTACCCACTTAAAAATAGCGACGGCTTTATGCACTGGATAAAGCATAATCAGCAAGTTAAAGGTATTATACATGGTCATGTACACGACAATCGGCAGGGAGATTTTTATGGCAAGCCTTGGTTTGCTTGCCCTGCAAGTTCAGTACAGTTTTGTCATACGGCAGAAAAAGCACCGACAGTTGTCGCTGGGTATAACGAACTCACCTTGCATCCAGATGGTCATATAGATGCAAAAAACCATTGGTTAAGGCTAATCTGATATGCAGCAAAAAAGCACGATCATTTATTTGCACGGTTTTTTAAGTTCACCACAATCGCAGAAAGCCCAGCAAACTGTTGGTTTTATTGGTCAGCACTATCCAGATATCAGAGTGGTTTGTCCGCAAATACCCAGTTATCCGCAACAAATAGAAGCTTGTCTTCAATCACTTATCAAACAATATGATGATTGTTTGTTGGGGTTTATTGGCAGTTCACTGGGCGGCTATTTAGCAACCTGGTGTGCTGAGCAAACACAAAAATCGGCGGTGCTGATTAATCCGGCCGCCTATCCGTATCGCTTGTTAGCTGACTATTTAGGTGAGCATACTAACCCTTATACCGGTGAATTGTTTGAGGTAACGCCAGACTTCAATCAAGCGTTGAAAAAGTTCGAAGTTAAAAATACTGATTTATTAAAACTTTGGGTTTTATTAGAAACCGAAGACGAAACACTGGATTATAAAGAAGCCGCACAAAAATTTGCAAACAATCAGCTGGAAGTGATAAAAGGTGGTAATCACGCTTTTGTTCATTATGCTGAATATTTGCCAGCTATTATTCAATATTTATTAAAACAGCATCGGAATACAAAATAATATGTCACAACAATATAATGCAGATGCAATTGAAGTCCTCAGTGGCTTAGAGCCGGTTCGTCGACGCCCCGGCATGTATACGGATACTCAAAGACCTAATCATTTAGGACAGGAAGTTATCGATAACTCTGTCGATGAAGCAATGGCAGGACATGCAAGTCAAATTAAAGTGATTTTACATCCTGATCAGTCTTTGGAAGTTTCCGATAATGGTCGCGGGATGCCAGTGGATATTCACCCAGAAGAAGGCGTCCCCGGGGTCGAGTTGATTTTAACTAAACTCCACGCGGGTGGTAAATTTTCAAATAAAAACTATCAGTTTTCAGGTGGTTTACACGGGGTTGGGGTTTCGGTTGTGAATGCATTATCAACCCGTGTCGAAGTGACGGTACGGCGCGATGCAACCGTGTATTTAATTGCGTTTGAAAACGGTGATAAGGTGACCGATTTACATGAAATCGGGACCTGTGGTAAGCGTAATACGGGAACCAGTGTACACTTTTGGCCAGATCCTGTATTTTTTGATAGTGCAAAATTTAGTAGCAGCAAACTGATACATGTGCTCAAAGCAAAAGCCGTGTTATGCCCGGGTTTAGAAATAGAGTTTCAGGATAAAATCAACAACGAAACCCATAAATGGTGTTACCAAGATGGCTTAAGGGATTATTTATCGCAGGCCGTTGGTGGTTATGAAAGTTTACCTAAAGAGCCATTTGTCGGCGAGTTTTCTAGTAAAACTGAAGGGGCAGAATGGGCGTTAACTTGGCTCACCGAAGGTGGCGAAGGGACCTATGAGAGTTATGTAAACTTGATCCCAACGGCGCAAGGCGGCACGCATGTAAACGGTTTGCGTCAGGGCTTATTGGATGCGGTTCGCGAATTCTGTGAGTTTAGAAATTTAATTCCAAGAGGGGTAAAACTGACACCGGAAGATGTTTGGGACAGGTGTAGTTACATCTTGTCAGTTAAAATGCAGGATCCGCAATTTGCCGGACAAACTAAAGAGCGGCTTTCTTCAAGGCAATGTTCAGCCTTTGTATCAGGCGTTGTCAAAGATGCTTTTAGCTTATGGTTAAATGAACATACTGACGTTGCCGAGCAATTGGTTGAAAGTTTTATTGCCAATGCACAAAAAAGAATGCGCGCTGCGAAAAAAGTGGTTCGTAAAAAAGTCACGTCAGGGCCCGCTTTGCCGGGTAAATTAACAGATTGTACCAGTCAGGACCCGTCACGATCTGAATTGTTTTTGGTCGAAGGGGATTCAGCCGGAGGCTCGGCAAAACAAGCGCGAGATAGAGAATTTCAGGCGATCATGCCACTGCGAGGGAAAATTTTAAACACCTGGGAAGTTGATTCTGGCCAGATTTTGTCCTCACAGGAAATTCATGATATTTCCGTGGCAATTGGTATTGACCCAGATTCAGAAGATAGCAGTGGTTTGCGCTACGACAAAATTTGCATCTTAGCCGATGCCGACTCCGATGGTTTGCACATCGCTACTTTGTTATGTGCTTTGTTTATTAAACACTTTAAACATATTGTTGAAACAGGTCATGTTTATGTTGCCATGCCGCCATTGTACCGAATCGATGTTGGAAAATCGGTTTATTATGCACTGGATGAAGATGAAAAAAATGGCATTTTGGATCGTATTGAAGCAGAGAAAAAGCGTGGAAAAATTAATGTACAGCGCTTCAAAGGGTTAGGCGAGATGAACCCTTTACAACTACGTGAAACAACAATGGATCCGAATACCCGTCGTTTGGTTCAGTTGACGATTGATGATATTCAAGTGACTAATGAGCTGATGGATATGCTACTGGCCAAAAAACGCAGTGCAGATCGAAAGGCGTGGCTAGAGCAGAAAGGCGATCAGGCAGAATTATTGCTTAATAACTAATTGCTTAATAACGAATGACTGAATAACTGATTAGTATCTAAGTGTAGTTATAAAAGTGTAGTTATAAAAGTGTCATGATAACAAAAGCCCGTTGTAAACTTGAAGTTCACAACGGGCTTTTTTAATGCTCGTTAATAGAGTATGGAGTATTAAGCCGCAGGTGCGCCGTTAATCCAAAGGTGCGTTAAGATAGACAAGATATAACCCAGCGCAATTGCCCAGCTCCATTTTAAGTGTCCAAAGAAACTATAATTACCTTTAGATTGTCCCATTAATGCCACCCCAGCAGCGGAACCAACCGATAATAAACTACCACCGACACCTGCTGTCATGGTTACTAAAAGCCATTGCTCCAGCCCCATGGCTGGGTTCATGCTAATGACGGCGAACATCACAGGGATGTTATCAACAATCGCGGATAATACGCCAGCCGCTATATTGGCGTAGGTCGGATCCCAATTATTGTACATAGCTTCAGAAATTAAGGTTAAATAACCGATGAATCCTAAGCCACCGACACACATAACAACACCGAAGAAAAATAACAGAGTATCCCATTCTGCTTGCGCAACTTTGGTGAAAACGTCAAAGGGGACAACCTGACCAAGACGACGCAAAGCTTTTTCATCTTTACGTTTTTCTGCCTCAGAACGCTTTTTGGCCAAAGAACGCGGTAAACTGCGACGCAGATAATAGCCAAAAAACTTCAAATAGCCTAAACCTGTCATCATACCGAGTACGGGTGGCATACCGAACCAGCTATGCGCGATCACAGAGGTTACTATGGTCAAAATAAACAAAAAGACGATACGTTTTGCACCACGTTTCATTTCAAATTCTTCGCGTATAATTTGACTGGGCTCAGAGCTAATAAATAAACTCATAATCACAGCAGGAACGGCAAAGTTGACAACCGAGGGGATAAACAACACAAAAAATTCTTGAAATTGAACCAAACCCGCTTGCCATACCATCAGTGTGGTAATGTCACCAAATGGGCTAAAGGCACCACCAGCGTTAGAAGCGACCACAATATTAATACAGGCGACGTTAATAAAAGGCTTATTACCTTTTGCCACTTTAAGTACGATTGCGCACATTAACATCGCTGTTGTTAGGTTGTTGGCAAACGATGAAATTGCAAACGCCATTATCCCAGTTAACCAGAATAAATTTCTTAAGCTCAAGCCTTTAGAAATCATCCACACACGAATTGCATCAAATACTTTTCGTTCTTCCATCGCATTGATATAGGTCATTGCAACTAATAAGAAGAGTAATAACTCAGCGTACTCTAATAGGTTGTGCTCAAACACTTCTTTGGCGATTTCAGGCATTCCATGTTCGGTATATATGTATCCCAGTAAAAACCAAATGATGCCGGCTGCAACCAATACCGGTTTGGATTTTCGTAAGTGTAGATAATCTTCAGCAATGACTAAACTATATGCCAGGATGAAAATACCCACTGCTAGATAACCGACATAATGTTGTGTTAAATCAAGCTGATGGGCATCGGTATTGGCGAATACTGAAGGTGAAATAAATATGGCGAGTGCAGATAAAAACAAAAATAGGGTTTTTTGCCAGTTTGAGTGTGATAGTTGCAAAAGCATAACGCTATAAAACCTCGGTAGCTGTTTGTGTAATTTATGCAGGGTTTATAAGGGCCGGACTTTAGCATACTTGCAGTGAACACGGAATGAACAAAATGACATTTTTATGAAATATCTTGCACAAATTTAGGAGGTTAGATGAGTAACGATAATGTGTTGATATTAATGGTTTTTATTTGTATCTGTTTTGTTTTTTGATTTATTTTGGTGCAACAATAAATATACAGATAGGTGTAAAAATATACATTTTGAAAATTAATTACTGAATTTTGAACATAAAAGTAAAGATTGCGTAAACTTGTTAGTAGAGTCTTTATTTCCATTTCAATTTGACTAGGATAGCGTCAGAAAATGAATACAAATAGCATAATAATGAAAAATTTTAGTCGAACGGGTATTTCTAGCATTTTAGTTGTATTGCTGAGTGCGTGCCAAAGCGCTGCACAATATAACTTAACACAAAACGTTGAGTATCCAGATAGTTGGCAAACTAATCTGAATACTGAGCTTGCAGAGCAAACGTCAGAAAAAATAAGCGAAGGTCAATATTTGGCCCGTTGGTTGCAATCCGATCGCTTATTGACTTTGATAGAAGATGCACTGCAGCATAATCAGAATATTCAAAAACAAAAGTTAGAGGTTGAAAAATCGCGCGCATATCTGGCTCGGGCCAGCGCAGCTTTGTGGCCTGATTTAAACTTTTCTTTTTCAGCTAACCGAAGTCAGGGCAGTGCCAGTGATGCACAAGCCGCAAGTCGTTTTAACGCAGGTGTCAGTGCCTCTTACCAAATCGATGTTTGGGGAAAACTAAACCAGGCTGAGCAAGCAGCGCAACTAAATTACCAAATAAATTTGGCGAATTTAAAACAAGCTGAGCTGGACTTGGTGTCTAGCGTTACCAACCTTTGGTTTGAAAAAGCAGCCGCAATGCAAGTTTATGCTTTGTATCAACAAAGATATGAAAACGTAAAAAGTAACCTGGAAATTATTGAAAGTGGTTATCAATCTGGGCTAAACCGCGCTTTGGATGTTTATTTAACACGCAATGATCTAGAAAACGAAAAATCTAGACTATTAGAGCAGCAAGAGCGGATCGATTCACTGAACCGGCAATTAAATCTTTTGTTGGGGGGATACCCGTCTGAACAGTTAACTACGGAAAGTGAATTACAACAACTAAATTATCAATTTCCAAGTGGCGTGCCTGCTGAGTTAATTAAACGTCGGCCAGATGTGCAAAAAGCTTGGCTCACAATATTAGTCGATAACGCTGAACTTGCAATTGCACATAAAAACAGATTTCCAAGTTTCTCAATTTCAGCGTCATTAAATGACAGTCAATCTTCATTGTCAGATTTATTTAAAGACGGGATTGCTTGGTCTTTGGGCGCTTCACTTTTCCAGCCAATTTTTGATGCCGGTAACTTAAAGGCGGCAGAACAAATCGCTGAGCTTGAATTAAATCAAAGTGAATTAAGTTATTTACAAACTTTATATGCAGCTTTTGAGGAAGTCGAAACTGCATTATCTAACTTACAAGCGCTGCAACAAAGACTGACTTACAGATTAAATTCTAAACAAAACGCCGAGAAAGCAGAACAGTTAGCATTTGAACAATATTTGGCCGGTATCAGTAGCTATTCGACTTATTTAGAAGCACAGCGCAGAGCATATGATGCCAGAAGTCAGGTTATCGATATCAAAAAACAAATTGTCGTCAGTCAAATTCAATTACATCAATCTTTAGGTGGAGATTCTGCCTTAGAAAGGTTGCAAAGGGGAAGTCGTGAATAAACAAAAAATTAAAAGTTTTTTACCCTATATCTTATTGCTGGCTTTTGCCCTAGCAATTTATTTGATTATTTTTAATAAACCTCAGGTAAAACGGGGTGCCAAACCTCAAGCGGCGCAAATAGCGGTTGAAACCTTGCGTTTATCTGCGCAAGACTACCCGGTTATTTTAAAGTCATATGGTTTGGTCAGTGCACAGGTTAAAACTGTCTTGTCGAGTCAGGTAGCAGGCAAAGTCGAGTATGTTGCAGAATCAATGCGCAGCGGTGGCTTTTTTGATAAAAACGAACTATTAATCAAAATTGAAGATGTTGATTATCAAGCGAAAGTTCAAATAGCCTATGCCAATTTAGTGGAAGCCGAACAAAACTTAATCGAACAACAGGCCTTGGCCGATCAAGCGAAACAGGATTGGCAAAGACTAGGCAGTGATAAGACGGCTTCTGATTTAGTGTTACGGAAACCTCAGTTGGCCGCAGCACAAGCGAAGGTTGAATCAGCAAAAGCAAATCATCAACAGGCTTTAATAAATCTTCAGCGTACTGAAATACGGGCACCATATAATGGGCGGGTTTTAATTAAATCCGTTGATCTTGGGCAGGTTATTGGTACAAACGCTCAAGTTGGTGAGATTTATTCAACGGATGCAATAGAAGTTTCCCTACCTATCAAAAATAATGAAATAAGATTGTTAAACTTGCCTGAAAATTACCGTGGCGCGAGCTCTGCTGATAAAACCAAAGTGACATTAATTTCTAATTTATCGGGTGAGCAAGCATGGCAGGGGGAAATTGTACGTACCGCAAGTGAAATTGATCCTGTGAGTCGTCAGCTACATGTTGTCGCCCGAATTGAAGATCCTTTTGGCAAAAAAGCTTACGGTAAAGTTCCACTTAAAATAGGTCAATACGTTACAGCTCAAGTACGGGGTAACACCTTAAAAAATGTGATCGTGATTCCGAACAAAACTATCTATCAAGGCCAATATGTTTATTTATATCAAGACGGCACTATTACACGGCGCAATGTGGAAATACTGTGGCAGAACGAATCTGAAGCGGTAATACAATCTGGCTTAGAGGAGGGCGATTTATTGGTAACGACTTCATTAGGTCAGGTATCCAGCGGCACAAAAGTAAAAGTTAAAAGTGAGCAGGAGCCAAAACAATGATAGCTTGGTTCACGCGTAATCATGTTGCCGCCAATTTATTATTAATCAGTATTGTTGCAGCAGGGGTTTTTAGTCTGTTTAATCGTATTCCACTTGAGGTATTTCCGACATTTGAAGCGGATACGATTAGTGTACAAGTTTCACTTAGAGGGTCCACACCAGAAGACGCTGAACTGGCGATCGCCAGCCGAATAGAAGAAGCGCTGAACGATTTAGAAGGTATTGAAGAAATTAGAAGTCGATCGACTGAGGGCGGGGCCTCGGTCACAATTGAAGTTGAAAGAGGCTATGAGCCCAGAGATATTCTGGATGATGTTAAAAACCGAGTTGATTCAATTAATACGTTTCCAACTGAAGCGGAAAGACCGATTATTTCGTTAGCGGTACGTAAACGCAGTGTCATTGATGTCACTATCTTTGGTGATGTGACTGAACATGAAATAAGGCAAATGGCCGAAAAAGTAAGAGATGATTTACTTAAAATTGATGGCATTACACAAGTTGAATTAGACGGCGTTCGAAATTATGAAATTGCAGTTGAATTAGATCAAGACACACTGCGTGAATTTGATTTAACCTTGACCCAAGTTGCAGAAGCCATTCGAGCAAGTTCACTGGATTTATCTGCCGGTAATGTTCGTACCGATGGGGGAGACATACTCATTCGCTCAAAAGGGCAGGCCTACCGGCAAGATGAGTTTGAAAGAATTGTTTTAAAGTCATCACCAAACGGGACAATTTTGACCTTGGGTGACATTGCAACCATTACCGATGGATTTGAAGAAACGTCACTCCGAACTCGTTTTGATGGGCAGATTGCTGCCACCATAGGTGTTCAACGCGTTGGACAACAAAGTGCTATTGATGTCGCCAGTAAGGTGAAAGACTATATTGCGCAAGCACAACATAAACTGCCTCAAGGCGTACACATTGCGTACTGGGATGATGATTCGCAAATTGTTAAAAAAAGAATCGGGACCTTGGTCAGTAATGCTTTGCAAGGTGGCATCTTGGTTTTGATCTTATTGGGTATGTTCCTTCGGCCTTCGGTTGCACTATGGGTTTTTATTGGCATCCCCGTGAGTTTTTTAGGCGCTTTTGCATTAATGCCGTTTTTGGGGGTTACGCTTAATATTATCAGTTTGTTTGGCTTTATTGTTGTGCTGGGGATTGTCGTGGATGATGCAATCGTCACCGGTGAAAATGTATATAAACACTTGGAAAAGGCGGAAAATGGTTTACAAGCTGCAATAACCGGTACAAAAGAGGTCGCGGTACCTGTCACTTTTGGCGTATTAACAACCGTTGTTGCATTTGTCCCAATTTTATTTATGGAAGGTTTTAGGGGTAAATTATTTGCCCAAATTCCAGCCGTGGTAATACCGGTTTTATTATTTTCATTAATAGAATCTAAATTTGTTTTGCCGGCCCATTTAAAATACCTAAAAGTTAGAAAAGATCGAGGGCAGGGCAATAAACTGCAACAATTTCAAGAAAAATTTGCGGACGGTTTTGAGGCAGCAATACTTAAATATTATAAACCGGCACTCAACCTTTGTTTAGCCAATAAGCGCAGCACGGTCATTTCCTTTATTGGTATTTTAAGCATCATTATTTCGGCTGCTTTAATGGGGCATGCTAAATTTATCTTTTTTCCCAGAATACCCAGTGAAACTGTGACCGTTACTTTGTCAATGCCAAACGGCACGCCGTTTGAAGTCACGGATCGCCATATTTCAAGAATTACCGAAATTGCCAAAGATCTACAACACAAATATATCGATCCGGATACCGACGAAAGTATTATCATTCATATATTATCGCAAACGGGTAATGGCAGTGATTCATCATGGGGGCGTGTGCGTTTTGAAATTACCCCACCGGAAGAACGTGAAATGGACGTCAACAGCCAGGATTTGGCCCGCGAATGGCGCAAACGAATTGGTGAAATTCCGGGGGCAGAAGAGTTGATTTTACGTTCAGAAATTGGTCGGGCTGGCGATCCAATTGATATTCAGCTCAGGGGGAATAATTTTGCGCAGCTAAACAAAGCGGCTGAAGATGTGAAGCAGCGTTTAGCGACTTATCCCACTGTTTTTGATATCCGAGATTCTATGGCTGATGGTAAAGAAGAATTACAGATAGAATTGAAAAGTGAAGCTTATTTGCTGGGGGTGAGTCGCTCGGATGTAATCAGGCAGGTCAGGCAAGCATTTTTTGGGGTAGAAGCGCAAAGAATTCAACGTGGACGTGATGATGTGCGGGTTATGGTTCGTTTTCCCCGCGATGAAAGAGATTCTATTTCATATCTAAACAATATGCTGATTAATACACCGGATGGTAAACAAGTGCCTCTGTCACAGTTAGCTTATTTTGTCGCTGGCAAAAGCCCAACCGCAATCTACCGAATTGACGGTAATCGGACTGTTAATGTACTGGCCGATTTAAACAAAGAAAGTACCAATATGACCGCACTGAATGCCGAGATAAAAGAGTATTTGGATGAGTTAATCGCGCAATATCCAAGTGTCTCTTATGTGATGGACGGTGAAGCGCGTGAACAAGCCGAGTCGTTTGGATCTTTGGCTTGGGGGATGTTAGGGGTGTTTTTTGCAATATATACTTTATTGGCAATCCCATTAGCCTCATATATTAAACCGTTAATTGTGATGTCTGTTATTCCGTTTGGTGCCATTGGTGCAATGATAGGACATTGGATCATGGGTATGGATTTGACCATCATGAGTGTCTTAGGTTTATTGGCATTGTTGGGCGTAGTGGTCAATGATTCACTCGTATTAGTCGACTACATTGGCAAAATGAGGAAAGCCGGTGAAGATGTTTACTCTGCTGTTTTAACAGCGGGCGCGGCGCGTTTCAGACCCGTTTTGCTGACATCACTGACAACTTTTATTGGTTTAATGCCGTTATTATTTGAAAAATCTACACAGGCGCAATTTTTAATACCCATGGCAGTATCGCTTGGCTTTGGTATTATTTTCGCAACTTTTATTACTTTGCTATTGGTGCCGGTGAATTATTTAGCGGCATATCAAATACAGTTGATGTGGCGAAAATGGCTGCAAAAGTAATTTTAAAATTCTCAAAAGGTTCTAGACAGTCTTTCATCTAGGTTTATACTGTCTGTATAAATCAATATGAAAGACAAGGACTTAGCGTTGCGCATTTGTTTATTATTTTGCTTATTGAGTTTTCAGAGCTTGGCCGATGACGAGTTAAGTTATTCTGGCTTCGGACGCGTCATTTTAGGTTCTGTGATCAGTGAAAAAGACCAGCTTTTAGGCTACAAAAACGCACTGCAGTTGCAAAACAACAGTTTGTTGGGGTTACAGCTAAATTATCAAGCAACTGACGCTCTGTCATTTACCAGCCAGTTTGTGGCAGATAGCCAGCCAGCTAAATCAACGCTGGCATGGTTATATTTAAACTACCAGTTAAGTGACACTTGGCAGTTTAAACTGGGTAAGTTAAATACTCCGTTTTTTCACTATAGTGATGTACTGGATGTCGGGTTTGCGTATTCTTGGGTTTTACCACCGGATGAAGTGTACGCGTCATTTTTCTTTCAATATTTTCAAGGCGCGCAAGCAGAATATACTTGGTTAGCGGATGAATTTGATCTGCAAATTTCGGCATTTGCAGGTAAGGTAGATGAAGATATCCAAGTGGGTCAGTCAATATACCATGCCGAATCAGATTTTTTCTCAGGGCTTATTGTAAATGCCAGTCATGATAATTTAACTATCCGGCTTTCACATACGCGAGGCGATTATCTAGTTGCTGAAACCGAGTTGACGCCGCTAATTGATGCATTTTCGCAAGCGGCTATGTTATCACCCGTTTATGCCGATATTGCCAAACAGCTTTCTGTAAACGGCGATGTCAATTTCAGCCAATTAAGTGTTTCTTATGACTTATTGCAATTTTTTTGGCAGTTCGAATGGACTAAAATAAAGCACAATATTGATATTTTAACGCAAGCCAATGCCTACTATTTAATGGCTGGATATCATTACGACAAGTATACCTTTCATTTAACCTTTAGTGAGCGAACAAGCGAATATCAAAGCGAAATGAAACAAGCCCCGCTTACCAGCGGCAACCCACAATTAGATTTTATAGCGCAACAATATAATGTTTTGTCAAATCAAAGGCCCGTTTCAAACGCGCGCAGTTTAACTCTGGGCGTGCGCTATGATGTCAATTATCAAGTTGCGCTCAAAGCAGATATTAGGTTAACCCAAGGGCAACCCAATATCGGGCTACCCACCATGGAGAATACCTTCGATGGTTCCGCCACCTTATTGTTAGGAGGCATCGAATGGGTTTTTTAGGCAAGCTATTGATCGCGTGTATATGTGTTATTAATGTTTTTGCGATTAAAGCGGCGGATGCAACTGATTATTTTGTGTTCACTAAGTTTCCAGAGCCTCTCACTTTAACACGCCAACAGGTTAAGCAATTATATTTAGGCGCCCGATTGCAAGTGGCTGATATTAAATTAGAGCCATTGGTATTGCCGGCTGGGCATCGCTGGCGTGCTGTTTTTAATACCCGTGTCGTTGGCTTAACAGAGTCTCGAATTAACTCATATTGGGCGCAAATGCGATTTACCGGTAAACGCAAGCCACCGTTAGAGGTAGAGAGCATCAAGCAGATGTTTGATTTGGTTGAATCTAAATCAGGGATTTTAGCGGTCGCGCCAAGTGATTTAGTCGATAAAAAATTATATCAAGTGGTCTACCAATTTACAGAGTAAACTGCAGTGCCGGTAAAATAATAAAGCAATAGTTTATCTTAAATCTTTACACTACTCAGTTTAGTGACTTTGATGTCCGGCATATTTTGAATTCTTTTGATGTTGTCGTTTAATTGCTCGTAAGCGACCGGTTTTGAAAAATAGTAACCCTGAATTTGATGACAGCCCGCTGCTTTTAAGTATTCGTACTGTTTCTGATTTTCAACGCCTTCGGCACAAATCGTCATATTTAGTTTCAGGCTTAATGAAATAATGGCATCTGCCACTTTTTTATCTTTTTCTGATTTAAATAAATTACGAACAAAGTACTGGTCAATTTTTATGGTTTCAGCATTGATTTGAGTTAAGTAGCTCAAAGAAGAGTAACCAGTACCAAAATCATCCAGTGCGATACTGCAACCAACTTCTTGCATGCTATTAATAAAGTTGCGGGCGACAGAAAAGTTTTCTATATAGGATGATTCTGTTATTTCAAATTCTATATATTGTGGCTCTAATTGATTTTCGGCTAACTGCTCTTTTAAATATTTTAAAAACTCGGGTTTGAAAATATCAAAAGTAGATAAATTAAAAGATACCTTAAGTTTATTGTTTTGGCTTTTTTGTAAATGGTGCAACTTTTTAAAACCATGTTTAATTACCCAGCGTGTAATATCATTTATTCTGCCAGTTTGCTCTGCAATTGGAATGAATTCGGCAGGCGAAATAATACCTAATTGTTGGCTATTCCATCTTATTAAAGCTTCAACGCCGACAACCCCTTTTGTTGGTGCGACTTTGGGTTGAAATAACAAATAGAATTCATTGTTATCTAAAGCCTGTTTTATTGAACTGGCAATCTGCAAACGGCGGTTTTGTTGCATCGTCATTGCATCTATAAATTCTACATAACGATTACGCCCGCTACTTTTGGCCTTGTACATGGCAATATCAGCATTACTCACTAAATTCTGAATGCTGGTAGATTGTCCCTTATAATACGCTACCCCAATACTGACACTTGTTTGTATTGACCATCCATTGACATCAATATTGCGCTCTAACGATTTAAAAATAGCCTCACATACTTGCGTCGCAATACTTTTATTTCTGTCATCTGGAATAATAATGGCAAATTCATCCCCTCCAATGCGAGCAAGAACTTGATTATCAGATAAAATCTCTTTGAATAGTTGCGTGATTTTTATTAATAACGTATCACCGTGCGCGTGACCTATTGCGTCATTAATTGTCTTAAAGTCATCAACATCCATAATTAAAATGGCAATGTGTGCAAACGCTTGTCCTTGCCGATTGATATATTGTTGCAACATATCCATAAATAATTTTCGATTAGGCAGGTTGGTGAGCGGGTCGTAATTGGCCAATCGCACCAGCTTTCTTTGATTTTCGATAAGTTCTTGCGTATGTTTTTTATTTTGAGCTTGCTGTTGTGAAATGGTCGCTAGCATTTCATTTAAACTGTTCGATAAAAAACTAACTTCGTCTTGGTGATGTGAAGGCTTTAGGCTATTGCGCAAACTGTAATCTTTTGTTTTTCTAACGGCCTCTACTAATCTGCTTAATTGTAATAAGGGTGTAATGGTATTGGTTTGTAACCAGTGAGCCAGCGCCATAATCGCAAAAGAGGTGATGATCACCAAAGGGACAAGCTGTCGAAAAAGTGCAGTTTGACTTGCAGATAATTGTTTATGCGTATCAATTGTTAAATAAAGTTGACCCAGTGGCAATCTTGGATCGCCAATCTGCTTGCTAATTAATAAACTACCTTCTACTTTATCCGCACTCTGCTTAAGCACGTTTTCCATTTCTTTTTGCAAAGCCGTACTATAGTACTCGGGATTAATAAAACTTTCGACAACCTCATTATTAGCGGGGGCGGTGACAAGTGCAAATTTTACATAAGGGTATTTATCTAATTGCAATAAGCGGGTACTGATTGCGAATTCATCAATTGGAATACTGGTGTAATATTCAACAAGGTCTTCAGCAATATTTTCTGCCAAAGCCGTAAAGTCACTCTTGACCGTTTCATTATAAACACGTGTATGCTCTTTAAGAGCGATAACGACTATAGCAATAGACGTTACAATAAGCGCTCCAAAAGTCATCACTAGAAGTTTAGTGCGAATACTGACAAACATTGTAATCCCTACTATTCAATCCTATAGGTAAAGCTAAACCAAATAAATCGGTAACAGCAAGCTTAATACACTGCGTAACTATGATATATATTGCCATTTTATACAAATGTTATGTAGAACATTTGATGAAATACAGCACTTTACAGCATTCTAAACTCGTATATGTTAATAAAAATACGTTACAATGCCAGCTATTAGAATAAATCATCTTATTTGTATGAGGAAATAGATTTTTATGGTCGACTCATCCGCTCGCCCAAGTAATTTTGTTAGAAATATCATTGACGAAGATTTAGCCTCGGGTAAACACACGAAAGTGCAGACACGATTCCCGCCTGAGCCAAACGGCTATTTGCATATTGGGCATGCTAAGTCGATTTGCTTAAACTTTGGTTTAGCGCAGGACTATAAGGGGCAATGTAATTTACGTTTTGATGATACGAACCCTGAAAAAGAGAATATCGATTTTGTAAAGTCGATCCAGGAAGACGTTAAATGGCTAGGTTTTGAGTGGGCGGGTGAAGCGCGCTATTCTTCGAATTATTTTGATCAACTTTACCAATATGCGGTTGAGTTAATTGAAGCCGGTAAAGCTTATGTGTGTTTTTTAAATGCTGAACAGACGCGTGAATATCGCGGCACATTAAAAGAGCCAGGTAAAAATAGCCCGTATCGTGATACCACGCCTGAAGAGAATTTAGCGCTATTTGATAAAATGAAAAATGGCGAATTTAAAGAGGGTGAATGCGCGTTAAGAGCCAAGATTGATATGGCTTCGCCATTTATGTGTATGCGTGATCCGATCATTTACCGCGTTAAATTTGCGCACCATCATCAAACCGGTGACAAATGGTGCATTTATCCAATGTACGATTTTACCCATTGTATCTCGGATGCAATTGAAAACATTACACACTCGTTATGTACCCTTGAATTTCAGGACAATAGACGATTGTACGATTGGGTATTGGACAATATTTCGATTGAAGCCAGACCGCATCAGTACGAGTTTTCTAGGTTAAACCTAGAATATACGGTAATGAGTAAGCGTAAATTAAGTGCACTGGTAACCGAAGGGCATGTGCAAGGGTGGGATGATCCTCGCATGCCAACGATAGCTGGCTTACGTAGACGTGGATACACTGCGGCCTCTATTCGCGAATTTTGTACGCGCATTGGTGTAACAAAAATGGATAACATGGTTGAAATGGCGATGTTAGAAGCGTGTATTCGTGATGATTTAAACGAAAATGCACCGCGTGCCATGGCTGTCTTAGAGCCGATTAAGCTGGTTATTGAAAATTATCCAGAAGGCCAAGTCGAAGAGCTGCAAGTGGCAAATCATCCGCAAAATGAATCTTTTGGCACTCGTACTGTAACTTTTTCAAAAGAGTTATACATTGAAAGAGAAGATTTTAGAGAATCGGCAAATAAAAAGTATAAAAGATTGGTATTGGACAAAGAAGTTCGATTACGCGGAGCTTATGTCGTAAAAGCGCTTCGCGCAGAAAAAGATAAAGAGGGTAATGTCACAACCGTTTATTGCCAGTATGATCCACAAACTTTAGGCAAAAACCCAGAAGATGGTCGTTCTGTTAAGGGCGTGATTCATTGGGTTGATGCAAGTAATGCTAAACCAGCCGAAGTGCGTTTATACGATAGATTGTTTACCGTGCCAAACCCAGCTGCAGAAGACGATTATACACAAGTCTTAAACCCAGAGAGTCTCGTGGTCAAACAAGGCTGTTTTGTTGAGGCTTCACTCGCGGCGTTAGAAGTGGAAAAAGCAGTCCAGTTTGAGCGCACTGGTTATTTTGTTAAAGATGGCAAAGACTCAACGGATCAGCAGTTAGTATTTAACCGCACAGTCACTTTGCGCGATAGTTGGGCGAAAGCAAATCAGTAACCCCTACAGCATCTTTTAGGTGCTGTAAAACAAATTGCGTGTCAATACCTTGCCAATAATCATGCTTCTTGTGAGTTTGTTGGCTGCTTGATGCGCAATGCTTTTCTAAAACATTTTCTGACCTTTTCGGCTAAATAAAATACTACCGGTATCGCCTTACCAGTGGACCCTCGGTAAAGTCCAGCAAAGAATATAAAAGCTTTATTCGCTTAATTTCTAAATTAGATTAAACTTAAATAAGATTAACTGCGTCTATCGGGGGCGCTATGGCGGATGGTTCTCTTGTTATCAAAGCTCAAATTAACGTATCGCATGTCGATTCTCAGAACTATTGTACGCGCTCTGAAATTATTGCCGCACATCAATCAGAATCGCATCGGCATCTGGTACAAAGGCTGTTAGCATGGGCGTTATTTAGACATGCTAATGTCAAAATGAGCCATGCAATTTGTATCGGAGATGAGCCGGATCTGTTTGTCAGGCGTAACGATGTTCAGTTTGAACACTGGATTGAAGTCGATCAACTGGTACCTGAACGTTTAGAAAAAGCAGAGGCTAAATCAGAGCATGTTTGGTTGTTTTATTGCGACCCGAGTAAGGTCGATAAGCTTTTAAAAAATATCAATAAGCATCCATGTTTGCAATTAGTGCAGTACAGCCCAGATTTAATTGATAAGTTAAGTCAGCAGATAACTAAACAAATAAACTGGAGTGTAATGGTTGACCATGATCTTTTAACGGTTGCAACCGATGATGTGTATTTAGAGTCTGAGATTCATTTAATCCATCCATTGACAATACCCGCGCTAGATTTGATTCACTGACGCTTTATAAGTTTGTGCTCTAAATCTTCTAACGATTTACCCTTTGTTTCCGGTAATAAGTAAATTACGAAGATTAAACCCAGTAATGCAAACATCGCATATATGAAAAAAGTTGCAGCTGCGCCAATGTGATTCAACTCCCAGGGGAATATTAATTGCGTGGTAAAACTACACAAACTGTTAATAATTCCAACAAAAGAAATGGCTATCCCTCTCACTTGATTGGGAAAAATTTCACTTAACAGGACCCACATAACAGGCCCTAATGAAACCGCAAAGGATGCGACAAATGCGAGAATACCTATTAGTAGTAAATTGGCATTCATTTGCGTACCTGCTTTTAGTATTTCACTTTCATTGTTTAAATACACCTTTTCTCCCAGGTGATGTTTCATCGCATTTTTAAACTCCACATCATTGTTAAACTTGACGTTAATGATAGAGGAGAGTTGTTCACTGCTGATCTGACTGAGTTCTTGAGCTGCTTGCTCATTAATTTGATAGCTCGCATTGTAAAAACCATAACTATTGATAGACATGCTTAATACAACGCCAGTTAATCCAATACACAAAAGTGGTTTTCGGCCCACTTTGTCGATAGCTGAGATGGCTACCAAGGTAAATAGAATATTAAAAATACCTATCCATATGGCTTGAATAAAAGATGCATCTTTGCCAATTCCACTTTGTTCAAAAATGCTCGGTGCATAGAAGTAAATCGCATTAACCCCTGTTATTTGTTGGATACAAGCGATCACTAATCCTAAAAGCAAGACGAATCTTAAAGGTTGACTGAACAAAGTCTGGACGTTTGATTTAAGACTATGCTTTGAATTGCCAATGCTATTTCTTATTTCTGTTAATTGCTTTTTGGCTGCTTGGCTATCGACTAATTTTAAAATAATTTTCTCAGCCTTACTCGGTGCATTTTTTAACATCAACCAACGTGGGCTTTCAGGAATTAAAAATAGCAAAGCAAAATACATCATTGCTGGCAAAATTTCAGCGCCTAACATAAAACGCCAGACATTGTCGGCTAGGCCGTACGGATGCAGCCAATGCTGCTGAATTTGGCTGGCATTCAAAAAATAGTGATTAGCAAAATAGGCGGCTGAGATGCCGATTACGATATTTAACTGATTGAGTGAAACCAATTTTCCGCGTAGCTGTGCAGGTGCGATTTCGGCGATATACATAGGTGCTAAAATGAGTGAAGAAAATGCTAATCCGCCTATCATGCGAGCTATCACTAAACTTTCATAAGAAAACGCACAGGCAGAGAAAATTGCCGATAGAATGTACAGAGCAGCTATACCAATCAGAACTTTTTTACGGCCTATTTTATCAGCCAGCGGACCAGCTGCAAAAGATGCCAATATAGCGCCTAAAGTCGGGGAGCTAACAACAAAACCCTGTTGCCAGTCATTTAGCTCAAATTCTTGGCCGACGAATCCAATAACACCTGAAATAACAGAGGCGTCATAACCAAAGATAAAGCCGCCGAATGCTGCAATGAAGGTTATTATAATTGCATAATAATTTTGGCCGAGCATTTACGTCCTTAGAAAAAAGCGCAAAAGAGTTAAGTTTATTTTAATAAGTTATACTTTATGATCTATTTTATGATGGATATTATTCCAGTTTTCAGGCTGTTCGCCCCGTAAAATATACGACCAAGCAATTAATTCAGCAACAATAACATAGATTTCATAGGGTATTTCACTGCCCACTTCCATACGGCTTAAATAATTGGCTAATTCAGTATCTTCATGCACCATTACACCATGCTCTCTCGCTTGTTCAATAATACTCACAGCGAGCTGATCATAACCTTTGGCCGTGACTTTCGGTGTGTCAGGCGCATCATATGTCAATGCAACGGCTTTAGTTGCGGTCGGTGTCTTATTCATCTTCTGTACTGCATACTCAATGCCGATTCATGCCACATGCGTTCAGGGATTTTACCATGATTGAAACCTGCCTCTGCTAACTCAATACCAAATAGTTTCAGTCGTTTCGTTAAAAATTCGAGGGTGTTTTCAGCCTGTTGTTTTAACGATTCTTCTTCAGTATACACGTTGATCTTAAGCTTATCGTCTATTAATACCGCTTTTGTTAGCATTTTTCCAGCCTGTCCTAAATCAAACTTTATAGAAAATCTCCACATTTTGACGGCTTTAGTATTTTCATTTTCTTCATCTTCCGCTATGTCTATGGCAAGTTCAGCTTGCCTAATATCACCGTTAATATTAAACGGTATTGTTGCAAATATTTGAGGGTGTTGCTCAGCATGGCTTTTCGCTGTTTTTTGTTGGTTTAACTGGATATTTCGCACACCATCAGCCAACAATTTGGTCATTTTTTTATCGTTTTCACTGGGTTTTGTTCTATCGAGTGTGCTTTCTTTTGAGCCTACGTTTTTGTCGGTTGTTTTTTCGGATGTTTTTTCATTAGTTTTCTCAAGTGTGCTGGTTGGGGTTTTCGCCGTAGCTTTGGCGGCTCGACTAAATAGAACTTGTAACGCTGCAACCATTTGATTGGCAATTGAGTTGTTATTTTGATTTATAGCTGTAAGTTGAGGTGAAATTAACGGTGCGGACAGCTGACTCAGTATTTGATTTTTGACATCATCTACACTTGGCGGTGATTTTTGCGCCGATAGATTAGTGATAGGCGAGTTAGCAGTAATTAAACTCGTTGCTTTATTGCTTTCTAGTAAATGGAGAATTTGCTGTAAAGTATGATGCAGCGGGCGGTTGGTGGTTTGTAATATTTCTATCTGATGTTTTAGTTCCGTCAGCATGGTTTGGTTGAGTAAAGCGGGTTGCGTCTGATTGAGAATATTCTGCAGTAGAGCTTTTTCCGAAATTGTAGACATCAGTTGTTTGGGAGTATTCAACAAGCTGCTTTCACTCAGTAGTTTCTGTTCTGATAATTCTATTTTTAACGCTTGCGTAAGTGGTATTTGAACATCAGGGGCGGTTTGTTTGCTAACCGAAATTTTGCCATCACCTGAAAGGTTAAATTGTAATGCGTTTTTAGGGTGTTGACTGATTAAGCGCAGTAAACTTTCTATTATTTGGCCACCGTCTTTAGATAGTTGCGTTTTTAGCTGATTTAAAATGTTGAATTGTTCGAACTGCGGTTCGTTATTTAATTGCTGGAAAAATTGGTGAATAATCGCTTTTTCAGGAAATAGGAATTGGTACTTTTCATTGCTTAATAACTGAAACTGCACTGTGTTGTTGTGAATATTTACGTTTGCGAGTTTAACTCCCTGAGAGACGGTTTGATTTTCGACTCTTCTATCCAGTTTAATTTCGACGCCGGCCAGCTTTGTTAGCAGTTGACTTGTTTGTTCAGAGAATTGGTACTGTTTTAATAGATGGATACCATGCTGAAACGGATTGGCCATTGCTTTTAATTCTGCCAATAGCTTATTGGGTAAAGTTTCCGCTTTTACAGAAAAAATGTTTTTATTGTCAGGCGCGACGGACAACTGTGTTTTATAGGCTGCATCTGATTTGATTGAGTTTTGTTTATTATCCCTGTCATTTAGATTGAGCGCGGTGAGTTTGAGCTGCTTATCTTCTATTGTTAATTGATAAGCCCCGTTTTTAACATTTGCCAGCTTAAAATCTTTTGCTAGGTCGAATGTTTTATCGTTTAGTTGTATTTTGCCATTATTAACTTTCCCGTATAATAGCCCAGTGAAATCAACGAGTGACTTTGCATTCGTCTTGCTTGCAAGTTGGGGTTGTAATATTTGAATATTAACGCTGCTTTTATCTGCTTGAGGAGTAATGAGTAGTAAAACCTGCTTGGTGTTCACCGGTAATTGGGGTAAAACTTCCAGCGGCAAGCTGTAGGATTGGCCCGCTAAAGAGAAAATGACTTTGTTATTTGAAATTTGCGCGCTGGCTATCACTCCTTGTGGTGTTGAAGCTTCTTTTTGTAAAAACAGCTGTTTACTTATCTGACTGGTTGAAGATTCACTTAAGGGCAGTTGAATTAGGTTTGCACGGGCTGATTTTATCAGCAGGTTTTGATGGCTGACCGCAGCTTCAACCGGTAATCTGTTATTTTGACTAAACATCGTTTTTATTGACGTTTGAAGGGCCGGTGAAAGGTTGGTGAGTGGCAAATTTAATTGGGCACCATTGGTAAATTTAAGACTCGCCATGACATCATTCACTTTTTGCAAAGCTGCTTGTTGGTATTGATTTTGAAGATTCAACGCTTTTTGTGTGAGCTTTTCATTTTGCCCAGCGGTTGAAGTAAACTTTTTAATTAAATCACTTTGTACCATGTCGTTTTCAGCGTTTCGTTTAAAGTTGCCATTGTTTGGGTGTGGTCAAACAAATTGATTGTGGTAGTATCCGCTGTCAAGATATTCTAACCATACAGATATATAGTTTGTTATCGGCCAAACAGCTTACATGCATTAGAAACCAACGTGTTTTATTTGAAAATTTATCCTTTTCTGTGCAATCCGGTCAACTGATGTACTTGACTGGCCCAAACGGAGCGGGCAAATCGACTCTATTACGCAGTTTAGTTGGTTTACACCAATTGCAGCAAGGCAATATCGAGTTATCTCAAGAACCGATCGAAGATTGTGGGGCCGATATCTTGTTTATTGGTCATAAAGCTGCGGTAAATGAGTGGTTATCGGCGCGGCAAAACATTGAACATTGGTTTGGTTTAAAAGATCAGATAGTCGACCCGCAACAACTCATTAATAAAGTTGGCTTGGCCGGCTTGGCTGATATCCCGGTTAGATTTTTATCCGCAGGTCAAAAGCGCAGAGTCGCTTTAGTGCGATTGTGGGCATCCGATGCAAAATTATGGGTTTTAGATGAACCATTTACCTCTATCGATGTCACAGGCGTGTCGGTTTTAAATCAACTATTTGAACGACATAAAAAACAGGGTGGGATTGTGATAGCCACAAGCCACCAAGCACTGCCAGAGTCTCTTGTCGATGTGACGCTTAATCTGGAGTATCGTTTCTAATGTCGTATGTAAATTTTGTTAAACAAATGATTTCGCGCGACCTGCAAATAGCCGCAACGCAAAAACATGAATTTGGTTTACCGATATTATTTTTTGTTCTGGTCGTTATTTTGTTCCCCATTACTCTGGGTCCAGAAGGTACACAATTAGCCCACTTAGCGCCAGCCGTTGGTTGGATAGCTTTGATATTATCTATGTTGATTGCATTACCCAGAATGTTTGTTGAAGATTACGAGAATGGTTGGTTAGAACAATTATTTTTGTCTGGCCAGCCTCATATACTGATTGTATTGGCGAGAATTATTAGTTTCTGGTTGCTTTATTCGTTACCTTTGGTTGTCAGTAGCTTTTTGTTGGTTCCGTTTTTAACATTACCATTGGAGCTATGGTTTGTTTTAGTGCAAACCTTGTTATGTGGTAGCATTTTAATTGCATGTATTGGTTCAGTTGCCAGTGCATTATTGGTCGCCAGCCGCAAAGGAAGTGGAGTGATGGCTTTGTTAGTTGTGCCTTTGTTGATTCCGGCGTTGATATTTGCAACTGCCGCGATGGATGCGGCGCAGATGTCATTGCCTTATACCTCTCCGTTGATGATATTGCTTGCGCTGTCGGTGTTCGCTTTAACAATTACACCACTTGCGACCGCTCAGGCATTAAAACTAAATTTAGGTTAGAAGTATGTTTAAATGGTTACATCCTTATGCTAAACCCGAAAAAGCTTATCAGATTTCTTTAACTCTATATAAGTGGACATTACCACTCGCCCTTATTGGATTGTTGGTGGGTAGTATTTGGGGCTTAGTATTCGCACCAGCTGATTATCAGCAAGGTGATTCCTTCCGTATTATGTATATTCACGTGCCTGCCGCGATATGGTCTATGGGTGTGTATACCTCTATGGGGATAGCCGGTTTTTGTGCTTTGGTCTGGCAGATTCGTTTAATGGAATTAAGTGTATTGGCAATGGCACCGATAGGCGCGGTATTTACGGCTATTGCTTTGTTTACCGGTTCTTTATGGGGTAAACCCATGTGGGGTACTTGGTGGGTGTGGGATGCAAGATTAACCTCTGAGTTGATTTTACTGTTTTTATATTTAGGTGTGTTTGCGCTTTTTCAAAGTTTTGATGATAAAAGAACGGGCGCGAAAGCAGCCTGTATATTAGCGGTTATTGGGGTGATAAATGTGCCTATTATTCATTATTCAGTAGAGTGGTGGAACACATTGCATCAGGGCGCCAGTATTACAAAATTTGACAAGCCGTCTATAGCAGGGCCAATGTTATGGCCATTATTGATTAATATCTTTTCTGTTTTGGTTTTGTTTATTGCATTTACCAGTTACCGTTTTGCAACTGAGGTGCTTAGAGCAGACAGTCATAGAAAATGGGTTCATCAGTTAATTAAACAAAAAGTGTAATATTATGGGTGTATTTGAATCTTTTAGTCAGTTTTTGGATATGCGTGGTTACGCATTTTATGTATGGACATCTTATGGCTTATCCGTTGCGGTTGTCGTTTTGTTATTTATATGGTCTAAATCACAACGTAATTCTCTAATAGAAGAAATTAAGCAGCAGGATGAAGTTCGAAAAGTGCGCAAAAACCAAAGTAGTTCGGAGATGCGTTTATGAAAACGAGACGACAAAAAAGAGCGTTTACAGCCTTTATTTTATTGAGCGGATTAGCGGTTACTGTTGCTCTAGTTTTGTATGCGCTGAGTGAAAATATTGATTTGTTTTATACCCCATCAGAAATCATTAATGGGAAAAATGAAACAGGCGTGAAACCTGCAATCGGACAGCGGCTGCGTATTGGGGGCATGGTGGTTGAGGGGAGTGTAGAACGGGCGAAAGATAGCCTTGAGGTTAAATTCAAGCTAACGGATACCGGACCTCAGGTAACGATATTATACGATGGCATCTTGCCAGATTTATTTCGCGAAGGTCAGGGCATTGTTGCAAACGGCTATCTACGAGAAAACAATGTGATTGAAGCGTTTGAAGTACTCGCTAAACATGATGAAGAATATATGCCGCCTGAATTAGCCGAAGCAATGAAAGGCATTAAACATGTCAAACCACAAGATAACCCTGCATATTCAGGATACTCAAAATGATCCCAGAAATTGGTCACTTCGCATTATTAATTAGTTTGGTTTTTGCTATTTCGCTAGCCATATTTCCATTAATAGGGGCACAAAAAAATATCGCTGAGTTGGTCGGATTAGCCAAACCGCTGGTTTATGCAAATTTTGTATTATTGTCAGTTTCGTTATTTTGTTTAGCCTGGGCTTTTTATCATAACGACTTCTCTGTTACTTATGTTGCGATGAATTCAAACAGTGCATTGCCTTGGTATTATAGAATATCCGCAGTTTGGGGTGCCCACGAGGGATCACTACTTTTGTGGGTTTGGATACTCGCTTTATGGACGGCGGCAGTTGCACTATTGAGTCGCAGTTTAGATGATGCAGATGTTGCGCGGGTATTAGCGGTGATGGGATTTATCGCAATCGGCTTTCTCGCGTTTGTGATTTTCACCTCTAACCCGTTTGAAAGAACCTTTCCGATGTTTCCGGTTGATGGCCGTGATTTAAACCCGTTGTTGCAAGATATTGGGCTGATAATTCACCCGCCAATGTTATATATGGGATATGTCGGATTTTCAGTGGCCTTCGCATTTGCTGTAGCAGCTTTGTTAGGCGGTAAATTAGATGCGACTTGGGCAAGATGGTCCAGACCCTGGACATTAGCCGCGTGGGGGTTTTTAACAATAGGCATTACGCTAGGTAGCTGGTGGGCATATTATGAATTAGGCTGGGGGGGCTGGTGGTTTTGGGATCCAGTTGAAAATGCATCCTTTATGCCTTGGATCGCTGGAACCGCACTGATACATTCGCTTGCGGTAACCGAAAAACGAGGTGCCTTTAAAAGCTGGACTGTGTTGTTGGCAATCACCGCTTTTTCGTTAAGCTTGTTAGGTACCTTTTTAGTGCGCTCGGGGATTTTAGTCTCGGTACATGCATTTGCCAGCGATCCAACTCGTGGTTTGTTTATTTTAGTCTACTTACTTATCGTGATAGGCGGGGCATTAACCTTATATGCCAGTCGGGCTTCACAGGTGGTAAGTACACACCGATATAAACTTTTTTCTCGAGAAGTTTTGTTATTTATAAATAATGTATTATTGGCTGCCGCTTTGTTGGTTGTACTGCTAGGCACATTGTTACCATTGGTACATAAAGAAATTGGTTTAGGCTCTATTTCTATCGGCGCACCATTTTTTGATAAAGTGTCTTCTTATTGGTTTATTCCATTTTCGATTATGTTGGCTATAGCGCCGTTTGTTCGTTGGAAGCAAGACAAGTTTTCGCGTATTAGAAACAAATTGTTACCCGGTGTGTTTTTTGCCGCTGTATTGACGCTGATGATGTATTTAACCCTAGGCGTGGATTCATTTATGAACTTATTGGGCATCAGTTTGGCTGGCTGGATTATAGCCTTAACACTTTACGAATTATTTTTAACGCGTAGTAAAGGCAAATTACCGCTTTCACACTGGGGAATGACATTTGCTCATTTAGGTTTTGCAGCTTTAGTGCTGGGGATTGCAGTCACTCAGTTTGCCAGTGTGGAGCGCAGCGTGCGCATGGTGCCGGGGGAAACCGTTGAACTCAATAACTATCATTTTACATTAGCACAAGTTAAACAAGTTGAAGGACCCAATTACTCATCTTATATGGGCGAATTTTCAGTCACCAATGGTGATGAAAAACACCTCCTGTTTGCCGAGAAACGCTATTATAAAGTGCAGTCAAGTGTTATGACAGAAGCTGGAATTGATGCTGGACTGTGGCGCGATTTGTACGTTTCTTTAGGCGAGCAACTTGAAGGGCAAGCTTGGGCGGTACGTGTGTATGTTAAGCCGTTTGTCCGTTGGATTTGGTTAGGTGGGGTATTAATGATGATAGGCTCAATTTTGTGTATTGCGGATAAGCGCTATCGCAAGGTGTTAAGTATGCGTTGTGCACATGAGGCTGAGCCGCATAATCAGCGTGGTGAAGCAACAGGTCAAACGGCGAGTTCAAATTAAGATAAAATGATGAAAAATTTTAAAGTTCTAGTCCCAATTATCACGTTTTTATTTATCAGTATCTTTTTGTATAAAGGCTTGTATTCGGATCCAACGGATATTGAAAATGCAAATTTACAACGTCCGTTTCCAGAATTTAAATTAAATGACTTAATGAATCCAGACAAAAGTTATAACAAAGCGGATTTGTTAGGCGAGGTCACCTTGATTAACGTTTGGGGAACTTGGTGCGTTACTTGTCGTGTTGAGCTGCCATTTATGACGCGTCTAAGTGAGCAGGGCATCCGTATAATCGGTGTTTATTATGATAATGCAGCTGAAGCTGTATTTTCAGGCGTTGATTTAATTCAAACGCAGCAAGACGTTAAACAAATGCTGTCTCAACTGGGTAATCCATTTCGTTTTAATATTTATGATGTGAATCGAGATCTTTCACTCGATCTTGGTGTGACAGGTGCACCTGAAAGCTTTTTGTTGGATGCAAATGGCGTTATCGTAGCACACCGTCGTGGCGCGATAGATGAACGGGTTTGGGAAAAAGAATTTGCGCCTTTAATCCGTCAATTAAAACAGGGTGGCTAACATGCATCGGGTTTTTAATATCATCTTTATTTTTACTTTAGTTGCTTTTCCAGCGCTGGCTGTTGAAGAAGATTATCCATTTGAAGATCCGCAACAGGCTAAAGTTTTTTCGCAATTGGTGAATGAATTAAGATGTCCTAAGTGTCAAAATCAAAACATAGCAGATTCTAATGCGATGGTTGCAATTGACTTAAAAAACAAAACTTATCAATTGGTTAAAGAAGGTCAATCGAAAGAGCAAGTGGTTGATTTTATGGTGCAAAGATACGGCCAGTTTGTGCATTATGATCCGCCCCTTAATTGGCTAACCATTTGGTTATGGTTAATACCTTTAAGCCTGATAGCCGCATTAGTTTTATTTGTTATTAAGCGCGGTCAACGTGAGCAAAAAGATGAAACGCAAGTGAGTGTTGATAAGCTTGCACAGGCAAAGGCGCTGTTACAGCAAATTGAAGAAGAAGGTGAAAAGAAGTGAACGAATTGTATTTGCTGTTAACCTCGTTAACTCTGATTACTTGTATTGCCGTACTATTACCTTGGATGAGAAAAAAGCATGCACTGCAGATTGATGAATCCAGGGTTAAAACGCTATATGCAGAAAAACTAGCCGATTTAAAGGATGACCTTACACAAGGTAAAATTGAGTCAGACGCCTATGAGGCCGCAAAAGACGATTTAACCATACAGTTGGCCGCTGAACTTTCAGGTAATAAACAGCATCGCACATCGAAAATACACCGTCAAAGCTTATGGTTGCTGCCTGTCTTTACGCTCTTGATATCTTTTCTGATTTACGGGTGGCAAGGGAAACCCGAGCAAATGCAAAACTGGTATCAGGCGAAAGAAAAGACACCTGATTTAGGCAAAAAACTGATTTCTGGTAATGAAAATTTTAGTCAAGAAGAGTTGCAGCAATTTTATTTAGGATTACGCACGCAACTAGCCACAAAACCAGATGATGCAACAGGTTGGTTGTTGTTAGGTCGGGTCGCATACTCAGCCGGTATTTTAGGTGAAGCTATTGAAGCATTTGAACGCAGTTTAAAAATTGATGCTAATCAATACCCTGCACAGATGAGCTTGGCACAGACCTTGATTTCGGTGGGGGATGAAAAGTCGCTTAAACGCGCAAGTCGAATTTACAATCAGCTGTTGCAAAATAACCCACAAAACGCTGAAGCACTCACCATGGCAGGTTATGTAGCATTGCAATTGGGTAATCGTCAGACTGCCCAAGAGTACTGGAAATATGCGTTGCGCTATTTACCAGAGACGGATCAACGTCGTAATGCCATTTTACAAACTTTACCAGAGCTTGCTAACGCGCCGAATGTGACACAAAATAAAGAGACTGTAAGTGAGCAAACAACGTCCGTGGGTAAGCAAATTGAGTTGACAATTGAACTAACACAAAGTACTCAGCGTATTATTGATGAATTTAAATTTTTGGTGGTATTTGCACGGCCTCAATTGTCAGGGCCTCCGGCGGCAGTTGTTCGTTTACCAATAGAAAATGGCCAAATACCTACAAAGGTCACGTTAAGTGATCAGCATGCGATGATGGATGGTTTTAATTTGTCTTCTCTTAGTTCTGCTTTTGTCACTGTGCGCTTATCAAAAGATGCTGATGTTATGATGAGTAAAGATGAAATAGAGCAGCACAGCGAGGAGTTAACATTGGCAGATAGTACAAGTTTAAAATTAATGCTCTGATTCAGTTTCAGTAGAAAGTGAGTTGCAAATAAATATAAAGGGATGAACGAATATGAAAACTTATGTAATGTCTGCGTTACTTTGTTGTTTGAGTTTTATCAGTTTGGCAGGTGAGCCTGCTTTGTATGGTTCGATAAGAATAACACCGATTGAGCATGCGACTTTTGTCATGCAAACCAAACAGCTAACCGTGTTTGTTGATCCTGTTGGTGATGCAGAACGATTCAGGCAGTTTGGTCGGCCGGATGTGATATTAATAACCGATATTCATTATGACCACATGGAACTTGACCTAGTTAAAAAATTAGCGGGGGTTGAAACCAATATACTGGCACCAAAAGCAGTCATAAAGCAATTAGGTCAGGGTAAAGCAATCAATAATGGTGAGACGCTGCGAATGAAAAATATGGTCGTCGAAGCGGTAGCTATGTATAACCTGACAGAATCACGGCTCAAGTATCATCCCAAAGGTCGAGGTAACGGATATGTTGTCACGCTCTCTGATAAAAGGATTTATATTTCAGGTGATACTGAAGATGTACCTGAAATGCGAGCACTTGAAAATATTGATATTGCGATTGTGTGTATGAATTTACCTTACACAATGACACCACAGCAAGCGGCCTCTGCAGTTATCGAAATGCAACCTAAAATTGCGATACCTTATCATTACCGCGGTACTGAAGGCTTAAGTGATATTAACGCGTTCAGTCAGTTGGTGAGTGCAAAAAATATCCGCGTTGATTTGCTGCAGTGGTATTAGGTATTAGGTTGACTGTTGATGGTCAGATTAAAAAATAATGAAACGAAGAAATAGGAATTGAAAAACCAATGAGGAATCGGTTGTTACACACCACTATTTTTGTCTGTTTGCTGCTCACAGGTTGTGCTTCTTCAAATGGGCTTGAAACTCAAAAGAATGCACAATCGAGCGCAACGAACGTAACGAGCACGCAAGCTACTTTAATTGAAAATCAAACTGTTGTTAAAGAAACACAAGATGATGATAGAGACCCATTTGAATCTGTTAACCGAGCAATTTGGGACTTTAACTACAATATTTTAGATAAATATCTAATACGACCAATGGCGGTTGGCTATAAAAATTATATGCCTTCTTTTGCTCGCACTGGCTTATTAAATGCAGCCAATAACTTAGAAGAGCCGTCTTCTGCTATCAATAATATGTTACAAGCCAAACCAGCGGAAGCTCTGACGAGTACAGGGCGCTTTTTAATAAATTCTACTGTTGGTGTTCTAGGTTTGATTGATGTTAGCAGTCATATCGGTTTACAAGATAAGCGAGAAGAATTTGGCGAGGTGCTTGGTAAGTGGGGCGTTTCTACTGGTCCTTATCTGATGTTGCCGGCAATGGGACCAAATGATGCGCGCAATTTAAGTGGCGATTTTGTTGATTCGGCTTATTTTCCGCTTAATGATTTAACGCTTTGGGTTTCAGCATTTCGTGTTGGTGTTAAAGCGTTGGAAGGTAGAATTCGTTTGATGGACCAAGAGCAACTGTTAGAAGACAGTATGGATCCCTATTTGTTTGTCAAAGAGGCATACTTTCAGCGCGTCAAATACGACTTATATGATGGCAACGTACCACAGCCAAAGGTAAGCCAACAAGAAGAAGAAGATTTCGAGGCTTTTTTAGACGATATGAAATAGCTTTGCTCGATTGTGCGGCCCAAACTGCCGCACAAAAGCTGAATACTTAAATATTAGTTAATATTAGTTACGTCAATAATCAACGAGTCGTCTAGGTTAGTGGATGATACAGTCGCTTCAGAAAAGTCATAAGATTTTCTCGCCTCGTTACGATCAATTGGCAAGTTGGCGAAATCAAACAAGCTAATATCAGCCAGTTGACTCGGACTGACATTTTTCATTGCGTTAAAGATGTTTTCAACTCTACCAGGTGTCTTTTTATCCCATTCTAGTAACATTGCTTTAATTGCTTGTCGCTGCAGATTTTCTTGAGAACCACATAAATTGCAAGGAATAATAGGATATTTTTTAATATCGGCGAATTTAATCAGATCTTTCTCACGGCAAAATGCGAGCGGCCGAATAACTACATTACGTTTGTCGTCCGATCTGAGCTTCGGTGGCATGGCACTCAGTTTTGCACCATGAAACATATTCAAAAAAAGCGTTTCAACAATATCATCTAAATGATGGCCGAGTGCAATTTTTGTCGCGCCAATAGATTCAGCAAATGAATATAAGGTTCCACGGCGCAAACGTGAACAAAGACCACAAGTGGTTTTCCCCTCTGGTACCTTTTCTTTTACGATAGAATAGGTGTCTTTGTCGACAATATAGTAGGGAATATTGAGCGACTCGAAATACTCAGGCAAAATGTGCTCAGGAAAGCCAGGTTGCTTCTGATCGAGGTTAACAGCAATGACCTCAAATTTTACAGGTGCAGATTTTTGCAGACTAAGCAGAATATCCAGCATCGCAAATGAGTCTTTTCCGCCACTTATTGCCGCCATGACCACATCGCCTTCTTCAATCATGTTGTATTCGGCAATCGCCTTTCCGACTTTATTTCTAAGTCTTTTCTCTAACTTGTTCTGTTCATGAATGATTTTTCGAGGATCTTGATTTGCCATCTTTAACACTACTTAATTAATAAATTGCAGAACTTTTCTAACAAATAAAAAAGCCGGAAGGCCCAAAATAAAGGCGGGGGCATTCTACCAATGCCTGCCATGATAATAAATAAGAATCTAAAGTAGATGTGTATTGAGGTAAACGAGTTAGATGAGGAATAGTGTGTATTATTTGCAAGGGCTGAGAAAAAATTACAAGTTTTTATTCAAATACCAACAAGTAAAATTTAAAAAAAGTAATGAATACAGTTGGTTATGTGGGTGGAATAGGGTTTGCTTGGGGGGCAGGTAAGCAAGGCAAATAAGCGTTAAACCTGTACAGCTAAAATTACCTTGTGCTTCAACTTTTGCAAATTAATGGAGGAAATAATGGCTAATACAAATACGGCAACAGCTGCAAAAAAAGTTGCAAACTCTGCAAATTCTGTCGCCGAATCATCAACTCCCATTGCCGACAACGTATCCGAAAGCCTACACCATAGTGTAGATTCAATATCTGAACAAGCTGCGAAAACGGAAGAAAAAGTAAGAGCCACTGCAGCGCAGTCGGCAGAAACAATGCATGAAAAACAAGCTCAAGCCAAAGACATGTGGCAATCGTCAGCATTGAAAAATTACGTGGATAACAACCCTGTCGCGACAGCTGGTATCGCATTTGCCGCGGGTGCTTTGTTATCTTCAATCTTGATTAAAAAGAAGTAACAAATAATGAATGAGCACGAAACGCATGCACATTCTCAAGCTGAAGAAGATGCTGAAAAAGTGCCGGATGACGTGCTGCTAAAACAAGCATTAGAATCCTGGAAGCGAACATTTACTTCATACGAAAATAAATGGCATGCTTCCAGGAGACTGGTCTTAGCAGATGCGAGCGTTTCTTTAAAAGCACTTTTTATCTGCTTGATAAGTGTATTACTTTTAGCAGGTGTTGTAATGACAATATGGATTGTCATTAATATCGGTATAGCGTACGGGCTAAGCCAAGCGGGTTTGTTTTGGTACTGGGTGTTCGCAACAATACTCATATTTAATTTTGTTTTGTTATTTGCCCTGAGACATATTTTTAAACAAGCCAAACAGGCAATTCCGTTGCGTGAATCTATCAATGCATTTTTTTCTCATTCTGAATAAGGTATTCAAATGATTGATTTTTTGACGCAAGAAAAACAGCAGCTTAAGGCTGCTAAATTAAATTATCAAATCGTTTCTATTAATCACAGCACTATCAAACAGCAGGCGGAAAAACAAAGCAAAGAAGCGATATCATCGCCCTCCGGACTGGCTATTATATTTTCACTTGGCTTTATTCATGGAACGGTCAACAAAGAAGTGACAAATGAAAAGTTAAATTGGGTAATGTTAATTTCAAAATTTGTATCTCTGTGAACCTTTATTGTAAAACTTCAACAGATCCGCATTTATCAATATGGGCAAAGGATAGAAATATGAGTGAAGTGGTTAAGTTTAAAACTATTTTAAATGGCATTGATGATACAACTCAAAAGGATGTTGTGAGGTTTGGTGATTTAGTTGCAACTTTTGAAAAGCGCGGCTTTGGCGCTTTGTTGATGGTGCCATTAGTGCGAGTGACTTTTGCCCTAGCACGAATGATGGGCTCGTTGTTATCTTGGGTTTAATAGCAGCGTTAATTGGTGGAGCTATCAGTGTAGGCGTTTTATTTTAACTTATTGTTTATAATGGTTTTTATATTAAATTAAAGTGAATCTAATAAAGATTTACAGTTGTATTTAGGAGAAGTTATGGAGTTTCTTGATTTGGAAAAGTTTTGGTCATTAATCGATGAGCGCTTGCAATCATGGCTAGAGGCTGCGATAAAAAATTTACCGAATCTTGCGGTTGCGATTGTTGTTGTACTCTGTTTTGCTTTTTTAGCGAAGTTGGCTGGCAGCGCCAGCAATAAATTATTAAAACGTGGTCTTGAGTCTCGCCAGACAGCGGATTTACTGTCCGCAATTATCAAAGTTTGTGTATTGATCGCCGGTATTTTTATCAGCTTAGATTTATTGGGCCTAAAAGGTACGGTTACATCGTTATTAGCAGGTGCGGGCATTATAGGTTTGGCTATTGGTTTTGCATTTCAGGATATGACTGAAAACCTAATTGCGGGTATTGCAATGGGCGTGCGTAAACCATTTCAAATTGGTGATATTATCGAAACCGAAAGTGTTTTTGGCACAGTGACCGCGATAAATTTGCGCAACACATTAGTTGAAACTTTTTATGGTCAACTAGAGATAGTACCAAACAAAATTTTATTCAGAAATATACTAACTAATTATTCTATGTTAGGGCATCGAAGGGTTGAAATTAAGGTGGGTATCTCTTACGCCGATGATCCTGAAAAAGCGGCAGAAGTCATTATAAATGCAATTAACAAACTCGACTTTGTAATCAATCAGGAGGAGACCGATGTTTATGCTGAAAGTTTTGGCGATAGTTCAGTTAATCTACTAGTCTGGTTTTGGATTGATTACCCAGGTGAGCCTGGCTTTATGGTGGCCAGACACAAAGCGATAGCAACAGTACGCAATGCATTAAATGACGCGGATATATTAATTCCATTCCCAATTCGCACATTGGATTTTGGCATAAAAGGTGGAGAAAAGCTGGATGCTATGCTATCTAACTTTAAAAGTACCTCGACAAATACGAGTAAACACAGTTCAGGCAATGCAAAGCAAAATGCAGTAAAAGGGAATACATCTGATAACTCGGGTGAAAATACACAAGCCTAACTTTAGTGGCTCATGGAGATGCAAGTTAATGAGACGATATCATCTTTCAAACAAGACGTATGCTTGGTGTATCGTCTCCCTGATTTTCACCGTATTTTTGTCAGCTTGTGCCTCGACAGCCAATAACCAAGTAGAGAAAAATTCTGGACAAACTATAGAAAACGCTGAGCAGCCAGTCGGGCCATATGAAGCTATCGGACAAGGTCTGACAGTTGTATCCTACCAAGAAGTTGAAGACCCGCTGCGTATTATCAATGAACCCATCTTTAAATTTAATGATATTTTTTACCGTTATGCACTGACACCAATCAGTAAAGGCTACAACACAGTTGTACCGGATCCTGTCGATAAACGTATCGGCAGTTTTTTTAACAACTTACAAGAACCATTATTTGCCTTAAACCATTTATTTCAGGGAGAATTTGCCAATTCAGGGCAAAGCATGACGCGTTTTGTGGTTAATACAACAATAGGCTTGTTAGGCTTGTTTGATCCGGCAGATGTCTGGTTTGAAATTGAGCAAAATAAAACCACTTTCAGCCATACATTAGCCTCTTATGGGGTTGGTCAGGGGGCGTATTTGGTATTGCCTTTTATTGGTCCGTCGAATTATCGCGACTTGGCTTCATTTTCATTTGATTATCTATTGCATCCAATCAATCAAATAAATGATAAACAAGCGGCGACACATATTCGCACGTCTGGCAGTGTGCATGCGCAAGTTCCGTTTTTATCCAACTATCCACAAGTGCTGCAAGGTGTTGATAATGAATATGAGTTCATCCGCAATTTATATATGCAAACCAGCGAACGTGATGCTCAGTTTTATCAGGGGAGACAATTTACGGCCTTGCAAACAACGAAAGGACAGAAGAATGCAGATCAACAACAAGCTGAAGAGCAGCAAGCTGAAGCGTTGCAGGCTTCTGAGAACTCGGATGAATAGGGTTTTAAATGAGTAAAGATACTAAAATGCGTGCTCTATCTTGGGGGATATGCATATGTTTTACGATTTTATTGGCATTTTTAGGCTGGCAAGCACAATACTTTGAAATTGATGCGTCAGCGGATACCTTATTGGTAGAAAACAACAAGCATCATATTCACACGCAAATTGTTGATCAAAAATATGCTACACAAGAATTTATTTTGATTGCTTATAAACCCAAAGCGAAAAATATATTTGAGCCGGCTAGCTTACAAAAAATCTTAGATATAAGCGCACAGATAAAAAAAATACAACGTGTTAAACAAGTGCGCAGCATAGTTAATGTCCCCATATTTACACAAGCAAATGGTATCTCTGCCGATGTAAATAGTCTCACTTGGGAAAACCAACAATATGATGCACAAACTTTAAAACTCAGTTTAAACAGTCATCCATTATATGAAGGGCTATTAATCAACGAGGCGCAAGATGCTTTGTCAATGCAGGTTGTTTTTAACACACCTGAAAAACTATCCAAGTTACAACAGCAAAGTGTAGAGATTAAAAAACATTTGCTAGACAGAGAGCTAAACACCCAAGAAAAGCAAAAACTCGAACAATTACAAGCTCAGATTGAACGTATTAATAAACTGCTAGATAAAAAACGAATAAATGAAATTGAACAAATTAGGGCAATTTTAAAGCAGTTCGGCCAACAAGATGAATTTTACTTAGGTGGCAATAATTTATTGGCATATGAACTGATTAATATTATTAAAAGTGATTTATTGATATTTGGTAGTGCGATTTTGTCGGTCGTTGTATTTTTACTTTGGTATTTGTTTCGTCAATTCAGCTGGGTATTGCTACCCGTTATCAGCTGCGCAACGAGTGTTTTGCTAACTTTGGGTTTGTTAGCGTTATTTGGTTTAAAAGTAACGGTCATTTCTGCCAATGTCATTGCGCTACAAATTATTCTAACGTTAGCAATGATCATTCATATTATTGTACGTTACCAGGAAATTGTGCAACGCGAACAAGCGTCACAACAAAACTTTAAGCATCAAACAAACCAAGTTGTTTTGGTGACAGAAACCATTAAAAGCAAAATCAAACCCTGTTTATTTGCCGGCATTACCACAACAATCGGCTTCGGCACGTTGATATTAAGCTCTGTACAGCCGGTTATCAGCTTCGGCTGGATGATGGTATTGGCCATGCTGGTGAGTTTTGCTGTCAGTCTGGTTTTTTTTCCGGCATTATTAATCACGTTTTATTCAGTAAAAGCTCATGTTGAAAAACATAAACTCATCGAAAATAGCATGCGAGGTATCGCAGGTTTGACGCAAAACTCGACGCGTTTGCTTGTCGTGTTCACTGTGTTGATAACCTTGTGTATAGGCATCGGCAGTCTTAAATTAACAGCTGAAAACAGTTTTCTAAACTACTTTGACGAATCTACCGATGTCAGGCGAGAGTTGAGCTACATAGACCAGCAGTTTGGTGGCTCAACCAGTTTAGATGTGATTTATAAAATTCCACCCTCTCAAATTAAAGAAAACTTAATATTATCGGCCGAGGCTGTGCAGTCAGTTGCTGACATACAAGATATGCTCGCGCAACAATCTGCTATGGGTAACATAACCTCACTGGCCGACTTTACTAAAATTGCACAAGTCGTTAATGGGAAACCATTGACTGAGTACGAGTTGACAGTGTTGTACAAAAGCTTAGACAAAGAGTTGAGACAAGATCTTTTTGCTGCCTATTTTTCAAAAAGCGATAACGAAGTCAGAATCAGCACCCGTATTCAGGATAGTAAAGCAGGTCTTGATAGAGGTGCGCTGTTAGCAACAATTAAGCAAAACCTAGCTGATTTAGGTATCTCAGATGAACAGTATCTATTGACCGGTCTATTTGTTTTATATCAGGATATTTTAACAAAGTTGGTAGATTCTCAAATTACCACTTTGCTTGTGGTTTACATCGCAATGGCTTTGGTATTATTGCTGATTTTTTCTTCGTGGAAAATAGCTCTGATAGCGCTGGTACCTAATATTATTACAACCGTAATTGTGATGGGGATCATGGGCTGGCTTGCGATACCACTTGATTTAATGACAATGACGATAGCCACAGTGGCAATGGGGATCTCAATGGATGATACCATTCACTATGTACATCGGTATTTACAAGAATTAAAGGAGCATAACGACGGGAATGTAATCGAAGCGACAAATTTATCTGTTGGATATGCGCTTGTTTACACGACAACCATTATCATAATTGGTTTTGGTATGCTGGTTTTTTCTAACTTTGTACCCAGTATGCTGTTTGGCTTGTTAACGGGGATTGCGATGTTTGTCGCATTAATAACCGATATTACTATCTTGCCAGTAATGTTGACTAAATTTATCCGAAAATAAAGGCGTTTATCGGCAAATAAGGGAGCGCGCGCGAAATGCACAATGTGATAGCCACAATGCGATAGGCGCCAAATTGGCGAAATTTAGTGGGTAGGACTATTATCAATATGTTCTGGCACTGAAGCTTATTTAAAACGGATAGATAACGGATAGATAACAGAGGGCAAAACATGATGTTGTTAGACGCCTACTTGCAAACCCGCCGAGTCAGCGAACTGCTTTGCGAGCCTTTAGAAGTCGAAGATTTTGTGCCGCAAGCGGTTGAATTTGCCAGCCCTCCGAAATGGCACTTGGCGCATGTCACTTGGTTTTTCGAAACTTTTATCTTAAAAGAATATTTACCAGGCTATCGAGAATTTGATCCCCAGTTTAGCTTTTTATTTAACAGCTATTATCAATCAATTGGTCGCAGAGCAATTCGAAATCAAAGAGGTATTTACAGTCGGCCAACGGTAAAACAAGTGTATCAATACCGCCATTGTGTTGATGAACATATGAAAAAACTTTTGTCCCCATCTCAATTGTCAAAAAATATCAATCAGCAGGTCAAGGATCTCATCACCTTAGGTATACATCATGAGCAGCAGCATCAAGAATTGTTACTAACAGATTTAAAATATACGTTTGGGTTAAATGAATTACATCCGGTATATCAGGCCGATTTTAACTTAATTAAAGATCACAATAATGCCAGCGGTTGGCTGAAGATAGATGAAAATTTATATGCGGTTGGTCATCAAGGTGAGGGCTTTTGTTTTGACAATGAATTGGGAAGACATCAGGTTTATTTACCTTCATTTGATATCAACAAAGCACTCGTAACCAATGGTGAGTATATCGAATTTATTGAACAGCAAGGTTACCAAAACTTCAGCTATTGGTTAGACGATGGATGGAGTTGGTTGCAAAAGCAAAAAATAAGTAGCCCTTTATATTGGCATAAAGTCAATGGAGAGTGGTTTTATTATACTTTGGCTGGTCTTAAACCGGTTGATCCTGAAGCCATGCTATGTCATGTATCCTATTACGAAGCGCAAGCTTATGCCAATTGGAAAGGAATGCGATTGCCGACAGAGTTTGAATGGGAAGTGGCTAGTCAGCAGCTAGCGTGGGGCAAGCGATGGGAATGGACGTCTTCTGCTTATTTACCTTATCCAAACTTTGCGACTAAAGCAGGCGCAGTCGGGGAATACAACGGAAAATTTATGGCTAATCAAATGGTATTACGGGGTGCATCGGTTGCAACTTCATCTGGTCACGCGCGCTGTACTTATCGAAATTTTTTCTATCCGCATATGCAATGGCAATTTTCAGGCATCCGTTTGGCTAAATAACACAAAAAATCAGGGATATTCATTATGTTAGAGCAATTTTCAATTGACGTAGATCAAGGGTTAAGTAGTGAGCAAAAGTATTTACCCTCTAAATACTTTTACGACAAAGTCGGGGATGCTTTATTTGTAAAAATTATGGCATTGCCAGAATACTATTTGACCCGTGCTGAGATGGATATTTTTGAACAGCAAACACTGTCTATGCTCAATGCTTGGGCATTGGATAAACATCAGCATTTTGAATTAATTGAATTGGGTGCAGGTGATGGGAGTAAAACAAAAAAATTGCTCAGTGCGCTACAACGAAAACACTACAAGTTTGACTATTTGCCAATTGACATATCTGCCAATGCATTGGACCAATTGGAAGCGTCACTGGCCCGAGAATTACCGGATATTAAGGTTCACAAGCAACAAGGAGATTATTTTAAGATATTGGCGTCATTAAAAAGCAGCCATCATCCCAAGGTGGTATTATTTTTAGGCTCAAGTATCGGCAATATGAGTGATGAAGAAGCGAATGGCTTTCTGATTCAGTTAGGCAAAACCCTTAATCCGCAAGATAAATTACTGTTAGGTGCAGACTTAATAAAACCGGAATCTTTGGTTTTACCTGCTTACAATGACAGTCAAGGTGTTACCCGAGATTTTAACTTAAACTTGTTGGCTAGAATAAACCGTGAATTAGGTGGCGATTTTGATTTAAATCAATTTAAGCACGATCCTAGTTATACGCAGCAAGAAGGCATTGCAAAAAGTTATCTAACCAGTTTGGCCGATCAGCGTATCACGGTAAAACACACAGGAAAGCAATATTGGTTTAAAGCGGGTGAAAAAATTTATACTGAAATTTCACGTAAATATAGTGATGAAATCATCCAAAATATAATCGAAGGCTCTGGCTTTCAAATGATAGATAAACTGACAGATCAGAATAATTTATTTGCGGACTACATATTTAATAAGCGCTGAGCTAGTTTTTTAAGCTAGCTCATATGTAATTTGTCACTCTATTTATATAGCCGTTAGGCGAATTTTAAGTAATGAGTCGTTTTCTGCGCAACCACATTAATACGCCAGTAAAGGCTGACAATATGATACCGACACCCACAATGGCATAGACAATTTTACTGGCTAAACCTGCAAAGTTACCAAAATGTAATTCGCGTAGGCTATCCACAAACTGATCTACAAAACCCCGTTTTCGAATATCACGCGCGACGATTAATTCGCCACTATTTTTATTAAAAGTCACTGTTGAACTATATTGACTGGCAAAAATATTCATTGAAGGCACTTCGCCAAATATCGTAACGTTTCTGTCCGGTTCAAAAGGAAACAGCAAATAAGTCGGGCGAAACCCGTTAATCGTATTTTTGCTTTGTTGTAATAGCGCATCAAAGTCTAAATTGTCGCTATACATGCGCTCAGTTAAGATAAAATGTCCACCATTTTCATGTTCTTCATGCTCATGTAAGAACTCGACTAAATTAAAATAAACACCGGTTAAACCTATGATTAATAAAACGGGCGAACACCAAATACCGCCTTGCCTGTGAAGTTCACGGTTTTGCGCTTGTTTATTTTTAGCGAATGAAAAGGTGAAAAATTTACGCCAAAAACGTCGATAAATTATCAAGCCACTGATGCCCAAAACGCTCAATATTATGGCCACAAACAGGCCAATTAAAGTGCCAAGATTAGGCTGATCCTGCCATAGGTTATTCAACAGCAGGGTATAATGCAATTCTAACAACCAGTCAGTTAAATAATGATTAAGTGGTTGAGGCGCACTTAAAATTTCTGCTGTATAAGGGTTTAAAAAAACTTTGTACCAGTTTTCACTATGCTTTTTAATTAAATAAACCCGATCTGCTTGATAACCGTCATCAAATAGTTCCCAACTGCCAATTTCGTACTCAGTGAAGTTTGAATTGATTTTTTCAATCAAGGTGTTAGTCGACAATCTGCTATTGCCTTGTTCTGAAATTGTTGCCTGGTCAGGCATTAACAAGCTGTCTATTTCAAACTTAAATACTAATAAACTGCCGGTCAGTGCAATCAACAAAATGGGTACCAAGGCAACGAGCGCAAGGTAACCATGTATTTTAAAAAGCGTCTTTCTCATACGTATACTTTAGCTATTGACAATAATGTTTATGGTAATGATAATGATTACCAATATCAATATAATTTACATATTAGGCAGTTTTTGAATCTTCAATTTGATTGTTTTCGGGCAAGGTTAAAGATTTAAATAGAATACATACCCACATGAAATATACAGTACGCTATCTAACTCAATGTTTAGGGCTGATCGGTTTGTCAGCCAGTTTGTCAATACATGCTCAAGCACAGAGTGAAGCAAAGGAAGGCGCTGTTGAACGAATCGAAGTTGTTGGACAAGAATCAGATCAGGCGATTCGCCTTTCTGGGTTTAACGTCGATTTATTATTAACCGACAAATACCAAAACTCGGTTTTCGATTTAAATCAAATCCTGAATTTTTCTCCAGGTATTCATGTTAGAAGCAATGGTGGCGTTGGTTCATCGTCTGAGTTATCGATCAATGGTTTATCGGGCAATCAGATCCGTTATTTTTTTGATGGTATTCCAATGGAAAATTTTGGTGGTGCACTGTCTTTAAATAACTTTTCCGGAAATTTAGTTGAAAAAATGCAAGTTTACAAAGGTGTGGTTCCAATTGAGCTGGCTGCGGATGCTTTGGGCGGGGCGATAAACATTATTACCCCGTCGCTTGATGAAAACTTGCTTGATTTATCGTATTCCTATGGTTCATTTAATAGCCAAAATTTAAGTGTGTTTTCACAAATTGCCTTTCAAAATAACTGGTTTGTCAGAAGCTCTGTTTCGCTAAATCATTCAGATAATGATTATGAAATGCACAATATTAATAAAATTGAAAACGGCAACGTGGTCGGGGTGCAAACGGTACGTCGTTTTCACGACGCGTACACATCTGGTTCTATCAATCTTAAAGCGGGCATACAAGGCACCGAATTGGCTGACGAACTATCGGTTGGCGTGATACTGGCTGCGAATAAAAACGAACAGCAGCATCCAGAAAAATCAACCAATAAAGTTTTTGCTGGTGTATACAGTAAAAATGACAGCAAATTATTTTCGGCAATTTATAAAAAAGACTGGCAACAATTCGGCCTAAAAGGCTATCTGTTAACTGGCAAAATAACCGAGTCATTTTACGATACACTCAACCGGATTTATGCATGGGATGGCAGTTATACAACACCTAATAATGCCACTGATGGCGAATTTGGTACGCAATCTATCTTTCATTTAACCGATGATATTTTACGTTACAACCTGTCTGCCGATTATCATTTAAATCAACAGGATACATTGACGCTAAGTTACGCACATAATGCAATAGAACGTCAGGGTTATGATGAAATTAACGCCAACAATACATCATTCAGTACCCCCAACCGGTTGGATAAGTCGGTCTTGGGTTTTGCATACAACACGCAAATTTTAAATGACAGTATCCGTTTTGGTGTTTTTGCTAAACACTATCAGATGGGCGGCGAAATTATTGCAGAGCAACAAGTTGAATTTGAAACAGTCGAGCAAACAACACTTATAAATTTTGATAAATCGGGCTTCGGTGCAACATTAAGTTATCAGTTGTCGGATGATTGGCTGGTTAAAACTTCATTTGAAGAGGCGGTACGTTTACCAGAGCCGGTTGAAATCTTAGGGACTGGCAAATATGTCATGCCAAGTCCAGAACTAAACCCTGAAACCAGCCGCAATTTTAATTTAGGTTCAACTTACCGATACTCTGTTGAAAACTTATTTACCCGTACGGAAGTTAATCTGTTTTTAAGAGACACTGAAAACCTCATTCGTTATGTCCCCGAGCAGATTATTCGAGGTCGTTATTTAAACGATCGCAAAGTACAAACCAATGGTATTGAACTGGCTTGGTATGGTCGTTTGCACGATTATTATTCACTTAACTTAAATGCCACATATGAAAATGCAACCGATCAATCTTATGTTGATATTGATGGTTTCCCCCACAATCATCACGGAGATCGTATACCTAATCGTCCGTATCAATATGCCAATGCACGTTTTTCATTAGATTGGATGGCCTTTGATATCGCCGGATTAACGACCAGTTGGTCTATCAATTATGTCGGACAGTTCTTCTATCAATGGGAAAGTTCCGGTTCAAAATCAACTAAATTTCAAGTACCAACTCAAGCTACCCACGACTTGGATATTGAATATGCATTTAAAAATGATGCATACCGGGTTTCATTTTCAACGCGAAATATCTTTGATAAGGCGGTGTACGATAACTTTAATATCGACAAGCCGGGCCGTGCTTTTTACATAAAATTCAGATACTTAAATTAATTAAAAACATTAGGAGTTTACTATGTTTAACCGTAATACATTGTCAGTCGCAATGGCGACACTGTTGTTATCCGCTTGTGGTAGCAGCTCTGATTCAAATGACCAAGCAAAAGAAAATAACGAAGTTGAAATGCCCAAATTTGCTTTAGCTTACAAACAAGCCGTATCGGGTGAAGCTGAATACCTGTTACCCGCAAACGATTTAATGCAAGGGCAGATCAATGCCAATAGTGTAGGCGCTGAGCAGTTAGGCTGGAATTACTACTATCCAGTGGGCAATACAATATTTGTTTCAGGTTATGAAAACTTTGAAACGGTTTCATATAAATTAAATAGTGACGGTGAATTAGCACGCCAGGGCGCTTTTGTGTTTAATAATGCGTTAGAGGTATTTGGTGCAGATGGGGACGATTATCTATTGGCCAGCGATGAACCAAGAGACGGCACCCACACGACACGTACCTTGTATACTGTAAGTGCAGAGTCAGGACACATTATTCGCCAAGTTGGTTACAGTATCTTTGATGAAGACACGGGGACACCGGGTGAAGGCACAGTAGGGTGGGCGACTGCGCTGGTAGTGCGCGGAGATGAATTATTCGTTCCGTTTCATAAACTGGATGATCAAGGTTGGTATACCACACCCGCGCCGGATGAAGCTTTAGTGGCAATTTATGATTATCCATTAAACGATGGTGCATCACCCAAAGCGATTATTTCGGATGACAGAACCAGTCATATCGGCGTAAATGGCTCAACAACAGGCTTAATTTTAACCGATAGTGGCGATATGTATTCGTTTTCTAATGGTACGATTGCCGCTGGTTTTTCTCCTGCTTCAACTAAACCTTCCGGCATTTTAAAAATTGCTAATGGTGAAAGCGACTTTGCACAACACTACTTTTTTAATATTGAAGAAGCGACAAATGGTGGCAGCATTTTTTGGATGGATTATGTCGGTGGTAATAAAGCGATTGCAAGACTGTTAGTAGATAAAAAGGGTGAAGCGCCATGGTCTGCATTTGGCCGGACCAATTTTAATCAAAAATTAGTCATTATTGATTTGGCTGCTAAAACAGTCACAGATGTAGCCAATGTACCTTTACATGCTAAACGTTATAGCTCACCCGTTGAAGTAGTCAACGGCAAAGTTTATGTCAGCATAGAAGAAGAAACGCAGGCCTATATTTACGAAGTGGACATCGAAACCGCAACCGCGACACAAGGTGCTGAGATACAGGGTAAAACAGTTAAAGGCGTGTATTATTTAGCCGATTAACAGCGAAGTTTAAAAACTCATGCTTACACACACACTTACATGCTTTTACACAGGCAATTGCACATACATTTACACACGCATTTACACACACATTTGCGCGTAGTGCGCCTCACGTAATACTCCAGATCTCAACGCGTGTTTATAAAATAAACACGCGTATATCGTTAATCACAGGCTGGGATTTACGGTTTTAAAAAAGTCAGCTAAAGGCTGAATTGATTTTAACTGAGCTTCATAAACCACTAACTTTGCCATTTCTAACGCGCCTTTTTTTGAAAAGTGCGTGCTATCTTCTTTACCATCTGGGTATCTTGGGTGTTCACCTGGGCCGACACTCATGTACAAGGTTTTAGAGCCTTCAACGCCATATTTAAGTAACAGCTTTCCACTGGATTTCATTAAATCGATTAGTGGTGTATTGGTTTCAAGCGCGACTTCTCGCACCAAAGACGGATAAATACCATGCACATCTTTAAGTTTACCTTCGTTATCAAAATAACGTCGCATCACCGGAGTTATCAGTACGGGAAGCGCGTTTTTCGCTTTTACATCGTGCACAAATTTTAATAAGTTTAATTTGTAATCGACAGGTGCCGTATAACGTTCTAGCTTATGATAAGAAGCATCATTGTGACCAAATTGAATTAAAACCCAATCGTTTTGCTGTAGTTTATCGACAATCGTTTGCCAACGATTTTCACGGATAAAGGTTTTGGTACTGCGTCCACCTTTTGCATGGTTTTCGATAACTGCATGGCTTTTTTTGGCTAATAGGGTGGGCAGTAATTGGCCCCAGCCAAAATCGGGACCACGTGCCGGATCAACGTCTTGCACCGTCGAATCACCTGCTAAATAAATATGAGTAAGCTTTTCTTGCGCTGTTACTTGAAATCCAAAAATACAAAATACCCAAATTACTAAGTAATGCATACAGTTGAAACCTCTATTATTTTTGTTCATATTTTTGTTCATATTTTTTACCTTTTGTTAGCTAATGTTTGGATTCTAACCTTAAAATTGCTAAAGTGCTACCGGTGGCATATTCAGGGGTGAATAAACTTGGGGATAAATAACTTGAGGAAGATAAACAAACCGGAGCAACGAAAACAAAAAAATAAACCAGACTTTAGATTTACAAAGAGGTTGAAATGAAAATTCCAACAAAAAATGCCCATATAATAAAAAATTTATTGTGTATTAGCTTATTAATTTGGTCACTAATATTGTGTCAGGCGCTAAGCGCATTTCCGGTTGACGCATATGCCGTCAGTGATAATTACACGCTCGAAGAAAGATACGAGCGCTACAAGGTTAAACATCCCGAATTAAGATACCCAAATGCGGTAATGTCACCAGGTATCAAAATCTATTTTGAAAGGCGCTACCTCAAAGCTAACCGCCAAAGCGAAAGCGAGGGTGAAGGCGAAGGCGAGAAAAGTTCGCAGCCACTAAATCGTGATTTGCACTTAGATATATTTGCCCCTCAAACGCATAACAATAATAAAACGACCTTTGTTTTAATTCATGGTGGCGGTTGGCGATCAGGTAATAAATCGCATATGTATTCTTTAGCAAATACACTGGTTTCATATGGTCATGCGGCGATTATTCCTGAATATCGGTTATCGATAGAAGCTCAATACCCAGCGGCTTTAGTCGATTTAGAGCAGGCACTGTTTTGGATAAAAAACAATGCTGAGCATTACGCATTAAATACGAACAATATCACTATTGTAGGTGGTTCATCTGGCGGCCAACTCGCTGCGCTATTGGCATTTAAAAATGCAGGTAAATTTAGCAACATTAAATCAATTGTTAGTCTGGATGGAGTCTTGAGTTTGACCGATCCTCAAGCTCTAAAGTATGAAAATAAAAATGGAGAAAGATCAGCAGCCGCTTTATGGTTAGGTGGTGCTTACGAGCAAATTCCACACTTATGGCAACAAGCATCGCCAGTCAATTATATTGATGCCGAATCACCGCATTTGTTGTTTATCAGTAGTGGACAAAAAAGGTTTAGTGCAGGCTTTGAAACAGCAAAAGAACGGCTAAAAGCTGTTGGCAAAAACGCAGAAATCATGCGTTTTGAAAATACAATTCATACATTTTGGTTATTTGAACCCTGGTTAACTCAGGTTGCTAAAAAATTAAATGAATTTGTAGAAAAAACACCGTAAAGCATTTATCTTAAAATCATCTTAAACAACAGATATTTAATACTAAAAGGAAAGATTATGTCGATGGTTTTATATGGTTCGTTACCTTCACCATACGTACGCCGGATTCGTATGCTGCTAGAAGGGCAAGACTATCAGTTTCAATTGGTTAATTTATATGATGATGATGCTCGAACAGAGTACTCAAAAATAGCGCCACTAAAAAAAATGCCAATGCTGGAAGATAAAGGGCAGAAAATTTTCGACTCACATGTGATAGCACAATACGTTCAGGAAAAGTTTAACTTAGATAAACCGAGTATTAACGATTTAAACTTGGTCAGTGCTGTTGATGCGGTGACAGATTCTTTAATTATCTTGTTTTATGGCAAGCGCTCAGAACTAGAAATTACAACCGACAAACTGATTTTTCAGTTGCAAATTGAGCGCATTCCTCAAGTGCTTGATTGGTTAAATGAACAAGCAAAGCAGGGCGCATTTGATAAATGGGGTTATGCCAGCATTTGTTTATTGTCTTTGTTAGATTGGATTACTTTTAGAAATTTACATGATATAAGCCAATATTCTGCTTTATTAAAAGTGCAACAAACGCATGGTGAACGTGAGATCGCCAAAGGTACTTATCCGCAATAGTTAAACATTAAATTTCGATTTGCTGGTAGAGCCGTTACCGAAAAACTAAAAAAAGCAGATAGCTTGACGCGTAAAGTCGATCGTCACAGAGCAGTATAAATACATAGAGTTGTTCGTTGCAAAACATAATGAAGTCATACGGCAACTCTATTTATCATTATAAATTAACCGCCCAATTTACCGCCGCCCAATTTATTGCCGCATTAATTATCGCAAAACCCGTTTGCTCATAAACTCACTCCGATCGATTTTTATCTTTTTCGTTACCCCTGTTAAATAAGTGGTTTAATTTTGTACATGAAATGTATATAGTAATACAGTACTAATTAACTTGGTGCAGATCACTCACACGAAATGACACACAACAAAAGGTAAGGATATGAAATACACAAGCATAACCCGCAACCTATTATTAGCATTGAGTTGTAATATCGCTTTTAGCGCAGTCGCAGTAACGAATGGTACTTACGTTTTAAAAAATGGTCACAGTGGTAAGGTTTTAGATGTTTCAGGGGGCTCTCAAGCAAATGGCGCGAATATTATTCAATATAGCCAAAATGGAAACGACAATCAGCTTTGGGATGTAACAGACAGAGGTAATGGTTTATATTCAATCATTTCTGTTGCGAGTAATAAGTCGATTGAGGTTTATAACTTTGATGCAAGTGATGGCGCAAATATTGTGCAGTGGGACTACTGGGGTGGGCCAACACAATTATGGAGTCTAGATAGTTTAAGTAATGGTAACTATGGTGTGATAAATAATTTCAGCGGCAAAGCGGTTGAAGTTTATAATTTTTCCACCGCCAATGGCGCTAATATTGCCCAGTGGACTTATTGGGGCGGGGCGGCGCAACAATGGCAATTTGAACATGCCACGTATGCAAATCCATATGTCGCCGGAGCTGCCAAGTTTACAGATGTTTCGGTGCATGATCCGTCTATCTATGAAACTGTCGTTAATGGACAAAAAACCTATTATATTTTTGGCTCATTTGCCGCTAGCGCAAAATCAACTGATTTAATGAACTGGGAATCGGTATCCGCTGGTGTTGACGATAACAACCCTTTATTTGGTTATAATATTACCAATGAACTTGCAGAAGGGTTCAACTGGACTGGTGAACAAGCTTTATGGGCGGCTGATGTTGTAAAGCTTAACAACGGACAATTTGCTTATTATTACAACCAAAGTTTAATGACAGAACCGCGAGGTTATACGGGCGTTGCGACCAGCTCTAATATCGAAGGCGCGTATAGCAATCAAGGGTTGTTTTTAAAATCGGGCATGTGGGGACAAGAAAGTGAAAATGCGGGCGAAATATATGATCCGACGATCCATCCCAATGCAGTCGACCCGCATGCTTTTTATGATAAAAATGGCAAACTGTGGATGGTTTATGGTTCGTATTCGGGCGGTATTTTTATTTTGGAAATGAACCCAAGTACCGGTAAACCTTATGCAGGGCAGGGATATGGTAAACATTTGTTAGGGGGCGATCATAGTCATATTGAAGCGGCATTTATATTACACCGACCAGATTCTCAATATTATTATTTGTTCACCTCATTTGGCGGTCTCTCAGCCGATGGTGGATATAATATTCGGGTTGCACGAGCAACTTCGCCAGATGGCCCATATTACGATGCACAAGGTAACGATATGGCAAATGTCAAAGGCGATCGCAATTCAATCGCGCCTTATGGCATGAAGTTAATGGGTGGCTTTGAATTCACAGGTGAATATGGTTACCTTTCACCAGGCCATCAATCCGCTTTGTATAATGCGGATACAGGGCAAAACTTTATGGTATTTCACACCCGTTTTCCTAATGCTGGGGAATATCATTCGGTTCGTGTGCATGAAATGTTTATTAACGCAGAAGGCTGGCCTGTGATTGCACCACAGAGATATGTTGCTCTGAATGGTGAAAATAAGGTTGATTTTTACGATATGCTGGGCAGCTATAAATTTGTCAATCATCAAAAAGATATCAACACAACGGCAAAACAATCAGTCAATATTCAGCTAAATGCGGATGGTACTGTCAGCGGAGCAGTGAGCGGTAGTTGGTGGTTACAAAGTGATAATACCTTTCAAATTACGCTTGATAATTTGGGCAGCTTCAACGGTGTAGCCAGTTGGCAGTGGAATGATGCGACGGATCAACTCGTCACCACTTTTACAGCGATTTCTGCAAGCGGTGTGTCAGTTTGGGGGACTAAATAAAAATTAAATAAGTCACCGAGTTTGAAGATATACGGCTCGGTGACTTGGTTTATTTAACTCAAATCGGCTTGTTCATTAATCTAACGGTTTAGCACTCTAGTTGTTCAGTAACCGGGCAATTTGAGCGCTGGCCATGATAAATGGTCCAGTGCCTTTAGGATCGTTCGCAAGGACAGGTTCATCCATATAATAATCGTAACTGCCATCACGGCCATAACCTAAACCAGCAACAAAACACAAATTGATCAAACTGACACTGCCATCTGGGTGCGACTCAATAAATTTATTCACCACGCCCTGATAAGCTTTTAAAGCAGTTGGTTTATATTCAGCACCTATGTAGCCTTTATTTAACGCTTTTGCGTAAAAGTAAGTAAACATGCTGCTGGCCGATGCTTCAAGGTAATTGCCAATTGCATCGGGTTTATTCGGAATTTGATACCAGGTGCCAGATGAATGCTGATACTTTTGTAAATCAGCCGCTAATTCGTTAACAATCTTAAGCATTTGGGCCCGTAATTGTGGTTTAGAGGGCGGAATATAATCTAAAATATCCACCGCTGCCATTGATAACCAGCCCATGCCTCTAGACCAAAACTCTTGCGACAAACCGGTATTTTTATCCGCCCATTCAATGCTTTTTGATTCGTCCCAGCCATGGTAATACAGGCCGGTTTTTGTATCTCTTAAGTATTGACGACTAATTTCAAATTCGTGCACGGCTTCTTCTAGCGATGCGCCGTTTTCAAACATCAGGCTATATTCAGCTAAAAAGGGCATACCCATATATACGCCGTCTAACCATAACTGGTGCGGGTATTTCTTTTTGTGCCAAAATGCGCCGTTTGAGGTTTTCGGGTGTTCATGTAATTGCGCCCGCAATTTATCAGCCGCTAGACGGTATTTTTCATTTCCGGTACGCTGATACAAACGTAACAACATTTTGCCTGAGTTTATTTTATCTATATTAAAATCAGACTTTTTGTAGGTGAGTATTTCGCCATTGTCTGTGATAAACGAGCCAATTAATGCCTCAGATGCTTGTTTATATCTAAATTCGTTGGTTACTTTTTCAAGATCATCAATTGATTGTGCCAGTAATCCAGTCGTGTAGGTATATCTTGATTCTCTAAATCGCATTTTATCAAAACCACCATACACGTAATCGTAGGCTTTACGGCGTAATTCAGAGTCAGCTAAACGTTGTGCAAAGGTTAATGCATACTCTGCTGTTAACGGTTTTTGTTTATCGGCTAAACCTAACTGAGTTGTTTTATCTACCCGAATGCTGCGCGTTAAACGTTGTGCCGTTTGCTGCAGGTATTGCTCAAACGATTGTTGATTTTTAATGCCGTTTTGTTCACCTTGCCAAGCGGCAGCAAAATAATACTCAAGCGCGTTATGATTACTTTTAGTGACAATTACATAATTGTTTTCATCTTGCGTTATATCTTTAATATTGGTTTTACGCACAAAAAGCGCCATACCCAAATTATCGTTGTTTAACGTTTGCTTGCCATAAGATGCAAAGTAGACCCAAGCGGTGCCATGCACATTAGTTTCACCTTGTAACCAAGTGGTATTCGGGTGTTTAACTAAACCAACGGCTAAATTGTCGACTTTTTCACTGGTTGATAAACGTACGTTAACCAAACGGCTGCCGGCTGTCATAGACATTCTGGATATTAGGTCGACTTTTTTACCATCGACTGCCCAGCCTCTATAATCTAACTGAATCGAAGAATAGACAGGGCCGTTTTCTATAATTTTAGAGCGCCAGCTATCTACTTTTGAAACCCGCTCAACGCTTTTGCCATTCCAATAACCATAACCACCCATGCCTAAAGACTTACCAACTTTAAGAATATCCATGCCCCAGTCTTGCATTTCGTGGTAACTGGCGTAACCGTCTAACCCAATGTTATGCAGGGCTATTTGATCTTTTGTTTTGCCAAAAATATCAAACCCGTTGCGCCAATCCATATAAAATCGATAGCCTACTTTATTGGACTCTAAGCCGGTTCCTTCGTAACGAATGTATTCTGAATGGTCGGTATACTGAGGCGGTGTAACAAGCTCATCTACATTCTCAAAATACCCGCCAATATATTTTTTACCTTGCCATTGGCCGCCAACTTTTCTTGAAATTTCAGCTTGTGTGCGTTTTTCAAAACTAGCTTGAGCACTTAATAGCGGATCGGGCGAAATGGTTAACTGAATGCTTTGGCCAGCAGAGAAATTGTTTAATATTGCCAATTGATCGACAAAACCGTCATTGTCTGTATCAATATTTTGGCTTGGGATAAGTTGAGAGCCGTTTTTGACGACTAAATCTTTCACTCTGGGGTCGGTTGAATTGATACCGAGTGATTCATGTGTAAAAAATGTCGTTTCATCGTTTCGTGCAAAAGCGGACGGATTTTTTAGTGTCATGCTTGCAATGATTTGTTGGCTTTTTTGTTGGTGATAAGGTGTTGTAACTTGCGATTCGTTTGTTTGGCTGACCGTGTCTGTATTTGTACAGCCTGCGGCTAATATCGCTAAACCAATAAAGCTGACTTTTCTCATATTTCCCCCATTAACTCTAAAGTCTGTTGATCTTTTGGCAAAAAAAATCGCCCTTTAAACGTCAACCGACACAAATTGTTTAAAATCTCTTTGTTTTGCTTTCACGTTAAATATTTACATTGTTTGTTATAAAGCGAGCATTGGCTTTTTTACTAACATAGTATTTTAACGCGATAAACTTTTCTTAATATAATCTTATTTTTTATATAATGCTACCGGTGGCATTTATTTTTTATAAAGCATTGTATCCTTCTGTTAAAAAGGCTAACATCTTTCTAACTTAATTTATTTGTCGGTCAAATAGAGCAAACTTTACATTTGTTATACGTAATATGCTACCGGTGGCTTTGTTGTTCGTTTATCAATGGTGTAATGGGTTCTAAACTGACGATAAAAATAATAATTACAGGGCGATTTAGCTGTATTAGGAGTTGTTTAAATGAATCAGAGTTTTACTCGGCTGTGGGTGATTGCATGCTGTTTGTTCGTTACAGCCTGTAGCCAGCAGCAAGATAAAATCACCTTACGTATGGGCCACACTTTAGACAGTGAACATAGTGTACATAAAGCCATGCTGCATATGGCAGAGAAATTGGATGAATATTCAAATGGCACGATGGAAATTAAAATATACCCCAATGCACAGTTAGGTACAGAGCGTGAAATGGTTGAATTATTGCAAATCGGCAGTTTGGCAATGACCAAAGTATCTGCTGCTGCGATAGAAGGCTTTGTACCCGATATGAAAGTATATGGTGTGCCTTATTTATTTGAAAGCCGCGAACACCGCTGGAAAGTATTGCAAGGAGAAGTGGGGCAGAGTTTATTAAATGCAACGCGACAGGCACATTTTGTTGGTTTGGGCTACTACGATTCAGGTTCGAGAAGCTTTTATACAACGAATACAAAAGTTGAAACGCCTAAAGATCTAACGGGTAAAAAAATCCGGGTGATGGAAAGCCAGATGGCAGTGAGAATGGTCAATGCGTTTGGTGGATCCGCAACACCTATTTCTTTTGGAGAGTTGTATGCCGCACTACAGCAAGGTGTTGTCGATGGTGCAGAAAATAATCCACCTTCATTTTATTTATCCAGACATTATGAAATTTGTGACTACTATATACTCAACGAACACACCTCCGTACCGGATATTATTTTAGGCAGTGCACATGTTTACGATACGCTAAACAAACAACAGCAAGACTGGTTAAACCAAGCAATTTCAGATTCAGTTGAGTTACAAAAAGAACTGTGGCTGGCGGGTGAAAAATATGCACTTGAGGAAGTCAAAAAAGCGGGCGTAGAAGTGATATATCCAGATAAAAACCCATTTATGGCGGCGGTAAAAGATTTTCACGCCAGTTTTGATGGCACTTTGATAGGCCGTTATTTAAATGCAATTAAAGCGGAGGCTAACTGATGCACGTATTGCAAAGTTTAAGTAGGTCGTTAGAGCGCTTATTAGGGTACTTATTAATTTTATTGGTCGCATCGATTGTTGCGGGCGTAAGCTGGCAAGTTTTCTCTCGGTATGTGCTACAAGCACCTAGCTCAGTTACCGAAGAGTTGGCGCGATTTTTACTGATTTGGATAGGTTTGTTTGGCGCGGCTTATGCGTACCGCACCGGTTCTCATTTAGGCTTAGATATTTTAACCACGCGCTTAAAAGGGTCGGCATTAAAAGTGGCAGAAGTATTTATTAATCTGGCGGTATTAACGTTCGCCATTATTGTGATGTTAATTGGTGGGATATCTTTAGTTGCGTTGACGATGGATCCTGCGCAAACCTCTGCTTCGCTGGAGGTACAAATGGGTTATGTGTATCTAGCCGTGCCGGCATCCGGTGCGTTAATTACTCTGTTTGCACTGAGTAATATTGTTTCGGTATTTTTGAATTCGGGTTCTGGGTTAGATACGAAACAGTCTGATATCAGTCAATCTAAAGTCCGTCAATCAGAAGTTTCAGGAGAATAATGATGGAATTATCCGGTTTAATTTTAGTTCTAGTATTTTTTGCTCTGTTGGCTGTCAACGTTCCGATTTCATTTAGCATTGGTTTAGCGACACTCGTGACTATGCTGTGCAGTATTGATTTAATACCTGCAGCGACCACCATTGCACAGCGCTTAGCGGGGGGGATTAACAGTTTTGCATTGTTAGCAATTCCGTTTTTTGTGCTCTCGGGTTTAATTATGGGGCGGGGTGGTATTGCTAAAAGATTAATCGAATGCGCGATGGCATTAATTGGTATGCTACCGGGTGGATTAGCTTTGGTGAATGTACTTTCTTGTACTTTGTTTGGTGCAATTTCCGGCTCTGCCGTTGCTGCCACCAGTGCTATCGGTAGTTTTATGATCCCACAAATGGAAAAAAAGGGATACGATAGAAACTTTAGCGCCGCGTTAACGGGGGCTGCTGCGACAACTGGTATGTTAATACCGCCCAGCAATATATTGATTATTTATGCGATTGCCAGCGGTGGTGTTTCTATTGCTGCATTGTTTGTCGCTGGTTATTTGCCGGGTATTTTAGTCGCATTATCGCTGATGTTAGTCTGCGCAGGTTATGCGAAATTAAAAGGGTATCCGACTGAAGCGAGACTGCCACTTAAAGTGGTTGTTGAAAAAGTTTTAGCAGCTGTGCCGAGTTTATTACTTATTTTTATCGTAATTGGCGGCATTATCGGTGGTGTGTTTACTGCAACGGAAGCCGGTGCAATAGCGGTAATTTATTCACTTATCTTGTCGGTATTTGTTTACAAAGAAGTGAGCCAATCACAATTACCGGAAATATTATTAAAAGCGGCAGAAACCACTGCTATCGTAATGTTGCTGATTGGTGCTTCGTCTGCGATGTCATGGATTTTATCATACGAAAATATTCCACAAACCATCAGTGATTTTTTGATGACGCTGAGTGAAAACCCATTTTTGATTCTGTTAATCATCAACTTAACGTTAATCATTATCGGCGCTTTTATGGATATGACGCCAGCAGTGCTAATTTTTACCCCGATATTTTTACCGGTTGCTACACAGTTAGGTATGTCACCATTACACTTTGGCATCATGATTGTGCTTAACTTATCGATAGGTTTGTGCTCGCCGCCGGTTGGCTCTGTGTTATTTGTTTCTTGTGCGGTTGCTAAAACCACGATAGAGAAAATCATAAAACCATTGATGCCGTTATATTTGGCGATGTTTATTGTTTTAATGCTCGTGACTTATATACCTGAGTTGAGTGAATTTTTACCTAAGTTATTTGGTTTGTATTAAAAACAAATTTGAATGAATACCAAGCTAAACAGATACAAACAAGCTTTAAATGCAGCTTGTTTCTATTGTGTATTTGAATTATTGCTACCGGTGGCGTAGTTTTAATTGTTAAACTTTCAAAGGTGAGTTGGATGGATATTAAAAAAAGAGACTTAATAAAAAACGTAAGTTATGGTGCGGCCACTTTAAGCTTGTTGAACCTAACCGCTTGCGGCGAATCATTGATGTCTGATGCGGGCGAAACCGCAGCACAGGGAATCGCTAACCAAGATGCGCCGATCAGTAAAAAGCAATGGGATAAAAATGTTGAACGGATAAAAGCGCGTATTCAGTTGCCCAAAATTCCAAATCGGGATTTTGTTTTAACAGATTATACCGGACAAGGTGATGGTCAGTTTGATAATACACAGGCCTTTAAAGATGCAATCGCTGCAGCACATAAAGAGGGAGGGGGACGTATTGTGGTGCCGCAAGGTGAATATTTAACCGGTCCTATTCACCTCGAATCGAATATCGAGCTACATATTAGTGAAGGTGCAACTGTAGCATTTATTCCTGAGCCAGAGCGTTATAAACCCTATGTATTCACACGTTGGGAAGGCACTGAATTGATCGGTTATTCGCCTCTTATTTATGCATTCAAGAAAAACAATATTGCGATAACCGGTAAAGGCACATTAGAAGGTGGCGGAAGTAATGATCACTGGTGGCCATGGAAAGGCAAATGGAAAAAAGCAGACTGGACGATCAGCGAAGTAGAAAATCAAAAACATACGCGCGATGTTTTAAGGCAAATGGCCGAAGATCAGGTACCAGTAGAGCAACGTGTATTTGAACAAAACTATTTGCGCCCACCCTTTATCCAGCCGTATTTGTGTACCAATGTATTAATTGAAGGCGTCACTGTTAAAAATTCACCATTTTGGCTGTTGAATCCGGTTTTATGTACCAGCGTAACCATTAGAGATGTGCATTGTGACAGTTATGGACCGAACTCGGATGGTTGTGATCCCGAAGCCTGTAAAGACGTGTTAATTGAAAATTGTGTGTTTGATACAGGCGATGATTGTATCGCAATAAAATCGGGTCGTAATGCGGATGGCCGACGAGTCGCTGTACCCTGTCAAAACATCGTAATTGATAAATGCCAAATGAAAGCAGGTCACGGCGGCGTTGTGATTGGTAGTGAGATATCCGGTGGTGTTCGCAACTTATACGCGCAAAATTGTGAAATGAGCAGCCCTGATTTAGCGCGTGGTATTCGCATTAAAACCAACTCGATTCGGGGTGGTTTATTAGAAAATTTAAATTACCGGGATATTCATATCGGTAAAGTAAAAGATGCCATTGTGGTAAATTTTTACTATGAAGAAGGCGATGTAGGTCAGTTTAAACCCGAGCTTAAAAACATCAATATTCAAAACTTAGTGGTAGAAGAAGCGCAGCGCGCGTTTGTTATTCGCGGTTATCCCCATACCCCAATTTCCGGTATTACCTTAACGGATGTAGAGATTAAAAAAGTTGAAAAACAAAGTCAGATTGAAAACGTCAGTGATGTAAAACTTAACAATGTGAAAGTGGGTGGTGCGCTGATTAAGGAGTTGGTATGAGGAATATTTCTACAATAAATAAAGGACTATTCATTTGTTTATTGTTGAGTATTTCAACATGGTCATTGAGTCAGGAAAGCCGTTTGGCTTTTCCTGAAGCGAAAGGGTTTGGCCGTTATACCCAAGGTGGATATGGCGGTCAGGTTTATGTGGTTGACTCATTAGCGGATTATACGAAAACACCGATTAAAGGGACTTTGCGTTACGCGGTTGAAAGTAAAGGACCACGGATTGTTGTTTTTAATGTATCCGGCGTTATTCAGCTGAAGAAACCACTTAAATTTAACAACCCTTATATCACAGTTGCAGGACAAACCTCGCCAGGTGGAATTGTGATTGCGGGCCAGACAACCGGATTATCAACCGATCAGGTTATTATTCGTTATCTGCGTTTCAGATTGGGGCATTCCGTTGCGGATGAAGATGCATTTTCTGCCCGCAATGTGAATCACGTGATTATTGATCATTGTTCTTTTAGCTGGGGAGTAGACGAAACCGCAAGCTTTTATAACAACCGATACTTTACTTTACAATACAGTATTATTTCTGAAAGTTTAAATGATGCGGGTCATAAAAAAGGTCAGCACGGTTATGGTGGTATTTGGGGTGGCAGTGGCGCAAGTTTTGCTAATAATGTGATAGCCCACCATACCAGCCGCACGCCACGCATTAATGGTTACCGCTTAAAACCCCAATTTGCACAAAGTGAGGCATATGTTGAGCTTGTCAATAATGTCATTTATAACTGGCAGAATAAAAGTGCATATGGCGGCGAAAATGCTCGTTTTAACTTGCTTAACAATTATTTTAAACTAGGGCCGGCAGCCGGGCCAGAGCGTATTTTTGAATTTTTCCCGGTTAAAGATGGGGTAAATAAAACACAAGCCTATATCGAAGGTAATTACTTTTTCGGAGCTGAAAAAATCACTAATAATAATTTACGAGGCCTGAAATTTTCTTCCAAAATGTCAAAAGATGAGCCCTTGTCAATTATTCAGGATAACCCTGTAAAAACAGCGTTAGCGACGCACAATGGGTTTTATTATCCCACTATTGCTGCAACAGATGCTTACGTTAATCTAATCGTCAATAAAGAAATTGGCGCAAACCGTAATTTTACAGGTGTATTTGTTGATTCTGTAGATAATCGAATCTTGCGAGAGATAGCTAATGGCAGTGCCGGCAAGGGGAATAAAGGTATTATCGATACTGAATTAGATGTCATCAACAACTGGCCTGAATACGAAAAACAATTTACGCAATTTAGTGCTTATCAAGATAAAAACAAAGATGGGATTGCTGATACTTGGATGGCGGAGTTTTCCGGTAACTTGATAAAAGGCGTACCGCCTGTGCAGCAATATATTGATTATTTAGGAGCTTTTTAAATGTCATTTTTAAAGTCATCGCGATTTAGACTTTGGCTAGTTGTTTTATCTTTATTCGCGATATCAGCCTGCGCAATACAACAACCGGTAAAAGAAAATTCACCTCGAGTATTTGTGGTGGGCGACTCTACCGCAAGTTATTACAAACCTGAGCGTTATCCAAGAACAGGTTGGGCGATGCGTTTGCAAAATCATTTAGCGGATGGTGTAGAGGTCGTCAATGCGGCTGTCTCTGGCAGAAGCTCACGCAGCTTTATAGAAGAAGGTCATTTTAACAAGGTTAAAGAGCAAATAAAGCAAGGTGATTATTTGTTAATTCAATTTGGCCATAATGACCAAAAAACAACGAATAATCGTTTTACCGATCCGGATAATACATATCGGGATTATTTAACTCAGTATATTAATGCCGCTCGACAAGCGGGGGCAAATCCGGTGTTAGTCACTTCAATCAATCGATATAAATTTTCTCAAAACGGCAAACTATTTCTTACCCTTGGCGATTACCCTAAAGCCATGCATGAATTAGGCAGAACACTGTCAGTCCCTGTTATCGCCTTAAATCAAAAAACGAAAACTTTATATGAAACACTTGGCCCTGAAAAAAGTAAAAAGTTATTTTTGTTTTACGCGCCAGGCGAATATGCGGCGTATCCAAATGGTGTTAGTGATAGAACGCATTTATCGGTTTGGGGCGCGGATGAAGTTGTGTCTTTGGTCGTCGAGGATTTAAAACAAATCGCACCGGAGCTTTTCTAATATGGCGGTTATCAAAATCCAGTTATTATTCATTGTCACTTTTGTTTTGTGCCTGCAAAGCTGCGCGATTCCTCACAATGCGGGTGTAGCTAACCCATTAAAAAGGTTACCGGACGCCGTTGTTATTCAGTCAGATGTTTCTTCTGAACAGAAAAAACAGGCATGGATAACAAAAGGTGTCGCAGTCTATCATGATATTCAAAAGGCAATAGACGATGCACCTGTCATTAACGAGCGTTCAAATAAACGTTACCAAATACTTATTACTGCCGGACGCTATTATCAAAGAGTGGTGGTTGATAAAAATAACATTACTATTGAAGGGCAAGGCGCTCATGAAGAACCTGCTCAAACGTTAATTACATACGATTTATATGCCGGTAAGTTAATGCCAAATGGTCTTGAAAAATACGGCACTTTTCGCACCGCAACTTTTTCGATCACCGCAAAAAATATTCAGCTTAAAAACCTCAGCATTGAGAATGGTTTTGATTATCCGGCTAATGAAAAACTTGATAAAACGGATGAGAATAAGGTTGGGGGAGAGCAAGCCGTCGCGTTAAAAATCGCAGGTCAGGCAGATAAAAACAGTTTTGAAAATGTCAGTTTATTCGGTTATCAAGATACCTTATATGCCGATGCTGGGCGCAGTTATTTTTACCGCAGTAAAATTTTTGGTCATGTCGATTTTATTTTTGGTAAAGGAAATGTGGTTTTTACAGAAACCGATATCATTTCACGTGCACGTTATAAAAAAACAAAGTATAGCGGATATGTCACCGCGCCCAGTACCTTAATTACACAACCTTATGGTTTTACCTTTTTAAATTGTCGTTTGCTACGTGAGCCAAATGTACCTGATAACTCAGTGCCTTTAGGGCGCCCGTGGCATCCCACCACAACCTTTCATGATGGTCGATACGCAAACCCAAATGCGATAGGTAAAGCGGTTTACATTAATACCTATATGGATGCACATATTAGTCTTAATGGTTGGGCATCGATGCGAGGCACCAGTCGAGTGAAAGGTCAAAAAGATGAGTTTAAACCCGAAAGTGCGCGTTTTTTTGAATATAAAAATAGCGGGCCGGGGGCATCTCAAAACCATAAACGCAGGCAATTAACTGATCAAGAAGTTGCGCACTATTACACGCTTGAACAGCTGTTAGGTGGCTGGCAGCCGAGTATTTCACAAGAGTAATCTGTTAGATGAGAGAAAAATTATGAGATTAGACCAAAGTAGTTTAATTAAACTACAAAACAGCCAAAATAAACCCAATGTATTGTTACCGAAATACAACCGAGACACTTGTAAAATTGGCATTGTTCATTTGGGGTTAGGGGCATTTCATCGTTCGCATCAAGCTTTGTATACGGAAAAAGTTATGAACGAGCAGGGAGGTGACTGGGGTATTTGTGGTGTAAGTATGCGAAATGCTGATTTACAACAAAAACTAGCAGCTCAGGATGGTTTGTATACCGTTGCCGTGACCGATAAACAAGACGAATTTCAAATTGTGGGCGCGTTAAAAGAGGTATTGGTTGCCGCCCATCAATTGGATAAAGTGCTTTTTAGAATGACTGATGCAGACACTAAGCTGGTGTCTTTAACGGTTACAGAAAAAGGATATTGTTTAAATTCTGCAGGCGAGTTGGATACAGAGCTGGAAATCATTCAGCATGACATTCAAAACCCGACTCAACCCAAATCGGCTTTAGGTATGATAGTTGCGGCGCTGGCCATTCGATGGGAAAAATCGGTTGCGCCATTTAATGTCATAGCCTGTGACAATTTGCCGGCCAACGGTGAAAAATTAAAACGCGGCGTGGTTCAGTTAGCCGGTTTTTATTCACAAGCATTAGCGGGTTGGATTGCCAGTAACGTGCAGTTTCCAAATACTATGGTTGACTGTATTACACCGCACACAGAAGATAAAACGTTAGCTTTGGTAGAATCCGCCACTGGTTTAACCGATTTAGCCCCAGTGCAAAGAGAGGGGTTTAATCAATGGGTTATTGAAGATTGTTTAACCGGCGATAAACCTGACTGGCAATCCGTTGGGGTAATATTTACATCAAATGTGAATGGTTTTGAGCATACGAAACTTCGAATTTTAAATGGTCTGCATTCTGCTTTAGCTTATATTGGTCGTTTATGTGGTTATGAAACCGTCTATCAAGCCATTAGTGATAGTCGTTTAAAAGCATTTTTAATCAAGTTGGTAGATGAAGAGATTATTCCGACAATAGACGCACCAGCAGGTTTAGATTTAACCGCATATTCACGGGACATTATCGCGCGTTTTGAAAATCCAAAAATTCGTCATTTGTTAGAGCAAATCGCTTGTGATGGTTCAATTAAAATTCCGGTTAGAACCTTAGAGCCTATCAATGATAATTTAAACAATCAGCGTACTAATAATGCATTGTATTTTGTTGTCGCAGCCTGGATTAAATTTGTTGCTAACAAAGCTAAACTTTCAGCAGATGATACGGAACAATTAAACGATCCTAAAGCGCGACAATTATTAGAATTGGCAAAAAGTTTTACTGGAAATGCAGCGCAGGATGTCGCTTTGTTTATATATGCAGAAGGATTATTACCAAAACACTTGGTTGAAAATCCTCTGGTGGTACAATACATCACAGAAAGTTACAGGCAGGTGCTAACAGCGGATGATATTCGCTGTGTCTTGCCTCAATAATTAGTGCAAGGATATTAAATGGTAAAAGTGATGTGTTTGGGTGAAGCCATGATAGAGCTCGCACCTGCAAGTGATGATAATTACAAACAAGGTATTGCGGGCGATACCTTAAATATGGCGGTGTATTTAAAGCGTTTAAATTCGACAGCAGATGTCAGTTATGTAACGGCGGTTGGCGAAGATAAAATGAGCGATAAATTACGCAACTTTTTAGTCAACGAGTCTTTGAATACCGACCTTTGTTTTCAGTTGCCTCAGTACATGCCCGGTTTGTATATGATTTCAATAGATAACTCAGGTGAGCGCAGCTTTAGTTACTGGCGTGACAATTCAGCGGCCAAACGCGTCATTTCTGCGATTAAACAAGCAGACGCAATCGAGCAGCTTAAACAAGCTGATTATTTGTTTTATTCAGGCATTAGTCTAGCGGTTATCCAGCAGCAAGATTTAGATGATTTTTGGTCAATGCTCGAAGAGCTCAGAGCACAAGGCGTTAAAATTGCCTTTGATCCAAATTTCCGTGCTGCATTGTGGCAAGGACGGGATTATCAAGCGCAATACCGTAAAGCTTTAGCTTGTTGTGATCTGTTATTACCCGGTATCGAAGACTTAGATGCGATATTCGGTTGTGCAGATATCGAGTCTGTCAAAACCTTTTTGCAACCATTTAACTGCCCTGAAGTGATTGTTAAAAACGGTCCTGCCTCTGTTTATTCTGCAATAAACGGTGAATACCAAGAGCATAAAGTGACGCCTGTCCAAAATGTGGTAGATACAACATCTGCTGGTGACTCTTTTAATGGCAGTTTTTTAGCTGCCCGTTTAAAAGGTAAATCAATTGCAGACTCTGTCCAGTTTGCAGCCAAAACAGCAGGCACGGTGATCCAGCACAAAGGTGCAATCATTCCATTGGAAAATTTGCAAAAATTAGATTAGTTCATTTATCTAATGGTTAAACCCATAATAAATAAAACCGCCGGTATTGCCGGCGGTTTTTGTTTTTGCCTAGTGACTAGATATTAAAACGAGCACCTAAGAAAAACTGAGTTCCAGTGTGGTTATATTCTCGCATTAAGTTTAAATCACCATCACCTGTCGTGTAGAGTCTTTCATATTCATCGGTTAAGTTAATGGCTTCAAAGGTCACGGTAATATTATCTGTGACATTGTAAAATGCCGATAAATCAAGATGAGTTGGCCCGGTTGTACCGTGCTCTTTATTGCCGTTACTGCCAGTATAATCGGTAATATAATCATCACGTGTATTTGCCGAAATTCTTGCACCAAAGGATTCTTGCTCGTAATAAAAAGTTAGGTTGTAGGAGTTTTCCGATAAATCAGTAATGTCCTCACCGGTTGAAACTTTTGTATAGTTAGCAACTATGCCAAAACCGTTAAATGGCTCAGGTAGAAAAGTGAACGGTTGCTGATAGATAAGTTCATAGCCATTGATGTTTATTCCACCTACATTTAATGGCGTGTTATGGGTGTATTTTACCTCTCTTGGATCAAGCGCTAAGCTTGGATCGTATTGTGGATCACTGTCAATAAATGGATAATAAACCGGGTCAACAAATTTTTCTTCACTATCGGTTTTGATGTAAGTTTCAATGTTTTTGGTAAATATTGTCGCGGCAAATAGTGCTTCGCTGTCAAAATACCACTCAAAACTTAAATCGGCATTGTTTGAAACAAACGGATCGAGTTTGGGGTTACCTGCGCTAACCGATGAATTGGCATAAGAAAAAGATGGATTCCCTGGGTTTAGCGAGCTTAAGCCAGGACGCGTCATTGATTTTGAAATACCCAAACGCAATACAATTTCATCAGTTGCATCTAACGCTAAGTTAATCGCGGGTAGGACATTTGAATAACTGTTACCAACCGTGACAGGATCCGTTTGAATAAAACCAGTTGATGTGGTTTCGGTTTTAACATAACGCACACCAAAGTTTGTACGCAGTAACATAGAGCCAATATCAAAATCTGTGTTGGCCTGCACATACGCCGCTTGTGTTTCTTCTTGTACTAACCAGCTCTGTTCACTTCTTGGCGTCCAGTTTTTTTCTAAGATAGTTGATTCGATTTTAGCGAAATCAGCGACGATAAAGCGTGGCAAACCTCCATCAAAACCATTGCCAAAGTCATCGTAAGGTAGCATTTCTGTATAACCAACAGCCGAATCTTGATCTGCAAATCCGTTTATTTGCTCTTCAGCATAAGCAACACTGCGATCATTAAAGGCGAGCCCTGTTTTAATAATGTAGTCACCCATATCATAACTAAGATCTAATTTTGCAGTATCATTTTCGCGTAATACATCAGTTGCCCGTAAACGACCATCTACTAAGTTGTACATGCTCTCATCGTTGATGTCGTAACCATAATCTAATTCTGGGTTATTGGCGTTTTTACTGAAATCAAAACTAAACCTGTGATCGGTTGAGTTTGTCATGTTGTAACGGTATTGCTCTGAACGGGCGTCAGATTCTGCTGTACCCACCATCGCATTTAAGGTCAGGTAATCACTTAAATGATATCGACCAGATAATACGTATTGTTTAAACTTGGTTTCAGAAATTTGCTGGCGACTTTCAATTCTGGAGTTCATTCCATCATACGTGCCTGCTAATACTTGGCGCCCGTTAGGATGTACTTTAATAGACACTGGGGTGATTTCATCAAACGTACTTCTGAACATTTCAAAGAAATTATACATAGTACGCTTATTGTCTAAGGTCGATTGCAGCATATCAAATGTGACTAACAAATCATCTGTTGGTGCATACTGTAATGAGCCCGTAAAACCTAAACGCTCTTGCTCGTTACCAAAGAAATCTGGGCGAGGCAGGCGAGGGGTCCATAAACAATTGATTGGATCGACGTCAACTTCTACTTCCCCTTCTTGGACTGTACAGCTACCGACATTGGGTGTACCTTCCACTTGAGTTGCCGATGTATCGGCAAAAATACCGCCACCGTCTTTGACTGGCGTGGTCCAGCGAACGGTCCCAAAACCCTCTTGCCGTACATTTCGTTTAGAACTCGCAATAGAAAACAAGGCACCAATGGTGTCGTCAGCAAATGTATTGCTGATCATAAACGCAAACCTAGGGTCAACCTCTTTGCTTAATTCGTTGTATCCGCCTTGTGCTGATGCTGAAACATGAAAACCCTGCGAATCAAATGGTTTGGCAGAATACATGTCAACTGTACCGGCGATACCGCCTTCTTCCATTGCTGCGGTCGGGGCTTTTTGAATATCAACACGATTAAATAGTTCTGAGGCAAATACGTTAAAATCAAACGCACGGCCGCCATTTACGCCGCCGCCTGAATCAGTACCATCTGTACTGGCGGGTACTTCCATGCCATTTAAAGTTGAACGGGTAAAATCCGGCCCTAAACCACGTAATGTAATTTGTCGGCCTTCACCGCCTTCTCGACTAATCGCAACACCCGGCACACGCTGCAGAGATTCTGCAATATTTAAATCCGGAAATTTACCTATATCTTCGGCGGCAATTGATTCTGCTGCGTTAACCGATACTCTTTTTGTCGCCAGCGATTTGTTTAAAGATGCACGGAAACCTTTTACTTCAATGGTTTCCACATCTTCTGCTGATTCTTGTGCGTGTACAGTCGGCAAAGCATGCATGCCTAAAATTAAACTTAAACAACTCATTAGCTTGGTTCTTTTTAGAATACGCTGATTGGTTGTGCCTTTTCTATTACGTAAAGTGCTTTGCATCTTTAATCTCCTTGGTATGTGTATAGTATGCTACCGGTGGCATATTTATTCTTACGGTAAAGTAATGCCTAATTAATTGAAATGTTTCGTTCTCAATTTATTTCAATTAGGTTAAGATAATATATAATTGCTACCGGTGGCAATAGTAAATTTTACATTTTTTTAAATTAATTGCCTGGTAAATGTTCTGACTGTTTGGTTTTTACATATAAAGGTGATAGCTCAAAGGTGGTTAATCTAAATATCAAGTTCAAAGATGATATAGTAATATTAAATAGAGTGGGTTATACTTTAGCTGACGTTCAGCATATAAATATAGTTCACCCATGTACTATATTATTAATATGCGCTTCGTTGATTTAAGTTCGTTTGTATGTTTAGAAAGGGATTTCATTTTTTACAACCCCCTTTGAAAACTCTAAGGGGAGAGCAAGAGGGTCGTAAAATTAGATTTAAAAGGGAAGGTCAGGGCTACTCCATTAACCACATACGAGCTTGTCTAGCTGGTAAATAGAATTTGTGCCATGTAGAGGTGATATACTGAGTGCTGCTACCATCTAGCGTATCTCTGTAAGTTCTATACCACCATAAACCTGCATCTGAGGTATTCACCCAAACATCTTGCCCAGATCCACACTTGTTAATGCCAACCACGCCAACATGTTCTCTTTTAAACAAAATGATACAGTCGTTTGAATTTAAAATTTCCATAGAGCGACCATCGGTTGCATTGTGGAACTTAACCATGCCAGCAACGTCATTGCGTTTATACATATCAACCCAACGGTTGCCGTCGTTACTTTCGTTATGATCTGAATAAATCATAGGTACACCACCATCACGGCCGAGAATAAAGGCGTTGGCCAAATATTCATCAGTCGGGTCCATAATTTGATAGCGGAAACCATCATTGGTTGGGATATCATGCGTGATCGAGAAGGTTACAGCACGGTATCCTGGCAGTGCCTGACCATAAGCGCCCGGATCAACCAGTTGGTTCATGGAACCACCCGGACCCAATGCACTGCGCATTTGCGCAAATAATGGAAAGTCATATGCAGCGTGATCTGTTTCATTTAAATAGGGGGCAAGAAAATTATCATAACTGCCATCACCCGAACCACCTGATGTTATGATTTCTCCAAATACATGCATACCTTGTTTAATCTGTGAGGTAAATACCGCATTGATATGATAGTTAGTCATATGTTTAGCAGCATCAACACGAAACCCTTTTACGCCTAAATTTTTAAGTGCCTGAAGGTAGCTTTTTTGCTGCTCTACAACCCAGTTATTTGCATCTAAATCTGGCAAACCTGTATCACCATTACCACCACATAAACGCCAGTATTGTACGTGACCGGGATCATTCCAATCCGTGATACAACCCGCCGGATGAAAATCACCTGCACCTAAATAGTTATAATTAATGTCACCAAATAATTTGATCGAATTGTAATAGTTATAATTGGCGGCATATTCGTTAAGTACATCTGTGCCGGGGTAATTCAGATCTGAGCGTTTCCAAGATTCATTCGCCATATGATTCAGCACGATATCAGCATATACATCAACGCCATGTGCACTCAGTGCATTTATCATGTCTTTAAAATCATTTGTATCCCCTAACGGGCTATCAATAACCCGTAAATCTTGGGGTTGATATCTTGACCACCACTCTGAGCCTGACGACTTATAAGCCGGTGAAACTAAAACTTTCTTATAACCTAAGTTGGCAATTTCCTGTGCCTTTTGTTCAACCTCGTCGTAAGTCCAGTTAAATGCATGTAAAATTGTTTCTGCATTAACCTGACATGATAAAATGCTTGAAGTCGCCAGCGCGAATGCACTGACCTTTTTAACAAGTGATTTTTTCGACATCATTCGCTTCCTAATTTGTTGTGTGAGTGTAAGTTTTAATTGATTTCGGTTGTGTATCTTGCAATGTCCATATCGTCGGTTTTTTGTGTTGTTTGTTACACTAATGTAAAAAATATTTTATGTCTACGCCCTGCATACGTATGCATTAATTATTAATTTACGAAGTGTTTACAAAATCTTGAGAGCGCTTAACGTTACTTTTTTTAGCTACAAGGGCGTTATCGTATGAATTAATATCTAGTGTAAACAAGACTTATTATTTAAGGTACAATGCGCATTTTTCGAAGAGATTTATTATGTCTAAAGAATCAGAAATACTAGCGCAATTAAAAACAACGCCTGAAGCTGTCACTTTTAGCGATGTTATTGAGGCGATTGAAGCGAATTACACATTCATCCCGACTTCATTTAACAATGGTAGTTTACACAACGAAGCTGGACAGAATTCCGGCTCTTGTAAGGTTTTCGCTTTTGCTCAATTACACGCTTTATCGCCAGAACAAACATTGCAACTTTTTGGTGATTATTACCGTAAAGATGTATTGTTGAATCCAACTGGGAGCGACCACCAGAATATTCGTAACTTTATGAAAACAGGATGGAAGGGGATCGAATTTTCTGCAAAAGCATTGCAAAAAATAACCCCTTAATATTATTGATAACTATCTGCGGACTTTATGTATAAATTTTTTGAAAAACTGATTAAGCCTTTTCCACCTGAAGAGCCGACCCAGCCGCCTTCAACTTTATTTGCGTTTTGCCAGCATTATACCCAAGGCATTGGGCTGCATTTATCTCTCATGGCGGCGTTAACGGCGGGTTTAGCTGTGATTGAAGCCTATTTGATGGCTTATTTAGGACAACTGGTTGATTTACTTTCGACATCTAGTCCGCAAGATTTTTTCGCACAAAACGGCAATCATCTGATTTTTATGACGGTGCTGATTTTAGTGATAGCGCCGCTGACAATTTGGTTGCACGCGGTTATTGTTCATCAGACTTTATTGGGTAATTATCCAATGGCCATTCGCTGGCAATCACACCGGTATTTGTTAGGCCAGAGCGTTTCATTTTTTCAAAATGAATTTGCCGGCCGAATTTCTACTAAGGTCATGCAAACCGCACTTGCTGTACGCGAAAGTGTGATGAAACTGCTGGATGTGTTTGTTTATGTGCTGGTTTACTTTTTAAGTATGCTGGTGCTTATTGCACAGGCCGATTGGCGCTTAGCGATTCCAATGTTTGTCTGGCTGGCCGCTTATATAATCATACAACTTTATTTTATCCCCAGACTTAAAAAAGCATCAACCGTGCAAGCTGACGCGCGTGCGGATATGACAGGCCGTATCGTAGATAGTTACACAAATATCAGCACAGTTAAGTTATTTGCGCATACACAACAAGAAGCCGAATACGCAAAATCTGGCATGTCCGGCTTTTTAAAAACCGTTTATTGGCAAATGCGCTTGGCAACCGGCATGATATCGAGTGTGCAAATTAGCAATTACATTTTATTGTTTGTGGTTGCATTTATGTCAATTTGGTTATGGAAAGATAGTTTAATAACCGTTGGTGCGATAGCGGTTGCGGTGAGTTTATCGTTACGATTAAACGGTATGTCACAATGGATAATGTGGGAAGTGAGCTCATTATTTGAGAATATCGGCACCGCGACAGATGGCATGCGAACCTTGTCTAAACCTAAAGAAGTGCAAGACAAGGCGCGCGCAAAACCGCTTAACGTGACCTCAGGCCATATTCATTTTAAAGATGTTGATTTTAAATATGGTCAAGTAGAAGTTTTTAAGGGACTAAATTTAGACATTCGAGCGGGGGAAAAAGTCGGCATAGTGGGACGTTCGGGAGCTGGTAAATCGACTTTAGTTAACCTGCTGCTGCGATTTTATGATATCCAATCAGGCTCTATTTCAATCGACGGGCAAAATATAAAAGACGTAGAGCAAGAAAGTTTGCGCGCGCAAATTGGCATGGTAACTCAGGATACTTCACTGTTGCACCGCTCAGTGAAAGAAAATATTTTGTATGGCCGTAATAATGCCAGTGACGCGGATTTATATTCTGCCGCCCAACAAGCCGAAGCGCATGATTTTATTCAGCAACTGAGCGATATGGAAGGCCGTGAAGGCTACGATGCGCAAGTCGGTGAACGTGGTGTTAAACTCAGTGGTGGGCAGCGTCAGCGTATTGCAATTGCACGCGTATTATTAAAAGATGCGCCTATACTGGTATTAGATGAAGCAACATCTGCTTTAGATTCGGAAGTTGAAGCCGCCATTCAGCATAGTTTATATAAGTTGATGGAAGGTAAAACGGTTATTGCGATAGCACACCGTTTATCTACCATTGCCGCTATGGATCGCTTAGTGGTATTAGATAAAGGACAAATTGTAGAGCAGGGTAGCCATCAACAACTGATTGAACATGGCGGCATATACGCCCAACTTTGGGCGCATCAAACCGGTGGATTTATTGGTGTAGATACGGATGAATAAATGGAACAATGGCATACGTTATTAATAGCTAAGCCTGCCGCCGTCAGAGAATATCCATTCGGGCCTGATGTTGCCGTATACAAGGTTAAAAACAAAATGTTTGCAACCTTGTCCTATGGCAAGCTTGGCGCCCTGGATGCGCATTACAATATGAATCTAAAATGCGAACCGCAGCAAGCCATTGCGCTGCGCGATATTTTTGCAAGCGTCATACCCGGTTATCACATGAATAAAAAACACTGGAATACCATTATTCTAGATGGCTCAATTCCAGAGGGCGAAATTACGCGAATGATTGACCATTCTTATCAGCTGGTGGTCAGTAAACTGACAAAAAAAGAACAGGCCTCGCTTGCTTTGCATCTGTAATTGTTGCATCAGCGACACATTATCTCGTCTTGTTAATAACGCGGCACATCACACCGCGTTCACCAGCTTTGTTTAAATTTAGCTAATTGTGCAAGCTAAAAATCTAACTTGCATTGGGCGAGCTTTTATTTGTTTTAACGATTATAAGTACCTGCGGATTAGTTAACGAGGACTGCGTGTTGTTATTAAAGTGTTTTTATTTTGTTGTTGTAATCCGTTTTTATGATAGTCTTCCAATAAGACACTGTTTTTAATTCGAGTTTTCAGATCAGTTTTTTGTATGTCAGATCTTATAGATTTATATAATGCGATTGAAAAATTAAAACAAGCTACAAGTTTCGATTCACTTATTCGTGAAGCGGTCGCACAGGTGCGCACAACTTTAGGGTTCGATCGGGCTGGTTTGTTGCTTTATGATGCTGAAAAAAAACAGCAAGTCTGCACTTGGGGGACTGACCCAAGTGGGCAAGAGCAAGACGAACATGGTTTTCGTTTTCCGCTAGCCAGCCATTTGATTATGTCACCCAACGACGCAAAGATTAAAGTCGATTTCAATACAGCCTTGTATGATAAAAACCAGCCCGTTGGGCAAGGGTGGTTGATACAGGCGGCAATATTTGATGGTGATGATTGTTTAGGCTGGTTTTTTATAGACAATTTATTACAGCAAAAACCGCTGAGTGATTCGCAGTTAGATTTAGTCAAAGTGTACAGTAGTGTGGTTGGCCAATTAATTGTCAGAATACATGCTCAAACGGCTTTAGTTGAAAGTGAAGAGCGGCTCGACCTTGCAATTAAAGGTTCAAATGTCGGTTTGTGGGATTGGAAAATCGATAAAAACCATACTTATTACTCTTCATTTTTTAAAAATCTATTAGGTTTTCAAGGAAAAGAATTACCGCAAGGTTTTGAATTTATACAAAACAGGGTACACGAAGAAGATAAAGAAGAGTTTGAATTATGTTTGCAGCAACATTTGCAATCAAACTCAAACATTTTAGATATTGAATGCCGTATAAAAACCAACCGAGGTGACTACCGTTGGTTTCATCTGGCCGGGCAAGCGACCCGTAATGCTGCTAATGTCGCGAAGCGTATAGTGGGCTCCATTTCAGATATTACTGAAAAAAAAGAAGCTCAAAGAATGATTTGGCAGCATGCTAATTTCGATTCTTTAACTGGCTTGCCAAATCGTCGTTTTTTATACGATAAATTACGAAAGTTGATTAGCTATTCGCCAGAACACAATAGTCAAGTTGCACTGATGTATCTAGATTTAGATATGTTTAAAGAGGTAAATGATAAGTTAGGTCACTCAGAAGGGGATAACTTACTTAAGATTGTTGCTGCGCGCTTAAAAAAAGTGGTTCGTAACGAAGATGTCGTCGCGCGTTTGGGCGGAGATGAGTTTACCGTTGTTATGTGTGGTCTAAAAAATATGACTGATATAGCACGTGTTGCTAATCAAGTAGTTGAAAAATTGGCGCAGCCAATTCAATTATCTAGTGAAACGGTGCAAATAGGTGTGAGTATCGGTATTGCTTTTTGTCCCGGTGATGCCAACGATATTGAGTCGCTTTTTGTGTGTGCTGATCAGGCAATGTATCGTGCGAAAGATAAAGGCCGCAATCAATTTCAGATGTATGCGGCCATTTAGTTAGTCTTTTAAATCTTCTACTGTTTCTTTTGTTTTTTCCCACAACTCGGCAGATTTTTCTTTTGTTTTATCTGCTACATCGGCACTGGTTTCTTTGGTTTTATCCCAAAGTTCAGACGATTTCTCTTTAGTTTTTTCAGCCACTTCTGCGCTGGTTTCTTTGGTTTTATCCCAAACTTCAGATGATTTTTCTTTAGTTTTTTGCCAGACTTTTTCTGAGGTTTCACGCGTTTTTTCGGCTACGTCACGGCCTGTTTCTTTTGCTTTATCAAAGGCTTTGCTGGTGCCTTCTTCAACGGCTTCTCGTTGTGGTTCGCTGTCTTGCCAAAAATCAGATACATATTCAGTCACGTTGTCCCACCATGACTTTTCATCTTCTTTTTCAGCTGCTAATACTTGGCCTGACATAAGCACTGAGAGGCTTATCACTACAATTTTGAATTGTTTATACATAATGGTTTCCTAAAATGCTAAAGGCTTATTATTTTATCAATCAAAAATTACAATTGAAAAAAAAGCGATTCCCCTGTAACTTTTGCGATTCATTCTCGGTCAATAATACTGAGTTCAAAAAATCAGAGAAGTTCTATGTTAAATAAAACGTTTAAGCGCGCTTGTATCGCATTGTTGGCACTTGGTATACAAATGCCTTCTTTAGTATCTGCTGAAGCGGACACTAAAGCTATAAAAAATTCAGTTGAAAATCGATTAGGTTTAAAAGTAGAAGATATCATTGATATCCCCGTGCAGGGCATGTCAGGTGTGTTAACTGACAAAGGCTTGTTTTATGTCAGTGATAATGGTGAATATTTATTTCATGGCAGTTTGTTTAACGTTAAACAAAATATGCGAAATGAATCTGAGGTGATTTTGTCGGGTGTTCGTCAGCAACAGTTAAACCAGTTTTCTGGTGATATGATTACCTACAAAGCCAAAAATGAAAAACACGTTATTAATGTATTTACGGATATTACTTGTGGTTATTGTCGCAAATTACACCAGCAAATTGACGAATATAATGCATTAGGTATTACTGTTAAATATTTGGCTTTCCCGCGAGGCGGTGTTGCGAGCCAGTCGTATAACGATATGGTTAGCGTATGGTGTGCAAACGATCCAAAACAAGCGATGACAGATGCAAAACTGCAAGGCAAAGTGGTTGCAAAAAGTTGTGAGAATAATGTTGAAGCGCAATACAATTTTGGTGCGCAAAGTGGTGTTACGGGTACACCCGCGATTATCTTAAAAGATGGTACCTTGGTACCCGGGTATCGTCCGCCTGCGGATATGTTAAAAGTGCTTGAAGGATAAGAATGCGCATTGTTAGACGAAACCCTGCGCAAGACCCCGCAAGTTTACCCACTCATATGCATCCTGTTTTACGCAGGGTGCTTGCCCATCGTGGAATAGAGCAGCAGCAGATAGATTTATCTTTAGCACGTCTAGAAAAACCAAATTTAGCCGATATCGACAATGCAGTTTCAATATTGCATAAAGCAATTGTTGAGCAAAAACGTATTTTTGTGATCGGTGATTTTGATGCGGACGGAGCAACAAGCACCGCGCTTTCTGTTACTGCACTGAAAGAGTTTGGCGCAAAGTATGTCGATTTTTTAGTTCCTAACCGTTTTGATTTTGGGTATGGTTTAAGTGAGCCATTAGTTGATATGGCGCATCAATTGGGCGCTGAATTACTGATCACTGTTGATAACGGTATTGCCTGTTTTGCTGGCGTCGCTAAAGCTAAATCGTTAGGCATGCAAGTGATTGTGACCGATCACCACCTTCCAGCCGATAAACTGCCGATAGCAGATGCAATCGTAAATCCAAACCGTAAAGATTGTAAGTTTCCCAGTAAAAATATTGCTGGTGTCGGTGTTGCCTTTTACCTAATGTTGGCACTCAGAGCGTTTTTGCGAAAACAAGACTATTTTACCCAACAGAAAATTGCCGAACCTAATTTAGCGACCTTATTAGATTTAGTTGCTTTAGGAACTGTTGCCGATGTTGTTCCACTGGATGATATTAATCGAATATTGGTGCAACAAGGTATCAATCGTATTCGTAAAGGGTATTGCCGGCCCGGCATAAAAGCTTTATTGGATGTAAGTAAACGTGATTTTAAAAGCATAGTTTCCAGTGATTTTGGTTTCGCAATTGGACCACGTTTAAATGCGGCAGGGCGGTTGGATGATATGACGCTGGGGATCAGTTGTCTGTTAGCCAAAGATTATACTCAAGCGATGCATTTAGCGGCGCGTTTAGATGAACTTAATCAAGAGCGTCGTGCTATCGAGCTTAGCATGCAGCACGAAGCTTTAAATACGCTTAAATCCATTCGCTTAGATAATCTACCTTTTGGTATATGTCTCTATCAGGATGACTGGCATCAGGGCGTAATAGGCATCCTGGCCGGCCGCATTAAAGAAAGATATCACAGGCCTGTCGTTATATTTGCCGAAGATGATGATACTAATTTAAAAGGTTCATGCCGTTCAATTCCCGGTTTTCATATTCGTGATGCATTAGAGCGGATGAATACCCAACATCCCGGTTTAATTAGTAAGTTTGGTGGCCACGCGATGGCGGCTGGATTATCTATTGGTAAAGATCAGCTCAACGACTTTAAACATATATTTGATCAAACCGTTAAAGCAATAGCCCCTCAAGATATATTCTTGAATCAATGTTTGTCTGATGGTGGGTTAAACGCTGACGAATATTCTGTTGAACTGGCTCAATTGTTAAAAAGTGCGATGCCTTGGGGTCAGTGTTTCGAGCAGCCAATGTTTGATGATAAATTTGTCGTTGTGCAAGAAAGAGTATTGCAGGAAAAACATATCAAATTTGTTTTACAGCACAGTAGCGGCGTGGTGTTAGATGCCATTTGGTTTAATTTTAACCCAGATCTTTGGCAACCAAACGGCGCGCAAAAATTGCATGCTGTATTCAGTCTTGACGTAAATCATTTCCGGGGCAACACTAATGTTCAGCTAATGATACATACCTGTCAGCGAGCGGATTAACTTTTTTGCATATTTTGTAAATTTTATGCAAAAAAGTCGTCCAAAGTTTCAAAATGTCGTATAAACTTCTGAATAGTCATTCATTTTTACGAGTCATGGACTGACATATAACCCAATTGGATATTCCTGCCATGTAGTTGGTGTTTTGAGATAAGAGGTAATATGAAGCAAAGAGCAACTTCATTTGACATAGCGTATCAGGCTGGTGTTTCTCAATCTACGGTTTCAAGAGCGTTAAGAAACAGTCCGTTGGTAAATGAAGAAACCCGCAAGCGCGTTCAGGCAATTGCCAAAGAGTTAAATTATAAAGTGGATAAAAATGCCAGTAATTTAAGGTCTCAACATACCGGCACGTTAGCTTTATTGTTATTTGAAGATCCAACCACAGATGATTCGCTGATTAACCCATTTTTTCTTTCAATGCTGGGTAGTATCACGCGTGCTGCGGCTCGCAAAGGATATGATTTATTAGTTTCCTTTCAGCAACTGAGTGACGATTGGCATGCTGATTATGAAGATGCATCAAAAGCGGATGGCATTATTTTGCTGGGGTATGGTGATTATGTAGATTACGCTGAAAAGCTCAAAAAACTGTATGAGCAAGGTACGCATTTTGTTCGTTATGGTTCAGTTGCAGAAGATCAACCCGGCGTTTCATTTGGCTGTGATAATTTTCAAGGTGGCTACCTCGCAACCCAACACTTAATTGCATTGGGGCGTAAACACTTTGCGTTTTTAGGTGATGCGACAGAGTCTGCACCTGAATTTTGGGCTCGCTATCAGGGACACTGTAAAGCCATCCAAGAAGCTGGCTTAGATGTGCGCAGTGAATGTCAGATTTCAGCCATTTCAACTGAAGAGTCAGGCTTTGTAGCCGGTAAAAAGCTATTAGAAAAGGATATTCAAATTGATGCGGTTATGGGCGCTTCAGATATGATTGCGATTGGAGCAATGCGAGCTTTTCAAGAAAATGGGCTTAAAGTACCGGACGATATTGCGGTAGTAGGTTTTGATGATATACCTATTTCGCATTTTACCAATCCACCTTTAACCACCATACAGCAAAACACAAAATTAGCCGGCGAAATATTAATAGAGTCTTTGGTTAACCTGATTCATGGCGTTGAAGTAAAGGCTTCTTTAACACCGGCTAAACTGATTGTCCGTAAGTCGTGCGGCTGCGGCTAGAAAGTAAATTATGTCAGACTGTTATTCTCACGAATATTGGATGCAACAAGCATTGCTATTGGCAGACGAAGCACAGAAGATAGGCGAAATTCCTGTTGGTGCCATTGTTGTAAAAGACAACAAGCTAATTGCTTCTGCATTCAATTTATCGATTACAGGCAATGATCCATCTGCGCATGCTGAAATGTTAGCAATTCGCCGAGCGGGTCAGATTTTAGAGAATTACAGACTGGTTGGATGTCGGCTGTATGTTACTTTAGAACCTTGTTTTATGTGTGCAGGTTTGCTTGTACATAGCCGCATTGAAGAGGTGATCTTTGGTGCTTCTGATTATAAAACCGGATCTTGTGGTTCTATCATGAATTTGGCGAACCATGAGCTGTTAAACCACAAGGTGAAAATCACTTCTGGAATTTTAGCGCAAGCGTGCGGAGATAAATTATCCGCTTTTTTTCGAATGCGAAGAAAGCAGATTAAAGAAGCTAAAAAGAAGTTAAAAGAGAATTAAGCGAAAGAGAAGGCTTTAAATACGATTGCGTTAGAGGGGAAGTCATAACTTTCGAAATTTCAGGTTAGGCTACATAACCTAAAAAACGAGAGTAATGACTTGTTACATGCCTGCTTCGTCCATTTGAATATAAGCAAAGCTTTTACGACGGCTAATAACTTTGTTATGGATTTTCTTAAGCATGTTTTTACGTCTACTGGTGCTGTTCATTTTTTTACGTCTTGTGGTCATTTATTTTCCTCTTTTTGATTTTAAAATTTAAAACAGTTAAACATGTCTTTATGACAGATTGATTACTAGCTGGTTCAACTTTTTTAAAATATTGTTTGTACTGAATGCTTTCAAAAGTATCTGCTTTGAAAGCATTCGCATCGCCTTACACAGCTTCTAGTACTAACAGGTCGTCAAATTTACCGGGCCCTGTGTATGCAACATCTGCCAGTGTTTTACTTTCCAACACTTGCATAAAACTGTTTGCTGCTTCAGCAAATACCCCTCGTAAATTACAAGAGGTCCTAATCGGACAGAGTGTTCCGTCGCAATCTACTGGCTCAAGCGCCGGTTCCATTTTTCTGACAATATCCGCCAATGTAACAGAGGTACTGTCGACAGCCAAACTGATCCCACCTTGTTTGCCACGGCTGGATTCTATATATCCAAGCTGCACTAATTTCTGACTTACTTTTTGTAAGTGGTTCAGGTTCATATTGAAAAACTCAGCCAATTGCCCTAAAGAAACTTTAAAGCCGGGCGGTTTTTCTGCGAGAAATATTAAAGTTCTCAGCGAATAATCCGTAAATCTAGTTAATTGCATGATAAAAACACTTAAAATAAACTGACTAGTAGCGGGTCAATGAGTCTGTGTATTGCGATGCCTATCAATACAGAGCAGACAATCAATACAGACAAATGGCTCACTGCCTGAAACCAGCAAGCTTTTATTCGGGGAGACATTTAACTTACTACGCCGTTGCAGTACAGTTAAACCGGTATAAACCAATTGTGCAGGTGTTTAAACAAGCACAATTGGTTACAAGATACCATGGATTATAAATTAAGCAAACTTTAGCGTTACTTCTCTGCCTTTCAGAGATTTTGGCTTCACGTTTGACGAATAAAGTTAGTTTTCACTATAGGTTTGCGCAGCAAGTTCTTCTACCCAAAATTTAGTCGCGCCACATACTGCGATTGGCATCACAATCATGTTGACGAGTGGGATCATAGAGCAAAGACTGGTTATAACGCCAAAGCCAAAACAGTTTAGTTTATTCTGACGCAACACCGCTCGCATCTTGTAAAATGGAACTTTGTGATTGTCAAAAGCAAAATCACAGTATTGCAGAGCCATTGTCCAGGCAATAAATAAGAACCAGAGTATCTGTCCGCCAATTGGTAAGATAAAAAACAATAATAGAAAGCCTAACGCTCGCGGTAAAAAATAAAGTTGCTTTTGCCATTCACGTTTTAAAGTTCGACCTATTTCATTGAGTAGTTTAAATTCCTGTGGTGCTTTAGCGGCTAATTTGGGGTTAAGCTTTTCTTCTACTTTGGAAGCCAATAAACCATGAAATGGCGCTGCAATAAAGTTAGCAATAGTGGTAAACAAAAAAGCAAAAACAACAAAAAATGTGATCACGATTAGGGGCGTGACTAAAACATTTAGCCAAGCTAGCCAGTCTGGCAACCAGCTATTGGCAAACTCTAACATTTTGTCGGTCTGGCCGATTAACCAATAAAAAGCAGCACCAAACAAGATGCAGTTTACGAGTAGTGGGATATACACAAAACGCCTAATCCCTTTTTGGTTAATAAGTGAAAATCCATCGGTGAAAAATTTAATACCTGAAGTCATGGTTCTTCCTAAAAATTACGACACGTTTATCTTTGCATAAAAATAATACAAATCAAAAATAAGCTCTGATTTTAATGTTAGTTTTTGCGCTAAAAAATTGTGCAAGTTAACTTCATTTGATATGTTTCATCTTTCTATTTTCAAGGTTAGATGAAGTTTATTAACCGCAATGCGACTTAAACAAATAAAACTAGCTGGCTTTAAGTCATTTGTTGATCCTACAACTGTACCTTTTCCGGCGCAGATGACTGCTATTGTAGGGCCAAATGGTTGCGGTAAATCAAATATTATTGACGCGGTACGTTGGGTATTGGGTGAAAGCTCAGCAAAAAATTTACGTGGCGACGCAATGACGGATGTTATCTTTAATGGTTCAAGCGCCCGTAAACCCGTATCTCAAGCTAGCATAGAATTAGTTTTTGACAATAGCCAAGGCAGAATAGAAGGTGAATTTGCCAATTACAACGAAATTTCTGTAAAACGTTCTGTTAATCGCGATCCCACTTCTGCTTATTATCTTAATGGAACTAAGTGCCGTAAAAAAGATATTACCGATTTATTTTTGGGGACGGGATTAGGTCCGCGCTCATATGCGATTATTGAACAAGGCATGATAAGCCGTTTAATCGAATCTAAACCGCAAGAACTCAGACTGTTTATTGAAGAGGCGGCAGGTATTTCAAAATACAAGGAAAGGCGCAGAGAAACTGAAAATCGTATCAGGCATACGCGAGATAATTTAGAGCGTTTAGAGGACGTTTTAAGTGAATTACAACAGCAAATTGAAAAGCTACAACGACAAGCCAGTGCCGCTAAACGCTATAAAGAGCTCAAAGCTAAAGAACGAAAATTAAAAGCTGAATTAAGTGTATTACGTTGGATAAGGTTAAATGGCCAGGCGGATGCCATTGGCGCAGATATCCAAACACTGGAATTAAAGCTAGAAGAAGTGCAAAGCCATCAGCGTGGGGATGAAGCGCAAACGATTAAATTGCGCCAACAGCAATTTGAATTAAGAAAAAATGTAGAAGATAAAACTCAGCAACTTTTCAGTTTGGCGCAAGATATCAGCAAAATAGAACAAACCTTATTACACCAAAAAGAAAAAAAGCAAAATTTACAGCTTGAAAAGTCTCGCTTAAGTGATGATCTGATTCGGTTAAACGAGCGTGCAGAGCAAGATAGTGAGCATGTAGAAGAAAGCAAGATCATGCTGCAAGACCTGTTGCCCGAATTAGAATTACAACAAGAATCGTTGCTTGAAATTGAAGATGCTTTGGCAATCGCAGAAGGCGAATTACAGCAATACAGCCAAAGTTGGGAACAAAAAGCAAGGGAATATTATCAGCTTGATAATGCTATAAAAGCTAAACAGTCGCAGTGCCAAAGCATTCGGCACATCATGTCAACTCAACAGCAGCGTATTGCACAGGCGCAACAAGCGTTGTTGGAATTTACCGAAAAACAAGGTGCAGACCTTGAGCAACTTTCAGAAAAATCGCATATTACGCAAGCTCGTATCGAAACGTTACAGGAACAGATTGCACAGACGCAGGATAAACTTCAATCTAATCAGCAGAAGCGAAGAGACCTGCAGCTACAAGCCAATCAGTGTACCGAGCAATTGCACCAAAGCAAAGGCCAACTAAGTTCATTTGAAGCTTTGATCAAGCATCAAAGCGAAGATAAACAAAGCCAAATGCTGGCGTTACTGGCGCAGCAAAATATTGAGCACTCAGGGTCTGTCTTTACACATATCGAAGTCGAAACTGGATGGGAACAAATTGTGAGTAGCGTTTTGTCTAACTGGTCAAATGCGGTACTTACACAACAAACCGTGCCGGTTTCACTAGAAAAAAATGAAATTGGCATTGCACTATTTAGTGAGAATTGTTCATCCCATAGATCGCTTGATTTGCGTAATACTTTGGCTGAAAAAGTGGTCGCACCGCAAGGGATTAAACAGATTTTAGGCAAAATATCTATTACCGAAGATGCAATTGAATTTGATCCCACATTATTACCGGAAGGTAGAGATAGTTGGGTTGATTCGAGTGGTAATTGGTGTGGCCTAGACTGGCAAATTCAGATTAAAGCGCAACAAGATAATATTTTTTTATTGCAGCATAAGCAGCAAATAGAATCAGAAAATGTCGCTATGCTGGCGCAACAATTAGATGCTCTGACAGAAAAATTGGACGACTGTGATAATCACAAAAAGCAATTAGAAAATGAATTGAGTGAGTTTCACAATCAACAGTATGCGCTTAAAAATGAGCTGACAAGAATAGAGTCAGAGTTAACATCGGCTGAACAGCAATTGGCGTTTAAACAAGCTCAAATCGAAAAATTAACCACTGAAATTGAACAAAATCAACAGCAATTAGCCATAGATGAAGAAAGAGTTGAAATACTTGAAGATGAAGTTGAAGAAGAGCAACATCAATTATTAGCGCTAGAAGCTGAAAATAATGCAGGGCAATCAACCAGAGGCACCTTGCAAAACCAAGTGTCGGACACCCGAGCAAAAAAGGAAAAAGCACAAACCTTAACGCATCAATTACAATTAAAGGTTGAGCAAAGCAAACATACAGCACAAACTAGCGAACAAGCTCTTCGTCTATCACAAGAAAAAATTGTAGAGCTGCAGGATAGATTAGAAGAATTAACCGCTCGTTTGATTGAAATTGATGAACCGCTAGATGAATACGCGATAGAGTTGCAGCAATTATTAGAAGATAAAGCGCAAACTGAGCTTGAAAAAACTGAACTACAAGAGCAATTACAAGATGTTGACGAACAGCTTAGCGTGCTGGAAAAAGATCAGCATGGCATTATGGCCGAAACACAAAAATTAAAAGATCAAATTGCGCAGCTTAAAATTGATCAAGAAGGTTATCGAGTACGAGCAAAGTCGGTGATAGAAGTGCTATCAGAATTAGAAACCAATGTACGAGAAGTTGCCCAGCAATTGCCTGCTGACGCTCAAGAGCAAGCTTGGGAGCAGGAGCTCAGTAAAACCAGTCAATCTATTAATCGGCTCGGCGCAATCAATTTAGCTGCAATTGATGAGTACGAACATCAGTCGCAACGCAAAGAGTATTTAGATGCACAGCATCTAGATTTAATCGCCGCACTTAATACGCTTGAAGATGCGATACGTAAAATAGACAAAGAAACAAAAAGTAAATTTAGAGACACTTTTGAAGCAGTCAACAGTGACTTAAAAGCCTTATTCCCAAAAGTTTTTGGCGGGGGCGCTGCGTGGTTAGAGTTAACAGATGATGATTTGTTAGATACTGGTGTTACAATAATGGCTCGACCACCGGGTAAAAGAAATAGTACTATCCACCTACTTTCTGGTGGGGAAAAAGCGTTAACTGCATTATCATTGGTATTTGCAATATTTCGACTTAATCCCGCACCCTTTTGTATGTTGGACGAAGTGGATGCACCACTGGATGATGCCAATGTTGGGCGATTTTGCCGATTGGTTCAAGAAATGTCATCAAGTGTGCAATTTGTGTTTATCTCGCACAATAAAATTGCCATGGAAATGGCAACACATTTAGTGGGTGTAACCATGCAGGAGCCGGGTGTTTCTAGAATGGTTGCGGTTGATATTGAAAAAGCGATTGAACTTGCTGAATTAGACTAATAATACGGGTTGAAGATGGAATCAGATTTAAGAATTGTTCTTATGGTTTTAGGTGTACTGGCGATAGTGGCATTAGTTGTGCACGGAATTTATACAATTAGAAAAAATAAACAATTACAAGCAGAACAACCTGAATATGAGAATAGCAATGAAGTTGAAGATGAAGTGATCTCATCCGCCAGAGTTGTACAAAAAACAACGCCCGAAAGCAAGCCTGAAATGCAGTCATCGGCTAAATCGGTGGATATTAAAAACTCAATAAAAGATAAAATAAATAAAATTAAACAGACTTCAACTGATAATAAAGACGCAGTTAAAAACCGGGTTGAACCTGAGATTGGTGGTGAGCAGTTACAGATGTCACTGAATGAAATTGATGAGGATAATCATGATTTTGGTGATGATTTATTTGAACAAATAAGTGCCCGAGAGAGCGAGCCAATGGACAATTCTGAAGGTGATAGTCCAAAAATGAGTAAGCAAAATGAAGACTCACAGAGAAAATCGGCAGCCAGCGAACCCGAAGAGGTTTTAATATTGAATGTTGTTGCCCCAGAAGGGCAAACAATGTCAGGTGCTGTTTTATTGCCGACCTTATTGACGTTAGGATTTAAGTTTGGTGAGTTTAACATTTTCCATCGACATGAAGATGCGGCAGGCTCAGGGGAAGTTTTATTTAGCTTGGCAAATATGTTTAATCCGGGGACATTTGATATCGACAATATCGAGCAATTTACAACGCAAGGTGTGTCATTGTTTTTAAGTTTACCGGTGAAAGGGGATGCACAAGCTACTTTTAATATGATGCACAATGCCGCGAAAAAGATCGCAGCAGAGTTTTCCGGCCAGGTGCTGGATGGCCAGCGTAGTGTGTTAACTAGACAAACTGTGCAACACTATGTTGAACGCATCCGTGAGTTCGAACGTCGGCAATTGCTAAAATAGCCAACGCTAGCTAACATTATATCCATATATAAAGATGCCTCGGCGCGTCCATATTGCGAGGTTTGCAGCCTTTATCGCGTAACGCCGCAAACCACTGCGAATATCGCGTCAAGGTATTTAAAGGTTAGCTTGCTTGTAGTTTTTGTAAATCATTCCATAAATCAAAAGCGCGCGTCTTATCCGCGCTATCTAATTCACCATTTTCTACGGCTTGTAATAACGACTGAGTAGCCGCTTGGTTTAGCGCGTCAATTTCTAATTTATCATCCATTTCTAGGTAACCGGCCGCCAGCATGATATGACCACGCAGATAGCCGCTAATAAATAACATGTCGTCGTCGGCAGTGCTCACCATATCGTCCAGTGTTTTTTCAATTTTATCTAAGTAATTTTGGGCATTTTGACTGACTGAAGTTGTCATTATAGGGTTCCTGTTAATCTGTAATAGAATAAAGCACTGAATCGTGATATCCGGTGGTAATTTTAATTAAACCTTTGTAGCTCTTGGCTACATTTTGATCTAGAACATCGATTATCAATGGTCGACCTTGCAAAGCTTTAAGTTTGCTTTTAGTTGAAACAACGATGGTATTATTTTTGCCAATTGCAGCTAATGTTTTGGCAGATAATTGCTGGTTACCGCGACCAAATAGGTGGCCTTGTCCGCCTATAGGACTGACAATGAGTTTAGTCTTCGGGTAATCTGCTAGCAATTCTTCAATTTGCAAAGCGGTTAAATCTTTGCCTATTAAATTTTCCTGATATACCGCATCTATCCCTAGTAAAGTTGAATCTAGCTGCAATTCATCCATTAAACTTTTGGTTGTTGCACCCGAGCCTATTAAATATAAGGTATCGTCTTCCATATTCTCTATTATATCGGCGCATATGTCAGCCAGTACAAGCTCATCATGCTCTATACCACCTTGTTTAACCGCCTGAATATAGGTTAAATCCATTGGTACAGGTAATTCTCCATACCGTTTTGTTTTCACTATACCTTGTCGAAATGAACTTTCATCTATATCCATAACGTCTGCGTAACTGACGCTAAGCATTTCGCCGGTCAGTAATTTTTGCAGTAATTTACCAGCTGCAGATGGGGTTACTGAATATACACCAGAATGAATTTTGCACCCTGCAGGTATACCTAAAACCGGAATATCTTTATTTAATGCTTTAGTCACATTGCGGGCTGTCCCATCACCACCAGCGAATACAATAATATCCAGATCAATATTTTCAAATTCATTTATTGCATGTTCAGTATCGCTGGCTGATGTTTTGCCTGAAGTGGTGTGTACGATCGAATGTGAAAACTGCAATTTTTGGCAAATGTGCTCACCCATTTGGCCAGAAACAGTATAAAATTCGACTTTATTTTTGTAGTCAACAACATGTTGCAAGGTGCGTAATGCTTTTTCTTCAGCTTGTGGCGTTGCACCAAGTTGAATTGCTTGTTGTTGAATATTTTCGCCGTCACTGCCTTTTAATGCGACACTGCCACCTAAACCAGCGACAGGGTTAATCAACAGTCCAATTTTTAATTTTTTCATTTATTTGCTACCTTTTACCACTCACAAGTGATTTGTTGGTATACCTGTTTAGCGCTCTTCTACGGTAAACTTTTTAATGCTAAAAGGGTGTTTGACTTGATAAAAATCAGCCAATGCAATACCAAGCAGTTTTGCTCTGGTTGGCAATTTTCCTGCTAAATACTGCTCGACTTGTGAATAGATCCTGGCACGAAAAGCATGTCTGTCGGGCGTATAGCTGCCATTTAAATTGTCACAACTGACTTTGAAATCAAAACCAGCACAAACAGAGAGAATCCACTCGATAGCTTGCGGTTTGATCTCGACAAATTCAAACTTTTGTTGCTGCTGCTTGTTTCGTCCATCAGGATTATACCAATAGCCGTAATCTAATTGTTCTCTGCGTTTTGGACCTGCTAAACACCAATGGGCGATTTCATGCAGGGCACTGGCGTAAAATCCGTGCGCAAAAACAATTTGATGATATTGGGTATTTTCATCTGCGGGTAGGTAAACCGGCTCATCGTGGCCGACAACCAGCTTTGTATTATATGTTTTGAAAAAAATTCGCTCGAATATACGAATTAGATCTTCAATTTTATGCAGTTTACAGGCAGACATAATGCGTTTGGGCTTCAACTACTCTTTTCTTTAGAATGCAAAGTCGCGTATTTTACGTTTTATCAAAGTAAAAATCTGCATGGCCGGGAAATAAATTGATTTCTACGGGTAAGCGGAACAGAATTGTCGTTTTACTGACTTTAAAAACATCAGGAAATAATTATTTTTTCTCATATACGCAAAAATAAAAACAATCACTTATGCTGGCTTCTTTTTGCCGTTTTAGCGTTTGCCGGAAATTCAGTTGTTTGTCGGTTAGCCTTGTATTCAGAGCACATTGATCCGATTAGCTTTACTTCACTTCGTTTGTCTAGTGGGGCGGTAGTTTTATTTTTATTGGCTTATTTTAAACAAGATCAGTCTCATTTGGTTAGCAATGTCATTAAGCCTAAACATTGGTTTTCAACTGCGTGTTTGTGTTTGTATGCCTTTTTATTTGCTTATGCATATTTACAGCTTCCGTCGGGTACGGGCGCGCTGATTCTTTTTGCCAGTGTGCAATTAACCTTACTGTTGTTTAGCTTTTTAGCGGGTCAAAAATTTGCTCGAAATGAATGGATTGGTATGGGACTTGCCACAATTGGCATGTTGTTGGTGACTTTGCCAAATTCACAATCAGCAGACTTAGGTTATGTATTTTTAATGGCTTTGGCCGGTATTGCTTGGGGTGGGTATACGCTGGTAGGGCGCGCATCTCAAATGCCTATTTTTGATAGCAAAGTGAGCTTTATGTTGTCAGTACCCGTTGCGATGGCTGTGTTTGCTATGGTTATGCTGCTAACAGATAGTGTCAGTTGGCAATCCATAGGCATAGGTTATGCGCTAATATCTGGTGTTTTGTGCTCAGGGTTAGGGTATTACGTTTGGTATAAAGTTTTGCCGGCCATATCTGCCAGTCAAACTATTGCCGCACAGTTGTCAGTGCCAGTGGTCGCGGCTATCGGTGGCTTATTATTTATTGGAGAGCCTATTACTTTGCTGTTTATACTGGCATGCGCTTTTGTTTCTGCGGGTGTATATTTGGTTTTTTTGCGTATATAATACGCGTCCGCAAAATTGTACTCAATTTACGATTGAGCCCTAACAAACAGGTAGATATATGAAATATGTAGTTGCAGCTTTATATAAGTTCACAAGGTTGAATGACTTTGAGCAGTTAAAAGAGCCATTGTTAAAAGTGATGACGGACAACCAGGTGAAAGGCACTTTGTTATTAGCCAACGAAGGGATTAATGGCACAATCGCGGGTTTTCGTGAAGGTATTGACAATGTTCTAAATTGGTTAAAGCTAGACGAACGTTTTAACGACATCGGGCATAAAGAATCATTAAGTGAAGAACAGCCTTTTTACCGTACTAAAGTTAAACTCAAAAAAGAAATTGTCACCATGGGCGTTGAAGGTATTAATCCTGAAGAGGTGGTTGGCACTTATGTAGATCCTGAAAATTGGAATGATTTAATTTCTGATCCAGAAGTATTATTAGTGGATACGCGTAATGATTACGAAATTGCCATTGGTACGTTTGAAAATGCAGTTGATCCGAAAACCAAATCATTTAGAGAGTTTCCCGAATACGTTGAAAAACACCTAGATCCTAAAAAGCATAAGAAAGTTGCGATGTTTTGTACTGGCGGCATTCGCTGCGAAAAATCGACTGCATATTTAAAAGAGCAAGGTTTTGAAGAGGTGTATCACTTAAAAGGTGGCATTTTAAAATACCTTGAAGAAGTACCTAAAGAAAAGACGATGTGGAAGGGTGAGTGTTTCGTTTTTGATCAACGTGTAACGGTAGACCATGATCTTAATCAAGGTAGTTACGACCAATGCTATGCTTGCCGTATGCCAATTACTGAAGAAGAAAAACAATCTGAGTTATACGAAAAAGGGGTTAGCTGCCCGCACTGTTATCATCAAACGACAGATGAAGACAAAAAACGATTTGCCGAGCGAGAAAAACAAATTCAACTCGCCGAAGCTCGTGGTAAAGCTCATATTGGCGACAAAGAGACAGTAGGTCTTTAATCCCTCCTTTAATTTTTGCTAATTTAATGGTGCTGTTGCGTTGTCAAAGCCAATAGCGCCACTTATACTCAACAGAGCTGTTGTAATTCATTTTCGGCTATTTTTCCCTTTTCGGACAAAAAATGTGCAGTTGGCTGATTTTATTACATATTCAGCTTGCCAAATAATGAGAGCAGACTAAATTTGAAAGAAGTAAGCCAAATAAATCACGGTATTGATGTAAGGAACATTATGTCTACAGAAAACGCATTACTCACTATACTTGCTGAAAAAATAAAAAATGATTCTTTAGTTTTGCCAACATTACCGGAGGTCGCAATACGAGTTCGGGAAGCTGCTGATGATCCAGATGTTAACTTGCATCAAATGGCAGATGTTATTTCACATGATCCAGCACTATCAGCACGCATGCTTAAAATTGCCAATAGTGCATATATGGGGCGCTCAGTTAAAGTCGCTACCTTAAATCAAGCGGTAACGCGTATTGGTTTAAGGCAAATTAAGAATATCGCAACCGCATTGGCAATGGAGCAATTATTCGTCTCTAAAAACGATACGGTTAAAGCTGCTTTAGATAAAGTCTGGGGGCTCACGGTTGAAGTTTCATCAGTTGCGATGGCGCTGTTAAAACATTATATCAGCCGTAATAAACACACATCTTTAAATTTAGATACCATTACGCTAGCTGCGATGGTTCATAATATTGGCGTATTACCGATATTAACTGAAGCGGAAAGACATCCAGATGTTTTTGCGAACCCAGCGTTTTTAGAAGGCGCAATATCCAGATTAGCGGGACGTGTTGGTGGTTCTATTATGCGAGCGTGGGATTTTGGCCCTGAATTTGTGACAGTTGCAGAGCGTTGGAATGATAAACGTTATGAGCCTGAGTCAATTGCTTATATTGATTTTGTTAGGGTAGCTGCGATATATGCTGATGTCATGCCAGTAGACGGTGAAAAGTCTGAAGTCTACGCTTCGTATGTTGCCAAAGGGGTTATTCCGGATGTTGAGTATATGGAATCGGAAGAGTTTATTGAGCAATATACAATTGCAAAATCTATTTTTGCTGATTAATTTAACAGGATAAGTTGTTTTTGTGGGTCAACATGGTTGGCCAATAAAATATCGCGGTGTTTATTGCAGTCGGTAGTACTGCAATAAACAAACACTGCGATATCTTAATCATCAAATTGTATTATTCTGGGGTTGTAAGCTCTAATACTTCAGTTAAACGTTCTATAAACCTTGTTAACTCACCGGCCATGAGCGCGAAATCTGCATCTAATCTTGCCAGTTTATCTTCATCCGTGATGTCTTCGTTCTGCTCTTTCATTACATCGCTGAATTTAATGCGCTTTATAGAGTTGTCTTCACATAAAATGCATGAAAGGGTTTCACCCCAGTCAACCGCGATTTTAGTTACGTGTTTTCCATTATCTAAATGATTTTGCAAATCTTCAGAATCGAGTGCTAGGTTTTTACACCTTAAAATGCCTTCATCTTCAGCAAAATCTTTTAACTCAACTTCAGTACCTAAGATAAAGTCTGAAGGGTGGTTGCCACGCATCCATTCGTCAAAGGTGAGCATTAAAGGTTGTTCTGCTTCTGGCGGAACGACGGGTAAAGTACCTAAGCACTTTCTTAAATAGGCAGTTAGCTCTTCTGCCTTATTTGGGCTGGAAGCTTCTACAATAATCCAACCACTTTCTGCTGCAATATAAGCTTTGATAAAACTGGATTTAGTAAAAGCTTGAGGCAAAAGTGTATGGATGAGCTCTTCTTTAATGTTCTGCTTTTCTTTACCTTTTACTTTTCTGCCTTCCGCTTGTTCAATTTCTTCTAGCTTTTCTTCCAGCATTTCCTTTACGACAGATGCTGGCAAGACGCGCTCTTGCTTTTTCAAACAGACTAAGTGAAATTCACCAGCACTGTGTACTAAAGCATTTGCTTTTGGGCTTAAAGCGGGCGACCATCCAATGGTATGCATTTCTGTTTTGCTAACGGGTTTAAAGCAAAATTCTTGTAATTTTTCTTCCAGTTGTTCAGCTGTGAACTCAAATTTTTGACTAAATTTGTAGTACAAGGCATTTTTAAACCACATTGTTTTAATCCTTACTCGATTGATATTTTGTTTATTTGCGCTTTTCTGCTTCGATCACTAAATCACTTGAAGGTTCGCTGCAGCAAGGTAAAAATTCTCCACGGCGAATAAATGCCAAAGGCTCTTTGGGATAGCTGACTTGACCTTCACACAGTACGGTGCGGCAGGCACCGCAATAACCATCACGACAATGGTAATGTACTTCAAGGTTTTGCGCTTCGAAATATTCTAGGAGGCTGTTTTTGCCGGATGATTGATAGTCAGAATAATCAATCCGGCATTTTATTGGTTGACTCATTGACGCTGCGATTACAGCTCAAATTCGCCAAAGTCGTCGGTGTTGACTTCGCTGTCAATTTGGCCAACTAGATATGAACTTATTTCTGCTTCTTGCGGGGCAACCTGTACGTTGTCACTGATTAACCAAGCATTAATCCATGGAATTGGATTTTGAGTTTGAGAAAATATAGCCGGTAAGCCAATTGCCATCATGCGAGTATTGGTAATGTATTCTACATATTGGCTTAATATTTCGACGTTCAAACCAATCATAGAGCCATCTTTAAATAGGTACTGAGCCCATTCTTTTTCCTGCTCGGCTGCACTGCGGAAAATTTCAATAATTTCTTCGCGGCACTCTAGTGCAATTTCTGCCATCACAGGATCGTCCTGACCATCAGCCATGATGTTTAACATGTGCTGAGTGCCAGTTAAATGTAATGCTTCATCACGCGCAATCAGCTTGATGATTTTAGCGTTACCTTCCATCAGTTCGCGTTCAGCAAATGCAAAACTACAGGCGAAACTGACGTAAAAACGTATTGCTTCCAGTACATTTACTGCTGCAATACATAAATAGGTTAGGCGTTTTAGCTCGCGCACAGTGACAGTTACTATTTGATCGCCGACTTCGAACTCACCTTCACCGCGAGTATGGTAAAGCTGACAGCACTGTATTAGATTATCGTAATATTGAGATATGTCTTTCGCACGTTTTAAGATATGTTCATTAACGACAATATCGTCAAACACTAGACTCGGCTCATTTACAATATTTCGGATAATATGTGTGTACGATCGGCTATGGATCGTTTCGCTGAATGCCCAGGTTTCAATCCAAGTTTCCAACTCGGGTAATGAAACAATCGGCAACAAAGCGACATTGGGCGATCGGCCTTGAATACTATCTAATAAGGTTTGGTATTTTAGATTGCTTAAAAAGACGTGTCTTTCATGCTCAGATAGCTTTTGAAAGTCAGCTCTGTCGCGGCTTACGTCTACTTCTTCCGGTCGCCAGAAAAAGCTGAGTTGTTTTTCAATTAAGCGCTCGAATATCGGATGTTTTTGTTTATCGTAGCGCGCTACATTGACTAGGCTGCCAAAAAACATAGGTTCAGACAGGTAGTTCGTGTTGTTTTTGTTAAAAGTAGTGTAACTCATAGGCTCGACAAATTCTCAATGAAAGACAAAAAGGCCGTTGCTAAAACGGCCTTTAAATTATACTTATTTAACCCTGAATTGGATTAAATTTTACATGCACCGCCTGCGCAGTCATCATCTTGTGCTGCAGCTTTGGCTTCTTTTTGCGGATCTTCTGCACCATCACGCGTGTTGTGATAATACAATGTTTTTACCCCTAATTTGTAGGCATACAGCAAATCTTTTAATAATTGTTGCATTGGCACTTTGCCACTTGGGAATTTATTTGGATCATAATTGGTGTTTGCCGAAATTGTCTGATCAACAAATTTCTGCATCACTGCAACCAATTCCAAATAACCTTTGTTGCTAGGTATATTCCACAATAATTCGTATTGATTTTTAAGTGTCTCAAACTCTGGAACAACCTGTTTTAAGATACCGTCTTTACTGGCTTTAATACTGATATACCCACGAGGTGGTTCAATACCATTGGTTGCGTTAGAAATCTGAGAAGAGGTTTCAGACGGCATCAATGCAGACAATGTCGAGTTACGTAAACCAAACTGCTGAATACTTTGACGCAGCGCTTCCCAATCTAATTTTAATGATTCACTACACACAGCATCCAAATCTTTCTTGTAAGTATCTATTGGTAAAATACCTTGAGCGTATGTTGTTTCATTAAATTTAGGGCAGGCACCTTGTTCTTTGGCCAATTCATTTGATGCTTTCAACAAGTAATATTGAATAGCTTCAAACGTTCTGTGGGTTAAGTCATTAGCACTGCCATCTGAATAACGCACACCATTTTTCGCTAAATAATAAGCGTAATTAATAACACCTATGCCTAAAGTTCTGCGGTTTAAACTTGAGTTTCGAGCCGCGGGTACCGGGTAATCTTGATAATCTAACAAGCAATCAAGTGCCCGTACGGCTAGTCTCGACAATTCTTCAAGCTCATCTAAGCTTTTAATCGCACCTAAGTTAAATGCAGATAAGGTGCAGAGTGCAATTTCAGCGTCTTCGTCGTTGATATCGTGTAATGGTTTAGTCGGTAGCGCAATTTCTAAACACAAATTACTTTGTTTAATCGGTGCAACTTTGGGGTCGAATGGACTATGCGTATTACAGTGATCAACATTTTGTAGATAAATTCGACCCGTACTTGCGCGCTCTTGTGCAAATAAGCCAAATAATTCAGTGGCTTTAATCGACTTTTTACGAATTGACGGATCGTTTTCGTATTTAACGTATAACGTTTCAAACTCAGCTTGGTCAGCAAAAAATGCGTCATACAAGCCAGGTACATCACTTGGGCTAAATAAGGTGATGTTTTCATTTTTAATTAACCTATGGTACATCATGCGGTTAAATTGAACACCATAATCTAAATGGCGAACACGGTTGTCATCGACACCACGGTTATTTTTTAAAACAATTAAAGATTCTACTTCTAAATGCCATAAAGGATAAAACAGGGTAGCAGCACCACCACGTACACCGCCCTGAGAACAGCTTTTAACGGCCGTTTGGAAATGCTTGTAAAACGGAATACAACCTGTGTGGAAAGCTTCACCTCCACGAATTTCACTGCCTAGTGCGCGAATTCGACCAGCGTTTACGCCAATCCCCGCTCTTTGACTGACATATTTAACAATGGCACTTGACGTTGCGTTGATAGAATCAAGGCTATCCCCACATTCTATCAAAACACATGAACTAAACTGACGGGTAGGGGTGCGCACACCAGACATAATAGGTGTTGGCAAAGAGATTTTAAATTGAGAAATAGCATCATAGAAACGTTGAACATAATCCAATCTAGTTTCTTTTGGATAATTGGCAAACAAACAGGCTGACACTAATACATAAAGGTATTGAGGACTTTCATAAATTTGTCCAGTCACTCGGTTTTGCACCAAGTATTTACCTTCTAACTGTTTTACGGCGGCATAAGAGAAATTTAAATCGCGGGAATGATCGACAAAATCATTCATTGCATCAATTTCTTCTTTGCTATAATCCGCTAATAAATGCTGGTCATATTTTCCAGCTTCACATAACTTGACTACGTGATTGTATAATTGCGGCGGCTCAAATTGACCATACGCTTTTTTACGTAAGTGGAAAATGGATAAGCGAGCCGCTAAATATTGGTAATCCGGAGATTCTTCCGAAATAAGGTCGGCAGCAGATTTAATAATTGTTTCATGAATATCTTCAGTTTTAATGCCATCATAAAACTGTATATGTGACTTCATCTCTACTTGAGAGACGGAAACATTATTTAGCCCTTTAGCAGCCCAAGAGACAACTTTATGCAGTTTCTCTAAATCAAGAGGTTCTTTAGATCCGTTTCGCTTAGTAACAAAAAGCTGGTCAGTCATGCGAGTCTATTATCCTGTTCTTTTAATTATTGCCCAGTGGACATTGTTTAAATGTCATACACTACATATTGGGGCTGATTTCAGAATCAACACAAGATAATGAGGTTTGTTCCTGAAAGCAAGTTGTGATTTTACTTATTCTGTATGAAAATTTTATCGCAAACAAGGCTTGTTAGTGCCTGCTCACTTTGTCGAATCTAACGAGACTTACAATTAATTTTTTTCAATCAGTTTTGCTGTTTAGTTTATATTCAGAAATTTGTATATTTTATCTTGAGCTGCTTTATTTAAAAAAAATATATGAAATTTGTTGCCTTCTCAATTGCGATTAATTGCTGTGCATATTGCTTGAATTTAATGCAGTTGGCGGTTATTTGTATTTGTCTATAATTTCTAACGGGTGCTCGATGATATAATCAGCCTGCCACTCAGAAACTGGGATAGGGTCATATGTATAACCCCAGTTGGCAACCAAAGTGGTCATTCCTGCTCGGTTACCTGCTTCGATATCTCGTTGTGCATCGCCAATATACCAACAATCTTTGGCATCTATATCCATTAATTTACACGCGTGAGTTAATGGTGCAGGATCAGGTTTACGCACTGGGAGTGTATCTCCGCTTATATTGGCACCCGACAATGAAAATTCAGGATAATGAGCTAAAAGTTGAGTCGTTAAAAATTCCGGTTTGTTGGTAACTACGCCCCAGCGGAGCTGATCTTGCTGTAATTGCTTTAAACACTCACGCATACCGTCAAAGAAACGTGTATGTAAGTTAATATTAGCCTGATACGTACTGAGAAACTCTTTTCTCAAAACTTCGATATCATAGGCTTTAATATTATCACCAAGCCCGAGCTTAAGTAGCCCCATTGCGCCATGAGATGCAACTGGACGATAATCATCATAGCTGACGGCCGGTAAATCTAACTTTTTCAATATTAGATTGAGTGTTTCGCCCAAATCTTTGGCTGTGTCGAGCAAAGTGCCATCTAAATCGAACAAGATTGCTTTTGGTTTAGTTACAGTTTTTGTGCACATAAAATATAGTTTACACCTAGGTCGGAATTTAGCTTGAATGTGTCGAAGATTGGATTGTAATGAATGCCGCTTGCATTTTGTACTTTACAACCTTTAGATTCAATCATATCGATTAACTCGGATGGCCGAATAAATTTTTCGTGCTGATGGGTGCCTTTGGGGACAATATTTAAAATGTATTCAGCAGCGACAATACCTAAAAGGTAGCTTCGCATATTTCGGTTTAATGTGGATGCAAACAAAAAGCCGCCGGGTTTTAACATTTTGATACTGGCAGCGATAACAGAGTTTGGGTCAGGGACATGCTCTAACATCTCCAAACAACATACAACATCATAAGCTTGAGCCTTTTTTAATGCATGTTCTTCTGCGGTGATTTGTGTGTACGAAATTTCAAGTGATTGTTGTTGAGCGTGTTCTTGGGCGACGATTATAGAGTCAGGAGCCGCATCAATGCCTTCGGCCAATGCGCCTTTTTGAGCAAGAGCTTCTGTTAAAATACCGCCGCCACAACCCACATCTAAAACTTTTTTAGCAAATAAACCTTGGCTTTGCATTTCAATATAATTCACTCGGTGGGGGTTCATTTTATGCAAAGGTTTAAACTCGCCAGTTAGGTCCCACCATTTACCAGCGATGCTGTTAAATTTTTCTATTTCACCATCATCTACGTTGTGAATTGAATTGCTCAAAATTTACTCTCTTTTGCCAATTGATAATGCATTTTTATACCCATTATAAAAAGATACAGCGCTTCGACAAGCTAAAGCGTATTTTTTCAATGGTATGAAACTGGGTTTGTGGTAGAATTGCTGGCTAAAAAACGGTTATGCAAAAAATCGTGATGCAATAACAAGTATTACAAATTAGGGAATTGTCCTGTTTATGAGCGATTTGGCGAAAGAAATTCTTCCAATCAATATAGAAGATGAATTAAAAGAATCTTACCTTGCTTATGCAATGAGCGTAATTGTCGGGCGTGCTTTACCGGATGTGCGAGATGGTTTAAAGCCAGTGCACCGCCGCGTTTTGTTCGCGATGAACGAACTAAAAAATGACTTCAACAAGCCTTACAAAAAATCAGCACGTATTGTTGGTGACGTAATCGGTAAATATCACCCACATGGTGATAGTGCTGTTTATGACACTATAGTCCGTATGGCTCAGCCATTCTCTTTGCGATATATGCTAGTGGATGGACAAGGTAACTTTGGTTCGGTCGATGGTGATTCTGCGGCTGCAATGCGTTATACCGAAATTAGAATGGCAAAAATTGCACATTCTTTACTGGCTGATTTAGAAAAAGAAACAGTCGACTTTGTTGATAACTATGACGGCACTGAGCAAATTCCAGAAGTTTTACCGACTCGCGTTCCCAATTTATTGGTCAATGGCTCTTCAGGTATTGCGGTTGGTATGGCAACAAACATCCCACCTCATAATTTAAATGAAGTGATATCTGGCTGTTTAGCTATGATAGCCAATCCGGATATTAGCATCGAAGAGCTGATCGAAATTATTCCGGGTCCAGACTTTCCAACAGCTGCGATTATCAGTGGCAGAGCGGGTATAGAGCAGGCTTATCGCACAGGGCGTGGCAAAGTATATATTCGCGCTAGAGCTGAAATTGAAGTTGCTGACAATGGTCGTGAAACCATTATCGTAAACGAGATCCCTTATCAGGTAAATAAAGCACGATTAATTGAAAAAATAGCCGAGCTCGTTAAAGAAAAGCGTATTGATTCGATTTCTGCGCTGCGAGATGAATCCGATAAAGATGGGATGCGTATCGTAATTGAAGTTAAGCGCGGCGAGTCGGGTGAGGTTTTATTAAACCACTTATATTCATTGACTCAAATGCAGGTTGTATTTGGCATGAATATGGTTGCTTTAGAAAATAACCAACCTAAAATTTTCAACTTGCCGGATATGCTCAAAGCATTCCTTAATCACCGCCGTGAAGTTGTTACCCGTAGAACCATTTTTGAACTGAGAAAAGCACGCGAGCGTGCACATATCTTAGAGGGTTTGGCGATTGCGTTGGTTAATATCGACCCTATCATCGAACTTATCAAACGTTCAGCATCGCCTGCCGATGCGAAGAAAGGGTTACTCGCACAGCCTTGGGCTTTAGGTGACGTGGCGGATATGCTAGAGCGTGCAGGTACACACGCGGCTCGTCCAGAGTGGTTAGAAGATCAGTATGGCATTCATGATGGTATGTACCATCTGACAGAGCAACAGGCTCAAGCCATTCTAGACCTTCGTTTGCACAAGTTAACAGGTCTTGAACACGAAAAAATTCTGGACGAATATAAGACATTATTGGATGAAATTGCTGCGCTACTACATATATTATCTAGCGCAACACGTTTGATGGAAGTTATTCACGACGAGTTATTGGCGATTAAGGAAGAGTTTGGTGACGAGCGCCGCACCGAAATTACAGCCGCAGCGCACGATATCAATATGGAAGATTTGATCGCAGAAGAAGATGTAGTCGTTACTTTATCACATGCGGGTTATGTCAAATATCAACCACTGACAGAATATGAAGCGCAGCGACGTGGTGGTAAAGGTAAAGCTGCAACCAAAATGAAAGATGATGATTTCATTGAGAAATTATTGGTTGCAAACACGCATGACACGATTTTATGTTTCTCTGATTTAGGCCGTTTGTATTGGTTGAAAGTTTATCAATTACCACTTGCTACGCGTACTGCAAGAGGTCGCCCAATTGTTAACTTATTGCCACTAGAAGAAGGTGAGCGTATTAGTGCGGTATTACCGGTTCGTGAATACGAAGAAGATAAGTTTATTATCATGGCTACGGCTAATGGTACGGTTAAAAAGACAGCCTTAACAGAGTATTCGCGTCCACGTAGTAACGGTATCATTGCATTAAACCTAAATGATGGTGACCATGTTATTGGTGTTGATATCACACATGGTGATAGTGATATTTTATTGTTCTCGAATGAAGGTAAAGTTGTGCGCTTTAACGAGCAACAAGTACGCTCTATGGGACGGACCGCAACAGGTGTTCGCGGCATCAAACTAGGGGATGAGCAAAAAGTCGTTTCCATGATAGTGCCGCATGGAGATGGTCAAGTCTTAACTGTAACCGAAAATGGTTTTGGTAAACGTACGCCTTTAGAAGAGTATCCAGCCAAGAGCCGAGCTACACTTGGGGTTGTTTCAATTAAAGTGAGCGAGCGAAATGGCTTGGTTGTTGGTGCTGTCCAGGTTAACGATGGTGACGAAATCATGTTAATCAGTAATAAAGGCACTTTGGTTCGTACACGTGTCAGTGAAGTTTCCAGCGTGGGTCGAAATACGCAAGGTGTTAGATTGATCAGAACTGGCGAAAATGAACTGGTTGTTGGTTTAGAGCGTATTGATGAAATTGAAGAAAGTGAACTGATTGAAGAAGGTATTGTCATCGAAGGTGATAGCGGTGAAAACGAAGCTTCATCGGCAGATGACAATACACCTGATGCAGATAATAACGAGAATCTAGATGACTAAGCAGATTTATAACTTTTGTGCCGGTCCTGCAATGTTGCCGCAGGACGTAATGCAAATTGCACAAAAAGAATTTGTGAATTGGAAAGACATGGGCTGCTCTGTGATGGAAGTCAGCCACCGCGGTAAGGATTATGTTGCATTAGCTCACGAAGCTGAACAAGACTTGAGAGATTTGATGAATATCTCTGATGAATATGCGGTATTGTTTATGCACGGTGGTGGACGAGGTCAATTTGCCTCAGTTCCAATGAATTTGTTGCCCGAAAATGGTGAAGCAGATTATGTTTTGACCGGCTCTTGGTCAAAATCTGCATTAACAGAAGGTCGTAAATTCGGTCAGATCAATGTTGCAGCTGATATGCATGTTGAAAATGGCATGCGCTCAATATTACCTCAATCAGAGTGGAAGTTGAGCGATAAAGCCGTATACGTACATTATTGCCCCAATGAAACGGTCGATGGCGTTGAATTTGATTTTATTCCTGAAACAGATAAACCGCTCGTTGCGGATATGTCATCTTGTATCTTGTCACAAGAAATAGATGTCTCAAAGTTCGGAATTATTTATGCCGGCGCACAAAAAAATATTGGGCCATCTGGTTTAGCTATAGCGATTGTGCGAAAAGATTTGATGGGTAATGCGAGAAGTGGAACACCATCAATTTTCGACTACGCATTGCAAAATCAAAACGACTCAATGTTTAATACCCCGCCGACATATGCTTGGTATCTAGCCGGGTTGGTATTTAAGTGGTTGAAAAAGCAAGGCGGTATTTCTGCTATACAAGCCATAAACGCAGCGAAAGCAGAAATGTTATACAGCTTTATTGACAATAGTGATTTTTATCATAATCAAGTTGTTGCGCGTTATCGTTCAAAAATGAATGTTCCGTTTATGTTAAAAGATGAATCTCTCAATGCAGTTTTCTTAGCAGAAGCAGAAAAAGTAGGTTTATTGGCATTGAAAGGACATCGTTCAGTTGGTGGTATGCGAGCAAGTATATATAATGCTATGCCATTATCTGGTGTTGAAGCATTAGTCAAATTTATGCAGAGCTTTGAAAAAGCACATGCATAACAGTTAACGTTAAAAAATATGAGGTTAGGGATGGCGGATCAGATTCCGGTCATAACGATAGATGGACCAAGTGGTGCAGGTAAAGGTACGATCAGCAAACATATTGCTGATAAACTTGGTTGGCATTTTTTAGATAGTGGCGCAATCTACAGAGTATTGGCACTAGCGACCATTCATCACGATATCGACCCGACAGATGAAGACTCTGTCGCTCCTTTAGCATCTTGTTTAGATGTACACTTTGCGTCTTCTAGTGAATCTGATGATACTCGGGTCATTTTAGAAGGGGAGGATGTTTCAGGTTCTATTCGCAATGAAAAAGTCGGCGCGGTAGCATCAAAAGTAGCTTCTTTACCTAGGGTTCGAGAAGCCTTATTAAGACGCCAACGTGCATTTAAAGAAGCGCCAGGTTTAGTTGCAGATGGTCGGGATATGGGAACAGTTGTCTTTCCAAACGCCGAAGTTAAGATATTTTTAACCGCATCTGCACAAGAAAGAGCAAAAAGACGCTATCTACAGTTGAAAGATAGCGATCCTACAGCTAAAATTGAACACCTTTTAGCCGATATCCAAGCACGGGATGAAAGAGATGCAAACCGTAGTGTTTCACCTTTAGTTCCGGCAGACGATGCGCTAGAAATAGATTCAACATCAATGTCAATTGATCAAGTTGTCGATAAAGTTTTTTGCTATATGCAAGAAAAGTTAGGGCAGTAATTAATATTTTTGTATGAGTCTGGAAGCTGGCTAGGGAGGCCGGTTATTTTTAACAACCCTGAGTTAGCCGGATATAACTCGGATTATTATTCAAGAAAACTTTATATATGACAGAAAGTTTTGCACAGCTTTTCGAAGAAAGCTTAAACGAAATCGAAACCCGTCCTGGTGCCATCGTTAAAGGTACTATCGTAGCAATCCAAAAAGACGTAATTTTGGTTGATGCTGGTCTTAAGTCTGAAGCAGCTATCCCTGCAGAGCAATTTTTCAATGCGCAAGGTGAAGTAGAAGTTAGCGTTGGTGATCAAATCGACGTTGCTCTAGATGCTGTTGAAGATGGTTTCGGTGAAACTATCCTTTCTCGCGAAAAAGCGAAGCGTCACGAAGCTTGGATCCGTTTGGAAAAAGCTTGTGAAGATAACGAAACTGTTACTGGTTTGATCAGTGGCAAGGTTAAAGGCGGCTTCACTGTTGAAGTTGAAGGCATTCGCGCATTCTTACCAGGTTCTTTAGTAGACGTACGTCCAGTACGCGATACTACTTACTTGGAAAACGCTGAGCTTGAGTTCAAAGTTATTAAGCTTGATCAAAAGCGCAACAACGTAGTTGTTTCTCGTCGTGCAGTTATCGAGCAAGAAACAAGCGCAGAGCGTAGCGAATTGTTGTCTAACCTTGAAGAAGGTCAAGAAGTTACAGGTATCGTTAAAAATCTTACTGACTACGGTGCATTCGTAGATTTAGGCGGTTTAGACGGCCTATTACACATCACTGATATGGCTTGGAAGCGTGTTAAACACCCAAGTGAAATCGTGAATGTGGGTGATGAAATCACAGTTAAAGTATTGAAGTTTGACAAAGAAAAATCACGTGTTTCTCTAGGTCTTAAGCAATTGGGTAGCGATCCTTGGTCAGAATTGGCTGCGCGTTTCCCAGAAGGCACTAAGCTTGAAGGTCGCGTAACTAACTTAACTGATTACGGTTGTTTCGTTGAAATCCAAGAAGGCGTTGAAGGTCTTGTTCACGTTTCTGAAATGGATTGGACTAACAAAAACATCCACCCATCAAAAGTTGTTAACTTAGGTGACAGTGTTCAAGTTATGGTTCTTGAAATCGACGAAGAGCGTCGTCGTATTTCTTTAGGCCTTAAGCAATGTAAACCAAATCCATGGGAAGAGTTCGCTAAGAACTTCGCTAAAGGCGATCAAGTTTCTGGTAAGATCAAGTCAATCACTGACTTTGGTATCTTCATCGGTCTTGATGGCGGCATCGATGGTTTGGTTCACTTGTCAGATATTTCTTGGAATACTGCAGGCGAAGAAGCTGTTCGTAACTACAAAAAAGGCGAAGAGCTTACTGCTGTTGTATTACAAGTGGATGCTGAGCGTGAGCGTATTTCTTTGGGTATCAAGCAAATTGATGAAGATCCGTTCACTAACTACCTGACTGTCAACAAAAAAGGTGCTATCGTTACTGGTACAGTTACCAATGTTGATGCAAAAGGTGCAACCATTGAATTAGCTGATAGCGTAGAAGGCTACATCCGTGCAGGTGATATTTCACGTGAACGTGTTGAAGATGCATCTACAGAGCTAAACGTAGGTGATGCAGTTGAGGCCAAGTTCATGGGCGTTGACCGTAAAAACCGCGTAGTAAGCTTATCTATCAAAGCTAAAGACGAAGCTGACGAAAAAGCAGCAGTTGAATCTGTTAATAAACAGCAAGAAACTGCGGTATTCAGCAGCGCAATGGCTGAAGCATTCAAGAATGCTCAAAAAGGCGAGTAATTTCGCTTAAAAGAGAGTAGATATTCTACTCTCTTTTCTCCCACCTTTGTTATACTTTGGTAGTTGCAATAATTTATACGGACCGGAGTATATAGCATGACCAAATCTGAATTAATCGAGTTAATGGCAACTAAACAGCCTAGCCTACAATTGAAAGATGTAGAAGCGGGTGTAAAAGAATTGCTTGAGTATATGGCTGAATCTCTATCGGAAGGTGATAGAATTGAAATCCGCGGCTTTGGTAGTTTTTCATTGCATTACCGTGCACCTCGAGTAGGGCGTAACCCTAAAACGGGCGAGACTGTTCATTTAGATGGTAAATACGTACCCTATTTTAAGCCGGGTAAAGAGCTTCGAGAACGCGTCAACGCTAGCTTATAGAGTGTAAATATTGTGAGAGCAGCAATATCATTGATACTCTTGTTTATAGTGGCTGCCATTTTATTATTGTTGTCGTCCTATAATACAAGCACAATCGAATTCAATTATTTATTGGCAGTTCAATCAATGCCATTGGCCGTTGCGTTAGCGATTTGTCTCTTTGTAGGGATTATATTGGCCAGTTGTGCATGGTTTTATTACCTTTTTAAACTTAGGTATCAACTGCAGAAAAAAAATTGGAAAATCAATAAACTTAATCGAGAAATTGAACTGCTTAGATTGCAGCTAAAAGACCAATAAATGCCTGAATTACTGTTTTTACTCTTACCTGTTGCTGCTTTGTATGGTTACATTATGGGGCGCAACAGTTATCGCCAAGCCCAATTAAAACAACACGAAAAAATCAACCAAGACTTTTTATCAGGGTTAAATCTTTTTTTAAACAATCAAAGAGATAAAGCTATTAATGTTTTGATTGAAAACCTTGAAGTAAATAATGAGACCTTCACGACCCATATTGCACTGGGAAAGCTGTTTAGGGCGAAAGGTGAAAATGATAGAGCGATAAAAATACATCAATTTTTAGCCAAACAAGATATCTTAACCCCTGAACAAAGACGTACTTCGATAATGCAATTGGCTCGCGATTATATTGATTGCGCATTATATGATAGGGCAGAAGCACTACTATTGCCGCAATTAGACGATCAAATTTGTGCGCGTGAAGCAAGAGTACTGCTATCGCGGATTTATCAGGTGTTTAAAGACTGGCAAAAAGCATATGAGGTGATAGAGCCTGTCGAATCAATCGAAGGTGAAAACTTAGACAATACTAAAGCGTATCTATTGTGTGAACTGGCATCGGTTAAATCTGGAGAAGAGCGAGAAGCAATGCTTAAGCAAGCACTGCAATACAAAACAGATTGCGCGCGCGCTTATCTTGATTTGATAGAGTATTATTCAGTCAACCAACAAAAAGATAATGCCCAAGTGATGGCCAAAGCCTTGGCTGAAACCTGTCCTAAATTTTCCACTATGTTGGTTGAACGGTTAGACAAAATCTTTGAATCGGATGAACAACAACTTGCCTTTTTAGAAGCGATTGCCGATAAAACAAAAAGTACTTCCGTCATTGCCTCTATTGCGCGCATTTACGAAAAGCAGTCGCGCAATACAGATGCCAGAAAAAAAGTTATCGCTTTATTAGAAAAACACGCGACCATTGCCGGCTTTGCAAATTTACTCAGTTTAAATGCGAAAAAAATTGAAGCGCCTGAAGCACAGCAAATGATGATCAATTTAGAAGGCATGGTTCGCAATAAGATTAAACAATTACCTAAATACGAATGCGAGCAGTGTGGCTATCAGGGCAGTTTATTATTTTGGCAATGCCCGCGTTGCAAGTACTGGGGAAGTGTAAAACCGATAGTTGGACTAACTGGAGATTAATATTAAATGCAAAATTGTAACTCACCCGTTGTTGTCGCACTAGATTTTAACGATGCGCAAAAAGCACAACAACTCGTTTCACAATTAACCCCAGCAGACTGCCGCCTGAAAGTGGGTAAAGAGATGTTTACTTTATTTGGTCCTGAATTTGTCAAATCACTCACTAGCAAAGGCTTTGATGTTTTTTTAGATTTGAAGTTTCATGATATCCCAGCAACTACAGCCAAAGCCTGTTTAGCGGCTGCTAACTTAGGTGTGTGGATGCTGAATGTGCATGCAAGCGGCGGCGTAAACATGATGCAAACCGCCAAGAATTTATTACAGGACAATTTTCAAAATCCGCCTCTTCTAATTGGTGTAACCGTATTAACCAGTATGGATGATCAAGACATACAGTCGTTGGGTATTCAACGCAGTGCGGGCGAGCAAGTGATTCATCTTGCAGGTTTAGCTCAACAGGCCGGTTTAGATGGTGTTGTTTGTTCAGCTCAGGAAGCCAGTGCACTTAAAAGCGAATTTGGTCAAGATTTTAAATTGGTCACACCCGGTATTCGCCCTGAAGGTGCAGATGTAGGAGACCAAAAACGCATCATGACACCTAAAAAGGCTATCTTATCGGGCTCTGATTATTTAGTCATAGGTCGACCTGTTACACAGGCAGACAACCCTAAAGCCGTGTTAGATGCAATAAACCAAAGTTTAAATATTGCTTAATTCAATAAAATTAGGTTTTTGTGCTTAAATCTCAAGCTGATTTGGGCACGCATTATTTTCATTTAAGCATTTAATATTTTCTAAAGTCGTTGTTGCAATAGCGGTTAAAGCTTCTTGAGTGAAAAAGCCTTGATGTCCCGTGATTAAAACATTTGGAAAAGTCAGCAGCCTTTGAAAAATATCATCGTCTATAATTTCGTTAGACAAGTCTTCAAAAAATAAATCTGATTCTTGCTCGTAAACATCTAACCCCAAATAACCAATCTTTTTGCTTTTTAATGCTTGAATTGCAGCTTTGGTATCTATTAGGCCACCGCGACTTGTATTAATCAACATTACGTTATTTTTCATCATTGAGATAGCTTTGTCGTTGATTAAATGCTGTGTATCCTGTGTTAGCGGGCAGTGCAATGAAATAATATCAGCTTGAACGATTAAACTATCCAACTCTACATATTTAAAGTGTTCATTCTCAAGCTTATTTTGCGGGAAAGGATCGTACGCGAGTACAGTACAACCAAACCCTTGCAGTATTTTACTGGTTGCTTGGCCAATTTTTCCAGTACCAATTATACCTACTGTTTTTTTGTGTAAGTTAAAACCGAGTAAGCCGTTTAACGCGAAGTTATCTTCTTTTACTCTGTTGTATGCTTTATGAAATTTACGGCTTAATGTGAGCATTAAACCAACCGTATGTTCAGCAACCGCTTCGGGACTATATTCAGGTACTCGGACAACTTTAATGCCCAGTCTTTTTGCAGCGTTTAAATCGACATTATTGTAACCAGCACAGCGCAAAGCCAGCGCTTTAACGCCTTGTGCTTTTAACTGTTCTAAGATTGGCGCATCTACATTATCATTTACAAACACACAGACAACATCAAAGCTTTTTGCTAAAACCACCGTTTTTTGATTTAATTCACAGTCAAAAAAGCTAATGTTAAATCCATATGCATTATTAGCTTGTTCAAAGAATGTTTTATCATATGGTTTAGTACTAAACAGACACAGTTTCCACGGGCTCATTTTATATACTCTTTCAGATCTTGGCCGATTTTTTCAGGTTTAGTGGTTGAAGCATACCGCTTAACAACATCGCCTTTAGGCGAGATAAGAAACTTGGTAAAGTTCCATTTAATTGATTCGCTGCCCAGCACACCTTTTTGTTGGTGTTTTAAAAATTGAAACAATGGATCTGCATTCTCACCGTTTACATCTACTTTTGCAAAAACCGGAAATTCAACCTTAAACATCAAATTGCAAAAGTCTTGGATCTCCTCGTTGTCTCCAGGTTCCTGCTGGCCAAATTGATTACAAGGGAAAGCCAGTACCGTTAATTTATCTGAAAATGCCTGATATAAATTTTGTAGCCCTTCATATTGCGGGGTAAAACCACATTTACTCGCGGTATTGACAATAAGCAGCCACTTTCCTTTGTATTGAGCGAGTGAGACAAGCTCGCCTTGTGCATTTTTAACACTAAACTGGTATATATCAGACATAATATAGCTAATAGATTAAGAAGTTATATTAGTTACTATGCCTGCTATTGGCTAAAAATCAACCTAGGGCGTGTTTATCTTTGCTGTATGATTTTGCAGCGAGTTGTGCGGTATTTATACAACAAAGCACGATTGTGGTGTAGTTGATCTACATAAATGAGTGCTGAGGCAGTAGAAATGCCGCACAAACGCTGCCCGAAGGGTTCGTCCTAAACGCTTTTTACTCTTTGTTGCTGATTTTTGACTTAGCCCACTAGGCCTACAACCCAGCGCCGCGATTAAAAAGCGTTTAGTTAGAACAAAATTTATACAGCAAAGGTCAACACGCCCTAGCTTTAAGCTGATTTTTTTAATGTACGTTTACGACGAACTTTTACATATTCAAACGGCGGGTGACCTTCGTTATAAAGGCGCACTTTTTTCCATTTTTTATACTTTTCTTCGTTCATATCGTTACCGAGCATATCCCACTCAGAACGAAATTGAATCGCAGTGCGATAAGCATGCAGTTGCAATTCTGGCCCGTACTCGGTGTAGCCTAATGAAAATGTTTTGACAGCCGGTTTACCATTTTTGCGATAACTTACCCAATAAAAACGTTCAACTTCATCTCGTCTTTTATCCAGTTTTTCGCGAAAACCGACGCCGTTAAAGCCACAGCTGGTATTGGGGTTGGGTTTATGTTTACGTTTTATTAAGTGGCTGGGGTAGAGCGCTTTAAGCTGCTTATTTCGATTCATTGCAGCCTTTATCGCTTTTTCTACACTTCCCCATTGCTTGTAGGAATAAAAGCCACCTAAATCTTGTTTATTGCGAATAAACCGCATTTGGCAGCCAGAGTTACAGGGGAAACTAATTCCATGCGGATCTTCATTCAGTATCACTTTCAGATGATCTGGGATGTAGTCAGGTACAGGCACAGTGGTTACTCATCAATGTCTAAAACGAAATACAAAAACCAACGGCGACTTTTACAATCGGCGCATGATAGACGCGTGAATAGCAAAAAATTTACAAACAGTTTGTTTGCAGGGCTAATCATTTCACGAACACTAAAATTTTAGTCAATAGATGGGGGTTATGTCTAATTTTTTAGCCTTATATTTCCTGAACAAAGCGAAAAAGCGCCTTTAACACGTTCATGTTGCGCTCATTGCTTGAATTTTCAACAGCAAGCGTATCTAGTTTGTTTATAAATTGGTCAATAGTCAGTCCCGCATAATTTTGCTCGCCGGTTAACCGTGCCTGACAATGAGCCCTCCATGCTTGCACTTCAGCAGGAGACAAAAATTGTAAATAATTTCTTGCTTTAAACCTAAACCACAAGGTTGCATAACGCTCGTCTTCAAAACTGGGGGTAAACTCAGCCAATGCAGGTTCACTTAATTGTTGTATTTGTTCCATTTGCGCTTGGTCGTGTGAACTAGCAAACCCGTCATACAAAGCAAAATCAGGGTCAGTTTCTGAACTAAAGTCCATTTGTTCGTAGAGTTGAGTGAGTTTTTCCCGAATAATTGGGTTCTGTTTGATTATTTTTAAATGGGCTAAACAAGCTTCTCTATCAATTTTTAAACGCTCAGCGTTCTCAGGCAGTAACGTTTTAGCTGTGGCCAAAACAGGGCATTTATTTAGCTGAATCAGTTTAATGGGAAGTCGCTCTTCGTTTTCTGCCAATTGACTTGTAGGGGTAAACATTTTTTCTTTAATTTGTTCTACCGTCATATTCAATAAGGGGCTGGGGTCTTGCATCAAATTAAGTGCTATGACGGCATTATTATTGGTTGGGTGCCAAGCTATCGGGCATATCCAAGTGCAACAACCATGCACAGATTTAATTTTAGAAGAAACGTGCACCAAAGGTGTCATATTATTGATATCAATTAACTCAGCCACTTTTCGTTTGTTGCGAATACTAAATATGTACTGGTACAACTTGGGCTGCTTTTCTTTGATCAATTTTGCCATGGCAATTGTCGCGCGAACATCTGAAACCGCATCGTGCGCACTTTCGTGTGCTAACCCATTTGCTTTTGTTAAATCTTCTAGTTTAAAACTCGGCGAACCATCTTCTTTTTTAGGCCAGTTAATGCCCTCTGGTCTGAGCGCATAACAGGTGCGCACTAAATCAATAATATCCCACCGACTGTTACCATTTTTCCATTCACGTTCGTAAGGGTTAAAAAAGTTACGGTATAAACTATAGCGGGTTACTTCATCATCAAAACGTATTGTGTTGTAGCCTGCGCTGCAGGTATTGGGTTGAGCCATTTCCTGCAAAATTAGACGCATAAATTTATGCTGATTAAGCCCTTTGCGCTGCGCCTGCTGTGGCGTTATACCGGTAATTAAACAGGCTTCTGGATTTGGTAAATAATCTTGTGGTATCTTGCAAAAAAGCTCAACAGGCTCACCAACTTCGTTTAAATCCAAATCGGTACGAATGGCTGCAAATTGCGCTGGGTGATCAATTTTAGGATTGGCCCCCCAAGTCTCAAAATCATGCCAGAGTATTGTTTGTCTTTTTAAATCATTCATATTTATTCGTTGGCTTTCTTAAATCTCTTTAATATCATTTGATTAGATATTCATAGTCATTCGCTTTTATCCGCTTTAATTCTTATTTGTGTTTTAACATACGGCGTAAATCGTGTAAATTAATGTGTATATAACTCTTACATGCTGTGTATATACGTTTATGCCGCTAACTGATGCAAAACTAAGAAGTCTTCTTAACAAAAAAAATGACTCTGTAAAAACGGTTGCTGATCGCGATGGTATGTCAGCGCGGGTGTCAAAGCAAGGTACCATCGCATTTCAATACAGATATAGAATAAACGGCAAACCCGTTTGTTATACAATCGGCCGATATCCAGAGCTAACACTAGCAGAAGCGCGTGAGCGTTTGTTACCGCTGCGTAAACTTGTTATGGATGGCGTTGATCCGCGTTATGCGAGCGAAACGAAGCCCAAGAACAACATTGACGATTGCTTTAAAGCTTGGTTTTCAATTCATGTAAATGCTAATTTACGCAAATCAACAGTTGGCGTTTACAAACAAATATACAATAAATATGTAGTTGGGTTATTTCCAACTAGATCGCCGTGCAAAGTGCGAACAGACGAATGGCTGCAATTTTTTGATAGAATTTCTATACAAGAAAATAAGCCGGTTGTTTCATACAATGTACTGCGTGTAATGAAAAACTGTTTAAGTTGGTGTTACAGGCGTTCTATGATCCAAAGGCCCGCGCTGTTAGATATCCAGCCCCGCGATGTTGGGCAAACGCCCAAGCAGGGCGACAGGGTTTTAACACTGCCTGAGTTATATAAAATTTGGGTGGCGCTTGAGCAAACTAAATGCGGTTTAAATACTAAATCTATTGTTCAGCTTACAATGCTTTTCGGTTCGCGAGTGTCAGAAATTAGATCTGCATTAAAGTCTGATTTTGATTTAAACGCTCGAACTTGGACAGTTCCAGCGGAACGTTCAAAAATTAATAAGCCAATACGTCGGCCAATTCCCGAACGATGTTTACGAATTATCGAAACGTTAATAACTGCATATCCCGACACTGAGTATTTGTGTCCTGGGCAAAGCTACACTAAACCGTTGGATGTTCATTCTGTTCATAAAATGGTTGCAAGGCTCAGAGTAAAGTTAGATATTCAGCATTGGCGTATTCATGATTTTAGACGAACGCTATCAACTCGTTTATCTGAAAAAGGTGTTGAGCCGCACGTAACTGAAAAAATGTTAGGCCATGTTTTGGGTGGGGTAATGGCCGTTTATAATAAGCACGATTGGATTGATGAACAGTTAGACGCGTACGAGCGTTATCATGAGTTGATTTTTAAGAATAAATGTACGCTTTATAAGTAATATATACTAAATAGCATTAGTTATTCGCAAAATTGATTTCAAATCTCTTCAATTTTGCTTTAATATCCATCGCCTAACATGGGAATGGATAGAATGACTACAACGATATTTAGGAACGATGGTGACGAAGCTAGAATGGCGTCAGATAGTAGGGTGAGCCTAGTTAGTAATGGATTGCTTGTTAAATGGATAGATTCACCTGATTTTTGTAAAACTATTGTTATCAACGGGGTGTTGTATGGTTTTGCTGGAGCAAATATTGCGTTTAAGTGGTTTTTGTCGCTTTACGATGAGGTTTTACAAAATGCGGATCACGTTCTAGACTTAGTAACATATAAATCTAAATTGAATAATATTCAATTTAATATTCTAAAGTATGATGGTGAGCTAAAGTTATTCGCCAATTCACCAAAAAATGATTTTGGTCAAGACGAAATTTATAGACTTTCTACTGATGCGCCTTTAGACGTCAAAGTTTTTGCAATTGGTTCAGGTAAAAACTCAAAAATGTACAAAGCGCATAAAACGAATAGAAATATTCAACTTCCAATTTTTAAGATAAAGACGGCTAATGAGAGAGCTTGTAAGCAAAAATCTTTAAAAGAGGCCATTTCGAATATTTTAAATACTGGGCTGGATGCTGAGGTTTCGAAATCAATAGTACAAGCATGTCATAGCAAAGGCGGCGATATATTTACTGGAGGCGAGGTCAAGATGACTAACTTAAACAAAAACGTTGTAATGGGAAGTAAAACCGATGCTTTACAGCAAGTACAGGTAATGGACGAATTGGATAAAATCGCTCGTAATGCCGGGGCTGTTTGTGCTAGTCCCATCGATGCGGCTTATGAAATTAGGCAGTTAAAGAGACTAGGGCAGAGTCCAGTTTCTAAGGGAACAGTTACAATAAATGAAAAAGATAGAAAGTTGCTTAAAAAAATGGATGATATTCTTTTAAACTCTATTAATTAGTAAAAGGCGGCTAAGCCGCCTTTTTCAATATAATCTCTTTTCCTTTTAATCCATTTACAATGTAATCATCTACCTGTTCGTCTAGCCATAGTTTCGTCGTACCTATGGTTACATGTGGTTCTGGGAAATTTGGATCTTGCTTAGAGATTTGCCAAAACTTAGTAGTTCCACAGTGTAAACGCTGCATAAATTCTTTTTTATCAAGTAATTTAGCCATTTTCATCACCTTCAATAATTTCAGCATCTTCATACTGAACAAAATTAATGTAACCCTCGGGTTCTTTGCTTTTGTATTCGGTACCAACATCACCCAAAAACGGTACAGTTTGTCCGATTAACCTTCGGTACCAGCGAAGCGGATCAGGGCATTGTTTGATTAATAGTTTTTTCACATCAAAAATCCCAATTCAAATTGCGTAACATTTTTAGGTTTAAAGAATTCATCAGGCAATAAAGACGAACGCCAATTAGTGCCAGTGAACTCGATAAAGTTTATTTTTCTTTGCCAAAATAAACTTTCGTTAGAGTCATGCACATTGTATTGATGTATACAATATGCATCGGGCTGGTTACTGAATTGATGATAGTTATTATCTACATCTGAACTTTTAAGCGTTTCTCGTAATGTAAGAATATTTCCTTTTTTCATAAGCTGTATTGCTTTATTTGGCTCGGAGTAGTGAGTTGCCAAAATCGCACATATATCTTCAATGGGGCGTGGATCTAATATCTCATTTGCAGAATGCCAATAATTAGTTTTATCTTCCGCAACAATCGCAGTTAAAAACCATCGATATCGATGGTACGTGCCGTTAAATACAAAACTGTTCTGTTGATTAAATTTCATGCCACTTTACTCATTTTGTAATTCATATTTCTAACTTTTGCGAACGCTTGCAGTTTATCTTTAATAACTTTGCCGCCGGGTTGGGTCCACTCGTTTTCACCCGTGCAAACAAGACAAGCGACGCCGCAATACAGGTGGCCGTTTTTATCTTGCGCTATATCATTCGGTAAGCTTTGCTGTTGTCGGCTAGTATCTAACCGCTCTGATCTGGTGGGGCGCATCACGCGGCCTCCTTGCTGCTAGAACCTTGCAGGTTATTTAACACGTTCAAATCTTCAACAATGCTTTCTAATACATCTGCCACATCGTCACGACATGTTGTAATAAAGTGCTGCAAAACTCTTGTTTTCACGTCTAGCGAGTGTTTGTTGCTGTGTTTTGATTGTACGAGTAAGTCAACAACAAACGCTAGGCGCGAATATTCACGATACAAATCTGTTAATGTAAAACCGTTGTCTGAATTTAGCTTTTTCACTACACCTGCCTTAACTAAATTGCCGATGCACATTGCAGCTTGGTGCTGGCTCTCCAGTTCTGTTACTTCGTGAAACAAATCAGCTGTTAGCATTGGTCTGTTTGTCAATGCAGCGATTATTTTTAGTTCGAGTAGCGAGGGTTTAAAGCTCATAATAAATTCCTAAATTTCATTTGCTTCAATCTGACTGGCCGGTTCTGTCGGTTCGTCTGATTTAATAAGTTGATCACAGATTTTCATGTATCGCGATAGTTGTTTTTTGGCTGCTCTGAGTGCTGTTACTGTGTTATCAGATGCAGAAAGCTGAATCATTTCGCCCGTTTCGGTGTCCCGTATGCACACTTCGCAGTGTTCTGCTACGTCAAAAACATCTAAAACGTTACGCTGCGTTGTCATAGCGTTTTTCCTGTTTTTTCAGTTCAATGTAGCTTTCTTGTACAAGTGTTATTTCGTGCTTGGTCATGCCAGCATTAAGCATGTCTCGCGTTTCTATCAGCGATAACATTTTCAGCATGGCTTTTGTTTGGTTGGCGCTCAGGTGAATCATGCTGCAGCTCTCATTCGTTTGTCATCAACTTCAAATTGATGCGCTTTACAGCATGCAATTAGGTGTTCGTCACTTGAAAAGTAGGTCACAATTTTTACGTCGTTAATTTTCGTAATTAGTTTTGCGACATCAACGCCAGACATGGGCGCTGAGAATATTTCACCCCATATACAAGGGGCTTCATTTTCTTCTAATTGCACGTCTATTTTTGCGGATAGATTTTTCATTGCGTGTTCCCCAGTTGTTCGGTTTTTCCGAACATGTGAAAGTTGAAGGAAATCGAACTATCTGGTAATTCCGGATAGTTCGATTGGTGTTAGCTTGAAAATGTGCCGATAAACGTATGTACCTCGGCTTCGGTTAATTTGTCGTCTAGCACGTTTTTAAATTCTTCGGCCAGTTCTTCTTTTACCGCTTCAAACCCAATTACGCGGGCGACTAGCATGGGTTGGGTGCCGCCAGTTTTTAAGCTGATGCGTAATTCAAAGACGCGTTCTTCTAGCTCTGCATAGGGGATACAGCAAAAAAGTATAGTGGCGGGCAGTGTTTCGGCATTACGCGTTTCTACTCTTTCCATTGCACTGGCTGAGCTGCTAAAGTTTTGCACGTCGCTTTCTATTGAGCGGGCGCTGTCGATGGTAATTTTGCGCACCCGGGCAATCGCGGCTATTACGTTTATTTCGTCTTCTAAAATATCAAAGCACTTTATGTTGTGACGCCAATCTTCTAAAAATTCGGCAAATTCAGATTGAGTTAACGTTTCGCCGTTAAATTCAAGCAGGGCTCTGTACGGCGCTGTTCTGGGTAAATCTAAATGCGCTTTGTGTTCGCAGTGCAGCGGGTTTACACTGCCGCCTAGGTCGAATATGCAGCTGGCTGTCATACGTATGTCGTCAATAAAAACGGTGCTGTTTGTTTCTGTTTTTGCTTTTTTTGCTACGTAGTCTGTAAACGCATCTAATGACAGTGTGTTAAATTTTCCGCGAAAGCGTTGTCGAGTCGGTTGATACTGCTCAATACTTTTAATTGAAAAGTCGTTGGGTACCGCAATGGCGGCATTATCGACTAACTCGAGTAAGTCTCCATTTAGTGCTCTCGATGTTTCGCTTTTTTGAATCTGTAAAATTGCTGATTGATCCATTGACATACTGTATTCTCTCTCTTTTGGTTAGGTTAAAAAATTAGCGCTCAAACATATCGTTTTGAGTTTCACTAAATAGGGTGATTTTGCCGCCGTGGCCCACGTACATTGGTGTACTTGTGGTGTCTTCTTCGCTGAATTTCCCAGTACGTCGGGGGGCTGTGTACTTGAGTTTGTGGTCTATGTGTACGCGGTCTGAGTTGTTGATTTGTTTAAAATCAAACTCTAGTGTCACTTTGCCTTTGCCGCCGTGATTCACGACGGCTAGTGCAACTTGGCTCAGTACGTGCTGTACTTTGTCTTTGTATACACCTGCATTTAACTCGCTTAAAAAGTCGTTAATGTCGGTGTCGTTGTTTTTTGGCTCAACTTTTGGAACCGTTGAAAGCGTTGGTTTTTGCTCTGTCATTGCTGTATTCCTACTGTTACCTTTTCTTCATTTAACTTTGCGTCTATCGCTAACAGCGTGATAAGCGATAACACAACACATACGCACGTTACGTAAGCTTTTAGTATGCGTTTTAGTCGTTTGTTCATGCCGCTACACTCATTCCAATTACAACTTGGCTGTATAAGTGGCGCGCTGCAAAATCCATCGCGGCGTCGTGCGCTTGTGGTTGATTAAAATCAAACGTTTTTTCTGCAATGATTGTCCCGGGCGTTGGGCCAGCGCTTAAGCAAACGTAAATCAGTCCATCATCGACAGTGCGCACGTCTAATTGCTTGCCGTGCGGCATTTGTGTTGCTAGGCCTTGAAAGTGCTCTTTAACAGAGCGCATTTGTTGTAAATGCTTCATTTGTTTACCCCTTTGTTTTTGAACTATTCGGAATTTCCGAACAGTTGGTTATGCCGCATCACCGCCAAATGGCGGGGTTGGCGGTGTTGGTTTTTTAGGTGCTTTGCGCTTGTTTACGCAAAACACGGTGGTAACAGCAGCTAACTGTTGAATTCGGTTTTTGTTGCATGTGGGTAGTGCGATTACTTGAGCCATTTTTGATGCTCCTATGCAATTGTGTTGTTTAAGTTTTCGCGGCGGCGTGTTCTGTTGTTTCGAACGTGCCGCGAACCGATGCGAACGCGCGCCGTTTGGTTGCGTATGGGTTGGTCTGTTTGCATGTAACTAAACAGCACTAAACATATGGCGCACAGGTAGCGCATGTAACCTTGGGTTACCGCTATGTAGATGGCGTCTATGATGTTTCTTGCGCCCAGCTGAAAATAAAGTGCATCAAACAAGCTGCTAATTGAGGATTGTTTTAATCCCAATTCTTTTGCTATTTGCTTGCGCGGCATACCCGTTGCTGCAAGTGTTAATGCTTGCGCGCTGCGCGGGCTGAGTCGGTTTTTTATGTCAACTTCTACTTTGTCGTAGCGATAGCCTGTAGGTGTTCTTTCCATTACTTGTCTCTAAATGTCAATTCTTCATCAAATATAACGCAGCGTGTTATTTTATGTCAACACGAATCGTTATATTTTAGTGTTTGAATGTATTTTTTTTTGAATTTAAGCTAGGGGTAGTCTAAATAACTAAAATTTTAGGTATAAAAAAACCGCCATGATGGCGGTTTATAAGAAATTTAATGTTAGGTTGGGTTATTTGATACTCTCTAAAAACTTTAGCATTGCTGATATTTGATATTTGGGGACTTTTATTATAGATTTTTGCTTACCGTAAACCTGTATTTCGAATCCATCTTTGTTGTTTTTTACATAATCCAAAGGAACGGTCACGCCGATTGTTTCATAAACCCAGCAACCGAAAGTGCCATCACAATCCCTAACATCAGTGTCTATCTTGACTAGTTTTCTCGCTTGACCATCATCACTAATAGCCCTATCAAAATAAGACCAATCTTTTAAAGATATTTCTTTATAAACTTGAATTTGGTCTGGCTTTTTAGATAGCTCGCTGTCACTCCAAGCTCTCAGCATTAAACCATCAGTATACTTTGTTTTAATAGTCGCTCTTTTGGAGAATTTATCTATATCAACTACTGCGGTTGCTTCATACGGTGTGACATTGCTTTTTCCGTAGATAAACTGAAAGTCATTCAAATCTACTCTTGAACCGTCAGTCTTTTTAAATATTTGAGCCCCTCTTCCTAAAGTATTGTTATAGTTAACATGCCCGCTAAACCAAAATGGCTTGCAGGACTCAGTAACAACCAAACTATTTACATTTGATTTAAACTGAACGGCAACGCCGTCAACTTCTAAAACCTTAATGTATGGGTTGTGGTATTTGAATTCATTTGGAGCTAAATCCCCGGTAAATTTGAATTTACTTTCAATCAAAGGTGTGTAGTAATCCTTTCCATATTTATAATTTGAGCTATCAGGGACGACGTTAAAATAATGGTTTACATATCTCGCTTCGCCAGTGTAAGAAAATTCAGGGCCGGGCAAATTATTGTAACTTTCCGACGTGCAGTCATTTAAGTTTTTAGCCGTTGACTTGCTGGTATAAGTATTTTGACTGGTGGGCCCAGTGGCTTGACAGCCCATTAAGACAAGCCCTATCAACAGAATGTGGAAATTTTGATGCTTCAAGTGCTACTCCTTTAGTTTGATAATTTATTAAATTCTTTTTCTATAACTGCCAATCACAACTCCGCTAATCACAGCATCGGGCAGCAGTTCAATATACTTAGGTTTCCAGTCGGGATTCAGGGCTTTCAGTCGCTTTCCGTCAGTGTCAATTATTAATTGTTTAAATGTCGATTCTGTATTTCCATTTTGCCTAACAATTACGCACGACCCATGTCTAGCCTCAACTTCTGGATCAACAAATATGATTTCACCCTCTATAAAATCGGGAGACATTGACTCACCAACAACTTTTAAAGCATAGGTATAGGGACTGTGGTTTTCTGGGCATGGGTAATATTCATCTGCATCCCCTGGCTGAAAAACATCTATTATATCGTGCCATGCTCCTGCCTGCACCCAGCTAATCAGTGGGACTGAACTTTTCACCTTTGGTGTCGCCATTGCTATTGAATAATCACCAGTTAACTCTTGGATACCAACACCTAGTGCTTTACTGATTGTATATAAATCATCAACACTCGGTTGCCTAAAGTCACGCTCATAATTGGATACACGACCTTGGCCTTCATCCCATTTGCAGTGATCGGCTAATTGTTTTTGTGTCCACCCCTTTTTTTTGCGGGCAGCTTTTATGTTTTCGGAAATTTTTTTCATAAGCGAATAAAACAACAAAACGTTATAGTTGACAATAAACGTTTCGTTATGCAAAATATAACGAAACGTGTTGTATTTGGTCGGTGAAATGAACAATATTAAAAGCTTAAGAATTAAACTTAATCTCACTCAAAGCCAACTGGCGTCTGCCTGTGGATGGTCTGGTAGTCAGGCTCGAATATCTAATTATGAGCTCGGGCTAAGGACCCCAAACATGAAAGAATGCAGAAACATCGTTTCAGCATTAAACAAACATGGTGCTAATTGTGAATTAGATGATGTATTTCCACCTGAGGATGAACCAGCTAAGGCGGCTTAATTCATTTCTTTTGGTTTCGTGTGACCAAGACGCGCTCGCGCAAGCGGGATACTGCGTTGAATCGCCTGCGGTTCTTCGACCAAAATTGCCGCCGCAACAAGACGCGGCTTAACGATTTGTTTTTCATGCTGCCTCCTTTTTTCATTGCACTTAGTTTAGGGGGGCAGCATGTTTTTTATGTTTTTTGATTTGGTGTATGAATAAACAGGGGTAAGTATGAAATTCAGATTTCCAGACTTTAGAAAATTAGATTTTAGACGCTGGTTTAAGTGTCGATGTTGTGTGTGCAATCGGGAAGTTAATGTGAATTTAACGCGTCATAACGAAACTCTTTATGACGCGATTAATATCTCAATTACGGAGCGGGGACGGCGGTTGTGAAAGTCCCTGTAAGTCTTGGTTATTTAAAGCCTGATAGGCCATTTTTTGCCATTTTTAGAAACTCATTCAGTTCTGATTTAAACTCTTCTGAAACTGTTTCACTTTCTAAAAATGGAACTGCCAGCGTCTCTAAGTGTTTGTCTGTGTCCATTTTCACCGCTTTAAGCATTGCCATAAGTGACATTATCACTGTTTGGTGGACATTGGCGGTCGTTTCTAACCTTGCTAAGCGATCGCTTAGTTCTTGTATTTCGTTACTCATTTTCACCTCTTGGTTTGGGTTTTGTTGTTGGTTGGCGCTTATAACATTAGCAGACTCAAGGGGTGATCTCTATCGTTTTAAGGGGGTGCTATGAGTCAGTTTATTTTGTGGCTTGATTTAGAAACCGGCGGGTTGGATGGCCGGTTAGATAATGGCAAGTTGGGGATGGAGTTTTACCCAATTTTAGAAATTGCGTGTGTGTTAACCGATACCAATTTAAATCCGGTTAGTGCGATTCGTATTCCGCTATTTCAGCCGGAGTCTGAGTTAAATAAATTGTCTAACTGGGCCGTGCAAACGCATCATGAGTCGGGTTTGCTGGCTGAGTGTATGCAGTCTGACATTACGTTAGATAAAGCCGAGCGCATTGTTTTGAACTGGCTGGCATCGAACGGTTGTGATGCGTATGACAGAGCAGCTAAAACAGGCGCGGTTTTGGCGGGTAATAGTATTGGGTTTGACCGTAATTTTATTCGTTGTCAAATGCCAAAGTTGCATAGTTATTTGCATTATAGAATGTTAGATGTGTCGGCGGTGGCGTTAATGTGTCGATTCTCTCGGCCTGAGCTTGAGGCTTTAGCTGTGGAGCATAAAACCTATAAGCACGAGGCGTTAAGCGACATTTTTGAGTCGATTAAAGAGTATTTTGTTTATAGCCGTTTTGTTATTTGTTCCAAAGACTTCGATACAAGCCGGCTAGGCTGGCTTGCGGCGTTTAACCCTTCTATGCAGGTCGATCCTAGTGATTTTGTTAATCCTAAGCTTGAGGGGGCGGCGTGAACCAAGCTGAGATAGCCGCCGTTTGGCAAAACAATATACCGCTGGTCGATCGTTTGTTTTATCACTACTTGCGCGATGTTGTGAGCGATTACGCTACAAAAACTATTGGCGTTCATTGTGCTATTCGTCAGTCTACTATTGCTGCGGCGTTTGAGTTTATTCCAGATCGGGGCAGCAAGCTTCCCCCCCTTAAATTGACTAACAAACAGGTTGAAAAAATGTGTGAACGTGCCGTGGCGCGTGGTTGGATTAGTCGTCGGTTAGATCATTTAGGCAATGCTATTCCTATGCAGTTTAGGCTGGAATTGGTCGACTCTGCATTTTTCCGTCCAAACGAGGAAGGGGCGCGGAAGGGGCGCGGAAGGGGCGGTAATGACGGGGGGGAAGAATTTAAAAATAATCATTTAAATTCAGATGCTTATCGTAATCAGGCGAGCAATGAAGGGGGCATGAAGGGGGGCGCTAAAAACACCGATGACGGGGGCATATCTAGTATATCTAGTAATAATACTCTCTCTAACGCGCGCGAGGGTGTTTCGTCTATTTCAGTTGATGATTTTCAGATTGATGATTTGTTGTTAAATCAATTAAAAATCTCAGCGATAAATTTTGATAAAGATTTTCTTCAAACTGTTCTCGTTAAGTTTCAATCGCAAGAGAAGTTTTTTAACCAGTTAAAACCTATCCAGCATTGGCGCAAGCTTTTTGTCGGCTATTGCGCAAGTTGGAAAGCTAATCAGAGTAATCAGAGGGGTCATCATGCAAATCAAGACTTTTCAAAACACAACAGCAGTCAGTCGAACAAGCAAGCAGTTAAAGCCGCCATCTATGCCAGCAGCCAAAACAGAATCATCGACGTCAACTAGGCCTGTGTTCGCTGAGTCTAAACTGGCGGTTGATCGCTGGTTTGAGTTTTCAGTAAATTTTTGGGATGCAAAGTTCACGTCTAAATTTGATTCAGTCGAGCAGTTAGATTCTGCGAAAAGTGACTGGTTTAATACGTTAGAAAAACATCGTATTTCGATTGCTGATGTTGAGCGTGTTATTTTGATTACTCAAGCCGATAAAACAATCTGGCCTCTGTCGTTACCTGAGTTTTTGCGCGCGTGTGAGCCGGTACCTACGGATTTCGGCTATCCTTCTGTTGACCAAATCTGGAAGCAGCTGATAAATCCTTATGCGCATGATGATTGGACGAAGGTGCATTTGTTTGCGTTTTTCATCGCGTGCGGTAAAGACCCTAATTTGCATCATAGCGAGATTGTCGCTGCGGGTCGTTGTTCGCCAGACACTAAGCGCTATAAAGCTAAATTTCATGCTGTTGAGCGGGTGTATCTCTGGTATGTACGTCGGGCGATTAATGGTTGTAATTTTAATGATCCTCGCTCTAAACCTGTCGCTCGATTGGGTGTTTGTGATGATGCACATCGGCAGAAAAATTTATCTAAGATTGAAGAGTTACGGGAGAAATTTCCGTTTCTAAAAGCTAGCTGATTAGGGGGCGCTGTGGGGAATATTGGGGTGTTACTTGAGCGTTGGGCTGTTTGGGTGAGGCAAGATGGGCGCGGTTCGCTGGGGTATGGTGCGCCCATGGCTTGTTTGATTCGTGATAACGTTCATGCAAGTTCAGGTGATGTTGAGCCGCTGGGTGATGATTTGGCGATTGTTGTTGACAGGGCGTTGAATGTGTTGAAAAAACGAGATTTGATTTGTTATCAAGCGTTGTTGTTGTATTACGTTGATAAGCATTCGATGCAGTATGTCGGTAATATAATTTACAAAGAGAAAAAGATCAGTTCTTATCGTTGTCGTATTAAAGCGTCTGAAGACGTTAGAAATGGCGAGCGGTGGCTTAATGGTTTTTTATCTTGCTTTAACGAATTTGAAAATTTAGCAGCGTAGGGGTTGCATGTTGAACATGATAGTTTTAAAGTATGGCAAAATCTGAGAAGAAATGTATTTAAAGCCCTAGCAAATTGCTGGGGCTTTTTCGTTTCTGCATCACTATAAATTTACCCCTTAGCCTCGCTCGGCTTATGCCAGCGGGGCTTTTTCGTTTCTAAGGATTGTTTTCATGGCGTTAGACAGTGCGAATATGGCTTGGTTAATCCCGCTTCTAATCGCTGTGTTTCAGGTTGTTAGTAATTTTATCTCGCGAACTAAGCAGCGTGAGTATGAAGCAACTGATAAGCGTTTAAATGCGATTGAAAAGTTGGCTGATGAAAACAATCGATACATTGCAGCAGTTGAGAAAAAAACCGAAAAGCTTGAGCTCGAATTCGCCGGTACCTACTTACCACGAACCGAGTTTGCAGAGTTTTTAAATCAGTTAGATGAACGTTTCGAGCGAGACAGAATTGAAACTGTCTCTCAATTAAAACTTGAGCTAAGAGCTGCGCTTGCAGAGTATCGCGTGCAGTTTTATGACCAGCGTAAGGATCAGAGGTAACACATGAATATTGCATTGTATGGCTTGGTTGATGCAACTCACGCTGAATCTGTTGCGGTTGCGGTTTGTGATGTGTTGGGTTACGGCAGCAATAACAATGCTCATGTATTAATTTTAGAAACAGCTGCTCAAGAAACACAGTTAGGTCATTACTTAGATCATACCTGGCGAAGTGCTGGCATGGGGTTAACTCAAGTCGATTTCTCTACATTCAATTGGTTACAAAATGAAAAGTTCGAACGTTATCAAGCAAAGGTTAAGCATGCTTTTGGTGTTGATCTCATGCAAGTGCAATGGGAAGAGCTGGACCAATCACCATTGCTTGCGTTCATTGTGTGTCGTATTCGTTATTTGGTTGTGCCTAATCCCATTCCGACCAGCGTTAATTGGCGTGCCAGATATTGGAAGCAGCATTACAACACTCAAGCTGGTAAAGGTAAGCCATCTGAGTACATAGAGAATGCTAAGCGTTATGCGCATTACATCCCACAATCAGAGCAGTTGTGCACTGGTTAGTCGCTTGGGCCATGCGCTATGGCCTGTCTAATTTAACTAGGTTTATTATCGTGGAAACTATTAAAAGATTCTTAAAAACTCGTAAGGGTAAAGCGGTTGTTATTTCATTAGTGCTGGGGATTGCAGGCGTTACTGTTCCACCAGAAGCGGTTGAGGCCGCTGTAACATTCATTACGGCTCTAGGATTCTAATGATTCTGTTAGCAATCATTGAGCTGAACTTACTAATAGTTCTGCTAATGATTGTTTGTCGTGAGCTGCAGTTAAACGATGACAATAGGCAAAGGTTAAAGCGTTATGGCGATTAAGCGCCCATGCAGACAAACAGGTTGCCGTAATACTGTAAGTGGTAAAGCAAACAATGGTTACTGTGATAAGCACAAGGATAAGGCAGGCTGGCACAAGAACGAACGAGACAAGGGTAATAGACATCAAAGAGGTTATGGTAATCATTGGTCTAATGTGATTCGTCCAAGAGTTTTAAAGCGTGATGATTATTTATGTGTTGAGCATCGTAAGCTTGGCATTGCGGTACCAGCTGACTGTGTTGATCACATCATACCCAAAGAGCATGGCGGAACGGATGACGATTCAAACTTACAATCGTTATGCAATGCATGCCACAACACCAAGACAGCTACTGAAAGATTAAGATAAACCCATTTTTCAATTCAAATATAGGGGGGCGGGGTCAAATCTCTACAGCCTTTTGGCCTAGTACCGCCGCCATAATTTTTCTTACGTAAATGCCAAAACTAAAACTTTTTTTTGAGAGTTAATTTAATTATTGAGAGGTAACTAACATGGCAGGAGGTAGACCAAGAAAACCTGATGCCATTAAAGCTGCGTCAGGCACTTTAAGGGCTGATCGCAAAATTGACGAAATGAAAAGCACAGAAGGGATTGCCCCTTATTCGCATACCGAGCTTGCAGACGAAAAAGTTGTTTATAGTAAGCTCTCTGAAATGTTTCAGCATGCAGGGATTGCTGGTCGCGAAGATTCTATTGCGCTTCGCCAACTTGCCAATGCATTTGTTCAGTGGCACAAGACAAAAAAAATGGTTGATGATATGGGTGAGTTTTACGAAACCACCAGTACCAGCGGCCATAAAATTATAAAAGAAAATCCAGCCGCAAAAGCGTTGCGTGATTGGGATAAACGACTGTCCGAACATTTAGCAAAGTTTGGTGCAACGCCAGCTGCCAGATCATCTATTGCAAAAATGAATAGCGAGACTGATGCGGCCACCATGTTACTTGACATGTTTAGCAATAAATTTCAAAACACGGGTAAACAAAACGACATGTTTTCAGTTACAGCAACATTACCCGCCGAACGGGCCATTAATTAATGGACTTAATAGACAATATTGAATCTGCACTGGAAAAAAACGCAACGGTTGACGATGGTATTCAATATGCAATGGATGCCGCAAAACCAGACTCAAATCAATGTGTTTATGTTCGTCAGGCCGCACAGCGTTTTTTAAATGACTTACACCACGGCCAAGAGCGAGGATTAGCTTTTTCGCGCCAGCATGCAGAAAAAATACTAACGTATTTCCCGTTCTTTTGTGTGCATGTAGAGGGCGAGTTATCCGGTCAGCCGATCTATTTAGAGCCATGGCAGTCATTTGTCTTAATAAATGTTTTTGGCTGGTACCGGTTTGATGATGAACTTGACCGCTGGGTACGTAGATTCGACAAATTGTACTTAGAAGTACCTCGAAAAAACGCTAAATCAATGTTGCTGTCCGGCATTGGCACTTACATGACAGCGTTTGACGGTGAAGGCGGTGCACAGGTTTATTCTGCAGCAACCAAAAAAGACCAAGCCAAGATTGTGTTTGATGCTGCCGCCGAAATGGTTAAAAAAAGTCCAGCGCTTAAAAAAATATTCTCAGTTCAAAAAATTGAATTAACGGTCGAGTCGAGTTTTAGCAGGTTTAGACCGTTAGCGCGTGATGCAGACTCGCTCGATGGTTTAAACAGCCACTGCAACATTGTCGACGAACTACACGCACATAAAACCCGTGAACTATGGGACGTTTTAATCAACGGTACCGCCGCTCGAACGCAACCATTAACAGCTGCAATCACAACCGCCGGTACCAATCGTGAGGGGATTTGCTACCAACAAAGAGAATACGTTGCCAGCATATTAAAAGGCAAAATAGAGGACGATAGTTACTTTGGTGTTATTTACACCATAGACGACAACGACGATCCTTATGATGAATCAAACTGGTTTAAAGCAAACCCAAACCTGGGTAAATCAAAAAAGCTAAAAACCATGCGTTCAGAGGCCAAACAAGCGCAAATATCCGGTGAAGCAAAGATAAACTTCTTAATAAAACACTTGGATTACTGGACAGACGCAGCAGTTGAATGGATAGACAGTATCAAATGGCAAAATTGTGCACAAGAATTTCCAGAAAATGTACACGAACTACCGTGCTGGGTAGGTGTTGATTACGCCCCAATGCACGATGTGACAGCTGTAATATTGCTATACAGCGACCAAAGCAGCGGAAAATTTTACGTAAAAAGCGAGTTTTACTACGCAACAAATAGCATTGACGAACTACCTGAGGCCATTCAAACCAAATTTAAGCGCTGGGAACATTCCGGCCACTTAAAAACAGTGGCTGGTTCAATGATGGACTTAGACACAGTTGAAGCAAGAATACTTGAGCTCAAAACTCACCCCAACGTTAAAGAAATCAATCTGGACCCGTGGAATACATACCAGCTAACCGCGCGGTTAGATGATAAAGGTTTAGATGCAGTACATGTACCGCAAACGGTTAAAAACTTTAGTGAATCCATGAAATTCACTGAAGCATTGGTATTTGAGCAGAAGCTTATTCACGACAACAACCCAATGATGAATTGGATGATCGGTAATTTGCAGGTTAAGCCAGATCTAAACGGTAACGTATTTCCACGCAAAGCAGATAATAAAAGCGAAAACAAAATAGACGGCCCCGTTGGCCTATTCACCGCCATGAACAGAGCAATGATTAACGCTGCAGAAATTAGCGCTCAACCATCAATACGAGTCTTATAATGGGTTTTTTTAACAAGATATTTGGTTCAAACAACACCAAGAGCGAACCAATCAATACTTCGGCTGAGCTGTTAGCCCAAATTAATAGCGTACTAAGTGACGCGGGTATTTCAGTGACACCTGAAAATGTAAAACGCATTGCAACAGTATTTAGTTGTGTTCGTGTGCTTTCTGAATCAATCGGTATGTTGCCACTTAACTTAAAAGAGCAAAAAGGCCGAGTAAAAGAAACACTAACCGGCCACAAACTGCACAAGCTAGTTCACTCTAAACCAAATGGTTTTATGACACCGATCGAGTGGAAAGAGCTAGTCGTTACACATTTGTGTTTTCGCGGAAATCATTACAGCTACATTAATAAAATTAACGGTGTAGCCCGCGAACTTTTACCGCTAAACCCGGACAACGTCGAACCTAAAATGGACGAAAACTGGGAAGTTGAATACAAAGTTACTTTCCCAAACGGTCATGTTGAAATGCTCAGTAAAGACGAAATACTACACATAAAAATATTTAGTGAAGATGGCTTAACGGGTATGAGTCCAGTTCGCTACTGTGCAAACACGTTTGGTCTAGCAAAAGCCACCGAACGCCACGGTAATTTATTGTTTAAAAATGCGGCAATGCCGAGTGGCGGTTATAGCACCGAAGGTAAACTAACGGATGAACAATTCAACCGTCTAAAATCTCAAATGGATGAATTTAAAGGCGAGGGTAATCATAAAAACCTGATCCTAGAAGGTGGCCTAAAGTGGTTTACCGTAACCATGACAAGCGAAGACGCACAGTTTTTAGAAACGCGAGCTTTTCAGCAAGCTGAAATATGCGGAATTTATCGGGTACCACCACACAAAATAGGCATATTAGACAAAGCGACTTTCTCAAACATAGAGCATCAGGGCCTCGACTTTGTTACTTCATCACTCATGCCGTACTGCATCCGAATAGAAGAGCGTTTAAACATTTCTTTGCTTAATGAAAATGAAATTGGAAACAAATTTTTTAAATTTAATGAACGGGCTTTATTGCGGGGCGATATGAAAGCCCGAGCCGATTTTTACACAAAAATGTTTAACGTAGGTGCTTATTCATCAAATGATATTCGAGACTTTGAAGATGAAAACCCACGAGATGGCGGCGACGTCTACCTTGTTCCACTTAATATGACAAACAAACCAGGACAGCAAGATGACTCTAAAAACTAAATTCGAAGCGCCTTTTGAGGTTAAATCAGTACAACAAACAGGTGAATTTGAAGGATATGCATCTGTTTTTGGTAATAAAGACTCACACGATGACGTAATCGTAAAGGGCGCGTTTAGTAAAAGCATTGCTGAATGGAAAAGCAAAGGACGAATGCCAAGTTTGCTATGGCAACACAAGCGAGACGAGCCTATCGGGGTTTACACCGAAATAAAAGAAGACGACTACGGCCTATATGTTAAAGGAAAGCTATTAGTAGATGATGACCCGCTGGCTAAACGTGCTCATGCGCACATGAAAGCAGGCTCAATAAGTGGTTTGTCAATCGGTTATCGGTTAATGGATTGGGAATATGATAAAGAAATGGAAGCGTGGCGGTTAAAAGAAATCGATTTACGCGAAGTTTCATTGGTTACGTTCCCCTCAAATGACGAAAGCAGAATTAATAATGTAAAAAGTTCTTTTGAATTGGGCGAGATACCCAAACCCAAAGAACTTGAGCGTGCCTTACGAGACGTGGGCATGAGTCAAAAACAAGCCAAGGCATTCATGTCTGGCGGATACAGCGCAATTACCCAGCGAGATGTTGAGGATGAAACGGCGCAAGCTCTTGAATTACTAAAATCAATCAATTTCTAACTGGAGAAATAACCATGCCTGTAGAATTAAAAGATGTTCAGCTGGTCGCTGACGAAATTAAACATAAGTTTGAAGAATTTAAAACAACCAATGACAAACGTTTTGACGCAGTTGAATCTGAAAAAGGTAAACTAGCAGGTCAGGTTGAAACACTAACAACAGAGTTAAAAAGCTTTGAGAAAATTAAAATTGATCTCGAAAAGCAATTAGACGAGATTCAACTTAAATCAAATCGGATAAACTCGGGCGCAAATGCTAAATCTAAAGATGCGATTGAACATGAAAAAGCTTATACCAAGTTTATGCGCAAAGGCTCTGAAGATGGATTAGCCGAACTTGAAACCAAAGCGCTGAATTTGGGTACAGATGAAGATGGTGGCTTTGCAGTACCAGAAGAATGGAATCGAAATATACTTAAAGCAACTGAAAATATGTCTGTTATGCGTGGTGTTTGTAGTCAAATGACTATCGGCACAGAAGATTACAAACAGTTGATGGACATTGGCGGTACCACATCAGGTTGGGTTGGTGAAACCGATGCTAGACCCGGTACCAATAGCCCGCAATTAAAGCAATTATCTGCAAACTTTGGTGAAATATACGCTAATCCAGCGGCAACACAAAAATCATTGGATGATATTTATTTCAATGTTGAACAATGGTTAATTGACTCTATTCAAGAGGAGTTTTCAGACAAAGAAGATGAAGCATTCACAATCGGTGACGGTACAAACAAACCAAAAGGCTTGTTAACGCATACCATGGCAACCGAAGCGGATGGTGTGCGAGCTTGGAATGCGTTTCAGTACCGAGAAACATCCACCGTTGGTCAGGTTACCGCTGATGATATTGTTAAAGCGCCGTTTATGCTTAAACAGCGTTATCGTGGTATGGCTAAATGGATGGGCTCAACTGACTTACTTGCAAATTTAATGGTGCTTAAAGATGGTAATGACAATTACTTATGGCGCCCAGGTTTAGAAGTGGGTGAATCATCAACATTGCGAAATCGTGAGTATATCGAAAATGATTACATGCCGGGTGTTGCAGCTAATGCGAATGCGCTTGCATTGGGTGACTTCAGCCGAACAATGATGATTTTAGATCGCATTGGTATTCGTATGTTGCGCGACCCTTACACCAACAAACCATACGTACAGTTTTACACCACAAAACGAGTAGGCAACATGGTTCGCAACTACAACGCAATGAAGTTCTTGCGCGTTAAAGCGGCTTAACCAAACTTAATTAATCACTGATAAAAGCCCAGTTCCTATGAATTGGGCTTTTTTATTTTGGAGCGTTAAAGAATGACAAAAGTAGCGATAGCAGCGGCCATCTTGGTAAATGAAAAATTTGAATTCAGTGAAGACCACTGCACAGTTCAAACCTATGAACCCGGTGAGTACGCAGAAATGCCAGATGGAGCAAAAGCATACGGTATTTCTCAGGGGTATATTGAATTGTCCGGTGAATTGAGTAAATCCGACAGCACAGAAAACAAAAAACAAGATAAACCGGAAGAATAAACAATGCCTGCATTTATCACGTTGGAAGAAGCAAAACAGCAGTTAAATATAGAAGAATCTGACACATTAGATGACCCCTATATAGCAGCACTCATACCAGCGGCCAGCGAAGTTATCGAGCGAGAATGCAACCGCAAAATATATTTAACACAAGAAGAATTAGATGCAGATTCCGAAGCACCTGAATATGCAATGGTGTTAAACGAAACGCTAAAACTGGCATGTAAATTAACAGTCGGGCACTGGTTTAACAACCGAGAAGCAACCAGCGAACTCACAATTAAAAAAGTGCCGCTATCGTACGATCATCTAATCAACTTATACAGGATACCGTTCGCATGATAGGTGCAGGCAAGCTTAAAGATAGAATCAGTATAGTGACGCAATCCGGTGAAGATGATGGCTTCGGACATAAAAAATGGCAAATTATTCAAACAGTGCGGGCCAATGTAGACGTTAAAAACGGCACTGAAACTAGCGACAACTCAGCAGGACATCTAGTTTACGAAATCAAATGCCGTTTTCGAAAAGACATTACCTACAAATCTAGAATTCGTTATCAAAATAGAGACTTAGAGTTAACTCAACCCCCGCAAAACGTACGGGGTTTAAGTCGAGAAATGCTGCTAGTGTGCAAAGAGGTTACGCGTGACTAACTCTATTTCGCTGCAAATAAATGGTTTAAAACAATTAAACAAAAACCTCGAAAACATAGCTGACGAAATTGGCAGCTCAAAAGCAGCAGGTATTTTAACTTCCGCACTAAGGGTGGGTGCAAAAGAATTTGAAACAGAGCTAAAAAACACCGCGCCAGAGTCACCCGAAAACAAAATAAGAATTGTGAAAAAACGGGATAAAAGCACCGTTGAAATAAAACCCGGCTTTTTGAAATCACGAATAAAAATAAGAGCCTCAACAAATCGAAAAGGGCGAATTAACAAGAGATTTGGAAAAAAAGACATATCACTTGTAAGAGTTGGGGTTTTTAAAGTGCCGTACATCGTTCAAGTTGAATATGGCACTTCCAAACACCAACCGCAGCCATTTATGAGAAATGCTGCAAAATCGAAAGCGCAGCCCGCAGTGAAGCGAATCGAATCCGAACTCAACAAAAAAATAAAAGCGGCAACCAAGCGCATTGCTAAACAAAAGGCTAAAAAATGATAGAAAAATCAATTCGAGATTTTCTAATTTCAAAGCCCGAACTGTTAAACGTAGCAACGGGCGGTGTTTATTTAGATCGAAATCATTCAGCCAGTGACAACTATATTCAAATCGACGTGACATTTAATAACTTTGAGTATTCAAACCACGGCGAACAGTCTCAAATTGACAGCGATTTGCAAATAACCTGCTTCAGTTCAGATAAAGCAACGGTTAAAAACATGGAAAAAGAACTAAAAAAAGCGATAAACCTGGCAAGTTTTAAAGATGAATATGCCAGCGTACAGTCCATATACAAGCAATCCAGCATCCCAGATTATGAAGACGACACACGACTTTATAGCGAGACGTGTAATTATTTACTCTACTACAATGAGGTATAACCATGCCAACACCCGCAACCGAATTAGCCAACGACGTTATTGACTCGCAAGGCGCAACGCTTCAATTTTGCTCGTCAGGAATAGGAACAGTCGACACATTTTTGCCACACATCATCGGCTCAATACCGCAAATCAACTCAGGTAAAGCATACGATGACGTGACCGCAGTAGATGACGACAAACGAAAATACGGCGAACAAACATTACCGGAAGACCAAGATTTTGAACTGGTTTTTGCAGATGTACCCGCAAATTCAGATCAAAAAACATTTACAGACTTGGTAGAAGCCGGTACCGAAATAACAATCAAAATAACGCGAAAAACGGGACGAGTTCAAGAAGCTGTATTTGTACCGCACGACCACTTCAGCGGTGAGTCAGGTAAAGATGTGGGTAAACAAATGTACGGCTGTATCGGTAAACTTCAAACTGTTGCCTTTTCAACTGTACCAGTGGTGTAAATAAAATGATAACACTAACAACAATACTCGCGGGCGAAATAGCCCGCACAAAGCGCACGTTCAATGTAGACGGTATAGGAGAGTTAGAGCTCACAAAACTGCCAGTTGCACAGCAAAAACTAGCAGCACAAGCAATGGCTAAAAAACCAAAAACAGACAAAGAAGCTGAAGAAGTAGAAAAAGTAATTCTAAACTCGGTATATCAAATGTTATCTGGTGAAACTAACGAACAAGAAGCAGAAAAACTGCTCGACTCGTTAGACGAAGTACAAATAAGCCGAATTTTCTCAACTGGCTATTACTGGGCCGATCTAACCGTTAAAAATTTAGAGCAAACCGAAAAAAACTCGCAAAGCAGCCCGAAGTCGGAGCCTTAATTGAAATAAGCGCCAGTTTGGGCTGCACCTTACAAGAATTAACAGAAAAGCTACCGCCGGAAGAGTTAGAGCTCAGGCTCGTTCACCAAATGAACAAGCTTGGGTATTCGTACGATCAAACCAAACGAATAGAAGCACAGCGCAAAGCCAAAGAAGCAGAGCGCAACGCGTTTTTACAAACTTGCCCGTGGAATAAAAACAACCGCACGCAATAGAGGTTAAACAATGGGAACGCTCGCAACACTGACAATAGATCTGGTCGGCCAAAGCGCAAAATTGCGTGCAGATCTCGCAAAAGCAAGCAAGCAAACAAAAAGCTGGTCAGAAAAAACAAGATCGTTTGTAAATACAGCGGGTAAAGCCTTTGCAGCAATGGGGGTTACCGCCGTTACAGCGTGGGCTGCCATTTACGTAGAAACATCTAAAACAGCAGATTTACTCGCAAAAACAAGCGACAAACTCGGTATATTGCCCGAAAAACTACAAGCATTGCAGCATGCGGGCGAGCAAACGGGAGTAGGTGTTGAAACAACCAACATGGCACTGCAGCGAATGGTTCGCCGAGTCGCAGAAGCCGGACAAGGCACAGGTGAAGCAGTTGGCGCATTAAAAGAACTCAATTTAAATGCAACCGAACTAGCACAAATGTCGCCCGACGAACAATTTAAAGCCATTGCAGAAGCCATGTCAGGCGTTTCAAACCAAGGCGATAAAGTTCGTCTAGCAATGAAGTTGTTTGACAGCGAAGGCGTATCACTTGTCAATACATTAGATTTAGGTCGTGAAGGCTTAAATGCAATGGAACAAGAGATTAATGATCTCGGTATAGCAATGGACCGCCTTTCTTTAGCTAAAATAGAAATGGCCAACGACGCATTCGACAAAGCAACCAAGTCAACAAGCAGCTTTGGCAATGCATTAACAACGTCAACAGCCCCAATTGTTGGCGCATTGTCAGATATGTTTACGCAAGCAGCCATGGAAGCTGGCGGTTTCGGCAACATTGCACAAAACGTAATGAAAGCAACCGTCACATCAATTGGGTTTGTATCCGATGCGGGCCGCGGCTTAAAAGTTGTATTTATGTTGATTCGTCAAGCAGTTGCAGAGCTTGCAAACGAAATCATACAACTGGGTACAACTGGCTCTAAAGTAGGGGCTGCACTTGCTGAATTTTTCGGGTTTGAAAGCAGCACAATAAATCACATCAACAAATTTGCTGAAAGCTTTTCTGGCACAACAGAACGACTCAAAAAAGAGCTGCAAGATACAGTAGCAGAGCCAATGCCCAGTGAAAAAATTAAAGCATGGTTTGATGACGTACAGCAAAAATTTGAATACGAAGCACAAAAAATTGCTGATGATAAAAAGAACAACATAAATTTAGGCGCAACAATTTCTACGTCTACAAGCGACGACTCAAAAGACAACAAAAGTGACGAACGCCTCGTTGAATCAGCTCGTAATCGCTATCAACAAATATATGATGCAAAGCTACTGCAAGAAGAACGATTGCAGGAACTCGAAGAACGCAAATACGAACGATTGCAAGAAGAAATGGAGCGCGAAATTGAGCTATTGCGCAGCAAGAATTTAGCGACAGCTGAAATTGAAAGTAATTACAGAATAGCCAAAGAACAAGCAGAAGAACAACACCAGCAAAAGATAGCCGACATCGAGAAAAACAGACAGTTGCAACAAGCACAACAACGTGTTGTTGAGTTACAAAACTATTCTCAGTTGTTTGATGGTATGGCCGGAATTACTGCATCATTTAAAGGCGAACAAAGCGGAATGTATCGGGCAATGTTTGCCGCGTCAAAAGCGTTCTCTGTTGCTGAATCCATTATTAAAATACAGCAAGGTATAGCCAATGCAGCGTCATTGCCATGGCCTCAAAATTTAGCTGCAATATCATCTACTGTAGCAACTACAGCAGGGGTCATTAGCACAATACAAGGCACAAATTTACAGGGCATGGCTCACAGCGGCATCGACACTATCCCGCGTGAGGGAACCTGGCTACTCGACAAAGGAGAGCGGGTTTATACGCAGGATTCAGCGCGTCAGCTAGACGAAATGTACAATGCCACTGTAACGACCAACAACACCCCAGTAAACATAACATTAAATTACGATATCAAAACCAACTCAGCTAAAGACTTCAGACAAGTGCTAATGGAAAACAATCAGTACGTGTTTAATGCTGTTGAATCTGTAATGAATAAAAAAGGTCGTCGATTATAATGAGTGCAATACTAAACCAGTTTTGTCGAAGCATAGAGCTTAAATCAAACACCCCAAACACCTTTTTTGAATCACAATCATTACACATTGAAACGTGGAGCATACCATCGCATCGTTGGGAAGTTGAATATAAGTCTAACCCAATCAACGGAACCGAGAACCAGCGAAAAATGTGGGTGTTTTTAAACTCGCTAAAAAGCGGCTCAGTAGAATTCGATTGGGAAATACCCATTCATAGTGTGCCGCAAGGCAGTGCGCACTCAAACGCAATGGTTTTTCAAGATTACAACGCAGGGGTAACAGAGTTTAGATTGTTGGGTACGCTCGGCGACAACTTTTTAATCGCTGGCGATTTATTAAAATTTAGCAATCATAATAAAGTTTATATGGTCGTAGAAGATGTCAGCGGTACAAACCCAATCGTTAAAGTTAACTGTCCCCTTAAACACGCTGTTACATCTAGCACGATAGTAATCACACGAAATGTAGCATTTAAAATGATACTAAAGCCCAATACGCAAATTGTGAGTTACTCGCGTTCCGTCGGCTCATTTTCAGAACCTTTTTCAGCACAGTTTATAGAGAAATTATGAAAACATATCCGCAAGCTGTCGAAGACATGATCGCATCCGGCCATGTTAAACACGCATATTTACTATATGTCGATTTTGAAATACCCCTTTCATTTACAAACGCAGGGTTTGACATTGAAGCAGACGGAGTAACGTACTATTCGTCAGATATATTGCAAGGCGTAGACAGGCTGTCAAAACAAGCATCGTTAACTGTTACAGAGATTAAACTAGCGTTTTCACTTAAAAATCAACAAATGGTCAGCATTGCGTTTAGTAAAAACTGGCAAAACAGAAATGTGCAAATAAATCGCGTTTTTTTAGGGGAGCAAAACGAAGTAATACACAACGAAAATGTATGGAAAGGAAAAACAACAGAACGATCAGACAGTGATCAAGAGCTGCTCATAACATACACAGCTAAAAATATATTCGGTGCATTCGAAACAACTAATTCTTGGCGAACTACACTCGCAAGCCACCACCGCCGCCATCCAACTGACGATTGTTTTAAATATGCTCATAAAGCACAAGAGGTTCAGTATTGGGGCGGCAAGGGTAACCGAATTAATAAAACAGAAAGTAATGATTCACTGGGAGTTAAGTAAGTAATGGCTGATTTCTGGACAATTTTAAGTATTGTTTCTGCAGTATTTTCCGTTCACACATCTATAAAAGCAAAAAATGCAGCAAAAAAAGCGGCAAAGCAAAATAAATCAGCTGGTTTTCAGGTTAACCGCTTTGGTACAGATGAACCGATCCCCGTCGTTGTCGGAAAATTTAAAGTCGCGCCAATTATCACGTATCAGTCTGTTGTAGACGTGCCGGGAGATAAAAACGGTGGTATAGATAATGAGGTTTGGTATGGCAGTATGGTGTTTTCCGTTGGTAAGTGTGGTCGTGTTGAAAAAATCTTCTTTGATGATTTTGACATGGCAAACAAATTCAAATACGCAAACTGGCAGGAAATGGACGGAAACATAAACGAAGGAGTTGTAAGCGAAATAAATCCCGGCTATTGGATTAGATGGTATGTCGGGCAACACCTAAACAGCAACGGAGACAATTGGGATGAAGGCGACGGTACTAAGTATTTTTATCCAACCGCCTCTGAGGAATTTGATATCACGCCGGATTCGGGTTTGCCATGGTGGTTGGGGTACGACGGTACCAGCCAAATTTATTGGTCACCTATTGATAAATATATAGATCCGCTGGTTACCCCAATAGATCCGGGCGACGACTTTTCTAATATGCGTTACGAAGGGTTACGAGCTGCTCACGCATGGTTGATCATGGATGGCGAATACACACGTTATCCGCAGGGTGTACCCGAATTCAAAGTGGTAATGGAGGGCTACGAGTTTATGAGTCTCGCAACCGACACGCCCACACATTACCCAAACTTTGCCGACGTTATTTATTGGTATTTAACAAATGAAGAAGTCGGAATGGGGCGACCGGAATCTGAATTAGACAAAGCCGCATTTGCTGAGATGTCTCAGTTTATGAATACACTGGTACCAACACCGGATGGCGACATGACGCTAATGCGATGCAACGGCGTAATTGACACAGGCAAGCCGATTTTTAGCAACATCGAAACAATGTTGCACAATTGTCACGGCCGACCCGTAGACGGGATAAATGGCTTTCGTATCGAAATCATGCGCGAAAAGCCGGTTGTAATGGATTTACACATTGACGATTTTAAAGATGGTATCAACGTAAGCTCCAACAGCATCAATGATAAATACAACCAAGTTATCGTGCGTTATAGAGACGAACAGCTGGGTTGGGAAGTTAACGAAGTTGTTTTTCCGCCAGAAAATTCAGAATTACACGAGCAATGGTTAGCCGAAGATAACAACATTCATAATCGACTAGAAGAAGATCTAGACTTTGTCACAAACCAGCATCAAGCGCTACAGTGGGCTGAAACAACAGCAAGAACGTCACGCGAGTTTGAAATTGTTGAAGGTGCAATTGGTGCAAAAGGATGGAAGCTGGAAGAATTAGATGTTATTTCAATAACGCATCCACTGCGCGGCTGGGACAAAAAACCATTTTACGTTGACGAAATAACATTAGCAGACGACAGCGTAGAATTGGTTTTAATAGAGTACCAGCCAACGAATTATGCGTGGCATGATAAAACCAATGCGGTCGTATACCCGGATACTAATTTCACACCTATTGAAATAGAAACGCCTGAAAACGTATCGGTTAACTATAACGACAAAAAAGAGCTTGTTGTAACATGGGATAAGCCAAATTCACTTGTTAATTTCTATCGTTTTAGCTTGTATGACGAAAACGACAATGTACTAAAAACAGAGCGTGTATTCTCAAACAATTACACACTGCAAAACTTAAACTCTGGCGCTTACAAAATACAATTAGAAACCGTAAACCCCAAAGGCACATCTGATACAGTAACTCTGTCGTTTGAAATCGGGGTACCGCAGGCGCCAACGCTAGAATTAATAGCCGGTAATTTAGAATTTACGGTTATCGCGCATATTCAAGGTGGATATCTAGGTACTGCGTTTGAGTTACTCGTTAACCATGAAAACGAGTTTGAAACAGCTGAAAACTTAGGTACCGGATCGGGCCACTGGATAGTTTCCGGCAGAAAATCAAATACTCAATATTTTGTGTGGGTTAGAGTAACCACGCCCGCCGGACAATCTGACTGGGCAAACGCCAGCGTGACAACAACACACGACCCGTCAGACATAATCGACCTTATCGAAAACAACGGCGGTTTGCCCTTTAACGCAATTAACCCGCAAACGCGCGATGTTATTAACCAACTGGGCGTTGAGGTGGGTACAAACATACCCAACTTAATTACAGAAATTAACGAAAATCTATCCGCGCACGATACGCTGATAACCGATGTAGATAACAAAATAGATAGCCAAGTTGCGCAAATGCAAACCGACTTGGACAACGCAATACAAACAACCAATACTGATTTTTCGCAGCAAATATCATTGATTGATCAAAAGCTAGAAGATGAAGTATTGCAAATAGAAAGCGCGTTAAGTGGCACGAACCAATTTATTGTTGACGAAACCCAGCGCCTAGACAATGCATTTCAGCTCACCCACTCGGCCATTGAAGAAACCGAAAACGCCCTGCAAACCACACTAGGGGCCGTGTCAGAGGCGATATTAACAGACAGAGACAATATAGCGCGCGTATTAGGTCTGCAGGCAGATATTACCAACATAAACAACACCCTGTCTGTTGCACTAACAGACATACAGCAGACCGCCAGTAAAATAGAACTCACCGCATTAAGAACAGAGTTAAAAGGCGATATAAATAATGCCCTGTTTGGTGATTTATCAGAGCAGCTAAACGTCGCACTGGGTGATATAGAAGGTCGAATTGATTTAGTTGAATTATCTGTATCAGCAGACGCGATACAATCACAAGTTGACGCGATCTTGCTAGCAAAAGACTATGCCACGGTGAGCCATGTTAGCAGTGTAATCGACAGCTTAGGCATAACAAATTTTGTTACACAAACCGATTTTAACAACCAAATAAGCCGCATAAACGCCGCCGAAGAAGTGCTACACAGCAACCTGTTTAAACGCTCACTAACCAGCTTTGCAACCGTTGCAGACGAAACCCAATCACTAGGCGAGCGCTTGTTAGCAGCAGAAGCGGCCAAAACCCTATTTGAAGCCGGCACAGAAACCGCGCTCGGATCATTAGCCTATGCAAACGAGCAAACCAAAACAGCGACCGAGTTAAACAGTGCGGAAATAGAATCAACCAAAGAGCTAATCGCACTCACAAACAACGGATTAGCATTAGCATATCAGGCCATTAATGTAACCAGTAATGACATAAAACAAGCGGCCAATGAGCTAACACAATTTAAAACCGAAACGGGCGATAATTTATCGACAGTAACCAACAGCATACAATCGGTGAGCAATGCGCAAAGCGCAACGGCCAGCGAGTTAACGCAATTTAAAACTGAAACGGGCGATAATTTATCGACAGTAACCAACAGCATACAATCGGTGAGTGATGCGCAAGGCGCGACAGCCAGCGAGTTAACGCAATTTAAAACCGAAACGGGCGATAACTTATCCACAGTAACCAACAGCATACAATCGGTGAGCGATGCGCAAAGCAGCACCGCCACCGAATTAACACAATTTAAAACCGAAACAGGCGATAACTTATCCACAGTAACCAACAGCATACAATCGGTGAGCGATGCGCAAAGCAGCACCGCCACCGAATTAACACAATTTAAAACCGAAACAGGCAATAGTTTTTCAACGGTTAACAACAGCATACAATCGGTGAGCGATGCGCAAAGCGCCACGGCCAACGAATTAACGCAATTTAAAACCGAGACGGGCGATAACTTATCTACAGTTAGCAACAGCATACAATCGGTGAGCGATGCGCAAAGCGCCACGGCCAACGAATTAACACAATTTAAAACCGAAACGGGCGATAACTTATCCACAGTTAACAACAGCATACAATCGGTGAGCAATGCGCAAAGCGCCACGGCCAATGAATTAACGCAATTTAAAACCGAGACGGGCAATAGTTTTTCAACGGTTAACAACAGCATACAATCGGTGAGCAATGCGCAAAGCAGCACGGCCAGCGAGCTAACACAATTTAAAACCGAAACGGGCAATAGTTTTTCAACGGTTAACAACAGCATACAATCGGTTAGCAATGCGCAAAGCAGCACGGCCAATGAGTTAACGCAATTTAAAGCTGAAACCGGCGATAATTTTACGGCTGTAAACAGTAGCATACAGGCTGCCAGCAATGCGCAAAGCGCCACCGCCAACACCTTGTTTACAATGGCCTTGGGCGTTTCGGGGGCAGAAACCGCACAAACAACAGAGCAGCTACTAGCAAAACAGGCAGCAGATATACTTGATCAAGCCGATCAAGACGCCCAAATGCAAGCCTTTGCTGCAGTTACCGATGCGTTAAATGCAAGTGTAAGTGAAAACCTAGCCGAAATTGAAAAAACCAGCATATTGTTTGCGCAAACACAAAGCGGTTTATCAACCGCTTACGAGCGAATTAACATTGTAAGCAACGCGCAGCAAAACACCGCCAGTGCGCTAACACAGTACAAAGTAGAAGCGCAAACGTCTATTAACGAAGCGCAAGCAAACGCCGTATCAGAAGCGGTTGAATACACCAATGCAAGCGTTGGATATTGTGTAATTGATGATGTGATATCTGGGCACACAGATAAAAGCGCATGTGAAGATGCGGGCGGAACCTGGGAACGCTTGCCACTTGCAGAGGCGCAAAAAAAAGTCACGGTAAGTTTTGAAAAACCAAACGGCGATATTGTAACCGGCAGCGCGGGCAGCTTTTTACAGGCCCTAACAAACGATGTGGGCGAATTGTCGTTACGCGCGTTTTTTGGTTTAGACCAAAACGGCAGGGTATCTGGGCTGGTCGTAACTGATACAGAGGGCAACCAGTCAAACGCCAGTATTGAATTACTCGGTGACCGGGTCAGTATTGTAAAACCAGATACGTTAGAGCCTATTTTTGTATTTGATACCGAAACCGAACGCGCCCAGTTTTTTGGTGAATTGGTACTCGGTGATAATTATCCGGTACGGAGCGAGCAAGACATACGCGCGCTAGACGGTGAAAAAGGTGATAAGGGCGATAAAGGCGACAAGGGCGACCAAGGTGATCCTGGGCAAAGTGTCACGGTAACGGAAAACAGCCCCGGCGTTTACACCATTACCGGCGCGAATGGTTCTGTTGTTGTTAGGGACGGGCAAAATGCACCAGTGCCAGAATTACATGATTTGGGTAATGGCAATTATTCAATGACGGTAGACGGTGAAACAATAGAGTGGCACGACGGCGAAGCGGGCCAAGACGGCCAAGACGGCTACACACCGCAACTGGGCGTTGATTATTTTTACAATGGCCGTTTTTACAGTGTTATTTATAAAGCGGCCCTTAGCCAGCCCAGCACCCCAAGTGGCGGTAGCTTTAACGGCACAAATGAAACCATGCCGACAGGTTGGAGCGATGCCCCTGTCTATGTAAACGGCCAGATAACATACGCCAGCCGTGCAATATATACACAAAACCCCAATACAGGCGCATGGTCGCATTCGGGTTGGTCTGTACCTAAAGCGCATGTTGTAAAAGGCGACAAGGGCGACAAAGGTGACCCTGGGCAAAGTGTCACGGTAACGGAAACCAGCCCCGGCGTTTACACCATTACCGGCGCGAATGGTTCTGTTGTTGTTAGGGACGGGCAAAATGCACCAGTGCCAGAATTGTATGATTTTGGTAATGGCAATTATGCAATGACGGTAGACGGTGAAACAATAGAGTGGCACGACGGCGAAGCGGGCCAAGACGGCCAAGACGGCTACACCCCACAACTGGGCGTTGATTATTTTTACAATGGCCGTTTTTACAGTGTTATTTATAAAGCGGCCCTTAGCCAGCCCAGCACCCCAAGTGGCGGTGGTTTTAACGGCACAAATGAAACTATGCCGACAGGTTGGAGCGATGCCCCTGTCTATGTAAACGGCCAGATAACATACGCCAGCCGTGCAATATATACACAAAACCCCAATACAGGCGTATGGTCGCATTCGGGTTGGTCTGTACCTAAAGCGCATGTTGTAAAAGGCGACAAGGGTGATCAAGGCCCATCCGGGCAAGACGGCCAAAACGGGCAAGATGGCGCAGATGGCGCAGATGGCAGCAGAGGCGCAGGCCGCTATGAAACCGGCACAAGCACCGGGGTATGGAGTAATACAACAGCCACCAACGCCACGCCAAACCAAACACCGGTTGAAGGTGATGTAGTCACCATTTACAAAACAACCGAACCCGACACGCAAACGACCAAAATTTATCAATCGGGCAGCTGGTCTAATTTTGCATTGCATATACACGGCAGCGCATTAATAGAGGGTACAGTTGTAGCCGATGAAATACGTGCCAATTCAGTAGTAGGTGAAAACGCAACCTTTGCCGGTAATTTCTTTGCCGACAAAATAACGGGTGACGTAGTAGAAATGGATGCATTTCAAATACCGTCTGGCCCAACGCTGAATCACACAAACGAAGTGTTAATTTGTGAATTTGAGGTGGATACAGAAAGTTTCGATAGAACAATTCTGGCTTCATACCCGCCAATAAATTTTTTGGGTTTTAATGAAGACAAACAAAACCCACGGGTATTGAGTGAGTTAAGGTATGTAGAAGAGGGTAGTGCAACAGAAACTACCGTTTCAAACTCTAATATGTACTCAAACAGCAGTAAATCTCATGCGTTAACCAACATTCCTGCAGATTCAACCAAGAGAACCTACCGATGGTACAGCCGAAAAGTGGATAGCGGTGGTAGCGGTACACCCTATGTATTCGGCGTAATGCACATTTTGTCATTCAAAACCGCCAACACCGTTCAAGAAAACAAAATTCGTTTCGTAAATAATTAAAAACAAGAGGCTAACTTATGATAAAACTCACCAGCGTTGATTTAACGCAGGACAGCCCAATTGTATCTGTAAATGATGCAATTGATTTAAGCACATTGCGCGCCGGTTGGTCACTGCACGTAACAGGCGCAGACCTGCCACTCGAAATACAATCAGGCAGCAACCAGCAAATAACACTGGTAGCCCCATATACAGGCGTATCAATTAGCGGTCGAGAAGCCGCTATTGTGCAGACCAGCGCCCCGCTTAATGCGGCCATTGATAACGTAAACGAACTAGGCCAATGGGCTAAATCTGTATTTAATAAACAAAACGAATTATATTCAACAGAGCAAGAAACGGTTGATATAACAGACAGCAACGGGGTTACCCGCACCTACTCAACCGCGCAGCGTGTTACAAATTTAGCAGACCAAGCCCAAAGCCTAATCGGCAGCCTTGGCCTACCCACTAAAGCCGAGTTTGAAGCGCGGCACGAAGGAGTGTATGCCGGTAGTGGGTTTGATCAGTGGGGTAAGCATTCTAATAGTGCGGGAGAGGCTAGTGTTAATGAGGGCTTGTGGACTGTGCCTGCATCTGCCACTTATGCTAATGGATTTTTGCTCGGTTATCAGTCGGAATCATCCTCTGGTCTAGGGTCGTCCAAAACGAACCACCCTATTGCATACCTAGCTGCCTGTATTATTAACCTTAACGGTTCAGCAGGGCTATACGGATATTTGGACGGTAGAAGCGAAGTAAAATTACCCCCGCGCCGGATGGTTTAGATAAAGCAGACGGAACAGGGCGTTTTGCAAGTATTGCAGAGGCCGAGGCCGCAGGCGGTAGCTCATTAAGTGCCAGTGTGATTCACAGACAGGATTTATGTATTTTAGAATCCTTTGATGTGAATATTACACAAAGCGGGTTGCCCTTGTACCCTTACGGTAATGTTCAATATGGTGGTACTTGGTCTGGCATTGCGTTAGCGGATAATTTAGTTGCTCAGGGATACAGTGCGTATCATGTTGGTGATACAGTTACCAAGGGTAAAGGCTTTTTACCTGATTTAAATAACGCAGAGCATGTTAAGTTTTTGCAAAACAAGGACAACAACTGTTATTCCGACAATGGCGATATTATCCAGCGCCAATTTAGAATAAGAACCATTGCGGGACTTGAGGGGGCGTGGAGACTAACCGAAGTCAAAACAACTAAGTCGTCTGGTTATGGGCTTAGGTTCAGAACTTCCCCAAGCAAATTTGTTAGACCCCAAGGTATTAAAACAACACCGCCATCTTGGGGGCTTGAATATACTGACGCTGTTTATTACAACAAGACCACCGCACTTGAAAACTCGCCCACTAAGGATAGAGCAGACGACAGTCATTATGTTGTTCAGTGGGGTTCACAGGAAACCAGCAACATGGTCGCACATAACGGCAATTGCTGGGCCATCCCAATTTGCCTTGTACAAAGACGTAATAAAGGGGCGTATCATCTCACGTATAATGTTGCGGGCAGTGACACCTTAACCGCAAATGTCGCGCAGGGCGGGTTTAATTTCGACAATGGTAGAAAATGGTATAATTCAAACACATACCAGCCCGTAAGCTTGTCAGACTGCTTTAATGTTGTCTCTGGCAGTGCAGAGGGGGTATCTGGGTTAGGTCGTATCGGTACTGTGTCAGGCAGACCAGACGGAAAATTCTACGATGTAATTTACGCCAGCGATGTAGATGATTTACGAAAGTCAGCGCTGAAAAAATCCGCACACGACATTCATAAAGAGTACAAAGATAGGGTAAGCGCTGGAAGTACATTAAGAGGGAGGGAAGCTCAGCCCTTCACAAAACCTCTAGCTACCTACACGTTGGCTTATGACACAAATTACACTAATGTTAGATTTCAAACTGCGTTGAGTGGGGGTAATACACGGATTCAGTATAACGCGCTGAGTGGGGATGAACCTTTAAGCAAGCTGGCAGCTTACGACTATGTTTTTATTGGCGGTAAAAAGTATACGGTAATTCAAATAGACCCGGGCAATAAAGAGGTTACGGTATTGGGTGTAGTAGATGTTTCAGGATACACACTAGAAGGTAGCGCTTCTGGTTGGAATGTGTACTCGGGAGGTATGCCCGTTCTCATTACCTATAAAGTTCCTTATTTTCAAGAAGAGCCTACATGGACTGATATTATATGTACCCCTTCTGTTTTTGAGGCAACCTTTCCAGAGGGTTCGGCGGGGCAATGGATACCGCAACTTACTGGGCCAGGTACTCAAGTCTGGAACTTAAACAGAAAGAGCATACAAGCAGCAGATGTACTGAATTTAGCGAGTAGCGATAATGGGGTTAATTGGGGAGTTAGTGGGTATTCGTCTGGATCAAACACAATGAACGCTTTGAAAGCGAGTGGTGAGCCTAACATTGAGATACCAGATACGTACATATACTTGCTAACTTACAAAACCAAAGGGCGGTTTACGAGTTTCACAGCAAGAGACCTGAATTTAACTGAGAAAAGCGAAGTCACAGCGGATACTAGCGCTTTTACTTGGAATTTAGGTCAATCCATCTTGGGCAAGGTACAAACCAATGTAGCCCATCCAGCCTATGGCGATTTTCCTTGGTTGCAAAGTGTGCCTGCTTACGGGCAAAGAGCGTTGGACTCATCGGCCTTATTTACCCATAAACACGCGGATATTGGTTCTATAACAGGTGCTTCCCCTGCTATAAAATACTTTAGTTATGTAACTAATAGGTTTGGAAATTATCACTTAGATATAGAGTTTAATGAGATGGTTTGGGACGGAACTAACTATGGAGATGAGCAAGTTTTTTATTCTATAGATAGCCTATCCCTTAGAACTAACATTAATGGTGACGCTGAAATGTTTGGCACGGCCACTGTTGAGACAGAATATTGGAGCTACTAACATGCAATTTATCAGTAACCTATTTCAAACCCAAACCGAAGACGGGGACGTTGTTGAAAAACAGCGCCCCCAGTGTGAAACACAGGAAGCTTTGATTGCTGTAATTAACAAACATTACGGCAAGAAAAACCACTTAGTTAATCTGTTTGCTCAGTTTTATATAAACCACTTACAGTGGTCTGTATGGGACGAATACAAAGCCGCATTTGCTGAATACGAAGCTGAAAAGTTGCGTATTGAGCAGGAAAATGCAGATAACATTGAAGATGAAGAATATCAGGTACAAGTGCCGCCGGTTGAACCGGAATTACAGCCCGTGCCTAATTTGTCTGTTGAAGATGTACTGGCGCAAGCGCCTTTTGCTGATGTAATACAGCAAAAGAAAAAAGCGATTCGCTCAACTGAAATTGAAAACATTGTGGTGGTGGTGGATGACATGCAGTTTGACGGTGACGAAACCGCACAAACTCGTATGGCCCGCGCCATTGTTGCGCTAGACGCAGCAGGCCAAACTGAAACCAATTGGAAGTTGGCCGACAATCAATTTGCGCTCGTGAGCAAAACGCAGCTTGCACAAGCCTTGGCATTAGCGGGGCAGGCGCAAACTGATATATGGCTTGCGCACGGTTAATACTACCTAATTTGTACCGCGAAACTTAACAGCCCCGCATTGTCGGGGTTTTTTTATGGGAAAAACAAAATGAAAAACTATTTGTTAGCTGCCACATCGTTACTGGGTTATCTGCTTTGCGGTCTGGTTTTGCTGGGCGTAAACATACCGATTTTGCATCCTGATACCGTTTTAAATGCCGTTTTTAAACAGCGTTTTGAACTGATATTTATTGACATATCGGCCGTGTATTTGGTGCAGAGTTATTTTGCACTATTGGTTGTGGGCGCATTTACACGGGGTGGGTTTGGCACGTACTGCGCACAGGTTTTATACCAGTGGGACGTGTTAATTGCATCGATATGCCATGGCACAAAAAACCGTAGTATCAGTGGCTTAGTGGGTGAGCGGGCGTTAAGCGGTAGTTTAAGGTGGTTAGCCGCCGAAGCGGTGATTGATTTTATATTTATGTGGGATGAGTCGCACTGCAAACGAACATTTTACTGGGAACGCAGAATGGGGTTTGTTGCATAAATGGCAACGCTTATTCAAAAAACCGTTAGTAGCTCGTATTTAAATTTTGCGGGCTATGCACCGGTTGTTGCGGCGAATACTGAATTTGAGATTGAGTATTTGTTCCGTTTTGATAACAGCAATGATTACGGGCGTGTGGTTGGCAATGGCAGTGGTTATGTGTCTCGTATATTGCACTGGCATAACGGCAGTGATGCCATCCGCATAACTGACCATAGCGGCACATCTTACGATTTTTCGCCCAGTTATACGCATACAGATTTGGTTAAATTTAAGTTTGTGCGCGGTGCTGATATGAAAATCAGCTTGCATATTGATGATGTGTTTGTTGAAAAAAGTAACGTGGTTATCAGCGGTGAATTTAGGTTTGAATACTTTTTTAGACAGAGCAATGCGGTTGCAAATGTGCATATGTCGCTTGGGTATTTCAAGGTTGATGTAAACGGTAGCCCGTTTTTGCATTTTTCGCCGGATGATTCTGATACCAGCAATACAGGGAGTCAGCCGGTTGTTACCGAACTGATTAACGGTTATGACGCCGCGGGGCAGAGCTTTGCAACTGACGGTAGCGTTTGGCATGTGGAAAATACCGCCGAAGCGGTTACGGTAACGCTAGAACCGGCAGAGCAGCTAAACGAGGGCGCGATATTATCCGCTGTCGAGCAGGTTGGCTTAACCTTATCAGCAGGTGAGCAGCTAAACGAGGGGTCGATATTATCCGCCGCCGAGCAGGTTGGCTTAACCTTATCAGCAGGTGAGCAGCTAAACGAGGGGTCGATACTATCCGCCGCCGAGCAGGTTGGCTTAACCTTATCAGCAGGTGAGCAGTTAAACGAAGGGGGTCAACAGAAAAGCGCATTAAATCAGGTGTTTTCTATACAACCGGCGCAGCAGCTAAACGAGGGGTCGATATTATCCGCCGCCGAGCAGGTTAGTTTAACCTTATCAGCAGGTGAGCAGTTAAACGAAGGGGGGCAACAGCAAAGCGCATTAAATCAGGTGTTTGCTATACAACCGGCGCAGCAGCTAAACGAGGGCGAGATACTATCTGCCGCCGAGCAGATTAGTTTAACCTTGTCAGCAGGTGAGCAGCAAAACCAAGCCAGCCAGTTAACCCTAATAGCTCCGCTTGATCTTGTTATACAACCGGCGCAGCAGCAAAACCAAGCCAGCCAGCTAAGCAGTTTAGCAAACCAAACTTTTGTAATGCGGCAAAGTGAGCAGCTAAACCAATTTACCCAATTAACCACGGCCACAACCGGTGTTTTTGTGGCGCAGCCTGCAGAGCAATTAAACGAGGGCGGCGCGCAGCAAAGCCCCATACAAATGCAGTTTGTTATACAAGCCGCCGAGCAGCTTAACCAGGCAATTAGCGCATTGTTAAGCGAAGGCATACCGCCGGTTGTGATCACAAGCGCTAAAGTGATTAACAAAAGTTATTCAGCGAGTTTAGTACAAACAAGTTACACAGCACATTTAATTAAAAACCAACTAACAGCGAGAGTGAAATAAAATGGCACATTACACGCATAGCAAAGTAAAACGAAACGGCTACCAGTACATAAAAGATAACGGCGATTTGGTTGTCATACTAAAAGGCCCGTTAAAAGCGGATAACTGGGCGACAACCCAAAGCAAGATATTGGCGCAGTCGGCTATTGCAACCGGTGATATGTTTTTAACAGACGTGGGCGACGACCTGCAATTTACAAGCAACCCAAAAAGTGGGGTTGATCCAGATCTCAGCGCAGTCAACACAGATGATATTGCCGCCGCGATATTAGACACAGTTAATCAAGAGGTTTTAATTGTGCAAGATATTGTAGATAAAGACATTTTAAACGCCGACGGCGATACAATTACAATACCGGGTTTATCGGTATTTAGCCGCGAGTTATCACTTATATAATTAAGGGGCGCAAATGGCATTAACAATTAATGTTTATTGTGGTCAAGCGGATATTGCTGAAATAGCTGTAAATGATGAAAACGGACCCCTCGATTTTACAGCAGCGGGAATAACAAAGGTTTCAGTTGTTATTCCCGGGCTATTGACTGCAGACAGCAGCACCAACGCTGTGAATTTCAAAACGGGCCAAGTTGATCTTCAACTTGGGCTTATTACAGAGACTAATTGCATGTGGAACGGTCGATTAGTAGAGCACAGAGCAGAAAATGACGAGGGCCGAACGCTAATAGATGACATCATATTTAATTTCAAATATTAAATAAAACCTGCCAATTTATCACATCACCAAAATATTAAAATTCATAGGGATTTTTGTAAAAATCCCTTTCAAATCAGAAATATGTTGTATGTATGATACATAATGTCCCTCCTGAATGACGAGTCAATTTTGTTCTGCTAATTTGCTAACGGAAATTAGCTGGCCAGCTTTTTCATAATCGCTCTAACGAGCATCGTTTTGTTATGAAAATAGGAATTCAAAAATGACTGATACTCAAAAAATTATTGATGATTTAATTAAAGATCTGGAGAACGCGCAAAAAAACGGTCGGCTGACAGAATCAACAGTAGAACAGATTAGAAAGCTGTTGCAAGTACCTGAGCGGTAGTTTGTAATTACTGCTGCTCACACCAATTTTTTTTCGTTCGCTTTCCATCATAGCGAACTGCAAGGTTGTTGCTGATCAATAATTCAGAAATATTAACGCTGTCTACATAAACATCAGCAACAATTCTAAAGTATTTGCCGCGCCGGATATTTTTCAGCTCTATTTTTTGAGCTGAACGTAATTGATTTACAGTAAACTGTTTTGCTTTTCTAGCGAGCTGCTTTTCATTCTCACACTTACCGCGAATTTCTGGCGTATCCACACCATTTACACGAATTGGTACTCTTTTACCTATAACATCCGGCCAACTATCAATGTCAACTCGAAAAGTATCACCATCGTAGATGCTAGTTACTCTTGAAACTGTAATATTTCCGTATGTTTTTGCAAAGCTATCCATGCAGATAGCAATCAACATTATAGTTACAAATATCCGCATAAGTTAATTTATGAAAAGATTTCAGAATACTTTACACTAAATTCAAAATGAAAGGCTCAAAATGGGTTTAATGTGTTCATATATAATTTCCCTAAAAAATAGTTTAATAGGTCTGATTAAGGGGGCGAACCTCAGCTCACGTATACCCATAGATTGTTTCAATAATTTGGGCTATGTTATTCAAGTATCCTAGCTCCGATCTTCAAAAAAAGTTTTTAATTTAGTTTTATGCTTAGCCATTGAAGCTAATATATCGTCACTTTCAAATCCTTTTTTGAAAGCAATAGGATCTAGGACAAATACTGTATTTTTTGCTGTGCCTGAATATTTTTCTTGCTCGTGAATACCTACAATATTACAGTATTTATACCAGTTGTCTTTATTAAGATTTGGGGTATAAAGCTTTTTTAAATCACCTGATTTAAATGCAAATGGATATCTAACTTCAAATCTATGAATTATATCTAATGTTTCATTAACTTCAGTATATGGATCGTCTATCGCTATATCGGTTATGCCATTATTAATCTGCACTGGTTGTTGGGCTAATGGTTGGACTATATAACTCCCGTTGCTATTATGTCCTAAGTGGCAAAAAACTAGAGATTTTTTATTAAGTCTTTCTAATACTAAAAGTAAGTTTTCGAAATCCTCAATAAAGCTTAAATCCAAACGCATAGAGTGTACTAGTACGAATTCTTGTAACTCTTTTTTTAATAACTCGATTTTTGGGGAAGTAATGCGATTAATTTCAGGTGAGCTAATTTTAGGGTCAATGGACGTGATAAAGAAGCCATAAACTTTATTTGTATATTTTAGCATCAACATAAGGCCTCTCAGTTTGGCTTTGTTATTTGTTTTTTCTTCAGAAAATTTCGTGATCGCAGCGAAAAGAATTGCCACATATATTGACATAAACAAATATCCAAATATTGCTTGGCCTGCAGCCCAAAGCCTAATATGTTCGCTTGGTTGAAAATCGCCATAGCCAAGTGTTGTCCATGTAACTACGCTGAAATACAAAGCACTAAAAAAATCATGTACTTGTACCTGATTGTAAAGCAAGCCTGTGTGAGTATAAAACCAAGAATATAACCCTAATATGTAAGGTAAGTAAATAAGGGGCACTAGGAATGAGGAAATTAGGCCACTCAATTTTCCATGTCTTTTGTAAATAAAGAGAAGTGCAGGAATGCTGCTTAGAAAGCCGAAAACAATAGAAGCCTGAAAAAGCTCAATAAAGGGAAGTAATATCGAAATAGCTAGTAAAACCACGAAATAAAACTCTGGTTTTTTGCATAAGTTTAATGCCTGCTTGAATAATTTAAAGTTTTTGATTCTACTGGGCATTCCTTTGTGTCTCGTTTTATGTTCGCATTTATTAATAAATATATAATCAAATCAAATCTGTAATATTTTAGTTTATAGTTTAATTCAATTACATATTAATCAATTCCATTTGGTATTGAGAGATGGGGGAGTCGAACCCCCTCATAGCGCTCTTTTAGGGCATTGTTTGTTTATTTTCAGTTAAGAGACTCGCTCCAAATAGAATCTGCTCCATAGCATCCCTCAGACACGCCACGATTCTTTTTTTCACGCTTTTTAAAATTTTACTCGTCATATTCGCTTTCCTCTAAAATAAAATGGTTAATTTCAAATTTGAGGTTTACATCTATTTGGAGTGTCACTTCAACATCAACATTGACGCACAATGTTATTCCTAAACTGGTTTTATTTTTTAACTCGTCTACTGTTTATAACAGTTAGATACCGAGAGTTAAAAATTGTTCAATAACAAATGCTAACTTAGTGAATTGAATGTGTCAACATAGTCACGATACAGTGATGTGTATATGAATGTGTATACTATTTTTATATTTGTTTTAATGATTTGATATTTAAGGTTTTTTATTTATATCTCAAAATCATGCCAGAGGATGGTAGGTTGTATAGTGTTGTTCATAAATACAGTGTTTTATACCTGTGCTTTTTATAATTGCAAAATTGCTAAACTGAAAGCGCAATTATGGCGCTGCTAAGCGCGCTAAGCAACCGTGAATTTAGAATAGGTAATTATACAAGGCAAATTACAGACAGTTATAAAGCCTATCAGTATGATGTGTTGATAAATATTTTAGGTGACTGGGTTAGAATTTCAGTAAACTATTGATCATAAAGCGAAGTTTACGGGGTAGACAGAAAGGGCTAAGGACATGAAAAGAAATCTGTATCATTACGACGCCTTTGGCAATGCGTTGGGTAATAGCATTGTTGAGGGGATGAGTGCTGAAAAAGATTTAACGGCAGCAGAGCAAAAAGCCATTGAAGACCGAGCTAATAAGTTAATTAATTTGGACAAGCTCGGTAATATTGATGAGCCAATGGCAGATATCGCCAAAAGTACGACTGCTGGCGCTGAAAAAGAATCAACAAACAGCATCAACAAAACAGGCCAAGCGCAACGAGATAAATTTGATGCTGATTTTGAAGTAGCGCAGGTTGTTAGAAGTCAAAAAGAAAGCCAAAGACGAAGTGATACTGTTTCGTATAAACAAAATTTAGATGCAGATTTGAGCGCGAAAAAAGTTAGCGTCCCTTTGGTTGATGAGTGGGTATATCAGAATACCTTTAAGCCAGAAATTGCGCTACCAGATATGTTGTCAAACGGATTTGATCTAGAAGGCAGCATATTGTTGAACACAGAGTGGGTGCGTGATCCAGTATTAAACGATCCACGCATGCTCAAAACAGAAAACCTTACTTCTGCAGGCGAGTTGTATCAGAAATTGAATAATACAAGGTATGCTGAAACCACCTCTACCAGTGACTTTGAAAATGTTGTTTTATCAATGCTAGGTGGGGCTGCTGATAGTAACGTTCCAGCGACACAATTATTGAATACAGGCTTAGTTTCAAAAGGCGATCTGACGTATTATGCAACACTTGTAGACAAAAGAAGTTTTTCATCTTTGTTTATGGAACCAGCAAGTCAGTTACCGAACAGTTGGGATATTAATTCCGAAACTAACATGGATAGCTCTCGCAGCTTAAAACGCGGCGTAGTTAGCGCTGTTGATGCATTGTCTACTGGGGCTCACAAATATGCGAATGTTAGTCGACAAATAGCTCTGGGTAATGATCGAGTTACCACCATTGACTTCTATCGTGATTCAACTGGAGTAAACCATGCTGATGTTTCAGGTCACTTTAAGTATTCGTTAAATCCTGCACCAGGGTATTATCCAAAAGAGCACGTTAACCAAGCGGTTTATTTATCTCCGTTACAAGCGGCTTATCGAATTGGTATTCCTGAAAGCGGCAATGGAAACCCTTATATACGCCCGAGAGGACTTTTTGAATAGCAATGTATAAATTAATGAAGGTTGTTACTCTTCTACTGTCGTTGCTGTTAGCTTCTGGTTGTTCTGATTATAAAGATAAAAATCTTGAATTTGCTGAACAAGCAGAAACAGCAGTCGCGTTTTATTCTAGAGGTGATGTGTATAGTGCTAAGCGATTGGCTGAAACACTACTTAAAGAATATCCTGAACGGTTTGAACCATATTTTATGGTTGCTATTTTTAATACTGCGCAAATACAGCCAAATAAAAACTTGCAAGAGCTAGATGAAAATACCCAGAAAATTGTAAGAGCATCTGTTTTATTGGGGCGAAAGGGGTTGGACGTATATAAGAGTATCGATAACTCAGGGAAGCAACGCAATTTGCGAACATTTATGGAGTTGAATGGTTTTTCATACTTAATATCGTATGCAATTTTGTTGTATGACTTTGGTTTTTTTGAAGAGTCGATAGCCGTATATGAAAGATATTATGACGTATCTAAATATGTTGAACATCCACAATATCGGTATTACATCATCCAATATGCTGATGCGTTGGCTTATGCAGGTCGGCTAGAAGAAGCCAATGCGATCTACATCGAAGCTTTTGAAAAAAATGGCAACGATTTAGCGATGTTAGAGTCTTATATACAATTTATTGCAGACCATGGAGGTTTAGAGAGAGCAACTAAATTTGCATTAAGTTACATGCAGAATAACGGCAAATCCGGACGTGTTATGTATGCTTTGTGCGGTGTTTACGAGCAGATGAAAGATAGAGAAATGTCGAGAAATTGTTATTCCGAGTTGGTTGAATATTCGAAATCTAATATGGTTTTACCTGAACAATTAGAGCATGCTAAACAAGTGCTAGATCAGAGCTAATAATGCTTTGTAAGTTTGATTGCTTTTGGCAATGCGTTGGGCAATAGCATTGTTGAGGGGATGAAAGGGGATGGCAGTAGCAAGGCTGCAGCAAAAATCCAAGAAATCCAAAATAGTGACGCAGACGACACGACTAAGAAATTAGCCATTCAAAAAGTGTACGAAGATGAGGGGGTGTCGTTTGAGGATATCTCAGATGACATTGGCTCATCAGGCGGAAGCGATAAGCGTGGATTTAGTGGTATTCACGGTGCTTACGACAAAGACGGAAACGTTCATTTTACCCGATACAAAGATGGTAATGCTATGAGTGATATATTCCGAGGTCGAATTGACGGCACGTTTGATACTGCGAAGCAGATCCATAGTTCCTTCTTAAATTGGGCTGGTAACGACTTATCGACAAGTGGTTCGGCATTGGGGATTAGCTCAATGATGTACCACCACAGAATCGACACACAACAAAATGCCTTAGCAATTAGTTCCGCAGAGCGCCAAGCTATTTATGAAAGTAGAATGCGTAGAGTTGATCTTGGTAGGCCGACCGGTGGAATTATTGATATGAATGATTCAGCTACACGAATGGCTTTTGCGCGTAATGAAGGTTTTAAAACCACTCAACAACTTCAATCAACAGCTATTAATATCATGACTGCTGTTGCGACAGTTCCGTTACTTGGCGGCGTTAGCGTATTAGCAGGACGAGGGCTAGTTTCTTTAGGCCGAGCTTCAATGAACCTGGTTGATGATGTTGGTCGTCATGCGTACTCTCAATTTCAAGCCTACGGCTGGCGTGGTGCGGGCGGAACTCAGTTGAATGGTTTGGCTCTTAATGGCACTAGAGGTTTAAACGCAGTTAGGCTTGGCCAAGTTAATTACACAGGATTTGCTGCGACATTAAATAATGGGCTCGGAGCTCTTGCTCGAAATCCGTATATTAAACCTGTTGATTTTGGCGCAGGTATACTTTCGGGCAGTTTAAACGCAGGCTTGGAACGCATGTATAATCCCAATGCAGGTATAGATGATTTGGCTATTTCGTTTGGCTCTGGTTTTGTTGGTGGTTTTGGAGCAAATTCTACTACGCGATTATTAAATTCGAAGGGAGTTGTTGGCTCTGCATTTATAGGTGGTTTTGGTGGCGGGGCTTTAAGTAAATTTTCAGAGCAGTTAATGACAGGAGAGGGATTTAACGCAAACGATATTCTTTATTCTGGTGTTATAAGCTCACTGACCGCCGGTGTATGGGCGCCTAAATACCAATTTACTTTGCAAAATGACAAATTCAATCGTTTTTTCCCGCAGCAAGAGCTACAGCGTGTGTTGGATAATGGCTCAAGTTGGTTTCTGGGTAAAGCTTATAATAATGGTGTTTCTCAATAATGAAGCATCGACCCACCAAGCAATTGCTCGAGAAAACCTACAGGTGCCAGCCTAAGTCGTTCTGGCATTTTGTGAATCGTAATTTGATTGCAATAGCCTCAACCACAGGATTGATGATTTACTCGCTTAGTATTGAAAATGAATGGGAATTTGATGCTTTAAGTGCTTTTTTTGCACTTTTAATGTGGTGGACCGCGTGGAGTAGTTATCGACACGTAAAAAAACAAAAAATTACGCTATCAAAATCGGGTATAGATGTGCTCAAAAATGGGGAGCACTCTTGGGAAGAAGTGAAAATGGTTAAGCAGGAACCATATCAAGAATCTCGAGCCTATCATTCATTTTTCCCTGGTTACATTATTCATTTTACAGATGGAAAAACATATAAGGTTCAACAGACAATAGAAGGTTACACCGAGTTATATAGACAACTTTATTTGCGTAAAATACCGGGGACGGAAAAAGCACTTTATTTGTATGACACAACAGTGGAAGGGGAAAATGGTGCGTGGGATTTTTTATGTGACTCTGTTTACTACCCAGAAAAAGACATAATCAAAAAAGAAAAACTAAAGCCGGTTTGATGTCAATTAAATGCCTTTGGCAATGCGTTGGGGAATAGCATTGTTGAGGGGATGAGTGCTGAAAAAGATTTAACGGCAGCAGAGCAAAAAGCCATTAATGACCGAGCTAATAAATTAATTAATTTAGACAAGCTCGGCAATATTGATGAGCCAATGGCAGATATAGCCAAAAGTACGACTGCTGGCGCTGAAAAAGAATCAACAAACAGCATCAACAAAACAGGCCAAGCGCAACGAGATAAATTTGATGCGGATTTTGAAGTACTGCAAATAGCTCGTAGCCAAAAAGAAAGTATGCGCCGAGAACACACTGTTGCTGAGAGGCAGCGCATCGATGCTGACTTCAAAGCATATGAAGAGCAATACAAAGACTATCGCCAAAATAGCGATTTAGCTAACTCAGAATGGATTCAGAAAAACACTCTAATACCTGATTTAGAGCTGGATATTGCTAAATATACACCTTGGGTTGATTTAGGAATGGATACAACGAGGATGGATCAAGGTATTGATCTAGAAAGCTCTATTTTAAATGATTCATCTATTGATTGGATGTCGGTTGAAAATTCTGGGTTTACGTTTGCTGTTGGTTCTTCTATCAGCGGTGATGCTGGTATAGGGGGAGCTGGTGCCGCAGGTATTTTCTTTAATATGGATTTCTCTAGGCAGGAGGTGTCATTTGGAAGATATTGGAGTGCTCAAGGTGGCGCTACTGTTGGAGTTCCTGGGGTTGATGCTGGCATTGAATTTACCTTATTTAATACATCAGATTGGGCTAGCACTATGGAAGGTATGTACAACGCAAGTGGTGGACAAGTCGCAGCGTTATTTTCTGGGACGGTCGAAGCTATTACGACTATGCCTTCTCTAGGGCAAAAGAGCCATACCGGCATCCAGCTTACTTTGGGATTAGGCACACCTACAATCGAAGGTCATACGCAGTTTGGTTATGGCGCTCCTATATCCCCAACTACGTTGAAATATAGAGAAATACCAGGATATATCTGGGAAAAAATATGGGACTAGAAATGACTAATTTTAGTTTACATAAAGTGCTCTTCATATGCTTATGGGTTGTAGCTTGTGTACCAAATCTAGATCCATATCGCAATGTTTTAAATGGGATTTCTAGTGAGTCTAAATTTTGGTTGTACTCAGATTTGAATGAATTAAAAACTGGTGGGCGGCCATTTAAACAAGGTCTTTTAGGTAACACTTTTTATAGCTGTATGGAAGTGGCAACAATTCGCTACAATGTGGGCCATACGACAGTGAAGTATTATCTAAAGATCGAAGGTGTTGAGGATAATTATTATTTTACTGTTGCAGGCAATGGCGCTCAAATCCACTTTGCTGAGATGTGGGATGGTTATAGTAAGTATGGTTATACAGCAACAAGGCCTTTGTTGGATTTTAATTGCCTGATTAGTGATCTTGGTCAGTGATACTTTATTCATGTAGTCGCCAAGTTAAATTGACCACTACACCAATTGATTAAGATTAAAGTTTCAGGCTTGATGTATTTAGTTATTTTATTGCAAGCAGCCATTGGCTGCTTTACTTGTTTTTAGACCCTAAAAATCTTCGATTTTAGAATAGAATGATTATCACACCCTATGCAGCACCTGCATTAGGTGTTATGCATTTGAAATATATACAAAAAATGGGTTCGTTTCATCTGATATATATATAAATCGTTAGGTGCGCGTTTTTAGATAAGGTATTGAATTTAATGGCTAAATTCGAGTGCGCTTATCTAAATGTTAAGCACTACCGTTTTTTCTTAGCGGCTATCTCTTAGCCGCTTTACCTCAAGAGTTTTGCTGTATCACAGCATCTAGCATTTCACTCACAAACTTCTGTTTAGCTCGGGGCAATTGGCTTACCTGTTCAATTTGTTTTTGCAGCAAAGAAGTTGGTCCACGCTTAGTTGTTTGATTCGGCACAGGCTCTTGCAGTAATTGCTCAATACCAATGGTTAAGGTTTGTGCCAATTTACTTAATAGCTCAACAGAAATACGTAAACGTCCCACCTCGTAGTGCGCCATAGTTTGTTGAGAAATACCCAATAACTCAGCCAACTGAGACTGAGTTAAATCCGCTTCTTTCCTAAAAAAAGCAATACGTTGACCTAATTGTTGATAAAACAGTTTGTCTATGGTTGGCATATGCCGAGTCCAATAATGAATCGATGGCATGATAATAACCCCTGTTTTTAACTTGCAATTTAATGTACTCTAAAATAGAGTACTCTTCAACAGAGTTATTTTTACTCTTTAGGTATTGACAGGTTTTTTAGGAAACACCCAAAATGGCACGACTTTCAGATGAATTAATCAACCAAATCAAACAACAAGTCGATTTATGTCGCTTGGTTGAATCACAAGGCTATAAACTCAAAAGTCATGGCGTAAAAGACAAAGCGCTGTGCTGCCCATTTCATGATGATAAAACGGAAAGTTGTGTTATTACCCCATCTAAAAACTTGTTTAACTGTTTTGGGTGCGGTGAAAGTGGCTCAGTGATTGATTGGGTGATGAAAACACAAGGCGTGAGCTTTCGTCATGCAGTTGAAATACTAACCGCTTCCGATATCCATTCTCACGCGGCACTTGCACATCCATGTGCATCGCAAGATATTTCTTCCTTAGTCGCTAGTGAGGCTGAGCCAACGACAAAGGCGGTAAAATATGGCACCACACAAAAATTGCCAACGCCGTTAAGTGGTGATGCCGACTCACAAGCGACGCTTCAACAAGTGGTGGGTTATTATCACCAAACGCTCAAACAATCACCTGAAGCCTTGGCGTATTTAAAACAGCGCGGCCTTGAACACCCAAAGCTGATTGATACCTTTCAACTGGGTTTTGCAAATCGCACGCTCGGTTATCGCCTACCACAAAAAAATCGCCAAGCAGGGGCTGATATTCGCGGCAAGCTGCAACAACTTGGCATATTAAGACAATCAGGCCATGAGCATTTTAATGGCTCAATTGTGGTGCCCGTGGTCGATGAACAAAACCACATAGTCGAAATATACGGCCGCAAACTATTAGACAACTTACGCAAAGGCACCCCCAAACACACCTACTTACCAGGCCCACATCAAGGGGTATGGAATATTCAAGCACTGAGCGCCACAGATGAAATTATTTTATGTGAAAGCCTAATTGATGCCATGACCTTTTGGGTACATGGTTTTAGAAATGTCACCGCAAGTTATGGCACCAATGGTTTTATAGACGACCACTTACAAGCCTTTAAACAACATCAAATTAAACGTGTGTTAATTGCCTACGACAGAGATGATGCAGGCAATAAAGCCGCAGACAGTTTAGCTGAACAACTGATGAATCAAGGCTTTGAAGTATTTAGAATATTATTTCCAAAAGGCATGGATGCCAACGAATATGCCCGACAAGTTAAACCTGCACAAAAAAGCCTTGGCCTTGCGATAAGAAAAGCACAGTGGTTAGGAAAAGGTGTAGGGCCAGAAAAGATGTACCCAACCGAAGCGGCTGCCATACCTGAGCAAGCAATGCCCACACAAACAACGCCAGAACAAAACATGCCAGAGCAAACCGATTTAGATGAAAACGCCAGTGCATCCAATGAACTTATCATCACCTTAGACAATCGCCGTTACCGCATCCGAGGTTTAGATAAAAACCAAAGTGTCGAGCAGCTAAAAGTAAATTTACTGGTGAGTTTAGAGGATAGCTTCCATGTTGATAATTTAGATATTTACTCAGCGCGTGCCAGACATTTATACATCAAACAAGCCAGCTTAGAACTCTGCGTATCAGAAGATGACATTAAAAAAGACTTAGGCCATATATTACTTAAGCTTGAATCGCTGCAAGATAAAAAACAACAAAACAAACAAGCCCAAACCAGTCAGCATAATCATTTAACCGAAGCAGAGCGCAAAGCTGCCCTTGAACTTTTAAATTCACCTTCTCTTCTTAGCCGCATTTTACAAGACTTCGAGGCCTGCGGCGTTATTGGAGAGGAAACCAACAAGCTTGTCGGTTACTTGGCCGCGGTTAGTCGCAAGCTCGATAAACCGTTAGCGGTTATGATCCAATCTAGCAGCGCCGCAGGCAAAAGCTCATTAATGGATGCAGTGTTAAATATGACACCAACAGAAGAGCGCATCCAATTTAGCTCAATGACAGGCCAAAGCCTGTATTACATGGGCGAAACCAACCTAAAACATAAAATACTGGCCATATCAGAAGAGGAAGGAGCAGACCAAGCCGCCTATGCATTAAAACTACTGCAATCAGAAGGTGAGGTGAGTATCGCTTCAACAGGTAAAAACCCAGTCACAGGCAATTTAGAAACGCAGCAATATAAAGTAGAAGGGCCTGTGATGTTAATGATGACCACCACAGCGATAGATATTGATGAAGAACTGATGAACCGCTGCTTAGTGTTATCCGTCAATGAAACCCGCGAACAAACCGAAGCCATCCACAAAATGCAGCGCCAGCGCCAAACCATAGAAGGCCTGCTTGCTGAAAACAACAAAAAAGACGTGATACACCTACACCAAAATGCCCAACGACTATTACGCCCTTTACTGGTCGCCAACCCCTATGCCGAGCAATTAACCTTTTTATCGGATAAAACCCGTACGCGCCGCGACCATATGAAATACCTAACACTTATCCGAGCCATAGCGTTATTACACCAATACCAACGCGAGATAAAACGCATTGAGCACAAAGGCCAACTACTAGAATACATAGAAGTCACCCACAGCGACATTCAAGTGGCTAATCACCTAGCACATGAAGTACTCGGGCGCACCTTAGACGAGCTGCCACCGCAAACCCGCAAACTGCTGCATTTTATCCATAAAATGGTCTTGGATGCCTGCCAAACCCAAAAAATACAACAAAGTGATTACCGCTTTACCCGCAAAGCTGTTCGAGACTATAGCGGCTGGGGCAATACCCAACTGAAAGTACACATCAAACGATTGGAAGAAATGGAATACCTGCTTGTGCACAGAGGCAGTCGCGGACACTCATTTATTTATGAGCTGCTCTACACAGGCGAACATGAAGGGCGGTTTTTACAGGGTTTATTAGACGTTGAAAACAACAGTCAATACCAGTGTGATGCAAGCAAGTCGGGGTTGCAGGCTTTGCTGTCGGGGGAACCTTCGCACCTGTCGGGGGCTGGTCACCCCCAAGTCGGTACTAAGTCGGCAGGTAGTCACCCCACATCAAGCCAGCAACCGCAGGCAATGGCGCACACTTTACCCAAAATAGAAGAAAATGAACCTATAGGGGTAAACGGACAAATCCTGTCGTACCTACAAAAAGGAGCTGCCCGTGCCTAAACGAGAAAAACGTTTTATTAAACAGGTTGGCGACCCAACCGACCCCAATGGCCTGCTTGCCTTTATGCACCATTATTTAGATGCACTACGCATCAAACACTACACAGAGCAAACCCTGTGGAATAATGAACGCTACATACGAGATTTTATTGAATGGTGTGATGGCCGAGCCCTGCGCCAACCGCCAGAAATCACCAAACCCATATTAGAGCGCTACCAAAGGCATTTATATTTATACCGCAAAGCAGACGGCAAACCACTGTCCATCTACTCACAACGGGCTAAATTAAGCCCACTTAAAAGCTGGTTTAAATGGTTAACCAAAAGCAACTACCTGCTGTATAACCCAGCCAGCGAACTAGAGCCACCCAAAATACGCCAACGTTTACCCAAAGCCATATTAAGTGAAAAAGAAGTTGAAAAAGTGATGCGCCAAGCCAACAGCGCCGAGCCACTGGGTATTCGAGACAGAGCCGTAATGGAAGTGCTGTATTCAACCGGCATACGCCGAATGGAAGTGGTTAACCTAAGCGTATTTGATATCGATTTAGAGCGGTTAACCATACTGGTACGCCAAGGCAAAGGCAAAAAAGACCGCATGTTACCGCTTGGCGAGCGAGCCGCACACTGGATAAGCTGCTACCTAAACGAAGTGCGCCCAGAGCTGGCACTGGCCAGTGACGATGGCACATTATTTTTAACTAGGCTCGGTGAAAAGTTTAATGAAAACTGGCTGTCACGCACCATAGCCCAATATGTTGAAAAATCAGGTATACCCAAACAAGGCAGTTGCCATTTATTTAGGCACACAATGGCCACGCTAATGTTAGAAAATGGCGCAGACATTCGCTTTATCCAAGCCATGCTAGGTCATGCAGAGCTGAGCACCACAGAGATATACACCCAAGTGAGCATCAAAGCTTTAAAAGACGTTCACACACGCTGCCATCCCGCCAAACTGAAAAAAGCCTCAGAAGCCGAAGGAGAGGATATGGCCGAATTACAGCAAATGTTAGAGGATGAAGAAGATGAAATTTAATCGGGCGAAACAATATAGGCTGTCAAAAGTGACAGATAACTTCACTAACACTGTATAATTGCATACACTGAACCAAAGGCTTGAATATCGGAGGCTATAGGTATGCCCATAACCATGATTGATTACACTAAGCAATTACACGCTGAAATCGACCAAACTCCTGAAGAATACCGTCCGTTACTATTGCGGATTGTTCATTCGTTTAATGAAGGGGTTTCATCTGATTTGCCATCAGCAGAAGCCAGCTTCAAAGAAGGCTGGAAAGAGGTCGTGGCTGGTAAAACGCATCCAATAGAAACCCTGTGGGATGGCATTGACGTTGATTAAATTAAAATGAATATAGAATACACAGAAGGGTTTAAACGCCAGCTAAAACGTTTATCACGTAAATACAAACGAATAAAAACAGATGTGAGTCCAATTTTACGAGCGCTTGTCAACGGTGAAACACCAGGTTCACAAATAACAGGTGTTCCTTACACCTTGTATAAAGTTAGAGCGCAAAATAGCGACAGTAAACGAGGTAAAAGTGGTGGTTACCGAATAATTTATTACCTTAAAACAGACATACGTTGCATACTGGTGACCATATACTCAAAAGCGGAACAATCGGATATAACAGCAGAAGCTTTAAAACAAATATTAAAAGAGTTTGAGTAAAATAGAGTCGGCACTCGAACATCATCATTATCGGCAAGCCCCAGAAACAAAAAGGCAGCTTGCTCACCTTAAAGCGCAGTCACAGGCCTTGCAACAAAAGCCCTAGCAAACTTAAGCACTAAAGCAGCAAGGCCAGCGCCCACGCTTAAAGGTTCACTGCGGTTTTTTTATTTACCAAACCCCACATCTCCAGTCGCAAGCTCCTTCCAATGCGCCTTCTGTAGCTTCACAGTCCTGCTACGCAACGCCAGGCACCCTACGCCATCCATGGCTTCGGTGTTCACAGGGCAGAAGTAAACTTCTGCTAATCCTGTTCACCCCTAAGCTTAGGGCTTAACCAGCTTTAGGCAATCAAGCCCTTCGGGTTAACATAATGTAAAAAATTATAGGCTGTACCCAATAAAGTGGCCGAGCCACATTGTTGGGTACAGTCCGCTAGCGCCCTATAATTTACATTATGTATAAATTGCCTAAAGCCTACAAAGCTGGCGCAAGCGCCAACACTTTATAACCCCCAACCCCAACCCCAAGGGGCAATAGACGGTTAAATGGCTATGTTGGCCTAACGGCCAACCCAGCCATTTACCCGCCACTAAGAAAAAAAAGTGCATCTAGGGCAAAAAAGTAAGATACTGCACAAATGAACCAGATATCCGCTCACAACAACCTGAAAATAAAAGGGAAAATGCCTCTATGCGTAGGACTGCATGGCGGGGTGATTGCTTTTGGCAATGCGTTGGGGAATAGCATTGTTGAGGGGATGAGTGCTGAAAAAGATTTAACGGCAGCAGAGCAAAAAGCCATTAATGACCGAGCTAATAAATTAATTAATTTAGACAAGCTCGGCAATATTGATGAGCCAATGGCAGATATAGCCAAAAGTACGACTGCTGGCGCTGAAAAAGAATCAACAAACAGCATCAACAAAACAGGCCAAGCGCAACGAGATAAATTTGATGCGGATTTTGAAGTACTGCAAATAGCTCGTAGCCAAAAAGAAAGTATGCGCCGAGAACACACTGTTGCTGAGAGGCAGCGCATCGATGCTGACTTCAAAGCATATGAAGAGCAATACAAAGACTATCGCCAAAATAGCGATTTAGCTAACTCAGAATGGATTCAGAAAAACACTCTAATACCTGATTTAGAGCTGGATATTGCTAAATATACACCTTGGGTTGATTTAGGAATGGATACAACGAGGATGGATCAAGGTATTGATCTAGAAAGCTCTATTTTAAATGATTCATCTATTGATTGGATGTCGGTTGAAAATTCTGGGTTTACGTTTGCTGTTGGTTCTTCTATCAGCGGTGATGCTGGTATAGGGGGAGCTGGTGCCGCAGGTATTTTCTTTAATATGGATTTCTCTAGGCAGGAGGTGTCATTTGGAAGATATTGGAGTGCTCAAGGTGGCGCTACTGTTGGAGTTCCTGGGGTTGATGCTGGCATTGAATTTACCTTATTTAATACATCAGATTGGGCTAGCACTATGGAAGGTATGTACAACGCAAGTGGTGGACAAGTCGCAGCGTTATTTTCTGGGACGGTCGAAGCTATTACGACTATGCCTTCTCTAGGGCAAAAGAGCCATACCGGCTGTTGTTTACATAAATAACGTCATATTTTTTACCAATCAAAATATCGTAAGATTTGGGCAAAATATGACGTTTTTACCACACTGTTATCGAACAATTTTTTAGCGTCACCAAATTCATATCGTACAATTTACCAGTATCAATCATACAATTTCCCAAGCTGAATCATACTCTTAACCAATTTATCGTCGTATTGGATGGAGTAGGCAATTTTCCAAATAAGGTCAAGTTTCACTTCGATAAAACGTAAAACGCCCGAGTATTTAACTCAGGCGTTGGGGTATGATGCTCTGGCGCATGGGGTTTAACTATTCGTTTTTCTGCTCATTTTCTTCGAGTTTTAAGCGACTACGATGATGTTGGCGTATTTCCTCACCGTAATGAGTGATTAGCATTTCACGAATATCATCCAAGAAGTGTATGATTGGCTCGGCGTCTTGCGCACTTAGGTATTGGGTGGTTTGTAGTATTTTCATGATACCACCTGTTGCTTAATCAATTCTTCATGGCTGCGCCAATGTGGTTGAATCAGTACGTTGTTCACATGACTGATGGTGACAATCTTTTTAGCCTCGCGACAGGCTTCAATCAAACTGGCATAACACAGATTACGGCATAAACGTAAGTTACCATTTGCCGAGCGTAATATGACCTCAATGGCAGCAGAATCAAAGGTGTTGATACCCATTTTAGCGGCTTCTAATTCCTTTACAATATAGCGTTCAAGGTCACCATCATTCAGAGGTTTAATAGCTTGAGAAAAAGTAATACGCGACTTGATATCCGCATTAATATTCAGCGATAGATAGTGCAATAAATCTGGCTGCCCCAATAAAACTAAATTGTGTTTTTTCGGGAATTTCTCAAACAACAAACGCAATTTACGTAATGTTTCCATGTTCAACAAATGCGCTTCATCAATTAAGGTGTATAGCGTTTTACGTTGACGAACATGCTCAAAGGCGGCTTTAATCAGCTCAGTTTCTAAATCTTTAGCAGGCACATCTAATTTAAATGATAAGGCCAATTGCTTTAAAATATTCAAGTAAGTATGCATGGTTCTGGAAACTGAAACCACAGAGGTGTCACGCTCATTGCACCAACTTTCAATATGTTCGCGCAATACACTTTTACCGACACCAGGCTCACCAATAATGACAGAAAACCCGCCTTGCGCGGCGTGAATTTTAATAATATCAACAATGTGTTTTTGCTGCGGTAACAAAGCCAAATGCGTGCGATTAAACGGCTCTTTAGTAATGGCAAATACAGAAGAAATCATGCATCACCTCGCATATGTCTGATGGCATTGGCGTGTAAATCTAAACAACTGGCTTGCCCCATGCGTTTGTCTTGGTAATAGACAATAAACTTGTCTAGTGCGCTGCGGTTAAACCTAACCTGTATCGTTTTACCGCGTAAATCAACAGGGCATTCGAATTGTTGTTTATGAATGGAAAAGACATTGGTTTTAGACACCTTGCGGTCTTGCTCCACAAAAAACACCTCTTCGGTAAATTCATCATCGGCAATAAATTGAATGCGATTTAAGTCCAAACAAAACCTGTCCAAAGGGGTCATTTGAATACCAGAATGAAATTGACTGTTATAACAGTGTTCAACCCATTCATTGGTTTTATCATTGAGCTCATCTAGAGAGGTGATGTTAGGGTTGTCCACTAAAAACTGGTCACGAAAACGCCGAAAGAATCTCTCTATTTTCCCTTTGGCCGCACCATCTCGAATGGGGGCATGGGACAGATGAATATCCAAGCGCACACAAGCTTGTAAAATTTCTTTAGACGAATAATTACTGCCATTATCAAAGTACAGGCGTTCAGGTTTACCGCGTTTAAATAAAGCAGTTCTAAAGGCATCACACATATTGGTGGTATTGTCGGCATAGAAAAACTCGGCATGAATAATTAAGCGCGAAGCATCATCAATAAAGGCGATTAAAAAGGTTTTGCGTAGATTGCCTTGTTCATCCTTTACCCGAATACCGTGCATCGTGTCTGCCTGCCACAACTCATTGCTAAACTGCATAGCAAAAGACTGGCGCAGTTTTTGACATTGCTCACTGTCTAACAAGCCATGTGTACTGACCATTCGATAAAAAGAGGTTTGTGATAATTGTGAACGTTTAAACAACCCATTGGCTAATAAACGCCGATATAAAGCCATTTTAGGCACATGACCATTTTTACTGCGACCAAGGGTTGGCAGTACCTCATGAATGGCCTCGGCAAGCTCATTAGGTTGCACTTTGCGGTAGTGGTTTTTATCTATGCGGGTTTTATTGTCTAACGTGGTTACGCCATGTTTTTTAAAACGATACACCCAAGTGCTAATGGTACGCCAAGTAAATTGGTAGTGAATATTGGTTTGTTTATCTACAAAAGTGCGTGTCGCGACATCTTGAATACGCGCTTTAATGGTCGCGCCTTTTGCATAATCGACCGCGCTTAACACTTGCAAACGAATTTCTAATGGTGGTTTGTTGGCTTTTAACTGAGTCATAAAAGAGAAGTCCTTGTAATTGATTAAAAGATTCACGCGACCTTAATAAAAAACAACAAGGCAGCCGACTGACCGCTTATGTGGGGCAATTAAATGAAGCTCTGATGAGCAAACAATGCGACAACAATATTGGAAATTCACGGCGACAAAATCTGGAAATCAGGAAAAAAAGGCCAATGAAGAAGCTATATAAAAGCCCGTTGAGCATGAAATTGAAACTCAAGACAGACTAAGCCTGCAAATGTAGCGTACTTTTTTCCCATCATAACTTTTCCCAAATTATCGGTCATACGATCGGCTAAAAAATACACTACTTTACCGCGCTACCATCATAACAATTTTCAACTCAGCCAAATTGCTGTCATAGTTTGAACCGAATTGGCGTCGAACGCCCTGTGGATAGGGGTTTAAACTAATTTTTCGACACAAAAAAAAGGGCTTTCGCCCCTGAGTGTTTTCTGCTTAAATGCTCGCGTAGCGAGCATTTAAAAGCCCTGTTTTCTCGATCGTTCAATCACAAAACAAGGTTAAAGTTAAACGCAAGCATCAAGTCACCTGTTGTTTAATCAGTTGCTCGTGGTTACGCCAGTGCGGCTGCACGAGCACTTGATTAACATGGGTTATGGTGACCGTTTTTTTAGTCTCTCGTGCAGCCTCTATCAAACTGGCTAAACATAAGTTTCGACATAACCTCAAATTGCCCTCACTTGAACGAATAATTAACGCCATCGCATTTTCATCAAAGGTATTTATGCCCATTTTGGCTTGCTCAAGCTCACGGATAATAAAGGCCTGTAGGTCATCATCATTCAAAGGTTTAATGTGGGCAGAATAGGTAATGCGGCTCTTAATATCTTGATTCGCCGTCAGCGATAACGCATGCAACAACTCAGGTTGGCCAAACAATACCAAGTTATGATTTTTTGGAAAACGCTCAAACAACAAACGTAATTTACGTAAAGCTGCAATTTCCAATAAATGCGCCTCGTCAATTAAAATATACAAAGTTTTATGTGCTTTCACTTGGCTAAACGCGGCGTTAATGAGCTCTTTTTCAATGGTTTTATCAGTGCAATCTAACTTAAATGCTTCGGCTAATTGCCTAACAATTTGCCGGTAAGTATGCATAGTACGCGAGCAAGAAACGACAGTGGATTCACGTGTCGCGTCCAACTTTTCAATATGCTCACGCAATACAGTTTTACCCACACCAGGCTGGCCTAATACCACAGAAAACCCGCCTTGTTTGGCATGAATTTGAATGATGTCAAAAATGGTTTGCTGCTGTTTTAATAATTGGTTTGGCTCTCGCTTAAATGGCACATCACGAATGCCCCAAATTGCATTAATCATGTTTATACTCCCTTGCCAATTGAGCGTTTAAATACAGGTTCAATGGCATTGCATCGCCCATTCTCTGGTCTTTGTAATAAACAATAAACCTATCTCGGGCGCTGCGGTCATAACGAATTTGTACGGTTTTACCGCGTAAATCGACAGGGCATTCAAATTTACAACTGTTGATAGAAAACACATTCACTTTAGACACCTTGCGTTCTTCCTCAATAAAAAACACCTCCTCGGTAAATTCATTATTGGGTAAATATTGAATGCGCCGATAATCTAAATTAAACCTATCCAGTGGCGTCATTTGAATGGCCGAATGTGGCTTCGAATTATATTCATCTTCCACCCACGCTTGTGCTAACTGATTTAACTGCTCAAGCGAAGAAAACTCAGTATGCATGACTAAAAATCTATCCCTAAAGCCACGAAAGAACCGCTCAATTTTACCTTTAGCTGCGCCATCTCTAACGGGTGCATGAGACAAGCGAATATCCAATCGCACGCACGCCTGTAAAATCTCTTTCGCGGTGTAATTTGCACCGTTATCAAAATACAAACGCTCAGGTTTACCGCGTTTATACAAAGCGGTTCTAAAAGCATTAATCATATTCTGTGTATCATCACGGTAGAAAAACTCGGCGTGGGTAATTAAGCGTGATGCATCATCAATAAAAGCAATGAAAAAGGTTTTTTTATACTTGCCGTCAGGCTGTTTAATGGCGGGGCCATGCATGGTGTCCCCCTGCCATAACTCATTGGCATGCAACATCGCAAACGCCATTCTAAGCTTGTTGGTTGACTCTAAATCCAACAACTCATGCTCACGCACAAAGCGATAAAAGGTGGTGGGGGCTAACTGTGCACGGGTAAAATAGTTACGTGCCAATAATACGCGATAAATCGTACTTTTAGGCACAACACCAACCTTGTTGGCTGATAAACTCGGTAAAACCTCACTTAATGCTTCAGCGAGCTCAGCCACTTGCACTTTACGTTGCGCATTTTTATCTGCACGGGTCTTCTTCTCAAGCGTGGTAATACCATCTTTTTTATATCGGTAAAGCCAGGTGCTAATGGTGCGCCAAGTAAACTTAAACACATGATTGGACTGATGGCAGGTAAAAGATTGCTGACTAACGTGTTTAATGCGCTCACGAACCGTTGCACCTTGCGCCGCATCAACGGCGGCGAGTACACGTAAACGCACTTCTAATGACGGAATGGGCATAAAAAATCTCCTAAAAATATTAAATGCAATAAAGCATCAGGAGACTAAAACAAGGCTAACCCTCGCAAAATGACAAAATCGGTTGCAACGAAAATAAGATGAAAATTCAACAAAATCTGTGATTTAAACCAGCTTGAATAGACGAGATATTGGTAAAACGCTGAGCTAAAGTTGCCAACGTCGGCAGTAACACAGCCAAACGAGCGGAGCGAAAATGCACAAAATTACACTCAAAAAATCTTAAATTAAATCGAGCTAAGCAACTACGAAAGAAACCTAATTGAGCATACAAAACAGAGAGCCAACGATAAGCTTGCCTGTGCGAAAAGTGACAATGACCAATAGCCGAATAATAGGCTAGTTCAACGGTTGAGCCTTGTAGCAGTGACAAAACAAATGCCCAAATCACACTAAAAGAATAACGACGATTAGGGATGACATCAGCCAAGTACAAAGCCAAAGTACGACCACAACCAGATTTACCATAACGATTGGCACACAAAATACGTTTACCGACTTTCAATCCTGACTGACGATAAATAAAACCATGAGATACCCAACTGTTAGAGCACGCACAATGCTGGCAAGTTTGATTAGAATTTAAGCTATCTAACGATTGAGTAAAAACGTCCAACTCAAAAAGTGAAGAAAAAAATCGCTGCATGAAAATTAACCATTTAAGTAAAAGTTAAAATTCTACACAGAAATTCAGTTTACCAAATTACCATAATAATCATGGATTTAAAGTTGATGATAATTTGGTAAAAAATCGCGGGATCGTTCGATAGAAGTTAGGTAAATTACAGCAAACACCTGACAAAGTGACGCCAAGGTTGCAAAAATAGGATGTTGAGTGCCACTTGAGTGATGTAACGGCAAAGAAGATTGCAACAATAAACGATAATGGGTGATATTGATTTTTAAACACGCAAGCCAACGCCAAGCATGGCGGGCTTCAAATTGCTGAGTGACCTGCTGATAAGCTTTAACAACAGAGACATTAGCCAGCAATAACAGAATGAATAAACTTAAATGCAGAGCATTGTATTGTCGATTGGGTATGTGCTCAGCCAAAACCAATTGTGTAGTGCGACCACAGCCGTTGTGACCATGGCGGTTAGAGCAGACAACGCGCTTACCAACCACTTTGTGCTCGGACATCGAAAGCTGTTTGTAGATAAAACCATGGCTAATCAAATGCCCTTGTAAATCACAATGTTTGCAGCGCAAAGTGTAGTGTCGGTGACAAGGCTCTAGATAACGTTCGATAGCGGCGATGTTTCGAAAGAAAGTTTGCATCCGTACATCAAACAAAAAATATCGAATTGGCTCAAGAAAAATTATTTAGCGGTGGGACAAAAATTTTGATTTACCGAATTACGCGTTATAAATCATTGGCTGAAGTGGATTGTAGTTTGGTAAAAAATCGCGGGATCGTTCGATAGAAGTGAGGTAAATTACAACCGGCATCCAGCTTACTTTGGGATTAGGCACACCTACAATCGAAGGTCATACGCAGTTTGGTTATGGCGCTCCTATATCCCCAACTACGTTGAAATATAGAGAAATACCAGGATATATCTGGGAAAAAATATGGGACTAGAAATGACTAATTTTAGTTTACATAAAGTGCTCTTCATATGCTTATGGGTTGTAGCTTGTGTACCAAATCTAGATCCATATCGCAATGTTTTAAATGGGATTTCTAGTGAGTCTAAATTTTGGTTGTACTCAGATTTGAATGAATTAAAAACTGGTGGGCGGCCATTTAAACAAGGTCTTTTAGGTAACACTTTTTATAGCTGTATGGAAGTGGCAACAATTCGCTACAATGTGGGCCATACGACAGTGAAGTATTATCTAAAGATCGAAGGTGTTGAGGATAATTATTATTTTACTGTTGCAGGCAATGGCGCTCAAATCCACTTTGCTGAGATGTGGGATGGTTATAGTAAGTATGGTTATACAGCAACAAGGCCTTTGTTGGATTTTAATTGCCTGATTAGTGATCTTGGTCAGTGATACTTTATTCATGTAGTCGCCAAGTTAAATTGACCACTACACCAATTGATTAAGATTAAAGTTTCAGGCTTGATGTATTTAGTTATTTTATTGCAAGCAGCCATTGGCTGCTTTACTTGTTTTTAGACCCTAAAAATCTTCGATTTTAGAATAGAATGATTATCACACCCTATGCAGCACCTGCATTAGGTGTTATGCATTTGAAATATATACAAAAAATGGGTTCGTTTCATCTGATATATATATAAATCGTTAGGTGCGCGTTTTTAGATAAGGTATTGAATTTAATGGCTAAATTCGAGTGCGCTTATCTAAATGTTAAGCACTACCGTTTTTTCTTAGCGGCTATCTCTTAGCCGCTTTACCTCAAGAGTTTTGCTGTATCACAGCATCTAGCATTTCACTCACAAACTTCTGTTTAGCTCGGGGCAATTGGCTTACCTGTTCAATTTGTTTTTGCAGCAAAGAAGTTGGTCCACGCTTAGTTGTTTGATTCGGCACAGGCTCTTGCAGTAATTGCTCAATACCAATGGTTAAGGTTTGTGCCAATTTACTTAATAGCTCAACAGAAATACGTAAACGTCCCACCTCGTAGTGCGCCATAGTTTGTTGAGAAATACCCAATAACTCAGCCAACTGAGACTGAGTTAAATCCGCTTCTTTCCTAAAAAAAGCAATACGTTGACCTAATTGTTGATAAAACAGTTTGTCTATGGTTGGCATATGCCGAGTCCAATAATGAATCGATGGCATGATAATAACCCCTGTTTTTAACTTGCAATTTAATGTACTCTAAAATAGAGTACTCTTCAACAGAGTTATTTTTACTCTTTAGGTATTGACAGGTTTTTTAGGAAACACCCAAAATGGCACGACTTTCAGATGAATTAATCAACCAAATCAAACAACAAGTCGATTTATGTCGCTTGGTTGAATCACAAGGCTATAAACTCAAAAGTCATGGCGTAAAAGACAAAGCGCTGTGCTGCCCATTTCATGATGATAAAACGGAAAGTTGTGTTATTACCCCATCTAAAAACTTGTTTAACTGTTTTGGGTGCGGTGAAAGTGGCTCAGTGATTGATTGGGTGATGAAAACACAAGGCGTGAGCTTTCGTCATGCAGTTGAAATACTAACCGCTTCCGATATCCATTCTCACGCGGCACTTGCACATCCATGTGCATCGCAAGATATTTCTTCCTTAGTCGCTAGTGAGGCTGAGCCAACGACAAAGGCGGTAAAATATGGCACCACACAAAAATTGCCAACGCCGTTAAGTGGTGATGCCGACTCACAAGCGACGCTTCAACAAGTGGTGGGTTATTATCACCAAACGCTCAAACAATCACCTGAAGCCTTGGCGTATTTAAAACAGCGCGGCCTTGAACACCCAAAGCTGATTGATACCTTTCAACTGGGTTTTGCAAATCGCACGCTCGGTTATCGCCTACCACAAAAAAATCGCCAAGCAGGGGCTGATATTCGCGGCAAGCTGCAACAACTTGGCATATTAAGACAATCAGGCCATGAGCATTTTAATGGCTCAATTGTGGTGCCCGTGGTCGATGAACAAAACCACATAGTCGAAATATACGGCCGCAAACTATTAGACAACTTACGCAAAGGCACCCCCAAACACACCTACTTACCAGGCCCACATCAAGGGGTATGGAATATTCAAGCACTGAGCGCCACAGATGAAATTATTTTATGTGAAAGCCTAATTGATGCCATGACCTTTTGGGTACATGGTTTTAGAAATGTCACCGCAAGTTATGGCACCAATGGTTTTATAGACGACCACTTACAAGCCTTTAAACAACATCAAATTAAACGTGTGTTAATTGCCTACGACAGAGATGATGCAGGCAATAAAGCCGCAGACAGTTTAGCTGAACAACTGATGAATCAAGGCTTTGAAGTATTTAGAATATTATTTCCAAAAGGCATGGATGCCAACGAATATGCCCGACAAGTTAAACCTGCACAAAAAAGCCTTGGCCTTGCGATAAGAAAAGCACAGTGGTTAGGAAAAGGTGTAGGGCCAGAAAAGATGTACCCAACCGAAGCGGCTGCCATACCTGAGCAAGCAATGCCCACACAAACAACGCCAGAACAAAACATGCCAGAGCAAACCGATTTAGATGAAAACGCCAGTGCATCCAATGAACTTATCATCACCTTAGACAATCGCCGTTACCGCATCCGAGGTTTAGATAAAAACCAAAGTGTCGAGCAGCTAAAAGTAAATTTACTGGTGAGTTTAGAGGATAGCTTCCATGTTGATAATTTAGATATTTACTCAGCGCGTGCCAGACATTTATACATCAAACAAGCCAGCTTAGAACTCTGCGTATCAGAAGATGACATTAAAAAAGACTTAGGCCATATATTACTTAAGCTTGAATCGCTGCAAGATAAAAAACAACAAAACAAACAAGCCCAAACCAGTCAGCATAATCATTTAACCGAAGCAGAGCGCAAAGCTGCCCTTGAACTTTTAAATTCACCTTCTCTTCTTAGCCGCATTTTACAAGACTTCGAGGCCTGCGGCGTTATTGGAGAGGAAACCAACAAGCTTGTCGGTTACTTGGCCGCGGTTAGTCGCAAGCTCGATAAACCGTTAGCGGTTATGATCCAATCTAGCAGCGCCGCAGGCAAAAGCTCATTAATGGATGCAGTGTTAAATATGACACCAACAGAAGAGCGCATCCAATTTAGCTCAATGACAGGCCAAAGCCTGTATTACATGGGCGAAACCAACCTAAAACATAAAATACTGGCCATATCAGAAGAGGAAGGAGCAGACCAAGCCGCCTATGCATTAAAACTACTGCAATCAGAAGGTGAGGTGAGTATCGCTTCAACAGGTAAAAACCCAGTCACAGGCAATTTAGAAACGCAGCAATATAAAGTAGAAGGGCCTGTGATGTTAATGATGACCACCACAGCGATAGATATTGATGAAGAACTGATGAACCGCTGCTTAGTGTTATCCGTCAATGAAACCCGCGAACAAACCGAAGCCATCCACAAAATGCAGCGCCAGCGCCAAACCATAGAAGGCCTGCTTGCTGAAAACAACAAAAAAGACGTGATACACCTACACCAAAATGCCCAACGACTATTACGCCCTTTACTGGTCGCCAACCCCTATGCCGAGCAATTAACCTTTTTATCGGATAAAACCCGTACGCGCCGCGACCATATGAAATACCTAACACTTATCCGAGCCATAGCGTTATTACACCAATACCAACGCGAGATAAAACGCATTGAGCACAAAGGCCAACTACTAGAATACATAGAAGTCACCCACAGCGACATTCAAGTGGCTAATCACCTAGCACATGAAGTACTCGGGCGCACCTTAGACGAGCTGCCACCGCAAACCCGCAAACTGCTGCATTTTATCCATAAAATGGTCTTGGATGCCTGCCAAACCCAAAAAATACAACAAAGTGATTACCGCTTTACCCGCAAAGCTGTTCGAGACTATAGCGGCTGGGGCAATACCCAACTGAAAGTACACATCAAACGATTGGAAGAAATGGAATACCTGCTTGTGCACAGAGGCAGTCGCGGACACTCATTTATTTATGAGCTGCTCTACACAGGCGAACATGAAGGGCGGTTTTTACAGGGTTTATTAGACGTTGAAAACAACAGTCAATACCAGTGTGATGCAAGCAAGTCGGGGTTGCAGGCTTTGCTGTCGGGGGAACCTTCGCACCTGTCGGGGGCTGGTCACCCCAAGTCGGTACTAAGTCGGCAGGTAGTCACCCCACATCAAGCCAGCAACCGCAGGCAATGGCGCACACTTTACCCAAAATAGAAGAAAATGAACCTATAGGGGTAAACGGACAAATCCTGTCGTACCTACAAAAAGGAGCTGCCCGTGCCTAAACGAGAAAAACGTTTTATTAAACAGGTTGGCGACCCAACCGACCCCAATGGCCTGCTTGCCTTTATGCACCATTATTTAGATGCACTACGCATCAAACACTACACAGAGCAAACCCTGTGGAATAATGAACGCTACATACGAGATTTTATTGAATGGTGTGATGGCCGAGCCCTGCGCCAACCGCCAGAAATCACCAAACCCATATTAGAGCGCTACCAAAGGCATTTATATTTATACCGCAAAGCAGACGGCAAACCACTGTCCATCTACTCACAACGGGCTAAATTAAGCCCACTTAAAAGCTGGTTTAAATGGTTAACCAAAAGCAACTACCTGCTGTATAACCCAGCCAGCGAACTAGAGCCACCCAAAATACGCCAACGTTTACCCAAAGCCATATTAAGTGAAAAAGAAGTTGAAAAAGTGATGCGCCAAGCCAACAGCGCCGAGCCACTGGGTATTCGAGACAGAGCCGTAATGGAAGTGCTGTATTCAACCGGCATACGCCGAATGGAAGTGGTTAACCTAAGCGTATTTGATATCGATTTAGAGCGGTTAACCATACTGGTACGCCAAGGCAAAGGCAAAAAAGACCGCATGTTACCGCTTGGCGAGCGAGCCGCACACTGGATAAGCTGCTACCTAAACGAAGTGCGCCCAGAGCTGGCACTGGCCAGTGACGATGGCACATTATTTTTAACTAGGCTCGGTGAAAAGTTTAATGAAAACTGGCTGTCACGCACCATAGCCCAATATGTTGAAAAATCAGGTATACCCAAACAAGGCAGTTGCCATTTATTTAGGCACACAATGGCCACGCTAATGTTAGAAAATGGCGCAGACATTCGCTTTATCCAAGCCATGCTAGGTCATGCAGAGCTGAGCACCACAGAGATATACACCCAAGTGAGCATCAAAGCTTTAAAAGACGTTCACACACGCTGCCATCCCGCCAAACTGAAAAAAGCCTCAGAAGCCGAAGGAGAGGATATGGCCGAATTACAGCAAATGTTAGAGGATGAAGAAGATGAAATTTAATCGGGCGAAACAATATAGGCTGTCAAAAGTGACAGATAACTTCACTAACACTGTATAATTGCATACACTGAACCAAAGGCTTGAATATCGGAGGCTATAGGTATGCCCATAACCATGATTGATTACACTAAGCAATTACACGCTGAAATCGACCAAACTCCTGAAGAATACCGTCCGTTACTATTGCGGATTGTTCATTCGTTTAATGAAGGGGTTTCATCTGATTTGCCATCAGCAGAAGCCAGCTTCAAAGAAGGCTGGAAAGAGGTCGTGGCTGGTAAAACGCATCCAATAGAAACCCTGTGGGATGGCATTGACGTTGATTAAATTAAAATGAATATAGAATACACAGAAGGGTTTAAACGCCAGCTAAAACGTTTATCACGTAAATACAAACGAATAAAAACAGATGTGAGTCCAATTTTACGAGCGCTTGTCAACGGTGAAACACCAGGTTCACAAATAACAGGTGTTCCTTACACCTTGTATAAAGTTAGAGCGCAAAATAGCGACAGTAAACGAGGTAAAAGTGGTGGTTACCGAATAATTTATTACCTTAAAACAGACATACGTTGCATACTGGTGACCATATACTCAAAAGCGGAACAATCGGATATAACAGCAGAAGCTTTAAAACAAATATTAAAAGAGTTTGAGTAAAATAGAGTCGGCACTCGAACATCATCATTATCGGCAAGCCCCAGAAACAAAAAGGCAGCTTGCTCACCTTAAAGCGCAGTCACAGGCCTTGCAACAAAAGCCCTAGCAAACTTAAGCACTAAAGCAGCAAGGCCAGCGCCCACGCTTAAAGGTTCACTGCGGTTTTTTTATTTACCAAACCCCACATCTCCAGTCGCAAGCTCCTTCCAATGCGCCTTCTGTAGCTTCACAGTCCTGCTACGCAACGCCAGGCACCCTACGCCATCCATGGCTTCGGTGTTCACAGGGCAGAAGTAAACTTCTGCTAATCCTGTTCACCCCTAAGCTTAGGGCTTAACCAGCTTTAGGCAATCAAGCCCTTCGGGTTAACATAATGTAAAAAATTATAGGCTGTACCCAATAAAGTGGCCGAGCCACATTGTTGGGTACAGTCCGCTAGCGCCCTATAATTTACATTATGTATAAATTGCCTAAAGCCTACAAAGCTGGCGCAAGCGCCAACACTTTATAACCCCCAACCCCAACCCCAAGGGGCAATAGACGGTTAAATGGCTATGTTGGCCTAACGGCCAACCCAGCCATTTACCCGCCACTAAGAAAAAAAAGTGCATCTAGGGCAAAAAAGTAAGATACTGCACAAATGAACCAGATATCCGCTCACAACAACCTGAAAATAAAAGGGAAAATGCCTCTATGCGTAGGACTGCATGGCGGGGTGATTGCTTTTGGCAATGCATTGGGGAATAGCATTGTTGAGGGGATGAGTGTCGAAACTGATTTAACGCCAGCAGAACAAAAAGCCATTAATGACAAAGCCAACAAGCTAATCAATTTAGATAAGCTCGGTAATATTGATGAGCCAATGGCTGAAATTGCAAAAAATACAACAGCAGGCGCGGAAAAAGAAGCAACAAACAAAATCAACAAAGCAGGCCAATCGCAAAGAGATAAATTTGATGCAGATTTTGAAGTAGCGCAGGTTGTTAGAGAGCAAAAAGCAAGTGAACATCGAATTCACACGATCTCAGAACGTCAGCGTATTGATGCTGATTCCCAAGCATATGATAAACAATACGCTCAATACCGTGCTGAAATGGATAACCAGCTAGAGCAGTCTTATCAAAATGGTATAAACCGAGGTGGATCTGCTTATTTGAAAGGGCGTCAAACCTCAGCTATTGGTGGTGATTTTGCGACTGAATATGATTGGAAAACTTTGCAAGCAGATGCGGAGACAGCCAAAAGGAATGCTAATAGACAGATGAGATATGCTCTAGATTATGGAGAAACCAATGCGATTGAAGTTGAACTAAATTTCGATGCTGACTTTTATTTCTTTGGTGTCAGTTTCGGCTCTTCGCTAACTTTTGATAATGGCGGTGCATTGACTTGGGCTGTTTCAGAAGCTCCAACATTTCGAGGGAGTACCAATGCTACTCTTGCTATGAGTCTATCAGGGGGCGTTGTAAAAGGCTTTGGTACGAAATCATCCCAATTGGGTACTGGCGTTGCTAGCTCTTGGTTTGTTGGCGGTTCAGTTAGCGATGCAGCCAATAAAGTCGTTGGGAGTGTTGCTGAATCATCGAAGTTTATTAGACCTGAAATTGGAGTTTTTTACGAGAGTGGATATACGCTGAATTCCAATTACCAGGCTGAGTTTAAATTTGAAGGTTATGGGGCTGAAATCGGGTATGACCCACAAGGTAAGCTGTCACAAATAAATTCAAACTCTATGACGTCGAGAGTATTAGAGGCTCCATACGGTTTGACTGGTGGTGCAGAGCAAGAGCGGGCTCAGGCCATATTTAATGTAAATAATATGGACACAGGAGCATTTGGTCGAGGAGCTTATGCAATGTTGAATCGGTTTATTTTCAAGTAGGCACTTATGATTATTTATGAATTTCAAGGCATTCAGCCGCTTGATTGGCTTAAAAGCCTTGCTCTTCTGTTGATATTCTTTGTATTAATTAAATTTCGCTCTAAATTGAAGTGGCCGTATTTATTCATTGCATTTTGGGCGATTTTTACTTTTTCAAAGTTTTTTGAACTTTCTCAAATCTATTTATTGGCAGAAACATACAAGGACAAAAAGTTGTTGTTAAATATTGAGGGGCAAGTTAAAGACATAGAGGTCAGAGGGCATTATGAGTTTATAGATATTGGCAACTACAGGTTGAAAAACAAGGTTCTTGGTGGGGGAAATTGCTTTTATAATAAGTTGTCAGACCTTCAAGGCTACGAAAACTTTCATTTTAAAATTAAGTCTGTTCATAAAAAAATTGGTGGAGAATCGTATGACTGTATTTTATATATTAAAAAATTGACGGAGCTATAACAGTTTTAGTTGCATATTCAAGTCAATATTGGAGTTAGGTGACCTTATTTAATCAATACATTTGGCAATGCATTGGGGAATAGCATTGTTGAGGGGATGAGTGCTAAATCAACACCGACAGCCAGCTTAAATGACAGAGGCAATCTCAGCGAAACCGCTTACGCTAACTATATTAGAGATGAACTTGGCGTTGACATTATGCCTGGTGATCAGCTTGATGCTTTACCTTACCGTGAATGGAAAGAGGGAGAGCTAGCGCGAACAAGAATGTTGCCGACTGAACACTACTACGGTGGTGTAGCTGATTTCATGCCAAGAGAAAGAAGCGCCGTAGATCAAATGCTCGACAGTATTTACAGCGAACCGTTAGATACATCGTCGATTGCGTATCAATCACCAATAGATTTAGAAACTGTTATTGCTAATCGTGTTTCTTGGGAAAGTCTATCTGTAGAAGGGACATCGTCTTTTATCCAGCAAGTTGAATTAGGCTTTTCGCAAAAGAATAATTATGACGTGATTAAAGACGGCTGGTCGACATTTGGTGAGCAAACGATACAAAGATTAGATCAAGCCGCGATTCAAGACGGTGGTGGCATTTTAACTGGAATAGCTGCGTTTGTTCGCATGCCTGCACAAATTGGATTTGCATTAGGTGATTTGGGCTTAACGCTAGGAGAGGTTTTGTATGATACCACTCAATATGTTTTTGGTGATTCAACGCTTGATTTCAGCGTTTTTGACGGAGCTGATGTTAGATGGGCTGTTGGTTTCAAAAGTGGAAATGTTGGCTCGGAAGTTAAAATGTATGGTGGTACGGACTTTGATTTAGCATTTTCAGCCAAGAATATCGATTCTTTACAGAGCGTCATTCCAAATAGGTTTATAAATACAAAAGAAAATGTTTCAGTGCATTTGCGAGCTCCAGATTTACTTGATCCAGATACATGGAGAACAGATTTTATGGCTGAAATTGACCAGCCTAAGGCTATAGATTTATATAATTTTAAACGGTATCAAGCTACAACTTCTTTGACTTTAGGTACTCGTGGAAATATATATTCTGGCGATTTGCGGGGATCTGCAAATTTCAAACTGGAACTACCTAAGAGTGTTACAAAGTATACTTTCGGATGGACGCCTTCAGTTGGCATCGAGGTTCGTAAGTGATGTCGTATTTTAAGGTTAACTATAAAAAATCCGAGTTCAAAAACGGGAAAAATATTACCCCATATGAAACGGATACAAACCTAAATGTGCAGGTTTTTACTTCCGATTCAGGATCGGGTTATCAAATATATTCGGGCGTTGATTTGGTGGCAGAAATTGAGCTAGGTGAATTTCTCTTAGAAGGAAATAAGTTTACTTCGCTTAAATCAAGTTATGGTTGGGTGAGTACCGACGATCCAAAATTCATTTTAGAAGCACTGGAAGGTAACTCTTATTTTATTAACAATGAAAAGGTTTGTACTATTGATTACGGTGATGGGGTTTTCAATTGGCTAATCGAAATAGTAAAAAACAGGCGGTTTGAATCTTATAAACCGTCAATCGAAATTAGGTTTAATGCTGGTAAAGTAGAGCCACTTATCGCTTTATGTATATTATTTGCGGAAATTCGAGCTGATAACAGTGGAGATTAGCTATTAAGACGCATTTGGCAATGCATTGGGGAATAGCATTGTTGAGGGGATGAGTGCTAAACCAACTTCTAAAACTCAAGCTAAAAAGACTGCTGAAGAAGCATACACAAATGCGATTCAATCGGGTGCTTCAGAAAAAGAGGCAACCTATGCAGCGGCTAAAGCGGTTGCTGAACAAAACGGTGGCACAATTTCGAATGGTGGTTCAGGTGGCAACAGTAACTCAGGCGGTTCGGGGTCGTCAGGTAGCGGCCCTAAATTAAACGGAAGTATTGTTGGAGTTGATGAAACCAAAGGGTTTTATTTATCCAATGGTTCAGACAATGCCTTTTTCAACTACGGTGATGGTGTGCTTAACCATGTGGCTGATTTCTTGAAAGGCAGTCCTGCAGCAGGACTTGCCTATAAATTTGCGTTTACTAGTGTTCAAGGCAATCAACGAATTGAAGCGTCCTATCAAGCAGGCATAGCCAGAGGAATTCATAACTACAACGTCGGCAAAGCTAACCGGGTTACTACAGGCAATATCATTGATATGAATGATTCTGCTACACGAATGGCCTTTGCACGAAATGAAGGGATGAAAACAACACGCGAGTTGCAAGCCGTTTCATTACAGTTGGTTGGTGGAATTGCAACACTACCGAGTTTGGTGACGGGCATTGGTGCTTTAGGAAACTTGGCGCTTCGTGGAATGGTCAATTTGGTACCTCAAGTCGGGCATGGGTTAATGACATTGGGCAGAGCCAGCGTAAATCTTGCCGATGATATGGTTTTACATGCAGGCACTTACGCAAGAAGCGCGATTTGGCAGGCTAATCCATTGAGCTTAGCTCAAACTGAAATAACAAAAGTTGCATTAAGAAAAGTTGCGTTACAAGCAGGTCAAAATGCTAGAGTTGGATTAACAGGTGCGGCAGGATCACTCAATACCCAACTCGGGAACTTGGCGGCAAAAGAGACATTTATTTCAATGATGCAATCAGGCAGCGTCAATGGAGCGACTAACCTTGCGGCTGATGTGCTCTATCACCGAGGTTTAGATGGCGCAAATCCGTTCAAATCTTTCACGACTGGATTTTTGGGCGGAATGATAGGTGGGAGAACTACTAATCCAGCTCTTGGTGGTCTATTGGGGAGTGGCTTTACTGAATTTTTTGATCAAAGTTGGGACTCGATAAAATATGAAGAGAACCGTTATAGTGGTCGCGATATTGTTTTAGCTGGAGGTTTTGGTTCTATTGCTGGCCATGGCGCGAGTAAGCTGTTTTCCAATTCAAATTGGGTGCCAAAAAATTTAGGTGCATCAGCCGATGATTGGGTAAGTAACCTATGGGGTAACTATTCGAATAACACATTTTCAGGTTATTGGTAAGCGCCATGTTTGTTAAACCAAAGATTGAATCCACAACAAAAAGTACAAACCAATATAGACTACACCGATTCACATGGTGGCAATGTTTTTTTACTGACCTACCGTTTACGGTCATGATTATTGCCTTATTCTTATTTATGGTTGTCGTCTATGTAAAAACTGGCTATCTAGAGGTTTTTATAGGCTTTATTGGTATTCTTGCTTTTATGTTAGAAAGAACTAAGTTTTGGTATGAGGGTGGCAAAATTAGGCTTGAGATTGATGATAACGGAGTTCGACTATCAAATGGCAAGTATTATAAGTGGGGGGAAATAGACAAAGTTGACATCCCCCCTTGCCTGTTTCTCAATATGGTATGCCTGTACCTAAATACAAGCTTCACTTTAAAGATGGTTATAAATTTTCTATTGATCAGCGTTTAATGGGATATACCGACCTTTATCTGAAATTGTATAGGAGAGGTATAGAAGGTGCTGGTAAAGCTTTACCAATTTATTTTGTAGATTTATCAAACGGAACAGCCCCAGGTGGATTAAAACCTAAACCTGTTGCTATCTATTATCCCGATAAAAACATTGAAGTTCCAACGGAACCCAAAAATAGTGCAAATGTACGCCGCAAGAGAAGGAAACCAGCGTCAAGAAAAAAAGGCAGGTAATCTGTAACAGGCATACTTAAAGAACAATAAAATCAATAGATTATGCATTTGGCAATGCATTGGGGAATAGTATTGTTGATGGGATGAGCGCCGAAACTGACTTAACGGCAGCGGAGCAAAAAGCCATTAATGACAAAGCTAATAAGTTAATCAATTTAGATAAGCTCGGTAATATTGATGAGCCAATGGCAGAGATAGAAAAAAATACGACTGCTGGGGCTGAAAAAGAAGCAACTAACAAAACCAACAAAACAGGCCAAGCGCAACGAGACAAATTTGATGCAGATTATCAATTTGAAATTGGTGAAGGTGTTGCGTTTGCTTCAGAGTTTATTCCGGATCTGCAAGAGGTAAACTACCAAATTCTTGACTCACTGCCACAAGAAACTCTGCGTGATCTATATGTATTTGACTATTGGATAAAAAATGCTGACAGAAATTTAACAGTACTCGGTGGTAACCCAAATTTATTTTATGCTCAATCAAATTTGGCGGTAAAGGTGCTAGATCATAATCTCGCTTTTGATGATGATTTTTTAATTCAAGAGCATCAGCAATTACATGTAAGTAGTGATTATTGGCCTGCTCAAATAGATTATTGTGCGCTACAAAACTATGAACGAAGAATGGGGGAGGCCTTGTTAAAGTGGCAAGAATTAGTTGCACAGATTCCTGAAGATTGGCAGCAGGGCGCGTTTGATTATCATGGCATTATTCAGCAAATGGCGTTAAGATTAAAAGAATATCTGGATCAAGAATTTTGGGAGGGGCTTAAATGAGTGAATTGAATAATACCAATACACAATGCATGTATGTAGTTGTGCGCTTTATGCCTTTTGCCGAAACCAGAGAGTTTGCTAATGTAGGTGTGGTGGTTATTGCACCAAAATTAGGCTTGTACGAGTTTAAATTAGCGCCTAAATCATTTAAAAGGGTAAACCTAGATGGTGTTATTTATCGCCATGCGATTGAGGGTTTTGAAAGCGAATTGAACCGTATTCGTCATTATTTAGCACAGCATCATATTCAAAAACATGAGCTAGTTAATTATTTTAAAGAAGTAACGCGCACTCGAGAGTCTATATTACATTTTGGCGAAATTGGCACTTTATTAACGCCAGATATTCACCTAGCTATTGAGCAATTATATGAGCGGTTTATCGGTAGAAATTTTGCTGATGCAAAAGAATATAAAGAGCAGCAGATGGTTAAAGCATTAAAAAGCCAACTAACTGCTCAATTACCAAAAGGTGTTCGATATACCAAGCAAATAATTAAAGCAGGTATGTTTGATATTTCTGTTCCGTTAGCCACTCGAATCAATAATAATTATCGTATTATACGGCCATTAGCATTTGAACAACAAAATGTTTTATTAGCGATGGAGCATGGTGAAACTTGGGTTAGCCGGTTAAATAAATTAATTAATTCAGGGGGGGCAAGCGGATAAAGCTTTAGTTGCGATAGAAAAGCCAAACCATCGAAAATTAGACTTTGTAAAAGTTTACGAAGATGTTGTTGGTGAAATTAAACATATAGGCGCGCAAGTGAAAAATTATAGTGATACCAAAAGTATTATTCAGTTTGCCGCTGCCGACTTAACACCAGAAAGTGTTGAAAGCGCATTTCATCATTAATTTTTAATAATAAGCTTAGGTGTTTACCTGAGCTTATTATTCTTTTTAATCCTGTAAAACTCATTTATAGATTCTTACTAAAATGGCAAACGTAAAAACGCTTCAGTTCCAGTTAGCAGCTTCAAACGCTTTAAACAAATATTTAAAAGCGGATTTACCTCGTTTACCTGTAGAGTTAGGTAAACAAGCAGGGGTCAATACGCTAACAAGCGATGATAAAATTTTTAATTGGCAATTGCAGATTATTGATAATAGCTATCAATCTTGTGAAAAAACCATTATTGCTTGTGAGGCGAATAGTCGGTTCACATTTTTTATTCCTGTGCTATTTAAGTTAGATATAGATGAATTAACTAAAATACTTACCATAGAATGGCAGTCAACCCTAGCGGCGACACTTGAGGTATATCCGCTTATACCCAAAAGTGATATTGCTGTGTTATTAAGTGACTTGTCGCAGATAAAATTTGCTCCCTGTTGGGTTAAAAACACGGATTTAAGCATAAGTGGGCACATTAGTGATGCAAGCCTGTGGGTAACGCAAACGTTAGACAATTTAGGCCACAAAAATTTATCTACACAGCTCGCTATTGAGTTGGCTCTGCATTTAAATACCCAGCCCAAACGTGTAACCAACAAAAAGACTAAACGCAAAGAAAAGTTTATCCCCGTTGAGCGTTTGTTGAGCCATTGCCAAGCACTTATCGGCAATAAGCTAAATAGTGATATGAATGATAAATCAGTCGATACAAGCAATATTATTTCTTTTAGCGATTATATTAAAAGATAAATATTACAAAAAATAACGTGGAGCAAATAAGAGTCATCAATTAGTTGTAATAAGTTATGTAACGAAAGCGGCTTAATGTCGTTTTTAAAAATTTAAAGGGTTATTAAATGCCGGGTTGTTGTTATAATGCCAACGCAGAAAAATAAACAATAACAAGGAGCAGGAAATGAAGTTTAGTTTAGTGTTAGTCGGTTTATTGTTTTTAATCTCATGTCAATCAACCTCGCAGCAACCCGCAAAACAAACCGCCAATACCAGTACCAATAAACAAGTTGGGCAATTGGGGAAATTACCGGTAAAAAACCCACCTGATTTGTCAAAGGCAGTCGCTGTGAATAATAATCCCATTATTAGAGTTCACCCCAGATATCCGGTGGCAGCTTCTAAAGCAGGGCAAGAGGGTTGGGTCGTATTAGAGTTTACTATTAATAAATATGGCGGCACTGACAAGATAAAGATAGTCGATGCCAGCCCCGAAGGGATATTTGAAAAAGACGCAATTAATGCTTTGAAAAAATGGAAATACAAACCCAAGGTTATAGCTGAAAAGGGCGTCGCTCAACCTGGGCAGCGAGTCCTTATCCATTTTAATTTATAAACAGAGGCCCAATTGTTTACGCTATATCCCTCAAACCGCCTTGAAGATCTGGCTATCTTATTAGCCAAAGTTCTGGAAAATCGACAAGGCGGCGTATTGTCGCAAGATGTCATTCTCGTTGAAAGTCAGGGCATGCAACATTGGCTGAATATGCAATTAGCACAGCAGCACAATATTGCCATGAATATCAGCTACCCAATGCCGTCAAGATTTATCTGGAATACCGCACGAAAAATATTGGGTTCAGATAACATCCCGCAACAATCACCTTATCGCCGAGAGGTTTTAAGTTTTCGCATTGATGCCATCTTACAAAGTGCAACATGGGCGGAAAATAGCGCAGCAACAAAAGTTAATCAATACTGGCAAGACAGAGCCGACAGTGTAAACGTAGATAATTTCGCACTCAAACGTTTTCAACTGGCGGGCCGTTTAGCCGATTTGTTTGAACAGTACATGCTTTACCGACCCGATTGGATACTGGCATGGGAAGCTGGTGAGCGTGTAGCCGAATCAGAAGAAGAAATTTGGCAAGCTGAGCTGTGGCGTTTGTTGGTTAAAGAAAACCCGTATCACCCTGTTTATTTGCAAGATCAAGCGCTTCTGCATATGGCAAATCATGCTGAAAAGTTACCCAAACAAATATTAATTTTTGGCGTAAACACCATGCCGCCAAAAACATTAGAGTTCTTTCAGGCCATTGCTGAGCATATCCATGTGCATCTTTTCCATTTGAATCCTTGTGTCAGTTATTGGGGGGATATTAAAAGCGAAAAAGCCCTTGCACGACAACAAAAACTGGCACAGTTAGATAACTGGGTAAATGCAAAAGAAAGCATTGGAAATCCGCTCTTGGCTAATTTAGGTGGACAAGGACGCGCATTTTTTAACAGTTTACAGAGTATAGATTCGTTTGAGATCAGTGCATTTGATATCAGTGTTGAAGACAAATCAGAAAAAACAGCGCCCGCAACAGAAAACGATTCACCTTCTGTGCTGTCTTATATTCAACAAGATATTTTACACTTAACGGACAAAAAACAAGCGCCGGTAAAACTTGTTGACGATTCTATTTATGTGGTCAGCGCGCACAGTGCATTGCGTGAAATTCAATCATTGCATGATTATTTGTTACACCAGTTTCAACAAAACCCGGATCTAAAACCGCAAGACATTATTGTAATGTGCCCAGCGATTGAAGACTACGCACCGTATATTGATGCTGTGTTTAAACACCCGCATGATGAATTTTCAGATATATCACCAAGATTACCCTGTTCAATTGCGGATCGCCGTTACTCTGACAGCGAACCATTGGTGAATAGTTTTCTCGAATTGCTGCAATTACCTGATAGCCGGCTGGAGATCAGTAAAATACTGGAGTTTTTACGGTTACCTTCACTGCAAGATAAATTTGCTTTAAGTGAACATGATTTACCCGAGATCGAATGGTGGCTGCAAGAGGCACACATTCACTGGGGGCTAAATGCTCAGCATAAACAATCTGCCAGCGGTGTTACTCAGGCCAGTGATATGTACACTTGGTCGTGGGGGCTTGAAAAACTCTTGATGGGCTTTGCTTGGGGGGATAGCACGCATTTAACAGATGATGCTTTATTTATACCACACGTAGAAGGCCAGCAGGCGTTATTGTTAGGCCGGTTATGCCATTTACTAGAGCGTTTAAAGCATTACAGTGAAAACCTAAATAAAGCGCGCAGCATTAAACAGTGGCATGAATATTTAAGCGATATGTTGTCTGCTTTTTTCACACAAAACAAAGAAGAAGAGCAAGCATTCTTAATTATTCAAAATGCGATAAACTCATTGTCAGAACGGGCAATACAAGCCGAGTATCAAGAACAGGTCGAGCTAGATGTTGTGCGTTATTACCTGCAGCAGCAATTTAATCAGGCAGATGATAAAAATCAGTTTTTAACCGGACAAATTACTTTTTGTTCAATGGTCCCGATGCGCAGTATTCCGTTTAAAATTATCGCCGTATTGGGTTTAAACGAAGGTGTTTACCCAAGGCAACAAACACCTATCAGTTTTGATTTAATGGCAAAAAGTGAAATTCGTTTAGGTGACCGTTCAAGGCGCGCGGATGACAGGTATCTTTTTTTAGAAGCGCTTATTTCTGCTAGACAGTCTTTGTACTTAAGTTATCAGGGTAAAAATATCCGTAATAACGAACGCCGAGAAGCGAGTTTGGTACTGAAAGATTTAATGGGCTATTTACAGCAAGGTTATCAATGGTCGTTTGACGAAAAGCAGGCCAATACCCAAACAAGCAGTCAATTAATACAAAGTACTTTACATCCTTTTGCGGTAGATAATTATCTGCAGCCTGCGAGTTTTGATAAAGGCTGGTTCAGGCTGATTAAAGCCCAGCAGAAAGCCAATATACAAGTACTCGCACAAGCGGCTAAAAAAGAATTAAATTTTGTCCATTTATCAGAGCTAATAAGTTGGTTTAAAAACCCGTTAGCTGGTTTTGCCAAGCATAATTTATCTCTTAATTTAGAAATAGAAACAAAAATCAACTTAGATGTAGAGCCTTTTAGCGCCAATAACCTAACCCGTTACCAATTGACACAAGCGTTAACCGAAGCATATTTAGATGCGTCGGAAAGTTTAGACAGGGTAAAAAAATCTTTTAGTGTAAGTGGGGTATTGCCAGAAACTCCGTTAAAAAATGATATCTTAGAAGAGGGCCAGCAAACTGCTGAGCTGATTGCCAGCGAACTGCAGGCGTATTTACCCATTGAGCGACAACAGATTCATTTAAGCTTAACAGAGCTTTTTCCTGAACTGCTCAAACAAACCGGTGAATCAGAGATAAAAGAAATCACCGAAGCAACTTTAAATGCCGCTTTTGATGTGTCCGAAATGGGGCTTGTGATATCACGGCCAGCGACGCGTAAAAGCAAAGATGATTTAACTTTATGGTTGCATCACCTGTTGGTTAACAGCCAAGCACCAGGCAATACGTTTGGGTTTTTCTTAAATTACGATAAAACTAAAATTGAAAAAGTAATGTTGCATGCCATTTCCGATGCCTCAGACGCTCAACAGTTATTGCAAAATTGGTTGAAATACTGGCTTAAAAGTCATCGCACACCTATGTTGTTGCATGCAGATATCGCCAAAAATTTATTTAAACCTTACCTTAAAAGTTTACCTACTATCAGTGAGCTTATGCAGGATGAAAAGTTGGTTGATGCTTGGCTTGAACAATTAAAACAACTGCATGATTCAGATCCTTATTTTAGCTGGTTCTACCCTCAAGCGGATAACTTGCCATTGGATGAGCTTAAAATAATCATTGAGCTTTATTATCCCCTATATGAAAACCTGATAACGCAGAATAAAAAGACCAAATCATCATGAAACAATTGCAAGCGCACATACTTCCTTTATCGGGCACGCATTTAATTGAAGCCAGCGCCGGGACGGGGAAAACCTTTAATATCACACGCATTTATTTACGTTTGTTATTAGAGCGTAATTTATCCGTTCAGCAAATATTGGTGATGACCTTTACTAAAGCGGCGACTGAAGAGTTAAAAGGCCGTATTGAAAAAGAGTTAAGACAGGCAATTGATTTATGGGGGACAAGAGGCGAGAAAGATCCATTTTATCAAGCACTAGAATCTACAATAGAGTCGCAAACCGCAATAAATAGATTAAACGCAGCAATTTTAGAATTAGACGAAGCGTCAATTTTTACCATCCATGGGTTTTGCAAACGGGTACTCAGCCAACAAGCGTTTGACAGCGGATTAGCCTTGGATGTCAGTATGGAGGCTGATACCAGCGATATATTGTTGCAAGCAGTGCAAGACTGGTATCGGGAAGTGGCAAATCAACAGGCCAACTTTGCATTATTGCAACAACAAAACTGGCACACACCAGAGCTCTTTATGCAAAGTTTTTCGGCAGCATTGCGCAGTGACGCGCCATTAATTGCCAGCACACAAGCCTCTATTAACGCAGGTTTTGAAACTGTTTTAGAAGCTTATTTGCAACAACTGTTTATGGATAAGCAGCAGGTAAAAGAAAACTTATTAGATAATCAGGCCTATCTGCGAGAAGTGCTTATCGACAGTAAAAAAGGCGCAGAATTTAACAAACGACAGGACGAGTGGTTACAAATAATAGCTTGGTTAGATCAGGTACATACAATCGAAACACCCAAGGCAATTGGTGACTTTTGTAACGGCAACCGTTATCGCGGCAAATCCGATATTAAAGAAATCTTATTACCGCTGAATGATCTTCGAAAGTCAGCACAAGCGAAAATCTCAGCATTGCATGAAGAAAAACAAAAACAACTTGATGCAGTAGAGGGTAATCAGCTGGTTGTTGACGCAATCAACAATATTAGAAAGCGCTTTAAAAGTTATAAATTAAAACAATCCCTAATGGATTTTGACGATTTAGTCAGTGTATTGGCCAATCTACTGAATGAAGAAGCAAAAAAGCCGTTTACCGAGCGCGCTTTAACCCAAGCACTTAATCAGCAATATCCGGTCGCATTAGTGGATGAGTTTCAAGACACAGATGCACATCAATACAGCATACTTAAAAATATTTATCAGCTTAAAGATAATGCGCTTTATATGATAGGCGATCCAAAACAAGCGATTTATGGTTTCCGTGGCGGTGATATTTTTACTTATTTAGCGGCCAAACAATCGGTTGACCAAATATGGTTGATGGATACCAACTGGCGCTCTTCATCGGCAATGGTGACTGCGTACAATCGGCTTTTTTGGGGCAATGCATTAGAGCAAAACAGTCAGGATGTTTTTGGTTATTCAATAGAGTATCAACAAATTAAATCAACAGAACACTCAGCCGCAGCGAAAAAGCCGTTAACCGATCAGGCGAATACCCGCGCCGCAATGAATTATCTTTGGTTAGCCGAAGATGGTACCGAAAAAAGCAACAAAGCCGATAAGCAAAACCAGATAGCGATTTGGTGCGCACAAGAAATCAGAAGGTTATTACAGCAAACTCAGTTAGGCGGTGATGCATTGCAACCGGCCGATATTGCGGTGTTAGTGCGCAGTACTAGCGAGGCTCAAATCGTTAAACAGGCATTGTTAGAATATCGTCTACCTTCAGTCTATTTAAGCGAACGCAGTAATGTACTGAAAAGCGATGAAGCCGTTAGTGTGCTAATTGTGCTAGAAGCATTGTTAGATTGCGACAACGAGGCCTTATTAATCCGTGCTTTGGCCTGTGAATTATTAAATTACTCGGCTCAACAGTTAAGCCGTTACCAAATGGTTGAATACCAAGAGGAGTGGGAGGAAGCCATTCAGTTTGCCTATTCACTCAGACAACTCTGGTTTAAACGCGGGGTACTTTCGCTGCTGCTGAAATTAATCAAAAACTATTATCAGCCAACCGAGCAGAATCATGAACGTGGATTAACCAACATGATTCATTTAGCTGAAATATTGCAAAAAGCCGCCCGAGAGCACAAACATCCACAACAGTTAGTGAAGTGGCTCAAAGAGCAGATTGTGCTTGATGTCAGCCAAAGTGAAGCCGAATTGCGATTAGAAAGTGATGCGAACTTAATTCAAATTATCACGCAGCATAAATCTAAAGGGTTGGAATATCCGGTTGTCTTTATACCTTTTGCCAGTCATTACACAGATCCGACTAAGTTTGGCAATAAAGCAAAACACTATTTTAATTACCACCACCTGGAATTAGCACAGTCTGTTCATCAAATTGGCATAGATGAGTATGCAAAATCAGCCGTAACGCAAGAAGCTTTGGCTGAGTCGATGCGTTTGTTATATGTGGCTGTCACGCGCGCCGAACACAGATGTTATATTGGCTTAACGCATTTTGACAATAGCCAGTATTCGGCTGTTGCCAAAGCCTTGCAGGTAGAAAATCAAACCCAGTGGCAGGATAAAATTAATCAAATTGTCAATACGTCCAATGGCACAGCGATAGCACTTAGTGCCAATGACGAGGTTGAATTTGATTCATCTATCGTTAGCTTAGATATCCAAGGCGCTCAACCTGAACAGGCGCAGCCGGCTGAATTCAGCGCTCAAGTAGAGCAAAATTGGAGATTACATTCGTTTTCCGGCATAACACGTAACGCGCATAGCAGTGTTAAACAGCTAGAACGTTTTGATGAATTGGATAATGATGGATTTTTGCAGGTCGAAGCCGTTAAACAACCGGATATCCAACAATCATCTTTAATCCGCTTTAGTCTTAAAAAAGGCGCTGCTGCCGGCGACTTATTACATGATATTTTAGAACATACCGATTTTTCTGCACCAGACTGGCTTCTGATAATTAAAGATCCCATCGCACGTTTCGGCGCTTTAGAAGACAACCAACAAGAATTTTTAATTGAATGGTTAGAAGAGGTTTTACAAACACCACTGCCGGATATGTACAACACTGACAATCAAGCGAGTACAGATTTTTGTTTAGCAGATTTGGGATTCGAGCAAACCTTACGTGAAGCTGAGTTTTATTTTCCGTTGCAGCGAGCAGATCTTAAACAATTAATGTTTTGTTTAGCCCAGCATAGAGAAACAAACGACGTACCTGTCTTGCCTCAACAGCAAAGCTTACAAGGTATGATGCATGGGTTTATCGATTTAATATTTGAACATCAAGGACGTTTTTATATCGCCGATTATAAATCAACGCACTTGGGTGAAGATTATTTTGAATATAATCAGGCCGCGCTCAAGCTCAATAACGAAGCGCATTATTATGATTTACAATATTTGATTTATGCGCTGGCTCTGCATAGGTATTTGAATAAACGCCTGCCAAATTACAATTTTAGCCAGCATTTTGGCGGTGTTTATTATCTCTATTTACGTGGCATGCATCCAGACAATCCAGACTATTTGGGGGTTTATTATAAAAAACTCGAAGAAGATTTAGTAACCAAGCTGGATAGCATCATGCAAAATAACGATGAGGTCGGTTGAGGTGACAGTCTTGTATCATAGTTTTGAAAACTGCAAACAACATTTATTGGATGTTGAAGCCATTGATTATTTTTTTGCGGAAAAAATAACTGAGAAGTATCTATCGCAGGACAGTGACAACCACCGAGTTTCGCAACTTTTTCATGTGTTTTTAGCGCTGCAATATTACTTAAGGCAGGGGCACACATGTTTACCGCTTAATGATATTGCCGAAACGGTTTTATGGCAGGATCAAGACAACCTTGAAACGACAGGTTTTAAATTTGCATCGCTAGCGGTTTTAAGCTCAGCACTGGACACGTTAGACATTGAGAATAACGAAAATTCTGTACTGGTGTTGGAAAATCAGAGTTTGTATTTGCGTCGATATTGGCAATTTGAAAATGATGTTGCACATTGTTTATTGCAAAAAATGCAGCATAAATGCCTGAATGCATCAGAAAATGAATCAGAAAATGCATCAGAAAATGCATCAGAAAATGCATCAGAAATCGAAAATCTTAAGAAAACGATTAAACAATTGTTTCCGACAGCACAACAAAACGATGAAATTGATTGGCAACAGGTTGCCGTGAGTAATGCGATAGGGCGTAATTTAAACATTATTTGTGGCGGTCCGGGAACCGGAAAAACATACACGGTTGCACGCCTACTGGTGATGCTGCAAGCCGCGCACCGGCTTAAAGGGGCAGACGTTCAGTTAAATATACAGATGGCAGCACCTACGGGGAAAGCCGCGCAGCGTTTAACTGAATCTATTGTTGGCGCTAAAATGCAACTGCTTAGTCAAAATGTCGATTTCTCTTTATTAACTTCTATACCCGAAGAAGCGAAAACCTTACACCGACTTTTGGGTTATCGACCACGTAGTTTGGATTATCGCTTTAACGAAAATAATCCATTAGATTGTGATGTTTTGCTGGTTGATGAAGTATCGATGATTGATATTGCCATGATGAGTCGTGTTTTAAGAGCACTTAACCCTGACGCGTGTTTAATCTTATTGGGAGATGCTGATCAACTGCCGTCGGTTGAAACCGGAAACTTAATTGCAGATTTAGCCAACAAAAACCATCAGGGATACGATCAAGCTTCCGCGCAGCAAATTCAACAAATTAGTGGTCAAAGTGTACCTGTTAACAACGCTTCTTCGACTTGTAATCATAGCCATATTACTTTTTTACTTAAAACCCATAGGTTTAAAGGCGAAATAGCAAGGCTCGCGAAAGCTGTGATTAATCGCCAAGCTAACACCAGTTGGCAGTTACTGGAATCATACACATTTGTACCCACAAGCAGTGCCGACGTTATTAAATTTGCCGGCGAAATAAACCATTTTATGCCAACAATTAAAGACGCCTGCTTGTTATCTGCCTGTCAAAATTATTATAAAAAAATAGCGCGTTGTTTAGAGGTCGAAAGTGCGTTTGCAATTTTAAATGCTTTTCGAATACTCTGTGCCACTCGCGCTGGTAGTTTGGGTGTCGAGCAAGTCAATCTGATTATTGAGCAGCAACTTGCAAGAAATAATGCCGCTATCAGAATAGGGCGGCATTACCATGGGCGACCCATTATGGTTGTGGAAAACGATTATCGCAGTGGTCTGTTTAATGGTGATGTGGGCATTGTCTGGTCTGATACACAAGGTCGCTTGCAAGCTTGTTTTGAAAATGCGAATGGCATTAAAAAAGTCAGTTTGGCGCGTTTACCCAAAGTTGAAACCGTGTATGCAATGACAATTCATAAAACACAAGGCTCTGAATTTTCACATGTGTTATTAATGCTACCCGAGCAAGACAACAAAATTTTAAGCCCTGAATTGATATACACTGGAATCACACGCGCAAAAAAGCAAGTTAGCATACTGGCAGCAAAACATGTTTGGTATCAAGCGCTCAATAAAAAGTTACCCCGACACTCGGGGTTGGCGATGAAATTGGCAAAAATTATTTAAAAGGCAATCTTTTTAGACAGGCTTGGTAGTAATTTTGAATCCATGCCCTTTCTTCAGCGCAGAAGTTTTCGATGGCCCAACGAAAACCTGATTCAAACTGGTGATGGGCCGAATAGGTCAGGGTCGGCTCAAAACCGCGTAATAATTTATGTTCACCCTGAGTGCCCGGATTAAAGCGCGTCAGTTTGTTTTTAATACAAAAATCAATACCTTGATAAAAGCACAGTTCAAAGTGTAAAAACTCTATTTCTGAAACACATCCCCAGTAACGACCATACAAGGTCTTTTCGTCATAAAAAAACAATGCTGCTGCAACTATTTCTGATGATTTTTCGGCGGTAACAAGCAAAATATGTTCGCCCATGGTTTCAACTAGTTGTTTAAAAAATTGATAAGTTAAATAGCCTTGCCGGCCACGTTTTAAATACGTCATTTGGTAGCAGTAATAGAAAGCTTGCAAAGTTTTTTCTGTTATCTCGCTACCCGTTAACTGTTGAATAGAGTCAATTTGTTGCTGTGCTTTTTGTCTTTCTTTTTTGATCATCTTTCGTTTGCGCGACATCATTAAACTTAGATAGTCGTCAAAGTGAGTGAAATTTTTATTGTGCCATTCAAACTGTACTGCGTGACGAATATGAATAGTTTCATTGGCAAAAGATTGTGCCTGCTGCGCCGTTATAAAGTTAATATGCCAACTGCTTAACTGTTCGTCGCGACAGACATTATTCAGATTTTGGACGATCTTTTGCGTTGCGATATTATCTAGTTTCAGACCTGAAAATTTATCCGTCGCGACAGGGGTAAATGGGATCGCGCACAGTAGTTTCGGGTAATAGTCTAACCCATATTTTTGATAAGCTTCAGCCCAAGACCAGTCAAAAACGTATTCACCCATGCTATGCTCTTTTATGTAGCAGGGCAGCGTGATATTTTCTGTGCCTAATTCGATGTAATGAGCTTGCCATCCCGTATTGTTACCAATACAGCTATTGTCAGCCAGTGCTTGTAAAAACTCAGCTTTTAGAAAGACTTCATTGCTCGGGTTTTGCCAATCAGACGGAAGCTCTTTATGAATTGTGTAATCTTTAATATTTGTATCCATAAATGAATTTTTTTAATCCCAAACAGTTACCAGATATAACAGATAAAATTCATGCGCGACAGTATGTTTTAAATCTTTTAAGTCGCAAAGAGTATGCGCGATCCCAGTTAGAAAAAAAGCTCACTGCCAGAGCTTGTCCGCACGAAATTATTAAAAGTGTACTCGATGAGTTTAACGAAAATAATTGGCAAAGTGATCAAAGATTTGCCGAAGTAACGTTAAAAAGTAAAAGTGCTGCCGGTTATGGCCCTAAGTATATTCAACAACTGTTTTATCAGCATCAGGTTGATTGTGATGTAAATCAGTTGGCGGACAGTTTAGAAATCGACTGGGTTGAAATAGTGGTTCAACTTATTCAAAAAAAATACACTGATCCGTTAACCAAAGACTTTAAAGAAAAGCAAAAAAGAATGCGGTTTTTATATTCACGAGGATTCTCTGGTGAATATATCTCTGCAGCGCTGGCTCAAATAGAAGATATGGATTAATTTGCAGTCTTAGGGTTATTCACTAAACAGTGTCATTGTGGTACATTTCACCACCATTTTTGTAATTGTTTTTGTTGTATAACGTTTTGTATAACCACCCAACTCGCTAGATTTCTGCGGGATATACCTAACAGTGGTATATAATCACGACAATCGTAGAAAATTTGCAGCATTTTTAAGTGAATAGGAATTTAGAATGAAGATGACTACTGCTGAAATTAGGCAGGCATTTTTAGATTTTTTTGCCAGTAAACAACACCAAATCGTCGATAGTAGTTCATTAGTACCCGCAAACGATCCAACTCTGCTGTTCACCAATGCGGGCATGAACCAATTTAAAGATTGCTTCTTAGGTCTGGAAGATAGAGGATATTATCGTGCCACTTCTTCTCAGCGCTGCGTACGTGCAGGTGGTAAACACAACGACTTAGAAAATGTCGGTTATACGGCAAGACACCATACATTTTTTGAAATGTTGGGTAACTTTAGTTTTGGTGATTACTTTAAAGAAGAAGCCATTCAATTTGCTTGGGCGTTTTTAACCGATGTTCTAAAACTTCCCAAAGAAAAATTATGGGTCACTGTTTATACCGAAGATGACGAAGCTGCCGATATTTGGATTAATAAAATAGGTGTTAATCCAGATCGTGTTTCTCGCATTGGCGCGAAAGATAACTTTTGGTCAATGGGTGACACGGGCCCTTGCGGACCCTGTACTGAAATATTTTATGATCATGGTGAACATATTTGGGGCGGACCACCGGGTACACCTGAAGAAGATGGCGATCGCTATATCGAAATCTGGAACCTTGTGTTTATGCAGTATAACCGTCATGCAGACGGAAAAATGGAGCCTCTGCCCAAACCCTCAGTCGATACTGGGATGGGCTTAGAACGTATTGCAGCCATATTACAAGGTGTACACAGCAACTATGAGATAGATATTTTTGAGAATTTAATTAAAGATATTGCTGAGTTGCTTCAAGTAGATGATTTATCGGTAAAATCTTTACGTGTTATTGCCGACCATATTCGTTCTTGTGGTTTTTTGATTGCCGATGGCGTCATGCCATCCAATGAAGGACGCGGTTATGTATTGCGTCGTATTATTCGACGCGCAATCCGCCATGGAAACCAATTGGGTGCAAAAGAAGTCTTTTTCTGGCGTGTTTACCAATCACTTATTAACCAAATGGGTGACGCTTATCCTGAACTTAAAACCCAACAAGTCATGGTTGAAAAAGTTTTACGCTTAGAAGAAGAGCAGTTCTTAAAAACGCTTGATCGAGGCCTGGCCATTTTAAATGATGCCTTAGCTGATTTAAAAGGGGATGTGATCCCGGGGGAATTGGTATTTAAGCTGTATGACACATACGGATTCCCAGTCGATTTAACGAATGATGTTGCGCGCGAAAGAAACTTTACTTTAGACGAAGCTGGCTTTGAAAAAGAAATGGCGGCTCAACGAAAACGCGCCCAAGAAGCCAGTAATTTTGGTAAAGATTATAACGCCGAAGTTGCAAGTGAAAGTGTTTCTGAGTTTACCGGTTATGAGCTAGAAAAAGACAGCTCAGAAATCATTGAGATCATTCAAGACGGGCAGTCGGTGCAATCGCTTGCAGCAGATCAAAAAGCTTTAGTCATTTTAAAAAATACGCCATTTTATGCTGAGTCTGGTGGTCAAGTTGGCGACACCGGTTACTTTACATCAGAAGGTGATGTTTTTGAGGTTCAGGATACCATTAAGCTTGGTAATGCGTTTGCACATCAAGGCGTGGCTTTAAAAGGTTTATCCGTTGGTGATAAAGTTGAAGCTAAAATTGACGCGTCGCGTCGTCAGGCGATAAAACTAAATCACTCAGCAACTCACTTATTACACGCTGCATTACGACAAGTTTTGGGTGAGCATGTTAGTCAAAAAGGCTCATTGGTATTATCTGATAAATTACGTTTTGACTTTTCCCATTTTGAAGCGGTAACAGCTGATGAGTTAAAACAAGTAGAAGATATCGTGAATCGACAAATTCGCGAAAATCATCCATTAACAACGCGTTTAATGGCGATTGATGAAGCTAAAAAAGCGGGCGCAATGGCTTTATTCGGAGAAAAATACGACGATGAAGTGCGTGTTGTTTCAATGGGCGAATTTTCGATTGAACTTTGTGGTGGCACACACGTACAAAGAACAGGTGACATTGGATTATTTAAAATAACCTCTGAAGCTGGTATTGCTGCAGGTGTTCGTCGTATTGAGGCGATTACAGGGCAGGCAGCTTGTGAGTACGTAAGTCAATTGCAAAATACCTTTGCGCAATTGTCAGCAACTTTGAAAACTGACTCTAATAGTGTTTTAGAAAAACTGACGCAAATGTTAGAGAAAAATAAAAAGTTGGAGAAAGACTTACAAAAACTACAAGACAAGTTGTCTAGTCAGGCTGGAAGTGACTTATTGTCTTCTGCCACCGAAGTGTCAGGTGTAAAGTTGTTAGCATCTGAAATATCAGGTGTCGCACCGAAAGCATTGCGTACAACATTAGATCAGTTAAAGCAAAAAATTGGTTCTGGTGTGATAGTACTCGGGTTAAAAGGCGACAATAAAGTTAACCTGATTGCTGGGGTAACGGATGACTTGACGTCTAAAGTGAAAGCTGGCGAGTTAGTTGCAATGGTCGCAGCGCAAGTTGGTGGTAAAGGCGGTGGTCGTGCTGATATGGCCCAAGCAGGGGGTAGTCAGCCTGACAATTTAGGAAAAGCACTAGAAAGTGTACATTCTTGGCTTGCAACAAAATTGTAAACAAGTAATATATCGATTCTTTGGTATTGCCCCTATTTAATTGGTTAAGAAAAAGTTAAATATTTTTTTGCGATTAATTATTTTTGAGCTAACTTTAGCAATAGGGTGCAACCGCTGTTGACGGTTTAGGACATTAGGATAGGAGCTGCAAATGCTAATTTTAACTCGACGTGTTGGTGAAACACTTATGATCGGTGATGAAGTTACCGTGACTGTATTAGGCGTGAAAGGTAATCAAGTTCGTATAGGTGTTAACGCACCGAAAGAAATCTCAGTCCACCGAGAAGAAATTTATATGCGAATTCAAGCAGAGAAAAATCAAGCGTCGGGTAACAACGATTATTGATATTTTTTAAGCAAAAAAAAACCGGCTCTGAAGCCGGTTTTTTTGTGTCAAAATTTGTATCTAGATTATTTACTTTGTTTAACGAACGGCGATGCGTCGCTTTCGATACAAGTGAGGAAATATCTTAACCTGTTTCACCATGTTATCTTTGATGTCTAATACTTCTATCGGGTAACCAAATAATCTTAGACATAGATTGTCCGTTGGGATTTCCTCTAAATGCTCCAATATCAGCCCATTTAACGTCCTTGGCCCATCTTCTGGTAACTTCCATTTAAATTGTTTGTTTAAATCCCGAATACTGCTGCTGGCATCAACTAAAAAACTACCATCTGGTTGTTTGATATTATTGGCTGATGGAACGTCCATTGTTGTCGTAAAGTCACCGACAATCTCCTCTAGTATATCTTCAAGTGTAACCAACCCTTGGATATCACCGTATTCATCTACCACTAAACCAATGCGTATTTTGTTACGTTGAAACTTTAATAACTGAACGTTTAAAGGTGTACCTTCTGGCACAAAATAGATTTCACGAACGGCTCTTAATAAGGTTTCTTTACAAAACTGTGTTTTAGATAAAAGCCTTAAAACATCACGAGAATGCACAAAACCCACAGCATCATCCAGAGTGTCTCGGTACAATAATATGCGAGTGTGCGTGCCGTGGGTGAGCATTTTAACGATGTCTTTCCAGTCGTCATTGATATCAATACCCACAATTTCGTTTCGTGGAACCATAATATCGTCCACGGTTACATTTTCTAAGTCTAAAACGCTTAACAGCATATCTTGGTGACGGCGCGGGATTAATGCACCCGCTTCATTCACCACGGTTTTAAGCTCTTCATGTGTCAACGAATCTTCTCGATTATCCAGATTAATTCTAAATATTTTAAGTACCCCATTAGTAATGAGGTTTAAGCCCCAAACAAACGGATAGAAAGGCACTAACAAAGCCGCCAATACATAAGATGCTGGAAAGGCTATTTTTTCAGGGAAGTAGGCCGCTAATGTTTTAGGGGTTACTTCTGCAAATATTAACAGCACGATGGTTAAACCAATGGTCGCTACAGCAACACCATAATCACCGTATAATCTTAAACCTATGATCGTCGCTATTGCAGAAGCCGCTATATTAACTAGGTTATTACCAATTAAGATTAAACCAATCAAGCGGTCTGGTCTTTCTAACAGTGCGCTGACTTTTTTTGCCGTTTTGTGTCCGCTTTGGCTCAAATGCCTGAGCCGGTATTTATTCAGAGACATCATGCCCGTTTCTGAACTTGAGAAAAAAGCAGATACTAAAATGAGTACGCCCAATATAATAAACAGCGTACTAGTGGAAATGTCGTCCAACAGGAATGTCCTTTAAAACTAAAATAAAAATACGTATTTGGCGACTATATGTGGGTATTGATCGCCCAACAACAAGCCTTAGTTTAAAATAATTTCTCGCATTAAACGAGAGCCAAAATATCCGATGGTTAATAATAGACTACCACAAGTCGTAATCACTAGTGTGATTCGTCCTCGCCAACCAAATTTATGATGACCGATAATAACACCAATAAACATTATCCAGGCAAATAATGACAATATTGTTTTATGGGCTTGCCCTGAACCAATAAAGTTTTCTAAAAAAATAAATCCACTGACAATGGAAAGTGTTAATAGCCCAGAGCCGACTTTAAGTAGTGTGATAATTTGGTTTTCAATAGAATTTAGCGCTGGCATAGGTAAGCTTAAAACCGATAAATCATGGTGTTTAAGTCGAGATGCAACAAAATTGTATTGGTAAGTTAAAAGTGTCGCAATAACTAACACACCATAGCTTAAAAGAGCTAGGCTAATATGCGACAAGGTTTCTAATGTCCAGCTCGCAAAATTGGTCACTTCTGCTGGGATAACCATGCTCAAGGCACAAATCGTCGCGGCAAAGATTAAATTAACCGGTAGCGCAAAAACATTACCACTGAATATCGAAAAAAACAGAGTCAGTATATTTACGGTAACTACAACGACATTAGCAGCCAGTAGTAACGAATAAGCATGCTCGTCGCTTACCTGAAAATGCATAAATATATAACTAATATGCAGCGCGGTGCCTAATATCCCAATAGAGATAAGAAGATTAGTAACATTTTCGAGTTTATTGAACAGGCGCATAAAAAGGCCAGTTGCGCTTGTAATATATGACAATACGGCTAAAACGGCCAAAATCATCCGAATTCCTTAATTTATAATATTTTTTTACGCAATCTCAGTTTAACTACATTTTCCATTGAAATCGATTAAACGCAAGTATTACCGCAAACGTATATTTTCTATCTACTTACGTATACAATACATAAAAATATTGGTTTACAACACATTCCTGTAATCGGGTAGTCATTATTTATGTTTGAAAATTTATCTGATCGTTTAAGTCAGACGTTACGCAATATCACGGGCAAAGGACGTCTAACCGAAGACAACATTAAAGACACATTACGTGAAGTGCGTATGGCTTTGTTGGAAGCCGACGTTGCTTTACCTGTTATAAAAGAATTTATTAACAACGTAAAACAAAAGTCAGTTGGTTTAGAAGTTAGTAAAAGCCTGAATCCTGGACAAGCTTTTTTAAAGATTGTAAACGCCGAGCTAGTCTCAGCTATGGGGGAGGCGAACGAAAGCTTAAATTTAGCGACTCAAAAACCAGCTGTACTTATGATGGCAGGTTTACAAGGGGCTGGTAAAACAACCTCGGTTGGTAAACTAGCGAAGTTTTTAAAAGAGCGTGAAAAGAAAAAAGTTTTGGTTGTGAGTGCGGATGTATATCGCCCCGCTGCAATAAAACAATTGGAAACTTTAGCAACAGACATTGGTGTTGAATTTTTCCCAAGCACGGTTGAACAAAAACCAGTCGACATTGCATCTGCAGCAATAAGTCATGCTAAATTACAGTTTTTCGATGTAGTCATTCTTGATACCGCCGGTCGTTTGCATGTCGATAACGATATGATGGACGAAATTAAAGCATTGCATCAGTCTGTTCAGCCCGTCGAAACTTTGTTTGTTGTAGACGCTATGACAGGTCAGGATGCTGCGAATACGGCAAAGGCGTTCAATGAAGCCTTACCTTTAACCGGTGTGATTTTAACTAAAGCCGATGGTGATGCACGTGGTGGTGCGGCACTTTCAATTCGTAGTATTACCGGTAAACCGATTAAATTTATCGGTATGGGTGAAAAAACAGACGCATTAGAGCCTTTCCATCCAGATCGTATTGCATCTCGAATACTTGGGATGGGCGACGTTTTATCTTTGATCGAAGAAGTTGAACGTAAAGTCGATAAAGATAAAGCGATGAAGCTTGCAAACAAAGTCAAGAAAGGAAAAGGCTTTGATTTGGAAGATTTTCGTGACCAGCTAGCGCAAATGCGAAATATGGGTGGGATGATGTCGATGATGGGCAAATTGCCAGGTATGAGTCAATTACCGGATAATGTTAAAGATAAGGTAAATGACAAGCAGTTTGTACAAATGGAAGCTATTATTAATTCAATGACGCAAAAAGAGCGAACGCACCCTGATTTAATCAAAGGTTCGCGTAAAAAACGTATTGCCGCTGGATCGGGCACTCAGATCCAAGATGTCAATCGTTTGTTAAAGCAATTCACTCAAATGCAAAAAATGATGAAGAAAATGTCAGGCAAAGGCGGCATGAGTAAAATGATGCGTGGTATGAAAGGTATGATGCCGCCAGGTGGATTTGGCGGGCCGGGTGGACCAGGCGGTATGTTTGGACGATAATCTTTTGTAAAAAAAACCGGATCTTTCCGGTTTTTTTTCGCGTAATTTAACTTGACATTATATGTCTTATGTAAAGAATGGAAACAACTGGTGTTTTGGAGAAACATAAATGATAAATAAAAACAGCGAAACTCAAGCAAGCTTTTTCAGCTCCGAATCTGCAGGTGGTATTGTTTTGATGATAGCGGCTTTCTTAGCTATTGTTATGGCAAACTCTCCTTGGAGCATATATTACGACCTTTTGATTACAACCTCAGTTGAAGTATGGATGGGAGAGTTTGGCATCGCTAAACCACTCTTGTTATGGATTAATGATGGCTTAATGGCCATTTTCTTTTTTCACGTTGGATTAGAACTCAAACGTGAGGTGTTAGAAGGTGAGCTGTCAGATAAACGCAATATTATTTTACCCGCCATCGGTGCCATCGGGGGTATGGTTATACCAGCATTGGTGTATTTAATTTTTAATCATGATAACCCTGATACCGTTCAAGGTTGGGCAATACCCGCAGCAACAGACATTGCTTTTGCATTAGGTATTTTGTCGCTACTCGGTAAAAATGTGCCTGTATCTTTAAAGATATTTTTGACTTCATTGGCAATATTTGACGATATCGGTGCCATCATTATCATTGCTATCTTTTATACCAGCCAGATATCTGCAACCTCGCTTACCATTGCATTATGTTGTTTGCCAGTGTTGTATATTCTCAACCGTAAAAACGTAAGCTCAACGACTATGTTTGTTATTGTCGGTTTGATTATGTGGGGGGCATTATTAAAGTCTGGCGTACATGCAACATTAGCTGGGGTCGTGTTAGCACTATTTATTCCAATGAGATCGTCCGTTAATCCCGATTATTCGCCACTCAAAAGTTTAGAGCGTGATTTACATGGTACAGTGGCATTTTTCATTTTACCTGTCTTTGCGTTTGCCAATGCCGGTTTAGATTTAATAAGTCGTGATATTAACCAACTCCTACACCCAGTGCCTATTGGTATTGCTGCTGGTTTATTTGTTGGTAAGCAAGTTGGTGTGTTTGGTTTCTGTTGGTTGGCGATTCAGCTAAAATTAACTAAGTTGCCAACTGGAATGAACTGGAGCGCACTGTACGGTATAGCGGCTCTATGTGGGGTTGGTTTTACCATGAGTTTATTTATTGGTTCGCTTGCGTTTGGAGAAACCGGCATTAGTTTCGCCTTTGATGATAGGCTTGGCATTATTGTCGGCTCACTATTATCCGGTATATTGGGCTATGTTGTTCTGAGCAAACAATTTAAAAATAAAAAAATTGCCAATTAAAACTGTCACAAAACCTGCTTTAAGTTGCATTCAGGCTTAATCTGTGTACAATTCACGGGCTTTTCCAGCCGAGCTGGAAAAGCAGCCAATTTTTTAAACATTAACTTAATCAACTATGGGTACGATATGGTAACAATTCGTTTATCTCGTGGTGGTTCTAAAAAGCGTCCTTTCTACCAAGTAGTAGTAGCGGATAGCCGTAGCCCTCGCGATGGCCGTTTCATTGAGCGTATTGGTTTTTTCAATCCAATAGCTCGTGGTCAAGCAGAGCGCCTACGTCTTGACTTAGCACGCGTAGACCACTGGATCAGTCAAGGTGCACAAACCTCTGATCGTGTAAAAAACTTAATTAAAGACGCACGCGCTGCGGCTTAATATCAGATATTCAGAGATTTTGAAGTATGACTCAACCAGAGAATAAGATTGTTGTAGGTCGCCTAGGTGCGGTTTATGGCGTTAAAGGCTGGTTAAAAGTGTCATCTTTTACTGAAGACCCTGAAAATATCTTCAGCTACAATCCTTGGACTATCGGTCGAGGGAAATTGTGGCAAGAAGCAAAAATTGTCGAGTGGCGTCGACACAATAAAGGACTCATCGTTAAATTAGATAACGTTGATGTTCGAGAGAAAGCCCAATTGCTAACAGGAATGGATATTATTGTCGATTCTGAGCAGTTGCCAGATTTATCTCAAGACGAATTCTATTGGCGTGATTTGGTCGGTTTAAATGTAGTGAATGTCGACGGCTATGATATGGGCGTTGTCAAATCATTGATGGAAACGGGCTCAAATGACGTGTTAGTGGTTAAGGCAAATGCACGTGATGCTTTTGGCATTAGTGAGCGCTTGATACCACTAATAGATAACCAAGTCATCGAATCGATTGATTTGGATAAAAAATTGATCACGGTGCACTGGGACGCGGATTTTTAATCCATGGCTGCATTAAATTGGATTGGGGTGATTACCCTGTTTCCTGAAATGTTTGATGCAGTGAGTCAGTACGGTGTCACCGGACGTGCAGTTAAAAAAGGTATTTTTGAGTTTCAAAGTTGGAATCCTCGTGATTTTACCTTTGATAAGCACCGTACAGTTGATGATAGACCGTATGGTGGTGGTCCGGGTATGCTGATGATGGTTCAACCATTACAAGATGCAATCAGGACTGCAAAAAAGTCTGCAGGTGAGGGTGTTAAAACCATTTATTTGTCGCCTCAAGGTCGAAAACTTGATCAAAAAGGTGCAGCAGAACTTGCTGAAAACTCAAAATTACTCTTGGTGTGTGGCCGATATGAAGGCATTGATGAACGCTTAATTGAAGCGGAAATCGATGAGGAATGGTCAGTTGGTGATTATGTGTTAAGTGGTGGTGAGCTACCTGCAATGACACTGATTGATGCGGTTACGCGTTTGGTTCCGGGCGTACTCGGACATCAAATGTCAGCACAACAAGACTCGTTTCAAAACGGCTTGTTAGACTGCCCACATTATACAAGACCAGAAGTATTAGATGATAAGTCTGTTCCTTCGGTGTTGTTAAGTGGTGATCATAAAAGAATTGAGAAATGGCGAATGCAACAAGCTTTGGGGCGGACTTGGTTAAGACGTCCTGAATTATTAACTAACCTAGCTCTGACTGATGAGCAGCTTGAGTTATTGAAAGCGTTTCAAACTCAATACCGCAAGAACGGCAGTGAACTCTAGGATAAGAAGGTTATTATGAGTAATATCATTTTACAGCTCGAAAAAGAGCAGATGAAACAAGACCTTCCTGCTTTTGCACAAGGTGACACAGTTGTTGTCCATGTAAAAGTAAAAGAAGGTGATCGTGAGCGTTTACAGGCTTACGAAGGTGTAGTAATAGCGAAGAAAAATCGCGGTTTAAATTCATCTTTCACAGTACGTAAGATGTCTGGTGGTGAAGGTGTGGAACGTACGTTCCAAACACATAGCCCATTAGTTGCAAAGATTGATGTTAAGCGTCGTGGTGACGTGCGTCAGGCTAAGTTGTATTACTTACGCAACTTAACTGGTAAAGCTGCACGTATCAAAGAAAAGCTTGCTAAAAAATAATTGGCTGATGAAGGCTCGCAAATGCGGGCCTTTTTCTTATCTGCATTAACTTACCAAATGACGCCTGACGATAAACTAAACCTTTGGTTAGATAAACTTTTTGACGCACTAGAGCTGTTTTTTACTGAACAACCGCAAAGTTGCAGTGAACAAGCGTTGATTAAAATATTACAGCAGCCCCCTTATCAAATAATTCCACAATTTGATTCAAATGACGCCCATCAACTCTTTCAAATTCATTTTGCGCTTTATCACGCCCTGTATCGCCTGAGGCATAAACTGCTTAAAAACAAAAAAGCACAGTTAACTATGGGCTTAGCAAAAATTGATTATCAAATTTACACACAAGCGCCAAGTGGTGTTGTTTTAAAAGATCCACTAGAAGAATATTATCTTGATGTAACGCATTTAACATCCACCTCACAGGCTGATGTAGAGTCGTTGTTGGAGGGTTTTTGGCGTAAATACCAGCAGTATTCGAAAACTGAACTCTATCAAGCTGCGTGTCGCGAGCTGGGAGTTGAAATCAATGCTTCGTATCAACAAAAAAAATCTGCATACAAAGCACAATGCTTGCTTCATCATCCCGATAAAGGCGGTAGTTTACAAAAAATCCAACAGCTTAATGAAGCCTGGCAAATTATTAAAAGCTGATTAAAATTTAAAACAGGTGTTTGATAAATCTGTAACAAGCTGCAATACTCCATTTAAACTTTAAATCGTTATTCATCACATATCACTATAGCTAATTAATTTGTGAGTAGAGCATGGAAAAAATCTGGTTAAAGCAGTATCAAGATGGCGTACCTTCGGAAATTGATGCGGACTATTATTCGAGCTTAATAGAACTCATTTCAGAATCGTGTGAGCGGTTTGCAGACCGAACCGCTTTTATCAATATGGATAAAGGTATTAGCTACCGTGAGTTAGATTATAAAAGTACAGAGTTTGCGTCTTATTTACAAAATCAACTTGGTTTAGGCAAAGGCGATGTTGTTGCTTTAATGATGCCAAACTTGTTGCAATACCCGATTGCTTTATTTGGTGCATTAAAAGCGGGCTGCACAATTGCCAACGTCAACCCTTTATACACCCCACGAGAGCTCAAGCATCAACTCAATGATTCAGGCGCCACGAGTATTGTTATTGTTGCCAATTTTGCGCACACGCTAGAGCAAGTTATTGGCGAAACCAAAGTTAAAAATGTGATTTTAACAGAGCTGGGTGACCAATTAGGTGGACTCAAAGGTTTTGTGGTCAACAAGGTCGTTAAACACATTAAAAAAATGGTGAAGCCTTTCAATTTACCGGGTCATATTCGATTTAACACCGTGTTATCTCAAGGTGAAGCGAACCGCTATGTAAAACCTCAGTTAAGCGGCGACGATCTAGCCTTTTTGCAATATACAGGGGGGACAACAGGGGTTGCAAAAGGAGCAATGTTAACACATAGAAATATGGTCGCTAACTTAATGCAAGCGGGTGCTTGGTTAGATCCTTCTCTTAAATATGGTGAAGAGGTCGTTATAACCGCATTACCCCTTTATCATATATTTGCATTGCTCGCGAATTGTTTTAACTTTATGAAGTATGGTGCAACCAATGTTTTAATCACCAACCCCCGTGATATGCCAGGATTTATTAAAGAGCTAGAAAAATATCAATTCACTGCTTTAACTGGGGTTAATACGCTATTTAACGGCTTATTAAATACCAATGGGTTTTCAGATTTAGATTTTTCTCATTTAAAACTCTCATTGGGCGGTGGAATGGCCGTGCAAAGACCGGTCGCTGAACGCTGGGAGAAAGTAACAGGTACTCGTTTGCTCGAAGCTTACGGTTTAACCGAATGCTCACCTGCAGTGACAATTAATCCGCTTTCATTGGAGCATTATAATGGTTCAATTGGTTTGCCGATACCGTCTACCGAATGTCGTGTCGTGGATGAAGAGGGGAATGAACTTCCAGTTAATACAGCGGGCGAGTTACAGGTTAAAGGCCCTCAGGTGATGAAAGGATACTTTAATCGACCAGAAGCTACGGATGAGGTTATGAAAGGTGAGTGGTTTTGCACCGGAGATATCGCTGAATTTGATGAGCAGGGATACTTTCGCATAGTTGATCGTAAAAAAGACATGATTCTAGTGTCCGGATTTAATGTCTATCCCAACGAAATTGAAGAAGTTGTCGCGATGCACGACAAGGTATTAGAGGTAGCAGCTGTAGGGATGCCTCACGAAAAATGTGGAGAAGTGGTTAAAATATTCGTTGTTAAAAAAGACGACTCGCTTACAGATAGCGAATTGCTGGCGCATTGTAAAACCAATTTAACGGGCTATAAAATGCCAAAATCAGTTGAATTCAGAGACAGTTTACCTAAAACCAATGTTGGTAAAATATTACGTCGCGAATTACGTGATGCGTAAGTGAAGTTTCTAGAGTTCAAAGTTGGTGGCTTCTTTGTATGAGTAAACAAGCAATGAAGCCTTAATCTTTTTAATAATTTAAATTTGAGCCTGCTTAAGCGACGTTTTTAAGTTAAAATTTGCCATTATTAGAAGTAAATAAAGTACATGGCATGTCAGCAGTTAAATTTAATCAACAGCAATTATCCGTTCTTGACGAAGCGGCTTTTCAGCAATCCGCCTCTGAACTTGAATCTTTGTATCAATCAAACAATTTAAGTTTAGATAACCTTCTATTGCTTTTGGAAGTTTCAAATGCATTATATCGTGCAGGTTATCCGGTTATTGACGATCAAAGCTACGATCAATACCTCGATCAGTTAAAAGATAAAGACCCTGTTCATCCATATTTGACCACAGTCGAGCCTGAAGTGGTGGTAGATAGTAAAACGGTTCCGTTGCCACAAAAAATGCTGTCTACCGATAAAGCTTATTCGTTTGAAGAAATTAAAAAATGGTCCGATCGGATTTTAAAAGCCGCCGATGAACTAGATATAGCAGAATCAGAAATTCATGTTCGTGTTACGCCAAAATTAGACGGTTATGCTGCATTTGATGATGGAGAAACTTTATACACTCGTGGTGATGGTGTACGTGGTCAAGATATAACTAGAGCTTTTGCTCGAGGATTACAAGTTGCGAATGATGCTGAGCGTGGTTTAGGTCCAGGCGAAATAGTCATTAAAAAGAGCTATTTTGATGAAGTATTGAGTAAACATTTTGAAAATTCCCGTAATATTCAAGCCGCTATTATTGCTGAGAAAAAAATCGATGCAAATATTCAAAAAGCAATCGATGATGGCGCTTGCGTTTTTTATCCGTTTGCAGCAATAGAAAACTGGACCGGTCATTATCAAACATTACTCAATGATTTTGAAAAAATTGTAGAGAGTATATGGAATGCAGTCGATTTTGACATAGACGGTGTCATTATTGAAACGACAAATGAAGAAATCAAAGCGCATATGGGGGCAACCCGTCATCATCATAGGTGGCAAATTGCATACAAGGTTAACGACGAATCTGCTGAAGTTGAGGTTGTTAAAGTATTACCTCAAACATCACGTACCGGTCGAGTATCGCCGGTTGCTGAATTAATTCCGACTAAATTGAGTGGCGCGACCATTAGCCGTGTAACGGTGCACCACTATAATATGGTGAAAACCAATGGTGTTGGGCCAGGTGCAGTTGTTCAATTAGTGAGAAGTGGTCTGGTTATTCCAAAAATTGAGAAAGTGATCAAAGCGGCAGAGCCTGAACTTCCCGAGAACTGTCCGAGCTGCGGATCTCATGTTATTTGGGAGTCAGACCATTTAATGTGCCCGAATAAAACGGATTGTCCGGCACAAACAGAGAACACCTTGATTCACTTTTTCAAAACACTGGGCAATAACGATGGTTTCGGTCCTAAAGTTATCGAAAAAATAAGCGGCTTTAACATCAAACATATCCACCAAATCTATCAATTAACAACTGAAGACTTTGTAAAATTTGGTTTTGGCGACAAAACATCGCAAAATTTGGTTGATCAACTTAAAGCCAGTCGAGAAATTGAAATTGAAGACTGGCGTTTTCTAGCCGCTTTTGGTGTAAGCCGGTTGGGCGGCGGCAATTGTGAGAAGCTTTTGCAACATCACACGCTAACAGAATTGTTTGATATCTCAGTTGAAGATATGGTTAAAATTGACGGTTTTGCGCAGTTAAGCGCCGAAGCAATCTTTGAAGGATTGGCCAATATTCGGGAAGAGTTTTTTAAAGTATATCAGCTAGGTTTTAATCTAACTCAAACACCTAAACTAAGTGATGCTGGCAACTCTGACTCGCCGGTAGCAGGAAAAACGCTGGTATTTACCGGTACCATGTTACAAGGTTCCAGAGGAGATATGGAAAAGCAAGCTAAAGGCTTAGGTGCAAAAGTTGCTAAATCGGTAACGGGTAAAACGGATTATTTGGTTACGGGTGAGAAAGTAGGAGAGGCAAAGATTAAAGCGGCACAAGAAAAAGGCGTAACGGTTATTTCAGAGGGCGAATACCTTACTTTGATCAATACTGAATCCGGCCTGTAAATATTTAAAGATGGGCTATACTCTTCTGTAGAGAGCACTGATATAGCCCTATCATTATGAACCTCGACCCAATTCATTTACTAGAGCAAATTGTTGATATTACCAATGTTAATGACAGGCTCAGTTTAGATCGCATGATGATTCATGCGATCCATCATGTTGCTTCGTGTGAAGAAATATTTATATATGAAGCAATTCCTTATTTAGATACTTATCAGTTTGTGCGTAGTGAACTAAATGAACATAATAATGATTCACTCGAAGAGCGCGATCTTATTTCTGTAAAAAATGTTGATATCAGTTTAGTACCCGAACTGGAACTTGCTTTTCAGTCACGCAGAGTAGCAGAAGGTGATGAATATAAAATAATTCCTCTGCAATCAAAAAATAAATTATTTGGTTTGTTAGAGATGCGCGGCCAATATAATAAAGCTTACAATGAAAAAGCTCTATTAGGTTTAATCAACATTTACTGTAATTTAGTTGTTTTAATAAATGAAGCAGAAAAAGATAATTTAACCGGTTTATTAAATCGCAAAACCTTAGAAGTTCGGCTACTAGATCTAATCAAACAATCAGCTAATTTAGAAGTCAATACGCCTTTAGATCGCAGAGATACAGGCGCCAGCCGATATTACTGGTTGGCCTTAGTTGACCTAGACCATTTTAAAAGAGTTAACGACAAGTATGGGCATACTTATGGTGATGAAGTGTTAATTATGATTGCCAGTATTATGACGGCTTCATTTCGCAAAGAGGACATTTTATTTAGGTATGGTGGCGAAGAGTTTATTGTGGTTTTAAATGCAACGGATAAAACAAGCGCAACTGAAATTTATGAGCGTTTTAGAACATCGGTAGAGTCTTTTAAATTTCCAGAGGGTATCGCAATGACCGTCAGCATAGGAATGACTCATATTGAAGTTGGGGAACCTCCGGGTTTAGTGGTCGAAAAAGCTGATAAAGCTTTATATTACGCGAAAGAAAATGGTCGTAATCAGTTAGCCGATTATCAGCAGTTGTTAACCCAAGGTTTGATTTCCCCAATTGTTATCAAAAATGATATTGAGTTATTTTAAGCATTATTTCGGCTGAGCATCTAAAGACTGGCCATTCACTTTTTGGCTTTCATCGGACATTAGATAAAGATACACAGGCATAATTTCGTCTGGTTGCTTAAGCTTTTTCTGATCTTCAGCCGGGTAGGCGGTTTGCCTCATCTTAGTTGCAGTTGCACCTGGGTTGATGCAATTAAAACGCATTTTAGTATTGTCATATTCTTCAGCCAATACTTGCATCATGCCCTCAGTTGCAAACTTAGAAATAGCATAAGGGCCCCAAAATGCCCGACCTTTTCTGCCCACCGACGAGCTGGTAAAGATAATAGAAGCAGAATCGGCTTTCTTTAAAACAGGTATTAACGCTTGCATCATAATAAACTGTGCATTTACATTTACTTGCATGACTTCTTCAAGCATTTCTTGTGGAAATTGCTCAAAAGGCATGATGCTGCCTAGTGCACCAGCGTTGTTTAAAACGCCATCCAGTTTACCAAATGTTTGCTCAATGGTTGTTGTCATATCAATGTAATTTTGTTTACTCGCCCCTTTCAAATCTAATGGCACAATGGCAGGCTCGGCAATTGGATAAGTATCGGATAACGCCATGATTTCATCATACACTTTTTCAAGTTTGGCGGTGGTGCGTCCAAGCAAAATTACTTCTGCACCGTGTTTCGCGTAAGCAAGTGCTGCGGCTTTACCAATACCGGCTCCGGCACCTGTCACTAAAATTGTTTTACCTTTTAAACAATCAGGTGCGACTGCAAAGTTTAAAGTTGAGTTTTGATCTGTCATAAAGTTTAAGTATCACTTTTTAATTATTCGGGAAACTGCTTGTTTTCAACTTCGTGTCTAAATTGAGCACAAACTTTAGATATAGTATCTGTGACATGCGCATATTGTTTCGAAAAAGGCGGCCAATAATCACCAATGCCTAACGCATCGTTAATCACTAACACTTGCCCATCTGTATCGCCGCCAGCACCAATACCAATGGTTGGAATAGTCAAAGCGCCGGTGATTTTTAAACCTAATTCAGCCGGTATATGCTCTAAAACTAACATACCAGCACCGGCATTTTGTAATTGAATTGATTCTTGCAAAATCTGTTCGGCTTCTTGTGCATTTTTACCTACTTTTTTAAAGCTGGTTGCCTTTTGTGGGGTTAAGCCTGTATGTGCGACCACTTCAATGCCTTCTGCAACAATGGCTTTTACTGCATCAAAATAAGGGCCTTCCAGTTTTACACTATCTGCACCGGCTGCTACTAATCGTTTAGCATTATTTACCGCATCTTCGATGGTTTCATAGGTAAGATGGGGTAAATCACCAATAATATGCGTATCAGGGGCACCACGACGGACCCCACCAATGTGGTAAACCATATGGTCCATGGTGACATCTCGCGTGCTTGAAAATCCCATTTCAACCATGCCCACAGAGTCACCAACCAATATAATTGGCACGCCGGCTTGTTCAATGCTACGAGCGACAGGGCAGTTATATGCGGTTAGCATACTAATGCGTGTATTGCCTTTTAAAGTTTGTAATTGTTTAAGTGTTTGTTTCATTTTTAATCAACCAATTGGGTTAATTGCAATCGCGCTAGGATACTGCATTTTGACTGTTAAAAAAATCGTTAAGGTTCAGATATCCGCTAATTGAGGCGAACGGTCTCGTATAATGATATCAAGCTTACCGATACTCTAGCTTGGGTTTATTTGAATTTGTAATCGTATGAACGGTAATAAACGTTTATTTTTTATATGGGCTTTTTATTACAAAGTGAAATTATCTTGCTAAAATTCGCACAAATTTTTGATGTGGGAAAAACACTTGAAGCAGTATGATGTTGTGATTATAGGAGCCGGTGCCGCAGGACTAATGTGCGCTGCAACCGCAGGCTATCGCGGAAAAGGCGTCGCGGTATTGGATATGGGTAAAAAACCTGGCCGCAAAATATTAATCAGCGGCGGAGGTCGCTGTAATTTTACCAATGAAAATGCCAAACCGGAAAACTATCTTTGTCGTAATCCTCATTTTGTTAAATCTTGTTTAAGCCGTTATACCCAGCATGATTTTATTGAGTTAGTCGAGCGTCACGGCCTTGCTTATCATCATAAAACCTTAGGCCAATTATTTTGTAATAATAGCGCTCAAGACATTGTTGATATTCTAATGACAGAATGTGATTGGGCCGGCGTTGAGGTCATTTTGCGCAGTGAGGTGCTTAAAGTTACCAACATAGACTCAGGTTATCAGCTCGAAACATCAAATGGCGAGTTTCAGTGCCAGTCTTTAGTGGTGGCCAGTGGTGGCTTAACCATGCCGAAACTCGGGGCGAGCCCGATTGGTTATAAAATTGCTGAGCAATTTGGCTTAAAACTATTTCCAACCACGGCTGCTTTGGTGCCATTTACCTTACATGATCATGATAAGCAACGTTTTGACGGTCTATCTGGCATCAGTATTGATTGTTTGGTGAGCAGCGAAAGCGGACAAAGCTTTCGCGAAAATATTTTATTTACCCACCGCGGTTTATCCGGCCCAGCTATTTTGCAAATATCATCCTACTGGCAAGCTGGGCAGTCGGTAAGCATCAATTTATTACCGGATGAATCGCTGGCTGAACTGATTGAAAGCTGGCGACAAAACAATCCAAAAAAATCACTTAAAAATTGCTTGAGTCAAATTTTACCAAGTCGTTTTATCGATATTTTAACGAATGAACAAGCGATACCCGATAAAGCGGTTAATCAGCTAACGCATACTGAAATTAAACAAATGCATGATTATTTTCACCACTGGACCATTAAACCCAATGGCACTGAAGGTTATCGCACTGCTGAAGTAACTTTAGGTGGGGTTGATACAGATGAGCTTAGCTCGAAAACCTTTGAAGCTAAAAAAGCGCCGGGCTTATTTTTTATTGGCGAAGTGACAGAAGTTACCGGCTGGCTTGGCGGCTATAACTTCCAGTATGCATGGAGCAGTGGCGTTGCATGCGGGCAGGCAGTTTGATTTTGTGTATCTGTAAAACCAAAACCAAAACCAAAACCAAAACCAAAACCAAAACAGTGAATCACCAAACATGAAGAAATTATCAAAGGTTCAAATTAAACAACAAGCGGCTGTGATGTCGGCAGTCACTCAATTAGAAGAACAGGCATTTGTGCAGTTAGATGGTGTAGAGCAGTGTTGGTTTAGTATGGATTATGACGCATTCCCGGGGTCTTTGCTGGTGCGTATGCAGTTTAAAACAGAAGCTGAGTGTGAAGTTGCAACGCCTCAACTATTAAAATGGCAAAAGCGTTTGAGTGCGCGCTTGTTTAAAAAAGGCATCTTGTTAAAAGATATGCATAAACACTTGGTGTTTACGCTAGAAGGGCCGGATGACTGAAATTAACCGTCATCCGTTAAGCGCTTTTTAAAAATAGATCAACAGGTAAAAACTTGTGTCATTAGACTACATAAACGTTTAAATCGAGCTGTTCAACTTCACAGACAGCTTGAACGGATTGTTTTTGTATTAAGTTTTTAAAGTAACGATTCAGGTTTGGCATGGTTAGCGGTGATACTTTAAATTCTTCATGCCCCCACATGACCAGCATTAATAAAAAACAGTCGCATACTGTCATTTTATCACCCACTAAATAGTTTTGTTGGGCCAGCTCATTGTTTAAAATTTCGAACATTGCCATTAAACGTTGTTCTTGTCGCTCAGCAATCGCAGGCGCAGAGGTTGGGGCTGTCGTGTGATTTTTAGGGTAAAAAAGCATATCCATTTCGGTTTGTACTGTACTATTTAAATAAGCCAACCATTGATAACACTTTGCGCGCTCAACAGTCCCAACTTCTGGCATCATCTGTGTTTGTGGCTCTTTATCACATACATATAAACATATGGCCGCACTTTCAAATAGTGCAAGGCTGTTGTCTGTGAGTACCGGGATCCGCCCTGTGGGATTCAATTTTAAAAAGTCAGGTGATTTATGTTCCTTTGCTTCAACGTCTACCAGTTTTAGTTGAAACTCGACACCCATTTCGGCCAATAAAAAATGCGGTGCCATGCTAGACCAGCCAGGTTGATAATATAGTTTATACATATAACTTTCCTTGAAATGTGGGATTTGAATCTATACTCATTGAATCAATTTATCTTGGTACCTGAAGAGTATAGACAAAGATATTGATAGTCCAAAAACTATTGATAATTCAACTTAGCACAGATAGCGAGTTTAAAAAGTGACACAGATACCAAGTTTATGTGTTAACGGTAAGCTGCCCACGGGTCATCCTGATTATGAGTCGCTCTATTTTTACTTTGGCGTTTAGGCTGTCGTTTAGACTGCAAGTCTTTGTTTGCAGGTGCCCGCCCTTGTTTTGGCGGCGGCGCTTCACCTAGTTTTAATTCAACTGGTGATCTGGGTTTTTGGTGTGCGGGTATAATTCGATCTCGTGGTGGCAATGCATAATTTGCATCATCAGGTTTGGGTAGATTTTTAAACTTATATAAATAGAAAATCTCCAGTTTTTCTCGTGCCCAGTCTGTGTTGCGTAAAAATTTAATACTAGAGGCTATACTAGGGTTATTTTTAAAGCATTTAATATTGGTGTACTCAGCTAGAATTTCAAAGCCATAATGGTTTACGAGCTGCTCAATTAACACCTCTAGTTTAAGTCCGTGTAGCGGATTATTTTCGTATATGTTTTGCTTGCAATTTTCTGCAGACATGGCTTGAACCTATATTTTATGAGCACTTATCTAATTATACATGTCTTTTTGACTTAACCTAGCGCTATCCTGCTATCATATGCTTTTCAATAAGGGGGTATCGTGCGTAAAGCGGATAAAAATACTGAAAAACGAATCATCAAACAATTGACGCAAGTGTGTCATTTAGCACAGGCTGATATAGCGGGCTTCGTTTGGCTAACCCACTTAGTTAACTATCAATGTTTTCCGGATAGTTTGCAAATCGTATGTGTGTTTGATACTCAACAACACTTAGAAAATGCACTAAGTGAACAAAAAGAACAAGTTTTAATAAAGTGGATTACTCAATTTTTGTCAGCGGCTGATGTCAATTTAGTTAAGCCTGAAAAACAAATACACTTTGATAGTGAACAAGCATGTCAGTTGCATCATCAAGGCAATTGGCAGCTTAGATTATCCCGTTATCATTAAAAGAACGTTTATCTAGCGAATAAGGTGGTTGATTAAATTGCGATTTAAGATTATTTTTACATTTATATTATTTTTAACGGCCCAAGCGTCGTCTCAACTCTGCGCTCAGCAACTTAATATTGCGGTGGCTTCTAACTTCATCAATGTGATGCAGGAATTAGAGCGCGCATTTATCCTATCAAAAAAGCTGAACCCTCAGAGTGTTCGTGTTTCTTACGCATCTTCCGGTAAGTTATATGCACAAATTAAGCAAGGTGCACCGTTTGATGTTTTTTTATCGGCCGATTCAGATAAACCGCAGAGATTAATTGCAGACAATTTAACAGCAGGTACACAGCCATACCCGTATGCAGTTGGTCGATTGGTTTTATGGCGCTCTAACAATAATCGACAGATCTTGCAAACACCGGTCACTCAGCGCACGTTATTAAATGGTGAATACAATAAACTGGCTATGGCCAACCCAAAACTAGCCCCTTATGGTTTAGCAGCATTGCAAGTGTTAGAAAAATTGAAGCTCGAGCGCAAAACTAAAGCAGATTGGGTAATGGGCGAAAATGTTTCACAAGCCTATCAGTTTGTCGCAACCGGAAATGCTGAATTGGGATTTGTCGCTTTGTCTCAGGTTAAAGCAAGTAAGCAAGCAGAAGAAGCTTATTGGTTGGTACCAGCCTCCATGCATGAACAAATAGCGCAGCACGCTGTGACGTTAAAAAAAGCAAATAATAACCCGTTAGCGCAAGCCTTTATGTTATTTTTAAGCTCACAAACAAGTAAGACGATTATAGAATCGCATGGGTATGAGACAGATTAATGGCTTTTGACGACGCAGATTTAACGGCAATATGGCTCACTTTAAAACTCGCTTCGGTTGTTACTTTTTTGCTTATTATTATCGGTACGCCGTTAGCTTGGTGGTTAGCCAAAACTAAACATTGGCTTAAAGGACCTGTCAGTGCATTAGTCGCATTGCCACTTGTTTTACCGCCCACAGTCATCGGTTTTTATTTGTTACTGGCATTTAGCCCCGACGGGATCATAGGTCAATTAAGCCAGTTATTTGGCGTCTATACCTTAGCCTTTAGTTTTTGGGGGCTGGTCATTGCATCGCTTTTCTATTCTTTACCTTTTGTCGTGCAGCCGATACAAAACGCAATTGAATCTATCGGTGATAGGCCATTAGAGATTGCTGCGACACTAGGCGCCGGTTTCTTTGATCGCTTTTTTACCGTGGTACTGCCACAAGCTAAAGCGGGTTTTATCACTGCTGCAGTATTGGGATTTGCGCATACAGTAGGCGAGTTTGGTGTGATCTTGATGATAGGTGGTAATATTCCTGGTGAAACTCAGGTTGTTTCAGTACAAATATATGAATACGTCGAAGCGCTTGAATATCAAAAAGCTCACTGGCTGTCGGCCAGTATGTTGCTTTTTTCATTTGTTGTATTATTCATCGTTTATTCAACTCAACACAAAAAAGGTATTCGCCTGATAAAAACGGAGCATTAAGTGTTGGATAACCGAGACAATCAAATTAGCTTTACCCTTTCGTTTAATTCACAATTTTGTTTAAGTGTTGATTTGCGATTACCCGCATCAGGTGTGACAGCTATCTATGGCCCGTCAGGGTGTGGTAAAACTAGTTTTTTAAGAGTTGTTGCAGGGTTAGAGCCGTGTCCAGACGCGACCATTATTGTCGGCAATCAAGTATGGCAGCAAGGCACTTGTGTGCTTGCAACGCATAAACGGTCTTTAGCTTATATTTTTCAAGAAAATGCATTGTTAGAGCACCTAAATGCTGAACAAAATCTACAATATGCAATAAAAAGAACAAACAAAAAGCTTAAACCAAATGTTTACCAAGAAGTTATATCTTTGCTGGGGATACAATCAATATTGTCTCAACCGGTTGAGTCTTTATCTGGTGGTGAGCGTCAGCGCGTCGCAATAGCCAGAGCTTTGTTGGTTGAGCCAAAGTTATTATTGATGGACGAGCCATTTTCAGCTTTAGACTTGCAAAGAAAACATGAAATATTGGCCTATTTACTAAAAGTTAAACGTCGATTTAGCACTCCGATTATTTTTGTTAGTCACTCAATAGAAGAAGTTTCTTTGTTGGCCGATTATTTGGTTGTAATGGAGCAGGGGACCGTCGTTAAACAAGGCGCAACCGGTGAATTACTTGCTAAACATGAACTGAGTCGCTATCAGGACGAAGAAATAGGTGTCACTTTACAAGGCTTCGTCAGTGATATCTTACCTGAATGGAAATTGAATAAAATTCAACTTGCAGCGGGTGCTGTGTATCTACCTTTTCAAAACTCGTCTTCAATTGAGCAACCTAGCTACCGACTTGAAATAAATGATGCGGTTAGAGTAAGAATTTTGGCCAAAGACATTAGTGTGTCTTTAAGTTATGCCGAGGATAACAGCATTTTAAACAAATTGGCGGCGCAAGTTCTCGAAATAAAATTAGAAGAGGAGAGTGCGTCAGCATATATTCAGGTGCAGCTTTTGTCTGATAGTGAAAATGTAAATCAACAGGGTGCACAATTAATGGCTAAAATTACCCGATATTCTCTACACAAACTATCTTTAAAAAAAGGTGATCGAGTTTGGGTACAGATAAAGTCTGCTGCTTTGTTATCGTAAATTGCCATAATAAATCGAAAAATAACAAAAATAACAGAATGGAGTGCACGATTGAAAAGCCAAATTAAACAGTTACGAAATAAAGCTAATATTGTTCTTATTCTGTCAATTACAGCGGTATTTTTATTTTCTGGCTATGCCTACCTCACGATCAATCAGCTGCAAAATACGGCGAATCCGCTATTAGAAGAACACACTCCCGCCTTAGTACAAAGCCGTAAAGTAAGTGTGTTGTTAAGCGAGCAGGAAAGCTTGTTGTACAAATACTATGTAACACTCCAAACCCGTTTGTTTACACAGGACTACCAAACACGACGGAGCGAATTGGAAAAGGCGATGGCAGCACTGGCAACCAATTATGCTCAGAAAAACATAATTAATGCGTTGCAAAGCCAGCTCTCAGCTATGGAAAGCGGTGCCGTAAAATTAGATAAAACCTTATCATTGCAAGTGGTTGACTGGGATTTGGCACGCGAGCAATTAGCACAAATTAGTCAGTATCGAAAAAATGCATTGGTAATTTTGAATGCCTTTGAAACCACAGTAAACGACCTGAATACAAAGAGAGATAAAAATATCAGTAGTCTGTTTGGTAAAATGTTAATTCCGGTTTCTGTTTATAGTGCGCTGATATTATTGCTTATTTTAGCTTTTAGAAAATACCTTCAAAAAAGTCTTGAATTAAGTGCCACTAATGAGCGGCTGGCGATGTTCGCTAGCAGAAATCCCAACCCTGTATTGAGTGTCGATTCGCAAGGAGATATTCGCTATGCCAATCCATCAACGTACAGAATGCTTAGGGAAATAGGGTTAGTAGATAAACCGATTCTAATGTTAGCTGACAATTTAACTGAGCAATTGGCATTGGTTAAAAATAAACAGTCTTCAGAAACTTGGTTTAAACACCAAATCAACGGCTATTTTTTAAGTTATCAAATTCATTGGTTAGCAGATTTGGACGCATTTGATATCCAAATTAATAACATCACAGCGCAAAAAAAGTACGAACTACAAATGCATTTTAAAGCACACCATCATGATTCAACGGGTTTGTATAATGCAAGCAAGTTTAATGAAGATTTAGCTGCAACTATTCAACATTCACAGCACTTTTGGTTAATGTTAATCGAGTTACCCGATTATGGAAAAGTTTCCGAAAATCATGGCTTGTCCGGGGCGACTGACTATGTGCTTAATGTTGCGAAAAGTTTATCCAAAGTATTTGAAGATGCGAAACGTGAATTGTTATTGCAATCCAATATTTATCATATTGCTGATGCAAATTTTACAATTATTTTTAATACAGAGCGACAACATTCAAACATATTAGAAAGGGTATCCAATGCGATTAGCAAACGTTTTGAACAAAATATTGCGACTCAACAAGGTTTGATGCAGGTCGCGTTGAAAATTGGGGTAAGCGAGTTTCCACAATGTGGTCAGTCAGTGGAAACGCTGTTGCTACAAGCTAAGCTAGCCCTAGATGCCGCCAATGAATCTGAGCAGATAGCTAAATGTTTTGACAAAGATCTAGGCTTTAAACATGCTAGAAGGTTAGATATTACTCGAAAACTAATATATGCGCTTGAATATCGCCAATTTGAACTTTATTTTCAACCTCAATACGCTATTCATCATAAAAAAATGACCGGGGTTGAAACTTTAGTTCGTTGGTGTGTAGATGGAGCGTTCATATCACCCTCAGAGTTTATTCCGATTGCAGAACAAAATGGTTTAATTTTGCCACTAGGTAGTTGGATTTTGAAGAGCGCCTGCCAGCAGGCTGCAAATTGGCAAAATAACTTACCGCAAAATGCAAAAATTGCAGTTAACATATCGGCTAGACAGTTTTTACAACCCGGTTTTTGTGATGAAGTAGAGCGCGCCCTTCACGATTCAGGTTTAGCACCAGAGAGGCTGGCGTTAGAGATTACCGAAGGGGTAATCACGCAAAACAAGGACCAAGGTATTAAAGTACTACAAAAGCTCAAGTCTATTGGTATTGGTGTCGCGATTGATGATTTCGGTACGGGGTTTTCTTCTTTAGCCTATCTTAAACAAGTTCCGATTGATAAATTAAAAGTTGATCTGTCATTTATTCGCAATATGCAGAGCAATAAAGACGATCAGGCAATTGTAATAACGGTATGTCAATTGGCTAAAAACCTTAATCTAACAGTAATTGCTGAAGGCGTTGAATCAAAAGAGCAGTTAAAAATGCTAGAAACATTTGGCTGTGATGAAATTCAAGGTTATTGGTACAGTAAACCTCTAAGTCAAGCTGATTTTGAAGCCTTTGTGCATGCCGCCCAGTACTCGTTAGATTAATAGAGGGTTCGAATAGCTTAATCATGCAAGGGTTTATTTTAAGTTTGATTATCGGCATAATTCAGCCCACTTCGATAATCACTAAAGTGTATTGAACATGGCAAGAAAAAATAACGACCAACAATATATGCAAATTATAGAAGCCGCAATATTTGTATTTGGTCAGCCTATGACAGTTAAACAACTGGCAGAAACTGTGCTTGCCGAGTTCAAAATATCACAACGGAAAATTACGTCTTTAGTTAAAGAATTACAGCTTAAATATGAAGGCCATGGCATAGAATTAGTTCAGGTTGCTGGCGGCTACCGGTTTCAAACTCGCTCAATGTTTAGCCCATGGGTTAGCTTGTTATGGCAAGAAAAAGCGCCTAGATATTCACGAGCAATGCTCGAAACGTTAGCGCTAATTGCGTATCGCCAACCGATAACTCGGGGGAAATAGAACAAGTGCGAGGTGTTGCGGTCAGCAGTAATATTATTCGTTCGTTGCAAGAGCGCGGTTGGGTAAAGGTGGTTGGACACAAAGAAGTAGCGGGTCGTCCAGCATTATTTGCAACAACAGCATCGTTTTTAGATTATTTTGGGTTACAATGTCTCGAAGACTTGCCGCAGGTAACAGAACAACTGGCCGCGCAAGCTGAAAAATCAACTCTAAATTAATGTCGAAAGACTTAATCAGATTCGGGAGAATCAGATGTCAGAAAAAATTCAAAAAGTACTTGCCCGAGCCGGTAAAGGCTCACGTCGTGAAATGGAACGCGCTATTGCAGAAGGGCGGGTCAGTATTAATGGCAGTATTTGCTCCATCGGTGAACGCGTAACGACTTCGGATGAATTACGTCTGGATGGTCAGGTGGTTAAATTCACACATGCAGATGAAGTGCCTTGTCGTGTATTAATATACAACAAACCTTTGGGTGAAGTGTGCACGCGAAACGACCCTGAAAATCGCAAAACGGTATTTGAGCGTCTACCCGTGTTAAGGCAAGGTCGCTGGGTGGCGGTCGGTCGTTTAGATATTAACACAACAGGCTTGTTAATTTTTACGACAGATGGTGAGTTAGCCAATCAGTTGATGCACCCATCAAATGAAGTGGAGCGTGAATATGCAGTACGCGTGTTTGGTGATGTCACCGATGCCACGATTAACCGACTACGTTCTGGCGTTCAACTTGAAGATGGGCCTGCAAAATTTAATAAAATAAACTTTCAAGGTGGAGAAGGCATTAACCGTTGGTTCCATGTCACCATTAGTGAAGGGCGCAATCGAGAAGTGCGTCGTATATGGGAATCGCAGGAAGTACAGGTCAGTCGTCTATCACGTATTCGCTATGGTGATATTAGTTTACCTAGAACATTGCCAATGGGCGGTTGGGCCGAATTAGAGATAGCAGAAGTAAACTATTTACGTAAACTGGTTGGAATGCGCCCAATTGAAATGAAAAAAGAGATTAGTCGCAATGCCAAGATTAAAAATCTAAAAGCAAACCGTATACGTAAAGCCATTCGTCGAACTGAGCTTAGAGAAAATACCGAAGCACCTAAAAGTCGACGCAGTAAAAAGAAGTAAACGAAAAGACTTTAAATAATCTGTCATTATGAAAAAAAAGTGGTCCGCCGATTTAGACTGGCAAGTAGCGAATTTAACATCCGGAATTTACGGTGATCTAAATCAACTGCTGAATTTGCAAAAATTTACAGAGTTCCCAACAATTGCTCAAAGTAGTGAACTGGTGACCACTTTTAGTACTTTTTTTGCCCAACAAAACTATCAATTGATTGAACAGTTATCTGACGAAGTACTGCAGGGCTTGAGTTACGAAGCGTTTATTTTCCAAAACCATAAAATACCAACGCGAGTTGATAATTGGCACGACTTATTTAATGCTTGTGTATGGGCGCTTTTTAGCAAAAGCAAACAACAAATTAACCATCAACATTATGCAGATATTAGTGAGTTTGGCTTAAAAAAACGAACTAAAAAACGCGATGCGCTTACCTTGTTTGATGAATGTGGCATTGTCATCGCTTACACCAGTGAAGCTGATAAGCATGATTTGCAGTCGCATCTATGGTTACAAAGCTTCTGGCAAAACAGAGCTAAATGGTTTAGCAATATTCGACCATTTGTTTTTGGTCATGCCATCTATGAGATGTGTTTAGCACCTTTTATTGGTTTAACCGCCAAAGCGTATTTTATTAAAGTGAGCGATACTTTTTTTGAGCGATCGACAGTCGAACAATATCAATTGTTAGACAGCCAATTGGCGACTGAAATAGCGAAGCAAGGTACTTTAGACACAAATAAAAACCTTTCACCTTTACCTGTGTTAGGCATACCCACTTGGTGTGAGGATAATCAACAGCAAGCATATTATTTAAATACAGATTACTTCCGACCTAAACCACAGCGCAAAAACAAAACGCTAGCTTAAGATAAAAATAATACAAAGATTCACACGCCCTAGGGTCTGTTGATCTTTGTTTATAATTTGAGCTGAGAGAAAAAATGCTCTTAGGCAAGGCAGAAATAGTGAAGTTTAGTCATCTAAATAAGTTATTTCTAACGCTGCATAAGACCATTTTGGCCTCAGCCCGAAGGGCAATGGCTATTTTAACCCTTAACGGCATTAGAATTCGTTTATTTAGAATGACTAAACCCCACTCATTCTGCTTTGTTAATGATTAAAATAGCCTGTTGCTCAAAAATAATACAAAGATAAACACGCCCTAATGCTGGTATAAAACTTGCCGATAAAATAAGAGAGTAACAGGTGTCATAAAATTGGCGAGGTGGGTTATGGTGAGCGAACAATATTGCAGAAATTTAGAAAAATCACTTTCTGATAAAATGCATACAGTCAGCCGTTTAAAATCAAAGGCCTTTTATTTAAGTTTATTTGCAGCCGCAGGTTGGCTGCTATTTATCATTGCTCATTTAAATAATCTAACAACCTAACGGCTGTTTATGGTTTTTTAATCATCTTTGTCTTTGTCTTGGTCGTAACCTTGTGTGTTTTTAAAATCTTTAGGAATTTTAAATCCTTTACTACTTTTAAGCATTAAAATAGGCCCCAAGACAAATAGAAATGCGACCACGATAATTAAAATAATCATCCAACTAGACATGATAAGGCTCGATATAAGTTGCGTAAAAGTAGTCGAAGTTATTTAAAATAACGTCGGATAATAAAAACGGATTGTTTTGCCAACACCTGATAAGTGTATCAGGTGTTAGCAATTTTTGCGCACTTTGACTGACCTTAACATGGCTAATATGCCAAGGTTCGTATGCAACACCACATTTACCATCCACATGTAAATAAGGGAATGCAAAGCCCAAAGGTTGAGCATGGGCTTGTAACCACTGAAACATCGGATAATTCGGTCCGTTTAGCGTGTATTCATTTTTTATTAACTGTGGCTTATCGTTATTTTTAAAGCCATTTAGATCGTATACATCAAAATCACAGCCCCAGTGATGGCGGCTGCTCCCCGGTATTGCGGAAAAAAAACAGATATGATCAGCCAGTTCAAACGGGCTTAATACTTTGATATCAAGTACTGTGTTGTTGCGATCATAAACTGGACGCCGCCCGTTACACTTTTCATTCCAAATTGATTTTTGCCGCGCAAAGCTTCGAAAACTGCTGGCCAACCTTATGTCGAAGCCCGCTTTAATCGCATTGTTTTGTAACCCTTTAACTGCTTCACAGCTAGCGTGGTGGACAAAATGGTTTGGATATAATTCAACTAAAAGAGCGTCATCTAAGCCTGTGATTTGCTGATCAGTAAATGAATACATAACGAATCGTTAATCTACCAACAAGTTTTCTAAAAGTTTTTCATACATGTCTGTTAAAAGCTCAATATCTTTAATTTTGACACATTCGTTTACTTTATGAATCGTAGCGTTGACTGGACCTAACTCCAAAACTTGAGCACCAGTTGGGGCAATAAAACGGCCATCAGAAGTGCCGCCAGTGGTTAATAACTCGGGTTTGTAATGGACCGTTTCATCTATCGCTTTTACAGCCGCTTCCACTAATGCGCCTTCATCTGTTAGAAAGGGTAAGCCATTATATGTCCAGTCTAGTGTATAATCTAAGCCATGCGCATCTAATATGCCATGCACTCGGGCAACCAATTCATCTGCAGTTACTTCAGTGCTGTAACGGAAATTAAACTGTGCGTTTAATTCACCTGGTACGACATTTGTAGCCCCTGTTCCCGCCTTAATGTTTGAAACCTGAAAACTGGTTGGCGGAAAATAATCGTTGCCTTTATCCCATTGTATTTGTGACAGCTCGGTTAGTGCGGGTGCTGCTAAGTGAACTGGGTTTTTAGCCAAGTGCGGGTAGGCGACATGCCCTTGTATACCTTTTACAACTAAATCGCCACTCAATGATCCCCGGCGGCCATTTTTTATTACATCACCGACTTTGTGTGTACTTGAGGGTTCGCCCACTAAGGCCCAGGTGATTTTTTCATTGCGCGCTTCAAGCGTATCAATGACACGAGTTGTACCATTGATAAATGGGCCTTCTTCATCGCTGGTAATTAAATAAGCAATAGAACCTTTATGATTAGGATGTTTTTTTACAAACCTTTCTGTCGCAATCAGCATTGCTGCTAAACTGCCTTTCATGTCAGCTGTACCACGGCCATGCAAATAACCATCTATTTCAGTCGGTTCAAATGGCGGAGTGTGCCAATCTTTAAGCGGACCAGAGGGGACAACATCCGTATGACCAGCAAAACAAAATACTGGATCAGCATCCCCTTTGCGTGCCCACATATTGGTAGTGTCTTCAAATATCATAGGCTCAATATTAAAGCCTAAATTTTGCAGTTTTTCAGACATCAGTTTTTGACAACCAGCATCTTCTGGTGTTACTGATTCGCGTGAAATTAAATCTTTTAATAGGTTGATGACTTCAGACATGAATGACCTTGCGGAATATATTTAATAAATGAATATGTTATGCGTTCAGTTTAGCATTTTTCTGCTTTCGCTCTGATAACTTTTCTCTTTTTAGCAGCAAATCCGCTAAAATTTAATTTTCCATTCATCCGCTTTAAAACCGACGCTAATTTCACCTTCTTTGTTGACTACGGGCCGCTTAATCATCGAAGGGTAGTTAACCAATAAATCGGCCACATTTTCTTCGTTAACAGAATCTTTAATCGAATCGTCTAGTTTGCGCCAAGTCGTGCCACGTTTGTTTAATAGTGTTTGCCAGTCTATCTGAGTCAACCAGAGATCGACTAAAGATTTATCTAGTCCTTGCTTTTTAAAGTCATGAAATTGAAATTCAATTTGATTTTCATCTAGAAACTTTTTAGCTTTCTTAACTGTATCGCAGTTATTAATACCATATAAGGTGATCATCTACTTTCCTCACTTTCTTGTTGTGAATTTGGTTTGAAGACTTCTATTATTGGGTCGATTTTGGCTTGGGCCAAGCCCTGAAAAAATTTGAATTGATAATTGTCCGGTAAATTAACCAGAGAAATAAAAGACCAAAGAGAATCACAAGCCGCTTGTGTCTTATTCATGTGAAAACTAAAGATAGGTTGTCCACATTCTAACTTTTGTTCCTCGGGGTATAATTTTTTAAAACCGGCTGTCATCATATTTTCCACACCATTGGCAAAACCGAAATGCACCAACAAGCCACTGGTATGTTTGATGCGTAAACAATCAAAAGTTGGGGACATATAAATCAAAGTTCCATCAATCGGGCTGCAAATAACTTCATTTTTCGGTAAGAAGCTGACACCTTTACCATAATGGCCTGCGGCGACTGTAGCGCTTGGGTGCTTTTCAATTGGCCATACTTTACAGTTACTTGGCGCGTAAAGCGTCCAAATTGCTTGTGCATTCGGCTGCTGTTCAATCAAAGTGAAATACCTGTGTTATAAAAATTTGGGATTAGCCTTTAATCTTTTGCATAGAGGGCTATTACATCACAAATTTAGCAAATATAAATAGTGCATCTATGTATAACCGACACTATTTATTATTCACATAGAACTCTCAATTTTAATATGTTTGTGGATAAAAGTACTAATTTTATAGTTTTTTGTTTGTTTTATGCACATCTTAAGGGTGTCTTTTAGCCAGTTATTAGTCGCTGACATGTTGTTTTATAGTCTTCCACAGAAGCTGTAGATAACCTTGTTGAAGACTCAGTGGGTAACCTTTAAGTTATTGATATTTATATAAAATAAAACAGGTTAAAAAGTGTTCAATGATGTCGTTGTGATCACCTTTTGTATGCTTTTTAAACGCATTTTCGTGAGCTTTGCTTCTCTTGTGAATAACTCTTTGATCAAACTTTAGACTTGTTTGATCAAACTTTAATCCTTGTGTGTTTATTGTTCAAGTTGTTTGTTTCGATCCTGTTTTGGGGCCTGTTTTTGTTTTTTGTCTAACTTTATCTTAGGTTATCCACGCAATATGTGGATATCTATGTTAATTGTCTCTGTATTTGTTTTTATGTGACTGAATATAAAGGATTAATTTTTCTGATTATTTTTTGTCTAGTCTTGGATTTTGGCCTGTTTGGAGGGCTATGCTTACCTATTATACTGCTTTGTTGGGGATATCCTTGATAAGGGAATTAAAATACTACTTATCTGAAAACTTATAGTTGTGATAAGCTGCACTAAACTTAGTTTACAGGGTATATGTGTATGCAATTTTTATATGAATACGGTTTATTTTTCGCTAAAACTATCACATTTGTGATAGCCATTATTGCAATAATTGTGGCTGCTGCTGCAGCAAAAAAAGGTAAAGGAAATCGTAAAGGTGAATTAGAAGTGACTAATTTAACCGAACGTTTTAGTGAGTTAAAAGAGTCCATTGAATCTCAATTGTTAGATAAAGACGCGTTAAAACGTAAACAGAAAGCCCTTAAACAACAGGAAAAAAAAGCGGCTAAAGAAAAGAAAAGCAAAGATACAGATGAGCAAGCGGATAGCAAGTTATTTGTTATCGATTTCAAAGGCAGTGTTGATGCCCATGAAGTTGATAATTTACGCGAAGAAGTCTCAGCCATTTTAGCGGTTGCCACAGAAAAAGATGAGGTTCTGCTTCGTCTTGAAAGTGGCGGTGGCGTTGTTCATGGTTATGGTTTAGCCGCCTCTCAACTTGTACGTATTAGAGATAAAAACATACCATTGACAGTTGCGATTGATAAAGTTGCTGCCAGTGGTGGATATATGATGGCTTGTGTCGCGGATAAAATTGTTGCAGCGCCATTTGCTATCGTGGGATCTATAGGGGTGATCGCGCAGTTACCTAATTTCAATAAAGTACTTAAAAAGAATGATATTGAGTTTGAGCAAATCACTGCAGGTGAATTTAAACGAACCTTAACTATTTTTGGCGAGAATACTGATAAAGCGCGTGAGAAATTTAAGAGTGAATTAGAAGAGATTCATAGTTTGTTTGTACAACATATTAGCCAATATCGACAAGATTTGGATGTCGCTAAGGTCGCAACGGGTGAACACTGGATGGGAAGTCAGGCGCAACAATTAGGTTTGGTTGATGAATTGATCACAAGTGATGAATTGATCACTCAGAAGATTGCGAATATGCCGGTTTACCAGGTTAAATATTCCATTGCCAAAAGTTTTTTAGATAAATTGCCAATAGCTGCTGCAAGTAGCATTGAAAGTGTTTTTATGCGCTTAACAGGCAAAATGAATGAGATGAAATTTAAATAGAATTAATGGTGTTTAATGTTGTTTAAAAATGTACTTAAAAACGTCATTGCTATTCTCGTTAAATAGCTTGATTGTAATGATTAGGCAGCATTGAACAAACAGTTAATACATAAAAGAGATGCTTTAACTCATCTCTTTTATGTTTTTGAAACCAAGCTGGTCAGCATAGCTTAATTGCTCGCCTAACGCTCTATTAGTTGCTCTATTAGTTGCTCTATTAGTTGCTCTATTAGTTGCTCTATTAGTTGCTCTATTAGTTGCTCTATTAGTTGCTCTATTAGTTGCTCTATTAGTTGCTCTATTAGTTGCTCTATTAGTTGCTCTATTAGTTGCTCTATTAGTTGCTCTATTAGTTGCTCTATTAGTCGCGCTGTTAGTCTAGCGGCGAGGTGGTGTAAACTCTCCATTTTCAATTGCTGATCCGTAATCATCGGCAATATCATTAAGTTGTGCAATGCTGATACTTTGATTTTTCAATACGGCTCGAAGTGGCGCTAAATCAATATCAGTAACACCAAATTCTTTAGCAAGTTTACCCCAAACATATGCATGTTTATATTTTTCATCTTTAAGATATAAGGTACTGAGCGTTTTTAAAATTTCAGGGTTAACCGGTTTTTCACCATCATACAAGGTTAAAGCGTGATATAACGTATCAATGGTTAAATCTCTATTAAACTTCACATAGTAAGTCGCGAGTTTAAATTGCAACTCAGGTGTTTGTAGAATACCGCTATCGCGCAGCGCTAGAAATCTGCTCATCGCTTGTTCATCGCCATTACGTGACCAATGCCAATACAGCAAATGCGGGTGATTACTGTCTTTCGTCTGATTGGAAAGGCGTTCAAGTTCTTTAACTGAGGTTACAAACCCTCTAACGCGTCCTGTTTGTTTGTCTTTAAGTTTTATATGCTCGATAAATGAAGCTTTTTCGACACAAGTAGAATACGCCTCAAAATCCATGATGAGTTTATAACGAACATCATCGGTAGGATTCTGCATTTCTGCATAGCGACCTAATATCACGTCTTTACGTTCTTGTTTACACCAAGCATCTGTATTAAGGTCTTCACAAATCTGTGGTGTTGACTGACAAACCTCATTCAAACTTAAGCCTGAATCACAGGCAGATACAGCGATTGAAATACTTGTGGCAAATAGCAGGTCTTTTATTTTGAGCCTTCGCAACTGGCTATCCTCAAACATTTTTTATTTAGGATAAACTATATTGACTATAAAAAAAATCGTAAAATGGAGCGCAGAGTTAATAATCTTGATTCTCTTTGTCTGGCTGTTTAGCGAATTTCAGACAAGAAATATGTTGTCTGGCGAAAAGGCATTACCAAACAAACCTCTTGAGTTGGTTAATTTAGATACTCATCAAATAGTGCCCGTTGATTTGTACCAGCACAATAAGAAAACGCTCATCTATTTTTTTGCCCCTTGGTGTAACGTATGTCACCTCAGTATCGAAAATTTGGATACACTATATCTCGAGCATCAGGCTTCGTTAAATATTGTATTAATCGCTCTAAGTTACCAATCCAGCACTGAAGTTGAAGCATTCGTCAAACAACATGATTTAAATGTACCTGTTTACTTGGGCAACGAAGCAATACGGGCTCAGTTTAAAATCACCGGATTTCCCAGTTATTATGTTGTCGATCAAGTCGGCCAGATAACATACGCTAGTGTTGGTTTTACTAGTGAAACTGGAATGAAACTGCGCACTTGGCTGTGATATTTATATATTTCGTATATAATGCCGCCTCAACAATATGAGGTAATAAATGGCCAAGTTTTTAGTCACCACGTCAAAAGGTTTAGAAAATCTAATAGAAGCCGAATTACAAGGTTTTGGTATTACAGATATTAAACTTTCGGTATCTTCTGTTTGGTTTGAAGGTAGCATCGAGCAAGCTTATCGTGTTTGCTACATGTCACGTTTAGCGAATAGAGTTTTATTAGAGTTAGCCAGTGGAGAATGTCGTCACAAACAAGATTTGTATGATATTTGTCAGACTGTAGATTGGCCAATGCAGTTTAATGACCGCTCAACGATTAGCGTTGAATTTAATGGTACGACAGACTCTTTGCGTAACACGCAATTTAGTGGTCAAGTCGTGAAAGATGCGATAGTGGATACCTTTCAGGAGGAAGTCGGACGGCGACCCAATGTAGATAAGAGTGCAGCAGATATTCGTATCCAAGGTCGTTTGATCAAAAAAAATGCGCATATCTTTATCGACTTAAGTGGGGGGTCTTTGCATCAACGCGGTTATCGGTTGCAAGCTGGTAAAGCGCCATTAAAAGAAAATTTAGCAGCGGCTGTGATTATGCGATCTGGCTGGCTAGAGCACTGCGAACGACCTCTAGTCGATTATTTTTGTGGATCAGGCACATTGTTGATTGAAGCCGTGCAAATGGCACAAAAAATTCCCCCCAAATGTATCGACGAGAATGGGGATTTGACGCCTGGTTGGGACACAACGCAAAGTTATTTGAAAGTATCAAAAACGAATATGATCAACTAATTGATAATGACAAAACGCTGAGAGTGTTTGGCTATGATATTAGCAATCGAGAGTTAACGATTGCCAGACAAAATGCCATGGATGCAGGTGTTACTGAACAAATACATTTTGAACGTGCCGATGCAACTCAATTTGCCATAAATCTGAATGCTGAACAAGGGTATGTCGTTTCTAATCCGCCGTATGGTGAGCGTTTAGAAGATGAAATTAAGATTGCTAATCTCTATCTTGATTTTGGGCAAAGCCTTAAAATTAATCATGCAGGTTGGCATTTAACCGTTATTTCTTCAGCGCTTGAACAAATGCGCCAGTTGAAATTAAAAGCGGATAAAAAATACAAAGTAAAAAATGGCGCGTTAGACTGTGTGATTGCAAACTATCAAATAGAAGAAGCTGTTGAAGCTGGTGATCCAAGAGAACGCATCGCAACAGAGTTCCAAAATCGCTTACGCAAAAACCACAAGCAATTCTCAAAACTGGCGAAACAATATCCTACCGAATGTTACCGCGTATATGACGCTGATTTACCCAATTATAACGTCGCCGTTGATATTTATGGCGACCACTTGGTCGTTCAAGAATACGCTGCGCCTAAAGACATACCTTTTGAAAAAACACAGGCAAGATTGAATGACGTGCTGTTAACAGCACCAAAAGTTTTGACTATGGATCCGGCTAAGGTTGCCGTTAAAGTGCGCAAACGACAAAAAGGTAAAGAGCAATATAAAAAAGCGGCACAAACAGAACAGTACATGGTGGTGCAAGAGGCTAACGCGCAGTTTTACGTAAATTTATATGATTACTTAGATACAGGTTTATTTATAGATCATCGGGATATGCGCCTTAAAGTGCAGCAAAATGCAAAAGGAAAAACAGTATTAAATCTATTTGCGTACACTTGTAGTGTAAGTGTACATGCAGCTTTAGGTGGCGCCAGTCAGATCACTTCAGTCGATTTATCTAAAAAATATCTGGAGTGGGGAAAGCGAAATTTTGAATTGAATAATATCAATCCAACATGGCATCCCTTTATTGCGATGGACAGCATAGAGTGGTTACAGCGCAATAAAAACAAATTTGACTTGATATTTATTGACCCACCTAGTTTTTCAAATTCAAAAAAGTTAGACAAAGATTTTGATGTACAAAGAGATCACATTAAGTTGCTGTCTTTAGCACTCGAACATTTAAACCCAGGTGGTCAATTATACTTTTCCAATAATTTAAGAAGTTTTAAATTAGACGAAGAAGCATTACGAGCACTCAATGTAAAATGGCTCGATTTATCTCAACAAACGCTGCCATTTGATTTTAAACGTCGCAGTAATATACGTCAGGTTTGGGCATTGGAAGCGAATGAATAATGAGCGAATTGTTATTATATGGCACAGAGGGTTGCCACCTGTGTGAGTATGCTGAAAAGGTGATTCAAAATGTTGGTTTGGCAGAGCATGTTCGTCATCTAGACATTGCTGAAGATCCGGCACTGGTTGCACAGTTTGGTACGCTTATTCCGGTCATACTTGATAGCTCAAACAATGAATTTTTAAGCTGGCCGTTTGACGAGCAGCAATTGATAAAGTGGTTAGATAATTAGAATGAATTTATACCGTATAACAAATGGCTCTTTGGCTTTTGGTGACCATCCACTGTTAAATAAAGCCGATTTTCACATTAACAGTGGTGAAAAAATTTGTATTTTAGGTCGCAACGGCGCCGGAAAATCGACTTTATTAAAAGTGATTGGTGGTGATATTCAGCTCGATACTGGTGACATTAATTTAAGAGCCAATACGGTTATATCCAGGTTGCCGCAAGATCCACCTAGGGATACACACGGATGCGTGTATGAATATGTTGCACTTGCTTTAGGTGAAGCGGGTAAGGCATTAGCTGAGTTCTACCGACTTAGCCAACAACAAGACGCTGATCTAAATAAACTGGCAGACATTCAAAATAATATTGAAAAACTGGATGCTTGGTCACTCGACCCCAAAATTCAACAGGTCATTTCAAAGTTATCTTTGCAGCCTGATGCTCAATTGAGTGCAATGTCAGGTGGCTGGTTACGTAAAGTCGCACTGGCACAAGCTTTGGTCGTTGAACCGGATATTCTGTTGCTTGACGAGCCCACTAACCACCTAGACTATCAGTCAATTGAATGGTTGGAAAAGTTTTTAATAGAGTATAAAGGCGCGGTTGTTTTTATCAGTCACGATAGGGCATTTGTGCGAAATATTGCAAAACGAATCGTTGATTTAGACAGAGCTAAGTTAATCAGTTTTGAGCGGGGGTACGATCAATACCTGATAGATAAAGCTGAATATTTAAAAATTGAAGAAGAAACAAATAAGAAGTTTGACGATAGACTGGCACAAGAAGAAGTTTGGATTCGGCAAGGTATTAAAGCGCGAAGAACGCGTAATGAAGGTCGGGTCAGGCATTTGCAACAGATGCGTAACGAACGTGCCCAACGTCGTAACGTGCAGGGAACCGCTAATATAAAATTAGAGGAAGAGCGCAAATCCGGCAAGATGGTCGCTGAAATTACAAATTTAACATATTCATTTGAAAATTTAAAAATTGTCGAAGATTTTAATGCGCTTATTATGCGTGGTGACAAAATTGGTTTAATTGGGCCAAACGGTTGTGGTAAATCAACTTTTATTAAGTTAATTATGGGACAAATTGAACCCCATTCAGGTACGGTCAAATTAGGCACTAATTTAGATGTCGTTTATTTTGATCAGTACCGAGCACAACTAGATGAAGAAAAATCAGTCATGGATAATGTTGCTGATGGCAAACAAGACGTTATCTTTAATGGTAAAAGCCGCCATGCATTAGGCTATTTGCAAGATTTTCTATTTTCACCGCAAAGAGCCCGTTCGCCGGTTAAATCCTTATCGGGTGGAGAAAAAAACAGGCTGTTATTAGCCAAGTTATTTTTGCAACCTGCGAACTTATTAATACTGGATGAACCGACCAATGATTTGGACGTTGAAACTTTAGAACTTCTTGAAGAGCTTTTAGATCAATACCAAGGTACATTGTTACTGGTCTCACATGATAGAGAATTTGTTGATAACACTGTAACTTCGAGTTTCTTTTTTCACGGGAATGGGTATATAGAAGAGTTTGTTGGTGGTTACGATTCAATTATACCGACATTGCAAGAAAGAAATGCCAAGTTAGAATCGGCAAAAAGCTCACAAAAAAGTATAGACAGTGAACCAAGTGTAAATAAAACGGTCGAAAAAGCGCAAAATAACAAAACAAAGCTGTCTTACAAGCAAAAACGTTTGCTAGAATCGTTGCCGAAAACTATTGAAGAGCTCGAAGCAAAAATAAATGCTCTGCAAGAAGAGATGAATCAACCAGAATTTTTTACTTCAGCTCAAGAAGCTGTTGATAAAAAATTGAAATCTTTAGCTGAATTTGAAAATCAACTAGAAAATGCATTTGAACAATGGGAAGCGCTTGAAAGTCTGAAAAATGACGCTAACTAATTATGATGAATAAACTTACTAAACTAAGCACAATAATGATTGCTGTGTTGGGCATAAATACAGCTCTGGCCAACACCGTTAATTACCGGATTGAAGTGGTAGCAGCACCGGAAGAGTTTAAAAATAATTTTCCTGTTGATATTAATAATAAAAATGAAGTTGCCAGTGTATTAACGTACCGTTTTAACCACCCAATTGATGTTGACTTATTAGACTTTGATGAACAAGATTTTTCGTTGGCTGCAACCTTGGCTAATTTTGGTGAAGACAATGTGAGTTATCTAGAGTCAGTCCGTCGAGGCCGATTTTCGGCCACTAGCTTGGGGATTGTTTTAAGCTACTTAACAGATGGTTCTATCAGAAGTGATGGACAACACCAACAAGTTGCTTCCATCCGTACAGCATTTTCAGATGAAAATGAAAGTACTGAATTAGCAATAATAGATAAAATCAATAACAATACAGATGAGTTTTATTACCATAACAATGAGCATGTTAGAGCGATTAATGATTTGTCGTGGCTGACAGGGGATACGCAATCCTTTTTACAAGAAACACGAATTGATGGCGAAAACTGGTTAATTCCAAATTATATTCATCGTGGTTTTGTTAAAACAAGCAACAGTGTGATTGAATTGACACCTCCCTATGATGAAGTTTTAGGTGGATTTAGCTATGCAACAGATGTCTCCAATGAAGGCTATATTGTTGGTTATGGCTCGGTTGGTGACACTTTTGCGCTGCAAAATTTAGTCGCTTCTTGTGAAAACAATAACGATGAAACGCCGGAAGAAATTTGCTATTGGCGATTCTTAAATGGCAGTCTTGCTAATCAAACGAGCTATTTTAGATCGCATGCTTTGATGTGGAAAGTTAACTCAAATGGCGAAATAACAGAGACAATTGATTTAGGCATGGCGATTGACGATTCAGAATTGCCGTCTCAAGCGCGCTACGATAGCAAAGCTTACTCTGTTAATAACCTTGGATTGGCCGTAGGTGAAACTGATGTACTGAATATTAATAATAGTGTTCGTACTCAGGCAGCTCTGTTTTATCAAGACAATGTGCAAGTTTTGACGAATCCAAATAGTACTTTGTTTAGCCGAGCGGTGAAGATAAACGACAATAACATTGTTGTGGGGACTGTTTCAGATTCTGCTGGTTTGTCAGCTGTGATAAAAAGTTTCTATTACGATGTCAACTCGAACGCTGTCGATGTCACAATATTAGATGATTTTTTTGTCAGTGCAGAAACTAAAGTTAGAGATATCAACAACAGTAACCAGATTGTAGGTGTAACTGAAGTTGAAGGGCTATCCAGTGGAGCTAAGCCTAAGCATGGATTTATCTATGATTTAGATACAGAAGAAATGCTGGATTTAAACAGTTTGTTGAGTTGTGAAAGTGATTTTAGAATTGTCGATGCGGTGGCAATTAATGATGATGGTGTGATTCTAGCGCATGCATCATTAACACAAAATGCGCGTGACCGGATGGGTGATTTTATAGGCGAAGATTCTAATGGCGATCCTATAACTGAACAAGTTGAGTACACTGTTAAACTGATCCCTGATGCTGAAGGTCAAGTTGCTTGTCAAGCTCCAGCAGGCGAGACTGGCATCAAGCGAAAAGGTGCAACAATGAACGCTTGGTTACTATTTTCCTTCTTTATTACATTTTTGTTTAAAAACATCTTTTCTAATAGAAAATTAGTCTAAGGCGTTCTGCTACAACTGTAAAACCGGAAATCTCTGTTTAGTCAGCCATTTAGGGAACTAAACAGAGTTTTCCGTTTTTTTTTCGTCTATTAAAAATAGGTTGCAATCACAATAATATTTCGCTAATTTGAACTTGAGGTTAACGATTGGTTACACCTCAGATTCATCCAAAAACCAGAACGGATATAGGAAGGCTAAATGAAAAGACAAAAGCGAGATCGTTTAGAACGAGCCCAATCTAAAGGCTACCAAGCAGGTCTAACTGGTAAAGCAAAAGAATGTTGTCCGTATCATGAAAGTGATACGAGAGCTCAATGGCTCGGGGATGGCGAACCGCCGTTGATGACAGAGTTTCGCATTTTGGAGGAAAATAGAAAAAAGCCCTTAAGGGCTTTTTTCTTATCTAGCGTTTCTTTACTTTAGAAAGCTGAAGTATCCTGAAACAAGCCGACTTTCAAATCTTTTGCTTCATAAATTACTTTTCCGTCAACTGCTACACTACCGTCTGCAATACCCATGTATAACTTACGTTTAATGACGCGTTTCATGTCGATACGATAGGTTACTTTTTTCGCAGTGGGTAAAATTTGACCTGTAAACTTAACTTCGCCTACACCAAGAGCACGACCTTTACCCGGACCGCCACACCATCCAAGGAAAAAGCCGACTAATTGCCACATAGCGTCTAATCCTAAACAACCAGGCATCACTGGGTCGCCAGGGAAGTGGCAATCGAAAAACCATAGATCAGGCACGATATCTAATTCAGCTTCAATATATCCTTTGTTAGCAATGCCACCGTCCTCAAAAATTTGAGTGATGCGATCCATCATCAACATATTAGGCGCTGGTAATTGGCTGTTACCTGGTCCAAACAACTCACCACGGCTACAGGCTAATAAATCTTCTTTAGAAAAACTATTTTGTTTCATTTAAGTTCAAATCATATATTTAGGATAAAATTCGGCGCATACTTTAGCGAACAGGTGTTCGCTTAACAAGTCTGAACAGTTAAATTATCGTAAATTTGTGAAAAAACGGAGAAATCGAACAAATATTCCGGCTTTTTCTTCATAATCGGCACTAAATTTTTCCAGTTCAACACGCACTTTATCAAAAAGACCTGTTTGTTCTTCAGTTTCGGCTGGTATACCTGTTAAAATCTCACACGCCTGAGTGACATGATCAATTGCATGAATTTGCAATTTACCTTGCTCTACCGATGCGCAAACTTCACTGGATAAATTAAGATTGGCGATATTGGCTTTCGGGATAATCACGTGGTGCGTTTCAAAAGGCGCTTTTAATTTTGCCAGAGTATGATAACCCTCTATTTTCAAATCAACACCACCAACGGCCAACACATTACCCAACTGATCAATTGCGCCTGTTAAAGCCACATTTTGACGAATTGGAATATTGGCAATAGCAGACAACAAGGCATATAGCTCAGCAAGTGATGCACTGTCACCATCTACCTCATGATAAGATTGCTCAAAGACAACGTTAGAAGAAATAGGTAAAGGTTCATTTTTAGCAAAAACCTGAGAAACAAAGGATGATAGGATCATCATTGCTTTTGCATGAATATTACCACCTAAATCTGATTTGCGCTCAATATCGCTGATGTCGCCTTCACCAATAAAAATGTTTGCTGTGATTCTGGACGGTTCACCAAATTCAGCCAGCGCCGTCTCTACGACTGTTAATCCATTTATCTGACCGACCACCTCTCCAGTAAAATCAACTTTTACTGTGTCATTTCTAATTTGTTCAAAATTAAACAGGCGTGCAGAAGAATGAAAACCGCTGAGATCATGCACCGTCATTTCAACGTCAGCTTGAGTAAAGTTATCTGGCATGCGGCTAAATAATTTTTCTAAAAACATAACGTCGATTGAAAACCAATGTTGATCTTCAATATTTCGAGCTAAAGCCCAAATTATTGCGTCTAATTGAGGTTTGTTTAATGTTTTACCAAACTGCTGACTGATAAATTGATGTAAAGCATTAATGCTAATTTCGTTTACTTCAGCGACATAATCAGCTTCAAAAATATCGTCAAAAGTAAGGCGTGATAAAGCGGGGAGCAAATATTGAATTTGGCACAAAGCATCATAGTTGCCAGTAATGATGACTTTTTTGTCAAAAGATATTGTTTGATGTCGATATTGTTTGTGGGACACTTGGCCAGGTTCTGAAATCAACCATCGTGTATCAAGTTGCCGGTTTAGCAACATTTTTCCAACCAGTTCTAAGGTTGGAAAATCCTGTAATAAGATTGAAGCTGGGATAATGATGGTATTCGCTGTAGCATTAAACAATGCCCCTTTTTTAAAATGCAGTTTACCACCCGGCACACTATGGAAATCGCCAATAATTTTATTCGTAGAAATATGACTCACACTGTAAAAAGGAAGTGTTAACCAAGCCAATAACTTCTCTGGCTCGGCATTGGCGCACAACAGAAAAATGTTTTGATTGTGTTCAGATACACGCTTACAAAAAGCCGTCAGTTGTGGCATCAGACATTCAGTTTGCACCTTATGATCCGTTAGTTTTATTGTTTCTAGACGCGCTAGTATATTAAGCTGCGTCGGGTGCAATACTTTATCATTCATATCTAGATTAATATTCTGTCGAAAAAGGTGGGCTGCAAGTATATACCAGTTATTATAAATTTATACAATTTCGGTGCTTATCTAGTCGACAGAGGCATTCTATCCGAGTATGATCCACGGCCTGATTTTATTGTTGAACAAGTGGCATTTGGTAGGTGTCACCACTGGTAAGGATTTAAGATGCCAATAATAACCCTTCCTGACGGTAGTCAAAGAGAATTCGAACAAGCTGTTACTGTCATGCAAGTTGCAGAATCAATTGGACCGGGCCTAGCAAAAGCAACAATTGCTGGCCGTGTTGATGGGAATCGCGTGGATGCCTGTGATTTAATTGAATCTGATGCAAAATTACAAATTATTACAGCTAAAGATGAAGACGGACTAGAGATTATTCGCCACTCTTGTGCGCATTTGTTAGGCCATGCTATCAAACAAATGTTTCCTAATGTAAAAATGGCAATCGGTCCGACCATTGATAATGGCTTTTACTATGATGTTGATCTAGAACAATCTTTAACTCAAGACGACCTAGACGCGCTGGAAAAACGTATGCTGGCGTTGGCTAAAACCAATTACGCGGTGGTTAAAGAAACCGTTAGCTGGCAACAGGCGCGCGATACATTTGAAAAGCGCGGCGAACCTTACAAAATGGAAATATTAGACCAGAATATTTCTAAAGACGACAGACCCGCATTATATAATCACGAAGAATATATTGATATGTGTCGCGGACCTCATGTTCCTAACATGAAGTTTTGCCAGCATTTTAAGTTAATGAAAGTTGCCGGCGCATATTGGCGTGGTAACTCTGATAACAAAATGCTGCAACGTATATACGGGACAGCGTGGGCTGACAAAAAGCAGTTGAAGTCGTATTTGAATCGTTTAGCCGAAGCTGAAAAGCGCGATCATAGAAAAATTGGTAAAGCATTAGATTTGTTTCATTGGCAAGAAGAAGCACCAGGTATGGTGTTCTGGCATAATGATGGTTGGACAATCTATCGCGAGTTAGAAGATTTCGTACGGGTTAAATTAAGAGAGTATGATTATCAGGAAGTGAAAGGTCCATTAATGATGGATCGTGTATTATGGGAAAAATCAGGTCACTGGGATAAATATGCTGAAAACATGTTTACCACAGAATCTGAAAAACGTGAATACGCGATTAAACCGATGAACTGTCCTGGGCATGTGCAAATATTTAATCAAGGTTTAAAATCCTACCGAGATTTACCGCTGAGAATGGCTGAATTTGGGTGTTGTCACCGTAATGAGCCGTCAGGTGCACTACATGGTTTGATGCGCGTACGTGGTTTTACACAAGACGACGCCCACATATTCTGTACTGAAGAGCAAGTACAAGCAGAAGTGAGTAGTTGTATCAAAATGGTGTATGATACATACAAAACCTTTGGTTTTGATAATATCGCCGTTAAGTTATCAACACGCCCAGAAAAACGCATCGGTGATGATGCGATGTGGGACCGCTCAGAAAAAGCACTAACGGATGCACTACAAGCCAATGATATTGAGTTTGAGCTTCAACCGGGGGAAGGTGCTTTCTATGGCCCTAAGATTGAGTTTACTCTGTATGATTGTTTAGACAGAGCCTGGCAATGTGGTACAGTTCAGCTAGACTTTGCTTTGCCGGAGCGTTTGGGTGCAAGTTATGTATCTGAGAATAACGATCGTAAAGTTCCGGTGATGATACATAGAGCGATTTTAGGATCGGTCGAGCGCTTTATCGGCATTTTGACAGAAGAGTATGCTGGTCATTTTCCGACTTGGTTATCACCAAAACAGGCCGTAATTTTAAATATTACGGATAAACAGTCGGAATATTGCGAAAAAGTTGCTAAAATATTGAACGAAAATGGATTTAGAGCCTTTGCTGACTTGAGAAATGAGAAGATTGGCTTTAAAATCCGCGAGCATACTTTAAAACGTATCCCTTACATGTTAGTTGTAGGTGATAAAGAGTTAGAGAACGGTCAGGTCGCTGTACGTACCCGCAAGGGTGAAGATTTGGGTGTAATGACAATAGAAGAATTTACAGCTCAATTAAAAAGCGACATTGATACAAAGAAATTATAATTTTCGTGGAGGAATGAACCATTAAAGGTGGTAAAAAAGGCCCTGAAGCAGGCAAAGCACGTATAAACGAAGAAATTGATGCTAAAGAAGTGCGCTTAATTGGCGCAGAAGGTGAGCAAGTTGGAGTGGTGAGTCTGCGCGATGCGCAAGACAGAGCAGACGACGCTAAGTTGGATTTAGTCGAAATTAGCCCGAATGCAAACCCACCTGTTTGCCGCGTGATGGACTACGGTAAGTTCCTTTACGAAAAAAGTAAAACTGCTAAAGAGCAGAAGAAGAAGCAAAAACAGGTTCAGGTTAAGGAAGTTAAATTCCGACCTGGAACTGATGTGGGCGACTATCAGGTAAAACTACGCAACCTGACGCGCTTTCTAGAAGACGGTGACAAAGCTAAAGTAACGATACGATTCCGTGGACGTGAAATGGCACACCAAGACATCGGTATTGATATGATGAAACGTATCAAAGACGATTTACAAGACTTGGCAACAGTGGAATCTTTCCCTAACCGAGTTGAAGGTCGTCAGATGATCATGGTGTTGGCACCTATTAAGAAGTAGTAATGGCCTAAAGTGAACAGGCTTTGCCTGTTCCGCCTTGCTGCAGTTTATTAATTGACAATGCGGAGTATCTCAATGTCAAAAATCAAAAGTCATAGAGGCGCAGCTAAGCGCTTCAAAAAAACCGCTTCTGGTGGTTTTAAATGCAAGCAGTCACACTTGCGTCACATTCTGACCAAGAAAAGCTCTAAGCGTAAACGTCACCTTCGTGCGAAAACTCAGGTTCATCAAAATGATGTTCCATTGATCGTTCGCATGTTGCCATACGCATAAGAGGAGACTGAATAATGCCAAGAGTTAAACGTGGTGTAACTGCTCGCGCAGCGCACAAAAAGATTTTAAAACAAGCTAAAGGTTATTACGGTGCACGCAGTCGAGTTTATCGTGTTGCTGCACAAGCTGTAACTAAAGCTGGCCAATACGCATACCGTGACCGTCGTCAACGTAAGCGTCAATTCCGTCAATTGTGGATTGCTCGTATTAACGCAGCATCTCGTCAAAACGGTTTATCTTATAGTCGCTTCATCAATGGTTTGAAAAAAGCCTCTGTTGAAATCGATCGTAAGATTTTGGCTGATATCGCTGTTTATGACAAAGCAACTTTCACAGCATTAGTTGAGAAAGCAAAAGAAGCTTTAGCATAAGCCGATAAGGCATTGTACTAAAAGGGGCGCAAGCCCCTTTTTTGTTTGTTTTGTTTATTTACTTTTTACAGTCCCCTTTGTTGCTCAATCCATTGAAAAAACTTCCTTTCCTTGCAATTTGTTTGTTATTTCTTACTACATTTAAACTAAAAATCGGTTAGAATTATCGGCTTTAATTTTTGAACCAATAGCCACCAATCTGGGGATTATTCTAAATGAATTTAGATGGCATAGTTGCATCAGCTGAAGAAGCTATCGCTGCCGCAAATGATATCATTGCGCTAGATGAAATAAGAGTTCAGTACTTAGGTAAAAAAGGACAATTTACTGAACAAATGAAACAGTTAGGGAAGTTGCCAGCAGAAGAAAAACCAAAAGCAGGACAGGCAATAAACCAAGCAAAACAGCAAGTTCAAGCGCTATTAAATGACAAGAAAGAAGCTTTTTTACAAGCAGAGTTGGATAAAAAACTAAACGAAGAAAAAGTAGATATTACGCTTCCGGGACGACGTGCTGAAGTTGGTGGTTTACATCCGGTTAGTAAAACTATTCAGCGAATAGAATCGTTTTTTACTGAGTTAGGTTTTCAAGTTAGAACCGGACCTGAGGTAGAAGACGACTGGCATAATTTTGATGCTTTAAATATACCGGATAATCATCCGGCACGTGCTGATCATGACACTTTCTATTTTAATCCTAAGTTGGTTTTAAGAACACAAACTTCAGGTGTGCAAATTCGAACGATGGAAACTGAACAGCCACCGTTGAGAATTATCTCTCCGGGGCGTGTATATCGTAATGACTATGATCAAACCCATACACCGATGTTTCACCAGGTAGAAGGTTTGCTGGTTGATGAAAAGGTTAATTTTGCGCAGTTAAAAGGTATATTATTCGACTTTTTACAGAACTTTTTTGAAGAAGAAGTTGAAGTTCGATTTAGACCCTCATTTTTCCCGTTTACTGAACCTTCAGCAGAAGTCGATGTGAAAGGTCAAAATGGCAAATGGTTAGAAGTGCTCGGTTGCGGTATGGTACACCCAAATGTGCTCAAGGCAGTGAACATTGATCCGGAAAAATATAGTGGTTTTGCTTTTGGCATGGGGGTCGAGCGATTAACCATGTTGCGCTATGGCGTATCTGATTTGCGTGCATTTTTCGAAAATGATTTACGTTTTTTAAAACAATTCAAATAAGGTTTATTCGGAGCATTTATGAAGTTTAGTGAATCTTGGTTACGAGAGTGGGTTAACCCGAAAATAAGCCGTAATGAATTGGTAGAACAAATCACAATGGCTGGTTTAGAAGTTGACGCTGTGGAAAATGTAGCAGGGGCGTTTTCTGGGGTGGTTGTTGGCCATGTTGTGGAGTGCGGACCTCACCCTGACGCTGAAAAACTACAAGTAACAAAAATCGATGTTGGACAAGCAGAGTTGTTAGATATCGTATGTGGTGCCAAAAACTGTCGCCAAGGGTTAAAAGTGGCCGTTGCGACTATTGGTGCCGTACTACCAGGTAATTTTAAAATTAAAAAAGCAAAATTACGCGGCGTACCTTCATTTGGTATGTTGTGTTCTGAAGCAGAACTTGGGATGGCAGAAGAGGCACCTGGGATTATGGAGCTTCCATTGGATGCGCCGATCGGTCAGGACATACGTCAGTATTTACAATTAGATGATGTGTCTATCGAAGTCGACTTAACACCTAATCGCGCCGACTGTTTAAGCATTGCTGGCTTAGCAAGAGAGGTCGGCGTTCTGAATAATCATGATATATGTCAACCTGTTATTGAGCCTGTAAAAGCATCTCATCAAGATATTTTGCCGATTGAACTTACAGCTCCTGATGCTTGTGCTAAATATGTTGGTCGGATCATCAAAAATGTGGATGTAACTAAAGCTTCACCGCTATGGTTGGTCGAGAAGTTAAGACGCAGTGGAATTCGCTCAATCGATCCCATTGTCGATGTAACCAATTATGTCATGCTTGAGCTTGGTCAACCTATGCATGCTTTTGATTTAGCCAATGTAAGTGAAAAAATTGCTGTTCGTTATGCGCACGAGCAAGAAAAACTGACTCTATTAGATGGCCAAGAAATCAATTTAACCGCTGATACCTTGGTTATTGCAGACAGTCAAAAAGCGTTGGCTTTAGCCGGAATATTCGGTGGGCTAGATTCTGGAGTATCAGCCAATACGCAAGACATTGTCTTAGAGAGTGCCTTTTTCTCGCCTGACTATATGATGGGTAAAGCACGTGAGTATGGTTTACATACCGACCCTTCACACCGTTTTGAACGTGGCGTGGATGTGAACATCCAATTGTTGGCAATTGAACGAGCAACTCAACTGATTATTGAAATTTGTGGTGGAGAAGTAGGTCCAGCCAATCCGGTCGAATTGCCAACGACCGGTGAAAAGCAAGTTTCGGTTGAACTCCGTAAAGAAAAATTAGATGAGCGTTTGGGGGTTTCCATTGAAACCGCGATCGTACATGAAATGTTGCAACGGTTGGGAATGCAACCAGAGAAAACGGATAAAGGGTGGGTGACTCAGGTTCCATCCTATCGGTTTGATATCTCAATTGAAGTCGATTTAATTGAAGAAGTTGCAAGAATTTACGGTTACAACAATTTACCTACAGTTGCGCCAAGTGGCTATTTAAAAATGTCAGCGCAGCCTGAAAGTGTTAAAACGTTAAATAGCGTTAAAGCGAGTTTAGTTACTTTAGGATATCAAGAGGCTATCACTTATTCATTTGTTGATCCTAAAGTTCAAGCCGCCTTACACCCTGACCTCGAGGGTTTAACCTTACCTCATCCGATATCAGCTGATATGTCAGTAATGCGAGTCTCTTGTTTGCCAGGCTTGTTGTCATCTGTGATTTATAATGCCAACCGGCAACAAAACAGAGTGCGCCTTTTTGAAGCGGGTTTAAAGTTTATTCCAGATGAAAGTGCAGAAAATGGCGTTAAACAAACTCATATCATATCTGGGGTGATCACTGGATTAAAAGCGGGCGAGCATTGGGATATTGATAAATCACCGGTCGATTTTTTCGATATTAAAGGCGATGTCGAAGCGATTTTATCTGAAATTGACGCAACTGCCGAATATGAGTTTAAAATTCAATCGCATAGCGCCTTGCATCCTGGCCAATCTGCTGCTATTTATAAAAATAGTGAATATTTAGGATTTGTTGGGGCAGTGCATCCACAAGTTGCAAAAACGATTGGTTTAAAAACCAAAGCTTTTGTATTTGAATTGCAAACAGACGTTTTACTACAGAGTAAAATAACAACAGCACAAGCAATCTCTAAATATCCTTCAAATCGTCGTGATTTAGCTTTTACAGTTGATAAAGATAGTCAAATTGGGTTAATTTTAAATGAAATTAAAAAAGTTGGCGGAAATCAATTAGTTGAACTAAACTTGTTTGACGTCTATGAAGGAGCTGGCATCGCCGAAGAGAAAAAAAGCTTTGCAGTTTCATTGATAATACAAGACGTAGAAAAAACTTTGGAAGAAAAAGATATCTCAGCGATAACTGATGCAGTTGTTGCTCAACTAAAAGCCAAATTTGGTGCCACATTGAGAGATTAAGTATGGCGTTAACGAAAGCCGAAATAGCAGAACATTTGTTTGAAAAGCTTGGTATGAACAAGCGTGATGCAAAAGACTTGGTTGAAATTTTCTTTGAGGAAATTAGAGCCGCGCTTGAAGATGGCGAGCAAGTTAAATTATCCGGTTTTGGTAATTTTGATTTGCGCGATAAGAGTGAGCGGCCGGGTCGAAACCCTAAAACAGGGGAAGATATACCGATTACGGCGCGCCGAGTTGTGACCTTTCGACCCGGACAAAAATTAAAGAATCGAGTTGAATCCGCTGATTTGAAAAAGCCAGAATAAATAAAAAGGTGTTTTAGTTTTAAACTAAAACACCTTTGTTTTATCTGGCTTAGCGAGCTTGGTGAAAAAAAAGTGCTACTTATTAAAAAGTAGCACTTTTAGGTGTTCTTGGGAAAGGAATGACGTCACGAACGTTTTGCATACCAGTGACATATGCGACCAAGCGCTCAAAACCTAAGCCAAAGCCACCATGTGGTACAGAGCCGTATCTACGTAAATCTCTGTACCAGTAATAATCGTTTGGTGAAAGTCCAACTTCGATCATACGTTCGTCAAGCACATCTAATCTATCTTCTCGTTGGCTACCACCAATAATTTCGCCGATACCTGGTGCGAGTACATCCATTGCGGCAACTGTCTTATTATCGTCATTTAGACGCATGTAAAATGCTTTAATATCTTTTGGATAGTTTTGCAAGATTACCGGCCCACCAACATGTTTTTCCGCTAAATATCTTTCATGCTCGGAAGATAAGTCGATCCCCCATTCAACTGGGAATTCAAATTTTTGACCGCAATTTTTAAGAATTTCAATTGCATCGGTGTAATCCATACGGACAAACTCTTGCTCCGACAAGGTTTTTAGGCGCTCAATTAAACCTTTTTGGATCCGCAAATCAAAAAATTCCAGATCATCCATGCGCTCTGCCAGTACGGCTTTAAATACATACTTCAACATGTTTTCAGCACAAGAGGCGACATCTGCTAAATCTGCAAACGCTAGCTCTGGTTCGACCATCCAAAATTCCGCTAGATGGCGACTTGTATTAGAGTTTTCTGCTCTAAAAGTTGGACCAAAGGTATATACTTTGGATAGAGCACAAGCATATGTTTCTACGTTTAACTGACCTGATACGGTTAAAAATGCTTCTTTTCCAAAAAAGTCTTCAGCAAAATCAACTTTGCCGTCCTCTTTTAACGGAGGATTAACCATATCTAAAGTTGAAACGCGGAACATTTCACCCGCACCTTCACAATCACTGGCTGTAATAATTGGAGTTGCAATCCATTGGAATCCATTTTCATGAAAGTACCTGTGAATGGCTTGCGCTAAACAATTTCGTACACGCGTAACTGCGCCAATCATATTGGTTCTAGGACGCAAGTGTGCATGTTCTCGTAAGTATTCAACACTATGGCGTTTGGGGGCCATCGGGTAGGTGTCTGGATCTTCTACTATGCCAATGATTTCGATTGATTCAGCTTGAATTTCAAAAGATTGGCCTTTGCCTAAAGATTCAACCAGTTTACCCGTTACACTAAGTGAACAGCTAGTGGTAAGCTTACAAACTTCAGCATAATTAGACAGTTTATTATCTGCGACAATTTGAATCGGATCAAAACATGAACCATCATGTAAGTTAATAAAGGCAAAGTTTGGGTTAGAACGCACTGTGCGCACCCAGCCTTTTAAGGTTATTTGTTGGTCTACTTGGTGTTTACCCGCTAGTACATCACTAATTGCAGCGTGACTCATGTCAATTTTGCTCCGGCAGAATCTGATTATTAAAGTGAAAGCGATATGTTACCCATTGGAATATGATAAACAAGCAAAAAACGACGAAAAACAATGAAATTGAGCGCAGAAAAGGATCTGACGCATTGATTAAAGTCATTAGGCTGACAAATTTGTTAGCCTGGTTAAGTTTTATACTGGCCATGATATGGTTTCGTTTAGCGCGTCCAGAGAAAGTTCCTGGGTATGCAAAGTATAAAAAAATAGAAGACACCTATCGCGATGTCTGGCTTCAGGATTGGACTGATTTACTGTTTATTCAATTAGTCATTTGCAGTGTAATCACAGTATTCGCCATGGTTCTCAATCTTCGCCGCTTAAAGCGAAAGTCAGACCACTTCCACTACAATTTAATCTTGTTATTGCTGGTTTGTATTGCAGCTGTCTTGTATTTGTTATTTAACATATTTCCACAATTTTAAAAATGAACTGAGCTAATTTGTATATGTAGAGGGACATAGCAACCAACAAACAACTCAGCGCATTTGACAGTATTTTTGTTTAACCTTGTAGCCAGCTTTTAATTGCATTACACAGTTTAGTTATGTCCGATTGTTGGCTAATAAACGGCGGCATTAAATAAATTAGCTTGCCGAAAGGTCTGATCCATACACCTTGCTCTACGAAAAAAGCTTGAATTTGTTCCATTGGCACTGAAGATTTTAACTCAACTACTCCAATTGCACCTAAAACTCGGCAATTATTAACTTTTTCAAATTCAGCCAGTGGAAGTAAATGCGCTTCTAACCAAGCTTGAATATTCGATACTTGTAAATGCCAGTTGTTTTCTAGCAGTAATTCAATGGATGCGTTAGCCACCGCACAGGCAAGTGGATTTCCCATAAAAGTAGGGCCATGCATAAATACACCCGCTTGACCATTACAGATACCCGTTGCAATTTTATCGGTCGTCAATGTGGCGGCCAATGTCATATAACCACCTGTGAGTGCTTTCCCTAAGCAAAGGATATCGGGTGTAATACCTGCCCACTCACACGCAAACAATTTTCCTGTTCTGCCAAAACCGGTTGCAATTTCATCGGCTATCAGTAAAACCTCGTATTTTTCTGTTAAAAGACGTAATTGACGTAAATATTCAGGGTGATAAAAGCGCATACCACCTGCACCCTGAACGATAGGCTCTATGATTAACGCAGCGATTTGCTGATGATTTTGCTGCAATAAAGTTTCCATTTCTTGTATACAGCTAGCGTTAAATGGTTCATCAAATGGACAGCTTGGAGCAGAAGCAAAGAAATGGTTTGGAATAACCTGATTAAACAGTGTATGCATACCATTTACCGGATCGCAAACTGACATTGCTGCAAATGTATCGCCATGATATCCATTTTTAACGGTTAGCATTTTATGTTTTTGAGGTTGATTTTGGCTTTGCCAGTATTGAATGGCCATTTTTAGTGCGACTTCGACACTGACTGATCCCGAATCGGCTAAAAATACTTTATCTAACCCGGCAGGGGTTAACGCGACTAATTTTTTACATAAATCAATTGCGGGTTGATGTGTAATGCCACCAAACATGACATGCGACATTTTTTCGCTTTGTCTTTTTAACGCATCGTTTAGATACGGGTGGTTATAACCATGCACAGCCGCCCACCAACTAGACATACCATCAACTAATTCTTTGCCTGAATCTAACAGCAAACGATTTTGATAAGCTTCAATAACACCATATGTAGGTAACGGGTTAGTAAGAGAGGTGTAGGGATGCCATATATGTTCACGATCAAAGCGATAATCTAGCTGCATTGTATAAAAACCACCCAGTTGTCAATTTTTGTAATCGAAAATATTGACAGTGTAATGAACAGGCATAAACTATCAAGCCTAAATATACTAAGTGGGTTTTTAAACATGCAGGCAGTTATCCGTCACGATTGGACACTAGACGAAATTCAAGCACTTTTTAAGTTACCGTTTAATGATTTGTTATTTAAAGCACAAAGCATTCACCGACAGTTTTTTAATCCGAACGAGGTTCAAGTCAGTACCTTGTTATCAATCAAAACGGGTGCATGTCCTGAAGATTGCAAATATTGCCCACAAAGTGCTCGATATGACACAGGTTTGGATAAAGAAAAGTTAATGGAGGTTGAGCAAGTTCTTGAAAAAGCGAAACTTGCGCGCAAAAACGGATCAACACGTTTTTGTATGGGGGCAGCATGGCGTAACCCTAAAGATAGAGATATTCCGTACATTGTTGAAATGATCAAAGGTGTACGAGAGATGGGGATGGAGACCTGTATGACGTTAGGCATGTTAAGCCGGGAACAAGCGATAACTTTAAAAGAAGCTGGCTTAGATTATTATAATCATAATTTAGATACTTCACCTGAATATTACGGTGAAATTATTACCACAAGAACATTTAAAGACCGTTTGGATACTTTGGAAAATGTCCGCGCAAGCGGTATGAAAGTTTGTAGTGGTGGTATCGTTGGTATGGGGGAGAAGTCGCAAGACAGAGCGGGGCTATTGAAAAGCTTAGCAAACCTTGACGAACATCCGGATAGTGTGCCCATTAACATGCTAGTTCGTGTAGAAGGGACACCATTGGCTGATAATCAGGACTTTGACCATTTTGAATTTATCAGAACAATCGCTGTTGCCAGAATATTGATGCCTAAATCGCATGTTCGTTTATCAGCTGGACGAACAGAAATGAATGATGAAATGCAAGCCTTATGCTTTTTTGCAGGCGCAAATAGTATCTTTTACGGTGAAAAACTATTAACCACTGAGAACCCTGAAGGTAATAAAGATATGGAATTGTTTGCCAAGCTAGGCATTCAACCAGAACAGCGTCAGGGGTATTCTGATGATATAACTGAAGCGGCGATAAAAGAAGCGGTCGCTGAAAGTGAGACTTCGCCTTTATTTTATGATGCTGCTGCTAGTTAATGCTGCCCGAAAGTATTAAGCAGTTATTGGCTGAAAAACAGGCAAAAGATAGTTATCGTTCTCGGATGGTTTGTCGGCCTCATGACAGCTATGTTGAGGTTGACGGCAAACATTATGTAAATTTTTCCGGTAACGATTATCTCGGATTGGCTGTTGATACAAAGCTTCAACAAACATGGAGGGAGGTGCAGTTAAACTCAGGGAGTACCGGCTCGCCCTTAATCAACGGTTACCATCCTTCACATCAGGCGTTAGAAGAAACGATTTGTGATTGGCTCGGTTTCGAATCCTGCTTGCTCTTTACCAGCGGTTTTACAGCAAATAGCAGTATTTTGAAAAATTTAATGACAAATAAGCAGCATACGATTGTTCAAGATAAATTGAACCATGCGTCATTATTGGATGGTGGAAAAGAGGCAAATGCAAAAAATATTCGCTTTCAGCATAATAATATAGCGCACCTTAAAAAACGGCTTGAGTCTGTTGATAATTATAAATTGATTGTCACCGAAGGCATATTTTCAATGGACGGAGATCATGCTCCGATTGATGAAGTGATTGCTGCCAAACGACAACATGATGCAGGGGTTATGTTAGACGATGCACATGGCGTGGGGGTTTTTGGTAAACAAGGTGAGGGAAGCCTCTCATTATCAAATGCCAACGCAGCTGACATTGATATCTTTACCGCGACTTTTGGTAAAGCAGTTGGTACCAGCGGAGCGTTTGTCTGTGGTTCTCAGCAACTCATAGAATATCTAGTGAATCATGCCAGAGGTTATATCTACAGTACATCATTTTCCCCCGTGCTTGCTGAAATGACCCGTATCGCAATTGAAAAACTTCGGTTAGAACAATGGCGAAGAGACAAGCTAAGAGACAATATAGCCTATTTTAAAAACATCTTAGCCGAACTTAGCTTTGAAATGACAGGATCAGATTCGGCAATCCAACCGATAGTGGTAGGCGATAATAAAAGTACCTTGCTGTTGGCATCCGAAATGAGAAAACAAGGCTTTTGGGTTACTGCAATACGCCCACCAACCGTACCAGCGCATGCGGGTCGCATTCGAATCACATTGACAAGTTTACATAGTCATCAACAAATAAAAGCCATGTTGTTTGCACTCAAAGAATCTTGTGAGAGACTAAAAATATGCCAGAATTAAATGCTGAGCAGCTTTTTGTTGCTCGTCATTTTAGTAAAGCTGCGGCAAGCTATGATGCGTCAGCTAAACTGCAGAAACGGGTAATAAAACAAGCGAGCAATCTGTTGACTTTATCACCAGACTCGACTTTGCTTGATGTTGGCTGCGGAACAGGTAATCTACAGAAATTTGCAACATCAATTCGTTACATCGGCGTTGATGTTGCTCCTGGGATGTTGCAAATCGCTAAGGACAAAGTTGTTGACTCGAACCACACATTCGTTGCAGCCGATGCTCATCAGTTACCTTTTAAAGACCACAGTTTTACCCATGTTTTTTCATCTTTGGTATGGCAATGGTGCGAGTTGTCAAAAGTCGTACAGCAGGCAGCGCGCGTGTTAAAGCCTGGTGGGCAGCTGGTTTTTACCACATTAATCGATGGTACTCTAAAAGAACTTAAAACGGCTTACCAAAGTTTAGATAGTGCACCGCATGTAAATCAATTTATGCCTTATAAAACATTAAATGACGTTTTGTCACAATGCGGCCATTTGAAAATACAAAAAATTGATACTATTGAAGAGAAAACTTGTTATGGTAGTGCCCACGAATTATTACAAGAACTCAAAGCGATAGGCGCGAATACCTTAACTCAAACGCGTCAGGTAAAGCCGCTTACTAAAGACAGATTGGCTAAGCTCGAAGCGGCTTACCCTATCAATAAAAATGGTCAAAAATTTGCTAGCTGGTCTGTTGCGTATTGTGTTTTAAACAAGATTTAAATTATGACAAAACCTATTTTTATAACCGCAACCGATACTGAAAGCGGGAAGACCAAAATTGCATCTGCATTATTAGAAAAACTATCAAAATATGGCAAAACAATTGGATTTAAACCAATTGCAGCCGGTTGTGAAACCGATGAGGTCGGCTTAATTAATGAAGATGCATTAATCTTACAACAGTCAGCTAGTGTTCCGTTGACTTATTCAACAGTTAATCCAATCGCTTTAGAACCCGCTATTGCACCGCATATCGCTGCACAATTAGCAAATGTAGCATTAAACAAAGAGGTGCTTCAAAAGGCGTATCAAGACATACTCAAAACAGAAGCTGACTATTTGATTATTGAAGGGGCTGGTGGTTGGAAACTCCCATTGAATGAAAACGAGTTTATGTCAGATTGGGTGGCAGACAACAAGCTTCCAGTTATCTTGGTCGTTGGTATGAAACTGGGCTGCTTAAATCACGCATTGTTATCCTTGGATTCGATAAAACAGTCCGGTGTCACTTTGTTAGGTTGGGTTGCTAATTGTATCGAAGGTGAAATGCCTTATTTGGCAGAAAATATAACTACGTTAGAATCCTACATTGCAAAACATTTTGATGCACCTAAGTTGGGCACTGTACCTCGATTAACTCAGGGTCAGTCCGCACAAGAATATTTATCCATCGATTGTATTTTGTAGTGAATTTGGCGATTGTAAAATTTACGACATGCAGGTACATTAAATTATACAGAAGTTGTTATCTTTTTAGCTATGCGTAGATAAAGATAAATACGACCGAAGTATGATTTATAATAAAATGAAATAATAGAGACCCCTATTTTTCTTTAAAACCGTTAAGGATTAATAACATGGCGTTGCATGAAAGAGCAGGGCAGCCTGCACAAAAACAAGATTTGGTTAATATCCCACGTTTAGTTAGCCAATATTACTTAAACAAACCAAATGAACAGCAGTTAGTTAGCTTTGGTACATCAGGTCACAGAGGATCTTCTGTTAGCTCAACTTTCACCGAAAGTCATATTGCAGCGATAAGTCAGGCGCTTGTTGAATATCGAAATAGTCATAACATCAAAGGTCCTCTGTATGTTGGGATGGACACGCATGCTTTGTCAGAGTGTGCATTTGCAACCGCTATTGAAGTATTTGTCGGCAATGGTATCCAAGTCAAAGTTCAAGCGGGTCACGGATATACGCCAACCCCGGTCATTTCTCATGCGATTTTAACGCATAATCAAGATAAACCGGCTAATTTAGCAGATGGTGTGGTAATCACCCCAAGTCACAACCCGCCTCAAGATGGCGGCTTTAAATACAACCCACCGAATGGCGGCCCAGCCGACACAGATATTACGAATGTAGTTCAAGCGCGTGCAAACGAGATCATTTTAGCGGGTTTAAAAGATGTCAAAAAGACACCCTTTGAATTAGCAATGAAATCTGATTTGGTTGAAGAATATGATTTCATTCAACCTTATGTCGATGATTTAAAAAATGTGATCGACATGCAAGCTATTGCCGATTCAGGTTTGAAAATTGGGGTTGATCCACTGGGCGGCTCTGGTATTGCTTATTGGGACGTGATTGCAAAAACATATGGCATAGACATCGAAGTGGTTAATGATGCAGTCGATCCAACTTTTTCTTTCATGACATTGGATAAAGACGGCAAAATCCGTATGGATTGTTCTTCACCTTATGCAATGGCCGGTCTTATTAAGCTCAAAGACAAGTTTGATATTGCTGTGGGTAACGATCCTGACTACGATCGACATGGTATAGTGACACGTTCAGCTGGTTTAATGAATCCAAACCATTATTTAGCTGTCGCGATTCAATATTTGTATACTCACAGAAAAGAGTGGGCAGATTCTTTGGCTATCGGTAAAACTTTAGTTTCATCAAGCATGATAGATAGAGTCGCAAAAGCGCTCGGTAAAAATTTATCTGAAGTACCTGTCGGTTTTAAATGGTTTGTTGATGGTTTGTATTCTGGCAGTTATGGGTTTGGCGGCGAAGAAAGTGCGGGTGCTTCATTTTTAAGAAAAGATGGTACAGTTTGGTCAACTGACAAAGACGGCATCATATTGGCTCTACTTGCCGCAGAAATTACAGCGGTCACAGGAAAAGATCCAGCTGAACATTATCAAGCCTTGATTTCTCAATTCGGTGAACCCATCTATAGCCGTATTGATGCGCCAGCGTCGAGTGCACAAAAGCAGGTTTTAAAGAACTTGTCTGCTGACGATGTAGAAGCGACAGAGTTGGCAGGCGAAAAAATTATATCTAAACTGACACATGCGCCGGGTAATCAGGCAGCAATTGGCGGTTTGAAAGTGGTCACTGAAAATGGATGGTTTGCAGCCAGACCATCAGGGACTGAAGAGATATACAAGATATATAGTGAAAGCTTTTTAGGTCAGGCCCACCTAGAAAAAATTATTGCTGAAGCTCAAGCGATAGTAAATCAAACTTTTACTAAGGCGGGTGTTTAACCCGCTATAAGCATGATAATGCTTAGGGAACAGCAAAAGCTGTTCCCAATCAATAAAAATAATTCGCATTGCACGAGACATATTAAATAAATAATAACAATTGATTTAGCTCAGTTTGTCGACTGGGTTATCACATGCGGAGCGCGTAAGTGACCCGACAGCTTGCAGTTCACGATAAGTGATTGGCTTAGGGTTGGAACTTTAAACAACTGTATACCAGTGTGTAGGATTAAAGATGACAACAACTCGCCGTACTAGCAAAAATAAAACTAGCGCAAGCGCTAAAACAAGCCGCAAAAAAACGTCAGCGGTTTCTGATGACTTAAAACAATTTGAAGTGACGACTGAAGAATTCAAGGACTGCGTGGTCAAACACTTGCATGTTACATTAGGCACGGACGAGAACAAAGCCAGTAAAAAAGCTTGGTGGAATGCCACTTGTGCCGCGGTCAACGAAATTGTTTTTGAACGTGTCACCAAAACACAAAAAACACATTATCAAAAAGACACCCGAGCCGTTCATTACTTTTCTTTAGAATTTTTGATGGGCCGTTTTTTGAAGAATAACCTGACAAGTGTTGGTTTAACAGATATCGCCAAGCAAGCTTTAGAGCAGCTAGATTTGGATTTTAACGAGATCTGTGAAGAAGAACCGGATATGGCACTGGGGAACGGTGGTTTAGGCCGTTTAGCTGCTTGTTTTGTTGACTCATTAGCGACGTTAGGATATCCGGCTATTGGCTATGGTATCCACTATGAGCATGGTTTATTTACCCAAGAAATTCAGCATGGTCGTCAGTTAGAGCGGCCGGATTCATGGCGTGAATATGGTAATCCATGGGAAATCTGCCGACCAGAATCAATCCAAGAAATTCCCCTTTATGGTTATGTAGAAACCAAGTACGACGAGGGTGGACACATTCATAAAGAATGGCATCCGGGCCGAATTATTAAAGGTGTACCATGGGATATACCTGTGGTTGGTTATGGTGCTAAAACCGTTAATATTTTACGATTATGGGAGAGCCGCGCTTCGGACTTTTTCAACTGGGATGTATTTAATGCGGGTGGTTACCTAGATGCTCAAGTTGAAAACGTGCAGGCGGAAACCATTTCAAAAGTATTATACCCAAATGATAATACCGAAGCGGGTAAAGAATTGCGTTTAATACAGCAATACTTCTTTTGCGCATGTTCTATTAAAGATATTATTAGACGTTATAAACGTGCACATGGTAATGATTGGAGCAAGTTTACAGAGCAGGTCGTCATCCAATTAAATGATACTCACCCAGCGGTCGCGATTCCGGAGTTAATGAGAATTTTGGTAGACCGTGCAGAAATGCATTGGGATGATGCTTGGGCAATCTGCCAAAACGTATTCGCTTATACCAATCACACCTTATTACCAGAAGCTTTGGAAAAGTGGTCTGTTCGATTATTCGAAAAAGTATTACCACGTCACCTAGAAATCATTTATGAAATCAACAGTCGTTTCCTAGAAGATGTCGTTGAACCAGCATTCCCAGACAATGATGAGGTAAAAAGGAAGTTATCTATTATCGAAGAAGGTCATGAAAAAATGGTTCGAATGGGTAACTTGTCGGTTATTGCTAGCTTTAAAGTAAATGGTGTTGCTGAGATCCATTCACAGTTGGTCAAGTCTGATTTATTCCCCGAATTTAATCAAATCTGGCCTGATAAACTCACTAACGTAACCAATGGTGTTACACCAAGACGTTGGCTAAAATCTTGTAATCCGGCGCTATCAAAATTGATTTCCGAATATGTAGATGATGATTGGCCCGTACATTTAGATAAATTGCAGAAACTGAATGACTTTGCTGATGACAGCAAATTTCAAAAAGTCTTTATGCAGATAAAACATGACAATAAAGTTGAATTGGCTAAAGTGATTAAATCCTTAACCAATATTGAAGTGGACCCAACTGCATTGTTTGATATTCAGATCAAACGTTTACACGAATATAAGCGTCAACAGTTGAATCTGATACATATCATGGCTTTATATCGTCGTTTGTTACAAAACCCTGATTATGATATGCCAAAAAGAGTATTTATTTTTGGCGCAAAAGCTGCTCCTGGATATTATATGGCAAAGGAAATTATATATGCTATCAATAAAGTAGCGGATAGAGTTAACAATGACGCACGTATAAAAGATAAACTGAAAGTGGTCTTTTTACCGAATTATCGAGTTAGCTTGGCAGAAAAAATGATCCCAGCGGCGGATGTATCTGAACAGATTTCTTTGGCAGGCAAAGAAGCGTCCGGTACAGGTAATATGAAGCTTGCTTTAAATGGAGCCGTCACCATAGGTACACTGGATGGCGCAAACATCGAAATTGCCGAAGAAGCAGGTGAAGATAACGTGGTTATTTTTGGCCTAACGGTAGAAGAAGTAAAAGCGAAAAAGGCAGCTGGCTATAATCCTTGGGATTACTACTATGCGAACGAGGAACTTAAAGCCGTACTGGATTGGTTTGATACAGACTATTTTACACCGGGCAAACCGGGAGAATTAGCAGAAATCAAACGAAGCTTATTAGACTATGGGGATACTTACCTCACTTTGGCTGATTATGCTTCCTACTCTGATGCGCATAAAAAGATAGACCGTTTATACCAAGACAAACCAACTTGGGCGCGAATGGCGATAATCAATACTGCGACTATGGGTAAATTTAATTCGGATCGTTCAATTCAGGATTACGTGAATAATATCTGGAAACTCACTCCGTGTTTTATTGAAGAATAAACTAATTATCCAGTCTTGCCGGTGTTTTCCCAATCATCGGCGAGCTGGATCACAGCCTTACTTGAACCTTCATTAGTTTTGTCTGCTTTATTTTGAATTTCATGCGATTCAATTAACTCATCATTTAAATGGCTGATGCGTTCAACTAAACCTGTAATTATTTGGTCTTTTAGTTGGTCTCTAACCTTTATAGGTAAACGATTCATGATGTTGTGATCGATTTGTATGACAACTGATTTTTCTAACGCTTTGACATGAGCTGTTCGAGGTTGATTCGTGATAAAGCCAATTTCGCCTACAAATTGCCCCGGTTCGATATAAGCTATCAATGCATTATTGGCATTTTTCGTTACTTCTAAGTGGCCACTTAATAATATATAAAAATAATGATCATTGTCGTTCTGACGAATAACGTATTCATCTTTTTCAACAATAAAAAAGACGACATCATCGGTTAAAAAGCAACTGCGCTCGCTTGCACTAAGGGATTGGAAAATGGGTATACGTGAAAAGATTTCAAGCTCAGTGAGCGCATTAATTTTTTCAATTTTTTTCATTTAAATCACCTCCTGTACTTTATTACAGTTTAGGCCAATTTAAACTCCATGGTGCGTTAATCCACTTTTTATTTTCATCGGTTGCGTTTGCGATTTTAAAAAGCGGGTGGTCTGGATTAAGCTGAACTTCAATTATTTGTTGTTGGTAGTGAATGCGCAATGCTTGTGCATGGAGGTATAATCTATCAGCGGACTGACCTTTGTAAATATCATCACCTAAAATTGCGCTGCCAATTGATTTCATTGCAACACGTAATTGATGCGTTTTTCCAGTATAAGGTTTTAATAAATAGTGGCGATATCCATTTCCCAAGCCAAACGAATAAAAATAGGTTTTAGCTGGATTATCCGTGCTTTTTGCTAACATCCAGCCTTTGTTGCGTGACTTTTTCATATCACCGCAAATTCGACCTTGTTTTTGCTTTGGCTTATTACCGGCGATCGCCCAATAGTATTTTTCAATTTTTGAAGCTTGAAACAATTGTTGAATATACTGTTCTGCAGCTAAGTTACGCGCAACAATAATAAGGCCCGATGTTTCTTTATCTAAACGATGAACCGGGTAAAGTTTTTCACTCGGGTAGCTGTGTTTAATCTGTGAAAAAAAACCAGCAACACCATTATCATCATGAAAATCCACACCTTGAGTTTTATTGAAAACATAAAAGTCAGGGTGTGTGTAAATAAGTTGATGAGGCATCAAGTGTTTAATTTGGGGAATTGGGGGAATTGGTGTTTTTACGTTTTTTAATACCAATACCTAAATATTGACCTTGCCATCGCGCGTAGTAAGTACCTGCACCAAACCACAGAGACACTAATATAAACTCTATTATTGCTAAAAATCGTTCACTTTCTGAAGCATAAACTAAAGTTAAACTATGTAAAAAATACAACATGGCAATAAAGTTTGCCCATGCATAAGTGTAAGGTTTTCCCGTAATTAAACCTTTAAACGGAATTAATAATGGGATCCCCCAAAGCGCCAAGACAAACCATTTGGATAAACCGTCCATGGGGGGAGCTAACCACAAATGCCAAGCTGGAATGAGTGCAATTAAACCAAGATATCCTGCTAAGGCTATATACTTAGCACGTTTTATTTTACTCTGTTGATCAGTCATGAAGATAATTTTTTCGCTATATTGGTCATGCGTTTACCTAGGGCAACAGCAAGTTGGATTTCAGTTTTATCAACTTTTGTTGATTGTTTGTGGCTCCAGTGCGTTGCCCCATACGGACTCCCACCAGATTCTGTGTTGTGTAATGCAGGTTCGCTGTAAGGCAAACCCACTATCAGCATACCATGGTGCAACAGCGGCAGCATCATACTGGTTAATGTTGTTTCTTGTCCACCATGTAAACTACCAGTAGAGGTGAAAACCGCAGCGGGTTTCCCCTCTAATGATCCTTTTAACCATAAGGTACTGGTTGAATCTATAAAATATTTCAATGCTGCGGCCATATTGCCGAAACGTGTTGGTGAGCCCAATATTAAACCATCACACTCAATCAAATCTTGATGTTCGGCGTAAATATCTCCTTCAGAAGGCACTGGTGCAGCTGTTTGCTGATGATCAGCTGAAACAGACGGCACAGTACGCATTCGAGCAATGCCGCCAGCAGCTTCGATACCACTTGCAATATGCTGCGCCAGCTGGCGCGTACTGCCATTGCGACTATAGTATAAAACCAGAATCTCAACCATTAATGAGCTCTAGTACGTTTTCAGGCGGCCTGCCAATAATTGCTTTATTGCCTTTCACGACGATGGGACGTTCTATTAATTTGGGGTACTCATTCATTAATGGTAATAATTCTTCATCCGTCATAAATTCATCTAGGTCAAGCTCTTTATAGATTAACTCTTTCTCACGGATTAACTGATGGGCGGAATCCAATCCCAAAATATCAACAAGATTACGTATAGTTTCAACAGACGGTGGGGTATTTAGATACTCAACAACTTCGGGTTGAATACCATTTTGCTCTAATAATGCGAGCGTTTCACGACTTTTACTGCAGCGAGGGTTATGGTAAATGATAAAGTCAGCCATGTTTAAAGCCTTTTAATATTCTCTTGTTCATTACGCAACTGTTTAATTCTGGCAGAGATTCGCTTTTTGTCTGTCTCTGATTGCCTGTCAATATAATTAAAAGCAGTATGCAGTTCATCAATTGCTTTGGGATATGCTAAAACTAATGCATATAGCTCAGCCTGAGCCTGATGGTACATTGCTCGGTTGCCAAGTTGTTTATATGCATCTGACATCAACTGCCAAGCCAGATAATGTTCTGGTTGGAGAATAATAAAATCTTTTAATATTTCAACTGCTTTCTGCGCTTGTTTGGCAGAAATCAGTGCGTTTGCATAGTTTAAAACCAATACTTGGTTATTTGGCATCAATTCTAATTTCATTGCCAATAAATCTAGAATATCTTTATATCGTTTTAAGCCTAACTCTATGTCTGTTTTTAGATCAAGATAATATAAATTGTTGCCTTGTTGTTGTAACAAGTCATCTATTATTTTACTGGCCTCGGTAAAAGCATCGGTTTTCATCAGAGCAAGTGCTAAGCCGTATTTATAATATGGATTTTCGCTTTGCTCTGGCTCGTTTAATTTTGCTCTAAAGTGCTCTACATGATAACTCGGCACATGCGTGTATAGCACCGCTGTTCTGACTTTAGCAAAATGAAATGCCGGGTTAGGACGCACGAATTTAGGTTCTAAGCCGTCAACGCGCGCACGAATATCACTCACTCGAGAGTCTGGTAATGGGTGTGAATACAGCATAGCCGGCAGTTTACTTGAGTAGCGGCTTTGTTCTGCTAAGCGGACAAAAAAATCACGCGCACCATTCGGATCAAAGCCAGCATCAATCATGATCCGAAGGCCAATCCTGTCGGCTTCTTTTTCATTGTGACGATTATAATTAAGCGCCATTTGCTGGCTACTGGCCTGCGCTGTCGTGATAGCAGCAGCACCTGCGCTGGGATCTGCCATAGCGATTAATATAGCACCCAGTAATGAAGCAATTGTTAATGGCGCATTTCTTTGGTTTTCTTCAATGGTTCTTGCTATATGACGTTGTGTTACGTGCGCGATTTCGTGCCCAATAACAGAAGCCAATTCAGATTCGGTTTCTGATTCTAGTAAAGTCCGGGTGTGTAGTGCAACAACACCGCCAAAGGTCGCAAATGCGTTAAGCTGTGGATTTTTGATTAAATAAAAATCAAATGGGTAGCGAACATCATTGGCTTTGGAAACTAATTTGTTTCCAAGATCATTGAGATATTCATCCAATAACGGATCTGAAATAACGGGGGAGGTAGCTCTAAGTTGCCGGCGAATAACCTGACCAATCACTTTTTCTTTTTCGATCGTTAAACTACCGGCGGCAACGGTTCCCAAATCAGGTAATTTATTGCCATTTGACACCGCGTTGACAGAGACACTCGACAACGCAACAGACAAACTCAAACAAAGTACAGACAACTTTTTCAACAAATTGAACACCTATTAATATACGAATCAAACTATCTGGATTATTTATTAGAGTCCCCGTTTGATAATTCGTTTCCTTTCAAACCACCTAATAGCAAATCGTCGAAATCTGCTGTCGCCAGTTTTTTCTCTTGTAGTTTAAAGTATTGTTCGATTGATACGCCGTCCACTTTAACGACATCGACATGTTTTTGCATATATTCAATCAGTTTATTGACACAATGCATCGCATGGAAAATCACCGCCCGGTCTGCAACATCACCGCGCTGAAAATAATAGTCAATAAACTTGTGTAATTGGTTTACTCGACCTAGTACTTTCATGGTGCCTGGATCCCAGACTACAAATTCCATTAAACGATGATTTCGGACATATTGGTCTATTTCCTTGTCTCTTGCATAAGGAAAACAATGCAATTCAAACCCACGCTCGGTAAAAAGTTGGTAAATTGCTATACGCGGTTTTTTATCAACATGTATTTCGTTATTTGCGTCAATGTAGCCACCTAATAATTCAATATTCCAATTGGTAGGTTTACATATCTTTCTTAGAGCATTGTCAAACCCCATCGCATGAATACTTTCTAACTCACTAACTGATGAAGCAATCATATGATAAAAGGGCGGTAAATCGCCCCAATTAAGTTGGCGTTTAAACTTGTTAATGTCTTTTAGAGTTGGGTTTTCCGGCAAAGCAGATTTACCTAATGAGTTAGACATCGCTAGACACGTCCTCGTTAATGCCAATTGATATTAAATCATTGACTAAAATATTTTGTTACAATAAAGCATGCATTCTTTTTAAGCACCAGACAATGTTAATTAAATTAGACTGCCGTCATATGTTTTGTCCAATGCCGTTGCTGCAACTTAAACTAAAACTTAAAGATTGCCAAGCTAGCGATACGCTAGAGCTTTGGATCTCAGATAAGTCATCTTTAAAGGATATTCCAGCATGGCTTGAATTTAAAGGTTATAGCGTAGAAATTCTTGAAGTTGAACCACATCTATACCGATTACGTATTAAATTAGGCAAGGGTAAATAAAAAGGGTAAATAAAAATAAGTTTTTTAATATTTAAACAATTTCAATATCTAGCCGATAATAAAGATAGTCATTTAATCATTTAAATGAGGAGGCAAACGATGAACATGGACATGATTATTCCATTTATGCCACGTGTGGTTCAAGATAAATTGAAGCCACCCCGTTTAAATGTCGCCAAAATATCAAAAGAACCTAAAACGTCTCAAGAAACCCGCGAAGAAAAATATTATAAGCACCGTCTTGCACACAAAAGACACGAGCAGCTGTCTGATTCCGAAACCGCAACAGAGAGTGATGAAAAGGATACTCAAGAAAAACAAAAATCAAACGATGAGCGACATCACCATATCGATATTTTGATATAAGCTAAACTGGATATTTAGCGTAAAAACTGGATAATCTACGCCTCTTGAACAAACGAGGCGTTTTTTTTTGACAGAGCTAAGTCATATATTTTCTAATCAAGGTGCGTTGGCGAAAACAATAGATGGTTTTCAGCCGAGAAGCGCTCAGCTTAAATTAGCTCAGTCTTTTTTAGACGCTGTTGAAAAACAGAATTTACTGATAGCGGAAGCCGGTACAGGGACGGGTAAAACCTTTGCGTATCTTATCCCGGCTATCATCAGTGGCAAGAAAGTTATTGTCTCAACGGGTACTAAAAACTTACAAGAGCAATTATATCACCGAGATTTACCCATCGTTAAAAAAGCCTTAAAGTCGACGGTTAAAACTGCATTATTAAAAGGGCGGTCAAACTATTTGTGTTTACATCGCTTCAGACAGCATAAAGCACACCCAATGCTGCAAGATAAACAATTGCTTAGCGACCTAAAACAAATAGAAAAGTGGGCAAACCAAACCCAATCAGGTGATGTTGGAGAGGTCACGAAAATCGCGGAAGATTCTCAAGCGATTCCTATGGTCACCAGTACACTTGATAATTGCCTTGGGCGAGAATGTCCAGACTACGAAGATTGTTATTTAGTTAAAGCGCGTAAAAAAGCAGCTGATGCAGACTTGGTTGTAATTAACCATCATTTATACTTTGCAGACATGGCGGTAAAAGACACGGGATTTGGCGAAATTGTACCTGACTCTGAAGTAGTCGTTTTTGATGAAGCGCATCAAATTCCTGACATTGCCTGTGAATACTTTGGCGAGCGCTTATCAACTCGGCAATTGGTCGAGTTGGGCAAAGATATTGAGACTGTCTATCGCACAGAGCTGAAAGATGTGAAACAGCTAGGTAAAGCCAGCGAAAAGTTGATCACTGCGGCGCGTCAATTTCGTCTGGTTTTTCCACAAACGCCTGAAAAAGGAAATTGGCGTGAAAAAGGTCAATCAGAGATATGCCAACAAGAGCTGCAAACACTTGAGCAAACGATTGAATTTACATATCAAGTTTTAAAAACCCATATTGGTCGCAGTAAAGAGGCAGATCATTGTTTTGAACGTATATTTGAAGCTAAAAGTAAAATAGATAGGTTAACACAGTGGCAACTCAGTGATGTTAGTTTATGGTATGAGACGACCCCGCGCCATATCAGTTTAAATCTAACTCCCTTATCCATTGCAGATAAATTTTCAAGTTTAAGAAATGATAAAAAACAATCTTGGTTAATGACGTCAGCGACATTATCTGTTGATGGTAAGTTTGAACATTTTACCGAGTTACTTGGCTTAGTTGATTATCAATCGTTAGAATTGGAAAGTCCATTTGATTACCCTAAGCAATCGATGTTATGCATTCCTCGTTATATGCCCGAACCCAATGATAGAAATGTATTAAATGTATTGATTGAAACTGCATGCGAGCTAATCCAGGCGAGTAAAGGACGCTGTTTTTTCCTTTTTACCAGTTACCGCATGATGAATATGGTCGCTGCTCGGCTTAAAAAACGAATCGATAATCCGATATTTGTGCAAGGCGAAGTACCGAAGCGTAAATTGTTGGATTTATATTTAGCCGAACAAGATCCGGTTCTGCTGGCTACTGGGAGCTTTTGGGAAGGGGTAGATGTTCGAGGTGACGCGTTGCAATGTGTTATTATTGATAAGCTGCCGTTTGCTTCACCAGATGACCCATTAATTCAGGCGCGTATCGAAAACTGCAAACGAAAAGGGCAAGATGCTTTTGCAAAAATACAAATCCCACAAGCTGTCATTACCTTAAAACAAGGTGCTGGCAGGTTGATCCGCGATGTACAGGATAAAGGTGTTTTGGTGATATGCGATCCAAGGTTAATCTCTAGGCCTTATGGTGAAATTTTCGTACAAAGTTTACCTAATATGCAAAGAACGCGAGATTTAAAGAAAGCCTGCGCATTTTTGTTAAATGGCAATAAGACAGTAAACAAAGAGAGTGAATAATAATGACCCGTATACTCGCATTAGATACTTCGACAGAAGCTTGTTCGGCAGCTGTCATCGCCGATGGTAAAACTTTTGTGGAATTTGACGTTTGTCCTCGCGAGCACAACAAGCGTATTCTTGCCATGACAGATTCAGTACTCACACAAGCCAACTTAAAACTTGCAGATGTTGATGTGATTGCCTACGGACAAGGTCCTGGCAGTTTTACAGGCGTTAGAATCGCAACTGGGATTGTTCAAGGATTGGCTTTGGGGGCAGACAAAGCAACCGTCGGCGTTTCTTCATTGCAAGCCATGGCCCATAGTATTTTTCGAACCTCTGGGCAAACGCATATTATCAGTGCGATCGACGCGCGTATGAATGAAATTTATTTAGGCGCCTTTATCATTGAAGAACAGGGTTCTGTACAAACCGTTATTCAAGATACTGTGTGTGATGCCCGAAATTCACTGAAAGCGTTAGACAGTCAAATAGTATGGCAGGCAATTGGCACGGGTTGGCAAACATATCATGCAGAACTTAGCCAGCAAATTAACGCACAAGTAAGTACACAGTGTACCTTTCCGAATGCATTAGACATTGCCCTAATCGGATTAAAGAAATTCAGCGAAGGTGACCAGCAAAGTGCAGCACAAGTTTCGCCTGTTTATGTACGTGATCAAGTAACATGGAAAAAACTGCCGGGGAAGTAAATTCCCCCGTAAATAACTGTTAGAAAGTGGTATATAACAATCTTTTCTAATAAGGCATAATCACGATGTTTGCTGTTTACCTATACTAAATCATTAATTTAAATAAATATTCTATTTATCAATTACTTTCTGACTTAATTTTCACCAAACTTATGTCATTTAACTTGGCCGTTTTATTGACTATGACTATTAAATCTACTATTTCTAGTAGGTAGACAATTCCGTTAATTCAATATTTAAGTATGTAATTTAAAACATTCTGGGCGCTGTTCACTTGAAGGATTAAGATATGAAGAATGCATCAAGAGTTATATTGGTTGAGGATGATCGAGTAACTCGAGAGCTTATCGCTGGTTCACTTGAAGTATATGGTAACTATCATATATCTGCTTACGACAATATGACTGAAGCATATAATCAGCTGCTCAGCGAAAGGTTTGATCTTGCCCTGTTGGATATCGGTTTACCAGACGGTTCTGGTGTGGATTTGCTACGATTGATACGTGAACATGATACCCCTATATCATTGCCTGTTATCATCATCAGTGGAAGCCGAAATAACAAGCAAATAGTGGCATGCCTTAAACTGGGTGCCAATGACTTTATCGGTAAACCAATTGATATTGAGATATTAATAGCACGTATCCAGAATTTGTTAATAATTCGTCAGTTAGATGAAGATATTAACAAAGCAAACGAACGTTTCACGTTAGCGGCGAAAGGCTCTAATGATGGTTTGTGGGATTGGTTTATATCCAGTGGGGATGTTTATTTTTCTAACCGATGGAAAAACATGTTGGGCTATGATGCCAGCGAATTTCAAAATGAATTTGATGCGTTTTTAGACAGAATTCATCCAGACGATTTGATTGAATTCAATCGTTCAATGCGCTTTCATTTAGAAGGTATTAGCAATAATTTTGAAAAAGAATGTCGGATAAAGCATAAAGACGGATCATACCGTTGGATGATGATACGAGGCGCTGCAATCCGCCATGAAAATGGCAAAGCCTATCGTATGGCTGGTTCAATGACTGACATTACTAATCGCAAAATAATTGATCCTTTAACCAATACGTTAAACCGCTCCGCATTTTTAGACAGGCTAGAGGTTTTAATTCAATCAACGCTGGATAACCAAATTAAGCGTTTTTCAGTCATCATGATTGCAATCGACCGATATAAACTGATTAGTGATTCGTATGGCCATCATTTTGGCGACACCATGGTCTATGAGGTTGCTAATAATTTATCTGCGATTATTCCGCCATCAGAAGTCCTAGCACGGGTAGATACTGATAAATTTGCGATTACAGTTCAAAACCCGCAAAGTTTAGAAGCAATAAAAGACTTTCTTGAGCATAAGATCATGTTGCCACTGCGTGTGCCATTAGTCATTAATGACAGAGAGATTCATTTAACCTTTTCTGCCTCTGTTTTATACGATACCGACAGTTATACCAATGCGTGTGATATGTTAAGAGATGCGGATATTGCTTTGCATAATGCTTGGTTGTTGGGCAACCAACAAATCAATGTTTTTCAGCCTAAGCTGCAGATCTCATTAAAGGATAAAGTGGAATTAGAAGAAGATTTACATCGAGCAATTGAACAAGATGAGCTCGATGTTTACTTTCAACCTAAGGTAAATGCTAGCGGCCAAATACAGGGTGCTGAAGCATTGGTTCGCTGGCAACATCCAGTACGCGGTGTGGTCTCTCCGATCGAGTTTATTCCGCTGGCTGAAGAAACCGGCCTGATAAATAAAATTGGTTATCGTGTAATTAAACTCGTTTGCCAGTGTCTAGAAAATTGGCACACAAAGAATATTCAACTACCGGTTGCAGTAAACCTATCTGCACGGCAGTTTTTAAACCCTAGTTTATTAAAAGAAATTTGGAGTAATTTAAATACGCACTCGGTAATGCCAGAGTTATTGGAATTAGAGGTAACCGAGTCATTGTTATTAGAAAACTTAGATGCAGCACTGCCGGTGCTTAATTCATTCCATCAGGATGGAATCAAAGTATCTATCGACGATTTCGGTACTGGGTATTCTTCATTGGCTTACTTAAAAACATTACCACTCAGTACGTTGAAAATAGATAGATCGTTCATTAAAGACTTACCGCAGCAAACAGATGATTGTGCAATTGTTGAAGCGATTGCGTTTATTGCCAAAGCATTAAAATTACAAGTGGTTGCAGAAGGTGTAGAAACCATTGAACAGCTTAAGTTTTTATCGACGATTGGTATCACAGTTTTTCAAGGTTACTATTTTTATAAGCCAATGCCCGTTTTAGAGTTTGAACGGTTGCTTGTTGCGCAATCACAAAGTAAGTCCGCTATCAAAGAGAGCACTTGTCGTGAAAATTAAAGTAGATACACAAAATAATTTATAGAAAAGATACATGTTTACTTTTTAGCTTGCAGTAAGTTTTATTGGTTGTGCTAAACGCAAAAGGAAGGGTATGAATCCATGTTTCAAAGACAGTGATATTCATTTACTGATCGTAGAGCAAAATCATCAGGATTTAACTTTGGTTAAAGATTTTCTGCAACCTCTTGGTATTACCATGATTACTGCAAATAACTGCAGTAATGCGATTCAGTTAGCCGTTCAAACGCCAAATTTATGTTCAATCATTTTTACAACGCCTCTAGAGGATTTGAAAAGTCAAGAAATTGCTACTTTTGTTAGAAAAACGCCGGGTTTAGAAGTCACGCCGATAATTTTTCTCACCTCTTTATCAGAAAATTCAGACGAAGTTAAAGCAACGTCTAAATTTCAAGCAGTCGATTTTATTTTTAAACCAATCAAACCGCATCTAATACAAAATAAGGTACAAATACTCGTAGAACTTAAAAAGTCTGAACTATTGTTAAAACAGGCTGATGCTGAATTGTCCCACTGGCACCATTTATTTGAATCTGTTTTTAAATATGTACCAATTGCGATTGTGATAGCCGACATTAAAACGTCCATGATTGAATCCATTAATCAAACGGCAATGAATTGGTTTCAAACAATCGACAATACACGTGAACAACTCAAACAAATTGATAATACAATTGCTACACAAAAGTTTACTGCAAAACTTACGATTGACTTATTACTTCATGAACAGGTAAAAAAGTGTGAAATTACACGTGAAGAAATCAATACTCAGTCTGGAATAAAAAGGTTATATATCATAAATGATATTAGTCGAGCAGAAGCGGCGGATAAAGCAAATGAAGCCAAATCTTCTTTTCTTGCCAACATGAGTCACGAAATTCGAACCCCATTAAATGGAATATTGGGGATGACTTCATTACTTGGTAGAACTGAGTTACAACCAAAACAACAAGAATTTGTAAAAACAATCCGGCTGAGCGGTGAACATTTACAAGCATTAATTAATGATATTTTAGATTTTTCTAAAATCAGTGCTGGCAAAATGACATTAGAGTACACAACGTTTGACCTTAACGAAGTGATAGAAGATTTAATAATGACATTTGCTGCAAAAGCACAAGAAAAACACATTGAGTTAACTTACCTTATTAAACCTGAAGCGCAAATAAGCGTTAGTACAGATGAAACTCGCTTTAAACAGATTGTGGTAAATTTATTAAGTAATGCAATCAAGTTTACCGAGGACGGAACAGTACACTTACAAGTAAGATTAAAATCTCAACGAGCTCCAATGTTAAGCGTGTCTGTTAAAGATACAGGCATTGGAATTGCCCCAAGCCATCAAAAAGCGTTATTCAAAGCTTTTGTTCAAGCTGAAGACTCTACTTCTCGCAGATTCGGAGGTACCGGTTTAGGTCTTAGTATCTGTAAAAAGCTGGTTACTTTAATGGGGGGCGAAATAGGTGTTAAAAGTGAGCTGCATAAGGGATCAACTTTTGAGTTTAGTCTGCCAGTTGAAATAGTTAATCGTAATCCAAAACATTTTACCAAAGGTATTTTGCCAGAGTTGGTTGAGAAAAACATTTTAGTTGTCGATGACAATTCGACAAATCTAATGGTGTTGAGGCAATATTTTGATGGTTGGGGAGCAAGTGTAACCTGTATAGATAACCCCCAAGCGCTGATAGAAAAAGAGATACAGATAACGCATTTTCATTTGATATTGCTAGATTATCAAATGCCAGAATATAACGGCGTGCAATTAGCTAAACGATTGCGAAAGGAATATGGTGTTGATTGCCCTAAACTTATTTTATGTTCATCTTCTAATGACATAAAAATTACAGCCGATATATTTGATGCCATCATTTATAAACCCGTGCGTGCATCTATTTTATATGATTCTGTCATTAACACTTTGTACAATGGCTGGACAGCGGATGCGGCTAAAAAACAAATAAAACCGCGACGAAAATTGAAACAAATCGCCAACACGTTTCCTTTAAATATTCTGGTAGCAGAAGATCATCTCGTCAACCAAGAATATATGCGATATCTTTTAGATGAATTGGGCTATTCGTGCGAATTTGCTAATGATGGGCAAGCTGCATTAGAGCTAATCGATAAAAAGCAATTTGATGTTGTCTTAATGGATGTCTTAATGCCCGTTTTAAATGGTTTTCAAGCCACTCAAGAAATCAAGCAAAGATACAAAGAAAAAAGCCCTCAGATAATAGCAGTGACTGCAAACGCGCTTAAAGGTGATAAAGAAAGATGTTTAGCGGCCGGAATGGATGCTTATATTGTTAAACCCGTTGAAGAAGAGCAATTAATTCGATGTTTAAAAAAGGCCTATAAAAAACTTAACAAAAACAAAAAAATGGATTTGAGGAATTTGGATAGTAATCAAAACGTACAATTTGAAACAAACGAAGCCGTCTTGATAGATAAAGAGCGCTATTTACGGATTCCTGAGCCCGTTCGTATTAAACTGAATAAATTATTCATACCCGAAGCTGAAAAAGATTTATTTGCGCTTGAAAACGCGTTAAAACAACAACAGCATGATGTAGTACAAAAAATAGCGCATAAACTAAAAGGCTCGGCAGCCAACTTAGGTTTGGTCAAGTTATCTGAGGTTTGTTACGAATTTCAATTATTAGCAGAAAAACAACAGAATGCGAGTGTTGAATCCGTTGAGCAACTGAATCAGGTCTTCCTGCAAAGCAAAAGCGCATTAGCAAGTTTTGTTGACGAAAATTAAAAGGTTTTATGTTTAATTCTAAAAGGCACTGGTTTTATTTTAATTTAATTCTATTGTTGCTCCTGCATTTTATTCCTTTTCTGTCAGTACCAATAAAATGGTTTGAAACCTATTTCCATGAGTTAAGTCATGGTCTGGCCGCTATTCTAACCGGCGGGGAAATAGTTAATTTAAAAATCAGGTTAAATGGCAGCGGAGAGTGCATAACGAGAGGTGGAATGGCTTTTATTATTTCTTTTGCAGGCTACAGCGGTGCAGCATGCTTTGGGCTTTTATTTTCGAAAATATATTTGTCGTGCAAAAAGAATCTAGTTACGCTCGCTTCGTTGTTAGTATTCATTAGTTTAATACTTGTTACTATATTATACGTTAGAGATTTAATTACGTTCGCTATTTGTACGTTTATTCTGATCTTAATTTATTGCAGTATGCGATATTTAAAGTTAAAGCAGAAAAATATGCTAGGCTTATTTATAGCGATGAGCATTATATTTAACGCAATTAAAAGTCCATTATACCTTTTTGATGGTCAGCACAGAGGTGACGGCGCACGATTAGCTGATATGACATTTATCCCTGAATTTATCTGGATTGCAATTTGGTTTTCGTGGGGGGCTCTGATGCTGTTTTATTTATGGAGAAGTCTTTATGCAAAGCATTTGTAATCTCTGGCGCACGCTTACTGTGTTGCCTTTATTATGTTTATCTGCCTGCAGCATGGTGCCGGACAAGTTAAGGGTACCTGACGGTACGCAGTTGATTAACTATACAGAAGTTAGCCAAGCGCCAGAAAATTACTTGGGGCAGCAAGCAAGATGGGGCGGCGTTATTGTATCGGTTAATAATTTAGAAACTAAAACCTTGCTAGAAGTTGTGCACTTTGAAACCTATTCCAGTACAAAACCCAAACCCAAAGATGATTCTGCTGGCCGTTTTAGAGTTTATATCAATAGATTTTTAGAACCTGGGATTTATACAGAAGGGCGCTTAGTCAGTGCGCTGGGTAAGATTGCACCAGCAGAAACAGGCAAAGTAGACAAACACACTATCGTTTACCCTGTATTACAAAATGCTGAAATTCATTTGTGGCCAGAGCAAGACAAAGAGTTCAAACACGATTATTGGCGAGACCCATTTTGGCCATATTCAAGCCGCTGGTATTGGAGTCGTTATCACTACCTTCAACCTTATTATATTCCGTTAGATAAAAAACAGCGTAACCGCAAAAAGCGAAAAAAAGCACCAATGGTTCAATAAGTTGGATTTGATAGAACAAAAGGTCAAGTTGTTTGATGGAAGAGAAATCAGTTGTTTAGCTAATTTCTCTTTATCATCTGAGCAATTTGTGAATGAACAATCTACCAAGGCGGTTAACTTGTGTGTCCATGGTTGGTTGGATAATGCAGCAAGCTTTATTCCGCTTAGCCAATATTTAACTGAATTACCCTTGATTGCATTAGATTTAGCCGGACATGGATTAAGCGCTCATCGCAGTGCTGATGCGCACTACCATCTAATTGATTGGGTTTATGATCTTCATCTTTTTATAGAAGCTTTGAACCTCACGACAATAAATTTAATCGGTCATTCTATGGGCGGTATGATTGCTTGTTTATACAGTGCAACATACCCGCAATCTGTATCTAACTTAATTTTGCTGGAATCAGCTGGCGCATTTACACAAGATGAGCGTTTCTTCGTGGATAACCTAAGACAAGCATTTGTAAGCCGCAAAGAAACACAAAAAAAATACCAAACAAATAAAAAAAGAGATGTTTCTGTGTTGCAATCTCTATATAAAACTCGCGCAATGCACAGCAATCTTAATATTGAGTTGGCGCGTTTAATCGTTGATCGAAACATTCGTGTTTGTGCACAAAAGTTTGTTTGGAAAAGCGATAAAAAGCTTAATACTTTATCGCCTATACGTTTAACAGAATCTCAAGCGCAGGCTATTTTTCGATCTATTGTCAGCCCTGTACTTATATTATTGGGAGATAATGGTTACCCCGAGATCAAAAAAAGTGCTGCAGAGCGGTTGCAGCTGTTTAACCGTGGCAAGTTGCAGTTTATTAATGGTGGACATCATGCTCATATGCAATCTGCGAAACAAACAGCAAAATTGATCAGAAATTTTATTAGTCGTTAATCTTTGTTGGAGCCTCAAGATTTAATATAAATTGCAAACACGCGTAGTCAATCATCCATCCTTAGCCTTACCATAATTCATTTTATACCGTTCAACATAATGATAAACTTGATGTTTTGATAAATTGATAGTTAAGAGGTTGGTTGTGGCTGGATGGCAAATTTGGGTAGATCGCGGGGGAACATTTACAGATATAGTTGCAATTGCTCCCGATGGTGAATTTAAATCACACAAACTCCTTTCCGAAAACCCAGCACAGTACCCAAATTCAGCGATACAAGGCATTCGCGATATTATGGACTTACCGCGAGAACAGCCGATTCCACAGGCACTTATCGAGCATGTAAAAATTGGTACCACGGTAGCTACTAATGCCTTATTAGAACGAAAAGGGGCCAAAACAGCGTTAATAACAACACGCGGTTTTCGCGACGCTTTAAAAATTGCCACTCAGAACAGACCTAACATCTTTGCACTAGATATTAAATTACCTGAATCTTTGTACCAGACAGTCGTTGAGATTGATGAAAGAATTCTGGTTGACGGCAAAGTTGAAAAACAACTTAAAATTGAAGATATACGGACACAACTGCAAACATTGAAGTCCGAAAACTTCGAGGCGTTAGCGATTGTCTTGATGCATGGATGGAAAAACCCGCAACATGAATTGGCATTGGAATTATTGGCTAAAGAGGTCGGTTTTAAGCAGATTTCATTATCCCACAGGTGCTCACAAACTATCAAAATTATTCCTCGGGGTGATACCTGTGTCGCGGATGCTTATCTTACGCCAGTGATGCAAGATTATGTCAGGCAAATTGTCGATGCCTTGGGAAATGTGCCTTTATATTTTATGCAATCAAGTGGGGCACTTTGCTCCGCTGATATGTTTCACGGTAAAGATGCTATTTTATCCGGTCCTGCAGGCGGTATCATTGGCGCGAGTCGAACAACGCAAGCATTGGATATAAAGAAAATAATCGCTTTTGATATGGGCGGCACATCAACAGATGTTGCCCATTACGCAGGCTCTTATGAGCGCAGTTATATCACAGAGGTGTCAGGTGTCAGAATCGCAGCACCTATGATGAATATTAATACAGTGGCAGCGGGCGGCGGTTCAATATGTCGTTATCAGGATGGGCGCTTTCAAGTCGGACCTGAATCAGCGGGCGCTTTCCCCGGCCCCGCCTGCTATCGTAATGGCGGGCCTTTAACTGTTACTGATTGCAACTTGATTCTGGGGAAAATTATCCCGCAAGCCTTTCCAAATGTTTTTGGTCCGCAAGGCAATCAAGCATTAGATAAAAATGCGGCTTTAGATAAGCTTAACCAAATACAAGCACAGCTATTGCAAGACAAAATTGTAAAAAGCATTACGCAGATAGCACAAGGTTTTATAACAATTGCGGTCGATAATATGGCTAATGCAGTACGTAAAATTTCAACTCAAAAAGGCCATGACCTAAAAGAATATACCTTAACCTGTTTTGGTGGCGCGGGGGGCAGCATGCGTGCCTAATGGCCGACAGTTTAGGCATGAAAAGCGTGGTCATTCATCCCTATGCGGGTGTATTATCTGCTTTTGGTATTGGTTTGGCTGATCAAGGCATCACTAAAGAAGTCAGTGTTCAAAAAACATTATCTGATAGAACGCTCGAAGAAGTCTCGATATTAGCAGACAGCTTACATGCTGAATTTAATAAAACCTCGCTTAAAACCAGAAGCAAAGACACTCATCTTGCTAAGCCACAATTTAACGTTCGGTTGCTAGTGAAATACCTTGGTTCAGAGGTTAGAATTGAGCTGGCACTTGACGAGTATCGACTCCTAAAACGTGATTTTGAAACACAACATATGCGCCAGTTTGGTTATCTGCAGCAAAACTGCGAAATTCAAATTGATGCCATGGTTGTTAGTTTAGTAGAACCATCTGAATCGAACCTAAGTGCAGTTACTGTTGAACCTATAGTCAGTTCAGTTGACAAACATTTGCCGGCAGATTCGCAATACACAATTCATTATCGAGAAAATTTATCAATCAGTGAAATAGTCTATGGTCCGGCACTGATTATTGAAAAAACAGGTACAAATGTTTTAGAGCCCGGCTGGAATGCTGAAGTCCTTGCCGACTACTCATTGCGATTTAGTCAGACGGAACAGCTCTCTAGTGAACTATCGGTAACAAAAAAACAAAGTAGAAAATTGGCGTTGGATCCAGTTCAGTTAGAGATATTTAATAATTTATATATGTCGGTTGCTGAGCAAATGGGGGAAATATTGGCGCGCACGGCACACTCTGTCAATATTCGTGAAAGACTGGATTTCTCATGCGCTATATTCAACGAAAATGGTGAATTGATAGCCAACGCACCACATGTACCTGTGCACCTAGGGTCAATGTCTCATTCAGTAAAAGCGATTATTTCTAAGGTTGACAAAATTTCTGCTGGAGATAGCTATTTAATCAATTCGCCATATTCAGGAGGCACTCATCTACCCGATTTAACTTTGGTTTCGCCTTTATTTATTGCAGGCATTGAGCAGCCGGTTATGTACTTTGCTTCACGTGCTCACCATGCCGATATTGGTGGAATTACACCCGGTTCAATGCCCGCTGCCAGTAAACATATTAACGAAGAGGGCATTTTATTTGATGGTTTAAAAGTTGTTGAGAATAACCAACTTTTAACTCAGGTGATTGATGAATATTTTTCCAAGGGGGCTTTGCCAGCGCGCAATATTGCACAGAATATAGCCGATCTAGCCGCACAGCAAGCAGCTAATATTGCGGGTCAAAAAGAGATGAAAAAGATATTAGAAAAATATGGGTTTTCATATATTCAACAAGTGACCAATGCCATTTTAGACAATGGTGAATTGGCCGTTAAAAATGCGCTTAAAACTTTATCCTCGGGCGCTTATCAGCTCAAAATGGATAGTGGCGCTGTTGTTGCCGTTGATATTAAAATAAATGATCAACAAGCTGTTATTGATTTTTCACAGTCTTCGCTACAGCAAAATTCCAATTTTAATGCACCGCGCTCCATTACAGATGCGGCAGTCATTTATGTATTTAGAACATTGGTCGATAAAAACATCCCTTTAAATGCCGGTTGTATGCGTCCGCTGAAAGTGATTGTAAATAAAGGCAGTATGTTAGACCCAGAGTACCCAGCAGCGGTCGTGGCTGGGAATGTCGAAGTGTCACAGGCGATTGTAACCAGCTTATTTTTGGCTTTGGGTGTACAAGCGGCATCACAGACAACGATGAATAATCTGTCTTTTGGCAATCACGCATATCAATATTATGAAACTTTAGCCGGCGGCACGGGGGCTGGTCACAATTACCATGGCACCGATGCAGTACATAGCCATATGACAAATTCGCGATTGACCGATCCAGAAGTTTTGGAGCAAAGGTATCCAGTGATATTGCGGCAATTTGCAATTCGTCAAAATTCAGGTGGATTAGGGCGCTTTAATGGTGGAAACGGTTTAACCAGAACAATACAGTTTAATCAAAAAATGACAGTCAACATACTTTCAAATTCCAGAATCGTAGCACCGCCAGGATTGTTTGGCGGGCAAGCTGGAAAGTGTGGCAAAAATATGTTGCATACGATTGATGGTAATACAACCTTGTTGGCAGAAAACTGCGAGCTGGAAGTTAAAGCGGGTGAGTCATTAACCATAAAAACGCCAGGTGGTGGTGCTTATGGCGCTTATGAAAATTTATAAATCAGGATTCAGAACGTGGCTCAGTTTCGTTGTAAGCAATTTTTAGTCGAACAAAAACATTGTGGGATGAAAGTTTCCACTGATAGTCTAATCTTGGGCAGTTGGAGTAACGCTTCTTGCTTACCTGCTGGCAGAGTTTTAGATATAGGCGCCGGAACTGGCATACTTTCTCTAATGCTGGCGCAAAAAACAGCCGATAATGTTGAAATACATGCGGTTGAAATAGAAAAAAACGCGATATTAGATTGCCAGAAAAACTTTTATCAGAGCAAATGGTCGCAACGGCTACGCTTATTACATACCGATATAAAAGCGTTAGCTACAGATAATAAGTATCAATGGATTATTTCCAATCCGCCTTATTATACTGCGGGTCAAAAATTTGAAACACAACGGATGTTGGCAAGACATCAACAAGAATTAACTTTTCAACAGCTATTAACATGTGTCAGTGCTCTAATTACGCAACAAGGAAGTGCTGAATTTATCTTACCCTATGCCAATCTAGATTGCTTTGTTAAAGAAGCTTCAAAGCTTGAACTTCACCTAGTTGCCCGTTTAAACGTTAAAACAGTCGAAGATAAAAATGAGTATAAACTAGCTTGTCTAAGATTTAGCAAAAATAAAACTGAGTACAGCCAAGATGAATTGGTTATTTATCAACAGAATAAGCAGTATACGAAAGCATACAAAGCACTTTGTCAGCCATATTATTTAAATTTTTAAATAACTTTAGGGTATCAAAAAAGGTGCCTAAGCACCTTTTTGTTTAAATTAGGTCACGCACACCTAATGATTACATTGGAACGACCTGCTGCAATTTAGCTAACTCAGCCAATATCTTAGGGTTAGATATCGCAGTATCGTTTAACAACACAACCACACCATTCGCAGGTACAGGGTAAGATAAACCATTCGAGATGCTTGTTTGCTTTCCACTCATTGCGTCTGTGTAGGTACCGGCATGTAGCTTATCGCCTGAAAGTTCGATGCTTGTTTCTGCATCTCCTTTATTAAGCAATACTAGCGCGTTTTGAATGACACCATCATGTTGGTAGATACGATAAAACGCAGCCGTGTCTTGATTAAAATCAAGGTTTAGCTGTAAACCACGTTGTAGCGCGACCGACTCTTTTCGAATATGCGCGACCGTTTTCATCGATTGCGCGACAGGGTGTGTTTTTGCCTCAGCTATTTTATCGACCCCATAATAGTTTCTATTGCCTTCATGCTCAGCTGTACCTGCCATAAAAGCAGTTTCAGAGCCATAATACACGACAGGTATACCGCGGCTGGTAAATAACCAGTTATTTGCATTGATAAAACCTTTAATGTCCGCATTCATACGTGCCATATCATGATTGTCATAAAAGGTCATCAAATCATATGGGTTGTGGTAAGGGCTTTGCTCTAGATACAAATAGCTTAACAGATCTTGGTAGCCTTTAGCTGGCTCCCCTCTTTAGGTTTACCAAAAACACTGGTGATAGCAGCTTGACCAGGAAAATCTAAGACACTCACCTTACCGTTTTCAGGTAAGGTGTGCTGGGCAATAAAGTCCGCTTCATAGACAAAGCTTTCACCAAACATGAAAAAGTTAGGATGGTGTTCACGAATTCTGTCCGCAAATTTCTTCCAAAAATGATGAGGCATATGCCGAATGGTATCAATTCTAAAAGCTTCAGCACCTTGATCTATCCATTGCAGATAAGCTTCTACAAAATAGTCTAGTACCGCAGGGTTATCCGCATTGGTATCAGAAAGCTGAGCTAAATCCGGTTTTTTGTAAAAAAAGGTATGAAGTGGGTTGTCATAATTTAACTCGGTAGGGTGTAAATTTTGATGATCGGCTATCAGCTTGCCATCCTTGTCGTATATTTCACCATACATGGGTTGATCTTGAGGCATTGTATAAGAAGGAGAGCCGTGATTAGCCACTATATCTAAAACTGTTTTTAAACCTTTTGATTTCATGCCAGCGGTAAAGTCTTTGAACTTGAAGTTTTCAGATACAAGATGTTCATCTTCTACAAAAAAGTTCACGCCCCAGTACCCGTGATAGCCAGTTTTACCACCGTCTTTAAACATTTCACCGTAGTGAATTTTTTCACCTCCGGTAAAAGCTTCGTCTGGATTTTCAACTATCGGGGTCACCCAAACAGAGGTAAAGCCCAAATCTTTTATATAATCAGCATGCTGATATACACCGAGGAGATCTCCACCTAAATAACCAACATTCGCTTCTTTACCATCAGGACCTTTTAAAGGGCGGTTAAAAGTATAGTTCTCATCACCACCTTGCTCTGGGTAATTATTATTCGGATCGCCATCGACAAAACGATCGGTTAATACAAAATATAAATTTTCTTGAGCAAATGGCTCTAAAGTACCGTAATAAGAGTTTGTTATTTGAGCTGTACTATTCGAACTTTGTGTTGCACAACCTGTTAATAAAGCAGCACTTGTCGCTAAAGCTGCAACAACACACTGATGTATTTTGTTTCTTTTAATGGCCATTTTTTCTACCTAAAGATAATGAACTTAGATGTCCTGAATTAAAAACGTAAAACCTGCATACCTTGTAAAAAACAAAGGTAGTCAAGCATGGGTTAATACTAGTCATATATTTAAAAAAACGACAACATCTGCATACGTATTCAATGCGTTATTGCTACATAATATTCACATTTGCAATCACAATGCCTATCTAAATATTGCTTAAAGACTCGAATTTTGTTGGCTTTACTGCAAACGTATGCAACTGAATAAAGCTATTTATATGTGTCAAACGGGCTTAGAATGTGTGGCCTTGAGCAGGTCATAACGAATTAATCATTACCGAGGTAATCTCATGGCAAGTAATATCGATTGGTGGCGTGGAGCTACTATTTATCAAATTTATCCACGTAGTTTAATGGATTCAAATAATGATGGTATAGGCGATTTGCCTGGGATTATTTCAAAACTTGATTACATCGCAAGCTTGGGTGTAGATGCAATATGGATATCACCTTGTTTCAAATCGCCAATGAAAGATTTTGGCTACGACATCAGCGATTACCGCGCAATAGACCCAATTTTTGGTGATATTGACGACTTTGATCAGCTCATTGAAAAAGCACATGCTTTGGGCTTAAAAGTTATGATAGATCAGGTGTTGAGTCACACTTCCGATCAGCACAAATGGTTTGCAGAGAGTCGACAAGATAAGATAAACCCAAAAGCTGACTGGTACGTTTGGGCCGATCCTAAACCTTGTGGTGCGCCGCCAAACAACTGGTTATCGATATTTGGGGGACCAGCATGGCAATGGGATTCAAGACGACGTCAGTATTATTTACACAATTTTTTAACCAGTCAGCCAGATTTGAATTTCCATAATCCAGAAGTACAGCAAGCTGTTTTGGACAATATCGAATTTTGGTTACAAAAAGGTGTCGATGGCTTACGTTTAGACGCGATTACTTTTTGTTTTCATGATCAACAATTACGCGATAACCCAGCAAAACCAGAAAATGAAAGAGCAGGGCGCGGATTTAGCGAAGATAACCCATACGCTTATCAATATCATTATTACAACAATGATCGCCCAGAAAATATTGTATTTATTGAACACCTCAGAGCCCTTTTAAACAGGTACCCGGGTTCAGTTAGCCTAGGCGAAATCGCATCAGAAGATTCACTGGCAACGATGGCCGAATATACTAAAGGCAATAATAGGTTGCATATGACCTATAGTTTCGAATTGCTTACGCCAGACTTTAGCGTTGAATATGTGCGCAATACAGTTGAGACACTCGAAAATAGTTTAGGGGATGGCTGGCCATGTTGGGCTGTTGGAAATCATGACGTATCACGGGTCGTTAGTCGATGGGCTGGAAACGCAAATAGCGAAGCATTTTCAAAAATGGTTACCGCGATGCTTTGCTCTTTAAGAGGCAGTGTATGTTTGTATCAGGGAGAAGAATTAGGCTTGTGTGAATCTGAGGTTCCCTATGAAGCTTTACAGGATCCATACGGTATTGAATTTTGGCCAACTTTTAAAGGCCGCGATGGTTGCCGAACCCCGATGCCTTGGCACGATGATTGTGTAAATGGCGGTTTTACGAAAGGAAAACCCTGGTTGCCAGTATCTCCGGCACATTTGACTAAATCAGTTAAAAATCAAGAACGAGTAACTAATTCAGTATTGAACACCTATCGTCAATTTATGAAATGGCGAAAAGAGCAACCCGCTTTAGTTACAGGAGAGCTTGAATTTTTACCTATATCTAAAGAGGTTCTAGTACTTAAAAGAATGTCTGCATGTGGGCAGCAGGTTTTGGCTTGTTTTAATTTTACCAACAGTAACAAACAACTCGACCTAGGTGAGCTGTCTGTCGTTAAAAACATAACACCAAGCAATTTTGAACATAGTTCAATTGAATTTAATGAAGTAAGCTTAAAACCCTTTGGTGTTTTCTTTGGCTTACTTTAAATAAATCCTTTAACTTATTGATAGTAATAGAGAATGGTTACATATGGATGTGAATATGAATATGAAAGCACAGGCCATTCTCTGTCATTTTCCTGTAATATAAACCCGACTAAAAAAATAAAACTGTCATATTTCTTTGACACAATAACAGCTCAATCAAAGCCACACCGAAATTTGCATTAGCTAAAGAGAAATATCAAGATGGTGAGAGTTCGAGCGTTATTTGCATTTGTTATCGTACTGACTGGATGGTCAATACACCTCCTGAATACCAACCAACCAATAGAAAATAATGCGATAAACTTTTTTGATCTAAGCAGTGAAGTGTTTACCATTATTGTGATTTTCATGATGCTGTTTGTTAACCTCAGGCTTGCCTCTACAACTTCAGAATCAAGTATGTTCTTTATCGGCTTATTGTCTTTATTATGTGGACATACGCATGACCTGTTAGATGAGGTCATTAATATCCAACCACTATTCATTTCTTTAATTCTCGAAAATGCTGCTAACAACGTTGGCGTCTTGGTTATCATGTTTGCTTTATTTAAATGGTCTGGGCGCTATAAACAGCAGATTAAATTGCTACAAGAGCAGAAATTAGCTTTAACCTCGGTTAGCAATACCGATCCAATGACACATTTATATAACAGACGTTTTTTAAATGATGAATTCAAAACGAGGCTGCAATCTTTGCACCTAGAGCAAAGCCCTCATACACTGGCGATGATTGATTTAGACCGTTTCAAACACTTCAACGATACTTATGGACATTTGGAAGGGGATAAACTCATTCAACATGCCGCTAGGACAATTTTAAACGAAATTAGAGAGGTTGATTACGCTTTTCGGTTTGGCGGAGAAGAGTTTTTAGTCGTGATCAAAGGAAATATTACAACGGCACGACGCGTAGCACAAAGAATACACAAAGTGTATTATGACAGTTTATTTGCAGTAGATGGCCTGAAAATTGAGAAGTCTCTTTCGATAGGACTTAAACAATTAGACGACAGTTTTGCATTTGAGCAAGCTTTAAATCAAGCAGATTTAGCTTTATATCAAGCAAAAAAGCAGGGCAGAAACTGTATCATAGAATCAAGCACATGCACAAATAATGAACCAACAAGCTTTATACAAGTTACATTAAATAATGATTTAGCAACCTCTTAGTTGCACTATTAAACGCAGAGGTTATACTTTCCGCGCTAAAATTCCAGCCACATCATTTACCCTTTATAAACTTGAGTGTTTTACTCAGGCTTATACTTGACTAAATTACTCAGGTAATAGATAATAATGCATGTTGAATTGGGTAATTGAGATAAGATATGAGATTAACTTCAAAAGGCCGATATGCGGTAACCGCAATGTTAGACGTTGCTTTACACGCTAAAAGTGGACCTGTACCACTGGCTGACATCTCAGAACGTCAAGACATATCATTAAGTTATCTCGAACAACTGTTTGCACGATTACGCAAACAAGGTGTTGTCTCTAGTGTTCGAGGGCCAGGTGGTGGTTATCAACTCGGTCGAAAACTAGATGATATCTCGATTGGTCAAATTATCGTTGCAGTGGACGAATCAGTAGATGCGACCCGCTGTCAGGGAAAAGAGGCCTGTCAAGGTGGTGTGCAATGTCTTACGCATAGTTTATGGCGTGAATTAAGTGATAGAATTGCAACTTTCTTAAATGAAATCACCTTACAGGAGCTTGTTGAAAAACAAGAAGTTAAGTTAGTTGCAGAAAGACAAAATAAAAAACAACAAACCCATTCTGCATTTGCCCTTGGAAAAATTTCGTTAGATGAAATTGATGCTGACGCTCAGATTTAAGCCAAATTATTACAAATTTAGTACGCGGAGAAATAAATGAAGTTACCTATTTACCTTGACTATTCTGCAACCACTCCAGTCGACCCGCGTGTCGCTGAGAAAATGATGCAGTGTCTAACACCTGATGGCGTGTTTGGTAATCCCGCGTCACGCTCACACCGTTTTGGTTGGCAAGCTGAAGAGTTAGTCGATATCGCGCGCGGCCAAATTGCTGATCTGCTAAATGCTGACCCACGTGAAATTGTATTTACCTCAGGTGCTACTGAGTCAAACAACCTAGCGATTAAAGGTGCGGCTCGTTTTTACCAGAAAAAAGGTAAACATATTATAACGGTCAAAACTGAACACAAAGCCGTTCTGGACACATGTCGTGAACTAGAGCGTCAAGGTTTTGAAGTAACCTATCTTGACGTTAAAGAAGATGGTTTGATTGACTTAGATGTTTTCAAATCTGCACTTCGCGAAGATACTGTATTGGTTAGTGTGATGCACGTTAATAACGAAATTGGTGTCATTCAAGATATTAAAACCATTGGTGAATTATGTCGTGCAAACAAAACGGTTTTCCATGTTGATGGTGCGCAAAGTGCGGGTAAAGTCGACATTGATATGACTGAATTGAAAGTGGATTTAATGTCATTTTCAGCACATAAAATATATGGTCCAAAAGGGATTGGTGCTTTATACGTTCGTCGTAAACCTAGAATTAGACTAGAAGCACAAATGCATGGCGGTGGTCATGAGCGTGGTTTCAGGTCAGGTACCTTACCGACACACCAAATTGTCGGTATGGGTGAAGCGTTTCGCATCGCCAAAGAAGAGATGCAAAGTGAAAACGAACGAGTCATGGCGCTGCGCAACAAATTGTTAGCCGGTGTACAAAAGTTAGATGAAGTTTATATCAATGGTGATCTAGAGCAACGTGTTGCTGGTAATCTAAATGTAAGTTTTAACTTTGTAGAAGGTGAATCATTGATTATGGCGTTAAAAGATATGGCAGTGTCCTCTGGTTCTGCTTGTACGTCAGCCAGTTTAGAGCCTTCTTATGTTTTACGTGCTTTAGGGCGCAATGACGAATTGGCGCACAGTTCTATTAGATTCAGCATCGGCAGATTTACAACAGAAGAAGAAATTGATTACGTAATTAGCGTTATTCAGGATGCTATTGAGAAATTAAGAGAAATGTCTCCGTTATGGGAGATGTTTAAAGATGGTGTCGACTTATCTAAAGTTGATTGGGTACACCACTAAGAAGTGAGGAATTAAATTATGGCTTACAGTGATAAAGTAATTGATCATTACGAAAATCCACGAAACGTGGGTAGCTTCGACAAGAATGATCCAAGTGTTGCAACTGGTATGGTAGGTGCGCCTGCTTGTGGTGACGTCATGAAATTACAACTTAAAGTTTCTGATACGGGTGTAATTGAAGATGCCAAGTTCAAAACCTACGGTTGTGGCTCAGCGATTGCTTCTAGTTCGCTTGTAACAGAGTGGGTTAAAGGTAAATCTTTAGACGAAGCATCGAGTATAAAGAATACTGATATTGCTCAAGAGCTTGCATTGCCACCGGTCAAGATTCACTGTTCAATCTTGGCTGAAGATGCAATTAAAGCTGCAATTGAAGATTACAAAGCTAAGCGTAAATAAAACTGGAGTAAATTCATGGCCGTTAGTGTAACTGAACCAGCTGCACAAAGAGTTAAACACTTTTTAGAAAACCGAGGTAAAGGGATAGGGCTTCGTCTTGGTGTAAAAACTTCTGGCTGTTCAGGTATGGCTTACATCCTCGAATTCGTTGACGAATTAAATGAGGATGACCAAATCTTTGAAGAAAATGGTGTCAAAATAATTGTTGATGCTAAGTCTATGTTGTACTTGGATGGTACAGAGTTAGATTTTACCAAAGAAGGGTTGAATGAAGGCTTTAAGTTTAACAACCCTAACGTTACAGACGAATGTGGTTGTGGCGAAAGCTTCCACGTATAAATGAAAAGCTTGCTGACTAAATGAAATTTTTTGAAATTTTCAACTTAAAGCCCGATTTCGATATAGATGTATCGCTGTTGTCACAGAAGTATCGTGACTTGCAGCGAGCATTTCACCCAGATCAGTATGCCTCTGGTTCAGAAAGCGAAAAATTGTTGGCGCTCAAAAAAGCGACAGAGATAAATGACGCTTATACAACGCTCAAATCCCCTGTTTCAAGAGCTGAATATATTCTCAAAGAGAATGGTTTAGATATAAGCCATGAAACGACAACGATAAAAGACCCTTCTTTTTTGATGCAGCAAATGGAATATCGTGAACACCTAGAAGAAATAAGCGATATGACCGAACCTTATGACGCGATTATTGAATTCGAAGACACTTTGAGCGCAGAACAAGTCGAATTACAAGAAAAAATATCCAGAGATTTGCGTAATGCACATCATCAGGAAGCTGCATCAGCGTTACGAAAATTAAAATTTATTGTCAAACTTCAAGCTGAACTTGAACGATTAGAAGACCAATCTGGTCAACTTTAAATTAAATCAGGTTAAATTTAATGGCTTTATTACAAATTTCAGAGCCAGGTCAAACAGAAGCCCCTCATCAGAGAAGAATTGCGGTTGGTATTGATCTGGGAACAACCAATTCACTGGTTGCGACTGTACGAAGTGGTGAGGCACAAACCCTTGCCGATGAATTCTCACAAAAGATGTTGCCATCCGTTGTTCGTTATTTGAAAGACGATATCGAGGTAGGCGCTAAAGCATTACAAACTGCCGAGCGCGAACCGGAAAATACCATAGTATCCGTGAAGCGGTTTATGGGGCGCTCTTTAGACGATGTGCTTAAAACTTACCCTGAATTACCTTATCAGTTTATTGGGGAATCTAAAGAGCTTGTTAGAATTCAAACATCAGGCGGTGCAAAATCTCCTATCGAAGTTTCGGCAGACATTTTAAAAGCCCTTAAAAAACAAGCTGAAAATAACTTAGCAGATGAGATTCAAGGTGCTGTTATCACAGTACCTGCCTATTTTGATGACGCCCAGCGGCAGTGTACTAAAGACGCTGCTCGTATTGCTGGATTAAAAGTGCTGCGTTTACTAAATGAACCCACTGCGGCAGCAATTGCCTACGGTTTAGATTCTAAGCAGCAAGGACAAATTGCCGTTTTTGATTTAGGCGGCGGGACTTTTGATATATCAATCCTGAAATTAGAGAAAGGTGTATTTGAAGTACTGGCTACTGGAGGTGATTCAGCGTTAGGCGGAGATGACTTAGATCAGGCAATCGTTGACTGGATCAAAGAAAACTGCCAGTTACCCACCGTACTTTCATCTCGAATGCGCAGAGTGATTAAAGAGCATGCTAAAGCAGCTAAAGAAGCTTTATCAAGTAGCGATTTAACTAAGATACATTTCAAGCTAGATGATAATAACGAAGTTAATCTCGAGTTGACAAAAACGCAATTCGAAAGCTTGATTGAACCATTAGTTAAACGAACTTTGATAGCCTGTCGCAGAGCGCTAAAAGATGCACAGCTTAAAACTGCTGAAATAAAAGATGTAGTTTTGGTCGGTGGTTCAACTCGAGTGCCATTAGTTAGACAAAAGGTGGCTGAATTTTTTGCTAAAGAGCCTTTAAGCTCAATCGATCCAGATGAAGTGGTTGCGATTGGCGCGAGTATACAGGCAGATATACTAATTGGTAATAAGCCTGATTCTGACATGGTTCTTTTAGACGTGATCCCGTTATCTCTAGGGCTAGAAACCATGGGTGGACTATGTGAGAAAATCATTTCACGTAACACCACGATACCTGTTGCTAAAGCGCAGGAATTTACCACCTTTAAAGATGGTCAAACTGCAATGGCTGTGCATGTAGTACAGGGAGAGCGTGAACTGGTTAAAGATTGTCGTTCGTTAGCGCGTTTTGAACTTCGAGATATTCCGCCAATGGCAGCTGGTGCAGCACATATTCGAGTCACTTTCCAAGTTGACGCAGATGGCTTGTTATCTGTAACGGCGATGGAAAAATCAACCGGTGTGCAAGCCAGTATCCAAGTTAAACCTAGCTATGGTTTAGAAGAATCTGAAATATTGGAAATGCTAAAATCTTCTGTAGAATATGCGCAAGACGATGTTGAAGCGAGAAGGTTGGCTGAACAAGTTGTCGAAGCACAACGCATGCTGGAATCATTAAATAATGCATTAACAAAAGATAAAGACTTGCTATCTGCCGAAGAATATCAATCTTTAAAAGGTTCACTAGATCAACTTGCGACTTTATGTCAAGGCTCAGATGCAGATGCCATAAAAGCTCAAATTGAAAAAATAGACCATGATAGTCAGGAATTTGCTGCGGCTCGAATGGATAAATCTATTCGTTTAGCCTTGCAAGGTCAACAAGTAGACGAGATATAAACAATGCCACAAATCATTTTTTTACCACACGAAGAATTATGCCCAGATGGTGCAGTTGCCGAAGCTCAAGATGGTGATACTGTTTTAGATGTCGCGCTTCGCAATGGAATTGATATAGAACATGCCTGTGAAAAGTCGTGTGCTTGTACAACCTGTCACGTAGTTGTTCGTGAAGGTTTTGATTCGTTAGCCGAAAGTGACGAATTAGAAGATGATATGCTAGATAAAGCTTGGGGATTAGAGCCCGAATCTAGGTTGAGTTGCCAAGCCTGTGTAGCAGGCGAAGACTTAGTTGTCGAAATTCCTAAATATACCATTAACATGGTCAGTGAAAATCACTAATCTTCTTACTAAAAATTAACGAAATAAATTGATTAAAAAGGAGTTTTTCAATTATTTTGTTGTTATGATGGTGCAGAACATAGTAATTAAGGACTGAACTTATGGCTATAGAACGCACCCTTTCTATCATTAAACCTAATGCTGTAATTAATCACAACATAGGTCAAATCATCAACCGTTTAGAAACAGCAGGCTTGCAAGTTGCAGGTTTAAAAATGGTTCACTTGTCTAAAGAGCAAGCAGAAGGTTTTTACGAAGAGCACAGAGGTAAAGCTTTTTTTGAAATCTTAGTTGACTTTATGACCTCAGCTCCTGTTGTTGTTATTGCTTTGCAAGGCGAAAATGCAATCAATGCATATCGTGAGATTATGGGTGCCACGGATCCAGCTGCCGCAGCAAGGGGAACCTTAAGAGCAGACTTCGGCGGAGAAATTGTAACCTATAACGCTGTTCATGGTTCTGACAGTCCTGAAAGCGCAGCGCGCGAAATTGCGTATTTTTTCCCTGACACTCAAGTCTACAGCTATTAGATTGATTGTACGCCAGTTGACTCTCTGAGATTGCATTCGGCTGGGAATCCCGTAAAATTGCCAACCAATTTGTAGTATAGGTAATCTTTGATGTCCGCTGAAAAATCTAAAATCAATTTACTCAACTTAAACCGAGAAGGGATGCGCGAATTTTTTGCATCACTGGGTGAAAAATCTTTTCGCGCTGATCAGGCGATGAAATGGATTTATCACTACGGCATGGATGATTTTGATGAAATGAGTAATTTCAGCAAAGCATTGAGAGCCAAACTTAAAGAGCTTTGTGTGGTTGAAGGCCCTGAGATCGCAGTGCGCCAAGCCAGTTCTGATGGAACGATTAAATATGCAATGAAATTGGCTGGTGGACAGGAAGTTGAGACGGTTTGGATACCTGATGGGGAGCGCGCAACATTATGTGTTTCAAGTCAGGTTGGCTGTGCATTAGAATGCACTTTTTGTTCTACCGCACAACAAGGCTTTAACCGTAATTTATCTGTCGCAGAAATCATCGGACAAGTATGGCGTGTAGCCAAAGACATAGGACCTGTTAAAGTTACTCATAAGAGACCTATTACTAATATTGTTATGATGGGTATGGGGGAACCTTTGCTTAATTTAAATAACTTGGTACCCTCGCTTGAACTTATGATGGATGATTTAGCCTTCGGTTTATCAAAACGCCGGGTTACAGTGAGCACTTCAGGCGTCGTTCCCGCATTAGATAAATTAAAAGAAAAAGTAGACGTAGCGCTGGCGATATCTTTGCATGCGCCAAATGATACGTTACGCGATGAAATAGTGCCGATCAATAAAAAATACAATATAGAGGCTTTTTTAGCAGCTTCTCGACGCTATATTCAAGATTCTAAAGCAAACGAAAAAGTAACAGTTGAATACGTGATGCTAGATCATGTCAACGATAGTACCGATCAAGCACATGAGTTGGCAAAAGTATTAAAAGATACACCATCAAAAATTAATTTAATTCCGTTTAACCCGTTCCCAAATAATCCGTACGGGCGTTCAAGTAACTCCCGCATTGACAGGTTTGCCAAGGTTCTAACGGAATATGGCTATACCACGGTAGTACGACGAACTCGTGGCGATGATATTGATGCAGCCTGTGGGCAGTTAGTCGGTGACGTGGTTGATAGAACTAAGCGTATTTTGAAAAAACAACAAAAAGGTCAAAACCTGAATGTTAAAATGGTTTAAAAACACATATACAAGACTCGGGATCAGCTTAGTCTTATGTGCTGTTTTACCTGCATGTGTGAGTCAAAAATCATATATTGGCTCTGATAAACCATTTATTGAAAAAAAATCAACGCCTATAGAGGCAGCTAAAAACCGTATTGCCTTGGGGCTGACATACTTGCAAAAAGGCAATGCCGCGCAAGCCAAATTTAATTTAGACAAAGCACTTGAGTTCGCCCCTGATATGGCAGAAGCACATTATTCAATGGCTTATTATTATCAAGTTGTTAAAGAAACTGAAAAAGCAGAAAAGGCGTATCAAAAAGTCATTGAGCTAGATAGCAATAATGGTGATGCATTCAATAATTATGGTGCTTTTTTGTGCGACCAAGGCAAAGTAACCAAAGCGCGTGAAATGTTTTTGCAAGCTTTAGAAATTGACAGTTATATCCGCGTTGCACAAACTTATGAAAATCTTGGTTTATGTTTGTATGACACTGGTGACACATCACTTTATCCTGACGTGATTGATTATCTAGACAGTGCTCTTGGCTATAACCCTAGGCTCAACAAGTCTTTAAATGTACTTTTAGATATTTACCAGCAGCAAGAAAACTGGCAAAAAGCACTTGAAACTTTTCAGCAGTTAGAGGCCTATACAACTGCAACTGCAGAGTTGTATTTAAAGGGCTACCAAATAGCTAAAAAACTCGATAAAAAACGTGTGGCAAACGAATACGCAAGAAGAATTTTAACTCAATATTCTTCTTCTCCCCAAGCGAATCAAATTAGGCAGGCTTTGTTACAATGAATGAAATCATAAACCCGGAGGTTGAGCCTAAAGAAGAAAATATAACTTTAGGTGACGTGTTAAAAAAAAGCCGAGTTAATCAAGGATTATCTGAGCAAGATGTCGCAGATAGCCTAAATCTTAAAAAAGATATCATCCTAGCTTTGGAAGCAAATGATTTTGAAAAGATTTCAGTCGCAACTTACACCAAAGGCTATATAAAAGCCTATGCTAAATTGCTTGCTTTAAATGAAAGTGAATTGCTCCAAATGTTTTATCAGCAGCAACCTGTTGAGCATCATTCGCAGACTAAATTAAAAAGTTTTTCTCAGCGCACAAAACAAGAAGCACATGACAATAGGCTGATGTTTGTCACCTATTTAATTTTATTTATAGTGGTCGCTTTGATTGTCGTTTGGTGGTGGCAAAGAGAAAACTTAGAACAGACAGAGACCATTTCGCTTAACCATGCGGCGAATAGCATTGAATTTAATTTAACACATGAACCTTATTATCAACTGAGTCCGTATTCTTATGTTTAGTGAATCTCCTATTAAAAGAAAGTTAACCAAAAAAATATGGGTTGGCAAAGTCCCTGTAGGTGGTGATGCGCCTATCGCAGTGCAAACAATGACAAATACTTTAACAACAGATGTTGAAGCGACTGTGGCTCAAATTAAACGAATAGAGCAAGCCGGTGCGGATATCGTACGCGTCTCCATTCCCACGATGGAAGCCGCTGAAGCATTTCGCTTAATAAAGCAAAAAGTTGATATTCCAATTGTTGCTGATATTCACTTTGATTATCGTATCGCTTTAAAAGTGGCGGAGTATGGCGTTGATTGTTTGCGAATTAACCCCGGTAATATTGGGCGCGAAGATAGAATTAGAGCAGTTGTTGATTGTGCGAAGGATAAAAATATCCCGATTCGCATTGGCGTTAATGGTGGCTCTTTAGAAAAAGACATTCAAGAAAAATATGGAGAACCAACAGCACACGCTTTATTAGAATCTGCAATGCGCCACGTCGACATTTTGGATAGGCTCAACTTTGATCAATTTAAAGTGAGTGTTAAAGCATCTGATGTGTTTTTAGCCGTTGATTCATACCGTCTATTATCGCAACAAATTGATAACCCTCTACATTTAGGTATTACAGAAGCTGGCGGAGCACGAACCGGCGCAGTTAAATCTGCAATAGGGCTTGGTATCCTATTAAATGAAGGGATTGGCGATACCTTGAGAATTTCATTGGCGGCAGACCCAGTAGAAGAAGTGAAAGTAGGCTATGACATTCTTAAATCATTGCGTATTCGTTCTAGAGGAATAAACTTCATTGCCTGCCCAAGTTGTTCAAGGCAAGAGTTTGATGTTATAAAAACCGTTAATGAGCTTGAACAAAGATTAGAAGATGTTGTTGAACCTTTAACAGTGTCTGTTATCGGTTGCGTTGTAAATGGCCCCGGCGAAGCGCTCGTTTCAGATGTTGGCTTAGCAGGCGCACAAAACAAAAGTGGTTTTTATCTGGATGGTGAAAGACAAAAAGAACGTATTGATAATTCAGATATAGTCGATACTTTAGAACGCCATATTCGCGCAAAAGTGAATAAAGCAGATGAAACTAAACGCATCAAAATTCAAAATATTAGTTAACACCCATTTTACGTTTGCTGCCAAGTTGCCTATAATCTTGCGCTTCTTGGCTGCTGATACTTGGGATGCAGTAAAAATAAATTTTAAAGCAGGAATATAGCGTGTCAAAAAACATTCAAGCGATTCGTGGCATGAACGATTGTTTACCAGAACAAACACCCGTATGGCAAAAAGTAGAAAATGTATTACGTGATGTTGTAAGTAGCTATGGATATAGTGAAATTCGCATGCCAATCGTTGAAATGACTGAATTATTCAAGCGCTCAATTGGTGAAGTAACAGATATCGTTGAAAAGGAAATGTACACTTTTGAAGATCGTAATGGGGATAGTTTAACTTTACGACCCGAAGGTACAGCCAGTTGTGTGAGAGCCGGTAATCAACATGGTCTACTCTATAACCAAGTGCAACGCTTGTGGTATATGGGGCCGATGTTTCGCCATGAAAGACCGCAAAAAGGGCGCTATCGCCAGTTTCATCAATTTGGGGTAGAAACATTTGGCATGAATGGGCCGGATATAGATGCAGAAGTAATTGCTATGACGGCTCGTTTTTGGAAGCAATTTGGCATTCTCGATAAAGTTAGATTAGAAATCAATTCTTTAGGCTCTAATGAAGAACGTGCAACCTATCGTGCCGCATTAGTTGAATATTTGCAAAAACATGAAGCAGCGCTAGACGAAGATTCAAAACGACGAATGTTGACCAATCCGCTACGCGTTTTAGATTCTAAAAACCCAGATGTTCAAGCAATATTAGGCGATGCACCTAAGCTAGAAGCTTATTTTGGTGAAGCATCCACTCAACATTTTGAAAAATTGTGTGAACGTTTAGACGCTTTAGGTATCGAATACACTGTTAACCCAAGGCTCGTGCGCGGCTTGGATTATTACAACTACACTGTTTTTGAATGGATAACCGAAAGTTTAGGCGCTCAGGGCACGATATGCGCAGGTGGTCGATACGATGGGCTCGTTGAACAGTTAGGTGGCAAAGCGACACCTGCAGTGGGATTTGCCATGGGGATAGAACGCCTCGTCTTGATGATGGAAACATTGGGTCTAGACAAAGACGTACGTAAGCCTGTAGACGCTTATGTCGTTATGTTGGGGGATTTGGCCGAACAAAAAGTCCCCGCGCTCATCGAAACATTAAGAGACCAAATTCCAAACGTACGCATCCAGCTTAATTGTGGTGGTGGAAACTTTAAAAAACAGTTTAAAAAAGCAGATAAAAGTGGTGCAGAATTAGCGCTTGTATTTGGTGAAGAAGAAGTGAATTCAAACCAAGTGACGATAAAGCCTCTGCGTAGTCAAGAACAACAACAAACAATAGCTCAATCAGAATTAACGAGCACATTATCGCAAGTGCTGTAAGGGGACAGTCATGGAAATTTATTCTACAGAAGAACAACAAGTTGAAGCGATCAAAAAGTTTTGGTCAAAATATGGTACAGCTATTATTGTCGGTAGTGTGTTAGGTTTGGGCGGTATATACGGCTATAAAGTTTTTCAAAATAAACAAATTGAAAAGCTAGAAGCTCAGTCTTTAGCATATAGCAAAATTGAGTCCAATGAACAGCTAGATAAAAAGGCTGCTGAATCCTACATTCAGGAAAATACAGACAGCGGATTTGCTGTTTTGGCAGCATTTAAATTAGCCAAAAGTTTTGTCGCTGAACAACAATACCAACAAGCAGCCGATCAACTAAAATGGGTTACAAAAAACACCAGTGATTTAGCGTTGCAAGATTTAGCGACTGTGCGTTTAGCAAGAGTTTTAATCGCCTTTGAAAAAAGTGAAGAAGCATTGGCTTTGGTAGGGCAGCCTAATACCGAAGCTTTTACCGCTCAGTTTGCAGAAATTAGAGGTGATATTCATTTACAAAAAAATGACAAAGACAAAGCACGCACCGCCTATCAACTGGCTGCAGACAATGGTGGGTTAACGGCTAACCCAGCATTAAAAATGAAATTAGATAACTTAGCCGTTTCAAATGGTACGGTTGCATTGTAATGACAGTGTCGTTAAGCAAATTAACAAAAGCTTGTTTGTTATCCATTGTTTTGGTTTCCTGTGCTTCTAATGATGAAGATCCAGATCTATTGCCTGCGGATAGACCCGAAATCAAAAACACATTTAACACTCAAGTGATTTGGAGTAAATCGGTAGCTGACGGTGTCGAAAGTTATTATTCTCGTTTAAAACCAACTTGGGGATATGATAAAGTTTTTGCAGCAGATCGTACTGGAGCTGTCGTAGCGTTTGCAGCAGACACGGGTAAACAAGTGTGGGAAGTGGATATTCGACCACCAAGTGAAGGTTATTTGTCTTGGCTTGGTTTTAATACTTCACCTGAGAGTCGTGTCTCTGGACTCGTCGCTTCTTATGAAAAACTATTTGTTGGCACCGAAAATGGTGAAATAGTTGCGTTAAGTGTTGAAGATGGTCATGAAATTTGGCGTGTGTCTGTCGATGGTGAAGTATTATCTGCACCTATTGCAGAAGAAGGTAAGGTCATTGCACACCTAGGTTCAGGAACCACAGTCGCTTTAGACGCCAATGACGGTAAAGAAATATGGAGCTCAATTGCTGATGTTCCATCGCTTACCCTTCGCGGGGCATCGTCTCCAGCCTATGCACAAGGTGGCGTTTTTATTGGTGGTGCTACCGGTAAAGTTATGACTTATGCATCACAAAACGGTCAACTTGCCTGGGAAGTCCCTATCGCTAAACCGCAAGGCGCGACTGAACTGGCTCGAATCGCCGATATAGATGCAACACCGATTATTTCAGGCTTTAATTTATATGCTTTATCTGCAGGCGGATCATTAGGCATGGTAGATATTCGGAGTGCTAGATTGGCCTGGAAACGTGAATATCGTGGTTATCAAAACATGGTATTGGATGCAAACAAGCTCATTCTAAGTGATGATAAAAGCATCTTATATGCAGTTGATGCACGTACCGGTGTAGAGCTTTGGTCAAATAATCAACTCAGAAATCGGCATATTACAGCAGGTGCGATCTTAGGTGATTATGTTTTAGTTGGAGACTTCGAAGGCTATATTTACTTGTTTGATAAAGAAGAAGGTAAGTTAAGCTACGTACGCCAAATTAGTACGGATGCACTATTGGCTCAACCGATTGTTGAAAACGATATTGCTTATATTCAAACAAGAGACGGTGAAATAGTCGCACTAAAGCTCAACTAAAATAATTCCGATACTGGCGACAAATGGAAACATGGTCATTTAATGTGATAGGGCGAGTAATCTCGCCCTATAAAGAAAAGTTTGCTGTGCCACGGCAAGCTAATTTGGTTACAAAAGCCAGAGGGCAAATTGTTTTTACTTCGCCATACAATACCCCAGAAGCATTTAGCGGATTAGAAAACTATAGCCATATTTGGCTTATGTTTGTTTTTGATAAAGCGCTAAAAAGCGATTGGAACCCATCGGTAAGGCCGCCTCGTTTAGGAGGTAATAAAAAGATGGGATGTTTTGCGACCAGAAGCCCATTTCGCGCAAATCCAATCGGATTATCTTGTGTCAAGTTAGAGGCCATTGACATTAAAGGTCGAGATACTGTACTGCAAATCAGTGGATTAGACTTGGTTGATGGCACCCCTATCATCGATATTAAACCCTTTATTCCCTATGCAGATAATCAAATGACTGCAAGCAGCGCATTTGCCAGCGAAGCACCTGAACCATTACAAAAGGTCGTTTTTTCATCCGAGCTTAATATCGTGTTACAGCAATGCGAACAGGTTTATCCAGAGTTTTCGGCATTTTTAACTGAGGTTTTACTTCAAGATCCTAGGCCTGCTTTTCATAAAACTAATACAGAAGAACGTATATATGGTATGCACATAGTAGATTGGAACGTAAAGTGGTATGTTAAAAACGACATTTGTTATGTGACTGAAATCCAATAACTTTAATCTTCACCTTTAAAAAATGCTCGACTCATAAATAAACTGGCCAGCGCAATTAAGAAAAACAAAAAACGAGTAGTAGAACTGGTAATATCAACAAAATTGGCCTGATAATGAGTAAGTTGATCTGTATTTACGGTAACGCGTAAATATCCCAATAAATCTCCATTTTCATTAAAAATTTCTTTTACAATTGCGAGCGTTTGCAGCCCTTCAGTTTGCTCTAGTGCTGTTGTTTGTAAAATCGAATGTGCAGCTTCTGTTTTGTGTAACACATTGCCTTTATCGTCATATATACTTGCATCATATACCCAGTCATTATCAGTAAAAGATGTTAAATGGTACGCTTCAGGAGTGTCGCTAAAATATTCATGCGGGAAACTCGCGGCAATTAAATCTGCGAGCGCATGCGCGACTTGATAGTTGCTTTTATTAAAAGACGTGGCGACTTCACTTTCATAGCGAAACCAAAATATTAATGCAATGAATATAAGCGCAAAGCCACTGAACGCTTGTATCAGTTTTCTAATAATCCAGCGCTTTTGTATTTTTGCAGATTCCTGAACTTGTTCCATGAGGGGGGATACATACCTTAATTAGAATTGGCTTGTTTAAAGATACAATTATATTTTAAGATTCAGTACAATACACATAATTGTTCGTTTTTAAGAGTTAAATTAGTGAGCCAATATAATATTTATACTGCAGATGTCGATACAAAGTATACACATTTTGCCCGTGGTCTGTATGAGCAAGTTAAACCAGATCTCCAACACGCTGCATTAAACCTCAACCCAGATAATAGTCTAGAATATCGTTTAGAAGCAAATCAGAAAACACCTAGTGGCTGTGAGGTTATTTGTTATGGAAATGCGTTTTCAACACAAGACTTTGCTTATATAAGCGAGTCTTTGAAACCCTATTTAGCAAAGGATAAAGGGGTCCGTGTCCTGCATTATGAAGGGTTTGAAACAACAGCTTTAGCCTGGCCGGCACAAACAAAAATTCCTGCAGATCTATTTAATAAGTTACACAGTTGGGCCAGTGAAAAAAAATGTGAGTTATGGCAACTCAGCGAACGTCCTACATTACAACAGCCTGGTTTATTGTTGATGGATATGGATTCAACGACTATCAAAATAGAATGTATTGATGAAATTGCAAAACTGGCAGGTGTTGGTCAGCAGGTTTCGGAAGTGACTGAGTTAGCAATGCAGGGGAAATTAGATTTTGCCGAAAGTTTAAAAGGCCGAGTCGGAAAATTAGCCGGCTGCGACGTCAGTGTACTGGACGCTGTCGCTAATAATCTGCCCTTGATGCACGGACTTGAACATCTCATCGATTGTTTAAAACAGCATCATTGGCGAGTTGCCATTGCGTCTGGTGGTTTTACTTTTTTTGCAGATAAATTAAAACAACAATTGAATTTAGATGCTGCGGTCGCGAATACATTAAAAATAGAAAATGGTGTATTAACGGGGGAAGTAGTCGGTGAAATTGTTGACGCAAATGTTAAAGCCAGAACATTGGGCGAGTTGGCGGAAAAGTTTGATATTTCACAAACGCAAACCATAGCGATGGGCGACGGCGCCAATGATCTAACCATGATGGCAGCTGCCGCACTAGGTATCGCCTTTGAAGCCAAACCAATCGTGCAACAAAAAGCGGATGTAGCCATTAACCACTATGGTTTAGACGCGTTGATTTATATGCTGAAATAAAAAATTTTAGACCCATTAGTTGTGGTTATTTGTGTTAGTTGTCTAATGAATTTTGCAGCACAGCATACCTGTGCTGCATTTGCTGGTCGATAATCTCTTGTTTAAATGCATAACGTGTTAAAACTTCCTCTGTAATATCAACAATATCTCCAACGCCAGTGACAGACCATAACTCTTCTTCGAGCTGCTTTGCCTTATGGATAGCGTATTGACTTACATACGATAATTCAGATGCAATAAAATCAGTATCTGGACGCCCAGTACGCGAAATGAAAATTCGTAAAGCAAAAAATAATATATTTTTCTGAGTCGCTTTTTGAATAAAAATGCGTCGCGCTGAATCGTTTCGCATCTCAGATGCTAAAATGCTCTCAAACCGTTCAACGACATTAGTTTCACTTAACTTGACTCTCACCAGCAAATCTTCATGCATCGGGTGAGAGTGTCGTTGTAGTCTTCTTAGAATGTTTATAATGAAGGTGCTTAAATAATTATTCCTTAGCATCGGATACAGATTATATCCAGCTTCATGATCACTCTTAAAAATATTAATAACCGGATTAGGAGTGCTTGAGTGACCAATCGTTTTTAATTCGTGGCGAATACCGCGTTTATGAATAAAAAATGCCGTGTTCAAAGCACTTTGAACATATATATTACGCAGGGCTTCGGCTAGACCAGGTACAACATTTCCCATAAATGCCGCTTTTAATTTATTTTTATTTTTATCGATAAGTTGTTCGAAAAATGCCTTACCTGTATGGACACTGCCTCTTTCCTCAAATGCCTTTAAATGCACAATGGTTTTTGCTTTGTTAAAACCAACAACTTCGTAAATCAAATTTTTTAATTTAAACTTTGCCGAGACTTGTTGTAGATCCGGCAACGCAATTTTGATTTTTTCGTATCTATCAACATTAATAGAATCGCCACATTCAATCTGCATACCACTTATCGAAAAATCTTTGGTATATGCCTGTTTATCAATAAAGTCGGTAGATAATACGACACTGGTTTTATAGAGGTAACGTGTTTGCGATCTTAAATTGACATACCTAAAAGCAACTTCTTCGATGCTGGGTACTTTTTCAGTTTTACTATGACCAAATATTTTTAGATTGTTAACCTCAGTGAGCTCAAATTTATTGTTTTGATATTGTTCTTTAGCGAGCTCTGTTGTTAGTTCAGTCATTAACAGAACATATTTTATTTTACTAATATGACTCAATACACGCGGGGAAGGGGGTTTATGATCACGCGTAAATTTAGCATCTGTTTTACTCGGTTTGGGTAGTGTGAGCGGCAAATGCGCTTGCTCAGGCTTCACCTCTATCATTTGCACGCGGTACACCATCCAATGCTTTTTACTACTACCAAATGCTAAAAACACGCGCTTAAGTTCAGGGTTTTCGTTTAGTTCATCAATGCTTGCAGAATAGAAATAAACTCGACCTTTAGCGATATGTGTAAAACCGTAAAATATGGTCTCTTTGACCGTGCCGTTTGTTTGACTCAAAGCAGAGAGACGTTCGTGTGATAAAAGTTGAGCTAAGCAATTTTGGTTATTTTCATCTAGCCACTGACCGCTAATTTTTTTATTATTATCATTGGTTAGCATCATGGATGCTTGTAACAGATTATTATCCGTTTGGTTGATAAAGACCGGAAGTGAAGTTATGCGCGGTAAATAATATTGTTCGTACCCTTTGTTAATGATAGCACTCACTGTATTATCTAAATTCAGCTTGTAGCGCCGCTTATTTCCATTTATAAAATTAGATAAAAATTCATCAAACGAATGGGTTTCTAAATCATAGGTTCGCTGGCATTTCGGATATATATAACCTGATTTCTCTTCAATATTGGTGATTTTGTATTGAATTTTGTCTTTTAGGCCTAACGCAAACTCTTTTTCTAAACCTAAAAATTTAATATAAATTAATTGTCCGACTTGCAGTGGGTATTTTTTTTGTAATTTCAATCGGCACCCACTAACAGAAATATCCGTTGTTACTGCTTTAAAAAGATCGGTTAAACTGGCTTCAATCTCAACTTGCATTGAATAGTTCATTCGCTCTTCACTACGCAGATGCCGTTCTCCAAAATGAATGGCTGAAGCTGGATAGACTGAGATAGTACCATGCTCAGTTGTACTCATTGCTTGCGTTTCTTGAGCACTATTATTAGCCGATGCTTGACGCTTTTGATTGGTGACACTTTGCATAATGTCTTCATAAACGCCGGTGCAATACCAACCGTAGGTTTCGATACCTTTTTGAAAGCGTTCTATCGAGTTATCATCGAGATAGTGAGCGATGCCATTAAATTCAAACTCGCTACATTCCCCATCGACCATACCTCTTAAATCTATTCTCCGCGAGCTAGGCGCCGATAGCCGTTTCAGCTCCATTTTAATTAAAAATCGCTTAGGCTTAGGGATATCAGATGCAACATTATTTAACACTAGATCAAAATCAGGCGATTTGATGGTCGGCTTTAGTTTTTCTATTATTGGGCCATATTCGGCTAGTGTCGGATCTGTTTTTGTCATACTTACTTATAGTAGTGGATATCAATGATATCTTTAAAGAATTTAATTATATATCGCTTAATCACCCAATAAGTTTAATGTAAACTTCTGAAATGGGGAAATATTTTGGTAATAAATCGTGGCAAAATCAAAAACAGCTTGGGTTTGTAATGAATGTGGTGCCGATTACTCACGTTGGATGGGGCAATGCAATGAATGCAAAGCATGGAACACCATTAGTGAATTCAGAGTAACGAAATCTAAATCTAACAATGATAGATTAAGTGGTTACGCAGGCGAAACCATAGCAAAAATTGAAACCTTGGATAGCATAGAGTTAGCCGAGGTACCCAGAATCAGTTCTGGATTTAATGAATTTGATCGGGTTTTAGGTGGCGGAATCGTGCCAGGCTCCGCGGTCTTAATAGGGGGGTCGCCAGGAGCGGGTAAAAGTACGCTTTTATTACAGACTATGTGTCAATTAGCGCAGTCTATGAACGTTTTATATGTCACTGGGGAGGAGTCTCTACAGCAAGTTGCGATGCGCGCTGATAGGCTTAGCTTGCCCAAAGACAAACTCAAACTTTTATCAGAAACAAATGTTGAGTCCATTTGCCACTTGGCTGGACAGATGAAACCGCAAATATTAGTCATCGATTCTATTCAGGTCATGCATATGACAGATGTTCAATCGGCGCCAGGCAGCGTATCTCAGGTTAGAGAATCAGCTGCGTTTTTAACCCGCTACGCTAAACAAAATCAAGTTGCAGTTTTTATGGTTGGCCATGTAACCAAAGATGGTAGTTTGGCAGGCCCTAAGGTTTTAGAGCACTGTATCGATTGTTCTATATTATTAGATGGTTCATCAGACAGCCGATATCGTACACTACGTAGTCATAAAAACCGCTTTGGTGCGGTCAACGAGCTCGGTGTTTTTGCCATGACAGAGAAGGGGATGAAAGAAGTAAAGAACCCTTCTGCAATATTTTTGTCGCGAGCTGATGTCCCAGCTTCCGGCTCTTTGGTCATGGTTATCTGGGAAGGTACACGACCATTAATGGTCGAAATTCAGGCATTAGCAGATCATTCTCAGCTCGGTAACCCAAGAAGAGTTGCAGTAGGCTTAGAACAGAACCGCATGGCGTTGTTGCTCGCCGTCCTGCATAGACATGGCGGAATTCAGTTGGGCGATCAGGATGTATTTGTAAATGTTGTTGGCGGGGTAAAAGTAGCTGAAACCTCAGCCGATTTAGCCTTGTTGCTGGCCTTGGTTTCAAGCTTTAGAAATCACATTTTGCCGCAGGATTTAGTGGTATTTGGTGAAGTCGGTTTGTCTGGTGAAATAAGACCCGTGCAAAACGGTATCGAGCGGCTTAAGGAAGCCTCAAAACACGGTTTTAAGAAAGCCATTGTGCCAAAGCAAAACGCCCCTAAACAATCTATTGGTGAAATGAGTATTATTGGTGTTTCACAACTAAGTGAAGCGTTAGAGGCGATATAAAAACTATTCGTCAGCAACAGTTAAATCTAAATGACTGTCATATTCGCTTAAATGAAAACTAACATGTATTGCATTGCAGCATGCTGGGCAATCTTCATAATAGTCTTGATCACCGTTAGAATCATCTAACATTAAGTGAATGTGATGGCCACAATGTGGGCATTCAGTTGCTTTATCTTTAAGGCCTGTAGTCATTTTATTCTCCCATCGTAGTTGTAACGAATCCTAGATCAAAATGTCTGTCTATATTTAACTTAGGTTACCCAACGCTCTTTTCAAGGTATGACCTTGAACTAAATAGGGGGATGTTTGGGTTAGATGTAGGGGTTAATTTACAATTTTAGCTCAGACAAGGTATGTAAATATAAACGACACTGATCGATATACGAGCCACCAAACAAATTTGCGTGATTGAGTATATGATAAAAATTATAGATATGCTTACGCTGGTTATAGCCAGTATCAATGGGGAGAATTTGCTCATACCCTTGATAAAACTCACGTGGTAATTTGCCAAAGAGCTCTGTCATGGCTAGGTCTGTTTCATGATCACCATAATAACATGCAGGATCGTAAACAACCGGTCGGGACTTTATAAAGCTTATATTTCCCCGCCACAGATCACCGTGTAATAGCATTGCGTCTGGTTTTCTTGGTTTTAAGTGGCTATGCACCAAGGCAACAATGTCGTCAATATCACCTATTTTTACGCCTTTTTCATTTAACAATTCCAGTTGATGTCCAATTCTTTGTTCAGCAAAAAACGTTGACCAATTGTTGTGCCATGGATTCGGCTGAATTGTTTTACCGATATAGTTATTTTCTTCATAGCCAAATTGAGCTTGGGTGTCACCCATATGCATTTGCGCAAGCGCTTGTCCGGCTTGATGCCACTCTTGCATTTTTGGAGAGGTAAAATCCAGCCACTCTAAAACAAGGAAGCTATAATTTTTACTGGAACCATAGGTAATGACTTGCGGGCAGTACAAACTATCTGTACGGCTTATTTTTTCCAAATTAGCCGCTTCGCACAAAAAGTTTTCTATAAAGCTTAGCTTGTTTAACTTTACAAAATAAGATTGGCCATTATCACCCATAATTTGGTAGGCTGAGCTTATATCACCACCACTGATTGCCTGTTTGTTTGTAATATTAAACTCAGATAGTAAAGCCTGTTGAATACTTGTTTCTATTTGATGCCACATATCACGTTACTCACAAAACAACACTTTCCCTCGAGTATAGCTAGGCTTTAGCAATTTAGCTTCTTTATTTGAGAAATTACCGCATGTAATCCATTGCTGCGCGATTCGCTTAAATGTTTTTCTAAATTAAACTCTTGTAAAAATGTGCCTAGTTCAAAGTGTGCAACCTGATCTGATGGTAATTCATTTATTTTCGTTAAAATTAAACATAATAAGCCTTTCACAATCCGAGAATCACTTGTGGCATAATATTTACCAGCATTAATATATAACCAAACCTGACTTTCACACCCATCAACTAAATAGCGCTCGCTTCGATAACTTGAATCAAATGGCAAATTGTCAGGTGTACCCACTTTCATCAAATATCGGTATCTGTTTTCCCAACCATTTAATAGTTTAAATTGTTGCAGTACTTGTGTTTGTTGCATCTACAAAAATTCTCTTAATTGTTTCACCGCATTAATCAACTTATCGATCTCTTCAACCAAAGTATAAGCAGCGAGAGATACACGGACCGTGCCATTGGTATTGATACTGTCAACCAGAGGCATTGCACAATGTTTTCCGGTACGCACAGCCACCCCCATTTGGGCCAAAATTTCGCCTACATCATATGCGTGCCAGTCTTTCAAACTAAAAGAAACAGCTCCGCAAAAGCCTTCGGAACCATGTATTTTAATTTCGGGAAATTGTTTCAATTGCGCAATCAAATACTGCATCAGTTCATGCTCATAGGTGCGCAATTGCGTTAGAGCTTGTTTGTCTAAAAAGTTAAGTGTAGCCGAAAGCGCGTAAACACTTGCTATGTTTGGTGTACCGGCTTCAAACATAAACGGCGCTTGATTGAATTCAGAGCGGGTAATGCTGACAGAGCGAACCATCTCGCCACCATATTGATAGGGCGTCAATTGCTCCTGCACACGGCTACAGGTATATAAAACACCTAACCCTGTTCCAGCATACATTTTGTGTGCAGAAAAGTAGTAAAAATCACAACCTAGGCTCTGCACGTCAACTGGTATGTGATTAATCGCCTGCGCACCATCAACAACGGATATAATGTTTGCATGAGCTTTAACAAGCTGGCATATTTTTTCAATCGGTTGTTTCACACCGGTTGCATTTGCGACATGGCAACAAACGACAACCCGGGTATTTTTATTAATTAATTTTTTTAACTCATCAACATCAATTTTCATATGTTGATCAACCGGTGCAATACGTAATCTAAAGTTATATTTAAGAGCAAGTTGCTGCCATGTAACAAAACTAGCATGATGTTCAGTCATGCTTACTATAACTTCATCACCGGCTTGCAAAAACGCATGATGCAAACAATGAGCAACTAGGTTAGCAGCTTCTGTCGCGCCTTTAGTCCAAACTATGTTAGATTTTTCTTCGGCATTTAACCACTTCGCAACTTGCAGTCTTACCGCTTCAAACTGATTCGTATTTTCGGTAGCGGCAATATGCCCAGAGCGATGCACTGTTGCATGTTGAAAACTGTAGTACTCGTTGATTTTATCCAACGCGGGCTGACAAATGTGTGTCGTCGCTGCATTATCTAAATAACAACTGTCTGGGTTTTTCGTAAAATAAGGAAAGTTTTGTCGAAAAGACACGACATAATCAGGTGTCACCATATGGCATTAATCCCAGTTATGTAGGTGAATAAGTTTGTCGGTAAGCTCGCGTGCAGGCAAGGCTTTTGAATACCAGAATCCTTGAGCATAGTGACACTGAAGATGCTTTAAAAAAGCGACCTGCATTTTGTTTTCGACACCTTCTGCGACAATTTTTAACTCCATGTTTTTAGCTAGATCAATTATTGCTTTCACAATAGAAACATCATTCTCATTTTCAGGCACATCGCGAATGAAAGACCTATCGATTTTCAGTGTCGTTATCGGAAAATTTTTCAAATAAGCTAAAGAACTGTAACCAATCCCAAAGTCATCAATAGACAAAGAAATGCCTTGATCGGTTAATGAACGCATGAAATCTTCATTTTTTTTGATATTATCAACAAAAACTTCTTCCGTTAACTCTATTTCTATGTGCTGAGGGCGCAGTTCATATTTTTCATAGGTATTCACAATATGTTGATACAAGCGGTTAGACTTTAATTGGCGACCCGATACATTAATGGCTACATGTAAATGTGCAAAACCTAATTGATGCCAAATACTTAGTTGTCGGCATGCTTCATCTATTACCCATTCACCAATATCCAAGATCATACCTGATTCTTCAGCCAAAGGCACAAATTCGGCAGGCGGGATATACGTTTGCGTTTCAGTATCAAACCAGCGTAGCAATGCTTCAACCCCTATAATACTGCTATTATTTAAATTGATTTTAGGTTGGTAAAATAATTCTAATTGTTTATTTTCAACCGCACGATTGAGCTTTTTGAGCTTTTCAACTTTGTTTAAAATATCCAAATGGATATTGTCGGTGTACTGATACGTGCAATTTCGACCTAGAGATTTGGCTTGATTTAACGCAGCGTCGGCTTTTCTCACCAATTCATTTGCTGTTACGTCTTTAATGCCTGACAATACAAAACCGATACAAGCCGAAGTAATAAACTCGTAATGTTCTAACACAAATTTGGTATCAATCGCGTGTGTAAGCTTTTTATTCAAACGAGTGATTAACATACGGGCAGGCACTTCGTTGATAAATATTGCAAATTCATCACCACCTATACGCGCGAGATAATCTTTTTTATCAACAATTTTGTTGAGTCGAGCGGCAACCTTTTGAATTAGCATATCGCCGGCGTGGTGGCCAACCACGTCATTCACTTCTTTAAAGTTGTCTAGATCAATTAATATAACTGCTACGTCTCTGGGCTTTTTATCTTTCAGTTTTTCTTCAATATAATTGTACAGGGCTGAGCGATTGTTGAGCCCTGTCAGTTCATCACGGAATGCTAATTCAATTTTTTCTTGTTCTATTCGTTTCCGTTCACTCATTTCAGACTGTAAATGAAAGTTAACCTTGGAAAGATGATTGTTGAAACGGCGACCCGAAATAAATAGCTGCGATAACGCAGCAAGAAATGCAGTAATTAATAACCCAGTTATCGCAATAATGATAACAAGTTGTTGATCTTGCTTGTTTAATAATGATTGATTTGGCCAAATTTGAATGGCCCATTCTTCATCAAACGCAAAATATTTAACTTTAGCTAAAATATTTTGCTTATCAGTTGTATCAAATCCTCTGTTGACCGTACTAAAAATAACGTCTTGCGCGCGCGAAATGTGTATATGGTAACCCTTAGCTATCGTATCGTCTAAACTATGTTTTAGAAAACGGATCATGCGCACGACACCAATGACAAAACCTTGGTTTTCGCTTTTTACACCGATGGGGACGTAAAACAAAATGCCTTTTGTACCCTGTACCAGTTTCCAATTACTGATACCTACCCAGTTTCCAGTGCGCACAGCATAATCGAGTTTATTTGATATCACGGGTATTTTACTCAGGTCTAGACCAAATGCTTGCTGGTTGCCAATTAAAGGTTCTATCCAGCGAATGACTTTATTTGAATCCGCCCATTCGACCGCTTGTATAAATTCGTGATGCTCGATAATGTGTTTAGCTTGCTGATGCCATGTCACGGGCTCAGGTTGACCAAACTCTTGCCATTGTTTAGCCATCCAGTTAAACAAAAAAGCTTGATGAGAGAAGTTGTGATCTAGACGCGCAATTGCCTTATTCAGTTCCACTAAACTTTTAGACTGTATATTTTCGTCTACTTTTCGAGAAACAAATACGCTAACAATTATAGTAAGAGCAAGCCCGATTGTGAGTGAGATTAAAGCCGGTCTATATGTGATAAAAAAACGCATTGCTCATATTCTAATTGGGATTAAAAACAAGGCGATTATAGCCTATTTTTATATCTATGTGTTTTTAAAGACAAAAAAAAGCCCTGTTGTTTAAATAATCCAACAGGGCAACAAGAGCACATTTTCACTAGCAATAAATAAGACCATGTTATTTACACAATGTTCCATAGAATTCAAAATTTATTAAATAAAAGTTAATTGACAATTTATCTTTTTAAACATAAATTTTAAACAACCGTTTGAAAGTTTGGAGTTGCTGTGGCAAAAACAGATACAAAGCTGAGAATTTTAGAATCTGCTGAGCAGCTATTTGCTACGCACGGATTCACTCATACTTCTTTGCGCCAGATTACTACCGAAGCGAATGTAAACCTGGCTTCTGTTAACTATCATTTCGGTTCTAAAAAATCTCTGATCCAGTCAGTTTTAAAACGCTATCTAGAAATTTATATGCCATTACTGCACCAAAATTTGAATCAGATAGCACCACAAAAAAACGAAATAGAGCCAGTCTTGCAAGCATTTATAAAGCCATTGTTTGAACTCAATAAACTGGGCAAACAAAGCCCGAGAAATTTTATGATTATGATTGGCAGAGGCTATTCAGAAACGCAAGGACATTTGCGTAAATACATTGTCAGCGAATACGGGGAGACAGTTTTATTAATCACTCATAAATTTGCTAATGCCTTACCAAATATTAGCGCTCAAGAGCTATTTTGGCGACTGCATTTTGCGCTCGGGGCTTTAGTATTTGTAATGAGTTCAAGTAGCGCATTAGAAGAAATTGCCGAAGCCGACTACGCTGAATCGGCGACAACTGAGAAAATTGTAAACAAGATAGTCCCATTTTTGGCAGCAGGCTTAAGCTGTAAGAGCCAATAATGTTTCAAAACACCATAATCTAGCTGATGTTCTAGGGGTAATTTCATGACAGTTTTACTGATATTAATAATCGCTGTTGCCATTTTGTTTGGTGTCACCGATATACGTAAAAAATGGATTTCAGAGCCGATTTTTAAAATGTTTAAACGCATTTTACCGCCTATGTCGGAAACTGAAAAAGAAGCAATGGAAGCCGGAGATGTTTGGTGGGATGGAGAAATATTCTCCGGTAAACCTGATTGGCACAAACTACATAACTACCCCGACGCTAAACTGACCGACAAAGAGCAAGCTTTTATCGATAATCAGTTAGAAACACTGTTGGCCATGTTAAACGATTTTGAAATAGTACATGACAGTAAAGATCTACCCAAAGACGTATGGGATTACTTAAAAAGGGAAGGCTTTTTTGCAATGATAATTCCACAGGAATATGGTGGGTTAGCGTTTTCTGCAACTGCAAATTCAACTATCGTCGCTAAAATAGCGACTCGTAGTGTCAGCGCGGCAGTATGTGTCATGGTACCCAATAGTTTAGGACCTGGTGAATTGCTTACGCATTACGGCACGCAAGAACAAAAAGACAGATGGTTGCCGGGGTTGTCAAATGGTACAGAAGTGCCTTGTTTCGCCTTAACTGGCCCAGAAGCAGGCTCAGATGCTGGTGCTATCCCAGATAAAGGTATCGTATGCGAGCAGGAATTTGAAGGGCAGAAAACCCTAGGCATCCGTATTACATGGAATAAACGTTATATTACGCTAGCGCCAGTCGCCACGGTACTTGGCCTAGCATTTAAACTGTATGATCCAGATAAGCTACTGGGCGAGCAGGGCGAGCTGGGGATCACGTGTGCGCTGATCCCAACCTCACATCCAGGCGTGAAAATTGGCGACCGTCATATGCCAATGGGGCTTGCCTTTATGAATGGAACAACTTATGGCGAAGACGTGTTTATACCGCTAGATTGGGTCATTGGCGGCCCAAGTTATGTCGGAAAAGGGTGGCGCATGCTGGTAGAATGTTTATCAGCTGGGCGAGGAATTTCTTTGCCTGCACTTGCTACTGCTATTGGCCATTTAGGCACAAAAACAACTTCAGCATATTCATACATTCGTAAGCAATTCGGTTTGTCTATCGGCAAATTTGAGGGTGTACAAGAAGCACTAGCGCGTATTGGAGGGCATGCGTACACCTTAGAAGCTGCACGAAAATTCACCACATCAGCATTAGATACAGGGTTTAGTCCTTCGGTCGTAACCGCTATTTCAAAATACCACATGACAGAATTAGGCAGAGAAGTGGTCAATGACTCTCTAGATATTCATGCCGGTAAAGGGATTCAATTAGGCCCCAAGAACTATTTAGGTCATTTATATTGGGGCGTTCCTGTTGCCATCACAGTTGAAGGCGCAAATATATTAACACGCAACCTGATGATTTTTGGTCAAGGTGCGACTCGTTGTCATCCTTATGTATACAAAGAGATGGAAGCCGCAGCCAATCCAGATTTTAAAGCAGGATTAAAACAGTTTGATGCATTATTAATTAAACATATCGCTTTTACTATCCGCAATACAGGGCTGGCATTATTTCATGGACTCACATTATGTAAGTTTGGGGATACGCCAGTCGGTGGAGAAACTGCACAGTACTACAAGCAAATGAACAGATTGAGTGCAGGTTTGGCTTTATGCGCTGATGTATCCATGTTGATTTTAGGCGGCGCATTAAAACGAAAAGAGATGATATCGGCTCGTTTAGGCGATGTTTTTAGTCAACTCTATATGGCATCTGCTGTGTTAAAACGTTATGAAGAAGATGGAAGACAGATATCCGATCTACCATTTGTCCATTACGCTGTACAAAATTGTCTGCACAAAGCAGGAGTCGCTTTTGAAGGTTATTTTGATAACTTCAGACCTAGATGGCTCGCACACCTTATCAAGCGATTGATTTTCCCCTATGGTGTAAGTCTCAAAGCGCCGAATGACATTCTTGCGCGACGCGTTTGCCGAGCTTTATTAAAAACCGGTGAAACCAGAGATCGTATTACAAATTTATGTTACATGGGGGTAGATGATAATGACGCGGTTGGTGTGGTCGAAGCAGCGTTTATTGCAATGCATGCGTGTCAGGCTATCGAACTAAAAATTCACGGGGCACAAAAATCAGGTAAAATTCCCAGACGAGTACCACTTGAACAAGCGATTGCAGCGGCAGAAAAAGAACAGCTGATTACCGCTGAAGAAGCTCAGCAAATATTGCATGCAGATAAACTTAGAAAGCAAGCGATTGCGGTCGACAGTTTTCCGGCTGAATTCTTTACACAACAAAGTACTCAATCGAGCGCTCAATCGGGTACTCAACAAAATAGCAATTCGCCGAACTCTGCCGACACAGCGGCATAATATAAGGCGGCATTGGAAAACAATAAACCAGCAGCAATGCTGGTTTATTGTTTGCGCTCCATTTCAAGCTTACGTCTGACTATATAAAATGATAACCTAACTTAGTAAAAGTTAAATAAGAATAGAATGTTATGTCCTTAATGATCGACTTGAATGGTTACGAACTAGAGCCAGAAGAAAAAGACTTATTGCAACATCCATTTGTATCTTCGGTCATTTTATTTACCCGAAACTACGATAATAGAGAACAACTCTGTGCTTTGGTCAAAAGTATAAAAAGCTGTGCAAAGCGGCCAATTTTAATAGCGGTCGATCAGGAAGGCGGCCGAGTGCAGCGTTTTCGACAAGAATTTCAGCCGATTCCCTCAATGCGAAAGCTTGCGCAATATGCCGACTCAAACGATGACGTATCTGTCTTAGAGTCATTTGGATGGTTAATGGCCAGTGAGGTTTTGTCGTGTGGCATTGATATTAGTTTTGCGCCAGTTTTAGATTTAGAGGGTATTTCCGACGTAATCGGGGAGCGCAGCTTTAATTCAGTACCAGATAAAGTTGTTCAATACGCGGGCCATTTTATTAAAGGCATGCATAAAGCTGGGATGGCGGCCACTGGCAAACATTTCCCCGGTCATGGCAGTGTACAAGCAGATACACACCATAGCGCTGCAATAGACAACCGAACAAAAGCGCAAATTTTCAATCTGGATATACTGCCGTTTGAAAAACTTATTCAGAAAAAATTATTACAAGGTATTATGCCAGCACATGTTGTGTATCCGGATGTTGATCCAAACCCTGCTGGTTTTTCGCCTTTTTGGCTAAAAACGATATTGCGTGAAAAAATCGGTTTTGATGGCGTAATATTTAGCGACGATTTGTCAATGGAAGGGGCCAATGTTGCGGGTAGTTATGTGTCAAAAGCATCTGCAGCATATGCCGCAGGGTGTGATATTGCGTTAGCTTGCAACAATAGAAACGGAGCAATACAAATACTGGACAATTGGACGAACTTTGACACGGTTGAAGCTAACAATAACAAACACTTAAATTTGATAGCAAAAAAAACCATTGATTATAACGACATAATTACCAGTACAGTTTGGAAAACAACCTCCAACTTGGCGAAAAAATTAGAAACGAATTAGGAGCTTATTTTATAATGTCAAAAAGCGAGTCTATCCGTGCACGTTCTATACTTTTTGTTTGTTTAGGCAACATTTGCCGTTCTCCAACAGCACACGCAGTATTTAGACAATTAGCGAATACTAAAAGACCTGATTTAAAAATTGATTCAGCAGGTACAGCGGGTTACCACAAAGGTGCAAAACCAGACACACGGGCTCGTGCGGCCGGTGAACAAAGAGGTTATAATTTTAAAGGCCTTGCAGCCCGACCTGTTGTTGAAAACGATTTTCAAATATTTGATTTAATTCTGGCAATGGATGAATCTAATTATCAAGACCTCATGGCTGCTTGTCCGTCTGAGTTTCAATATAAAATAAAGATGTTTTTAGACTTTGCTGAGCAACACAAAGATGTAAATGAAGTGCCAGATCCTTATTATGGCGGCAACAAAGGCTTCGAATATGTATTAGACTTAGTAGAAGACGCTTCGCATGGCTTATTAAAGCGATTAGCTTAAACGGTAAAATTAATTTCTCAGACTATCATGTGTACGATACAGTAAATAGTCACTCTCAATAATAGGAAAATAATTGTGTCACAATGGTCACCAAATTCATGGCGTAATTTCCCGATACTACAACAACCAACGTATCCCGACGCCACACACGTTAAAAATGTAGAAGATCAACTTAAAAGTTTTCCACCTTTAGTTTTTGCAGCAGAGACTCGTGCCCTGTTTGATCAACTGGGTAAAGTGTCTGGCGGTGAAGCTTTTTTATTACAAGGTGGCGATTGTGCTGAATCTTTTGCCGATTTTAACGCGCCGAAGATTAGAGATACTTTTAAAACACTTTTACAGATGGCGGTTGTATTAACCTTTAGTGGCCGCTGCCCAATTGTCAAAGTTGCGCGTATGGCGGGACAATACGCAAAACCTCGCTCTGATGATATGGAAACACGAGATGGGGTCACTTTACCCAGCTATCGTGGCGACATCATTAATGGATTTGACTTTACAGAAGAAGCGCGCATTCCAAACCCAGAAAACTTAATTACTGCGTACCATCACTCTTCTGCAACCCTTAACTTGCTTAGGGCGTTTGCGCAAGGTGGCTTGGCAGATTTGCATGAAGTGAATCGCTGGAATATGGACTTTGTCGCTAACTCGCCAGTCAGTGAAAAATACCATGATTTAGCGATGCGAATTCAAGAATCGCTAGGCTTTATGGAAGTCTGTGGTATCACGGCTGAAAATACGCCTAAAATAAAAGAAACTGACTTATATACGTCACATGAAGCACTATTGTTAAACTATGAAGAAGCGTTGACACGTCGTGATAGTTTGACAGGCCTGTGGTATGACTGCTCTGCACATATGGTTTGGATCGGTGAGCGTACGCGCCAGCTAGACCATGCACATATAGAGTTTTTCCGCGGTATTAATAACCCAATAGGGGTTAAAGTAGGGCCGGGTATGCAACCGGATGAGTTAATCAAACTAATCGATGCGCTCAATCCAGACAACAAAGCGGGTCGATTAACTTTAATTACCCGCATGGGCGCTAATAATTTAGCGGATAAATTACCTGCTTTAGTCAAAAAAGTTAAAGAAGAAGGGCGTAATGTGGTTTGGATTAGCGATCCAATGCACGGCAATACCGTTAAAACCGACAACGGTTATAAAACGCGAGATTTCAACTCGATACTAAAAGAAATCGAAGCATTTTTTGCTGTTCATCGAGCTGAAGGCACATATGCCGGCGGTATACATTTAGAAATGACAGGACTAAACGTCACAGAATGTACAGGTGGCGCATACAAAATATCCGCCAGTGATTTAGAGACCTGTTACCGTACGCAATGCGATCCACGACTTAATCAAAATCAGGTATTAGAAATGGCATTTAATATCAGTGAGACGCTTAAAACAGCAAGAGCGGATTATTTAGCAAGTAAATCTTAACGCTTTAAGATCTTGAAATACGGCTGCTTGTTGCACTAGCTGGTGCAATTTAGCCGTATTTACGTATATAATGGACAGCTTATTAATCTTCTAGCTGGTGTAACCTGATTTCATGCATCTTTTTGTAAATGACTTAACTGTAATTGACTTTTCATACCTAGACGTAAATCGTGGGGTGGTGGGTGAAAGTTGGATTGTAGATGTCGCACTTATCGGCAACCTAAACGAGCAAAACATGGTGCTCGATTTTGGTGTGGTTAAAAGCCAAATTAAGCGAATTATAGATCGCGAATTCGATCATAAATTACATATTGCCGAAGACTCTGCAGCATTAATCGAAAAGGAAATCAAAGGTGATAATCTAGATATCCTATATAAAATGGCTAGCCTAGATTTAATCCACATGTCTGCCCCCCCCTCAGCTTATTGTTTTTTACAGGCAGAAAAAGTCGATATTGAAACGGTTTTACCGCTTATCCGGGCAACCGTCATGCGGCATATGCCAGAAAACGTCAAAGATATACAAATCACATTACGCGCAGAAGAAATTCCGCAAGAATATTACCATTACAGCCACGGCCTGAAAAAGCATGACGGAAACTGTCAGCGAATTGTACACGGGCACCGCTCTAAAGTGACCGTGATGGAAAATGGCGAAACTAGTCGCGATTGGCAGCAATACTGGCAACGCCGTTGGAAAGATATTTATATTGCAAGTGAAGAAGATTTAGACAGTACATTGTTACAACAATTTTCTGAACAGTATCACATTGCGCAAGATAACTATTTGGCCTTTTCATATACCGCTTCACAAGGTGATTTCCGCTTGGTTGGCCCTAAAAATTGTATCGATTTAATTGACAGAGATACAACAGTTGAGTGTTTAGCCGAGTTTATGCTTGAAGTTATGACGGCGCAATCTCCAGAATCTGAATTTAAAGTGATGGCATATGAAGGCGTTTCAAAAGGTGCGATTGCGCAAAACACTTTAAATACCCCTTCATTTTAAAGTTATAGGTCAATTATTGTGAAAGCTATACTAAAGTTAAGTTTATTGGCAAGTATCTGCTTGCTCAATAATAGCAATGCTCAAACGAAAGATGTTAAAGGCTACACAACCGAAAAAGCCGCTTTAGTGCAGGGCGGATTTGTACGCGGTCAATATCAATCGTGCATATCTGTCACAGTAAAAGACACACAAACAGAGCAGACAGGCCAGTGTACGGATGATGGGCGCTTTTTAATTGGATTTGGTCGTGATGCCGACACCAAACAAACGTTAATATTTGAAACCACAACAGGCCAAAAAGCCTTTACAGTCGAAATAAAAAAGCGGACTTATAAAACTGATAAAATCACCGGCGTACCGCAAAAAACAGTGACCCCTCCAGACTCTGTGCTGGCTAGAATTCGCAGCGAAAACGAAAAAATATGGGTTGCCAGACATCACAAAACGCCAAGACTCGATTTTTTATCCGACTTTATTTGGCCAGCACAAGGCCGAATTTCTGGTGTCTATGGTAGCCAGCGTATTTTTAATGGGACCCCCAAAAGACCACATTACGGATTGGATATTGCGGCAATAACGGGCACAAAGGTTATTGCACCGGCTGCCGGCATTGTCAGACTTGTGACCGTGATGGAAAATGGCGAAACTAGTCGCGATTGGCAGCAATACTGGCAACGCCGTTGGAAAGATATTTATATTGCAAGTGAAGAAGATTTAGACAGTACATTGTTACAACAATTTTCTGAACAGTATCACATTGCGCAAGATAACTATTTGGCCTTTTCATATACCGCTTCACAAGGTGATTTCCGCTTGGTTGGCCCTAAAAATTGTATCGATTTAATTGACAGAGATACAACAGTTGAGTGTTTAGCCGAGTTTATGCTTGAAGTTATGACGGCGCAATCTCCAGAATCTGAATTTAAAGTGATGGCATATGAAGGCGTTTCAAAAGGTGCGATTGCGCAAAACACTTTAAATACCCCTTCATTTTAAAGTTATAGGTCAATTATTGTGAAAGCTATACTAAAGTTAAGTTTATTGGCAAGTATCTGCTTGCTCAATAATAGCAATGCTCAAACGAAAGATGTTAAAGGCTACACAACCGAAAAAGCCGCTTTAGTGCAGGGCGGATTTGTACGCGGTCAATATCAATCGTGCATATCTGTCACAGTAAAAGACACACAAACAGAGCAGACAGGCCAGTGTACGGATGATGGGCGCTTTTTAATTGGATTTGGTCGTGATGCCGACACCAAACAAACGTTAATATTTGAAACCACAACAGGCCAAAAAGCCTTTACAGTCGAAATAAAAAAGCGGACTTATAAAACTGATAAAATCACCGGCGTACCGCAAAAAACAGTGACCCCTCCAGACTCTGTGCTGGCTAGAATTCGCAGCGAAAACGAAAAAATATGGGTTGCCAGACATCACAAAACGCCAAGACTCGATTTTTTATCCGACTTTATTTGGCCAGCACAAGGCCGAATTTCTGGTGTCTATGGTAGCCAGCGTATTTTTAATGGGACCCCCAAAAGACCACATTACGGATTGGATATTGCGGCAATAACGGGCACAAAGGTTATTGCACCGGCTGCCGGCATTGTCAGACTTGTCCATAATGATATGTTTTACTCTGGTGGCACTTTGATACTTGACCATGGTTTTGGTATCACCTCTACCTTTATCCATTTATCTAAAATTGATGTGATTGAAGGGCAAATAATTAAACAGGGTGAAAAAATAGCGGAAATCGGTCAATCGGGTCGTGCCAGTGGGCCGCATCTGGATTGGCGGATCAACTGGTTTAATGTCAGATTAGATCCCAAATTATGGTTAGAAGAAGGTGGCAATTTGCCACCTAAATAATCTTTTTACATGCAGAAAGTGCTAAGTGGGCGTTTGCCAATTGTTAGCTTTTTCTGCATCAATAACCGTCATTTGGCTCAGTTCGTTAACAGCGTCAATTAGCTGTATTACTGAGTTAAATAATTCACCATTTCTAATATAAGAAACTGTGTAATCCTGATTTAATGCCAGATTATTAACGACATTGGCAAAATTACCTTTACTCACCACAATATTATCAATCGCAATAATATTGTCCTGAACGCTTATACCTGCTTTTTCGGCAGGGGAATCTTCCAACACTTGCATTACATCTACCCCCAGTTTTGATTCTTTAAACATAAAACCAAGATAAGGGCTATGTGCATCTGGTGATTTATCTAACAAAGATGCAGCTTTAGAAGGGACTTGTTTTAGCTCAACACCAAAATCAGCTAATAGTTCAGTTAACGGAATAGGGGCTTTATCATTAAGTAACTGATAAAAGGTTTCTCGAATGTTCGTTGAATGAGCGTCTGAAGCTGTTGTATCTGAAACAATTAGGTCATCTACAATAGTAATGATGGTATCTAATTGAGTGCCTTTATAGTCAGCACCTTTATTTACAAATTCCGCCCATAAAGCACGCATCACATCATCTAATGATTTAGCCGCATTCGTCGCTTTACGAATGGTTAAATCAAGCCACAAGGCTAATAACGAGCCTTTAGTGTAGTAACTGACAATGTTATTAGCCGCATCAGGGCCTTGCTGATAAAACTTGGTCCAAGTATAAAAACTCGACTCTATTAAGTTTTGTTTTAACTGACCTTTGCCGCGGTTAACACGACTTATCGTTTGGCTTTTAAGTTTTAAATAATCTTCAAACGAAATGATGCCCGTTCTGAATAAACTCAAATCATCATAGTAAGAAGTGATACCTTCAAACGCCCATAATTGTTGAGTGTAACTTTCGCTGTTTAAACGATACGGAACAAATTCTTCTGGCTTGATTCTGCACACGTTCCAATTGTGAAAGTATTCGTGCGAAACCAAGCTTAGAAAAGTTTTATAACCATCTGATAATTCGTCTGGTTTGTTTACGTTTGGAAAATCAAAGGTTGAGCATAATAAAGCCGTTGAGTTTTTGTGCTCTAATCCACCAAAACCGCTCGGCAGAATATTGGTTAAAAACCAATACTCTTTAAAAGGCGGTTTAGCGCCCGTTTCTCTTTCAAATAAATCGATATGGTGCTGACAAAGCTTGGTAACATCTTTCACTAGGCGTTTTGTATCAGCATAATGTTTACCGTTTAAAATTAGATAATGCGGTGTGCCTGCAACTTCAAATTCCAGATGGGTAAAATCACCAATTTCAACTGGGCAATCAATTAACTGTGCATAATTATCACTGTAATATGTTCCGAAACGATAAACCGACGTTTCAGTTGCTCTTTGTAAACCCGTTGCGACTTTCCAGTTATTTGTAAAATTTGGTGCTAATAATTCAACTTCATGTTTTTGATCTTGAAACTCATTCACACAAATAAATAAACTAGTCCCGTTAAAAAATGCTCGACTTTGATCTAAATAAGCCGTTCTGACAGAACTGTCAAACGCATAAACTTGATATTCAACCGTGAATGCTTCACCGCCAGAATGTATTGACCAATTCTGTTTATCGATAAGCTTTATTGTTAATGCTTCACGGCCTTTATTGGCTGTTAAATTAATAATATTTTTAGAAAAATCACGGATCATGTATGAGCCAGGTATCCAAGCGGGTAAGGATAAATTCAACACTGACTGTTCGTGCTTGGGTATTGCTATTTTTACATTAAAAATATGCTTATTTGCTTCATCAAAATTGACGCTGTATTGAATGCTCATGATTAAAATTCTAATTATCTTGGTTAGTTAACATTATAAATAGTTTAATATTTATTTCTCTAAGCTTCTTAGCTTTCAGGTAGGCTAAATTTTTATTCTGTGTTTTGCAAATTAATGAAATTAATTTGGGGAGTTTAAGAGGGGCTTCGACCTTCTTACAAGATTATGTTTATCGATTTAATCTAATATTTAATCTAATGTTAGCGCAATAATATCCGCCAATTAAAAATTGTATAATAGTAAGACTTTTATTTTCCCTATTTGCCGTCATTTTGCGTTAAAATAGTCGTAATTGGATCAATCAAAAGAGAGATTTATGGCGATTAATCAGGAACAAAATACACAACCTTCAATAACGCGTGCTCAATTTGGCGTCACCGCAAATGGTGAAGAAATTAGCAGTTATACTTTAAAAAACAATAAAGGTACCGAAGCCGTTGTTATCAATTTTGGTGCAATACTACAAAGCTTAAAAACCGCTGATAAATCAGGGCAGCTTGCAGATATCGTACTAGGTTACGACTCGCTTGCTGAATACCAGAAAAATCCACATTATTTAGGTGCAACTATTGGCCGCTTTGGTAATCGTATCGCCAATGGTCGTTGCACAATAGAGGGTCAAGAATATACATTTGCCGTAAATAATGGCCCGAATCACCTGCATGGTGGTTTAGAAGGTTTTGATAAAAAAGTATGGTCTGCAGAAGGTGTTTTAAATGAAAGCAGTGCAGGTGTTATTTTAAAACTCACCAGCCCAGATGGTGATCAGGGTTATCCAGGTACGCTTGACGTAAAGGTAGAATATAAACTCACAAACGACGATGAGTTAATCATTTCTTACCACGCAACAACTGATAAAACGACCATCATAAACTTAACAAACCATAGTTATTTTAATCTAAAAGGTGAGGGCGACATTTTATCTCACCAGTTGTACATACCATCCACTCAAATGACACCCGTTAATTCAGCACAAATTCCAACAGGGGAAATTTGCAGTGTATTAGATACGCCTTTTGATTTTACCAATGCAAAAGAAATTGGCCGTGATATTGACGCAGATAACGAGCAAATTCATTACGGCTCTGGTTACGATCATAATTATGTCTTAAATAAAAGTGCAGATGAGCTAACATTGGCCGCTGAAGCTTACGAACCGTCAAGCGGAAGAGTATTAACCATATCAACCACAGAACCGGGTTTTCAACTTTATACCGGTAATTTTCTCGATGGGTTTGAAGCCAAAAGCAGAATTGCAGGAAAAAATTCGGCGTTTTGCATCGAGCCACAACATGTACCTGATGCACCTAACCAAAGTGTTTTTAAATCGACTGAGTTAAAACCAGGTGACGTTTATCGTAGTGAGATGCGATTAAAGTTTTCTGTAAAATAAAATTAGATTATTCGGGCGGCTGTATACAAGCCTGCCCGAATAACTGAGTTTAACTTATACCAAGTCATCTTGAGCATCGTATACCGTTACTTTTTGCCAAAATGCCGAACAATCTTCGATAAATTTCAAGTGTTCCGGGGCATCCTGATATGCGTCATGTGCTTTTAAATCATCAAAAGCGACCGTTAATTTATAATCAAAACTTGAGTCGACAACATCTCGTTGCAGCGAGTTAGCGGGTTTACCAATAAATCTAAATTTAACACTCGGATGGGCAGAAATCGTATCGAGTCCATTTTCAAACTGCGCGATTTCTTGAGTGGTTACATCACTTTTTAGCCAAAACAACACTGTGTGTAAAAACATTATTTCTCCTGTAAAACCAATCCGTTAGCCATTTTATTGTAAGCGTTTTTCTATTGCATCAAACAATCGCGCGCTGATGTTAATGTCAAAAGCGGCTTCTATTTCTCGAATACAGGTCGGGCTGGTGACGTTAATCTCGGTTAATTTATCGCCGATTACATCTAGTCCAACAAAAATTAAACCTTTTTCTTTTACAATGGGCCCAATTGCTTTTGCTATTTTCCAGTCTGAATCTGAAAGTGGTCTCGCTACGCCTTTTCCGCCAGCAGCTAAGTTACCACGGGTTTCACCTTGAGCCGGAATACGCGCCAAACAGTACTCTATCGGTTCACCATCCACGAGTAAGATACGTTTATCACCGTCTTTGATTGCGGGTAAATATTCTTGAGCCATCGCGAATCGAGTACCATGCTCGGTTAGGGTTTCGATAATGACTCCGACGTTTGAATCATCTTCTTTTAATCTAAAAATAGATGCGCCGCCCATGCCATCTAGCGGTTTTAAAATGACATCTTTATGGGATTTATGAAATGCTTTTAGCCTATCTTTACTTCTGGTTACTAACGTGTCAGGTGTAAATTCGCTAAACCAAGCTGTATATAGTTTTTCGTTCGCATCGCGCAGGCTTTGTGGTTTATTTACGATTAAACAACCTTCACTTTCAGCCCGCTCCAGTAAATAAGTTGCGTAAATATACTCAGTATCAAATGGCGGATCTTTGCGCATTAATATCGCATCTAATTCTGATAACGCGATATCGTTAGATGATTTTGATAACTCAAACCATTTATCAGGATTTTGCATAACGTTTAATAAGCGCGTTGTTGCAAAACTGCGGCCCTGGTGTAAATACAAGTCTTGCATTTCCATATAGTGAATTTCATATCCACGGGCTTGTGCTTCAAGCAACATTGCAAAACTCGAATCTTTCTTAATATTAATTTTTTCGATGGGATCCATCACAATACCGATTTTAAGGGCCATGATATTCTCGTTTTAATTAGGTTATTTTGAACTGTTTTAAACTGGTGTCATATTTAAGCAATTCAAGGTCTATAAATATTAAACAACACTATTAATTGCCAATCTTTTTATGGCAGACTAGCTTAAAGCCAAAAACTGCGTCCCTGACTGACACAAATACTCTAATAATTAAAAGATACAGCGAACTATGAAGCAAAAATCTTTAGATTTGCATGAATCTGCAACAACTCAATCAAATACGTCTGCGCAAAAGCCAAATAACCTGCTAAGTCGACGGTTAAATTTGATTGATTTATCGCTGATAACTGTGTTGCTATTAACCCTATATTTAATTTTTAGCAGTGGTCAACAAAAAAGCAGCCATCTGAGTTACTTTGCGGCGAGTGATAAACTGTCTGAATTTGTTGTCGAGTATCAAACAAAAATTTCATTACAGCAAAACGCCTTTACCATTGCACAACACACACAAGCGTTAGAAAAAACGAACGCTTTGCTGGCCGATACCTATGTTTCTGAATTAGCCAAAACGAATTACCAAGCCCCCAAGCACGCATTAATGCACTTTTAGATGACAAATTAGCTTTAGATACGCTCGAAGCCCAGCGACTTGAAGTAAATCAATACATAAGTCAACAGTTGGCCAATGTATCGCTTGCAAAAGTGAGTTTTCATCAAGCAATAAAAAAAACGGTAGAACGTTTTCAATTGTATAAAGCAGAAAATTCATTTGCAGAAATTACCGCTAATGCCAATCAAACGGATCTCTTTAACGCTTTAAATCAAAAACAAGGTGAAGAAAAATTTGAAGTATTACAAAGTTCTGCGCAACAACTTTTACAGAATATAGAATCTATTTATTACAGCCAGAATTTAACGCAACTCACTGAGTTTATAAACAAGGCTAAATCAAGTCAGTCACTATTTTTAAAAAATAATGCAGACTTTGCCGATATGCCAACACGGTTAGCATTGAAGGGCTGGTATAAAAAACAACAGGAAATAGGGCTGTTTGATTTAACAACGGCTGAAAACAAAATGCGCCAGCAGATAAAAAATATTAGTAATACAGAGAGTATTACAAAAGAAATTGCCGAGCTATTAACTGAAATTGGTAAAATAGAAAAGCGCCTATCCCTTCATATATTACAATCATTACTGAACGCTGGTGCTCCGAACTTTGTTTATTGGTCGATGTTGTTACTCCTTATTCTGTTGTTGGCATTGCGTTGTTTCAGTATAAATTTAAACTTTTCTCCATCTGAGACAAAAAATATTCAAGCGCAATTGAAATCACAGTTGAAAAATCTAAAAAATAGATAATGCTTAAAGCATAATTGACAATATAAGCGGGAAAGCATGGAAAATACGATAGAACAGCTTAGTGCAGCCTATTTATCGGGCGAAGATATAAATATCGCGAGTTCATTGTTGTATTTAGCATATCACGATGACCCTTTTTTTATGGATTGTTTTAAACACGAAGAAGAAGGTTACGAACAAAGACTCAGAGCTGCTATTCGGGAAGAGCTATCTATTTTTTGGGAACAAATGCAACCAATGATAGGGGTTTATGACGAAGACGATCACTTGCTCGCTGTTGCTTGTTTAATTGAACCAGATAGCAATTTTGGCTCTAAACGGTTTTGGCATTGGCGATTAAAAATGATGTTGACAGCCGGCTATTTATCAACAAAAAACTTAATCGACAAAGAAGAAAAGGTACGAGCTGCAATCCCTTACAGTTATTACCATTTATTAGCGTTCGTTGCTGTACATCCAAACCATCAACACCATGGCGTCGGCCATTATTTGATGGAAGCTATTGACTCAATGGTAACGGATGATGAACAAACAGATGGCGTGGGCGTCTTGGTGACCGTACCTAAGTACGAGCGTTTTTTTGATCACGCCAACTACCATTTAATCAAAACAATTAAAGTTGGAAATGTTGACGCGAGTTTAATGTTTAAAGAAAAATAACTTTATTCATAAGATAACGGATCTGGTGTATTGTTAAGTGAAAAAGCTTCTAGGCGCTCAGTACAGGCGCCGCATTTACCACAGGCTTTTTCTCTACCGTTATAACAGGTCCAAGTCTTACTGTAGTCTAGGCCCATTTTTAAACCATCCGTTAAAATTTCAGTTTTGCTGTGATGTAAATACGGCGTGACTATCTCAATCGGCTGATAATCTGCTATTGCACATACCGCTTTCATTTTTTCGACAAATTCAGGGCGACAATCTGGGTAAATGGCATGGTCACCAGCATGCGCACCATAAAATACTTTTGCCGCTTTTAACGATACCGCATAGGCTGTGGCCATGGATAATAAAATCATATTGCGATTTGGCACAACCGTCGATTTCATATTATCTTCTTCGTAATGGCCTTCCGGGATTTCAATATTGTCGGTTAAAGAAGAGCCACCTAAAAGTTGATTGATCGCAGATATATCGATGACTTTATGTGGTATATCTAACTGCTGACAAACCGATTTTGCATACTCGACTTCTTTCACATGTTTTTGCCCATAGTTGAAAGTCAATGCAAAAACTTCATACCCTTGTTTACGGGCAAGATTAAGCACGGTAAAAGAATCCATTCCACCAGAATAAATAACAACTGCTTTTTCTTTTTGTGACATGCTTTCCTCGAGAATTAGCCTATAATGCGGCGTTAAGTGTACTTATTAGGTTAAAGGTTACAAGCCAAATATGAATTATCCGGTAAACGAAATTTTCGAAACCATACAAGGTGAGGGCGCTAAAACCGGCGTACCATCAATATTTATCCGACTACAAGGCTGTCCAGTTGGATGTTCATGGTGTGATACAAAGCATACTTGGGAACTGAACGATAATGAAAAAGTAAGTGTAGAGAACATCATAAATATCTCGAACGCTTCATCTATGTGGGCCGAGCTTGACGAAATAAGTTTACTGGCAAGATTAAAGCACTACTCAGCTAAGCATGTGGTCATCACTGGCGGCGAGCCTTGTCTTTATGACTTGCGTCCACTTACCGAAACGCTGAATAAAAACGGTTATACCAGTCAAATTGAAACAAGCGGTACTTTTGAAATTTTTACCGATAATTCCACTTATGTGACTGTTTCTCCAAAGGTAGGGATGAAAGGCGGATTTAAAGTATTGCAAAGCGCGATTAATCGCGCCGATGAAATAAAACACCCGATAGCAACAGAACAACATATTGAAGATTTAAAAGCGTTACTAAAATTAAGAAACAGTTTAGATGATGTATGCGTGTGTTTGCAGCCAATCAGTCAAAAACCAAGAGCGACTGAACTGGCGATTCATCATTGCATTAAAAATAACTGGCGATTATCTGTGCAAATGCATAAATATTTATCGATTGATTAAAGCGACCTTTCTGTTTGTTTATTGGCCTTTAAAAGACTACAAATAGCAAGGCTGATTAAGCATAAGTTTTTGTATATGCTACGCTTAAAACGCAATATAAGTGTGCAACCATGCCCAAATCAAGAGCACTAAATTAGGGATCTAATTCATTAATTTTAATAAACATACAAAATATCGTATTTGGCGTAAATTTTGTATGCATTTTATCGAATTGTATACAATGGAGTATTCATGGCTATTAAATTTTATACGGTTGACGTATTCACCAAAAAGCGTTTTGAAGGCGCGCAGATTGCCGTCGTACCAGATGCAACCGACTTAACAGAACAACAAATGTTATCTATCGCTGAAGAATTTAACCTTTGGCGTACCGTTTTTATAACCCCAAGTGATAAAGCCAAAAAGAAAATACGCATTTTCAACGGCAAACGAGAATTTGAATTTGGTGGTCATCCAACAATAGCCGCTATATATACCCTAGCTAAAACGGGTGAATTAGCTTTAAAGGAAGGTGAAAATCAATTCACGTTAGAAGAAGTAAACGGCAGTGTAGAATGCATGGTCAAGGTTGAAAATGGTGAGCCTGTTTTCAACCAGTTTACGACAAAGGCACAACCAGAATTTGATCGTTTTACGCCAAGTGCCGAAGAATTAGGCGAGATGCTGTCAATCGAAAGTTATCATTTTAACGTAAATGGTTTCACGCCTTTGCTGGTTGCCACTCATATGCCATATTTAATTGTACCGGTTGATAGTTTTGAATCACTCAAAGCGGCGCGATTTAACTATGATGCTTGGGCGCGATCAGCAGCACCTGCGACCTGCGCAAATGCAATTCTTTTGTTTAGTGGGAAAAGTGCATTTTCAACCTCAGATTTTCACTGTCGACTCGTTGGGCCTGTTTTTGGTATTCATGAAGATCCACCCATTGGAGCTGCGATACCTGCTTTTTCTGGTTATTTAAATCAATTTCCGATTTACTCAGAGTTGCCAGCTAAATATGTTGCAGAGCGTGGGGCTCACCAAGGTCGCAGAAGTTATTTACATGTAGATCTGGTGAGTAATGTAGAAGGTGAGCTTACGGTCAAAATTGGTGGTAATGCAATATTATCTTCCGAAGGCCAGCTGTTTATTTAATATCATACTTAATATCATATTTAGTATCGTTAGATTTATCGGCTAGAAATTGCTAGCCGATTGTCTTAAACCTAATACCTAATATCTAATACTTAACACTTAATAGAAGACACGCTTTTTAATATTTTGACCACTTTTCGTTTTACCCGTCAGCTCAAACGAAAATTGAGCTTTTAACGAATCAGCTTTGATTACCGCAACAGCCTGTCCTTTAAAAGTGCTACGGCTATTTTGTTTAAAGCTTTCATCTATCGCAGGGTGTCCGTTACCAAATCCAATCAACTCAACATCACCATCAATCTCTAAATTTACCACCATATCCTTTGACCAATGGGTTACCGGATTAGCTTTATCATCGGCAAGTTGAACGGTGATATAAAAAAGTGTTTCGTTATAATCAGGGTGTTTATAAGGCTTAACCTCCGTTAAAAATTGTGCGACGTTATCTGCGGTAACAAGTTGATAGGTTTTCTCTATTTTACCATTTTTCAAACCGCGTACTTCTAGCGTGCCTTGCAAATAATTAACCTGATAAAGCGTTTTAAATTGGCTTTGCTCTGAAACGGAGTGCACGCCCTGAGATTCTCCATTGAGCACCAATTCAACTTGTGGGTATCTTGAATACACCACAACATCCAGTGTTTTGTTTTGCTGTTCGGGCCAATACCAGTTCGCGTGTAAATCTTCCTGTGTCCACATTAAAAACCAATCTTCAATGGGAGCTGGCTGCAACGATAACTCAGGGCTTTTAACAAATGCGGTGAGTTTATTTTGTCCTGTATCCCATAAAACATCCCGATAAAATGCTGCCGGTCGCTTAAACCCTAAAGCGTCCATTTCACCACAATATGCTAAATGCCATGGATAAGGGCCGATTCCTTTCCATTCAGGTTTATACCCGGTCCAACCGATTGATGCTTCGCCTAAATAGTCCCAGCCAGTCCAAACAAAATCTCCAATCACATAAGGATGCTGCAAAACATATTGCCAGTTTTCAAATGCTTTATTCGAATAAGATTCAGACGCATACATTAAGCGTGATGGGTTTCGTTTTCTATCTTGCTGATAATTATGTTCTTGATAGTTGTAACCGACAACTGAAAAAAGTGAAAGAATGTCATCTGAGGCTTCACCAGAAAAATTAGCGCCTATAGTCACCGGGCGTGAGATATCTAATTTTAAAATTTCATCTCTTAGCATTTTAGCGGTTTTAGTACCAAGCGGCTTCCATTGTTCTGGTATTTCATTGCCAATGCTCCACATAATAATGCTGGGGTGATTAATATCGCGCAAAATAAAGTTATGCAAATCTCGCTGCCAGTCTGAAGAAAAGACAGATGAATAATCGTTCACATGATCCCATTTTTTTTCGTTCCACGAATCAAACAGTTCTGTGATGATTAAAAGGCCAATGCGATCTGCGGCTTGTAAAAATGCTTTTGACGGTGGATTGTGTGAAGTGCGTACCGCGTTATAACCTGCATTTTTTATTAAAAGCGCTTTGCGATATTCTGCTGCAGGGTGGGCGGCAGCCCCCAACATATAATTGTCATGATGGATATTCATACCTTTTAATAAGACGGGTTCACCATTTAGTAAAAAGCCAGATTTGCCATTAAATTCAATTTCTCTGATGCCAAAATCATAACTTTTACTTTGCACTTTTTTGCCACCGACAAACACGTTTTGTATCAAAGTGTATAATTTCGGGTTGTCTAAATCCCAACGTTGAATATCGGATAGTTGCAAACGAGTGTTAATTTCGGATTCACTCGCAGCCTGTCTAGTCACTCGCGATTTAACTAATTTATCGCCGTCAAATACATAGTGTTTAATATAAATAGGTTGTTGATTGTCATTTACAATAAGCGTTGATATGTCTAATGTTGCCGAGTTATTTTGTATCGCGTGCGTTAGGATCTGGCTACCTTGATGCGCAATATGTGTGTTATTTACAAACTCTAAGGTTGCAAGCCGGTAAATACCCGAACCTGAATACCAACGGCCATTTGAATGATTGTTTTCAACTCGCACCTCGATATGGTTTTTGAATCCGAAGCGAATATGTTTTGTGATATCTAAAGTAAACGAAGTATAACCATTGTATTGACCACCCACCACTTTACCGTTGACATAAACTGTAGACTGCATATAAATGCCGCCAAAACTAAGATAAGCAACTTTATCCGCGAAAACCTCGGGGATATTAATGCTCTTACGATACCAGGCAACACCGCCTACAGTATAACCCGTGTCATACGCATCAATAGAGTTTTTATCAAAAGGGCTATTTGTACCTGGGATATCTTCAATTGACCAGTCGTGTGGTAAATCAACCAGCCGAGTATCATTTTGTTTATTTTCGCCTAAAGAAAACAACCATCCTTTATTGATATCGATAGATTCAGCAAATAAAAAGGAGGACCAAAATAGCGTCAACAGAGATAAAATTTTATGCATGTTTTTTATGTTCTCTAATTATTAATTCGGTTGATTTTTACAAACCCGAATCAGTTTTAATTTGTCTTAACAGTGACACAAGGTAATCGATTACCCAAAAAAACCACAATCCCAAACAAATAAAAACCCAATAAAAAACAAATTTTTAACAATATAGTTCCAAAAATGGTTTTTAAGGCGCTTAAAGTAAGCAAAAACTTATATTGCTCAGCTCTAAATTACAAAAAAACACAATTTGTTAAAAAACAGATGGAAAACGCTTACCCTTAGTGTTATAAAGTAAATAGAAGATCCATTAAATAATAATAACAACGGATTTGACACACTTTCTCAAACAAATTTGTGAGGCTTGTATGAAAATTAATTTAAAGAAAACAGCAGTAGCGCTCAGTATCACTCAGCTTTTATGTGCAGGGAACGCATTGTCAGCTGAAAATAGCGAAAATGAAATGTCTTCGGATATCGAAGTAATAGAAGTAAAAGGTTTTGGTGCCACGTTAGGTAAAGCTTTACGTGAAAAACGATATTCTCAATCAGTGGTTGAAATTATATCTTCAGATGATTTGGGTACTTTGCCCGATGTCAGCATAACTGATTCATTGGTTCGTCTGCCTGGCATTGCTGCATCACGAGATAGAGGTAATGCCAGTCGTATTTCAATTCGCGGGATGGGACCTCGTTTAAATGTTGCAACCATGAATAACCGCGAAATTGTTTCAGCTGAGCCAAGCCGGGATGTGCGGTTTGAACAATTTCCGGCTGAGTTAATAGATTCAGTTGAAGTTTATAAAAGCCCGATTGCTAGCAAAGCAGAAGGGGGTATTGCGGGTTTAGTTAATATGAATTTTGTTAGCCCGTTATCTAAAGATAAGCGCATCATTAATATTGGTGCAAGTATGATGAAAAACCAATTAGGTGACGATTTACCCGGCACCGATGGTAAAGGGTACAAAGCTAATTTCAGTATTGTCGATCAAGTTTCTGATTCATTTGGTTATGCCTTTGGATTGACGTATCAAGATCAACCTTCATTAGAGCGAGGCATTGAATCTTGGGATTATAATAATGCTGCAGATCGCGGCGATTTAAATGACAATCAAATTCTAGAAGATGCGCCTTGGGGCATGATGGTTAAAAGCAAACGCGGTGAAAATGAAAGAACCGGTGGTTTATTAATTTTAGAGTGGCAACCAAGCGACAGACTCAGCATTAAAACAGATTTGTTTTATTCTCAATTTGACATCCGTGAACTGGATGATCAAATGGGCGCGGGTGACTTAGGTAATTGGCAAAATGGTGGTTCAGATGCATACAAGGCTTCAGCAGTCGAGCCGCTAATTGTAACTAAAGCCAATGGTGAAGAGCACTTAGTCGCCGGTAGTCAGAAAAACAATGGATTGGATGTTTCTACGCCGACTTGGTTTCAAACCAATGAAATGTTAAGCGCCGGTGTGAATGTTGAGTATGTGGGAGATGTGTGGACGACAAAATTAGATGTCGGTTTTTCCGAAGCGAGTATTGAGTCGGTTTGGGTGGATGTTAATCCGGTTTATGTGGGTGGGGATTACGATTTAGGTTTTGATATTCAAGATCCGCAAACGCCCAAACTAATCGTTCACAGTGGTGATATAAGCAGTCCAGAAAAGTATAGTTTAGGCGTTGTGCAGTCCGTCGATAATTGGGTTGAAACCTCTCCTGGGGTGTGGGAAAACCTACCCGTTGAAACTTATGTCGGAGCAACTATGGAAGGTAATAACGACAGAGTGCTCAGCGATGAAATGTATAATATCAATTTAGATTTTTCACGTGACTTGGATTTGGGTATTTTCAGTCAGCTCAGTTTTGGTGCGCGTATCACAGATCGCAACAAAGAAAATGACGAAATTAACACTTGGGTGCGTACTGCAAAACAAGACCATGGTTTAACAAATTATGGTACGAGCTATTCAATTGGCGGTGGCTACCACGCACCGGATATTTATACATTTAACAACTGGAACCTCGTTGCGAATCAAGCATTTGGTGGCGCAACGAACCCAGCGGATAACCGAAGTGATAAAAACTTACTCGCATCTTGGTTATTAGAAGAAACCAATACAGCCGCTTATGCAATGTTAAATATGGTTGGTGATATTGGCGATATTCCATTTAGCGGTAACATCGGTATACGCTATGCGAAAACTGAAGTCACATCGACTGGTCATCAAAACGAAGGTGGGTTCTGGACGCAAGACCAAGATGGAAATTGGTATGAAGTGCCATTAGTAGTAGCGCCTGTTTCAATCGGTCATGACTATAGTGAATTTCTCCCCTCATTTAACATGATCTTAAATCTGACGGAAGATTCGCAAGTGCGCATCGGTGCTGCACGTACTATGTCACGTCCACCATTATTGGAAATGCGAACCGGTTATACCATTGATCCAACGACACAACCACCGTCTGCAAGTGGTGGTAACCCTAAACTAGACCCATATATAGCTGACCAGTTTGATATCGGATACGAATATTATTGGGGTGAAAGTTCAGCTGCTACCATCAACTTTTTCTACAAAGATTTAAAATCACATATCGGCATTGATTCAGGCACTATTAATGTGGGCGACGACAGCTATGCCTTTACTGGTACCGTCAATGGTGATGGTGGGGTTATCAAAGGTCTTGAAGTTTTATATCAACAATCTTTCGATATGCTGCCAGCGCCGTTCGATGGCATGGGTATCTTCGCTAACTACTCATATACAGATAGCGGGGTACAAGAGTTTAAACCGGACAATAACCCTTACAATTTAGGTGGTTTATCTAAGGATATCGCCAGTGCAACACTGTGGTATGACAAAGATGGTTTTGATGCACGCGTTTCTGTTAATTACCGCAGTGAATACACAGGGATTAATAGTTGGACACCTTCAAGAGTGAATTTAAACTCTTCAGAAACAACTGCTGATGCAAGTGTTGGCTATTTTGTAACAGACAATCTTAAAGTGACGTTACAGGCACAAAACTTAACAAATGAAAAATCCGTTACTTATTGGGATAACGATTATTCAAAACTTGCTTTCAATGTTGAATGGGGCCGTCGTTACTTAATTGGTTTCCAGTACACACTGTAACTCGCTAACGAATCGAAAATAAATAAGTCGCTCTAAATTCTAGTCTAAGACGATTAGGGCGCATTCTAAGTTTTTATAAGAGGTAAATGATTTTGCGTACAGAACATAAAATATACGGGCTTGTCTTGTCACTGTTTTTGTCTGGTTGTAACTTAACTCAAGAAGTATCAGAGACAGCCGAATTAAATAATGTCAGTGCTCAGGTTATTAATATCAACAAGGGATGGCAGTTCACAAAAAGCGAGCAGGACATCAAATTTGATACTTTGCCAACACAATCGTGGGACGAAGTAGACTTGCCACATACGCCCAAAATAGAGCCTATGGTGGTCAATGATCAGTGGCAAGGGTTTAGTTGGTATAAAAAAGAAATCGATATTCCTAAACATTGGCAAAAGAAAAAACTTATTATCCGTTTTGAAGGCGCTATGAATGCTGCCAACTTATGGGTGAATGGCGAAAATATTGCCAGCCATCTAGGTGGCTATTTACCATTTGTAGCGGATATTACTGACCATGTGGAATATGGTAAAACCAACCATATTTTTGTTAAATTAGATAACAGAGATAATTATATCACCGGACCGAAACCTCTTGAGTTATTAGATTTTAATACCTACGGTGGTTTGTATCGTGGTGCAACCTTGCATGTTAAAAACTCTGTATTTATTACCGATGAAATTCTGGCCGATGAAATAGCCTCCGGTGGTATTTTTGTTTCCTATCCAGAAATAACAAATGACAAAGCGATTGTCGCGATTCAAACGCATATTGAAAATATTGAATTCTCAGCGCAGACGATCGATGTGGTGCAGAATTTAATGTTTGAAGGTCAATTGGTCGAGAGCACTAGACAAACAGTCACATTGGATGCCAATAGTCAAAAGACAGTTAAACAAACGGTCAGTGTAATTAACCCTAAATTATGGCATCCAAACAATCCTAATTTATACTCATTAGAAACTGAAATTAAAAACCAGCAACATAGTTTAGAAAAACAACAAACTCGAATTGGTATTCGCAGCTTTGCTTTTAACGATAAACATGAGCTGCTGATCAATGGTGAGAAAATCTTCTTGCGTGGTGTTAACCGACATCAAGAATATCCGCATGTCGGTTATGCCTTATCACCTCAAGCAGATTATCGTGATGCAGTAAAAATTAAATCTGCAGGTTTTGATTATGTGCGTTTGTCGCACTATCCACACTCAAAAGACTTTATAAAAGCGGCAGATGAATTAGGTTTAGTCTTAGTTGATGCGATATTAGGCTGGCAGTATTTTTCGCCATTCCCAGAATTCCAAGAACAAATCGTGCAAACCTGCCGAGATATGATTCGACGAGATAGAAATCACGCGAGTATTATGGCGTGGGAATGTTCACTTAACGAATCCTGGATGCCTCCATATTTCACTAAAACGTTAAATGACGCGGTACATTCTGAATATCCGGGATCTTACTCTGCAGGCTGGCAAACAGATTTTGATATTTTCTTTCAGGCAAGACAGCATAGATTGCAACATTATGATGAGCCGAGCCAACCCTACAATGTTTCTGAATATGGCGATTGGGAATACTATGCTCAGAATGCAGGATTGAGCCAAGATTCATGGGCTGATTTAAAGTCTGAAGAACGTACAAGCCGACAATTATTGAGCCATGGTGAAAAACGCTTATTACAACAAGCGAGAAATATTCAAGAAGCGCATAACGATAATTTAAAATATCCAGCACATGCAGATGGTTATTGGGTCATGTTTGATTATAACCGAGGATATGCAGATGATTTAGAATCATCAGGGGTAATGAGTCTTTTCCGTTTACCTAAATACAGTTACTATTTTTATCAAAGTCAACGCGCTCCAGAGATCCGTTCAACTGATTACCAGTCTGGCCCAATGGTTTTTATTGCCAGCGAATGGACGGAAAAATCCAGCATTCCAGTCAGAGTGTATAGTAATGCAGAAGAAGTTGAACTTTGGTTAAATGGACGTCTAGTTAGTCGCAATAAACCAACAATCAATAAATTATCAGATGAACTACCGCATCCGCCTTTTGAATTTGATTTGAACAAATTTATTGCAGGTGAGTTAGTTGCAAAAGCCTATATTAATGGCGTACAGGTTGCTGGGCATACGGTAAAAACACCAAAAACCGTTACTCAGATTAATCTGCGATTAGACAAAAGTGGTGTTGCGCCAACAGCTGGTGTTAAAGATACCGTATTTATTTACGCACAGTTAAAAGATGATGCGGGTACCACTGTTCCTATAAACCACGAAAAAGTTATGTTTGAAGTCAGCGGTGACATTCAATTTATTGAGTCGACCAGTCGAACGACAGAGCAGGGGATTGCCGCAGGCTTATTGCAAATGGGCAATAATTTAACAGATGCAAAAATTCGCGTGAGCTACCCAGCGAAAAACATAACATCTAAATGGGTTAGAATATTAGACCTATAAAAAGGTAACCCTTTACCTTATCGTTTACCTAATTTATGATTGCACTTATATTAATTTTATAAGTTAGGTAAACGAAAAGGGTTTACGTTAAATGGTCACAATAAAAGATGTTGCAAAAGCGGCAGGTGTTTCTACTGCCACCGTATCGCGAGTGGTGCATAATGGTGGGCAAGTTGGAGACGAATGTCGGGCGCGCGTTAAAAAAGTAATAGAAGAATTAGATTACCGCCCCAACGTTAACGCGCAGGCATTGGTTAAACGCACAACCAATACAATTGGTTTAGTGACCCCCAAATTGTCGATGTCATTTTTTGGCACGCTGGCGTCTGGTGTTGAAACAGCCGCGCGCGACAATGAATATAAACTATTAATGTCTAATTCCTTATATGAAACCTCAACTGAGCTGGATGCGATAAATTCACTGCGAGAACATAATTGCACTGCAATCCTATTGCATAGCGAATATTCAGATGAGCAAACCCTGATAAAACTCACTAAAGACATTCCCGGACTGGTTATCATCAATCGTTTTATTCCACAAATTGGCGATCGCTGTGTTTGGTTAGACAATAATTCAGGTGGTATACAAATAGGCGAATATCTGATTGAAAAGGGACACCAAGAATTTGCCGTAGTGACCAGTATTTACCAGAATAAAGATCCAGAGCTCAGAGTTCAGGGATTAAAAACCGCATTAGCAAACCATCAGTTAGAACTCGACACAGATTTAGTGGCTGAAAGTACGGCCAATATAGAAGGCGGTGAAATTGCAGCCAAAGCGCTACTTGAATCCGGCAAGAAATTTACCGCGGTGGTCGCCTATAACGACTTAATGGCAATCGGTGCGATGAATGTTTTACAAGATGCTGGCGTCAAAGTACCAGAAGAAGTCTCGGTAATTGGCTTTGATAATCTATTTGTTACCCAAGCCTGCCGCCCTAAGCTGACCACCATGAGCTATCCGGTAGAAGAAATGGCGGCTTACGCCACCGAGCTGGCTATAAATTTAAGTCAAAACAAAAATAAAGTTAAGAACCGGACGCATTTATTTATGCCGTATTTGGTCGAAAGAAATTCTGTGGCGCAAGCAAAGGTTGTCGATCAGACACGTTAAAACTGAAAGCACAAAACGAGCTTCATTAAATCGCATTAATAAAACAAACTAGGCGCAAAGCAGGTTTATTGCTAAAATGCGCCGCTTAGATTTAGGAATGCTGTGCAAATCAGCAACTGTACCCGCAACTGTAATCAAGGCTGGTAACAAATAAACCACTGAATTGTGAGGTTTCACATTAAATTCGGGAAGGTCTGTTATCGGGTTATCTTTGAAAGTCAGGATACTAAATCAAACAAAATATGTTCAACTACAGGTTGAGCCAGATTTCGTGCGGGAAAACACGAATATCGGCAGCTACTTATTTATCAGTATCTTATTTAAGCCGGTCGAAATGTTTCCCTAAATTTTTATATTTATATGTTTAAAAGTGTCAGTTATCTGGCTAGGTATTCATGAAACCGTTTCTTCAAGTAGACAACTTATCTTGGCATATTCACAATCGCCCACTGATTAATCAGCTGAGCTTTGAATTGCCCGAAAAATCTGTGACCGCGATAGTGGGTCCAAATGGAGCGGGCAAAACCAGTATTTTACGTTGTATTTATGGGGCGATTAAACCCTCGTCCGGCGAAATAAGAATGCAAGGGGAAAATATTATTGCAATCCCCGACGACGCCGAGCACAACAGATTGCCGTTGTCAGCCAGCATATTGAACACTGGAGCCATATGAAGGTGATAGAGTTAATTCGTCTAGGTTTAATACCACATTTAAACTCTTGGCAAAAAATCACCTGCTCGCAACATCAATTTGTCGATAATATTATTGAAAAGCTAGATATCGAGTCGTTAAAAAATCGATACTTTGACAACTTATCCGGTGGTGAACAACAGCGTGTATTAATTGCAAAAGCATTGGTACAACAACCTAAATTACTGATTTTGGATGAACCCACCAATCATTTAGATGTGCACTATCAGCACCAAATTTTATCGTTATTAAACCAGTTAGATGTAACTGTATTGATGACAGTGCATGATCTGAATCTGGCGTCGCAATATTGCGAATTATTGTTACTGCTTAAAAAAGGAGAATTGGTCGGCTTTGGTGCGCCAGATCAAGTGCTGACACAATCAAGGGTGCAAAATACCTTTGCTTTGCCAGTTAGAATGGGAACCAATCCAATGACTGATGCGAAACATGTTTTTTATAGTTGGAATGATAACGCTCAACAAGAGGCGAATAAGCAATGTTAATGTCGCCGATGATAAAAGTCACACTCAGTACCGTGGCTCTTTTTGCCAGTTTGTTATTCTCGATGACAATGGGCGCAGCTGAACTTGATGCCGCCACGGTATTTAATTGTTTATTCGTGCAATGCAGTGACCCGTTAACAGAAACGTTAATTTGGCAAATACGTTTTCCGCGCGTTGTTATCGCCGCATTTTGTGGGGCTGGGCTTGCCGTTGCCGGCGCTGTTTTGCAAAATACGACCCGAAACCCGCTGGCCGAACCCTACTTATTTGGTGTTGTCAGCGGTGCCGGCTTAGGTGCAACTATCGTTAGTATTTGGTTTAAAGAAAGTGCTGGTGCATATTTGCCAATCGCCGCATTTCTTGGCGCATTGTTCGCCATTACAATTGTGATGTTTGTTGCGCTTTCAGGCCATGCTAAACGCATCGAATCATTATTATTGGGCGGCGTTGCAGTATCATTTATGTTAAGTGCCGTGAGTCAATTTTTGTTGTATATGGGCGACCCTTTTGCCTCAAACCGGGTCATGTTTTGGCTAATGGGCTCTTTATCTAATACAGAAACAACCCATCTATACTGGATAATTCCGGTTATCACGATCGGAGTTTTATTAGTTTATGCTTTTCACCGACAATTAGACGCAATTTTACTGGGGGATGAACACGCATACACTTTGGGTGTTCCCGTTAACGCACTGCGTATTTTAATGCTAGCTATATGTGCCGCCATTACTGCGACTTTAGTTGCTTATTGTGGTGGCATTGGATTTGTCGGTTTAATGATACCTCATATCGTTAGACGGTTATTTGCTGTGACCTCAGCAATTTTAGTGACAGGTTGCTTATTTATCGGTGCGATTTTTTTAGTTTGGGTCGACGTACTGGCCCGCACGTTAGTCTTAGGACAAGAAATTCCAATCGGGGTGATTACTTCAATTTTAGGAAGCCTATTTTTCTTAACTTTAATGCATAAAAGGCACGCATGAACACATTTACAATTTCAGCTTTAGACACTTTAGTAAACGAAAAAGTAAAAGCTCAAATTAAAGAAACCATAGATCAAAAAACCAAACCTTTAGGATCGCTCGGTCAATTAGAAGCATTAGCCTTTCAGTTAGCTTGCGTGCAATATGCTCAAACAGGTCAGCTCAAGATACAAGCAGATAAAGCGCAAATGCTTATTTTTGCGGGTGATCATGGCATTGCTCAGCATGGCATTAGTATCGCGCCCAGTGAAGTCACCAGCCAAATGGTTTTAAACTTTATAAATGGCGGGGCAGCCATCAATTGTTTTTGCAGGGTAAATAACATCGACTTAAAGGTTATTGATGCCGGTATAAAATTACCGGTAACAGCAGACCATGCTAATTTTATTGTTAAGCGTATCGCAGCCGGCACAAATGATATAACTCAACGCGCAGCAATGACAATTGAACAAGCCGAACGTGCAATCCAATATGGCGCGGAAATTGTTCAACAACAAATAACAAATGGTGCTGACCTCATGGCGTTTGGCGAAATGGGAATTGGTAACACATCGTCAGCCGCTGCATTATTATCAACACTTACAGGTGAAGCCGCAGAATTATGTGTTGGCAAAGGCACAGGCATTAATAACGAACAATATAAGCTTAAACTCACTTTGATAAAACAAGCAATCGAACGGTGCAACCGAACACAAACTCAAGCCCAATCTCAATCTCAATATCAAACAAAAAAAACACCAATAGAAACTTTGGCGCAAGTCGGTGGATTTGAAATTGCGCAAATGGTAGGGGGTATGCTGGCAACAGCACAAGCTAAAAAGTGCATTTTAGTCGACGGTTTTATCTCAAGTATTGCGGCGCTTACGGCAGTCAGTTTATATCCGGCAAGTAGAGACTATATGGTTTTTTGTCATAAAAGCGAAGAGTTTGGCCATCAACTCATTATCAACAAATTAAATGCTAAACCCTTATTGGATTTATCTCTCCGCCTAGGCGAAGGAACCGGCGCAGCTCTGGCTGTACCACTGATTAGAAGCGCCGCTGAGTTTTATAACAACATGGCCAGCTTTAGCCAAGCGAACGTGACGCCCGTTTAATGCAATTTATTAAATATCAACTAAATCTGTTTTTCTTAGCGCTCGGATTTTTTTCCCGACTCCCAATCCCTAATTGGGTTACCTACTCCAGTGACAAGTTAAACAAAGCAAATCGTTATTTTACCTTGGTAGGCTGGCTACTCGGCGGCATTTTGTCACTTTTCTATCTGTTATTTTCTCTGCTGTTTGCAGTTGATATTGCGGTATGGCTTACCTTAATCGTAAGTTTATTGTTAACAGGGGTATTTCACGAAGATGGATTGGCCGATACCGCAGATGGTTTTGGTGGTGGTTTTGAAAAAGATAAAAAACTGCAAATAATGAAAGACAGTCGACTGGGTACATACGGTGCTGCTGCTTTATTTGTGGTTTTAACGGGCAGGTTATTGTTGTGGGAAAATTTAGCACAACAGCTGGTGTATATCATTCCTTGTGTATACGCTATTTCACGTGCGTTTGCAGCGAGTTACCTGTTTGACACAAAATATGTCACCGAAACTGGCAGCAAATCAAAACCATTGGCTCAGCAACAAAACATTTATGAGTTGTTGTGCAACCTGATATGTGTCGTACCTGTATTATTATTTTTATCCTTACCTGCTTTGCTATTTATCCTACTTGCTTTACTTATATTTCGTGTTATTTACAAACGAATACTCATAAATCAAATTGGTGGTTTTACCGGCGATAATCTTGGCGCAGCGCAGCAAATATCTGAATTAATTTGTTATTTAGCCATCATAGCTTCAGTTAGTTTTTCAATGCAAAATACAAACATGATGAGTATATTATGATCCATTTAGTTTTGGGGGGTGCGCGCTCAGGAAAATCAGGTTTTGCTGAAAAAATTGCCAAGCAATATGCAAAAAATGGCAAACAAGTTGTTTACATCGCCACCGCCGAACAAACCGACGACGAAATGATGCAAAGAATACAACACCATCAACAACAGCGCCCAAACGATTGGGCAATAGTAGAAGAAGCTGTTGAAATAGTGTCTGTTTTACAATCTTACAACGATACTCATTTTGTCATTTTATTAGACTGTTTAACCTTATGGCTAAACAATTTGTTGTATTACAAGCCTGACCAAGTGTTGCCAGACTATTACAATCAGTTAACTGAAACTTTAATTTCACTTAAATCTGATGTAATACTGGTCGCAAACGAGGTTGGCTTAGGCATTATTCCTGACAATGCGCTAAGTAGACAATTTGTAGATGAAGTAGGCCGTCTAAACCAAAGGTTGGCACAAATCGCGCATCATTCTGTATTTATGGTAGCGGGTTTGCCGATGAACCTAAAAGGAGCGCTGAATGACTGAAAACAATACAGCAGCAAGATTTACCTTATTACGCCATGGCGCAGTTGCAGGGCGTGCTGCATTATATGGACAAACAAACATAGAGTTATCTGAACTCGGTTTAATGGAAATGCAACAAGCCGTACAACTTGTAAACCAGCAAGATCCAATAGATAGAGTGGTGTCTTCACCGCTACTACGTTGTGCGACATTTGCTGAAACTTACAGTGAGAATAATGAATTAGACATCATTTTAGAATCACGTATATCAGAGATGGACTTTGGCCGCTGGGACGGGATCCCGTTTGATAGGCTACGCCCACACTGGTCTAAATTAGAAGCTTTTTGGGAAAACCCGTATAAAAACACGCCGCCGCAAGGCGAAACCCTTAAACAGTTTGGCATACGCGTAAAATCAGTCTGGCATGAATTATTAGAACATAATCAAGGACAACATTATTTACTGGTATGCCACGCAGGTGTGATTAAAATGCTTTTGGCCATTATTTTAGATGTAGATTGGCGAAATTCACTCTGGTTTAGTCAATTAAAAGTAGACTACGCCAGTGTCACAAAAATTGAGGTTCCAAGCCATAAAAATGCACTCCCAATGATAAAAACAATAGGTTGTAAACCGGGCTGCTTTTTTGGCGACATCAATGATAAATAAAACAATTATGGTGCAAGGCACCAGCTCAGATGCAGGAAAAAGCATGCTGGTTGCAGCATTATGTCGCATTTTTGCCCGTCAAAATTTTAAAGTTGCGCCCTTTAAACCGCAAAATATGGCATTAAACAGTGCAGTAACCCCTTGTGGCGGCGAAATAGGCAGAGCACAAGCAGTTCAAGCATTGGCTGCTGGCGTTGAATTAAATGTGCATTTTAACCCAATTTTGTTAAAGCCCAGTTCAGATACTGGCGCTCAGGTTATTATGCATGGCAGGGCACTGAGTCATATGCAAGCAGCGGCTTACCATGATTATAAAAAAGTGGCGATGGAAGCCGTGTTACAATCGCACCAATATTTAAATAGCAATTATGATCTTATCGTGGTTGAAGGAGCGGGCAGTCCTGCAGAAATTAACCTACGAGAAGGTGATATTGCGAATATGGGGTTTGCTGAAGCGGCAGATTGCCCGGTTATTTTAGTTGCGGATATTGACCGCGGAGGCGTTTTTGCACAAATAGTCGGCACACTCGATTTGCTTTCCCCCTCTGAACGAAAGCGGGTTAAAGGATTTATCATTAATAAGTTTCGCGGTGATATCAGTTTATTACAATCGGGTTTAGATTGGTTGGAAGCAAAAACAAACAAACCTGTATTGGGTGTATTACCGTTTTTAAAAGGCTTAGACGTTGCTGCTGAAGATGCCATCGTAACACAACAAAATCTAAGCGATGCCAAGCTTAAAATCGTCGTACCGGTTTTTCCGCGTATCAGTAACCATACCGATTTTGATGCTTTACGTTCACATCCACAAATCGATTTACAGTTTATTGCCCCCGACCAACAGCTGCCATCCGCTGATTTAATTATTTTACCCGGTAGTAAAAATGTCAGAGCCGACTGTCAGCACCTTAAAAATATGGGCTGGGATAATCAAATTAATAAACATCTGCGATATGGTGGAAAAGTGTTTGGCATTTGTGGGGGCTACCAGATGTTGGGACAGAACATTTCTGATTCACTGGGTATTGAAGATACGCCCGGCACAATACAAGGTTTAAATTTACTGCCGATAACGACAGAGTTAAAAGCCGGCAAAACACTCAAACGTAAAAGCAGCGTTTTACAATTGGCCGGACAAAAAGTCAAAGTAAGCGGCTATGAAATCCATTGTGGTGAAAGTCAACTAAGCAAACATCATCTATCTGTTTCACACTTATTAACCAATGAATTAGCCAATGAATCAAATGAGACAGATGGTTTTATCACAGCAGACCAACAAGTTGCTGGTTGTTATTTACACGGTATATTTGATTCGCCTGAGGCAATAAAACTGCTGGCGCAGTGGTGCAATCAAGAGGTTTCGGCCGGAGAGGATCATCAAACACAGCAGCTCAAAGCACTTGATATGCTGGCCGATGCTTGTGAAAAACATTTAGACATCGGCAAAATTAAACATTTTATTTCTAATCAAACTAATCAAACTAATCAAACAGGCGAGGAAAGACAAATATAATGGTGGATGAAAACCGAAAAAACGAAAGACACCAAGCGCGAATGCAACGCATTAAAGAAAAAGTCGACGCCAGAATTAATCAGGCGCAAGAAGAGCGGGGCATTGTGATCGTAATAACGGGCAACGGTAAAGGTAAAAGTACCTCCGGATTTGGCACCGTCGCGCGCGCAGTTGGCCATGGCTTAAGTGCATCCGTTATCCAGTTTATAAAAGGCACATGGGCCTGCGGTGAGCGCAATTTATTAGAACAAAATCGCTGTCAATTTCATGTTATGGCAACTGGTTTTACCTGGGAAACACAAAATAGAGAAGCGGATATTGCAGCAGCACAAAAAGTCTGGCAAGAAGCAAAACGTTTATTAGCCGATCCAAAAACCGACCTGATTTTATTAGATGAATTAACTTACATGGTTAATTACGACTACATTGATTTGGATGAAGTGATAGACGCGATAATAAACCGTCCGATAAATCAGCATGTCGTCATCACAGGACGCGGCGCACATCGCAGCTTGCTGGAAATCGCAGATACTGTCAGCGAAGTTCAATCGGTAAAACATGCTTTTGAAGCCGGTATTAAAGCGCAAAAAGGGGTTGATTGGTAAATGCGATCGTCCTCTTATACTGCTCTATCACTCGCTTTATTACTGGCGTTGATTTTAGTTATGACGCCAGCTTTAATTAAAGCAGAAGAAAAAAAGCTTAAACTCATTGCGCTCGCACCACATATTGTTGAAATGCTCTATTCAATTGACGCAGGTGATATGATTATCGGTACGACAGAGCATTCTGATTATCCGGAATCAGCTAAAGATATTCCACGAATTGGCAACTATGCGGGTTTACAAATTGAAAGAATATTGCAACTAAAGCCAGATTATATCATCGCATGGGCGACAGGAAACCCGCCGGATGATTTAGAACGAATCAAAAAACTTGGCATTCCGGTTGTTTACTCTAAACCTAGCGATTTAAAAAGTGTTGCGCAAGAATTGCAAATGTTAGGCAAAATAACAGGCAAACAACAACAAGCGAAAAAGGTGATTGCAGATTATTATGCCAAGTTAAAAGTATTACAAGCAAAATACCAGCAAAGGGACAAAGTTGACGTGTTTTATCAACTATGGTCGACACCTTTAACCACCATTGCAAATCAGGCGTGGCCACAAAAACTATTAGAACTATGCGGAGTGAACAATCCATTTAAAAACCTAAAAGGTGATTACCCACACATCAGTCTTGAACATGTTTTACTTGCTAAACCACAAATGATTATCATCCCGACATCGGCCAGTGAACCCAATGGTGCGGTACAATATTGGACAAAATATAAAACGCTACCTGCCGTACAAAACAATCAAGTTGTATTGGTTAACTCTGATAAGCTGCACCTTATGACACCAAGAGCTTTAGATGAACTTGCGATCATGTGCGAAAAAGTAGAGCAAGCACGGCAAACATATCAACATTAGGTTTCAACATTAGGTTTCAACATTCGGTTAAAGCGTAATTTTGCTTTTTTAGGTTGGTATTGTTAGAGATTTAGCGACGGACTTTGTTATATTGTTAACTGTTTAATAATAAGTAACGCTTAACACTCGTAGAGTCTTACATGAAACTAAAACAATTCGCCATACTGAGCTGTCTAGTATTAACGCAAATTTCGCTTGCGAACGAAACATTTACCTCCTTGTACAATGGCAACGATTTATCGGGTTGGACAGTCAAAGTGCACGGTCATCCAACTGGCGATAATTTTGCCGGTACCTTTAAAGCCCAAGGGGATCGCATCGTGGTTGATTACACGGATTACCCTAGGTTTAACAACCGATTTGCACACCTGTATACCAACAAAACTTATCAGAACTTCCATTTAATATTGGAGTATCGTTTTTTGTCTGGCTTTATGTCAGATGCCCCCTCATACGCAAAGCTTAATAGCGGAGTCATGTTTGTCAGTCAAAGTCCAGAAAGTATGCCGCCACAACAAAACTGGCCAGTGTCTGTTGAAATGCAATTTTTAGCCGACGATCCAGCTAACCCAGGTAGGACAACGGGCAATATGTGCTCACCGGGGACGGATGTCGTTTATAATAATAAACTTTTTACCGAGCATTGTTTACGTTCAAGCTATCCGGCTGTTCCAGCAGGGAAGTGGGTTAAAGCAGAGCTTATCGTTAAAGACGGCGTGGTCAAACAAATAATAAATGGCCAAACCGTACTCGAATATAAAAATCCGACCATCAATATTGGTAAATTAATAAAAGGCTACAATGCTTCGTTATTTAAAAATAAACAGAGCCAAAGGTTAACGCGGGGTCATATTGCGTTACAGAGTGAAGGGCATCCCATTGAGTTTAGGAATATTATGATTGCAGAACTTTAATGGATATAAAAAAAATAGCCCAGTCAAATAATGAGCAGGCTATTTTTTATTCGGGCTTAGTTTTTACTAGGAGTTAGTTTTTATAGCTTTTTATTTTCTAATAAAACTAATTTTACCCGGATTCAAAGTGGTTGAAATTCGGTTTTCAACTAATGAATGATCGGCCGTACTGTACACTTCAATACCTGGATTATTAGTACTGTTTACACTGATCCATAATTGATTACGATCATCCAAAGCAATATCACTAATCCCCTCGTCATCCGCTAAACCGGATGCGACATTTGTATTGATAATATCACCGGTCGTTGGGTTAAATTGGTATAAAGCGGAAACCGTCGGCCAACCAGAGCCGGCATAAAAATAACCGGTTTGATTATTTAAAATCACAGCTTCTGTAATTTTGTCCGTTGTATTGCCATCAATGTCGGTTGCATTTAATACCTCTGTTAATGCGTAATCAGCTAGGTTTATTTTTTCTATTTTACTTTCTGATACATCAACAGACGAAAAGCCTGATTCAGTAGTCACATATAAGCTATTATCATAAACATACAAACTATCGCTCTTTGGATTAAATCCAGCTAGCGGAATCCCTTTTACTGAATCAGAACTATCGGTATTGGTTTCGAGTTCTTCACCTGTTTCTGTATCAAATACTGCCAAGTAGCTTGTTTGCGGAGCCCACGAAAGCATACGCTGCATAACTACAAATAACTTTCCACCGGCAATAATGGCATCCGAAGCATAAGGTGACGTTTCAATTGAATCGTCCGTTATGTAAGCAGATATGTCAATTTCACCGGTTATAAAATCAGCCGCACTTGTCGCTTGAGGATTAACAATTAATACCTTGTCAGAACCATAACGTACGATAAATGCTTTTGAGTCGTTCAAAAATACAATTTTATAAGGGTTGCCAGAAACTTCTTCACCCGCTTGTTGAGTTGAATAATTATATATTTGCTGTTCAATATCAGCTGCATCATATTTTTCAATGGTGTCGATAGTGAATTTACCGATATGGTAGATTTCAGATTGATAGGTATTAATGGTGTAATCTGATTTGTCTTTTACGTATAAACCTTCCGTTAATTCGAACGTTTCAGTATCAATCAATACCACCTGAGACGATGAATAATCTGGCGCTACGGTTTGCACCACAGCACCACTCACTGGCGACTCTTTTGCCTGTTCGTCATTATCGTCACTATTAATATCGCAACCTGCTAGCGCGATAATAGAAGCCAACAGGCTGAGTTTTAATATTCCTTTTTGTATTACACCCTTTTTTATTAAACCCTTTTTTATTGCGCCATGTTTTGTCATTTATATTTCCTCGATTGATAATTTAATTTGAAAACTTCGACCTACAGCAGGCCGGTTTGCTAAATCTTGATAAGACTCGTCAAATAAATTTTTAATTGCCAAACTTGCATGGATATTGTCTTTTTCCCAATTCAGCATCAGATCAGACACCCACCTGTCAGCTGGATTACCTTTTTTGTTTTGTTGATTAGTTTCAATTAAATTTGTACGCGAATAATAAAGCGCAGCGTCGTATGCACTGACAAAACTGGCAGACCAACTATTAGATATTTGATAATGCATGCCCAATTGGTATTGCTCGTGATAAATGCCAGGCAGTTTTTTATGGTTAAACGCTGGAGTAGGTGAGTGCGTAGTACTGTCGATAAAATGGCTACTCGCCGAAAGTTGCAATGCTTTAGATAAATCGTACTGTAGTTGCAACTCAAGACCGTATACATCTGCCTGACTTACATTTTCGTACGAACCAACATTGCGAGCGTTATAAATAGCGACAATCGCATTTTCTACATCTTGTTGGTAAAGACTCGTCTGCCATTCAAATGCGTTGAATGCTTGCGCGAAAGAAACGGATAGACTATTGGATGTTTCGGCCAGAAGATCTTCATTACCTTTTAATAGGCCTCTGTCACCAAATCGTTCAAATAAATTAGGTGTACGCGCACCTTGGCTCAATTGCGCTGAGATAGTGAGCGGGGATAACCAAGTATTTTGCAAATCGTATGATAGACCTGTTTCAAAGGTAACATAGCTTTTATTGGCTGTTTTATCGGACACATCCTGATTGGTTTCAGAAACCAATTGATTGATCTGATTGTCATTAGATTCATTCAATTGGTTTAACAATAAATAACCGGTTAGCGTGTTGGGCAATATCATCCAGTCAAATCGGCTGCCCAAATGTATTTGTTGCTGTCTGGCTTTAACATCACAGCCAGATCCCCCATTACATGGTCGGCTTTCGCCGTTATATATTGAGTTAGATTCGAATTCTTGATGGTTATACTTTAAATAAGGTGTGATTGTGAGTGAGTCAAATATCCAAAAAGAAGTTAAATTAACAGCAAATTTATCGGTTTGATAATCAAAAACTTGGTTTGTGTTACTATTTGCCCGATTAATAAAACGCTCGTTTTTATCTTCAAAATAACTTTCAATATTAATTGAATTTAATGCCCCATTAGCAAGCAACCAATCATCATTAACAGAAAAACGCCGGCTATTGCTCTTTAAAGCTGAGTAATTTGTAGCTAAATTGCTTTGATAATTAGGCAGGTTTTTATCCTGCTGGTTAAATTGAAAACTCAATTTAAATTGATGTGCAGACCAGTTAAAACTGTTATTAATATAAACACTCAACTTTTCAAATTGATTATTTTTTAACGGCTCATTACGTGGATTGTTCGGATCATCTATTGGTTGCGGGACTGGGTAGGTATAGTCATTGTCACTCGTGAGGTAATTTATCCCCGCCGTGATTTGCTGATTAGCAATAATATTAGAAATTAAAAGGGATCCCTGATAAAAGCCAAAACGACCAGCGCCAGCCGAAACACGGGTTAATGCTTTGTTTGGATCATAAGTATTGATACGGATCACACCACCAATCGGTGTACTACCTGTACCTAGGGCTTGGTTTTTACTGATTTCAATACTTTGTATATGTTCGGTTGGAATTTGGTTTAAATCAAAACCACCAAATTGGCTATCGTTAATCAGTTGACCGTCAATATAAAGTTGAACTTGTTTGCTGGTAGAGCCACGCATGGATACATCAACCTGATTACCTAAGCCGCTGACTTCACGAATTTGTAATCCATTGGTTTTCTTTAAAACATCTGCAACAGTGGCGCCCGCTTGCAAAAGCTCATCACGCTGAATCAGTGTATAATTGGCCGGATTAGAGTAAGCAAAACCTGAAATTTCAATAACTTCGGTTTGCGCAGCGTTTGCTGCAACACAACTAACAAAACAAACGCTTAAAAGAGTTTTACTGAAGACTTTTTTTATAAACATTTTTACCCCTGGTATTGCCCGCCGCAATACGGTTGTTCTGTTGTAGGCCGGTATCCGGGCTCTCAATGGATAAAATATCCAACTTGCATCCTTCCCATGTTAAACACAGTGGATTGAGTTAACTCAAAAGCAAGCTTTCATTGATTACCGTTGCGGGGGCAGCGATGGGATTACACCATACTTCCCGTTTAACTTTAGTGAAAAAACCACGTAAAGCACCTATAACGAATGGCGCGCACTTTAATGCGATAATCGCATTTCGTCAAATATAAATTATCATTCGCCTAGAATTAATGAATATTTATTCACTTTTTATAAATATATATCCATTTATTTTGCTTAAATTTGTCTAAATTCTGTTAACTGCCCAAAGTCTCGTGTATTATATGTGCAGTTCATTTTTAAGTAGACAATATTAGGAAGCTCATTACATGTTTCAACAAATAACTGCTTTACCGCCAGATCCGTTATTGGGCATTGCTGCTGCATTTAAACAAGATACAAACCCTAAGAAAGTAGATTTAGGTGTTGGTGTTTATAAAACAGAAGATGGCAAAACGCCTATTTTGACCAGCGTGCAAAAAGCACTGCAGATTCTATTAGATACCGAAGCGTCAAAATCATATATCCAGCCTCGTGGTAATCAGGCATTTTTAGATGGCATGGAAAAACTGGTTTTGGGTAATGATAATCCATTAATCAGCTCTGGCCGTGTTGAAAGTGTTCAGGCGCCAGGTGGTACAGGTTCATTAAAATTAGGTTTCCAGTTAATTAAACGTAGTAATCCAAATGCTAAAATTTGGGTTAGCGGTCCAACTTGGGCAAACCACGTTGCACTCATAAAATCAACAGGTTTAGACCACGCTGAGTATCCTTATTACGATAAGAAAAACAACGCATTAAAAGCAGATGAAATGCTTGAAGCGTTAGCGCAATTAGGTCCGAATGATGTGGTGTTATTACATGGTTGTTGTCATAACCCAACCGGTGAAGATTTAACACCTGAGTTGTGGAGTAAAATTACCGAGTTAGCTTTAGAAAAAGGTTTTTTACCTTTTATTGATATTGCTTATCAAGGTTTCGGTCAGGATTTAGATACAGACGTAGCTGGCGTACGTGAATTATTAAGCAAAGTACCAGAAGCTTTAATCGCAACTTCATGTTCTAAAAACTTTGGTTTATACCGTGAACGTACTGGTTTAATAACAACAGTAAGCGAAACACCTGAGCTTGCAGCTGCAGCTTTATCGCACGTTCTTAATATAGCGCGTGAAATTTATTCAATGCCGCCTTCATACGGTGGTGCTGCAGTCGGTATCATTTTACAAGATCAAGCGTTAACCACCGAATGGAAAGGTGAGCTTGCTGAGATGTGTGCTCGCATGCGTACATTACGTTCAATGCTAGTGAATAAAATCCACGAACGAGGTGTTGACGAAGATTTCAGTTTTATCAACCGTCAAAATGGTATGTTTACTTTCTTAGGGATTACTCCAGAGCAAGTACAAGCCATTCGAGACGAATATGCAATTTATATGGCGGGTAGCAGCCGTATCAATATTGCAGGTATCTCATCTTCAAATGTTGATTATATTGCAGATGCAGTGGCCGCAATTTTGAAAAAATAAAAATCTGTTAATTTTTCAAAATTATATTGAAAATGCCTGTTTTTACAGGCATTTTTGTTTTATGGCTCGGAAAAGTACAAAGGTTAAAAAATGGATAGGTTTAAATCACTCATATGTTTATTACTTGTCACTCTGACATTATCGGCTTGCTCTACAAGACAAGCGGGTGAGAAATTCTCGGGATCTACGGAACAGCGACTGGTGACCTACAGCATTAATGAAATAGCCAAAGGTTTTGCGAAAGAGCCATTACAGTTATTAATTGAACAACCTATATTTATTGAAAGCCATTTTGTCGTTAAAAACGAAGTTGTCAATTACGCAGAAGCGCGAATTAAAAGCCAGTTAGCAGAGTCATTTAAAGTTAAGTTTGTTGATGGCAATCAGGCAAACACCTTAATAGATTATCAACCGGCGAATTATAAATTGGATTTATTTTTTACTTCGCTTGGAACGGACAGAGATCAAGCTGGCTTTTCATTTCCGATCATTAATTTAAGTGAACCAGAAAGAAGCACCTCAATCAGTGTACTGGCCGTCGATATGTACCACGGTATCTCAGAATGCCATTATGTATTAGTCGATCTAAAAACGCAGGAAATTATGTTGCGCGGTAAAGTATCTTCTCGCGTGCGCACGGATAAATTTACAACACCCATATTCAGTTTTCCTTTGTCTGATTTAGATTAAGCGTCTGTACTGGATTAATAATACGAAAGATTAAGTTTTTATTAAACTTAACGACTTAAAAAAAACTGTAAACAAAACTACTTTTTTCTCCTGCATTCTTCCCGTGATTTTTAATTAACTATTAGAAAAGTCACGGGGACATACATGTTACAAAAATCAAAAATTACAAAAGCAATTCTAGCATCATTGTTTGCATCCACTTTGATGACGGCTTGTACTATTGAAGGCGACCTTGAAGAAGAGCAAGGTCCAAAAGGTGAGCAGGGCGAACCGGGCAGAGACGGTATTGATGGGCAAGACGGTGCAGATGGACAAGATGGTGTAGACGGCCAAGACGGTTTACCCGGCGTTGGCAGTTCAACGATTGGCTTAACGCGCTTTGCAACTGTACCTTTAGGTGCTGAAGTAACGGGTGCATATGTAACTTCAGAAGGTGATTTATTTTTCAACGTACAACACCCAGACGACACCAACACGACAGAAGATCACAACGGTGATGTGATTAACCGTGGTACGGTCGGTGCGGTTTATGGTATCAATGTCAACAAGTTACCGATGAGTTTTGCGTCATTGCCAGTTGCACAAACACAAGAAGAAATGGAATCGGTTCGTGTTGCAGCAGGTGAATATCACGTATTGGGCCAAAATGGTGATACATTTGATGGTACTTTACCAAATGGTTTAGGCGTTATCATGGATATCCAAGGTCAACAAAAAGTGGTTGAAACAGATATGCCTGACTTTAACGGCTTCATCGAAACGGGCACAGATGAAGGTTATTTGTATACCAACTGGGAATATATTCCGGGTGGCATGAGTAGAATGCAGCTTAAGAAAAACGATGATAATCAGTGGGATATCTTAGATGTTGAAATGATCGATTTCTCAAGCGTGCATGGTACGGCAGCAAACTGTTTTGGTTCTGTTACGCCTTGGAATACACCATTGACATCAGAAGAGTGGACAATTGATGACGACAATGGCCGCACGTCTGCTGGTTGGAATACACGCGCTGACTCGTTTGCTCAATCTGGTTTAAATGGCTATTTAAATGGTGATTCTGTTTTCCCTAATCCATATCGTTATGGTTACATCGTAGAAGTAACAGATGCAGCAGGCGATACACCAACTCCGGTAAAACATTTCACAATAGGCCGTGTTGAGCATGAAAACTCGGTTGTTATGCCTGATGAGCGCACTGTTTATACCACACAGGATGATACGGGTGGTTTGTTATTGAAATTTGTAGCTGACCAAGCGCAAGATTTATCATCTGGTACTTTGTACGCAGCTAAGTTAACTCAAGATGCTAACTCTAATGATCCACTGGTAACAGGTTTTGACGTAACTTGGGTTGAACTAGCGCATGGTACTAACGCCGATATCGAAGCTTGGGTCGCGCAGTTTGATAATATTGCAGCAGAACCAGACAGTGACGCATACGTAGAAAAATACCTAACTTTAGCTGATGTGCAAGCATGGGCGGCAGGTGAAACCAATTACCCAACGATTGAAAACGGTGGTAATGCAACCACTGCGGGTATGGCTATGGATAACCGAGTTGCGTTTATCGAAACACGTCAAGCGGCTAAAGCGAAAGGCGCAACGGCAGAGTTCCGTAAACTTGAAGGTATCAATGTAAACTACAACCGTGCGTTAGAAGCGGTTGAAGGTGTTGATATGGTTGCTGGTGAAGACGTAACGGATGCGTACGTATATTTCGCAATATCAGACATCGATAGCACAATGACAGACGGTCAAGGCGACATTCAACTAAACACACGCGTTAAAGATTGTGGTGGTGTTTACCGTATGCGTTTAGAAGCAAATTACAATGTATCTCGTATTGAACCTGTATTAATGGGTGCAACTATGACCTCAGGTGTAAGTGGCTCTATGAAGTGTAATGTAAATGAAATTGCACAACCAGATAACGTATTGGTTTTAGACGACGGTCGCATCATGATTGGTGAAGATGGCTCTCAAACGAACAACACTTTATGGTTATATAACCCTAAAGCTGCTCGTTAATAAAAATAGTCGTTTTTTGAAAGGGCTGCATTTGCAGCCCTTTTTGCGCTTTAAAAAGAAAGATAAAAATATGAAAACATATAAGTTAGTGACATCACTTATCGCCATACTCTGTCTGCAAGCTTGCACAGATCCTCATTCTACAGATAATTTAAAGAGTAACATTCAAAATAAACCGGTAGATGAAAGTGTAACGAAAGAACAAGAATATCCCGCAACTGCTTATCTAAGAGAGGGTGAGATATTTAACCCTGAATCAGTTATTCCACCTCAATGTTACACAAAAACAGAAGGTGTGAATAATCCCTGTTACGTCTGTCATCAAACTTATCAAGACGAAAAACGACCAAATACAATGAATGACGGGGCTTTGCAGGGCGAGTATGCATTTTCTGATGTGGGTGCAAGTAATAGTTGGAAGAATCTATTTGTCGACAGAAGACAAAGCATTGCCAAAATATCAGATGATGTAATTAAAAATTATATTGCGCAGGATAATTACACCCCCTTTATCGAAAAATTAAAACAAGATACGAGTTGGCAAGGTATTGTGCCCGAGATACAAGATTTAGAAAATGCTGAAAAAGCGTTTGATGAAAATGGCTTAGCAAAAGATGGTAGCCATTGGGTAGCGTTTAATTACAAACCCTTTCCCAGTACCTTTTGGCCAACGAATGGTTCTACCGGTGACGTAATGATACGACTACCAAAAGAATTTAGAGAGATAGAAGGGCAATACAGACGCGATGTTTATTTTGCTAATTTAGCTTTGCTAGAAATTGCGATAAAAGATTTAGCACAAGTAAGCGTACCAGAAATTGATGAGAATATTATTCAGGTAGATTTAAATAAAGATAATAAGCTAAGCAAAATTTCCACTGTACTGTCACAAGAAACTTATGTCGGCGATGCCAAAACAGTTGATTTGTATTCAATGTTATATCCTGAAGACACTGAATTATTACACACGGTCAGGTATTTAGGTTTTGATGAAAATGGAGAAATTACGTTATCAAAACGCATGAAAGAAGTACGTTATATGCGTAAATATAGATTCCGCAATAGAGATTCATTAAAAAGTGCGTATTACAAAGAAGTTAAAGAGAAACACTTTGAAAATCTGCCCATTACAACACCGGCTGGCTACAAAGGCATAGGCAATGGATTTGGTTGGGCATTACAAGGTTTTATTGAAGACCAAAACGGAGATCTGCGCCGCCAGCAGCATGAAGAATTAGCTTATTGCAACGGCTGCCACAAAACAGTTGGCTCGACGATAGATCAAACTTTTTCTTTTGCCAGAAAAGTAGAAGGGGCGCAAGGATGGGGCTATATTAACCTCAAAGCAATAAAAGATGTTCCGAATGTTGGCGAGGAGCAGGGCGAATACTTAACCTACATGCAACGTGTGCGCGGCGGTGATGAATTTAGACAAAACAAAGAAATGCTTGCACTTTGGTTTAACGATAACGGGCAGGTTAATAAAGACAAAGTTGCAGCGCTAGACAATATATATCAGCTAATAATGCCCAGTACTGAACGCGCACTTAAACTAAATAAAGCTTATTTTACGATTGTACAAGAGCAAAGCTTTATATTTGGTCGCGATGCAACCATAACGCCTGCAACCAATGTGCTAAAAGAAGTAGATGGCAGCATGCCACCATTACACGCAGACAGTAGGTATAATTGGGATCTGCGTTTAAACTGGTAGTGAGCTGACAGTGAACTGTTAGCTTCACGCACAATCGTTTGTCTTGCGATAATTTATCCCCTTAGGTATCCACTTAGGACACTAAATTGTCGTAAGATAAACTCCAATTTTTTGTAACACAGACTTCTAAACACCCGCTAATTTTGCGATTACATTCTTAACAGTGTTAACATAAACTCTGCATCGATATTTAATAAGCTGCATGGGAGGGATCTGAAATGGCAACCGAAATAACGATTTACCGCAAACGCATGTGTCCATATGGGCAACGTGCTGCCGATTTATTGCGTAAACAAAAGTTAGATTTTCAAGATCACTTGTTCGAAGACAAAGATGAAGAAATAGAATTTAAAGAAACACATAAAGTAAAAACTACACCACAAATTTTTATCGGCAACAAGCGGATAGGCGGCTACCAAGAGTTAGCTGAGTATTTTAATGTTTTGCCAAAACAAAGCTCTAAATTAAATCCATACTTGCCTGTTATCGCTATCTTTTCTATTACACTATTAATGGCGATTGCCACTGAAACTGCTTTACGCGGCTTTATGGGATATTCTTTATGTGTCTTAGCCTGTCTTAAACTAATGGATATTCAAGCCTTTGTAGAGGGCTTTAAACAGTACGATTTACTTGCTAAACCTGTACCAATATATGCCAAAATTTATCCTTTTGCAGAACTTGCCGTAGGTTTAGGGTTACTGGCTAAAATACTGCCGATTGCCGTTGCCTTTATTGCTATCTTTATCGGTACAGTTGGCGGCATTTCTATTATTAAAGCAGTCTACATTGATAAAAAAGATTTGAATTGCGCCTGTGTGGGTGGTAACTCAAACGTGCCTTTAGGTTTTGTAAGTTTTACCGAAAATTTGATGATGTTGTTAATGGGTTTAGTGCTTATTATTTAACGGTCAACTTGAAAAATGTTACCTGTCACATTTTCTTGATATTTTTAGGTTCTAACTCAGGTCTAATTCAGGCCAAGCAATACTGGCATTGCTAATGCCAATTCGTCCTAAGGCGCTTGATTAAATCAAAGCGCCTACAAAAAAGCTTGTGAGTACACTCGCTATTACACTAATACAACACTTACAATTTATCTAAAGTTTTAGTTGCAAAATCACTGGCATCATGACGCTCGTGTAATTGTTCTTCTGGTTCACCCCAGGTTCGGTTAACCTTACGGCCTCGGATAACGGCGGGGCGCTGACAAATTTCTTTAGCCCATCTAACAACATTTTTATAACTCTCTACCTGTAAAAACTCTGCAGCCTCGTACAACTTGCCTTCAACCAATGTGCCATACCATGCATAACAAGCGATATCGGCAATTGTATAGTGAGTACCACAGATATATTGCTTGTCTGCCAGTTGTTTATCTAATACATCAAGTTGTCGTTTTACTTCCATCGTGAAACGGTTGATCGGATATTCATATTTCTCGGGCGCATAATTATAAAAGTGCCCAAACCCACCGCCTAATAAAGGACCGGTACCGATTTGCCAGAACAACCAAGACAAACACTTAGCCCGACCTAAGGTATCTTCGGGTATAAAGCGATTAAACTTTTCAGCTAAATAGAGCAAAATAGCGCCAGATTCAAAGACTGGAATTTCAGTGCCGTCACTCTTATCCACCATAGCCGGTATTTTGGAATTGGGGTTGATTGAAACAAAACCAGAACTAAATTGATCGCCATCTAATATTTTAATTAAATGCGCATCATATTCTGCATCTGTGACACCGGCTTCTAACAGCTCTTCTAACATTATTGTGGCTTTTATCCCATTCGGTGTCGCCAGCGAATAAAGCTGAATAGGGTGTTTACCAACGGGTAATTCTTTTTTATGGGTAGCACCAGAAACAGGGCGGTTAATATTGGCAAACTGACCACCATTACCTTGCTCCCATTGCCAAACTTTAGGTGGGGTATAAGTTTTATCAGACATATTTAACTCCTTTTTGTTTTTATAATAGGTACGGTTTCAGTCATGAATGGTTTCAGATTGAAAGGCAATAAGTTATTCCGATGTCGTATGTATATTAACTGTACCATCTAAATGAATATCTCTTTGAGGGAAAGCTATAGTGATTTCATTTTCTGCAAACAACTCATATATTCGATATCGTAAATCACTTTTAACCACACGAACTTGCTGAGACGAACTGGCTTCGGTCCAAAACATAATATCGAAAATTAGCGCATTATCTCCAAAATCTTCAAAGATAATAGCAGGCTCAGGCGTTTGCATAATGACAGTATGCTCATTGACAGCTTTTTTTAATAGAGACGTTGCTAATATTACATCTGTTCCATAAGCAACCCCCACACGTACAAATGATCGTGCTTTTTTATCTATCAGTGTCCAGTTAACCACAGTATTTTCTAACAAGAAACTGTTTGGTATTAACATTGAAACACCATCACTTCGTTTTATCAGGGTAGAGCGTGTGTTAATGCACTCAACTACACCTTTAGCATCCCCCACCTCTAAAAAATCACCAATTCGTATAGGCCGTTCCCACATTAAGATCCAGCCACTTATAAAGTTATTGATAATGTTTTGTGCACCAAAGCCAACACCAATTGCAATTGCGCCAGATACAAATGCAAAAGCTGTAATGGGTATATTTAGCACTTCCATGGTGGTAATCAACAAAATGGCAATGGTGATAACTAAATATATGCGCGTAAACAAATGAACTGCATCCGCATTGACATGACGCTTGGTGAGGATTTTACGAATAAGAATGCCAATACGTGTAACGATAAACCATGCCAGAAAAAGATATGCAGGCACTTGTAAGATTTGTCCAAGCGTGACCTGATATTCATTAAAGCTAAATAATACAAATGAGAAAAATTGATTGATTTGATTTAAATCCACATTAAATACCGCCGTCAGTTTTTTATAAGTATAGCGACTGCTTGATAAATTATGTTGTTTTTATTGCGCGTTAAATTGCCCCACAGTAAGCTCGTTAATAAAGAACGTTAATAAAGAATAGAGACTCCAAATACTTAATGGATTTTTTAAAGCAAAAGCGTACAACTCAATTTTTAGCATGTTTAACAACTATCATTTTACACTATACTTACAAAACGTTATTGTATGGAATAATTGTAAACAATACACATGGTACAATAGGTATTGTATTTTGAGATTAGCAAAAACATGAGACTAAAATATGGAACTGAAAATTAATAAGCAAACTCATCAAGTAGATGCCCCGGACGAAATGCCTTTGCTTTGGGTGCTGAGAGATTTACTCGGCCAAAAAGGTACTAAATTTGGATGTGGAAAAGGTCAATGTGGTGCTTGTACTGTTCATGTTAATGGTCATGCGATGCGCTCATGTATAACACCGGTTGCCGTTGCTAAAGATGCAAACATAACAACAATTGAAGGTGTTGATGAAAGCGGCAATCACCCAATTCAAATCGCGTGGCGAGAAAATAATGTCCCCCAATGTGGTTACTGTCAGTCGGGGCAAATAATGTCGGCGTTAAATCTATTACATAATAATCCAACACCCAGCGATCAAGACATCGACAATGCAATGTCTGGCAATATCTGTCGATGTGGGACTTATCCAAGAATTAAACAAGCTATAAAAGATGCATCAACAGTAATGAGCCAAAATAAAGGAGTTAAATAATGAATACCTTTAAATTGGATAGACGTGAGTTTTTAACCCTAACAGGAATAGCTGGTAGTGGTTTATTACTGGGATGTTCTAGCACTGGAGAATCTTCAAATACGCCTTTTATTAAAAATACGGGCCCGCAGCAGTTAAATATTTTTGTATCGATCCGACCGGATAACCGAGTTGACCTTGTTAACCACCGCTCAGAAATGGGGCAGGGAGCTAAAACTGGCGTTATTCAACTCATCGCTGAAGAGCTTGATGTTGACTGGGAAAAGATTAACGTTATTCAAGGTCTAGGTAATAAAGAGTACGGTAGCCAGAATACAGATGGCTCTACGAGTATTCGCAAATTTTACTCTAAATTACGTGAAGTAGGCGCATCGGCGCGCACTATGTTAGAACAAGCGGCCGCTCAATACTGGCAAGTTGACTTATCTAAAGTTCAAGCAAAACAACATAAAGTATATAACCTGACAAATGGTAACAGCCTGAATTATGGCGATTTAGCTGAACTAGCCGCCAGTCAAGCTGTGCCTGATGTTGCCAACCTTAGATACAAAAGCAGTGATGAGTTTAAATACATCACCAAACCTGTACCTATTGTTGACTTGCATGATATGACAACAGGTCAAGCAGTCTTTGGTATTGACTTTGAACTAGATGGACTTTTAGTCGCAAGTATTGAGCGCTGTCCTGTACTTTACGGAAAGGTAAAATCTTTTGATGCCAGCGCAGCTAAAGCCGTTCCTGGTGTTGTCGATGTAATAAATATGCCCGACACAGTGAAACCTGTGGTATTTAGCGCAGGTAGTGGTGTTGCCGTTGTCGCAACCAATACATGGGCGGCCAATCAAGGACGCAAAGCTTTAAAAATTGAATGGGATTTGGGCGAAAATAAAGATTTCGAAAGTGAAAGTGCATTTGCTGATATGGCAAAAATCGCGCAAAGTCCAGCCAAACGCAGTGCAGAAAAAGGCGACATTGAAGCTGGGTTTGCCAAAGCGAATAAAATTTTAGAAGCCACTTATAAAACACCATTTTTAGCACATGCACCAATGGAGCCACCGGCAGCAAGCGCTTATGTTACAGATAGCAGCTGTGAAATCTGGGCAGCAACACAAAACCCACAAGCAGTTATGGATAATGTAGCGGGTTTAGTCGGATTGAAGCCAGAACAAATCAAAGTAAATGTAACACTGCTGGGTGGTGGTTTTGGGCGAAAATCAAAAGCTGACTTTGTCGCCGAAGCGGTCTATTTATCAAAGAAAACCGGTAAACCCGTAAAGGTAGTCTGGACAAGAGAAGATGATTTGCGAGCCGGGTACTTTCATGCGGGGGCAACTGCATATATAAAAGCGGGCGTAGATAAAAACGCGAATATCACCGCATGGCAACAACGCTCGGTGATGCCCAGTATTAAAACAACTTTTGCGCCGACGACAGAAGAGATGTTAGATGTTGAACTTTCGCTGGGTTTTAATGACATTCCGTTTGAGCTTGAAAGCTTACAAAGTGAATCATCTGGCTATCAAAATCCAGTGCGGATAGGTTGGTTGCGCTCAGTTAGTAATATTCCACATGCTTTTGCTTTACACAGCTTCGTAGATGAGTTGGCACATGCTAATGGCATTCCAACGCATAAATATTTACGTCAACTGTACGCAGCAGACAGGTTTGTGAATCCACCAGACGATTATGGCTTTAAAGGCTATGCCAACTATGATGAAAGTTTAGAAAAGCACCCGATCAACATTAAACGTTTCAAAAAAGTGTTAGATAAGCTAGAAAAGCAGGTTAACTTCGACGAACCATTACCGCAAGGCCAGGCTTGGGGGTTAGCGATTCATCGAAGTTTTGTCAGTTATGTTGGTGTCGCCAGTAAAGTTAAAGTACAAGATGGCAAGTTAGATGTATTGCAAATGCACGCTGTGATTGACTGCGGTGTTGCGGTCAATCCAGATAGAGTCCACTCGCAAATAGAGGGCGCGATGATATTTGGTTTATCCTTGGCGTTGATGGGACGCATAGACATTAAAGACGGCGCAGTGACCCAATCAAATTTCCACGACTATCCAGTTTTAAGAATGCGGCAATGCCCCCCCATACAGGTAGAAATTATGCAAAGTGACGCATACCCGGGTGGTGTCGGTGAACCGGGTGTTCCACCGGTTGCACCGAGTTTAGCCAATGCGATTTTTGCAGCAACAGGCAAACGCTACCGCGAGTTGCCATTAAACCAGTACTTAACTGTTTAACACCTGCGATTTCAACCACTGAGCCAAAGTAAAGCAGAGCCATTTAGCTTTACTTTGGTTGTTCCAACGGCTCATATTATAAACCGCATTTATTATTACCCGCTGTGCCAACCACCCGAATAAAAAGACAATAATCAACCATCAATTCAATACAGAACATTGTTAACAGTTACCTTTAAACCAAAACAAAAAGGTTTTGAATATTTTTTATAATATAAAAAACAACAACTTAAATAATTGTTAGTAAAAAGTTAAGTAAACATCATTGTTCTTTTTAAATAATTATTCTACTCTAACTATGCAAATTAAATGAATTATCAATGAATACACAACGATGTTAGTGAAAGCTAGCTGGTCATTGATTTTCAACTGCGGTGACCGTTTTATACCTTATGAAAAACGTTACTGCTTTTTTGCTGATTACAGATTGTAATCAATCAACAAACTTTCTGACGTCATTATCAGCAAGGAGTAGATTGAATTGATAATAAAATATACACGTCAGTAAGCACCACTTACATAACACAACATTATTTTGGAGAGTAAGATGTTTAAAACTAAACGTTCTCTGCTGAGCTCTAGTATTGCGCTTTCACTGGCTTTACTTGGCACAAAAGCACATGCAGAGACTATAGTCTTGCAAGCTGAATCATTTGATAACTCTGGCGGTACGTATGACGACGGCCAACCCACTCCAGTCACGATATACAGCGTAAATGGACAAAACGCGATTAACTTTGTTAACGCGGGTGATTTTGTCGATTTTAATATTAACGCTGAAGGGGGCGAATATGACATTGAGTATTTAGTCGGTACCAGTGTTCAGTCTGGTCCTGGTATTGAAGTGCTTGTTAATACTAATGGTACTTGGGACAGTCAAGGTACAGTCGCCGTTCCGTTAACCAGTTGGGATGATTTCCAGCCTCTCAAACCCAGCCACTCTGTAACCTTACCAGCAGGTGCTTCAACGATTCGCTTACATGCAATTGGTTCGACTTGGCAATGGAACATGGAGTCTTTTTCTTTAACACAAGTCGTACCTCTTGAGCCTGAAACGCCAGTTGATGTAGACGATATTGTTATTAACCTAGAAAACTTTATCTTTACAGACAAAGAAGGAGCAGCTGTTTCAGGAGATACCATAGTCGGTTTTGGTGTAACAAACTCAGGTATAAATTTTAATACGGTAGGCGATTATGCCGACTATACAGTAAATTTTACTGAAGCGGGTACATACAACGCGACACTGGCAGCTGGTTCACCTATGACGGGTCAAATCGGTGCACAAATTATCATGGATAATTCGGTTGCCGCGTCATCATTACTGACCTCTACGGGAGGCTGGGATAACTATGTCGACTTTGATCTCAGTGGCGACATTATTATACCAACGCCCGGTACTTACACGGTACGATTACAAAGTTTTGGTAGCGCGAATTGGCAGTGGAACGCAGATACACTAACGCTTAGTTATATATCCGGAGAAACCGGCAGCGGCGGTGATAACGGCAGTGGCGGTGATAACGGCAGCGGCGGTGATAACGGCAGTGGCGGTGATAACGGCAGCGGTGGTGATAACGGCAGCGGTGGTGATAACGGCAGCGGCGGTGATAACGGCAGCGGTGGTGATAACGGCAGCGGTGGTGATAACGGCAGCGGCGGTGATAACGGCAGCGGCGGCATTGCAGGTTTAATGTATGGTGAAGTTTCTGGTGCAATGAATGAATCAGATGCAAACCCTAACTGGGAACGCACAACTACCTTAAGCCAAACCGAAGATTCAATTAAAGGCAATACAACGGAAATTTATACCGGTGTCATTTACGATGCCGATGGCCATATTTCATTTTATGAACATATCGATGATAGTGTTCGTTTGTACATTGATGGTAATCTAGTACTTTCAAATGACAGTTGGGAAAATTCTTCTCAAACTCAAGATCTTAATCTAACACCGGGTACGCATGCGTTTGAACTTCGCATCGGTAATGCAGATGGTGGCAGTGGTGCCGTTGATGGCATTGGTTTTGGGATCGACATTAATGGCGGAACAAACTTTGTTCATCCATCGCAATTAAGCGAAAACATTTTTACATCCGAAGGTGAAGTAACAGGCAATCCAAGTCCACCACAAGAAGGTGATTTGATTGTTGAACTAGAAGACTTCGTTAATACAGGTACAACCGGCCGCGTTGGTGGCGATAGTGTTGAAGGGTTTGGCGTAACAGCAACTGGCGTGAACTGGGTCACTAATGGTGATTATGGTGACTACAACATAACCTTTGCAGAGCCCGGTACCTACCGAGCGTTTTTCACCTACTCAGCGGCTAGTGCAGGTAGTTACGGTGCACGTGTAGATGTAAATGGTGAACCCGTCGCATGGGGCTATTTTGCCGAAACAGGCAGTTGGGATATTGCGTCGGAAGTTGAGCTTTATGGTGGATACTTTGTAGTTGACCAATCAGGCCAAGCGAGTTTACGCGTAGAAGCAATTGGTGGATCTGATTGGCAGTGGAGCGGTGATAAACTACGGATAACCCGTGTAGGTGATGTTTCATATGTCCCTGAACGTCACTATAATCCGAACGATCACTATGTAGCTGAAGTCGAAGGACCTAAAACGCAAATAACGCATCTTAAAAAGCCAGTTGCAATACCACAACATAAAAAGGTATTAAAATCAGATGTTTGGTATACGTATCCACAAAACCGTGAACTAGAAGGTTTTGACGACTTTGGGGCAACGGGTGCGTTTTGGGGACATCCGCCAGAGCATGACTTTTATGACGAAACCGTTATTATGGATTGGGCAGTTAATGTTGTAGATACATTCCAAAGTGAAGGTTTTGAATACACAGCTCGCGGCGAATTCGATTGGGGGTATGGCTGGTTTACAGAATATGTGACAAATCCTCAGCCACATTATGTACAAACACTGGATGATCGTAATGTTCGCATGACCTTTATGGGTTACTTATCGCACAATGGTTATAACAATCACTGGTTAAGTAATCATAGTCCAGCATTTGTACCATTTATGAAATCCCAAGTTGATCAAATATTAAAAGCAGATCCGGACAAGCTGATGTTTGATACACAAACCAACTCAACCCGTTCGACCGACATGCGTACCTTTGGTGGTGATTTCTCGCCATATGCCATGGAAAACTTCCGCATTTGGTTAGATAAAAAATACAGTAGTAACGAGTTGGCCAATATGGGTATTAATAATATTCAAACGTTTGATTACAAACAGCACTTGTTAAATGCCAGTGTGACACATCAATCATTCATGAATGCCGCAGATACATTATCTGGCAACGTACCATTACTTGAAGATTTCATTTATTTTAATCGTGATGTATGGAATCAAAAATTTGGTGAAGTATTAGATTATATTCGCCAGCAACGTCCAGACATAGAAATTGGTGCGAGCACACATTTGTTTGAATCTCGTGGTTATATATTTAACGAGAATATCACCTTTTTGTCAGGCGAGCTCAACTTAGGTGCGAGAACCACTATCTCTGAACTACCAACCAATATCCTTGTACACTTAAAAGGTGCACAGGCAGTAGATAAAACGTTAGCATATTTCCCGTATCCTTGGGAGTTTGACGAACTTCGTTTGCAAGACGCACCGCGTTTTGGCCGTGGTTGGGTCGCGCAAGCTTATGCTTACGGTGGTTTATTCTCGATTCCTGCTAATGTTTGGGTTGGTGGTGAAGTTTGGACTTGGTCTCCGGGCGCTGATAACTATCGTGATATTTACCAGTTTGTACGCGCGCAAGCAGACTTGTTAGACGGTTATACCTCATATTCAAAAGTAGGTCTTGTGCACGCGATGTTCTCATCGATGAAAGCGGGCTTTATTGATGGTGGTAACCAAATTCAATCAAGCGTTAAATTACTGACTGAAGATAATATTAACTTTGATTTATTGGTGTTTGGTGATGCGGGTTATCCGGTTGTCCCACGAGCTGAAGACTTTGATAAATTCGAACATATCTTCTTCGATGGTGATCAACAATACTTAACCGCTGAACAACAAGCTATATTAGATGCACAAGGTAGCAAAGTAAGACATATTGGCCAGCGCGGTACTTTAAGCAGTATCGAAATTGATGTCAGTATCAATGGTAGTGTTTCTAACGAAACAGTATCTGCGGTATCTCGCATTCATGAAACCAATGCAAATGCGCCATATGTTGTGCACTTGGTTAATCGTCCATTTGCAGGCGGCGTAACGCCAACATTAAATGGCGTAGAAGTGGCAATTCCGCAAGGTTATTTCCCGGATACAGTAACATCGGCGACATTACACTTACCGGATGGTACCAGTACCAACCTAAGTGTTTCGACAAACGCCGAAGGTGATGCTGTCGTTACGGTAAATAACTTAGAAGTTTGGGGTATTTTAGAATTAGCGCACTAATTTTAAATCGCCAACCTTGAATATAAAAGGGGCTTCGTTTGAAGCCCTTTTTTGCGTTGTTAATGTTTCCAGTTAATGTTTATAGTCAATGTTTACCATCAAGTCCAAGTCACTAACGGAGAGAAGTATGAATAACCAATTAACAAATCTAATAAATAATTGGTTTGAACACAAAAATGATTATCAATGGGTGCTGGGCACAATCATTGAAACACAAGGTTCATCTTATCGAAAAACGGGTGCAATGTTGTTTATCAACAACCTAGGCCAATACTTTGGTTTACTCAGTGGCGGCTGCCTAGAAGCGGATATTATGCGACAAGCGCAAAAAGTAATGGATACCAATCAGGCAATTGTCATTCAATACGACATGCGAGAAGAAGACGATATCAGTTGGGAATTAGGCATTGGTTGTGGCGGTATGGTGCGCATCCTATTACAACCATTAAATAAACAGAATCAATATCATCAACTACCGCTTGTATTAGAATTATTGCAAGCCCGACAAAAAACATATTATCAACTTAACTTAAATGCCCCAGACCAAACTAACCTAGTGGCAAATACATCTGATGAATTGGATTCAGCTTTAACGATAGAGCTGAATCCAATCCCACATATCGCAATATTTGGCGCAGGCATTGATGCCAGACCATTGGTCGCGATGGCGGGTACTTTAGGTTGGGAAATTACCTTAATCGATGATCGTACCAACAACGCCAGAGCTCAATATTTTCCGGCAGCAACACGCATCATTCGTCAATCTGCTGAAACTTTAAAATCACACCCGCTATTAAATAATATAGATGCGGCTGTCATTATGGGACACAATATTTCTTTTGATGCACAAGCACTTAAAACACTACAAAATTCCAGTGCCAGATATATTGGTTTACTGGGGCCTGAACATCGTAAACAAAAAGTACTGAATTGTGCATCTATAAGTACCTTAACCAAACCAGTCAGTGGCCCGATTGGGTTAAATTTAGGCGGTGACTTACCTGAATCTATTGCATTGTCAATATTGGCAGAAGTACATGCGGTATTAGAACAACGTGACGCCCGTTCATTTTCAGGGATAATAAAAACAGAACAAACATAAAATTTTCGCAGTTAGTGTCATACCGCGCTGTTTATAACAATAGCTTGTGTAGAGTTAACTAACTGGAGAAAAATAATGATAAAAACTTGTTTTCGTTTTATTTACGCAGGGGGATGGATATTAACCCTATTGGCGCTTAACGCCTGTAGCCTAATCAATTCACCGCCAAATATGAGTGCAGAATTGCCAGTGAAAGAAACCAACCATATTTCGTTAGCGGGGCAGTGGGGGTTTAAAGTAGATCCGTACAATAAAGGGAAAGATGAAAACTGGTTTACAAATTCTATAGATAAAACCCGTTGGGATAGAATTGACGTTCCAGGGGTGTGGGATACTTATGACAGGTACAACGACTATACTGGGACCGCTTGGTATCACCACACGTTTGAGCCAAACGCAAAATGGTCTGAAAATCAAATTCGGTTAGTATTTGAAAGTGTCTACCACGATTCTGAAGTATGGTTAAATGGTGAATATTTAGGTGAAAACAAGTTAGGTTTTTTATCCTTTAACTTTGATATAACCAGCAAATTAAAATACGGCCAACAAAATAACTTAGTCGTTCGTGTAAATAACCGTTTTAAACGCGGTGCGGTATGGAATTGGGGTGGCATCCGCCGACCGGTCACGCTTGAGATTTCACCTAAAACACGCATAGAGCGCGTTTATGTAACTGCTATTCCAAACCTACAAACCGGCACAGCCTCTTTAGACATCAAAACGAAAGTTTCTAGTATAGAAGATACGCAACCTTTGAGCGTTAATATCCGCATTCTTCGCAACAGCCAGCCGGTTTTAGAGTACAAAAATGGCATACAGCAACCAGTATCACCTGCCGAAATGACAGTCTTTATAGACAAGTTAAAGCTGACGGCGGAACAAGTTAAGTTGTGGCATTTTAACGATCCAAACCTTTACTATATCGAAGCATCATTAATGCAAGACGGCGAAGTTATTCATAGATTAACGGACAGATTTGGTATTCGTAAAATTGAAGTGGATAAAAATGGATTGTATTTAAACGGTGAGCAAGTGCGTTTAAACGGGTTTAATATGGTACCGGAAGACCGGTTTGACGGTAACGCTTTGCCATTATCCAGAATTAAAGAGGACGTTGATTTATTAAAATCACTCAATGGAAACTTGGCGCGTTTATCTGGCCCCATCTTGCCAAAAGATTATGTTAACTATTTAGATGAAGTCGGATTTCTCTTAATAGAAGAAGTCGGGCTTTGGGGAAAAGACAGGCTGGTCGACCCAGATAATCCTTTACCAAAAGAGTGGTTACGTCGTTTAGTGGATGACCATTATAACCATCCGTCTGTCATTGCATGGAGTGTGGGTAATGAAATTGGCGATCTTGAGAAAAATCCAAAAGTATTAGAGTACGTATCAGGCGCCATTGAGCATGCAAAACAATTAGATCCAACGCGTCTTGGGGTATATATTTCATATTCAGCAGATTATCAGGAAAGTGACCCGACCCAATTTTCAGACATGGTGCTATTTAATAAATATGGCGATCATGAAGAACGTTTAAAAGTTGTGCATGAATATCATCCGAACAAACCGATATTTTTCTCGGAAATAGGTACCAAACTTGATGGCGTTGACCCGAATGAATCAACTTTAGATCCAGAAGCGCTATTTGGTTCACTACACAAATATCCTTACCTGATTGGCATGTCTCACTTTGCGTTCAGCGATTACCGAAGTGACTGGATAGATGAAAAAGCGTCGTGGACAACAGATTTTTCGCAAAACCGAGCCTGGGGCGTGTTAACTTCTTATCGTCAAAAGAAACGCTCATTTAAACGCATTCAAGACTTTTATGCACCCATTGAGAATATGCAATTAGATACGCAAAATAATGGGTTTGTATTAAAAATAACGCCCAGAACATGGAACACTTTTCCGGCTTTTATCATGCGAAACTACCGGGTAGCTTGGGCAGCTGAGCGAGCTGATGGCACGTTATTGGATGCAGGTGTTATTGAATTACCTACAATTACACCCGGTGACGATACTTTTGCACGTACAATAAAAACGACTGCTGATTTTGCAAAGCTAAATGTAAGCTTATTAGACGCATCCGGTTTTGTGTTAAAAGAGGTTGCACATGTTGCTCAGCCGCCTGCAAAACCTAAAGTAAAAAGCGTTTATTCATCACTAGGGACAGTGCGCGTTACCTTTGAAAAATCGTCATTAGCAACTGAGCATCAACTTGTTGCAATTGCGCCAGATGGTAAAAAAATCTTAGGTAAATCCACTATTAATGATTTTGCAGAAATAAATAACATCGTATCGGGTATTAACTATAACCTTGAATTGCGAGCGACTAATGCGAAAGGGCACTCAGTTGTTAAGCTTGGTGAGATAAATACTAAACCGGATGAATTACCGCCCATAATATGGGAAGTTAAAGGCAAAAAGGATGCATTTCATGTCGGCTTTAGTGTACACCGAAAAGATTTTCGTTATGAGATCCAATATGGTTTAGCATCGGGGCATTACACTGAGCAATTTTTACTGAATGTAAAAGGTGCAACTCGTATTCCTGCGATTGAAGAAGGTAAACCGCATTATTTCCGTATGCGCAGGTTAGTCACCGGCAGTGTCGACAGCGAATGGACGGATGAACATCGTGTAGAGCTGCGTAGTGAGCAAGGTATTTCACCCCCTAAAAATGCAAATATGATCAAAGCCACTGATTATGTATTGTTAAGAATAAAACCCGTCGCAGGCGCAACAGGTTATCGCATAACAGCGCTCACGCCACAAGGTAAAGAAATTTCGACAGATACCGCATTGGCGTATTCTGAGTATATCCTTATCAAGGATAAACGACTGTTAAACGCGACTGACATTAACATTGCAACCATAGATGTTGCGGGTGTTGTAGGTAAAACTGCGCCAGTAATGATTAAATAAAGAAAAGAAAAGCCTTGTATACCTTGTATACTAAGGTAGCGGAATACCCACAGAACAGGATATTCCGGCGCTTGGCATAGCGAGTTGTATTTTTATTTTTTGGCGAAGCAAATTATACCAACTCGTTATGCTGTTTAAAAAACTTACACGAAAGATCAACACGCCCTTGGTACAAGGCTTTTTTATCTGTTGACTCAAAGAACAAATAGCGACAACGCAAAAATGCATGACGTGAAAAAATTTAATCATGACACAGTGTAACATGGGTTACATAAAAGCTTTATGCTGGTGTAAACGGTGTAAGTGGTATAAACGGGGTAAGCAGAATGTTTAACTCTGATTTCAAAACACCACATTTAACATAATATACATTATCGGATATTAAATATTATGTTTTATAAGTGATGGTTTGTTTTGTGCGCTTAAACTATTTAATTCTAGCACCACGTTCAATGGCTGTTACTTTACGGTTATATATCGTCAGGTGTTGTTCAAATTGAAATTTGCCAGGTTTGTATATCCAAATAATTTGTTTAAGCTTTTTTACTTTATCTCTCTTTACCACTTCGACATATTTGAAGGATTTATCGTCCGGTTTGCCGCATTTAGCAATAACGTCTTTTACCGTATCGCCCGTTTTAATAAACTGACCAGTTTTGCACCTAAAGCCTTCAGCAAAGCTCGTGGGAATAAAACACAAAAAGAACAAAAAAGTTAAACGTAAATGCATCCTACACAAAATAATCTATCCCTATTTGTTATGAGTGACTAAAGTGAAAACGGGTTAAAAAACAATGTCGTTACTTACAGCAATAATTGACGGGATAGCAATAATAGTCAGGCCTTGTCAGGCCCATCTATCGAATTCATTTAACCTAATTCATTTGAACGTCTATTAAAATTACGCCATATCAATTATTTCTATGCCACAAATGAAACTATTAGATGTTTCAGGTGCACAACGCAAAACTTTACCTTTCGCTGTTAATGATGGGATTTGTTCACTGGCAGAACTGATTCTGACACTGACTTCCTTGCCGACATCTATCGATTCATCTAATTCAACCGCCATCCCATTTGCGCTTAAATCTCGACAGATTGCGTTGTATTCTTGCGGCGTTTCTATTGAATTGACAACCACTAGGCAGTCGGCATTCACTAGCATACGGTAATAAGAACGCTGATCATCTCTACCAATCATTGTGTTTCTCCTGCTTTTCACTCGATTAATACATTAGAGTTCGCCATCAGGCCAAGTTTCATGTTAGTGAGTAAAGTCTAATATGTAAATAATTATTATCCCAGTTACGCAACATTAACAATTAAATTTGCCCTTGTTTTTGTGATTCTTGAATAAATTGGCTAATTCTTTTCGCTGAAATTGGCATACTGGTACCCAATTGTTGTGCAAACAAAGAAATTCTAAATTCTTCAAGCATCCATCTCAATTGTTCAAGTGTTTGATTAACCGGTCCTGCTTTTAAGTTTTGCTGCAGAGCGTTCTTATAAGGCTCAGCAATTTTTGCAACTTGATCGCGATTTAACCGATCGCGAACCGGATCTACCGGCAATTTTTCTAGCCTTTTTTCTATACCTATCAAATAACGTTCAATATCTTTTAAATTTTTAACCCCAAATCGCGTCACAAAGCCTTTAAATATCAGGTTATTAAGTTGCTCTTTTATATCAGATTGCGCCTGAATCAGTTCAAAACTGCTTTTACCTTTGAGTTTTTTGTTTATCCGGTTTCCACTGGTTAGGATTTTCTCAACTTGCTTGGCAACTTCCAGTACTTTATCGGCTAATTCACCGCGTAACGTTTCTCTACATTTATTAAACTCTGTTTCATTACGTGGCAACTTTGTTCTGTTTAATAAAAAGTCCTGTATTGCGGCTTCAATACAATCTTGAATCAAATCTTTTATTTGCCCAAACGGATTAAAATACAGCCCTAGTTTTGCTTTATTCGGTAACTTATCTTGTAGATAACTGCGTGGTGATGGCAAGTTCAGGTATAACAATCGTGTGACCCCCTGCAACATCGCCCATTCAGCTTGTGGCTGAGTATCAAATAATTTAATGGATACCGTGCTTGTGTTGTCAGTGAGTGCCGGAAAGGCTTTAATTTCATATCCTGCTTGTTTTTTTGTGTACTCTTGCTGTAATGCACCAAAATCCCACTGAGTCAGATTTTCTTTTTCTATTCCTTTTTCTGCAACTTGAGTCAGCGTATCGGCAACTTTGCCTTGTAACTTTTCTTTAATGGTATTTAGGTCTTTGCCAAGCGCGAGTACTTTTTCGTTTTCGTCTATTACTTTGAAATTAATTCGAAGGTATTGTGGTACTTGCAACCAATCCCAATCTTCCTTTTCAATTTTGACACCTGACATACGCAGTAATTGCTTAGCCAGCGCTTCAACAAACAAGCAATCCGTTTTATCGATTGCTTGTAAACAGGCTGATGCATAATCTGGCGCAGGTACGAAGTTTTTACGCAAGCTTTTAGGCAGGGATTTAATTAAAGAAACAGCCAACTCATGCCGATAGCCTGGGATGGTCCAATCTAAGCCTTGCGCTTCAACTTGATTTAATAGTGCCAGTGGAATAATTAAGTTTACGCCATCTGCTGATTGACTAGGCTCAAAAACATATTCTAATGGTAAGGTTAGATTTCCTTGTCGCCAAACATCCGGAAATTGCTCTGCAGTTACTTGTTCTGCTTCATGGCGCATTAAATCTTGCATTTGCATATGCAAATATTGAACGTCAGTCTTTTGTTTGATTTTCCACCACTTTTTAAACGTGACTAAGTCAACAATATTTGATGGTATTTTACTGTTGTAAAAATCAAACAAATCATCTTCGTCTGCCAGTATGTCGCGACGCCTTGATTTAGCTTCTAATGTTTCTATCTCTTCTATAAGATCGGCGTTATGCTGAATAAACTTTTCATTTAGCTGTACATCCATATTAACTAAAGCTTCGCGAATAAAAATTTCGCGACTTAATACTGGATCAATTCGACTAAATTGAACTTTACGTTTATGTACTATGGTTAATCCATAAAGCACCTGTTTTTCATACGCGATAACTGAACCGCGTTTTTTTTCCCAATGCGGTTCATCGTATTGTTTGTTCACCAAGTGTGTGGCAAAAGGTTCAATCCACTCTGGCTCTATTTTGGCAACTGTACGGGCAAATAAACGACTGGTTTCAACCAGCTCAGCCGCAATTATCCATTTCGCTTTTGTTTTGGCGAGTGCCGATCCGGGAAAAACAACGAACCGAGTATTTCGAGCCCCCAGATAACCTTGTTGGTTATCTTTGTTACCTATGTGACTTAACAGGCCCGATAATAAAGCTTGATGAATTTGCTGGTAATCAGCTTGTTGGTCAGTTATTTTCCAACCGATCTCTTTTGTTGATTCTGTCAACTGATAAACAATATCTTGCCATTCACGTACACGCAGGTAGTTTAAAAACTCTTTTTTACACCGTTTTCTAAATTGATTTTGTGATTCATTTTTTTGTTGTTCTTCAAGGTAGTCCCACAAATGCAGATAACTTAAAAAATCCGAACTTTTATCTTCAAATCGCTCGTGCGATTCATCTGCCGCTTGCTGTTTATCATTCGGCCGCTCCCTTGGATCCTGAATGCTTAGACCAGCAACGATAATTATTACGTCTCTTAGGCAATTTAATTCATTTGCAGTTGCGACCATTTTGCCTAGTCTGGGATCGACCGGTAACCTTGATACGTGACGCCCGACCGGAGTCAAAGTGGCTTGTGACTTTTTGGCTTGTTGGTTGAGAGCCCCAATTTCTTGTAAGAGTAAAATACCATCATTGATCGCCCTGCTATCGGGCGGTTGAATAAATGGGAAAGATTCAATATCGCCTAAGCCTAAAGCATGCATTTGTAAAATAACAGATGCCAAATTGGTTCTAAGTATCTCAGGGTCTGTAAAATCTGTTCTGTTGATAAAGTCATCTTCGTCATATAAGCGAATACAGATACCTGCTGCAACCCGACCACAGCGCCCTGCTCTTTGATTAGCACTGGCTTGAGATATTGCTTCAATTGGTAAGCGCTGAACTTTAGTGCGTGCACTGTAACGGGATATCCTGGCGGTACCCGGATCAATTACATAACGTATACCGGGAACCGTCAGTGAGGTTTCTGCAACGTTAGTTGAAAGAACAATACGCCGACCAATATGAGATTGAAATATTCTGTTTTGTTCACTGGCTGATAGTCTCGCATAGAGCGGCAGTATTTCAGTATCACGTAAATTTAATTTTTGCAGCCCATCCGCGGTGTCGCGGATCTCCCGCTCACCATTCATAAATATTAAAATGTCACCCGGACCTTCCTTGCACAACTCTTCGACAGCATCAAAAATGGCTTGTAGTTGATCTCTATCGTTGTCTTCAGCATCTTCATTAATCGGTCTATAGCGAATATCAACTGGGTAAGTACGACCAGACACTTCAAATACGGGAGCTTTATCAAAATGTTTAGAAAATCTGTCAACATCAATGGTTGCTGAGGTAATGATAAGTTTTAAATCTGGTCTTTTGGGTAGGAGTTGTTTGAGGTAACCCAATATAAAATCAATATTTAAGCTACGCTCGTGCGCTTCATCTATGATAATTGTGTCGTACTGGTTTAAAAATCGGTCTTGCTGGATTTCTGCCAGTAAAATACCGTCAGTCATCAATTTTATATAAGAATTCGGAGAGCTTTGATCACTAAACCGAACTTTAAAACCAACATCTTTGCCAAGCTCAGTGTTTAATTCTTGTGCTATGCGTGTCGCTACGCTTCGTGCTGCAAGCCTACGTGGTTGTGTGTGGCCTATTTGTCCATTTAAACCACACCCCGCTTCAATACACATTTTAGGCAGCTGAGTGGTCTTACCCGAACCTGTTTCACCGGCAATAATAACCACCTGATTGTTTTTTATTGCATCAATGATTTCAGTTCGTTTTTCTGAAACGGGTAAGTCTGGGTACTCTGGTACCGGCTTGTTTTTAATACGTGCTTTAACAAACTGAACCGAGGTTTCAACTTGCTGCAACCAACTATCAAAAGCGACTTGCTGTTTTTCAGCATCTTTGATTTTTTCGAGTTGGAAAAAACGTTTTTTAAGGCGAAAATAATCTGGCTTATAAACCGATTTAAGCAGTGATAAAGACTTGCGTGTTAGTTCAGACAAAAACAAAAACCCCCGTAGTTACAACGGGGGCTAATGCTATCAAAGGCTTAGCGTTTTGGCGAGCTAATCCGGCATGTTATATGCCTCATGTAGATGTTGATCGATTGCGCGCATAATTTGATGGCGTGTAATTGTCCCCAATAAATGACCGTCATCGTCAATAATAGGATAAATTCTCGGCCTGCTCAGCGCCATTTTTTGTGCAACTTCTAACACCGAACTGTATGGCTTTAAAGATTTTACATCGGTCGACATGATATCTCCCACTTTAGCAACCTGCTCGCGAAAATAGGTAGATTCAATCATATGGGTAATACAATCTTGCTCTGATAAAAACCCAACTACTTTTCCATTTTGATCAAGCACTGGACCACCCGACTGGTCTATTTTTAGTATACGCTCAACAGCCTCTGCGATGTTCATTCCAACAGAAAAGGTGACTGGGCGCGATGTCATGTAGTCTGCTACTTGTAATGATTTCATATGTATTCCCCACTCATCATCCAACGACTTGCACTTTTAATAGTAGACTAAAGTACTCATTACACTAACTTTTTTTCAATAATTTTAACCGATAAAAAACTATTTTCTTGTTGAATACATGACAGCCTGTAATTTTATTACAAAAACAAATATATAGTAATACTATTTAAAAACACACATAGAGTTATCCACAGGGTGATGAATTTGTAATGTTCTTGTGGATGAAATTCAATGTGAGAAATACAAAATTATCAGTTGTCGCCGTTAGTGGATGTAAATATAGGAGTTGATTCAGTCAACAGTGGTTATTTTAAATGGCATTAGCACGAGCAATAAGGATATTGCTCGTGCAGTATCTAAGTTAAAGCTGAGCAATATAATCGCTAAACCAAGCCTCAGAAGCTTCGGCTGTATCCATTGTTTCGCAGGCATCGATTTCTAATCGCTCGATAATACGTTTTGCCATGCTCTCTTGCATTGCTTCATCAAATTGTTTACCCGCTTCGCAAAATGTGTCTACATACGAAGAGTCACCCATACAAATTACGGCATAACGCGTTTCACTTAAATTTGGTACTGTGTCTTTTAATGTAAAAAATACATTTTCTAAATTTGGCGGCACATCACCAGCCCCGGTTGTGCTGGTAATGATTAGCCAGTTTTTACTGTCTGCGGCGAGGACGTCAGAAAGCTCTGCATCAATAAAAATCTGAGCTTCATGTCCCGCTGCTTTTAATCTACTTTCACAGGTTTCTGCTAACTCTTCTGCGCCCCCATAAACAGAGCCAACTAAAATTGTGATTTTACTCATACCTATCCCCTTCAATATGTATATTGACATGCTCGAGCATGTTTTTAAAACTTTGATCTAATGGTGCTTTTATTTTTACCATCTCTCCATTTACCGGATGAGGCAATTCTATTTTATGCGCATGCAAAGCCAACCTAGAATTGCTAATTTGCTGTCTAAAATAACGGTTGTATTTATTATCTCCGTAATTTACATCCGCAATAATTGGATGTCGCAAATGCGCTAAATGGCGTCTTATTTGATGTTTTCTACCATGTACAGGCTGTAGTTGAATTAGGCTAAAGCGTGACTGTGGATAGCGGTTGATTTCAACATCAATTGTACTGGTTGCAAGTGACTGGTAAGCCGTAACCGCTTCTTTAGCTTCAGGAGCTTTGCTCATATGGCGATCTGCGATTTTGTCAGGCTTTTCAGCTAATGGATAGTCGATAATGCCATTACCTACAAGGTGACCACGTACAATAGCCAGATAAGTTTTATCAACTTTGCGGGCTTCAATAATCGCCGAAATTAAACGCGCACTTTCTGAAGATAAGGCCATTAACAACACACCCGAAGTGGGTCTGTCTAAGCGATGCACGGGATATACCCGTTGACCAATTTGATCGCGCACCAGTTGCATAGCAAATTCGGTTTCGTGTCGATCAATCATAGAGCGATGCACCAATAAACCAGACGGTTTATTCACAGCAATCATAATGTCATCTTGATATAAAATATCTAACAAAGATTTTTCCTTTTTATCGTGCAATTTTTAATGCGCAAATAACTCGTCAATATTTTTTAATATTGATAATAAACGTGAAACATTTTTTTTGGATGTTTTATAGACTTCTTCTGCCATGGGTAATACACACAATGCATCTGGCAAGGGGTGTTTATGGCGTATTAGCATGTCTAATTTCTCGATAAATACGAACTGTAACCACTGATGAAAATCTAAAGTATCCAGACAAAAAGGTTGTTCACTTCGCAGTTTATATGCAGCTGGGCGATTGTCTTGCCATAAATCCAACGATTTGAGCTCGGCTTCCAACTCAGTTAGTAACTGTCCGAGTGTTATAGATTTACTCAAGTTTATGCACTCCAAGTAAAAAACAGTTATTATAACGCTTTTTACAGCTTGGTTATAACAGACCTTTGAAAATTTAGGGCCGATTTATTTATGAGTGAAGTTTCTAGTCTATTTCAATTAATTCAATACGCTGGTTGTGATTATTGCGTTTTCGATACTGGTAGACGTGTAAGTGAAATAAATAAAGAAACCTTTGAACAGTTTGAAAAAGGGCTGATTCCCTACCCAACCCCGATTCAACAATCAGCGCGTTTCGCATTAGTTTATTGGCCATTGGCAAACCCTAGCAATCCATTTATCTGGTTTTTAAATTTACCATTAGATGAAGAATCGCAGGTCATCGCCGGATCACGAAATCATTTTGTTGCAATAATACAAGAAGCAATGGGGCAATCCTTTGCTGAAAACTCAAATGAAGAACAGCAAAAGTTACCAGATAACCCTTATATCAAATTGCCAGATAGTAATAAAATTGCTGTGGTGAATGCAGCTGTTAAACGTAAACTTAATCAAGATACTTCGACACAAATGCAAGCTTGTCTAGATTACCTTATGCACGAAAAGCTCGAAAATTGGCGAACTCTGAGTGTTCAAGGATGGGCTGATTTACTGAGCAAATTAGACGATCCTAAAATACAATCTTTGTTTGATAAACATTTTTTCGACTTGCCTGATGAAATGTTACAGGAAATTACACCTTTGATTGAACATCACAGACTATCTCGTGCCCTGAATAATCGTCTACTTAAAACATTAAAATCTACTTCTGAATTTAACGTACAGTCTATCCAATATTTGCGTTGTATTTCTGCTTACAGTGATCTTCCCCCATTTATAGAGTGGTTGACTGAACAATTGCAATCTAATAAAGAGAATCTGACAGATGATTTTTACGCATTAATCGCGGGGCGCTGTTGGAACGCTCTACAAGACCCACTTGTTTTATCAATGTATCTGGAAAATATAGCTGAATTAAAACAAGCCTCATTCAGTGCATTATTCAAAGATTTAGTGTCTTTACCTGCTATTAGGCGTCCTATATTGGCAATGATGCAAAACCCTAATGCCCTGATTAAAACTCGCAAGGCAGTAACTACTATGATTAGAGAGCAATATGGTACAACTCATTGATATCGTTATTTTACTGATTATTGGCATTGTCATATTTCAGTTTTGGCAACTGCGTAAACAATCAGAAGCCGCAACACATTATGCGCAAGATTATTGCGAGAGAAATGATATACAGTTTATATCAGTTTCCAGAGCAAAAACCCGATTAGTGTTTTTTAAACGTAATTTACTTGAATGGCATTCTACTTTTAATTTTGAATTTAGTGGTAATGGCGAAGATGCAAACGCAGGTCAACTTTTGTTAATAGATCAGCGTTTAGTCAATGTAACCACTGAAGTTTATCGCACTCTTTAAAGCATTATATTTATAAATGTATGCGTCAACATAAAAAGCGAAATTACAGGGTAAAAAAGACCAGTCTGGCAGACGAAAACATCGATCGCCAAATACAAGCAATCCACTTTGCAATTGCAAAAAAGCTATTGGCACACCCCAAATGGGTAGAGTTTGCCCGTGACAATATTGAAAGAAAACAAAAACTTGGGCAACTGACGTATGGTGCTTATCTACACTGGATAAGCACATTAGATAACATCGCAAATGAGAAACTATTTGTTCTTGGGTTAACCGAGTATTCTGCAAAACTTAGAAAATGGCGCAGGCAAACGCCTTTTACCGGAATTTTAACTGAAGATGAACGCGTAAAAGCATTAGAAGCAAATAGTTTAGGAGCGTTAGATTCTATCGTTTTAAATTTTTAGGCTTAGTTTGATTGTTCTTCTGCACTAAAATCTAACGAGACAGAATTCACACAGTACCTTTGTCCTGTGGGTTGAGGTCCGTCATTAAAAACATGCCCCAAATGGGCATCACAATGCGCACAGCGAATTTCTGTTCTCACCATTCCATGACTTTCGTCAACTAAAAATCGAATGTTAGCGTTATTTATGCTGTCAAAAAAAGCGGGCCAGCCACAGCCAGAATCGAACTTTTGTTGAGAGGTAAAAAGTGGCTGTTTGCAACAAACACAAGTATAAACACCGGCAGCATCATGGTGCAGATATTTCCCCGTGTGGGGATATTCTGTTCCGCCTTGGCGGGTGACTCGATAAGTTTCCTCATCGAGTTTTTGCTGCCAGTATTTATTATCTTTCATTATTTAATTCGAACCAAATCTCGCTCACCAGACCAGTTTAAATGATAGAACTGACCACGCGGTTCGTCAACACGCTCAAACGTATGTGAGCCGAAGAAATCACGCTGCCCTTGCAGTAAATTTGCAGCAGTCGTTTCTGAACGGTACGAATCGTAATATGATAAAGATGAAGTAAAACAAGGCATTGCTACACCTAAACGCACACCATCTACGATAGCTTCACGCCAGTTTGACTGGAACTTTTCAATTTGACCGGCAAAGAAATCATCCATCAATAAATTAGGAAGCTCTTTATCTTTGTTAAACGCATCTGTAATAGATTGTAAGAATACCGCTCGAATAATACAGCCCGCACGCCAAATTTTAGCAATTGCAGCAAAATCTAAATCCCATCCTTGAATCTCGCCCGCTTTTTTCATCAACTCGAAACCTTGTGCGTATGCACAGATTTTTGAGCAATATAACGCATCGTGTACACGTTGGATATAGGCTTCTTTTTCACTTTCTTCAACTTTACAAGTCGCTGGACCTTTTAAGATAGCAGATGCTTTAACACGATTATCTTTTAAACCAGACAAGGCTCTAGCGTATACGGAAGCGGTTACAGCCATAGCCGGTGAACCAATTTCTAAACTGCCTAAAGCAGTCCATAAGCCAGTACCCTTTTGGCCAGCCACATCTAAGATTTTATCAACCAAAGGTTCGCCAGTAACAGGATCATCTTGCGCTAATACATCGGCAGATATTTCAATTAAGTAGCTATTTAAAGGGCCTTTGTTCCACTCACGGAAAATTTCAGCAATCTCTTTTGGAGACAATCCTAAAGCACTACGTAAACTCTGATATGCCTCACAGATTAATTGCATATCTGCATACTCTATACCGTTGTGCACCATCTTGACGTAGTGACCAGCACCCGTTGGACCGATATAGGCTGCGCATGGCTCACCTTCTTTGACTGGGTTGCCAGGTTCATTATTAACAAGCGGTAATCCAGTTTTCGCATCAACTTTTGCTGAAATAGCTTCTAACACGGGTTCTAAACGAGCCCAGCCAGCTTTATCACCCGATGGCATTAAAGAAGGTCCAAATCGAGCACCTACTTCACCACCTGAAACAGCACAACTGAAGAACGTAAACTTACCATGATATTGTTTTTCACGTTCAACGGTATCTGTCCATAAGCTGTTTCCTGTATCAACAACAATATCATCCTGCGATAAGCCTAACTCTAATAATTTGCCACATACTATATCGACAGGTTTACCTGCCGGTATAGATAAAATAATAAGGTAAGGTTTTTCTAATTTGCCCAACATATCTTCAAATGAAGAACAGCCATGAATTCGGGCAGGTTGACTACCTCGCTCTATTTCATCTTGGCTTAATATGCTTTGTACTTTATCGTTGTCTAAATCAAATGCGGCTACTGAGTAACCGTTATCAGCCAAATTTAACCCTAGGTTTTTACCCATTACACCTAGACCAATAAGGCCTATTTGACATTGTTGTGTCGTGCTCGACATATCTGCTGTTCCTATTATTGCCTGCTTCATAAGTGCCGCGTATTCTAGCTAAAAAGGGGGGTAAGGGCTACCGAAGTGGGCCTTTATCGGGCTCTGAATGGATAAATTAAGGTTATAAGGATAATAAATACTATAAATAAACGTGATAATAGTCAGGAGAGACTTTTCTCTCCTGTTTTTCTCAAATTAAAGTTTCTATTTTTTTCGGCCACGAGCAGGAATATGCCGTCTAGCCAATATACTTAAACCGTGACTTTCTTGCCAATAGCCAGCCTCAAGCTTAGTTTCTTTTGTCGCTAAACCATCATCAACCGAAGTGTCAAATATTAAGGACCAATACTGAGATTTTGGCAATGGAGGCAGTTTAAAACGTACATCAGTGTGATCTGCATTGATCAATATTAAAAATTTGTCTTTATCGGCGTCATGTTCATAATCCTGCCAGGCTAGCTCTACAGCGATCGAACAATTATGTGCAGCTTGCCATGCTGCATCGTCCATAAACTGTCCATCATGTTTATACCAATTTACTTTATGATTGTTTATTTTTCCAAAATAATGGTCATCGGCAAGATTTAATGAATGCAATAAAGGACTGCTGTGACGCAATTTAATCAGTTTTTTAACAAATTCTAATAACTTTCTATCTTCAGGCTTTAACTGCCAATTCAACCAGCTAATCGGATTATCCTGACAATAAGCATTATTGTTACCTAATTGACTGCGCCCAATTTCATCACCTGCTAAAAAATGAGGTGTACCTTGTGACAAAAACAATGTGGCGAGTAAATTTCGTTTTTGCTTCTGCCTTAGCTGATTAATTTTATAGTCATCTGTCGGGCCTTCAATACCATAATTTGCAGACAGGTTATGGCCATGACCATCACGATTGTTTTCACCATTTGCATCATTGTGTTTTTGCTCGTAACACACTAGATCGTGTAAGGTAAATCCATCATGATAGGCGATATAGTTAACACTGGTATTAATAGAGCGTAAACCTTTTAAAAAGACATCCCGAGACCCCATTAACCTAGTTGCTAAATCACCGATGAGTCCGTGATCTCCGCGCCAAAAGCCACGTACCGTGTCTCTGAATTTGTCATTGCACTCGTGCCAGTTTTCTGGAAATTGACCCAAGCGGTAGCCTCCCCAACCAATATCCCATGGTTCGGCAATTAATTTGACTTGCGATAAAACAGGATCTTGAAAGAGCACTTTAAAAAATGCAGAGTAATTATCAAAATCATTACCTTCACGCGCTAAGCTAACCGCAAGATCAAATCTAAAGCCATCAACCTGCATCTCTTCAACCCAATAGCGCAATGACTGAGTCACTAATTGAAGTACATAGGGGTTATCCAGATTAATGCTGTTACCGCACCCCGTATTGTTAACGTAACGGCTGTAGTCTTTTTCTCCGTGAACTTCTTCAAACATGTAGAAATTACGGTTATCAAATCCTCTAAAGGATAAAACAGGTCCGTCAAATCCCCCTTCAGCGCTGTGATTAAACACAACATCTAAAATGACTTCGATTCCATTTTTGTGTAATTCCCGAACCATGGTTTTAAATTCAAGTGTAGAATCTTCATTGGCATAGCGCGGGTCTGGTGTGAAGAAATTAATTGGGTTGTATCCCCAATAATTAGCAAGCCCTAAATCATTTAATCTGGGCTCTGACATAAACGCCATAACAGGCATTAATTGTAAACTTGTGACACCTAAAGATTTCAGATAATCAATCACCTCAGGCTGAGCAATACCAAGGTATTTACCTTTGTATTGGTCAGCGACTTGAGGGTGCATTTTTGTAAACCCTTTCACATGTAATTCATATAAAACCGTATCCGAATCCGGAATTCTGGGCTTATGGGCATCTTGCCAATCAAACCCCATGCCATCTTCAACAATACATTTTGGCATCATGTATTGTGAATCTCCCTGATACAGTCTTTCTTTGAAGTGCAATGCTCTGTTAAGCCCCTTGGCATAAGGGTCAATCAGTAGTTTTTGCTCATCTTGGAAATAACCATGTTCAGGATTGAATTTGCCAGCAACCCGATATCCATATAGCTGCCCAGGTTCTACCCCATAAACAAATGCATGCCAAACCCTACCCTTTTTTCCGGGCATTTCAATACGGCATATCTCATTTTCATCTTTATCAAAAAGACATAAATCAACTCGCTCTGCATCCGGCGAATACACCGCAAAGTTAGTTCCTTTTCCTTTGATGTAACTGGGCCCTAAAATATCAGCAGAGCCCAATGATACTTCAAAGCCGTGAGTGTTATGCAATACAGTTTGTTTCGGCAAATTCACGCTTGTACTCCAGCCTTATTTATTCATCAAAAACGATATATACAGTTGCTAATGGTGGAACATCGATCATGATTGAATGATCTTGCCCCTGCCAAGTTTGCGCTTCTGATTTAAATGTGGCGTTTTCGGTATAATCACTTCCCCAATAATTATTACTATCTGTCGACAATAATAATTTATATTCGCCAGCGTCTTTAACCCCTAAGCGATAACCATCTCGCGGTATTGGGGTAAAGTTACAAACAACATATACTTTCTGTTTGCTTGTTTCAGCTTTGCGAACAAAAGATAGAATACTCTGACCTGCATCTTGATGCTCTATCCATTCAAATCCGCCGGGTTCGTGATCCTTTTCATATAAGGCTGGATAAGTTGTATAGAGTTTATTTAGATCTCGATATAAGTTTTGAATGCCTTTGTGCTTCGGAAAGTCTAACAAGTGCCATTCAACTGAAGTTTCATGATTCCATTCATGCCCCTGGCCTATATCATTCCCCATAAAGTTTAGTTTTTTACCTGGATGTGCATACATAAAGGCAGCATAACACCTGTGATTAGCAGCCGCTTGCCACTCATCCCCCGGCATTTTGGTCAGCAACGAACCTTTACCATGTACAACTTCATCATGAGAAATAGGCAATATAAAGCTTTCGTTGTATGCATACACCATAGAGAAAGTGATTTCATTGTGATGGTATTTACGATATGCAGGATCTTTAGAAATAAAGTGCAGACTGTCATGCATCCACCCCATATTCCATTTAAAACCAAAACCTAATCCACCTTCAAATACTGGGCGTGATACTTTTGGAAACGCAGTAGACTCTTCGGCAATGGTGAATGCATGTGGGAAGTTTTTATATACTTCTTCGTTAAACCAGCGCAACAAACTAACCGCTTCGTAGTTTTCGTTACCACCATCTACATTCGGGACCCATTCGCCTTCATTTCTTGAATAATCCCAATACAACATACTTGCAACCGCATCTACTCGCAGTGCATCGACGTGGAATTTATCTAACCAAAATAATGCGCTAGCCACTAAAAATTGGCGCACATTGTCTTTACCGAAATCGTAGATGCAAGAATTCCAATCCGGATGCCACCCTCTTCTCGGATCTTCATATTCATAGATATAGGTGCCATCAAAACGCGCCAAACCATGTCCATCTTCAGGGAAATGTGCAGGTACCCAGTCAACAATGACACCTATTCCGTTTTGGTGACACTGGTCTACAAAATATTTAAAGTCATCAGGCGTACCAAAGCGGCTTGTAGGTGCAAATAACCCGACCGGTTGATATCCCCATGAACCATCGTAAGGGAATTCTGATACTGGTAAAAATTCTATGTGTGTGTAACCCATATCTTTAACATAAGGGATTAACTCATCCACCATTTCGCGATAGCTTAGTGGTGTACGACCTTTGTTATCGTAATGCGCTTTCCAACTACCCGCATGTAATTCGTAAATAGACATTGGGCTTTTGTAGCGATCAACTTTTGCTTGCTCTTTTAACCAAGCTTCATCATTCCATTGATAATTATCGTGATTATAAACAATCGAAGCATGAGACGGATATTGTTCTGCACAAAAACCAATTGGATCCGCTTTATGGGGTAATCTATTGCCCATTGGATCTTTGATTTCATATTTATATTTAGTACCAGCAGCGATGCCCGGAACAATTAAAACCCAGTGACCACACTCAGTTTTTTGCATAGGATGCAATCGGCCATCCCAATAGTTAAATTCACCAATCAGGCTAACAGCAGTCGCATTCGGTGCATACACAGCGAATCGTGTCGCACTCACTTTAGTATCATTAACATCGATTTCCAGTAACTGTGCACCTAACTGCTCATACAAATTTTGTGGTTTAGTCGCGACATAATGTACTGCGTGATAGGCTAAATCTCTAAACTGATACGGGTCTATTACTTCGTAAGTATGTTCCGTATTGGATATTTTGAATTTGTAAGCAAAGTCATCAGTCAATCCGTCAAACTCAGATTCGAATAATGCCCCTTCACCATCAACTTTCTGTAAAAAGCCGACACTTCGCTCTGTGCCGAGTTCGACCACTTCGACTTTAACGGCATTCGGCGCCCAAGCTCGAATGACATGTCGTTTGTCATCTTCACTTGTTTGTAAACCTAGGTGTTCAAAGGGATTATGCAATCTGGCTTGTTCGAGTCTATTTACGAGCATACAAAAGTCCTGTTGTACTGAATGAAATGTTTAGTAATTTTAGCCCATTATTTATAATAACTCGTTTAATTCCTTAAACGGTGTTGGGCAAAATCCAGTTTGATTGAAATTTCTTTCGCTTTCAATCTTTAATTACTTCTTAATTTCGCAATTATTGGTTATAAAACGTTTGCTAAAACTGCGTGAACACTTTTTATACATTAGGTTCACGCAGTTAGCGTATAGAATGTACAATTATTACATATTTAATGAACGCGCTTGATTCAACCCCAGAGTGAGCGTGCTGATCTCATCCTGAGCGAACAACTCCTCAAGATTAGTTGATAACTTCCGGCGCCAGTTTGGATATTCATCACAGGTGCCTGGTACATTGACCGGCATATCCATTTCAAGCCAATCTTCTAATTGCAAACTAAGCAATGCACTATTGGCTTTAGCCATATGAATTTGCATTGAGTGGTTAAGCTCTCTGCTCATGCCAACCTGATGAGCATCGCGTGAGATATTTGAAGAAACAGACTCATGTCCATGCAAACTGTCTAATATACGCTGTTTAGCAACATGACGAGCATGGAATAACCCTTCCAATTCGTTTTCGTCTGGATAAATACCTAAAGTGTGCCCGAGTTTTAAATCATCACAATGCCAAAATCCTTTCAAGGTTGCCATATCATGTGTCGTCAGTGTTGCCATGGCTTGACGCGGATAATGAGAAGGTGAGTAAAACCCACCATCAGGCGCGGTTTCAAAGAAAAATACTCGATAAGAAAGGACGCAATTTTCGGCAAAAATTTCACGAATGCCTTCAGGGACCGTACCTAAATCTTCGCCAATAATCATACATTGGTTGCGTTGACTTTCTAAACACAACAACGCCAACAGATCATCAATTGGGTAATACACATAGGCGCCTTTTGTTGCGTGTTCACCACCTGGCACCCACCATAATCGCAATAATGCCATAACATGATCGATTCTGAGTGCACCACAAGATTGCATATTTGAGCGATACATATCGATGATAGGCTGATATTTTTGACTATATAGTCTGTTTGGCTCCATCGGTGGTAAGCCCCAACTTTGCCCCTGAGGACCAAGTGGATCAGGTGGCGCGCCAACACTGACATCAGCACAATATAAATCTCGATTAGCCCAAACTTCAGCACTTCCAGAGCTGACCCCTACAGCAAGATCCCTGTATATCCCTAATGTCATACCTAATTCTTTTGCTTTAGCTTGGCAAGCATCCAATTGTGCAAATGCGATCCATTGGCACCAAGCGTAAAAATCAACTAACGATTTATTCTCCTGTGCAAATTTAGCGACATCCGGTTTGTGATATTCACTTAAATTTTCCGGCCAACTTGGCCATCCCCAAGCTAAAATTCCCTGTTGCTGCAGAGAGTCCTGTACTGCATCAAATATCGATTGCTGACGAAGAGAATCTCCACCTTTACGAATGAAATCATCAAACTCCTTTTTCATTTCATCTGAAGCATTATTTTCAAAATGGGCAAACAAAGCTTTTAAAACAGGTAATTTTAATTTAGCTATCGCATTGTAATCTACATGATCGGTATTTCTGGCATGTGCTTTTAGATTTTGATGTTCTTCTGACTGAACAATGGCTTGTGCGCTTTGTTCTGCAGCAAAACCATATACTTTAGTGACATCAATATACAACAAATTTAGCCAGCGACGCGATGATGGACTATAAGGACTACAGGCATCTGCATTTGACGGATAAAGCGCATGAATTGGGTTTAAGCCGACAAAATCACCACCATTTTCTGCAATTTTTTCGATTAAATATTCAAGATCTGTAAAATCGCCCATCCCCCAATTTTTTTCTGTACGTAAACAATACAGCTGGACACTTGTCCCCCAAACTTTTCGACCACTTTTGATATCATCTGGCTGGTAACACTGTTTAGGCGCAACTATCAGAGATTGTTCTGTGATAAATTCACCGTTTTCGTCCAACAAGGTCAACGAATGGTAGCCACACGGAAACTCACCCGGTATTGTCACCAAATATTCCTGAAATTCCAGTTCGTCGATCACTTCAACATCTAACATTGCACCATCAATAGGTTTAACATCAAGATTCGATTGAACGCCCTGCTCTGTTGTAACCTGTACTTTAAAAATACTGTTCGCCGCTGAAATGGGTACTCGAATTTCGATTTCAATGGATTCATCAGTGCGAATAATTTTGACAGGGTCAATATAATTTAACCAATAATCTCTCCGTTCATCTTCAACTTGTTCTGCAAGTTTTGCTTCTTCATCTACCGCATACCCCATCGCTTTTAATAATTTAGCCTTGCTATCCGGGTCGACAATTGCATCTTGCCCCAAGCATTAAGGTATTTAGTTTCGATGCCTCTAGCTTTGGCAATTTGATCAATTAATTCATTATTCATATTGAGTCCTATTCGTTTGATATGACATTAGCATAAACGAAAATCCATATTTTTCACGGTTTTATCGTGTTTCGCATACGAATTCAAAAATAGTTCAAATATTGACTATTCACGAGAGTAGATTAAAAATAATTGAGTTTTTGTATTATAGATTTTGTATAATACCGCCAGTTTATTAATCATAAATAATATAACTTGAACGCTAGCGAATGCTAAATTCAGCAAAGCTTAATTATTAAAAAACAGTTTAGGAACAACTATGACTATTAAAGTAGGTATTAATGGTTTCGGTCGTATTGGCCGTTTCGTTTTTCGCGCATCAGTAGAACGTGACGATGTTGAAGTTGTTGGTATCAATGACTTGATCGATGTCGAATACATGGCTTACATGCTGAAGTACGACTCTACTCACGGTCGTTTTAAAGGTGAAGTTGAAGTTAAAGACGGAAACTTAATTGTTAACGGTAAATCAGTACGTGTGACCGCAGAACGTAACCCAGCAGACTTAAAATGGGATGCAATTGGTGCAGATGTTGTTGTGGAATCAACTGGCTTATTCTTAACGGATGAAACTGCTCGTAAACATATCGAAGCTGGCGCTAAAAAAGTAGTTATGTCTGCTCCTTCTAAAGATGCAACACCTATGTTTGTTTGTGGCGTTAACTTGGATGCATATGAAGGTCAAGATATCGTTTCTAATGCTTCGTGTACGACCAACTGTTTAGCACCTTTAGCTAAAGTATTAAACGACAAATGGGGTATTAAAGACGGTCTAATGACAACGGTGCATGCTACAACTGCAACGCAAAAAACAGTAGATGGTCCTTCAGTTAAAGACTGGCGTGGTGGTCGTGGTGCTGGCCAAAACATTATCCCATCATCAACAGGTGCAGCCAAAGCCGTGGGTAAAGTTATTCCGGCATTGAACGGTAAATTAACGGGTATGGCATTCCGTGTTCCAACACCTGACGTTTCTGTTGTTGATTTAACAGTTAACCTTGAGAAACCAGCAACTTATGAAGAAATTTGTGCTGAAATGAAAGCAGCTTCTGAAGGTGCGTTGAAAGGTATTTTAGGTTACACAGAAGATGATGTCGTATCAAATGACTTTATCGGTGAGACTTGTACTTCTGTATTTGATGCTAAAGCAGGCATTGCTTTAACAGATACGTTTGTAAAAGTTGTTTCTTGGTACGATAACGAAATTGGTTATTCAAACAAAGTATTAGACTTAGTCGCTCATATCGCGAAAAACTAAGGCTAGCTTTCATATAGAATCAAAAAGCCCTCTTTAATAGAGGGCTTTTTTATATCTAGGTTTTTTCTTTCACCAAACTTTAAAAATAAGAGGAATCTCCCCCTCTTATTTATCCATTTAGCTTTGTGATGCTGCTTTTGCTAGCTCTGTGATTTTTTTCCAATCACCGGCCTCTACTGCATCTTGTGGAACTAACCATGAACCGCCAGCACAACGAACATTAGGTAAGGCTAAATAATCTTGTAGATTCTTAGGGCTAATACCACCTGTTGGACAGAAATTGATATGCGGGAATGGACCACCTATAGATTTAAGTGCATTCACACCACCATTCGCTTCGGCCGGGAAGAATTTGAAACTGTCATATCCGTGCTCAATACCTACCATCAATTCTGAGATAGTTGCAATACCTGGAATTAAGGCTGTTTTACTCTTATTAGCAGCCTCTAACAAGTCAGGTGTCAAACCTGGGCTAATCGCGAATTTAGCACCATTATCTTCGACTGCTTGTAATTGCTGGGCATTGATTACCGTGCCCGCACCAGTAATTGCTTCAGGTAACTTTTCAGAGATGAGTTTTATCGCATCTAAGGCACATTCAGTACGCAAGGTAATTTCCAATACACGAATACCACCTTCTAACAAAGCTTCTGCAACTGGAAGTGCATGTTCTAATTTTTTAAAAACTAAAACAGGTACAACCTTGCCGGCGTTCATCACGTCAAGCGGTTGCATAGACCAATTTCTTGTTGTCATATTTGTAAACCTTTAATTTAATTCTGAGCAATATAGGCTGCAGCGCCTAATAGGCCAGGTTGCTCTTCCGTGACTATATATACAGGAATCGACTTGTTTAATTTTTCAAAACGCCCTTTCGATTCAAATCGTTGGCGGAAGCCACTTTGTTTTACATAATCGATAAAACGAGGAACAATTCCGCCTGCAATATACACACCGCCTTGCGTAAGTAGATTAAGCGCTAAATTGCCACCAAAACTGCCCATAGTTTCGCAAAACATATCCAGCGTGCGTTTACAAAGTTTGCATTCACCTTTAATGGCTTTTTCAGTGATTTCTGAAGGCTCTAAAGCTTTAATCTCAGCATCATTGATATGCGCTAAAGCACGATAAATATTTGCAATGCCCTGCCCAGAGATTATGCGCTCAGCAGAAACGTGTCCAAGTTCATTTGCTAAGAACTTAAGCACTTGCGCTTCTTCATCGTTATTGGTTGCAAAATCAACGTGACCACCTTCACCGGGTAAAGGGATCCATTTGCCCGAAACCGGCACTACATGGGCAACACCAAGTCCGGTACCCGCACCATATACTGCTATCGGCTTACCAGACACAACTGTTTCGCCGCCCAGTTGTACTTTCTGATCATCTGCCAAAAACGGTACCGACAAAGCAATCGCTGTAAAGTCATTAATGACATGCAAAGCTTCAACACCCAATTCTTTCTGACTTTCTTTAATCGAAAAAGACCAGGAGTGATTTGTCATGGTTATCTGATCACCAGATACCGGACAAGCTATTGCTAAACAGACATGTGTTGGCTGAGCACACCCAGTATCATTTAAATACGCCTGGATGGTTGCAACAGGTGATGCATAATCTGTTACTTTATATTTTCTAATCTCACTGATGTTGTTTACGCCATGCGTTTGCGCAATGCGCATATTGGTTCCACCAATATCGGCAACTATTTTCGTCATTTATTCTAGTCCTGATAAAATAAGCTACATGCACCTTCTTCGGCACCAGTCATTCTTGATCTTAAAGCACCAAAAAACTCTCGTCCCATACCAACTCTCTCACTTTCTACAAGCGAAGGTTTAGCATTTTCACGACTTGCAAGTACATCTGGCTCAACTAACAATTCAACTTTGCCCTTCTCAGAATCGATTAGGATCAAGTCACCTTCTTCAACTTTGGCTAATAAACCACCGTCGATAGCTTCAGGTGTCATATGAATTGCTGCCGGAACTTTACCAGATGCACCAGACATACGACCATCAGTTACCAATGCAACTTTCTGACCTCTGTCTTGCAATACGCCAAGTGGTGGTGTTAATTTGTGCAGCTCAGGCATACCAATGGCTTTAGGACCTTGGAAACGAACTACAGCAACAAAATCACCTTCTAGCTTACCGTCCTTGAACGCTTTTTCTAATTCGTGCTGACTTTCGAACACGCGAGCTGGTGCAGTAAATGCGACATCTCCCTCAGGCAATGAAGATGTTTTCATTACGCTACGTCCTAAATTACCTTGCAGTAACTGTAAGCCACCATGAGATTTAAATGGTTTTGCTGCACTTGCGATAATCGTTTTATCTTTAGACTTTGAAGGCTCACTGACCCATTCAAGCTCACCATCGTTTAAAACTGGGGTTTTTGTGTATTTTTCAAGCCCTTGACCACAAATTGTATGCACATCATTGTGAATAATATCTGCGTCTAAAAGTTCTTTAAATAATACAGACATACCGCCAGCATGGTGGAATTGGTTAATATCGGCAGAGCCATTTGGATAAATACGCGTTAACAAAGGCGTTGCATTAGATAAATCAGAGAAGTCAGTCCAATCTACTATAATGCCAGCGGCTCTTGCCATAGCAACCAAGTGCATGGTGTGGTTAGTCGAACCACCTGTTGCTAGTAACGCAATAATACCGTTAATAACCGATTTTTCATCAACAACCTTGGAAATCGGTGTGTAATTAGTTCCCAAGTGCGTTATTCTTGTTGATTGTTTCGCGGCAGCTCGCGTTAACGCTCTTCTCAATGATGATTCTGTTTCAACAAATGAAGAACCTGGTAGATGCAAGCCCATCATTTCAACCACTAACTGGTTGCTGTTGGCTGTACCATAAAAAGTACATGTTCCCGGCGAGTGGTAAGATGCGGATTCAGATTCTAAAAGTGCATCTTCGCCAATTTTACCTTCTGCATATAACATACGAACTCTGGTTTTTTCAGAGTTCGGGATACCTGAAGGCATAGGCCCAGCGGGGATAAATACAAACGGCAAGTGACCAAATGAAAGCGATGCCATAACCAAACCGGGTACGATCTTATCGCAAATACCCAGCATTAAAGCACCGTCAAACATGTTATGAGACAGCCCGATACAGGATGCCATTGCTATCACGTCTCGACTCAAAAGGCTTAGGTCCATTCCTGGTTGCCCTTGCGTCACACCGTCACACATAGCGGGTACACCGCCGGCAACCTGAGCGACACTACCAGTTTCCGCAATTGCTTCTTTAATAATTTTCGGATAATGCTCATATGGTTGATGAGCAGATAGCATGTCGTTATATGAGGTGATAATACCAATATTGGCTTTATTAAATTGCTTTAGTGTGTTTTTTTCGTTTTTGGCACAAGCGGCATAGCCATGTGCCAAATTACCGCAGGATAATACTTCTCGATGCGGGCCTTTAATACGGGCACGTTCAACTTTATCGAGATACGCTTTACGCGTATCTCGGCTACGTTCAATTACTCGTTCTGTTACTTCCTGCACTATGGAGTTCATAGAGTGTTTGTCTCCTGCTTATTTAGCAGCCCAGACGACTTCGACAGGTGTATTATTTTGCTTCACAATTGCTCTAATCGGCATTTCTGAAACTTGCTCACCAGCGAGTGCTTTATCGAGTACAGCCTTTTTGCTTTCACCAACCAAATGTACAAATATTTGTTGGCTATTCAAAAGTGACTTCAACGTCAATGACATACGTTCATGTGGCGCAGTAGTCGGCTGAACTGCAATACACACTTCTTCTGAAGTTAAACCTTGTTGAATTTGCTCTGAACACGGGAATAAAGATGCTGTATGACCATCTTCACCCATCCCCAAAATCAATACATCAATTGGGAAAGATAGTTTTTGCAGGTTAGCTTCAACTGAAGGCTCTGCGCCAAACGCACTTTCTTCTGATGTTTTCAATTCAACAAAGGTTGCGTCCGCAGCTTTGTTTTGAATTAAATTATTTAATACTAAAGCAGTATTGCTTGCTTCGTGATTTTTATCAACCCAACGTTCGTCGGCAAGCGTAATCGCAACTTTATTCCATGCGATATCCGCTTGAGATAATTTTTGGAAAAACGGCAATGGTGTACGGCCACCCGACACCACCAAACTAGCTCTTCCATTTTTTTCTATAGCAGCACTGAGTAAGCCTGCAACTCTTTCAGCAAAGTTTTCATTTAGATCATTGCTCGAGTTAAATTCGGTAAATTGCATGTTAAAATCCTTATTATTTAATCCCACTCTCGTTCATCTTTAGCCATCAACAATGCCGACGCTTCTGGCCCCCAAGTACCTGCTGGGTAAGGTTTAGGTTTATCATTGGTTTCTTCCCAAGCTTGGAAAATACCATCAACCCAAGACCATGCGGCTTCGACTTCATCTCGGCGAACGAATAAAGACTGATTACCTAACAATGCTTCTAACAATAATCGCTCATAAGCATCCGCTATGCGTTGGTCTTTGAAAGCCTCAGAGAAACTCAAATCAAGTTTAGTTTCCTGAAGATTCATATGGTCATCTAATCCAGGGACCTTATTTAACATCTGGAACTCAACACCTTCACGAGGCTGCATACGAATTGTCAACACGTTAGCAGGTAATGTCCCAAAGCTCTCTTTAAAAATATTGTGTGGCATATTTTTAAAGTGAATGACAATTTCTGTCAACTTTTCCGGCATTCTCTTACCGGTGCGCAAATAAAATGGCACACCAGACCATCGCCAGTTATCAATATCTACTCGCAATGCGACAAAAGATTCAGTATTACTTTCAGTGTTCGCACCCTCTTCTTCTAGATATCCAGGTACAGCTTTGCCACCAATAACGCCGGCTGTATATTGTCCACGAACCGTTTTTTCTGCAACATTTTCTTTAGTAATAGGTCGAAGACACTTCATTACTCGAAGCTTTTCGTCACGGACACTGTTTGCATCTAGGCTGACAGGCGGGTTCATAGCAACTAAGCTTAAAACCTGAAGCAAATGGTTTTGTACCATGTCACGCATTTGGCCTGCATCATCAAAATAACCCCAGCGACCTTCAATACCAACTTCTTCGGCCACAGTAATTTGTACGTGGTCGATACAGTTATGATCCCAGTTTGAGGCAAATAATGAATTAGCGAATCTAAGTGCTAATAAATTTAAAGTGGTTTCTTTACCAAGATAGTGGTCGATGCGATAAGTTTGGTCTTCATTGAAAAACTCGGCAACTTGATCATTGATCACTTTAGACGATTCTAAATCGTGACCAATTGGTTTTTCTAAAACGACACGCGTTTCATTATTGATTAAACCGGCAGCATTTAAACCCTTACAAATAGAGCCAAAGATAGACGGTGGTGTTGAGAAATAATTCACCATTACTCTATTTTCTTGGTCAACAAGATCTTTTAACGCGGCATAAGCGTCTAAATTGCGCATGTCTATCATGCAATAATCTAACTTAGCCATAAAGCGCTGCCAAGTCACTTTACATACATCTTCTTTCATAAATGTATGTAATGCCTCTTCAACTAAACTCACGTATTCAGCTTGCGACATTTCATGACGTGCAACACCAATGATTCTAGTCTGTGGGTCTAACAACCCTGATTTTTCTAATTGAAATAATGACGGTAATAATTTACGGCGTGCCAAGTCCCCTTTGGTGCCGAATAAAACTAGATCGCATGGCTTATTTGATTGCGAGACCATGTTTGCTCCCCGTTTAAGTCGTGTGGATATTAATTTTACCAGAAGCGCCTAAGCGCAATTTAAGCGCGGTATTGAACACCAAAAAACATATTTTTACAACTCACTAGACGTGCAACAGACTGCGAATACGTATTCAACCGTTTTATAATCTGTATTGTACCGGAAAATGTAGTTGAATTACATAATAATATAAAAATTGTGTTATTTTGTAGTTAAATTACGACCAAGCATCAGGCATAATAGATTTTTTATACGAATATTATTACGCCAGTTGGTAACCAGTATGAATATTTTGGAACAAATCGCTCTAAATCAACATACCTTTAGTAAATCAGAACGCAAAGTAGCAGAAGTAATAATGTCGGCACCACAAAGTGCGATGCACAGTAGTATCGCAACTTTAGCAAAAGCAGCTGACGTGAGTGAACCGACTGTAAATCGATTCTGTCGACGCATGAATACCAAAGGGTTTCCCGATTTTAAACTGCACTTGGCGCAATGTCTTGCTAGCGGGACGCCTTATTTAAACAGGCATGTTGACGAAGCAGATGGTCCAGATGCATATTCATCTAAAATTTTTGATTCAACCATGGCAGCGCTTGAAACGGCAAGGCAACACCTTGATACCGTCAGCATAAACAGAGCGGTTGATATTTTAACTCAAGCCAAAAAAATTTCGTTTTTTGGTTTAGGTGCATCTGCTGCGGTTGCTCACGATGCTCAAAATAAGTTTTTCAGGTTTAATGTACCTGTCATTTGTTTTGACGATGTTTTAATGCAGCGAATGAGCTGTATTAATAGTTCTGAAGGCGAAGTTGTCGTTTTTATTTCACATACAGGACGAACTAAAAGCCATGTAGAAAGTGCCGCATTGGCAAGAGGAAACGATGCTACTGTCATTGGAATTACAGATGCAACGAGTCCTTTAGCACACGAGTGTAATCTCGTGTTATCATTAGAAGTTAGCGAAGACACTGATTTGTATATGCCAATGTCTTCAAGAATAGCTCAATTAGTCCTGGTCGACATATTAGCGACCGGTTTTACTTTGAGGCGCGGGAGCAAGTTTCGTGAAAACCTGCGTCGAGTAAAAGATGGCTTGAAAGAATCCAGATATAATAAAGGAATGAGAGATCACTAATTTGTTATGTCATCAATGTTTAACTAATCATCTGAGGTAATTCAGTATAATTTCATCAGATGTTAATTTATCCCACACACTATCGCATATTTGGGAGCCAAGCGAATGTTTAGAAGAACGAAAATTGTAACAACTTTAGGTCCAGCAACAGACAGAGACGACAATTTAAGAAAAATTATCGAAGCTGGAGCAAATGTTGTTCGCATGAATTTTTCACACGGTGTTCCGGAAGATCACATTCAACGTGCTGAAAATGTAAGAGAAATTGCAAAATCATTAGGCCGTTATGTTGGTATTTTAGGTGACTTACAAGGTCCAAAAATCCGCGTGTCTACATTTAAAGATGGACCAATTCATTTAACAGTTGGTGAGCAATTTATCCTTGATGCTGATTTAGGCAAAGGTGAAGGCACTAAAGAATCTGTTGGTCTTGACTATAAAGACTTGGTAAATGATGTTGTTAGTGGCGATACACTATTGTTAGATGACGGTCGTGTCCAGTTAACCGTTGTTCAGGTTGAAGGCAATAAAATAATCACTAAGGTAAAAATTGGTGGCAAGCTTTCAGATAAAAAAGGCATCAACAAACTAGGTGGTGGTTTATCTGCTCCAGCATTAACTGAAAAAGATAAAGACGATATTAAATTAGCAGCTAAGATTGGTGTCGATTTTTTAGCTGTTTCTTTCCCACAATCCGGTGCAGATTTAGTTTATGCGCGTCAACTCGCTCAAGAAGCGGGTTTAGATGCACAAATCGTCGCTAAAGTAGAACGTGCTGAAACAGTAGAGACAGACGAAGCAATCGATGACATTATTACCAACTGTGATGTAGTCATGGTTGCCCGTGGCGACTTGGGCGTAGAAATTGGTGACCCTGCATTAGTAAGCAAGCAAAAGAAACTGATTTCGCGTTCACGTCAGTTAAATCGAGCGGTTATTACTGCAACTCAAATGATGGAATCCATGATAGAAAATCCGATGCCGACTCGTGCAGAGGTTATGGATGTTGCAAACGCAGTGTTAGATGGAACTGATGCGGTTATGTTATCAGGTGAAACTGCTTCAGGTGCCTACCCGCTTGAAACGGTTGAGTCGATGGCTGGTGTATGTGTTGGTGCCGAAAAACACCCTAGTGTGTTAGCGTCTAAACATAGATTAAGTGAAGAATTTACATCTATCTCAGAAACAACGGCGCTATCGGCAATGTATGCTGCAAATCATACCAATGATGTTAAAGCGATTGTCTGTTTGACAGAGTCAGGTAGTACTGCGAAATTGATGTCTAGAATCAGCTCAGGCATTCGCATTTTCGCTTTGTCTCGTCACGAAAAATCACTCACAACGTGTGCATTATATCGTGGTGTTCAACCATACTTCTTCGATTCAACTAAATCAAATCCTGCGTCTCTAAGCAATGATGTATTAGCAACATTGAAAGATGCTGGTCACTTAGAAAAAGGTGACTTAGTGATTATCACGCATGGTGATGCAATGGAAACAGTTGGCGCGACCAATACATTAAAGTTAGTCCGCGTGAGTTAATTAAAACTTATTCTATTGAGTGAATGACTGGCCGTATTAATTTAAGTTAATACGGCTTTTTTCTAACTTAGTTTAAGCCCTTATAAAAAATTAGGAATTGCTGCAGTACCCAATCAGGATTATCCAAGGTTAAGTCGTGTCCCCCATCGCATGTTTCAGCTACTTCAACGCCCCACTCTTTTGCTAGCACCATTGAACATTTAGGATCAACCAAATTATCATTTTTTGAATATAAAATTTGTATTGCAACGTCTGGCTGTTTACAAATTTTAAACCGTGCAGCTGAGATTAACTGACGAATAAAGTTAATACGCTTGACCGGAGCTGACTTCGCTATATTGACCCGCTCGTCTAACCGTTCTGGTATTATTTTTTGGTTACTGGTCATTTCTAGTATTAGTCGTTCTCTTTGCTCAATACCGCTAAACAAAGCTTTTAATATCTTGTAATAATTTTGGCTTTTCAGTCTGCGATAGAAAGGCAAATAACCGGCAACGCTGGTGTTAATTAAAGTGATCGCTAAAACATGCTGTCGAAAACTGTTTGCCCAATCCAATGCGACCATCGCCCCCATAGAAATAGATACTATGGCAACTTTATAATTTTTGCCGTAGCGCTGCTGCATGCACTGATGCAAAAACTCACTCACATCATGAATATTAAGCTTAGATTTTTCTTCATTAAGATCGCCATTTCCAGGAACATCAAGCGCTACGATAGGCAAACCCGGTAAACTTTGTTTTAGTTTCTCACTAAAGTCCCCCAATGCCTGTGTTCCCGCATTAACCCTCTAAGTAATACGATGGCATTTATCTTGTTCATTAGTTGTCATACCATAACTGGGTTGCTTTTTGGTCCATGTTTAAACTTTTGCCATCTTCTAACCAATTGGGGTAAGAAGCGACAGCTCTAATTAGAAACTCCATTAAAACTAGGTGACTACGTAATACTCTTTTCACTCTATGTGGTTTAACCGGATGAAATAATCCTACACTTTTCAATAATTGCAGTGGATTTTTCTTTACCCAACGCCAAGATCCCATCTCTAAAGTTAAAGGTAAAAAGACAGTATTATGCTGCAACGATTCTTCGTACAAATAGTCCCATAAGTCACCGTGACATAGATAATGTTTTGCTTGCGGTTCAAATTTATACGTATGATATGGGTAGGCTTGAAATAATAAATCACGTAAGTGAAAAACTTCACCTATATGTTGAATCGGCTGAAATTTGCTTTTTGCATACGGAAACCAAATTCTATCATGTAAACCAAACCCACTATGACAATCTAACACTAGGCTGAAAGGCGCGTGAAAAGAATCATCACGAATAAAACTGCTTAGAGCTTGTGCTTCGGTTTGCATCGGTTCGCCACTTTTACCGCGATACCAAGGTATACGCGGTGAAATTCTTTGACCTCCAACTAAAAACGCAGTTTTTTCATCACTGTTAACAGGTGCATTTCTCATAAGGTCTACCCCATTACCATTCGAGCGCTTATGACACGCCATGCCAACCGGATTAACCAAAGGTACAAAGTTCAGGCGCACATTTTCCAATAAAAAATTTAAGCTTTTGTCCCACGCAAGACGCCCGATTACACTTTCTAAAAATGCTAACAGAACTTGTGTGCCAATCCGTTCTAGACCATGCACCCCACCAACAAATGTAATAACGGGCGCATTTTGCTTTTCACTGCCTAATGACAAAGCGTAAATTGGAAACAAGTGTTCATTGTAATTAACATGAGCAAGTGTTTGCTGTCGTAATTGAGTATTTGATAACTCAATAAGGTGTTCGAGCTGTTTAAGTTCAGGAAGGTAATTATCGACAAATTTCAGACTCACTATAATCCTCGTACTGTTCACCATAACTAGGATCCTGACGCGCTTGACTGTTTTTATGTAAATTTTAGTGGAAAGAATCGAAAGCCACTAGAAAGTCACGAGTCAGTAAAAGCTTTCAGGTTTTAGTGATTGCAGCACATATATAAGTCAGTTTAATTACATAGAAAAAATGAGGTTGTTTTTTAGCCGTTTACTCATGTACATCAGTAAACGGCTATTAAATTAGAGTAATGATGCCAAAATCATTACTTTTCAGAGTCGACACGCCCATTCGTGTTTTCGTCGGTTTCGTCAGGCAAGGGTTTTAAAAAATCTTCCATGACTTTGTTTAAGTTATTAAATTGATAAGTGGCTAACGTAAATTGCCAATTATTAAATTTATCATCTAACCCTTCAACTTTTAACCACCGAGTCTCCTCTTGCTCTAAAAAGTGCAAAGTGAAATTTCTGTTGTCGGATAATTCGACATCCACCGTAAAGGTATCTAAATTCTCCCATAAGGTATTGTCTTGCGTTGAGACATCTTCAAACCGCAAACTCAATAACGAGTCCAGATAGCTAGGCACAATAGAAGCATATTGTAATTCTCGGTTTGGTGGAATATCTAATAGCACGAAAGTATCGCTCGCACTTTTAGCTTCTTCCGTTTCTTCACTAGGCGCTTGTGCGGTAATCGTCCAACGTAATTTATCATTTTCACTGGCTGAAACTGTAGCAACTTCGTCTTGCTCAAGATCAAAAACCTGCTTATCTAACCAAGTTTGTGCTGTGTTTGGTACATTGATAGCAGTATCTAACAACCAAGTCTGATTTTTACCGCTTAAACGCGCATAACGCCCACTATTTGCCCGTTTACCCAACAAAAATGAAATAGATTTACCACTTGCAAATTCTAGCTCAACTTTTCGCCCATTTCCCTCTGTTTCTGACGCATTCTCCGCTAAGCCTAAAACTGCAAAATTTTCTTGCTTGCTGGTTTTAGCTTCAATATTTACCGCGGATGAAACATCTTTAAACCATTGAGCCAGCTGTTTTGCATCTATTGGGTAATTCGCTTTGTTGTACATTAACCAATCACCGTTTATTAGCTGTGCATCTATCATCAATTGATGACTTTCGTCATAGATGCGAACACCTTTTAAATTGTTTGTTTGTTGCTCTGAAATATTAAGCCAAGGCGTTTTAACTTGTGCATCAGAATTTTCAGATTGAGGATAAAAAATGCCTACGGCGATGACTGCTAAGCCAATTAATAACAATAAAATTGCTTTATTCAGATTCATTGCATTACTCCATTAAGCTATTTTTCTTCTTTTAAAAGCTAGGCTTAAAAAGTACAACAGAATAGTTAAAAACAATGGCGCCACTATCACATTGATAAACTTTAACCAACTGCCAAGCGCTTCTATATCTTTGTTTAATTGATGTTGAACTTCACGCAAAGACTTACGGATTGATAATTTTTCGGCAATAAAAGAATCAATGGCTTGTTGCTGCTCTTGATTCAATACTAACTTACCGCCTTCACCAATTTGACTTTGAAGCTCAGATAATTTTTGCTCTGTCTCACTCAGTCTTGCTTGTAATTCTTGTTCTTTTTCTCTGAATTTAGCTTCAGCCTGAACTTCGATTTCATTGACTCGTGTAAATGGCCGAGAAAACTTGCCGCGCGCTCTGATACTAATAAGCTCTGAACTACCACCTAAATTTTCTACTGAATTAGCTACAAAATCACCATTGTTGGCAAATGGCGTTGCGATGCTTTGACCGAAGAAGCTACTTTTTTGTACCCAAAATCTATCTGCTAGTAAATCGGCATCCGCAACCAAAATAACATTGGCTTCACTGGTTTTGTCTACGAAACCCGCTGTGTTTTTATATTCTTCATTATCCTTAAAAACTGAGGTTAATTGACCGCTAATGCGAGCAGCTAGCACTTTAGTTTGGTTGTCCGGTACAAAGTTTTGCTGCAACCTTTGTGGATCACGCATGCTAGAATACAGCATACTATTTGTAGTATTTGTATATGGGCTCGATTCAAACAAAGGTTCAAAATTAATATCTGCATCTTGTTTTTTGGCTAAATAACCAAATGAGGCGCCATTAATGGATTCAAGTTGTCCAGTTACCGTATCTTTTTCAGAAATTAACTGTCGATTTAAACCAAGATACGCAAAATGTTTACCACTGCCACCAGATGGCATACGGATCTCCAACGCAGCAGATGCATCAAGGACAATTTGACTGGCGTCAAACTCAACACCCCAAGTGTCTAAAAAAGCCTGTAAACCACTTTGCTGACTTACACCAGCCGGACTTGATTCAGTATGCGGATCGATAAATGCAAGTACATTCCCACCTTGCATAATAAATTGATCAATAGAATATTTTAACGCATCACTAGGCTCTGTTGGATTAATTAACATTAATACATCCGTCTGAGCTGGTATTTCCGATGCATCGGCAGCCAAAACTTCCGTTTCATACAATTGCTGAAGTTGCTGATAAAACACCCAAGGCTGCTGTGCTTGATTCATCATCATTGGGTTCATCATCGCCGGATCAGATCCACCGGCAATTGGTAGATCAGTTATTATGCTCACTTTAATCGCATTGGGATCAACTAGACTGTTAATCAATTTACTAATGTCGTATTCAAGAAATTCTTCTTTTGACGGGTCAAAAAATGCAATAATTTCTTGATCATCGAGTGCATTTCGACCACCTAATCCAAAATATAAGTTATCTCCCAAATTACCTACGGGAGCCGCCGTTAGTCCAAATTCTGCAGCCATGTCTTCATTTTCTGAAAAAGGCTCTGGATCTATGACATGCAACTTAATTTTACCATTGCTGTGCAATTGATATTCTTCTAGCAGGTTTTTAACGCGTTCGGCATAACTACGAATTTGGGTGAGCCCTTCGGACGTTTTTTCTGAAAAGAAAAAATAGAGATTAACCGGTTCGTCTATCTTTTTTAGGACCGCTTTAGAACCTTCCGACAAGCTAAAAACTTTATTTTCAGTTAAGTCAATGCGATACGGATTTAATAATAAGTTGTTTAATAAAACTGCGCCGAAAAATATGAGAGCCAACGCAAACAAGCCAATTGATGTGTTTAATTTTTTCATCTGCAAATCTCTGTTAGTCCGCTTTTTTCTGTTCTACCAAAATATGACACGCAAATAGCCATATAAAAATAACCAAAACAAAATACATAATATCTTTCAAGCTCAACACACCTTTTGAAATAGCTTCAAAATGCGACAAAAAGCTGAATGAGGCAACTGTGTCCAACACTATGGCTGGTACATATCCTTTTAATGAAGATAGAACCATAGTCGTTCCACTTAAAACAAAAGCAAAGCAAACCACTACGGTTAGAATAAATGCTACCACTTGATTTTTACTCAGTGCTGACATGCAGTTACCAATGGCTAGAAAAGCGCCGGCCATCAACCAACTACCGATATATGCGGCTAATATGCTGCCATTATCTGGCTGTCCTAAATAATTTACGGTCACCCATAAAGGAAATGTCAAAATTAGAGAAAGTCCTAAGATAGCCCAAGTCGCAAAAAACTTGCCTAACACAGCCTGCCAACAGCTAATTGGTAAAGTGATAAGCAGTTCAATGGTGCCGCTTTTTCTTTCTTCAGCCCAGCTTTTCATTGCGATTGCAGGCACCAGAAATAAATATAGCCAAGGTAAAAAATTGAAAAAAGGTTGCAGATCAGACTGTCCTCTTTCGTAAAAATTACCTAAATAAAAAGTAAAAACACCACTTAACATTAAAAACATAAAAATAAATACGTACGCAACGGGTGTTGCAAAAAAACTGCAAAATTCTCTTTTAAAAATTACTGTGGTCATCTTTTATGCAACCTCTTGTGTAAGCTCTCTAAATACATCATCTAGTTGCCCCTGTTCGTTATACATGGCTTTAATAGACCACCCTTGAAGGTGAATTAAATCCATAATTTGGGGGAATATATTGCCATAACTTTCGTGTGATAAAATAGAAATCATGGTATCTGTCCGTTGCACAACGTCTGTGACTCCCGGTGCCAGTTTTAATTGTGATATATCCGGTAATTGCCCTTCAAACTCAACATTCAATGCTTGGTTGTATTTAGATTTCGATTGAAGCTCAAATGGCGTACCATCAAATACTTTTTTACCTTTCGCGATAATTACCGCTCTATTGCAAACGGCAGAGACCTCTTCAAGAATATGAGTTGAAATAATAACGATTTTATCTTTAGAGAGATTTTTGATTAACGCTCGTACTTGGTGTTTTTGATTTGGGTCTAATCCATCTGTTGGCTCATCTAAGATTAATACCTGAGGATCATGGATAATCGCCTGAGCTAAGCCTACTCGACGCTTAAAGCCTTTAGATAGGTTATCAATTTGTCGATTTAGCACAGATTGCAGTTCTACTTTATCGACAACTTCTTGCAGCTTCTGTTTTTTTTGTGCTTTTTTTAGGCCACGTGTATCTGCAATAAAAGATAAAAATTGTAATACCGTCATGTCACCATAGGCTGGTGCCCCTTCCGGCAAATAACCAATTTTTTGTTTAATTTCAATTGGCGCGGCTTTTAAGTTTTTATCATTAATTTTAATTTCACCAGAGGAAGGTTCTAAAAAGCCAGTGATCATTTTCATCGAGGTTGACTTACCGGCCCCATTGGGTCCTAAAAACCCAACAATATCACCTGCTTTAATTTCTAGGTTTAAATTATCGACTGCTACAAAATCACCAAATTTCTTTGTTAAATTTGTTATTTGGATCATAGGCGCATCTCTCCATAGTTTATCGCAAATTAATAAATTAAATTAAGTGGTTATACCACAAAGCAGTTACATATGTGCAACAGTGGTAAAAATCAAGTAGTAAGAGAAGTAATTTAACGCGAAACCAAAAATTACTTAGTTTCGCACAGAGGGGAGAATATTGACCTTTGTTTTGCTAGCTGGGCATATGTTATTTACCCTTGTAGACACTCACGCAATTTCGACCGCCTTCTTTCGATTGATATAAAGCATGATCGGCTGCTTCCATCCATTCTTCATGATTGCTAATCCCATCACTGAGCTCAGCAATCCCTAAACTTACAGTGTATTGAAATGAAATATCCTGATAATGAACAACAGATTCTTCAATATGCTTACGCAAGCGTTCGGCAAATATTTTGGCTTGCTCAGCACTTGTGTTAATTAACACTATCGCATATTCTTCACCACCGTAACGACCTGCTACATCTGTTTCCCGCATGTTCATGATTAATGCATCAGCGGTGTTTTTTATCGCGGCATCACCCGCTGGATGCCCGTATTGATCATTTACATGTTTAAAATGATCAATATCAAACATAATCAGTGAACTGACCTGCTCATACCGCTTCGCTCTTTTAAATTCTTTACTTAAACATTCTTCCCAATATCCGCGGTTAAATAAACCGGTAAGCTTATCTGTGCGCGACAATCGTTTTAATTCATCATTTACCGCTTTTAATTCAATTCGGTTAACTGCAACATCTGTTACGTCGTAAACAATAATGCCTATTCTTTCTACCACACCGACGGACGAATCAAGTGGAATAATAGTCACATTTTGATACATGAACTCTGCAGAGCCTGTGATGGGTCGATAATTTTTAAACTTAAACAAATAGGGCCTTTGTTCCCATGTTGTAAAAGCTCTAGTGTTTAGTTGAAAAACACATTCAGCTTTATGTCGAAACCATTCCTCATTTATTTCGGTAAAAATATCAAATAATAATTGATCTCTTACCTCATAAGGGTGCAACCCACTATGGCTTTCCATAAAGTTATTCCACAGCTGAATATTGTACTCTCTGTCTAACACAACTAATCCAACATCTAGGTTTTGCAACATTCCCATAAAGGAATGAAATTCTTTAAAATTGTCAGAGGAATTATCTGTAGTCATTAATCTTCCAGCAAATAGTTAACTTTTTCGTTCAATACACCAATGGCATCTTCAGTAAATAACAGTAGCAAATCACAATTGATGTCATAACCTTCAATTTTATAGTTAATCTCAATCGCCAATGTTTTCGTCCAGCGGTAATTTTTTGCTTTAATTAAATCTGTTAAATTGACATGCTGCCCCAAAACAACAGGATGACCTTGACTAAACCCAACATCGAGTTGTTCGCCAACCCCACGCAAACATGCACCAATTAAAATGTTAGCGACATCCATAAGTAGTTCTAATTCTAAAGAGGAATCAGTAATACCACCGTACTTTAATAAACTGGATATATCTGCAAAGCTGGTGTCATTAAAAATTAACAAGGCTTCACCTGAAATGCCGTTGCCAATAAACCCCTGACAAACGCCGGATACGCTCTCGGTATTTTCAATTCCACTGAGCGCCATTCTTAGTTCGTTTACTTCTATTAAATTGACAACCGGAATCGGTAATATCACTTTGACGTCAAGTAGTCGAGCCAATAAATCTGCAGCTTGCCCCATTGCAACATTGCTAATTTCTTGGTAACAATCTCGTTGATCTTCAGTAATTGATACTGTTACAGTTTGATTCACAAATAAATTCTCTGCTTTTAGCTACTTATAAAATACCAAAGCGTGTTAGTACTTCTTTAATTTTATCTTTGGATGCTGGCTTCTTAATAAAATCAAGTGCGCCTAACCCCATGACCTCTGCATGCGCCTCAGGTTGAATATCTCCCGATACGACGATTACCATGGTATTTAGATCTTCCTTGCGAATTTGAGCCAAAGTGCCAAATCCATCTAACACAGGCATCGTAAGATCGAGGAATAATATTTCCCCTTTGCCATCTTTAATTGCTTGAATGGCTTCTTCACCATTGCACGCAAAACTTAACTCGACATCCCATCCTTCAGGGAGTGAACGAGCCATCTGTTTTCGTGCAAAACTTGAGTCATCACAAATTAAAACAGGTATCGCCATATTTATAGAGTCTTAGTCTTTACATTATCAGTTAGTTTAGACCTTAGTGTTGGCCACAATTAAAATTTTCGCAACTATATTTTCTTATATTTTTAACTTAACGTAATATTTTAAAGCTTCAGCCATTTGTAAAAGGTTAAATTATTTCAAATGGTTATTAAGTACTCGCCTCTAAAGCAAACTCTCTGTTATGCTAAAAACATAGTGCAACAAACAGCGGATAAAGCATGCCGGTTAACCGTTCTGACTACAATTTTGATCCGACGTATGGTTATACATTAAAAGAGTTGTTTCGGGTAAAACAAACTGCAGAGCCCAGTGATTATGAAAGCTTTTGGCGTCATAGGTTAAGCGAAGCACTGAGTATCGCGCCTCACCCTGAAATAATTGATACAGGTATTACACGAGATAATCTTCGCGTTTTCACTCTGTATTATCGCTCTACAAATCAAGCAAGAATCGGTGGTTGGTTATGCCTGCCTGCATCGGGTGAAGTGAAGAGAGGCTTTATCATAGGCCACGGATACGGCGGCCGGGAAGAACCCGATTTTCATTTGCCGTTTAATCACGATAGTGCGCTGTTATTTTTATGCTGCCGTGGCATCTCAAAAAGCCCTTACCCCTCAGTTTCTTCCCAGCCACATTGGCATGTATTACACGATATAGATAAACCGAAACATTATATTTTACGCGGCTGTGTTGAAGATACCTGGATAGCGGTGAGCTCCTTACTGCGTTTGTTTCCCCACTTAAGTGGTCATATCGGCTTATTAGGTATCAGCTTTTCTGGTGGTATCGGCGCGATGGCGCTTGCTTGGGATAAAAGAATTCAAAAAGCACACTTTAATGTACCTAGTTTTGGTAATAATCCACTTAGGATGGCGCTTAAAACAACCGGCAGCGCGGCTTCAGTACAACTGTATTGTAAAAGGCACCCAGAAATCGTTTTAAACACTTTGTCATATTATGATGCGGCAATAGCCGCTAAATATATCGATGTACCGACACATATCGCCGCCGCAAAATACGATCCGGTTGTAGCCCCGCCTGGCCAGTTTGCAATTTACAATGCGTTAAATACCAGTAAAACTTTATATGTGCTTGAAGCAGGTCATACTGAATACCAAAACCAGTCATTGGAATCTGAAGAGCTTCTAGAAGAACTCAGCGAGTTTTTTGCCGACTTATAACAAGGAAAACATCGCAGGTATGAATAGAGAGTACCATAAATGGTGGAGCAACCATTTAGAAAGAGAAATGGAAATTTTGGTGTTTGGACACGCAGGCCAAAGGGTATTGGTATTCCCCACGCGCGGCGGCCGCTTTTACGAATACGAAAATTTGCGCATGCCCCAGCAACTTAAGAAAAAAATTGAAGAAGGTAAGCTACAATTATACTGTGTAGATGGAATAGATGGTGAATCTTTTTACTGTTTTTGGGCGCATCCGTCAGGTCGAATTGCACGATATATCGCATATGAAAACTATATTCTGCAAGAAGTGTTGCCTTTTATGGATAAAAAAAATCCATCGCAAGACACGGTTTCTCACGGTTGTAGCCTGGGCGCTTTTCATGCGGCTAATATCGCTTTTCGACATCCGGATAAGTTTAATAAACTGGTCGCTTTTAGTGGACGATTTGATTTAACCCTAAATGTGGAATACTTCCGGGATCTATTTGATGGGTATTACAGTGAAGATGTGTATTTTAATACTCCAACGCACTTTCTACCCAATTTAGAATGTGAAAAAACGCTCAATCAATTAAGAGAAATGGAAATTACTTTAGTCATTGGTGAAGAAGACCCCTTTTATGAAAACAATCGAGTAATGAGTAGCATTTTAGATAGTAAACAAATTGACCATTGTCTATATATTTGGGCTGAGCGAGCGCATAGAGGGTATTATTGGAGGCGTATGGCACCCTTATATTTATAGATTTTATTCGTTTTGCCGGAACTAATGAAATACAGGCAATTCTTACTAAAATAGTTCTAAGATAGTTCTAAAACTTTTGGAGACAACGATGAATTCAGCATTACAAAACGAAAAAAAAGGCTTACCGGTTGCGCTTATCGGAGGCATTATCGCGGTGATAGCTTTAATATTTGGTATTTTCCTATTCACCTCTGACGATAACGAAGCCTCAAAACCAACACCTGTCAGCGTTGAAGTGGAACCACCGAAACCAATTGAAGAACAACCACCAATTGTTGAACAACCGCAATTTACACCGCCCGTTGAAGCACCAGAACCTTCAATCAAAGAGCCGCCGATGGCCACTGAAGTTGAAAAACCACTCAAGCCTGAGTTACCAAGCTTAAATAAAAGTGATGATTTGGTAAAAACAGATCTGGATAATCTATATCAAGATACGCAGGCACAGAAACTTTTTGTTAATCAAGACCTCATCCGAAAATTTGTGGTTTTTGTCGACAATGCGGCCAAAGGTGAGTTGATTCAAAGACATAGCCCCGTACAAGGCCCTCAGAGCGATATTAAAGTCAATCCTGTAGAAGATAACGAATATGTTCTAGACCCTTCTTCGTATGCACGATACGAGCCTTACGTCGAATTATTCAGTATGGCCAACACAAATACATTAATTGACCAGCTAAAAAAGTTTGAACCCTTGGTTCAACAAGCGCATTCAGAATTGGGCTATGGAGATACAAATTTCAAAGAAACGCTAATTGAAGCAATAGACATAGCTTTAGCTGCGCCTTTAGTTGAAGATGAAGTTAGACTCGTTGCGCCCTCTGCAATGTTTAAGTTTGCAGATCCTGAGCTTGAAAACTTGCCAGCAATACAAAAGTTGCTGATTCGAATGGGCCCTAAAAACCAATTGAAAGTTCAGGCCACACTCGAAAAACTAAGAAAAGAATTGGTTAAAAAATAAGATTCAACTTACCAATTTGTTAAGGCCGGCAGCATGAACTGCTGGCCTGCAAATTGTAAAACAACATGCTGTTGTGCGATAGCATCGACCACAAGCCCGTCTAAAATTGCTTGTCCTTCCCTTATAATGCGGCCATTTACTTTAATCCAACGCTGCTTTGCCTCTGTTGAATAAATATGCGTTTGAAAATTCAAAGCCGGGATTTGGTTTTGATATGCGGGTGACAACTCAGTTAAAAACGGAACCTTAGCACGCTTTGCTGGCTGACGTTTAATTTCTTCATCAGACATTGCCATGGTCTCTGACACAGCTAATTTAAATTTAGCCAGTAATGCATCGTCAACCGCATCAACCCTCACTTCTTCAGACGTTTTGTTAGCAGCTGCTAGGTTAATGTTTTGACTGATACCATCACTACTACCATCAGTACTACCATCACCAGCTTCTTGATTCGCAACAGTCTTACTACTAACCTTTTTTGCACTTTCATTAGGCTCTACTTGTTTGGCCGGCACATCATCTACGCGCACTTTGTCTTTAGATGCTTGTTGTGTGCTAAAATCTAATTGCGCTAAAGTAAGCTGATTCGCAAGATCCGCATTTTGTGCTTCAACACCGGTATGTTTCTGTTTAATTTGGATGTTAGGCTGATTTAACTCTACCACAGGTGTTGGTGAATTTTCCCTGTCAACTTGACTTGAAGTTTTTTTCGCCAGCCAAAAACCCATATAAAAAACCAAGCCAATCAAAACCAGACTCATTAGCACAATTAACACAATAGCCGGAAACTTATAGTTAATATCAGCTTTGCTTTCTGGTGCATACAGCGAATCTTGAGACCCAATATTATTATCTTTTTTATTTAAAGCATCTAACAAAAATGACATTAAGCTCCCCTTTCCAACTTAGGCACATTTGATAATAAAAGTTGCTGCAAAAGAATTAAGCTGTCTTTATCTGCATATGGTGACAAAGGTAAATTATAACGATTTTGAAAGCGGCTCAGTTTATTTGCTAAAGTCGCATCAAATTGCTCTACATTTCTACGTGGCATTTGCAAAACGGCTGATAAACTTGTATCTAACCACTGGATCTCGCTTTTATCAGACTCAAAATCAACTTGAGAAAGTAAATTATGTGGTGGTTGCCAGATCAATAAAGCTTGCCCTCTCCAGCGTTGAGCAAACCATTTTTCGCTTACCTCAATGTTATGTTCTGCTAACTGGATAGTATAATTTCCCTCAGAAACCCCTAACAACAAAGCATAAAAAACTTTTCCGCTGGTTTCATACAATTCAATGACTGCAGGTATATTTAACGCAACCAGTGTGCCCGCATCACCTTTCCATTTTTCACATTTTAATGCATAGGTTGTTAAGTTTTCACAAAAATCTTGAGCGGGTGCCGAATATTCTACTTTCCATAATGTGGATAAATTGGCCAGCGCAACATGAATATCGTTTTTAACTGTGTCAATTGTGTCTGGCGTTTGTAAGCGATTGCCTGCGCCTGAATTGTGCAATCCAACAAGGGAAGGCTTACCCGTCAGTTGTACTTTAGAGATGGGTTCGTCTGTTAGCTCTGGCTGAGTAATATAAAAGAACGCTCCGGCTAACAGGATAGCTGTCAGAGTCGCTGCACCAACACTGTATTTAAATTTATCCGATTGCCAAAAAAAGCCCACTGGTTGCTCATAATCGAGTGCTTCTTGTGCGGCTTTTTTGACAATTGTAGCATCCACTTTCTGTTGCTCTTTAACATACGCGCCCATCAAAGCTCTGTCACATAACAGGTTGATAATTCTTGGAATACCACCACTAATTTTGAATATTAAATCAACTGCCTTTTTGGTAAAGATCGCTTTGTTACAACCTGCGATATTCATCCTATGATTAATATAAAAAGCCACTTGCTCTTTGTTTAATGGTAGTAAGTGATAGCGTGCAGTAATTCTTTGCGCAAGCTGTCTAAGCTCTTTTCGCTTCAATAGAGCCTGCAGCTCAGGTTGACCAATGAGAATCACCTGCAATAACTTTTGAGTATTAGTTTCTAGATTTGTTAAAAGTCGCAGTTGTTCTAACACTTCAGCACGTAAATGCTGTGCTTCATCTATTATTAACAAACAACGCTTTCCAGCTTCGTGCTGAGTTTGTAAATAACCTTTAATTGCATCAGTAAGTGCTTTAATACTGATATTCTCTTTATCGTATTTAATATTAAATTCATCACAAACAGAAGCCAACAACTCCCATTCTGATAAACTAGGGTTGAGTACAAAAGCAACCTGAGTTTGTTCAGGAATTTGTGCCAACAAACGGCGGGAAACCGTTGTTTTTCCGGTACCTACTTCACCTGTTAATAAAACAAAACCGCCGGTTTCATGTAAGCCAAACATTAAATGTGCAAGGGCTTCTTTGTGCCTTTCACTCATGTATAAATAGTCTGGATTTGGCGCAATTGAAAACGGGATTTCCTTGAGACCAAAAAATCCTTTGTACATAATACCTATTTCAGATGTAATGTGTGTTGGCGCTATAGTAAGTTGGATACCAACAAATTCCAAGGGGCGATTGATTATATGAAAGTGTTTCTGGTAGGTGGAGCAGTCCGCGATGCACTATTAAATATTCCGGTTAAAGATCGGGATTGGGTTGTCGTTGGCAGCAGTGAATCAAAAATGAAATCGCTCGGCTATCAACAAGTAGGCAAAGACTTTCCTGTTTTTCTACACCCGAAAACACAAGAAGAGTACGCGCTTGCCAGAACAGAACGCAAAGTATCGGCAGGTTATACAGGTTTTGTCTGCGATAGCTCCTCAGATGTTACGCTAGAAGACGACCTAAAGCGTCGAGACCTAACTATAAATGCCATTGCTCAAGATGCCGAGGGTCAACTTATCGACCCTTTTAATGGGTTGCAAGATATAAAAAGCAAAACCATTCGGCATGTGTCTGACGCATTTATCGAAGATCCGTTGCGCGTGCTAAGAGCGGCCAGATTTGCCGCTCGTTTTGCACATTTAGGTTTTACAATTGCACCAGAAACCATGACGCTAATGGAAACTATGGTTAAACAAGGTGAATTATCCAATTTACAGGCCGAGCGCATCTGGCTTGAAATAGAAAAATCATTAGCTTGCAAATCACCTTGGATATTTTTTCAAACACTTAGAGAGTGTGGCGCGTTAAAAGTTATCCTGCCTGAATTAGATGTACTTTGGGGTGTACCCAACCCAGCGAAATGGCACCCAGAAATTGATACTGGTATCCATACCATGATGGTATTAGAGCAAGCATCTATCCAAACGGACGATATCAGAATTAGATTTGCCGCCCTCGTCCACGATTTAGGTAAAGGCTTAACACCAAAAGATAAGTGGCCATCACATCATGGCCATGAAAAAAGCGGCGTTCAAGTTATAAAGAAACTCGTGCAACGTCTGGTCATCCCAAACAAATTTAAAGATTTAGCGATGCTGGTCAGTGAATTTCACTGCCATGTTCATAAAGCTTTTGAGTTAAAAGCCAGTACTATTTTAAAAGTGTTTGATAGCTGTGATTTATGGCGCAAGCCTGAAAGATTTACCGAAATTTTAAACGTCAGTGAAGCTGACTTTAGAGGTAGGACCGGTTTTGAAAAGCGCCCTTACCCACAGTCTCAGTATTTGCAGCAAATAGCGGACGCTGTTTTGAAAATAAAAGCAAAACCGTTTTTAGAGCAAGGTTACACAGGCCTTGCACTTAAAGAGCAAATGAATATCGCAAAGCTACAAACCATTGAAAAGATAAAACAAGCGCACCAATGAAATCAAGTGAAGCGCCCACTAAAAATCAATACATTGAGCAGGTTTAACAAACCACTGCCGATAGATGTTAGATAGATACTAGATAGGTGTTAATTACAATAATTACAGCTGTCGTGTTTAAAGCCGCTTAGAGGATTAAATGCGCTAAACAGGCAATTTGCACACGTTTCTTTAAACAAAATAAGTCAAATGACACTGCAAATTGTCAGATTGAATATCTAGCACTACACTTACTAATTAGTTTTAGTGATTAAAAGTTGGGCCTAAAGTGTCAGTTTCGATTTTGCTGTTATTGTTCACAATACTTCTACTGATAACCATTTTGGGTGCTGTCATATATTTTTATTCTAAAAGGCACAAACAATATAAAGACTATCATCACGCTTTACTCTGCTTATATGAAACCCTTTCGCAAAACCATGAACAAATTTGGCGCCTTGATTTACAAAACAGAGAATTAGTTTACTACGATGCTAATTTGTCACCAACGCCCGTCACCACGCTTGATTGGGAAAGTGAAGAACACTTAAAAACTTGGGTTTACGCTGACGACATTGAACAATTACAAAAAAAATTCAAGGACTTTCTAGCTGGCAAAGAGAATAGCTTTTGCGCCGAGTACAGACAAATGCTTGCGCCCAAGAAGTGGCGCTGGGTGCAATTGCGAGGTAATGCCTACACCTCAGCTAAGGGTGACAAATTTATGTATGGTTTGCTACTCAATATTGAACACTTAATCAACACACAACAGCAACTTGAACGTAGCTTAAGTGAATTAACTGAAGCCAAATCTGAACTGAGTTTTTCAGCCGACATTACTGCAAATGCGATTAGTGAAATGGCTTATTATCAAGACGAAATGCTCATACACAAACAAATGGCCGATATCGCAAACCGAGTTCCTGAATTTACCCATGAAATCAATACACCTATTGGCATTTGCGTTACGGCCATTAGCCATATGCAACAATCGCTGGAGCAGCTTACAGATAAAACTCAAACCAATAAGCTGACTAAAAACGCACTTACGCAGTATCAACAAGAGTCAAAAGAAACCTTTGAGTTAATCGAATCGAATATTCAACGTGCAACAAATCTGATCCAAAGCTTCAAACAAATTACAGTTGATCAAACCAGCGAGCAACTCAGACACTTTAAACTGTTAACCTTAATTCAAGATACTCTCAATACACTGCACCCCAAATTGAAAAAAACTCAACACCAAGTAAAACTGGATATTTCGGAAAATGTCGAGTTGTATTCCTATCCCGGACCATTAAGCCAAGTTTTCATAAATCTTGTTAATAATTCACTCTCTCATGGCTTTAAAAACATTGGATCTGGTGATATTACGCTAACACTTTTTGATTACGCCAGTGGAGATGATGAAGTATTGATACTGTACCGTGATAACGGCTTGGGCATTTCACAACAAAATCAAGAAAAAATGTTTGACCCTTATTTTACGACGAACCGCAGTGAGGGCAATACCGGCCTTGGAATGCCAATTATTAAGACCATTATTGAAGAAAAATTAGCAGGCGAGTTGTTGTGCAACTCACTTGAAGGTGCGGGAGTTGAATTTTATATTCGTTTACCTGTTAATATTGAAAAAAAGATTAGCGCTTGATTTTTGAAACGCTTTAGGATATTTTTCGTGTCATAAATCTTCATTTTTAAAATATTATCTGTCACAGATTAAAGAGCGTTATAAGTATGACTAACTTGCAGGCAAATCATCACCATCTATTTCATTATAAGTAGCCTTCGAGTATACCGGGGGCGCTTTATTTGCCTTTCGGAAATCAATATTTTTAATAAAATGAGCCCCCGGAAGGTAACATCCGGGGGCTTTTTTGTATTAAATCAGTGGTTTTTTTATCATGAACAACGGACAATTTGATAACTATGCCGTATAATTACGGCCTTTTTTGAGTCCTTTGATTCAGTTCGTATTAATTTTTAAAGAAGAAAGGATAACAACAGATGTCAATCTACGACGCTGTTATGGCAATTCCACGAAGTGGTCGCACATTCGAGAACTTTATCCAAAAGCTGAATACCCGAGCAGATGGCTTGGTTGATTCAAAAGCTTTGATTAGCGCCGTAAAAGCAGGCAAAAAGCATAAAAATCAGAACTATAATCTAGCTAAAGCCTATTTAGATGAGCTCCAAAATCAAGAAATTTCGAATCACCTCGGCTTGTTTATTGACAGAAAGCGAGAAGAACGCCCCTATCGAGTTGGATTTTTAGGTGCAGATGTCAAAATTGATAATCTAAATGTACGAATTGAAGGTGACGAGCCTCACAACTGTTCTTCATTGGTTGGCTTAGGCGAAGCTGATATCGCTGTTGCAGGTTTAGATGAATTGTTGGCTGTCACCCATAATTCATTAAACGCATCTGCAACTAAATGGGGTATGTACAACTACAACTTAAAAAAAGAGCACAAAGTACGTATCGCAGGCTCAGCAATGTTGACCCGTTATAATGATGTGGTTTCTCGTGAAGTTCAGGATATGGTTGGCTTTTTCCTAATCGCTAAACAAAAACCAAAAGACGATGTATCTGCAAACTATCCAAAAGATTACCTGCAGCATCTTGAACACCATAAAAACCGTGTTTTTGTAAAAGGCAGATATGCTGAAAAAGTTCACAAAACCTATCCTAAACTGAATATTGAACCCGTGCATGATGTAGAAGATGCGGTCAATGACAGTGAAACCGGAGACGTTGGTTTAGAAATTGTGCAAACAGGTTCAACCTTAAGACGCAAAAATTTAGTATTACTGGGTGCGCCATTATTTCTGTCAGAGAGTTTATATGTTGTAGATTATTACAAATATAACAAAAAGAGTGATGAAGGTTTAATTCAATTGTTAGATAAGCTGCAGCCTGTAGGTTATTTCGAGCAAGAACGTTTGATCCAATTCTCCTTTTGGTACCACGCTTTACAAGAAAATTTAGGTGATAACTGGATCAACAAACCCGATATCATGGATATTTTCTGTAGCCAGCAAGATGCGATTAGGGGTTTGCGTCCGTATAGTTTGAAAACCCGCTATTGGACACCTTCAGATAGTTATAAACGCGATGATGCGTTTCGATTTGTCGAAGATTCACTCAGTCAGCTAAAAGATGTATATAGCCAAGTCCTGAACGGACGTTTGTAAGTGGAGTTTAAATAATGAAGACAGTTGTTTGGAATAATTTAAGCGCAGAAGAAAAGTCGTCTATTTTAGCGCGTCCGGCACTTGGTGATAGTGAAAAGCTAAAAACACTGGTACAAGACATTATTCAGCAAGTTCGCGCTAAAGGCGATCAAGCCTTATACGAACTTACCGAAAAATTCGATAAATTAAAATTAGATACATTGCGAGTATCTCAAGCTGAAATTGCATCATCAGCCTCAGAACTCGGCGACGAAATTAAAAATGCGATTGAACTAGCGCATCAGCAAATTAAAACCTTTCACGAAGCTCAAATAGCGCCGGTTATCAAAGTAGAAACTACACCTGGGGTGGTATGTGAATTACACACTCAGCCGATAGACGCCGTTGGCTTATATATTCCTGGTGGCACAGCGCCGTTGCCGTCAACAGTATTAATGCTCGCGACACCCGCTCGTATAGCTGGCTGCAAAAGATTAGTTTTGGCCACACCACCGGGTAAAGACGGTAAAATTAAAGCAGAGATTCGCTACGCTGCAAAAATATGCGGTGTGGACGAAATCTATCTAGCAGGTGGTGCGCAGGCCATCGCAGCATTAGCTTACGGCACACAAAGCATTCAAAAAGTAAATAAAATCTTTGGTCCGGGCAATAGCTTTGTGACCGAAGCAAAACAACAAGTTAGTCAGGACCACAATGGCGCGGCAATCGATATGCCTGCAGGCCCGTCTGAGGTTTTAGTGATTGCTGATTATAAAGCAGATCCGGAATTTGTTGCTGCGGATTTGCTGTCTCAGGCTGAACACGGTAAAGATTCACAAGTAATCTTGGTCACCAGTTGTGAAAATCACGCAAAAGCGTGTGAAAAGGCTGTTTTGCAGCAGTTAGAAAAGTTACCACGCAAAGATATTGCCAGCGGCGCGTTATCACACAGCCGAATTATCGTCACAGATTCGATAGAACAATCGATAGCGGTTAGCAATGAATACGCACCCGAGCATTTAATTGTACAAACGCAAGATCCGCGAGCGCTATTACCAAAGCTGGAAAATGCTGGCTCAATTTTCCTCGGTGCCTATTCGCCCGAATCAGCTGGTGATTATGCAAGTGGGACAAACCACGTATTGCCCACATATGGGTATACTAAAACCTATAGCAGTTTGAGCTTAGCGGATTTTAGCAAACGATATACGGTTCAAGAACTAACAGCACAAGGTTTACAAGCGATTGGTCCGGCTATTATGGCACTGGCAAGTGCAGAAAGTTTAGAAGCACACAGAAATGCAGTAGCGGTCAGATTAGATAAACTAACAAATTTAAACAGTGAAAAATAACATGAGTCTAGCGGAAAAGTTAACCCGGAATAATATTCGCGATTTAGTTCCGTATGCATCGGCGCGGCGCAGCATGTCTGGCGGTAGAATTTGGCTAAATGCCAACGAATCACCTTACGCTAACGAATATCAGTTGGATTGCTCGGTGCTCAATAGATACCCTGATTTTCAACCAGCCAGCTTAATACAAGCTTATGCTGATTATGCTCAAGTTGAAAAAGAACAGGTTTTAGCCAGTCGAGGGGCGGACGAAGCTATCGAGCTATTGATCCGCACCTTTTGTGAAGATGACGACCAAATATTAATCTGCCCACCCACCTATGGTATGTACGCAATCAGCGCGCAAACCTGTAATATTAGGGTAAAAAAAGTCCCTTTAAATAGTGACTTTACGCTGGATTTACCTGCAATTGAAGCGGCCAAAGACAAGGTTAAAGTGGTTTTTATTTGCTCACCCAATAACCCGACAGGTAGCCTAGTTGCGCCTCAACAACTAAAAGCCGTATTAGATATTTTTAAAGGGCAAGCAATTGTTGCCGTCGATGAAGCATATATAGAATATGCCATTGAAACTTCGGTGGCTAGCTGGCTCAATGAGTATGACAATCTTGCTGTCATGCGGACAATGTCTAAAGCCTTTGGCCTTGCCGGTATTCGATGTGGATACACTTTAGCCAATGCCGATATTATTCAGGCTATGAGTAAGGTGATCCCGCCCTACCCAATCAGCTGGCCCGTTGCACAAATTGCAGTCCAGGCACTTTCAGCAAATGAGCCCGATTCCGGCTTAGTTAGAATGCAACAACAATTGCAGCAAACGATGGTACAAAAACAACGCATCGTTGAAGCACTGGAAAAATTGGAATATGTTTACGAACAAGTTCCAAGTGCATCAAACTTTATTATGTTTCGAACTGAAAAGAAAAAAGCATTGTTTCAAACATTAGTTGAAGCAGGCATCTTAATTCGAGATTATTCAAGCCAAATTATGTTGGACAACAGTTTAAGAATCTCTGTTGGTTCAGAAGCAGAAACAGATGCTTTACTGTCTGTTTTAAATGAGTTTAAAGGTTAACCAAACATGAGTAGACAACGTATACTTTTTATTGACAGAGATGGCACATTGGTTGCTGAGCCGCCTGTAGATTTTCAATTGGATTCTTTAGAAAAATTAGTTTTCGAGAAAAATGTAGTACCGGCATTGTTAACATTAAAAGCTGCCGGCTACCGTTTTGTTATGGTCACCAATCAGGATGGTTTAGGTACAGACAGTTTCCCAACTGTTGACTTTGAGCTGCCGCATCAAAAAATGATGGACTTGTTTACCTCTCAAGGAATCGAGTTTGATGATGTTTTAATTTGCCCTCATTTCCCAACGGATGATTGTAGCTGCCGCAAACCCAAATTAGGCTTAGTTAGCGACTATTTGCAGCAAGGCAAAGTCGATTTTCAAAACTCATATGTTATTGGCGATCGAGAAACAGATATGCAACTGGCTGCCAATATGGGTATTCAAGGTTTCCAATATGGTCAGCCGGGTATAGACTGGGATCATATTGTCGAAACGTTAACGGTAAAAGCCAGAACGGCGTCTGTTGAGCGCAACACCAGTGAAACTCAAATAAAAGTTGAAGTAAATCTGGATAAACAGCAAAAAGCAGATATCAGTACAGGCGTTGGATTTTTTGATCACATGTTAGACCAAATCTCCACGCATGGCGGTTTCTACATGAATATTCAAGTGAATGGTGATTTGCACATCGACGATCACCACTCTGTAGAAGACACAGCTCTGGCATTAGGTATGGCATTAAAAGAAGCGCTGGGTAATAAAAGAGGCATAGGTCGTTTTGGTTTTAGTTTGCCAATGGATGAATGTTTAGCGCAATGCGCAATTGATATTTCTGGCCGTCCATATTGTAAAGTTGAAGCGGATTTCACCCATGCAAAAGTAGGTGAATTAGCGACAGAAATGGTACCGCACTTTTTCCGCTCTTTATCTGATGCCATGTTAATTACCCTGCACCTTTCAACCAATGGTGATAATGATCATCATAAGGTAGAAAGTTTATTTAAAGTGTTTGGACGCGCATTGCGTCAAGCGATACGTATAGAAGGTACAGAGTTACCCAGTAGCAAAGGGGTTCTTTAATGGACGTTGTCATTATAGATACCAGTTGTGCGAATTTATCTTCACTTAAGTTTGGTATTGAAAGATTAGGATATAAAGTCTCTGTAACAGATAATGGCGAACAAATTCGCGCTGCAGATAAAGTGTTTTTGCCTGGTGTGGGTGCTGCGGGTGCTGCCATGGAAATAATTGAAAATAAACAAATTCCGCAATTAGTACGTGAGTTAACTCAGCCGGTACTCGGCATTTGTTTAGGCATGCAACTAATGACAGAGTTTTCTGCAGAGGGTAATGTCGCTTGTTTAAATCTAATTCCAGGTCAGGTTAATCCTATTAAAGCAGATGGTTTACGCTTACCACACATGGGTTGGAACACTTTAAGTGAAATAAAAGACTGCCCAATTTTTGAAGGCATCGGTAAACAAGATTATTTCTATTTTGTGCATAGTCTGTGCGTTGCCCCTTCAGAATTCACGATAGCAACTTGTGAGTATGGTCAAACATTTTCGGCAAGTTTAAATAAAGATAATTTTTACGGTGTGCAATTCCACCCTGAACGTTCAGGCAAACCGGGAGCACGCGTCATTCAAAATTTCTTGGAGATGAAATCATGATCATCCCTGCGATTGATTTAATAGATGGTAAAGTTGTTCGTTTATATCAAGGCGATTACAACCAAAAAACGGAATACAAATTGGATCCTGTCGATGTTTTAACCGGTTATGCCAAAGGTGGCGCAAAGTGGTTACACATTGTTGATTTAACAGGGGCTAAAGATACAGAAAAGCGTCAGCTAGATTTGATAAGAAAAATGGTTGATACCGGCTTAATGCGCTTTCAAGCAGGTGGTGGCATTCGTCGCAAAAAAGACGTAGAGCAATTATTAGAAGCCGGTGTAGAGCGTGTTGTGATTGGTTCTTTAGCGGTCAAACAACCGGCACTGGTTAAAGAGTGGGTTGATATATACGGGCCTAATCATATTGTACTGGCACTTGATATTAATATTGATGAAGCTGGCAATAAATGGATTGCGACCCATGGTTGGCAAGAAAACTCAGGCGTTAAACTAGAAGATTTACTTGCCGATTACGCATCCGTTGGTATAAAGCACGTTTTGTGTACCGATATCAGCAAAGATGGCACGTTATCGGGCTCAAATATCGACCTATATACTGAAGTAGTTCAACAATTTCCAAATATCCATTGGCAAGCATCAGGTGGTATTGGTCAGCTTTCCGATATAGCGGCTTTAAAACCGAGCAAAGTAAGTGGTGTCATTTTAGGACGCGCTTTACTTGAAGGGAAGTTTACCATTGAGGAGGCGATTAAATGCTGGCAAGGCGAATAATTCCCTGCTTAGATGTGCGTGATGGTAAAGTGGTAAAAGGTGTTAAATTCCGCAACCATGAAATCATCGGCGATATCGTTCCATTAGCAGAAAAATATGCCGAAATGGGTGCAGATGAGCTGGTTTTTTATGATATCACAGCATCCAGCGATAGCCGTGTGGTCGATAAAGCATGGGTTACACGCATTGCCGAGAAAATAGATATTCCATTTTGTGTCGCAGGTGGTATTAAAACCATCGAAGATGCACGGATTATTTTAGAGATGGGTGCAGATAAAATATCAATTAACTCACCTGCCCTAGCCAACCCAAAGTTAATTTCAGAGTTAAATAAAAGATTTGGTCAACAATGTGTTGTTGTTGGTATTGATTCGTTTTTTAACAAAGAAACTGGACAATACGAAGTTTACCAATTTACCGGTGATGAAAAACGCACGCAAAAAACAGCGTGGACAACGATGGACTGGATTAAAAAAGTTCAAGAAATGGGTGCAGGTGAAATTGTTTTAAACTGTATGAACCAAGACGGCGTACGTCAAGGCTATGACATTGAGCAATTAAAATTAGCGCGCGCTGTTTGTACTGTGCCCTTGATTGCATCAGGTGGTGCCGGTGCAATTGAACACTTTATTGATGTTTTTCAGCAAGCTGACGTCGACGGTGCATTGGCGGCAAGTGTATTCCACAAAGCGGTTATTGCGATGGATGAGCTAAAACAAACCTTAATAAATAACAATGTGGAGATAAGACCTTGTTAGTAACCCCTGAAAATATCAACGATTTAGCTTGGAATAAATCGCAGGATGGTTTATTACCAATCATTGTGCAACATGCTTTTTCAGGCAAGGTATTAATGCAAGGCTATGCTGATAAAAGTGCTTTGGAAAAAACCTTTAAAACTGAACTAGTGACCTTTTATAGTCGCAGTAAACAAAGACTGTGGACCAAAGGCGAAGAATCAGGAAACCACCTGAAGCTAAAAGAAATATCTGTAGATTGTGATAAAGACAGCTTAATTGCCCTCGCGTATCCAGTTGGGCCAACTTGCCACACCGGAACTGAAACCTGTTGGGCTGATAATGCACAACCAGATTTAAGCTTTTTATCTGATTTGCAAGATGTCATCGCCAGCCGAAAAGGTGCTGATGCGAATTCAAGCTACACAGCTAGCTTATACGCAAAAGGCGTTAAGCGAATTTCGCAAAAAGTTGGTGAAGAAGGTGTTGAAGTGGCATTAGCTGCAACCTCTGGCGATAAGGATGAACTTATTTGTGAATCGGCAGATTTGCTGTATCACTTAACTGTATTGTTGCAATCCATGGATCTTGAATTAAATGACGTCATTAATAAACTAAAAGAACGTCACGCAAAATAATCAGTAAACGATAACAAAGCCGGTATTGTTCCGGCTTTGTTTTTTAAACTTCATTTTTCACTTCATTTTTTTTCACTTCACTTTTTATTTTTTCTGACTCTCGCACGGCTAAACAACAAGATGATTCAAAGTGTGCTATGTTTATAATGGCAGAATGATAGCGCTTACATCTCATTCCTGTTTCGCTATAGAGAAATTGCATGGTTAAACCAAAATAAGAGGACCAGTTGTGAAACCTTTGATAAAAATTACCGCTACTACATTTTTTATTTTTACTTTGTTAGCTTGCAGTGAAAAAAACCAGCAATCCCACTTAAATTTAGACGAAATTGATTCAGATAAAAATGCTGCGCAATTTTGGCAACCTGCTAAGGTTAAAATCAAAAAGCAGAGTAATAAATACCAATTGTATGTAAATAACAAGCCATACGAAATTAAAGGTGCTGGCATAGGCTCAAGCAATGAAATGTATTTTAAAACCTTAGCTCAAGCAGGTGGCAATACATTTAGAACGTGGAATACAGATGATATTGAAAAGCAGCTAAAATATGCGGAAAAATATAGTTTAATGATGCTGGTTGGTCTGGATATCGAAAAAGAGTTACATGGTTTTGATTACAATAACGAAAAATCGGTAAAAGCCCAATTTGAAAAAGTTACAACAATCATAGATAAATATAAAAACCATCCGAATATCCTCGCTTGGGTCGCGGGCAACGAGCTAAACTTATTGATTGAAGAAGATGGCTCTATGGGCCATGTAAACCCTAAAGTCTATCAGGCAGTCAGTGATATTATCGATTACATTCATGCCGTTGATCAAAATCACCCGGTTACCTACACTTTTGCAGGCGTTGAACCTTCTCACATTCATACTGCACTTAAATACACACCTCAAGTAGATTTCATTTCGGTCCAGGTATACCAGGATTTGCAAAAGATGCCTGAACTTATCAACGCGATTAAAGTTGATAAGCCTTACATGATCACTGAGTATGGAGCGGTCGGTCATTGGGAAATGCCATCAACTGAATGGGGAAGAGAAATAGAGCAACCCAGTGGACCTAAAGCAAGCGGTTTAGCACAGCGTATAAAATTGGGTATAACACAAGAAAACAGTGGTCAACAAATAGGCTCGTTTGTGTTTTTATGGGGACAAAAACAAGAACGCACGCCTACCTGGTATGGTCTGTTTAATAAAGATGGGTCAGCTACCGCGCGCGTAGATGAAATGACCTTATATTGGGCAGGTGAATACCCAGACAATCGCGCACCACTTGTAAAATCCATCACCCTGAACGGTTTACCTGCTAGTGACAGCGTCTATTTATCTACTGAAGACACATATACGGCAAAAATTGAGGTTGAAGATCCAAATGGTGACGAGCTGCAGTATAAATGGGTTTTACAAAAAGAAGTGGACGTGCGCAGTCAAGGTGGTGCGTTTGAGCAAGAGCCTGAAACCTTAAAGTTGGATATAAGGGAAAATAGAGGTAATGAGATTCAATTTAAAACGCCGGCTGAAAAAGGTGATTACCGACTCTACGCATACGTGTATGATGGACGCGGTAAAGTTGGAAACGCCAACTTTCCGTTTTACGTAAAATAAAAATTTTTCTAATAGCTTGATCTATTAATTGGCAAACCCGCTTATTAGCAACAGATAATAAGCGGTGCTTCAAAAGGTGGCTCCAGCCGAAAAAATTTTAGCTTATTTAATGACCGGATCATGTTCCGTATGATAAATATCATACTTAGGTAAAACAGATTTCAATTTATCACGCTCAGCTCGGTGAGCTTCGGAGACTGCAGACCAGTCCATTATTTTGCTGAAACTATCTAAATCATCAGGCGTTTGGCTTACGTCCCACCAAACATCATCACCATCTTTCATGACTTTATGACCACGTATTAATGTTAAATCTTTTTTGTAAGCATAAATCCAATCTCTGTGTTTGTTTTTATTGGTCGTTAAGTATGGCCATAAAGAGACGCCATCAACAGGGTAATCGTCAGGGATACTGACCCCAGCGATATCCGCTAAAGTAGGCATTATGTCGGCAATTGACGCAATAATAGGCTGTTTACCTTGTTTTGTCATTTTTGCACCCGGAGCATAAATAACCAGTGGAACATGGGTACCCCGCTGCTTATGATGGACGTGTTTACCATACCCACTTGTTCCGTTGTCGGCGGTGAAAATTAAAATGGTATCATTTTCAATGCCCATTTCTTTGAGTTTATTTAAGTACTGCCAAATTTGATAGTCGAGGTATTCAATATGCGTATCAATGCCGCTTTCTGTTACGCTACCGTTTAGCTCGTAGTTTCCTTTAGAGCCTGTGATATTAGGTTCAGTCCTATGATACTGCTTACCATCCCATTTTATTTTAGGTGTGCCAGGCCATTTATCTTTAGATTCAGGGTTTAAATAGTCAAATGCATCGTGTCCTAAATGTGTTGTGTGGTAAACAAAAAATGGTGTATTGGCTTTATGTTGTCGTTCCATAAAGTCGAAAATAAAATCCAGCTCGATATCTGGCCCATAACTGTTTACACCAAAGTTTTTAATGCTTTCTTTGGTATTCGGCCAATACTCTAAACTGCTTTTTGCGTTAGGATGATTCATCAATTGTACGTTAGGCATCCAGTACCAAGGCTGCTGCACATACCCCCACTCTTTCAATGCATCACCTGAATCATTGTTATATAGAACACGTTTACCATTGATTTTTTTCGCCAACACACCAAAACTGGTATGCGGCGATAACTCAGGGTAATTGATACCGGGTGTAAATACCCCTTCATCGAATCCATACAGAGCATGATCAGTAGAATGCCCCATTTGCGTTTTCCCGACCCAAATACTTTTATAGCCGGCCTTTTTTGCTATGTGTCCAATTTGTAGAGGAGAAGTTTCGTATAAACGGACAGAGCGCATTTTATTGCCCTCTTTTATCTGCCCATAATCTTTATTGTGCCACCATTTATGCTCTGATGCATATTGACCCGTCATCATCATCGCGCGACTGGACGAACAGACGGTTGCAGCCCAAGCATTTTCAATGTACACCCCCTGCTCAGCAATTTGATTTAGAACAGGTGTTTTTGCCAGCTTGTCAGGATCATTGACTGTCTTCCCTCTAAAACCAGACCATTTCGATGATTTATATATTTCAAATTCACGCGCACTGATATCATCAGCAAAAATCAAAATCACATTTGGTTTGTTGATTCGTGATGCTGATTGTTGTCCTCTAACTGCCGCGTTTTCAACCTTAGTTTGGCTAGTACATGCAACCAAATAGCCGATTGCCGAACTCACCAGTAAAACCAATGAATACTTGTATAACCCGTTCAAAAAACGCATAAATAATTTTCACACTTAAATTCAATTATTCACATACTAACCAACATTAATTCATAGTCAATAGAAAAATATTTACAACCACGCATACCTTTAGCGATTAGTACTACCGCAAAGGAGCAATAATTACAGACCAAACAATTGTTCTACGAATCAATTCTCGAATTTTTCTTATCGTCAAATAAAAAAAGCCAGTGACATAATGCACTGGCTTTTATTATCTGTGAATTTTCTAATTTAAGTAGCTATGGTCTGTTGATCTTTTGGAAACCATTTTTGTACACCAAAGGTCAACGGATTCTAAGCTATTTTGCTTTTTTTAGTTTAGACGCATCTTCAACCCATTTACCATCAATATAATGCGCAATCCATCCTGAGGCTTTACCGTCCATTTCGGAGGCGACATATTGCTCTTTGTTTTTCCGGCTAAATTTAATAATTGCCGGATTGCCGTGCGGGTCTTTTTCAGGTGCATCAGCTAGGTATTTAAATTTGTCGTGCAATCTATCTTTAAAACGTTTTAATTCGCTTACCTTAGGTGCTCTGGTTTCCCTTGATTTAGGGAAATTATGCGCTGCTAAAAAGATACCTGAAGCGCCATCTCTTAAAACAAAATAAGCATCAGATTTTTCACACTCTAATTCGGGTAGCGGAATTGGATCTTCTTTTGGTGGCGCAGGCTGGCCATTTCTTAACAATTTACGCGTGTTTTTACATTCTTCTGCCGTACAGCCGAAATATTTACCAAAACGTCCATTTTTGAGCTGCATTTCTGCGCCGCACTTATCACATTCAATAACAGGTCCGTCATATCCTTTTATTTTAAACTGACCTTTTTCAATTTCGTAGCCATCACAACTTGGATTATTACCGCAAACGTGCAGTTTTCGCTCAGTGTCAATTAAGTAGCTATCCATCGCTGTACCACATTTTTGACAACGCCGTTTTGCACGCAGCGCATTGGTTTCTGCCTCTTCATCATTGGCATCCACCGCTTCTTCGCCCGAAGTCAAATTCATGGTTTTGGTGCACCGCTCTTTTGGTGGCAAAGCGTAACCAGAACAACCTAAAAACACACCGGTGGACGCAGTTCTGATCGTCATATGGCGACTACACTCAGGGCAATCAATATCAACCGGTATCGGTTGATTGGGTTTCATGCCACCCTCATCCGGATCTTTTTCAGCCAGCTCTAATTTCTTTTTAAAGCCGTCGTAAAACTGATCTAATACCGCATGCCAACGTAAATCACCGTTAGCAATATCATCCAGATGCTTTTCCATATTCGCGGTAAAATCAAAACTCATCAAATCGTTAAAATTATCCAACAATCGACCGGTTACGATTTCACCCATTTTTTCGGCATAAAAACGCTTATTTTCAAGCCTGACGTAGCCCCGATCTTGAATGGTACTTATGATGGCTGCATACGTTGATGGCCGGCCAATTCCTCGTTTTTCAAGTTCTTTAACCAATGCAGCTTCGCTGTAACGGGCAGGTGGCTTGGTAAAGTTTTGTTTAGGATCTAACTTAATTAAGTTAAGCTGATCCCCTACCGACACTTCGGGTAACAATTGATCTTCCTGACCTTTTTTCCCCGCAGGCGGCTGAATACGAGTCCACCCGTCAAAAACCAAGACGCGGCCTTTCGCCCGCAATTCATAATCATTCACTTTGACCGTGATAGTACTGGCTTTATATTTAGCAGGCGTCATTTGACAGGCGACAAACTGTCGCCAAATTAAATCATATAATCGCTTAGCTTCCGCTTCAACGCCATCTAAACTATCGGCTGTCACTGTTACCACTGATGGGCGAATTGCCTCGTGCGCTTCTTGTGCATTGTCTTTACTACCATATTTAACCGGTGCATCAGGTAAGTATTTTTCGCCCAGTTCAGATTCTATATACTGGCGGCAAGCATCTACAGCTTCTGCACTTAGATTGGTCGAGTCGGTACGCATATAAGTAATATGGCCCGCCTCATACAAACGCTGCGCGAGCATCATGGTCTTTTTAACGCCAAACCCTAAACGGGTACTGGCAGACTGCTGCAAAGTTGATGTAATAAAAGGCGCGCTCGCTTTGCTAGAAGTAGGCCTTGTTTCACAGTCGCTTACCACAAAGTCAGCCTGTTTCATTTCGGCTAACGCTTTGTCTGTCTCTGTTTTATTCGTTGGCCTAAATGTTTTGCCGAGATGTTTATTAACATCTAATTTTAGCGCGGTTGCATCAGACGTTTGCGTATCCGCTTTAACTTCCCAATATTCTTCAGGTACAAACGCTTTAATATCATGCTCTCTGTCAACAACTAAGCGCACTGCCACAGATTGCACCCGACCTGCAGATAAACCGCGGGCGATTTTTTTCCACAACAGTGGAGAAACCATAAAACCAACAACACGATCTAAAAAACGTCTAGCCTGCTGCGCATTCACCCTGTCTATGTTTAAATCATCAGGTGTTGAAAACGCGGCTTGAATCGCCTTTTTGGTAATTTCGTTAAAGACAACGCGTTTATATTTTGTATCTTCGCCGCCAATGACTTCACGCAGGTGCCAAGCAATCGCCTCTCCTTCTCTATCCAAATCCGTTGCGAGATAAACAGTATCTGCTTTTTCGGCCAGCTTTTGCAGCTCAGCAACGACTTTTTCCTTACCGGGCAATATTTCGTATTCAGCCTGCCAGTTGTGCTCAGGATCAACCCCCATGCGGGCGACAAGTGCAGCTTTTTCTTTTTGTTTTTTATAAGCGGCTTTCTCTTCTGGTGTCATATTTTTAGTAACACCCGGTTTACTCGCTGTTTTCCCTTTGGAGGAAGTTGGTAAATCGCGAATATGACCAACGCTCGATTTTACTACATAATCTTCACCAAGATACTTATTGATCGTTTTGGCCTTGGCTGGAGATTCTACAATTACAAGTGATTTTCCCATTAGATATCAGTAACTATTCGTTGTTTTTTAAGGATTGCCACATTATGTAGCACGATTTCTTTTTAGGTATATCGACAAAATGGCGCAGTAGCAAGTAATTTTATCGACAATTTGTTTATCGCCGCTCAATTGAACGCTTTTTCAACTATAATCGTGACTATAGTGCTTTTTTTTGATTTTAAAAGGGCGCGGTATGAAATATTACGAAGTTAACTTTGATGGACAAATAGCAAAGACACACCGTTTTTCAGGTTTATCTGCTGGTAATCTTGCGTCGGCAAAAAATAAAGACAAAGCCTCAGACGTTAATGCAGCGCGCTCTGAATGCAGACAGAAACAAGAACGACTCAAGTCTCTTGGAATACCACAATTCGAACTACCCATGGTAAATCGTCCCTCACTAAAGCTAATGACACAATTAGGTTTTAACGGCGATATACAGACACAATTAAAACAACTAAAACAGTGCTCAAATGAGCTCTATTCTGCTTGTTTATCAGCTTCTGCGATGTGGGCGGCCAACGCGGCGACCGTCTCCCCCTCACCCGATACAGCAGATGGGAAAGTGCATATTACACCGGCAAACTTAAACACTTTTTTCCATCGTCAAATAGAGACAGAAGACACTGCACAAAATTTACAAACACTTTTTAGCAATAGCCAGTATTTTACACATCATATGCCTTTGCCAAATCACAACTGGTTTGCCGATGAAGGCTCAGCCAATCATTTACGCATTTGCCCACAACACTCAGCTAAAGCGATTAATATATTTGTGTATGGATTTGATCCGTTTTACTTATCCTTTCAACATGCAGTGACTGAACAAGCGTTAAATACCTCAGAAACCCCTACAAAATATCCAGCCAGACAATCACTACAGGCCAGCATGGCAATTGCAAGGCTACATCAGTTAGATCCGGACATGACACTTTTTGTACAACAACATCCTCAAGCGATTGATGCCGGTGTATTTCATAATGATGTTATATCTGTTGCTAATGAAAACGTATTTTTATATCACGAGCTGGCGTTTGTAGAGCCTGAAAAAACAATTGACCGCATAAAAGCCTTGTATCAATCTCATTACCTCACGAGTTGTTTATTTTTAATAAAAATAACCAATCGCGAACTTAGCCTAGCTGCGGCTGTGCAAAGTTATTTGTTTAATTCACAGTTATTAACTCTTGCAGATAAAAGTATGTTGCTGCTGTGCCCGATTCAATGTAAACAAAATATGGCGGTTCAAGCGGTTATTGATCGCATTCTGGCGCAGCACAACCCGATAAAACGCGTTGAATATGTAAATTTGAGCCAGAGCATGGCAAATGGCGGTGGCCCCGCCTGCTTGCGTTTAAGGATGGTTTTAAGCGAAGCTGAATTAGCTTCGCTTAATCTGCCGGATTAACCAGCATCAACAACTGGTATAGAGATAGATTGAGATATCCCTTTAGGTGTGGTTACCGTAATAGTTGCAATACCTTCAGATACCGAATTAACTTGTGTTTCTTGTCCTAAAGTAAAGGAGAATCCCGTTGGTATTGAACTGGTTGAATTTACAAATTCATAGCCAGAAGTACCTTGAATTGTCCCATTATCCGTTGTAATACTGACAGAGGTACCCACCGGCATTGGATTACCATTAATATCAGTGATATAAGCTGTAAAAGTAACGCTGGCATTATTAACCAAGTCAATTAACGTTAAATCAGATTCCGTTGCTCTATCTATTACACGAAAGACAGCATTACTGCCCGACAATATCATTGTGATATCACGTCTGACGTGAATAAAGTTTTGGTTGCAACTGTCATCATCCAGTTCACATAAAATTCCGTTAAATTTGCCATCACCTTTATCATAAGTTTGATTAGCAACATCTAAAGTGCCGTTCGCTGTACCACCAAAGTCGATAAACTCTTCATCATCACCACCGGGTAAACAAGGGCCATCAGGTGTTGCGTCTGCTTCAGGTGTAACCGGATTAACCGTTGCTTCAGCCCCTGGAGATGCAGAGCCATCTGCCAAGCGGCCACAGAATAAATTATCTTCATTCCAATCTAAAAATGCTTCAGCCATATCGCCGAAATATTCTTTTCCATCGAATTTTCCATTGCCGTTTGTATCTACAAAGCTCTCACCAAGATCGTAAACATCGTTCAGATTTTCATCAGTATACGTTTCTCCATCATATTTACCATTAGCGTTTGCATCTACAAAACTCTCTTCCCCGACAGCGTATGCTAAAATGCTTAATCGGCCTTTTTTATAACCCGTTAATTGGAGTGGTCCCAAAATGTCTTCATCATTATCTGGGTTCAAATCATCCGTATCACCTTTTTGGACGACACCAAAACAAGGCAAACCAGCAGCTGCGTCTGTATCATTTGCTGGGTCATTATCATTGCCAACATCGCACATGCCATTGGCTAAACCAACACTGATTGCATCGACTCTGGACATTTTATCAGGGTCAGTCTCTTTACCCGGTTTAGCCTGAGTTACCGTATATTCTACTGAACATTGACCATTTGTCGTGATACAAGAATCCTGTATTTGTCCGTGTGAAGTTATAAAACTGACAGCTGTCCCGTTAGGTACCGGGTTATTAAAATGATCGGATAGATAAGTCGTAATATCGACTGTATCACCAATATAATCCCAAGCTTCAATATTGTATTCAGTTGCCGCTAAACTAAAGCTGTTTTGATCCGGCAAACCGGTCGAGACCGTTAATAAATCTGACGTCGCTTGAATTTTTGGTTGGTATGAATTGCCATTTTCATCCACAGCTTCTGCAATAACACGCACAGGTGTCGGCGTGCGCCCAGCTGAAACAGCTAAAGTTACTAAACCATTTGAATCTGTTTTCGCGGTTGTTGGTGTTACTTTAATACCCGCTCCCTCTGCAGTAACAGAAAATTTCATATTTTCTGACGCTTTCGGATTATTATTTTCATCTAAAACCTGAAATACCACATCCGCCTGCTCGGTTCTACCTGTGCCCGGATACGTGATAATTCTGGCTTCGGTATCACCGTCAACGGCAGCACTGACAAATTTAATATAAGAAGTGGGTACTTCAGCTATTTTAATCGATAAAGTAGAGCTTAACGAACTGGTACCCGCTGATGCAGTTGCATTTATTCTGTCTGTACCGCGGCAACCATCCGCTCTATATATCGCCGTCGCCATACCATTTATTGCAGTGACACTCTGGTCAATAAAGGCTTTTGCAGGTGTTTCACTGGCACAGGCTGAGGTCAGCGTAATATCGACCGAATCTGTATATAAAGCGTTATTATTATCTTGATCAACAATATTTAACATTAATATCGTGGTATTCCCAACTGCCAGTTCACCACCGTTTAAATCAGATTTAATAACACCTTCAACAAAATTTTCGCCTTCGCCATTACCCATTGCAATGTTAACTGTATTAATGGTAAAGACAGTTGATTTACTGCTATTGACACTTTCTATCGTTAGTTGACCCGCGCCATCATCTTCACCTGCTAATAAAGTTAATACCGCATAACCGTTCTCATCGGTTATGACTCGTCCATTACTCGGGCTCAACGAACCTGCATCTACAGACGCGGTTATCAAGGTATTGACTATCGGATCGTTACTGCCCTGACGCGTTACTCTAACCAAAGCTTTTGCTGGATTGGTTAATGACAGGTTGCGATTTTCTGTACAGTTATTGAAAGGCGGTACGGGTGAGTCAATACCATTACAATTAAACAGTTGAATGCTTATATCAAATTCTTCATTTTCAATGTTTGCGTCCCCTTCACTGGTAAATGAAACCTGTGCAGTGGCGTCCTGATATGTGACAGTTGCGGTGCCTGCCCCTTTTACTTCACCCGCAGTTAACTCTACTTTTGCTTTGCCGTCGGCATCTGTTAACGCGGTACCTAAGTTTGGAAAAACTTGACCTAGCGTACTTTCAAAAGAAACGACTTGATTAGCCAAACCTGTACCGTCAGAGCCTAATAATGTTGCCTCCAACACCCCTGAATTCGCTTCGCTAATATGAGTCGTTTGTGTAACTTCATCCGATGCAAATAAATTCACTGATAAGGTAAAGCTGGAAGGTGCTTGTTCAATGTCATCACCAGCTGTTGCAAAGTTTAAGGTTTCTTCCAATTCGATAGTTTGCGAACCATTTTGAATATCTGAGGAAATCGTTAACGTACCACTACTCTCGATATTGCCAGCACCTATAACTAATTGGGCAACGCCGTTTACATCAGTTAAAACTGAGCCAGTGGCCGGTCGCAGTACACCTACATCAGTGGTAATTTGAATAATTTCTCTGGCGACCGGATTACCATCAAGCGTAAGGGTTGCTTGCACAACTCCGGGAGTATCTTTTGCTATATTTGTGATTGTAGTGCCATTAACATTGGTTAAATCAGCGGTTAAGCGGTAGCCGTGTGTAGGTGTCACTTCAGTTGTTGTAATTTGATAAACTTGATTATGGGTTTGTTGATCATAAGTGACCGTTAATTGATCCGAACCTGTGCCACCGTCGCTAAACAACTTAAAAATAGCATTTCCTTGCGCATCTAATATTGCGTTACCATTTTCCGGTAGTAAAACCCCAGTCCCAACTGTCGCAGAAACCAATTGGTCAGTGACTACGGCTTGAGTGGTATTAGAAAAAACATTAACAACAACATATAACGGCATCGCTTGGCTAATTAAATTGCTCTGCGTACATTGCGCGGTTATATCCGCTACGGTTGTTAGATTGCTTGAGTTACACAAATATGTTGATGTGGTGATAGTGTAAGGATCTTGTGTAACATCCTGTCCATCACCTTTACTGGTGTAATTCAGTGTTTTGGTGATGTCGCCATTTTCACTCGAAAACGTTGCAACCAAGGTATCGCCTGTTAGCTCAGTACCGGGTTTGAGGGTGACTTGTGCTACCCCTTGCGAATCAGTAACAACAATACCACTTGCCGGCACTAACACCCCATTGGTTGTTGCAAAAGTGATAATCTGAGATTCAGCTGGTTGCCCTTCACTCATAAGTGTTGCAGACACTGTTAGCGGATCAGCATTAGAAGTAATATTTGCGCTTGTTCCGGCAGAATTAACCGCAGATAAAGTAAGTTGGTATTCTGAATCGTTAGTTGTTCCATTGCCATTATCCAGGTTGCCACCACCGCCGCACGCGACTAAAAACAAAGTCAGTACAGCAGCGAACCAGTAGCGATACAGCTTTAGCATTATTTTGCACTCCATGGTCTTTAAGTTTTAAATTGTTTTAACCTCGCTAATCTTAGCCCAAAAAATTGACTTCTCACAATCTTTGCTTGTGATTTAGGGTATAATTTTTTACAAAATGATAAAAAGATGGAGCTAACTTTGCAAAATACGAATAAAAACCTTACTTTTCAGATCTTAATTGCCATGATTGCTGGCGTGTTAGTGGGTCGTTTATTAAGTTTTGGTGTTTCTGAAAACGAAGATATAACAATCAATTTATTTGTTTTCACCCTGTCTCTTAAAGACTTTTTAGTAGAAGGATTGTTTAATATAGGGGGAGAAATTTTTATCACCAGTTTAAAAATGCTGGTTGTCCCTTTAGTTTTTGTGTCCCTTGTTTGTGGTACCTGCTCACTGAATGATTCAGCAAAAATCGGCCGACTGGGCATCAAGTCTATTGTTTTGTATCTAATAACCACAGCTATTGCGATTACGCTTGCACTGACAATCGCGATCTTTGTAAGCCCGGGAGAAGGTACCAGTTTGCCAACAGATGCTAACTTTGCGTCAAAAACAGCGCCAGGTTTTGCAGACGTCATAATAGGTATGTTTCCACCTAATCCGATAGATGCTATGGCAAAAGGGAATATGCTACAGATTATTGTTTTTTCGATTTTATTTGGCATCGCAATGGCATTAGCCGGCAAGCCGGGGCAACGTTTAGCGTCCGTATTTAATGACTTAAATGACGTTGTAATGAAAATGGTGGGGATCTTGATGAGCCTTGCACCCTATGGTGTGTTTTGTTTGATGGCAAAGCTTTTTACTTATATTGAGTTGTCTGAAGTTTTAAAACTGGGTAAGTACTTTTTTACTGTACTGATTGTTTTGTTTGCTCATGCATTAATTACCTATCCATTGATTTTAAAACTACTCGCTCGTCTCAACCCTATTATCTTCTTTAAAAAAATGAAAGATACACTGATGTTTGCTTTTAGCACAGCCAGTAGCAACGCCACTATGCCTATTACTTTAAATACCGTTACTCAAAAGTTAGGCGCCGGAAATTCTGTCGCCTCTTTTACAGTGCCTTTAGGCGCGACTATTAATATGGACGGCACAGCGATTATGCAAGGTGTTGCAACTGTGTTTATTGCTCAAGTATATGGCATTGATTTAGCCTTTTCTGATTATGTTGCGGTGCTATTAACAGCCACACTTGCGTCGGTTGGCACTGCTGGTGTCCCCGGTGTCGGGCTGATTTTGTTGGCGATGGTATTTCAACAGGTAGGTTTACCGGTTGAAGGCATTGCATTAATTTTAGGTGTTGACAGGTTATTAGATATGACACGTACTGCGGTTAACGTTACGGGTGATGCGACTGTATCTTGTGTTGTTGCCCGTTCTGAAAAAGCGCTAGATGAAGAGGTGTTTAAATCGAATAATTGATTTTTGGCGACGAGCTATAAGCTTCGAGCTTCGAGCTTCGAGCGACGAGCGATGAGCTGTGTAGGTCGTCCCTTTAGGGCGACAAATTTTAAGCTACGAGCTTTAAGCCTCGAGCTACGAGCTGTGTCGTCCCTTTAGGGCGACAATCTTAATTCCGATTCCGCAATTGTGCGTTATGCCTTTGTCGGGCTGAAGCCGCGACCTACATTATAGTTTTAAGTAACGAGCTGTGTGGGTCGTTCCTTTAGGGCGACAAATTTTAAGCTACGAGCTTTAAGCCGCGAGCTGGGTCGTCCCTTTAGGGCGACAATCTTAATTCCGATTCCGCAATTGTGCGTTATGCCTTTGTCGGACTAAAGCCGCGACCTACATTATAGTTTTAAGTGACGAGCTGTGTAGGTCGTCCCTTTAGGGCGACAAATTTTAAGCTACGAGCTTTAAGCCGCGAGCTGGGTCGTCCCTTTAGGGCGACAATCTTAATTCCGATTCCGCAATTGTGCGTTATGCCTTTGTCGGGCTGAAGCCGCGACCTACATTAGCTCTAAGCTCTAAGCTCGTAGCTCGTAGCTCGTAGCTCGTAGCTTACTTTACACGTTCCATCACAGCGACAAACATAGTATCAGATTGTTGCGCGATACCACCTAATAAAGTTTGCGACTGTAACCTAAAGTTTTCATGATGTGCTAAAAACTCAGCGACTTGCGCTTCATTTTCACTCACCTGCCAACTACAGGTTGCATAAACTAAATATCCACCCAGTCGAACTGAAAGGCAGGCATTTTCCAATATTTGCTTTTGAATCGATAATTGTTCAGCCGTATCCTCCAACGAAAATCGCCAACGCGCATCTGGATTACGACGCCAGGTGCCGGCTGAGGTACAGGGTGCATCAATTAAAACCCGGTCAAACCCTGCCTGTTGTTTAACATCATTTGGCAGCCTTAATTTTGATTGCCCATCCCAAACAAAACTTCGAACATTATGATACTGTCCACGCTTGGCTCGTTTTTTCAGCTCATCTAATTTATATTGATGTAAGTCTGTCGCTGTAACACTCCCTTTACCCGCTAATAACTGAGCGATAGCTAAAGTTTTGCCGCCAGCGCCAGCACACGCATCCCAAACTTTAAACCCTGGTTTTAATGATAAAGCTTCAGCAATTTGTTGGCTGGCTAAATCCTGAATTTCAAATGCACCTTTATTGTAGAGTTCTGTTCTTTGAACATCCGTGCCACCGTCAACACTGATCACATTCTTATATAAATCTGCATGAACGCCTTGTTGCTTTATATGGTGCAAAATATGGTGTAAACAATCAGCCTGCTGGTATTCCTGATTAATTCGCAGGTAAATCGGCAGGTGAATATTCTGTTGTTTGATAAATTGACGACTTTGCTCTGCACTCCACGCTTGCAACAAACTTCGCTGTTTTAATAAGTTCAGCCACTGCGGGCGAAAACCATTAACCAAGGCATACGTCTCTATATTATCGTTGATTTGTACTCTATTTTTTAAAAACCAGTTTTGTCGATCATTTTCACTTTTTGTGCCAGGTCCAGATTTGTCTGCGAGTAAATAAACCCACTGCCAAAACTCTTTTGTCGGTATCTCGTGGATACAATCCTGCTTCCATTCTTTATCCCAAAGCAAGGCATTTAATAAAGATTGAGCTTGATAACAAGATTCCAAATAACAGGCGGCTTGCATATAGCGCATTGCTGAAAACATATCATTACTGACTTTCAACTTGTCTTCGCGCGTTAAATTTGGATATTTTTTGAAACTTTGTTTTAACCACCTGTCTAGCGGTTTAAATTTAGATTGGCTAAGCCATTCCTGCCACAGTTGCTTTTTAGCCACCACTAAGTTGAGTTGTGGGTGGGGTGACTTTTTACTTCGTCTTTTCATTAATTTGCTCAAGCTTTAATAAGTAATTACGCTGGATTGTTAATATCAACAAACTCAACATCTAAATGATATTCCTTTGCTAAATACTCTCCCAGCGCTTTTACCCCATATCGCTCGGTTGCATGGTGCCCTGCGGCGATAAAATGAATCCCCATTTCACGCGCAACGTGAATCGTTTGTTCACTGACTTCACCGGTAATAAAGGCGTCTACCCCCTCAGCGACAGCTTGTTCAATAAATGACTGTCCTCCCCCAGTACACCAGGCGATGGTCTGCACGTCGAACTCGCCACCACTCTCGACCAAGGGCTTACGCGCCAACTTTGTTTCCACCTTTTGCGCGAGCTTTGATAAAGAAATAGGTGAAGTGAATCGACCTTTTTGCAATACTCCAGCCGGCTTAACATGTTCTATTGTTTCAACATCGGCGATTTCTAAAACCTGAGCCAATTGCGCATTATTGCCCAGAGACAGGTGCACATCCAATGGTAGATGGTAAGCAAACAGGCTGATGCCATTATTTAATAACGCAGCAATGCGTTTTCTCTTCATACCCGTGATACAGGCAGATTCATTTTTCCAAAAAAATCCATGGTGAACCAATATCGCATCGGCTTCTAGAGATACTGCTTTGTCGATTAGGGCTTGTGTTGCGGTTACACCCGTAACAAGCTTTTTAACTGCCCTATCACCTTCTATTTGCAAACCATTTGGACAATAATCTTTGATCAACTCGGCACTTAACAGTTGATTTAATTGGGCTTCTAATTCTTTAATTTTCATATTTTATGCGTGGTTTCGACTTTGCACACTGTGAGGTTGTTGCAACGGGGCAATACGATTTTGCAACACTTTAATACACTCAAACTGTTTTAGCGTTTTTCGTTCATCTAATTTCATATTGGCGGATAACAACATCACAGATGCAAACTCATTATTTTCATCAATAATCAGAAAAATGCCTTGTTGCATTTCTGACTTTAGCATCACGACCTGATCAAACAAATTGCGTTTTAGTTTGTGTTGTTCAAGAAAATACCAACTTTTGGGCTGCTCTGGCCGCATAAACTTTTTCTGTGCGACGGCATTCAACGCGATTTGCGCACAAATAGCCTCTGAAACAGCCAATTGTTCTTCTACAATCGAATAAAATTCAGTATAACTTTGATTATCAGCAACACTAAATGCAACTGTCTGCTTGGCAGATGGGATCAACTTACTCGCCTTACATGCAGTAACGAACACAAAATCTGTCATGTTCAAACGCATTGTGTGCGAGTCTAGATCGTAAAACCAATACCAATCAGCTTTTGCCTGTAGCATATTTATTCTTGTTCCTGCTTGTAGTGAAACATCAAGATGACAAATTTATTCTTTTTTATCAAGCCCCTGAACAATTTCTTTGATTAACTCAGGCCCTCGATAGATAAAGCCAGTATAAACTTGCAATAACTGAGCACCTGCAGCCAGTTTTTCATTGGCTGCGTTGGACGAATTAATTCCGCCAACCCCGATAATCGGCATTTTTCCGTTTAATTCTTTTTTGAGTTGTGCAATTACGTGTGTGCTTTGTCGTCGCACGGGCACACCACTGAGTCCACCCGCTTCTTTACCATGTTTTAAATGCTCTACTTTATCACGCTCTAAAGTCGTATTAGTTGCAATCACACCATCAATTTCATTTTTAATTAAGGACGCAGCAACTTGAGCGACTTCTTCATCTGTCATATCGGGTGCAATTTTAACGAGAACGGGTTTGTATTGGCCTTGCTGTTCAGCGAGCTCTTTTTGCTTCGCTTTAATACTGCCGAGTAGATCATCTAAAGCTTCACCATATTGCAGACTGCGCAAACCTGGGGTGTTCGGTGAAGATATATTAATCGTAACATAGGATGCATACGGATAAACTTTTTCTAAACAAACTAAATAATCGTTTTTTCCTTCTTCATTGGGCGTATCTTTATTTTTTCCGATATTTATACCTAATATTCCTTGGTATTTAGACTGCTTAACTTGTTCAACCAGGTAATCGACCCCTTTGTTATTAAACCCCATTCGGTTAATAATAGCCTGCGCTTCGGGTAATCGAAATAGGCGTGGTTTATCATTACCCGGCTGAGGTCTGGGTGTAACAGTGCCCACTTCAATGAAGCCAAATCCCATGGCCGCAAAAGCATCGATACATTCACCATTTTTATCTAACCCTGCAGCCAAACCGACTGGGTTTGGGAAAGTTAAACCAAATAACTCAACCGGTTTATTTTCTATTTTTTGACCGTACAAACAATCCAAAGATGTGCCACCCGTCTGCTTTAAGGTTTTTATGGTGACGTCGTGCGACCACTCAGCATCTTGAGTGAATAAAAAAGAACGTATTAACTGATACATTTTTCCCTCAAAACAGCGCAGCTAGTTTAAATATTAGATGCGCTGACTAATTTAATTGTTATTTACATGCATTGTATCGCAATGATGGCTTAACAGCATCAATTCACGTAAGACAACTGAAAATTTAGCGAACTCATGGCTTTGAGTTGCTTTAAAATCAGCTAGCATATGGCGCCAGCGTGCTAACACCTCTGAATGACGCTCGCACCAGTCTCCTAACATATCTTCTGTTACACATTGATCAGTGCAGCCACGCAATACAACCGACGCTAACGCTCTTTGTTGCCAATCTAACTCTTCACGATAGGCTGCTCTGGCAAGTGCTTGCCAATGATTGGCGACAGGCTGTTTATTAATTTGTTCCAAAAACCAATGCAAGTCCATTTTTGCGCCCAGCTTATAATAAACATCTGCAACCAAATGAACAGGTCTTTGAGTTTCTTCAACGACTTCCGCAATATCCATAACCGAAAATAATGTACTGGTAAATGAAAGCTTGTTGGCAAAATTAATATCCACACCACCGGCAGCCAATCGCTCTGCATTTAATTTAAGCTTTTCAAGCTCATCTGCGACCAAATATTTATCTAAGTTTTCACTTAGCTCAGCATACACGGGTTGATAACGTTTAATATTATCTTCAATGGTTGTGATATTACTTCTATGCCTTAAAAACCATCGAGTAGCACGTCTGACCGTTCTTCGCAGCTGAAACAAAGCTTCAAGCTGCAACTGAGCGGATACTTTATTGTCCCACTTTTCGATTTCGTGCCATAAATCAGACAAACCAAAAATGGCGCGCGCGATAGTAAAACAAATAGCGACTTCGCCAACTGTCGCGCCTGTTTCTTCTCCCATGCGATGAACAAAATTCATACCCATATCATTGACTATCTGATTGGTGATCTCGGTTGCGATTATCTCTCCCTTTAACGGATGATTTTGCATCGCTGATTTGTATTTTTTCTGCAGTGCTTTTGGAAAATATGAAACTAAGGCATCCGCCAGATACTCGTTTTCAGTTATTTCTGGAATATTAAGTTTTTCTTTTAACCCCATTTTTGCATAAGCCAACAATACCGAAAGCTCCGGGCGAGTTAATCCGATGCCAGCGGCCTGTCGCTCGGCAAGCTCATCATCTGATGGCAAAAACTCCAGCTCTCGATCGAGGTACCCTTCTTTTTCTAAAGCGTGCAAAAATCTAATTTGTTCTTTTAGCTGCGTTTTAATTTTAAACTCTGTAATAGACAATGAGTGTGTTTGACGATAGCAATCTCTTAAAACGATTTCTGCAACATCGTCTGTCATTTTATAGAGCAAGTTATTACGCTGTTTTAGTGTCAGCTCTCCATCGACAACTAATGTGTTGAGCAATACTTTAATGTTTACTTCTTTATCTGAGCAATCGACACCACCGACGTTATCAATAAAGTCTGTATTAACACGAACACCTTTGTGTGCAGCCTCCACGCGCCCTAATTGTGTGCAACCTAAGTTGCCACCTTCTCCAATTATTTTAAAGCGCACCTGTTTACCATTAATTCGAACGGCATCATTTGCTCTGTCACCCACATCTGTATTGCTTTCTTTGCTGGATTTAATGTAAGTACCAATCCCACCGTTCCAAAACAAGTCTGCTTTCATTTGTAAAGTTTTTCGAATCAGTTCATTAGGCGATAAGGCACTGTCTTGAACTTCAAGCATTTTTTGCATTTGGGGCGTTAACTTTATCGATTTGGCAGAGCGTTCAAAAATGCCGCCACCTTTAGATATCAATTTTTTGTTGTATTCAGACCACCCCATTACACCATCAAACAGTCGTTTTCGTTCAGCATATGTTTTTGCCGCATCTGGCTCGGGATCGATAAATATATGCATATGATTAAATGCTGCTTGCAATCGCGTGTGTTCAGATAACAACATACCATTGCCAAACACATCTCCCGCCATATCGCCTACTGCAACGCAGGTAAAATCTGTTGTTTGGCAATCAATACCAATTTCACGAAAATGACGCTTAACCGACTCCCAAGCACCTCTTGCGGTAATCCCCATTTTTTTATGGTCATAACCAACACTGCCACCTGAAGCAAATGCATCTCCTAACCAAAAGTTATATTCTTGCGAAATTGCGTTTGCGATATCTGAAAAAGTCGCCGTACCTTTATCTGCTGCGACAACTAAATAGGGGTCATCTTCATCATGTTTAATGACATTATCGGGACTAACAACCTCGCCATGTACTATATTGTCGGTCACGTCTAATAAAGCCCGAATAAACGTTTGGTAACATGCTTTACCTTCCGCTAAAAATGCCGCTCGGTCACCGGCTTTGATTGGGGTTTTACAGACAAATCCGCCCTTTGCGCCCACCGGTACTATTACGGTATTTTTAACTTGTTGTGCTTTAACCAAACCTAAAACTTCAGTTCTAAAATCTTCACGTCGGTCAGACCAACGTAAACCGCCTCGCGCAACTTTGCCACCTCTTAAATGGACACCTTCAACTTTCGGTGAATAGACAAATATTTCAAAATGAGGAACCGGTTTTGGTATTTCGGGTATGTTCTTAGGAATGAGCTTGATCGAAATATAGGGTTTGGGCGTTGAATCATGCTCAACCTGGTAATAATTAGTTCGCAGAGTCGCCATCATCATATCTACAAAACGGCGAATAATTCGATCATCATCTAAATTTGCGACCTGATCGAGCGACGTTTCAATATCTTCAATTAAACTCACTTGTTTTTGTGTATCAAACTCTGATGTGGGATCAAACCGAACATGGAATAACTCAACTAACTTTCTGGCAATAGACGGATATTCAGCAAAGGTATTTTCAATGTAGGATTGGCTAAAACTGCTGCCTATTTGCCGCATATACTTAGCATATGTTCGAATAATTGCGACTTCCCGCCCAGTTAAAGTAGCTTGTAATACTAACCGATTAAATCCATCATCCTCTAGTTGACCAAACCAAACATCTTGAAATGCGTCTTGAAAAATATCTCGGCAACGCTCTAAGTCAAGTTCAAAGACCTCGCCCGTCGACATTGAAAAATCTAATATCCAATTGATATGCCCGTCACCACAATTTATTTTGTAAGGTCTTTCATCTATGACACGCAAGCCAAAGTTTTCTAACATAGGCAACACATCAGACAGATGTATTGGTTTATCACGGTGAAACAATTTCAAGCGGACAAAATGTGGGTTTTGATCATCTTCTTGTGGGCGATAGAGCAACATTTCAAAGGTATTGTTGTCGTTAAGCGCCTCTAGCTTGTCGATGTCAACGAGTGCAGTATTGGGCAATTCGTTTTCTTTATAGCTACGTGAAAAAGCATGTTCGTATTTTTTTGCTATTGTTTTCCCTTTTTCTTCGCCATACTGAGACAACAAGCTGCGCTCTAGTTTATCTTCCCATGATTTTGTTAACTCAATCATGTTATTTTGCAACTCATGCTCATTTATATCAAAGTTATTATTCTCTACTCGTACCATATAATGTGTACGTGCTAATGTAGATTCAGATAAATAGGTGTTAAATTCGACATCTCTGTGGCTGCCAAAATAATCCTGAAATAGCTTTTGCGTAGCTTTACGCAGTTGTGTGGTGTATCTGTCCCTGGGCACAAATGCCATACATGAAAAATAACGTCCAAAAATATCTTTACGTGTAAATAAGCGAGACATCCCACGCTCTTGCATTTGCATCACGCCTAATGCAATGCGTTGTATTTCTGACTCTTTAGCATGTAAGATTTCTTCTCTGGGATAAGTTTCCAGTATATTTTGAATCGCTTTATATGAGTGCGAGCCTTCCTGAAACCCCGTTGCTTGTATGACACGTTTGACCTTATGGCTGACCAGTGGGATGTCAAAAGCACTATCGTTATAAAAGTCTGATGAAAACAAACCAATAAATCTGTGTTCGCCAATCACCTGACCTTGCTCATTAAACTTTTTAATACCGACATAATCCATGTAAGCAGGCCGGTGTACCTGAGATTTTGAATTTGTTTTGGTTAATACCATTAAAGTGGATGATAGCGCCTCGTTTTCGGCTGAATTGGGCAAGGTAGAAAATAATCGAGTGCTTTCACCTTTGCTTTGTCTCATCAAACCCAAACTGGAATCTTCAATTCGTGATAAACAATAATCCCCTTTTATTGCTTTTAAGGTATATTCACGATATCCCATAAAAGTAAACTTATTGTTCTGCAACCAGTTTAAAAACTCAATTGCTTCTGAGACTTGATGCTCTTCAATAACTTGCGGCGTTAACTTTAATTCTTTGGCAATACTTTCACACTTTTCCTGCATTGCTTGCCAATCAGATACACTTAAATGAACTTGTTTTAAAACTTGCTCTATTTCCGCTTGTATTTGATTTAACGTTTGGGGATCTGATTGCCGGTCTATTTCTATTAAAAATACGGTACGTTGATGGTCATCTGTTTCGTGATTCCCTTGACTCACATCTGTAATTTTTTGTTGTTCATTTAATTCAACCGTAATTGATTGATATAAAAGCCAGTGAGCCGTAATGCCAATCCGATTAAGTGCCATACGCACCGAGCCAACTAGAAAAGGTTGGTCTGGTGCAATTATCTCAACTATGGTGTGATTGCTTTGCCAGCCATGTTGACTTAAATCTGGGTTAAATACTCGAATGCCCGGCAGTTTATTATAATGGCTTTGGAAGGTATGCCATAAGCTAACAGCTGCGCCATACAGATCGCTGTCATTTCGATTAACCAGATCTTCTGTAGCGATGTCGCGAAAAATAAGTTGTGCGAATCGGCGAATAACTTGCGCTTGTTCAGCTGGCATTTTTGATCTAATGAGTTCACCAACATTCTCAAGAAGCACAGACTGGTTATTTTTATTGTATGTCATGGTTCAGACCTTATGATTAAACAAAGTTTAATCATAAGGTTAGCCTACAGAGCCCAGGTTATTAAAGTATTTATTTAATAATTTTAAAGTTTTGCACAAGTTTTCAACAACAATCCTTTTGTCTCTTTTGATGCAGCGCCGTTTTGATTGACCCAATAACCAAGTGCCGCAATCATTTCATCACCATAAAAAAGATATGGAATTTTGTCCCTTAACCAAGGCGGGATGTTCTGTTCTTGCCACAGTTTTTTTAAACTGCGTTTATGCCGTCTAAATACGGGCTGACATTCAAAAGATGATGGGATTTGGTAACGAATAGAAACGGCTTCATGTTCTTCGGGATGGCGCACATCCGCATGTGTTTCAACATTGATAAACTCGAGCTTTCTCCCATCCGCTAAGGGAATATAATTCGGTAGCCCATTTACTATATGCGTATTAAATGTCGCTAAAAAATGTAAATAACGAGCAGAAAGAAAATATAACTCACTTCGATAACGCCTAATTTCACCACCATGCAAACAGACTTTGGGCTGCGCATCTGCTTTGGCGCTACACATTTGAATAATCTCTTCAGTTAGTTTTTGACTGGGTAAGTTAATATTAAACTCGGCCAACCAATATCTGAGTAGGTTATTTTGACGATGTGGCGCAAGCTGCAAAAATTCTACAAGTTTCAGCTTTTGTGCGGTTATACACTGATTGGCATCAATCTGTGCAATATCGTCTGCCAGCAAGTTACTTTCATTGCATAAAGCAGTGGTTCGTGCAACACAATCATTAAATTTTAGCCAGCGTATATTTAATAAGGGTAACACTTGATTGCGTAAAAAATTACGATCGAACTGATCATCTTGATTACTTTCATCTTCAACCCAGGTGAGTTGATGTTGTTTAGCGTATTGTTCTATCTCGTTGCGGCTACACTTTAATAAAGGTCGCCATAAAATCTGACCGTTTGGGAGATGACTAACGTCTTGCATCGCCGCTAGACCTTTTACGCCACTTCCTCTTTTTAAACGAATTAAAAAAGTTTCTACCTGATCATCTTGATGTTGTGCAGTGGCTAAGATAGCCTGTTTTGAACTATGTTCCATCAAAGCTTGATATCTGGCATCTCTTGCAACCTCTTCAAGAGATTGGCGCGACTTTAACTTTAATGAGACATTTATCGATTGAAAGCTAACTTGATATTGATGACAAATCTCTTCGCAAAACTGTTGCCAATGCGCAGCATTATCGCTTAGGTTATGGTTTACGTGGATGGCCGCCAGCTTAAATGAGATTTTTCGTCGAAGTTCAACTAATTGATGAAGTAAAACACAAGAATCTAAGCCTCCGCTTAATGCTAGGGTTAGCGTTTTATCTGTATTAGATAAATCGGTTAACTTTTCACACCAAGCAGAGTCTAACAACAAGAATTCAGCCCTTAACAATAACCAAAAGACATTAATTTTTGATATCGGCTATCCAATAACTGCTCTTGTCCTGCATTGTCTAATTCACCAAGCTGCTTTTTAAGCGTGGCTTTTAGATTATGCGCCATTAAATCGAAATCCCTATGTGCACCACCTAATGGCTCTTCGACAATATGGTCTATAAGTTTTAATTCTAACAAGCGTTGTGCTGTAATTCCCATCGCATCGGCAGCTTGTTCGGCCTTAGCAGCTGATTTCCATAAAATCGAAGCACAACCTTCTGGAGAAATGACTGAGTATGTGCTGTATTGCAACATATTAACACGGTCACCCACACCAATGGCTAATGCACCACCTGAACCACCTTCACCGATCACGGTACATATAACAGGTACCTTTAAACGGGCCATTACTTTCAAGTTTTTGGCAATCGCTTCACTCTGACCACGCTCTTCTGCCCCCACCCCAGGATATGCACCCGGTGTATCGATAAATGTAATCACAGGCATTTTAAAGCGCTCTGCAAATTCCATTAGACGTAGCGCTTTGCGATAGCCTTCAGGTCTTGGCATACCGAAGTTACGTTTAATTTTTTCTGCTGTATCACGTCCCTTTTGGTGTCCAATGACAACCACAGGTTGACCTTCAAATCGAGCAGTACCACAAATAATTGCTGGGTCGTTGGCAAACGATCGGTCGCCTGCCATTTCATCAAACTCAGTGAATACACGATTTATGTAATCTTGAGTATATGGCCGCTGAGGATGACGCGCCAATTGTGCAATTTGCCAAGCACCTAAATCAGAAAATATTTTTTCTGATAAGTCTTTGCTCTTCTGCTTTAATCGATTAATTTCTTCTTCGATATCTATATTGAGTTCGCCACTGTTCTTGGCTACGCTTTTCAGCTCTTCTATTTTAGATTCCAGCTCGGCAATTGGCTGTTCAAATTCCAGAAAACTTAAACTCATGGATCTATATCTGCCCTTTTAAATGAATATCCGTCCGGTAAAACCGGCCATATAAATGATTAAAATCTTAATGCAATTTGTTCTTCACCAACAATATGGCGCAAATCATACAGCAAACCATCGTCCGGTGTCACATACCATTGTAATCCAGCTTTAATTTCTGCTTGCGCTTTATCACATTGGTAATCAAAAACAAGCGGTGTTACCCCTTCTTTATACTTTTCAATTTTGTCTTTAAGCTGTTGTACGGTATTTTCGTTTAAACTTTCTTGAGTCAGCGAAATCGTCAATGATTTAACATATTTTTCGCGTAAAGAGACTAAATTTTGTACATTTTTGGCTGTCATGCAAAAACCACCGGTAAAATCATCCGGCTCAACGGGACCGGAAACAACTATAATTTGATCTTTTACCAGTTGCTCTTCAAATTGTTCAAACATATCGGCAAAAAAGCGCACATCAATACGACCACTTTTATCATCCAAAGTAACAATGGCCCAACGACGTCCGCTGCGCTTGTTAACCATAGATTTTACACCAATAATTAATCCTGATGTTGTAACTTCTTCATCTCTTCTAGTCGGCACCAATTCATTAATGCGATTTCTAGCATAATGCTTTAGTTCTTCACGATATCTATTTATCGGATGACCTGTTAAATATAGGCCTAATGTTTCACGTTCACCTTCCAACCAAATTTCTTCAGGCCATTTAGCTATTTTTACGAAAGCTTGCTCTACTTCTTCCGGCTCTGTGGTTAATAAACCAAACAAATCGGTTTGTCCCGCTAATTCGTCTTTAGCATGTTGTTCTGCGGCGCGTATTGCATCAGGTAAGGTTGCCATAATAGAGGCGCGATGAGGCCCTAAACTATCCATAGCGCCTGCTTGCACAAGTTTTTCTAACACACGCTTGTTAATGCGTTTTAAATCAACACGTGCGCAAAAATCAAATAAGTCTTTAAACGGGCCGTCTTTTTGCCGCGCTTCAATTATAGCTTCTATCGGCCCTTCGCCAACGCCTTTTATCGCCCCGATGCCGTAAACAATTGCACCTTCCTCGTTGACACTAAATTTGTATTGCCCTTGATTCACATCAGGTGGAATTAGCTTGAGCTTCATACGCTCGCACTCATCCACTAAAGTGACAACCTTATCGGTATTGTCCATATCGGCAGACATTACAGCCGCCATAAACTCTGATGGATAATGTGTTTTCATCCATAAAGTTTGATAAGAAACAAGGGCATAAGCTGCTGAATGCGACTTATTAAAACCATATCCGGCAAATTTTTCTACTAAGTCGAAAATTTTCATCGCCAGATCAGGATCTATACCATTATCTTTAGCGCCGTCTTGGAAAGTGCTACGCTGCTTCGCCATCTCTTCAGGTTTTTTCTTACCCATTGCTCGACGCAACAAATCTGCACCGCCGAGTGAGTACCCAGCCATAACCTGAGCTATCTGCATCACCTGCTCTTGGTACAAGATAATACCGTATGTCGGTTCTAATATTGGCTGCAGACATTCGTGTTGATATTGTGCATCTGGGTATGAGATTTCTTCACGACCCCGTTTACGATCAATAAAGTTGTCTACCATACCTGATTGTAAAGGGCCGGGTCGGAAAAGTGCGACTAACGCTATCATATCTTCGAAACAGTCGGGCTGCAGACGCTTTATCAGATCTTTCATCCCGCGTGATTCGAGCTGAAAGACAGCTGTTGTTTCGTAGTTCTTCAGTGTGACAAAACTGGGTTTATCATCGAGTGGTATTGCAGTTATATCGATTACTGGTTTATTGGCTTTGGCAAGTTTTTCATTTGCCATATCGATTGCCCACTGCATAATAGTAAGCGTTCGTAAACCCAAGAAATCAAACTTTACTAACCCAGCGGTTTCTACATCATTTTTGTCAAACTGGGTGACTGGCTGCTTCCCTTCGGAGTCACAGTACAAAGGTGCAAAATCAGTAATTTTAGTGGGCGAAATTACAACGCCCCCCGCGTGTTTACCAGCATTTCTTGTTGTCCCTTCAAGAATACGCGCCATATCAATAAGTGCTCTAACTTCTTCATCGACATCGTATAATTCACCTAATCTAGGCTCAACTTCAAAAGCTTTGGCGAGCGTCATTCCTGGATCACCAGGAATCAACTTTGAAATGCGATCGACAAACCCAAACGGGTGACCCAATACTCGCCCCACATCGCGTACAACCGCTTTAGCAGCCATAGTTCCGAATGTAATAATCTGTGAGACTGCCTCACGGCCGTATAATTCAGCAACGTGATCGATAACCTCATCACGCCTATCCATGCAGAAATCGACGTCAAAGTCAGGCATCGATACGCGTTCAGGGTTTAGGAATCGTTCGAAAAGTAAGTCAAATTCGAGCGGGTCGAGATCTGTAATTTTTAACGCATAGGCAACCAGTGAACCGGCACCTGAACCTCGTCCTGGGCCCACTGGAATATTGTTATCTTTACTCCACTGGATGAATTCCATAACTATCAGGAAGTAGCCGGGAAAGCCCATTTGATTGATACATTCAAGTTCTATTCTCAAACGTTCATCGTATTCCTTGCGCTTTTCTGCTCTATCCTGCTCATCTGGAAATAAAAACTGTAACCGTTCTTCTAACCCGTCTTCAGAAACTTTAACTAAAAAGTCTTCTTCACTCATTCCACCTGTTGGACATTTGGGTAGGAAATACTTACCCAATAAAACCGTAACATTACAGCGTTTTGCAATTTCAACTGAGTTTTGTAGAGCTTCAGGAACATCTTCAAACAGCTCACACATTTCTGCTTCGCTACGAAGATATTGCTGTTCTGAATAGCGTTTAGGGCGTTTTTTGTCGTCTAACGTATATCCATCATGAATGGCGACACGAATTTCATGTGCATCAAAATCTTCTTTTTTAAGAAAAACAACTTCATTTGTTGCGACAACGGGTAATGCTTGTTCATCGGCCCATTTTACAGCATGGTGGAGATAAGTCTCTTCGTCTTTACGACCTGTTCTTATTAGCTCAACATAATAGTTATCTGCAAAATGAAGCTTGTAAAAATCTGTAATTTGTTGCGCCAGCTTATAATTACCTTTAATCAGCGCTAAACCTAAATCTCCCTCGCGAGCGCCAGACAACAAAATAAGCCCTTCTTTAAGCTCTGCCAGCCACGCTTTATCGATTACAGCTTTATCTTGGATTGCACCGCGAAGATAGGCTCTTGAAATTAATTCTGTTAAATTTTTATAACCGTCATTATTTGAAGCCAGTATAACCAGCCTGAACAACTCATCACCAAATTCTTCACCCTTCACCCACAAATCGGCACCTATTATCGGTTTAATACCACTGCCGTTTGCTGCCGTGTAAAAACGCACTAAACCACAAAAGTTATTCTGATCGGTAATTGCAACGGCAGGCATCCCCATTTCAGCAATTTTGGAGACGATTGGCTTAGTTTTCGCCAATCCATCGACCATAGAGAAATCAGAATGCACTCTTAAGTGAACAAACTTTGGATCTGTCATGCTTTATCTAACTCCAAAATTTTTTGCACAGGTTTAAAACTTTTGCGATATTGGGGCAATATACCCAACTTCTGAATATTTTCCAGATGCTGTTTGGTCGGATAGCCCTTGTGCTTGTCAAATTGATACAATGGATACTCTAATGCCAACTTTTTCATTTCACGATCTCGCTCTTCTTTGGCCAAAATAGAAGCGGCGCTTATAGCTGGCACCAAATCATCACCTTTTACGACGGCAAGTGCGGGATAATTTATTTTTGGTAATTTATTACCATCCACCAAAACGAATTCGGGTGCAGTTTTTAAGCCTTCAACTGCTCTTTGCATTGCTAAAAAGCTAGCTTGCAGAATATTAATCTGATCAATTTCTAAGGGGGTTGCTTTACCGATACACCAGGCTATCGCATTTTCTTTTATTTCAATTTCAAAAGCTGCGCGTTTTTTCTCAGATAGTTTTTTAGAGTCACGTAAGCCTAAAATGGGTTTTTCTGGATCTAAGATCACCGCAGCTGCAACTACACTGCCGACTAACGGGCCTCGGCCAACTTCATCAACACCTGCAATAAGTTGATATTGTTTTAATATATTTTCGTCAAATAGCTTGGTCATTTAATATCTCACTAACCGCATCTGCGGCCAGTTCACCTGCATTGAGTTTAAGTAGTTTATGTATTTTATTAAAATCATTAACTTGTTGATTGTCTGGAGCATTCAATGCACTTTCAATTAAAGTCGCAATTTTATCTGCTGTTACTTCATCTTGTAACAATTCAGGTACGACCGCTTTACCACATATTAGATTCGGCAGGGAAAAGAATTTCACTTTGACTAAGCGTTTAAATATTTGATACGAAAGCGCTTTAAAACGATAACAAACAACCATAGGGCGTTTAATCAGCGCGGCTTCCAGCGTGGCTGTACCGGATGCGATCATAATTGCCTCACTAGCAGCCATTACATCTCTAGATTGGCCATTGACTATGGTTATCTCGACATTTTTAGCATGCTGTGCAAAAGCATTGTAAATATCTTGTTTTCGTTGTTCGTTAACCGCCGCTGCAACAAATTTCAAATCATCGTATTTAGCATGCAAAATAGCGCTAGCTTGGGCAAATTTTTCCGCTAATAACCCCACTTCACTCGCACGACTACCCGGAAGTATCGCGATAAAGCGACCGTCGTCTAATCCTAATCTCTGTTTTGCTTCATGTTTATCACTGTACATCGGGATTTGATCAGCCAGTGTATGGCCGACAAATTTACAGGGCACCTGGTATTTATCATAAAACGCTTTTTCAAAGGGCAATAATGCTAATACCAGATCAACGGCTTTCTTAACTTTAAAAACACGTTTTTGTCGCCATGCCCAAATTGAAGGACTGACATAATGAACAGTCTTTATGCCATGTGCTTTTAGTTTGGCCTCTAGTGTTAAATTAAAGTCTGGTGCATCAATACCCATCATGATATCTGGTGGGTTTTGTTTCCAGTATTTAATGAGGTCTCGACGAATTTTTAACAAACGGGGTAATCTACCCAGCACTTCAACAAGCCCCATCACAGCTAATTCTTCCATGTCATAGAATTTGTTAAAGCCAAGGGCTTCCATCATCGGACCTGCTACACCTTCATATTCTACATCAATGCCCTGTTGAGACATTTTTTCAGTGAAGGATTGCATGAAGTTTGCAGCGAGAATGTCGCCGGAGCGTTCTCCAGCGACTAAAGCAACTCGTAAGGTATTGGGTCGCATAACCTAACGAATAATGCCTCTGTCTGAATTATTTAAGAAGTCAACGATCAGCTGAACGGCTTTTTCTTGTTTTGCGAGTTCAGCCAGTTGAATTTTTGCATCCGCCAGCGTTAAACCATTGCGGTAAATGATTTTATAAGCTTTCTTGAGTGCTGAGATACTATCAGCAGTATAGCCTTTGCGTTTTAAACCTTCGGTATTCATACCATGTGGAACTGCATTTTGCCCAGCAGCCATTAAATACGGTATAACATCTTTAACGACGACTGAACCAACACCACAAAAAGAGAAGCTGCCAATTTTACAAAATTGATGAACGCCAGTAAAACCACCTAATATAGAGAAATCACCTACTTGAACATGGCCTGCAAGTGTCGCGTTATTGGCTAAAATATTATTGTTTCCAACAATACAATCATGTGCTACATGAACATAAGCCATCAGCAAGTTACCACTGCCAATTCTAGTCAGGCTATTATCTTGGACTGTACCGCGATGTATTGTAACTGACTCTCTTATTACGTTGTTGTCACCAATTTCCAGTCGAGTTGGCTCACCTTTGTATTTTTTGTCTTGGCACTCTTCACCAATTGATGCAAATTGAAATATTTTATTATTCGCACCAATTTTAGTCGGCCCTTTCACAACAACATGTGAACCAATAACACATCCTTCGCCAATTTCTACATCCGCACCTATCCAACACCAAGGCCCTATCTCAACACCTGACGCAATTTTGGCTGATGGATCTATAATTGCCGTTTGATGAATCACGTTACATTACTCTCCTAGCACACATAATATCTGCGGCACACACAATCTTGCCGGCGACCTCAGCATGACAATCGAATTTCCAAATGCCTTTTCGTTCTTTTACAAACTTCGCATGCAAATGTAACTGGTCGCCTGGCGTGACAGGCTGCTTAAACCGAACATTATCAATACCGGCCAATAAGTATAATTCTTCCTGTGAAGGATCCTTATCCGTATCTGCTTGCATAGATTTAAAGCCTAAAACACCCGTTGCTTGAGCTAATGCTTCTACAATCAAAACACCCGGGAAAATAGGTTTATCAGGGAAATGTCCAGTAAAAATAGGCTCATTTACTGTTACATTTTTATAACCGTGTAAATAATCTAAAGGTTTATAATCAATAACTCTATCAATTAATAAAAATGGATATCTATGTGGCAATAAAGTAAAGATTTCCTGAATATCTATCGCGTTTAATTCGGTTGTCAAAACGAGTCTTCCTGTTTAATCATTGTTCTAGTGTCGGCATTATATATGGCATTGTGTATATATGCATGTTTAAAAGCCATCTTATTTTAAAGATTTAAGTTGGCCTTCTAACATTTTCACTTTGTCATACAAAGACTCAATTTTTCTCAATCGAGCTGTATTTTTGCGCCACTCTTTATTGTTTACAGCTGGCATGCCCGACGAATAAACACCGGCGTCTTTAAAAGATTGAGTGACCATACTGGTACCGGTAAAGTGTACGTCATCCCCAATCTCTATATGCCCGTTAACTGCAACACAACCGGCAAAGGTACAGCGCTTGCCAATTTTAGTGCTTCCAGCAATTGCAGTTCGTGCGGCTAATGCTGAGTTTTCACCTATTTCAACATTGTGTGCAATGTGTATTTGGTTATCTAGTTTGACGCCATTATGAATAATGGTATCGTGCAATGCACCACGATCAATACTGGTATTTGCGCCAATTTCAACGTGATTACCAATCGTAACACCACCAACCTGTGGTATCTTTATCCAATTGCCTTGGTCATTTGCAAAGCCGAAACCATCTGAACCAATCACGGCGTTGGCATGAATAATACAATTTTCGCCGATTTTAACATTGTGATAAATCACTGCGTTTGGATATATTTTACTGCCAGCACCCAGCACGGAATTTTGACCAATAAAGACACCGGGTCCGATTTGACAACCTTTCTCAATAACAGCATTGGCGCTAATTACTGCATGCGCTCCAATATAAGCATCAGGTGAAACCACTGCGCTAGCATCTATCTGTGCACTGGGATGGGTCGTACTCGCAACCGCGGGTGTTGAATCTAATATCTGCGCAACCTTAGCATAGGTTAAATATGGGTTGTCAGAAATCAGCTTGTTACCAGCAAACAAGGCTTGATCTTCAGCTTTTAAAATCACCAGACCTGCTTGGCACTTGGCCAGTCCTGCAGCATAATTTTTGTCGTTAAAAAACGTGACTTGATTAGGCTGTGCATCATCAATACTCGCAGTTGAGCTGATAACTTCATTTTTATTGCCGATCAACTCGGCTGAAACTTGTTCAGCCAGTTCAGCGATAGTGAACGCCGTCATTATTTCATTTTGCTCACAGCTTCAACAACTTTCTGTGACAGGTTGTCACTTTCGTTACCTAAATATACAACAGCCGTATTTTGTAAAATCAGGTCATATTTTTCACTTGCACCAATTTTGTCCACTGACTGCTTAATCATACTTAATAAACGATTTTGCTCTTCAGCTTTACGACGACGTAAATCATTATCAAGTGGTTTTGCTTTTTCTTGATATTCTGCACCTAAGGTGCGGATTTTGTCGTCTAATTCTTGTTTTTGCGCTTCGCTTAATGTTGCCGCTTCGCGTTGCTTTTTATCCATGTAATATTTGATATCTGTTTGCAAGCGCTGAATTTCTTCAATTCGGTCTTTAAACTCAGCATTAATGCTTGATTCAATTGCAGCAGCTTGTGGCAATTGCTGAAAAACCGCTTGTACATCAATTACACCGATTTTTTGTGCCGCATTTGCCTGCATGCAAAACATACCTGAAGCTAGAGTTAGTAGTAGTGCTGCGGCCTTATTATATTTTGTCATCTTAGTACTCCTCAAAGTTAGAATGTCTGGCCAATGTTAAAACTGAAAAATTTGGTATCGTCGTCGTCAAACTTCTTAAGTGGTTTAGCGAAGCTGAATACGATAGGCCCCATAGGCGATATCCATTGAATAGACATACCTGCTGATGCACGATAACGTGTTGCATCAGAATAGTCATCTAATTTTTCTAATTCAGTTCTGGATAAGTTGCTATAACGATCTAAATCAAATTCGGTATCCCATACATTACCAATGTCCATAAATAAACTTGGACGAACTGAGTTTGATTGCTCTTCGGTAAATGGGATTGGGAAAATTAATTCTAAAGTCGCTAAAGCCTGAGCATTACCACCGTTTGATATAGCAGCACTGCCGTTTCGTGTATATTTTTGAATAATGTCATTTTCTGGACCCAATAATATACTGCCTGTTTCGCCTGTTATATCGGGTACGCCAGCTTTCTCTTGTGTTGTACGATAAAACAGTTTTGGGCCCACTACGTTATTTTCAAAACCACGCATTGTCGATGAACCACCTGCTCGGAACATCTCCCAAATTGGCAATACATGATCATGAATACCTGTTGAACCATAGCCATTTGCATAACCAAAAGATGCTTTGGTCATGAAAACCCAACGCTGGTCACGTGAAAGTGGGAAATAATGACGATCTTCGGCTGTAAATTTAAAGAACTGTGAATCAGAACCTGGGATCGCAACTTTAAAACCAACTGATTGACTAGAACCCGCTGAAGGGAACAAACCTCTGTTTAAGGTAGATTGTAACCAGTTGATATTAAATTCGTAATTATCGAACACCAACTGATTTTGTTTATTATCAGAGTCGGTATAAATTGAGTAGAAATTACGCATCTGCTCGGATGGCTGTGAAATATTCGACATTTCATTGTGCAAATATCCTATTCCATAACTGATCCGACTGATTTCATTAAGCGGATAACCTAAAGTTAAACGTGACGATATGCGCTCTAACTCATAGTCTTCTGAGTTAGAAAAACTGTTACCATAATTCAGTTCACTGTAACTTAACGAGCCCCCTAAACTGACCCCATCTACCGTAAAGTAAGGGTCGGTGTAACTGAAACTAATTTGTTTGGAATAACTATAAGTATTTACGTTGACACCAACACTGTTACCTGTGCCAAGGAAGTTTTCTTGTTGGACACCCAATTGTAAACTTAAACCGGTTAAATCGCCGTAACCGACACCTGCGGTGAATGATCCGGACGGACGCTCTTTAACCGTGAAAACCACATCGACCAAATCACTTTCACCCGGTATTTTAATGGTTTCAAATTCAATCTGTTCCACATACGGCAAACGTGCAATCCGCGCTTTCGAGGCTTCTAAAGAGCGGTTGGATAACCAACTACCTTCAAACTGGCGCAACTCACGCCTCAAAACCTCGTCGTCAGTAATTGAATTACCAACAAAATCAATTCTTCTTACGTTAATACGATTACCCGGCGTTACAGACATAGTTAATGAAACTTCTTTGTTTTCATCATCAATATCTGGAATGGTTTTTACTTCAGGGTAAGCATAACCAAAAGCACCTAGGTAATTGGTAATCGTTTCTTCACTATAAGTGATTGCCGCTGCATTGTAATAACTACCTTCACGAATAGGCACCATGGCTTGAATTGCTCTATCTAAGCCGACCATATCACCAATAAAGTTAACTTCTTTAATTTTATACTTTTCACCCTCTTTTACGTTTAGAGTAACGTAAACTTGTTCTTTATCGGGCGTTAAAGATACTTGAGTGGTATCCACAGCAAAGCGCACATAGCCCTGATCTTTGTAGAAAGATTCTAGCTTTTCAATATCGCCTGAGAAGGTTTGCTTTTGATACCTATCATTGGCCAGAAATTGCCACCACGGCAAATCGTATTTTGATTCAAATAAACTCAGTAGCTTTTCATCAGAATATAATTCATTACCAACAATATTAATTTGTTTAACTTTAGCGGCTTTGCCTTCACTAAACTCAAACGTTAACTTGACTCGGTTACGTGGCAGATGGCTTATCTTTGCACTCACTGACGCATTATATTTACCGATACTTTGATAAAAATCCTCCAAGCCCTTTTCCAGTAGAGTCAAGGTGGTTTTATCTAAAGGTTCGCCAATACGAATGTTTTGATCTTGCAAGTTTTCTTGCAACTGCTCTTCTTTAACATCTTTGTTACCATCAAATTCTATTTCTGCGATGGTCGGACGCTCAGATACTTTGATTATTAAAGCACCTCCTTCACGATACGCTTCAATATTATCAAAGTGGCCCGATGCATAAAGAGACTTAATTGTTTGAGTTAACCTAAAGTCATTTAGTTTATCGCCGATTTGTACCGGTATATAAGTCAACGAAGCACCTAATGCTACACGTTGTAAACCATTTACCTGAATGTCTTCGATGATAAATTCTTGGATAGCAAAAGCTTTACCTGAAAATACCAAAGCGACAGCAGACGCTATAATTGATTTTTTTATTGTCATTCGAAAACTCAAGTTTATATCTTACCAACGAGATAAATCGTTTAAAATGGCTACGCTCATCATACAAAAAATGATGACAGCCCCAATTCTGAAACCTATCTCCTGTACCCGCTCTGGCACTGGCTTACCACTTACAAACTCTATAAGGTAATAAACTAAGTGGCCACCATCAAGTACTGGAAGCGGTAATAGGTTAATAATCCCCAAATTGACACTGATTAACGCTAAAAAGCTTAAAAAGTATACAACACCAAGCCCTGCAGATTGCCCTGCTCCCTGTGCAATAGAAATAGGTCCGCTTAATGACTTGTATGATACATCCCCTGTTAATAGCTTCTCTATCATCGAAAAGCTCAAAGTGATTAATCGCCATGTTTTTTGTGTCGCTTCAACTAATCCATCTAATATGCCAAATTGCATATGAAAACGATAGGCTTGCGGCCATTCAGCCAAAGTTGGAGCAACACCTAAATAACCTTCTTGCTGGTTATTGCGTTCTCTGACGCCTATTGTGACGGAAAGTTCCAATGGTACGCCATTGCGCTCAATCTCCAGATTAACCGTTTGACCCGGGTTTTCACGGATCCAGGATGACATTTCCTGCCAATCAAAGGCGCGCCCCTGATTATAAGACAAAATTTTATCGCCTTTTTGCAAACCTGCGCTTGCCGCTGGGCTCTGTTCTGCTACATGCGCCAATTCAGGTAAAATTTCAGGTCTAAAAGGCACGATCCCCAATTCAGAAATCAAATTGCCTTTCTCAGGATCGACCGTCCAGTCTTTTAGGTCGATAGTATAGTTTTTTTGATATGATTGATTCTGAGGTAGGACTGCCAATTGCAAAGAAGACTCGCCAAGCGCATCCATTAGTTCAATATTCACCTGCTGCCAGGTTGTGACTGGATGACCATTAATCGAGACTATTTCAGCTTCGTTATGTAAACCTGCTTGCGCAGCTGGCGATTGTGCAACCGTTTCTTTTATTACCGGGCGAACTTCCGGCACTCCAATTAGATACATCCCCCACAAAGCAACAATCGCAAATAATAAATTCGCTAATGGACCAGCGGCAACCACTGCAATACGTTGTTGTACCGTTTTATAATTAAATGCTTGCGACTTTTCATGCTCAGGTACGTCGTCTAAACGCGCATCTAACATACGCACATAGCCACCCAATGGGATGGCGGCAATAACAAACTCGGTACCTTCTTTATTCAGCCATTTGTATAATGGCTTACCAAACCCGATCGAAAACTTTAACACCTTTACGCCACACCACCGAGCAACCTTGTAATGCCCGTACTCGTGAATGGTGACTAAGATGCCGATTGCAATAATGAAGGAAAAAATATTCCACAATGCACCCATTAACTTAAACCCTCGGTTGCTAAAACGCGTGCATACTGATCAATTTGCAAAATACTGTCAATATCAGAAACTGCGGAAGGCTGATATTTTTCAAGTATTTTCGCATTTAATTCTGCAATAGCCGTAAACTGAATTTGCTTTCGTAAAAATGCTGCGACGTGCACTTCGTTCGCAGCGCTTAAAACGGTCGTTGCTTCCTGACCGTAAGCAAATGCTTCACTGGCTAATTTCAAATTTGGAAACCTTTGATAATCTGGTGCGGTAAACTCAAAAGCAGGTCCGTTAATAAAATCATAATGGGCACTACCCGAATGAATTCGTTGAGGAAAGCCTAAACAATGCGCTATGGGCGTTTTCATATCAGGCGCACCCAATTGAGCTAAGATCGACCCGTCGCAGTACCTTACCATAGAATGTATAACCGACTGGGGGTGTATTAATACTTCAATAAAGTCAGGTTGTACCCCAAAAAGCCAACAAGCTTCTATTAACTCCAAACCTTTATTCATCATTGTCGCCGAATCAACAGAAATTTTTTGTCCCATTGACCAGTTTGGATGGTTACATGCTTGCTCTGGTGTTTTTTCGGTGAGTTCGACTAATGGCGTTTTTAAAAACGGACCACCGGAGCCTGTTAAAATTAAAGCGTCAACACCATAGTCTCGAATATTTTTGTGTAAATAGCCTTGCTGATAATCAAGAGGCAGACTTTGATAGATAGCATTATGCTCGCTGTCTACAGGCAGCAATTCAGCACCGTGCGCTTTAACTTGATCAAGAAAGATTTGACCCGACATCACCAAAGCTTCTTTGTTTGCCAATAAGATTTTTTTACCCGCTTGGGCGGCCGCTAAAGTAGACGATAACCCTGCCGCTCCAACGATGGCGGCGACCAATGTATGTGTTTTATCGTCGCTCGCCAAGACACACATATTATCGGAGCCCGTTAACACTTCGGTATCTAATTGAAGGGGTTTTAACTTTGCTTGCAATAAACTCGCAGCTTGAGGATCAACCATCAGCGCAAACTCTGGTTTAAACTCAATGCATTGCTCTAGCATTAAATCTACATTTGTATTTGCTGCTAAAGCAAAGACAGATAATTTTCCAGGGTTATTACGAACAACCTCTAACGTGCTTAAGCCTATAGAGCCTGTAGAACCTAAAATAGTGAGTGAATTCATTTAAAATGCATAGAAAAATAAACAACTAAAAACGGGTAGCGCAGCAGTTAAACTATCAACTCTGTCTAAAATACCGCCATGCCCAGGTAATATAGTGCCACTGTCTTTTATTCCAGCCTGACGTTTTAACATGCTCTCTAACAAATCTCCTAATACAGAGCTAAAGACCACAGCTAATGAAACCAAAACAACATGTAAGCCATTGTGACCGATAAATAAAGGCGTCTGTAATACTAAAAATATCAGTGTTGAACTAGCAACAACACCGCCAAACATACCTTCAATGGTTTTACCCGGACTAACGTTTGGCATTAATTTACGTTTACCAAATGCTTTGCCAGCGAAATAAGCACCGATATCCGCCGCCCAAACTAATGCCATTACATATAACAGTAACCAAGCACCATATTGGCTATCATTGTGATATTCGTAGCCTCGAATTAGGTTGATCGCTAACCATGTAGGCAACAAGGTTAATAAACCGAATCCACCTTTGACCCAACGTTCGCTTCGCCAATGTCGTGCTGATTTTGGATAACTCAAGACTAAAACTAGGGCTATAAGCCACCAAATCAGCGCTATCCATAAAGCGGCTTCAATCGCCTGATGATACAAATCAAATTTACCGCTGGTAACTAATCCGGTTGAATAGGCAAACGCAAACATTGAACCTAACAGTACAACCATTAAGCCAATTCTGCGCCTTTTATTGCAAAAACCGATAAAAGGCCCCCACTCCCACGCCCCAATAGATAATACAATGGCGGTAAAAACGGCAAACCAAGTTAAATTTAATTCAAAGATGGCAACCAATGCCAAAGGAAGAAGAATCAATGCAGTCAATATACGTTTTTTTAATGTACTCGACTTTTCTACCTTATTATTATTCAGTGCTTTCAACCTGATCTCCTGTCAGCCCGAAACGTCTTTGACGGTTTGCAAAACAATGCACAGCTTTTGCAAAACTTTCTTCTCTAAAATCCGGCCAAAGCTCGTGCGTAAAATAAAACTCCGCGTATGCGGCTTGCCATAATAAAAAATTACTGATGCGCTGTTCGCCACCGGTTCTAATGATTAAATCCAAAGGCGCGAATTCAGATAGACTGATGAACTTATCTATGTCTTTTTCATCAATAAAATTTTTACCAGATTGCTGTAAATATTGATTAACGGATTGTGCGATATCCCAACGCCCACCATAATTCGCTGCGACAGAAAGTACCAGTCCATCATTGTCGGCAGTTAATGCTTGAGACTCTGCAATCTTTTTTTGTAAACGTTCATTAAAACGAGATAAGTCACCTATCACCTTCAGACGAACATTGTTCTTATGCAAACGCTTAACTTCTTTTGTTAAGACATACATAAACAATTCCATTAAAACTGAAACTTCCTGCTCGGGTCGTTTCCAGTTCTCGCTGCTAAAAGCAAAAAGTGTCAATACTTCAATATGATGCTGTTGAGCAAAGCGTACTGCAGTACGAACTGACTCTACTCCAGCTTTGTGACCAAATGTGCGAGGCTTGCCCTGTTGCTTAGCCCAACGTCCGTTGCCATCCATAATGATACCAACATGTTTAGGAAACGCCTCAGGGTGTATTTTTTTTATCGTATCTAAAACTGTAGTCATGTATAACCAAGGCGCCTCCGAGGAGGCGTTAATTAAATTTCCATTAATTCTTTTTCTTTGGCAGCTAATATGGTGTCAACTTCTTTAATGTTCTCGTTGGTCACCTTCTGAATATCATCTTCTGCTTTTTTAGCTTCATCTTCACTGATGTCTTTATCTTTTAATAAGCCTTTGATATCAGAATTTGCATCGCGGCGAATATTGCGGATTGCAACACGACCACCTTCAGCTTCTGCACGCACAATTTTAACGAGATCTTTACGACGCTCTTCAGTTAATGGTGGTAATGGAATTCGAATCATAGTGCCAGCTGATGAAGGGTTAAGACCCAGATCTGACATCATAATGGCTTTTTCTACAGGTTGAATTAATGACTTATCAAAGACACTTAACGCTAATGTACGAGAATCTTCAACTGTCACGTTAGCAACCTGATTGAGCGGTGTATCAACGCCATAATAAGGAACAACAATTGTGTCCAATAGACTTGGATGTGCTCGGCCTGTTCTAATTTTTGCTAATTGGCTTTTTAAAGCCTCTAAGCTTTTACCCATACGCTCGCCAGCGTCTTTAATTATATCGTTTATCATGGTTTCAATTCCTATTTTTATAAACTGGGTGGATTTAAATTTTCAGCGTGATCTATCAGCGTGCCTTCTTCTTCGCCCATGATAACATTTTTTAACGCACCTGCTTTATTCATGTTAAATACACGAATTGGTAAACTGTGATCGCGCGCAAGTGTAAATGCAGCTAAGTCCATCACTTTTAGTTCTTTTTCAAGCACTTCTTGATAAGTCAATTTATCAAGTAATACTGCATCTGGATTGGTTACAGGATCATCTGAAAATACGCCATCTACTTTAGTTGCTTTTAAAACTGCATCAGCTTCTATTTCAATACCACGTAAACAAGCCGCAGAATCCGTTGTAAAAAATGGGTTCCCCGTCCCGGCAGCAAATATGACGACTTTACCCGCTTTTAACAAACTAATCGCTTCAGCCCAATTATAGGTATCACATACACCTGTTAATTCGATGGCTGACATTAGACGCGCATTCACATAGGCACGGTGCAGCGCATCACGCATTGCTAAGCCGTTCATGGTTGTTGCCAACATACCCATGTGATCGCCGACTACTCGATTCATTCCCGCTTTAGCTAAGCCAGAACCTCTAAATAAGTTTCCACCACCTATTACGATGCCAACCTGTACGCCAAGCTCAACCAGCTCTTTGATTTCTTGAGCCATTCTATCTAATACTTTAGGGTCGATGCCAAAGCCTTCATCACCCATTAATGCTTCACCACTTAATTTTAACAGTACACGTCGATATTCAGGTTTAGGATTCATAGCGTTTTCCATTTAATAACAAAAAGAAGCCGCGACAAGCGCGGCTTAATTGGATAATTATTGGCCTTTCGCAGCAGCCATTTGCGCTTCAACTTCAGCAGCAAAATCTTCTTCTTTTTTCTCGATACCTTCGCCAACTTCTAATCGAACGAAAGTAGAAACGCTTACGCCTTTCTCTTTAAGAAAGTCGCCAACAGTTTTCTTTGGTTCCATGATGAATGCTTGACCAGTTAGAGAAACCTCACCAGTAAACTTCTTCATACGACCAATAACCATTTTTTCAGCGATTTCAGCAGGCTTGCCTTCATTCATCGCGATATCGATTTGAATCGCTTTCTCTTTCTCAACTACGTCAGCTGGAACATCTTCAGGGTTGACGTATTCAGGCTTGCTTGCAGCAACGTGCATTGCAATGTGCTTAAGTGTTTCAGCATCACCTTCACCAGCAACTACAACACCAATGCGATCGCCATGCGTATAATGCGCAAGATTTGCACCTTCAACATATTCTACGCGACGAATATTGATGTTTTCACCAATTTTAGTCACTAATGCAACACGAGCTTCTTCAAATTTAGCTTGCAATTCTTCAATTGTTACTTTTGAAGCAATTGCAGCGTCAGCTGCTTCATTTGCAAAAGCCAAGAAATTTTTATCTTTAGCTACGAAATCTGTTTGACAGTTAACTTCTACTAATACAGCGACACCATCATTTTGCTTAATGATAATGGTACCTTCAGCAGCAATGTTACCTGCTTTTTTGGCCGCTTTCGCTTGGCCAGATTTTCGCATATTTTCAATTGCAACTTCGATATCACCATTTGTTTCTACCAAAGCTTTTTTACAATCCATCATGCCAGCGCCAGTGCGCTCACGAAGTTCTTTAACTAGAGCAGCAGTAATTGCCATCTTAATTTATCCTCGTTTATATAATCGCCTTTAATAAACGGGGGCAATCAGCCCCCGTTTAACAGTAAATAGCAGTTGTTACAGCAGAATTATTCAGCTTCTACAAAACCGTCTTTTTCTGCTTGAACTTCTAAATTGCTTTCACGGCCTTCGTTAACCGCATCAGCTGCAGCGTTTAAATATAATTGAATTGCACGGATAGCATCATCATTACCCGGAATTACAAAATCAACACCGTCAGGTCTAGAGTTAGTATCAACAACAGAAATAACTGGGATACCTAAGTTATTTGCTTCTTTGATAGCAATGTGCTCGTGATCAGCATCAATAATAAACAGAGCGTCTGGTAAACCACCCATGTTTTTGATACCGCCTAAGCTCAACTCTAATTTTTCCATTTCGCGAGTTAACATTAAAGCTTCTTTTTTGGTTAACTTGTCGAAAGTACCGTCTTGACTTTGTGTTTCAAGATCTTTTAAACGTTTAATAGACTGACGCACAGTTTTCCAGTTGGTTAGCATGCCACCTAACCAACGGTGGTTTACATAATACTGGTCACATTTTAAAGCGGCTTCTTTAACTGCTTCGCCAGCAGCACGCTTAGTACCAACAAACAAAATTTTACCTTTGCGCTGAGCAACTTTAGATAATTCATTTAAAGCGCTGTTGAATAAAGGTACAGTTTTTTCTAAGTTGATGATGTGAATTTTATTGCGCGCACCAAAAATGTAAGGTTTCATTTTTGGTTCCCAGTAACGGGTTTGGTGACCGAAATGAACACCTGCTTTAAGCATGTCGCGCATAGATACGTTTGGCATAATTTTCCTCATTTAGTTGGGGTTGAGCCTCCACATACACGCTGTGACCGACCAAATTTAATTGGCACCCCGGACAACGTTGCAGTATGTGTGTGTTATTTAGTTAATCAATATAACAATTCATTTGCGAATTGTCGGCGCGCTTTATACCATAGAAGGCCTAAAACGACAATTTATAAATAAGTTTGTCCTTAAAAAACATGTTAGAGGCATCAGCTTGAGTGTAAAAATTAAAACCCCAGAAGAAATTGAAAAAATGCGAGTTGCCGGCAAGATGGCTGCTGAAGTGTTAGAAATGATTGGTCCACATGTCCAAAAAGGCATCACGACGGACGAATTGAATCAAATTTGTCATGATTACATAGTCAATGTGCAGAAGGCATATCCTGCGCCGTTAAATTATCACGGTTTCCCAAAATCAATTTGTACTTCGGTAAACCATGTTGTGTGTCATGGCATTCCCAACGACAAACAACTTAAAGATGGTGACATTATCAATATTGACGTAACCGTCAGGTTTGATGAGGATTCAGCGGATAATATGCACCCTAATGGATATCACGGTGACACCAGTAAAATGTTTTTGGTTGGCGAATCCAGTTTAAAAACCCGATTAGCGGAAAGACTCATGCAAACCACGCAAGAGTGTTTATATATTGGTATTGAAATGGTCAAACCGGGAACACGTTTAGGGGATATCGGTTATGCTATTGCCAAACATGCTGAAGCGGAAGGTTTTTCAGTGGTTAGGGAATATTGTGGCCATGGTATCGGTAGAGAGTTCCATGAAGAGCCGCAAGTATTGCATTATGGCAAACCCGGTACAGGTGAAGTGTTACAAGCGGGTATGTGCCTCACCATTGAACCTATGATTAATGCCGGCAAGCGCAATACCAAAGTCTTAAAAGACGATTGGACGGTCGTCACGCGAGACCGAAGCTTAAGCGCACAATGGGAGCATACTTTACTAGTAACAGAAACAGGCTGTGAAATTTTAACTTTACGCAGTGACGAGACCATTGAGCGTATAAGATAAACGGGACAATTTGTGAGCAATCAACAGTATTACCTTGAGCAGATAAAAAATGTGACTTCTTTAGCCGATATCAGCGAGCTGCGCAAAAAAGTAGACGAATATCACCTTTGGTTACAAGAAGAGTTCACTAACAAGCCTATTGCAAAATTGGTTCTGGGGCGGGCATTTTTTATCGACAATTTGGTACGAAAATTATGGAGAATTCTCGAACTTGATAAAACACAAGAAATCACCTTGGCAGCTGTTGGAGGTTATGGACGAGGCCACCTTAATCTGCACTCAGATATTGATTTGTTGATTTTATCAAAGAATGAAATAGATAAAGATTGCCAGCAGAAAGTCAGCCAACTTATTACGGCGCTTTGGGACTTAGGCCTAGATATTGGACAAAGCGTCAGAACCTTAAAAGAAACAATAACTTTAGGGCAAGAAGACATAACCATTGCGACCAATTTATTGGAAGCTCGCCTACTTGCAGGTGATGAAAAACTCTTTAACGAATTAACTAAAAAAGTGAATTCTAAAGCCTTTTGGCCCAGTGTTAAGTTTTTCAAGGCAAAATCTGAGGAGCAAAATTTAAGACACAAAAAGTTCAATGACACCAGCTATAATTTAGAACCTAACATCAAAGAAAATCCTGGTTGTTTACGCGATATTCAAAACATTGGCTGGATTGCCAAAAAGCACTACAAAGTGTTTGATGGCAACCAACTGGTTAACCATGATTTTATGACCACCGAAGAACTGCGTGAGCTACAAGACTGCCGTGAATTTTTATGGCATATGAGATTTGCTTTACACATGGTTGCCGGTCGCAGCGAAAATCGCTTGTTATTCGAACATCAACCTGCGGTTGCTAATTTATTAGGTTACGGAGATGACAAAGCAGCGGTTGAAACTATGATGAAACGCTTCTTTGTCATCGTGCGGCGCGTTGGTGAGTTAAATCAGGTTTTGTTGCAATACTTTGCAGATGAGTTTGTCACCCGCTTTCGTCCATGGAAACGCAAACGCCTCAACACTGATTTTGAAATTACCAACGGCCTGATTAAAGCGCGAAATGAAGACGTATTTGAAACGCCTGCCGGTATTTTAGATATGTTTATGTTGATAACCGAAAATCGTAAAATTGAAGGGTTACACTCGCTGACACTTAGATTACTGAGAAATGCCAGACGCAAATATGAAACACTCGAGTTATGTCAATTAGAAGCATGCCGTGAACGCTTTATCAAGTTGATAAAACATCCAGATTTTTTTGGCGTCAGCTGGAATTTGATGCACAAGCATGGTGTGATGGCTGTATATTGTCACGATTGGGCTCACATTGTGGGTTTAATGCAGTTTGATCTATTTCACAGCTATACAGTTGATGAACATACGCATCGCTTAATACGTAACATATACCGTTACACTCAAAAAGATTATAAAGACGAATTTCCTCGCTGTTCCGCTATCTGTAACAATTATCCAAAAATGGAGCTGTTATATATAGCCGCTATTTATCATGATATTTGTAAAGGCAAAGGTGGCGATCACTCAGAATTAGGTGCCGTCGCAGCTCGTAATTTTTGTAAATTACATAATATTTCTGCAACCGATGCAGACTTAGTCGCGTGGCTCGTGGAAAACCATTTGCTGATGTCTGTTGTAGCGCAGCGTAAAGATATCAACGACCCGCAAGTTATTTATGAATTTTGTGATCGAGTACAAGATGAAACCCATCTAAATCTGCTCTATGCTTTAACGCTGGCGGACATACGTGCAACAAATGCCAATTTATTAAATGATTGGAAAGCGTCTTTACTAAAACAGCTCTACACCGCGACACTCAACGCACTTCGTAGTGGCTTGGAAAAACCGGTTGCAAACGCGTTACAGGAAAAAGAAAAGCGTGACAATGCTTTGGAAATTTTGGTGAATAAAAAGCTAGATCCCAATCAGCTTGTCAAATTGTGGCAAAATATGCCAAGTGAATACTTTTTAAGGTACAATGCGCAGCAAATTGCTTGGCACACTCAAACAATATTAACCAATGGTCATGATAATTTTGCTGTAGCTGTGTCTAATCAAGCACATGTTGGTGGCACAGCGGTATTTGTTTATGTCAAAGACAGAGACTATTTGTTTGCCTCGATCTGCTCTGCGTTAGATCGAAAAAATTTCAATATCCATGATGCCAATATCATGAATACTAAAAATGGTTTTGCACTGGATACCTTGATCGTTTTGGAAGAAGAAGGCAATCAAGCCGGTAAAAAACGCTTTAAAGATATATACGATGCGATAAATGAAGCGGTTGCGCAGCACGGTGAACCCAGCGTACCTAATCGCATCCCAAGGCAAATAAAACAGTTTCATGTACCCACTAAAATCACCTGGGTTGAGCATAAAAACGACAAACGCAGCATGATGGAACTAGAAGCGCTTGATACCCCAGGTTTACTGGTTAAAATTGGCCGAGTATTTTTTGACAACAATATTACGATACATGCAGCTAAAGTCACAACAATTGGTGAACGAGCAGAAGATTTTTTTGTGTTAACAAATAATTCTGGTGAGTCGCTAACTGACGAAGAAAAATCTGAAGTCACGACTCAGTTGGTTGCTGCATTAAAAATTAACCCTTCAAATAAGAGATAAATTATGTCTGATATTAAAAATATTATCGAAACTGCGTTTGAAAATCGCGCGGATATCACTCCCTCCAATGTTGCTGACGATGTTCGTTCAGCAATCGAAGAAGCTATAAACTTACTCGATAGTGGTAAAGCGCGTGTAGCGGAAAAAATCTCAGGTGAATGGGTTGTTCATCAGTGGCTTAAAAAAGCAGTATTATTATCTTTCCGTATTAATGACAACGCACCTATTGATGGCGGTGAAACTCAGTATTACGATAAAGTACCATTAAAATATACCAACTATACAGCTGAGCAATTCAAAGCTGAAGGTGTTCGTGTTGTCCCGCCTGCAACAGTTCGTCGCGGTTCTTGCATTGCAAAGAACACGGTATTAATGCCTTCTTATGTAAACATTGGTGCATTTGTGGATGAAGGCTCAATGGTTGATACATGGGCAACTGTAGGTTCATGCGCACAAATTGGTAAAAATGTTCATTTATCTGGTGGTGTTGGGATCGGTGGTGTTTTAGAGCCATTACAAGCAAACCCAACAATCATTGAAGATAATTGTTTTATCGGCGCACGCTCTGAAATTGTTGAAGGTGTTGTGGTTGAAGAAGGTTCTGTTATCTCGATGGGTGTATACATTGGTCAAAGCACTCGTATTTACGATCGTGAAACTGGAGAGATCCACTACGGACGCGTCCCTGCCGGCTCAGTAGTAGTATCTGGCTCTTTACCTTCTAAATGTGGAAAATACAGCTTATATGCAGCTGTTATCGTGAAAAAAGTTGATGCTAAGACCCTTTCTAAAGTGGGTATCAATGGTTTATTAAGAAGTATTGATTAATCAGTCGTTGTCCGTACAGATTATCTTAGATAAAGCCCTGTTTTTCAGGGCTTTTTAGTTTTATTTCATTTAATATAAAGAAGATATACTTTTAAGCCACACGGATCATTTTAGCCGCCTGAGAAGGATCTGTGATATATAAAGTTTCTTCAAACGTCTTCTGAATTAAAGCAGCGTCATTACTGGCCCGATGTCGAGGCTCTGGATTACGTTTCAAAATTTCTAGTTTACTGGTATGCCAGATGGCTTGCTGAGCATCAGACAACAAGCAAACAATACTTTCTAATTTAAACTGAGCGACCATACCCGCCTCTTCAAATAGCAATCCTAACCAGCTTGAATCATGCCCCCAAGCATCAGAATAAACCGTTTTCCCCTGCAATAATTGATTAAGCTCTAATGCCACTTGTTGTACTTCACCCCCTTTACAAAACAGTAAATTCTTGGAGATATGATGAACAGATTCAGCGTTTTTATCCCAGTGCGTCCAATGCTCAAGTGGTTTAATTAATCGGCAGTACCTTACTTGATTTGGCAATGCCAGCCCTATTTCAATAGGATAACTTCCGCGTCCAAAACCTGAAGCTTCAATATCGATTATAACTGGTAAATCAAATTGCATTGCTAAAGCCTTTTGTTAAATATATGTTTCAGCTTAGAGTTAAAGACTCATATTTTCAAGAAATTTAAGGCGCTACTTCGCAAAATGCTATCGTCATCTAGAGAATTTTAGTAACATTTACACAACCACCTATGAAAACGTTCACCCTTTGAGAAACCAATGGCAACAATAAAAGATATTGCACAAGCAGCAGGCGTATCACTGGCAACCGTATCCAGAGTGATAAATAATGGTCCTAAAGTAGGCGATAAAACACGCGCCCGGATCAAAGAAATAATGAAAGAAATGGGTTATCGTCCAAATGCGAATGCACGTGCATTAGTAACTCAAAGAAATCCGTCGCTGGGTGTTGTTCTTGCCGAATTAGCTGATCCGTTTTTCGCGACACTTGCCTATGGTATTGAAAAAGTCGCCAGACAGAAAGATATTCAGGTTTTACTTAGTTCAGGTTCTATTCAAGTAGAGACTGAGCTTAAAGCGATAGAAACACTGTTAGAGCATCGTTGTGAAGCAATGATAGTACACAGTAAAGCGCTAGATGATGAAACCTTAATTGATTTTGCTTCACAAGTTCCAGGCTTTGTTCTAATTAATCGCTATATAGAGCAGATTGCCGATCGGTGTGTATGGTTAGACAATTACTCTGGCGGTGCCACTATGGCTCGACACCTGCTCTCTTTAGGCCACAAAAAATTCGTAATGGTTAGTAGTCATTACCAAATCGATGACCCCAGTGAGCGTTTAAGAGGCATCAAGGATGAGCTTAAGAATGCTGGAATTGAATTACCTGACAGCGCCATCGAATATAGCACACCCGATCAGGAAGGGGGTGAAATTGCAATGCAAAATTTATTGGCTAAGGGTCATGATTTTACCGCTGTGCTTTCATATAACGATGCAATGGCTGCAGGGGCAATGTCAATGTTGTTAGACCATGGCGTAGAAATACCACAACAAATATCGGTTATGGGGTTTGATGATGTTTTGTTATCTCGTTACTGTCGCCCTAAATTAACGACTTTAAGATATCCAATTGAGATGATGGCAGTTAAAGCGGCGGAAGTCGCGTTAAATCGCGCGCGAACAAACGGAAAAAATAAATCGTTAGAAGACACATTTAAATATACACCGACTATCGTAAAAAGGGAGTCGGTGACTCATGCAGCCGACTCCAAATAACCACAGCTAGGTTAAAAATGATAATATAGGCGCTTATGCAAAAGCGCCCTGCTCGGCTGAACAGACAAAGACATCAGCAACCAACCCAGTTTTGTCGGTATACTTAGCAGTGACAACAGATTTTACCGATTCCGTTAATGAACTTGGCGCTAACGCGACAACGCACCCACCGAAACCTCCGCCTGTCATACGCACACCGCCCTTATCGCCTAATTGCTCATCGATAATTTCAACTAGGTAATCTATTTGAGGTGTTGTTACTTCAAAATCATCTCGCATAGAAATGTGAGACGCTCGCATTAATTGACTCATCTTGCCCATGTCAGATGCGTTTAATGCATCAAACATTTTTAATGTACGCTCATTTTCTGTAATAACGTGTTTCGCGCGGCGATATTCATCATTTGATACCTTGTCTTGATGCGATTCCAGCAATGATAAATCAGCGCCTCGCAATGTTTCTAATCCCATCGCTTTGGCGGCAGATTCACATTGTTGACGACGCGTATTATATTCACTGTCCACGAGGCCACGCTTAACATTCGAATTTATAATGATTAAATCTAATTCTTCAGGGATAGTAGAGTGCGAAATTTCTAGCGATTCACAGTCTAATAACATCGCATGGCCTTGCTTACCCATTGCAGAAATAAGCTGATCCATGATGCCACATGAGCAACCAACAAATTCGTTTTCAGCTTCCTGCCCCAATAGCGCGGCTTTTACACCATCTAAAGGCAGTTCATTGAGCGCCGCAAAACATTTTAATATTGCCACTTCAAACGAAGCAGATGAGCTTAAGCCTGCTCCTTGTGGTACGTTACCAGAGACCACTAAGTTTGCGCCCTTAAAATCAGGGAAAACTTTACGTAGTGCCAGCAAAACTCCGCGTACGTAATTACTCCACGTATTCACTTTATCAAATTGAATATCGTCTAACGAGAACTCAACAATGCTCTGTCCCAAATCAGCAGCCACGACTTTGACCATCAAATCATCTCTTATTGCCGCAACAATATCTGTACCAAAATTAATCGCTGCGGGTAACACGAAGCCACCATTATAATCGGTATGTTCTCCGATTAGGTTTACCCGGCCCGGCGCATGGATTTCCAACTGACCTTCAGCACTAAAATGTTCTTTAAATAGCTGACGTAAATTTGCAATACGGCTCATGTTATTAACCTCTTAAGAATTTTGCTTGTAATGAACAGTTGGCAAACCACGGAGTCTATCTGCTGCCTGCTCTGGAGTTAAATCGCGCTGCGCTTCGGCCATCATTTCATAGCCAACCATAAACTTCCTAACACTTGCAGAGCGTAATAGGGGTGGGAAAAAATGCGCATGCAAAGTCCACTCTGGGTGTTCTTCACCATCATAAGGCGCGCCATGCCAGCCCATTGAATACGGAAATGAGGTATTAAATAAATTGTCGTAACGAATGGTTATTTGCGACATCATATCGGCTAAACTGGCTTTTTGCTCTGCACTCAATTCCACCATTCTGGTGACTTTAAATTTTGGCAATAACAATGTTTCAAAGGGCCAGCCAGCCCAGTATGGTACGACCACGATCCAATCATCATTTTCACATACAACACGCTCTGCACTTTTTGATTCTCTTAATGCATAGTCCAACAACATGTTGCTATCGTTTTGTTGCCAGTAGTCACTAAAATGCGTTTGTTTTTTAGCTGCCAATGTTGGCAAGTGGTGATGCGCCCAAATTTGCCCATGAGGATGCGGGTTAGAACAGCCCATCATCGCACCTTTATTTTCAAATACTTGTACCCACGCATAATCTTTAGCCAAGTCTTCGCATTGTAACTGCCAAGTATCTATCACTTGAATTATTTCGTTTTGAGTCAGCTCTGGCAGGGTTTTACTGTGATCTGGAGAAAAACATATCACTCGACTACAGCCCTGGGCAGAGGCAGATTTAAATAGCGGATCATCTGTTTGGTACTCTACAGTGTCAGGCATCAGTGCAGCGAAATCATTATTAAATACAAATGTACTGGTATAATCTGGATTCACTTCACCCGTTATACGTTTATTGCCAGCACATAAATAACAGGATTCGTCGTAACTTGGTTTAACCGTTTCATCAGGCTTTTCAGATTGCCCCTGCCAAGGCCTTTTAGCACGATGAGGTGAAACCAATACCCATTCACCAATCATTGGATTGTAACGACGATGAGGGTGTTCTGTTGGATCAAATTCGCAAGTCATACGTTTAACCTAATAGTTGTTTATGTGCTGAACAGGCTACCTACCAGACAAAATGGTCTAGGTGGGCGCCACCCACTAAAAATATTTTTAAATACTAACCATAAAAACCAGCGCTTTCAAGGAAAAAAGTAAAACGTTTTACCTTCTTTTTAAAAATCGAATATAAATCAATCTTTAACATAACAGAGAGTTTTCGATAGCAAGATCACCAACTGGTTGAAAATTCGAATTTTAAAGGTGATTGATTATGCTGATCTTGAATATTTATCGATACTTGCCAACGCATGTTTCGTTCGCTACACATCACAGGGATAACGTAAAACCGATAAATAAACTGATCTTCCTTCGCTAAAATATCGTATTGCAAGGGTATTTTACCCATGTTCATATTGATACCTTCTAGCCAGGCGCTGTTGATGTTTAACTGAGAGGGTGACGCGACATCAAAATAATTTACTGACTCCAATTCAATTATTTCTTTTAACTTAACAATAGAAACATTCACGTTAGTCATTTTTGCACTACATTGTTGGCGCTCTGATAAATCGCACACTCCATCAAAGGCTGTATTGAGTTGTGATACGACAACCAGTAAAACCAAAAGTGCGAAAATAAAAACAAGTTTTAAATATTTTATTAAATTCAATTTAACCAACTTACAAAAATGGAGGATAACTTGAACATGATATTGACTCAAATCATGTTTTTTTTAAAGTCGACTGTATTTTTAATCGTAAAACCCATACAATTTGCCCGATTTTAGTCAGCTTACTACTTTTTTGTTGAAAATCCGTTCAATTCGGGTGGTTTTTGAGCAAAAGAGGCTATTATCTATATTTTTAGCCGCACATAAGCTTCGCCTTATTTAACGAGACGGTTAAACTTTATTAGTTTTATGCCTTAGAACTTTGGAAGATACAAAATGAGCGCAACAAGTTCTGCAACGCCTATCTACAATTTTGACATAGTCAAAAAATTTGCCGTAATGGCTGTAATCTGGGGGCTGATCGGAATGTCTGCTGGTGTTCTGATTGCAGCTCAGTTAGTGTGGCCGGAATTAAATTTCGACACACCTTGGTTTACCTATTCACGCCTTAGACCACTGCATACCAACGCAGTAATATTTGCTTTTGGCGGCTGTGCATTGTTTGCAACCTCTTATTATGTTGTTCAGAGGACCTGTCAAACGCGCATCTTTAGCGACAAAATTGCAAACTTTACCTTTTGGGGATGGCAGGCAGTCATTGTCTGTGCAATTATTTCATTACCTTTAGGGATGACAAGTTCAAAAGAATATGCTGAGCTAGAGTGGCCAATTGACATTTTGATCGCAATTGTATGGATTGCTTATGCAATCGTATTTTTCGGTACAATTGTAAAAAGAACAACTTCTCATATTTATGTCGCTAACTGGTTCTACGGTGGGTTTATCTTAACCGTAGCGGTGCTGCATATTGGTAACAGCATGGCAATACCGGTCAGCTTTACTAAATCCTATTCCATTTACGCAGGTGCAGTTGATGCCATGATGCAATGGTGGTACGGTCACAATGCGGTAGGCTTTTTCTTAACGGCAGGCTTCTTAGGTATGATGTACTATTTTGTACCTAAACAAGCAGAACGCCCTGTGTATTCATATCGTTTATCTGTGGTTCACTTTTGGTCACTCATTTCATTATATATCTGGGCCGGCCCTCACCATTTGCACTACACTGCCCTACCTGATTGGACGCAATCATTAGGTATGGTGATGTCAATTGTACTATTTGTTCCTTCTTGGGGCGGTATGATAAACGGTATCATGACTTTATCCGGCGCATGGCATAAACTTAGAACAGATCCCATTCTGCGCTTTATGATTGTTTCATTATCTTTCTACGGCATGTCTACATTTGAAGGCCCTATGATGGCAATTAAATCGGTAAATGCACTGTCTCACTACACTGACTGGACCGTGGGTCATGTACACTCAGGTGCATTGGGCTGGGTTGCAATGATTTCTATCGGTTCTCTATATCATCTAATTCCACGTGTATTTGGTCGCGAACGTATGTACAGCATTAAATTAATCAACGTGCATTTCTGGTTAGCAACTGCTGGCGTGGTGTTATATATCGTCGCAATGTGGATCACCGGGGTGATGGAAGGCATGATGTGGCGCGCAATTAACGCTGACGGCACATTAACCTACAGTTTTATTGAAATTGTTGCACAGAAAAAACCATTTAACATTATTCGTTGGGTTGGTGGCTTGTGTGTAGTCACAGGTATGATTCTGATGTTGTATAACGTAATCAGAACAATTCGCTCTGACAAAACAGCGGATGAAAGCATTTCATCTCCCGCTGCTCAAGCGACTGCGTAGGAGGATATCATGGCGAATAAACATGAAATCGTAGAAAAGAATATAGGCCTGTTGGCAATTTTTGCCATCATTGCTATTAGTTTTGGTACCTTAGTGGAAATCACACCACTGATGTTTATGAAAGACACAACAGAGCCAGTTAAAGGTTTAAAACCTTATACCGCTCTACAAATGGAAGGACGTGATATCTACATCCGTGAAGGATGTGTAGGCTGTCACAGTCAAATGATCCGCCCTTTCCGTTCAGAAACCGAAAGATATGGCCATTACTCAGTAGCAGGTGAGTCTGTTTGGGAGCACCCTTTCCTATGGGGCTCCAAACGTACAGGTCCTGATTTAGCGCGTGTAGGTGGTCGTTATTCAGATGAATGGCATCGTGTACATTTAATTAATCCAAGGCTCGTTGTTCCAGAGTCAAATATGCCAGGCTTCCCATGGTTGGAAGAAAATGTTTTAGATGGTGAATTAACCGCGAAAAAACTAAGCATTTTTAAAGAATACTATGGCGTTCCTTATACTGATGAAGATATAGCAAATGCTAAAGCCAGTGTCGCGGGTAAAACCGAGATGGAAGCGCTTATTGCTTATCTACAGTCACTTGGCACGGCATTGAAATAATATGGATTACGGCACTTATCGAGGCATATATACCATAATTATGATGGTCGTTTTTGCGGCTATCATCTGGTGGGCCTACAGTAAGCACAGTAAAAAACGATTTGATGATGCGGCAAACTCTATTCTGGACGACAAAGACCTGAAAGACAGCCGTAAAAAAGAGCAGCAAGCTCACAAAGATTAGAGGATACAACATGAGTACCTTTTGGAGCTTATGGGTAGCAATTTTATCCATTTTGACATTAGTTCTGGTATTTTCATTACTCTACTGGAACATGAAAAATTACGCGGGTGTTGAAGAAGGCAAGTCCATGGGACATGAGTTCGACGGCATTGAAGAATTAAATAACCCTTTACCAGCTTGGTGGACAAAAATGTTTTGGGCGACCGCTGTATGGGCTGCTTACTACTTGTTGGCATATCCAGGGCTGGGCAACTACGAAGGCTTTTTAGGCTGGAAAAGTTCCATTCAAGGCATTCAAACAATTGCTGAAGGTAAAGAAAAAAGCGCTAAAGCATTAGAAGAAGGTTATCGCGTACAGTACGATACGGAACTTCGTGATGCTGAAGCAGTTTTTGGACCTATATTTGAGCAGTATGCGTCTCAAGATGTGAAAACGTTAGCCAAAGACGAAGATGCATTAGAGATCGGTAAACGGTTATATTTGCAGAACTGTTCTCAGTGCCATGCGTCCGACGCTCGCGGCGGAACTGGCTTCCCGAATTTAACCGATAATGATTGGTTATATGGTGGTTCACCCGAAAAAATTAAAGAAACTCTGATGCACGGCAGAAATGCGGTTATGCCCGGTTGGTCCTCTTCAATGGGTGAGCAAGGCATAAAACAATTAACCGCTTACGTCATCAGCTTAAGCGGACGTGAAGTCGATGCGACCTTAGCAAAAGCCGGTGAAGCTAAATTTGGTGTCTGCGCGGCCTGTCATGGTGCAGATGGTAAAGGTAGTATAGCGCATGGGTTGCCTATGGGTGCACCGAACTTAACGGATGATATCTGGTTATATGGCGGCTCTGAACGCGCAATTAGTGAAACACTAAGACACGGTCGTAATGGTGTTATGCCAGCATGGAAAGATATTCTGGGTGAAGACAAAATTCATCTAGTAACAGCTTACATATACAGCCTGTCTAATAATAAATAAGTAACATCTAAAAGCCCTGCTGATTCAGGGCTTTTTAATTTTTATAACTTCAGTAAAATACAGCCCAACACCCTCCCCTTTTGTTAAGTTTTTTAAGTGGTTTTAAATGAATCAAACAGATGTTCGCCCTTGGTATAAAGAACCCTGGCCTTGGGTTTTAATCGCAATCATCGTGCTGCCTATGTTGGTTGCAGCGGTGCGCATGAGTATCTACAGCGAATATCAAGTAGAAATGGTTGTCGATGACTATTACAAAAAAGGTAAAGCAATTAATCAAGAGTTTGATCGTGAAACACTTGCAAGAGACTATGGCATTGCTATCTTTGCCGAAGTTTCAGACCAGCAAATATTACTCGATGTAAATAGAAATCAAAAAGCACCGCAAATCGCCAGTTTAATAGTCTCTTTTTATCATTCAACTCAATCACATAAAGACCAACAGGTTATGGCAACAGCACGCGCTGATGGCATTTTTAGTGCTGATTTATTAAAAGCGACAGAGGGCAAGTGGCAATTAACGATTGAACCTCATGATAAATCTTGGAAAGTCCAAAAAGTCGTGCAATTGCCGCATCAAGGCAAAATTTTAATCACGCCGCATTAAATATATGGCTCAAAATTGTTTTCACTGTAGCCAGCCGATTCCGCATAACGTTGCACTGACAGTTGAGGTAAACCAACAACCTCAAGCTGTTTGTTGTGCTGGTTGTCAGGCTGTTGCAAACGCCATTCTTGGCGGTGGAATGAGTGAATATTATCGCTATCGTGATAGCTCAGCAGACAAACCAGAAATATCTAACGATGATATCCAACAAGATAAAGTTTATGATACGGACAGCATTAAAAAAGAATTTGTCTGGCAAGAGAGCAACGAAGAAGTCGCAGATATTGCTATCGACGGTTTACATTGTGCCGCCTGCGCTTGGCTCATAGAAAAACACTTGAAACAACAATTTCCCGACATCATATCTATTAACGTCAATCTAACACAAAATCGTGCTCATATTAGATGGCTTAAAGATCAGATAAAGGTAAGCGAGTTATTTTACCAAATAAGAACAATCGGATATCTCCCCAGTCCGTTTAAAATATCCGAACTGGAAAACAAGTATCATCAAATCAACAAATCTTTTCAAAAACAACTTGCGGTCGCCGGTCTATTTACCATGCAGGTTATGATGTTTGCATTTGCACTCTATTTTGGCATTGTTGAGCAAGGGTTCGCCGAGTTTTTTCGCTGGATTAGTTTAATACTTTCTACACCTGTTATTTTTTATAGCGGGTTACCTTTAATTCATTCAGCTTATCGCGCGTTAAAAAATAGAAGTTTAAATATGGATGTACCGGTCGTCTTTGCGATTTTAGGCACCTATTTTGCCAGTGCATACGCCACCTTTACACAAGCAGGCGAAGTGTATTTTGAATCTGCCAGTATGTTTGTTTTATTACTGCTAACCAGTCGATATTTAGAGCATCTGGCCAAAACAAAAGCCACAGTCATATCTGCCAATATGCTTAAACTGTTACCTATGGTCGCGCATAAAGTGAAAGGTGAAAACTCAACAAAAACAACCGTGGTACATGCCGACACTTTACACAAAGGCGACTGCATATTGGTAAAGGCGGGACAAAGCATCCCTGCTGATGGCTATTTACTGTCAAAAACCTGCCAAGTTGAAGAAGCTTTATTAAATGGCGAAAGCTTACCGATAGTCAAAAATAAAGGAGATCGAGTTTATGCAGGAAGCACCTCAATAGATCAAAGTATCTACATAAAAGTCAGTGCTTGCGGTTCAGCCACGACACTTGCCAAAATAGCCAAACATCAAGAAACCATCAGTACGTCAAAAAGTAAACTGGCAAATTTAGCCGACAAAGTAGCACGCCAAGCAACTATTGGTGTCATCTTATTATCTTTACTGACCTATATAGTTTGGACATGGTTAGGCGAAAATGCCTTATGGTATGCTGTCGCTGTATTAGTAGCGACTTGTCCTTGCGCATTATCGCTGGCACTCCCCACTGCATTGTCAGCCGCATCTGCCCGCTTAAAAAAACAAGGGATCTTAATACGTAACACCTCAGCACTCGAAAACGCTTGCAAGATCAATCGATTTGCATTTGACAAAACAGGTACCCTAACTGATGGAAAGTTCAGCATTGAATCGGTTATCCTCTACCCCAGCTGCAATTTGACACAACAAGAACTATTGAACCATGTTGCAGCTTTAGAAAAGCCAAGTGGGCATCCAATAGCCAGTGCTTTTACCGATTTTAAAGCTGATATCCCTATTGAAAACTATCAATTGCTTGCAGGCGTAGGTATTCAAGCAACAATTGCGAAGCAAACTTGGCAAGTCGGCAGCGTTAGACTCGTTAACAAGGCAGCAAGCGAACATTTAAAAAACTTAGACGATACGCAGATATATGTCCTGATAGATGGCCAATTAATCGCACATATTAATGTTACAGATAACATTCGAAACCGTGTTAAAGAAAGCTTAACTGCACTAGATGCACCCGTTTATATCTTAAGTGGTGATGTGCACACTAAAGTCAAAAACACTGCAATGCAATTAAACACAGGTTATTATGCAAGCCTAACTGCCAAGCAAAAATTATCGATACTCAAGGATCTCAAAGACTCGCAAGGCGGCATCATGATGGTTGGAGACGGTATCAATGATGCGCTTGTTTTGGCACAGGCAGATATCAGTGTTGCAATGAATGAAGCAGCTGAGCTTAATAAACAAAATACCGATGTCGTATTATTGGGCTCTGATCTCAGTAAAATTCCGCTTCTGATTGCGACCTCAAAAAAACTTAATAGAATCGTAAATCAAAATTTTAGCTGGTCAATCGTTTATAATTTATTAGCGCTTCCACTGGCTGTTTTTGGTATATTAACACCCTGGATGGCCGTTATCGGCATGTCTGTAAGTTCACTGATTGTTGTCACAAACTCAATGAGACTTCTTAAAGAATGAATGTAATCTACGTACTAATTCCATTAGCTATCATCATTTTAATTGCGGCTATTGTTCTATTTTTTTGGGCGGTAAAACGTAATCAGTTTGAAGATTTAAACAAGCAAGGCTATAGCATTTTATTTGACGATGATAAACCTGACGCCAAAAAATGACAGATTTATTTTCAGCTTTTGTTATAGGCTTAATGGGTGCTGGCCACTGTATAGGCATGTGTGGTGGTTTAGCACTGGCCAGTGGTATGCAAAAAAGCCTGGCAGATACCCTACTTTATAATATCGGTCGTATCAGTAGCTATACTTTACTAGGCTTAATGATAGGATTACTCGGCTACTGGCTGACAGACAGTTTTAAACCTATCTTAAATTTATTACGTTTATTGTCCGGATTTTTATTAATATTTTTAGGCTTGTATATCAGTCAATGGTACATGGGGCTGGCAAAAATTGAGCAACTATTCAGCGGCGCTTGGCGTATTATTGCACCAGCAGCAAATAAACAAATCTTTCAGCCGGGTAAATTTAATCGATTTATCGCCGGTACACTCTGGGGCTGGTTACCTTGTGGTCTGGTCTACAGCGTTTTAACTTGGGCTGCAACGCAAGCATCTCCGATCCACTCGGCAAGCATCATGCTGGCATTTGGTCTAGGAACCTGTCCGGCAATGCTATTGTCTGGTATGTTAAGTCAGCAACTAGCCGAAATCACCCAAAATAAATACGTCCGCAGCTTTTTTGGTTTTACCTTGATAGGTTTTGGCCTATATTCAATTTTTACGACTATAATGCAAATGTTTGCGAACCTATAAAACGCAACAAATTTTGCGTTTGCTAAATTAAATAACGATATTACCCACTTATCTAATCGTTTCCGCTCCCGAGGATTATCAGCATTTGAATTCAAATTAAGTATGACGCGAGGCGAAATTGGTAATCATCTTGGGCTCACAGTTGAAACAATTAGTCGTTTACTGAATCGGTTTAAAAAAGCTAACCTGTTAGAGATTAATGGTAAATATATAAAAATCATAAACTTAGAAAAACTCACTGATATCGCTAACTTGCTCACCTAGTGCAATTAATTTGCAACAAAAATAAGCATAAACCCCAACTCTGGACTACACTCATTTAAAAGACAATCAGGGGGTGATTTATGAAAAAATTAAATCGTATATTAGCGGTAATTGACCCGACCGTTGATCAACAAAAATCTCTGAAACGCGCAATCGAACTCTCTCAAAAAACCGATGCCGCTATCACAGCATTTTTAGTCGTATATGACTTTTCTTATGAAATGACAACGATGCTCTCACAAGATGAGAGAGAGTTAATGCGACGCTGTATGATTGAAGAGCGCACGCAGTGGCTAGAAGAGATGTTATTACCCTATGCCGAGCATGTCGTGCAAATTAGACCTGTAGTTGTGTGGCATAACCGTCCGTTTGAAAGCATTATCCAGCACACTCTAAAACACAACTATGATTTAGTAGTCAAAGCGACGCACGAACATCACACTCTACGCTCAGTCATATTTACCCCTACAGATTGGCACCTTATTAGAAAGTGCCCTTGCCCCTTGTTATTAGTAAAAGAACATGATTGGCCACCACAAGGCAAAATTCTTGCAGCGATTAATGCAGCAAACGAAGAGAAACATCATATTGACTTGAATAAAAACATCATAGAAACCAGTTTATTTATCAGCGATTTGTTAAACGCGACCCCTAAATTACTAAACTGTTATCCAGGCACGCCCATTAACCTGGCTGTAGAAATTCCGGAATTTGATCCAACCAGTTATCGTCAGGCTATCAGAGCCCACCACATGCGTTCGGTATTGGAATATGCCAAACAATACAATATCGAAGAAGATAACTGCATAATTGCAGAAGGTTTGCCAGAAGACTCGATAAGTGACGTTGCTAAAGAAATAGATGCAGAATTGATTATAATGGGTACAGTAGGCCGCACGGGTTTATCTGCAGCACTACTAGGCAATACAGCAGAGCACTTACTAGATGGTGTAAATTGCGATGTTTTAGCTATAAAACCGCATGGTTTCGTATCTCCAATCACACTGGACGATTAACGGTAAATAAATGCTAAATAAATGGGCACAAACCTATTCACTGTGTGCCCATTCACAGTATTGAACGCTTACTAAGCAGCCAAATCACTTAAAATAAAATCTAACTCACAAATTTAATTAAATATCTCCGATATTTGCGCCTTTAACGTTAGCTTACTATGACACACCTTGTAAAAACGGATTACGACCACATAAACATTGACAATTCGCAAGGGATCTAAGGGAAAAATAGTGATTAAAGTATTAATTGTTGATGATGATATTGAATTCACAGAAGTAGCCAGCCAAATTTTGGAGTTTCTTGATTACGATGTATGTGTTTCAAATAGCTTACAAGAGGCAAAAAAATGCTTGGAAGTAGAATTCTTTAATCATATATTCCTAGACTTTATGCTACCCGATGGCAGTGGGTTACATTTAATTGAGCATACAAACAAACTACAGCACAAACCCAATATAACTCTAATCACTGGCCACCCTTTGATTAAATCTATCATCGCCGATTTATCACTCCCTAACATTGACTATATAACCAAACCTATCGAGCGCGAAGACTTTGAAAAAGCACTGAACAAAAGAAAAGTCAGCAAAACCAAAGTCGCTAAGCAGGACAACAAACCCCAAAAACATTTTGATTGCTTAATTGGTGAGTCAGAGCCAATGCAAACGCTCTATCAAATGATTAACAGAGTGGCTAAAACCAATGCCAACGTTTTGTTAATTGGTGAAAGCGGCGTTGGTAAAGAAGTTGTCGCACAAGCAATACACACTGCCAGTGGTATAAAAAAACAGTTAGTTGCAACCAACTGCGGAGCTTTGAGTAAAGAACTCATCGCTAGCGAGTTATTTGGTCATGAAAAAGGCGCATTTACGGGCGCGGTTGCCAGCAAAAAAGGCGTCTTTGAACAAGCAAATGAAGGTATTTTATTTTTAGATGAAATAACAGAAATGCCAATTGATATGCAACCTAATTTATTGCGCGTGTTGGAAAACAAAACGCTTGTTCCGCTCGGTAGTACAAAAGAAGTAAAAGTAAATTGCCGCGTTATTTCAGCAACAAACAGGACGGTATCGGAAATAGCAGAAAACAATATTTTACGTGAAGATATTTATTTTCGCCTCGCGGTATTTCCAATAGAAATCCCTCCCCTGCGTGAACGCAAAAGTGATATAGCAGCTTTGGTTCGTTATTTTTTAGATAGATTAAATGAAGAATCGGGGCAAAACATCCAAGTCAGTGAAGAGCAGTTGGCAAGGTTACAGACATATGATTGGCCCGGTAATGTACGGGAGTTAAAACATGTCATTCACCGTGCTTTTATCATGGCCGATCTAGACAAACAGTTAATCGTATTACCCAAAAACCTGCAATCACCATTTTCTCATCAGAAAAATTTATTATTAAATAAAAACCTATCCGCAGGACAAACAATTGAAGACGTTGAAAAAGAATTGATAAAAGTGACCTTGTCTGAGGTCGATGGCAATAAAACACTGGCCGCAGAAATGTTAGGAATTAGTACAAAAACGCTATACAACCGACTCAACGCCTATGGCGAACTATAAAATGTAAGTGGAGGTAAAAGATGCAAAACAAAGATAAACATCCCGATCTCAATAAAAAAGTACATGATGCGCGTACACCACTAAACCAAATTTCAATGCAAGCAGAGCTGATCAAAATACTGATTGAGTCCAATGGCTCGGCCGAAAAATTAACAGAGGCAGCCCAAAAAATAATCGATAACTGTCAAAAGTGCAGTCACTCTTTACAACAAATTTCAGAAGCATTACGACAGTGATAGCTATGGATATGTTGCTTGAAAAAAAAAGAGATAGTTGGATATTAATCTTTTTAATCGTTATTTTAGTGATTTCAGCAAACATTTTTCTTGCGATAAACATCACCTCAAAACTATCCAAAGCGCAAACCTCGTTATATAACACCGGCGAAATAATTAGTGAGCTGGAAGAATTGCATATATTAGTGTTGCAAGCCGAATCAGGTCAACGAGGTTATCTACTCACCGCAAATGAAGAATATCTGACGCCCTATACCAATGCACTTGAAAATGTTTATCAACAAATTGAAACCATCAAAACCCTCGAATCTGAAATACCTGAACAGCCTGCTAAGGTTGCATCCCTCATTCACTTAATAGAAGCGAAACTGAGAGAGTTAGTGGCAACCGTTGAGCTGGCACAAGCGGATAAAGAAAAATCCGCGTTGCGTCAAGTCATGACAGGTAGAGGGCGAAACTTGTATAAAGAGATTAAACTACACTTTGACATGCTCAAATCGATAGAAACCACATATCGAGATGACTTGTTTGCCCAGTTATTAAAAGCTGAAAAAAACGCTGAATTCACCTTTACAACCTCAGCCATCACCAGTTTTTTATTGTTATTTGGCATGATGATTCTAGCCCGTATCTTACTTCAACAAGAAAGAAAAAATCAGACGCTGTTAGAAACTCAAAATGAAACTTTACAAAAAGAAGTTAATGCAAAAACTCAGGAATTAACGGTTTACGCAGAAGAATTAGAACAAAGTAACAGAGAACTGGAAAGCTTTGCGTTTGTCGCATCCCACGATTTGCAAGAACCACTGCGAAAAATCAGAGCATTTGGTGATCGACTGGAAATCAACTATGCGGACAAATTGGACGAACGAGGCGCCGACTTTATAAAACGGATGAAAAATGCAGCAGAGCGGATGTCCAACCTGATTAATGATTTACTAGAATATTCACGTATTTCAACCAGAGGTAAATCATTTAAAGCGGTCGCATTACAAGAAGTTGTTGACACGGTAACGGATGATCTAGAAATTGCAATCGTTGAAGCAAACGCGACCATAAAGGTGGCAGAATTGCCGTCAATTCAAGCGGACAAAAGCCAAATATGCCAGCTTTTTCAAAACTTGATTTCAAATGCTATTAAGTTTAGGCGTTCTGACCAATCGCCCTTAATCACAATAAATTACCACACAGAAACCATTAATAATGAACTATTAGACTGTACGGAAAATTGGCACGTCATAACAATCGCTGATAATGGTATCGGCTTTGAACAAGCGTTCGCCGATAAAATTTTCATTCCGTTTCAGCGCCTGCATTCAAGATCTGAATATAAAGGTACCGGCATTGGACTGGCGGTATGCCGACGAATTGTTGAGCGTCACGGCGGCTGTATCAATGTAAAAAGTCAACCCAATGAAGGGGCAATATTCACCATCAAAATACCAGAAGATTATCAACTACCAATGAGTGACGGAGAATAATATGTGTTTAACAAAAAAAAGATCGATAACCATCCTTATGGCTGACGATGATGAAGATGATAGATTGTTAACGCAGGATGCATTAAGAGAAAGTCGTGTCATGAATGAGCTAAAATGCGTCGAAGATGGTGTCGAGTTATTAGAATACCTGCGCAGAGAAGGAAAATATTCAGATAAGACACTTTCACCTCGTCCAGGCTTAATATTGTTAGATTTAAACATGCCTCGAAAAGACGGGCGAGAGGCATTAAAAGAAATTAAGGCGGATCCAAATTTAAAATCTATCCCTGTTGTCATTCTAACAACCTCAAAACAGGAAGAAGATAAGCTCCGTGGATACAATTTGGGCGCAGCTTCATATATCACTAAACCGGTCGATTTTGATGGTTTAGTCGACTTAATGAAAACTTTAGGTAAATACTGGGTAGAATTTGTCGAACTCCCCAGCCCCGAACAATAATTTATCAAAAATAACAGCAGGTGAATTATGACAAGCAAAATTACAAAAGTATTAATGGTCGATGACGACGAAGATGATTTCATTATTACTCAAGATTACCTACATGAAATGACAACCCATACTTTTGAAATTGATTGGATTAGTTCACCCAAAGAGGCATTAGAAATACTACAAAAAAACCTTCATGACATTTGTTTATTAGACTATCAGCTGGGTGCGCTGGACGGTTTATCCGTATTAAAAAAAGCCATTAAAAACGGCTGTACGGTTCCCATTATTATGTTAACTGGACAATCAGATAGCAGTTTAGATAACAGTGCATTAGACGCCGGCGCAGTCGATTACCTGATTAAAAATGAAATAAACTTAACCTTATTTACACGTGCTATTCGTTATGCGCTGGCACGTAAAGACTTTGAAAATGAAAGATTAGAACGCATAAAAGCTGAAACAAGTAATCGCTCTAAAGATAAATTTTTAGCGCATTTAAGCCATGAACTGAGAACGCCATTGACATCAATCTTAGGCTATACCGAATTACTGTTAAACAAACACCGGACCAAACCTGTTCATTCAGAGCTAACAACGATATTTAATAACGGTAAACACTTACTCGGTTTATTAAACAATGTGTTGGACTTATCCAAAATAGCGGCCAATAGATTAGAATTAAATTGCACTTCAATAGCGCTCCATCCATTTATCGCAAACATCTATGATCTAATGGAAATAAACGCTAAAGACAAAGGGCTATCCTTTACAATTGAATCAAAAACGACACTACCACAACATATATTTAATGACCCGATACGCTTAAGGCAAGTGTTGATTAATATCATTCACAATGCCATTAAATTTACCACTAAAGGTGGAATAAACGTCAGGATACATTTGCAAGATATTCAGGGTGTTGAAATGTTATGTTTTGATATCCAGGATTCAGGCATTGGGATCCCAGATACACTACTGGAGAATATCTTCAAGCCATTTGAACAAATAGAAGATGTGGTTTCAAGAAATGAAGAAGGTGCGGGTTTAGGGTTAGCTATCTGCTCAGAGCTAGTCAAATTAATGCATGGCCGTATATCTGTTGTATCTGAGATTAACAAAGGAAGCTGTTTTACGATTCAAATCCCACCGTATAGCCCAGATAATGAAGAACGCATAGAATTATCTTTAGCCGATAAAGAAAGTTACCAATCGCACGAAAATTACGCACCATTACAAGGTAAGATTTTAGTCGTTGACGATATTCAGGACATCCGCCAACTGATTGGTTATTTCAGCGAATCTTTTGGACTGGAAGTTCATTATGCCGACAATGGTCAAACTGCAGTTGACTTAGTGCTTTCCATGCAAAACGCCAACACGCCATATGACTTAATTTTGATGGATATCCACATGCCTAAGCTAGACGGTAAACGTGCAATTTCCAAACTTAGAGCTCATTCAGTAACAAACCCGATATTAGCGGTTACCGCTGCGACTATGAAAGGCGTCCGTGATGAGTTAAAAAGCCTAGGATTTAATGACGTAGTCGCGAAGCCAATTGAAAAATCTTCTTTATATAACAGTCTTAAACAATTCTTGCCACATGCGGAAATAAGCCAAGAAATCGAGGAAACGACATTAGAAATACTGATTGTAGATGATGATTCAGATGCTGCTAACATAACTGCATTACTACTCGAATCCCTTGCAGTAAAAGCGCATGTAGCGCATTCGGCTGAACATTGCAAAACCTCCCTTGCTGACAACCCCAACATCAATACATTGCTGTTAGATTACCACCTCCCCGACATGGATGGTATTTCATTAGCCAATCAGCTCAAAGATAACAACGCCAATCTAAACATTATCATGTTAAGCGGTAGCGAAATTTCTAATGAGGCAATGCGTACAGCTGGGGCTGCGGGTAAATTACTAAAACCGATAAATTTAGAAATGCTACAAAGAATGTTAGAAACGCTAAACTAATCTAACACACTCGCATAGCAAACTAGTTATGCGCTTTACCCCAGTTAAAATGAAGTAAAGTCTACACACACCCTGTAATTATTACCAAACACACTGAGCCAACAAAACAAGCAAACACACAAAAAACTTATAAAACAATAGGTTAAAAGTTGGCACACTAATCGCTTATTCCCTAGCGTCACAACATTAAAAACCTTATTTGGAGGCCTTAGTATGTTGAGATGGGCATTAACATTTTTTGTCATTGCTTTAATAGCGGGTGTGCTTGGCTTTGCTGGGATTGCTGGCGCAGCTGCTGATATCGCTAAAATAATATTCGTTATTTTTGTTGTTTTGTTAGTTATCTCACTATTTTCAAATGCAATACGTGGAAAACCACCAGAACGCTAACTTATGTAAATTAGCTAGACAATCGGATTAACTAAATTTAAATGGAGAATGATTTTATGAAAACTTTACTCAAAACATCGGCCGTTGTATTTTCATTATTAGCAGCGCTTTCATTAACTGGCTGTGATGATGGCGGTGCGGAAAATATGGGCGAAGAAATTGATCGCGCTGTCGACAATACGGGGGAAAAAATTGAAGATGCAGCGACTGACGCTGGAAACGCAATTGAAGATGCCTGTGAAGATGTAAAAGAAGGTGTCGATGCCAAAGACAAAGATTGTTAACCCCCCATGATTACTACAAACTAAGCGTAGTTTGAACTACGCTTAGCTTTTACCGAAAAAGGAGCTTTATCATGAAAAAACTACTTACCAGTATCACCATCATTGCCTCATTATTGTTCAATACCGCAATTGCAGGTATGGTCGACTCCTCAAGTGTTCTAGCGACTCATCAAAATCAAGTTAAGCAAGCCGAGATACTGCAAATGCTAGCAGATAAAGAAGTGCAAAATAAGCTAATTGCATTAGGTGTTTCACAGCAAGTAGCTGAAAAAAGAATTGCAAACTTAACACCTTCTGAGCTTAAAGCACTGAATCAGCAAATTAATGACGCACCAGCTGGTGGCGTGATCGATTTAATATTCTCAGTATTAATTGTGGTTGCCGTACTCGATTTACTCGGTGTAACTGACGCATATAGTTTTATCGAACCTATTTAATCGACCCTATTTAAGCAAACGCAAAATGTTAAGCAAATAAAATTGAAAGTGGGGTTAAATTGAACGGTTGTGCAACGCTAAGCTGTTGTGGGAATAAAAACACACTCGTTTGGTAATACTAAAATACTTAGAAGGACATAAGATGAGCTTGCGTTGTAATGCATTTGTTTTATTGCTTGGTAGTTTACTATTTTTATCTGCTTGCTCTACAACAGCGCCTCAAACCACAGCTTTGCGCAACCATCCCCCAATTTCGTTAAATCAGCAAACTCACATTTTAGATGTGCCTTTTTTTTCACAAAAAGACTATTATTGTGGGCCAACGACCCTGGCTGAAGTATTTAATTATTATGGTTTCAATACAACGCCGGAACAAATCGCACCTAAAGTTTTTGTACCATCTAAAAATGGCAGTTTACAAATCGAAATGGTTGCAACAATTCGCCAGCAAAACCTTTTGGCTTACAGCGATAACGGCAATCTAAATCAACTACTTCAGCTGGTACATGATGGTATTCCAGTTATTGTATTACAAAATCTATCCATTGAATGGAAACCACTTTGGCATTATGCCGTAGTCGTTGGATTCGATTTAAAGCGACAAAAAGTGATACTACATTCTGGCACAAATCAAGCTAGAGAAGTTGATATGGCGTTATTTGAAAGAACCTGGCAACGCAGTGATTTTTGGTTTGTGGCACCGCTTCCACTTAATAAACATAGCCGAGCATTAAACAAGTTGACTTATGTAACTGCTGCACAAGACTTTGCTAGGATACAAAAAAAAGAACTTGCTCGTCGTTACTTCTATCAAGCAATTCAATACTGGCCGCAATATTGGATCCCCTATTTTCTAATGGCCAATAGCTACTTGGCAAACAAACAGCTAGAAGATGCCTTATATTGGTTTAAGCAAGGCGCCCAATACGGCGCTAACGAATCAAATTACCTAAATAATTACGCCTATGCATTAAACAAATATGGCTGCCATAAACAAGCATACAAAATTATTCAAATGGCTATCCAACTAAAACAAAGCAATCAGCAAGTGTTATTAACCAAACAAGAAATAGAAGAAAATAGTAGCACTCAGCCGCATATAAATTCATCTGCGGCTTATTGCAACACGCTCTAGGGCGTGTTTATCTTTGTTTATAATTTGAGCTGAGAGAAAAAATGGTCTTAGGCAAGGCAGAAATAATGAAGTTTAGTCATCTAAATAAGTTATTTCTAACGCTGCATCAGACCATTTTGGCCTCAGCCCGAAGGGCAATGGCTATTTTAACCCTTAACGGCATTAGAATTCGTTTATTTAGAATGACTAAACCCCACTCATTCTGCTTTGTTAATGATTAAAATAGCCTATTGCTCAAAAATAATACAAAGATTCACACGCCCTAGTAGCAATGCGACGAGTCGTCAACCCACGACATCAATAAAATAATGGATCCAGCCCCACCGAAAGTGAATTCAGGCTGGCTAACCAGTAACATTCTATGGCTTGGTTGACATAATGAATAGGATAAACAAGGTGGCAAGCACCTTGTTTATCACAAATTAGGGGGGCTAAAACACTAAGCAGTTGCCACACTTTCCGCGCCGGCATTCTCCAATACATCTTCGATTCCTTTAGTGTTATTGTGATGTTTAACACCAATTAATATTTTGCCTTCATTAATCGCATCTTCATAAAATTTTATTTCGTGCTCTGGAACAAACGCACCAATCACTGAACCGATAACACCACCAGTAACCGCCCCGATACTTCCAGTTGCTAAAGCGCCAACCAATGGGCCAGCTACTATTACACCGGTACCGCCGGTTGCAGCTGTGCCTATAGCGCTGATGCCTGCTACAACCGCTGTTAATACACCACCTGTGGCTGCACCTATTAAACCACCTTCAGGCGCTTTACTATTATTTTCAATTGCAAAACTTTCTTTGCTATAGCTACCATTTGCAAGCAAACTAATATCCGTTTCTTTACCACCGATAGCTTCAAGTTTATGTGTCGCTAAACTGGCATCAATAGCATTATCAAATAAACCTGTAATTACATCGCTCATCACTGTATCCTCCAATTAATTTAGATTGAATTTGAATCAACACTGTTTTTGTCGCATCATCCTAATGTACTACTAGCTAATGGCTACTTTTTAGCAATAATCCATACCGCATGAACAATACCCGGTATATAACCCAATAAGGTTAACAGAATATTTATCCAAAATGGCGCCCCTATCCCCACTTGTAAAAATACGCCGACTGGTGGCAATAAAATTGCAAACAAAATTCTAATAAAATCCATCTTTCTCTCCATCTATCTTTTGTGTTTTAAAAAGCCCCATTGCCAGCCAGTAAAAGTGTTAACGATACCAGCAGGACAATGAGGAAAGCGAGATAAGATCGTCTATTACTTAAGAAAACATTCCCATCTCTATATTAGAAGGTGTACTGCAAGCTTAAGCTTGCATAATCCACCTCAGTATCAAAATCGTTAATTTCAGCTAAGATACCAATCTTTTGTTTGTCAGTTAAAACGACACCCGCTTGCTGAAAGAACTCGCGCTCTTCTTCTAGGTGATGTAATACTTTGTCTTGCAGCTTTTTCATCACTTTTAACCAGTTAGGATCACTCATTTCAAGCTGATCCAATTCGGCAATGCGTTTATCGATTACGTGATGCTCAGCGATGCCATGGCGCGAATGGCCTATTGTGCGTTCAAATTTAATCAAAGGTGCATAAAAATATCTTTCTTCTGCTACAGCATGATTTTCCAAATTAGCTTTTAAATCTTGGTATTATTCAGCGCGTGTTTTTGACTCACCTTCAGTTTCAACCAAAGCCTTCATCAAGGCTCTTTGTTTGTCATGGTCTTCAGTAAGTACTTCAAATATTGTTGTCATTTTAAGCTCCTATTGTTTTGCAAACGTAGGGATTGCAACCTTTTATTTTGAGCGATACGTGCTAATACCAAAAGCGTTCGAAGCTTGACCAAGGTATATAACATTTTCAACTTTTGACTGTGCAACTTGATGTGATTGAGCGTTCATGGTGATTCCTTTTGCTTTAAAGGTGATGTAAGACATCCATGTCTTATATCCATATCCTATCGGTTTAATTAACTGAATTCGCAAAATACATATTTAACTGTTATTCACTTTTAATTGATTAATAACGTTTTTCACATCATCTGTATTTTGTGCAATGGCCACTGCAAGCTGTTTTTCACTGGCTGATTCAACTTCTCCTTTTAGTGTCACCACACCATTTTTTACTTCAACATTGATATCTGTACCGCCAACCTCAGATTCCAAAAGTAATTTAGTTTTAACTACAGTGGCGACTTTTGAGTCATTTAAAGAAGCCATTAATTGACTATCTTTACTTTTATCTTGGTTGACAACAATTAGGTGATTTTCAACACCCTTAACCCCTTCAAGGCTTTCAACGATTTCTTCAGCTAAAGCTTTATCAACTTCACTATCAACTTTACCGGTTAGAATGACGTGACCTTTCTCAACATCTGTGTTGATGTCAAACGCACTTAATTGCGTGTTAAATAAAATGGTTGCTTCGGCTTTACCATCTATCCATGCATCTTTAGAAGTATCTTGCCAGGTATTGGAGTCACCAGCATTTGCGCCATTAACAACAGCAAAACTTGAAAGAACACCTGCAATCAATAATTTATTGAGTGAATTTTTCATTTCGGTCTCCTAGTTACTAAATTCAACTTACTGAATGCCAGCTGACTAATGCAAGTCACAGACCACCTTGTAACCAGCTGTTTTTAAAGTAATTAATAAACTCACTGATAAATAACTGAAGACTCAATAACCTTTTTACAGGTATCGTTTGTAAAAAATACACATTAATAAACAAAAAAAGCCAGTCGACTTTTCCGACTGGCTTTAATTTTCAGCTTCAATTAACAATATTCAAATAATAAACTGCGGTTACAGCGTACCTCGTAGCCCAAGCAAAAATTGCCGTCCGTTTACAAAGTATTCCATCGGTTGTTTATTATAAATATTACCCCACTGTTTCTTCTCAGCATTGGTTAAGTTAATAATTTCAAAGGAGACCGACATCTCATCACTTAACTTATAACGTGAAGAGAATTTCCAGCTACCTTTATCTTCATAACCCCGAACAAAAGTACCTTCGTCTTTATATTCATTACGGTACTCTTTGTTGTAACCCTCACGGTAATTATAAGAAACCCGCGCACTAAATTTTTCGCCTTCATAATACAGGGTTGTATTGACAGTATTTTTAGAGGTTTCTTCTTCAACTAAGCTTAACACCTCACCAGTAAACGGGTCTTCAACATCTCTTGTGTAATCAATATAAGTATAATTAGCTGAAATACCAAAATCGTCTAACCCGGCAGGTAAAAAGGTAAATGGCTGCTGATAAATAAGCTCATAACCCCACATACCCTCTGCCGGTGTATTTTCTAAACTTTGTACCGACCAGATAGTATCCGGGGTAATCAGTTCATTACCGTCGACATCAACATTCAAACCTTCTAAAAACGTGCGGCTCAACCTGGTATTTTTAGTCGTTTTACTTAAACCAGAAATATCTTTATAAAATACGACACCCCCTAATAGGGCTTCTTCAGCAAAGTACCATTCTAAACCGATATCAAATTGAGTTGATTCGTATGGTTTAAGTGAAGGCCCAGCACCTACTTTAATTGAACCGCCATTTTCTTCACCCGTTTCAGTGCTAACAGATGGCTCACTCACCGATACCGAAGAAGCGAGATCTTTCAGTGCCGGACGTGTGATCGCTTTAGAGGCACTAAAACGGCCAACTAAATCTTCGGTTAAATCCACGGCAATATTTAAAGAAGGCAGGAAATTATCACTTTCACTGACCGTTGTGACCCAGCCATAGCCGTTTTTATAATTCGCACCATCGCCCCAACCTGCCAATAAAGTATTTTTGTTGTAATGATCTTTGTTCGCAATAGATGAGGTATTCGTGTTGTCCAAATAACGCACGCCCAAATTTGCACGCACATCAAAACCGGCTACTACACCGTTATAATCTGTTTGCAAATATACCGCATCAACTTCCTCTTTTAAGCGATAAGTTTGGTCAAATCTTTCGCGGCGCTGCATAAACTCTTTGTCACCAAAAGCAGCCATCATTTTATCAAAATTGGCGGCAGTCCAGCTTGACTGCGTAATCGCAGAATTGGCCGGTACCTCTACTGAATTACCAAATTCAATCCCTAAATCAGCTAAAGTCGTTGCATATAATTCACCGGCTAAATTAATTCCGGTGTAGGGGTTACCTTGCTCATCTGTAGTATAATCTACCGCCCAGGTTTCAGCTCTATTACCCGTTGTGCTCGCTTTAGGATCATTCGCAGCTCTTGTTTCACTGTCTTTAAGGCGCTTGTAGTAGTTTCGGTAATAATGATGCTCGGTTTCAAATGAACGCGAATTGACACCAAATTTAAGCGTAAATTCATCATTCAGCTCATAAGTGAAATCAAGTTTCAATGAGCTATTATCACTTTCTATTGTTTGACTGGCCGTGCGGGTTAACGCAACATTATAATTGCTTCCATCTTTCATTGCCGCTTTAGATTGCTCAAGCGTGTAGTTACCACCTGCATATGAACCATCAGCAAATTGGGGTTGATTTGGTACAAAAGCAAATGATGGCATATCAGAGTTCATTTCACCTGAGGTCGTGGTATTGCCAGAATCATTAATTAAATCCATTGGGTTAATAGAAGCATCATAACTATAAGCAATAATTGAATTATTGGCATCTATTGCGAAGGTATTTTGATAAGGAACATCTAGCTCTGAAACACCGGCACCAACCAAAACTTCCATTTTCAATTTATCATTAATGTACCAATCTGCGTTAAAAGATAACTGATTAAAAGTCGATTCAGAATTATCTTTTCTTGCTTCAGATCGAATGGGTGCATTAGAAAATGCCCCTGCCACTATATTGTTATTTGCGTCATGCACTAGATTCTCAGCATAAATCGTTGGACGAGTTCCTTTGTTGTCACGCATTAAAACTGAATATTGATATTCATTGACATCCGTTTCTAATTTAGCGTGGAGCCAGTCTAAACTCATGACTAAATCGTCTGATGGTGCATATTGTAATGCACCGGTTATCCCTAACCGTGTTTTTTCCTGGCTATAAATTGAGTATCTTGGAATACGCGGGATATATTTACCATCTAGGTATTCGTCGTCATAAGCACCTTTACCTGTAACAACTGTTCGGGGTGGTTCAATAAGTAGATTTGGGTTACCGTATGCATCAGTATCCCCTTTAACCCCATTGTGTTTAGGATTCAGCACAGTCCAACGTACAGAAGAAGATCCTTCGGATTGCACTACCCCTTTAGAGTAAGCAACCGAACCTAAAATACCAAATTTGTTATCCCAGTTTTTACTCGCCATAAACGACATTCTGGGAGTTGTTTCTGCGGCGATGTCATTGTAGCGCGCATTGATGTTATAGGATAATTTTGTTCCTTGGTATTGGAATGGTCTTGCTGACTGCAAATTAACATTACCACCAATACCACCATCTTCCAACGAGGCGGATGGTGATTTATCGACTGTCACTTCGGTAAATAGTTCAGAAGCAAAGACATTAAAATCAAAGGCTCTGGATTTGTTAGAGCCCCCACCGGCATCAGATCCAGAACCAGCCGAAGCTGATTCCATACCGTTTATCGTTGTTTTAACAAAGCGAGACCCCAACCCCCGAATGGTGATCTGACGCCCCTCACCGCCATCTTCTTCCATTGAGATCCCTGGCACCCGAGCTAATGAATCTGCGACATTTAAATCCGGAAATTTACCAATATCTTCTGCTAAAATAACATCCCTAGAGCCGACTGCATCACGTTTAGACATTAAAGCTGCGTTTAAACTACTTCTAAACCCGGTAACTTGAATCACCTCTGATTTTTCCGTTGCTTGTTGTTCAGCATTTTCAGCTGCTATAGCACCAGCAGGCAAGATAACACCAGTTAATAGCAAGCTTTTAAAAAACTTGCTGTAGTTAAAATCATTATTTTTTTTCATTTGTTTCTCCCATATGCTTTATTTGCTTGTTTTATATTCATTTTATGTCGTTATTTTTTGTCTTAATTTTTGTCTTTATTTTTCATTTTGTATTGTGGTTTTATCGTATGCCGTACGTTATCTATAGGTAATTTCCTTTTTAACTAAAACGTATCGGAGATCTCACATGAACTTGGCCACCGGTGGCAATTTAACACTGTTAAAAATAGCAAATCATTTGGGTTAGTGCCTGTTCTAAAAAGAACAGGCACTAACCCTGATTGATGCATCATGCGTTATTTTGGTGATATCACTAAATCATCAATCGTGATGGTCAGATTACTTTCAGTACGTAATTGAATGAAAGATTTAGCCGTCCCCATCGGCACATCTACCGTTATTGTTTGACCAATCAAAGAAGTTAACTCTGATAGTTTACCCACCGAAATTTTGGAAGCACTACCATGTAACGATTTACCACTGCTCGACGTATTATTGTCAATGTAGACAAAGAATCCTTTTTCTTCACCTTGAGCATCCAGCAATTTAAAGCTAACGGTTGCACCGTTTGATAAATCTAATACGCCATTAGGTTCAACACCGTCCGCGGTATCAATATCGAGCGCTGCATCAATATCACCAATGGTAAAGCGCCCGCCACTTGATCCACCAATTGCCAACGTTCCATTTATCGGCTCAACGCCACCGCCTGTTCTAACATAAAACGGTGAAGCTGAATCATCCGGCAATGAACGATAATCCGCACTAAAAAACGTACTTTGATCGGCAGCTGAGAAATCTTCAGTGATGTCATTACGTTTAGGTATAATCACTAAATCGTCAATCGTAACTGCGAAATTACTTTCAGTACGTAACTGCAGGAATGATGTTTTAGTCCCAGCTGGGATATCAACTAAGATAGTTTCTCCCACTTTTTGCGCCAGTTCTGATTGAGTCCCTATAGTTATTTTAGACGCACCGCCATGTAGAGAATTTCCGCTACCCGAGGTGTTATTGTCTAAATAAACAAAAAATCCTTTTTCTTCCCCTAAGGCTGCAATCAGCTTGAAACTTAAGGTTGCGCCTAAAGATAGATCTAATGTACCTAAAGGATCAACACCCGCTTCAGTGGTTGCTGTACCTGTATCACCGATGGTAAAACGACCACCATCGATAACCAGTTCACCATTCACCGGATCAACATTACCACCTGTGCGGATATACAATGCTTGAGTGTCATCCGTTGCTAACGTTTTATAGGCTGCACTGAAGAAAGTAGCTCGGTCAGCGGCTGAGAAATCTTCCGTAAGCGCACCTGCAGAGCCAGCGCTGCCACCAGAATTTCCATCATTACTACCGCCATTACTACCACCATTATTTCCGCCGTTGTTCGTGCCCCCATCGATCGCTGGAATATCATCCATTGACTGGTCAATTATACCAACGCCTGCATTTGCTAAAACATAATTTTTAACGTCAGCAGTGTCGGTTAAATGGTCCTGATAATCATACGGAACTTCGTAAGTAGAGGTGGTTGGGCCATCTAGGTTGTAACTTGCTTCGTCTGCATCTGGAGTCGTCCAAGTCACGTTAGTAAATTGGTTATTACGGGCATTCCAATAACCAATATCTCTTGAGTAAAATGAAACAATTGGATTTTGGACATTTTCAAAAACATTGTTTTCAATTAATAGTTCAGCCCCCATGCGAGAATTAATTGCAGTTGAACTGATATTATTGAAATAGTTGTTATACAGATGCCCTTTACCATAACGGAACAATGGTACCCGAGATTCAAGGTTTGCAAAATGGTTGTGATGATAGGTAATAAAGCGCTCACCGGTATCATCATCTGAAGATCCATTTAACATCGATTTATAATGATTATGAATGTAGTTATATGAAACCGTGATATGGGTCGCACCCGCTTTACTGTCTAATAAACCGTCATAATCATTTTTGCCAACCGATAAATCACCATATAACTCATTGTGGTCAATCCAAATGCGTTTAGTGGGTGTGTTTTCATCGCCTTCTATGCCAATTGCATCACCATTTGCAGCAGGTACATCATGAATGGTCAGATTACGAATAATAATATTTTCCGCACGTTCAATCTGAATGCCAATCCCCTCTAGCTCTGCAGTGGTACCAACACCAATAATTGATACATCTTTAATATCTTTTATTGCAATTGATTTCGCATCATTACTATTCGCTGATGTAATTTTACCATGAACATAAACGGTTAAAGGCACCCCTGAGTTTTTAGCATCAGAAATCGCTTGAATTAAATCCGCACCGTTATTTACAGATACGATTGTACCTCCAACACCGCCCGTAATTTCACCTTCAATGCCTGCAAATCCACCATCGCCTTGCTCTTGCACATCATCAGCTATTACTGGCGGAGCAATTGGTTGAGGGTCCCAACCTGCGCCATTATCGTAGCTTGCAAATACATCCGCACGCGTTGCATATGGCGCATTCGTTAGATCATTTTCAGCTATCGCATTGTTTACTCGACCGCTGGTATCAATAGGATTGCCTTGCAGATCCATGCTGCCATATTCGCGCCAACCAGATGTTGCATCAGCTGTTTGCGGATTAGGCATTGGATCGGTTCGCCATCCATCGGTAATAATGTGTGGTCCCAATTTGTTGTTGATCAACACAATATTATCGTACAAATTACCGTCGCCCGCACTGCGTGCAATATAAGTTGAATTGTCGTTTACACCGTTGCCCAGTGGACCTGGCCCTGAAGTAAATTCGTTATTGATAAAGACAAAACCAGGATAGCTTGCATCTTGAATTCTGGCTTGCAACACATAACCACCATTGCTAGCTGCTGGTGCACTTTTTGAATCGCCAATCGTTCTGATTTCACTATTTTCAAATAGTGTTGCAACACTATAGCCCCAGATAAAGTCAACATTACCGGCAATTAAACAGTCATAAAACCAGTTGTAGCCTTTCATCAACAGCGTATCTTGCTCGCTTATAAAGTTCATATTATTCGCGATAAGACGATGTGAACTATTAAAATACAGAGTTTCAGCTTGATCACCTGAACCTGTTCGCGTGTGCGTATTTTTAAGTGTGAAATTGTTTAACACTAGGTTGTCTGAGCTTTCGACTAAAAATACCGGTCGGCCAGACGATCCACTGTTAAAGCCATCAAAGTTGTTATATTGCACAATGGTATTGTCTCGGCTTTCACCTTGAATGGTTAAATTATTCTTGTTGCGCAAGAATAATAACTCTTGGTAAATCCCGTCTTTAATGGTAATGGTCATCGCGGTGTTTTTATCTGTCATCGCATAATTTAGTGCACCTTGCAGTGTTCTAAAGTCCGCAAATCCATCATCATCTACGATAACTTCTGTGCCACTAGGCGCGGAAGCTTTGGTTGTAAATGTCCAGTTTGCTCCCGAACCTATACCATCAAAATCACGAGCATTTAATTGAGTATTGACCACGACATCATTGCCAACAACAAGCTGATAGGTTTTGCCATATTCAAGCACCCCATCAGCTGGTTTAATGGTGAGTTTATTGCCGTTAATGGTAAACGGACGATAGTTCAAGTCACGGGTTTTACCTGTGATTGACGCAACTGTTTTCCCTAAAGAAGTGGTATCTGATGAAACGCTAATCTCATCCACCATTTCACTGGTTGCGGTATCAAAAATGCGAACAACCCCCGATGTTCCCAAAACCGGTTCGCTGTCAAATTTGATGGTAAAACTACTATCTATATATTGTGCTTGCGCGCCTGGCATTGGGCTTAATTTGGCCGCTAAATCGCCATAATCTGTGCCAGATTCGCTAAATGCCGGGCCTATATCTAGATAAATTTCACGTATAACCGATGCATCAGAGCCAGCCGTTAAATATAAAGTTGCGGTCCCTTCTTTTAATGGTGTAACTGTGACGGTATCACCGTTTCTTTCAACTTTTGCAACCGATACGTCGGAAGATTCAGCGGTAAAACTATCTGTCGTCACGCCATCTTTTTGCTGAGCGGTTACTTTAAACACTAAAGCATCGCCTAATGCGCTGCCAGTCCAGTTGGTTTCGGCTAAATCCGTGGTGAGTAAAACCGGTTTTACACTGGCATCACCAATTTTTAAATCGTCAATTTCAAACGAACGGTTATCCGTATATAAACCGACTAAGCCTTTTGCAGTCAAACTAGAATCTGTATGTGTACCGATTTTTTCGCCATCTACGTATAAAGTAATGTCACTGCCCAATACTTCATAACGAACCGTATACCAGACACCATCTTCGGTCGCGCCTTTTTCACCTAGTAAAAATGGCTTTTTAGTTTGGACAGGTCGATTTAAACTGCCACCCAATTTAGTTGCAACTTCAGCCTGAGTTGAAGTCGATGCATTTTGCATGTTTAAACCGGCACCGTACCAGTTATCTTCATCCTGATAGCGACCTAAAATATACAAATGTTTTTTACTGGTCGTACTGTTTTGCCGTGGACGAATTTTCATTTCAACAAAATAATCTGCGCTTGGAATGTTGGCCATCACAGAATCTTTTAATGTTGCTAAAACACCACCCACTTTTTCAGCCGTAAAACGCATCACTTTATTGCCATTTTCTAATTCCAGTACATCGAATGCACCATCATCAGAGCCGGTATCTAAGTTCCAGTCGTCTAGATTACCATCGGCAAAATCATCACAATAATAAATTTCGCTACCGGCATCGCTGCAACTAAAAACGGGTGCTTCAAACGGATTTAAATATTCAATTCGAAGGTTTTTAATTTCAACAACTGAATCACCTTCGGTGCGCAACTGAACAAATGACTTATTCGTCCCAATTTCACCCGGTATAACGAGTTCACCTAAAGGAACTGAACTAGCCGCAACATTATAAATACGCGAAGAACCACCATGCATCGAGTTAGCGCTGCCTGAGGTATTATTGTCAATGTAAACTTGGAATTTTTTACCTGCGGTTGGCTCTTGTGTTTGCACTACATCTAATACGATGTTGTACGGTTTACTTAAATCGAAAACCCCAACTTTTGTATTGTCTGAACTGCTCGTTGAATACAGGGTTTCGCTATTACCTATGGTAAATCGTGCTCCGGACAATTTAACACCCGTGTCACTCACATCAATTGTACCGCCGGTTTTATAAAACATGGGTTGTGCACTGCCGCTTGCGTCGACTGTACCGTCTAGCGCTAAAGTTTCTGAACTGAACAAATCGCCCGAGACGGATGTGAAGTCAAAAACAAAAGGCAAATCAACTGAAACTTCTGACTCTTTTGGCCCTTCTGGTTCAGTTGGTTCTTCAGGGGCACCAACTGATGCTGCAATGGTATCAATTTGTAAATTATCAATTACAACAATAGAGTCGCCGGCGGCTCTTAACTGAATAAATGAGTTTTTGGTTTTAGCAAAAGCATCCCCTTGATAACTATAAGTAACGCGCTCCCCCACTTTGAAAGTAGGTAAACTCGCGCCTAAAGTCACTAATCCCCCTTCTGTCGTTTCACCTGTTGCTAAATCAATTTGCACCATTTTAGAAATATCGCCGTGTAGCGAATTAGATTGAGATGCAGTATTGTTATCGGCATAGATATAAAAATTACCTGCGTCACTGGCCGAAATAACATCAAACGAAATACTAAACCCTTCACTTAAGTTATATATGCCCGTACCACTACTAAGTGCATTAGTTGCTGCACCCGAGGTATCACCGATGGTAATGCGGTCACCGTCGAACTTAAATTGACCATCGATAATTTCCGGCGAACCAGATGCAATCGCGTACAGCGGGCCGCTGCTGAGTGATTTGTCCAATCTTTTGTAAGTAGATGAGAAAAAGCTATCAATATCGGTATCAAAGTCTTCTTTTAGCTCAATTGATAATTCTTGCGCCGCTTGATTTAAAGCCTCAATTTCTACCGTATTTTGCTGTGCAGAAAAAGCAATTTTGTTGATATTTCGTTCGTTTTCAATGTCACAGTTAGCAACAATTGAAGCGACCCCCATACTGTCATCAGCGGCACAAACACTATAGACTTGCGTTTGAGTGTTGTAGCCTAAAGACACTAAATATTGAGTTTTACTATGCTCGCCATCCATATAATGCATGGCTAAAACGCGGCGGCCAAAGACAAATTCATATGTTCCCGTTTGAACATCACTCCCGGCGACAGAGATGATATAGCTACCCTTTTTACCTTCAACCCCATCTTCGCTTACCGGATCGGGTGTAAAAGTAATCTTTTGTTCAACCACTTGTGCTGTATTGTCTATAAATGGATTATAAATTTCGCCATCAAAAACCGATAAATCAAAAGCACCACTGGCAACGTCACCAAAGTCTTCTTCTAGTGTTTTGACAAAATGAGCAACTGCATCATCATACGAAACCATGGTTCGATCAGGAATAGCCTGAGTCAACCAAGGTTCTATTGCTGCGGCGAAATCTTCTGGCGAACGATTAAAAAACGCTTCAACTGTTTCTCCATCATTCAATGGCATATTCGCAACAGATGCGGCATTAGGTGTGATCTCGATACCATTTTCCGGATCGCCATCTGTATCGAGTGACTGTAATAAACGTGCTAGGTTGGCAACCTGAGGTGCTACTGGGTTATCCGTTTTAAAAAAGCTTAACGGAGTAACAAAGTTTTTAGGTGATATTTCGGGAAGTTTAAAGTTTTCACCTATTTTAAAAACAATCCGGTCGCCTCTTAAATACTCAAAGTGACCATTGAGATCTGTCGTACCACTTGCAACGATTTCGTCATCAATATTTTTTCTTTCAAACTCAAGACCTGATACAGGACTGTCTACAAACTGACCTTGAAGCGCAGGTGGAAGTGGCTCGATAACATTTTTTTCAACTTCAAATCCACAACCAGAAAGCAGCGATGCGCTGATGACACTGCTTAATAACGATATTTTATATTTCATATTAAACCCTCTGTTTAACGCCAGGTTTTTCATCTGGCGTATTTAACTAGCGTTGTTCAGCGTGTTTTTTAATAGAATTTGTAATTCACACCAACTTGCACTGTGCGGCCATATTCTTCTCTTTGATACATAATGTTGCCGCCACTCAAGGCATCTCCTTCAAAGTAACGCAGGTCAACATTATCGGTTAAGTTGATGGCATCAAAATAAACAGACAATCCGCCGCCTACATCATATTTAGCTTTAAAATCAATGGTCTTAAGGTTAGATTGGTATTGATCTGACCAAACCCGGCAATAATCAACACCATTTGGATCGACGCCATTTGGCACAGTTACTTTGCTATCCGTTGCATCAGGACAAGCGCCTATTTCTTCCAGAATATCTGAGCGATAATTACCAATAATGCGTACATTAAAGTCGTCGTTTTCCCAACCAATCGTTAAGTTAGCCGTTACATCCGCTTGCTCTGGTAAATCTATCGTGCCTTTGCGAACGGTTGGATCAACTGTCGCCTCACTACTTTGCAAGGTCGCGTTTGATTGTATAAAAAAGCCTGAATCAAAAAACTGGTTATAACTCAGTTCAATCCCTAAAACTTTTGCCGAATCGCCGTTAATTGTCATATTGATATTCGCCAGAGTTTGCTCTTGAGGAATGATAAACTCAGTCACTTGATTTATTGGTAAAGAGATAGGCAAGGTATCAAAACGACCGTCAATGCCACGCGCATCAACAATAAAGTTTTTAATATCTTTATAAAAAACAGCGGCTTCCATAAATAGATCTTCTGAGTGATACCAACTGATTGAAGCATCATAGTTAGTCGCCGTCATCGGGATCAGATTTGGGTTACCTATGTCGATACTGTTGCCCGGTGCCAGTGTATAGTCTTGCAAATCCAGTGCTGAATAGTTTGCAAATTCTTCTGGCTTATCATGGCAATCGGGTTGTTCATCTGTACTGGTTGGTGAGCATAAAAATACGCGATCATCCATTTTTGCAAACGCTCGGCTTTGCTTAAATGATGGGCGGGTATAACTTGTCCAAATTGCCCCCCGTACCAGCAGATTTTCCGTCGGTTCATAGCGTAAATGCATGCTCGGGAAAAATTCACTGTATTTAATTGAGGCTTGCGGCAGTGGCTGGAATACATCTAATGCTGAACCGGCAAAAGCAAATTCATCATTACGTATGGTCATATAACCGGTAGACGCATATTCTGTTTCTACATAACGCACACCGGTGATCAAAGTCAGGCGATCTGCCAGTTCCATTTCGCCCATCACATAAGCTTCTTGAGTATCTTCACTTAATTCGTAGTCGTTACTTAAGCTGACGTAACCTTGCTTACCTTCAGTCGCAATGTCTTTTGTGTACTCTATTGCATCAACTAGATAATTAAGCGCATCTCGGCTTACAAATGGATATTGAAAATCACTGTTTTTTGGAATAGAAACATCAAAACCAAAGTCTTCTTTAATGTTTTGATGATTAGCACCAATTGCATTAATACAAGTGTCATCGCCGTCATTACAATAACTGGTTTCCGGTTCATAGCTCCAGCGGTTTTTGTCGGTTACATGATCACGATCACTGGCTGCGATACCAGCTTTAATATAATAGAACCAATCTGAATCGATAAAATCATATTGAACATCCAAATTGAATGTTTTGATTTCATCCGTTCGGTTGCTGCCTTCTAAAAACACATTATCAAATTCAAGATTGGCTGGATTATTAATATCACCACGCGTCACATTACTGGTAGACGAAGGGTTTTTAGTTAAGCCGATACCATAAATATCATTATTTTCATAATCAGGGTTTATGATTTGCAAGTCAGTGCGATAATCTAATACTTCATCTTGCGTTAAAATCCGCGCGTCAATTCGATCTTTATGCCCTTGACCGTAAACAATAAGATCTCGTTCTCTAAATTGCACACGGCGATCACCAGTTGCATCTTCGACAGCTTCTGAAGTCGTAAAGTCATAATTGACTGTCCAAGCATCCCTTAATTGATGTTTACCACCAAAATTAAATGTTGTGGTTTCTTTCGTCGATTCCTGAATAAAAAATTGGTGCTGCAGATCAGCATCCGACATAATAAATTCTTTTGTATCAGGGTTAACGTATAATGTTTCACCGGTACCTGCACTGCCCGCTCTAAATCGATAGAATTCGCGATAAGCGACATCTTCATCGGTATATTCAACATAATTACCGCGAACATAAAACTGGTTAGCATCATTGGGTCGGTATTCAACATTCAAAGCGGCTGTGTTACGAGTTCGGTCAGCGAGTTCTTGACGAATTTCATATTCCTGCGGCGCTAATATTCGATTTTCTTCACCAACGCTATAGTCAATGATATCGCCTAGATTACCATTATCATCTACTTCGAAAACGGGTTGTCCGAAATCTTGTTGATAAAATTCCATATTGTTCGTGCTATGGTGACGCTGCTCATTAACAACCGTACTGCGTTTTTCTGTCGATACAACAAAACCAAGTCCTACTTTTTTGTCAAACAAAAACTGCGTACCGTCAATGGTAAATTTTGGTGAGTGCGCTTCACGTAACTCGGAGTATGAGTCCTGTAGTTTAAGTTTTAAGGTATTTTTACCGCGTTCATATGCTGAGATAGCATTAACATTTACAGCCCCACCAATAGAGTTTAAGTTCATATCAGGTGTCAATGTTTTAACCACCTCGATTGAACCTAAGGCGTCACCAGCCAGTGCATCTAATCCAATTTTACGCTCATCGCCCATGCCGGCCATTTGAGATCCGTTCATACTGACAGACACAAATTCAGGACCTAACCCCCGTACCGTAACAAATTTACCTTCACCTTCAGAACGTTGTAAGGTTACACCGGGCATACGTCTTAATGACTCTGCAACGTTTTGATCGACAAAGTTGCCTAAATCATCAGTTGAAACAACTGAACTGAATTGTTTTTTATCACGTTCTATTAGACGGGCTTTTTGATCACTGTATTGAACCCCTCTAACTTCAATTATTTCGGTTTGCTCTTCTTGCTCTTCAGTTGCTTCCGTATCTTCAGCGGCAATAACGTGAATGGGATAATTCATCGCCATTGCCATAACAAATGCATTAAATTTCCAACGTTTCATTTAGTTGTCCCCGATTTATTTTGTGTATGTAACGTCTATAAATTGCCACCGGTGGCATAAACATATCACTATTTAAATTAGATTGTCAAATTGTTATTTTTATGTTTATTTTGCTTTTATTTTCTATAACAGTTCAAATTAAGTATTACTTTTAAGTAACAATAAACCGCGCTATTCATTATTTCCACTCGTCAATAAAGATAAACGTCAAGCACAAGCATCTAATAGTGCTTATATACCGATATGTTAACCAAATGAGATATAGATTAACCTTGACGTAAAAATGTAAAATCTATATATTGCCACCGGTAGCACACTATAAAATCTAGTCCACCGGTAGAGTCTTAATTTTATATTAGCAATTAAATATTTGTTTTAGAGGAAATCTAATGGTCAGCCAGATCCAACCTATCAACTTGCATGCGGATCGACTGTTTAGTGCAGATCCAAAAATGCGAGAACTCAGCAGAGCTTTATATAAAACTGTTGCTGATTTGCCTATTATCAGCCCACACGGTCATACTGATCCAAGCTGGTTTGCAAACAACGAATGTTTCAAAAACGCGACGGAGCTTTTGATTATTCCAGATCATTACGTTTTCCGCATGCTGTACAGCCAAGGTATTCAACTTGAAGAGTTAGGTATTCCTAGAATTGACGGTGGCCAAGTTGAAACTGATTATTTAAAAATTTGGCGCATTTTTGCTGCGCATTATCACCTGTTTCATGCGACGCCTTCCCGTATGTGGATGGATTATGTTTTTTCTGAAGTTTTTGGCTTTACCGAAACCCTGTGTTTGGCTAATGCTGATGATTATTATCATAAAATAAATCAGCAACTTAATTCAGATGCATTTAAACCAAGAGCATTATTAAAACGTTTTAATATCGAGCTTTTGGCCACTACTGAGGGCGCGACAGATCCATTAAAACACCATGCTAAAATTAAAGCGGATGGTTTAAATCAGACAGTAATAACAACATTCCGTCCAGATGATGTGGTTGATCCGAACATTCCAAATTTTTTAGGCAATATTCAGAATTTAGCTGAGCAAACAGGTGAAGATGTACACACGTGGCAAGGTTACTTAAACGCACTCAGAAACCGACGTGCATTTTTCCGTGCGCATGGTGCAACCGCCACAGATCATGGACACCCTTCAGCTTTGACAGCTGATTTATCTGGCGTTGAATGTGAAAAACTGTTTGCAACTGTATTGTCTGGTGATGCATCAGCACAACAAAAAGAGTTGTTTAGAGCGCAAATGCTAACCGAAATGGCGGGTATGAGCGCTGAAGATGGCATGGTGATGCAGATACACCCCGGATCACGTCGTAACCATAATAAACAAGTTTTCGAAAAGTTTGGTTTAGATAAAGGCTGTGATATCCCCGGACGCACAGATTTTGTCGATTCTTTACGTCCATTACTGGCTCGCTATGGTACAGAAAAAGACCTGCGTATTATTTTATTTACTTTGGATGAATCAGTTTACGCGAGAGAACTGGCCCCCCTTGCCGGACACTACCCTTGTTTAAAATTAGGACCTGCCTGGTGGTTTCATGACAGCCCAGAAGGCATGCTTAGATACAGACACAATGTAACTGAAACGGCTGGTTTCTATAATACCGTGGGCTTTAATGATGATACCCGCGCGTTTTTATCCATTCCATCACGCCATGACGTCGCACGTCGGATTGACTGCCGATTCTTGGCTCAGTTGGTAGCAGAACATAGGTTAACAGAATCAGCCGCATTTGATTTAGCTTATGATCTGTCTTATAGACTGGCAAAAGAAGCTTATCAGTTGACTAAATAAGCCGCTTTACCATTCTTATTTCGCAACATTAAAACGAAGGTGGATGTTCATTCACCTTCTTTGTGTTTTCCAATTCGGGTAAGTTATCAAGGTATTTAATAATCGACATAGATGACAGCATTTTATTTTCAAAACGTTGTTTCATATCCTTTTGCTTAGCAACAATGATTTTGTGATGAATTTCAGCCTTCACTTTTTGCAATGGTTTTACACTGGATTCTCGTTTATCTAACAACCTAAATAGATAATACCCATCGTCTGCTTTGATAACATCTGAGGTTTGTCCAATATCAAGTGAATAAGTTGTAGCCACGACATCTACCGGTAAATAGGTTTTTAAGTCTTTTTTAAACCAACCAATGTGCCCGCCTCGATAGCGACTTGCTTGATGATCTGAATATTCAACGGCCAACGCACCAAAGCCGTTAGCAATCTCAATCTCTAATGCCGAGGTACTAACTTGCTGCAGCAAGGTTCGTTGTTTTTCTTGATTCTCACTTAACGCTTGATAAATCATGGCAACCCGGGTTTGTTCGGCTTGTGTAAAGTCCGCATGATTTTGTCTATAAAATGCTTCAATTTCGGCATCGGATACCGTTATTTTAGCCAATTCTGAATTTAAAAATTGCTCTTTAATTTTACCTATCAACAAATTATTGGTCGCTTGTTGATATTCAAATAACTTATCTTGGTTGTGCTGTTTTGCATATTGAACAATAGCCGTGTGTAACACCATTTCGTCCAATAAAGCATTTACATCGACATTCGCCTGATACTGGCCACCTCTTTGTGCTAAAACCTTGTTAAATTCGCTTAAAGTAATGCCTTTAGAGCCAACTTCGGCAACTAACGTTTCACCAATATAATGATCAGCAATCATTCTATTTTGGTAGATCAAAACAGCTAAAACGCCTACCATACAGCCGGCTAATAGACAAAGAACATGCGAATAAATACTGCGCATTATTCGACCTTAATTTTAATGTCATCCGCTTTAAACTGATAACTACTGGCTAATGCAGAGGCGCTAAAATTAACCTGTGTTTGCCCCTGTTTAAGCGCGCTGAATTTAGCATTTGCTAGGTTCAAAGGTAGTTCGGCAATAGATGGCCATTTCCCTTGCGGTAAATCTGCCCAGGACAATACAACAAATTTATCAGTTGTTGGATCATTGTCATAATCCTGCGTATCTCGCTCGATATCACCTACACCTAAAAGTCCGCTAGCATATACCTGCGAAGAATCGATATAAGATAAATATTCGCTTGACCAATGCAGCCTGATCCCTACACCGGCCAGCGCTTTAGCTTCAGGTGCAGTCTGGTATATTACAGTGGTTTCAAATTCAGCACCCTGTGTGACATTCAGTTCAGAAGTGCTACTACTGATCTTTTGTTGTTTTACTTCACTTTCAACCGGTGGTTCTGTCACAGGTGGCTCTGGTGGCGGGTTAACAGGGTCACCGCCGTTACCATTATCAACTTTATAACTACTCTCTCCGCCACCACATGCGATTAACGTTAGCGACAACAAAATAACAAAACCTTTGTAAAAATTATTCATTTTTAGGCGACACCTATTCAGTAAATTGACGACAATATTGCAATATAACATCAGGCAATTGACGACCGGATTCGCTATCAATAATACCGTCTATCAATGCGCTACCTTCATAACCTGCCATGCAACGTGACAACAAAAGACCGTCCGTTAGTGCATTAATTTCACCATTCGCATCTAAATCAAAATACGGCATCATTTCAGATAATTGAGTATCAAAACCTGTCTCTGATATATCTTGGTTAACTTTTAAACCTCGAAGACCTGACATGTAGCGAACAACGGCTAAAGCATCCTGATCAGATGAAGTTTGCCCATCGTTGTTCAGGTCTAGCCGGTTTTGAACACTCGCCATTAAAATAGTCGGTTGAGTTACAAAGTCATAACCAACGCTGAGCTGACTTGCGCTAAACGAAATAACACCACTGGATGTTGGTGACGTTAAAGTTGTAAAGCTTACAGCAGCAAGTTTATTGTCAGGTAATTGCCAATCTGCTGTTGTTTTAGACCACCTTAACTCAATATAACTATCAGTCAGTGGGTTATTATCGTAATCCGAAAAGTCTTGAATTACAGTTGCAGATTGATAAACAAAGTCGGTTGCGTAAATTTGTTTGAACTCATTAAATTTAACAATTTGGCTATTAAAATGGATTCTCACGCCAATACCGTCTAGACCACTGGCGACAGCCCCGCTGTCCAAGCTTGCCTGAGTCTGAAGCTGCAATACAAATTGATCTGATGGCATCGTGATAACTTTTTCTGCTTTAGCAAAAACACTCTGCACACCGACACTTGTTATTTTTGTCGCATCTGTCGCATCATCGGGACTACGATCTTGCTTATCTGGTATCCCGTCATTATCCGTATCAATAGAATTCGGATTTAAAGCAAGTTCATATTCTTTGATATTAATTAAGCCATCACCGTCAGCGTCGGCAAACTGGTCATCTTTATTGAAGTTTAACCCGTTTTCAATTTCCCACATATCATCCATGCCATCGTTATCTGTATCCACTATCGCGTCAGACTCAAAAATACCGATTTTTACCGACGATGAAGACGCTATCTGATAACTATCTGAAACACTGACTACAATTTCAACAAACTCGGTGCTTTCATCTAATGTATCGGCGTAGGGTAAAATTTCAAAACTCGTTTGGGATTGCCCTTTCGCAAAGGTGATTTCTTTGCTGATAAAGCCATAATCACTGCCATTTTCGGCTGAACCCACGATTTCCAGATTAACTTTTAGCGAAACATCTAACGAACCATCACGTGTTAAGGTGACCTGAGAAGCTTTATTGAGCCCCTCAATTAGACTGGTATTAGTCGCCGTAATAGAAACATCCGGTAATCCATCTGAAACACTGAAGCTAATTGAATCTTTTTCACCGATTGCATAAACGTCCAGCGGCATCAGTTGAATGGTTAAGTTTTCTGGAAGCTCAGAAATATTGTCTTTTTTTGGTGTAATACGTAACTTAACCACAGTATCATTTTCAGCGACATCTAAAGGGATGCCATTGTTGGTCAGTGGATGCCATTTGTAATCAGAGGTTGCTTGATTTTTTTCAACTGCGTTGTTCGGGTCGTAATGCGCAACTTCCAATAAAAAGTCAGCTCCGAATTCCGCACTGCCCGTTATTGAGATAGGCACAGACATACCCGTTGGCATAGGAACACCGTTTGTTGTTAATTCAAACTCAATACTTTCGTTTGATTTTTCTTCCAGTGCACCGATTGCTGAAGGATTAAAGTATAATTTTATATCAGGTCTTACAACGCCGGTTTGCAACACACCGCGCGCCCATAATTTATTAATTTCGTTGTTTCTTATTGAAATATTAGACAACACAATGTTCGCATCATGGTAACCACTACCATCACCGTTTGCATCAACCGATATATATGTGTCAAACGTATCCGTCTCTAACTTTATATATTTGCTAAGTGGAATGTCAGGATCGACAACATCAAAAAGTAACGTTAGATCTAATACATCCTCAGATATATCAAAATCAACCACACTGGTTCCATTGGTTACAACAAATAAATCCGACCCAGCCAAGCCAGTCAGCCAATCACTGCCACGCCCAGCAACCAAAATATCGTCCTGGCTGCCGCCTACAAATTTATTATGCGCCGCGCCACCGATGAAAATATAAGATTTATCCTGTCCATATTGATTTTGATAATTTTGGATACCGTCTGAGACAAAAGTGCCTAACCGGTCGCCTAAATAATAGATAGCTTCGTCCAATGATTCATATTCTTCGTCTGCATCACTGGGTGCGCCAATAAAGTTAGCCACCGCAGAGCGGGCATTCACAGCGTAAGTCGTTTGCGAATGGTCAACAACGATACGATCAAACCATTTACTATATAAATACGCATACACACGCCATTTTTCAGATTTACAATCACCACAGTTTAGCATCACAACCTCACCTAAACTGCCCGTGAAGGGATCTTGCATTTGATAATTATCATCATTTGCACTGCCAATCATTTTACCGCCAATCGTCCGGCTGGTTCCCCAATTAATATTTGAAGGATCACCGTCTGCTGATTGCTGTTGAGTCGCATGGTTAACACCCGAGTTTTTGACGTTAAGCTCAAGGCTTGTTGATTGATCATCAATAAACAACGCAGCGACATTCCAATCTTTCGACACCGTTCGGGTACCATAAACAGATTGATAACCTTCTCTGGAAAATCTCAGTCTGTTTGGATAATAAGGGTCGTCATGTGCAGTCAGAACGATTTCAGCCTGTGTATCATGAGTTAGAATTTGCGTAGATTCACTGTTGGTTTTGAAAACAGCAAAATACCCCAGCTCATTATTAAAATGAAACGGGATTGCATCATCCGTTTCTTCTTCTGCCCAGGATTCGAGATAATGATTGCCATCTAGTTTTATGCTTTTTTCACCATTTGGTCCGTCTTGCGCAGTCACAACATCAGCCCATTGCCAACCCGTATTATCGATATGATGTAATAAATCAATTTCACTACCGCGACCGGCTCTGCCAAACCATTCTTCAGCGCTGTCAGAAGTGCTTTCCGCATCCGGATTGTCATAACTGTCAAATAGCGTTTGGTCAACAGAAGCATCTAACCACATTTGTAATGTTGTTGCCTGATTATCCGTCAAACGCATAATATCAACATTGATATCCATCACGACCGCTTGATGTTCCTTGTCATCAACTAAGATTTGTATTGCGTAAACATCCGGACTTAAATCTTGCGCATCAATTGAGGTTACTAAATGTTTAACGACAACATGTCCGTACAATAAATCACTGAGTTTGACGACGTCGCCAGCAGCCAAAACAGTGCCGCTGGATAGATCTGAACTACCGCCTGCCAGATAGCTTAGTTGCAAATTTTCATCTATTTGGTTGAAAGTGACATCAATATTCCAATCCCAGGTATCACTATCTAATACCTGGGGCTGCAGTAAGCTAAAACCTTGTTCACTTAATGTCACCTGGCCCCGAATTAACGTAGGTATCCGGTTATCGCCAGTTTCGGCTCTCGGATCGCTCGACAATTGATATTCTTCGAGGTTAGTCAATCCATCTTCATCTTCATCATTGTCTGCAATCGCACTCGTTGTATCACCAAAATAACCCAGTTCCCAGCTATCTGGTAAACCGTCACCGTCTGTGTCAACAGGCGGCTTAGAGACATATAAATCAATCTGAATATGTTGCGAGCGTTTTGCCTGACTTAAATTAAGCTGGTTTTGATTGGCATTTACGACATAAGCACGAACATTGTCTATGGCAATAAGATTGTGGCTATAGTTCTGACTCTCCTCACCCACTGCAATTGCCCGTTGTTCAACTGTTTCAGTGATAAGAGATGGGGTTAAAGCCTGTTCCAACAACCTTTGTGGAATATCCAAACGATAATCAAATTGCCCATCACCGATTGCATTCAGTGATGTTGAATAAGTTAGCACCTTTGCTGAGCCGTCTAAGGCTTTTATTTGCCATTGCAATTGCCCACTGTTCAAGCGCGTTTCAATACCATGATAGCGATTAAAAACTTGCCCATACAATGTGATCTGAGGTTCAGGCACTTCGGCTCTTACAGAGAAAAGCGAACTACATAAAACAATCATTAATAATTTTATTTGCAGGCTAATAATTGTCTTCATAATTAGTTTCCTGAGTAAGAATAAGTTTGGAAAAATAGTTTGATATCCGTGACACCATTACCATCGCGTAACACCGTATTTTGTCCGGGAATTTTCTGGCCATAAATAAAAGTATCCATACCATCTTCCGAATCAGCGAGGAATGTGCCGCCCGGAATAATCAGCAACCATTTGGTGTTCCATACTGAGCGGCCAATGAGTCGACTGCTATAGGTCATATCTGTTTCGTTAAAAGAACCGGAATCATGATAGGCGCGGAAGCTTGAGTGGCGTCTTATTTTATCAAAAGATCCACTTAAACTATCCGCACTGGGTATCCACGCTGAATTATTTAAGTCACTATCCCTTGCAGGTAATGGCACAGGTATCACCTGATCAATAACACTCCATTCTCGAGTATCTAGTTCAACACTGTCCGGCACATACATAATGTCCATTCCTACCGGTATTAAATACACACGTGGTGTGGTTGATAACGCCGCATTGTTATAGTTATCAAACCAAACACCGACCGATCTGACTTTGGTGGCAAAGTTGCTTGCATCGTAGGCAAAATCACCGCCAGATAACGGCCAACCGAAGAAGTTTTTACCAAACTCAATTGTTGAGGAGAATGGAATCACTAACCCAGGTTGTACGCCAGCACTTTCCGGTGCAAAATTACGCGCAAAACGTCTGAATTCAGGCACATCCCACAGATTATTTTGTTTATATTTTGCCAGTGTATTACGCCAAAGCTTATCGTCTTCCGTTGAGTTATCATCGTTGGCAATTCTAAACAGCCCATGACGCAGTGAAAAACGCCCCGACTCGGTTTGTGGGTTATTAAAGCCCATTTGTGTTTTCAACACATCAAAATTGATTTTAAGGGTTGATAATATCTCGCTTAAACCACCTTGCCCACTAACAGCACCGTTTAGACTTTGTTCACCCAATGTTCGCTCTTTAACGATTTGCGATAACATATGTTTGGCAGAGGCCGGATCGTTTTCAGATAAATTGGTTTCGTAGTCATAGACACGCGCTGCCATATAAATATAACGGGATGCCAAATCAAATGCGGCACGATATTTTTGCAGTGCTTCATATTGACCCATTCTGAACGTCATATCCTTATAACGCTCGCCCTGCGCTTTCGCAGCGATACGTTTATTTAAGGCTTCCCGCTCTTCTAATAAACGTAAACCTTCAGCGAGCACCGTGCGATACTTTTCACCGGCCTGACGCAAAATTTCACGCTTTTTATACATTTCAACTCTAAGGTAGGGTTCTTGTGTGGTTAAGCTGTATTCCACCTCTCTCAGTTGTTGCTGCGTTTCAAAATCATAGCCAGCTTTTTCGATCTCTAGCTCATGTTCCATTGCTTTAAGTTCTTTTTCCGATTCAGTTGCCACAATTGCGCCTTCAGCGGCTATGTTTGCAACAGATAAAATAGGATCAGCTATCGCCCATGAAGCATAAATCGCAGCCCGTCCAGGCGCGCCTACATCAACCGATAAACCGGCACTTTTAGGCAACGCATCGGCAGCCAAGGCTGAAGTATGCCGCAAAAAATCTCGCGTTTCATTCATTGCACTCTGCGTGGTTTTCAAAGTCCCAATAACGGCATTAAATGTTAAAGTGTCATCAATGGCCTCATTGCGAACGTTAATCACATTATCCTGAAATGCTTTTTGTGCATAAATCTGCCCTACTTGAAACTCCATATCCTGTATCAAATCATCATATTGGTCAGCGGCTTGATTAAAGTTAGCTTGAGCGACCAATATTTCAGACAGCGCTTCCTGGAGTTTTCCGGGAGCCCGTCGAATGCCCCAAGAAGCAGGTGCATCAAAACCATATGTACCCGCGGTCACTGGGTATTCAATTTGTATCGCATTAGATGCAACCACTGAGTTAACCGCATCAATATCGGATATATCACCTATTGAAGTGGTGCGGCTCTTAAAATGACCTGTTAATACGTTATCAAAGGTTTGACCATTGCTATTCGCCACTGGTGCAACTTCGTTTGTGATATCAGTCACATCAACATATTGATAGAAATAAAGATCAGGACCATCGTAACCCGGCGCATACACCTTGCCGCTACCAATGGTACCTTCATAGGGTGTGCCAAAGATTTCAATTAAGCGACTTTTGAAATCACGATCTTGATCTTGCGCTTGTTGCAACATGTCTTGCGCGGTATCAGCAACTTCTCTGATCCGGTTCTTTTGCACATTCGCGTAATCATAAACCTTAAAGGCATTTTCCAAAGCCTGTTCTGCTCGCTCTGCGACCTGCTCAAAATGTGTCGCGGGATTATTATAATTACGATCAACACGCACAGGATCAACATCAAAAGGCACTATATCAGGCGCGACGCCTAACGGGTTTTGTCCTTTATCAGCCGATGCTGCTAATGCATAGATATTTTGCGCCTGACTGGAGATTTGCTGAATTTCCGGTACCGTGCTGCGATCAACTTTTCGGATGTCGGCGCTGTCGGTATAATCACTGTCTTTCGCTGGCAACATATTGTTGGCCATTAACCAATCGAAATAAGCACCCGTTGATGCGCGCTGAGCCCATTCAGAAACGCCCCATGAACGTTCAGTATTTCTGTCTTTATAACCTTGCCACTGACCATTTTCATCTTCAACATAACTTGCTCTATATGTCATATCAACAATATCGCGACCCGTTTTTGCGCGCGCAGCGGCTATTTCGGCAAAACGTTGTTCGTCCTGAAAATCAACATCAACTGTCACACCATCAATAAGGACTTTTTCGCCTCTCGGTGTCCACTTGAAATTACCATTTTGCATCAAGTCATAATAATACCTTAATGCCATTGTGTAGTGGCCCCATGCGTCGCCATGACCCTGTGGATATAAAACCCGGGCGTCATCTTCGTCAACCAAACCACTTCCATCAACATCTTTAATATTGTAATTCAGCGCATACGCAACCTCTCCGTCACCAATGGTGAAATTCCAAATCAGACGATTAAATGCCGGACTCGCACCAAATTCTGAGCGTCCCCTTAATAAACTTAACTCCTCCTGCAGTAAAGAAGGCATTTGATTTTTGAAAGTAAAAATACTCGGTGCAACACTGCCATAAGCCTCACTTTCTGTCGTGAAACCAATAGACGGATCAAGCGCGTCGACATAAGCTTCATTGGCCAGCAAGGTATACAACTGAGCCAACCGTGTCGCCGCTAATTGCAGGGCGTTATTAACACTTGAGTTAGAAGTGGGTTGTGAAGCTTCTATACTCAACAGCTTAGCCCGTTCTAAAACGGTTTGATAAAGCTGAATTAAACCTACGTTCTCTATAACATCTTGATCAGCATTTAACGCCACCGCCCCGTTATATCTTTGTCCTGCTTGTTGCAACATACTGGAGTACGTTGCCGGGCTGTCACTACTATAAAAATCACTGATGCGCGCTTCGAACAGATTTACTCTGTCAATAACACGTTTTACCCAGCCCTCAGACAACTGTGCTTTATAAACATTTTTTGCCGGATTATTGTTCGCAGCCCCCGCCCAATCTGACCAACAATCGGCATTATTGGAAGGCTGACAGTCTTTGTGGCGATATCGGGTGAAAAACAAATTATCGGCTAACAACGCCGCGGTCGCGCCTTGCAATGCAATCTGATTTTGGCCTAAACCATTATTAGGTAAAGAAAAGGGTTTCCAATCGCTCGGAGCTTGATCTGGCGGTGCTTTTTCTAAACCATCGTCCGCGCGATATTTCCATTCGTACACCATATCGGTGCCATTTGCGCCAAAGTCAGCTGTATGTCTTAAAACCACTTTTTCATCAAACACATTAGGTGGCATCAAAACATCTATTTCACCTCTAAACTTATTGGCTTTAACCAGTTTCACAATATGTAAAGCTACCGGCGCGCTCCCTAAATCTGCATGGTTATTTTCTGCAACCGTTACATAGGTGATATCAGGTGCATTAGAGTTGGGATCTAACATTGCTGCGCTTGGCATTAACGCGAGTCCACTACCCAAACTTGCCGTATGGATATAGGTATCAGTTTTTAAACTCCCTTCCGGATTTTGTGCGACCTCAATTCCGATGCCATAGTCTATACCCGTCAGCTTTGATGGATTACGGGATAATGCATACAGTTGATCGACAACCTGAGCGAACGTTGCATTGTCTGTTAGTGATTTAACAACCGCCACTTCTTCACTGGTGAGGATATTAGGCAACAATGAATAAATCGCGCCGGGTGCCGCCGTTAAGGTATCGTCGCCCAAAGTTTTTCCGTCAAGAAAACCTTGCACCGCTAATTCTTTAGTCAGTGGATCATAATATATACGGTTTTGTAAATGTGCAGGCAAATCAGTGAAATAATACAAACCTCGCTCTTGTTTAACCATTTTCTGGGACAAGTCAAATTCAGGAATTTTACTGAACTCAGTCCCCCCAGTCGGCCATTTCACAGTGCGCTTTTCAAGCACTTGTGCAAGTCGAGCAGAATAGCGTTTGTCCGAGCTATAACCTGCGTTTAGCCCCATTAGTTTGTTTACATCGTCATATATAATCTGACCCGCAGCAAAAGCTAAAACGCCGGGCAACCCATTTTCAGCAATTCCATCCTCTTCGGCTTCACCGCCAGAATAGGTTAAGGTTTCACCTGCTTTTAAAATCGGCAGCTCTTGCGGCCAACTGGTGTCGAAGCTAATCGCTATTTCTCGATTTTCACCTTCAACTACTTGAGAAAACGGTAATAAGGTGCCATCGGCAACCGCTTGGCAAGTTAGATTAACGTCGTTTTTCGTTGATATTTTACGACCTTTAAAATCGGCTGGTTGACTCTTATCAAAGCACAATTGTGTATCCGCAGGCCACCAAAAATCGGGTTGCATTGGATACCACTGGTAACTAAACAATCGGCCACCACCGGATATCGCCCACGCCTGCCCTTTATGATCTTCCCAATACACATTTTGTGCAGGTGTACTCCCTTGATGCCCCCAGTTTAAACCCGGTATTTGCACACCTTGCACAACATTAAGCGGATAAGGCGCAACGACAGGCTCACCGGCTTTCATTGGATAAGTAAAGGTGTAAGCCTGCTGTTCTTCTGCACTTCCACCTGAAACAGATGAGCCAGTTGTAATTTCAATAGCCGGTAAAACATCTAGGCTGGCACTAACCACCTCTGTACCCTGAACTAAGTTCTGAGCCGTTTGTGACGGTTTAATCCATCTAAAAAACAGTTCTGCACCACCGCCGTGTTCGTAATATTCCAATCGAATATCATAGGCTGTATTCGCTTCTAGGCTAACTTTATATTTACGGTCAAATGGCCCTGAATCAATCCATGAAGATATAACCTGTTTACCGTCTAACCACAAATTGACACCGTCGTCCGCACGCGCTACCAAGGTATATTCGCCAGAAACTTCAGGTACAATCTGTCCGGTATAACGAACTGAAAAATTATCATGGCCTAAGCCGTGCCCGATACTGCCACCCGTGGAGAAACCTATGTTTTGAACACGCTCTACACTAGTGGGATTTCCAGACAAGGTTTTATTGTTAAAGTAGCTGGCAATAAAACCTTGTTGTGTTGTAAGCGCATGTGATTTCATCACGCTAGAGGGTATCGTTTGCAATGTGGTTTCACTTGGCAAACGCCAGGATAAACTCAGTTGAGTATTGGAAGTGTCATCGTAATATTCAACTTTAAGCTTATAAACTTGATTTTGGTTTAAGGTCTTATTGAAGACTTTGCTCCGCACTCCGCCATTATTCCAATCGTCAACCAATAACTCATCGTCAATCCATAAACGAATACGATCGTCATATTCTAAATTAAACAAGTGATCGCCTGATTGCTGCCCAATAATCACCCCTTCATATCGCACACCCACTTTGTCGTTTGGTACCGCGCTATCGAGCTGTTCGGTTGTGATATTTAAACGACTGACCGTACCCCGATGAATGGCATTGCTCAACGACGGTTCGGCGAAATAGGTCGCGGTTAAACCAGCCGTTAATGTCTTGAGTTGTTTGTCTAAACTTTCATTACCAGACGCTTGATTTGCACTGTGAAAAGTTGCCGGATCTTCCATCTCAACCTTATAAACTTTCATTCGGTAAGCTGCAGGTGTGAATGAATTATCTTTGTATTGCACTAACACGTATGGATGCGAAGTATAGGATTCGTCTGCTGTTGTTACATTTAAATCGTTTCTTAATGCAAATGCAGCCGGTGGTCTTGGCGATTCAGTGCGATATCTGTATGAAGCTTCAATTAATGCGTGTTCTTCATTCGGATTAAAGCCAGCTAACGCTGGGTTTGGTTGATTGTATATGCTTACATCTTCAAATTTAGTCGGCGCAAACTTTTCCTGCTCCGCAATACGCAAGCCGTCTTTACCATCAGAACCAACCCGACTGGCTATAACAATACGCTGTAATGCTTGAGGGTCGTCATTGCCATTTAGTTTTTCTGGCCAGCGAATATCATAACGAACCTTTTTAAATGGCCAATATACGGCTTCATAAACATTTTCGTACTGGTAATTTTTGTACCAAAATACTTCAAATAAATGTTCTGGGTTGCCACTGATAAAGTTTTTATTGACCGGGATGATAGGTCCGGTTAAAAGTTCAGGCTGGTAAATATTTGAATTATACCTTGCCAGATCATTTTCAATATAGCCACTGTGCGGCGCTGTATGTTCACTATCGACAAGCACATCACCAATTGGCGCCGAAGCATTTGAGTGCACCATCGATTGGCTAATCAAAGAAACAACCCGAACACAGACTGGCTCATTATTGATATCGCCAATCGCCGGACTGGCTGTTTCGCCAGCAGCCAAATTTTTATCTGAACAAGTGAAAACTAACGTTGATTTTTTATTAACTTCACTGGTCTTTGGCACAGGATCACTGCTGCTTTCAAAAATAAATTTATCAACCTCAACAATGCTGTTATTACTTTCAACTTCAGTATATGCCAGTTTAACGAACGCCCAGGTATCCAAAATACTCCGGTCTAACCACACTGCGGGGGTATCAATGACATAATCATAATGAGATGCAACTGGCCAATTAGAGGTAATTTCAACACGAAATGTTTCGGCACTCCCCCCTTGTACGGGTTCGTTTACCGACCATTCTAAACTATATTTTCCGGGAATTAGTGGATAGATTTTATCTTCGTAATCGGCCCACAGGTACATATCCTGATACGTATCTGCATTACCACTGATGATAAAGCCATTGAAAGGTGCAACATTGAGTCGTCCATTTGAGGTTAACGTTTGTTTGAGCTGACTGACTGCACTGCCAATTTTAGCGTCCGTTAAATTATGCTCGATTATCTCAGCCAAACTGACTGCTGAACCAATATTGTAATTTGCTTTTAACGTTAGAATTTCCATTTCCCACGCAAGTGAAACCGCATTACTCAAATTATCAATATCAATAAAATAATAAGTTTTTCCGTCAATCACTGTGGTGTTGTTATTTAACTTGCTTAAATCACCAGATTCAGCTAAACCGTTTGGCAAACCTCTGCCATACAACCAACCTTTTAATTGATTTAAACCACTGGCTGCTGGCATTAACAAGCGAACATGTTCAAATTCATCGACCCAATATTTGCCAGCATTTTGTTCTAACCTAACCACTTTACCCGATTGTAAGGTTTGAATACGGACTAAATCTTCGTATTTTGAAGCTGTCGTATTAAGATCGATTGCATATTGAGTTTGCCAATTGTAGGTAACTTGCAGAGGCGCATTAAAGTTTAAGCTCAGCGGCTGTTGACGTTGGTCACCGGGTATAAAATCCAATGGAAGGGAGACATCAGAAGAGATGAACTCAGCCCCAGAATTTAAACCAATCACACTGGCTGACTCGGTATTATTTGCCAGTGTGCTGGCTAAAGGGTTTTTCGCTTCATCAAATTTTAAATAATATTCTAAATTCGCTTGCCTGCTGCTAAAAGCATGATTCATATTATTGCGAATTTGAGTTTGGCTGCGCGCTTCACGCCAAACTCTAAATTCATCAATAGAGAAGTTTTTAGTGTATTTATTTAAAGCATCATACCATAAGGTATTGCCCAAATAGCTCAAGTCTCGATCGATTGAGCGTGGTAATGGCATATCATACCTAGCGCCGGCAAACTGACCATTGATGTAAAAAGTAGCTGTGGTTTCACTGCGATCATAGGTTAATGCGATGTGCTGCCACTCATTATCCGTCAATGACTGTGTCGCCAAAACCCGTGGAAAATGATCTTTAGGATCTAGCTCAGAGTTTAAAATGTAAAATTCTGGTTTTTTATCACTGCCATTCAACCCGAGTATTAAATTATTGGCGAAAGAACCGTTAGCCCCAGTGCTTGCTGAAATCTCCAACACTCGGTTACCGTATAAAGTACTGTTTTCATGGGGATTAACCCAAAACTCTATGGTGAAATCGCCGTCAAATACCGCTTTTTCCATATTCGGCAAATCTATTCTAGGTGTACCTATTCTGTCACCGACAAAGGTGACCGATGCACCTGAATCGGTAAAGGGGCTATATGACTTACGGTTATCCAGCACCTTTACACCAATATCATTCAGTAAAACACGCTTATTATTGTTGCTTGTATCAACCACCGCACCATTTACTTGTAAGGTTAGCTGTTCACCTTCTTCAATCCAATGACGACCAATCGTTGGCTGAGGGTTAGGCTGCGCTAGGGTATAATCGCCTAGCGTGGTTATATTAGTTTTTAAGTCTAATAAATGTTCAACCTTCCAATTAAATTTAATGGACACATTTGAATTAAAAGTGAATGCGTATCGGCACGCCTGACCACTAACCACTTGGTCTTCCAAGTCATAACCGGTACAGGTATAGCGAGTGACGGCTCGCGTATCATTTGGATCTGAAACCAGAATTTTCTGATTGGCGTCATCTAAAATAAAGTTGCCAGACGAATCGACCTGATATAAAACTTGACCGTTTTTGTCGATGTAATATTGATTGGGCGCACTAACTTCAACTGTTGAACCTTTTACATAACTAAAATTACCCACCCCCGGGTAAACAAGATTGTTATCATACTTAGATTCAATACTAACCGTTGCTCGCGTGGCCCACTCACCCTGGTTATTCAGTGCAATCACAAAACTTTTGTTGGCGTTGCCTGCTATTAAATTTGCATCATCACCACTACTATCTCTTAATGTCAGCTTACCGTTTTTAAAGTAGCCACTAACATATACTTCTCCGGAGGTTTCTTGTATTGATAAACCACCTGTTGCTGCAGCATTTGCGGGCAAACTACCGGTAAATCCATCCGGCTGAGTTACCCACACCCAATTCAGATTGCTGTCTAGTTTACTGACAAAAAACGTACGCTGGCCAGTGGTTATGTTACCAAATTTAATCGATGAACCGGTTTTAAAATCTGCAGTAACACCTGTTTCCAGTGTCGCCATCAAATATATATTGCCGTTGCTGTCTTTATTTAACGCCATCGCCTGGCCTTTATATTCAGCACCGTTTTGTAATTCAAAGGTAGCTTCTGAGTTAGCAACCTGATTTAAGCTTGCATCTAGGGCGTAAAGCTTAAAACCAGTTGCTTTAACCGGCGAGGTGGCATTGCTGCTATTGTTGGCAACAACCATTTTACTGAGCACATAAATGCGCGAGTTGGCATAAATTGCATCAACTGGCACTTCTTCCTTGCGTGCTTTAATTTTAATTAAATCACCATTACTGTTGCGTTTTGAAATAAAAGTACGGCCAGTATTATTGCTTGAGTATTCATGCGGTCGAAAGGCTTCATTTGAACGTAATGCAGAGTTCAGCCCAGATATTTCAGCTTCTGACCATTTCGCATTACCATCTGTATAATAAGCAGTATCTTTTTCCGGTAAAAAATTAGGCCAATACCAGGTTGCGATTGAACCTGATAGACGGTCTTGCGCAGAATTGGCATTCCATTCAAGCAGATTATTAAAAATCACCTGATCGCTACTATCATAAATTTTCAGTCTAACTCTCTTGCCGCCGCCTTCCGTATCTCTGTGCTCTAATGTAATGAAATGAAAACCAGCATCTAGCGTATAAGTTGCTGATTTTGTTGCCCCTATCTTACCCTCAACTTGTTTACTACTATCACGATCAATGACAACCTTTGCCCAGTCATCGATATCAGAAATTTCAAATTTATAGTCACCTGATGCTGGAAATTTTAGTAAACCATCCACACGGTTATAGTGACCATCATCACCTGAGTTAAGCAAAGGGTAGCGGTTCCAAGCGATACATGAGACATGACCGCTCGTAAATTCTTGGCGTACGCCTTTCACGTCGACATTAGTACAATTATGCCAATTATTTGAGTATGCATTTTTGACTATCGTATGCCAGCCAATCGATGAATATGCATCACCACCGTTATCAATATTATAAGACCGAGATAAATTGCTAACGATACTGCTCAAATCCATCGCAGGACTGTTGTTGCCCACAGCCTGTGTTCCATGTGATAACTGCTCTGTACCATAAAAACTATAGATATCACCCGACTCATCCGTTAACACAGCCGCAGCTTGCATCGGAATATGCACATCGAATAAGGTTGGCTCAGAATCGGGGACAGATTTTTCGTTGTAGTAACGCTTTTTAACGCCAAAGGTTGAGGTTTTTTTATTGTTATTGCTCAGCTTTAACGTCGGTTTTGTCAGGCTATAGCCTCCAACAACAGAATTTTGATTTACCGTGCTTTCGCCTATTTCTATTGGGTTACCAGAGGCGTTTATAGCAAAGTTTGTTGCCGCATAGGATGCATCGGTAGAATACCAGTGCGTTTTGCTATGTTTAAGCTCAAATGAATAACGATGTAAATAATCCCCACTGTTACTGGCATTAGAACTCAGCAACTCCAGTCCTTGACTACTGACTAGCAACTTAAGTTTTTTATTACTATCAGTTGACCTGAAGCTAGTCCCTAAATCTTGAAATATGCTTAGTTCACCCGCAGGAGAAAATTTCGCCAATGAAACACCGGTTTGCGTTACAACAAAACTCTGACCAGATACATTAATGATATTGCCTTCGTTATAAACAACTGCATACATATTACCGGCATCATCATAACCAATATCATGAATTTGACCGCCGGTAATTTCATTGATGTACGGGGTAGCTGCATTTGCACTGTGCAAAACTGTCAATAGTAATAAAAAAACATTAAGCATTGAGCCGACAAATTTGACAGTAAGTTTATATATTTTATTCATTATTCAACTCCTACTGCATTTAGCTGTTTAACGCTACTGACTAATTGCATACTAAATCGGCCTTTAGAGATAATTGGTGCTAGTTCATCGTTATTGGTTTGCTGGTGCAGACCCGTAACTTTTTCGGTATAAACGCCACTCAACTCGTCTACACCTAACCTTGGATTTTCTGATTTTTGCGCTTGACTGTATTCATCAAACATAAAGTGAATATGACGTTTAATTTCGAAACCTTTATCTAAATCTGGGTGATATAAATGTTTATAAGGGTTAAGCGGATGATCTTTCGCATAAGTTAAAATGACTGACACCGCCCCCCCTTCACCAATTTTACCTTGCATCACCTGCTGAGTTTTAACCTTCACGGCACCCGCATTCGTTTCTGAATCTAAGATAAATGGAATTGCAGATAATCTAACGCCAACCAGTTTGCCGTTTTTACGAACAATACCATCATAATTTGCTAATAACCTTTGATCGGTTATTAACACTGGACGCACTGCATCAACGCCAGGTTTGGTTTGCATTAATGTCACTTCCGATAATATATGTGTTCTGTCAGCACTGGCATGCAATAAAAATGGCAGTAAAAAAGTAGAGCCCGCTTCTGTTAACGCTTGACTGTCTTTTACCTCAATATGGGATTCGTTAACCTTTGAAACAACGACCCGACCTTGCCATAAACCGGTTTTTAGCTCACCGGTCGGCAAGGTTGTCCCTAGTTCAATTTCTGCATTTTTAAAAGTAATGCCTTGCGCTGCAGTCGACGCCGAATTTTCGCCCGAAACAGCATTATTTCCATTAATAACATCGGTATAGGTTCCAGCAAAAACATCATTAAAATGCCAGCGTGCCGTTAACCCTAAAGAATTATGGCTCGGTGCCGCATTTTGCAAAGCAATTAAATCGCCAACCGGCAGCACTCTATTCCAGACATGGAATTCATCCATCCAACCAGAATAATGCTGCTCATTATTTTTACCCAATATGAGATTTGCCGTTACGTCGTAACTGTTAAAGTCAGCAAAACTTTGCTGATTCAAAAGCGCCCCATCTTTATATATTTGAATAACTAAGTTTTGTTCGTCATTTACGCTAAAAGTACAAGCCCAATGATGCCACAAAAGATCAAGCGCATTAGCAGGTGTTGCAGCGCTCAAATTATCTAACGTACAAACCAGTTGATCAGCATCCGTTACCTTTATAGCAATCTGGCGAGATTCATTAGCATGTGAAATAAGGGTCGCATTTTGCCCTAACTTGGCAAACCGGTTGTAAAAATCAAGCGTGATGCCCTGTTGTAAATCTAAGTTTAGTGCGTCACTTGTTAACGCATCATCAACAGAATCAAAATAATAGGCTTGGTTTAAGTTGATGTTCGCAAAAGCTAAGCCATCAGATAAATCGTTTGCAGTAAAATCAGCAAGCTGCGCATTGCTTAGCAGTAATCCACTGGTTTGCGTGTACAAAGACTGATTAAAGTTTTCAGCCAAAATCAAATGAGGCTCCATGCCCGTTAGCTTCGCCTTAGACAACTGTTGTAATTGTTCAGTAGATAAAGCTCTGGACCAAAGCTGTAAGTGATCAATCGCGCCAGTTAAAGAGCTAACACTCTGACCATCGCTGTTGGATTTCCCTAAAGACCATTCGCTGATCGTTACAGTGCCAACTTCAACTCGCTTTTGCAGTTCACCATTTAATAATAAGTTTAAGTGGTTGTCGCTATATATCACACTCAGATTATGCCATTCTTCTAATGTAAGTGTGCGCTCTGTAAGGATTAAAGGCGACTCTTGACTACTAAGATAAAGTGCAACTTTATTGCCCTCACGAACGAGTTTAATTTGGTTGGAAGCTGCAATAATTTCGCTGTTTTGCGCGGATTGAGTCAAGTTTAACCAAATTGAAAAGGTGAATTCTGAGGCAAGTTTCTCCTGCTGGCTTTGCGCTAAACGCCATGTCGCTGCTTGTGTGGAACCTTTAAAATTGAGTGCATATTCTCCCTGTACCGGAATTTGGCCCTGCGCATTGATGTTATCAAGCTTTACCCCCAAGTTTGAAAGTTACTACTTACCGTATCCGTTGAACTCACCAATACGCCACTATTGAAGCTGTCATTAAATTGAAAATCGCTGCTTGTATCTGAGCTAATAGGACTGTCTAAACTTTGTTGAACTAACAAACCAGCCGGTTGTTTAATTAAGCGAGTAGCGCTTGTTTGTCTTATTTCAGACTGACTACGTACACTATCCCAAATTCTCAGCTCATCAATTTCGCCGGTAAAATATTGCTCAAAACCATTCCCCCCGACATATAAATCACCTGTTGCGGTGACAGCTGATACGTTTGATTTTTGGGCAATTTGCAAGCCATTTTTAAACAGCGTTAACGTACCTCCGTTTAACGCGTTATCGTAAGTACAAGCAAAGTATATCCAAGGGTTCCCCGCACTAATCTCTGGTTCTATCACAAAATCAGTATCATTGTTTTTTGTTGCGCAAAATAACTTGCCACTTTTGAAACCGGCGACAAAACTGGAGTTTGAATAGGCACCGGCAATACCTATCGCTATATTGTGTGATTCAGTTGTTGATTTTTTATTGCTTTTTAACCAAAACTCTACTGAAAAACTGGTGTTTTCTATGAGTTTGGGGTAACTGTCAGCTTGTTCGGTTAACAAAGTTTGCACACTACCATCAAATTGCATCGCAGTTTGACCAAGGGAGGCGCTTTGCATAACGAGCGTTGATGCGGGCATTAATTTACCATCAACACTTTCGTCTGATATAAAACTAAAATCACCTGAATATGGTGCCTGATTCAATAACTTGGTAGCCTGGCCTTGGGTAATAAAACGCCCTAACTGACTGTTAAACAATAAGCCTTGTTCTAAACCGGATAAATTGGATTTATAAGAAGATGAGATTTGCTCGGCGTTTCGTGTGACCTGCCAAACTCTAGGCTGCGTTATATCAAGCTCGGAAGCATTTTGCTGCCAATATAGATTTTCGTGCGGGATAATTTGTTCGATACCGTCTGGCGTAATCCACTTGAGTTGTAAATTGGCATGCCCACTATTTTCGAAATATTCAATTTTTATCGGAGTGTAGACTCCCTCTGTTAAAGTGAGTTGAGTGCTTCCTTGTAACCCACCGCCATTTTGCCAGACATTAATTTTAGCGGCTCCGTTGATGTCATCTAACCATAATTTCAATCCATCATCACTGACTGTTTTTATCGTATACTGACCGCTTTGGGTTGGTACAAGGTAACCTTGCCAGCGTGCGGTAAAGTTATCCGAGTTCGTTTTGCCGGATAATGTCTGTGCACCATCACCTACAAAATTGATATCGAAATTTTTAGAAACCGTTTTACCTACGTGATGTTGCCATTTTTCATAGACATAACCATCAAATGCATCCATCCCTGAATGGCAATTATATTGAAAAGGGATGTTAGGTTCGGTATATCCATAACATATCTTTTTTCGTCTATCGTTGTAAAAGTCCCCTACCAAGCCCTGATAAAACTCTGCGCTTAAAAATCGGATCTTAGCCCCACTAAAATAGGCTTTATCAACGCCTTTTTGAATCTGGTGTTTTTTGGCTAACTGGCCGTTTAGATATACATTGATATCTAAGATGCCTGTGCTCGTATCTGACGAAACAACGAGCGAAAGATGATGCCATTGATTGTCTGAAAATGGACCGGACACAGTAAAAAAAGGATTATTTACCGGACTATCCGATAACTCCAGGTTGCCCTTATTCAATCTCAAATTCAGCGCTTGGTGCGTGTTATCGCGCTCAATCAACACTAAACCTGTATCCTGAGATGCAGTTTTAAACCAAAATTCAATCGTGGCATCTTGTAAATTGTTGGGTAATTTTGCGGTTTGCAGTACCTCCCCTTTTCCCAACGCCAAAGACTGTGGGGTAATTTGTGCTGTAATATTCGAGCTAAAGAAATAAGCGCCAATAACCGTTATCAAATATAGTTTATTTTTTATCATAGTTAACTTCTCTATAGCTGCGCGCTAATTGGGATTAATCGCTTAATACCAAAGCCTGAAATTTGCAGTAAGCTTTTGCGGCTTGGTTGTCCATTAATTTGATTTTTTTGCAAAACAAAACTGACTTTGGTTTTTTCTCCCTGCAATAAAACCGGTGAGGCATAATTTGTAATATCAGAAAGCAATTCACTTTCTGCCACTGAATCTACTTCAATCGCTACAGGCACTGAGGCGGAATTATCCGTACCCAATACATTCTGAAACAAAAAATCAGATGGAATACGACCAATATTTTTTACCATGATTTCGTATCGGTTATTACTGGGTTGGAAAACCACACCATCACTAGATATCCCTGAAATTTGCAAGTTGCCATAGAATTCAGAATTTCCTTGACTATAAATCCAGTAAGCCTGATTACGTTCGACAATTGTTTGATTTGGCTCGGTGATCAATGTCCATTTATTGTCAATCAGCCGGTAGGCAACCAGTTGTTGATGTGCTGCGGATGATTCAAAAAAGTCCGCAAAGGTGAGCGGTAAAGTTTCGTCGACTTCAAAACCAATTAATGTAAATGCGTTTGCCTGCCAGTTGGGTTTAAGAAACTTAACTTCACCTGTTATTTGCCAATTAAAATCGTCCGTAGCATGAACTAAGTATCCCCGGCCACTATTCAAGCGGTACAAATTAGTTAAAAAAGAATCTTCACGACTGGGCGCTATCCATTTATGCCACTGTGCAGATTTCCAATTTTGCTCGTTTGGTTCATCTATAAATTCAACCGAGCTTAAAGGGGCAAAATAACTGGCGATCATATCTATTTTTGTGTCGGACAATAACGTATTTAAATCGTCAGATTGCGGCTCTACCATTAAATAAACTGCATTCCAGCCTTGATTCAAAGAGATAGTTTGGGTTTGCAATGTATTTGCATTCACAACAAAAACAAATGACAAAAGTATTGCCGGTATGAATCTATTCAATGTGAGTTCTCCAATATTTTTATAGAACGTCATATAACGGTCTTTCGTTTTCTAATTTGGTATTTCCTGAATTGGTACTGCAAACTAATTAACAATATCAATATAAGCAATAAGTAATGAATCGAACCACCACTACTTTCACTGCGACCGGAAGCGGTAAATAAACTATCAATGCTTGTTTGTGCCTGATTGTCATTTGTATCAACATCCATTATGTCCGCTTTAGCAGCGACCGATATTAAATCGGATTGCATCGCAACACCGGCATATTTTTGTAATCTAAAGCGAGTCGTCGCTTTCACGCCATTGGCTAACGTACCTAAATCGCAGACAAAAACCACTAAACTGGTAGACACTTGGCGTATACAGTTCTGTGGAACATCTAAATATCCTAAGCCTTCAGGGAAGCTTACTGTGATTTGATTATTCGTCGTACTTAAAGCGCTATTATTTTTAACGATCGCCGAATAGCTAAATATCTTCTCATTGTTATTCACAATCTCAGCTACCGCACTAACTGACAAGTTACCACCATATTTTGAAAACTCACTTTCAACAAAGTTGTTGCCAGTGTTTGTATCGGCAAGAGATGCTTTATGTGAAGCATTAATTTTCGAATTGAGTAAATTTCCTGATAAAACGAGTGGGATGGTGATTTCACTACCCGCTAAAACGGTACCAATAGAACAGACGATGACCTTTGTTGTTTCGTTTACACAGTAAACAGGCATTGATTTGACGTCGATATCATCAGGCACATTGATCGTTACTTTATTTTCCAAACTATCTACTTGTGCACTATTTTCTATAAGTAATTTATATAAAACTTGATGATTTGTATTTTCTTCAAGGACCATCAACTGTGTTTGCGCTTTCAACACCAAATCGGCTTGCTGGCCTAAATTGCCATTTGAGTTGCTCGTAAACAAAGCCATTTTTCCTTGCGTTTTATCGTAACTAACAATATCAGCAAGGCCGTCTCCGTTGAGGTCGACAGGCGCAATTACGGAGGAATTAGAGACAATCACAGACTCTTGTAACTCAAACTGATTTAACTGACCTTTGTTTTTATAAATTTGAACAACGCCAGTGTCGTTACCAATCATTAAGTCTGGTTTGTTGTCGCCGTCAAAATCGGCTATTTGTACTTTATTACTTGAGGCACTACCAAAACGCCCGACTGTCTCCAGTTTATTGGCTGTGGTGGAAACGACACTGACTGAACGTTTTGCTTTGCCATCATTATTTACCGTGCTTGTGGTTGTTGATCTGGCCGTCACCACAATTTCTTGACTATTGTCACCGTCTAAATCAGCTACCGCAATATCCGTTATCCCGACAATTTCTAATGGTTCACTTGCAGGAACAAAACTCGCTTTGCTAATTTTGGCGGCCAGTGAGCCATCCAGCGTTGGTCGGGCACTGATTGTTTGTTGTATTTGATAAAACAATATTTGTAAACTCTGGCCTGTTGCCACAGCAATCTTATTGTCGGCAATCAAGTTCGCAATACTGGTAATCGGATGATTCGCAGTGTAAACATCAGGCGCTTCACTAAAATAACCGTCTACATTGATATAGACACTTAAATTATAACCCTGTCCGGACATGACCAAGTCTGGATAACCATCCTGATTAAAATCTTGAATAAATGCCTTTTTACCAAAATTTAACGCAATCGTTTGTGTTGAGCTTTCAAACAAACCTTCACGGGTCGCATAATACACATCAGACACCTGTCCCTGACTATTGATGACAAGCACATCAGTTCGCCCATCTAAATTAAAGTCATTTGCGATAATCGTTTCAGTTTGCCCTGTGTTGTTGAGGCTCGCCAACAACTCACTCTGTCCCGCTTCGCCGTCTAATCTTAATATTTTAACCGTATCCCCTTGTTCAGTACCGGCGATAATTTCAATACCTTGCCGCTCATGCAAATCAGCGGTCGTTAAAGCCGTTGCATTACTGATGTCAAAACTTGCATTACCTTGAGTAACCGCCTGACGAATAAAACTAATATCTGAATTAACATTTGCCAGACGATTGTCATTGATATCAATCAATTCAGCAGATACCAAAGTATCTTGTACTTGCTCTGCTGTAATGACCACATTCACCTCAACAGTCTCATTGCTTGGAATGATAAGTTCGCAACTCAAATTAAGGGCATTTTCGCTACAATTTTGAGCTGAAACAATTTGTGTGCCTTCACTAAATTCTAGCAATAAAGTGCCAGAAACTGAGGTATCAGAAAATGATTGCAGGCGTAGGTTGAGTGTCGCTTCTTGTGCAACAAATGCCGGTGCGTTAGACCAATTTGCAGCTAGATGTACCTCTGCGGTTTCTCTTTGCAATACTTCAAATGTTGATTGCTGCTGTGCAGTTGCACCTTCATTATCACGAACATTTACGGTGAACGAAATATCCCCACTGATATCACTTGGCACTAATCCATTAATATTAAAACCATCCAAACTAAGCCAATCCGGCCCTTGGTATTCTAATTGAAGATCTACGCTATCCGGGTCGGATACACCAACAAAATATTCAAATACTGAACCCTGCTCTATCGCATCGAGCTCCAATGCTGAGATAAATATGGGCGCATCATTTATTGGATTAATTTGTATATCAACTTGAGAGACATTAGATTCAACTTGCCCATCTGATAGACGGTAACTAAAACTATCATTGAGAAATTCAGAGCCATCATGCTGATATTCGAAACGACCATCCGCCAACATTGAAAATACGCTTGCTCTGCTCGGTTGAGTCACAAGCTCAATAGTCAGATTGGCAGTTGTATCATCAACGTCAAAATCATTAACCAGTATGCTTTTGCTGTCATCAACGGATAACAGAGCGCCTTCTGTCACTTCATAAAAATCATTTGTAGTAACTGGCGCATCGTTTACAGCTTCTATGATAACCGATATTTCAACACGGTCAGTTAACGCACCATCAGACACTTGCAGCGTAAAGAAGTCATTGCCCACATAGTTTTGATGTGGTGTATAACTGAGTTCGCCATTTATTAAACTCACATCGCCAAAATCGGGGGAGTTGAAACCGTCCAGGATAAGGTATCCAGATCGTTATCCGTTGCGCTCAGTACCATACTTGTTTTCTGGTCTTCTACTCCGGTTAGACGAATAGGTTCTTCCAACTCGATTACGGGTGCGTCGTTAACGCTGATAACATTAATATTAAATAATAAACTATCCGTTAGAAGTCCATCACTCAGTGTCACTAAAATTCGATCTTGGCCAAAAAAGTTGGCCACAGGCTGATAATCCAGAATGCCATTTTCGATGGAAACCAATGCTGCACTATTTAAGCCATCGATTGACCAAACAAGCTCTGTATTATCTGGGTCGAATGCCCTTAAAGGATACTTAACACTTTGATCTTCATTAATTTCAATGGTTGTAACGGCTGGGCTAGTACCACTTTCTGTAATAATCTGAGGTGCGTCATTTTGCGCAATAACGTCTACTTCAACGGTGATAACATCAGTCAACTCACCATCCGACAATTCCACAACAAAACTATCTGACGCCTCACTATTTGCTAATGGTTGATAATTGACTAACCCTTGAGTTACGGTCGCGATCCCGAAACTGGGTGCATTTACGATTCTCCAGCTAAACGTCTGACTATCGGTATCGGTTGCTGATAACTTTCTGGAAATATTTTGATCTTCAATAGTCGACAGCAATAATGATTCTCCTTGATTGATGACAGGCGCATCATTAACGCTGATCACATCTATTGAATATGATTGACTAATAACCCCATTGTCATCATCCGTTACTATCAATTCAACCGCATGAATACCCGCTAACGCTTCCGTTGGGGTGCCTTGCAATACGTACGCTACTTCACTGATTTTTTCTAACGTCAGCCAGTCCGGTACATTAGCGGATAGTTGCAATTCGCTATTTTCAATATCGGATAATTCAATTTCATATTGATACAGTTCATCTTCAAATACCGATTCAACTGGCTGTGATTCAATTTTTGGTAAATCATTTACCGCAACTATCTGGATTGATACCACAGTTTCGTCGGACAATGCGCCTTGATTATCTGCTACTTGATAACTAAAACTGTCAGCACCGTTTTCATTTTCGGTAGGACGGTAAATGACTATACCATTAGATTGAATTTCCAGTGTTCCTTTGCCAGGTTCTGAGGCAAGGACAATACTGCCTTCGTCCAATGTACCATCAATATCTTGGTCATTCGATAAAATATCGAGTTCGATAACCGTATCTTCATTCGTTTGATAACTATCTGCATTGGCAACAGGTATATCATTGACAGAGGTGACGCTGATACTGACTAAGCTGATATTTGAGGTTAGACCCGTACTATCAGAAACTTGGTAGGTAAAACTGTCAGAACCAAAATAATTTTGTCTTGGTCTATAAATCACCATACCTGAATCGGTGGTTTCAAGTTGACCAAACTCGCTGTTTTCTATGATCTCAATGCTATTCACGTCGATGTCATTTTCGAGATCGCTGTCGTTACCCAAAACATTAATTGCTTGAATGGCATCTTCCAATAATAGCACTTGGTCTGGAAGAGTTACCGGCGCGTCGGCTACCGCCTGTACTTCAATATTTACTGTAGCAGATGATGAGCTTGCCCCTTCGCTGTCTGTCAGTATGTATTGGAAATGATCACGACCGTTGAAATTTGCATTTGGTGTATAACTCCACAGTCCATCCGGCGTTTGAGAGACTGAACCAAATGCGGGTTTAGCGAATATCGAAATATTGAAAGGTGATAATTCACTATCTTCAATATCACTATCGTTAACGATCAGCTGTATAACAACACTTTGATCTTCAAGTGTTGTGGCTTCATCATCTACCGCTGTTGGCGCATCATTTAAGCCTTGAACATTTATGATAACGCTGACCGGATTACCATAATCCCCTTGCTGGTCGGCAACGTGGTAGCTAAAAACATCCGTTCCGACATAGTTTTCCAAAGGTATGTAGTGAATTTCTCCGCTTTGAATACTGACTGTGCCTTGTTGAGCCGGATTAACAATATCTAGTGTTTCTGCGTTGATTTCATCGCCTTCGTCAATATCATAATCATTTGCAAGTACATCTATAAGCGTTTCAGCATCTTCATTTATGCTTATTTGGTCAGCGGTGAGTATAGGTGAATCATTTGCAGGCAATACATTTATTGTTACGATAGCCGGATTCGAACCTTCACCTTGTGTATCAGAAACCTGATACACAAAACTATCTGTTCCATTAAAGTTTAACACTGGGATATAAGTTAATACGCCGTTGGCGGTATTGACACTCACTGAACCGTGCTGTGGTTGTTCGATAACAGTAGTACTGGACGCAACAATAAGCCCGTCGCTATCTGTATCGTTTGCCAGTACATTAATTTGCACTGCGTTATCTTCTATTGTTTCAGCGTTATCATCATTTGCCAAAGTCAGGTTATTAACCGTTGAAAACTTCCATTCAATTGATGCACTGTCAAATGGGTTGTTTGATAAGTCTGTTAATAGACCCTCTGAAAAAACAATTTGATATTGAGTATTGGGTAGCAATGTTGATTGCAAAGCAAGAGTTAACTGTGATTCAGTAATATTAATTGCATCTGGCGCTAGGTTTTCGATAACTTCTGCAGTTTCAATATCAACTATACCAATCGCAATTTCTGCGGGTGAGGCTACTTGAACGGGTTCATTGAATATAACGTCAAAAACCAGTCCACTAGTTGGCATAAAGGCTTCATTATTTGCAGGCAATAGTTCAACCACCTGCGGCGCATTCAAATCAAGAACAGTAATTTCAAATTGCTGGCTAATGATTTCATTACCATCGGTTACGGCCAAAACAACCGAATGACTGCCAATATTATCATTCGTCGGTGTACCGGATAAGATTTGAGTGCTGGTATTAAAGGTTAACCAACTCGGCAAACTGGTTGCTGAATAACTTAAAGTATCGCCGGTATCGACATCACTTGCGGTGAAAGTATAGCTATATAAAACATCTTCTAAGCCAGAGGTGATTTCTGTGCTGGTAATTACTGGCGCATCATTGACATTATCCACGACAATCGTAAAGCTTTGATTAACCGTTTCATTACCATCCGTTACCAAAAGGACAACCGAATGACTGCCAATATCATCATTTGTTGGTGTACCGGATAAGATTTGAGTGCCAGTATTAAAGGTTAACCATGTAGGGATTGCCTGTGCAGAATAACTTAAAGTATCCCCTGCATCGACATCATTTGCGGTGAAGGTATAACTATATAAAACATCTTCTAAGCCGGAGGTGATTTCCGTACTGGTAATTACTGGCGCATCATTGACGTTATCCACGACAATCGTAAAGCTTTGATTAACAGCTTCGTTGCCATCGGTCACCAAAAGGACAACCGAATGACTGCCAATATTATCATTTGTCGGTGTACCAGATAAGATTTGAGTGCCGGTATTAAAGGTTAACCAACTCGGTAAGGTGGTTGCTGAATAATTTAAAGTATCGCCGGCATCGACATCACTTGCGGTGAAAGTATAGCTATATAAAACATCTTCTAAGCCGGAGATGATTTCTGTGCTGGTAATTACTGGCGCATCATTAACGTTATCCACGACAACCGTAAAGCTTTGATTAACCGTTTCATTGCCGTCCGTTACCGAAAGGACCACTGAGTGACTGCCAATATTATCATTCGTCGGTGTACCGGATAAAATTTGAGTACCGGTATCAAATGTTAACCAACTCGGCAAAGTAGTTGCTGAATAACCTAAAGTATCGCCGGCATCGACATCACTTGCGGTTAAAGTGTAGCTATATAAAACATCTTCTAAGCCAGAGGTGATTTCCGTACTGGTGATCACCGGCGCATCATTCACGTTATCCACGACAATCGTAAAACTTTGACTGACCGTTTCATTACCATCGGTTACCGCCAAAACAACTGAGTGACTGCCAATGTCATCATTTGTCGGTGTACCGGAGAGCACTTGTGTACCCGTATCAAATGTTAACCAACTCGGTAAAGTAGTTGCTGCATAGCTTAAGGTATCGCCGGCATCGACATCATTCGCGGTAAAACTGTAGCTATATAAAACATCTTCTAAGCCGGAGGTGATTTCTGTGCTGGTGATCACCGGTGCATCATTAACGTTGTCGACCACTATCGCAAAACTTTGGCTGACCGTTTCAGTGCCATCTGTTACCGAAAGGACCACTGAGTGACTGCCAATGTCATCATTCGTCGGTGTACCGGATAAAATTTGAGTACCGGTATCAAATGTTAACCAACTCGGCAAAGTAGTTGCTGCATAGCTTAAGGTATCGCCGGCATCGACATCATTCGCGGTGAAACTGTAGCTATATAAAACATCTTCTAAGCCGGAGGTGATTTCTGTGCTGGTGATCACCGGCGCATCATTCACGTTATCCACGACAATCGTAAAACTTTGACTGACCGTTTCAGTGCCATCTGTTACCGCCAAAACAACTGAGTGACTGCCAATGTCATCATTTGTCGGTGTACCGGAGAGCACTTGTGTACCCGTATCAAATGTTAACCAACTCGGTAAAGTAGTTGCTGCATAGCTTAAGGTATCGCCGGCATCGACATCATTCGCGGTAAAACTGTAGCTATATAAAACATCTTCTAAGCCGGAGGTGATTTCTGTGCTGGTGATCACCGGTGCATCATTAACGTTGTCGACCACTATCGCAAAACTTTGGCTGACCGTTTCAGTGCCATCTGTTACCGAAAGGACAACTGAATGACTGCCAATATCATCATTCGTTGGTGTACCAGATAAAACTTGTGTACCGGTATTAAAGGTTAACCAACTCGGCAAAGTGGTTGTAGAATAACTTAAGGTATCCCCTACATCGACATCACTTGCGGTAAAACTGTAGCTATATAAAACATCTTCTAAGCCAGAGATGATTTCCGTACTGGTGATCACCGGTGCATCATTGACGTTATCCACGACAATCGTAAAGCTTTGATTAACCGTTTCATTGCCGTCCGTTACCGAAAGGACAACTGAATGATTACCAATATCATCATTCGTTGGTGTACCAGATAAAACTTGTGTACCGGTATTAAAAGTTAACCAACTCGGCAAAGTGGTTGCTGAATAAACTAAAGTATCCCCTACATCAACATCACTTGCGGTTAAAGTATAGCTATATAAAACATCTTCTAAGCCAGAGGTGATTTCCGTACTGGTAATTACTGGCGCATCATTCACGTTATCCACGACAATCGTAAAGCTTTGATTAACCGTTTCATTGCCGTCCGTTACCGAAAGGACAACTGAATGACTGCCAATATCATCATTTGTTGGTGTGCCGGATAAGATTTGAGTGCCAGTATCGAAAGTTAACCAACTCGGCAGAGTGGTTGCTGAATAACCTAAAGTATCGCCGGCATCGACATCATTTGCTGTCAGAGTATAACTATATAAAACATCTTCTAAGCCAGAAGTGATTTCTGTGCTGGTGATTACTGGCGCATCATTGACATTATCCACGACAATCGTAAAGCTTTGATTAACCGTTTCATTGCCGTCCGTTACCGAAAGGACAACTGAATGATTACCAATATCATCATTCGTTGGTGTACCAGATAAAACTTGTGTACCGGTATTAAAAGTTAACCAACTCGGCAAAGTGGTTGCTGAATAAACTAAAGTATCCCCTACATCAACATCACTTGCGGTTAAAGTATAGCTATATAAAACATCTTCTAAGCCAGAGGTGATTTCCGTACTGGTAATTACTGGCGCATCATTCACGTTATCCACGACAATCGTAAAGCTTTGATTAACCGTTTCATTACCATCCGTTACCGAAAGGACAACCGAATGACTGCCAATATTATCATTCGTCGGTGTGCCAGATAAGATTTGAGTGCCCGTATCAAATGTTAACCAACTCGGCAAAGTGGTTGCTGAATAAACTAAAGTATCCCCTGCATCGACATCACTTGCGGTAAAACTGTAACTATATAAAACATCTTCTAAGCCGGAGGTGATTTCTGTGCTGGTGATCACCGGCGCATCATTCACGTTATCCACTTGAATAGCAAAACTTTGGCTGACCGTTTCGTTGCCGTCCGTTACGGCCAAGACAACCGAATGACTGCCAATATCATCATTCGTTGGTGTGCCGGATAAAACTTGTGTACCCGTATCGAATGTTAACCAACTCGGCAAAGTGGTTGCTGAATAAACTAAAGTATCCCCTGCATCGACATCATTTGCTGTCAGAGTATAACTATATAAAACATCTTCTAAACCAGATGTGATTTCTGTGCTGGTAATTACTGGCGCATCATTAACGTTATCCACGACAATCGTAAAGCTTTGATTAACCGTTTCGTTGCCATCTGTTACGGCCAAAACAACTGAGTGACTGCCAATGTCATCATTTGTCGGTGTGCCGGATAAAACTTGTATACCCGTATCAAATGTTAACCAACTCGGCAAAGTGGTTGCAGAATAACTTAAGGTATCCCCTGCATCGACATCATTTGCGGTGAAAGTGTAGCTATATAAAACATCTTCTAAGCCAGAGGTGATTTCTGTGCTGGTGATTATTGGCGCATCATTAACATTATCCACGACAATCGTAAAGCTTTGATTAACCGTTTCATTGCCGTCCGTTACGGCCAAGACAACCGAATGACTGCCAATATCATCATTCGTCGGAGTGCCGGATAAAACTTGTATACCCGTATCAAATGTTAACCAACTCGGCAAACTGGTTGCTGAATAACTTAGTGTATCGCCGGCATCGACATCACTTGCGGTGAAAGTATAGCTATATAAAACATCTTCTAAACCAGAGGTGATTTCCGTACTGGTGATCACCGGTGCATCATTGACGTTGTCGACCACTATCGCAAAACTTTGGCTGACCGTTTCAGTGCCATCTGTTACCGAAAGGACAACTGAGTGACTGCCAATATCATCATTCGTTGGTGTGCCGGATAAGATTTGAGTGCCAGTATCGAAAGTTAACCAACTCGGCAGAGTGGTTGCTGAATAAACTAAAGTATCCCCTGCATCGACATCACTTGCCGTTAAAGTATAACTATATAAAACATCTTCTAAACTGGAGGTGATTTCTGTGCTGGTGATCACTGGTGCATCATTAACGTTATCCACGACAATCGCAAAACTTTGGCTAATAGTTTCATTACCATCGGTTACCGAAAGGACAACCGAATGACTGCCAATATTATCATTTGTCGGTGTGCCGGATAAGATTTGAGTGCTGGTATTAAAGGTTAACCAACTCGGTAAAGTGGTTGCTGAATAACTTAAAGTATCCCCTGCATCGACATCATTTGCTGTCAGAGTATAACTATATAAAACATCTTCTAAACCAGATGTGATTTCTGTGCTGGTAATTACTGGCGCATCATTAACGTTATCCACGACAATCGTAAAGCTTTGATTAACCGTTTCGTTGCCGTCGGTTACCGAAAGGACAACTGAATGACTGCCAATATTATCATTTGTTGGTGTACCGGATAAAACTTGAGTACCGGTATCAAATGTTAACCAACTCGGCAAACTGGTTGCTGAATAACTTAAAGTATCGCCGGCATCGACATCACTTGCCGTGAAAGTATAGCTATATAAAACATCTTCTAAGCCAGAGGTGATTTCTGTGCTGGTGATTACTGGCGCATCATTGACGTTATCCACGACAATCGTAAAGCTTTGATTAACCGTTTCATTGCCATCCGTTACCGAAAGGACAACTGAATGACTGCCAATATCATCATTTGTCGGTGTGCCGGATAAGATTTGAGTGCTGGTATTAAAGGTTAACCAACTCGGCAAAGTGGTTGCTGAATAATTTAAAGTATCGCCGGCATCGACATCACTTGCTGTCAGCGTATAACTATATAAAACATCTTCTAAGCCGGAGGTGATTTCCGTACTGGTAATTACTGGCGCATCATTGACGTTCGAAATTGTTAGAGTAAAGGCCTGTTCTGTATATAAAGTGCCATCACTGACACGTAAATTAATATTGTGTGTACCGACTTCATCATTACTAGGCGTACCTGATAAAGTGCGACTCACGGCATCAAAAGTCAACCAAGATGGGATAGTAATCGCAGAATAGGTAAGCGTGTCATTATTACTATCTGTCGCGGACATCGTATAACTATATGTTAAATCTTCAAATGCAAAATCAAAATAAATACTGGTTATTTCAGGTTTTACATTAACATCAACATAAAATCGATGAGAAACCACATCCGTCCCATCGGCTACAGATAATTCAACAGTATTATCCTCCCAATAACTGGAAAAACTAGGTGTGCCGGATAACACCCCTGCTGCCGCGTCAAAACTTAACCACGTTGGCAAGGTAACGGCAGAGAAAGTTAAAGTATCATTTGTATCCACATCGCTAGCAGTTAGAGTATAACTGTAACTTGCACCTTCATGGGCTATCAACTCAGGTGAACTGGTTACAACAGGCAAACTATTGGAAAAATCGACGAGTAGCTGAGAAACACTAGGTGAAAACGCCGTACTTCTGCTATCTATTTCAAGTCGCCAACGTAAATCAGAACCACTGCCATTTGGAAAAGAAAAACCCTCAGCCTGCTGAATCGGATACCAATTTAAACCACCGTTATTTGACAACAAATACGTAATTTCTGAGTGAGCGCTCAGTGTAGACAAGGCGGTCAATTCTGCTCTGGGGATATCAGTAATAGCTGAATTTAACTTTATCGATGTTGCTTGATTTTGTGTAGGTAAAAATTTCTCTATACGGCGCAGGCGACTTTCTTCAAGTAAATTTGCTTCAATTAATTCCGAGACACCATTAAAATCAATATCTGCTACTTCAATTGCCCATGTTGCGTAAGAATTAGTATCGAGTGCAACTCCACTATCAAAAGAACCGCTACCATCATTAAAATGTATGCGATTAGGTGCATTTTCATTGGCAAAAATAACATCCAAATCGCCATCCTGATCAACATCTACAAAATCAATATCTCTGGTGCTCTCAGCAAAAGCTCCAAAATCAGTGCCCGTGGCAGCAAAACCACCCGAACCATTATTCAAATACAGCTTATTTATCAAACTTCCTGAAAATCCGTATGCTACAACCATATCTGGATAAGAATCTTGGTTTAAATCTGCCAGAGAAACAATGGTTGCAGCACTATTATTTTGTGCAACCGTTGTTGCTGCGCCGAAAGTCCCGTCACCATAACCTAAGTACAACAAGGGTTGAGTTGCAGCAACGACAACATCGACATTTCCATCATTATTTACATCACTGGCAGCAACTGTCGCGCCAGAAGTATCAGCGCTTAAATTAGTACCTGTTGTAGGGAAGCTACCGTCACCGTTATTTAAATAAATTTTTTGGGCTATACCTGAATCAGTGCCCACTACCACATCCATATAACCATCACGATTAAAATCGGCTATATCGACACTCCAGGAAACATCAACTTCATTACCAATCGTACTAACCGCAAAAGTAGCATCACCGTTGTTTAAATAGATTTTATTCGTTTGATTATAAGTAGCCGTGACTATATCTGGATCGCCATCATTATCCATGTCTGCAACACGTACTTCTTGGATCTTTTCACTACTACTACCACCTATTTCAGTAGCCGTAGCTAAAAGTTGACCAATACCATCATTAAGGTAAATTTTTACTGCTTGTTCGTCATTTGCAATAAGTAAATCTGGCCATCCATCTTGATTAAAATCTGCAACCCGAGCATCCCGAGAATTGTCTGTATTTGCAGAAATGACCGATGAAGATTGCGAAAAGTGACCGGGATGTTTATTAAAAAGAATCTGGCTTGACAGTCCACCGTAGCTAAAAAGCAAATCCAAGCTGCCGTTTGCATCAAAGTCTGCAAAGTCAAGTACAGAAGTTTGTGTCGATTGCCAATCTAATACTTCAGCTATTGAGAAATTAGCCGAACCATCATTGTAAAAAACAAGGTTTTGCAATGCCTTGCCGCACACCAAATCCAAATCGCCATCATTATCTAAATCCAATAATTTGCTGGTATATGTTTGACCGGTACCGGCTCCATAGCTTGTTCCTTGCAAGGATAAGACACCAAAACCATCATTTAAGTAAATTTGAATTTCCCCATTTTGCAATGAGAAAATCAAATCGACATCATTGTCACCATCAAGGTCACCATAATCAGCCGAATTTACATCTAACCCTGCCGTTGTAAATTCAACACCCGGTTCGATAAAATTACCCAAAGACGAATTAAAATAAATTTTGCTGGTAACCGTATCATTAACGACAACCAAGTCTTTCAAACCGTCACCATCTAAATCCGCTAATAATGCAGTCTCAGTGTCATCTGTTTGATTACTGAATATTTGTGAAGCAGAAAATACGCCGTTTCCTTCATTAAGATACAACAGATCACTAGCTGAATTTTCGATAGCAACAATGTCATTTAAGCCATCTAAATTAACATCCGTGACTAAAATTTCTACCGTGTTTCCAGCTTCACTTGCAAAACTGACAGGCGCGAGAAAACCGCCTGTTTGATCATTTAAATAATACGTATTTGCTGCAGCTTCATTAGCGCAAACCAAATCTTTAAAACCATCATGATTGATATCCGCCAGTGTCATGGAATTAGGGACATTTGTACCGAGCAATACACCACTTAGCATTTTCCCCAAGCCATCATTCAAATGAAGATAAATACCCTCTCCTGATTTAGCGACAATAATATCCGGAGAAAAATCTGAATTGACATCGCCGATAACGATCGTGTTTAAATTCTCCGTACCTGTAATATCAACACCCGTTTTTGGCCAACCACCAGCAACAGAATTACGATAGAGTCGGTTAGGATTACCAGATGTATTGGCGGTAACAACGTCTTTATCACCATCGTTATCAATATCAAGTAATGCAACGTCCATCGTTGCGTACGCGTCAGAACCAATATCACTATCTAATAAAAAGTTACCTGCGCCATCGCCCATAAAATATTGCAATGAATGCTGATAATTCGCAACGGCAAGATCTAGAATGCCATTATTGTTAATATCTGCGAGCGCTAGAGCACGTGTTGATAATGAATCTGCAGAAACACTCCCCAACAGCGAAAAATTACCGGTACCGTCATTCAGATAAATATTATTTGTGCCTTGCCGCGCATTGATTAAATCAAGATCACCATCGTTGTCGATATCGCCTGCTACGTATGCGTAAGTATCATTGGTTTCTGCGCTCAGTGTATATGAGGTCGGAAAATTACCTGAACCGTCATTAAAATAAATTTTGTCTGCGCCATTTAATGACAAATTAGCAACAACAACATCCAGATCGCCATCATTGTCTAAGTCTGCCAATAACAAACCAAACGAGTTCTGCATATCACTTGAAATGTTTGTACCTGCCGAAAATTGCCCTGTTCCATCATTAAAAAATATTCGGTTTGGCTCACCGTAATTACCCTGCAACCCATTGTTTGCAGTCAATATATCTATATCACCGTCATTATCTATATCAGCAGTAACAATTTGTGTCGTTGCATAGTTGCCATAGACAAAAGGAGGGGAGTGAGGGCCTAATGTTGTACCAAAAGAATCAAAATTTCCGTTGCCATCGTTTAAATGTATTTTGTTCGGTTCTTCATAGTTGCCAACCGCCAAATCTAAATAACCATCACCATCAAAATCAGCTAATACGATGGATTGACTATTCACACTCTCCTCTGCCACACTTATCGCGGTTGAACTAAAACCGCCGTCACCATCATTTAAATACAGCTGATTAGCTTGCCCCCTATTGGCATAAATTAAATCAATATCCCCATCATTATCTATATCACCGTAAGCCACACCGGGCGTCCAATCGTTTTCTGAGCCGATTGATTCACCATCCGCTAAAATAGCCGTCAAATTTAAAAAAGAAGGATCTACTACAGGTAAGGTCAGCTGCGATGACGCACTAGACCATTCTAAACTGGTTTTATCTGGATCTAACAAATCTAAATTTGTAAAGTCTTCGGTTACCGGCAATCCTGCTGACGCAGCCTGAACACATATTGTCTGAAGATAAATATAAATCCCGACTATTGCTCTAAGTAAAAAGTACATAGGTAAATTATTTATCTTCATTAATCATCTTCTTAGAGAATAGTTTAACGTTTAGAAAATCTGATTTTCCAGGGTAATCAGACTCCAGTACTCGAAAGTTAAAACTCACTTCCATGGTTGGATAAAGTTGTTGAATATAATCCGCAATATTTTTAGCTCGACTAGACGCGAGTTCTATCGCACCAATATAAGAACCACGATTTTTTATTACTGATTCTAAAATGATGGTGTCAAAGTTTTTTTGGCGAACAAATTCAGAAATAGCAGACTTATTTATTGATGATAACCAGTCTGAATAAGACTTAAACCTAACCTGATGCATATTGTTGGAAAGAAATTTAGCTTCTAAACTATCAACCTGAACTAAAAGCGCGTGGTTTTCTGGATTAACATTAGATTTGCCCCATTGCACAAATATTTTATCGTTTTTGACACCATTAGAATTAAGATATTGATTAACTTCATTTGCCCGCCATAAGCCGGCTCTTTTTTGAAGGTGTTCAGAATCTACTTTTGACTGCAATATTTGAATACGAATGATGGAGTGAGGATGTTTTTTGCTGGCTTGCGCGATTTGCAACAACAGTGATTTTTTATCCTGATTGAGCTTATATGCATCTTTAATAAATTTGAATTTTATCGATTTAGAATAAGCGCGACCGGCTGACCTAGAGCCCTTAGCCAAATTAGAGCCCTCAGCTAAATTAGAGCCCTCAGGTACCTTAGAACTTTTAGCATTGTTTGGCACAGCTGCTGCGGTTACTTGTTTACTATCTTCCAATCTAGGGGGGGATTGCGGTGTCGAATTTACTGGCATCAATACAATTTCAGATCTTCTGGGTTGAATTCTAGTGTTTGTACCCGTTAAAAAATGATATTTAAACCCCAGAGATAAATTAGAAACTGTGTGTCGATTCAATTGATATTGGTTGGCTTGTATAAAAAAAGCGAGGTTCGATTTTATCTGATGTGACAGTGCGATACCGTAAAATACACTGTTGCCCTCTTCTTCTACGGTCAAAACTTGTTGATTAGAGTTTCTTATATTAAAAGAATTTTGCCAAAATAAACCACCAACATTCAATGAAACATCTACCGTTTTAAATACCGGGTAACTGGCTACCATTGATAAATGATATCCACGGCCAGTATCGACATATACCGGTTTTACTTGCTGATGAAAAGCATTTAAGTCAGTTGTTAATCCTGAGAATTTCAAATCCCGACGGCCAAGATCCTGATACCCGATTTCCATAGCCATGCGAGGATGAAATATATAACCTAAAGATATGTCGTAACTGTTTCCTGTTTTACCAACATCCAAGGAAGCAAGGGTTACATCTTGGTAAGCATTGGCAAACGCACTGTTGTCAATATGAGTCTGAGATTTTCCGATACCTGCTTTTATATAAGCCAAATATTTATTATCTCCAGCTGACACCGTACACGACAATACAAGCAGTTTTAATAGTACAGGAAACATAATTTTTTTAAGCTTCCAACGACAATACCTATGTTTCCAAGTCACTATTTATTATTATCCAAAATTACATGTATCCTGTCATCGGCAGGAATCTGAAAAACTATAGCGTTTTTTCAAAAAAATAAAACGAATACAATAATAAGCATAGACAAAAAAGCCACCGTATTTTCAATTAAATAAAAAGAAATACGATGGCTTTGCTATTTTTTAGTTAAACTTTAATACTTATTTCAGCCTGATTATACGTTGTAGGTACTTGAAGATGTGTCGCCACCTCTTCCTGTCCAGTTAGTATGGAAAAACTCACCACGCGGTTTGTCTGTACGCTCATATGTGTGGGCACCAAAATAGTCACGCTGCGCTTGTAATAAATTGGCAGGCAATCGTGCAGTGCGGTAGCCGTCAAAATAAGTTAATGCAGCACTTAAACAAGGTACCGGAATACCGTTGGCAATTGCAGTACCAACGACTTTACGCCAGCCCGGTTGAGCGGATACAACCGTATCTTTAAAATAAGGGTCTAACAATAAGTTAGATAATTCTGGATTATTACCATATGCTTCTTTGATTTTGCCTAAGAAAGCAGAACGAATAATACAACCACCACGCCACATTAACGCGATACCACCATAATTTAAATCCCAGCCATATTCTTTGGCAGCTTCGCGCATCAATACATAACCTTGTGCGTAAGAAACCATTTTAGCGGCTAATAATGCTTGACGAAGGTCTTCGATAAAGGCTTTTTTATCGCCCGCAAATTCTATTGCTGGGCCTTCTATAACTTTAGAAGCTTCAACACGCTCTTCTTTTTGTGCAGAAATACAACGTGCAAATACAGATTCAGCAATTAAGGTTAAAGGAACGCCCAAATCTAACGCGACAACACCTGTCCATTTACCGGTACCTTTTTGTCCAGCTGTATCTAAAATTTGTTCTACTAAAGGCTCACCGTTTTCATCTTTATAGGCAAAAATGTCTCGGGTGATTTCAATTAAATAACTGTCTAGTTCCGTTTCATTCCATTGTGCAAATACTTGATGAATTTCATCTGCAGATAAACCCAATACCGTTTTCATTAACTGATATGCTTCACAAATCAATTGCATATCACCATATTCGATGCCGTTGTGAACCATTTTCACAAAGTGACCCGCACCTGCATCACCAACCCAATCACAACAAGGAACGGTTAAATCACCATTCTCGTCTGCTACTTTAGCTGAAATGCCTTGAAATATATCTTTTACAAATGGCCATGCTTCTTTGGCTCCGCCTGGCATAATTGAAGGACCTTTTAATGCGCCCTCTTCACCACCTGATACACCGGTGCCAATGTAATGTAAGCCTTTGCTGGCTAAATATTCAGTACGGCGATTTGAATCTGGAAAATGCGTATTACCACCATCAATAATAATGTCACCTTTTTCTAGGTGGGGAATCAACTGTTCGATAAAATCATCAACAGGCTGTCCCGCTTTTACCATCAACATGATTTTGCGTGGTTTTTCTAAAGAAGCAACAAGCGACTCTATACTATCAGCACCTCGAATGGATTTTCCTTCAGCTCGGCCATTTAAAAATTTTTCTACTTTATCGTATGTACGGTTATACGCTGTAACGGTAAACCCCTTGCTTGCCATATTAAGCACCAGGTTTTCACCCATTACAGCCAAACCGACTAGGCCGATATCTGATTTTGCTTTCATTATGTTCTCCCATGTATTGATATATTCCTTGGGCGTGCGGGCCCAAGGTCTTACCAGCGTCTTATGCAAATATTCTGCTTATATGACGCTCAAAAATATTTTCAGTTACATTCTTGCCAACAATATCTTTATTGTCTTTCAAAGCTTGTAAATAACGATCACCCATTTGTGCAGCGACTTTATAACCAACATGTAATAACTGACGCAAATGCGGGTTATAATCAGGGTGGTTCAAATCATGACGTAATGCGTTTGCATACTGCTGGCCTGTCCAAGCATTTACCGTATCTGCTGTTGGAAGTTTAGCTGGATCAATGTCAATAACGGTTGCATAAGGCGCGCATAAAGCTTCATAGTTATCTAAAGAATTAGAATACACTTCTTTTGCGATAACCAATCCTTCACCTTCTGATTCAGCCAAGCCAATAAGCTCTTCTAACCAAGTGGTACCAGCTGTTTTTAAGTGTATGCCTGCATTATGTTTTTTCAAATTTTTGCCGATAGATTCATAAATAGAAAACTTATCAGAACCCGAATGAACACTTAATTTCAAAGTTTCAGGTAAACCAAACTCACTAATTGCATACGCTATGACAGCCAAGTCTTGATCAAACTCTTTGTCAAATTGTACAACATCTCCCACATAATCAACACCTTTGTTAAAGCGACCGGTAAATTTAGGTGCAATGGTTTGAGCTGGGATACCTTCTTGTGCAATTGCACTTAATATAAAAAACAATTCCAATGGCGTCTGAGGGTTTTCACATTCATCCATTGAAACCTCAGTTACAAACTCTCCATTCTTGTTTGCTGTGATTTTATCGTAAATTTGTTTTGCCAGTTTAACGGCCCCTAGAAACTCTTTAGCAATTGAGCGTACCTGCTCTTCACTGACATCAAACACCTCGTCAATGCCCGGGATCTGTAGCTGGCCGATGTATTTAGCCTGTGCTTTGACAAAAGATTCAATATCTTCATCGGGTGCTGCTAAACCTATTTGTTCAGCGACATCCAAAGTAAAAAAGTTACTACATGCAATAAACGCGTCTACATTGCCCAGTTGAATATGGTCAGCATCAACAAAATAAGGTAACTGCCAATTTTTCGCTTTTACCGCAGCATCTGCTTCATCACGCAAGCTTTGCGGTTGAGTACCAATTATTTGATGCTCTCTGTTTGATTTATTCCACACGGGGAAGATTTCAACACCAAGCTTTTCTTTTGCCTCAATCATCGCCTGTAACTGAGCCTCTGCCTGATGACCAAATCTGTCACCCACGCCAATTGTATACTTTTCAATTTTTAACATATTATCACCTCATTAGAATTATTGAATCTCCGCCACACACTGCCACCGGTGGCAGTGTGAGTGCAAAAATATTCATAGTAGATTAATGTCATGTACCCAAACTTAACTAACGATAACCCCCAAAAGTAAATAGGTACATGCTTGTCGATTTTACCCATAATTTAAATATCTAATTTTTAACCTGCTGATAAAATTAAGCAGATTTAAAAGCAGATCCTTTTTGATAAGGTCTGACACCTGAAAACACATAATTATGTTGTTCACATTCTTGCTTAACGTATTGCATAATTTGCATCAACAAAGTGTCATCAGGCATATTGCCTAACTCTACCACTACGCCTTGTTGCGTAATTCGACAACGGACTGTATCCGTTTTTTGCATAATGTCTTTCAGTTTGCTCTCTAACAAATCAATAAACTTTAAAGTTGTTTGTTTAATCGATATACCTGTTTCTATTCGACTGGCTAAACAAGGTTGTGGAGGCAAGCATTTGAGCTCTTGTAGATTTAGATAAGCTGCAAGTTCATATATATCGCCTTTTGTCATATTCGCCTTCACATAGGGGTGAACAACAGAATACTCTTCTGCCGCTTGCAAGCCAGGTCGATAATCGGATAAATCATCTAAATTTGTACCTGAGGCAATCGTTCGATTAAAACAATGAGCAATGCGCTGATACAAATTTCGCTTGCAATAATAGCAACGGTTAACAGGATTATTTTTGTATCTTTCTTCTTTCAATTCTTGCGCATCTAATAGCTTTAATGTCCAGCCATAATTTAGCGTATAACTTTGTATCAGTTTAAATGCAGAAGAAGGCACAGCGGGTGAATAAGCATGCGCGGCAATAACATCACTATCAGCAAAACTGTTAGCAACATACATCAATAACATGCTATCAACACCCCCACTGACCGCGACGGCTAAAGTCGGATATTGATTTAAAACATCAATGAGCTGTTTTAACTTATCTTCAACGAATACCACGCGCTGCCTCTCACCTTTGAACTTCAGCCACTATGCAATTTCGGTACACAATTTAAACCGCTTCAATAAATTTATCTTTATAGGCCCACAAGCCTAAAGCTGGATTGCTGACATAGAAAATTTCTTCACCGTCCGGCATGGTATTCCAACCATCTTTCAATGTCTCAATGGGATACTTTTTAATCATTTCTTGATAGTGGCAATACTGATAATTAACAGATTCTATTTCTTCTTTGGAAACGCCGTCAGCCGGACAATATGTCACATTAAAGCGATTATCCGTTGTACCATGAATTAAATGCGCCGCAGCAGATAAATTAGAAGCCAGTTGCGGGTTTTGTTTAACCGCCGCTAATGTTTCATCTGTAGTTTTATAGCCAAATTTACGAATAAGCTGATCAATTTCCATGTCCTCACCAAACCGATGTAACGCTGGCGCTAATACAATCAAGTCACCGCCATCAGCCATCGCCATCCGTGTTCGATAAATGGCTTTGTTGCCTAACCAAGTTGTTTTAAATTCACTGGGCTCTAAATAAACAACCGCTTTGTTAATTGGCTTTTCCAAAAGGTTTAAATTTAGTTTCTGACTCAGTTTGCATGCTTGCGTATAGGTCTCTGTTTGATTGCCACAAAACACACCTTGCAACGCAAGCTTGTCATTTTTGTTACCCAATACGGTTAAAATAAATTCAATGGGCAGATGTCGTAAATATTCATCAAAACCTTCATTTAAGGCCTGCCTGACAGGGGTATTAACCTGCCCCATAATGCGCTCCATGCCATACACAGCGCCTAAAAAATGAGATTTGTGAATGGTATCCGAGCCGCCCGTACCAACCAGTATATTTTTGGTGTAATTTGCCATACCAATCACTTCATGCGGCACTATCTGACCGACTGAAACAATAAGATCCCAATTACCTTCATCTAAGATTTTATTAGCCGCCACGTCCATTGTGTAATCTAATTTGCCTTCCGATAATTCAAGCATTCGCTGAGGGCTAATTTCGCCAAACTTTTTAACGTCTGTGCGCCATCGATGCGGAATAAATAATGATTTAGGAATATCTGGACCAAACATCGCGTCAATTTCATCGTCTGACATTGGGTCGTGCGTACCCAAGGCCGGCAAAAAGTAGATTTCGGCTTGATCTTTAAGTGCTTTATAAAGATACGCTGAAATAAAACCGGCTTTTGAATAAAAACGGGTAATATCCGGTGGTAAAATTAAAATGCGTTTTGCGGTGGCCGCTTTTTGTTGGATAAATTCATCCAATATTTTAATTAACGCGTCATCACTAATGGTATTGTCTGTGTCTACAGCGTGTATTGGATAAGACATTATTTGAGCTCCCGCAAAATCATTTCAACTATATACTCAGGTGTGTTGTCAATATTAACAATAACAGCTTGGCTTTCATTCGGCTCTTCTAATGTATCAAATTGAGACTGCAACAAACTGCTGTTCATAAAATGATTTGCGCGTTTTTGCAAACGTTCAGCAATCAGTTCATAACTGCCCTGCAAATAAATAAAGGTCACCTTTTCCGGCAATTCGCTGGCTAGCCAATCTCGATAAATGTTTTTTAACGCAGAACACGCCAAAACAGCACCCCCCTGATCTTGCTGCCATGTTAGCATTTCGTTCGCCAACCCTTTCAACCAAGGAAGCCGATCTTCGTCGGTCAGTGGAATACCTTTAGACATCTTATCTATCGACGCTTTGCTGTGAAAATCATCAGCATCGTAAAAATCTAACCCTAACTTTTCAGCCAGTTGTTTGCCAATAGAAGATTTTCCGCACCCGCTTACCCCCATCACTACATATATCATTTGCTCTCCTGATGTATTAATCACGCAGACCAGCGCAATAATAACAACACTACTTTGCTAATTGTTTAATAGTATGCTTCAATCTCTTGTTAGTTGCTAACGCTAACACAGCTTAAACCTGCGTTATTTAAAACTAAGTCCACTGCTAAGATAATATTAACTAGGATGGGATTAATATATAATGCCACCGGTGGCAGTGTCAAATTAAAAGAGCCTATTTATATTTAAAATTTTACAAAATATTATTACAATTAGGCATTTCGCTCTAATTATGATACATAAGAGCCGAACAAATTAAATAATGACATTATGAATCAAGAAAAAATAACGATAAATGACATAGCCAGGCTGGCTGGTGTTTCTAAACGAACAGTTTCACGCGTGATTAACCAATCACCCAAAGTCGGTGAACAAACTAAAATTAAAGTTGAGAAAATCATTGAACAGTACAACTATGTACCAGACAAACAAGCTAGAGGCTTAGCGTCTAGCCGATCTTATTTACTTGGTTTAGTTTACGATAACCCTGATGCATTATATATTGATGATATACAACGTGGGATCTTAGAATTTTGCAGCCAGAAAGGTTATGAACTTGTTGTTCATCCCTGCCGGTATAAAAGTCCAGATCTGAATAATAATGTGGTTAATTTTGTTCGGCGTTCTAAGCTCGACGGTATCGTTCTCTTACCGCCTGCCTCTGAAGTAGATAGCTTAGCTGACGTGTTAGATCAAAATAGCATTCCGTATGTTCGTTTAGTTTCAGGCTTTTCCGAAGCCAGTGAAAATTTTGTGATGTCAAACGACAGACATGCAGCTGCCGAGATGGCTAAATATATTACCTCTCTTAACCATCAAAAAATCGCGATGATAACAGGGCCGCTGAACTACCGCTCTTCGCGCGAACGCTTTGAAGGTTTTAGCAATACAATGCAGGAGATGGGTCAACCTTTAGCAGCAGATTTAGTTGTTGAAGGTACAAACCAATACGAAAGCGGTATCGAACAAGGTCGACACTTATTGACCTTAGAAAATCGCCCTACCGCTATTTTTGCCAATAACGATGAAATGGCATCTGGTGTCATTAAAGCCGCACATGATTTAGGTATTAAAATACCTGATGAATTATCGGTATGTGGTTTCGATGATAACTTATTAGCATCCCGCATCATACCTGCACTGACCACCATCAAACGCCCTGTAAGGGAAATGGCCAAGTTTGCAGCCAATAAACTTATCGCGAAAATAGAAGGTGGTAACCCTCAAGCGATTAGTCAAAACTGTGTAGTTCACCCTGAGATTGTTATTCGCGAATCAGCGGGATCGGCAAATAAAGTTTAATCTTGAATGTGGTTTGCTTTAGAGGCCGATATTGCAAACCCAACAGCGATACCAATTGTAATTCCGACCGCGACATTATCAAGTGCCAGACCTAAAGTGCAGCCTACACCAACACCTAGGGCTATCCACAAATCAGAAACGTGCTTTTCGTTGTCTTTTTTATTGGTTGATGCCATCTCATGTCCCTCAATGATCTTATAGTCAACAATCAAACGCTCACTATAATTACTCAAAGAGAATACATTTTCAACATTAAATTAACAGAAAATTAAATATTTGAAGTCTCGTCTAAATCTGTATATTGGTGTGCGGCATCTAACATCCGCCTACTTTCTTGCAAGAAATAGTCAGCATATTCACCAAACCACCGTCTAACATCAAAAAATTCTTCTTTAAACAGGGATTTATCTCCACTTTCTAAAAGCTGAATACCTTCTTGAAAACGTTGAACAAAGCGCTTTAACAAATTAAAGTTCTCTGGATTGGCGTAAATAATATCTGCATATAACTGCGCATCCTGAGCAAACAGCCGTCCAACCATTGCCAACTCTAGACGATAGATAGGTGAACTTAACGCGATTAATTCTTTTAATTGAGGGTTTTCTTGCTGTAAATGCAAACCATAGACAAAAGTAGAGAAGTGCCGCATTACCTGAATAAACGCCATCGCTTTATCGTGCGATTGTGCGCCCACTTCTTTTAATTTTGCGCCCATGGTTTTAAATGTATCTAACAACCACTGCGCCTCTTCAACCTTGCGCCCTGCACAATAAGCGACAACTTGATCATGAATATCAGGAACGTCAGGGCCAAACATCGGGTGTAAACCAACGACACAGCCTAGATGTGCATTTAACATTGCATCAACCGGTTGTGCTTTAATACTGGTTAAATCCGCTAAAATACAAGACTCGTCCAAATTCCCTTGCAACGCATGAATAATCTCAACGGTTAAATTGATAGGTACTGATACCAGGACTAAATCTTGTCCGGAAAGTTTTTGTTGAGCATTGGGCCAGTCATCTTTTTCAAAAACCTGAACCTGATGACCATGCTCAGAAAAAAGCCGAACAAACAAAGAACCTAAACGCCCTTCTCCACCTATGATGGTAATTTTTCTCGTTTGATGGCAGCTTTTGTTCTTAGCAGCTTGCAAACGCTGAGCGCGAATAAACTTTTCAAGCTCAGCTTTTTTCTGTGTTAAACGCTCTATTTCCTGTTCAACCTGCTCTAACTGCGATGCAAGTGTATTTGGCATTATATTAAGCGCCTCGATTGGCCAACGGTTGTTTTAATTTAACCGCCATTTCACGTAATAAATCTTCGGTAGTCGGCCAATCAATACAAGCATCGGTAATAGATACACCATATTTCATATCTGTCATGCATTGATCCGAAGACTGGTTACCCGCATTTAAGTGACTTTCTAACATAATACCGATAATAGACTGGTTGCCGGTTTCAATTTGCTGCATCACGTCTTTAGCAACCAAAGGTTGACGAGTGTAATCTTTATTTGAATTACCATGACTACAATCAACCATCAAAGCGTCATTTAAGCCTGCTTTACGGAGTTTTTCTTCACAAATAGCAACATTGGCTGAATCATAGTTTGGCCCTTTACCTCCGCGTAAAATAACGTGCCCGTCTGGATTGCCACTGGTTGAAATTACGGCAACTTGACCTTGCTGATTAATACCCATGAAGCTATGTGGTGAAGCGGCTGATTTAAGCGCATTAATTGCAGTGTCTAAACTACCATCTGTGCCATTTTTAAAGCCAACTGGCATAGACAAACCACTTGCCATTTCTCTGTGCGTTTGTGATTCAGTGGTACGTGCTCCAATGGCCGACCAACTGAACATTTCGGCTAAATATTGTGGACTAATTGGATCCAACGCTTCTGTAGCCATTGGAATTTCCATATCGGCCAATTCGATTAATAATTTACGGGCTTTATGCAACCCCTCTTCAATATTAAAACTGCCATTGATGTTTGGATCATTGATAAGCCCTTTCCAGCCAACGGTCGTTCTTGGCTTTTCAAAATAAACGCGCATTACAATATACAAACTGTCTTTTAATTCATCATGTAGTGCTTTTAATTTTTTAGCATAAACAATAGCAGCGTCTACATCATGAATAGAACAAGGACCACTAATAACGATAAGCCGTTTGTCTTTCCCTTGAATAATGTTAGAAAGAGTTTGTCTTGCGTTAGCGATATAACTTAATGCACGGTCTGAAACGGGTAAAGCTTCTTTAAGCTTTTCCGGCGTAATTAAAACTTTTTCATCATTAACATGTACATTATTTAGGTTATCTTTGAGCATTAAATCGGTATCCAGTATTTATTTTTGAGGGCTTGATATTATCACGCGACTCTTTCGCAAAATCGCTATATTGTAGCCAAAAACTCTTGGTTAATCAGCTTATTTTTAAGTGCTTTTAACATTACTTTTAAATATTGCTGTACAATGTACAAATATCAAATCATTAATCTTGTTATGCAATCAATATTTAAAATTTTACGCCTGCAAGTCAGCTGGCAATTTATAACGACTGTTGCTTTTATATACGCCAGTTTTTTGTTTTTTAAACCTATAAACACAAATGCGGTCGTGCTATTTCCGCATTTCGACAAACTGGCACATTTTGTCGTATTTGCCGGACTGACCTTTTTAACCGTAATGAGTTTTCATAAAAACCGCAATTTTCATGCTGCTGCAATTATTCTTACTATGGCATTTTATGGTGCGGGTGTAGAAATCATTCAAGGTACATTTTTTGACAGGCAAGCCAGTTTAGCTGACTGGCTATTTGATATGGCAGGTTGTATTACCAGTATTTATATATTCAATAACACTAAGTTTTCATGCTTACTATCGTGGGTTGTGGCGCGATAAGCGCGACCGTAATTTATCAATGTTATAAACAGCAAATACCTTTTGAGGTATTGCTGCGCGCACAAGATATCGCCACTACCGCGTTACCAAAAAAATGTCTTTTGTTCACCGATTTCAACGGTTCTGAGCATCACATTGATTTACCATTAAAAACCAATGACGAAAGCCCCATCGAACTATTGTTATTGGCGGTCAAATCTTATCAGGTTGAAGCTGCACTTAGCCAAGTTAAACAAAAATTCTCGCTCGCTAAAAATGCACATATTGTCCTGCTACATAATGGCATGGGGACGGTTAGCTCGGCACATAAAATATTTCCGTCAGCGCACGTGCTTCTCGCCAGCACAACCTATGCAGCTTTTTCTAAAGAAAAATTCAATATAATACAAACAGGTATTGGCGAAACTGTATTTGGCTGCTTAAAGAATACAGCTGAATGCCCTGCTTTATTGCAAGGCCTTATCAATAGCTGGCAACAAGCCAGTTGGGTGACAGATATTGAAAACAGGTTATGGCTTAAATTGTTTATCAATTCAGTGATCAATCCACTGACTGCTGTTAATAATATAAAAAATGGTGAACTCAGATCGCCTCGCTATTCGGCGCATGTAGAAAAATTAATAGATGAAATTATGCAATTGAGTGTTTGTTTAAAATTGCCTTTTAACCATTCTCAGCTAAACAGCACAGTTTATCAGGTTATCGAAAATACGGCGGAAAATTACTCATCGATGCAACAGGATGTCGCGCACCAGCGCAAAACAGAAATAGATTTTATTACAGGCTACTTATTACAACAGGCAAAGCAATACAATTTAGTACTGCCTTGCCACTTATCACTTTACCAACAGCTTAAACAGGTTGAAAAAGCTTAACGTTTTTATAGCCTTGCTCAATCAAATAAAGCGCTTGCAATCGGCTCATAACCCCTTTTTTACAATACAACAAATACTCTTTATCTTGCTGTAAATCAGGAAATTGAGTCGCCAACTTAAAAAATGGAATATGCAACACTTCGACATTCTCAATATCTAAAGGCTCTAATTCTTCTTCTTCAACTGAGCGCACATCGATAATCACCTGATTTTCAGCGACCTCAGTTAGCGACTCGACTTCAGAAACCACCTCTTGTGTTTCGGTTTTTAACTGTCGGATATCGTAAACCTTGGCCTCATCTACCACTTGCTCGATAAGGGGCATGTGAAAACAATCTTCAGCGGCCAATACTTTATGTTCAGGCGCTGCGATATTGGGTCGTTGTGAGATAACCCCACAATATTCAGGCATTGTTTTAGCAAAATCTTCAGTACCAATTTGACGGGCTAAATCAATAATATCCTGCTTGTCCATGGTAACCAAAGGGCGCACAACCAGTGTATCTGTCACTTTATCAATTAAACTTAAGTTTGATAAAGTTTGGCTTGATACTTGGCCCAAGGCTTCACCGGTTACGACCGCTTTAATATTCATGCGCTCGGCAACTAAACTAGCCGCCCGCAACATCATACGCTTTAATACAACGCCCATTAAACCTGAGTCTATCGTTTCTAATATTTCAGCCACGACCGGTTGAAAATCAACTGAAATAAACTTTACACGATGAGATATGCCGTACTTAGCCCACAAAAAATAAGAGACTTGTTTAACCCCTATCTCGTGCGCTGCCCCCCCTAAATTGAAAAACAAAAAATGCGTTTTAATCCCACGGCGCATGGTTAAAAAACTAGCCACACCTGAGTCAAACCCACCAGAGATCAGCGAAATGGTTTCATCTTGTGTCGCAATCGGGAAACCACCTAGCCCCTTGTATCGGGTACCAATCAAAAAGAGCTGATCGTTAGCAACCTCTAAATTAATTTCAACTTCAGGTTTTTTAAGCTGTACTCGCGCTGACTCTACCTTTTGATTTAATGCGCCACCTACATATTGCTCTAAATCTTTAGAGGTAAAGTCGTGTTTACCACGACGCCTAACCCGCACACAAAAACTTTTATGTTCAATTTGTGATGCATATATAGATAGAATTTTTTCGCAGGTTTCGTCAAAAGAAACAAAAGGAGACTGCTGTACCTCGGCAAACGAGGTTACGCCAGGAATACACTGCAAGCGTTCAATTGCAATTTCACGCTTATCATCACTGACACGTGCCTCTACACAATCCCATTGTTTTTGAACCCAAGCTTTTTCGTCAACTTTACGCAGTACATTTTTAATATTGCTTTCAAGAATTTTGGTAAACCGGATGCGCACCGAACGACTTTTAATCGAAATTTCGGGGTGCATTTTAACTATAAATTTAATCATATTATGCAAAGCTGACTTCAAGCGAAAAATTGGCTGACGATTATACAGATTTTATCAAAGATAAAGAATGCCTTTTTCAAATTAGACTACTTGTCTGTCACAAAATGTGACAGACAAAATGGATTACAGTGTAAATTTATGGCGAAACCGTGATGGGATCTGACTCTTTAGCTTTACCTTGCATAATCGAGATTTCAACCCTTCGATTACGTCTGCGGTTTTCTACTGAATTATTCGGTACTAAAGGTCTCGTATCAGCATGGCCAACAACGACCAATCTATTGGCATCAAAACCCGGGGTTCGCACCATTTCATGTGCAACAGCCACCGCTCGTTTACTCGATAATTCCCAGTTTGAAGCATATAACTCTGATACAACGTTCTGATTGTCTGTATGCCCGGATACAGTTATTTCGCCCGGCACCTGAGTCAGTAGCTTAGCAACTTGCTGAATAATTGGTTTAAATTGAGACTGTAAAAATGCTGAGCCAGATGGAAATGCGCCGTTCTCACGGATACGAATAATAATTTGCTGACCGAGCGATTCTAGCTCAATCGCACCATCGACAATTTGCTCTTCTAATTGCTGGGCAATTTTTTTCACCAGCTCACTGATTTCTTCTGCTGCGGCTTGCGACTCAGCAGTTGAAGACTGTTGGTTTGCAGTGTCAGAAGCAGTACCGCCACGCTGATCACCGCGTTGTTTTTGACGACCACCCGATGAATCTTCATCCCCCGCTTCAAACTCTAAGGTTTGTTGTGTCATTTCAACAGTTTGCTGCTGAATGGTTTCAATTGGTGTTGGATCAGGGCGACCGGGGCGAAATTCTTGTGCAATAACAGATGTCCCTTTAGGAATATCTTTTATTTCCAGTTTATTTTGCACACCGAATGCAAACTTCATCGAACCTGCAATTTGCTTAAATTTAAGGACATCCATTTCAGAGAATGCAAGCAAGAGTACGAAAAAGCACATCAACAACGACATCAAATCAGCAAATGTCCCCATCCACGCGGGCAAACCGGGGGGAGGACATTTTTTACAGGGAGGGCAATCTTCAGCCATTTTATTCCTCGCCTACTTTGCGTTTAGACTCGGCCAAGTAGTTTTTCAAAACACCTTCAATGACCCTTGGGTTTTGTCCATCTTGAATGCCTAAAATAGCGTCTAAAATAAGGCTCTGATTTAGTTTTTCTTCTTCTTTTCTAAGCGTTAATTTAGCCGCCAATGGTAAAGCAATTACGTTCGCTAAAAAAGCACCATATAAAGTAGTTAGCAAAGCAACGGCCATCGCAGGACCAATCGCTTTAGGGTCATCCATGTTTGATAACATAGCAACCAAACCAATCAATGTGCCTATCATGCCCATTGCAGGTGCAACATCACCCAGTGCTTTTAATAAACCAATACCCGCTTCATGTCGTTCAGTTGTCAATTCAATGTCTTTAGCCAAGGTTGCTTTAACAACATCCCCATCATGACCATCGACTAACATATCAACGCCTTTGCGCATAAAAGGATTATCTATTTGCGCTTCTTCTAATGCTAAAAAACCACCTTTACGCGCTGCATCGGCCATTTCAACTGATTTTTCAATTAATTCTTCAGGGCTTTCGATTTTAAACATAAAAGCCTTACCCATAATTTTACCGATGCCAAAAAACTGGCCCATTGTAAAATTAGCCAACACAACGAATAATGAACCACAAAATACGATGAGCACAGACGGGACATCGAAAAACATGGTTAAATCACCGCCTAATATCATCGCCATCACGATAAAGGCGATCGCCCCGACAAGACCAATTACCGTTGCTAGATCCACGCATTCCTCCAAGCAAAAATGGTGTTCGAACTGAACATAGATTTATTTTTATTTTATAAGTTTAACTCAATTATCGACAATAACAGATGAATGTTTAGCTTTTTCATAAAATTAGCTATTTTATCCAACACTTTAAATTGACCATTTACCCAGCCTGTTGTAGTGTTTCGCCGATTTTAAAAGTAGGAATAAATTATGGCCGCTAAAAAACCTGAAAATATGTCTTTGGAAGATAATATAGATGAGTTAGAAAAACTTGTTCAACAAATGGAACAAGGCGAATTGCCATTAGAAGAGGCTTTGAAACAATACGAGCGCGGTGTAGCTTTGGTTCGCGCCAGCCAGCAAAAGCTAGAACAAGCAGAGCAAAAAATAAAAATACTGCAGCAAAAAAACGGCAATAATGAGCTTGTAGATGTCGACCCACAGAGCCTGATTAAATGACAATTGAATCTGATATAAAAAAGTTTCAAGCGGAGTTTAATCAAACTTTAGCCGAACTTTTTCAACAAATCCCAGCAGACAGATCGCCTATATTGCATCAGGCTATGCTGTACAGCTTAACCAATGGGGGCAAACGTGTACGTCCTTATTTGATGAGTTTAGTTGCGCAAGCATTGGGTATTTCAACGCAAACAATCATTCCGGCGGCCATTGCATTAGAGTGCATTCATTCTTACTCATTGGTACATGACGACCTACCCGCAATGGATGACGACGATTTACGCCGAGGCAAGCCAACTTGTCATATTGAATTTGATGAAGCAACCGCCATCTTAGCCGGTGACGCATTACAAACACTCGCCTATGAAACCATCGCCAATGCCGGTGTAAACGACAGTATCAAAGTTAACTGGATAAAAGAGCTTAGCCGTCACGCTGGCTATTATGGCATGTGCTCAGGACAGGCGCTTGATTTAGCAGCCGAAAACAGCCAAATCAGCTTAGCTGAATTAGAAAAAATTCATCATTTAAAAACCGGCGCTTTGCTGCGTGCTGCCGTAAGTCTAGCCTGTCTTGCAAAACCCGACTTACCGGCAGAACATATGAAACAGTTTGATGAGTTTGCGCAGCAGTTAGGCTTAGCGTTTCAGATTCAGGATGACATTTTAGATGTAACCGCCAGCACTGAAGCCTTGGGAAAACCGCAAGGCTCGGATGAAAAATTAAACAAAAGTACCTACCCCGGATTGTTAGGATTAGAACAAGCAATCGAAAAAGCTGAACAAGTATATCAATCAGCACTAGAGCAAATTCGCGATCTCCCCTACAATACGCAATCACTATTTAATTTCGCGCGGTTTATCGTACAAAGACAGCACTGATCTGAGCAATGACTATTAATATAAATAATTACCCCAGACTAAGATTGATTAACGAGCCAGAAGACTTACGCAGCTTACCTTTGTCTGAGTTATCTGAAGTCGCAACTGAATTGCGCGAATATTTACTGGCATCGGTAAGCCAGAGCAGTGGTCATTTTGCTTCCGGCTTAGGTACGGTCGAACTTACGATTGCATTGCATTATGTTTATAAAACGCCGTTTGACCAACTAATATGGGATGTTGGTCATCAAGCCTACCCGCATAAAATACTAACCGGCAGACGCGATCAAATTCATACCATACGCCAGTTAAACGGATTACACCCCTTCCCGTGGCGTGAAGAGAGTGAATATGATCCACTGAGTGTGGGTCATTCTTCAACTTCTATCAGCGCAGCGTTAGGCATGGCGATAGCGGCAGAAAAAGAAAAAGCTGGCCGACAGGTTGTTGCGGTAATTGGTGATGGTGCAATGACAGCCGGCATGGCGTTTGAAGCATTAAACCACGCGGGTGATTTAGATAAAAACATGCTGGTTATCTTAAATGACAATGACATGTCGATATCGGAAAATGTTGGTGCACTGAATAATCATTTAGCCAAATTATTATCCGGCTCTGTTTACACCTCGTTTCGCGAAAGTGGTAAAAAAATACTCAGCAACGTACCACCCATTAAAGAATTAGCCAGTCGTGCAGAAGAACATTTAAAAGGCATGATAGCACCGGGCACCATTTTTGAAGAGTTAGGTTTTAATTATATCGGCCCTATAGATGGACACGATGTAAATGCTTTGGTCGATACCTTAAAAAACATGCGCAGCTTAAAAGGCCCACAACTATTGCATGTTGTTACCAAAAAAGGTAAAGGTTATCACCCGGCAGAACAAGACCCGATTGGTTATCACGCGGTACCTAAATTTGATTTAACCTGCTGTGAATTGCCGGTAAAAAAAGCCAATTCGCCAACCTACTCTAAAGTATTTGGTACTTGGTTGTGTGATATGGCAAAAAACGATAAAAAACTGATGGCAATCACACCTGCCATGCGTGAAGGCTCAGGTATGGTGCGTTTTTCACGTGAATATCCGGCGCAATATTTTGATACCGCGATTGCCGAACAGCACGCAGTGACATTAGCAGCCGGTATGGCTATACAGGGGTTAAAACCCGTTGTTGCGATATACTCAACCTTTTTACAGCGCGCTTATGATCAAGTGATACATGATGTCGCGCTACAAAACCTGCCGGTATTATTTGCCGTCGATCGTGCCGGAATTGTCGGTGCAGATGGACCGACCCATCAGGGGACATTTGATATCAGCTTTATGCGCTGCATTCCCAATCTTGTCGTTATGACACCGTCTGATGAAAATGAATGCCGACAAATGCTGTATACCGGCCACAACAGCCAAAAACCTTGTGTTGTGCGCTACCCAAGAGGCAGTGGTCCAAATGCCGAAATACAAGCTCAAATGCAAAGCTTAGAAATTGGTAAAGCATGGCTAAAACGCAGCGGGCAAAAAATTGCCATTTTAAACTTTGGTAGCTTATGCCACTTTGCTGAGCAAGCCGCCGAAGAATTAGATGCTACTTTATATGACATGCGCTTTGTAAAACCGATAGACAAAACAGCCATAACAAATGCAGCGCAGCAGCATGAATATATTATTACAGTTGAAGACAACTGCATTCAAGGCGGTGCAGGCAGCGCAGTATTAGAAGTATTAGCGGGTTTAGGCGAAGCCTGTAAAGTACTTAATATTGGTGTACCGGATGAATTTGTTAAACATGGTTCACAAAACGAACTTTACCAGATTTTAGAATTAGACGCTGAAGGAATAAAAAACCAAATCAATCGTTTTATTAAAAAGTAAAACGAATAAGGGTAAGTTATGTCTAGCAGCCAGCAAGAGATTGAAAAAACACTGGGTTACACCCTGCACCATCTTGCGTTTAATATGAAATCGGTACTGAAACAGATTTTTAAACACAGCGGATATGAAATTACACCTGAAAGTTACTTTTTGCTCAATTTAATACCTGAAGAGGGTATTGAACAGCAAGTTTTGGTCAACAAAACAGGCAAAGACAAAGCCGCCGTAACCCGCCTGCTTGACTGGCTAACACGACAAGATTGGATTATCCGCCGTGTTGTAAAAACCAATAAACGCAAGTGTATTGTCAGACTATCACCCGAAGGGAAAAAGGTGTGTACGACTCTCAACAAAGCCTTAGCCAATATCAGCCAACCCATGGTAAAAGGCATCACCAGCAGTGAACTTAATGCAATGTATTCTGGATTAAAACAACTGGACGAAAATTTACAGCGCATTGAAGATAAGCTAAAAGAAAAGGGGTAGGAAAAAAGGGTTAGGAAACGAGTAAGTAGCATTTGATTATAGTATGTAGTTCAGTTTATGCTCATGTCGGCGTACACAAGCCAATTAAAGTGGGAGTGTTATTATTTAATGTTTAGGTCGAGCGTAATAAGATGTATCGCGGCTTTAGCTTTAATAGCCTTATATCCTGTGACATCACCCGCATGCGTGAAATCTAGTACTTTAACAGAGCAGCAGTTTCAAAAAATATTGATTGAAAATGGTTTTTCTGATGAAGATCTAGGATCTAAGCATGGATTAGTTCAAGAGATTAGCGTCATTGATGAACATTGTGTGAGGTTGCAAGGACTGGTTGGTGCACCCAAATATCTAAAAAGCCTAGAGTTGGCTTTATATTCCAAGCCGGTTAAAAATCCAGATGGGTTGTGTATCGTATTCAGCTACTACTATTTGGGAAACTATGAAGACGGAGAGAAAATCACGATTCACCCTGATCAAAAGCTAGCTAAAATTGATAAAGACTGCAAGGTTGTTAAACACAACAACTACGAAGGTTATGTTGCAGTTAATCCCAAATTGAAAGGTAAAGACCTGATAACCGAGGTCAAAGAAAAAATGATTGCGCAGAAAAAAATATTTTAAGCATATTAGGGCGTGTGAATCTTTGTATTATTTTTGAGCAATAGGCTATTTTAATCATTAACAAAGCAGAATGAGTGGGGTTTAGTCATTCTAAATAAACGAATTCTAATGCCGTTAAGGGTTAAAATAGCCATTGCTGAGGCCAAAATGGTCTTATGCAGCGTTAGAAATAACTTATTTAGATGACTAAACTTCATTATTTCTGCCTTGCCTAAAACCATTTTTTCTCTCAGCTCAAATTATAAACAAAGATAAACACGCCCTAGGCTAGCCGAAGGTTTTTAGCCAACAAATTAATCTGCTGTTGGCGTTGGAGTCGAAGCTTGATTTTCGTCAGTAAATGTTAAAGTAACCGAGCGGCCGTTGTGCAGGTTTTCTACCTGATAATCTAAATTAATTTTTTGTACTATTTTTTCAACCAGTACTAACCCGATGCCAAATCCGGGTTCTTTTGATGAAGTCACTAATTTATTTTCAACACTGTTTTGGTTCAGGATGGTTACCCCATTCCTGACAACCGCTATATGTACCAGCCCTTGCAGAGTATTTTGAAAAGCGTTACGTACTAAGTTATTAAACACTATTTGAACTAGTGTTGGGTGGGTAAATACCTGTAAATCATCGCCACTGACTATTACTTTAACGCTGCGATCAGCAATAATCGATTTATTGTCTTCAATTGATTTGTTAAGCATTTCAACCAGATCGCACTGGCTGAATCCAAGCTGATTTTGACTCTCTTTACTGATCCATAATAAAGCTTCAATTTGATACTTCATATCAGCAACGGCTATTTCCATTCGTTGCAACACTTTGCGTTCATCCGGTGATAGATCACGCATCATAGCTTCAAGAATTTCCATATTAGTCGACAATACCGCGACTTGTGTACGCAACTCGTGACTGGTAAAGCGCGCAAAAGAGTGTTCTTTTTCAAGCAGTTGGCTAAATTTATTGATACTGTTATTGACCGTATACGCCAGTGATGTTAAGCCATCCATTTTTAATTTTGGCGGTGGTTCTATTTTTTTAGAAGCCGATAAATTATCGGCCCAGCTTGCCAGTTCTCTTACGGTTAAATTCACATGATTAATATAATAAAGCTGCACCATAAACATAATGGCGATGATAACGGCCGCTATAAATACCGCTGGTTGCATTCTGCCAGCCAGCCTTGCGTCTAGCTGAGTTACGTTTTGCGGTGCAACCCGATAGTAGGCAAATAACTTTTTTTCATCAAACAAAACGGGGTAAATCAGCACCAACTCGGCAACTGAAAATACCCCTCTAAATTCAAATATCCCGATATTAACTTTATTGGTAACCAGTTTGTCTTCTTCGCCTAAATTTGGAATGCTGTTTTTTAGCGTTTGATAAGAAGTAACAAGCTGCAATGCATCACTGCCTATTGGATAATGTGGCGCGGTTAAGTAACGATCGGGGTTAGCTTCTATACGTGAGATAGCTCTTTCGGTATAATCAACTAAAAAATGGCTTTGCTCTTTGGCGTGTTCTACATGAAAGTGGATCGCAACATATATCACATACAAAATGATAAATAGTGCGATAAACGCAGTGCCAACTAAGGTACTGCGGATCTGCAAAGCTGTGTTTTTAATCATTCAGTGGATTTCTTAACTCAAATCCAAAACCATGCACGATATGCAATAAAGGTTTACCAAAGTCTTTATCTAAACTTTGACGTAATCTATGTATATGCACTTTTAATACACTACTATCAGGTAAATCGTCCCCCCAAATTGCGTATTCTAAATCTTGTTTACTGACCGCTTTTGGATAGGCTCTGGCAAGTGATTCTAAAATAGACCAACCTGAAGGCGTTAACCTGAGTATGTGCCCATCGCGTCTCGCTGTTTTGCTGGATAAATCAAGTTCTAATCCCAGCTCTGCAATTTTTAATGCTTTTACCTGTCCGCTTCTGCGATGCGATAAAACTTTTATGCGTGCAAGTAATTCTCTCAGTTCGAAAGGTTTAACTAAATAATCATCTGCACCGCTGTCAAAACCGGTTAATTTGTCGTCGATATCAGACAATGCAGAAACCATTAAAATTGGAATTTCTTTACCTTCACTGCGCAATGTGCTGCACATTTGTGTGCCTGACATAAGTGGCATATTAACGTCTGTCACAACAACGTCATAGCTATTTTGATTAACTAAATTAACCCCCTGAACGCCATTGCCACAGTGGTCACAATCAATTTGATTTAACTCTAAAAAATGCATCACGGTTGCGGCTAAATTCTGATCGTCTTCAATCAACAAAACTCGATTACTCATGTTTCACCTCACACCAAGAATGTACTTAAACCTAATGATTTAGTACTATCTAACACACATTGTTAAATATTTGTTTAATATAGCCCTAATCAAAAAGGATGCAATATGCATTCGTATGCAAAGCAAATAACTTGCAGTTCAGTGCATAAAGTTTAACAATTCGTTATTGTATTCATTCACTTGGGTTTAATGCGGCTTTGATAATTTATGCATAATTATGTAATGCAAAAGCTTTACCTACTATATCCCTTTGCCCTTATGCTATTACTTGCAGGATGCGAACGATTTTACACGCTAGAAAAACACCGACCAGAGGTGTTTACCGAAGCTGATTTTTATCAAGTTGAAGGTTACAAATTACGTTATGACTTATACATGCCTAACTCGTATACGGGCTGGCATCACTCAGACAGAAATAAATTTGAGCTAGACGAAAAAACCAATACCTATTGGATGAAAAATGTTGATATATCCAAACCTCAAGTTGATGACGTGGGTGGCCGGTTTAAAATAGCCAGTATTGATTGGCAAAATCAGTTTGGTTTTGGTGAATATGATGTGACGCAAGATGAGTCGAGTTTCGGTTTACCTGAAAAAGGTGTGGTTTTGCATTTGCACTTTTCACATAACAGCCGAGACATGTTTATCGAACTACCTAAAGAAAAACATGGTAAATGGTTAACCGTTGGTCTAAAAGTAACCTCTGATTCCCTGCGCCCGAATGCCATTATGATGGTTAAATTAACAAATATTCCATTCTTACCGTAAATCTTTCTTTATGTTTACCAGATAAATGAGTAATCTATCGGCTAATTAATCGTCAGCTCTAGACTCAAAATATAATAAGGACGAGGCCGATTATGCGCAAACCAATTGCCATCTACGCACAAGATGTAGATATAAATCTGGAAGAGTGTTGTCAAAATGCACGCTATTGGGGGGTTAATACTCTGATATTATCGCCTGATTTGTTTGATGAACCCGAACTCCCCATATTGCTTAATAAATATCAACTCGCTTTATGGTTGAATATCCCAGTATTTAATAATCCAAGCTATTTAAAAGAACACCCTGATAAAATTGCTGTATCGAACACGGGCAATTTAGCGCAGCAAGATTGGTGTCAATTTATCTGCCCATCAGATACCGCGTATATCGAACATTTAAAAGCACAAATCACTGAATATTTAGATGAAACCAACCCAGATTATATTAGTCTGGACTTTTTGCGCCAATATCTTTATTGGCAAGATAAAAGTTATGACGAGATTGCGCCGGAAGATATTGAATATGGCTGCTTTTGTAGCCGTTGTATGAATGCCTTTTATCACAGTGATTTTGCAACATCTGACGCAACGGCTGAAATTGAAAGTCGTGAGTTTTCAGCTGATTTTGCCCATTGGCGAAGTGAACAAATTGCCTCTGTTGCCAAAGTTTTAACTGACTTTATTCGGCAGATGTCTCCCAATACCAGTATTGCATTAAACACCCTGCCCTGGTCGGATAAAGCATTAAATTGCGCTACGTCAAAATATGCGGGCCAGAATAAAAGCCGTTTATCTGAATATTTTGATGCTTTTTGCCCTGTAGCTTTCAGCCATATGTTGCCGCAAACAGCAGATGATAAAAAACAGCTATTAAACGAATTAAATGCTGAAACCCAAACACCGATTTATTATGGTTTACAGGTTGCGCATTGGCGCTTAAAAAAAGCGATACCGGCTGAGCAGTTTGAGATAGAGTTAAAACAAAATCTAGCGTTAAGCAAACAAGGTATGGTGATATACAATTATACGGAGCTGCTGGCCGATGCTGAAAAAGCGACTATTTTAAAACGCCATTTAAATCCAGAAATCCACTTTTAGTTTGCTGTGTTGTAAAAGAGTTCGCAGATAAAAAAAAGCCGACATCAAATCTGTCGGCTTTTCATATTAGATTTTATAAGCATATAAACCTTATTGGTTTATAAACTTACCAACCTGTTTTTTCAGCTAATGCTTTACCAATATCAGCCAGTGAATCAACAGTTGTTACACCTGCTTCACGAAGCGCGGCAAATTTTTCTGCTGCTGTCCCTTTACCACCTGAAATAATCGCACCGGCATGACCCATACGCTTACCCGCTGGTGCAGTAACACCTGCAATGTAAGAAACAACTGGCTTGGTGACATTTTCTTTGATAAATGCTGCAGCTTCTTCTTCTGCTGTACCACCAATTTCACCAATCATTACGATTGCTTCAGTCGCTGGATCTTTTTCAAATAAAGCCAAGATATCAATGAAGTTAGAACCTGGAATTGGATCACCACCGATACCAACACAAGTTGACTGACCAAAACCTGCATCAGTTGTTTGCTTAACCGCTTCGTACGTTAAAGTACCAGAGCGAGAAACAATACCCACTTTACCTGGCAAGTGAATGTGACCTGGCATAATACCAATTTTACATTCACCCGGAGTGATTACGCCCGGACAGTTTGGACCAATTAAGCGTACGCCTAACTCGTCACATTTAACTTTACATTCCAACATATCAAGCGTTGGGATACCTTCGGTAATACAAACAATTAGTTTGATACCGGCATTTGCGGCTTCTAAAATAGAATCTTTACAAAATGGCGCAGGTACGTAAATTACACTTGCTTCTGCACCTGTTTCGGCGACCGCATCTGCAACTGTATTAAATACTGGCAAACCTAAATGTGTTTGACCACCTTTACCTGGCGTGACACCACCCACCATTTTTGTGCCGTACTCTATCGCTTGTTCTGAGTGGAAAGTACCCTGAGAGCCAGTGAAACCCTGACAGATAACTTTTGTATCCTTGTTAATTAAAATACTCATTATTTACCCTCCGCAGCTTTAACAACTTGAACCGCTGCATCTGTCAAACTCGTTGCTGCAATAATGTTTAATCCACTATCCGCTAAAACTTTTGCACCTAATTCTGCGTTGTTACCTTCTAAACGCACAACCACTGGTACACTTACACCGACTTCTTCAACTGCACCAATTACGCCTTCGGCAATTAGGTCACAACGAACAATACCACCAAAGATATTGATTAATACGGCTTTAACTTTGTCATCACTTAAAATAATTTTAAATGCTTCAACAACACGCTCTTTCGTTGCACCGCCACCAACATCTAAGAAGTTTGCTGGCGCGCCACCGTGTAATTTAACAATGTCCATCGTACCCATTGCTAAACCAGCACCGTTAACCATACAACCAATGTTGCCGTCTAATGCGACGTAGTTTAATTCCCATTTAGCAGCATGCGCTTCACGCTCGTCATCCTGCGTTGGATCATGCATTTCACGTAGATCCGGGTGACGGTATAATGCGTTGCCATCGATAACCACTTTAGCATCTAAGCACAGTAAATCGTCATCGTTGGTAATTACTAATGGGTTAACTTCTAACAGCGCAACGTCTTTTTCTGCAAATAACTTAGATAAACCTAAAAATATTTGAGTGAATTGCTTAACTTGTTTGCCTTGTAAGCCTAATTTAAACGCGATATCGCGTGCTTGATAAGGCTGACCACCAACTAATGGGTCAACAGTTGCTTTAAGAATTTTTTCAGGTGTTTCTTCTGCCACTTTTTCAATTTCAACGCCACCTTCTGTTGATGCCATGAAAACGATTCGGCGTGTAGAACGGTCAACAACCGCACCTAAATAAAGCTCTTGTTTAAAAGGACAAGCAGGCTCAACTAAAACGCGGCTTACTGGCTGACCTTTTTCATCTGTTTGATAAGTAACTAAGTTGTTACCTAACCATTTTTTAGCAAATGCTTCTACTTCGTCTTTGGTTTTAACCAGCTTAACACCGCCAGCTTTACCACGACCACCGGCATGTACCTGTGCCTTAACGACATAAGTATCACCTTCAACCTGGTCTACTGCAGCAACCGCCTCAGCAGGTGTTTGTGCAGCGATACCTTTGGCTACTGGCAAACCATATTGTGCAAACAGTTGTTTACCCTGATATTCATGCAAATTCATGTTATGTTTCCTTGATAGCTTAAATATCCAACAATAAACGCGTTGGATCTTCTAGTAATTCTTTAACAGTTACTAAGAATCCGACTGATTCTTTACCGTCAACCAATCTGTGGTCATAAGAAAGCGCCAAATACATCATTGGCAAAATTTCCACCTTACCGTTTACTGCCATTGGTCTTTCTTGAATTTTATGCATTCCCAATATAGCGGTTTGAGGTGGATTAATTATTGGCGTAGAAATCAATGAACCGAAAACACCGCCGTTAGTAATAGTGAAATTACCACCGGTCATTTCTTCGATCGTTAATTTACCATCACGACCTTTAATTGCTAATTCACGAATACCACCTTCCAACTCAGCCAAAGAAAGTTGGTCTGAATCACGTAATACAGGTGTAACTAATCCACGAGGTGTTGAAACTGCAATACTGACATCAAAATAGTTGTGATAAACAATGTCATCACCGTCGATTGATGCATTCACTTCTGGGAATCGTTTTAATGCTTCTGTTACTGCTCGAACAAAGAAAGACATAAAGCCTAAACGGATGCCATGTTTCTTTTCAAAAGCATCTTGATAAGATTTACGAATTTCCATAATAGGTTTCATGTTAACTTCATTAAATGTCGTTAACATTGCAGTTGAGTTTTTAGCGTCTAATAAACGTTCTGCAACACGTTTACGTAAACGTGTCATGGGTACACGTTTTTGCGAACGAGCACTGTTCGCTACCGGCTCAGACAACGATTTGTCTGCAGCTTCTGCAGCCGCTTGACGTTGAGTTTTTGCTTTCACGTAAGCTTCAACATCTTCTTTGGTTAAGCGGCCTTTTTCGCCAGTCCCTTTAATTTTAGCGGCTTCTTCTGTGCTGATTCCGTTTTGAGATAATGCACGTCGGACAGATGGTGTTAACGAAGAATCAGAGCTGTCATCACTGCTTTGTGCTTTAGCTTCATCTTTTGATTCTGCTTTTGGCGCTGCAGCTTCACCCTTGTTTAAAGTACCAATGACTTGCTCACCCGTTACCGTTGCACCTTCATTTTCGATAATATCAGCCAATACACCGTCATATTCGGCAACAACTTCAAGTACAACTTTATCTGTTTCGATATCAACTAGGTTTTGGTCTCGCTTAACTGCTTCACCGGGTTGAACATGCCATGTTGCAATTGTTGCGTCAGCAACTGATTCTGGCAATACTGGAACTTTAATTTCCACGCTTTCACCTTTAACTTGTTTTTCTGGTTGTGATTTCTGCTCGTCTGCAGCATCAGACGGAGCGCTCTGCGGTTTTTCTGAAGAAGATTTTTCATCTGCGCTGCCTAACCGAGCAATAACTTGCTGACCCAGTACAGTGTCACCTTCTTCATGTAGGATTTCAGTGATTACGCCATCTTGTTCTGCAACCACTTCTAGTACAACTTTATCTGTTTCTATATCAACTAAGTGTTGATCTCGTTTTACACTATCACCCGGCTTCACATGCCATGTAGCAACACTAGCATCGGCGACTGATTCAGGTAAAACAGGGACTTTTATATCTAATGCCATAATTCTGTTCTCTTGTTCTCTTTATAATCCAAGTGCCTGATGCACCAATTCTTTTTGTTGCTTGTTGTGCACGGCTAAATAACCAACAGCAGGTGATGCAGAAGCTGTACGACCAACATATTTTAAGCTTGCGCCGGATGGAATAACATCCCAGAAATGATGTTGGCTACAATACCAAGCACCCTGGTTTTGAGGTTCTTCCTGACACCAGACAAAACTTTTAACGTGCGAGTACTTCTCCATAACCGCTTCCATTTCCTTTTGAGGGAAAGGATACAATTGTTCTAAACGAATAATTGCAACATTTTTAAGTTCTTCTTTGTTTCTAGCGTCATACAGGTCGTAATAGACTTTACCACTACACATCACAACGCGATCGACTTTTTCAACATCTTGATTATCGATTTCATCAATAACGTTGTGGTAAACACCAGAAGACAGCTCTTCTAATGTCGAAGTCGCAAGCGGGTGACGCAACAATGATTTCGGCGACATCACAACCAATGGTCTGCGCATCGGTCGCAATGACTGACGGCGGATCATGTTAAACACCTGAGCTGGCGTGGTAGGCACACAAACCTGCATATTATGATCTGCACATAATTGTAAGAAACGTTCCAATCTAGCAGATGAATGCTCAGGTCCTTGGCCTTCGTAGCCATGTGGAAGTAACAATGTTAAACCACATAAACGCCCCCACTTGTGTTCACCAGAACATAAGAATTGATCGATTACTACCTGGGCGCCATTAGCAAAATCACCAAACTGCGCTTCCCAGATTGTTAAGGTTTTAGGCTCTGCAGTTGCGTAACCATATTCGAAAGCCAGCACAGCTTCTTCAGACAACACTGAGTCGTAGATTTCAATCGGTGCCTGATCTTCTTTAATGTTTTGTAACGGCATATAAGTTGATGCATCACGCTGATTATGGATCACAGCATGACGGTGGAAGAACGTCCCACGACCACAATCCTGACCGGTTAAACGAATGCGATTGCCTTGTTCCACCAAGTCTGCATATGCCAACGTCTCAGCAAAACCCCAATCCAGCGCTTTTTCACCTGCAGCCATTAATGCTCTGTCTTGGTAAACCTTTTTAACACGCGAGTGCGGCACAACATCTTCCGGATATGAACTCACCGATTTCGCCAAGGTTTTTAAACGCTCAACTGAAATTTCATGATCGTATTCAATATCCCAGTCATGACCAAGGTATGGACGCCAATCAACTGAATGCTCCATCATGGGTCGCCACTCTTCGACAACACAGGCACCATGATCAAGCGCAGAACGATACTCTTCAACGGCACGATCAGCATCTTGTTCACTCAGTTGCTTCTCGCCAATCAACTGTTGTGCATAGATTTGACGCGGAACCGGATGTTTTTTGATTTTTTGGTACATAAGCGGCTGAGTTGCACTTGGCTCATCTGCTTCGTTATGTCCGTGTCGGCGATAACAGACTAAATCAATCACCACATCACGTTTAAATTTGTTTCTAAAGTCTAACGCTACTTGTGTGGCAAAAATAACCGCTTCCGGATCATCAGAGTTCACGTGGAAAATCGGTGCCTGAACCATTTTCGCAATATCAGTACAATACTGAGTTGAGCGCGTATCTTTTGGATTTGAAGTTGTAAAACCAACTTGGTTGTTAACAACAATTCGAACCGTGCCACCGACTGAATAAGCACGTGTTTGCGAAAGGTTAAAGGTTTCTTGTACAACCCCTTGGCCGGCAATTGCAGAGTCACCATGAATGGTAATTGGCAAGGCTAATGAACCATCGTTACAATTGCGTCGGTCCATACGGGCTCGCACAGAGCCCATTACAACTGGGTTTACAATTTCTAGATGCGAAGGGTTAAACGCCAGCGCTAAGTGAACATTGCCACCCGGTGTTGCAAAGTCTGATGAATAACCCATATGGTATTTAACGTCACCAGAACCTAAAGTTTCATCATGCTTACCAGAAAATTCATCAAATAATACTGATGGGTTTTTACCTAATACATTGACCAGCACATTTAAACGACCTCGGTGTGCCATACCAATGACAACTTCTTTTGAGCCTTGCTCACCTGCACGGCTAATCAAAGATTTCAACATAGGTATTAATGCGTCAGCGCCTTCTAATGAGAAGCGTTTTGCACCGGGAAATTTACTCCCCAGATATTTTTCTAGGCCGTCAGCAGCAACAAGTTCTTTGTACAGTTTAAGCTTTTGAGCTTGGTCAAGTTCAGGTTTACACTGCACTGATTCCAAACGATTTTGTAACCAGCGTTTTTCTTCAGTTGAAGTGATATACATATATTCCGCACCAACCGAGCCACAGTAGGTACGTACAAGAAGGCTTTGTATATCTTTTAATTTCAGTGTTTCACTATTAACCGCAAGAGAACCTACATTAAAAGGCTTATCTAAATCGTCTTGTGTCAGTTCATGGTAACTTAATTCAAGATCACGAACGCGCTCTTGCTTCCACAAACCAAGTGGATCTAGGTTGGCATGTTGATGGCCTCTAAAACGATAGGCATTAATAAGTTGCAGAACTTTAACTTGTTTAGTATCAGAGGTGACTTGTGGAACGATAACTTGACCACGGTGTGCTTTTTTTGCTGCTAGTTTGAAATCTTCACGAATATCGGAGTGTTTCGATTCAACTTCTACACCTTCAACTTGAGGCAACTGATCGAACAATGCTCGCCATTCGTCACCAACACTTTGAGGATTATCAAGATACTGTTCGTACAGCTCTTCAATATATGTGGCATTTCCGCCGGCAAATTGAGAAGACTCAAGCCAGGCTTTCATTGTGCCTTCGTGCATCGTATTTTTCCTTTCCCGCTTAATTATTATTTACGGACTTATTCTTTATAAAAAAATAGCCATTCTCGCAACAAGAACGGCTATTCAGAAGTCAGATTAACCTTGGATAATAAGGTTAGCGTCTAAACAGCCTTATTTAAAAGCATCGATTTAATTTTACCGATAGCTTTCGTCGGGTTGAGCCCCTTAGGACACACATTAACGCAATTCATAATGCCATGACAGCGGAAAACGCTAAATGCATCATCTAAATCAGCAAGTCGCTCATCTTTAGCACCGTCACGTGAATCGGCTAAAAACCGATATGCATGCAACAAGCCTGCTGGCCCGACAAATTTATCTGGATTCCACCAAAATGATGGGCATGAAGTTGAACAACATGCACACAAAATACATTCGTATAAGCCATCCAACTTTTCCCGCTCTTCCGGTGATTGTAAAAATTCTCTCGCCGGAATGTTTTTCGGGTCTGGTATTAAGTAAGGCTTAACTTTTTCGTATTGTGTATAAAATTGAGTCATATCCACTACCAAGTCTCGAACAACCGGCAAACCAGGTAAAGGACGAATTACAATTTTGCGCGCTTTTAAATGTGATAATGGTGTAATACACGCCAAGCCATTTTTACCATTCATGTTGACACCGTCAGAACCACATACGCCTTCACGGCACGAGCGTCTAAACGATAGAGTTGGATCTTGCTCTTTTAATAATAAAAGCGCATCCAAAACCATGATGTCCTGACCGTCTTCAAGATCTAACTCATAATCTTGCATACGCGGTTTTGTATCAACATCCGGGTTGTAGCGATAAATTGAAAATATCTGTTTCATCTTTTTTGCTACCTGCCTTAATAAGTACGAACTTTCGGTGGAAATGCTTCACGCAATTTCGGCTGCATGTTTACTTCACGTTTAATCATAGATTCGGATTCTGGCTGATAAAGTGAATGGCATAACCAGTTTTCATCATCGCGATCTGGGAAATCGAAACGGCTATGTGCGCCGCGACTTTCAGTTCTATAATTCGCCGCGACAGCGGTAGCAAACGCAGTTTCCATCAAGTTATCAAGCTCTAAACACTCGATACGCTGAGTATTAAATTCAGAACTGGTGTCATCTAAGCGCGCTGTTTTTAAACGCTCACGAATTTCTTTTAATTCGCTTAAACCTTGAGCCATTGCATCCCCTTCTCTAAATACAGAGAAGTTCAGCTGCATACACTGCTGTAAATCTTTCTTGATTTGCACTGGATCTTCACCTGATCGCGTGCTTTCCCAGCGATTGAAGCGAGAAAGTGAAGATTCAAGGTCACTTTCAGAAGCATCACGCACGCCATAATCATTCAACGCATCACCGAGATACAAGCCAGTTGCACGACCAAAAACAACTAAGTCAAGTAACGAGTTACCACCTAAGCGGTTCGCACCATGCACAGATACACAAGCAATTTCACCACAAGCATAAAGACCGTCGATCAATTGTTCTTTACCGTTTGCATCAAAGCTCAGCGCCTGACCATTAACGTTGGTTGGAATTCCCCCCATCATATAGTGACAGGTTGGGATAACTGGAATCGGCTCTTTAACCGGATCAATATGCGCGAAAGTACGGGATAATTCACAAATACCCGGTAACCGGCTTTCTAAAACTTCAGCACCTAAGTGGTCTAGCTTCAATTTGATATGAGTGCCCCAAGGACCTTCACAGCCACGGCCTTCACGAATTTCTGTCATCATTGAACGCGCAACAACATCACGACCCGCTAAATCTTTTGCGTTCGGTGCGTAACGTTCCATAAAACGCTCGCCATCTTTATTTAGAAGATAACCACCTTCACCACGACAACCTTCTGTTACGAGTACCCCCGCACCTGCAATCCCAGTTGGGTGGAATTGCCACATTTCCATATCTTGCACAGGCACACCTGCACGTAGTGCCATACCAACGCCATCACCGGTATTAATGTGTGCATTAGTTGTCGATGCAAAAATTCGACCTGCACCACCGGTTGCTAATACAGTCGCTTTCGATTTGAAATAAACAACTTCACCGGTTTCCATATCAATTGCGGTACAACCAACAACCGCGCCATCTTGGTTTTTCACCAAATCAAGGGCATACCATTCACTGAACACTGTTGTTTTGTTTTTGACGTTTTGTTGGTACAACAAATGTAATAGTGCATGACCGGTTCTGTCTGCTGCGGCTGCAGTTCTCGCGGCCTGTTCGCCACCAAAGTTTTTAGACTGACCACCGAACGGACGCTGATAAACTCTACCATTTTCAAAACGTGAAAACGGCAAGCCCATATTTTCCAGTTCAATAATCGCTTCTGGGCCTGTTTTACACATATACTCAATCGCGTCTTGGTCACCGATATAATCAGAACCTTTAACCGTATCGTACATGTGCCATTCCCAGTTATCATCATGCGCGTTACCTAAAGCAACAGTGATACCACCTTGCGCTGACACTGTATGAGAACGGGTTGGAAATACTTTTGATAATAAAGCACAGGTTTTTCCGGATTGCGAAATTTGCAATGCCGCACGCATACCTGCACCACCTGCGCCGATTACTACGGCATCAAACTCTCTGACAGGAATATTCACTTATACACCCCACAATACAACGATGCCAGTCACTAAGTAAGCAAGCGCGGCGACGTTTAAAACAAATTGCAAAAAGATACGAACAGCGACAGCTTTAACATAGTCTGTTAATACCTGCCATAATCCTATCCAAGCATGAACCAACAAGCTTAATAATGTTATTAAGGTAAATACTTTAACCCAAGTTTGCGCAAACAAATTAACCCAAACGGTATAAGTAACTTGCGGTGTAGATAGAAAAAAACCAACCATAAATAAAGCGTAGGCCGTTAATATAATTGCGCTCGCGCGAATTAAGATAAAGTCGTGAACACCGCTACGACCTAAAGTTGCTGCATTTGTTACCATAACCATACTCCTGCCAATACTGAACATATAACAGTAAGAACAATGGTCAGTTGTGCACTTAAAGCGCCTGACTCAATTTCTTCCCAAAAGCCGAAATCCATTACAAGGTGACGTAAGCCGCCTAATAAGTGATAACTTAACGCAGTTAATATGCCCCAATAAATAAATTTGGCGAAATAACCGGATGACCAGTCTTGAACAAATTCAAAACCGGACTGAGAAGATAACGAAACCGATAACAACCACATTAGAATGCCCATGGCAAAAAACATAATTACACCGGTTATACGATGGAGGATGGAAGCAATTGCGCTAGCCGGAAAGCTAATCGTGTTTAGCTCCAAGTTGACTGGTCTTTGCTTGTTCACGAGTTTACCCACTTAGTTTGCGTATTATTGTGATTAGAAGTTACATGTTGCAAGGCGAAAACTTAAATTTATAAATTCGATAATGCAGATTCACATCAACTATTTAGCTATTTAAGTCTGTCGTTTATCCCCTACGGCTTAATTGTAACAACATTAGTTTAAAAAATAAGAGTTTGCGATTTTATACAGCATTTTTTTTTAGCTAGTTCATTTTTTTAATGAATTAAACGCATTTTCAGAATGAATGCAATTAAGATTGGGCATACACGGCATTTACGCTAACATTAACTCGATAATATTTGACCTGTTTGCAGTACAACTCGATATGAGTTTACAAGTCGACGCTATGAAGACTCAAAATAACAGGTTACAATGCCAAAAAGTAATAAATAGATACTTTTATAGGGCTTTAAGTTGAAATAACTTAAATTTCTGTATATTGACTGTTAAGGTCATAATCAAGTATTAATAATTAACTAAACCTGTCACATGACTTGCTCGAAAGGAGAAATTCTATGGCTGACAAGAAAGCCATCCTCAATATTGACGGACAAGAAGTTGAATTACCCGTCCTATCAGGCACAATGGGCCAGGATGTCATCGATGTCCGTTCACTAGGTAAGTATGGTCATTTCACATTTGACCCTGGCTTTTTAGCTACCGGTTCTTGTGAATCAGCTATCACATTTATTGACGGCGCAAATGGTGTACTGTTGCACCGTGGTTATCCAATTGACGAGTTGGCAACCAAAGCAGATTATCTAGAAGTTTGTTATTTGTTGTTGCACGGCAATGCACCAAGCGAATCAGAGTATAAAGAGTTTGTTGATACCATTAACAGACATACTATGGTTCATGAAGGCATTGAGTTTTTCTTCCGCGGTTTCCGCAGAGATGCCCATCCAATGGCAATGTTGTGTGGTACAGTGGGTGCTTTGTCTTCTTTCTATCACAGAGATTTGGACATTACAGACCCAGCCCAACGTGTTCGCTGCGCCACGCGTTTAGTTGCTAAGCTGCCAACCATAGCGGCAATGTGTTACAAATATAGCATCGGTCAGAAATTTGTTTGTCCGCAAAATCATTTAAGCTATTCTGAAAACTTCTTGAACATGATGTTTTCAGTACCCGCTGAAGAGTGCAAAATTGAACCTGCAGTGGTTCGTGCAATGGATAAAATCTTTACTTTGCACGCAGATCATGAACAAAACGCATCAACCTCTACCGTTAGATTAGCTGGTTCTTCAGGTGCAAATCCCTACGCATGTATTGCAGCTGGTATTGCTTCTCTTTGGGGTCCAGCTCATGGTGGTGCCAATGAAGCTTGCTTAACTATGTTGGAAGAAATCGGTTCAGTTGACCGCATTGACGAATACGTAGCCAAAGCAAAAGATAAGAATGACCCGTTCCGTCTAATGGGCTTTGGTCACCGTGTTTATAAAAACTTTGACCCGCGTGCAAAAGTGATGCGCGAAACCTGTCATGAAGTTTTAGATGCTTTAGGCATTAACGATCCATTATTAGACATTGCAATGCGCCTAGAAAAAATCGCATTAGAAGATGAATACTTCATCAGCAAAAAACTATATCCAAATGTAGATTTTTACTCTGGTATCATCCTAAAAGCAATTGGCATTCCAACCAACATGTTTACGGTTATCTTTGCCTTGTCTCGTACAATTGGCTGGATCTCACACTGGCATGAAATGTTGAGCCAGCCGGGTGCAAAAATCGGTCGTCCTCGTCAGTTATATACGGGTGAATTACCGCGCAGCTTCACGCCAATCAATAAAGATTAGTTAATTTTTATTGTATTAAATTTCACAAAGCCCGCGCTTGTCGCGGGCTTTTCTTTTGTATATCCTGCGCGCACGCAATTCTTCATTTCAATGGCACTTTTTTAAGTGAGCAGATTTAGTTACATTTCCAGCATTTTCAAACTTGCTTGGCCCATATGGATCACGCAAGCAATTCAAACCGCAATGGTGACCATCGACTTGTTGATGTCTGCACAAGTCAGTGAAGCGGATATGGCAGCCGTCGGTACCGCTTTATCCATTTGGCACCCTATCTATTTTTTCAGCATGGGGGTAATCATGGTTTTATCTCCATTACTGTCAAAAAGTTACGGTGAGTCCAACTTAACAAAACTGACATATCAATTAGCTCAAGGTATTTGGCTTGCCGGTATTGTATGTATATTTTCATTGGGCGTATTGACGTTAAGCGCACCAATTTTATCTTATTTAAAATTAGCGACACCGTTAATTGTGATTGGCCAAGAATACTTGTTGTATTTAGCGGTTGGCTTACCCTTTATTTGTCTAACCGCAGTATTGCGCTATCTCAATGAAGCTGTTGGGCAAACTAAACCTTTGATGCTGATAAGTTTATGCGGCGTTTTGATTAATATTCCTTTAAACTACCTTTTTATTTATGGCTCGTCTATTACGCCCGCATTTGGTGGTGCCGGATGTGGCATTGCAACCAGCATCGTAAATATCCTGATACTGATCGCATTGTGGCAATATAGTCGCAAAGGCGAATATACTCAGAAGATTCTCGCATTATTCCGTTTTTCTCCCTTGGAGATCCGTGAAATTATCTTGCAACTCAAAATAGGTGTCCCCATAGGTTTAACGATTTTTATGGAAATCGCATTGTTTGCTGCAATAGCGTTGGCAATAGCAACCCATGGTACCAGTGCTGCAGCAGCGCATCAGATCGCGTTAAATGTCACGACAAATTTTTACATGATCCCACTGAGTATCGGCATGGCAACAACCGTGTTAATTGGACAAAACGTCGGACGCAATAAACCTCTGGATGCAAAAACGGTCGCCTATTCCGCTATATCAATGGCTTTTATCTTTGCAACCTGCTCATGTGCACTCATTTATTTAAGCAGACCTTGGCTTATCCCCTACTTTTCTGACGATCCACAAGTGTTCGCTATTGCCAGTTTATTGCTGTTTTGGGCCGCTGTTTTTCAATACCCAGATGCCCTGCAAACAGTTATATCTTCATCATTACGGGGTTATGCAGATACACAAAAACCGATGTATTTTGTTTTATTTGCCTACTGGTGTGTGGGTTTCCCGTACGGTTATATTGTCGGCGAAACGGATTGGTTAGTTGCCCCACAAGGTGTTTCTGCTTATTGGCAAGGTTTATTGATCAGTTTAAGCAGTGCAGCCGTATTATTAACGGTGCGTTTGTTTTACTTTTGGAATAAACAATGCAAAGTAAAGTCGATTTGATTTATAGGTTATTGATATTACTTATATGCTGTCAGCTGGCAGCCTGCTTTGATACGCCGTTGGAAAATGAATGGGCGGAATATCCAAATCGCGTTCATAACCTAGTTACAAAAATAACGGATACCGCGAAAAATAGGCCGCCTTACTCGCTTAATGACAACCAGCTTGACTTTGAGTCAACTGCAATTCAACAACCAGAGTCACTCACAATTCCATTTACACAAGCTCTATCAATAAATGCTTGCAACATGCAACAGTATATCGGTGAGCGCAATAGCTCACTGGGCAAAGTTCATTCGCACGATAGTCGACTGGTTTATGAACTTAGGTTTTTACGAGAGTTATTAAATTGCCGTGACATTGAATATCCAGCCTCACAGACACAACAACAAATACTGCAAGAGATTAAAAAACATAAACAACAGCAATGGCCCAATCAACTCAGCTATTTTTTAGCACATTCAAAACAATCAAATGCAATATTAAGGCGCCATGCAAAATTATTAGAACATGATAATATCGGATTTGCTGCTAGCAAAAATTATCTTCAGGCCCTCTTTGAAATTTCTAAAACACAGCCTCAGGCGATAACCGATGCAAATATAGAAAAATTTGAACGTTCTATCGCACAATTTAAACAGAATAAATTTATCGCCCGGCTATTTTACACATTGGAGTTGACCCAATATCAATTAACAACGGCAGCCGAATCGATTAATGAATTGACCAACTTAAAGCCCTGTAAGAAAACCCACAAGCCGTTAGAAGTCGTCTATTTGAATAATGTTTTAATAAAATACTACGGCCAAGTATTACAACCCCACTTAACCTATTTACAACGAGTGTATAAAGAGTTAGTCCCATTGATAGAATCAATCTGGCAGGCCCCGGCCATTCAGCAGCAAGCATTTGCAGCAAGATATCTAACTACGGCAGCAGGTTCAGTTTATCAAGATTTTGAAAATGCCGTAAATTCACACACAAAAAGTTGGCAAAAGTTGTTAGCTCAATGCCAAATGTCGCCAAGTGTTCAAAATTAAAGCAAACAAACAAAAATTGAAAAATAAACCTTGCCAACCGTGAATGGAATAAGTAAGATTCGCGCCGTTGTTTAGACAACGCCGCAAAATGTACGACCGTAGCTCAGCTGGTTAGAGCACTACCTTGACATGGTAGGGGTCGGTGGTTCGAGTCCACTCGGTCGTACCAATTCTAAAGGCCTTCTGCGCCGCTGAAAACCCTATAAATTTTTTCTACAATCGTTCTACAAACGATCTGCAAACACGATTTCGCTATTCTATACCAACCACAATTAACGTCTCAAAATCTTAAACACATCTAATAAATTGATTAGTTAGAATAGCCACTTAATTTATCTCAAGCATAAAGTCGCTGGTATTGTTTATAGCAAGAAGACCTGCGCCAACCAATTAACAAACAAAAAATCATATACAAACCACATTTTTTATATACAATAATTCATAATTTAAATACAAAATTGCAATACTGCATGCATTAATTTAATGCGAGTTGATAATGAATGAGATAAAAAATAAATTTTGGTTAAAGCTAATTGTAACTATAAGTGCCTGTGCTAGCGTTCTAACTGGTTGTGTATCTCCTAACAGCTTGATTCATGAAAAATCAGCTAAGGCGAAAGCATTCCCCAATATCTTATTTATTTATACAGATGATCAAGCGCCTTGGGCGATAGGTAGTTCTGGTAATCAACAGGCAATTACACCCAATATGGATTTATTAGCAGCTCAAGGCATGTCTTTTCCCAATGCCTATACGACAACCCCTGTTTGTAGCCCATCTAGAGCCGGGTTATTAACCTCTAAATATGGGTATGAGTTAGGTATAGATGATTGGATTAATACGCACTATAAATCAATTACACGCCAAGAGCCTGACCTAGGTTTAGATACAAGTTACCTCACTTGGCCGGAACTATTACAACAACAGGGTTATTACACAGGCCTTATCGGTAAATGGCACTTAGGCGAACTAGATAAATATCACCCGACTAAACATGGTTATAACGAATTTACCGGTTTTAGAGCAGGTGGTATAAAAACCCAGAACCCACCACTTGAAGTTAATGGTACGCTTGCACATCATGATGGTTTAACCGTTGATATTTTAACCGACTACGCTTTAGATTTTCTGGCTAACAATAAAAACCAAAAATTCGCCCTATCCCTTCACTATCGTGCGCCTCATACCAATTGGTTACCTGTCGCCGCTGAGGACATGGCGCCCTATAAAGACTTAGAAATGCAAATCCCTAACCCGCACTACCCTAATTTAGATATCGCACGGGTAAAAAGCATGATGCGTGACTATTTGGCAAGTGTGCGTGGTATAGATCGCAATTTAGGGCGAATTTTAAATCAACTCGAAGTGTTAGGTTTAACTGAAAACACCCTAGTGATTTTCACATCCGATCATGGTTACAACATGGGACACAATGGTATTTGGCACAAAGGTAACGGGCACTGGGTATTAAAAGACAACACAAATCCAATACCCAATATTCCAGCAGATCAAAGACCTAACATGTACGATAATTCAATTAAAGTGCCCGCCATAATTCGCTGGCCCGGGGTTATAGAAGCGGGTAGTAAAAATGCTTCAAGCATATCAAATTTAGATTGGTATCCGACTCTGGTTGAAATTGCAGGCGGTAAAGTGCCAGAAGAGGCTAAAGTGCGTGGTCAAAGCTTTGTCGCTGGCTTGTTAGACAAAAACCAAATAATTAAAACTGACTATTATGCAGCTTACAGCACACTTCACCAATCAGTGACAGGGATGCGTATGTATAGCGACGGCCAATACAAGTTAATCAAAGACTATGTAAATAAAGGTCGCGACGAATTTTATGATTTAATCAACGACCCGGCAGAATCAAACAACTTAATTGCAACGGCTAACCCTGATTATCAAATCGTTATCAATCAATTTGACGATATTATTTTCAACAAAATGTTAGCAACCAACGATCCTTTATTAAAACAATTTTTTGGAGAACAATAACAATGAGCTGCAAGAAGTTATTGGTTTACCTATTGATTCTATTGGCGACATTCACATTTAAACTGCATGCAGTTGGTGAAAATTTACACCATCAACATGCCTTACCCTCCAATTTAGCTGATCATAATATTGTCGAATCAGATTTCAGCAAAGCACTCAAAAAAGGTAAACGTATTTTACAAGCAGAAAACTGGAATGTATGGGGCGCCTCTCCGATAGTCGGTGATGATGGGAAAATTCATGTGTTTTATTCGCGCTGGCGTGGTACGCATAGCCGCTGGTTGAGTCATAGTGAAATCGCACATGCGGTCGCGGATAAACCAGAAGGTCCCTACACTGTTCTTGGCACAGTGTTAACAGGACGAGGCGGAAATAAATGGGATGCCGACACCATACACAACCCGACTATCCAAAAAGTGGGTGATAAATATGCGCTGTTTTTCATTGGTAATAATTTAAAAGACGCCAGCAAATATGATGGTCATCATGCGTCTACCCAAAGAATTGGCCTTGCCTTATCGGATAGTTTATACGGACCATTTATTCGAGTGGGTGAAGATCCTATTTTGGAGATCAGCAAAGATAAAAAACAATGGGATAGCTATTTAACGACGAATCCAGCTTTGTTGTTGCATCCAAATGGTGAATACTGGTTGTATTACAAGGCTTGGGATAGATACAACGACCAAATGCGGAAAATGGGTGTTGCGATTGCCAATCATATTGAAGGACCTTACATCAAACATGAGAAAAATCCGCTCGTCAGCTTTTCACACTTAAAGCGCCAGGTCGAAGATGCATATGTGTTTATTCACCATAACAAATTCTATATGGTCATGCGTGATATGGGTGTTATTCATCCCCATGTTGGATTAATACTCGAATCGGATGACGGCATTAACTGGTCAGAACCTATGTTAGGTTACAGAACAAGCGTCGAATATATAAATGAAGAAAAAGTTGAACGGATGGAGCGACCACAAATCTTGTTTCAAAACGGAAAACCGACCCACCTATTTTTAGCCTTGATGGGCGGAAAATATAACACCTCTTCAGCTTTCATTGTTGAAATTGACCAAAGCAAGTTTTAAAGCACTGGCTATGCAATAAGGGGGTTGCTCAATACACAGGCAAAAGGCGATTGCTCAACAAAGCAACCGCCTTTCAAGTGAAACTAAACTACAGTCACATTTTTAATAACATTGCCCTGACCACTCACCCCTTAATGAAGTGGTGTTGCTAATAAAGCGATATCACTATCATTTAGGGTTGAGTTAAACACTTTAAATTCATCTATATATCCATTAAATGGTAAATCTGGCCAATAGTTAACGCCTAACGCAAATGTTGCGCTTTGAGCGCTAAATATATCGCCAATACCATTCCAAGAAGCGCTTTCGACACCATTAATATAAATTCGTGCCATGCCGTTATCAACGGTAAAAGCGACATGAGTCCATTGCGCGGTTGCAAGTGGTGCGGTCTGTGTATTAAACCAATTGCCCTGATTAAAACTCCATAAGGTTGTACCTCCATCCCACCAGTTTTGCGGCAAAAAGCTTAACCATTGTTCGCTATTATTCGCAGCAAAAAACATCGGAGTATGGACAGAAGTTGAGTTAGGATTCACCCAAAATGAAACACTGTATTGATAATTATCAATCAGCCCATTTGGTAAAGCAATTCCAGTACTACCGTCCAACCATATCGCTTGTCCTTGAATGCCAGTTGCATAGTTTTCGTTCCCCCCTTCAGCACCAATCATTGGGCCAATCACTGCAGCGTCACTGAACCCACCTGTTACTTCAGACAAATGATTGTCAAAAGTATAATGCGCTGAAGCGATTGGTGGTGCGCCCAGTGATTTTATTAGCACCTCAAAATCACGGGTCATATCTTCGCCAGCCAACGATACAGTGGCTGTTAAGGTCACCGTTTTATCCGGCTTCCCTACCGCTGGAAGAGTCACAACACCTTGGTTTGTAATAGATGCGGTATCAGAGCTTTGCCAACTAATAATGGCAGAAAAATCACCCGCAACTGGCAGTGTTAAATCATGGCTTACATTATCTAAACTGCCTAACTCTATTTGCCCTGCTACTAGTGATAATAGCTCTGAATTTGAGCGTTGTTCTATATCCAGTGCGATTATTTCTGCTTGCGACAAACTGGCATCATAAACGGTAAATTGATCAATCAAACCGTTAAAGGGTAAATCCCAATAATTAACACCCAATACAAAAGTTCCGTCGTTGGAGGAAAACAAATCTGTGATTTCGCCACCAGAAAATTTGTTAATGCCATCTATATATAGATTCACTGAGCCCTGATTAACTGAAAACGCAATATGCGTCCATTGATTATCTGGCATACGCTCACCGGCAGTACCATCAAACCAGGCTTCGCCGCTCCACAACATGGTGTTACCATCCCAACTTTGCGGTAAAAAGCTTAACCAAGCACTGGGTGAAGTTGACGCAAAAAACGCAGTTGTAAACGCATTTATCTGAGTTGGATTCAACCAAAAAGAAACCGTATATTCGTAACTACCGATCAAGCCACTCGGAAGCTGAACACCCGACGAACCATCTAAAAACAAAGCCTGCCCCTGAATGCCATTTTCAAACGCGAGGTTGCCACCTTCTAAACCTATTTTGTCCGCTAACATAGTCGCATCAGAAAATTGACCAAAGCTGTCGCTTAAATTATTTTCAAAACTAAACTGAGCGACTCGGTTGTAAACACTACGTGCTTTCACCGTAATCATAAATTGCTTTTCGACTTGCCTTCCCAATATGTCAATCGTTGCGGTTAGCGTGACCACTGCGTCAGCTTCACCTGCGGCCGGTCGTGTTACCTTGCCGTCTACCGAAATCACGTTTGGCTGTGAACTATGCCAACGAATATTGGCAGCTCGCGTTGCACGCGTGGGTAAATGTATTCGGTTGGTTTTAATAATTGAATCATAATTAAGTGCAGCAACAATCGAGTCTATAATCTGATCGGTCGTTTTATCTGTTAACTTCGACCCCCATATTGAAATTCCGTCGCTTGAAAGTGCTGTAAACGCTGGGACTAACTGCTGAGTTTGATCATTATACTGCCATTGAATGACACCGTTAAATGTCCCACCCGTAAAACCGGGCTGACTGTTAAGTTGCAAACCTATATAATTAGGGTTTACAGCCGAGACAAAATAACTGCCTGTATACTCACCACTGACTTTACCATCGGCTGTCAAGCTTATATAAACTGACTGTTTAGCCTTACTATTGGTATCCAGTTCATGATTAATAAATCGATAGTCGCCTACTAAATCTTGTTCATTTACTTGGGTCTCTCCATTAATAGGTACATAACGATGCGGTGATGCGACTAACCAGTCATCTTCATTAATGAACATTTCATGTACACGTATAGCGTGCGCCTCTCCACGATCGGGAAACCGCGTATGTGTGATTAATAAATGTTTTCCACTGCTCTCATCATAATATGCAGAATTATGCCCTGGCGCTAAATAACCTTGATCCTCGCCTTCATCACCTACTTCGGCAACAAAAGTAAAACCGCCCATAAGTTTAACACCGTGTTCTTGAGGATCACCCCATACATCCGCCATGTTAAAACCTTTAGCGTCGAAAAACGGCCCATTTGGATTACGCGAGCGAGAGATACGCATGTTGTATCCACCATCAGAATTAAAACCACCAAGCGATGTGAACAAATAATAATAATCACTTACAGGGCTATACAACATATATGAACCTTCATTTGCATAAAAGTTACCGCCGGTTAATCTTGTACCATATCCTTGACCGGTTTTTGGTTTCGCTGTTGTTTCATCCATTTCAAGTACCCATATTCCGCCAAAATGCGAGCCGTATATCATCCACAAACCACCGTTTTTGTCATAAAAAACGTCAGGGTCAATCGCATTCGGCATTTGTCCATCAATATAATGCTCTACACCATCTGGTAAATCTGCTGCAGTCACACTGCTTAGTGTGCCAGATTTAAGAAAAATCCCTTTATCAACGTACGGACCTTCAATATTATCAGAGACTGCCACGCCTAAATAAGAATGTGGCATGTTGCAATCTCCCGATGCAGGGTTAGCACAATGGTTATAATAAAAATAGAATTTACCATCATTTAATTGAATCACATCAGAGGCCCAAGAACCGACATGCCCACCAGTCCATGCAACCGCTTCGGGTAAAGCTTGTGCATAACTTGGAGAGAATAAAATCCCGTTGGTAAAGTTATCTCCTGGGTTAAGCGCTTGCCAGTGCATTAAATCAGTTGTTTTAGCAGCAGCAAGGTGAGAGCCAAAAACATAATATGTATTGTCAACTTTAATCACTGAGGGATCATGCACGCCAAAATCATTAAAAGTAATTGATTGACGATCAACACTTGGGCGGGCGTTGATAATTTTTAATGCTTGTAATTGTGCAGAGTAAGAAAACATCCCCCGTTTGCGCTCAAACACTATACGCACAGCTGCACTGATATCAGATATTTCAAAGTAAGGCTGACCTTGCTCATCAAACCCATCTGCATTCAGCACTGCATGACTGTTATCAACAACGACAAGACGCAATGGATCAGCTAACTCAATATTGCTGTCTGCAACCAACTGGTTATCGGTATAATAACCCGTTCCGCGTAAATAAAATCGGCGGCCTTTTTCAATACTAACAGATTCTAATTCAATCCATTTAGCGTCTCCTGCAACAGCATAATTACTGTATGTGAAGAGGCAGGCTATGGCCAATAAGAGTGCGATGATGGATAAATGGTTTGCCATATAATGGGCCAATAAACGTTTCAATATCATATTCATTTTTAAACGCCTACTTGTATCATTCTGGGCAAGTGAACACGCAAAGTTAAGCGTACGACCAATAAAATTAATCCACCAATAAAAATAAACAAAGCTGCCGGCTCTGGTATATCAGCCACAGTTTCTGTGATAGATAGGTTTGCTACCGTCAAACTGTCGAATAAATCGAAATCACCGTCAATTACACCAAATTGAATAGATGCATTGGCACCTGACCATGCTGTAAGATCAAAACGACCGCCTGCAGTTAAATCGATAGTTGAGAGGTTATTATCTAAATCGAACAATTGGACAAAAACAAAATCAAACACGTCATCCGTTAAACGATAAGAAACATCTAAGGCTAAAGTTAAATTGTTACCCGCGGTTATGTTATCTACCGTAAAATCCTGAAATAACACAATACTCCAATAATCATTATCAATATCAAATGAAGTGTTTAAAGTAACTGTGTTACTCGATGTTTCAAAATTTTCTGGATAACTGCCAGCTATATCCCCAAAATCAAGGGTGTCGCTATCCGACGTAAAATTGTATACAACAACTTCCCCATGCCAGTTCGAAAATCCACTACTGAAATCCTGATTAATCAAACCAGCATTAGCCATTTTGTTTATCATCAAGCCACATAAAAGCAACACAGGCATTGCTAAACTTGATTTAAATCTGCGCATATTCACCATTATTCCCCTAAATTCAAACGTTAAAAACCACCAAAAACATACAATAATACTATATTATATTTTTAAGATTTAAAACAAGATTAATAAAATGAACATAGATTGTTTAACCTTTGTATACAGGGTTGTTGTTAATTTGTTGTTTAGCGGCTCAATCCATTTAAGGTCAGCTTTTTTCATTAAAAAATCGAGTAGAGTCAGACTAATACGCAATATTTTTTAAATAGAAGAGAATTAAAGTGAACTGGTTACTTTATTGTTCATACTGACTATTAGATAATAACAACCACCTTTATATTTCGTTTTTTATTTATGCTTGAATACGCCACATCACTTTTCACTTTTAATCAAAATAGCTTGATAGTAACTGGCCAATATTCCACTGGCATGGTTGCTCTGTCTGTATTGATTGCAGTTTTCACTTCTTTTATGGCATTACAAGTGGCGTATCAGGCTTCCGGCTTTCAATCAAAATTCAGGCGTCAAGCTTCACTTTTCAGTGGCAGTTTAGCTTTAGGTGGTGGTGTTTGGTCTATGCACTTTATTGGCATGATTGCTTTTAATCTTTGCACGCCAGTTGAATACGCCATTAATACAACCCTTATTTCAGCACTGCCGAGCATTGCTGCCTCATGGGTCGCACTTAATATCATCTCCAAGCCCAGCTACAACAAACCCCTTATTTTATTAGGAGGTGTGATAGTAGGTGCTGGAATCGGAGCTATGCATTATATTGGTATGGCTGCAATGGAAATGGCACCACTGCTGAGATATCACCTACCTACATTTTTACTGTCGATCATAGTTGCAGTTGTGCTTGCGGTGTTGGCGTTATGGGTCGGCTTTGGGCTTAGAAATAATACCCATTTAAATTTTTCGGTCTTACAGCGAAACTGCATTGCCAGCATCATAATGGGCGCCGCCATAGCTGGAATGCATTATACAGGCATATCGGCGGCCAGGTTTGTATTACCCGAAGGTATGGAGCTGTCCAACCAAACCTCTAGTATTTCGACTTATTTAGCGATTGCGGTCACTATAGCGACATTCACCATTACCAGCTTAATAATAGCTATAAATTACATTATCAAATATAAGCAACTATCACATCAGGCAAAAGTGAATGAAGCCCGCATGCGCTCTATGATGGATACAGCATTGGATAGCATGTTAATTCTGGATACATTCGGCAACGTAGTTCACATCAATAAAGCGGTAGAGAATGTGTTTGGTTGGACCCCAGCCGACTTACTCGGCAAGTCTATCGTAGCCGTATTACCAACCAAATTGAAACAAGAATTTGCAGAACAAATTAACAGCAAAACGAACATTTTTATTGGCAAAAGCCGTGAAGTGAAAGTGCTGAATAAAGCAGGCGAGCAGATAGACGTACGCCTAGCGGTTGGCAAATGTGAAGTTGAAAACGAAATTTATTACATAGCCTATGTATCAGACCTCACCGAGCGTCTAAAAATGGAAAGCGAGCTCAGATTTAACGAAGAAAGATTCCGCTCATTAATCAGTAATATTCCGGGTATCGCTTTTCGGTGTTTAGATCAATCTGATTGGGCAATGCTCTATATCAGTGACGCGGTTGAAGAAATCACCGGCTACCCGGCCAGTGACTTTGTATTACCGAACCCTAAACGCTCCTTTGCTGATTTATATCATCCAGATGATAGCGAGCCGCTTGCTCAAATGGTCGGCTCTAAAGGTGGGTATTGTGCTGAATACCGCATTATCACTAAATCGGGTGATGTACGATGGATGTTAGAACATGGAAACTTCATCGAAAAAGAGCATAAAACCACCTGGTTAGATGGTTTTATCATGGACATAACAGAACGAAAAGATATTGAGAAAGAACTAAGACAAGCCAAAGAAGTTGCTGAACAAGCCGCTGCAAGCCGCAGTGCATTCTTAGCCAATATGAGCCACGAAATCAGAACCCCAATGAATGCAATCATTGGTTTTGCCGATATTTTATTAGACAGCCCATTACAAAAAGAGCAAAGCGAACAACTTAGAACCATCCATAATTCAGCCAAGTCATTGTTGCACCTTCTAAACGATGTGCTAGATAGTGCAAAACTGGAAAAAGGCCGATTTGATTTAGAACTCGTCGATTTTTCTCTGATTGAAGAAATTGACATGGTTGTCTCCACTTTGTGGTTAGAAGCCAAAAAGAAAAACATTGTACTCAATACAGAAATTTCTCCGTCGATTAAACCCTATTATCTTGGTGACCCGCATAGAATAAGACAGGTTTTAACAAATCTTGTTAGTAATGCAATTAAATTCACCCCTGCCGGACAAGTAACGGTTAAGGTCAGTGAATCCAACAATGGTCACATTGACATAGTCGTATCAGACACTGGCATTGGTATGACGCCGGAACAATTAAAGGTCATATTTGATGCGTTTACCCAAGCAGATGCATCGGTCAGCCGTAAATTTGGTGGTACAGGTTTAGGGACAACGATTAGCAAGCAACTTGTAGAATTAATGGGTGGCACAATTCATGTCAATAGCCAGTTGGGCGAGGGCAGTCAATTTACCATTCACCTACCACTTCAATCCGCGCAAAATAAACACACAAAACCTTCAAAAGGCTCGTATGCAGTATTACCACCGCTTTCAATTTTAGTGGTGGATGATATTCAACAGAACATTGATTTACTCACAACACTGCTGTCAAATCGTGGACACAAAGTCATGACCGCTCGCGATGGAGAACAGGCACTAACACGCTTAAACAAAGCGTCAAATATAGACCTTGTCTTAATGGACATACAAATGCCTGTATTAGATGGCATCAATGCTGCGCTGCAAAGAAGGCAATTAGAATCAGAACTGCAGTTGAAAAAGGTCCCAATTATAATGCTAACGGCCAGTACATTAGAACAAGACAGAGTAGCAGCCACCGCAGCAGGTGTGGACGGTTTCGCCTATAAGCCAGTTGACTATATACAACTATCGCAAGAAATTGCACGTGTTTTACAGTTAAACCTTGAATCTAATAATACTTCTAATGAAGCGTCTAAAGAAGCTTCTAATGATGCATTTACGATACAAAATAATGAAATTGAAGGTTTTGACTGCTTCGACGCCAATAAAGGCATCGAACTATGGGGATCAAAGCGTTTGTATATGAAAGAGCTTAATCTTTTTTATCAGACGCATTGTGAAAAAGTTAAACACCTTACTTACAATGCAGAAACAGTTAGAAGTCCCGATGCGCAAAATTATATTCACAGCATTAAAGGTTTGTCTGGAAATCTAGCACTAACTAAGCTCTTCGGATTATTTAAGCAACTAGAAGAAAACATTCAAAACGAGTCGTTCTTAACACTCAATTCTTTATATACGGACATTCAATTACAGTTTAATCAGTTAAAACAAGCGCTGGATTTATACTTTTCAACCCAGAACCCAAATAACCCGATTAAAAAATCATTAGAGCCGAATGTGATTTTAAAGCTGCTTGAACAATTAAGTGAGCAGGTTGAACATAATGAATTTGATGAAGACATATTGGCTCAATTATCCGCAGCCGTCCCCACAGAATGGGAACAAAAAGTTGTACCTTTGGTTGATACATTAAATGAATTTGAATTTGCCAAAGCACAGCAAATTATATCGCAACTAAAATTAAATATTGCCGAGGTTTAATTATGTCGTATATGCCATCTCGCGAACAGAAAATTCTTGTAGTTGATGATGAACCGGCCAATTTACGAGTCTTAAAGCAAGTTTTACAAAATGAATATCGTTTAATCTTTGCCAAAAGTGGCGAAGAAGCAATACGCTTAGCACAAACAGAAAAACCAGATTTGATCTTGCTAGATATTATGATGCCAGCCATGTCTGGTCTTGAAGCCTGTGAAAAATTAAAAGCCGATACTAGTACTCGAGCGATTCCTGTCATCTTTGTGTCGGCTTTATCCACTGAAATAGATGAGGCTTCAGGATTTGCTGCTGGTGCAGTCGATTATATTAGTAAACCGATTTCTGCCGCCTTGGTGAAGGCGCGAGTAAAAACACATTTATCACTGGTACAAGCTGACGAGTTAAAACAAACCCGACTACAGATTATTCAAGTACTGGGACGTGCATCAGAATACAAAGATAATGAAACAGGCATGCACGTTATTCGCATGAGCCATTACGCACGAATTATCGCACTGGCATACGGTTTCTCCCCCGAACAGGCTGATAAATTGATGCACGCAGCTCCGATGCATGATATTGGAAAAATAGGGATCCCTGATAGCATTTTATTAAAACCTGGGCGCTTAACGGATGAAGAAATGGAAAGGATGCGACAGCACCCAATTATTGGCGCGGCTATATTAGGAGAAGCAAACTCAGATTTACTCAAGTTAGCTAAATCAGTTGCCCTCACCCATCATGAAAAATGGGATGGTACAGGTTACCCCTATGGTTTAGCGGGTGAAGATATTCCAATTGAAGGTCGTATCGTCGCATTGGCAGATGTTTTTGATGCTCTGACCTGCAAACGCCCCTACAAAGAGGCTTGGAGCATTGAAAAAACGACTCAATTTTTAATTGAACAAAGTGGTAAACACTTTGACCCTAAACTAGTCGATTTATTATTGGCCGAAATGGATAAAATATTAGAAGTTAAAGAAACTTGGCGCGAAGACACTGAGTAAACTTTAAAGCTCGCATATCTAAAACAAGAAAACCGGCATAAATGCCGCTTTTCTGTATTTCCTTAACTCTAGTTGATAATTAATCTATGCATTCAACGGCATCTATTAATAATCTCTCCACTGTTGGTTCCAATTATTGTGACACGACCACTGTATCATTGAATCCCCATTGCTGGTTCCAGCAGCACTGACATCAATACACTTATCGCTGAGTCTTGAGCGCAACCGATAATAGCCATCCCCCATATCTTCTTTCATAAAATGCTGGTTATGACTAGCAGAACAAGTCCACTGCACGATATTGCCACCGTCTAGCATACTGTGTTCAAAAACATCTAAACATAAGCCACTATGAGCGACTTTAATTTGAAAATATCCATCGCCTGTCGGCTCAAAAGACCATTGCTGATTAGCATTAGTATGACATGCCCACTGCACCACATCCGCTCCATTTGCCGTACCTGAGCCGTATACATCAATACATAAATTACTGTGGCGTGATTGAATACGCGTTGTTGGATAACTGTTTGCTTGTTCTAAAAATGCATCTAACGTTTCAGTAGGTTTACCAGTATTAGGATCCCATGCCCCCAATGTATAGCCATTCCAATTTGAAGCTTGTGGTTCCCAGTAAAAGATCCCCAAACCTCGACCATTATTAACTTGTCTAACTTTACTGATCATGTCTGATATAATTTCTGGCGCTTCAGGGTGATCCCAGGGTGCGCCCACTTCGGTAATCATCACATCTTTATTGTAACGCGCCACCATATCATTCAGATTGTCTAAACATTGGTTGTTAATCGTTTGCCAAGCAGTTGGCGCTGAATTGGTCGGGTAGGCAGAAGCCCCTATTACATCGTATTTGGCGCCATATTGGTTAATACCATCAAACATCCATCGAAAATTTGCACTATCGTGACAATTGGCTAAATGCACAATGACTTTTGCATTCGGAAAAACGTCTTTAACCGCGTCATGTCCACTATTAACCAGCCACGCAAAATTTTGCATGCTGTTAGTTGCTTTACCTTCATCCCACAGCATACCATTGTTGGTTTCGTTACCCACCTGCACCCATTCTGGGGTAATACCTGCATTTTTTAACGCGTTTAATGAATCATAGGTATGCCACCAAACGGCCGACATTAAGCCATTAATATCATAGGTTTCCCAAGCTGCAGGTTTAAATTGTTTAGCTGGATCTGCCCAACTGTCGCTGTAGTGAAAATCGATCATAATGCGCATGCCGGCATTTTTTGCACGGATAGCTTTGTTAATCACATCATCAATACCATTCCAACCGCCTTCAGGGTCTACCCAAACGCGCAGTCGAATTGAATCCATACCATGATCTTTTAAGATTTGTATAACGTCTTGTTCTTGACCTGCATCGTTGTAAAACTGCGTGCCGTAATATTCCATTTCAGATAGCCATCCAACATCAGCCCCTTTAGCAAATCCAAATGCCTGAGAGTGTGTAACAGCCAGTAGCAGTCCAGCAATTGTATTCGTTATAAGCTTGGATTTTTTCATAAAAATATCACCCTTGTTGTTTTATTTAACATAAACGCAACACAATAATACACACAAAGGTAAACGCTTAACAAGCATTATTTCCCAACAAAAAGTTAAATAAACAGTATTTCATTGATTTAAATGGATTTATTTAGTTAAACGATTACCCAAATTAACACATATATTTTACAAATTAAATCAACTACTGGGCTAAACGTTGTAAAAGCATATATCGTGCTTGATACTGATCTAAGGATTCAAGCTCTGGCTTTGCTTTTATCACAAGCCGCTTGCCTCTACTAAAGTTTGGCCAAGGTATCAGCATCAATTTATGATCAACTCCGTTTCCCATATTAGGGCTGAGCTTTTTTATAAAATTAGCAAAATAGCTTTGCATGACTTTTGAAGTTTGATAGTCGTCATCTTGCCATTGATAAGTCGGGTTTAGTCCAAGATTACCGAGTGCATATTCAATTTCAGCCGAATGTACCGCTCCTCTCTCAACTGACGGAGCGGGCCTTGGGCGTGCGTATAAATAATAATATACGGGTCGGCGAGAATGGCTAGACACCTGTTTAGCCCAAAGCCAAGTACTAAAACTTAAAAAACGATCGCTGGCCAAATCTTGTGCGGCGTCTTTAATTTGCTCGGCCTTCTCTGCTGGGTATAAGTTTAAAATGGCTTGCCAATTTTGCGGGTAATGTTTTTTAAGCGCTGCTATATAATTATTTTTATTAATATTTTTTTGCCATTGAGGTTCATCTAAAATCGCTTTGTAGCTATCTTCCTGGCTATTGACGCCTGTTAACAAAGGTACTTTGGCAAACTCGCCACTGTTGTATAAATGCTCGGCAGACTGGGGGAAAAAATATCCATCTATAACAGGCCTGAACCAAACATATTGCGCATCTGAGACTTTTTTTAATAAGCTTTGTGCATCCATATTTCTCAATTGAGCAATATTTTTTAAATTTAATACTTGCTGTATCGCCTCTCCTTCTGATTCACCTTCTTCTCTTGTTCTATGGGTAAAATCTAATCCAAGCATTGAACCACTTTGCCCAATTGCAGCTTTCATTAGATCTCTACTTAATGGTGATGCCATCAATGCACTGACTGAAATTGAACCTGCAGACTCTCCACCAATAACAATATGCCGTGGATCGCCACCAAAAGCTTCTATGTTATCCTTTACCCATTGCAATGCTGCGACTTGATCTAAAAATCCATAATTACCTGATGCTTTGTGAGGGGATTCTTGTGTTAATTGTGGGTGAGCAAAAAAACCAAACACGCCTAAGCGATAATTCACAGTCACAACAATCATCCCTAATTTTGCCATACTCGTGCCATCATAACGCGCTTCATCAGCTGATCCTGCAATAAAGCCACCGCCATGAAAGTACACCAACACGGGTAACTTCCTTGCTTTTTTTGTAGCATCGACGGGTGCCCAAATATTTAAGTATAAACAATCTTCACTTACCTTTTCAGAGCGAAACATCATGTCGTCAAATATTGGCAGTTGCATGCAACGCGGAGCAAACTGAGTTGTCTTTTTTATGCCCGTCCAACTCGCTAATTTAACTGGCGCTTTCCACCTAAGACCTCCCAAGGGCGGCTGTGCATAAGGTACACCTTTAAAGATATATAGTTGAGCTTGTAAGTCTTCTACACCTTCAACTATCCCGCTGGGCATCTTCATTTGAATCGCGTTTTCGTTTGCGTTGGCGTGCAGCGAATTGCTATAGCTCAATGTTGTTACGAATAAAAAACCAGAAAGTAGGAAAATAAATTTTACTGGGGAAAAAGATAGATAACTCTGAATAACACGTGACATTTTTAACTCCGATAAAATCAAAAGCAAGCCGACATATCTAGCTTGCTTTTGTTTATATTCAATGACAACTTAATGGTTGTCACAAGGAGTATATATTAAAAATTTGTTAAGTACTTATCTAAACCCATTTTAGAAGCCTGAACTGCTTCAAGAGGCGTCATATTATTTGGGTACTCTTCTTGTTCGACGACAAACCATAAGGTGCCACCTGCTTTTACGTTAGCTTCAATTAACGCAGACCAATCAATGGTATCTTGACCAATAATGGGTGATTTGCCTTGCGTACCTTCAGGTAATCGCACTTTAAAGTGTGTTGTCAATGTACGCCCAGGATATTTGTTAACATATTCTACCGGATCTAATCCTGCATAGGTCGTCCAACCCACATCTTGCTGCAAGACAACCGATTTAGGGGTATTTTGCGCTAAATAGTCCCAATAAGTTGAATCTTGATACTGGTTAAACTCTTGCGCATGGTTGTGATAACCCACCTTGATATCATGTTCAGCTAGCTTGTTTGATAAACGGGTTAATTCTTCTGTTACCCAAACAATGCCATCATCACTAAAGGCGCGCTCGTCGTAGGGGATGATCAACATCGGACATTCTATTGTTTTGTAAAATGCGACAGTCCGAGTAAAATTCTGTTCATTTAATGCTTCAAACGGAACATGTGCCCCACTGGCAACTAATCCAATTTCGTCTAGAAAGGTTTTCAACCCCTTAGGATCCTGTTCATAAGGTCCAAAATTCCTCGCAAATTCAACGCCATCAAATCCCATATTTTTCAGTGTTTTTAATGTCCCTTTAAAGTCTGCTGAAACCTGATCTTTGACAGACCATAGCTGAACACTGATCTTTGGCATTTTTTCCTCGCTCGTATTCTGTTGTTTTGTTGTGCAGCCTAGCATCACTAAACTGGCTGAAATTAAGGCAACCAAGCCAATATTATTAAATATTTTCATAGTAGTAAGTTTCTCTTTTCGTTTTATATTTTGTGTATTGTGTAATTTATTATTCGTTGTATTGATTAAGCGTTTATAAACGTCCGGCTTTAACTTCTTTCACTGCATAATCAACCGCTCTGGCTGTCAACGCCATAAAGGTTAAAGACGGATTAACTACGGCTGACGAACAAAAAGCAGAACCATCGGTGACAAACAAATTATCAATATCATGGCACTGGTTGTAACCGTTCAGAACAGACTCTTTTGCATCGCGTCCCATTCTCGCCGTACCCACTTCATGAATGGCAATCCCTGGCGGGCGCTCTGAGAAAGAACTTTGTACATTCTTATAACCTGCTTTTTCTAACATTTGTGCGGCAGTTTGTGCGGCATCTTCCATCATGCGCTTTTCATTTTCTGACCACTTACAATTAAAGTGTATTTGCGGTATCCCCCACTTATCCTTTTTACTGTTATGCAATGTCATTTGATTTTCTCTATTTGGCAGCATCTCGCCCTGAGCGCCCAACGACATGCCCCATTTCCCCGGGTGTTTCAGCTTATTTTTGAAATCAACCCCAAATCCGTTGCTTTTTGCCATCCCTTGCCAGTCACTGCGGCCTGCACCGCCTGATAAGGCATAACCACGTTTATAGTCTTTGTGATAACGTTTAGGCTCATAGCGGAAATTTGGAATATAAATTCCGGTTGGCCGACGCCCCATGTAATACTCGTCTTCATAACCATCAATCTCTGCATAAGCTCTCGCGTTATAATTATGATCCATTAAATAATGACCCAATACGCCTGAGCTATTTGCAATACCATTTGGAAATTTACGAGATTTAGAGTTCAACATTATCTGCGTACTGGCTAATGTCGACGCGCACAAAAATACAATTTTGCCGTAATATTCGCGTGTTTTGAGTGTGTCGTTATCAACCACATTCACACCTTTAACCTTGTTGGTTTTTTCATCGTATATAAGGCTTTCGACGACACTGTTCGGCGCTATGTATAAATTGCCGGTACGCGCTGCAGCCGGTAAGGTTGCACTTTGCGTTGAAAAGTATGCGCCAAATGAACAGCCTTTTTGGCATTCATTACGTGCCATACACTTCATTCTTCCAAGCTCAACCTGAATTTTTTGCGGCGCAGTAAGGTGTGCACAACGTCCCATTATAGCCGGACGATCTGGATACACTTCGGCCATGGTTTTTACAAAGTCTTGTTCCGGTTTTGTCATTTCAAATGGCGGTTGAAACTGGCTGTTTGGTAACTGAGGTAAATTGTCATAATTGCCACTAATACCGACAAATTTTTCGACATAATCATACCAAGGCGCTAAATCTTTGTAGCGGATCGGCCAATCATTACCAATGCCGTCTTTTAGGTTTGCGGTAAAATCATAATCACTTAATCGGTAAGACTGCCGGTGCCACAGCAATGATTTCCCGCCCAACTGATTCGCCCGGATCCAGCTAAAATCGGTGCCTTCTGCTGTGCTATAGGGTAAATCCCTATCATTGCCAAAAAAATGTTTAGTACCATCATGAAAGGCATAACATTGGCTTTGTATTTTGTATTGTTCTTCCACCAGTAGGTTATTAACTTTAGTTCTGTGCGGAAACTCCCACGGGCCTTTTCCTTCAGCAATATAGTCTTTCCGGTGCTCAACCACCCGCCCACGTTCAATCATTAATGTTTTAAAACCACGCTCGGTGAGCTCTTTTGCAGCCCAACCGCCGGTAATACCAGAACCAATAACGATTGCATCATATACTTCGTTAGATTCGTTAATGTAAGTTTCTTTTTTCATACATTGCTCTCGTTAAAAATCTATCGTGAAAAGCTTAATAATACGCTTTAGAACTCCAAGCAGTGCCCACATCTTTATAAGGTACCGAGCCTCTAAAACCACCTGGTACCGGCAAATAACGCAGTTCTTGCATCGCCCCAGCTTGCGATGTGTAGTAGCCAAAGACGATCAAGGACTTAACCAGCTTAAAACCGGTTTCATCCTGCTTAGAAAAAGCTCCCTGAAGAGTCTCAACTTGTTGTAATATATCCAATTGTTGCGCATCGTTTAGCTCAATAAAACCTTTGCTAAATCGGGTTTGGCAAACTTGATTTATTTTATCCAAGATTGCAGTCGCAGACGATTGTGCACTTTGCTCATGCACATGTTTGAGTTGATGATCAACGAAACCATGACAATCCACATCAACTGCACCTGGCGTATCGGTTTTCGGGATCACATGTGCACAAATATCCCGCAACATCTGCATCTGTGGTTGCGAAAAAACTTCGCCAGCTAACTTGTGACTGTTTGGTTTTGGTGTATAAGCATTTGCAATAGCGATGGCGTTTCCGCCAAGCAAATTACAGGCAGCAGCTGTGCCAAGCACAGCTCCTAAACCTTGTAAAAGCGAACGCCGTTTTAAGTTTAACGAGTCGCTCATGCGGCCCCCTCTGCGTTGTCAATGTTAGAAGATTGTTCACCCTCGCTATGGCCCGATTGCGGCTTTGGTCGGTTGCGCATATAAATATATAAGCCGCCAAACGCAACAATTAATACCAATGGAAATAAGGTCAAATTGGACAAGGTTGCCTGTCCAGCCGCTAATTCGGCGGCAGGACCAACCAAATTCTGGCTTGCCGCCTGAACGCGACCTTCATCAATCCAGCTTCCGATAACCGGATTCCACATGCTCACTGAAAACATTCCAGCGCCACCTATTAGCGACATGCCTAAGGCGCCCGTTCTAGGCTGATATTCAGCTATAAAACCTATCATGGTCGGCCAAAAGTAAGTAACCCCTAAAGCAAACAAAATCGCAGCGAAATAAACCATATTGCCCGTTGCGATACTCATAGTATAGATCCCTAACGTCGATACGATAGCTGAAGCTAATAAAATACCCACTGGATTCAACGTATGTACCAAGGGGCCAGCAAAATAACGGCCTACTGCCATTAATCCCGTGACCATCGCCATGATAATCATAGGAGAAGCACCCGATGCGCCCAATATACGTTCAATCCACTGCTGTGTACCCAACTCTGTTGTCGCCGTTAAAGTCATACACAGCACCATAAAAATAAACAATGGAGAGGCTAATGCTTTAATGTTATGCGAGGTCGAATTATCAATATTTTCTGCTTCAGGAAATTTCTGAGTCAACATTAAATAACCATAAATGACGGTTGGTAATAACATAACCGCAATTTGTAATTCCCATCCCAAACTTGCATCTGTCATAAATTTAGAAATTAAAGCGCCGATTACAATGCCACCTGGAAACCAAACATGAAATTTATTCAGCATGGTTGTTTTATTTTTATGGTACATATCGGCAATCAGTGGATTACAACCCGCTTCTACCGAACCATTTGCAAAACCAATAAAGAAGCTGGAGATAATTAATAACCAGAAGCCATCAGCAGCCATTGTTAAAATCAAACCCAACAAATGGCAGAAAAACGCGACGATTAATAATTTTTTAGCGCCCATCAGATTGTATAAAAAGCCACCTAGCATAGTTGCAACAGGAAAGCCGGCGAAAGCCATCGCATTGATCCAACCTAATTCTGTATCTGATAAACCATAGCTGTCACTGAGCTGGCCCAATATACCAGCACGAATTGCAAACGTCATTGCGGTTACGGCCAGTGCAATACAGCTTGCAATAAACAATCTTGAACGATTAATCTGCATCATAGTATTTACCTTATAACCCGAGTATTTTGTTGTTTAACGCTTCATCTGCACCGACGGATGCAAAATCATCAAAAGCTTTTTCAGCGCGGCGAATGAGGTGCTTTTTAATAAACTCAGCCCCTTCTTTCGCTCCCTGCTCTGGATGTTTAAGGCAGCATTCCCACTCCAAAACAGCCCAACCTGAAAATCCGTATTGTGTTAATTTGCTAAAAATGCCACTAAAATCAATCTGACCATCACCTAAAGAGCGAAAACGTCCTGGACGATCAACCCAAGATTGGTAACCGCCATATATGCCGCTTCGACCGTTCATATTAAATTCGGCATCTTTCACATGGAAAGCTTTAATGCGTTCATGATAAATATCGATAAATGACAGATAGTCTAGTTGCTGTAACACGAAATGACTTGGATCATATAAAAGATTTGCACGCGCATGATTACCCGTTGCTTCTAAAAACCTTTCGAAGGTAACACCATCGTGTAAATCTTCACCCGGATGGAGTTCATAACAAACATCTACACCAGCATCATCAAACGCGTTGAGTATCGGCAACCAACGTTTCGCTAATTCGGCAAAACCTTGTTCAACTAATCCAGCTGGACGCTGTGGCCACGGATAAACGGTTTGCCATAATAACGCACCAGAAAAACTAGCATGTGCGGTTAAGCCTAAATTTTGGCTGGCTTTAGCTGCTGCTTTAAGCTGAGAAATTGCCCACTCAGTACGATCAGCTGGTTTACCTTTTAATTCTTCAGGCGCAAAACCTTCAAACATTGTGTCGTATGCCGGATGTACCGCAACCAATTGACCTTGTAAATGCGTAGACAATTCACTGATTTCAAGACCGTGTTGGGCAACAATACCTTGTACTTCATCACAATAATCTTTACTTTCTGCGGCCAATTCAAGATTAAACAAACGTTTATCCCAAGTTGGAATTTGCACGGCTTTATATCCCATACCGGCAACCCAGTTACATATATCAGACAAGTTATTGTATGGCGCTTCATCACCTGCAAATTGTGCTAAAAATATAGCAGGACCTTTAATTTGACTCATGAGACGGATGCTCCTATTAATTTAATTATTCTTTTACTTATTATTCGGTGCAATACTAAACGCATGCCACTTTTCGTTTGACTGACTGGCCGCAACGACATTTTCGATAAATGCCATACCGCGCACAGCTTCTTTGATGCCTGGGACATCCTGAGCAATTTCATCGGGCGTTTGTTTTTCTTCAAAGGCTCTAATTTGCTGTGCAAAATTGCGATAGATATTTGCAAAAGCTTCCAGATACCCTTCCGGATGACCGGCCGGTGTACGCATATTTGCAGTCGCAAATTCAGATTGTTGACCAATACCGGCGCGTAATATTTGGTTTGGTTCGTGCAAATCTTTTAGGATCAGAGAATTCGGTTCTTGCTGAGACCATTCCAGCCCCCCCGTTTCACCATATACTCTAATTTTTAAATTGTTTTCTTCACCTACGGATATTTGGCTTGCCATCAACACACCACGTGCACCATTGTTAAATTTTAAAAGTACGGTGCCATCATCATCTAGTTCTCTGTTTTCAACCGTAGCAACCAAATCAGCACATAGTTCAGTAATTTCAAGGCTTGACATATATTCTGCTAAGTTGGCAGCATGCACGCCAATATCGCCCATACAACAACTGATCCCAGCTTGTTTTGGGTCTAAACGCCAAATTGCTTGTTTGTTACTTTGGTCCGGTGCTTCAGCCAGCCAACCTTGTGGGTATTCAACCACTATTTTTCTAACTTTACCGATTTTGCCTGCATTAATGAGCGCTTTTGCTTCTTTAACCATTGGGTAGCCGGTATAAGTATGTGTTAACCCGTATAACACATCATGCGCATTTAAAATCTCTTCAAGTGCTAAAGCCTCTTCCAAGGTAAAAGTAGCTGGTTTATCTGACATCACATGAAAACCGTGTTCAATTGCCATTTTGGCAACCGGAAAATGTAAATGGTTTGGTGTAACAATTGCTACCAACTGCATGCGCTTATCGGCAGGCAACTTTGACTCAACTTCGAACATTTCTTGATAACTGCTATAACAGCGCGAGTCATCTAAAAACAATGCGCGACCAGATTGTTTTGAACGTTCAGCAGTACTACTAAATGCACCGCACACCAGTTCGATCTGTCCGTCTAAATTTGCAGCCATGCGGTGTACTGCGCCAATAAAAGCGCCCTGCCCACCGCCAACCATGCCCATTCTAATCTTTTGCATTTGTCTTCCCCTTTTAAACTCGACAACAAGGTTAATTCATTGTTAACCATGTTAGTTTAAATTAAATACAATTCGTTAGAAGTAAATCGGTCTAAATTAGGACTAATTCGGCGTTGAGCTGGCTGACTTTATTACAAGCTGCTATCATACTTGTGTTTGCAACTTTGCAGTCGAAACTATACATTCATCTCAAAATTGAAAACAATTTGCAAAATTACAAATATCTAATCGTTTAATTAAGAAGCAAAAAATGTCATTAAAACACACAGAAATAGATGATTTTTTAGACAAGGTTGGCGTTCAACAACTCATCAGTATGTTTGATTTGTTACCCGATATTCTGTTTTGGATTAAAGATGCCGATAGCAAAATTATTTATGCGAATAAGTCTTTTCAAGCGCATATAGGGGTTAATAATCTAGAGCAAGCAATTGGTTTAAGTGACTATGATTTCGCACCAACTCACTTAGCAAGACAATTTGTCATGGACGATCAAAGAGTGATGGCTGGTCAACTTGTTGACGATAGATTGGAAATGAATATCTTAAAATCGGGTGACTTGGGGTGGTTTACAACCTCAAAACGGCCGCTGTTTGATCAAACAAATAACATCATCGGCTCATATGGCACGTCGCGTCATTTAGAAAAAACTTCTCGTGCGTTAAGTGGCATGCATGCGTTAAAAATTCCGGTGGAATATATTCGAGCGCAATATATGAAAAACATCTGTATTGTAGAACTAGCTGAAATAGCACACTTGTCAGTTAGTGCATTAGAAAGGCGTTTTAAAAAATATTTACATAAAACGCCGAAACAATACATAAATGAGGTACGTCTTGAACATGCCAGAAGGCTGTTAACTGAAACAGCTATGCCAATCTCTGCAATAGCCAGTGAAACTGGCTACACAGATCCGAGTTATTTTACCCGGCAATTCACAAACTTTTTTGCAGAGACACCCTCTGAATTTAGGCGCTCGTATCAGAGCCCGTAAACCAATGGCGTGTTCTATTGGCAAAATAAACCAAAGACAACATCACAGGTACTTCAACCAAAACACCAACAACTGTTGCCAACGCAGCACCCGAGTGTAAACCAAAGAGTGATATCGCAACCGCCACGGCCAACTCAAAAAAGTTTGAGGTGCCTATCATACAAGCCGGTGCAGCAACATTGTGCGGCAGTTTCATTTTTTTCGCGGCAAAATAAGCTATCGCAAATATGCCATAGGTTTGAATTAGCAATGGGATAGCTATCAAAACAATGGCTTGTGGTTTAGCCAAAATGGTTTCGGCCTGAAAACCAAATAGCAATACGACCGTGGCAATTAGCCCTACAATTGACCAAGGTTTAGTTTTGGCCAAAAATGAATTTAACCGTCTGTGATCATCTTTTTTGTCCAGCTTGGTTCTGGTTATCGCACCCGCTAATAATGGTAATAACACGTATAATACCACTGACAGCAACAAGGTTTGCCAGGGCACCTGAATATCCGTTACACCAAGTAAAAATGCGGTAATAGGCGCAAAGGCAAATATCATAATCACATCATTAATAGACACCTGCACTAAAGTGTAGTTTGCATCCCCTTTGGTTAACTGGCTCCAAACAAACACCATCGCGGTACAAGGCGCAACCCCTAACAAGATCATACCGGCGATATATTCATTGGCAGTTTGTGCATCGACCATATCTGCAAAAAACACTTTAAAGAACAACCAACCTAACGCCGCCATTGAAAAAGGTTTAATCAACCAGTTTATAACCAGTGTTAAGATGATCCCCTTTGGTTTTTTACCGACATCTTTAATTGCCGAAAAATCAACCTGCACCATCATAGGATAAATCATTAGCCAAATTAAAACTGCGACCACTATGTTTACATGTGCATATTCAAATGCGGCTATCTGACTAAAAACTTGTGGCGCGATACTGCCCAAGAATACACCAGCAATAATCCCTAGACCGACCCAGACCGACAAAAAGCGTTCGAAAATTCCCATAGGTAAACCTCCTAAATTGATCTTTGATTTACGCGCTGACTAACCTGCTCGGCCGATTCGACGCGTTCAGAATAACGGTCAACCAAATACGATGCATTGTCACGAGTAAGCAAGGTAAATTTCATCAACTCTTCAACGACGTCCACGATGCGATTGTAATAAGGGGAGGGTTTCATCCGGCCATCTTCTTCAAATTCTAAAAATGCTTTGGCAACAGAAGACTGATTAGGAATGGTTAACATACGCATCCAGCGGCCTAGAATACGCATCTGATTAACCGCATTAAACGACTGACTTCCACCACAAACCTGCATTATCGCAAGTGTTTTCCCTTGTGTTGGTCGAACGCCACCCAAGCTTAATGGGATCCAGTCAATTTGGCTTTTCATGATACCCGTCATCGCTCCATGCCTTTCCGGTGAACACCATATTTGCCCTTCGGACCACATTGCTAACTCGCGTAGCTCTTGCACTTTTTCATGCTCTGCGTCTGCATCATCGGGTAGAGGTAAACCAGACGGGTTAAAAATGCGCGTTTCAGCGCCCATTTTTTCTAATAAACGCTGACATTCTTCAATAACCAAACGGCTATAAGAACGATCTCTTAGCGATCCGTACAATAATAAGATCCGAGGTTTATGTTGACTATATTGTTGCTTCATTGCATCCAAGCTAGGCACTTGAAACTGCGATTCATCAACATTAGGTAATGATAAATCTATATCTGACATTACACAGCCCCGCATTCTTTTAATGCAGCGCGCAATGCAGTCTGCTCACTGACATCAACTGAAATCGACTTTAACGCCTCTACTCTTGATTTAATTTCAGCAATCGTCGCGCGAAATGCTTCTGCTTTTTCACTTTCAGAGCCTTCTAATTTAGAAGGATCTGATAAACCCCAATGTACTTTTACACTATTGCCAAACCAGACAGGGCAAGCCTCACCGGCTGCTGAATCACACACAGTAACAACAATATCAGGCGCAAAATCTTCAAACTCATCCCAAGATTGACTTTGCAAACCTTCAGTAGCAATACCCGCTTCTTGCAAATACTTAAGTGATAAAGGGTGCACTTCGCCAGACGGTTGACTACCCGCACTTTTAGCTTCTAATTTACCATCTGAAAAATGGTTACTGATTGCCTCAGATAAAATGCTACGACAACGGTTATGCGTACATATATATAAAATTTTCATTATTAAAACCTATAAATTAAGAACGGGTACAAGTGTCCTGCTGGGTATCCAACATAGACAACAACGAATCGATATATTGCGAATTATTTTTAGCTGTGTTTTGCAGCACATCTACAGCCCAATCCGGCAGGTCTGGATTAAATTGATAATAAACCCACTTGCCTTTTCTTTGATCAGACAACAAACCACATTTGCGTAACTCCGCCAAATGACGGGATACTTTTGGCTGACTTAGTTGCAATGCAGTGGTTAAATCACAAACACACAACTCGCCTCGAGTGGCAATCAACAGCAAAATTTTCAAGCGCGTATCTTCAGAAAGACACTTATAAAATGTTAAAGGACATAACATATTTAATTCCCACTAAACACATATGAAATATCATATATATGAAATTCCATATGTCAATGCGAGACTACATTAGTTTTCAATTTGGACTGCCCGGCGTTGAGGTGTTGAGGTGTCGAATTCAAGAAATTTTATAAAAGCGATACAGGTATAGATGCAGGTATATTAGTGATATAAACTTATTAATTTTGCAGAGACAATTCGTTATTTTGCGCTTTGTATAGCCTAATCATGGTCGATAAATTGATACCAATCACCATAGACTCAAGCATAATGCCACCAATCGAGTTTACAATGATATTATTTACCAGCCATATGACTGAACCAATCAATAACGCCACTCGCATTTGAATACCGCGCAAACAAAATAATCCATAGGTGCCAAATGACGCGCCCAAAACGGATAACCAATCGTACCAGTATTGTGCCCATTGCGCATTCACCACAATCAAAGCAATAATAAAAAGATAAGCGACTTTTTTAGAAGCAGTTTTCATCGATGTTGCGGTACGCAGCGCTCCAAGTAACGTTGAGCACGCAGAGGTCACGGCCCCCATTAAGATAAAATGTATCGAATGGTTAATGTTCAGCACCAACATTATGCACTTAAATTTTTTGTCGTCTTTTTGCATAAAGCAAAAAGCCCCCAAAATAAAGCTAAATAGGCCAAATAACTGAGGGATCAGCATTTCATTCATATAAAGAGTAAAACCACGCTATAAGATTGAATTAAAGTCGCAACTAAACCGACTGGTTAGCTGAACTAGGACAATAGACGCGTATTTTCGCATATTCCCAAGCAAAATGCCACCGGTAGACATCGCAATTTAAGTAAGCGAGAATGTTTATTATCATGCATTAGCGATTGCTGCTTTTTAACTCTTTCGACAATTGTTGCAGACTGGATTTATCAACCTGTATAAGTCCACGTTTAGGCCTATCTAAATCAATAATCACAGTGATAATTAAAGTAATGAGAAATGTTACTATCATAGTTGGCACTAAAATGCGTTTATTACTGAGACCACTGGAATAACCTAAAATCCCACCGGCTGATAAAAACACGCAAAATAATAAAAATAAAACAACTTCTGGCACCCTAATTTGTAATAGTGCATTACGTTTAGACTGAGCCTCAATTAAACCTTCTATGGCAGAAAAATAGGAACTTGCATTAAAATATTCGGCATCCAGTTTTGCAGCTTCTTTTGCCAGGTCCCACATTGCATGATGCAATTGATTAATCTCTACGTTGAGTTGAGCACGACGTTCGACTTGGGTAATATCCACTTCTCCAATCGTTATGCGCAGAGCCAAATATCGCTCTAACATGCTGTACGCTTTATTTTGCATATCTTCCGGCAACATCTGCACCTGAAAACTGGCTTTTTCGATCGCAGCAGTTTCGTTTATTAACGCGTGACTGCGTTGGTCGTATCTTTGCATCGACATACTAAACGTAAAGCCCAACAATAAAGCCAACAAACCAAGTGTACTGGTTTGTATCGCACTGGTGAGCGTTTTCACGTCACTATCGCTTTTCGCTTGCATTATTCTGCCAAATCTAAAAGCGATCTCATTTATTAGCAGTAATAAAAAAAACAAACATAATGCGATTATTGGGCTGGGTATACTGTACACGAATTGCATCACCATAGTTGGGAAGTTTCCTAAAAATACAAATTAACGGTAAGAGATAAATTTAGCAAATCATTATGCAGTCAAACATGGTTTTTTGCTTGTAATTTAAACCACTAGAGCTAGAGTTAAATGACTTAAATTGTAAAAAAGATAATAGAGTATGGAAGTTGTTAATTTTAGAGTTGGCGACCAGTTTGTGGCCTTTAACATTTTAGATATTCTGTTAACAGAAAAATATATGCAGGACGAAACGCCAGTCCCCTCGCAAGATCCTTCATTCTTAGGCATGAAAGAGTTTATGGGGGTAGCAACACCTATATATGATTTAGGGAAAGCGATGAACGGCACAACAACCCAAGAAATCAATCAATCTTTATCAATGCGTGTCAAAAACGCGATAAACAATATCCAACAAACACTGGTAGACAGTGATAAAAGTCGTTTAACTTTGAACGCTGAACTACCGGAATTAAGGAATTTACATGCCACTCATCCCGAAATAAAAGAACTTTTACAGCAAGCTCAACAAACTTTAGTAGAAATAGAAAAAATTAAGATTGAATACGACAATCAAGAAGCTACAAAGCAAAAAATACGTAAACTACTGCAGCAGCTTGGTATGGTTTATGAGTTGATAGAAATAACGCATAAACCCGTCACAGTTTACACGACTCAAGATGGCCATACGCCGAAAACCGGTTTTGTCGTTGATGAAGTATCAGACTCGTTACAGGTTCGTCAGGATAATATTAAACCTTTAGAAAACCTCGAATTCCATACAGGTAATATTGACCCTCGCGTTAAAAATATGCTGCAAGGTTTATTGACTCATGCAAACAAAAACAGTTTATTATTAAAACCCGAAGCATTTTATGCAAAATTAGTTGTTGATACAGCACAGTAAACCGAATATGAGCCAACACCCAATACAAGAAAATAAAATAGATTGGATTACATTAGAACAAGCTTCTGAAATTACAGGTGCGTCACTCGCTATAATTCAAGATACCTTTCGTAAATATCAAGACAACCCTAAAGCCCTCAAGACTCAATCAATTGATGGTGAAATCTTTGTCGATAAAAGACAAATTATTAATTTGTTTCCGGCATCAGCTACAGTCGTTGAAAAAGAAAAAATACCCGGCACTTTATTCCGCTGGTTTGACGATCTAAGACGCGCTTATGAAACCAGTTTAAATACCATGTTTAAACGCGTTGAAGCGGTTAAAGACGAACATAAAAATGATTTGGAAAGCGCCTATAAACAACAAATAGCACTGCTTGAAAAAAAGCATCAGCAACAGATAAAACAATTTGCAATCCATTACAAGCAACAAATGCAACATTTGCAATCCAGCATCCATAGATTAGAAAAAGACGCTGAGTTTTATCAGAATCAAATCGTGACCCAACAAGACACCATAGCTAAACTCAACTCCCGTTACGATGCGGTCATCTTGGCATTAAAAAACAAAGGGACAATTGCTGAAAAAGATATTACGCCAGACAACAACCTGTTGGCTAGTCAGGCAGACCAATCGGAACAAAATAAAGAAAAAATACCACCGGCTGAAGAAACGCATAAAAACACAGTACCAAACGACAGTGAAAGCCTTAATGAAGAAATCAATAAACTCCTGGAAATTGCATTTCACGCTCGAGATGAAAAAAACTATTCTGTTGCAGTTAAAAACTTTGAATTGGCAGCATTTTTAGGCAGCAGCAAAGCCATGGGCGCGCTCGGGCGTTGTTACTTTGTGGGTGAAGGTGTCGAAAAAAATATCGAAAAAGGCATTGCTTGGTTGTATCTGGCCTCTGAATATCACTTTGAACCCGCTAAAATTAAAATCCAGCAAGTACAGATAAAACACCCAGAAGAATATACCAATGCATTACAACTAGCTGATGCACTGGCGATTCAAATAAAATTAAAACAAACACAAATCGTGCATGACGCCAGAGAGAAATAATGACATTAGAAGAAAAAAAACAACTGTTTACTGAGTTTTTTACCTTACCACTTGCGTTAAACATCAATTTAGAAGCGTTTGCTGACAACGAAGCAATACCCGATGACGAAGCTTTTTTAGAAGAAATCCCCTACCCGTTTAAACTGGCAACACAAATAAACAGCTTAGATGCGATGAATATTAAACAAAGCCACAGTTACGGCAACCATACGGCCGAATTGGTTGACCTTTTAAACATACAAGCCAAAAAAATTGATTTGATTATGTCGCACCTACTGTTGCAAGAAGATCATGCAGAATCTCGCTATAAAACCCAGACCTTCGGTGCAGGTGGATTAACCCTAATAAATGAAAAAAAATGGTTATTAGAGCAAAGTTTTCGCTTAAAAATATTTATGCCAGAAGAAGCTTCTGCCGTATACTGCTTCGCCGAAATTATTGATATCCAACAGCGCGAAAACCTATATGAATATCAGTTTGTATACACTCAAATTCGCGATGAAGATAGAGAAATTTTGGTCAGGGCTGCTTTGCATCAACAAAGCAAACATTTAAGACAATTGGCACAACAAAGAGCCAATTCAGCTAAAGATAATAAATGAACGAATACAGACTACCACCAGAATGGCATCAACAAGATGCCATCATGCTTACATGGCCACATGCTCAAACCGATTGGGCTGAAGTATTAGAACAAGTTGAGCCTGTTTATATTGAAATCTGTAGCACAATTGCTCGTTTTCAAAAACTCGTGATTGTCTGTCACAGCTGTGATTTACAACAGCAAGTGCAGCAAAAATTAACCGATGCCGGGGTACACGTAGCTAAAATTAGCTGGGTCATTTGTGCAACCGATGATACTTGGGCCCGGGACCATGGTCCGATAACCTTAACGAATGATAATGGCACAATTTTCGCCCTTGATTTTACCTTTAATGGTTGGGGCAACAAATTTGAAGCCGAAAATGACAACAAAATTAATACGGCCATATTTAAACAACTGAACATCAAACAACAAAAAAACATTCCATTTGTTTTAGAAGGTGGTGGGATCGAAACTGACGGGCAAGGCACCTTATTGGTTACTCAGGCTTGTTTACTCAACCCAAACCGCAATCCAAACTTTTGCAAAGCGCAAATTGAAGATAAGTTGGCTGATTTATTCAACATCAAACGATTTTTATGGTTAGAGCATGGAGAACTAGAAGGTGACGACACAGACGCGCACATTGATACACTTGCCCGTTTTGCGCCAAACAATGTGCTTGTTTACCAAGGTTGCAATGATCCTACAGATGCACATTTTGCATCACTAAACAAAATGGCTCAGCAGCTTAAACAATTTACCAATAGCAACAATCAAGCATATCAATTATTTGAGTTACCTTGGCCCAGCGCGCAATTTGATAAACAGGGTAATAGACTACCAGCAACCTACGCGAATTTTTTAATTATCAATAATGCAGTATTGCTTCCCGTTTATGGTATCGAACAAGACGCGCAGGCCATTGAAGTGATGCAGCGCGCTTTTCCTTCACATCAAGTCATAGCCATCAATTGCCGTGCTATTATTGAACAATACGGAAGTTTGCATTGTATAACGATGCAACTCCCCAAAGGCTTTTTAGCCAATCAACCTTGAATCGGGAGGATTTATGAAATCATTAAAAGTCGCTTTAGTGCAACACTCTAATACTTCTGATACGACGCATAACCTAGAAAAAACCATTTCAGGTATAAAAGAAGCCGCAGCAAAAGGGGCAAAACTGGTTGTTTTGCAGGAGCTTCATCGCAGTTTATACTTCTGCCAAACCGAAAATGTAGATATGTTTGATTTGGCTGAATCTATTCCCGGCCCAACAAGCGATAAACTGGCAGAAGTGGCTAAATCATTAAACATTGTCATTGTAAGCTCTTTATTTGAAAAGAGAGCGGCAGGTATTTATCACAATACGGCGGTGGTATTTGAAAGTGATGGTGAAATTGCCGGAATATACCGCAAAATGCACATTCCAGACGACCCTGGATTTTACGAGAAATTTTATTTTACCCCTGGTGATCTAGGGTTCGAGCCAATTGATACCAGTGTCGGTAAATTGGGTGTGTTAGTTTGTTGGGATCAATGGTTTCCTGAAGCCGCCAGATTAATGGCAATGGCAGGCGCTGAACTGCTAATCTACCCGACGGCTATTGGTTGGGATCCAACAGATGAAGATGACGAACAGCAACGCCAACTAGATGCTTGGGTAATAGTACAAAGAGCTCATGCGGTAGCCAATGGTGTCCCGGTCATTGCCTGTAATCGTGTCGGTCATGAGCCTGATCCAAGTGAGCAAAGTGAAGGCATTCGATTTTGGGGAAATAGCTTTGTGACTGGCCCTCAAGGTGAGATTTTAGCGCATGCAGGTGATAGTGAAGAAGAAATTCTGATTGCCGACATCGATATGTCACGGAGTGAAAATGTGAGACGCATTTGGCCCTATTTGAGAGACAGACGAATTGATCATTACGCTGATCTAAGCAAAATTTACCGAAAATAAATAATGCAGATAAATATTAATATCAACAAAGCTCAGACCGAATCCGGCCTGAGCTTTTTCAGTTGAAAATTCAATTACGATTTCAATTTTGTATCTAACTCTGCAATCTTAGCTTGCCAAATGGCTGGGCCTGTCTGGTGCACATTGTTACCATTAGAGTCAACAGCAACAGTTACCGGCATATCTTCTACTTCAAATTCGTAAATAGCCTCCATACCTAAATCTTCAAACGCCACCACACGTGATTTTTTAATTGCCTTAGCAACCAAATAAGCCGCGCCGCCAACCGCCATTAAATAAACCGCTTTATGCTTTTTAATCGACTCTACGGTTGCTGGGCCACGCTCTGCTTTACCAACCATCCCCATCAAACCACAATCATCCAGCATCATTTCAGTGAATTTATCCATTCGAGTTGCGGTAGTTGGGCCGGCCGGACCGACTACTTCATCGCCCACAGCATCAACTGGGCCGACGTAATAAATAAAACGACCGTTAAAATCAACGCCATTCGGCAATGCTTCACCACGCTCTAAATATTCTTTAATACGTCTATGCGCTGCATCACGGCCGGTTAGTATTTTACCGGATAGCAAAACAGTATCACCCGCTTTCCACTGCGCAGTTTCCTCTTTTGTCACTGTATCTAAATTGACTCGACGTACGTTTTCACCCAGCTCCCAAGTTACTTCAGGCCAATCTTCCAATTTTGGTGGAGTAAATTCTGCCGGTCCGGAACCGTCTAAATAAAAATGAGCATGTCGGGTTGCAGCACAATTCGGGATCATAGCGACTGGCTTTGACGCCGCATGTGTCGGTGCGCTTTTAATTTTAATATCAACCACAGTTGTTAAACCGCCCAACCCTTGCGCGCCGATACCCAATTTATTGACTTTATCAAATAACTCTAAGCGCAATGCTTCTTCTGCATTTTCTGCACCTTTGTCAACCAAGGCCTGAATATCAACGGGGTCCATTAAACTTTCTTTTGCAAGTACCGCTGCTTTTTCTGCAGTACCACCAATCCCTATACCTAACATCCCCGGAGGACACCAACCCGCCCCCATTGTCGGCAATGTTTTTAATACCCAATCAACAATAGAATCACTGGGGTTAAGCATAACCACTTTAGATTTATTTTCAGAACCGCCCCCTTTCGCCGCAATCATCACTTCAATTTTATCGCCTGCCACCATATCAATGTGCACGACGGCGGGGGTATTGTCTTTAGTGTTTTTGCGGCTTCCGGCTGGGTCTGCAACAATCGAGGCACGTAATGGATTATCCGGATTCATATAGGCTCTGCGAGTACCTTCATCAACCATTTGCTGCACAGTTAAATCATGTTTATCCCACTGAACTTGCATACCCACTTTAACAAAACAAGTCACGATACCCGTATCTTGACAAATGGGACGATGGCCTTCTGCAGACATTCGTGAATTTATTAAAATCTGCGCCATAGCATCTTTAGAAGCTGGGTTAATTTCTTTTTCATATGCCTGCTCAACTGCTTTGATATAATCCAGTGGATGGTAGTAAGATATAAACTGAAGCGCATCTTCTATGCTATCAATAAAGTCCTGCTGACGGATTAAACTCATTTTGTACCTCGTGGTGTTTGTGTTTTTCTTTTCTAATGCCAATATGATAACCTTCATCCCAACTCACGCCAATGGCTATATAACAATTCAACGAAAAATGTCAGACACAATGAATAACAGTCACTTCATATCTCAATTAGAATTGCCGTCAGATTTAGATTCGGCATTGTTATTTTCGGTGGTTGCAGATGAAAATGGCGCAATATTTTTAGACTCAGCTAACGCAGAGCATCAACACAGCCGATACGATATATTGTTGTCTGCACCTCTGGCACGATTAACTTATAAAAATGGCATCACTCAAACAAAATTGCTACAAGGGCTTTATACCAGTGAAAGTCAAGATGACCCTTTTAAAGTTGCACGCCGCTTACACGCTGAACTGATGCCGAAATCACTTGTAGAAACAGATTTACCGTTTGCAGGCGGAAGTGTTGGTTGGTTTACGTATGATCTCGCCCGAGCAATAGAAAACTTGCCAGAAACTGCTCAGGCAGACATCAATTTACCTGATATGATGCTGGGCATTTATGATTGGGCCATCATTAAAGACAACAAAACCAAAACTTGGTTTGCACTGGATTATCAGCCAAAATTAAAACGTGTTGAACGCTGGTTGCAAAAATTTGAACAGTCGACAGCACAACCCGCTGAAACGTTTGCACTCACATCTGACTGGCAAGCCAATATGAGTGAAGCCGATTACCGTGATAAATTTGAGCAGGTAAAAAAATATTTACACCAAGGTGATTGCTACCAAATTAACTTAGCTCAAAGGTTTACGGCTAGCTTTCAAGGCAATGCTTGGTCCGCTTACTTAAAATTAAGAGAACGTAACAAAGCGCCTTTTTCTGCATTTTTACGAACAGAAAATGCCAGCGTCATATCAATCTCACCCGAACGTTTTTTACAAGTAACCAATCAAAAAGTCGAAACCAATCCAATTAAAGGAACCATAGCCAGAGGTCAATCGTTAAAACAAGACAACTTGCATAAAGCTAAATTAAAAGATTCACAAAAGGATAGATCCGAGAATCTTATGATTGTTGACTTACTGCGCAATGATATTTCAAAAGTTTGCCAAGCTGGCAGTGTCAGAGTACCTAAACTTTTTGACATAGAAAGTTTCCCTTCTGTTCACCATATGGTAAGTACGATCACCGGCGAACTAAAAGATGATAAAAATGCCTTTGATTTACTGAGGGCTTGCTTTCCGGGTGGGAGTATTACCGGTGCGCCCAAAATTAGAGCGATGCAGATTATCGAAGAGCTAGAGCCGCACCGCCGTAGCATTTATTGCGGTGCAATTGGCTTTATTGATTGGCGCGGCAATATGGACACCAATATCACAATCCGAACCTTAGTCGCGAAAGAAAATAAAGTACATTGCTGGGGGGGCGGCGGATTAGTTTATGATTCAAATTGTCTCAGCGAATATAACGAGACTTTCGATAAACTGAGCCAAATATTACCCGTGTTAAAACGTAACTAAAGCAACGTCGACAATTAATTAGTGTACAAGCAAACCATATTACACAAATTGCAACTGTCTGTGTTACCTGAATTAAATGATGGCCGCCGACAATTAATGCAAGGGCAAACACTAAAAGCCAGCGCGGTGCTTGTCCCTATTTTCAGTTTTAATGATCAACTTTGCATTGTACTTACACAAAGGCAAGGCTTTTTACGCCACCATGCAAATCAAATTAGTTTTCCTGGTGGCAAAAAGGATCCCACTGACAAGACATTAGCAGATACGGCACTGAGAGAAACCTTTGAGGAAATAGGTGTTGATATAAACGCAGTCTCTATCATTAATAAGCTGAGCGAAATTCAAACGCCTTCGGGCTTTAGTATTACTCCATATACAGGTTTTATTGCCGAGCATGCCCAGTTCAAACTCAACTATCAGGAGGTTAGACACCTAGTTTATTTACCGCTAGAAGTGTTATTGCAACAAACGGATTGGGCTTGCTACTCTGTCAAAATTAAAAACCGTTACCATCAAGTATATGCGTTTCAATACAATGAACATTTTATTTGGGGGGCAACAGCTGCCATATTAAAACAGCTGTCTATGATACTAAAATAATCGTTTACTTAACGGGCAGTTTTAAGTCTTTAAACATTGCATCAATTTCATCGGCATTTTTAAGTGCAATGGCTTTATCCACCACATCTCGGGTTAAATGTGGGGCAAACCTTTCGATAAAATCATACATATAATGGCGTAAAAATGTGCCTTTTCTAAATCCAATTTTAGTTGTGCTCGGCCTAAACAAATGAGATGCATCAATTGCAACTAAATCTAGATCATTTCGTTTATCAACCGCCATAGTCGCCATCACACCGACCCCAACGCCCATGCGTACATAAGTTTTAATGACATCGGCATCTGTTGCTGTAAATACAATTTTAGGCTCTAATCCAGCTTTACTAAAAGCACTGTCTAGTTCAGAACGCCCTGTAAAACCAAACACATAAGTCACAATTGAATGTTGGGCTACGTCTTCAAGCGTAATAGTTTTCTTTTTCGCTAATGGATGGTCACGCGTTACGACCACACTTCTATTCCAGTGATAACAAGGCAACATAATCAAGTCATTGTATAAATGCAGTGCTTCTGTTGCGATAGCAAAATCTGCTTCACCTTTTGCCGCAGCATCGCTTATTTGAGAAGGGGTTCCCTGATGCATATGCAAAGACACTTTAGGGTATTTCTGCATAAACCCTTTAATAACCTCAGGTAGCGCATATCGAGCTTGTGTATGGGTCGTCGCTATATTTAACTTGCCTTGATCTGGCAGTGTATGCTCGCGTGATACTGATTTAATACTTTCAACTTTAGAGAGTATTTCTCGAGAAATATGGACAATTTCTCGCCCGGCAGACGTCACATGGGTTAAATGCTTACCACTTCGTCCAAAAATTTGAACACCTAGTTCATCTTCCAACATTCGCACTTGCTTGCTAATGCCTGGTTGTGATGTATACAAACTTTCCGCTGTTGCCGAAACATTTAAGTTGTGGTTAACAACCTCGACAATATAGCGTAGCTGTTGAAGTTTCATGCGCCCACCGCCATTTACATCCTATATTCTATTAGAGAATACAATATCAGAGTTTTATTACTTTTTATAAAGTTTATACCTAGAAAATTCAAAATACGATGATTAATTGGCAAAAATATTCTAAATTCAATATACAAGACTTCTAAAGGCATCGTTAATCCAGCATGAACAGACTCAATCGTTACACTAAGTTAAGTTTTTTACTGGTCGATGATTTTGCAGAATTTCGCACTTCTCTTAAATCCATTCTTAATGGTATTGGTGCGCAAGATATAGATATGGCTGCCAATGCAGAAACCGCTATTTCGCTTTATCAACAAAAACGTCATGACATTATCTTATGTGATTTTAATTTAGGCCCGAATAGCATTAATGGCCAGCAGTTAATGGAATCATTAAAATATCGTGAGCTACTTAAAGCTGAAAGTATTTTTATGATTATATCTGCTGATAATTTCAGTAATATTAATACACCGATTGATTGCCAAGCAGACGGCTATTTAACTAAACCATTTAACCGCCAGATCTTACGCAAAAAACTTGATCGTATCCTTGATCAAAAAAACGAGCTTAATGATATTTTAAAACTTCAAAACTCGCATAAATATGATCTAGCAATACAAGCCTGCAACGATTATATCAAGGGGAAAAACCAGTACAGTTTCAGCTGTTTGCAGTTAAAAATTGATTGCTATTTGAAAATAGCCGCATACCACAATGCATTACAACTATTAGATGCATTAATAACAAAACGAGCGACAAACTGGGTTTTAATAAATCATGCAAAATGCTTAATCGGTCTGGGGCAATATACCAAAGCAATTGAAAGTATAGATCTAGTATTAACAACCAACTCAAATTCGGTCAGTGCTCGAGATCTTAAATGTGAAGCATTTATGGCATTAGGTGAGTTTAAACAAGCTTTTGAGGAAATTGAACATGCCATTCAACTCGCTATAGCCTCAACATATCGCTATCGCGTGGCTGCACTTTTAGCCGAACAAAATAATGACCTAGCTAAAGCAGTTTTGTATCGAAAAAAAATCAACAATCAGATACCGCTCACCCCAACTCATTTAGAAGAAGATACATTGAAGTATTTAAATGTATTATGCCAAGCAATAAGCGCATGCGACGGGCGCCAGCAAAGCTATTATCATAACGACTATCAAACAGCCTACTCAAATGCGAATAAATCTACGCAAGGTCAAAGTCAATTTCAAACCGCTTTGTTACTAAGCAAATGTATCTATCTTAAGGTGAGCGAACAGTTAGATACCCTCAATACCACGCTGAAACAAATAGAAGCATTAGTTAAGCTTGAAAATCACGCAAAATGTCGTAGCTTTCTTAAATATCAGCTTGTTTACATATTAACTGAGTACCCATATTTATTAGCAGACTCGCCAGCTATACAAGATTACTGCAAAACGACAAACTGCCATAAGCGACTCGCTATCAATGTTTTAAAAGCGAATCAACTTTATGAAAAAGCCAAGGTTTGTAATTCAAATAACATGCTTACTGAGCAGCAGAGCTTGCTGACACAAGCATTTTCATATGCGCCTTTTAATAGCAACATAGCCATTAAACTATTGCTTGTATTAGGCAAAAACATAAATTTACAATCTAATCAAAATGAATATAGTGACATACTAGAAACATGTATAAATCACTTAAAATCGCTCGATCCTTCAGATCAAAGATTTACCATATTCAGAAATGAACTAAAACGCTTTATTAATCAAAAGCCAACACACATCCAACAACAAAAAGAGGTCTAAACGTGAGTGACGAAACCCCAATCGATTTTTCCAGCGTACTGGCATCCGCTGTCCATGACATGAAAAACTCCCTCTGTATGCTTATTCAATCTATCGATCAGTTAAGCCAATCTTCGTCACATCAAAGTAAAGAACAAGCTGAAGAGCTTGCACGTCTGCACTATGAGGCATCACGTTTAAATACAAACCTTATGCAACTTTTGTCGCTGTATCGAGCAGAAAAGCACCAGCTTCCCATGACGATAGAAGAGCATTATATCGATGACTTAATCGAAGAAATGATTGCAAAAAACGAAATCTATATCGAAAAACGAGGATTAACAATCGAAATAGATAACGATGAAGCATTAGCCTGGTATTTAGACATGGATCTAGTTGGCAACATGCTAAATGACATTTTAATAAATGCGATGCGCTACAGCAAAGACACTATTGTTATTTCTACAGAAATCATCAACGATGAATTACATATTCATATTCAAGACAATGGTGATGGTTATCCACAAGAGATGATTGATTTGATTGACTTGCCAATGCAAGATTTAAATTTTGATACCGGCCGTACGGGTTTAGGCTTATTTTTTGCTAGGATGATTGCAAAGGCTCACAAAAACCAGAACAAAGAAGGTCGGATTATGCTAGAAAATGGTGGTAAATTGGGCGGCAGTGTATTTACTTTGATACTTCCGTAAAACAAATTAACAAACTTCTGTTTGCAAGTCGACTAATTGGGATTATTCTTGTAGTATCAGTTGGTTAATAATTTAACAACAAAAAACGTTATCAATCAGGATTTGTAATGATTTTTTCTATTGTAATAGCACTTGTAGTCGCGCTCGTCGTTTTGGCCATTATTATCAATGCTGTCCAACAGCACAAAGAAAAAGTTGAGGCCGAAAAGCGAAGTGAAATCGCTAAGTATAAAAATATAATCGAAGAAACCGAAAGCCTGCTCATGAGTATTGGCAATATTCCGGTAAGCCCTCAATTAGTGCTGGTATTACATCAGCGCATATTGGACGCGGTTAAAAATATGTATGAAATCATGCCTGAATCAACAGAGTTACGTCAAAGAGTACGTGATGCTGAAGGTAGTGTACAAAATATGGATCCGACCGAAAAGGTTCAATCAGAAGAGAGCTTCGTATTACCGGACGATGAACGTGCGACCATTGCACTAATTCAGAGCATCAAAAAACTGCGCAACGCTTTACGTGCAGAACACAGCAAAGGGAAAGTGGATACCCATCTTTTCATGAATGAAGATAAACGTCTAGACAGATTGCAACTGCGCATCAATGTTGAGAGCTTAATGAAACGCGGCCAATCTGCTCGTCAGGGAAAAATGTTAGGCTCTGCCCGTCAATACTATGAAAAAGCATTGGCTACAATCACTTCTCAAGCAATTCGAGACGATTACACTAACACACGCAAAGCAGAATTAGATCAGATTCTGGCAACCATAAACGAAGAGCTAAAAAATACAAATGCACGTGACCGTTTGAAAAAGCAAGCTGAAGAGAAAGATGATTTAGATATGCTTTTTCAACCGAAAAAGAAATGGTGATTTAGTTTATCCGTTATATAGACCCCAAAAATATCTAAACATCTAAAAAAAGCCGTGTAATGACACGGCTTTTTCATATTGAGCGGCTCTGCTATGACAATGACTCATATACTACATCAACATAATATTTTGCAACGCCATTTTCCTGCTCTTTAATTAATCCATGTACGTCAGTTTCAAAACCTGGAAACGCAGTATTAAAATCACGTGCAAACTGTAAATATTTAATAATGGTTTTGTTAAACCGCTCTCCCGGCACCATTAAAGGAATTCCCGGAGGGTAAGGCGTCACTAGCATTGCAGTTATCCGCCCTTCTATCTCATCAATTGAGATACGTTCAATGTCACGGTGCGCCATTTTAGCCCAAGCATCAGCCGGTATCATTGCGGTTTCAATGTTGGATAAGTACATATCCGTCGTAATCCGAGCAACGTCATATTCTCGATACATATTATGTATTTGATTACACAAATCTCGTAAACCAACCCGCTCGTACTGACGGTGTTTTTTAACAAATTCTGGTAGTACGCGCCACAAGGGTAAGTTTTGGTCATAATCATCTTTAAATTGTTGTAATTCAGTCACCATTGAATTCCAGCGACCTTTGGTAATACCAATCGTAAACATGATAAAAAATGAATATAACCCGGTTTTTTCAATGATAATCCCATGTTCTGCCAAATATTTACTGACAATAGCTGCAGGAATACCGAATTCAGCAAAATCACCTTCAATATCTAATCCTGGGGTGATAATCGTTGCTTTAATTGGGTCTAACATATTAAAGCCTGATTCTATCTGCCCGAAATCATGCCATTTATCTTGTGGATGAATGACCCAATCTTCGCGCTCGCCAATACCTTCTTCGGCTAATTTTTCGGGTCCCCAAACTTTAAACCACCACTCATCGTCACCAAACTCTGCATCCACTTTGCGCATCGCACGACGAAAATCAATCGCTTCTAACAGTGATTCCTCTACTAAGGCTCTCCCACCGGGTGCTTCCATCATTGCCGCAGCAACATCGCACGAGGCAATAATAGAGTACTGTGGACTGGTAGAAGAATGCATTAAATAAGATTCATTAAAACGATGCGTATCAAGCTGACGTCCAGTACCATTTTGTACCAATATTTGTGACGCCTGAGATAAACCTGCCAGTAATTTATGCGTACTTTGCGTTGCAAACACCAAAGTTTCATCGGTGCGCTCACGCCCTTCACCTATCGCATGCATGTCTTTATAAAATTCATGGAAAGTTGCATGTGGCAACCAAGCTTCATCAAAATGTAGGGTGTCGATTGAATTACCTAAAATGTCTTTAATTTGCTCGACATTGTAGATAACCCCATCATATGTACTTTGGGTAATGGTTAAGATACGCGGTTTCTTATTTTTAGCATTTCGTGCAAATGGATTCGCTTCAATTTTTTTACGAATAGCTTCTAAACTAAACTCACTTTTAGGAATTGGTCCAATAATGCCATAATGGTTACGCGTTGGCATAAGAAATACCGGTATCGCGCCTGTCATAATAATTGAGTGCAAAATAGACTTATGACAATTTCTATCAACCACCACAATATCACCAGGTGCGACCGTTGAATGCCACACTATTTTATTTGAAGTCGAGGTACCATTAGTCACAAAAAATAAGTGATCACAATTAAATATACGTGCAGCATTTTGCTCACTGGCTGCAACAGGACCGGTATGATCTAACAATTGCCCTAACTCATCTACCGCATTGCACACGTCAGCACGCAACATATTTTCACCAAAAAACTGATGAAACATCTGCCCGACCGGACTTTTTAAAAAGGCAACACCACCAGAATGGCCGGGACAATGCCATGAGTAAGAACTGTCTTCTGCATAATTAACTAAAGCGTTAAAAAATGGGGGCGACAACGCGTCCAAATATTTTTTAGCTTCGCGAATGATATGGCGAGCCACAAACTCAGGGGTATCTTCAAACATGTGAATGAACCCATGCAGCTCACGCAATATATCAGTTGGGATATGACGAGAGGTGCGTGTTTCACCATACAAAAAGATAGGAATATCAATGTTTCTTTTTCTAACTTCTGCAATAAAAGCACGTAAAGAAGCGACCGCAATTTCAACTTCAGCATCACTGCCTGCACCAAACTCTTCATCATCAATAGAAAGAATAAAACAAGATGCTCGGCTGGCTTGTTGCGCAAAAGCACTCAAATCAACATAGCTGGTAAAGCCAATAACTTCCATCCCTTGTTGACCAATCGCCTCAGCCAAATCTCTAATGCCTGAGCCGGAGATATTCTCAGAGCGAAAATCTTCATCAATTACAATAACCGGAAAACGAAATTTCATGGGTAGTGTCCATATTTTGTCCGTGTAAGCAGGAAGGATAGCACTTAAACAGACGGATTAAAAAAACAGACGAAGTTATCGCCTACCCGACCGCTCTGCTCCTTTGTGCAATATGACACATGAAATGTTACGCCAGCTTTGTCTGGCGCGAATTAAAGCAGTTTTTTATGAAATGAAAAGCATTTTTTTATGATTTTTTTGCGTTAGTTACTCGCTCGTCAAATTAACCTTAATCTACATCCTTTAACGGCCAAATCGCGATGTAATCTTCAAAATATTCTAAATCAACTTCATCGTCTTGAAGAACCTTCCCACGCACGGACATACCAGCTTGATGCATCTTAGATTTTTTGCCTTTATTTAACAAAGGATGCCATGAAGGTAAACCGCGTCCTTCTTGCAAACGACGATAACTACAACTGCTTGGCATATAAAAAATAGCGTCTAGGTTTTCCGGTGTTAACTCAACACAATCTGGCACTAATTGCCGACGTTTAGGATAAACGGTACAGCTACAGGTTTTATCATTTAAATAACGACAGACAATATTGGTAAATTCTAGCGACTCACCTTCATCGATTCTGTCGGTCGTTGTCACTTCAGCAACTGTGTCATCGGCAATAAATTTATGCAAACAACATTTACCACACCCGTCACAAATCTGTTCCCACTCCGAACGCGTCATTTCCTGCAGCGTTTTAGTTTGCCAAAATGGCGCTGTATCAGTCATGAGTTACAACCTGACTTGTATAATTGAATCGGTCAAACGAAATACTTAATTTATCGCCTGATGATAGTGCTGCGACACCAGCAGGTGTACCAGTTAACACCACATCGCCAGGTAACAAAGTAAAATTCTGGCTCATTAAACTCACAACTTCAACAATACTACGTTCCATATTTGCGCTGTTACCGGCTTGGCGTAATTTACCATTTACCTCTAGAGAAAATTCAATATTGTTGAGATCATCAAAATATTGCTTACTGGTAAAACCAGAAAGTGGACAAGAAGCATCAAATGATTTTGCGCGTTCCCAAGGTCGCCCTTGCGACTTCAAGCGTTTTTGTAACGCTCTTAACGTTAAATCCTGTGCAATACCGATTCCCCAAATGGCATTTTCCGCAGCCGTCACATCAGCATTTTTAAGCGCTGTGCCAATCAATACAGCAATTTCGGTTTCATTGTGGCATTCGCCAAATTCTGTCGGAATCTTAATTTCAGGCTCTAAGCGCACCATAGCCGTAGACGGCTTCATAAATAACACCGGCTCATCGGTTACTAAAGACGACATTTCTTTGATGTGGTCAGCGTAATTACCGCCAATGCAAATGACTTTACCAACCGGCAAGTCTATTGACTTGCCTTGTGAATCTTGATGAAAATATTGCATCTATTTAACCACCGGATAACCGATACGATCGGCTAAATACCCCACCGTCGTGACAAAATAGTAAGAGCGATTCCAATGCATTAATACTTTGTAATTATCATACGCTAAGTAGACTCGCCCTTTTTCTCCGTCTGGTAATAACATCGCCGCTTTTATATCTACGTTAGGTAAATCTGAACCATCCATTCGGCGCACACCTCTGCGCTGCCATTCGGCTAAACTAACTTCAGTTGCTTTCCATTTTTTAGTCCAGTCGCTGCGACCTTTAGTTTTACTTGGAATGGCTAATGAAAAATCAAAGTCTTCTGGCACTTTAACCTGGCGACCCCAAGTTAAATTATCATTCCAGCCTTCACGTTTTAAATAGTTTGCTGCGCTGGCAAAAACATCGGCCTGATTTTGCCAGATATCTTTAATGCCATCACCGTCATAATCAACCGCATAAGCTTTAAATGAACTCGGAATAAACTGTGCCTGCCCCATGGCACCTGCCCATGAGCCTTTAAGCTGATCAAGCCTTGCTTCACCGTTTTTAACTATGTCTAGCGCATCCCATAGCTGGCGTTTAAAAAATGCGCCTCGTCGTCCGTCGTAACTTAAAGTCACTAAAGAAGAAATAACCGGCAAATTGCCTTGAATACGGCCAAAATTACTTTCTAATCCCCAAAGCGCGACAATAAACCTAGGCTGGACACCATATTCCTGACCGATTTTTTCTAATAGTACTCGATGTTCGGCAAATTTTTCTCTGGCTTGTTTAACTTTCCACTCGGGTACCCGTTTTGGTAAATAGGTTTCCAATGTTTCAATAAACTCTGGCTGATTGCGATCTGCTTTGACCACTTTTTCTTTAAACTCAACCCCTTTAAAAGCTTCGTCAATCAAAGATTTATCGTAACCTTTACTGATAGCTTCCTGTTTAAGCTCAACAACAAATTGTTCAAACTTCTCTTTATCTGTCGCTGTATCCGCCCAAGCCGGCAATGCTGCACCTAACATTGCCGCCAAACAAATGCGTTTTGCAAAATTTTTAATCATTACTATCACTCCGTTTATTGCGAGCTTTTAACTCATCCAACATATTTTCTGACGGTGGTGGCAACTGCAGATAAAAACCGTGTTCGGTTAAATCTGCCCGCACTTTTTTTAAATCTGCTGTGCCTAACTTATCTCTTTTATCTAAATTACACATCAACACAAAGATGGGTTGACCAAAACTGGCCATCAAAGGTTCAGGAACCCGGCTAAAATCATCCCGTTTTGTGACGTACAAATAAGTATCTGCTTTTTTATGACTACGATAAACCGCACAAAGCACTAGAAAATCCTCATATTTATTGGTTCTGAATGCTAAATAAAATTAGAATCTGTCGAATTTTACAACAATGGCTATTCACAACCTGATCTTGCCCGAAAACACTGCATCTATAAAGTGATAAATGCTTGCGTTCAAATTAGGCGCACTATACCATGTTGCGCAGTAATATATATGTAACTCGCGGCTAAGAAAGCCTATCTCGAACAATAAAAATTTAAAATTATATGTCGGATTCTACAATCGAATTAAAAGGCAGTGCTTTTACACTGTCTGTTCTACACATTCAAAGCAACAATGTTGTTGCAGTTGCAGAAGCTTTAGCAAGCAAAATTGCCCAAGCCCCTCAATTTTTTTTAATGGCCCCCATAGTTGTCAATGTGGACAAGTTAAATGGTGAAGTGATTGATTTTGCATTATTAAAGCAACAATTAGAAAGCCTAAAGTTGGTTCCGGTAGGCATTTCAGGTGCTAACGACGAACAAAAAGTTGCAGCCAGAGCAGTTGGTTTAGCTTGTTTAAGCACAGCTAAAGAACAACATCCGCAACCTCAACAGCAGAATAACGACGGACAACAAACACAAATCCGTTACGAACGCGTAGAAGTGCCGGTTGAAGTTGAAGTGCCAACCTATAAACCGGCGCAAGTTTTAAGACAAAATTTACGATCTGGTCAGCAAATTTATGCACGCGATACAGATTTAGTTGTAATTGGTACTGTCAGTAATGGCGCTGAAGTCATTGCTGATGGCAACATACATATATATGGCAGTCTGCGTGGCCGTGCAATAGCCGGTGCGCAAGGAAATGCAGAAGCAAAAATATTTGCACAAAAAATAGAAGCAGAATTAGTGAGCATAAATGGGACTTACTGGACCAGTGAACAACTCACCCAGTGTTGGAAAAAGTCAGGCTGTATTTCATTAAGTGGCGATAGTCTCGCCGTATCAGATTTAGAAGTTTAGCGAGGGAGATATAAATGGCTCGTATTATTGTTGTTACCTCAGGTAAAGGTGGCGTTGGCAAAACAACTTCAAGTGCGGCAATTGGCACAGGATTAGCGTTAAAAGGCTTTAAAACAGTTATTATCGATTTTGATATTGGTTTAAGAAATTTAGATTTAATCATGGGTGTAGAACGCCGAGTGGTTTATGACTTTGTGAACGTGATTAACGGAGACTCAAACTTAAACCAAACCATGATTAAAGATAAACGTGTAGATGGTTTGTACATACTTCCAGCGTCACAAACTCGTGACAAAGATGCACTTACCAGAGAAGGTGTTGAGCGCGTATTAAATGAATTATCGGAAACTTTCGACTACATTATATGTGACTCTCCTGCTGGAATCGAGCAAGGCGCGCTAATGGCCTTGTATTTTGCGGATGAAGCAATTGTTGTTACTAACCCTGAAGTATCTTCAGTACGGGATTCAGATCGCATTTTAGGTATTCTCGCTTCTAAATCTAAACGTGCAGAAGAAGGCAAAGACGCAGTTAAAGAGCACTTGCTGTTAACACGTTATAATCCTGGACGAGTGCAACGTGGCGACATGTTAAGTGTTGAAGATGTGTGTGAAATATTAGCCGTTAAAATGATTGGTGTTATCCCTGAATCACAAGCGGTGCTACGTGCTTCTAACGTCGGTGAGCCGGTAATTTTAGATGAACAAAGTGATGCCGGACAAGCTTATTTAGACACAATAGAACGCTTGCTAGGCAACCAAGTTGAATATAGATTCATAGAAGAAGAGAAAAAAGGCATATTTAAACGCTTGTTCGGAGGTTAATGGATTATGTCATTATTGAATTATTTTCGCCCTAAACGAACATCAGCAGCGTCTCACGCAAAAGAGCGGCTACAGATCATCGTTGCACAACGTCGCCGTGGAGACGAACGCAGTGACACGTTAAGTGCGATGGAGAAAGATATCCTGGAAGTTATCCGAAAATATTATATCAACATAGATTCGGACGCCATTTCTGTGCAATTAGAACAGAACGAAGACGACTTATCGGTATTGGAACTGAACGTCACATTGCCAGAAGATAAATAGCAAGCTTATCTAAAGTATTGGTGGGGCAAGCTGATAGTAGAAATAAACCCGAATAAAATTTGGGTTTATTTTACTTATATTCAATCCATCTAAAAACATATCGCGTATAATCATAAAAGAATAAGCAAAAACTATTTATATGGAGTTTTTGATGTTGAGCCCCGAAGCACAAAAAGTACAACAAGCTCTGATTGCTAAAGGTTTAGAAACCCCAGTTGTTGAAAACCGACTGAGCAATGAAGAAAAACGTCAGGCAATTGAGGCCAGTATGACACAAGTCATGCGCGCACTGGGTTTAGACTTGTCAGATGATAGTTTAGCTGAAACACCTCAACGCATCGCTAAGATGTATGTCGATGAGATATTTTCAGGTTTAGACTATGAAAACTTTCCTAAAATGACCACCATTGAAAATAAAATGGCAGTCGATGAAATGATCACAGTTGATAAAATAAGTGTCAGTAGCACCTGTGAGCATCATTTTATCACCATTGACGGGGTTGCCCGTGTCGCTTACATACCAAAAGCCAAAGTAATTGGTTTGTCGAAAATAAACCGAATTGTTCGTTTTTTCTCGCGACGTCCTCAGGTACAAGAGCGACTAACTCAGCAAATATTAGTGGCCCTGCAAACACTGTTAGAAACAGATGATGTGGCGGTCAGCATTAACGCGACACATTATTGTGTAAAAGCGCGAGGTGTGATGGATATGAGTTCGACAACACAAACAACCTCTTTAGGTGGGTTATTTAAGTCAAGTTTAAATACAAGACAAGAGTTTTTATCTAACCACCACAACTAGGACGTGTTGAACTTGGCATTTTTATTTTTTAATCGATAAGCCACTGCACGCTTAGTGGACCTTTTAGTGACCCTCAGTGCATACAGGCTTATCAGCGTAATGCTTATAAAGATTTAAAATTGTCACTGTTTTGTCATTGACCCAAAGCTAGTTTAGATGGCATATTCTTTAACGCATATAACAAACTTGGACTTAATATGAACTTAACCGCCTTTAATATTCGCTTAGCAATGCCCGTGGTCGTCATTCGCCCGCTGCCATTTTGTATGCGCGTATTCGAATGCGGAAATTAACAAGTATATAAGACTCATTGTTAAAAGCCGCATTCAGTTATCGATGCGGCTTTTTTGTTTGCATTGGTAGCTTTCTTTTTTCTTATTAGGGATAACACAATGCAACTTCAACCCAAAATAACATTCAGCTATTTAGCCGTCGTTTTAATTTGGTCTACCACACCTCTTGGAATTGTCTGGAGCAGCGAGTCAATCCACCCTGTTTTAGCCGTCATGCTGCGCATGTGCTTGGCTTGTGTCATTGGCTTATTGTTATTACCAATATTGGGCATTCGTCTACCTGTTAACAAAAACGCACTGCGATTGTACGGCTACTCTGTCATAGGTGTATATGGCGGAATGATGTTCAGCTACTTAGCTGCTGGGTACATTCCATCAGGATTAATCTCTGTTGTATTTGGCCTAGCACCCATTATTGCCGGAATAGCCGGACAAAAAATATTGGGTGATGCGCCTTTTAGTAAAGTGCGTTGGTTTGCTTTGATTGTTTGCTTGTTAGGCTTAGCTTTTATTTTTAGAGACGCATTGAATAATGGACACAACAACCTGATTGGTATTCTACTTGTGCTCATTGCCGTCACACTTTTTAGTTTAAGTAGTGTTATGGTTAAAACCGTTGAAATTAATATCCATCCTATGGCGACAACCGTTGGTGCCGTCACTTTATCATTACCTTTGTATTTTATATCTTGGTACTTAATGGATGGCCAGTTAAATTATACCCAATGGAGCAGCCGCTCTGTCGGCGCAATCGTCTATTTAGGTTTATTCGGCTCTTTGTTCGGGTTTATCTGTTACTACTTTATCTTGCAAAAGCTAGCAGTATCAACCGTGTCCTTAGTGACCTTAATTACACCGGTTATTGCACTTCTATTAGGCAACCAACTCAATGGCGAAACATTAAGCAAAGATTTATTGTTAGGTACTGCTGCCATTTTACTCGGCTTGTCTTTGTATTTATGGGGAGACCATTTGGGTCAAAGGCTTGTAACAAGCCAGAATGCGCTATGAGTGGTAAGCTAATTGCTACAGCTAATTGCTGCAAAAGGTGTTTTATCAAGAGACGGTTTATCACCGCTCTCTTTTTCCGGCTTGTCTTTTGCCAAAAATGAGCCCATCAAAAACAAAAAGTCCACTTTAACGTGGACTTTTTCTTACTAATTCTCGCTAATATAAAGCGTTAAAAAATCAGTTTATTCCCACTCAATCGTCGCAGGCGGTTTACCGGAAATGTCGTAAACAACACGTGAAATACCATCAATTTCATTAATAATCCGGTTAGAAACATGACCTAAGAAATCATATGGCAAATGAGCCCAGATAGCTGTCATAAAGTCAATTGTTTCAACTGCGCGCAGTGAAACAACCCAATCGTATTTACGGGCATCGCCCATCACACCAACAGAGCGTACCGGTAAGAACACAGTAAATGCCTGGCTCACCTTATGATACAGCTCGGCTTTGTGTAACTCTTCGATAAAAATAGCATCTGCACGGCGCAATAAATCGCAGTATTCTTTCTTGATTTCACCTAATACACGCACTCCTAAGCCCGGCCCTGGGAATGGGTGGCGATATAACATATCGTAAGGTAAACCCAGCTCTAAACCAATTTTACGTACCTCGTCTTTAAACAATTCACGCAAAGGTTCAACTAAGCCCATTTCCATATCATCTGGCAGGCCACCTACATTATGGTGCGATTTTATAACGTGCGCTTTGCCGGTTTTTGAACCTGCTGATTCAATCACATCTGGGTAAATTGTGCCCTGCGCTAACCATTTTGCGGTGGTTAATTTTTTAGATTCTTCATCGAAAATTTCAACAAAAACACGGCCTATAATCTTACGTTTTTTCTCTGGATCAGCTTCGCCCTGTAGCGCATCCAAAAAGCGATCTTCGGCATCGATATGAAGAATTTTCAAACCGAAATGATCACCAAACATTTCCATTACCTGCTGACCTTCATTTAGCCGCAACAAACCATTGTCAACAAATACACAAGTTAATTTATCGCCAATTGCGCGGTGCAACAACATTGCGGTTACTGAAGAATCAACGCCACCGGATAAACCTAAAATGACTTCATCATCACCAACCTGAGCTTTAATACGCTCAACAGCATCTTCAATAATGGATGCGGGTGTCCAAAGTTTTTTACAACCACAAATATCAACGACAAAGCGCTCTAAAATACGCTGACCTTGACGTGTATGGGTAACTTCTGGGTGAAACTGAACACCATAAAAATGTTTATCTTCATTGGCCATCCCTGCATGGGGGCAACTTGGCGTGGTCGCAACTGTGCTAAAACCAGATGGAATTGAAACCACTTTATCACCATGGCTCATCCAAACATCTAATTGTGCCAGCCCGTTTTCACCGATATGATCTTCGATATTTGACAACAATGCAGATTCACGCGCCAGTTCAACTTTTGCATAACCAAACTCACGATGTTCTGAGCCTTGCACCTGACCGCCCAACTGCTGTGCCATAGTTTGCATGCCATAACAAATACCAAAAACAGGTACACCCGCGTCAAAGACATATTGTGGCGCTCGCGGCGTGTTTTCAGCCGTTACGGTTTCTGGTCCGCCTGATAAAATAATACCACTTGGGTTAAATTCTTTAATCTGCTCTTCAGTGACATCCCACGCCCAAAGCTCACAATAAACGCCTATTTCACGCACGCGACGTGCTATCAACTGTGTGTACTGAGATCCGAAATCTAAAATCAGAATTCGACTTTCGTGAATATTTTTACTCATTGCTAAAATCCAGTATATATAAACAACTCAGGCCAGCCCTCGGGCTAGCCTGAAAATAAAGGAATAATCGACTAAATTATCCTAATCGGTAATTCGGCGCTTCTTTGGTGATTTGTACATCATGCACATGCGATTCACCCATGCCGGCTGATGTTATACGAACAAATTGAGCTTTGGTGCGCAACGCTTCAATATCACCACAACCTGTTAAACCCATCGCTGAACGTAAACCGCCCATTTGCTGATGAATAATATTGGATAACGGTCCTTTATAAGCGATACGGCCTTCAATACCTTCTGGCACTAACTTATCGGCTTCGTTCGATTTTTGGAAATATCGGTCACTTGAGCCTTCTTTCTGGCTCATTGCACCAAGCGAACCCATACCGCGATAAGATTTATAATAGCGACCTTGGAACAACTCAACATCACCCGGTGACTCTTCAGTCCCCGCAAACATTGACCCTACCATGACACAACTTGCACCCGCGACTAAAGCTTTTGCAATATCGCCCGAGAAACGAATACCACCGTCAGCAATAACCGGAATACCCCGCTCGGCTAAAGCTTCAGCCGCATCTGCAACCGCCGTAATTTGTGGTACACCACAACCTGTCACAATACGTGTTGTACAAATTGAACCCGGTCCAATACCGACTTTTACCGCATCAACACCCGCATCAGCCAGTGCGATTGCACCTTCTGCGGTTGCAACATTACCCGCGATTAATTGTACAGTCGGAAAGTTTTCGCGCACCCAACGAACTCTGTCGATAACGCCTTGCGAATGGCCATGTGATGTATCCACCAAAATCACATCCGCACCCGCTTCAACCAAAGCAGCGACACGCTCATCAGTGCCAGCTCCAACGCCAACCGCGGCACCAACACGTAAGCGACCTAACTCATCTTTACATGCGTTTGGTTTATTTTCAGCTTTGTAATAATCTTTTACTGTGATCATGCCAGCTAATTTAAATGCATCATCCACCACTAAAACTTTTTCGATACGGTGACGGTGCATTAAATCTAAAATCACATCTGATTTTTCACCTTCTTTAATGGTCACCAATTGATCTTTTGGTGTCATCACAGAAGAGACAGGTAATTCTAAATTTGTTTCAAAACGAATATCACGAGCAGTACAAATGCCAACAAGGTTATTATCCGTATCAACAACAGGGAAACCAGAAAACTTCACTTGTTCAGATAAGTAGATCACATCTTGTATCGTCATATCCGGCTTTACCGTAATCGGATCAGAAACAATACCTGATTCAAACTTTTTAACTTGACGAACCTGAGCGGCTTGCTCTTCGATGGTCATATTTTTGTGAATGAACCCCAAACCACCCTCTTGAGCCAACGCGATGGCCAAACGAGCATCTGTTACCGTATCCATAGCAGCAGATAACATTGGGATATTTAAACGAATTTTGCTTGTTAATTGAGTTTTCAATTCCGCATTATGCGGTAGTACGGTCGAGTGACCCGGTACTAGGAGAACGTCATCAAACGTTAGAGCTTCTTTAGCGATTCTTAGCATTGCAACTTCTCACCAAGGTTATGAGTAGGTATTTACAGTTGCGGCAGAATTTTAACGGCTTTAAGTGACTAGGTAAACTTAAATTTAAGATATTTTCGCTTAAATTTGCCTATATGGAGTTTTCAGCATTAACATAGGCCCATCATTTACCAAATTTGACCGGATATGCTTTCATCTCAAACTGTTTTTAGCGTAAGTCAACTCAACACACAAATTAAAAGCTTACTAGAAAATAACTTCAGTGGCATTTGGCTCGAAGCCGAAATATCTAATTTAACCAAGGCCGCTTCAGGACACTGGTATTTTTCGTTAAAAGACGAAAACGCACAAGTGCGCTGCGCCATGTTTCGAATGGCAAACCGAAAAGTGACTTTTCCAGCAGAAAACGGAACACAGGTGTTGGTTAGAGCAAATGCCAGCCTCTATCAAGCGAGAGGAGAATATCAATTAATCGTCGAGTCAATGCAGCCAGCAGGCATTGGACGCTTGCAACAAGCTTTTGAAGCGCTCAAAACGAAACTGCAAAATCAAGGGCTATTTGATTTACACCGTAAAAAACCACTACCGACCAATATTCGTAAAATCGCGATAGTCACTTCAGCAAAAGGCGCGGCCATCCACGATATGCTCAGTATCTTAAATCGCCGCGCTCGACATATCGAAATCGATATCTATCCCTGTTTAGTACAAGGTGAATCGGCGGCAAAAGACATTGCCGAAAAGATCAAACTGGCACAAGCCGACCAAAGCTTAGATTTAATCATTGTCGGTCGAGGTGGTGGTTCTTTAGAAGATTTATGGGCTTTTAATGAAGAACAAACTGCATTAGCGATAGCAAGTTGCCCACTGCCTGTTATTAGTGCTGTCGGCCACGAAACCGATATTACAATTGCAGATTTTGTTGCAGATATACGCGCCGCAACCCCTTCTGCGGCAGCTGAAATCATTAGCCAAAACTGTCTTGACTTAGCCGCAACCCTTCCGCATCTGAACAATCGGCTGACAAACGGGCTACAGCAAACCATTCGAGCTCAACAAAACCGTCTACTGACATTAAAAATGACCTTGTCTGAACACAGCCCTCAACAAAAAATCAGGCAAAAACAACAATGGTTAGACGAACAAGAATGGCGTATTAATGAAGTACTGAGTCACAAACTAACCCAGTTAAAAACAAAACAACAAAAGTTAAGTGACCGGTTTGCTGCGCATTCACCGTTAGAGCATTTTTACAGTATCAAACATCAATTGGCGGAACTGCAAAACCGGCTGACATCGACCATCCAGAGCCAAATGCAAACAAAGCAAAATAAAATCAATTTAGCGGCACAACACCTGCACGCAATCAGTCCTTTGGCGACGTTTGAACGCGGATACTCTGCAACTTACAACCAACAAAAACAATTAATAAAATCAGTCAAAGAGGTTTTACCCGGAGAGGAAATTCAAACCCAGTTAAAAGATGGTTTTATCACCAGTAAAATAATTAACAGCAGAAGCACAACTGATTCTTGAGCTTATGCAATTGAAGACATAGAATGCGACGCAGATTTTTAATAACAATAATTTAGAGAATTTTACTCGTGGATATTCCAAAGTTTAGCTTGAAGTTTTTTCTACCCAAATATTGGTTAACTTGGATTGGCATTAGCATTTTGTACACTATCAGTTGGTTACCCTATAAAGTCCAACTCTTACTGGGTCGTCTTGTCGGTAGATTAATGTATACACTGGCCAAACGCAGAAGACACATTGCAAGACGAAATCTGGAAATTTGTTTTCCCAATATGCAAGACCATGAAATTCAGTCTCTGTTAAAGCAAAACTTTGAAGCGGCCGGAATTGCGCTGTTTGAATCCAGTATGGGTTGGTGGTGGCCTAAATGGCGACTTGCGAAATTCTGTCATTATCAAGGATTAGAGCATATTGAAGAAGCCCAAAAAGCTGGTAAAGGCGTATTAATGGTGACTTTTCACAACATGTGTTTAGAAATATGCTGCCGGGTATTTGGCCAAAAACATCCAGCGGTTGCATTTTACCGCCAGCACAACAATCCGTTGATGGAATATTTTCAATATCATGGACGCGCCAGAGATAATAAATATCTAATAGGTGCTAAAAACGTAAAAGGATTACTTAACGCATTAAATGACAACGAACTGTGTTTTTACTTCCCGGATCAAGATTATGGCCGCAGGCGCAGTGTTTTTGTCCCCTTTTTTGCTGAGGAAAATACCTGTACCACCACAGGCACAACATTATTTTCCGGCGAAGCGGGTTGTCCAGTTGTACTGGTTACGCCACAAAGACTAGACGATGGCAAAGGTTATCTAATTACAGTCAGCCCGATCATAGAAAATTACCCCAGTGGCGATGACACAGCAGATGCAGCAAGGTTAAATAAACTGATAGAAACTGAAATCTTAAAAGCACCAGAACAATATATGTGGTTGCACAGACGCTTTAAAACACGTCCCGATCGCAAAGCAAAATCATTATATGATTAAGCTTTTAATGACAACTTACTGGAAATTTAAAAAGCAATAAATTAATCTTGCTCATCAAATGAACAATGGATAGTCAATCATGTGGTTTTGGATTCGACATACATCTGCAGCAATTATTTTAGTATTTATTGGAGCTTACGTAATCTTAAACGAAAACGCTTTATTTACCGCTGACACTTTAGACAATGCATTAGAAAGTGACACAGCAAAAACAACCAAATCCAGTGCGACAAAAGCAATGCAAGGATTTGGTGACTTTTATGCTGATCTAAAACAAAAATATGAAAGCATGTCTGATGCAGAGCGAGAGCTGTATGTAATCGAATTGAAAAAGCCAAATAGTAGCCTAACCGATGAACTTCACAAAATCGGCGTAACAACACGCTCAGTGAGTGGCAATTGGGTTGGTGCCATGAAAAACCGACGCTTCGCTCATGGTGACACGTTAAGGGAACGCATGCGAGATATCGCAGAAGCTGAAAATATGCATCTAATATGGTGGTTAGAGCGCGATTTTGTTGTCAAACTGCCTTTTAGAGTAGAAGAAACAACGGTTGGTACCTTGTACAAAATGAGTACCGCAATAGATAGTGATTTCGAAAGGGATGTGTACGCTTTCTTTTGTCCCAAACAACGTACTCTTGTCATCACAGACGTTGTTGAACATTACATTCGGGAAAATTGCGCGCCAGCCAGATCAGCCGACAGTCGAAGATGGCGATTATTTAGATAGTAACTGTATCTACCCTCTAACGAATTTATTCTCTTTAACCGAAACCCGACAGTTATTGCGGTCTTCTTTGGTCACGGTTTTTAAATCGCCTAATTGGATATGAATTTGACTATACATATTCTTTGCTGCATATACATAACAAGACTCAATGGCGCCAGAGATACGCTTTTCTAAAACGAGACAAGCTTGTTGCACCTTTTTAAACTCTTTATCATGGTGCTTATATTTTTTAATCGTCTCTTCAACCAGTTTAGTTCTTTCAGGACATGCCTCATCGTCTTTCAAATGTTCCCATGCCGCTTTTAAATCTTCTAAGACGATTTTTTTATGCTTTTTAAGCTGCACAATCGCCGCCTTTTTCTGTTGCTCTTTTTCTAAATCACAACATAAATGAATATGCGTAGAGGTTGAAGCTGGCGCCCCTAAAGTGGCACAAGATAAAAAACGATTGAGTTGAAACAAACCACCAATAATCTTACCTGCTGGTGTGTTTTCAACACCACCAACAACTGAATCTGCTTTGACAAATGCATGTGATAATTGCGCTTGAAAAGACAACTGCTTACCACAAGTCACTTTTGCATACTGGATATACTTAGCACAGACATTACCAGTTGCCTGCACATTACAACTGAACTCAGTTTCTTGTGTAACCACTTCATCAGTTACCTTGCGGCCAATAATACCTTTTAAGACGGTGACATCTCCGTCTACTTCGAGTCTGGCATTTTCAACAAATCCAGCAATCGTAACATCCCCTTTCGCTTTTAATCGCATCCCTTCAGCGACATCACCGTTGACAATAACACCGCCTTCAAAATCGATATGCCCGGTAGACACATCGACCCCTTTGAGCTCCAATACATTGTCGATGCGAGCACCTTGTTCAGACAAATACGGTAAACCTGCCATTTCCGCGACTAATAAGTTTTTGTCTGTCGGTGAAACCACACACCCACTTCCTGCTTCAAATTCTAGCCATTCTCCCGGTGTCGCTAACAATGCATCACCTAACACATTGAAACCAGATTTACCTTTAGTGGGCGGGTGTCGCCGCATGATAGCATCGCCGACTTTGACGGAAATAAGCTCACCTAAATCCCGCATATCAACTTTGCCATTTTCAGCTTCTTGCGGCTGTAAAACACGCTCACGTGCATTTTTACTTAGCGCTTCAAACCAACTATCATCCCCTTTTATCGGCTGTTGTCCATGCGCGATAACCTGAGTGGTTATTTCACCCGGTTCGGCATTCGCGGCAAGCTCTGCCAAATTTTTAACGGCATCTTGATCAACGCCCATGCTTACGCCTTTTTGCGTAAGCGCTTTAATGATTTTATTCGGCGTTAAATAAGCGCCACCATAAGGGCCAATAATTTCAGCTTTAGCAGACATACTGTCATTCGCAACAGTGACATTGATTTTAGCATCACGCACTTCTGCGACAACCAATTCGACCGGCTGGCTAAATTGTTTTTGAATAATTTTATCATTTGCCATAGCAACAAAATCCGTCACGGATTTGTCAATAACAAATAAATTGGCATAATCAGACGTTGCTAACTGGCTTTTTAACCAACTGTCTTTTAAGGCTTGGCTATCTTGGCTGATAGTAACTACCGCCGTTAATTCGCCTGAATGCTCGTCTAAATTAAACTTCAACTCAGCCATGCAGGGGGGACTCAAGTTTTTTACATTTGATCAAACAATAACATACAATTATTTTTTTCAAAAGAATCATAAGCATAATTAGACAGGTAAATTAAACTGTCTCTGCTTCTTGTTTAAAATGTTTCAATAATTGAGCAAACTCTTCAGCCGGACGGTCAAATGCACTTTCTGGTATCAATAAATCATACCCACTTAATTTTCTGAGCCAGGCCATACGGTGTGCAAACATGCCTCTAAGTCCAGTATAGATAATACCCGAGTCACTTTTGTAAGCATCAGTGTTTAATGTTATTTCACTTATACAGGTACCCGTTGGACAATCTTCTTTTAAATAACGGTGTAAAATTGCACGCTGTTCAATCAGCAAGTGAGATATCAGTCTTAAACTGATTGCGCCCAGTATTTTTTCAGGGTCAACCAATTTTATGCCAACAAAAGCCAAGTCAACCGATTCTAATCCCTGATGAACCTTTGGAATATCAATTCGTTGAACGTTTTCCCATTCAATCAATAAAAAACCGCGTTTGTGATGATATAGGATGCCTTGATTGTTTAGCATAAAACTGACATCAGGCTCTTGTATTTTAAATACGCCCATCACCACCCCAACAACAGAGCAGCCCATCAAAAACATCAAGGGCAATTGCAAATTTTCAGGTGCTTCAAAATATAAAATAGCCAAAACAACCATTAAAATAGCACTATATACACTGATACTATAGCCATTTTGCTTAGCGACAGATCGAATGTACTGTGTATCCAAGTTTTGCATAACATTCATCCAGTCAAATTAGGTAAATAAACCTCCATGACAAACCAAAACATAAAAAGGCCCCAAACAATAATAAGCCGCCACTTGCGACAACGAGGACAATCGGGCCAGAATAAATCTCTAATCCATTTTTTCATAAATTAAAAAAAAGGAGGCATAGCCTCCTTGTTATCTATTGTCAGTTAACTATAGATCAATCTATAGTTAGCGCTTAATATTTTGCAAACTACGTATCAGCTCACCGCTCAAACTTAAATTGGCTGAAGCACCTTCAATTGAACCTTGAGTTTGGCTCACCAACTGCTGCATTTTTTCCTGAATATCTTCAGAATTCGTCAACTGTACACGAATGTGCTCAATCATAGTGGCCATAGATTCTGAACTGCTTTTTGCAACGTTCACCAAAGAATTAAGTTGGCTGGTAGTGGTATCGGCTATATTTACACTACTATCAATTAACTCTTCGACTTCTTTTTGTTTAGTAATGATAGAGCCTGAAATATCCATAATTTTACGCATTTCAGTTTGAATCTGGTCGGCAGAATTATTTGCAGTGTTAGCCAGCGAACGTACTTCATCTGCAACAACCGCAAAGCCTCGACCATGCTCGCCTGCGCGTGCAGCTTCAATCGCCGCATTTAACGCGAGTAAATTCGTTTGTTCAGCAATACCTTTAATCGCTTCAACTAAGTGGTCAATGTTTTTGCTGTTTTCTTCAAGATTAGAAAGTAAGTGGGTAAATTCTGAGATAAATTGCGCTGAGCTGCGGATATTGTTGACAAGATTCGTTAACTCAACGATACACTCCTCACTTGTTTTTGAAGTTTCAGCTGCCGCTTCGTGAGAACTGTTTGCAATATTTTCAATTTCCATCGACTGCTCTATAAAATGTTTAACCATTTCATAGCTATGCTCGATCATGTTTAGGCCTTCTTCACTCGACTCATTCACGGTGCTGGCATTTAGTTTTATTTGCTCTGCTATTTCGTAAGCAGAACTTTCGAGCAGTTTATCTAAAATAGCGGCTTTCTTTTCTAAATCCATCAATTCAACTTGATCGACTACTGCCTTTCCGGCAGGAATTGCTGGTTTCATCCAACTAAACATATCAGGCCCTTATCTAATACGAATAAAATTATTCTTATTTAACTTATGATTTTAGTTATTTTTTAATGAGTAACTTGTTTAAACTAAACCTTATAACAATATAAATTTTTGAAACAATAGTTTAGCAAAGTTAATTTATCTATGTTCGCCATCTAACTTTAGATGATGTCGCATGAGTTGAACAGTTTTTTATCGGAAAAATACACAACAACTTTAAGATAATTTACGCTTTTAGATGATAATCAATATCATTTGCAATATAATTGCAATATATCGCTTCGAAATGGCAACTTAGGAGTCAGTCAAAATGACACTGAATAAATTACCAGTTGGAACATCTGCCACTGTTTTATCTATCTCGCCAAGTCAAGCAGGCTTTAGGCGTAAACTACTCTCTCTAGGCATGACTCCCGGTGCAAAAATAACCGTAAAACGTTTGGCGCCATTAGGTGACCCAATTGAAATTGAAGTTCGCGGTTTCAGTCTAAGTTTGCGTAAATCAGAAGCAGAAACCATTCAGGTAGAGACAATTTAATTCATGCAAAAACAACTATCTATTGCTGTAATTGGTAATCCAAATTGTGGTAAAACCACTTTATTTAATGCCTTAACAGGCGCAAGACAACGTGTCGGTAATTGGTCTGGTGTTACGGTGGAAAAGAAAACCGGTTTTTTTAATATAGACGCCTCCACTAAAGCTGAGTTAACGGATTTGCCGGGGACTTACTCACTTGATGCAGAAGACCATGAGATATCTCTAGACGAAAAAATTGCGCGCGATTACCTACAATCAGGCGAATCCGATCTGATTCTTAATATTCTCGATGCATCCAGATTAGAACGCAGCTTATATTTAACGTTGCAATTGAGAGAAATGGGCGTACCACTGATTGTGGTGCTCAATATGGCTGATGTTGCAGAAAAACAAGGCATTAAAATTGATACAGAGCGTTTAAGCGAATGTATTGGCGTGCCGGTAATCAGTGTCAGTGCGATAAAAAAACAGGGCCTTGATAAACTATTATCTGCCATTAAAACGCCGCCATCATATAAACCTAAACCGTTAGAGTTAGACTTAACTCAAGCTAAAAACATTGTTCTAGAAGAGCTTCAATCAGAATTTAAGTTAACTGAATCGCAAGCCCAACAAGTTTACTCGCGACGCGCTGAAAAAAGCACCATTGCTCAATGGTTAAAAGCAGAAATACCCGCGGCTGAAAAACTGATTGAAAAGGTAGAGCACGAGCAAGCAACCTTTTTAGCAGATAAAAGGTATCAGATTGCTCAGCAGTGGATTGACCACAGCACCCAGCAAGAATACAAGCAAACTAAAACTTTAACGGATTATATAGACGATGTAGTCCTAAATCGCTGGTTAGGCATTCCAATATTTTTAGCCGTGATGTACTTAATGTTTGTCTTTGCGATCAATGTAGGTGGCGCCTTCATCGACTTTTTTGACATTCTATTCGCAACTGTCATGGTTGATGGTGCGCATATTCTTTATCAAAATATCGGCTTACCTGAATGGTTAAGTACCATCCTCAGCCAAGGCATTGGCGGCGGCATACAATTAGTCGCAACCTTTATACCTGTCATTGCGGGTTTATATTTTTTCCTCTCGCTTATTGAAGATTCAGGATATATGGCGCGTGCAGCTTTTGTCATGGACAGATTTATGCGCGCAGTCGGTTTGCCGGGTAAATCATTTGTCCCGTTAATTGTTGGTTTTGGCTGCAACGTACCTGCGGTCATGGCCAGTCGAACTTTAGATACACATAAAGACAGACTCTTAACGATAGCAATGGCACCTTTTATGTCATGTGGTGCTCGCTTGTCTGTGTATGCCCTATTCGCGGCAGCATTTTTCGCCAGTTCAGGCCATAACATTGTCTTTTTATTGTATTTGCTAGGTATCGTGATGGCGATATTAACGGGTTTGTTATTAAAGCAGACGTTATTTAAACCGACATTAACGCCTTTTGTTATGGAATTGCCGGCTTATCATCTACCTTCAATGAAAAATGTTTTATTAAAAACTTGGGATAAGTTGCACGGCTTTATCACACGCGCGGGTAAAACCATTATTGTTGTTGTCACCTTGCTGAGCTTTTTAAACTCTTGGGGGACAGATGGGACTTTTGGAAACCAAGATTCAGAAAATTCAGTGCTTAGCCAAATCAGTAAAACCATTACCCCAGTATTTGCGCCAATTGGTATTGAAGAAGAAAACTGGCCCGCAACGGTGGGAATTTTTACCGGCATTTTTGCTAAAGAAGCGGTTGTCGGTACTTTAGATGCATTGTATGGCCAAATTGGTTCACAAGCAGAAATCGATGCATCTGACGATCAAACGAGCTTTTCATTGCAAGCGGGTATCTCAGAAGCATTCGCAAGCGTGCCGGCCAACCTTGTGGATATTTATAATAATATTTTTGATCCACTTGGGTTAGGTATTATTTCAGAAACAGATTTAACCGCTGCGGCGGACGCACAAGGTGTTCAAGTATCGACTTTTCAGGCAATGGGCAATTTATTTAATGGCACAACCGCCGCTTTCTCGTATTTAGTGTTCGTTTTATTGTATACCCCTTGTGTTGCGGTAATGGGCGCGATGTATCGCGAAGCCGGGCTAAAATGGATGAGTTTTATTGCACTTTGGTCGACGGGTCTGGCATATATTACCGCTTCGGTAATTTATCAAGTTAGTACGTTTAGCGCACACCCAACATTCAGTGCAATGTGGTTATTATCCTGTGCTGCTATTGTTATTGTTACCTTGGCATTGATGAAACAACATGGGCGGAAAATCGCCAAAAAAGAAGCGCTAATTATTCCAGTGGTCAACGTGAACTAGCTTTCTAAGCAAAATTAGCCGCATAGAAAAGATCTATAGTCACTATTAATAAACCGGATTTCTGTTTATTTCAGCTTAAAAATAGAAATTCGGTTTATTCAAATCAAAGTACCCCTGCTATCCTTTTAACTATTTGCGTGTAATGTTCACACCTCTACACACCGCTCAAGAACCGAAATTCCTCAATAAAAACAACCAAATAGGACTGAGCATTCAAATCGCAACAACAGATTAAAATGTCGAAAAATAATACGATAGCTTATTATTTTTAAATACAAAAACAATTTTCGAAATGATATTGATTCGCATCCAGCCTAATGTATAATTCGCTAATAATAATTACTCTCATTTTCAAGTACATTAAGATTTAACTCATAAAATATTAACAGGAAGCTAGGTTAGGATTATGAATATCAAACATTCAATATTATTTAGTGCAATCGCTTTATCTCTTACTGCTTGTGGTAGCTCATCAGATGACGCGCCTCAAAATACAGCGCCAACAAGTGTTTCCTTGTCTACAACAACGGTTGCCGAAAATCAAATGGCGGCCACTATTGGTACTTTAAGTGCAACTGATGCGCAAAATGATACACTTACTTTTGAACTCGCATCAGGGGCAGACAGCCGCTTTGAAATCAACGGTAACAGCTTACAACTCAAAGCCGATGCCATGTTAGATTACGAAAAAGAAACAACAATCACCCTGCCTGTTATCGTTTCAGACGGTACTTTATCAACAGAAGAAACCTTAACCATTGAAGTTCAAGACGAACTTGATTTTTATGTTTTCCCAAGCAAATTTTCTGACGGTGACAGTGTCAGCTATTCTGGTCAGGTCGCGCGCCACGTATTAATCGCCGAATTAACCAACTATATCGGTTCGGGTTTACAGGCTGATATTGAAAACGAAAAAGTTAAAACAAAAGCGGACGCTTTAGCTAAATTATATGCCTACTACTACAGTGATTCGGATGAAAACACCACAGCAGATGCCGTCAATGCGGTGTTAAATGCAGATTTAACAGTGGTTGCAAACAGCGAACAAAGTTCAATTGCAGATATTTCTTCAGGTAAAAACCTGCAGGGCAAAATTGCTGGCAATGATGGTGGTTTCGATGATGCAGTCGTAACACAACATAAAGATTGGAATGCGGGCACTGAGTTTGAAGCCTTTAGCGCAACTTACATGGGTGATTTTGAACAAACCCCGGAAGCCTTATTGTTAAAATTCTTTGAAGTGATCGCAATCAACGCTGAAGCAGTTTATGCTGGTGAGCACCTCGACGATAATAATTTCTCACTTCCAGTCTATTTAACAAAAGATGGTCATGATCTAAAACAATTGGTCCAAAAATTCTTATTAGGTGCAGTAGCTTATTCGCAAGGCACCGATGATTATTTAGATGACGCAACAGACGGTAAAGGTTTAAAAACCGCCAATGCTCAAGATGGCACATCTGCTTACAGTAAATTAGAACACCAGTGGGATGAAGGTTTTGGTTATTTTGGTGCAGCGCGCAATTATCTAGCCTATACAGATGAAGAAATCGCAGGTAAAGGCGGCCGTGACGGTTGGAGCAGCGGTTATTACGACATCAATATGGATGGCAAAATTGATTTAAACAGCGAGTTTAACTTTGGTAACTCAACCAATGCGGCAAAACGTGATTTAGGCAGTGCAGGTGTCACTGATTATACCCAGCAAGCAATGGAAGCATTTTTAGCCGGTCGTAGATTATTAAACGAAATCGCTGGCACGAGCTCTGATTTAACAGATTTAGAAATGGAAGAATTAAAAGGCCATCGTGACCAAGCGGTATTAGCCTGGGAAAAATCAATCGCAGCAACGGTTGTGCATTACATCAATGATACCCATGCAGATATCACAACTGGTGCAAGCTTAGCCGATACTGCTAAACACTGGTCTGAATTAAAAGGCTTTTTAATTGGTTTACAATTTAATCCGCATAGCCCGTTAAGCGATGCTGACTTCACTGAAATTAACAACCTGATTGGCGACAAGCCGGTATTAGATGCGGTTAATAAAACAGCTTATTTAGCAGACTTGCTAGAAGCCAGAGCGAAATTACAAGCTGCATATAGCTTTGATGCAGATGTAGTTGCAAACTGGTAATTTTAAAGCAGTCAACTATTTGAAAACAGGATGTTAAAGGTTAGCTGCGCAAGCAGCTAACCTTTTTCCGTTTATAATCTAGCATCGTTTATAATCCGATGCTGATGATATTCAAAGGATTTTTAATCTCGTTAAACATACCTAAAAATTAAAATATAACAAAATAGACATAAAAATCGTGTAAACAACGCGCATATAGAATCAACAGAGTGCAATTTATGAATTTGACTAAAAAGACAAGAAACGCTCTATCAGCTGTTAGCCTGATATTTTTAAGCGCCTGCGGCGAATCCACCAGCAGTAAAGCCGGCCCGGAATATGGATTAACCTCTGACTTTACCGAAAATGAATTGATAACGCACTTGGTTGACCAAGTCATTAAGCCCCGCCATGAAAGTTTCAGTGCAGCACTTGCAGCACAAGAACAGTCACTTGAAGCCTATTGCACAACAATTGAAACTCAAACTGACAGCAGCAGCGAACTCACCCAAGTACAAAATGACTTTACAGCACTGATGGCGAGCTGGCAGCAAATTGAAGTCATGCAAATGACACCGCTTTCTGAAAACTCCGCAGCCCTGCGTAACACAATATATAGCTGGCCCAGAGAAAACAGCTGTGCGGTTGATCAAGATGTCGCGTTTAATGCAGAAGGCAGTGTAAATGGTCAAAATTATGATATCAGCAAGCGAAGCGACACGCGCAAAGGATTAGATGCGTTTGAATATCTCATTTATAATCAGAATTTAACCCACAGCTGCAGCTTAGAAACAGGCGCACTCGTCGGCTGGAATCAACTAGACGAAAATACACGAAAAATACAGCGCTGCGACTTTGCTAAAGTTGTGCTTTCCGATCTCAAAACACGCTCTGACGAACTGCAAGTAAAATGGTATACGGCTGACAATGCCTATCAAAACGAATTAAAAAATGGCGATCCACGCAGCGCAATAAACACACTGGGCCAAGCCTTATTTTACGCCGATTATCAAATTAAAGACCAAAAACTGGGCATGCCACTGGGCTATTTTAATAATCAATGTGGCAATGCACCTTGTGCTGCAGAAGTAGAATCAAAACATGCCAAATTAGCGATTAAAAACCTACAAAACAACTTAATCGCGTTTGAAGCTCTGTTTACCGGTAAAACTTCTGAACATGCAGCCGACAGCGACGAAGCAATTGGTTTTGATGATTACCTACAAGCTGTTGGTGACAGTGAAACGTCTGAGGTCATTTTAACCGCTTTACAAAATGCACAAACACAATTAGCCGATATTCAAAGTGATTTTGCAACTGCGCTAACCAATCAAAATAGTGATTTTGAAAAAATCGAAGCACTGCATGCGCAAATAAAAGTGATTACCGACCAGTTAAAAACACACTTTATTACGAGCTTATCTGTTGAATTGCCTGACACATCAGCCGGCGATAACGACTAAGTTTAAATAATAAGGGAACGAACAAAATATGAAACTCAACCCAATTTTTATCGCAATCTCGGCCTGTTTGCTTAGTACAAATATAAATGCACAACAAGCGAATCAACCAGCGAATCAACCAGCGAATCAAGAAAAAGCGAATGATAGCGAGAGCCGATATGCAGAGCGTATTCAAATATTAGGCGCACACGACAAATTGCGCACTCAAGGCGGTGCAACCAGTTTAGTATCAGAAGCGACATTAGAAAAATTTGAATTTGATGACATTAACAAAGTGCTGGCTTCCGTACCCGGGGTAAATATTCGCGAAGAAGACGGCTATGGCTTAAGACCCAATATCGGATTCAGAGGATCAACGCCAGAGCGCAGCAAAAAAATATCTCTAATGGAAGACGGCGTGCTGATCTCCCCTGCCCCCTACTCTGCACCTTCTGCCTATTATTTCCCAATGGTCAGTCGGATGACGGCAGTCGAAGTATTTAAAGGCCCGGCAGCGATAAAATATGGGCCAAATACAGTCGCAGGTGCACTTAACTTAGTCACTCGCAGCGTACCAACTGACAATGAAAGCGCGATTGATTTAGCCTACGGCACAGACAATTACAACAAAGCCCACTTGCATCATGGACAAACGGTTGGCCGTTTTGGTTATTTAGTAGAAGGCTTGTATACAAAAGCAGATGGCTTTAAAAGTATCGATTTTTCTGACGCCGATACCGGCTTTGAAAAATCTGATTTAATGGCAAAATTTAAATACGATTTTTCGGGTAGCCAATCAAAACATTTTGTTGAACTCAAACTGGCATATGCGCAAGAAACTTCAGATGAAACATATCTCGGTTTAACCGATGCAGATTTTAACGTCGAACCAAATCGGCGCTACGCTGCAACACAAAAAGATAAAATGCAGTGGACCCATGATACAGTTCAATTAACGCACTACATTGAACTAGGCTCTGTCGATCTAATCACCCGCATTTATCAACACGATTTTGCCAGAGACTGGCGTAAAGTCAGCTCATTAGGCCAAGGCGCACCTTCGTTGTTAGACGTGTTAATACAACCAGACAGCAGCGAACATCAGAAATACTATCAGATTTTAAGCGGCCAGCAGGCTGGTGATATTATTCTGGGTACGAATGACCGATCTTACCAATCAAAAGGTATTCAAAGTGATTTAAGCTGGCAGTTTATCAGCGGTGATATTCAGCACAAAGTGGATGCCGGTATTCGATTGCACCAAGATTATATTAACCGAGATCACTTTGAAGAAACCTTCAGTATGTCGGAAAGTGGAACACTTGGCTCGGCTGCAAATAAAGAATTTACCTCTGTCAATCAAGAAAAAACAGATGCCCTGTCGGTTTACCTGCAAGATGCAATGACATTAGATAACTTAACCGTTACCGCAGGTATACGCGGCGAATATATAGATGCTCGCTACCAAAACCGTAAAAACGAAAACGATTGGTTAGAAAAAGAAAGCCGAATCTGGTTACCTAGCTTAAGTGCGTTTTACAAATTGCACTCAGACTATGGCGTATTTGCCGGTGTACACCAAGGATATGTCCCAAGCAGCCCGCAACAAAATGATCAAGACGTAGAAGCAGAAAAAAGCATCAACTATGAAATGGGCTTTCGCTTAAACAATGGCCATATCAATGCTGAAATTGTTGCCTTTTATAACGACTACAGCAACTTAAAAGAAAGTTGTACCTTTTCTCAATCATCAAACTGTCCACTGGATTCTGATTTTAATGGGGGCAACGTAAACGTATATGGCTTAGAAGCACATATTGCTAATCAATTTACCTTAACCGATGCATTAGACATGCCATGGAGCGTCACCTACAGCTATACCCGTTCAGAGTTTGAAGACAGTTTTGTCTCCGATTACCCGCAGTGGGGGGCAGTTGAACAAGGTGATTCTATGCCGTATCAACCCGATCATTCATTAACCTTGAGTAGTGGACTCGCTGCAACTAATTGGCAGCTCAATGCCCAATTAAAATATACAGGTGAAATGCTAGAAGCAGCCGGCGATGGTGTAAACCTATCTGGAAAAGTAATCGAAGCCAGCACCATTTTGGATATATCGGCAAGTTATTACTTCCCAAACAATCACACCGTCTACCTAAAAGCAGACAATATTACCGAAGAAACGCATATCGTCAGTCGCCGACCTAACGGTGCCAGACCGGGCAAACCAAGACAGCTCATTTTAGGATATAAGTTTAGCTTTTAAACAATGAACCCTATCCTAAACTGGCTAGATACAAATGTGTTTGATATGGCATCTAATTTATTAGATGCCAACAAACGCATCTATTTAGTTTATTTGTTATCCGCTTTGCTGATTGCCAGCGCAACCTATTTAATGCAAAAGCCCGCAGGCAAACTGCACCAATATTTATTCAACCGTAAAATTTGGTGGCATAAAAGCGCACAAGCCGACTACAAATTAATGTTGCTGAATCGAATCATTAAAGCCCTAATGGTCACCCCTTTCTTGTTTGGCGCAATACCAATAGCCCTGTTTATTAACGAATCTTTTAGCATGTTAATGGGACCGGCTCAAAGACCCAGTGCAGGTACTTTAGAAACGGCCTTTATATTTACCGTAATCTTATTTATTCTAGACGATTTCAGTCGCTTTATATTGCACTACGCGCTGCACAAAATACCGGCACTTTGGGCCTTTCATAAAGTCCACCATAGCGCACAAGTGCTTACACCACTGACTATCTATCGCACACATCCACTAGAATCTGCCTTATATGCAATGCGCATGACGCTAGTGCAAGGTAGTTCAATTGGCATCAGTTTAGCGTTATTTGGGCCAGCGTTAACTATGATAGATATACTAGGTGCTAATTTATTTATTTTTTTGTTTAATCTGGCGGGTTCTAATTTACGTCATTCACATGTCTGGTTAAGCTGGGGCAAGTATTTCGAACATATATTTATAAGTCCGGCACAACATCAATTGCATCACAGTAAGCAAGCTCAACATTTTGACTGTAATTTTGGCACCACCCTAGCCTGCTGGGACATATTATTTAAAAGTTTAATCACAGCCCCCAAAAAACGCCCGTTTAAGCTATCATTTGGTATTAAAGATCAAGCAAACCCACATCAGCTGCCTCAATTGTATTTCACCCCTTTTTATGAAGCTTGCCCAAAAAGCCTGCGCTTGAGCTTGACTCAACTTTTTAAAAACTTGATTCGGCTTCTTAAAAATCTGAAAGCAAAATTTAAATACGACAACTCTCAACCCATACGTTTTGACTAATGTTCAAAAAAGCATAAACTTAAAAGAAACTCACAGACAACAATAAACCATGGACGTAACTAAAAAATTAACCTTATCACTGCTTGCATGTTTATATTCCGCTTCTGCATTTAGTTCAGAAGAGTTTGCAACCACGCTATATTATCAACAAGCGAAAACCGAGAACGCCAGTGACGGTTTTGGCATAGAAGGCGCCTATATCCATCAAAATTACGGCGGCATCTATTTAAACTACACAGAGTATGCTGAGATAGAATTCACCGACAACAATAATGTTGTGCAAAATAACAGCCTACCTATGTTGAAGCTAGGTTATATTCACAAACTCAAATTAAACCAAAAACTATCTTTAGCGTTTAAATTAGGTGCAGCGTTTGCAAACCAAGAAATCACCAATAGCCAAGCAACCTTATTGGAAAACGGCGATACTGCATTAAACCTAGGCGCTAATTTGATCTGGTCTTTTTCAGATGTTTTGGCTTTAGATGTTGGCATAGAGCAAATACAAGATATGCCCTATTTTGGTAGCTTCAGTGCGATACAACTGGGTTTAAGTTATCGTTTCCAGCTCAGTGGAAAATCCGATAAAGTTATCCGAGGTGAAATTTCAAAACCCGTCCCATTAACTACACAGCCAGTGGAAAAAAAACCGCATACTAAACAGCCAGTAAATGAAACAACCGAAAATGTCGCACTTGCTGAAGTGAAAATTGGTGAAGACACACAAAAACCCACCTTATTACAGCGTGAAATGGCCAAACGCAGTACAGAACAAACACAACCTACAGCGCAGTCAACAGCACAGCCAACCGCGCAAAAACCTAACACAGAGTCACAACCAGACTTATATACAACTCAAACATCAAGCGCTTATAAAATACAGTTAGGTGCATTTGCTAATCCCTCAAATGCAAAACAACTGGCACAAAAAGTTGAACAAGCCGGATTTAAATTTACCATCGAGAATAAAAATGGTCTGCAATTAGTGTACGCAACAGGTTTTGCAAATCAGCAATTAGCAGAACAAGCAAACGACACACTAAGCGAGAAGTACGGAACAAAAGGCATCGTTCGCCTAAATAAAAACGAATAATTGATATAAAAATATAACAGGGAACATTATGAAACCAACCAGTCGTGCAGTGTCATGGGCATTTTTAGTCTTTAGCTTGTTTCACTTGCCTTTATGGGCGCTTAGCAACGCACAAGACGTGGAATTTAAGATAGAAAAAGCGCCCAATTGGGTTACACCCAAACAACTTGAGCAAAAGCTATCGCTGGCAAAACTGAGAAAACCGGCCCATTATCATCTTGTTGATGTGCAAAAACACGTTGCCACACAAAGCCAGTACCGTCGGTATGTTTACAGTGTTTCCGATCCTTCCGGTATCAGTGACTATTCTGATATCAGTATTCGTTTTAACCCAGCATTTGAAAAATTAACCATACATACAATTAATATTGTTCGAGGTGGCAAAATAGTCAGTCGCGTTGAAAAAAGCGACATAAAAATCATTAATGCAGAAGATGATAGAAGCAACAACATCTATTCTGGAGAAATGACTGCAGTTACCTTACTAAAAGGTGTCCAACTCGGTGACACAATTGACTACGCATATTCGTTAGCAGGACAAAACCCCGTATTTTCGGGTAACTTTGCAAGTTTTGAATGGCTGGGATGGAGAACACAAGTCGACCAAATTAATGTCGAAGTAATCAGCCCTAAATCCCGTAACATTCATTATCAGGTATATGGCACAGCGCAAACGGTAAGCGTCACTCAACAAGAAGACAACTTGCTATACCGCCTGAATATATCAAACAGTCAAAAAGTATTTGAAGAAGATAATGTACCTAGTTGGCACAAAACCTACCCTTACGTTCAATTTTCGGAATATGCAAATTGGCAACAAGTTGCTACTTGGGCAAGTGCTTTATTTACAGTGAATTCTCAGCCGTCTGAACAATATTTAAATCTGATCAAAGAATTAAAGAAACAACCTCAAAAACAAGCAATAGAAAAGGCAATAAATTACGTACAGGATGAAATTAGATATTTGGGTTTGGAGCTGGCTGAAAACTCGCATAAACCGCACACTCCGAATGAGGTGATCGCCAACAAATATGGCGATTGTAAAGATAAATCGTTGTTGCTTGTCGAGCTGCTAAAAGAGCTGGGGGTAAAAGCCAATGTCGCGCTGGTGTCTAGCTATAAAAGTAAAATGCTAAATACATATTTGCCAGCGCACAACGTATTTAATCATGCAATTGTAAAGCTAGAATATAATGACAATAAATATTGGATAGACCCAACTATTTCACTGCAAGGCTTCAAGTTAGAAAACAAATACCAGCCTAATTACAGTTATGCGTTGTTAATTGAGCATAACTCAACCAATAACGATTCAGTGCAACTTGTTGATGCAACACCAAGTCAGCCTTTAAAAGGAACGGTTAACATTAAAGAGACAGTAAAAGCGATAGATTATGTATCTCCTGTCGAGTGGATTATTGTTAGCCATTTTACCGGCGTCGAAGCTGAAGATATGCGTTATAAGGTGAATAACTCTGGTTTAGATAGTATTCAAAAACAATATTTAAATTATTATGCTAAAACCTTTCCCAAAATATCTAAGCTGAGTGCGTTAAAAGCGTCTGATGATATCAAAAATAACCACTATACCTTAACTGAGCACTATCTAGTTCCAGATTTTTGGACAATTAATCAAACAGCTTCTGAGTTTGCTTTAAATGCGGATTACACAGAAAACTTCATTTATCAACCTGATACAATAATCAGAAGTCAGCCACTTTACATTCCCCCGCGAGTGCAAGTAGAGCACCGTGTCACATTTATTTTGCCGGAAGATATCGATTTTTCATCTTCAGTGACTGAAGATGTGCTGGAAGATAAACATGTACGTTTTGTCAGTAACTTAAGCTACGACAGACGTCACCTAACCTACAGCAATCAATTGCATTCCAAAACAGATCATGTAAACCCGGAGGATGTTGCAGACTACCTTTCACTGCTGAAAAAGATAGAAGACCATAAAACCTATTATGGTGAAATCACCAATGTAACCCAAGAAAGCAGCATGCTGGCAATGCAGAAGCTTGCAAGCAGGTTAAATAAAATGCGAGCTAAAAATAGCCCACCTACGCAACTGTACGAGGGACGTTAAGATGACCGGCATTCGCCTAAATAGCATCAAAATAAAAAATACACTAGCCAAACACATAAAAGCCTTAATTGCGCTCACTTTATGTTGCTTGTTAAGTGTGTTTACAACGGCTTGCTCTAACACATCAAATCAACCGGCAAATTCCGAACCGGTCACAAATAATACAAGCAAAATACTAAAACCTGTTCAATTTAATTATTTGTTTGAAACTGCGCTAAATGATAAAAATTGGCGATTTATAAACAAGCACCTGACAAACGATTCGATTGTTCAATATATCCGCGATCAGTTTCCTGATTACCTGCCAACCGTATCAACTACGGCAACCTTAAAAAGCACCTACAGCACACTAATAACAAACCACTCGCTTGAAGAATCAGGTTGGTACTACCTTTTTTCGGAAAAAACTGAAGACTACTTAATTAGTCATTATCGGGTCGATATGGACAGCGCTGGCTATGTTTATCTGGATTTTTATTTATCGCCGGATACATTCCATATTTTAGATATTAAAAATGTATCGACCATATTCTCATCAGCAGAGCTTATTATTGGATTAGCTCAATTGGCTGTAAGTGAAAAACAAAAATCATTGTTACCATTAATGCAGGCTACCCGCAATAAAGACACAGCACAAATTAAGCGACTTTGGCCAATGCTCAGTGAAACGCATAAAAATAACCTCTATTTGCTCGATGTGATGCTGCGAAATATAGCCACCCAGCACACGTCATTTGACAACAAAATGGTGATGGATATTCTTAACCGCATGCCTGACTCACACAACCCCCCGATGGCATTTGAAGATTATTTTATTCAAAAAGAAGACTATGATTCAGCCTTGAAATCGATAGACAACATGCCGTTGTTTGCGCAGCAAGATGTCAAATTACTCTCTGAACGCGCTACACTGTATTGGTTAAAAGGCGAACTTGAATTAGCGCATCATTATGCGCACCAAGCACTGGTCGCTGACCCGTACGATTTGGAAGCCTATCTCATTTTTTTACAAATTAGTATTGTTAAAAAAGATTATCCGCTAGCCATTGAATTAATGGACGTGCTGGAAAGCCGTTTTTTATTAACTGAATGCTCTGAAGTTTTACCAGAGATAGAAGGCCACCAAGATTTTATGCAATCAAAAGCCTACAAAACACGTAATAGACAGAGTAAAACTCAAAGTTAGAAACAAACAGGCTTAAAACGAACGAAGAGAAGCTACAAAAAAGTGACTGGTGCTGCAAAGAAGCGCCGCAAAAAACAATTTTGCGGCGTTTATGATTAAATCCCCAAACTCTTAAGGTATTCTTCGTAGCTACCCTGAAAATCGACTAAACCAGTGGGTTGAATATCAATAATTCGTGTTGCTAATGAAGAGACAAACTCGCGATCATGGCTGACAAAAATAAGCGTACCTGGATAATTTTCTAGTGCTAGGTTCAACGCTTCAATTGATTCCATATCCAAGTGGTTGGTCGGCTCATCCATCAATAAAACATTTGGGTTGGTTAAAGTTAATTTACCAAACAACATGCGCCCTTTTTCACCACCAGAAAGTACACTGACTTTTTTATTCACGCTGTCGTTAGAAAATAGCATACGCCCCAGTGCGCCGCGTACTAGCTGGTCATCACCTGTCGTCCACTGTTTCATCCAATCAAACAAAGTTAAATCTTCAGCAAAATCGGTGGCATGGTCCTGTGCAAAATAACCAATCTGAGCCTGTTCAGCCCATTTTATATCACCGCTATCGGCCGCCAAATCGCCATACAAACAACGCAATAAAGTGGTTTTACCCGCACCATTCGGGCCGATAATCGCCACCCGCTCACCTGCTTCAATCATCATATTTAAATCACTAAATAAGGTGCGATCAAAACCTTTGCTTACCCCTTCTAGCGTAACCGCTTGGCGGTGCAATTTTTTCTCTTGTTCAAAACGAATAAACGGACTGATCCGGCTTGAAGGTTTTACTTCATCCAATTGAATTTTTTCAATTTGTTTGGCTCGAGATGTTGCTTGTTTTGCTTTAGAAGCGTTCGCAGAGAATCGACTCACGAAGGTTTGCAACTCAGCAATTTGTGCTTTTTTCTTCGCGTTTTCACTCAATAAACGCTCACGAGCTTGCGTAGAAGCTGTCATGTACTCATCGTAATTACCCGGATACAGACGAATTTCACCAAAATCTAAATCTGCCATATGGGTACATACAGTGTTTAAAAAGTGGCGATCGTGCGAAATGATTATAATGGTACTGTTGCGCTCAACCAAAATACCTTCCAACCAACGAATGGTGTTGATATCCAAGTTGTTGGTTGGTTCATCAAGTAACAAAATATCCGGATCTGAAAACAACGCCTGAGCTAATAAAACCCTGAGTTTCCAACCTGGCGCAACATTACTCATTGGGCCATAATGCTGTTCAATTGGAATATCTAAGCCCAGCAATAATTCGCCTGCTCGCGCTTCCGCTGTGTAACCGTCCATCTCAGCAAATTTCACTTCCAGTTCAGCAACGTCCATCCCATCCTGCTCACTCATTTCAGCTTTGCTATAAATACGATCTCGCTCGGCTTTAACGGCCCAGAGTTCCGTGTTGCCCATGAGCACAGTATCCATCACTGAATACGCTTCAAACGCAAATTGATCCTGACGTAACTTACCTAAACGCGTATCAGGCTCTTGCATTACGTTGCCTGAAGAAGGTTCTAAATCACGGCCCAGAATTTTCATAAAAGTTGATTTGCCGCACCCATTTGCACCAATTAAACCATAACGGTTACCTTGGCCAAATTTAACAGAGACATTTTCAAATAAAGGTTTGGCACCAAATTGCATGGTGATATTTGCAGTTGAGATCACGTAAAACTTCCTGAGGATGGGTAAAAAAGCGCGTATTTTAACGGAAATTAAGCGCTATAGATATGACAATTCTGTTTAATTCAAAGCTGGAAAACAATTAAATGTGTTTTGCCATAAAATTTCAGCCAGTTGTGTGGCGTCCGTTTTTTTAATTTGCTGCAAAACTTTAAAAATCTCAGGTAAATATTCGGGTAAATTAATCTCCCCCTGACGTCCACAAATTGGCATATCCGGCGCATCTGTTTCTAGTAGCAAATGCTCACTTGGGATCTGCTCCACCGCGGCGCGTGTTTTTTGGGCTCGCGGGTAGGTAATGGTACCACCAATACCCAGTTTAAACCCCAGATCAACTAATTTTTTTGCTTGTTGAAAACTCCCTGAAAATGCATGCACAACCCCACCGCAATCAAAATGAGCTTGGCGCACCAATTTACTAATATTATCAATACTTTGCCTGTGATGAATAATAACAGGCAAATTAACCTGTTTAGCCAACATAAGTTGCTGATAAAAAATATCAATTTGTTTTTGCTTATCAACAACACTGTCTAAAATATGGGCGCTAAAATCTAAGCCAATCTCACCTACTGCTACGCTATTTTCATTCGCACTTAACAATTGTTCCAGTTGCAGTAAATCATCCGTGTAATGTGATTTTTTCAAAAAATATGGGTGGAGCCCAAACGCAATATCTAGTTGTGCATACTGTTTTTTTAATTTAATTAAATCCTGCCAACTAGGCTGATTTATGGCCGGCACGAGTATGCGTTTCACCCGGTTTTTAAGTGCCCGACTTAATACCTGATCTATAGGCATTTTTTCTGCAATCAGATTAAGGTGACAATGACTATCAAAAAATTTCATAAAAAAACCTTGAAAGCAAAAAGTACCATCCCTATATATTAATCAGACGCCGATGACGGGTCTACAACGCCAGCCCTTACGGGTGGCACACAATCAAATTTTAACATATTGCTTAATAGCGAGGATATGAATATGAAAACTTTAGACTTTACACCACTATACCGTTCTTTTATTGGTTTTGATCACTTAGCCAACTTAATGGATACTGCTGCACGTAGCGATAAATCAGCAGGTTATCCCCCATACAATATCGAATTAACTGCAGAAGATAAATACCGGATTACGCTTGCAGTTGCGGGTTTTGCTGAAGATGAACTAGAAATTAATCTTGAAAACAACACATTAACTGTAACCGGCAAACGCGCAGACAAAGCAGATAACGCAGAAGAAAACGACAAACGCTTTATTTACAAAGGTATCTCAGAGCGTAACTTCGAGCGTAAATTCCAGCTTAGCGACCACATCAAAGTCAGTGGCGCTGAAATGGATAGAGGTTTGTTACACATAGACTTATATAGAGAAGTACCAGAAGCTTTAAAACCTAAAAGCATCCCAATTGGTAACAAGCAAAAATCTGAATTGTTAGAGAATAAATAACCCTCTAACGCAATAATTAACGTAAAAAGGGTCGCGGATGCGACCCTTTTTCGTTTTACGTTTAGTTTTACGTTTTTAGTATTTGCTCATCCAATCAATCGCCCTACGCCTTGAGTGATGTTAGCTAACTAGCTGAACCAACGCGATTTCTTCTATTAATTTTGATATCTGATTAGGTTTGTGAATGTAATAACCCTGCAGGTAATCCACTTCAAGCCATTCTAGGGTATGTTTAATTTCTTTGTTGGAAACATATTCAACAATGGTTTTTAAATTCATCGTATGGCCAATTTTATTAATCGCGTCTACCATTGCTTGGTCAAAAACATTCGCATCAATTTCTTTGACAAACGCCCCATCAATTTTTAAATAATCAATCGGTAAGTTTTTCAAATATCCGAATGAAGACAACCCACTGCCAAAATCATCTAACGCAAAACGCACGCCGAAATTCTTTAATTTATTAATGAAATCAGTCGCTTTATTCAAATTTGAAATCGCAACAGTTTCAGTTACCTCAAATACAATGTGCTTGCCGTCAATTTGATAGCTATTTAACATTTCCACAATATAATCTTGCAGCTCTGGTTTATTAATAGACTCACCCGAGAGGTTAATCGAACAAGATAAATCCGCTGGCAGCCTAAACCTATTTTCATCTAACCATTTAAACGTTTGCTTAATCACCCACAAATCAATGGAATACATTAAATTATATCGCTCTGCAGTAGGTATAAATGCACCGGGTTGAATAATTTCACCATCAAAATTTAAACGAAGTAAAATTTCAAATTTTAATCCTTTGTCACCCCGTTTAGTTGCCGCTATCTGCTGAAAATAAAGCTCAAACAAATCTTGTTCTAAAGCCTGCTTTATTCTGCTCACCCATTTTACCTGATTTTGCCGTGCATTCAGTTCAGAGTCATCAGGCTGATAAACATAGACATAGTTACGCCCCATATCTTTTGATACGTAACAAGCGACATCAGCCAAGTGCAATACATCATTTACATTATTAGAATATTGATCAATCGGGATAACGCCAATACTCGTAGTAACCGTAAAGTCTTTACCATCCCAACAAAAGCGGAAAGACTCAACTTGATCGCGAATACTTTCAGCAATTTTCTTAGCTCGCTCGATATCACAATTAAACAAAATTGCGGCAAACTCGTCGCCTCCTAAACGTGCAAATGTATCGTTTGACCGGACCTGTTTTTTCATTAAACGAGAAACTTGCCGCAGCAATTCATCTCCCGCTTGATGGCCACAAAGGTCGTTTACAATTTTGAATCTGTCCAGATCGATATAAAGTAAAACATGATGCTCGGCCGCTTGTATACTCTGCTCTACTAAATCTGATAGGGTGCGATCAAACTCACTTCGATTAATTAACCCGGTTAACCCATCATGTTTCGCTTGATGACTTAACTGTCTTTGAATAATTTGTGACTGCGTCACATCCTGAAACACCACAACGGTTCCGGTCACATTCTTGTTTTGGTCAAACATCGGCGCAATTGTATGCCTAATCGCACAAACAGAACCGTTTCGGCTATACAGTAACCTAGATTTACTGGTGACATGAGTTTGTTTGTTTTCAATTGCATTGCGAATAATGACATCACATGGCCTTTGTTCTGGTGAGTCAACAACGGCCATCACCTGACTTATTTTTTTGTGTTTAGCCCGTTCCAAAGGCCAACCAGTTAACGCTTCTGCTACCGGGTTCATATAAACAATGGTGGCGTTGTTTGAAGTTGTGATCACGCCATCGCCAATAGACTCTAACGTGGCATACATCTGCTCTTTCTCTTTATAAAGCGCCGCTTCAATAGCTTTGTACTCAGTCATGTCATTAATTAAACAAGTGAGTTCAATAACCGCATGACTGCTTTGCGTGATTATAATATCTAAGTAACGCGTATAATTTGCGTTTGTAGAATAGCCTTCTAAACGCAAATGGCCCGGCTGGCTAAACAAGCTTGCGCGCGCTGAAAATAAGTCTGTTTCAGTCGAGTTTTTCATTTGTGAAACTTTGTTCACATTAAATATTTGCTGGATAGATTTACCAAGCGCGTATCCTTCTGCAACAGAAAAAATACGCTCAGCTTCGGGGTTCATTCCGGTAATTTTTTGTGCTGAATCTAAAGTAACAACCCCTGCTTGAATATCCCGCACAATACTCTCAGTTTTTGCGGTTGCATCTTCTATAACATCCATTAGTTTATTATAGCGCTCTGCAATTAAGCCTACTTCTGTATAAGGCTCTACCGGAATTCTGAGCGATAAATCGTCTTTTTGTTTATCTAAATTGAGTAAAAAATCATGTAAGTCCGTTCTAGCATTATGCTCGGTCATATTCAGGCCGTTATGTTCATCTTCAGCGCTAACACGTAATGGATAAAACGAATTAACGAGCCTCAGCATTAAATAACTACATGAGAATGCCCATAAGCCACAGGTCACCACGCCTTGCAGTTGTACATAAAATTGCTCAAGACGGCTCAATCCGGTTGCTAGCACGTCAAGATCAGCAAATATTGCAACGGCAAGCGAGCCCCAAATACCAGCAAATAAATGAACAGGAATGGCTGATATTGCATCGTCTAACTTTAATCTGCCAAGTAATGTACATCCCAACAACATCACAGCAGCGCCGATTACTCCAATTAACACTGCATCTATCTGAGACACTGCATGACAAGATGCGGTTACTGAAACCAAACCAGCGAGAATACCATTTAACAGCACCACACTATCTTCAAGATACCGTGTTGGCATAATGCGGTTAAAAACAAAAGCTGCAAGCCCACCTGAAGCGGCGGCCAACAAGGTATTGATAATAATCAGAGGTATATCGCGGGTAAAAGCTAACGTGCTACCCGCATTGAAACCCACCCAGCCAACCACAAATAACACCACACCTAACATGGCTGCCGGTAAGTTACTATAAGGAATTGAATTAATATGTTGTTGAGTGAAGCGGCCAATTCTTGGCCCAATTATAATAATCGCCGCTAGCGCGACCCAGCCGCCAATACTGTGCACAACGGTAGAACCGGCAAAGTCAACAAAACCAATTTCGGCCAACTTACCAGCTTGCGTGCCACCATTAAACCAAGCCCAATGACCAAATACCGGGTAAACGATGGCGACAACCAGTAGCGTTATTATTTTATAGGCTAGAAACTTGGTTCGTTCAGCAACTGCACCGGAAACAATCGTAGCAGCGGTTGCACAAAACATAGCTTGAAAAATAAAGAAAGTCGCTTCGCTAGGATTACTCTTTTCAACCGCAAACAGAAAGCTTGTACCGCCAATCCAACCAAAATAACTTTGGCCAAACATCAGACCAAAGCTTACGACCCACCAAATTAAAAAAGTAAGCGCAAAATCGGTAGCATTTTTTAGCGCGACATTAATTGCATTTTTTTTGCGTGTTAGACCTGACTCTAAAAATAAAAAGCCGCCCTGCATAACCAAAACTAACACAGCACAAAACAACACCCATAGAATGTCTATACTCACGCTTACCTCCTAGTTTTATACTCACTAGAAGATGCAAAATATACGCCACACTATAAATGCAGGTGCCTTTTAGACACTGATTCAAGGTTGCTAATAGGCTCTGATGCTCGGTCAGTCTGCGATACGTGATGGTTCAGCGGGAATATGTGTTGAAGTCAATACGCATATATCAAACATGATAATGCAATGAGTGGCGCACCAAATTAGGGATTTTTCGCTAAATAATTCTTACCCCTATAACCATCTATAACCATCGCCTTACTTTTATCGAATACTCCCTATATTCAACAGGTAAAGCGTGCGATAAATGTTGCTCTTCAGCAATTGCCTGACGATTGAGTGTATACACGCCGAAAATTAAACATACTAAAGAAAAAACTGATGGCATTGTGCAGAAAACCACAAAACTTAAAGTCTGTGCTAAATCGCTATCGTTTTTGGCTTGTTAAACTTTTCTCGGGCTTTTTGTACTTCGTCTCTATATGCACAATATTCAGCATGATCATTAATCAGCCCCATCGCTTGCATAAATGCATAAACGGTCGTTGGGCCTACAAATTTCCAACCTTTTTTCTTAAGATCTTTAGACAGTACCTTAGAGACATCAGAAACCGAGATTGATTGCGGTGTAGCAAGCGTTGTCTGATTAGGTTCAAAGCGCCAAAAATAAGCAGCTAACGACCCATACTCTTTAACAATTAACTTAGCTTGCTGTGCGTTGTTAATAGCGGCTTCAATCTTTTTGCGATGGCGCACAATACCAGAATCGGCTAATAAACGCATAATATCGTTTTCGCCAAAAGCAGCCACCTTGTTATAGTCGAAACCAGCAAAAGCAGCGCGAAAATTTTCACGCTTTGCCAGAATAGTTCGCCAACTTAAACCGGACTGAAAACTCTCAAGCGTTATTTTTTCAAACAGTCGAATATCATCGTCTACAGGATACCCCCATTCTTTGTCATGATAAGCGATATACTCGGGCGTTGCGGTGCACCATTGACAGCGCACTTTCCCATCTTCACAGACAGCTGTTGAATTCATGATTTAAGCCTTATTAATTGATAAAAATTGAAGATTTAGCATCATCTTAAGATTTTGTCACCTAATATTCTAAGGCTTTTACATATTCATTTTTTAATGTATTTTATAAGCCATTCAGCTCGCAATACTCAAACGAAACATAGCAAGGAGATAAAATGCCCATTAGTGCGGTTCTGCCGTTAAAGGTAAGTGGTAGTTATGATGTAAATGATCTAAAAAGAGCTCATATACTATTTTCTTCACTCTCTAAATTTTTATCCCCCGGCCTTATTAGTGAGCTTTTTGTTGTAACCCCTGCAAGCGAAGTGGAAATCGTCAAGAATGAATATGCGCGCTGGGCACATTTAAACATTGTGGTAATTTCTGAAGAAGATCTTCTGCCTGAGCTGAAAAATTACCCTAAAATGCGTGGCTGGCGTAAACAGCAGTTAGTAAAAATAGCCATTGCTGACAAAATCAGCAACGAATTTTATCTAACATTAGATGCTGATGTTGTGTGTTTAAAACCAATCACTGAATCCGATTTAATAATAGATGGAAAAGCTATTCTGCAGTATGAGCAGCGCTCAAGACACCCCAAATGGTGGAAAGCGTCTAGCCGGTTATTAAAAATAAACAGTAATATTGGTCCCCAAGGCGTTGGTATGACAGTGACACCAGCATTAATGTCTAAAACATTAAGCCGAACATTGATGGCTGATTTATCGCCCAAACGCGCAAATAAGACTTGGGCAGATAACCTATGTTCCTTACACAACCCATCCGATCCAAAAAACTGGTGGTTGGGTCGTTATTTAAAACTTAAATGGACAGAGTATTCTTTATATTATTTATGTGCGTTAAAACACCAAATATTGGATGATTTTCATGTGATATGTGGTACCGAAAAGATCCCACAAAAACTATTAGTAGATGACTCACATGATTACCAAAACTGGCATGTCGCTGACAGTTTCGCAGAGCATAACCCAGGGTTATTTTTATTAGTTGGCAGTAAATCACGTTTACCGCCAAAACAAGTTTTTGAGCGCTTGTCACCATTTATAAATAATAGCAACCAGCCGGTAACCTCAGCGCTGTTTGATTGAATTGCAGTTACTTTGCAGCTTGGCATACGCTTGTGCAAAATCTTCACCCATTTTAAGATAGCCCGAGCTTAAATAATGCCAAGCATCTTTTTTTCCATATTGATAGTTTTCGGTTTGCGTCATATAGCTAGCACAAATGTCTTGTTCAACAAATAACTGCTGAGCTAAGTGTACGCGCTTGATATAAGGCATAATATCTTCTTCACCTAGCTCTGAATCTGTAATTTTGCCAATAACAACCGGTATATCATCATCTCTTAACGCAGCGCGTAGTAACCCCATCAAACGCGTTAAATTATACAAATAGGCATTCGCTGATGCATCACTATCATGCGCATCGGCTTCGCCCTGCATCCAAATAATACCCGCAGGTATTAATGTATCCGTTTCGCCATCACCATTTATATCAGCGGTAGCAAATGCATTTTTAATGGTGTTGAGTGCAAAATCATATTGGTTGTTCCCGTCTCCTTCACGAAAATCGGGTGACCAGTTGCCATAACCTGTTTTTAAATGTAAGCCAGTTCCACCGACCGAATATTTTATTAAGGCAATTTTTTTATTCGGAAACAATTTTGCTATCGTTGCAGCAAAACTGAGTTCAGCACCAAAACGAGTAGAATAACGGTTGGTTTTACCATCTGATTTAAAGCCAGTACCATGACCAGGTTTTAATTTTGACCACTTACCTAAACCGCCATTTGGTTTATTATCAAAAACCCCATTACCATGAAAAATCATAACGTTTTGTTCAGCTAACAGGTGTTCTGGCAGTTCATTGACATAACCATAACCATCCATATTAGATTGACCGCCTAAATAAAAAGTTAAATATTCTTCAGCACTGCTTATGTTTGTGAAACAAAGTAGTAGTAATACAGTTAAAATTTTTGTTTTCATTTAAAGCCCCTATTTTTGTTCATCAGATAGTGATAATTCGATAAAATCTAAAATTTTTGCATCGTCTTGATGCCCGCCGCCAAAATTCCATTTGCTAGGCTCAGGCGTCAGCTCTCGATAAGCGCCTTCACCCGTTATATCCCAAGTTGTCACATATATTTTGCTGCCTATCCAGTTTGAAAGACCAAAATCTGATAAACGATACGTAAAGCTGATTGTTTTGCTGTTTTTGTCGGTTTTCACCCGCGGTGCAACACCAAATTTTTGACCTTGATGTTTTTCGCTGGCCTGCTCTGTTGAAAAAGTAGTATTACCCCACCCGTAAACTACATGCGCTAAATCCCAATTCCAACCGTCAGGCATTTGAGAATTTAACATAGGTAAAACAGTTGCCCCATGCATATCTGGAATATCAAAAAACAAACTAAATGCGACGTTGTCAAATCCATTGGCCGGTATCCAGTCATTGGTAAATTCGCGCATGGTAAAAGTCAGGGTTAATACTTCACCACCCATTTCAGCTTTAACTGATTCAATGTCTTGTTGGCCAATACTTTGCGCATGCAGAGGTGCGCTGTAACTGCCATTTAATCCTCTATTATCCCCAACGCCATCTATAAAATTAAACACATACTCTGGCTGAGAGACTAAAGTAGTAAAATTTAAAGTATTGCTGACCGCTTTATCAATTGGCGAATAAGCGACCAGAGAAACCTGTTCTTTACCCAAATTAGTGACCCGATGTTTATATTGCCAGTTACCTTTGGCATCGGTTTGGATTTTAATTGCCGTGTCTAACCGCGTATTTTTAATGATTAAAATTTCACCATTGGTGACAGATGATTGGCCACTAATCAATAGATCTTGCGTTACAACAGAAGTCGGTGGTGTTGTCGCAATAGAAATGTGGCTTGCAGCCTTATTAGCGATTGTTTCGTTTAAAGGCGTTACTTCGGCGATCATGATGCTTTTTCCCGGCAACTCTGTTGTCAGTTTACCGTCAGAATTTAGCCTGATATCCTGATTAAAACCAAACAAAGGCGTCAGCTTGGCTATCCTGTCAGCTATTTTTATATCGCTAACTAAAATATCCTGACTCGATGTGTTAAACATAATCAGCGCTGTTCGCCCTTGATAACGGCGGGTATACGCCAATACCCCCGCGCCAGTTTTATTTGCAGCAACGATATTTAAATTGCCGCGCGTAAATAATTTATCTGAAGTCCTAAGTTTGGCCATTGATTGGATAAATTGATATAACTCGCTTTCTTGATCGAAATAATCTTTTTCGGCCAGAAAACCACCTTTAAACATAGCTTGGCGTGATTCTATCATCGCTTGAGCAGTGCCCTGGTATATGGTTGGTATACCCGGAATTGTCATAATAGTGGCTAAAGCTTGTTTGAATCCGGCAATATCGCCCGAGGCTAAAAATCGCGCCATATCATGGTTATCAATAAAGGTCGGCACAACATAAGGGTTATCATAAACCTGCATATGCTGCTGAATGCGATAAGCTAAATGGTCAGTGGGGTAACCCTGAGCAAAAACGGTTTTTAACTCATGATGCAGCGGAAATGAAATAATTGAGTTTAACTCTGGCTTTTGTTTATTGCCTAAATAACTCGCGACCTTATGCTCTGCATCATTATTATAAGGTTTTGATGTATCAAAAACTTCGCCAAATGCTAAAAAATCATCTCGCCCCGTTATTTTAGCAGCAGCATGAATACCATCTTCATCATGCATAAAGTGATGAAAAAAGTCATGCTCAACATAGCGGACAGTATCAATGCGAAACGCGTCTACACCTACATTTTTAATCCAATCACCGTAAATTTGCTTAAACGTATCAATAACAACAGGGTTTTGAGTATTAATATCTGCTAGCGAAGCTAATTGATAAGTGAATTGTTGAGATGTGTCAGAATAATCCATGATAGATGGTGTCCAGTTGTAAATATCCGCTTTTACATGTTCTGGATTATTGCGGTCAATTAAATTGAATGGTGCTTGGATAGGCGTAGGTTTCATTCCTTCTGTATTAACAAGCAATTTAAAGTTTTTTGCCGTGTCATTTGGATCATATCCGTCTATTCCGCCTTCGTAACTAAATAAATTGGCCGTGTGATTAACGACAATATCCTGAATCAAATACATGTTTTTACGATGCAATTGGTCTGAAAGTTTTTTTAAAGTATCAATATCACCAACGTGCGGATCGACTGAACTAAAGTCAGTTGCCCAGTAACCGTGGTACCCGCCATAATTAAGCGCATCGCTCCACCATTGATTAGTGACAAGCGGGGTTGTCCAAACCGCAGTTGCACCTAACCCTTCAATGTAATCAAGTTTATCGATGATGCCCTGAATATCACCGCCACTATAATGACTCTCTAAATAAGGGTTATATTCCCCCTGCCCTTGATCATTATTGGCTGCAACACCATCATTAAATCGATCTGTCATTACAAAATATATGATTTGATCGCGCCAATCGGGTGATGGAACATGCAGCAACAATTCTCCTTGTGATGCATCACTCACCTTAGATTCAGCTTTTTGTTCTTTATTTTGCTTGCTACAAGCCACCAAAATAATAGCCATACCGAGCACAACAACAATTTTTGTTCTAATCATATTAACCCGTCCCACGCTTATTGAATTTAGAAAGTTTAGCTCATTGCAGGTTAATTTTTGGATGCGACAAATCCAATTTAAAGATTCTAAAATTTTCTCAAAGAAGCTCTAAAAGCCTATATTTCCCTACACTGCAGGTTTAAATTGATTAATTTTTCGGCGTTTTAAACATAGATTCAACTTGTTCTAATTCAGCATAAAGAAATGAGATATTAAACTTGGTAATATCTCGTTTTGCTTCTAAAAACAGATTTTGTGCGAGCTCAAGGTTGCCAGATAATTTGTGCACCTTAGACATTTTCAGTTTGATTGCACATATATCAATAACCTTTCCGGTAACCTCATAAAACCTGAGTGATTTATTGAGACTATCTAATGCACTTTGGTAGTCTTTTATTTTTGTTAAAACCTCACCTGATTCCGCATTAATTCGAGCGCCTAAAAGCGATGGTGGGTATTCAGATATCAACTCTGCTGCGCTGTTTAAAAAATCAAGTGCCGCCTGATATTGGTGTTTTGCAAATGCAACCATCCCTCTGTAATAAAGTAGTTTTGATTTTTCTTCCAATTTTAAATTAGGTAGCGCATTTAATTTATCGTAAAGTTGTAACGCATCTGCGTAATCACCCAGCCAGATATATAAGCGCATAAGATACGTCATCGCAACGACTGAATCGGGCTCGATTTTAAGGTAGCTTTCAAAAAAACTAACTGCACTGCTCCAGTCTGTTTCGTATGCCAACATTGCTTCGGCAAATAACGCATGTTTAAATTCGTTCTTTAAGTGTATATGGTTATCCGCTACCGAACCGTTTATTTGTTGCAGCACTTCATTTGCAGCCTTTACCAAACCTTGATCAAGAGACTCTGCGAAAATGACTTTTTTGTGAACGTTATTGGGGCTATTGACTGTAATCGATATGGTATATTCCATATTTTTACCGATGAACGTTACCTCTACCGCGTGTGTCGCCCCTGACAAATTTAATATTCGTTGAATGTTTAACGATTTTTGCTCAATAGAAAAACCAGCTGAATTAATTAAACTGATTGTTTCTTCCGTACTAAATACCTGCAACGAAGCTGTTACACTTTCTAAAGTAGAGATTATGTGATCCATGCCTCCTATACTTAACCATTTTCTGTCTTCATACTCGATTTCATTTTGTACAGGTAATATTAAAATTCGCGTGTCGGTTGGCAAAGCATGACGGCTATCACTAGAAGATAAAAAGTAAATTACCCCTACAACTGCCAACACAATTAACGCACTGCAGCTCGCAGTAACGAGTTTCCAATTAAGCTTGCGCGTGGATTTTTCTTGTGTCGGTTCGACATGCGCGACAAATTGATAGCCTTGCCTAGGATGGCTAACAATGACTTTGCTATCTTCTAAAAGTTTGCGAATTTCACTAATAGACTGAAATACAACACCTTCATCCACAGTAACATCGGGCCAAACTGCGCTTAATAATTCTTCTTTACTTTTAATAGCATGTTGATTGGAAATAAAATAAAGCAGTAATTTGAGTGTTCGTGGTCTTATTTTTTTTATTTTATCACCACACACTAAAGTCCGGTCATTCGGATCTAACACTAAATCATTTATTCTGTAGTTCATTAATTGCCCGAAAGTATGCTCTGGTAGTTACCGAAAAAACGATGTTAAATATATCTTTCCGCTCAATAACGCACTGTTAACGGCACTTGACCAATAGACATCTAAACAAGAATGAATGACAAGACTGAAAGACACAACAACTGAAACAAATACAATCGCCAGTATTATATGATAATGAATGGATTTAATCTGGAATGCAAAAAACTTAAAGGAAATTTAAAGAGAAGTCGTGTCGATGTGTGCTTGAGAAAAGCTTTAAAATTGAGCGGATAAGTACCAATTGCGCAAATTGGTACTTAATATTAGACGTACAAAATGACGAGTCATCTGTTAGACAGCGAGATGATCAACAATTGCTTTACCAACAGCGTGCGCGCTAGCCGGGTTTTGCCCTGTAATTAGACGATCATCCTCAACCACAAAAGATCCCCACGGCTGAATTTTATTAAAACGGGCTGCTTTCCGGGTTAGTGCTTCTTCTAGTAAAAAAGGCACGTCATCAATCGTGCCATAATCTATCTCTTCTTCACGGGTAAAACTGGTGATGGATTTGTCCGCAAGCAAAGATTCACCGTTACTCAAATCGATGGGTAACAATGCCGCTGGACCGTGGCATACAGCAGCGATTATGCCGCCACGCTCATAAAGCTGCGCTGCTAATTTTGCAAAATCTTGATTCGTCGCTAAATCAGATAACAGGCCGAATCCACCCGGGTAAAAGACAGCATCGTAGTCTGCGATATTAACTTGAGATACAGGGGTTGTATTATTCACACGGTTTTGGAAATCTTTATCGGATAGCATGTTGCTATTTACATCATCACCTTCAATGTCTTGACCATAAATAGGTGCTTTACCGCCTTTAATGGATGCAATTTCATAGTCAATGCCAGCTTCTTTTAGTACGTGCACTACGTGCGTCAATTCAGGCGAGAAAGTGCCGTTTTCTTGTTCGGTTTCACCTAGCGTTGCGTGATTAGTGACTGGAATAAGTACTTTTTTCATATTTGTCCCTCATTAAATATTTGAGTTCTAGCGTTGAGTTTTAGTGTTAAGTTCTAATGTTAAGTTCTAATGCAGGTTGCTAACCATGACACTACTTTAATAAATTGCAGGACTGATGATAATCCCCTAAAATAGATAAACAGTATTGCCATATAGCAACAATGAGAGCAAATGGACAGTTTTGAGGGCATTATTGAATTTGTCGCCGTAGCACAAAGCAATGGGTTTTCTGCAGCTGCCACTCAGTTGGGATGCAGTACAAGCCACGTCAGCCGGCAAGTAGCGCGTTTAGAAAAACGTTTAGGTTGTGTTCTGCTCGCCCGTTCAACCCGTGTAGTGACATTGACAGAAGCGGGGGCCGACTATTATCAGCATGCCAAAATGCTGGTCGAAGGCTTGCAACAAGCAAATGAACAGGTAAATAGACAACAGGTAGCGTTAAGCGGTACGTTAAGAGTGAGTGCGGCGGGCGGACTTGCCGAACATTTTGTGGGCCCTGCCCTAATGGAATTTGTTGCTCAGCACCCCGGGTTAACCGTTGATCTCGATATGAATAGTCGCTTGGTAAATCTACCAGAAGATGGTATTGATTTTGCGATTCGATATGGTGAGTTAAATGACTCAAATTTAATTGCCCGTAAACTCGTCAACCGCCCCATGATGGCCGTTGCCAGCAAACGCTACCTGCAACAACATGGCACACCTAAACATCCTTTTGATTTGCAAGACCACAGCTGTATTGTTTCCAACAAAGACTTATGGGAATTCAATATTGATGGTAAAAAAGAAGTGACAAAAGTAAAAGGAAGATGGCGTAGCAATAATGCCAACATGGTTTTAAATGCCTGCAAAAAAGGCTTAGGCGTCGCCTACATGCCCAAAAGCACATTTACAGATGCCATTGCAAAACAGCAACTTATACCAATACTGGAACCTTTTTGGGGACAAGGCACCAGTAGTTGGATTGTATACCACAATAAGCAATTCATGCCTTTGAGAGTAAGATTAGCCATTGATTTTCTTTTGCAACATTTCGCGAATTGGGATGAAACTTCACAATAATTAAGCTTGCCAGTGTTGACGGTTCGCTTTACAGTTTAACCAACTCATTTAAATCATTATTTGGATATACTTATCATGGAGCAAGATAAAGCAAGTTCTACCGCTTATACCGTATTGCAAGGTACTTTATATACAGCTAACAAGTCTCAGTATGCGTCGCTGGTGTCTGAAGACGTAATCACGGCATGTCAACAAATATTGCAAGCGTCTGAAATCGGGCGCGCACGCCTGAAACAATTAGAAAGTAAATCATATAACCTCTTAGCATCGTTTGCTGAAAAAATATTAATGCCGGGCATTACATTGCATTATGTATTGCGAAAACGTTATATAGAAGAAGTCGTTCGCGAAGCCTTAACAGATGGAGTGACTCAAGTTGTTAATCTAGGTGCAGGGTTCGACTGTTTGGCATGGCGGTTACATAAAGAGTATTCAGAGGTCAACTTTATCGAAATCGATCACCCAGCCACCAATGCAGAAAAAGAAAAAGCGTTGTTTGATACTCAACCTGAAAATCTCAGTTTATTAGCGATTGACTTTAGTCAAACAGATACCAAAGGGGCATTAAGCCAATTCGACCGATTTGATCCCAGTAGGCCCACAATTTATATTTGTGAAGGCGTATTAATGTACCTTAAAAAGCAAGATGTCGATCTTTTATTTAAAAACTTAAAAGAATTAACAGGTACATCAACACGTATTGTATTCAGTGCTTTAGAGCCGATGTCTAGTGCTAATAATAATACAGGTTTGCTTTTAAGAATTTACTTAAAGCTCGTGTCAGAGCCATTAAATTGGACGATTTCTTCAACAGATATTTCGGAATTTTTAGACAAACAAGCGTTTAAATTACTCGAAATTGCAGACACGCCGCTATTGGCTGAAAAGTCTCTGAAAGGCATAAAACATGGCACCTTACACAAAGGTGAATATCTTGTTTTAGCTAGAGTCAAAGAAGCATAAATTGGTACTTAAATAGTTAAATAAATTCAAGCCTAAAATACTAAGCGTGGCAAAACACTCTAGAGCTGTTTGTTGTAACCTTACCTGCTGCTCTTTATGCACATCAAACAATGTGCAGAGGGAGCGATCATGATGTGTGGACACAGATTTTGCCCCCTAGATAAAACAGGAACAATATTAAGACAGCTCCCCAAAAAATAATCCTCTGTACACCACGCGTCTTTTGATTAAAGTGATATATTGCATCACCGATTTTCTTATCTGCTTTTACACGAGTAATATCAACATCTTTAATGCCAGCAGCTTTAAACGCTAACAAAGAAACAACAAATATGAACAACAGGGGTAAGAAAACACTTTTAAATGAAAATTTAAAATTTTCCCATTCAATTTCGTAGGCAGCATATCCAGCTACTGCGACACCAGACAATATAATGACCATAGCGGCTAAATATCCATTTAATTTCTTTTTCATCAAATCCTGTCATCTTATTAAGTTGCGGCTTCGCGCAACATATCCTTATTTATTATGCATGGTAACAAATGCGAATGGTTACTTAACCATTAGAGTCCACAACCTTGTTGGGATAGAAATTGTGTATTAAGAAAAGTGATTACTTTATCAAAGTTATCATGATGTTCGTTATGCCCGCCCACTAGGGAGATATGCTGGCTCGGGAATGGAAAATCATTTGCTTTTAACCGGTTAATTATGATTTCAGACATTTCCATTGATGGCCACTGTTCATCTTCGGTGCCGGAGATAAGCAGCACGGGCCCGGAAATGTTTTCAACTTTTATTGCTGCAGCCTCCATAGCCTCGGTATTCTGCATCATTTTTTCGAAAGCCCCCCGCAAGTTGCCTGTCAACAAATCGGGAGTAACGCTCCATGGTACAGGAACAAAAGGAAGGGACTTTTTGTTGTGGGAAAATCCGGGTGTCGTCATAGCATCGTTAACTGCAGCAAAAACTGAACTTCCTGGGACGATACCGATAACACTTTTGTATTCTTGATAATAGCTGCCTAAAAGCAGTGCCAGTTCGCCGCCCCGGGACACTCCCATAACTGAAATGCAATTTTCGTTTATACGTGGATTTTGTGCTGCCTCTATTACAGCCTTGTGCACACCTTCAATGGCGATTCGATCTAGACTTTTAGGGGTGTTCTCAGTGCCGAAATAGGCTATTGATAGGAAAGCATAACCATTATTCTGCAGTAGTTTTCTCTGTTTCTCTCCGTGCGGCCCAGCCCAGCCATTCCCTCCATCGGCGCCGCCAAGGCCAACAACCAAAGGCTGGTTACTACCTTCGCTTAAGAATAGCTTTACTTCAACTTCTCCGTATTTTTCCGGCAAAGTCTCAGTATCAAATGAATATACCGTGTAGTTTGCATAGGCAAATAACAATATAAATAGAGCAATAATTGCAACTAACAACCATTTAAAAACACGTAACACCAGTTTCATTTAATATCCTTTTTTTAGCAAGTCACAAATACTCGTAAGCTTGCAAAACGCTCCTTTAACGAGCAAAATTATGTTGGCTATAATGTGAAGCGGAGCGAAACAAAGCCAACGTAATTTTGTCCACTATTGAACAATTTGTTGAACGAAGCCGCTATGCGGCAGAATAAAGCGATCGTGGCTTTAATTAAATAACTGCGAATACTGGCAGCCATTTAATTGGAGTCCACCACCATGAACAGCCACGATCAAACTCAATTTAATACTTTGTATTTAACTTATATCAACGAGTTAAAATTGCAAGGTAAAAGCGATAAAACCATTGAGTGTTATAGTCGGGCCTTGCGCCAAACTGCTGACTTTTTTGATACTTGCCCTGATGACTTATCCGTTGAAGATTTGAAACGCTTCAACAAAGTTACCCATCTTGTGGTAATCGTCACTTGCCCGTGCTGCCATTATGAAATTACAGGAGAAAAAAAACTAACATGAAAAACAATGCGTTAAAAATCACGGCCGAAAACTGTCTAGCTTCACTCGCCTTGAAAAAAGTCAGCCATAACGACAAACCTATTTATTTCCTTATATAAGCAGAACTCAACACCGGGCTTGTGACGTGCAAGGATGCACTAATGCCGTGACTGCAGGATGCAGAGAAACGGTCCAACAATAGAATTAAGTTGCGGCTGCGCGCAACTTATCCTTATTTATTAGCTTTCTAGGATACACAGATATTAAGAACAGCTTTCATTTTTGAAAAATCACAATGGACACCTAATATATTTGCATCAATCCAGTCATCAACACTTACAGCATCGAAAGATATCTCAAACCCAGCATTAATAACTAGATGTTCAAAAAAAATACGCTGAGCACGACCGTTACCTTCCCTAAAAGGGTAAATCATATTTAGATCACAATAATATTCTGATAACTTTGTAATAAACTCGCTGTATTCTAGACCCACTAAATAGTTATCTTGCGACAACTTGTTTAATAACTTATTAGCTTCATTTTCGATAAATGAAACATTACAAAATCTAGTATGCCCTTTTGTAATATCGATCTCTCTGAGTTTTCCTGACCACTCGTATAAATCTGAAAAAAGAGCATGGTGAATGTTGCAAAGGTAAGCTAAATCATAAGGGGGCTCTTTGAATTCAATAGCTGCAGCGGCAACAAAGGATAAGTCTCTTTCCGCTTCAGAGAGTAAGTTTTCATCTTGAATTGACAACTTATTCTTAAGTAAGTTAGTACCAGGATAACAACATGGGTCATCCCCAACACCATATTTATCAAGCATTGACTAATTGTGCTCTTTTCGCGTAATACTTCAATAACTCATCTCGTTTATCTTGGAGCTGCTTCTTATTAGCACTTAAATCAAGTTTTTTAGATGATATCCCCTCCAAACGAAGACTTTCATTATAGTTTTTGAGTTTAACTGAGTTTGAATATTCAATTTTATCAGATAGTGATAATAATTTACGTTTCCTCTGATTTTTTGATGCAATTCGGCGGGCCTTAGCTTTTGCTAAATCTAACTTATATAAGCGCTCAATAATTGAAGAACCTGTCTCGAACGCGCCCCAAGACTCTATAAAGAAGTAAAAAGAGTTTTTCTCTCTTCTTTTTTTGATACATATACCTAGATTTGAGTGCAAATCTTTCAGAACTGATTGAACTTTCCTTTCTGAAATACCTGTAGAATTAACTATAACCTTAGTATTAACATGTTTAAATTGTACTAGAGCTGCTAAAACTTCAAATTCGTATTTCATAGAAAATACCTTCCTGCATATATATGCGTATTTAAATGTAGTTTACTGTAATTTGGCAGATAGCAGCTTGGATCAGAAAGAAAGCTAACGCTTAGTATTCATGCACACGTAGTTTGTGTGAATGCATCACTTGTTGAACGGGCAAACAACGCTGTTGTCTGGTTTGATTTATGCTTTAGGAACCACTGGATAAGGCGCAGAGTGAGAATGTGTTACTGGCGACAATGGCGAAAGCCCAGAACTAAAGTAAGAAACCTTATGAAACGAGGTGTGCATTTGTGAGGTACGAACAAAGCCAACTGTTTTTTGTCCGCACTTTTAATTTGCTTTGTTAGAAAGCCTGGATTCTATACTCAAGGCTTTTATTTCTGAGTTGGAAAGATACAACACGGCTATGTTCGTCATAACTTACGATTTGATTCATAGTCTTACTTTTAAAATAGTCACCAATCTCACTAGCTGAAATATCTCTAGAAAATAAGACTGTATGACTAACTGAGCTTACCTTACATGCTGGCATGTCAGAGTTACTCCTGCACCTATCATCTAAAGTTGGCATTGAAACAGAAACCGAGTAAAAATTATTAGCTTGTTTGTCAGCATCCAAATAGACTCTTGTGCTTACAGTAGCAACCATACAACCAGAACCAATATAGTGTTTATGAGAGCGGCCGGAAATAGAACTTTGTCCAATCCTAAGCCTTTCTCCACTATCTGTCGAAATTGGAAAAGACTGGTAATACTCGTGAGCACATTGTTCCCGTTTAGAGTTCGATATTTCTGAAGAAGGTAAATACCCCCAATCCCAAACAGGATCAGGCTCTTTTTTCCCACAACCAAATAAAAGCAACAAAGCTAAAAGGTAAATAAAATTCTTCATAGGCTTTCTAACGAGACTGTAGAAAAACAACAATCTCAGCTTTAATAAATAAAACCAGTTTAATCTGTAAATTGTTGAAAAGAAACATTGAGTTGCCAGATCCCATGTGATCTAATAACTATTATTCGCTAACGCAACTTATTTATGGCCAACTACAAGCCAGACTACTCACACCAAAACCAATTTATCGCTGTTGATTTCTCTGCGCAAATTGTTCCGGGTACATTCGAATATGCCTTAAGCCATATTATTGATAACCACCTCGACTTATCCTCGTTTAATGCCCGTTATAAAAATGATAAAGGCGGGGCAAGCGCTTATTCACCGGCCATCATGCTCAAAATCATCTTACAAGCGCAAGCTTGGGGGTCGGTTGGAGAACAACAAACCTTACAACCCGCCATCAAACAACTACAAAAAACGCTCTCTAAAATCCAACAAGCAGACAGCTTAATCAGGCTAAAAAGCGAAAGGTCCGTACCGATAAAAGCCACAAACTCTTTACCTACCATGAGTTCACATTCAACGAAGCAAACTTAACCTGTATCTGCCCTGCGGGTAACCCCATGTGGCTAACCGCCAAACCAAAAACAGATGCAACGCATACTCGCTTTCAAGCGTACCTTAAAGATTGTCGAGATTGCCCTATGCGCGAGCAATGTATGCAAAAAGAACCGAAGAAATACGGCCGGCAAGTTTCAATACCAATAGACAAACTGCGCTCAGCAGCACAAATACTCAGCGATAAAATGAAAGCTAAAAATAGACAGCCCACAAGGGCGGCGTGAATATAGTAAACGACTCGGTTGCATTGAACCTGTATTTGCCAATATTACTAAAAATAAAGGGATGAATTACTTCACGTTACGTGGAAAAACAAAAGTAAATGCCCAATGGCAAATGTATTGTTTAGTCCATAATATCGAAAAACTCAGAAATAGTCTGCATTAGAATCGCTAAACCAAGTAAAATGGCACCTCCCTCCGCCAAAAAGACAGTTACCTCCCAACTTCCACGATAAAATTTAATTCCAAAATATTTCCGACTGCAAAATCTAAAACCAAGGAAATAAATTGCAACTAAAGTTAAACAGAAAATTGAATTTAAGGTGATTTACTCAGCTAAAAACAAGTAATTCTACAGTCTCAACGCCACAATATGAGGCTCAAAACACTTGGCTAAACTTTATGCGACGTAGGAGCACAAGCCAAGAGTTTTGTGTCCTTCCATAATTGACTTGTTATATTTTTAACACTATCATGTACGACAGTTCCGTACACAAAAGAGAGGGTATTATGGATAGCATAAGCGTTAATCAATTCAGAGACAATCTAAAAACTTATGTTGAGCAGACCGTTAGCGAACATGAGCCAATAAAAGTAACTAGACGTGCTGGCGAGCCATTTATTGTTATGAGTGCAGAAGATTGGGAAAGGGAGCAGGAAACACTTCATGTACTTCAAAGCAGTAATTTAATGCAGCAAATTGCTGACTCAGCATTAACGCATAATAAGAAAGATGGATACAAACCAACTCAAGAGCAATTGGATGAGATCACTAATATTTGAAGGTAACACTTGGCTCATATATGAACAGTTGAGAGAAAAAGATAAAAAGCTTCACAAGTCGCTTTGCAAGATATTAAAAGAGATGTTGCGAGGCGAGCCCAATAGAGGGCTAGGAAAGCCAGAGGCATTAAAACATAATCTATCGGGCTTGTGGTCTAAGAGGATTTCACAAAAAGATCGGCTCATTTACAAATATGATGATAACTACATCTATGTCTTTGCTATTGGCGGACACTACGACGATCACTAAAAACAGTCATGGTAGAACGACCCATTACTGAGCCGCCCCCATACAGATCCGGACGTGCCCTAATGTTGAAAATAGCACCGCATCCGGCTCTTCATTAATATCATTGCCCGCGTAATACACAAAGCCCCCTAATACCAATCTACAGTAATCAGCCGCTTGCTGACCCGTAGTGATTTAATTTGAAAATATCCTAGCATATCTTTCAACCCATGCCAGTTAAAACTCTGCCTTTGACTACGCCTATTTAACCATTTGTATAAGGTGTGCAGCACAAAGTTATATATCCTGCTGATACTTTTACTATTGTCTGGTAGCCCAAAATAATTTTGAATGCCAACCAGTTTTCGCTTGAGTGTCGGCATTGTATTAGACCATTACAACTATGAGTAAATCCGACTGCCAAGGTGTCTTCAATCTGTCTTGTATTTTACTTAACATATTTACCAACCTCCGTTTGGAACAACCTTGGCGCTCACAAGTTCTTGTGCACATCTTTTAATACATGCCACGGTTTTATAACTGCGTTGACTCGCCACAACCTTGCCTTGTCGGTTGCTTAGCTTGGACTTCGACTGCCTTAACATATAAAAGAGGGGCCTCGTCAATCAGAATTCTTGTTTTTCGCAGCGATTTCAACACTTCAGGGACACGGCATCCCCTATGGCCTATATTATTCTCTGTCTACGCTCATTTGCATCCTGCAATCGCTGCATTAGTACGTCCTGTACGTCTACGCTTCGCATTGTTTGTTCGATTATGTGTGGCCGCACCACGGGAGAATCTTCGATAATCCATAACCTCCGCGCAACACGCAAGACTCGATACTGGTGGCGGGCTAGGCCTTACCAGACAGGGACTTTCACCCCGAAAGATGCGCCAAGCTTACCGGTGGAATAATTTGGCGCGGCTTTTTGCGTTTTTTTGCAAAAACCGCGACAGATTATGGAATCCGGTAGAGCGCCTTGTTAGCAGTTTTATTTGGTGCATGCACATTAGTAATGATACCTGCACGATATTATGGTTAGACTTTTATCATCAACGGCATAAACTAAACGATTGGTGTCATCAATACGGCGTGACCAGAAACCTGACAAATTTTCTTTAAGAGGCTCAGGCTTGCCAATACCCTCAAATGGTGAACGCTTAGTGTCACTGATTAATTTGTTTATACGCTTTAATGTCTTTTTGCCCTGACCTTGCCAGTAAACGTAATCATTCCAAGCTTCATCAGTCCAACAAAGTAGCCTACTACTCATCGACTATATCTCTTTGCGTAGTTTTACCACTTTTATATTGAGCTATTGATTTGTTTAAATGTTCTGCATTTGCAGGAGACTTTAACAAATGAACTGTTTCCATCAAACTATTGTAATAATCTAATGACATCACTACCGCATCTTCTGAATCTCGACGCGTGATAACAGTGGTGTCTGCATCATTAACGACAGAGTCTAAAACAGCTTTTAGTCCATTTCTTGCTTCAGTAAAAGATACAACTCTCATAAATCACCTATATGTACAATTTATTGAACAACTATAACTCAGTTATTTTACATGCACAATATATGGTACATGTATTTTTTGCTGCGTCATGGTAGAACGCCCCATTGCTGAGCCGCCCCCATACAGATCCGGACGTGCGGAATTACCGCATCCGGCTCCTCAGTTATATTATTTACCGCGCAGTATATTGCCTTCACAAAGTTGCTTAATCTAGCCATCTTCTCCATTCCACCCGAGGATAATTTAATCAATCTTCAGCTCAACTGAATGTATAGTTTGTACCTTAGTTTTCATACAATATCCAGCCCTACATGTCCGGTGTATGTTTCCGTTACAAACGCAATATAACCGCCACCCCCTTCGCCATGTAAACGGCTTTCCCGTTTTCAGACTACTATGAGTTGGTCCGACTCCCAATACACCATCGTTCGCCTCGCTTTTTGCTCAGCATCCCTACCCATATCCTTTGGGAGTTGTACTGGGTCTCACAAGTTCTCAACACATCTTTTGATACATGCCACGGTTTTAGAACTGCGCTGACTCACCACAACCTTGCCTTGTCGGTTGCTTAACTTGGACTTCGACTGCGTTACAGGCCTCGTCAATCAGAATTCTTGCTTTTCGCAGCGATTTCAACACTTCAGGGACGCGCATCCCCTATGGCCTATATCATTCTCTGTCTACGCTTCGTATTGCTTGTTCAACTATTTGTGGCCGCACCACGGGAGAATCTTCGATAATCCATAATCTCCGCCCAACACGCAAGACTCGATACTGGTGGTTGGCTAAACCTTACCAGACAAGGACTTTCACCCTGTAAGATGCGCCAAGCTTCGCTTGTCGCACTAACGCCGCGGTAAGCTGCGGCTATGTAGTTGATTGTGTTGTGGCAGCGTAGCGACCGCCACATAAACAAGCGACGGAATAGACGTCAGCTTGACCGCCTTGTTAGCTACTTGACCTTGCGATAGAACATGTTTCCGAACTTAGAGTCGAAAACATAATAAAACTTTCTGTTACCACGGTACAGTGTTGGGTATTCATCAACTAGGGGATGAGCATGCTCGATATCTATACGGAATAGCATCGGTGGTGATCGTCTGAACCAGACCACTTTACCCTTTATAGTTTTCACGTTTCCATCTTTCAACTTTTCATGAAATAGAAACTCATCCTTCTCGTTGATTTCAAATGAAAAGTGTTCCTTTTGCCAATCAGCGTTTTCACCCGGGTAAAAACTGGCATCAATTTGGTATAGCCCAACAACTCTTTCCTTGGTTATTGGATAATGCGCATAAAGTACTATGGCAATTAATATGCTCGGAAAAACCCAAATTAACCCAAGTTTTTTGAGGTATGCCAATTCTCTAGTTCTGCAATACTTCCATGCACAAATTGACGTTGAAATCGCGATGAAAAGTACAAAACCAAAGAAAAATAGGAAGCTGAAAAATGGCACGATCTAGTTTTCCATGGGTAGCTAACGCCCAAAGCACCGCGCGAGCGTAGCGAGTCCGGTGCCTTTGATTGTTACGTGTTTAGTCATGGAAGTGCTCCAAACCAGAGGCCTTTATATAGGGAGCTAGAGCTTCCACTGCTCCGTTATTTTTATGCCAGATAATATATGTGTAGTCCCACTCTTCACTTACAACACACTCTAAATCTGGAATTACTATCTTTATGAATTTTGATGATTCTTTTTCCATGCTTTCATCATAGGTTGTAATCAATGTTTCTATATCACCGATCTTTGTCAGCGATTGATTCTCACAGTTTGCCAATTCGAGGGAAAAGGTTTTGGCTAGACTTCTAAGGAATTCGTTGAATCTAGCCCATTCAGATTCCGTGACTTCATCCAATTTGTGATAGTTCTCTTGACCAAGCCAGCCTTTCCAGAGAGATACATACTCTTTGGAATATTTTGGCTTGACTTCCCAATCTTCAAAGTAATCGCTAAACATGATTTCTCGATGACACGGTCATGGTAGAACGACCCATTACTGAGTCGCCCCCATACAGATCCGGACGTGCGGAATTACCGCATCCGGCTCTTCATTAATATCATTGCCCGTGTAAAACACAAAGCACCCTAATACCAATCTACTGCAATCAGCCGTTTGCTGACCCGTAGTGGTTTTATTTGAAAATATCCTAACATATCTTTAAAACCTCGCCAGTTAAAACTATGCCTTTGACTGCGCCTATTTAACCATTTGTATAAGGTATGTAGTGCAAAGTTATATATTCTGCTGATACTTTTGCTGTTGTCTGGTAGCCCAAAGTAATTTTGAATGCCCACCAGTTTTCGCTTGAGTGTCGGCATGGTTATATTCAGTCGTTTTGAGCGATGTTTCTTTATCCATTGGTAAAGTGTGCTCAGCATAAGTTTATGCTTTTTCCGACTCGTGACTCGTTTTAATCTTGGCTCGCCTTGATGGTCTTTGCCCCAATAACATTCAAACCCTAAGAAGTTGATTCTTCTATCTGGGTGTCCGCTTGGATGAAAGCGGCTGAATCTCTTGAGGTGCGTTTTATCTTTTGCCAGTTCTAGATTAAATTTTCTTAATCTATTACCGAGTATTCGATAAAACATTTGTGCATCTTGTTGATATTGAAATGCGGTGACAAAGTCATCCGCATATCTTATCAACATGGCTCTGCCCTTCATTCGTGGTTTAACCTTCTTTTCAAACCAGAGGTCTAGTGCGTAGTGCAGGTAGATGTTTGCCAATATTGGGCTGATAATTCCACCTTGTGGTGAGCCACTGGTTGGTTTTATCTTTTGTCCATTTGGCAGTTGCACTTTTGCTTTTAACCATTGGTTGATTAAGCTGAGCAAGGCTTTATCTTTAATTTTGAGGTTCAGCATTTTCATCAGCCAGTTGTGGCTCATGTTGTCGAAGAAGCCTTTTATGTCGGCTTCAACTATATAGCCGTATCCTCTAAATTGTAGATTTAGCGTTAAACTGTGAATGGCTTGGTGTGCACTTTTGTTGGGGCGATATCCGTAGTTAAATGGCAGAAATTCGCTTTCCCAGATACTTTGCAGTATTTGGCTCACGCTCTGCTGTACCAGTTTATCTTCAACGATTGGCATTCCAAGGTTTCGGGTTTTGCCATTGGCTTTGGGTATTTCAACACGTTTTACTGCACTGGCTCGGTAGCTTTTGCTTTTGAGTTGGTGGTGCAGTGTTTGGATATTTTCTGGCAATCTTTGTTGGTATATGTCGGTTGTGATACCGTCTATTCCAGCCTTCGATTGTTTGTTTAGTTGACCCCAACTTTGATACAACAATTCTGAATTCAGTAGTCCATAGAGGTTTTCAAACTGATGTTTGGGGTGGGTTTGTGTTTTAAATGCTATGGCTTGCAAGGCGGTTGTCATTGTTAATTCAGACCCGACTTTGTTCCGACAATGTATCTGTTGCAAGCCGTGATATTAATGTTTACCCCTTCGCCTTGTATGTGGCTTTCCCACACGCTGACTACTATGAGTAAATCCGACTGCCAAGGTGTCTTCAATTTGTCTTGTATTTTACTTAACATATTTACCAACCTCCGTTTGGAACAACCTTGGCGCTCACAAGTTCTTGTGCACATCTTTTAATACATGCCACGGTTTTATAACTGCGCTGACTCGCCACAACCTTGCCTTGTCGGTTGCTTTGCTTGGACTTCGACTGCGTTACAGGCCTCGTCAATCAGAATTCTTGCTTTTCGCAGCGATTTCAACACTTCAGGGACACGGCATCCCCTATGGCCTACATTATTCTCTGTCTACGCTTCGCATTGCTTGTTCAATTATTTGTGGCCGCACCACGGGAGAATCTTCGATAATCCATAATCTCCGCACAACACGCAAGACTCGATACTGGTGGTTGGCTAAACCTTACCAGACAGGGACTTTCACCCTGTAAGATGCGCCAAGCTTTGCTTGTCGCACTAACGCCCCAAGCAGCGGAAAACACGAACGCTTTGGCCGTTGTTTGGCCAGTGAGTGGTTTTCCGTTGACTTGGCTTGTTAGCATTTATTTGCACTGAATTTCAGCTTTTAACCAAGGATGCTCAATAGTAGTGATACCTCCGAGGAAAATACCACCATCAGTTTTGCCTTTGTTTTCGTCTATGACATCGTAACCTTGTGGGCACAATTCTGAGGCACGTTTACTCCAATACTCTTTAAGCATTGGAATTGAAGTTGTTCCATTTCCATAGTATTCAACTCGGTAATGGTTCTCTCCCAACTTTTCATCTTTGTAACCACCGGACCAAGTGTGGGCTTGGTATCCTGTCGCGCATCCAGTTAAGACTAAACATCCTGTAATTAATGCAACTGACTTCATTTTTTCTCCAAACTTAATTTGAATGCTAACGCCGCGGTAAGCTGCGGCTATGTAGTTGATTGTGTTGTGGCAGCGTAGCGACCGCCACATAAACAAGCGACGGAATAGACGTCAGCTTGACCGCCTTGTTAGCTACTTGACCTTGCGATAGAACATGTTTCCGAACTTAGAGTCGAAAACATAATAAAACTTTCTGTTACCACGGTACAGTGTTGGGTATTCATCAACTAGGGGATGAGCATGCTCGATATCTATACGGAATAGCATCGGTGGTGATCGTCTGAACCAGACCACTTTACCCTTTATAGTTTTCACGTTTCCATCTTTCAACTTTTCATGAAATAGAAACTCATCCTTCTCGTTGATTTCAAATGAAAAGTGTTCCTTTTGCCAATCAGCGTTTTCACCCGGGTAAAAACTGGCATCAATTTGGTATAGCCCAACAACTCTTTCCTTGGTTATTGGATAATGCGCATAAAGTACTATGGCAATTAATATGCTCGGAAAAACCCAAATTAACCCAAGTTTTTTGAGGTATGCCAATTCTCTAGTTCTGCAATACTTCCATGCACAAATTGACGTTGAAATCGCGATGAAAAGTACAAAACCAAAGAAAAATAGGAAGCTGAAAAATGGCACGATCTAGTTTTCCATGGGTAGCTAACGCCGCAAATAAACGGCAAAAAATAGTTGGCTATAATTTGAGAGGCACGAACAAAGCCAACTGTTTTTTGTCCGTACTTTTTAATTTGCTTTGTTAGGTGCGTAAGAATCCAAATACTCACCTACTCGACCACCAAATAGCGAAGGTGATGTATTATGTATTTTACGTTTAGCATATGAGCAAGACTCTTTAACTCTGATGCTACTCTCAGATTGCCATAATGCCGCGTCTGTATTTTTTACTATTTCTTTTAATGGTTGCTTGCTGATGATAACTGCTTTATCGATGAGCTGTTTGTTACTTAAGTACCACTCATTTATTTCTTCTTGGGTTGCGTTATCACAGTATTTTTTTAAAGATAATATGTAGCTAAAAACCTGACGAGCTCTAAATGCAGCATCTTCATATGAACAAACACCATCTCGTCTTTGCTTGCCCTCTGGGACTGGTTCACAAGGTTCCACAGCAGAGACTCTAAATGAAAAAAGCAGAAGCAAAGTTAGTAATACGATCTTCATTGGCACCTAACGCCGCGATAACTGGCTTGGGAGAAGGGGCGGTTTTTTTGCGCCTTTTAGCAAAAAAGATGACGCTTTGCCCAAGTCCATGTTCATTGCCTTGTTATGAGGTCTTGCCCACTTGGCAATGGGCTCAAGTTTTTAAGATGGATTCCAAAGCCCGAAACAGTTTCTTCAAAGGAGATGTTTCGAATCTTTCCCTTTGAAGAAATACTGAGAGCTATATACCTGCCTGTTATCTCTTGATTTGGCGGGACTATCTCTATTATTCCCCGAATGCTTTGTGCTGAACACTGGGACCATACTGCTACTAGCTCTTCTACACCTATTTGAAGCGCATCATAATTTTGAATGTACTCCGTAACTCTTTCTGCATGCTCATGACTAGGAATGTCGTTTTCTTTCATTATTGAAACGAAACCTTTGATATCCCAGTGTACAGCTGTTTCGCGCCCAGCTTTTAGATCATCATGATAGTCAGTGTAGATTTTGATGACTCTCTCATTGCATGGGTTGGTATCTCCTGCACGAACAAGAGAAGAAATGAACATCAAAATGATTATTGCCACCTTACTCATGATGCGTGCATCTCATAACGCCGCATTCACCGGCTTGTCCGGTGCAATGCTTTGTTATACCTCTCCTTCGACAGGCTCAATGTCTTCGTCAATTCTATCAATAGGCAAGTTCCCATAGACACTAAAGTCATGTCCAGGATCAAATTTAGCTTTGGCGGCTTGTAACATCTTCACACTATCATTTCCTATTCGAGACCTATTCCGCCAATACACTTGGTTGTTTTTGTTGCTCCCCTCCAAAAGCGTGAGAAGCTCCTCCTTAGTAAAACTATTCAAGTTGGGATCGATAAACCTATCGTAATACATATCTGCTCGTTCAAAGTCCGAACTATTGATGAAACAGGCGATACAAAGTTTTCGGTATTTATCATCTAATCCAAGTTGATCAGATATGTCTCTGATGGTTTTTAATTGCTCTTTCTTTATATATGAACCTGCTTCACCGTATTTCCTATATAAGTTTTCTCTAACATGGCTTGATATTTTTTCGATATGTGACCCCGGATTGTCAGAGATAAAAAATGCAGTAGCGAAATTGGTCAAGTCCTCAGTCAGAACAGGATTGATCAATTCTTTAGCCGCATCATTTAACGCATCATAAATAGGCTTTTCCAATGAAATAAACGAAATTAAATTTTCAATAATATCGGTTTGGCTGGAGATGTGAGAGTAGTAAGCAGTTTCCGCCTTAATTGCTTCCTGAATTTGTGGCTTCTCCTTCTTGTAGATTAAAGCCAAGGCTCTAGTGTTAATTTCCCTATTTTCATTCGCCTTATCATCTTCCAGCCTAAAACAGAACTTCCACAACCCTCTGAATACTTTTATCATAACCTCGACATTAAGAGATCCTAAATATTTTGCATCAAGATATTTAGAAAGCGCCGAATCATTTGGCATCATATTTTTAGTTTTTTCTAAATCAGATAGGATCGTGCCTACGATTTTTTGTGTCAAATAAGGTGGTTTAGACAATAGTGTTTCAATGCTATTCCTAATGTCGCTTTTAACCATCTCATCAGTTGGCTCGAAGAGTGTATCTTCGTCACTAATTACCGGGTGCGCAGATAGATGTCTATGGTCCTGAATTACGGATAACTTATGATAAGAACTCGTGTCCAATAATTGAGTTCTCTCAAATACCATTTTGACTAATTCTTTTTCCCATTTGGGCGAATATGGGTCACTATTTTGCAACTCTTCTACTTCAGCGAGAATTTTTTCAGCTGTTTTGTCATCATATAGGTCTCTTAATTCTTGCAACTTAAATATGAGGTCACATACAACAACAGACCAGAGCATAACTGTCGCAGATCTAAGGCAACCATTTGCATAACTCTTATATACCTCATCAAAGTATTTACGAGATCGTCTGTCATAGATCTTGGCTTTGTGATTCTCAAGTGAAAATACTCTGGTACTCACTTCTTCTCCTTAAAGGTATAACAATTTAATAGTGCGCGATTTGCGCATTTTTCTGCCAAAATTGCGCGCATATTTATACTTTTTGTATTTTTAGCAAATTAGCTAATACTTTGCCACATATATTATTTATTTTGAAACATAAAAATAGTCTAAGCAGAAAAATGCGCAAATCGCGCATTTTCTTGAATATAGGAGAAAGAGCGCTATACTGTATAAATAAACATACCCAAGGAAGGAGATTTTATGAAAACTAGATCACCATTTTTAAATAGTATTGCCGAGTACATGTTTTTACGTCAATACTCGCTAAGAACGATTGAAACCTACTTAAAATGGATAACGTCTTATATTCACTTTCATGGCAAGCGCCACCCAGCGTCTATGGGTGATACTGAGGTTGAACAATATTTAGAACATCTCGCCTTAAAGGCAAATGTCGCACCAAGAACTCAAGCAACTGCTTTAAATTCATTATCGTTTTTATATAAACATATTATTAAAAAAGAATTGTCGCACAATTTAAATTTTGCGCGTAGCAATAAACAATCAAAGTTACCTATAGTAATGACGCCCAATGAGGTGACTCAAGTTATGAAGCACCTAAACAAGCGATATTATTTAATAGCAGGTTTAATGTACGGCAGCGGACTACGAGTTATGGAAGCGATCCAACTGCGTGTGCAAGACATCGATTTTGATTATAAGTGCATCAGAATATGGAATGGCAAAGGCAACAAGCATAGGATTGTTACGCTGGCTATTGAGCTAATTCCCATGCTTAGGAATCAAATTTTACAAGTTGACGAATATTTACAGCTAGATTTAAAGAACGAGCAATTTTCGGGCGTATGGATGCCACACGCGCTAGCTAAAAAATACCCGTCTGCGAATAAATCACTAGCTTGGCAGTATCTGTTCCCGTCACATCAATTGAGTGCAGATCCCGAAACCGGTGAAATTAGGAGGCACCATTTTCATCATACTTGCATTCGAAAAGAAGTAAAAAAAGCAGTGCGCGCTGCTGGATTAACTAAGCCGATAACACCACATACGTTTAGACATTCTTTCGCTACTCATTTATTGCAAAATGGCGCGGATATTCGCACAGTACAATCACAATTAGGTCATTCTGATGTTAAAACAACCCAAATATACACCCATGTATTGCAGCAAGGTGCAAACGGCGTTGTTAGCCCATTAAGCAAATTGTTTTAATATTTATAAAAAAGGTCGCTTGCGCGACCTTTTCAGCACTAAATTTAGCCGCAGCCAAATTTAACAATTAAGCGTTACGGTTACGAAAACGCTCTATCAATGCGTTAGTTGAGCTGTCACCATTTAACTCAATTGAGCTGTCTTCTAACTTAGCTAAAACATCGTTACCCAACACTTTACCTAATTCAACGCCCCATTGGTCAAATGAGTTAATTCCCCAAATAATGCCTTGTACAAATACTTTATGTTCGTACATAGCAATTAATTGGCCTAATGCTCTGGGTGTTAGTTTGTCCATTAAAATCGTATTACTTGGTTTGTTACCTTCAAATACTTTTTGTGGTGCTACCTTTTCGATTTCAGCGTCGGTTAAACCTTTGCCAGCAAATTCTGCTTTAACTTGTTCTACTGTTTTACCTTGCATTAATGCTTGAGTTTGACCAAAACAGTTAGACGCTAACATTGCATGATGGTTTGTCATTTCATGCTGTGAGTGTAATGGCATAATAAAATCAGCCGGAATCAATACAGTGCCTTGGTGTATTAATTGGTGGAACGCATGTTGGCCATTTGTGCCCTCACCGCCCCAAATTACCGGGCCTGTTGCATAATCTAAGTAGTCGCCGGTTGGAGTAGCTGATTTACCGTTAGATTCCATGTCTAGCTGTTGCACGTATGCTGGGAATCCACGTAAGTAGTGGTCGTATGGTAATAAAACATGGCTTTGCGCACCAAAAAAGTTGATGTACCAAACCCCTAACACACCTAATAATGCAGGTAAATTTTCTTCTAGCGGTGCATTTAAAAAGTGTTGGTCCATGTCATATGCACCGTTTAATAACTCTTCAAAATTATCAAACCCAAGCGCTAACGCGATTGGCAAACCAATAGCAGACCATAAAGAGTATCGACCACCAACCCAATCCCACATTGGAAAGATGTTGTCTTCGTCCATACCAAACTCGGTCGCAGCTTTGATGTTAGAAGAAACACACATAAAGTGCTTTGCGATATCTTCAAATGTACCGCCGTTGTTCAAAAACCACTCTTTGGTGGTTAGTGTGTTTTTTAATGTTTCTTGTGTACCAAATGACTTAGACGACATTAGTACCAATGTTGTTTCAATCGGCAATTTAGCTAACACATCATGAATATGCGCACCATCAACGTTTGCGACAAAGTGCACATTTAAACCTTCAACTTTATAAGGTTTAAGTGCTTCGGTCATAATTTTAGGGCCTAAAAATGAGCCACCAATACCAATTGCCAAAACATCTGTAAATTTTTTGCCGGTGTAACCTTTGCGCACGCCATTGTGTACTTCTTCAACAAAGGTTTTCATTTTTGCCAGTGTAGCGCGCACTTCTGGCATCACGTCTTTTCCGTCAACCAGCACTTCTTTATCTGATTTGTTACGTAATGCGGTATGTAATACCGCACGATCTTCTGAAGTATTGATGCGCGCGCCATTAAACATGCCATCACGCTTTTCTTCAACTTTAGCTTCACGAGCTAAATCGAGTAATAGAGATTTTGTTTCGTCGGTGATACGGTTTTTTGAGTAGTCTAGCTCGATGCCACATGCTTTCGCTGAAAATTTGTTGAAACGATCAGCATCTTGAGCGAATAAATCACGCATATGTACATTTTTTACTTGTTCAAAATGCGCTTGCAAAGCTTGGTAACTTTTTAATTCTGTAAATAAAGCCATAATATTATTCTTAACTTGTATAGGTGTATGCCAGGTCTGTGGTTATGAACAAACAAGGCGGTATAAACCGCCTTGTTTTAGCTAATGCTGTAATTTAAATTACAGTTTAGCGCGTAACATGTCTTCCAATTTGTTTTGGTCAACGGCAAAGTTACGAATACCTTCAGCTAACTTTTCGTTAGCCATTGGATCTTGGTTGTGCTCCCAACGGAATTGCTCTTCAGTTAAACGAGCTGGGCGCTCTTTAGTTTCGCCGTTATAAGACAATTTAACTTCTAAATCGCCCTCTACTGCTTCTAACTCTTCTAACAATGCAGGACCAATTGTTAAACGGTCACAACCTGCTAATTCGATGATTTCATCTGTGTTACGGAAACTTGCACCCATAACAACTGTTTCATAACCGTGCTCTTTGTAGTAGTTGTAAATGTTTGTAACAGATACAACACCCGGATCTTCAGACGGTGCATAGCTGTCTTTGCCTTCCGCTTTTTTGTACCAGTCTAAGATACGGCCAACAAATGGAGAGATTAAGTAAACGCCCGCTTCAGCACACGCACGCGCCTGAGCAAATGAGAACAATAATGTAAGGTTACAGTTGATGCCTTCTTGTTCAAGAATTTCAGCCGCTTGGATACCTTCCCAAGTTGAAGCTAGTTTAATCAATACTCGGTCATTAGAAATACCAGCGTCATTGTATAATTTAATTAATTTACGCGCTTTAGCTAATGAGCCTTCTTTGTCAAACGACAAACGTGCATCAACTTCAGTTGAAATACGACCAGGAACACTTTTTAAAATTTCTAAACCAATGTTTACAGATAATTTGTCACCCGCATCAATAATTTGCTGATCAGCATCATTTGATTGCGCTTTTGCCCATTCGATTGCATCAGCAATATACTTTTCGTATTCTGGGATCTGAGCTGCTTTTAATAAAAGGCTTGGGTTAGTTGTTGCATCTTGAGGCTTAAATTTTTTGATTGCTTCAATGTCGCCTGTGTCGGCAACAACTGTGGTTAATTTACGTAGGTTTTCCAGCTTAGTAGTCATGTATCGCTATCCTATAGTTTTCAATGGGTCTAACAAATTTTTTAAAAATAATACTAAAGCTTAAATCAAAGCTCTAGCTAAACTAATATTTTTAAGTAGTATTATACAGATTTACCACTATTCATCCATTATTCTGTAAGCTCGTTCACCATTCATCAAAAATATGATGGCTATATGGAATTGAACGGGCTCTATACACATATTGCGTTTTTTGTGCTAATTTCAATACCATGTTGTCCTCTTTTTACGAGTGCAAAATTACACAAAAGTTAAACTTATGTTAACCTTTACATAGGCTTGATAGGCATTGGTGGTTAGATATGGTGTTTCGCAGTAGTTTTTACGCTAAGAAAAAAGTCATGGTTGTAGATGATTGCGAACCCATTCGCTCGGCTGTAAAAGGCATGCTGCAAAAAATCGGTTTTGTCACCATTGTTTCTGCCGCCAACGGTAATCAGGCGTTACAAAAAGCGACAGATACGCGATTCGACTTTATCCTCGTTGATTTCAATTTAGGTGACGGTAAAGACGGTTATCAATTATTTGAAGAGCTAAAATACAAAAAACTACTCGCCCCGCATTGTTGCTTTTTTATTATTTCTGCTGAAAACCGCAGACCTTACGTACATGGGTTAGTTGAATTACTACCGGATGATTTTTTATTAAAGCCTTTTACTTACAAAGGCCTAGAAATGCGTTTTTCCAGAGCGCTTGCCAAAAAAGTGACATTAAATAAAGTTTACGAATCTATCAGTGAAAATGATACCAATGTCGCCATCCAAGAATGTAATGAAATAATCAAAAATGATTCGGCAAATGCCTTACTTGCTTTGCGCATGAAGGGTGAGTTGTTGATCAAACAACATAACCCTGAAAAAGCATTAAAACTGTACAATAATGTGTTAAACAAACGAGAATCAAGCTGGGCTTTGTTGGGCAAAGCTATTGCAACTTTAAAGGGGGGCGATTTAACGGAGGCTGAGTCGTTATTTTTCGAATTATTAGACAGAGACGATACGCGTCTTGAAGCTTATGACTGGTTGGGCAGGCTTAATATAGAAAGGGAAGACACGGTCACGGCATTTGAAATGTTGATGGAAGCCGGAAAAATCTCCCCTAGAAACTTATTTAGGCAGCGCGCAATTGCCAATTTGGCAATTGCCAACGGCGAGACTGAGGAGGCTGTCAGAGCTTATTCTCGAATTCTTAAAAACAGCCGTTTTTCGGTATTTGATACACCTGAAAATTATCTGAATTTTGCCCGTTGTTTATTGGATTTATGTGACGATTCAAATAAATTAGAAGTCGCCAAACAAATAACCAAATGTACTGATTTATTAAAAGATATTGATAAGCGATTTTACTCTGACACTGTCAAAGCGCAAGAACTCGTTATTAAGGCGCGCGTACAGGTTTTAAAAGGCAACATGCAAGATGCCAGAGTGAATTTAGAAGAAAGTGAAAAACACGATTCACCATACGATTCGGCCGATGACAGGCTAGATAAAGCCAAGGCTTATTTTTCTACCGGTAATTTGTCACGCAGTGACGAAATTATGGCGACTTTAGACGAGATATCAGAAAATGACGATCTAATTTCTGCCACTTTACAGGTTTTAATTAACAAAGAAAAAGCCAGTCATGAAGAACTGCGCGAGCGCATACGCGAGCTTAATAATGAAGGTTTAGCGCTCTACCAAAAAGCGCAATATCCGCAGTCTGTCGAATGTTTTGTTGAGGCCTACCAATACATGCCCAACAACGCAAGTTTAGCGCTCAACTTAGTGCAATCCATCACTAAAGTCGGTACATTTTTAACTCAGGGCAGAAGCCCTAAAGAGATGAAATCCATGTGCCAAAATTGCGTTAATATTATTGAGCAGTCTGATTTATCCGAAAACAATATGCGCCGCTATCACGCCATCAAAGAAGAGTTGATGACGTTATTAAACGCTAAAGATGTAGCATAATTTTTAACTTAGCACTAACTCAGCATTTGTTTGCTTAAACAAAAATAAAAGCCAGTATTAAAACGATGTATGGAAACATTACAGTAGGCTTAAGCGCAGATTTGATGTACTGCTTAATGAGCCCTACTGTTGATGGCCGGTTTTTAGACCATTGTAAATTAAACTCAAAACCACCTGCCACTTCGCCGCCCTTAATCGCTACTTCTAACCAGATTAAACGCGCGTCTATTCTGGCTTGAAAAGTTTTCCATATCGCATCCTGCAACCAGCAGACCGCAAGTAATACAATTGAAAGCGTCAGTGTCGCATTTGCAGAAAATTGATACGCTGCGAGCGCTATTGAAAATATTTTAATGCCAAGCGATAAGGCTTCGTATTTATCATAAGCTTTTTGCAACACCACCCATTCATCATTTAGCCGGTTTTGAGCTGTGGTTTGTATATTCATAATACTCGTTTGCACCTTCAGTGATTAATGTTTAAATTAAATGTCTACCGCCATCTAATTTAAGTTGTCGCCCCGTCATATAACCGCTATTTAAGATAAACTCGATTGCATTGACCACTTCCTGCTCGCCGGGTTCAACACCCAACGCAGATTTTTTGAGGGTTTTTTCCCGGTATTCTGGGTCATCTTCTGGGTTAAATACAATTAACGAAGGAGCGATTGTATTTACTTTAATTTCAGGCGCAAAACGTTTGGCAAAACTCAACGTTAAATTATCTAAAGCTGCTTTACTGGCGCAGTAGGCGATATGTTTATCACTGCCCTTTTCAACCGTATAGTCAGTGATATGGATAATATCAGCAAGCTGATTACCGGCTTTTAATAATGGTTCTAAAGTTAGATTAATTAAATAAGGGGTTTCAACATGTATCTGGTACATTTTGCGTAAAATATCTGCTGATATTTGGCTTTTATTTTCAGCTTGCCAAGCACTGGCGTTATGAACAACAGCCCGCAAACTGCTTACATGTTTTTTAACCCAAGCATTAAAAGCATCTATTCCGCCAGTCGTTGAAAAATCGGCTTGAACACAAGTCACGCCCAGTTTTTTCAACTCATCCACGCCACTTTTATATGTACGATAAGTGATGACGACCGGGTAATCAGACTGAGCTAATTGTTTTGCAGCTGCCAGTCCCACTCGCTGTGCAGCTCCGGTAATCAGTACAACGTTTTCTAACACTTTACCCACCTTTTACATTTGCAATCTGCTGCGTTTTTGCTGTTAATTGCCCGTCAACAACCTCAATACCCTTTTCGTCTTCCACCGGTTTTATTAAGCTGGTTATTCTCCAACCAGCTTTAGGTTTAAATGAAGGTACATTGGTATACATATGAATCTTACCTTTTGGTTCAATCGCACAAAGGGGTAATAAATATCCGTCATATTTTTTGCAGTAATCATCAAAACTAAATTCTTTTGATAGTTTAGTGGTTTTAATAACCCCTCCCTGAAAAACGTATTCTGTTAAACTGCCATAGTCGACGGTTTCAGAAAATAAACATCGTTTTTGTCTGTTTGGGTTAGAAACCTGATGGCTCGCCAATTTTTGTGATTCAATTGTTCTTAAGCTCCATACACTCCCTTTACCAATTTCATGTTCAAAATGATAAGCCAATAGCGAATTGAGTTGTGTATAGGGTGACAACAATAAAACCCCACCATATCTTGAAATGTCCAATGTCCGGTATGCATGTTCAGACATCGGGTTACCAAAATAAGTGGGGATACCATCCATTCTTGCTCGGCTTATTGCATCCCAGTTGGTATCTGCAATACTCACTGCAACATCCTGTTTGATGAGTTCTTTGGCAAATAAGCGTGCAAATACGCCACTTCCAAATATTAAATAACCATTCGGTTTTGGTGCTCTTAAGTTGAGCATTCTGGCTATTCTAACGGCAGTTAAACTTTGTACAACCACGGTAAAAATAATTACAGAAAATACCATGGGTACCAGAATGACGGCTTCTTCATAACCTAAATTTTCAAGCTTTAAAGCAAATAATGCCGACACCGCAGCGGCGACAATACCGCGCGGTGCTATCCAACTTAATAGTGCGATTTCCTGCCATTTCAGCCCTGCCCCTACCGAAGAAAGCATGACTGAGATCGGCCTAGCAATAAACATAATCCCCAGTAAAACTAAGATTGCCTTCCACCCCAAATTAAGCACCGAAGCCAATTCAATTCTCGATGCGAGCAATATAAACAGGCCGGAAATTAATAACACACTGAGCGTTTCTTTAAACTCTAATATGCTATCAACTTCTACATATTTCATATTAGCTAACCACGCTCCCATAATGGTCACTGCTAATAAACCAGATTCATGCGCTATCATGTTCGATCCTTGAAATACGCCCAGCATCAGGGTTAAAACAGCGGTGTTCACTAAATAGTGCGGAATTAGTTTATTTCTTAAGATTAACCCCAACAAATAGCCTGCAACCGCGCCAAATACCGCGCCTACCGTTATCGTTAGAGCAAAAGCTTTAAGGGTATGGTTTATCGCGTCATGTGCGGACACCATATATTCAAAAACCAGTACAGCTAAAAGTGCACCGATGGGATCAATCACTATACCTTCCCAACGCAGTATATTGGCTATCTTCGCACTGGGCCTTACTGTTCTGAGCATGGGCACAATAACGGTAGGGCCCGTTACTGTGACAATGGCACCAAATAAAAAGGCCATCTCTAACGATATGTCCAATATTAAATGGGAGATAAAGGTAGCAATTAAACAGGTTGCCAAAGCACCAACCGTACATAAATTTCGAACGACGGAACCATGCCCTTTGAGGTCTTTAAATTTAAGCGTTAAAGCGCCTTCAAATAAGATGATAGCCACTGATAAAGAAACAATCGGGAACAGCAAATCGCCAAACATCTGATCGGCATCAATAAAACCGATTAGGGGGCCAACAATAATACCCGCTATCAACAATGGCAAAATTGCAGGTAGTTTTACTTGATATGCAAAAAATTGACAGGCTATCGAAATCAAACCAACAGCAACTAATGGGATAATTGGATCACTCAAATTAAATCCTTGGAATTTAAATCAAAATACATGTGATTAGTCGTAGATCACATAACAAAATAATAAATGAATTAGCAGTTTTTATACCAGTATCTTAATTTATTTGGTACAAATGCTAAATTGTCTTATACGCGAAAACCACATTATAACCGCAATTTAATGAATGAATTTGCAAACCTTAAAAATACCATTAAATTTAAGCTAATACTTACTCTATTTGGTGATCTATATTGTCGTTGTTAAGCCACCTTCAAGCCGCCGTTGATGTTTCTGGACCTGTTTTAATTATTTTATTAGCAGGTATGTTTTTTAAACGAATTAAATTGGTTGATGCACATTTTGTCAGCATTGGTAATAAACTGGTTTTTAACATTGCCCTACCCTGTTTATTATTTTTAAGTACGGCTTCTGGTCCGATTGGTGAAAATTTTAATTTGTCTTTGATCGGTTTTGGTGCAATTGCCACAATTGTATCGGTTGTTTGTGTCTGGTTGCTCGCATATATCACTATTGAAAAATCAAAAGTCGGCGTTTTTACCCAGTGCGCTTTTCGCGGCAATATGGGCATTATCGGTTTAGCTTTGTGCGTAAATGCTTTTGGTGAACAGATTATTGCTAAAGCGGCAGTTTATTTAGCTTTTTTAACTGTGTTGTATAATTTAATAGCTGTTTTAATATTGAGTGACTCTAAGTCTGGTATTTCGGGTATTTTTAAAAACTTAGCTAAAAACCCACTTATCATCGCTATTTTACTTGGTGGCTTTTGGTCACAATTAGGGCTTTCTATTCCTGTGGTGATGGAGTCTTCTCTCGGTTATGTGGCGCAGCTCACTTTGCCGCTGGCTTTAATATGTATCGGGGCCAGTTTAGATTGGCACAGCTTTAAAGCAAACCACCAACAGGCTGCCTTTGCAACCGCTTTAAAACTGCTGGTTTTACCGGGATTAGCAGTAATTGTTGCAATACAATTGGGCTTTGACTCTGAATCATTAGGCATATTATTTTTAATGATGGCTACCCCAACGGCTGCGGCTGCCTACATTATGAGTAAACAGATGACGCCACACGGTAATCTAGCCGCTGAAATTATAACGCTTTCAACTGCCCTCAGTCCTTTCACTATCACCTTCGGATTAGTGTTATTGAGTTATTATAAATACATTTAATATAACTTAATAAAACGACTGCTTATTCATCTGATATTTCACTGGGCTGAGCTTCTGGTTGTTCTGCAAGCTTGGCTCGCTCAGCTTTTGAAATATATTTAGGTTTATTTGAATGCACATTTTTAGCATTCGCTTTTTTAGCTTTCTTTTTTAAAATTGTGAATATTTTTTTCTTACGATTCATTGTTTGCAACTTTCAGTGGCTGTTTAATAAATGAAGTATACATAACGATTCGGGTGAAAGCTTGAAGCGTGAGGAAAATGAGGTAACTTTAATGAAATTAAAGTGGCGGAGTGGACGGGACTCGAACCCGCGACCCCCGGCGTGACAGGCCGGTATTCTAACCAACTGAACTACCACTCCGCAGTGGTATGATTGTAATGCGGTATTCGATTTTCTTTACTTTAAATGCTTGAATATTTTAAAAAGGTTGAGAAATACAACTTTATTAAAGTGGCGGAGTGGACGGGACTCGAACCCGCGACCCCCGGCGTGACAGGCCGGTATTCTAACCAACTGAACTACCACTCCGCAGTGGTATGCTTTTATAGCAAATGTTCAAACCAAATTTTTGCAATACATTTTAGATAATAGTGGCGGAGTGGACGGGACTCGAACCCGCGACCCCCGGCGTGACAGGCCGGTATTCTAACCAACTGAACTACCACTCCGCAGTATTATCTAAGCGCTTGAATTAAGTTGGCGGAGTGGACGGGACTCGAACCCGCGACCCCCGGCGTGACAGGCCGGTATTCTAACCAACTGAACTACCACTCCGCATTCTCTTAACTTTCAAGAACTTAATCTTCTAGACTTTGGTTGCCCTCCGTCAGAAGCGGGCGCAATAATAAGGACTCGAAGAGGATGAGTCAACAGCTTTTTTCTAAAAAATTTAAATTAAGTTTCATCCGGCAAGGTTAAGTCTATTATATCATCAGCTTCTGTTGAAATTTTATCCACTCCGTTTTCTTCAGGCAATTCCATCTCTTTAACCGCCTTTTTATTACGTTGCCAAAACTTCCAGTTTATCTTTTTAAATGACAGTTTTTTATCTCTCTTAAAGACAAACCAATAGATAGCAAATGCGGTTAGTAATACAAATAAATTACCAAACACGGCAATCATAATAACAGTTGTGGCAGAATAACCTTCTGGTTCGGGTGGTTTTACCGGTGCTTCCGGCAGAGCTTCCATCTCTTCTTTAGGCACAAGCGCTGATTCATCTATTTCTACCGGCGCGGGCGCTATATTAAATGTAAACTCTGGTACATCTAACATCAAATCGCGTCCATTTATATTTTTGCCAAATGCAGAAACTTTTACCCGATAAATACCATCTGCATAGTTAAATAGAGGAAAAGATTTTTTAGCCTCTGAACTTTCAGTTAATGCAAACTTTTCAGCTTCGCCATTGGGGTAAAACACCTCCCCGCTAAAAACAAAGCTTGAAAAGTCTATCTTATCTGATGCAGATTCAATATTGAATATATGCTGTTGATCGGCTGTTAAAGCTTTATCCACAGTCATCGACAAAGGTATAGGGTTAATAATAATAGGATCGAGTAAAAGTTCTCTGTTAAACAAGCCCAAGTCAATAAATAAGCTAGGCAACCATTCACCGGGCTGAATGGTTAATTTAAATTCACCGGTAAAAATGCCGTCTTTGCGCTTTTCGTCGAATCCTTGGCCATCATCGTAAAAGCGTGCGACTTTAACTGCATCCGCGCCAAAGTTATCGTAATCAATGTTATTGGTACTGGTAAAAGTAACTTCTAACCCCACCACACTGCTGAAGTCGCCGTATTCAATTGGTTGACCACCATTTTTTAAATAGGCTTGTAGCTTTAATGTTTCACCAACAAATAATAAATCAGGCAAAGGCTCGGCTTCTAATTGAATGTCAGAAACCACCATAATGCGACTACCTGCTTCTATTCGCCCAACAGCCTGCCAAGGGCCCACCATAGGGTCTTTCAAGCGAACCATGTCGTAGTTGTTGTCATCGTACCATTCACCCTGTTCTGGTGTAATAGTTGGCGCATACAACTTGCTGCCATCGGGCCGAATTAAAATAACCGGTGGCGAACCCGCTTTTCTAAACAACACTAAAACTATTTCATCTGTATGCTCATCAATACGAAAACGGTTATCAATAAGCTGAATGCCCGTTAAATGTTTTGGGGGGTTGAGTAGCTTAACCGCATCAAGAGATGTTTTACCCGGAGTTGGGACTTCAATTGCAACGGTTTGTTTAGGTCTTTCTACCTGCTGTGCCTGCACCGTAAATATCAGTGACATTACACAGCACATTGCAAATAATTGCCCCAATCCGCTCTTCACATTTAACCTCTCAATAATGATTTAATCATTTGCTGAATCTTCAGCGCTTGTTCGCCACAAACAGGTTCCGGCACTTTTTTCAACAATATCAAGCCTTTCGTTGTGTGCTTTTATTTCATCGGCGGATGCGCGCACAACCTTTAGCGGTTTTCGATCTTTAGGGAGTCTAATGATTTTACTGATTTCACCGTCTTCATTATTATCACTAGACAAATTCAGCGCCGTTTGCCCACCAGTCATCATCAAATAGACATCAGCGAGAATTTCAGAATCTAACAATGCGCCGTGTAAAGTACGGTGTGAGTTATCTATACCAAAGCGATCACACAGCACGTCTAGATTATTTCGCTTACCCGGAAACATTTCGCGTGCTAATTGCAAGGTATCGATAATTTTACAAATATTTGCGGTGCGGACTGGATTGCCTAATTTTTCAAATTCATAGTCCATAAAACCAACGTCAAACGTTGCATTGTGAATAATGAGCTCTGCCCCACGAATAAATTCAATAAACTCTTCTGCGATTTCAGAAAACGCGGGTTTATCGGCCAACATCTCATCGGTAATACCATGAACCTCAATGGCTTCAGGGTCTACAGGGCGATCTGGCTTAATATATACATGAAAGTGATTACCGGTTAATCGACGGTTTACAATTTCTACACAACCAATTTCTATAATTCTGTGCCCCAAATAAACTGGACCACCTTCCTGATTCATACCCGTTGTCTCGGTATCTAGTACGATCTGTCTTGCCATAACTGATTACATTCGCTATTCATTAATTAACTACCTGACAATATAACGGATAGTCGTTCAGGTATAAAGTTCGAAGATATTTTTGCTACAATCAGCTCACGCTTTCTATATATAACGTAATTAAATGAAAAAAATAGAACTTTTTACCGATGGTTCATGTTTGGGTAATCCAGGCCCTGGTGGATTTGGGGCTGTATTGCGCTTTGGCAAACATGAAAAACACCTCAGCCAGGGCTTTAAACTAACCACCAACAACAGGATGGAGTTATTGGCTGCCATTGCCGGGTTAGAGGCATTAAAAGAACCGTGTGAGATTATACTTACGACTGACAGCCAATATGTTAAAAACGGTATAAATCAATGGATAGCAGGCTGGAAAAAAAAGGGCTGGAAAACGGCAGACAAAAAACCGGTTAAAAATATAGATTTATGGCAGCGTTTAGATACAGCCTGCCAAAAACATAAAATTGATTGGCGGTGGGTAAAAGGCCACTCGGGACATGCTGAAAACGAATTATGCGATCAGCTTGCCCGAAGTGCTGCAGAATCGGATAAATTATTAACAGATACCGGATATAAAGGTTAAGAATGTATTCCACCGCGAATACGCACGTTGCCAACCGGCGCTAAACTCGGTTTAACTTTCCATTTTGGTTTAATCGGCGTCAGTGGCAGCTCTCTTTTACGGGCAACTAACAAATAGACAGCCCCAAAACGCGTCAAATATTGATGGGTAATTGCGGGCGCCCAGCGACTATGAAAGGCCTTTGGCTGTTTACCCAAAGCACCATAAATAAAGCGCACATCATTAACGACTTCACATCCAAGCAGGTTCAGCCAATCGCCTATCCGGTTAGCGGAAAAAAAACGAGCTTGTTTAAGCGCGTTATGTTTTGTAATGGGTAATAACCTGATAAGCCCAGCTAAACTGATAGGATTAAAACCGGTAATAAAGATAAAACCATTCGGCACCAGCACTCGGTGCGCTTCACGCAAAAGCTGGTGTGGGTCGTGCGTATAATCCATAGTGTGCGATAGTAAAACCGCGTCGACTGAATGCTCTCGAAACGGCAAATGATGGATATCTGAAATCACCCCATGCCGCGTACCTTCAGCACCCACATTTATTTGATGTTTTATGGTGCATACCCGAGTATCAATTTCACTACTTAAACCACCAACTTTCAACAAGTGATAACCAAAAACTTGTGGCCACCATTCATTTAAATGGCGCTCAACCTGCTTGCGCACAAACCCGCCTTGTGGAATATCACTCCAACTAGATGGAATATCGGTCAATATATCTTGCAAAGCGGGTTTCATCAAAAGTATTAAACCTTATACTATATCTAAATTTATAAAATCAGGATTAGATTGATATGTTGTGTCCAAAACCAATCGCCGCGTTAAATGATAATTATATCTGGCATTTATCAAAAGATAATTACAGTCTAGTCGTCGATCCCGGTGATGCACAAGCGGTTTTAGACAAGCTCGGCAACCAACAACTTATTGCTATCTTAATTACACACCATCATTGGGATCATACAAATGGTGTAAACGCTTTAAAACAAAAATTTCCGAATGCGACTGTGTATGGGCCTAAAAACTGCCCATTTTCTCACATTGATGTTGAATTATCAGAAGGTATGCAAATTAAAATTGATACGCTGAATGTCTGTTTTAATATTTTGCATGTGCCTGGTCATACGCTAGACCATATTGCTTACTATAACCATCAATTTTTGTTTTGTGGGGATACTTTATTTTCAATAGGGTGTGGCAGAATGTTTGAAGGCACGCCGGCAATCTATGTTGAAAGCTTAAACAAACTGAAAAGTTTATCAAAAGACTTATTAGTGTGTTGCACCCATGAATATACCCAAACCAATATATCCTTTGCACTTAGTATCCAGCCCGACCATCAAGAATTGTTAGATTTACAAAACAAAGTAGAACAATTAAGACGCGAAAAACGCCCCTCCCTCCCAGTATTGCTGGCTGATGAGCTAAAGCTTAATCCATTTTTACGAACAGATTGCGCTGAAATGCAAAAAAGTGTGAGCAATATTATTGGAACACCAGTCAATACTTCGATACAAACTTTTGCGGCTTTGCGCAAACTAAAAGATAATTTCTAAGTCAGATAAATTGCTTTAATGATGAGTAATCAGTAACATCTCGCCAAGCATTTATTTCGGGTTTTAGCATGTTTAAACGTTTTACAGTTATTGCATTTGCATTACTAATGACTGGTTGTCAGCATATCTCAAATATAGAAAATTCTATTGCCAGTAAACTTACCAGTGAGCCAAATAATTTAACACATGAAGATTTTATTGCGGTTGAAACGGACAATGATGAAATTTTTTATGATATCAGTCGAGTTTCACCTACTCAGGAAGCTGATCCCTTATCTGAGCACCAAGTCGTATATGGTGATATTTGGAAACGCATTCAAAGTCAGCTTCATTTGCCAATTGCTGAAAATAGAAGGCTTAAAATCCAACGAGCTTGGTATGCCAATCACCCTGAATATTTGAATCGTGTTGCCAAACGTGCAGAACCTTTTTTGTATTATATTGTTGAAGAAATTGAAAAACGCGAGTTACCTATGGAACTTGCGCTGTTACCCATTGTAGAAAGTGCATTTGATCCTTTTGCTTATTCACACGGGCGGGCATCTGGTTTATGGCAGTTTGTACCAGGCACTGCTGAACGCTTCGGTTTAGCGCAAAACTGGTGGTATGATGGCCGGCGTGATGTTATTGCGGCGACTAAAGCGGCTTTAGACTACCTTGAAAAACTTCACCAGCAATTTGATGGCAATTGGTTACACGCACTGGCTGCTTATAATTCTGGTGAAGGCAGAGTCGCACGTGCAATTCAAAAAAATTATCGAGCAGGTGAAAACATTGATTTTTGGTCATTGGAATTACCCAAAGAAACCGATGCGTACGTGCCCAAATTACTAGCATTGGCGGATATTGTAAAACGCCCTCATAAATTTAATATTCAACTGTACAGTATCGCAAATGTGCAGATTATGGACATTGTGGAAACAGAGCATCAGATTGATTTAGCGCTTGCTGCCGATATGGCGGGTCTTCATATCAATGAATTACATGCTTTAAACCCCGGATATAACCGTTGGGCGACCGCTCCAGACGGCCCTCACCGATTTTTATTACCACTTGAAAATGCACAAAAACTGGCACAAACAATTTCTAATAAAGCACCTGAAGAGCTGATAACTTGGCAAAGATACCAGATAAAATCAGGTGACACTCTAAGTACTATTGCACAAGCTCATCAAACAACGGTAGACACAATTAAAACGGCTAACAAAATAAAAGGCCATACGATTCGCCGTGGCGACTATTTGTTAATTCCAACTTCTGCAGTACATACAAAAGAGTACAAATTAAGTGCACAACAAAGAGTCCTTGCTAAACAAAGTGCCTATGAAGGCTCAAGCATTGATTACACGGTCAAAAAAGGCGACACCTTCTGGGATATCAGTAAAGCGCATAAAGTAAATGTGCGAGACTTAGCAAAGTGGAATAGTATGGCACCGGGAGATCCGATTTACCCAGGACAAAAACTGAAAATTAAAGTGTCAGACAGTCAAGTAGGTGTGTTATCCGATGCACCAACCACCCGCAAAGTAAAATACAAAGTAAGACGCGGTGATTCACTTGCCCGAATTGCGCAAAAGTTTAAAGTCAGTATTTCTGATATTGAAAGCTGGAATAAAATAAGCCGTCGTAATTATCTGCAGCCAGGGCAAATGTTAAATTTGCATGTAGATGTCACTCAAATCTAATGTGACCTACTTAAATCAGCGGTAAGACTACCAGCACTAAGACGAAAAAGGGGAACAACCAGTTCCCCTTTTAAAATCAATACCGAGCCCCTTTAACGAAACAATACTTTTTCCTGACTAAACCAATATACGCAAAAGCTCAGCATGATGCAGGCAAGTAAAAATTGACTGCCCCACACGATAGACAACAAAAAACCATCAGCTTGGCCTTTTAATATATCTTTTATCGACAATGCCACATTACTGATTGGAACCAAAGCCCATTGCCAGTTCAGATCAATACCCGGTAACATTGCGACGATCAAGGGGACAAAAATAAAAAAGCTTAAAGGCGCCATAAAATTTTGCGCTTCCTTAAAGTTTTTAGCGTAAATAGAGATGCATAAAACCATTGCAGAAACTAAAAGCACAACAGGTAACATCATAAATAAAGCAAGCATTAAGTCGCTTACACCCAAAGTGCCGACAATTTTAACGATAATTTCGACGGCTAAGCCTTGTGCAAAAATAAAACTCCATAGCGCTAAACTGACAATCGCACTCAATGCGGCAATAAATGATGCTGTAAAAATAGTAAAAAACTTGCCTAACACCAAATCGATTCGTTTTACCGGCGCTATCATGAGCGACTCTAACGTGCCCCGCTCTTTCTCACCGGCAGCTAAGTCAATAGCCGGATAGATTGCCCCCAATAAACACAGTGGTAATAATATATACGCGACTAAACCACCCAGTTTACTGCCTAAACTTTCTTTTTCTGGCGCTATGTCCTGCTTTTGCAGGACCACGGGTTGTAAAATGCCGTCAATTTGATTTTTATCCACCCCAAAAGAGATTAATTTACTTTGTGTTAAGCTCTGATTAAACTCTCTAATTAAATGGTCAATTCGATACGATGCAGAGTTAATACCACTGGCGTTGTTAAAATATAAATACCAAGTGTTTTGTTGTGTCGATTGCGCATTGACTGAAAAATGGTCATTTATCTGAAGCCAAAAATCCAGTTTTCCGTCTTGAATAAGCTTTTTGATGTCGGCATCTTGCAACTGTGTTGCATTGCCTAAAGATTCAGCTTGATATGCTTGCAAATTGTTTTGCGCTGCCAATTTTTCCAGTATTGGGTTATCCGCTTCTGCACCACTCACGAAATACGTCAATGTTTTTTCCTGTTCTGCCTTGACTGTTTTGGCTGCAAATACGGCTAACGCGCCAAATATGGCAGGAAAAATCAACAAAGGTAACAAAATCATAAATACGAGTGTTTTTTTATCGCGAATCAGCTCTAGCATTTCCTTTTGATAAACTGCTTTAATCATGTGCAACCTCCATATGTTGCAACACCGCATCAAACAAAGAGTCGGATTGACTGTGTTGCATTAACTGTTGTATGTCACCAGAAAATCGAACCTGCCCCTGTTCAACAATATATATTCTTTGGCACAAACGCTCGACTTCAGCTAAATCATGGGTAGAAAATATGACGCCAACCCCTTCGTTTTTTAACGTTTCAATAAAGTTTAGAATGACTTCTCTGGCTCGAATATCCAATCCTGTTGTAGGTTCATCCAAAATCACAAAGTCGGGATTGTGGAGCACAGCTCTAGCAATTGCTACTTTTTGTTTCATACCGGTAGAATAATCGTCAAACCGACGATGAATAAAATCCTGCATGTTCAGCTTTTTTATCAATGTGTCGATACGAACTTTGCCTTGTGCTTTATCCAGCCCGTACAAATTGCTGAAATATTGTAAGTTTTCGTATCCACTCAGTCGCGCATATAGCCCTGTTGTGCCCGACAAAAAACCAATTGACTTACGATATTTCAGCTTATTTTGCTTTATTTCTTGGCCATTTAATTTAATTTGTCCACTATCGGCTGCTAAAGCCGTCGACAAAACACGCAATAATGTTGTTTTACCCGCACCGTTAGCCCCCAGTAGAGCGACCACCTCTGCGGCTTTGCAATTTATAGAAACGTTTTTTAAGGCATAAAAAAATCGACCGGAAACTCTCGGATCATCCGCACAAAGCTGATTGCTTTGTTTAGCATCTTTTAACCGAAACCGCTTGTTTATGTTGTCTAGTTCTAACATCACACTTCCTTAGTGAATTTTGATTCGCTTATGTTAAACTTCTAAACCATTAAAAAACAAATAAATTCAATTATGAACAACTTTTTTTCATTGTTACATGAGCTTATTATCCGCCCCAGACACGGATTTACATTGATTCAAAATAATTCAGTTCCAAGCTGGCCCGCATTTTTATTAATTGTTCTTTCGCTACAACTTTTTTGGTGGCTATATTTTTCGCAAGTAGATATGCAATGGCTCATTCAATACACCATTGATATCAATTTAGGTCAATCGACGCCGGCAGAAAAGGCACAATTAGCCGAGCAGCTAACGCCGGAAGTTATTCGTTATACCAGCTCATTTGGTAGCTTACTAATGCTGTTACTACAGGGTTTACTGGTTGCGAGTTATCTAAATATCGCAACTAAATTAGACCCAGAGAATACTGACACTTTTACCAATTGGTTTGGCTTTTATTGGTGGATACAATTACCCGTTGTTTTGCAGCTGCTTTTTTCAACAATGTTGTTGTTGGTTACCGATGCCAGTCAAACGACTTTGTACGAATTACAAATCACCTCTTTAAATCAAATATTGGCACTACAGCCGGGGGATAAATTTTATTCTTTTGCTGCTAGTTTTGATTTGTTTGGTTTATGGTCATTTGTTTTAATGTTTTATGGTTTATCGGTCAAGACACAACTTAAAACCTCTACACTTGCCAATATTTGTGTGATTCCACTGATTGCTATGATCACCTTTAGTTTAGTTTTCAGCTAAACTAAAGGTCAGTGTGATTTTATGATGGTTATTGACTAAACGGGCTCTGATTCAGGGCCGCAGATAAAGGTTTCATGCGGGTCGACCAAAACATGATCTTTCATGCCTTCTCGCCCTAATAACATTAAATAAGTCATGTCAGAGCGGTCAGTTAAGGTAATTTGAATGGGCCATTCGCGATTACCAATCTGAAATAACGTTTCTATTACATATCTTTGCTGGCGCGTACCATTTGAGCTTTTAACCCAACGCACATCTTTTAACGGTGCTTCTGCTTTGACTGTTTCATCTACGTTATACAAATTCGGATGAATATCAAAAGTGACCCAAGGCTTGCCTTTGCGCTTAACCGATTTAATATTATCCACGTGCAACGATGATGTTTGCGCGCCGGTATCTATTCTAATTTTCAGATCGCTTATACCTAATTCTGGCAAGTTACAGATTTCTAATGCACCAATTAATAGCTTACTGCGGATCATGGATTATTCTCCGGTTGAATAATAACGGCCTTTTGAAAGACTAAACTGTTTGGGTAAGTTGATAATTGTTTCGAATCATCCGTTAATATCACATGAAATAAGGTAATTTCTTTTATTCGACCACTGATACTATTTTCACCATCGACGATTTTAACAGTGTCACCCACTTTGTAAGGAAAAAAGAAATAAACAATAATGCTGGCAGTGACATTGCTTAATATCGACCACTGCGCAAAAAACGCTACACCAATTACCGCAAATGCAGACGAAAAAAATATCGCCAAGTGACTGTAGTCAATCCCCAAAGATAAACTAACCATGATAAAAGTTACACCTGCCAATGCGATGTTAATGACAGTGCGTACATAATGTATACGTTTTAAATCGATTTTCTTTTCTGCACCTATTTTTTCAACGAATTGGTTAGAGGTTTTTTTTACTAACCAAAAGCCGGCAATAAGTGCTATTGCAATTAAAAAGCTTACACCTGTCATTGTACTAAACTCGTATAATCGTCCGGTAAAAATGTATCGCTCATCAACTCGACTTCTTCACCCACATTATCCACTTTTCTAAAGGCTGCAATATGGTACATTGCCTCGCCCTCATGTACTAAAGGTATATTTGATTGACCAATGACGATACCTGAAAAAGGCGCTTTTAGTTCAATTGTATTGTCACCTAATGGATCGCCTATTTCGGCTATTACATCACCTTTTTCAACAGAATCGCCCAATCTGGCTTTAACGCTGACAATGCCGCTCGAGTTAGCTCGTATCCAGTTACTTGATCGAGCGACATAAGGTTCTAGCGCTTTGCTCGTGCGCGATTTTCTGATCATCTGTAAATGCGCCAGTACATTTAAAATACCAGAGACACCCGCTTGAATAGACAACTCGTCAAACCGCAATGCTTCTCCCGCTTCGTACAGAAGTACTTTACACCCCATCTCTCCAGCCGCGCCACGCAATGAACCGTCACGAATATTTGAATTTAATAATACCGGCACACCAAAAGCCCTTGCCATCGCAAGCGTTTCTTCATCATCTAAATCAGCTCGGATTTGTGGTAAATTAGAACGATGTATCGCCCCAGTATGCAAGTCAATTCCATAATTACATTTGCTGACAATTTCCTGCAAAAACAAATGCGCTAATCTTCCAGCTAACGAACCTTTTGATGTTCCGGGAAAAGATCGATTTAAATCACGCCTGTCTGGTAAATAACGGCTTTGATTAAGCACGCCAAGCACATTGAGTATAGGTATTAATATTAGCGTACCTTTTAATGTGTTAAGCTGCTTTTTTGTTAACAACCGCCGAATAATTTCTATACCGTTTAACTCATCACCATGAATAGCAGCGCTGATAAATACAGTAGGCCCTTTCCTTTTACCTCGAATGATTCTAACCGGGATATTTGTTTCAACATCTGTGTATAAGCGAGCAGCCGGTATTTCTATGGTTTTACTTTCGCCCGCCTTAACTTCTACACCGGCAACCTCAAAAGGTTCCACCATTAACCTTTACCTCGTGTACGTGTTGCATATGGTTTGGCATTTTTTTCAATATGCTGAATCACCATTTGAGCAACATCTTTACCTGTCGCGGTTTCAATACCCTCTAAACCAGGTGAAGAGTTAACTTCCATAACAACAGGGCCTCGGTTTGAACGCAGAATATCTACACCGCAGATACCCAAACCCATTATTTTTGCCGCATTCACAGCTGTCGCTCTTTCTTCTTTTGATAAGCGCACAATCTCTGCGCTGCCGCCTCGGTGTAAATTCGATCTAAACTCACCATTAGCCGCTTGTCGTTTCATTGCCGCAACCACTTTATCGCCAATGACGAAACACCGAATATCTGCACCACCCGCTTCTTTTATGAACTCTTGTACCAGTATATTGGCATTAAGCCCCATAAACGCTTCAATAATGCTCTCCGCTGCTTTTTCAGTGTCTGCCAAAACAACGCCAATTCCTTGTGTACCTTCCAATAGTTTTATAACGACAGGGGCACCACCAACATTCGCAATTAAATCTTGGATATTGTCTGGATGCCTTGCAAAACCGGTCTTCGGTAGGCCAACTCCTTTTCGCGATAAAAGCTGTAGCGAACGAAGCTTATCCCGAGAACGGCTAATTGCAACTGACTCATTAACTGAAAAAGTCCCCATCATCTCGAACTGCCTTACAACCGCGGTACCATAAAATGTAATAGATGCACCAATTCTAGGGATAATCGCATCAAACCAAGGCAATGCTTCACCTTTGTACCTGACTGCTGGCTTATTACTGGTAATATCCATATAACAATGCAGGGTATCTATAATCGATATCTCGTGTCCAAGCGCTTCCCCCGCTTCTTTTAATCGACGCGTAGAGTATAAATTTGAGTTACGCGATAAAATCGCAATTTTCATTGTGAGATCCTTAATTTGCTCTGCTTAAATTTGCTTACTTCAACTTGAATATGAGTACCGTAAGAATTTACGCCTAAGAATGGGTGCAAAAAACGCCGCTATAATTACACTAAACAGACAAAGCGCAAGCTTTTTCTTAATAACAAAAAGCTATATAAATCAGCACTTTTTGTTTATTTAGTTTAAAGTCTAGACGCTAATAAAGTTCTCGCAATGTTTGTGCAATAATTTTAACCGCTTTCTCTATAATTTCGTCACTCTGACAATAGGACAAACGCAAACATTGTTGCTTATGACGCCATGCTTCTTTAAGCGCAAAAAAGAAAGGTTCGCCGTCCATTACGAGCACCCCTTTTTCTTTCAATAAAAGATATAGCTGACTGGATGGGATAGGTAAATCTTCAAACCACAGCCAAATAAAAAATGCCCCTTCTGGTTGATGAATTCGATACTTAATTCCGCTGAAATTTTGACGTATCGCATTTAACATTGTCTCGCGCTTATTTTTATAAAATGGCAGTAATGTTTCTTTGCAAACACTATCGAGTTTATTGTCTTGCAATAATTTAACCATCAATTCAGGCCCTAAATTACCATTTGCTAAACTCATGATGGTGTTTACATTGACAAATTTTTCTATCATTTCTTCACTTGCTATCACAATACCCGTTCGGCACGCGGGTAAACCAAGTTTTGATAAACTAAATACGTAAATCGTATTTTCATCAAACGGCGTTAATGTGTCTTGATACACTAGGTTTGGAAAAGGTGCACCATAAGCACAATCGATAATTAGCGGAATATTTTGATTATGTGCAATCGTGGATAAGCGCAATATTTCGGCTTCGGTCACCACATTGCCAGTCGGGTTGGTTGGTCGCGATACACAGATGGCTGCAGTTTGTGCATTGACCTCTAAATTGTCAAAATCGATAACATATTTAAATAGATCGGCGCCCTGTTTTTTTATTTTAGGTTTACACGCTTTAAAGTAATCATCCGCCAAAGCTTGATCGCTATACCCTAAATATTCAGGGACAAGCGGAAATAAAAAGTGCTTTTTATCCCCATCGGTTTGACCCGCCAGCATATTAATTAAAATAAAAAATGCTGATTGGCTGCCATTGGACAAGGCAATATTTTTTGGACCAATAGGCCATCCGTGTTTCGCTTGAAAATAAGCGGCCAATGCTTCAATTAACGTTTCAGAACCTTGCGGAGACTGGTAAACACCTAAAACCCGATGCAATGCTTCAGGTGAATGGGCTATATCGTTTAAATATTCAGCCATCAAATTTTCAAACTGTGTAATTTGTGCCGGGTTTCCACCACCCAAAAACAACAGATTTGGATTGACATTGAGTGCCTCACCTAAATCTTTCATTAATTCGACGATGCCGGAGTCTTTACTTAACTGTGAACCTAAATCTGAAAGCTTCATATCTACCTTTTTTATTTACGCCTTTTTACTTTTACGTGTTATTATTGCGCTTTGATGCGTTGGCCATTAGTTTACTGAACAAAACGCTACCAAGTACACCATCCTAAATCTTTTATCACTGCATTCTTAACTCTGCGGTGATTGTACTTATTGGTTAAAGTGAAATTGGCCTGCTGAGTATTTACCAAGTATAACCTTAAAACGGTTATTAGGAGTTTGAAGTGAAAGCTAAAGTTGCCGTTATCATGGGCTCAAGAAGCGACTGGAGCACGATGAAGAATGCTGCAGATGTTATGGACGCACTAAATGTTCCATATGTAGTTGAAGTTGTATCTGCGCACAGAACACCAGATAAATTAATGAACTTTTCTGCCAGTGCGGCTGAAAATGGTTTTGAAGTTATCATTGCCGGTGCTGGCGGTGCAGCCCACTTGCCGGGTATGGTTGCTTCTAAAACCCGATTGCCTGTGCTGGGTGTACCGGTTCAAAGTAAAGCGTTAAACGGTATGGATAGTTTGTTATCTATTGTACAGATGCCTAAAGGTGTCGCTGTCGGTACATTAGCGATTGGTGATGCTGGTGCATACAATGCAGGCCTTTTCGCCTGTCAGATTTTGGCAAATAATGATGCCGATTTAGCCGGTAGAATTGAAGCTTTTCGCAACAATCAAACTGAAACAGTTTTAGCAAATTCGGATCCAAGAGAGTCTGTTTAATGTCTGGTTATTTTGATCAAACCGTTTGGGTACTAGGGGCCGGTCAACTCGGCGCAATGCTGTCGCACGCGGCTTACCCGCTCGGGGTAAATGTAAACCCTGTCGATATTGACGCACAAACCCTACCCCAGCCGGGAAAAAATGATATTGTGACTGCCGAACGCGAGCAGTGGCCTGAAACCCCCGTTACCAATATATTGGCAGCACATCAAAACTTTGCCAATAAAAACTTTTTTGCCACAATTGCAGATCGCTTTCAGCAAAAATCTTTATTAGATAAATTGTCGCTAGCAACGGCCCCATGGCAGTTAGTTTGTGACGAAACAAACGAAAGTCAACTGCATCAAAAGTTAGGTGAGCGTGTCCTTCTAAAACGCCGTATGGGTGGTTATGATGGCCGTGGACAACACTGGTTAAAACAAGCTGAAAATAGCCAAATTCCAAATGATTGGCATAACAATGCCATCGCGGAAAAGGCAATTGCTTTTGACGAAGAGATATCGCTTATTGGTGTAAGGGATAAAAACGGCCAATGTTATTTTTACCCATTGACTTTAAATTTACACCAAAATGGTATTTTAACCGCCTCGGTTAGCCCTCTTGAGCGCTTGAATAAATACCAACCCGTCGCTGAAAAAATGCTGACCACATTAATGGACGCAGTTGAATATGTCGGTGTAATGGCGATGGAATGTTTCCGCGTAGGTGATGATATTCTAATAAATGAAATTGCGCCTCGTGTGCACAACAGTGGCCACTGGACACAAGCTGGCTCAAATATCAGCCAGTTTGAAAGCCACATTCGCTGTGTCACTGGCTTGCCGATGATACAACCCAGTGTGAGAAATAAAAATTTCATGATTAATCTGATTGGCTGCGATCTAGATGCGCGCTGGTTAGCCGTGGAAGGTTCAGAACTATTTTGGTATCAAAAAGAAGTTCGCCCTGGCAGAAAAGTCGGTCATATTAATTTTAGTAAAACGGGTGAGAAAAATATCCGCACCGCTCTTGAACAAATGGAACCTTTGTTACCAGAGCGCTATCAAGAAACCATTGCTTGGTTAACTAAAGAGTTATTAGGTTAAGCCTTTAAATTAATTTGCATATCAGCCAGATTCAGTTATGAATCTGGCTATCACCTTCTTCAAATCTTCAGTTAATGAATTGATTTTACGTGATTGCTCAAGTGTCTGCTCAGCGCTATTTAAATTTGTATTAGAAATATCTGCAATTTGACTGACTGCTCTAGTCATTTCAGATATTGCCGCACGTTGCTCGCTTATTGATGATTGTGCGCTACTAAACTCCTGTCTTGTTTGTGTAATTTCGTGGTTAATTGTCTGCATCGATTTATCTAAGGTTTCAATGCTACTGCACACTTGATTGCTAATTTTTATTCCGGTTTGCATAGAATTAAATGAAGAATCTATATCGTTTTGAATTTCAGCAATAATCTTTTGAATCTGAATAGTCGAATTTTGCGTACGTGACGCTAATTCGCGAACTTCATCCGCAACGACGGCAAACCCTCGACCTTGCTCACCCGCGCGGGCTGACTCAATCGCCGCGTTAAGGGCCAACAAATTAGTTTGCTCTGCTATTTTTTCAATTGTCTCTACTATATTGTCGATTTCACTTGAGCGCAGTTTTAACTGATTAATCCGTTCTCCAGAATGACAAGCTTGTTGGTTTAATTGCTCTACAAGCTGCTTAGTATGCTGGCTATTTTTACGACTCTCTACAACCTCATTGTTGGTATCTTGCATGTGGTTAGAAAAAACCTCTAATTTATCAGCTACATCTGTTGCCTGTAATTCGACTGCTTGAGCGTTCATTTTACTGGATTCAACTAAATGAACCGACTTTCTCAGTTGCTGACTTAATTTGTGCGTATCGTCATTTGCATATTCGACAGCTGAACTCAATTGACTCGAGGTATCGCGAATTAAAGTTACCAGTGTACGCAAACTATCCGTCATTTTGTTAATATCGGCAGATAACTTGCCCATTTCATCATCTACGCGAATTCGTAAACTGCGTGTTAAATCTCCATTCGCTATCGCTGAAACCACTTTCCCCATCCCTTGTAATGGTCTAATAATAGCTTGCATGGTTAACCAATAAGTTATGGCTGCTACAAGTAAACTAATCACCAGCGCAATAATACCTGTGCTGTATGCATCATTAACTGTGTTTCCAACTGCTGTTTGTATATTTTGCATTGCATTTTCGGCGTCAGCTTTAACTCGCTCTGCAAATTGCAGAGCCGTATTTACCTGCGCTTCACTTGTTTGGTGGAGTGATTTTTGTTTTGTCGAGGCTTTGATCAAATTGCTTCGAATCGCAATTAACCCTGTTTGTGCGGTGAGCAAAGCAAATGCTTTTTCCTTTTGCTCTCCCACATTTGTAATAGCGTCACTGTGCATGTTGGGATCTAAGTTTCGAAATAGATAATCCATCTTGATTGCAAAATCTTTCAATGCAAAACTTAAAGTTTCCTCTAAATGCGTCAATGTTTCCTGCTTTTGCGCATTGTAAATTTCCCTACCAATTCCAATAATAGTATACAAAGTGGTGTCTAACTGATTGGTCATACCTTCAATGCGCTCAGCATCCTCACCATTATCCGCATAGGCGATATCTAGCAACAAAGCACCCAATTCATCGGCCTGCTGCTCAAAACTTAGAAGTTTTTCATCAAGCTCTTGATACAGTGCAAATGTACGTGAGGTGTTTGAAAACAAGCTTTCTGCACTGTTGGCAAAACTATTTGCCGCGCTACTGAGTTTTTGTATAACCGATTGCGTTTGCGAAGATAGTTTATATTGGCTAAAACGCTGCAGCTGTCTGTTAAAATCGTTTTTTAATACGCCATAATCTCTCCTAATTTCTGACAGTTTTTGCTCATCGTCTACTGCCAGACTGGCGGAGCTTATTTTTATTTGTTGCAATAACAACACCTGTAAGTTTGCTGTCTCTTGCTGCAATTTTACAGCATTGTTCTGCTTCTCAACTGCCAAAGACTGCACTTGCGACAGTTTATTTAACGAAAATAAGCTTAAACCGATTATTAAGATAAGATAAACAACGGTACTTATTATTAAATTTTGTTTTAAACTAAAATTTACCACAATGTCCCTTAGCCAACAGAAAAGGTATACTCATTATCAGCCTAGGTTATTTTTCAGAGTAATCAAATAGGTACACAATAATACTGTTCAGACTTTCAAATAATAAGGCCAGCCATATGAGTGAGACAAACGCACAAGGTGAATTAATCCTTAGAACGCAAGCTATGCCAGCTGATACTAATGCAAATGGTGATATTTTTGGTGGCTGGATTATGTCACAAATGGATATCGCTGGCGGGATGATGGCAAAAGCTGTCGCAAAAAGCCGTACAGTAACGGTTGCTGTTGATTCAATTCGGTTTATTAGCCCAGTTCACGTTGGTGATATATTCAGTTGTTATGGCAGCATATTGCATATTGGTAACACCTCAATGAAAATTAAACTCGAAGTATGGGTTGAACCGGTGTTGCGCAGCAATTTAGCCAGTAAAGAAAGTTTTATTGTATGCGAAGGTGTTTTTACGTATGTTGCAATCGACAATGACGGCAATAAACATAAAGTTGTGCGTGAGGCATAAGTAGAGTGCATGTATTTACCTACGGCTCGCTTATGTATAGTGAAGTTTGGCAACGAGTCGTATCTGAGAAATATCAATCAGAGACAGCTCGTATTTATGGATTTTGCCGAAAAAAAGTAGTCAATGAGCATTACCCGGTCTTAAAACTGCAAGATAATGCAATTTGTCAGGGGCGTCTTTATTTGAACGTCACTCTGACAGATATTCACCGATTAGATGATTTTGAAGGTGAGTATTACGATAGAGTCACTAGACTCGTTAGCTTATCGAATGGTCATCAAGTAAAAGCTCAGGTTTATCTGTTAAATAGCCAGTTTTCACATATTTGCAGCCACCAGAACTGGTCTACAAGTGAATTTGAAAAAACAGGTCTTAACCAGTTTCTTGCACAATACAAAGGGTTTAACCCAGTTTAAAACCGCAATTAATATTATTTATGAACGATATCTACAAAATAACACAAAAACCAGACGCTATTCTTTTCGATATGGATGGTACTATTTTTGACAGCGAGGCTATCTACTGTCAGGCATGGGTCGATACAGCTGACAAATTCGGCCAACATTTTACAGCATCTATGTATGATGATTTTGTCGGTGTGCGCTCGGAAGAGTGTTACCGTATAGCCGCGAAACTATTTGATAGCACGGTTAATATGAATGAATTTATTCGCCAATTGCGCGCGGATATTGAACACAAAAAGCAATTGCACCTGCCGATTAAAAAAGGCTTTGATGGATTTTTCCAACAATGCGTTGCGAGCGGTTTAAAAGTCGGTTTAGTCACCTCATCAAGACAAGCAGCAGTGGCATTCAACTTTGAGCAATTGAGCTACCAGCAGCACTTTTCAGTCATCGTGTGCGCAGAAGACGTTACTCAGCCAAAACCCGCCCCCGAATGCTATATAAAAGCTTGTGAATTAATAGGCAGTCGACCGCAAAATACATTCGTTTTTGAAGATTCTAATCCAGGTGCTTTAGCGGGAATTAATGCCAGTTGTCGCACTATCATTATCCCGGATTATTTACCCATTCATGAAAGTATTCAGGAACAAGCCGAAGCTGTCGTAAGAAGCTTTGATGAGGTTCAGTTAAACTGGCAATAATATTGGACAATCACGCTTACTCATCTCAGCTTCATTGGTTTTTATAGTTTATATTTCAAACAAATATAGCTACTATTAAAGTCTAATCGCTAGGTCGAATAAGCGTGGAGGTTGGCATGGCAGAAATAAACACTAGTAGTACCCAAGTGGCCGGCAGCAATAATGCAGAGCAACTTAGGCAATTACAGAATGAAGAAGTTCAGCGGCAACAACAAAGCGCTGAAGTTGAATCAGCTGAAAATTCAGAGCAGCAATCACAGGTAGAAAATACGCAAGTTGCAACTTCCGGCGAATTACCAGCGCAAGCGATAGAAGACCCAGCAGAAGTCGAGAGAACATTAGCAGAAGCGACACAACAAATTTCTCAAAATGCCTCTTTGGCTCAGGAAGTACAGGCAAATCAGTCAGCGCAAGAGATTCTTAGGCTATAAATTCAGTTAAAGCTTTTATTAAAGGTTTGCCTTTGGCATAAATTATACCTTACAGATAAATGTGGCTTGCTTTTGGGGATACTATGCAAGAACAACTTGCCGAATATCAGTTTCATCAGCTAAATTCAGAGCCGCCAATCAATCGCTTATTGAGGTTGCTTAATATTGGAATTTTTGCTTCACAAAATAAGCAACAGGAACGAATCGTAAAAGTCATCCTGTTATTGAATCGTTCGCTCGAATCAGAAAAATGGCCTGAGTTAGCCGACAACTTAAGCAAGCTATACAGTCACCTGCTCTACCTTACAGAACAGCAGCAATACGATGAGATCCAGCGCATCTTTTTACGTCTCTATAACCAATGGCAAAAAACGACGATTACGAACAAATAAAATTGAGCTAGATCAACTTTCGATACGCATTTTTTCGTGTCAGCAACAAAACTTGATCTAGCGCAATATAATGAATGCTCAGAACCATATATTTACCTCAAGTCACTCGTTATTTAGTAAAGGTAAATATTATGAATGCTATACAAATGTTATTAAACGATCCTGTTGTTTGGGGCTCACTGTTAGGTATTGCCACAGTTATCTCCTTACTGGCTTACTATGTGTGGCTATTTTTAACTAACATAAAAAATGCAGTGCCACCTCAAGAATAACAGGACAAAATATCCTCCATTGTGGTAAATTTCTGTTCCCGAAAATTAACAATGAGTTATGGCTGTGGAATACGATTTTTACCGCTCTGCTGACGGAGAATTTCAAGCAGTATTTACAACAGAACAAGAAGCGTTCGGATATTGGTTTACTGATGAGATTGGCAACAACAGGCACAAAATTGCTGAGCTACTCAATATTGTCACTCAAGTTCAAAAGAAAGATTTGCAACAGCACACCATTCAAGGCGCAACTCATCAGCTCATCATAGACAGAGATGAAGTTCGAGTTATCGACAATGCAAAGCCCCTATCGAATCCAAATACCACACCGGAAGATGACAATGATGATTTTGAGAGCATCGAAGAGAACGATGAGCAAGAAACTGAAGAAGCCATACTCAGTGATGATGCATTAATTTGTGGCTGTGGTTTAGATGACTTTGTGACCGCATTAAAAGCTTGGCTTAGATTCATTAATGAAGATTGACACCTTTTGATAAAGCGCTTAGGCTCAAAAAACAATTAATATTGGAGTAAAACGCTACATGAAGCTGCCTGCAAGCCTCAATTCAATTACCCATAGATACGACGACAAAATTCGTGAAGCGGCTATTCAAGCAGCAAATAGCAGAATCATTCTGGCCGGTAGAAAAGCCAGTGATTTATCAGAAGAAGAACTCGAAGTTATAGTGAAAGAGGAAGAAGACAAAATTCGAGGTCGTATTAAAGAAAAAGGTTTGTTAGCGTTAGCCGCATTATTAGGGTTAGGTTGGTGGGTATAACGTGTTTAATCCATTAATCAGATTTACCATACTGACAACAATATGGCACAAATACAAAGAAAACATTAAGTCAACCATTGCCACTATCCTCGCCCTTATTTTCATTCAGTTAGTTTATCTTGATGTAACCGAATATTTGCAAGTGGCTGAGCAAGTTAATTTATTGGTGTATGCATTAGCTGGAAAGTGGCTATTGGTATTGGCCGTTTTATTAGTCTGGCTGTGGGGATTAAAACCTAAACGAAAAAAAAGCATGAATGATACCCTGCCTATCAACAAAAAAATCAAAACAGAACGAGAAGCTAAACCAGAAAATGACCCATTTGCAAACATACGCAGTAAAAAAAGATTGCGTTCACGCGGTGATGTTTTAATTGAAAGTCATAACAAAAAATAATATATCACTGCACAGCAAGGCGTCGAATCGAGATTAAGTATGATTATTGAAAGCAGATTTAAACCCGCTTGGTGGTTAAAAAACCGTCACTTCCAGACCGGTTGGCAAAAAATTGAACGTAAAAACCTCCCCTGCCCAACTTTAAGCGAAAGAATAGAATTACCCGATCAAGATTTTTTAGATATTCATTGGACTGAAAAACCCAATTTTGATACGACAAAACCAATTGTTGTGGTGTTACACGGGTTAGAAGGGTCCATCAAAAGCGCCTACGCCCGAGGCATGTTAAACGCGATTCGTCAAAAAGGATGGATAGGCTTGTTGTTGCACTTCCGCTCTTGTGGCGGCGTTCCGAATCGCCTCCCCAGAGCTTATCATTCAGGCGAAACGACAGATCTTGCCTATCTTTGCCAATGGCTCAAAGAACGCTACGCACACGCGCCTTTAGCCTGTATTAGCTTTTCATTAGGGGCTAATGTATTGTGTAAATTTGCAGGTGAAAGCGGCCAACAAAACCCATTTGAAGCCGGTGTCGCAATTTGCCCACCACTTGATCTTGCAGCTTGTTGCAGACATATTCAAAAAGGCACGTCGAAAGTTTATCAAAAATACCTATTGGATATGATGCTGGATAATCTGGCGAGAAAGATGCAGAGAGTAAATCTGAACAATCATATAAAGCTTAAAGCAGATGAATTTCGCAAGATCAAAACACTGTGGCAGTTTGACGATCTGGTCACCGCACCCTTGCATGGCTTTTTTAATGCTGCTGACTATTATCAAAAATCCAGTGGTCGCCAGTTCTTGCGTCATATTGAAAAACCAACCTTGATAATTCACTCTAATGACGACCCGTTTTTATCCCCCAAATCGATTCCGCAACGGGATGAATTATCACACAGGGTTACATTTGAAATGAGTGAAAAAGGTGGCCATGTTGGTTATGTTAGCGGCAGTATTCCATTTAAAGGTGAGTACTGGTTAGAAAAACGCAGCATCAATTATATTGAGAATCACTTGCAATACAGATAACAAGCCCGCTAGTTGTCTCACAATATACTGTGCATTTCGTTTCGAACTTATTACCAAATTTAGTATTAACAAATTTAGTAATACTTTATCAATATTAAGACATAAAAAAAGGTTGCCAAGTTGGCAACCTTTTTTATTATGCGTTTAGCTTATTTCTTAAGGCGCAACCAATGCCAACAAGATACCGGCCGCTACAGCAGAGCCCAGTACACCTGCCACATTAGGCCCCATTGCATGCATTAACAAGAAGTTATGTGGGTTAGAGTCTAAACCAACTTTATTAACAACACGCGCTGCCATCGGCACAGCAGAGACGCCTGCAGCACCAATTAATGGGTTAATCTTACCACCACTCAATTTACTCATGAGTTTAGCCATCATAACGCCACTGGCAGTACCAATACTAAAGGCAACCGCACCTAACGCCAAAATACCTAAGGTTTCAACTGTTAAGAAGGCTTCAGCAGATAATTTTGAACCAACAGCCAATCCTAAGAAGATCGTGACGATATTAATCAGTTCGTTTTGTGCTGTTTTGCTCAAACGATCAACAACACCACACTCTCGCATCAAGTTACCTAAACAGAACATACCGACTAATGGCGTTGCTTCTGGTAACAATAGTAAGGTAATAGTCAATACCATCAACGGGAAAACAATTTTTTCCTTTTGTGATACTGGACGCAATTGCTCCATCACAATTTTACGCTCTTTTTCGTTCGTTAAAGCTTTCATGATTGGCGGCTGAATAATGGGTACCAGAGCCATATATGAATAGGCTGCAACAGCAATTGCCCCTAATAAGTCAGGCGCTAACCTCGAAGCCAAAAATATCGCGGTAGGACCATCCGCACCACCAATAATAGCGATTGCTGAGGCATCTGCCAGTGTAAAGTCAAAACCTGGAATTAAGTTCAGTAGAATAGCACCGAACAAGGTTGCAAAAATCCCAGCCTGAGCAGCAGCACCTAATAACAACATTTTAGGGTTAGCTATCAGCGCCCCAAAGTCAGTCATCGCGCCAACACCCATAAATATCAATAAAGGAAAGACACCTGTATCAATACCAATTTTGTATACATAGTACAAAACGCCACCCGGATCACTCAAACCCGCGATTGGAATATTTGTTAAAACTGCCCCAAAACCAATGGGTAGCAATAATAGCGGTTCAAATTTCTTTGAAATCGCCAGATATAGGAGTAAGAAGCCTACTGAAATCATAATCAACTGTTGCCAGTGAAAATTTGCAATCCCAGTTGCGGCCCATAAAGTTGTAATACCGTCCATCGTCTACCCTTATGCCAAGCTAATCATAGGATCACCGGACTGAACCGCATCACCTGTTTTAACATGAACAGAAACGACTTCACCATCTTTAGCAGCTCGAATCTCAGTTTCCATCTTCATTGCTTCCATGATGATAACAACATCACCTGCAGAAACCTGATCTCCTGGATTAACATTCACTTTAAAGATATTACCCGATAGAGGCGCATTTAAAGTTTCTGCTCCTGATACAGATGTAGACTGTGGAACTGTCTCGTCGTTACCACCTTGTCCGCCTTTGATGTCTTTAATTTCACCACTTGGCGCAACATCAACTTCATACACCTTACCATCAACTCTAACACTGTATGATGCTGGACCAGACTGAGATACAGTGGCTTTTGGTGCGGCACTGTCACTGGCGTCGTCAGCAGTTGGGGCTGGCTCAAACGCATCTGGATTGTTACGATTTTCTAAGAACTTCAAGCCAATTTGCGGGAATAGTGCGTAAGTTAATACATCATCTACTTTCTCGTCCGCCAACTTGATAGACTTTTCTTTGGCAAGTACATCTAATTCAGCTGTTAGTTTTTCTAACTCAGGCTCGATTTTATCAGCCGGACGACAAGTAATGGCTTCACCACCGTCTTTTAAAACACGTGCCAATAATTCTTCATTAACCGGTGCAGCAGTTGCACCGTATTCACCTTTTAACACACCAGCCGTTTCTTTAGTAATAGACTTGTAGCGCTCACCCGTGAGGACATTTAATACCGCTTGAGTACCAACAATTTGTGAAGTTGGTGTAACCAATGGGATAAAGCCGAGATCTTCACGAACGCGTGGAATTTCTTTTAAGACTTCATCTAATCGATCCGCTGCACCCTGCTCTTTTAATTGGTTTTCCATGTTTGTCAACATGCCACCAGGTACCTGAGCCGTTAAAATTCTGGCGTCAACACCTTTTAAAGCACCTTCAAAACGCGCATACTTTTTACGTACATCACGGAAATAAGTCGCAATTTCTTCCATTTGCGTTAAATCGATACCGGTATCACGCTCGGTACCTTCAACTATTGCAGCAATGGTTTCAGTAGCGGTATGGCCATATGTCATACTCATTGACGAAACTGCGGTATCTAACATATCAATACCCGCATCAATGGCTTTCATATAAGTAGCGGTGCTTAAACCCGTAGTAGCATGACACTGCATTGCAATGGGTACATCAACTGCTTCTTTAAGCTTGGTCACCATTTCTTCAACCACGTATGGCTTTAATAGACCTGCCATATCTTTGATAAAGATAGAGTGTACACCCATGTCTTCTAGTTGACGTGCCATATCAATCCACATATCCATTGTATGAACTGGGCTTACGGTATAAGACAATGTACCTTGTGCATGTGCCCCAACCTGAATTGCAGCCTTAACCGCAGTTTGTAGATTACGAACGTCATTCATCGCATCAAAAATTCTAAACACGTCAACACCGTTGGTGTGTGCTCGCTCGATGAATTTTTCTACTACATCGTCAGCATAGTGACGATACCCTAATAAATTTTGTCCGCGTAATAACATTTGCTGGCGGGTATTAGGCATTGCTTTTTTCAATTCGCGAATTCGATCCCATGGATCTTCGCCTAAATAACGGATACAAGAATCAAAGGTTGCACCGCCCCAACTTTCTATAGACCAGTAGCCAATTTTATCTAACTTTTCGGCAATAGGTAGCATATCGTCCAGACGAAAACGAGTTGCTAACAAAGATTGATGTGCATCTCTTAATACTACATCAGTAATCGCTAGAGGTTTAGCCATGTGAAGTCTCCTGCTTACTATTTATTGTCTTGACGATATTGGTGTACCGCAGCCGATATGGCAGCGACGACCTTTTTATCTTGAGTTGAATTGGATTTTCTAGAGGTTGGGCGATTTGGTATGTTAACGGATGCGGGAGCTGGTGCATCACTTCCGACCAATTTGGACATTAATTTAATAAGAAAAATTAATATGCCAAGAAACATAAACACCACAACCATACCAACCAAAAGCAGGTTTGCTGCTTCAATTAGTAAAGAGCTTAGATTGTTTTCCATATATCGTCTCTGTTAGTTAAGGACCGCGAACCCAACGGATAGCATGCTATCGTATATAAATCAATCAACCGATTAAAAATAGTTGATTAATTGGGGTCATTTAAACAAAGAAAATAACCAAAAAGTTCAGTTTAATCAAAAAAATATTCAATAATGCTTATTTTGATTAAACATACGTTTACTAACGGTTAATTTCCGCTTTGACGCTAATGATAACAGACATTGCTGCATAAAAGCATTAGCCAAAAATTAGTCAACGCTAAATTTGTTTTTTAGAAGTTAGGTCTCGGTTGTAAACAAATTCAGCGTTTTTTAATTGGAGCTGACTAATATTCAACTCTAAGGTGTATAAATCTTACTTTACCACCTTTACAATCTATTCAACACTGCTCATTTATTATCGTCAACCTTGTGAAGAACATGAGAAGTGGCGCGCGTGGAAGGATTCGAACCTCCGACCATCTGGTTCGTAGCCAGGTACTCTATCCAGCTGAGCTACACGCGCATTATCTGACTTTAGACAACATTTTAAAAAATGGCGCGCGTGGAAGGATTCGAACCTCCGACCATCTGGTTCGTAGCCAGGTACTCTATCCAGCTGAGCTACACGCGCGTCTTTTTTAAAACTTACGAAGTGGCGGTGAGAGAGGGATTCGAACCCTCGATAGGGCTACAAACCCTATACTCCCTTAGCAGGGGAGCGCCTTCAGCCTCTCGGCCATCTCACCGTTTTCGTGGGGCGCATATTAATGATTCTCAGATTTTTGTCAAACCTTTTTCTCAAATAAATTAATGTTTTTTATCAAACCATCAATTTTTAAACAATCTCTGTATAACAGATAATCAATAGATTATTATTCAATCAATCCCTGTTACTGGGCGGCGAATTCGATGTGCCTTTTTATCATTTCTTCAGTTAGTTTTTTATATTGTCTATGTTTTAATCGTGTACAAGATTCTGCAATGCGGTAACTGAATATACTTATCAGTAATGAATTAGGTACATTACTTTCTATCTGATGTATATGTTGTATGTCTGGTGAGTTCTTCTGCAGTAAGTGTTTTGCTAACGAATACCCAAATAACCACTGTAATATTAAATTTAAGATTAATGTAATCACCACAACTTGATAGAAGACGATGAACATATCGGTATAACGTAAGCTTGTTTCCAACTGTAATATGTAGATGCCGTGAATCGCCAAAACAAACAACAAAACAGCAGTGGTAATCATAAGCTCAGTTTTATTGATTAATTGGAACATATATACCTTTAACCACTCGCCGGCTTTTGCAATGCTGTCCTGGTCTTTTGTATACAACATTTTTTCTATTTTTTTTCCCAACATTGCATTCGCTTTAGGCTCTTTTAGCTTGCAATGACTGCATTGTGTTGCTTGTACTAAATTAGTTTCCCCACATTGTGGGCAAATAAACCACTGCATATTAACCTCAGATAAAATTAAACATTAAAAAGAAGATATTTCCGACTTGCGCTCGACCACGCGAAAGTTAGACTAACGCGAATTTTTCTTCAAAAAGCTTTATACCATGTCTGCCAATATATTTCGTCATACTATTAGCAATGCAATTAAAAAAAACCTCGTACCCGGTATCGTTTTACAGTCTTTTGCTGTGATTATCGGTCTGTGTTACTTCTATGTCCCTAGTTGCCAGCCTTATTTTTCTTTGCTGGCCAATCTAAAATATGATCTCGGTCGTGTTTATGCATTTTTTGCAACCGCTTTATTTGGCGGTTTAATTCCTTTTATATACCTAATGACCACTAAACAATTTGCCAATCGCGAAGATTTTATAAAGTTATTTTTGTTTTATTTTCTATTTTGGGGTGTTAAAGGCGTAGAAGTTGATTTGTTTTATCAACTACAAGGCTATTGGTTTGGTTATCAAAATGACTTTATGACTATTGCGACTAAGACGAGTGTTGATCAGTTTATCTACAGTGCATTGTGGGCAGCGCCCAGCATCGCTATCGCTTATTTGTGGATGGAACACGGCTTTTCAATTAAAGAGACTCGTTTAGCGCTAAACCGTACATTTTTAACGCTCACACTTCCCGCGACTATTTTATCTAATTGGCTCGTTTGGATCCCAGCGGTTTCTATTGTTTATTTAATGCCGGCAGATTTGCAAATCCCTTTGTTTAATTTAGTTTTATGTTTTTGGGTGCTCATGCTGGCTGTTTTAAACAAAAAAGCCGATACAGATGTACCGGCTAGTGTATTAACAGAAAAAACGTCAAATAAATAAAGGCTATTTATTTAATCGCTTCTCAATTAAATTATCAACAACGGAAGGATCGGCCAATGTACTTGTATCGCCTAACGATTCATGTTCATTGGCTGCAATTTTGCGCAAAATACGGCGCATAATTTTACCCGACCGTGTTTTAGGCAGCCCAGGTGCCCATTGAATCAAATCAGGACTCGCAATAGGACTTAATTCTGTACGAACCCAATTTCTAAGCTCTTTGACCAATTCATCATTAAATTCAGCACCTTCTACTAATGTCACATAGGCGTAGATGGCTTGACCTTTGATATCATGTGCAAAACCAACAACTGCAGCTTCTGCCACTGTTGGATGTGCGACAAGTGCGCTTTCAATTTCTGCTGTGCCTAATCGATGCCCTGAAACATTTAATACGTCATCTACACGACCCGTTATCCAATAATAGCCATCAGAGTCTCGACGCGCGCCATCACCGGTAAAATACATGTTTTTGTAGGTGCTAAAATAGGTTTGCTCAAAACGTTGGTGATCGCCATAAATAGTACGTGCTTGACCGGGCCATGAATCAAGAATGACTAAATTTCCACTTACCTCACCCTCAAGAATGTTGCCTTGAGCATCAACTATAGCTGGCTTTACGCCAAAAAATGGCCGCGTTGCTGAGCCTGGTTTTAGCTCTATAGCTCCGGGTAGAGGCGTAATCATATGACCACCGGTTTCCGTCTGCCACCAAGTATCCATAATAGGACAATTACTGTTGCCAATATTTTTATAGTACCATCCCCATGCTTCTGGGTTAATTGGTTCCCCGACACTGCCTAAAACCCGCAGACTATCTCTTTTATTGTTGGCAAATGGTTCATCACCTTTTGCCATTAGCGCTCTGATAGCAGTCGGTGCTGTATATAAAATATTGACTTTATGCTTATCCACCACATCCCCGATTCTCCCACAATTTGGGTATGTTGGGACGCCTTCAAAAATCACTTGTGTCGCACCGTTCGCCAAAGGGCCATATACTATGTAACTATGGCCTGTTATCCAACCGACATCGGCAGCACACCAATAAACATCCCCTTCATGGTAATCAAAGACGTATTCATGAGTCATTGCTGCGTAAACCAGATACCCTCCCGTTGTATGTAACACGCCTTTTGGCTGCCCCGTTGAGCCAGATGTATAGAGAATAAATAATGGATCTTCAGCATCCATAATCTCTGGCTCACAGAACGCCGGTAGGTTTTCAGTAAGCTCCCCCGCCCATATATCGACGTTAGATGACCAGTTAATTTCCGCGCCAGTATTTTTATAGACAATGCAGTGCTCAATGCTAGTGACATCTTTACGTGCTAATGCTTCATCAACATTTTTCTTAAGTGGTACATTTTTACCACCTCGGCGACTTTCGTCGGCTGTAATAATCGCCTTCGCATTGCAATTCACGATACGGTCAGCAATTGCATTTGGCGAAAAACCACCAAAGATAACAGAATGCACAGCACCGATACGGGCACAAGCCAACATTGCATAAATCGCTTCACATATCATTGGCATATATATAGCGACGCTGTCACCTTTTTGAATACCTAATTTTTTCAAGCCATTTGCAAGTCGAGCGACATTATCGTGTAACTCCTGATACGTCACTTTAAAATCATTTTCTGGCGAATCCCCTTCCCATATCAAAGCCACCTGATTGGCTTTTTCAGGTAAGTGCCTATCGATACAGTTGTAACAGGCATTTAACTGGCCATCTTCGAACCATTTAATGTTTACCTGCCCTGCTTCATAACTGGTGTTTTTTACTTTGCTATAAGGTTTAATCCAATCTAAGCGCTTTCCCTGCTCCGCCCAAAAACTTTCTGGATTTTCAATTGATTGTTTATACATTGCTTGATAAGTCGCATCGTCAATTTTACAACTTTGTGCGATGTTAGACGGTATTGGGTAACGTTCGTTTATCATAAGTTCTCCATGAAATTTACGCGTGCCTGAGTTCACTTAACATTTTTTAAACATACTACTGTGCGTTAACGGTAGCTGTCGAGACTCAAAAGTCATTTGAAAATAGTTTCAATTAGTTTTGAATATAAACAAGATGAATGATTCCAGCAAATACAATCTCAGCTAAATAACGACTTGTTATCTTCTACCAATGTGCTTTTTTAAAGCATAAAATTATTTATTTGCATCAAATTAATTCAATAAATTAACCTTTTCATTCCAATTTGATCCACAAAAGTGCTTTTTCTGCTATCCTTCGCTCCGAATTGGTGATTTCCAAGTGGACGTATTAACTTAAAAATAGAGCCATCAAAATGAAAAAAATTACAGCAATTATAAAGCCCCATAAATTAGATGAAGTTCGCTCTGCATTGAGTGAGATAGACGTTAAAGGCATGACGGTTTGTGAAGTAAAAGGATTTGGTCGTCAAAAAGGTCATGTTGAATTATACCGCGGCTCTGAATATACCGTTGATTTTGTTTTAAAAACCAAACTCGAAATAGTTGTAGATTCTGATCGCGTTGATACGGTTATTGATACCATTATTAATGCGGCCCGTACGAATAAAATTGGCGACGGTAAGATTTTTGTATCTGATGTGATACAAACTGTCAGAATACGCACGGGTGAGCAAGGCAACGACGCAATTTAATACCTTTACACACTTTAACTACTCAACACTTCAAACAGGAAACGAAAAATGCGAGCTTTATTAGCCCTTTTGCTTTTACTGCCTATGTCTGCTTTTGCCGACACAATTGACAAAGCGGATACCGCTTGGATTCTTACTGCTACAGCGCTAGTTCTTTTTATGACACTACCCGGCTTATCATTTTTTTACGCGGGTTTAGTCAGAAGTAAAAATGTTCTCTCCGTACTGATGCAATGTTTTGCCATTGCCTGCCTAGCCTCTATTGTTTGGTTAGCTTTTGGCTATAGCTTAGCATTTGGCGAAGGCAACGCTTTTATCGGTGATTTTTCAAAAGCCTTTTTAAATGGCGTTGGCAAAGACAGCGTATCGGGCACCTTGCCTGAACCATTGTTTTTTATCTTCCAAATGACATTTGCAATTATTACCCCCGCGTTAATCGTAGGTGGTTTTGCTGAGCGCATGAAGTTTTCGTCTGTATTACTGTTCACTACAGGTTGGCTGATTTTAGTCTACTTACCGGTTTGCCACTGGGTTTGGGGCGGCGGTTGGTTGGCCGAAATGGGCATGTTAGATTTTGCAGGGGGTACGGTCGTACACATCACTGCAGGTGTTGGGGCCCTAGTTGCAGCTATCGTTATTAAAAATCGGCACGGGTTTGGTAGTGCAAACTTAATACCGCACAACTTAACAATGACTGTTGCTGGTGCAGGTATGTTGTGGGTCGGCTGGTTTGGCTTTAATGGTGGTAGTGCTGTTGCAGCCAATGGTGACGCAGCGATGGCAATGTTAGTCACTCATATTTCAGCCGCTGCGGGATCTTTAACCTGGGCTGGTTTAGAATGGAAAAAATACGGTAAGCCTTCTGTGTTAGGTATTGTCACGGGTATGGTTGCTGGTTTAGGTACAATTACGCCGGCGTCGGGATTTGTCGGGCCGGCCGCTTCTTTAGTGATTGGTATCAGTGCGGGTATCGTATGTTTTTACTGTACCAATTTAATTAAACAAAAATGGAAAATTGATGATTCATTAGACGTTTTCCCTGTGCACGGTGTTGGCGGAATTTTAGGCACTTTCTTAGCAGGTATTTTCTGTTCGCCTGATCTAGGGATTTTCAGCGGTTATGGTTTTGGCGGTGACAACCAAAACATTGCGCAGCAGCTCGGGGTACAAAGTATTGGCATTGTTGCAACTTTTGCCTATACCGCTATTGTGAGTTACTTCTTATTGAAGGTAGTTGGTTTGATGACCAAAGGTATCCGAGTTGACCATGAACAAGAAATTCAAGGTTTGGATATTGTGAGCCATGAAGAGCGAGGTTATAACCTTTAAGCGCTTTTGCTAAGCCTCTTGCTACTAAATATCAACCGGTGAAGTTACGCTTCACCGGTTATTTAATTCTTGTTTGAGCTTAGCATTTTGAGAATCTAATTCTAATAGCATTGCACTGATTAAACAGTTTTACGTTTTAATCTCTTTTTATTCTTAGCAGCTTGCAGTTTTTTCTTATCCAATTTTCTGACCTTCTTCTTGGGCTTTTTACCCGGGATTTTTGCCTCTTTGTGCTTCGGCTCTAACCCTTCAATCATTCTTCTTGGTAGTTTTTCTTGTATGTATCGCTCAACTTTACCGACAACTTCCATATCGTGCGCTTCAACAAAACTGATTGCTGTACCTTTTTTGCCCGCGCGTCCAGTGCGGCCGATGCGATGAACATAAATATCAGCAGTACGCGGCATATCAAAATTAAATACGTGCGTAATATCTGCCACATCTAGACCTCTTGCAGCAACATCGGTAGCGACCATAATATTGCGGTGCCCAGAAGAAAAAGCTTTAATTGCTTTCTGCCGCCTATCTTGTGGCATATCTCCTTGCAACCAACAACAAGGTATTTGTGCAGTTGCCAACTGACCGGACAGCTCTGCAACTCTTTCTCTGGTTTTGACAAAAACAATCGCTTTTTTCACATCGTCTTTTACCAACCAATGAACCAACTGGGAAATTTTATGTGGACGACTATCAGAAAGATGAATCCATTGGTGTATTTTGGCTTTTTCTCTACGGGGTGAATCAGCTTCAACCAATACCGGCTCTTGTAGTACGTTTTTGGCAAATCGCTCTACCCCAACACCTTCTAATGTGGCTGAAAATAACAAACTTTGTTGGCGGTTGGCTGTTTCATCTGAGATCCGTTCAATCATTGAAGTAAAGCCCATGTCCAACATGCGATCAGCTTCATCTAACACAAGCCATTCTATATCTCGGCAATCAAATGTTTCGTTGTCGATATACTCTAAAAGGCGGCCGGGTGTGGCAACTAAAATATCAACACAGCCGTCTGAAATTTCTTTATGTTTTCCGTAATTAATACCACCGGTTATTATAGCCGTCTTCGTTTCGGTAAACTCGCTAAGTTGTTTAGAAACTTTATAAGTTTGCTCCGCCAACTCTCGAGTTGGCGACAAAATTAAAATGCGGACCCCGTTTTGCCGCTTGCGTGGGAAATCCAGAAGATGCTGCAAAGCGGGTAAAATAAAAGCAGCGGTTTTTCCTGTACCTGTTGGCGCACAAGCTAGAATGTCTTTTCCTTCCAGAGCAGGTTGAATTGCTAATTGTTGGATAACGGTTGGCTTGGTGTAATTCTGTTTTTCAATCGCCGCCAATAACGATTCATCAAGGTCTAAATCAGCAAAATTCACAATACTTTCTCACCTGTTAAAAAGAGTCGGTCATTCTAACCTGAACACCTGTTAAGTAAAGCAGTGTTGTAGCCTGTGCTAAATTTTTTCTATGAATTTCTGATTAAACTGACTATTTATCAGATTTGTTTGGTAGACTGGCTGATGCGCATTAAATTGAATTGGATAGGCGAAAAGTATTAATGAGTGTATATGACGCAGAATTAACAGAACAATTTGGCGAAGCGATTTACCAAAAAGGTTTAAACTTATATTTGCAGGATCAAGTAAAAAAACTAAAACACATATCATCATTAAACACGGTGACAGCCGTAGTAGAATCGCGTAACCAACAATACAGGGTTGCTATCGACAAAGCTGATTTGTCGAGCTTATGTACCTGTACGAATAGCGGACATTGTGAGCATGCAGTAGCGACACTGATAGCCGCTGAAGCGCAACAATTGATTGATAGATCCCCCGTTAGACCTTTCGCGCAATGGCAACAAAATATACAAAAGCTGCAAGAATTACATAGTGAAGCGCAGACGCAGCTAAAAGCTGAAGGGGTTGGTCAAGTTCAGTTTTGCTTGCAACCGGTTCTTGAACCATCAACTGGTTTTACACAAATTCAACTTCAACTATCAACCAATACAAAAAAAAATACAAAAAAAACGAGTCAGGACGATAGTGAGCTCTTCGATGCTTTGAATTTAAATTGTAAAACATCTAGCTCGAATAAACGCCTTTTACTTGGTCGCTCAGCAACAAAAGCACTGCCGCAGTTACTTGAAAGCGCACGTTGTTATTGGCAATCGACTCACACCAAGCCGCTAAAATATGGTGCACCTCGTAAGGTAGAATTATTTTGGCAAGCGAGCGCAGATGAATTTAAACTGCAAATTAAATTGGAAAAAGCGGAACGTTGGTTCTTAATTTCGGCAGATACACCTTGGTATTTAGATGTTCAAAAAGGCACATTAGGTACCATAGACACCCACTTATCAGGATTGCAGCTCAGTCAGTTGATAAATTTGCCCGCGTTAAACCAGAAAGAATTATTGGCCTTTTCCAGCTGGCAGCAAAGTGAAATAGCCGATTTACAACTTGAGCTACCGATTCACCAAGATATTGTATCGGTCAAAGAAAAACTAACCCCAGTTTTACGTATTGGTTTAAATGAAGCCGGCTATATTGCTAAGTTTAGGCTGAAGTATGGTGAATACGAAATTCCAATGAGCTTGGTCAATGAACCCTTTGTACAAATAGAACGCAATCAAAAAATTATCCAAATTCATCGCAATCCAGGTCACGAACGAAAAGCATTTTATCTCTTAGATTCGTATGGCTTTGCTCATGTCAAAGGCAGTAGTTCAAGCCAAGATTTTGAGTTTTTCTATAATTCGGAAATTGGCGTTCGTTATGACCAGTTTTGGCTAAATATATTTGAAGAAATATTTCCTCTACTTCGCTCTCAAGGCTGGCAAGTTGAATTTGAAGAAGGCGTACAGCCTATTAATGTAATACAAGATCCCACGTTTGAATACCAGATAAACGAAAGTCATGACTGGTTTAAATTGGGACTAAAAATTGATTTTGATGGGCAGAAAATTGATTTAATACCGGTCTTAGTCAATTGGCTTAAACAAACGGACAATTGGCGAAATCAAACAGGCCGAGTGAAGATTGCACTGAATCGCCATCAATTTATCCGTGTAGATATTGAGTCTTTAAAACCTATTTTGGCTATCTTACAAGAGGCAAACAACAAACAAGCAAAGTTTTCCAACCGTCAAGCGCATATACTCAACCAAATTCCTGAGATCAATTCGTGTATTGGTGGCCAACATGTAAAACAGCTTGCAAAGTTACTACAGGATTTTGAAGGGATAAAACAAATTCCCGTCCCCGACTCAATCAATGCGAATTTGCGCCCGTATCAACAGCATGGTCTAAACTGGTTAATGTTTTTGATTGAGTATAATTTTGGCGGCATACTCGCTGACGATATGGGTTTGGGTAAAACGCTGCAAACTTTGTGTTTACTGGAAAACATGCGTTTAGCCGATTTATTAACCGAACCGGCTCTCATCATTTGTCCAACTAGTTTGGTGGGCAACTGGGTCAATGAAGCGAACAAATTTGCGCCCGAACTCAACATTAAGGCTGCTTATGGTAATCAACGTCAAACTGTATTGGATGAAATTGAAAGTTATGATGTTGTAGTGACTACTTACCCGTTGATCAATCGTGATTTTGATGAGTTAGTGAGCAAATCATTTTCACTGTTGGTGTTAGATGAAGCGCAAAACATCAAAAATCCACGTGCTCAGATGACGCAAAACATCAAACAGTTAACCTCTAAACATAGGTTGTGTTTAAGTGGTACACCGATTGAAAATCATCTTGGTGAACTTTGGTCATTATTTGATTTTCTGATGCCCGGATTTTTAGGGCCACAAACTAAATTCAGTAAAGAGTATCGTAAACCTATAGAAAATTTTCGCGATGTAGATACTCAAGCAAGACTGCATACCAAAATTCATCCATTTGTCTTGCGTCGCCGCAAGGAAGAAGTGGCGAAAGAGTTACCTAAGAAAACTGAGATTATTAAACATATCTCGTTGGATAACGAACAACGCGTCTTGTATGAAGCGATTCGTGTCAGCATGGAAGACAAAGTTCGTAATATATTGCAAATTAAAGGTTTGGCAAAAAGTCATTTGGAATGTCTAGATGCCCTACTTAAACTCCGGCAAATTTGCTGCGCACCACAATTACTGAACTTAGAAACAGCGCAGGATATTCAACAATCTGCAAAACTGGAGTATTTAATGGAGGTTGTCCCTGAAATGATCGAAGAAGGGCGCAACATTCTTATCTTTTCGCAATTTGCTCAAATGTTACACATAATTTCTGACCGTCTCGAGGAAATGGGAATTGATTATGCGAAACTAACAGGCGAAACGCGAGATCGACAAACTCAAATAGATAACTTTCAAAATGGGCATGTCAGCGTATTTTTGATATCACTCAAAGCGGGTGGTACGGGTTTGAATTTAACCGCGGCTGACACTGTGATTCATTACGATCCATGGTGGAATCCTGCCGCAGAAGCTCAGGCCAGTGATCGAGCCTACCGTATCGGTCAGAAAAAGCCTGTCTTTGTTTATAAGCTGATTTGTGAAGATACCATTGAAGAAAAAGTGCTCAACATGCAAGAAAATAAAAAGTCATTAAATCAAAGCATGTTTGCAAAACAAACGGTTGATTCAATTAAAGACTTAACTGCAGATAGCTTGCTAGAACTTTTTAAATCAGCTTAATAAAAGGTAAAATCAGGTCGTACTCATGAACGGACTTCTGCTCAGTACGAGCCAAATTGCGCTACTATTACTTTCCCTTGCGATTATGGCGAGCAGTCAAAAGCTGCGCTGCTTGCCCCGCCTGATTGGCTGCTTGTCTGTAGTGTTTGCAATCTATCTGCTTGATGGGATTGCACCCGCGCTTTTTATACCTTTGCTGCTCTTGTCCGCTATCTTTTATCAAGCGCGAAACAAAAACATCTCACTTACTTTTAGAACGTTACTGAACATCATTATGATGCTAGTAAGTTGTGCGCTCATTATTCATATAGTGCCCGGCTTTAATAATTTTGAAATCCTTGATTCGGTGACGCTTAGTGAAAACTCCGTGACATATTCACTTTACCTTAATTACGACAAACTGCTTGCGGCTTTGTATTTATCCTTATTGTTGCCCTCCATTAGACACACAATTAAAGACAACCCAAATAAATTTTACGCCAGCCTGCTAATGACCTTCTTTACTCTGTCTACTGTGGTCTTTTTGCTTGCACTTAAACTATCAATTATCGATTTTGCACCTAAAATCCCCACATTCTGGATTGAGTGGATCCTAATAAATTTAATCATCACCTGTTTTGCCGAAGAGCTGTTGTTTAGAGGTTTTATCCAACAAAAAATCAAACATGCTTTATTTCAAGCACAATTTCAAACACATAAGTTTCAGGCCCAAAGTTCAGTGATCGCAATCGCAATAAGTAGTTTACTATTTGGCCTAGCCCATATTCCCGCCGGTGCAGCTTATGCTATTTTAGCATGCGCATTAAGCCTATTTTATGGCTATGCGTTCAACAAAACGCAAAATATCTTGTTACCCGTATTATTGCACTTTACCTTTAACTTGCTGCATTTTTTATTTTTTAGCTATCCTTATCTCGCCCACTAAAAAATTGATTCGCTAACTTAATAAATACTTCTCCGCGATGTTGATAATCTTTAAATAAACCAAAACTCGGTGCGGCAGGGGAAAGTAAGATACTTTGGTTCGTTTGAACTTTTTCAGCCAGCGCTGACATCCCCTCTTCTAAAGAAGTATAAACACGCCAATCAAATTTGAATTTACACTTGGCCTGCGCAAGTTCATTCGCTAATCGTTTACCGGTTTGGCCAATTAAAACAACATGTTGAATGTTAAATTGCGCTAAGTGCGTAATAAATTTATCGTAGTTTTGAGCTCTTTCAGTGCCGCCCAGGATTAAGTGGATTTCTTTTTCGCGATAGGCTTCCAACGCGCACAATGTAGAGTCAGGGGTGGTTGATATACTATCATCTACGCAAAGTATGCCATTTTCAAAGTAAAATTCTTGTAATCTATGGGCCAAGCCATTAAATCCATTTAGCTTAGTCAGCACACATTTCCAGTTAAGTGCTAAGGCATCTATCAATGCTAAACTCGCAGCTAAGTTTTTTAGGTTATGCTCGCCTTTTAACTTAAAGTTATGATTAAGCTCTTCATCTTTAAAATAAAGCTTGTGATCAACAACATTAAAACCTTGTTCTGTACCAAAAGAAACCAAGTGCCCCTTGAATGGTTTTGAGAGTTGCTTTGATAAATGAGAATTATCGTTAATCACCGCTAATTCACTTAATGACTTGTGCAATATTCGGGTTTTATCATAAAAATATTGTTTAGCACTTGTGTGCCAAGGGACGTGCTCTTGATACAAGTTGAGCAGTATAAATCCATCGCAGTGGCCGTGAAAGTCTGCTAACTGATAAGAAGAAAGTTCTAATATCGTCCAGTCTTTACCCGCTTTGACATCTAATAAAGGCAAACCAATATTACCTGCAAGGGTTACATCTAAACCTAAATTTTGCATTAAATAAGCAAGTAAACTAGCTGTAGTACTTTTACCTTTTGTCCCACTTACAATAATGGTTTTCGCGTTTCTATTTTCTTCAAACCATAGGTTGGTTGAGGATGTGAGGAGGCTACCTTCTTTTGTCGCTTTTTGTAATTCTTGACGATATAGGCTAATTCCGGGGCTTTTGATAATGAGATCAAAATCACCTGCAGCCAGTAGTTCAAGACCAGTTTCGCCAAAAATATAGGAACCTTTAAGTTCATTGAATAAAGATATATCGTATTCATCAGTTAAAACTTTTATATCCGCTTCTGGCCAACGCTTCAAGGCATAGTTGTAACAGCTGCGCCCTTCTCGGCCAAACCCCCAAATGACAATTTTATTCATTGTTTAGGCACTCATAATATTCATCTGGTATATTGTGCTCGGCTGAAAGTGTTAATAATTTTTGCGCGCCTTTTCTTAGTTTTTCTAAACCATATAAATTGATAATTTCAGGCAAAATATTGGCGATTATTGGATTGTCCGCATAATCATTTTTATCTGAAATTTGATACAAAGCAACTGCAGACTCAAACTTTTCACCCACACATTCCCATGGTTTACCATTGGTTAAGCCCACTAACTGTCGAAAAGAATTTAGATTATCAAACTCATTTAGAGGGTTACCTCCAAAGATTTTAATAATTCTTGTTGTATCGTTGCAATGAGCAGCAAACATCAGGAATACGAAATGACACTTTGGACATTCTAAACACCAGCGTTTTTTAGATTTTTCATGGAATAATTTAAAGGCTCTATTACAGGAGGTGAACACCTCGTCATATAAATTGAATGTCAAAAATCTTTCTACAATTTTATATTCAGAATAGGCTCTGAGAATTGAAAAATATTGAATTTGCACAGCGTCTATTGCATTTATAATTTCAGTAAAATCTTGTTCAAATTCATGCGATTTGCTGTATTGGTGGTTCACTTTCCAATTGCCTTCTATCAGAGTCGGTTCGTTTGCAGAACGTTCATTTGATGTTATTACCGAGTCGCAACCACTCAACTGTGCCACAATAACGGCCAACATACTAATAATGGCAGTGATTGGCACATGGCCATTTAATGCACCTTGTTCGTTTAATTCAAATAATTTTGTGTCTAACTGGCGTTTAACAAAAACAAAAGGAAGCTTTGAGGTTTCGACACAATCCAAAATAGGTTTAGCCGGATTAACAGCAAACAATAGCTGCTTTTTACCTGATTTTTTTAGCGCTTCAACGGATACTAATGAATCTTTCCCCCCTCCAATTAAAACGAGTGCCTTTTGTTGCTGCAAACTTTTTTTGGCTAGCGTTTTTTTAGCTGAAGTGGTTGTGAACTCGAAAGGAAACTGGCAGGCTTGTCGAATATCAATGCCATTACGATAGGCAAACTCAGCTAAACCGTTTTGATATAATTTAGTAAAAAATTCAGATTCGGCTTTGTTAAGTTTGGTGTGCTGTAACTGAATCTGACTAAACGGTTGTAGCTTAAAATAACTCACCCCTGCTGCTAAACTTAAGTATTCTAAGTTTTTTTTCAGCGTTTCGCTAGAAGACAACTTGAGTAGAATTTCTTTAGTAAAAAACTCACTGGTGTAGGTTTCGTTAAATTCCAATGCCCCCAACTTGTAGTGAAGCTGAAAGCCATTTTTAATCAGAGAAAAACCATTAAAAACAAACTCGTTTGCACTAATCAAAAGCTATATCCAATTCGCAAATATTAGCGTTCATTCTATCAAGTCTGCCATCGAAAATCGTTGAAATTTTCACGAAATAATTGGATTCTATGCATAGAGAAATTCATAATAAAATTGAAGAATTTCGAGCTTTGAGCTTTGAGCTTTGAGCTTTGAGCGGATTGTAGGTCGTGGCTTTAGCCCGACAAAGAAAAATTGCACAATGACTGAATTTAGAGTGGTCGCCCTAAAGGGCAGACCTACATTGCAGTGAAGCTTACAGCTAAAATGTAGGTCGCAGCTCTAGCTCAACGTGTAGGTTGGTCTTTAGGCCAACATGAAAGATACACAATAGTCGAATTAAACATCGTCGCCCTAAAAGGCAGACCTACACTGCAGTGAAACTTATAGCTAAATGTAGATCGCAGCTTTAGCTCCACGTGTAGGTTGGTCTTTAGGCCAACAATGAAAGAAACACAATAGTCGACCTAAACATCGTCGCCCTAAAAGGCAGACCTACACTGCAGTGAAACTTATAACTAAAATGTAGATCGCAGCTTTAGCTCCACGTGTAGGTTGGTCTTTAGGCCAACAATGAAAGATACACAATAGTCGAATTAAACATCGTCGCCCTAAAGGGCGGACCTACACTGCAGTGAAACTTATAGCTAAATGTAGATCGCAGCCTTTGTTCGACGTGTAGGTTGGTCTCTAGGCCAACAAAGAGTTATTACACAATGGCTGAATTTAGAGTTGTCGCCCTAAAGGGCGGACCTACACTGCAGTGAAACTTATAACTAAAATGTAGATCGCAGCTTTAGCTTCACGTGTAGGTTGGTCTTTAGGCCAACAATGAAAGATACACAATAGTCGACCTAAACATCGTCGCCCTAAAGGACAGACCTACACTCGTAGCTCGTAGCTCGTAGCTCGTAGCTCGTAGCTCGTCAATATATTTAAGCTCTAAACGCAAAAAGCCCATCTCTTTCGAGATGGGCTTAATATACTTTTATCAGTTGATAATACTTTTTGATTAATTTTTATTAATTTTTTTGTCTTAATCTATTTTATCAACCAATCTAATTTGAAGCCTGGCAGTGTGCTACTCTCACATGGGAAACCCCACACTACCATCGCCGCTATTGTGTTTCACTTCTGAGTTCGAAATGGATCAGGTGGTTCCACAATGCTATCGCCGCCAGGCATAAACTGTTAAATCTCGAACAGTAGTAATTCTCATGCGCTCAAGCTTAATCTTTTATATTCATATTCAATAAACATTCGGCGTTGTATGGTTAAGCCGCACGGGCAATTAGTATTGGTTAGCTCAATGCCTCACAGCACTTACACATCCAACCTATCAACCTCGTAGTCTACAAGGGCCCTACAGGACCTTAAAGGTCTGTGACAACTCATCTCGGGGCTCGCTTCCCGCTTAGATGCTTTCAGCGGTTATCGATTCCGAACTTAGCTACCCGGCAATGCTATTGGCATAACAACCGGAACACCAGAGGTTCGTCCACTCCGGTCCTCTCGTACTAGGAGAAGCCCCCCTCAATTATCAAACGCCCACGGCAGATAGGGACCGAACTGTCTCACGACGTTCTAAACCCAGCTCGCGTACCACTTTAAATGGCGAACAGCCATACCCTTGGGACCGACTTCAGCCCCAGGATGTGATGAGCCGACATCGAGGTGCCAAACACCGCCGTCGATATGAACTCTTGGGCGGTATCAGCCTGTTATCCCCGGAGTACCTTTTATCCGTTGAGCGATGGCCCTTCCATTCAGAACCACCGGATCACTATGACCTGCTTTCGCACCTGCTCGACGTGTCTGTCTCGCAGTTAAGCTGGCTTATGCCATTGCACTAACCGTACGATGTCCGACCGTACTTAGCCAACCTTCGTGCTCCTCCGTTACGCTTTGGGAGGAGACCGCCCCAGTCAAACTACCCACCAGGCAGTGTCCGCATCCCCGATTAGGGGACTACGTTAGAACATCAAACATACAAGGGTGGTATTTCAAGGATGGCTCCACAACATCTGGCGACGCTGCTTCATAGCCTCCCACCTATCCTACACATGTAGGTTCAATGTTCACTGCCAAGCTGTAGTAAAGGTTCACGGGGTCTTTCCGTCTAGCCGCGGGTATACGGCATCTTCACCGCAATTTCAATTTCACTGAGTCCCGGGTGGAGACAGCGTGGCCATGATTACACCATTCGTGCAGGTCGGAACTTACCCGACAAGGAATTTCGCTACCTTAGGACCGTTATAGTTACGGCCGCCGTTTACCGGGGCTTCGATCAAGAGCTTCGCTTACGCTAACCCCATCAATTAACCTTCCGGCACCGGGCAGGTGTCACACCGTATACGTCATCTCTCGATTTTGCACAGTGCTGTGTTTTTAATAAACAGTTCCAGCCACCTGGTTACTTCGACCACCTCTCGCTCCAGTCGTTAAGACTTTCACAATAACGTGGCGTACCTTCTCCCGAAGTTACGGTACTATTTTGCCTAGTTCCTTCACCCGGGTTCTCTCAAGCGCCTTAGTATTCTCTACCTGACCACCTGTGTCGGTTTGGGGTACGGTTCTTAATAACCTGAAGCTTAGAAGATTTTCCTGGAAGCCGGGCATCAACTACTTCAACACCTTAGTGTCTCGTCTCGTATCTCAGCCTTAGTGTTCCGGATTTGCCTAGAACACCAGCCTACTTACTTTCACTTGGATAACCATCACCAAGCCAGTTTAGCCTTCTCCGTCTCTCCATCGCAGTTATTAAAAGTACGGGAATATTAACCCGTTTCCCATCGATTACGGCTTTCGCCCTCACCTTAGGGGCCGACTTACCCTGCCCTGATTAGCATGGGACAGGAAACCTTGGTCTTTCGGCGAGGGGGTTTTTCACCCCCTTTATCGTTACTCATGTCAGCATTCGCACTTCTGATACCTCCAGCAAACTTCTCAGTTCACCTTCAACAGCTTACAGAACGCTCCCCTACCACTTGAACTTACGTTCAAATCCGCAGCTTCGGTTGCTTATTTAGCCCCGTTACATCTTCCGCGCAGGCCGACTCGACTAGTGAGCTATTACGCTTTCTTTAAAGGGTGGCTGCTTCTAAGCCAACCTCCTAGCTGTCTAAGCCTTCCCACATCGTTTCCCACTTAATAAGCATTTGGGACCTTAGCTGGCGGTCTGGGTTGTTGCCCTCTTCACGATGGACGTTAGCACCCACCGTGTGTCTCCCGGATAGCACTCTACGGTATTCGGAGTTTGCAAAGGGTTGGTAAGTCGGGATGACCCCCTAGCCTTAACAGTGCTCTACCCCCGTAGGTGTTCGTCCGAGGCGCTACCTAAATAGCTTTCGGGGAGAACCAGCTATCTCCCGGCTTGATTAGCCTTTCACTCCGACCCACAAGTCATCCGCTAATTTTTCAACATTAGTCGGTTCGGTCCTCCAGTTGATGTTACTCAACCTTCAACCTGCCCATGGGTAGATCGCCGGGTTTCGGGTCTATACCTAGCAACTCTACGCGCAGTTAACACTCGCTTTCGCTACGGCTACCCTATTCGGTTAACCTTGCTACTAAATATAAGTCGCTGACCCATTATACAAAAGGTACGCAGTCACAGAACAAGTCTGCTCCCACTGCTTGTACGTACACGGTTTCAGGTTCTATTTCACTCCCCTCACAGGGGTTCTTTTCGCCTTTCCCTCACGGTACTGGTTCACTATCGGTCAATTGGGAGTATTTAGCCTTGGAGGATGGTCCCCCCGTCTTCAGTCAAGATAACACGTGTCCCGACCTACTTAATACGTGATTAATGAATCTTCATATACAGGGCTATCACCTACTATGGCTGAGCTTTCCAGCTCATTCTACTAATTCATTTATCATCGGCTCTTCCCCTTTCGCTCGCCGCTACTTAGGGAATCTCGGTTGATTTCTTTTCCTCGGGGTACTTAGATGTTTCAGTTCTCCCGGTTCGCTTCTTACACCTATGTATTCAGTGCAAGATACCCTAAAAGGGTGGGTTGCCCCATTCGGAAATCTGTAACTCATGCGTCTTTTATCGACTCGTCACAGCTTATCGCAGATTAACACGTCCTTCATCGCCTCCAATTGCCAAGGCATCCACCGTGTACGCTTAGTCACTTAACCATACAACCCGAATGTTTATCGAATCGTATCATTAAACGCTTTTACGTTGATTGAATACTATGGTCTTACTTGATTAAACTCGTTTTTTTCAACGCATTTAACTTTTTTACTACTGTCCAGATTTTTAAAGAGCGTTGGCTTTTTCGGTAAAAAAAACCAAACAAGATAATTGCGTTCTCTTCAATTATTTTGTTTGGCTTCTGTCAGCCTGACTTCGTTTGTGCGTTTGTGCGTTTGGAATTTGGTGGAGCTAAGCAGGATCGAACTGCTGACCTCCTGCGTGCAAGGCAGGCGCTCTCCCAGCTGAGCTATAGCCCCATATTCTTTTCGCTTTTACATAAGGTCTTTTTATCTATTTAAAGATAGACAAGGCGTTTTATGAGGACGTTTAGTTTACTAAACGACGATTAAAACAATGCAGTATATCTTTAAATTTGGTAGGTCTGGGCAGACTTGAAATAACCAAGCCGACTCTCACCGCTAACATTAAGAACGGGGTGCGCTCTAACGTTTTCAACCTATGTTATTGGTAGGTCTGGGCAGACTTGAACTGCCGACCTCACCCTTATCAGGGGTGCGCTCTAACCAGCTGAGCTACAGACCTAAATCAGGTTAGCCTTCACTATGTTCAAGCTTTGACCTTACGAAGTCTTTCTTTGTAGTAACCTTTATTTATCTGTGTGAACACTCTGCATATTTAAATAGCATCGTTAAGGAGGTGATCCAGCCCCAGGTTCCCCTAGGGCTACCTTGTTACGACTTCACCCCAGTCATGAACCACAAAGTGGTAAGCGCCCAATGTTAAGCTACCTACTTCTTTTGCAGCCCACTCCCATGGTGTGACGGGCGGTGTGTACAAGGCCCGGGAACGTATTCACCGCAGCATTCTGATCTGCGATTACTAGCGATTCCGACTTCATGGAGTCGAGTTGCAGACTCCAATCCGGACTACGAACAGCTTTAAGGGATTCGCGTACTCTCGCAAGTTAGCTGCCCTCTGTACTGTCCATTGTAGCACGTGTGTAGCCCATCCCGTAAGGGCCATGATGACTTGACGTCGTCCCCACCTTCCTCCGGTTTGTCACCGGCAGTCTCCTTAGAGTCCCCAACTTAAGGCTGGTAACTAAGGATAAGGGTTGCGCTCGTTGCGGGACTTAACCCAACATTTCACAACACGAGCTGACGACAGCCATGCAGCACCTGTCTCACAGTTCCCGAAGGCACTTAAGCATCTCTGCTTAATCCTGTGGATGTCAAGGGATGGTAAGGTTCTTCGCGTTGCATCGAATTAAACCACATGCTCCACCGCTTGTGCGGGCCCCCGTCAATTCATTTGAGTTTTAACCTTGCGGCCGTACTCCCCAGGCGGTCTACTTAGCGCGTTAGCTTCGTTACTCACGTCTTAAAGACACAAACAACAAGTAGACATCGTTTACGGCGTGGACTACCAGGGTATCTAATCCTGTTCGCTACCCACGCTTTCGCACCTCAGTGTCAGTAATGGGCCAGGGGGCCGCCTTCGCCACCGGTATTCCTCCAGATCTCTACGCATTTCACCGCTACACCTGGAATTCTACCCCCCTCTCCCTTACTCTAGACTGACAGTTTTGAATGCACAGCCGAGGTTGAGCCCCGGTTTTTCACATCCAACTTATCAATCCACCTACGTGCGCTTTACGCCCAGTAATTCCGATTAACGCTTGCACCCTCCGTATTACCGCGGCTGCTGGCACGGAGTTAGCCGGTGCTTCTTCTGTCAGTAACGTCACAGATAATGGGTATTAACCATAACCCTTTCCTCCTGACTGAAAGTGCTTTACAACCCGAAGGCCTTCTTCACACACGCGGCATGGCTGCATCAGGGTTTCCCCCATTGTGCAATATTCCCCACTGCTGCCTCCCGTAGGAGTCTGGGCCGTGTCTCAGTCCCAGTGTGGCTGACCATCCTCTCAGACCAGCTAGAGATCGTCGCCTTGGTGAGCCATTACCTCACCAACAAGCTAATCTCACTTGGGTTCATCTCGTCGCAGGAGCCAAAGCCCCCTTTAACCCGTAGGTATTATGCGGTATTAGCCATCGTTTCCAATGGTTATCCCCCACAACAAGGCAGATCCCCAAGCATTACTCACCCGTCCGCCGCTCGACGCCTGAGAGCAAGCTCTCATCGTTTCCGCTCGACTTGCATGTGTTAGGCCTGCCGCCAGCGTTCAATCTGAGCCATGATCAAACTCTTCATAGAAAGTTTTAATCTTTGTCTCAATCTTACTGATTTAACATTCTGAATTAACAGTAGTCACTTCACTAGATTGAATATTTTGTATCTATTCAAACTATGCGAGTGCCCACACAGATAAATAATAAGGTTACTAATTTTTAAAGAACGTTTTCTGAAGTTCGAACCGTTAGTCCGTTTCAGTGAGGCGCGTATCTTACGCTTCTCATTTTCGTTGTCAAGCCTTTATATATCTCACTTTCGTTTAATGTTTTGCTTTTCAACTTTGGCGCTTTGAGTTGGCTTTTAAGCTGTTTGCTTGTTGCCGTGTCGCTGCGTTGTGGGGGCGCATTATAGGGACTAATTAAAACCCGTCAATGCTTTTTATCAGAAAATTTAAATTTATTTTTTATTTGATTGGTATTTAAACAAAAAGCTGAATAATTAGACGTTTACTGTCGTTATCATAGTAAAAAGAAGTGTTAAGAGGATATTTTGATTGAAATGGGTTTAAGTAATAGGCACTCAAACCCAAATTTGACCAAAAACTAGCTTAATCGTCCGTACTTTTGTCAGAATCAACAATATCTTTTGTTTTTAGTTCTTTAACACTTCTGTATGTAATAACCGGCCCAGAAAGCGCATATAAAGAAAACAAGCTAAATAAAACTAAAGCCGGCTCTGTCGCTACCACTACAAATACAAGTACAACTAATAATATAGCAATAAAGGGCACGCTTGCTTTCCAATCTACCTCTTTGAATGAACTATATCGGAAGTTACTAACCATTAGCAGACCTGTTAATACGGTAATTAATACAGCTACGAAGCCAAAAGAATCTGGATTAAGTTCATGGTCAGCACCCAACCAAACCATACCCGCTACAACAGCAGCTGCTGCTGGACTTGCTAGACCTTTAAAATAGCGTTTATCAGCCGTATCAATTGTCGTGTTAAAACGCGCCAGTCTTAACGCTGCTCCAGCAGTAAATATAAAAGCAGCTAACCAACCAATTTTACCTAAATCAGCTAATGCCCAATTATAAGCCACCAATGCTGGTGCAATACCAAAAGATACCATATCGGCCATACTGTCATATTCAGCACCAAAAGCACTTTGAGTATGAGTCATCCGAGCGACCCGCCCATCTAAGGCATCAAATATCATAGCAACAAAAATTGCGACTGCAGCACTTTCAAATTGATTGTTCATCGAAGCAATCACTGCATAAAATCCAGAAAATAAGCCAGCAGTAGTTAATAAATTAGGAAGTAAATAAATCCCTTTATTGCGGCTTTTTATTGTTTCATTATTCTCAGACATAGGTTCTCTAAATAGTTAATAAGGAGCCGACAATCTCCTGTGGCTCCCATTTCACAGGTATCATTATGTTTTTGATAAAAAGACTAATTTATCATCTTTCTCATCAACAACAATGGTTTTTTCAAATGATAGTCTACCTGCTAACAAGTCTTGAGCAAGTGGATTTTCAATTTCATGTTGTATTGCACGTTTTAGTGGCCGAGCACCAAATACAGGATCAAAACCAACTGCAGCAATTTTGTTTAATGCTCGATCATGCACTTTAAATTTATATCCTTTTTGCTCTAAACGTTGTTGCAGTCCTCGCAATTGAATTTTAGCAATATTTTTAATCTGCTCCATTTCCAAGGGATGGAATACAACAGTTTCGTCAATACGATTAATAAACTCAGGTCTAAAATGAGTGCCGACAATTTGCATTACAGAATCACGCATTTCATTATACGAGGCTGTAGAAAATTTATCTTGAATAATATCCGAGCCTAAATTTGAAGTCATGATAATCACGGTATTTTTAAAATCAACCGTTCGTCCTTGACCGTCGGTTAATCGACCATCATCAAGCAGTTGCAGTAATATATTGAACACATCAGGATGTGCTTTTTCTACTTCATCTAATAAAATCACTGAATACGGACGTCTTCTTACGGCCTCTGTTAGATATCCCCCTCTTCATATCCGACATATCCTGGAGGTGCCCCGAGTAAGCGGGAAACTGAGTGTTTTTCCATAAATTCAGACATATCAATCCGTACCATGGACGCTTCAGAATCGAACAAGAAATTTGCTAACGATTTACATAATTCTGTCTTACCTACCCCCGTTGGACCAAGGAATAAAAAAGAACCTATTGGTCTATTTGGATCAGCGAGACCTGCACGTGAACGACGTATCGCATTTGCAACAGAAGAGACTGCTTCATGCTGTCCAACCACTCTTTTATGTAATTCATCTTCCATACGTAGTAATTTATCTCTCTCTCCTTCAAGCATTTTAGCAACGGGGATCCCTGTCCAACGAGATAATACATCTGCTATTTCGGTTTCAGTTACCATATGTTTTAGCAAACTCATGTCTTGCATCTCTGCTTGCACAGCTAAATCTAGTTGACGCTCCAAAGCCGGTATTTTACCGTATTGCAATTCGGACATACGACTCAAGTCACCTGCGCGTCGAGCAATATCGAGATCTAACCTTGCTTGCTCCAAGTCACCTTTTATGTTCTGTGTACCTTGCAGTGCTGCTTTTTCAGCGTTCCATATTTCATCAAGTTCGGCAAACTTTTCCTCATTACTATGGATTTCATCTTCCAATATTTGTAAACGCTTTTTACTTGCTTCATCTCGCTCTTTTTGTAATGCCTGCTGCTCCAATTTTAATTGGATAATGCGACGCTCTAAGCGATCTAAATCTTCTGGCTTGGAATCAATTTGCATACGAATGCTAGATGCCGCTTCGTCAATTAGATCTATTGCCTTGTCTGGCAATTGTCGATCGGCAATATAACGATGTGACAGTGACGCTGCAGCGACAATTGCTGGATCGGTGATCTCAACTGAGTGATGCAGTTCATATCTTTCTTTCAATCCACGTAAAATAGCAATAGTGTCATCTACACTGGGCTGTTCCACCAAAACTTTTTGAAAACGACGTTCTAGTGCCGCATCTTTTTCAATATATTGACGATATTCATCAAGTGTGGTTGCACCAACACAATGCAGTTCACCTCGAGCAAGTGCAGGTTTTAACATATTACCGGCGTCCATAGCACCGTCGCCTTTTCCTGCTCCCACCATAGTATGTAACTCGTCAATAAACAAAATGACTTGTCCTTCTTCTTTAGCCAATTCGTTTAATACAGATTTTAACCTTTCTTCAAATTCACCTCGATACTTAGCACCGGCAACTAGGGCGCCCATATCTAAAGATAGAACTCTCTTATGTTTTAGCCCCTCCGGAACCTCACCATTGACAATACGTTGCGCTAAACCTTCTACGATTGCAGTTTTACCGACTCCCGGCTCGCCAATCAAAACTGGGTTGTTTTTAGTTCTTCGCTGAAGTACCTGTACCGTGCGACGAATTTCTTCATCTCGACCAATAACAGGATCAAGCTTGCCTTGCTCGGCCCGAGCGGTTAAATCTAATGTAAATTTCTCAAGTGCTTGGCGCTTTTCTTCAGCATTAGGGTCATCCACATTTTGTCCACCCCGCACGCTGTCGATTGCTTTTTCTAAACTGGCTTTGTTCAGACCTAAGTTTTTAAGAATACGTCCGAGATCCCCGTTGTCTTCAATTGCAGCAAGCACAAATATTTCGGATGAAATAAACTTATCTTTTCTTTTTTGCGCGAGCTTATCTGATAGATTGAGTAAACTAATCATATTACGAGAAAGCTGAACATCTGCGCCGGCGCCTTCCACTTTGGGCATTTTTTCCAACACTTCAGCTAATTGTGAACGTAGCGAAGTTAAATTGACACCCGCTTGATTCAATATACTGCGAATAGAGCCAGCATCTTGATTCAACAAAGCATACATTAAATGTGTAGGTTCAATATATTGATGATCTCGGCCTAAAGCTAAAGATTGAGCATCTGATATTGCTATTTGGAATTGGCTGGTTAATTTATCTAATCGCATAACGGTCCCACTCTAATCTGTTAAGTTAAATAAAAAATGGGTGCTCGCCACGCAAATATCAAGCTATCTAAGGCCTTTAGTATGAATTTTTCATCCAAATGAAACTGGCTTGTCGACCTGTTTGTCCATCCCGCCGAAAAGAAAAATATTGGCTAGACTGGGTATATGTGCATAGTTCATCAGAGTAGATATTATGGGCACCTAGTTGCCTAAGTTGTATTTTTGCCAAATCATAAATATTAGCTAAAAACTTACCTTCGATTGATTGTGATTTAAACGCTTTATTGTAAAGCGGATCTTGTTGCATAAAAAATTGATAAACATCATCGCCCACTTCAAATGCACTGGGGCCAATTGCAGGGCCTAGCCACACCAGCAAATCCTGACGATTACAATTTATTGCCGTTAAAGTATTCGCTAACAAACCATTTGCCAGCCCACGCCAACCGCAATGGACTGCAGCCACAAAATCTCCTGACTTATTTGTCAGTAAAACGGGTAGACAATCCGCAGTTAAGACAACACAAACTTGCTCTGCTAAATAAGTATATGATGCGTCCGCAGGTTTAGCTAAATCTTTACAGGGTAACTCAATACAGATATCACTATGTGTCTGATTGAGCCAACCTACAGACTTGGGTAAAGGTAAAAGAGCACGGTTACGCATTACCGTTTCTCGTGCATCTTTGACATGCGTCGCTAAATTCAAACTATTATACGGAGGCAAACTAAAACCACCCTGACGACACGTTTGCAATGCCACTACATGATGCGGAGCAGGCCAACTTGGAGTATAAAAGCGCATTTTAGTAATCTTTTAAACCGTGCTTTTTCGTATCGTCTCGTAAAACAGATGACAAATTTACCATATCCTCTGGCACTGGCGCTTCAAACTGCATCCATTCACCTGTCGCGGGATGTTCTAACTCTAAGATAGCCGCGTGCAGCGCCTGACGGCGAAATGCTCTTAGCGTGTCGATGACAATTTCATCAGCTGCTTTAGGCGGTCGCACTCTGCCACCATAACTAAAATCACCGACTAACGGATGTTTAAGGTGTGCCATATGAACACGAATTTGGTGTGTACGACCCGTTTCCAAACGCAATCGAAGTCGCGTATGCGCACGATATTTTTCGGCGACTCGAAAATGGGTCACCGCAGGTTTACCTTCAGGCACGACAGCTTGGATCGTACGTTTAGTCGGATGTCGACCAATTGGATAATCCGCAATACCACCGGCGGTCATCGTACCGTTAACAACTGCCTCATATTCACGCGTTACTATTTTTTCTTGTAATTGAGCAACTAAAGAAGTTTGCGCCGTCAAGTTTTTTGCAACAACCATTAAGCCAGTAGTATCTTTATCTAAACGATGCACAATGCCCGCACGTGGCACCTGTTCAATTTGTGGGTAATGATGTAATAACGCATTTAATATTGTACCCGCTGGGTTACCCGCTCCTGGGTGAACTACCAAGTTGGCCGGTTTGTTGATCACAAGAATATCTTCGTCTTCATATACGATATTCAATTCAATCGGCTGTGCAGGCGCTTTAACTTCTACCTTTTTTTCAGCTTCAATCTGGATTAATTCGCCGCCCAATACTTTCTCTCTGGGTTTAGTAATGACTACCCCATCAACAGTTATATTGCCGGCTAATAGCCATTCTTTTAGTTTCGATCGAGAATATTCAGGGAACAATTCTGAAATTGCCTGATCTAACCGACTACCAATCGCGTTTTCAGGCAAGACGCCCGATAATGTAATAGTTTCTATTGTCATAATATTGTAAAACCGATAAATCTGTGCAAGTTTACTCACCCTAGGTTAGAATGCACGAATTTGTTGATTGTACCGCGTTATGCGGGTGAACTCATAATATTTTAATAAAGAGGGAGTCAAGTTGAACTTTAAGCGAACCCTAATCGCCACATCATTGGCATTAAGCGTATTAGCAGGTTGTTCAAATACGCCTGATGAAGTCGTTGTTGCTGAGCAAAATGCAGTTGAAGCGCAATATCTGGAAGCTAAAGATTTGTTGGTACAGGGTAACTATGTTCGAGCATCTGAAATTCTATCTGCTCTAGATGCCAGTTTTCCGTTTGGACCCTACTCTCATCAAATTCAGCTAGATTTGATATATAGCTATTATAAAACAGACAATACAAGCCAAGCACTAGCTTCTATAGACCGATTTATCAAGTTAAACCCAACACATACTGACATAGATTATGTGCACTATATGCGCGGTTTAACAAATATGAAAGCTGCTAAAAATTCGCTACAAGAAATGGTAGGTATTGACAGGTTTGATCGCGATATTACAGAGCACAGAGAAGCCTTTAATGACTTCAACACAATTGTGACTCAGTACCCACAAAGTAAATATGCAGCTGATGCAAAACAACGTATGGTTTTTGTCAAAGACTTTATCGCTAAAAGTGAATTAGCCGTTGCCGAGTATTATATGCGTCGTGGTGCTTATGTTGCTTCCGCCAACCGAGCTAAATATGTGCTGGAAAACTTAGGCGACACACAGCAGGTAGAAAACGCACTGGAGATGATGCTTGAAAGCTACAGACAACTTGAATTAGATGATTTGTATCAAAACACCTATCAAGTATTAAAATTAAATTATCCGAATAACCCACTTGTCAATTAAAGCTTGCAGCCAACTAACAAAATAAGGGCTGTTTACGCCCTTGTTTTGTTATGTATTTTACAGCGGTAAATAGTCAGCATTAAGACTTTTCAGTCAAAACCTCTTTTTCAATTTCTAATTGCACTTCTTCAGGTAATTGTTCTACTTTGTTGTTCACTTCGGATTGATTCGACAATATAACAGCAAACCAGCGCGTGGACTCTGAACCTTCACACGCAATTTTGACCACCATAGTTAAAGGTACGGACAACAACATACCCACCGTACCTAACAGCCACCCCCAGAAAACCAAGCTTAAAAATACCACTAAGGTAGATAGCCCTAAGCCTTTCCCCATATACTTAGGTTCAACCATATTCCCCATAATGGCGTTTATTGCCATGTACCCCAAACCGACAAATAGAGCGCCAACCGGACTTAACTGGATAAACGCAAGCAATACAGCAGGAATCGCCGCAATGATAGAGCCGATGTTTGGAATATAATTAAACAAAAAACCTAAGACGCCCCATAAAACAAAATAGTCCAACCCCATACTCCAACACAACAAACCGGCCAACACACCGGTACCTAAACTAACGACAGTTTTAATTGCAATATAATGGTTTACTGACGTTAAAAAGCGATCAATTCTATCAATGTGCATATAAGGGTCATCCCATGCCAAATGCAACTTTTTCTGAATTGTCCCAGCTTCCAACAACATAAATACCGTCGTGAGTAAAATGAGGAAAAAATTGGTCAGTGTGTTGCCCAAGCCAGATAACATGTTGGTTGCCAGTGACATCGCGGCCCCCGGATCGAAATGTTCAATTAACTGCTCTTTATTTAAATGAATATTAAAAGTAGCAAGCTGTTGACTGAGCCACGCAATCTCATTTTGCAGTTTGGTTTTATATTCAGGTAAATCCTGACTAAAACTGTTTAACGAGTTTCCAACCAACCCTGCCAATGAAAAACCGAGCGTGATGACAAACAAAATCACAATGGTAATTGCAAGCATTTTCGGTACTCGATAGCGTTCTATAAATAAAATGACTGGCTGGCAAATAATGGCAATAAATATTGATAATAAAAATGGAACCACCAGTTGCTGTGCGGTTTTAATACCCGCTAATACGATGACTAAAGCAGCTAAAAATATAAACACCCGAAAAGCCGGATTTTGTGTAATAGACATAAATATGATCCATCAAGTTATAATATTCGTTATAGTGCGGTATAAATTAAAACATATAGGGTGATATAGCTAGATGACAAGTTCGAAGATAGCCAAAATAAAAATCAAAAATTTACGCTTACGTACTTATATTGGAATTAAAGACGACGAAGTCAACAACAAACAAGATGTGATTGTTAATGTTTTAATTCACTATTGTGCTGATAAAGCAGCCAATAGTGACAATATGGATGATGCGTTAAATTACCGTTCAATTACCAAACGCATTATTGCACTGGTAGAAAACAACAGATTTCATTTATTGGAAAAACTGACAGCTGAAGTGCTAGCGATTGCCGGAGAACATGATTGGGTAAAATATGCTGAAGTTGAAATTGATAAACCGCATGCATTGCGTTTTGCTGATTCGGTTTCACTCAGTCTATCCATGGAAAAGTAAAATTTGAAAAATACGCTACACTTAAAAGTTGGGATAGTGCTATACGGGGGCATATATGAAAGTGTTAGTGACAGGAGGAACCGGCCTTATAGGCCGCTCGCTCATTAAACAACTAAAAACGACCCATCAAATATATGTGTTAACTCGCTCCCCAGAAAAAGCGTTTAAATTATTAGGGCATGATATAGAAGCGTTTAAAACTTTGCCCCGTGCAAAGCACTTTACCTATGATGTGATTATTAATTTAGCAGGTGAGCCCATTGCGGACAAACGTTGGAGCAGCCAGCAAAAAAATAAAATTTGTCAAAGCCGATGGCAAATCACCCAAGATTTAGTCGACAGAGTCAAAGAATGTGAATACAAGCCAAAAGTGATAATCTCTGGTTCTGCTATTGGTTTTTATGGCAGACAAGCACCCACAACTGAAATAACTGAAAACAACTTCCAAGTACATGACGAATTTACCCATCAGGTCTGTTTAAAGTGGGAAAACATAGTTAAAGAATGCGAAGAACAGGCTCGAGTATGTCGTATAAGAACAGGTATTGTACTGGCTAAAAAAGGCGGTGCACTAAGTAAAATGAAACCGGCATTTTTATGTGGCCTCGGCGGACCGATTGCATCTGGTGAACAAATGATGTCTTGGATACATATTGATGATGCAGTAGCGGCAATTCAGTACCTGATGTACAACAAAGCCTGCTCAGGTGCATACAATTTGACCGCTCCGCAGCCTGTCAGCAATAAAGAGTTCAGTAAACAGCTTGGGCAAGTGCTAAACCGTCCAACCTTTTTTACGATGCCAGAGTCACTATTAAAAATATTATTGGGTGAAATGTCTGAGTTATTAACGACAGGGCAAGCTGTAATCCCGCAGAGACTCGAGGAACACGGCTTTACCTTTCATTTCCCAAATTTAAAAATGGCTTTAAAATCATGCATTGGCAAACATTTAGAGTAAAAAAGTTCTTTAAACCCCTTAACTTACATGATATAAAAGCGAGAGAAAATCATAAAAGTAGCTGGTTTTCTGTCCAAAATTATAATCATATTAAGTAGTTGGATGAATATGGACGATATCATATCTTGTAAAAAGTTAGAGCAAGCGCGTAAAGCAGCAGGCTTGGCACAAAAAGATCTATATAAAGCAGTTAATGTTTCGCGCGCGACTTACCATAATTGGATTGTCGGAAAAAGCGAGCCAAGCGCTAATCAGTTTTTTACCATGTTGGATATCTGTTGGCAAAAAACTAAACCCGCCAATGGCAAATCGGAATTCGATGATTTGCTGAACAATTTAATGTCGATTGGTACAGACGAGAAAGCCTCAAACTAACCCTCTTGCAAACCACTTAACAAACCCGCCTTGTCAAATTCAGTGCGCCAGATTGCAAGCTTTTCTGCCGCACTTAATCTTGCATTTGCTGGACTCGTTGAAGGTAAGTGAAAAATTTGAATATGATCAGCAATTTTATTTGAAACATAACGATTGAACAACTGTGTGGCTTTACCGCCATTTAAAAAAACATTTTGGATATTTGGGTATTGCTTGAACAACCTCTGAAAGTCGTTAACCTGAATACTTTTCGCTTTAATGGCGCTATCCAAACTGCCTTCTCGTTGACATTGTGCGATCACATCCCACAAACTCAGTTGCTTTGATAACAATGCTTGTAATTTATCCTCGTAACTGACTAACTCTGGCCAATCAAACAACGCCTGCATAATTGGCCAAAATGCATTTCTAGGATGAGCATAATAAGCACTCGACCTTAAAGAAACAACGCCCGGCATTGAACCCAAAATGATTGAGCGTGAATTTTCATCTACCACTGGCGCAAAGCCATTTGCCAACAAAATATTAACCTTTTCTTTTATTAGAGCTTGATTTAACACAGCTTATCCCAATATTAAGTGGGAATAAAATTCAATTGAACTGGCGCGCATTATTATTGTCAGATAAACGCTATAAACTAAACCAAACGATAAGAATTATTATGGCTGAACAAGAATTTTCAAAACTAAAAGCATATTTAGACACCCAAGTCATTGGCCAACCCGAATTAACAGAAAACATGTTAATTGCACTCCTTGCCGATGGCCACTTGTTGGTAGAAGGTCCTCCTGGTCTTGCAAAAACACGCGCTATCAACTCTTTAGCTCACGGTATACAAGGTGATTTTCATCGGGTTCAGTTCACACCTGACCTATTGCCTGCCGATCTGACAGGTACCGATATATATCGCCCAGAAGAAGGCACCTTTTCATTTCAGCCAGGTCCCTTATTTCATAATTTAATATTGGCTGATGAAATAAACCGCGCCCCCGCCAAAGTTCAATCTGCGCTATTAGAAGCGATGGCTGAACAGCAAATTACGGTGGGGAAAAAAACCTATAAACTGCCAGATCTATTCCTAGTTATGGCAACGCAAAATCCATTAGAACAAGAAGGAACTTACCCGCTACCTGAAGCCCAGTTAGACCGGTTTTTAATGCACTTAGAAATTGCTTATCCAGGAGCCGAAGTTGAACAACAAATCTTAAAATTAACCCGTGGTGAAGCACTCAATCACACAGTGGTAGAACAACCTAGGATTACACAAGAAGAAATTTTTGCCGCACGCCAAGCTGTTTTAAGTATTCATATGGCGGATGCGTTAGAAGCCTATATCGTTGACCTCATCATAGCAACTCGCCAACCAGAAAAATATGATCCGCAGTTGGCCCAATGGATAGCTTATGGTGCATCCCCTCGAGCAACCATATCGTTAGATCGCTGCGCTAGAGCAAAAGCTTGGTTAAGTGGAAAAGACTTCGTGACACCTGAAGATATTCAAGCAGTCTTTCATAATACGCTGCGCCATAGGCTGTTATTAACCTATGAAGCTGAAGCAGATGGAGTGACCACGAACCAAGTACTGGATAAAATTATATCGTTAGTAGCCGTACCGTAAGTCAATAATGATGAATACGTCTGATTCAAACCTAAACTGGTTACAAACAGTGTCTTCTAACGGTGTCTGCGCGCAAAAACCGGAGTTGCTTTATTATCAAGCTAAAACCAGCCTGATAAACATGTCTCCTAAACATGCTCTGCAAGCAAGGTTAGCTGGGCAATATACCTCTGTGCATAAAGGCCGTGGTATGGAATTCGACGAAGTGCGCCACTATCAACCTGGTGACGATATCAGAATGATCGATTGGCGTGTAACCGCCCGTACCGGCACAACCCACACCAAACTGTTCAGAGAAGAAAAAGAACGCCCTGTTTTTATCTTCACCGACCTGAGTGATTCGATGCTATTTGGCAGTAAACTATTGTTTAAATCAGTACAAGCCTCACACTTAGCAGCGCTGTTAGGCTGGACAGTAAATAAAATGGGCGATCGGCTAGGAGGTTTAGTCTTTACCAACCATAACCATATTGAATTAAAACCCAAAGCCAGAACGCCCGGTGTACTTCATTATATTCACGCATTAGAACAGCAAAGTGCTGAAACAAATGTCGTAAACGCCCATAACAAAGTGCAAGAAGCTCAGCAAGCGGAAATATTTAGTCAAGCATGCTCAAGATTACGCCGATTAGCCAGACCCGGCAGTTTAGTCATCTTGATCAGTGATTTTCAAAATTTGTCTGATGCATCTGTTAAGCAGCTCAGTTTACTGTCGCAACATTGCGAGCTAATGGCTTATCGTATTAGCGATCCACTGGAAATTGAATTACCACAGAGTCGGTTCAGTCAAAACTTGCCTGTGATCCATCAAGGGCAAACAGGTAATTTACAAATAGGTAATAAACAAGCAGCCAGCTTATATCATTCAGAAGCACAAAAACTTATAGAGCAACAAAATACATTATTAAGACGTTGCCGCTGCACCATACAAGATGTTTCTGCTGCGTATCCGCTAGAGGTTCAGTTTAAATGAATCAAGCATTTTTAGATCTTCAAATGCCCGAACCAACTTCATGGTGGCCTTTAGCTTGGGGTTGGTGGGTTTGTATTATTTTAAGCTTAGTTGTCATCGGCCTGCTCGTAACGCATATAATCAAATATTTTAAACGAACGAGAGCAAGAAGAGCGGCTATTGCAGAGCTAAAAAGCATGAGCGTGCAAACCAGTCAGTTGGAATTGCTAGCTGTGCTAAAAAAAGCGGCTCTAAGTTATACCGAGCGCCAAAAGATAGCCTCCACCAGTGGAGCACAAATGGCGCAGTTTTGGCTTGCCAATATTAACCAAAAGCAATCGCAATATTTAGCAGACTGGTTGTCCGAGTTATATAAAAGTGCATATGCAAAATCTCGCACAATCAATGAGGATGATATTAACAAGTCGATTAGCTTACTTAAAGCGGCCCTACCATTGAAATATAAAGAGGTAACGCATGTTTGAATTTGCAATGCCTTGGTTCTTTTTACTATTACCCTTGCCAATACTGACTTATTGGTTGAGTAAAGCACCGAAAAACACACAATTAAGCGGCGCACTTAAAGCCCCCTTTATCCGTCATCATAATGTACAACATACGGTTAACAGTGGAGACAAAAATAATAAAATTTCAATTTTATACGGCATTATTTGGTGCTTGTTAATAATCGCTAGTGCGCGACCGCAATGGCTGGGTGAGCCGATTAGTTTACCCGCACAAGGGCGTGATTTAATGTTGGCAGTTGACTTATCGGGTTCAATGAAAATGGATGATATGCAAATCAATAATCAGCAAGTTGACCGATTGAAAATGATTAAATTCGTGATGCAAGACTTTATTAATAGACGAACCGGAGATCGACTTGGGCTCATTCTTTTTGCCGATACAGCTTACTTACAAACGCCGTTAACGCGTGATAGAAAAACCGTCGCGCAGATGTTAGATGAATCAGTAATCGGATTGGTTGGTGACAAAACGGCAATCGGTGATGCAATTGGTTTAGCAGCAAAACGATTTGCCAATAAAGACAAAAGCAATCGCATACTTATATTATTGACTGACGGGCAAAATACCTCCGGTAATTTACAACCCGAACAAGCTCTGCAACTGGCTCAGGAACAAGGTATTAAAATTTATACAATCGGTGTAGGGGCCGATGAAATGCTGCAAAGAGGCTTTTTAGGTTATCGTAAAATCAACCCTTCTGCTGACTTAGACGAAACAATGTTAAGCACATTAGCAGAGTCAACTGGCGGACAATATTTCCGGGCACGCGATACGCAGGAACTCAGCCAGATTTATCACGAATTAGATAAGTTAGAGCCGATTAGTGAAGATGCTCTGCAAATGCGCCCGCTAACCACCCTATTCTATTGGCCACTGGCTTTAGCGCTTGTGCTGAGCTTTATCATCGCGTTGAAACCTTTTTATCAAAATGTATTACGTCAAAAAAACACGGTAGAGAGTAACCATGGCTGATTTCCATTTTTTGCGCCCGTACTGGTTTTTAGCATTAATACCTGTCTTGGTTTTAGGATGGATGTTGTTTCGCTATAAAATAAGTCAATCCGGCTGGACTCAATTCATTCCTCCACACTTGGCAACACACCTGATTAACCAGAAAAATACAAACAGTTCGTTGCCGATTAAATCAATTATTATTGCATGGCTTATTGCGGTCATCGCTTTAGCAGGACCTACTTGGCAAAAACGGCCGCAGCCAATATTTCAGGCAAAAGCGGGCAAAGTGATATTACTAGATTTATCTTTATCTATGTATGCAGAGGACATACGCCCCAACCGAATGACCATGGCCCGCTTCAAAGCGATAGAAATAGCACGCAATATCAATGAAGGTGATTTAGGACTAGTTGGTTATGCAGGTGATGCATTTACCATTAGCCCATTAACACCCGACAGCAACAATATTGTGTCTCTCATTCCAAGTTTGTCGCCGGATATTATGCCGGTAAAAGGCAGTGATGCTGCGCTGGGTATATTGCAAGCCATTGAACTGCTTAAAAATGCAGGGTTTCAAAATGGTGATATTTTCTGGATAACCGATGGCGTTAGTCAGGTTGAAGTAAATGACATCAACCAATACCTATTAAAGGAAGATTACAAACTATTGATTCTAGGTGTCGGGACAGAAGAAGGGGCGCCAATTAAGTTACCTTCAGACGAACTTTTAAAAGACCGAAACGGAAGCATTGTTATCCCTAAAATGAATAGTTATCAATTACGTGCATTGGCTGATAAAAACTCGGGCATTTATCAAGCCATTACGGCAGACGATCAAGATATCAATAATTTAATAGCCAATATGCAAACACCAGAAGAAATTGAAAAAGATAATAAAACGCAACTAGAAGGAGATCAGTGGTTTGAGTTTGGTCCTTGGCTAGTGGTTGCCATACTCCCTTTTGCGCTTTTGGCTTTTCGTAAAGGTGCAATGATGGTGATATGCCTGGCTATATTTTTTCCCGTACTACCAAACTCAGCGCATGCAAATTTGCTGGATTCGGCGTGGCAAAATAATGATCAAAGGGCATATCAATTATTGCAAGAAGGTCAATATCAAGAAGCCATTGAACTGGCTGAAGATAGCAATATTAAAGGGGCTGCACATTTTAAAAACGGTGATTATGAAAAAGCTGTAGCGGCTTATGCCAATAGCAAAGATCCGGACGCTTTGTACAACAAAGGAAACGCACTGGCGAACCTTGGGAAATTAGACGAAGCAATTGAAGCTTACGAGGAAGCTTTAGCACAGCGACCTGACTTTCAAAAAGCAGCCCAAAATAAGCAACTTGCTGAGCAACTGAAAAAACAGCAACAACAGCAACAGCAAGAGCAGCAGCAACAAAATAACGATAAAAACTCTGAGCAAGAAGATCCAGAGCAGCAAAATCAAGATGGTCAATCACAGCAAGGTGATCAGCAAAGTCAAAACGACGAACAACAAAGTAGTGGCCAACAAGAACAGGAACAAGAAAACTCAGGCAATAATACTCAAAATAATGATCAACAATCGCCTTCTGCTAATGACGATGAGGCGCAAAATGATCAAGAAAATGCGGCTAACCAAACAGCAAGCTACGAACAGCAAGAGCAGCAGGATGAGCAAAACAGCACTCAACAAATGCTGGATAACGCCAAACAACAGGCCGAAAATGCAGAGCAGACAACTGAGCAAGCAATGCCAACACAAATGACTGAAGAGCAACGAGAAGAACAAGAAAATCAACAAATCATCCAACAGTTGTTAAACAAAGTAGAAGATGACCCTTCATTTCTGCTACGCAGAAAAATGCAACTGGAATATGAAAAACGCAGACGTCAACAAACCCCGAAAGGAGTAAAAGAGCCTTGGTAACACGACTTTTAGCAATCCTTTGTGTACTCACAAGTTTTAATGTTTTGGCACTTAATATTGTAGCCAGTGTCAGCCAGAATCCAGCCACAATAAATGAATCTATTGATTTAGAAATAACAGTGGATGATTCTGTTGATAATAATATTTTTGACTTTGACGTACTGAATAAAGATTTTCGGGTATTAGGCACATCCGTTAGTAGCCAAACCCGTATGATAAATTTTAAAACAACACGGCAAACCCGCTTCACAACACGCTTAATTCCCAAAAGAACTGGGCAGATAACGATCCCATCATTTAGTTACAATGGCGCAACATCTAACCCAATTCAACTCAAAGTAGTGGACAGTCAGTCAGCAAATAGTAAACAACAAGATCGCGATATATTTATTGAAACCCAACTTTCTGCTAATGAAGTCTGGCTGCAACAGCAAGTCATATATACAACAAAACTTTACCTTTCGGTACAAATGACCAGCGGCTCTTTGACCCAACCAGAAATCGCAGGTGCGATTGTCGAGCAGCAAGGTGATGATAAAGAGTCAGATACGCTAATTGATGGTATTCGTTATCGGGTTATCGAAAGAAATTACCTGATTACACCGCAACGCAGTGGCACTTATAATATAGACAGCCCAGTTTTTCAGGGTGAAATTTTGGATCGCAGAAGAAGCCAATTTTTCAACCAAACAAAAGTTATTACGCGTACTGGCGAATCAATAACGCTCAATGTTAAAGCGATTCCTAATGATTACCAAGGTCATTGGTTACCTTCTGAACTGGTCATGCTAAATGATGAACTGCAACCCAGGCAGGATGAATATCAAGTGGGTGAGCCGATGACTCGAGTCATAACCCTATCAGCATTAGATGTCAGTGCTGAACAGCTACCCAAAATAGACGTGAATTATCCGGATAGTATCAAAGTCTACCCAGATCAAGCCGACACACATAGCAGCCAACGAAATGGGCAAATCATTTCACAAAGAATTGAAACCGCAGCGCTTGTGCCAACTCGTACTGGTACTTTCACCCTACCTGAAATAAAAATTAGCTGGTGGAATACCAAACGAAATAAACAAGAATTTGCCATTATTGAAGCTCGAGAAATTATTGTACAACCAGCAGCACAATCGACTTCAAATATGCTGTCACCTCCGACACTTAGCGATAATTCACAGCCATCAAGGCTTAACGAACCCCCTTGTCGCTGCGAAGAACAATCTGACAACGACACGGATTCTGTTCAACAACAACCGAGTATTAGCAGCAGCCCTTGGGCATTTAATTATTTAAGCGCTGTAATTACCTTGCTATGGCTGCTCAGTATTGCCTTCATCTTGCTATTAAAACGAAATAAAAAAACACATATAGAGCAACATACCAAAGCAGAGTCAAATCAAAGCGAAAAACAAGCTTGGGTGACCTTAACAAAGTCTATCAAAGAAAATAATCCTCAAGGTATCAGAAGCAATTTACCCAAATGGGTCAAGGCACTGACAAACAGCGAATCAGACTATACGCTGCCACAAGCCTTAAAACGTCTATCCAGTGAAGCCATAGACCAGGAAATTTATCGTATGGAATCCAGTATATATGGTAAGCAACCTCAAAACTGGCAAGCCAATGAATTACAAAAAGCACTAAAGCAAGCGCGTGATAAATATTTAATATCGCATGCTAAACAAAGTGGAAAACTTGCTAGCCTAAATCCTTAAGGAAAAAATTTGCATGATTGGCAATTTTTTACGAAAGAAAAAGACACAGACTCAGGTCTTAGTAGGCATGAAAGAAAAGCAAATTCAGTATGAAGCTTTGGTCAGTGCTTATCATAAAGATATGTATCGCTACGCATACTGGCTGACACATGACCAACATATTGCTGAAGACATAGTACAGGAAACCTTTCTGCGCGCGTGGAAAAGCTTGGATAGCTTGTTAGATGCAAACGCCGCTAAATCTTGGTTAATCACCATTTTGCGACGGGAAAATGCGCGGCGTTTCGAACGCAAACAGTTTGATATGACAGAGTATGAAGAACACAATATACATGATGACAATGCCGATACAGAGCAGAATGTAGAGCAGCAGTTACTACAAAGAAAAATTGCCAATTTACCAGTTGAATACCGAGAACCCTTGCTCCTTCAAGTTGTCGTAGGGTTTAGCGGTGATGAAATTGCCAAGCAGTTAGAGTTAAACAAAAACACTGTAATGACTCGCCTATTTAGAGCGAGAAATATGCTAAAAGAAGCATTAGACAGTGGCAACAGCGAGAGGTCTGCCAATGGATGATTTAGAATTCAGAAAGCGTATTTATGCTGAACCTAAATGTCAGGACGATGCTGTGCGCCAAGCAATGCAAGAAGATAAACATAAACGTAAATTTTATGACGAAATGGGTTTGCTCGAGCAAAAAATAGAACAAGCTTTAGATGTGCCTGTCTCTGAAGGATTACAAAGCAAAATCATTTTACGTCAAAGCATACAAGAAAAAAGCAAACAACCCAAAGTATCAAAAGCATACATAGCGATTGCGGCAAGCATTGCGTTTGTATTTGGCATGACTATTAATCATTTTTTAGCAAATCAGAATAGCTTTAATGTGACCGAAATGGCTTTAGCGCATGTCTACCATGAAATGCAGTCGCATGGCAACCTCGACTTAGATCTAGACATCAACACAGTTAATGCAAAATTAGCAGCATACGGCGCTCAATTTGAAAAAGAAATTGGCCATATTTATTCTGCAAATTTTTGCCAAATAAAAAACACACGCGCTCTGCATCTAGTTTTAGCGGGGCAACATGGACAAATTAATGTGTTTATTATGCCTAAAGCGAATGATGCAACTGGTTGGGATAGCGTAAGCGACAACAAACTGACAACACGCAGCAGCCGTTATCAATCTGCAGACTTAATCTACGTCGCACCTAAAGCTGAAAATTTAGATGCGGTTCAAGATAGCATTGAAAATAAAATCAGTTGGCGTATATAAGGGCTATCGTTAGCCCTTATATACCGCTGGTCAATTACGCAAATGTAAGACTGTCATTTAATCGTCACATTTATGTAAACCGCCTGTCACCCCCCTGTCACCTCTATCTATTAGTTTGACCCGCATTCAATCTAACTAGAAACAGAGAATACTATGATAAAAAGAACACTACTTTGCGCTGCTGTATTGGCCGGTTTATCAGCATGTTCGTTAGAAATAACAACTGACGACAACGAGACACATCCAGCAAAAGACATGCAATTTGATTTGGTCGCTCGAGCGGTCTTAAATGTGCAATCGCCGGAAGGCGCTGCAGAAATCGTCGCTTATCAAAAATCAAGCGGCTATATTTATGCAGTCAACAGTTCAGGCGATACCGCAACGGTCGAAATATTAGATCTTGCTGATGCAAACCCTGCTGCACTGACAGCTGATTCTGAAGGTGTTGTCGATACAACAAACCTGCCTATTATGTATACACTAGACGTTTCTGCAGACGTTGCTGGTGATGCAAACAGCATAGCCGTTGACGATAATAATGAAATATTAGCGATCGCTATGGCAGCTAAATCGACAGATGAACGGGGTTTTATTGCGTTTTACGACATTTCAACTTCTGTACCTTCATTTATAAAATCTGTTCAGGTTGGCTTCTTACCTGATATGGTCACTTTTAACCACGCTGGAACACAGGTTATCGTGGCTAACGAAGGAGAACCTTCAGGCGACTACGTAATTGATCCAGAAGGTTCGGTTTCTATCATAGAAATCCAAGCAGGTGTACCTGCAGATAGTGCAACAGAAATAAAGTTTGATGCGTTTAACAGCTTAACAGCGCAACTCGTTGCGCAAGGTGTAAAATTTGCTAACCCTAATGGCGCAACCGTTGCACAAGATTTAGAACCCGAATACGTCGCTGTATCAGAAGACGACTCGTTAGCCTTTGTTAGCTTACAAGAAAACAATGCCGCTGCTGTAATCGACTTATCAAGCAAAACACTTTTAAACGTGTTTGGATTAGGTTTCAAAAACTGGTCAATGTATAAATTAGATGTATCAGATAAAGACGATGCTATCAATTTGCAAAGCTACAATAATTTATATGGCATGTATCAACCTGACACCATCGCAAGTTATACCGTTGATGGAAAGCACTATTTAGTAACGGCTAACGAAGGTGATGCGCGTGAATACATCGACGACGCATTATCGGGTGGCAGTGTTGAAGATGAAAACAAAGACGCCTGTTTAACGGCTCATCCAAATGGTCTGTACGACTTTGATGATGGTGAGGAAGTTTGTTTCTCATATTTAGAAGAATCACGTGTAAAAGACCTTGAAGACTTCGCCCCGTTAAATGCCGAGTTAGAAGCCATGTATGATAATAACGGTGGCAGCGATGGTTTAGGTCGTTTAATTGTGACCAAAGAGCTTGGCATGAACAATATCAGCAATGAATATGAAGCTTTATATTCTTATGGTGCACGTTCATTCTCAATTTTCAGTCAGTCAGGTGAACTCGTATTTGATTCTGGCGATGACTTTGAGCGTTTAACGGCAGAAATACACGGTGCTGCGTTCAATAACAATGAAGACGAAAATGAGGGTGATACTCGCTCTGATGCGAAAGGACCAGAGCCTGAAGCATTAGCAATCGGTGAGATTGACGGTAGAACCTATGCCTTTATTGGTTTAGAGCGTATGGGTGGAATTTTTGTATATGACATCAGCAAGCCTTACAATGCTCAATATGTTAACTATTTTTACAATCGCGGATTAATTGAAGGCGCTGACATTACAGGTGACCTTGCACCTGAAGGTATGAAGTTTATTCATGCAGATGATAGCCCGACAGGTGAAGCATTATTGGTTATCGGTAACGAAATATCTGGCAGTGTTGCGGTTTGGCAAATTTCGCTTAATAAAGACTAAATAAAAGTAGATAAAAAAGCAGCTTGAAGATAAAAGGCGTTGTTAGCAACATAACAACGCCTTTTTCACGTTTTACGTACATAACTACAGCATCACCAAGATTCGCGCCCTCACAAATTGACTGCTTTAATTGAAAATATTTTTCTTTTAATTCATTATGCAAAACATAAACGCTTTAAAATTCAAACTCCAATCAATCACCATTCGAAACAACAACAACACAACAACATAGGAATCGGGAAAAATGGCGCAAGCGGTAGATAAACATAAATTAGAAATTGCTTTAAATGGATTTTCAATCCCGCCCCGTCCAGAGCTACTGATCGCGCTGCAGCAAGAGATTGACAGCGGTGAACCTGATGTTAAGTACATTGGCAAGCTCATTAGCCAAGATATTGCAATTGCAGGCTTTTTGCTAAAAGTGGTCAATAGCCCAGTATTCGCGCGACGGCAACATATAGACTCAGCCGCCCAAGCTTGCTTAGTTCTGGGAGCTGAAAAGCTCTTGTTATTCGTACGCAGTATTTTAATTCGATACCAAATTGGCACACAAAAAGCCGATTTATTCCTCGATACACTTTGGGATTCATCGAATAAATTAGCGGAGGCTTGTGTCGCAATATGTCAATATATGCAGTTAGACTTTCCGGATGAAGCTTACACAATTGGTATGTTTCATAACACCGGCATGGCAATTTTATACAGTAAAAATGCTGACTACCCAAAAGTATTAACGGATGCCTACACTCAGGAGCTATTAACAATCAGTGAGTATGAAGAAGTCACTTACTCTGTTGCGCATGAATTACTGAGTTTTCTGGTCGCTGAATCTTGGGGCTTAAGCCATGAAGTTTGCAATGTGCTGGCATACCATCATAGCGTTAACGCAATATATACAACCGGCAACTACATAGAAAAAGAAATGCTATCGGTGCTAAAACTAGCCGAACACATGCTAGAACTGGGCAAATGGTTAACAGGATACGAAGTTGATTACGAATGGCAGCGTTGCAGCGACGCGGTATTAGATACATTGGAAATAGAACCCTTTCAATTACCAGATATAGGCGAATACCTAGAAAACCTAGGTATTCGCAATAAATATAGCATGCTCTAGGGCGTGTTTATCTTTGTTTATAATTTGAGCTGAGAGAAAAAATGGTCTTAGGCAAGGCAGAAATAATGAAGTTTAGTCATCTAAATAAGTTATTTCTAACGCTGCATAAGACCATTTTGGCCTCAGCCCGAAGGGCAATGGCTATTTTAACCCTTAACGGCATTAGAATTCGTTTATTTAGAATAACTAAACCCCACTCATTCTGCTTTGTTAATGATTAAAACAGCCTATTGCTCAAAAATAATACAAAGATCAACACGCCCTAATATCCGCGTTTCTTTGTTGCCAGGAGGAATCGCTATTCAGAAAATTCTGATAACAAACTTTTCAATAGCTCAGTTAACTTATTGAATGTCAAAGAGCGGCGTGTCGTTTGCCGCCAAACCATACCTATTTGCCGGCTCGCCTGCTCAGCAGCAGGCCGCAGCACTTTTAAATCCGAATGTTCTAACAAGCCAGTTTTAAGCGCCATTTGCGGAATAAAAGTTGCGCCTTTTTGACATTCCACCATAGCAACCAAAGTTTGCAAGCTACTTGCCGAAAGTGGATTGATTTTCTGACTATCAACCAGCTGACACGCTGAAACAGCATGTTCAGTTAAACAATGCTCTTTTTGTAGCAAGAAAATGCTCTCGTCAGGAAAATCTTGATAACTATACACCTGCCCTTTTTCGACAGGGTAATCTTTATGGGTCACAAACCAAAACGGATCTTCCCCTAACACCTTTGTATGAAAACCGGCTGTATTAACGGGTAAAGCCAATATCAAACAATCTAATTCCCCTGCATCTAAAGATTTTAATAGATTTTCTGTCGTATCTTCTTTTAATTGTACGTTTAAATCAGGATAGCTGTTTTTGCACAAGGTAAAAAATGGCTTAAATAAAAATGGCGCAATTGTTGGTATACAGCCTAAACGCAGTCGCCCCGACATTGGATTTTGGGTTTCGTGTGCAATTTGTGTTAATTCACTGGCCTGCTGCACTATGCTTTTGGCCATCACCACTAAGGCCTCCCCCATATCCGTAAATACAAATGCCTTGTGATCACGCTCGATGAGTTGGCCACCCAATTGATCTTCCAGATTTTGAATACCGGCACTTAAGGTAGACTGGCTAACAAAACAAGCTTCAGCCGCGCGATTAAAGTTTTTAAGTTCATACAATTTTATTAAATATTGTAAATTTCGTATGCTGGGTAATTTATTCATCTAATGCCTTGAATTCATCTATTACATGGTATCAAAGCAAGATTAGCTTAGACTGGAAAATGGTTAAACCCCTAATTAGAGGAATAACCATTTAAAATAATCAATGTTTACTCACCATCACGTGATTTTTTATGAGCATGATGTTTTTTATGCTTTCTCTTTTTCATATGCGCCATAATTTTATCAAATTTAGCTTGTTGCTCTGTAGTCAAAACAGCGCGAATTTGATTTCTCATCGTGGCGGATAAAACCAACTTATCATTTAGTTGAGATTGATATTGAGCAACCAACGCATATGCTGCCTCTTCACTGTAGTTATCGCTGATAACCAAGTTGCGTAGTTCTTGATGGAACGTTTTCAAATCCTCTTTTAGGCTTTCACGCTGCGCTTGATTTGACGCTTTAATAGATTTAATTTGCTCTTTTTGTTGCTCTGTCAAATCCAGCTTTTTCATAATAAAGTGAATTTCAGAATGCCCGCCTCGCTTATGTTTGCGCTCACCATCATACTCACCTTTTCCTGCAAACGCAGACTGACTAACTAAGGTAAAACCTAAAACAACAGGTACAAATACTTTCGCTAATTTATTTAAATTGATTTGCATATTTAATCTCCTAATGATTAATTTACAACAAGATGTTTGTTGACGATTATTAGTTTAGCGACTGCAAAGCAAAGAAACGCAAAGCCAGTGTAAAGGTTAGGTAAATAGTTTGCGTGCCAAATAACACGAGTTATATTGACACCTATAAGTAGTAGATGAGTAATGAGAGTAAAATGTCTGCCAATATATTAATCATTGATGATGATTTAGATTTAGCCGAGTTACTCGGCGAGTATTTAACTTCAGAAGGCTTCACCTGTGATCATGCTGAAAACGGTTTAATCGGTCTTGATAAAGTAAAACAACATCCTTACGACCTCGTTTTATTGGATGTCATGATGCCGCAACTGGATGGTTTTGAAACGTTAAAAAAACTACGCCAGTTCAGCAAAATGCCGGTGTTAATGTTAACGGCTAGGGGCGACGACTATGATCGCATTCTTGGATTAGAATTAGGCGCAGATGACTACCTACCTAAACCATTTAACCATCGTGAGTTATTAGCTCGAATTAAAGCGATACTGCGTCGTTTCGAATATGCCAGCATACAACAGCAGGAAGCAATTAGTCGAGCCGGTAATTTGGTTATCGATCATAATACTCACACAGCTCATTTAGACGGAGAAGCCATTGAACTTACGGGGACCGAATACCAGTTTTTAAGTTATTTAACACAACACCTTGGACAACTTATCAGTAAAGAAACACTCAGTGAAGAAATATTAGGCAGACGACTCATGCAATATGACCGCAGTATTGACATGCATATCAGCAATATCAGACGTAAGTTAAAGGCAGATAGTCAAATTCAAATCAAAACGGTGCGCGGTGCAGGTTATAGACTGGTTACAATATAGATGAAGTTATTATTAATTATTAAAAAATTAAACCCATTAAATAGTTTATTTGGTCGTATCTTTTTAGGTTTTTGGGGAACCGTTTTAGTTGTTGTAGCCGTTACAATTTTTATCAATCAACAGCTCAACGACTTTAATAAAGTAAAACCATTGGATGGATATCAGGAACACCATTTGCTGCTTGCAAAAAAAAAGCTGGAAAAAGCGGGATTGGAAAAGTTAACTTATGCTCTGCGTAGAATTCAAAAAGAAGGAAAATTAAAATGGGTCGTATTAAAAAACCTTGAAACCGGCGAATTACTCAGCCATCGAAAACCCAGACATCTTGCGTTGAAAGAATTTAAACAACTTGCATTTGAACCCAAACCATTACAAGTCAGGTTAGACGACTTTTTAATTGCAGGCCCAGTCGACATTAACATAGAGAATACTCACTTTAAGCTAATGCTGGCGTATAAATTAAGTCCAAGAGCTGACTTTTATCGTGCGCTCTGGCACTCACCTGAATGGTTAAAATTTCTAATAGCGGGCTTACTAACAATACTCCCCTGCTGGCTAATTGCGCGCAGCATCAGTAAACCAATTCACAAACTAAACCGCTCGACTCATATTTTAGCAGAAGGCAATTTATCACATCGAGTTGAGGAAAACGTCGTTAACCGACACGATGAAATTGGCAAACTGGCTAATGATTTTAATGAAATGGCGAATAAGCTCGAAAGTAATCTAGAGTTACATAAAAGACTTTTGGGTGACGTTTCTCATGAACTCAGAACACCACTGACCCGATTGGAGCTGTCTTTAGCCATGGCGATGAAAGATCCGGCCAACAGTAAAAACCAACTTGTTCGTATCGAAGCTGAATTGCATAAACTGGATGAAATGATTTCCAGCGTACTGCGTTTGGCACGTCTGGAAAATGAAGATATTCAATTAGAAAAAACAGAGATCAATCTGTCCATCCTAGTTAAAGATATTATTCAATCCGCGCAAGTTGAATGCGACGCAAAAAATATTCAACTAAAAACAAACATCGCGCCCAACATCGAATACCTAGGGGATGCTTTATTGCTTAACAGTGCATTTGAAAACATATTACGCAATGCGATTAAATTTAGTGAAACAAACAGCGAAATTGAAGTGAAATTAAAAATTCGCGATGATGAGATTATCTACGCTGTCTGTGACAACGGACCCGGCGTCAACAGTGATGAATTAAACAAAATTTTCATGCCGTTTTACCGCGTAAACAAGGCAAGAGACCGAAAAACCGGTGGGACAGGCCTCGGGCTAACCATTGCAAACAAAGCTGTTCTGCGCCACTGTGGGCGTATCGAAGCGCATAATAAAGAGCCTAAAGGTCTACAGGTTAATATTTACCTACCAATGATTCAGCTCGCAAATTAATCAAGGCTAAACCAATCATATATAATGTGTTCCTCAGCTTGTCAGGAAAATTACCTAAAATAAATTAAGATGCCGTATAAAAGTCCAAGCTGCGGTGTCAGTTAAGCGATTATTTTTTTTGGTAATCTACATCTCCTGACAGTGAGATTTTTTTCAACGCCCCTCATGTACTCATTACTTTTATAAATATAATTATATCAAGTGCCATGAAAGCCTAGATAAAAGACAACTTGGGTGAAGATGTTTTTTGGTGATTTTTTAAGGCTTCAGATCATTATTTGATACTATTTGTTATTATTTGAATAGACATACATTTTTGAAGAGTAAGATTGGTGGGTCATGCAAGATTCGAACTTGCGACCAATGGATTAAAAGTCCACTGCTCTACCAGCTGAGCTAATGACCCAATCTTAATAGGGAGTAAATATATCTGATGATGGTGGGTCATGCAAGATTCGAACTTGCGACCAATGGATTAAAAGTCCACTGCTCTACCAGCTGAGCTAATGACCCATAATCAGATATGGTGAATTAAAGTGGTGGGTCATGCAAGATTCGAACTTGCGACCAATGGATTAAAAGTCCACTGCTCTACCAGCTGAGCTAATGACCCACTCTAATTCTTTGTTGAACCTACAGTTTTCTTACTGCAACCCTGCCGGCTAACGGGGGCGTATGATACTGATATGACGGCTGAACGCAACAAATATTTCATTTTTTTTTGCAAAAAAATCGTTTAGCTAAAAACTGCTGAATATTCGTTCGAACAGCGTTATATTTTTAATCAAATTAAACCAATATTACAATTCTGCCAGTCGGCTGTTGGCTAACTTAGCAGAAGTAGAATCAGGATACTCGCGGAGTACCTGCTGGTACTTTTCTTTCGCCAAACTGACCTGGCCTAGTTTTTGAGCAACCATGCCTGACTTAAAAATCGCATCAGGTCTTTTATTTGACTCAGGGTAATTTTCTACCACTTGGTTAAAACTTTTGGCCGCTGCTTTTAATTCACCTTTGGTAAAGAATAGCTGACCTAACCAGTAATGCGCATTCGGCTGATAAACAGAATTTGGAAACTGTTGAATAAACTTTTCAAACTCAGGTATCGCTTGCTCATAGCGTTTATCTTTCAATACTAAGTTAACGGCTCGATCATAGGCTTGATTTTCATCTAGATTATCAGTGTAAGCTTGCACTGACGAGCTACTACTTGAATTGGACGCGGTAAGGCCTGTATTGGCATTTAAAAGCGACGAACTTGCACCGGACGCCTTGCTCTGCGCCGTTAAATCAGACATCTGCTGGGTAAGCTGAGTAATTTTATCAAGTTCTTGATAGAGCTCTCGCTGACGCTCTAAAATTTGCGACAATTTATGATTGTGCTCTTCGGATATACCCCGTAGCTCACTTAATTCAAACTGCAATGAGTCCACTTGCTGCGCCATTTCAACCTGTGAACGGCTACGCGCATCTATTGCACGTTCCAACATATCAATTCTTTCATTTAGCGACATATTGCGTTCAGCATAAACAAAAGGAGTGCACGCCAACGACGCCACTCCTAAACTGAAAGCAACTAATTTACTTAGTTTTGCCATCATAAATCAACTTATCTATTGATTAATATACTAATACAGCTCTTCTGTTTTTAGAAAATGCAGCTTCAGTGCGCGACTTGTCTAAAGGCTTTTCTTCACCGTAGCTCACGGTTGAAATTTGAGAAGCAGTAACCCCTAAGTTTTGTAAATACTTAGCGACACTCTTCGCTCGACGCTCACCCAACGCGATATTGTACTCTGGTGTACCGCGCTCATCACAGTGACCTTCAATTACAACTTTAGCGCCAGGGTTTGCACGTAGATAAGCGGCATGCGCTTCTAACACTTCAAAATACTTGCCTTCAACTTGAGAATCATCAAAGTCGAAGAACAACATATTAGTTTGACGTAATGCAGCTTGCTTTTTCTCTTCTTCTTCAATTTCCATCTGACGCTTTTTTTGTAACGTCATGACTTCTACTGAATCTGCATCGTTTTGCGCTAACGCACCAGTCGTAGCTGTATCGTTCGCGTTAGTTGCAGTTGCAGTGTCTTCACCTGTAGTTGTAGAACATGCTGCTGTTAACATTGGTAAAACGACAACAAGGTATTTTAATAATTGGGTTGGCTGCATGTGCTTTTCCTTATTTATTAGAAATTTCAATTGTTAGTTAAATAAAATATGCCAATTACATATAAGGTGACCAAGCAGGCGACTTAACCTGCCCGACACCAGATGGCAATCTGGCTTTAAATCGACCATCAACAGATACCAGCGCAAGTACCTGATTTTGGCCATGTAATGTACTATAAATTATCATATTTCCGTTCGGAGAGATACTAGGTGACTCATCTAAATAAGTTTTGGTCAGTACCTGCATCGAACCTGTACGTAAATCCTGTCGAGCAATATGATAGTTCCCTCGAGTCCGATTAACGACGACTACACCTTTATTATCCGGTAGAAACGAACCGCCAAGATTCATTTCACCCGTATAAGTTAAGCGATGTGCTTTGCCGCTACTCAGTTCAATTCTGTATAACTGTGGGCGCCCGCCACGTTCTGAGGTTATCACCAAAGATTTCCCGTCAGGCGACCATGATGGTTCTGTATCTATAGTTCGATTATTTGTAATGCGTGTCAAGCGACGCGTCAATAAATCCATTACATATACTTCAGGATTGCCGTCTTTTGACAATACCATTGCCATTTTAGAACCATCTGGCGACCAACTTGGTGCACCATTAATGCCCGGATATGATGCAATCATTTCCCGACTACCTGAATATAAGTCGTGGATAAAAATTTGAGCTTGACGGTTTTCAAACGTCACGTACGCTAATTTTGTCGCATCCGGAGACCAAGATGGCGACATTAACGGCTCATTACTGCGTACAATTTCCTGCTCATTGTAACCATCGTAATCTGCAACCACCAATTGATACGGTCGATTTGGTTGCTCGGTAACCAGAACGTAAGCTATCTTGGTTTGAAATGCACCTTTTATGCCAGTAAGTTGCTCAAACACTTTATCACTGATTGCGTGCGACACTCGACGAAAATCAGACGAATCAAAAGAAATAGGTTTGCTGGCAAACATAATATGATCGTTTGATGCAACAAGTTCGCCGCCACTCAACATTTGAGCACCACCGCCCGTAATTTGCCCCCGAATAATATCAATGATTTGATAAGTCACAGAAAACTGCCCAGGCCTTACATCATAGATTTGACCAGTGACAATTGTATCCACACCTTTCTCTGTCCAGGCCGTATAATCTACGTCTTCTACATTTTTTGGCTGTTGTGGCATTTCAAATACCGCTTTAGGGTTAAATTTGCCACTACGCCCCAAATCTGCTGAAATAATATCAGAAATTTTAACCGGCATTTGCGCAACGCCCTCATAATGAAAAGGCACAATCGCGATAGGACGCGCACTATCTAAACCCTCTGTAATTAAGATTTCAATCGCCGCCTGCACAGGCGTAATCAAAACTAAAGATAGTAAAAGTGTAACAATTTTCTTCATGCTTATAGCGCCTTTATTTTAATTTTCTGGTGCAACTGTTAAGTTAATATTTCTTAACTCAGCAGTAACTTCCGGATCTTCAGATACCGGCAACTGATTCGTTTTATAAACAGCACGTTCGGCTTCCTGACAGGTTTGTGGGTTGCCAGATAAGGTTTTTACCTGAGTCACAAAACCATTTGCGGCCAAACGTATATTCAATTTACAACTGGTTCCAGCCAAAGAAGCATCGGTAAACAAATTACTTTGAATTGCTGAGCGAATTAGCGCTACATATTTGTCACGCTCCGACATAATGTATTGCTGCTTTTGAGCCGCACGTGCTTCCATCTCGGCTTTCATTTGCTGTTCTAACAGCTTCTGTTGCTCTGCTTGTTCACGCGCTTCTTTTTCACGCTGTTTACGCGCCTCTTCTGCTTTTCGGGCTTCCTCTGCTTTACGTTTAGCTTCTTCTTGCGCTTTTTTGGCGGCAAGTTCGGCTTGCCTTTTCGCTTCTGCTTGTTTTTCAGCTTCCTGTTTTAGCTCTTTTGCACGTTTAGCTTCTTTAATCTGGCGCTCTTTCGCAGCGCGTGCTTCAGCCTCTGCTTGTTTTTTCTGTTTTTCAAGCTGCTTTAGATTTTGTTCATTTTGTTGTTTTGCCTTTTCAGCTTCTCGTGCTCGCCTTTCCAACTCAGCTACGCGCTGCTCTTCTGCTTTTTCGCGTGCAGCTTTTTGCGCTTCTAGTTTTTTAATTTGTGCCTGTAGTGCACTTTTATCAACTGAGACTGCCTGCACAACTTCACTTTTACTGGCTTGGTTAGGCTGTTTTGTTGGCGTTTTAAACTCCATGCTGTACATCAAAACAACGCCTAATAAAAGATGGATGGTGATTGAAGTTATTAATGCCAATGGATACTGCTGCATATTATTCCCCTACCGGATCTGTCATCAAGCCAACAGAAGCGACGCCTTGTTTTTGCAACAACACCATCAGACTCACCACCGCATCATAACTCACAGTGCGATCACCTTCGACCATCACAGGACGTTCAGGTTCAACTTCGATATAAGCACCGACCAATGCCGCCAACTCTTGTGGCTGCATCGGACCATCTTTATTACTACCATCAGTGACAAAATATTCATAATCAGCGGTAACAGAGACAATAATGGGTGGTTTACTGTCTTCTGCTAATGGGTTAGCTTCAGCTTTTGGCAGGTCAACATTAACTCCAGCAGTAATCAAGGGCGCCGTCACCATAAAAATAATGAGTAACACCAGCATGACATCAATATAGGGGACAACGTTAATATCCGAAACAGGACGACGCCGTTTACGTTGATACATTTAGACTAAGCTCCTGCCTGCTCTTTTTTCGCAATGGCCTGACGATGTAAAATAGCAGAAAACTCTTCCATAAAATTAATCATACCATTTTCAATTTTCTCTACCCGATGTGAAAAACGGTTGTAGGCAATAACGGCAGGAATGGCTGCAAACAAGCCCATCGCAGTTGCAATTAACGCTTCAGCGATACCCGGAGCAACCATAGCTAAAGTAGCTTGTTTCACTTCACCTAGAGCGATAAAGGCGTTCATAATCCCCCATACTGTACCAAATAAACCTATGTATGGGCTGATTGAACCAACGGTTGCTAAAAAGGGTAAATGTGTTTCTAATTTATCAACTTCTCGCGACATACTGACGCGCATCGCTCGATAAGTTGCATCCATTAAAGCTTCAGGTGAGGTATGCCCACCTTTTCGCACGCGTGCAAACTCTTTAAATCCAGCTTTGAATAAACTTTCGCTGGCGCACGGCTCGGTGACTTTGTGGCTGACCTCATGGTACAGGTTACTTAATTCAACGCCTGACCAAAATTTGTCTTCAAACAACCTTGCTTCTCGACTGGCGCGGCTTAAAACACTGGAACGCTGAAAAATCATCATCCACGAAATAACCGATAAAGCCAACAATAAAAGCATAACGGCCTTGACAAGTAAACTCGCCTGTAAAAATAGACCTATAAAGGTGATATCAGCTGACACTTTTTAATTCCCCGAAAATACTAGCCGGTATACGCACCGGTTTTAATTGTTTTAAATCGACACACGCTATTTCAATGAGCGCAGTGTTAATAATTTTCTGTTCTTTTTCAATGTGCTGGCGAAAAATTAAACTCGCCTTTTTTAAACTTTCGATCTCTGTCACAACTAACAGGCGATCATTAAACTGCGCCGCAACTTTATTATCTAAAGTGATACGTTTAACCACAAAGCCGATATTTTGCGTCAGCAGGTTATCTTGCTCAATACCCAAAGCGGATAAAAATTCAGTTCGCGCACGTTCGTAAAATTTTAAATAATTAGCGTGGTATACAATACCACCGGCATCCGTGTCTTCATAATACACACGAACACCAAATTCAAATCTATGACTCATGCTTTCCTGTTAATCCAAAATGCAAATAAGTACGTTGTGTCGCAATTCGGCCTCTTGGCGTTCGCTGAATAAACCCCTGCTGAATCAAAAATGGCTCAATTACATCTTCTATTGTATCTTTCTCTTCACCAATTGCAGCAGCTAAATTATCCAATCCGACCGGCCCCCCATCAAATTTATCAATAATGGCTTCTAATAATTTGCGATCCATATAGTCAAAGCCTTTGTGGTCAACATCTAGCATATCTAATGCATCAGAAGCCACTCCTTGCGTTGCAGTGCCATCTGCCTTTACTTCAGCATAATCGCGCACGCGACGCAATAATCGGTTAGCAATTCTGGGCGTTCCTCGTGCTCTTCTGGCTATTTCCAACGCACCTTCTTCATCCAACTGCATGCCTAAATGATGAGCAGAGCGCTTTACTATAAGCTGCAGCTCATCTACTGAGTAAAATTCTAACCTTTGTACAATACCAAATCTATCTCTCAACGGAGACGTTAACGCACCAGCGCGCGTCGTCGCACCAATCAGTGTAAAAGGCGGCAATTCAAGCTTGATAGAACGAGCCGCTGGTCCTTCACCTATCATGATATCAAGCTCATAATCTTCCATTGCCGGATATAAAACTTCTTCAACCACTGAACTTAAACGATGAATCTCATCGATAAATAAAACATCATTGGGTTCTAAATTGGTCAATAATGCCGCTAGGTCACCTGCTTTTTCTAACACGGGGCCCGATGTTGTTTTGATATTCACCGACATCTCATTTGCAATAATTCGAGCCAATGTCGTTTTACCAAGCCCAGGCGGGCCAAATATCAATACATGGTCAAGCGCATCTTGTCGGTTTTTTGCCGCTTCAATAGCGATTTGCATTTGTGACACAACATTTTTTTGGCCAGTGTAATCTGCCAAAAGCTGTGGACGCATCGCCCGATCGATACTTTCTTCTTCGCCACTTATTGTTGGGCTTATCAGCCTATCCGCTTCAATCATGGTTTACAACATACTCTTTAAAGCGAGCCTGATAATCTGCTCACTAGTCATTTCTGTACTTGCAACTTTTTTCACTGCGCTTTCGGCTTGTGTAGCTTTGTAACCAAGGGCAACTAAAGCCTCAACTGCCTCACTATCTGCTTTGGCATAGTGAATGGTTGCCTCTGGTCCACCTATTGCATTTTGTTCATCCGACGATCCGTTATCGCTTTGATTTATCTGCCACTTAACCAATCTGTCTTTCATTTCTAGCAATAATCGCTCGGCTGTTTTTTTACCCACACCCGGTATTTTCACTAAATGTGAAACAGCATCATTTTGCACAGTCTGAATAAACTGCTCAGCTGACATCGCAGATAAAATAGCTAACGCTAGCTTGGGCCCAACACCATTGGCTTTTAAAAGTTCACGAAACAAATCTCTGTGGTATCTATTGTGAAAACCGTATAAAGAGTTGGCATCCTCGCGAATAACCTGATGGATGTAGACAGTTGTTGGCTGCTCAAGTTCAGGTAATTTATAAAAACTTGTCATTGGCAGAAAAACTTCATATCCCACACCATTTACATCTAATATGCATTCAGGCGGTAATTTTTCAACTACGACACCACTTAAACGAGAAATCATTTATTACCTTTTAGCAAAATTTATTATGTGTAAGTTAACGCAAACGACCACGTACGGTTTTACTCGCTTGCCCAGCCATGCTTATTAAACTTTGCCGTGTATGTGCATGGCACAAAGCAACGGCCAGTGCATCTGCAGCATCTGCTTGCGGCGAAGCGGTTAACTTTAAAATATGAGTCACCATATGCTGTACTTGTTTTTTGTCTGCACTGCCTTTACCCACTACCGCTTGTTTAATTTGCCGGGCTGAATATTCGGCGACGTCTAAGCCCGTATTGGCTGCAGCAACAATTGCGGCCCCTCTAGCCTGCCCCAACTTTAAGGCTGAATCAGGGTTATGTGCTAAAAACACTTGTTCTATCGCAAATAGATCCGGCTGAAATTGCTGAATCAATTCACTAATGCCACGAAAAATATTGATAAGCCGCTCGGCTAATGGCACATCACCTAAACGAATACAACCACTGCCTAAATACTGAATGTTTTTGCCTCGTTGTTGTATGACGCCATATCCGGTTATTCGCGATCCCGGATCTATGCCAAGAATAATACTCAATGAATATTCACTTTATAAGTTTTCCAAGACATCATCCGGAATATCTGCATTAGAATAAACATCCTGCACATCATCTAAATCTTCCAGCATATCAATCAAGCGTAATAACTTAGGTGCACTGTCAACATCTAATTCAGACTTAGTTGAAGGCACCAGTGTCACTTCAGCATTTTCAGCTTTTAAACCAGCTGCATCCAATGCATCTTTTACCACACCAAAATTTTCGGCTGTGGTATAAACTTCAAAAGTTCCGTCGTCATTATTAATGACATCATCCGCCCCCGCCTCCAATGCGGCTTCCATAAGCGCATCTTCTTCGGTTTTAGCGCCATAACTAATCACCCCTTTTTTATCAAAAAGGTAAGCAACTGAACCGTCTGTGCCTAAATTACCGCCGCACTTTGTAAAGGCATGACGCACTTCAGAAACCGTCCGGTTGCGATTATCTGTCATGCATTGCACCATCACAGCAGTACCCGCAACACCATAACCCTCGTAGGTTATTTCTTCTAATACCTGACCGTCTAGCTCGCCTGCACCACGTTTAATTGCACGTTCAACCGTGTCTCGTGTCATATTATTTGACAAGGCTTTATCAATCGCGGCTCGCAGTCTTGGATTCGCTGATGGATCAGAGCCACCTTCACGAGAAGCAACGGTTAATTCACGAATCAATTTGGTGAATATTTTGCCGCGCTTGGCATCCTGCGCGGCTTTTCTGTGTTTAATATTGGCCCATTTACTATGACCTGCCATAAATTAAACTCCTGTACTGCTTTATTACGATTATTTTACTTCTTCTTCTTTTTCTTCTGTTTTTTCTTCTTTTGCTTTTATTTGGATCGCCAACTCTTCAAGTTGCTGCGGGTTTGCAAAGCCGGGCGCATCGGTTAACGGACAAGCTGCGGTTGTTGTTTTCGGAAAGGCCATCACATCGCGAATCGAAGTAGCACCTGTCATTAACATCACTAAGCGATCTAAGCCAAACGCTAAACCGGCATGTGGCGGCGCACCAAATTTAAGTGCATCTAGTAAGAATCCAAATTTTTCTTCTGCCTCTTCTGCACCAATGCCTAAGATTTCAAAAACAGCTTGCTGCATATCTTGTTGGTGAATACGCACAGAACCGCCACCCACTTCACAACCGTTTAATACCATATCGTATGCATTAGATAATGTATTTTCTGGATTTTGTTTGAGTTCTTCAGGGCTTACACCAACTGGTGCAGTAAATGGATGGTGCAATGGTGTTAAACCACCGTCATATTCTTCAAACATTGGGAAATCAACAACCCAAAGCGGCTTCCATTCATCGGCAACTAAGCCCAATTGCTCACCGATTTTAAGCCTAAGAGCACCAATGGCTTCACTGACAACTGTGTATTTATCTGAACCGAAGAATATAATATCGCCTGTTGCCGCCTCTGTTCGCGCTAAAATGCCTTCCACTACAGTATCCGGCAAGAACTTCAATATAGGTGACTGTAAACCTTCTCGGCCTTTTTCCAGATCATTAATTTTTAGCCAAGCCAAGCCTTTAGCACCATAAATACCAACAAACTTCGTTAATTCATCAATATCTTTACGTGAAAATTTATCCGCACCATTTGGCACTTTAAGCGCAGCAACGCGGCCTTTTGGATCATTTGCCGGCCCAGAAAATACCTTAAACTCAACATCCGCCATTAAATCAGCAACATCAACCATCTCAAGCGGGTTGCGTAAATCAGGTTTATCACTACCGTATTTAGCCATTGCATCGGCATAAGTCATACGAGGGAATTCACCTAAATCTACATCCAATAACTTGCTGAATAACTGTCGCGTCATATCTTCAGTGACAGCCATCACCTCATCTGCTGACATAAATGAGGTTTCAATATCAATTTGCGTAAATTCTGGCTGACGATCTGCCCGTAAATCTTCGTCACGGAAGCATTTAACAATCTGATAGTATCTGTCCATTCCCGACATCATCAACAATTGTTTAAACAATTGCGGTGATTGTGGCAACGCAAAAAACTGACCTTTGTGCGTGCGGCTAGGCACTAAATAATCTCGTGCACCTTCAGGTGTTGCTTTGGTTAATATCGGAGTTTCGATATCTAAAAAGTCATGTTCGTCTAAATAGCGGCGAATTTCACTGGTAACGCGCGCGCGGAATTTTAACTTATTCGCCATTTCAGGGCGTCGTAAGTCTAAATAGCGATATTTAAGTCTTTGCTCTTCAGAATTATTTAAATGACCGTCCATGTTTAATGGTAGCGGCGCTGAAGCATTCAAGATAGTCAGTTCTGAGGCTAAAATTTCAACCCCACCCGTCGCCATATTTTTATTGACCTGACTTTCCGGGCGTGCTCTGACTTTACCTTTTAACTGAATACAAAACTCATGCTTTAATTTATTTGCCGTGGCAAATAATGCTTCGAAATCTGGGTCGATAACAACCTGAACCAAACCTTTAACATCGCGCAGGTCTAAAAATATTAACCCACCTAAATCACGGCGGCGGTTAACCCAACCACATAAAGTAACTTGCTGATCTATTAATGACTCGTTGACCTGCCCGCAAAAATGGCTTCGCATAGTATTGTGCTTCCTGAATTCTGTTGTTATTTATGTCAAAAATTGCGCCAGATTATATACCTAATCGCCCCTGTATTGCTAGTTAAGGGCGATAAGACACAAAGGGTCAATTCAATTAATCAAATAAAACTCAGGAATTGGATATTTTTCGCTCTACTTTATGCCACCAATTAAGTGCATTTTGCAACATCAGATAATTTATTGGCACCAAAAATAGAGTTACAAAAGGGGCAAACAAAATGCCAAAACCAAGTGAAACCGCCATCGGCACTAAAAACTGGGCTTGACTGGATTGGTCTAAAATCAAAGGTAATAATCCTAGAAAGGTGGTACTCGAGGTCAAAAAGACTGGCCGTAAACGGGTTGAAGTGACCTTCATAACCGCATCAACAATTTTTGTCCCTGTTGCACTTTGTTTGTTAATAAAATCAACTAGGACAACTGCATCGTTTACCACAACTCCTACTAACGCGATTAAACCGATAAAGCTCATCATGGTCAGATCAATGGACAACAACCAATGTCCAGCCATCGAGCCAATAACGCTAAAGGGAATAACGGACATCACGATAATGGGATGAACATATGATTTAAACGGAATTGCCAAAATACCATAAATTAAAACCAGCGCCCCCAAGATCCCCCACTTTAAAGATTCAAAGGTATTTTTAAGCTCGCTACTTTCTCCGACCAATTTAAAATCAACATCCGGATAAACCATCGCCATCCCTTGCAAATAATCCGTCAACTCATCATTTAAAGCGGATAAATCGACTTTGGGGTTAGAAAAATCAGCAGTAATATCTATGCTTCTTTGATGATCGACACGGCGAATAATTTGCGGGCCTGATTCTGTTCTAAAACTAGCAAGTTGTGACAATGGTACTTCTCTATTGTTGGGCAGATGCACCATAAAACGTTGTAAATCGGGTAAAGATTGGCGCTCATTTAATGGCAATTTAACTTTTACCCTAACTTCATGCCCGTTGCGAATAATACGCTGTACCTCAATCCCCCAAAACCCAGCACGCACTTGACTTAACAGATCAGCTCGTGTGACACCAAGCGTTTTAGCCAAAGGTGTTAATTCGATAAAAAGTTGTTGTTTGCCCGGCGAAAAGTTATCAGCAACATCTTCGACATGGGCAAATGTTGATAACTTCACTTTAATCTGTTCTGCAACTAATTGCAGTTTTTCCAAGTCATTTGCAGAAATACGCACATCAATTAAATTATTTGTTTTGCCAGCTTGTGATTCAAATACCAAACTTTCTGCACCAATCACCAGACCTATCAGTTTTCGCCAAGCTTGTTCAAGCTCTATGCTGGAAACGGCAAAATCATGTTGCTCTGAAGGCGCTAAATCAAAACTGACAAAGCCAACATACGGATTATTTTGCTGATTATCTTCAGCGCCGGTAACCGAGACAATATTTCGAATTAAACTTTCTCCGATTTTTTCATCCTGATACATTTTTTGTAGAACTTGCGCTTGCTGACTAATATGCAGAATATTTTTGTCGATAATATGTGTGTTTGTTCCGGCTGGCATAGTTAACGTGACTTTGACCTGTTCGCTGGATATTTTTGGAAAAAACACAAACTTATTTTCGCCGGTAAAAACAGCTGAAACCACAACCAGTAAAAAACCACTGAAGATAATCAAACAACTATATTTATTTTTTATACTCCAGCTCAGCGCCGGGCGATAAAACCTTTCACTATGTTTTGCAAAACCTCGATTAAAACGGTATTGCCAACCCGCCAAACCAGATATATGTCCACTGGTTTGCAACTGCACAAATTTAAGTCTTGCCGGTAATACCCATTTAGATTCCAGCAAACTAAATACCAATACCGGAATAACAACCGCCGCAATCTGCGATAAAATAACGCCTTGCGAGCCACTCACAAAAAACAATGGAATAAAAGCAACAATAGTGGTTAAAACCCCTAAAGTAACGGGTTGCGCGACCTCTTGAGTGCCGGCTATGGCCGCATGTAACCCCGACTCAGCATGTTCCAGATGACTATACACATTTTCGCCGGTGACAATGGCATCATCCACCACCATACCCAAAACCAAAATAAAGCCAAACATACTGATTAAATTTAAACTCACGCCAAATAATGGCATGACAGCAAAAGCCCCTAAAAAGCTCAGCGGGATCCCCAAGAACACCCAAAACGCAACCGCGGGTCGCAAGAAAAGGGTTAACATTAACAGTACCAAAACACTGCCGTACAAAGCGCTGGTTGCCATACCTTCAATACGATTTTCAAGTCTTTCTGCGTTGTCACTCCAATGGCTGATATAAATCCCTTCCGGCAAATCTTGTTGTTTGTGCTTGATATAATTTTTTGTGATCTTGGCCAGTTTAATTGCGTTTTGCGATTCAGTTTGCATAACTTCTAACAACACAGCCGGGTAACCATTAAAACGCGTCGTTAGCGCAACTTCGGCAAAACCATCATCAATCTGTGCGATTTGATTCAGTTTAACGGTACTGCCATTTTCCTGATATTTTACAACAATGTTTTCAAGTGCCCGCCCTTCGTAAGCCTGCCCTTGCGAGCGAATAATAATATCGCCGTTTGCGGAATGTATATGCCCGGCTGATAAGTCCTGTGCGTTTTCTTCAATTGCTTTGGCGACCTCTGCTAGACTTAAATTGTACTTTTGCAAAGTATCAGACGATATTTGAATTGAAATTTCATAATCTGGCACATGACGCATCACCAACTTTTTTAAAGTGGGTATGGCGCCTAATTCAGCTTCAACTTTTTCTGCAAAATGCCGAATTGCGCGTTCAGATGCATCGCCATAGATAACCACCCCTAAAACAGATGAAAATTCATTTTTTAAACGAATACTGGGTTTATCAATTTCTTTTGGCAATGTATTAATTGAATCAATTTTCAGCTTAATATTTTGCATCACTTTCGTGGTATCAACGCCGCTGTGCAACTTAGCCGTTATTATGCTGCGCTCTTGCGCGGACTCACTAAATACCTGCTGTACACCCGATAATTCTTTTATGGCAGACTCGATATGGGTTGTGACTTTTAACTCAACATCAGATGGCACAGCGGCCGGATAACGCACACTTATCTCTATTTGTTCGGCTTCCAAACTCGGTAAAACCTGATGCGGAATTTGATAAACCAAAGACCAAGCACCCGCCAACAACAAACAAGTCATCAATAAATTAGCGGCAATATCGTTTTTAGCAAACCAAGCTATCATGGATAGACCGCCTTTGGTTTAGCCTGATGATTGAGCGGTTCAATCTGGGTAAACGAATTAACCTTAACATTGTCTGGTACTTGACCAAGCGGCGTGACAACTAACCAATCGCCATCTTGTAAGCCTGACCGTACCACTGCATGCTTGTGGTTGCGCCACAAAATATCGAGTTTTCGTTCAACTAATTGACCATCTTTTACCACATAAACAAACTCATTTTGATAAACAGCTTGTGGGTTGATCACAAAAACGTTATTCAATTGAGCACCATTAAATCGTGCGGTCACATACTGACCTAATTTAAGCGGTTGTTGACCATCGGCTAAATTTGCATAGGGCTTGCGAATAATCACCACAACATGCAACTGTTGACTGGCATTATCAATCGCCCCTTCAGTTCGGATCAATTCGCCTTGCCATAACTCCTGCTGGCCTAAATTGGATTCAATCGTGACAAAATGTTTGCCAGAAGGTAGATTTACTTGCGATATATTTTCGGTTAACGAAGGTAAACTGATAAACGGGAGATCTTCATTGCTAAGTGGCAACCTCACCTCAAAAGCATCAATTGCGTAAATTTCACCTAATACATTGTTGTTGCCGACGACCTGACCAATTGCGACATTTTTAAATAACGTATGGCCGTCGTAAGGTGCTTTGATTTGGGTTCTTTCTAAATTTAATTTTGCTTTATTTAATAGCGCTTCTGCTGATAACAATCTCGCTTCTGCGGCAGCAAGTTGAGGTTTTCTAAGCACTAATTCAGGTGGTTGTTTATTCCCTTGCGCTCTGTGCCAATCTACTTCGGCTTGTTTTGCTCGGGCGAGTTCCTGTAAATAATTTTGTTTTGCGGTTAAATAACCGGCGTTTGCAACTTCAACGTCTGCTAAATAATCACGCTGATCGATAGAAACTAAAAGCTCTCCTTTTTTAAAAAAGCCGCCACTATAAAAACCTGAACTAACATACGTGACAGCCCCGTGAATTTGGCTGACAACCTGCCCTTGAATACGCGCCTGAACCCGCCCATAAGAGGTAATTTCAGGCACAAATGAAGTTCGTTTAACTTGCTCAACCAAAACATTCAGTTCTGCTTTTTTGGGTGCCTGACTTTGCTCGTTCATATCGTCTGTTAACCAATACAGTGCAATAAATAAACTGAATAAAGTGACCAATACCAGAGGAAAACTATCGCGCATTAAGACTATCCACTATACAAAAAATTAACATTTATAAAAATTACTTTAATACTAGCCATTTAAAACGCATTTGCCCAATAATTTATGCACTCGATAAAGTCAGGCACGCGCAGGCAATTTAAGGTAAAATCACGCGCAATTTAGATTAAAACCAACTTTGCACGGTATTTAAAAAACAAGATGGTTAAAAAAGATAATATTTATGCGTCACCGTTACCTAAGGTAAAAGACTTTGTGTTTGATGAAAGTGTAGTTGACGTATTTTCAGACATGATTGAACGTTCTGTTCCGGGCTATCAGACAATTATTTCAACAATCGGGCATTTAGCGAAAGAGCATGCGCAAGCTGACAGTAACATCTATGATTTGGGTTGCTCTTTAGGGGCGGCTACTCTGGCGATGCGCCGCAATATAGACGTTAAAAACTGCAAAATAATTGCCGTTGATTATTCACAGGCAATGGCACAGCGCTGTGAAAAAAATCTAGCCAGTTTTAAAAGCAATATTGAAACGCTAGTATTGTGCGACGATGCGCTGAAAATAAAGATAGAAAATGCTTCGTTTGTGGTACTGAATTTTACCCTGCAATTTATTCAACCAGAAGATCGCCAACAACTGATTAATCAAATTTACGCCGGCTTAAAACCCGGTGGTATATTAATTCTGTCTGAGAAATTACGTTTTGAACAACCTTCAGTGCAATCTGTTATAGATGAACTCCACCTTGATTTTAAACGCGCACATGGCTACAGCGAACTCGAAATCAGCCAAAAACGCAGTGCAATTGAAAATGTCATGCGCACAGATACGTTAAACATTCACTACGCGCGTTTAAAAACCGCAGGTTTTAAGCAATATAACCAGTGGTATCAATGCTTTAACTTTACTTCAATGATGGCGATAAAATAATGCTTTTTAATTCTTTTTACCGTTCAATTTTAGATTCAAAACTTAATGTGTGGTTAGAAAGCATGCCTGCTTTATTGGCGGACTGGCACAAAAACGCATTGCATGGTGAATTTAAAAATTGGCAAAAAACCATCCAGAATTTACCAGAAGCTGACGCGTCACACCTTAATTTTAAAGACAAGGTGCAAATCGGCACCGCGCAAGATTTAAACACCGGCCAGCAAAAAAGATTGGAAGTATTGCTTAAACAGTTTATGCCATGGCGAAAAGGCCCCTTTGAACTGTTTCATATTAACTTAAATACAGAATGGCGCAGTGACTGGAAATGGGACCGATTGTTACCCCATATAGCGCCATTAAAAGGCAGAACTGTTTTAGATGTGGGCTGCGGCAATGGGTACCATATGTGGCGTATGTTAGGTGAGCAGGCTGAAATGGTAATAGGTGCCGATCCTTCACAGCTCTTTGTCGTGCAGTTTCAGGCAATGCAAAAATATGCGAAACAAGACAACATTCATTTACTACCCTTAGGGGTAGAGCAGTTACCCGCCAGTCACGCTTTTGACACTGTTTTTTCGATGGGCGTGTTATATCACAGACGCAGTGCGTTTGATTTTTTACAGCAACTCAAAGACCAACTCAGACCCGGCGGACAACTTGTATTAGAAACCATAGTGGTAGAAGGTGATGAACAAACAGTATTAGTACCGGGCGAACGCTACGCAAAAATGCGCAATGTTTGGTTTATTCCCAGCAGTAAAGCGCTATGCCACTGGTTAACGCGTGTCGGCTTTAAAAACATTAAAGTGGTTGATGAAACGGTTACCCGTTTAGATGAACAAAGAAAAACAGAGTGGATGGAAAATGAATCACTCAAGGATTTTCTAAACCCTGACGATACAACTAAAACCATTGAAGGCTACCCTGCTCCTATTCGTGCAGTGATACTGGCAGAAAAATAACAGCAAAGAAGTAAAATTTGACGTACGGGTACTATTGCGCGTACTCTTTTTAGATACAGACAACAAGGCATGCATAGCATATGAATCAAGCTGAAATCACATTATTAATGGAAGAATCTGCAACTGATGCAGTCAATTATATTCGCGATGAATATGCCTTGACTTTGGATTACAGCATCGAAAGCATTGCTCAAATAGATAAAATTATTTTATGGAGCATTGCTAAATTAAAAGATGAGAAAGAGCGTAAACAAGATTTTATTTTTGTCATCTGCAACATGCTAGGTGCATATATGGGGGAAACCTTTCGTAAACATATTGGCGGCGAATGGTTATATGACGATAGCGACCCGAACGCACCCACTGTTATGTTATCTTTTTCAAGCCATACTTTTGCATTTCCCGGTATTTGTTACCAAAAACTAGTCAATGACGTAAACACCAGTGTTAAAAAATATTTTGATATTGCAATATCAAACGTTACGCAGTAAAAATTTGCAAGGCCTGTGACTACGCTTTAAGGTGAGTAAGCTGCCTTTTTGTTTCTGGCTGGCTATTGTGCTGTTCAATTGTCTTTCTAAAGCTGATATTTTTCGACCAATGCTCTGAGGTCTTTAATTGATGCATCCGCTTGTTCGCTTTTGCTGTAGACCGTCAATAACGTGATGCGCTCTGTTGTTTTTATATAATAAATAACTCTATAACCACCGCTTTTACCTCGGTTACTGTCGTTATTTTTGACTCTAACCTTGTATAGTGAAGCGCCAACACCGGCTATTTGCTCTCCTGGCGTTTCGCCTTCAGCCAATGTGGTAAATAGTGGTGTCAGGTCTTTTTGGATACTTCTATATTTTTTAGCAAGCTGTCTAACGTTTCTTTTAAATTCAGGCGCAAACTCAACTTTAGTCGACATCAATACCATCCCACAAGGTACTGATATCTTCACCTTCGCCCGCTAACGCCTCTTGCAATCCTTTCTCTACGCTAGCAAGTGGTGATTTTAAACTCACACTTTCTCTAAAGGTATGAACTATATTTAACAAAGCAGCTAGGTGCTCTGCTGGGGTTTGATCGATTTCTTTATGTAACGCTTGGGCATAATCTGTCGTTTTCATTTTGACTTTCTCCACTTCTATTGAGATAAACAGAGCTATAATACGCGTACGTATTTTAACCGATTTTATCATCATCTTGTTAAAAAAGACTACCTAGACTGAATTCAATACTATTGCCAAAGGCACCCCGCCATGCAGTCCTACACATAGAGGCATTTTCCCTATTATTTTCAGGTTGTTGTGAGCAGATATCTGGTTCATTTGTGCAGTATCTTACTTTTTAGCCCTAGATGCACTTTATTTTCTTGACGCTGGTTTCCTTCTCTTGCGGCGTACATTTGCACTATTTTTGGGTTCTGTTGGGACTTCAATGTTTTTATCGGGATAATAGATAGCAACCGGTTTAGGTTTTAATCCGCCTGGAGCCATACCGTTCTGAAGCTCAACCTCATACATGGGTAATGGCTTTTCAGCTCCGCTTATCTTACGTTTGTATAACTCATGATATAAACCCGTGTATTTTTCAAGTCGTTGGTCTATCGGAAAGCTACGGCCATCTTTAAAATGGATTCGATATTTAGGAACAGGCATTCCATATGGGCTAACGGGTAGAGGCGGAATCTCAACCGAAGCCACCTCATGCCAATCGTAGTCTTTTCCGTTGTTTAGCCGGATGCAGGTATCACTTGTAGCCAACAACACCTGACCACTTTCGAGCCAGTCTTTTGTTCGTAATACAACAAAAACACCAAGAAAACCAAGCGCGCCTAAAACAAATTCTATCTCTAACACAGGAAATGCTGAAAACAACGCTAAAGCAATCCAAAAACTATAGTTAATGTAATCCATCCAAGAACTGACAAAACATTGCCACCAACTAAACTTGTAATGTTTATATATATTCAATTGAGCATTTTCACTTAGTGCTGACGTGCCGATACGGTTATTTGTGAACATCAAAATGACCAATTTGAAAACACATTGTTGCCATAATTTCCAATGAAACTATCAAAACTTTCATCAGCAAAAGCTCCAAAATTCTTGGGTACCCAATTTGAAGAAGAAAAATATTTATTTAATCCAAAACCTGCAGCCCCGCCAGCAAACGTAGCTAAAATTAAATGGTCATAATTAATTTCTTCTCTTCCCATTGATTGCTCCCATCTTTGATCTAAAAATTCAGTCGCTAAACTAGTTCCCATTCCGGCTAGAACTGTATTTCTAACCCTTCCAAAAGCAGCCCCACCTATAAAACCCGTTGTAAATGACTTAAACGGATTTGAGCCATCAACTCCGTTAAAAGCCAAATCTGCGGCTAGGTTTGTTGCACCATTAACACCACCTTGTTGAATAACCGATTGGAATGTTTTATTTATAGCCAAGTTTCCAAGTTGGGTATTGAGTGATCCAGCAGTACCTGTTAATCCAACCCTTGCATTTTGACCTGCTTGTAACGCAACCTTTCTCAATGCAACTTTTGTTATTTCTGTTTGAGCCAAGCTCAATGGATTAGCCTGCCAAATCGCGCTTCTTGCGTAAGTGCCTGCATGTAAAACCATATCATCGGCAAGATTTACGCTGGCTCTGCCCAATGTCATTAGCCCATGCCCGACTTGAGGTACCAAATTGACCATTCCACGAAGCGCCAAGTTTCCTAAAGCACCAATGCCCGTCACCAAACTCGGTAGTGTTGCAATTCCACCAACTAACTGTAACGAAACGGCTTGCAACTCGCGTGTTGTTTTCGTCCCTTCATTTCGTGCAAAGGCCATTCGTGTAGCAGAATCATTCATATCAATGATATTGCCTGTAGTAACCCGGTTAGCTTTGCCGACGTTGTAGTTATGAATTCCTCTGGCTATGCCTGCTTGATAGGACGCTTCAATTCTTTGATTGCCTTGAACACTAGTAAACGCAAATTTATAGGCAAGTCCTGCTGCAGGACTGCCTTTCAAGAAATCAGTCACATGGTTAAGCACACCATCACCGTAGTTGAAAAAGGCATTGTCTGATCCATTGGATAAATAAAACCCTTTGGTTTCATCAATTCCAACAATACTTCCGTTTAATTTAGGGCCGCTACCTGACGATCCCGAACCGCCTGAGTTACTGTTGCCACCTGAACCGCCATTCGAAATTGTGCCACCGTTTTCTTTAGCAACCGCCTTAGCGGCGGCATAGGTTGCCTCTTTTTCTGAAGCACCCGATTGAATCGCATTTGTGTATGCTTCGTCAGCAGTCTTTTTAGCTTGAGTTTTAGAAGTTGGTTTAGCACTCATCCCCTCAACAATGCTATTCCCCAACGCATTGCCAAAATCATAACCGATTGATTTATAGAACTTCAATCAGTGGATGGACTAGAAATCTAACATCCATGGGCTTTACAATGTAATTACTTAAACACCTCTATGAAGTATGAACGGCAAAAATATACCTGCAAAAAGAACTAGTATCCCAATTACTGCGGGTGTGACCAAATATTTTTGGTCATATTTATCTAGATTTTTTTCGTTTATTTCAGGGTACATCTGCGGATATTTCAAATAACGCTTGTTTCTTACACTATAAAAGTAATAAGCAATCATGGTCGCAATTGCGCTTAAAAAGACGTTCGGAACACCAAATATGTTTCCCCCCATAAATATGTCAGCCATAGGAACATCCATAACGACCCCTATTAAACTAAATGACCCATTAAAAAAAAGAAGACCATGCACCCCCATGCCGATCAAAGTAATGTGTGCAATCAGAGTTGAAGATGCATACTTATTCTCATTTTTTTTTATGCGCAAATATCCAACATAAAACATTAAGTCTAATAATCGAATCATTATTTACCTATCTATTGTCCCTAAACGGGGCTCGTACGGTTTTAACGTTTCGCTATCCCATGGGTTTATCCAACTATCGCCACCAAAATTGGTCGCAGCAAAATAACCGATAGATACAACAGCCCCAATAGGGCCGCCAAATACACCGATATAAGTCATGGCGATATCGGTGGCCAATTTGGCACCGTTATACCCTAAAGTGGTCCCACTAACACTACCCGTTGAACGTACTTCATTGGTGATATTTGCATGTGTGTCATAAATTGAAAATCCAACACCGACTCCACCCAAAGCTCGCCCACCCCATACTCCGGCGGTATGCAATGCACTACGCCCTTGGTTATAACTTACCAACGTTCGGCTATTTGTCGCTTCACTGTAAGGAACCAAATCAGGGCTTGCGATTGAAAATGGCCTAGTCCAACCATTGCTAGCGTTGTTTGCCCAATATGTTTTAATTTGCCAAGAATTAGATGCACTGCTCAAACTAAAAGTATTCGGATTAAGACCAAACTTATTTGAGAAACTAAAACTAGGAATGTGTTCAGCAAATGCCAGATACGGAGAAGCCTTAGTCATCAATTCATTATATGGAGTCATCCACCCTGTTCCAATTAGATTTAATTGAGCAGGGGCTTGATATGAAGAAACATAGCCACTTTTCCACGGACCAAGTGAAGTATGAATTTCCCATGGGCCAGGGAAGCCAAATGAATTTGTAACCGGGCTAGCATTATTCGATGAGTTTAAATAACCCAATGACCAAGGCCCAGCAACCCCAGCTCCATTTCTAACAGGATCTAACGTCATGGAAGGAAAATCGCCTCCATCCGCTAAATTAACCTCTATGTAGCTAGAATCACTACCACCCAGTTCACGGAATTTTCGCTGAGTTTCTTCATATGCTACATTTTTTTGATGTTCATATGTTGAGGACTGCTTACTATACAAATCATCGGCTAAAGCTGCATTTCTAGTTACTGCATTTGCTCGATAAGCAGCCAGCTTCTCTTGTCTAGCTATTAGCTTAGCTTCTTCTTTTGCATCAGATACCTCACGTTGCTGTTGAGACTTTTCTTCTAATTTTTGAGTGGCTGCTGCATCAAGATCAGCTGAAGTTTTAGCTGCTATTTCGTTGACTGCTTGATTCAATTTGTCATTTACTGACTTTTCTAACTTAGATAAATCAATTTTTGGATCTGGTGTTTTTGGTGCGGACTTCATCCCCTCAACAATGCTATTCCCCAACGCATTGCCAAAAGCAATCACCCCGCCATGCAGTCTTACAGATAGAGGCATTTTCCCTTTTATTTTCAGGTTGTTGTGAGCAGATATCTGGTTCATTTGTGCAGTATCTTACTTTTTAGCCCTAGATGCACTTTTTTTCTTAATGGCGGGTAAATGGCTGAGCTGGCCGCTAGGCCAACATAGCCATTTACCCGTCTATTGCCCCTTGGGGTTGGGGGTTATAAAGTGTTGGCGCTTGCGCCAGCTTTGTAGGCTTTAGGTAATTTATACATTATGTAAATTACAGGGCGCTAGCGGACTGCGAAGCTACAAAAGGCGCATTGTAAGGAGCTTGCGACTGGAGATGTGGGGTTTGGTAAATAAAAAACCCGCAGTGAGCCTTTAAGCGTGGGCGCTGGCCTTGCTGGTTTAGTGCTTATGTTTACTGGGGCTTTTGTTGCAAGGCCTGTGACTGCACTTTAAGGTGAGCAAGCTGCCTTTTTGTTTCTGGGAGCTTGCCGACAGCTTTTGTCATTTATGGTGTACTCGGTGTAATTGCACGTCCATATAGTTTCTTAGAAGCTTGTTGATACGTGTTTGATAGCCCTGTCCTTCAGATTTTAAAAATTCCAGTACATCTTCATCTAACCTTAAAGTTACTGATTTTTTTGCAGGCATTCTAAGCTGTGCGTGATTAAAAAAATCATTACCTAACTCTGGAATATCACTTGTGTCTATATCTTCATCCGACATTTCTGCCAGTCTTTTCCAATCGGTTTTAGAGACTTTGTTCATAGCGTTTCACCTCTTGCTTTGTCGCCAATCGAGCTGAGATTATCCTAATGGTATCGCCTTCTCGTTCTGTGTATACCACAACACCTATTTGATAGCGCAACCAACCTATTCCTATCCATCTGTCTTCATAGTATGCAAATCGTGTGTCTTGCTGAATAACCATTGGGTGGTTAAACATGTCTAAAACGTCATTAAAGTCGATACCATGCTTTTGAATGTTTATTGCGTTTTTATTCTCATCCCATTCAAACTGCATTGTCACAACCTGTACATACATTTGTATTTACAATTCTAGTAGCTTTTGTGTGATTTGTCATTTTTAATCTTCTTCATCCTCTAACATTTGCTGTAATTCAGCCATATCCCCACCTTCTGAGGCTTTTTTCAGTTTGGCGGGATGGCAGCGTGTGTGAACATCTTTTAAAGCTTTGATGCTCACTTGCGTATATATCTCTGTGGTGCTCAGCTCTGCATGACCTAGCATGGCTTGGATAAAGCGAATGTCTGCGCCATTTTCTAACATCAGTGTGGTCATTGTATGCCTGAATAAATGGCAGCTGCCTTGTTTGGGAATGCCCGATTTTTCAACATATTGGGATTACTGATGCATTTAAGTTAGATTGCACCGATAAAACCATTGAAAAAGAATTGATTAATGCCGCTTTTAGCCAAGTGAAAGCGCATAAAACTTTATACATATTAATCGATGAAGCGCATTTATTGGAAATAGCCGCACTACGTAAACTCCGTTTATTGTTTGAACGTTTGAGCCACATGGATGTGGTAAATGTCGATTTTGCAGGAGCAAAAATCGCCCCCAAAAAATCATAACTTAGTTTTATTAGCTCAACCTGAGCTATTGCATGCATTATCGCTCACTGCCAATCAAGATATTAAAAGCCGGATTACCTATTCAGCGCATATAAAACCTCTCAATGATGATGACTTACAAGCCTTTATCATTCGTGAACTTGAGCAAGCCACAATGGGCATAAACACCTTTGACTCTGCTGCCATTGAGGTCATACTGCGCTCGGCAAATGGTAACTTACGTTTATGCCGTAATCTTTGTTATGCCAGTTTGATTGAAGCCTGTCGCGAGGCCAAAAAGATGGTCACCATCAGCCATGTGAACAATGTACTGATTCAACCACATTGGCGCAGCCATGAAGAATTGATTAAGCAACAGGTGGCATCATGAAAATATTGCAAACAACTCAATACCTAAGTGCTGAAGACGCCGAGTCGATCATACAGTTCTTGGATGATATCCGCGAAATGCTAATCGCGCATTACGGTGAGGAAATACGTCAACATCATCGTAGTCGTTTAAAACTCGAAGAAAATGGGCAGAAAAATGAATAGTTAAACCTAATATGCCGAATCATCATACGCCCAACGCCTGAGTTAAATACTCGGGCGTTTTCCGTTTTATCGAGGTGGTAATTTGACCTTATTTGGAAAATTGCCAGCTCCATCCAATACGACAACAAATTGGTTAAGAGTATGATTCAGTTTAGGAAAGAGTATGATTGGAGTTGGTAAATTGTACGGTATGAATTTGGTAACGCCGAAAAATCGTTCGATATTAGCGTGGTAAAAACGTCATATTTTGGCCAAATCTTACGATATTTTGCTTGGTAAAAAGTATGACGTTATTTTTGTAAACTACAAGAGACTCAAAAAACGGTCACCATAACCCATGTTAATCAAGTGCTCGTGCAGCCGCACTGGCGTAGCCACGAGCAATTAATAAAGCAACAGGTAACTTAATATCAGCGTTTAACTTTAACCTTGTTTTGTGATTTAGCGATCGAGAAAACAGGGCTTTTAAATGCTCGCTACGCGAGCATTTAAGCAGAAAATACACTGGAGCGAAAGCCCTTTTTTTGTGTCAAAAACTCAGCTAAAGCCTTTATTCACAATATGTTCGATAGCAATTCGGTTCAAACTATGACAGCAATTTGGCTGAGTTGAAAATTGTTATGATGGCAGTGCGGGAAAGTAGTGTGTTTTTTAAACGATCGTATGATGAACAATTTGGCCGAAAGTATGATGGGAAAAAAGTACGCTACATTTACTTACTTAAATTAAAAAGCCCCGCGTGTGAGGTGAGTCCTTATAATTGGATAATCCAGTTATTTAGTTTCACTTCAGAATGCGGAGCTTTGGATTAAATGCTTGAGCGTAATAATCAAAAAGATTACAGAAGAAGCGATTTTTTCAGCTCTTCAAAATCTTCACTGTATATTTCTAGCTGCCCACTTTCATATTTATTAGAAATTTCTTTTTTCCAGTCTAAGTGACCGTATACATTTAGACATAACTTTTCCAGTACATATTTTGGTGCTCCAACAACAAAGTAGTCATCTGGGTGATAAATTCCAAGCCAATTTAATTTGTCACCTGATGTATAAAAGCCTTCGTAGACAAGGTTTAACTCTTGAAACTTATCAAAACTGCTCCAATTCTTCTGATTTTGAACGAGTAAATCAGGTTTCTTGTCATTAACGTCGATAAATGCTTTAAACACTAATTCGTCATTACCTAGCGCCTCATTCAATTCAAAAATAGCTTCATACAAAACTTCATCGACAAGTTGATCATTCGAAGATGAGAAAACAGCATAATCCAATTCTTGGTGAAATGGGTTATCTGGGAGTTTTCTCCAATCGCCAAGTTTACGCTCTATATCTGATATGTAGTTCATCAAAATCATCTCATTTTTATTTGCCTCTAATTAAAGTTAGAGGCGACATCTATCCTGACACAGGGGGCCATAAGGCCTAAAATGCTGACGGGAGTTACCACTCGTTTGGAAAGACAAATCACCGTATTTGGAAATAAGCTTATTGCCTAAATATACATAACTTACACCATCACCCGAAGTTGTACTTTTAGTTCGATATAGTAACTGACCATCAAAGCTATACATTGAGTAGGTTGTATCACTGCCTTCTACCTGCTTTACTCGACGGTTGTGTCCATCGTACAAATAGCTATTGCCATTCGCAGAAGCTAATTGATTTGCAGCGTTGAAGTTCAGTGAATAAGCGCCATTATTGGTAATGTTACCGCGTGTATCATAGCCTATAGAGCTATAACGTCCACTGACACCGGAAACACTAGAAAGTCTATTATTTGCATAATCATATGTATAATCTAACTCTCGATTCTTGCTTTTGTAATAAGTGATATTACCAAAACCGTCATATTCTATTTCGCTAGAGCCGCTGCCGTAGCCGCCATACGTGTATATAAGCCTATCAAGACCATCATATCCCATACTGGTTAAACTGTAATTTACCTCACTTCTATCGAACGATCCCGCGATTTTTTACCAAATTATCATCAACTTTAAATTCATGATTATTATGGTAATTTGGGAAACAGAATTTCTGTGTAGAATTTTAACTTTTACTAAAATGGTTAATTTTCATGCAGCGATTTTTTTCTTCACTTTTTGAGTTAGATATTTTCACTCGTTCTTTAGATAGCTTAAATTCTAATCAAACTTGCCAGCATTGTGCTTGCTCTAACAGTTGGGTGTCTCATGGTTTTATTTATCGTAAAGGTTGGCAAACGTATTTTATGTGCCAACCGTTATGGTAAATCAGGTTGCGGCCGCACTTTGGCTTTGTACTTGTCTGATTTCATCCCTAACCGTCGTTATTCTTTTAGTGTGATTTGGGCATTTGTTTTGTCATTGCTGCAAGGGGCAACCGTTGAACAAGCTTATTATTCGGCCATTGGACATTGTCATTTTTCACACCGGCAAGCCTATCGTTGGCTTAGTGCTTTATATGCTCAATTGGGGTTATTTCGTAGTTGGTTAGCCCGTTTGAATTTGAACTTGTTAGATACTGGTTATCTAAATTTTCGCTCCACTCGTTTGGCGGTTTTGTTGTCGACCTTGGCAAGTTTTGCTCAGCGCTTTACCAATATCTCATCGATTCAAGCTGGTTTAAATTGCAGATTTTGTTGAATTTTTATCTTGTTTTTTACTGCAACCGATTTTGTCATTTAGGGCTTTTTTGCGTTGTTTTAATCTCCTGAAGCTTTATTAATTTTGTTCATTTTAGGAGATTTTTTATGCCCATTCCTTCGTTAGAAGTGCGTTTACGTGTACTCGCTGCCGTTGATGCAGCGCAAGGTGCAACGGTGCGTGAGCGCATTAAACAGGTTAGCCAACAATCCTTTACCTGCCACCAATCTAATCATGTGTTTAAGTTTACTTGGCGCACCATTAGCACTTGGGTTTACCGTTATAAAAAATATGGCATTACTACGCTTGAGAAGAAGACCCGAGCGGATAAAAACGCGCAACGTAAAGTGCAAGTGGCTGAGCTTGCTGAAGCATTGAGTGAAGTTTTACCAAGTTTATCAGCCAACAAGGTGGGTGTTGTGCCTAAAAGTGCCATTTATCGCGTGTTATTGGCGCGTAATTATTTTACCCGTGCACAATTAGCCCCCACCACTTTTTACCGTTTTGTGCGTGAGCATGAGTTGTTGGATTTAGAGTCCACCAACAAGCTGAGAATGGCATTTGCGATGTTGCATGCGAATGAACTTTGGCAGGGAGAGATGTATAGGATATACGAATGTCGTGGGCGCATGGATGCGCAGGAACGACCACCATGCATGGGCCTGTGATTAAACAGCCCGACGGCAAATATAAAAAAACCTTTTTCATTGCTTTTATTGATGATGCTTCGCGCTTAATCACCCATGCTGAATTCTTCTACCGTGATGATACGCAGAATATGATTAATGCTTTGACTGACATGGATGTTAGAAATGCCGATTTTGCAGGAGCAAAAATCGGCGAGAACCGCCTTGTATAAACGCGGTAAACCTGAGCGGTTGTATTTTGATAACGGTGCAAATTACACCGCGAAGGAGATTTTACAAGCTTGTGTGCGATTGGATATTCGTTTGTCTCACGCACCCGTTAGGGATGGCGCAGCCAAAGGGAAGGCCGTTCCTGCGCATCCATGCGCTCACGGCATTAGTGAATCCTTTCACGTCATTGAGCGCTTCTTTCGTGGATTTAGGGATAGGTTTTTAGTCATGCATACTGAGTTTTCATCGCTTGAGACGTTAAACCAGTTAGCGCAAGCTTGGGTGGAAGATGAATACAATTCTAAGTTGCATTCGGCCATCCAAATGACGCCGCTAGACAGGTTTAATTTAGATTACCGGCGCATTCAATATTTACCCAACAATGAGTTTACTGAGGAGGTGTTTTTTATTGAAGAAGAACGCAAGGTGTCTAAAGTGAATGTGTTTTCTATTAACAGCAATAAATTTGAATGCCCTGTCGATTTACGCGGTAAAACTGTGCAAGTTCGTTATGACCGCTCTGTCAGAGATAGATTTATTGTCTATTACAAAGACCAACGCATGGGCGATGCAATGCCATTAAACCTGTATTTAAACGCACAATTGGCAAGGGAGTTTAAACATGATTAATGCAATTTGGGGTATTCGAGATGTGCCATTTAAACGTGAGCCAAATCAATTATTAAAACAACAACAAAGCATTTTTGACATCATTCAAATTCATGCCAAACAAGGTGGGTTTTCTGTGGTGTTAGGCCAGCCTGGCGTGGGCAAAACTGTATTGCGTGAGCATATTGAAAAGCTGGATACAACACGTGAGTCAACCGTGGTGTCTTGTTCAAGAACCATGCATACTTACCGGCAAATTGTTCGACAGTTAGCGGATGCATTTAAGTTAGATTGCACCGATAAAACCATTGAAAAAGAATTGATTAATGCCGCTTTTAGCCAAGTGAAAGCACATAAAACTTTATACATATTAATCGATGAAGCGCATTTATTGGAAATTGCAGCGTTGCGTAAATTGCGTTTGTTGTTTGAACGTTTGAGCCACATGGATGTGGTGAATGTCGATTTTGCAGGAGCAAAAATCGCCCCCCAAAAAATCATAACTTGGTGTTGTTTGGTCAACCTGAATTGTTGCATGCGTTATCGCTCACTGCCAATCAAGATATTAAAAGCCGGATCACCTATTCAGCGCATATAAAACCGCTCAATGATGATGACTTACAAGCCTTTATCATTCGTGAGCTTGAGCAAGCCAAAATGGGCATAAGCACCTTTGATGAAAATGCGATGGCGTTAATTATTCGTTCAAGTGAGGGGAATTTGAGATTATGTCGAAACTTGTGTTTAGCCAGTTTGATAGAAGCTGCACGAGAGACTCAAAAAACGGTCACCATAACCCATGTTAATCAAGTGCTCGTGCAGCCGCACTGGCGTAGCCACGAGCAACTAATCAAACAACAGGTGACTTAATATCTGTGGTTAACTTTAACCTTGTTTTGTGATTGACCGATCGAGAAAACAGGGCGTTTAAATGCTCGCTTCGCGAGCATTTAAGCAGAAAATACACTGGGGCGAAAGCCCTTTTTTTGTGCCAAAAACTCAGCTAAAGCCTTTATTCACAAGATGTTCGACAGCAATTCGGTTCAAACTATGACAGCAATTTGGCTGAGTTGAAAATTATTATGATGGCAGTGCGGTAAAGTAGCGCATTTTTTAGCCGATCGTATGATGAACAATTTGGCCGAAAGTATGATGGGAAAAAAGTACGCTACAATCAAGTATGCCAAATGGTTTTTAATTATTTGCGCTATGTTGTCGTAAGGTCACGATAAAACACCCCAGAAATACCGCTAATTTGAGCTAATCCCATTGCGCTTGAAAGCTCATTTAGCCCAAATGCATTATCTAACTCGTAGTTTAACTCTCGGCTAAATGAACCAAAATCATCCCTTCCCATGATATCCCTAATTTCAGAGTCATACATACCGCCAGCGACATTGCCAACGGTGTCAAGCATGCCGCCTTGATATAGCTCTTTAAGTCCTTTTCTGCTTATATCAAACCCGCCATTGCCGAAACTTTCACCGTTTACTGTAACTAGACCAACTCGATTAGAATTGCCGTTGGCAGTTGAACCTGTTGAGATGCCTTCTTCTTTATTCGCTGCAACTGCCAGTTCATGATATTGATCATCTGAAAGGTCGTCTATGACACCTTCTTTCTCATATATTGCCAAAGTTTCAGCGGCAGTAGCCCTTCGGGAACAGTAACATTTGCAAGTTTTGGAGAGATAGGTTGGGACTTCATCCCCTCAACAATGCTATTGCCCAACGCATTGCCAAAAGCGTTACTTAACTTTCACTGAGACATTTTTATTTTCTTTCGGATAAAAAATATACTTTGGTTTGGACAGCAATTCGGCAGCTCCTCCAGCTAGTTTATCAACTTCATAAACAGGCAGTGGAGCAGCCGTACCAACTATATTTCTTTCAAACAACTGCTTATACAACCCAGTATAATCATCAACTCGCTGAGTGATTTTATATTCTTTACCGTCAGTGAAGTTAATTTGAAAGCCAGGTGTGGCAGCTCCATACACACTCGGTTTCAATTCCAATAATTGAACACTTTGCACCTCTTCCCATGGATACTGGTAACCAGTTGGTAAAGTAATGCCAGCTTCACTCAGAGTTATCCAAACCGCCCCTCCTTCGAGGTAACGCTTAAATGATAAGGCAAGATAAAATACTAAAATACCAATCGGAACTAGCACTGACCCTGATAGACCGTCTCTAAATAAGCCATAAACAATTAGGCCAAGTAATAATGAATAACCCAACTGCCATCCAGAATCGCATTTAACAATGGCATCCGAGCCAATTTAAATTCAACTTTGTTGATTAAACGATTATTGTGCATTATTTGCTGTACCAATCTTTAAAGTGGTTACTGCTATAGTTCCCTTAAAATGAATCAATCGAGCTATCATACAAAGAGCGAGTTGAAGTAGGTAAAACCATAGGCATATTTCTAAACACTTTAGAAAATCCTAATCCGGCACCCCCTCCAACCGTAGAAGAAATTAGAATATCTTGAGCGGAGAAAGAATCTTGCCCTAACCACTCGGCCAGCCCACTACCAACAGCACCACCAACAAAGCCTCTAGCGCCAGAAATCACTTTTTGTGCGACCCCATACCCAACTCCTCCACCAATAAATCCGTTTACAAAAGCGCCTAAAACATTAGCTTCAGAGCCTTTAAAAGCATATTCTGCGATACCGTTTGTAAACCCATTTATCGTACCCGATTGCATTGCACCTTGGAATCCTGTAGAACCCGCGATCCTACCTAAAGTAGAATTTAAAGTTCCAGCAAAGCCTGTATATTCAACTCGCCCTAAATGAACAGCCGAGCGAGCGCCCATTTCAAACCCTAAGTTAGTTACAGGGCGAACTTGTCGCAAAGCGCTTTGCCCATAAGCAGAAGCACGTAAAGCTACATCATCAGTAGTTTGCAGACTCGCACGCCCCATTGAGACAAAACCACGTCCTATGGTTGGTAACGCTGCTCTCGTTAACGATGCCAGTCCAATACCTAAACCCACACCAAGACCTAAACCACCAATTACCATTGCAGCTTTATTTGCGTAGTCTAAACCAGTATGAACAGCCGTCATAAAATCATCTGACAGTGCACCATTGGCACCCGTCATCGCGTATTTCATTGAACCAGTCCAAGTGGATGTATTACCTACATCCCAGCTATTTGTGGACCTTCCCAAATCGATTCTGCGCATTCTACTTTCATAAATAGCTTGGCGCTCGGCAGAGCTCATTGCTAAAGCTTGTCGCTGGGTGTCGATTCTATGGTTGTACATCATTGAGCTAAATCCTAGCGCTGAACCACTTGTCGATAAGTCATTACCCGCCCAATTTAGAAAATTACTGTGAATGAATTTAGCTCTTTTAAATGTGCCATCTAGCAGCCCACTAAATGTATCATTCATCGCATTGCCATTTTCATATCGGGTGAAGTGAACGTGCCCATCATTGTCGTAAGCACCGTGAATACCACTAAATCCACGCTTACCGCTTCCGCCTGACGAGCCAGTGTCATCTGATATATTCCCAAATGATACACCTTCTTCTTCATAAACTTTTTGAATGGCTAGTTTTTTCGTTGTGTCATCAGTATTACTATTTTGGATTTCTTGGATTTTTGCAGCAGCCTTGCTACTACTATCCGATTTCATCCCCTCAACAATACTATTCCCCAATGCATTGCCAAAGGCAGGCACCCCGCCATGCAGTCCTACGCATAGAGGCATTTTCCCTTTTTTTTCAGGTTGTTGTGAGCGGATATCTGATTCATTTTTGCAGTATCTTACTTTTTTGCCCTAGATGCACTTTTTTTCTTAGTGGCGGTTATAAAGTGTTGGCGCTTGCACCAGCTTTGTAGGCTTTAGGCAATTTATACATAATGTAAATTATGTTAACCCGAAGGGCTTGATTGCCTGAAGCCGGTTAAGCCCTAAGCTTAGGGGTAAACAGGGCTCAGCAGAAGTTTACTTCTGCCCTGTGAACACCGTAGCCATGGATGGCGAAGGGTGCCTGGCGTTGCGTAGCAGGACTGCGAAGCAACAGAAGGCGCATTGGAAGGAGCTTGCGACTGGAGATGTGGGGTTTGGTAAATAAAAAACCGCAGTGAGCCTTTAAGCGTGGGCGCTGGCCTTGCTGGTTTAGTGCTTATGTTTACTGGGGCTTTTGTTGCAAGGCCTGTGACTGCGCTTTAAGGTGAGCAAGCTGCCTTTTTCTTCTCTGAGCTTGCCGACAATGTTTGTGTTTCAATTATCCATGCAATGCTTTTAGTGCATATTGTGGATCAGCATCCAGTATTTTCAGTAATGCTCTTGCTGGCCCTGTTGGATGCCTGCGACCTTGTTCCCAGTTTTCTAGCGTTCGTTTGCTAACACCTACTATGTCTGCAAAGCGACTTTGGCTTAAACCTGTTTTCGCTCTTATGGCTTTAACTTCAGGCTCTGCAAACACGGTCACACGTGATGGCTTAGCCTTACCTTTCATTATGTCGCCTGCTTGCTCCATGCTCTGAACAAGCTCTTTAAACATTTCATCATTCATGTGTCCACCCCTCTACTATCTGTTTCATGACTTTTAATTGGGCATCGGTTAAATTTTCTTGTGCACTTTTTGGGTACGCGTACAGCATGTATATCTGCTCATCTTCAGTCATCCAATAATAGATAACCCGTACGCCTCCACTTTTTCCACTACCTTCAAGTGTCCAGCGGATTTTTCTGATCCCGTTGCTATTTTTTATTATCGCCCCTCTATCTGGCCTAGTGATTAGGGCTTCTTGTAAGTTTTTGTATTCATCATCTGTCATTAAGGTTTTTATGATTTTGGTGAATACGGCCGTTTCTATTATAACCATATTGCCTTTATAATACGCCAATGGCGTATTTATTCAACTTGTTATTCATCGTTATCTTCTATCGTTTGCAGTAATTCTGCCAGTGCCCGTTGTTGTTGCGCCTTGGCTTTTGCGGGGTGGGTTTGTTGGTGGATTTCTTTGAGTTTGTTTATGCTCACTTGTGTATAAATTTCTGTGGTGCTTAATTCTGCATGGCCTAACATGGCTTGGATAAAGCGGATGTCTGCGCCGTTTTCTAGCATTAAGGTGGCCATGCTATGGCGCAGTAATTAGCTTTAACCAAGCTTTATCTGTTAACATAGTTCTAGGCATAACGGCTCATTGGTGTTTTGTTTTTTGGCGAAACCATTATACCTTAGTCGTTATGCCGCCCATTTATTAAACAAAGATAAACATGCCCTAGATGCGGTGATACAGCAGGTAAATAATTAGTGAAAATTCAGTTTGAGCATGCTTGGGACATTTCTATAACTCAAGCTCAAGAGTTACAATACAAATTAGCGCATCAAGTAATTTGTACCGACTCATTTTCAAATATTCAACTAGTGGCTGGCGTCGATGTCGCTTATTCAAAAGAAACTGATGAGTTAATAGCTGCGGTGGTTGTACTCGAGTCTGCAACATTAAAAGTAATTGAAAGCGTAACAATCAAAGAAAAGGCGACTTTTCCGTATATTCCAGGATTGTTTTCGTTCCGTGAATTACCACCTTTACTCAAAGCCTTGGAATCAATCAAGACGCGACCAGATCTTATTATCTGTGATGGCCAAGGATATGCCCACCCCAGAAGATTTGGGCTCGCCTGTCACTTAGGGATTATTTTCAATATACCAACAATAGGCTGTGGGAAGACTAAATTACTAGGTGAATATTGCTCAGTCGGAAATTTAAGAGGGGATCACACACCTCTTTTACATGACAATGAGGTTATTGGTAATGTTTTGAGAACACAAAACAATGTAAAACCAGTATTTGTATCAATTGGCCACAAAATATCCCTTAAAAGCGCTTGTGAGTGGGTTTTAAAGCTGGCACCAAAATATCGCTTGCCTGAAACGACACGGCAAGCAGATCAATTAGTGAATACAGTACTTAAGACGCAATAAGTTGATTGCCAATATAAACTTCACATGTTGGTGCGTTGGAGGTGTATAACTGCAGTAATGTGTCATTGGGATAGTTTTGCTCGGTGAAGTCCAGTCTATTTAAATTTAATTGAGTCAAAAACTTTATGAGATCCATGTCTATGCTCATATCATGAGAAACATAGACTTGTGAACATTCCCTAAAACCACCATTTTCAAAAATAGAAATTAGGATATCTAAACTTACACTGTTGCCAGATAGATATACATTCCTAGAAATGGTTAAAGTCGACATATACTCTTTTTCCGAAAAGCTTTTATCAATTAACCAATTTTTATATGGCTTAATCAATTCAAAAAAATTGTTTTTTACGATTATAGAGTGTAGCGAACCGTCCTCTTCCCCCTTTAGTGAAAGCTCCGCTAGACTGCCCCATAATGTTACCCTATAGTGAATGAGCTTGCCTTTTTCTGTCCATTCAAATTGCTGAATACCAAGTTCATCTTCAAAATATGTAATTCTATAAGGCGTACCATCTTTTAAAAAATCGGTTTCACTGCTGCGCTGACCAAAATCAAGCTCAGTTTGACTCACACAAAAACCGTCATTAAAGGTATAAACAATTGCGGTTAAAGGTTTCCCTTGTAAGCATATAGGTTCATCCCAATCCCCTTTTAATACTTCATCTAACAGCCTCAAATCTGGCATTTTTTCAGGCAAATATGGATCTTTAAAATCCCCAACAACTCGCCCATTTTGAAGTTCTTTAATCGCCTTAACTTCACGACCTTCAACTACATACATAACGCCTGAAAAAAGAGTGTCTTGGTAATAAAACAATTGATTTTTCTGTATCAATTTCTCACTTGATAAACGCAACACCATAATTACTGCTTCCTAATACTCGTTAAGATATTAAAATCATCTAAAATGCCACCACAGTTAAGACAAGCTGGGAAATGATTACCTGTACCTCGTACTAACTTAGCGGTTGCGATATTCATTTGAGATGCGGGTGTATTCGCTGGTAGCTTATTCAGTAAATCATTCGCAGCCCTTACTTCAGCATGATATCCAGGTAATCCATTTCGGTGTTGTGCGAATACTTTTGCTCCTGGCTCGCCAATATATTCCAAAATACGAGCTCTCATTGCAGTATTTAGTGGACTCTTTGTTCCATAAGCTTCATCTAAAGCATCTAAATATGCGTTAGGATCAGGTATTGAAAATTGGCTTTTGTTCTCTCCGAAACGATTAATTAACCCTTTAATTTCAAAATCCTTAACACTCGCTGGTAAATTAGTGAAGCCTTCACTTATAACACCATTAGGCCCCCTAGCTTTTGCATAGGCTTGTAATTGATTTAAGGTTTTTAAATCTTTAGATTTGATTAGCTCATCAGCGCCACGCATTACATCTCGGACAAAAGGACTGGCACCGCCATTTCTCAAATTTTGAGCCCGAATGGTTGCTCTAGAACGATTGTACACAGCTTGAAGTTCAGGCGATATTTCCTTTATCCCTGCTTTTGCTGCTTTATAAAATACACCTGAAATGTTACTGACCGATGCAAACCCCATCGCATCAGCTAACTCATTTAGCCCAAATGCATTATCTAACTCGTAGTTTAATTCTCGGCTAAATGAACCAAAATCATCCCTTCCCATGATATCCCTAATTTCAGAGTCATACATACCGCCAGCGACATTGCCAACGGTGTCAAGCATGCCGCCTTGATATAGCTCTTTAAGTCCTTTTCTGCTTATATCAAACCCGCCATTGCCGAAGCTTTCACCGTTCACAGTAACTCGTCCAACTCGATTAGAATTACCGTTAGCAGTTGAACCTGTTGAGATGCCTTCTTCTTTATTCGCTGCAACTGCCAACTCATGATATTGATCATCCGAAAGGTCATCTATGACGCCTTCTTTTTCATATATAGCCAAAGTTTCAGCGGCAGTAGCCCCTTCGGGAACAGTAACATTTGCAAGTTTTGGAGAGATAGGTTGGGATTTCATCCTCTCAACAATCGAGTTCCCCAATGCATTGCCAAAGGCATTTAATGCAACTTGAGCATAATTAGCATTTTGCCCGCCATTCCACTGGTGGTCAAGTTTTGCGGTTGTAGCGCCTGCGGCGAATCCACTTATACCTCCGTTAACCAACCCATTTCCGACATCAACGTTATTTGACACTCCATGACCGGCCACAGAGCCAGCAACCTGCGCTGCCATACCTTTCCAACTAAAGCTAACATTGTTATTACCAACAAGTTTATTGGCCGCATAATTTGCGCCGTAACTACCCGCGGCTTGGGCTGCAATACCATAACCATTAAATATACCTTTACCATTTGCACTCTGTTTTACAAACCAGTCGCTTTTACTTACGGCGTCTTTGCCAACTCCTAAACCTTTAGCTAAACCAGCGGTAGCCCAAGTTGTTGCACCACTGACAAACGCATCTTTTAAGCTAATATCATCTACTACGCCCATCATTTTTCCAACGGCCTGTGAAGCTAGGCTGCCTACGACACCTGCCGCAAAAGCAGCGGTGCTAAACCCACCAGCTAATACGCCTGCTCCCGCACTCATAGCGCCGTAGAAGCCACCCACCGCGAATGCGCCAGCGCCTGCGGTAAATACCGTCACCACTACTGCAACCACAACCATAACTATTCCAGCTATTGCATTACATTTTGGTGGTGGTGGCGGCACTGGGCTAGGCGACACATCTCCTATAACTTCTGCTGGGTTGTATGGCTTAAAGTTGTCTGATGAATTTTTAATTGTTGTGTTAATTTGCGGTAGTCTCAGTTGCGTACCCGCATCCGATGCACTAAAAGCATCGAGTGGCGCTTTTGATAGTCCATTTTCGTGTGCTATTAGGTACCAAAGTGACGAATCACCGTAAATCATTTGCGCAATATTTTGTAGAGTTTCGCCACCTGAGATTGTGTACTTGTCGATATTTCGAGTTTGTTCTGGGTGAATCGATGGTATAAATGTAGAGTTTTTCGAACCCAAATATTGTCCATTAGCATAAAAGGCATGGTCAAAGGTAACCTTTCCACTATCTGTTCCTGATAAAATTTTATGGATGCTTGAAGAAATTTGGCCCGAACTATTATTGTAAAACTGCTTTATGTTTTTGCTATTGCCTTGAACATATACTACTTCATTCAATTCTCCAGCAAGGTTGTACTGGTTGGTAGATACCCCATCATCCCAGTCTTTTCTTGAGGCTATTTGTGAAACTTGTTCATAACCTTTTTGATTATATTCATAGACATTTTGTAAGCGCTCAATGAACCTACGGGGCTAGCTTTCTTTATTTTCGGCTTTAAAATTCCATGGCAGGAGCCTTTCTAACTTTTCAACCGTATCTGCGTATGGTAAGGCTTTGAATACCGCATTTAAATAGTGATACGGCTCAAGTCCATTAAGCTTAGCCGTTTCTATCAAGCTATAGTGTATTCCACTCGCATGCGCACCAGCGGGACTATCTGCAAATAACCAAGCTTTTCTGCCAACAGCAAACGGGCGGATCGCATTTTCTGCTAGGATATTGCTGATATTTAATCGGCCATCTTTACAGTAAACCGTTAATTTGTCCCATTGGTTGTGTAAGTAAGTCATTGCTGTGCCCGTTAAACTGTCTTTGACTACTTTGGGGCGCTGCACGTCTAACCACTTTTTCAACTTGTTCAGAACAGGCACGCTTTGCGCTTGACGCGCTTGGTATTTCCCATCAGCACTCAATGATTTTATATTACGCTCTATCACATACAACTTGTTGATATAGCTGAGTGCCATATCCGCTTTACTGACTTTGGTCTTTTTACTTTTCGGTTGCACGATCTGAGCTTCTTTAAATTTACGCCTTGCATGATCCCAACACCCTAATGAGGTCAGTTTATATTCTTTGCAGACCGCATTATATCCAGCATATCCATCAGATTGCAGGTAACCTCCCGTGAATCCATCCAGCAGGCGCAAGGGTACCTCCTGACTACGCGAAGGATCATATTCAAACAGCACTGATTGTCGATTAGGCTCTCCGCCTAGAGTGACCCACATGTATTTATCACCCGTTGGGGAAGCGCCTGGTTCTTTGAGTACCTGAATGCGAGTTTCATCCGCCATTATCAGTGGGCCGTTATGTTGATACTCACGGAGTAAATGAATAAGTGGTTGAACTTGCCTTGCCAACGCGATAACCCAATTCGCTAAGGTCGCCCTTGAGATATCACCACCATAACGGCGGATGATATTTTCTAAACGATACAGTGGCATACCATCCGCGTATTTCGACACAATCACGTAGGTCATTAAGTTCACACTGCCCATCGCTTTGGCTACAGGGTGTAATGTGACTTCAGCGGCTTTGATAATGCGCTTGTCTTGTTCATCTTTAAACACGGCTTTTTCTTGCATGTATTCCAGCACACGCACTTGAGCAGGGATGATGTCTAGCTCTTCTCGGACTTTTACAAAGAAGGTATCAATGGCACCGGCTTTGTCTTTTTCAGATAAATAAGCGAATACTTGTTCGCGTGGTAATTTATCAGAGAAAGGTTTACGCCCTGTTTTGGTTTTTGAAGCGGTATCAGGTAAAAGCAGTTCTTCTTGCTCTGGCTCTGCGGTGATTTCAGCTTCGTTAAACAAGTTACCTTGCTCAGCTGTGGTTTGTTCACTGCTAGACCCAAAACGTTTTTGGTTAGCAAGGTTGAGGTATTCTTCTAACAAAGCGATACGCTGTTGTTGCCAAGCAATCACTTCTGATTTTTTGTCGATAATGTCGTCTTTTTCAGACAGCAAGGCTGCCATCTCAGTCGTAGTTTCGACAGATGTAGAAGCTTGATTTGATTGAGCTTTGGGCGACATTTTCATGGCGGGTATTATAGCAAAGTGAGCGTCAAAAAGCCCTAAAAAACAGCCTCATAATGAAGTTTTTTATGGCCTTGCATAGCACTAATATCATAGCCATCGAGTAACCAATTTATCTGCTGTCCGGTTAAAGTTATCATCTCTTCATTGTTGCGTGGCCACTGGAATTTTTCTTCGGCTAAACTCTTGTAATAGAGCACGAAACCGTTGTTTTCCCAAAAGAGGCACTTTATTTTATTACGCTGGCGATTGGTGAAGGCGTATAAGTGACCTTCAAATGGATTGTGGCCAAGCTCACATTCAATAATGGCAGATAACCCGCGAAAGGATTTTCTAAAATCAACGGGCTGACAATAAAGGTAGACTTGTGTCAGTGAGATGTTGGGGCGCATCACTTGGTTCATGACAACACCTGGGCCAACTGTTTAACCAGCTCAAGGTTTTGGTGTGTAATACCACTGACCTTGAGGCCGTTATTCAGATGAACGCTCAGTGGTTGACTGGTTGTATAGCTTTCCATGACTTGGACACGAGCAAATCCGTTGGTCACGGAATTAACATGGCTGGGTAAGTTAGCCAATTTATGCTTATGATAGCTTAAGCCGTTTTGACATAAATTATGCTGACGACAATAAGCCGCTTGAGTAAGCCCTGATGCTTGCCATTGTTCGATATGTGTTTGCCAGTATTCTTGTTTAGCGGTGAGCATGTTATTTCCTCGCGTGAATGATGAGGAAATTATGCGGCTCTGAGATCTCGAAAGTAAGAACGTTAGTTCATTAGGCGCTTACGACATTTTTGTATTGATACTTCTGTTCATTATTTCCGTCGTGATATCTGAATTGATAGCCAAGTAGGTTTCCCGCTTTGTCGTACCCTATTTCATTATCCTTGCTAACGCCTACGTGACCGTAGGTTGTTTCACTTAAGCTTCCATCTGAATCGACGATAGTTTCGCGATTAATGCTGCCATTACTGTTATATGTAGTTCTCGTTTCACTACCATTTTTAATTGCAAGTGTTTTCTGTCCAAAAAAATTGTACTCGTATTTCTCATACAAACTGCCAGAGTGGCCACCATTGCTGATAGTTGTAGCTCCAAATTCATTGGGCCGACCTGGTTCCATATGATAATAATATCTTTCTCGTGAATAAGTTTTCGATGAACCTGTCACCTCAATCAACCATCCATGGTGTGAGTAACTATAATCACGAGTAATGGCGACAGCCTTGTCAATTGTTGTCCAATAAGTAGCATTTGGATCATTAACGCCAATTGGTATTGTATTACCCATGTCAGGAATAATATTTTCAACCGTTCGCGCTAGTTGCCCTTGGGCATTGTACGAATAAGACTTCATACCACCTTGGAAGGCCTGATAAGTAATATAACCAGTTGTATTTGGTGTTTTTGCCGAATATTATTATTTGGTGAGCAGACTAACAAGAGGCTATTGGTCTATCCGAATAAGGGCGGTAATAGAAAAGCAAAAAGCGCCTGCTATCTTTGCAAAACGACGCTTTTCGTATGTTTAGTAGTTACTTTATTAAGCTATTTAAATGAATAAAACGCATTCTATTTAATGTTGCCATTCAGAGGTTAAAAACTCAGTTTCGCCATTTTCTAGTTTGACTTCGTATTTTGCCTCTTGGCCTTGTTTATCCACGACATAAAACTCGTAAATTATTGCGCCGTTTGTCTGTTCGCTTTCAATAATACGTTTAGGTAAAACCTCTGGCACATGTTTTTTAAATGTCGTGATAACACCCGCTGGGCATTGCTCAAGTGTTAAATCTCGCTGCACTTCAACGATTTCCCATTGGCCATCGACTTGCAGTAAATCAAATTCAATTTCGTTACCTTGATCGTCAATACCTTCTACATCAATATAGGTTTTGCCATGTTTTAATTCTTTTTCAGCCTCTTGCACAGTAAATCCAGCCCGCTTGTTTCTAATGGCTTCGAGCACTTTGCTCGGTATTTCATCAAGCTCTAATTTATATTTTTGATGCAAGCTGCTACCCACTTCTTGTTTTGTTTCTGGTATTTGAGGCGCTTCAGTTGTTTTACCACAAGCACTTACTGCCAGTGCTAAAAATACAATCGTGCCAATTGTTGTAAATCGCATATCCATCTCCGGTAAATAAAAAAGCATTATTGACAAACAAATTTAACAAGTCAACCAACAAAAATGTATTACAAAAAATCACAAAACCAACAGAAACAAACTCCTAAAAATTTTCAACCAACCTGCATCAGCAATTACCTCTCGCCTTAGTAAAGTATTACAATACATTTAAATTACCACACCCTTCAACTCGCTTGAAAAGCAGTCAAACACTGCCTAAAAACACCTAAAAGCGCCACTATAAATAGGTCAAAGCAATGATATCGCTAAATACAGCAATAAATAAAAGATAAGCTATCATTTAACATCGCCTAAATTAAATCACCACACACAATTGGTAATACAAAAACAAAACACTTGTTAATACTAAATCAAAATAAATGAACATTTTTTATAACATAAATGTTGATCTTTTAATCACAATGTGAAACACTTTGACTTACACATTTAAGAACTATGTAAAACACAAAACACTAATTTGGTCTAACCAGATTAAAATATGACAAGGGGTTCATAATGCAATTCAAACTATCGAAAATTGCTATGTCTTTGCTTTCTGCTTCAGCACTTACAATGGCTGCCAACGCAAATGCGGCTGAAACTAAAGAAGAAGTAGAAACAATTGAAGTAAAAGGGTATACACAAAGTTTAAAAGCAGCCGCTTTATTAAAGCGTACAGATGGTCGTATCGTTGATGCGGTTGTTGCTGAAGATATTGGTAAATTACCTGACAACAATATTGCTGAAGCTTTGCAGCGTGTTACTGGTGTTTCAATCAGCCGTGACTTTGGTGTAGGTGACAGTGTTTCTATTCGTGGCTTACCACAAAACCGAGTAGAAATTAATGGCCGCTCTACTGTTGGTGATGGTCGTGGTGGTATTAGCTTACAAGATTTCCCTTCAAGCTTTTTACAAGCGGTTGAAGTTGTAAAATCACCGACGCCTGAAATGATTGAAGGTGCCTTAGGTGGTACAGTGAGCTTAAAAACAATAAAACCATTAAAAATGAAAGAGCCGCTGGTAGCCATGTCTTTTGATGCAGAATATGCAGATAAAACAGAGAATTGGGCGCCTATATTTAACGTTGCTGCAGGCAATAAATGGGATTTAGGCGACGCGGGTACTTTTGGTGCTATCGCCATGTTCGCATACCAAGACCGCGAACTTCGTCGAGACGAATTTTTTAACCGTGTTCAAGCGTACACGCATGATTCTATTGCCGGAATAGACTCGCCTGCCACTCAAACACCGAGCGGTCGATATTTAGTTGCTGACCAAAATACAGTTGAACAAAAAACTGAAAAGCGTGAGCGAACAGCAATGAACCTGACACTGCAATGGGCACCGAATGACGATGGTTTTATCTATTTAGATTTAAACACCACAGATCGTTCAGGTTATCAAGATGCATATTCAATTCTTGATGTCGGTGGCTCAATCGTAGCAACTGAAAATACAACCGTTGATGAATATGGCCAGCTAAACAATTATGAACTTCAAGGTGCTTTCACCATTCCAAAAACTTGGAGTGATTTCCGTGAAACAGAATCGTTTTCACATGCATTTGGCGCTGAGTGGAATCTTTCTGATCAGTTAAAGGTTTCTGGTGAAATTGCTATCGCCAGCTCAGAAAGTTCAGCACCAAAGTCTGAGTTTAACTTACGCCCTATTAGTCAATCAGCTTGGAACGAATGGACTGAAAACTGGGATGGCTCTAGTTTTAACAGCGGTACGCTTCGTCATACGAGCACAGCAACTGTCATTCGTAGCGGCGATAAAATTCCTAGTGTAGTGTATGCAGACGGTCACTTGGCTGCTCAACCTGAAAACTTAGCCGTACGAGATTTCTTCCACGACGAACGTTGGACAGAAAATGATGAAACTGCAATGCGTTTTGACCTTGAATATTTTGAACCGTTCGGTGTTGATTTTATCTCTAAAATCAAAGCGGGTGTTCGCACAACTGATCGAGATTACAAATACTCAGAAGCTTATTATGATGCTAAAGATCTTTATAAAAAGATGTTTAACGACGATGGTACACCACATGCTGTTTGGATTAATGAAGTAGAAGAAATGTTCCCGGGCAGTGTACATACGGTAAACCATTCAAATTCATTTGATCAAGCAGGATTTGCAGGTGAAAACCAGTTAACTAAATATCGCGTATTCAAAGGTACTGAGCTTGCTAACGCTGAAGAAACTTTTAAAAAGGTTCAGCAACTTACAGCGGGTACAAACTACGCGACAACGGGTAGTCTGGCAGATAACCTAACCGAAAACCAAGGTGCTTTCCGTGATATCACAGAAAAAACAACAGCGCTTTATGCACAAGCGCATTTAGACTTTGATTATCTAACTGCGATTGTTGGTGGTCGTTTTATTAATACAGAGATTGAGTCGACCGTTTATACTAAAGGTGAACTTGATACCGGTACACATGAGTATGATGACTTTTTACCAAGCTTAAATGCGACTTACCGATTGACAGACGACACCTTTGTGCGTTTTGCAACCGCTAAAGTAATGCGCCGCGCTGACTTTAGTGAGTTGAGCCCTGCTTTCTTAATTGATAATTCATTTGTGACTGCTGATCGCGGTGCAATTACCCTTGACCCCTATCGTGCAACTCAGTATGACTTGTCGATAGAACACTATTATGGTGAAGGTAACATGGTTTCGTTTGCTGTTTATTATAAAGACGTTGAGTCTTTCTTAAATGACAGCACAACTTGTGAAGCAAACTCTTTGACTTCACAACAAAACGTGACTGAGTGGTCTAATGTTTGTCAATTAGATACGGCAGGCGTGAGTAAAGACAGAATCATCACATCTAGTTTAGGCGACTTCCAAGGTGAAGATAACCCTTCACAAGCGGGTCTTGATTATGTTGAAAGTTTACGTGCACAAGGTTTGACGGGTATTATCACTGACCAAAAAACCAATGGCGAAAATGGTACGATCCAAGGTTTTGAGCTAGGTATTCAACAAGATTTAGGATTTATTCCAGGTTTAGGTTTTACGGCTAACTATACTTATGCAGATAGTGAGCAACCGAACGGTAACCCACTATTAGATATTTCTAAAAATACCTTTAACGCTCAGGTATATTACGAAAATAGTGGTTTCCAAGTGCGTTTAGCCTACACTTATCGTGATGAGTTCCTTGATACTGAAAATGAAAAACGTGTTATCACTATCGGAAGCGCGGTAGCAAATGGTGACGCAATCGGTCAGGAAGTTAATGAAAACGGCGAGACAGTTGACGTATTTGATAAGTCAGAAGGTAATAACTACCGCAATCCAACTGGTCAACTTGATTTCTCTGCAAGTTATGAAATCAATGAGAATTTCACAGTAGTGACTAATGTGACTAACCTAACAGGTGAGCCTGTTAGCTTCTCAACTGAATTAGGCTCTGATTGGAAATACAGCGAAGCGGATCGTCGATTTACGTTCGGTGTTCGAGCTAAGTTCTAAACCCACTTTGATATCAGTTAAAAAGCGAGCTTTATGCTCGCTTTTTTCCTTTATCATAACTGCAACTGATATTATTTACTGGCCGAATGAAATGTTATCAATATAAATCGTCGATTGGCTACGTCCATCAACATTGTCCGGGAATATCGCAATACCTTCTATAGCATCATTTTCAGGCAGGCCTATGTCAGCAGAAAAATCAATAGTCAGCTCTTCCCATTCGTTAATTTTGGTATTGCTGACAAACCTAGGTGGATGCGAACCCCAACCATCACCATGACGCTTTTCAAACTTAATGCCAACCGGGCTGATTTTGTCTTTATAAACCCAAATTTTTACCACTGCATTTTCAGCACTCAGTGCAAATGAGTCGACTGAATGAGTGACCGCTCCCGCCCACATTCCAGAATTTGCCTCTGCTGCTAATAAATTAAACTTAGCAACCGTGTTGGATACGTTGCCAACCATGCTTGGGTTAGTGACAAACTCCAAAGCGGGAGATGGATTGCCATTTTCAAATGTTTCCCACGCCGCTTGTTCACCCTCAAATGTGATGCCATCAGTAATATTGATTTTGCCACTGCCACCAGAAGCGTTTGAAATAGCGCCGGTTTCATGTACTTCAAAATTATCAACACTAAACACGGCACCATCTCCGGCGCCCCAAGCAGGAAATATCATAAACACATCTATCGCTTGTGCATCGACACTGGCGAACGAAGAAATATTAAAAGTGTAATGCATCCAAGTATCTAGTTGAGGTTGAGCATGTCCTTGTAAATTATCTGATAAATTAATTTCTGCCGCTTCAGCGCCGCCATTACTTTCAACTTTAATTTTCCAGTCTGTCGTTGCAGACGAAGGTGCCGCGGTCATTTTCAGATCAAAACTGATTACCCCGGTCGATGCATAAGCCGAAGCATCTAAAGGACTTGTCTGAGTTGCGCCGTGATCCGCTCGGGTGCTAAAACCAACAACGGTGTCGCCTGAAATCATAAATTCAATAACCTCACCGTAAAGATCATCTGAATCCGTCAGAGGTGTCGGTGTTGTTCCACCACAACAATCCCATGCAACCCAATTTGAATTTACAGTATCGTCAAATATCACTAGAGCAGCATCACCGGTTGGAGTCGGCGTTGGTGTAGGCGTTGGTGTAGGCGTTGGTGTAGGAGTCGGTGTCGGAGTTGGCGTGGTCGATTCTTCACCGTGTATCATCAGATTATCAATACTATACTCTGCCCCGCGCCAGAGCCCCAAGCGGGAAATATCATAAAAACATCGATTGCTGAAACGTCTAAACCAGCCGCTTTTAAATCATCCATTTTAAAGGTATAAGTTTGCCAAGTATCCAAAACTGGAGAAGTGTGCCCTTCTACACTGGCAGATAAATCGAGTTCAACTGGAGTTGCACCGCCACTGCTTTCAACTTTAAATTTCCATGGCACAACGCCTGCAGTAGGTTCAGCATTCATTTTCAACTCAAACGAGACAATGGCATTTTGTAAATTTGATGCATCATAAGGCGTACCATTGACAGCACCATCCGCATCGCGTGCGGTAAATCCCATTACGGTATCACCCAAAATAGAAAATTTTACTACTTGGTCATGTTGAATATCATCTGTTATCAATTCAGGCGTGGAATCTGTACAACAATCCCATGCTGCCCATTGCGACAAAACTTGGTTTTCAAAAACCACAAGCGCGGGCATGGCTGCGGTATCTTCTTGAACAACCGAAATGTCTATTTGACGGGTTGTTTCAACTAAACCATCGTCTACAATTAAAGTCACTGTCCCTGTATATACATCACCCGTGCCGGGTGTACCTGATAATACTCCTGTTGAATCATCAAACGTTAACCAAGACAACTCGGCCGGAATTAAAACCGATTTCATCAAATTGTCATTGTCAGCATCCATTGCTGTCATTGTGTAACTAAACTCAGTGCCAACATCAACTGAATAACTACCACTTGCACTGGTGATAACGGGCGGTGTATTTTGTGCGCCCCCTTCATCTTCTGATTCATCATTAATTTCTAACGAACAAGCCGTTACCGAAATCCCCAAGGTTACCGCATAAAACATCTTTGATAATTTATTGTAATGCATGCTAATCCTTAAATTGTTTTGGTAGATTCTGAGCACAATCAAGTAAGCTTGATAATGTTAAGCATCTTTATCAGTTAACTATCGTGCAAACCGTCGCAAGGCGGTTAAGTCCCGCCAGTTGTAACACATAGGTTAAATTTAAATTCAAAAACAAGCCAAAACGGGTTAACAATAAGTTAACTTGGAAGTTGGAGAGGTAAGAAAGCGAAGTGTTTAGCGTGTTAAGAATAGAAAATACTAAAGGTAAAAAAGTAGAAAGTAGAAAGTATCGAAATTTGAGTGTTAATAAGATGGGTTGAGAGTCACACCCCATCTTATTAAGTTGTGCCGCATTTGTTATGTATTACGGCATCACTATTTGCGACACACTTGGTCACCATAATAATTATTTGGATAATTACAGTCTTTTTGAGCTAATTTGGCTGAACGCTTAGCTAATAAATTAATATAAGATTTTATCAATTTCTTTATCAATTTCTTTATCAATTTCAAAAGTTTCTCCAATTCGTTAATGAGCTGACCTGTAAAGTATCGCTTAATGGGTCAGCTATCTAAATCAGAAAAAACAAATCACTGCGTTCTAAAAAACAGATTAAATTAACGACCTATTAAATATCTGCTGGGTTTGCTGATTTAATGCAGCCGAATAATATACTTAGGAATTTTTGTTTTTTCGCAAAAATTCAACCTGTTTACCATTTGCACAATACAACTTGCAAGATTTTGCATGGCCACTTTTATCTAATGTTAACAAACCAATTGCACTGGCGTTATGTAAGGTTTGTTGTGCATTGTTTTGATCAGACGTAGCGGGTATTCGATGACTAATCGTCATATAGCGGCGTTTGGTTAAAACATTAAGTGGGGAGCGGGCAGAAAACAACCATTTATTTAATCTATCCAGTACAGATAACAATCGCTTTGGAAATTCGTTTTTAATTCCGCTACAGGTAAACTGCAATATCTGTGGACTGTTTTTACGAAATTTTAGTCTGATGTCATAAACAAAAGAATAATGCACATCACCGGATAAAATTATAAAATTAGGCGGTGTTTTAAAATGTCGGAATATATTCAGCATCACGTTTGCGGTGCCGCGGTGTGCCATCCAATTTTCTGCATCAACCATTAAAGCTTTACCAAAAAAGGTAAATATTTTTTGGATGCTTTCTATCAACTTATTGCCATATACAGGGGCAGCCGAAACCATAATAACCGACTGATGACCTATCATATTTTGCTGCAGTTCGCACAGTGCTTCCCAGTCCATTAAACCTGAAGGTTTGTTAGCGTTAGATTCAGATCGCCAGCGGCGCGTTCGTGTATCTAAAACTAATATTGCTGGGTGTGTATCTAACTGATAGTGCCAATCTTCAAACGCAAACAATGTATCGATTAAGGCATTCTGATACTGCGACATATCACTTAAAGCGAGTTTTGTTTTGTTAACTAATTCATCCATTTTATCCGGCTTGTTGCCCCAAGCCTGACATAAGAGATAACCAATCAGCGCATTGCCGATAATGCGTTTTGACAAAGGATGTGAATAAACCACCTCTTCCCAACCCCTTGTTAAATTCCAATCATCAGTCACATCATGATCATCAAATATCATATAAACGGGTAAATGCGCCATTGCCCTTTGCACTTTATATAAGCCTTTTACAAAACGCTCCACTACCTTTTGCTCATTTGCAAATTGAAGTTTATGTGCTGTTTCAATGTGCGCATCGGAAATTTTAATACACGACCATAAAGCGGGAGACCAAACTAAAAAATACATCGCGAGCACTTCATTGAGTGCGATTAAGTGATTTTTTGCATTATCAGATGTAAAAACGGGTTTGCGTTTGGCGCTAAAAAACTTTCTTTTTACCGCTTCATTGATATCAATTTTGGGAAGTAATTCTTCCCTGTGATAATAGCAATATGGATGATTCGCCAGCGCTTTACTGTCTGTAATCGTCGCGCCTTCTAACGGTTCGTGGTATAAACCTAAAAGCTCAATGACTTGCTGAATTGCGTTTAGCGTCGGTCCTGCTACGTCATCGGCGTATATTTGATCACCTGTTAATAATAATAAATCCGGTTTTATAGCAGTTGCATTATTGGGTGTATCCATTGAATCTGATAAAAGTTTATCAACCTGCAAAAATGCATCTGGTCCGGGGTGATGTGGCTTGCGACAAGAGCCATGTAAAATATTTTTTAGTTGATGAGGCACATGAAAACTGGGAAGTTTTTCACCCGAATATATGATATCTGGCAGCAATTCAGTCAAACTCGTTTCAACCATATCAGCTGCGCTTAAACAAATATCATAAAAAATCTTTTCTCCAACAGGTAAGCATTCATTACGCAGTGCCACATTAATAAGTTGAATAAAAGCATGTTGGCCTACCTGAACTGATTGCACTTGTGCCTGCTCTAGGTTTTGGTCATAGAAACAGCGGCCACTTTTGGCATCTGACAGGCGCAATTTAAACTGACAGTCTTTTGCGGTAACAAGCCAAAAAGTGACGTTTTTCGCGCTTACCTGCCGAATAATCGGCCCTGCAATAATTTCGGGTATTTCTAGTTTTGTATTCGACATGATTTGATTTCTTTTAGGCTATCCCAAAATTCAGCTATTGCACGGAATACGTATTCAAAATGTTGAACCGTGAGTTGGTTTGCAACTTACATAATGGCTATCAATTTTGAATTACTTTTTAAATTTCAGATTTTGATTATCTAAATAATACTGGCTCATGGATAAACCGTCTGTCAGTGTTTTTAACGAACGAGAGGTAAATTCACGAATATAGAGTATTCGTACAACAACCACAGTAAGCGCTAAAAACAATAACGGATGAATAAACCAGCCAACAACAGACAAAGCAAAATAATACGAGCGCATTCCTGAATTAAAATTATGTCCGGCTTGATCGATTAATTTCCCTGCATTGACTGAAAATACCTTTTTCATTTCCGGCGTCGCTCTTTCATCATCTGCATTAGGTGCAGCGCCAATCATCACTGAAGCAAATCCGTACTGCCTGAGCGCCCAAGTAAACTTAAAAAAGGCGTAAATTAGAATACAGATAATGGTCATCACCTTGATTTGAATCATATCTAAAGTTTGTGGCCATACCCAAGGCACCATTTGTACGATTTCATGGATAGATTGCGCGGAAGTTAATGCGGTTAACGTACCGGCTATAATAAGCAGGGTTGTGGATGCAAAAAAGCTGATATTTTTTTCTATATTGCCCATCAGAGCCGCGTCTAGAATACGATTCTCGCGTTCAAGTAAATGGCGCATCCAATCAACGCGATAGATGATCAAAACGCTCGACAAAGATTCTCGTTTTTTGGCAGCGCGTCTGGCAAATGCAGCATACCCATACCAAATAGCTAAAAAAGCAATTAAACAGGAAAAATCAATCCAACTATCTGACAACGACATAGGGCCTCATAAAATAAAATTAACTGTGATCATTGTCGCGCAAAATAAGATTTCAAGCAAAAGAATACACATTTCTATTTGGTTATCTGTTAAACTAAGTGGCAAGTAGGACGTTTAAATAACACCGTTTATTCGGAATACATATTGGAATCTTAAATGAAAGCTTTTACTTTAATTGCCAGTTTGCTTCTTGTGACTTCGGCATTCGCCAACGAAAAAACACTGCCTCCATCTCAACAATTAACTGATTCAAGTGAATTTAATAAACATAAAGAAAAATATGTAAGATGTGTACTGAGTAAAGCAGAGAGTTTTAGCAAAGTCGCTGAGATTGATATTGCTTTTAAATATGCACCTATTGCGTGTCGCCGTGATTTATTACAAATTAAAAAGATGTTGATTGGCGGACCATATAAAATTGAAGTTATTGATCAGTTGGTTGAATCTGTCCAGGAAGGCGTCGAAATAGATATGATCAACCATATATTTGAGCTCAAGCTTAAAAATAAATAGTGAAACAAACTAAAACTTGATGCTAAAGATAATACTACAACGCCCTTGATTAAGGTGACGATTAATAAGTCGACGCCTTAATCCACAGAGAAATACCCGCCAGAATAGTCAGTACTTCAAAACAACGTTTAACGAGTTTATTACCTTTTGCAATAACCAGATAGGCCCCTATATATCCACCCATTAGTGAGCCTAATAACAGCGCTGGCAACCAGTCCCACTGAATTTGAGAAACTAAGCCTAATGTAACTGCGCCAGTGCCATTCCACAATATACCTACCATCACCAGCGTGTAAGAGACCGCACGCCCATAAGCCATACCAAACCAGTGTATCAGCCACATTGTGACAAATAAGCCCGTACCCGAGGTCAGAGAACCATTTAGAAATCCGATAATAAATAATCCTAACGAACCTATCAGGTATCCTCTAAGGTTGAGGTTTTTAAGATTGTCTGTTTGCCCAAGTGACGGTTTCAAAAATGAGTACACACCTAATGCTATGGTAAGTGCACCTAAAGCCCACATAGACAGTTGAGGGGGAATTTCAACAATAACTCGCGCACCTAAAATGACCCCAGGTAAGGCGCCAATGATCATGATCACAACCAATGGTAATGAGAATTGACCATGTTTAAGGTGCTTAATGGATGCCCCAACCCCTAACGCAACAGATGCAACTTTATGTGTTGCGAGTGCCACTGAAAAAGGTAATCCCAAAAAGATAATGGCCGGCAACTGTAATAGTCCGGCGCCACCACCAGCAAGCGATGACAAAGTATTGGCAATTAAGCTGATGATAAAAAGTGTTATATGTTCAATCACAGGTTGAATCTCTTAAAGAAAGCAAAAACGCCGCTGAACAGCGGCGTTTTATTAACTTTAAGCTTGAGTTAGCTAAAATTATGTATCTCTAGACTAGAGCTTTGATTTTGACTGCCTTCATTTTTTGCGGAATCTTTTCTTAACGCATCTAAATGATCAAGATAAGCTTGACTGACATCATTTGTCACATAATTCCCATCAAAAACCGAAGTTTCAAATCGCTTAATATGAGGATTACCCTCACCGACAGCTTCTATTAAATCTTCTAAATCTTGGAATATTAAACCATCTGCTTTGATCAAATCACAAATTTCATCAACTTCTCTGCCATAGGCAATAAGCTCATTTGCACTAGGCATATCGATACCATAAACATTTGGAAAACGAATCTCTGGTGCCGCTGATGCGAAATAAACCTTTTTAGCGCCTGCTTCTCTTGCCATTTCTATAATTTGTTCAGAAGTAGTTCCTCGAACAACCGAGTCATCGACCAATAGCACATTTTTGCCTTTAAACTCGGAAGAGATAGCATTAAGCTTACGACGGACAGAGCGACGTCTTTGTTGCTGTCCTGGCATGATAAAGGTACGTCCAATATAACGATTTTTTACATAGCCTTGGCGATAAGGGATTTCAAGCGTATTGGCAATTTCTAAGGCGATGTCACAACTGGTTTCTGGAATTGGGATAACAACATCGATATCTAAATCGCTCCATACGCGCTTAATTTTTTCACCCAGCTTTTTGCCCATTCGAACGCGACTGGCGTAAACAGAGATATTATCTAATGTTGAATCAGGACGGGCAAAATATACGTATTCAAACAAACAAGGTACTAACTCTGAAGACGGCGCACATTGTTTGCTAAATAGTTCACCTTCTTTGGTAATGTATACCGCTTCACCTGGCTCAACATCACGGACGACGGTAAAACCGACTGCATCGATTGCGACACTTTCTGAAGCAACCATATATTCAGTCCCTTGCTCTGTATCACGCTTACCTAATACTAAAGGACGAATTCCATAAACATCTCTAAATGCAGCGATACCGTAACCTATGATAGAAGCAACCACAGCATAAGCGCCACGAGCTTTTGTGTGCAATGTAGTCACTGCAGCAAAAACATCATCGGCTTTAAGATTCCAATCACCACCACTCTCACACAGTTCATGTGCAAATAAATTCATCAATAATTCAGAATCAGATGATGTATTCACATGTCGACGAGCTTCGCTGATCAGATTTTGCTGTAATTCTTCAGCATTCGTTAAGTTACCATTGTGGACAAACGCAATACCGTAAGGTGAGTTTGTATAAAATGGTTGAGCTTCAGCAGAAGTAGATGACCCAGCTGTGGGGTATCTTACGTGTCCGATACCCCAATCACCTGCTAAGCGTTCCATGTGTTTTTGTTCAAACACATCACGCACCAATCCATTGGCTTTTCTCAGCTTAAACATACCATTATTAATGGTCATGATTCCGGCAGCATCTTGCCCACGATGCTGTAAAACTGTTAACGCATCATATAAAGACTGATTTACCGGGGAATGAGCAACTATGCCAACGACACCGCACATGGATTACCTACCTCTTACACAGGTTGAACATCTTTCAAAAAACTTGAAGTGGTCTTGATATACTCAAAAAACCACTCCACAACAATCTTGAACTCTGGAATTAATATTGACTGCATCCACCAGTCTGCTTTAGCAGCAGGTGTAAATGCATCCATAAAGAATAGTACAGCAGAAACAATCAGCACACCTCGTAACGCACCAAAGACTAACCCCAACACTCTATCTGTACCGGAAAGCCCTGTTTTTTGTACAAGCTGTGAAATTAAATAGTTGATAATCGCGCCTAAAATAATCGTAGCGATAAATAATATGCCGATAGATGCGGCATTACGCAGCATTTCATCTTCAATATTGGGTAAAAATGTCGCAAAATCGAGATAAAAGTTACTGGCGACAAAAAATGCGCTGAGCCAAACCACGAGTGAAAGTGCCTCGCGCACAAACCCTCTAACCAGACTCACTAAAGTCGAGATTAGAATAACAGCCAGTATTGCGTAGTCGAACCAAACCATATCTATCTTCATGAAGAAAATTGCCGGCGAATTCTAGCAGATTTGCCAGTGTAATTACTAATATTATTGTGCGACATCATAAATTGATATTTTTCCACTTAAATTAGTAAGGCGTTTTAAGTCTGGTAACATTGCTTGTAATTTCACTTTGTCAAAATCCGGACCTACATATACTTTGGTCAGTTTACCATTTGAGGTGCGCAGTGGTCGTGTAAAAGTTACGTAACCTTCTCGGCTGAGCTTTTCTTGTAAATTTTTGACGTTTTTTTCATGACGAAAACTGCCTAATTGGATTACCCAAGCTATTTCATTTTTGTTTTTGTTTGTGTTTGTGTTTGTGTTTGTGTTTTTATTTTCGTCTTTTACTGCCGTTTGATTGCTTGTTACTTCTTCGCTTGATGAGGTTTCAGCTACCGTCTCAGCCACACGACTCTGCTCTTCAGAGCGAGCGCTTTGACTTTCTGGCTGCACGGTTGGTTGCGCCAAATATACATCATCCACTGCATTTTCATCGACAGCATTAGCCCGCTGCTTATCAATAGCGACTTCAATTTCCTCTTTTGGAAACATTGGTTTAGCCGGAATAGCTTGTGCTTTAGGTCGAGCAGGTATGGTTTGAAACTGGTCGCCATAATCTGTTTTTTTACCATCTAGCAGATCGGGTAAAAATATAACGATTAGCGCGACAAATACAATGCTACCAACCAAACGATTCTGAAAAGAAGTTGCCATAATTTATTCTGACCCCATCAAATCCGTGATTACCCAAAAAGAACCAAATGCAATAACACAGGTTTGTTCAGTCGCATCATTTAGTGCGGCTTGATAAGCTGACTCAATATTTGCGTACTGTCCTGCAACTTCACAATCTGCCAACAATGGGTAGAGCTCAGCCGCTTTAGCACCGCGCGGCTGATTGATATCGGCTAAATACCAAACATCTATTTGTGGTTTTATAATATCCAGACATTCTTCAATATCTTTGTCTTTTAACATGCCAAACACGGCCAATGTTGTTTTGCCGGCAAATTCGCGTTCTAATTTATGACTTAAAAACTTAACCGCTTCAGGGTTATGCGCAACATCAACATATACGTCTGGGCAGCTTTGTAATTTCTGCCACCGGCCCGGCATTTGAAACTCAGCCAATACCTGATTTAGTTGCTCTTCAATTAAATCGATACCCAATTGCTCAACTACCGCAAGTACTGTGCTGGCATTTTGCAAAGGCATGTTTGGCTTGCTTAGCGATAAAAGGTTTTTATTGCCAAACCAGCTCCAGCATTCTGCATGTTCTGAATATTTGAAAGAAATCCCCTGCCACACCGCATCACAGGCTAATTGTTGTGCTGCGTTTTTTACTGATTCAGGCGGGTTAGCATCCCCGCAGACAACTTTTTGGTTTTGGCGATAGATGCCTGCTTTTTCAAAACCAATTTTTTCTCTGTCATTACCCAACCAGTCTTGATGGTCAAGTGCAACCGTTGTAATCACTGAAACTTCGGGTTGAACAACATTCGTCGCATCTAAACGACCACCTAATCCCACTTCCAATAAAATAAAATCAGGTCGTTGCTGAGCCAATAGCACTAAGGCAGCTAATGTACCGAACTCAAAATAAGTTAACGATATGTCGCGTCTTGCTGTTTCAACTTGCTGAAAAGCCTGACAATGGTCTTGTGATGAGAGCCATTCACCATTAACGGTTACACGCTCTTTATAATCATGAATATGCGGAGAGTTGTAACAACCTACACTATAACCGTGTTTTTGTAAGATCTGGCGCAATAACTGGCAACTGGTACCTTTACCATTTGTGCCACCTATTAATACAATTCGACTGTTTGAAAAATCGAGGTTAAGCGACTCGAACACCTGTTGTGTTCGAGTTAACCCCATATCAATTTCAGCTGGATGAATTGCTGTTAAATAATCCAGCCATTCATCTACTGATTTAAATTTGGCAGGTTCAGATGCCATACTCTGCATTAAATCTGCTCAGACGAAGGTAACTTCATCATTTTAGATATGACTCTAGCGACCGTGTCTCGCATTTGACGGCGATCAACAATCATATCAATTGCACCTTTTTCCAATAGGAATTCACTGCGTTGGAAACCTTCAGGTAACTTTTCGCGAACGGTTTGCTCGATAACTCGTGGCCCGGCAAAACCAATAAGGGCTTTAGGCTCGGCGATATGAATATCACCTAACATTGCAAAACTAGCTGAAACACCACCCATGGTCGGGTCGGTTAGCACTGAGATATAAGGTAAGCCTTTTTCGCTCATTCTTGCCAATGCAGCGCTAGTTTTAGCCATTTGCATCAGAGACATCAAAGCTTCTTGCATTCGAGCTCCGCCAGAAGCAGAAAAACAAACTAATGGTAATCCGTGTTTAATGCATTCTTCAGCTGCGCGTACAAATCGAGCGCCGACAACAGAACCCATTGAGCCACCCATAAATGCAAATTCAAATGCGACCGCTACGACTGGAACACCTCTTACAGTTCCCCGCATTGCAACCAACGCATCTTTTTCGTTAGTTGCTTTTTGTGCAGCTGTAATTCTGTCTTTATAGCGTTTTGAATCTTTGAATTTGAGAACGTCTTGTGGCTCTAAATCACCGGCAATTTCTACTTTGTTTTCCGGGTCTAAAAACGAATCGAGTCTGCGGCGCGCACCAATTCGCATGTGGTGATTACATTTTGGACAAACATTTTGCTGTTGTTCAATATCAGCTCTATATAAAACAGAACTACATTCATCACATTTTACCCATACACCTTCAGGCACATTACTCTTTTTAGTCGAATTTGTTTTCGGGAGTATTTTTTCGATCCAACTCATTGATTATCTCTGGGTTATAAATTTGCTAAACGAATCCTTGATCTAGCCATCAACTAGACCGGCCAATTGGCGCACATTAAACCATAATCTACGCGCATTTTTAACTAAAACCTTAAGTTACGATATAAATCTTAGTCATCCGTTAAAAATAACGGTCCCATCGGGTGTTCTGGGATACCAAATTTCTCAGGATAAAATACTTTCACTAAATACAAACCATTCGGTTTAGCCGTCGCCGCAGCTAAAGTTCTGTCTTTTTGCTCTAACAATTCGGCTATCCAATTTATCGCTTGCTGACCCCGTCCTATTTCCATCAAGGAGCCTACGATATTTCTCACCATATGGTGTAAAAATGCATTCGCTGTAATATCGACTATGACATAACGTCCTTTACGCGAAACAGTCACTTGATGAATATTTCTAAACGGGGTATTGGATTGGCAGTGCGATGCCCTAAAAGCAGTGAAGTCTTGCTCACCAATTAGAGTTTGCGCTGCCTGATGCATTTTAATTTCATCTAAGGGTTCGTAAAATTGAGTAACGCCTTGTTTGAAAATGCCGGCTCGAATACGGCTATTAAAAATAATATATCGATATCGACGTGCGGTAGCCGAGAAACGGGCATCAAACTCCTCTGCAACTTCGACAGCCCATCGAACGGCGATGTCGTCTGGTAAATTAGCGTTCGCCCCCAAGGTCCAGGCTGATAGCTTTCTTTCTATCGGGCAATTAAAATGCACTATCTGCCCGGTTGCATGAACGCCTGCATCAGTACGACCTGCGCAGGTAACTGCAATTGGACTATCAGCTATTTTTGATAAGGCGGTTTCTAATCTAGCCTGGACAGATTGTATATGTGACTGCCGTTGCCAGCCCGAATATGCCGCGCCATCGTATTCTATACCTAATGCTATTTTCATGAACTTCTGATGCTGCTAAAAAGTGCGGCTATTATAGTGTTTAAGCAAAGGAAAACCAGTTTATTCACTGGCTTTAATTTTTTCCAGCAGTTGCTCTGCTTCTTCTTTTTGTGCTGGATCGCCATGTTGTAACACATCATCTATAGCACTCATCGCTGACTCAAAGTCATCTATTTCGCTATATGCATAGGCCAAATCTAACTTAGCTTGCATGCCATTGGCATTTTCCTGATCAACATCAATGTTAGAAATATTTTCTTTAGCGATAAAATCATCTAAGCCTACATCTGCTAGTGGCTCATTGTATGGCTCTTCATCTTGTTCTTCATCTTCTAATTGCTCAATGATTGAATCGACATCCAACAAGTCTCTTTCATCGAGTTCTTGATTGTTATCTGCATCATCAATATCAATGTCAAGATCACCGACTTCCTCGTCTGCCAACAACGCGTCCATATCCAGTGCGTCATCGCTAGTTGCATTGTCATTTGAAGTTTCGTCAACGGTGAGCTCGTTGAGCAGCTCATCAAAGTTAGTGTTCTCATAATCATCTAACTCTTGTAAGTTTGGATCATCCGCTGCTATATTCGGTTCTTCAGCAACCTCTAGTGTGTCAGCGCCCTCATCTTCACGAATGATATCGTCGATATCTGGTTCATTTGACAAGAGTTCGTCAAAATTTAATTCCTTTTCCAGTGCTCGTTGAGCTTCTTCACTTTCTTGGCTGTTGTCAGTTTCATCATCAATTTCGTCTAATAATGAGTCCCAATCTAACTCACCTTCTAACGCTTTTGCATCATCCTCGGTAAACTCTATATCCAGATTTATTTCGTCATCTGCTGGATTTTCACCATTGCTATCGTCTGTTTCTGCAACTGAGTCTAATTCGGGAGTATCGTCTTCTAGTGTCAGTTCATCAGCAGTGTCGCTTTGAGATTCTTCTGCTGATTCTGGAACATCCGTTGCCGCGAGATCGTCTTCTAAAAGGTCTTCGTCTAAAAGTTCTTCATCTTGTAGCTCACCTGCTGACAGTTCTTCTTCAGGTAAGTCACTTTCAGTTAATTCATCACTGTTATTTTCATCAAGTGCCGTCTCATCCAGTGCCGTTTCATCAAGCGCTACTTCTTCTGGACTTTCGTCGCCGATAAAATCATCGTCTAACGTTAGTTCATCTTCAGTTTCACTTTGAGCTTCTTGCTCTGCGGTTTCATCAAGCGCCGCTTCTTCTGGACTTTCGTCGCCGATAAAATCATCGTCTAACGTTAGTTCATCTTCAGTTTCACTTTGAGCTTCTTGCTCGGCGGATTCATCCTGCGCGGTTTCATCAAGCGCCGCTTCTTCTGGACTTTCGTCGCCGATAAAATCATCGTCTAACGTTAGTTCATCTTCAGTTTCACTGTGAGCTTCTGGCTCTGCGGATTCATCCAGTGCAGATTCATCAAGCGCTGTTTCTTCTGGGAGCTCGTCGCCGATAAAATCGTCATCTAGTGTCAGTTCATCAGCAGTGTCGCTTTGAGATTCTTCTGCTGATTCTGGAACATCCGTTGCCGCGATCCCGTCTTCTAAAAGATCGTCTTCTAAAAGGTTTTCGTCTAAAAGTTCTTCATCTTGTAGCTCACCTGCTGACAGTTCTTCTTCCGGTAAGTCACTTTCAGTTAATTTATCACTGTTATTTTCATCAAGTGCCGTTTCATCAAGCGCTACTTCTTCTGGACTTTCGTCGCCGATAAAATCATCGTCTAACGTTAGTTCATCTTCAGTTTCATTTTGCGCTTCTTGTTCTGCGGATTCATCCTGCGCGGTTTCATCAAGCGCCGCTTCTTCTGGACTTTCGTCGCCGATAAAATCATCGTCTAACGTTAGTTCATCTTCAGTTTCACTGTGAGCTTCTTGTTCTGCGGATTCATCCTGCGCGGTTTCATCAAGCGCCGCTTCTTCTGGACTTTCGTCGCCGATAAAATCATCGTCTAACGTTAGTTCATCTTCAGTTTCACTGTGAGCTTCTGGCTCTGCGGATTCATCCAGTACAGATTCATCAAGCGCTGTTTCTTCTGGACTTTCGTCGCCAATGAAATCATCGTCTAACGCTAATTCATCTTCAGTTTCACTGTGAGCTTCTGGCTCTGCGGATTCATCCAGTGCAGTTTCATCAAGCGCCGCTTCTTCTGGACTTTCGTCGCCAATGAAATCATCGTCTAACGCTAATTCATCTTCAGTTTCACTGTGAGCTTCTGGCTCTGCGGATTCATCCAGTGCAGTTTCATCAAGCGCCGCTTCTTCTGGACTTTCGTCGCCAATGAAATCATCGTCTAACGCTAATTCATCTTCAGTTTCACTGTGAGCTTCTGGCTCTGCGGATTCATCCTGCGCGGTTTCTTGTGGGAACTCGTCCCCCATGAAATCTTCGTCTAAGACCGATTCTTCATCATTATCGCTTTCTTCAAGATCACTTTCGGACAACAGCGCATCTATATCTATCTCATCTTCGATATCGTCTTGGTTATCCGATAGTAATGAGTCTATATCTATAGGTTCATCATCATTTTCTTCATCTAACTCATGCTCAGAAAGCAGCGCGTCTATATCAACCTGATCATCATCCGTTGCCTCTTCGCTGCCTTCATCACGAACTGCGTTACTCGATTCATTATTATCTGGGTCAAATGCATGAGAGAGAGATTCATTTGCTTCTTCAACATCTTCAGTTTGAGCTTCATCTAACAGCGCATCTATATCAAATGCGTCATCTGAATCATCTGCCTCTTCATTTACATCCATACTTGACGCATCGTCAGGTTGCTCATCGTCACCTAACATATCGTCTAAATCGACATCTTCGCTGAGCTTAGATTCATCGACTGGCTTATTTTTTGCCATATCTTCATCTAACAATGCATCTAGATCTGCATCTTCAATATCATCATCTACATCTGTCGTAAGCTGTTGATTTTCTTGCTCGGACGCATCAGATTCCTGTGTAGCCGACAATAAAGCATCGATATCATCTTCATCGACGTCTTGCGAGTCTTGGTTTCCTGCGGCCTGTGTTTGTGAAAGCAGCGCATCGATATCATCTTCATCGACGTCTTGCGAGTCTTGATCGCCTGCGTCTTGAGTTTCTGAAAGCAGCGCGTCTATATCGTCTTCATCGACATCTTGTGATTCTTGATTGCCTGCGTCTTGTGTTTCTGAAAGCAGCGCATCTATATCGTCTTCATCGACATCTTGTGATTCTTGATTGTCTGCGTCTTGTGTTTCTGAAAGCAGCGCATCTATATCGTCTTCATCGACGACCGAGTCGGATTTATTCTCTGATAACAATGCGTCGATATCGTCTTCATCAACATTGTCATTCGAATCTTCATCCGTACTAAATAAGGAATCTAAATCATCTTGCGATAGTTCATCGCCTTCCAGCGCTTCATTTTCAGCTAATTCATCCCCGATATCAGCAGTCGCTTCTTCTAATAACGCATCAATATCATCATCCGATACTGTTTGATCGCCATCGTCGCCGATAATGTCATCAAGTGACTGCTCTAGCAAATCATCGTCAAACGCATCATCGGGTACATCTAGTAAATCATCATCTTCTTCATATACCAGTTCATCATCACCGCTTGTATTTTCTTCATCCAACGGCGGCAATAAGTCATCATTCTCATCTAAGCGTATGGACTCATCAACGTCAAAGTCGTTTGAGTCTGTGCTATCTGGCATTGTCGGCGATAAATTAAAATCATCCTGCACATCGTTTTGAGGGCTGGTTTCTCTTTGTGCCTGCTCTTTTGTTTCACTATTTTCTGCTGCTTTTTTCTTAGCGCGCCACCACAACAGCAACCCACCGATAATCAATAAAGCTGGGAGTGTTGCCAATAAAATCATGTACATAACACTGTTTGTAATGGCTTGCCACAACTCTTTAACTAAGCTTTTATTTGCCTCTTCCAGTTCTTTGCGCTTTTGCTCTAGCATTTCTGTTTGTTGCGCCAGAATCTGTTCCATTTGCTTTTGTAACAAGCTGTCTTGACCAACTTGCTGTTTTAATTCGATAACCTCTTCATTGACATTAACCAAACGATTTTTCAAGCGTTCGTTCTCTTCTAACAATACTTGAATGCTATCTAGTGAGGCCGAAAATTGTTCTTTTAATAAACCATAAGATTGCAGCTGTTCTTGCTGCAATTGGCTTATTTTATCTTCCAGTTGAGTTTTAGCCGTTTCAACATCTGATTGTTTGGCTGTTTCCTGCCGCTTTTTTTCTTCTGGGTCTTGCTGAGCGGCAAGGTACTTCCGCTGCTTTTGCGCCCAAATTTCGTCGTCTAAATCAGATTTATTCTTGGCTGCGGTTTTGTTAACTTTTCGAATGGCAGATAAAGTGGGTAACTCAAGCACAGCGCCACTTCGCATGCTATTTAAGTTATTGTTTAAAAACGATTCGCTATTAGCTTGATAAATTGCCACCATAACTTGATAGGTGGTGACACTATTGTCTGGTTTATATTGGGTAGCAATTTGCCACAAGGTATCTTTAGGTGTGATGGGACCATAAGTGCGTCCAGATAATCCGTCATCATTTTCTTTATCTCCACGGATCCGCATCTCAGCATGCGCTTCTGCTGAAACAAAAAATTCTATAACACTATATGATGGTGTTCCTATAAGGAACAACCATAACAATGCAATTCCTAGTTTTTTATACAAGCGCATTCTGTTACTGTCCCACTTTGGCGTTATCTACGCGTTATTATAGTTATTAAGCAAACCTTGTTCCATGTGGTTTCATCTAATTGAAACCACTCAGATTCTTTTTAATCCAATAATCGAGTATTAAACCCTAAATCGGTGAATGTTTGATACAAACTTTTATCGCACTCTACTTTAAGTGAAGTTAATTCTCTTCGTATAGCGTAATTTTTCCTGAGTAGATCAAAACTTTCAGGTGCTTTCGCTAATCCCATACGAAAATCTAGGTCATCGTTTCGAATATCATAAACTAGGTTCATTAATGCTCTGTATTGCCTTTGACTGAGTTGATATTCTCGCGTTAATTCCATTCGGTTAATCGCCATTGCCGGCAATAAATCTTCTAATAACACGGTGGGTTCTATGCCTAGTCTTTTACAAACTAGCTTATATAATATTTCGGTTCCACGCGCCTTTCCCTCTAAACTGTGCCCTGCAATGTGAGGTGTGCCAAACTCTAAATAAGGCAATAAGTCTAACTCTATATTGGGCTCATTTTCAAAAACATCTAATACGACATGTAAAGAATGCCCTTGTTTGAAGACGGATAATAAGTCTTGATTATTAACCACTTCTCCTCGACACGCATTTATTAAAATGGTTTGTTTAGGCAGTTTTAACAAGGTTGCTTCATTGAACATATGATGCGTTGCGTATGGACCTTCTTTTACATAAGGAACATGACAAGTAATTAGATCACATGCCAATACATCGTCAAAACTTGCACTTTGAAAATCACTTTCAGTTTGCGCTCTAACAGGATCGTATAGAACAACCTCACAACCTATTGCCGCAAAGCGTTTGTTTAATCGACGACCAATTTCACCGACTCCGACTATTGCTATTTTTTTATCAGAGACCAGAAAGCCATATTTGTTTGCTAAATTAAAGGCGCTACTCAGTACATAATCGGCAACCGCATCGGCATTACAACCTGCGGCAGAAGACCATGGGATATTTCTGCCTTTTAGGTATTGTGCATCAATATGATTGTAGCCCGCCGTGGCTGTACCAACAAACTGTAGTTTAGAGCACTTGTTTAACAAACTTTCATTTACCTTTGTTGTTGAACGCGTCAACAAATAATCGGCATCTGAAATTTCTTCAGCGGTTACATCACGTCCTTTAAATCGAGTAATTTTACCTAATGAAGAGAAAAACTCCTCTGCATACAATAGTGAGTCTTCGATAAAAAAATGCAGCTCTTGGGCCATTAAACACCTGATTCTAATAAATTGGGAAGTCAGAAGGTGCGCTTTAAGCACACCTTCATCTATTACATTAAGCTTGGAAGCGCTTAAAGACTAAAGTTGCGTTTGTACCACCAAAACCAAAGCTGTTAGACATGACAGTTTGTAATTCAGCCTCTCTTGGCTCTAATACAACATCTAAACCTTGGGCTTTTTCGTCTAAGGTTTCAATATTAATTGAGGGGGCAATAAAGTCATTGTCTAACATTAGCAATGAGTAAATTGCTTCTTGAACCCCTGCTGCACCCAGTGAGTGCCCTGTCATCGCTTTAGTCGCACTAATGGCAGGTTTATATTCTGTAAATACATTTTGAATCGCTTCAAGCTCTTTTACATCGCCTACCGGTGTTGATGTACCGTGCGTATTTACATAGTCTATTGATGCATCAACTGTAGACATCGCCTGTTGCATACATCTGATCGCGCCTTCACCTGATGGCGCAACCATATCGTAGCCGTCTGATGTTGCTCCGTAACCTACGATTTCGCCATATATCTTGGCACCACGTGCAAGCGCGTGCTCTAATTCTTCAACAACGACAATACCGCCGCCACCTGCAATTACAAAACCATCACGATCAGCATCATAAGTACGGGATGCCTTTTCAGGTGTCTCGTTGTATTTGGTCGATAAAGCGCCCATGCCATCAAATAGACATGCCATGGTCCAATCTAATTCTTCACCACCACCAGCGAAAACAACATCTTGTTTACCCAGTTGGATTTGCTCCCAAGCTTGGCCAATGCAATGCGCTGATGTTGCACATGCCGAGCTAACCGAATAATTTACGCCTTTTATTTTAAACGGGGTTGCCAAGCAAGCAGAAGCAGTTGACCCCATGGTTTTAGTCACCATATATGGCCCTACTCGTCTAACACCTTTTTCTCGCATTGTGTCTGCCGCAGCAACCTGATTTGCTGATGACGCGCCACCCGAACCGACAATTAAACCGGCTCTAGGGTTAGATACCATTTCTTCGGTTAATCCTGAATCAGTAATGGCTTGTTGCATTGCAACATAGGCATAACCGGCAGCATCTCCCATAAATCTTAATTGTTTGCGATCAATATGCTCAGACAAGTCTATATCAACTTTCCCCCAAACTTGGCTTCGCATTTTCATATCAGCAAACTGTTGAGAGTGTGTTATACCAGAACGGCCAGTCTTTAATGACGCCAATACTTCTTTAGCGTCATTACCAATACTTGATACAATTCCCAGGCCAGTAATCACAGCTCTTTTCATAAATTTCCTCTCAGTACTAAAGGCACAAATTTGCCTTGATTGTTTTCTGGATTATCTAAAGCTTCATATTATCTGTTAATTTCTAGTAAAATGCGATGCTTGTAAACTGATTGGACCAATAAAATTGAATAATATCACGACAGCCGATGTGCAATTTAACGAAAATGGTAACCCGATATCCGAAAAATATGATGATATCTACTTTTCTAAAGAGGATGGGTTAACAGAATCGTATGAGGTATTTCAAAATGGCAACAATCTAGTGGGACGCTGGCAAACTAACAACCATAGTCACTTCACCATTGCCGAAACGGGTTTTGGCACGGGTCTAAACTTTCTAGCGGTCTGCCAACGGTTTATAAACTTTAAACAAACACACCCTAGCGCACAGCTTAAAAAACTGCATTTTATTTCATTTGAAAAGTTCCCATTGGAAAAAAGCGCATTACAAACAGCATTAAAGGCTTGGCCGCAATTAACCTACTGGTCAAATCAGCTGTTGGCACAATACCCATATTTAGTTTCAGGCCCACACAGAATTCACTTTGATGGTAACATCACTTTAGACCTTTGGTTAGGCGACATTGCAGAGCAGATGCCACAAATGCAAAATGTGAGCAATGGCTTTATCGATGCGTGGTTTTTAGATGGATTTGCACCCAGTAAAAATCCAGATATGTGGCAACAAAGCCTATTTAATAACATGGCTTTTTACTCTAAACCCAATGCAACCTTTTCTACATTTACGGCGGCTGGATTTGTGCGTCGCGGTTTAATCGAGGCTGGTTTTAACGTTGAAAAAGTAAAAGGTTTTGGTTACAAACGAGAGCGTATACAAGGCGTTTTAATCCATAAAAAGAATACTGACAGCGCAAAGCCTAAATGGAACATCTACCCAATTGAGATGAGTCCAAGTAAAAAAGTTGCTATTGTTGGCGGCGGTATTGCAGCAGTTACAACGGCGCTGGCACTGGTTCAACGAGATTTTCAAGTTGAGCTGTACTGCCCAACTTTAGAGACAGATGGTGCTTCAGGAAATCAACAGGGTGCCATTTATCCCATGTTACAAAACAACCACAATGCTTTTAGTGAGGTCAACCTTAAAGCATTTCAATTCAGCCAACAATATTATCACTACTGGCAATCTAAATTTGATTTCGATGCTGATTTTTGTGGCCTAATTCAATTAGCTTTTTCTGATATTGTAAAAGAACGTCAAAACAGTCTCGTTGAAGGGGAACTCTGGCCGCAATCCGTTTTTCAAGCATTAGATGCAACGCAATGCAGCGAGGTTGCTGGCGTCTCAATAGATACAGGCGGCCTCTACTTCCCGGACGCAGGCTGGATTAACCCAAAAGCGTTTGTAAAGGCAGCCAAAACATATTTAGCCCAATGTCGGAAGGTGTCTATTATTTCGGATGCTGAATTAGTTGACATACAAAAAATAGAATCTCATTGGCGTTTAAAGTTTGATTGTGAATCCGCTCAGTTTGAAACTATCACGCCTTCTGTCGTTTTAGCTTTGAGTCACAATAGCCGCGATTTTAGCTACACCCAACATTTAAGTTTGTCGCCGGTTCGAGGTCAGATTACACATATCAACAGTCATGCATCGTTAAAAAACTTAAACACTGTGTTATGTCACAAGGGATATTTAACCCCCGAAACAAATAATCTGCATTGTATTGGCGCAACCTACAAACATGGCCAAACGGACAGCCAGCCAACCAGTCAAGATAATCTGAGCAATTTAGCCTTACAAAAAAAACATCTGCCAGCTTTATCGGACGAGTTGAGCGAAAAAAATGTTAGCGGCGAGCGAGCGTCTATTCGCAGTGCAACACCAGACCACCTGCCAATGTGTGGTTTAGTGAATTCACCGCAATACCTGAAAAAATCTCTGCTATGTAAAAACAGACGTTATAAAGACCCATTACCTGAAGTTGACAATATTGGTTTGTATGTTTTAACTGGACTCGGTTCGCGTGGGTTAACAACCGCTCCTTTACTTGCTGATTGCTTAGCTTCGGTGATGGCGGGAGAGGGGTTGCCATTACCGAGCTTTGCAATTGAGGCGCTGCATCCCAATCGTTTCATATTTAGAGGGTTGAAACGTGGGTTGGAGGTAAACAGCTAAATCAACGTGGTATTTTAAAAACGGTCTTAGGTCTATCTTGATAATGTTTTTTTAATTCTGAAATATCATTGCCCAATAGTTGAATAGAAGAAAGCACCTCATTCATCATATTAGGTTCATCAATAATTATTTCATTAATTAATAAATCAACTTGATCCAAAGATATATCCTGTGACATAAAACACCTAGAGTATGCTGACTTAATCAAGTTATCGACCCTAGAAAAATTAACTTAAGTATATTTTCACTTTTTTTGGAGGCCCTATGGATTTACACAATACCCACCAAGACGACTGGGCTCTGTTTTGTGAAGAAGTCTCTGACGTCAAACCTATCGAACAAGACATAATCCATGTGCCTAATACTAAAAAGAATGAAAATGGCGCGCGGCTTAGAGCGGCATTAAATCAAATCAATGAACTTGAGGAAAATCAACTGACCACTGGGTTTGTTGAAGCTGTAGATCCTTATGACATTATTGCTTACAAAAAAGAAGGCGTACAAGACGGTGTGTTTAAATCGCTAAGGCAAGGTAAATACCGGGTAGAGTCTACATTAAATATAAGCAAGTTATCCGTAGAAGCAGCTCGTTTAGAAGTTTTTAAATTTATTACGCAAAGCCATGAAAATAACATCCGCTGCGTACTACTAGTGCATGGATTAGGGCTTAAAAACAAACCTCATCCTGCCCGCCTTAAAAGTTATATTAACGCCTGGTTACCGAATATTGATTTAGTATTGGCTTGCCATAGTGCAACCACACAACTGGGCAGCTATGGTGCAACGATTGTATTACTGAAAAAATCAGCTGAGAAAAAACGCGAAACGCGTGAGAGAATTCAAAAACGCTTAGGCTAATAGTTTTTTCCGAATAGGCGAAAAGTTAAATTCGATTAGCCAAGTTTGGTTCACTTGATATATCCTTAGCCGACCTTAAATAAAGATTTATCTTAAATAGAGCTTTTGTCCACTTACCGGACGTTTTTTATGCAAATTTACGCACTATTTAAATTTTTAAAATTTAAAACGATTTAATTGGAGAATAATGATGAGCGAAGCCAGACACTGCCGTCTGTTGATATTAGGTTCAGGACCTGCGGGTTATACAGCTGCTGTTTATGCTGCACGTGCCAACTTAAACCCTGTTTTGATAACAGGCATGCAGCAAGGCGGTCAGCTAACGACGACCACCGAGGTCGAAAATTGGCCTGGTGATGCGCATGATTTGACCGGTCCAGCTTTAATGGAAAGAATGCAAGCTCATGCCGAGCGCTTTGAGACTGAAATTTTATTTGATCATATCCATACCGTCGATTTTTCAAAAAAACCTTATACATTGACCGGAGATGCAGGCAGTTATACATGTGATGCACTTATCATCTGTACCGGTGCTTCTGCTAAATACTTAGGTTTACCTTCTGAAGAAGCCTTTCAGGGGCGTGGTGTTTCAGCCTGTGCAACATGTGATGGATTCTTTTACAAAAACCAGAAAGTAGCCGTTGTGGGCGGCGGTAACACTGCGGTTGAAGAAGCTTTATACTTGTCAAACATTGCTTCAGAAGTGCACTTGGTTCACAGAAGAGAAACTTTCCGCTCAGAAAAAATCTTAATTGACAGATTGATGGATAAAGCTGAAAACGGCAACATTAAGTTACATTTAAATCGTACCTTAGACGAGGTTTTGGGTGATGATATGGGTGTAACAGGGATGCGCCTTAAAGATACACAAAATGATGCAACAGAAGAATTAGAAGTTGCAGGCGTATTTATTGCAATTGGTCATAAACCTAACACCGATATTTTCGCGGGACAGTTAGAAATGAAAGACGGCTATATTATCACTCAGTCTGGATTACAAGGAAATGCGACAGCGACAAGCGTAGAAGGTGTCTTCGCTGCCGGTGACGTGTGTGATCATATCTATCGCCAAGCCATTACTTCTGCCGGCACAGGCTGTATGGCCGCTTTAGACGCTGAGCGCTATTTAGACGCGCTTAAATAATTTAACTATCGTATCTATATCGTATCTATTGAGCTAAACTTTCTAGTTTAGCTCAATCTCTGTGGAGGTTTAAAATAGCACTCTACGAACTGGACCCAGATCATCTACACTTTCCCCCGCCTCAACTAGCATTAGCGTCCCCTAACGGCCTATTAGCGATTGGTGGGGATTTATCTGTTGAGCGCCTTATAAGTGCATACAGTAACGGCATTTTCCCTTGGTACAACCCTGGTGAGCCTATTTTATGGTGGAGCCCTGATCCGCGCGGTGTCATTAAGCCAGAGCAAATCACAGCAAACCGCAGTCTTAAAAAATCTATCCGCAAATATAACTATCGCTTCACGCTAAACCAATGTTTCTCTGCGGTTATCGATAATTGCGCTAAACTTAGAGAAAGAAATGAAGGAACCTGGATCAATAAGGATATACAAACAGCCTATAACAATTTACATCGTGCAGGATATGCACACTCACTTGAAGTATGGAGCAATGATCAATTAGTGGGTGGTTTATATGGTGTGTTGCTGGGTTCATTGTTTTGTGGTGAGTCGATGTTTCATTTAAAAACAGATGCTTCAAAAGCAGCTTTCAATTGTTTAGGGAAACATTGTCTAGCAAACGGTGTGCAACTAATTGACTGTCAGATGGTGAATCCTCACTTGCAAACTTTGGGCGTGTATGAAATGCCTCGCAAGGATTTTTTGAAGATAGCAGCTCAACTTATTCACCAACGCAATCATTCAAAAAGCTGGCTGCCGCAGGAGCTCAATTATGGGCCATAATATTCCAATTCAATTTGGTATTTCTGAAGAGTTTAGCTGTGACTACTTGCCTCAAAATAAAGAAAGATTGTTGGTCGCGCTTGATAATATCGTATACAACCCAGCCAACTACGAAAAATTAATGGAGATGGGTTTTAGGCGCAGCGGCGCGCAAGTATACCGACCGCATTGTAATTTATGTAGTGAGTGCCAATCCATTCGGATACCGGTCATTAAGTTTGCAGCCAGTAAAAATCAAAAACGCGTTATTCGAAAGTGCGCTAACTTTATGGTAAAGCTTAATCTCAATCAAACTGATCCGCTTACTTATTACTCACTTTATGAAAACTATATCAACACACGTCATGCCGATGGCAGCATGTACCCTGCTAATGTTGAACAATATTTAAGTTTTGTCGAAGCCCATTGGTTACAAGTTGGATTTTTAGAGATTTATGATAAGCAAAAATTGATAGCGGTCAGTGTCATTGACTGCCTGCCTAACTGTTATTCCGCGGTTTATACTTTTTTTGATCCCGATTACCAAGCCTATTCGCTTGGCACCTTTGCAATATTGCAACAGATTGAATTGACGCGTTTAAGCGCACGGCAATTTTTATATTTGGGTTATCAGGTAGACGGTTGTAATAAAATGAATTACAAGTCGAAATTTTATCCACATCAGAGATTAGTACAAAATAAATGGCTTAATGTAGAAAAAACCAGCTAAACCTTTACATACGGTGAAGCTTAGGGCATGATCTGCGCGAATTTTTTATACGGCTTAAAATACTGAGGTTTTTAACTGAATGGCGAAAGAAGATTGCATTGAAATGCAAGGTACAGTTTTAGACACTTTACCTAATACTATGTTCCGGGTTGAACTTGAAAATGGTCACGTTGTGACAGCGCATATTTCAGGAAAAATGCGTAAAAACTATATTCGAATTTTAACGGGCGATACAGTTACTGTTGAAATGACGCCATACGACTTGTCTAAGGGTCGTATCGTTTTCCGCCAGCGTTAATACAGTAAAACAATGTGTGTTTATTATCAAACACACATTGTTTGCTCACCACACCATACAATCCGTTTAGTCTGTACTCTCAGCTTCGGCTTGTTCACTTTCATACTGAAAACTGAGTTCATCACCATTTACAGTAATAGTTACACTTCCGCCTTTACTGAGCGCACCAAACAATAATTCGTTCGCTAACGGTTTTTTCAAGTTTTCTTGTATGACGCGAGCCATCGGCCTTGCGCCCATCGCTTTATCATAACCTTTTTCCGCTAACCACTCTCTGGCATCGCTTTGCAAATTAAGTGCAACACCTTTTTTATCCAATAATGATTCTAGTTCGGCAATAAACTTATCAACCACCTGAACAATAATTTCCGGTGTTAAGTGATTAAACCAGATAATATTATCTAATCGGTTGCGAAACTCGGGTGTAAAGGTTCGATTGATTTCCTGCATGGCATCTGTACTGTAATCCTGTTGCTGGAAACCAATAGATTTACGAGCTGTTTCTTGTACCCCCGCATTTGTGGTCATGACAAATACCACGTTTCTAAAATCAGCTTTACGCCCATTATTATCGGTTAACGTGCCATGATCCATCACTTGCAACAGGATATTAAAGACATCTGGGTGTGCTTTTTCAATCTCATCCAATAAAACGACTGAGTGCGGATGTTTGATAACTTGATCGGTCAATAACCCCCCCTGATCAAAACCAACATACCCCGGAGGCGCGCCTATTAATCTGGAAACTGCATGACGCTCCATATACTCAGACATATCGATGCGAATTAGTTCAATACCAAGTGCCTTTGCCAACTGCTGGGTTACTTCGGTTTTCCCCACCCCTGTAGGGCCTGCGAATAAAAAGCTACCAATAGGTTTAGTTTCATCACGTAAACCAGAACGGGCCAATCGAATCGCGGAGGTCAATGTTTCTATTGCAGGGTTCTGGCCGAACACTACCATTTTAAGGTTTCGTTCAAGATTTTTTAACACCGCTTTATCTGAAGACGAAACTGATTTTTCAGGAATACGTGCTATTTTTGCAATGATTTGTTCAATGTCTGCCACATTTACCGTTTTTTTACGTTTGCTCACCGGTAATAAACGCTGGCTTGCACCGGCTTCATCAATAATATCAATTGCTTTATCTGGTAGCTTACGCTCGTTAATGTATTTGGCAGACAATTCTGCCGCTGCACGCATTGCTTTGTGGGTAAACCGAACACCATGATGTTCTTCGTAGCGCGATTTTAACCCCATCAGTATTTTCGTCGTATCGTCAACCGACGGTTCAGTCACATCTACTTTTTGAAAGCGGCGAACCAAAGCTCGGTCTTTTTCAAAAATCCCCTGGAATTCCTGATAGGTCGTTGAACCAATACATTTGATTTTACCACCCGATAGCAGAGGCTTGAGCAAATTAGACGCGTCCATCACGCCACCAGATGCAGCACCAGCACCAATAATGGTATGGATTTCATCAATAAAGAGAATCGCTTGCTGATCTTTCTCCAGTTCTTTTAATAAATTTTTAAAGCGTTTTTCAAAGTCGCCTCGATATTTAGTGCCTGCTAACAAAGCCCCCATATCCAGAGAGTAAATTGTCGCTTTCTCAATAACTTCAGGTACATCGTTATTGACAATTCGATAAGCTAACCCTTCCGCAATAGCGGTTTTGCCAACACCGGCTTCACCGACCAATAAAGGATTATTTTTACGGCGACGACATAAAACCTGAACAGTACGCTCTAGTTCTGCTTCTCGTCCAATTAACGGGTCTATTTTGCCTTGTTCCGCTTCTTTGTTTAAATTTGTAGAGAAAGAGCGCAATACACTGCCACCTTCAACAGCCTCGCTGCTTTCTTCACTTTCAATTGCTGGCGATTCATTGATATCTTCATTCTCGGTTTTTTTGATTCCATGAGAAATAAAGTTCACAACATCTAGTCTTGATACGTCTGCTTTTTTCAATAAATAAACAGCTTGTGATTCTTGTTCGCTAAATATCGCAACAAGCACATTGGCTCCGGTTACTTCAGATTTACCGGAAGACTGCACATGAAACACGGCTCGCTGCAAGACACGCTGAAAACCTAAAGTAGGTTGAGTCTCGCGCTCTGTGTCATCTTTAGGAATAACAGGGGTAGTTTCGTGAATAAAAGTTGAAAGTTCTTGCTGGATTTGCTCCAGTTGAGCACCACACGCTTCAAGCGCTTCTCTAGCAGCAGGATTACTCAACAACGCCAGTAATAGATGCTCTACCGTCATAAACTCGTGACGGTGCTGTCTTGCGTCTCTGAAAGCTTCGTTTAACGTTGTTTCTAGATCTTTATTTAGCATAAGGTACTCCACAGGCTAACAAAATTTTGCGTCCTTACCATTACGCTTGTTCCATAGTGCACATCAAGGGGTGCTGGTTCTCACGCGCATACTGATTAACTTGAGCCACTTTTGTTTCGGCTATTTCAAAAGTAAAGGTGCCACAAACTCCTTTACCCTCATAATGTATAGTCAACATGATTTGCGTTGCTTTTTCAGTATCCATCTTAAAAAACTTCGTCAATACCTCAACCACAAAATCCATTGGGGTATAATCATCGTTGTTTAATATAACTTTATATAATGGTGGCGGCTTAAGTGCCTGCCTGACCGCTTCCTTTAATTCCCCATGATCAAATTCAGGGTTATTCTGTTTACTCATAATTCAAATATAGCTCGCGATTTACCGAATGCACAAAGATTTTACCTTATTCGTCAAATATACGCTTTTTTTATTTAATTAGCTCAATTTAACTTGACTAGATGCGTAATTTATCTACAGTTGATATGTAGTCGCTTTATCTGATTTTCAAGCGGTATTCAGATTTCGACTCAAGTCGCGATTATTTAAATCGACCCTGTTCAAGATTCAGAAGGAATAGTAGTATGGCTACAGGTAAAGTAAAATGGTTCAACAATGCTAAAGGTTTTGGTTTCATCGTACCAGAAGGCAAAGAAGAAGACGTGTTTGCTCATTACTCGACAATAAGCATGGATGGGTACCGCACTCTAAAAGCCGGCCAAGAAGTTGAGTTTGAACTTGAAGAAGGTCCAAAAGGACTGCATGCAACCAACATCAAATTATCTGATATGGTTAAATAAATGACCGTTGAAAAACACGAGATAAAAAAAGCAGCTTAAGCTGCTTTTTTTGTTGGTCTTCATAGTGAGTCTTCATACAAGATAGACAACCCTACTACCGTCATTCATCAGCAGGCCAGCCAAAAGGTATTTCAGGCACATCAATGCCCCTTGCTTGCAGCGCTTCAGGTACGCTTAGCGTTGTATCACTTGAAGCCCATAAATCGTTAGCGTAAGCGAGATCCGCACTTTCGTCTGCGATGTCTCCCAAAGCCCCGCTTGCATCAATGTCAAATACAAAACTAGCTAAGCCATCATAGTCACAGCTGTTGGTCGGTGCATAGGCTATATTGGCTCTATGAGCTGTCCCGTCATAGAGGCCGGTCGACTCATCATAATCGATATGTTGTCTTTGCGTATAAGGCTGTAATGTATGATCATTGTTCGGACCCGCCCAGTTACATATAAACCCTTTGATCCAACCATCAGTATTGTCTATTGTATCCCCATATCCATAATGTGCTTCACCATTGGCTAAATCAGGATCATTTAATCCAACCGTTATAATTCGACTATGAGAATCATGGGCACCGGCTTGCCACACATAGGTGTATTCACCTTCTATCGTTTGTTGGGAAAAATTAGCGCCAAAAATAGCAAAGTTTTCACTCCAACCATCTGGATTACTAACACTATCATACAGGTTGTCTACATCAACTAAGCCATCCGCATTATATGCATTGCTGACATCGTGGCCACATAATGTTGCGGTTCGAGCCTGCAACGCGATATCACTACCATCGCGACTATAGCTGAGTGAACCAGCCAAACTTCTTTCATCCAAAGCACAGTTTCCCCCTTGAAACTCAATGCCCGCGACGCCAACCTCACCTTCTACCAAATAACTGAGATTTCCATCATATATCGAGATGTCTGAGCCTGGCATATGGTTCATTTCCAACCAAATATCATAGTCATGACCGTCAACCTGATAGGCAAACTCTACGCTGTACACCCATGCATCATCCGCTCTGCTGATAACTGCAGAAGTAAAATTGATATCCGATAAACCTAGGTTATCCATTGCCACGGTTAAATCTAAAGACTCTTCATCTGCAGGTAAACTTTCTCCCTCCGCGATTGCAGTCGATACCATACTCGCCAATGTCATTAAGGCCATTCGACTTTGACTTTGTACGCCGCGCAGTAAACTATTGGTTTGTGCAACTGAACAGGCTTGTCCATTGTCAGCAGAAGTTAACCAGATGCCAACATCACCAGATGGTAAAGTGCCATCTTCCATATCAGAACTCGTTGCATCGACATGACCTTGGTAAGCGATTTCGGGGCCAAAACAATTTGCATTGTGACCACGCCGATAAAAAGCTTCCACCATAAAATCATCGCGCAATGGCGTCATGCCATTAAGTACTCTAGCTATTCGTCTGGTCGCCCAAATATAATGCGGAACAGTGCCAAGCGGCCGTTGCGCACTGGCCGCAGATGTATCTGTCTGTGTGTCTATTTCGTCAATAAATGGGGATGAAGCGGCTAAGCCAACCGGAAAGATTTTTTCTGCAGTGGTTTCGACTTGATCCGGATAATCATGCGGCTCTTGCTTATCATGATCATCCGTTTGTATTTCAACGGAACACGCAGTACAAAACAAAGCTGCGCTGATTACACTTAGTTTTCTCTTCAACATAATAATGCCTGTATTTTATTTTTCTTTGCAATATTAAATTTATTCTAAATTGACAGAAATGCTAGGTTTGATTAATTAAAATATTAAATAGCGCACATTAACGCAATCTTTCAAAAGCAATTATTTTATTACGCTGATCAACTAAAAGTCGAAACCGACCAACAATACCTCGACTGTCAATATGCGCTTTTAATCGATTTACCGGAACTTGCACCTTGACGCCATCTTCACTGATTAAGAGCACATCATTAAGCATCCCCGTGTACAAGTTGTAACATTCGACATAGGTAATATTAAGTGAGAAAAAGTAAGCTTTAAATGCGGTTGTCATTTGAGTCTATATTATATGCTGGGGGAGCAGCGAGCTACCCCAGCATCTTATCGAGTGATTTAGCTACAGGTCTAATGTTTTAGAAATTTTTTCGTATAAATCTTTTGAAAGATTATCGAGTTCAAACAAACGGCTTAATTCTGCTTTTATCAGCACTTGCCGCGGTTCGTCTAGCTTTTTAAATTGAATTAAAGGCGTTATCATACGCGCGGCTATTTGCGGATTACTGGTATTCAGACGCTCAATCACTCGCCCCAAATATTGATACCCCCGACCTGTTTTATGATGGAATTGGCTATGATTAAACATGGCAAACTGCGCGATCAAAGCACGCACCCGGTTTGGGTTGTTCCAGTTAAAGTCTGGATGATTTTGTAATTCGTCTAGGTTCTGTAGTATTTGCTCTGAATCACAGCGTGCGTGTACAGAGAACCATTTATCCATCACTAATGCATCACCACGCCACTTCTCATCAAATGACTGCATTATGTCTTTAAATAGTGAGCCACCGACTAAGCTAGCCGCTTGCATGGCCGCTAACGTATCCGTCATATTGTCTGAATTTTGATATTGAGTCTCGATGATTGTGCGCACATCATTATTTTCATCACTCGCGGCGAGCAATAACAAACAGCTATTGGCGAGCGCTCGTTTTGCGATCGCGTCTTGGTGATACTCATATGTTTGGGCGTGATTTTTGTTATAACAACTAACCAGCTGATCATTTAAGTTTTTAATGATAAATTGTTCGAGCGATTTGCGCGCCTGAATCACTGCATCTACGTCAACTGTATCCATTGTTTCCATAATAGAAGCAAAACTCGGTACTTTTAGTATTTCAGCCAACAAAGCTTTATCAGTTGACGCATCTTGTATTAAAGCAGCCAGTATGTCACAAATAATGCTTGGGTACTGATAGCTACTATCCTTAATACCCTGAGTAATATGTTTAATGTACAAATTCTGCATCAGCTCCCACTTTGTATACTGACTGCTTTCTGCTGGTATTAAACAGGCTAACGCATCATCCGAATATTGATAAACTAATTTAACGGGTGCTGAAAAGTCACGCAACAGACTGAAATAAGGTTTGACTTCGGTCGAAAATTCGAACGTCTGTTCAGCCTCTGTTAAATTAACAACTTGTTCAGCGCCACCTGAGACATCTAAAGCCTCTCCTGCGGTATTAAAAAAAGCAATATTGATCGGTATATGCAACGGTTGTTTAATCTTTTGATCGGCCGTAGGTGGATTACTTTGTTTAATCGTCAACTTAAGTTTGTTTTCCGCTGCAAGATAAGCTTCTTCTACCTTTACAACTGGCGTACCACTTTGTGAATACCATAATCTAAACTGAGTGAGATCAACCCCAGATGCATCCTCCATCGCCGCAACAAAATCGTCACAGGTCACCGCTTGTCCATCATGACGAGAAAAATATAATTGCATACCCTGCTGAAATCTATCCTCTCCCAATATGCTATGCATCATGCGAATCACTTCAGCACCCTTGTCATAAACTGTCACTGTGTAGAAATTATTCATTTCTATGACAGATTCCGGACGTATCGGATGAGACATTGGGCTGGCATCTTCAGCAAATTGGTGCTCTCGCATAACCTTAACTTGTTGAATTCGATTTACAGCACGCGAGCCCAAGTCCATACTAAACTCTTGATCTCTAAAGACGGTTAGCCCTTCTTTTAAACTAAGCTGAAACCAATCACGGCAAGTTACACGATTGCCCGTCCAATTGTGAAAATACTCATGCCCGACGATAGATTCAATACTTAAGTAATCATTGTCGGTTGCACTGTCACTGTCAGCCAACACACATTTAGAATTAAAAACATTGAGGCCTTTATTTTCCATCGCCCCCATATTGAAAAAGTCGACCGCGACAATCATATATATATCTAAATCGTATTCTAAATTGAATCGTGATTCATCCCACGCCATCGCTTGTTTTAGCGATGTCATCGCATGTGGTGCTCGCTTCAAGTTTCCTTTGTCAACAAATAGCTCTAAAGTGACATTTCTACCGTTTTTTGTCGTATAGACATCCCGTAAAACGTCAAAATCACCGGCCACTAAGGCAAAAAGATAACAAGGCTTTTTGTATGGGTCGAACCAAGTCACTTTACTACGTCCATCTTCCAGTTCAACTTCATTTACTTTATTGCCATTTGACAATAAATAAGGGAAGTTTTTTCTATCTGCAATAATATGAGTTGTAAACTTAGCCAACACATCAGGACGATCCTGATAATACGTGATGCGCCTAAACCCCTCTGCTTCACATTGAGTACAATATGCGCCGGCAGACAAGTATAACCCTTCTAAAGCAGTGTTATTAACCGGATCAATTTGAGATTTTATCGTCAATGTAAATTGCTCAGGTAGCTCAGTTAAGGTCAGTGTTTCCTCTGTTAACTGGTATTTCTCTTGTGCTAAAACCTGCCCATCTAATGAAACTTGCAGCAATTTTTGGTGCTCACCATTTAACACTAAGTCAGCGTTATTCTGACCGTTTCGCTTATATTGTGCTGTCGAGGTAACAATTGTTTGTTCGCCATTTAATTCAAATACCAACTCGACTTCATCAACTAAAAAAGGCGGTACTGTGTAATCTTTTAAATATTTCGCGCGCGCAGCAGTCATTTCATTTTTCATACAAAAAACACCTTATGTCATAAGACATATTAAAATTTTACCAACCCGATCAAATTTACAAATACAAGAATAATGATCAAAGGCGTTACAAATTTGAGAAGCACTCGAAGTACAGCATATGTCACTGGTGCTAATGCCAATTCAGTTTCAAAGCTGTTTGAATGGACTTTCCAGCCCGCAAACAAAGCTATTAATAACCCACCAATAGGTAACATGATATTAGCAGTCAAGTAATCCAACAGGTCAAATAAAGTTTTGCCCTCGCCCATAAAGCTCACCAGTGCCCATGATTCACCGGTAAATGAAAAGACAGTTAATAAACTTAAACTCCATAAACCAAATCCTGCCAATACCGCAGCTTGTGGTCGCTTATACCCTCGCCGCTCGACCAGCCAAGCAACACTGGACTCAATTAACGCGATGGCTGATGTAAATGCGGCAAAAACCAGCATCACAAAAAACAATGTTCCAATAACCCGGCCCGCAGGCATTTGACCAAACGCTAACGGCAATGTCTGAAATATCAATCCAGGCCCTGCGCTAGGTTCTAGCTGATTGGCAAACACGATAGGAAAAATAGCCAAACCGGCTAACAGTGCAACCAGCGTATCAGCTATTGCAATCCAAATTGAGGTTTTAACGATTGATGTTTGTTCTGGTAAGTACGCACCGTACATCAGCATCACACCAGAAGCCAAACTTAAAGTGAAAAAAGAATGCCCTAATGCGGTCAAAACACTATTAATTGTGAGCTTACTAAAATCGGGTGCGAACATAAATTCTACAGTGTGTGCGAACTCGCCATAAAAGCCGGAATAAACCACAATCACTAACAATAAGAATAACATGCCAGGCATCATAAAACGGGTGGCTTTCTCCAATCCATTTTGCAAACCTTTTGCCACAACAATAACGGTTATCAATAAAATGACACTGGTCCAACAGATTAACTGCACTGGCGAAGTTAAAAACAAAGCAAAGGTGTCACTTAAATATTCCGGCGAAGCATCGACAAAACTGCCACCTGCGGCTTTAAATACATAGGCAAATGCCCAACCGGCAATAACAGCATAAAAAGACAAAATTAAATAACCAGCCAAAACCCCCATCGCACCAAAGGACTGCCAGAGAGGATGTGCGTTATTTTCCTTAGCGACTTTAGCGACCGCCCGCATTGGGCTTTGTCGACCTTTTTTACCGACATAAACTTCCGCTATCATGACAGGGATACCGATAATCGCAATGCAGAGCAGATAAACAAGCACAAAAGCGCCTCCGCCATTCTCCCCCATAATGTATGGAAACTTCCAAATATTACCCAATCCGACGGCAGCACCGGTCGCCGCTAAAATATATGCGAATCGATTAGACCACTGGCCATGTACGATGTCTTTATGGTTCGCAGACATGACTCTCTCCGATGAGTTTTATAATAATTTAGATACAAAAAAGCTCTGTAAACAGAGCTTTTTCAGTTAGCTTTTGGCAAGTGCATCCTTGCCAATATAGTCGAACATGATATTTGCAGCCTCATGTAAAAAGACATCATATTCGTTGATATCTTCTGGAATATCGTCAACCGATTCGACAGGCTCTTTACCCATGCGCTTGAGTCGCTCATTTGCCCTTTTCAAACGCTCTGCTTTCGCTTCATCACGCTTTTCAATTCGTATCGCTTCATTTAACGATTCAAACTTCTTATCTTTGTTTTCTTGGTACTCAGCTATATCTTCAAAAATATAGGCAAATTCAGGATTAGTTTTAATGCGCTCGATGTGATGTTGCTTAAGCTTCTCTACTTTACCCTGATCAATCAAATTCAACTGTTGATAATTTGCACTTGCAATTTTATCCCAAGGTAGTGCATTTTCCTCTTTAGCTTCACCCCATTCACTCGGCTCGATAGGGGAAGGGAAAGCAATATCCGGTATCACCCCTCGATGCTGAGTTGAACCACCGTTTATGCGGTAAAACTTTGCAAAAGTATATTGGATATGGCCCAGCGGTTTGTCCAATAAATCAAATCGTTTTTTAAGCGATCTATGTTGTTGCACTGTCCCTTTACCAAAAGTTTGTTCGCCGACCACTAATCCTCTGCCATAATCTTGTATTGCGGCAGAAAAAATTTCTGAAGCGGATGCGCTATACCTGTCTACCATCACGATAAGTGGACCATCGTAAAAGACTCGAGGATCTCGGTCTTGCTGTACATCAACACGATTGCCCACACTTCTCACTTGGACAACTGGGCCTTTTTCAATAAATAAACCTGTCAAGTTGATGGACTCCGGTAATGAGCCACCGCCATTGCCACGCAAATCAATAACGATGCCTTCTACATCCTTTTCTTGTAATTCACCCAAGTGTTTAACCACATCGCGCGTGACTCCAGAGTAGAAACTCGGAATTTCAATAACGCCTAACTTGCGGCCTTTGTAATCACCCTCTTCCGGTACAAACACTTTGACATCTGCCGCACGATCTTCCAGCTTAATCTTATCCCGAACCAAAGAAACGATCACCGGTTGGTTGTCTGCTGTATCACCTTTTAATAGCTGCAATCTAACTTGTGTGCCTTTAGGACCTTTAATCAGATCGACCACATCATCTAATCGCCATCCAATAATGTCTACAAACTCATCTTTACCTTGGGCAACCCCAACTATCTTGTCTTCAGGTTTAATTTGTTGTGATTTATCAGCCGGACCACCCGGTACCAAACTTTTAATGACTGTATAATCGTCTTCTGCAAACAACACAGCCCCGATCCCTTCTAGCGAAAGGTTCATTTCCATTTCGAAACGATCCGCTCTGCGAGGAGACAAATAACTGGTATGCGCTTCGATACTGCGAGCAAAGGCGTTCATCACAGCCTGAAAAACGTCTTCACTTTGAGATTGAGCGAGCCTTTTGATCGCCGTCTTATATCTTTTGCTGAGCAGTTCTTGAATTTTTGGCCATTCTTTCCCTGCTAGTTTGAGATTTAACGCATCATATTTAACACGTTGATGCCAGTATACTTTGAGCTCTTCCAATGAACCTGCCCAAGATTTATCTTCGCGATCATAGTAATAAAATTCGTCTTTATCGAACTTCATCTCTTTATCTAATAATGACAAAGCGTATTCATACATTTCTTTACGGCGACGCAAATTTAACTCGTACATATCGTAAACGAAATCAAGTTTGCCGCGATAAAAGGCCTCGTCAAATTTATTTTGATGCGCTGCTAATGCGTCGATATCGGCCTGTAAGAAAAACTGTTTGTTGTAATCCAATTGATCGATATAACGTTTAAATACTTTTTTCGAAAAAGTATCGTCCATTTCAAAACGCTTATAGTGTTCACGTGTAAATAGCTGATAAATGCGCTTACTCGCCATAGCATGTTGGCTTTCCTGCTCTAAAACAGGCAACTCAATAGCTTCGCTATTTGAATCACTATTAGTCGTTACCGCATATAAATTACAATTAAACGCGACAACAGATGCCAGCAGCATGCTGCGAATCGGCATTTTCATACACATTACTCCAAATTATACTTCTACGCTGCATTACTCAAAACAGATTAATCTTCAAACAATCACAGAAAATACTTATAGTTTAAACCAAATTTTTCTTTTCTGTTTTAATTGTCATGCCTGTCATCGTTTCGACAACAACATCATCACCATTAATTTCTCTGAGTGTACACTTAACTGGAGAGTTCCCTAAAGACACGTGCAAAGACATACCAACAGTCAAAGGCCCACTGATAGGTTGTACTTTTGGTTTCGGTTTATCTTGTGCTTGACGAACCACTTTACCTTTCGACGTATTGCTTTGCTCTTTTTTACTACTGAACTTTCGTTTTTGAAATGGTTTTTTATTGGCATTCGGGTTATTTGCTTTTTGCTGTTTTCGTCGTTCAGCAACCCGCTGTTTACTCTCCAATAACTGTTTTTGCGCATGTTCGGCATGTTCAGCTTCGATAGTACTGTCCGCTTCGCCCTGCAAGTTGACTCTGGAACTGCCTACTTTAACGCTTTCCAAATAACGCCAGCTCGAAGTATATTTTCGCAGTGCGGCCCTTAAGCTTGTACGCGAAACTTTATCGTCTTCATCCAGCGCTTGCGCCAAATCCTGAAATATCCCTATTTTAAGGGGCTTAGCTTCGCCTTTAACACTAAAACACGCTGGAAATCGTTCCGCTAAATAGGCAATAACCTGTTGCGTGTCTTTAATTTTGTTTGGCTGCTCTTGCTCTGCCGGTTTCATTGTTTCCATCTGGTTTTCACTTTTTACCGCTTGATTTGGTTGGGTTGTTTGTTGCATTAAATATTCACCATGGTTATGGCTTAGTCTGAACAGCTAAATACTCTTCAACCCAAGTCACAATTTCACTTTCATCTTCAAATTCTGTTAAATACTCATCGGCTGCAAGGGCTTGCCACACATTCGCCAATTGAGTTGTTAATTTTTCTGTATCAATATCTTCATCAGCATTTTGATACAAGCAGTGGATAACTTGATTATAGTTATCTGCTGCCAGTTCACTTTCTAAATGCCAATCTGATAGGTCATCAGGCTGCACTAAAAATTCATGTACCGAAACTAATTCTTTCACCTGTACGTATTACTCTCAATTTCTGCTATATACTGCTATTTTCGCCATCATACACTTAATTTTATCTAAGTTTAACGGTTTAGATGTTTTTTGTGACTACCAAGCCATCACACTTTTGACAAATGGTATTGTGAGCTTTCGTTTTTCTGCTAAAGATTGTGTATCCAATATCTCTAAGCAGCGCATTATACTCGCATTATCCTGCTGGCTTCTCATTACAATGAAGTTTGCCAGCTCTTCGGTCATTGGCATTCCCCTTGATTGACTTCGCATAATTAACATCTCTTTACGCTGCGCTTCGTCTAGAGGTTTCACTAACCATTTTTGCCCCCAATTTAATCGGGAAACTAAGTCCGGTAAAGTAAATGGAATGTCATCTGCTGGCAAACTGCCGCTAAAAACGATTTTATGACCTTGCTCTAGCGTCCTGTTAATTAGATCAAAAATACTGGTTTGCCATTCGTCATCTGCAGCAATTTCCTGAATGTCATCAATCAACAGTAAATGGTTCATTTCTAACCCATGCGTAAATGCTACCGGCATCGCAATTAACTGACTGCAGGGTAAATATTGTGCATTTTGCTTGTTCAAATCAGCATAGTGACACGTTGCTTGCAGCAAATGCGTTTTCCCGCTGCCTTTTGGCCCATGTATATACATAAGCTGCTGGCTGTGGACGTTGACGTTAGCTGTTACAAATTCTTGCAGATTTGCGAGCAACATTTCGTTACCTTGTTGGTAGAAATAATCAAAGCTCGCTTCTAGTTCATGCGTAAAATTAATTGTTAGCTGTTGTTTCAATGAAACTTCCCTTTCCATTGATACAAATTTTCAACCATTTTATTTTCTTGCCCAAATATCGGTTTCACTTTTTCAACTCGACTGTCTAACGACAGTGCATCTAGTACATCTAAGGCTTCTCCCAGCAAATTTAACTGGAAAGTTACACCTGATTCGTTAATTTGTAGTATTAATACGTTATCGACTGCGGATATTGTAGTTAAAAATCCTTGAATGGCTACTGCTTGTGCTGCGTTTTCGATATTTTCTATCGTGATGTTTAAACTACTGGCCGTGTAACCTTGTGCTTTTATCGAATATCGGTGAGCTAACTGGTCAGCTACCCAATTAACCATTTCGGGCCAGACCAACTCTAAATCATCACGGATAAAGGTGTGTGTAGATAATTTCTTATCCTCTAAAACGCTCACTTGTGCCATCCAGCCTTCTGCTAATACGGACTCTTCATTTGTTTGTGTAAATATTCTTGCCATCACGATGGCTTCTGCATTATATCGCTCACTCGCTGATTTAACAGTGTTGGCAAAGCGCCCCCAGACATCGGTAATACTAATTTGCATCCGGTCATCAAAGTCCATCAACGGAAATATATAGGGTACTCCGCGCAGTTTTGCATGATGAGCAATTATTTGGGTATACTGCTGCTTTTCCTCTGAAATAATATACCGTTTATTTTCTTCTTCAATTGCCAGCCACCATAGGGTTTGCGGACGACGCGTCCCCCAAATGGTTAAACCTTTGTCTTTTAACAAGCCGTTAATGAGTTTTTCGTTAAAGCGAGCTTCTAAGTATAACTGACCATTTTGCTGTAAAAATCGATATTGACTTAGATATTCAGTCGGCTCATTTATCACCCTTGCAAGCTCTGGTAATTCAACAACCCCCTGATTGCCACTGACCCGAACCAATACTTGTTTAATTGCAGATTTATACGCCACTTTTCTGTCTTGATAACTTTGCCCTTTTACTTCTACCACACCTAAGTATAGTCCTTCGACTTCAACAGAAAATACGGGAGCACTCGCTAATATCACTAAAATAAATATGCAGAACTTATTTATCATCATTAACCATGTTTATTATTCGTTCCAACACCGTGACATCCATATACACTTCGCACACGGTAAATTTAAGCTGCAAGTATACTCATAGATTAACGAAATAAAAACGATCAACTTTCCATAACTGTCGTTCTAGCATATAATAGCCGCCGTTTTAATTGTTCTTTTACATAACAGGGTAAGATATGCATCCAATGCTGACAATCGCCGTGCGCGCAGCGCGCAAGGCTGGTCACGTTATCGCACGTGGCTTTTCTGAATTAGACCGAGTAACAATAGAAAATAAAAGTGACAATGATTATGTCACAAATATAGACAGAGAAGCTGAATCAGCTATCATTTCGACGGTTCGCCAATCTTATCCTGAACATAGCTTTATCGGCGAAGAAGGTGGTCATCAAGCCGGTAAAGAAAGCGATTATGTGTGGGTAATAGACCCACTAGATGGCACCACCAATTTTGCACGAGGCATCCCCCACTTTGCAGTTTCAATTGCACTTCGAGTCAAAGGCAGAACTGAAGTTGCTGTTGTTTATGATCCAATTCGTGATGAGTTATTCAGCGCAGTGCGTGGCTCCGGCGCGCAATTAAACGGATACCGAATCCGTGTTGCCAACAAAAAAGAGCTAACCGGCACCTTGTTAGCAACGGGTTTCCCTTTCAAACAAAAACATCACTTTGATGCTTACCTACAAACTTTCAGTACGTTATTTAAAAGTGCAGGCGATATCCGCAGAGCGGGTGCCGCGGCATTAGATTTAGCTTATGTTGCTGCAGGGCGAATCGATATGTTTTGGGAATTTGGATTGAAACCTTGGGATACCGCAGCGGGCGATTTATTAGTTCGTGAAGCAGGTGGCATGGTAACCGATTTAACAGGTGGCCATGGTTACTTCGATTCTGGTAATATTGTAGCAGCAAACCCGAAACTGCAAGGCATAGTACTAAAAGAAATACAGCCATTTATTACACCTGAATTGAAAAAATAATAAACACCTCGATTCATTGCCGGTATTTTAATGCCGGCTTCTGCGCCCCCACCGATAATGTATTAATTTCGTAAAATCTGTTGTACAGTAATTCAATCTGAGTTTCTCAAAAACTGTTATCACCTTATGTATTTATCCAGCACTAGAAGTCGTTTTTTAACATTCTTAGTAATTGTAATTTTCCATTTACCCGTCCATGCCAGTGAATTGGCTGACCAGCTCATTAAAAAATATGAATCTTCGGTTTTTCAAGTCCAACTCATAGAAAGGCAAAGCAATAAAAAGTCAGCAATTGGTTCAGGCTTTTTAATAGAAGAAAATAAAGTTATCACTAATTATCATGTGGTTTCCTCTTATATCAACAGCCCAGCGCAATACAGCATTGAGCTTCTCAGTAGTTCTGATGAAATTATTAAAGCCAGCCTACTTAATTTTGATGTAGTAAATGATTTGGCAGTGTTGTCACTGCCCAAAACCACAGCACCGAAGTTAAAATTAGCCGCACAAACACCGCAACAAGGTGCTGAAATATATTCAATCGGCAATCCCCATGATTACGGAATGATAGTCGTCCCTGGCACCTATAATGGTGTTACCGCACACAGTTTTTATCAACGCATTCATTTTACGGGTTCGATAAACCCTGGAATGTCAGGTGGTCCTGTTTTAGACAAGCAAGGCAATATTGTGGGTGTAAATGTCGCGACAGCAGGCAATCAAATCGGTTTTCTAGTGCCTTTGTGGCATTTAGATGCGCTATTAAAAAAGCCGATTCTGCCATTTGACAAATATAATTATCAAGATGAAATCGAACGTCAATTAACTGCCAGCCAAGACCGTTTATTTGCAGATTTATTGCAACGTGATTGGCAAACTACCATACTCGGCCAATCCTTGGTGCTTGCAGAAATAGCCCCTTATCTACCATGCTGGGGTCAGTCAAATGCTGAACAGGATAAAGCGATGTTCGCAGTAAGTGAAATTAACTGTATTAGTAAAGAGCAATTGTTTATCAGCAATGGCATGAGAACTGGCAATATCGAAGTTCAATTTAGTTGGATTGAAAAAGAGCAACTCAATGATTTTCAATTTAGCCACTTACTGACACAGTCTTTTTCACGCGCAGGTCCGGGAAATAGCGCAAACAAAAAAAATGTTACCAACTTTCATTGTTATCAAGACTTTAGTAAAGACCTAAGTGCACATATTCACAAATCTACCTTTTGTGTCAGAAACTACAAAAAGTATCCGAGTTTATATGATGCTTTGTATATATCTGTCTCTGCTAACAACACCTCAGGCGCGGCGCTGATGAGTCACTTTACATTAGCAGGCGTCAGCCAACAAAACGCGACTGCATTTCTTAACAAGTTTATGGAGTCTGTGACATGGAACTAATCATCCAACAATTAAATAGCAGTGGAAAGGTGATAGCGCAGCACAAAATTAGTAAACAAAAAATAACATTAGGACGCGCTTATTCAAATGATATTATTATAGATGATCCGCATATTTGCCCTCACCATGCGCAATTAGAGATTGAAGATAACGGGCAAATCTGTCTTGTCGATTGCAACTCAATCAATGGCATTTTCAACCAAAATAAAAAACCACTAGCAGCTGTTACAAATTTAAATAGTGGCGATTCTATTTATCTTGCAAAACTTAAATTTAGAATACTTAGAGTAGATCACCCTGTAGCAGATACCGTCGCGTTAACGCAATCAGAAAAAACAGCTGAATTTATCTCTAAAAAATCCGTTGTCTTATTGTTAAGTGTCTTAATACTTGGTTTATTTATATTAGGAGAATTTTTAAAGTCGCTCACCGAGTTTAGTGCAAAATCTTTATACACACCTATCATTAGTTTTATTATTGTACTCCTCATGTGGCCTCTATTCTGGAGTTTACTATCACGCTTTTTTAAACACGAAGTTAGATTTTGGGCACACCTATCCTGTTTGCTGATAAGTTTACTCGTATTTAAGCTTATCCTTTTTGTTGGCACTATTGTCAGTTATAACTTTGGAACTCAAACAGCTTTGATCTTCCAAGCAACCCTTTCTTACCTAGTGACATTTATTTGTCTTAAATTTAGTTTGTATTTATTTAATCAGCGTAAAAATAAACGTCAGGTAAAACTTAGTTTTATTTTTACAAGCGCTATTTTTGCCCTGCTCACAATTGGCGTTTATGTCAAAAAAGCAGAATTTAGTGCGCTGCCAAAATACTCTGGTTTAATTCTGCCACCTGTACTTTTATGGCATCAAGGGATAGAAAAAGACGATTATATCAAAAGTGCACAACAAGTGTTTCAAGATGCACAACAAGAAAGTGTGAAAGAAACAGACAAGTCAACCGAGCATGGCGACGCACTAGAGGAAGCATTACAGGATGAAACAGTCTCTTCTCAATAACCGATTTGTGAAAGCGTTACAGCAAGCCGATAACAGTTCCGAGTTAACCATTCGGACAATTGTGCTTGCGATAATAATGACCATCATTCTAACAGCAGCTAACGCTTATGTTGGTCTACTGGTTGGTTTAACCGTATCCGCTTCAATTCCGGCTGCAGCACTCAGTATGGCAATTTTAAGCTGGTTCAAAAATAGCAACATCCGACAAAATAATATGGTGCAAACCAGCGCTTCTGCTGGTGAAGCGTTGGCAGCTGGGGTGATATTTACCGTACCCGCCTTGCTCATCATGCAAGCATGGCAATCGTATCACTTTGGTTTTATCATGTTGCTTGCCCTGAGTGGTGGCATTTTAGGTGTGATCTTTACGATCCCATTGCGCAGTGCGTTGGTAATTGAACACAAGCTTCCGTATCCCGAAGGTGTTGCAACAGCGCAAATCCTGCAAGCAGGTCATACAAAATCTGATTTAAACCATGATAGATATACAAGTCTGGGGGTCCGTCACTTATTACAAGCAACCGGCGTCAGTGCACTGTTTAAACTCATGTCTGGCGGTTTTGGGATGTTGGCAAGTTCATTTTCAGCTACCAAAACATTTTTTGGCGGCACCTTATTGTCACACGTCAGCATTCAATTTAGCCCAGCTTTATTGGGAGTCGGTTACATTTTGGGCTTAAACATAGCTATTTTAGTTTTTATCGGTGGTGTCATTGGTACATTAGCAGGTATCCCGCTCAATTGGTTATTACGCGCAGAGAGCATTGCTCAAAAAATAGAACTTTCGTCATTAAATTTAAATCAACTCAGCCCCTTCGAGTTAATAGAACTTGCCAACGCTATTTGGCAAGAAAACCGCCGTATTGGGGTTGGTGCAATATTAATTGGTGGTATCTGGTCGATAGTCCAGATTGCCAAACCCGTATACGTGAGTATCAGAACGAATTTAGTGTCTTTTCGAACGCTCCACAATAGCCAAAAAAACTTACTGAAAGCCGATGGTGACTTGCCCTTTGCAATATGCTTATGGTTTATCCCACTATTGTTAATAGCACCAGCTTTAATGATGGCACCACTCTTTGGTAGTGGTTTTTGGGCGATAGGGATGACATTGCTATTTAGTGTATTGCTATTAATATTTGCATTTGTATTTTCAAGTGTAGCCGGTTATATGGCGGGTGTCGTTGGCAGTTCAAACAACCCAATTTCCGGCGTGACTATACTCACGGTATTAATTTCATCGGTCATACTATTTAACCTCACAGTTGACAATACAGCGTTTTTACAGGTAGGCCCGATAATAGTGATGTTTCTAGCGGCGGTTACTTGCTCTGCAGCTGCTATTGCCGGTGACAATATGCAAGATTTAAAATGCGGTAAAATGGTTGGTTCAACGCCTTGGAAACAACAAATTTACCAATTATTAGGGGTTGCTATTGCAGCTTGTATCTTGCCTTTTATTCTTAACCTCTTAGATGCAAGTTACGGTATTGGCAGACCAACAGGCGATGCACAAAACGGCTACTTACCGGCGCCACAAGCTGGTTTAATGGCTGAACTTGCGCACGGAATCTTCCAGCAATCAATCAATTGGAGCTTTATATGGATTGGCGCAGCAATCGCTGCTGTTTGCATATTATTAGAAGTGCTATTTAAGAGGTTAAATATTAATTTCAAGCTAAACGTCTTGGCAATTGCGATTGGGATCTACTTACCATTTTCGCTTTCCTGCACCTTACTCATTGGTGGATTGTTAAACTATTGGATCCAACAAAAAACCAAGCACAAAAATGACAAAAATTACCAACAAACCGGCACTTTACTCGCATCGGGCTTGGTAACAGGTGAAGCTTTAATGGGCGTGGTACTGGCAATGGTTGTTGCATTTGTGATGCCGTTAGCCTCCCCTATCAAATATGCAGAATGGACGGGGTTATGTGCTTTTTCACTGGTTCTTTTTTATATCTACAAAAGAACCAGAAGATAAAGCGCACCTTAAAATTGATAAGCCAATGATAAGTCAAGAATTAAAGCTTGAGCATTAATTAAATCACTGGTTTCACTGCCAATTCTAAATTTAAAATTCGGGTGTTTGATACTGAATAACAATGCTTCTGTACCAGACTGATAACCGGTTTCCAGTCGCCAATTAGCAAGCTGGTAACCCACCCCGATACTGGGAAAATAACTATCATTTGCTGCATATAACTCCGCCCAAACCGGGATCCCCCACACTCCGCTGACTCTCGCATTAAGCTGTGTAGAGACAGATAACTTATGTTTACCATCTGGGTAACGACCACGAAAGCTTGGATTGATACTAAATGTGCCGTCTGCGTTAAATACTTCAGTTCTAGTATCTAGCTGCCCCTGTGTACGGCCTAACTTATCAAACTTAAACTGATTAACGAGATCATAAACCTGTAATTGTAAAGCCCAATCTTCAGCGAAATGATAGTTTACGAGCATATCTACGCTATAGCCATATCCATCTTCAGTCCAATCGCCATGGCAGCCAGCTTTAGGTGGATCAGTTTTAGGGCAATTTTTGCGATCGAGTATCGCATCTTGATAGTAGGTGTAATCCAGTGTCCCCGTGACCTCAAATGTATCATCTGCTTGGTTGGCCAAGAACACCCCATCCAACTCGCCATCTTCCATGTATTGAACATCCCAATAATGACCAACAAAGCGTACTGACAATTTATCCCTTTCAAACTGATATCCAAAACCGACTCCATTGGCGCGAATATGCTTCGCTTTAAAATATAAAACATATTCATCTTTATCAACAGGACGTTCGGCTCGGTCTAAAAAGAACAATTGTGCAGCATCAGGGGTAAAGTCAATTCGATAATCATAGCGAGTCGCCACTTCAAAAAAGAAGTTATCTCTTTCAAATGTCAAATTCGCTCGATTATGCGTTAAAGCATGACGGCCTTCTTCTGGTGCTGTAGAAAAAGTGGTTTGCCGACCAATTTTGGCGACCGGAATAACACCACCGAAAGTTTGAATGACTGGCATGACCTCACTATAGCTAAATGATGTCCCAGTTAAACTTAACTTATATTCACTTTCGTCTTGGCTATTTGTTTGTGCGAAAACAGCTGGGCTAAGGGTAAATAACGCCAGCCTAAGCATTTTACTTTTTATCATTATTAATGGATTCTCAATCATAAAAAAAGGGGCTACACAAAGCCCCCTTTATAACATCCTAATTTAGGATTTCGATATATGGTTAGTAAAGAGTTTCAAAATAATCTGTCTCTGTGTAGTAAACCAATACAAGACCATCGTCTGTTCTTTCAAATGTGGCTAATAATTTATCATCGTCTTCTGTATCTCGAATAACAGCGACAATAACAGGGTCTTTTTCACCAGAATCAGGATCTTGATAAATACCTTCTTCGTCATAGGTAATCACCAACCCATTACCATTGTGAATATGAACCACTGTGTCTTCTTCTGAATCAAAATCTAGCACCAAATTACTATTGGAATCTTCCAGTTCAACTGTAACATCCGCTCGCTTTTGCTCTGTTCGATTCGTTATCACTGTGATGCGTCCTTGACTTTCCATTGTCGGATTCGCCAAGAAAGATAAACTAGCAGTAACATTCAACCAATTATTTTCATCTTCAAAATCGGTCTCAATATCTAAGTCATCGATATCGTCGATATCATGGATAATAACTGGGCCTGGGGCTTTATAGTTTGCCGCGTTAGCAATAGACAAGCCAAATGACGCTTTAAAACTCAGGTCTGTATTAACCTGAAAATCACCATTTGCAGTCACATTACTTGGTAGGTACATATCCATCATCGTCGAGTCACCATCCTCATCAATGATTTCAAGTGGCTGACCTTTAACAATCACTAACCCCAATTTACCATTAAAGGATACAGAGTCATCTAACTCTCCGGCTATCGCGTCTTGAGTTAATTCAACATCTAACGCGAAATCAATATCTAACACCTCATGTTGAGGCTCAAATCGGTGCCCAGCACCGGCAATAGTCACGTTAACAGAACCATCGTGAATAGTAATGACTGTTGCCCCAGCATCTAACTCGCCATCAATAGTTGCCAACAATGTTTTTTCAACCAAAGGTGTGGTTGAATCCTGGTCTTCTGTTGGTGGTAAGGTAACAACCGCATTGAGCATCAAAGTGATGCCATCTTGCTCTAAGTCTAAGATAAAGCTGGCTTCCCTATCATCTAACTCGTTAAGCTCGATGCGACCAGTAAAGGTATCGTCATACAGCGCAATATCTGCTGTTTCAAAAATGCGTAAGTCAGTTTCACCTTCGTCAATATCTACTAATATTTCATCTAATAAACTCAGTACATCACCAATCATGTCAAGGTCAGTGACCTCATCTCTGAATACTGGAGCGGCTGCTTCGATAGTTTCGAATAAATCTTCTGTATCTTCAACCAACTGCCGAGGTCCAGTAAATTTATCTGGGAATAAATACGCCCCCCAAGTACGGATATCCTCAACCATTAACCGAGCTTGATTAGTTGGGTCATTAGCCGCAATATTAACGGATACGACTGCATTTTCAGTGTAACCATTGCTTGTTGTCACTTGGTAAGAAAAAGAATCGCTGCCGACACTATCACCAATTATGCTGTACTCTACAACACCTTCAACCGATAAAGTCACCTGCGCTTTTTCAGTATCCAAACTAGTTACCGGATTATCACCATCTAGCAAAGTTACACTGATATCAGTATCTTTGAACTTATCATTGCTCAACAGATTAAGCGTTTGGTCAACATACTGCAAAGTATCAATTGAGTCATTTACCGCATCCTGAACAGCTGTCACAGTATAATCAAACGTACCAGTTTCAACCTCGCCAGTACCTTTTAATGTAACTGAATAGGTTAATGAATCTGCACCGTTAAAGTCCGCGTTTGGCTGATAAGTTATTTTATTATCACTGGTTACCGTTGCTGTACCATTGGCGGGTGCGGTGGAGATGACGATAGAATCAATGCTATCTGCATTGTGAGAGCCGATTGCACTGGTATCACTGTCATCTTCATCAATCGTTATTTGAGCATCTAAAGTATCTCGCTGAGGCGTTACAGTAATAACAATGTTGCCTGTTTTAGTTTGTTCCAAGGCAGTGACTGTATAGGTCAGTTGCTCTGTTCCGTTAAAGTCAGCATTTGGAGTATATTTAATTTCACCATTTTCGATAACCGCAGTCCCATTTGCCGCTGCAGAAACAGCTGAAAGTGTTATGGTTTGGCTATCATCACCTTCTACTCGAAGTGTGTCATTTGCTCGTGGATCAAAAGTAACAGTGCCGTCTTCATTAACAGTTTTTGAATCAACAAATAATTTACCAACTAAAAACGGACCTGTTGGCTCGTCATCTATATCATCAGGCGTCAGTTCTTCACCCGAACGATCTTCGCCAGATTCAATGGCAGCATCAATATCAACCGTTGTTTCTGTTACAAACCCGGTAACAGCTTCCCCCAACTCAGTATTATTTTGGAAGGTTGAATCTACACTTTGAGTTTGTTCAGCAATCTGCGCCGTTTTCTGCTCATCTGTTAAAGTTGTGTCATTATTAATGACTCTTTCAATCTTTTCTTTAATTTTTGTCTGTAAATTAGAATTCAGGTTTTGAACTTCATTTACGGTATCTTCAAGAGTTATTACCAAACTCGTATCTTGTGACGCGGTTGCTTTAATTGTACCTTTATTGTCTGCTATGTCGCTCGCAGACGAATTTAAAAAGCCGCTTAAATCGTTCGATTTAATCGCTTTGGATGCAATCGCAGCAGAAACAGCAGCAGCCTGAAACGCTTCTGCACCTACATTTTCAATATCACTTTGGTTGGTGATATCAACCACTGGGATTTCAGAAACATCCACGCCGCTGCCAAGTTTAAAAATCTCAGCTACTTTTCGGTTGGCAGCGTCGACTGCATTACTTGCATCAACATCTCCACTGGTATTATCTGCCAGTGTTTTTTCCATTAAAGCTGCTGCGATATTGGTTAGCGGCGTGACATTGGTTTTAACCACCGCTTTGTCCTGATTAGACTGACGAATTGCTTTCGTTACAGCGGACAATTTAAAATTACCGCTCAGTGACAGTTCATCACCAAATTCAATCCCAGCACCACAACCATCAATCACGTCACAAATCATTTGGGTGGCGGTGGAAGGTGTAATTTCAATTTTAATTGCACCCTGGTAATCTTCCATAATTTCTGCCGAGTATTGACCTTTTTCATCCGTTAAAATTTCAAGCGGATTAGTTGTTAGTTTAGCACCCAACTGCCCTGTAGATTCGACTCGGTATAAAGTCACTAAACCAGATTTGATGATCCCCTTGGCGGCAACCCCACTGACCTCTGCAGATGCCACTGGAGTCGGCGTTGGAGTCGGCGTTGGAGTCGGTGTCGGTGTCGGTGTCGGGGTCGGGGTCGGTGTCGGTGTCGGTGTCGGGGTCGGACGATCCGACCCTCCGAAACAGGCAGTCAAAGAGCCAGTAGCCAAACAAAGCAAAAGTACTCGTGAAAGCTGACGTGGATTTTTCATTGTTATTTTCCTAATTAACTGAATATTTTGCAGATTCCGAAACAAGCTCAATCTCCGAATCCAGCAACTCGATTATAATAATTTTACTTTAACAAGTTTGCATTTGGATTAAAGATTCGTGTCAAAACCAAGCTATTTCACTTTACCTTAATGTAGCAGTTATCGAGCCAGCCTCAAGCAGTTTTTTTAAAAAAATCCAACTTATTCTCACAATTAAACAAACTTAACGACATATATTTCATATTTTTTTCACAATTACATTTACTATATCGCCTTCATGTTTATTGCCTTCTTCCCTAGGAATCACAATTAAACAATCAGAATGTGCTAGTGCAGATAAGGCACCTGAACTTTGCATCCCAGCTGAACATACCGCAGAAATACAATTACCTTGATAAAGCAAAATACCACGCTGATAATCCTGCCGACCAGCGCGCTTTTTTAATGTGCCTTTTAACGGTAATTGTAAATATTTATCCTCATGTAATTCTAAGCCGGCCAATTTACTTAAGCCTTTTAATGCCAGTTGTTCAAATGTAACGGCTGCAGAAACAGGATTACCCGGTAAACCAAAAAAATAAGATTGCTCAATTCGACCAAATGAGAAGGGTTTGCCGGGTTTCATCGCCAGCTTCCAAAATCCTACAGTACCTAACTCCTGCAGCACCTGCCCTGTGTAATCAGCATCTCCCACCGAAACGCCACCAGAAGTAACAATAGCATCACAGGTTTGAGCAAGATGTAAAATGGCCTGGCGAATCTGATTTGGATCATCTGCAACAATGCCAAGATCCTCAACATCAAAATGATGCGATTGCAAAAAGGCTAACAGCATTGGACGGTTACTATCGTAAATTTGTCCTGTATCTAGTTCACTACCTGCGGGTTTGAGCTCATCACCTGTTGTTAAAATACCAACTTTTATTTTTTTATACGCCTGAACTTCAGATATACCTAAAGTGGCTAACAACCCAATATCTGTTGCACTAAGTTTTTTATTTGCCTTCAGTACAGTGTCACCAATTGCTATATCTTCACCCGCAAACCGAATATTGGCTCGTTTTTCTACAGGTTGTCGCAATTTTATTGAACCATCTTGCAGTATCTCAATATTTTCTTGCATCACGACCCGATCACATGTTTCTGGTACAACAGCACCTGTCATGATTCTTGCACATTGCCCTGATAAAATCTTTTTTACAGTTGGCTTTCCTGCATAAATTTGGTCAACGCAATGGTATACTTCAGCATCGGGAGAGGCTGCTGATAAAGCATAACCGTCCATTGCCGAATTGTTATGCGGTGGATTGTTCACTTGGGACACAATATCACTGGCCAGAACACGGTTAATAGCTAGATTTAAAGGAACTTTTTCTGTAATAGAAGTTTTTTTGATTTGCTGAAACATCAGAGTCAAAGCCTGCTCGACCGAAATCAAATTGTTGTTGTCGCAATTCACGGGGACACACTCCTTGCATGTAGATAAAGGCAATAGTTGAATCATTAATTAGGCAGATAGAATGAATATCTTAAACAATATATCAATAAAACATCGCTCATACATCAATGTACTGATTACATTAATCGGTTTAGTGGGTATTGTGATGGTTTTATTGTTCGAATCTAACCAACTCATCAAGCTAAATAATATTCGAGCGGAAGTCGCAAACTTAGAAAGTGAAACGTTAAGACTGAGCAGCAATGAATATCACTTTATAACACAACGCGATCTGGCATATGCAGAGGCGTTTAAAGTGTCACTACAGCGCCTAAATACTAAAACAAGCGAGCTGCAAGCATCTTTAAAGGCTTTTGATATAGAAACCCGCCATCTCACTACATTCAGCCATAATATAGAAATTTACAACAAGTTATTTAATCAAGTTGTTCGTCATCAAACAAACTTGGGGCTTGACCACAAATCAGGTAGTTATGGCAAATTACGTGCCGCCGTGCACAATGTAGAAAGCCAAGTAAATGCAATTAATGAGTATGAGTTATTGAGCCTGATGCTCCAACTTCGGCGAGCCGAGAAAGACTTTATGCTGCGACTAGATGAGAAATATTTAGATAGGTTTAATACGCTAGTCAAATCATTCTCTGCTACGCTAGAAGCTAAATTAGAAGAGCCTGTTATAAAAAAAAATATCCAAGCGGCTTTAGAAAAATATTTAGCTAATTTTGAAGCATTTGTTGCTGCGCAAAAACAACTGGGCCTAACTCCAGACACTGGGTTAATTGGTGAAATGAACGCAACAATTAACGAAACCATTGACGGTTTAGCACGCCTCTTAGCAACATCCGAATCCGCTTTAGAAGAAAAACAAAGTGATACCGTTACCAAAGCCTTATCAATAGCTTTCATTGTCGCGCTGGTTATTTTCTTGCTCAGTTTCTACTTCGCCCGCCATATCGTAGCACCAATCAATTACCTGTGTGAAACCATACATAATATTCGCCAACAAAATGACTTAACACTCAGAATAAAGAGTCAGGGAAAAAATGAAATTAGCTTCTTAAGTCAATCATTTAATGAATTACAAAATGACTTCTTAGTTGCCATTCGTTATATCAACGAATCAACAAAAAAACTTGAAGGCGCCACCAGTCAATTAGAAACAATGACCACCCGCACACAAAAATCGACAGAAAAACAACAAATAGAAGCAGATCAAGCGGCCACTGCAACCACGGAGTTACAGTCAACCGTGGCTGAAATTGCACGCAATACTGATTTAGCCGCAAACAATGCAAATACCACAGCAACGTTAGCAATTAATGGTAAAAAACAAGTTGAGCAAACGGTAAGTGTTATTTCTTCTTTGTCTGAAAAATTATCAACGGCCAACAACGAAATTCAAAACCTAGAACAAGACAGCAAAACTATCGGTTCTGTGTTAGAAGTCATTCGCGCGATAGCAGAGCAAACTAACTTACTCGCGTTAAATGCAGCCATTGAATCCGCTCGCGCCGGCGAACAAGGTCGAGGATTTGCTGTTGTTGCCGATGAAGTCAGGAACCTTGCCATGCGTACACAAGAGTCCACCGGTCAGATTGAAGACAATATTGCCAACTTACAGGGTCGTTGCACTTCCATTGTAAGTATGCTGAACACCTGTTTATCTGATAGCGAAAAATCGGTTAACGAAGCACGTCAAGCCAATGAAATGCTAGACAAAATAAGCGAGGAAACAAATTCAATTTCAGATATGAATAACACGATCGCTTCAGCAGTCGAAGAACAAAGCAGCGTGACCGAAGAAGTGGGTAGAAACGTTGTCGCTATGCGTGATATTGCAGTTGAAATTCACCAAATGGCAAGCTCCAACTCAGAGATCGCTGCAACTATTACCGATAGCTTACACGATCTCTCACATTCAGTTGAACGCTTTAAAGTTAACTAGCAGCAACTTCATTAATTAAACGACGAAGCCAAATATGGCTGGCATCATGATGTAACAAAGGTGACCATATCATGTCCAGCTGTATTTCTGGCAAGTCCATAGGTGGGTCGAGCAAGACAATATCCGGCTCATGTAAATAATTCAAAGTGGCTCTTCTAGGCACGGTAACCATTAATTGCTTGGCCAATGCCAATTGAATAGCGACATGGTAATTACGGGTAAATACACGTATTTCTCGTTTGCGGCCTAACTCTTCAAGTTTTTCATCGACCCAACCAAGCTTTTGGATATCTGTTGGATCCATCCCTAGGCCGACACCGAACCCGGTTTTACTCACCCAAATATGTTGAGTTTTACAATACGCATCTAAATCCCAGTTGCCCACAAAAGGATTATCTTTGTGTGTTAAACACACAAAACTATCTGACCAAACAACTTTTTGATGAAACGAAAGAGGTAAATCGTCAAAGCGATTAATCGCCATATCAATTTTACCTTCTTCCACGTCGTGGAAAGTGACATCACTGGGCGTCATCACATCCAAAGAAACATTCGGCGCGAGTTCTTGCAAACGAGAGAGTAATTTAGGTAATAACGTCGACGCAGCATAATCACTCGCCATAATTCGAAATACGCGATTACTTTTAGCTGCTTCAAAAGGGTCAGTCGGCTGCAGTGCCTCTTCTAAATCTAACAATATTCGACGGACAGTTGGCTGCAATTTACGCGCTTTCTCCGTCGGAGACATACCGTCAGAAGTACGCACTAAAACAGGATCATTTAGCAATTCACGCAAACGCTTTAAGCCGTTGCTCATTGCCGGTTGAGTAATGCCCAGTTGCTGTGCAGCTCGTGTTACATTTTGTTCGCGAAGCAGGACGTCAAGATAAATTAATAAATTGAGATCTATTTTTGAAATATTCATTTTGGTTATAGATTTTCATAAAACAATCAACAAAATGAATGGTAGTGTTTTTTTGAATAAGGGACAAGTAAAAATATCAATAAGTCGGGAAAAAATTAAGCTGCAACCGACTTGGCTGCAGCGCTAACGATAATTATTCAGCAGATTGCTCGTCAGTATCTTCTTTATATTTAGCGGCAGTTTCTTTGATCAAAGGTTGAAGCTCACCTTTTTGAAACATCTCCAAGATAATATCACATCCACCGATGAGTTCACCTTCAACCCACAATTGCGGAAAAGTCGGCCAATTAGCATATTTCGGTAATTCTGTTCGGATATCTGGGTTTTGTAAAATATCGACATACGCAAACGGTTCACCACAATTCATCATTGCTTGAGACGCTTGAGCCGAAAAGCCACAACTTGGTAACTTTGGGCTGCCTTTCATATATATTAATATTGGGTTTTCGCTGATTTGCTGTTTAATTTTTTCTAAAGTATCCATCGACACCACCATTTATCTAAATTTAACGCCTATTGTAAAGTAAGTTTGCGATTGACCCAAATTTTTCCCTTGTTTTTCGCCTATTGTTTTTCGCCTATATTAATAGTGAATAACAAAAATAATTCGCTAGACTTAATTTGCCCTTGAGAAAAGTAACTTGAGCCCCTACTTTAGTAGTCGATGTATTTTAGAAAACCCTAAGCAAGTTAGGTTTTATCTAATCATAAATAAGTTACTATTAAACTGAAGTTTAAATAATAACGCTAGCCAAAACGGAGAAAATATCATGGCATTTGAATTACCAGCATTGCCTTACGAAAAAAATGCATTAGAACCTCATATCTCAGCCGAAACGCTTGAGTATCACTATGGCAAACATCATCAAACTTATGTGACTAAATTAAATGGCCTGGTTGAAGGTACTGATTTAGCTTCTAAGTCGTTAGAAGAGATTGTAAAAACTTCTTCTGGCGGTGTATTCAACAACGCAGCACAAATCTGGAACCACACTTTCTACTGGAACTGTTTAAGCCCGAATGGCGGTGGTGAACCAACAGGTAAAGTTGCAGATGCAATTAACGAAACTTTTGGTTCATTTGAAGCATTTAAAGCTGAGTTAAATGACAAAGCAGTTAACAACTTTGGTTCTAGCTGGACTTGGTTGGTTAAAAACGCTGACGGCAAACTTGCAATTGTTAATACCTCAAACGCTGCAACCCCATTAACCGATGCAGGTGTAACACCATTATTAACTGTTGATTTGTGGGAACACGCTTATTACATCGATTATCGCAACGCACGTCCTAAGTACCTAGAAGCTTTCTGGGCACTTGTAAATTGGGATTTTGTTGCAAAAAATTTAGGTTAATTCAACAAGCTTAAATTATCCCCTAATTAAGGACGCAGCTAAGCGTCCTTTTTTATTAATGCCTCTCCTAGTTCAAAAATTTTTCTATTTTATTTTCTTGTAGTTAGTCTAAATACGGGTCTAAGCTTAAGCTAAGTCTGTAAACAAATAATTCCTTCTGATTGCAAACTGAATCGCGAAATCTTTCGTAAAAGTTGTATCTTGAAAACGGTGGAGGCCTGTATGGGTATATTCGAACACTTTCAACAAAGGTATGAATTAAAACAACAAGAAGAGTATTCAATACAAGAATTTTTGGAGCTGTGTAAAACTGACAAAACCGCATATGCCAATGCTGCAGAGCGATTGTTAATGGCTATTGGCGAACCAGAAATGGTTGATACGTCGCAAATACCCCGTCTCAGTCGCATCTTCTCCAACCGAGTTATTGCCAGATACCCTGCATTTTCTGAGTTTTATGGCATGGAAGAAGCTATCGAACAGATAGTGTCTTATTTACGCCACGCTGCACAAGGTTTAGAAGAGAAAAAACAAATTTTGTATCTCTTGGGGCCTGTTGGGGGGGGAAAAGCTCACTTGCCGAAAAAATTAAAAGTTTAGTTGAAAAATGCCCAATCTATATTATTAAAGACTCACCAGTTAATGACCACCCGCTTTGTTTGTTTGATCCGACAGAAGACGGAGAGATATTAGAAAAAGAATTCAATATCCCCCAAAGATATATAAAAACAATTATGTCGCCTTGGGCGCGAAAACGCCTTCATGAGTTCAATGGAGACATATCTAAATTTAAAGTCGTTAAAGTTTATCCATCCGTATTAGATCAAACCGCCATCGCAAAAACCGAACCTGGCGATGACAACAATCAGGATATCTCAGCTTTAGTCGGTAAAGTAGATATTCGTAGATTAGATGAATACGCTCAGCATGATCCAGATGCATATAGCTATTCAGGCGCACTATGTCGCGCGAATCAAGGGGTCATGGAATTTGTAGAAATGTTTAAAGCGCCAATCAAAGTGCTTCATCCACTATTAACTGCAACCCAAGAAGGTAACTACAATCCAACTGAAGGCATGTCAGCACTACCCTTTGACGGTATAATTTTGGCACACTCAAACGAGTCTGAATGGCAGTCGTTTAGGAACAACAAAAACAATGAAGCTTTTTTAGATAGGGTTTATATCGTAAAAGTGCCTTATTGTTTAAGAGTATCCGAAGAAATAAAAATATATAACAAGCTGATTGAGAGCAGTGAGCTGGCCACCGCACAATGTGCGCCAGGCACTTTAGAAACCTTAGCTCAGTTTTCTGTTTTATCACGCGTCAAAACACCCGAGAACTCGAGTATTTACTCCAAAATGCGGGTATATGATGGTGAATCACTGAAAGATACCGATCCTAAAGCTAAATCTTATCAAGAATATCGTGATTTTGCAGGTGTTGATGAAGGTATGAGCGGGTTATCCACACGATTCGCCTTTAAGATTTTATCTCGAGTCTTTAATTTTGACCATACTGAAGTCGCAGCAAACCCAGTGCACTTATTTTACGTACTCGAGCAACAAATTGAGCGAGAGCAATTTCCTGCCGATGTATCAGAACAATACCTTGAATTTTTAAAAGGGTATCTGGTCCCTAAATATATCGAATTTATCGGTAAAGAAATTCAAACAGCGTATTTAGAATCTTATTCAGAGTATGGGCAGAATATTTTTGATCGTTACGTTACCTATGCAGATTTCTGGATCCAAGACCAAGAATATCGAGATCCGGAAACCGGTCAGTTATTTGATCGAAGTGCGCTTAATAATGAATTGGAGAAAATTGAAAAACCAGCCGGTATTAGCAATCCAAAAGATTTTCGCAATGAAATTGTCAATTTCGTACTGAGAGCGAGAGCGAAGCATTCAGGCAAAAATCCAAGCTGGACCAGTTATGAAAAACTACGCACGGTCATTGAGAAAAAAATGTTTTCCAATACGGAGGAGTTGCTACCCGTTATTTCATTTAATGCCAAAACATCTTCTGATGATCAGAAAAAACATGACGATTTTGTAGAACGCATGATGGAAAAAGGATATACCCGAAAACAAGTACGCTTGTTATCCGAGTGGTACCTAAGAGTTCGCAAATCATCCTAAGCAAGTAATCACATTTGCTAAGACTCTGTGCGACCGTTAATGAACTGAATGTGAGCGGTCGCAAAAAGATGATTAACGCAAAGAGGATCATATGGCGAATTTTATTGACCGTCGTTTAAACGCGAAAAACAAAAGCACCGTAAATAGGCGTCGTTTTTTACGACGTTATAATCAGCAAATCAAACGTGCTGTCTCTGATGCTATTAATAATCGCAGTGTAACCGATCTCGAATCAGGAGAAAGCGTAAGCATCCCTAAACGAGATGTTTCAGAGCCGGTTTTCCATCAGGGTCGCGGTGGCGAACGAGATATGGTGCATCCAGGTAACGATCAGTTTAAGCCTGGCGATCAAATGAAGCGTCCACCAGCTGGACAAGGTGGAGGCTCGGGCGAGGGTCAAGCGAGCCCTGATGGTGAAGGTGAAGACGAATTTGTTTTTCAAATATCAAAAGATGAATATTTAGATATTTTGTTTGATGATCTTGAATTACCCAACTTGAAAAAAAATCAACTTGCCAAAGTCACGGAATATAAAACAGTACGCGCAGGATATAAAGCCGACGGCAACCCAAGCAGTATTGATATCGTTCGTTCTTTGAAAAACTCTCTGGCTCGCAGAACAGCAATGGCCGGTAAGTACAAAAGTCGTTTAAGAAAGGCTAAAGAACAACTGGAAGCTTTACTTGAAAATCCAATAGAACATGAAGCAGATATCAAAATTCTCGAAGCTGAAATAGAAACGCTAGAATCGAAAATAAAAAAAGTCCCGTTTATCGATGAGTTTGATTTGCGCTACAAAAATTACGAGCAGCAGCCTATTCCAACCAGTAAAGCCGTGATGTTTTGCCTAATGGATGTGTCCGGTTCAATGGATCAAGCAACAAAAGATATGGCAAAGCGGTTTTATATTTTACTCTATTTGTTTTTGACCCGCACTTATAAAAATGTCGAAGTCGTTTACATCCGACACCATACACAAGCCAAAGAAGTCGATGAACAAGAGTTTTTCTATTCGCAAGAAACGGGCGGAACGATTGTTTCAAGTGCTATCAAGCTGATGAACGAAATTATCCAAGACAGATACTCACCGAGCGAATGGAATATCTATGCCGCACAAGCGTCTGACGGCGACAACTGGGCCGACGATTCACCACTCTGCTCTGAACTAATGCGTAAAAATATCATACCGTTAGTACGCTATTACGCTTATATAGAAATTACCACACGTAACCACCAATCTTTGTGGCGAGAATACGAACAGCTGACAGCAGAATATGAAAATTTCGCAATTCAGCATATTAAAGAAGTTGCAGATATCTACCCTGTATTTCGTGAACTTTTCAAAAAACAGGTTAAATAAGGTAGGCGTATGGTACAAACAAATAAGCCGTTAAGTGATGGTCCGGATTGGACATTTGAGTTATTAGATGAATACCATCAGCAAATAAAAAGAGTCGCTGAACATTATAAACTGAGCACTTACCCTAATCAGATAGAAATTATTACCGCCGAGCAGATGATGGACGCTTATTCAAGCGTCGGTATGCCTATCGGATACTCTCACTGGTCTTATGGCAAAAAATTTATTCAGACTGAGCAAAATTATAAACGCGGCCAAATGGGCCTCGCATATGAAATAGTCATCAACTCAGATCCCTGTATCGCCTACTTAATGGAAGAAAATACCATTACCATGCAAGCATTGGTGATGGCACACGCAAGTTATGGCCATAATTCCTTTTTTAAAAATAATTACCTCTTTACCACTTGGACTGATGCTGGCTCAATTATCGATTATTTATTATTTGCAAAAAAATATATTGCCGAGTGTGAAGAAAAATATGGCATTGATAACGTTGAACAGACCATTGATTCTTGCCACGCCCTAATGAATTTTGGGGTCGACCGCTACAAGAGACCACAAAAAATCTCGATTGATGAAGAGCAAAAAAGACAAAAAGAACGTGAAGCGTATTTACAATCACAAGTAAATGACTTGTGGCGCACGATCCCTAAAAAAGCGTCTGAATTAGAAACGCAAAATATACGCTTTCCAAAAGAGCCACAAGAAAATTTACTCTACTTTATTGAAAAAAATGCGCCGTTGCTCGAACCTTGGCAACGAGAATTAGTGCGAATTGTGCGCAAAATATCTCAGTACTTTTACCCACAAAAACAAACTCAGGTCATGAATGAAGGTTGGGCAACATTTTGGCACTACACAATTTTAAATCATTTATATGATGAAGGCTGGTTGACCGATAGGTTTATGCTGGAGTTTTTATCCAGTCACACGAATGTCGTCTACCAACCGCCCTACAATAGCCCTTATTACTCGGGTATCAATCCATATGCATTAGGTTTTAATATGTTTGTAGATTTGCGCAGAATTTGCGAACACCCAACAGATGAAGATAAACATTGGTTCCCAGATATTGCTGGATCGGATTGGCTTGAAACCTTACATTTTGCGATGGAAAACTTTAAAGACGAAAGTTTCATCAGTCAATTCTTATCACCTAAACTGATGCGCGACTTTAAATTGTTCCACATCAAAGATGACGACCATAAAAACTATATCGAAGTGGCTTCTATTCACAATGAACAAGGCTACCGAGATATTCGGGAGGCATTATCTAAACAGTATAATTTAAGCAATCTCGAACCTGATATTCAGGTACACAATGTAGATGTGATTGGTGATAGATCATTGACACTGAGATACAAGCCACATCATAGAATCCCCTTGGCAGAAAGCCGCAGTGAAGTATTAAAACATCTATATCGATTATGGCAGTTTGACGTCAAACTAGAAGAAGAGCGGCCAGACGGTAGCGTACAAATTATTGAGAGGTGCCCAACCGTCGAGAAGAAAGTGCAAATTGATTAAACATCAGGGCTGAGTATGCCCTGATTTTGTTGCCTGTTGTACTCAATACAGCTACTTCACAACAACGGATTCCGCCAAAACAGGCATATCTGAACGATATTTTTGAAATATTTCTCCTGATAACATGCCATAGTCACGGATAAGCTCAGGCACTTCATTAAATTTACCGGCTTCCGTAATTGCAATAAATTTCATATAAAACGAGCGTGCAAGCTCTCTTGCATCTGGATGAGAAAAATAATAGTTACCCAGCTTGCTGTATAAAGCTTTAAACCCATTTAGTATTAATACGTATATTAAGTTGCCTGATGCCATTGCGAGCGCATGATGAAACTGATATTCAAACTCACTATAGGCTGCGCCATTATCTTCAATTTCTTGGCTTTCTTTCAACGCCAGTAAAACATCTTGAGGTGCATTTTTGACGGCCGCTCTCGCATAAATAGTCGCAACATTGGTTCTTGCTGAAAGCAAATTATCGACCAATTGGTCAGTATTTTGAGTATCCAAACGCACAATGGTTTCTAAAATATTCAACCCAGAGGTATACCAAACATCATTTACCAGTGTTGACTTTCCATGCTGGATCGTCAGCCAACCATCTCGAGCGAGTCTTTGTAAAACTTCACGCAAAGTTGTTCGGGTAACCCCGATTTCTTCTGAGAGTTCTCGTTCGGCTGGTAAAATTGTGCCAGGAGCATACTTCCCATTCCATATCGACTCAACTAAATACGCTTCAGCAAAAGCAGCAGGACTTTGTGCCTTAATATACATGTAAAATTCCTCGAAGGTTCCATACAAACTGGTAATACCAGTCTTGAGTCTAGCAATTAATTACCGCTAATCCAGTATTGGTGTGTTTTAACACAATCTAAGTTGCCAATTCTACAAATGAAGCATTATTTTGGATATAAACGAAGTAGCCAATAGTTTAATACACAATACTTTGAAAAATGATACAATCGCCGTCACTTCTTTTCTAAATACCTATACCTTTCATTAAATATGCAGCTCCAATACACAAATCTGGGTGAAGGCGAATCGATAGTTTTGTTACACGGACTATTTGGTAACCGCAACAATTTAAATACCTTAGCAAAATACCTCGCTAAAAGCTTCAATGTGATAAATGTGGATCTACGTAATCATGGTGAGTCTGCACATTCGCAATCGCATGATTATTTATCAATGGCACAAGATGTGGTAGAAACCATTCAACAAACAAGCATCGAGAAATACCACGTATTGGGTCACTCGATGGGGGGCAAAGTTGCGATGCAAATTGCGTTAAACTTCCCTCACCATGTGAATAAACTCATTGTTGAAGATATTGCGCCAGCTAGCTACCCAGATAGGCACAGTGCAGTATTTGAAGCATTACAAGCACTTGATCTAGAACACTTGAAAGATAGAAAACAGGCGCTTTCCGAACTCAATGCACATCTAAATGACATTAACACCTGCCACTTTCTACTGAAAAATCTAAAAAACGATGGCCAAAAATGGTATTGGCAGATGAACCTAACAACTCTGAAAAATTGTTACACAACTATATGCGGATTCCCTGGCAAGGAAACTGCATTTCATAACCCGAGTTTATTTATTAAAGGGGCAAATTCAGATTATTTACAAGCACAGCATTCAAGGCTTATCGCACAATATTTTCCGGCGTTTACAGCAAAAATCATTGAAGGTGCAGGACATTGGATACACTCAGAAAAAAGCGCTGTATTCAATAAAATTGTCTTAGATTTTTTGCAAAAATAAGCTCATAGAAGAAAAATATGATATAGTGCGCTATTTGATAATAATTCACATTTAATTTAATTAGCGGCAATTAGCATGACTTTTGAGCAGTTTGAAACATTGAGCTTTTACCTTGGCATATCAGCTTTATTTCTACTGATTGGTTTAGCCATTAAAGATGTATTGAAAACCGGAAACGTGCCCTTATTTGGCAAAATCATGGTTTGGTTAGTGCTCTTTTTAGGTTGTGCGGGCTTTTTAGTTAAAGGTTTAATTCAAGTTTTTTTTGATTCTTAAATAAGCGAGTTTTTGAAATGGCAGTCGTAGGATTATTCTTTGGTAGTGATACTGGCAATACCGAAGCTATTGCTAAAATGATACAGAAAGAGTTAGGCAAAGATCTCATTGATGTAAAAGACATTGCAAAAGCAACGAAAGAAGACATCGCCGAGTATGACTTTTTAATGTTTGGCATACCAACTTGGTACTATGGTGAAGCCCAATGCGATTGGGATGACTTTTTCCCGGATTTAGAGGAAATTGATTTTAACGATAAGATTGTTGCCATATTTGGCTGTGGTGATCAGGAAGATTATGCAGAATATTTCCTAGATGCCATGGGCATGGTTCGAGATATCGTTGAGCGTAAAGGTGCAACAATTGTAGGTCATTGGCCCACTGCCGGTTATGACTTCGAAGCATCTAAAGGTTTGGTGGATGATGATCACTTTGTTGGCTTAGGTATCGACGAAGACCGCCAACCAGAATTGACTGATGAAAGAGTCAAAGCTTGGTGTATGCAAATTTTTGACGAAATGTACCTGTCTGAATTTAAATAGCAAATCAATAACACTGGGTCGCAGCAACTTAATTATTGCTGCGACCACCCTCCATATATAACCTAGCGTTTCATACAAATATTTTTATATTATATAGATTACTTCTATACTTAAATTTACCGTATTGATAATGTCGATTAGGTGTTTATGGGAAAAAGAAGTCATTTTAGCCTACTTTTATTAGGCGGTGGTGCCCGGGCTGCGTATCAGGTTGGGGTACTTAAAGCAATTGCCAGTGTGATCCCAAGAAACCACGGTACGCCCTTTCCTATTTTATGTGGCACTTCAGCTGGAGCGATTAATGCGACTGCGCTTGCCTGTTACGCCTCTTGTTATCATTTAGGCGTTAAAAAACTAGAGTGGGTTTGGAAAAACTTCGAAACCGACTTGGTTTTTCGCAGTAACTTTTCAACCCTGTATCGCACACTGGTTAAAAATTTATCTTCTCGCAATGATGGCGAATATTACAATAAAACCATCAGTTGGCTTGATAATACCCCACTACAAGAACTACTTAGCCAACTATTAGACCTAGACCGCATACAAACAAATATAGATAGCGGTTACTTGGATGCGGTATCCGTTACGGCTTCATCATACCACTCTGGTGATTCGGTTTGTTTATATCAAGGAAAGGCCCATATCAAACCTTGGACTCGCGCAAAACGTAGAGGGTTACATAGCCCAATACAAGTCGAACACTTAATGGCCTCGTCGGCGATCCCCATGGTCTTTCCTTCCGTTGAGTTACATGGTGAATTTTTTGCAGATGGTTCAATCCATCAGCTCGCGCCACTTAGCCCAGCAATTCATCTAGGGGCTGATAAAATTTTTATCATAGGTATGGAACAACCCAAAAATCGATTTTCTTTTGTCGGCGAACAGGCAGTGCCTCCAACGGGTGGAGCAATTGTCGGACATTTATTAGATACGATATTTACAGAGGCTTTAGCGTCAGACATTGAACGTGTTGAACGTATCAATCAAACAATAAGTTATTTATCCGAGCCTGTACGCAAAAAATGCGGTCTTAAAAAAGTACAAACTTTACAAATTAACCCTTCAAAAAACTTTAATGAGATTGCAGCTGAGCATTATATGAGCATGCCATTTTCGATTCGTAGTTTGTTACGAATATTGGGCATTAACAATAAAACAGTAATGAATTCAAGCTTGATCAGTTATTTATTATTTGAAAAGGCATACTGTCAAGAGCTTATCCAATTAGGCATTACGGATGCGATGAACCGAATGGAGGAAATTAAAAGCTTCTTGGAAATCGATCAGTTAAATTAAGTTATCTATATTTGTATCATTTTTACTGCATAGGCAAAGCACGCTTCTACCAGACGCGAATAAAAAAGCGAATAAAAAAGGCGCTCGAAGCGCCTTTTTAACAGATAGTTTAAATCCTGAAAAGCTTAATCTTCCAATAAGATTCGTAGCATTCTGCGCAGTGGTTCGGCTGCGCCCCATAATAATTGGTCACCAACAGAGAATGCCGATAGGTAATCACCCCCCATCGCTAACTTACGAATACGACCGACCGGTACGTTTAGCGTGCCTGTAACCTTAGCGGGTGTTAATTGAGCGAGTGTACTTTCTTTATCATTTGGAACCACTTTAGCCCACTCGTTATGTCCGGCTAACATATCTGATATTTCATCTAATGGAATATCTTGTTTTAACTTGATAGTAAACGCTTGGCTATGACAACGCATTGTACCAATACGTACACATAAACCTTCAACAGGAACGACAATATCTGAATGGCCTAAAATCTTGTTGGTTTCAGCGCCACCTTTCCATTCTTCACGACTTTGACCGTTGCCCAGATCACTGTCAATCCATGGGATCAAGCTACCAGCTAAAGGCACAACGAAATTTTCTGTTGGGAAACCATCAGAATTTAAGGTTGCCGTTACTTTTTTATCTATTTCTAAAATAGCACTAGCCGGATCAGCCAATTCACTGGCAACAGACTGATTTAAAACGCCCATTCCGGATAACAATTCGCGCATGTGCTTGGCACCGCCACCCGAGGCAGCTTGATATGTCATCGATGAAATCCAGTCAATTGCATTGTTTGCAAATAAACCACCTAATCCCATCATCATCAACGAGACTGTACAGTTACCACCAACAAAAGTTTTAGTGCCGTTGGCTAAGCCAGATTTTATAACATCAGAGTTTACCGGATCTAAAATAATAATGGCTTCATCATCCATACGTAATGAAGATGCCGCATCAATCCAGTAACCTTGCCAGCCAGATTCACGCAATTTCGGATAAACCGCTTTAGTGTAATCTCCCCCCTGACAGGTGATGATGACATCCATTTTTTTCAGCTCATTAATATCAGTGCCGTCAATTAAGACGCCTGCTTCTTTACCAAAATTGGGCGCTGGTTTGCCCGCCTGTGACGTAGTGAAAAATACTGGTTCAATTAAGTCAAAATCCTTCTCTTCAACCATGCGATTCATCAACACTGAACCGACCATACCGCGCCAACCTACCAGACCTACTTTCTTCATGAAAATTTTCCTCGATGAGCTGAATAATAAAAACTTGGAGCTGGATCATACAGAAAATAACGCTATTCGGCTAGAATCATGCTGCAATTTAGCGCATAAATTATCTGAATTACTGCCCAATTAGTCTGTTAAAACACCGTTTTGATAGTCTTTAATGGCTATATCAATTTCACTTTGACTGTTCATTACAAACGGACCATATTGCGCAATAGGTTCATTTAATGGTTTACCGGCAATGAGCAAAAAACCGCTATTCTGTGGGGCTTCAAGCGACAATTGCCCTGTTTTGCTTAAACGCACTAATTCTTGTTGATTAACAACTACCTCTCCAATTTGCACCCTTCCAGCGTAAACATATATTAACGCTGTGAAGTTTTCAGGTATGTCAATTTCGATTACTTGCGTTTTATCTACTGAAAAGTCAAAATAAATAGGCTCGGTGGTCGCTTTTTGTACAGCCCCAGAGATAGAGGCCGCATTTACATTTGCCTGACCGGCCAGCGCAGTAATTTGCAATCCATCGAATTTATACATAGGGATATCATGCGCATGGATATCCTGATAACGAGCCGGCTGTAACTTATCTTTTGACGCCAAATTTAACCACAATTGAAAACCATGCAAACGCCCTTCAGTTTGTTTTGGCATTTCAGAATGAATAACCCCTTTTCCAGCCGTCATCCACTGTAAGCCACCATCTTGTAACAAACCAATGTTGCCCATATGGTCCTGATGTTCCATTTTACCTTGCAACATATAAGTAATGGTTTCGAAACCTCGATGAGGATGAGGTGGAAAACCCGCAATATAGTCATCAGCTTGCTCTGAGCCAAATTCATCTAACATTAAAAATGGATCAAATCGCTCGGTTTGACGACCACCAAAGACACGACTTAATTTGACTCCAGCACCATCTGAGGTTGCCCGAGCTACAATTTTTTCAACTATGGTACGCATTATCTTTACTCGCTCTCTTCAATTAAACTTTCTATTTCAGATTTAGCCGTTTCGAACGCTTGCTCTTTGTGCCCAGACATCGCCAAAGCTTCAGCATAGACAACAGATATATTTTTTAAGCCAATAAAATTTAGAAAAGTTTTAACAAAACTGACTTCGGTATCCTGAGGTTGATTCTTATGTATACCCCCTCTGGTCGTCACCAGATAGACAGGTTTATCATCAAGCAAGCCGATAGGCCCCTGTTCGGTATACTTAAATGTCACACCTGCTCTTGCAATATGATCAAACCAAGCTTTTAACATAGAAGGGACATTAAAGTTGTACATTGGCAGTGCAATAACTAAAATATCAGCGTTTTTAACCTCTCCAATCAGTTTGTCTGAATATGCAACCTTTTTGGCTTGTTCTGCTGTACGTTGCGAATCTTCAGTAGATAACGCTTGGATCCAAGCAGCATCCAAATGCGGAACCGGATCCTGCGAAAAGCGCCTGGTAACAACATCCAGTTTTGCGTATTTGCCCGCTAATCTATCGATTAAATGATCAATTAATTGACTCGACTGTCCGTGCTCACCAAAAATGCTTGAATCTATTCTCAATACTTGCTTATTCATACGACACCTCACTATTTTAATTATCAAAACTCACAAATAACTACCGACTGGGTAGCTGACAAGATCAGAATAGCTCGAATAATTGAATGAAATGCATTAAATTATGCATTAAATACATCAATATTTTAGATATATGAAACTCCCTAAAACGACTTTAGAACAATGGGTAACCTTTTTAACTGTCTTGGAAGAAGGGGGATTTTCCGCTGCAGCTGAGCGCCTGAATAAGAGTCAGTCGAGTATTAGTTATAATATTAAAAACTTAAACAGCGCGCTGCCACAGCCCGTTATGCAGCTTGTCGGTAGAAAAGCGCAGCTTTCGAAAAGTGGCGAAGCACTGCAACGCAAAGCAAAAACCCTAGTGGAACTGGCAAATTCAATAGAAATGGCTGCACAAAATTTAGCACAGGGATATGAGAGTGACATTACATTAGCAATTGATGCAATTGTTCACCACCCGTCTATTTTTGAAACACTGGCTGACTTTTCTGACAACTATCCACAAATTCGTATCAAAATATTAGAAACCACTTTATCGGCAACTGACGAGGCTTTACTTGAGCGCCAAGCAGATTTGGTATTCAGCCCACGTATTCCACCGGGTTTTCTCGGGACGCCGGTTGGCGAGGTAAAAATGGTTGCTGTTGCACGCTACGATCATTCGATATTCCGCAAAGGTGAGCAAATATCCGAATCTGAACTGCGTCAATTCAGACAAATTGTCATCAGAGATAGCGGTCTCAGAAGAAATCAAGATGCAGGTTGGTTAGGTGCAGAACAACGATGGACGGTAACAAACATCAATACATCCATTGATGCAGTCAAATCCGGAATAGGTTTTGCGTTTTTACCAGTCAGTTTCATTAAAGATGAATTAGCTCAACAGCAACTAAAACGTATCCCTTTACAAAATAACGCAGAACGCGTAATTCCGATTTATCTGATACAAGCTGAGCCCGATTGCGCAGGGATGGGAACACAAGCCTTGTTTAAGCACTTTGTGGAACATCTAAAATCAATTTAAGCTGGCTCTATCAACCACTCACAACGGCTATAGGCTGACTTATCCTGCGCTAATAGTTGTTGTAAATAAGGCAAGGCTTGTTGGATCTGTTGATCTAACTTAAAAGGCGCATTGACGATGGCCATACCTGAACCATGCATACCAAAATCACTGGCTTGCTGACAGATTGTTAATTCCGCTAATAATAAACTATTGAAACCCGCTTTTGACAAACTCGCGTAAAGAGATTCACTCTGATCTCTGCCGCGCGCTAAAATAGGATACCAAATTAAATATATCCCTGTAGGCCACTTTTTATAAGCTTTAGCAACACTATCAACAACCGCTTGATAATCTTGTTTAACTTCATATGCCGGATCAACTAAAACAACCCCTCTCGCAGGTTTAGGTGGGACGACCGCATTCAAGCCTTCAAACCCATCACGATGATGAATTGATGTTCTATTTTCACTGCTAAACAAAGACTTCAAATTTAAAACCTCCTGATTGTGCAATTCCATTAAAATCAGTTTGTCTTGCTCTCTTAAATTAGCACGTGCAATTTCTGGTGAGCCGGGATAAGACTTAATGTCTTTGTGAAAATATAATTGACAGAAATCAGCGTACTTTAAAAGCGATTCGGGCGCATTGTGCGCATCCACTAAGACCTTCTCAATGCCTGTTGAATATTCAGCATTTTTTAGTGCTTCTGCCGCGGATAAATCATATAATCCGCGCCCGCTGTGCGTGTCGAGATAAACAAAAGGCTTGTTTTTTTGTTTTAACTTGTCAATAACCGATAATAAAACAAAGTGTTTTAGCACATCAGCATGGTTTCCGGCATGAAATCCGTGACGATAACTTAACATTTTTTCGTAACTCTATTGAATTAAATCACTGCGCATACCATATACCTAAATGTAAAAAATACAATTATTTATGATTTTTTTTCTGGACAAAATCTTTAACGATTTAGAGGACTTAGGGTAAATGTTTACACTGTTGACAAAAAAAATCATAAAAAAATGAACTTTTACACTTGATTAACATCAAAGAATAATACAAATTATTAACATCAGATAACATTATGAATACTCAAGGTGATATGCTAATGAAATTGACTTCCAATAAATTATTGGGTGGCTTGGCATTTATGTTCTTTCTACCTTTTAACTCTCAAGCTGAAGAACAATCTGGCAGCTCAACAGAGCTATCAGTTGACGGTGATACCGTAAAACTTGCATTAAAGGTTAATAAAAAGTTAATCGAACATGATTTACAAATTGCCGAAAAACTGCCCGAAGTCGACTTATCAAAAGCGTCGAATTACCAAACCTTTATTGAGTACTATTTCCAAGAATACTTACCGGTCACCAAAGAAAATGGCCAACCTGTAAACTTGGCCATAAAATCAACCAATGTAGAAGGTGATACTGTGGTCTTTAACTTAGAAGCACCACTAGAAAACGCAAACATGTTAAGTATCAATAACCGTGTTTTATTTGATTCAAATGAAGAGCAGGTCAATAAAGTACAGGTACAAGATCATTCTTATACCTTCACCAATGCGGTTGATGAACCTTTAATCGTTTGGCAAAAAGAAGGGTTTGATGGGGTTATGGATAATTTTACAAGCTTAGATAAAGCATAATCAGGCTGCGTCCGCAATGCAGCCTGATTATTAACTGTGTTAACCGACTAAATAGAGTCGAATAGCTGCTCGTGTAAATGCTCAACGACTTTTGGCGCATCTTCTGATTGAGTTAAAAAGCAAAAATTATGTGCACTGGCACCTTGGCAAATCATACGCAAATTGAAATTTTCCAACGCGCTGAATAAACGACCACCCACACCAGACTTTGCCTGTAAGTGATTACCTATTACAGCAACCAATGAAAGATTTTCTTCGACCGTCACTTCACTAAATTCAGACAACTCTTGTAAAACCGCTTTATTTAACCCGCTATGAGTAGAGTTAGCTGGATTATCAATTGTTAACGCAACTGAAATTTCAGAAGTAGTGACTAGATCCACGCTGATTTTATATGCTGCTAAAATTCCAAATACCTTAGCTAAAAAACCACTGGCCAATAACATATTCGGACTCTTTACAGTAACCAATACTTGGTCTTTGCGTAATGCGATTGCTCGGTAAGGGGGTTTATTGTCAACTTTTTTATAAATCCAGGTTCCCCCCTCTTTTGGAGCTCGGCTACTTCCAACAAACACTCCAATGCTTCTGCGCATTGCCGGAATTAAAGTAGCTGGGTGCAGAATTTTAGCGCCAAAGGTTGCCATTTCAGCGGCTTCATCAAAACTCAGCTCAGCAATGGGTCTTGCAGCTTTTGTCAAACGAGGATCAGTGGTATAGATACCGGTCACATCTGTCCATATTTGTAAGGTATCGGCTTCTAACGCTTCTGCAATCAAAGCGGCGCTATAATCACTGCCACCACGGCCCAAGGTTGTCGTATGGCCTTGCTCATCCGATCCAATAAATCCCTGAGTCACAAAAACAGTACCTTCTAACTCTGGCGCAATCAATTTTTCAGCCTGAAGTTTAGTCAGTTCAATATTAGGTTCTGCCTTCCCATAATTAGCGTCTGTTTTTAATACTTGTCTGATATCAAAATTAACCGCATGAATTTTTTGCTGGCGTAAAACTTCCGCAAATAGCAGCGAAGACATTTGCTCACCGAAAGATTGAATTTGATCTTTTAGACGCATAGAGCCAACTAAACTATCTGAGTGAGCCACGTCTTTTAATTCAGCAAGCAGATTTTCAAGCGCCAACCTAACCCACTCTGGATTTCCTAACCGCTCGACTATCGCATATTCTATCGCTCGAATTTCGGCCAGAATATTATCTCGTTCAGCAAACGTCACATCAGCTTGAGTCAAACGCACCAATTTGTTTGTTACACCTGATTGAGCGGATACGCAAACGACTCGAATCTTAGGTTCATTGATAATAATTTCGGCACATCTAGACATAGCATCGAAATCCGCGACACTGGTACCACCGAATTTTGCAACGATTAAATTCTTCATAATTCCCCTGTTGTAATCAAAATGAGGGAAAGCGTAGGCTTTGGAATGAAGGTAGGCTTCACTGCAAAGTCCGAAAGCTCTCCACCTAATCTGGTGACAGTCAGTTGGATTCAACCACAGCTGACCGAGAATAAATTGGCTAAGTTGTTTATTCTCTCGGCGTACACTCCCCTGGCTGGTTGTCATAAAGGCTTAGCCCTCTATTACCAGTTACCTGAGTAACGCACCTCTTCCGGTCTTTGGGGCGGTTTAAACCGCCAAATTAAGACGCGCGCGCATTAAAAATCAATTTGTATTAAAAATCAACTCAATCTAACTGTAAAGGCATTAATTTAAATGAAATTCAGCTTATAAGCGGTTTCTTTATCATTGTTTTTAATCTAAAGTTTTAATATTCGACAGATACTTTAAAGTTGGCCAACATATTCAAAATATCTGAGTAAAAGCAAATTCGCCAGCAATAGAATAAGATAAATTATGAGCAATAAAAACACAGATAATAAATCAGACTCAATACAACAAAAACAAGTAAGTGACTGGGATGAATTACCCGATCTCGAAATTTATGATGATGATGAATTATCATTTATCAAAAAAGAGCAATCAGACGAAAACCTTTCTATCAGTGATGACGAGTTTAGTGACTTGATGATAGACGACGATATGCTTCCCGAAGATGAAAGCGATACTTTAGACATCAATGCGGAAGATCTTACAATTGAGTTAGCGGCTGATTTTCAAGACGAAGAAGAAGAAACAGATTTAGACGACATAGCCGAAATCGAAAAACTTGCGAATGAATACGACCAATTCGTCAAAACAGAAATCAATGCCAGTCAGCAGCTCAGTGAAAATGCCTCTTGTGAGCCAGTAACAGACGAATTTTCTGATAGCTTTAACCTTGATGAACTAGCAGATGACGATTACATCATCGAAGATAGTGACAATATTGATAATATTGATAATAGTGATGAGCCGCTGATAAAAGCAGATAAAGAGCAAGCTAAGCTTGTAGAGCAGAACGAAAACGAACTGCAAAGCAAACAAGAAGCTGAAGTAAAAGCAGTAAACAGCCAATTTACCGGTTTAGAAAGCCAATTGGCTGCACTAACGCTAGAAATACAACAATTGGCGTCGACCATTCGCGATGCCGTTTCTCCAGTTAAACAGACATCTGAAACGCCGCAAATCTTATCCGCAAATCCACAGAAATTATTTGCCACTGGCGTATATTACGCAAAACACGCTGATTACATTCATGCCGCCAAGTGGTTCAGGCGAGCAGCTTTAGCGGGACATGGAAAAGCCATGTTTTACTTAGGCATGATGTTTATCAAAGGAGAAGGGTTACCACAATCGGTTATTCACAGCTATGTCTGGATGAGCTTAGCTAAAGTATATGAAGTCAGTGAAGCCAAAGCCGCAATGACAGATATTCAACATCGACTTACCGCACATGAACTGAATCAGGCACAACGAATCGCAGCAGAAAAATATGAAGAAATAGAAAACCAACTTGCCAAACTGGCGTTGCAGTAAAAAACCAGCCGATTAACAAAAATAATGCCAGGAGGTCGTGAGGGTTGAGGTAAGCCACTATTCCTGTTAATCGGCATACAAAATATGTCTTATTGCAAAAATGAGGGGTATTCGACAATAATCTGACACATTTTGTAATTCTGGTCGCAAAAATCTTTGCAAATAAGGTTAAGCAATATATCTGCCACCTTTAAAAAATCACCTAACAAACTTCAAGTTTTAGTGATAAGAGAAAAAATAAATTCCGTAAATCGAGCAATTAACCTAACAAAGACAATGCTGCTTGAGGTCGCTGATTTGCTTGGCTTAATACCGTTGTACTGGCTTGCTGTAAAATCTGATTTTTAGTTAATGACGCGGTTTCTTCAGCAAAATCAGTATCTTTAATTTGTGAACGTGCAGCAGATACATTTTCCATAATATTGCTTAAATTTCTGATCGTAGACTGAAATCTATTTTGCAATGCACCCAAATCAGCGCGTGCTGAGCCAATCGTGGAAATCGCAGCATCAATGGCTGTTAAAGCGGCTGATGCATTTTGCTCAGTGGTTACAGAGATAGAGCCAACACCTAAACCTGAAGCGCCAAAGCCGCCTGCCGCACGAGAAAGATTAACCGAAATCGTTTGTCCACCATTGGCACCCACTAAAAATGCTGCAGAATAGCCACCTGTTAGCAAGTTTACACCGGCAAATTGTGTGGTCGATCCTATTCGACTGATTTCTGTTTTTAACGCAGATACTTCTTTTTGCAAAGCCAACCGGTCTGAAGAGCTATTAATACCATTTTGCGCTTGAATAGATAATTGGCGAATACGTTGTAACGAAGAAGTGATCTCTTGCATAGCCCCTTCCGCAGTTTGTGTTAACGAAATGGCATCATTTGCATTTCGAACGGCCATATTTAAGCCTTCAATCTGAGTTGTCATGCGGTCAGTGATTTGTAAACCAGCCGCATCATCAGATGCTCGGTTGATTCTAAAACCTGAAGATAATCTTTCAAAAGCAGTATTTAATGCATTATCAGAGTTGAATAATTGACGCTGAGCGTTTAATGACGAAACATTAGTATTTACAAATAAACTCATTTTCTCTCTCCTAACTTGGATTATTAAGTGCCTTGTTTTTATTGGTATCATCCGCTGACACTTAATATATCGGAGAGCTTTGCGCAATCTTTAGTCAGACACACGCAAATAATAGCGAAAAACTTTGCCGGTAAGCGGCAAACTTTCACTTATGGTCAAGCCATTAATCCCTTAGGCATTGATTTTATTGAGGTTAAAGCGGCAAGCTTTAAACGAAATTAAAATTATATTTTTGCAAAAATTCGTTAATTTTATCCTAAAGCTGTTAATTGAAGGCAAAAATAAGGACTGGACAGCATCGACCAGTCCTTATTGGAGTGAGTACAACTCACCCGCTTGGCCTGTAACCTATTGCACTACCTCCTGGCAATCCCCAAACGGGCGGAAGCAGAGCTTAAATCAGTAGAAATTAACCCAATAACGACAACGCTGATTGCGGTCTTTGGTTTGCCTGACTTAAGATAGTAGTACTCGCCTGCTGAACAATCTGATTTTTTGTCAATTCAGCAGTTTCAGTGGCAAAATCCGTATCCTTAATTTGAGAACGTGCAGACGAGACGTTTTCAATGATGTTACTTAAGTTACGAATAGTCGACTGGAAACGGTTTTGCAGAGCACCCAAATCAGCACGCGTGCCGCCGATAGTTGAAATTGCAGCATCAATTGAAGTGAGCGCTGCAGATGCATCTGAAGCGGTTGCAACAGTGAGGCTACCAATGCTTAAACCGGAAGCGCCGAAACCACTGGTTCTCGATAAATTAACCGAAATCGTCTGTCCGCCATTAGCACCCACTAAGAATGCCGCAGAATAGCCACCGGTTAACAAATCAACACCCGCAAACTGTGTCGTTGTACCAATACGGCTAATTTCTGTTTTTAATGCCGAAACTTCTTTTTGAAGTGCTGTTCGGTCAGCAGAGGTGTTGATACCATTTTGTGACTGAACCGCCAACTGACGTATACGCTGCAAAGAAGAAGTAATCTCCTGCATTGCACCCTCAGCAGTTTGGGTTAATGAAATTGCATCATTTGCATTACGAACTGCCTGATTTAAGCCTTGGATCTGACTGGTCATACGATCAGTAATCTGTAAGCCGGCAGCATCATCTGATGCTCTGTTTATTCTGAAACCTGAAGATAATCGTTCAAACGATGTATCCAGTGCAGTGCCCGAGTTAAACAACTGGCGCTGCGCATTCAATGACGAGACATTGGTATTTACGAACATACCCATAGTACTCACTCCTATGTAAAAAATGTTCTTTAGTAAAAGGGGCCTTACTAACTAATTTAAAGACAAAGCAAATATTATTAAAACTATTAACCTTGTCTTACTTAATTTATCGGCACTAAAAAACACTTCTTTAGGAATTAATTGTATATTTTTTGACTTTTTTACTTTTATTTAAACTAAATATTAGGAATATTTAAATAGATAGTACGCGAACAACGTTTCATGAAGTAGATTATGGTAATTTTATTATTTAAAACAGATAGGTGAGATTGTTTAAATCTAAAAAACTGCATAGCAAAACAGCCGGAGGAAATTCCTCCGGCAAGTCGCCACACAAGTTAGGAGAGAGTGAGCGAATTTGTACATAGGCCTGGCCTAATTTGAGCGCACCCTACCCGGTTGTGTCATTTTGAGTCCCAGCGATAATGGGCCAATCATAGGATTACCCTAACAATGATAATGCGGCTTGAGGTCGCTGGTTTGCTTGACTCAGCACCGTAGTACTGGCCTGTTGCAATATTTGATTCTTAGTTAATGTCGCCGTTTCTGTGGCAAAATCCGTATCTTTAATCTGTGAACGCGCAGAAGAGACATTTTCTATAATGTTACTTAAGTTACGAATGGTCGATTGAAAGCGGTTTTGCAACGCACCGAGATCTGCCCGAGCAGAGCCTACAGCTGAAATCGCAGCATCAATAGAGGTTAAGGCTGCTGATGCACCTTGCGCAGTTGCAACCGTTAGCGTACCAACGCCCAAACCAGAGGCACCAAAACCACCGGTTCTGGATAAATTAACGGAAATAGTTTGCCCACCATTTGCACCGACTAAAAATGCAGCGGAATATCCACCGGTTAATAGATCAACCCCAGCAAATTGCGTAGTCGAACCAATACGGCTAATTTCAGTTTTTAATGCCGAGACTTCTTTTTGCAGTGCGGTGCGGTCGGCTGAAGTATTAATACCATTTTGTGATTGCACCGCTAATTGGCGAATGCGTTGTAACGAAGAAGTGATCTCTTGCATCGCCCCTTCAGCTGTTTGCGACAAGGAAATCGCATCGTTTGCGTTTCGCACTGCTTGATTCAAACCCTGAATTTGGGTCGTCATACGATCGGTAATTTGTAAACCCGCGGCATCATCTGACGCTCGGTTAATCCGAAAACCAGACGATAATCGTTCAAAGGCTGTATCTAGCGCACCACCTGAATTAAATAGCTGACGCTGTGCATTTAATGAAGACACATTAGTGTTTACGAACATTGTCATTTTACTCTCTCCTAACAAATTTTGAGCGTAGTTATATGTAACCTTGTTATTATTAGAATCATCCGCTGACAATTAGGTTATCGGTGAGAAAAGACAGCTCTTTAGTAAAATTTTGGGTCAATTGGTAAATTAATTAGCTAAAGTTTTTTATCGGATTGTCGAGTCGCGCTATATAGAATAGGCTTTAGTTGGATTTGATATGCTTTTTTAGAGCTTAATACGAAAAAAAGCAGCTTAAGCTGCTTTTATTCAAACTTACAACGCGGGAAAAAAGCCATCTAGATGAAATTAAACAGCGATAAACCGGTTATGCGACCAAATGTTGTATTGGCTACCTGGTACGCTGTTTCCTGCTTTTGTAGTTCGGTCACCGCTTCTGCAAAATCAACTTCAGATACTTTTGCTTTGGCTTCTTTAATGTTAATTTCTAAATCTTTGTTAGACATATCAACACTGTCTATTACATTCATGCGGCCACCGATTTCTGAGCGCGCAAAGCCAATATTTTCCTGAGCTTGCTGGATAGAATAAAGTGTATTCTGAATTACATCATTTAAATTATCACCACCTGACTCATCCGTTTGCATCAGCGATATCATAGAATCCATTGCATTTAAAATATTCGATTTTGCCGGCGGGTTTAGGGTGAAATCAAGCTGATCGCCAGCATTACCGCTAATAGAGAACTCTAGTCCTTTGAAGTTAACAGGCTCACCATTTGTGAAATTGCCAGAATCAAGCACGTTCCCGGCGTTATCTTGCACTTGATAAGTCCCAGTCCCTAAAACAATACTATAATCATTTGAACCGGCGGGATTAGGTGGCACTCTGACATAGTTTTGACTGTGGAAAGCATCAAAACTATCTCCGTTTTGCAACCTGTAGGTGCCGGAAGCGGTTGATGTCGCCGCAATCGATAAGTTGTTGCGGGCGTCGGTATCTTCAAAAATTGAAAATCCAGATCCGGGAATGCCGGCTTCAACTTTCAGTGTTTCAGAAATTTGAATACGTTTAACATTTTCATCACCTTGATAGACATACTCGCCCGCGGAGTTTTCTACGAACGGCGGCTGGTCTGATCGAGCGCCAGCGAATAAATATTCACCTTGCGAATTTTTAGAGTTCATTAAATCCGCAATCTCTTCTTTTATCAAATTAAGTTCAGTGGCCACTGCACGTCTATCTGTAAAACTTAATGCGCCATTACCTGCTTGAATAGATAAAGAATAAGCTCGGGTTAACGCATCGTTAATACCTGTTAAAGCCGTTTCTTGAGTGCTTAGTTGATTTTTAAGATTAATCGTATTTTTACCAAACTGTTCGATGCGGGATAAATCTTCATCAAAGCGAACAACCTTAGTCGCACCTGTCGGATCATCGGAAGGTTTAAGGATATTGGTTTGTTTAACCAGAGTATCATTTGCCCGCACCAAGCGCTTTTGTGATTCCAAAATGCCTTCTAAGCTACGATTATAAATTAAGTTTGTGGTTAAACGCATGATATTACCTCACCGCCTGTAATAAGGAATCAAACAAGGTTTGCGAAACTGAAATGATGCGCGCAGAGGCATTGTAAGCCTGTTCGTAACGCACTAAATCGGCGGCTTCTTCATCCAGATTAACACCAGACATGTCGGCAACTCGTGTCTCAGACTGCTCAAGCATTGTCGTATTGGCCGCTAAATCTATTTGCGCACGGTTCGCTGTATCACCAATATAGCCAACCAAATTAGAATAGGCTTCGGTAAAAGTTAAGGTATTATTCCCGACCCCAGAAACATTGCGACGCATGGTATCGGCTGACTGTAAATCCGTCATTTTTAAACCGTTAAAGTTATCATCCAATGCATCAGAATTAAATGAAATATCAAATTCATCACCCGGCTCTGGATTGCCAGAAATGGTAACTTCATAACCTGGATAATCACTGCCATGTGTTGTAGATGGCCACGCACCACCGGCTTGTAACTGAGCCATAATTTCTCGTCCGCTGGTTGCGGTACCCAGCACGTTACCTGCGGCATCCTGTACTTCATACTCGCCGGCTAGTGTGTAAACTACTTTAGTTGGCGCGTCTGCATCTAATGCACCACTGGCATCAAAAGCAGAATTATTTAAGGTCGAGTTGTCGCTATCCGTTGAACTAATGTCGACTAATTTAATTTCACCATCGCCGATGTTTTCAATCGGGTTAGCGACTTTTATCGGTGCGGCTAAAGCAAGTTGTTCAGGACGGTTTAAATTGGTTTCTATTTGCACACCGGCCAAACGGGTTGGCCTGACTAAAAACGTATCGCCTGCGACAAATGCACTATCAGGTTCAAAGCGCATTTCAATACCATCTGGCAATCCATCAGTGGACCCTTGAAAGTCTGTCGTGTTACCCGGTATGGTGAAAGGTCCTGAGGCGCTACCAACTGTATCGCCGCCTTGATAGGCCTGCACAGTGTATTCTGTCGCACTGGTAAATGAGACCTGGTAATCAAAGTTGGTAACCTGATCACCAAGACCTTCTTCAACACGCACTTCTATTAAATGGTTTGCGCTGCTATTGTCTTGAAATCCTAAAGCTTGAATGCTGGGAATATTAAAAACATCGCCACCGAGCTGACCATCTAATGTCACACCTTTTTTATTTTGTTCATTCATGGCATCGGCAAATGCGATAGCTAATTGACCTAGCGAGTTAATAGACTGATCTAATACTTCTTCTCGGTATTTGATTAAACCACCTAATTGCCCCCCCAACCCATTGGTATTAAAATCTTTGGCCGCCAGTGAATTGTTATTAATAACCAGTTGAATATCGGTTCGTCTTGGGTCTGGATCGCCGGTCACTGATTTAAACTGATAATAATTGCCATTGGTGACGAGCGTTTGCCCACCCTGTGTATTGATATGAATACCGCCAGCATCATCTTCCATTGTCTTTATATTGACTTTTTCCGCTAGCTGACGAATGAGTTCATTACGTTCATCTAATAATTCGGGTGCAGCTTGCCCGCTAATTTCCGCTTTTTTCGACGTAATAACCTGTTGGTTGAGCTGGTATACACCTTGTATCAGTGAATTAGTTTCGCTGAGTTGCAATTTAATTTCATCGTTGACAATTTCTTCTTGCTCTAAAACCCGATCTGACAAACTCTGCATTCTGCTAACCAAGGCTTGAGAATCCGAAATAACAAGCTGTCTTGGGGTTAAGGCTGTCGGCTCATCATTGGCTTCGTTTAGACGTTGAAATACCCCGTCCAACCCTTTAGAAATACTGACAGAATCATCTGAGAACAAAGTATCTAAAATACTTGTATTATCTGAATATGATTCTTGTTTGGCTTTTTCTGATGTGTCGCGTCTAAACTGGTCGAGCGCAAAACGATCAAATAAACGAGTCACTTGAGGGCGACCCACGCCCCACTCAACATAACTGGTGTATTCTGTTCTCTGTCGGGTATAACCCGGGGTATTTATATTGGCAATATTATTACTGGTTGTTGCCAGCTGATTCTGGTTGCCCAGCAGAGCAGAACTACCAATTTTCAACAAGTCAGTCATTTGAATACACCAAGGTTACGAGCAAAGGCTACAAAAATTAGATTTAGATATCGTTTTATCGGCCACTATGATTAAAACTTTAGCACATTGTCAAATGATTCGAACACTGAATCTTTTAAAACGGACATTATTTTATCCGCATAGTTAGGATCGGTCGCATATCCAGCTTTTTGCAAGGCGTTGAAATATTTTTCTGGCTCTTGTGCTGAGTTTACGGCTTCTTCATAGCGAGGGCTGGATTGAATGAAACTGACATAATCTTCTAGCGAATCTTTAATCTGTGAATACGCTCTAAATTGGGCTTTTTCCATTTGTGCAATTCCATTGCGATATTCCAAAGTATTGACAGCCGTTTTGTCACCATCCCAGCGGCCATCGGCTTTGATACCAAAAAAATTTAACGCGTTTTGACCGTCAAACTTTTTCATCATTTTTTGCCCCCACCCTGTTTCAAGCGCGGCCTGCGCTATCATAGCCAGGGGTGGCAAACCCATTTTTTCGGCGGCATTTTTAGCAAATGGTAATAACTTTTCAACAAAATCTTGTTTTGAGGTAAATTCGACGGGTTGGCTTATATCGCTTTCAGCCTTGGCTGCGCTGGATAATTGAGTTATATCAGCTGTCTGCGGTTTGACCTCTGCTGCGGATAACTGTGCGTCATAAATGCGGCGATTAACAGCGGCAACTTGCGGGTTTTCGATTGCTTTGTGTAAACTTGCATCACCGCGCAATGCTTGTGCCGGCATAAATTGCCCTTTTACTGGGCTCAACTGTTCAACAATCAAATCGGCTAAGCCTAAAGCACCAGAGGACGACAAATCGACCGCCATTTGGTCATCGTGCATATCCCGGTAAAACTTTGTTTCCTGACTGTTAAAAGGGCTATCTTTATCGGCTAACACCTCTTCGGCCTGACGCATACTTTTGAGCATCATTTTCATAAATATAGATTCAAAATGTTCAGCAGCTTTACGCAGCGCTTTTTCATCATTTTGCTGCGCAGCCTCGCGAAGCCCGTTAAGCCCCGAGAAATCAGTGTACATTTGCGCTTGATCTAATTTATCCATGTTGATACCTAACTAAATGACTACGAGTTCACCATGTAAAGAACCTGATTCTTTTAGTGCTTCCAAAATTGCCATCAAATCCCCCGGCGCTGCACCTATTTCATTTAATGCTCTCACCAATTCATCTAGAGTTGTCCCGGTATCTAAAACAAACATGCGTGTATCGTCTTGCGATACATCAATCAATGTTTGTTTGGTGACAACCGTTTCACCATCAGCAAAAGCATTCGGTTGACTGACCTGCTGATTAGCAGCGATAGTGACTGTCAGTCCGCCATGCGTCACAGCGGTAGGTGATAAACGAACATTTTTACCGATAACAATCGTACCCGTGCGTGAGTTTACAATCACTTTGGCGGGTGCATCTGCCGGTTTAAACTCTAAATTTTCTAAGGTAGAAATATATGAAACACGCTGACCTATATCTCTGGGTGCTATCACTTCAACTGAGGTTGCGTCTACAGCGGTCGCTGAATTAGGCCCAACCAGTTGATTAATCACATCAGCCATTCTTTTTGCCGTGGTAAAATCAGGTCGGTGCAAATTAAAAGTTAAATAATCGCCATGCGAAAGCGAAGTCTCAACTTCTCTTTCTATTAAAGCACCATTAGGAATACGACCCACAGTGGGTGTATTAACCAATACTTGAGAACCATCCTGCCCCTGTATACCAAAACCACCAACAATCAAGCTACCTTGCGCTATCGCATACACTTTGCCATCAGCACCTTTTAAAAAGGTTTGCAGTAAGGTACCACCATTTAAACTTCCAGCACTACCAATTGAGGAAACCGTCACATCGATAGTTTGACCAGGTTTTAAAAACGGCGGTAAGGTTGCACTAACAGCAACAGCCGCGACATTTTTAATTTTCGGTTTGACACTAGAAGGTATCGTAATGCCAAAATTATTCAGCATGGTACGGAAACTTTGTTCGGTAAACGGGCTTTGTTCACCGGTTCCCGGTAAACCGACGACCAAGCCATAACCAACCAATTGGTTATCCCGAATGCCTTGTATACTGGCTAAATCTTTAATGCGCTGTGCTTGACTATACTGACTAAACAATAGGCCAGCGAACAGACTTAAAATGAGCAGTGGTTTTAAGGATATTTTTATTAAATTATACATCTGAGCGCTCCTTAAAACGGCCACCAGGTAGAATAGAAAAATCGCGACAACCAGCCTTGTTTATTCGACTCGGCAAATGATCCTGTGCCTGAGTATTGAATTCGAGCATTTGCAACGCGGTTACTGGCGACCGTATTATCACTACTAATATCTTCCGGTCGAACGGTACCCGTAACACGGATATATTCATCACCGGTATTTAACGTCAACCATTTTTCACCACGCACCTCTAAATTTCCATTGGGCAATATGCGGATAACATGAACCGATATTTGCCCGCTCAAACTGTTGCTTTGGCCCGCTTTTGAATCACCTTTGAACTCGGTTTCAGAGCTCAAACCAACATCAAGTTGGTTACCACCAATTGTGACATTTCGTCCAAAAGCAGCAAATGGCTGCATTGCAATATCATTTTCTTTGCCATATTCAGCTTTAGCTTGTTTCGATGCCGAAGTGTTCTCGCGCAGAACAACAGTAATAATATCGCCTATTCGTCTCGCTTTACTGTCTGAATAAATATTATTATGCGAAATATCATTAAACAAAGAGCCGTTTGGCACCACAGCAACCGGTTCTGGCATCGGCTCTATCGGCGCAAACTGTGGATCATCCGGGGTTGCTGAGGTTTCAGATGTTGACGCACAAGCAACCAGTTGCAACATGCCCAATATCAACAAAAGCCTACTACAAAAAAAACGATTCATCGGCAACCTCCGAATAAATATAAAAACTAAAGGATTAAAGCTGTTGCACAGCTTGACCTAACATTTGGTCAACTGAGGAAATCACTTTTGAATTCATTTCAAAAGCGCGCTGACTTTCAATTAAGTTAACCAGTTCTTCAGTCACATTGACATTAGATGTCTCCAATGCCCCCTGTACCATAGTTCCTAAACCATCAACCCCAGGGTTACCTTGCACCGGTGCACCGCTTACCGCTGTTTCGGTATACAAATTCTGACCAATAGGCTGTAAACCTGATGGGTTGATAAAATCAGAAATGGTAACTTGACCAATCACTGCATTATCCGCTTGTCCGGGTAAGGTGACCGACACTTCACCATCTTGTGAAATTGTGATGGATTGGGCATCCGGTGGAACCGTTATATTAGGTTGCAACAAAAAACCAGCGCCGGATGTCACCATTTGCCCATCTTCATCCAAGGTAAACTGGCCATTTCGTGTATAGGCAATTGTTCCGTCTGGCTGCAATACTTCGAAAAAGCCTTTGCCCTGAATCATCACATCTAGCGAGTTTTCCGTAGTTAACATATTGCCCTGAGAAAAGTTTTTTTGCGTTGCCACCACTTTTGCACCCGCGCCTAACATCAAACCATTTGGCAACTCAGTATCTTGTGATGAACGCCCCCCGGGTTGATTAATGTTTTGGTACAATAAATCTTCAAATATCGCTCGACTCTTTTTAAACCCTATCGTGCTTGCGTTGGCTAGGTTATTCGATATGACTGAAATATCAGTCTGTTGCGCATCAAGACCTGTTTTACTAATCCACAGTGCTGAGTGCATACATCACCTCCAGAGTTATAAAACTCATATAAATAGCTAATTCGTTTATTAAAAAACCCGCATCAACATATCGGACTGCTGATCGATAGTTTCTGCTTTTTTCATCATCTTGGTTTGCATTTCAAATTGTCGTTGCAAAGAAACCATCTCAACCATAGAACTGATTGAATTAACGTTACTGGTTTCAAGCGCGCCTTTTACAATACGAACATCTGGTGATGCTTCACAAAACCCACACTGGCCAAACTCATTTAATTCTTTAGGCCTGAACAAACCATCGTTGCCTTTATCCAATTCAAAGTCATCGTCTGGTTTAATTAATTTAATTCGATCAACTTCTTCTAAAAAGTTTGCAGGGGCTCCTTGTGGACGCACAACAATTGCACCATCCAAACCGATTTCAATTTTATCTACCGGTACGGGTAAGACTATCGGTCCACCTTCACCGATAACCGGATTACCACTGGCGGTGGTCAACAACCCTTCAGGTGTCAATTGTAAATTTCCGGCCCGTGTATAGGCTTCATTTCCTTGTTTGTCTTCAACTGCCATCCACCCGTCGCCTTGGATGGCAATGTCCAAATCGCGCCCGGTAGTCACTAAAGTGCCACCTGACATATTTTGTGCAGGGCGCTCTGCCATTGCAAAAACGCGTGAGGGCAACCCTTCACCAAAAGCCTGCATGCTTCTGGCCTGCACTAAATCGGCTTTGAAGCCGGCTGTTTTAACATTGGCCAAGTTGTTAGCATGCATTGCAACACTATTGAGATTTTGTTTTGCACCGCTCATTGCGATATAAAGCATCTTATCCATAACAACCACCGTTAATAAATTGACTCTATAGATATGTAGCAATCTAAATGCCAACTATCAAAAATCACCTGACAAAAAAAGAAGATGCGTAAAATAGAAATAAATTTGTTTTATATCAATTCGTTAATAACAGTATCAATTAGGCATTTGCTGTTTATTTATGCGCAAAGATAAACAAAAAAAAGCAGCCAAAAAATTGACTGCTTAATTTGAAGAGGCTTAAGGTATTTATAATTATCGAATCTGTAAGATATTTTGTTGTAACTGTGAATTAACATCTAATGCACGAGAATTCGCCTGAAACGATTTCTGTGAAGTTATTAGATCAACTAACTCTTGCGTAATATCTACATTTGATTGTTCTAATGCAGACGATACGATTGTCCCAAAAGTACCCGTGTTGGCTTCACCAGCCAGTGGTTGACCTGAGTTGATTGTTTCTTTCCAGCTTACATTACCAACTTGCTGCAAACCTTGATCGTTTGAAAAACGAACCAAAGCAACTCGACCTAAAAAGTCGACCGTACCGTTTGAATAATTGGCCGAAACCAAACCATCATCGGCAATCGTCACCCCGGTTAATCGCCCGACTGTTGCACCATTTTGCTCAAGTGATGTCACTTCAAAATCAGAAGCAAATTGCGTTGGCTCAGTAAAATCCAGAATGATTTGCTGCGTTGAATCGGCACCATTTGTTAAAACTCCAGCTTCTGGTTGCGCAGCTGTAATGGTTGGCCCTAAACGCTGACTTTGAATAAATGGCTCTGCATCTATCCCCGGTAAGTAACCGTTGATAGACTGAATTGAACCTTGGTTATCAAACACCATTGGTACGCCGACAAAGTCGCCATCCCCTGCTGGATAGCCGGTTGGCGAAGCGGTAATATGACCACCCGTATTACTTGCAGCGTCTGGATCAGAGCCACCTAATGCAGTTGTGCCATTACCGGTCCCCCCTAAATCAACAGGGATCGGGTTGCCATTAGCATCGTTATCAATAGAAGAAAATACATACCAGCGGTTAATTGGCGGGGTTGCGTTGGCCGCATTAACATCTTTTACGTAATAAGTGGTTTGAATGTGGCTTTCACCCAATGAGTCAAAAACAGTCACAGATGAAGATGCGTGATAGGTCGTATTATCATTTGGGTTAAAAAGCGCAGGATCTAATGGTGTTGAAGTTGAATCAACATTCATCGTCATTTCAACAGATGAAGTTGCCACAGGTACACCTGCCGAATCCGGAATACGTAAAGCTTCGGTGGTAGAGAGTGAAACCCCCTGAGATGTACCATCAGAGTTCACCGGATAAACTTGTAGAAAGTTACCTTTATTGGTGACCACGAAATTATCATCATTTAGTTTAAAGTTACCCGCTCGGGTAAATGTCATATCACGAGATGATAATTCAGGCGTGGTTGCAAAAAAACCATTGCCTGTAACAGCCAAGTCTAAAGAATTGGTTGTAAATTTTAAGCTACCCTGGCTAAATTGCTGAGCAACAACAGAGGTTAAACCACCATCACCCACTTTTGTTTTACCGCCACCAAATACAGAGCTTGCAAATACATCGGCAAATTCCGCTCGACTTTCTTTAAAGCCGGTTGTATTGGCGTTTGCAATGTTATTGGCGGTGGTATTTAAGTCTTTCTGTGAAACAGAAATACCGCTTAAAGCTATATTAAAAGACATAGTTAATTACCTCTTCGTTTGCCTTATTCATTCGAATTAGGGCGCGACTTCAATAATGTCGTCCATTGAAAAACTGCCTAACCCAGCTAAATTCATATCTAATGCGTTGCCGGCGCCAAAGCGCACACTACTAACAGTTGAATATGCACCATTTGAAATTTCAGTGCGCTGTCCGGATTCAGGATCAATACCAGTTGCTTGAACCTGATACAGGCCTGGGGGCATCTGATTACCATCTGCGTCAAGCCCATCCCATTGGTAGGAAACAGGCCCGTCTGTAACGGCACCTAAATCCAAAGTTTCCAATACTTTTCCAGCACTATCGGTAATATTCACTTTGATATCATTCATACCGCCGCTAAACAATAATTGCCCAGCCATACCATATGCTCCTTCGCCGTATTGAAAGAGCGCTGATTCATTCGACTCTACCAGTACATTACGCCCAACCATAGATGAAGCTTGTAACGCTTTATTGGATGTCTGATTGACCGAGTTATTGTCTAAAAATTGACTGAATTGACTGGTAAAGGTATCAAATTTAGTACCCAAATCACTAATTCCTTCAGCCATTGTAAAACTGGTCATCTGCGAGATCATTTCTTCATTGCTGGCAGGATTCGTCGGATCTTGAGCGGCTAACTGAGTCGTTAACAAGGAGAAGAAATCTTCTTGTTTCATTGTATTGCGTTCAGTTTCCGTTTCATTGTTCGACTGCTGTGTATTCCAGCGCAATGAATCCAGATTATTATTAATGGAATCCATAGTGCGTTACCTTATCGACCTTGACCAATTTGCAATGTTCGCGACAACATTTTTTTGGCATTGTCCGCAATTTGAATATTGGTTTGATAGGCACGTGATGCAGAAATCATGTTCGCCATTTCTTCCATTACATTGACATTCGGTTTATAGATGTACCCATTTTTATCTGCCATCGGATGATTTGGGTTATATTCAATTTGCAGCGGTTTATCACTTTCTACGATACCTTTTACGTTAACCCCAACACTCGATGCATTATCCATATTAGAAGCAGCACGTGTCATTTCAGCCGCAAATACCGGATGGCGCGCTCTGTATGTCTGATCAATGGATGAACTGACACTGTCAGCGTTGGATAAATTACTGGCAGTCGTATTTAAACGTACAGATTGTGCACGCATCGCCGAGCCAGAAACATCAAATACATTAAATAAACTCATTAGCCCTGCCCTCCGTTAATGGCCTTTTTCAGGCCGGTAATTTTGTCAGTAGTAAACTGTACGCTTGCATTAAACCTAAGTTGATTTTGCAAAAATTCGTTTCGTTCTGCTTGCAACTCTACTGTATTACCATCCCCCGTATCAGGCTGGGTTGGGATACGATATTGCAAACCATCGTTTATAGTAGAACTGGCATTCAGATGTTTTGCATCGGTTTGTTCGAGCGAAGTCGTATATTGTTTACGCGCGCCAGATAATGCCGCATGGAAATCAAAATCTTTAGCTTTATAACCTGGGGTGTCAGCATTTGCTATATTACTGGCAAGCACTTCAGAACGTTCTATACGCAATTTGATTGCGTTAGTTTGCATCCCCAAATAATTATCTAATGAAATCGCCATTTTTTTGTCTCCTAAGAACTCTTAAGTAATAAAGCAACAAAAATGCCAAAATCACACAAAACGAGAATCATTTTATAAAGATTAATAAAATCAATCAGTTAAATGAATTTTAAGATGGGAAAGTGTGAGCAAGATTGAGAAAGGAATTAGATTCCACAATAAAAAAGCGGCAAATAATGCCGCTTTAATCTTTATGTTTAACGTTAAAACCTAACTTTTAAGTCTATAGACAATGCCGGGGTTGCAACGCTGCATGACAAAATCATCACTTAAACCTGAGATCGATTCTGATGCACCTAAAAACAAATAACCATTTGGATTTAATGCATTGGCAAACTGCTTTAAAATTTTACTTTTGTTTTCTGCTGAGAAATAAATCAACACGTTACGACAAAAAATAATGTCAAATTTACCCAATAAACTATAGCTGTCTAATAAGTTCATCTGCCGAAAATTAACCAAATTACGTACATTATCACGTAATTTCATAACGCCTGCTTCCGCACAAGGTTCAAAGAATTGACGTTTGCGCTCTGGACTTAAGCCTCGCGCTAAAGCTAACGAGTCATAGATACCACTTTTGCATATGTCCAGCATACTTGGCGAGATATCAGTTCCCAAAATCTGTACACGTGAGCTCATGCGTTTTTTTTGCTGATGCTCCAGTGATGTCATCGCAATTGAATAAGGTTCTTGACCCGACGAAGAAGCTGCAGACCAAATTTTTATCAGTTGCGCTTTTTTATCATATTCTGGAAAGATATCCCGAGTTAACACTTCAAATGGGTAACTGTCACGAAACCACAAAGTTTCATTTGTGGTCATCGCATCAACAACTGCGGCACGCAGTTGCCGCTCTGTTACGCTCATCGCTCGGTTAACAATTTCACCTAAACTTTTGGCATTAAAGCGTGACAATAAAGGCGATAGTCTACTTTTAACCAAATACTGTTTATTTGTACCAAGTACTATGCCACATTGATGTTCAAGAAATGTGCAAAACTTGTTGTAATCTTCTACACCAATATTTTTATCCAGCACACAGCTTCCCTAATCTACGTTTAACCATTTTTGAACCGCTCCCGCCAACTCATCCGGATTAAATTTTGCAATAAAATCATCTGCTCCCACTTTGTCTACCATCGCATGATTAAAAACACCGCTCAATGACGTATGTAAAATAACATGGAGGTTTTTCAGTGCAGGATTATTCTTGATTTCAGCCGTTAATGTATAACCATCCATCTCAGGCATTTCAATATCAGATATTAGCAAAGCAACTTTATCGGTCACATCACCGGTTTCTTTAGCCAGTTCTTTTAACTTTACCAATGCATCTTTACCATTGATTGCTAAACGCATTTCAATGCCGAACCCTTCAAGCGCCCTTTTAACTTGATTCCTCGCAACCGAAGAGTCATCGGCGATAAATATCACTTTTTCAGTATAATCTTTGGTGACTGGATTAGATTCCATCACGCCTTCACTAACAACTGCATCTATTGGTGTTATCTCATGTAAGATTTTTTCAACATCCAATATTTCAACCAGCTCTTTATCCACTTCAGTCACTGCAGTTAAATAACTGTAACGACCAGCCCCTTTAGGTGGCGGCATAATAGATTCCCAGTTGATATTGATAATCCGCTCGACTGAAGAAACTAAAAAGCCCTGTACGGAACGATTATATTCTGCAATGACAATAAAACAGCTAGAAGTATCTTGAATCGGTTTGCCGCCAGTTGCCATACTTAAATCAATAACCGAAATAGTCTGGCCCCGAATATGAGCAACGCCACGAATATATGGGTTGCGTTTTGGCAACGAGGTCAATTTTGGACACTGCAATACTTCGCGTACTTTAAATACATTAATGCCAAATCTTTGTCGGCCCTGTAATCTAAATAGAAGCAATTCAAGCCTATTCTGCCCAACAAGCTGCGTTCGCTGGTTAACGGAATCAAGTACTCCGGCCATTATATTCTCCAAGGGTTAATTTTCGGCACGCTATTTGCGACAACCAAATATCAGTTTTAAACCAACAATTATTTGACGGTTATTAGATTCATTTATAACGCTTTTTTTTAAATAATCATAGTCGATTATAAAAAAAGTGGAACTTAATTACTAAGGTTAGCAGAATGAAAAATTTCTACAGGTATTTATCGCTATTTTTAACTCTGACGAGTTTTCAGCTCGAAGCAAATCAGTATACGCGTCAACAAATTGAAACACTTGCAGAGGAACATGCGCTTTCAGTATACCCTGCACAAGCAGATGATAAATTAACCGCAACTGCATCCCCAATTGACAGTCGACTTGATATTAAACCATGCGAACGTGAAATTACAGCCCATATTCCTAATCTAAACCCCTATTCAAAAAACATGACAGTCAGGGTACGCTGTGAAGGCGAAGACGGTTGGGCCATGTATGTTCCAGTACAGGTCAAAATAATGACGCCCGTTGTTGTCGCGCACAGCTACATAGAATCAGGCCAAACCATTACACAAAATGATGTGCAAATAGCTATGATTGAAAAAAATCGTGCACGAAATGGGTTTATGGCCGATATAAAAACCATAGTCGGCAGCAAAGCAAAGCGGCAAATTCGTTCAGGAGAAGCTATACTGAATAAAAATATATGCTTTGTTTGTCAGGGCGAACTGGTTACAATAGAGGCAGTGGCATCGGGTTTATCTGTCAAGGCGGTCGGAATTGCTTTGTCAGATGGCAGTTATGGTGAAACCGTAAGTGTCAGAAACAAGAGCTCTAACCGTGTTATCCAAGGTCGCGTCAGCTCAGTATCGGAAGTTCAGATTTTTTTATAAAAAGCTAAATTAAAGCTAAAGAAATTTGATATTCCGCCGATAAACTAGATGTAAAGAATTTATTAGGTGTAAATCATGGCTATCAATGTTAACAATCTGAATAATCAGGTTGGTAAAGCTGCATCTGAAGCGCAACAAAAAGCTCAGCAAAATCAGCAAACAGCCAACCAAGGACCGCAAGCAGCGCAAAATCAAGCGGCTGCTCCGCGACAAGACTCTGTATCGCTTACCCAAACGGCACAGAATTTAAATAACTTGAATAAAAAGGCACAAAACTCCAGTGGTTTTGATCAAGAAAAAGTGGAAAAATTAAAAAAAGCAATTGAGTCTGGCGAATATAAAGTGAACGCTGACAAGCTAGCTGCTAATATTATCGCCAGTGAAGGTAAATTATTCGGGCTATAATATATGCATAAATCTTCTGCTCTGCTCAGCCAACAAAAAGACAACTTAAATAAGTTGATGGCATTGTTAAATGCAGAGCTTGATGCGTTTAAACAGCGTAAAGCAGATGAAGTGTATGAAATTGCCAAAGAGAAAAATGCGCTTTTAAATCATATCCAAAATTGCGATCAAGAAATTGCAGCGCTGGAGGATCTTTCAGAAGTCAAAAAACAAGCTTCCTTTCAACAAGCGGTTGAAGAAGTAGAAACCTTGCTTGCCAAGGTAAAAGCGCAAAACTCTATCAATGAGCGTGTTATCCGTACCAGCCTAAGTAATATTCAACGTTTAAAACAGTCTATATTGGCAATGCAAAACTCTGATGCGATGACGTATGACAACAAAGGTCAAGCTCAAACTCAAACTTTAGGTAAAGGTATAAAAGCCTAATCAGCCGAGTAGCCAATACCCGCTTGCCTTATTCTTGTTTTATCCCTCATTATATACTCGCTTAGATATACACATCGAGATGCTATCTAGAGATACTATCTAGAGATACTATGTAGACATACTATACAGCGCTTATATCTAAGCGCGAGGTTTAAGGCGTACTAAGCTTTGTTTTCTGTGCAATGCTCAACACGCCTTAGGGCGTGTTTATCTTTGTATTATTTTTGAGCAATAGGCTATTTTAATCATTAACAAAGCAGAATGAGTGGGGTTTAGTCATTCTAAATAAACGAATTCTAATGCCGTTAAGGGTTAAAATAGCCATTGCCCTTCGGGCTGAGGCCAAAATGGTCTTATGCAGCGTTAGAAATAACTTATTTAGATGACTAAACTTCATTATTTCTGCCTTGCCTAAGACCATTTTTTCTCTCAGCTCAAATTATAAACAAAGATAAACACGCCCTAGCTTATCTATAAATTTACCGCTGAATCAATTCGATTGATTCAATGTCAATGGCATGCCATTTATCTAAAGCTGAAGGTTTGTATAAACCATCCACTAACCTAAACTGAAACCCTTGGTAATTATTCAAGTTTTGCATATCTATGATTTCCGCCATTTTAACCTCACTGGTCGATAGACTCACAGGCATAAATACAGGATAGGCTTGCGTTAGTAATGTTTGAGTCGGTTTCAACTTGCTCAGTGGTATTAACAGATATTGCCACTGAGGAGATACTTTAACCCTAGTGCCATATGCTAAGCTATTTGCATCTAACATAGATATTTCAATATATTCTGTCTGAGTAACGGCTCTGGCTTTTATCGCCAACGTATTGTATCCCGCTAGATTACGCCTTTTTACCGGGTTTTCACTTGATGGGGTAAGCCGAACCAACCAATTTTCATCTCCCTCTACCACATTATCCATGGTTAACCTTAATGCCAAGCCTTTATCGTTTTGCGCAGATACATACTGCCAGCCTGAGTGACCATCTTTTGGATAAACTTTACTATTCACGTCTAAAGCTGCGTTAAAAAGTTCTACAGGTGCTTTTTCAGCTCTAAGCTCAGTGTACCAATATCCTTTGTCAACAAAATCCCATTCATTTGGTTGTCCTGCTGCACCGCCCGGAAAGGTTGTCGTTTGTCCATTTATGTTAACGCTAATTGCATACTCAAGCATGCCACTGAGCTCCCACTCTTCTGACTTGGCTAATTTGGCGCGATAAAGTCCAGCATGTATGTGTTCCATTTTGACTGTCGTGAATTTACGATAATCAAGGTAGCGAATATTTAAACTAACATCTTGCGGCACTTGAGCCGCACCAATATTTGCTTCAAAAACCAGCTCATCGGCTAAACTTAGCTGTCTTGCAGCTTGATGTGAGACTGTTAACTCTGCGTCTTTGATCGCCGGTAAATAATAATCTTTATCCACTGCCTTCATATCTGCTTGACTAACTGGCTTGTTTGCCAACAGGTAAACCCCAGGCTCAATTACAATAGCGCCTTGCTCAGCGCGTCCACTTAAATGATTATCCAGATTAATGCCATTAAAATAAAATTGCTTGTTAAGATTTGGAATATTTATTTTTATTTGCCGCTTTGCAAAGTACAGCCGACCGACTTCACGTTTGAGGCTTGAATTTTTGTACGGATCATCTAAACGAATCACATCAGGAAAAACTTCTAGCCGCCACATTCCGTCTTTTATTTTATCCAGAAAATAAGCGCCCGAGCCTTGATAATTAACCAACTTAGATTGACCAACACCAGCCACTTGAACCAGTTTGCCTGCTGACTTAGCTTCAATCTCATTTGTGTTTGTGTAAATAAACTTTTCTGCTGAATTAAACAGACTGAGCGCACGACTGTAATCAATCGTAAACAAATCAAATTGATTGCTTTCTGGATATTGAGCGACATTTACATGACGTGGTAAATTTTTAAATACTTCTCCTGCTATCATCAAGCTGATTGCCTTAGCAGGTGTGTATAATAAATTAAAATAGTGAGTGTTATATTCTGCATTACTGTCTGATAATGCAGCAGTATCGTAGGCGAATTGGGTTGCCCATTGAAAACCTTCGGCGCGAAAGCTTCTTGCCATCGCTGGATACATCACAGGCACGTCGATATCAGCAGCGTCAAATTCATAAATCATTTTTGCTTTATCAGCACAGGCTTCGATATGTTTAAAAGGATTGTGGTATTTCGCAACATTTGGCAATACATTCGTTTGTAATTCACTATATTTTAAAAGACCGGTTGGATACCATTGGTATGCGATACCATCGATGGATGACTGGCATAATGCTTGCGCAAAAGCCTGATCATTGCCCTGTTCACTGATATTGTAAAACAAAGGTTTTGTAACACCCGCCGCACGCATTGTGGCAATCAAGCTTTCAACATAAGCGGCACTGCTTTGCGCATCCGCTTTGTGTTTGGGTTCATTAAATAATTCAAAAGCGAGTATGTTTGGATCGGTACCGTAGACTTGCCCAGTGTAGCGGTTTTTGTAATTCATCAGCTGAGTTAAATAACGTTTTTGTGCTTGAATTGCATCAGGATTCTGATTCATCTCATGTTTTTCAAAACGCGTCGAAAAACCGGGTTCTCTGGGATCTTTCTCTGGATATCCACTCCCCCACCAAGCTAATGGGGTAATGATACTTGTAATATTTTCTTCTGACAGGCGCATCATCAAATAATCAAAAAGAGCCAAATGTTCGTTATCTAACAGGTTCCCTTGTTGATCAGAAAGTAATCTATCCCACAAATGAATTCGGTAAGCGGATAAACCCAGTCTAGCGATATGATCAACATCCATATCTATAACTTTTTTATGGTCTAACCCAAGCTTCTTAACAGATCGATAACCATAGGCAAAGGGTAGGTTGTAGTTAGCGCCAAAAAGAGAGACTTCTTTCCCAGCCGCGTTATATAAAACACCTTTTGAAACATATGCTTCTTCGGCTAACGCCGAATGGGTTGAAAATGTAACCGTTAGAGCAAAACAAAAAACGAGTTTTTTGCATAAATTTTTATTCATATAAAATTCCACGAGTTATTTACACTGTAGAAATTCTAGAACATAAGGCAAACGTTTACCACAAAACCAAGTCAAATATAGCGCACACTTCCAAAAAAACACAAGAAAACTTAATTAGACACTCAAAAACAACCCGAAAAACAAATAAAAGAAAGGTAATCGATTACCCCCTTTTATAACCAAAAACTTTGGACGCTAAAGTAAAAAGTTAGAATTTATCTCAATAAATTGATTTGCCGTCTGCTTTATAGCGTCAGCAGTAAGTTGTGGTACACCCATCACGATGGTTTCACATTTATATTTGTCCATAACCTTTTCTAATAACAGACTAAAGTCCCCATCGCCGGATAACAATACAATGGTATCGACCTGAGGTGCCCCTTCCAATACATCGATTGTTATACCAACATCCCAGTCACCTTTGGCTGTACCATCACTACGTTGAATAAAGGGTTTTAAACAAACCTCAAAGCCGATATGGCGCAGGGCACTCTGAAATTTTTGCTGTTGACTGTCCCCCTTATCAATTGCATATGCCTTAGCAATGCTGATACCTCCCATTTCGCTTAAATAACGCCAAAAAAAACGATAATTAAACTGCTTATTATAGGCTTGCTTGCAGGTGTAATAGATGTTTTGCACATCAACAAAAACAGCTATTCTTCGCACATTATTTTGTGGCTTTGTTAACATTCAAACTCCACTTATACTGACACAGGGGGATTATGCTAGCAAACATAACATACTACAGCCCCTTTGCATAAATCCCGCAGATAATTGCCTTAATTTATCGTGCCAGATACATTGATTGAGGCACAAAAACATTCAATGAAGTAGGTTGTACAACAACCTCTAGACATTTATCTTTAAATACTTCACCGTCAATTACATAGTGGCATTCTGTTTCACTAGATATTTTAATTTTTTTTACCTGCTTGTGTTTTACCGCCACATCATAATGCGTTTCTGTGACGCCTGATATCGCTAACTCAAACATGCTCAGAATAGGCTCAGCAATCGCATCTGATGCTGGGATCCAAGTGACGTCCAGTTCCCCGTCACGCAGATCCGGAGCGCCTTTTCCTTGCGCCAACAATGAAGTAAAAGGTGCTGCATTAGCAACGGTTAAACTTGTCACATCTATTTTCTGTTCAGCTTCTTCGTCAAATTGAACTGCTAGTTGAATACTTTTATTCGCCCCTATCGCATTCCAAAGACCTTGCAGATAGGCAAACTGGCCCAGCGCATTTTTCTTTTCTCTGTTAGCCTGTTCAATCATTGTGTGTTCAAAACCCAAACCGGCCAGCAATAAGACCAATTTTTCATTGCACTTGGCAGTATCAATTTGACAACTGTAGCCTTCAATTATATTCATACAAGCTGACTCAATTGGCAGCACTTTAGAGCTGATGCCCCACAATGCATGGCTCAGCGCATTTGTTGTGCCAAGCGGTATAATACCTAATTTAGCTTTGGTATTAATAAGTTGGCTTGCTACCTGAGTCACTGTGCCGTCACCACCACAAGCTATCAATATCTGAAAATTTTCCTTTAACGCTTGCTGCGCAAGCGTTTCACCACTGATGCTTTCACTTGTGTATTTAATTTGGAAATCAAAGTAAGGCGACAACAAATCAAAAATTTCTAGTTTATATTTATCCCATTTCTGCCCACCTGATACGGGATTAACAATCAAGCAAGCTTTGTTTTTAACGCTCAGTAATCCCGCTTTTTGAAATTGCTTTAACCTTCTATTCTGTTTTTTATTGAGCCGCGCGGTTGCACGTACTTGTTGAATTCGCGTCATCACTTCTTCAATTGTCGCCTCTGGGTGCTGGCTTAACATATAGGCCATAACGACAAAAACAGAACGACCACGACCCAAAGCGCAATGAACAACCACTGAGCGCTCGTCTGCCTGATGCTTATGCAGCCAATTGAGCGCTTTTAGTAATTGGTTTTTAGACGGGACAGAATGATCTAATACCGGAATATTTAAATATTCAATTTGCGTTTCAACATCTTCATCTAAAATAGAAAAATCTAATGCATTAAACTCTGCAGTGACATCTAAAATAGCGGTTATGCCCTGCTCTTTAAGATTCTCTGCATCTGAGGGTAATAATCGCCGTGCTAAGTATAGATTACGATCTACTTGCTGTAACGCAGGGACAGGATCGTGATAACGCGCATATAAATTATACAGCCTGATACAGATCAGAAATGGAATGAACAACCAGCGAACATAAAATGGTAATCGTCCGTTTTGCTTTTTTCTAAAAATTTGAGGCTTGTTAAGAACATAAGCCAATGCGACAAGTAAGAAATTTAAAGCAAACCAATCAATTAAAAAGGTTAGGAATATATTATCTAGTAAAAAAGCACAGCTAAATAATAATAAAGCGACAAACAAGTAATACAGTGAAAAAAGCATCTTGACGAGACTCCCAGAGCAATTTTAGTTTTGTCTAAAAACGCAAAACCCCTGACGAGCTGTCAAGGGTTTTGTAACTCATTATGGCCTTGGAGCACGCCCTCGGATGGCCCCCATAACCAAAGAGATCACTAAAAGCACAACAAATAAGAAAAATATAAATTTGGCAATTGATGCCGCTGCGCCGGCAATGCCAGTAAAACCAAACAACGCTGCAATCAACGCAATTATCAAAAAAGTAATAGACCAATGTAGCATTTCCAATCTCCTTATTATCTGTCTAAAATGACATTCAAAAATCAAAATGATGTTTGTCTCATCTTTAACAGTTCAAATTACATACCATTCGAGAATGAAAACTAAGAAACTGTTTTAAAAGAGCTTTTTATAAAAAACGATGTTGGAGTTATTACAAAATAAGTAATCAGTCCGTAAGAGTTACAAGCAGTTAGTAAGATTTACAGACATTAAGTCAATTTTTTAGGATCGAGCAAATCGGCCAATGTCTCTTTGTCTAAATCTGTCATTTCGACAGCGACGTCAATAACGGGTCGCTTTTCGGCATAAGCTCTTTTGGCAATTTTAGCACCTTGCTCATAACCAATTTTCTGATTCAATGCTGTCACCAATATCGGGTTATAAGACAGTGTCTGCTCTATTTTTTCGCGATTTATTGTGAAAGTGGCAATGGATTTATCAGCAAGCGCATAACAAGCGTTACGCATCAAGGATATACTTTGCAATAAATTATACGCAATCACAGGCAACATTACATTCAGTTGAAAATTGCCAGATTGAGCCGCCACTGTAATACAGCCATCATTACCGGTTACCTGCGCACATGCCATTGCAACCGCTTCAGGGATAACTGGGTTTACTTTACCAGGCATGATACTGCTGCCGGGTTGTAAACTTTCTAAGTTAATTTCAGACAAACCAGATAATGGACCACTATTCATCCATCGCAAATCATTCGATATTTTGAGCAAACTGGTTGCCAATACTTTTAACTGACCGCTTAGCTCCAATGCACTATCTTGACAGCTCAATGCGGTAAAATAGTTTCTTGCCGGCACAAAGCACCAATTTGATGTTGCTTGCTCACAAGATGATTGTAACCTTTCATTTACATAATCACAGACTTTTTGCGCAAATAGTTTTGAACTGTTTAGCCCAGTACCAACAGCCGTACCACCTATTGCTAGTTGGGATAAACTCGTTTGTGTTGCTTCGATTCTAGCCGCACACATCTTAAGCTGCTGCGACCAGCCACCTACTTCCTGAGCAAAGGTAATGGGTAAAGCGTCCATTAAATGTGTACGACCGGTTTTCACTTCTTCTTTTAGTAATTCCGCCTTTTCATCAAGAGTATTAACTAGGTGCTGAATAGCCGGCAACAACTGTTTTTTTAACTCAATGAGTACACTTAGATGGATACTAGAGGGGATCACATCATTTGAGCTTTGTCCCTTATTTACATCATCATTTGCGTGTACTTTTTGCTGGTACAATTTGTAGGCTAAATGCGCAATCACTTCATTTACATTCATATTACTGCTGGTACCAGAACCCGTTTGAAAAACATCTAACGGAAACTGCTCAGCATACTGGCCGCTGTGAATAGCCAAAGCGGCACGCTCTATCGCCTGAGCTTTGTCATTAACCAACAAACCTAATGAATCATTCGCGTTTGCCGCAGCTGCTTTAATAAGTGCCAAAGCCTGAATAAATTCTTGCGGTAGCCGCAAATGACTGATTGTAAAATTTTGCACTGCTCTTTGCGTCTGCGCGCCATACAATGCGTCAACCGGTATATTCACCTCGCCCATACTATCCGATTCAACTCTAAATTTAGCATTGTTGTGCTTTTGCATCTGGCCCTCCTGATATTGTTTGCCCGATAGTCTATTTAATTAATAAGCGTAACCAACAATTGCTCTATTCGCACATTTTGCACATCAATAACTTCAAATTTATAGCCGGAAAAACAAACATAGTCGGTTTTCTTAGGTAGTTTTTTTAATTTGTACAAAATAAAGCCAGCGATTGTTTCGTACTGATTTTTGTCTGGAAATGCCAGTATGTTTAACTCGCGAGCGACGTCATTAACCGGGGTCAAACCATCAATTAACCAAGAATGACTATCTCTTTTAATAATCAACGATTCATCTAGGGGAGTGATTAACTGACCCATAAAGCTACTGAGTAAATCTTTAACTGTGACTAAACCAACAATAAAGCCATATTCATTGACAACAATAGCGCAGGGTTGAGATGCAACTTTAAACGCATTTAACGCATCAGATAAGGTTAATGTTTCTGGTAAATAAAACACGTCTTTATCCACCATACTTGTCAATATTTTTGCACCATCACCCTTTAACATTGCGCGGAAAATATCCTTGCAATCAACAATTCCAACCAGTTTATCCAATGTGTTATCGCAGACTAAAAAATGATTATGTGGATTTTCAACAATTTGCTTGGTAATTTCTTCGCTACTTGCGGCCAAATCAAAGTAGACTATTTGATCTCTAGGCGTCATCACACTAGATAAAGTTCTGGATTCTAACTCAAACACATTTTCGATTAACTGATACTCCTGCTGTTGTAAACTGCCGTGCTCGGCTCCAGCTTCCATAGTTGCCACGATATCTTCAGTCGTCACTATCTCTTCGCGCTCTGTGGGCAATTTAAAAACGCGCAGTATTAAGTTGGTCAGACTATTGAAAATAACCACAAACGGCGTTAGCGCAACCGTCACCCAGCGCATGGGCGTTACCAGTAAAACCGCGACATTTTCCGGCATAATCATGGCGATCCGTTTGGGTAATAAATCAGCAAATAAAATAAATAACGCGGTTAAGACAATAAATGACAATACAAAACTAATGGTTTGTAAATATTCGCCATCGTAAACGTAAGCCACAAAACCAGAAATATAGGGTGTCAGCGCAGCTTCACCCAGAATTCCGCCCAAAATCGCGATCGCGTTCAATGCTATCTGGATCATCGCAAAAAACGCGCCTGGGTTTTCCTGAAGTTTTAAAACAGCTAAAGCTTTATGACTACCTTCGTCGGCTTTTACCTGAAGCTTGATTTTACGTGCTGCAGCCATTGCAATTTCTGACATTGCAAAAACTGCACTGATGATAATCAAGAGAAAAATACTAATTAGATCTGTCATGCTATTTCCTGAACGAAAATATAGCCGGATATGGCCAATAAGGTGTGTTTGTGGGGCGGTTATAATTTACAACAATGAATAATTTTTACCTAATAAAATAAATGCTAAAGCACCTCTTTTCATAAACAAAAAAAGCGCCAAAAAATGGCGCTTTTTAACGTTATTGTTGTCTTACTACAACCTAGTTATTGACTCACTAATTTAATGCCATCTTTTTTCATTGTTGGCATTAACTGAGTTGCGACTGAAGATGGAATAAATCCCTGCGCTGACGCAACAACTGCTCTAGATTCTATGCCGACAACCCGTGCAACGACTTCAACGCCATTATCTTTTTGCGTAAATGTACCCGTTAATACGTACTCTATAGGATGCCACTGTCGCAGTTCGTCGATATCGCGACTCAACGCAAAGTCGCCCGTTTCTGTAACCCGAATAGTACCCGTTGCCTTGTAATCAATTACTGACAACCCAAGTACCTGCGCTTGATGTTGAAAACTTTCCGCTAAATGAATACCAAACAAATTTGTTTCTTCTAAATTTGAATCCACTGGGACAAAACTCGCCACAGCAACAGGTGTTTTATCTGTCACATAACGCATATTTTTAACCAGCTTAATTGCCATGGCTTCAACATAATCACTGATACTTAATCGGCTATCGCTGCGAATATGCTGGTTAGCTTGATTGATATAACGATGCGGATCGCGTGCCCAGTGTGACAACATAGCCGTATCGTGGTGGCCTTGAAAGTTCTCAAGTATTAATTCATCATTCGTTTGTTCTGGTTTAATTTTGGCTTGTTTCCATTGTTGTAATGTTTCACAACCCGTCAATAACGCCCAGACTGACGCCACTATTATAATTTTTTTCATCTTGCCTCCACCATACGCACCACATACGCACCATACAAAGTAGTATCATCAACAACACTAAAACAACACTAATGATACTGAGCGTTAATAATTCGAGTTTGCCCATTCGTAAATGCACGTACCCGATATAAATCACGTAAATTCAATTCCAGTTCAGTAATATAGACGCCGTCTAAGTGATAAGATTTAACCAAACGCGCACCTTTAATAACCCCCTGCACCGAGGCGCGAACTCGCTCGTTGCCTAGTACTAAATCACTGACTTTAACATCGCCGTCTAACTTATAGCCGTGCACTTTTTCAGTTAAATCTCGGTAAGCATCTAACTTAGAAGCCTTAATTGCTTTAACCATTTTAGTTGTTTTATCGGCACCCATTTGACTTTCTATAGGTGCATATCCAATTGCGGATACGACATAATCTTGTTCTGGTAATTGGTACTGCCACTCATAGTGTTTATCAACCTGTATAGTGGCTAAATTGCTCTGACAGCCAAAGAGTACAAGCACTACAAACACCGAAAAACACAATTTACTTAATACTTTCATGTCCAGCTCCATATACACGGGGTCTTTCACCTTTATGGATTAATACACCGTCTTGCAAAGAGATCGCCTGTTCTGCCCAAAATAAATTCTCAGGCATAAACCCTTGAGCAGTAGCGACCACTTGTTTATTCAGCATATTCATCAGGCGGATATTAACAATGGCCCCCTTTTGATGGGGTGTCATCGTACCAGCCAAGACATATTTGACATCCACTTTTTCGGCCAATTCTTTAGTATCCCGGCTCCAGATTAAATCGCCTTGTCCAGTAACGTTAATATGTCCGGTCAATTTATAGTCGATAACTTTAAATCCCCGCTTTTGCAGCTCGTATATAAACCCTTCTTCCAATTGTCCACCTAAATGTTTCAATGGCGCACCGCTGGCAATACTGTCTGTTCGATTATCTTGTGCAACAAAGCGTGTCACCGCAACATTGCCATACACTTGAGACGCATTTACTGACAATAATAATTCGTCTGCCAGCATATAGGTGTAGGCTTTAACCGATAATTGACTCATCTCGGGTTGATAGTAATGTTTAGCCGAGTGTGATGGCGCTTCTGGCACCATATAACTATGTGATGCTTTGTAGGCACAGCCTGAAATCCAGACGCTGGCAATTAAACAGCAAATAGTTAAAATGTATCTCTTAATATGTGTCATCTTTTTGACCCAAAACCTCAAAAATATGCAACCTTGGCTTGATGTAGATAACACTGCAAGTTTAGTTCCAAATATTTAATCCCTGTGCAAATAACCGTATTGAGATCGGCTTGTGTGGATCCTCTTATCGCTGACTAGATAGGTTATTGATAGGTTATTAATGCGCTAGATAACTTATTAATACCATTTAAAACTGAGTTAACACTTTCAATGAATGAAAGTGGCATACATTTCGCTTTGTATAAAATCAGTCGCTTGTTTTTCAACTAACCGTCAATAAAATGTCGTACAGGTTTAATTATGTCGTCTATTCGCTTTATACATACACTTGTATTGTTGGCTGCCTTCTTCAGCGCCTTTAGCCTTTCTGTGCATGCAGCTTGGTATCAAGCTTCTGCCAGCAGTAAAGTGATCAATGGACAAATAGACGCAGCCCGACAAAATGCAATTGAAGAAGCCGTTAAACAAGCATTACTTTTTTCAGGTGCGTCTATTACCAGTAGCCAGCAAGTTACTAATGGTTTATTAACGCAAGATTTATTTATGGTGCGAGCCAGTGGCGTGGTCAATGAAATTGAATTGGTAGAAGAAAAAATTCACCGCGGGCAATTATCAGTCACCATTCGCGCTGATATTTTTGCCGATAACAGGCAATGTTTTACCGCAGACTATAAGAAATCCGCCATCCTGCTACCACTGCAAATTCGCAATCAAAACCAAGCTCAGATTGGCGGTTTGTATGAGCTTGGATTAACGTTAGGCGAACGAATTTATAAAACGATGAGTCAAACCGCAACTCACTTGAACTTGCGTGACTACTATACTAATTCAATCCTTTATGCCAGTCGTGGTGACAAAAATCAAAAAAGCCAAATTGCCGATGCAAATATATTATCGATTCTAGCTGAAAAAAGTGACGTTCAACTGATTATTACCGGTGAAATTACCGACCTTTCAATGGGGCAACCAAATAACAAAGTGGCACAGTGGTTTACTGGAGAACACGCAGAACGTTACTTTGAAATGCAAATTTCGATATTCGATGCGTTTAGTGGTGAAAAAATTAGAACATTTGAATATCAAAGTGAGGCTATGTGGGAATTTGATGTACGTCGGCCGGTTGATATCCGTAGCCGAAAATTTTGGCAAAGTGCTTATGGCAGCACCATCACACAAAACATTGCCAAAGCAACCAATGAAATTGACAACGCACTTGCCTGTACTTCAGCTCAAGGTCGCATCGTCGATACAAAAGATTTACAGCTCAGGTTTAACCTTGGTAGAGCCAATAATGTACATGTAGGTGATCGATTTAAAATACTACACAAAGCCAGTTTTACCGATAAAGCTGGCCATAGCCGCCCACATTTTATTGTCAGTCGTCATGAAGTCGAAGTCACCCAAGTATACGGAAGTTCCTCTGTCGCAAGAAGTGTCAACAATCAATTGTTAGGCAATATACAACCCGGCGATATCGTCAGGCCTAGCGGTAATTTTGATCTCAATGGCAAGCCGTATTAAATAAGTATCGCCACTGTTACTTTATTTTATGCTTACCTACCTAACCATTTCTGCATTAGGTAATGTCGCCCATTACTCGCTAAGACTTGCGCTTTGTCAGCAAAAATTAACTACACTGTAATTAAGCAATTTAATTTAATGAAAGTGATTAGAGTTGGCTTATGCGTTTAAATGTTCTGTCTGTGATCTATTTAATGGTCAATTTCACCTTGATGAGTTGGCAAAGCCTTGCGCAGGACAGCAAAGCTTGCCACTTAAAGAAAGCCGAAAATAGCTTAAAAACCATCCACGTGCTAGCCATATCCCCAGAAGCATCCCCGCTCCAATTCTGGGGTATTTATCGCCAAATACTAACAGCCGCCGCGAAAGACCTGAATATCCATCTTGAATTAATTAATATTGAAGAAAAAGATGATAATCGGTTTTCTTTTCAAGGTTTATTGCAAAATCGCTTGTCGCGTTCACCAAAACCTGATTTTGTTTTGACACCTTTGTTTTTGAACGCGGAATTCATCACCTTAGAATTGTTCGAACAGTATAAAGTCCCCTTTATGGTGGTTAATACAAGTGTTAGTAAATCATTTCGTCAACGCGTGGGTAAACCACGGGAAAAATATTCACAATGGTTAGGCAATTTAACGCCCAATGATGAACAGGCAGGATATGATTTAGCCCGCATTTTAATTGAGCAAGCGAAAAAATCAAAGCAATCAAAATCAATAACAATTGCAGCGATTTCAGGCCCAACCGATAGTAGCGTAAGCCAGCTAAGGGTGTCTGGATTAGCCAAGGCCAGTAGCCATTTAAAAGCACACCAATTACCAGAAATATATACAAACTGGCATTACGGCAAAAGTTTATATGCAGCACAAGCAATATTTAGACGCATGCCTGATACACAAGTGGTTTGGACAGCGGGTCCAGACATAGCACATGCTGTGGCTGATTATTTAGCAAACCAACCGTTTAAAAATAAAGTTCTTGTCGGTACTTTTGATTGGACCCCCAATTCTTTAAAACTACTAAAAAATGGCGAAATTTATGCAACTATGGGGGGACATTTTGTTGACGGCGCATGGGCACTGGTTATGTTATTGGACTATGCAAACAATATCGATTTTGCGCAAGAACTCGGCACTGATATTTCAACTAAACTACATCCACTGACCGCAAAGGATGCTGCACATATCGAATCTGTACTATTTACCAGTAATTGGCAAAATTTAGACTTTAAACAATTTAGTAAATGTTACACTCCTTCACGGCGTCAGTATGACTTTTCACTGAAGGCCCTATTTAGCTACTAAGAAATTTTTTCAGGTGCGTCGGGCATTCTCCAGAGGTATAAAGAGACGCAAATAGCAATGGTTATTAACAGCATAGCCAACCACAGTTTGGCAGTTACAAAAATGGAAATCGCCATACTGATCCAAATAAGTGAAATTGCTTTTTGTTTGCTGCTGCGAGAGATACCTCGATAGGTTTGATAATCTTGTATTAAAGGGCCAAAGTATGGCCGCTTTAGCAGCCACGAATGAAAACGAGGTGAAGATTTTGCGAAACAACCGGCGGCTAATAAGACAAATGGTGTGGTCGGTAAAACAGGTAATATAGCACCTAAAATACCTAAAGCTAATGCCCCCCACCCCGCAAAAATTAGTAATATCCGAACAATAGAAGCCATGTGCAACCTGCTTAAGAATGTTTTATATTCATTAAAACATACGCAATATTGGGTATTTTGCCAGTTAGTTTTAACGCTTTTTCAAATAAAACCAGGCAACCAATGTAAATACCAAACTTGGCATCATAGCGCCAACAACTGGCGGAATATCGTAAACTAATACAACCGGCCCAAAAATCCGGTTAGTTATAAAAAATCCAAAGCCAGTCATCACGCCTAATAAAATGCGTGCGCCCATAGAAGTACTGCGCAGTGGACCAAAAATAAAAGACAAAGCAACCAGCATCATGACAGCAACGGTTAATGGCTGTAACAACTTGCGCCAAAACGCCAACTGATAGCGGCTTGGATCCTGTTCGTTGCCCGTTAAATAATCCAGATAGTCAGACAAATCAGACAATGACCAAGCTTCAGGTGTTGCATTCACAACCGTTAATTTATCTGGGCTTATCTTAGTCTGCCATAACAAGGTATCAAGCGACTTTAAACTGATATTATCTGCACCGATATCAGTTTGAGTTACGTTCATCAATTGCCATTCATTTTGCAAAAATATCGCACTCTGTGCATGTAGCACTTGATTCAATTGGAGCTCATCGTCAAATACGTACAAGGTTATATCTTTTAAATGATCTTCATTTTGCGCATCACCAACATGGACAAAACGACTACCATCTTTTAACCACATGGCTTGCGGTGACATTGAATTCTGCGTGCCATACAAGGCACTGTCACGAATATGCTCTGCTTTACGCTCTAAACGTGGCGCCACAAACTCACCAACAATTAAGATAGCAACTACCATTAACATAGTTGTTTTCATTGCTGATTTAACAATATCCAACTTAGATAAACCAACCGACTGCATGACAATTAACTCACTATTTGTAGCGAGCGCACCTAATCCTAACAATCCCCCTAACAAAGCACCCATTGGGAAAAATACTTCAATATCACGGGCGATTGAGTACATAACAAACAAAGATGCATCTGACATGTCGTAAGTGCCACGCCCAACATATCTTAGCTGTTCAACAAAACGGATTAATCCACTTAATGCGGTTAATACTAAAATAGAAAAAAAGGTGGATGAAGCGATTGCGCGGCCAATATATATATCGACAATTTTAATCATGCAGCTCGACGCCTCTTCTTAACTTCAAATAACAATTGACGACCGAGTGTACGCTCAGTCGTAAACAAATATGCCGCATATAAAAATGCACCCGCATGAATCCACCATAAGCCTAAAGCTGGCGGAATCTTACCATCTTCCAATGCAGATTTCCCGGCCATTAACAGCAAGAAATAACACAAATAAATTGCAAACGCGGGCACTAATTTTGCGTATTTTCCTTGCCGAGGATTGACTCTCGCCAGAGGCACAGCAATCATTGCGACTATCAATACGCTGAGCGGGAGTGAGATTCTCCATTGTAACTCTGCGATTTCAGCCGTTTTGGTAGAGCCCCATAACTCAACACTGGGCACAGCCATCAAACGCAATCTTTGTTCTTCAATAGTTCGCTCTTTTACTATCATGCTATAGCTAGCAAAATCAGTCAGTTGGTAATCCATACGCCCAGTCGTACCTTGGTAAGCTGCGCCTTGTTGCAATATCAAATGCTCAGTACCGTCAGCCAATGTTTCCATATGGCCCTGTTTAGCGTAAACAACATCAAAACGGTTTTGATTTTCTTCTGACGGGCTCACTTGTGCGACAAATACACGGTCAAAATTAACCCCACGTTCTTCGCTGCCATGAATGAAAATAACCGCTTTTTTATTGCTCGACTCACGAAACTGTCCGGGTATTAAACTAGAAATGCCAACATCCGCTCTAATTTTTTCTCGAAGCTCCTCTCTATCCTGATAAGCCTGAGGCGTCCAAAAAAGAGCATACATTCCAGTTAATACAGCAATGATAAGTGCCAATGACAGTGTGACACGTGTGATATACCACTCGCTGACTCCGCAAGCTTTAAGTACCGTCATTTCACTATCTGCATACATTTGCCCATGAGCCAAAAATATCCCGATAAATAAGCTTAAAGGTAAGATAAGTCCCGCCAAAGGCGGAATACTGAGCGAAAGCATACTCAATACTAACTCGGTCGGTAACGCACCATCCATTGCATCATCCAGAACCCGCATCAGGGTTTGCGAAGAGAAAATAGCCATTAACACACTAAACACAGCAAACTGCGCTTTAAATGTTTCACCGAAAATATAGCGAAAAATGATCAAGGTTTTGCCCGTAAATATTCTATTTTGCTGCAATTAATCAAAATATTAAGTAAACTCGGCGTTTTTACAACAAAAAACATTTGAGCCAAGCCCCACGCAGCGAAATTTGGGTTAATATTATTCGAAGGTTAAATTGTAACTGATAATCAAAGTTAATTTGACCTTATTTAGTTAAAATCTAAAGATCTTAACTATATTATTAGACATTCTCATTAATTCACTTGGACTCAAGTATACAGACCAAACAGTTTTAGGAGTCAGTATGGAATTTAGCGTAAAAAGCGGTAGCCCGGAAAAACAACGCAGTGCTTGCATTGTCGTAGGCGTATTTGAACCTCGCCGCCTAACCGCTGTCGCTGAACAGTTGGATAAAATCAGTGAAGGTTATATCAGCAACTTATTGCGCCGTGGTGATCTAGAAGGTAAAGCAGGCCAAATGCTGCTGTTGCATCATGTGCCGAATGTGTTGGGTGAACGAGTATTATTAGTCGGTTGTGGTAAAGAAAGAGATTTAGATGAACGCCAATACCGCCAAATCATCACCAAAACAATCAATACGCTGAATGAAACAGGTTCAATGGAAGCTGTCTGCTTTTTACCTGAATTACACGTCAAAGGACGAGATATTTATTGGAAGCTACGTCTGGCAGTGGAAGCAACGCAGGACTGTTTATACACCTTTGATCAATTAAAAACCAAAAAAGACGAAACACGTCGCCCATTGAGAAAAATTGTATTCAATGTGCCGACAAGACGTGAGCTTAATATAGGTGAAAAAGCGATTGAACATGCATTAGCCATATCCAGTGGTAAAAAAGTATGTCGTGATGTAGCTAACATGCCACCAAACATTTGCAATCCAGCTTACTTAGCGCAAAGAGCAAGCGAACTGGCAGAAAACTATAAGAATATTGATACTTATCTGGTTGGCGAAGCCGAAATGGAAAAACTCGGCATGGGTTCATACCTTGCGGTTGGCCGTGGTTCAGACAATGAATCTATTATGTCCGTTATCCAATACAAAGGTGCAAGTGACGACGTAGCGCCAATTGTATTAGTCGGTAAAGGATTAACATTTGATACAGGCGGTATTTCATTAAAACCAGGCGAAGCTATGGATGAAATGAAATATGATATGGGCGGCGCAGCTTCTGTGTTAGGTACGATGCAAGCATTAGCTGAATTGAATTTACCTATTAATGTGGTTGCAATTCTGGCTGGCTGTGAAAATATGCCAGATGGAAAAGCCTACAGACCCGGTGACGTGTTAACCACCATGTCAGGTCAAACCGTTGAAGTACTTAATACCGATGCAGAAGGCCGCTTGGTGTTATGTGACGCACTCACCTATGTCGAAAGATTTAACCCAGATGTCGTTATAGATGTTGCCACTTTGACAGGTGCATGCGTGATCGCTTTAGGCAAACACGCTTCTGGTTTAATGAGTAATCACAACCCACTGGCGCACGATTTATTCAACGCTTCAGAGCAATCCGGTGACAGAGCTTGGCGTTTACCTTTATGGGATGAATACCAAGAACAATTAGAAAGTCCGTTTGCTGATATGGCCAACATTGGTGGCCGTCCGGGTGGTAGCATTACAGCTGCGTGTTTCTTATCTAGATTTACTCGCAAGTATAACTGGGCGCATTTAGATATTGCAGGCACAGCTTGGGTGAGCGGTAAAAATAAAGGCGCAACAGGGCGTCCCGTGCCTATGTTGACTCAGTATTTAATTGACCGTGCAACCGATAAAACGACAGATTAATGACTCAAGTCACTTTTTATATCATGCCAGAAGAGCAGTCGGAACATGATGTTCCGGCTGTTTCTCGTTATGCTTGTGAACTTGCATCAGATAGTTATCGCAATAACCAAAGAGTGTTCATTTTAACGAACAATCAAAAACAAGCTGAAGAGATTGATGAAACACTGTGGCAATTTGATCCAAAACGTTTTGTCCCACACAATCTTCAAGGTGAAGGCCCCAAATTTGGTGCTCCGGTCGAGATAGGTTACCAAACTTTCCGCGGACGACGCGATATACTGATCAATTTAAGTCAGTCAATGCCTGACTTTGCACGCCAGTTTAAACTGGTTTACGATTTTGTTCCTTCCGATGAAAGCGGAAAAAAAATCGCACGAGAAAGATATAAACAATTCAGAGCTGCAGGTTTTGCGTTATCTACCGCACCTGCCCTATTTGCCAATACAGATTCAGAGTAAAGATACACTTTATGGAAACTAAATTTAATCCATCAAGCATAGAACAAGCTTTATACCAAGCTTGGGAAGAAAAAGGCTATTTTAAACCATCTGGCCAAGGTGAAGCGTACTGCATCATGATCCCACCACCCAATGTGACAGGTAGTTTACATATGGGCCATGCATTCCAACAAACCATTATGGATGCACTGACCCGTTATAAGCGAATGGATGGTTACAATGCTTTATGGCAAATGGGCACTGATCACGCTGGTATCGCAACACAAATGGTTGTTGAGCGTAAACTAGCAGCAGAGAACGGCCCGAGCCGACACGAACTCGGACGTGAAAAATTTATAGAAAAAATCTGGGATTGGAAAGCAGAGTCCGGCGGCACTATTACCAAACAGATGCGCCGACTTGGCAACTCGCTAGATTGGGAACGCGAACGCTTTACCATGGATGAAGGTTTATCTAATGCAGTCAAAGAAGTGTTTGTTCGTTTATATCAGGATGATTTAATTTACCGTGGCAAACGTCTCGTCAACTGGGATCCTAAATTACAAACTGCAATTTCAGATCTTGAAGTTGAAAACAAAGACAAACAAGGCTCAATCTGGCATTTACGTTACCCTTTAGCCGATGGCCAAAAAACCGCAACCGGTCACGATTATTTAGTAGTCGCAACCACTCGCCCAGAAACCATGTTAGGTGACAGCGCAGTGGCGGTTAACCCAAAAGATGAACGCTATCAGGATCTAATAGGCAAAGAAATCATCCTCCCCATAGTGAATCGTCGCGTTCCGATTATCGCGGACGATTATGTCGATATGGAATTTGGTACAGGTTGTGTAAAAATCACCCCAGCGCACGATTTTAATGACTACGAAGTGGGTAAACGGCATCAACTCCCCCTGATTAATGTTTTATCGCCTACCGCTGAGATTTTAGTAAGCGGTGAAGTGTATTTCACCGATGGCACAGCCAATACTCAAGAAAAAGCGGAAATACCGGAAAACCTCCAAGGTTTAGAACGATTTGCAGCGCGAAAAGCTATTATTGCGCAACTTGAAACAGAGGCTTTATTAGAAAAAATCGAGCCGCATAACAACAAAGTGCCTTATGGCGATCGCTCTGGTGTTGTGATTGAGCCGCTGTTGACCGACCAATGGTACGTGCGTGTTGCTGAAATGGCAAAAACCGCGACAGAAGCAGTTGAAAATGGCGACATTCAATTTGTGCCTAAACAATACGAAAATATGTATTTCAGCTGGATGCGAGACATTCAGGACTGGTGTATCAGTCGACAGCTTTGGTGGGGTCACAGAATTCCAGCATGGTACGACGAATCGGGCAAAGTTTATGTAGGACGCAACGAAGAAGAAGTCAGAAAAAATCATAATTTATCAGCCGACATTGAGTTATCACAAGATGACGATGTGCTGGATACTTGGTTTTCTTCGGCTCTGTGGACCTTCTCTACACTCGGCTGGCCAGAAAATACCGACGATCTCAAAACCTTCCACCCTACAGATGTCTTAGTCACAGGTTTTGACATTATATTCTTCTGGGTTGCGCGCATGATCATGATGACCATGCATTTCATCAAAGATGAAAATGGCAAGCCTCAAGTACCTTTTAAAACCGTCTATGTAACGGGCCTGATTAGAGACGAAGAAGGCAATAAAATGTCTAAATCTAAAGGCAATGTAATTGATCCTTTAGATATGATAGATGGCATCAGTTTAGATGCGCTCGTCGAAAAACGCACTGGCAACATGATGCAACCTAAGCTAGCTGAAAAAATTAAGAAGCGCACTGAAAAAGAGTTTGCACAAGGCATTGAAGCGCACGGTACAGACGCCCTGAGATTTACCTTAACTGCGCTAGCGTCAACCGGACGTGATATCAACTGGGATATGAAACGCTTAGAAGGTTACCGAAATTTCTGTAATAAAATCTGGAATGCTAGCCGTTATGTATTAATGAATACTGAAGCACAGGACTGTGGGCAAGAGGGTGGCGAAACAGAACTTTCATTGGCCGATAAATGGATTTTGGGTCGTCTGCAAGAAACCATACAAACGACACGACAGCACATAGACAACTATCGCTTTGATTTGGTTGCTCAAACCTTATATGAATTTTCCTGGAATCAGTTCTGTGACTGGTATTTAGAGCTCACTAAACCTGTATTAAACGAAGGTAGTGAAATACAGCAGCGTGGTACACGTCAAACATTAGTGACGGTATTAGAGAGCTTACTGCGTTTGATGCACCCGGTCATGCCTTTTATCACTGAAGAAATCTGGCAGCGTATTGCACCTTTAGCCAATGCAAATGGTGAAACCATAATGCAACAACCTTACCCTGTTTATCAGGCACAATTGGTTGAAGAAAGTGCAATCGCGGATGTTGAATGGTTAAAACAGTTTATTTTAGGTGTACGTAACATTCGGGGTGAAATGAACATCTCGCCAAATAAACCGATTAGTGTTTTACTGCGAAATGTCTCTGCGAATGACCAGCGACGCTTAGAGCAAAACAAAAACTTTTTGCAATCTTTAGCTAAACTAGAGTCAATTGAAGTTTTACCCGCCGGTGAAAAAGGCCCAGCTTCTGCAACCGCATTTGTTGGCGATATGGAAATATTAATCCCGATGGCAGGTTTAATTGATAAAGACGCTGAGCTGGCACGTTTACAAAAAGCCATCGACAAAGCTGAAAAAGAAGTGGCTCGTGTGGTGGGTAAACTTTCTAACGAAAAGTTTGTAAATAATGCACCTGCACATGTTTTAGATAAAGAAAAAGCCAAACAGGCTGAAGCAGAAAGCGCACTGCATAAGTTAAAAGAACAATTTAACGAAATATCAGCGATTTAACACAGCCGGCTAAAATGAAGCCAGATCTCACTCTGGCTTCTGTCTTACCCTACAATGCCCTAACTTAATGCAAAACACCAAACCACCCTATCAATATAAACTTAGGCCCTATCAACAACAAGCCGTTGACGCAACGTTGGCTCATTTTAGAAAATCCAATGCTTCAGCCGTTATCGTTTTACCAACGGGATCGGGTAAAAGTTTAGTCATTGCCGAACTGGCTAAAATGGCTAAAGGTCACATTTTAGTGCTAACGCATGTCAAAGAACTGGTCGCACAAAACTACGAAAAATATTGCGCCTTTGCCGACAATGCAGGTATTTATTCAGCTGGTTTAAAACGCAAACAAACCGATAAACAAGTCACTTTCGCCAGTATTCAATCTGCAGCACCAAACCTGCAAGACTTTTCCAGACATTATAGCCTAGTCATTATCGATGAATGTCACCGTATCAGTCTGCCAAAAAGAACAATCGAAAGTGCTCAACAAAACAACGGGCGAGACAAAAAAAATGAACGCAAACCTCAACAAGGGAATACAGATAATCAATATCAAAAAGTCATATCTCAACTTAAACACTACAACCCTCAACTTAAAATTTTAGGTTTAACGGCGACCCCATATCGTTTAGATAGTGGCTGGATATATCAATATCACTATTATGGTTTTGCGCGCTGCGAGCAGGCTGTCCAGTTTGACAAATGCATCTTCGAACAACCACTGGCGGTTATGATCAAACAAGGTTATTTAACACCGCCCAAACGGGTCAATGCGGCAACCGAACACTATGATTTTTCATCTCTTAAAGCGACAGCAAACGGAGAATACAAGCCAAATGAAATCAACGCCTTATTAGACAAGTTCCCGCGCGTTACGCAAGCTATTTGCCAGCAAATATTTGAAATTGGTGAGACTCGGCAAGGTGTTATGATATTTGCCGCAACCGTCGAACATGCTCAAGAAATAACAAATTACCTGCTTAGCTACTCACCCTCCGTAGCCCTGATAACCGGTGCAACCGAGCAGATAGCCAGAGACAACTACATCCAAGCTTTTAAAGATAAACAGTTAAAATACTTAGTGAATGTATCTGTCTTGACAACGGGTTTTGACGCCCCGCATGTCGATTTTATTGCGATCCTCAGACCGACACAATCTGTTAGTTTATATCAGCAGATCGTGGGGAGAGGTTTACGCTTAGCGGAGAACAAAAACGACTGTCTGGTGATAGATTACGCTGGAAATGATTTTGATTTATTTTATCCAGAAGTCGGCTCAGCGCGTCCCAATAAAAATACAGTCCCTGTACAAGTGCCTTGCCCTAAGTGTGAGTTTGCCAATATATTTTGGGGTAAAGTAGATGCAGACGGGGATATTATTGAACACTATGGCAGACGTTGCTGGGGTCTTATCGAAAATAATCCACCGACTTTGTGTGATTACCGCTTCAAATTTAAACAATGTCCCAACTGCCAACAGGAAAACGACATTGCGGCAAGAAAATGTGGCCATTGTCTTCAGGTTTTAGTAGACCCTGATGAACAAATCAAAAATGCACTCAAACTCAAAGATGCAATGATTATCCGCTGTGCAGGGTTAACCACACAAGTTGATGGTAACGTACTAAAAATCACCTATTTTGATGAAGATGGTGCCGAACTTAAAGAAAGTTTCAACTTTGAAAATAAAAAGCAAACTCAGCTCTTTAATCAACAATTTGTCAAACGCATACTAAACGCCCCCCACCCTCTGGTAATAACTAATATAGCAAAGTTAAATCCATACCTAGACAAATTACCTGAACCTGACTTTGTCATAGCGCGCCAAGTGAATAAGCAGTGGCGTGTACGTGAACGTATATTTGATTACCAAGGCAATTATCGCAAAGCAAACCAAATTTAAAATAATATTCGTTTTATAAAATCTTCAATCACTACTGCCTATGCAGAAAGAACTCTTGCACATCTCATTTGTTATTTACTGCTTAAATATTGGTAAATTCAAAAATTCTTGATATTCTAAATTTGTTGGCTTGATTGTTTTAACCTGTCATACCAGTAATTAAACTCAATTTATCCAACATCAAAACCTACATACGTTTGGAAGAAAAAAATCTTAAAATGGAGTCACGCATGGCAAAGTACGATGAATATAAAGTAATGCACGTGGTTGAAGGGGGTTGTGGTACCTTATTGTTAGGTTCAAGTGGTTTACCGATGAAAAAACTTGAATCTACATTAAACCAAGAAGCAGCAGATGGTTGGGAACTCGTCTTTCAGGTTATTGAAAACAAACGTTTTTGGTTATTCTGGACACGTGAAGCCGTGATTATCACACTTGGCAGAAAACATGCCTAAAAAGCTTATTTTAGCCGCCATTCGACGTTATCAGGCGAAAGGCGGCTCTAAACATTACTTTAACCTAGAGTGCAACTTTACCCCGACTTGTTCTGAGTATACCGCTCAAGCGATAGAAAAGTATGGCGTACGTAAGGGTATTGCACTTGGCTATCAACGTATATGTCGTTGCAAGCAGCCAGATAACCCGCATATTATTTCAGACCCTTTAGAATAGCGAGATGCTTTATGGATGAACAAGCTTTAAGAAATGAAGAAGAAGAACTACGCTCACAAATAGCCCGCCTCAGCCCTGAACAAAAGAAAAAATACTATGCATTAGAAAACCAAAGAGTCAAAGATCCCGACACCTATGCAGTATTAAATTATTTTTTTGTCACCGGATTGCACCATTTTTATTTAGGTAAGAATCTTCATGGCGCAATTGATTTAGCTATATTGGCAATAGGTATATTAACCATAGAATACTATGGCTGGGTATTAATTATATTAATTTCACTATACGAAATACCGCAATTATTTAGAAGTCAGAGAATACTCCATCAATATAATAATCAAGTCATGCGCGATACCCTGGCTGAAGTTAATCAAACGCCGTCAAGCCTAGCTGGGAACGTATAATGACAGCTTATAATCAATACAATAGCAATGCGGAATATAAACGCTGGGCGATTATTATTAGTGCCAGCATTTTCGTTTTATTACTTTTCGTCTATAAAGCCTACACTTACATACTGCCCAGCTTATCGGAATATATTGCCGATCAACTCCCTGCCAGTGCAGCACAACATATCGGTGAAAGCGCGCTTGAACAAATGGATAAAGAGCAATTTAGCGAATCACAAATCAGTGAAGAAGAACAGCAGCGCATTTTTGCCTTATTTTCCAAGCTTCAGCCCTTACGTAAAGAAGGCAGAGAAGGGAGCGAAAATAAAGAAATACAAGATTCAACCGAAACTCAGTACCGGCTGTTGTTTCGTCAATGGGATGATACTGCAAATGCCATGGCGTTAGCAGACGGAACCATTATCATAACGGACAGAATGTTAGCGTTAATTGAAAATGACCAACAGTTAGCCGCGATTTTGCTACACGAGATTGGCCACGTAGAACACAATCATGTGATTGAAAATTTGGTGCAAATGTCTGTCATGTCGCTCGCAATGGCGATCGCTTTTGGTGATGCCAGTGCACTTAATGCAATTTTAGTACAAGGTGCAGCATTAGGAACTTTGCTCTCATATTCAAGAAAAGCAGAATTTGAAGCCGATCAATATGCCGCGCAGCGCATGTTATCGCTTTATCAAACGGTCGAGCCCTTTGTCCAAGCCCTAAAACTACTTGAATCAGATTATTTAAAACAACACCAAGAAGATAATGCTAGCAGTGATGCTGAAAATAACTTAGAGGAAACTAGCCGTGAACACCTAGATTGGTTTAGCACCCACCCGAACATGGAATCACGTGTCACAGCTATCAGAAAGGTCTCTAGCGCTCAACTCAATTAATGACTTAACGCCATTAAAACACGGATAAAATCTTTCACCGAGTGAATGGCCGCTGTTTCTTGCATTGTGTGGTAACCCGTACTAGGTATCTGTATTGTAGTACCGGTTACCGCGCCATTTGATGCCTGAATAATTCGACCGAGTTCGGTACTACCATACGACGCCACTTCGCCACCCGACTTTTCTGCGTCCAAGTTTTTCAGACGGACATATTCATCCTTATAAGAGACAGCGATATCGAGTTGTCGGCAAACAGCAGCTAGTTTTTTCGTTGCTGCAACTGAAAACTGTGCGTTTGCATCTTTATTTCTCAATACTAAACTTTGATTTTCAGCACTCTCTCGGTCTGGAAATGGTGAGGTATCTACCACAAATAATTGGTCTTGTTTATGGCCAAAACGACGAAACCACTCCAATAAATAGCGCCAACTCCGACCCGCTTCTTCTTGTGCTGTGAAAAACACAGTACCCGCGAAACCTAATGAAAACAAATGCACAAGTGCAGCAGCAGTTAATACATTATCCAGTTGTGCCGATAAATGCTTTTCAGTAATTTTTAAACGATCAGAAAATGCAACGGGTGTACCAGCCACGAGATGATTTAAACCTTCCAGCTCAAAAATCAGATTGTTACGACGTTCACAAATGTAACTACCGGTAATTTTTCCACCACCACGGTATGCACCAGACCAAGGTTCGTAAGCCATCACCTGAGTCTGTGAAAAACGATCTACGATTTTTTTAATAAGCGATTCGGAAACCGAGTTACCTAATAAATCTGAACGACTGCCGGCAACGAATGCTGCATACTGAAATTCATTGGGCCCAGTGCAGATTAAACCATGCCGGTCAATATGCGCAGAAAACAAGGCTGAATTTGGTTTGTCGCCCTGTGCAACCAGTAAACCTTCATACCAAGTCACCTTAGCGCCGCGGCATTCTAACTCTCGCTGTAAAGTACGGTAAAAAGCATGCTCAGCACCTACCACACTCGGCTCTCGTACCAGCACTTTCAACAAATCTAAAAAATCATCAAAAAGTAAATCCATTGTTTTTCACCCATTTAAAGCCAGTCGACTTAACATTGCGTTATACGCCGAATGAGGAAAATAACAATAGATTTTTAATGCTCATTATCAACTTTATCCATTGATAGCATCAGCTTCGCTTTCAGTAAAATAGTCAGGTTTAAAGTTTTTCTAACTCGATTTCGCCTACATCGGCAAAAACATGTGTTGGCCGGTACGGATATTGTTTTACAGTTTCTCTATCACTGACCCCAGATAATACTAAAATAGTATCCATCCCAGCTTCTAAACCACCGATAATATCGGTATCCATACGATCTCCAATCATCACTGTATCTTTTGAATGCACGCCTAACTGATTCTTCGCAATTAACATCATCAAAGGATTGGGTTTACCGACAACATATGGTTTTTTACCGGTCGAAATTTCCAATGCCGCTAAAATCGCACCACTCGCTGGTTCTAAACCTTGCTCACTGGGATCAACAATATCTGGGTTGGTACCAATAAATTGTGCGCCATTATTGATTAAACGAACTGCGGTTTTCATCATTTCGTAATTAAAAGATTTGGTTTTACCCACAACGACATAATCCGGATCTGAATCGGTGATCGAAAAACCTAATTTATATAACTCACTGACAATACCGCCGCCACCAACAACGTAAACTTTGGCCCCCGGATTTTGGCTATGCAAAAACTTGGCAGTCGCAATAGCAGAAGTAATAAAGTGTTTTTCCTCTAACCCTTTTACGCCTAAAGACTCCAATTTTCTGACTAAATCAATAGGTGTTTGCTCTGAGTTATTCGTCAAGAATAAAAAATTTGTATTGGATTCAATGAGTCTCTGAACGAATTCTTTAGCGCCCGGAATAAGCTCTTTACCCCGATACAGAACACCATCCATATCTGATATTATATTTTTCATAATTTCCTCTCGTTAGGTTGAACGCAGTTGAAGATGGTTGATTGCCTCAGATACGAAAAAGCAGGCATAAGTCGCCTGCTTTTCAACCAGTATAAAATTGTATGAAAGATTTTTTAATCTAAGTTTTCAGCTAAGCGCTCTTTAAGCTTAGGTAAAATTTTCTCTAACTGAGACTTTTCAACTGGCGTTAAAGTTAAATCATTGATCACGACGTACGTTTGCGCTTCCTGCCGAATCAGCTCGATAACATAATCGCCTTTTTCTAAACCAAATGCATCATCACCATTACCAAACAAACCCGACCAAAATCCGCTATTATCGCGTTTTACTCGAGCGTGGATACGACCTTGAATTTTATTCACGTCAGTCAATAGTAACTCATAATAATCAAGCGCTTCAATCATTCGAATCCAGCTATGCTCATAAGGTGCATCAATCAATACAGCAGGATCGCCATTCGGAGCCGTGGCAAGCGAAGCGACAATTCCTTTAACATATTGTACGCGTCGATTTTCCGCATCTAACCGTAATCGATACTCAAAATGACCAACCACCGAATTCAGCATTTCAGTTGCTAAAGCAACATCGTCTGTTAAAACATATTTAGCGTAATCATCAACAAGCGGTTGACGCTCGACTAATTCAACGGTTAATGAACCCGAACGTCTATGCGGTTTCATTTTCACCCAAAAGCGGTATTTTTGTTTATCGATTACACGCTCATCTTTCCAAAAGCCCCAGCCTTCTTCACGTGAAATATTAAACCACTCACTTTCTAAAACACCGGCCGATGCTGCAAAACGCGCGACTTCTACGTCCTGTTTGTTTAAGTAGCCGCGAACCGCATTCCAAATAGCCTCTTCTAAATCTTTAACTTGTTCGGTTTGTTCAAACCAGATTGTCGTTCGAGGATCCAATTCGTCTATATGACTGGCAGTAACAATAGGTGCAACTAAACGAGGCGGGAAAATCGAAACGGCTTCGCCCACTTTACCATTCACTGGCTTTTTATGCTCAATCTGGTACTGACGATCTGATATTGGTTTAGCCAGCTTAGCTGGCACGACAATTTCTTTTGCTGGTTTTATTGTAGTATATTCATATCCGCCATCTGCTTTCTTAGGCTGACCGGCGCACCCAGCTAACATCATAATTGCGCCGACAGTAAATAGCGGTGGTAACCCTTTTAGGTTAATCATTGACAAAACCTGATTGTTTTAAAGCTTGTTCGATTACTTTTTGTGAATTTGGTTCCGGTGATAACATCGGAAGTCGCAATACACAGTGTGGTATTTTACCCATGCGATACATGGCCCACTTAACCGGCACCGGATTTGATTCGACAAAAAGATCACGATGTAAAACCTGAAGATTATCATCAATGCGCTTAGCATCCTGATATTGACCTTCGGCCATTAAATCACATATTTGAGCTAACTCAGCTGGTGCAACATTTGCTGTTACTGAAATAACACCATGGCCGCCTGCTTTCAAAAACGCCAACGAGGTCGCGTCATCACCACTTAACAAACTAAAATCATCGGCTACTAAGGCTTTTATTTGTTGGATTCTTTCTATGCTACCTGTTGCTTCTTTTATACCGACAATTTTTTCATGCTTGGCCAAATGCGCGACAGCTTCGGGTAACAAATCAACAGCGGTGCGACCGGGCACATTGTATAAAATTTGTGGTACATCACTACAATTAGCAATCGCTTCAAAGTGCGCTATTAAACCTTTTTGAGATGGTTTGTTATAGTAAGGTGTAACATTTAAAAAGGCATCAATGCCCGATTTACTCATCAGTTTAGTCAGCTCTATCGCTTCTGAAGTTGAGTTTGCACCATTACCAGCGATGACTTTTAGTCTCCCCTTGGCTTGTTTTACAACTGTATCCACAACTTTGACGTGCTCATCAACGGGTAAAGTTGCAGATTCGCCGGTTGTACCGACCGCAACAATACCATGCGTGCCAGCCGCTACGTGAAAATCAACTAGTTGTTCAAGACTTTGGTAATCCACCGAACCATCTAAATTCATCGGTGTAATTAACGCAACAATACTTCCTCGGATCATTTAATGCCCCCATAAAATCAAGCGCACTATGGTAATGGTGAGCGCGCAGAAAGACAATAATTTAGCCCAAAATAGCTGCGATTTATTCGTTTATTTTTCCAAAGTATGGAAATTACCTCTGTTTGCTAATATATATCGATCTCAATTTGCTATTTTGGCGTAAGAAGGAGCAAAATAGAGCAATGTCATTTTGTTAATTATCTTGGAGTGATAAATGAATACATTAAAAGCAGGTGATACCGCACCTGACTTCACCTTACTAAATCAAAAAGAACAACCTGTGTCACTAAGTGAAACATTAAAAACTCATAAGGCCTTAGTCTATTTTTACCCAAAAGCACTCACGCCAGGCTGCACGACTCAAGCCTGTAGCCTGCGTGATACCAAACAAGAACTAGAAGATTTAAATACAGTGGTCTTGGGTTTAAGCCCAGATGCCCCTGAAAAACTCGAAAAGTTTACGCAAAAACATGAGCTTAATTTTGATTTGTTATCTGACTTAGACCACAAAGTGGCAGATGCATTTGGCGTTTGGGGATTGAAGAAGTTTATGGGTAAAGAATACGACGGTATTCATCGCATTAGTTTTTTAGTCAATCAAGACGGCAAAATCGCCCATGTATTTGATAAGTTTAAAACCAAAGATCATCACGATGTGGTGTTAGATTACTTAAAAAATAACGGATAATACTTTTGAGGGCATACATTATTGTTTGAGTATGCCCTCTAAGTTGTCTTTTTAGAGTGTTAAGAAAGTGCTTTATCTATATCGTCAGGTGTTTCATGTGCAGCTGGCCAAGCATTGACAACAGCTTTAACCAGTGTTGCTAACGGAATGGCGAAAAACACCCCCCAAAAACCCCAAATACCACCAAAAAACAACACAGCAATAATAATAAATACTGGGTGTAAGTTAACAGCCTGCGAAAATAATAAAGGCACAATAACGTTACCGTCCAGCGCTTGGATAATACCGTACACAATCATGATATACCAAAACTCTGGTGTGACACCAAATTGAAAGACAGCAACCACAGCAACTGGGATAGTAATCACCGCTGCACCGATATAGGGTATTAATACTGAAAATCCAACCCCAACACCTAACAAGACTGCATAACGTAAATCCAGCAACAAAAAGGCAATGACAGACATCGTACCAACAATCAGGATCTCGATAACCTTACCTTGAATATAATTACCGATTTGCTGATTCATCTCACTCCAGACACGGTTTGCCAATTTACGTTGTCTGGGTAAAAATTGTAATGTTTGGCGCAGCAATTTATCTTTATCTAACAGCATAAACAAAACCAACAAAGGCACCAGCACAAGGTATATCAGCAAAGTAACCAGTGTCACTAAAGAATTTAAAGACGCACTGACGAGTTCTTTACCAGTATTGACCAACTGCTCTTTCAAGGCATTTGTCATATTTTTAACCTGTTCAGGGTTAATAAGCGACTGATATTCACCAGGTAAATTTAATAAATAGTCTTGGCCTTCTTGTAAAATATATGGAATTTCAGTTATTAGATTCGTCAGCTGTCCCCAAATTTGAGGTGTCAGCCCCACCAGCAAAGTAAATGATAAACAGGAAAAAACGACTAACACCCCAATCACAGAAATGCTGCGCCTAACGCCTATTGCCGTTAATTTAGCAACTGGCCATTCGAGCAAATAAGCAATTACCAAAGAGACAATAACAGGTGCAAGTATATCGCCCAAAAACAACACGATGGCGAACATAAATGCCAGTATAAATACCAGTGTGACGGCATCCGGATCGGAAAATCGTTTTTGATACCAACGCGCTATAAATTCAAGCACAATCCCCTCCTGGGTAATTAAGGTGTATAAATCGCGAGCATTTAAGCATTCAGAAGTGCCTCCTGCAAGCTTTGAATTTGATCTCTTAATTGTGCAGCTTGTTCAAACTCAAGGTTACGTGCATGCTCAAACATTTTGCTTTCTAAATTTTTAATTTCTTTTGCAATATCTTCAGCCTTGGCGGCATGGTAAATACCTTTTTTGTCCGCCACTTTACGCAACTTAACTTTGCCATCAGACGTTTCTTCGGCATATCCCATATCCATTACATCCGTAATTTTTTTATTAAGTCCTTTCGGTGTAATGTTATTGTCTAAATTAAATTCAGTTTGTTTTGCACGTCGTCTTTGTGTTTCATCAATTGCTTTTTGCATCGACCCCGTTATTCGGTCTGCGTACAAAATGGCCTTACCATTTAAATTACGTGCGGCGCGCCCTATGGTTTGAATAAGAGATCGCTCAGAACGCAAGAAACCTTCTTTGTCAGCATCTAAAATAGCGACCAAAGAAACTTCTGGCATATCTAAACCTTCACGCAATAAGTTAATACCAACCAGTACATCAAACTTACCCAATCTTAAATCCCGAATTATCTCCATCCGTTCGACCGTATCGATGTCTGAATGCAAATAACGTACTTTAATATTGTGATCGTTTAAATAATCTGTCAGATCTTCTGCCATGCGTTTAGTGAGCGTAGTCGCCAGTACCCTCTCACCCAACTTAATGCGTTTACGTGCTTCAGACATTAAATCATCAACCTGAGTACCCACTGGTCTAACTTCGATCTCAGGGTCTAACAAACCTGTCGGACGAACCACCTGCTCTGCTATTTCGCCGTCAGATTTCTCAATTTCATAAGGTCCGGGTGTCGCTGAAACATAAATACACTGCGGCACAAGTGATTCAAACTCATTAAACTTAAGCGGCCTATTATCCAGCGCAGAAGGTAAACGAAAGCCATATTCAACTAAATTTTCTTTTCGTGCCCTGTCTCCTTTATACATGGCGCCCAATTGCGGCACAGTAACATGTGACTCATCAATAATCATAATGCCATCTTCCGGCAAATAATCGATTAAAGTGGGTGGCGGCTCTCCATTATCTCGGCCCGATAAATAACGTGAATAGTTTTCGATGCCTGAGCAGTAACCTAATTCCAACATCATTTCTAAATCATATTGCGTACGTTGTCTTAAACGTTGTTCTTCTACTAGTTTTCCAGCATCAAGCAATTGCGCACAACGGTCTTTAAGTTCAACTTTAATCTGCTCAATCGCATCCAGTATTTTTTCCCGCGGGGTGACGTAATGCGTTTTTGGATAAACAGTGGTTCGTGTTAAATGGCGTGCAACCTCCCCCGTCAGTGGGTCAAAGACACTGATTCTTTCTATTTCTTCATCAAACAATTCAACTCGAATCGCATCACGCTCGGAATCCGCCGGAAAAATATCAATAACATCGCCTCTTGCGCGGTAAGTCCCGCGCTGAAAATCGATATCATTGCGGGTATACTGTAATTCAGCCAGTCGACGCAGTATCACCCTTTGATCAACAATGTCACCTTGTCTTAGGTGAAGTAACATTTGCATATAGGATTGAGGATCCCCCAAACCATATATAGCTGAAACAGAGGCCACAATGATAACGTCTCGCCTTTCTAACAAGGCTTTGGTTGCGGATAAACGCATTTGTTCAATATGGTCGTTAATAGAAGCATCTTTTTCAATAAAAGTATCGGTTGACGGGACATATGCTTCAGGCTGATAGTAGTCATAATAAGAAACAAAATATTCGACTGCATTATTTGGGAAGAATTCTTTCATTTCGCCATATAGTTGGGCTGCCAATGTTTTATTCGGCGCCATCATAATGACAGGTCGACCAAGCTTGGCGATGACATTTGCAATGGTAAAAGTTTTACCTGAACCTGTTACCCCCAGCAATGTTTGGTGGGCCAGCCCACAACCTAACCCTTCAACCAACCTTGTAATCGCAGTTGGTTGATCACCTGCCGCTTGATAATCTGAAACTAACTCGAACGCTTTAACAGACACGGTTACACACCCTGTTTTTTAAACCGAAAATAAGAAACCATTGCCATGCAACAGTTTCCGACAACACACCCTGCAAATAAACCATAAATACCGTACAACTCACCACCGATATAAGCTGCCGGTACATAAAACAAGAATAATCGCATAATACTCAGTTGCAATGCGATCATAGGTTTATGCAACGCGTTAAAAGATGAATTGGTCAAAATAATAATGCCTTGCAACCCATAACCTAAAGGTACAATCCAAATAAACACCCGAATAAGCTGGTTAACCTCTCCTTCACTGGCAAAAGCATTGGCTATCAGTGGTGCGCTAATAACCAGAAGGATATAGACAACAAATTGCCATAATAAAACAAATCGACAGCAAAGTTTGTAACCATCAATAACTCGTTGTACTTGACCTGCACCTAAATTTTGGCTGATAAAAGGCGGTAACGTCATTGACAATGCCAATACAACAATACAACCAATCGACTCTAGCCTTTGACCAACACCAAAAGCGGCAACGGCTTCATGACCATAACCTGCAACGATTGCAGTTAAAATTGACATGGCCAGAGGTGTCAACATATTAGCCCCCGCTGCGGGTAAGGCTATCTTTAAAATTTTTTGTACTGAGTTTTTTAATTTCTTCCACTCAGGCAAATGTAAATAAATCAACTGCCTTTTTATCGACAATATATACAGCATAACGGCTGCACCGGTCATCCAAGCGATTAAACTAGCAATTGCAGCGCCAGTCATACCTAACGCAGGTACTGGGCCCAGTCCAAATATCAGCACAGGATCCAATATTGCGTTCATAGCGCCGCCCAGAGCCATAATGGTACTCGGTGTTTTGGTATCGCCTGAAGCTCTTAAAATGGAATTCCCAATCATAGGTAAAACAAGAAAAACCGAGCTGAAATACCAGATTTGCATATATTCAAGGATAAAGGGCAATGTATTTTGCTCACTCCCCAGTAAAGTAAAAATAGGGGTTATTAAAAGCCAGCCGATGCTCGATAAACTGGCTACTAACACAACAGACAATAACAAAGCACTGGTTCCCTGATCGCGTGCCTCACTGTTATCCCCGCCCCCCAATGTTTTAGCAATACAAGCAGAGGTCCCGATCCCCAAACCAATCGTTAAACTAATAACCGTAAAAGTAACTGGAAAGGTAAAACTAATTGCGGCTAGTTCATTTGTCCCCAGCAAACCAATAAAAAAAGTATCAATTAAATTAAACGACATTAATGCAATCATCCCCATCACCATTGGTATGGTCATATTTTTTAAGGTCACACCAATTGGAAAAGATAATAAGTCGTTTTGTGTTTTATTAGCTTGCACAAGAATCCCAAAATTTTCGTTCAACTAAAAGCTCAGTAGTTTAATGCAATTCAACTCGCTGAGCGAGTTAAGAGCACAAAAGAATCACAAACAAATTCAATATTAGGGCCTCTAGGAAAACGAGATAAACCTAATTTTTAAAGCTTTCTACCTGAAAAGCGCCCAACAGCCTTAAAATATAACCTTAGCTAAAATATTGATAAAACTTTTCAGTTGTATACTACCTGTTAACTACGAGTTGCTTAGGGTGAGTAGGAATCTTGAAAAACAGTGCATAATTTACAAATGATTTTACCTAATAAAATTTAATATGCACAAAGCGTGTGCAAATTGTGTAAATTTTAGCTTAATCAAGGAAAATCTCATTATCTAACACAACAAAACCTTAAATAATTGATTTTAATGCATTTTAAATTTTACCTTAATTTTCCCTTGATCAAGTGTTGACACAGTATTTATGCGGGCTGAGCTTAGATATTCCGAATTATTCACACAGTTATCCACAGCTTTAGTGGATAACCAAGGATAAGCCTTATATTATCGGGGGTTGCATGATGTTCTGTCACTTTTTCATCACAATTGTTCTGTATAGAAATGAAACAAAGTCAATAACCGGTTTGGTGCATTTAAATTTTAACACGCTCAATATGGCTCAGTTGAGCTAGCAAAACTAACCTTACAGACACAAAGTCAGTAAAAACAGGGAAAAGAGAGGCTCTTTTAGTAAACGACTTAAACAGCGCAAAAAATAGAAACTAATATATAAACCGACAAAGCGGTTAAAGCTTCACCACATTGTACAAAATACCCGCTCAGCTGTGTTAAATTTAGGCAAACAGTAATAAAATAAAAAAATTGTAAAAATGTTTGTTGACAGCATGAGGGAGTATCATTAAGATGCGCAGCCGTTGACGAGAAGCAATTCCCCCTTAGCTCAGTTGGTTAGAGCGACGGACTGTTAATCCGCAGGTCCCCCGTTCGAGTCGGGGAGGGGGAGCCAACTTCTTGCAGCAAAAAATAATAAAGTACTCAATTCCCCCTTAGCTCAGTTGGTTAGAGCGACGGACTGTTAATCCGCAGGTCCCCCGTTCGAGTCGGGGAGGGGGAGCCACTTTATTATCCTCTCAAAATTAAATTTATTTACCCTATCTCATTCATATAACCGATTATCACCTCATTAGGTTAGTTTGTATCTATTTTTAAAAACAGCAATATTACTTAATTACTTACAACATCCTATTTTGTTTGCAGTACGAAAAACTGTTATATTTACGATACTGATTTGCCGTTATTCTGATTACACGGTAAAATTCTATTAGATACGATGGATTAAAGCTAATTGACTTAGTTTCATAACAATAATGCGCACAATGGAGCACCGCTAAATGAGTATTTTTCGAAGAGTATTAGTTCAAAATACTGTTTTGTTTGTGATAATAAGCCTGATTAGCGCTTATATTATTTGTTTTGCATTTTCTCAATATGCAAAGCAGCAGCAATCGCACCATTTAGCTCAACTTCAACAACTATTAGAACTGGATAAATCCACACCTAAACAAGTTGTAAAAAACTTAAAAAGCAGTTTTTCTTACCAAGATTTACGAGTTGAACGCCTGTCAGGTGAAGTTGAACATCAATATCAACAAGACAAATTCCCTTTTTACTTGTCTAGACTGCTTATGCAAACGTTTGGTTTGCAAACGCATATGCAAACCTATGCAAATCAACTTGCTAACTTAAGAATTACCTACATTTTATCGCAAGATGACATTTACCAAATAATGGATAACCTACTCTATGCTTTGGTAACCCTGTTTTTTCTATTTATTTTTATTAATACCTTCACTATTCGTTACCAAATTAAGCGCATTTTAAACAAATCCATCCAAATAATTTGTCGCACTTTAACGCGCACGCAGGCGAATGAGCCAGAAAATATAGCAGCACACACTCTACCTAAAGAATTTTCATCACTTGCGCATCAATTAAATGAAATGCGTTCAACGATGACCCAACAATTAAAAGAGTGGCAGACGTCTGCTGAAAACTATCGCCACGAAGCAACACGTGACGTTGTCACCGGACTGCCTAATCGCATTAGTTTTGTCAGCAGTCTTGAAGAACAAATTAATGATGAGCAGACAAAAAATTTCGGTATATTGGCTATCACTCGAGCTTCTGAGTTGCAATATTTAAATCAAAATCGAGGCTATGAAGCAGGTGATCAGTACATCTGTGATTTATCACAAGCGATACAGCGGGTTGGTAACCACTACCACAATGCCCTGCTGTTTCGTTTAAATGGTTCAGACTTTGCCCTTATTATTCCTAACGTAACCATAAAAGAAGCTGAAAATTTCGCCAAAAATTTATTTGGCCGCTTCACTGAATTACAAAAAGCGCTAGAAACCAACAGTATTGGTTATACGGGTATCGTGGCCTACGAAGCGGGCGATTCGATGGGCGAATTACTTGCCTTAGCGGATACGGGTATCAGTTTAGCGCAAACTAAAGTCGCGAACGGTTGGCACATTCAAAATGATAAGTCTATATTAAACAACGTCAGTGCTAAATATGGTAACCAAAACTGGAAACAAGTCATCGATGACGTATTAGAAAGTCGCGCAGTCAAATTATTTTATCAACCCATTCAACCAACGAATAAATCATCGAAAGTCTATTCAGAGATACTGGCTCGTTTTACCAATAGCGAGGGTGATATCCTGCCGACGGCCTCATTTGTGGCAATGGCAGAAAAGATGGATAAAATCATTGAATTAGATAAATTAATTATCGATGCGACCATTCAAACGATCCAACAAAAAAACTTAAATACCCAATATTTTGGCATTAACATCACCGCGAAATCAGCACATGACGAACAATTTTGTGTATGGTTAGAGCGCCGTTTATTGCGCGATTCTTTTATCGCTTCAAAACTGATTTTCGAAGCCTCAGAATTTGGTTTACAACAAAATATGCCAGCCTCGCAGCGCTTCATTCAAATGCTGCACCGCACCGGTGCGCGTGTGACGGTAGAACGATTTGGCATTGGGTTTACATCTTTCAAGTTTTTCCGCGATATCAAACCGGATTTTGTTAAAGTTGATGGCAGTTATAGCCGCGGAATTGACGAGGATAAAAACAATCAATACTTTTTGCGTGTTGTTGTTGATTTAGCACATAGATTAGGTGTAACGGTAATAGCAGAAAGTGTTGAAACTCAGGAAGAAAAATTTGCCCTGGAACAAATTTTTATAGATGGTACACAAGGTTATTTTATCGGCAAACCGAGCGAACTCTAACCCCTAATAAAACCTTAATATAATAAATATTCAGTTATTATTAAAAACCATATGCATCACAAGTTGTTAATTGTGGTCGAAAACTGGATAATACAGCCGCATTAAAAAACAAGCATGGCTGTCTTTTCTTTTTTCCAGCTTTTTTTAAACGGTTAGCGTATAAAATTTGGTGTATATGACTGAATACTTTTTATTATTTGTAGCGACAATTCTAGTCAACAACTTCGTCTTGGTTAAGTTTTTAGGATTATGCCCTTTTATGGGTGTGTCAGGCAAAGTTGAAACTGCAATTGGCATGTCTCTAGCAACAACCTTTGTGCTAACCATAGCTTCAATTGCCAGCTACCTATTAGATCAATATATACTGCAGCCACTTGCGCTTGAGTTTTTGCGCACACTCGGCTTTATTTTAGTCATCGCTGTGGTAGTACAATTTACCGAAATGGTAGTGCATAAAACAAGCCCGGCTTTATATCGGATATTGGGTATATTTTTACCTCTAATCACAACAAACTGTGCTGTTTTGGGGGTCGCATTACTTAACCTCAACGAACAACACAATCTAATCGAATCAGCTATTTATGGCTTTTCCGCTGCGCTAGGCTTTTCTTTAGTACTCATTCTATTTTCTGCTATGCGCGAGCGTCTTGCGGCCGCAGATATTCCACAACCATTTAAAGGCTCCGCAATCGCTATGGTTACAGCCGGTTTAATGTCACTTGCATTTTTGGGCTTCACAGGATTGATAAAACCGTGACAATTCTTATTTATTCATTATTAGCACTTGGCATCATCGCTTTAATATTTGGTGCTATTTTGGGCTATGCAAACATAAAGTTTAAAGTTGAAAGCGACCCGCTAGTCGACCAAATAGATGAAATATTGCCACAAACTCAATGTGGACAGTGTGGATACCCAGGCTGTAAACCTTATGCTGAAGCGATTGCGAATGGCGATGATATTAACAAGTGCCCTCCCGGTGGAGACGCAACCATTCAAAAATTAGCGGATATGATGGGCGTTGAAGCTAAACCACTAGCAGGTACAGAGGGTGACGATGTACAAGAGCCCGTTAAAACGGTTGCTTATATCAGAGAAGACGAATGTATCGGTTGTACTAAATGCATTCAGGCCTGTCCAGTAGATGCGATTGTAGGCGCTGCCAAACATATGCATACGGTTATCGAAGATGAGTGTACAGGTTGTGATTTGTGTGTTGAACCCTGCCCTGTAGATTGTATCGATATGCTGCCTGTGCAACCTAAACCGGATACTTGGCGCTGGCAACTTCAAGCCATCCCGGTTAAACAAATAAATTAAGCTGGAATTAGTTGGAGTCAGAGTGGAATCCTTGGTAGAAAAGATTAAATCTGGATATATGTGGGACTTTCCCGGCGGTGTATTCCCACCGGAACGTAAAAAAATGTCGCTACGTGATCCTATCCAACAACTACCACTACCTTCGCGTTTTTATGTGACGGTAAAACAACATATTGGTGAAAAAGCAAAAATAAGTGTTGCTGTCGGAGACAAAGTACTTAAAGGGCAAGCTCTGACCCAAGTTCAGGGCCCCATGCAACTCCCCGTTCACGCGCCAACTTCGGGCATTGTCGAAAGCATCACCGACCACCCTATTCCGCATCCATCTGGCTTAAATGATCAAACCATTATCATAACTGCGGATGGCAATGATGAGTGGTGTTTAAAACAGCCTACCATTAATTACCTGACACTGAGCAAAGTCGAAATTGTCGATAAACTAAAAGCCCTAGGTGTTGCCGGCTTAGGCGGGGCTGCATTTCCAACTTATGTAAAACATTCAAATTCACAACCAGTTGAAGTTTTAATTATCAATGGTGTCGAATGCGAACCCTATATCACATCAGACGATGCATTGATGCAAGCTTACGCTGCTGAAATTGTCAGTGGCATAGAAATATTTACACACCTGCTAAAACCCGAAGTTGTTGTGATTGCAATTGAAAATAACAAACCCAAAGCAATTCAAGCGATGGAACAAGCATGTGCCGGAAAAACACAGTTCATCGTACGCGCGATCCCAACGAAATACCCAGCGGGTGGTGAAAAACAACTGATTCAGGTAGTGACCGGTAAAGAAGTTCCATCTGGTGGCATTCCGGCTGATATAAGGGTTGTAACGCAAAATATCGGTACTGCTTATGCGGCATACAAAGCGATTGTCCATGGTGAACCGCTGATTGAACGCGTTGTCACTTTAACAGGTGAACAATTTAAAAAACCGGGTAACCGCTGGGTAAGAATTGGTACACCTGTTGAATTTTTATTAAAACAAGGCGAGTACCAACAAAGCAAAACCCCCAGAATAATCATGGGTGGACCAATGATGGGCTTTACCCTGCACAATGCACAAACGCCAATCGGTAAAATAAGCAATTGTATTCTGGCGCCAAGTGAAACAGAACTACCACCCGCAACGAATGAACAAGCATGCATACGCTGTGGTTTTTGTGCCGATGCCTGTCCGGCGTCATTGTTACCGCAACAACTATACTGGCACAGTAAAGCAAAAGAATATGAGAAAGCTCAGTCATACAAATTGTTCGATTGCATAGAATGTGGCGCCTGCGCTTATGTCTGCCCCAGCGAGATCCCTTTAGTTCAATACTACCGAGTTGCTAAGAGCAATATTAGGCTGCAACAAGCAGAACACGAAAAAGCAGAAAAAGCCAAAGAAAGATTCAATGCGCGCAATGAGCGTTTAGAGAGAGAAAAACAAGAACGTTTAGAAAAACACAAGCAAGCGGCCGAAGCGCGCAAGGCAGCGATGTCACAAGATCCCAGCGCACAAGATAAAGTAGCGGCTGCGCTGGCTCGCGCCAAAGCGAAAAAGCAAACTGACGCGCCCTCACCTGAAACTAAGGCGAACCCAAAACAATCAGCAGCGGCTGCAATAGCGCGCGCAAAAGCGAAAAAAGCAAAAGCGCAAGCTCAAGCCCAAGCTGAAACGAACATCTCACAAAATGAGCCTAACGTTGAAAACACAAAGCTTGATGCAAATACTCAAAACCTAGAGCCCACAGAAAAAACCAACGATGCGCCTGCAAATTCGGCGGCCGACAAGGCAAAAGCAGCAATAGCGCGCGCTAAAGCCAAAAAAGCGGCAAAAATGAAACAAGATGAGCAAGCATCAATTGCGTCTAGTAAACACGATAGACAACAAGAAAAACAACAAGAAACCAGCCATTTAACCAACAACCAAGATGACAAAGAAGCACGCATTAAAGCAGCTATAGCAAAAGCCAAAGCAAAAAGAAAACAGTTAGGAGAAGATAAATGAGTTTTCGTGTAGCCAGTTCTCCTCATGGACATATCCAAAGAAAAACATCAAATGTTATGTTGGCCGTTGCATTGGCTTGTTTACCGGGTATCGCGACCCAAGTTTGGTATTTTGGTTTTGGCGTACTTATCCAGCTCGTATTGGCTATCAGTGCAGCAATGCTTGCAGAAGCAATTTGCATTAGACAGCGTGAGCGAAACGCGCTGCTAACCTTAAAAGACAATAGCGCCTTGTTAACTGGTTTATTATTGGGCTTAAGTTTACCACCACTGGCCCCTTGGTGGATTGCCATCATTGGCAGTGTTTTTGCGATAGTTTTAGTTAAACAAGTATATGGTGGGCTAGGACAAAACTTATTTAACCCAGCCATGGCGGGCTACGTTGTACTATTGGTTTCGTTTCCCTTATCAATGACACTATGGTTACCTCCGTTACAGTTAGTGGAATACCAGCTAACGTTTACCGACACCATTATGCTGATTTTTACCGGCTACAGCGAAACAGGCTACTCATTAGCGCAATTGAGAGTCGATTTAGATGGTTTTACCATGGCAACCCCCTTAGATACGGTAAAAACGGCGCTGACAAATCAACAAACGTATAGTGAAATTCTAACTGGCAAAGTATTTTCTGACGGTTACGGTATCGCTTGGTTCCCAGTGAATCTCGCCTATTTAGTTGGTGGCCTCTGGTTGGTACAACAAAAAATCATTAGCTGGCGTATCCCAACCGCGTTTTTAGTGACCTTATTTACATTAAGCTTTATCACCCACATTATTTCACCTGATGGCAGTGCAAGTGCGATGTTACATGTGTTTTCGGGCGCAAGTATGTTTGGCGCATTTTTTATTTTGACAGATCCTGTCTCTGCCTCAACAACAGCCAAAGGGAAAATTATCTTTGGCATCTTAGCAGCTGTGTTAGTGTATTTAATCCGCAACTGGGGCGGATATCCAGACGCAGTGGCTTTTGCTGTCTTGTTAGCCAATATGTGTGTACCGTTAATAGACTATTACACCAAACCCAGAACTTATGGGCATGTATCCGGGTAAAGTATGTTAGATATCAAACCAATTAGTAAAGCCAGTGGCATCTTAGCCTTGTTTGCGATCTGCACAACAGGCTTGGTAGCCCTGACTCATATTCAAACTAAAGATAAAATCGCCAGTGAAAAAGAACGCGCCATTGTTCGGACGATTAGTCAAATAGTCCCTCCTGATTTATATAACAACCAAATCGCGCAAGATTGCTTAATGGTCGAAAATCACCAAGGCACACAATCAAGAATATTCAGAGCCCGTTTAAATGAAAACAATACAGCCCTGATAATTGAAACTATTGCCCCAAATGGCTATAACGGCCGCATCGAACTCTTGGTTGCCTTGGCAAAAGATCATCAAATACTAGGGGTACGCACCACAGCTCACAATGAGACACCTGGGCTAGGCGACAAAATAGAAGTGACAAAATCAAACTGGATAGAACATTTTGCTGGCTTATATGTGACAGCCGAAAACTCAAAAAAGTGGGCTGTTCGCAAAGATGGTGGCACATTTGACGGGTTTACCGGCGCAACCATTACCCCTAGAGCGGTCATCAAAGCGATAAAAGAAACAACCCTGTGGGCAGCTGAACAAGAATCGCTGTTTTCTGCTAAAAGTAACTGTGGAGCCTAATATGACGCCATTACAAGACATTAGCTGGCAAGGGATTTGGAAAAACAATCCAGCTTTAGTACAAATGTTGGGGCTCTGCCCATTACTGGCAGTCACTAACACAGTGATTAACGGTTTAGGATTAGGTATTGCCACATTATTTGTTTTATTGGGATCCAACATAACCGTTTCAGTTGTACGCAACTGGATCCCGAATGAAATTCGGATTCCCGTATTTGTGATGGTAATCGCCTCTTTGGTTACCATTGTTCAACTATTAATGAATGCTTACACCTATCAGCTCTATCAAACGCTCGGAATTTTTATACCACTGATTGTAACCAACTGCGCAATTATTGGGCGGGCTGAGGCATTTGCTTCTAAAAACTCAGTCGGTTTAGCCGCCTATGATGGTTTGATGATGGGCTTAGGCTTTTTACTTGTTCTGGTAGTGTTAGGTGCAGTAAGAGAACTACTCGGCAGTGGTACGTTATTCGCTGGCGCTGAATTACTAGTTGGCGACAATGCTAAAACGCTCACTTGGGTGGTATTTCAACCAGATGAGAACTTTTTAGTCGCGATTTTACCCCCAGGGGCATTTATTATTATGGGGCTTCTAATCGCCCTTAAAAATAAATACGACAAACGCATAGAGCATATTGTAGTTGGCGAACAAGAAAAAACAAAAATTGAACGTGCACGCGTGACACTGGAAAGCTAAGATGAATCAACAAAAACGCGTAGAAATTTTAACGAGACTACGCGCAAACAACCCAAATCCGACAACAGAATTGGAATATTCAACCCCCTTTGAGTTGTTAATAGCGGTTATTTTATCCGCTCAGGCAACGGATGTGGGTGTCAATAAGGCAACACGTAAGCTTTACCCTATCGCCAATACCGCCGAGAAAATCTACAACCTCGGATTAGAGGGGCTTAAAAGTTATATCAAAACCATTGGTTTGTATAACAGTAAAGCAGAAAATGTCATAAAAACCTGCAAAATTTTAATGGATAATTATAACGGCGAAGTACCTGAAAGCCGAGAAGCGTTAGAAGCATTGCCGGGAGTTGGCAGAAAAACCGCCAATGTTGTCTTAAACACGGCATTTGGCTGGCCGACCATTGCGGTAGACACGCACATATACAGAGTCAGTAACAGAACAAAATTAGCCGTTGGCAAAAACGTTAATGAAGTCGAACAAAAACTACTGAAAGTTGTACCGACAGAATTTAAAGTAGATGTACATCACTGGCTGATCCTGCATGGCAGGTATATCTGTGTAGCACGCAAGCCCCGCTGCGGTGCTTGCTTGATTGAAGATTTGTGTGAGTTTAAGGATAAAACTGAGTAGCTAGTTGCCTGTAACGAGCGATTTGATACTACCGCAAAAAAGCGGACGAAATAAAATCGAATAACTTTTTAAGTGATGCAAATTATTGATTTACATCGTATATTATTGAACCACATTCAAATTACTGGACTTTGGTTCTACTAGTTTATCTAAAACTCGTAGCTTCGCTATAAAATCAAGACCCTCTCCGGAGGCTATGAGAGTGTTCATATAATTATGTTGGATAGGCTCTAAAACATGTTTAGTTGCTGTGGCCTAGCAATTGGCATTAGACCACAACACAAAGAAAAGACATATTGTTTAGTTATTTTGTTCTTTGGGACAAAATATTTCTTCAATGCTTTGTCCAAAGGTCTCTGCAAGAGCAAAAGCAAGAGTTAAAGAAGGATCATGTTTTCCTGTTTCTATAGCGTTCACGGCTTGACGTGACACTCCTAACTTTTCAGCAAGATCTGCTTGAGACCATCTATTTTCTGCACGAAGTACCCGTAACCTATTCTTCATGGGTATCGCTCGATAGTTTAATAGACTGTGCTACACCAAAGATGACTGCTATTGCTGGCAACATAAAGGCTGGGCTAATAGTCGGCACCTCAACCATTTCTGAGAGCAAGCCATAAGCCATTGCCGCACAACCAACAACACCTACAGCCCAAAGCAAACTTTCACCCATTACTCTCTGGATGTATTCATCCAATGACCTATAATGATTTACCACCAGCCGCAATAAAAATATCACAGGAATTACAGGGGACATTGCGAGGAATCCAGTGCTGTATATAGACAAATCATTGGTCTCATTCATTACTACTGATATCGCTAAAACCGCTAAAAACATCGCTATATGCAACATAAATTTGACTAGAAACTTCTTTTCCTTTTTATCTAATACATTACTCATATTTAGCACTCCTGAAGTTACCTTGTTCTCTTAATTAGTTTTGATTGTGTCATCATACCTCGACATAATGTAAGGCTAACATTACATATTAATCATTAATAAGTCAAGCAAACCTGACAACAAGATGCGTTTAACTTACATTACTGAAATATTGAAAAGCTATTTTTAAGAGAACCTAATGACTACAAGTCAAGCGTCAGCAATAAGATGAAAGTGCTCTCTGGCCTACTGGGAGAGGACGATCCGTAATTGCGCACAAAGCGTAAAGCTAAAATGTTTAAAGTAAATCGCGATCTACTTAAATTATCCTTTGGCTGGCCGACCATTGCGGTAGGCACGCACATATACAGAGTCAGTAACAGAAAAAAATTAGCCGTTGGCAAAAACGTTAATGAAGTCGAACAAAAACTACTGAAAGTTGTACCGGCAGAATTTAAAGTAGATGTACATCATTGGCTGATATTACATGGTCGATACACCTGTGTCGCTCGTAAACCCAGGTGCGGCTCTTGTATCATCGAAGACCTGTGCGAATTTAAAGAGAAAACTGAGTAGCTTCTGCCTACTACGATACGAAAACAGACATTAGCCTTGATTATATTGCGACAAGAAAGTCCGATAAAGCGGACATGGTGACACCTAGTTGCACAAAAAGATTTATATAGCTGTACCATACTATGTATTTATAGAAATTTTTTATCTGAGAGCATAATCCAGTGGACCCTATTAAAGTCATTAATTGATTCTAATACCCTCATAATTGACTTACTGAACAACGGTCTATTTAAGCGTTGTCGAATAATGCAATTGACGGCTTCTTAAATCTTCTTGATGCTAAACCCATAATGCCTAATGTGAAGATAGCAAGGGTTGAGGGCTCTGGGATTTGTGTTTGTATTTCATTTCCTAACTCATCAAATACAGTTCCACGTATTTGTAAATTGCCGAAATTAACCGCATACCCTGCCGTTGGAGCAAATGCGTAAACTCGAAAATCTATCGAAGTTAATGAAGTAAATGAAGATAAGTCAACAGAAAAAAGATCTGGAGCTATAGTATCGTATGGAGCAGTAATAAAAGAACTATCAATATCACTTGCAAAACTGTCGACACTCGAACGTAAAACCCAGCCTCTTGGTGTTGAAGCGCCACCATTGTAAGCGTGAAAACTAAATGTTTCTAAATCAAATGAATTAGATAATTGTGCACTAATAGAAAATTGAAAAAAATCATTAGCAGCTACGGCATCAGAAAATGTTGCAACCGCAACAGAGGGTCTAAGAGTGATAGCATCTCCAAAAGAACCACCGGAGCTTTCATAAATCTCTGCATTCGAATCAACCCAAGTTATACCTGTTGCATCCATACCTGTAGTAACTTCTACGTTTGGAGCGTAACCTACAATCAATCCCGCATTAGCAAAGCCACTCACACTCAAAGCTAAACCAGCAACAGCTGCTTTTAACATTTTTATATTCATTTATATTTTCCTTAGTACTACATTCTATCAAAAAAATGATTGTATTGTTATAAACCCAGCGCAGAATGCAAATTCCACACCATGAAAATAAAGACCTTTATTTTCAGAGAATTAGGATTTTTGGTAGCTTTGAATTTAGCAAGGGTGTAAAATAAGCTGACATAAAAAGTAAGTTGACTACTTGCTTTATAAGTATATTAATAAGTTATTAATGAAAAATGATTGACCACTTCCATTGTTTTATTCTTATTCATTCACATTGATGTATAGTCTATAGTCTCGCGGCCTACAGTTTTGTAGCTTGAACGACTAACCAATTTAGTGAATTTACAGCGCACACAATTTTTTTGTCATTAATGTCGCCAATACACTATAAAAAACAAAACCCGTTGGGTTAGAGCTTGCTGTGCGCATTGAAAATAAAGTTGCAATAAATGACCAAATTAGCTTAAATTACAGCTAATTCAATGCGCAAACTCAAGTTAAATGGATTGCTGAAATGCGAACAACAAGGAAACAACCTGCCATGTCAGCTGAGCTTAAAAAAGCAAATTCCTCTGGTCTATGCAGCATAAATCAAACCAAACAACTGCACCGTTTGCCCGCTAAACAAATGATTCATTCACACAAACTAGGTGTACATGAATACTAAGTGTTAGATGTCGAAGGAATTAAATGTACAAAATAATCACACTATCATTTATGTTCGTTCTAATTGGTTGCAAAAGTACTACTTCCGTCACGGAAGCTAAAAGTGAGTTAGTCGCGCCAGTGGATCACAAACTAATAAACCGAGCTGAGGCCATTAAGCCTTAAAAAACAACAGAAGAGCGATTAGCCTACTATAGTGAGAACGCTATAAAATTTACATCTCGATGTACCACGCAAGACGGTAAACAAGAAACAGGCAATCAAAAAATTCAAGCTGTAAAGCGAGTTGGACCAAAGTATCCTAAACTCGCTGAAAAAAAGAGGATTGAAGGTTTCGTGACGATGGAGTTCGATTTGAAAGTTTCTGATAAACCAACTCATTTAAGTGATGAAAATATACCAAATATACTAAAATCGCTGGTCGAGGAACATTTGAGTCAAGGTGTTCCATTCAATATAAACGTTATTGAGCATTATCCTGATCATTCCTTTGACAGAGCTGCTATTGATGCTTTAAAACAGTGGGTATTTAAAACCCAAAGTGGCGAAAAATTCGAAACCAAAGAATGTTTAACCGTTACTTTAAATTTTATATTTCTACCCTAAAGTATAACGTTGTAATCTAACGGGTAGTGTTTTTCTCGAAGTTTCATGGCAGTTTCAGTGTTTCAAACAGCTAACGAACTGTTTATTAAAGGGACGCAAAAAGCTTGGTTGCGCTCATCCTTCACTATGATCGGCTAATATTTATTAGCCGTTAGTGACAACGCCAATAAAATCAAAAAAGTGACTAAAAGTTATACCTCCTGCAATTAAAGTTGAGGTACATCACTGTTAATATTAGATGGTCGGTACACAGGTGTTGCTCGCAAAGCAAGGTGTGGCTCGTGTATCATAGCAAATTAAGTGAGTATAAAAAGACAGAGATATAATAAGCGGAGTGGAAAAAATGCGAATTTTACATACTATGTTGCGCGTTGCTGATTTAGAAAAATCGATACAGTTTTATACCCAAGTCATGGGCATGTCTTTGTTGCGCCAGCACGACAATGAAGAATATAAGTATACATTAGCTTTTGTCGGTTATGGCAGCGAAGAAGACGGTGCAGTTATCGAGCTAACCTACAATTGGGGGGTTGATAGCTACGATGCGGGCAATGCGTATGGTCATATTGCCATTGAAGTGAATGATATTTATCAAACGTGTGAACAAATAAAACAAGCTGGCGGTACGATCAGTCGCGAACCGGGTCCTGTTAAAGGGGGGACAACCGAAATTGCCTTTGTACGCGACCCAGACAATTACGCACTAGAATTAATTCAGAAAAAGCAGGATAAAAACCTCTAATTTAAATCCTGCTAAAATCCTGCTATAGCGTGTTAAGCCTTGTGATACCCTGTATACCAGATGGCGACACGCTATATATCACGCTATATATCACGCTATATATATTGCTGTACTTTAGCTTTCAAATCTTCTGTTTGTACAGGTTTTGATAAAAAGTCATTCATGCCCACTTTTAAACATTTTTCTTTATCCCCCGCCATGGCGGCACCAGTTAACGCGATAATAGGCACATTTGCTAAATCATTTTCTTTTTCATATTGGCGAATCAGATGAACCATATCGTAACCACTTAAATTGGGCATGTGGCAATCAGTGATGATTAATTTAAACCTTTTGTCCTTGTAAGCCTGCAACCCCTCATAACCATCGTTTGCCAGTTCTGGATAAACATCAAAGCTCTTTAATTGCTTTTGAATAAGCTTCTGATTAAGTGGGTTATCTTCAACTAACAGCACATCAGCCGGTTTATCTTGCACGTCATTAGCTTGCGCTAATTCAGGAGAGGCTGACTCGCGGCTCTGTACATTATTTTGTTTGCTACTAGACGCCTGCTCATACACAGCAAAGTCAGATTCATCTGCCATCGCATGTTTGATAAATTGAAATTTTGTCAGTGGTTTAATCGGCAAGGCAGGCATATTCGGATACAAATTACGCAACCTTTCTAAATCATTTCGTTCAACAGCAACCATTTTTAATGCATAAGGTGATTCTGCTGACACAAATTTCTGCAACAACGCCTGATAAGGTTCAATTTCACCTAACATCAAAACCACAGTACCGCTCAGGGCAGAAATATCCGAGTCAGCTTGCCAATTAAGTCGTTGCGCCTCCCCCCCTTCACTCTCGGTATAATCAACCAGTCGGCTGGTTAATTTATCAAGATAATGATTACATTCTAAAAAATACAACTCTTTACCAAATAAAGACGGTAGTTCCTCCTCATCGTCTTGACTTTTACCTAAGCGTATCGCAATGCAAAACTCGGTTCCTTGACCAATTTCAGATTGAACCGTGATACTACCCTGCATCATCTCAGTCAGTTTTTTGCAAATAGCCAATCCCAATCCCGTGCCACCAAATTTTCGGCTAGTCGATTTTTCAGCCTGACTAAAAGGTTGAAATAACTTCTCCTGCACTTCCTTATGAATGCCTATACCATTATCTTTGATACGAATTTCAACCAGCAAGCTATCTGTTTGTTTTTCTATAACGCTTAGATCGACAACTATCTTCCCTTTTTTCTCTTTTTGCTGAGCAGTAAACTTGATGGCGTTCCCGACGATATTAAACAAGACTTGCCTAATACGAACCGGATCACCAATTACTTTATCTGGAATATCGCTTTGCTCGCGCACTTCAAAGATTAAACCTTGCTCTAAAGTTGAAGGGACGAATGTTTTAACCACACTATCTATTGTTTCTGATAGTAAAAACTCTGTTTGTTCTAACTCAAATTTGCCAGATTCAATTTTGCTGATATCTAGAATGTCATTCAGAATGAGCACCAAGTTTAACGCTGAGGATTTGGCGGTATCAACAAGATCGAGCTGCTCATAATCAACTTGTGTTTGTGCAAGTAAATCTAATGAAGCCACAATACCATTCATTGGTGTGCGGATTTCATGGCTCATCATAGCCAAAAAGTCAGATTTGGCAGAACTGGCCATTTTTGCTTGCTCTATCGCTTTTTGCATTTCTAAAGTACGCTCAACAATGCGATCTTCAAGCTCTTCATTCAGCGCTTCCAATTCAGCTGTTTTTTGATGTACTTTATCTTCAAGAGACTTGTTGGCTTGTATTAAACTATTGGCCAACTTGTTAACTGTTAATGCTAACCGACCAAATTCATCTTCAGAGTCTAAAACAATATTATGTTGTAAATCACCACTTAATATTTTCTCAGCCCCGCGAGTGACTTTATATAAAGGTTTGAGTACAGTTTTAACAATATAAACCGCAACTAAACAGCCAATAACACCGGCCAAAATATAACTATAAAAGAACAGATTTTTAATCTCAGAAATCGTAATATTATCTACTTGGCTCTGATACAAATACAACGCAGTACCGGGCAATAAAATACATATCAAAAATATAAAAAGTTGCGCCATATATAATTTAAAACGGATACTGTAGCGACTAACTTTGCCCATTACCAACCCCTTTTATGTCAGGTTTAAAATTTGCGTGGATAACCTTATCCAATTCATCTGAACTAACAAGCGGTTTTGAAAAATAAAAGCCCTGTACTTTCTCCGCCTTGTATTGTAAACATAATTTTGCCTGCTCAACATTTTCAACCCCTTCAACGACTACTTTCATCTCTAAACTTTTAGCAATATTAATCAGTGCTTTTAATAACCTGCAGCCTCTGGATTCACCGGGTAAACCCAGTAAAAAGGATTTATCTACTTTTAACGTGTTAACCGGCAAATCACGCAAATAAGCTAAAGACGAATAACCTGTGCCAAAATCATCCACAGCTAAACTGACACCAGCATTAATCAATAGCGTTAGGTTATCTTTTAACCGTACAAAATCTCGTATCAACACGCTTTCGACAATTTCCAGTTCGACACATGAGGGGGCAATATCATATTTTTTAAGATAGGCAAAAAATGATTCAACAAAATGACTCGACAGTAACTGATGGACAGATACATTAATGGCCATACAAAAAGTATCATCCACCAGCTCACTTTTACGCCATTGTTGTAGTTGCGTAAATGCAGCCTCCATGACCCAGTTTCCTAACTTTATAATTTTATCTAAATCCTCTGCAATAGATATAAAAGCTTCGGGGTAGAGCAAGCCCAGCTCGGGGTGTTGCCAGCGAACCAGCGCCTCGACGCCAGCAACTTTATAGGGTTCAAGTACAACAATTGGCTGATAATGCAAGACGAATTGGCCTTCTTTCATCGCAGCAGGTAAAGTATTTTCAATTAATAAACGTTTGCTAACATGTGCATGTAGTTCACTCGAATAATAAGAAAACTGATTTTTACCCGCTACTTTAGCGCGATACATTGCAATTTCAGCACATTTTAATAACTCTTGTGGTTCATTTGCACTTTCCGGAAATTGTGCGATCCCTAAACTAGCTGTTAATTCAATCTGATGTTGTGCACATTCTCGAGGCGCATTAAAAACGTCTAACAGACGCCTAACGAAACGGTGCAGCGCTGCGCTGCTGTCCAATTTATAAGCCAATATAGCGAATTCATCCCCGCCCAAGTAACAAATCAGATCACCCTCCCGACTTAAACGATTCATGTCCTGTGCAACCTGCTGTAAATACATATCCCCTGTCTCAAAACCGTAATGCTCATTGCACGATTTAAAGTTATCAATATCAATTACCATTAAGGCCAATTTAATATTGTAGCGTTTAGCGCGCGGTATCGCCGAAGTTAAAGATGATAAAAAATATTCACGATTATGCAGTTGCGTAAGTTTATCCGTTTGGCTTAGATCTGTACTTTTAACAAATGAGTTGGAAAAATCTGAAATTACACTCATATTATAAAGTTTTCTGGCTAACGCCTTGTTTAACAAGGTAGGCGTCACTTCTGTTGGTTTAACCACATCGTCAGCGCCTTTTTGCAAACACCAAGACACCAATTTTTGATCAAAATCATCTGCAACAATAATAAAAGCGGTGTTAGTACCGGCCCGCCCATTATTTAATTGCATCAATGAAGGCGCATCAATATCAGGTAAAACCAGCGAAACGATTACAATATCAAACTGTACTCGCATTAACTGAAATAAAGCTTGCTCCCCATCTTCTACAATCAAAAAAGTATGTTCTTGAGTTGCTGAACACTGTTCCAGAATACCTTTTACATGTAATTCACTATGGTTAACTAACAATATGCGCATTTATGCCTATAACCTAATAAGTCAATAATCTAGTATAAGTGTTTTACACAAAGCGCAAATTAGCAAATAAGTTGCGTTTTTTTTGCACTCTGAATTTCCTCATCTACAATTAAAGTTAATTTCACAACCCTCTTTAACAACAACAAATAAACATGTTACATACAAAAAAACAACATTGCTCTGGAGAAAGCATCTACATTAATCCGTATAAACTTCACGAAGAGAAATGAGTTAAAGTCGATATGAGCTATGAAAAACAGACTATACCTGTCAGATATGATCAAAAAGATGAAACCATATGTCTGCTTTTCTCTTACCACGGAAATTTGCTTTCTGATGTACCGACAGACACTAGCCACCCTATCTATCAAGCGCTTAATCTACAGTTGGAAAACAGTGTAGATGCAAATCTTTTAAGTGATTTGATAGGCTATGAGAATTTTGAAAAATTAAGGCAAGCGAGTTGGAATTTCGGTAAACCATGTAGTATTCCGCCTTGTTTTATCGAGCATTATGGTAATTGGGATATTAGCTGTTATCCAACCAAATTAAACGATACTGCGAGTATCCTTGTAAATTTTACACCATCGTCAATTACAACTGGGACACAGCTGAAAAACAGCTTTCAGATTGCAGCCGATGCGACTGGTATCGGCGTTTGGGATATTCGTTTTATCGACGATCCCAGAAGCTTAACTGAATCAGAATGCTTTACAAACCTGTTAGATAACCACTTTATTTTTTTCTCGCAAGTCGCAAAACAAATCTTGGGTATTGAAATTAATAAGCCTATCACCTGGCGCACAATATGGGATCGGATCCACCCAGACGATCAAGTGACATTTGAACAATTTTTTACTGCCAATATATTTTACGACATTCGGCTAAATTTTGATTGCCGTATTGCCGATATGCAAAACCAGTACAAATGGTACACCATTCGAGGGCAAACGCTGACCGATCAAAGTGGACTATTACTTAGAATGTCAGGCAGTTTAATCGAATGCACTGAACAAAAAGAAATGATACATAGCGTTGTTGAGGCTGAAAATACTAAAAAACTTGCACTAGAAGCGAGCGGTATAGGTGTTTGGACCGGAAATTTAGATTCGGGGTATTGGCAATGGGACAATAATGTAAAAAGGATAATGAATATTGAGTCTGCCAGTGTGGGTAAATTACAGGATTGGACTCAGTATATTCACCCGGATGACTTTATCGAACTTAAAAAAGGATTAAATCAGGCCATTGCAGAACTTGGACAATTATCCGTTGAGGTAAGAGTTAAAGATAAAACTCGACAATATAAATATGTTCATATTAAAGGTAATGTAACCACAGATGTTATTAGCAAAGTTAATAGGATTGATGGCATTTGCCATGATACAACAGCCCATCGAATTGCTGAAAAAAGAATGTCAGAACTGAATGAAGCGCTTGAAAAAACCGTTAAAAAACGAACAATGGAGTTAATTCAAGCGCGTGATTTAGCGGAATCCGGCAGTATGGCTAAATCTAATTTTTTGGCCATGATGAGCCATGAAATTAGAACCCCAATGAATGGGGTAATTGGTGCACTCGACTTGGTTGAAAACACACCTTTAAACGCTGAACAGAACGATTTAATCGAAACTGCAAAAACCTCAGCGCTCAATCTAGTTGATATACTCAATGACATACTCGATTTGAATAAAATAGAAGCGGGCAAGATGGAGCTCGAGTTCATCCCAGTTTCTATTTCGGCTACCGTAGACAATGTAATTAACATGTTTACTGCTATTTCAGAAAGCAAAAATGTTGAGCTACGATTAGAAGAAGACAATGCTTTACCCGATTGGGTTAATACCGACCCAGTAAGACTCAGGCAAATCTTAATAAACTTTATCTCCAATGCTGTTAAATTCAGTAGCACAAATAACGAGAAAAAAGGGATTGTCAGTGTTACAGCTAAAGTTGATCAACAGCATTCATTAGGCCAACAAAAATCAATTGTTTTTACCGTATCCGATAATGGTATCGGCATGGATAAAAAAACCGTAGAACGCCTCTTCACCCCATTTACTCAAGCCGAAGCATCAACCACCCGAAAATATGGTGGCACCGGCTTAGGGCTTGCGATATGCGCTCGGTTATGCGAAATGTTAGGGGGACAAATTGAAGTACAAAGTGAAGTTGGCGAAGGTTCAACGTTTACCATCCGCTTGCCTTTGTGGGAAACGAGCCACGACAGCGATTTAAGCGCTATTTTTGGTGTGAATGTCGCAATAATCGGAGCACTAGAAGAAAATAAGGTTCAATGGCTCAAAACCCGCTTAGAGCAACTAAACGCAGATGTGAGCATTGTCAGCAATATTACGAATGATACGCTAAGCGATTATGAAATGATTATACTGCTGGCTACAGGTCAAAACGAATCCGAAATAGATAAAGAATTGTCTGATTTACCAGTAACCGAAGCGCAAAAAATCGTATTGGTTTGCCCGAGACAATTTAAACAATCATTATGGGCAAAGCACCCAAGCATTCAAATACTGGCTAATAACCCGCTGACACGCTACTCGTTAGAAAAGATTAATATGAAGGATACGCAAGTTATTACGGAAAATACTCCACATCATACTGAAAAAATTGTAAATAAAGCGGTTGATAAAACCCCAATAGCTGAAAATTTAACAAATAGCCCTTCTACTATTTTATTAGTAGAAGATAACCCATTAAACCAAAAATTATTGTTAAAACAGTTATCTGTTATCGGGTATAGCGCTGATGTTGCCAGTGATGGTGAGATTGGTTTACAACTATTTAGTGAAAACCAATACAAAATAGTATTTACTGACTGCCATATGCCTAAAATGGACGGTTATACTTTATCTAAAAACATTAGGGCATTTGAAAAAGAGCACAACACAGCACCGGTACCGATTATTGCAATAACAGGCGCAGCAATGACGGGTGACAAAGAGAAGTGTATAGAGTCGGGTATGAGTGACTTTTTATCCAAACCGATAGAAACACACAAATTAAAAGAAATGGTGGAGAAATGGCATGAGCGAAATTCCGATTTATGACCCTGAAGTGTTAGTTAGCTTAATTGGAGACGATCAACCACTTATAGAAGAATATAAAAAAGAATTTGTAAAACAGTGTGTACCGACATTAAGAGGTATCGCAGCTGCATTCAATAAAAATGAAAATACAGAGGTCAAAGATCAAGCGCATTATCTTAAAACCTCTGCAAAGGCCATTGGAGCCATGCGCTGCGCTGCGAGATTACAAAAAATAGAAGACTGCGCACTGAGTGATGACAGAGTATCGCTCAAGCAACATATCACACTTTTGCAAAATGATATCCGAGATGTCAAAAAGGAGTTTATTAAATGACAGTTAAAAGTGCACTGGCGAGTCGTCATCCGCAAGTATTGTTAATTCATGATCGTGAATTAGAAAGTGGTGCTGCTGTTATCATTTCACAACATATGGAAGACTTTAGAGCATTTAAAGCCGGTGACGACTCAATTAAAGCAGTCAAAGAATACCAACCCAAAATTCTCTTGTTAGAAATGAACTCAGTAAAAGACTCTATTCAGTACTATGTTAGCTTGGTTAAAGAACACAACTTGCTGACCCACCCTCATCAGGTTGTCCTATTGTGTACGAACAAAGAAGCTGGGCTCGCTTATGCCGTATGTGCAAAAGGCACTTTTTACGACTACTTTGTATCCCGCCCAATTTATGAAAAATTTAGATTAAAGTCGATTTTAAATAACCTATCCAAATTATTAGCTATCCAAGAAGATGCAACCCAAATTAACGACACCTACGTGAATGCATTAGATGGTGACATCAATAGTCTCGTAGATGAGGTCAATAGCTTTCAAGAAAATATAAAAAACCAAATCGACAACTGTCGAAGTGTTTTGGTAAATCAAGGTAATCATTCGGGCGGTGAAGACATAGAAGAAGTGCTCTCTCCCTTAATTTCGCAAATTGAAGATGAAGTCCATAAAAGTTTAGCTAACTTTTTAGATAATTTAGGCAAACAAAAACTATCCAATATTAAACACAAGAAAAACCTATCTAAGTCTGTTTCATCAGAATGCAAATTTATTAAAGACATTCCAGATGATGGTAACATAGAATTACCGCAAGCCAGCTCTGGCGCCGAAGCTGAAGATGATATGCCAACAGATGATATGCTGTTAGAGGCTGCCGATGATAATCTAGAAGCGGAAAAGCTGCTTGCTGATAATGTATTACTTGGCGATGAAGGGGTAATTGAAAAAAAATCACCGAAAAAAATCATGGTGGTAGAAGACAACCATATCTATCGCGATATGATAAAAAAGATCCTCATTGGCCATAAATACGAAGTGATTGAAGCATCTAATGGTATGGAAGCTATCAAACAGCTAAACAAGCATAAATTAGATTTAGTATTAATGGATCTATTTATGCCAGAATTAGACGGCTTAAACACAACCAAACAATTCCGTAAACATTCAGGTAAAAAAGATTTACCGATCCTCGCGTTAACAGGTAATAAAAACAAAGACCTAGTCGTCAAATGGGTTTCATCCGGTATCAATGGTTACATCATGAAACCATCAAGCAAAGAAAAAATCATTCAAGCGGTCGAAGAAGCGCTGGACAAAATCAAGAAAAATTAGTGGCTAGTGGCTAATAGCTGTTATTTTTAATGAAAATATATTTATCAAAACAAAAAACGCCGGAGCTCCGGCGTTTTTTAATTTAGATTAAATCTATCTAATTAGTTATTAACAACAGTCGTTGATATTTCCGCAGTTACACGACGGTTTTTATTACGACCTTCTTTAGTAGAATTATCAGCGATAGGGCTGGTTTCACCTTCACCACGTGATAATACGCGCTCAGATTCTAAATTAAAGTTGTTTACTAAGTACGCCGCAACTCGCGCTGCACGCTTTTCAGACAACATTTGATTATAAGCAGCAGAGCCACTTGAATCTGTATGGCCCACTAAAGTCACTTTAGTATCTGGGTATTGCTTCATGAAATCAGCAACTTTCTTGATTTCACCGTGATACTCTTGTGGGATTACACTACTGTTATTCGGGAACGAAACATAAAGCTCAATTGAAACAGTTTCAGTCAATTGCTCGCGACAGCCATTATCAGCAACTTTCGCGCCTTCTGGTGTCATTGGACATTCATCCATGTAGTCATAAACGCCATCAACATCACGGTCGAATGGACAGCCTTGGCTATTTACACGAACGCCAGATGGGGTGTTTGCACATAAATCAGAAGTGTTTGCAACACCATCACTGTCATCATCCATTACAGCTGGTTTTTGCACTGGCGCAGCCGTTACAGGTTGGCTTTTCTCTGATTTCATTGGCTTACTTGAAGAAACATCACCGAACTGATACTTGAGGCCAACACTTGGTACACTTTCAATCAAAGTTGAATCGAAAGAAACAAGCAAATCCCAAAATACAGTTGCCGATAAGTTAGGCTGAAGAAAATACTCGTAACCTGCACCTACTTTGATAGCGGCCTTGCTTTCTTCACCTAAAGCACCTGCGTCTAACTTATACTGACCTAAACCAGCTTTTGCTAACAAGCTGTTCTGACCAACAGGTGCATAACGGTATAAACCATTAATAGACAACAAGCTAATGTCTGTATCTGTGGCTGACGCTGTTTTTGTTTCAGAGCTTGCCATGTTGTAATCCAGTTCGACAGCCCAGTTCTTGTCTAGTTGATAGCCTAGACCTAACCAAGGGCCGAACGCATTATCAACGTTGTGCACTTCATTATCGAATAAAAACATATTTGCACCACCCGTTACATAAACAGGCTCTTGTGCAAAAGCTTGAGAAGAACATAAAAGTGCTGCGGCAATACTTGCTAGTTTAAATGATTTTTTCATGACTTTATCCTTAACCATTTTTTGAATTGGGGTTATTTTATGAAAGAAGGTGTCCCTATTACACCAGCTTAAAACGACAATTATATGAATAAGACTGCATTAACGATCCTCATTAACAGCAAAACTAACCTCCTATAAGGAAAATCTTTGTGTCTTTATAACTGCTATCTTACGTAAATATTTCAAGGGCAGACCACCGAAAATACAAATACTTGTGATCAACATCCCAATTTTGGTGCAATCAGCTTACCATAGCTGCTCACAAAAATGTAACTCTCAACTATTTTAAAAAAATTAACCCTTTTTTTACGTGCCAGACGTTTTACGAATAACCCTGCCCAAAACAAGCGAAAAAAGAGGTCTATATGAGCGTAACAATCTATCAAGATATTAAACTAATTCATCAGGTTGTAAAGCTATCCGGTACAGTAATCTTTGGGATATTTATTGCGATAAGTTTATTTATAGTCATGAATAAACTGATAGAACCAGATATGCAATACGCACCAGAGCCAACGCCAACTTTTATTGAAAATTTTGTAATGGAAAAACCTCAGATAAAACCCATTATAAAAAATCAACTACCGCAGCCACCACAGGCCACACAACCCCCACCCCCACCACAATCTCTCTCTGCAACTACTGCGGAAAACCTTGTCGTTGAAGCGCTCACATTCAAACCTAAAATAGAACTGGGTACCAATAATGATGACTTCACCTATTCACCACAAGATTCTTCTGCTGCAACACCTTTTGTCAGGGTTGAACCCAGATATCCAGCAGTTGCCGCTCGAGATGGTATTGAAGGCTGGGTTGAACTATCATTTGATATTAATAAGCTAGGCCAAGTTGAAAACATTCAAATCATCAAATCTGAGCCTAAGCGCATATTTGACCGTTCTGCAATCAAAGCTTTAAGCAGTTGGCGCTATAAACCTTTAATAAAAAATGGCACGCCGCAAGTGCAAAACGGACTGACCGTTAGATTAGATTTTAGCTTGGCACAATAGATATGATAATAAGTAATGGATTAAAACTGTGGTTAAACGCCACAGTTAGCAAATCTAAAGATTGGATGAACTTGTATACCCACAGTGGCGACAGTAAGTATCTGGAGCCGTTAATACAGCAATTTAATCCAATTTTATTTAAATATTTGAGACATCAAATAAGTGAACAGGATGCAGCTGATATTTGCCAAAAGACTTGGTTAAAAATCATTGAAAAGCGCCATTTATATAAAGAACAAACCCAATTCAAAGCCTGGCTGTTTAACATTGCTCGCAACCTGATGATTGATGAATTGCGAAGGCAAAAAAAATATTTAGATTGTGACACAACAGAGATTTCAATAACCACACACCATGATGTTGAGGATACACAGGTAAATGCTTTTCGCGCCGCCCTTGCAAAAATATCATTTGAGCAAAAAGAAGCACTCACCCTACAATTTGAAGGTTTTAGTTTAGAGCAAATTGCAAATATCACTCAAACAGAAATTGAAACAGTCAAAAGCCGATTAAGGTATGCCAAAAAACATCTGAGCAAGTTATTGCCAGAGGAGCACTCATGAACTCTGAAAACGTTAAGCCAAATGATCCGGAGCAAGCAAAAAACTGGCAGACTTTGTATCAAAAAAGCTGTCAACAGACCTCTGTTCCCCCGCAGCTTAAACAGCAAATAATACGGAATTTGCAAAAAAAGAAGACTGCGCAGAAAAATATAAAACCTTGGCTGGCATTAGCTGCATCATTTGTGGTCGCTGTATTAATGTTGCAAGTCTATCAATCTAAGCCCATGTTTCAGCAAATTCAGCCCCAAGTGGAGCTTATAGAGCTCGAGCTCTTGCAAGAAATAACAGAAACGCAGAATAAACCCGAGTTTATTGTGAATATTGAAAAACGACTGGCAAACTACCAACAACAGCAAATTGCCATCAACAATGCTTTTAAAAATCAAATGCTGCGGCTACAGTCAAGTTACCTCAATAAACCTGATGCCTTACTTTACGCACGCTATGCCGTGTTAAAACAGGAAAACGAACAACTTATTTTGAGTTTATGTGACAATAAAACGCTACAAGTTCTAAAAAGTTCAGGCTTAAATAAAAAGGCACAAAAATCTTGGCTCAATCGCTTACAGCCATATCAAACTGTGCAAATTTTATTATCAGATGCAGGACAAATAGCGGGGATCTTACCAAGTCAAATCAAAAATTGTAGCTGAAGACTGGTACTGTGAAAAAAGCGCCTTATTACAGAACCGTCAAACTAGCAATAAGGCGTTAGCAACATAAGGCTATAACATGGGAGCTTACGCTCAGTTTACAGTGATGTTTAAACCCCAAAAAAATAGGTTTCCCATTAAACAAAACCATAAACAAAAGCACATTACAGCAAACCCGGCTTGATAGACCAATCTACACCAAGCTGCGTAATATTTGGCTAGTTTAGACAAATCCAGATTGACCACAAGTTGAATACGTATGTAGTCGCGTGATTGAAATTAATGGACCGATAAAAGCTTGCGCGCCAGCGCTAACCCACTGACAAAAGCCCCTTCGACTCGACCACCACAAAAACCATCACCGCACGCGGCCAGATTTTGCTGAGCGTCTAACCAATATTGCTCCTTGTAGCCGAGGAGTTTAATACGCGCATTGGGATATAAATAGCTGAAGGAATCAACAACTTGACAAGGCTCTCTTTGGCTAAAAATTTGCTCTAGCTGAAGTTGAGCTAAGCGGATAAAACAAGCATCATCGTTGTAACGATACATGTCTGTTGCTTCTGGCGTGAAATGCATTAACCACGCCTGCTGTTGGCTGTTTCTATTGTATTTGGCATTGACTTGCCCCAACCAATCTATTGCTCTATCTTTGACAAACGACCACTCAACCTCAGTTCTAATTGCTTTTTGCAACGACAACACAACGACCTGAGTAGCATAAGCGTCAAATTTTGGAAATACTTTTAAATCGATGTTTTGAGGCAATAAACTAACAACATCTGGTGCCGGAATTGCCAGTACCACATAGTCGTATGGTCCACTCTGATTGTGTTGGCTCAATTGTGCAAACCATCCTTGAGAGCGTTTATGCAGCGATTCGATATTTTGCTGTAGATGAACATTGCAATCAGCCAATAAACTTTCAATTGGGGATTGCGCCAAGGGTGTACCAAAATAGCGCTTTGTATTATCCGGCGATGGATGTATACCAAGTTTATCAATTAAATGCGGTTGAATATCCCATGCTGCCACAACCGAATCTTTAAGCCATCTAGTTACTTGCCGAATAAAAACAGGATCTCTAGCGGTAAAATACTGCGCCCCCAAATCAAAATTTGACCAAGCCATCTGCGTACTGGCCATTCTTCCGCCAACATGTTTATTTTTTTCCATGACACTGACTGAACAGCCAGCCTGCGTTAACGTGTAAGCACATGCGGCGCCAGCCATTCCTGCTCCGACCACTAATACCTTCATCTACACTACCTTTATTTATTCTGACTGATGTCATCTATACCGACTGAAAAAGTAAATAGTTCACATTACTGTTGATAAAAAATTGCTCAATTAACCAATAATAGTTGATAAACCTGCAAATACGAATTGTAAAAGAAAACCTTTTCCTTAAACTAAAGCTGTAATACCCGATGTTACTGACCCGTTTAACGCTGGAATTATATGTGCCATCGAGCAACAGGCACAAAGCCAATTTAAAAACCAATCAAAACTTTATTTGTGAAGGAAATTACAGTGCTGAATCTAGGGCGTGTGAATCTTTGTATTATTTTTGAGCAATAGGCTATTTTAATCATTAACAAAGCAGAATGAGTGGGGTTTAGTCATTCTAAATAAACGAATTCTAATGCCGTTAAGGGTTAAAATAGCCATTGCCCTTCGGGCTGAGAGAAAAAATTATAAACAAAGATAAACACGCCCTAGTGTCGAATAAACCGATAGAAACGCGTAAAAATACGCCGGTACATTTTGTTGTTCGCTAAAAAGAAGCCATAATTAAGCTATTACAGTTGAATTAATTGTGGACAGCTTTGAAACAGGTACTTGACTTATTCATATTACTAATCTTATTTTTTAGTGCGCCGCTTAGCGCCTTGCCCAACTTTGGCGAGGCGAATGTCCTTAAAGTGCCTTACCTACAAAATGATTATTTCTCAGATGTACTAAAACTGGCACTCAAGAAAACGCGAGATACGCACGGCCCCTATATTCTCATCAAAAAAGAATGGCATGGACCTAAACAAAGAATGCGCCAACTGCTTGCTAAAAACAGGTATATTCGGATTTTGTGGAGTACCACCAGCGAACAACGAGAAAAACAGCTCAGGCCGATAAAATTCAGTTTACTTAAAAAACTAAACAACTATCGCTTTTTGTTAATTCACAAAGGCGAACAACAGCGTTTCAATCATGTTAAAACGATTGCGGACTTGCGCAAGTTTACTGCAATATCAGGCGCGCACTGGCAAGATACTGAAATATTTAAACGTAATAAACTCCCCGTAGCGACGTCAATTGATACCGATGATTTAGTCAAAATGTTTAACTCAAGGCGCGGTGATTATTTTGCCCGCGGTGCCTATGAAGTCTGGCATGAACTCACACAACCGGAATACAGTGCATTTGAACTAGAACAAAATTTATTGCTTAAATACAACTCTGATTATTATTTTTTTGTGAATCATACAGATGACGAGCTTGCACAGCGCTTAGAAGCGGGTCTAAAAAAAGCAGCGGAAGATGGCAGTTTTGATGCATTGTTTTTTAGCATCCCTTCTTTTAAACAAGGATGGGATGCGGTACAAAACAATCAAAGACGCATAATTGAATTACCTTAATGAGTAATTTATTACGTCATATTACGCTTTAAAGCTGCCAATATCTCTTGATGTGATGAGAAAAGCCGATCCGCTCTTTTTAATGTTTGCACATCAGTAAAAACATGTTGAATTGCCAAACACCTGAGCCCAGCACCTTTAGCTGACTGAATACCACCACAGGAATCTTCAATGGCACAGCAGTTCTGTACTGCAACTTTCAATTGGTTAATTGCTTTTAGGTATGGCTCAGGGTGAGGCTTGCTTCGCTCAGTGTCTCCGCCTGCAACGACTAAATCGACAAATTCATCTAAAGCATGTTGCTTTATCGTACGCAACACACTAGCACGCTCAGCGCCTGAGACGATTGCCACCCGCAAATTAACGTCTGCGCTTTTGGCCCACTGCAAAATAGCCAAGATCCCCGGCATCAATGGAAAAGCTTGCTGTTCTAAATAAGCCTGAGTTTCTTTCTCTTTAACTACCGCCAGTTCGCTAGGTGAGATACCCAAAGCATATTTATCGACCAGATAAGCAGCTGTCATCTCACCCGGAATACCGATTCTAGGTATAAACTCATCAAATGAAAACTCGATCCCAAAGTCCCGTAAAATACGCTGCCAAATTTGATGTTGTGCGGGTTCTGAATCGACTAAAGTTCCATCATGGTCAATCAATAGCGCCTGTAATTTATTCATTATGCGTAACAAATATCAAGCTTCGCTGACTTACTTTCTGCTGGCTGTAAATACCAACTGTTGGCAAAAGCATTACCCCGCTCTACACAAACGAAGCGGGTATAATTTTCTTCTCCCAAATCGTTCATTGAAGCCGCTTTAGCCGGTCCGGGATTCCACACAATAGCACTGTTGCAACTATCACTTCGTAATGCGATCGGCGTCGCAGTTTGTATCACTTGCTCTGACGCTACGTTTAAATAAATTCGATCTATCTCAGATGGGAATGTCACCGGACCTTGCTGAATATGCGCCTGATAATTCATGGTGTTATCTAAAAACGTTGTATTATGCAATCCAGTTACAGAAACTGTTGCTAAATCCTCAATCGGGTGGTAGCTGTGTAATGCAAAACTAACCGGCATAATCTCACTCGAAAGGTTTTTACAACTTAATTCAAGTTCAACTTTATCGCTTAAACTAATTGTATATTCAGCGTCAAAATCGTATGGGTATAACGCTTTAGTCTGTTCATTACTTGAGAACGCAAACTTTAACTTAGCGCTTTGGTCACTCGCTTGAACCTCTTTCAACTGCCAATTGCTCGCTCTGACAAATCCATGACTGGGCTTACTTTTATCAAACTGATTTTCACCAAACCAAGGAAAACAAATTGGCACCCCACCTCGAATCGCTTTATTTTGTTTGTATGCAACTTTAGGACTAACCCACAATAACGGCGCTTTTCCTTTCACTTCAAATTCAATTAAATGTGCACCTTGAATGGCTATAATTGCGCGGCAAACTTCAGTTTCAATTTTGATAAGTGGCAAAGCTTCATGCTTTTCGCCAAACAAAGTATTTGCATCTGTTAGTTCAACCTGCGAAAAAGGTTTAATAAGCTCATGAATAGACATAGTTCACCAATAAAAAACAGTATTTTCGCTATCTTAACACTGGCGTTAACAACAAAAAACCAACACGCAGTATGGATAATATTAAAATAACAAATGCTACTTTTCTGGATAACAGAAACAGCCTTGTCCTTGACTGACAATAAATGGCTCTAGCTTTAAATTATTTTCAATCGCATAGTTAGCCTGTTGTAAAGCCAAATCGACTAAACTGTTGTCTTTATTGCATAGATACCCGGAAGAGTATGGCCCGGCATACAGCAAATCGCGCATTTTAGAAAATATCAGCACTGCTGGCGCGGCTGGTATCAACGATTTAAGTTCTTTGATGTCAACAGCATGGATTTGAAAATTCAATGCAGCCAACTGCTTATCTAAATCCACGATATGTGCTTGAGTTAAGACATTACACGAACAGTTACTATCTGTCACATGAATCACTGTTGGGCGCGCATTAAGAGCCAATTGCTTATGTAACAAGCTAACGTAATTATCAGAATGCATGATATTCTGGAAACGACTATTCGGATCAAAGAGCTGCAGTTTTGGCTGGCTAAAATAATAAAAAGCGCCAGCCGTTAAACACACCCAAATCAACAACAACAAGGTAAAAAGCTTATTAATCAAACTTTGCCAATGCCTTCTTCAATTTTTCAGCAAGATTACTGACATGCTCAGCAACCGTTGAAATATTCGTCAACTCGGAAGTTTCTTTGTCTGCGATAGTTTTAACTTCATTCGCCGAATGTGCAACAGATTCAGCTGCAGTCGCCTGCTCTTCAGTCGCAGTGGCAACCATATCAATATTGTGTGCGACCTGACTGACACTGCCTGCTGCCGCTTTAATCTCAACAGCCAACTCATCACTGCTCACCAAAATAAAATCCAGTTTGTCTAATGACGAATTCATCGCCTCAACAGATGATCTGGATTTATTCAACAATATTTCCATGATACCCGCGATTTTGGCAGTGCTTTCTTTGGTTCTAAAAGACAATTGCCTCACTTCATCTGCAACCACAGCAAACCCTCGTCCATGCTCACCCGCACGGGCAGATTCAATAGCGGCATTTAATGCCAATAAATTGGTTTGTTCAGCTATCGCCTGAATACTCTCCAAGACGCCAGAAATTTCACTACAGGATTCACTTAACGCTGTAATTTCCTGACTTGTCTTACGTACAACTCGTTCAAACTCATTGATTGTACTTTTAGATTTATCCACTTTTTGCTCAGCATTAGCAACCGCATCTAGTGTTGCATGTACTTGATCGTTGGCTTCCACTGCACGATGCGCAATTTCGTTAACCGTTTTTGACATTTGAGAAGTCGCTGAAGCGATGGAATCAGTATGCTGTTGCCCTTGTTTTTGCATCGCTGATAAATGACTAAAACTTGATTTAAGATCGCCTGACTCATTGTGCAACAAATCGGAAGTCTTCTGAAATTCATCCGTTAACTGCCGTATTGCATTAAATAACTTATTGTATTGATTTAAAATTTTGATGTTATTAAAAGTATTCACAGAGCCACTTAGTTTTACCCTTCCTGGTTGCTCAAGCCGCTTCTCGATATCTTTTTTCAGCTCATCACCAATCAACCCCATACGTAGCATGCGAGTACAGATGAAAATCATAATAGCCCCTTCGAGTACCGCATAAAATGCATGAAACAATAAATAATTAAATTTTAAATGCCCTTCTTCAAACAAATACACCGGCATCGCTTGTAATTGCATCCAGAAAAAACCAAGGTGATATAACAAGACAACGACAACAGCCAACGCGATGACTTTCCAATCTCGGTAGAAGACCAGAGCGGCTAAATAGGCAAAAATGCCGAAATGAATTTCTATCAATCCCTGCATCTGGTGTATATGTAAAGCACTAAAAATCATAGTGCCAATCGCAACTGCATAACGTGACGATGCTGAATGAGGCGAAAGTTGGATAAATAGCCAAGGCATGACCAATGCGGGAATACCAATTATCATCACTTCAAGCCAAGTGCCGTAGAAGAGTGCGTAAAACAAGGATAGACAAAATAAGCCAATTAAAAATGGTTTAAAAACTTTGTGGACCTCATTTGTCCATGGAAAATGCATATTCGACATACCAACATCTCTATGTATAAATAATAACTCTGTACAGAAAAGAGTAGAATTAAGATCAAATATAGCAATTAAAGTAAATTCTTGCCGTGCGATAAAATATATCCTGCAAAAGCTTTATATTCTTAATTTTTACTTGGTACAATATAACCAATCAGTTTTTAGTTATTATTTTAGGAGCCGCCGTGGCCGAACAAAAAACCACACTGAGTTATAAAGACGCCGGTGTTGATATAGATGCAGGTAATGAGTTAGTTGATCGCATTAAAGGAGTCACTAAAGCGACTCGTCGACCTGAAGTAATGGGTAACTTAGGCGGCTTTGGCGCTTTATGTAAATTACCTGAAAAATATAAGAAACCATTGTTAGTATCGGGTACTGACGGTGTAGGTACAAAACTTAGATTAGCCATTGATCTAAAATATCATGACACAGTGGGCATTGATTTGGTTGCTATGTGTGTAAATGACCTGATTGTACAAGGTGCAGAACCCTTGTTCTTTTTAGATTACTACGCAACCGGCAAATTAGATGTTGATATTGCAGCATCTGTTGTTACCGGTATTGGCGAAGGCTGTCGACAATCAAATTGTGCGCTCATCGGCGGTGAAACAGCAGAAATGCCTGGCATGTATGAAGCTAATGATTATGATTTAGCTGGCTTTTGTGTCGGCGTAGTTGAAGAAGCTGATGTCATTGATGGCTCTAGAGTGCAACCGGGCAATAAGCTAATCGCTTTAGCGTCTTCTGGGCCACATTCAAATGGCTATTCATTAATCCGTAAAATTATTGAAGTGTCCAACGCAGACCTAGATCAGCCGTTAGACGGTAAACCATTAAAAGATCATTTAATGGAGCCGACTCGGATTTACGTTAAGTCTGTATTGAAATTATTAGAAAGTGTAAAAGTAAACGCCATCACGCATATCACAGGCGGCGGATTCTGGGAAAATATTCCGCGCGTGTTGCCAAAGTCAACTAAAGCAGTCATAGACGATAGTAGCTGGCAATGGCCTGCTGTGTTCAACTGGTTGCAACAAGCAGGTAATGTTGAAAAACACGAAATGTTACGCACTTTCAACTGTGGTGTTGGTTTAATTCTTTCTGTACACGAAGATGATGCTGAAGCTGCATTAGTAAGCTTGCGCAAGTCCGGTGAAAAAGCTTGGATAATTGGCCATGTTGCAGAGGCAGCAGAACAAGAAGCACAAGTAGAGTTGGTTTAAGCGTGACAAAAAATTTAGTTGTACTCATTTCCGGTAGTGGTTCAAACTTACAAGCGATTATTGATGCAACAAAAAGCGGCCAGATTGATGGCCGCATTTGTGCTGTCATATCAAATAAAGCGGACGTATACGGCATAGAGCGAGCAAAAAAAGCGGGTATCAAAACGCATGTATTAAATCATAAAGCTTATGCCAGCCGAGAGGCCTACGATCAAGATTTAGCGCAAGTCATTGAAACATACCAGCCAGATTTAGTTATTTTAGCTGGATTTATGCGAATTTTAACCGCAAATTTTGTGCAAAAATTTGTTGGTAAAATGTTGAACATTCATCCATCTTTGTTGCCTAAGTACCAAGGGTTAAACACTCACCAACGTGCGCTAGATGCAAAAGATACTGAACATGGTGTCAGTGTGCATTTTGTAACAGAAGAGTTAGATGGTGGGCCTGTTGTATGTCAGGCATGTATTAAAGTATTATCTAATGATACAGCTGAAACTTTGGCGCAACGAATTCACGCCGAAGAACATATTATTTACCCAAAAGTTGTAGAATGGTTTTGTCAGGATCGACTTACGATGCGCAACGGAAATGCCTGGTTTGATAATGAGCTTTTGCCCCCAACTGGGATACGTTATGCTGAAAAAAATTAGTGGTTATTCACTTGTCTGTTTATTGTCGTGTTTGTTTACATATAATGCGTATGCACAAAATGCAAAACCGGATGTATTAACACCCTTTAATGCGAAATACAAAGTCTCTAAGGGACGCCTTAATCTTGGTACAGCTAAACGACAACTTTCTCAGATAGGTGAAAATCGCTATACTTTTTCATACTTTTCAGACCTCTCTTTGTTGATTCTCAGTGATCACAGACGTGAAACATCAGAGTTAACGATACAAAATAATCTCGTCACCCCTATTCGCTATCTTTTTAAACGAGAAGGTACGGGTAGTGACAAAAGCACAACCCTAGAATTTACTAAAAATGCGGTGATTGATTCTGAAAATGAAAAAACACTTGATATAGCAGATGGAATACACTGGTTTGACGAAGTCAGCTATCAACTCCAGTTAAAACTTGATTTAGCCGCTGGCAAAACAGAAATGAGTTATTATCTGGTCAATCATAAAAAACGCGACAAATTATACGTTTTTAAAGTGGTTGCAGAAGAAGTACTTGAGGTACCAGCGGGTAAAATAAATACAGTCAAATTACAAAGAATCCGCGAAGATGACAGTGACCGTTTAACCGAGTTTTGGCTCGCACCTGATTTAGGCTATTTATTAGTCAGAATTCGTCAAGAAAGAGGCGGAAGTGAAGTTGCCGATGCGCAATTAGAGAAATTTGTATTTACACCCCTCTAGTGGCGAGCTGTAAACTACGAGCTTCGAGCTGCAATGTAGGTCGTGGCTTTAGCCCGACAATGTAGGTCGCGGCTTTAGCCCGACAATGTAGGTCGCGGCTTTAGCCCGACAATGTAGGTCGCGGCTTTAGCCCGACAATGTAGGTCGATGTTTACGCCGACAAAGCAGAATCCACAAATATTGAATTTTAAAATGTCGCCCTAAAGGACGACCCACACAGCTCGAAGCTCGATACTCGTAGCTTAAAACTTATCGCTAATATGTAGGTCGTGGCTTCAGCCCGACACTGTAGGTCGGTGTTTACGCCGACAAAGCAGAACCCACAAATATTGAATTTTAAAATGTCGACCTAAAGGACGACCCACACAGCTTGAAGCTCGATACTCGTAGCTTAAAACTTGTCGCTAATATGTAGGTCGCGGCTTCAGCCCGACACTGTAGGTCGGTGTTTACGCCGACAAAGCAGAATCCACAAATATCGAGTTATACAATTGTCGCCCTAAAGGGCAGACCTACATTTAAGCTCGAAACTTGTAACTTGAAACTTGTCGTTTGTATCTTTTGTCGGGCTAAAGCCGCGACCTACATTTAAGCTCGAAGCTCGTAGCTCAAAATATTTTCATACAGCACTTGAACTGTATGAAAAACCAGTATACTGTATATACATACACAGCAACTGTATGAGAACACGCTGATGAAAACCATTATTTCAACTGACAAATATAGCAAGACACATTTATTGGCTGTACAAAATAATAGTAGTGAATTTGAACAAAGGTTTTGGCGCAGTATCGCAAAATTACAAGAATCTAAACGTTGGTTATGTATTATTGCGCCATCTAAAATGCCATCTAAGTCATTTTTGCGGGAAATGGGTGTTCAATTAGACAAAATGTTAGTGATACACCAACAAAAATCATCAGCCTATACCACCACTAAAAAAGCCTTGTTAGCAGGAAAATGCAGCACGGTAGTTGCTTGGTTAGATAGTTGTTCAAATGCACAGCATCAAGAAATAAAAGCGCTGGCTACACAGGCTAAAAGCCAAATTGTATTGATTAAAGAAGAATATAAAACCACGCCAATCGAGAAACGGGCTGTGCGAAAATTATCTGCTTAAAATGAAACAAGTACCCTTTCACACCTTGGGGCAAACGCCCCTTTTTTTTAACACTTACATTTAAGCTTAGAGAAGTTAATAAACGCCAAGCTCTTTAAGTCTTTCAATTAAGTATTTATGTGCAGTATATTGCTCTGATAAAACAACGTCTGGCCTAGCATGCAAAAACAAAGGCATAGATATTCTTGAAGTATTCTGAATACGATCAGAAGGGTTGATAACTCTATGTGTGGTCGATGGAAAATAATGTGCGGATGCTTCTTGCAACATGTCACCTGTATTGACAATCAAATAGCCAAATTCAGCTGGTACATCTAACCATTCACCATTAAGGGTTTTCACCTGTAATCCGCCCTCGCTGGCAGCCGGTAAAATGGTTAATAAATTAATATCTTCATGTGCTGCGGCGCGAATAGAACCTGGCGCCTCATCTCCCGTCATTGGCGGATAATGCAAAATTCTGAGCATCGTCATATCAGAGTTTTTAATCATGTCACTGAGCTTTTGGCTATACGCCTGCGCAACTTCAGGTGGTGATTGGTTTTCAACCCAATTTAATAAAGTTTGCGCCAGTTGACTCGCCTGTTCAAAATAGGCTTGGGTTTGCACTTTAAGAACATCTGGACACTGTCCCCAAGGATAATAATGAAAATACTCTTTGATATCCTGCTGTGTGGCGTTTTTAGCTTTTTCCGCTTTATTTTTAGCAAAGTAACCATCTTGCTTATCTTGGGTATATGCAAACTGGTATTTTTCAGCAGAGCGATAAAAATCGAGCCAAGCTTGATACAAGTTATCGACTAAAGTTTTATTAAGTGGATGATTTTTGAGAACGGCAAACCCCGTTTCTTTTAATGAACTGACAAAAGCTTGCGCTGCATCTTTTGCTTTAAAATCTATCGCCTCAAACATCTTTACCAACTCGATAAATCATAAATATACTGATGAGTGAGATACAAAGCACACCATGCAAACACACCAGCCAACATATCATCCAGCATAATACCAATACCACCATGCACTTTTTGATCTAACCATTTTATCGGCCAAGGTTTAATGATATCGAAAACCCTAAAATATAAAAATCCAATTATCACGGTAGAATAACTTAATGGGAAATAAAACAGCGTGATCAACATACCAACCACTTCGTCCCATACTATCGCTGGGTGATCGTGTGTTTTTAACGCTTGAGCTGTATAACCACAAAACCAAAAGCCTAAAATAGCAAAAAGCACAGTAGCAGCGATATATATCGGCATCCCAGCGAACATCAACAACAAATACACAGGAATAGCCGCCAAGCTGCCAAAAGTACCCGGTGCAATGGGTGCTAACCCACTGCCAAAACCTAACGACAAAAAATGAATCGGATTTTTAAGTGACAAACATTTAAGTTCTGGCCGAATTGAAAAATACTTAAGCAAAATGCTGATACCCCATATCTGAAATTTCTATAATTTGCCCTTGCTGAACAACTTTAAGTCCTTCACCTTCACCTTCCACTATCTGCCCAATGACATGCAATGGAATATCGAGTTTCTCGGCTGTAGCTCGTAACTTATCTATATCACTTGGCTTTATGGTAAAGCATAATTCGTAATCATCTCCGCCCGACAATGACATTCTCTGAGCAGCTTGTTGACCGAATTGACGAACCAGAGCTGGCGACAGAGGTAATTTATCGATATCAATTGTTGCACAGCAATTGGAAGCTTTTAGAATATGGGTGAGATCGGCTAATAAACCATCTGAAATATCAATCGCACAGCTTGAAAACGCTAATAATGCCAACCCAACCTGAACCCGAGCGGACGGGTAGTTAAAACGTGAAAACAAGGCATCTCTGGTTTCAATGTCACAAGGTGTCGACTGATCCAACATTATCTTTAAAGCGCCGGCAGCATCACCAAGCGTACCTGAAACACAGATCAAATCGCCGACTTTAGCATTTTTACGCAACAAACAACGATTCTCAGCAACCTGCCCTACCGCACTAATAGTGACACTTAAAGGGCCCGAAGTCGTATCACCGCCGATCAGGTAAATATTATGCTCGGCGCTGAGCACCTGCAAGCCCTGACTGAATTCCGCCAACCAATCTTGGTTTTGAGCAATTTCTTTGGGCAAACTGAGCGCTAAACTAAACCATCTAGGCATTGCCCCCATTGCCGCTAGATCACTTAAGTTTGTCGCTAAACATCGGTACGCTAGCGCATGAGGTGGGATATCTTGCAGAAAATGCGTTCCGCATACTAAGGTGTCTGTGGTGATGGCTAATAGCTCAGTAGCATTACCACTGCGCACTAACGCACAATCATCACCTTTGTCCAGAACAACAGAATCAGGTTTTTCACCAAAAGTGAAAAACCTAGAAATGATATCAAATTCAGCCACCGACTATTTTCCGTGGGGGCGAATTTTCTTAACAGCTTTATCTAAAACCCCGTTTATAAAACGATGGCTTTCATCTGCTGCAAAAGTTTTGGCAATTTCAATCGCTTCATTAATAACAACACGATAAGGCACTTCAAGACAATGCGTTAATTCATAGGTAGCTACGCGTAAAACAGCGCGCTCAACCATATCCAGCTCTTCTAAATTACGATCTAAATAATCAGAATATGCTGCATCTAAAGCTTTAGCATTTTTGACTGTGCCTTGAACCAACTGACGGTAAAAATTAACATCAAATGATTTGTTATCAACTTCTTCTAACGTACCATCAATGATGGTATCGACTCGGTTTTCAGAAGCTTGCCATGCGTAAACTGACTGTGTTGCCAGCTCACGAGCCCGACGTCTATGTGAAGGTTTCAATCTACAGCTCCTATAACTGAGATAAAACGTTAACCATTTCCAACGCGCTTAAAGCAGCTTCGCCGCCTTTATTGCCCATTTTCGTGCCAGCACGCTCAATTGTTTGTTCAATAGAATCTGTCGTTAAAACGCCAAACGCAAGTGGTATAGAATACTCTAAGGATACTTGGGCTAACCCTTTGTTACACTCGTTTGCAACAAAGTCAAAGTGTGGAGTACCACCTCGAATAACTGCACCCAATGCAATTATTGCGTCATAGTTTTTTGACTCAGCAACTTTTTTTGCAACCAAGGGTAATTCATAAGCCCCTGGACATCGCACAATCGTAATGTCTTCATCGTTTACTAAGCCGTGACGCTTTAACGTATCAATTGCGCCTTCAACTAAACTTTCAACAACAAAGCTGTTAAAACGAGAGACAACAATTGCAAATTTTTTACCTTGCGCTGGAAATGCACCTTCTATAACCTGCATTTTAATAACCTTTTAACTATCTAAATAAATTGCGCTGGATTCTAACAAAAAATAGACCAACAGGGTATTTTAATCTTCGACGTATTCAACGACTTCCAAACCAAAACCACTTAATGAATGGTATTTTTTCTGCGAACTTAATAATCGCATTTTGCCAACATTCAACGCAGATAATATTTGCGAGCCGACACCAACCGTTCTTGAAGTACCTCGCCAATTAGAAGTCACTCTCGCCGGCTTACCTTCATCTTCGGCCTGATAAGCTTTTACTCGGGCTATTAATTCTTCAGGCGTTTCGTTTTTACCCAGTAAAACCAATACCCCCCCCTCTTCAGAGATGCGTTTGAGCGCACAGCTCAGCTCCCATCCTTTAGAAGGTTCACGTGCTGAGCGCAACAGATCACTTAATATATTCGTGACATGAACACGTACTAAGGTGGGTTTTTCATGTTCTATTTCAGTATTTTTAAGTGCAAAGTGCACTTGCCCATCAATCGTATCGCGAAAAGTCATTAAATCGAACTCACCAAAACTGGTCGGTAGTTTACACTCGGCAATTTTTTCAATCGTCGTTTCTGTGTTATTGCGGTATTCAATAAGGTCAGCAATTGTGCCAATTTTTAGCTGGTGTTTTTCTGCGAATTTTTCCAGTTCAGGACGACGCGCCATGGTGCCGTCTTCATTTAATATTTCTACAATAACACCGGCCGCTTGCAAGCCTGCTAAGCGAGCTAAATCACAAGCTGCTTCAGTGTGTCCAGCACGGTTTAATACCCCACCATCTTGCGCCATAATTGGAAAAATATGACCAGGTTGTACGATATCTTCTGGTTTCGCATCTCTTGCGACAGCAGCGCGCACAGTCGTCGCTCTATCTGCAGCAGAAATACCCGTTGTCACCCCATTTGCCGCTTCAATTGACAAGGTAAAATTCGTTCCAAATTGCGCTTTATTGCGATCTACCATTAGTGGTAAATCAAGTTGCTGGCAACGCTCCCGGGTTAAGGTTAAACAAATTAATCCACGACCATGGGTCGCCATAAAGTTTATCACCTGTGGCGTACAATGTTCTGCAGCCACGATTAAATCACCTTCATTTTCCCTATCTTCGTCGTCCATTAAAATGACAACTTTACCTTGGCGAATATCGTCTATGATTTCTGCTGCACTGTTTAACTTCATCTTGTTTACCCTATTTAATCATGCCGCTATTTTTTAATAGCTCTAATGTAACACCGCCTTTAGGTGCGGTGTGGGCTTGCATTAATCGTTCTAAATAGCGAGCTATTACGTCAACTTCTAGATTAACCCGCGCACCGCTCTGCCAATCATGAATTGCTGTTTTTTCTGTTGTATGTGGAATAATGGTTAATCGAAACTGAGCTCCTTGCACTTCATTAACCGTTAAGCTAATGCCATCTACGGTAATCGATCCTTTTTCGGCAATATAATGCGCAAGAGAATCTGGTGCTTCTATCCAGTAATCGGTTGCATTTGCGTTTGCATAAACATTTACAACGTGTCCAACCCCATCAACATGACCACTGACGATATGGCCACCTAATCGCGTATTAGGCGTACAGGCTTTTTCTAAGTTTACATCACTGCCAACGTTTAACTGTGAAAGCTTAGTGCGTTTAATGGTCTCAGCAGAGACATCTGCACAAAATGCTTGTGGTTGTATTTGAGTGACCGTTAAACAAACACCGCTCACGGCAATGCTATCACCCAGTTTCACATCTGATAAATCTAGATCGGCTGTATCTATAACGATTTCAAAATCGCCGGATTTTGCATTTATTGTTTTAATCTTGCCAACACTTTCTATGATTCCGGTAAACATTTTTTATAACGCTCTTAGTATTAATTTTAAATCTTGTCCAACACGGGTATGCGATTCAAATTGCCAACGCACAGCTTGTTTTAATTCGGTTATATTGGGCATATCTAATAAACCGCGCGTATTCTCGCCCATAAATATAGGCGCCTGATAAATAATCAATTCATCCACTAAACCTGCTTGCATAAAAGCACCTGCTAGCGCAGCACCACCTTCAACCCAAACTTCATTGATTTCACGCTTTGCTAATTCAACTAAACACTCTTCTAAATCAATATGTTGGCCAGTCTGCGACAACTCAAGCATTTCCACATGCGGTGGCCAATCTCCGCTACGTTTTTTATTTGCAACTAAATAGACTGGCGAAGGGAGTGAAAATAATTTCAGTTCATTTGACAATCGTAATTGGTTATCGATAACAACACGAACAGGTTGTCTAACTTCACCTAGATACTCAAAGTTTAAGTCTGAAATTCTAACATTTAAACTGGGGTTATCGGCTAATACTGTACCTGCGCCAGAGATAATCGCACAGGAGCGCGCTCGGTAAGTTTGCACATCTCGCCTGGCATCTGCACTGGTGATCCATTGACTTTCACCACTTTGCATAGCCGTTCTTCCATCTAAACTCGCAGCAAGCTTTAAGCGCACATATGGTTTGCCTAGCTGCATACGTTTAATAAACCCAGGATTTAACTTTTCACATGCATCAGTCAGGCAATTTTCAACCACCTGAATGCCCGCTTGTCTTAATTTTTCGATTCCGCGGCCGCTGACTTTAGGATTCGGATCAACCATACCAACAACAACACGCGTAACACCGGCCGCTATTAGTGCATCTGCACAAGGGGAAGTACGTCCGGTATGACTACAAGGTTCGAGTGTGACATAAACACACGCCCCTTTCGCCAATTCACCGGCATCCACTAACGCATGACGCTCGGCATGCGGGCCACCGGCTTTTATATGAAATCCTTTACCAACGACTTTATCGTCATAAACAATAACACAACCCACTCTGGGATTTGGGCTGGTTGTATATAAACCTTGTTCAGCAAGACGAATGGCTTGTGCCATATATTGGTAATCCTGCTGTGTGCATACGCTCATTGTATTCTCTAACTCTAACATTAAGTGTTATTTCAGCTTAGCTCATTTGATTGATTTATCACCCAATCCGGCAATTGCTTCGCCAAATTCTCGAATATCTTGGAAAGAACGATAAACAGAAGCAAAACGCACGTATGCAACTTCATCAACCTCTTTAAGCTTTTCCATCAAAATATTGCCAAGCAATTTACTTTCAACCTCGCGCTCACCGGTTGCACGTAATTCAGATTGTAACTGGGTGATTAAAGTTTCGATTTGCTCAGTACTAACCGGTCGTTTTTCCAACGCACGCATTAATCCGGTCCTGAGTTTGCCTTCATTATAAGGTTCTCGTGTACCATCGTTCTTAATAATACGAGGCATCACAAGCTCTGCTGTCTCAAAAGTAGTAAATCGTTCGTGACATTCAAAACATTCACGACGCCGTCTAACCTGATGGCCTACGGCAACCAATCGACTGTCGATAACTTTAGTATCTTGTGCTGCACAAAACGGACAATGCATACAGAAGCAACCTTATAATGAAAGCAGGCCGCAAGAGCGGCCTGTTGGATTATTTGGACAATTACAAACGCTGAAATTTAAGCGTATACAGGTAATTTTTTACAAATGTCCTGAACTTTCTGTTTAACTGATGCGATAACAGAATCATCTTCTAAATTATCTAATACATCACAAATCCAGCCAGCCAATTCTTTAGCTTCACCTTCTTTAAAACCACGACGTGTGATTGAAGGTGTACCGATACGCAGACCTGAAGTTACAAATGGAGATCGAGGGTCATTGGGTACAGAATTTTTATTAACCGTAATATTTGCACGACCTAGAGCGGCATCTGCATCTTTACCGGTAATATCTTTGTCAATTAAATCAACCAAGAATAAGTGGTTTTCAGTACGTCCTGAAACCACTTTATAGCCACGTTCTTGTAAAACAGCGACCATTGCCTGAGCATTTTTAACAACTTGCTCTTGGTATGATTTAAATTCTGGTTGCATCGCTTCTTTAAATGCAACGGCTTTAGCGGCGATAACGTGGCATAAAGGACCACCCTGACCACCTGGGAATACAGCGCTGTTTAACTTTTTATATAAAGTTTCTTCGCCTTTAGCAGAAATAATCAAACCACCACGCGGGCCCGCTAAAGTTTTATGCGTTGTGGTTGTAACCACATCGGCAAATGGAACCGGAGAAGGATAAACACCTGCGGCAATCAAACCAGCAACGTGCGCCATATCAACTAATAAATAAGCGCCAACTTTATCCGCTATTTCACGGAAACGTGCCCAATCAACAACCAATGAATACGCCGAAAAACCACCAATAATCATTTTTGGTTTATGTTCTAAAGCTAATGCTTCAACTTGATCGTAGTCGATTTCGCCGGTTTCTTCATTCAAACCGTATTGAACCGCATTGTAGGTTTTACCAGAAAAGTTTACATGTGCACCGTGCGTCAAGTGACCACCGTGCGCTAAACTCATACCTAAAACCGTATCACCCGGTTGTAAAAGCGCCTGAAAAACCGCACCATTGGCTTGAGAGCCAGAATGAGGTTGAACGTTCGCATAATCACTACCAAACAACTCGTTTGCACGATCAATTGCTAATTGTTCGACAACATCGACATGCTCACAACCGCCATAATAGCGTTTGCCAGGGTAACCTTCAGCATATTTGTTGGTTAATTGAGAGCCTTGCGCTTCTAAAACGCGTGGGCTGGCATAGTTTTCAGAGGCGATCAATTCGATATGTTCTTCTTGCCGAACAGTCTCTTGTTGAATGGCTTGCCACAGATCGGGGTCAAAATCAGCAATGTTCATGTCACGAGTTAACATGGTTTCTCCTGTTAGAAAGCACAGTAAAGTTTTAAAGTCGCGTATTGTAGTATGAACTACGCTCGATGCCTACTGTTTGATCAGGCTTTTATTGCAAGCTGATGATGAAAATATCTCAATGAACCGTTTAAAAGGTTAACTTTCTATCAATTTAACCCAAACCCCAACATCCATCACCGAACTTTGATTTCCGGTATAACACCCCTGCACAGGCGGTACTGACTCTGGTAAACGCGCAACTGCAACCGCAATATGATCAGCCCCTACAATGCAGCCCACCGTAGGGTCAAAGCCTTTCCAACCCGCACCTGGCAAATAGACTTCAGCCCACGCATGAGTGGCCCCCGCCATATCAGCAAGTGCGGGTGCATACAAATAACCACTGACAAAACGACACGCCAAACCTAAAAATCGCGCAGCTTCAATAAATAATGCTGCAAAATCACGACAAGAGCCGGTTTTATGGGTGAGTGTAAAAGAAGGACTCTGCACACCGGCTTCTTCGCGAATTCGGTAAGTAAACTGATTATGAATACTTTCGGCCAAACGTTTTAATAAAGTATAAGTTTGTATTTTCTCATCTGCTTGCCATATACTGGCTAGCCACTGCTGGATAATATTTTTGTCTTCTGGTTGCGTGAGCCTCATATAAGGTTGCAATAAAACCTGATCCCCTTGGCGATATTTAAACGGGTAATAAACCGCATAATCAGCTACTAAAAAATCCAATGGTGACTCATTAAATTGCTGAATAATCACCTCACTCTCAACCGTTAACTTAGCTGTATTTTGCTTAAAAGACACTTCCGCAACCGAATTATTTTCTACATCTCTGTGCCACAACAAATTGTAATCCGGTGTTATATTTAGCGAAAATGATTCTATTCTCAACTCATGATCTTCCCTTGGTCTGAGCAGCATATAATGCAATCCAAGTTCAACGAATCCTGAATATTGGTAGTGCGTACTATGGGTAATTGAGTATCGTTTCATCAGCAATTGTTTCCCAATTGTTCAACAAAAACGTTTTGCGAAATCGGAAATATCGCGGGTCCGAATTGATTAAAAACTGCCACATCAGCGGCATCCCGGCCATAAGCGATAACCACATAACCAGGTTTTAAGGTTTGCTGAGTGGCATCAAATGTATACCAACGCCCATCAATATAAGCTTCAAACCACGCGTGAAAATCCATCGGTGATAAACCATGTAGATAGCCCACGACCATACGTGCGGGTATACATAAACTCCGGCAAAGGGCAATTCCCAGATGCGCAAAATCGCGACATACTCCCCAACGGCGCTGATAAACATCAGTTGCTGAAACTAAATAATCATTAATCTGTGTTTCATAACGTATATTGGTATTTATCCATTGAGAAATAGCGGCTACCTGATCATAGCCCAGTAAATATCCATCTGTAATTTCACAGGCAACGTTCACTAACACATCTGATTCGCAGTAACGACTCGGCAATAAATATGAAAGCACCGCATCAGGCAAAAATTGCACAGGAACAAAAGGTGCACCGGGCGCAATATCTATCACCTCAGGTGTTTTGACCTGCACCGAAGTATTAATCGAAAAAAGGCCAACCGGGGCAATCAGGCGCTGGCACAAATTACCGTAAATATCGGTAAACTCAACAATAGGCGTACTGGGCGTTAAAATGTACTTTTCAAGTTCAATCCATTGCTGCGCACCACTTCTGGGACGCAACATCAGCATAAAAGGGGTCGGAATATTAATATCAAAAGCGATTTGACAACCTGTTTTCAACCACATGTAACACCTCACAATAAAGGATTATGGGTAGCACATTCAATCTTACGCCCTTTAGATGAAAAAGATATGTCTAACTCCCCCTGTGTCAGGATAGATGTCGCCTCTAACTTTAATTAGAGGCAAATAAAAATGAGTTATAAATTTACTGAAGAATTTAAAATCCAAGCGGTCGAAAAAGCTTTGAATCGCCGAAGTGATGTTAATTTAAAAGATATCGCACTTGAGCTAAATGTTGGCTATTCAACATTGCAAAAATGGATTGTACTTGCTAAAAACCATCAACTGGAATTTACCGACAACGGCAATAAAATGAAAAAAGAAAAACGACCTCAAGATTGGAGCGCAGAAGCTCGATTAAACGCCATCATTGCCTGTGCATCATTAGACGATGAAGGTCTCAATCAATATTGCCGTGCCCAAGGGATATACCCACATCATATACAGCAGTGGAAACAAGATATAACCCAAAGAAACTAGCCAAGCACCACGAAAGCGTCTGCCACGCACACAAAGCAATTAAAAAACGAAATTAAACAACTGCAAAAAGAATTGAATCGTAAAGATAAAGCCTTAGCAGAAACAGCTGCATTATTAGTACTCAAAAAAAAAGTGGATGCCATTTGGGGTTCCAGCGAGGACGATTAACACCAATGGAAGAGCGCAGACAGTTAATCAAATGGGTTCAGGAGGCGCAATCTTCCGGAGCCAGTCAGGCCAAAGCCTGTCGTTTACTGGGGTTGAGTGAAAAAAGCATACAACGGTGGATAAAAAAGGAAAATATGCAAGATGGCCGGATAGAGGCAATTAAAACACCAGCTAATCGACTGACTGACATTGAATGCCAGAAAATAATACAGATAGCAAACAGTGATGAATATGCAGATTTATCCGCCAGTAAAATTGTGCCGAAACTGTTAGATAAAGGCATTTGGATTGCATCGGTGAGTTCATTTAACCGGGTCATGAAAAACCATAACCTACTGACGCACCGAGAAAAAAGCAAGCCAGCAAAAACAGTCGCTAAACCTCAGGCTTTAACAGCGACACAGGCAAATGAGATATACACTTGGGACATCACCTACTTACCGACCCAGGTGAAAGGACTGTTTTTATACTTGTACTTAGTGATGGATATTTATAGCCGAAAAATAGTGGGTTGGCAGATACATGAAACCGAGTTGAGCGAATTAGCAGCTGATTTAATGACGGATATTTGTCAAAGAGAACAAATTAAGCGTGACCAAGTCACATTGCATTCGGACAATGGCAGCCCGATGAAAGGAGCGACTATGCTGGCGACACTGCAAGAACTGGGGATTATGCCCTCGTTTAGCCGCCCGTCAGTGAGTAACGATAATCCTTATTCTGAGTCGTTGTTTAAGACATTGAAATATAGACCGGAATACCCAGAAAAAGCATTTGAAAGTATAACGACAGCTAGAGCGTGGGTGAGTGGATTTGTAAACTGGTACAACGATGAACATTTGCACAGTGGAATTAAGTTTGTCACACCCAATCAGCGCCACGCTGGATTGGATAAAGAGATACTGGCTCATCGCCATAAAATTAATACAGAAGCTAAGATGAAGCACCCGACTCGTTGGTCAGGCAAAACACGAGACTGGTCTGCCATCGAACAGGTACATTTAAACCCGACAAAAAATGAAGATGAGAAGGCAGCATAAAATTTAACTTTAGGCGACAACTATCTTGAAAAACACCGAACTTTAAGCTTCGAGCTATGAGCTATGAGCTATGAGCTATGAGCTATGAGCTTCGAGCTTCGAGCTTCGAGCTTCGAGCTTCGAGCTTCGAGCTTCGAGCTACAGGTAGGTCGGTGTTTACGCCGACAAATTCTGCAATTAACATTTGTCGCCCTAAAGGGACGACCCACATCTGAGCTTTGAGCTACGAGCTTTAGGTAGGTCGGTGTTTACGCCGACAAATTCTGCAATAAACATTTGTCGCCCTAAAGGGACGACTCACATCTGAGCTATGAGCTTCGAGCTTCAAGTTTCAAGTTTCAAGCTTTGAGCTTTGAGCTTTGAGCAATAAGCTATAAGCTATAAGCTACAGGTAGGTCGGTGTTTACGCCGACAAATTCTGCAATGAACATTTGTCGCCTAAAGGGACGACCCTCTTTCGATTTTCGCAGCTTATAACGCCAGTTCAGAAGTAATAATTGCATCAGAAAAGCCCTGATAGGCACTTTCAAATTGTTTAGCAACCGGGTCTGGAAATAAATGATAATCTCCATTTTTTAACGATTCGACTATCCCTTCCGCGACAACACTTGGCTCCGGCGCCCCTTCAAAACCAGCAGAATCCCCCATATCTGTGCCAATAGGCCCTGGGTGAACACTCAGTACGTCAACCCCTTTTGCTGCAAACTTTTGCTGCAAACCTTGTGTAATAGAATAGGCCGCAGATTTAGAAGCGCAATAAGTCGCAATGTCAGCAAACGTCTTAATTGAGGCAATTGAATTAAGTTGCACCAAAACACCTTTGTTCTGCGCCAATATTTCTTCATAGGCACTCGCAACACGCATCAGTCCAAACACATTCACATCAAATTGCTGCTGTAGTGACGCCTGCGCATTGTCATCCAAAGGTGAGCCCAACTGCATGATGCCAGCATTATTAACCAGAATATCTACGTCTTTCGTTTGTTCTGCTAGGGTTTTAATTGAATCCGCATCCGATACGTCCGCTTTAAGTGTCACCACTTTATCTTTAAATTGAGTGGCTAACTCTACGGTAGATTCAGGATCACGCACGGCCAAATAAACCTTTTTCGCTCCGTGTGCAATAAAAGATTCAACAATTGCTTTGCCAATTCCCCGGTTTGCGCCCGTCACTAATGCAACTTTGTTCTCAATAATATGACTCATAAAACTTCCTTATGGTTAACTGATGGATAATACTTTCTATTTTGTACCGATAGGTACACTTGACCAACTCTATACCGTTCGGTACAATATGTCAAAATAAATAAAGAGATAAAATTGTGGTAGGTAGAAAACGTACATTTAGCGAAGAGCAAGCATTAGAGGCTGCAATGGATGTGTTTTGGCGAAAAGGCTACACAGGCGCTTCTTTGTCTGAACTCACACAAAGCATGGGTATCAACAAACCCAGTATGTACGCTACTTTTGGTAACAAAGAAGCTCTGTTTGTTAAAGCGACCAGTTTGTATATCGAAAAAATAGCCAAGCCTCATACACAATGGCTATTTGAAGAAGGTACTAGATTGGAAAAACGTGTAAAAAATTACATGTTATCGATTGTTAAAAGCCAATGTGAATCAGACGATCCTAAGGGCTGCTACGTTATTTTATGCCAGTCTGAAATCGCCGGAGGCGATATGCCGCAAGCGCCTACTGAACTGCTTAACGAAGCCGGACAATATATTCAAAAGCTACTGACAGAACTCTTTCTAAACGATCCGCAAGCGATACGGTTGGGCCTCAATCATCAGGCAAGTAGTGCTGCCCTTAGCATAGCAACAACCTTGCGTGGTACAGCCTCAATGGCGCGTGCAAAAGTTACTTTTGCTGAATTACAAACGGTCATTGAACATTGTTTAAAAGGGATTGGAATAAACTCGGACGGAGACAAATTTTAACGCGGAGTTATGTATGTCAAACAAACATCGATATATCGCAAATTCAGTTTTTTTACCTGCGCTTACCTTGCTTGTCAGCTGTTTATTTTCCGTCAGTATTTTTCTAAAAAACGCCGATGCAGCACAATCTTTTAGCAGTCAAAAACATGATTTTTATCTGGATGAAATCGCCTCTGGCTTTGATACGCCTTGGGGTTTGGCGTTTATCACACCCAATAAACTGATATTGACAGAAAGAGACAGTGATATTTTTCTGTTAGACCTCAAAGCAAAAAATCAAAAGCAAATATCCGGACATCCCAAAATTGAAAGTTCCGGACAAGGTGGTTTACTGGATGTTGCCCTGCCCTCGGTTAAACCTGAAAATTATCAAGATAAAATTCGGCTCTATTTTACCTACAGCAAATCAACAGAAGCCGGGTTGGCAACCACATTAGCAAGCGCTGAGCTTGTTGGTCAGCACCTGATTAACTGGCAAGATATACTGGTTACGCAGTCAGCCAATGACAACACACGGCATTTCGGCAGTCGTATCACTTTTGACGGACAAGGACATTTATTTTTCAGCATAGGCGATCGAGCAGAGCGGGACAATGCACAAAATTTATCAAATCACGCGGGTGCGATTATACGCTTAACACTAGATGGCAAAACGCCCGCCGATAACCCCTTTGTCGATTCAAAAGAAGTATTGGCGGAAATATGGTCATACGGCCACAGAAACCCTCAAGGTCTGGTATTTGATAAAACCCACAAACGACTGTGGTCGATTGAACATGGGCCGCGTGGTGGTGATGAAATTAACCTCATCGAAAAAGGCAAAAATTACGGTTGGCCACTCGTTTCGCAAGGCAAAGAATACTGGGGACCGATTTCCGTTGGTGAAGAAAAAATGCCCGGTATGCAAGCAGCGAAAAAAGTGTATACACCCTCCATCGCGCCGGGTGGATTAACTTTATACCAAGGAAAAGCCTTCCCCAAATGGCAAGGCAGTTTATTTTCAGGTGCGATGAAATTAAAACATCTAAACCGTGTTGAGATTGATGAAAACGGTCATATCACAAGCGAAGAACGCTTGTTAGAATCACTTGAGCAAAGAATACGCGCCGTTATCACTGGTCCAGATGGTTACCTTTACTTTTCCAGTGACAACGGAAAAATTTATCGCCTGCGGCCCCAAAATACAGGTTAGTGACAACACTTACCGTGTCTTTCTAATCGCCAGTAATTGTATGGCCAAGGGGTTAAAAAGCCTGCAAGCAGCGCCAAAGGGATCACCCACCAGGTTAAGATTGCCCCGCCGGTTAACGCATAGTCGGTTAAATTCATCGCCGCTTCCATCGCCAGCATCGAAATAAAACTCATGCCAAAAGCGGTTTTAAGCGCCGCTTTCAACGTAAAATGTGCACGATACAAAATAATCGTTTCCAGCATAATGCTGGTGAGCAACCCGTTAAACATTGCGAATAACATCACACTTAAAGTTGAAAGGTTGTGCTCATTAAATTGAAAATAGGCAATTGTACCAAAATCACCAATCGCACAACCCAATAAACACCATTTAGTATTGTGTGCACTTTTAATCCAGTTTGTTTTGTTGTTCCAATTCATACCCATTAGAGACTCCATACTATTGACTGGCCAATAGTTTAAAACAGTTGCGCCCGATGCTCGTTACAGGGTTATTTGTTTTTGTTATAGAATTTACAGTTTATCTAAAGCATTTCTGAGTTTTTGATCTTTTACCGAGCGAAAATAACTTGGCGTTAACCCGGTCACTTTTTTAAATTGCCCGCTTAAATGCGCAACACTGCTATAGCCTAACAAAGATGCAATTTCCGCCAGCGATAACTCACCGTAGACCAGTAGTTCTTTTGTTTTTTCAACTCTAAGTTTTATAAAGTATTGCTCAATCGTGATGCCTTCTACTTCAGAAAACAAATTGCTTAGATATTTATATTCCCGCGCAACATGATGATTAATATGCTCAGACAAGCGCACATGGGTTTGCGCCTGCTCACCTTCTATGGTGCTTTTAAGATAGTCAATGCACGAATTTTTTACCGCATCAATTAACTTACTTTTTGAATTATTCAGCAGTGAAAAGCCCAGCGCTTCTAATCGCTGGCTTAATTGAGTATGAATAAGATCGGGTAGTTGCTCACCTAGATGGTTTGAAAAATCCACCACACCTAAACCAACAGTGACATAACTTAACTGCATCTCTTGCAGTATATTTTCCACCGCCAGAATGCACCGGTCACAAACCATGTTTTTAATATAAATTTTCACTAAGCTGTTCACATCCTAAAGCAAAACGGTATTTTCTATCATTAAAAAGCAAAAACCCAGCCGAAGCTGGGTTTTTAACGAACAAGTGTTCTGGAGGATGATGTCTTTTTCAGACTACATCATGCCGCCCATGTGATAGTTATCCATTTGTTTTTATTGAATTATTTGCATGGGAGTTTTTCATAACCCTCACTTTACCCCCTGGATTTTAATGAGCTATAAAAATACTTAATTTTTCAGTTCATTATAGTTTTTTAATCTAAATTGATTCCTTTATAAATGTGTTCTGTTTTCTTGAACCAAGAAAAATAAAAATAAGATTGAACAAATACACTTAGATTCGCTAACAGCAGGCTATAGTTAGCAGAAAAATAACGATCAACCATAACTCCTGCAACCAATAAAATAGATTTATTAGTTAATACAAAGCCATTGATATCCATCCACGTTAACTTTATCAATTTTAAGATCTTTAAAAGTTAAAGCAGAGTTAGAAAAAGCAACACGTTCCAGCTCATCAAATTTAATTTCATCTTTATGAATAGGGAAAATAAACTGATTTATATCAAAACCTTCACGACATGGAGTGTTTTTAACTTCTATGAGCTGTATCCCGTTAGCTTCTATAATAACATCTCCCCCCAACATTAAATCCCCTTCAAAATCCGCAGTAATTTTATTAATATTGGCTTCATTATTAATAAAATAAGCACCCGACATTTGAAAGAAATTCAGCGATTCAGCACTCAAAGATAAGCGGTAATATTCTGGGTTTTTAAAAGTATTTATAGCTGGAGAAAATTTCATATGTAACAAACCATTCTCATAAGCAACGTCTTCACTTATTTTATTAGCAAGTTCTGTATCATAGCTAACATACTTTTCAGGAATGTTTTTTAGTAATATACCAACCAATGGCACACCATTTTCCACTTGTACTTGCCAGTTTTCATTACTTCTTTCCCTTAATAATAAACCTGACAATAACCCCAGTCGATAAGATTCAAGGTTTGAAGTTAAGGTATAATCAAAAGCAATGATATTATCATTGATATTTTTAATTAATTGCTCCTCAGAAATGTTACAGCCGTATTCAGCCAAAGCAAGCATCACATAGCCGGCATATTCGGCAGTTCCTTCAATGTTGTCGAAAACGTTAGTAACAACAGCTTCTTCTGGGTGTTCCTGCAAGTAACGCCTGTACCAGTATTTGGCTTCTGATAAATCTGACTTATTGCTTAATGCTTCTTGTAAGGCATAAATTAACTTAGTGCGTAGATAACGAGGTTGCCAGTGTAATGGGTAGACATCACCACGTTCGTGAGAATCTATTAGCCAGTTTTCCTGAGCAAAGTAATGAAAAAGCTCATGAAAAAGTAAATGCACATCATGTTTCCAATATGTAGAACCATCGCTACGAAGATGATGACTAATTTCTAACGCATTTAGCCCTACTGTTTTCTTACCAAAGTAATAGCCAAAGTTATAAAGAAGAAACCATTGTGGATCTAAAAATTCAAGTTCAACATTGTTGACACTCTTATCAATTGCCTGCCAGTGAAAGGCATTTTTTATCCCTCTAGGTCGGTCAATAACCAATACTTCAGATTGCTTAAAATTTTGACTGGCACTTGCCCATACACGCTCAGGGCATTCTGTTAAAGGTGCATCTAAGGCCTGAATTAAAGGAGGGGTATCATAGTTACCAACATATTCTGCTTCAATTGTTTCTGAAGAGTCGCAAGCTGCCAGCATCACCAAACCATAAGTCATTCCAAATAATCGTTTAATATTATTAATATCCATATCTACATTATCTTTTTTAATATTATTCTTAATATAGCGACGGCTATATCTACTTCAGTACTTACAATTCAAAAGTAAAAGAAACGCCTACAAAAGCATTATCAGGCGTAAAATCTTTATTTACTGAAAAATATTTTCTCGCGTTTAATTCAATAACAAAACTTTTGGTCATATTAAAAGTTAACCTAAGCTCTGGGTATAGTAATAAATCAGTATCACCATAAACCCCATCTTTATTTTTATCATCTGCACAAAATTCACGCTTTTGAATATCCACTGTATTTTGATTACACTTTCCTTGAAAAGCTGCAATAGCACCACCACCTAAATAAAAATCATAATACTTATGATGATAAAGATTCCAGTTATAGCCTGCGCCTAAAGTAATAAAACCATTAAACTCAGTCTCAGTGTTTAAGCTATCTAAAACCCCAACTTCAAGATAACCAAGGTTTTTTCTATTAGGAAATTGGATACCCGCAACATAATGCCTTTGTTTACCTTCCAGCCCCTCCAATACAGACAAATAAATGGTTTTATCTTCTAAAATAACTTGAGCACTTGAGGTGACAGAAAAGAATAATAAGGTAAAAAAAGATACAAATTTATACATAAACGTCCTACTTATTTTCTGATATGAAATAAATAAACAACTTATTCATAAAACGGTTTTGCTAGTAGATAGTATTCGAAGCCCGCATCGCCCCCTCCCAAACATTGCCGTAAAAACACCTCAATATTACGGTAGCTTTCAAGTCGGTTATACCACTTACGAATATCATGAACATCTTTAATAACAATGAATTCAACATCGTTATTTGCTTGAACTAAATCATAAAAATCAACAGCAGTTTGAAAAGGGACTTTGCTATCATATTCAGACTGAACTAGCAAATAGTGGTTGTCCTGATAATTACTATATTTAATTGGTGAATACTCATCAAATTTACCCTGCCTGATATTATCAATACCGCCATAATAGCGAATAAAGAAATTAACCGGGTTATCCTGAAAAGTTAGCGCGGTTTGATATAAATCATAAATACCATTAATCGAGACAATACACTTATTTTGTTGGTATTTACTAGCTAATAACGCTAAATAACCACCATAACTGCCGCCCATAAGTCCAATAGCGCTTTTATCAACATTTTTAACATTAATTAACCATTGGCTTGCTGATTCAATATCATTCAACATCACTTCGATATTGTTATAGGCTTGTTGCTGGTATTGGTGCCCAAATCCTTTCGACCCTCGATAATTCAGCGATATCACATCATAGCCCCTGTTAGATAATAATATCGCTTCTCTGTCATAATCAGGGTAACTCCTTTCTTCAGGCCCGCCATGTAATAAGATCATAGCGGATTTCTTTTCTGAAAATTGGACTTGAGCCGGGTAATAATAGCCATATAAAGGTGTATTGCTTTCATTATGAATTTGAATAAACTGTGCGGGTTTGATAAAAGATTGATAATCAAAAAGTTGCCCTTTAGATAACATTGCGATGTTATTTCGCTCTAAATCAACTAAATAGTAACGCTCACCTAAATGAGATGAGTTTTCGAGTGTTAACCGATTAAAGTCTCGATCCATACTGATAATTTTTATTTTACCTTGAAGCTCATTGGTCAGTTTTTGAAAAGCACTATCGTTTTGTAAGTTAAAAGTTATTGAATTTTGTTCATGATATAAAGAAAAGTAGGGTATGCCATTGACAGGATTTACCACCACTTGAGCAACATCAGAATTACATTCTTCAATTGCATTACAAGTATAATGTTTATAAAGCTTATTTTTAGCTCGAATTAGCTGTAATTTATCTGATTCACAATTAGAGGTGTAATTAAGAAAGCCATCGCTATCAAGGCTTAATAACTTTATATTTGCATTAATATCACTACACTCAGATATCGTAATAAACCCACTGTTACTTTGCTTTTCAATAAAACGTTGATTATCTTTTTGCCGAATACGAGCAACAATCTTCTTATCTTTTACAATTAAATCAACAATATGTTTTTCATTTAAGTCAATTTTCTGAGGGGCACCTTCCGATAACTCCATTAGGTAATATTCGGGTAATTCGTTCAAAACATTTCTTTTCAATACTAAAGTAACGCTAGGCTGTAAAATAATACGGTGTATTCTTAAACTGCCAGAAAGATTTGATAATAATAGATTAGTATTTATTTTTTCTCTTTCATAGGTATCAATTAATGCTATTTTAGATTCTTTAACTTGTTGAGAATAAATAGGAAATAATATATATCGCGATTCATCTCCCCAATAAAAATTTTGATCGATAAAAGGAGTTTTTATAATGTTTGTATTGTCCGTAGATAAATCCTTAATCTTTAACTCTAAACGATCTTCTATTACCTCAACCCATGCTAACTTTGTACCATCAGGGCTTATTTTATAGCCTAACTTAGTATCAATATTGGCAAAAAGTTTCCTTAGAGGAATGAGCTCATAGCTATCAGGTGCATCAATCCGCTTAAAAATAGGAAAGCTTGTCGTTGAACAAGATAAGATAAAACTAGATAAAGTTAATACAATAATTAATCTAATATTTAATAACATCATTCACCTTTCTATCTTTTGATGCATAAAAAGTATCAGCAATTTCATCCCAATAATGAATTTGCTCAGGATAACTTCTCAGCCAGTCTTGCATATCGCTCGCTAGGCGCTGGGTTATATAATGTACTTTACCTGCCATCCCCTCATGTTGAAGTAATTCAACATCAATCGGCTCTTCGATTTTTAAGGTATGTTGATTTTTATCATCTTTATAATTCACAACGGGGACAACAACAGATTTTGTGATAACAGCTAATTCAGCAATACCACATTGAAAATGAGTATCCTTTCCCATAAAGTCGACAGTAACTCGCTTATTAACCCTCACTTCCATATCATTCATAAATATTGCTATATTATTCTTTCTTAGCTGATAAAAACATTTTTTAGCGATATCATCATCAAATCTAATAATATTTAATCTTTTACAGTAGCGTTTTAATTTTGCATACAATTTGTCTTCATTATCAGACTTACCTGATACTTTGATAATATTTAATTCCTTATTTAAGGTTGTTATTTCGGCGAGCCTTAGAAACCCTCTATAAAAATCTCCACTTTTAATCGAAACTAAAATTATAGGGCGTTTTTCAACTTCAGCAGTACGAACATATTCCTCATTAATAATTTTGACTTTGCTAATTTCTTTTGCAATATCATTTACTGATAAATTAGCTAAATAAGAATAGTTATAGTGAAATGTTACTGCACTTTTAATTCCCTTCTTATATATCAAGCACGCTTCTCTATTTTTTATATTCAAAGCAACAGCAATAAACTGAACTATAAGATGAGCAAATTTAGAGCGACGCTTTTTTTTCTTAGAGTATTGAATAGGAAGTAAAAAAATATAAGAAAATATTTTATTTATATAACACTTTAGTTTATTAATTATAGCTAACATCTTAATCCATCGAAGCCTAGTTCTTACTAATAAAAGTAGCGCTATCGAAAGCACTACTTTTAAAATTAAAATTTATTGTTGTCTAGCAACATGAGTCATTTTTATATGTAACAGCTCCGCCTGCATTGCCTGTATTAGGATCATAAGTTCCTCCTGCACAAATTCTTGAACTTCCACCGTAGCAAATGTCTATGTCCGAATTTGGATTTGGATTATCTGTTTCTACAGTCGTTTTTCCACCTTTTGCTAATGTTGGACCTAGCGCTTTTTTCTTAATATTTAAATTCAAATTTTGCATTTCTTTTTCCTTTTTATAATATTCCCATTTATCACGGGAGGGTTACATCAAGTACAACATGTACAAGAATTCGTTTACATCTAACACAAACAATGTGTCAAACCATATATCAGTTACTCTATTTCTCTCACTTAATAACCTTAGGTGGAACACAACCACAAACAGGTGTTATAGCTGGTTCGAAAGGTGCCGGAGTAGCAATAAGCCCTCTAAAGTTACCTTTGGCTAATGTTGGGCCTAGTGTTTTTTTCTAAATATTTAAATGTAAGTTTTCTATTTCTTTTTCCTTTTTATAATATTTCCCAAAATGACAGGGATTACATCAAGTACGAGATGTACATAAATTTATTCACATTAAGCAGGCACCACTTCTACGCCTTTGGCAGTGATCACGGAAAGTAAATCACCTAAGGTGCTTTTTAATGTCAGCTGGTCCAGCGTTTCTTCATCAAATTCAATATTGCAGGCATCTTCAATTTTATAAATCATGGTAAAAAAGCCGACTGAATCCAGGCCAAAATGTTCTAAATTGGTTGATTCGTCAATATGATCTAAAGCGCCTTTTTCCAGCTCAGAACTAAGGATATTTTTAAGTTCTATTACAGTAATTTTCATGTTATTTCCCGATTAATTTAATGATGGTATTGGCTCATAATGAGCGATACATTGTTATTACCAAAACCAAAAGAATTTGACATTGCATGTTTGATTGAGTGTTGATTTGCCTCGCCAACAGAAATGTTGAGTTTCTGGTTGGCTTCAGCTTGATAATAGGCAATGGGCGTAACAATCTGGTCTTCAATACATTTGACCGTATGAACAGCTTCAAGCGCGCCACTGGCTCCTAACATATGTCCGGTAAGCTGTTTAATCGGGACAACAGGAATATCTGACGTTTTAGGGCCAAATAATGCAGCCATCGCATTGTATTCAGCCTGATCATTTAATGCGGTGCCGGTGCCATGTGGACTAATAAAATCAATATTATCACTGTCAATTCCAGCATCGCTTAATGCCAACGCCATAGCTTTTTTACCATCAGAGCCATCTTCTATCGGTTTTACAACATGGTAAGCACCACCAGTGACCCCATAACCTGTCAATTCAGCTAAAATAGTTGCTCCTCTGGACAAAGCCCTTTCTTCACTTTCTAACACCAGCATTGCTGCTCCTTCTCCCATAATAAAGCCATCACGGCCTTGAGAAAAAGGTTTACAGCTAGTTTCTGGGGTATCATTACAGCGTGACATTGCTCTTAATTGATCAAAGCCTGCATACAATAACGTCGTAAAGGTATATTCAACACCACCAGTAACAATACAATCTAAACGACCATTGCGAATAAGATCTAATGCGGTGCCAATTGCATTAGCACCTGACGAACAAGCGGTACTAATTGAAAATTGATGCCCATGTATTTGCCAGCGTCGACTTAAGGCGCTAACAATGCTATTAGGGTCAACATTGGGCACTGTCATCGGGTGAATCCGTTTGCCACCAGTTTCATACATTTTTTTCAGGTTATCTTCTGAAAAATAAAGGCCTCCCAAGCCAGACCCCAATATAAGACCAATATCAGGATAAGATTCAAAAATACCCTTAGCATTTTCTTGTAAAAACAAGCCCTGACCACATAACAGTGACAATTCTCCATTCTTAGACACAGCACTTTGTCCCGTTAAGTCCAATATATCTCGGTAAGCATCATCTATTTCGCCGCCTATTTTTGTAAAGTGGCGCTCAGCATTAAACCTAGAGATGGGTTTGATACCACTATTCCCTTGCTTAAGGTTATGCCAAACTGTATCAATATCATGACCAAGTGAACAACAGGCATTAACTGCTGTAACTACAACCTTTCTTTTATCCATTAGTTAATTTCCCTAGTGAAAGCGTTAAAACACGATCAGCAGCTACTTGCATATCCGGATCATGAGAAATATAAATCACTGAAACATCACCCGACTGGCAAATAACATTTTTAATTTGCTGTTTGGTTTCAGGATCTAAATGATTAGTTGGTTCATCTAAAATTAAGATGCCAGGTAATTTAATTAGCGCCCTTGCTAATCCTATTTTTTGTTTCATGCCGCCAGAAAGCGTTTTAGGTGTCAGTAACAATAGCTGATCAGTCTCCAAATTTTGATACATATCAGTCAAACCAACTTGTTCAATGACCGATATAATCCTATCGTCTGAGTAGGTTTTACCCTGAGTAATATTATTAATCAGTGAATCGTTATAAATAAAAACATCTTGCGGCACGAAGCCAATCGATTCACGAAAAAACTGCACATCCTCAAGCTTTAATTCGACATCATCAAGGTATAACTTTCCTTTATCAGGGCTAATTAACCCCAACAGGATATTGATAAAACTTGTTTTACCGCTACCATTGATGCCATCGATACAAATAACTTCTCCGGGCTTTATAGAAAAATTCACCTGGTCTAAAACCTGCTTTTCTCCATACAATAATGAAATATCTCTTGCTTCTAATTGCTGGGTAAATTGGTTTAATCGACCTGGTACGGTTAACGGTATTTGACTAATTGATAATATCTGTTCAATTCTTTCTATCGCAGAAATATCAAAATGAAATTCAGCCATAAAATTATAAAAAGCAGCAACAGGCGTATATAACATGGATAAAAAAATCATATAGGCCATCACTTCACCTAATGTCATGGTGCTATCAATCACTTTGCTACCACCAATTGCCCAGACTAAAACTGAAACAATAATAGGTAGAGAGCTCATCAGCACATTAATTTTTCGATTAACTATGGTCCAATTAAACTTAGCCCCTTCACTCTCATCAATACGTTCCTGAACTTTTTGGGTATGATATTCAAAAGAATTGTCGACCTGACATTCTCTGACACTTGAAAAAGCTTCCAAAATTTTTGAATTATAATCAGAAAAAGTTTCGTGACTGTTTTTAGAAAGGTTATATAACGGTGCACTAAAGTATTTAAAAATAAAGAAGGAGATAGGCAACATTATTAATAGTGAGAGTGTTAAATACAAATTGGTGTAAAATAAGAGCCCAATAAGAAAAATTAATTTTAACAACTCAACAGATAAAGTACTTAAACCTACGGGCGTTAAATAACCAATGGAGTCAACATCTCGTGTTGCTCTTGCCTGAATATCAGTTTCCGAGATTTTACTTAACTCTTGATACTTAGCATAAACAACCGCTTTATAAATGTTCGTTTTAATGCTCGAATTATAGCGTTTGACAACTTTGGCAATATAAATAGCAAGAAAGTACCCCAGAATAATCGCCCCTAACATAACAACAAGCAAAATAGTGATCTGAAGATACAGTTCATTTTTATCCTCAAACCTTCCTTGCTCAAGATTATCAATTAACCGTTGAATAATCAGAGGGCTAGGTAAATAAGCAAGCATGCTTGAGGTAGAAAAGATAAAGAGTAATACAAACTCTTTTTTAAATTGCAAAGAGATAGCAAAAAACAGCGCATTTTCTTTTAAGCATTTATTAATAGACTGGAACATCATAACTTTTTACTACCTTACTGTTTAACCACTAAACTAAACTCATCAACTTTTAATAAAGCGATTTGACTGGCTTTTTCTAACAATTCAATATCAATTATTTTTAATTTATTGGCTTGATTAGCTACCGCCAGATCTTCAATCAACCCTTGATTATTTTCAGCTTCCAATAGCGTAAATTCTCTTTCCAGCATTTTCTGCTTTCGTTGTAATTGATTAACTTCCTTATTAATAAGGCTCATTTTCAAATGTATTTCTTTATTTTGATTTTTAATCTCACGCTGAGTATCTAACAACTCCATTTTTAATTTTGCCGACTGATAAACAGCACTTTTATATTTACTGTCAGCAGCAAAACCCTCAAATAAATTCCATCTCATTGATAAGGTTATTTGGCGTCTATCCTGTTGCATGTGATCAAAGGCATCAAATGAACCATTTTTACTTAAGTTAAAATAAATTTGGTTAACAGATAAATCGAACTTAGGCCGATAGCGACTTTTAGCTAATTCAATATCGTACTTTGATTGCTGGTAATGGCTTTCAGCTTTTAGCACATCAATATTTTTCTCTAATTTAACACCCAGGTCGGCAAATACTTTGACATAATCTTCGGCTTTCAGGTATACAGCAATTTGATGATTAAATTTAACGACATCCTCATCTAGTAACTCAAGCAAAATAGCTTCATATATCTTGGTTTCATAGTCAAAATACGCTACCTCCTGCTCAAGATCCCAAACACTTTTTTGCTGATCATGAAGTTCAGCTTCATTAATTAAACCAGCTCGAAAAGACGTCGTTTGCACAGTTAAGTAATTTTGCTCTAACCTCAATTTAAGCTGTGACTTTTGGTAATTCAATGTTGCAACTTTGAGGTTGTGATAAAGTTGGATTGCCTTTTGTGCAATAGTAAATCGGGCAAATTGATTTTCACTTTCCGTTAATTGTTTTTCCAAAAGTGATTTTTTATAGTTATTCCAGTGATATCCTCCACTATAGAGGTTAACACTTAATGATGTGGTAAATGTTGACGAATCGATATCATCCTGCCCTTGTAATAACACCGAATCGATACCTGGCAAAGTGCCATACTTTTTAATATTATCAATACTTAAAGCGACATCGACTTTAGGGTAAAACTCACTCAGTTTAGTTTGAATATTTTGCTCTGAAATTTGTAAATCAATCAGACCCTTTTTAACATCATAACTGTTCACCAAAATTAATTTTACCAATTCAGTTAAGTGGCTATTTTCAACAATTGTTACAGTATTAGCTTCAGGACAAGATTCCGCCCGATAGCTATATAACAAAACGAATAATGCAAACCCTAAATACTTAATCATACCGCAACGACTCAATAGGTTTTAAATTCGCCGCTTTTATCGCGGGATATAAACCGGAGAAAAAACCAACAGTTAATGTGCTAATCAGTGCGATTAAAACACCGAACTGTGATGTTGAAACATCAAAATGATAAATCAGGCTGACTGATGTAATACTTAAGTAAGCTAAGCTTATACCCAGTACACCACCAATAATGGTTATTAATACCGACTCTAAAACAAACTGAGTCAGAATATCCCGATTTTTGGCTCCTATTGCTTTTCTAATACCGATTTCTCTGGTTCTTTCAACCACTGACATAAACATAACATTCAATACCGCCAGGCCACCGACAACCAGTGAGACAAGCGCGGTAACTAAACCGACAAGTGAAATATTCTTTAAAATATTGTTGGCAGTATCTATGTACTGAACCATGGTTTCCCCTTTATAACTAAAGTGATTTTTATACTTTTTAGTTAAGTAATTTTTAACTTGATAAACAGCAAGTTCAGCAGCATCTATATCCTTCGCCTGCCCTTGGAAATAGCTAATCTCTCTATTATTTCCCTTAATATTTTGAATGGTCGTATAGGGAGTCAACATTCTTATATTTGGGTCAGTTTTATTGGCTCCTATGCTGGAAATAAAATCTCGGCTTTTATTTTTAATCACACCTACAATAGTGAACCAATTATCAGCAATATTTATTTGTTCACCGATAGGGTATTTTACGCCCGATTCCATTAATACTTTCTCGACATCTTGGCTGATCACGGTGACAAAGTTTTTTTGTTTTATATCAGTACTGGAGATAAACCGTCCTTGGGCCAAAGTTTCATTATTAATAAGGTCAAACTCTTCATTAACACCAATCACATTGGCCCGAATATCTTTCCCTCGAAAGCTCACTGACTTATCTGATAAAAGCGTAATAATGGGAGATAGTCGCTTTAAGCTGGCACAACACTGTTGACGAATATACTGATAATCTTCATTAAACAACCCTGTACCATATACAGCACCATATTTTTGGTCATAATAATCAGTCCAGTCCCTTGAAATCCATATAGATGTTAAGCCAAATGTTTCCAGCTCTTTAAAAATCAGCTGTCGGCCAGACTCGTTCACACTAACCACTAATACAATAGAAGCAATGCCAATCATGATGCCGGACAAACTAAGTAAACTTCTTAATTTATTTTCGGAAAGCGCCTCAACAGCTGTAGTAATAAGCGCTCTCAATTTTATGTAAGTATCCATTACTGCCCTTTTAAATAACCATCTTCCATTTCAAAAACACGATCAGATTGCTCTGCAACTTTAGGGTCATGAGTCACTATAATGACTGTTTTCCCTTCTTGGGTAAGCTCACGAAATATTTGCATAATTTCATTGGCATTTTTTGAATCAAGTGCGCCTGTTGGCTCATCCGCCAAAATAATATCAGGCTTGTTAACTAGTGCTCTGGCAATAGCAACCCGTTGCTGTTGACCTCCAGAAAGCTGACGAGGGTAATGCTCTTTCCTGTCAAACATATTTAATTTAGCTAACGTTTTTTCCGCTCGTTCAATCCGCTCCTTCTTTGGTATTCCTTTATAAATCATTGGCACTTCTACATTTTTAATCGCACTGCTTCTAGCAATGAGATTGAACGACTGAAATACAAAACCAAAGCGCTCATTTCTTAAATTTGCCATACCATTTGAGTCTAAACTGGACACATCTTGGTTATTCACCATAATTTTTCCGGATGACACCGTATCTAAACAACCAATTAAATTAAGTAATGTTGATTTACCCGAGCCAGATCGACCGATAATACTTACCATTTCGCCGCTACCAATAACCATATTGATATTGTTAATAACGGGTAATTTATCCCGGTAAATTGCATAATGTTTATTGACATCCTGTAGCTCGATCATAAAAACAATACCTGGTTTAATGCTTAATTAATTGCATTCCTTCAATAAGCTCATCACGCACGCCAACATTGATATAATCACCGCCTACGGGTGTTATTTGCTTTGCTGCTATTTCGTCTCCGTCCAGAAAGTTGATAAAAATACCTTGTTCAGTAAATTTCAAAAATTCTTGCGGTACGATTTTCACATTAAGGTATGAGTTGGTTTCAACATTCACGATAGCCTGCTGACCAACCTTTATACCCTGAGTCATATTGTCAAGGCTGAACTCAACTTCAACAGCATTTGCTCCCTCATGTTTAACAACTAGCTCACTAATATAAGTAATTTGGCCATCAAAGCTGGTTTTGTCATATTCGCCTAAAGACACTTTAATTTTTTGACCCACTTCAAAACTTTTAACATCAAACTCATTAACATAAGAAACTAACTTGATATCACTGGTATCAATAAGTTGAGCAAATTTTTCACCACTATTTACTATCTGCCCTTCTTTCACCAACACATCAGAAACAACCCCATTAGTAGCACTATGAACTAAGCAATGTTCAGCCATAAGATGCTTTTGCTTTAATTCATTAATTAGTCGCTTATGGTCAAAATCCAGTTCAGCTATTTTATAAGTTAATTCACTAACCTCTTGTTTAGACTTACCACCAGCCTGGTAAAGGCTTTCTAAAGCTTGCTCTTCTTTCTTAAAATGATTTAATGAGTAGTTTGTTCGCTCAATAGATAATTTAATATCCTCTATTTCTAAGTTATGTTTGCGGCAATCTAACTTAACAATTGGTTGACCTTTATTAACTGTATCGCCTTCATTAATTAAAAGTTCTTCGACTTTACCTGTCATACCACTACGCACAATAAACTTATTTTTACTCTCAAAAATACCGCTAACCGTATGAGTAATAATTAAGTCGCCAGATTTAACACGGTATGTTTCATAAGCATTCGGCGTTGTATTTCTACTCCAGCCTAACTGCATATATAAAGCACCAACAATTAATGTAACAAACAGCAACACCACAAGTTTCATCTTTTTAACCCATAATTTGTTATAACGACAAAAATATTTCTGATGAAATGAATCGTAATAATTAGAAAAATATTCTCAAAAATAAAATACAAAACACACTGCACGATACTAAATAAAAACATCTCAGTAACATGACGCCATGATATTAATTGGCTTTTATGCCACACCACAAAAAACACAGAAGACACGATAACCGACAAACTCGCACCTGCAATATTCGACATTGCTATCAAAAAAATTCCACGCCATATTATTTCTTCGTAAATGGCAGTGGCTAAATGCAATAAAGTAAGCCAATAGATATCGCGATCTAACCTCGTTAGATTATTTATCATCGCCTGAAGTGTTAACTTAAGATGAGAACTAATCCCTGTCGAAATTAAAAACATCACAACGCCGAACACTGGAAATAAAGCAAACTGATATAACGAAAGTTCTGTCAATTTAAATACCTGCCCCAAAAGCCCAAGACCTAAGACTAAAACCACGGCATCAAGCAAATAGCCTGGCAATTGATATAAGAAAGCTCGGAATAACATCAAAAAGCTAATAAGGTAGAAGGTAGAAATATTATTGAAAAATTCCATATTTATAATACTTCCTTAACATTAATTCCTTGTTTTCTTTTATAAAACTAGAAAACTTGTGACCTTACGGCAAGTTAGCGCAACTTAGCCGTAGAAATGTGTTTAAGCCCAGAATTTAATCTGAGCTTTGGTTTTGAGCCGTATAATTCCAAGGTAAGTAAAGCTCTGGCGTTAATCTAATTTGTTCACTTTCGCGCTGCAGCACAGTCAAATACTCTAGCGCATTGGCGCCTGCTTCAACACAGGTTGCAATGAGTGAGGTTAATACATCACCAATGTCTGCGCCCACTTGCGTTTTTTTGAACATCGCATTTTTTCTATCGCGTATAATTAACTTTAATTGGTTTTCTATTTTGTTGTTGTCTAGTTGTGCACCTTCTGTGCTGCAGAATGCACTCAGTCCAGCAAAATGTTTTAAGTAATAATTAATTGCTTTACCTAAACCACTATTGGCTTCTACTGTGCCCTTGTCTAAATGCGCTTTCCCCCAATTGGCAATACTGTACATCACTGGCAACGAGTGTTGCTGGTGATAAACAAGCCGTTGTTGTGCTGACATGTTCTGTTGTTGAACTATGCTTTCGTGATGCCAGATTTTGCCATACTCTTCTATGACCCAAGCCACTTCTTCTGGAAAATGACTGTGTACATCATAAAATTGCCGCCTAGCATGACTATTACACAAGCTCATTTTAACTTTTACTTTGCTCGGTTGATTGGCCGAAAGTGCATCACTCATTAATATGGGCTCAGCTAAATCGTTTGGCCGTTTTTGTAATATCTCATCGATAAATTCACCAGCATGGCCTATGTTGGTTTGGAATAGCACGATGTTGTACTCTGCTACTTTGGCAATTAACCCTGATGTATAAATGCCTGTGCGCGCTCTGGTTTTACCATCTCGTGATTTTTTCATCACTGAGGTTTGGTTTAAAATTCGATTCGTTGTGTCGTCCAAATGGTAATGTTCGGCTGTCGCTGCCAGCTCGGTTAAATATTTGTGTACTGGGTAAATTGCATTCGCGACATGCTCTATTTGGTCAAAGATGGTCGATGCGCTGATAGAGACCCCTAATAAATCTTGCATGCTGCCTTGGCGATAAAAAGGTGAGCCTGCAAAATATTTATATAGACACATTAACGAGCGCGCGGTGTAACCATACTTTTGGTGTACATCACCATCGGCCAGTACATCGTCAGTGACCGCGGCAGTAAAATAAGCGCCACAGGCATTACAGCGCAGGCGCTCCATGACGTGTTGCTCTGGTTTGAATGGACTTTGTCCGGTAATTCTTAAAAAGGTTGCAGGTTCAAATTTGTATAGTTTGCCCGTTGGGCATTCAAGGCAGCTATCACCCTTTTGTAAATCGGTGTGTTTGTGGTGAATCACTTCTGGTTTTATTTGTGTCGGTTGGACTTTGTTTTTTCGCCCATGCTGTTTAGGTTTTTTGCTTTTCGTTAAGTTCGATTTTAAACGCTCGGATGATTGAACCATGCCTGCCAGTTTTCTTAGCTTATTTATGGTGATGTCATTGTCATTGAGCCGCTCTTGCATACTGGCTAGGGTGACTAAGGCATCTAAGAGTAATGCACAATCTTCTGATGAAAGTGTTAATTGGTGCTCTTTGGCTTGTGTCACCCGCTCAATCAATGCATCCAATGCTTGGCTACTGATGTCGGTAAAAGTTTGAGTCATTATCTTGTTATTTTGCATGGTTATTTTGCATGGTTATTTTGCATGGTTATTTTGTTTAGTTGCCAGATCAGATCACAGGCATTTCATTTAGTTCAATTTATTTTATACTTTTTTATAAGTTGGGTTGGCTTCACCCTTTAACAGCACCCTAAGTTCAGTCGCCAACATGGGCGATACTTTATTTTGTGAATTTGGCCAGTTTTGAAAGCGTCCTTTAGACAAACGTTTAGTCATCAGCCAATAGCCACTGCCATCATAGGTTAATACCCGTAGCATGGTTCGACTTTTGTTAATAAACACAAAGCGAATATCCGCCCTGGGGTTTTGTTGTAATGAATCACGACATACGGCAACAAAGCCATCAATGCCTTTGCGGAAGTCTTGCGGCTGGGTGGCTAACAATATGGCGGTTTGAGCAGAGAGTTGTAACATAAACGCACCTGTTAAAGTTGATTGGCAGTGTTACAAGCTTGTGCGATAACGGACAATAACTGAGTACTGGCACCGCCATTGAGTACAATGCTAGAGCCATCGTTTAATACAATTGATGCTTGTGCAATAGTTGAATAAACCGCCTGGCTGTTTGGCAAAGCAACAAATGCGTCAATGGGGGCGTCGGTTGTTTGAGTGAGTTTTAAGTCTGATTGCCAACGTTTAATCACTGAGCCACTTAATCCTAGAGTTGTCACGACTTTAGTGGTGGAATAGTGTTGTGTCAGCTCAACAGCTTGCCTGCGTAATTTATCTGGTGTGATTGTGCCTAAAGTTTCTTTGTTGTCGCGCCAGTGGGCAAATTGTGCTTTGGTTTGTTCTAACGATAAGGTGGTGTTCATTTGATTGCGCCTTGGTTTGTTTAGGTTGCAATCAAGTATGCCAAGTTGATTTTAATTATTTGCGCTATGTTGCCGTAAGGTCACGAAAACTTCCGTTTACTCAGGCTATGAATAATGACATCAATATAGCGCCCCTGATGTTTATGGTGAGCAACTAAAACCCCTTCAACATCAGCAATAAAATTATTAACACGTTGAGCTTGCTTATTAAATTCGTAGGTATAACCAATCACTTTATTTAAGTTCAGCGAATTAAAAGCATAATTACAGATTGCCAGTGATATATCTGAGCCATAAATACCATTTCTTCTAGCGGGATCACCTATAATGTAGTTGTATTCAACCGTTCTGTTTTTCCAGTCAAGATTATTAAATAACGTTAAACCAACTAAGTTTTTATTCTTTTTTTCTTCAATCACAAAATACTTGTCAGGGTGATAGTCATCAGAATTCTTTTTAATAAAATCAATAACGATATCTTTTTTAGACATCCCTTTGTCTAAAGGGATAGCATATAAATTTTCACGAAAAACATCAGAATGAAGCCAGTCAGCTACTCGCTCAATATCGTCTGGTTCAATTTTTCTAAAAGATACGAATAAACCTGAAAACTCCATGGGTTACCTTTTGTTATATCCAAACAAACATAAATCATTATATTGACCATCTAAGAAAACTTGCCCAGAAAGCGTTGCTTCAAGCGCCATGTTTTCAGTAATCACTGGTGTACCTGATTTTTCATTTAACAAAAGGCTTGTGCAAAACCTTGAGACCTTAAAATGCTCTTCTAAGAACTGAATAATACTGTTAAAAATATGCTTTATTGTGTGCTGACAAGTCGTATTGGTATTATCAAATAATTGCAATAGCTTAAAACTGATGACCTCATTGTCTGGGTCGAAAGACGTTACTTTAAATAAAGCCAGTGAAGTAGCCGCGGAAGTTAAAATAAACTCAGTTTGGTTCAGTTGTTGCTCAATTTCATATCTCGATTCATATGAAGATTTGCGAAAATAGCCATCAAATAAAAAGTAACTGCTTTTTATGTATTTATCATTAGATAATATTGAAATAATACTAGAAGAAGCGACCGAATTGATCTGTGTATCATTTTTTATTAAGTTAATTTGCATACTAATTCCTTGTATTAGCCCTTCGGCTAAAAATCATAATTCCCTTGCACAACTAATAATATTTAATTGAATCAGCATTGTAGACCAAAAACATAAAAATTCAATTTTTTTTAATATTAATTTTATATCCGATCTTCCGCTCCACTTTTAGGAATAAAGTAAGCATTAGCGGAAATATGGTCATACGGCCACAGAAACCCTCAAGGTCTGGTATTTGATAAAACCCACAAACGACTGTGGTCGATTGTAAGCGCTCAATGAACCTACGGGGCTAGCTTTCTTTATTTTCGGCTTTAAAATTCCATGGCAGGAGCCTTTCTAACTTTTCAACCGTATCTGCGTATGGTAAGGCTTTGAATACCGCATTTAAATAGTGATACGGCTCAAGTCCATTAAGCTTAGCCGTTTCTATCAAGCTATAGTGTATTCCACTCGCATGCGCACCAGCGGGACTATCTGCAAATAACCAAGCTTTTCTGCCAACAGCAAACGGGCGGATCGCATTTTCTGCTAGGATATTGCTGATATTTAATCGGCCATCTTTACAGTAAACCGTTAATTTGTCCCATTGGTTGTGTAAGTAAGTCATTGCTGTGCCCGTTAAACTGTCTTTGACTACTTTGGGGCGCTGCACGTCTAACCACTTTTTCAACTTGTTCAGAACAGGCACGCTTTGCGCTTGACGCGCTTGGTATTTCCCATCAGCACTCAATGATTTTATATTACGCTCTATCACATACAACTTGTTGATATAGCTGAGTGCCATATCCGCTTTACTGACTTTGGTCTTTTTACTTTTCGGTTGCACGATCTGAGCTTCTTTAAATTTACGCCTTGCATGATCCCAACACCCTAATGAGGTCAGTTTATATTCTTTGCAGACCGCATTATATCCAGCATATCCATCAGATTGCAGGTAACCTCCCGTGAATCCATCCAGCAGGCGCAAGGGTACCTCCTGACTACGCGAAGGATCATATTCAAACAGCACTGATTGTCGATTAGGCTCTCCGCCTAGAGTGACCCACATGTATTTATCACCCGTTGGGGAAGCGCCTGGTTCTTTGAGTACCTGAATGCGAGTTTCATCCGCCATTATCAGTGGGCCGTTATGTTGATACTCACGGAGTAAATGAATAAGTGGTTGAACTTGCCTTGCCAACGCGATAACCCAATTCGCTAAGGTCGCCCTTGAGATATCACCACCATAACGGCGGATGATATTTTCTAAACGATACAGTGGCATACCATCCGCGTATTTCGACACAATCACGTAGGTCATTAAGTTCACACTGCCCATCGCTTTGGCTACAGGGTGTAATGTGACTTCAGCGGCTTTGATAATGCGCTTGTCTTGTTCATCTTTAAACACGGCTTTTTCTTGCATGTATTCCAGCACACGCACTTGAGCAGGGATGATGTCTAGCTCTTCTCGGACTTTTACAAAGAAGGTATCAATGGCACCGGCTTTGTCTTTTTCAGATAAATAAGCGAATACTTGTTCGCGTGGTAATTTATCAGAGAAAGGTTTACGCCCTGTTTTGGTTTTTGAAGCGGTATCAGGTAAAAGCAGTTCTTCTTGCTCTGGCTCTGCGGTGATTTCAGCTTCGTTAAACAAGTTACCTTGCTCAGCTGTGGTTTGTTCACTGCTAGACCCAAAACGTTTTTGGTTAGCAAGGTTGAGGTATTCTTCTAACAAAGCGATACGCTGTTGTTGCCAAGCAATCACTTCTGATTTTTTGTCGATAATGTCGTCTTTTTCAGACAGCAAGGCTGCCATCTCAGTCGTAGTTTCGACAGATGTAGAAGCTTGATTTGATTGAGCTTTGGGCGACATTTTCATGGCGGGTATTATAGCAAAGTGAGCGTCAAAAAGCCCTAAAAAACAGCCTCATAATGAAGTTTTTTATGGCCTTGCATAGCACTAATATCATAGCCATCGAGTAACCAATTTATCTGCTGTCCGGTTAAAGTTATCATCTCTTCATTGTTGCGTGGCCACTGGAATTTTTCTTCGGCTAAACTCTTGTAATAGAGCACGAAACCGTTGTTTTCCCAAAAGAGGCACTTTATTTTATTACGCTGGCGATTGGTGAAGGCGTATAAGTGACCTTCAAATGGATTGTGGCCAAGCTCACATTCAATAATGGCAGATAACCCGCGAAAGGATTTTCTAAAATCAACGGGCTGACAATAAAGGTAGACTTGTGTCAGTGAGATGTTGGGGCGCATCACTTGGTTCATGACAACACCTGGGCCAACTGTTTAACCAGCTCAAGGTTTTGGTGTGTAATACCACTGACCTTGAGGCCGTTATTCAGATGAACGCTCAGTGGTTGACTGGTTGTATAGCTTTCCATGACTTGGACACGAGCAAATCCGTTGGTCACGGAATTAACATGGCTGGGTAAGTTAGCCAATTTATGCTTATGATAGCTTAAGCCGTTTTGACATAAATTATGCTGACGACAATAAGCCGCTTGAGTAAGCCCTGATGCTTGCCATTGTTCGATATGTGTTTGCCAGTATTCTTGTTTAGCGGTGAGCATGTTATTTCCTCGCGTGAATGATGAGGAAATTATGCGGCTCTGAGATCTCGAAAGTAAGAACGTTAGTTCATTAGGCGCTTACGGTCGATTGAGCATGGTCCGCGTGGTGGTGATGAAATTAACCTCATCGAAAAAGGCAAAAATTACGGCTGGCCACTCGTTTCGCAAGGCAAAGAATACTGGGGACCGATTTCCGTTGGTGAAGAAAAAATGCCCGGTATGCAAGCAGCGAAAAAAGTGTATACCCCCTCCATCGCGCCGGGTGGATTAACTTTATACCAAGGAAAAGCCTTCCCAAAATGGCAAGGCAGTTTATTTTCAGGTGCGATGAAATTAAAACATCTAAACCGTGTTGAGATTGATGAAAACGGTCATATCACAACCGAAGAACGCTTGTTAGAATCACTTGAGCAAAGAATACGCGCCGTTATCACGGGTCCAGATGGTTACCTTTACTTTTCCAGTGACAACGGAAAAATTTATCGCCTGCGGCCCAAAAATACAGGTTAGTGACAACACTTACCGTGTTTTTCTAATCGCCAGTAATTATATGGCCAAGGGGTTAAAAAGCCTGCAAGCAGCGCCAAAGGGATCACCCACCAGGTTAAGATTGCCCCGCCGGTTAACGCATAGTCGGTTAAATTCATCGCCGCTTCCATCGCCAGCATAGAAATAAAACTCATGCCAAAAGCGGTTTTAAGCGCCGCTTTCAACGTAAAATGTGCACGATACAAAATAATCGTTTCCAGCATAATGCTGGTGAGCAACCCGTTAAACATTGCGAATAACATTACACTTAAAGTTGAAAGGTTGTGCTCATTAAATTGAAAATAGGCAATTGTACCAAAATCACCAATCGCACAACCCAATAAACACCATTTTGTATTGTGTGCACTTTTAATCCAGTTTGTTTTGTTGTTCCAATTCATACCCATTAGAGACTCCATACTATTGACTGGCCAATAGTTTAAAACAGTTGCGCCCGATGCTCGTTACAGGATTATTTGTTTTTGTTATAGAGTTTACAGTTTATCTAAAGCATTTCTGAGTTTTTGATCTTTTACCGTGCGAAAATAACTTGGCGTTAACCCGGTCACTTTTTTAAATTGCCCGCTTAAATGCGCAACACTGCTATAGCCTAACAAAGATGCAATTTCCGCCAGCGATAACTCACCGTAGACCAGTAGTTCTTTTGTTGTTTCAACTCTAAGTTTTATAAAGTATTGCTCAATCGTGATGCCTTCTACTTCAGAAAACAAATTGCTTAGATATTTATATTCCCGCGCAACATAATGATTAATATGCTCAGACAAGCGCACATGGGTTGGCGCCTGCTCACCTTCTATGGTGCTTTTAAGATAGTCAATGCACGAATTTTTTACCGCATCAATTAACTTACTTTTTGAATTATTAAGCAGTGAAAAGCCCAGCGTTTCTAATCGCTGGCTTAATTGAGTATGAATAAGATCGGGTAGTTGCTCACCTAGATGGTTTGAAAAATCCACCACACCTAAACCAACAGTGACATAACTTAACTGCATCTCTTGCAGTATATTTTCTACCGCCAGAATACACCGGTCACAAACCATGTTTTTAATATAAATTTTCACTAAGCTGTTCACACCCTATAGCAAAACGGTATTTTCTATCATTAAAAAGCAAAAACCCAGCCGAAGCTGGGTTTTTAACGAACAAGTGTTCTGGAGGATGATGTCTTTTTCAGACTACATCATGCCGCCCATACCACCCATTCCGCCCATGCCGCCCATATCTGGAGCCGCTGGTGCGTCATCTTTTGGTACTTCAGTAACCATAGCTTCAGTAGTGATCATTAAGCCAGCTACCGATGCAGCAAACTGTAGTGCACTACGCGTTACTTTAGTTGGATCTAAGATACCGGCTTCTAACATATCGCCGTAAGTATCGTTGCCCGCGTTGTAACCAAAGTTAGCGTCACCTTCTTTAACTTTGCTAACCACAACAGAAGCTTCTTCACCCGCGTTTGTCACGATTTGACGCATTGGTGCTTCCATTGCACGTAGTGCAACTTTGATACCGTGGTTTTGATCTTCGTTGTCACCTGTTAAATCGATGATTTTCGCTGCAACACGAACCAATGCAACACCACCACCCGGTACAACACCTTCTTCTACTGCTGCGCGAGTTGCATGTAATGCATCTTCAACACGTGCTTTTTTCTCTTTCATTTCAACTTCAGTTGCTGCGCCAACTTTGATAACTGCAACACCGCCCGCTAATTTAGCCAAACGCTCTTGAAGTTTTTCTTTGTCGTAGTCTGAAGAAGATTCTTCGATTTGACCACGGATTTGCGCAACACGGCCTTGAATCGCGTCTTCATCACCCACACCGTCAATGATAGTCGTATTGTCTTTGCTGATAACAACGCGCTTGGCTTGACCTAAATCTTCTAAAGTTGCTTTTTCAAGCTCCATGCCGATTTCTTCAGAAATCACAGTGCCGTTTGTTAATACAGCGATGTCTTGTAACATTGCTTTACGACGGTCACCAAAACCTGGTGCTTTAACAGCAGCAACTTTTACGATACCGCGCATGTTGTTTACAACTAAAGTTGCTAAAGCTTCCCCTTCAACATCTTCAGCAATAATTAATAAAGGCTTACCTGCTTTTGCAACGCCTTCTAAAGTACCTAACAATTCACGGATGTTAGAGATTTTCTTGTCAACTAACAAAATGAAAGGATTTTCTAATTCAACTGTACCGTTTTCAGCATTGTTGATGAAGTAAGGTGATAAATAACCACGATCAAACTGCATCCCTTCAACCACGTCTAATTCGTTTTGAAGTGCCTGACCTTCTTCTACAGTGATAACACCTTCTTTACCCACTTTGTCCATCGCTTTAGCGATGATTTCGCCGATTTCGCTATCAGAGTTTGCAGAGATAGTACCGACCTGAGCAATCGCTTTGCTATCTGCACAAGGTTGAGATAAAGCTTTTAATTCTTCTACGGCTGCGATAACCGCTTTGTCGATACCACGCTTTAAATCCATTGGATTCATGCCAGCAGCAACGGCTTTTAAACCTTCGTTTACAATTGACTGTGCTAATACAGTAGCAGTTGTTGTACCGTCACCAGCTTCATCATTTGCTTTAGACGCTACTTCTTTAACCATTTGTGCGCCCATGTTTTCAAACTTGTCTTCAAGTTCGATTTCTTTAGCAACAGATACACCGTCTTTAGTAATTAACGGAGAACCAAATGATTTGTCTAAAACAACATTTCGACCCTTAGGACCTAAAGTGACTTTAACTGCATTTGCTAAGATATTTACACCCGCAAGCATTTTTACACGAGCGTCTTCACCGAATTTTACGTCTTTAGCTGCCATAATTTTTAATTCCTGAATTTTTTACTTATTACTCAATATGGTTTTTATATCTGGTTATAAAAATTAACCTTCAACCACACCCAAGATGTTCTCTTCTTTCATGATCAATACTTCTTCGCCGTCAATCTTTTCAGATTTTTCGATGTAGTTACCAAATAACACAGTTTCACCTACTTTTACATCGACAGCTTTTACTTGACCATTATCTAAAGTGCGGCCATTACCGACAGCCAATACTTCACCTTTAGATGATTTTTCGGCTGCACTTCCAGTTAAAACGATACCGCCAGCTGACTTAGTTTCAACTTCCAAGCGCTTAACGATAACGCGATCATTTAAAGGACGAATATTCATCTTCTCTAATCTCCTGAGAAATTAATTACACTATGGTTTGTTAGTAAAACCCGACGCTGCTTAGCGGCGCCGGGAAATTCTTAAGTTGATGCAATAAATGGGGTTTGGAAAAGACAACACAAGGGGGAAGTGTGAAATTTTTTGATTTTTTTTTGTGTTACCAGCCTAATTTTTCGCGAATCGGTAAAAAATAACGTTCAAGATCAATTCTAATCGGCATGAAATAACAGTGCGAGCCTGTTTTTTGACAGTGCTCTAACACTTCAACAGCAAAGTCGGTATTCCAATCATAATCTGGTCTGAATGATTTAGGAAAAACAACTTTATTTACATTTTCCCAATACGCCTGGCTTTTTTCAGTGATCACAGGTGAAACCCCCCAATACACTTTATCTGCCGGCAGAAAATCTGCGTAAACATCTAACAAACGTTTATCAAAAAACGGTTGCGATAATATATAGTCACAGCCTGCATCAAACTTATCCAGAATATAATCACGTTCTTGTTTTACCCCATAGCGGTATGGGTCAAAACCGCAAAATATTTCAATATCCGGGAAGTCTGCACGAATTTTTCGAACCAAATCGACAACATGAGTACGATAGACCTGATGCGAGCGGTCCGGCGGGGGATCGCCTGTTACAATCAGTATTTTATCCAGTTCCCGCGCTTCAATAATCTCCTGTAAGCGGTTTGATTTAATATCAAAATCAATCGAGCGCACATGTGGAATATAACTGTACTGGCTACGGTCAACATAATCAGTGCCTTCCCAACTGCGGATCGGTAAACGCAATAAATCGGGGATATTAATGGTGTTAATAAACGGCAATTGCTGTTTAACAAAGTCCATTTGTTGTTCTGTAGCCTCAGCCGTGCGAGGTACAATTTCAAACGAGATATTCATTAAAATTTCCTAACTTATACAACCAAAGTTCGTTTAAACAAGTCAACTGACATACGGTACACCTGCATTGCTAGTGCCGGGTCGTATCTGTCGAGTCCTTCATCACGCATAAATGCATGCGCGGCATTAAATTCAAACCAGGTAAATTTAACACCCGAATCAATCAGGTTGTGGTGGATCTTAAAGCGGCCTTCATCTGGTACATGTGGGTCTTGTTTACCCCATACCATCATCAACTCACCTTTAATGTCTTTGGTACGCGATAATGAATCGGCACCCGCCTGACTTGGCAAAGTACTTGAATGAATGTCTGTTGCGTACAAACAAGATGCAGCTTTTATATTTTCATTCATCGCCGCACGATAAGCTAAATGACCGCCAATACATACGCCCATTGCACCAATGTGTCCTGTGCAATAGCTTTGCTGCTGTAAAAAATCAACCATCATTTGCGTGTCAGAGTCATGCGCTTCTAAGGGTTTGGCAAACTTATCTGCATTGCCTTTATCTTTACCTTCATCGTCATACCCGAGTACAGTGCCAATTGGATTTAATTCGTGAAACACTTCGGGTACTAAAACCACAAATCCATGACCTGCCATAATGGCTGCTGAGCGGGCTATCGGTGCAGTTTGCTGAAATATTTCAGAATAATAAATAATTGCCGGATACTGCCCTGCTTCTTTGGGACGGTATATATAGGTTCTCATTTCACCCGTTGGGGTTTTTAAATCAACAAATTCTGTTTGAATAATCATTTCTGCTCCCGTTAAAGCTTAGCTTAGTGCGCTAATCTGGCCGCATTATACAGAAACTAACTCGCATTATTGACCTTTTTATCCAACACTAAGTTGAAAACAATTCAACATGGCAATTAATAAACGCATACCCAATTTTTTTGCTAAGCTTTTTATTGGAACCTATTTGCAGAGTGTAGAGCTGGCAACATTATTGCTTACATTAGATTGACCCAGGTTATTTGCCAAACTATGCCTCAAAATATTACAAGGAGTCGGAAATGCAAAACCGTTCAAGTACAGACACAATAATCAATGACTTAATAGCTCAACAAAACTTACCTTCGCATTTCATTGAGATTGTACATAAATGGTATTTGCCGTTATGCGAAAACCTTGTACAACAACATCACAACAAGCAACAAACCTTATATGTTTCAATAAATGGCTGCCAAGGAAGCGGCAAATCAACGATGGCACTTTTTATCGAAAAGATTTTAACGAAAATGTTTGAGCTTAAAGTAGCAAATCTCTCGATAGATGATTTTTATTTAACGAGAAAAGAACGTAAAAACATGGCAAAGCATATACATCCATTGTTGATTACCCGGGGTGTACCAGGCACGCACGACATTCCACTGGCCATTAAAACATTAAAAAAGTTAGCGACTGATCATGCCGCTATCGAATTAGTGCGATTTAACAAAGCCATTGATGATAGAGCGGATAAATCATCCTGGCATAAAGTTAACGGTCCGATGGACGTAGTTATTTTAGAAGGTTGGTGTATGGGGCTAGAAGCGCAAAGTCCACAGGCACTTTATTCTCCGATTAACGAACTTGAAAGCAGTGAAGATGCCAATGGCAAATGGCGTAACTATGTAAACGAACAGCTTTGCGAGCACTACCCGGATCTATTTCAAATGTTTGATACCTTAATTATGTTAAAAGCCCCTTCGTTTGAATGCGTATATCAATGGCGTCGTAAACAGGAAGAAAAGCTCAGGCAAACCGCTAAACTGGGTACACATGTAATGAATGACGCGGAATTAGGCCGTTTCATTCAACACTACCAAAGATTGACCGAACATGCGTTTACAACCCTGCCAGCAAAAGCTGATATTGTTTTTGAACTGGGCAGTGATCAACATTTTCAACAAGTAACAGGATTATCCGTTTGATGAACTCAAATACAAACATGAGATTATTAGTCTTTACTGATATGGACGGCACCTTGTTAGATCATGATACTTACGATTGGCAAGCTGCTCTACCTAGTATAAACACTCTAAAAAAAATGGATGTGCCGATAATATGTAATACCAGCAAAACCTTAGCAGAAGTTTGCCAATTGCATGAACAGATTAATTTAGGAGATCCCTTCATCGTAGAAAACGGTTCTGCCATCTATCAACCAGCGGAGAATGGAAAAACCCAGTTAATGCACCTAATTGGTGCAAGGCGTGCAGATATTCTGGATTTATTAACAAAACAAAAATCATGGGATTATCAATTTGAAGGCTTTAATGACTGGACAGTGGAACAAGTTATTCAACATACGGGGCTATCCGCAAGCGAAGCGTTGCTCAGTAAAAAAAGAGATTTTTCGGAACCGATCATTTGGCAAGGTAGTGAACAGGAAAAACAACAGTTTATTACAAATTTACAAAAACAAAACCTAATGGCGCTCCAAGGCGGCCGTTTTTTGTCGATTCAAGGCCAGTGTAATAAAGGTATCGCGTTAGCCTGGTTAAAATCGCATTATAGTCAAAAGTGGGGCTGTCCGGTTTTAACGGTTGCATTGGGTGATAGTGAAAATGATTGTGCAATGTTAGAAGAAGCAGACGTCTCGGTATGGATTAAACGTCATAAACCAGCCCCTAAATTGGCTAGAAAAAAGCAAGTTTATCACAGCAATGCATATGGTCCGGCTGGTTGGAATGAAAGCATGGAACACATATTGCAGAGCTTTTCAGCAGGACAGTTAGAGTTACTTTAAACTTTTAGGAGACAAAATGGGTGATTTTTACCAGAACGGTGTAATAACGACGTTACACAATTTATCGCGGGATTCAGTATCAATTGAATCTATGGAAAAAGAATTAACCGAATTTGCCAAAGTAAGACCCTTATCATTAGTACTGCCCTCTTTATATTCCGAACTTCAAGGCCCTGCACTTAAAAACATCGTTGAGCATTTGTGTGAAGTGCCTTATCTGAATCAAATTGTCATCGGCTTAGACAGAGCAACTGAAGACGAATATCGTCATGCCCTTGAATTTTTCTCAAAGCTACCGCAAAAAATTAAAGTATTGTGGAACGATGGCCCTAGATTACAAGCCTTAGATGCCGAGTTACAAGAGCAAGGCTTAGCGCCCAAAGAATTGGGTAAAGGCCGAAATGTATGGTACTGCCTTGGCTTTGTGTTGGGCTCAGGGCAAGCTGAATCGGTTGCCTTGCACGATTGTGATATTTTAACCTATGACCGCCATATGTTGGCGCGTTTATTATATCCGGTTGCTAACCCCAATTTTAACTACGAATTTTGCAAAGGATATTATGCCCGAGTTGCCGATGGAAAAATAAATGGTCGCGTCAGCCGATTATTAGTTACCCCACTGCTGCGCGCACTCAAAAAGATTTTCGGTAATCTAGATTACCTAGAATATCTTGATAGCTACCGCTATCCATTGGCTGGGGAATTTTCGTTTAGAACCGATGTCATTAATGATATTCGCATTCCCAGCGACTGGGGATTGGAAATAGGCGTATTGTCAGAGATGGACAGAAACTACTCTAACAACCGCCTTTGCCAGGTCGACATCGCTGATACATATGACCATAAGCATCAGTCTTTATCCGTTGACAACGAAAATGGTGGTTTGTCGAAAATGTCCATTGACATTTCAAAAGCGATTTTCCGCAAACTGGCAACCAATGGTGTCGTATTTAACACAGAAACGTTTCGTTCTATCAAAGCAACTTACTACCGAATTGCACTAGATTTTGTTGAAACTTATCGCAACGATGCAACCATCAACGGCTTAAAGTTTGATATTCACAGCGAAGAACAGGCGGTAGAACTGTTTGCTCATAATATTTTAAAGGCAGGTCTGCACTTCTTAGACAATCCAATGGAGACACCTTTTATTCCAAGTTGGAACCGGGTTACCAGTGCAGTACCGGATATTTTCCCACGCATGATGGACGCGGTAGAAAAAGATATGGAAGAGTTTAGTTCAAAGTAATCATTACAAACGGGGCATTTTTATGACAGACACGACATGTTCAGAGCTCATACATAGAGTAAAGACACATTTGCAGCTGATTTATCCGGAACATGATATTCAAAGCATTTGTCAAAACCTGCTGCACATTATGCAGTTGGAAGAAAATACCCCAAGCCCACCCAATCACCAAAACCATTGGTCGCAGGAAGATGTCGTTGTCATCACGTATGGCAGCAGTGTTATTAAAGAGGGTGAGAAGCCACTTCACACCCTACATCGTTTTTTTAATGAGCATTTAAAAGGGGTTGTGAATAGCGTGCATATTCTGCCCTTTTATCCGTATTCCAGCGATGATGGTTTTGCCGTGATGGACTACTCAAAAGTCAATGACTCTTTGGGTGATTGGGTTGACATTGAGGCGATTAGCCAAGATTTTCGCCTTATGTCCGATCTGGTTATCAATCACTGTTCAAGCCGGAGTATTTGGTTTGAAAATTTTAAACAGGGTAAATCACCTGGCACAAACTACTTCTACACTGCAACGCCTGAAGATGACATTTCTCAGGTTGTCAGGCCGCGTACCAGCCCTTTATTAAGAGAAGTCCCTACACCGGAAGGCACAAAATACGTTTGGTGTACCTTTAGCCATGATCAGGTCGACTTTGATTTTAGAGAAATTGACGTACTGTACGAATTTATCAAAATCATCCGCCTGTATTTAGACCGAGGGGTTAAAATATTTCGCTTTGATGCCGTTGCTTTTTTATGGAAAGAACCCGGCACACCCAGTATTCACTTGCCGCAAACACATGAATTGATTCGCCTGATGCGAACTCTAGTCGAACATGCTGTGCCAGATGCCATCATTATTACCGAAACCAATGTACCCAATCACGAGAACCTGAGTTATTTTGGCAATGGTAATGAAGCGCACTGTGTTTACAACTTTTCACTCCCTCCACTACTGGTTAATAGTTTAATCAGCGGCAGTTGCAAGCACTTAAAACGTTGGTTAATGACCATGCCGCCCTCGCAAGTTGGGACTGCTTACTTTAATTTTATCGCATCACATGACGGCATTGGTTTGCGCCCAGCAGAAGGTTTACTAGATGAAGACGAATTGGCGACATTGGTTAATACCATTAGTCAATTTGGCGGAAAAATCTCTTGGCGAAGTGCAAATGGTATCAACAAACCGTATGAAATGAATATTAGTTTATTTGATGCGCTACAGGGGACCTATAAAGGGCCAGATAAATACCAAATTGACCGATTTATCTGTGCGCATGCCGTAATGCTGGCATTAGAGGGTATTCCCGGTATTTATCTACACAGCTTGTTTGGTACAACAAATGATTACGAGCGGGTCAACAACACCAGCCAAAACCGCAGCATTAATCGCCATCAATGGCAGGCAGATGAATTAGATGCGCAGCTAGATAATAAATACAGTCACCATCATAAAGTATTTAACCGCATGCGAAAACTGATTAAAATTCGCACAACGCAACCAGCGTTTCATCCAAATGCAGTGCAATTCACCTTACAATTAGGTGAAGAGTTGCTTGGTTTTTGGCGGCAAAGTCAAAACCGAAAACAAAGTATATTCTGTATTTTTAACATGACAGATAAAGAGCAAACCATTGCGATGGCTGAAATCAACTTAATTGACACCGAAGAATGGTTTGATTTAATCGCTGACAGCAAAGTTGAGGATTTGCGCTCAACGTTGACACTGGCACCGTACCAAGCGGTATGGCTAACCAATTTCAGGGGGTAACGTCTCTGACTAAAGCAATTACCTTGTTTACCGGCGGTGTTTTCGCGCAAAACTAGATAAACAAGATAATTGCTTGCCTTTCATGAAACGAACACCTACCTTTATACCTAGTTACATTTATTTATAAATTAAGATTTTGTAGATTTACTCTTTAAGTTATAAAGGAATCCAACCACATGAACAAACCGGCCTCTAAGCCTAATAAAAAAACAACCGTGGTAACCACTGACGACATCTTAGTTATGTTATGTAAGTCTGTTACAGATGTTTTAGCCAGCGCAAATGCAAACCAAGTAACGTACTCAGCTTTGGTACAGAAAATAACCAAAACCAGTTTAAAGCCAGATATTGGCTCTTTTGTTTTATTTGATGGTGGTTTTTCAGGCCTGGTTGTTATTAATTTCAGCGCTGCTGCGGCAATTGAAATTTATCAGAAATATATGACCAATATGGGCATCCCAATTGAAGAATTGTCCACACAACACACCTCTGATGATGTCGGAAACGTGATGGGTGAGCTGCTTAACCAAATTTTAGGTGACTTCACAGGTCTTGTTGGCAAAGAGCTGCAGACATCCATTACACAAAGTCAGCCCAAAATGCTGACAACCAACAAACAGCTTATTATTTCAATAGATACTAATTTAGACAGGCCGCAAGCTAGACGAGTGACATTTACCACTCAAAAAGGCAATATCTTTTATTTAGAAATGGCAATGGATCGAACTGAATTTATTAAGCTTCATGACTTTGTTCCAGAAGAATTCGACCCGGATGAAATCATACGCGGCGCGTCAATTCAAATGGAAGAAGAGGAAGAACAGCGAAATAAAAAACCAGATTCTGACTCAGATAACCTGTTAGATGAATTAGGCTTATAAGTTAGACCGCTTTTTAATGGACACGAACTAACAAGTGGTATTGCATTCAATTTACCACTTGTTAGAATATTTTTTATCCAAGCATGGACCTGAGCCGGATAAGATGAGCTTTTTTAAATCCTGGTTAGAACAACTATCCCCCACCTCTAGTCATTTTCAATACACGCTGGATAGCAAAACATATAGCCCAGGCGACACGATACACCTAACCATCTCTTTAACCGGAGGTGCAGTGGAACAACATATTTGCGGCATAATTGTCGAGCTCAACAGTCATCTAACTGCATTTTCTAATCCCTCAGGTGAACTGACAACAAACCTAACTCGCATTGAGCTAGAGCGTGAAATATATATTCCAGCAAATGAAAAGGTTGAAAAACTATACAACATCAACCTGCCCCAATTTATGCCTATATCTAACGAGCAGAGTGCCAGCCAGCTCCAGGTGACTATAAACCCACACTCGAGCAAGGGTAAAAGCATCCAAGTATGCCCCCTTACAATAGTTGCTACCGCCCATCAAAATGCCTGGTTTGAATGTTTACATATGTTGGGGTTTAAACAAGAATCAGCTTGGAATACCAAAAACGACAATCAGTCTTATTTAAATACTAACTTTTTGCAAAAATATAGGTTTCGAAGCAAAACCCTTATTCCAAACAAAAACTTAGATTTAATTTTTTGGATGGAGTCTTTTGAAGATTATTTAGATGTCTATATAGATATTTCGACCGGACTGTTCAGTGCCTCAATCCAATCAACGCCACTGGAAAATAGATTTACGATAGATTTAAAACAAGGTGATCTCTATACAGAGCACCTTAGACGCTTTATTCTAAAAAAAATCAACGAATAAAACGCGTAACTTCGCGGACATATTTCGCTATACTATGCCCATGCATATTCAGTCTACTTTAAATTTCTATTCTACATTTTCAGCTTACCAAAAAGTGCTAACCGATTGGGGATGGCGCAGTATTTTGATTTTGCAAGGCGAGACAAATTGGCGCAGTCAAATTGCCAACAACCTGATTAAAAAGCAGAGTTGGTCAAAAGGTTTATCGTTCAGCAGTATACAAAAACCACCTCATTTTCAGCAATATTTAGGGCAAGAGTTTGACTACATTTATATCGACAGTGACTTTGGCCTTCACCCTGACTTAATTTGTGCCTTAGCGGGCACAATTAAAGTTGGCGGGTTATTCATTTTAACCTTAGCTGACGACTGTTATAGCAATGATAACATTATGCAACAAGCGCTCCCTTGGAGCACTAATACGACTGCAACCCACTCTCATTTTAATCAAAGACTGGTAAAACTGACTGAACAAAGCGAGCAAACGCTGTATTTTCGCCAACAGGGTAATAAGGTTAGTGGTCAGTGGCCGGTGTTAAATCAAATCGCTGCAACGCACTGGCAAAAACCGAATGGACTTACACTTGAACAACAATCAATCTTAAACCAGCTCAAGCAAGTCGCATCAGGCCATTTTACATTATCGGCCGATCGCGGACGGGGCAAATCAGCCTTACTAGGCTCTGTTGCTGCATACTATTTACAGCAAGGAAAAAGCATCATTGTTACAGCACCAGCGAAACGCTGTTTACAAATTTTTTATCAGTGGGCTGGTAGCAGTGTAAATAGCGAAAATCTAAGGTTTCAGCCACCCGACCAATTACAAAATGCAGAGCTAGCGTGCGATCTTTTAATCGTTGACGAAGCAGCCGCACTGCCAAGCCAACTATTGCATAACATATCGCTTGCTTGTGAATTTGTCATTTACGCGACCACCATACATGGCTATGAAGGCTCTGGAAAAGGGTTTAAACAACATTTCATAAAAACACTTAACCAACGTACAGCAACTCATAACCACTTCCAATTGCAGCGGCCAATACGCTGGGCACCATCCGATCATTTAGAGCAGTGGTTAAACACGGTATTTTTACTGGATCTTGATTGTCCACAACCTAAGCTAAAGCAAAGCAAGCAATTAGCTGAAGTCGCACCGATTCCGTTTTCGATAAAATGGCTTGAACCAGCAGACTTAACCAACAACGAGCAACAACTCAAAAGCTGTTTCGCCTTGCTTATGCAGGCACACTACAAAACGACTCCCAATGATTTAAAGTACATGTTGGATAGCCCTTTTTTGAAGTTAGCCGCTATAATTTCAGCCAGCAGCAATATACTAGCTATTGTGCTTTTAAGTCAGGAAGGACAACTCCCAGAACAGCTCGCTTTGGACTGTATGGACGGCACAAGACGTCCAAATGGACATTTAACCAGTCAGATCATAGCCGCTCAATTAGGCACACCTGAATTTTGCAAATTACTGGGTTGGCGCATTGTACGTATTGCAGTACAACCCGACATGCAACATTCAGGGGTTGGGAGTCGATTACTGAACTGGTTACAGGAACAAGCAATAGCTGAAAAAATTGATTTTTTATCCGCCAGTTTTGCAGCCTCGCCCCATGTCCTGAAATTTTGGCACAAAAACGATTATCATCTTGTTCGCATTAGTACAACTGCCGAGCATCACAGCGGCTTACATTCAGTACTTTATATCAATGCAATCAGTTCGAGCTGTGATAATTTGCTAGATCAAATAAAACCTCTGGCACTGCAAAACTATCTCATTAATCTAACAACCCGCTATATTCATGTCCCTTCTGAATCGCTATGGCTATGGGCTGCGCATTTACCGTTTTCACTCCCCCCTGTGCAAAAATCATTTGTTAAAAGCTTTGCCTATGCAAATACAAATTTTTTTGCGGCGCACAGCGCACTCCTTTATTATTGCTTACAACAAGCAAATGATGTATTGACGTTAGATACAAAAGACATGGATATTTTAGCGAGCACGATATTACGGCAAACACCTATCACAACGGTCTGTGATCAATTTGCCTTTACTGGACAAAAAGCGATGATTAAATATTTACGCCAACTCATCGATCAACTCATTTTGAAAGAGTCGTCGTAATGTTGCGTTTTCTATTTCCGCTCATTTTAATTTTAATCGCCCAAAACAAAAGCTGGGCGGATCAAAATACACTGTATATTCAAGCCGCAGCATGTCTAAAACAAAAATGTGTTGAAACCTATCGCCAGCAAATAGAAGGTTTGGGCTTTAACAGTCAGGTTAAATATACCCAGCAAACAAAAGAAAGCTTTAATATTGTTTCCAATCCAACCAAAAACATTAAGGCAGCTCAAGCCTATTTAACGACAATCAATACAGACAAACGGGTGCGTGTTAGTGCAAAAATGCATGATATTGCTGATTTGGTATATTTAGATTTAGGCCATCAATCGAATCGAAAACAAGCTGAATGGCTGGTCAATTTTGCCAATTATTTAGCAAATACAAATACTTTGAGTTTCAAAATAAAACAGCACATAACACAAGTCTTTTCGATTAAAATTTTGGCAGGTCCATTCAAAACAGTAGAAGAAGCGCAAAAAGCTTTATTTCAAATTCGACAACACCCAAGTTTTTCAAGCGCATTTATCACGCCCCAAAATGACACGAACAGTCGCCCCGCAACGTGATTTTAGCGAAAGTTGATTTTAGTGAAGGTTAGGATAGTTATGGATAGTTATGGATAGTTATGGATAGTTACGATGCTGAACTTGGCTCTACAACTGAAAATAACTGCCTTGCGCGCGTTGGGTAATCGGTAAATATGCCGTCAACGCCCAACTGGTGCATTTTTTCCATATCTTCAGCATGATTGATGGTGTAAACAAAAACTTTTAACCCTCGCTGATGAGCATCCTGCACAAAATCCTGATCAATAAAATCACGAGCACAATGCACCGACCAAGCGCCAAGCTCAGTTGCAAACTCTGCTAAGCTCAGTGGCAAATTTGCGGTTAATGCACCCAAACGTATGGCCGGTGCTAATTTAGCAAAACGAGCCAACATCCGATGATTAAAAGAAGATACCAAAATATCGTCCGCAGTCACTGCACTATGTTCTAGCGCATATTCAATATCAGCCAGAATCAATGCTTCACAATCTGCTGCTTTTAATTCAATATTAATCTTACAGCGCCCATTGATATGCATCAGCACATCTCTTAAGGTCGGTACGCTTTGCCCATCGCCCGCATCTAACGATTGTAAATAACCAAAAGCAACTTGAGTGACATGCCCTATTCCATTGGTTGTTTGCTGTAACCACGCATCGTGTAATACAACAGGAATGTTTTCTACAACTTGTACGTCAAGTTCAATACCATCAGCTTGAGCTTGTATTGCCTGTTCAAAAGCTTTTATCGTGTTTTCAGGTGCAATACTACTGGCACCCCGATGCGCCCAAATAAACATACCCTTTTCCTATTTTTGACGGTTCACCGACCATGTTTCAAAAACGGCTGCCGAGACAACCATTGCGCCCCCAAGCAAAGTTTGCCAGCTTGGATACTCGGTCAGAAATATAGCAGCAAAAGCGGTTCCATAACAGGGAGACAGACAGGAAACTAAACTCATGGTTTTTGCTCGAATCGAGCGCAGGCCATTAACAATTAAAGAATGGGGTAAAGCGGTAAACACAACGCCAAGCAATAGCAACCAAGCGATAGTTGAATCTTTAATCTCAGAAAATGAAGTGATTTCAAAAGGCATTAATACCAAAGCAATAACAAAGGATTGAAACATCATGTTTTTTGTCCCGGAATAATGGGCAAACACTTTATGATTCATAATGTTTCGGGCGGCAAAAAATACGGCAGACAACACACCGAGTAAAATACCCAAGGTATAATCACTTTCCAATGATAAGTTGGGCACCATTAAGGCCACGCCAGCCAATACAAACATCGCCATTACCACATCCATCAACTTGGGCAACTGTTTGTGTAGCAAAGGTTCGATTAACACTATCATCACAGGGTAGGTATACAAGGCTATCATACCTGTAGCAACGGATGATAATTGCATGGCATAAAAATAGGTCACCCAATGGATGGCCATAAAAACACCTAAAATAACGCCGTTGCGATAATCCCGAAAACTATTCAGTGATAATCGCCCTTCGGTCGCTTTAACAATCATCGCCAAAAACAGGGCTGCGATTGCCGCGCGGGCCAACGATATTGCAGAGCCACTTAGCGGAACAATTTTTGAAAATAGCGCCGTCCCGCCTAACAGCAAGACGCCCATATGCACCTGCAACAAAGCAACCTTTTGCTCTGCTGCAGTCGATTTTAATGAACTCATTTTATTTTGAGCGGTTAGCCAATACTTCACCTAAACGCACTTTTTTGCCTGCTTGCGCGCCATCGGCAAAGTCAAGGTGCGGATTGGCAAAGGTCATAACAACCGTTGAGCCCAATTTAAAACGCCCCATTTCCTGACCTTTTTCGATAATAATTGGAGGCTGGTTATCATAGTGCCAAGTAAATGGACGTCTACCTGTCGGCGGCGTAATAACGCCTGACCAAATGGTTTCAATGCTGGCAACTATCATGGCGCCAACCAAAACCATTGCTAACTCACCATATTCAGTATCAAAAAAACAAACGACTCGTTCATTGCGTGCAAACAAACCATTTACGTTACGGGTTGTCGCTTGATTCACTGAAAATAATTTGCCCGGTACATAAACCATTCTTTTCAGCCGACCTGTACAGGGCATATGGATTCTATGATAATCACTCGGTGATAAATAAATAGTTGAAAAACACCCATCTTTGTATACTGCAGCATTTTCTTCATCGCCACCTAACAAAGTCGTCAGACTATAATTATGCCCCTTAGCCTGAAAAATGCTATCGCCGTCAATTTTCCCACACTGACTGACCTCACCGTCGACCGGTGACACCCACTCACTCGTTTCGATGGGACGTGCATCAATTTCTAAAGCACGCGTGAAAAAATCATTAAAAGATGCAAAATCACTTAGCTTTTTAACCTGAGCCTCTTCCAAGCGAATATGATAGGCGCCAGCAAACCAACGGATAAATGCCTGACTAATGAGTTTATTCTGGCTAGCGGCTAACATCCCTACAACTCTAGACAATGCATGTTGTGGTGTAATGTACTGTAATGCTACTTTAAATTTTTCTAATGACACTGCTGTTCCTTTACTAACAATCAGAAAGCTAAAATTTTATGGCGGCTATGATACTAAAGCCTGTTAAACTTTTCTGTATAAATTTTGTAGAAGCAAATAGCGTATCAGGCTCTACAGGCTTCACATCATTTATGAATATCTAATTTATAAGCGGGTTTATTCTCTACTACAGACTGTAAAATTTTATGATAATGCTCTAGCCTGTGTGGTTTTACCTGCCCTGCTTCGACCGCTTTGCGTAAACCGCAGCCCGGATCTTCCAAATGTTTGCAGTCTCTAAATTTACACCTTGCACTGTATTGCGCAAACTCAATAAAACCATCAAAAATTTGCTCAGCACTTAAATGCCATAGTGCAAACTCTCGCACCCCCGGTGAGTCAATTAAATCTCCGCCATGCGACAAGTGGTATAAGCGGGCAACCGTTGTGGTATGCGTTCCCAAGCCGATGGTATCAATATCCCCCACGGCTGCATCGGTATCTGGCAATAACTGATTAACCAAAGAAGATTTGCCAACACCTGATTGACCGACCACGATAGAAATTCTGTTTTTCAAAATTTGATGAATGAGCTCAATTCCCTCTTCAGCTTTAACACTGAGCCAGTGCACTTGATAGCCAATATCTCGGTAATATTGCAGTTCTTGGTCAATCTTTTGCTTTTCCGCTTCTGGCAACAAATCAGACTTGTTAATAACCACCACAGGTTCTGCGCCCATGGTTTCAACCGCCACTAGGTAGCGATCTATAATTTGCAGAGACAGCTCGGGTTTGATGGAGGATAAAATAACAACTTGCTCAATATTAGCCGCTACAGGTTTAACCCCGTCGTAAAAATCAGGCCGAGTCAGCACAGAGCTCCGCTCTTGCACTGCTTCTACCACGCCTTGACTGTCACCACCGGTTAAATTTTCGCGCCAGATTATTTTATCACCTGCGACCAATGAGCCAATAGTGCGACGTAAGTCACAACGAATTAAATTGCCACTTTCATCTTCAATATCTGCATGCTGGCCATATCGGCTAATCACCTGACCGTGCTGGGCTGGACCCAAATTAGAATCATCCGGCAAATTGTCAGGATTATTTTCTGTTTGCTCCAATTTTCTGCTACGATTAGATCGCATGCGTCTAAGTTGTTGTTTGGTTAGTTTCTTTTTTTTTGCCACAATGCTACTTTTAATAAATAATAACGATAGACTGATCAAACGAGCGCAACTTTACACTATATTCAAGTTGCAGCAATGAATACTTTCTTTTCTAACTATGTATCAAAGAAAGGGTTGAGTAGGAATACTATATGTCATTTAGCGAAAATAATCTTGTCTGGCTTGATCTTGAAATGACGGGTCTTGAACCAGAGCGCGATAAGGTACTGGAAATTGCGACGATAGTCACTGATAGTGAACTCAATATCATTGCAGAAGGCCCGGTGTTTGCGATTCATCAACCAGATGAAGTTTTGGATAATATGGATGAATGGTGCATTAATCAGCACGGTAAATCAGGATTAACGCAGAGATGTCGTGAAAGCGACATCGATATCATCGAAGCTCAAAAGCGTACTATTGAATTTTTAAAACAATATGTCCCTGCGGGTAAATCGCCTATGTGCGGTAACAGCATCAGTCAGGACCGACGTTTTATGTATATTCATATGCAAGAACTGGAAGCTTATTTCCACTATCGAAACTTAGATGTAAGCACAGTGAAAGAGTTGGCACGTAGATGGCGACCTGAGCTTGTGAGTGACTACAAGAAAAAAGGCACTCATTTAGCGTTGCAAGATATCCACGAATCTATTGAAGAGCTGGCGCGTTATAAAAAAGAATTCTTTAAAGTTTAATTAGTTATAACTGCCATTCTGTCAGCAAGCCTTTCGATATTTTCGTGGGCTTGCTAAATAGTTCCCTTTCACATAAATTTTTTTATTTTTCTGCTCATTTTTCCGTCATTTTTTAAATTCTTCGTCTAAACTTTAGTAACGAGCGGCAAGACTCGTTTAGCGGGCGGAGCATAAACACATGGAATCAAAAAAAGCACTGCAAATAATAGTGTCTGTGTTGATACTATTACCTAGCATTCAATTGGCACATGCAATTGATACAGAATCCTTTTTTATGCAATCAACGCAAGCCTATTTTTCGTTAGACGCTAAAAATGAAAATTATTTACATATTCACCAGCCGCAGCAACAAAGCCAATTGTTTTTTACTGCTGAAATTGATTCGACACAACCGCAAAATCGTATTCAAGCGGGCACGGGTTATCAACTCAATTTAAATTCTGACGTTGCCTTAAACGCTAGCTTGTTGATGCAAACAAATACACTAAACGATAAACAAGCTAATTATCAACATCGTGCGGCCAACAGAAACTCACAACTGGCTTTAGAGGCGGGTTCAAAAATCAATCTAACTTCAGCGTTTAGAATATACAGTGCGTTGGTATATAAAGTACCGGAGGAATACTTGCAAACAACAAAAACACCGGAAAATAAAAAACTAGGCGTAAAATTAAAAGGGGAATATTATTTTTCAGACAATGTTTCTGCAACAATTCACGCGCAAATAGTTGCCGAGAGTCGCATTTATGGTGTACAAGGTAGTTTTCATTTTTAATGATTGAACGATTCACGGTAGATTTATGTTTCAAAAATTCAGATTAGGTGTATGGATACTCTCGTCTAGTTTATTAGCGTCCTGCGGGGGCTCGGATAACACAGACAATTCCAAGCTTGCAAATAGCAGTTGTAGTCGGGCTGCGATAAATCAACATTGGTATCAAACTCTACAAAATGATTATTTGTGGTTAGAAGAACTGCAAACCCCACAAAATGCGTTTTCACAATACCCCACAACCAATACTTTGTTAGCCGATGTATTACCCGTTAAAGATAGGTTCAGTGTCGCGTTATCAACTGATGATTGGGATGGTTTAATCAGCGGCAGTGAATTTGGTTTTGGCATTCAGCTTAGCGTGTCAGACGACAAGTTATTTGTCTTTCAAACTTTCACTGGCTCGTCTGCTCATCTGGCCGGCATTCAACGTGGACAAGAAATCATTTCAATTGGTGATATTCCCGCATCTACTTTTGTCAATTGGCTCAATAATGCTGATATACAAAGTTATCATCAAGCATTTGGACCAGATCAAGCTGGGTACCAATTAACCTTTAGCTGGCGTGATCTAAACCAGCAGGAACAAGTTGCCGTATTGGAAAAATCGGCATTTAAGGTAAACAGTTTAGCTGACAATAAACTAATTCAGACCAATGCCGGCACCGTGGCTTACCTCGCTTTTCCGAACGGTTTTTTGGAAAGTACGGCGGATGAATTAGATGCCGTATTTGCCAACATTAAACAGCAAGACTTCGACCACTTTGTTTTAGACTTACGCCACAATACAGGCGGTTTGTTATCTGCATCCGCGCGTTTAGCGCTTTATCTAGCGGGCGAGCGAATTGATCGACAAACCTTTATTGAAATAGAACACAATGCCAACAATGCCGAGTTTAACGCGAGCTACACTGCCGAAGATCTCATTTGGTCAAATTTAAACAATTCAGACCAATTTCAGGATTACCAAAATGTCCTGAACAACAGTTTAAATTTAGATTCACTGATTGTGCTAACAAACAAATCAACCGCATCCGCCAGCGAAACCTTGATCAATAGTTTAGACATTGAGGCATATTTAGACGTCACGGTTATCGGCGAGCAAACCTTTGGCAAACCGGTTGGTTTTTATCCAGACGAATACTGCGACGAAACCCTATTGGCTTTAAATTTTCAAACCAATAATGCACTGGGTTTTGGTGATTATTTAAATGGTATTCCAGTTGATAGCGGATGCGATGTGACTGATTCTAATATGCCGTATCCTTGGGGCAGTACAGACGATCCTATCGTCCATGCTTCGATTAATTATTTGCAATCGGGCGTATGTAAACTTGATGAGACAGCGGAGAAAACAGCTCATAAACCGATTATAAACGGACAAAACCAGCGAACCGTCAACATTCCAAGAAAAACTTTACCCGGCATGTTAATTGATCGCTAGTATGATTTTAGTAAAGCTTAAAAACTTAATTTTAACCATACTGCTGTGCTGTCTATCTTATTCAGCACTAGCGGGCCCCTCGCTTTGGCAATTAAGTTATCAAGGAAAAACATCATGGCTGATGGGTACAGTACATGCAACCACCCCGCCAATGCTTGAAATGGTAACACCTGCCAAAAATAAACTAAAAGATGCGCGCTTACTCATTACCGAGCTTAACCTTTTTGATTACCAAGCTGGGTATATTCGCGACACAATGTTAAAACTGGCTAAATTGCCCAAGCAGATGAAATTGCAAAGCTTTTTGACGGAAAATGAGCTCACAAAACTACAAACTCTATTGGCCGAACATGGCTTAGATATCGCACAGCTCTCCTCCTACAAACCTTGGTTTATTGCACTGCAACTCAATATTTTACAAACACAAACTGAAGGGTTCAGTTTTGCACAATCTATCGACAAAGAATTAATGGATACCGCGCATAAATTAAAGGTTGAGATATTAGGCCTAGAATCTGCAAAACAGCAAATTAGCTATTTTAATGAAGCTGAAAACGGTGGCAAAGATCTATTGCTGGATGTATTTGTTCAGCAGCAAGATACAAAAATGACCCTGACGCATCTGGTTTCACTGTGGTCGAGCGGTGATCATCTCGCGCTTGAAAATTTGATGCAAGAGACGGCTAAAATATATCCAAGTCATCAATTTACACAACAGGTTCTGCTTGATAAGCGCAATAAAAAATGGCTGCAAAAACTACTGCCTGAAATCAAACAAGGCAATGTATTTATTGCAGTGGGTTTGATGCATATGACTGGGCAAAATAGTTTAACTAAGCTGTTAACAGCGCAGGGCATCTCGGTGGTGCATACCAAGCTGGACTAAACGCCAAGCTGCGTTAATTCGCTTGTAACTGTTAACGGCTTAGTAATACATATCCGGCGGAATCGGTAAGTTTGAAGATCTAAACTGTTTAGGTCGTTTTTTGACTTTGCCTTTTTTATAATCGCGCAGCGCAAATACATAAGCCAATACTTGAGCCACCGCAGCAAACAACTTTTCTGGTATCTCTTCTTCAAACTCAGTTGTATAATAAATCGCACGTGCCAACATGGGTGCCGTTAAAATGGGGACTTCATGTGCTGTTGCAATGTCTCTAATATGTCCTGCCATCTCATCGACGCCTTTCGCCACTAGCATAGGTGCACCTGTACCTAAAGGATCATATTTAAGCGCAACGGCAAAATGCGTCGGGTTAGTCACAACCACGTCCGCTTTGGGCACTTCCTGCAGCATACGACGTTGCGAAGCCTTAAACATCGCCTGACGAATTTTCCCTTTGATCAGCGGATCACCTTCTGCATTTTTGTGCTCATCTTTAACTTCCTGTTTTGTCATTTTGAGCTGTTCGTTGTGATTATAAATTTGATACGGTACATCAATCAGGGTAATGACAATTAATGAGGCTGACAGAATTAAAAATACCCAAATCATAATTTCCAGCGCTTTAAATAAACCGCCAGGCATAGACTCAACATTGATATGCAATAATTCTTGATAAAACATTTTAAAACAAACGTAAGCCGAAATAACAACAACCGCGACTTTGGCGATAGACTTAACCAGCTCAACTAAACCCTGAATGCCAAAAATACGTTTAAACCCCGTAATTGGGTTCATCTTACTAAACTTAGGTCGCATCGCTTTAGCAGAAAAATTATAGCCACCAATTGCAATATTGCCGATAACGGCAAATATCAAAAGTACAATATTAATGGCTAAAACCGGCCAGGCTATTGCGTCTAATGCACTTTCCATTTGTACAAACATGCGGGAAATATCAAATGCATCTTCCCGCTCAAGTGTCAGAGCGTTTTTCAGCATACCGAACATAGCCGTTGCTAAATAATGACCGTATAAAAGAAACCCCAATCCACCGCCAACTAACACCATCATAGTGCTTAATTCACGCGAGCGTGGAATTTGCCCTTTACTCCGAGCATCCGACAATTTTTTCGATGTGGGGTCTTCTGTGCGACCTTCTGCATCTGCTGCCATTTAACTGCACCCCGCGATATCACACATTAAATTCGCCGCACTTTCCCAGATAGTATTAAAATGCAACATAAAGACAGATAGGCTGACCCAAACCACTAATAACCCTGTGATTTGGGTAATCGGAAAACCAATTGAAAATATATTTAACTGAGGTGCTGCGCGCGTCATGATCCCAAAGGTTAAATTGACCATTAACATTGCAGCGATGGGTGTCAGTGCAATCGTGATGGTGGCAAGAAATAACCATTTACCCCACTCAACGACTTTATATATTTTATCTACACCTAACCAACCTGAATTGACAGGCATCGCTTCAAAGCTCAGCGCAATCATTTTAATCATCATTAAATGACCATCAACAGCCCAAAATATTAAAGTGGCCAAAATAACGTAAAACTGACCAATAGCAGCGGTATTGATGCCATTGACCGGATCAACCAAGGTTGCGAAACCCAAACCACTTTGTATTGCAATTGTTTGACCGGCCATTACAAAGGTGTTTAAAAAAATTTGCGAGATAAAGCCGATGGCCACACCAATTAAGATTTGTTGAATGACCACTAAAAAACCAGCTAAAGAAAAAAGCTCGTTAAAACCGCTGGAAGGAATAGTCGGACTGATAAGCAAGGCAATTGATAACGCGAGTAACGCTTTAACGCGTTTAGGAACACCTTTACCACTAAACCCAATCATTACAACCAACAGCGCTGAGATGCGGACAAACGGCAGCATAATATCTGCAATCCACTGCATTAGCATGGTTGTTGTAAAGTTCATGTTAGCCGACCACCTGCTGTACTCGAGCAAACATACTAATGGTATATTCCATTACACGATTAATACCCCAGTGGCCACCGTAAATAATCGCCGCCAGCGTAACGATTAAACGCGGTAAAAAGCTTAAGGTTTGTTCGTTAATAGATGTTGCAGCCTGAAAGATAGAAACAATTAAACCCACTATCAAACTGGGTACAATAACCATACTCACCAGCAAAATCACCATAAACATGGCTTCTTGCAAAATATCGACAAACACTTCTGGTTGCATACATCCTCCGCGTGAGCTAGGTGCCAACTCCAAAGCTGGTTGCCAGTGTGCCCATAGTTAAATTCCAGCCATCGACTAAGACAAATAACATGAGTTTAAACGGCAGTGAAACCATCATGGGAGACAACATCATCATACCCATCGCCATTAAAACTGAAGCAACAACCAGATCGAGTATCAAAAAAGGGATAAATAACATAAAACCAATTTGAAATGCCGTTTTTAGCTCAGATGTGACAAATGCCGGGATCAAAACGCGCATCGGAACATCTTCTGGCCCATCTAAGGTTTCAAAGCCCGCTATTTCAGCAAAAGTCGCGATGTCTTTAACCCGGGTTTGTTGCAACATAAACGCTTTCATCGGCTCTTGTGCGACATCAAACGCATCTCGCGCCGTCATCTCTTCGTTAATGTAGGGCTGAATTGCTGTGTCATTTATCTCTTCAAATACGGGTGCCATGATAAAAAAAGTTAAAAACAGTGCGAGCCCAACCAACACCTGATTTGACGGTGATTGTTGTAAACCAATAGCCTGACGTAAAATACCCAACACAATTACAATTCGCGTAAACGACGTCATCATCACCAATATTGCGGGCAAAAAGCTCAGCATCGTCATCAATGCGAGAACTTGAAGGGTTACGGTATAATCCTGCCCACCTTCTGGGTTATCAGAAACAGTCAGTGCCGGGATACCCGCGTCGGCCGCAACCAAAGGTGTAAAAAAATATAAAAGTAACAGTAACCAATTACGATTCATGAGTTGTTTTCTTTTGCATAAAGCCGGCAAGTGTTTGTTTAAAATCAGCTTGTTTTACATCCAGTGGTGGCGAAAATTCTTTTAGTAAATTGATCGAATTTGCCGTTACCCCTAACAACAATTGACTTTCCCCTGCATCCAGCAAGATGAGTTTTTCACGATTTGAGATGGGTAGCACAGCCACTATTTTTAGTGCACCGGCTCGCATCTGACCTATATTGGTTTTCTTTGCCACTGCTGCAAGTGCAAATATAACTGCAATAGTAAAAACCAAAGCCAGTAATAAGCTGGTAATCGATGAAGTAATAGATGCTGATTCAGCCAATGCACTTGTGCTTAAGCACAGCATGCACAGTGCTAACATACTTAAACGTGCCATTATTTAAGTTTCTTGATACGTTCAATTTGGCTGATAACATCAGTCAATCGAATACCAAATTTATCATTCACAACAACCACTTCACCATGCGCGATAAGCGTACCATTTACCAATACATCTAATGGCTCACCCGCGACTCGGTCTAATTCTACCACTGAGCCTTGATTCAATTGCAATAAATTACGGATACTGATCTTACTCCGCCCAACTTCCATCGCTATGGTTACCGGAATATCTAAAATCGTATCTAATTTACGCTTTTCTTCAGCTGTGATCTGCGGTTTTTCGTCAGTCAGCTCTTCGAGCTCTGCAACTTGTGCTTCATCGGCTGGGTTTTCGGCACCTTCAGCTTCGGCTTGCTCAGCCATTGCTGCTGCCCAATCGTCCATATCATCACTCATAATTTACACTCTTCTCTATAATCATTTCACAACAACGATTAATCAAAATCTTCTAGTTCTCTCAACTCTGCTTCAGCGTCAATTCTTCGGCCGCCACGAGTCACCATCTGCAATTCAGATTTAACGGACGCCGGACGTTTAATTTTTTCTATGACTTTTATGGCTAAGTTATCTTTAGAACGCCCCATTTTAGCGCGATAAGTAGGTAAGTCTTCGACAAAAACAGTCAGATGTTCCGGCATTTCAACGGGTATAACGTCTCCGGCTTGCAACTCCATAATTTGCTCAAGCGACAATTCAAATTCAAGCAGTTTAGCCATGATATTCACTTCAACATCCATAATTTCATCGCGAAGTGCTTTACTCCATCTTAAGTCTGTATCTTCCTTGTCACTTTGTACGCCTGCATCCAATAATTCACGTATCGGCTCTAACATAGAATATGGCAGACAGATGTGGAAGTCGCCCCCGCCACCGTCCAGTTCTATATGAAAAGAACTGATAACCACGACTTCAGTTGGGCTAACAATATTGGCCATCGCAGGGTTTACTTCAGAATCCAGATACTCAAATGACACATCCATAACGGGTGCCCATGCTTCTTTGTAATCTTCAAAAACCAGCTTGAGCAACATTTGAATAATACGGCGCTCTGTTGGGGTAAACTCACGACCTTCTATTTTTGCATGATAACGTCCATCACCACCAAAAAAGTTATCAACCAGTATAAAGACCAACCTAGCTTCCATGGTGATCAAACCGGTTCCTTTTAACGGTCTAAACCTCACCATATTCAAGCTTGTCGGGACAAACAAGGTATGTATGTACTCACCAAATTTAATCATTTGTACACCGTTGATTGACACTTCAGCGGTGCGGCGCATCATATTAAATAAACTGATACGCATGTGACGGGCAAATCGCTCGTTTACAATTTCAAGGGTAGGCATTCGCCCACGAACAATTCTGTCTTGCGATGAAAAGTCATACTCAGACGCCATTGACACTGCACTGCCTGAACGGCTGGCGCTTTCTTCAACGTCCTCTTCTTCAACGTCATCTACCCCGTGAAGTAGCGCGTCAATTTCGTCTTGAGATAATAAATCTGTCATGTTTCAGCCGTTTCTATTACTGCATTACAAAACCGGTAAAAAGTACTTTTTCGATTACAGGTCTACCTGCAATACTCAATAGTTCATCTTGTACTGCTTTTAACGAACTGGTTTTTAATGCTTCTTTGCCTGCACTGGTGCCTAATGAATCTGCACTGGTGCCACTAAATACCCTTAACAATGTCCCTTCAATCAAAGGAATATGTTTTTTAGCTGTCTCTTCGTTTTGCGAGCCGCGTACTAATAGTTGAACCTTGATTTGCACTAAACGATCTCGATCGGCGCCAGGTACATTGAATACAAACGGACGAGGCATTGCGACATACACGGCATCACCAATCTCGACATTGCCGCCCCCACCAGAAGCATTGTTAGCTGCCGCTGGCGCTTCATCTAATGAAACTTCAGCCTCTGCAGAATCGTCTCCGCCCATAAACATAAAATAACCGACACCGCCTAATACCAATACCAGTACTACGGCTACAATAATGATAATCAGTTTTTTCTTGCCACCACCGGCTTCTTCTACCTGCAATTCTTCTTGTTCTGCGGCCATTTTTTATCTCCAATCAAAAAAGCAAAAAGGTATTTATATCAATTTTTGTAAGTTTAACGGATTTTGCCGCTACCGTAATGCTTTTATGCATAATAGTCTACTGCGCCCAAATGCCCATTGGTGATTTTCTGTTCTCCAACAAGCTGTTCATCCCCACTTTCATCTGCATCTCCATTCCCTTGACCGTTTCCACCTGCTCCGCCGTTACCAGATTGCGATGCATTTTGCTCTTTACCTTCCTGTTTTTGTGAAACATTCGCCTCACCCATTTGTAAACCTTGCTGCTCTAACATTTCTTTAAGCTTCGGCATGGTTTGCTCTAACATTTCTTTTGCTTGCGGGTTTTGTACAAGCATACTGACACTGGCTTGATCACCATTTAATGATATTTTAATTTGCATACTACCCAATTCTGGCGGGTCCAGCCGAATTTCAGCGGCTTGAATGCGTCCGTTCATCATATATTTTACAGCATCATTTAAAGCTGTCGCACCTTCAGGTTTATGTAGCTGTATTTGCTCTTTTAGCTGAGTCATCTGGTTCTGTTTGTCTGCTACTTTTTCAGCCTGAATACTTTCTTGTTTGTGCTGAACTTGCTGATGAGTAAATTGTGTATTTTGTACCCGAGTGTCTGCTGCCGCTTTTTGCTCATTCACCTTTTGTGTAACTTCTGCATGTAGTTGCTCACCTAAAACCTGCTCTCCTATGATAGATTCAGTTTCCAACGGCTTTACGTGTTCCTGCTGTGCGTCTGTTTCACTTTTGTTCAGCTTCTGACTTTCCGCAAATTTACTGACGACTGTTTTGTCTGAGCCTTCATTGTTTTTGGTGGTCAATAATGTTTTATCATTCCCACTATATTTATTTTGTACTTCTTGTTTACCATCTGCCGCTGGTTGTTCTGATACGATACTTTCCGCTTGGAATTCAGCTGAAGCAAAGGCCGTTGCTACCGTCTTGTCTACATCAGGTGAAGTAGCAGCAGCCGATTTATTTTTGTCCGCAGTTGTTTCTTTTATTGCAGCTGTCTCTTTTATTGCAGTTGTTGAACGGGCTGCCTCTTGGCTACCTTTTGGGCTACCTTTATCATTTGTTATACCTTCAACCAGACTTTTTTCGACGGCGCCAAGGTCGGCTTTTTCAGTCAGACTGTGCTGCGTACCTGTTTGACTATTAACGCGTTTATCTACCAGTGGTTGGGTACTGACTGGTTTTTCAGCCTCCACGGCCGAAGCTTTTTTAGATTCAGCTGTTAGGCTTGTTTGATTTACACCGGTCTGATTCATCAATTCATCAGAGATCTTTTTATTAGTCTTAGATTCGCTGGCTTTTGCTAAACCATTTTCTGCTATTTGCTGAGATTTTTCTGATATCTGTTTGTGCGTTGCATTGGCATTTAAAGCTGCTTGGTCTTTTTCACCTGCATCTTTAGCAACATCTGCAACTGCTGCAGAGTTCACTTTTTCGTTTGCAGCAAGCTCAGCATTGACCGCTTTTCCATCAATCAAAGTCTGTCCCTTTGCTTTGACCTCGCCGGCTTGGGTTTGTATCGCAGCAGTGTTTGCTTTCCCACCAGCGAGCGCTTTATCTGGGTTACCCGCTACAGCACCGTTATTTTCTTTTTGCGTGTTGAGTTCACTTTTTAACGGCCCCTTACCCAATAGATCGTCCAGACCATTTTGGGGTTTTGGCGACATGCCTTCTTTTATTTGACGATTTGACAATGATTCAACGCCAGTTTTACCACCAAGACTCTCTTCTTTAGCCGCTGTAGACGCATTTTTTTGAGTCGCATCAGGGTTGATTAAAACTTGCTGCAAGATATCATCCGCGCCTAACTTGCCCTCTTTTGCTGGGCTTTGTGCTTTAGTGGATAGATCGACTTTATCTAAACTGTTTTTGTCTTCATTTGCCAATGGCTTTTCAGCAGATTTACTAGAGCTCACCTTGGCACTGTTTGATTTATTCAGAAAGCTTAATAAATCGAAGCTTTCTTCACTTTTTTGTCCGTCATTAACCTGTTTTTGTCCGGCGGCAGTGGCTACCGCTTCGGCAGTTTTCTTAACATCACTGTGAATCAATCTAGTATCCATGCCCTGAACTTTCGCATCATTTTTAATATGACGGTCAGTTGAAAGGCTTTGTTCTAAGCTGTTTTCTAGAGCTCTGTTTTCTTTAAGCGTGTTTTCCTTGAGACTGCTTTCTCGTGTATGACTTTCTTTTGTATTGCTCTCTTTATCAATACCCTTGGTATCGCTTTTAGCATCATTAACATCATTCTGCGGTTGCTTTCGCGTTGCTGTTTTATCTGTCTTTTCAGAGTTCACTGCTCCCGCGTCAATCTGTTGCGATTTAGTAGCCTGAGTCTGATTATCCGCTTTTCTCGCAGCGCTATTTTCATTGTTTGATTTTAATTGCGAGGCGCTAGGCTCAACTGTTTTCTCAGTGTTTTGCGGTTTACGGTTCTGAGTTTCATTTTGACGAAGGTTTTTTTCATGCTGCTGATAAATATATGCTTCAAAGCCTTTGTCAGTGCTTTGAGTTGCTTTTTTAGTTTGCTCGGCCGCTGTTCTCTTTTGTTCTATCGTAACATTGGCGGCAATATTTGACGGAATATTGGCAATATACTGCATAAGTCATTTCCCAAACATGAATGAGACCTTGCTAACCCATTTTACTAAATATATACATATCAGTTGGTTAGCGATTAATCTGGATTGTTTTCACATTTAAAAGTGTCAAACTATCCGATGGTTGTTCGTTTTTTATTTTGCTCTTGTTGTTTAATTCAATATTTATACCAACTGATCTTTATACAATGCGGACTAACCTTGCAGTCTTCGGGTCGCTTGATTCGTTGCATATTCGTCAAACATTTTTTGCTCTTCACGATCAAGTCTGAGTTGTTCTATCTTGCGCTGTCTCTCAATCACAGTTTCAATCGATTTACGCTTTCTCTGTTGTTGCAGCCAAAGTGCTCTTCGCTGGTCAACCACTTTCTCAGCTTTCTGGATATTATCTCTTTGTTGATGACAGGCTTTATCTAACTGGGTGATAAAACTCTGCAACCGCTGAAAGCCCGAACTGCTTAATCCCTGTTTACCGGATTCAATAACCGTATTCATATAATCACGCTGATATTTTTCTAGACCAGCTAACTTTTCATGCTGCTGTGTTAAGTCTTGCGTTGCTTGTGCATATTTTTGTGCCAGTTGATCTTCTTTTTTCTTTTCAATATCAGCCACTAACATTAATTGTTTATTCATTGGTTAGGCCCTCATCGAACTGGTAACAGATGCCAATAAATTTAAACAGTCATCATAATTAATGACGTCACTCATACCTTGTTGTAAAAACTTATCCATTTTAGGCTTGAGTTTGATTGCCGCATCAACGATTGCATCACTCCCTTTGGTATATGCGCCAATTGAAATTAAGTCTTTGCTGTTTTGATAACTGGAATAGAGTTGCTTAACAATACGCGCCTGCATTTGATGCTCTTCGCTGGTCACAGCAGGCATCACCCGACTAATAGATTTTGCAATATCAATCGCAGGATAGTGCCCTTGATCAGCCAAATCACGGGATAGCACAATGTGGCCATCTAAAATTGCGCGTGATGCATCCGCGATTGGATCTTGCATATCATCACCTTCAGATAACACGGTAAAAAATGCCGTGATAGAACCTTGCCCGTCCCCCCCATTACCCGCTCTTTCAACCAATGCAGGTAGTTTAGCAAAAACGGAAGGTGGGTAACCTTTTGTTGCAGGTGGTTCGCCAACGGCAAGGGCAATTTCCCGCTGAGCCTGTGCGTAGCGGGTAATTGAATCTACCAGCAACAAAACATTTAAACCTTGATCACGAAAATATTCAGCAACAGACAAAGCCGTTTCACATCCTTTTAAACGCATCAATGGCGCGTTATCAGCTGGCGCAGCAATTACAACAGCGCGCTGCCGGCCTTCGTCTCCTAAAATTTCATCAATAAATTCTTTTACTTCCCGGCCACGTTCACCAATTAATCCAACAACAATCACATCGGCTGCCGTACCGCGAGTCATCATGCCGAGCAGCACACTTTTACCCACACCAGAACCGGCAAACAAACCGATACGCTGGCCCATGCCCACAGTCAATATAGAATTGATGGCTTTTATACCAACATCAAGCGGTTGTTTAATGGGTTTTCGATTCAGCGGATTCAGCTTTTTACTTTGATATGAAGGTTCGTTTGCATCGGAAATACGTCCTAAACCGTCAATGGGCTGACCGCGTGCATCTAATACACGGCCCAATAATGACATGCTAAAAGTAATTTTTTGCTGGATACTCGCGGGGATTACTTTCGCGCCGGGTAATATACCGGTGACTTCTTCACTTGGCATCAGATAAATTTTTTCGCCTTCAAAACCAACCACCTCAGCATCGATATAACCCGAATCGGTTTCCACTTTGCAATGGCTGCCGACCGCTGCCTGACACCCTACCGCCTCTAACGTTAATCCAATAACCCGCGTTAGACGCCCGGCCACTTTAGGCTTACTTTGCCCGACTAATTTTTGGTAGCTGTTAATTTTTTCACTAAGCGCTAATGCCATACTTGATGCCACCGTCAATTAAATGACTTATTCCCAGTAATTTGACTATTAACCAATACAGTTGCAATTGCCTAGCCAGTTTGATCTTCTAGTTGAGCAAATACTTCGCGTACCCTGTCTTCGATGGTATAGGTGATACTGGTGAGCTCTGTTTGTATTTCAACACTGCCACGTGAAATATTTGGATCGGCCGAAACATGCCAATTTCTGCGTTCGATTTCAGCTGTTGTATATTGGTTAATCACGGTTTCATAATCTTCTGGATTGACAAATATTTGGCATTGTTTGGTATTAAACGGTAGTTTTTCTACCGCTTGTTTGATGCTTTGTAAAATAATACTGTCGTTAGTTTGTAGTTCAGTATTAATGACCGCTTTGGCAAGTGCGACCGCAAGCTGTAATAGTTCTTTTTCTACGTTTTCATCCATCTTTTGCAGTGGATTGTCTAACTGTTGAATCAGTTGATTCCAGATATCCGCTTTCTCTTCCATGATACTTGTACCACTTTCCAAACCTTCCTGATGGCCAGCTTCTTTACCGGCTTCAAAGCCAGCTTGATAGCCTTGTTCTTTTCCTTCAGCTTCGCCTTTTACAAAACCTTCTTCTTTACCCTCGGCAAACCCTTCTTCGTATGCGGCTTGCCTAATGGCTTCGAGTTCTTCTATGGTTAATGGTTTGGGCGCCTCCGGTTCTGGCTCTGGCTCTTCATATGTCCAACCTTCAGGTTTACCCAGTGCATTCGTGTAATCATCCGCTTTATTGTTGGCTTCTGATTCAACAATTGGGATATTCCATGTTTTCAATTCTTTGAGTATTTCATCATCACTGCGAATTGATTTACGAAATTTAAAATCATCTACCATTTAGTTTAATACCTATAAGAACTCTTCGCCGCCACCGCCGCCAAGCATCACTTCACCTGCGTCCGCCAACCTGCGGGCAATAGACAACACTTCTTTTTGTGCTGCTTCTACTTCACTGATTCGAATGGGGCCCATAGCTTCTAAATCATCTGCCAACATTTCGGCCGCGCGTTTTGACATATTGCCCAGAATTTTCTCTTTTAAGCTCTCATCTGCACCTTTTATGGCTCGCATAAGCACATCTTGTTGTACTTCACGCAGGATCGCCTGAATACCCTTGTCATCTACATCGGCTAAGTTATCAAAGACAAACATTAGATCCTGGATTTGCTGACTCATTTCTTCGTCATGTTCACGGATTGAATCCATCAACTGGCCTTCAATGTTGGTATCTAGGTAGTTCATGATATCGGCAGCTGCTTTTAAGCCGCCCATTTTCGCAGCTTGCGCACCCGCTTGACCTGCGAACTGTTTCTCCATTATTTCGTTCAATTCTTGCAATGCGGCTGGCTGAACTTCTTCTAAATTTGCAATACGCATCATTAGGTCTAATCGCACTTTTTCAGAGAATTGACTCATGATTTCCGCCGACTGCTCTGGCTCTAAATAAGCCAATACGATAGTTTGAATCTGCGGGTGCTCATTTCGGATAATGTTTGCCACCTGTTTAGAATCCATCCACTTGAGTGAATCTAAACCTTTGGCACCACTACCCATAATAATTTGTTCGATCAGGTTGCCCGCTTTATCTTCGCCCAATGCGGCCGTTAGGGCTTTTCTGACAAATTCTTGGCTCTGGAAGCCTATGGTGCTGAATCTTTGTATTTCATCGATAAATAATTTATGGATAGCCGTTATTTTGCCCTGACTAAAATCGTCAAGAGAGGCCATCGCCATACCAACCTTTTGCACTTCTTTTGGCTCAAGGTGTTTTAAAATTTGCGCTGCGTCTTCTTCGGATAAACTTAACAATAGAACCGCTGCTTTTTCTATCCCGTCTAAACGGGAGATATCATATTCTTCTGATGTATTTGCGACTTCTTGATCAGGCATCTTCGTTCAACCATGCTTTTACAACTTGTGCGGATAATATTGGTTCGTTGGCAACTAACGCTCGAACCGCTTTTAATACGTCTTCGTCTTTGTGCAGATCTGGTAACATCAAGGTACCATCCTGATTGAAACCAACTGAACTTGCATCAAAATCTGCCGATAACATGTCAATGGTTTCATCACCTAAATCAACACCCGATGAAATTGAGTCGTCTGAATACTCATCCACCACTTCTTCTGGATAAATTAACTTACGTAACATCGGACGAACTACCGCTAAGATTAGCACTACGATGATAATTGTACCTAATAACAAGCGTACTAATTTAGTAAACCAAGGTTGTTCAAGCAGTGGTGTTTCTTCAATTTCACCTAAATCGGTACGAACAAAAGGCACAGTTACAACTTCTAACGTATCACCACGCTGCACATCAAAACCAAGACCACCTTGTAATAATCTTCGGATATTTGCGAGCTCGGCTGTGGTTCTGGGATCATAGGTTGTTTCATTGGTTTCGTCATTTACATTTGGCAAATAATCAACCGCAACCGACACACTTAAACGGCGAATTACACCGGTTTGCTGGCGGGTATGACTAATTGTTGTGTCTAGTTCATAATTTCGTGTCGCTTCACGATGACTTTTACTGGGAGAAGCATTGCCGTCCCCCCCTCTAGCTTCTTCTGGGATGTTAGATTCTAGCGGGGGTTGATTTGTCAATGCCCCCGGAATACCCGCTGCGATGCCGCCCAGTGAGTTTGTTTCGACCGTCATTTCACTGCGCACGGCAGGCAAATCAGGATTGTAACGTTTTTGTGTTTGCTCAATTGAGGTAAAGTCCATTGTGACATCAACTTGCGCGGTATAATTACCTAAGCCAACCACAGGAATTAATATTGAGTCGATTTTTTCGAGGTATTCAGCTTCTCGTTTTTGCTCAATTTCATATTCTTTTCGGGTTCTGGAAGACAAGTCGTTTTGTGAACCTGAATTTAATAATCGACCATTTTGGTCTGTTACTGTGACGCGTGTTGGCTCTAACCCTTGAACGGCTGATGAAACGATATCAACGACAGAATCGACTTCTTCTGATGCGAGCATTTTGCCGCGTTTCATGGTTAGTACGACAGTAGCGCTTGGTTTTTTTTCATGCCGTGCAAAGACGTTTTCTTTTGGTATCGCCAATAATACTTTTGCACGTTGAATGGAATGTAGCTCTTCTATTGTGCGTGCTAAAGTTTGCTCGCGACTATATTTTAGTCGCTCGGCTTCAACACGTTGGCTGACGCCAAAACCCATATCTGTCAATAATATGTCGTCGCCTTTTGCAGGACCGCTTGATAACCCAGAGCGCGTCATTTTTAATTTAATGTCTTGGTATTCATCTTCGATGACATAAATCACATCACCGTCTAGGCGGTATTCTATTTTTTGTTGATCGAGGAAATCGAGTGTGGAGATCAGTTCTTCTGTTTCCATTTTACCCAATGGGCGAAAATCAGGTTCGCGCGCCCAGACAATGATAAAAATTGCAATGGCTAAACAGATTGCGAGTGCCAGTATTAAGGTCACTTGGCGTAATATATCAACATTGCCAAGTGAACCCATAAATCCGGATTTTTGTTCTTCTGTAGACATATCTGAGGTTGCGACATCTGTGTTATTGTCGTTTACCATGATATCTGTTGATGCACCTTGTTCAGCCACGTTCATTTACTCCGAAATACTGTGTTATACAGGCATGTTGCTAATTTTATCGTACGCTTCCATCACTTTGTTGCGTACATGCACAGTTGCTTCGAAAGCGATACCTGCTTTACCTTTAGCTATCATAACGTCAGCCAGCGATACACTTTGATCACCCATTTCAAATCGGTTGGTCATCTCTTTAGATTTGTGCCCGAGTTCGTTGACGTTTTCGACGGCTTGATTAAGTAATTTACCAAAGGTTGATGAATTCGCATTTTCAACTTTTGGTCCGACAGGTGCGACTTCTGATTGGATAGGTGTACCAGCCTGTGCCGCCAAAGATTGCATTTGTGCGTATAGGTTGTCTGCTCCAATTTTCATATTGTTACCCCTTTCGTGTCAAAATATTGAACTTTTGAATCTTGTTAAAAGGGGTAATGCACAGGGTGTGCCAGATATTTAAAACAACTTGTGGGTTAACGACTGATGTTGTCGACTTGATGAGTTTGAAACTTGCCACTTGCCTCTTATTACTTGTTACTTGCGACTTGTAACTTGCTAATTGTCGCCCTAAAGGACGACCTACACAGCTCGATACTCGTAGCTCAAAACTTGACACTTAAAACTAAAATGTAGGTCGCGGCTTTAGCCCGACAAAACTTGCAATATGCACGATGTCGCCCTGTAGGTTGGTCTTTAGGCCAACAAAAGCAAGGTGCACTGGTTTTAAATGAAAAAACTGTCACCCTAAACCGACAATAATGTAGGTTGGTCTTTAGGCCAACAAAGCAAGATGCACTGGTTTTGAACTAAAAACTGTCACCCTAAACCCACGACAAGTTTGAAACTTGTTGCTTGCCACTTATTACTTGTAACTTGTCGCCCTAAAGGACGACCTACACAGCCCGAAGTCCCTCGCTTACAAGCTATTTTTAACTTGTCGCCCTAAACCCCCAACAATGTAGGTTGGTCTTTAGGCCAACAAAAGCAAGGTGCACTGGTTTTAAATGAAAAAACTGTCACCCTAAACCCACAACAAATTTGAAACTTGTTGCTCAAAAATGTAGGTCGCGGCTTCAGCCCGACAAATCTTGCAATATGCATAATGTCGCCCTAAAGGACGACACACAGCTCAATGCTCAATGCTCAATGCTCAAAAATCTACTATTCTATACAGGTATTTCAATCCCCATTTCTTTCATTTTGGCAATTTTATATCGCAACGTCCGCGGGCTGATACCAAGTTTATCTGCCACTTTATTTCGTTTGCCATGACACGCAATTAAGGTGTCTAAAATAATTTGATGTTCTTGTTGCCGCAGCTCTTTCCCTAAAGACTCATCATTATTTTCAACCGGCACATTATTGGGAACTGCGGTATCCGCTTCAATCAAAATATCTGCAGCGTCAATAATTTGATGCTGGCATAAAATTAACGCGCGCTGTATCACGTTATCAAGCTCTCTGACATTTCCCGGCCAGCTATGTTGTTGCAATAAACTTCGCGCTGCCGTGGTTAATTTGGGCGCTTGCTTTTGCGCTCGAACTGAGTGGCGTTCGATTAAGTGCTCAGCTAAGGGTAAAATATCTAATTTGCGCTCACTTAAAGGCAACCAAGTCAACGGAAATACATTTAAACGATAATATAAATCTTCACGAAATGTACCATTGGCTACCGCTTGTTTTAAATCCTGGTTGCTAGTTGCAATAACTCGAACATCTAATTTAATGGTTTTTCGTCCACCTAGGCGCTCTACTTCTCGCTCTTGCAAGACTCGCAATAATTTTGCCTGTAGCACTAAATCCATTTCTGAAATTTCATCTAATAAAATCGTGCCCTGCTGAGCTTGCTCAAATTTGCCCGGACAAGCCTGAAGCGCGCCGGTAAAGGCACCTTTTTCATAGCCAAAAAGCGTAGCTTCTAACATATTTTCGGGAATAGCTGCACAATTGATGGCGATAAATGCGTTTTCACTGCGTGGCGATTCGTTATGAATAAAACGCGCCAAGACCTCTTTACCCGAACCACTGGGCCCGAGCACCATAACCGAGGCTTCAGACTTAGCGACCCGACTGGCGAGCTGCAACATTTGTATGCTTTTTTCATCTGCAACCACAGGTTTATAACTCTCACTTTTGTCTTCTGGCATATAGCGCCCGACCAAGTTTAATAAAACTTCAGGTGAAAAGGGTTTTGCTAAATAATCCGTCGCACCTTCGCGCATCGCATCGACTGCATCTTTAATATTGGCAAATGCCGTCATCAATAAAAATGGCATCTCCGGAAATTTTGTTTTAACCGATTTCAGCAAAGATAAACCATTTATACCGGGCATTTGTACATCACTGATAATCAATGAAATGGGGTGTTGATTCAATAAAACTAAAGCCTGCTCACCGTTTTCTGCTTCAATACACTGAAAACCACCAATTAATAAGGTATCTGAAATAGCCTCTCTTAAATTTTCATCGTCTTCGACTAATAATATTTTATTGTCCATGATGACCTCCGATTAATTTTGACCTGCAGCCAGTTGTACAGGTTTGGTGACCAATACAGGCAACTCTAAAGTAAATGTGCAGCCGCTGTTAAGTTGCGATTCAACAAAAACCCGACCTTGATGTTGTTCTGTCACGGCCTTTACAACCGCCAAACCAAGGCCGGTTCCTTTACCACGTGTCGTGAAAAACGGCTCAAAAATTTGCTCTTGGATCTCTTTAGTAATACCGGGACCGTTATCTATAACTTGCACCCAAACATTGTCTGGATTTTCAGGACTCCGTTTGGCAAGCAGTTGAATGCGAGCCCCTGCACCGATAATTTGAATGCTGTTGTGAATCAGGTTTTGAATGGCACTGGCCAACGCATTTTTGTTGCCATAAATTAAAATGTCTGGTTCTGGCAGTTGCGTTGATAAATGACCTTGATTTTGTAAAATCATTGCTTCGCTGCCCGCTTGCACTTCAGATAATAACTGACCCAGAGACAAGGTTTCCGCAACTTGCTTTTGACCAGTTTTGGCAAACAACAACATATCGTTTATCTGGTTATCAAGATCTTGCAAACGCGCAATCAGTTTTTGCTGAAAATTGCTTTGTGAAACCTTAGCAAGTGATGTATTGGCCAAGTTTGAAGCATACAACATGGCTGCAGAAAGCGGAGTGCGGATCTGATGCGCTAGTGAAGCCATCATTTTACCCAGCGTACTAAGCTGTTTAAAATGGCTTAAACGCTCTTGCAATAGCCGCGTATGGGTCATATCGGTTAGTAAAATAAGCTGACCAGATTCAGGTGTTAAAGCAGTGGTTTCTAACTTAACTCTTCTGCCATCGTGCAATGAAACTTCGTGTCCATCATCCGCTTGGGGATTAAACGCACGATCGATCACATCTATCCAGCGGGCGTGCAAAAGTGGCTCACCTAACAAGTCGATGGCAATTTGATTGGCTTCTTCGACAAAACCATTTTCATTTAATATGACGACACCAGCAGGCAATATATTCACCAAATGACTCAAACGAGCCGCCTGGCTGCGTAAATCGTTCAATTCGCCAGCGTAACTTTCCTGTGCCAAGTTTTGAAGATTAAGTTGCATTGTATATACCTGTGTCAAAAAACCATACAGGCTACAAAGCAATCAAAGTGCCAACTTTATTTATCTTTAAAATCAAACAATTAAAACAAAAAAGCTGCGTCATTAATATGACACAGCTTTAAATCTTACTCGGTAAATTTATTTAAGCAAAAATGAATTAGGCTTGGTTCAAACCATATTTACGCATTTTTTCGACCAATGTTGTCCGCCGCATTCCTAACATTTCGGCAGCTCTTGCAACCACACCATCGTGGAAATCAAGCGCTTGATTAATTAAATTAATTTCTAACTCAGCAAGGTATTCTTTAAGATTGATACCTTCATCGGGTAAGCTTGTCATTAAGCCAACATCATTAAAGTCGTCTTCTTCGTCATAATCTTCTTCAGAAGAACCAAACAAATCGTTAAGCGCCTCACGCTCTAACATTGACTCAGGGTATTCAGGTTCAAATGCCTCTACTTCAATATGTTGATATTTAGCAGGTAAATCGGCCACATCCACAATTTGATTGGGATATAAAATGGTTAAGCGCTCTAATAAATTAGCCAGCTCTCGCACATTACCCGACCATTTATGTTCCATTAATGACTGGTATGCATTGTCGGTTAATTTAACTGACTCACCTTCACGTTCAGCCAATCGATTAATGAGCTCCTGGGCCAACAAAGGGATATCTTCTCGCCGCTCACGCAGTGCCGGGGTTTCAATCGGAAATACATTTAAACGATAAAACAAGTCTTCCCTAAATTTACCGTCTTCAACTAATTGTTCTAACTCTCTGTGTGTGGCAGCAACAACCCGAACGTCTGCTTTAACTTGTGTCGCTGAACCGACCCGCTCAAAAACACGTTCTTGCAATACGCGAAGCAATTTAACCTGCATCGGCAGTGGCATATCGCCGATTTCATCTAAAAATAATGTGCCACCCTGAGCTAACTCGAAACGCCCTTTACGTGCACTAATTGCGCCGGTAAAAGCGCCTTTTTCATGACCAAACAATTCACTTTCTAACAGCTCGCCGGGTATTGCGCCACAGTTAACTGGCACAAAAGGGCCTTTCGCTCGTTTAGACAATCTATGGATAGATTGTGCCACGACTTCTTTACCTGTACCGGATTCACCTAATACAAGTACGTTTGCATCGGTTGGTGACACTTGCTCAATGAGTTTACGTACAGTTTGCATCTCTTGGCTTTTGCCAACTAAGGTGTGTAGTAAATCTTTACTGCTGGAAACCGATCTGCCCGGCTTATTGCGCAAATAACTTTCGCAGTGATGCAGTGCATGGGTAAATTGCGCGTAATTGATACTACCATTGATCGCCGCAACGACATTGGCAAATGCAGTGAGCTCAGAAACGCTTTCCTGAACAATAAAAGGTAGCTCAGGGGCTGAGTTAATCAGCTTTTGGCTATCGTCAATATTCTTAACACCAGCACCGAGCAAAACGGCCTTCCAGTTTTGATGTTGCTTTAAATGTTGAGCTGCTTCTTCAGGCAATACCCAATCATAATCTTCATCAATAAACTGCAAGATAGTTTTAAACTGCTCTAGCGATTCGTTTTTACTATCGATTAATAATATTCGTCGTTCAGAAGGCATCTATGTCAATTTATTGTTGTTTTATTCAGGCTTGGATGAATTATTGACGAAAAAGGCGGATTAATCCAGCAAAGCATAAAAAAAACGTCAATTTTTTGTAATTAGCGTAAAATGAAGTAAATAGTCAGCAAGTGTTTAAGACAATGCGAGGCAATAAAAAGAAAAAGCAGCACGGGATGAGCGCACTGCTTTTACGTTATATATGAATGATTTTTTGCTTAACTCAGCAAACTTAATACAGACTCTTGTTGTTGCCGAGCTTGCGCCGCAACGATATTGGAGCTTTGGCTTAAAATATCATTTGCTGCTTGATCAGCGGTAGCCTGTGCATAATCAGTATCCTGTAAACGACTACGGGCAGCTTGTACATTTTCGTTTGTCGTATTTAGGTTATTGATGGCAGATTCAAATGCATTGGCTGTTGCGCCTAAACTGCCTCGCTCTGAACCGACGAACTCAATTGCGCTGTCGATTGACTCTAATGCTGTATCAATATTTCCTGAAGTGACATCAATATTTTGTAAACCAGATAACTGTGACGCTAAATCAGATGTATTTACCGAACGAGACTGCCCTGCTCCCGAGCCAACCTGGAAAGAAAACTCATTGTCTTGGGTAAATAATGACTGACCGTTAAATTCGGTATTTTCAATTGTGCTTTGAATATTTTGCTGTAAACCGGAAATTTCAGACTGAATTGCCTGTCGGTCTGCATCAGTTAATATCCCACTACCTGCTTGTTGGGTAAGCTCTCTGATTCGCTGTGCATCATCGTTGATGCCTTGCAATGCTCCATCCGCTACTTGTGATAATGAAATACCATCGTACGCATTACGCACAGATTGTTGATAGGCGTTTGATTCAGAAGAAAGTCGTTCTATGATCTGTTGGGCGGCCGCAGCATCTGCCGCTTTATTAACTTTTTTACCAGACGACAATTGCTCAAAAATAGTGTCTTGTTTTCGATTAATCTGGTCTAAAAAATTGGCATTAGCGCCAGACGAAATATTGTTAATAGCCATAACCGCATCCTTAAACTACTTCAATGCATTGAGTGATATTTGTACAGTATAGCATAACTGAGAAATTGACAAATAACAAAAACCAAATTTATGGCATAAGTTATTTAGATAGTGAGTGCACAACCTCTATAATTTCAGTAGTTGAAATAGAGGGCGTGCGCGGCAAGTATATAACTTCACAAATATCTTTGAAACAATCAAACTTTCCTTGCCAATCATCACCCATTACCAAAATGTCAGCCTGATGCTGGCGCAAATATTCAGCTTTCATATCCAAAGAATGCTCTAAAAAAACGGCATCAACAAATTGAAGTGACGAAATTATTTTCACTCTGGCTGATTGTTCATAAATTGGATAACGCTGTTTTTTATCATAATTTAGCGCATCGGTTGACACACCAACTGTTAAATGGTTCCCCAAAGCTGCTGCTCTCTCTAATATGTTTATATGTCCCACATGGAAAACATCAAACGTGCCGAATGTGATTATTTTTTTCAGAGTAAACCCCTATATTAAGTTCTTAACGGCTTTCAAAATATCAATAACACTGCAAACCGTATGTTAAGGAAAGTAAGTATTGTAATGCGTCTCCTCAACGTTTGTTGTCTAGTATTACGACAAGCAAACTATTAATTTTCTCAATGTTGTGATTGCAAATATAACCTCGTCAATGATGTATCTCCAAGTTATAATAATTACGCTTATAGTTTGTTGCTTGACATAAACCTGAATTATATATAAGTCTACCTAAATCTAAAATATCTAAGGAATATAATGAAAAAAATTTTGGTAACCGGCGCAGATGGTTTTATTGGCTCTCACTTAGCGGAATTGCTTACTCAAAACGGTTTTCAGGTTAAAGCATTATGCCAATACAACTCATTTAATAGCTGGGGTTGGTTAGATACCTCACCGCTTGCAAAAGAAATGGAAATTGTCAGTGGTGACGTTAGAGACCCATTTTTTTGCAAAACAATCAGCAAAGATATAGATGTTATATTCCATTTAGCCGCTTTGATAGCAATCCCTTTTTCATATCACGCACCACAAAGCTATGTGGAAACCAATGTAACTGGCACCTTGAATATTTGCCAAGCAGCATTAGAAAATGACATTTCACAAGTCATACACACATCGACAAGTGAGGTTTATGGAACGGCACAATACGTACCTATCGATGAAAATCATCCGTTACAAGCCCAGTCGCCATATAGCGCATCAAAAATAGCAGCAGATGCTATGGCTGTAAGTTACTTTAATGCATTCCAGCTCCCAATTACAATAGCCCGGCCTTTTAATACATATGGCCCAAGGCAATCTGCACGAGCAGTTATACCATCGATAATAACGCAAATCGCAAATGGGGCTGAAGTTTTAAAATTAGGAGACCTTGCTCCGACGCGCGATTTCAATTACGTAGAAGATACTTGTAACGCGTTTATCAGTTTATTAAACAAAACAAATATTTTGGGTGAAACAATTAATTTAGGTTCTAATAGCGAAATCAGCATTAGTGATACTGTGAAAAAAATAATCACGCTAATGAACAAAAACGTGACAATAGAGCAAGATGAACAAAGATTACGTCCGAAAAATTCGGAAGTGTTCCGACTACTCTGCGACAACACCAAACTAAAAGAAAAAACCGGTTTTGAGCATAGCGTTACAATTGATGCAGGGTTGCAAAAGACAATTGAGTGGTTTACTAACCCTGATAATTTACGCCAATATAAAGCAAATATATATAATATTTAGTGATGAATAAAAAACATATGCAAATTGAAAATCTACCTATAGGTCCAGAGTTTCCCCCAGTTGTTATTGTTGAAATTGGAATCAACCACAACGGCAGTCTCGAAGAAGCCTACAAACTTGTAGATGCTGCCTATAAAGCAGGCGCACAAATTATTAAACACCAGACTCATGTTGTTGATGACGAAATGAGTCCTGAAGCTAAAAAAGTTATTCCTGCGCATACCAAGGAATCCATTTACGAAATAATGGAAAACTGTGCGTTGAATGAAGCCGATGAAATAAAGCTAAAAGCGTATGTTGAAAGCAAAGGAATGATTTTTATCAGCACCCCTTTTTCAAGAGCAGCTGCTGATCGTCTTCAAAAAATGGGCGTATCTGCATATAAAATTGGCTCAGGGGAGTGCAATAATTATCCATTAATTGAGCATATTGCTCAATTTGGAAAGCCAATTATTCTAAGCACAGGCATGAACGATATTGCTTCTATAACGAAAGCAGTAGAAATTATTGAAAAGCACAAAATTGACTACGCTTTACTACATTGTACAAACATTTATCCAACGCCAAACAAACTGGTTCGGCTAGGTGCTATGCAACAAATGCAGCACGCATTTCCCAACGCCATCATTGGTTTATCTGATCATACAACCACAAATTATGCTTGTTTAGGCGCTGTTGCACTCGGCGCTTCGATTTTAGAACGACACTTTACCGATAGCAAATCTAGAGTTGGGCCAGACATCTCTTGCTCTATGGATCCTTCTGATTTGACAGATTTGATCACAGGTTCTCGACTCATATATGAATCTCTAGGTGGAACAAAAGAAGCCGCTCAAGAAGAGCAAGCAACTATTGATTTTGCATTTGCAACGGTTGTCACGATTAAAGATATAAATGCCGGCGAGACGCTTGATAAAACTAACGTTTGGGTTAAAAGACCCGGTACGGGTGAAATACTAGCCAAAGATTTTGAAAATGTATTGGGGAAAACAACCATTAAAAATATCCCCACTGGTACTCATTTAAGCTATAGAGACTTCGTTTAATTATGCTGTATATATCAGGAGCAAGTGGATATATAGGTTCTGCGCTTTGTAAACATTTGAATAAGCAATCCATTCAATATAACACCATTAGAATAAGAATAGACGAACCGGAGTCAACCGGCAGCCTGCTCCAAATAAATAAAGAAGATACACTTATCCATCTTGGAGAGTGTGCCAATATAACGCAAGCAAACCAGCTCGGTGAGCGATATATCCAGCAAAATCTTGCGGCACTAAAAAAATTATTGTTCCTCGGTTTTAATAAAATAATCTACGTATCATCAACAGCAGTATATGGTGAGACTGGCAATACGCCTGCAATGGAAGCGGATTCGGATCTTGTATCAAGTCACATATATACGAGAAATAAAATAACCTGCGAGCAATTTATTCAAAAACACTTTCCAGAATATGTTATTTGTCGGCTTAGTAATGTGTATGGCGGTACAATGAAACAAGATTGTTTGTTTGCGGATATCTTGAACCAACTAAGTGCCCCAACCGTCACTTTGCGAAACACGGCACATACAAGAGACTATATCCATATCACCGATGTCTGCACAGCCATAACTCAAGCATTAAAAATAAACGTCAACGGCTTATATAATATCTCTGCTGGACAATCGTATTCAGTATCGGAAATAGCAAACCAGTTGTTCAAAATTCACAATGCTACACCGATTTTGAAAGGTCACTCGACAACGACTTCGTCGCAATACATCTGCAACAAAAAAGCGATGCAAGCATTAAACTGGATACCCCAAATGGATATATCAGCGGGCTTAAAAACAATAAAAGTGAATAGTCATGAATAAACATATCGCGGTTTTTACCGGTAACAGGGCCGAGTTTGGCCTTCTTAAACCAGTTATCGAAGCGTTAAATAAGCGCTCAACATTTAAAGTTTCATTGATTGTTTCAGGTGCTCACGTTAGTCATGTTTTTGATGCTTCAAAAAATGAAATTGCGCAAGCTGGATTCAATGTTGCGTGTGAAATAGAGTTAGCCAAAATTACGTCTTGCGCCGCTTCTACTCCATTTGCTATTGGTGATGGCATACAAAAATTCTCTCATGCTTTAGAAAAGTTACAACCTGACTTTTTAATCGTTTATGCGGACAGGTACGAAGGGTTTGCAGCCGTGATAGCAGCGTCTCAAATGAGCATACCGGTCGCCCACATGGAAGGAGGTGATTTAACCGAAGGTGGCGCTTTAGATGATTCAGTCAGACATGCGATGACAAAGCTATCTCACTTACACTTTACAACAAATGAAGAGGCAAAAAATCGAGTGTTGAAACTAGGTGAAGAGGCCTGGAGAGTATTCAATGTTGGTTTTTCCGCTATTGATACAATCAATAAAAAGCTATTTTACTCTAAAACTGAAATCCAAAATGAATTTAATTTAGATGCAAATCAACCCATAATAGTTTTTACACAACATTCGGTGACAACCGAATACCAAAAATCTAAAGAGCAAATACAAAGCGCCTTAACAGCATTACAAAAGGTGATGGCTGAAACAAACTGCAAAATCTTTTTAACCTACCCAAATGACGATATAGGCTGTGAAGCTATCATTGAAAAAATTGAAGAATTTGCTAAGAAATCTGAAAACACAATATGTCTAAAAAGCTTGGGTCAAAAACGTTATTACGGACTTTTAAATTTAGCAAAACACGATTGGAAAATAACATGTGTCGGAAATTCGTCTTCTGGAATCAAAGAAACACCAGCATTTAACTGCCCGACCGTTAATATCGGCACGCGCCAAGCTGGAAGACTTCAAGCCTCCAACGTCATCAACACCAGTTATTCACCAGAAGATATCTACCAAGCAATTAAACAGTGCTTATTTGATAAAACTTTTATTAAATCATGTCAAAAGATAAAAAATCCGTATGGTACGGGTAATGCTGGTGAAAACATTGCCGATATACTAGCTAACAGCTTTGATAAAGATCAATTGTTAAAGAAAAAAATGACCTATTAATTCGCGTGGTATCACATGGTTAAAGATTGGCACAAAACGTTAGTCTCTGAAGATTCAACAATATTAGATGCAATGAAAGTAATTGATAAATCAACATTGCAGGTAGCATTAGTTATAAGCAGTCAACAGAAACTCGTTGGAGTTGTCACGGATGGTGATATTCGTCGCGGCTTAATAAATAATCATTTATTGTCTGATCCTGTGGTAAATATTATGAATACAAAACCACTGGCCCTTGATACAAGCAGCAGCGAAACTCAGCGCATCGAGTTTTTATTGCAACACGGTATTAGACACTTACCGATTTTGAAAGATGGCAAACTGGTTGATTTATTTATTTACCCAAGCTTACGAAAAAAAACCTATAACAACCCTGTGTTTTTAATGGCCGGAGGGTTTGGTAAAAGACTCAGGCCATTAACTGAAAACTGCCCAAAACCACTATTAAAAATCGGCTCAAAACCTATTTTAGAATTAATTTTACTCAGGTTTATAAACGCAGGGTTTTATAATTTTTTTATTTCCACACATTATTTACCTGAAAAAATCGTAGCGCATTTTGGTGACGGGCGTAAGTGGGGGGTACAGATAACCTATGTACATGAAGAAACGCCACTGGGGACTGCCGGCGGTTTAAGTTTAGTCAAACAGCAAAATATACAAGCTCCCATGATAGTGATGAATGGGGACTTATTAACAAAAGTTGATTTTACAAAGTTAATTGACTTTCACGCAAAAAGCCAAGCCATAGCAACCATGTGTATTAAACACGAAACTTATCAGATACCCTATGGAGTTGTGGAATATAACGACAATACACTTACAGGAATAACAGAAAAACCAACAAAATCTTATTTTATTAATGCCGGAATATATGTATTAAACCCCGCTTTAGTGAAAAGTATTGACGAAAATACTTACTTAGATATGCCAACTTTATTAGAGATGAATTTAAATAAAGGACAAGAAGTTGCTGTTTTTCCAATACATGAATACTGGTTGGATATCGGACAGCATGAAGAGTATAGCCAAGCGCAGATTGATTTTCATACAGACGATTATGAGTCTTAAATAAATTGGTAAACGTCTTTTTGTGCTTTCGCATAAGCGTTTGGATTACCAATATCTCTTAAATAAGTGGTATTTTCCCAAACGTGAATACGCTCTAAGATTGTTGGTATAATATCTAAACTAATATCCGGCTTTGTTAAAGAACAATTTAAAAAGCTAACGAGAGCTTTTTCCGAAAACAGATAAACGGCACCATTTGCTAAATTTCCTGGTGGATTGTCAACTTTTTCATGAAATGCCTTTATCCTTTTATCCGCATACAACTCTAATATCCCACATGTTTGTGGTGAATCAGTATGAAACGCCATCATGGTAACATCTATATGTCTATCTCTTTCAAGGTGAAAGTTAAAGAAGTCTTCCCAATCACAAAAGCACAAGTTATCAGCATGTGCAATCAACACATCCTCAGCAACCAAATTAAAACTAGAAACAATGTTTTTCACTGAGCCAGCTGTGCCAGCTAATTCAGCTTCATCAACAACGGTGATGTAACTGTTTTGTGCGTATAAATTTATAGCCAAGCGCACTTTATCCGCTAAATAGTAGGTATTTACATAGATATTTTTAATACCTTGCGCAATCAAATTATCAAACCAGTAATATAAAAGTGGTTTGCCAGCAATAGGCACCAAGCATTTCGGAACAGAATTGGTGAGAGGCTGTAAACGAGAACCCAACCCTGCGGCCAGCAATATAGCGGTATTAATCGCCATTACTTAACCTCGCTCAATGCATTATCTAACTCAGATTGTTGTAAAGGTGTATTGCCTACGCGACTTACTTGGCAAGCAGCAGCAACAGCACCGACAAAAGAGGCATGCCAAAAATCTGCACCAACAGCTAAAGATAAAGTTGCTGCCGCTAAAAAACAATCACCAGCGCCTGCGGGATCTTCAACTTTCTCGGCTAAAGCCGCAATTTTGTCGTTTACCCATAGATCACCGTTAACTGCATTCGTTAAAGGTTTATGTAAAAAAGCACCGTTTTCCGCCAATGTTACAACTACATGCTTGGCATCACATTTTTGCCGAAGTTTTTCAGATAGGACAACCAAACCATCTTTAGCGTTGTTTAACGCTAATCGGGCTTCTCGTTCAGTGGGTGTAATAATATCGACATGTGAGAATCTAGAGATGTCGCCAACCTGTGAAGACGATTGGCTATCTGCAGCCATGATAACGTTATTTTCGATGCAAAGTTGTATAATTTGATCAACCAGCGTTTGTGGCAGCACGCCGTAATTAAAATCTGAAAAGATTAATACATCAACATTATTAATTTCAGATTCCAATTGTTTTATTATCTGCTTTTGCAATGATTTTTCGATATCATGATTACGCACTTCATTCACTCGAAGCATCGTTTTACTGCCGACCCGATAGCGGGTTTTAAGATTTGTCGGTCGAGTTTCGTCCGAGCTTAAAAAAACTTCTACTCCGTATTCTGCTAGCTTCTGCTTGGTATAATTGGAATACTCATCAGCCCCTGTAACTGTATATAATTTGACGCAATTGGCTCCCATCGCTTTAGCATGGCTTGCTGTAATTCCAGAGCCACCAAGGTACAAAGATTTTTGATTTGGGGTTACAACAATTGTTGGATCTTCTTGAGACATACCAACAGCACTACATTGCACATATTGGTCAATTATTACGTCTCCAATAACTACAACGTTTAATTCAGAAAAACGCCGTACAGTATCAGAACAAGAACTCAGGGTAATATTTCTTCGGCTTAAATAACCATTTAATTTATTCGAATTAATTACCGGTGCTTGCGATTTCGAACTTTGCACACTTCCTTCATTAAAATATGCATCGCCTGAACAAAATATAAGCTTGCCGTTAAATTTTTCTAGCGCTAACGTTTCTGGGTTATCTTTGTTTTGATATTCAACACCTTTAACCATAATGTTAGGCTTTAAAGCCATAATAACTTTTTGAATTTCGTCTCGGTTGATAAAACAAAAATCTACGTAAGCAAGAGCAGAAACAACCTCAGCACGGTATTGCTCAGCTAAATAGGTTGGATTGTTGACAATGCTATCTGCATTTATACCTACTACTAAAATATCACCACACTCTTTGGCAAATTTTAATAAACGTATATGCCCCGGATGCAACGTATTAAAATTACCGTTAACGAACACAACCCGTTTATTGTCATGCAAAAGGGGGTTATCAATTAATTGAAAAAACTCAACTAGAGTGGTCATGTTTTAGCTCATTGTAATCAAAGCCCTGACAATTTTACGCTGCTCAAGATCATCCAAAGCATCATTGATTTGATCCAATGAATATTCATGAGAGAGCATTTTATGCACAGGTAATTTATACTTGTTTATAATATCGGCAATAATAGGTATATCTTTATCAGGTTTACTGTTTCCTCCCCAGCTCCCCTCAATTTTTTTACCACAAATTAACTCAAAAGGGTCGATAGAAATCTTGTCACCAAATTTTGGATGTGAGGCAAAAATGCAGCGGCCACCTCTTTTGATTAAAGCAAACGCTGTTTCTATAGTTTCAACCGTACCGGCCGCCTCAATGGCGTAGTCGATGCCATTTTTGTAAGTGTTTTTTAGCTTGGATATTTCGTTTTCATTCGCTAAATAGCACTCATGCGCACCTAATTCTTTTGCCAATTCTAATTTAGTCGGTTCAATATCTACGGCAATAGCCCTGATATTGCTAAAGTGCCGCAATGCTAACAATGCGCTTAAGCCAATTCCACCTAACCCCATGACTAAAACGCTAGAGTTTGCTTCCGGTTTTAATTGATTGAGCACGATACCGGCTCCTGTCGGTAATGCACAGCCTAAAAGTACGGCTAACTTTTCATCAAAGTCTTGCGGTATTTTTACCACTCGGTTTTCGGAAACGACAGAATACGTACTAAAGGTGGTCACCGCACCCGCGTTGATTGTTCCTATCGGCGAATCATACTGCGTCCCACCAGCATCTAAGCCTTCCCCTTTAATCCAACCTAGTACCACTTTATCACCGAGTTTAACCTTGGTAACGCCTTCACCCACCTGCTCTACTATTCCGACGCCTTCGTGGCCCAGCATATGCGGCAAGTATTTGTCTTCTCCACGAAGGCCTCTAGCCTCCATTAGCTGACTATGACAAAGGCCCGCATATAGTATGCGAACAACAACCTGCCCTTGCTTCAATGCGCCAATAGAAATACCTCGTACAATTTCTAAAGGTTTATTTGGGCTGATTAAAACCCCTCCTATAGTTTTTAACATGTCACCCCCTAAGCAGTTGTTTAATAAAAGGAAAATATTAATATACACCTTGTGTTCGCTGATAAGTTTCCAAGTCAGCCACTGTATCCACTTCTAACCACCCTCTGTTTATATAGGTAGGGTAAACCTCAAACGAGTTATTTATCAATAATTGAAGAAATGTCGTCATATACATATCTGAGAACTTTTTCCCGTCATAATATGCTTTTTTGTCGAGCGAGTGATAAAAATCTACAATCTCATGTATTTGGCAAGCTGGAATTTTAATCAACCCTATATACTGAGCATGGATTTCATCATAGCTCTTAGGCTTACCTCCCAATTCAATAATCCTTCCGCAATCAACTTTAAAAGTTTCCGCATCCTCTAACGGATTATCCATCCTAAGCTCCCAAAACTCTTTCCACTGCAGATCTGCAACTACACATATACCGCGTTTATCATTTAACAAGCTTTCAAGTACTTTAGGCTTGTATATAATGTCGCCATAGCAAACCAACAAATCAGCATTTCTCTCAAAAAAACGTTCAGCACAAAACAAGCTTTGAACCATATTAGAAGATGCAAAGTTTGGGTTATGATAACAATATCCGTAGTCAACTAGCTGTTCGGCTTTATAACCAGTTACTACTGCAACATTTTCTATATTCAGATGCTTCAGTGTATCTAGCTGATGCTCGATCAAAGCTTTTCCAAATAGTTCAACTAAAGCTTTAGGTTTATCATTGGTATAGGGGCGTAGCCGAGTTCCCTGTCCTGCGGCCAAAATTACAGCTCTTGTCATATTTCAAACCATTTTTTAAATAAATTAATATCCCTTCTTGTAGGTTTAGCCAATCTCTCTGGGTGCCACATAATTCCATATATTTTCTTTTTTATGTGTCTAATTGCTTTTATAACATTGTCATTGCTTTTCCCTAAGACCAATAAATCTGCAACTGTATTTGTTGTTCCATTTTCGTGGAAACTATTTACACATTCTATATTGCCATTAAAAGTAATGTGTTGTTGACGGCAAACATGGCCTTGAATAGGCTCAAGCGTTACACCGAAATAACTTTGTATAAATTGCATCCCTCGGCACACTCCAACAATAGGCAAATTATTCACTATACAATGTTTGATCAAACACAGCTCAATGGCACTTCGTTGATCATCACCTTTTGGATTGTGGATCCCTCCCCCTGTTAACAAAACACCACAAAAATCATTCGAAACAATCATCTTTTCTGCTAATGTTAAATTGTTTGGAATTAAAACAGGTATCAACCCAAGTTGCTCTAGAAAACCAAACCACCTAATGTCTATTGAATCTCTACACTCTAAATAATTATCGTCAAAGTCTTGCCTCATGGTTACTAAGATCATGTTACTTTTATGTGTCACCTAATAACCCTTACTTTTCTATTTATTGCATTGATTTCAAGAAGCTTTGCTGATTCCCATTTTTTGTATAAAATCTCTCCTGCACCAATAACCGATGGTATGCCTAGTTCGCTCGCCCTTATCGCCATATGAGAATTACAGCCACCGTATTGGGTGATAAGACCTTTTATATCGTGCGAAAAAATCCAGTCATAGCCCGGATCAGCGTTAGGTATAAAAACTATTTTACGTTTTAAGTCATACGTATTTTTAATACTACAAGTTTGTCCAGTTGTAACTTTGTCTGTGATAAAGTTAGGTTCCGATGCTGGTAACTCAAACTCGTCAACATCTCTAGCTGAAGATATTAATGGTGGCAAAACTAATAAACGAGTAACCTCATACAATCGCTTTCCTTTATCAATGCTCTCCCTTATCGTACCTTCAACACAATCAGACGCACCTAAAAGGGACTGTAAATCTTTAATATTTAAGTAAGCTGCATCTTCCCTTGAACATCCTACCTGAGCACACAGTTCAGCTATATCCTCAATGGCGTTACTCAAAGATTTTGAAAATACAAACTTAGCATATTCTCGCCCCTCGATTGCGGACTTTATAAAGTGAAATAATGATATGGCTGAATGACTTATACCATGTGCGCTTAACAATTCGTCACACTTCCTTTTGGTTTCATCTGATAAAATAAATTTGCAATCTTTATTTGCTAATTTCCGAGCATCCCAATCAAAATATAAATCAGGGGCTGCATCATACCTAGGTGAAGTTATTTCATAGGTTCCAGGTCTCAGGTGACCATATTTTTCTAAAAAAACTGACCGACTTTGACTCGAAAAATCATCAGACATTTGAGAGCTAACAGTTGACAAACTACTCATAAATCGTTCGTAATCATGCTCTGTCAATACCCTCTCTGCAACCATAGAACGTAATAACTGGACAGCAATAAATGCTGCTCTAGCTAAACCTGCGAATGGCAGAGTACCATAGCGCTTACAGTCTTCTAACTGCCAGTAAATTCTCTGCCGTATATCTGTAATTTTCTCATGTACGTGACTTTGACGCTGGACTAACTTTTCTATCTTGTGAAAGTCTTGAATCCATAATCCAGTTCGCGAATCTATTATTCGGTTCGTTAACTCCCTTAAAGACGTTGATAAGGTGGCTACTTCAAAATCCGAAAAACCGGCATTACGTAATTTCTCCATCTTGTTGTTCATATCTAGAGAATAACAAGACAGGACAATATTAAACTCTATTTTATCGTGATATATTGGCTTACTTTCTAACTGATCTAAATAATAGTCTACCAATTTTTCCGCTAGCTCTGGTGGCGTGTCTTTTGGAACAAACGAATTAAAACTCACTCTAACGTCTATGTAGGGTTGACCACAAAAGCTGACTAAAAGAGGAAAACTACGCAAGTTTAGATACCCATAGTTATTCCTTTGATACGCCCAAATATTATCGGTAACTAGCTCTCGATATAAACTTAATGAAAGAGGTTTGGGTCGCACACCGATAATTTCAGCAGGATTCCAGTCGGGCATAACACCAAATATACTTCGTTGCCCGTATAAATAAGGGTGAGGTGCATTTAACAGATTAATCTGATTTTTTATTCGCTTCTTTGCTCGAAAAACTTCATCAGTAGCTTTAGCTTCTGGTTTTTTTATGACCAAAGGACGCACTTGCAGCAACCAAAGGGTTTGGTCAGTATCAATAGCAAATTCGATATCAAGATTATCTTTTCCCAATAGTGTGCTTAATTCATCGGCTAACGCTATTAATTCACGTGCAGTTTCACTTTTAGGTTTTGTGTTTTTACTCACATAACAAGTAACGTAATCCTTGCCGTCACCACTTGTAATTGAATCCGTTCGACCAGTCGTATCGTAATTTATAACATAATAATCACTGTTATTAGATTGGTTATATGTAAAAAATACCCCACATTTTTCAACATTTACTAGTTGTGGTTGAATTAGTACTTGTTCAGAGTCTTTTAAATTTTCACGGTAACTAGAGAAAACTTTTTCTACGGCCATATTTAATGCTTGAATTGTAGTTATCCCAGCAATTGACAAATACTTCCCAGCTGAAGATTGGTTATTACAATCTTCAAAAGAGCAACTACTTCTCACAATAAGCGACTTATGCTTCGATAGAAAATTGGAATCCAAATTCCCATTCTTCCAATCAGTATATGTAATAATTACGCATGGTAAAATCTTCCCTGATTTTAAATTTGGTTGAAGTTCAAGTAGTGTTTGCCCTTTCGTTGAAAATTTAATCACAAGTTTGCCTTAAACAATGAATCTACAACTATTACGATACTTAGTTAATTTAACTGCGCCGCCCAAATCCTCGTTGTATAAGGAACGACTATATTTTCTTTAGGCAACTCATTGATAAAAGAACTCACTTTATCAATCACTGTCATAAAATCACCTTTGGCTTGCCGTTCTAAAGTAGCATGTGATTTCCAAGCTTCAATTATGTCTTTTTTTGACATCACGTGCTCAACAGCCCCCTCAATATACCTAACATTTTGAAATAACCCACTTCGTTTAATTTCTTCAGTTTGATCTTCTCTGCGAGAGCCGTACCCATACCCCTCAACAACACTTTTAATTATCGACTCAATTTCAGCTTGAATCGGATCAGTTAAGTCCCGGTGGTTCCACATAGCCGCGAACCACCCTTCATCTCTTAGTATCCGCTTACTTTCAACTAATGCTTTTTGGCGATCACAAACGTTGAACGAAGACCCAAAAGTTACCAGATCAAACGTTTTTGGGCTCTGCCTCGTATTTTCCCCAACACCTTCGCACCATTTAACATCAAACTCTGAGGTTCTTTGGATACCAAGTTGACGCATATCCTCATTAGGCTCTACAGCTATTACCTCAAAACCGCTCCTGAGTAGTTTTAGTGTTAAATGAGCGACACCAGCCCCAACATCACACACAACTGATTTATCTCTTAATGAAGAGATCTCAAATAGTCGTTCCAATGCTATATCGGAATAATCTGGCCTCTTTAAATAAGCTTGGGCCATCCCAGTATAATCCCACTCTGTTTTCATATTATTTATTCCACCTATCATTTTTATAGCATCTAGCTAATATATCGGCATAAGAATCAATTAATTTAGTACCATCGTTTACAAAATGAAAATCTGGCTGTTTTGGTAACTCAATTTTCTGATTGACACCCGGCAAATTAGTCTCGCCTGAACTATATAGTTTTTTTTGGTTTCGTTTTAGCAAAACACACTTGGGTGCGTCGATAAAAACTTCCAAGTAACCGGGTATGTTTGCTCTATTCCATTCCCTTACCTCTTCGAACATAGAAACTGTGGCACATATTACAATGTGCTGCTGAGAAACCATTAACTTGCATAACCGACCATACACAAATGCCAATTCAGCCCTGCTATCTCTATCATAGTGAGAATTTGATTTCCCTAATACATTGCGTAAAGAGTCCCCATCCAGCAAAATGGGCTTTACCTCGTATTCGAGAAGTTTGCGCTGCAAACACTGAGCAATAGAGCTTTTCCCTGCACCTGGCAACCCTGTAATCCAAAAACATTTAACCATAAAATTCAAAAATTAATTAATATAGGGAAAACTTTAATTTGCTCGCCAGGTACACCGTTCAAAATTAACTGATTGTAAATTTGAATAAAGTGCCTAGAAGTAATAATGATACAATCGAAATCATAACGCTCTAATTGCTCTATGCATATAATCGGTATATTCTCATATGTTCGCTCTTTTTCGATGTTGGCAGAGTTGTCAACAATAAAGCTAACTTTTGCTAGTTCAAATTTCGGAACTAGTGAAAAATATAAATCAAGCCCAGTCCCTAAACCAAACAAGCCTATCTTTTGCATTCTATAACCTCAATAAATGGCTCATTAAAACTTAAAACATAACGATAAAAAAATAAAACTTTTTCACTACGAGTTATTAGTAATTGTTTTTCGTATGCTTTTCTTGCAAGTTCAATGCTCGAAAAGTAAGGTAAGTATTCTATTAACAATGTATGCGTTTTTAAAACTTGTAAAGGATCCTCTTCTAGTTCAGACGGCAACTGATACCCCCAACTCCTGTACCTAGCCGCAAATAATTTCAATAATATTTTTTCATCTAGAACTGGAATTAAATCAGAAAGGCATATTTTAGCTTGAGAAGAGGGTGAAAAGCCTGAAATATGCTCCCGCCCTTTAACATTACTCCAGCGGCGACCACCAAAAGAACTACGCAACAAACAATCATCCCATTGTATAGCGAGACGATTGCATAATCTGCTTAGTATAGCGTTTGGAGAGGCATGCAAATCTTCCAATTTAATTCCAATATGCTTAACTGCGTGATTAGGGTGCTGGGTGGCATTGAAAAACAGTTGGCCAAGTATCTTAACAAGATTGTCAGGCGTAAGGTTGTTAGACTCCATTTTACAACGAAGTAGTGAACGCAAAGCAACTAACGGTGAGCGAACCATTTGTAAAACAGTGCATTTATTGAAGTTTTTAGCGTACCAATTTATTTGGTCATATAAGGGATTATGTAATTGGAACACTATCTTTTTTTGTTTTAGCCTTTCAATGGATTGCTCTCCATTCAAGCAACTGTCGAATGAATAATTTATTGTTAGAAACAATCTTAATTTGTCCGTATAACCTTCACTCGTCAACAAATTAAAATAGTAAAAAAAATACTTTTTGAATTTATGGTACTCACAAATGTTATCAACATCTAGGTTCCCTGTTTCACATTGGCGAAAATAATTTTCTTGTTCTGCTTTATAGGATGCTCCAAAGAAAGGGCCAAATTTTTTTTCGACAAAGCTGAACCCAGACTCGACAGTCGTTATATCGGTTGGGCATTTTGACAATTCAAATTGGAATGAATTGATGATAGGTGGTAAACAAATTAAATCAGGATGACTATCAAGCAAAGAGTGTAAAAAATATGACCCGCTTCGACCATAATAAACAATAATTACAATATCGTTAAGTCCACAATTACTGTTCAATTTATTCAATTTTTTCAATTTTTTCTCAACAATTAAATCTAAATCTGACATAAGTTTATCACCTGAGGCGCCACCACTTTTTTACACTTCATTAGACCTCCATCCGTAAACCATTTTTACTAGTGATAACTACTATGAAAAATATTTAAATACCAAGTTACTGCTATCTATTATTAACACATGATTGTGTTTGTAACTAAAACATTCTTATTCGCCCCTATCCAATTTATATTCTTCTCGCTTAAAAATCTCTAGCCAAATCTGAATATTATCGTATATTTTAGTAATTTATGTTTGTGATATATGCATATCTCGGATTGAGTTTGCAACACGTTCTATGATCAAGTCTGTGTTAGATGTAATGCTTAAGCTAGGTGGTAACCTGTTTAATAAAGACGAGTAGCGAGTGGGTATTTGACCATCATATGAAGCTGAAACAGGCAAAATTCTCCCATCTCGCCTCCCCAAGTTTTTGTGTATTATTTTTGCAACATCGTAATAAGTAACGTCTGCCATACCAGATAGCTGGTATACGCCAGTTTGCTTTGTTTTTGCAATTTCGATAAGTACACGTGAAACATCATCTAATAAGATCGGGCAAAAGTAATGATCATAGTAAGCTTCAACATCTTGCCCACTACATATAGCACTTGCCCATTTTAAAAATAACGGAAAATCTTTGGAAATAACTTTGGATAGCCTGACTATAGCAAAATTTTGTTTCTGTTCTCGTAGATAACTTTCTACATATACTTTATTTTCTGCATATAAACTTTGTGGTGAATACAGCGCATCAAAAGGTACTTGATAAGTATTCCGCCCAAAAACTAAATTAGTAGATACAAATATGGGGAAAATATCTAGCGTATCTAGTTTTTCAATCAACTTCACTGTCATGACATTATTAACAAAATTCACTTTCTCCACGTTCACGGCTCGAGAATTTTGAGGGGTGATAGCAGACAATAGAATCGCACTTCCACCTGAATATCTAGAAAATTCATCCCATGTATCGGGCTTTTCTAAGTCAAATATGCAGTCAACTTCTTCTTGTCTTCCAGCCGAAACCAAACGCCTATCAAACTTACATTGAGTGCTCAATATACCTCGACCAATAAAACTATTTGCACCCAAGACTATAATTCTTTGACTGTCGATTATATTTTTCCTCATTAAACAAATATGTATGATGTATCACCACAGCGCTTACTTCTCGCACAAGAGAGTAAATTCCAAATTCACACGCGTAGCCAAGCCACCACCAATCCCGACGTGCAACAAGTTGTCATGGAACGCGACATATTGGCCTGGTTGTATATTGAATTGTTTAATCTCTACCTTAGTTTCATCAATTTGTATTTGGGGTTTTATAAATCCATCACGTAAAACTCCAATATAGGGCCAAGACCTTTTATGGGAATTCTCTACATACCCAAGCCCCGAGAGGTTTAGTTCACAATATAAAGCCAACCAAACTTTGACCCTAAAACAGCCCTCAGGCATAACCCCATGGCCTAGTTCCCAAAACCATGAATCTGCATGAAGTGGCCCTATATCTGATCTTGAATCTGGCCTAACAATCCTCCAATATATTTCTTCAGGTTGCATTGACTCTTCATTAGCAATTCTAAGAACATTCAGCTCATTAGCTAATGTTTTGAAAAATGACATGCTCTTAATTTTACTGACAGCTTTCGAATCTAGCACTCTCTCTTTTTTAGGCCACAATAATTTATGTTCTAATAGGTTATCAAGCTCATGATACGCATCCATTTCTAAGTTTTTTATAGTTTGTTCCAAATAAGGATAACATTTGAGTATTCGATTTCGCCATTGTGATTCTACCAAAGATTTAATCGCATCATATTCATCCGAATTTATTGGTTTTGAAAGGGTAAAACCATCGTTGTTGATTGTGTCTAGTATCACTTCAAATTCTCGTTTCATTCAAATTTCAAAAATGCAAACTATGTCAAGTAGTATTAATTCTAAGGTCTTTAGGTTCTAGGAATTAAAAATAGATATTACATACAGCTAAGTTTTTCACTGTATACAAACACTTCATTTCTATCCGCTCCGTTCAATGGCAAGCTTTTATATCCTTTAGAAAACAAAAACTCTCGATTTGATTCACTATTCGACTCAACTATAAACATTGGGTGGTCCCTTTCAATTAATTTACTCATCCCTTTTAATACTTGTAATTCATAGCCTTCCACATCAACTTTTACAAGAGCCACTGTCATAGGTATATCTAAATTATCAATTGGCAAACAAAGTGTATTAAGCACTCCATTATTAGATACCGAGCTGCTGGTATAAGTGTCAAACAATACAGTATCTTTGTTGATTAATCCCGACTGCTCAATAGCAACCATACTAACTTCATCACCAACAGCACAATTAAAAGCGGTGATGTTTTTAAAATGCGACTTTCTAATCATGTAAGTTAAAATTTCATGGATTTCAGGAAGTGGTTCAAATGAAAAAACATGCCCATCCACTCCAGTTAATTCTGCCATTTTAAGTGTATAGCGACCTACATTTGCCCCAATATCCAAGCAACAATCTCCTTTATTGATCCAGCGACCAAGTTCAAAAAATTCAATCTCGCTACTTACAAATTTATTTTTTTTAAATTGGTTGTGAAAGTATCGTTTTTCTATACTTTGACATAGATTAAAAGGTAAAAGCCCTAACATAAACTTAAATACTTTAATTCTGATATTTCCCACGTTAAAACGGCCCTTTAAAATGAGATCCTGGAATATCATGGTGCCCTTCGGTATCAAGTTCTCGATATAAGGAGCTATCAACATTTTCTAAAAGCATTCCATGAACTTTTTCCGCAATTTCTTTAGCACCAAAATAAAATTGCTTAGTTAAACCGTAACTAGTTGGCTCAGGTATATCCGGCATGGCTAATCGACTCGGTGCAGCTTTTAAATGGGCAAAACACTTTTCACTTACTTTAGCTACTATTTCTCCGGCTACTGAGCCGGTTTCAGCCCCCGTATCTAACACAAGTAAGCGCCCTGTTTTTTCAACCGATTCATATATCGTTTCCCAATCAATTGGTTTTACTGTCATCAAATCAATTAATTCAACATTGACACTGTTTTTAGATAAAGCCTCACTCGCTCGAATCGCCTCAACCGTTAAATAAGACATCGCGATAATTGTTATATCGTCACCTTTTTTCAAAAGTTTAGCTTTTCCAATGCTGGAATGTGAGCCTTTTTCAATTAAACCGACTTGCCCATGTAACCATCTATGTTCAATAAATATAACTGGGTTTGGATCTTGTATTGCTTGTTTTAACATATGATAGGCATCATTGGGGTTAGTCGGCATCACCACTTTAAGTCCGGGAATGTGTGCAAACCAAGCGTGCAAATTTTGAGAATGGGTAGGCCCTTGCCCCCAACCTCGACCAATCATTAACCGAATCACAATTGGGACATTAGATTGCCCATTGAACATGTAGTGCCATTTTGCAGCCGCATTAACTAATTGGTCCATTGCTAATAAAAAAAAATCCAACCGTTGATGAACCATAACGGGTTTTAAGCCATTCAAAGCCGCGCCTATACCTACGCCAGTCATCGCATTTTCACAGGTGGGCATATCAAAAACGCGCTGCGGGAAATTTTCGCTTAAGTTCGCTGTTGTACCAAATATTCGCAGCGGATCATCAACCCCTAAACCATAACAAATAACAGATTCATCCATTTCCATTGATTCTGTTAGTGCCACATTAACAGCTTGCGCCATCGTTAATTCTTTACAGGACATTAGCTCACCTATAGATATAATCATTTACTGTGGAAACATCTGGAAAAGGCGACGACTCTGCAAATTCAAAGGACTCCTGAACCAACCCGGTTACTTGGCCGCGTATTTGACTAAAATGATTCTGAGTAAACAAGGTGTTTTCAAGCAGCCAATTTTCATATCGTGCTATTGGTTCTCGCACTTTCCAATTATCAAACTCTTGTGCAGTTCGATAACCCAAATCATTATCATAGTTTGGTCCACAATGCTCTCGCCAACGATACGTGTCGAACTCAATAAATTGAGGCCCACTGCCGGCTCTTATTAGGTTGATTTTTTCCTGTAATATTTCATAACACTCAACTACGTTATTTCCATCGGCATGCGTTGACTTTATACCAATCGCCTCAACCATTTTGTACAACTTTCGCCCTTCTGGCTGCCTATTTTTTAATGGGCTATATACCGAATACAAGTTATTCTCACAGACAAACAAAACGGGTAATTTTTTAAGCGCGGCAAAATTTGCGGATTCATAAAAGACGCCCTCTTCAAGAGCTCCGTCTCCAACAAAGACAACGCTAATACCTTGTTCCGATTTTATTTGTTGACTTAAAGCTAATCCCACCCCGATCGGAATAGTGTTGCCCACAATTGCAGTACTTCCTTTAAAACCAACAGACTCATCAATTAAATGCATCGATCCCCCTCGACCACCGCTGCAGCCGGTTGCTTTGCCATAGATCTCAGCTATCATGGCCTTAGGGCAACCACCCTTTGCCAAATAATGTGCATGAGCCCGATGAGTCGAAACAGCTAGGTCATAGCTAAACAATAAAGGTGCCAAAGCAGACGGTACACCTTCTTGCCCAATGGATAAATGAGTAGGACAACGCATTTTTCCTTCTGGATAGCGTTTTGCAATTTCTTCTTCTAGATCTCGAATCAAGTATAAAGTTTTTAAAACCTTTAATTGATGCGCTTCATTGTTCAATAACTGAGTCACATAACACCTACGGGATAAACCAGTAATAATCGCCCGTGTAACCCACCTGTTTAAAAAAGGCTTTCCATTCATCCACGTGCATCATAGTTTTAGCGGTTAAATTCCAAGCTTCCATTCTCTCTTTTTCTTCATCATTGCGATAAGCATCTACTGTAATAAAGCTTTTTCCTGGTTGTTTTAAAACTCGTTCAATTTCAATTAGGGCTTTTGCCAAATCATCTACTTCTAAATTGTGCAGAGTTGTTATCGAAAACAGCGCATCAAAGGTATTGTTTTCATAAGGTAGCTCAGTTGCACTACCTACGACCAAATCAGGTTTTACAGCTTCCAGTGCATTTTCTATTGCATACTCAGAAATATCTAAACCACTGACCTGAATACCTGGAATCAGTTGTTTAAAGTCATACAGCATAAAGCCTTTGGCACAACCAACATCTAAAATATGGCTCGACGCATCTAGACTGAAGTGCTGTGCAAAGTCAGGAATCACTGGTTGCCAAAATCTGGGCATGTATTTAAAACCACCGTATCCAGTGTCTCGTGTTCCGTCAAAAAATTCTTTACCGAATTTACGTGCAATCGCTCTATCAGCCTCAGTTTTAGTATGACCACGTCCCGATACATCTCTTTTTGTTTTTGGGTAATTATGCATTAAATCAATTTCTTGTCCCATTAGGCTTCCTTTAATTCAATATTGATTAATGATGCGGCGCGTTTAACGGTGTTTACAACATGTTCAACTTGCTCGTTACTTAATTCTGGGTAAATCGGTAGGCTAACAATCCTTTCTGCCTGCTTTTCAACGACAGGAAAATCCCCTTTTTTATAACCTAAGTTTTTTGCTGCTTGCATTAAATGCAGTGGCACAGGGTAATGTATTTTCGTTTCTACGCCATGATCTAATAAAATCTGCATAAATTCAGCTCGTTTTTCGACTTGAATAACAAAGTTGTGAAAAACAGGCGCGTCCTCTTTGCGAAAATACGGACATTGCACGATACCTGTTAGCTCAGATGTGTATATTGCAGCGATCTGTTGAAAACGCGCAGTCCATTTTTCAAAATAGGGTAACTTTTTTAGACCAATTGCCGCTTGTAATGTATCGCAACGACTGTTTCGGCCCCAAAAACCAGCTTCATCACGATTAATTAGCCCATGATTTCTGAGTTTTTTCACTCTCTCGAAAATTTCCGAATCGCGCATAGTAATAAACCCAGCATCACCCATTAAATGAAAATTCTTTAGTGGGTGTAGGCTAAAACATGCTACGTCACCCAGAGATCCGACTTTTCGACCTTGATACTTCGCACCTATTGCCTGAGCGGCATCTTCAATTAAAACCAAGCCATATTCATCAGCTATACTGCGAAACTCGTTCATTTTTGCTGGGTTTCCAGTCAAATGCACCACAATGATCGCTTTTGTTTTCTCTGATATTTTTTCGACAACTCGCTGTGGGTCTAAATTATAATCTTCATCAACATCTGCAAAGCGAATTTCTGCACCCACTTCATTAATTGCACCTGCTGTCGCTATAAAAGAATTCGGAGCGGTTATCACTTCATCTCCGGCGCCAATTCCATAACCCAATAATGCTAAAGCTAATGCATCCGTTCCATTCCCTACCGCTAAGGCATAGTTGCTTTGGCAAACCAAAGAAAGCTCTTTCTCAAATAATTCGACTTGTGGTCCAAAAACATATTGCCCAGAGCGACCAACTTGTCGGAAAATATCTACTAATTCATTTTCTAATTCAGCATACTGAACGGCTAAATTGACAAACGGTACATGCATTGGCTTGACATTATTCAGGTTCATTTTGCATAAAACTCCTGAATACACTCAACGACATATGCTATTTGCTCACTGCTTATAAATTCGTGTACGGGTAAGGACAAACAATTATTTGCCAAGAATTCCGCTTTAGGGAAATCTCCTACTTGATAACCATATGGTTGCGCGGCAGGTTGCAAATGCATCGGAACCGGGTAATGTACCTTGGCATCTACTCCCTTGTTATTTAAAAAATTCTGCAACTCATCACGCTGCTCAAACGTCGCCATATACAAATGATAAACCGATTTTTTTTCAGGATCTCGCTTTGGCAATTTAACTTGTGGGATTTGTTTTAGAAGTTTATCGAAACGCAATGCGTTCTCGATTCTTTTTTCAGTAATATGCTCGATTTTATTATCTAATAAATGCTGTGCGACAACCGCTTGTATTGTATCTAGCCGCGAGTTATATGCCCATTCTTGACAATAATCACGGTTCATCAAACCATGATTTCGAATAGAATAGAGCTTTTCTGCAACCGCTGAATTATTAGTAACAATAACACCGCCATCTCCCCATACATTTAAATTTTTAAGCGGATGCATACTAAAACAAGCTACGTCACAAAGCGCTGCCATTCCTTGATTTCGATAACGACTCGAAATTGCATGACAGGCGTCTGCAACAACGAACAGATTATGCTTTTGAGCAATATGATTAATTTTTTCCATGTCACATGGAACACCCGCCCAGTGAACAGGCATAATCACTTTAGTTTTTGTTGTGATAGCAGATTCAATTAATTCTGCATTAATATTATGGTCGTCACAAATATCCACGAAGACTGGAGTTGCGCCCGCTGTAACAATGGCTCCTATAGTGGCGAAAAATGTAAATGGAGTCGTTATAACTTCATCACCATTACCGACTCCCAAAGCTTTTAAAGTCAAAAACAAAGCATCTGTACCGCTACCAACACCAATGCCATACTTTCCATGATTTAACTTAGAAAAATCGGCTTCAAACTGATCGACAGACTGACCCAGCGTAAAATCACCTGCAATCACAACCTGTTTTACTTTTTCCCAAATGGACTCGAAATCGGAAAACTGCTCTGGCAAATAATTATGGTTAATTGGGTAATGTCCCGTCTTTTTATATTGTTCCGGATAAAAATTATTCATATTAAGCTTTGTGTATATATTTTAATGGTTGATTTTTAATTGAAAGCCAATGACATTCAACCCAATCTAAAGTGTTTAGAATACCTTGTTCTAAAGAGGTTTCAGGTTGCCATCCCAGTTCACGCCGAGCTTTTTTATCATCCATTAAATACTGCAAATCTTTGCCGACTCTATCTTCTGAAACATCAACAAATTTTTCAAAATCAATACCCTGAATACGATTTATTTTCTGCACTAAATCGTGTATCGATATAAATTCATCGGTAGAAAAATGATATATCTCGCCTATCTGCCCTTTTTCCAATGTCAGCCTTAATCCACTTGCTGCATCATCACCATATATAAATGCCCGAATGGCTTTCCCTCCGCCATGCAAAGGTAACTTTTTGCCTAATTTGGCGTAAATTATCGTGCGAGGAATAATTCTATATAATTGCTGAGTGGGACCATAAAAATTTGAAAACCGAGTTAAAATTACCGGAAATTCAAATTGCTTGTAATAGGCCATCAAGTGCATATCTACACATGCATGACTAATTGCATAGGGTGTGCTAGGGCTATAGCTCGTCGATTCACTAATCAACGCATCAGTACTGCCATAAACTTCTGGGGTAGAAACACGTACGTATTTTTGTAAATATGCTTTATCTTTTAGAAAGTTAATCAACTTTGATTTAGCAACAACGTTTGTTTGATACCATTGTTCAGGACTTTCCCAACTTTCTGCAACCATCCCTTGACCTGCAAAATCAACAATAAATTGCGGCTTTTGGCATTCGATAATATCGCAAATACGATCAAAATCAGAATTGATATCAAAAGCGTAAAAAATGTACTCATTTTCTAAGTTGGTTAATTTATAAGGCACAAATTCAGGTGTTTTTTCTGCACTTCTGTTGATACCAATTACCTTGTAATTATGCGACAACATATGTGCAACAAAACAACCGCCTGCAAACGAATTCGCACCTAAAACTAGTACCGTTTTAGATAAATTCATTTGTTTTCCTCATCGCACAACATTCTCATCAACATGTGACCTACAATCAACTGTAAGTCTTCAGATATTTGCATATCATCTATTGCGAAATGAATGGGTAAATCAACTAGTTTTTTAGCTTCTCCACCTTTGTAACCCAGAATCCCAACCGTAATCATGTTTTTAGCTTTCGCAGCTTGAATAGCTTCAACAATATTTGCTGAATTGCCGCTGCCAGATAAAACAATTAGCACATCATCTCTGTTGCCTTTTACCTGTATCTGACGTGAAAATATATGTTGATACCCCAAGTCATTTCCCAAACAAGTGAGTACCGAGCAGTTTGCAGACAATGCCTCCACTCTTACCGATTTTGCTTGTTTTGGACTAATGCCGTACAAAAAGTCATTAGCCAAGTGCTGGGCGTTGCCCGCACTACCACCATTGCCACAAAGATAAAGTGCTTTACCATTATTGATCGTACTTTGTAAAATTTCACCTAACGCTTTGACAATAGACCAATCCGTAGAAGCAAGCACGTCGCTTAATCGTGAGGCATATTCTGGACAGCTAAATTTGTTCATAATACTGTTTTTTGCATCCACTTAAGATTGTAATATTCCTCTTTATCGGCCAATAATCCATTTTTATAAGCTTCAATTATCTCTTCTATTGCTATTTCGACCGATTTTTTCGGTTTAAAACCTGTGGCAAGCAGTTTCTCAGAGTTAACTCGGTACGAACGCGGGTCATTTGAAGGTGTCGTAATAACCTCTGCACCAGTACGACGAGCCAGTATCTCGGCGATCTCAGCAATTGTTATATTCTCAAAACCCGCATTAAATACACCTGTCACATCTGCTCTATTCAACAAAAATACATATAAATCCGTAATATCATCCATGTGGATATTAGGTCTTGACTGATTACCACCGAATACAGTTATTTTGCCATTTTTGATCGCTTGCATAGTCAACATGTTAACTGCTACATCCAACCGCATTCTCGGCGATAGACCACAAACGGTAGCTGGCCTGACAATTTGCACGACCATCTTATCAATATAACTAAGCAGCACTCGCTCAGATACCATTTTAGTTTTGTTGTATTCAGACAATGGTTCTAGCGACAAATCTTCCGTTACATTTTCTTCGTCTTTAACACCATAAACACTACCAGACGATGCATAAATAAAATGCTTTACACCTTTGCGCACAGCATGATCGGCCAATTGCATTGTTGCAAGCGCGCTCACTTCCCAAGTTAGTTTGGGATCTAAATCTCCACATGGGTCATTTGCAATTGAGGCTAGGTGAATTATGGTTTCCACTCCGTCCAACGGAATCGTTTCAATAAAACGCACATCTCCTTTTATAACCACTAAATTTTCGTGAGGCTGCAAATGATTACCGAACCATTGAGTGTCAAATGCTATAACTTTATGCCCTTGGTTCAATAGTTTAGGTACTAACACACTACCCTTGTACCCTGTCGCGCCTGTAACTAAAATTGTTTTCATATTCTACTCGACGTTAAATAATTTTTTGTTTGCTTGAAGAAAGCTATGTGGAATCACAATATTTTTGTTTAAATAACCGCAATCATTTGGGATTTGTGCAAAATATTGACGTAATAATCGATCATCGTATTGGTTACGATTAGACAACACACCTTCAAATTCAATTGTCGCTTGTATAATTTCACTAGAAGTGTTTTCAATATATGAATACCCATAGCCAGCTAAGACTTGTCCATTATATATATCTAACACTCTCTCTTCGATTCCCAAGTTGTTTTTTAAAGTTGTACCTTGTGCAATTTCTACAAATGATTTTGCTTTTCCTTCATCATCAATTAATTTCTTAAAAATATTCCAGATGTTTTTACCATAAACATGTACGTATGGTGCACAATTAACTAATAAGCATGGTTTATCGAAAGATGCGGCTATAGCGAATGGGCCTGAATTAATACCTAAATAAAATACACAATCCCTAATGAATATTAGTTCAGCTAAAGATACATTTGAAGATTCGTTGCGCTGATTTAAATCAATGTAAAAATCTGAATCAATTGATAGCTTTTGGTTAGTATACTGCCCTATTCTTACAACGGTGTACCCTGCACCTATTAACCATCTTATCGTTGATTCATAGTTTAGAATGTCCACATCACGGTAATCGTGATAAGTTGTATCTTTGCCGCCGACGACACTCGTTAAATATTTAGAGTCTCTAACATGTAGACAGACTATTGGTCTCTTCGCATGTATACCAAACTCATTGTATATAGAGTTTTTAAGTTCAGTTTGTTTTTCTGTCAGCTCGAGGAGTCGATCAGCTTGTTTATAAACGACCACGGCATTGTGTAACTGATTTTCAATCGAAAATGCCTGCCTTTTTGCGCTGTTTACATCATATGGCATTTGACCATAAAATTTATCATTTAAAAGAAGCGGTCGCGAGCTATGCAGGTTAAACAAATAGTCACTGAGTTCTATTTTTTGGTAGTTTGCCAACATATCTAAATATGCATAATTACAAACTTTTTCTTGGCCTATAAATATATTTAACTCATTTGGACTTGCCTGTAGCCGTGCCCTTTTGCGCAGCCACGCATCAGATTCACACGCTAAATGACCAATTCGTTGTGTATTGATAAAATAAATTTTGACACGTGAATACCCTAACTCGCGCAACCTTGCATTTAAAATCTGAGCTTCGCCCCCCACACTCACCATAAAACACAATATAACAACAGAACAATGATACTGTTCCCTGAGCCAAAATGCTTGAGCTAGATGATATAGCACTTCAGGATCTGTACTGCGATACCAACTTAACTTCCTCAAAAAACCTAAGTCGTCATATGCAGTCCCCAACCCTAACAATGCGTCTAAGCGAAATTTAAGTAATTGAGCATTGTTGGGATCTAGCTTGAGGGCTTTATCCACTGTTTTTAACAGATCAATATAATTTTTCTTTGATAATTCGTTTGTACATTTATCTAATATTTTACTTAAACATAAGTGCATTTAACTTAATCTCTCTAAGTCAGAATAAGTATCTATATCTATTGAATCGGCACGACTCATGATATATGGATGAACATTATTCTTCGCAAAGTTCTCTCTACTCATAAAATCTTGAGCGTAAAAAAGGTATATTGCGCCGTTTGGCATTAAAAATTTTGGCATTTCTTGCCGGCGAAGATGTGGAAAATCATTCGCAAATGCACTTTCAATTTCACCATTACTCTTCTGTATATAAGACTTACCTAGATTAAACTCTGGCTCAAATACACTCACGACCATTGTCGCATTTTTCTCTAAATAAAGTTGATATGCCTCTTCAATATGTTGACATGTACGAAGTGGTGAGGTTGGTTGTAATAAAACAACATTAGAATAAGATATACCTTTGTTAAGAAGTTCATTAATTGTATGTGTAATAACTGGCGCCATGGGTGTTTGATCAGTCGACAAATGGCTCGGACGAGATATAACATCGACCCCGAATGCTTTACTCACTTTGGCAATTTCATGGCAATCAGTTGTCACAACTACACGGTCGATGAAGGTGCTTTGTCTCGCGGCATTAATTGACCAATAAATTAGTGGATATCCTTTTACGTTTACTAAGTTTTTATTTTTAATCCCCTTTGAACCAGCTCTTGCGGGGATAATTGCTAAAAGGCTCATTGTAAAATACCTCTAGTAGGAAGCACGCTGGCCAACAATGATTTAGGGTTTACAACCGATAGTTGGATATTTTGGCGGTTTAACACATTCTGTTGGAGCCAAGGGAGATATTCGGTAATTGGTAAATTACCTAATTGTGATGATATTTCTTTAGAAGCTGTCGCATGAGCCGTCCTACTCACATTTCGATGAGTTCCATTGGCGTTAATTTCGTGTAATACTGCTTGTGCTTGCTTACTAATATTATCCTGATGTGACTGGTAGAAATAAGCTTCATCATATAAATCAACTCCCACTAACCGAATATCGTTATATCCCATAGTGACGCAGTAATTAATTGCCGAGTCTAAGTTAGACATATGATGTGTTAAGATATTGGCTCTTCGATAGAAATACGGAATCAAACTAGACAACAGCTCTGGATCTTTTGTCTTAACTGATACTGTCGGATAAAAAGCCACCTGCTTTCTAGACGCAAATTCTAAATACTCCACCGCACTTTGCGCAATATACCGAGCGGAAATGAGTAACGGTGTTTCTTTAAAGGGTTGATGTTTAAGTGCTCTCTTTTCAAAAAACTCGATAAACTTGGGCGTGTTCTTAAATTCAGTAAAATGCACGCTCGGTACAAATTCATGGACAAAAAACAAATTCAACCCAACTGAATAATGTTGTTTTATACATTGCCACTCGTTATTACTCACGTCATTAATACTACTTCCACACCCTAATATAAAAGCAGTTTTTTGAACGCCAGTTTGTGCGTTATTTTGCGTTATCGGAGCAGGGATCAAAAGCTCTTTGCAACCGAAATGTTTTGCTTCTTTTGCGAGTTTTTTTTGTATATATTCTTCCCAAAATACGTTAGCTAGGATGTGCGTATGATCTTCAGGTATGCTATGTTTTCTAGCATATTTCTGCGCTCTAAAGCTAAAAAATTTATACAACCAAGATGAATAAATTGGATAGAGTCCCTGTTTAAACTTAGGCTTTCTTTCCATATTTAACACACCTTTTTACAAACCAATATACAAAATGCCCCATCTTCCCCAATAGATATATCGCCGTCAGTGCAATCTGCCTGCTTATAGGTCTCAGTCACAACAAATCCAACGGATTCAACCAGAGCTGTGATTTCAGGTACTGTATAATGTTTTACATGATACTTAAATTGCGCTTTGTTAAATGGCATCACTGATTCATTAGGGGTTGAACAAATTAGCGTGCCTTCTGGTTTTAACCATTTATAAAATAATATAAGCAATTGACGATCAAAATCGATATGTTCTATTGTTTCAAAAGAAGTAATAGCATCAACTGAGTTTTCATCTATATCTAGCTTCAAAGCATCTTTACAAATAAAGTCCACATTCTCATGTGCAAAATATTCTTTCGCATACTGAATCGCACCGAGATCAATATCAACGGCAGTGACTCTACTTTTTGTAGACTGAGCAATTATTTTGCTGCCATAACCAATACCACATGCTAAATCCAATACAATTTTAGACTCTAATTGAGCTAACTTGTCAGCGGCAAATATGTAGCGATTTTTATGATCCTGCCGAATAGCTTCATAGCTAGTTGAGATTTGACGCTCTCCATAATTCATTGTTTTGGTTGCTTTCGCTATTAGCATTCCTTGCTCTTTTACAATTTCAACCCCAGTAAACCCGACACGCTCAAGTAGAAAGGTTAGCTTACTTTGACTATATGCACTTTTATATACGTTTTCATATGATTGATTGTAATCAGCAAACCTAGGGTTGCTGCATTGTTGTGAGCCATACAATTTAGCACTTGATATCCGCGCGGCTGACTGCGGATCTTTGATAGATTTCTCATCCCACCGTGCATCCAGCCATTGACGCATATAATACTCAGCATCAGTGACTCTAAGTTCGATTGAGCCGCCTACCATCAAACTTTTAAACCAATCAATCAGACACGCGTCACCCTCCATAGCAGTTAGATATTCTAGGCAGTTTTCAATTACGAGGTTATCTATAGAATTACTGTACGCACTTAATTCCCATGCAACAAGTTGCTGACTACCAATTGTGAGCTTCGTATTTTGACACTTATTTATTTTTAAACATTGCATGGCGTAAACCCTTAAACTTATATCACTTCCAAATTGGTAAATTGTTGTAAATATTCCCGGCTAAAATTTGCATCATTAATTTTTTTTTGTCGTAATATCATCGCAGCCAGCAAACGTTGCTTGTTTTCGAAACGATTTAATAAACACAGACCTTCTGCAATTACCTTTTTCCCCATTAACGTGGCTTCAAAAAGCACAGTAGAGTTAATTCCATGCACAATGTCTGACCAATGAATTAATTGATGTGTCGTTTCACTTGAAGTAGCCCAGCGCCCCTTAGGCAAAACGTACTTATCTGTTTTTGTATCCAGCGGATGTGCTTTAAAAATAATAGGCTGGTCGTATAGTGTGCATATATATTCAATAAACTCTTGCATACCATACTTAAAACGTGAGTTTTTCCTCACGTTTGAATCAGACTCTAACTGCAAAGGGACGAAAACGTACTCACCATAGCTGAGTTTTGGATAGTTATCTAAAAAGTATTCAGTTTTGTGTTGCGCTATGATTTCTAGATAATTATTTGGCAGCCAACTGACGTTACCATGCTGCAATGAACTTTCGTCATTTATGCCGTGTCTATCGAAATACACATAGTCTTTTTGGGGGAAAAAGCCACATTCTGCGTAGGTAAATTTCTTGTTTAAATGAATTAATTTTTCCTTTAAATAATTAAAGCTACTTGTAGTCCCATTCCATAAAAAAATGCCGCGCGATTGCTTTAGCACTTCATGTGATGTTTGCTGTAATGGGTGTTTAAATATAAGCTCGATATCATGAGACTTTAAATAGCGTTCAAATCCGGACAGCCACTTTTTATGATTATTAGGATCAACCGAATAGAACAATATATATGGCTTTTGGAGTGTAATTTTGTGTTCGTAGTATGAAATGTTGTTTGTCAGTTCTGAAGATAAATCGAAATATTTCACGCTATCAGGTAAGATTTTGCGTGCTTTTTCGATAATCTCAAATTGAAAAACATTTGAGCCAATTACAAAATACTTTATATGCTTGGCTGTATTCAACTCAATTAAGGGAAGAGATAAGTTGTTATGATTGGGTGTGTTTTCCCCGATATAACAAAAGCATCTTGGTAAAGTGACGTTATTTTTTTCAATGTGTTGAAGTAATTTTTTGCTATAGCCGCCTGTTCCGATAATGGCGTATTGTTTATTTTTTAACACGCCCAACTTGGCGATATCAACATCAATAAAATTCACAACTTATTCTCGTTTGAAAGTACTCATTTAGTTATCGACTATTTGGGTAAATTGTTTAGCGTCAATACATTCAACGAGTCGCTGCCAGTGTAAATCAAAAAGACCACAGTCATCACCAAACCGCGCATTAGAAATTTCTCTTAGTCTCTCAAACATTTTTCTTATTTCTTGTAGCGATGCTTTTGTTCTTGAGAAATCTAACTCTCGAATAGCCTGGTACAATATAAATTCATTGGGGTCCATTTCCCAGCCTAGCTCGGCAATAAAATCTTTTAAGATCTTTTCTCGCAATGTGCTTTGAACTGCGGTTTTAGTCGCAATAACTTGCGTCGAGTGGATTCTATATTTCACCAAAGGCATTTGAATATTGTGAAATTTAAAAGTGCTTTTGGTCGCTAATTGACACCATAATCGATAATCTTCACAAAACTCAAATGCACTTTCATATTTAAATGCATCATAGACTTTCTTTCTTACTATTACGGCGTTATGTCCAAACCCTGAGCGCTTAAACATCATTAAGGATTTTATATGTGAATCAAACTGCCGATAATGCCAGACCTCTGTTTTTTGCCCAAACAACTCAATCCATGAACCACATACATCAACATCGGGATTATTTTCCATAAAATCCATTTGAATCTGAAAGCGATCTTCTCTTGCAATATCGTCACCGTCCATTCGTGCAATTAAATTACACGAGCAATACTCCAACCCTAAATTTAAAGCAGCGACAAACCCTGATTCTTGCGCTTTAACCAGTTTAACGCGCGCATCATTATTTGCATATTGCTTTACAATATCTGCTGTCATATCTGTTGAATGATCATCCACCACGATAATCTCAAATTTAGAGTATGTCTGTTTTAAAATGCTGTCCATACATTCAGAAATATACGGTTCAACATTTTTAACTGGCATCAAAATCGACAAGCTACACATCTTTCAAAGCCAGATCATTTTCATACAAATATAGCCACAATCTATTTTCTAAATCTTTCGAATTTCCATGACTTATACATTCATTCCATTGAGTGTTGTTGTGCTTGAATACTCGACTTTTACCATAAAATTTATCTAACCAAATCATAGTATCATTTTGAATTAAACTGAAATTAGCTGGCGTATTACCCTTTAACGTTGCAGAGTGAAAAAAATATTCGCAAGGTCGCTCTCTTTCGTTTAACCCCAAGCTACGCCCCAATGAAAAATGACTGTATTCGATCCCCAGTAAATCAAAAATCGTAGGAAATAAATCGAAATGAGATGAATGTTCAAGCAGTCTACTTGGTAGCTTCTGATGTTGAAGCCAAAATGGAACTGTAATTTGTTCAGGAACCACAGAGTTACTATGAAAATAATACCCAAACTCCCCGAAGGACTCCCCATGATCTCCAGTTAAAATCATTATGGTATTAGATAAATCGACTTTCCTTTCCAATTTTTTTAAAAATTCACTCAATATAAAATCGACTTCATCTAATGCATTTAAATATTCAGACTTTTTTCCATCCCCTTTAAATCGATTGAACTTTTTCTTATCAATAATTTGATAAGGCATATGGGTTTGATCATTTATCACATGCAAAAAAAATGGTTTGTCACCTTCGATTTCTTTCACTATAGGCTCAACCATATCTAATAGACGATAATCACCATTTCTCTTTGCTGGCAGGTCATCTGTCCCCCAAATACGGTCAAAACCGATACGCTTGAGTAAACGGTCATAATTGTAAAGCTTGATATCAGCACTATCTAGGAACATAGTTTTATATCCCAATCTTTTCAATACTGTTAAATGCTCTGGCTCTCCTCCGTAAAACACTGAATCAGCCTTGTTATATGGATTATTAGAATACTTCCCCGTATATATTTGATTTGTAGATACAGTTGTATTTGGACAAAGACTGTAGTGTGCTTTCGAATACCAAAGCCCATTCTGAAACCTCTCAACCAACCTAGAGCGAATATATTTTCCATTATCTGTCGCAATATAATTCCCCATTGACTCAACTGTAAATAGAATTACATTGGCTCCTGAACATGAGGAAAAGAAAGCGGATTTTTTTTGTTCACTCGGTCGAAGTAAAGTATTTAAATCATTGTTATTTACTTTAGGCAATTTGAATAATTTTGGATGTACAAACAGACTAGAAATAATGCTACTTATATTAAAAAAAGAACTTTTGGGGCGAAAAGACATTTTCACTAAGTTTAGTAATAATAAGGCTAGAGTAAACGGTAAAATTAAAATGTTATCCAAGCATTCCTTACCCGTTGCTATTAAAACATTACTTTGCGAAAAGAACCTATCATAAAAGAATACATACAGAAAAATAGCAAACAAAAATATAAAGCCACCGAATGAAAGCGGTTTACCCCAAAAAAAATTCCAAAAATGACCACTGCCTTTTAGTATCCCTTTGCTTCCACTCATAAACCATTTTACTGTTTGAATATTGACTTCGATTTTGTACTGAACAAATAAAGCGGCATCTATAATTAGAATCAAGCCTAAAATTAGTAGCATAATCAAAATAGCTAAACTTGCGGTATCTGACTTAATAAAATCCGATACAAACCAGAGTATAAGTGATAAAAATGCGCTCCAATTTACATCAGACAATCCAATAAATCGATAGATAGCACCTCTTGACGATTTTAAGTACTTAACAATCGTTAAAAAAATTAAGGTAAGTGTGAGATACAATATAATAGCCAATCGAGTAAATCTCTTTTGTTGTGTTTAAGCTTTTAATTAATAGAATCCAATATGTTTTTTGCTTCTCTCAACGACACGCTCTTTCCAATCAATACTTCAATATCAATTGGGGATTCAATAATACACCCTCTATTACCAACTGCATCTAAAACACAATCCTTCGTATCAATGCCTTTTTTTGGAACGGCGATATAGTCAAAAAACTCAACAAAAGACTTAACAAACTCTAGCTGATTGCATATATAGTTTAGTGTTTCCACAGCGTCTGCATTTAAATACTCCTGCTCAACAAAATTGTATTTAGGTAAAAATAAAAAAATGTTATCCATACTATGGATAAATTTCGCGTAAAAATAACTTCTATGCGGAGACGCAATAGGAACTTTGCCAGTCACTACATCATTTAATTGTAAATTGTCATAACTAAGCCACCAGAAATAAGAATCTTTTGGGTTACAGCTGTAATACAGGGTTTTTAAGTCTTGTCCAAATGTTAAGTTTGAAAAACCGACTAAAGTTTTTGAATCGCTAACAAAGGTTTGAGTATAGTCATTGTAGGTTGTCCTATTACCAAAGTATGCTAGATGAACCTTTTCACAGTTAAGTGCGCTGTTAGAAAAATTATGTTCAACAAAGCGCTTCAATATGCTTTTATATGTGCAATCCAACACCTCGACTTTAAAGTCAACGAGATTTTTCTTATGCATAATTAATTTATATTCTCGATCAGTCGCGAAAGAAGAACTACTATCGTAGGCTTGATATCGAATATCTAAGTCTTTTTTAATTTTATTTAGATATTTATGCCAGATTGATAGGAGGTGGCCAATAAACACATTAGCCTCACTAGAATACATTGCTTTAAGAAGAACTGAATTCATATAGTTCACAGTTCCATATAAGTAATAGAATAACAATGACTGACCACGGCTATATGAAGAAAATAACAACTCTTTATGGAAACGGATTAATTCATCAACATCGGGGATGCCAGAAGAATCACTGCTCTTTGCTAACAAAGCATCAATTTCCATTTTTAGAATGAGTTCACTATATTTATGTTGATACTTGCCATCATATCCCGAACATTTACTGTTTGAAAATGCATTAAACCTAATATGAAGAAGACAATCTTTTTTGTACTTGGAATCTAATAACAATAATACCAATTCAGCTTCTAAGGGCACACTCCCCACAATCAAAGCCCCATCACTACAGTTAAAGCAATCTACTTTTCGCTGGGCTAATGTTTGTTCTAATATCGTTTTCGAAACTTTGAATTCGTGTTTAGTAAAAACAGTCGGTCTAAAATTTCCGGGCACCACCATAGAGGTATTGTTTTTGGCTTCGTAGTCATACATCTGCTCGCCATTTTCTTTATAATAACCAGACTGGGTTGAGTGGTGTTTAGTTTTATCGTAAAAACCCAAATCGATGCCAAACAAATAAACTTGGTTAAATCCCATTTTGGTAAATATATTCAGTGCAAAATTTGCAACAGTTGGAAACGCAAACTGCAATTCTTCGTATAGGCCTTTTCCAATCACCTCAATGGCCGATACGGTCGACGACTCCCCTTCTTTAAATGCTAGATAGACGTCTTTAAACAAATCACAAGTATCTGGGTGTATGCCATTACAGCTGATCAAGCTAATTTGTTTTAAATAATCAAAATCGCCAATCCGGCAAATCCAGTCAAAAGTCGATCTATTTTGCTCTATCTCTGCGTGAAAATCTGGCACGATGCCATTTTTATATAGAGGCATTAAGGCAGTGCCGCACGAAACGATAATTGCTTGCGCTTTCCACTCTTTAATTGTTTCAATGCTTTGATCTAAAGAAGGGCCGTTACCCACTAAAAATATCGGTACTTCTTTATCTTGATAGCTTAGCTTTTTATCTGCCTCTTGAATTAAAAACGGATAGCCACGTGCAATTGTTTCTGTTGTATGCGCGATACCGTATCTTGCATGGTCGTAATATTCGCCCATTGAAATTACAACTTGTAACTGCTCTCTAAGTTGTGCAATCGCGGCAACCAAGTTCGAGTTGTAATAACTTTGATAAAAGTAGGTATTAGCCAGTATATATGGGCCGATTGAATAAAACTGGTTGAGCAAATCTCTGAATAAATGCGTACCATCATCACCAATATTTAAATATAAGCGCCCGCCAGATTCATCAATTTGTTTTAAATACTGTGCCCAGTCGATGCTATATAAAGAGGCATAAAAAAAGTCGCGGTTGGGTTCACAAATAAATAAGTTTTCAACTTGGTGATGATTAAATAGACACTCCAGCTGATAACCCGTACCTACGCCAAAAACAATCAGTGATTTGATATCTTGTGGTAAATTGCCAGCTTCTTCTTCTATCTCTTCTAGAATTTTTTCTGTTTCGGCAACAAATTGATAGTGTAAATAATGTTTAAGCTTGGTCCCTTTATACCCTAGCACCAAACCGTCTTTATTTGGGTAACGGCAAAAGTTTTCAAAATTTTGTTCGCACTCTTGTTTAGGGTTATCGCCATGCCAACTGGTTAATGATTTTTTTTCAATCAAGTTTATTTGTTGTTCTTGGTTAACAACAGGAAGCCAATTATTCGGTTGGTAATCAGAAAATTCTTTAGCGATTTGTGGGTAGTATTTTTTGAATGCAGCAATATTTTTTGCAAAAACGCTGTCTGTTTTCCCGTCTGTTTTCCTGTCTGTATCTGGCATACCCGCATCTGGTATCGAAGCTAAATTTGTTAAATCGATAGATTGTGTCCAAATTGGCAGGTAGTTATCTGCTTGTTGCTGCTGATAATTTATACCCTGCGCCATACATTTTTGCCAGCCAAAGTCTCGTAGTGACACAGCCAGTGAGTCGAAAACTGGATGATGATAATGCGGGTAAAGATAAAAGCCATCAAAGGGAAAATGCTGGTTAAGCTCAGATACATCCGCCAGCAAATCACGGCCATCTTTTCCAATCTGCAAATAAATCGCTGTACCTTTAGATTTCGCGGTATCAAGAATCAGCTCCCAGTCGATCGCCATAACAGAACACTGAAAATATTGAAGTTCTGGCTCATAAATTGCCAAATGTTTAATGTTCCGTGAATTGAGCAACTCAACGATGTGCTGCCCCATCCCCAACCCCAATACCACAAGCACATCTATTTCTTTAGGGAGTGCACTTCGTTCTAGATAAGTTTGGTAATGCGGTAAGTCTTCTAATTTGGTCGCTTTTTTGAGCGCTATATTGCTTGACTGATTTTCCAGTGTTTCATTCAGTGCCACGTACTGCGGGAAACGACAAAATGCGTTAAATTGCTGGTGTATTTCTGCTTTTGGGTCTAGGCCATATAAAGTTCGCCCATTACCGTAGTCAACAATGTTTCTTTGCCCAAAACGATTGCAAAAAAGACTGATATTACTGGTGCGAATATTTTGTACAAAACTCAACAAGCTGGGAATATGGTAACTAAAAGCTTGAATATTTCTGCTATGCTGTCGCTGAATATCTGCTGCAAGTTCAGCTTCGATTTCGCTTTGTTTCTCTTCATCTTGTTCTATATGTAAGCGAATATCTTTTAACATCTATTTATTCCGATACCATTATTTTTTAATTTAAGGTGAAAGATTCAATCAGATTGATGCCATCCCAATAAACATCAAATTCTAATGCTTTACCCAATTGCGCTTGTCGTTTACCTAAATTCAGCGCGCATTCTTTAACTTCGACGTCTTTAACTTCAACGTCTAGCAAAAGACTTTGTAATTTATCATTATTTTCAATTTGTTGTGGTGTTTCTATTTGCATTTCTAACACCAAACCATTACCGCTGTGTTCGATCAGCATCTCAGCAGTCAAATTTTTGACTTTGCAATGTCCAAGTGGGCCTACACTCTGGATCTTAGCAAATGACTTGCCAGAATGTTGAGCTAATTCAATACCATGCGAAACCGCGAGTTTTTGTAACAAGATATGCTGTTCAACTTTATTGCTCATCGTCAGCTGATTTTTATTTTTGGGCAACAATTGTTGTACGGATTGCCAAAAATCTTGTTGTTTATTTTCATCTACATTTAACCAATAGATGGCTTTTGGTGAAGAACAAGCTTGTTGGTTAAACGGCAGTATATCGGTTAAAAAATTTTGCGCGGTTGCTTCGATTGAATTTGATTCGGGCAAGGTCAAAAGTGCAATTGAGTATCGATCAGGAAAACTCAACTGTTTTGTGTCTGGTTCAATCGCACTGATTAACTCTATTGTTGTATCGCCGCCCCATACTACGCGCAGATCACACCAGCGACTGAGTTGAGCGGTAACATTATTCAGTTGTGCTGAATATTCAACTATTGATAGGTAACGAGCAAGTGTTTTTCCCAGCTCAGACTCAGCATAAAGTTTTATAATTTCGATTAAGATATGCGTCACTTCACCACTGCGTCCACTCACTCTGACAATATTTTGATTGCCACATAAAACCGACAACAGCGCTGAGTATAAAAACACGGTATCCACATTGGCCGGCGCAATATGGAACACCTTGCCAGCTATTTTACCGTTACCGTTTTTATCACTGGCTTGCAAACCTTGCTGTTGTAGTTGTTTAAGGTGGGCGCCTCTAAACCAAAATGCCAGTGCAATGATTTCAGGGTAAGCCTTTAAGCTGGGCTGTTTGAGGATAAAGGCTGATAATCCATTGACCGCATCCACTATCTCATCTTGCCAAGCAAGATTCGTTTGTGGCTGTATAAAAACATCACTTTTAAGGTGCCATTTAACCTGTTCGATAAATTTAAGAGAATGTATCACTACACCCCCTTACCTGCGCATTGGGTACTCTGCCATGCACAGTAAAATATTTGCCTAAACGGCCACATTGGCAATCATCTTCGCCATGAACCACCCCCAGATCTTCTGTTAAAATGCAGTGCCCTGGGTAGCTGGTTGGTAAAGTTGAATTAACCTGTATCAAACCTTTTTCACCAAAAGGTAATAAGTGCAAGTCGTTTGTGTCACGAATCATCACATCTGACCATACAGGCGCGTGCAAATATCCATGCTCACACTGCATGTAGATTGTGCCTGTTTGCTCAACCATGCCGTAGTAATCGTGCACGGTTACGTCTCCTAAACGATTTTTGATGTGCTGCTGAAACAGAGCGTCATTGACTGCTTGTTGTTGCATTTTTTTCCAACCACCACCGTGTATCAAAGTCGCATTTTGCAAATTAAATTTTAGGTTTAGTTTTTCAAGCTGTTGAATAAATTGCTGCCACACAATAAATGTAAAACCAAATATTAATATGTTCTCTTGCTCATATCGCTGAAAAAACTCGGTTATACGCGCAACATCCAGTTGCATATCTGAGTTTAATGCATAACAGTGATTCCGCCCGAAAAACGACAAACCTTGTAGCCCAGCAGCCCGTGCTGTCATGCCATTTTTATTCTGTACACTTTGTGCAGCATCAATCAATAGCATGGGTCTGCGTGCTTTGCCTAACCAATGCTGTAAAATTTTAACCAGTACCTGACTTTGCAATTTAGCAGAGTCCGCATCTAGATAGATACTCGATTGACTGCCATGCGTACCAGATGAGCGCATCAAACGAAAGATTTCTTCTTCGTCGATACTTTTTAATTGATATTCTTTAAACAAGCGCGCGGCGACTGGTGGAATATGCTCTGCATCTTTGGGCATACAGGTTTCGCCAATGCAATGTAATAGCCTTTTATATTCACCACAATGTTGATAATGATGTTGTGTAAGCTCCAACAATCTTGCTGTTAAAAATTGCTTTTTTTCCAGTTTGTTAAGCCCGTAAACCGGCATGTTAACTAAACTAGCCATTTGCATCTTGATTCTCCAATGCTTGAAGCGCAATTTTATTCAGTTGCATAAAATCAATTTTACCGTTTGTGTTTATTGGCATCTCGGGTATTTGTACCTGTTTTATATAACGCGGATGACAGCCTAGAAATAGCGCTAATTGCTCGGCCAATTCACTTTCAATTTCGCTTTCGATTTCACTTTCGATTTCACTTTCAAATCGCTTGCAACGGGTTAAGATCAACAAATCATCTTTGCCTACCGGGCAAATGGCTGGGTATCGTTTATCCAACCAACTTTGGATCTCGTCTAAATTGATACGTTTGCCAACAATTTTTATAAAGCGTTTAGTTCGCCCGATAATACAATAATCACCGTCGGTATCTCGTGTGGCGATATCGCCCGTTTTTAGCCAGTCTATTGTTTCAAGTTCAGCTAAATCTGCGCTTGAATGTGCATACCCACAAAATACGTTGTCACCGCGATAACACAATTCACCGCTTGTTCTAGCAGTTGTATCGGCGGCTAAGTCATTTTCATTAATCAATTTTAACTGGCCATTCGGAATCGCTTGGCCAATACAATGTGCTTTTGCTGGCAGTTTTGCGGGCTCTAGGTAGGCAATGCGCGCAGTTGCCTCGGTTTGCCCATACATAATAAATAACTGTTGTTTATCCGTTAAAAAACCATGCAAATGATGTATCTGGGCTTCTCGCATTTTGCCACCGGCTTGTGCAAAAAAACGCACTTGCTTTAATGGTAGTCTTTTATAATTGAGCCTTTGCAGCATTTCATAAATAAATGGAACGCCATAAAAGCAGCTCACTTGGTATTGTTTAAATAATTGCCAAAAAGATTTTTCCATCACACCAAAGTCACTGAGTATCAAGGTACTATGGCGAAACAGGTGTGTATGAATAACAGATAACCCAAAACTATAATGCATGGGTAAAGTGGTGATCACACTATCTGTTTGTTGAATGGGTAAAAACTGGCAAATTGATTGACAGTTTGCACTCAGGTTTTGATAACTGAGTTTGACCATCTTAGGACTACCGGTTGAACCGCTGGTTGACAATAAAAGTGCAAGCTGAGGTGCAATTTTTTGTGTTTGTCCGTGCTTATTGTTATTGTGCCTGATTAGCGTTTTTTTTGGCTGATAAACCAAATCAACTGCATATTCTGAGATGAGATTATTTTTCTGCTCAGTCGATAAATTTGCATCAATAAAAATAACCAAATAACCGAGTCGTAAACTGGCTAGATAAGCAACTAAACACCCTAGCTGGTTGTTTGCTTCTATCGCTATAATTTTTTTACCTGTGTAAACATCCGGCTTAATTTGTTCATTGATAAAAGTATCAATCATGCTATCAACTTGTTGATAGCTATAAGCAATGGCGCTGCTGTCTTCACCTGCAATACTATCGACAATATACGCCGTTTTAGGCGCTTGTAAAAAATGCGATTTAGACCAAAAATCCATCATCAACTTAATGCAAGCCCGCCATCTACAGCGATATTCTGTGCTGTGATGTAACGCGCCTTTGAAGAGATTAAAAAGCTAATCAGCTGCGCAACATCATCTGCTTGACCTAAACTTTTTAATGCCGTTTGTTGTTTTAATTCGGCTCTTTGTTCATCCGAATAATGTGCAACTAATTCTGTTTCGATAAAACCGGGTTCAATTAAATTTACCCGTATGTTCTGACCGCCCAGCTCTTTGGCCAAACTTTTAGTTAAGCCGAATAAAGATGATTTACACGCTGCATATAATGCCTGACCGCTTGCGCCTTGCGCTGCCACCACGGATGACAAGAATACGATCACGCCTTGTTTATTGCGCACCATTAAACGGCTTGCATACTGCGCAAGTAAAATAGATGAAGTTAAGTGCAGATTGACTTGAGCTTGAATATCATCTGGCCGTATCATCATCAAGGGCGATTCGTGCAATGTACCTGCACAATTAACTAACCCATATAAATGCTTAACTTGTTTTTGAATAAACTGAAATAGGCCTTTAATTGCCGAGCTGTCTTGTAAATCCAGCACAAAACATTCCACACCGGCAGCACCGAGTTGTAGCAATTGCGCTTTTAAACTTTCAAGTTTATCAAGGTGTCGTGCGCTGATAATCAGCCCATAACCTTGTTTTGCCAGTGCTTTGGCCGTATGTGAGCCAATGCCACCCGTTGCGCCGACTATCAGTATAGATTTATCTTGCTGCACCCTGCTCTATCCTTTTTTAGGCGATATATTTTTGAATAATTTCGCCCGCTTTTTGATACGAGCTCATGTCGATAATGTCATCTGTATCGAGCATGATGTCGAAGCTGGATTCTAATTCTGCGATCAGCACCATATGTGCAGTCGAATCCCATTTTGGATGCTGACTGTAAGCCAGTTCAGCTGTCACTTCATTTTCTTCTATTGATAATGCGTTAACAAAGGCTTGTTTTAATTTATCTTCAAACATCTAGTTTAACCTCGGCTTAACCAAGCTTTTATTTGTTGGGTTGTCTGTTTATAGTTATCGGCCGTTAAAATGATTTCTGTAAAATCTTCATCGATTGGTTTGAGTTGATAACCCAGTTGTTGATTATATTTAAGTGCCGCTTTATTTTGGCTTCGCACTTTACTGCGCAATTGTTGAATATTCAAATTTTCAAACAAATAGTCGTTGATAAGCAATGATGGCGCAAACGCGACAATATTGTTGCGGTATTTTTCTTCACCTATGTATAAACCCACTTCGGCTTCGCGTGTTTGCTTGATAGCCTGTCCATCAGTACTTCTGACATTTATCGAACCAATTGCATGTTGTTTGTAATAAATCACATAATGTTTTTGCTCTGTGCGCGCTGCAAGTTTTGCAAACCAATTTTGATGTTGTGCCAATTCGAGCTTTTCAGTATTCACCATTTGCGATCTGATTTCAGGCTGGTTTCGCCATTCAAATAACAGCATCATATTGTCTTGGCTTACTGAATTAAGTTCGACAGCGTAACCCGATAAATAATCTTTCAATTTGAAATTCCTAAATTTCTTATCAATGTCGTTTGCGGTTTCGAGCAGCGAGTTGTAAGTTTCAAGTTTCAAAACATGTAGGTCGTGGCTTCAGCCCGACATGTAGAGCTGTATTTATGCCGACAAATGTATAAAAAATTGTCGCCCTAATGTAGGTCGTGGCTTTAGCCCGACATGTAGATCTGTATTTATGCCGACAAGTGTATAAAAAATTGTCGCCCTAAAGGGCCGACCTACATTGTTCTTGAAACTTGTAACTTTTAACTTGTAACTTATTGTCGCCCTAAAGGGTCGACCTACATTGCTCTTGCAACTTTCAACTCGCAACTTACCGCTCGTTGCTCGTGGCTCGTAGCTCGTAGCTCGTAGCTCGTAGCTCGTAGCTCAAACCTATTTTCCATTCAACAAGGTGTTTACAACATTTTTTGCACCCTCGGCGCTGCCTGGCTGAATTTTAGATTGCATGTGTAGCAAGGTGGTTTCGTTTAAACATTCTTGAATAGCACGTGTCATTTTGTCTGAATCAAAAGTTTGCCTAAAATCAAGCACTTTAGCCCAACCATCTTGCGCCGCATTTTGTGTATTGCGATATTGATTGTCAGCAAGAATAATTAAAATGGCGGGGGTTTGCATGGCATATAATTCAAACTGAGCAGTACCGGCTGCCGAAATGGCTAATTTAGCATTAGCAAATATAGCCGCTATATTGTGCGGCGCAACGGTATAGCTAAAATTACTCGGCAACTTTTCAATTTGCGCTATTAATTGCGTTTTATCTTCAAAACCATTTGCCACGATACAGCGCACAGGTGCTGTTAGATTTAACTGCGCCAGTAAATTTAAAACTTTAACGCTATATGAAAATGGATCGGTACCGCCCATAGTGATAATAATTTCACTGCGCTTATCTAATGGCAGAATTTGTTGTTGGGAAAACTCTTTGCGCAATAACCTATAATGATGACCCGCCATTAATTTTGCACCGGGGGCAATCTTAGAATAATCAGGTATCGCGTTAATATCCGTTGATGGATTTAAAATCCAGTCGGTAAACATTTTAGCCTGATCTGCGTTGTCATCTATGCTAATCAGCTGACAGTTACACGCATATTGACGCAGAGCTTTAAATAGCTGCTGGCGAAACTCAAGGTTAAAGTTATAGCCGTCAATAAATAGATAACCAATAGTTTGCTGGTTGCAATACTGTGCTAGTTTCTCTAATGATTTTTGACTTCCCTGCTGTTCATCCATCAGATAAACAGGGTAATCGAACAAAGGATTTTGTTTAGCAAATATAAAGCTGTTTTTATCCAGTGCAAAAACAGGCGCTATCCTAGCCTTTTCACAGGCTTGTGCCAGCGCAATACAGCGCATTAAATGACCAGAGCCCAATAAGCTGTTAGCTTGTGTTAAAAAGACAACTTTAGAATGTGTATTAGTTTTGCTCGGCATTATGTGCATTTTGTAAATGTGGCCAGTCAATCGCTGTGCCTGCTTTGATATCCTGCGTCGCGTTGCTCTGCAACACCTGCTTAAAATGCTTTGGCGCTAAACCTAATGCAGGTCTAACAACTTTAACGTTTTCGCGGGTGAAAGGTTCGCCTGCTTTAATGTCGCTGCACGCAAATATCGAACGCCGATAATACTTACTGTTACGCTCAGCCGGGCTGCCACCATATGTCACTTTGCCTAACGCTTTAAAGGCCAGCTCACTGGCTTCAACGAGTGCAGAAAACTCATCGGCTTCTAATGAAAACTCGGCATCAACCCCGCCGGCAGTTCTGTCTAAAACAAAATGTTTTTCGATTGCAACAGCGCCTAAAGCCACTGAAGCAACTGAAACACCAATACCGCGTGTATGGTCTGACAAACCCACTGGGCAGTTAAATTTTTGCCGCATGTCCGGTATGGTAAGCAAATTGGTATTTTCTGCACTGGCTGGATAGGTACTGGTGCATTTTAAAATAATGATTTGTGCATTGCCGGCTTGATGTGCTGTATCAATCGCTTGCTGAATTTCAGCTTCGCTCGCCATACCAGTAGACATTATCAGTGGTTTGCCAGTCGCTGCTGCTTTTTCAATTAGTGGCAAGTCTGTCAATTCGAAAGAGGCAATTTTATAGCATGGTACATTCAAGGTTTCTAAAAAATCGACGGCAGCTTCATCAAATGGAGAACTAAAAGCTTCTAACCCCAATGAATTGGCAAAACTAAATAGTTCTGCATGCCATTCGTATGGGGTGCTGGCTTTTTGGTACAACTCATGTAAATGTGCGCCGTACCATAACGAATCTTTCTCTTGTATACGAAAGTTATCTGAATCAATTGGCAACGTCATAGAATCAGCAGTATAGGTTTGCAATTTAATTGCATCTACCCCTGCATTTGCAGCTGCCTGCACCATATCTTTTGCCAAATTTAAATCTTGGTTATGATTACCTGATAGCTCGGCAATAATAAAGGGGTTATGCGCTGGGCCGAGCGTACATTTTCCAATTTTGATTTCTTTCATTTCGCTTATCTTCTGCCTTCATTCTGTAAAATGATCAGCCATCATGTTTAGTAAATATCTCATCGACACATTTCATGATTTCATCGGCCGAAATACAATTACAGGGAGAGACCGGGCTTTGACCCGTTAATTGTGACAAACAAGCAGCGCACTCTCCAGTTGGATCTGTGGCAAAATCAGGCATAATCATTTGTGGTTGTGTCGCACCGGATATTAATAATACTTTGCAGTTAACCGTTTTTGCCAACCACAGCAATTCACTTGGCGGTGTAATTAATAAATCACAGGCGGCCAGCTTTTCCAGTTTTTCTTTTATCGGCATATCGGTAAAAGGTTCGCTCCAAACCTGATAGCCCAGTTCAAGCAAACGCTTTTTAACCACTTGCATGTGTGGATAGTTAGGCAACGCATTACCCGCTAAAGCAATCGTTTTTTTACCCTGCCCAGCTTGAGTTAATTTCTTATCTGCTGTCACTGGAATAGACATATTCATCTGCAAACGATCAAAACCGCAACATGTCACCAGAAAGTGTTCTGGGTAACCTTCGTTTGGTAAGTACTCGGCTTCCCACCAAGGCGTAAACCATTTGTGCATCGCACTAAAGGTGCTCTCCAGGTAGGCGCTGGGTTGATTAACATACTCAGGCTTCAGTGCTTGTTTTTGAAATTGTTCAATCAATTCCTGAACTGAGATGCTTAGATAATTCCCCATTGCACGCTCACCCGCATCTTTTAAAAAGCGGGTTAAAAAACAGGCCATAAAGCTGGTGTCTAAATTGATAATTTGATCATATGCTTCACCCACAATTTGTTCAGCCAACCCCAAAAATGCTTCCATCGCCGGAATAAAATCTTCTGGCCATTGATCTCTTGCCAGTTGCATAACACGGCAGTCTGGTTCGGCCAGTTGAATCACTTCAGCACCTTGCGAAAAAGTTAAAAACGTAAACTCGGCTGACGGGTTTTGTTGTTTAAAGTATCGTAAAGCAGGTACACCTATTGCTGCCACATCAGCCAGATTGAGTAAGCGGATAATTAATATTTTTAACGGTTTTTCTGTGCTGCTCATAAATTTTCCTATTCGCTTTCTTTAAGTTGGTGAGCTTTATACATCAGCTCAGCTGTGTGCCAATCTTCAAGTGTATCTATATCCTGTACTAAAAATCTAGGCATCATAATGGGCACACTGTGCTCGGAAAACATACCTTTTTTAGATAAATAATCTTCAACTCTTCCCCAATAAAATTGTCCTGCATCATGAAATGCTTCTTCTAAATCTTGTGAGCGTTTGCCAATGGACTCGGGAAACATAGCGGTCACACCCGTATTGTGTTGTTTGAGCGCGCGTTGTACAGGAAATGGAAAAGTGCAGACCGAAAATGCAAACGCTTTGTCTTTTTGCGCTTGTAGAGCTTGATAGCCTTGCATTAAATATTCGGCTGTTAACAAAGGGGCTGTTGCATAAATACAGCAGGCGTAGTTAAGGTCAATTCCTTGCTTTAAATAATACTGAATGGCGTGATTGGTTACCGGCCGCGTTCCAGTGAAATCATCCGCTAAATTTTCGGGCCTGATGAAAGGCACTTCAGCGCCATATTCACGCGCAACTTCGGCAATCTCGTCACTGTCTGTTGATACCATGATATGGTCAAATATTTTCGCTTGTTGCGCAACTTGAATACTGTGGGCAATAAGTGGTTTGCCCGCAAACGGCCGGATGTTCTTTTTAGGAATGCGCTTGCTACCACCACGAGCGGGTATGATCGCGATATTCATTTTGTACAATCCCGCAGTGCTTGTTCTAATGCTTGCTCTAGTGCTTGTACGACATGTAATTGCTGTTCATCCGTCATACTTTGAAACAGCGGTATCGTTAAAGTGTGTTCTGCGTAATGTTCAGCGGCTGGAAAGTCGCCTTTGTTAAATCCAAGCTTTTGGTAATAAGGTTGTAAATGCACCGGTGAATAATGCACATTCGCGTGCACTCCAGCGTGCTGTAACAATTGATAAACTTGTAAGCGATTTTGCCCTTTTAATTCAACCGCGTATAAATGCCAGGCACTTTCGGCTAACTGCTTTTTATCGGGTAACTGAAGCGGTAAATTTTCCAAATGATTAAAATAATTATCGGCTAAGGTCCTGCGCCGCGCTATAAATGCATCTAATTTGGCAAGCTGGGTAATGCCTAAAGCAGCCTGCAAATCGCTCATTCGATAGTTAAATCCTAATTCGACTTGCTGATAACACCACGGGCCTTCAACTACATCTTGCATTTGTGCTTGTTCGCGCGTTACACCGTGTTTCGCAAACAAAGTTGCACGCTCAATCAACCTCTGCTGATTTGACAATAGCGCGCCGCCTTCAGCTGTGGTAATTGATTTAACCGGGTGGAAACTAAAAACGGTAAAGTCGGAATAACGACAATTACCTATTTTTTTACCCTGATAATCACCGCCCAGTGCGTGGCAGGCATCTTCGATGACCTTTACCCCGTGTTGCTGACATAAGGTGTAAATTTGCTGCATCTCGCAGCTATAACCGGCAAAATGAACCGCGATAATGGCTTTAGGAAGGCGCTTTTCTGCTTGCGCGATTTCTAATTTTTGCGCTAAAGCTGTCGGGCAAAGATTTCGGCTACGTGGATTAATATCCACAAAATCAACATCAGCACCACAAAATCGAATACAGTTTGCAGTTGCAACAAAGGTGATTGGGGTTGTCCAGACTATATCGCCCGCTTTAACATCTAATGCTAAACAGGCAACATGTAGTGCAGAAGTCGCGCTATTTACTGCCAGTGCATATTGAGCGCCAGTGTATTGGCACAAAGCCTCTTCAAAAGCCGGTACCTGCTTGCCCTGGGTTAAAAATTGATTTTCTAAAACATCTACAACGGCCAATATATCCTGCTGATCGATAGAATGTTTACCATATGGGATCATAAAATATTTTTATCCAGCTCAATCAATTGCTGCAAAGTTAAAAATTCAGGGTTGGTGCCAGAGTGATATTCAAACTTTTCACTGACTTTTTGACCTTCTTCGCCCAAACGATTATGGCTATATTCAAGCTTTTTCTCAAAAAAACGAATCGGGGGCGTAATCACATAATGGTCGTCAAATTCCAACGAGTGATGCGCCACTTCTTCCGGAACCATTATTTCATGTAATTTTTCGCCGGGGCGAATGCCGACTGCTTCATATTCTCTTGTACCACTCATGGCTTCGACCAAATCGAGAATACGTACAGATGGTATTTTGGGAACAAAAATTTCACCACCTTGCATGCGCTGAAAACTTTTAACAACAAATTCAACGCCCTGCTCTAAGCGCAGCCAAAAACGTGTCATCTCCGGATGTGTTACCGGTAAAGGTAATTTACCCTCATTGATTAACTTGCGGAAAAATGGCACAACTGAACCGCGAGAGCCAACAACATTACCATAACGAACGACCGCAAAACGGGTACCATGCGCACCCGAAATATTATTGCCGGCGACAAATAATTTATCCGAAGCAAGTTTAGTCGCACCATACAGATTAACTGGATTTGCTGCTTTATCAGTAGATAATGCAATGACACGTCGAACATTCGCTTCAATCGCCGCTTCTATCACATTTTGTGCACCCATTATATTGGTTTTGATGCACTCCATAGGATTATATTCTGCCGCAGGCACTTGTTTTAAAGCAGCAGCATGCACGACATAATCAACGTCCCGCATCGCCGTAATCAGCCTATCTTTATCACGCACGTTGCCGATAAAATATCGCATAACAGGGCTGGTAAACTCTTGCTGCATCTCAAATTGTTTCAATTCATCTCGAGAAAATACAATGAGCTTATGCGGTTTATAATGTGTTAGCAGATGTTTTATAAAACACCGGCCAAATGAACCTGTGCCACCCGTTACTAAAATTGATTTGCCGTCAAACACTATGATGTTCTCTATTTTTTGTATTTTTTGATCGCTTTTTGCCCTTTTACAAGCTGCATAAGCGCGGACTCAGATTGCTTAAATAACTGATTACAAAGCGTAATCAATCTATTATTGACGTCTCGTTCAGCTAACGCAAATTCTTTTTGTTGTTCGAGGTTTTTAAACGTGTCTAACAGACCTTGAATTAATTCGTCTCTTTGCTCTATCAGCTTCAACAAATTTGCACTGTCCAGCTCGTCTTCATTGATTATCTCAACGAGCTGTGTATTTAACAAGGCGAGTTCTGGTGGGGTATAAGCGTGATTTAATCCTTCAATCGAGAGTGTTTCCACACTACTAGACTGCACTTTGCTCTTGCTGTCTTTGTCTTTGTAATTCATATGCTTCCTGTTTAGCTTCTTCAGGAATGGACGCCCAAGCAGTTTTAATTGGCAACATTAATGCGATAATTTCATCCATAATTTGGGTGCTATTTTGCACATGCGCATCTGTTAAGCGGTTAATCATGTAATCATACAGTGCATATAAGTTATCTGTCACTTCACTTTCGACAGAAAAATCCAATGTATCTCGCAAGTTAACAAGAATCGCAGATGCTTTAGATAAATGGATGGATTTATTTTCATGCTCTTTGCGCTCCATGCAACCTTTAGCGTAAGCCATCTTATCCAATGCCCCCTGCATCAGCATTAACGTAATTTGATGCGGATCGGCTTGCGCAATTTGCTGCTTAATATTACCTTGCTTATAAGCATTAATACCACGTTTAAACATTTAGCTCACCTATTCTCTTTTCGTTAATCTTTTTTATAAAAATGCAGATGCCAGTGAAGCATTCAGCGCGTTGCCTGTGCGCTGCAATTTGGCCACTGTTAAATCTAAATTTATGTATTTATCTCGCAATAACTGCTCATAGTCAGCCATACGTAGTTCAAATCGCTCTCGCTCATCTGACAGCAGATCTTTTTCATCCTTAAAAGATTGCTCGCGTGTTCTTAATAAGCCACCAAAAGTCGTATATTCATAAACATAGTCATATAGTTTGTTGGCAATCCCTTCATCGTCATCAGAAAACAACGAAGCAATATCATCAAAATTATCTTCCAGTGCGTCGTCTAATAAATCCTGACCACTACCAAAACCAAATTCATCGGTTTCGGAGATTTCTAATTTGCCGTCATCATCAAACGAGATACCAATTTGAAACAGGCTACCAAGCGCAGAGGCACTGACATTCTCCGTGATTATAGAACTTAATCCAGATTGAATACCACGCACCATATAATCACCGGCTAACGCGCCATCATCTTCTAGTTCTGAAATACCGTATTTGGTTAAGCTAGCAAGCTCATCTTGAATTGCATTATAGTTATCGACAAAGTCAGTAATTTTGTTTTTAAGACCGTCTTTGTCATAACCAACCTCTAATGTTGACGGTATAAAGTCACCCACTGAATCTTTAGAGCTTTTTTCAAATACTTCAAAAGAGACGTTTTGAATTACATTTTCAAATTCGTTGGTTTCGCTTTCAACATCAATACCATCAATATTGGCTTTTGCGTTAGTGGCTGATTGTATACTCACATTGCCGTAAGTGGTCACTTCAGTAGAATCAACAGTCGCGATTTGTTCTAATTCTGCGATGTCATTGTCGTTAACGATACTGAGATCATTTCCGGTACCAGTTGTTTCTGAAGTAAAAACCAGTTTAGTTCCATTCGCTGTCCCAGTGTCAACCAAACTAGCATTGATGCCAAAATCATTACCGGTTGCTGAGTTTACCGCTGAGCGCAACTGCGACAGGGTCATCCCGGCGGTTACCGCAACAGAAAAACTATCACCGGTTGAGCCTATTTTGAAAGTGAGCGATCCTGCGCTAGAACTGATCACATCAGAAGAACTTGAAAATGCTGCATTTGCCGTTTGCAAACGACTGCCTGAAGCGAGTTCTTCGACATATATTTTATACGAGCCTTGCGTTGCACTGTTTGACGCTTCTGCCGTAAATGGTCCAGATTCATCTTCAGCAACATCGGGATGAGTTACTACTGCTTTGCGGCTTTGTAAGTTGGTGCTATCACGCAAGTCTTTAACGGAGGCTTGAAAGTCGTCCATTTTTGACTTCAAGCTACCAATTGCAGAAATAACCGTTTCAAGGTTTTCTTCACGAGCATCTAATCTGTCTTGTTTGGGTTTACGCTCAGCTTCCAGCAGTTGTTGCACTAAACCGCTTAAATCTAAACCTGAACCTACGCCAATTGACTGAATGCCCATGACAACCTCTTTTCCAGTTAACTACATCAATTATACTTGCCGATTAACGAGCACTCCTATTGCTTCACCTGCATCAGAACGAAGCTCATTAATTCTTTCGGCCAACTTTAACATTTCTTCTGACGGTATTTGACGAATAATTTCGCCAGATTCAGAATCAGTGACCTTGATAATCGATTTATTGCTATTTTCATCAAACGAAAAATCGAGCTGTCGATTTTGCGCCTGTATAAAATCAGCAACATCTGCAACTGCAGTATCAAGATCCTGTTGTTCAGCCCTACTAGCTTTATCGGCCTGTTCGCCATCAACTTTAGTAAAATCCGCTATATTAATCTTAGTTTCACTTTGCTTAGACGCAAATGAATCGTCAGTATTCTGACGGTTTTCTTCAGAATACCTTCTTGATGCGGGATTTGAACCAGAGTAAGCAAAAACATTGCCACTTTGCGATACATCAATATCCATAATCACCTCCCATTTTTAGTTGAGGCAGATTGAAGGCTTTGCAAAACGTATTAACCAAAGCTCATCAATCTTCAACCAAAAATCAATTCATTACCCCAATAAAGATAATGCACTTTGTGGACGTTGATTGGCTTGACTCAAGACAGAGATACTGGCTTGTTGAACGATTTGATTACGTGTTAATTCAGCTGTTTCTGTCGCAAAGTCTGTATCACGAATTTGAGAACGGGCTGAAGATACGTTTTCAATAACATTACTCAAGTTACGAATAGTCGATTGAAAACGATTTTGCAAAGCACCTAAATCCGCTCGTGCAGCACCAATTGTCGAGATAGCTGTATCAATTGCTGTTAACGCTGCTGATGCACCAGCGACCGTTGCAACCGTTGTACTTGCTAGACTTAAACCAGAGGCACCATACCCTCCAGAACGAGACAGATTAACCGAAATCGTTTGACCGCCATTTGCACCCACTAAGAATGCTGCAGAATACCCACCCGTTAAAACATCTACACCGGCAAACTGCGTATTTGCGCCAATACGGCTAATTTCCGTTTTTAACGCAGATACTTCTTTTTGTAGTGCTGCACGGTCAGATGAACTGTTAATACCGTTTTGTGATTGCACAGCCAACTGACGAATACGTTGCAACGAAGAAGTAATTTCTTGCATCGCACCTTCAGCCGTTTGTACAACTGAAATACCATCGTTAGCATTTCGTACCGCTTGGTTTAAGCCCTGAATTTGGCTGGTCATGCGCTCAGAGATCTGCATACCCGCGGCATCATCTGCAGCACGGTTAATACGAAAACCTGAAGATAAACGTTCAAATGAAGTATTTAAACCATTTGATGAGTTCATCAACTGACGCTGAGCATTTAATGATGAAACATTAGTATTTACAAACATACCCATAGTAGTTACCTCCTGAGAACTGAATCAGGTTCCCTCAAACCTATATGAAACAGCTCGCTTAAAATTCAACTCAATTAGGTATAACCTTTGAGTCGCCTCAATTAAATTTGAAATCCGGCCCCTCAACCAAAGATCAAATATTAAAATTCCCCTCATTTATAGTTATCGGCCACTTCTGAAGAAACTTTAGGATTTTTTATAAAATAATTTGAAAAATAAATCCTATAAAAATCAGTTAGATAATTCAAAGTTCAATTTAAAATGGAAAAATAACCTCATTTTCATTTAATATAGCGAGCAATTTTATTGGTATTAATTAAATGAGGTCATATTGTGGAAGAGATAATTCGCGGCGTAATGGCATTTAAAAAACACGGGTATCCGGCCAGAAAAGAGCTGTTTAAAGAATTAGCGAACGGCCAGAGCCCTGAGGTTCTGTTTATAACCTGCGCTGACTCTAGAATTGATCCGAATTTGTTGACTAATTCAGAGCCGGGCGACTTATTTATTTGTCGCAACGCAGGCAACGTAGTTCCCCCACATAGCAATACAACCGGCGGCATGACAGCCTCTATCGAATTTGCGGTAGCCGTTTTAGGGGTTAAGCATATTGTGATATGTGGGCACACCGATTGTGGCGCAATGAAAGGTGTCATCGATCCAACTGGGTTAGACGCTGTACCACATGTAAAAAACTGGTTAGGTCATTGCCGAGCTGCTGGTGATATCGTTAAAGCGAAATACGGCAAACTAGAGCCTGTACATATAGATGAGGTAATTGAAGCCAACGTTTTAATGCAATTACAACATTTGAGAACACATCCTTCGGTTGCAGCGCAACTTGCGCAACAAGAAGTTACATTGCACGGCTGGGTTTATGACATTAAAAAAGGCTCAGTCAATGTATTTGATGAGTCTAAAGCGTCATTTATTTCTTTAGAAGAAGCTTATCCTGAGTTTTTAGAAAAGTAATAAAACCATTTGTCGAATTTGTCGAACCAGTAAGAAGGTGACTTTTTCACCTTCTGCTATTCATCATCCAACGGCAAAAACTCGGTTCCCCACCCGTCGTACTGTATTTTATACTGGCGGGCAATGTCTTCCATTTGAGCGACCTGCTTTTCTATTTCTGCTAGTTCAAGTTTAGCTTCTGCAAAAACATCGAACGCCAAAATTTCCTGACCATCATCTGTTTCGAACTCTTCAGCATCTGAAACTTCGTAGTCTAATTTAAAAGCAGCTACAGCGGCTTTTTCTAAGCGATCAAAATCACTGGAAGAGAAGTGGTGCTCGATTGTATAGATAGCACTCGGATCACTCCCATCTTCGAGTAAAGCTGCAATCACGGTTTGGCTAAAAGCTTGCGGATTTTCATAATAATCCATTGTCGTTACCTTTTTTATTGTTTAGGTTGCAACTGCTCTGCTTCAGAGTCTAGTTCGTTTAGTTTATTTAGCATGATTGCATGAAAATCTTCACATGCTTGTTTCAAATTCTTTTTCTGTTCATCTGTCAAAGCTCGTGGTGCCATGACTTCAATAATAACCGTGCCATTAGACCATTTGTTCAGATCTATTTTATTTTCAGTGGTACTCATCACCACTGGTACGATAGGTACATCAGCCGCTTGTGCCAATTGAAAAGCACCACGTTTAAATGGCAGTAAACCGCGCCCGTAAGAACGTGTTCCTTCCGGGAACATCCAAACTGATATTTTTTTATTTAAAATAGTATCCCTAGAGCGTTTTAGCGCAGCCATTGCTTTTTTACGATTTTCTCTGTCTATCAGTATATTACCGGCAAGCCAATATAACTGGCCAAAAAATGGTATCCACTTGAGGCTTTTCTTGCCAATGGTTACCGTGCTGGGCAGCACACTGCCACACAGGGTAAAAATATCATAACTGTTTTGATGATTTGCAATAAAAACAGCGGGGTTAGTTTCAACGGCTTCTGGATGATGACGAACGACCAACTTCACCCCGATTATTTTCGAAGCTTTGCTGTACAGTTGCCCAAGCCAATAAACATTATTACGATGAAATGGCCTGATTAAACAAAATAATATTCCCAATATGCTGGCGATAATCACAAAGATCCCCAGCAAAATAATACGAATAACTGCTAACACTAATATGTACCTTTTAATCCAGAATATTATTCTGCTTCATTTTTAGTTTCCGCTGATTCAATCAGCAACTCATCTACTCGTTGAAGACCACGGGGCAGTTTATTGCCGCGGCGTCCTCGCTCCCCTGTGTAATGAGACCAATCATCCGGTTTTAACGTCATTTTACGCTTACCAGCAACTAACACTAAAGAATCTTCCATGCCGATCACGTTTATGTGGCGGATAAATTCTTCCCGATTACGTGCTCTTTCAGAAGATATGCTGATTATTTTGTTACCTTTGCCTTTAGACAAACAAGGTAAATCAGCTACCGGGAACAATAACATTCGCCCCTCGTTTGAAATGGCTACAATCAGCTTATTATCCGGATTTAGCACAAGCTGTGGTCGAATTACTTTGGCATTGGTTGGCAATGTCAAAACGGCTTTGCCGTTTTTATTTTTACTGACCATGTCCGCATATTTGATAACAAAACCATAACCCGCATCTGAGACCATTAAATAAGAGTCATCTGGATTTCCCATCACCACATGTTCAATTCGCTCACCAGCTGCTATGGTAAATCGACCCGATAAAGGTTCACCTTGCCCGCGAGCTGAAGGTAACGTATGGGTATCGGTTGAAAATGCACGTCCACTTGAATCGACAAACACAGATTGTTGGTTGGAGCGACCTGTATCAGCAGATAAAAACTGATCACCCGCTTTATAATTTAAGCCTTCAACATCAACATCATGGCCCTTTGCACAGCGTGCCCAGCCTTTCTCTGAAACGATGACAGTAACAGGCTCACTGGGCACTAGGTCTTTTTCACTTAATGCTTTCGCCTCGAGGCGCTCGACAATTGGTGATCGTCTATCATCACCATACTTTTCTGCATCTGCCGCCAATTCTTTTTTAACCAGCTTTTTCAGCTCGGCATCAGACCTCAATATCCCTTGTAACCACTCGCGCTCTTTTTCCAATTCATCTTGCTCACCAGTAATTTTCATTTCTTCTAGTTTGGCAAGATGGCGCAATTTAAGCTCTAAAATAGCTTCAGCTTGTTTATCAGATAACGCAAACCTTTCCATTAATACAGGTTTAGGTTGGTCTTCAGTACGTATAATATGAATCACTTCATCTATATTTAGAAAGGCAATTAATAAACCTTCTAATATATGTAGACGCGCTAAAACTTTATCCAGCCTGTATTGCAGCCTTTTGGTAACTGTGTTTAATCTGAATTGCAGCCATTCATTTAAAATTTCAGCCAGTCCTTTTACCTGCGGCCGGCTATTTAACCCGATCATATTCAGGTTAACGCGATAGCTTTTTTCCAAATCTGTCGTTGCAAACAGGTGTTGCATCAAGGTTTTATTGTCAACTCGGTTAGAGCGCGGTACAACCACCAAGCGCACTGGATTTTCATGATCGGATTCATCCCTTAAATCTGCAACCATAGGTAATTTTTTAGCCTGCATTTGATGTGCAATTTGCTCTAAAATTTTACCACTCGAACTTTGGTGTGGCAGCGCGGTAATAACGATTTCACCCTGCTCAATTTCGTACACCGCACGCATCTTGATAGAGCCACGCCCCGTTTCGTAAATTTTACGGATATCTGCAGTCGGCGTAATGATTTCAGCTTCAGTTGGATAATCTGGCCCCGGTACGAAGCTCATCAGTTTTTCGATTCCAGCATTCGGGTGATCTAACAAATAACGCGCTGCAGCCACCACCTCTCTAACATTATGTGGGGGAATGTCTGTTGCCATACCCACAGCGATACCGGTCACACCATTTAATAAAATATGAGGTAAACGAGCAGGAAGATTAACCGGTTCTTGTAGTGTACCGTCAAAGTTGGGTCCCCAATCGACCGTTCCCATGCCTAATTCAGATAACAAAACTTCTGCAAATTTAGACAACCTAGCTTCGGTATAACGCATCGCAGCAAACGATTTAGGATCATCCGGCGCGCCCCAGTTTCCTTGACCGTCAACTAATGGATAACGGTAAGAAAAAGGTTGAGCCATTAGCACCATTGCTTCGTAACAAGCTGAGTCACCATGCGGATGAAATTTACCCAATACATCACCAACCGTACGCGCTGATTTTTTATACTTTGCGGCGGCTGATAAGCCCAGCTCAGACATTGCATAAATAATGCGGCGTTGTACGGGTTTCAATCCATCTGAAATATGCGGCAATGCTCTATCCATAATGACGTACATTGAATAATTCAGGTACGCATCTTCGGTAAATTTTCTTAGCGCCAGGCGTTCAATGCCATCTTCACTAATTTCACTTATTTCTGACATTTTGGATTCATCTTATTATTTTAGTTTCAGGCTGTTCGTTTAATGCCACTGAACAAACGATAAAAATTTTCGGTCGTTGTTTCGGCAAGTTGATTTAAACTTACCCCTTTTAAATCCGCCACAAACTGCGCGACTTCACGCACATAAGCCGGTTGGTTTTGTTTACCCCGATAAGGTTTAGGTGCAAGCCAAGGTGAATCTGTTTCAACCAACAAGCGTTCAATGGGTAATGCGCGCACAACATCACGCAATTCTGCTGCATTACCAAATGTCACGATACCAGAAATTGAGATATAAAAATTTAAATCGATGGCCGCTTTTGCCATTTCCAGTGATTCGGTAAAACAATGCAAAACACCACCGGCTTTTTGTGCATTTTCGGCTCGTAAAATATCCAATGTATCTTGCCGAGCATCACGCGTATGTATTATCAAAGGCTTTTCTAATTCATGAGCCAACTGGCAATGTTGGATAAAAGATTTTTGTTGCCAATCTTTGGTCTCGGCTGAATAAAAATAATCTAATCCTGTTTCTCCAATTGCAACGACATGAGGGTCTTGAGCTAAAGATTTAAGCTTTGCAAAATCATAATCTTGCTCGTGGTACAAAGGATGTACTCCACAGGAAACGGATACATCAGAATGCGCCTGCACACTTTGCAGCATGTTAGGAAAATCATCAAGTGTCACACAAACACACAAAAAGTGTTCAATTTGACGCTCGCGGGCGGCTTGCAGCATATCGCTCACCGTTTCCCCATTTTCTCCGGTTTTTAGTTTATCTAAATGACAATGAGAGTCGACTAACACAAACGGCTCCAATAATTGTAATCTATGCAGCGGTTTTGCTACATGGTGTAAGTTGCTTCGCCGGAGTTTAACATAGGTCCCAACATGGTCTCTATACGGTCTTTTAAGTGATGTTTATCATCAATAAATGCAACCCCAACGCCTTGCGGTGCACTACTGTGAGAGGCCGGTGGTGTTAACCAACAAACTCGACCGGAAACGCTTAAAGGCTCTATTGCACCTGGCAGTAATACACTAAGCGCTAAAGAATGGCCTAAATCGTAAGTTCGATTTGTAACAACAAACAAACCGCCCTCTTTGATAAACGACATATAACTTTTATAGAGTACGTGTACATTATTAAATTCTAGAACCAATTCTTCCATTTAAGCTCAACTACCTACGAAGTATCTGCGACAGTTTATTACACATCGCCTGATATAATAATTTCTTATTCATGCCAGTTTGCAACATTTGCATTCTAACTTGAATCACTAAATTTTGCATATCACAAATCTGCACCTGCTTAAGCGCCAATTCAAGATCCCTGCCATTCTGTTTTAATTTAGAATTCAACCACATTTTAAGCGCATTTAACAACCACACTAATTGCTTGTCGACCTTGTCCTCATCATAGCTGGCTGAAAATTGATAAGCGGTTGATTGACCGCCTAAAAACGATTTAAATTGTGCTAAATACGCTTTTTGAGCTTGCAACGCTCCACTTTTGATAAATTCCAGTGCAGAAAGCGGTGAAGATTCTAGCATTGGATAAACTTTCTCAAACTCTTCTAGTGCTACATTCTGTGCAACCAACCAAGGTTGTAATATTTCAGCACTTGGTGGTTTGATTGTATACTCTTGTGTTCTGCTCTTAATCGTTGCTAATAAACGACTCGGATGCGGAGTCGTCAAAATTATAAATTTATTTTGCCCGGGTTCTTCCAAAGTTTTTAATAGCGCATTAGCTGATGCTTCCGTCATCTTGTGACAATCCGGTAGAAAAAAAACATGAGCTCCATGCATTTGTGATTTTTGTTGTGATTTATTAACCAATTTACGAATTAAATCTACACCAATTGTTTTACTGTTGTCATCTTCCACCAACATAAAATCTGGATGGCTTTGTTGAGTAAATAAGTGACACGATTTGCAACTACCACAGGGTTTATTTTCTGCAGAAAGACACAAAAATGCTTGTGCCAATTGATTCACTAATACTCGCTTACCAAATCCCTCAGGTGCAGTTAGCAAGATTGCATGGTGCAACCTGCCTTGCAAAAACTGCTGAAGCAAAGATTTTTGTATATTTTTGAGCCAAGGGTAATTCACGGCTTAAACTCCAAAATATTGCTCTAAGTGTGCCCGAATGTCTTGATGTACTTTTGCCATATCTTGCTCTGCGTTAATAATCTCTATATTTTCTTCGCTGTTAGCAATATCTAAATATTTATTTCGAGTACGAATAAAAAAATCAATTTTTTCTTGCTCAATTCTATCTAACTCACCTCTTGCTTGTGCTCTGGTAAGCCCGACTTGTGGTGAAACATCTAAATACAAGGTAAGATCAGGGCGAAAATCCTGTAACACCGAGTTTCTAAGGGGTTGTAAAACTGACTCTGGGATTTGCCTTCCGCCCCCTTGGTAAGCACGAGATGACATATCATGGCGATCTCCAACTACCCACTTTCCCTTGTTTAGTGCGGGTTTCATTACCGTCTCGATAAGCTGTACGCGACTGGCATACATTAACAACAGCTCTGCTTGAGGCGTAATAATTTCATTTTCATCCACCGTTTTGACTAGAGCTCTTAATTTCTCGGCCAATGGTGTGCCACCGGGTTCCCGAGTTTGGATAAACTGAATATCACGCTCAGTAAGCCAGTCTGTCACGACTTGAATCGCACTGGTTTTTCCTGCGCCCTCTAATCCTTCAATTACGATAAATTTTGCATTATTCATTGGTCGCTTTCTCTGTTGTCATTTTTTGTTGTGACATTTTAGCAAGATACTCTTTTACCGCTTTATTATGCTCTTTTAATGTTCTGGAAAATGTGTGCCCACCTTCACCAGTTGCTACAAAATATAAATAGTCTGTATTGGCTGGATATAGCACGGCATTAATTGCATCTAATCCGGGCATTGCAATGGGCGTGGGCGGTAAACCTTTAATTTTGTATGTATTGTACTGTGTTTTTTCGTTTAAATGGGCGCGCGTAATGTCCCCTTTGTAACGATTTCCCAAGCCATAAATAACGGTTGGATCTGTCTGCAAACGCATATTTTTATCCAAGCGATTATAAAATACCGACGCTACTTTCGGCATTTCTGCAGTCACTGACGTTTCTTTCTCGACAATTGAAGCCAAAATTAACGTTTGATACCAGTCTGACAATAAACTGTTGTCTGCAAGTTCTTCTTTTAATGCCTGCATTTTGTCATATGCTTGTTTTAATATCACCTTATCTTCTGTTCCCGACTTAAAGAGATAGGTACTAGGGAAAAACAAGCCTTCAGGGTGTGTGTAAGGCGAAATCAAGCTATCTAACCAATCTTGATAATCCGTCTGCAGAAGATGCGGATGAGCCGCAATCCACTGTTGCCACTGTTTGAAATCAGACCCTTCTGGAAAAGTAATACGGAAAAGCTGTACCTCGCCCTGTCGAATTTTTTGTAACACTGCAAAGGTTGAATATTCACCGTCAAACAAATATTGACCCGCCTGCATTTTTGCAAACCGTGGATCAACTTTCGGTAATATTTTGAGCACTATGTTATTTTCAATCAGTTGTTGTGTAGCCAGTTGCTCAACCAAAGCGCTATACGACTGGCCTTGCGGTACAACAAGGCTGGTATTTTCAATTATTATGCTTTGATTTAATTTTTGGTAACCTTGATAGATAACATAAGTAGTCGCAATCGCCAACAATGACATGCTAAAAAACACATAATAGAAAACTTTTAATAATTTATGCATAACACCCTTGGATAAAATCCTGCGACTGTTTTTGATTGAGCATCCGACCATCAATGCTGGCAACAGATACCCAACCTATCAAGGCATTTGATATCACTGCAGCCTGAATTGCTGCAACCTCAGTTTGATGAATCTTTCGTCTTTCAATATTTTTGATTTTGTTTAACGTAAATGCTCTTTGTACCCCTGCCACACCGGATTCTGACAAATCAGGGGTTAGCCAGTTTTCGTTTATTTGAACAAAAATATTGGCCAATGATGTTTCGATTAAAAAACCATCTGTATCGAAAACCAGTCCATCCTTTTGTTGTTTATCGGTCAGTTCTTTTTTAATTAAAATTTGTTCTAAACGGTTACAATGCTTTATTCCAGCTAACAAAGGTTGACGCGCTATTTGAGTATGTAAACTGATTAGCGCAATACCATCAGGATAAGAAAACAACTTTTCATTCAAATCAGATGTATAAATCAAAGCAACACTTTGCATATCGTCAGAAAATGCATAGCCCCTTTGACTTTCTCCACGACAAATCAATATTTTTACAATGACATCTGATTGCGCTTTAGCAATATCTTGTAATGTTTTTTCAAGGCGTTTGATATCAAGATGTGGAAATGCCAGCCTTTTATTCGCGTCTAATAACCGCTTTTTATGATAGGGCCAAAGGAGAATTTGGTGATTTTGAACTTTGATGGTCGTAAAGTGACCATCACCAAATTGCAGGGCTCTATTGGAAGCAGCTATTTGGTGATGGTTAGGTATAACTCTGATTAACTTCATAATTCGGTTGATGCCACAAGGGCCCGATTTAAAATCGCAGAATTATACTTTACGGAACAAGATAGAACCGTTGGTTCCACCGAAACCGAATGAGTTACACAATGCGTAGTCAAAAGAAGCTTGACGTGCTTCATGCGGTACATAATCTAAGTCACAACCTTCACTGGGATTTTCCAAGTTAATGGTTGGCGGAATACTTTGATCTTGTAACGCTTTTACCGTAATTATCGCTTCAATTGCACCTGCAGCACCTAATAAGTGACCCGTCATGGATTTAGTAGAGCTCACCATTACTTTTTTAGCATAATCTTTAAATAGATTTTTAACCGCATTGGTTTCAGCTAAATCACCCGCAGGTGTTGAAGTACCGTGTGCATTCAAATAGCCCACTTGTTCAATTGAAATACCCGCATCACGAATAGCATTAGCCATCGCTTGCTGACCACCAACACCATCTTCCGGTGGTGAAGTAATATGGTGAGCATCACCACTCATGCCAAAACCAGATAGCTCTGCATAAATTTTTGCACCGCGAGCTTTAGCGTGTTCGTATTCTTCCAATACCATCACACCTGCACCATCTCCCATGACAAAACCGTCACGGTCTTTATCCCATGGGCGACTTGCTCGAGTAGGTTCATCATTACGTGCAGATAATGCTCTTGCTGCCGCAAAACCACCCAAACCTAAAGGTGTAGTTGCTGCTTCAGCACCACCGGCTAAAATTGCATCTGCATCACCGTAGGCGATCATTCGAGCTGCATGGCCAATGTTGTGCACACCTGTAGTACAAGCTGTAGTAATTGCGATATTCGGGCCTTTCAATCCAAACAAAATAGATAGATGACCTGAAATCATATTAATAATGGTAGAAGGCACAAAAAATGGCGACATGCGCTTAGGACCGCTATTCAATAATTTACTGTGATTTTCTTCAATCAAAGATAAACCACCAATGCCTGAACCCACAGCGGCGCCAATGCGATGTGCATTTTGCTCTGTAATTTCAAGGCCTGAATCTCTCATAGCTTGGATACCAGCAGCAACACCGTACTGTATAAAAGTATCCATTTTTTTTGCTTCTTTTTTTGGTAAATAATCTTCAAACTGAAAACCTTTTACCAAACCACTGATGCGAGTTGAAAAGCTGCTTACGTCAAAAGTATCAATTAACTGAATACCACTTTGACCTGCCAATAACGCTTTCCAAGAATCGTCAACTGAATTACCGACCGGAGATAACATTCCTAGTCCGGTGACAACGACACGACGTTTTGACACTAGATTGCCCCCAGGAGGAGTATTTGAAAGGTGTAAAAAAGGCGGTTAAACAACCGCCCAGAATCAATTATTCTTTGTTTGCTACAACGTAGTCGATAGCAGCTTGAACAGTTGTAATTTTTTCAGCTTCTTCATCTGGAATTTCAGTATCAAATTCTTCTTCAAGAGCCATAACTAATTCAACAGTATCAAGAGAATCAGCGCCTAAATCGTCAACAAAAGAAGCTTCATTTGTGATTTCTTCTTCTTTAACGCCTAGTTGTTCAACGATGATTTTGTATACTCTTTCTTGGATATTTGCGTTACTCATAATGTAAAGTTTCCCTCAGACAATGCGCACTATGCGCAAGTTTGCTGTAGTTTATTAAAATCAATAAATCGGTTGCAAGCTTAAAGCTTTTATTTAGTCTACTGGTCTAACCTCTTAAGTTAAACCCAACACCAGACTCTTATTATCCGAATGCGAGCGAATGATACCCGTTATCGGCACAAGAATCTACCGTATTTATGCCATATACATGCCGCCATTCACATGAATGGTTTCACCTGTAATATAAGCAGCCTCAGCAGCGGCTAAAAATAACACTGCTGCGGCAATTTCTTCAGGTTGCCCTAAACGACCCGCTGGAATCTGAGCAAAGATAGTATTTTTCTGCTCTTCACTCAACTCTTTTGTCATATCGGTATCAATAAAACCAGGTGCAACAGAGTTTACGGTAATTCCGCGAGAGGCAACTTCTTTTGCCATCGCTTTGGTAAAACCAACTAATCCGGCTTTAGCGGCACAGTAGTTTGCCTGCCCTGGGTTACCGGTAGAGCCGACCACTGAACCAATATTAATAATGCGACCATTGCGTTTTTTCATCATTGCGCGCAACACGGCTTTAGACAACTTAAAGACAGACGTTAAGTTAGTCTCAATAATATCAGACCACTCATCGTTTTTCATTCGCATTAATAAATTGTCGCGCGTAATACCGGCATTATTCACTAAAATATTAATATCACCATGCGCTGCTTTTATGGTATCAAACAAAGCGGCAATGGAATCATCGTTTGTGACATTTAATACTAGCCCTTGCCCATTGTCACCTAAATATTCAGAGATTGCCGCGGCTCCTTTTTCTGAAGTCGCTGTCCCTATAACAGTTGCGCCTGCTGCAACCAATTTTAAAGCTATTGCTTTACCAATACCACGGCTTGCACCTGTAACCAGTGCAACCTGTCCTTCTAGTCCTGCAAACATAGTGTTACCCATTTATAAATGATTCTAACGACGCAGTGTCATTGACAGATACTGCTGTTAAAGATTTTTCAATTCGTTTAGTCAAGCCATTTAGCACCTTACCCGGTCCTACTTCAACTAATTGAGTAATACCATTGGCGGCTAAATGTTGTACTGTTTCAGTCCAACGCACTGGACAATATAACTGTCTTACCAATGCATTAGCAATTGCTTCAGAAGTAAATTCAGCTTTAACATCAACATTGTTAACCACAGCAATTTGCGGCTCAGCCAATTGTATATTTTGTAATGCCGCATTGAGTTTTTCGGCCGCCGGCTGCATCAAAGCGCAGTGAGATGGCACGCTTACCGGTAATGGTAATGCGCGTTTAGCACCGGCTTCTTTACACAATTCTGAAGCTTTTGCGACAGCATTTTTATGACCTGCAATAACCACTTGCCCCGGTGAATTAAAGTTTACCGCTGCCACCAACTCGTCACCGCTTGCTTTTGCACACGCTTCGATAACCGCATCGTCCGCCAGTCCAATAATAGCGGCCATAGCACCAACGCCTGTTGGTACAGCTTCTTGCATCGCCAAACCACGTAATTCAACTAATTTCAAAGCGTCTTCAAACTGCAATACGCCTGCTGCGGTGAGTGCTGAGTACTCACCTAAACTGTGGCCCGCCATAAATTTGGCTTGTTTGGCCCCCTGCTCTAACAACAAACGATATATTGCGGTACTTGCTGTTAACAAGGCGGGCTGGGTGACCTGCGTTTGATTTAGTTTTTCAGCTGGATCTTTTAAGATCGTTTCAGCCATATCATAACCGAGTGCATCGGAAGCTTGCTCAAATGTTTGTTTAACACTAGGAAAAGCTTGATATAAAGATTCCAGCATACCGACAGTTTGTGAACCCTGCCCTGGAAATACAAATGCAATTGATTGTTCAGACATATTATTTCTCAATCTTTAGTTTAATACTTAATTAATGCTGACGCCCACGCAAAACCACCGCCAAACGCTTCTAGCAATAAGGTTTGTCCGCGTTGAATGCGTCCGTCTCGGATTGCTTCATCTAGCGCAGTTGCAACCGAGGCAGCCGAGGTATTTCCGTGTTTATCTAATGTGACAACCACTCTATCCATGGTCATATCTAACTTCTTGGCCGTTGCTTTGATGATTCGGTAGTTCGCCTGATGCGGAACAAGCCAGTCGATATCTGACTTTTGTAAGTTATTCGCTGCCAGTGTTTCTTCAACTATCTCACTTAATTTGGTAACTGCTACTTTAAATACTTCATTACCTTTCATGTAGCCATACGCTTCGTGTACCGATGCTTCGACACCTCTAGTGGGTAAATCCGCACCGAGCAAATCAGCATATCGACCATCTGCATGGATATGTGTCGATAAAATCCCCGCTTCTTCACTGGCTTCCAAAATACATGCACCCGCTGCGTCACCAAATAAAACAATCATGGTTCTGTCGTTTGGATCTAATAAGCGGGTTAACGCATCGGTACCGACCACCAAAACTCTTTTAGCTGTGCCGGCTTTGATAAATTGATCAGCAACACTTAGCGCATAACAATAGCCTGCACAAGCTGCAGCTATGTCAAAAGCGGGAACACCAGGCAAACCAAGTAAGTTTTGAATTTCGCATGCTGCGCTCGGCAATGCTTTTTCCCAACTGGTCGTTGCACATAAAATTAAGTCAATATCTGATGCTTTTAGATTAGCCGCCTCTAAAGCTTTTTTCGAAGCTTCAAACCCCATGGTAGCAACATTTTCTTCAGGCCCAGCAATGCGTCTTTCGTGGATACCCGTACGCTCAATAATCCAGTCATGACTGGTATCTACCATTTTTTCTAAGTCAGCGTTGGTACGCACTTGTTCGGGAAAAAAACTGCCTGTGCCGATAATTCTTGAATACATATTTATTTAAGACCTGTCAGTTAACGCCTGTTCAATTCTATTACCAATTTTTTCTGGTACTTGATGGCGAATTTCATTTATAGCTTCTTCAATTGCGTATTTGAAAGCTTCTTTTGAGGCATTCCCATGACTTTTTATCACTATACCGCGCAATCCTAACAAACTCGCTCCATTATACTGGTCGGGGTTCATTTGCCGATATAGCTTTTTTAACATAGGTAAAGCGATCGCTGCAAAAACCTTACTTAACCAATTTTCGCTGGCCAGTGATTTAATAGATTCTATAACCGCTTTTGCAAGGCCTTCACATGCCTTCATTGCCACATTGCCGACAAAGCCATCGCAAACAATTACATCGGCCTTATCAGTAAATAAATCATTGCCTTCAACAAACCCTATATAGTTTAACGATTTGTCTTCTTTTAACAATCTTGCTGCTCTTTTTGTTGTGCCGCTACCCTTTATTTCTTCTTCGCCTACATTCAGTATGCCAATCCGAGGGTTTTTCAAATCAATTTTTTCGGTCAACACACTACCCATCAATGCAAATTGATGCAATATGTGTTCGTCACATTCTACATTTGCGCCTAGATCTAAAACATAAGTTCGATGACCCTTAGCACTTGGGATTGCCGTAACCAAAGCTGGACGCTTGATCCCGGGTAGCATCTTCAATACATAATAGGCCATCGCTAATAATGCGCCAGTATTGCCAGCGCTAACACAGGCCTGAGCTCGGTTTTCTTGCACAAGATCGAGAGAAACTCGCATTGATGATTGCGTTTTATTACGTAATGCTTGTGAAGGCTTTTCACCCATAGAGACAACTTGAGGACAGTGCAAAACTTCAATACGCTGTTGTAGGCTCAATGCGATGTCATTGATAAGCGGAACGATCTGATATTTATCGCCACAAACGATAAATTTTAACTGGGGGTACTCAGCCAACACTTCGAGCGCAGCCGGAATAGTAACAGGAGGCCCGTGATCGCCTCCCATTGCATCTAACGCTATGGTTAGATTCGCCAAAGTTGCCTCTTATGCAGAAACTACTTTTTTGCCTTTATAATAGCCATCTGCAGTAACATGGTGACGACGATGAGTTTCACCAGATGTACTGTCGATAGACAGGCTAGCAGCAGTCAAAGCATCATGAGAGCGACGCATATCACGCTTTGAACGAGATTTTTTGTTCTTTTGAACAGCCATTACTGATCTCCTGTTATTTTGGATTCTTTAAACTTTTCAATACATCAAACGGACTGGCTGGTTTTTCTTGAGCAGCTTCATCTAGCTCCCCCCAACTCATGTCTTGTTCTTTGATGGCGCACTCATCGACTTTATGTTTAGGGACAATTGGAATTTCTAACAGCAATTCATCTTCAATTAATGCTCTTAGATCCAATAACCCATATTCATTCACCGCAACGATAGCATAGTCTGAAGGTACAAGATCTTCATCTAAACGATACGTTTTTGGTGTAAAAGTCGCTGATAAACCCAGATGTTGTTGCATCGGCTCACCACAGCGCTCACACTTCACTTCGACATCCGTCTCAGCAGTGATGAGCATGACAGGCAGCCGTTGCTCATCATAGGTACATCTAAGCGTGACATTGACTTGCCCGTTACCAGACAATATCGATGCGCTTAAACGCGTTAAATCTTCCAATTGATATACACCGTTATAATCAGAGCGTTTTTGTGCACTTTTTACCGGATCAATCTCAATTGGCATTTTTACCTTTTGCATAGGGCGCGGATATTATCGATCTGCTATTGCTTAGTCAAATGAAAATCGGAAAAATAGTAGAACATTTTAAAATAAGTGCGAAATTTATGACAATCTTAAAGCAAAGCAATAAAAAACCAGCTTTAGTGCTGGCGTCAACTTCAATTTTTAGAAAACAAATTTTACAAAAGCTACAACTTGATTTTTTAACATGCAAACCTGAAACCGACGAAACTGAGCTCGCGGGTGAAACGGCTTATCAGCTGGTTAAGCGGCTAGCTGAAAGCAAAGCAACAGCCGGTTCTCAGTTGCACCCAGGACACTTTGTGATTGGCTCAGACCAAGTAGCCTTTCACAATGGTGAAATACTGGGTAAACCACATACAATTAAAAATGCCGAAAAACAACTGGCCAAATTAAGCGGCAATCGAGTTGAATTTTTCACTGGCCTTGCTGTAATAGCGCCTAATGGCCAAATGAAAAGTCTAGTTGAAGTTTTCACCGTCTATTTTAGACAATTGTCGAAAAGCGAGATTTCGGCGTACATACAGGCAGAAATGCCTTTAAATTGTGCTGGCAGCTTTAAAAGTGAAGCTTTGGGGATCACTTTATTTGAAAAGCTCGAAGGTGATGACCCCAATACATTAATGGGTTTACCATTAATAAAACTCTGTGAAATATTAAGAAGCTTTGATTTTAATCCACTTCAGCAACTACCTGTGGCAATAAAATAGTTCTAATCTGATGTATTTGATGGACGATAGCAACCGGCTTACAACTCGCTAGTGTTGCTTCGTCGTTTACCCCACAGGTCACTCCAATAGCATCCATGCCGGCATTGTTAGCCATGTTAAGATCATGTACTGTATCGCCAATCATAACCGCTTGGTTCGCAGTTAAATCAAATTGTTGTAATAAACTCAAGAGCATTTTAGGGCTGGGTTTAGACTCACTCTCGTCAGCGCATATAGTCGCCGCAAAATAATTGGCTAAACCGGTCGCCTTTAACACCCTATCTAATCCTGCTCGCGCTTTACCCGTTGCAACCGCCAATATGTATCCTTGCTCTGATAATTGCTGCAAAAGTGGCTCAACGCCGTGAAACAGTGGGGTCGGAACCGGGTTATCATAAACATATTCTTGCCGATACACATCAGATAGTCGTTTTTTCATCGTTTCATCTGCACTTGGAAAAAGCGTTTGAATCGCGGTTGGCAGACTTAAACCGATAACAGATTGAGCTAGTGCGTCACTGGGCACTTCAACCCCGCAATTAGAAGCGGCATTTTGCATTGACGATACAATACGGCCAATCGAATCCATTAATGTACCGTCCCAGTCAAAAATCACTAATTTATATTTATTCATTTGCCAGTTTCTCCAGGGCCTTTTGCAACGAATCTTCTAAAGGTGCTTCTATACGCAACGTGGTACCATCTTTGGGGTGCTTAAATGAAATTGATGCAGCATGTAAAAACAACCGGTTAATCCCCATAGTTTTCATTTTTTTATCAAATTCAGCCTCACCATACTTGTCGTCTAACGCAATCGGATATCCGGACGCCGCAGCATGAACGCGGATTTGATGGGTTCGACCTGTAACCGGAAATGCCTCGACTAAAGTTGACTGCAAAAAGCTGCGTAATATTTTAAATCGAGTTTCACTGGGCTTGCCAAGCTTAGCATCGACTTTCACAACCCGCTCTCCAGAAGCTAATACATTCTTGTATAAGGGTTTTTCAACCACTTTGAGCGCTTTAGGCCAAGCACCACTGACCAGCGCCCAGTAACGTTTATCCACTTTCTTTTCACGCAATTGCTGATGTATTGCTCGCAAAGCCGAACGCTTTTTAGCAATAATTAAACAACCCGAGGTATCTCTGTCCAATCGATGAACCAACTCTAGTTGTTTTAATTCTGGTCTTATCTGGCGCATCGCTTCAATTGCACCATAATTCAATCCCGAGCCACCATGTACCGCCAAACCAGAAGGTTTATTTAAAATAATCAGATGCGAATCTTCGTATAAAATAGCACCTTCTACCAACCTTTTAAGTCTGTCACCTACGGTAAAATCATTTTCTGCTTTAGTTTCGATTCGGATTGGCGCAATTCGAATAATATCTTCTGGTTGTAGTTTGTATTCAGGTTTAATTCGCTTTTTGTTAACCCGAATCTCCCCTTTTCTTAACAAACGATAAATCAAAGACGTTGGTACACCTTTTAGCTCACGCTTTAACCAATTGTCTATTCTTTGACCAGAATTATCCAAATCTATCTCGTGATAGGTAACCGACTGGCGGTCATTTTCTTTCATATGTAAATATCTTTCCATATTTTGTGAAATTCGATTGCCGCTATGGCAAGAGCTTTGCTATATTTTCTCTGATGGCATACTTTTATGCCAGTGTTTTTCAAAAACGTGTCATAATACACGAGAATTGGTGGTGACATTCAGACTGTGTAAGAGGACGAGGTGAAGCAATAAACTGAACATTTTCTCATGTTACAGTTTATCTACGCATTTTCAAATCTGGCGAAGTGTGTAATTTTTCGTTTAGCTTTGAAACATCAAACCCGACAGTGAATGCCAATGTAATTTATTTTTTAGAAACGCCAAAAACCTAACAGATATAGAGTAGCCTGAGATTTATAGTTTATTGCACTTGATAAGACAGTGCGATAATTGCTTATCAGAACGGACTGACGTAAATAAACATTGTTTATTTACTGGGTATAAATGAAAAAAAGCGGTACAAACACAATATAGTACCGACACATATACTTGCCCACATTTTGGTCAGACGCTTTGTTTAAACAGTGTTTATAGATACTCGAGAGAGTAGCTAATAACAAACAGTCAATTCAAGTTTAGGATTTGGCGTTTCATATGTGGTGAAAAGAAAACAATATGAAACGTATGTTAATTAATGCAACTCAGGAAGAAGAGTTGCGCGTTGCGTTGGTCGATGGCCAACGCTTGTATGATCTTGATATCGAAAGTCACGGTCACGAACAAAAAAAAGCGAATATTTATAAAGGTAAAATTACCCGTGTCGAGCCTAGCCTTGAAGCAGCATTTGTTGATTATGGCGCTGAACGGCATGGTTTTTTACCATTAAAAGAAATTGCTAAATCATACTTCCCTGCAGGTTATACTTTTTCCGGCCGACCGAATATTAAAGACGTTATTCAGGAAGGACAGGAAGTTATCGTGCAAATTGATAAAGAAGAGCGCGGACAAAAAGGTGCCGCACTCACCACTTTTATCAGTTTAGCAGGCAGTTACTTAGTATTAATGCCAAATAATCCACGTGCTGGCGGCATTTCTCGTAGAATCGAGGGCGATGAACGAACAGAGTTGAAAGAGGCGCTAGCCAAATTATCTTTGCCAAATGGCATGGGGTTAATCGTTCGAACAGCGGGCGTTGGTAAAGCATTTGAAGAACTTGAGTGGGATTTAAATGTTTTATTAAAACATTGGGAGTCTATTCAATCTGCCGCAGGTAGCCGGGCTGCCCCGTTCTTAATTCATCAAGAAAGTAATGTTATTGTTCGTGCAATACGCGATTACTTGCGTCGTGACATTGGTGAAATCTTAATCGACCACCCAAAAGTATATGAAGACGCAAAACAACATATTGCTTTGGTGCGTCCTGATTTTGTTAATCGTGTACGCATGTATCAAGGTGAAGTCCCTCTATTTACGCACTTCCAAATAGAGAGCCAGATTGAATCCGCCTTTAAACGAGAAGTTAGGTTACCGTCAGGCGGTTCAATTGTTATCGACCAAACCGAAGCATTGACTTCAATTGACATCAACTCTTCAAAAGCGACTAAAGGTGGCGATATTGAAGAGACGGCTCTGAATACTAACCTAGAAGCAGCAGATGAAATTGCACGCCAATTAAGATTGCGCGATTTAGGTGGTTTAGTTGTTATTGATTTTATCGATATGACGCCAGCCAGAAATCAAAGAGAAGTTGAGAATAGGTTGCGCGATGCTGTGCGTTCTGATCGTGCACGAATTCAGCTTGCACGTATTTCTCGTTTCGGTTTGTTGGAGATGTCGCGTCAAAGATTACGACCTTCTTTAGGTGAAAGCTCAAGCCAAAGTTGTCCAAGATGTCAGGGAACCGGTGTTGTTCGTTCGACTGAATCTCTAGCTCTTTCTGTCTTGCGCTTACTAGAAGAAGAAGCCATAAAAGAAAACACAGTACAAGTACAGGCTCATGTTCCGGTTGAAGTTGCGACCTTCCTGTTAAACGAAAAACGTGGTGCAGTTCGATTTATCGAAAAAGGTCATGATGTGCGCATCGTTGTTGTACCAAACCCACACATGGATTCGCCCAACTATGAAGTTTCGCGCGTTAAAATAGAAGATTCCGGTGATGAAATCAGCTACAAATTAATTTCTAAGCCTGACGAAGATCTGTCGGTTCCAATTTCACCGTCGATAAAACCGGTCGAGAAAAAGGAAGAACCGGCTTTAAAAGGTTTTGCTGCACCGGATATGCCGGCTCCTATAGCCGAAGCAAAACCGACAGAAGAAAAAGTCCCTACGCAAGAAAAAGGTCCTGGTTTAGTCAGCCAGCTTGTGAATTGGTTTAAATCTCTTTTTGCCTCGCCTGAACCACAAAAGGAAGTTAAAAAAGCAGATAACGAACGCAAACCACGCCAGTCGGATCAGCGCAAACCAAGAAACAATAAGCGAAATAACGCTAACAAGCGCAACAACGCGAAAGATGACAATCGTGATTCACGCAAAAAAGGCAATGACACTAATCGTCCTGACAGAAAAGCTGCGCAAAGTAAAAATAAAACTGAAACGAGTGGCAAAAAAGGTCATCAGGAAGAGAAAATTCAGGAAAGACGTGCCAGACGCCAGCAGCGCAAAAAAATCCGCGTCGAGCAAAAACCTCGAGTGGACAAAGCGAAAGAAACACTGGAAGAAAAAGCAGAAGAAAAAGCGCTAGAGGTCAGCGTACAATCAACTGAGAAGCAAACTCAGAAAAAACAGAATGAAGTTAAAGCAACGGTAAAAGCCGAATCTGTAACAGCTGATACTGCGCAAACTCAGGCAAAAGTTGAAGCCATCACAGAAACACCGGCCGTTGAAAACGAAGTTGCAACATCGACTCCTACTGTAGTTGAAGAAACAACTGAGGTAAGCAAAGAGCCAAAGGTTAACGAAAATAAAGAAGATAACCGTGGCAACAATCGTCAGCGCAGAGGAACACGACATTTACGAGCGAATAGCCAACGTCGTCGTAGAAATCAAACGGACACAGAAAATGAATCTGAAAGCAATAATCAAGATTCAGGAAAATACGATAAATATTATCGTAAAAACGACAAGCAAAATGAACTTGCGCTTGAAGTGATGCAACATGCTGACGTGACGGAAGATCCGGTTGAAAGTCGCTATCCGGAAACCCATCAGACAAGCAGCAATGTCACTGCAAACGATGTAGAAACTTCAAACGATGCAGAAACAACCGCAAGTAATAGTGCTGCTGTTTCGGCTGTTGAAAGCACTGAAGAGAAACAACTAGCAGACAGTGAAGTGGATAAAACTGTTAATGTTAGTGTCGCTGCAGGATCCAATATCGAGGATGCAGTAAGTCAAGATGCGTCAAATCAAGGTGCAGCAACAGAGGTGATGTCTGAGCAAGCTCAGCCGGTCGAATCTACAGAAATTGAACCTTCAGAAGCCGAAGTCGACACTCAAGCTGTTGAACAAAAAAATGTAGCTGAAAATGTAGCTGAAAAGGAAGCGAGCGCTTTACAACAACAAACACCTGAAGAAACTGCACAAGCAGAAGACTCAAGTGCTCAAGATGTCGTTGAAGAAACCAAAAAAGTTGTTGAATCTGTCGCTCGCTCAGAACAAGAGTCTGAAAGCAAGCAACAAAGTTTACCACTTGATGAAATAGAGCCAGTACAAGCGGTAGAATCAGCCGTTACGACTCAGCAAGAGATGGACACTACTGAGCAAGTCGAGAAGCCTCAGCAGGTCTCGGAAACGCGCGATCATAAGCGTCTACATGGTTTTGCGTCCGCTCCTATGACACAAACTAAGCCAGAATCGATAGATGTGAAAAAGGCACTTTCGATAAATGTATTACCGCAGGATAGCCGACCTTCATTGTCTATATCCGGAAAAATTGGTGGTTCATCAGCGCCGAGTGCTCATAGTGAAGCACCTGCAACTCAGGCCAATCAATAAAAACAAAAAATCCGCTTTAGCAAACCACTAAAGCGGATTTTTCAGCGGATTTTTCTTTAATGATTTAATTAACTTATCATTTTAAACGGTTCAACCTAAATATTTGCCCGCTTTTAGGCTCTCCAGTATTAATTGCCACATAAATTTCACCACTAGGCGATACTGCAACATCACGCACTCTGCCGCGACCTTGAAAAATAACCTCCTGCTGGGTAACTTCAGTGCCTTCAATAACAATACGTCGAAGCTCTTCGCTTTTCATACCGGTCACTAATAAGTTGTTTTGCCATAAACCAAATTGACTGCCTTTATAAAAATCGATCCCTCCAGTTGCGATTGAAGGTACCCAGTAATGTTTTGGCTGCTGCATCCCATCTTGGTGTGTTTTATCTGTGATTGGCGTACCATTGTAGTTGATCCCATAGGTTATCACAGGCCAGCCGTAATTAAGCCCTTTCTCGACCAGATTAATTTCATCGCCTCCACGAGGTCCGTGCTCTGTTGACCAAACTTTACCTGTGACGGGGTGAATTGCTAAACCTTGTGGATTTCGATGGCCATAACTCCAAATTGCTGAAACCGCAGATTTTTGTTTAGCAAAGGGGTTATCCTGAGGCACGCGACCATCGTAATATAGTCGGTAGATCTTACCATTTACGTTTGCCAGTGATTGTGCTAATTCTTTTTTCCCTCTGTCACCAACAGAAAAGTAGACATAGCCATTGTGTAGCGCAAAACGGGAACCAAAATGGACAGCTGCAGACGTATGCTGGGTTTGCTCTGCTGAGAATATTACCTGCTCTTTTTGCCAAGTTCCGTCAATAATTTGGCCTCTTACAATTTTTGTCATACCAATATCTTTATCAAAACTATTATCAGCATAAGACAAGTAAATCCAAGGTTGCTTTGGATACTCAGGGTGCGCCGCTACATCTAAAAGCCCGCCTTGCCCATTCAGCCAAACATTAGGCGTGTTTTTAATTTGGGTTTTAGTACCGTTTTTATCTATGATAAACAAATGACCATTCTTCTCAGTCGTTAATAAGCTACCATCAGGTAAAAAGCTAATTGCCCAAACCGAATTTTCCAAAACCGCAAAAGATTGCAATTCCACTTTGTAGTCTTCTGTCTTAAAAATTTTATTGTCAACTCTGTCATGTCCTTCACTATCTGCTGCATCTACTGCGCGCTCTTGTAAATAGACGACCATTGCCCGAATCTCTTCAGAGCTCAGTGTACCTTTCCACGCGGGCATCCCCTTAGCCAGCACACCATTTTCAATAGCTGAGAATATTGCTTGCTCTGACGAACCGTGTAGCCATGTGTCGTCTTTTAAGTTAGGCCCAAGGCCTCCTTGCAATTTATCACCATGGCAACTCGCACAATAACGGCTGTAATTCTCGTTTACATTGGCAAATACATTAGACTGGGAACATAACAATAATGAAAGAGCTGTAAAAACTTGATTTTTAATTTTTCGGTTTTTCATAAACATTCCTAAACTTAGTTTTGATTCCGCTACAAATTAACCATAAGTGAATACTAGGCAATAGTGGGTATTATGTGACATTAACGGATAGAAAGCTTTGTGTACAGAATAGACGTCAACAAGCCCGCTGTTAGAACACCTAATTTATTCCTTTTTCGGGTAAAGTATACCGCACTTTGTTGACATTACACATTAGAAGGTTTTTATGCTTACTGGCACTTTATCTAAACGAGCAGTTGATATGTATAGAAGTATAGAAAAAAACTTGAATAGTATATAAGGGTAAATGGGGTGACTGTATAAAATAAAAGATTGGATTAGCGTTTGCGTTTTCGCAGTGAAACGACCAGCTCGGCTTCTGCTCTTGGGATCTCACATTCTTCAATTATTTCTTCGATGGATGCCCCTTTTTCCGCCAATTTGGCCGCTCTGCTATACAACTTGGATTCAGGATCAACCAATTCCAATTCACTAAAACGATTTTCTAACTCGGCAAAATATTGCGCTAGTTGACGAATATTTTTGCCCATGCTGATACTGCTAGCATTTACTTCATTAATTTCATGACGCAAAATTTTATTTTCGCGCTCTAAATGGCTAAGCTTCTCATCAACATTTGTTTGCAATACTTGCTGATTTTTTTTGCTGCTCAACCACACCCACAACACCAAGGCATTTGCCAGAACAGCAAAAAACAATGCACACCACAGATAAATTAACTGCATATAATTAAAAGGCGCTCAACTCATCCCACTCTTCGTCACTTAGTAGTTTATTTAAGTCAACTAAGATCAACAATTCGCTACCTCTATTTGATACACCTTGGATAAAACGTGCACTTTCTTCGGTACCGACATTTGGTGCGCTGTCGATTTCTGACGACTTCAAATATACCACTTCTGCAACGCTATCCACTAATATTCCAATGACCTGTTTTTCCGCTTCAATAATTACGATACGTGAATTATCTGACACTGTAGATGGATTTAAACCAAAACGCGAGCGGGTATCAATAACAGTGACAACATTACCACGCAAATTAATAATCCCCAGCACATAATCTGGTGCACCTGGCACTGGTGCTATTTCAGAGTAGCGCAGTACTTCCTGCACTTGCATTACATTGATACCATAGGTTTCCTCATCTAATTTAAAGGTCACCCATTGTAAAATTTCATTATCGGCTGCATCTGCCACGGTACTTCTATCTGCGTTATTCATATTCCAGCTCCGACTCAATCGTCATCAAATATCATCCAGGCTGTTCAGGCCCTTATTCAATAATTCAATTAATTGCCCAACATCCAAAAGAGCACACATTTTTTCTTTTACCAGGCCTGCAAGCCAGGGTCTTTTTCCATCACTGACCCGCCATTTAACATCATCTGTATTTAAAGTAACTGTATTAATCAGAGTTTCACACGAGAGTCCCCAATTACTATCTCCTAACATTATAAGATATTGGTAATTTAATGATGTTGCCAGTTTTTCATCATATTTTTCAGGCATGACCCATAAAGCACTGTCAACCACATTTATTTTTTGTTCTCTGTGTATCATTAACCCTTTAAACCAATCAGGTTTACCGAATAATGGCGATACTTCCGTTAAATTGTGGATACCGCCTAATTCGGTTAACGGTACGGCTAAAGTTAAACCCGCGACTTCAAAAAACAACGCTTGGAATGATTGCTCAGAACTTAATTGCACTGACCTTTGTTGAACCGGCGCCGCTTCTCCAGCTACCTCGACTTGCGTATGAGATAGTTCTTGCGTGTCCTGCTGACTTTGCAAATTCTCAACCGGCTGCGATACTTTCGGTTCGACTTTTTCGAGCTCAACGTCATCTATTTCTGGCGTGACAGCTACTTTCTTAAGCAACTCTTCCACATGCTTAGTTCGCAGCCCTACATCATCCATGTAGGGGTCATCAGGCAACTGCTGCTCTATTTTTTTTGGTTTACGTAGCTGCACAGATTCCGACACATCTTCTGTTAACAATGCGTCTAGATATTCTTCCATTACATCTTCATTTGCAAAAGCACCTTTACTCATATCACCACTAATTATCCAATTCAGATAAAAACGTCAATAACGCATTGTAGGCAAACACCCCTCGGGATTTAGGTGCATACATAGAGGGAACCAACTGCTCTAGGCTTGCATCTCTAAACTTAGTATCAACTGGCACAACACTAGACCAAACAACATCACCATAAGTTTTTTTGAGTTCTTTGTATGCTTCCAGTGATGCACGTGTTCTTTTGTCAAACATTGTAGGTACGATTGTGCACTTGTAATCACGTTTTTGAGAACGAGACATCAAATACAATGTCCGCATCATTCGTTCAAGTCCTTTTAATGCCAAAAACTCGGTCTGAACGGGCACTAAGATCCGCTCACACGCTGCCAATGCATTTACCATTAAAACACCCAGCACCGGAGGACAATCAATTAAAGCATAGTCATACTCATCACCCAACAGGTCAATAGATTTTTTTAATACCAGCCCCATCCCACCTTGATTACCCATCCTGCGATCTAAAGTAGCTAAAGCCATTGTCGCCGGTAAAATGTCTAGATTGGGCAAGGTTGTTGGGCACAACATTTGTAGGACTTGCTCTTTATTTAAGTTTTTCCGTTGTAAGAACAAATCAAATACGCTGTTATCTAGCTCTTCAGAATCGATGCCAAAATAATAAGTCAGCGATGCGTGCGGATCGGTATCAATTAATAAAACCCGTTTTCCTCGTTCTGCTAATATCCCCCCCAAACTGACCGTTGTTGTAGTTTTACCTACACCGCCTTTTTGGTTAGCGATTGTCCATACTTTCAAAAGTGTACCTCAATCATACTAAATTGAACTCACTTTTTATTCTATCAGCCATTGCATCTAAACTGATAGACTCACTGGATATTCCAGCAGAGCAAACTGCTTGCGGCATGCCATATACTACACACGAATCTTCGTCTTGTGCCCAAATTAACGAACCTTGTTGTTTAAGTAGTCGGCACCCTTCCCGGCCATCCGCGCCCATGCCAGTTAAAATAATAGCCAACACTGACTCACTATACACCTTTGACGCAGTAGCAAAGGTTACATCGACACTCGGTTTATAGGTTAAACGCTCTGAACTATCATCACGAATAGATAGCTTTGCCGATGCTGAATTGCCTTCCACCATCATTTGTTTACCACCAGGCGCCAAATAAGCACAGCCAGGTTTGAGTTGATCGCCATTTTCTGCTTCTTTTACTGAAATTTGACACATGCTATTCAAACGACTGGCAAATGCCGATGTAAATGCAGCAGGCATATGCTGAACTAAAATAATTGGGCAAGGAAAGTTGGCAGGTAGACGGGTCAATATTGTTTGTAAAGCAACAGGGCCACCCGTTGAGGTACCTATAGCCAACATTTTAAATTTCTTATTGACGCTACGCGATTTAACCACAGGTGTCGTTTTTTTACTTTCGCCTAGACTTTTTTTATTTAAACTAGATGTTTGCTCGTTTAATCGATTTGCGCGACTTGTAGCAACTCGATTCAGACTTGATGTGCGCAGGGCAGCCATTCGCATGCTGATCCGACGCTTAGAAATTTGTTTGATACGTGTCTGAAGCAGCAACACAGCATCTTCTTTATTACGCGCTATGTCTTCAAATTTTTTCGGTAAAAAATCTAATGCGCCTGCTTCCAAAGCATCTAAAGTTGCCTTTGCGCCATCATGCGTCAATGAAGAGAACATTAAAATAGGTGTAGGGTACTGACGCATGATCTCACGAACTGAAGCGATACCATCCATCACCGGCATCTCTACATCCATAGTGATCACATCAGGTTTCAACCTAACCGCTTTATCAACTGCATCTTTACCATTTAACGCTGTATCAATAACGGTTAAGTCTGGATCTTTTTCGATAATCTCGGACACTCTTCGCCTGAAGAAGCTGGAGTCGTCGACCACCAAAACTCGAATGGGCATTCACACTACCTTATATTATCAACGCTTAGCGTATTTTTTTAGCATTCCGGGTACATCTAAAATTAAAGCTATACCACCGTCGCTAGTAATAGTTGCCCCAGCCATTCCAGGAGTACCTTGTAACAAAGCATCCAGCGGTTTAATAACCACTTCTTCCTGACCAATTAACGAATCTACTACAAAACCAACTTGTTTACCTGTTCCAACTTGGACAACCACAACATGACCAATATCTCTGGAACACAATTTTTGTTTGTTCTTATTCCGTGTCAACCAGTCCTGTAGATAAAACAATGAAATTGCCTTTTTACGCACTATCATTGTTAACTGACCATCAACCGTGTTTGTTTTTTTCAAGTCCAAGTTAATAATTTCACTGACACCTGCTAGAGGCAAGGCAAATGTCTGACCAGATACAATAACCATTAAGGTTGGCAGTATCGCTAGCGTGAGCGGTACTTTAATCTCTAATTGAGTACCCACCCCTTTTTCAGACTTGATGACGACAGAGCCATTAAGCTGGGTTATCTTAGTTTTCACCACATCCATGCCGACACCGCGTCCAGAGATGTCTGAAATTTGGTCTTTAGTTGAAAAACCAGGCGCAAATATCAAGTTATAAGCTTCACTGTCAGACATTCTGCCAGCGGCATCGACATCTAAAATTCCATTTTTGATCGCAATGCCCTTTAATTTTTCAGGATCCATACCAGCACCATCATCTGTGATGGTTAGTAAGATATGATCGCCTTCTTGTGATGCGGCCAATTTAACTGTACCACACCGAGCTTTACCGTTCGCAGCACGCACATCGGGCATTTCAATACCATGATCAACCGAATTACGAACCAAGTGCACCAAAGGATCTGCTAAAGCTTCAACCAGGTTTTTATCTAAATCAGTTTCTTCACCTTCTAGCTCTAAAGATATCTCTTTATTAAGTGAACGCGCTAAATCTCTAACAACACGAGGGAAACGGCCAAAAACTTTCTTTATTGGCTGCATTCGTGTTTTCATTACAGCGCCTTGCAAATCACCAGTCACTACATCTAAATTGGCAATCGCTTTAGACATTTCTTCATCGTTAACATTGATGCCAAGACTGACCAGTCTATTTCTGACGAGCACCAGTTCACCCACCATATTCATAATTTGATCGAGTCGTTTGGTATCAACACGAACCGTGGTTTCAGCTGCAGGTGCCGGTGGAGCTGCTTTTTTCTTTTCTGCTGCGACAGGTTTAGTTGCAGCAGGTGCGGAAGCTGCTGGCGTTTTCGCTTTTGCACTTGCTGCTGGAGCACTTGCTTTTACTGCTGGCGTTGGCGCTGGCGTTTTTGCGGGGCTAGGCGTTGGAGTTGGGGCTGGTACAGCCGCTTGTTCTTTAGCCGTTGGTGCTTTCCCCTTGCCATGTAATTCGTCAAGCAAAGCTTCGAATTCATCATCGGAAATCTCATCGCCACCAGATGCGCTGGAGGAAACAACTGGTTGTGGCTCAGGTTTAGCCGCAGCTGCTGACGGTTCGCTCCCCGCTTTAAATTGACCTTTACCATGCAATTCATCCAGCAGTGCTTCAAATTCATCATCCGAAATTTCATCACCACTGCTGGCAACATTAGAAGCTGGAGCTGGGGCTGGAGTTGGAGCCGGCGCAGAATTTGTTGGCCCCTTGTTGGTACCATGCAGCTGATCTAATAACTTCTCAAATTCATCATCAGTAATTTCATCAAGTGGCGCACCTGAATCAGCAGTTTGTTCGCTATTTTCCGCTCCTACAGCATCTTGAGCCGATTCATCAAGTGCAGTATCAAATAACTCAATACTGGCTTCATCTGTATTATTTTCAGAAGTTGTCGCGTCTTCACTGGCAGGATGACTGAGCTTGTGTAAAGTATCCAGTAACTGAGGGTCTGCTGGCTCAGGTTCCTCTCGGTTTTGAATTTGCGCAAACATTACGTTGATTGTATCCAGCGCTTGAAGAATAACATCCATTAGTTCTGGTGTTACATCACGCTGACCTTTGCGCAGTATATCAAAAACGTTTTCTGCCCCGTGACATGCATCAACGAGGTGTGTCATGGCCAAAAATCCAGCACCGCCTTTTACCGTGTGGAAGCCACGAAATATCGCATTCAGCAAATCGGAGTCTTCAGGATTATTTTCTAGCTCCACTAGCTGCTCAGATAACTGTTCCAGAATTTCAGCCGCTTCGACTAAAAAATCCTGCAATATATCTTCATCTACATCAAAGCTCATGGAACCTGTCCCCTAATTAAAAACCTAAACTAGATAATAAGTCATCCACTTCATCTTGATTTGATACTGCATCCGCTCTTTCTTCTGCATTAATGATAGGCCCTTCAGCACCACCATCTTCAGCTTTGTTAGTATTTTTATCACTTTGCGGAGTACCAAACACTGTGAGTAAATTGATTAAATTGTCTTCAACTTCTTTTACTAAATCAATTACTCGACGGATGACTTGTCCGGTTAAATCTTGAAAATCTTGTGCCATAAGTACATCATTTAAACGTACTTTTAAGTTTTCTGAACCGCTTTGTGATTGTTTTAATAAGCGGTCGACATCATGGCACAACGTTTTAAATTCACTTAATTCTATTTTACGATTCATTAATTTATCCCAAGTTGGGATAATGTTTTGAATATTCTCGTTGAGCTCTACCGCGATAGGCAGACACTCTTCAACTGCATCCATTGTTTTATTAGCTGATTTTTCTGTTAAATCCATTACATAAGCTAAGCGATCTTTCGCATCAGGAATATCTTCCGTAGCCAAATCAGCTAATCTCATGTCGAGCTGAAATCCACCAATAGAATCATGCAACTGTCTGGTTAACTTTCCAACCTCTTCAAAAAGCTCAGCAGAAGCTGCTTGAGTCACGGTGTGCAAAATTTGGTTAGCCGTATCATTATCACCTTGTTCTAAACAAGTCACTAAACGACGGGCGTCTTCCAGACTAATTAAAGGGGCATTTGGCAACAATATTGTTCTCCCGATGCAAACTTAACCAAGACGCTCAAAAATTTTATCGAGCTTCTCTTTTAAAGTGGCCGCTGTAAAAGGTTTAACAATGTAACCATTTACCCCCGCCTGAGCCGCTGCAATTATTTGTTCTTTTTTCGCCTCAGCAGTTACCATAAGCACCGGAATGTGTTTAAGTTTAGCATCTGCTCTGATTGCTCGAAGCAAATCAATACCTTGCATACCAGGCATATTCCAGTCTGTTACGACAAACTCAAAATCGCCATTTTGCAACATAGGTAAAGCAGTTGCGCCATCATCAGCCTCTGAAACATTGGTAAAACCTAAGTCTCTAAGCAAGTTTTTTATTATTCGTCTCATTGTTGAGAAGTCATCAACAACCAGCACTTTCATGTTTTTATCCAAAGCTTCCTCCGCTTGAGCATATCTCTATAGAGCAAAATTCTAGTTTAATTTTGATGCCAGCTTTTTAGCCGAGCTTTTAACCTGTGCATAGCTTGGCTGTGAATTTGACTCACTCGAGATTCACTCACATCTAAAACAGCACCAATTTCTTTCAAATTTAATTCTTCATCGTAGTATAAGGATAATACCAAGGCTTCACGTTCTGGCAAGGTTTCAATTGCTTTCGCCAATGCACCTTGAAATGCACCATGTGCAATATCTTCAAACGGCTCGTCTGAGTGCTTATCTTCATTACTACCGATAACATCATCCGTTACGCCTAAATCTTCAATGCCAATAATCTTGCCACAATTTACATCATTTAGAATATGATGGTATTCATCTAGCGTAATATCAAGTTTTTCAGCAACTTCTGTGTCACGAGCATCTCGTCCAGTTTCTTTTTCAACATCAGAAATCGCTTTTGCTATCATTCGACTATTCTTATGTACTGAGCGTGGAGCCCAGTCACCACGGCGGATTTCATCTAACATCGCACCACGAATACGGATACCCGCAAAGGTTTCAAAGCTGGCTCCTTTACTGCCATCAAAGTTTTTTGATGCCTCTAGCAATCCTATCATACCGGCCTGAATTAGGTCATCAACCTGGACACTGGCAGGTAATCGCGCCATCATATGATGAGCAATGCGCTTAACAAGTCCCGCATGTAATTCCACCAGTGCTTGTTTTTGATCAACTGATTGATAAGCCGCCACTTTATTCACAACAGATTAAGCTCCTGGTGTTACCAATTGTTCAATAAAAAACTCTAAGTGGCCAGTCGCATTGTCTGGAATTGGCCACTTGCCTGCTCTAGCAGCTAGCGCTTTAAAGGCGATTGCTGCTGGCGACTTTGGAAATGCATCCACTATTGTTTTTTGTCGCCTAACGGATTTCCTTATATTTTCATCAAATGGAATAATTGCCACTAATTCTATCGCCACATCCAAAAATCGGTCAGTTACTTTTGACAGTTTAGCAAATAATTCTTGCCCTTCCCGCATTGAACGCACCATATTTGCAACAATTTTAAAACGAAAAACACCAAAATCTCTGTTGAGTACCTTCATCAGGGCATAAGCATCCGTAATTGAAGTGGGTTCATCACACACAACGACCATGACATCCTGCGCAGCTCGCGAAAAGCTCAATACCATGTCTGAGATCCCCGCCGCTGTATCGACGATCAATACATCATATTCACGATGTAATTCGCTAAAAGCGCGAATCAATCCAGCATGTTCTTGGGGTGTAAGTTCTACCATATTCCGCGTACCTGATGCGGCGGGTACAATTTGAATACCATGCGGGCCGGTAATTAATATATCATCTAATTCACATTCCCCAGCCAACAGGTGAGATAAATTTTTCTCAACACGAAGCCCCAACATCACGTCTACGTTTGCTAACCCTAAATCAGCATCAAAAACCAGCACACGCTTACCTTGCTGCGCCATAGCAACAGCGGTATTCAAAGAGACGTTGCTTTTACCAACTCCACCTTTACCACCTGTAACCGCAATTACTTTTATCTTTTTCTGCTTCATAGTTCGAAGGCCATTGGCCTGATCACCTAACTGGTTCATTATCTTCATAAAATCTATTTAATATATAGGCTGTCGAGCGTTATCTGTAAACCAGTATGGATGAGAAAAATCACGATCATCCATCAAACCGGTGGCCTTTTCGGTTAAATATTGTGCACTTGCTGCTTTTATGTCCTCAGGCACACGCTGACCGTCAGTAAGATACCCGATTGGCAACGCATTTTGAATGGCAACACTAATAATTTCTCCTAAACTCATGCATTCATCCAGTTTTGTTAAGATACAACCGGTCAATGCTGTACGTTTAAACTGTTGTACAGCTTCCATTAGCACTCTACGTTGAGAAGTTGCCTGTAATACTAAATAACTACGTATCTTAACATTAGCAGATTTCATCAGTCCGTCTAATTGTTCTGCCAATCGGATGTCTCGTTGCCCAACACCTGCGGTATCAATTAATACCAGTTTACGGTTTCTCAATTGGTGAAGTGTATCAGACAACTCTTCCGGTTGGCGGACTACTTTGCACGGGCAGCCGATTATTTTTGCATACGTTTGTAATTGTTCGTGCGCACCGATTCGATAGGTGTCTGTTGTCACTAAAGCAACTGAGTCCGGTCCATGCTTTTTCGCAAAGTGCGCGGCTAATTTCGCGACTGTCGTTGTTTTTCCAACGCCTGTTGGACCTAATAACGCAACCACACCGCCACGACGCATAATATCATTATTAGTGACAGAAATTTGACTGGTCAATAATTCCAACGCGTGATCCCAGGCTTCATTCTGTTCAATACCATCTGGTAAAAAGCTTGCAATTTGATCGGCAACTTCGCTGGCAATGCCCATTTTTGATAAGCGATCTACAATATAGGCCCGCATCGGTTCACTGCGCGCCATCTCTTGCCACATCAAACCCGACACCTGATGCTGTAATAGGCTACGTAATTCCGCCATTTCAGCTTTAATTGACTTAAGCTCACTATTTGTCTCTGGTGTTGCCATAGAGGCAGGAGCAGGCTTTCTGGCCGCTTGTCTTTGATCTGCTTTTTGAAACAACTCACTTAACGAAATGTCTTGCTTTTCTGGTTCTGGCTCTGCAAAGCCATCAACTGAATTGGCCAATGAACGAATCATTCTGGCTTTGTTGGCTTTAAAATTATCTTGTGCGGCATTTTCGCGCGGTGGTTTAGAAGCTGTTTTTTGTCCTTGTCGTTTAAGCAACGACTGCAAACTATCCGACATTTTTATTTCTTCTTCGTCTTCGGCTAGCAAGGTATCACGATACGATTGTTTTGCTGCGTTAGCTTTAACAGCAGGTTGGGCTTCTGATGCGGTTGTTTTAGTATTATGCTCGGTATCGATCGCAGCAACAATTTCAATCCCTTCAGCAACCTTTGTATTTGACATTATCACGGCATCCGGCCCCAATGTCGCTTTAACTTGGTTTAATGCTGAACGAATATCTTTGGCAACAAAACGTTTAATTTTCATTTTTACTCCTCAGCCATGCTTGTAAAAACATAACTAGACACTTTTTTGACGCTATTGACCTATCGAATGAACTATCCGGATTTGCTTGTCGTCCGGTATTTCCTGATATGACAATACGTGAAGCCCAGGTACTGTGTGTTTAGTAAATCGAGCCAGCACAGTTCTTAGTATGCCAGACGTTAATAACACTGAGGGTTCGCCGTTCATTTCTTGTTGTTGCGACGATTCTTTTAACGCTGTTTGAATGCGTTCAGCCAAGCCGGGTTCTATCCCGCCCCCTTCAGCACCACCTGATTGCATAGACTGATGCAAAATCTGCTCCAACTCTGGCGCCAAAGTTATGACAGGCAATTCTTCCATCCCCCCTGAAATATCCTGCACGATTAATTTTCTCAGCGCGATACGCACTGCAGCAGTTAATACATCAGGATCCTGGCTCTTAGGTGCATATTCAACAAGGGTTTGAACCATGGTTCGCATATCTCGTATAACCACGCCTTCATACAATAGATTCTGCATTACCTTAACAACACAGGACAAGCTCAACATGTCCGGCACCAATCCTTCAACCAACTTAGGATAAGATTTCGCCAACATATCTAAAAGGTTCTGAGCTTCTTCGTGCCCAATCAACTGCCATGCATTGTTGGTTAGTAACTGACTTAAGTGTGTCGCGACGACCGTAGAAGCATCGACCACTGTATAGCCAAGTGTTTGTGCTTGCTCACGTTGCTCAGGATTAATCCAGACAGCTTCCAAACCAAATGCAGGATCGGTTGTTTTAACACCTTGCAACTTACCAAAAACTTGTCCCGGGTTAATCGCCATTTCTCTGTCATGATAAATTTCAGCTTCACCTATCACAACGCCCATCAAAGAAATACGATAGATATTGGGCGCTAAATCGAGATTATCGCGGATATGCACGGCAGGCACTAAAAAGCCCATTTCTTGCGAGAGCTTTTTACGCACGCCTTTGATTCTGGATAACAACTCACCACCTTGCGATTTATCTACAAGTGGTATTAAACGATATCCGACTTCAAGCCCTATCACGTCCATTGGTTGAACATCATCCCAGCTAATCTCCTGAGGCTCGGTAGGTGCTTTGCCTGAATCTGGCAAAGATTTAGCTTGCCCGGACGCCGAACTACCTTTGCCCTGTGCTTTTCCACCACGAATTAAACTGCCTGACTTTGATCCCGCCTCAGCTCGTTTTTGTGCTAAGAAATAGCCCGCGCCAGCGACACATAAAGCTAAGGTTATAAATGCCAAATGTGGCATTCCAGGAATAATCCCCATTACAAATAAAATCGCAGAAGCAATATACAATGCTTTGGTATTGCCAAGCTGCGCCGTCAGTTGATCGCCCAACTCTACAGACGTATTTTGACGCGTTACGACGATGGCGGTGCCGACTGACAATAATAACGAAGGTATTTGCGCAACCAATCCGTCCCCGATGGTCAGTAATGTATAGATCTCGATGGCATCAGAAAAAGCTAAGTCATGCTGCACCATACCAATCACTAAACCACCGGCAATATTGATTAACATAATCAATAGACCAGCGATCGCATCCCCTTTAACAAATTTGCTGGCACCATCCATTGAACCGTAAAAGTCGGCTTCTTCAGTAATTTCTTTTCGTCTTTCAACCGCTTCTTCTTGATTAATAAAACCAGCATTTAAATCTGCATCAATCGCCATCTGCTTACCCGGCATACTGTCTAGGGTAAACCTCGCACTCACCTCTGATATACGTCCAGCACCCGCTGTCACAACCTTAAAGTTGATAATCATTAAAATTGCAAAAACAACCAGACCAACAGCGTAATTACCACCAATAACCACTTCACCAAATGACGCAATGACTTGCCCTGCTGCATCGCCGCCTTGGTGGCCTTCAAGCAAAACAATACGAGTAGAAGCAATATTTAGCGCAAGTCGAAAGACGGTCGCCAACAGTATAACCGTTGGGAAAGCACCAAATTCAAGGGGTTTCAGGGTATATACAACGACTAACAATATCACCATAGAGAGGGCGATATTGAACGAAAATAAGATATCCAACAGTAATGCAGGAATCGGCAATACAACCATTGCCAGAACCGCTAGTACTCCAGTGGCAACCCCTAACCCTGTAACTTGTTGTAATTTGTCTTTGTTGAAATTTATTTTCTGAAACGCTTCGGCTAATTGCATACCGTCAATAATCCAGCGATGAAAAACACTGGCAGTATATAAGCAATATTAGGGCCAAAGTGAATAAATTTAAGAGATTGGGGTGAATAGCTAATTCAGCTTAGTGAGAAGCCTGAAGTTGGTTGAGCACATCTAGCAAGCCCGTCGCGTCGGCGTCTTCACCTGTAGTTGATTTATCATCTGGCGTGTCTTGATTGGCCTGCTCTAATCGCGCTATTTTGTTGAGCACATGTAAATTGACGTTTTGAATAACATGTTGGTCAATTTTCTTTGGATCGTTAAATTGTGACAACGCAGCTTGCTGCAATCCCGCTAACAACCTCACCTGACTACTCCCAGATTGATGTAACGCCAAATTTTGTTGACTGGCTGATTCATAAGCCTGATCGTCTGCTTTCAGTTTATAAATAGCTCTAACGCCAAGCTGTTGCTTTAATATATCTTCATCTTTTTCAATCTGACCTAAAGCCGATTTAGCGATACTGAATTGGGCATGTTCAATGACATCCGCTGAGAACATTGCCAACGTCATTGCAAAATCTGGACGACGCTGACCATTAATCGCGGCATTTAATCCATATCGTATATGTAGCTCGTCAATGAGTGGTATAGGTAATTCAGCTTGCATAACAAGAAGGTAATTGAATGAACAATATACAATACATCGACTCAACAATAGGTTTCTTTAATTTTTTAATAAAAAGACTTTACAGTTCAAATAATTTTGTTACTATGCCGCCCGTCTTTGAGGAGGGGTTCCCGAGTGGCCAAAGGGATCAGACTGTAAATCTGACGGCTCTGCCTTCGCTGGTTCGAATCCAGCTCCCTCCACCATCTTTACTAAAGCCAAGCATCTGTATTATTCACTTTATTATTCACTTTCTCCTCTTGCGCAAAAATAACATTCAGTAAATAATTTAATTTTATATCCGTTACAAGGTTCGCATGAAATCAGGATTGACGTATGCCGATAAAAGCTTTTTGATTGTCGATGACCAACGTCCTTTTCAGATAATGCTAAAAGGTATTCTGATTAACCTAGGAGCTCGCAATGTTAATGCCGTCGCAACCGGTGAGGCAGCAATCAGTGCTGCACGCGGCAGAGTTTATGACTTTGTATTGGTTGATTACAATTTAGGCGGACATAGAAAAAATGGCCGTCAGGTGATTGAAGAACTCCACAGCAGAAAATTACTAGGGCCTCATAGTATTAGCATTATGGTAACCGGTGAAAACCACCGCCCTATGGTACTCGGTGCGGTAGAATTACAACCAGATGACTATGTGATGAAGCCATTTTCACAAAATGTGCTTAAATTCAGACTAGAAAAATGTTACCAAAAACGCGCAGCATTAATCCCAGTCCATCGCGCCATGTTTGACGGAAAGTACGATGAAGCCATACTAGAATGCAAAAAACTTATCCAAGATAAAAGCCGCTACCGAAATTATTGCAACAACTTGCTCGCCGAGCTGCTTTGCAAAATGGGCAAGTATCAGCAAGCTGAATATCTACTGCAAAAATTACTGGCACATAAACCTTTTACCTGGGGTCAAATACAATTAGCGCGGACCTATTACCATCAGGAAAAATACAGTGAGGCGGTACGGCTCGCCAGTGAGGTGATCAATCAGGCTCCGTTAATCATTGACTCGTATGATTTACTCAGCCAAGCATTATTAAAATCAGGCCACATTACAAATTCGCTTGAAATGGCGATTAAAGCAGTAGAATTATCACCTTACTCAATAGAAAGGCAGTACAGGCTATGCGAGGTCGCGCAAAAATGCGATATGCATGAAATTGTAAAAGATGCCTGTAAAAGCATATTAGACATGTCCCGTAAGTCAATTAATCAGGATGATATTCACCTGCTTAATTACATACGTTCGGTTATCAATGCCGCTGAACATACGGAAGATAAATCTGAGCAAAATAAATTGATGCAAGAAGCCTCCTTAGCATTGCAACGAGGCCGACATGACGAGCTTATTACGCATGAAATGGACTATAACGCGTTTGAAGGCTTATGTCGCGCTCGTTTGGAAAGCCTTGAGAACCAGCTCTTAGCGGCTAAAAAGCAACTTTATGCAATACAAAGTAAAGCACAAGACAATCAAGTTGAGGGCGAAGATGACCCGTTTATTTTTGATAAAGTAGCCGTTTTACTTAAAATAGGCGAGTTTGAAACAGCCGAAAGTTGGATAGAACAAGTTGCGAATTCCAGCCAAAACAGAAATCAATTTATCAAAGATAACTTAGAGCATTATCTTAAAGCGTCAGAAAGTAAACAGCGCGCTTTTAGTGAATTAAACCAAGCTGGCATCGAAGCTTATAAAGCTGACGAATATATGCAAGCCGTTAACTCATTTGATCAAGCTTTAAAATATGCGCCTCTACATACAGGGGGAACATTGAATTTAATTTTAGCTATTTTCAAATTAATGGAAACAACAGGAAAATATCCTGAAGACTTGGTAAAACGAGTAAATAAAGCTTTTCAATCCTTGTCTGATATCAAATTACCGACAAAGCAACTTGAGCGTTATCAAAAACTACGTGGACAGTACGACAATTTAATCGCAGAACAATCATCGAGAAAAAATTAGCTTTAAATGTTTGCAATTGAAAGAGATTGCAATAGGCTTATAAATAGTCATTGCTAAAGTAAAAAATAGCTCCAATAACAAGTAATTAAAATGAAATCTTAATATGCACGATAAAGAAAAGTTTGGTACTTGCAAATACGCCTCCCCTAACGGCAGTTATTGTCAAGAAGTAGATATGGGAAATGGCTTTTGTTTTTGGCATGACCCAACATTTGACAAAAAAGGCATGGAGTTAACCGATAAACTAGAGCGTTTTGCATCTTCGGGCGGCATAACTCAAGGATTGCAATTAAAGTATGCCAACTTAGAAGGTATCAATTTAGTTCGAAAAGGCAGTAATTTAGGTTACGATTTTTCAGGTTCTGATTTATATCGTGCTAATTTAAAAAATGCCCATTTATTTAATATCCGGTTAAACGGTGGTTCACTGATGAAAGCCGATTTAACAGAAGCAAACCTTCATTGTGCCAAACTCGTTGATACCAATTTACTGGGTATAAAACTCGCTAATACGAAAATTGATAATATCCAACTTGGCAATAAGTTAATACAAGAAAAACTAGCACAAGAAGCATTACAACAAGACAATTTAGATGCTGCGCAGGACAACTTTGAACAAGCGGAAGAGATTTACCGCGATGTGCGAAAAGCCTCAGAAAACCAAGGTTTATTTGATCTGACCGGTTATTGTATCCATAAAGAATTAACCATGCGCCGGATGCAAATGCCTAAGTTTTCCAGAGATAGGGTGATATCAAAAATTGTTGATCTATTCTGTGGTTATGGTGAGCGACCTGCAAATGTCATCTTGTTTTCTATGATGTTGATTTTAACATGTGCTGTCTGCTACTTTTTACTAGGTGTTCAGTTTGGTGAAGAACGCATACAACTCAGCAGCCAACAAACTATAAGCGAGAATATCTCAGACTTCTTCAGTGCCCTATATTACAGTGTTGTGACCTTTACTACGCTAGGCTATGGGGATATTACGCCAATCGGTCCAGCCCGCATAGTCGCAGCATGCGAAGCTTTTACCGGCAGCTTTACGATGGCGTTATTCGTAGTCGTATTTGTTAAAAAGATGACACGTTAAGACTTTAATTTGTCTGCGTACTTATCGGCTATTTTTTGCAGTTTAGGGCTTATCACAACCTGACAATAAGGCTGGCGACTATTATGTTCATAATAGTTCTGATGATAACCCTCTGCGGTATAAAACGCCTCATTAGGTACAATTTCGGTGACGATAGCTTGGCTAAAATGAGCCTGCTGCTTGGCAACAAAGTCAACCGCTTGACGCTGTTGCTCTTCATTTAAATAAAATATTACACTGCGGTATTGCCGCCCGATATCGTTACCCTGACGGTTGAGTTGCGTCGGATCATGCAAATCAAAAAAAATGCTTAATATATCAAGGTAACTAATAATATTTTCGTCAAATTCCACTTTCACCGCTTCCGCATGATCAGTGTTGCCAGTACACACGGCTTGATAGTTTGCCGTTGCTTCTGTACCGCCACAATAGCCAGATACAGCATGTTTAACACCCACCAAACGATTAAAAGCACTTTCTATACACCAAAAGCACCCCCCAGCTAATATCGCAGTTTGCATATGTACCTCCGGTTAAACTCTAAATTTAGAGACTAGCCCGTTTAAATTTTCTGACAAATTTTTAATGCGCTTCGCCAAACTTTCAGAACTCTCCGCAATGGACGATGCATGGCCGCTCTCTTCGTTTAAATTAAATAAATTTTGGCTTATATCGTCTGACACAGCACTTTGCTCTTCTGTTGCCTGAGCCGTTTGTGTAGATAATTCATTTACTCTTTGCGCAGACTGCAGCAGGGCTTCAAAAACCTGATTAGTTTCGCCAAAGCTATCAATTGTTTTATCAACGTTCTTTTTCCCACTGGTAATTGCATCTGAAGAACGATTTACATTGTGTTGCAATTGTTCAATCATTTCCTGAATATGGTTAGTACTTTCTTGAGTCCGAGTTGCAAGTGTGCGTACCTCATCAGCGACGACCGCAAACCCCCGACCTTGCTCGCCTGCCCTGGCCGCTTCAATTGCCGCATTTAACGCCAGTAAATTAGTTTGTTCGGCAATACCACGAATGACATCTAGAACCGACGCAATGTCTTCCGAGCTTTTCTCCAGCTCAGCAGAAAAGCTCAGTGCGGTATCCATATCGGCAGACAACTCAGCAATACTTGAGTTAGAGTGCGCCACAACCGAAATACCTTGTTGAGCTTTAGTACTTGAATTTTCAGCTTCTTCCGCTGAGCCACTGGCAACTTGTGCCATCTCTTTGTTTGAGATATTCATTTCGTGCACCGCACTGACAATTGAGTCTGAAGCCTTGTTTAATGTTTGCGTTACACTACGTGTTTTTTGCGACGAATCTTGCAAAGTATTAGTCAGTTCTGACAATTCAGCTGACTGGTGTAAAACCGCCTTAATCAATTCACGCAAATTTCCGACAAATCGATTAAACTGAATGGCAAGCTCACCGAATTCATCTCTACTTTGAACATCAATAGTCGCAGTTAAGTCGCCATTGCCAGAAGCAATTTCGCGAATACGCCCCGTTAAAAAGTTGATTTGACCGGTAAGTTGTTTGGGTACTTGATAACTAAACCATCCAGCAACAAGCAATATGATAATAATCAAAATAAACGCACTGTTTTTAAAGGCCGAAACCTCACTTTCTAATTCAGTTTTAAGTTGTTCTGATTTTTGTTCTGCGGCTTCGCCCGCCTTATCAAGAATGTCACGGACAGCTTGAAACTTAACATCGGTTGCAACAATCAGTCTTCGTCTCGCTTCAAGACTCTCATCCTTACTATCTAATAGCCCCTCTGAGGCTTGATACCAATCTTTATAAGCTCTCTCAAACGAAGCAAATTTGTTGGTAACATCCGGATAGTCGGCTAAATATCTGCGATACGCATTAAACCTTTCTTTTACCTGTGCTGCGTTTTCACGCATTTCCTTGTTATTTTCTTCAAAACTGCCCAAACCTGTTAATACGTTTAATTGTGCCACCTTCGCTTGATATAAATCCCGATCGGCATTTAGCACAGCAGAGATTGATTTAATAAATTTTTCCGATTGCGTTTCCAGTGCATCTTCTTGTAATGACAGTAAATGTAAAAAGGTAAAAAATACGACAACTAGCGTTATCGCAAGTGCCGCGATCGGCAACGAGCTTTTTGCCCGAATACTATGCATATTCATCGACCAGTTAACCTCATCAATTGTGAAATTATTTATATATATAGTTACAGATTAGTAAATTGCGGCTAAAACACAACCCAATAGAAGTGATATAAAACTAAGTCAAGTACGTAGCTGATATATCTTCTGTCCGCTTATGACATACTTTTCTTCAAATGGCGTAATAGGTATGCGTACCTCTATTTCGTTCAGTTGGCTATTTATCTGTAAATGTTGTAGAGCAATCTGGAACTCTTGTAAGTACAACAGCCAGTTTGAACGCAGCTCCAGACTAGCAGACAACGCTGCTATTTGAGGAAAGACCGGACTCCCATGCCAGCGCCTTTTAATATGCTGGCTTTTAGGCCATGGATTAGGATAAAAAATCTTATGTTCAGCAACAACCAATTTGTCTTTAACCATCAGGCGATAAAGATCATTTAAATCAGCACGAATCAACAATAAATTAGGCTGATCCTCTCTTCCTTGTTTATTGAGCCTAAACTCAGATTTATCGACCCCTACAACACACTTATCCGGATTGTTTTCAGCTAACTGCCTCGAGCTTTCTCCAACCCCACAGCATGAATCAAAAATGAGTGGCTTACCTTGCTTGTCAATAAACGACAATATTTTCTGATAAGCGAGCAAAGTATGCTCAGCAACTGGCTTTTTGAATTCGCTCGAGAGATGACGAGTTACAATTTTTGTCAGATCTTTATGAATGCCTTGCTGGCTTGATTCTATACTTCTTGAATTGCCAATCATTAACTGCGGATCCCAATACCTTTATTAATAAGTGTAACAGCGGTGAAAAACAGCACTAGGGTAAAACCTATTAATACCGAAAAAGCGAGTGTTAAACTCACATCACTAGCGCCTAAAAAACCAAATCTAAACGCATTGACCATATAAATAATGGGATTCAACTGACTGACGCCTTGCCAAAAGTCTGGCAACATTGAAACAGAAAAAAAGACCCCCCCTAAATAGGTTAAAGGAGACAATATAAATGTCGGTATAATACTAATATCATCAAATGTTTTTGCATAAACGGCATTAATCAAGCCACCTAGGGCAAACAACACTGCTGTTAAAAGTAGAGTCGAAAGAATCACCCCAAAATTATGTATCTGAATATCGACAAAGAAAAGCGCGACTAAGCTGACAATAAAACCGACTATAGTAGCTCGAATTACGCCCCCACCAACATAGCCAGCGACAATAACATAGGTAGGCACAGGCGCAACGAGCAGTTCTTCGACATTACGCTGAAACTTAGCACTAAAAAACGAAGATGACACATTCGAGTATGCATTGTTAATGACAGCCAGCATAATTAACCCCGGCATCATAAACTCAACATAACTAAAACCGTTAACTTCACCGACTCGACTACCAATCAAACTACCAAACACAACAAAATATAATGTCATCGTGATAGCGGGTGGCACTAAGGTTTGAACCCAAATGCGTAAGAAACGATTGCATTCTTTATATAAAATACTTTTTAACGCAACCCAGTAATTTGCCTGTATCAAACTTGTGTCTCCCGCCCATGTTCAACTAAACGTACAAATAACTCTTCTAGTCGATTTGCTTTATTTCGCATGCTTTTAACCTTAACCTGTTGAGCCGTTAATTCACTAAATAACTGATTCAGCGTTGAGCCTTTTTCTAGCTCCACCTGTAATGTATGACTATCAACTAATTCACTTTTACAGCATTTAAGTTGTATGTCCTGATAGTCATCATCTAAATCTAAAATAAAAGTCTCAACACTGAGTTTGCCAAGAAGCTGCTTCATGCTAGTGTTTTCGATAATTTTGCCTTTGTCGATAATTGCGATATTACGACATAAACTTTCAGCTTCTTCTAAATAATGAGTTGTCAGAATAATGGTTACGCCGCTTTTGTTAATATCCGTTAAAAACTTCCACATTGAGCGGCGAATTTCGATATCCACACCAGCTGTCGGTTCATCTAAAATTAATAATTTAGGTTGATGCATCATAGCTCTTGCAATCATCAGTCGACGCTTCATGCCGCCTGACAAATTGCGGGCCGGTGAATTTCTCTTTTCCCACAAGTCAGTTTGCTTAAGATAAACTTCGCTGCGCTGCAACGCAATTTTACGTTCAACCCCATAATATCCGGCTTGGTTTACAACAATTTGCTGTACCGTTTCAAATTGATTAAAATTAAACTCTTGCGGAACCAAGCCAATATAAGATTTGGCCTTATCCAATGAATTATCGATATCATGGTTAAACACTTTGACCTGGCCTGATGTTTTATTAACCAGCGAACTTAAAACACCAATTGTAGTTGATTTACCTGCGCCATTTGGACCTAGCAAAGCAAAAAAGTCACCTTCTTTTACCGTGAGATCTATGCCTTTAAGCGCTTCAACGCCCCCTTTGTAGACCTTCTTTAGATTGTTAATTTCTAATGCATACATTGAAGTTTTTTCCTGCTTAATGATGTTTATAACCCCATGGCTCTATTAAATCTTGTGCAATCGAAAGGTGATCCAAAATACGCGCAACCACAAAATTTACAAGATCCTCGATACTTTGAGGTTGATGATAATAACCAGGGGAAGCGGGCATTATCGTCACGCCAAGTTTCGCTAAACGTGTCATATTCTCTAAATGAATTACGGAAAGTGGCATTTCCCGCGGTACCAGTATAAGCTGCCCTTTTTCTTTAATCACAACATCAGCAGCACGCTCAATTAAATTGTCACTCGCGCCACTTGTAATCGCGGATAATGTGCCCATACTGCACGGGCAGACAACCATGGTTTTAGGTGCGGCAGAGCCTGAAGCTACAGGGGAAAACCATTCATCTTTGCCATAACAGACGATCTGCCCCACCTTTGCTGAACAATGCTCAATTAAAAAATCTGCAGCCGCTTGCGGACCCGCAGGTATCGTTAAATTATTTTCTGTTTTCAAAACAACGCGCGCAGCAGATGATATCAGTAAATGAATACGACAATCTGCACTGACCAATGTTTTCAATAAAGTTAAAGCGTAAGGCATTCCTGATGCACCGGTTAGCGCCAACGTAATTTCACGTGTAAATGATTTAAGCATATTTATTCAGCTCACCTATTATTTTTTGATGGACGCCGGCAAAACCACCATTACTCATCACCACTACTTTGTCATCTTGAGCACTGTACTGAGCGACCTGAGATGCTAAATCGTCAATATCAGACAACACAAAGCAAGGCGTATTCAATGCAGATAAACCTTGTTCTATCGCGTCACATGACCAACTTAAATTTGTATCCTGGTAAATAAAAACAGCATCCGCTTTATTTAGTGCGGCGATTAATTCTTGCTTGAAGATCCCCATTTTCATTGTGTTCGATCTCGGTTCAAGGACAGCAAGCACGCGCCCTTGTTGCGTATTTTTTATCACGCCATCCAAGGTTGTTGCGATCGCTGTAGGGTGATGCGCAAAATCATCATAGACTTGAACTCGATTCACTTGCGCCAACAATTCCAATCGGCGTTTAACGTTTTTAAAGCGACTCAAAGACTGGATAGCTTGCTCTGGTCTAACACCCGCATGACGAGCTGCAATAATAGCCATAGTTGCGTTAAATGCATTATGCTGGCCAATTAACGGCCAGTCTAAGCGCGCGACCGTGCTTTCTTTAAACGCCACTTCAAAGCTTGACCAGTCATCAGACAGTGATTGTATTGTCCATTCATCGCCTAAACTGACTGTTTCACTCCAACATCCCATCTCTAACATAGCAACAACATTCGTTTCATGTGCCGGATAAATAACTTGGCCGCTGGCCGGGACGGTTCTAATCAGATGGTGAAATTGCTTTTTTATTGCATGTAAGTCATCAAAAATATCTGCGTGGTCAAACTCTAGATTATTAACAACTAAAGTACGTGGATGATAGTGCACAAATTTGCTGCGTTTATCGAAAAATGCTGAGTCGTATTCATCCGCTTCGATGACGAAAAATATCGAATCACCCAATCTCGCGGAGATGCCAAAATTGTTTGCCACACCACCAATTAAAAAGCCGGGTTTACAGCCATTATCTTCCAATATCCAAGCTAACATGCTCGAAGTCGTTGTTTTACCGTGCGTACCGGAAACCGCTAAAACCCATTTGTCTTTGAGTACATGCTCAAATAACCATTGAGGGCCCGAAATATACGGAATATTTTTATCTAAAACCGCTTCCACAACGGGATTTCCACGAGACATTGCGTTACCAATCACAACCAGATCGGGATTAATATTAAGCTGTTCTGGTTGATAACCTTGAATTAATTCAATGCCTTGTGCTTCTAATTGGGTGCTCATCGGCGGGTATACGTTTAAATCGGAACCCGTAACGCGATACCCCATTTGTTTAGCCAGCACCGCTAATCCACCCATAAAAGTGCCACAAATGCCTAGAATATGAATATGCATAAAACGTTATTTGAATATTAAGATATGGTGCATGATACCAGTTTATCGCCCGCCTTTTGAATATATATACGGTAAAGTTTACAAACAAGGATGTTAAGTTTTATCAGTTTTATTTCGCGACTTAAACTTTTAATAAAAGGTTAATCAATTGGTCACAGATGGAAAATACCATCGAATTGTTGCAAAAACTCATATTATCTAGTTAATGGTTAAAATTAAGGAGTTTCAAATGGAAATGACAAACGAAATTTTCTTTCCCTCAACACGCCATTCCAATAACGAATCAAAAAGCAGCAAAAAACGAAAGTGGCGTGAAATTGAAGCAATTTTAGATCAACGAAATTTATCCAGAGAATTGGACGACATTGACGAGTTTGGCCAATTAAAAGAGCATTACCAACTAGACATCTAAAGCCCCTAAATTAATCAGGGGCTTTTTTGTATACAGTGCGGTTAACTTTAGAGTCATGCGTAATACGCAATAAATCAATTCTACAGCCTATTAATTTGCCAATTAATAGGCTTTTTGCCATTTTGCAATAAATATTGATTCGCTTGACTGAAATGACCACACCCAAAAAAACCGCGATGAGCTGAAAGTGGCGATGGGTGCGGTGCTTGCAAAACAAGGTGTTTATCACGATCTATGTGTGCCCCTTTTTTTTGCGCATGGGCGCCCCACAACATAAAAACAATGTCATTCGTGTGTTGATCTATCACCTTAATCACTTGATCTGTGAATTTTTCCCAGCCGCACTTAGCATGCGAGTGTGCTTTACCTGCTTCCACTGTTAACACAGTGTTTAACAAAAACACACCTTGTTGTGCCCAGGATTGCAAATAACCATGCTGTGGGATCTGAAAACCTTCAACATCATTTGCCAGCTCTTTATAAATATTGGCGAGTGAAGGCGGAATTTTAATACCGGGTTGCACAGAAAAACATAAACCATGTGCCTGATTCGCACCATGATACGGATCTTGCCCTAGTATCACGACTTTAATATCGGCTAACTCTGTTTCTTGAAAAGCCGCAAATACCTCATCTTTAGGTGGGTATATCGTTTTTCCTGATACCCGCTCTTGTTCAACAAATTGCGTTATTTCTTGAAAATAACGCTGCTGCTTTTCTGTCGCTAACACATTTTCCCATAGCATACGCAATACCTTGTTAAGCTTAGTTTACTTATTTTATTCAGCACTTTTGCTTCTTTGCAAACAAAAATGCCCTGAAAATTCAGGGCATTTTAGGCGATAAGCATATTATGTTTTTATTAACCTAGCTTGGTAAACATATATTCTTTTAGCGTTGCAAAATCTGCATTGATAGCATCGGACAATATATCCTTATTTGCAACATCAGCCAGTGCTTTAGGCAATGCAACCGGCACACCTAATATATTTTCAACTGTTTCTTTAAATTTTGCAGGATGTGCTGTCCCCAAGAAAATGCCAATTTCATCGTCAGCTAGAGTGCGCTTAAGGGCTTTATAGGCAACCGCTGCATGTGGTTCGCTCTGATAGCCTAAATCGTTCAGCTGACGTACGCCCATGTGGGTATAATCTTCGTCAACACTTTCGGCAGTCAATAAAGATTTATCCACTAAACCTTGCTCAATCATAGCCTCAATACGCGGCCAGTTATTTGGCGAGCTGATATCCATTGCGTTTGACATAGTCGCGATCGTCTTTTTCGGTTCCCATAAGCCAGATAATAAATACCGAGGTACAGTATCATTAACATTGGTCGAAGCGACAAAACGCTTGATCGGTAATCCCATGGTTTTAGCAATCATAGCTGCGGCTAAATTGCCAAAATTACCACTCGGTACTGAGATAACGGCCTTGTTTTGCTGGTCTTTTGGTAACTGAGCCAGTGCTTCAAAGTAATAACAAACCTGGGCCAACAAACGAGCAATATTGATTGAATTGGCTGAGTTTAAGTGCAGTTTTTCGCGGATATCCTGATCGTCAAAAGCATGCTTAACTAATGCCTGACAATCATCAAAAGCGCCATCTACTTCAGCGGTAAATATATTGCCACCTAAAGTTGAAAACTGCTTTTCTTGTAGCGGGCTGACCATGCCTTTCGGATATAAAATAACAACATTAATATTTGGCAATCCATGAAATGCATGCGCAACCGCTGCACCTGTATCCCCAGAGGTTGCAGTCAAGATAGTAATAGGCTGACCTTGCGCCGTGAGATGCGACAAGCATTGTGCCAAAAAGCGAGCGCCAAAATCTTTAAACGCAAGTGTTGGACCATGAAACAATTCTAATGAATAAACATTATCGGCAACGTGCGCTAATGGTGCTGTAAATTGAAAAGCGTTATTGACTAACTGAGCAACCGTCTCTTCACCTAACTCATCACCAATTAACGCGTTTAATATTTTAACGCTACGTTGTTGAAACGGTAACGCTAATAAAGCATCGATATCTTCAAGTTGCGGGATAGATTTAGGAAAAAACAAACCTTGATTACGCCCTAAACCTTGTTTAACCGCTTGTGAAAAACTAACAACTTCAGTCGGATCTTTCAGATTAAATAATTCCACTTACACGTCCTCTGACACTTGGGTTCCGCGGGTATCTACCTTACAAATGTGGGCAAACCCGTCTTCATTTTGAATATAGTTTTGTTCTAACCATAATTTGATATTAGCGGCTGTTTGTTGGCTATCCACTGCGGCAAAAACGGTTGGGCCCGAGCCTGAAATGCCAAAAGCCAGCGCGCCTTCTTGCTCCGCATAACTGCGAGCAGCATCAAAGTTTTTTAACAATGATTTGCGATACGGCTCCGCGATCACATCATTCATAACAGCAGCGGCTAATGCACGGTCACCGCGATGCAACGCATCGACGAAAACCGCTAATTGCCTGCCAAAATCTATGGTTGTTGAACGATCATATTGAGCGGGTAATATTTCACGCGCAGCAGAGGTTGAAACACTCGCACCTGAATAACAAATCACCCAATACCAGTCATCAAAAACGGGTAGGCTCAAACTAATTTTCTGCTCACTCTCGAGCATCAATTGTAAGCCACCTAGATAGCAAGGTGCGACATTGTCATAGTGTACACTGCCACTAATTTGACCTTCTAATTTACCCATTAAACGCAGTAATTTCTCGCTATTAAGCGGATTACCATAATATGCATTTAATGCTGCTAAAGCTGCCACGATTGAACTTGCAGATGAACCTAAACCACTACCAATGGGCAAGTTTTTTTCCAATTGCATTGCGACAGGCTGAACTTCTATCCCCAGTTCAGCCATTTCTTTTTGAAAACCGATAAAACAATCATAAACAATGTTTTGTGTCGCATCTGCCGGTAATTTATGTGCGAAGCGACCAGTATTCACTAAACTAAATTCAGCTTGTTCTGATAGCACCGATACCCGGTCACCAAGCAAAGTGCCATCTATTGGCGCTAGCGCTAAACCTAAAATATCAAAACCTAAACTGACATTACCCGTTGATGCGGGTGCATATGCTGTTACCGCCATATTGACCTCTTTTATACTTCGCGTTTCCAAGGCATGGTGCGCATTAGATCGGCAAACACGCCAGCAGCGGTTACCGCTGCACCAGCACCATAACCACGAATAACCAATGGAATTGGCTGATAATATAAACTATGAATCGCCAACGCGTTTTCACCATCTTTAATGGCATATAACGGATGTTCAGCACCTACAGCTTGAATACTGCATCGACACTTACCATCTTCTATCGTGCCGACATAACGCAATACTTTACCTTCAGCTTTTGCATCATCATTTAACTTTTTATAGTAAGCGTCTGATTTAGGTAAATTATCCATAAACGTATCAATAGAGCCTTGCGCATCAAAATCTTCCGGCAGTACAGATTGAATTTCAATATCTTCCAGTTCCATTTCCATACCGGCTTCGCGTGCCATAATCAATAATTTACGGGCGACATCCATCCCACTGAGATCGTCACGCGGATCAGGCTCTGTAAAACCGTTACTGCGAGCAATAGAGGTTGCTTCAGATAAGCTCATCCCCTCATCTAATTTGCCGAATATGAAAGACAAAGAACCCGATAAAATCCCCTGAAACCCGATCAGCTCATCACCTGCACTAATTAAACTTTGCAAAGTATCGATAACCGGTAAGCCGGCACCCACGTTTGTTTCGTATAAAAAACGACGATTAGTTTCTGCAGCCGCTTCACGGATTTGGTGATAGAACGCCATCGAAGAGGTGTTTGCTTTTTTATTTGGTGTAACCACATGGAAGCCAGCGGATAGGAAATCAGCATATTGCGCTGCGATGGCATCATTGCTGGTGCAGTCAATAATTACGGGGTTAATCAAATGATTATCGGCGACAAACTGTTTTAAATTTGCCAGTGTAAACTGGCTGTCACCATTTGCTAACGCATCTTCCCACTCAGTCAGATTCAAGCCATTTTCCGCCAATGCCATTTTACGACTATTCGCAATCCCATAGACTTGTAAACTAATATTACGCGATTTAAGTATAGGTTGTTGCTTAGTTAACTGCTGGATCAGTACTTTACCGACAGTACCACAGCCTACCAAAAATACATCAATTACATGTAAATTAGTGAAGAAGTTTTGGTGCGTAACCTTGATTGCATCCTGCGCTTTTGCACCTTCGATAACCGCAGAAATTGAACGCTCGGAAGAACCTTGCGCAATCGCAACAATATTTACTTTAGTTTGACTCAATGACGCAAAGAATTTAGCAGCGACCCCTTTATGCATGCGCATACCATCGCCAACAATCGAGATAACAGATAGATGATCTCGCAATTCAATCGGCTCTAACAATTGATTATTGAGTTCTAACTCAAATTCTTGCTCTAATACACTGCGAGCACGCTCGGTATCCGCTGAGTGGATACAAAAACTGATGCTATACTCTGAAGATGACTGTGTTATCAACACCACAGATATTTTCGCTCGCGATATTGCATCGAAAATACGGCTAGCCATACCAACCATGCCTTTCATGCCAGGCCCAGCAACATTCACCATAGTGACATCATTTAAGGTAGAAATACCTTTAACAACATGTTCTCCGGCGGCGCTTTCTCTGGAAATAAGTGTACCAGGGGCCGCAGGGTTTAAGGTGTTACGGATACGACATGGAATATGGTATTGTGCGATAGGGCCAATTGTTTTCGGGTGTAAAACTTTCGCACCGAAATAAGATAGCTCCATCGCTTCCTGATAAGACAATTGCTCTACTAGCTGAGCATTATATACTTTATTAGGGTCTGCGTTATAAACACCGTCGACATCTGTCCAAATCTCACACACGGTTGCATCAATACAGGCTGCCAATATGGCCGCACTGTAATCTGAACCATTTCGACCCAGAGTAACTAATTCACCTTCTGGATTACGTGCACAAAAACCTGGCATGACCCAAACACTATTGGTCGGTAAATCGGCTTGTGCAAATAATTTGCGACTTGTCTCTATATCTGCTTGAGATTCAAGATAGCCACCACGAGCGACAACCAATTCCGTTGGGTCAATAATATCACTGTCAAAACCACTCGCCCGTACCAGTGCTGCGAAAATTTCTACACTGATAAACTCGCCTAGACAAATAATGCTGGCATTAACAGAGTCTGGACATTCACCCAATAACCGGATGCCTTGCAAGCGATTTATTAAAAAGTTAATTTTTTCTTCTTTAGTCGCGACGACAGAAGATTTATCAAAGTTTGAGTAAGTATTAGCAAGCTCATTGATAATATTATCAATTGTCGCATTGAGCTGATTTAATAATTCGGTTGTATCCTGGTCTTTAATTGCTTCTTGTACAAGCGCAACCAGAATGTTGGTCACGCCTTTAGGTGCTGATAAAACAACCGCAGTTGCAGAAGAACTTTGCTTTTCTAATACGATATCTCTAACCACTTGGTAACGCGCTGCGTCTGCTAGAGATGAACCACCAAACTTTAATACTTGCATGTATTTACCCTATCTTTTCAGACAAAAAAGCCCGTGACCTTTTGAGTCACGGGCTTTTGCATTGATTCGATTTCTTTAGCGCAACAGCCAGTGACCACCCCTTATTGAAAGGTGATGGTTATAATGACGGTAATGGTGTAAATCGCGCTCTTTTTCATGGTGCGAAACTGTGCCTTATCTGGCCGTCTCTGTCAATCAATATTTGGAATTGAGATGATGATTAATAAATTTTTTATTTCCGGTAGAGTGTCGTTCGATTACGACCGTCTCGCTTGGATTGATATAAGGCTAAATCGGCACGAGTGACTAAATCTTCATATTTTTTAAAGTTGTTGTCTAGCTCACAAACGCCCACACTCATAGTTGCATGAATCACATGTTCTTTAAACTTCATAGGATGGACTTGAAAAGCTTTGCGAATACGCTCTGCTAACTCTAACGCACCTTTACCGCCAGTATTCGGTAAAATAAGGCCAAATTCTTCGCCACCATATCGGCCTAATAAATCCTCTTTACGCAGCATTGATTGCACTAACCGAGTCGCTTCAACCAAAACAAGATCGCCGCCCTGATGACCATAAATATCATTTACTTGTTTAAATTTATCCATATCAAACATGATCAGTGACAAGGGGTTTTGATGTCGTACCGCTGAGGCAAACTCAATCTTAAAGCGCTCTTCCCAAAATCGTCGGTTTGCGACTTGAGTTAAACCATCCATGCGGCTGACTTGTTCAAGCTTCGCCAATGTGTCTTTAAGCTTTTCTTGATAAAAAAACACGTCGGTAACATCATCGATAACAATACAAACTTGTTCCACTTCATTTGATTGCTGATTACAAACCGGTATAAAGGTAATATCCTGTGCCATAAATTCACTACTCGTAGTGACTGGTCTGGCATGGCGCATTCTAAAAACATATTGTCGTTGCTCCCACGAACTAAACGCAGGCGAGTTAAGCATTAAAACACTTTGAATTTTACGCTTTAGCCATTTTTCAGGCGCATCAGGGAAAGTATCAAAAAGTGATTGTCCGATGACATCTTCACTTTTGAGTTGACTATGGGATTCCATAAAACGGTTAAAATAAACCAAGTTGATATCCGCATCAACAATCAAAACGCCTGAATTAATACGTTGCAGAATGAGTGAGTGGATATCAGATAACTGCAAAATTAAAACTCATCCAATATTTGGTCTAAAACAGCCTGAATGTTGACGATCGCTTCTCCCGGTATTAAAAGTACCATGTCGCAATTAAACGAATAATCAGTAACCTGATAGCTGATATCAACTTTTAAAGCTAAATCCCAGTTAAAAGACAATTGTTCTAGATGCTGCTCTAACGGGGTGTCCACCGATGAAACAATACGTGGAGCGCTATAAGCTAATTGATTGTCTATCTGTTCAGCTAGACCATTTAAAAAAGTCGTTGTGAGGATAGAGCTGATGTCTGTTAATTGCTCAACCTCAGAAATATCATCTGGTTCATAGCCGAGGATTTCAGCAATACCATGTGCATCATGTGATTTATAAATAAGTAGAGACTCACCCAATATGCCACGCTCCCCATAAAAACCCTGACTGACTAAAGACACGCCCTCTTCAGCATAGTTTTCTGCAAATCGCTCTGGCAGAGCTTGTGAGTCTATCAACTCAATGTACGGCACTTGTAGGTGCACAAACGTCTGCAAATATCGAGCGAGCTTATCACTTGCTCGCCCCATTGCGACATTTATCAACTCTTGCAAACAGTCTCTTTGATCTTCGGTAAGCGCTATATCTTTCATAACAATCCGTATTGTTGCAATATTTCTTTAAGTTTAGTCGTATTTACAGGTTTTTGAATAAACGCGAGTGCACCCAGTTCAATTACCCGCTTTTGCATTTCAGGTTGAATATCAGCAGAAACCACGATAATGAAATCGACGAGTTTTTCTGCATGATTTGCTTCCAGCACGGCGACCCCATCGATCTCTGGCATTGTCAGATCTAAAAATGTAACGCCAATTTGCTGGTTGCGCAAAATATCCAATGCTTCCTTGCCGTTGGTCGCGAATTGAACTTCGACATCCCATTCAGCTGGCAAACTTTTTTTAACCTGTTTTCGGGCCAGCGCTGAATCATCACAAATTAATACAGGAATGCTCATTAAGTCTTTCTCTAATTATTATAAAGTTAAAAACATCATTTTTGACTACTAGGGTCAACGAAGACAAGGATTAGTAAAGCCTTACTGCGAGAATATCATTTACAAAGTTAAAATTCTTTATTTTTTACAAAAAAATAACATCATTCTTCACTTTCTTACAACGTCCCGCACCTGCTTCTTAATATTTTTGACAACACTCTGCAAGTTTACATACAAGCGTTGACGCTCTGTCTCACTGACATCAGCATATTGTATCCTATCCATTATTGTACACAAAATTTTCCACTGCTTTGCAACTTCTACATTTTCGATGCGTATTTTATACAATAGAGTTGCGGGTGTTTCTCCTTCTTTTTTGTATATCCCGAGCTTTTCTAATGAATTTAACGCTTTTTTATATGCCTTTTGTAATTTATTTTGATTATTAGCTGGTTTTGAAACGAACCAAATCAGCAAAAAGCTCACCAACAATAATGCAATTAAACTAACGGCAATCAACAAGCTACGCAGAATATTTTGAGCACCTAATATATGCGACAAAAATCGCTCCTGTTGTGCGCTGTCATAATTTAAAATCCATCGCGTCCATTGATAATCAATATTCGCTAATAACATCCGAGCACTTTTCACGCCTGGTACTTGATCAAATTTGTGCAGTGAAAATAAACTTTCCGCTAAAAATTCGTCTCGCCCCACTGCTTGTTGTAAATTAAACGATACCCTTTCTGGCGCAACAGCCAAAGTTGGATCGATGCGCGTCCAACCTTGTGGTTGCCAAATCTCAACCCAAGCATGTGCATCAAATTGATAAATGCTGTAGTAGTCTCCATTTGAGTTATGCTCCCCACCTAAATACCCTAAGACAATTCTCGCGGGAATACCGGCAACACGCATGATGTAAGCGAAAGCACTGGCATAATGGCCACAAAACCCTTGCCGACTATCAAACATAAAGTTATCAATCACCGGCGCTGGAATTTGTTTAGGCTCTAATGTATAAAAAAACGAATTTTGATTAAAATAATTTAATACCTGTTCAACAAAAGCTGTGTCTGACGGAAACCTCTGCTTCATTGCCAAAGCCCACTCTCGTGTTTTTTTATTTTGTGCTTCCGGTAGTTGCAAATAATGCTGTAGTGGGCGATATGCAGGTTCGTCATCTAATGCTAAGTTATAATATGACGAAACCTGATACTGAAACTTTTTATTGAGCTTTTTTCTGGCGAGCAAACTATAGTCCGGCATCAGAGCAACGCCCTTTGTATCACTGACTGCAAGATCTAATGCAAATAACCAATTTTGTTGACTCGCTTCGGCAATGACCTGGTAAATTAATACATCATCATCCTGTACAGGGCCACGTAAATCCTTATTCTTGCTGATTACGTATTTTCTAAGCTGCTTTGCTGCGCCACTTTGTTGCCATATCTTTCCGTCAAAATAATCTAAGGTAAAGCCACGCCAATACAAAGCCTCGCGAGGCGGGACAATACTGGAAAAGTTGACGCGAAATGCTAAATCAGAAGATAAGCTTAGTTGAGCGATATCACCTGGGTTTAAGTTTTCTTGTAGCCCAGTTGTCTTTGTCTGCGCTTTAGGCATCTGCCACAGCGGCGGTAGCCTGGGCATGATAGCAAATAATATGAGCGCGACAGGCAAAGCCAGCACAGTTAACTTCAAATACTGTTTAGCATGCTCAACAACCGTCGAATGTGCACTGCGATATTGGTAAAAGGTTGCAAACAAAGCAAGTAAGCTGCTTAAAAACAAAATCACTGCATAGTACAACTCTAAAAAATACATCATAGTTGCTGCAGTCAAAAACATCTGTACCCAAGTTAAAGTAAACAGTGAACGTTGCTGATGAAGATTTAAAAAAGTTAAACCTTGAGCACAAATCAGCATAGTAAACAAACTGTTTAACAGCTGGCCTTGCAAAAATGAAAAAGCCACCAAGCAAACGGCAAGCGTAAAAAACAATCCGGGTACCCATTTAGTTAAACGCCGCCATTGCTCTTTAGATGCAACCTCTTGATAAAATCTAACGCCAACATTCGCAACCAAGAATCCGAATGCAGGCCATCCAACCTGCGATGTCATAAACCCAGTTAAAATCAAACAAGCCAGTGCCATTGATAACAACGAAGTGTTGGCTATCACTGTTTTTTTCACAAAACTTCCTTGTTAGCCGTCAACGCAATTTTTGTTAAACAATTTAATTTGTGTTGGACCCCATCATCCGGTGAAATATCATGCGAAAAAAGTTGTATACCAAATCGATAACCTTGCTGATGAGCTTGCAGCACGAGCCAAGTAAGTTGCCCTAACCTCTCCTCCAACGCGCCGCTGAGGTGATGAATGGAATACCATATTTCAGTTTGTTGTCCGGATTCAAAATTTTTAACCATCCAGCTTTTACCCGGCACCATTTTTTTCCATACGATACGGCTGCGTGCATCCCCTTGACGATAGCTCTCTATACCCTGAAACTCATCTGCCTGTGTATTTTTCTCATCACCTGCTTGCAAGTATTTCCCTGTGCCGGCTAAATATTGAGGGCAAGCAATCGGTTTGGCATAAACCAAAGCTTCGGTCGCAAAGTCTATATGCGTCCATACTTTGAACAAACCAAAAGGTGCGGTCGACATCAGTTTAATTCTGGGTAGCTGAAATAATCCTCTTTTTGCGGCTAAAAAATGAAGATGATGCAAGCTAGAGCCGCGAGGGACCATATCTATAGAGCTTTGCTCAGTGTCATGAAAAATCAGCTGGTAGGCCGCTTTAGGGCTATCGACCCGAATTTCTAGGGCAATGCTTTCACCACAAAAAGCAGGGTTACAGTTTTGTTTTTGTATCTTTAAGCCAGATAGGTTTAAAAAGCTTGCTATCATGGCAATGATTAAAATGGCAATGAGCCAATAAGCGAACAATAAGATCAAATTATTTTGGTAGTTCGTCGCCAGCAGGTAAACCGCCATAATACAAAATAGATAAGCGCCTCCTGCTTTCGATGGTAAGATAAACAGGTTTTTATGATTTAAGCTGTGCCTATACGATGCGGGAATACGCTGGTTAAGCCAACGCTCAAACATCAAGCTTCTACTTTTTTTCGACATCACAAACATGGACTTATACCGGCTCAACCGCGGCCAAGACTTGCTCGCTTAATTTACCGTCAATAGCAACACCTGCAGCCAATCTGTGCTCGGCTACTGAGGTAAAAATAGCTTGTACATGATCAGCAGTGACAAAAGTGGCATCATGTATATATGCCCATGCTTTGCTAGCTTGTAAAATTGCTCTGCTTGCACGGGGTGACAAGGGTTGGGGGAACATATCACTTTGCCGCGTGTATTGTACCAACTGAAGAATATATTTTAGTAAATTTTCAGAAACCCTTACCTGATTGACACTTTCTTGCATCCCTAACAAATCTTGCACCGTCAATTTGCCATTAACGCAAGTTTTGCAAAGCTCAATCTCCCCTTGCTGTAGCATCTTAAGTTCATACTCAATTGACGGATAACCAAGGCTAATTCGCATTAGAAAACGATCTAATTGACTCTCGGGCAAAGGATGCGTACCAGATTGTTCAGCCGGATTTTGTGTGGCAATCACAAAAAAAGGGGATTCTAACGGATATGAGTTGCCATCAATACTGACTTGTTGCTCTGCCATTGCTTCTAACAACGCACTTTGTGTTTTAGGGCTCGCACGGTTAATTTCATCCGCTAAAACAAGTTGACTGAAGAGTGGGCCAGGATGAAACTCAAATTGATTTTGTTCAGTATTATAAACAGACACCCCAGTAATATCTGACGGCAACAAATCTGAGGTAAACTGCACGCGGTTGTAACTTAAAGACATTGTTTCTGCCAATACATGTGACAGCGTTGTTTTTCCCATACCGGGTAAATCTTCAATTAACAAATGCCCTTTTGCCAATAGGCAGGTTAATGCAAGTTTAATTTGTTGCTCTTTGCCTAAGACCACAGCCGATATATTGTCGACCACCAATTGACACCGCGTTTCTAATTTATCACCTTGCATGTCTATCCTTGTAATTCACAACAATTTTTGTACTTACCCTAATATTATTATGGTTGAAGACGTTCGACTTGCCAGTTGTTTTGTTTTTTAAAATAACGAAATCTGTCATGCAACCTAAATTCACCACCTTGCCAAAATTCAACTTCATGCGCTTTTATTTTATATCCGCCCCAATTGAGAGGTCGCGGCACATCCTTACCTTGGTACTTTTCCAACAATTTATGGTAGTGCTTTTCCAGTGTTTGCCGATCTTTAATGACCTCTGACTGATGGGATGCCAAAGCCGCTATTTGACTGGTAAAAGGTCTGGATGCAAAATACGCATCGTTTTCGTGTTCACTTAGTTTTTCTACAACTCCAGAAAATAACACTTGACGCTCAGCTGCAAGCCACGGAAAAATCGCACTAATCTTTGGATTTTGCTGCAAATGTTGGCCTTTGCGGCTATTTTGATTGGTATAAAACGTAAGGCTTTCATCATCCACAGCTTTCATTAAAACGGTGCGTTGAAATGCCTGTCCTTCCTCGTCCACTGTCGCAACTATCATTGCGGTAGGATCGGAAATTTGTTTTATTTCCATAGCTTGTTTTAGCCAACTTTCAAATAGTTCAAATGGTGACTGCGTTAAATCTGCTTCGGTAAGATCACTTAATTCATACTCACGGCGAACTTCATAAAATATTGACATGTAGAACAATATCCCTCGATAAGAAAAGATTGAAACGAAACAACAAAATATAGATAAAAATAGCAAAATCGCTACAAATCGCTACAATAGGTGTTCAGATCACAAACTAGCAAAGCTATGGCATTTTATTTAAAATCTTCGCAAATACCTGAACTTAAAACTTACTCTTTTACAGAACGCGCCCAGATAATATCTATCGCTTTGTCATTTATGAGCGTACCAGATAAATTTATTTTAAACATGTCTAAATTGGTAGTTTTAGCCCCAATATTTATTATGGTTGCCAAATTTGAAGAATGGTGGATGTTAATCCCGATGATCATTGTCGGCATTTGCTACCCGCTAATTACCAACCCAATCCAACTTAACCTAGCGCGTAAACATCTCCCTAAAGCACTGCGTAGCTTCCAGGCTGAGCGAACACAGCAAGACGAAACTGCAGAGAAAAAAGACGAAGACCAATAAACGAAGACCAACAATAGTCCAACAATAAACAAAGGTTAAAATAAGTCTGGTTTCCCCCAGTGCAGCTGACCGAAGCATGCGCTAAATTGGGCGCCGCCTAATTTACTTTGACTAACTGTAACCTGCCCTTTGTGCCATCGGCATATTTTATCAACAATCGCTAAACCCAAGCCAAAACCATTCGATTTACTTTTCCCCTTTTCATCTGCGCGGTAAAAAGGCTTAAAAATATGTGGCTGTTGCTGCTGGCAAACGCCTTTCCCATCATCCTCAACAACGAATACTAACCTCTCGCGGTTAGATGTCGCGACGGATAACTCAACATTTACTTGGGCAACTGCATATTTTTCTGCATTACTGAATAAATTTTGCACGACTCTTTCAAAAAGGAAACCATCACAGCACCATTCATAATCATCTGCTAAGTCCGTTTTAAAATGCACATTTGAGCTTTCGAACAGGTGCAAGAAATGTCGCACTATTTGTACTACAGGTACTTTTTGTAACGACAATTTGTTGTTCTGGTGCTCTAACCTTGCATAACTTAATAACTCATCGATAAGGGTTTCTAAAGCCTGTACATCTTGTTTCATTGAATCTATTTGTAAACAACTATTATCATCGGCCTTATCCTTTTCGGGGTTTCCTTGCATCATGGCCAGTGAAAATTTTAGCCGCGATAAAGGCGTTCGCAAATCATGACTCACCGCATTTAACATTAATTTTTGTTCATCAATGAGCTGCGCTATTTTATTTGCCATATGATTAAAACTATCAGCTAAAGGGTAAATAGCAGAGCCTTTATGTAAGCTAATTTGTTGGTTAAAATTCCCTTTTGCAAAATTTTCATTCGCTCGGTTTAACTTTCTAAGATCTCGCCACAGTGGCCAAGTCCATGCTGCAATAAAAACAGCCAGCATCAGATACGAGATTGATTGTAATATCGATTTAAGTGAATGGTTTTCATGCGCTTGCTGTATCGGGCCAATCTGTAGCACCTTCCCCATTTCGGGTATCGGTTGTAATATAATCAAGCTATCATCACTACTATAACTTAATTCAGTAGACTGCGAGGTTAACCATGTTGGCTGCATGCCCTGCGCAGCAAAATCAGCTTGTTCCAATATTTCAACATTAAACTGAAGTTGCTTTTGTAATTCGCTGCGAAACGATTGCAGTGTTTGTTCGTCTTTGATCGCTAATAAGCTAATTTGTGCCAATTGGGCCAACTTTCTAGCGTCACTGTCAGATTTATCATTTAAACTATGCCAAATCGCTTCACTCCCCCAGCTGATAGCAAATAAAGCAATCACGACAAATAAATATAAACTGATAAAAATTCTGCTCATAATAGCACGCTAGTTAATCCCAAGCTGTGGCACTAAATACATATCCTTTCCCCCAAACCGTCACAATTTTATAAGGTTTATTTAAATCATCATGCAATTTTTTACGCAACCTTGATACCCGAACATCAACACTTCTGTCTAAACCATCATACTCTCGCCCTATCATTTTTTGATGCACATATTCTCGAGTTTGCACCTCGCCCGGTTTACTGGCCAGTAACAACAATAGCTCAAACTCATGAGTCGTTAATTCAATGCGCTGGTTTCTATATGTAACAATTCTCGATTGTTTATCAATTTTAAGATTGCCAAAAACCAATACGCTTGACTGGCTAATCTGACTGATATTTTGTCCACTGCAGCGCCTGAATAATGTATGAATGCGAGCGAGTAAAACATGTGGCTCAATAGGTTTAATTAAATAATCATCGGCCCCCATTTCCAGACCAGAAACATGATCAAAGTCGCTGTCTCTTGCCGTTAAAAACAAAATAGGTCCAGAATACTTATTGCGTATTGCCCGACAAACGGCAAAACCGTCACAACCGGGTAAATTAATATCTAAAATAACCAAATCGGGATTAACGTTCAGTATTGTGTCGATAGCAATATCACCACGTGCGATAACTTGCACCTGAAAGCGGTTTTGTTGAAGAAACTGTGCGATCAGACTGGCCAGTTTTTGATCGTCTTCAACAAGAACAATATTTTTCATCAGAACAAACTCCAATCAGAATGCAGCCTGTTTCTATACTTTCTAGGTTGCATACCGGCAACCCGTACCAGTTGCTCAAACAAAACTTGGCTGCCTGCTTTCAAGTAAAATACCGTATTTTGTTTTAACTCTATGGGCAACAGTGCGCGTCCGCTCTGTTTATTTTGCCAACAATGTAACGCTTTTTCTTCTTGCCAAACACATACTTTTGCACCTTCAGCATTTAACAACTGCCAACTAAATTCTGCTTTCATTTGACACTTTTGACCAAGTTGCTGCACCAAACAAATAACTGGTTTGACGGAAAAAAAATGGCTGCCTGAAGTCTGAGCTTGCGTGATTGGGCAGATTAAAAATAGCACGACACATACCCAGCTCTGTTTGCTCGCAGCAAGCTGATTAAAACGCATAATTCACTCCAAAAAACAGCGTCGTCCTTGCATTGTCTTCAACAACTGGGCTATTTTTAAGTGCCTTCGATAAACTTTGATACTCTAATAAAAACACGGCCTTCCATGCATCGTTAATTTTATAATTGGGGTTAATACGCAGATAAGGTAACCAACTTGCACTAGGATGATACCAATATTGTTGCTGCTGAGTGTCTCGCTGGCCGATACCATAATAATATTGGCTAACCTCAGAAGACAGCCAGTCGGCACCTATACTGTTGCGAACAGCCCAATTATTCTGCTGCCATAAGTAGCTATATTCTATATTTACATTTGAACCCGAGTGAACTGAGCTCACATCGGTTAAATAGCGTAAGCGCAAACGATTCTGTTGATTAACAAAATAATAAAATTGCAGCCCCGCATCAACAGACCACTTTTTATCCGCTAGATTTTTCCTGTGAAATTTAACTTCTCGCTGGTCCGGCCCAAAGCTTGGCTGTTCCGGTTGGCTCGGCTGCGGATCCCCCCCATCATCGGTCATGCCATCCCCCGTACTTGGCACGGCAGGGACAGCATCAAGCGGTACTTCAGTTTCTGGCGCGACTGAAACCCCAACCGTAGTCGCAACCAAAAAGTTAGCGGGATGTCCATCAATAAAATGTGCATATTCTTCGTTTAAACGCGCCACTGCTGTTAACGAAAAATGGTTATCCTCATAAAAGCTATAACCGATATCTCCATTATCAAAATAAAAGCGCTCGCCGTAATAATAAACAGATGGAATAATTAAAAGAGGTAAGTCATCCCCATCAAATAAAGGGTTGGATTTTTTGCCAATGCCAACAGAAACCGATATTTGCCATCGATCGACAGGTACCACGGATTGACTGTGCAATACTTGATTTTGCTCAGCCAGTACTGTTGAAGCTAAAAAACAAAACAGAATACCTACCTGCAAGCAACTATTCTGAATCAATTTATTCAAGAAGTTCTCCAATCTTTAAGTAATCTAGCGCTATTAAGCTAGGGCACCATATAGTAATTAATTTATCGCCCCTCACAGGGTTTTACCAGTGCAAATAACACTTGGTTACATTTGGTAGCAATTAACAACGGTAAGAACGCCAGATCAACCTATAGTTAGCATATAGATTAAACACATATTTAGTCTAATTAGCCTAAACTTAAGCTGTTTCAAAAAGGAGTTGGATCTTATGTCTTTCACAAACCGCAAAATATCTTTACTAGCGTCACTCATATTGCTTTCAGCCTGTGGTGGCTCAAGTATAGATACCAATCAAGATGGTACACAAACCGAAGTAGATACTGTACCAGATATCAATGCAATTCAAACGTCATTAAAACCATTACAAAAAGCAGATAAAGAAACATTTTTAACAAGTCTAAAAAATGGTCTTTATTTATCTGCTGAACGAGGGAACGTAATCTATGCCATGGAGGTGGATGCCGCGCCGACAACAGATGGAAGTGCGGAAGCTGCCAACGATGACTTCTCAAAAACCATTACACAAGAAGAAGGAGTTGATGAAGCGGATCGCATTAAATATGATGGCGACTATTTATATATTGCCAGCAATCAATATGAATCAGGCCAGAATAATAGTCAAGTTAGAGTACTTAAACGGAACGCTGACGATAGTTTGAGTGAAGTTGCTTCTGTCAAATTTGAGCAACAAGCTGAAAACAAACGAGTCGATGATTTGTATTTGAGCGCTGATACGTTAACTTTATTGAGCAGCGAAAATTACTACTATTTTGATAACGCTGCCCTGACGGATACGGTATTCGATATTTGGCGGCCTTACAGCGCAAAATTCAATATCTCCATCAATGATGTATCTGTCCCTGAGCAACCCGCTAATAAAGCAGAATTTGAAATCGATGGACGACTGATCACTAGCCGAGTCATTAATAATACCTTGTACCTAGTTTCTAGTTATTCTCCTGTTCTTAATGAAAATTGGCTCTACCCGCAAAACGATGACGAAAAACTGAGTACCTATAGAAATATAACTGCATTAGACGAAAGCGAAATATTACCGCAAATAACAGACGCCAGTGGTGACAGTGCAAATTTAGTGGATGCTGAAAATTGTTATTTACCACAAGGCAGTACCGAAAATACCGGGTTTGACGCACTGATTACGTTAACGGCGATCTCACTTGCAGACCCACAAACAAAACAATCCGTTTGTATCAACACTCAAGTTGAAGGTGTGTACGCGTCGTTAAATTCGCTTTATTTGTACGGCACACACTATGATGGTGAAGCAGGTTACAATTCTGTCGTGCATCAGTTTACAATGTTAGATAATCAACTTGATTTCCAATATTTGGGTTCCGCTCAACTAGACGGTGCGTTCGGCTGGAACCAAACGCAGCTCCGGTTCAGTGAATATCAGGGGCATTTACGTGTCGTCACGACAACGAGAACCAGTGACCAGAATGACCGATTTGATCATCATTTATATATTCTGCGCCATGATAGCGACACTCAACGTCTAGAAACAGTGGCTAAGTTACCGAACGAAAGTCGTCCTGATGAAATTGGCAAAGCAAATGAAGATGTTTACGCGGTGCGTTATTTTGCAGATCGAGCCTATGTTGTCACTTTTGAACGAATTGACCCTCTATATGTTCTCGACTTAGCGGATGTAAATGAACCTAAAATAGCCGGAGAGTTAGAAGTGACCGGTTTTTCTTCTTATTTGCAGCCTGTTGGTGAAAACTTGTTGTTAGGTATCGGCCAAGAGGTTGACCCAAATGGCGTGCGAATAAATGAAGCGACAGAAGAGGGCACGAGTAATGATGAGGTGATTGAACCCGGCGCTAAAGTGGCTTTGTTTGACGTTACAGATATATCCTCACCACTTGAATTAGGCAACCAGGTTTTTGTCAATGGCCATACACCTGTTGAATATAATTACCATGCTCTGGGGATGTTGAGACTATCTGATGATGAATATCGTTTTTCTTTGCCTGTGACCTCTTGGAATGTCACAACAGAGAATGATGGCAGTCAGACTTGGAAACAATACCAAAGATTAGCATTATTAACTGTTAAACAAGCGTCTGGCACTGCGACTTTATCTTTTGATGGAGAGGTTGCTCCTAATCTTGAGAGCAGTGGATATAGTTACGATGATCGCAGCGTATTACACGCTGATTTAATTTACTACATTAAAGAGGACAAAGTTTGGCAAAGTAATTGGACTGCGCCAGAGGTTGTTTTTGGTCCATATTAACCCACTGTAAAATAAATCACCTGATATACAAAAAAACCGCCCTGTAATTATACAAGGCGGTTTTTTATATTTTGCTTTTGATTCGCTAAATATTAAGCTAACAAGGCTTTTAACTGCGCGCTGACATTTTCAACGGCCTGTGTACCATCTAATTTGTGATACTGTGTTTTACCCTGCTCTGCCAAACCTTGATAGTATGCAACTAATGGTTCAGTTTGTTCATGGTAAATATCCAAACGCTTTTTAACCGTTTCCGGTTCATCATCGGCGCGGATGATCAAATCGTCACCGGTTTGATCATCTTTACCCTCTTCTTTAGGTGGATTGTATACGATATGATATACACGACCTGAAGCTGGATGAACCCGACGTCCACTCATTCGCTCAACAATCACTTCATCCGGAACATCAAATTCCAAAACATAGTCGATGTTGATATTGCTTTCTACCATAGCATCCGCTTGTGGTATTGTGCGTGGGAAACCGTCTAACAAAAAGCCATTTTGACAATCCGGTTGAGCAATACGCTCTTTAACCAAACCAATAATGATTTCATCTGAAACCAATTGACCGGCATCAATCACTTTTTTCGCTTCTAAGCCTAACGGAGTACCCGCTTTAATTGCAGCGCGCAGCATATCTCCAGTTGAGATTTGCGGAATGCCGAACTCTTGCATCAAGTATTGTGCTTGCGTGCCTTTACCTGCACCAGGCGCACCTAATAAGATGATTCGCATAACGTCCTCTAAGTACAAAAATAAACTGCGGCGAACAATACAACGATGAGTGGGATTATACAAGCCAAAAACTCAAAAACGGACGCTTGGCGTCCGTTTTTCATACTATTTATCCAGATATGTCAGTTGGGTTTAGCCAACTTTTAACAATAGCTTGTTCAGTTTAGTGACAAACTCAGCTGGATTTTTCAATGACCCCCTTTCAGCTAAAGTCGCTTGATCTAACAGCACTTCGACCCATTCTTTGAATAATTCTTCATCTGTTTCATCTGCAACACGCTTAACCAAGGCATGCTCTGGGTTAACTTCGAAGATATATTTAGTTTCAGGTACTGCCTGCCCTGCAGCTTCTAAAAGTTTCGCCATTTGAGTATTCATATCATACTCATCGGTTGTAATCACAGCTGGTGATTCTGTTAAACGATGTGATACTTTAACGTCTTTAACTTTGTCGCCTAATGCGTTTTTAGCGCGCTCAACAAAGCTTTCAAATGCTTTTTCTGTTTCCTCATGCGCTTTTTTAGTGTCTTCATCATCCATATCAGATAAATCGATGTTCGCTTTAGCAACATGTTGGAATTGTTTCTCATTGTATTCAGTTAAATGAGACATCATCCACTCATCAACACGCTCTGCCATTAAGAGCACTTCAATGCCTTTTTTGCGGAACGCTTCTAGATGCGGGCTTGATTTAGCAGCTTCAAAGGTATCGGCTGTAATATAATAGATTTTATCCTGACCTTCTTTCATTCTTTCAAGATAAGCATCTAACGCAACTGTCTGTTCGTTTTTATCTGTGTGTGTGGAAGCAAAACGGAACAATTTAGCGATCTTGTCTTTGTTGGCAAAATCTTCGGCCGGACCTTCTTTTAATACATTACCAAACTCTTTCCAGAAAATTGCATAATCTTCAGGCGCATTTTCAGCCATACGTGTCAGGGTTTGTAAAACGCGTTTTACGTTACCGCTACGAATGGCTTGGGTAACTTTATTATCTTGCAATATTTCACGCGATACGTTTAATGGTAAGTCATTTGAATCCACTAAACCTTTAACAAAACGGAGGTAGCTCGGCATGAATTTTTCTGCATCATCCATGATAAATACACGTTGAACATATAACTTAATGCCATGTTTTACGTCACGATTCCACATGTCAAACGGCGCACGTTTTGGAATATACAATAAGCTTGTGTACTCCGTTTTACCTTCTACTTTATTGTGTACCCACTTCAACGGTTCATCAAAATCATGTGCGATAGATTTGTAAAACTCTTTGTACTCTTCATCAGAGATATCTGATTTGTCTCGTACCCAAAGTGCAGTTCCCTTATTGATGGCTTCCCACTGCCCTTCTGTCGCTGCTATTTTTTCACCGTCTTCGCCTTCTGACTCAGGAGTGCCTTCTTTCCACATTTCTACCGGAATACCAATGTGATCAGAATAACGTGTGATAATAGAACGTACTTTCCAGTCGTCTAAAAATTCTTGTTCATCTTCTTTTAAATGCAGAATAACGTCTGTGCCGCGTTTTTCTTTTTCAATATCACCAATGGTGAATTCACCATCGCCTTTTGAACTCCATTCAACGCCACGCTCTGTCGCTTCACCTGCAGCTCGAGTACGCACAGTCACTTCATCTGCAACAATAAATGCTGAGTAAAAACCGACACCAAATTGACCGATTAACTGCGAGTCTTTTGCTTCGTCACCGGTTAATTTACCAAAAAATTCTTTTGTGCCTGATTTTGCGATTGTCCCTAAATGCTCAATGACTTCATCGCGCGTCATACCAATACCATTATCTGAAATGGTCACCGTGCCGGCATCTTTGTCGACACTGATCCGAACTTTTACATCACCATCATTTTCAAATAATGCATTATTTGATAGCGCTTTAAAACGTAGTTTATCGGCCGCATCAGATGCATTAGATACAAGCTCACGTAAAAATATTTCTTTGTTTGAATATAATGAGTGGATCATCAATTGCAGAAGTTGTTTTACTTCTGTTTGAAAGCCATGCGTTTCTTTATGTGCGACTTCGCTCATTGAATACGTCTCCTGTCTAATTCGCAATTCTAGCTAAAATGTATATCAGTTCAAAATGAACTCATCTAAGTGCTAATTAAATGGGGGGTCGCTGATTTGATTTCAAGATGAGGCTTTAAATTTTTTACAACTGTTTTCGACCGCTAAACGCATGACCCAAGGTTCGGCTGTCGATTGCAGATAGCTCGCCGCTAGATGGCAACCCTTGTGCCAGTCGGGTCACCTCAATTGAGGCCGCTTTGGCCATTTCAGAAACATAATAAGCGGTCGCTTCACCTTCAACACTGGGTGATGTCGCCAAGATCAATTCTCGTACTGAGGATTGTTGTAGTTGTTTTGCCAACAAATCCAAACCTAACTCATCCGGCCCAATCCCATCGATTGGTGAAAGTAATCCCTTTAATACAAAATACCGACCTTGATAATGACCTGTTTGTTCAATTGACAAAACATCTAAAGGACTTGCTACGACGCATAATTGCCCTGCGTCTTTTCTGATCTCAGATTGGCAAATATCACAGACAGGTTGTTGGGTATAGTTGCGGCATTGGCTGCAAGATTGAATACCGTCTACGGCAGCCAATATATTTTTAGCTAACTTTTTCGCCCCATTTGAGTGCTCTAATAACATAAAAGCCATGCGCTGTGCCGACTTTGGCCCAACACCCGGTAGGATGCGTAAAGATTCAATTAAGGCATCTAATAATGGGGAGAATTTCATGAATACTCTTTAACTGCGCTAAAACGGCATTTTCATACCAGGTGGTAATTGCATACCGCCGGTAATTTCAGCCATTTTCTCTTGATTTTGTTTTTCAACTCGACGGACGGCATCATTCACCGCAGCGGCCATCAGATCTTCCAACATTTCTTTATCGTCATCCAATAAACTTGGATCGATTTCAACTCTTTTAACATTGTGATTGCCTAACATAGTCACTTTTACCATGCCTGCGCCTGATTCACCAATAACTTCCATATTAGCGATCTCTTGTTGGGCTTTTTGCATGCGCTCTTGCATTTGTTGCGCTTGCTTCATCATATTGCCCAATCCACCACCTTTAAACATATTTTATTACCTTCAATTTAATTCAATTAATTTGCAATATTATTTGCAGTATTATAACGCTTTTACTGTCTCTTCGACCACTTCAGCGGCAAAAAATTGCTGCAACAGATGGACGTTGGGGTCATTTTTAATGACTTCTTTGGCGTACTGATAGCGACAATAATCAATCGACTTTTGTATTTCAAATGGTGTTATCAGCGCATCACTTGATATTTCAACGATTAATTCAACCGATTCACCGAATACCTGATTCAACTTTTCTGTAACAACATCAACATTATTACTGATGTTTAGATGTTTTTGTTCGTCGCTTAACAAGAGTCGAACCTGATCGTTATTTTTTTCATACTCGGAATGCAAAGCAAACTGACGTTGCAAACCAAATAAATCCAGTTGCTCGACTAAATTAGCCCACTCATCCACTTGTTGAGCATGGGTTACACCATTTCTAACCTGGTGATTTAAATTAAACTTTTCAATGATATCTTCACGCCCTTGCATCAAAAAGCCAAGGTTTGACTCTGGTTTTAATTCAGGTCGTGTTACCGAAGCTTCTGTTGTTGCGGAATTCGCCGCGCGTGGCTGCATATTTGATTCAAGCGCCGCCTGCGATTCGGCAAACATATCTCCAGACCAATGATCTACCCAAGGCGCTTCTTCACTATCTTGCTCTGTTACTGCTGATTGAGGTTCTTGCGAAGCAGGGGTTTCTGAATGCGTTACCTGTGCTTGAGCATTTGCATTTTCAGCATCCATTGCAGCCTGTGATGTCGGTGCGGCCTGAGTAACAGGTTGAGTACGAGTGTTCTCTTTGTACTCAACTGACTCTTGCGCAGATTTAACTTGTGGCTCCGCATGTCTTGCTTTAATCGACTCCGGCACTGTCAATTTTGCGCTGGCATCAGGCTTGTCTTTTTGTTTTTGCGCTAGTGAATCTTGTTTTTTCTGCCGCACAGATAACAGCACAAGATGCATGTCTGTACTTTGTGTGTTTGTTGCAGACCCTGTTATATCAAGCTGGCTATTTGTCGAGCCGATAACTTCTTGTGAAACCTGCGGTGTAGTAGCCTCATGCGGACTGAGTTCATCTTCATCAACTTGATAATGATAATCAGAATAATCGTATTCGCCGCCTGAATTGTTTTCCACTCCGGACATTTGACTGGCAGCAAGTGATTCTATTTGCGCCTGTTGAGCATGCAATGCGGCTAATTCTGGCTCTGGCTCTGGCTCTGGCTCTGGCTCTGGCTCTGGCTCTGGCTCTGGCTCTGGCTCTGGCTCTGGCTCTGGCTCTGGCTCTGGCTCTGGCTCTGGCTCTGGCTCTGGCTCTGGCTCTGGCTCTGGCTCTGGCTCTGGCTCTGGCTCTGGCTCTGGCTCTGGCTCTGGCTGAACAGTGTGGCTTGATTCAGCGACTTCGTTGTCAATGTTATTTTCAGCTGTTTTACTGATTGGGCTTTCATTCAGTAAATTTTTTTTTTCGCTGTCGTCGTTTTCCGTAATAACTGTTTTGACCGCTTTAAAGACTGATTTACGCTCTACATCAACTGGAGAAAATGTAAATAAACGCATGAGCGTCATTTCTAGTCCAGCCCGTGGGGTCGCGGCAAACGGTAAATCTTTACGTCCCTTTAAACAAATTTGATAATAAAGCTGTATTTGCTCTGGCGTCCAATCTTGCGCAGCGGTTTCAATTAGCGATTGTAGTTCAGGCATTAAAGGCTTAAATTCAGGCAAACTCTGAACTAATGCGACCTGGTGTAAACAATTCATCAACTCAATCAAAATTTGTGCAGGCTCAATAGCGGCCAAAAACAACTCTTCAACCGCTTGCATCGCTTGTTGAACATCTTGCTCAATCAGCGCAGAGAAAAGCTTTTTGATATGCTTTTCATCTAACAGCCCCAACATGTTTTTGACGGTTGATTCCAAGAGCTGCCCATTGCCTTGGGCTATTGCTTGATCAGTTAAACTTAACGCGTCACGCATGCTGCCATTGGCCGCGACCGCTAACCTTTTAATTGCAGAGTGTTCATTAATAATATTTTCTGCTGTTAAAATGGTATTCAACTGACTTTCGATTTGCGCAATATTCATTGCTTTTAAACTAAACTGCAAACAACGCGAGAGAATGGTTACCGGGAGCTTTTGTGGATCGGTTGTCGCCAATAAAAACTTAATATGTGGAGGTGGCTCTTCCAGTGTTTTAAGCAAAGCATTAAATGAATGACGAGAGAGCATATGAACTTCATCAATCAGGTATACCTTATAACGCCCCTGAGTCGGCTTATACTGGACGTTGTCTAAGATTTCGCGAGTATCTTCAACTTTAGTACGCGATGCTGCATCGACCTCAACTAAATCAACAAACCGCCCTTCTTCAATTGCCAGACAATTTTGACACTGACCACAAGGCTCTGCCGTAATACCGTCAGCACAATTTAGACTTTTCGCAAAAATACGCGCAATAGTTGTCTTACCGACCCCTCGAGTACCGGTAAACAAATAAGCATGATGCAGTCGGTCATTGGTTAACGCATTACTTAAAGCTGCTACAACATGTTCTTGCCCCATGAGCTGAGCAAAAGTCTGTGGTCGCCACTTTCGTGCCAGTGCCTGATAACTCATTTTAGATATTACTCTCCGTTAAAACTCACTAAACTATATGCTTGTACATCTAATGCTTGCAGTTTAGCTAAACCACCTAAATCAGGTAGCGAGATAACAAAAGCTGCATCTTCAACTTTTGCTCCTAATGAACGTACCATCTTTACGGCGGCTTCCATTGTACCGCCTGTTGCAATTAAATCGTCAATCATTAAAACATGATCGTCAGCGGTTAAAGCGTCTTTGTGGATATGCAGTTCGTCTTCACCATATTCCAACTGATAGCTTTGTCTTACGGTCTCACGTGGAAGTTTATTCGGCTTACGGGCTAACACAAAACCAGCCCCTAATACATTTGCAACGGCTGCGCCAAAAATAAATCCCCTCGCTTCTGCACCGACAACTTTAGTGATATGTTTGTCTTTGTATTGTGCTGCCAACGCATTTACTGACATGGCGAAAGCTTTGCCATCTTCGATCAAAGAAGTGACATCTCTGAACATGATCCCTTCTTTGGGATAATTAGGAATGGTTTTAATGCTGGATCTGATATAGTCCAAATTAGCTTGCTCTGTCATTTTTAGGTTCCAATACGTTTTGCTTGGCAGCATTAAAACAAAATGGAACCAAATTGCAAGCTATCCTGCTTCAAGCTTACATACTTTAAGCCAACAGGCTTAAAGTATGTTTAAAGATTAAGCTGCTGCTCCTTCATCTGCGTGCTGAATTGCAGCTAAGATTTGTTCAAATTCTACCGGTTTAGCTAACCATTCCAACTTTAATTTTTCGATATTGAAAATGGCTTGTGCACTGGTGTCTGTCGTTAATATTAATATTTGTTGAGCTTGATAATTTAAGTCGTTTATTAAATTCTCTGATAACTTAACACCATCAATAATCGGCATTTTAAAGTCAGTAACGACGATATCAAATGAACTATTTTTTGCTTTATTAAGGCCTGATAAACCATTGTCAGCTTGCTCTACCTCAAAACCATTGGCAAACAACTGCTCGGCAATTTGATGGCGTAACGCAACGTTATCATCAACTAGTAATACTTTCATAATGTTTAACCTTCTACCCTGAATAACTTTGGCAGTATTTGTTAGTCACAAAAACTGCCAAAAAGTTTCAAATTGGCATATTTGCCAAGTCCTTAACTGTAAAAATGTTTTTGTTTTACTTTGCTAAAATGATATACCAACCTAATACAGCTGGTAGCAAAGGTAAGGCAATAGTCACGGCCACTGCCGCTAATAAATGGCCCACGTTTGAAGTTTCTTCAAACTGATGATCATGATGAGACATATATCTCCTCCTAAAAATTTTTGCGTATGTTAGACAAAAGTTACGTCAATTCCAAATAATTATTTCTTATTTACTATAATGCCAACCTCTGCCAACTCACTCAGTCTCGTTTTTAGTCCATTTTCCAATTGTGTTGCAGATATTTGAGGCAAGTGTTTAGTAACTTCACCCAACAGAGCAGAAAAAGTATTTGCCACAGATTTATCGACTAAATCTAATGTAAAAGCTAATACAGCGTTAATCTCTAAAAATTGAACCCTTTCATTAAAATCGCGATAGACTACCAGATATGTTGTATCTTGCTCTGCTTGTGGCTGGTAATCGACAGTTATTTTATGCACTGGAAAAGGGTAAGAGACCATCTGAGCAACATCTGATAAAACAAAAAATTGCGTTTCAAGATTTTTTATTTTGCTTCGTTTGTATGATGCCTGTTTTATCGCAATACTTAATTCAAGCCATTCATAGTGGGCCAGATAAAGATAAAATGGCGGAGCGTCTTTGCTATCATATTCTTCACTTAAAAAATCAATAAATTCAGATGCTAAATCACTAAAATAAGGTGACCGGCTTTTATGTATCTGAAAAAATTGTCTGACAACTTTCGGCCAATTTACCTCACCATATATTTTGGCCAATACCGGAAATACCGTAGTAAGGCTATCTTGCATATTATTGATAAAAAGTTCTTGATATACCGCGACACGCTGTTCTGGGAATGTGCTGCACTTGCCTGAATTAAGCGGATTTCGAATCGTTTTTGCAAAATCCAATTGCACTTGTTGAAATTTATGCATTGATACTCAAATTAAGCTTATTGACTGCGGCCTGTATTTTGCTGATACATCGGACTTCTTCAAGCATTTGCTCAACAGAAGGAATATTAAAGTCTCTTTCTAATAAAGTCGGGAAACAACCATGTTGTTGATATGCGAATTCTAACAACTTCCAAACAGGTTCAATAACATCAGCGCCATGAGTATCGATTATGAGATCTATGTCTTGATTATAATGGCCGGCAATATGCCCATAAACAACTTTTTCTGAAGGTAAACCAGAAATAAATAATTCGGCATCATAGTTATGATTAATAGAATTTACATAAACGTTATTTACATCTAATAACATCAAGGCACCTGATTCTTCCAATACAGTTTTGGTAAATTCCAATTCACTTATTTCCTGCATTAATGGCGTATAATAAGATACGTTTTCTAACACCAAAGGACGTTCGATAATATCCTGTACTTGCTTTACCCTGTTAGCAACATAATGCGCCGCCTCGTAAGTAAAAGGAATTGGCATTAAATCATATAGGTGTCCTTGCGCAGAGCAGAAACTCAAGTGCTCAGAATATAAAACAATATTATGTTTATCTAAAAAAGTTTTCACTTGTTTAACGAAGTTTACATCTAGCGGATCAGGACTCCCAATTGATAAAGATAACCCATGGCAGGTAAATTGGAATTTGTCTGTAAGCTGCTCAAACAAGTGGCCATACCGGCCACCCATTTTAATCCAGTTTTCAGGTGCAACCTCTAGGAAGTCCAATTCAGAATCCATACGCTCGTCGATGTGCTCGATAAACTCTCTGCGCAGTCCTAGACCCGCACCATGTAAACCATCAAACATTATTTTTTGCTACCGCACTTGCCTTCACCGCATTTAGCTTCTTTGTCGGCTTTAGCGCCACACTTGCCTTCACCGCATTTAGCTTCTTTATCAGCTTTAGCGCCACACTTGCCTTCTCCGCATTTAGCTTCTTTGTCGGCTTTAGCGCCACACTTGCCTTCACCGCATTTAGCTTCTTTATCGGCTTTAGCGCCACACTTGCCTTCACCGCATTTAGCTTCTTTGTCGGCTTTAGCGCCGCACTTGCCTTCTCCGCATTTAGCTTCGCCGGCAGCCAATTCATATCCAGCGGCTAAATGCTGCATGGCAAAAGGGTTGGCTTGGGCAAGTTCAACAGTCGTTAAAGATCCAACAACGACCGCACCTAATGTCGCTGCTACAGATGATTTTTTTAAAGCTCTCATATAAAAATGTCCTATTAGAATATTTTAATTCCCTTAGATGACCCGAATGATGCAGAATATATTTCAAAAATTCCGCATTAAGAAAAACTTTTTTGTGCATAAAAAAAGGAGCTTGCGCTCCTTTTTCAAATCACTGATAAAAGTAGAAAGTTATATAGATACGTTTTTACGCTGTGCTGTATCTTTTATATAGCCAATCCAGCCTTGCGCCATACGCTTGTGCTGTTTTGATTGCAAACTTTCTTTGGCATATTGATACGCTTTTTTATAGTTACCCAAGTAAAAATGAGCTTCTATTAACGAAACCTTAATTTGAGCAAGCTTTTCGCTGCCGAAATCAATGGCTTTCTCGTAGGCATCAATAGCACTTTTATAGTCTTCCGCGATGGCCAACAAATCACCTGATTTTCTATAGTGTTCAGGATCTTCGCTCAACTTTGCGGCAGCTAAATAAGTTTGCGCCGCTTTCTTATAATCAGATGCTTGGTGATAGTAGTTAGCAGTTACTGACAGGTTTTTCGCGTTTTTCTCGATTAACCCTGAGTCAATATGCTTTTCCATTGTCTTAGCCGCTTTATACGGAATACCATACATTGAATATAATTGCGCCAAAGTTGTGTAATGTGCAGGCTTGTTTAAAAACCCTTGCATTTCAGATAACTCAAACGTTGATAAAGCGCGCGCATAATCTTCTTCCATTAGATAAAATTGAGCAAGTGGAACCCACCATTTTTTATCTTCTGGGAAGTACTGCAACGCAGCAATACAAACATCAATCGCTTTCTTGTAGTTTTTAGTATCTACATAAGCTGACATTTTCAACTGATAAGCATCTGCTTTTGGCTCATCTGCGTGCTTAATTGCTAAATCAGCTTGTTCAACTGTTTTAGCATAATTTTTCAACTGATAATAACTCAAAGCTTTATGTGTATATACTTGAGGGTCGTGCTTCTCAGTAAAGCCATACCATTTGTTATAGTAATCTATAGCATTTTGGTATTTCTCTTCCTGCAAGCTTAATACAGCCAAAAGTTTTAACACACCAGCCTGGTCATCCCAGCTTAATACATCTAAATCGGCAGCATACTTGATTTTTTCAATCGCCTTTTTGTATTCGCCTTCTTGCGCATACAATTTACCAGTCAATTGAGATAAAAACGCCTTGTCAAACTCTTTTTTGACGTCAATATCTTCAAGCATTTTGATGACATCTGGTAAAGGTGCTTTGTTCTCACCATCTTCACCGCCTGTCATCATGTCTATTGCTTCCGCAACTTTTTTACCGACTCTTTCGGACATGACCTCTACAGGTCTTTCCTTTTTTCTTTCTTCCAAAGTTTTAGCAGCTACGTCTAACGGCATAACTACGGCCGATAAACTACTACCGACTAAAACAGCGGATAAAATCAATCGTGAGAGTTTCATACTGTCTCCGGGGTTAGCCTACTGAAGGGTAAGCTAACCTTCTTCAATTGAGTGAAAAACAACCTTATTTTGCTAGAGAGAAATCCAATCTAACCGTTAGACCCGGTTGTTTGACTGGTTTTCCATCAACAATTTTTGGTTTGTATTTCCATTTACCCAACGCTTTTTTCGCCTCACGGTCAAATATACGTCGAGGTTCTGAGTTGAGAACTTCCACATCGATGACGCCACCGACTTCATCAATTGTAAAGCTTAGTTCAACCCAGCCTTCAATTCCATCTCGCGCTGCCTGAGCAGGGTAACGAGGTTCAATCCGGACTATTGGTGTCGCGTCACCATCTTTCATCATGGCGCCACTTATGTCACCAAGACCGACATCAACTCCACCGGTACTAACGTTAGGAACATCTAAGTTAATACCACCAGCATCTGCCTTAGTTGTATCTGGCTCTGCCTGTTGCGGCGGAGGCGGAGACTGAGGCGGCGGTGGCGGCGGTGGCGGCGTTCTAGTTCTTTGTTGAACAGAATCCGACGGCTTCTGCATCACGATATCAATTCGAGGGGCCTCTTCACCTGCTTCAGGCCCTCTCTGATTGTTGGCAATTAATTCTGCCATTAGAACAAACAGGCCGAATGTTATCGCGATGCCTATTGGTATGGATAACAGTAGGCGGATCATATTACTTTTTCCCCGCAACTACGATTTTATCTATACCAGCCGCTTTGATTTGATCCATGACTTTCATTACTTTGCCATGTTTCGCCTCTTTGTCAGCCTGTACAATTACAGTATCAGTTGACTGCTCGGCTAACATTTTCTCAAGGTTAGCTTGTACACGTTCAACGTCAACCATACGCTTGTCCATCCAAATATCACCATTTTCGTTAATTGCGATAAAGATATTCGCTTTAGGCTCAGATTTAGACTGGCTAGCTTCTGGTTTATTTACTTCTATACCCGCTTCCTTTACGAAAGAGGTCGTTACGATAAAGAAGATCAACATGATGAATACGATGTCTAGCATCGGCGTCATGTCAATCGCTGCATCTTCTTCTTCTCGGCGATGTCTACGTGCCATAATAATTCTCTCTAATGATGTGGCAAACTATCCACTAACTTTTCCACTTCCACTCGAACGCGTGTTTCAATTCTAGAGCTAAAGAAAACCCCAGAAAGCGCCGCAACCATACCTGCCATTGTAGGTATTGTTGCCATGGAAATACCCGATGCCATTAAGCGAGGGTTACCCGTTCCAGAGACAGCCATGGTTTCAAAAACTGAAATCATACCTGTTACTGTGCCGAACAAACCGATTAAAGGACAGACTGCCACTAGGGTTTTAATCAAAAGAATTCTGGCGTTCAGCAATTCTGATGCTTCAGAAATCCAGGCATCTCGCACTCTGTGTGCATACCAGGAAGTCGTATCTTCACGTGAATCCCAACGTTCGATAATATTTTTTCGAAGTTTTGGAAATTCTATAAACATGAACCAATATCGTTCAATCATTAAAATCCACATGACAGCTAGCACCCCGAAGACGATCCATAATACGTCGCCCCCGGTTGATATAAATCCCCTGACAGTTTCCCAAAGTTCTATCAGGTATAACATCTTATGCTCGCTCCTTCTCCGCGTGAGAAGCTACAATGCCTGCACTTTGTTCTTCAAGTACATGGACAATTGACTTACTCTTAGCAGCCGTGATGCTGTGTAAGAAAATTAGAGGTAGTGCTGCAATTAGACCTTGTGCAGTCGTTACCAATGCCATTGAGATATCGCCGGCCATAATTTTCGGGTCACCTGTACCGAACAATGTAATCGATTGGAAAGTACCAATCATACCTGTAACTGTACCTAGTAGACCTAATAAAGGCGCGATTGCTGCTAAAATCTTGATTACGTTGACACCACGTTCAATACTTGGTGTTTCGCGCAAGATAGCTTCATCCAATTTTAGCTCTAATGTTTCAGTGTCTACGCTTTTGTTAGAATCATAAACACTTAAGATGCGGCCAAGTGGATTTTTCTGGCTTGGGCTTTGTAAGTTTTTAAGCTGAGACTTAATCTTCGCACCCACAACAGTTAATGTGATAAAGCGTTCAAGAGAGATAAGCGCACCGATTAGTAACACAACTGTAATCACATAACCTGGTAAACCACCCTGATGATAGCGTTCCATCATAGTTGCTTTTTGCTTGAAAATATCAAGAATCGCACCACGAGATGGATCTAGGTATAAACCAGCGAAACCAGAAGTTGTACTGTTAAAATCAGCAACAGAGGCAACCATGTGGCTTTCAGGCTGACGACCTAAAGGTTCGATTTGATCGCTTTCTGAGTTGAACTTTAAGTACTTGTCTTCACCTAGTAAGTTGAACGTACCCACTCGAGTAACTGTTTGCATTGACTCTGAACCATCTAAACCAACAACACTTGCGTCGAACTTAACAACTTTTGCTGACTCAGTCATTTCGGTCTGTAACGCAAACCAAAGCTCTTCAAGTTCATTTAGTTTAGGTAGTTCTTTTGCTTCCGCTAACTTAGCTAAAAGTTCAGTACGGTTTGCATATTCAGGTTGAGCACTAACGATAGATGTTGCGATTCGTCCAACCGTTTCACCTGATGCTTGACGCACAACACCAAACATTTCACCTAATGTGCCTTTCGCATCATCAAGCTCTTTAGTTTTGTCGGTGATTCGATTTTCGTTATCTGCGAATGTTTGCTGTAAGCGTTTTTGACGCGCTTGCTCATCAGCTAATTCTTTTTTCGCTTTGTTAAGTAAAGCTTGTTTTTGATCTCGTGCAGCACGAAATTCTGCTTCACGTTGTTTGTTTATTTTAGCTTCAGAAACACGGTTACTTTTTACTTCGTTAAGTAACTGGTCCAACGCGGCTGTGTTGGCATAAGAGCCAAACGACATTGACGTTAAAGCAATCGCTGAAGCAGTTAGAATTGTTTTTAAATGTCTCATTATTCTGCACTCTCCGCTGCAAACACTGGCACTTCAATCAAGTCAGGTGCAACCTGTTTCTTCGCCATACGAATTACTTTTGTAACTGGTTTATTATATTCTTCACCTAACTGAACCCAATCACGTGCAGTATTGTCCCAAACCCATGCTTTTTTAAGGTCTAAAGACTGAGCTAATAAAGCAACACGACCGATATGCACCATATCAACTGTCATGTCGTTCAATTTACCTTGGTAAGCAGAGATAGCCGAACCGTAATCATTTTCGATTTGATAAGCTTCTAACACTTGGCGATAACGCTCTGAGGTTGTGATATTTGGTTCACTCATTAATTCGCGGATACGCTCTACACGCTCTTTACGTGCTTCAACTTCAACTGGAATATCCAGCTCGATGAATTTCTCAAGTGCATCTAACATCTTGTACATTAAAGGCACAACACCTTTTTTGGTGTCTTCAATGCTGTCAATTTGATTCTGTAAGGAAGCAATCATCTTTTCTTGGTTGTTAACCAATTTTTGCACGTGATCGTTGTATACGCGTAAGTTGTCTGTTTCGTCAACTACTTGGCGGTATTCACTTAGCAAATCCAGAGACTGTTCAAACATTGAATCAACACGTTTCTGAGATTTAACTGCTGCATCATGAATAGCACGCTCTTCTTTATGCAGGTTTTCAACCTGGTCTGCTGAAGCTACTGAAGACAGTGACATAGCACATGCAACAGCAACTGCAGAAGCGAGTTTTTTGCTCTTTATCATCTTTGACACGATTCCCAATAATTAAAATTGTTTGGAACTTACTTAGCTGTGGTGGACGGTTGATAACATCACCGTGAAAATAATTTCCGTACTGTTTATTAATAAAACAATAACGAATCTTCTACCAAATGTATCAGACTGTCAACCGAGCCGCTTACTTGTTGGAGATTTGTTTAATCTAGTATCTAGCACTAAAAGATCCTAGTTCAAATCTCACTTTATATAGACGCCGTTAAATCTTAGCTAAAGTACATAGTAGATTGCAAAGAATTTTATATAAATACGTAATATTTTAGCTATTTTCTTCACTCAGATTAACATAAATGTGTTTTTTGTACTAAAAACCACCAATTGTAAATCTTTTAGTTATTAAAAAGATATTTTGATTCAACAAAATAGTTTTCTAAAACGATTAGGTTTAAACACCTTGTTACAGATTAATATTTGTTTTTGTAATAACGAAAATAAAAATTCTAGATGGTAGGAGCAGTGAGTTTATGGCTAAAAAGACACAAATATGAATCTCTCTAGCATATGCATCGACCTTTATACCGCACTTATATCACACTTATATCGCACTTTTGTTGCCTCGGTTTTAAAGATCAACACACTGCTAGTATTTTTATAGACTACATTCTTTCGTTGGTTTCGATACCTAAAAGATGTAAACCGGTACGCATTACTTTAGCCGTCCAACGGCTCAGTGCTAATCGGCTCTTTTTGTCATTTTCTGTAACATCTAGTTTAAGAATTGGACAAGCTTCATAGAAGGTCATGAATAAACTCGCCAGCTCGTATAAATACAAACACATTAGATGAGGTTGCGCTTCTAAACAAACTTGCTCTAGAGTATCTTCAAACTGCATGAGCTTTAAAGCAAGCGCTCTTTCTTGCGCCATTTTTAATAATATTTCAGAATCTATCGCGCGCTCGTCAATACCCGCTTTTGTGAAGATAGAACGAATACGGGTATAAGCATATTGCAAATAAGGCGCTGTTGCCCCTTCAAAGCTCAACATACTATCCCAGTTAAAGATATAGTCACTGGTGCGGTGTTTGGATAAATCAGCAAATTTAACCGCACCAATACCGACTTTACGCGCGATTTCATTTTGCTCTGACTCTGATAAATCTGTCGAACGTTCAGCGATTAGCGTTTTTGCTCTGGCGATAGCTTCATCTAGCAACTCAACTAACTTAACAGTGCCACCTGAGCGTGTTTTAAAAGGTTTACCATCACTGCCCATCATGGTGCCAAATGGGTGATGCTCTAAGCTCATATCTTCAGTTACATAACCAGCTTTACGCGCGATAGTAAAGACTTGCTGCATATGCAACGATTGGCGGGCATCGATAAAATACAAATTGCGATCCGCTTTCAGAGTCTGGCCACGATATTTTAGCGCAGCCAAGTCTGTAGTTGCGTATAAAAAGCCCCCGCCCGACTTTTGAATGATAACCGGCGACGGATTTCCTTCTTTATCGGCTAATTCCTCTAAAAACACAACTTGCGCGCCTTGATCTTCAACCGCTAAACCTTGTGCTTTCAAATCGCTAACAACTTCATTTAACATCGCGTTATAGGCACTTTCAGGCTTGATATCGTCTCGCGTTAAGGTCACATTTAATTTTTCGTAAACTTCTTCACTGTGTGAGACTGAAATATCGATAAATTGTTTCCACAAAGCTTCACAACGTGCATCACCGGATTGGAGTTTTACGACATATTCGCGCGACTTGTCTGCAAATTCACTATCTTCATCGAAGCGCTTTTTCGCTTCACGATAAAATGTCTCAAGGTCAGCTAACGCAACTTCTGCTACAGATTGATCGGCTAAGACTGTTTCAAGATGGGCAATTAACATCCCAAACTGAGTGCCCCAGTCGCCCATATGATTTTGCCGGATCACATTGTGCCCTTGAAATTCAAGCGCCCTAACAATTGCATCACCAATGATGGTTGAACGTAAATGACCAACATGCATTTCTTTTGCTAAATTCGGTGATGAATAATCGACAACACAAGTTTGTTTAAGTTTTGCGGGCGCGACCGAACAACGAGGATCATCTATATGAATATTTAACTGTTTTGCCAGCCAAGATTCATTTAAGAATATGTTAATAAAACCCGGACCGGCAATTTCTATTTTGCTGGCAATCTCATTTAAATCTAACTGCTGGACAACTTTTTCTGCTAACGCTCTTGGGTTGGTTTTTAAGTGCTTAGCTGCGCCCAGTACGCCATTGGCCTGATAATCACCAAACTTAACTTGTTTAGACAACGCAATGTGTGGGCCGAATGATTCTGGGATCTCAGCTGCTAACATCGCAGCTTGAACTTTTTCAGCTAAAAGTTGTTTAATCTTCATTTATTTTTGCCTTAATGTTCTCGAGTCTGATGGAACTCAATATCGGGGTAACGTTCTTGGGCTAAACTTAAATTAACCATTGTTGGGGCAATATATGAGAGATTTTCTCCCCCATCCAGGGCTAAATTCGCTTCAGCTTTGCGCTTGAACTCGTCTAGTTTTTTGCCGTCTTTACAGCTAACCCAACGAGCTGTTGCTACATTAATCGATTCATAAATTGCATCAACGTTATATTCAGACTTCAGTCTTTGGACAACGACATCAAACTGCAAAACACCAACTGCACCAACAATTAAGTCGTTATTAATAAAAGGTCTGAAAACCTGTACTGCGCCTTCTTCGGATAATTGCACCAAACCTTTTAATAATTGTTTTTGTTTTAGCGGATCTTTTAATCGAATGCGGCGGAATAATTCTGGCGCAAAGTTCGGGATCCCTGTGAATTTAAGCTTTTCACCTTGCGTAAAGGTATCCCCTATTTGTATCGTGCCATGATTATGCAAACCAATAATATCACCAGCGTAAGCATTTGCCGCTCTCTCACGATCGCCGGCCATAAAAGTCACGGCATCCGATATACTGATAGATTTCCCTAAGCGAACATGATTCAGTTTCATTCCCTGTGTATATTGACCGGAAACGATTCGCACAAATGCAATCCTGTCTCTGTGTTTAGGATCCATGTTGGCTTGAATTTTAAACACAAATCCACTGAATTTTTCATCTGTTGCTTCAACCACTCTTTCATCTGTTTGCCTTGGCATAGGAGACGGAGACCACTGAGTTAAACCATCTAACATATGATCAACACCAAAATTGCCAAGTGCGGTGCCAAAAAATACAGGCGTTAACTCTCCTTTATCAAACAAACTTTGATCAAATTCGTGACTGGCACCCACAACTAATTCTAACTCTTCACGCAAAATTTCAACCAATTCATCACCGATGGCTTTGTCCAACTCTGGGTTATCTAAACCTGGAATGACACGAGCATCCTGTATTGTATGCCCTTGACCTGACTGATATAAAATGGCTTCGTTACGATGGATATGAAATACACCTTTAAATGCTTTACCACACCCTATTGGCCAGGTTATGGGCGCACAGGCGATATTTAATTCGGTTTCAACTTCGTCCAGCAATTCCATTGGATCTCGTATATCGCGATCCAGTTTATTCATAAATGTAATGATAGGGGTATCCCGTAAACGGGTCACTTCCATTAATTTACGAGTACGATCCTCGACACCTTTGGCCGCATCAATAACCATCAAACAGGAATCTACCGCGGTTAAGGTTCGGTAAGTATCTTCAGAGAAATCTTCGTGACCTGGCGTATCCAACAAATTGACCAGTTTATCCTGATACGGAAATTGCATTACAGACGTGGTTACCGAGATACCCCGTTCTTTTTCCATTTCCATCCAGTCAGATTTAGCATGCTGATTCGAACCTCGGCCTTTTACCGTACCAGCTTTTTGCAAAGCTTTGCCGAATAAAAGCACTTTTTCGGTGATTGTCGTTTTACCTGCATCAGGGTGAGAGATGATTGCGAAAGTTTTTCGCTTATTGATTTCATTTAGAAAAGTTTGCTCTGCCATCAAAAATTCTTTTGGTTAATGTGCGGATTCTAAATGTGCTTTAAAACATTCTAGCTAACAGGCGCTAGCCTAATCCGTATTGTTAAAAGGAAATAGCGGGTATTTTCGCTGATATTGACATCAGACACAATCAAAGCTTTACGATATGCCCACTATTTAAGCATTAATTGCATATTCAATGCATCGACACCGGCTGCATAATAGTTTTTTCGTATAGAGATTGGCTGATAGCCTAATTTTTGGTAAAGATTAAATGCCTCAGTATTGTCTGAACGTACTTCGAGCCAGACTTTGTGCACTTGGTTTTGCTTTGCAAAATTGATCATGTATTGGTGTAGCTGCTGCGCTATCCCTTGGCGCCTAGCATGTGGGGCGACACATATATTCAATAGGGAGAGTTCATCAACCACCATATCGGCAATTAAAAAACCTGCGACCTGATTATTGCCTAAACATACCAGATTAAAATATCTAGGGTGCAAGCAAGACTTAATTAATGCTTCACTCCATGGATGGGCCTGACTTGCCTGTTCAATTGCATAAACCTGTGCGCAATGCTCAACCGACATTTGTTTAATGTCATAAAGCTGGCTTGTCATAACAAACGGCAAATCTGTTGCCACAGTGCTTTTTTATCTGTGCTATTCAATAAATTAAATGACAACGCTGTGGTTAACTCTGGGTGCGTTAATTGAATATGCGTACGAATATTTTGAGTATTGCATTCTTCTGATTCAAACTGCCAACTCGTTTCTGGTGATAAACAATTTAATAATGCACCAGCATCCGCTTGACTGATATTTTCGACCGCTATATGAGCTGGAGCTTGCGCTGCAAGGATAGTATTTGAAGTGTTTTTTGTTTGATAGACTGGAATGTCTAATTCATGAAGAACGGCTGTTTGGTAATCATTAAGATAAGACATGAATACCTCTTAAACAGTCAAAAAGAGTTGGCAGGGGCGGAGGGACTCGAACCCCCAACCATCGGTTTTGGAGACCGCTGTTCTACCAATTCGAACTACACCCCTAACGAACTGCAGCGAATTATACAGGCGCTTTTTCAGCTGTAAAGCAATTAATTGCATGAAATGGTTCAACTGGTTAATTTATCTTCGATATGACGTTTTCGACAATGTCATTGAGCTCAACATCTTCAATGTCAAAAAATTCAAGTAACTGCTCTCTTACCATTTCCCACTCATCGCTCGTTTCGTTGCCTCGCTGAATATCTAACACGATATGACGCGATATTTTTAATACTGCCAGTAACCACAAGCCCACTTTACTCAGCTCTGAGGTGGTGAAGATACCTGCACTATCATGCTGATAGTATATCACTTCAATTAAATCTTTCGGTAAACGCCATCGTTGACCTAACAGAGCACCAATGGTTGTATGATTAGTTTGAAATTTGTCGCGCTCTTCTGTCAGTATACTGTCATTCCATCCCAACGATTCGGCTTTATGCATCACTTCATAGTACGAGGGGTAATTAATACAAAGGACCGGAATACCCGCATTATGAAATAAGCCCAACATATATGCGTTGTCACCTAGCTGTGGTTTTTCCAGTTGTTGACAAACTAACGCACAGACATTGGCGATGTTCGTTGAATCTTCCCAAAATTGGGTCAACTCATCACTGGCCGCCATAGCGCTTTTTAATGCAACCGCTTTGACGATGGGGAAAACTCTTTTCAACCCCAAAACCATCACTGCTTGATCGATAGATTTAATCTCTTTGTTGCGACGAAACGCCGCAGAGTTAACAACCTGCAAAACAGCCGCAGAGATAGCAATATCGCTGGAAATAGATTGTGCAATAACACTGACATCCGGTTCGGGCTTCTTCGCTTCATCACTAACTTTAAGCAATGCTTCAGGTCGAGGTGGAATGGTTACATTTTGTAAAATCTTTTTTTCAGACGCGGTAATTTGTATCGCCATAAAGAAACATGCCTTAAAACATCAAGTAAGCTCATTAAAGGTTACCCAATCATAAGCGATGCAGCAAGTTTAACCTCGACAAATACTGCATTGCTCATCACTGGTTAAGGAAAATTGCATAAAACTCATCTCCCACGCATCGAAAGTCAACAATTTATTAAACATAACCTTTGTCGGTTGCGTTATAAGTTTAACGCATTCAAGCGCCTGCATACTTCCCATAATACCCAATAATGGCCCTAATACACCACTATTGCTACAATTTAATCCCGCATCCTGAGCAGCTAAATCTGGGAATACACAATGATAACAAGGTGTTTTTTGCTGTTTAAAATTAAACACCATCAACTGTCCTTCACCTCGGATAGCAGCGGCTGTAATTAAAGGAACCTGTTGCTCAACGCAAGCTTGATTAATAAAATAGCGACTCGCTGCATTGTCCGTACAATCTAGCACCGCAGTTGCATTTGCTATCAATAGCTTAAAGTTTGATTCTTCTACTTTAACGGTTTGAGCATCAATTTTGATTTCAGTATTTAGCGCCTGTAATTGTTGGCTGGCCAGTTGTGCTTTATCACGCCCAATATGGTTGGTTTTGTATATCACCTGACGCTGTAAATTGCTCAGTTCAATGGTGTCAGGGTCAATTATCGTCAGATGGCCAACGCCTGCAGCGGCTAAGTAAAGCGCCGCTGGGCAACCTAAACCACCGGCACCGACAATCACCACATGGCTGGATTTCAACTTAAGCTGGCCACTTTCGCTAATTTGCTCTAATAATAAATGGCGGCTATAACGCAAAGACTCTTTATCCGTTAAGTTGTTCATTTTGCTCCAATGCATTAGATTCACTTAATATTTGCTTAAAATACTCAACCGTCATAGCAACATTTTCGGCTTGAGTGATTGCTGTTACAACCGCGATTGAACCAACCCCTGTAGCAGCTACGTGTGGCGCATTGGCTTTGGTAATACCGCCAATAGCGACCATAGGTATCGCACCTTCGACCAATTTCAAATATCGACTGAGTCGTCTAACACCTTGAATTTGGCCTGTCATATCTTTTGTATTGGTTGGGTAAATTGCGCCAACCGCGATATAACTTGGTTTTACTTGCAATGCACTTAACAATTCAAATTCGCCGTGTGTACTGATGCCCAATCTCAAGCCTGCTTTTTTAATGGCTTGCAAATTAGCACTTTGAATATCTTCTTGTCCCAAATGCACGCCATAAGCTTGGTATTGGATAGCCAACTGCCAATAATCGTTGATAAACAATCTCAGGTTATACTGTTTTGCTAACTCGACCGATTTTTTTATTTGTGCACGTAAGGTTTCTTGAGTGGCGTTTTTAATTCTCAGTTGTATGGTTTTAACGCCTAACTTCGCCAACTTTTCAATCCACTCAGCCGAATCAACAACCGGATATAAACCTAAAGACTGAGTGTTACAAGCTGCAAAGTCAGTTGCCCATGCTGCATTACCCAGTCCAATCTCCCAGTCTAGTTTATTTGCTATCGGGCTGCCACTTTGCACAATTTCGGGATAGTCTAACGGGTTTAACGGCCATTGACCTTGGCGTATCGGCCCATAGGCCCCTTGAAAAGATGCAGCTTCAGCTAAACCTTGATTAATAAAAGCTTTAGCCACAGTCGCAGCATCCCTAAGTAAATAGCCCTGCGCTAATAACGCAGCAATGGCAGAAGCGTAAGTACAACCCGTGCCATGGTTATGCTCGCTAAAATTGCGCTTTGACGCCAGCCAATATTGCTGCTCTCCTATGTCAGCCATATCCACACAATGCGACGTATCTACGTCAATATGTCCGCCTTTGATAATACAAGCTCCAACACCTAACTTCATTAATCCTCGACTGGCTTCAATCATGCTTTCCCAATTAATGATATACACGCCAGATAACCTTTGGCATTCTTCTGCGTTAGGTGTAAGTACATCCACTAGGGGCAGTAACTTTTCTTTAATGCTTGGAATAATATCTTCTTCTGCCAAACTACCACCGGCTGATGCAATCGCTACCGGATCATAAACAATACGTGGCAATGGTGCCGAATTTTGCAAATCTAAAATCCATGACGCGACAATTTCTACTTGCTGACTATTCGCCAGCAGACCAATTTTAATCACACTCGGCAGTCTATCCTGCGCAAGTGAGTCTAACTGCGACAATAAAACTTGATTGCTAACTGCATTAATTTCCTGCACGCCAAAGCTATTTTGTGCCGTATTTGCGATAATCACAGTGCAAACATCACATCCCAAATTATGCATTGTTTTCAAATCTGCTTGTATACCGGCACCACCGGAACAATCAGAGCCGGCAATACTCCAGACTATTGGCCGTGAAGCTGTATTTTCGAACGTCATTTTTTATCCTGTCTGATGCCAAAAAGGCATACCTAAAGTTGGCGTACTGGGTTGTGCTGTATTTTTTTCTGGCATTCGACCAGCTTCATACGCTAATCGGCCGGCCTGACAAGCGGCTTTAAATGAAGCCGCCATTGTGACGGGCGATTGAGCTTGAGCGATAGCTGAGTTGAGCAAAATTCCATCATATCCCATCTCAAAAGCTTGAACAGCGTGCGAAGGCAAGCCAATGCCAGCATCAACTATTAATGTGATCTGTGGGAAACGATGCCGTATTGCAGATAGTGCGTATGGGTTTAATAACCCTTTGCCTGTGCCAATAGGGGCTCCCCAAGGCATTAATACTTTACAGCCCAACTCGACTAAGTGACGGCAAATAACCAAATCATCCGTGCAGTAAGGCAAGACTTCAAACCCGTCATTTAACAAAATTTCAGTTGCTTTCACTAAATCAATTGGATCGGGTTGTAAGTTGTATTCATCCCCCACCAATTCTAGCTTAATCCAGTTGGTATCAAATATTTCTCGTGACATTTGTGCCAAAGTCACGGCTTCTTGAATACTATGACAACCTGCTGTGTTGGGTAAGATAGTCAAGCCAAGGTCTTTAATTTGTTGCCAAAACTGTGTCCCGCCGCCTTCTTCCGGTGACTGTCGGCGCAAAGAAACCGTTACTATTTCTGATGCTGATGCGCGTATGCTGTCCTGCATTATTTTGGGTGATGGGTACAAAGCGCTGCCAATCAACAAACGGCTATCAAAGGATTTACCGTAAATTTCCAACTTATTTGTATCTTGCATAGCTAGCCGCCTTGGACAGGAGAAAGTATTTCAATACTGTCTTGTGTTTTAATCTGAGTTTCTGCATGTTGGCTTTTAGGAATAAACTGACCATTAACCGCCAGTGCAAATGGTGCTTGTGCACCATGCTGTACAACTACATCTAATAAGCTTAAGCCATCTGAAAATTCAGCTGGCTGACCATTAATCGTTACATTCATAAACTATCCTCTTACGAGAAAAATAAAGCTTCACACTGAGTTGCATTTTGAAAGTTGATACTGCCCAATGTGCTGTCAGCTATTGTCTTAGCAGAATCTTGAAACAATCGAATTAATGCTTGTTCAAGAATAGCCGGGGCCAACAGGAAGCCATGTCGATATAGACCATTTATCCGCATCAAACCTTGTTCAACTTGAATGCAAGGATCATTATCTGTCATGGTCGGCCTTAACCCACTATCCAATGCTTCTATATGTGCCTCAGCAAAACCAGAGTGTACACTATACGCGGCAGATAATAGTTCCATCGATGAGCGTACAGTCACCGGCTTTTCCGATTCAGATTCAATTTCAGTTGCCCCTATAACGTACTGTTTATCGGGTTTTGGCACAATATAAATCGGATACCTTGGATGCATTAATCTAATCGGCCGGCTAATATTTACTTCAGGTGCATATACACGCGCAACTTCACCACGCACGCCGCGTAGCTGACGCGCTCGGTTGTTTTGCATATCGGCTTTAGCGCCCATACCACGGCAATCGATAACCCAGTCGTATTGCATTGTTTGCGTACCGCAAACAATAGTATTACCTTCCACTACAACTGGTTTTTGCCAGTGCATTTTGACCGCATTTTGCTGCAAAGCCTCGAGCAATGCTTGATATAGTTTGCGATTATCGATTTGCGCTTCATTTTCGATATATAAGCCTTGGTTAAATCGATAACCTAATTCTGGTTCTAATTCTGCAATCTGTCGCGCATTCAACGTTTTTAACGCGTTTGAGTTTTTTAATCGTTGTTGAAAACTTAATAAATCGCCTCGATCTTGCGCATGCGCTAAAATTAAACTCCCTGCTTGCTGGTAAAAAACAGGTAGTTCCAAATCAGCCAATAACGCCGGCCACAATTGCAATGTCCGAAATCCCAATTGCGTGACCAGCGGTCCGGCAATCACTGACTCTGCGACAGGTGCAACCATTGCAGCGGCGATGTAACCGGCACTGCCAGTTCCACTGGCCATTCCTTTGTCAAAAAGCTCGACCTGGCAACCAGAAGAAGCATGACTTAAGCGCCATGCCATCAGCCTTCCAATTAACCCGCCGCCAACAACGGCAATTTTCATATCAAACGACCCTACTTTGCTGTGTGATAAAGTTCTGAACCTTTTTCACGAAACTCTTTCGATTTTTCCGCCATCCCAGATGACGCATCAGCCGGTTGGATTTCGATTTTTTTAGCTTCTAAATCTGCAGCATAATCACGAACTTCCTGAGTGATTTTCATCGAACAGAATTTAGGTCCACACATAGAACAGAAGTGCGCTACTTTACCCGACTCCTGTGGTAATGTTTCGTCATGGTACTGACGCGCACGTTCTGGATCCAAACCTAAATTAAACTGATCATGCCATCGGAATTCAAATCGAGCTTTTGATAAAGCGTTGTCTCGAATTTGAGCGCCCGGATGACCTTTAGCCAAATCAGCAGCATGCGCAGCAATTTTATAGGTAATCAAACCTTCTTTCACATCCTCTTTATTGGGTAACCCTAAATGCTCTTTGGGTGTGACATAACATAACATTGCACAGCCATACCAACCGATCTGAGCGGCACCGATCCCCGAAGTAAAGTGATCATACCCAGGTGCAATGTCTGTGGTTAATGGACCTAAGGTGTAAAAAGGCGCTTCATGACAATGCTCTAACTGCTCTGTCATATTTTCATGGATCATATGCATCGGAACATGACCAGGACCTTCTATCATCACCTGCACATCATGCTTCCAAGCAATTTTAGTGAGCTCACCTAAAGTACGTAGTTCACTAAACTGAGCTTCATCATTCGCATCAGCGATAGAGCCCGGACGTAATCCATCCCCTAAAGAAAAAGACACATCATAGGCTTTCATGATTTCACAGATGTCTTCAAAATGGGTATATAGGAAGTTTTCTTTGTGGTGTGCTAAACACCATTTTGCCATGATAGAACCGCCACGCGACACAATTCCGGTCAATCGCTTCGCTGTCATTGGCACATAACGCAACAACACACCTGCATGAATGGTAAAATAATCAACCCCTTGCTCAGCTTGCTCTATCAAGGTATCGCGGAAAATTTCCCAAGTAAGGTCTTCGGCAACACCATTTACTTTTTCCAATGCTTGATAAATTGGCACAGTGCCAATTGGCACCGGTGAATTTCGGATAATCCATTCACGTGTTTCATGAATATAACGACCCGTCGATAAATCCATTACTGTATCGCCACCCCAGCGAGTTGACCAAACTAACTTTTCAACTTCTTCTTCAATTGAAGAAGTCACGGCTGAGTTACCAATATTGGCGTTCACTTTAACTAAAAAGTTTCGACCAATAATCATAGGTTCAACTTCTGGGTGATTTATATTCGCCGGGATAATTGCGCGACCTTCAGCCACTTCCTGACGCACAAACTCAGGCGTAATTTGTTCTGGTAATTTAGCGCCCCAAGCTTGGCCTTTATGCTGTTGATTTAAGATTTCACCTTTGATCTCTTCACGCTTCATATTTTCACGAATCGCGATAAACTCCATTTCCGGGGTGATAATGCCCTGACGTGCGTAATGCATTTGTGATACATTTTTGCCCGCTTTGGCCCGACGAATTTTAGGTAGGTGTTCAAAGCGAATATGGTCTAAACCATCATCTGCCAGCCGTTTTTGGCTATAACGTGAAGTGACTGAATCTAAAGCCTCAGTATCATTGCGCGCTGCAATCCATTGCTCTCGAATGCGCGGTAAACCTTTGTGTACATCAATTGTAATATCGGGATCTGTATAAGGACCGGAAGTGTCATAAACACGAATCGGCTCATTTTTTTCGAATTCAGGCTCATCTTTAGTCCCACCGACTAATGTATCTGATACCGCAATCTCGCGCATCCCGACACGAATAGAGGGATCACTACCTTCAACATAAACTTTTTTAGAATTTGGAAATGGTTGCCCCGAAAGATTATTGATAAATTCCTGGGCTTCTGCTCTTTTTTCTCTGCGACTTAATTGTGACATAGTGGTGCCTTTATTATGAGTGAAATAAAGACGGAGTGTGGCTGTCGACAAGACATCATTTTATGGATGGTTTATCTTGTTCCCTACGCTGGTTTAACCCAGATCAGGTTCGACGGATCCCGCTAACGCGATCTCAGCCCTAAGGCACTCCGACAAGTAATCGCTGATGATTATATAGACTCTCTAGAAATTTTAAAGAGTAAAAGTTGCATTGCAGGAAAGTGGAACAATAAATCTTCTGATTAAAATCAGAATTTGAGCTATTTACTTGTAATTCTCTGTCTTTGTATCAATAATCAGCGCATATGCTAGGTATTTTTGGACACCATAAAAACCACTAATGAATCCAGAGCTCGTAAAGTTTTCCAAGGTTTTGATTATTGATGATCAGCCTTTAGCACAAATATTTTTAAAACAATCTTTAGAAAAGATAGGTTTTGAAAATATATCTGTTGCAGAAAGTGCAAAACATGCGTTGCGCTTGTGTCAGGAAACTTCATTTAGCGTTATTATTTGTTCATATAACCTCAGTCGAGACCGTGACGGTTACCACTTATTTGAAGAATTAAAAGCGACGGGCGCTGTGCGTCTAACCACTGCGTTTATCTTTACCAGTGCCGAAACCGATGCAACTTTAGTGAATAGTGTTGTTGAGCTACAACCGGATGATTTTTTAGCTAAACCTTTTACGGCAAAAGAGTTGAGTGAAAGACTGCGACGTGTATTAACCCGCAAACAAAAACTCAGTAAAATTTATCAGGCGCTCGATCAAAATGATTACGCTAATGCGCTGCAAAATATTGATGCCATTTTAACAGACAGCAAAGCCGCTAACTTATATCCACTCGTGTTACGCATCAAAGGTGATGTGTTACTTGCACAACAAGATTACACAGTTGCTGCAAAATTCTATTATGAAGTTATCACCCTGCAAAAATTCACTTGGGCAATGGTAGGTTTAGCCAAAGCCTATCTAGGGTTAAACAAAGAAGACGCAGCCAAATCAATTTTAGAAAAGCTGGTCACAAAACCCGAAACCAAATTAGCCGCATTAGATTTATTGGGTCAGTATTATATCCAGCATGATGAATATGAACTTGCTTATCAACAACTACAAAATGCAACCGGACTCTCTCCGCGCAATATAAACAGACAAAAAAATGTTTTATCGCTTGCTCGCTTACTACACGATCACAGCGGACAATATGTCACAGCAAAAACCATGCTGAAGTTTGCGAAAAAGTCACTACATGACTCCCCTGATTTATATTTAACCGTTGCCAGAGCAGCAATTGATTACGCGATGACCTTGCCGGAAACAGAATCTGCCGCAATCGCACGTCAGTCTGAGCGATACTTAGAGACGCTTAAACATGAATTTCCCAACCATCCGGAAACAAAAGATAAAATCGCTGTCGTACAGGCAAGATTGCATTATCTAAAAGATGAACAGGGAAAAGCAAAACAACTGATCAACAGTGTGATGGAACAGCACAATGAGGGCAGTTTGGAAGATCACTTAGACAAAGCAAAAGCGTTTCACGAATTAGGTTATCAAGACCAAGCTGTACAGTTATTGGAAGGATTAGCTGCGCAAACAGCAGACGACCCACTCAATGAAAAAATCATGAGTAGATATATTAAACAAGAAGCGCAAGAAAAAACCGACATTCCATTCTCTCCCCGTCAACTCAACAATATTGCCGTGCAACTTTATAATAAAAAGCAGTTACCCGCCGCTATCCAAGCGTTTGCCGACGCGTTAAGGTTAATGCCGAAAAACAGTCGAATTGCACTTAATATGTTGCAAGCATTGGTAGACCAAAAGTTAAAAACCACGCTCAATGACACTCAGGAAGAGTTGTATCAAAAATGCTTACGCATACTCAATACAACAAGTTTAACCAGCGAACAACAGCAAAGATATGACAAACTTATCGAGCGTAATAACCAGATAAAAGTCCCCCAGCACTAAGTGGCAACGGAAGTTTCTAGCACCCAATTCTCATATTCAACAAATCGGAAAGCCGCACACCCACTCGAAGCCGTTTGCACGACACTTTTTTCAAAATGTCGAAATAAACCACCCGCACTGACTAACTGTTGAGTACCATTGTAACAAGGCTCGATAGACCACTCATCATATCCACCATTGACCGTATCCACTAGGTTATCCCCCGTCAACGCGTTTAAAATATAATATCGCCCAACTTCCATACAAGGTGAAAACAGCCAGTCAGCTGATTTGCACTGATTACTGAGCGATAATTTAACCTCTCCATTATGAAAGCGTAAATACATGCCATCCAGCGTTTTTATATGCCATTTATATGCAACGAGTAAGGATTGCTCTTGAATCATAGCCTTTAACCTACCTGCTTGAATTTGCGCGACTCTTTTAGCCTAGCTCAAACCATGTTAATTGCAGGTAAGTTATTTAAAAAGAACGTAATTTAAATCTAAGAGACTCACGGTCAGATAAACAATAAAAGCAAAAATTATTGGATTTCATTTACCTGGTTATATATAAAGAGGACTGAATGTAACAATCAGATATAAGATATACCTAACTGTTACATTGAAATTTAATAAAAGCGCAACACCTCAAATAAATGACCAACAGACATTTATTTTAACCAAAAAACAGACGCCATAACCAACCGTGACTGAGCTCTTCTTCACATCGTTTAAGCTGTGCACCATAGCGCTCTGCGCGGCCTTGTACTTTAGCAGCCACTTTTTTTAACCAAGCCTTGCGATTATATGATTTTTTACGATAACCACCCCAACCTTCGTGATAGTTTAAGTACTGGTTATAGGCATCCCATTTAGAGACGCCATTGACTTTATGCGTTTTGTAAATAAACCATGCCATAAAATCTATCGCATCTTCAAAATCATCCCTGTCAGCCCAGCCATTACCCGTTTCACGTTTGTAATCTTCCCAAGTGGGTGTTTTAGCTTGAGAATATCCATAAGCGCTACTAGCACGACCAATCGGAATAAAGCCTAAAAAATACTCCATTGGGGGCCTAGCATCCGCTCTGAATGAACTTTCCTGATACATCATTGCCATCGGAATATGAATGGGTGTTCCCCATTTAGCCTGAGCATCTTTGGCCGCATCATACCAATCTCTATTTTCAAAAAAGATTTCACATAAATCTTCCGGCTTTTGTGGGGGCGCCGTTGCACAAGCGGCTAACAAACACAGGGTAGAGATTAAAATTAAGCGTTTTTTATTATTCATATCTATTGTGCAAAATACTGATTTAAAAAGACGTCAAATGGCAAATTTTGTGATTGTTCAATCTGCACCTGTTTTTCACGACTTGCCTTAGCTGCGTCCGCTAAAAAGCCTGCATCGAACATCGCATAATCTTGCCCCATGAGTTGTGAACGATATTGACTGGCCAATTGCAAACCTAACTCGCCATTATCAATATTTTCAGACAATAAGCGGCTAATAACACGCCCCGACGGCGTTGTTTCAGGTTGCCGAATTTTGCGCATTTGGCAATCCAGTGCTTGTCGGTAATTTGATGAGGCATCACCATCAAAGTAATTTGCAAGTTGATACAAATCATCCAGAATTGAATGCGCCCATTCAGTCAATGTGATTTTTTGCTGACCATTATTTAACTCAACACCGGGTTTGCGCCCGTACAAAATAGTTTGTTGCATGTTTGCAGTGATTAAAAACTCATCATTACAATGAATTTCGGGTGACGCTTGTATTGCGCACCAAGTTAAAAATACGTCTAGAAATCGAATTTGCTCAATATCTAATCCAACAGGCGTAAACGGGTTAATATCCAGTGCACGCAGTTCAATATATTGAATACCGTCGCGCGCCAAAGCATCCGTCGGCTTTTCACCGCTTTTGGTCACCCGTTTTGGCCTGACAGGTGAATAATATTCATTTTCTATCTGCAAGACATTGCTGTTGAGTTGATTAAAAATACCGTTTTGTCCGCTCGGTATATGTGCAAAATCACCAGACGGCATTTTAATCGCTTGACGTAAACCCGCAATATATTCATCCAAATTGTTATAACGAATACTTAATACCGATTGAGCTTTATTTGTGTAACCCAGATCACTTAATCGTAATGAGGTGGCATAGGGTAGATACAATGACCCTTTACCGACTTTTTCAAACGGATAGGCAGACTGTTTACCTTCAATAAAGGACGAACACAAAGCTGGAGATGCACCAAATAAATAAGCTAACAACCAAAGGTGGCGTTTCACATTACGTAAAACAGCTAAATAACGATCGGATATAAAATCTTGATTGAGTGTTTTATTTTGTTGTTTAGCTAAGCGTTGCCAAAAACTGTGTGGGAAAGAAAAATTAAAATGCACCCCTGCAATAACCTGCATATAACTGCCATAGCGGTTTTTTAATCCTTCTCGATAAAGAGTTTTCATTTTTCCGGTATTTGAACTGCCGTATTGCGCTATTTCAATATCCGATTCGCAACCGACAAAACACGGCATACTCATTGGCCAGAGTAATTCATCTTGCTGATTGTGATAAGCAAATTTATGCAAATCGGCCAGTTGACTTAAACTCACTTCAGGCTTATTTTCAACGGGCGTAATAAATTCTAATAAACTTTCCGCATAATCTGTGGTGATATAAGGGTTGGTTAATGCAGAGCCCAACGCTGCCGGATGCGATGTTTTGGCTAATTTACCATTTGCCGCAATACGTAACGCTTCTTTTTCGATCCCTCGACTGAGTTGCCCAGCATAAGCTGTTCCTTGCGTTTCGAAAAAGTCACGCAAATCGCCTGCTAAAATCACTATGAATATTCCTCAACAAGATAAGTGCAGTAGAAAAGATGGGCCGCACAATAATAAAAATTAAAATACATGAAAAATGCACTGAACCCAACCTTAAAATAAGATTGCTGTAAAATGTAGGCTCAAAGTTTGATTTCAAGGCAAGTGTGACAGAAAAAAACCAAGTTAATTCGGCGAATAATGATATATTTCAAAAGTTAAGCTATTTTAATTACTTATCCTAATCTTGCGCCAACATAACAACACAGCCTATTTTACACGGCAAAGTGCTATGCTTAGATAATTAGAATGCTTAAGACAAATAGAAAAAATAAAGGTAACTGGATGACGAAAGAATTTAGCTTTGAACAAACACGACTGATAGGTGTTTTCTTAGAAAAAGAAAAAACAACACCCGACCAATACCCCCTATCAATTAACGCAATGACAAACGCCTGTAACCAAAAGTCCAATCGCGATCCCGTCGTCAATTTTAGCGAAAGCCAAGTACAAAATATCGTTGACGAACTGATTAAGCTTAGGGTTTTACAACTTGTTTCCAGCCCATCCGCTCGTGCCGCCAAATACAAACATAGATTTTGTGGTTCCGATTTTTCTTTGTTTGATTTATCCCCTGCACAAAGTGCAATTATTTGTCTGCTATTTTTACGCGGCGCTCAGACGCCAGGCGAATTAAGAACTCGAACACAAAGATTATACGCGTTTTCTGATGTCGCACAGGTTGAAGAAACACTCAGCGAGATGGCTCATAGTGAAGATCCTATGGTAAAAAAGCTTCCGCGTGAAGCTGGCAAACGCGAGTCTCGCTATATTCATCTTTTTACATCCGATGATGAGATAGCAAAATATGACAACTTAACGGATGCAAACACAGCGCAAGCAAGCCTTCATCCTGATGAGCAACAACGTATCGAGCAACTCGAACAAGAAGTTGCACAGTTAAAAACAGAAATAGCTCAGATAAAAGAAGCCCTTGATCTGTAAAAAAGGCGTGTTTACCTACATCGACTCAATGACCGTCTTCTGTTAAAATGCCACCCAATTACCAAGGGGTGTATTGATAAACTGAGACGCAATTCTGCGAACCCTTTGAACCTGTTCAGGTAATGCTGTGGCAGGGATGGTTAATCACTTCCTATCCCTGCGTCACTCGCCTTTCGTATTTGAGGAACGCATGAAAATCCATAATTTAATTAAATTTAGTTTAATCGGTTTAACCATTAGCAGTTGCTATTCTTTTGCTCAGGACGAGATTGAAGTCATTCAAGTAAAAGGGGATTTTCGCCAAAGCACAGTTAATAATAGCGCGTTATCATTAAGCGTGCTAAATCAATCCGCGTTAAATCGCACCGCCAATAACCACCTAGAAGATGTCATTTCTGCAGCGGCGAACGTAAACTTTAATGGCGGTAGTTCTCGTGCACGCTTTTTTCAAATCAGAGGACTTGGTGCACAGAGCGAGTTTGACGCGCCGGTAAATTACCCAGTTGGCATTTATATAGATGATGTTGATTTTAGCCAAATTGGCAGTGGCGCAACCCTGTTTGATATAGAACAAGTAGAAATATTTAGAGGGCCACAGGGTACACGATTTGGCGCAAATGCCATGGCTGGCTTAATCTACTTAACATCAACACAGCCTAGCTCCTCCCCATCTGGTAAAATTAAATTCAGCAAAGCCAACTACAACACACAGGAATTTGGTGTTGCGGTCGGCAACCGCATAAACAAGCAAGCTAATTTTCGTTTAAGTGCCCACCGCTATACTTCAGACGGATTTATCGAAAACGCCTATCTTAAACAAGACGATACCAATAATCGGGATGAAATGACCCTACGTGGTAAGCTGTCCATTGAGATGCCCCAACAAGGGCAATTAGACTTGTCTTATACACATGTCAACATGGACAATGGTTATGATACTTTTAGCTTAGACAATACACGCCAGACTTTGTCCGATCAGCCCGGTAAAGATACACAACAAACCAACGCGTATTCTGTACAGTATAAAAAACCATTAAATAGCGCAATCAAGCTGCATTCTATTGTCAGTTATGCCCATTCAGATACGCTTTATCAGTACGATGAAGACTGGGCATACGAAGGCATTCATCCAGACGGATACAGCTCAGTTGACAGTTACGCGCATGACAAAACAAATGCCAGTTTAGAACTGCGGCTGTTGTCTCATCAGGAAAAAATATTAAACAACAGCACGCAATGGGTCACTGGCATATATTTGCAAGAATCCAAAGACAAATTGGTTCGCGACTATACCTATAGCGATCTTTTCACATCCGATTTCAACAACCAAAAAGGCGCAATTTTTGCGCAAAGTGATAGTCAACTAAATGACGACTTATCTCTGACAATAGGCCTTCGTTACGAAATACATAAAATGGATTATCGCAACTCACAACAACTAAACATAACACCTGATTATGAAATGTGGGGTGGTAAATTAGCTTTGGCTTATCAACTATCGTCAGATACCTTCGCTTTTGCATCAATCAACAGAGGTTATATGCGCGGCGGTATCAATTATAATGGCACGCTAAGTGATGCACAAAGATACTACACGCCGGAATACTTATGGAATTATGAAGCCGGCTTTAAATACCGTCATAACAATTTTGCATTTAATTTAACCGCCTTTTATATGGACAGAGAAGACATTCAGCTAAACAAGTATTTTGAAGTTGAACGCGCAGATGGTAGCACCGAATTTATTAGCTTCACACGCAATGCTCAAGGGGGTTATTCGACGGGTTTAGAAGCTGAGTTAAACTGGTATGCTTCGGATGTTTTACACTTATACGCAAGCTTTGGTCAATTGCGCGCTATTTCCGAGCGCTATACTGTGCCTTCAAGCGGTCAAACCTTTGCTGAGCGAACCTTATCGCAATCACCTGACTATAGTTATCAATTAGGTGCGAATTTAAATCTTACGCAAGATATCTGGTTTAACATTGAAGCGATTGGTAAAGACAGTTATTACTTTTCCGACGATAGTGACAACGATGTGCAAGCTGACAAGCGTAATCTGGTGAATGCGGCACTCAATTATCAAAACAACAACTTGCTCGTTAAACTTTGGGCGCGCAATATCTTTGATCAAGATTATTATGTGCAAGGCTTTAATTTTGGCAACGACCCTAGAGATGGCTACCAAAGTAAATTTTATTACCAATACGGTGAACCTGCACGACTCGGTTTAACCCTTGAATATTCATATTAAATAAGGTGTTTAGATGCAACTGTCTGTAGAAATCAGCTTGTACCCTTTAGCCCAGCAACAATTTGAAACAGCTATTTGGGACTTTATAGAGCGCGTCAAACAAACGCCAAATGTCCGCATCACAACCAATGGCATGAGTAGCCAGGTATTTGGCGCGTATGATGATGTCATGCAATGTTTGCAAAAAGAATTCAAAATAACGTACCAGCAAACAGGTACGGCTATTTTTGTTTGTAAATTTGTGCCGGGTGACAGGTCGACACTCAATGAATGAGATGCTTGCTGAAATCAGCCAAATGGCTCTCCTAGAAGTTATTGCAGTGCTGTCTAGCCTGATATATGTGGTGCTGGCAGCGAAAGGACAACTGCTCTGCTGGCCTTTTGCTATCCTCGCTAGTGCTATCTACTGTTATATCTTTTTTGATGTGCGCTTGCTGATGGACAGTTTGCTACAAGTATATTATGTCTTGATCGCAGTTTATGGCTGGATGAATTGGCAGCAACATAAAAACAATAATTCGGCACTGCAAATACAATCATTGCCACTTAGACTATTTATCGTACACGGTTGTATTTTAATCACTTTGTCTTTGGCAATTGCTTTTATTTTAGCCAGTAATACAGATGCCTCATATCCCTATTTGGATACGTTAACCACGGTTTTTAGTTTTTATGCAACCTATTTAATTGCCACTCGTGTCCTTGAAAACTGGTTGTACTGGATAGTGATTGATGCAGTATCTATCTATTTATATATTAATAAATCATTATATTTAACTGCATTTCTTTTTGTCTGTTATACCCTTATAGCAGTGTACGGTTACTTTAGCTGGCGTAAACAAAAAACAATGATACAACCCACTCATTCAAACACACAACCTATAAACGGCGAAATAAATTGAAACTACCTAATCCGGTGCTCGATTACTTAACTCACAAATTGGGCGAGATACAATCGTTAACTACTATCCCGAGCGGCCAAACGAATACGTGTGTAAAAGTCGAAATAAAAGAAACGGATCAATCCGCGCTCTATTTCGTTAAGATTCTCAATTCGAAAAAGCTAGACCAAAGCGAGATGGCAAACGAAGGCTTTGCCCGCAACTGGGCGACAGAAAATGGTTTAACCCCCCCCTGTTTATTTGAACGTGCAGAGATAGGTACATATATCTACCCCTACATCCCTAATGCTAACCTAGCGGATGCAGAGATCACGATGGCAGATAAAATTAATATCCTGGCCGAATGCTTAGCTGAATTACATAAAATCGCAAAACCAAATAAACAAGGGATACTAAAACAGCGCTTGGCGACAGAAATTGATTTATATGCACAAAGCAATCCAAACGCTAACATAGACCCTAACTTGTTATTACTTGCACAGCAATTAGATGCGCAAAGCCCTTTAAATTGTGTTTGTCATGGCGACCTTTCTTTTGACAACATTATCAATTGCCAACCTGCGATGCTTGTCGACTGGGAATATGCAAGAATTAGTGAACCTGCCTATGACTTAGCCTCTGCGATTGTGATAAACAATTTAAGCCCAATTCAAGAAAGAAAACTAATTTATCTGTACCAAGGGCTTATGGGTTTTCCTGTTCGTAAATTCCTCGCAGAGCGGATTCATCAATACAAAAAAATATTTAACTTGTTAAATGACTTATGGCGTGATCATCAACACATTAGCGATAATTAAGGTTACAATATGCAAAATTTTTTAGCGGAGTAAAATTATGAGAGCTTGTGGTGTAGAGATAAAATCGAACGAAGCCATTATTTGCTTGTTATCAATGGAAAATGGTTTATTTGATATTCCAGACTGCCGAAGCCAGAAATTTTTGTTAAAAAATGCGGCCAGCGGCGAAGAGTTGCAAGAGTTTCAATTTGCATTTAAAAAATTGATGGAAGATTATCAAATTCAAAATGTTGTTATTAAAGAACGCCCCATGAAAGGTAAATTTGCAGGGAGCTGCGCCGGATTTAAAATAGAAGCCGCTATTCAACTGATAGACGGTTTAAGTGTAGAGTTGCAAAACAATACACTTGAAAAAGCGTTGTTGAAAAAAAATCCTTTGGCTGTTGATTTTAAAAGTACCGGATTAAAAGTCTTTCAACAAACGGCGTTTACCACAGCCTACTGTTACTTACTTAAAGAACACTATGGTGTTCCACAAGCTGACTAAATTATCCTTAGGCCATAATCACTTTAAGCTGATTATGGCTTTTCCATTCTAATAACCACACGTCTGTTTTTTGCACGTCCCAACACATTTTGATTGCTTGCAACATGTCGACGTTCACCGTAAGAATCCACTTCAATACGCTTACTTTCGACACCTGCCTCGGCAAAAAAAGTACGAATGGTCGTAGCTCTAGCTTTGGCCAACTCTTCATTGTGCCAACGACCACCATAACTATCGCTATAACCTGTCAGCAATACCAACTCTAAATCCGTATCCTGCTTTAAGTATTCGGCAATCATGGCCAAGCGCTTTTTTGAGGCCTTGCTTAATTCCGCGGTATTTGAATTATAGGTTAATACCGTCATAGCGATATCTTCAAAACTATAAGGTAATAAATTATCAATACAGGCTAAAAACTTATCGTACGCTGCATGAAAGTTTGCTGAGTTAATGGCAACCGCTACCTTATCGAAATCACTGTGCCAATCTTGATAGTAAAAAGTCGGCATCATGCCTTTTTCTAATTCGCTGAGCATGGTCCAAGCGGGTTTATCAATCAGCTGTCCGTCGAATTGTTGTAAAATCTGCATATCTATAATTTGTCGGCTGGGTACACCGGCTCGATGTGAAGGTGCAATAGACTCTAACGCTGCGATATCATAACCTACTGGTAATTTCAGCATATCTAGCGTAAAGGTCATATTTATCGCGCGGCTTGCATCACTACTAAAAATTGCTTTGCCGTATCTAGGTATTGGGTGTTCAAGCTGACAAGATAATCGAGCTTGATTAGACACAAGCCATTGAGAATTAGAAATAGCTGCTTTGTAGTGCCGCACATCGGCATCGGCAAACCGGATCCCACTTGCTACAATGAACACTAAATAAATAAATCGCATGACCATTCCTCAAATCAAACAAACGAATTGACAATATATTGACAATCAACAGACAATTTTTTGTCAATATAGCTATCAACACCCGAATATTTCGCACTTATCTGTACGCATATCAATTAATAAAGCAAATAATAGACCAACTCTAGGGTCTGTTGATCTTTGTTTATAAATAATACAAAGATCAACACGCCCTAGCACACAGATAAGTTATCTTGCGCTCACTATTTCTGGCATAATAGGCGGAATTTTTTATCTTAGCCAGTATATGGAGCACAGCGCAGTTATATGCAAAAAGCGCAATTAAAAAACAGATTCAGGGGCTACTACCCAGTTGTCATTGACGTAGAAACAGCGGGTTTCGATGCAAAACAAAATGCTTTATTAGAAATAGCCGCGACACTGACAGAAATGGATGAAGAAGGCAATCTATATTGTGGTGAAACCGTTCAATTTAATGTAGAGCCATTTGCAGGTGCCATTTTAGAAAAATCAGCCCTAGAATTTAACGGGATCGACCCACACCACCCGCTAAGAGCTGCCGTAGATGAAAAAGAAGCATTAAGCGAAATTTTCAAAAAAGTTAGAAAGCGGCAAAAACATTATGAATGCCAACGCTCAATTATGGTTGCGCACAACGCTGCATTCGATATGTCCTTTTTAAATGCCGCGATTGCCAGAAGTAATATAAAACGTAGCCCTTTTCATCCTTTTGTATCTTTTGATACAACCAGTTTAGCAGGTTTAACTTTAGGCCAAACAGTGCTTGTTAAAGCCTGTCAAGCAGCAGGTATCCCATTTGACAACAAAGAAGCACACTCAGCTTTATACGATACACAAAAAACCGCTGAGTTATTCTGTTTTATGGTCAATAAATGGAAAAGTTTGGGGGGCTGGCAAGAGCCGGTTTCAAATTCAGATGCGGTAAAAGAAGAATAGATCTAAAAAGCCACCCGAAGGTGGCTTTAGTTATTAGCCAGACAGAGAGTTTTATAGCTTGTCTGCGTTTTCAGAAAGGTAAGAAGCAACACCTTTAGGGCTAGCATCCATACCTTTATCACCTTCCTGCCAACCAGCAGGACAAACTTCACCGTGCTCTTGGTGGAATGCTAAAGCATCAACCATACGTAACATTTCGTCTACGTTACGACCTAATGGCAAGTCATTAACAACTTGGTGGCGAACATTGCCTTCTTCATCAATTAAGAATGAACCACGGAATGCAACACCCGCTTCAGGATGCTCAACATCATATGCTTGACAAATTTCATGTTTAACATCAGCAACCAAAGTGTATTGAACTGGACCAATACCGCCTTCGTTTACTGGAGTGTTACGCCATGCGTTGTGGCTGAATTGAGAATCGATAGAAACACCAATAACTTCGACACCACGTTTTTGAAATTCAGCAAAACGCTTATCAAACGCGATTAACTCTGAAGGACATACGAAAGTGAAGTCTAATGGGTAAAAGAAGATAACCGCTTTTTTACCTTTAATCGCTTCACTCAAAGTGAATGAGTCAACGATTTCGCCGTTACCCAAAACAGCTGCTGCAGTGAAATCCGGAGCCGGACGGCCTACTAATACAGACATAACATTCTCCATTTATTTTATTTGGAATTGTTCAAGAGTTTTCACTCTTCCTAATACTGCTCAAAAGTATATAGGCGAAATATGAAAAACCAAGGGGCAATTTGCACTAAATTCCAAATAGTCGTACAAAAGCGAAAATACCAGTTAAATAGTGAACAATCGCAAAATTTATATAAGATAAAGTTGCAAATACGAATATTTCTCATTTATAATGCAGTTGTTATTTGCAGAGGCGTTATTTAAATATGTACATTTGTTTATGTAATGGTATTACCGAAAAAGATATCCAAAAAGCGGCCCAAGAAGGTTGCACCAGCTTAGTTGAGTTGCGCAAAAAAATGGATATCGCGAATGAATGTGGAAAATGCCGCAAACAAGCAATTAACGTACTTCGCGAATCTCAAATTATAGACGATGGGTTACTGATAGCCTCATTTGCATAATATTAAAGCTTTGCGAATTGCGAGTTGCGAGTTGCGAGTTGCGAGTTGCGAGTTGCGAGTTGCGAGTTGCGAGTTGCGAGTTGCGAGTTGCGAGTTGCGAGTTGCGAGTTGCGAGTTGCGAGTTGCGAGTTGCGAGTTGCGAGTTGCGAGTTGCGAGTTGCGAGTTGCGAGTTGCGAGTTGCGAGTTGCGAGTTGCGAGTTGCGAGTTGCGAGTTGCGAGTTGCGAGTTGCGAGTTGCGAGTTGCGAGTGCATTGTAGGTCGTGGCTTTAGCCCGACAAGTGTTTTTTTAAATTATTTTCCAACGCAAACCTTTCAAGTTTCAAGTTTCAAGTTTCAAGTTTCAAGTTTCAAGTTTCAAGTTTCAAGTTTCAAGTTTCAAGTTTCAAGTTTCAAGTTTCAAGTTTCAAGTTTCAAGTTTCAAGTTTCAAGTTTCAAGTTTCAAGTTTCACAAACAGTGTAAGTCGCTCCTTTAGGACGACAAGCGTTTTTTGCATATCTTGTCGGCGTAAACACCAACCTTTAAAGTTTCACAGAAGGTCGTCCCCTTAGGGCGACAATTATTAATTCGACATCGTGCATAATGCAAAATTTGTCGGGCTAAAGCCGCGACCTACATTGTCGCCGTAAACACCAACCTTTGAAGTACCCCCGGTGTTTTTCAAGAAAGCTCCCCCCTAAAAATGACAAATTTGAACTCAGCATCTGTGTAATATGCCTTTGTTGGCCTAAAGACCAACCTACATGAGCTACGAGCTACGAGCTACGAGCTACGAGCTACGAGCTACGAGCTACGAGCTACGAGCTACGAGCTACGAGCTACGAGCTACGAGCTACGCAAAAAGTGTTGTTCTTTTAGAATGGTATTCAAGTCTAGCGCAAAAATATTATGCAAAATGAGCGCATTTAAAAAAGCTGATGGATGTAAATCTTGATATTCAGTTCATCTAGGCGGATTTTCATCGCATTGATTGTTAGCAACTTTAAATTAGTAACTTTTATTTAGTAACTTTTATTTAGTAACTTTTATTTAGTAACTTAGATTTCTTCGCTAAGATACATAACTCGGCGATCGAGATGGATTTATACTTACTGCATACGACATAGAGCACAATATCCTCAATATGCTCAATAAAAAACGTGCACTGTCTGAATCAAAATAGCGTCTAGGGCATGTGAATCTTTGTATTATTTTTGAGCAATAGGCTATTTTAATCATTAACAAAGCAGAATGAGTGAGGTTTAGTCATTCTAAATAAACGAATTCTAATGCCGTTAAGGGTTAGAATAGCCATTGCCCTTCGGGCTGAGGCCAAAATGGTCTTATGCAGCGTTAGAAATTACTTATTTAGATGACTAAACTTCATTATTTCTGCCTTGCCTAAGACCATTTTTTCTCTCAGCTCAAATTATAAACAAAGATAAACACGCCCTAAGGATATTTGCAGCGCGAATACATAACCAGAATTTTAGATTCAAATTATCGTTGCCAGTCATTTAGATGGCGATCGAATAAGCTGTCTAACATCAGAAGATTAGGCTGATAAAATTTATTTTCACAAGAAATGCATATAAAGGTGTGTGCATTTACTGGTATACATCATCCTGACGTCAGTAAATGGTGCCCGGGGCCGGACTTGAACCGGCACGCTGTTACCAGCGAGGGATTTTAAATCCCTTGTGTCTACCAATTCCACCACCCGGGCAGACACTAGGTATCGTTATAATAACGTACCATAAAATTTGGAGCGGCTAACGAGACTCGAACTCGTGACCCCAACCTTGGCAAGGTTGTGCTCTACCAACTGAGCTACAGCCGCGAAAGGAGAATGCTTAAATAATTTGGAGCGGCTAACGAGACTCGAACTCGTGACCCCAACCTTGGCAAGGTTGTGCTCTACCAACTGAGCTACAGCCGCATATCAAATGAAAAATTGGTGCCCGGGGCCGGACTTGAACCGGCACGCTGTTACCAGCGAGGGATTTTAAATCCCTTGTGTCTACCAATTCCACCACCCGGGCAGACACTTTTCTATGTTTTCAGTTATGGAGGCGGGTCCCGGAGTCGAACCGAGGTAGACGGATTTGCAATCCGCTGCATGGCCACTCTGCCAACCCGCCGCTTTAATCAGAATTTGGAGCGGCTAACGAGACTCGAACTCGTGACCCCAACCTTGGCAAGGTTGTGCTCTACCAACTGAGCTACAGCCGCACTCTGAAGATTTATGAAAGTTTCTTTTCATAACTCCCGAAAACGAGGCGCATTTTACAAACTATACGGGGCGAGTCAACTATTTATTTTAATCTTTTTTCTAACCGCTCAATAAACAGACGAATGGGCGGTTTTTACAGCACAAAATACCATCCCCAAACACTAATCAACTTTTGTTAGGCTTGGCCAGGCCGCTTTAAGATAAATTAACATCGACCAAAACGTTAAAACGACCGCTACATATAACAATAAAATCGATGCAATAAACAAAACGCCAGTGGGTTGCACCAACAAACCAACAAGCGCAACCATCTGCGCTAAAGTTTTAAGCTTCCCAATCCCTGATACTTTTACTGCAGCCCTTTGCCCCAACTCAGCCATCCACTCTCGCAGTGCAGAAATCAGTATTTCTCGACAGACCATCACAACTGCAGGTAACGTAATCCAAAAAACACTATAATGCTCAACAATCAAGCCCAAAGCAGTTGCAACCATCAGTTTGTCCGCAACGGGATCTAAAAACGCACCAAAAGGCGTAGATTGTTGCCAGCGTCTCGCAAGATAGCCATCCAACCAGTCGGTCACCCCCGCAATTGCAAACAGTAACGCAGCCAAATAATGGCCCCAAACTACCGGCAAATAAAAACACAACACAAAAAAGGGTATTAATACAATTCTGAACACAGTCAGAATATTAGGTATATTCCACATTCTATTTACTTAAATACTTAAACTCGCACTATTGTCGCACTATTTACTAAGGTTTGTCATGTAAGTGATAAAAAACGCTTTCTGCCAGTTCATGACTGATCCCGGGAACTTTTGCAATTTGTTCTATAGTCGCATTTTTTAGCTCTTGCATACCACCTAAATATTTTAATAATGCCTGTCGTTTTTTGGGACCAACCCCCGCAATCCCTTCTAAAGAAGAAGTATTTTTAACTTTTTGTCGTCTGGCTCTGTGTCCCGTGATAGCAAAACGATGTGATTCATCACGAATGTGCTGAATCAAATGTAGCGCCGGTGAATGAGACTCTAAATGAATAATTTGGTGACTACCCGCCATAATCAATGTTTCCAACCCGGGTTTGCGGCTGGTTCCTTTCGCAATACCAATTAACAGCGGCATTTTTTGCTGCCAATTGGCAAAATGCGCTTCAGCCTGAGCCAGCTGTCCCTTACCACCATCGATAAATATGATATCCGGAATTTTATCTTCAGGTTGCGGCGCTTTGTAGCGGCGTGCTAAGACTTGCGCCATTGCTGCATAATCATCACCAGGATTTATTCCGCTAATATTGTATTTCCGATAATCGGTCTTAAGCGGACCTTGTCGATTAAAAACAACACATGATGCAACCGTTTGCTGTCCCATTGTATGACTAATATCAAAACACTCCATGCGCTGGATTGGCTCTGCTAACTCTAAAACCTCATCTAAAGCTTCAAAGCGGCGCTGTACCGACATCGCTTCGGTTAATCGAGTCGTTACTGCATTTTCTGCATTCGTTAGCGCTAGCTTTAAATAACGCATTTTTTCGCCCCGTTGCGGAACATGAAATTGTACTCGACTTTGATAAATTTCGCTGACAGCATCCTGCATCCCCTGCTGCTCTGCAAATTTAAAAGGCAGTACAATTTCTTTTGCTGGCTGCCTGTCACTTTGCTGATTCAAGTAATACTGAGCAACAAACGCGATCAACACCTCTTCCGGTTCAGCGTTTTTGGGCATTTTTGGGTAGTAACTTTTACTGCCCAAAACTTTACCATCTCGCACAACCAACAAATGCACACAAGCTACACCATGCAGATATGCAAAACCGATCACATCCAGTGAATCATGTTCACCACTGACAGATTGTTGCTCACGTATCTGACGCAATGCGGACAATTGATCGCGATACAAAGCAGCAAGCTCAAAATCAAGACATTGACTCGCCTGCTCCATTTTATCAACGAGTTGATCAACGACTTCTTGATTACGCCCTTGCAAAAAAAGCTTAACCAGCTGAACCTGTTGATTGTAATCTTCGTCACTGACATATCCTTCTACGCAAGGTGCTGAACATCGTTTGAGCTGGTATTGCAAACAGGGTCTGCTACGCGCTTGATAATAGGAGTCTTCACACTGTCTAACCGGAAATAGTTTTTGCAATATACGCAAGCTTTCACGCACTGCGCCGCCTGAGGGGTAAGGTCCAAAATAACTACCAGCCACTTTTCTAGGCCCACGATGAAAAGCTAATCTTGGGTGGGGATGATTGGTCAATAAGATGTAGGGATAACTTTTATCATCACGTAACAACACATTGTACTTAGGCATGTATTGTTTAATTAAATTGTTTTCCAGAATTAAAGCTTCTGTTTCAGTGTGGGTCACTGTAACTTCAATACGATGGATTTGGCGCACCAGCGCTAGAGTTTTCTGGCTAGTTTGATTTGCTCTGAAATACGAGGTGACACGTTTTTTCAGATCTTTTGCTTTGCCGACATAAATAACCTCACCTGCCACGCTATACATACGATAGACACCTGGCTGGTGAGTTAAATTTTTTAAAAAGCTTTTATAATCAAACTGTGTATCTAACAAATCAACGACCACAAACAAACAATTGAGTAGTCGTATGGTACGAAATTTTAAAGGTCTTTGGTATCCAACATCCGATACTTTATTGCTAAGTGTGTCAGTTCAACATCGCCACCAATATTCAGTTTTTCAAACATACGATAGCGATAACTATTCACAGTTTTAGAACTTAAATTAAGCTGCTCTGAAATATCCTGAACTTTTTGACCCCGGGTTATCATCATCATGATCTGCAGTTCACGCTCTGACAATATATCAAATGGATTCTCTTGTTGGCCACCAACTTGAGACAACGCAATTTGCTGAGCTATATCGGGTGCAATATACCTTTGCCCTGAATGCACTTGGCGGATCGCCTTAATCATTTCATCCGGCGCTGCACCTTTTGTTAAATAACCAGACGCGCCGATTTGCATTACTTTATATGGCAACGGGTTTTCAGTATGCACCGTTAAAAATATGACTTTAGTATCTGGACAATAGCGTACAATTTTTTTTGTTGCTTCCATACCACCAATACCTGGCATATTCATGTCCATCAATACAACATCTGGGTTATTCTTGCGGCAAAACTGAACAGCTTCTTCGCCAGTTTGCGCTTCTCCTACAACTTTAATGCCGCGAATTTCATTTAGAATACGACTGATCCCTGTGCGAACGAGTTCATGGTCATCAACCAGTAGTATATTAATCAATTCGGACTCCGTAATAATTGGCTTATCTTCATACGTTATTCAATGCACTTAATGGACACAAATAAAATAACTGGTATAGCAAATGCTACATATCTGATTGTTATAAAAAGATTAGGAAAAGTAAAGAATTAGAAAAAATAAAAGATTCAGCTTACTAAAAATATAGATAGCTAGCCAATATGGCTTTAATAATGGAAAGTTATTGAATATGAGTCGAGCTGGGAAAGAAGTGGCGGTGAGGCAGGGATTTGAACCCTGGGTACGCTATTAACGTACGCCGGTTTTCAAGACCGGTGCTTTAAACCACTCAGCCACCTCACCGCTTTGTTGCTTGCTGTTCCCTTGGGAACGGCGCGCATATTAAGTACTTATGAGGGACTTGTAAAGCATAAATACGATATTTTTTTGATTTTTTTACTGTTCGCTCAGATAATGCTCTAAACGAACAATTATTCAACAGCTTCATGCTATTTTAGGGCTCATCTTTACAATGACCCCTTGTCATAAACAAATATTAGCGTTAATCAGCTTGAAAATTATGGACTGAATAACAATATTCTGTACTATAAAGCGAACCAAATATCTCAATTACATTCTAAGTAACTGAATTAAATTATTTAAGCAAAGAGGTGCATTATGGAAAATCGGACTACTTATGCTGAACACAGCAGTACTTCGGTCATCGAAACGAATAAGGTATTACGTAATACCTACTCTCTATTGGCATTAACTTTAGCATTTAGTGCTATTGTGGCAGCCGTAACCGGTGCGATGGGATTACCCCGCCCACACTTTTTAGTCATTCTAGTTGGCTTTTATGGCTTGTTGTTTTTGGTTCATAAAACTGCAAACTCCTCAGCAGGCTTATTAAGCGTTTTTGCTTTAACTGGCTTTATGGGATACACCTTAGGCCCAATTCTGTCTATGGTCGTCAGTGCAGGTGCTTCTGATTTAATCGTATTGGCGTTAGGCGGTACGGCATTAACTTTCTTTGCACTATCTGCTTACGTTTTAACCACCAAGAAAGACATGTCATTTTTGGGTGGTATGATGATGGCTGGTTTTGTCGTGTTAATTGTCGCCGTTATTGCTAACTTGTTTTTACAAATGCCGGCGATTGCTTTGGCTATCAGTGCCATGTTTATCTTATTTTCATCCGGCGCAATATTGATGCAAACCAGTGAAATTGTGCGTGGCGGTGAAACAAATTATATTCTTGCAACTGTCACTTTATACGTTTCTATCTACAATATTTTTGTTAGCTTGTTACATATCTTAATGTCATTTGCTGGCGGAGATGATTAATCCTCCTGCAAGCTGTTATACTAAAGGCCTCTGATGAGGCCTTTTTTGTATGTGATATCTTAAACTATGGCTAGATTTTTATTATTTGTGACCAGTTCACCCGAACAACAAAGCGCGCTTTCTGCTTTTCAATTTGCAAAACAAGCGTGTCAAAAACATCAGTTACCCGCTGTGTTTTTTTACTCCGATGGGGTCTATATCGCCAACGAACTGAGATCCCCACCCACTGACGAATTTGATTTGTGCCAAGCATGGCAAACATTAGCCGAACAATACAAAATAGAGTTAATTATTTGCTCTGCTGCGGCACAAAGACGTGGTGTATTAAATTTAGATGAAGCTAATTATCATGGTAAATCCAGTTATAACTTAGCGACCCCATTTCGGCTAGGTGGTTTAGCTGAATATGTTGAACTTCAAGCACAAGCAGATAAGGTATTACAGTTTTGAATCCCGTTAACACATCGGATAATACGTCACATGCAATTATTATCACCAGCGCACCATTTGAAAATGCTAAAGGACAAGAAGCGCTTGAGCTCGCTTTAACCTTGGCAACTTTTGAACAAGCTGTCGCATTATTTTTCAGCGGGAGTGGCCTTTTACAACTACTCAAATCGCAAAACGCAGAATTGCTAAAATTGAAAAACTATACCGACGGATTCAAAGCATTAGACCTGTACGATATTGAGGATGTATTTATTGAACAGCAGTCCTTGGCTGATTTGCATTTAAATGAAAATGATCTTCTTATCGAAACACAAGCCTTAACAAAAAGTGAATGGTTATTGCAATTAGCCAATTACAACGTCATTTTAAAATTTTGAGCCAATGTTATGCCTAGTTTAATCTTAATCAATAGACTCATTTCACAAGCAGAATTCGAGCTCCTTACAGTGCAAGCTGAACAAGGTTTGGACATATTGCTTGCTCTAGAGGGTTGTTACAATATACTTAAATTTGAAGCTTTAGCTGAGCTGAGCCATGTGTACATCCATGCAACGGACGCATCAGCCAGAGGTATTCAAAAAATACCAGGCAACATAAATCAAATATCTCAATCTGAATGGGTTGAGCTAAAACTCAGTAGAAAGTGCATTATTCCTTTTTAAGACGATCTGGCCAACTGACGATATAAAAATGCAAACAATTGAAATCAAAAATAAACAAATCCCAGTAGATAAACATGGTTATCTAGCAAATGTGCAAGATTGGGATCAAGAAATTGCTGAATATATGGCGAAACAAGAAAATATAGTGCTCACAGAAGCGCATTGGGAAGTGATTAACTTTGTTAGAAACTTCTATTTGGAGTTCAAAACTAGCCCGGCAATTCGAATTTTAGTCAAAGCGATTGGTCAAAAACTAGGTAAAGAAAAAGGGAATAGCCCATACTTGTACAAACTATTCCCCAAGGGTCCAGCCAAACAGGCAACCAAGATAGCAGGTTTACCTAAACCCGCTAAATGTATTTAACCTTTTAACCTTTGCTTGCATTACTGTAGGTTAAGTAAGCGTCATACGCTAACACAAGTACTGAGCCAAAAATCGCAATAATTAATAGCCAATATACAGTCTTTAAAAACATTTTTACCGGCGTCGGTGTTGCCGTTTTTTTCTTGCCTGTCATCTTTAACTCGCCCTTAATGTTTTTTAGCTGACATTTAGTCAGCTAATGATATATGTGTTTCTCCGCCCATATAAGGCTGCAATACAGTTGGAATGGCAACCGAGCCGTCTGCTTGCTGATAGTTTTCAAGAATGGCGACCAAGGTGCGACCGACGGCTAATCCAGAGCCGTTTAAAGTATGGAGCAATTCTGGTTTTTTGACACCTTTTCTGCGCAATCTAGCTTGCATGCGACGCGCCTGAAAATCTTGCATATTAGAACAGGAAGAAATTTCGCGATAACAATTTTGTGCCGGTAACCAAACTTCCAAGTCGTATGTTTTAGCTGCACCAAAACCCATATCTCCAGTACACAAACTCATGACTCTGTATGGTAGCGCTAACTTTTGTAATACAGTTTCTGCATGTGCAGTTAGCTCTTCTAATGCCTGCATTGAATCTTCGGGTTTAACCAACTGAACGAGTTCAACTTTGTCAAACTGGTGCTGACGAATTAACCCCCGGGTATCGCGACCTGAAGAACCTGCTTCCGAACGAAAACAAGGTGTGTGGGCCGTTAATTTGACCGGCAACAGTTCCTCATCAAAAATTTCGTCACGCGCCAAATTAGTTAAAGGCACTTCAGCTGTTGGGATAAGCGACATCCCTTGCCCGTCTGCCGTTAAAGGCTGAGTGTGAAAAAGGTCTTCACCAAACTTTGGCAATTGTCCTGTTCCATATAAACTCGCTGCATTGACCAGATAAGGTACATACGCTTCTTGATAACCATGCTGCTCAGTGTGTAAATCTAACATAAACTGCGCCAGTGCACGGTGCATTCGGGCAATTTTGCCACGCATGACAACAAAGCGTGCGCCAGATAATTTAACCCCAGATTCAAAATCTAAACCACGGTGTAACGCTTCAGCGACGTCAACATGGTCTTTTACGGCGAAATCAAATTGTGGAATTTCCCCCCACTTGCGAATTTCTACATTATCATCTTCATTCTCGCCAACGGGTACCGATTCATCTGGCAAATTAGGTATACCTAACACCAGACTGTCCCATTGATTCATCACTTCAGCCAATTCTGCTTTAGCTGAATCTAATGCACCACCGAGTTCACTCACTTCAGCCAGTAATGGTTCTATATCCTGACCTTGTGCTTTAGCTTTACCAATGGATTTCGAGCGCGCATTACGCTCGTTTTGTAATTGTTCAGTTTTAACCTGCAGCGCTTTTCGTTTTTCTTCTAATTGAGCAACGGTTTGAGTATCCAACGAAAAACCACGTTTTTTCAGTTTTTCGGCAGTTGCTTCCAGTTCGTTTCTTAAATATTTTGGATCTAACATTATGTACCCGTTCAGACTAAATTTTTACGCTTGCTAATTTGCTACCGAGCCAAACAGCGAGTAAACAAATTAACACATTAAAAAGAATATTTAGCACAGCTTTTAACCAATCTCCTTGTTGCATCAATAACAAAGTGTCCATTGAAAAAGTAGAAAATGTGGTTAATGCGCCTAAAAAACCAATTCCAATAAATGTTCGCCATGGAATAATTTGTAACTGACCTTGTGCTATCAAAGTATATAAAAAACCGATTAGCAATGAGCCTATTATATTGACTATGAGTGTACCAAAAGGAAAACTTTTCCCAAACCAGATTAACGCTTGCTGCGAAAGAAAATATCGTAAGCTCGCACCAAATGCACCACCTAAGGCAATAAAGACATACACTAAAGGACTATTCATATCGTTTTTTGTCACTCATTAAATCTTGGTGTTTAAGATAATCCAACTTTTGCGCTATTTTACTTTCCAAACCTCGGTTTTCAGGGTAATAATACTGACGACCCTGTAACTCAGGTGGAAAATAACACTCTCCCGCGGCATACGCATTAGCTTCATTATGCGCATAACGATATTCAGCGCCATGTCCCAAGTTTTTATTAACCTGAGTTGGCGCGTTACGAAGGTGATATGGCACGTCATAACTGGGTTGTTCTGCGGCATCTTTCAAAGCAGCTTTAAAAGCACTATAAACCGCATTGCTTTTAGCGGCGCAGGCAAGATAAACACAAGCTTGCGCGATAGCCCGCTCGCCTTCGGCTGGGCCAACCCGATGATAACAATCCCAAGCATTTAATGCTAATTGCATTGCTCTGGGATCAGCATTGCCAATGTCTTCCGATGCAATTGCCAACAACCGGCGTGCAACATATAAAGGATCAACGCCTGCTTTGAGCATTCTTGCGTACCAATATAAAGCAGCGTCTGGATCTGATCCTCTAACTGATTTGTGAAATGCCGAGATCATGTCATAAAACAAGTCGCCGCCTTTATCACCGGCAACAATGCGATGTTGTACTAAAGTTTGAATATGTTCGTTGCTCACTCGGGCTTGCTTTTGCGCATCAAGCTCGACCATATCGGTTAAAACTTCAATTAAGTTTAATAACTGTCTGGCATCGCCGCCGGCTTGATCTATTAACAAATCAGCTTGTTGTTCAGTCAAAACAATCTTGGCACTTTCACCACTTAAATCCGGTCGTTCTTTGACTAACCTGAGCAGTTTCTTTAAATCTTGTTTTTCATGTTTTTGTAATAAATAGACCCGTGCCCGGGATAATAATGCGCGATTTAACTCAAACCCTGGGTTTTCAGTGGTTGCACCAACAAAAATAACCGTGCCATCCTCGATAAAGGGTAAAAACGCATCTTGTTGTGATTTGTTAAACCTGTGCACCTCATCTACAAACAAAACGGTTTTTTGACCGCCCTGTTGTGCAATCTGTTGCGCGTTTTCGATTGCTAAACGAATGTCCTTAACACCAGAATTCACAGCGGAAAGACGTTCGATATGTGCATTTGCATATTGGGCGATTAATTCGGCTAAGGTGGTTTTACCTGTACCGGGAGGACCCCATAAAATCAAAGAGTGCACATTCCCCGATTTAATAGTCCGATACAAAGGCTTGCCTGCAGCTAAGATATGTTGCTGGCCAATATAATCTTCTAATTTGCTGGGCCGCATACGCGCGGCCAAAGGTTTATGAGCGCTTTCAAACAACATTATTGTTGACGCTGATCATCTAAATCGGCACCTTCAGGTAATTTAAAGACAAAATACTCTTTACCGAAATCAGATAACTGAGTTTGCTTAAACTGAAAAAATTGATAGTGACTGGTTTGTTGCTGTCTGTCTTTAATCGTTAACCATTCAACCGCATTATCCTGAGTAAACGAAATCTCAATATACTCTATTTGATTACGCTGCGATTTTGAGGTTACTTTAAATACAGAAGCCGATGGTTTTTCAATAATATATTCCTGCCAAGCAGAGGCATCAGGCTGCAATAACAATAATATTGGATTTGAATTAACCGTATCGGCAAAATTATACACAGTAGCTTGCTCAACAAACGGGTCATAAAACCAGACACTGACGCCATCTGACATCAATAAACTATCGTTGGGTGGCAGTGTTTCCCAGCGAAATTTATTGGGTTGAATGAGTTCTATATTGCCCTCTGACAATTGTACAACTTGTTTTTTACTGTCTAATACTTTTTGCTTAAATTGCGCACTAAAACCGGCTATTTCGGATAATTTTTCTTTTAATTGCTGACTGACTGTTTGTTCAGCTGATACAGCGAACGACAAAATTAATAAAACTAAACTACTTACAATTTTTTTCATACTTAATCCATTCTAGGTGGAGGTGGGGCCAATACTTCGCGGGCACCGTTGTGACCTGCGCTAGATACGACACCCGTTGCTTCCATTTGTTCCACAATGCGTGCCGCTCGGTTATAACCAATTCTAAATTTGCGCTGAACGCTGGACACTGAAACTTTACGTGTTTCTGTCACAAATGCGACCGCTTCATCATACAGTGCATCAGATTCTTCATCTGCAGCGGCTTCAGCTTGCTCGCCTGGCAATAAAACATCTTCAGAGCTATCACCATTTAATATGTCATCAATATAAACCGGTGTGCCTCTTGCTTGCCAATCGGCAACAACCGCATGTACTTCATGATCGTCAACAAAGGCCCCATGTACGCGTGTCGGCACCCCTTTACCGGCGGGCAAGTATAACATATCACCCATCCCCAATAAGGTCTCAGCGCCTTGTTGATCTAAAATAGTACGAGAGTCAATTTTAGAGGAAACCTGAAAAGCGATACGCGTTGGAATATTCGCTTTAATCAAACCGGTAATAACATCAACTGAAGGGCGCTGAGTGGCTAAAATTAAGTGAATGCCGGCCGCTCGGGCTTTTTGCGCAATACGTGCAATCAGCTCTTCGACTTTTTTACCGACAATCATCATCATGTCGGCGAATTCGTCTATCACAACAACAATACTGGGCAGCTTTTCTAATTCAGGTGCTTCTTCATCCATGCTGTCTCCGGGTTTCCACAGTGGGTCTTTTAAAGGTTCTCCGCGTTCAATCGCCTCACTGACTTTTGTATTAAAGCCTTTGACATTACGCACCCCCATAGCAGACATCAATTTGTAGCGTCGTTCCATCTCTCCAACACACCAACGCAGTGCATTGGAGGCCTCTTTCATATCGGTTACCACTTCACACAATAAGTGAGGTATCCCCTCATACACCGAAAGCTCTAACATTTTAGGGTCAATCATGATTAAACGGACTTCTTCTGGCGTTGATTTATACAACAGGCTCAGAATCATGACATTAACACCAACTGATTTACCAGACCCCGTCGTACCGGCAACGAGTAAGTGTGGCATACGGGCCAGATCGACCACCACAGGCTTACCGGCGATATCTTGACCTAACACCATAGTCAATGGAGATTTAGCATCTGCGAACTCACTGCCCGAAATCACCTCACTTAATTTAACGACTTCACGGTGTTTATTCGGCAGCTCCAAACCAACAAAAGATTTTCCCGGTATCACCTCTACTACCCGCACACTGACAGCAGATAAAGAACGTGCAATATCTTTCGATAAGTTAGTGATTTTAGATACTTTTACACCCGGTGCTAAATCGAGCTCCAAGCGGGTAATGACTGGCCCAGGATACATACCAACAACTTTTGCATCTACGCCAAAATCAGCCAATTTTGCTTCAACCAAGGCGGCAACCTGATCCATTTCTTCCTGAGTGATCGGATTCTCTTTTTTATCTGGCCTGTCTAATAATTCAAACGAAGGTAATGGCGTCATCTCTACCGAGGCTTTTTCAGCATCGGCTGCTTCTTGCTGAGCTAAAAACTCACTGAATTGAGTTTGCGATGATGAAACACGAATATGAGCTTTGTTGGGTGCTGATTTTTTGGCCATTTTTTCAGGTTCGACGTCGCAGTTCTCCCCCAAAGGTAACATGGTTTGCATGTCATCATCGTCAACCTCAGCCAAGTCGCCAAGAACCGGCTCTTTACGAGTTTCCGTCTCGACAACATCGTCCATATCGCTAGCGTCATGCAAAGCAGGTTCTTCAGCCGGCGCAACACCCGTGTGGCTCGCCATTTGTTCGGACGCTTGAGTTGCGGTTTGTGCCGCAGCAGTTGATGCAGGCTTGGTAAGCGGCGTTAACGTGTCGGACGACTTTTGAGTTTGGACATCCGCCTCATCTTTACTTCCAAATAAAGCTGATAAAGAAGGCATTTTACTCGTCGCTTGTTCGCTATCCTTTATATCCGATTGAGCTTCAACCACTGGTGTATTGGATTGAGTTGTTGCATCAACCTTGTTCTTATCTTTGCCTGTAACTGCACTGTCAACTGACGACGCTTTTACATCGTCTTTATCTTTTAGTTTATTGCAAAGACGATTGATTTGACGCCATACAAACAAACTGACGCCAATCACACTTTCACCTGTTTTATCAATGATATATAGCCATGAAATACCAAATAAGAGTGTAATGCCAGTACAGAAGAAACACAGCAAAAGTAAGGTAGTACCAATGAAGTTAAAATAAGGAATCAAAGATTGGCTAACAACATCGCCGAGCAGACCACCTGAGGAATAAACAAACAGGTCACTGAAGTTCATACTTGATAATGACGTTGTCGCAATCAGCAGTAAAAACAAACCGATAATGCGAAGCCCTAGCGCTAAAAAATCAATTTCAAAAAAATTAGGTCGCTTTTGAAATAAAGCCCAGCCTATAAAAGCTACCGCAAAAGGCACAAGATAAGCCACAGCACCAAAAAAGAAAAGCAGCAAGTCAGATAACCATGCGCCCGCAGCGCCAGCCATGTTACGGATAGGTACCTGATAACCTGATTGACTCCAACTCGGATCCAGCGGGTCAAAAGATACCAACGCCAGTAAGATAAAAAGTGCACCGCCGGCAAATGTAATTAAACCGACTTCCAGAAGACGCTGTATTCCCGTTAGTGACTTTGATTCTGCTGATTCGCTCAAAACAACCATAAACTCTCGTTTTCCCCTAAGGCCCGTATTCTAAACCTGTTCGACAATAAATCCCAACTTTGAATTAAACATACAGCTGCAAAATAATGAATTTGACTATACTCAATACATGTTTGTGGATCATATGAGTCATCAAAGTTATGCAGATAGCGGTTCCCAAAGAAATTAAAAACCATGAATATAGAGTTTCTCTCACCCCTGAAAGTGTCAACCATCTAGTTAATAGAGGTCATCAGGTCTGGGTTGAACATGATGCAGGTGCAGGCATTCAATATCAAGACCAAGATTATTTACATGCAGGGGCACGTGTCACAAAAAAATCAGAATTATTTAAATATGCTGAGCTCATTGTCAAAGTTAAAGAGCCCTTGCCAGAAGAAATCGCCTTGTACCAACCACAACATTGTTTGTTTACATACTTGCACTTAGCCGCAGATAAAGCGCTGAGTCTAGCACTCGCTAAATCAGGGGTAACTTGCATTGCATACGAAACAGTGACTGATAATGGCTTTTTGCCTTTACTCCAGCCAATGTCTGAAATTGCCGGGCGACTGTCGATTCAAGTCGGCGCGCATTGTTTAGAAAAAGCACAAGGTGGAATGGGAAAACTATTGGGTGGTTTAGCCGGAGTTGAACCAGCTCAAGTCGTTGTCATCGGGGCCGGCTCTGTTGGGCAACAAGCCGTTGCCATGGCTGTTGGTGCACAGGCCAGCATCACTGTGCTGGATACCGATTTACATAAACTTAGAATGTTACAAACCTTGTATCAAAATCAAATCAATTGTATTTATTCAACGCCTGCGACCTTAAAAAAATATGTATTAAACGCCGATTTAGTAATTGGTGCCGTATTAATCCCAGGTGCCAGTGCGCCTAAATTAATTCCTAAAGAATGGTTAAAAAAAATGAAAGCCGGTGCTGTGATGGTGGATGTGGCCATTGACCAAGGCGGATGCTTCGCAACATCTAAACCGACCACACATACAGCGCCAATTTATCAGTTAGACGGCGTTATTCACTACTGTGTGACCAATATGCCGGGCGCTGTACCCCTAACAGCAACTCAGGCATTAAACAGTGCGACTTTGCCCTATGTGACCGAGTTGGCTGACAGTGGTATTGAGCAAGCTTTAGAAATCTCAGCGCCATTGCGAGCCGGATTAAATATTTATAAAGGAGACATTTGTCATCCGCAAGTTAGGAAAAGTCTGCAGTTAGATTAAAAGTTTGTTCTATAGGCATAGGTTTAGCGTAATAGTATCCTTGCATTACACGACATCCCTGCGCCTGTAGAAATTCACTTTGTTCGATTGTTTCAACCCCTTCGGCGACTATATCTAAACCAAGCTTTTGCGCCATTGCAATGATCGCACTGGAGATTTCTTTGTCTTGTTCATCCTGTGGAATATCTTTGATGAAGGTACGGTCAATTTTCACACAATCAATTGGAAACTGTTTTAGGTAAGCCAACGAAGAATAGCCGGTTCCGAAATCATCCATGGCTAAACGAAAGCCTTGATCTTTGAATAATTGCATTAAACGGATAGCTTGTTCAGTGTTCTCCATCAACAAAGACTCGGTCACTTCAAACTCTATTTGCTGTGGAGAAATAGCATAACTTGCCATCATTTCCATCACACTAGAATAAAAATTCTTAGCAAACAATTGGCGCGATGACAAATTAACCGCAATACCGTCTATACCCACTAATCTCAAGGCTTTACCATGTTGCTGCAAATATCGACACACTTGTCTAAGAACCAATAAACCTAAATCATGGATCAAGCCGGTTTCTTCGGCGACACCAATAAACTTATCTGGCGGTATAAATCCTTCATCTTTATCAATCCAGCGAACTAAGGCTTCAGCCCAAATAAAGCGATTTTTTTGCGCGTCAAATTGTGGTTGTAGGTAAACTGTCAGCGCTTCGTCACTAATAGCTTGCCTAAGTTTATGTTCTAAATGGACTTTCGCTTTAATTTCTTTATCTAACGTGTCGCTGAAATAAACAACTTGGTTGCGTCCAAAATCTTTTGCTTTATATAAGGCTATATCGGCACTGCGTATCAAATCAGCACCATTCACCCCGTCTTTAGGATAAACGGCAACACCAATAGATGCTGTAACATCTAACAATGCTTGATGTTCCAGTGGGGTTAAAACTGAACTCAGTAGCTTTTTAACGACCAGATCTAAACTTGAAATAGTAGCGACATCACGGATCAGTATCATAAACTCATCCCCACCCATGCGTGAAACGAGATCATCATCAGCTAACGCTTTTTTGAGTTTATTGGCAACCGAGACCAATAAATCATCGCCAAATTCATGTCCTTTGGCGTCATTCACACGTTTAAAATTATCTAAATCAACCATCAAAACGGCCAATTGCTGCTTAAGTTTTAGCGCATTGGCAATTTCCAACTTTAAGTGTTCATTAAAAAACCGGCGATTAGCCAAACCGGTTAAAGGATCCTGATAAGCCATTTTTTCAAGCTCAAAGCGGGCTTCTTTTAACTCGGTAATATCAAGCACTGAACCAATATAACCGGTTAACTGACCATCATTTAGCGTAACGGGCGATATTTTTTCCAAAAAATTCTTTCGTTTACCTTGCGGTGTTGTGAACCTATATTCAACAGATGAAGTCGATTTATTTAACTGACTTTCATTAAACATTTCTAACACGCGCAAATTGTCTGGGTAAGCGATTCTTTGGCTATATTCAATAAAATCTATTGGTAACTTACAGCCAGTCATATCCTGCCAACTGTTGTTAACATATAAATACCTATCTTGCTCATCACGCAAAAAGATACCGATTGGGGCTTGGTCGGATAATGATCTCAACCGTTGCTCTGATAACTGCAATAATTTGTGCTCGTCAGCCAAACTATCTAACATGTTATTAAACACATCAACCAGTTGGCCTACTTCATCCTCTTTAGATTTATATGCGCGAATGTCAGCAAAAACGTTTTTAGTAATATGTTGAGCCGTTGAATGCAAATGTTGCAGCGGTGCCAGAACTCTTTTTAATAATTGATTGGCAATTGCATAAACCGCCAATAAAGAAATACTGATAACAATAAGGATAACCAATAAAACATGTTGCTGAGTAGACTGAACGTACTTCAAATCAGATTGAATCATCAAAGCGCCCATAATTTCCTGATTATCCAGTACAGGCTTAATGATGTTTAGACCATTTTCATTAAAATGTTGCTGATAGCTATCGATCACACCGAGGGTGGGTGGGCAATTATACCGCCTGTCATCATATATATACTGAGCAAAGAATTCTTTTTCTTTGTTATATAAACAAATATGCTGAATACTTTGATGAAATTGCGCAGCGGATAAATTGGTTTGTGCAGCAGCAACGTCATTAAAGATTAAGGCGGCTACCGTTCGGTTTGCAAGAATTTCACCAATGACATTTAAATCAGATAGCAGTTTTTCTTTTGCCAGATCTTTTTCTACATAAAACAGCGTTAAACCAATTACGCTTAAAGACAACAAAAATAACACAATTAGGCGTTTTATGATGGCATATTTAAGTGACTTGCGCGCAATCTTCATCATTCAGGCCTTTCTATCTTATTGGCCAGTTCTAACAAAGAGGAACTAAACACGATATTGTTTTTGCTTGCTAAACCTAAATTAACATTAAAACCTATTCGATTATTTTTATTAATTAATTCAATGACACTGGTTTTAAGGCCCGTTTTACAGCCATCACAAACACTCAAGCCAGAATAATTAGCAAGAAGCGTTGCAGACAATTTATTTTTGCCACCGATGATCAATAAATCGCAGTCAGATAGTGATTTGGCATTCTCTTCGACAATTTTAAAATTCAGCTTTTTAGCGTTGACTTTTAGACTAGGAGAAACTTGTTGCAATTTATCTTGTGAGCTCGGTTGTCCGCTCGCACAAATTAAAATAGATGGATTCTCGCGACTGGGCAGTTGTGTGTAGCGTAATATGCCGACGACGACAGCTGCTCGAAGGCTGGCCTCTTCGGGTTGATTCATTAAAGCCTGCGCTGGCGCAGCTGCATAAAACATATAACCCATCAGTAACATTACATTCAATACAACTGCCGTGATTATATTTAATTTCATTTAATATCCATTAACCCTGTATCCCAAGCCTGCGGGCTATGTATTGATTATCCATATAACGATGTATTAAAAAGTACCTGAGCAAAACCTAAGTGTAGCTAAGCCAGCGATCGTATGCCAAGTAAAGTGAGCATAATTCAAGAAAATCCCGTTCAAACGACCCAATTTAAATTAATTGCTTAACAATTTGCTGCACGAGTTTGTCTAATAGTAAATCCATTGTCGAGACCAAATCATCATACCCTTCTGCAGATTGCTGCATACGCAGTATAAACTTTTCCGGTTTTTGCTGGGCAATTGACCATGCCCCAATCAACATGACTTCACCTTGTAGATTGCCATGAAAACGGACAATTTGTAATTGTAAACCACCCAGCTGATTAATGTCATCTACTACTTTGCCGGGTAGCTGGTTTGATAATTTATCAACTAAACTCTCATTAATCGAGACTTGCAATGGTTGAGCCCAGCGGTGGTAATGTGCAAATTGTAACAAATTACCCTCTTTTAATAGTGCAATACTATCCGTTTTAAGATAAGGGGCAAGCTCCAAATTTAACGCGATTTCCACGCGCTGTTGTAGCGCCTTATTTTCTGGATAAGGGAACAAATAGTACTGGGTTGAGGGCTCTGGTTGACTAGAACAGGCAAACAGAAAGCTACTGACGATTGCGATGAGTGTGATTTTAATAAAATTCATTTATCTTTCCCTGGTACGATATCAGCTTGTCTGGGTGAGCTAAATAGCAATGAGTCTGGTTTACTCTCAATGGTATCTGCGACTTTTTGAATACTGCGCAAAGTACTCTGTACTTCATGTAATGTAATATCTAGCGATGAGGCTAGCCCTTTTTCATTGGAAAACAATTGCAATGTTTTTTCCAGCTCAGTAATCAATGTATTTAGTTTTTGTGGCAATTCTTGTGCGCTTGGCTGCTCAATGAGCTGTTTACCTTGTGCAGCAAATTGATTGAGCGACTGAATCAATTGAGTCGCTTCTTGCATAGTCTGCTCTGCCGAGGCTAGCATATTGTTCACCTGACTGGCCGTTTGTGTTAATGGCAGCTTTGCCAAGCTATCTGCAAACACGCCAATATCTGACAACATACTGTCTAAATCATCATGTGTCGTTGGAATACTTGAGTATAAACCGACATTAAAAATTGATTTAGATTGGTCGGGATAAAAATCCAGTTGAATATAACTTTGCCCTGTCACTAAACTACCCGTTTTTAACGCAGCGCGCAGACCGTTCTTGACGTGTCGATTCAAAATTTTTGTCAATTTTTCAACAGCAGCGGGCGAATCTTCACCCAAAATTCGCCCCGGATCGAGCCTTATTAAGACCGGTACTTTAGGCGCGTTTGCGCTATCGAATTGGTTTTCAGGCAAATAATCAAAAGAAATATCCACTACTGTGCCAACCCGCACCCCACGATATTCAACATATTCGCCAATGTTTAAACCGCGAATGGAGCGTTCGAAAAGTAACAAGTAGTCGACAGAATACTGATAAGGGTGCGCTTCAATCGCCATTTTGTTTTCGTACAGCTTAAATTCTGTACCATCGGTTACGGCTTTACCCGGTGATAAGGTCGCAGGCAAATCAAATGAAATACCGCCGGTTAATGTACTTTCAATCGAGTCTGAAAAAACATCGATACCTTGCGCGTTTAACCTAAAAGACACGCCACTGGTGTTATAAAATCGACTATTGCTGGTTACCATGCGATCGTATGGTGACTCTATAAAGATGTTGGTTTTAAGTTTTTTAGAATTTAATATTTCGATTTGGGTGACTTGCCCTACTTCAAAGCCTTTAAATAAAACAGGATCCCCAGCATTTAAAGAATTAGATGCATCACTCACCAGATAAATATTTAAACCATCCTTGTTTGTACGATTTAATGGCGGGTTTTCCAAACCGACGAAACTGGTTTTTCCGGGATAATCGTTGCCCGGTTCAAGCTCGATATAAGCGCCGGATAATAATGTTGTTAACCCTGACACGCCTTTAGAACCAATTCTAGGCTTTACAACCCAAAATTGAGAATCCTGCCGAAGCAAATTGGTTGCTTCTGGTTTGATTCTGGCAAGCACCCTAACCGTCAGCAAATCTTCGTTAATCTCAACTTTAGTCACAACGCCAACTTCAACATTTAAGGTTTTAATTAAAGTTTTACCGGCTTCAATGCCCTCTGCACTTTGAAAGCGAATTTCAATTTCAGTACCGCGGTTGAGATAATGTTGGGTTACAAACCAAATACTGACTAACATTGCAAATAGCGGAATAATCCAAACCGAAGATAATTTAGTGCGTTTTTTAATGGTGGGTGTTTGCATGATTTTCCTTCGATTCTTCCTGATCCCATATCAGTCTTGGATCAAATGCTTCAGCGGCCAGCATAGTGGTTACCACTACGACCGCAAATGCCACAATAGCAATACCTGGCTCTATTTTCAAAATGCCGCCCAATTGCATTAGCGATACTAAGATAGCAACGACAAATACATCAATCATAGACCAGCGGCCAAACCATAAAGTGATACGATACAATACCATACGTTCTTGTTTGCGTCCTTTGATACGCAATTTTAAAGACAAACACAACCACATTAATACCAATATTTTACCAATTGGAATCACGATACTGGCAAAAAAGATGACAACAGAGATAAAGTAAGCTTGTTGATTCCAAAGCTCAACAACCCCTCCAACAATCGTATTGTAAGCAGTTCGACCCAATGTACTGGTGGACATTACCGGATATAGATTCGCCGGAATATAGAAGATCACCGCGGTTATTAACCAAGCCAGTGTTTTTTGCACCGAGTTAATTTTACGCGTGTGCAACACCTCTCCACACCTGGAGCATTTACTCCATTTAACAGGATTTAACTTTTGACAACTCAAACATAATGCTAAATTTGCTTGAGCTGCTGTCTTAATAGTTGGTGGCATTTTATTTTATCCAAATATCGCCAAAATCGAATTTTATCCAGATTAGCCAGCGCTGACGCCAAACACACGGTAAATACAATATAAGCCCATAACCCAATCCCAAGATCGATATTGGCAACCGAAGTGAGCTTGGTTAAGCTGGCCAGTGCTGCGATTAAATACACATCTATCATACTCCAGTGCTTAATATAAAACACCCAACGGCCAATCGCGCTAGTATAAGGCATCACTCGACGCATAAAAATCATGGGCAAAAGCATATAGACTAGCGCCAACAATAATGCAGATGGACACAACAGCAAAACAAAAAATATAAGAAAAAACAAGAACGGCTCACCCAATTCCAAAAATTGCCAAGCAGCCTGATACAAGCTCATCTCATTGTACAAACCTGCTTTTTCGACACTTAACATCGGGAAAAAATTAGCAACGAAAAACAAAATAATACAGGCGATAGAAAATGAAAGTGTAAACTGCAGGCTATACTTGGGTCGTTGGCAAATAATATGGCCACAGCGAGGGCAATGTGCTGACTCACTGTGATTTAATATAGGCGCTTCTAATAACAAATCACATTGTTCACACGCTGATAAATGCTCAATCATCTTGCGCTTCTTTAAATTCATCCAGCAGGTGCGCGACTTTCATGACAGCGTCTTCACCCAACTTAATGGCCTCTGCTGCACGGTTAAACTCTAAAATACCAATATCTTCCACTTTGGGTTGGATCAACAAGTCGGGCGGATCGGCAGCCAATCGACTGCGTGTAATCCGGTTTTGCATAATATCAATTGCACTGGTTGCAACCGCCACCATACTGGGTGAATTAGCCGAACCAACCGGAATTTTATTGATTAGCTGGTCGATAAATCCTTTACTCTGCCCCAACAGATCCTGAAACTTATTGGGTTGTTCCTGCTCATCTATCTCGCCCGCCTCATTTGCCTCATCGATATCATTCGGTAAGTTTTTTAAATGCGCTGGCGCTGCAATATCACCTTTTTTATGAACAGCCGGCACACGACCACAGTTTAAATCAATTGCGATGACATGTGTGGCCCCCATAGCACGACAGACAGATACGGGGACTGGGTTAACCACTGCCCCATCAATCATCCAGTGCCCGTCGATAAATTGTGGTGCCAACATGCCAGGTATCGCACACGATGCACGTACTGCGTCGATATAACTTCCTTGCTGAAAAATATGCTCTCGACCGGTATACAGTTCTGTTGCAACGGCTGCGTACTGGACGCTAGAGTCTTCAATAAGCGTATTACCGATTTGAGATTCAAGACGTTTATACAGTTTGGTACCCGATACAACGCCACCGCGCCCCATACCCCAATCTAATAAACGCACCACCTTCCAAGTATCCAAAGAAAGCGCCCATTTTTCCAGCTCATCCAATTTATCCGTACAATAGGCCGCCCCCACTAACGAGCCCATTGAACAACCTGCAATGACTTTTGGTTGAATTCCTAACTTATGCAAACTTTTCAATGCACCAATGAGCGCCCAGCCACGCGCAGCGCCACTGCCCAAAGCTAAACCTAGTTTAAAATTTTCTTGTTGCTGCATAGATTTAGACCTATCCTTAAAACAATGTTTTAAAGCTATTCTAGTCTGCTTAGAAAAAGAAATATACATCTTATAGCGTGACAAAAAACTTGATTTATACTGAATAAACAGGGACTATTTTGTATAAATGTTAATTATTAGTATAAAGTCTAAATTTGTAGACATTACGTACAATAAGCAGTGAAATTTAAAGGAAGGCGCAATAAGAGTTTCACGACTTTTTTGTACCCTATACAAGTGATAAAAATAATTGGGAATATAGATGTTTTTTTACGCAGCAAGACAACCTATTTTTAATCGTGACAGAGAGCTGTTTGCTTACGAATTGTTATTTAGGGACAGTCTAGAAAACGTATTTCCCAACATAGATGGTGATCAAGCAACCTCTAAATTAATTGAAGCAAGTCAGTTTAATTTAGGACTTGAAGATTTTACCGATCAACACCCAGCTTTTATCAACTTTTCGGATGAACTGGTGATTAAGAAGTTTCCGAGTTTGATTCCAAAAGAGCAGCTGGTTGTGGAATTATTGGAAACTGCCAAGCCAACCAAGAAGCTACTACAAGCCGTTATTGAACTTAAAGAAGAAGGCTATCGCATTGCCTTAGACGACTATGAGCACAACCCAGTTTGGTTACATTTTTTTCCCTACATTGACATCATTAAAGTCGATTTCAGAGCGTCTACCCCACAAGAAATAACGCTAATAGGCACGCTCGCTAAAAAGCACAAAATAGAGTTATTGGCGGAAAAAGTTGAAACCTATGAAGAGTTTAATAAAGCGTTGGAATGGGGTTTTGTATATTTTCAAGGTTACTTTTTTAGTGAACCGGAAGTCATGCAAAGTAAAGCGCTGGCACCTTCTCAACTGAGCTTAGCCGAACTCTTGTATGAATCGTCTAAATCTGAAATGGATCTAAATGCAATTATCGCAATATTTCAGCGCGACGTAACCTTGTCATTTAAATTATTAAGATATGCAAACTCAGCGTTATTTAAACGTCGGGGGATATTGAGACAATCAAGCAGGCACTGGTTGTACTTGGACAAATAGAACTTAAAAAGTTTCTGGCGGTTCTTTTTGCCGCGCAAATCAATTCTCAAAAGCCGATAGAGTTAATTAGATTATCCATGAGCAGAGCGCATTTTTGTGAGTCTATTGCTAAAGCGCACAAACACTTGAAAGACCCATCAACTGCTTTTTTAGCCGGTATGCTATCGGTTATTGATGCAATACTGGATGAACCTATCGAAAGCATTATGCAAAAGCTGCCTTTAGCGCAAGAGATTAAAATTGCATTAATCGAAAAAACTGGAATATTAGCCGACTATTTAGCTTTAGTTGAACTGTATGAAAAAGCTGAATGGAAGCATGCAGAAGCGATAATTGACAAATTAAATTTAAGTGGCGCAGCGGTTCCAGATTTTTATCACACCGCCATTCAATGGTCTAATGACAGGGCAAATGAATTAGCGGCCAGTTAGCGGGCTGTGTAGGTCGTACGACATAAGCTACGAGCTACGAGCTGTGTAGTTCGTCCCTTTAGGGCGACAATTGTGCATAATTCAAGATTTGTCGGGCTAAAGCTACATTTTAGCTTCGAGCTTCGAGCTTCGAGCTTCGAGCTTCGAGCTTCGAGCTTCGAGCTTCGAGCTTCGAGCTTCGAGCTTCGAGCTTCGAGCTTCGAGCTTCGAGCTTCGCACGTATTGTAGGTCGGGCCTTTAGGCCGACAACAAGAAAAATTTAACACTATTTCTATCATTTACCCATTAAATCCCCCAAACGTTCGCCTACTTAGCACCACCTTGACGCCATCACGCAAAATATTTATTCGTCATGTATTTCTAAGGTGACCATTGTATATTAGCGATGAGTTGAAACTTATTGAATCGAACGGATAGTTGAGCGGTAAATGGGCCAACGTCTATCACAGCAAAGTTGAAAAACTGGCCAGCTAGCTGTTAAAAAATCAACAAGACACATACAAAAAAGCCACTCATTGAGTGGCTTTTATTATTCAAACTAATTTAATAGTTTTAATTAACCATTATCGTTTGCAGCACCAGAGCCGCCTGAAGCACCAGTTACTGGAGTTGGTGTTTGGGTCCCTTTACCTTTAGACACTTTAGCTTTATTAGCATCAGCTTTAACATTAGTTAACGTTACACTAGCAGGCTCTTTAGTTTTCGGCTTAGTAACATTCACCTTGTTCGCATTAGCTGTTACTTCAGTTTTTACTTTATCAGCAAGGTTAGCCAACACAGTCACGTCTTCATCGTTGGTAGACTCAGGGTCACCAACAACTTTTTTAACACTCTTTGCAATATCTTTTAACGCTTTGCCTAATGTCTTAGTTTGCTCGGCTAATTTACCAAATGAAGCATTAACAAGCGCTAAGTTTTTCACTTTAGTATCGCTCGTTGCGGCAATTTTATCTGGCGTTGCAGAAGGTATTTCTAGAGTAAGAAAATCGGTGGTTACATCGATATCATCTTCAATACCCAGCATAAGAGCAACAGCTTGAGAGTTATTAACACCTAAATTCTTCAATTCATCTTGGGTTAATGAATCATTCAGTTCTGGAGCATCTTGCAATAATTCAGTTGTCAATGTTGATAGAACACTGACTTCCACTGTATCCAACGTGACGGTTGGTGCAGTGTCACTTGGAGTCGGCGCCAATGCAATTGTTTTAAGCTCAGTACCAGTTAAATCCAGGTTGTCACAATCTGCTTGGTCTGCTAAATCACATTCCATTGTTGTGCTCTCATTTGCGACAATTCGAACGACAATTACTTTACCATGGCCATTTGAATTCACTTCAAGAGAATAACTACCATCAGCGCCTGTCGTTGTTTCACCAACAAAACCTTCCTCTCCAGCCAAGCCGTTGGTTAAATCTTCTTTACCCGAACAATCCGTTTTTGCAACACAACCATATACGGTTGCACCAATTAGAGAACCTTTGGTTGCAGTCCCCGATAACGCGACTGATTGTTGAGTAGGTGGAGTTGTTGGAGTTGGTTCAACAAATACAGGGTCGCCGCTACCAATAAAGTTACAACCCGTTAAAGTAAAAGAACCCGCTAGGGCTAATGATAATGCAGTGTGCTTAAAAGTTAGTTTCATTTTTTCAGCTTCCTTGTATTGAGATCTGAAATAGTTTGGAATTCAGGGTGATTAAAAAACAGATGATGCTAATTTGCAAGTGTCTTTTTTGTGACGCCTATGCCACTGTTTATATTTCCATCTCATTCTACTGCTAATCTTCCAAACTGCAAGACTCAAAAATCATTTGATTACAAAATTTTCTTTCAATTTGTTAATGGTTTGTTTTCCAACACCTTTAATTGATTTTAATTGTTCAAAATCTGTTAAAGCACCATTCTTTTTAATAAATGCCAAAATTGCAGACGCTTTAGATTTCCCAATCCCGGGTACTTGGCTAAGCTGTTGCATTGACACATTGTTTAAGTTTAGCTTTTTATCTACTTGTAATTGTTCAACCGACGCAACCTGTTTATCTGAGGGGAGTTTTGGTTGTGCAACCAGAGAGCCGGATAAAACAAAAGAAGAGATAAATGCAGTTGTTAAGATAAGTTTTTTCATAGTCCTGTAGTCCTTTTTTCCTTTTGGCAGAATCGCCAGACATCAGCTTAGTTAATTATTTGTTATATCTCCAGCGGCAAAATACAAATCTTTATACAATTTTGGTATAGCCAACTGATAATTTTGCATAAAGGTCGCTTTTGCAACGGGTTTATAGGCTTGAAAGCGGTTTGAACCTTGGCAGGTTTCTACTGGGTAATAACCGATAGCCTCTGTATTCAGTTGTTTTGTAACGCCACTTTTAAGCTGATAACCTAACTCCGTTTTTATTATCCAATTTTGCAAATTATTAACATATTGACTCCATGTCGAGTATTTTTCTAAACTTTGAACCAGTTCAAATTTTGTTGGGTAATAATATTGGCTATCGACCGCAATTAAATTTACGCCTAGGCGAAACATGGCTTTATTTTGCCCGCTACACCTTTCTTGTAATTGAGGATTGGTAAGTACATACTCATCTTCAAAGCCTAACCAGTGCGCTATTTCATGTTGTATCAGCGCCGTGTCCGAAAACTTATTGAGGACAATTAAATTATTCTGCTTATAAGACTTTTTATTATCAGGTTGATAGTCAATAAAATAGCGAGCGAACTGGCTCATTTGCCATCTTGTCTCGCGGTTTAAATTTGCTGCCAGCCAATGCTGCTGCGCGATGCAAAATTCAGAAAAAAGCGCATCAGATTTTAGCACCCGCTCTGTTGCTTGGCGTAATGCAGCCATATCCCATGGTTGGTGTGTGATTAAATGTATTGGCTTTTTACATGGTAAATCTGCGTTGTTAACCGCGTCAGTCAGCGCGCGTTTAAAACGCTGTAAATTTGGCCGAAAGTGAGCTTGATAGAGTTTTAACCAATCTTGGCTATTGCCTTTATTTTTCTCAGCGAGTGTAGTTAATAATGGCAACCATTGCTCTGGTACTGCATTTTGCCGGATTAAGTGTTGCAGATAGTCGTATTGCGCATTTAATAGCTGCTTTGCGCTTAGTGGCCTCCCTGTTTTTTGCACGTTCTGCAGCACCTCTGCGTGGCTATCAGTGTGCGCTTTAATAAATGTCTGATTGAGTGCACGTTTAAAATAGTCGTTTGCGGACTGGGCATCTGTACTTTTAATACGATTAGCATATAAATAGGCGGCATAGGCAGATTTAACGGCTGCTCTTTTATACCAAAGTGCTGCTGTTTGAGTGTGCCCTTGATTATCGTTTTGTTGTGCTAACGCAAGCTGTGCTGGCAGATAATTTCGGTTGGCCAAGTATAACAACACTTTTTTCGGAGCCTGAATCTGCTGAACAGGCATGGATTGTAAACGCTCAGCAAGCTGCGCCATCCAGTATTTTTGCTGTTCACTTTTTTGTGCAGTGAACCAGTTTGTTATTTCCGCATTAAAAACTAAGTGATGTGACTGATGCGCCTGTTGTACCAGTTTATTAAGATGCTTACTTGCTAAATAAAGCTGCAAACAAGCATCAAGAATAAAACTAAATAAAATGATAACGAGAATGACACACAAGCTAACTTTTAGCTTGCGGGTTGTTGCCATGCTGCCATTCTTTTAAGTTCAGTTTGCGCATATCTAAACTCGACAAACTGATAAATATGGGTACTCAAAGCTGCTTTAAAATAATACTCAGCCGCCTCGTTGAAATTAGACATCTGATAATTTTTAGCGATATAAAAATAAGCTTCGCATAATTTTTCGTTTAAATCTTGTTCGTCGTGACTTAACTTAGCTGCAAGTTGTTGCAGATCTAAAGCTTGTATTTCGCCGGTAAACAATTGAATAATTTGATAACCCCAAGCGTTTTTATCCAATTTGCCAGCGCGTTGTTTTAATCGACTGAGCGCCATTTCAGGGCTTTCTTGATACTCGGCAAAATACCACCATATCACGCGATAAGGATCAGTTGGATTGATGTTATAAAATGATTCGAAATCTTTGTATGACAGCTGAGCACGCTCGCCATAGTACAAAGCAATGGCCCGATTAAAATAAGCATATTCATGATCAGGTGTCAGTTCTAATACTGAGTCAAAAGATTCGTATGCACGTCCAAACTCTTCCTGCCTTACATAATATATACCTAACATGTTATAGGCTTCACTCAGATCGGGTTTATGCTCAAGCGCCTGCATCATATCAAAATAGGCGAGATGCATTAACCCCAGCTCATCCAGTAATAAACCACGGCGGAAATAAAGTTCAGCCTGTTGTTCATCATTAAGCTGCTCTTGTGTCAAGATGTCTGAAATACGGCGGATCGCAACCTGATGTTGCACTGTATCCACTATCGGGTTGGCGATATTTAAAATCTGCGGCTCAGGTTGAACCGGATGGGTCTGGCTAAGTTGACTAAATGAAGAACACGCGGTCAACCCTGACAAAAAAAGTAAACCGCATCCTAAACGGAAATATTTAAGCATAGTTAAAATGGTCTGTTTGCGAATAGCATGGCTTAAGTTTGCCAGATTTACACTTTTATTAAAACAAAAAAGGCATGCCTAAACGAATTAGACATGCCTTTTTAAGCGAACCCTTAATTTACAAATTCAAATTATTCAGATTCTGTTGATTCTTCTTTTTTATCCGCTTCAATTAAAGCTTTCATACTTAAACGAACGCGACCTTGGCGGTCAATTTCAAGTACTTTCACTTTAGTTTGCTGGCCTTGTGATAAATAATCAGATACGTTGTTCACACGCTCTTCTGAAATCTGAGAAATATGAACCAAACCTTCTTTACCTGGTAATATTTCAACAAACGCACCAAAGTCAACAATACGCGTAACTTTACCGTCGTAAACTGCACCAACTTCAACTTCAGCGGTTAACGCTTTAATACGTTCTATTGCGGCATCGGCTTTATCTTTACCCGTTGCTGCAATTTTAACCGTACCATCGTCTTCAATTTCAATTGTAGTGCCCGTTTCTTCAGTCAACTGACGGATGGTTGCACCACCTTTACCAATGACATCACGGATTTTATCTTGGTTGATCTTAATCTTATAAATGCGTGGCGCGAATTCAGAAACTTCGTTTCTATGTCCACCAATCGCTTGGTCCATTACATTTAAGATATGTAAGCGAGCTGCTTTTGCTTGATTCAATGCAATCTGCATGATCTCTTTAGTGATACCTTCAATTTTGATATCCATTTGCAATGCAGTAATGCCGTCTGTTGTACCCGCGACTTTAAAGTCCATATCACCTAAGTGATCTTCATCACCTAAGATATCTGATAGAACGACGAAGTTTTCGCCTTCTTTAACCAGCCCCATCGCAATACCCGCAACAGATGCTTTAATCGGTACACCCGCATCCATCAGTGCCAATGAAGAGCCACAGACAGAAGCCATAGAACTTGAACCGTTAGATTCAGTGATTTCAGATACGACACGTACCGTGTACGGGAATTCCGCAGCACTTGGCATCACCGCCGCGACACCACGCTTAGCCAAACGACCATGACCGATTTCACGACGCTTTGGTGCACCTACCATACCTGTTTCACCAACACAATACGGAGGGAAGTTGTAATGGAATAAGAAGCGATCTGTTTTATCACCGGTTAAATCGTCAATCGTTTGGGCGTCACGTTCAGTGCCTAAAGTTGCTACAACGATGGCCTGAGTTTCACCACGAGTAAACAATGCACTACCGTGTGTTCTTGGTAAAATACCGGTACGTACGTCTAACGCTCGAACCATAGTTGGATCACGACCGTCAATACGCGGTTCGCCGGCAATAATGCGGCTACGAACCACTTTTTTCTCAACTGAGCTTAAAATATCACCGACTAAACCCTGGTCGATTTCTTCATTCTCTTCAACCAATTTCGCCAATACCGATTCTTTAACTGCAGTCGAAGCATCTTTACGTTCAGCTTTATCTGCAATTTGGTATGCTGCCGTAAACCCAGATTCTGCTAATTCGGTTACTTTGCCGATCAAATCAAGGTCTTTTTCCGGAGCTGTCCATTCGCTAGCTGGTGGATTAACTTGTTCAACAAAATCACGGATATTTGCAACTACGGTTTGCATTTGCTCATGGCCATATACAACCGCACCTAACATGGTATCTTCACTTAAAACTGAAGCTTCAGATTCTACCATTAATACCGCGTTTTCTGTGCCTGCCACTACAAGGTCAAGCTCAGATTGAGCAAGTTCACTTGATAATGGGTTTAACATGTATTGGCCATCTTTATAACCAACACGTGCTGCACCAATTGGACCTTGGAAAGGAATACCGGCAATCGATAATGCGGCCGAAACCCCTATCATTGATACAATATCAGGGGCAATTTCAGGGTTGGCCGACATTACAGTTACGACAACCTGAACTTCGTTGGTGTAGTCTTTTGGGAATAACGGACGAATAGGACGGTCAATTAAACGCGCTGTTAAAGTTTCGCCTTCTGAAGGTTTAGCTTCACGTTTAAAGAAACCACCCGGTATTTTACCCGCTGCATAGGTTTTTTCTATGTAGTTTACTGTTAATGGGAAAAAGTCACGTGTCGGATCTTGATCTTTTTTAGCTACAACACTTACGAGTACGCAAGTGTCATCCATACTAGCCATAACGGCTGCGGTTGCTTGTCGTGCAACTACGCCTGTTTCCAGCGTGACTTGATGTTGGCCAAACTGAAATGATTTTGTAATTGGAGTCACAATAATGTTTCCTTTGTTCTTACTTTACTTTTTGGTCTCTTAATTTCCGGATAATTATACGTAACTATTTACCAAATAAGTACAGATGATGTACAAAACAGAAAAAAAAAGGGCCATTCGGCCCTTTTTTCATAAATTTTTGTCTTAACGACGTAAACCTAAGCGCTGAATCAATGTGCTATAACGTTCAACATTCTTACGTTTTAAATAGTCTAACAAGCTACGACGTGAGTTAACCATACGGATCAAACCACGACGTGAGTGGTGATCTTTTTTGTGATCAGAGAAGTGACCTTGCAATTTGTTGATTCTGTGTGTCAACAAAGCTACTTGTACTTCTGGTGAACCAGTATCGCCTTCTTTAGTTGCATAATCAGCAACAATTTTTGCTTTTTCTTCGTTAGTTAGTGACATAATATTCTCCAAAAATTCGGGCAAACCGATCACTAATCCAGCATGCCTATAAAATGAACAGCGGATTCTACTGAAACTAGCAGAAATAGCAAGCTGAATTTTCTATTAGCGTATTTCTGTTGTATCTAACAGTCGCTTGGGGTGCAATAGGTTGCGCTCGTCTAATTCAGCTATGCCCAACATCACCCCGCTTTGCTCATCGTAGACGCGGAATATTTTGTGCTTATCTGCAGATATTTCAAACCTTTGGCCGTTCACAAAACGTTTGGTGAGTTCGGCGGGTAAGCGTATCTGTGGTAAATGTTGTATGCCTGCATCCAGTGGATTAATAGCGGCTTCACGCTCGCTTTCATCCATGTTCTGCAACTGTTCAAAAGTATACATAGGCAAGTGATCAAAGCCCGCAACTATTGTTCTGCGTAATGCGGATACGTGAGCACCACAACCCAGTTTTTCACCCAAATCATCGACAATAGTGCGAATATAAGTTCCTTTTGAGCAAGCAATTGTCATGCGTACGTAAGGCAGTTCGATGGCTTCGATTTTAATTTGGAAGACTTCTATCTCACGCACCGGACGCGGCACATCAATCCCTTTTCGTGCATAATGATACAAAGGTTTTCCCTGGTATTTAAGCGCAGAATAAATGGAAGGTTGCTGCTTTTGTTTACCTAAAAAACTGAAAGCTGCACTTTCTATTTCTGCCACTGAACAATCAACCGGTTGTTTACTGACCACCTCACCTTCTGAATCCGATGTTGTGGTGCGGATCCCAAGATGCGCTGTCACTTGATACGTTTTATCTGCATCTAATAAAAACTGACTAAACTTGGTCGCCTCACCAAAACAGATAGGTAGTAATCCAGTCGCTAAAGGGTCAAGTGCGCCAGTATGGCCGGCTTTTTTTGCACGAAATAAAAACCGCACGTTTTGCAATGCTCGGTTAGAGCTGACGTCTAACCCTTTATCTAACAAAACAATACCATTTAGAGCTCGAAAAGGGACGCGCTTATTCACCCTTGTCTTTTCCTTCGTCTGAATGATTTTCTATCGTGTCATCTGGATGATGATTTTTTGCCTTTTCCTGATCTTTGGCAATTGCCTTGTCTACCAACTCTGACATGCGAATCCCTTCATTTAAACTCATATCTAATTGGAATTTTAAAATCGGAACACTACGCATACGCATTCGTTTTGACAACAGTGAGCGAACATATGGCGCGACTTCGTTGAGTTGTTTCACACTGGCTTTGGCTTTTTCTTCTTCTTGCAACAAAGCGGATATAAATATTTTGGCATAGGCCAGATCTCTGGAAACTTCTACTTCTGAGATGGTCACCATTCCAATTCTAGGATCTTTTAATTCACGCAGAATGATTTGTGCCACTTCTTTTTGCACTTGTTGGGCAACGCGTTCAGCCCGAGAAAATTCTCTATTCATTGTATAAACTCTTCATTGTCCAGTTTGCCAATCGCGAATTCATATTCACTTTCAGCGCAAAAAGGGGCCTAAGGCCCCTTTAAAATCACGATAACTGGGTGATTATTATAGCTGTCGTTTAACTTCAACTATTTCAAATACTTCAATCATATCGCCAACTTTAACATCGTTATAGTTTTTAACGCCGATACCACATTCTGTGCCTTTACGCACTTCTGCAACATCGTCTTTAAAGCGACGTAAGGATTCTAATTCACCTTCGTAGATAACAACATTATCGCGCAGTACACGAATTGGGTTGTTACGCTTCACATTACCTTCAGTTACCATACAACCTGCGATTGCACCAATTTTAGGCGATTTAAAGACATCACGAACTTCGGCTAAACCAATGATTTCTTGTTTGAATTCAGGGTCTAGCATACCACTCATTGCCAGCTTAACTTCATCAATTAAGTCATAAATAACTGAGTAATATCTTAGTTCTAACGCTTCCGTTTCAATTGTTTTACGCGCGGTTGCATCTGCACGAACATTAAAACCTAGCAGGATAGCTGAAGAAGCGGCCGCTAATGATGCATCCGTTTCGGTAATACCACCGACACCACTACCGATAATTTTAACTTTCACTTCTTCAGTAGATAACTTAAGCAATGAATCAGAGATGGCTTCTAATGAACCTTGAACATCCGCTTTCACAACAATGTTCAATTCTTTGACATCGCCTTCAGTCATGTTAGAGAACATGTTTTCAAGCTTAGCTTTTTGTTGACGTGCAAGCTTAACTTCACGGAATTTACCTTGACGTTTAAGCGAAACTTCACGTGCCTTTTTCTCATCTCGAACCGCAGTCGCTTCATCACCTGCCGCAGGGACGCCAGATAAACCTAAAATCTCGACTGGAATAGATGGACCGGCTTCGTCGATATCTTTACCATTTTCATCTTTCATTGCACGAATACGACCGTATTCCAAGCCACAAAGAATGATATCGCCTTTTTTCAGTCGACCGGATTGAACTAAAATACTGGCAACAGGACCACGGCCTTTGTCAAGTTTAGACTCGATAACAATACCTGAAGCCAATCCTTCATGTACTGCATCTAAATCAATCATTTCTGATTGCAATAAAATGGCTTCTAACAGGTCATCAATACCTTGCCCTGATTTTGCAGATACGTGACAGAATTGAACATCACCACCCCAATCTTCAGGGATAATATCATGCTGTGCTAATTCGTTTTTAACGCGATCTGGATCCGCTTCTTCTTTATCAATTTTGTTAACCGCAACCACCACAGGTACTTCTGCAGCTTTTGCGTGTTGAACCGCTTCAATTGTTTGCGGCATGACGCCATCATCAGCGGCAACCACCAAAACAACAATATCAGTTGCTTTTGCACCGCGAGCACGCATTGCAGTAAAGGCCGCGTGACCCGGTGTATCTAAGAACGAGATCATACCTTGATCTGTTTCTACGTGATAAGCACCAATATGCTGGGTAATACCACCGGCTTCGCCTGAAGCAACTTTTGCGCGGCGAATATGGTCAAGCAGTGACGTTTTACCATGGTCAACGTGACCCATAACCGTCACAACTGGCGGACGTCGACGAACTTCAGTTTGCTCACCACGGTTTGCCAACAAATCCTCTTCCATTGCGTTTTCGCTAACCGCAACCCCTTTATGGCCCATTTCTTCAACAACTAATAAAGCTGTTTCTTGGTCTATCACCTGATTAATGGTGACCATAGCACCCATTTTCATCATAGCTTTAATCACTTCTGTGCCTTTAACAGCCATCTTGGCAGCTAAGTCAGCAACTGTGATGGTCTCACCGATACGAACTTCATGTTGTGTCGGGGAAACTGGCTTCTGGAAACTATGTTGCATGTTTTTAGGTGTAAAGATTTTCTTGCGTTTGCCTTTAGGTGCACGACTACTGGCAACTGCTTGCGCTTCTTCATCTTTTTTCGACGTCTTCTTCTTACGTCGGCGAGAACCTTTCTCTTCTTTGCGCTCTTGCTCTGCTTCTGCTTCTTGTGCATAACGAGAAGAGTGACTGTGAATTTCTTTTTTCTCTTCTTCTTTACGGCGCGCTTCTTCAGCTGCCCAACGTTCAGCATTTTCTTCGGCTAATCGTTTTGCTTCTTCAGCAATACGTGCAGCTTCTTCTTCTGCTTTGCGTTTTTCTTCAGCTTCTTTTTTCTCGCGTAGCGCAATTTCTTCCGGTGTTTCTACGTGTTTAGGCTTTTTAGCCTCTACTTTAGCGGGCGCTTTTTTGCTTTCTGCGGGTTTAGCTGCAGTCTTAGCTTCAGGAGTTGACTGTCCTTCGGTTTTTTCAGCTTCTTGCTTAGCTTTTGCTTCTGCTTCACGTTTCGCTTGCTCTTCTGCTTCACGTTTCGCTTTGGCTTCTGCTTCGCGTTTCGCCTGCTCTTCTGCCTCACGCTTAGCTTGCTCTTCCGCTTCACGTTTTGCTTCTTCTGCAGCCTGCTTTTGCTGTTCTAACGAACTTGCTTTTACATAAGTCCGTTTTTTACGTACTTCAACTTGCACAGATTTGGCTTTGCCATGCGAACCAGAAACACTTAACGTGCTTTTAGTTTTTCGTTGCAAAGTCATTTTGCTTGGTTGTGACGCTGTATCATCACCACCATGCTGTTTACTTAAATAGGTCAATAAAGTCTCTTTCTCTTGCTCTGTAACTTGACTATTGGGTTGTTTAGTTAACCCAGCTTCTGCAAATTGTTGAACTAATTTTTCAACTGTCGTACCTACATCTGCGGCAAGTTTATCTATTGATACATCTGACATTCAGTTCTACCTCCGCCGTTTTATTCAGCTTCGTTTTCGCCACCGAACCAACATATGTTGCGGGCTTTCATAATTAATTTACCTGCGCTTTCTTCATCCAAACCTTCAACGTCAGACAAATCATCTACCCCTTGCTCAGCGAGGTCTTCTAATGTGCAAACGCCACGACTAGCTAGAACAAATGCCAAATGGCGTTCAAGCCCTTCTAGGTTTAACAAATCATCAGCCGGCTCTGTATTTTCCAGCGATTCTTCATTCGCCAGTGCCAGGGTTGTAAGCGCAGCTTTGGCTCTTGACCGAAGCTCTTCAACTATATTTTCATCAAATCCTTCTATTTCCAGCAACTCGTTTACTGGAACATATGCAACTTCTTCAAGACTAGAGAAACCTTCTTCAACTAATACAGTTGCAAAATCTTCATCTATATCGAGTTTATCAGTGAATAATGTCATCAATTTATCAGCTTCGGCTTGATGTTTTTCTGACATGTCTTCAACTGTCATAACGTTCAACTCCCATCCTGTGAGTTGACTTGCTAATCTTACATTTTGGCCACTTCGACCAATCGCTTGCGCTAGGTTATCAGCTTCAACCGCGATATCCATTGTGCGTTTGTCTTCATCAACAATAATGGATGCGACATCAGCAGGCGCCATGGCGTTAATAACGTATTGCGCCGGATTGTCATCAAATAAGACGATATCAATACGCTCACCATCTAACTCACCCGAGACAGCCTGTACACGAGAACCTCGCATACCAACACAAGCCCCTACTGGGTCAATACGTTTATCATTGGTTTTAACCGCAATTTTCGCACGTGAACCCGGATCTCGAGCGGCAGCACGAATTTCCAACATTTCTTCACCAATTTCGGGTACTTCAATGCGGAACAATTCAATCAGCATCTCAGGTCGAGTTCGACTCATGATTAACTGAGGGCCGCGTGCTTCTGGTTTAATTTCGTATAACAAACCACGGACTCTGTCACCCGGTCTAAATGTTTCGCGTGGTAATAACTCTTCACGACGAATGACAGCTTCTGCGTTATTACCCAAATCCAGAATCACACCATCTCGACTGGCTTTTTTAACCACACCCGTTAACAACTCACCAACTCTTTCTTCGTATTCTTCAATAATTTGCGCTCTTTCCGCTTCGCGAACTTTCTGCACTATTACTTGTTTAGCTGTTTGAGTTGTAATGCGGTCAAATTGAATGGATTCAATTTCTTCTTCAGCATAATCGCCCAGTTGAATATCCGGCTGCTCAAATTGAGCTGCTTCTAATCCAATTTCAGCATAAGGATGCTCTAAGCCATTACCACTATCTTCCACCACTTTCCAACGACGAAATGTGATAAAATCGCCTGTTTTGCGATCAATACTGACACGAACTTCAATGTCACCTTCGTATTTTTTCTTGGTTGCCATGGCAATGGCTGATTCCAACGCCTGAAAAATTTTCTCACGAGGAACCGCTTTTTCATTTGATACAGCTTCCGCTACTAACAAGATCTCTTTATTCATTATTCAGCCTCGCTACCTGGGTTCCTAAAACTGAGGAACAACCTGTGCCTTATCAATATTTTTAAATGGAATTAAGTACTCTTCTCGGTCTACTTCAAGCACAATCGAATTACCTTCAACGCCTTGCAAGATGCCTTTAAATTTGCGTCGCCCTTCTACCGGCATGCGGGTTTTTACATTCAGCTGATAGCCGATATAGGGAGGATAGTGTTCATTTTTGAACAATAATCTGTCCATACCCGGTGAGGATACTTCTAATACATATTCGCCAGAGATTGGATCTTCAACATCCAGTACAGCACTTACTTGTCTGCTGACTTCAGCACAATCATCAACACCAATACCATTAGCGTGATCTATGTAAACCCTTAAAATAGAGTGTTTGCCCGCTCGAACAAACTCGATACCCCATAAATTAAAGCCTGTAGCCGCAACGGCCTGAGCAACTATTGGCTCTAGCTGTAACTCTTGTTTTGACAATCTAACCTCTAAATATTTCGAAAATACAAAATAAAAAGCCCCGACTTGCGACCGGGGCTTCTTCAACTATAAAACCGGTTGGTTGCGGGGGCTGGATTTGAACCAACGACCTTCGGGTTATGAGCCCGACGAGCTACCAGACTGCTCCACCCCGCGACAATGGCAAGCATTATAGTGATCTGAAGGAATAAATTCAAACCTAATGCCAAACCCGGTACTACTTTTATAAGTTGGTGCCGTGAGCGGGACTTGAACCCGCACGAGCAATGCTCACCACCCCCTCAAGATGGCGTGTCTACCAATTCCACCACCACGGCCTGAAACTTATAAATTTTACTCTGGAATATCTTGAGAGGTTTTATCAGCTGCAGGAATTTCTTCATTGATAACCTGCTGCTCTCCAACTGGCACTTCTAACTCTGCCCACTCATCCGTTGCTTCGTTTTGTTTAGCAGACATACCACCTAACAATAAACACAGAACGAAAAAACCAGTTGCTAAAACTGTAGTGGTTTTAGTTAAAAAGTTGCCTGCACCCGATGAACCGAATACAGTCCCTGATGAACCTGAGCCAAATGATGCCCCCATATCTGCACCTTTACCTTGTTGAATCAAGATAAAACCGATAAGGGCTACCGAAATAACAATGTATGCTACCAATAAAACTTCAAACATTTAATTCACCAATGCCGTTTGACATATTTCTATAAATTTTTCCGGAATTAAACTCGCACCACCTATTAACCCACCATCGATATCTGGTTGAGCAAAATAGGATGCGGCATTTTCCGGCGTCACACTGCCACCATAAAGAATACAAACACTTTTCGCAGTAGTTGGACATACTGAGGATATCATCCCTCGTATAAAACGATGTACATCCTGCGCTAATTCGGGCGAGGCCGGTTTACCGGTTCCCACTGCCCAAATTGGTTCATATGCAATAATACAGTCTTTAAATGCGGTTTTTCCACCAATATGTAAAACAGCTTCAATTTGAGCTGTTAAACGAGAAAAAGTTTTGCCTTTTTCATATTCTTCTGTGGTTTCACCCACACAAAGAATAGGTTTAAGTCCTACACTTTGTGCTTTTACAAACTTTTCTGCCGTTGTAATTGAGCTTTCATTAAAGAGTGAACGCCTTTCTGAGTGACCACAAATCACCCATTTACAACCACTTTCTTTCGCTAAGTGAGCGGAGATTTCTCCGGTCAGTGCCCCTTTATCCAACTCATTAATATTTTGTGCTGCCAGAATAATTTCAAGCTTATTCTGTATTATTTTTTCATCAATGTAGCTGTATAGAGTTGCTGGTGGACTGATGACAACTTGTAATTGTTTATCAACGCCTGATTCTTGTATCTGTTGAAGCAGATTATCAGCTAACTGGCGACTACCATTCATTTTCCAGTTAGCGGCCACAACGGGCTTTCTTATTGTCATGAGCCACTCCATTTTAAAGCGGGCGAGATTGTAACTAGCATCGCCCTTGGATACAAGAGGTAATAGAACTTTAATTCACCGCTTGTTGCACTGTATCTGCTATTTGTTGTGCAAATTTGTCAACATCGGCTAAATTTTCACCTTCCACCATAACTCGAATGACTGGCTCTGTTCCTGATTTACGCATCAACACTCGACCCGTATCACCTAGCGCAGATTCAACGTCACGTACTGCTTGTTTAACTTGTTCACTCTCAAGCGGCTGTTGCCCTTCGCCAAAACGCACGTTAATCAATTTTTGCGGGTATTTGTCCATCCCTAGGCTTAATTCGTACAAGGACATTTGCGAAGTTTGCATCGCTCGTAATACCTGTAAGCCTGAAATAATACCGTCTCCGGTTGAGGTCATATGCAGGTTAATGATGTGTCCTGAACTTTCACCACCAATAAACCAGCCATTTTCTTTTAATAACTCCAGCACGTAACGATCGCCGACTTTACTTCTTAAAAATGGAATGCCAAGACGTTTAACGCCTATTTCCATGCCTAGGTTACTCATCACAGTACCTACAACCCCACCATGCATTTCTCCGCGTCGAAGTGCATCGCGCGCGATAATAAAGACCAGCTGATCGCCATCAATTACGTTGCCTTTGTGATCAACCATCATTAATCGGTCACCATCGCCATCGAGTGCGAATCCAACGTCTGCTTGGGTTTCTAGGACCTTTGCTTTTAATGCATTTAGTGAGGTTGCGCCACAGTTTAAGTTGATATTGACCCCATCTGGCGAGGTACCGATATCAATCACTTCTGCACCCAATTCACGTAGCACATTAGGCGCGATATGGTAGGTTGCACCATTGGCGCAATCTACAACAATCTTCAAACCTTTCAATGACATATCTGATGGATACCGGCTTTTACAAAACTCAATATAACGACCTGCCGCATCATCAATACGCTTTGCTTTACCTAATTTGCCTGATTCGACAATGCTCATTGGTTTGTCAAGCTCGGCTTCAATCGCTAATTCCAAGTCATCTCCGAGTTTTGTCCCATCTTTTGAGAAAAACTTAATTCCATTATCTTGATAAGGGTTGTGAGATGCACTAATTACAATACCTGCGTCTGCTCTAAACGTGCGACTTAAATACGCTATTGCGGGTGTTGGCATTGGACCTAATAGGCCAATATTCACACCTGCAGCAGACAAACCAGACTCCAATGCAGATTCCAACATATAGCCTGAAATCCGCGTGTCTTTACCAATTAAAACCTTGTGCGTGCCTTGTTGCGATAATACACGCCCCACTGCCCAGCCTAATTTCAAGACAAACTCTGGGGTAATAACGCCTTTCCCAACTTCACCTCGTATTCCGTCGGTGCCAAAATATTGTTTATTCATTTTATATCTCCTTAACCGTAGCTTGATATACAGCTAAAGCGTCTGCCGTTTCAGCTACATCATGTACTCTGATTATTCTTGCACCGTTTAATGCGGCTATGGTTGCGCCTGCTATACTCGCAGCTGTTCTATTGTGTGGTGGCCGACCGGTTACTGCTCCGAGCATAGATTTGCGCGATAAACCGGCTAACAGCGGAACACCTAATTCTTTAAATTGAGAAAATTGCGCCAGTATTTGATAATTATGCTGCACGGTTTTACCAAATCCAAAACCCGGATCCAATACGATCCGCTCTAAATTTATTCCGCTATTTAGACAACTTTGCATGCGCTGATTTAAAAACGTTTTAACTTCACTGATGACGTCTGCGTAAGCAATATTATCTTGCATATTGATTGGATTACCACGCATGTGCATGAGACATACCATTACATCTGAAGCTGCGATTGTCTCAATCGCGCCCTCTTCTGCCAGTGCTTTTACATCATTTATCATGTCAACACCGACCGCGATGGCTTCTTTCATCAAGCCTGCTTTGTATGTATCTACCGAAATTGCAACATCAAATTCTTTGCGCAGCGCTTCTATAACAGGTATGACGCGCTCAATTTCGAGCTCCAAAGGCACATATTCTGCACCCGGGCGCGTAGACTCTCCTCCCACGTCAATAATATCTGCACCATCTTCAATCAGTTTTGCAACACGCTTTAGCGCTTGGTCTAATGCATTATATCGCCCACCGTCACTAAAACTATCCGGTGTCAAATTGACAATACCCATTATAAGCGGGCTTTCTTTCGATTTTAATAAGGATTGAATTTTCATCTAATACTTTTTAGGTGAGAAGTGAATAACCCCGCTGTGCGGGGTTATTGATGGAGCTTATTTAGCAGGAATATCGTCAGTAGACGCGTCTACCTTTTTTTCACTGTCTGCGTTTTGTTCTTTACTATCTTTATCGCTATTATCACCACCAGATTGTCCGGTAGGCGGCTTGTTATCTTTATTCCAATCTTGCGGCTCTCGAACTTCTGTTCTAGCCATTAGATCGTCTATTTGCTTAGCATCGATAGTTTCATATTTCATTAATGCATCTTTCATTGCATGTAGAATATCAATATTTTCCGTTAACAGTTTTTCAGCTAGCTTATAGTTTCTATCCAACAAGCCTTTAATCTCACTATCGATAGCCTGTGCTGTTTCATCTGACATGCTTTTCGACTTAGATGAACTGCGACCCATGAAGACTTCGCCTTCTTCATCAGCATACAAAATGGGTCCTAGTGCGTCAGACAACCCCCACTGAGTCACCATTTTGCGCGCTATCTCGGTTGCCCGTTCAATATCATTTGAAGCGCCTGTTGTGACTTTATCCATACCATAAATAATTTTTTCAGCTAAACGGCCGCCATACAAACTGGCAATCATACTTTCTAAATGCTGTTTACTATGGCTGACTCTATCCTGTTCAGGCAAGTACATTGTTACCCCTAATGCGCGCCCTCTCGGAATGATGCTGACTTTATAAACCGGATCATGCTCTGGCACTAAGCGTCCAACTATCGCATGGCCTGCTTCATGATAGGCGGTCATTTCTTTTTCAGCTTCGCTCATCACCATGGATTTGCGTTCCGCGCCCATCATAATTTTGTCTTTCGCTTTGTCGAATTCATCCATTGCAACTAAGCGTTTGTTATTACGTGCAGCAAACAAGGCCGCTTCATTTACTAAGTTAGCCAAATCAGCACCTGAGAAACCCGGTGTACCACGCGCTATAACAGATGCATCGACATCATCACCTAAAGGTACTTTACGCATATGGACTTTTAAAATTTGCTCACGGCCACGGACATCCGGTAAACCGACTACAACCTGTCTATCAAAACGACCAGGGCGCAATAATGCTGGGTCAAGAACATCCGGTCGGTTTGTCGCCGCAATGACAATGATACCTTCGTTGCCTTCAAAACCATCCATTTCAACTAACATTTGGTTAAGAGTTTGCTCACGCTCATCATGACCACCACCCAGTCCAGCGCCACGCTGACGCCCTACCGCATCAATTTCGTCAATGAAAATAATACAGGGAGCTGATTTTTTCGCCTGTTCAAACATGTCTCGGACACGAGATGCACCAACACCAACAAACATTTCGACAAAGTCAGAACCTGAAATTGTAAAAAATGGCACTTTCGCTTCACCCGCTATGGCTTTAGCTAATAGTGTTTTACCGGTACCCGGCGGACCAACCATCAATACGCCTTTAGGAATTTTACCACCTAGTTTTTGGAACTTGCTTGGATCTCGCAGGTAATCAACTAATTCCACAACATCTTCTTTCGCTTCATCACAGCCGGCGACATCCGCAAAAGTAGTTTTAATTTGATCTTCACTCATTAAACGAGCTTTACTTTTACCAAAAGACATGGCGCCTTTACCGCCACCGCCTTGCATCTGGCGCATGAAAAAGATCCAAACTGCAATCAATAAAATCATCGGGAACCAAGAAATAAAAATAGTGCCCAATAAACTCGGCTCTTCAGGTTCAACCCCTTGCACACGCACGTCTTTATTTAACAGTTCATCTAAGATTTTGTCATCACGCATTGGAAAAACGGTTTCAAAGCGTTCCCCGGTGCGTTTTGTACCAACAATCACGCCAGTTGAAGGATCAATTTTGACTTCACGGATCATGCCTTGGTCTACTTCTTTGACAAAAGCGCTGTATTCTAATTTACGCTCTGCTCCACCTCCTGGAGAAAAGCTTTGAAAAACAGTCATTAACACTACCGCGATAACGACCCATAAAATTAAGTTTTTTGCCATATCACTCAAGACACTAACCTCTTTGTCGACTTAATATTTGAAACCGGATGCAACAAAATATACTTCACGAGACCGCCCTCTAGACGAATCCGGTTTACGAATTTTTACCTGACTAAACGCAGCCCTAACTTCTTTTAGGTACTCGTCAAATCCTGCCCCTTGGAAAACTTTGACCACAAATTTACCATTTTTCTTCAATACTTGGTTACACATATCAAATGCAAGTTCAACCAAATACATAGACCGAGCTTGATCCACAGTCTCATTGCCACTCATATTGGGTGCCATATCTGATAATAGCACATCAATATTCTTACCTTGTATACGTTCTAACAAGGTATTTAGCACAGATTCTTCTCTAAAATCTCCTTGTAAAAAATCTACGCCGGCAATTGAATCCATTTCCAAGATATCACACGCAATGACTTCACCTTTTTGACCAACGATATCCGCTGCATATTGGGACCAGCCACCTGGTGCTGCTCCTAAATCAACCACTTTCATCGCTGGACGAAATAATTTATCTTTTTTGTGGATCTCTTCGATTTTAAACACTGCTCTTGAGCGTAAGCCTAAACGCTGTGCTTTTTGTACGTATGGATCATCAAAATGTTCTTTTAGCCAGCGTTTACTGCTGGCTGATTTCTTTTTCTGCACCATTATAATTTGGTTTAGTTAGTAATACGCATTAGATGGCGTTAAAATACCGTAAATTCAAGCTTTGTCATCCAAAAAGTGAAATTATGAGTATATCAACGAAACAAAAACAATTTTTAAAGGCCCAAGCACACTCTCTAAAACCAATCGTTCAACTCGGAGCGAATGGCCTGACAGAAGGCGTGTTAGCGGAAATTGATTCTGCTTTAAACCATCACGAGCTCATTAAGGTTAAAATTCCAACCGATGAACGTGATTTAAAAAAGACAATCATAGACGCAATAGTGCGTGAAACACAAGCGTTTCAGGTGCAAACAATTGGTCATACTGTGATCTTATACCGTCCATCTGAAGACAATAAAATTGAATTACCTAAAAAGTAATCAATCTGCCTAAACAAAAAAAGCCGACTGAGTCGGCTTTTTGCTTTTTATCTAAGGTAGCTTAAATATATTCTACCTTTATTATTTCATACTCTACTTCATTCGCTGGCGTTTTTAAGGTAAAAGCATCATCGACTTCTTTACCTATCATTGCTCTAGCAATCGGTGAATTAACAGAAATTAAATTTTTCTTTATATCTGCTTCATCGTCACCCACAATGCGATAAGTCACTTCATCACCAGTGTCAACATTTTCAATGCTTACCGTTGCACCAAAAATAACACGACCATTGTTTGGCATCTTTTTGATGTCAATAATCTGTGCATTTGACAATTTAGCTTCAATTTCCTGAATTCGACCTTCGCAAAAACCTTGCTGCTCACGCGCAGCATGATATTCTGCGTTTTCTTTCAGATCACCATGCTCACGAGCATCCGCGATAGCTGCAATAATTTGCGGTCGCTTAACAGATTTCAAGTGGTCCAATTCTTTTCTAAGCGCTTCTGCACCTAGGACTGTCATCGGAAATTGATTCATAGTTGCACCTTTTTATGTAAAGCCTGAACAGAGTTTACTGATTTTCTGTCATCTGCTGCATGTGCCATACAAGTTGCGAATGCGGCATTTAACGTTGTTGTGTAGTTCACTTTATAACGTAATGCACCACGACGAATTGGCACAGAGTCAGCAATCGCCTGACGACCTTCAGTGGTATTCACTATGTAGTCGTACTCGCTGTTTTTGATGCGGTCAACGATGTGCGGACGACCTTCCGAAACTTTGTTGACAACGCGAACGTCAATACCTGCTGCTTCTAATAAAACAGCCGTACCTTTAGTTGCGTCTATCTTATAACCAATTTTTACCAACTCTTTCGCTAAATCGGCTACGCGCTTTTTATCACTGTCACGCACTGATAATAAAACACGACCGGTTTTTGGTACAGAATCACCCGCACCTAAACGCGATTTAGCAAATGCCTCTGCGAAGGTATCACCAATTCCCATAACCTCACCCGTTGAGCGCATTTCAGGGCCCAAGATAGGATCAACACCAGGGAATTTGTTAAATGGAATCACCACTTCTTTTACAGAGTAATAAGGTGGAATAATTTCCTTGTTAATACCCTGCTCTCTTAAAGTTTGCCCCACCATCACTCGAGCGGCGACTTTAGCCAACGGAATACTGGTTGCTTTAGAAACAAAAGGTACGGTACGTGCTGCTCGCGGGTTCACTTCAATAAGATAAATTTCATTATCTTTCACGGCGAACTGGGTATTCATTAACCCTACTACACCTAATTCTAATGCTAGTTTGCGTACCTGTTCACGCATTCCATCCTGAATTTCGGCAGTTAATGAATAAGGTGGTAATGAGCATGCCGAGTCACCTGAGTGAACACCTGCTTGTTCAATATGTTCCATGATGCCGCCAATAACCACATCTTGACCGTCACAAATCGCATCGATATCAACTTCAACGGCGTCATCTAAGAATCTATCCAACAAGACAGGCGATTCATTAGACACTTTAACCGCTTCATTTAGATAACGTTTTAAATCGTTTAGGTCATAAACGATTTCCATTGCACGACCACCTAACACGTATGAAGGACGTACCACTAACGGGAATCCTATATCGGCAGCTTTGGCGATCGCTTCTTCCATGGTTTTAACTGTTGCGTTAGGCGGCTGCTTCAGACCTAATCTATCAATAGCCTGCTGGAAACGCTCACGATCTTCTGCACGGTCAATTGCATCAGGCGAAGTCCCAATGATAGGTACGCCATTGGCTTCTAACTCACGTGCTAATTTAAGCGGCGTTTGTCCACCATACTGAACAATTACACCTTTAGGTTTTTCTAAACGAACGATTTCTAACACGTCTTCAAGTGTAACAGGCTCAAAATACAATCGATCTGAAGTATCATAATCGGTTGAAACAGTTTCGGGGTTACAGTTAACCATAATGGTTTCGTAACCATCTTCACGCAATGCCATAGAAGCATGCACACAGCAATAATCGAATTCGATACCCTGGCCGATTCTGTTTGGGCCACCGCCTAAAACAATAATCTTGTCTTTATCTGTCGTTTGCGCTTCGCACTCTTCGTCATAGCTCGAATACATATACGCTGTAGAAGTTGAGAACTCAGCGGCGCAGGTATCGACACGTTTATACACTGGGAAAATGTTTTGCTGATGACGCTTTTTACGCACTTCACTTTCGGCAACACCGATTAAATCAGCGATACGCTTATCAGCGAAACCTTTACGTTTTAAGCTATACAGAAAATCTTTGTCTAGACCCGCCATACCTTTTTCAGAAATGGTCTTCTCAGACAAGACTAAATCTTCAATCTGAACCAAGAACCAAGGATCAATTTTAGTAATGGCAAAAACATCATCTACCGACCAACCTGCTCTGAATGCATCAGCGATGTACCAAATACGTTCAGCACCTGGCTCTTTTAGCTCGTGACGAATCTTAGCTTTGGCATTTGCATCTGTAATATCAATAATTGGATCTAATCCACTTACACCGACTTCAAGTCCACGTAATGCTTTTTGTAAAGACTCTTGTTGGTTTCGGCCAATCGCCATCACTTCACCAACAGATTTCATCTGTGTGGTTAATCTGTCATTTGCACCGGCAAATTTTTCAAAGTTAAAGCGTGGGATCTTAGTGACAACATAGTCGATAGACGGTTCAAATGATGCTGGTGTTTTGCCACCTGTAATATCATTGTCTAACTCATCTAAGGTATAACCAACGGCCAGCTTAGCTGCGATTTTGGCAATTGGGAAACCTGTTGCTTTTGACGCAAGCGCTGATGAGCGAGATACACGCGGGTTCATTTCGATGATAACCATACGGCCATCTTCAGGGTTAATACCAAACTGAACGTTTGAACCACCGGTTTCTACACCAATTTCACGCAATACGGCCATCGAGGCGTTCCGCATGATTTGGTATTCTTTATCGGTTAAGGTTTGCGCAGGGGCAACAGTAATAGAGTCACCGGTATGAACCCCCATAGGGTCAAAGTTTTCAATCGCACAAACGATAATGCAGTTGTCCTTTTTATCACGAACAACTTCCATTTCGTATTCTTTCCAACCAATTAATGATTCATCAATTAATAATTCATTGGTTGGTGAAAGGTCTAAACCGCGCGTACAAATTTCTTCAAATTCTTCAATATTGTAGGCAATACCACCACCAGATCCACCCATAGTAAAAGATGGACGGATGATACATGGGAAACCAATACGTGATAACACGTCGTTAGCTTCTTCCATGCTGTGCGCTATTTCTGCACGAGGTGTTTCTAAGCCTATTGCTTTCATCGCTTTATCGAAGCGTTCTCTATCTTCAGCTTTGTCGATAGCGTCAGCTGTTGCACCAATTAACTCACAACCAAATTTTGCTAAAACACCATGTTTATCCAGATCTAAAGCACAGTTTAATGCAGTTTGCCCACCCATCGTTGGCAATACCGCATCTGGTCTTTCATCTTCGATAATTTTGGCGACAACTTCCCAGTGAATTGGCTCGATATAAGTTGCATCGGCCATTTCTGGATCAGTCATGATGGTTGCTGGATTCGAGTTAACTAAAATAACTCGATAGCCTTCTTCTTTTAAGGCTTTACAGGCTTGAGTGCCTGAATAATCGAATTCACAGGCCTGACCGATCACTATCGGCCCGGCACCTAAAATTAAAATGCTTTTTATATCAGTACGTTTTGGCATCGGCAGTGTCTCTATCTGGCTCGTTATTTGGATTTAGCGGCTTTAATTAGATCAATAAAATGATCAAATAAATCAGCGGCTTCATGCGGGCCCGGACTGGCTTCAGGGTGACCTTGGAAGCTAAAAGCCGGTTTATCTGTACGATGAATACCTTGCAAAGAACCATCAAACAATGATTTATGCGTTGCTTTTAGATTAGACGGTAAACTCGCTTCGTCTACTGCAAAACCGTGGTTTTGACTGGTAATCATCACTACACCTGATTCTAGATCTTGCACCGGGTGGTTAGCACCATGATGACCAAACTTCATTTTTTGAGTTTTTGCACCACTGGCTAGCGCTAACAATTGATGCCCCAAACAAATACCGAAAACAGGAATATCGGTTTCCAAAATTTGTTTAATCGCGTCAATCGCGTAATCACAAGGCTCTGGATCGCCTGGGCCATTGGATAAGAAAATTCCATCAGGGCTCATTGCTAAAACGTCACTTGCAGGTGTTTGTGCCGGGACGACTGTTAAATCACAACCGCGATCAACCAACATACGCAAAATATTACGTTTCACACCAAAATCGTAAGCTACAACTTTAAACTCTTTATTTTCTGGCTTTTGATGACCTTGACCTAACTGCCAAGTGCCTTCATCCCAGTTATAAGTTTCTTTAACTGTAACTTCTTTGGCTAAATCCATGCCTTTTAAACCTGGGAAAGCTTTCGCTGCGGCCAATGCTTTTTCAGCATCATCGCCCGCGATTAAGGTGCCATTTTGTGCACCTTTTTCACGTAAAATACGTGTTAGCCTACGCGTATCTATATCCGCTATGGCCACAATGCCTCGTTTTTTAAGATAGTCAGACAAACTATCTTGGTTACGAAAGTTTGATGCCACTAATGGCAAATCTCGGATGACCAAACCTTTGGCCCAGATATTGGTAGATTCTTCATCTTCTGAGTTCGTACCTGTATTTCCTATATGCGGATAGGTTAAGGTTACGATCTGCTCAGCATAGGATGGATCGGTTAATATTTCCTGATACCCTGTCATTGAAGTATTAAATACAACTTCACCAACAGACATCCCCTCAGCACCAATTGAAGTGCCCTTGAATACAGTACCATCTTCGAGTACTAACAAGGCGGTTTCAGCCAAAACGACCTCCTGAACATTAAAAAACGGGAGCTATTGGTAACAGCCACCCGTTTTCAGAATTCTTCGAATGCGATGTTTAAATCGCAGCATATAAATCTTGTCTATTTTAGATTAATTCTCACTTGTTGGCTATTAAAAATTCAAAAACTTATACAAATAAAGCTTTAATCACCAAAATCAACTAAACAAGACAAAACAAACAGTTTTACTTTAATCCCAGTACATCTTGCATATTATACAAAGCAACAGGTTTACTTGCTAACCAGTCCGCAGCGCGCACTGCGCCTTTAGCAAAAGTTAAACGGCTTGATGCTTTGTGTGTTATTTCAATGCGCTCGCCGATATCAGCAAACATCACAGTATGTTCACCTACTATGTCGCCAGCTCTGACTGTCGCAAAGCCTATTTCATCTCGCGGGCGCTCACCGGTATTGCCTTCACGGCCATACACCGCATTTTTATCTAAGTCTCGGCCAAGTGTTTCAGCTATCACTTCACCTAAAGCGAGCGCCGTACCTGACGGTGCATCTTTTTTAAATCTATGGTGCGCTTCCCAGATTTCAATGTCTGTATAGTCACCCATAACTTTGCTGGCGGTTTCTAATAGTTTAAACAAAAGGTTGACACCAACACTCATATTGGCCGCAAACACAACGGGGATTTTTTCACCTGCTGCTTTAACTTCTACGAGCTGCTCTTTACTAAACCCAGTTGTACCAATGACAATAGGTTTGTTGTTAGCAACACACCAACGGATGTTTTCAATACTGGCGTCCGGCAAAGTAAAATCAATGTACACATCAGCAGTTGCTTCATCTTGTTGGCAGATACTTGCAGGTAAACCCAACTTGCCGATGCCAGCGATTTCACCCGCATCAATACCGTGAAATGCACTTCCTTCTCGAACGAAGGCTTGTGCAATTTCAACTGCGTCATTTTGCTGGCAAGCTTCAATGAGGGCTCGCCCCATTCTGCCATTGCTTCCAAAAATACCGATTTTTGTCATTTTTATTTACCCAATTCTATTTATTGCGCGCATTGTAGTCTTTGTGTCACAGTTTTCAAATTTTAGGCACTAAAATTTCTTTTAATGACGCATATTCACGACCCCCTAATCTTGCAATCGGGTCAATTTTCAACACATCCGTTTTGAGTCTTTGTTTGTCATCCAGCGAAATAACTTCATCTGCAATATAAATCTGTTTTATTTCGACAAACACTAATGTTTGCGGTTTATCGCCTATTTCCGTTGTCTGGTATAACTCACAGCCAAAAGCAATTGGGCAGGCTTTTACTCGAGGAAGCTCGAATCCATCAAAATCAGCCAACTCAATATTATAGTGTTCAATTTCAGATTCATCTGCCGGTAAACTGTTAGCGCTTTGTTGCATCTGGTTTATTTGCTGAGCGCTTGCGATATGTACAACACATTTTTGCTGGTAATTAAAATTTGCAATAGAATCTTTTATTTCACCGTTCGGTTTTTTACCTGCAGAATACATTAGTAAAGGCGGCTCACTGCTTACTGCGTTGAAATAAGAATAAGGTGCTAAATTATAGTGAGCATTCTGATGTTGTGTCAGCACCCAAGCAACAGGCCGAGGCACAATGGTTTGCGTCATTAAATGATAAACTTCACTCGAATTTAAACTTGCCATATCTATTAACATAAAATCTCCTGATTTCGCCTAAGCACCAAATAAGTGCAAACACCCTAAATGCGTGCGAAACTTTTCAACTGGCTAAATGATTCTAATTATACCTTAATGCGGGTTAAACTATATAAATAAAGGGATACAGCTTGTTAATCGATATTGGCACGCTTAATGCTTTCATTAGATAGCAGGAGTTCAATTAAATTGAACCGGCAACACAAAGCTAAACAGATGACTAGGGTTCCGGCTTGACTTATCAAGTGACTGGTCCGAGAGTTGTCAACCTAGCTGCATTAGAATTAATCACATCGATGTTTTTAATTTTTATGTTTGCGTAAGCAAAGGTTACACGGCGGGATAAAAGCCCGGGAGGTTCAATTTAATTAGACCTCCTGTGCCCAGAATCCGTGTAAACTTTGGAGAACGCGACATGAAAACGATAAAAATACTCACTTTAATCCTCGCATTATTTAGTAGCACCAACGCTTTAGCAAAAGACAAATTTTCAATCTGCTGGTCAATTTATGTTGGTTGGATGCCATGGGAATATGGTGACAGCTCTGGCATTATCAAAAAATGGGCTGACAAATACGATATTGAAATCGATGTTGTGCAAATCAATGACTACATAGAATCAATTAATCAATATACCGCGGGTCAGTTTGACGCTTGTAGTATGACCAACATGGACGCATTAACCATACCGGCAGCCAGCTTTGTTGATAGCACAGCGCTCATTGTCGGTGATTTCTCAAATGGCAACGATGGTGTCATTTTAAAGGATAAAAAGACACTCAGTGAGATAAAAGGCCAGCAAATCAATCTCGTTGAACTCAGCGTATCGCATTATTTATTGGCAAGAGGTTTAGAATCAATTGGTTTATCTGAGCGAGACGTCGATGTAGTCAATACATCGGATGCCGACTTGGTTGCCGCTTATTCTACCCAAGATGTCACCTCAGTTGTTACTTGGAACCCACTTCTTTCTGAAATCGAAAAACAGCCTAGTGCCCATAAAGTGTTTGACTCATCCAATATCCCAGGTGAGATCATTGACTTGATGGTGGTCAACACGGAAACGCTAAGCGCAAACCCTAACTTTGGTAAAGCGCTCGTCGGTGCCTGGTATGAAATCATGAGTACAATGTCTAATGATGCTGTTTTAACGCACATGGCGAAAGCTTCCGGTACTGATTTAGCGGGTTACAAGTCACAATTGGCCAGCACAAAGATGTTTTATCAGGCAAAAGATGCGGTTTCTTTCACTAAAGACCCTCAACTCAGCAAAACGATGAAGTATGTCGCTGAGTTTTCTTTTAAACATGGGTTATTAGGCGATGGTGCTCCAGACGCTGGGTTTATCGGTATCGAAACACCTACTGGTGTGTTTGGCAATCCGGCCAACATAAAACTACGTTTTGATCCTAGCTTTATGCAAATGGCCGCTGACGGCAAACTATAAAGATACTAACTTATGAAAAAGTTAATGAATATAGAGCCATCGCGTCCACTTAAAGGTTTTTTGGCTCTGTTACCTTTTGTTTTAATTTTGATGCTGTATTGGTCAGCATCAAATGAAAGGTTGGCAGAAAACCCTTACGACAAGCTGCTTCCAAGCTTTAGTCAAATATCGGATGCAGTTGAACGCATGGCATTTACGGAAGACAAACGTAGTGGTGAATACTTATTTTGGGTCGATACGGGTGCAAGCATGTACCGTATTGGCCTCGGTATCGGTATTAGTGCCATGCTTGGTTTATTGCTTGGCATGTTGTCTGGCCTTTTACCTGTCTTCCGGTCGGGCTTTTCACCACTGATCACCATTGTATCTTTGATACCGCCGATGGCGGTACTCCCTATTTTATTTATCAGCTTCGGCTTAGGCGAACTTGCTAAAGTGATGCTAATTATTATTGGCACAGCGCCTGTTATTATTCGGGATGTTCAAGGTCATGTGCGTCAATTACCGTCAGAAATTCTGATCAAGGCACAAACTTTAGGTGCGTCTACTTGGTTGGTTGCCATTCGAGTGGTGTTACCACAAATCATGCCCCGCCTGATTGGTGCCGTTAGATTGTCCCTAGGTACCGCCTGGCTCTTTTTAATTGCGGCAGAAGCGATTGCCGCCCAGGAAGGTTTAGGTTATCGGATATTCTTGGTACGACGCTATATGTCTATGGATGTGATCCTGCCTTATGTTATATGGATAACCACGCTGGCATTTGTCATGGATTTTAGCTTACGCAAACTGTCCGAACTGTGCTTCCCTTGGTATCACCATCAGGAGGCTGGCAAATGAGTTTTCTGACAATTGATGATGTTTGGAAGTCCTATGCTGATGTGCAAATCCTTGAACGGCTCACACTCAAGGTTGAACAAGGTGAGTTTGTCTCTATGGTTGGCGCTTCTGGCTGTGGTAAAACCACCTTGTTGAAAATGATATTAGGCAGTGAGCAGCCTACGCGGGGGCGAATACAGCTTGAAGATCAGCCTATTTCGCCTGAACCAAACCAAGCCCGTGGTATTGTTTTTCAGAAATACTCTGTGTTCCCACATCTAAGTGTTTTACAAAATGTCATGATTGCAGACGAGTTTACCGCAGCGCGCTTTCTGGGTCGGACTTTTGGTAAACAAAAACAACAAATTGCCGACAAAGCGATCGGTTTTATCGAAGCTGTTGGTTTGTCACATGCAATTCACAAATATCCACATCAGTTATCAGGCGGCATGCAACAACGTCTGGCGATAGCACAAGCGTTAATGAAATCCCCCAAGATTTTATTGCTCGACGAACCATTTGGCGCGCTTGACCCGGGTATTCGCAAAGATATGCATCAACTCATACATAAAGTATGGAAAGAAAATAATCTGACCATTTTTATGGTGACGCATGACATTCAAGAAGGGTTCGAGTTGGGCTCGCGACTTTGGGTCTTTGACAAAGTGCGCCACGACCCGCAGGCCCCAACCGCGTATGGTGCACAAATCACCTACGACTTAGCGCTTAACAGCGAAAAACAACAACAGGCGGGTCAAACTTTAGCTAAAAAATATGCAAAAAAGGTCGTTAACTTATGATTTTATATCAAGATACTCTACCAGCAGGTAAACACTGGTCAATGCGAATGCGCCGTGGCACCAGCTTGCGTTTAATAGACAAAACAGGCAGTGCGAACATAGGGGTGTTATTTTACAATCCGGAAAATCTACTGGAGCGTTACAACGCACCGGATACATTAAAGTGCCAGCACACTTTAAAATTAACTAAAGGTCATTGTTTATATTCAGATATGGGACGCATTTTTTGCGCTATTACAGAAGATAGTTTTGGATGGCACGACACCATAAGTGGCAACAGCAACAAAACCCTCGTCGAAAAAAAATGGGGTAAACGCGACTACCAGCACGACAGAAACAATTGGAAACAAAATGGTTATGACGCATTTCTAGTAGAAGCGGCTAAATATGGCCTTGGCAAACAAGATCTGGCGGCCAACTTAAACTTATTCAGCAAAGTTGAACCAGATGGTGAAGGCGCACTCAGCTATAGTGAAGCACAATCTAAAGCTGGAGACTTTATCGAGCTGCGTTTCGAAATGGACACCTTGGTGTTGTTACATACTTGCCCGCACCCACTAAACAACTCTGAAAACTACCCAGATTTTGCAGTGGAATATCAAATCCGCCCGTCGGCCCCCATTACCGAAGACGATCTTTGCAAAAACGGGTGCGCTGAAAACCAACGGGGTTATGAAAATAACCGTTTGTATCATCTGGGTCTGTAAGGAGTTTATCATGATCAAAACAAGTCAATTAACCACTGAACAAGCACTGAATCGTGAAATCGTTGAAGCGGGAGACTATTACTTAAAAGTTGTCAAAAAAGGTCAGACGATACGAATTTTAGATTTGAAAGGTAATCAAGCCGCTGACACATTATTTTATAACGCAAACGATATTAGCGAGCGATACAGTGCAACCGACACCATACGTGAGCAGGGTAATGTTTATTTATCGGCTGGCAGCACCTTAATGTCGAATGAATGCAACCCAATGCTCAAAATTGTCGCTGATACCTGTGGTCGTCACGATACTGTCGGTGGTGCGTGCGCAACAGAGAGCAATACAGTACGTTATGCATTGGAAAAAAAATGCATGCACGCCTGTCGTGATAGCTGGTTGTTAGCCATTGCCGAAAACCAAGAATTGGGCTTGAACAAAAAAGATATCACCCACAACATTAACTTCTTTATGAATGTACCGGTAACCACTGACGGCAAATTAACTTTTGCAGATGGTATCAGTGGCGCAGGAAAATATGTTGAGTTAGAAGCCTTGATGGATGTCATCGTACTGATTTCTAATTGTCCTCAATTAAATAACCCTTGCAACGCGTACAACCCAACACCGATTGAAGTATTGATTTGGGCTTAGCTATTAAGCGCTTAAGCGCAAAACAAAAATTGATTAGTTAGGCCGTAAGGCAAGTATTTGGGACGACCCAGATACAAAAATAAGCTTGATGCGGGACGACCCGCTAAGACGAGTGAAATATCATGTTTAACACAGTCCTAATTGCCAACAGAGGCGCAATCGCCTGCCGCATTATTCGTACCCTAAAAAAGCTTGGCATTAAAAGTATTGCCATTTATGCAGAAGCCGATAAAGAATCGTTACATCTTAAACAAGCGGATGAAGCCTACAGTTTAGGAGAAGGCGCAGCCGCAGCTACTTATCTGGACCAAGAAAAAATTATCACCATTGCTCAACAAACAGGTGCGCAAGCAATTCACCCAGGTTATGGTTTTTTAAGTGAAAATGCGACCTTTGCAGAAAAACTCAAACAACACAACATCAGTTTTATCGGGCCGCGCGCGCAGCAAATGATCGACTTTGGTTTGAAGCATCAAGCACGTGAAATTGCTGAGAAGGCAAATGTGTCATTGGTGCCTGGAAGTGGCCTAATTGCAGATTTAACCGAACTGGTAAAATATGCCGAAAGCGTTGGCTTCCCGGTCATGCTAAAAAGTACGGCGGGTGGCGGCGGCATTGGCATGCAAAGGTGTGACTCGGTTGATGAACTAGAAAAAGCTTTCATCAACGTAAAACATTTAGGTTCACAAAATTTTGCAAACGATGGTGTTTTTGTCGAAAAATTCGTAGAAAAAGCACGCCATATAGAGGTTCAAGTCATCGCAAATGGATTTGGCCAGGTTGTTACTTTAGGCGAGCGAGATTGCTCCAGCCAACGACGCAATCAAAAAGTTATTGAAGAAACACCTGCGGCTAACTTACCTTCGTCCACCCGCAGTGCCATGTTAACAACCGCTAAAAATCTAATGGCCTCAATAAACTACCTCAATGCAGGTACCGTTGAGTTTATTTACGACCCGCAGCAAGACCAGTTTTATTTTTTAGAAGTAAACACTCGCTTACAAGTAGAACATGGTGTTACTGAGATGTGCTACCAGGTTGATCTGGTTGAGTGGATGCTTAAAGTTGCCTATAGTGAAAGCATATTAAGTTCACCTTTAGATTTATCTGAATTAGCGGATTTAAAACCGCAAGGCCACGCAATTCAAGCGCGCATATACGCAGAAAACCCAGCTAAAAATTTTCAACCCTCGGCAGGTTTACTGACTCAAGTCGAATGGCCGCAACAAGAGGCTAGAATCGATCATTGGATTGAAGCGGGGCTAACTGTGTCGCCATTTTTTGATCCTATGCTGGCAAAAGTTATTGTCCATGCAGAGAACCGAGACACTGCAATCGACAAGCTTCAAAGCGCCCTGACCGCGTCAAAAGTCTACGGCGTGATAACGAATATTGATTATGTACAGCAGATTTTAGCGGATGAAAGCTTTAAACAAGGCAAAATTTTTACCCGCAGCCTCAATGATTTCCAAGCACAATTTGCAGGCTTTGAAGTGTTAAAAGCCGGCACTATGACCACTATTCAAGACTACCCTGCCCGCGTCGGTTATTGGGATATAGGCGTACCACCATCAGGCCCATTTGATTTTTATTCATTTCGCTTGGCAAACCGATTATTAAATAATCCAGACAATGCAGCTGGTTTAGAAATAACCTTACAAGGACCAAGTTTAAAATTTCATCAAGATTGCCAACTTGTGGTCACAGGTGCAGAAATAGAGATACACCTTGACGAAAAACCACAAAAAAACCACCAGATAATCGATATCAAAGCTGGACAAATTTTAAAAATAGGCAAAGTTAATGCAGCAGGTGCACGCGCCTATTTAGCTGTCAGTGGTGGCATTCAATGTCCGGATTATTTAGGCAGTAAAAGCACTTTTACTTTAGGTCAGTTTGGTGGACATTGTGGTCGCGCGCTGCGTATCGGTGATTTTTTAGCCACTCCCAAAACAGTAGAATTAGCAAAAATTACACCGCCAACTCAACCTACTTCAAGTGACATGATTCCGGCAGAGATAGTTGCACCGGTCACCAATAACTGGTCTGTCAGAGTGATATATGGCCCACATGGCGCGCCCGATTTTTTTACCGAAGAAGACATTGCCAATATACAATCTCACACTTGGAAAATTCACTATAATTCGAGTCGGACAGGCATTCGTTTAATCGGCCCGAAACCCCAATGGGCACGGGAAACAGGCGGAGAAGCGGGCTTGCACCCTTCCAATATCCATGACAATGCGTATGCTTTTGGAACAGTCGATTTTACCGGCGACATGCCCGTTATATTGGGACCCGATGGCCCAAGTTTAGGTGGTTTTGTTTGCCCATTTACTGTGATTAGCGCAGATTTATGGAAACTGGGCCAATTAAAAGCAGGTGATAATCTTCAATTTGAAGTGGTCGATCTGACAACCGCCAAGCAAATAGAAATTGCGCAAAATCAACAAATAGATACGCTGACTAAAGTAAACTGTGATTACCAGAGCAGCGCTATCTCAACACCGATATTAAGTACCTTAGTAACTGATGATGGCGAGCCTGATTTAGTATTTCGTCAAGCGGGCGACAAGTTTTTATTAGTGGAATACGGCGAACTTGTATTAGATCTGACACTGCGCGCGCGCGTGCAAGCATTATTAGAGGCATTACAAGCAAAAAATATTCATGGGATCTTAGAGATCACGCCGGGCATTCGTTCACTACAAGTACATTATGAAAACCTGCTAATAGATGTCGAAAGCCTGATTGAGGTCATTAAACAAATTGACCTAGGTTTAGGTGACACCCGTCAATTGAGTTTTGAATCACGCATCGTCCACCTGCCATTAAGCTGGGATGACAAAGCCTGCCAAGAAGCTATCGATAAATATGTGCAATCAGTGCGCAAAGATGCGCCATGGTGTCCGTCTAACCTAGAGTTTATTAAACGGATAAACGGCTTGGACAGCATTGAGCAAGTTAAAAAAATTGTTTTTGACGCGCATTATTTAGTTTTAGGTTTAGGGGATGTTTATCTCGGCGCACCGGTTGCAACCCCACTCGATAAATGCCATCGGTTAGTGACCACGAAGTACAATCCGGCCCGTACCTGGACCGCAGAAAACTCGGTCGGAATAGGGGGTGCGTATATGTGTATTTACGGCATGGAAGGGCCCGGAGGTTATCAGTTTGTTGGTCGGACAGTGCAAATGTGGAATCGATATCGCAGTAACGAGATCTTCAACAAACCATGGTTATTACGATTTTTTGACCAAGTTAAATATTACCCGGTCAGCCATGAAGAATTGATGCAAATTCGCGAAGACTTTCCGTTAGGCAAGTGGCAACCCAAAATTGAGACGTCTAACGTTTCTATGCCCGAACTGATTCAGCAATGGCAAGACAACCAAACCGCCATAGACAAATTCACTCAACAAAGAGAACAAGCATTTGCCAACGAAATGGCCGAATGGAAACGAACAGGCCAATTAAACTATTCATATGAAGCGGAGGCTGAACAAAAATCAGCAGAGATTGAGCTAACCGACAAGCAATATTTAATGGAAGCGACAGCGGCCGGAAGTGTGTGGAAAGTTGCCAGTAAAGCCGGACAGCAAGTTTCTTCTGGTGAATCAATTATTGTGCTTGAATCGATGAAGATGGAGATTGATATCGCCGCAACTGAAAACGCTAAAGTAATCAAAATTCTAGTTAAAGAAGGTCAGCAAGTTCATGCAGGTCAAGCCCTGATGGTATTGGAGGAGGCATAATATGCAACAAACAAACTTAACCATAGAAGCGCTCAATAACGCCTATTCGACTGGTGCTTTATCTGCAGAAACGTTAATTTTAAGCCTCGCTGCAGAAGCAAAAACGCAAAAAGCAGTCTGGATAAGCCTGCTCGATGAAACGCAGATAACAGCGTATTTGGCTGGGCTGAAAAATAAATCACCACAAACCCATCCACTGTACGGCGTGCCATTTGCGATAAAAGACAATATAGATTTAGCTGGGTTGCCAACAACGGCTGCTTGTTCTGAATATAGTTATATCGCAGAAAAATCAGCCTACGTTGTCGAGCAATTAATCGATGCTGGTGCAATACCTATTGGTAAAACCAACCTAGATCAGTTTGCCACCGGATTGGTTGGCACACGCTCGCCCTATGGTGAAACTAAAAATGCATTTAACCCCGACTATATCTCAGGTGGCTCAAGTTCAGGCTCTGCGGTTGCCGTTGCGACCGGCATTGTCAGTTTTGCACTCGGTACAGACACAGCAGGATCCGGCCGGATACCAGCATGTTTCAATAATCTAGTTGGTTTAAAACCCAGCAAAGGGTTATTGTCGACTTCAGGTGTTGTACCAGCCTGTCGAAGCTTAGATTGTGTTAGTATTTTTGCGCTGACCGCAAACGATGCCAACACAGTCTTTCAAATTGCCGCGCAATATGATGCCAGCGACTGTTTTGCACGGATAAATACACCCGCCAATAAAAGCCCAGTACTGAGCAAAGCAGAATTTACCTTTGCCGTGCCTTTGCCAGAACAACTAACTTTTTTCGGTGATAATATTTATCAGGCAGAATTTTACAAAACGATTGAAAAACTTGAAGCGTTAGGCGGTAAGAAAACACAGTTAGGCTTTTCGCCAATGCTACAAGCTGCTAAATTATTATACGAAGGCCCTTGGGTCGCAGAGCGATACCTTGCAACGCAAGAGATTATCGAGAAAAAGCCTGAAGCGATGCTTGATGTCACGCGAACTATTATAGAAGCAGGTAATTCGGCAAAAGCAACCGATTGTTTTGCTGCTTTATATAAACTACAAGCCCTTAAAAAACAAGCTGATGCAATAGTAGAACAAGTTGATTTTGTGGTGACACCAACAGCAGGGACACATTATACACGCGAAGAAATTAGGGACAATCCTATCAGTTACAATTCAAATTTAGGTTATTACACCAATTTTATGAATTTATTGGATTATTCTGCTATAGCCGTGCCGACCAGCTTTACAGAGCAAAAAATGCCGTTTGGTGTGACCTTGTTTAGTTTTGCACTGCAAGACCAAAAATTATTGGCATACGCAGATAAAATCATGCAATCCAATCAACTGCCACTCGGCGCAACAACTTGGCCCCTCACCAATAAAACACTGTCGACCTCTAATAATCGAGGTTTTATTGATCTAGCGGTATGTGGTGCGCACTTATCCGGTATGGCCCTCAACCACCAACTTATCGAGCGGAATGCGTTATTAGTTGAAAAAACAACAACCGCTAAAGCCTATCAAATGTATACCGTTCAAGGACCTGTCGAACGCCCTGCTCTAATTCGCTCGGAGCAAGAAAAACAAAGCTTTGAAGTGGAAGTTTGGCGAATGCCAACGGAACATTTTGCATCTTTTGTCCTAGGAATCGCTGCACCGCTCGGAATGGGTAAAATCGAACTCGTCGACGGTCGTTTAGTCACTGGCTTTATCGCTGAAGCAATTGCACAAAAGGGCCGTAATATAAGTGAATTCGGTAGTTGGCGAAAATATATGGCTACACAGTAACAGATTACTCACTCTGTCCCTGCAGTGTTTATCAAATAGCGGTAAAACAGGTCGAAAACCGACACAATTTTACGCTCGAATATATCTAAATGGAGTTGAGTGCAAAATAATTGCAGTGTTTGTGCTCGAATCCCTTTAGTTACTTTCCCCAACATCTAGGGCGTGTGAATCTTTGTATTATTTTTATAAACAAAGATAAACACGCCCTAGTGAAACAAATTTTTATATACAAAACCATTGACAATAAAATTTACGCCCCTTAAATTATCATACGATAACATGATGTTATCCGATTAATAAGTTGAGTCTGTTGCATACACCTCATTTATTCAATCAAATTTGAAAGCGCTTACACACAACTACTTTAAGGAGTACTCAAAAGTAGCAAGCGTAAAACCACTTACATACTAAAGGATATATATATGTTTATAAGGTCAAAAAACACATTTTCTGACACAGTTAAACTCATCTCTATCACATCTGGCATACTGTTGTGCCAAAATGCTCTTGCTAATACACCCTACGGAACAAACCCAATTGCCATCCCAGGTACAATTGAAGCAGAACTGTTCGACTTAGGCGGCCAAGGTATTGCTTATCACGATTTAGGTGCAGGCAATACAGGTGGTCAATTTCGCAATGAAGATGTAGATATCGAGATCGCATCAACCGGTGGCTATAACATAGGTTGGTTTGAACCCGGTGAATGGCTTGAATACACAGTCAATGTTGAAACTGCAGGAAATTACGCCATCCATGCGAAAGTTGCGTCTGGAATGAATGGCGGTTCATTGCGTTTTGAAGTTTATGGTGCAACAAATACCAACAGTGAAACCATTAGTTTTCCTGGTACTGGTAGTTGGCAAAACTGGACAAGCAGCCCTTCAACTTCATTAAGCCTCAATGCAGGTACTCATATTGTTAGAGTGGTGCAGAATTCAGGCGGCTTCAATGTAGACTCGATTTCATTTGCATTAACAAATAGCGGTGGAACACCATATCACGGTGCTCCAGCTCAAGTACCGGGTGTCATCGAAGCTGAATTTTATGATATTGGCGGCGCAGGCATTGCTTACAATGATTTGAATGCAGGCAACACTGGCGGGCAACTGCGCAATGAAGATGTCGATATTGAACTCGCCAGTACCGGAGGCTACAACATCGGCTGGTTTGAACCGGGAGAGTGGTTAACCTACACGATTAATGTGAGCCAAGCAGGTAATTATGATATTTCAGCCATTGTTGCCTCGGGTATGGGTGGTGGCGCTATGCGCTTTGAATTTACTGGCGCGACAGATGTTCAATCTGCTGATATCCAGATAAGCGACACAGGTGGTTGGCAAAATTGGACGCCTTCGCCAAATACCAGCGTTACGTTGAATGCGGGCATGCATGTCGTGCGTTTACTTCAGCTTTCAGGCGGCTTCAATGTCAATTCTTTTTCTTTGCAAAGTGACACAACAGGTGGCAACTTGCCTGTCGCCTATCCAGGGTACACAGGCCAATATCCGGGTTATACCCTGAAGTTAGATGAACGCTTTGATACCTTTGATAATTCAATTTGGGCGAAAGGTGATGGCGCTGTTGGGACCGAATCTGATTGTCGATTTACCCCGCAAGGCGTGCAAATCAACAATGGTAAACTCGAGCTGGTCATTCGCAATGAATTTGTCCCGGCAAGCTGGTCAAACGATCATCAATCTTGGAAAGGGGATTATCATTATTCTTGTGGTGAATTAAGAACGATACCAGCAAAACGAATTAAATACGGTCGTATTGAAACTCGAATGAAAGCACCTGCCCGAGCGCAAGCTTCTGGTTACATCTCATCTTTATTTACTTATAGGCATGAAGGATCGCCAAGAGAGTGGGAAGAAATAGATGTAGAACTAGAAGGTGGTCGACCGGATAAATTTCAAGCAAACTTAATTTATGGCGAAAATGCTGGCAGTTGGAGCGAGACTCGAAACTGGGGCGCATGGGAAGATAAAATAAACATAGCTCCGGCTGATCAATGGCGTGTCTATGCGATAGAATGGACTCCAAGTGCGATAAAATGGTACGTTGATGGCGTATTACATAAAACCTTAGATCAAAGTGACATCGATTGCGTGCCAAATTGTGTTTCTCCACAAATTTATCCAACTCCAATTCCTGATGATCTGACAGAATTGATGATGAATTTTTGGATTCCAAATGACAATATTCAAGATGCTTTTGGCGGCAATAAAGCAAACAACGTCTATCCAATGGTGACAGAATACGACTGGGTGCGCATCTACCAATTAGATTCTCAGCCACTGCAAAACTGGTAATGCTCAATTAGTTAATTGTACGTCTTAGTACAATTGATTGATAAGCGAATTAGTAAGCGAATTAGTAAGCGATATACGCTTTAATCGGTATATCGCTTTTTTCTAACACTTTTTCTTATTCCTCTCATTTTATCCTCTGTTTACTGTATAATGCGCGTTTTTTGCTATTTTGAGATAAACCCATGCGAACAGATAACTACCAAAACCGCTTTGGTGGTAGCCAAAGAATCTATGGCCAACAAGGACTCGAACAACTTAAACAAGCGCACGTTGCAGTTGTCGGTTTAGGTGGGGTTGGCAGCTGGGTTGTCGAAGCGCTGGCGCGGACTGGAATTGGTCAGCTTTCATTATTTGATTTAGACGATATTTGTGTTTCGAATACCAATAGACAAATTCATGCAGTATCTGGTCAATTTGGTCAGTCAAAAACAGAGAGTATGGCCAGCCGTGTAAAGCTGATTAACCCCGAATGCAAAATCAATCCATTTGAAGATTTTGTGACCGCCGATAATGTAGGTGAATACTTTCATACAGGTTTTAATTACGTTGTCGATGCAACCGACAGTGTAAAAGCCAAAGCGGCGATGATAGCCTATTGCAAACGCAATAAAATACGTATTGTCACCGTTGGTGGTGCTGGCGGACAAGTTGATCCGAGCCAAATCAAAATTGCAGATTTAGCAAAAACGATTCAAGACCCCCTACTGGCCAAAGTTCGTAATACTTTGCGCAGAGAATATAACTTTTCTAAAAACCCGAAACGCAAGTTCGGCATTGAAGCGATATATTCAACCGAACAATTACGTTACCCAACCGAAAATGGTGAAACTTGCCTTGCCAAACCCGATACGGGCGATATCGCTAAATTAGACTGTGCGACGGGTTTTGGTGCCAGTACAGTGGTAACAGGCAGTTTCGCTTTTTTTGCAGCTTCGCTGGTGATAAACAGAATAAGCGCGCCCGCAAAATGACCAACGGCTTAAAAAAGTAAAACAAGCTTGGCCTTTGAATTTAACATTATTTGTATTACTGTATATTTTAGACACAGTGTTAAAGTATCAGTAACAATAATGAAAAAGGATTCTTATGGCATTAACATCAAAGCAAAAACAAACCGTCTATTGGCAAGCCAATCTTAAACTGCTCGCTTTTTGTTTAAGCATATGGTTTTGTGTGTCGTTCTTGTTCGGTATTTTACTTGCAGATTGGTTAAATCAATTTTCGTTAGCGGGCTACAAACTTGGCTTCTGGTTTGCTCAGCAAGGCTCTATTTATACCTTTGTCGCATTAATTTTTTTCTATGCGCATAAAATGAATAAATTAGACAGCCGTTTTCAAGCTGACGAAAAACAAGGAGATACAGAATAATGGAATTACAAAGCCTAATTTATCTTGTCGTCGGATTTACATTTCTGGTTTACATTACCATCGCCATTGTTACCCGTGCTTCCAGCACAGGAGAGTTTTATGTTGCGGGTAAAGGCATTCACCCAGTTGCCAATGGCATGGCAACAGCTGCAGATTGGATGTCTGCCGCATCATTTATTTCAATGGCGGGGTTAATCGCGTTTATCGGCTACGATGCATCGGCTTATTTAATGGGTTGGACAGGCGGGTACGTCCTACTGGCATTGTTACTTGCACCCTACCTTAGAAAACACGGAAAGTTTACTGTGCCTGAATTTATAGGCGATCGTTATTGCTCTAAAGCAGCACGTATTGTTGCCGTTGTTTGCTTAATCGTCGCCTCTATTACCTACGTCATTGGCCAAATGAAAGGCGTCGGCGTTGCCTTTAGCCGCTTTTTGGAAATCGAATTTGAAATGGGTGTGTTGGTTGGCATGTGTATTGTTTTTATTTACGCGGTACTGGGGGGATGAAAGGCATTACGTATACGCAAATAGCGCAATATGTTATTTTAATCTTTGCTTATACTGTTCCCGCTGCATTTATTTCGATTCAGCTAACAGGCAATCCAATTCCGCAGTTGGGCTTGGGGAGTGAAATGTTAGCGACAACCGCTGGCGAAAGTACTTATTTATTGGATAAATTAGATGCTGTACTGCATGATCTGGGCTTTGCGGCTTTTACAGAACAAAAAGGCTCAACCATTAATTTATTCCTATTAACCCTATCTTTGATGATTGGAACCGCTGGTTTACCGCATGTCATCATTCGCTTTTTCACCGTACCTGGTGTCAAAGAAGCGCGCAGCAGTGCAGGTTGGGCTTTAGTCTTTATTGCAATTTTATATACAACCGCCCCAGCGGTAGGTGCAATGGCAATATTTAACCTAGCCAAAACAGTACAACCAGAAATAACCCAACAAGCTCCGCGACAAGCGCGAGATTCAGCCCCTGAATCATTAAGTTATAACGAACGACCCGAATGGTTTAAAACATGGGAAACCACCGGCTTATTAGAATTTGAAGACAGAAATGGGGATGGCAAAATTCAGTATTACAATGATAAAAATCCAGAATTTAGCCAAACCGCAAGCGAGTATGGCTGGCAAGGCAACGAACTGGTCACAGTCGACAGAGACATTATGGTATTGGCCAATCCAGAAATAGCGCAATTGCCCAACTGGGTAATAGCTTTGGTTGCGGCTGGCGGGATTGCGGCAGCTCTGTCAACGGCTGCGGGTTTATTACTGGCGATTTCTTCTGCTATATCGCATGATTTACTCAAAGGCACCTTTACTCCAAACATCTCAGAAAAAACAGAGTTGAATGCAGGTAGGTTTGCCATGGCTGGGGCGATATTAGTAGCGGGTTATTTGGGTATTAATCCACCTGGGTTTGCGGCGCAGGTTGTCGCACTAGCATTTGGCCTAGCCGCATCATCAATCTTCCCAGCGCTCATGATGGGTATATTCAGTAAACGCATTAACGAAAAAGCGGCCATAGCAGGTATGCTAGCCGGTCTAGTGAGCACGCTAGTGTACATATTTATTTATAAAGGCTTCTTTTTTATTCCAGATACTCATTTATTGGCAAATACACCCGACAACTGGTTATTGGGTATATCACCCGAAGCTTTTGGTGCAGTGGGCGCTTTTATTAACTTTACACTGGCATTTGTAGTGGCGCGCGTAACACCTGCTCCATCACAAAAAATCATTGATATAGTTAATAAAATTAGAACACCATAAAAATTGTAATCCATTGCTTAACAGCGTAATACTTCTGCATTAAGATAGACTGACTTGTGAAAAAAGGCTATAGGCAATGGATTTTTATTGGATTTTAATTGTTTTTGTATTTGGATTTGCTTTAAAGCAAATTGGTTTACCTCCCATGATAGGGTATTTAATTGCAGGTTTTGCAATGAATGCCTATGGCATCCAGCCAATTAATAATATTGAAACTTTAGCTAATTTAGGTATTACCCTTTTATTATTTACCATTGGCCTGAAAGTGAGAGTGAAAGATCTAACGGATAAAGTTGTATTAGGGGGTGCTATTGGCCCAATGATACTGACCACCGTTTTGGTAGGTGTTGGCTGCTTAGCCATTGGGACAGTTGTCTCCGTTTCACTATTTGATCTGTCGTGGCAAACCGCAGCACTGATTGGTTTTGCTCTGAGTTTTTCAAGCACAGTCTGTGTTGCCAAAATATTGGAAGAGACAGGCGAATTAAAAACACGCCACGGTAAAATATCGATTGGTATACTCGTAATACAGGACTTTGCCGCGGTGATTTTTTTAGTGGCCGCTTTAGGAACGCTACCAAGCTTGTGGGCCTTAGCACTGATACTATTAATTCCCGCCCGCCAAATATTTGGCAAATTATTAACCCAAGCCGGACACGGTGAGCTCTTACCACTCATCGGTTTTTGTTTCGCTTTTGGGGGTTACGAATTATTTTATGCCGTCGACTTAAAAGGTGACTTAGGTGCGCTGATTGCTGGCATGCTCCTGAGCTCACATGCTAAATCAAACGAACTGTATAAATCGTTGATGAATTTTAAAGATTTATTTTTAATTGGATTTTTTATTTCTATCGGCTTCACCGCGTTACCTAGCCTTGAAACCTTTACCTTAGCGATTATATTGGTGGCATTGATACCCGCCAAGTTTGTAATATTCTTCTATATACTGGCTAAACTTAAACTCCGCGCTCGTACCAGTTTCCTAACGGCAATGGCACTGATGAATTTTAGTGAATTTGGTCTAATTGTCGCTAAGATATGTGTCGATAAAAATTGGCTCGCGGCCGATTGGCTAGTGGCTATTGCCATAGCGGTTACACTCAGCTTTGTTATCAGTAGTTTCGTATTTAAACATGCTCATTTGTACTTCAGCCGATACAAAAAATATATCCTGAAATATGAAGCCGAACAGACAGTTAATAACACTTGTCCGAATATGCCAACCACGGCCGAAGTACTGGTCATTGGTATGGGCCGAGTCGGTAGTGGCAGTTATGATGCGTTAGCAGAAGAACTAGGTGATAAGGTTTGGGGCATAGATGCAGATTCAGATCGCATAGAAAAACACCAAAATTTAAAACGAAAAGTGGCTTTGGCTGACGCAGAAGATATTGAATTCTGGGAGCAAGTAGATTTATCACAGGTTAAACTTGTAATGCTAGCACTCCCCTCTTTAGCCGATATGAAAAACGTCATTATGCAGCTGAAATTGTGCCAATACCAAGGTCAAATAGCCGCGATAGCACAATATGCTGATGAAGGTGAGATACTGATTAAATATGGCGCGCACACTGTATTTAACTATCATAAAGAAATTGGTGCAGGTTTTGCCAAAGAAAGTATGAATTTATTAAACAAAGAGGAAGAAAGGCTCAACCTCAACACGCTTTAGGGCGTGTTTATCTTTGTTTATAAAATAATACAAAGATTCACACGCCCTAATACCTGTCAGTACTTTGAAATATTTTATCGGCTGACTGAGTGACAAAGCCCTGAAATAATTGACCATTGCTGAGCGTAAATCGCTCAGCGAATTCATAATAACAAGTCGGTATTTCAAACTTACCTTCAATAAAGTCAATTTCCCGCTTATCTGCTAATGTAGCAGATTGTTTTAGCCCATCACTTTCGTGTCCTTTAATTTCACCACCATGTGGATTAAGTGCGTAACCCGCCCTTTTCAGTTTTTGATTGACCTCTTCAAGCTGCGTTTTCGGCAAGAGCTGATTAACATTCACTGTAAAGTGATTTGCATGAAAGCCAAGCGCATACCACCAAGCAGCATATTCTGATTCTTCCGCTAATCGACAATATATTGGGTAACTGGCCGGCCAAATACGTCCACGATACAAACAGTCTGCCGCTTGGCAAAAATCATCTGGTATATCATTGATAGCCTGTTCAATAACGTTTTGCAGATAGGTACTGCACTGTGACATGGTTAATTGTGAAATAAATATTTTGGGCCAGCGCGGCCGTTGCAAATGAATAAAATACTGAGCATCTAACTTTTTAGTGGCAAAATGATAACAATCAGCAGGCGTATAGCCCAATGTTAAAAAATGCTGCGCAAGCTGCTGTATATTCGTCTTTGCATGCGCCATGGTGCGCAGCGCAATATGATCATTTGCTACCGCTTCATTTTCTGCCAATAACCTGTTTATAGCAGCTGCTTGCGGATTTAATGTTAAATAGTCTAACCAAAGCTGATTCATCAATGCATACATAACACACCTCAACTATCAGTATAGATGAGAAAATCAGACTTACTTATCAGTTTTTTCGACAAAAAGGTTACTTTTTATGCATTTTAATGTTAACTATAAGTATAAGAGAAAAAGGTATTATCATTATGACGAAAAAGAACCGACTGCCTGAAGAGCAGAAATTAACGGTATTATGCAGAGTTGAACCAGGCTCATTAGGCCCAACGGGGTTAGATTATGTTGAGGAGTACTGCCAGTTCGCTCAAAGCAAAATAGCACCGGTTGAATCCTGGTTAATAAACTGGAAAATTATCCCCCGTTATGACAAAAGTTTAGCGGAAACTGAATATAGTATTGCTGGCAAACGTATTACCAACGAACAAGCAGCCGCTTACCTAGAGCACTTTGAAAAAGATCTTGAAGAAGTCGAAAATCAGTTACATGAAGTTATTTCACTGCTCATTGATAAATTTTTTGCCGACTCCTAACACACAAGCCTAATGCTGGGATGCATACCCAGAAGGTAATTTAGGCGGTAAAGTTAATGTCTCTGATTCCAATGACGCCGTCGGATATGCACAATAATCAGCAGCATAAAAGGCACTTGGCCGCGCGTTACCACTTATGCCAACGCCGCCAAATGGCGCAGCACTACTGGCTCCCGTCAAAGGCTGATTCCAATTAATAATCCCCGCACGGATCTCCCGATAAAACCTCTGGTATTGCTGTTTATCGTTTGTCAAAATACCAGCAGATAAACCATAGCGGGTATCATTTGCACGTTCGATTGCGTCTGCAAAATTGTGATAACGACTGACTAATAAAAGTGGGCCAAAATGCTCTTCATCTGCAAGCGACACGATATCCGTTACATCAATCAGACCGGGCGATAACAACCCCGTAGACGCTTCTAATAATCGCATTGAATTCAAAGCAACCGCGCCCTCTGCCAATAAATACTTTTGCTTATCCAGCAGACTCTCAGCTGCCTTAAATGACACCAATGAGCCGTAATAAGGTGCAGGCTGCGCATCATAATGCCCAACGACAAGCTGCTTCAACTTATTACTTAACGCAACCAATAATTGCTCGCCACTTTCATCATTTGGCACCAACAAACGACGAGCGCAGGTACACCTTTGCCCAGCAGTAATATACGCTGACTGTATAATATTAAATATACTGGCCTCGAGATGCTGTTTATCAATGGCAGATGAACCTATAATTAATGGGTTATTACCGCCCATTTCCATCGCTAATATTTTTTCAGGCTGCATCATACAGGCCTGCTGAATAGCAAACCCAGTTTGTGAACTGCCGGTAAAAAAGATACCGTCAACTTTAGGATGGTTAACCAATGCTTGACTGGTTTCTTTATCACCTTGCAATAAATTAAGAACCCCTGAAGGTAGACCAGCCTTAAGCCACATCCGTACCATTAACTCAGCGGTTTTCGGCGCTTGCTCACTAGGTTTAAATACAATACTGTTTCCAGCTAGTAAAGCGGGAACAATATGTCCGTTAGGTAAATGAGCCGGAAAATTAAAAGGCCCCAGAATGGCGCAAACACCACGGGCTTTATGCCGGGTAATGGCGTAACCATTTATGGTTTTGACCGTTTTTTTGCCAGTTCTTTGGTGATATGCACGGCGTGAAATTTCAATCTTGCCAATCACGGCCTTTACTTCAGTTTCCGCTTCCCACAATGGTTTTCCTGTTTCTGCAGAGATAGTATGTACTAAGATTGTTTTGTATTCTTGTATCAGCTTTGCAAACGCGCGGCATATATCTAAACGTTTGTTAAAATGACAGTTTCGCCAAGCTTTACCTGCCTGATACGCAGCCTGAACAGCCAAATCAACCTGTGCGGATGAAGCTGCCTGCCCTTGCCAAACTTCGGTGGTTTTACAGGGGTCTATTTTCTGCAAATTCGGCCCTTCACCGACTAACCAAGTATCATTGATACAGTGCACTTTGTTTGACATAAAATAACCCTCATATGATTATTTGTTACATCGGTAATATTAAACAAGCGCCAAAATGCGCGCAGAATCGTGTTTTTTAAGCCCTAACAACTCGGCATCCGAGCTACTTAAAAGAATCCGGTTAGATATTTCATCCAACTGAGATTGCGCAATCGCCGCTCTAAAATTTTTAACCCGAGTGTTGCATATCAAAAAATGCTGCATTCCGCCGGCTTGCTCGCCTGTTTGCAAAGCAACGGAAACTTTACGTGAGTTTTTAACACTATTAATTTGATGCAACTCGGCTTCAACGGTCGGTCCGCCATCAAAGATATCGATATAACCATTAAAGCGAAAAGACTCCGCCTCTAATAAGCTCAATGCCGGAGCAGTTTGTGGGTGCACCTTACCAATAACAGCCTGCGCTTTAGAACTTAACAATCTCGTGTAAATGGGAAATTTCGGCATCAGTTCAGCGATAAAGGCTTTATTGCCAATGCCGCTCAAATAATCGGCTGTAGGAAAGTCTATGCGAAAAAAATTATCTTCTAACCAGTCCCAAAATGGAGAATGTCCAGATTCATCTAAAACACCACGCATTTCCGCAAAAATACGGCTATTAAAACGGTTTCGATGCTCAGCCATAAACATAAAACGAAATTTAGACAACAACTTACCAGCGTTTTGTCCCCTGGCTTGTGGTGCCAAAAATAAACTGCCAATTTCGGTCGCACCCGTGTAGTCATTACATAAAATAAGCACGTCTAACGGGTTGTATATACCAAGCTTAGGGGAACTATGAACCACTTTGGAAATCCGATAATGATAAAATGCATCATCCAAACCAACAGATGATTCAATACCACTGGTGCCTAGAATCTCTCCACTAATTGTATCTTCTAACACAAATAGATAGCTCTGCTTAGTTTGAGAGAACGCAAAATCAGACTCAAGGTTAATCGCAGCAACACTGGCTTCAATTTTCTTAGCCAGAATATTTTTATCATTCGGTAACGAGGTAAAACCGTGCCCAGTTGCCTGAGCAATTACCAGTAAAGCATCAATGTCACGCGCTTCAATAGGACGAACTAACAACATACAGCTCCTCCAAGCGGAAAGATATTTGTATATTGTTTAAATTATAGTCGGTAATTAAAAAGACGCGTCCAAGATACTTGCAACGCGCCTTAAATGTCCTTCCTTGTAGCTGAATAAAGGTTGGTTATTCGCTTAATCACCAGCGACTACGCGCGCAACCGCTTTATCGAAACGTAAAAACCCTTCTTCAATATCCTGCGGTTCAACAATTAATGAAGGTGCAAAGCGCACTACGTTTGGACCGGCAACCAAGCACATTAAACCTTGCTCAACAGAGGCTGCGATAAACTCTTTAGCACGCCCTTCATGTGCTTGATTCATGACCGCCCCTAATAACAGCCCCTTCCCTCTAATTTCAGAAAATACATCATATTTTTGATTAATTTGCTGCAATTTATCGCGAAACAACCTTTCTCTTGTTTCAATCCCTTGTAACACTTCTGCTGTATTGACGATGTCAAAAGCTGCTTCGGCAACCGCACAAGCCAATGGATTACCGCCATAGGTTGTACCATGTGTACCAAACTTTAAGTGTTGACCAATCTCATCTGTTGTTAAGATGCCACCAATTGGAAATCCACCACCTAAAGACTTAGCAGTAGACAAAATATCCGGTGTCACGCCGTAAGCCTGATACATGTACAAGTGTCCACTTCTGCCAAAGCCTGTTTGCACTTCATCAAAGATAAGCAGTGCATTGTGCTTGTCACAAAGAGCGCGTACACCTTTAATAAACGCATCTGTCGCTGGGGTAACCCCACCTTCACCCAACATCGGCTCCATAATTACGGCACAGGTGTTATCTGAAATCAGCGCTTCTAATGACGCTAAATCATTGTACGTTGCATGATCAATGGCACTAGGTTTAGGCCCAAAACCATCTGAATAGGCCGCTTGACCACCGGCGGTTACAGTAAAAAACGTGCGGCCATGAAAAGATTGATTAAACGAGATAATTTGGTTTTTCTGCTCGCCATATTTTTCCAGTGCGTAACGTCTTGCCAGCTTTAGCGCAGCTTCATTTGCCTCGGCACCGGAATTACAAAAAAACACTTTATCGGCAAAAGTCGAAGCCACTAACTTTTTGGCCAATCTTAACGCGGGCTCATTTGTCCATACATTACTGACATGCCATAACTTCTGACTTTGCTCCTGAATAGCCTGAACCAATGCCGGATGACAATGCCCCAAACAGTTCACCGCGATCCCACCAGAGAAATCAATGTACTCTCGACCATCCTGATCCCATACATGAGAACCATCCCCTTTTACAGGCACAACACTTTGAGGTGCATAGTTAGGCAACATGACCTCGTCAAAAGTCGCTCGGTTGACATGTAACATATTCGACATTTTTGAAACTCTCCATAAAAAATCTAAATCCCGCAAAGCGGACCATCCCCGTTAAACTTTCATCTGTAATCTGTTGTAAAAACACATTTTAAACATACAATCAGGGGTTAATATTGAGGTTTTTTTTGCGTTGCTCAATAGCATAGTTCAATATCAATAAATATAAACCATCTATCCGCGCCTTTAAACAAATATTCATGTGTTTTTCACTAAAGCAACGCTCAAGTCTTGGACTCAGGGGCAAACTTGATTACACTTGCGTCAACTTAATGTTTAATACCTAAGATGCATGAATTTCTGCGAAATAACTCAACCAGCTCAACCACTGAAAAAATCCGACCATATAAAATGGGGCCAATTACACGGTAGCAGTAGCGCGTTTGCAATCAGCCAACTGAGTTTACATCAATCAGAACCTGTTGTGGTGATCACACCCGATACAGCGTCTGCGCTCAGATTATCCGCAGAAATAGACTCTTTATTAACAGAAAAAGGGTTGAACGCCTATTATTTCCCAGATTGGGAAACCTTGCCATACGATACCTTTTCACCACATCAGGACATTATTTCACAACGCTTACATACCTTGCATCGCTTACAACAAAAACAAGGTGTCTATGTGGTATCGGTTAATACCTTGTTGATGCGTATGGCACCGCCTGATTATTTGGCTCAATATAGTTTAATCTTAAATAAAAATGATAAGCTGAATATTGATTCAATGCGCGAACGCCTCACTTATGCTGGCTATCGAATAGTTGACCAAGTTATGGAACACGGTGAATTCAGTGTCAGAGGATCGTTGCTAGATTTATTTCCTATGGGTAGTCAGTCGCCATTTAGAATTGATTTTTTTGATGATGAAGTTGACTCGATTCGTGTTTTTGATCCGGAAACACAACGCAGTGGCGATCAAATCGAATCAGTCGATTTACTGCCAGCGCATGAATTTCCAACTGACGACGCAGGCATCGAAAAATTCCGCCAAAACTGGCGCAACAAATTTGAACCCAGTACCGACAAAGAATCAATATACTACCAAGTCAGTAAAAAAATCATGCCGGCGGGTATTGAGTATTATCTGCCATTGTTTTTTGATAACACCAGTAGTTTGTTTGACCACCTGCCAAACAACACGCAAATTGTTTTTAGTGAGTCGATTGAAACGTCCTGCAAGCACTTTAGGGATGATGTTCTTAAACGTTACGAAAACCGCAGATATGACGTACGTCGCCCGCTGTTACAACCGAACGATCTATTTTTAACCATTGAAGAGCTATTTAGCGAACTGAAAAAGTTTGCCCGTATCGAGTTACACAGCAGTACCTTAGAAAGCAAAACAGGTCGCTACAACTTCGCGACCCAGCCGCTGCCGGATATTGCGATCAATGCTCAACTGAACGCCCCCTATCAAAAGTTAAACGACTTTGTTCAACAAGAAGTCGCACGTGTATTATTTATCGTAGAATCGCAAGGTCGCCGCGAAACACTACTCGACCTTTTAAAACAAGCAAAAATAAAACCAAAAGAATACAAAGGGTTAGCAAATTTCCTTAAAAACAATGCCCAATATGGCATTGTTGTCGCGGACATAGAACATAGTTTTATCTGTGATATTAACGGACAAAAAATTGCCGTTATTACAGAAACAGAATTATTGGGCAATCGTGTCAGCCAAAGACGCAGGCGTAGCAGCGCCAAGGGGCAAAGCGCTTCTACTGAGTCAGTGGTTAAAAACCTCGCCGAGCTGAGTGTAGGTCAGCCAGTTGTCCACTTAAATCATGGTGTCGGTCGATACCTTGGCTTACAGACAATTGACGCAGCAGGCGTCGCAACTGAATTTGTCACCATAGAATACGCCGATTCAAAACTATATGTTCCGGTTTCAGCATTGCACCTGATCGCCCGTTATACAGGCGGTGATGTAGAACACGCGCCACTGCATAAACTCAGCAGTGATGCGTGGGATAAAGCCAAACGCAAGGCCCTTGAGAAAGTGCGCGATGTCGCGGCTGAACTGTTAGATATTTACGCTAGGCGTAATGCAAAACCGGGTTATAAATTTGAATTAGACAGTGAACAATACCGTCAGTTTAGTGCTGGCTTCCCGTTTGAAGAAACCCAAGATCAATTAGATGCAATTCAAAATGTCATGGCCGATATGCAATCGCCTAATGCGATGGACAGATTGGTCTGTGGTGATGTGGGTTTTGGTAAAACTGAAGTTGCGATGCGTGCTGCATTTATTTCAGTTAACGCCGGCAAACAAGTCGCGGTATTAGTGCCTACAACCCTATTGGCTCAGCAACACTTTGAAAACTTTAAAGACAGGTTTGCCGACTGGCCGGTAGAAGTAGAAGTATTATCACGCTTTAAATCGACCAAGCAGCAAAATGAAATACTTAAACGCGTCAGTGAAGGCAAAGTCGATATCATTATTGGTACACATAAACTGTTGTCGAAAGACATTAAGTTTAAAGACCTTGGCTTACTGGTAGTAGATGAAGAACACAGGTTTGGCGTTAAACAAAAAGAATTGATTAAATCACGAAGAGCGGACGTGGATATACTCACCTTAACCGCAACACCTATTCCGCGAACATTGAATATGGCAATGAGTGGCATGCGGGATTTATCTATCATAGCAACCCCCCCGAAAAAACGCTTGTCAGTGAAAACTTTTGTCCGTCAATATGACGATGATCTCGTCAAAGAAGCAGTATCACGTGAAATTATGCGTGGTGGACAGGTTTATTATCTGCATAACTCTGTCGATACAATCGAAAAAACAGCCACGAATATCCGAGAATTATTGCCAGAAGCCAATGTGATTGTGGCGCACGGGCAGATGCGCGAGCGTGAGCTAGAGCAAGTGATGTCAGACTTTTACCACCAAAGATATAATGTCTTAGTGTGTACAACTATTATTGAAACGGGTATCGACATTCCAAGTGCAAATACCATTATCATCGACAGAGCAGATAATTTTGGTCTGGCGCAATTACACCAGTTAAGAGGTCGTGTGGGTCGTTCGCATCATCAAGCTTACGCATATTTAATGACACCACATCCCAAACGCATGACAAAAGATGCATTAAAACGACTGGAAGCCATTGAACAATTAGAAGACTTAGGCGCTGGTTTTGCACTGGCCACACACGATTTAGAAATTAGGGGTGCCGGTGAGCTATTGGGTGAAGATCAAAGCGGACAAATCAGCTCAATCGGATTTTCACTGTATATGGAAATGTTAGAGCAAGCTGTTGAGTCGCTAAAACAAGGCAAAGAACCTTCGCTTGACTCAGTTTTACAAAACCAAACAGAAATGGAGCTTCGCATCCCTGCACTATTGCCAGATGATTACATCCCAGACGTCAATATACGCTTGTCCTTATACAAACGACTGGCCAGTTGCAATACTGAAGACGAACTAGACGATTTCCAAATCGAATTGATAGACCGCTTTGGATTATTGCCCGACGCAACAAGAAACCTCATCAAAATCAATCAGTTTAAACTGAAAGCTGCCAAAGCAGGCATCAAAAAGATAGATGCTGGACCAAGAGGTGGGGTCATAGAGTTTAGCTCATCAACAAAAGTTGACCCGGCATTCATTATCGGCTTAATTCAATCACAACCCAAAGTGTATGGTATGGGTGGACCGGATAAGTTAAGGTTCAACATAATCGCAGAGGATACCCGTGAACGTTTGAAACTGGTAGAATCTATGATTAACGAATTTACTCAAAAACTTTCTGCTTAAATCGGGATATTTAATGGAAAAAATAATACGCGCGCTGTGCATAGCAGGTCTTTTGGTGAGCAGCCCGAATGTTTTTGCAGAGCGCTGGTTTGAGATTGAATTACTCATTTTTAGCCATGACAGTAGCTCTGATAATTTGCAGGAAAATTTTGACGCTAAAATTCAACCAATAATGGTCAACGATGCGCGCGATCTACTGAGCCCGATATACCAACCAGATATCGACACAATCCGTAATTTATTACCCGAATGTCAAATCGTTAACCCGTATCAACCCAGCTTACAAATCAACTTGCATAATCAAGAGCTAGAGCCACAGGCAATGTCTGCTGGCGCACAAAGTGACAGTGCAGCCGATTTAAGCACACAACTGGTGTTGGATTTAAACCTTGCCAGCCGTCGCAAAAACGACTTTATTGAATCACTGGTCTTTCCAATCGATGCTGCGAGTTGGCATTATGACTTTGACTGCCGAATCCCCGAACCCAGTATGTTAAACCCTGAACGAGAGTCATTAATAGCATTAGATAAAAGTCTGTATTGGGCACAACTGCCACGCCGTGTCACACAAACCGTAGATGAATACCGAGACGAACCGTATCTATTGAACGATGAGCATTTGCAATTTAAAGAGCTAGCAGCAAAGTTTCGTTGGCGTAAGGATATTATGCCACTGATGCACTTAGCTTGGCGCCAACCGGTTGAAGCTGAAAACCAAGAAACACCTTGGCGTATCTTTGCAGGTAACAACTATACAAAAGAGTTTGATTATTTCGGCGAGCCACTGATAAAAGTCGATACCAATCAAACCCTGATACCGGGATCAGAAAGCGATTTACGACAACCTGAAATCGTGCTCGCCGATGAAGCGTTAAATCACCAAAAGATCTTAAATAATATTCAAGATGTGCTGATAAAAATCGAAAACAAAGAATGGTCAGCCGAAAACGCACTGTTTGAAAAACAACAGGAAATCTGGCTCGCACAGCAACAAATAGCCGGAACCCCAAAAAATGTCTGGCAATTAGATGGTTTATTTAAAATTTATTTACGTCATTATTTGTTTATTGAAACAGAATTTAATGTGCGTAAGGTTGGACCGCACCCCAAACGGGTACTTGCCGACAAAGCCTTAACAGCGAAAAGCAGTACAGCTGGTTTTGAGCATAAAGATACCTTCTTATACCCCTATCATTTTAAGCAGAACAGGCGTATCCGCTCGGGTGAAATTCATTACTTTGATCACCCTGAAATGGGTATAGTGCTGCAAGTAAGAAGGTATACTAAACCCGAGCGACCGCAATCAGATATTGAATAATGAGCACTCCCTAGAAATATTCACTTAAGCTGTTATGATAATAATGGCTTAAGGATGTTTTTCAGGAGGATGTCATTAAAACACACAGCGATGTAGAAAAACCGAGTCCCACTGCAAATTCGCGCCCGTTAAATAAATACGCTTGGTGCATTCCTTTAATTTTCGCTTTTATGCTGGTTTCCAGTTTGTCACTGGCAAGAGACCTATTTCTACCTTTAGTAGCCGCCTGTTTATTGTCATTATTGCTTTCACCGGCCGTACGTTTTCTGACAAATTTAGGGCTCCCCCGGTTTCTAAGCGGATTAACCATGATCCTTGTCAGTGCAGGCCTTATCGTAGCTTCAGTTTGGGTAACAATCCCCGCTTTAACGCAGTGGATGGAAAGCGCGCCTGACAGCATCAGTCATATCCTTAAACATGAACGTGAACTAAAAGATACCATCGAAAATATTCAAGAAACCTCACAGCGAGTATCTGATGCAGTAGAAGAAATCATTGAGCAGGAGCCTGAAGCAAACGTCTTAGTCAAACCCGAAGAAAACTGGGGTGAGAGTTTATTAACGTCGTTACAAACTGGCTTTGGCGTGGGTATCATCATACTCACATTGACACTCTTTTTGCTGACACACGGCGATAGCCTGATTTTAAATTTGATTCGTGTATCTGCAAAACGAAAAACCAGACGTAAGTTTATTAAACTGTTTCGCCGATTACGTTTCGAAGTGGGTCGCTATCTTGCGGCAGTGACGCTAATCAATGCGTTGTGTGGTGCAGTAACAAGCCTAATCGTTTGGTATTTTGATCTGCCGATGCCTTGGGTGTGGTTAGTTTTGGTCACATTTTTACGATTTGTACCTTACGTTGGGGTTGCAATACTCGCAGTCTTACTGACATTAATTTCAGCAACTCAGGCAGATACTTTATGGCTGACGCTCGCTCCGACGCTCTGTTTTTTGGTCATGATGAATATTACGGGGTTATTAATTGATCCTTTAGTGCACGGAATGCGTTTAAAAATAAATCCTATCATAGTCTTCGTATCTGTCGTGTTTTGGGGATGGCTGTGGGGTATAGCCGGCGCCATTATCGCGGTACCTATGCTCACCATTATTTTAGTCAGTGCACAAACGCTTGAATGGATTAGGGTGTCTCAAATAATGACGGTGAAATCAAAATGAAAAAAGATTATAAACTACCAACAGTCTGTAAAAATAAACAAGCCGATTATCGCACGGTCGGTTTTGAGCTGGAGTTTGCCGGTGTCAGTATACAAAAAGTTGCACAAACGATTGCCGATAAACTGTCAACTGAATATCACAATTTAAACGACACTGAATACACAGTCAAAGTCAGCGATGTAGGCACCTTTAAAGTAGAGCTTGATTGGCGCTATGCCAAAATTAAAGCCCGTCAGCGTGCGCAGCTTGCCGCTGATGGCCAGCCTCCAGCTGACTTTACAGATGAAGCCAGCGATCGCATTATGCGCTGGTTAACGGATATTTCCACCACGCTAGTGCCGGTTGAAATTGTATGTCCCCCCATCCAAATAAATCAGTTAGATTTAATAGATCCTGTAATCTATTCTCTTCGAAAACAAGGTGCTAGCGGCACTGACGAATCCGTTTTGTATGCCTTTGGAGTACATATCAATACTGAGCTACCTGATTTATCCGCGGCCACTATAGCCAACTATTTAAAAGCTTATATTGTGTGTGAAGAATGGTTAATCAAAAAACATAAAGTCGACCTAAGCCGCAGGGTAACCCCTTTTATTGACACCTACCCGAAAACTTTTAAAAAGTGCGTTCTCAACTATGATGATAATGTATCTGTTGAGCAAATAATCAATGATTACTTAAAGCATAATGCGACCCGCAATCGAGCGTTAGATATGCTGCCTCTGTTTAGACATATCGATGATGATAAAATTACCAAAGCTTTACCCAAAGAAAAAATAAATGCTCGACCAACGTTTCATTACCGTTTACCAAACTGCCACATCGGCACAAGCGATTGGTCTTTACATGAAAGTTGGAATATTTGGTGCGTAGTTGAAGAAATCGCGCACGATACAGAACTGCTTAATCAACTCGCTAAAAATTGGTTAGCACATCAAAAAGATTGGTTACAAATAGATAAGCCATGGCACAAAGAACTCGAAAAAATTTACCAAAATTAAAAATTGGCGTTACCGGTAACGCCAAATTTATTTCGCCCTCTTGGAACTGTATTCGGCTGTCACTGTATATTTGTGGAGCGAGAGCGGTGCGCATCAGCGCCAATAGTCCTCGATATAACGAGCGTTTCGACGCCTTTATAATATCCGGTGGGGATGATATCCACCCTACTTTATACGGCGAAGAAGTAACAGCAAAGGCACAATACGACAGAAAGCGAGATAAGCTAGAAATCAACTATATTCACAAGGCACTCGAAAATCACATCCCGATCTTAGGTATTTGTCGAGGATATCAGTTAATAAACGTCGTCTGCGGCGGTAGTTTATATACAGATATTCGCGATAAACGCCGAAAAACCAGCAATAAAGCGATTTTAAGAGCTAAAAAGCCCGTAAAAGTGAATGCTAATTCAAAACTAGCGCGAATACTTAACTGTACTGGGATCAAAGTAAATAGTCTGCATCACCAAGCGATAAAAACATTAGGTCATAATTTACAGGCGGTTGCATACGATAGAGATCACTTTATTCAAGCAATTGAACATACAGGTCAAAAACCCATTCTCGGGGTACAATGGCACCCTGAATATCTAGTGTATAAAAAAACACAACGCCGCCTATTCAATTGGTTAGTTAGAGAAGCTGAAAAGGCTCGTCACTCATGATTGTCAGCTACATAACATTATTTGTTAGCTCATTTTTAGCAGCAACTATTTTGCCATTTTATTCAGAAGTCATTCTGTATGCTTTAATTCAGCAAGGGCATCCCGGCTGGTTATTGGTTATCTTGGCCGCCAGTGGCAATACATTAGGTGCGGTCGTTAACTTTTATTTAGGCTGGTATTTATTAAAATTTAAGGACAAAAAGTGGTTTTATTTTAGTGATAAACAAATAGATAAGATGCAGCACTGGTTTAATAAATACGGCGTTTGGAGCTTATTATTTGCATGGTTACCGGTTGGTGGTGATGCGTTGACGCTCATTGCCGGAACAATGAAAGTTAGGCTGCCCGTATTTTTACTACTGGTTGGTTTGGGCAAAACACTCAGGTACGTAGCCGTATTGTATTTTGCCGGCTGGACACATGAACTGATCCATACGTAACTTTGTTAGAAGGCGCTTTACGCGCCTTCTAGCAAATATCGCTCTGCTCTTTCGACGCGTCTAGGGACACCCAAAATAATCACAACATCTTGCGCTTCCAACGCAATATCCGGATCAGGGTTAATAATTTCTTTATCTCCGCGCCGAATCCCGGTTACTTCAACTCGTCTAAGTGGCAAATCCAATTCATTCAACTTTAAACCAACCGCAAAGGCTCTTTCGGTTAAAGTGACCGCATGTAAATACTCAATTTCTCGTTCATTTTGCTTGTAAGAATCGCCCCGATAAAATCCATGTAAACCATTATAGTGGTTTTTACGCTCTCGTCTGACACGGCCAAATATACGCTTAACCGGTACACCGGAATGCAGCATAACGTGTGAAACCAACATTAAGCTACCTTCAAGTGTTTCTGGGATAACCTCATCCGCCCCGGCGGCAAAAAGCTGCTGTAAATTATCGTCAGTGCGAGTGCGCACCAATATTTTAGCAGCTGGTGCATGCTTTTTGACTAAATCAATCACCACCAAGGCTTTTGCAATATCATCAAAGGCAATAATAACCAAACGTGCAGCATGAATATTGACCGATTTGAGAATTTCGATTTTGCGCGCATCACCAAAATGCACCGGCTCATAAGCGGCCTTCGCTTCATGTATTCGAGTCGGGTCCACATCTAATGCAACATAAGGGATAGACTCTAATTTTAGAAAGCGACTGACAATTTGACCGACACGACCAAAACCGCAAATAATAACGTGATTACTCAAATTAGAATGTTCATTAGAATTATCTGGTTTAGCATCAACTAAAGACTGACGGGCCAAAAATTGTGCAAATAATGACGCTCTATTCACTAAATATGGGGTAATCGCCATACTGACAACACCAACACCAATTAACATCGAAGCAAGATGTTTATCGATCAGCGTATGCTCTAATGCAAGTGCCGCTATAACAAAACCAAACTCACCCATTTGGCATAACATAATACCACTGGCCCAAGCATCGGTTTTATTTTGTTTGAAAAACCGAGCGACAAGCTGAATTAAAAAAACTTTTAGCGCCAGCACAATCACAACTATAAAGACCAACCAATGTACAGAAGCCCACACCAAAGCAATATCCAGCTGCATACCAACACTGATAAAAAATAGCCCCATTAAGATGTCTCTAAATGGCCGAATATCCGCTTCCAATTGATGTTTATATTGGCTTTCCCCCAACATCATGCCCGCTAAAAATGCGCCTAAAGCCATCGACAGACCGAATAGATGTGTAATGGCAGCAGTCAATAATGCCACCAAAATAGTCGTCAATACGAATAACTCATCCGAGCGAGCCTGTGCAATTTCATTGAAAATACGAGGCAGCAACCATTTGCCAACCGCGATTAACAGAACAAAGACAAGTAAACCGTTAATCAATGCAGCTAACAGGCTCGATGCTAAATCAGCATCAGAGCCGCCCGCTATAATAGGCAGCGCAATCAACATAGGCACTACGGCCAGATCCTGAAACAATAGGATAGATACCGCGAGTTGGCCACGCTTATTTTGCAACTTGCCATTTTCGGTTAATTGCTTAATGACAATCGCTGTTGAAGACAAGGCTATCGCACAACTGACAACCAAGGCCGCTTGCCAATCGTAACCACTAAACAAACAAATCGCTAAAATAACCAACAGTGTTAATACAACCTGCCCACAGCCCACACCAAAGACCATATGTCGCATGGCGATTAAACGTGGAAAAGAAAATTCTAGACCGAGTGAAAAAAGTAAAAAAACAATCCCAAGCTCACCAACAAAACTAATCTCTTTGGCATCTGACAAAATATTAATGACTGAGGGACCCGCAATAACACCCGCAACTAAATAAGCCAATATCGGCGCCAGTTTTAATCGGCGAAATAGCGCGATTAAAAAAACTGAGATAAGCAACAGTAAAAGTATTTCAGCAAATAGATTAAGTTCCATGCAGCCCTTTTTTAAGTCTTATAGATCGAATTAAATCAGCAATGTTTAATGTACTTTTATCTAATAATAGACAACATTTGACAGAATTGATTATTTTTCCAGCCAATATTTTGACACTTTAAGCCCCCGCCCTTCAAAAAAGAAGTAACCAATTGTTTTATAAGGAAAAATAAAAAGTGGCATAAAGATAGCTTTATTCCTCTTAGATACTTTTAACTGTGGGGTTAAAGAATGGATATATTACAAGCATATTTGTCGTCTGAATCAGGCAAAGCGAATCCATTAACAAGCCAGTTTTTTAACGGGCTTCAACGCTCTGGGCATGCAAATTTTAATGCGTTAGCAGAACGTTTACATGCGTCATTGGATTTAAACCGAATCCTGCAAACTTTTACCGATGAAGCGGCAAAATACATCCAAATTAGCGGATTGAGATTTCAGGCAGAAGCAACAACGGTTGAAACAGAACGTTTTGTTGAAGGAATATACGAGCATATTACCGAGCTAAGATTCAATAATACGACTTTAGGCTATCTAACCTATTCAACCTATCGTGAGTTTGAACCGCAAGATATCCGCATGCTGCATAACATGCAAAGCAAACTGGTTATGCCCATTTATAACGGCATTCAATTTTATATCTTGCAACAACAAGCGGTTAAAGACCACCTCACGCAACTGGGCAATAGAGCTGGATTCGACGAACAATTTGAATTAGCAATTGAACGCTGTATACGCGAAGATCAGGGAATGACCTTACTGGTTTTGGATTTGGATGATTTCAAACGTGCGAATGACAGTTTTGGCCACGAAATAGGTGATCAGGTATTACAAAAATTTGCACAAATACTGCGCCAGAGTATTCGTAAAACCGATCTTGCTTTTAGATTTGGCGGTGATGAGTTTGCGATTATTTTAAATACTGCTGATGAGCCTGTCGCTAAACGTGTCGCATCTAGAATTCAAACATTGGTCGCGCAAAACCCATTAATGCAGCAAACCTCAGTTTCTTGCTCGATTGGCTGTGCGAGCTGGCAAAATGAAACGCAAAAACAATTATTTCGGCGTGCCGATCATGCATTATACGACGCCAAAACAGCGGGTAAAAATCAATTAAAGTGCGCTTAGAACAGCCTAAATAATTATATCTTTGCAAGGTGTATAGCACACCTTGCAAAATAAGCCTTCCAATTCAACTTTATCTGCATCTAACAGCCTGCTAATATTATCTGTCCGTTATAAGTCTGTGATTAAAGCCTAATGTCAAAACAAGAACAAGCACTACAATCTGTATTTGCCTCAATTTGTGAGCTCCACCAAAACGGTAAAAATATATCTGTTGCTACCGTCAAAAATGCCATGGTGATCCCTGCTCCACTGCCTATTATTACCAAAGCGATATCTGCATTTAAAGCAGATCCGCAAAGTTATCTAAAAGTATGGGAGCAAAATAACATAGCCGCACAAGCTGATAAACAAGCCAATCAACAAAATGAAACCAGCAATACGCTAACGCTAGAACAAAGAGTTAAAACACTTGAAGAACAGGTTGTATCGCTAAGCAATCAACTAAAACAATTACTCAGCAAGTAACAGGCCCGAAGTTTGCAGAGCCGCTGCCAAAGCTTATTTTATACTCAGCGCAGAAATAAATTCCGCTAGGCTATCGGCCAACTTTCGGCAAGGCTCTTGCCCTACTCGTTCTAACATGACAGCGCCCGTTTGATTAACCACTGATATTAAGTATTCATCATCATCGGTACTGGCAATAAAAACAGTTGCTTGTTGTTTAAGCTTTTTCTTCATGAGCAGATGACCGATGATGTTTTCTTGTAGTATTTTAAAATCGTCATCATTCCAAACCTGCAATAAAACCAACTGGTTAGATTCAAACTCGGCCGTTAAAGAAGGTGCGTAGAATGCAGTATAAAAATCAACCACATCTGGATTAAGAGATATTTGTAACGCCTGCTCGATATTCTTAAGTTGACTATCGTCTGTACGCTCAATCGCTTTCCATTGGCAGCTATCATCCGATTGCTTATTTTGTATACATGGGCTCAACCAATCAGCTTCGTAATACACTTGTGCTTGTTGACTGTCCTGAGCTTTACTAAAAAATGTTTGTAAGGCGTGTCGTATTGAATCAGACATAAGGTACAATAATACAATGATAAAAAAATGCATTAAGCCTTATGTCCCAACAGAACTCAAGTGATTTACTGAAAGAACTTAAACTTGGAAAGCACACAGACTACGTCGACCAATATGATCCAAAGCAACTGCAAGGTGTATCTAGGCAGTTAATGCGCGATACGCTGCCGACAAGTACAAAAGCCTTTTATGGTCTTGATATTTGGACGGGCTATGAAATTTCTTGGTTATCACCTAGTGGTAAACCTGTCGTCTATATTGCAGAATTTTTCTTCTCAGTAGACTCGCCCAATTTAGTTGAGTCTAAGTCTTTTAAGCTGTATTTAAACAGCTTTAACCAAAGTCACTTTAAAAATGCAGAGCAAGTGACCGCCATTATGGAGACAGATTTAAGTGCCGTTTCTGGTAAGCCAGTTAGCGTAAAGCTGTATACACTAGACGAGTTTGCCAAACGACAAGTCACCCAATTTCAGGGCATACTGTTAGACGATCTACCCGTCAACATTGAAAGCTATGACTATCAACCAGAACTAGTTTGTGCCACTTCAACAGAAGAAAAGGTTGAAGAAACGCTGGTTTCACATCTACTAAAATCAAACTGCCTTGTGACCGGCCAACCCGACTGGGCAAGTATCGTGATTCGCTATACCGGGCAAAAAATTGACCACAACAAATTACTGCAATACATAGTGAGCTTTCGCAACCATAATGAATTCCATGAGCATTGCGTAGAGCGCATCTTTCGCGATATCGAATCTAGATTAAACCCAGATAAACTCAGTGTTTATGCAAGATATACCCGCCGTGGTGGATTGGATATTAATCCGATTCGACTATCAAATACCCAGCTTTTAGACGACATCAGCAATCACCGGCTGGTACGTCAATAAAACTGGACAATTATAAAAGTTGTTTATACTCACTAGTCAATATAAAAATCACAACAAGTTAGCAAAAAGTGCTTACGATGCTAGGTAAAAAATTTGTTATATGTTTTAATCAAAATGGCATATTATCAATCGGCACAATTGAGCAATTTCAACTAAACTGATTGTAAAAAACATATTGATTTAAATGACCAGCTTAATCATGCAGTATTAGGTTAACTGACCAAGGTTTATTAAGTGTCTGAAGAACAAATAGAGCTATTAAAAAAGAAACTTGTTGTCTCTTTAAAGGCGCGCCAACAACTAGAGCGCACTTATGAACAACAATTCACTATGCTAACCAACTTTATCAACCGTCTGTCAAACGTTTGTAAAGGCATAGATATTGAATTAGATAACCGCTTAGCAAAACTCAGAGCGCATTTAAATAAAAACACAGATATTGAAAATATCGCCCCACTAATGGGTGATATAGAACACTTATTAAATCAACACAGTACCCGCTTATCGCTTAATATTAAACAGACTCAAAATTCTTTAATTACGGCTGGAAAACAATTACAAAAAGTCAAAAACTTGCCGTCAGATCTACGCCGTGAATTGCGAAAATTGATGCAGGATATTAGCGAACCAAAAGGTTCTATTCTGTTATATTTACCCACTTTAAACCGCTTAGTGAGCCTCTACCAACGCTCACTATTGCTCAGTAACGGTGGGCAAGACTTATCATCTGAAGAGCAAGCAAACCTTTCAGCACTCCAATCACAAGTCACATCAGAGTTAATTAATATATTGAGTAATATCGCATTTTCTGGAGAGAATGCAGATAAAATAGATGCGATACGTGAAGTTTTATCAACACATGTCACGGCTGACACAATCGTAAATTGTTGCGTTGAAGTCATACGGTTAATTATTGAAAGCATTACAGAGGAAAGACAATCGGCACAAAGCTTTTTATTTAGCTTAAATGACGCTTTAAATTCTGTACATACCGCTGTTGCCACGTCAATCAATGGCAGCCAGGAAATCAACAAATCAAAACAGCAACTGAACGAAAAGCTAAAAAATGATCTGGCAGGGATGTCTGCTGAACTCAGTAAAGCAACTTCACTTGATACACTCAAAAAGCAGATTAATGTTCGAATTACCGATATTGTCGATGCATTAAATCAAAAAGAGCAATTAGAAGTTGAAGAGCATACTTTGCTCGTCGACAGTTTAAGTGAGATGGAAAGCCGCTTAAAAGAGCTAGAAAAAGAAGCAGAAGAATATAAAAAGAAACTGTCAGAGCAAAGGTTTAAATCTTTGCAGGATGCTTTAACTAAATTACCGAATCGCGCATCGTTAGACGAACGTATGGAATTAGAATACCGCAGATGGATGCGCTATAACCATGATTTATGTGTCGCAGTTGCCGACATTGACCATTTTAAAAATATAAACGACACTTTTGGCCATTCTGTAGGTGACAGAGTCTTACAAATCGTTGCAGCCAATTTAAATAAAGGGCTAAGAGAAACGGATTACATTGCACGTTACGGTGGTGAAGAATTTGTTATGCTCTTTCCAGAGTCAAAGTTAAAAGATATTGAAAAACGGTTGGATAAACTCAGAATTGCGATTAGCAAAATTCCATTTAAATTCAAAAATGCAGATTTGACTGTAACCATTTCTATGGGCATGACTCAGTTTAAAGCAATTGACCAGCCTCAAAGTGCTTTCGACCGAGCTGATCAAGCGCTATATGCAGCGAAATCTAATGGCCGAAACAAAGTGATGGTGAAATATTAGATGCGGTTGAAACACTCACTTTTTAGCACAGCAAGAATCCATTGCGGTTAAATAAAGCGCAAAAATCACTTAACTTAACACAGTTTAGCAAAATCCAAATAAGCGACGATTAAACGCATCTAAGTAAATAAAATTCCTTCACTTTTTCTTAATATCAGCAATAATTAATATAACACTCAAGCAATATGTACTATTGTCTTGTGGATACAGGAACGAGTGTTGAACAGCAATGGCGCTGTATAATAAAAATAGGAGCAAACTATGATAGTTGAAATTAATCCAACGGGCAGTATGGATTTGTTATCCCAACTTGAAGTCGATAAGCTTAAACAATCGTCCACTAGTGACTTATATCGTTTATATAGAAATTGCTCTTTAGCTGTCTTGAATGTGGGCAGTCATACAGATAGCAGTGCTGAAATATATGATCAATTTCAAGATTTTGACATTGATGTTATTCGCCGTGAGCGAGGCGTCAAAATACGTTTGATCAACCCGCCTAGCCACGCCTTTGTCGATGGCGAGCTCATCAAAGGGATTCAGGAATTACTATTTGCCGTTTTACGTGACATTTTATATACCGGTGTGCGATTAAGAGAACTGAGCAAAATAGATTTGCAAGATCCCGGTCACGTTACGCACTACGTGTTTGATATATTACGTAACGCGGGTGCGCTGCAAACGCAAAAAGATCCTAATATGGTGGTGTGTTGGGGTGGCCACTCGATTCGCGAGCATGAATACCAATATACAAAAGATGTTGGTTACCAAATGGGGCTACGCGGTTTAAATATTTGTACCGGCTGTGGACCTGGCGCAATGAAAGGTCCAATGAAAGGTGCCACGATAGGACATTTAAAACAGCGGACTGTAAATAGTCGCTACCTAGGTTTAACAGAGCCATCTATTATTGCGGCTGAACCCCCCAACCCGATTGTCAATGAACTGGTCATCTTGCCGGATATTGAAAAACGCTTGGAAGCATTTTTACGCGTTGCTCATGGTATCGTTATTTTCCCAGGGGGCGCTGGTACAGCAGAAGAGCTTTTATATCTGCTCGGTATTATGTTACACCCAGATAATAAAACTCAATGCTTACCCATTGTATTAACTGGCCCGAGAGAAAGTGCAAACTACTTCGTAGAAATGGACAAATTTATTCGCGCTACCCTAGGTGACGAAGCGGCTAACATGTACACCATTATCGTCGACGATCCGGCTAGAGTCGCGCAACATATGAAAGGTTTTATGAGCGAAGTTCGAAATAACCGAAAGTCCTCTGGAGACGCGTATCATTTTAACTGGTCTTTAAAAATAGCCCCAGAGTTTCAAAAACCCTTTGAGCCGAACCATAGTAATATCGCGACACTGGATTTACATTTAGAGCAGGATAAAGCTTCATTAGCCGCTAATCTTAGACGCACGTTTTCTGCTATTGTCGCGGGTAATGTAAAAGAGGAAGGTATCCAGGAAATCGCAAAGCATGGTCCTTTTATGATAGATGGCGACAAGAAGCTGATGGAAATGATAGACAAGCTACTGCAAGCCTTTGTTGAACAGGGTAGAATGAAGCTACCTGGGACTGTTTATCAGCCCTGTTATAAAATCATTCAAACATAAAATTTAGGCTAATTTAACAATGAAAACCGTCTTTATTACAGGTGCAAACCGTGGATTAGGTTTGGAGTTTACCCGACAGTATGCGCAAGCAGGGTATCAGGTAATCGCCACAACCAGAGCACCTTTACAAGCTGAAGCATTACAAAAACTTGCACAGGCACACAACAACATCCAAATCATGTCGTTAGACATTACTGACGAGAAACAACTCGCCGGTGTGAAATCGATGTTGCAACAGCAAGCGATCGATATACTAATCGCTAATGCGGGCTATTATGGACCCAAAGATGAACGTAATGCGTTTGGGCAAATTGACTCTGAAGAATGGTTAAAAACTTTTCAGATCAATACCATAGCTCCCTTAAAATTAGTAGAAACTTTGTACCCGAATTTACAAGCAGGCGCAGAAAAAAAGATCGCAATACTAAGCAGCAAAATGGGTAGCATTGATGACAACAGTTCAGGTGGCAGTTACATCTACCGCTCGAGCAAAACAGCGTTAAATGCTGTCATTAAAAGTTTATCGGTCGACCTAAAAGGGGATGGCATTAAAGTCGTTTCCCTGCATCCAGGTTGGGTAAAAACAGACATGGGCGGCCCTAACGCGCTAATTGATAGCGAGACATCTGTTAAAGGCATGATGGGCGTAATAAAAGGCTTAACGGGCAAAAAATCAGGTACATTTATAGCTTACGACGGTAAACAAATCGCTTGGTAAATCAACACTCTGGTACTGCATATAAAGCGATTTTAAAGCTTTGTATGCAGCATCAAAAATTACAGCAATCTATCCACAGTAGTCGCCTTATCGAATCAGACATTGCCAAACAAGGCTACAAGTTAAGCCGGCTTTGGTTAAAATTAGATGGGCAAGGTTTACTATCTCTTCGCTTTTTATTTTTTTTCCCACTCCAACTGCCACTCGTTAGCCAACGCTACTTACAAACTTGCGTGCTAATTCTAACGTTTAAAAGAATTTTAAATCTACATGACAACCTAGTGCACAAACTGCTGACAACTGCCTGTTTTCGGGATTTAAGCTTGCCGCCAAAAAATACCAACAAAAGTGCACAAAGCTATTTAGCTGAGATCCACAAAAGTGCAGTATTAAGCGCCCTACAATCTAAAAAAATTGGTTTATCTGGTTTGAGTCAGTTAATTAAACAGCAATATGCAAAAACATCGGTTCGCCAGTTGTTGAGCGACCGCCTGTTCAATTTTGCCTGCCGTATAGTGAATCATCGGAGCATTAACTCAGCACTAAACTGGCAACAATTGCTCAGCAAACTGTGTCGTCAAGACGCGCTATTTATTGACAGTCAGTTAACCGACTTATTATTGCAACACTGGGGCGATATGCCTGAAGGTATAACAGTCTTAAATAACAATACTCAAACCATAGGCTATCTATTGGCAGTAAAGGATAAATCAGCCGATATTTATCAGTTAAATGGACACATACAAGAATATCCGCTGGCTGCCCTAGAAGTTGTGCAAGCTAAGCATAAAGTTCCTCAAAAACAGTACATTGATTGCCTCAACAATGAAAAGTTTTTGGCAGCACTCGACAAAACTGTCAATCCATCTAAGCACGGCTGTAAATTCATCTTAACTAAAGCGGAGTTAACTGAGTACCTAGCGATATTTAACAACACAAACCAAGATCCAATCGATCAGTTAAATAAACAATTCAACAAAAACACTTTATTAATGGAAGCATTAAAAGCGTATGCAGCGGAACTAAGTAAATCACAAAGCAGCTTTTCAAATTTGCGTAACGCCATTATGATGCTTGGATTAAACAGAATTCGATATTGGTTAGCCCGAGTTCATTTAGAAAACAATTATTGGCATGCGTATTACGATCATAAACCACTGCACGAGCAATATTTAAAAACAGCTCAGTACGTTGCATCTGAACTGGCCAAAAAAACAGATTTCATTTATCCAGAACAAGCAAAATTGTTGATCAGTGTAACTTTAATTCAATATCTGAGTGCACCGCAAATCAAAAGATTCGCTGAGCCGCCTATCTATTATAGCTGTACACCGGATAGTGTGTTTGGCTATAGCAAACAGTTACCAAACGAATTTATACAAGCGATCACTGAAACTTGGCAGCAACCGGCCTGGATGTCCAAATCCTTGCTTCAACTGGGTGAAAAACCAAATAACGTATTGGTTAGCAAACAGCAGCAAAGTACGCTGAGTGTTATTTATCTTGCATTAGCCAGCGTCGGCATGACGTACACAGCTCAAGCAAAACAACAGACAGCGCCTGAAATTTTTAAACAAAGTCTTGCCTGCTTAAAGCTCACATCTAATGACTTATACAAGATACAACAAGACAATATTGTTGATAACACTTGCTTTAACCCCCTACCTCGCCTGATACACTAACAACCCCCTAGGCTTATATTGCAACACGCTAGCAATCACCGCTACGAAATGGTATAAAACGGCCAACAAATATGCACTTTACAATTCTGTTTAGCATATAAGAGGTTACTTATGCCCACACAGCACATAACTGTCATACCTGGAGATGGTATTGGCCCGAGTATTATTGAGTCAGCTGTCCAAATCCTGCAAAAATTAGATTGTGGATTTGAGTTCCATTATGCAGACGCAGGCTTAACGGCACTGGAAAAAACCGGTGAATTACTGCCGCAAAGAACAATTGATTTAATTGAAAAAAATAAAGTGACACTAAAAGGCCCACTGACGACCCCTGTCGGTGAAGGGTTTACCTCAATTAATGTTACTTTGCGCAAAAAGTTTGGATTGTACGCCAATTTACGCCCTGTTTTATCATTTAAAGGGACCCGCTCTCGATATGAAAACATCGATATTGTTACGATCCGGGAAAATACTCAAGGTATGTACTCTGGCTTAGGTCAACAAGTATCTGAAGATGGCAAAACGGCAGAGGCGACCAGCCAAATTACCCGCGAAGGCGCAGAAGCAATCGTCACCTTTGCTTACGAACTGGCCAAAAAAGAAGGTCGAAAAAAAGTAACTGCAGTACACAAAGCCAATATTTTAAAATCGACATCGGGTTTATTTTTAAAAGTAGCTCGAGAAGTAGGTGCCCGTTACCCAGAAATCGAGTCGACTGACATGATAGTTGATAACACCTGCATGCAGCTTGTTATGAATCCAGATCAATTTGATGTCATTGTCACAACCAATCTTTTTGGCGATATTATATCGGATTTATGTGCCGGTTTAGTGGGCGGTTTAGGCATGGCACCTGGCGCGAACATAGGTAAAGATTGTGCGATTTTTGAAGCGGTGCATGGCAGCGCCCCCGATATCGCGGGCAAAAACCTAGCCAACCCAACTTCCGTCATACTGGCGTCAGTACAAATGTTAGAACATCTTGAAATGAAAGATAAAGCAGACCGATTACGCAACGCGGTCAAAGATGTGATAGAAAGCGGTGATCGTACAACCCGCGATTTGGGTGGTTCTGCAGGTACCATTGAATTCACTCAAGCCGTTTTAGAACGTTTATAACAAGCCAATCACAATCCAATCGACAAAACAAAAAAGCCAGTGTCATACACTGGCTTTTTTCGAATAACTTTAGTCATTTATCCTTAACCTGTATTGCGAAGACCTGTCGCAACACCAGCAATACTGACCATTAACGCACGTTCTAAGTTATGATTCAGAGTTTCATCGCCTGCCTCTCGAGCGCGTTTTAGCAGCTCAACTTGCATCAGGTGCAATGGCTCTAAATAATTAGCCCGTATTTGCATGGATTCCTTGCCGCTTGGATCTTTTTCCATGACTTCTTTTTGTTCCAAAATTTGCAATAACAAAGCTTGGCTTTCCATCAACTCATCACGTAAATTCTGACCAAAGTATTTTAATTCTTCAGGAACTAAAACCTCGTCATAAATAGCGGCCATTTGTGGGTTGGCTTTCATGAAGACCATTTCCAACATAGATAAACGAGACGCAAAGAAAGGCCATTCTTTCATCATTTCCTTGATGGTAGGCTCATTACCGTTTTCCAACGAAACTTTAAATGCTTTCATCACGCCCAACCAAGCGGGTAACACCAAGCGATTTTGAGCCCAAGCAAAAATCCACGGTATAGCACGTAAACTTTCCACACCACCGTTTGGTTTTCGTTTTGAAGGGCGACTACCCAGTGGTAATTTCGACAGCTCCAACTCAGGCGTTGCACTGCGGAAATAGGCAACAAAGTTTTCATCATGACGAACAACAGCTCGGTAATTATCACGCGCATCATTAGCCATTTCAGTCATCACATCACGCCACTGATCTTTCGGCGCCGGGGGTGGCAACATTAACGCTTCAAGTATTGCACTGGCATATAAACCAAAACTGCGTTGTGCTAGTGGTTCAGTACCAAACTTATACCGAATTGTTTCGCCCTGCTCTGTTACACGCAAACCACCTAAACAAGATCCCGGTGGTTGAGATAAGATAGCACCGTGAGCCGGTAAACCACCCCGCCCAATAGTACCACCACGACCATGGAATAAAGTGAGCTCTACTTGGTGTTTTTGTGCGAGTTCAACCAAAGCTTCCTGCGCCTGATATTGCGCCCAACCCGCAGCCAAGGCACCTGCATCTTTCGCTGAATCAGAATAACCAATCATCACATATTGATGATTTTTGATAAATCCTCTGTACCACTCGATATCCAGCAAGCGAGACATACTATCAAATGCATTATTTAAATCGTCTAAAGTTTCAAACAAAGGTGCCACTGGCATAGGCCACTTGATACCACTTTCTTGCAGTAATAAATGCACTTCCAATACATCAGACGGTGCACGTGCCATCGAAATAATATAAATACCTAAAGCTTGCTCGCTTTGTTTAGCAACAACTTTACAAGTATCCAAGACTTCCTGAACTTCTGCAGACGGTTCCCATACGCGTGGGATCAGCGGTCTTTTAGACGCCAGCTCTCTTAACAAAAATGCTTGCTTGTCTTGCTCTGACCAGTTTGAATAATCACCTAAGCCTAAATAACGCGTAATTTCGCTAAAAACTTGATCATGGCGATCTGAATCCTGACGGATATCCAACTTCAATAAATTGACACCGAAACAATGTGCGCGGCGAACTGAGTCTAGCAACTGACCATTTGCAATCCCGCGCATACCGCAGTTTACAAGTGATTGGTAACATAACTCCAACGGCTCTATCAACTCTTCTTGCTTTTGTATCCAGCTGTTTTCTTTATAGCTGTCGCCTTCAAGATAAGCTTCAATGCCCTCTACTGTCGCTTGTAACTTAGATTTTAGCTGACCAAGAATAGCACGATACGGCTCTCTCTCATCCGCACCCACTTTTTCGCGTAACTGCTCATCACACTGCGCCATAGACAATTCAACATACAATGTTGAGATATCGTCTAAAAATAAAACAGCGGCTCTTTTGCGAGCGAGTAATAGTACTTCTTCGGTCACTTTTGATGTAACGAATGGGTTGCCATCGCGATCCCCACCCATCCATGAACCAAATCGAATTGGCGTTGAATTTAACGGCAACTCAATATCAAATTCATTTTTTAGTTGATCATTTAATTTGCGTATGAAATCAGGAACAGCTTGCCACAGCGAATTTTCAATAACGGAGAAACCCCATTGCGCTTCATCAACAGGTGTCGGGCGAGCCGCACGAATTTCATCTGTGTGCCATGCTTGACTGATCAATTCAGCTATTCTGCGCTCTACTTGTGCACGATTTGCATCCGATAAAGATTCATTATGCAACTCAGACAAACATTCAGCTAAACGTGAATATTTATAGATAAGTGTACGGCGTGTCACTTCTGTGGGGTGAGCAGTTAACACAAGTTCAATGGACAACTTTTCAATTGCCTCTTCCAGCGACATTTCGCAGTGCTCGACTGATTTAATTTTACTCAAGAAATCAGCAACAGGATCCTGCTCGTTTAAATTGGCAACTGTATGCTCTTGCTCTGCCAAATTCGCCAAGTTTAAAAATTGAGAAAATGCTCTTCCGACTGTCAGCAATGACTGATCTGACATTTCAGAAAATAATTTTTGTAAAGATTCTGTAGCTTGCTTTTCGCCAGAGTAAGATTTGCGGCCTTGTTTACGGACGGTCTCTATTTTCTCCAACCACTCATCACCTAAATGCTGTTGAATAATTTGACCTAACTCAGTACCTAAATAGCGTACAGTTTCCAACAACGAATCATCAATGCCTTTTTGCATATAGAACCTCTTGTTTAATTTCCGTCTTAAATACTGGATTCAGTGTTTAAGAGTTTAACGCTCATTTTCACAAGATACCACAAAACCGTACTGTGAAAATGAATTTGCTATAACCTACCACATTGGTATGACCAAATCACCATACTCAAAATAAGGTTTAATCCATCGAATAAAAAAGCACCGTATTGGTGTTGAAAGTTTTGCAAAAGATTGTATTGAAGGTTAAGCCAAAGATAATGCAGAAAAATGAAATGAGATTCGAGCTTCGAGCTGCAATGTAGGTCGCGGCTTTAGCCCGACAAAGCATAAGCCACTGATTTTGAACGATGAAATGTCGCCCTAGAGAAACAAAAATACCCTCGAAACCTAAAACCCGTCGCCCTAAAGGGTCGACCTACACGACTCGAAGCTTGAAACTAAAATGTAGGTCGCGGCTTCAGCCCGACAAAGCATAAACCACAGGTTTTAAACGAAGAAATGTCGCCCTAAAGAAACAAAAATACCCTCGAAACCTAAAACCCGTCGCCCTAAAGGGTCGACCTACACGACTCGCAGCATAAAACTAAAATGTAGGTCGCGGCTTTAGCCCGACAAAGCATAAGCCACTGATTTTGAACGATGAAATGACGCCCGAAAGAAACAAAAGTGCTCTTGAAACGCAAACCCGTCGCCCTAAAAGGCCGACCTACACGACTCGCAGCATAAAACTAAAACCCGTCGCCCTAAAGGGTCGACCTACACGACTCGCAGCATAAAACCTAAAACCCGTCGCCCTAAAGGGTCGACCTACACGGCTCGAAGCATAAAACTAAAACCCGTCGCCCTAAAGGGTCGACCTACACGACTCGAAGCTTGAAACTAAAATGTAGGTCGCGGCTTTAGCCCGACAAAGCATAAACCACAGGTTTTGAACGAGCAAATGATGCCCGAAGGAAACAAAAGTGCTCTTGAAACGCAAACCCGTCGACCTACACGGCTCGAAGCTTAAAACTAAAATGTAGGTCGCGGCTTCAGCCCGACAAAGCATAAGCCACTGATTTTGAACGATGAAATGACGCCCGAAAGAAACAAAAGTGCTCTTGAAACGCAAACCCGTCGCCCTAAAAGGCCGACCTACACGACTCGCAGCATAAAACTAAAACCCGTCGCCCTAAAGGGTCGACCTACACGACTCGAAGCTTAAAACCTAAAACCCGTCGCCCTAAAGGGCCGACCTACACGGCTCGAAGCTCAAAGCTCAAAGCGATTATCGCTCAACAACCGATTCAAACAATTCAAAATAATTAGGGAATGTTTTCGCCGTACATTTTGGATCATTAATAATCATCGGGTTTTTACCCATAGCCGCTAGCGAAAAACACATCGCCATACGGTGATCATTATAAGTGTCAATTGCCGCTGTTTGTACTTCAGCTGGCGGCTCAACAACAATATAATCTTCGCCCTCTTCTACCGTTGCACCTACTTTGCGCAGCTCGGTTGCCATCGCAGATAAACGATCAGTTTCTTTCACACGCCAGTTGTAGATATTACGAATGGCAGTGGTACCTTCGGCAAATAATGCTGCGGTTGCAATGGTCATAGCGGCATCGGGGATATGATTTAAATCAACATCAACTGCTTTTAACGGTCCATTATTAGTAACCGTAATAGACTCATCCGCCCACTCAACAATTGCACCCATTTGCTCTAAAACCTCAGCAAAACGCGCATCGCCCTGTACACTCTTATTACCGACACCGTTTACTTTAATTGTGCCGCCTTTAATTGCCGCTGCAGCAAGGAAATAAGAAGCAGAAGACGCATCACCTTCAACCAAAATGCGGCCAGGTGATTGATAAGTTTGACCACCTTTCACTTTAAATACTTGATAATTCTGGTTTTCAACTTCAACGCCAAACTGCTTCATCAAATGCAAGGTTATCTCAATGTAAGGCTTTGAAACCAACTCGTCGATAACCACAATTTCCATATCGTCTTTGGCTAAAGGTGCAGCCATTAATAGCGCCGTTAAAAACTGGCTTGAAATACTGCCTTTAATTTCAACACGGCCACCCGCTAAACCATTGGCATTTATTTTAAGTGGTGGAAAATCAGTATCTTTTAAATACTCAATATCCGCACCAACCTGACGCAGTGCATCAACCAAATGCCCGATAGGTCTCTCAAACATACGTGGTTCGCCCGTTAAAACAAACTCACCTTTACCCAAACATAAAGCTGCGGCTAATGGGCGCATGGCTGTACCGGCATTACCTAAAAATAATTCTTCGCTACCCTCAAAATTTATCGCATGCCCTAAACCTGACACCTTACACTCTGATTTATCGTCAGACAGCTGATAACTAACACCTAATTTTTTAAGCGCAGCCAACATATGACGAATATCGTCACTGTCTAATAAATTTGTAATATGCGTTTCGCCTTCGGCCAATGCAGCCAAAAGCAAAATACGGTTAGATAAACTTTTTGAACCCGGTATGGTTACTTCACCATTTACATGTGAAATTGGTGCAATTGTAAGGCTTTCCATTCATTCAGCTCTTTATGTTGTGATGATTAAAATTTGCTTGGCCGAATTATAACGGGTATTGGCACTCAATGCGATTTAGATAATACAAAAGCTGACCTATATCGTTCAATAAACCAGCAATCAAAACAGATTAACGTTAAATATCTGGGATTGTACTTGCTATCAGGCTGTGAATATGGATAATTCGAGCCGTCTCATTATGGTGACCTTGTTGGTCCTCTCGCAATGATACCTCGTTAATCTGGTCAGGCCCGGAAGGGAGCAGCCACAGCGAGCGACTCATGTGCCGAGATGTGGCTGGCGAGGTTGCCACCTCAAACTTCACATATCTTGATCTAACCATAAGCTAACAAATTACAAGCATAACTTCGTAGCGCCTGAACGGTGCCAAAAGCGAAAGCTTAGCTGCAAATTATTTAGCGTCAGTCAATCGCAAACGAGCAGACCATGGTAATGTTCTCAAAAAAAATTTTAATACTGCCGTTTACGGGCGGAAACTCCAGTGCCAATTTAGGCTCATTGTTTACGCAGCAAACTTAAGTTACTCTATTGTAACGAAAGGGGAATTAGCTATAGTCAACGCGAGTGTAAATGGAAAATAACAGCAACCTCAATCGGCAATTATCTCAACTTTACAAAGAACAAAGCGGCAAAGTACTTGCCACCTTGGTACGCTTAGTAGGTGATTTTGAGCTAGCAGAAGAAGCCATGCATGAGGCGTTTTCAGTCGCCGTTGAATCTTGGGCTAAAAAAGGAATACCCACTAACCCTACACCCTGGTTAATCTCAACCGCCCGTTTTAAAGCCATAGATAGCCTCAGGCGCAACAAACGTTTTAGTGAACTAGAAACTGACATTCAACAATTAATCCATGAGCTTGAAGAATACAATCAAGAAATTGGCCAGCAAGAGATAGAAGACGACCAGTTGCGTATGATCTTTACGTGTTGTCATCCAGCTATAGCTCCGCAAATACAAATTCCTTTAACCTTACGTGAAGTCTGTGGTTTATCTACAGAAGAAATTGCCAGCGCATATTTGGTATCGCCTTCAACAATGGCTCAACGAATTGTCAGGGGAAAAAATAAAATTAAACAAACCAACATACCTTTTGTTATTCCTCAAAAAAGTGAGTTATCCGATAGACTTGATGGCGTGTTGTCTGTGATCTATCTGGTTTTTAACGAAGGGTATGCTGCGTCAAATGGTGACTCTTTATTACGTGTTGATTTGTCTAATGAGGCCATACGTCTTGCCCGCTTAGTCTTATCTTTATTAAAAGATTCAGAAGTTATGGGACTGCTAGCCTTAATGTTATTGCATGAATCTAGGCGGTATGCGCGTACCGACGGCGACGGTAATATAATATTGCTAGAAAACCAAGACCGCAACCTATGGCAGCAAGCCTATATTGATGAGGGCACAGCCTTAGTTCAACAAGCCATTGCTAGCGGCCAAGTTGGCTCTTACACACTACAAGCCGCAATTGCTGCGGTACACACTCAATCAACCAACACCACAGACTGGGAACAAATCATTGCGCTTTACTCCCTTTTATTGCAAGTTGAACCCTCCCCTGTTATTGAGCTTAATCTGGCAGTGGCTATTGCCATGCGTGATGGTGCAAAAGCAGGATTAAACATAATAGACAGCATTTTAGCCAGTGGTAAGTTGCAAGAGTATCATAAACTCCATTCAGCTCGTGGCGAATTACTTGCTCGCTCAGGCCAAATCACTGCCGCCATTGCCGCATTTGAACAGGCATTAGCGCTAGTCAAACAAGCACCTGAACAACGATTTTTAGTGCAAAAATTAGCCCAACTAAAAAGCCAATAACTCACTTTTATAAATTATTTAAAAAAATTTCATTGCTTGTCGATTTGTTTTTAGTTCGTTCGATTAATCAGTACACAACAAGCAATAACATTTAGTTTTTAAATTTATCAGGAGAAATTTATGAAAGTCATGGTAATAGTTAAAGCAACGGATAGTTCAGAAGCTGGGGTAATGCCTACTCAAGCACTCATGAAAGCCATGGGTGAGTTTAACGAAGAGCTGGTAAAAGCAGGCGTAATGGAATCTGGTGACGGTTTAAAACCAAGCAATGAAGGCTTTAGGGTGCGCTTTAGTGGCAATAAACGTGAAGTAATCCAAGGGCCTTTTGTTGAAACCAATGAACTGATTGCAGGCTATTGGATATGGAATGTAAATTCAATGGATGAAGCCTTAGACTGGGTGAAAAAGTGCCCTAACCCTATGATGGAAGATTCAGATATAGAAATTCGCACTTTTTATGGTATGGAAGATTATGCCGACTGGGATAACACAGGGGAATTTGCCAAAAAAGAACAACATCTGTGCGACACTCTTGCTATGCAAAATACGATGAAACAAGCCACTATTAATAATTACCTGTTTTTTTCTGGTCGCTGCGAAGAAGCGATTAACTATTACCAAGAACACCTAGGTGCCAGTATTAGTATGTTAATGCGCTTTAATGACAGCCCCGATCCGCTGCCAGAAGATTTATTAGCGCCAGGCTTTGAAAATAAAATTATGCACTGCGAATTTAATATCGCTGATAGCAAAGTATTTGCCTCAGATGGCTGTGGTGATGGCACCAATATGAGTGGTTTTAGTTTAGCGTTAACCCTAAATGACCACGACGAAGCGCATAGAATCTTTAATGCGCTGGCCAAAAATGGCCAAATTAATATGCCATTGACAGCAACTTTTTGGTCACCTCTTTATGGCCAAGTCACCGATCAATTTGGTGTAGCTTGGATGGTAATGATACCGAATGAAGAGCCCAATACAACAGATAAATAAGGAATTTAAAATGCAATACATGTTATTGATTTACAGCGACGAAAATTGTTGGACCGAAGATGAAATGCAAACCTGTTTCCAAAAATCAATGCGCATTAGCGAAGAGTTAAGCGTTAAAGGTAAACTGATCTCAGCAGCGCCATTACATTCGGTGACAACAGCTACCAGCCTGCGGGTTAAAAATGGTAAACGCCATATTACCGATGGCCCCTTTGCCGAAACCACCGAGCAACTTGGCGGTTATTATATTGTGGATGTAGAAAATTTAGATGAAGCATTAGAAATAGCAGCCAGCCTACCCCCAGCAGAAAAAGGCACGGTAGAAGTGAGGCCTTTATTTCCGCTACCAGAGAAGAGCCAAAATTAATGCATTGCTTAATGCTGCTATTATCTAGAGTTATATGAGGGCGAGCTGAGCCAAAGTAACTTCGCCAAAGCGCCTTAATAGTAAGGCTTCTGAAGCAGCTAAGGCGTCGCCTATTTCTCTATTTACTGCCTTTTCTATAATGCATTCGGTATGTTCATCAGTTAAACCTATGGTAAATACTGAGCTTTCACCGAGTGCATTATGAATATCTAATAAAGTAATGTCTTCCAGGGCAACATTTAAACGCCAGCCGCCGCCATGCCCCTTAACTGATGTCACATAACCTTTCTCCCGCAAACAAGCCATGGTTCGTCGTACCACCACAGGATTTGTATTTAACATTGTGGCTATAAATTCGGAGGTAGCCGCTTGTTCCATCTGAGCCATGTGGATCAAAATATGAAGCATGCGGGATAGTCGACTGTCTTTTCTCATTTTTTCTCGTTCAGTGCTGTATTGCGGATTGATATTTTGCGTGCTGACTTTTAGATACACGACAAAAACCTATAAAAAATGATATCACGAAACTTTAAATGTTGCATGTATTGACTCCAACATTTTATGTAACATAAAATGTTTCATAAGTTGGATTATTGAGGAAAAGTGATGTTACAAGATGTTTTGATTATAGGTGGCAGTTTTGCTGGCCTGTCTGCTGCCATGCAATTAGTTAGAGGTCAACGCAAAGTAACTGTTATTGATGCAGGCAAACCAAGAAACCGTTTTGCTAAACACTCCCATGGTTTTTTTGGCCTAGATGGTCAAAGCCCAAGTGCAATAAAAAAAAACATGGCAACAATTACTCGCTTATCCCACAGCACGTATCATCGAAGCCAAGGTGATTGGTGTGCGTAAAGATGGCAATGAGTTTATTATCCAGCTCGACAATCAATTCCAACTGACAGGCAAAAAATTAATTATTGCCACGGGCTTACAAGACACATTACCTAATATCAAAGGTTTACAAGAGTATTGGGGAAAAACCGTTGTGCATTGTCCATATTGCCACGGTTATGAATTACGAAATCGTTCATTAGGCGTTATCGCCACTGGACCAATGTCTTTGCACCAAGCCGGAATGATCCCAGACTGGGGCATCACAACGTATTTTTCACAGGGGCAGCATTTACCCGATCCAGAACAACAGCTCTTTTTAGAACAACGAGGTGTTCAGCTTGAACACTCACCTGTCATTGAAGTGTTAGGCGAAGGCACGGATATTTCTGCGGTTAAACTTAAAGATGGCCGCCTTATCGACGTTAAAGGGTTATATATTGGCCCCAAAACACAAATGGCAAGCCCCATTCCTCAACAATTAGGTTGTGAGTTTACTCAAGGGCCAATGGGTGAGATCTTTGTCACCGACGACTTTAAACAAACCACAGTAGCCGGTGTTTTTGCTGCAGGGGATATTGTTAATCCCATGCAAAATGCCACCTTTGCATCAGCTTCTGGTGTGTTGGCAGGCGTTGGAGCTCATCACCAATTAGTTCAAGAACTGCGTTAAGGTAATGCATGAGTAGGGAAAAATTAGAGTTTTGGGAAGCTAGCTTCAAAGACAAACAAAGCATGTGGGGCTTTAAGCCGGCCGATTCTGCTATGCCCTTATACACTTACTGGATGAACAAGAACGAAAACGGCTAATACAAAATTGTTACCAGCAACTAAAACCTGGCGGATATATGGTATTTGTCGCCTTATCCAAAAATAGCGCAAGCTATGGCCAAGGAACAAAACTCAGCCCAAATAGGTTCGCCAGTAAACACGGTGTTAACTTATTTTATTATGATGAAGACACAATAACTGCCGAGTTTGGCGATTATGGCTTGTTACAAGCCAAAGAAATAAAAGAGTCGTCACAAACCTTTTATTTTATTGTATGCATTAATAAAGCCATTTGAATTTACTTTACGATAAATGGTGCGTTAGCCGGTTGGATTCTGGTCGCCTACGGTTTTGTCGTATAGATGCAGGCGATCTCAATTAGATATTAGCCAATTTGGTAGCAAACTTTAGCTTCAAGCGAGTTTAGTTTGCTCACGAGCATCAAGTACCCCTGAAATTCTTGTTAAAACAATCGCAAATACAACAATTAACGCACCTACCCAAGGTGTATCCATAAGTGTCATATCTTCAACAATAACCCCACCAACAATTGAGCCTATTGCAATACCTAGGTTAAAGGCGGCTATATTCAACCCTGACGCAACATCAACCGCATTTGGCGTGTATTTTTCGGCTAGTTGCACAACATAAACTTGCAGTCCGGGGACATTACCAAAAGCAAATGCGCCCCAAACCAATACCGTCAATACAGCGCCAATTTGGCTATCTGCGGTGAAGGTAAAAACAAGAAGAACCAGCGCCAAAGCTGAAAAAATAATATGCAAAGCTTTTACCGGCCCCATTTTATCGGCAAGTTTACCGCCCCAAATATTTCCGATTGCGACAGACACACCATAAACCAGCATAATCAAACCAATAGAACTTGCAGCAAAACCAGATACTTGTTCGAGTATCGGTGCAAGGTAAGTAAAAGCAACAAAAGTACCGCCATACCCCACGGCTGTCATTGCGTACACTAATAACAAACGGGGTTGAGTTAATACCTTTAACGGCTCAGAAAGTGCAGCAGGTGCGGCTTGTTTTAAATTTGCAGGAACCAAAACGGCACTGCCAATTAATGCGACTAAACCTAAAATTGATACAATTAAAAATGTCGCTCGCCAGCCAAATTCCTGCCCTATCCATGTGCCAAGTGGAACCCCAGTCACCAAAGCAACGGTTAAACCCGTAAACATAATTGCAATTGCACTGGCTTCTTTTTCTTTTGGAACCAAACTCGTTGCAATGGTTGAACCAATAGAAAAGAAAACGCCATGCGCCAACCCCGTTAATATCCTGGCACAGATCAGCGTTTCATAACTGGGTGCTTGCCACGCTAACAGATTACCTAATACAAAAAGTGCCATTAAAGTTAACAGTACCGATTTACGATTCCAACGACCGGTTAAAGCAGTCAATACAGGCGCACCAATGGCAACACCCAGCGCGTACAAACTTACGAGAAGACCCGCGGAGGGTAAAGAAACCCCTAAATCTGCAGCAATCGTGGGCACTAATCCAACAATAACAAACTCAGTGGTTCCAATAGCGAAAGCGCTTAAAGTAAGCGCGAGTAAAGCTAAGGGCATATTAAAAATCCTCAAATGGTAAAAGTTGAGGCATTTTCAACAAAAACATTAACAACAGAAACAGCAATAATAGCAAAACCATTTTGTAAAAAATGTAATAATAAAAATAGACTAACAGGTGGTTTATAAAAGGCGTGCAAATGGGCGTAAAATCAAAAACAGAAGATTTAGAAAACTTTATCACAGTTGTTGAATCTGGCAGCTTCACCAAAGCTGCCAACTTGCACAATACACAAGTTGCCAAAATTTCTCGCTCGGTTGCCCGGCTTGAACAAGAGTTAAATGTAACCTTGTTAAATAGAAGCACGCGCCGAATTGAATTAACCGAAGAAGGCCACCTATTTCTAAAATATGCTAAAGAAGGATTGAGCGCTTTAAATAGAGGTGAAGCAGCATTAAATGACCTAAAAGGTGCGCCACAAGGTAAACTAAGAGTCGATGCAGCCAGCCCGTTTTTGATCCATCAAATTATTCCATATATAGAAGACTTCCAAATTGCCTACCCTGAAATTCAATTAGATCTTATCTCCAATGAAAATATTGTTGATTTAATCGAAAAGAAAACGGATGTCGCAATTCGTATTGGCAAGCTGGCTGATTCTAACCTCTACGCTAAAAATTTAGGTAATAGCAGGCTGCATTTAGTGGCAAGCCCGCGTTATCTCGCCAAATGTAATGCACCACAGTCACCTATAGAGCTGAGACAACACAAACTGATAGGATTTACCGACTCTCCAAAACTCAATAACTGGTATTTAAAAGAAAAAGTAAACATCAAACCCGCTTTAACTGCAACAAATGGAGAAGCCCTAAGACAACTGGTATTAAATGGAAACGGTATCGCCTTACTATCAAACTTTATGATCAGCAAAGATTTAAAGAGCGGCCGCCTTATTGAAGTATTGCCGGGGGCAGTTATTTCACCGAACCCTAGAGAAGAAGTTCACGCTGTCTATTACAAAAACTCTGCAGTATCTTCGCGGATCGCCGCATTTATCGACTTCTTTGCAAAGAAAATTGCGCTCTGATAACAAGATGAGATGCCCCACTGAGATTAAATTTAAGCCTTTTACACTTTAAATGTTTAATAATATGCTGATTGTTTTATATTGTGATAAAACAGCCTACAAACTTACTGAATCAACCAATTCGTGAGTGTAGTAACAAAACCGTCTGTGAAATTTTTATCCAGATGTTGATACTCATCTCTTAACCCTGTTTGAGCGGTTTGAAAGTAGTGGTTAGCATTGTTAAACACTCTCAAGTCAAATTGGGCTGCGGATTTTAAAAACGCTATTTCCATCGCATCTTTATTTTGTTCAATTGTCACTTGCAGATCTTTACCGCCCATTAAAGACAACACAGGAACAGAAAGTTTTGCATAATCCAATGCAGTATCATGATATAAAAATGACGCCAAAGAAGGCATGCTATAGACATATCTCATTTCGTCATACTGATTTTCAGCTTGCTGCGAAACAGCCCTGTTCGCTTTTTCATGTTGATTCTGATCTTGGCTGGCGTGATAGCTCAAAATATCAATTGTCGCATTTTTAAAGCGTGATTCTGCCCGTTGTAAATTGCCATTATTGTTAACGGCCCACATAAGTTGATTATGTGCTGAAACCACCTCTTCAATCTGGTTCTTAGGAACCGCTGCATTTGCGTATTCAAGTCTCAGTTGATACAAAACCAAATCAACTAAAGGCACAGAAGGTGCGCCCATCAACACGACTTTTGACACGTCTGCATTGCCAACTGCCACATGTGCAGCAACTATCCCGCCTTGACTATGACCCAGTAATACAAACTTGTTGAAACCGTACTCTTTAGAATGTTTGAAAAACTGAATAATTGCCAGCACATCGCGGGTATGGTCTTGTAATGTAGCTTTGCTAAACACACCACTGCTACCGCCAACGCCGGGGTCGTCAAATCTAAAACTGGGTATCCCGGCAGCCGCAAAATGATGCGCTAACGTTTTAAATACCTTAAATCCATCTAAGGTTTCATCTCTGTCTTGCGGCCCACTGCCCGTAAGCATGATAACCAATGAAGGTGTCGATTTAACCTCTGGCAACCATAAACTGCCGGCAATAATTTGTTCACCGGAATGCAGTATTTCTAATTCCTGCTGCCCATTCTTTGCACCACTATCGGCTGCGAGCGCACTAATCGAAATTGCGTATAAAAGAAGCGATAAAACTTTAAGTATTCTAAACATGGCTCGGCCTATTAAATATATTTAATCGATTGTTTTTTGTTGTTTTTACTGTTGTTGCGGTATTTGCTTTAGATAACGATCAAACAGCTTCGAGAGCTGCTGAATAACTGGGTCGTCGATACTCGATTGTCTAATGGTCGCTTGCAGCACAACGGTACGTTTCATACCATGTATAAGTTTAAGCGGCGCGAGCTCACCAGCATTTTCAGATCGGTCTAACATCCAACTAGGAAGCCACGCAAAACCAAGTTGTTGCTTGACACAAGTTACTGCTTCAGCAACCGAAGAAACCGTTAAACGATTACGGCTCCCTAACCAACCAGAATTAACATTCGTGCGTAATCCACCGTCACGAATAACAATTTGCCGATAATTTTCAAGCTCACTCAGTTGGATATTATCTCTTGCAAACAACGGGTGTTGCGGATGCGCGGCAGCAAATAATTCCACTGGATTGTTCCAATGGCCGATATAACCTTTGGGTATCAAACTTGCTACACCAACATCAACCGTTCCATCTTCAAGTAGTTCAGCGCAGCGAGACAGCACAGTTTCATACAACTGGATATTTAAATTCGGAAAACAATCTGTCAATTGATGCAAAATATCAGTTAATAATAAACGGGGAAACAAAGTATCCACGGCGATATTTAACGTGTGGCCCACCTCAGACTTTTGCGATATCGCATCATGTTCCAAATTATCCGCCTGCGTGACCAGCTGTCGCGCAGCTGACAATAAACTTTCACCAAATGGCGTAATCACCGCTTTTCGCCCGACCAGTTCAAATAGCGGACTACCGACTATTTTTTCCAGTTTTTTAATACTATGGCTAATTGTCGATTGCGTTTTATATAACGCATCTCCAGCTTGCGCAAAGCCACCACAATTATAAACGGTAATAAAAGTGCGCCACTGTTCAAGTGATATTTTATGCATATTGCCTCCATTTAAAGCTGCTGATAAACATCAATGCGCCCAGATATGCTAAAACCCAGTTTTTGGTAGATCCCAAGCCCCATTTCAGAAGCCTGCAAACTGACAAATTCAAACTCATTTCGCTGCGCATAATGTAAAATATGTAACATGATTGACTTCGCGTAACCGCGTCCGCGATATTGCTCAGGAACCGCCAATTGATAAACGCCCAATGTATCCCCGGTACAATGCAACAATGCAGTCGCCACCTGCCTGTTGGCAACGCTTAAAAACACCAGTTTCACATCATTATCTTGCACTACTTTTTGTAAAACACCTGTATCAATTGTATAACCAAAGCCAAGGCTACAGAGTTTAGAAAAGGCGTGGATAAGCTTATCATCATTTGGGGATATACTGGTTAACTCAGTTTTATCACAGTGGGGAAACTGGCGTCCTGTTAAATTTAGATTCATTAACTGCAACTGAAAACCTAACGTTAAAGCAGAATTCAAACCTGCTTTACAACCCAGACTAGAGGATAAACCTGTACATGACTGTACTGGGTAAACCACAAGCTTTTGCAGTTTATCTAGCTGCAAGTTGTGTGCCTGAGCAATAGTTTGATTTTCGGCCAATGCATCATGCCAAACCCGGTTTGGCCAGCTATTTGAATACCAAAACGCCCCTTTTTTACGGGCACCGTATCGCTGCCACAACGACACCATATTCTGAATATTTTTTTGCGAGGCAAGCTTCATAACATCACCTATTAAGTAAAACTAAACCAAGAACCATAGCACCACCGCCTAATATTCTCGAAGGCGTAATAGGCACTTGCGGTAAACCAAACAAACCAAAATGACTCAAGACAACCGCAGTGAGTAATTGCCCTGTAAGCGCGACCGACATCATAGAACCCGCTCCCATTTTAGGAATCAGATAGTAAAACAAGCCAACCCCAACCGCACTCAAGCCCCCGCCAAACCATAGGTACATCGGAATTGTTTTAACCAAAGGTTTGCCTGGTATATAAGGATGTGTCGCAAAAAGCACGATCGCCGACACAAAAGCAGCAACACTAAAAGCCACAAGCGTTGCCAGCAAAGTATTGCGTAAGATAACGCCCAATTGACTATTAATGCTGGCTTGTAGTGTTATTAAACCGCCAGCAATTAATGCGAGTAAAATGTTCACGCTCACATGTCCAAACAAAATTCGGCGCTAGGCACTCTCACCTTTGGATAGTCTGCACTTAAATCAGTATCTGCGCGCTGACCCAATGTGCATATAACTGCAGAAGCCAATCCCAAACGAGGCAATTGTAAAACCGCATCAAAACCCGACTTATCAAAACCAGCCATTGGACATGCATCAACGCCTTCTATCGCCGCCACGGTTAACAAATTCCCAAGCGCAATATGTGCTTGATTTTCTGCCCAGACCTTCAATTCCGCCTGAGTCATAGACAACATTACGTCTTTAACATGATTGGCAAACCCATTTAATGCGCCAGATGGCAGATCCCGTTGTTGCTCAACCATATTAAAATGTTGATCAAGAAATGCTTCGTTTATCTCAGTATTTATCGCCAAAACAAAAAGATGAGAACAATCTCTTACTTTCTCTTGTCCAAACGAGTGCTTTAACAACTGATTTCGCGTCTCTCTATTACGGACCACCAGCAACCGGTATGGCTGCAAACCATACGCCGATGCGGATAACCGAGTCGCTTCAACCAACTTTTGAATGACAGCAGGTGCAATTTTTTCTGGCGAAAACTGGCGCACCGCATAGCGCCAGTTAAGAGCTTCAATGATATTCATAACAATTCCTCCGCTTGTCCAGAAACAGCTTTTTTATCTAATTCAGACTGAATTAAAGTGGCAAGTTGTGAATATGAAAGCGACTGAGACACCACATTTTGGCCATTGATTAAAAATGCTGGAATTCGGCTAATACCCCGCTCCTGCGCGCGATGTAAATCACGTTCAACATCATCTGCGTTTTCCTGCGATAACAGTACCTTGTGTATCTGATCAAGCGGCAACTGCAATTGTGTAACTATGTCATCCAAAACCTTTGGATCATTAATGTTCTGATTAAAATAAAGATGTGCTTTTTGCACCGCATCAAAAAAATCCCAATGCGCGCACTGCCCACCCGCTTGTCCGCTGATTTGTTCACCGACACGCTCAACCGCTTTGGCATATCGGGCAGATAAATAACCAGTCGGATAATCAAAAGCCGCTGCTCTCATGCCCTCAATGTTGATCAATTCAGGCGCATCAGCGTAAGCTTTACAATGCTGCCAATGTTGCAGTATTTCGTTTTTTGCAGCATCCATAGAGCCGAACCGACTGATCATTTCATCGTTATTTTTTTGCAATACAAACGAACGATGAATCACTTCAACCGGATAACGCTCGGCAATCGCTCTTAATCTGGGAGACTGTATATAGCACCAGCCACATACAGCATCATGGAAAAACTCTATTTGAATCATGTAAACCTCTATTTGTTTATTAAAACAAATTCAGTTTACGACCTTCATGAGTAGAAAAATAATGATGCTTTTCGGGGAAAATAATGAAAAATAATCATGTTATTGCGAGGTCAAGCGTGTTAAATCACTTATAAATTCGCTTCTACCATTTCTTTGATGGTACGCGCCTTTACAAAATGATCTAACTGATGAAGCTGGATCCACCAAGTGGCGGCTTCCATCAATAACTCCGGGTCATCATTTTTATTGGCAAAAAATGCGTAAAATGAAAGCCCAACGTTATCGCCTTTAGTTGCGATTTTCTTATTACACACGTCAATAATTTTTGCTCTTAATGCGGGTCTCATAATTTAGTTTATTCCTACTTAATAGCGCATAATTTTTAATGCGATATACGGCGCGACGAAAAAAACTAAAGTTAACACTTTGTAGTGACTTAAAAAAGCGAAATACTTAGCTTCAAGATCTGAGCGCTCAAGGTTAAACATTTTGCAATGCAAAGAAGATATAGTTCCTTTCATCAACACAAGCAAAAGGGTCGCTAAACTCAAATAAGCGATATTTATCAAAGCAGCCCAGCCGAATAACTCAGTTAATTGTGCAAGTGTAATCATAACAATGCCTTTGTTTGTAAAGTTCAATAGGGTTTAACCTAGTGTAGTATTTAGCCAGCTAATTGCTCCGCTAAAAAGTCAAAAACAAATCTGATTTTTTTACTCGATTTCAGTTCCTGATGTACCACCAGCCAAGCTTGCGTTTGCCAATCTTGATGTGCGGGTAAAACGGCTTGAACTTTATCTTCCGCATCGCCCACTTCCTGCAACATAACACCAATCCCCAAACCTTGTTTAGTCAGCTCCCAAAGCACAATATGATTTTCGCACTTTACCGGAAAGTTCTTTTCGCTAACCGCAAAGCCCAGTTTAATCAGCTCTTTTTGATACAGTTCGGCGCCGCCATCTGCGCCACTAAAACCGATAAAATCAGCCTGACTCAAACACGCTAAATTAACTGGACCAGCCAAACTACTGATATAGGCAGGCGTGGCATAAAAAGCAAACTTAAAATCACGAATTCGTTTGGTTATTAAATCTTGCTGGCTCGGCCAAAAGCTTCTGATAGCAATATCGGCTTCTCGCCTTTTTAGATCACTGGCATCATTTGATGCAATAATTTGAATTTGGATACCGGGCTGAATTTTACGCATTTTAGCCACAATGGCCGGCAGAATAAAAGTTGCAATCGCTTCAGATGCACTAATGCACACCTGGCCTTCCAAAGATTCTGAACGCCCAGAGGCAGATAGCGAAAATTGATTTGCCGCCTCTCCCATCGTTCGGACAAAATTAAGCAAATCGAGCCCATTTTCGGTTAACACCAAACCTTTTCCATGGCGCTCAAATAAAACAATATTCAGCTCATTTTCAAGCGCGGCAACCTGTCGGCTTAAAGTCGGCTGCGATGTATTAAGTGCGCGAGCGGCTGCAGAGAGTGATCCTTCTTCTGCGGTCACTAAAAATGCTCGGGCATGATTCCAATCAAAATTTACTGAACGCCAATCCATACAATTATGTATACCTTAAATGCAAATTTAGCCAATTAACACTTAAAAATGTATACCTATAATAAGGCAACAACAAGTAATTTTCGCAACTGAATGACTGAAGGTTAAAACAGATGACAAGCGCTGCTAAATTTTGGGATCGTATTGCTAATAAATACGCAAAATCGCCTATCGCAAACGAAGAGGCCTACCAACACAAACTGCACAAAACGCAGAGTTATTTAAACAAAAACATGCAACTGCTTGAAATTGGCTGCGGAACTGGGTCTACCGCCTTACAACACGCGCCTTTTGTAAAGCACCTACGCGCCGTTGATTTTTCAGAAAAAATGATAGAAATTGCAAAACAAAAAGGCGAGCAAGCGCAAATTAACAATGTAACCTTTGCGGTTTCAACGGCTCAAGCCGAATTAGCAGGTGCACAAGAATATGACATGATTTTAGCGCTCAGTATCTTGCATTTGCTGCCCAACCGCCAAGCGGTAATTCAGCAAGCATATCAGCGGCTGAAACCCGGTGGTTTGTTTGTTACCAGTACAGCCTGCTTGCGAGACGGTTTTGTCTTTTTAATGCCGATATTAAAAATCGGGCGTTTATTAAAACTGCTACCTTACGTAGAAATGTTTACCGGCACCACTTTAATAAACGAATTTAAAGGGGCCGGTTTCGAAATTGAATATCAATGGACGCCCGGTAAAAGGCAAGCGACATTTGTGATTGCCAAAAAACCGGAAATTTAATTAATGATCGTGATCATGTTCGTCTGCGTGATCATCCTCATGCTCGGCAATGCCTAACCATGTAATAGCTTTAGGAAGCACATTTAGCTCAAATTCAGACGTAGCATCTGATTCCAAATCTAGTTTTAATACGTGCCGAGCAATGGGATCCGCGATATAAACAAAATGGCCATTTTGCGCAACCGTCATGCTAAATGAATGATTATCCGGCATGTCCGCTACATCTTGCTGTGAAATATCAACACGGCGATCGAACGCCCAGTGTTTATGACCATCATGCTCCTCTGCCGACAAAATCGTTAGATAACCTAAATTATCCAGAATTAAAAAATGCTCGGCGTCAGCTGAAAATGCATAAGAAACGGGATGTGCATCGGTCAACGGCTGCCAGTCAATATCATCCATTTCGTTCTCTTCAGGATTAATTTGCACCAGCAAAGCTTCTCCCCCGCCGTGTTGCGAAGCGACACCAATAAAAGAATGTAAATGCTCGTGGCCGTAAATAGTACCGACACGTAAACCATCTAAGCTATCGATATTGGCGATTTTGGCGGAAGTAAATTCACTGCCGTCTTTTTGTGTAACCAAGACACCGTCACTACAGCCAAATACCTGAACTTCTTCATTTTGTGCGGCGCCATGTAAATCTGGGCAGCTTTCAACAAAAGTATGATCTAACTCGTATTCATCATCATGCAAATGAAAAACGCCTACTTGATCAGGTAAAATTTTATTTGCTGACGTGCTCAATGCGTCATCACGGCGAATCGACGCAAAAACATACTCACCGTTAGGCTCAGCCACGCCGTGCATATTAACTGAATAGCTAAAAGCCGGTAAAGATTGTGTTTGGTTAGCAATATCTGTATCTGACAATACCTCTACCGAAGAAACTTCGCCGGTTTCTGAATTACCGTCGTAAAAAACCGCCAGTTTGCCATCGTGTTTCACTAAATGTGTAGGTCGGCTGCCCATTAATTTATAAGAAGATAAAGCCGGTGCTTGTTTATAATCGTGCAAATGCTCGCCGTGATCTTCACGCCATAAACCACCATCAATAAACTCAACTTGATCCTGACCACGGTGGGTAACAGTTGCATAACGAAAACCGGCAGAATACGACAAAGCGCCGCCTTCAAAGCTGACCGCAATGTTTTGCAGTAATTGATTATTGTCTAAATCATAAATCGCAACTTCGTTACTATCTGCAACTGAAACCGCTAAACGACCTGCACTTTCAATCAAATATCCATCTGAATGATCATGTCCGTCATCCGGATCGGTTTGGATCGGATCTTTTTCAACAATCGTTGTTTCTGAATCACCACAAGCCGACAATAAAAGTGTGCTAATCGCAACTGCGAGCAAATTTAATCTATATAATTTCATCATTTGATTCCTGTTTAGCCTAATTTTTCTGACAAATATCTGGAAATTTTTTCATCGTTTTTTAAATACTTTTCCGCGTATTTTGCGAATACATTAAAAATACCCACGGATCCCTGCGGTAATATTCCGACCCGGGCGGGGGCTAAGTCTTTTAAAAATGAGGTATGAACACGTGCTTCTGTATCCGTTAAGTTGCTCACTTTCAGGTATAAAGAGGTATCTAAATTTAACAGCGGTAAATCATAAGAAACGTTGACATCAACCAAGGTATAACCGTCTGTAGCGGTTTCAAAATCAGAAATTTTGTCCTGCTTTTGATAACGGGTAATGTCAAGTTGAGCGCTTAATTGCGCATTCTGATACTGAAACTGGGTACCCACTCTAAGTGGCGGGGTACGCGGTAAATCGCCACCTGAATTTAAAGTGGCGCGCACGTAATCTGAAAACAAACTGGTTTTAAAGGCATTCGTTACTTGCCAGGCAAGCTGTGCTTCAAATCCTTTTAAAACCACATCATCTGTTTTAAACAAATAAACCGGTAACTCTGAAGCATGCTCATCGTGTCCACCTTCTTCTTCGCCGTGGCCATGATCGTGGTCGTGATCGTGCGAAAATTCGGCATACAACCCAGTCGCAACCTGATAATAATAATTATCTACCTGATTATAAAAAGCATTTAATACAAAACCGAAATCACCTTGTGTTTTGCGCAAGGTAAAATCGATATTACGCGCTGTTTCTAATTCAATTGTCTGGTTACTTAATTCAAATTCATGACCATGTGCGTCTTCAACCAAGGTAAAAAGCGCACCAATTTCGTAAGAGCGCGTACCAATGTGCGGACCAAAAGACATCAACTCAGAAGCAGACGGTGCACGCTGCGAGCGTGAAATTGACACGCCCATATTATAACTGGGCAAAAAGTCCCAAACGATTCCGGCAGATAAACTAACAGGTGTGAATGATTGGTCTACAGAAAAAACACGCGTGATATTCTGTTCGCTTTGATGCTCATTCACGTGACCATGCGCACCATCCGAATCGGCATCATGATCATGCACCTCTAAAGTAGGTAATAATAATTGATTCGCAGTCAGTTCTACCTGCTCAACACGCCCACCTAATTGCAATAAAACATCATGAAAATGCGCCTCTTCCATCAGGGCTACGGCAAACGTCTGAGACTGTGAAGGCGGTGTAAAAGCTTCATCCCCCTGCGCTGAAATTTCACTGTTTTTATAATGCAAACTCAAACCACCATTCCACTTTTCAAGCGGATTATGCAATAGCTCGAATTTCACTTCCTCAGTGGAATTTTCAAACAAAGTACCCACTGAATGGTTTTCGATTTCGGCATGTTGATAGTCACTAGCGGATGCACGTACATTCAGTTTATTCAACCATTTGTTATCAAACGTCAGCTCAGCTAAAAGCTGAACGCGCGTTTGTTCTAAATCGGCAAAAACACTTTCGGCTTCGGCTGATTCTTCAGTTGAATGGCTATGACCCGGAATGCCATATTCGCGATTAAATTGCTCAACTGAAACACCAAAATAACCATTGTCCAATAAATAACTGCTACCTAGGGTAAAACCATTCGACTCTTCCGCACTGTTGGCGATGGTTTCCTGCTCACCCGCCAAAGGTGTTTTATATTCGTCTGCTTCACGCCAATAACCATCAACATAAAAAGCAAGCGAACCTGCCCCACTGGTTAAATTAAACGCACCTAGCTTTTTATTGTTTACCGAGCTGGTTTCGATTTGCCATTCGCCGCGTGTTTGCTTATCTATTGGCACACGAGAATCAACAACATTGACAACCCCGCCAATTGCGCCGCTGCCATAAAATAAAGTTGCTGGCCCGCGTAAAACTTCAATTTGCTGCGCAGTAGAAGCTTCAGTCGCAACAGAATGATCGGGCCCGACTCTCGAAACATCCCCCACATCCAAACCATTTTGTGCAATCAACACACGAGGGCCGCTTAATCCGCGAATAATCGGCGTACTGGCGACATTGCCATGATAGTTAGTATTGACACCGGCCAGTTTTTCAAGGCTATCGCCCAATGTTGACGCTTGCTGGCGTCTTAACGCTTCGCCAGCAATCACATTTACCGGCGTTGCCGATTCCATAATAGACAAATGCACCGGCGCGGCTTGAACATCTATTACCTCAATGGGCGTGCGATTTAGCTTAATAATATATTGTTGCAGGCCATTTTCTGGTATTTCGACATGTTGGTGCAAATGCGCAAATCCCTTTGCCACAACATGTATTTTATTATCACCAACATTTAAATTAACTAATTTAAACTCACCATTTTCATCTGTTTTAATTGAAGTTGATGTACCTTCAATTTCAATATTAGCACCCGCAACCGGTTTTCCCTGTTGGTTTACGACCACACCATCAATGCTATTTGCCATTGATATAAAAGGAAAAATAGCTGCTAGTACCGCACTTACATTAAATTTATTCTTCATGCTAGCTCTCAATTCTCGTCACGATAAATGCAATGTTATCTTATAACATAATGTTACTTTATAACATATCACTTATTTACAGTGTAAAACAACACATTTATCTTCAGTACGGAAAAGCAATGGCAGAAAAGCTCTGGCGGATAACAACAGGTAATTTTCTAATTATTCAACTACACTAAAATATTATAATTAACAAAAACTACAGCTCATGCAAAACGTCAACGAACTCAATTTGCTTAAGCTACTAGAGCATGCTCACATTGGTGTTGTTTTCCATCGGTGGGATACATCGATTCTTTACGCCAACCCAATGGCTTTAGCTTTATTAGAAATGACAAGTGAGCAAATTATTGGCAAAAACGCCTTTGATCCCCAATGGAATTTTATTGACGCGGATGGCAAAAAACTCTTAGTTGACAATTACCCAGTAAAAAAAGTCATACGCAGCAGACAACGCATTACTAACGAAACCATGGGCATAATCAGCCATATTAACGCAGAGATTAAGTGGTTTTTAGTCAATGCCTACTGTGATATTGGTAAAACTGAACAGGACAGCTTTGTTGTAGTGACCTTTAACGATATTTCAGATATAAAAACTTTATTTAGTTTTCAAGAGATAGTCGAAAACACGCAAGATATTGTGATTGTCACCGAAGCGCAGGACATTGAGTATCCAACCGGCCCAAAAATCATTTATGTAAATAAAGCATTTGAAAACCTCACCGGTTACAAAGCCGAAGAAGTAATCGGCGAAACACCCCGAATATTGCAAGGCACCCTAACCGATGAAGCAGCGAAAGGCCGTATCCGAGAAGCTTTAATAAAGCACCAAAAAATCACCGAAACCTTATTAAATTACGATTGCAAAGGCCGGCCTTACTGGATAGAAATTAATGTTGTTCCGCTGAAAAACAATTATGGAGAAGTCACCCATTTCGCGGCGATTCAACGCAATGTTTCTGAGCGAAAATTTCATTTGGAACAGTTAAAAAAACGCAACTCAGATCTCAAACAACTTAAACAAAATTTAGAAAGGCTGGTTAACGACCGAACGCTAGAATTACAAAAAGCTAAAAATCAGCTAGAAAGCATTGCTTTTTACGACCCTTTAACCGACGTGCCCAATCGCCGGCTTTTTATTGATCTTGCAAATAAACTGATTAAAAGTGCCGAGCGCCACAATTTTAAAATAGCTTTTGGCCTGTTAGATATAGACGACTTTAAAATGCTTAATGATACCTACGGACATGATGTGGGCGATTTGGTTTTGATCAGTCTTGCACACTTTTTAAAAAGCTTCTTTCGTAGTGAAGATGTCTATTGCCGATATGGCGGGGAAGAGTTTGCATTTGCAATATTATTAAAAGATGAGCAGTCAGTTACCGCTTTAGCCAACAGAATTTTAGAGGGCATAGATAAACTTTCTGTAGCATTGCCAACCAGTGAGACAGCGCATACAGAAAACACTAAAGCCCTATCCATTACGGCCAGTATCGGCTTAAAATATTGCGATCCAACTACGCAGCAAAAAATCGACTTAGAAAAAGCACTAAAATGCTGCGATGTCGCGATGTATCAAGCCAAATACAATGGCAAAAATCAGTACAAAATCCATCAATAAACAAAAAGCCAGAAAATCAGTCTAACTGTTTTAGCTGATGCTCAACCAATGGGTTGTCAGGTGCCAACTGTTTAGCAACTTCCAACAACTGAATAGCGTCTTTCGGGTGTTTTTCCTGATGTTTCATCGCAATATCAAGTAAGGGCTTTATATCTATTTGCGCTTGATATTCCTGCACATAACTTTCTTTTTCGTCAATCAAAATCCGATGTGCTTTACTCAGCAAGTCTAATCTATGGTTTGAATTCGCATTGGCTTTATTCAGCTTTTTGTAATAATCCTCTTTAAAGCGTAATGTCTTAGTTTGCTGGCGAAACTGTGCAATATCCACTTGCTGATTGCAGATAAAATCTATCGCAACCTGCTTATAAAAACCAAACTTGTTCAGATACGTTGCATGCGTGCCGTGGCCCATACCAAATACGCGCAAATGGGTGAGCTGCGAATAACGTTTTGCATGCATACGGTCAATAAAGTTAGTCGGATCGTAAATAATATAGCCTTTGGCGTGGCCTAAATCTAAATCGTGATAGTCGCCTTGCCAGTCAAATTTTTGTGCGATATCCGTGCTAGAACGATCGTCCCACGGCACCAATGCTTTATTTTTGGTACTGACAGGGTGAAATAACAATACCTGATCTAAACCCAATAAATTAGCAAACGCCCCCACACCAAATCCGCCCCGGCTTAAACCGTAACCTAATTTGCAGTTAAAAGGTGTTAATAATGTTGCAAGCTGCTCAAGAAAAAAAATCAAATTCTGGCTGCGAAACCAATTACTTTTACCCAAGTGTTGAAAAGCAATAATATTCACATTTTGTTTGTGTGCTAATTTATAGCCCCAAGGTGAAAAATCATCATGTAAATCATGCTCTTGAACATTAGTACCGGCAGGAGAAAAGGTAAAAAGCAAAGGTTTATCTGGGTCAACAAAACTGTATTTAACAAAAACCCCATCAAGCAGATCATGTCCGCTCATTGGCAATCTGGCCTTTTGTTCTTCACAGGAAAGGGTTAACCACTCATCTAACCAATACAATAACTTCATCTGTCCTCCAGCCAAATTGGGGCGCTGATTGTATCAAAATTAATCAAATAAGAGAAATCACACGACAAACCGGTTGATTAGTATCGGCGTTAAAGTCATCGCCTAAAATTTCTCTCAGTACTTTTTGGCCTTGCTCGTTAGCTTTACAAACAAAAACGGCCAGTGAATACTAGGGTCTGTTGATCTTTGCTGTATGATTTTGCAGCGAGTTGTGCGGTATTTATACAACAAAGCACGATTGTGGTGTAGTTGTTCTACATAAATGAGTGCTGAGGCAGTAGAAATGCCGCACAAACGCTGCCCGAAGGGTTCGTCCTAAACGCTTTTTACTCTTTGTTGCTGATTTTTGACTTAGCCCACTAGGCCTACAAACCAGCGCCGCGATTAAAAAGCGTTTAGTTAGAACAAAATTTATACAGCAAAGGTCAACAGACCCTAGCCGTTTAAAAATACTTGGCGAGTTAAAACCAATTAAAACCCTGCACAATTCGTATCAGAGCTGTGATTACAAGCATCTCGACCGATATAATTTTGAGTTGAATATTCTTCAATCGGCAATTTATCTAATGCCATATTGTTTTCTGACAACATCTCAACATAATCGATTAAACCTTGCGCATATTCAGTGTAAGTATCTACATAATCACCCGCATTAAACACAGTACCAAAAGTTGCATAACCGTCTTGGCCGCTGGCGATAAAATCATTCGTGACCACAGTATAAGTTGCACTTAAATCAATGGCGTTCCAGCTACCGGCCACGCGTGGATTTACCTCAACATTGCTCACCCGGCTACCTTTAGCAGCAGACGCATCAACATTAAAACGTAAACCAGCCGCGTACGGATAAGAACCGGTAGAACCCGCATTGTCTAAGGTATTGGCCAGCGCATCTTCTAACACATCAACAATTTGCTGACCTGTCATTTCTAACGTCACCAAAGTATTTGAAAAAGGTAACAAGGTATAAGCATCTGCAATTGTAAAATCACCGGCTGCAACATCCACTCGCACACCACCGGCATTTTGAATACCGATATCCGCCGTTGGCGTTACCGTCATAAAGGCTTTAGCCACCAGATTAGAAATATCGCTGCCAAATTCATAAGTTGCTGAAGCATCGCACAAAGTAGAACGCGCCTGCCCTGGGAAACGGTCTAAACATAAATCAGTTGCAACCGTACCAATCACAAACTGAGTTAACTCGTTTACTTGCTGATCATAACTTGCAAGCAATGCGCTGGTCGCCGCATCTGCTTCTGTTACTACAACTTCAGAATGCTGAGTTAACGCTTGGCTGACAAGCATTTTATCCTGATCGCGTAATACGCGCGTTTCACTGTCGCTAAACTCATAGGCAAATTGATCGCTCACCGGCATCAAAGGCTTACCCTGACAAGAAACAACATGCCCTTCTTTATCAAAACTCACCTCTAATTTACCCATGATATGCGCATATTCCCAAGCTTGAACAACACAAACTTGATTGCCCATTTTATCCGTTACTTGGGTTGGATACGGCCCGACTGGATTAAACCCTAAATCAGAAAAAGAAGCATCACCTAATAAACTATGCGAGTCACCGCCAACAACAACATCAACACCTTCTAAATTCGCCACCATAGCCAAATCGTTTTGATACTGATAATGCGTTAATAAAATAATTTTATTCACGCCCATATCCGTTAACTCATCAATATATTGCTGCGCTGTAGTGGTTTCGTCTAAAAATAAAGTGCCATCATCAGGCTGAGAAGAATTTTTGGTTTTACCTGCGATATCAATACCAACAATACCAATTTTTTCGCCTTCTTTTTCAACAATAGTATAAGGTTGAATATAACCATCTTTAATCGCTGAATCATCTGCCGGCACTACGTTTGCAGCTAAAACAGAAGTATCACAACCGCCAGAACTCAACTCATCTAAAAAGCTGGCTAAACCTGCATCACCATCGTCAAATTCGTGATTACCTAAGGCAAACGCATCAAAACACACCTGATTCATCATCGCCGCATCCGCTTCACCTTTATACAAGCTGTAATACAAAGTACCCGTAATCGCATCACCTGAGTGCAATTTTAAAACGTTTTTACTGTTAGCCGCTTGTTGCTCAAACAAACTAACCAACATCGGAAAACCACCATAACTTACTTCAACTTCGTTAATTGCAGCATCGTTTTCAGCTTTCGCCGACAAACTTAAAGTAGACACATCAAAATCAAACGAATCTGCCGCAATATGCGAATGATGATCGTTCATATGCAAAATGGTGACATCAATTGCTTTGGCTTGGTGCTCGTCGTCATTGTCGTTAACGTTAATATCTAGGTTGCAACCTGCTAATAAAGCCGTGCAAGCGGCACTGACTAAACTGACTTTAAATAGGTTTCTCATATGTGCTCCATGTTGATGGTATTTGCCAACTAATATAATTGTGGCCAAATAATAACCCTTAAATGGGGCGCATTAGTGACACTAAGATGAAAGTGATTTGACACAGTAACCGCACAAAAGTAACAGTATTGTTAACAGTTTATTGTCATTTAAATTATTGTAGTTTAAGATTGCAAAGGCCTGTTTATTTATAAAATCAACTTTTTATAAATAAGATAAACCAACTCAATACACCGAATTGCCAAATAGCCAAAGTGAGAATGAGATAATGTTGATACAAAAAAGAAGAATGTCACTTGTGATGTCTGCAGTGGTGGCATCATTAATGGGTTGCAGCCAGAATTCAACCGAACAACAATCGAAAATAGAATTTAAAGATGTCACCCAAAGTGTTGGTTTAGTCACCGAAAACAACTGGAAATACGGTGGCCCCGCAGTGGCGGATATGAATAACGACGGTCGCTACGACTTTTTGTTAACCAATCACAACTCAACCCCAGCGCAGCTATTTATCGCCAACGAAGACAACACCTATACCGAAATTAAAGGCCAGTTTCCGATGGCCGATTTACATGGCTTAACAGCCGGAGACTATGACTTAGACGGCGACAACGACGTTATCTTATCCGTTGGCGGCGGTAGCGGCTTAAAACCACAACCGCAACGTTTATTCAGAAACGACAATGGCAATTTTGTAGAAGTCACTAAAGAAGCCGGCGTTGCAGAATTAGGCGCACGTGGCCGCGCCGTTAGATGGATAGACTTAGACAGCGACGGCGACCTAGACTTTTTGCAAATTAACGCACCAAAAGTTGTAAACGAAGATATGCCCAGAAATATCTTATTTAAAAACAATGGCGACGGCACTTTTGATTACCATCACAGCCCAAGTTTTGAAGAAGTAGACGCAGAGCGCCTGTTACTCTCCGACTTTGATAACGACGGTTATCTAGACGTTATCGCGTTTGATGGGCATGGCATTACAACCTTATTAAAAAACAACAATGATTTTAGCTTTACCGATGTCACCTCAAAATGGCTGACAAAAGATGCAGAAAACTACAAATATGTCATTGCAGTCGCCCACCTTGATATGGACCAAGATGGCGATTTAGACTACTACCTCGCCCGAGGTAAACTGCATTATGGTTTAGCCAACAACTCGATTTCTTACACCAAAGAAACCAAAAGATTAGACCTGCGCGACGAAGGTAGTGAAAGTGAAGACGGCATGTTACTAACCGTAGACGGCGACCTTTCACTGATTAACTTTTACCACTGGCCCAGAGCAAAAGACTTAGAGTACATGCCGGTATTTTTGGGCAAAGATAAAACCAGCATCAAACCACCAGAAGATACCTTTGTAGTTGCAAAAGACACCGCCAAAGGATTTCCGGATGAGATAACAGAAACAGGCTGGTACGTTGGTTACTTAGGCGATGGAAAATGGAAAGTAAGATGGAAACTGGGCGTTAAACAAGCTTGGGGCATTCGCGCTTCATTTGGAGGGGTAACCGAATATGACACAGAATTCACGCCGAACAACTCAGATTTACCAGATGTATTATTGCGTAACGACGGCACCCATTTTACCGATGTTTCAGACACCTTACCAAAACTGACGCATCATAATAACTGGGGCGTTGCAGTCGGCGATTTTGACAATGACAGCGACGACGATTTATTTGTATACCGCTTTGGTAAATTAAAAGAACGCCTACCGGATTTACTATTGGTAAACGATGGCACAGGTAAATTTAAAGCCTCACTGGCGACATCTGCAACCTCGGGCGTTGGCAAAGATCAACATGGTGACATGGGTATAGCCATTGATTATAACCAAGACGGCAAACTTGATTTGTTAAATGGCGACGACGACAACGGCCCTTGGTACATGTATCAAAATATAACCGAAAATGACAATCATTATGCCTTTGTGCATGTGGGATATTCAGTAAAAGGCGTCGATCCATATGGCGCAAAAATTGAAGTGACAACCCAACAAGGCAAACAACACAAAACCGTGGGTTCGTTAAACGCCAGCCATTCACAAAGCTTGTTAAACATTGCCCACTTTGGATTAGGCAACCTAGATAAAATAGACAAGGTTAAAGTAACATGGCGCGATGGCACCACAGAAACAAAAAGCAACTTAAGCGCAGATAACACTTACAAATTTGGTAAATAGTAAATTTCGTAAATAAACAAAGTACATAAATAAACAGTCTGCGTAAATAAACAGTCTGCGCCAGAAATGAGTAAGCCCGTAAGTTTTACGGGCTTACTTCCATTCGCACATCATTAAGAAACGTTTCTACCAATAAAACGCTGGTATAGTTGCTCAGTAGCGACTTTAATGTCGGTTGTTAATAAAGTACCTACCTCACCAAAATGTAAAACTGACTCCCTTGTACGTGTTATTTCTTTAAAGTAATCAACTAAATTCTGCCCGTACACGTGATGATCTACTAAATACTGGCGAATACGCGTTAATTCACTTTCAAAGCCTTCAATCGCGTGGCGATAAACAACACCATCTAAGTCATCAAAAAATTGGTTTACACGTTTGAAAGATTTAGGCGCTAATTTAAAATCATACAAGCCTAATTTTGGTGCAATAACGACTACACCCACATTGGCAAATTCTCGGGTTTCGGCAAAAGGCATAAAACGCACAACAGCATACATGCATAGTGTATTGGTGTTCATCAATTCACTCATTTTAGCCCCTCACCAAATTTTTGATTTAAATACTCGTTTAATCTTAACGTCATTCTTTCAATTGTTCCATGAGGTGTAGGTAGTTGATTATTCAAATATTACACTCTTAAGCCTTGCAAAGGTGCGCATTTGTTCAGTTGCGTAAATAGGCTCATAATCCTGATTTTTAGCTATCAGCTTATAACGCCCGTCCGGTTCTTTTTTAATATCGCGCAATAAATACTGAGCTGTGCCGGTTTCATCATCGCACTCTATAGCAACGGTGCAATTTTGCAGCGAGCCCGCGCGCTCTGGTGTAATCCACTCAAGCAACAATAAATCACCATCTAAAATAGGGTTTTTGCCACCATTCATCGAATTGCCCGATGCACGGGCCAAAAAATGTCGTTTCGGATCCAGTTTACCAACCCCATCAGGTGCAGGAATATACTCAACCTCACTATCGTCACCGCTTTTAAAATGACCACACGCAATTTTAAGATTAGGGAAATAAGGCAAGTTGGCTGAATTTTGGCGATCCGCCCTTTGCTGCGCAGCTTGACTAAAATCAATAACTTTAGCGCCATTATCTGAACTCGTAAGCGCTCCGCTGCTACTAGAAAAAGAAGATGTACTAACGTCACTCGCACTGACAAACTTATCTTTTGCACCCAGCCAAAGCTTAGCACCATTTAACTCGGCAACCTGATACGCCCAGTCACTAACCGCTTTTGATTTAACCGAATCACAATAATAATAATTGCCTAATTCAGCTTGCAATACATCGGTATGCTCTTCTAAATTTTGTGCTTGCCAATTTTCTTTATGAATGTGCGCAGCCAAAAAATCTCTTTTATTGTTGTTGCATGTTCGGTGTGCTGCAACAAAATTATGCCCTAAGTCATGAGCATAACGCGCAAAAGGAATAAAATGATCAACCTCAACAGCCCCACTGACCATTGGCTTGTGGCAATAAAAACAGCGGTTTTGTTGTATCTCGATTAACACAGGTTTTGCATAATTTAACGCAGTTCTGTCAAAACCAAATAAAAAGCGTTCAAGCTGACTTTCTGGCCCAATTAACTGTTGATTAAACTTAATAGCTTGAATTTTTTGAATCCAACTATTTCTGGCTAAATACACAACCAAATCGTAAAAACGGCGAAAACAATCCGCAATCCCTGGATACAAAGTAATAAATTTCTGCTTTTTATTGTGCGGATATAAAAAGCATTCTTCTTGTTTTGCCAGAATTTGCAATCGCCAGAGTGGGCCATTTTTTAATGTTTCCATACTCGCATTAAAAACAGCTTTCCAATATTGACTGTTTTTTAACTGACGCAGACTTTTAATTTCATTTTGCTGGCACTCGTATAAAACGGTAATCACCTTAGATTGCGCACCAGTATTTTGCCTAAGTAACCCCGCTTCACCTTGATGGCTAGAAAATGGCGTCGCATGATGCCAATACAATAAGATAAGTTTCTCGGCCAAGGTTTCTAACGAGATCTCTAACTGGCCATCCGCCTGATTTTCGTTACCTGATAAATCGACACTTTCCACACAAACATCAGCCAGCGCATGCAACAAAGCAAATTTATAAGTTGCTGAAAAATCGCCTTCATTTAACATGCGTTGAATATAAGCGATAAAATTAAGTTGCTGTTGCATCGCTGCCATTATTAAACATCCACCTTTTGAATCAGCGCATTCAACCAAATTTCATTTGAGCGATTAGGTCGCTGATCGGCACTTTGCCAATGTTTAATCATAACCAAATCAGGCTGCTGACTAATGAGCTTAGCTAATGAAGAGTCAGTTAAATCAGTAAAATTGCGGCCATTATCAACACGCTCGGTTTCACCATATTTAAACGAAACATACATCACACCGTTATTTTTAAGCGCCGCAGCTAATTTAGCAAATACCAAGGGTAACTCTGCTTTGGTAACATGCAACAAACTGGCACAACACCATATACCGTGATATTTATTTTGTGCACAAAGCTGCTGGAAAGTTTTTGTTTCGACAGGCTGTTGTAAATGCTCAGTCGCGATAGCTGCAAGCTGAGCGCTGGCATCAAATGCCTCAACAAGATAACCCTGTTGTTTAAAATAAAACGCATCTCGACCACTTCCACAACCTGCATCTAAAATAACGCCAGCGGATTTTATCAGGGGCAAAAATTCAGAATACAGCGCAGATAAATCCACCAAAACAGTTGAGTTATAAAACTCACGTGCATTGTTATTATAATAATCCGTTGTTTTACTAAACATTGTACAAACTCTGCTTTGTGGTATGGCCACTCAAATACGTTAACGAGCGGAAGATTTAGCAACTGAATTTATCAAAACAGCTTTGAAAAATATAGTTTTTATAGGTTGTTAATTTGTAATGAGGGCCCAAATGAGACTCACCACTACTTTCTCAAATTCGCCTGCCTTAAACGTGTTAGATAGGCGATTTGCGCAGGCTGGTCGTTTGGCCCAATACAGTGTGTCTTAGCCGACGGATACTATATTTAACTTAAACACCAAGAAGTCTGTTTTTTTATACAGTATATTTTGCTCTTCTGGGTATTATGTGTGACAATAGATCATAAAGATTCTCTTAAAATAAAAAGCAGAGCTATCTACTATGAATGATAAAGAGTTGTTACTCAAAGCGCTGGAAATTTTCGATCAAAAATATTTGGCTGAATATCTGAAAGAAGCAATTGGCAGTTCATTATGCCGTGAAACGATTAATCGCTGCATAAAGGGGAAAATGGAGCTTAAACTCAGTGCTACTGAATACAATGCGTTAGAAAAGCTTTTACCTGTACCGAAAGTAACAGCTGAAAATGCCGAATTCCGATTCATAGACTTATTTGCAGGAATAGGTGGGATTCGAAAAGGCTTTGAAAATCAGGGCGGTTTATGCGTATTTACCAGCGAATGGAATAAGTACGCAGTTAAAACATATAAAGCTAACTATGGTAATGATAACGAACATCATTTTAATGAAGACATCAGAGAAATTACCCTATCGCAAAGAGACGACATAACCGAGGAACAGGCTTATGGACATATTCGCCAACACATCCCAGCTCATGACGTACTTCTGGCTGGTTTTCCGTGTCAGCCTTTCTCAATTGCTGGTGTATCCAAAAAGAATTCATTAGGCCGTGCACATGGCTTTGAATGTGAAACCCAAGGTACTTTATTCTTTGACGTCGCCCGCATTATTGCGGCCTGCCAGCCAAAAGCATTTTTGCTGGAAAATGTAAAGAACCTTAAATCTCACGATAAAGGCAAAACTTTTAAAGTAATTATGCAAACGCTTGAAGAATTAGGCTATGAGGTCGCAGACAAGCTATATGAAGGTAATAAAGACCCCAAAGTCATTGACGGTCAGTTATTTACCCCACAACACCGTGAGCGTATTTTGCTGGTAGGGTTCAGAAAAGATTTAAATGTACATGAGGGTTTTACATTAAAAGATATTGACCGGCTTGTGCCTGACATTAAGCCAAAAATGGGCGATATTCTAGATAGTAAGGTTGATGATAAATATATATTAACGCCAAAACTTTGGAAATATCTGCATGATTATGCAATAAAACAGAAAGCTAAAGGCAACGGCTTTGGTTTTGGTCTGGTGAATGAAAACAGTGTTGCAAGAACTTTATCTGCAAGGTATTACAAAGATGGCTCAGAAATTTTAGTGGATCGCGGCTGGAATTTTGAAAAGTCATTTGAAGATGAAGAAAACCTTTCACGACGGCCAAGACGACTAACTCCTCAGGAGTGCGCAAAACTGATGGGGTTTGATAAACCGGGTGAAAGTAACTTTGTGATTCCGGTGTCGGATACTCAAGCCTATAAACAGTTTGGTAACTCGGTTGTCGTACCTGTGTTTGAGGCTGTTGCTGCATTGATGAAAGACAGGATAGTTAGTGCAGTTCAGATTGCTCAACAGATGAATAATGTAGCTTAAATTTGCGATCGGATCCAATACTTTGAACACCACGCTAAGTGAGTAAAATGACTTAACGAGGTGAATATGACAACTAAAAAGATCCGCAAGACTTACACCGCTGAATTTAAAGCTGAAGCCCTGAAACTAGCCGAACGAGTTGGTGTTGCTGAAGCGGCTAGGCAACTTAAAATCTATGAATCGCAACTCTATAGCTGGCGAACTGCCACTGTGAAAAAGTCCACAATAAGCCAACGCGAATCCGAGCTTGCAGCTGAAGTTGCTAAGTTAAAACGCCAATTGGCTGATCAAGCCGAGGATTTAGCCATCCTAAAAAAGGCGGCCACCTACTTCGCGAAGAATCAAAAATAAGCCGATTCGGATTTATGCTCGAACACCAGCACCAGTTTCGCCTAAAATCAATGGCGACTGTGCATGGTGTGACGCGAAGTGGGTATTATGCGTGGCGAAAGTCAAGCAAAGAGCCGAGTGCGCGATTACTCAAACAAAAACTGCCCGACTGTACTTTACTTCAGTTAATAAATAGCTAGTTGATGCAATGTTACAAGGAAGGTAATATCAGTTCTGAAGGATTGTTTTTAACCAATAACAAAATAACAGGGTTAATTAAGTGGAACTGGCAGCAGTAATAGCCGCGCTCAAAAATGAAGGCGCAACAAGGATCATCGTAAAGCCACTGGCTAACAATGATAACACTAAACAACAAGTGTATTTGGGCGGTAATTTTGAAGTTATTCAGATGTTACCATCCGGCGAGATATATTCCGCTGGTATCAGCAAAAAAGGTCCTATTTTTAAAGCACCTCTAGATTTTTGGTGGTTAGATAATGAATTCAACTGTGCCAACGCACCCGGTGCTCAACTTATTTTATATCCAAAATATCCAGAAGTCAGATTCAGTGGTTTTTTGAAAAAGTGCCCCACTGCGCCCAGCCATTTGATGCAGCCTCCAACAAAAGATGAACGAGCAGAGCGAGCTAATAAATCTCGTATTTTATTCCTTGGTATTGCTGCAAAACGAATTATCGGATTTACCACTCACTGGGATTCAGCTATATCCCAAGAGATTCTGGATCAGATTGTAGAAAAGAAGCTAGCGCAGATTGAGCAAGAAAAATCTGTTTTTTACGATCTAGTAAATGAGGCCTCAGGTTCAAAATCACGCTTACTTAGCAAACTTACAAATATTTATCAGATGGGAGCTGTCCCCTCACAAAGAATTAAAGAGGGTAACGTTGTGCCCTATGTCGCACAAAACGGAGCAGGTTTTACACTTGAAAGCTTATTTGCAATATCACCTAACGGCAGAGCAGAACCAGACTTTGAAGACTGGGAACTAAAAGCCCATTCAGGTTCAGTTGTTACGCTAATGACACCCGAGCCAAACTGCGGCGAATACAAAGAGTCACTGGAACAGTTTTTACGAAAATACGGTTGGTCGAAAGCCGAAGGGAGAATGGACTTCGCCAGTATTCATAAAAACAATTTAAAAAATGAACGAACTCAGTTGTCATTGATTATGACAGGCTATGATCCAAAAAAAGAAGAAATTACAGATCCGGATGGTGGCCTGCACTTAGTTGATGATAAAGGTAATCTGGCTGCAGGTTGGGGGTTCAGTAAGCTACTGGAACACTGGAAAAAGAAGCATTCGCGAACTTGCTTTGTCAGCTACAAAAAAATAGATGACGGCGATATAAAATTTACATTTGGCCCCAATGTGACATTGGCCGAAGGTGCCAGCCTCAAACGCTTCCTTCAATCTCTGTACGGTCAGGCTATTTATTATGACCCAGGAATCAATATGAAGCTGGTCAATGGCAAGTGGAAACCTAAAAAAAGAAACCAATTCAGAATAAAGTTTAAAGATATTGGTGATTTATATTTGATCGTAAACGACTTAGATTTGGCTAATAGCTAAACTCTTTTAAGAAATGGATAACTGCTAACCCACTAATAGAGCTTCCACTACACACCGCTTGCCCAGGTAGAGTAGGCTAGTACCTTTTCCATTTTATTTTGATGAGTTGAATCTCTTAATCCATCGTAGGCTCGGTGTAGTTTATTTTGCGCCGAGTCTAAGTTGAAGAACCATCTAATTGAGGCTTTGTTAGAATTTCGATTTGTTTCCCCATGCATGCAGTTCGGTATCAGCAGTTGCCCGGAATTTTCGGACAACTTCACTTTCGTTCAATTCCTGATTAGACCGTATTTAAACCTAGCCTAAAACAAAAAAGCGAGCCACTTTTTACAGTCAGCTCGCTTTTGTTTTTTTTAGTTGGGTTGGCTTAAGGGTTAGTTTGCCGCAATCTTAAATACCCCTACTCCGCATAACTCTCTACACTGGGGCAGCTGCATATTAAGTTACGGTCGCCGTATACGTCGTCGATACGGTTTACCGTTGGCCAAAATTTATTGGCTCTGGCTTGTTCGCTTGGAAATACCGCTAATTCTATGCTGTATGCACGGTTCCAGCCGGCTTCGGTAATATCGGCCAGTGTGTGTGGTGCATTTACCAGTGGGTTGTCATCTAGTGGCCATACGCCTTTTTCTACTTGGTCTATTTCTTTGCGAATGGCAATCATGGCTTCTATAAATCGCTCTACTTCACAAAGTGGTTCTGATTCGGTCGGTTCTACCATTAGCGTACCCGCTACCGGAAAACTCATGGTTGGCGCGTGAAATCCGTAGTCCATTAAACGTTTGGCAACGTCCATTTCGCTAATGCCCGAGCTGGCTTTTAACGGGCGCAAATCAATAATGCATTCGTGCGCAACGCGGCCATTTTGCCCTGTATATAAAATAGGGTAATGTTCGGCTAACTTTTTCGCCATGTAGTTGGCACTTAAAATAGCCACTTGGGTTGCTTTGCGTAAACCGCTGGCACCCATTAATGCAATATAAACCCATGAAATCGGTAAAATACCCGCACTGCCCCAAGGCGCAGCCGAAACAGCGCCGTTAGCAACATCTAGCTGGTCAATTTGTACCACTGGGTGGTTTGGTAAAAACGGGGCCAGATGCTCTTTAACACCAATGGGTCCCATACCTGGGCCGCCGCCACCATGTGGTATACAAAATGTTTTGTGCAGGTTTAAATGCGATACGTCAGAGCCGATAAATCCGGGTGAAGTCACGCCAACCTGTGCATTCATGTTGGCGCCGTCCATGTAAACTTGGCCGCCATATTGATGCACGATATCGCAAATTTCACGAATGGTTTGTTCGTATACACCGTGCGTCGATGGGTAGGTAATCATAATGCAGGATAAGTTTTCAGCCAGTTCTTGTGCTTTGCTGCGTAAGTCGGCCAAATCAATATTCCCTTTTTGATCGCACGCAACCACAACAACTTTCATGCCGGCCATTTGTGCGGATGCTGGGTTTGTGCCATGCGCAGAAGATGGAATTAAACAGATGTTTCTGTGATGGTCGCCGCGGCTTTCGTGGTATTTTCTAATTGCTAACAAACCGGCGTATTCACCTTGTGCACCCGAGTTTGGTTGCATGCTTATCGCATCATATCCGGTAATTTCGACTAACCAGTCTGATAGCTGGCGGATCATACGCTGGTAGCCCTGCGCTTGCGAAACCGGTGCAAATGGGTGTAGCTCGGCAAATTCTGGCCAAGTTACGGGGATCATTTCTGCAGTTGCGTTTAATTTCATGGTGCACGAGCCCAGTGAAATCATTGAGTGGTTTAAGCTTAAATCTTTATTTTCTAATGATTTGATATAACGCAGCATTTCAGTTTCTGAGTGGTGCGTATTAAATACCGGATGCGTTAAATAATCGCTGCTACGTACATAGTCTGCCGGTAACCCACTTTTAGACTGGCTGCAAACCAGTTTATCCAGTGCGCTTACATCTAAGCCATGGCCTTCACCAAATACAATGTCAAATAGTTCGGCTACATCGCTTGCGGTTTTGGTTTCGTCAAAACTAACGGCTAACACACCTTCAATATCGGTACGTAAGTTAACACCTGCTTTTTCTGCACGGGCGATAACTTGGGCTCTTTGCTCGCTGACAAAGGTTAATGTGTCAAACCAGTGTTGGTTTTTAATTTCGATGCCTTTGTGTGCAAGGCCGGTTGCAAATAAGCTGGTTAATCGTTCAATGCGTTTAGCAATTCTGTCTAAACCTTTGGGGCCGTGATACACCGCATAAAAAGCGGCCATGTTGGCCAATAATACTTGCGCGGTACATATGTTTGAGTTGGCTTTTTCGCGGCGAATATGTTGCTCGCGCGTTTGTAGTGCCATACGCAGCGCTAGGTTTCCGCGTTTGTCTTTTGATACGCCAATGATGCGGCCGGGTAACGAGCGTTTAAATTTGTCTTTGGTGGCAAAAAATGCGGCATGTGGGCCACCGTAACACATCGGCACACCTAAACGTTGTGCGCTGCCTATTGCAACATCTGCGCCTAATTCTGCTGGTGTTTTAAGCTGAGTCAGTGCTAACAAATCGGTTGCCAGTGTGGTTAAACCTTTGCTGTTGGCAACATGCTCTATGAGTTTTTCAAGCGGGTAAATATCGCCTTGTGTATTCGGGTATTGAAATAATGCACCAAATACATCGTGTTGCAGTACTTCATCTGCTGGTGCGACAACCACGTCAAAACCAAACAATTCTGCCCGTGTGACGACAACATTGATGGTTTGCGGATGCACATCGTTTGCAATAAAAAACAGGTTAGATTTTTTGTTTTTGCTGGTGCGTTTTGCAAATGCCATAGCTTCGGCAGCGGCTGTTGCTTCGTCTAATAGTGACGCGTTGGCAATTTCTAAGCCGGTTAAATCAATCACCATTTGTTGGTAATTTAACAGCGATTGTAAACGCCCTTGCGCAATTTCGGGTTGGTAGGGTGTGTAGGCTGTGTACCAACCTGGGTTTTCTAATACGTTACGTAAAATAACGTTGGGCGTATGTGTTGGGTAGTATCCTAAACCAATGTACGATTTATTAATTTTATTTTGCGAGGCAATTTGTTTTAACCATGCCAAAGTGGCCACTTCGGTTTGCGGCTCACCTAATGATAGGTCGTCGGCCAGTAGGATGTTTTCCGGTACGGTTTGTTTTATTAAATCGTCTAACGACGTTGCACCTAAAGTTGCCAACATATGTTGTTGTTCGGCTACGTCCGGCCCTATATGGCGTTGGATAAAATCATCTCGGTTCTCTAACTGGGTTAAAGATACATGCTCGCTCATTAATCGGTTTTCCTACTCAATATGCTTTTGTTAAGACTTTTTCGTGTCTTAAAAATAAAAAACCCCGGATCATGCCCGAGGTTCCGTCTCAATCTGTTTTTAGCTTATTCGTCGTCTAATGCAGCTTCGTAACCTTCTGCATCTAATAACGAGTCTACTTCGCCCATGTCTTCAACTTTTAATTTGAATAACCAGCCGTCGCCGTATGGGTCGGTGTTTACTAATTCAGGTGAGTCTTCTAATTCTTCGTTCACTTCCACTACTTCACCGGCAATCGGTGAATACACGTCTGAAGCCGCTTTTACTGATTCAACCACTGCAATTTCGTCACCTGCAGTAAAACCAGCGCCTACTTCAGGTAAGTCTACGTGTACTAAGTCGCCTAATAAATCTTGCGCGTGATCACTAATACCAATAGTTACAATTCCGTCACCGTCGTCACGAACCCATTCATGGCTGTCGGCATATTTTAATTCAGCAGGAATATTGCTCATATTCTTTATCCTCAGATCAAATTTAAAAAATCTTTTTTCCATGGCGTACAAACGCAGGTTTTACAACACTCACTGTAACCCACTTTTTACGCATTTCAACTTCTAATTCGTCACCTGCATCTACCGGTACTCGGGCAAATGCAATGCTGTGGCCTAATGTCGGTGAAAAAGTGCCGCTGGTGATTATACCTTCGCCGGCTGCGCAGCGTACTTTGCTGCCCGAGCGCAATACGCCTTTTTCTGTCATCACCACACCAACCAGTTTTTCGGTTTGTTTATTTTTATATTCTGTCAGTGCGGCGCGGCCAATAAAATCGCGATCTTCTGGTTGCCAGGCTATTGTCCAGCCCATGTTGGCGGCAAGTGGCGAAATACTCTCGTCCATATCTTGCCCGTACAAATTCATACCCGCTTCTAAACGCAGGGTATCACGAGCACCTAAACCACAAGGTACAACGCCTGCATCTAATAATTTTTGCCAAAACTCTGCGGCCAGTTCGTTTTCTAATAAAATTTCGTAACCTGCTTCACCGGTATAACCTGTGGTGGCGATAAATAATTCGCCGGCTTGTACGCCGTAAAAAGGTTTCATATTGGCTATCAGGTTTTGTTGTGTTTGGCTGAGTAATCCGGCGACAACTTCAGGTGCTTTTGGCCCTTGTACCGCTATCATTGCCAGATCGGCGCGCTCGTTTAACGTCACATCAAACCCTGCGGTAACTTGGCTTAACCAGGCTAAATCTTTTTCACGGGTGGCTGAGTTAACCACCAAGCGGTAGTCGTTGGCTGCAAAATAATACACGATTAAATCGTCTATTACGCCGCCCTGCTCGTTTAACATGCCCGAGTATAATGCTTTGCCTTGTTCTTTCAGTTTAGCCACGTCGTTGGCTAATAATTTTTGTAAATAAGCGGTGGCGTCTGACCCTTTTACATCCACGACTGTCATGTGTGATACATCAAACATGCCTACATTTTCGCGTACCGCCTGATGCTCTTCAATTTGCGAGCCGTAACGGATTGGCATTTCCCAACCGTGGAAATCAACCATTTTGGCACCAGATTCTAGATGTTTTGCGTGTAGCACTGTTTTATTTGTCATAGTGGGTTGTCTATTCTTTTGCAGGTCAGAATTTCAGGCGGCGGATTATACCTAATATCCGCTCGGCTGAATAGACGAAAAAGTCATGCTTTTGTGGTTATTCGGTATAACACTGTAAATTCAGTTGTTCAGCCAATTGATTTAAGGCACTGGTGTCGATAGAAAGCTGCATTGCATCCAGTACCGTTTGGTTAACATAGTAATCTTGATAACAGGCATATTGGTAGTTTTTTGCTTTGTCTGGATTTAATAATAAATACTTTACGGCCAATAACGTATTTGGGTAGTCTGCATAGCTGGCGATTGCCGAACCAGCCTGAAATGTGCCTGCCGAATAACCTATTGAAATTGTTTTATTTTGAAACATGTATTGCAAGACAACCCGCCCGATAGAGGCGTTAAACAGGTTTTCATCTGGCAAAATCACAAATGCATCAGCGCCTTCTAGCGCACGTTTAATCACATAAAAGGGTTTTAAATTTTCGGCGTTATTTTGATACCAAACAACGTTGCTCAGTTCAGGTTTCCATACCTCTGCGACGCTTTGATCTAAATAGGCAGAGGTCACTTTTTTATCGGCAAAAAAATGCTTTATTAGTTGATGAATACGCTGCGGTGAAGCCTGATTATTGATAAACCGCCATTTATCACAGACGTTGAGCGGTTCTGCACACACCAGCATTTGCAATTTTTTAACCTGATGAATATCAACGCCCATTACTAATACCGAATTCGCTCGGTTGTTTTTAAAGTGTTTTAGATAATGTTGTGCATTGTCAAAACCTGAAATTAATATTGGCAGAGTTTCGCTCATTTCCGGGTAAAATGGCAATATTTCAATTTCAGGTTGCAGTAGTGTTTGCGTGTAAAGTAATTGGCTTTTTGAAAAGTGTTGCTGCGAAAAATAAACGCCAGCCTGTATCACTTGATTAGCCTGAGCAGACAAACAACTGCCTATCAAGCAATAAACCACCAGCTTAAAGATGTTTTTTTTCATTTAGCAGACATTACCCGTTTCGCTTTAAAAGCGTTTGCAGTTATAGTTGATGGTAACATTAAGAATAACTCAATACGTTGTCCGAACCGAAATTAAACTATGTTCAAGCCCAGCATTTTATTTAACGCCATCTTTTTTGCAATTATCCCCAGTATTTTAATGACTATTGGTATTTGTGGTTACATAGTGCACGCAACCAGTGTAGAGCGCGACAACTTAATTGAAGAGCAAGCCAAAAACTTAGTTGATTCAATTGGTTACGCCAGTGAATATAATTTAATCAGTATAAATAAAACCGGCCTGCAAAGTAAACTCAGAGATATTAACGCAACCTCATCGCTCCCCATTGCCAATATTTTAGTGTACGACGATACCGGCGAGTTATTTGTCGCCTCTAACTACACACAAATTAATCATAGTTATAACGAAGCCGACAGTTATGGTGTAAAAATCACGCGCCCAGATAATTTACGATTAATTGTCAGTAGCCCGATTTTTGCATTCGACAATAGTTTTAATCAAACCGCGCAGTGGCAAGGAACCAGCCACACAGCCCACCCAATTGGCCATGTGGTTTTGTTGCTTGATTTATCGGCTGAAACTTACCAGCGTTTTATTACTAATTTAAATTTATTTGTTTTAATTGGTATTGCCGCTTTGTTAACGGCAATGTTGATGATTGCCTTGGTTAATCGGGTGATCAAACCGGTTAAGGCGTTTGTCGAAGCGGTAAAACGTATTGGCAGTGGTGATTTGCGTTATCGCTTAGATATTCCTGTGCAGTATGAATTTAATGAACTCAGAGACGGTATCAATGTGATGGCGGCTCAGTTGCAGCATAACCAGTCAAAATTAGAATCGGAAATTGAAGACGCGACCCGCGATTTACAACAAAACCTGTTATTGGTTGAAGAAAAAAATGCAGAGCTGGATATAGCGCGTAAAGAGGCATTAGAAGCCAGTAAAGTAAAATCGCAATTTTTAGCCACCATGTCGCATGAGGTTAGAACCCCGCTGAATGCAATTGTTGGTTTTACCAAAGAGTTAGAAAAAGCTGAATTACCCGACCCGTACGAAGATTATGTTAAAACCATTAATGCCTCTGCAGATAGCTTAATTGCCATCGTCAATGATGTACTAGATTTCTCGAAAATCGAAGCGGGCAAAATGGAACTTGACCACTCGGCGTTTAATTTGCTACGCACGGTTGAGGAAGTCACCAAATTAATGGCGCGCGATGCATTTGCTAAAGGCTTAGTGTTTTCAGTTGAATCTGATGCATTGCCGATTGCTGCAATTGGCGATCGCCACAGATTTAAACAAATATTGTCTAATTTACTGTCTAACGCCATTAAATTTACGCCCAAAGGGTTTGTCATTCTTCGCCTAAAAATCAACTCTGTATCTGAAAGCCAGCATATGCTGACGGTTGAAATTCAGGACTCAGGTATTGGTATCAGTAAAGATAAACAAAGCAAACTTTTTAAAGCCTTTCATCAGGCCGATGCCAGTACCACCCGCAAATATGGCGGTACCGGTTTAGGGCTTGCAATCACACATGGGTTGGTCAGCAAGATGAATGGTAAATTAAGCATTGAAAGTTCACTGGGTAAAGGCTCTACTTTTACCTTGAGTTTGCCAATTACCACATCTAAACCTAACCGCGTTGAAAAACTCTCTCGTTTAAATAAAGCCTTGATACTTGATCCGCACACAGTCGCGTACACAGGGTATCGTATGTTATTTCAACAACTGGGGATCGCTGCCGATATTTATTCAGAAATTGATGATTGGGAAAACCAGCTCAGACAACAGGATAATTACGATTTAATTGTGATTGCCAGTGATTCTGATGAAGAGTCGCTTGAATTATTGCCATTGCAGGCCGCATACGCTGCTAAACAACAAACGGCTGCTTTAGTTGTGTTGGCAGTGCCCTTGTATACCTCACTGCCTGAAACACATAAATCTTTGTTGGGTGACTGGCCGGTCACCGAAAAGCCCTTCACTTTCAGTAAGCTTGAACAGGTTTGGTCACAACACAACAAATTATCCTGGCTTGCCGAAGAAGACGATACTGAGGTTGTCGATATTTCAGCCAATCAGTCCGAACAAGGGCGGATAAAAATGCTGGCGGTTGACGACAATGAAACCAATTTAAAATTATTGTCCGCGATACTGCGCAAAGGTCGTGTTAATTTAACCACCACCTTTTCCGGTAAAGATGCCTGCCGCATTGCTGAAGAGGAAGAATTTGATTTAATTTTAATGGATGTGCAAATGCCAGAAATGGACGGCATTCAAACCACCGCCAAAATTAGACAAGGCATTTTAAACAAGCACACGCCTATCATCGCGTTTACCGCTCATGCTTTTAAAGAAGAAAGAGAAAAGTTACTGCGCAGTGGTATGGATGACTACCTTGCCAAACCCATCGACATGGTTAAATTTAACCAATTAGTCAATAAATGGGTGGTTGGTGCGTCTGAACAAAACATAAAACCACAAACTAAAGCGCAAGTTGATAATGAAAAACGCGGTATCGATTGGACACTTGCTCTGCAAAAAGCCAACAACAATCACGAAATTGCGGTAGAAATGTTAACCATGTTGGCATCGACCTTTGATGATGTTGAGCGCGACATTAAACATGCCGCAAGTCAAAATGATTTTGCAACCCTGTTAGATGTTGTTCATAAGTTTCATGGCTCTACCTGCTATTCTGGTGTGCCTTACTTACGTTCGCTGGCCAATAATTTAGAGTCTCAATTGAAAAAAGATGTGCATATTAATGTAGATGAATTAATCGAAAGTCTGTTGCAAGAAATGCAAGTTGTTAAAAATGGGTTGGCTGAATTGCAGAGCAAAAGTTAAAGAAAATATATCTTTATAACTAGAACGAATAAAAAATTAGTATTTATTCTTTCCAGTTATCGTTATCCCATCTAAGCTATACCGCTCAATCAAGTCACGGATTTTTGGGAATATGTCTTCGCAAAACACAGAACTGTCAAGCCCTTTGGCAGCTGAGCAATTAACTCAGCTTAATAAAATTACGGCAAGCATGTCAACAAACCAGTTAGCATGGGTAAGTGGGTACCTATATGGTTTGTCACAAGCTGGTGCGCCGTCAGCAGGTTCATCTGCACCCGCAGCGCCAACAGAAATGCCAACTTTAACCGTGTTATTCGGCTCACAAACCGGCAACGCAAAAGGTGTCGCTCAACAAGCTGCAGCTGCTGCAGAAGCCGCAGGATTAAAAGTTCGCTGTGTATCAATGGCAGACTATAAACCTAAAGAGCTTAAAGGTGAGACGCACGTTCTTATCACCAGTTGTACACAAGGTGAAGGCGATCCACCAGATGACGCTATTGAATTCCACGAATTTTTAGCCAGCAAAAAAGCACCTAAACTAGAAGGTGTTAAATATTCTGTTTTGGCTTTAGGGGATTCTTCTTACGAATTTTTCTGCCAAACCGGTAAAGATTTCGATGAAAGATTCGCTAAATTAGGTGCGACTTCTGTTGAACCACGTGTTGACTGTGACGTTGAATACGAAACAGATGCAGCCGGTTGGGTTGAGCGTGCTGTCAGCGCTATAGCCAAAGATATTAAAGCAAATAGCGCAAGCCAAGTAACGGTTTCAGCAGCGGCTACACCAACGGCAACGACTTCACAGTACAATAAAAAGAACCCGTTTACCGCGACCTTAGAAACAAATCAAAAAATTACAGGCCGCAACTCAGTTAAAGATATTCGTCATTTCGAAATTTCTTTAGAAGGTTCGGGTTTAACATACAAAGCAGGCGATTCTTTAGGTATTTGGTTTAGAAACGATGAAAAAATCGTTGACGAAATCATTGCTAAATTGTCGTTAGATGCAGATGCAAGCATCAGCGTTGATGACCAAACGGTTAGCTTAAAAGAAGCGTTAACCCGTTATTACGAGTTAACATTAAGCCACCCGGGTTTTGTTGCAAAATACGCAGAAGCGGCCAAAATTGAAGCGTTAACTAAACTGGCAGAAGACAGACATGCGTTACGCGAATATTTAGAAGCACGTCAAATTATCGATATCGTGCGTGAACATCCAGTAGAATTAGCCGCTGAGCAGTTTGTTGCTTGTTTACGTCGATTAACGCCAAGATTGTATTCTATTGCCTCTAGCCAAGCAGATGTTGACGAAGAAGTGCATTTAACAGTTGCGGTTGTTAAATACGAAGCGTTTGGTGAAGAACACTATGGCGGTGCGTCTGGTTTCTTGGCAGAGCGTTTAGAAGAAGGTGGTGAAGTAGATGTGTTTGTGGAACACAGTCACTTTAGATTGCCAGAAGATAATTCGCCGGTCATCATGGTAGGTCCGGGGACAGGTGTTGCGCCTTTCCGTGCCTTTATGCAGGAAATCGATGCAAATGATCGCGAAAACGACACTTGGTTGTTCTTTGGTAATCCAACCTTTACAGAAGACTTTTTGTATCAGGTCGAATGGCAAGATTATTTAAAACGTAATGTATTAAATAAAATTAATTTGGCTTTCTCGCGCGATCAAAAAGACAAAATTTATGTGCAGCATCGTTTATTAGAAAAAGCAGCCGATGTTTGGGCATGGTTAGAAAAAGGTGCTTACTTCTATGTTTGTGGTGATGCGACCCACATGGCAAAAGATGTACATGAAGCTTTAATTACCATTATCGAGCAGCAAGGCGGGAAAACCCGTGAAGATGCCGAAGCCTATGTGAACGAATTGCGTAAAAACAAACGCTATCAGAGAGATGTCTACTAATGAGTGAAAAAAAATTAGCCGCTAACGAATACTTAAAAATTAACAGTAATTATCTGCGTGGCACACTTGAAGAAAGTCTAGCTGATATCACCACTGGCGCGGTTGCAGACGATGATACGCAGATAACCAAATTCCACGGTTTCTACATGCAAGACGATCGTGATATTCGTAACGAGCGTAAAAAGCAGAAGTTAGAACCCAAACACACATTCATGTTACGTGCTCGGATTCCGGGTGGTGTAATTGGTATGGATCAATGGTTGGCCATTGATGAAATCGCAAAAGAGTTAACAGACTATAACTCTATTCGATTAACAACACGCCAAACGTTTCAGTACCATGGTATTTTAAAACGTGATTTAAAACCGCTAATTAAAGGTTTATATCAGGTTAAGTTAGACTCAATTGCCGCCTGTGGTGACGTAAACCGTAATGTTATGGCAACCACTAACCCAATTCAGTCGCAGCTACAAAAAGACGTGTACGAATGGTCCGTTAAAATTTCTGAGCATTTATTGCCAAAAACACGTGCCTATTACGAGTTGTGGTTAGACGAAGAAAAAATCGAAACGTCAGCCGATACTGAGCAAGAACCTGTATATGGCCAAACTTACTTACCGCGTAAGTTTAAAATTGCCGTTGCTGTACCACCGTATAACGATGTGGATATCAGCGCCAACGATTTAAGCTTTATCGCCATTGAAGATGAAAATGGTGGTTTAGCTGGCTTTAACGTAGCGGCAGGTGGTGGTATGGGTTCTACCCATGGTGATGTAAACACCTACCCTCAGTTAACGCGTGTGTTAGGTTTTATCAAACCAGAAGACACATTAGATTTTGCACAAGCGGTTATGTTAACGCAGCGTGATAACGGTAACCGTTATGACAGAAAACGTGCGCGTACTAAATATACAGTTGATGATATGGGTGTAGATGCATTCCGTGAAGCAACTGAAAAACATGCTGGTAAGAAATTTGAACCTGCACGCCCTTACGAGTTTACCAGTCAGGCAGACCGATTTGGTTGGGTACAAGACATCAATGGCAAATGGCATTTAACGGTCTTTTTAGAAGCTGGCCGTATTGTCGATGATGAAACACGCACGGTAAAAACCGCACTTCGTGAAATAGCTAAAGTTCACAAAGGCGAATACCGCATGACGGCTAATCAAAACATTATGATTTCTAATGTCGCAGAAGAAGACAAAGCCGAAATTGAAGGCATGTGCCACAAGTTTGGTTTGTTGGGTAAAGTTATCTCGCCGATTATGCAAAACAGCATTGCTTGTGTAGCCTTACCTACTTGTGCATTGGCAATGGCTGAGTCTGAGCGTTATTTACCACGTCTTATCGAAAAGTTTGATGTACTTGCTGAAAAACACGGCATTGCAGAGCAAGAAATTGTGACGCGTATGACGGGTTGCCCGAACGGTTGTGGTCGTCCGTTTTTAGCGGAAATCGGCATGGTGGGTAAAGGTCCGGGTAAATACAATTTATATCTAGGTGCAGATGGCCGTGGTACACGATTAAACCAAATGTACAAAGAGAATATCGGTGAAGAAGAAATTTTAGCGGTAATCGATGAGTTATTTGCTCGCTACAGTAAAGAACGTGAAGCAGATGAGCGTTTTGGCGACTATGTAGTGCGCGCTGGCTTTGTTAACCCTGTTTATGACGGTCGTGAGTTCCATGCCAACAACTGATTTTACGCAATTACTGACTGCTAAAAAATCTGAGCAAGCTCAAGCATTAGAAAATATCAATGCTGAGCTTGAGAAGATGACACCGCAGCAAAGAGTTGAATGGGCCGCGGAAAATTTACCGCAGCCTCAAATTTTGTCTTCCAGCTTCGGAATTCAAGCAGCGGTAATGCTTAACTTGGTCAATACAGCCGTACCGGGCATTCCTGTTGTGTTAACCGACACAGGTTATTTGTTTCCGGAAACCTATGAGTTTATTGATCAGTTAACCGAGCGCTTGCAACTAAATCTTAAAGTTTATCGTGCCCCTTGGAGTTCAGCGTGGCAAGAACAGCGCTGGGGTAAACTTTGGGAGCAAGGTGTTGAGGGTATTGAAAAATACAACCAAATCAACAAAGTTGAACCGATGAAACAGGCACTGGAAGAGTTGGATGCAAAAGTTTGGTATACCGGTTTGCGCCGCGATCAGGCAAGCTCAAGAGCCAACCTGCCGGTGTTGCAAATTAGTGCCGGACGTTTTAAATTTTATCCCATCATTGATTGGACAAACAAAGACGTTCATTATTACCTGAAAGAGCATAACCTGCCGTATCACCCATTGTGGGATCAAGGTTATGTTTCAGTAGGTGACTGGCATACATCGCGCCCACTCGAGCTGGGTATGACAGAAGAAGAAACGCGCTTCTTTGGTTTAAAACGCGAATGTGGATTACATGAAGGCGGAAGCGGTATTTAATGCGGATTCGTTAAATCCTCACCCAGTGTCATTTACGCAATTCTAAGACGCCCGCTATAATAAACGCGGGCGTTTTTTATTTATAAGCAGCAAATAGGTTTCAGCATGGAACAATTTCCCATCTTTCTTAATTTAGATAATTTCCCGTGTGCCGTAGTTGGTGGCGGAGATGTCGCATATCGTAAAGCCTGTGCACTGTTAAAAGCCAAAGCACAATTAACCATCATTGCACCGGATATTTGCCAAGAGTTAGCGGAACTCATTGCTGAACAAAACATTGAACATATCGCTCAGGTTTGGACACCCAATTTAATTGCCGACATGCGTTTGGTGGTCGCGGCAACCGATGATGAAACCGTCAATACAAAAATTTACGAATATTGTGAAGCCCATAAAATTTTAATTAATGCGGTCGATCAACCTGCCATTTGTCGTTATACCACACCCTCTATTGTTGACCGCTCACCTATTTTAATCGCAATTTCATCCGCGGGTATGAGCCCTGTTTTGGCGCGCCGCATTCGCGCTATGATTGAAACCGCCCTGCCCAAGTCGATTGCTGAAATAGCTGAATATGCAGGTTCTATTCGAGGCAAGATTAAACAAGCATTCGGCAGCATTAATGAGCGCCGTTTGTTTTGGGAGAAGTTTTTTACCAGTTCAATTATGAGCCGTTTTAAACAAATGTCTGAACAAGACAAAACCCAACTGGTTGATACTTTAATTAATGGCGCTGAAACACAAGGCGAAGTTTGGCTAGTGGGCGCTGGTCCAGGTGATCCTGAGCTGTTAAGCATTAAAGCATTGCAAAAAATGCAATTGGCTGACGTGGTGGTTTATGATCGTTTGGTTTCGTCTAGCATTTTAGATTTAGCACGCAAAGATGCAGATTTTATTTGTGTTGGTAAACAAAAAAGCCTGCATTTAAAGCAGCAGGAAGAAATTAATGATCTGTTAGTGCGTTTAGCAAAAGAAGGCAAAAAAGTCTGCCGCTTAAAAGGTGGCGACCCGTTTATTTTTGGCCGCGGCGGTGAAGAATTAGAAACTTTGGTTGAAGCACACATTCCGTTTCAGGTGATCCCAGCGGTAACCGCTGCAGCCGGCTGCGCGAGTTATGCCGGTATCCCGTTAACCCACAGAGACTATGCGCGTAAGGTGGTTTTTGTAACGGGGCAAAACAGTATCGCCGGTGAAGAGCCTGATTGGGCATCCTTGGTTCAGCCCTATCAAACTTTAGTGATTTATATGGGGGTGGGTAAATCGGCACAAGTGCAGCAAGGTCTCATTGCAGCTGGTATGCAAAGCGATATGCCCGTTGCGATAGTTGAAAATGGCACGACAACACAGCAAAAAGTACACACTTGCTTATTATCAGAACTGACCGACCTGCACCAAAGCAAAAAAATCGGCTCCCCTGCTTTGTTGATAATTGGTCATGTTGTTAAATTGCAGCAGCAATTAAATTGGTTTGATACGCAAGATGACAACTCAACCCCCGCATTTAAGAATTACTTAATTAAATAATAGGTCGGGCGACAATTGTGGGTCGTCCTTTAGGGCGACAACGTGCATTATGCAAGATTTGTCGGGCTGAAGCCGCGACCTACATTATAGCTACAAGTTTCAAGTTTCAAGTTTCAAGTTTCAAGTTTCAAGTTTCAAGTTTCAAGTTTCAAGTTTCACAATCAGTGTAGGTCGACCCTTTAGGGCGACAATTGTGGGTCGTCCCTTTAGGGCGACATTTTGCATGCTGCAAGATTTGTCGGGCTGAAGCCACGACCTACATTATAGCTACAAGTTTCAAGTTTCAAGTTTCAAGTTTCAAGTTTCAAGTTTCAAGTTTCAAGTTTCAAGTTTCACAATCAGTGTAGGTCGACCCTTTAGGGCGACAATTGTGGGTCGTCCCTTTAGGGCGACATTTTGCATGCTGCAAGATTTGTCGGGCTGAAGCCACGACCTACATTATAGCTACGAGCTGTGTAGGTCGGCCCTTTAGGGCGACAATTGTGGGTCGTCCTTTAGGGCGACAAATGTAGGGCGACATTTGTGCATGATTCAAGATTTGTCGGGCTGAAGCCGCGACCTACATTACCAACGCTCGAAACTCGTAGCTCGTAGCTCGTAGCTCCTCGCTTTACGATAATTCAAATGCGGGCGCTAGCGTCGCGGCAAGCTGTTCGACATATGCGGCGTTGAGCTCGCATGCAATCAAACGAGATAACTCATTACCACTTTGTGTCAATTTATAATAAGTTAAAACCTGACCACCAGTTTTAACACTTAATCGTAATCTTTTAGCGCCACCTTCTAGTTCAATAATTTGACCAGCCTCCATGCTCGATTCAATTTCACTGGCGTAAATTAAATTTAAATCAATCAAACTCAACAAATCAGGGTAACTTAAACCAAACTTACTTAAGTTTACGTTTTTCGATTTGCGCGGATGTAGCAAACCAAACCACACGGGCAGCGCATAACATCCGGTTAAAATACGCGCGCCATATTCTTGTTTATCACGCACTAAAATCGCACAGGCAGATTGAAAAACAATGGCCTCTCGATGAGTCATTTGCTTTAAAGTAGATAGTGAACGCAGTGAAAAACTACCAGGTCTGAGGGTTTGCATCGCTAATATTTTACCCCACAACCTTTGCATGGGTTGCGAAAAAATAGATTCTGCCATTTCAAAAAACTGAAATAGCCAGTCTGGGTCAACTTCTTCGTTTGGCTCTCGCTCGTCAACATAACTTAACGCTTGCTGCATAATATTTTCTAAATTTTGCTGCTTACGGGCTGCATTAATACGCTCTCTGCGCGCAGCGCGCTGCTCAATCGTTAAATTACCTTCACGGGTATTTCCGGCAACGGCATATCGATGCGCTATTTGACTTAATATGTAAGCAGCACTGTGGTTGTGTGTATGCGCTTGCACACGGGGGGACACCGTTTCTTGCTGTTTATTAACAACTTTCGGCGCTTTAGTGGCACTGCTTTCCTTTAAATTGTCAGGTAATGGCGTGTTTCGTAACGCATCAGTTTTCATATTAAAAGTCACACCAGCTTATTCTTAAGAGCATTAAATAATACTAAGATATAAATTCAGCGAAGTCATTTTCAACCTCAATCCCGCGCAAATGTGTCAAAAAACACCATGATAAACACCCCCTACTCTGATATCTGCTAAAGTAATATTGTGAATGCTTTCTTTGGGCATATTGACCTCAACAATTCTTATTATATTAGGCTATACTTATTTAAAATACAGATAAACGGGCTGTATTGCCTCGCTAATTATCGGCTTACTGCACAGGTAAAAAATGAATCCAGACAAATTAGATGACGTTATTTTATTTGCCGACGACGATGATGACGATTTAGTCAGCAGTCAAACAGAGCCAGATAAAGCATGGCATATTTTAGTTGTTGATGATGATGCGGAAATTCACACCGTAACGCAGCTGGCGTTAAATGGTTTAACCACGCTGGGTAAACCATTGTATTTTGGGCATGCTTATTCAGGTAAAGAATCCATTGAGTATATACAAGATCACGAAGATGTTGCGGTCATCTTAATGGATGTTGTGATGGAACATGAAAATGCGGGATTAGATGCGGTTAAAAGTATTCGTGAATCACTCGGACAAAAAAAGGTGCGTATTATTTTACGCACTGGGCAACCTGGTTATGCACCAGAAGAAACGGTCGTTCAACAATACGATATTAACGACTATAAAACCAAAACAGAACTGACCCGCAGCAAGCTAGTCACTACACTGATATCCGCCATTCGTGGATACGAACAAATTCGGCAAATTGAAGAAAGTAAAGTTCAGCTTGAATCAATTATTGAATCGTGTGTACATATTCAACAACAAGATCCTGAAAAATTTTGCTACGAAGTTTTCAACGCACTGAATAACTTATTGGGTGTGGAAGCCCAAGGATTAATTTGTTTACGCCCCCTGCAAGATGAAAACCGCAAACGCCCGTTTATTTTAAGTGCCACTGCCAACTACCAAGAGTGCAGTAATTTATTGATTGAAAATATCGATAGTGGGCGCATTATCCATCAAGTCTCTCAATGTTTAAGCCAGCAAGCGCATCAAATTAACGACGCAGATGCAACGCTATTTGTGCGTAATAAAAAGTTTTTTGCGGCTATTTATCTAGATAGCGGCCTCAACAAAGAAACCTGTAGCGAGCAGTTACTCAATGTACTGTTAAGTAATATTGCCGTTAGTTTAGAGAATGTTCAGTTATTCCAGGAACTGAAAAACACCGCTTACAAGGACAGTTTGACGGGGTTGTCGAACCGCACTGACTTTATTCGCATGTTAGATAGATATGTTGATGATACTAGCCTGGGTGACACGGCGGTCCTTATCGATCTCACTCACTTTGCCGACATTAATGACGGATTGGGGCAAGAAATAGGTAATAAACTACTCATCGCTTGCGCCGAACGGTTACAAGAAAAATATGCTAAAAACAGCAAGCTTGCACGTGTCAGTGCCGATGTGTTTGGCATTATCGGCCATAAAATGATAGTTAATCCGGACCATATCTTAGAGTTATTCAGATATCCGCTAAAAGTAGATGACCAAAGAATTCCAGTGCACTTTAGCATGGGATTTTGCGAGCGAGATCCCAGTGATAAAACAGGTTTGCGTGTACTTAAACATGCCGACATTGCACTTAATCACGCAAAAAAAGATACGCAACAATGTTTTGCTTATTTCTCTGATGTGATGGAACAAAAAACAGCTTGGCGTTTAGGCATGGCGCATCAACTCAGAGAAGATTTTGAAGCTGATAAACTTCAGGTATGGTTTCAACCTCAATTAGACCTGGCCAGCCATAAAATTATGGGATTTGAAGCGCTACTGCGCTGGCCCAAAATTGAAGGTGGCATGATAGAGCCAGAAGTCTTTGTGCCCCTTGCAGAACACTCTGGTTTGATGGTGGATATTGGTAACTGGGTAGTCGAAGAATCTTGCAGGCAACTTAAAAAGCTAGAAGATAAAGGTTTTAAAAATATCCGTATATCGGTCAACGTATCGATGGCTCAATTTAAAAACCCGAACTTTGTACCGACCATTATTGACACCATCCACAGTTTTGATGTGCGTGCTGAGTCAATTGAGCTTGAAATAACAGAATCTGTCCTGATGAATAATCCAGCGACGGTTATTGAAGCCCTGACCTTGCTAAAAGCAGAAGGTATTCAAGTTTCATTGGATGATTTTGGTACCGGATTTTCTTCACTCAACTACCTTCACCAACTGCCACTTGACCGGATGAAAATAGATAGAGCATTTGTACGCGATATTTTAAGTAAAAATGGTGAAGTGATTGTACAAACTGTTTTAGAGCTGGGTAAAAAATTAGGCTTACATACAATCGCAGAAGGCGTTGAAGAAATGGTGCAAGAGAGAAGGCTTGTTGATATGGGGTGCGAAGAAGTGCAAGGTTATCTTTATGCTCGGCCATTGGCCCCTGAACAAGTACAGGATTTTGTCATGGAGCACCAAAAAAGCTTAAGTTAACACTAATGCGCACCGGAGCCCGAAAATTAGACTAAGCAAACATTGACATCTCATGTCAATAACACCAAAATAACAGCCTACGTAACTCTTGCGTACAGAAATACGTAAAAAACGCATCAATTTGTTTAACTAGTGCGTGATAAAGGGTTAGCAAAGCATTTATTTTAAGGTTTTAAAATGACGATTTTCCACTCACTGACAAGTCTACTAAGCCTCACTCTATTAGAGTGCGGGAGGATTTGTTTCGAGCATCGTTAAACCTTAATTACCATAATTTCGAAACAAAAAACCCGTGCTCAAGGCGCGGGTTTTTTATTAGATTCGCGCCGTTTCCGGGCCACAAACAAACAGGAGCTAAACTATGTCAGATAATGTCATTATTTTCGACACCACATTAAGAGACGGTGAGCAAGCGTTATCAGCAAGCTTGTCTGTTCGCGAAAAGTTACAAATAGCCTTAGCACTTGAAAGATTAGGTGTTGATGTAATGGAAGCTGGTTTTCCGGTGTCCAGTCCAGGCGATTTCGAATCCGTTAAAACAATCGCACAAAACGTTAAAAACTCAGTTGTTTGTGGTTTAGCCCGTGCAGTTGAAAAAGATATTGATGCTTGTGCGCAATCACTTAGCGTAGCGGATCAATTTAGAATCCATACCTTTATTTCTACTTCTACCATTCATGTAGAACAAAAATTAAAACGTAGTTTTGATCAAGTTTTAGAAATGGGTGTCAATGCGGTTAAATACGCTAGAAAATTTACCGATGATGTTGAATTTTCCTGTGAAGATGCAGGTCGTACTCCCATTGATAATTTATGTCGTATGGTAGAAGCGGCAATTAAAGCAGGTGCCAAAACCATCAACATTCCGGATACGGTTGGCTATACCATCCCCAGTGAATTTGGTGGCATCATTCAAACCTTGTTTAATCGAGTGCCCAATATTGATCAGGCTGTCATTTCTGTTCACTGTCACAACGATTTAGGTTTAGCTGTGTCAAACTCAATTGCGGCGGTGCAAGCGGGAGCGAGACAAATTGAATGTACCATTAATGGTATTGGTGAGCGCGCTGGTAACTGCTCGTTAGAAGAAGTCGCGATGATTTTAAATACGCGTGCTGATTTATTTACTGCAAATAGCCGCATTAACAGTAAAGAGATTTACCACACGTCTAGATTGGTTAGCCAATTATGTAACATGCCTGTACAGCCAAACAAAGCAATTGTGGGTGCTAATGCATTTAGCCATTCATCCGGTATTCACCAAGATGGTGTATTAAAGGCTAAAAACACCTACGAAATCATCACACCTGAAAGCATTGGTAAAAGCACCAATGATTTAAATATGACCTCGCGCAGTGGTCGCCATGTTATTAAACATCGCATGCAGCAGATGGGTTATGGTGAACAAGATTTTGATTTAGATGAGTTATATGCCAGCTTCTTGAAATTAGCCGATCGAAAAGGTCAGGTGTTTGACTACGATTTAGAAGCCTTGTTGTATTTCAATCAACAACAAATGGACAAACAACATTATCAGTTGGCCTATTTAGCAGCTGTCTCCGGTACGGACGAAACTGCGACCGCAGGGGTTAAATTAAAAGTTGGTAATGATATAATTGGTGGCTCTGCATTGGGTAATGGTCCTGTCGATGCAACCTACCGAGCATTATTAGACTTAGTAGATTTAGATTTAACCATCAAAGACTATGCAATTGCTGCAAAAACCGGTGGTGAAGATGCACAAGCACAAACCGATATCGTGGTTGAATATAAAGGCCAGAAGTTTAGAGGCTTTGGGTTATCAACAGATATTGTAGAAGCTTCTGCACAAGCATTAATTAATGTAATGAACTTAACCTATCGGGCAGACCAGATAGAGTTACAAAAGCAGGCTAAGCAAAACGAAGAAGCCGCGCAAAACGACTAGAAATTAGGAAAGATCAGTAATGTCTGAAAACACAATGAAAATTGCAGTATTGCCGGGTGACGGTATCGGCCCGGAAGTAATGGCAGAAGCCTTAAAAGTGTTAAACGTAGTAGAGAAAAAGTTTGATGTCACTTTTGCTCTAAGTGAGCACGATGTAGGTGGTATTGCAATCGATAATCATGGTAAAGCTTTGCCTGAGTCTACCCTAGCCGCGTGTGAAGCTGCTGACGCTATATTATTTGGCTCGGTTGGTGGTCCTAAATGGGTCAACTTACCACCGCAAGAACAACCTGAGCGCGCTGCCCTACTGGGTCTTCGTGGACATTTTGATCTTTTCAGTAACTTGCGCCCTGCCCGCATTTATCCGGGTTTAGAAGCGCTATCACCACTACGTGAAGATATCGCGAAAAGTGGTTTTGATACTCTGGTGGTACGCGAATTAACATCTGGCATTTATTTTGGTAAACCAAAAGGCCGCGAAGGTGTTGGCGAAGAAGAATTTGGTTTTGATACGATGCGTTACACCAGACGTGAAATTCGTCGCATCGCAATTATCGCATTTGAAGCGGCATTAAAACGTCGCAATAAAGTGATATCAGTAGACAAAGCAAACGTATTGCAAACCAGTGTTTTATGGCGTGAAGTGGTTGAAGACGTAGCCAAAGACTACCCACAAGTAGAACTTGAGCATATGTATATCGACAACGCAACGATGCAATTGTTGCGTTATCCAAATCAATTTGATGTGGTTTTATGTTCGAATCTATTTGGCGACATTATTTCTGATGAAAGTGCAATGATTACTGGTTCAATGGGGCTTTTACCTTCTGCATCAATCAATGAGCAAGGTTTTGGCTTGTACGAGCCAGCCGGTGGCAGTGCGCCAGATATCGCAGGCCAAGGCATTGCAAACCCGATTGCGCAAATTTTATCTGCTGCAATGATGATTCGATTCAGCTTTAACCGTAATGACATCGCAGATGCAATTGAAGCAGCGGTTGTACAAACCTTGAATGACGGTATCTTAACCGGCGAATTATTACCAAAAGAAAAACGCGAGCAAGCAAAGAGCACCGCACAAGTGGGTGATTATATCGCTCAATTAGTGGAGAAAGCGTAATGGCTAAAACCTTATACGAAAAAATCTACGACGCACATATAGTGCGCGCAGAAGAAGGCGAAACACCGTTAATTTATATCGATCGCCACCTAGTACATGAAGTGACTTCACCGCAAGCATTTTCTGGCTTACGTGAAAAAAACCGTCCGGTGCGTTGTGTTGAAAAAACCTTTGCAACCATGGATCACAATGTATCCACTCAATCGATTGCAATAGATGCTGCGGCACCGATGGCACGCATTCAAATGCAAACTTTACAGCGTAACTGTGAAGAGTTTGGCGTGCGTTTATACAGCGTCGGCCACCTAAAACAAGGTATCGTACATGTTATTGGTCCAGAATTGGGCATTACCTTACCGGGTACCACCATTGTTTGTGGCGACTCACATACGGCGACGCATGGTGCATTTGGTGCATTAGCATTTGGTATCGGTACTTCTGAAGTAGAACATGTTTTAGCCACGCAAACGCTTAAACAAAATCGCTACAAAACCATGAAAGTAGAAGTCGATGGTGAGTTGCAATTTGGCGTGTCTGCAAAAGATATCATTTTGGCGATTATTGGCAAAATAGGTATGGATGGCGCAACCGGTCATGTTATTGAATACTGTGGTAGTGCAATTGAAGCGCTTTCTATGGAACAGCGCATGACTATCTGTAACATGAGTATTGAAGCGGGCGCTAAAGCCGGTTTAGTCGCACCAGACCAAACCACCATTGATTATGTACGCGGCCGCGAATTCGCCCCTAAAGGCGCAGAATTAGAAGCCGCTATCGAATACTGGAAAACGTTAAAATCAGATGCGGATGCAGAATTTGATACAACCGTCACGTTAAAAGCGGAAGACATTGCACCACAAGTCACTTGGGGCACAAACCCGGGTCAGGTTATTGGTGTGAATGATCTCATTCCAACACCTGAATCATTCAGCAACCCAGTCGAAAAAGCATCTGCTGAAGCCGCGTTAAAATATATGGGCATTCAAGCGGGGCAAAAATTAACTGATTTAGCGGTTGATAAAGTATTTATTGGTTCATGTACCAATAGCCGCATTGAAGATTTACGAGATGCAGCGAAAGTTGCACAAGGTCGTAAAGTTCAAGCGGGTATTGAAGCGCTCGTGGTACCGGGTTCAGGACAAGTTCGTAAGCAAGCCGAAGAAGAAGGTTTAGATAAGATCTTTATCGAAGCTGGATTTGAATGGCGTTTACCGGGCTGTTCTATGTGTTTAGCCATGAACGATGATAAATTAGGCTTTGAAGAACGTTGCGCTTCAACTTCAAACCGTAACTTCGAAGGCCGTCAAGGTCGTGGGGGTCGTACCCACTTAGTGAGTCCAGCAATGGCGGCGGCAGCAGCAGTTGAAGGTCACTTTGTAGACATTCGCAGTTTAATGGAGGCCAAATAATGACTGGCATTACACAAATCACCGGTAAAGTTGCGCCGTTAGACAAGTCTAATGTCGATACCGATCAGATTATTCCGAAACAGTTTTTGCAAAAAGTAGATCGCACTGGTTTTGGTATTCATTTGTTCCACGACTGGCGTTATTTGGACGAAGCTGGCGATCAAGCAAACCCAGATTTTGAACTGAACAAACCAGAGTATCAAGGCGCTAACGTGCTGTTATCACGCGATAACTTTGGTTGTGGTTCAAGCCGTGAGCATGCCCCTTGGGCGATTAAAGACTATGGCTTCGATGTGGTCATTGCGAGCAGCTTTGCAGATATTTTTTACGGTAATTGTATGAACAACCAAATTTTACCGATTAAGTTAGCTGATGATGAAGTTGAAGAATTATTTCAAGCGGTATTTGCCGATGCAAATGTCGCTTTTGAAATTGACTTGCCTGCACAAACATTAACAGTAAATGGAAAGGTTTATTCCTTTCCAATCAATGACTTTCATAAACATTGTTTAGTCAATGGTTTAGATTCGATTGGCTGGACTTTGCAGTTTGCAGATGATATTTCAGTTTACGAAAATAAGCTGCCAAGTTGGTTAAAATAAATAGCAAGTATGTTTATCATAAACGTTTAAGATTCCATTGAATACGTATTCAAACTATACTTACACTTAAGTCGGTTAAAATACGTTAAACGGAAGAACAAATTTAAAAGGCTGCACCAAGGTGCAGCCTTTTCTGTATAGGACGTATTTTAATACATATATCAATTTAGCTTGTCATAATTGGCTGATACCTTTTATCTGCTCTTTACGCTATATTGATAATAATTAAGCATAAATAACGAAAAAGCATGTTTTCACAAGAGCAAACGTGCCGGAAGAAAATATGAAAAATACCGAAATCTTAAACCGTTTATATCAAGACATTCACGACATTATTTTAAAGCGCCAGCACCCCATCACAGGTTTACTACCTGCCAGCACCGCAATTACAACACATGGTGACTATACCGATGCTTGGGTGCGTGACAACGTATATTCTATTATGAGTGTATGGGCGCTCAGTTTAGCCTACAAACGTAGCGGCGAAGTTGATAGAGCAGACGAGCTCGGCCAGTCCACCATCAAATTGATGCGTGGCTTGTTGCAATCTATGATGCGTCAATCAGACAAAGTTGAAAAATTTAAACACACCCTGCATATCAAAGATGCATTGCACGCCAAATACGACACTGAAAGTGGGTTAACAGTTGTCGGCGATGACGAATGGGGTCATTTACAAGTTGATGCGACTTCAATATTTTTATTAATGATCGCGCAAATGTCAGCGTCTGGTTTACGTATCATCAATACTTTTGACGAAGTTGATTTTGTACAAAATTTAATATACTACATAGCCTATGCATATCGGATCCCAGACTATGGTATTTGGGAACGCGGCAACAAAATTAACAATGGTAAAGTTGAGATCAACGCCAGCTCTGTTGGTATGGCAAAAGCCGCTTTACAAGCACTAGATGGCTTTAATTTGTTTGGCAAAGATGCCAATCCAAGAGCTATTGTGCATTCAATACCAGATGGCATTTCAAGAGCGCGCAATACACTTGCCCGATTATTACCGCGCGAATCCATCTCAAAAGAAGTGGATAGTGCACTCCTGAGTATTATTGGTTTCCCCGCCTTTGCCGTTGGCGATAAAAAGTTAGTGCAAAAAACCCGCGATAAAATACTCTCTGAACTAGGCGGTGAATATGGCTGTAAACGCTTTTTATGGGATGGTCACCAAACTGCAGTAGAAGATCACTCTCGTATTCATTACGAGCACTACGAACTCACTAACTTTAAAGATATCGAATCAGAATGGCCTCTTTTCTATACTTACCTGTATATACAAGCCATTTATGACGGTGACACGCAAGCGGCCAAACAGTACCGGCAGAAACTTGAATCAGTGATGATCGAAAAAGACGGTAAAAAACTGATCCCAGAATTATACTATTTAGAGCCTGAGCATATTGAAGCAGAACGAGCTGAACCGCACAGTCAGCCACGCAGTGCAAATGAGAACTTGCCGTTGGTTTGGGCACAAAGCTTATATTATACCGGCTTTATGTTGGATGAAGGTTTAATAGAGTTAAACGACCTTGATCCACTAAAACTAAGACATCGTTCATCGAAAGATAATGAAACGCAAATTGCACTGGTTGTTTTAGCTGAAAATGAAGGTATCAAACAGCTATTGGCAAATCATGGTGTTATCGCAGAAACGCCAGAAGATATAAAACCACTGAGGGTATTATCTGCGGGTCAATTGGTTGAAGCTTACCGCCATTTAGGTGAAAACTCGGTATTAGGTTTAACAGGTCGTCCAAAACGTCGTTTCCAAAGTTTGGCAACCGCTAAAACATACGACATCAATGGTGTGCCCTATTTATGTTTATCGTCACTACAGCAAGACAGACAAAACTACCGCTATTTTGATGCTGCGTTAGAAAGTGAAATATTGGCCAATGAAATTAGCCACATTAATAAACACTGGATTAATAAAGAAGCAGCTGTTGTCACGTATATGGTGACACAAGCAATGTGCGAGTCTGCCCGCGTTGCACCATTGTTTGAAACGCTTAAAAAATTACAACTGCGCAGCCAGCACCCTAACGTCGGTTATGCATCCGCCTCTTTAGCTAGAAGAGCATCAAGAGTGAGCAGATTGAATTTATCTACATTTGATGTATCTGAAATGATATTTCAGCCTGTTGCCGGCAGTGAAAACGAATATTACCCATTCAACCCTCAAGATCTAATCAGTGAAGTATCTGACAATCTAGCTGATTTGGAAACGGGTGATATCTCCTGTCATTTAAGATTGACACAATGGATGAGTAAATTTGGCCTAAGCGGTGATATCAGCACCAACCAAAGCATTAGATTACGTGACTTGATTGAAGCCTGTTACCAGATAGCGCGTCTTAAAAATTACTGGTTAACCGCGCGCTGGTGTTTTTCTGTATTAGGCTATTCCCACAGTGATTTAGCTGACGATTTGTCACTTTTATGCTCCAGAAATTTAAGTATATTGGTCGGAACAAATAACTTAACGGTACTCAGCGGTGATGAAAATTATCTCGATCAGGAAGAGTTAATCAGCACGTTAGACAAAGCGGCCAAAACACCACTGGAAAGAGCATTAGTCCAAGAGTTATTGGTTATCTTAAGTTATACCATTCGAACCAATACCCAATTATTTGATGGTATCCGGTCCATTCATTTACACAATTTATTGGCCATGTGTTCAGACAGTAAAAAGAACCAGTGTGCAACCCTAGAGTTGCTGGCTGAACGTTCACCTCGTCAAATGATGGCCGAAGTACAATCTATCCTAGAAACGCAACACAAAGCCTATGATGTTGATGTAAAGGTCAGCTTCTCGCGCAAAGATGGCTCAAGCCCTTATACAGCGGATAAAGCACATGCAATGGATACAGATTGGTTATTGTGGCGTTCAGAGCGTGGTCTAATTACCCGCTTCGACGATGACTTTTTAACAGCCATCTGGCAAAGTTTAGGCTTTTGTAAAGGCATTGTATTTGGTGATACACCAGAAGACAAAGCTTGTCTGGATAGCAAGTTAATTCGCAGTTCAATGACCCCAGGCGAAGAAAGTTTTGCCCGTTTAGTTGATGAACTGATTCAACACGCACATCCTGTCTACTACAAAGCTGCGCTGGTGGAAGTGTTAGCGATTTATTTCCGCTATTGCCAACAAAACCCAGATGTCATTACCGATAACCTTATTGTTTTAGGTGAAGTATTGGCTAAAGCGGCACATAAATTAATAGAAATAGAAGGTGAAGACGCAAATGCGCAGAGTGAATTAGAGCAGCTGCTGATGAGCTCACCAGAAGTCTTACAAGAATACGTCAATATCATTTTTAAAATTGAATTAGGCGAGTAGAGCATTAATTTAACTGTCAAAAAGCTAAGCAAATTGCTTAGCTTTTGCTATCGTATATATATAACTGATTTGCAAAGGTTGTAGAACTTTAAATATGAAATCAATCCCAATTACCGAATTGAAACCGGGCATGTATGTTGTATCCGTCTCCAAACAAAAAGGACAATTGGGTGTAAAATCAAGTGGATGGGTTAAAAACCAAGCGATTATTAAGTCTCTAAAAGATAAAGGTGTTATCGAAGTTGAAATCGACCCTGACAAAACGCTAGAGAGCGAAGATGCCAGTCGAAAACAAGCTAAAACGCCCGAGCAAGTAGACAATAGCCGTAAGGCGAAAATCAAGCCTGTGGCTGTGCAAACTGAATTTAAAAAAGCGAAAAAGCTCTATTCTGATGCGCAAGATCTGCAAGCTAAAATCCTTAAAGGTATCTCTGATGGCCATGCCGTTGATATTGGTCCGGTCAAAACCTTAACAGGTCAATTAATCGATTCAATATTTCGCAATCAGGATGCTTTAGCGTGTATGACGCTAATTAGAGATAAAGACCAATATTTATTGGAACATTCATTAAACGTTTCAATACTGATGGCGATGTTTGCTAAATATTTAAATATCTCTGATGACAAAATAGAGTTATACGCACAAGGTGCGTTCTTACATGACATTGGGAAAATTCTAGTACCGGATGAAGTACTTAACAAACCCGGTAGGCTGACACCAGAAGAATATGAAATCATCAAAAAGCATGTAGAATTTGGTGTTACGACTTTAGAAAACAGCCCGGGTATCGACGAAGAGTTGATTGAAATTGTCAGTTTACATCACGAAAAATTAAATGGACTGGGTTACCCCAAAGGTTTAACCGCGGACGAGATCAGTCTAGCGGGCCGGATGTTAAGCATAGTCGATATATATGATGCATTAACCGCAGAACGTATTTATAAAAAAGGTATGACGCCACAAGCTGCGTTTAAAATCTTGTTTAAAATGGCTCCAAATGAACTGGACTCTGAATTACTGAATAAATTTATTCAATGCGTAGGAATTCACCCTGTCGGCTCGTTAGTTCAATTAGACAGTGGAAAGCTAGCCATTGTAATAGAGGCCAATAAAACCGAGCCATTAAAGCCCATTGTCAAAGTATTTTATAATATTAAACATAAACATTACTCTGAAATAAAAGATCTCGATTTATCTAAAAAACACGTAAATGATAGTATTGAGCGCTCAATAAAACCGGAGCAATTTGACATAGAATTGAAAAAATTCTTCCATGAAGTTCTGATACCATGAGTTAAAGTGCAAACATTTCACAGCTTATGTTAAAAAACATCCTTCTTGGCCTAATGCTAATGCTACAAATGTCACCTCTTTGGGCATGGGGCCCTGTCGGCCATAAGCTAACAGGTGATCTCGCGCAGCCTTTATTAACGGTGAAAGCGCAGCACGCAGTAAAAAATTTACTGGGCAACGAAACATTGGCCGAAGCGACACTTTACCTTGATAAGATGCGTTCTGACAAACGATTGTTTTGGCAAAAAACCGCCTCACCATGGCATTATGTAACCCTGCCAAAAGGACAGACTTATTCGCCGGATAAAGCCCCCGAAAAGGAGATGCTTACACCGCACTCGAAAAATACAGCCAACAATTAAAAAGTCGCTATGCGACCACGCAAGAGAAAAAACTGGCACTGTACTTTATCATTCACATCATTGGCGATTTGCATCAGCCCTTGCATGTGGGAAATGGCAAAGACAGAGGCGGCAACGACACCACAGTCTACTTTTCAGGTAAAAAAACAAATTTACATAGATTATGGATAGCCAGCTAATTAACAGCGAAGGTAAAAAATATCAAACTTGGCGACAAGAATTAACAGATGACCTGTCCGCACAGCCCATTGCACTGTGGCAAGCAGCAAATGTTTTTGACTGGATAGCTGAAAGTGCAGCAATACGGGATACTATTTATCCAAAGGAAAAAGTAATTACGCCAAAATACAAGCAGGCAAACTTACCGATTATTAAAACCCGCATCCAACAAGCTGCCGTTCGCATGGCTGCTTATTTAAATACCACTTTCGAATAAATTTAGAACAGATATTTATTTGTTACTTTATTGTTAATCTAAAAAGCGCTATGATACAAATGCCACCGGTAGCATACAATAGACAAATGGATCTTAAATATGAAAATTACGATAAATCTAATAGCTTTGTTATTCATATTTTCCGCCAGCAATCATACGCTGGCGGGACAAACCGTCATAACGAATAAAAAGTCAAACTCACAAAGTGAGTATATGAGTGGACTTTTACAACTTGCCTTATCCTATGCTGATACCCCTTATCAATATTCGACAACCGATGAAGTTCTGTCGAAAACACGGGTACTAGAATCATTGAAAACAGGTTCTGTGCACGTTACATGGGGCGGTACATCTGAACAATTAGAAGCAAGTTATCTACCCATTAGAATAGATACATACAGGGGATTAATGAGCCATAGACTGATGTTTATCAGGCAAGGAGAACAAGAAAAATTTGATAACATAACAAGCTTAGAAGATTTTAAATCAATTAAATTTGGCCAAGGCAGACGCTGGCAAGATACTAAAATTCTAGAAGCAGCTGATTTGCAAGTGATTAAGTCAAACAAGAAAAAAAACTTATATTATATGCTCGATGGCGGGCGTTTTGATGCCTTTCCACGCGGCGCAACAGAAGCACTTAGCGAACTAAGTAATTACCCAGGCTTAGCGCTCACGCTTGAACAGAGCTTAGTGATTATATATCCCCTGCCAACATACTTTTTTGTCTCTAAAAAGTATCCTCAGTTAGCGCTAGATATTGAGCAAGGTTTAGAAACCATGTTAAAAGATGGCAAGTTTGACGAGTATTTTTATGGCAGTGAAGAGATTCAAAGTACTTTACGACGCGCCAACTTAAAAAATAGACGCGCCATTCGCTTGGATAACCCCTATTTACCTGAAAAAACGCCTTTACACCGCAAAGAACTGTGGCTTGACTTAACGGCCCAAAATTAGCTTTTTTGCTGCTGTTGCATGTGCCACATACTGGCGTAACGGCCGTCAAGTGCCAGTAGTTTAGTATGTGTGCCCTGCTCAACCACCTCCCCCTGATGTAAAACAATAATATTGTCTGCATCAATAATCGTCGATAAACGGTGTGCAACAACTAAACTGGTATGCCCTTTTGCAACTTGGTTAAAAGCCGATAAAATAGCTTGCTCTGAAGCGCTATCCAATGACGAAGTTGCTTCGTCAAACAACATAATAGGGGCACTTTTTAATATGCTTCTGGCAATTGCCACACGTTGTTTTTCGCCGCCTGATAATTTTAACCCTCTTTCACCAACAACCGTTTGATGACCTTTAGGCAGTGACGCTACAAAATGCGCTAAATGCGCTAACTTTATTGCATTGAGCACCTCTTGTTCAGTCGCATCAGGCCGACCATACAATACATTATTGTATAAGGTATCGTTAAACAACACTGTATCCTGTGGAACCATCCCCATGAGTCTGCGCAAACTTTCTAAAGTCACTAAGCTAATATCTTGCCCACCAATTTTAATGCTGCCTGCGGATAAATTATAAAAACGAAACAATAGTTTAATCAGGGTAGATTTACCCGACCCACTTTCACCTACTATTGCCACCTTTTTGCCGGCCGGAACAACAAACGAAACCTGCTTTAAAATAGGTCTGTCGCTTTGATATGCAAAACTAACTTGTTCAAATGCAATATCTGTTTGGATTGGTTTTAAGATTTCGGCATTATCAGCGTCAACCACATTAGGTTTGCGTTTTAATAATGAAAACATATGCTCTATATTTGCCAGCGAACCTTTAATTTCGCGGTAAACAAAACCCAAAAAGTTCAGTGGAATAAATAGCTGCATCATAAATGCGTTAACCAGCACAAAATCACCGATACTCATGCGATTGTCTGCAACATGATAGGCGGCTAATATCATCATCGCAGCCATTGCTACAGCGATGACAAGAGCCTGCCCAGCATTTAAGGCAAACAGTGACAGTCGGTTTTTACGTTTTGCAACCTCCCAGTCAGCTAAAGCTTGATCATAACGGTTTGCTTCAAACTTTTCGTTATTGAAATATTTAACCGTTTCATAGTTTAATAAACTATCAATCGCGCGCGTACTGGATTTCGAGTCAGCTTGCGCTGCTTGTCTCACATACTCTGTACGCCACTCAGTTGCCAGTATTGAGTAGCCGACATAAGCAATGATCGCAATGACAATAATAAGGGCAAAGTGCCCGCCATAATTAACCCAAAATAAACCAATTACAAATGCTATTTCTAATAATGTTGGGCCAATATTAAACACCATAAAACGCATTAAAAAACTGACGCCTTGCGTGCCGCGATCAATATCACGTGCAACACCACCAGTTTGCCGAGACAGGTGAAAATCAATATCTAATGCATGTAGATGCTGAAAAACTTCTAGCCCTAAACGACGAATGGCCCTTTCTGTCACTCGACCAAATAAGGTATCGCGAATTTCACCAATCAGGGTATTTAAAAAGCGCACGACCCCGTATGCGATCAACAATGCCAGCGGGACCGCTACTAAGCCTGTCGCAACCTTTTCTGTTAGGTTATCCTGATTTAAATCATCAACAATATGCTTCAAGATAAAGGGTAAAGCGACACCTGCAACCTTAGCAAATACCAAACAGGTTAAAGCTAAAAATACCCGAGCTTTAAACTCAACTAAATAAGGGAATACTTTTCTAACAACTTGCCAGTTAACATTCGCATTATCAAAATTATTGTAGTGAGATGGGCGCATACATAACCTAACATTAAAAAAGTTATAAGAAATAAAGTGGAAGGGCCTGTAACTTGAATCATACGATCTGCCAGTGAGGTGAGTACAGCAATTTATGCAAACACAGGGCTCAACTTAAACGAAAAAATAAAATTTACAAGATTAATACAGAATTTAAACAGGAAGGAAACAAAACGGCAAACCAGCACACAAACTGGTTTGCCCGAGAACGACTCACACAATTAACCGCTCTCACACTTACACACAACAGACTTAACCAATCAAAATGATTAATCGATTAAGTCGGAGCCTATAATAAAGAAATTCTGGTCAAATTAAAATAGCCAAGCATAAAAAATAGGTCAGACCATTCAACTTTCAATGACTGGTGTTCGTTTTGCTCTTTTAAAGCGACTTGGCAATGTCTTAATATCGTCCAATATTACGTATAAAGTGGGTAACAACAATAAAGTAATGACCGTTGAAAATAAAATACCAAAAGCTAACGAAAGCGCCATAGGTATTACAATCTGAGCTTGCAGACTGGTTTCCGAAACAATGGGGATCAGGCCGAAAAAGGTTGTTAAAGACGTTAATAAGATGGCTCGGAAACGACGACTGCCCGCTTCGCTGATAGCCTCTTTAATTTCAACCCCTCGGCGTACAGATCTGTTTACAAAATCCACAAATATCAATGAGTCATTTACCACAACACCGGCCAGCGCAATAATACCGAAGAAAGATAAAATACTCATCGCAAGACCAAATATCATATGGCCGATTACCGCTCCCACAATCCCAAATGGAATGACCGACATAATAATTAATGGCTGGCTATATGATTTAAGTGGCACTGCCATCAATCCATAAATAACAACCAACGAGAATGTGAAGCCTAAACCTAAGCTTTGCATGGCTTCTTGCTCTTCTTTAGATGCGCCATATAACTCAAAACTAACCGATGGAAATGCTTCTAGAATCGCTGGAATATCGTTTTCAATCACTTCACTGGCTAATTTACCCGGCTCACCCACGGCTTTGTCAACCTTGGCCGTAACGCTCACGGAACGCTGAAAATCGATACGCTGAATGGTTGAATAGCCCTCACCGATTGTATATTGCGCGACAGCTGAAAAAGGGACTTGTCGTCCATCCTGGGTACTGATCCACATCGCCTCTAAGCTTTCAATTGAACTCCGCTCAGCTTTGGGATAACGCACCATGACTTTAATTTCTTCTTCATCCCTTTGTATACGTTGCGCTTCTGCACCATAAAATGCCACCCTAACCTGACGAGCAACATCCTGCAATGTTAAACCAAACGCTTGCGCTGAAGGCTTCAACGCCAGTTTTATTTCGTCTTTGCCTCCACTGAAAGAATCGTCAATGTCGTAAACGCCTTCGTATTTTTGCAATTTAAGCTTAAGTTTTTCAGCCGCCGCTGCTATATCTTTAATATTATCGCTGCGAAATAAAAACTCTAAATCTGAGCCCGCGCCGCCTTGAATAGAACCATTAAAACTCACGGAGCGCACACCTGGCTGTTGACCAAACTCTTCGCGCCACAAATTGGCAATCTCAACACCGTCAACTTGTCCGATGTATTCACGGTTTAATTCAGTCCATATCATGCCGCTGGTTTGACCGGTGTTAAATGCATTACTGTGCGCGATCACATTGTCCGGTAAATGTGAAAAATAGCTCGGATGAAGACGATATAAAGCCTCTTCCAACTTTGCCAACATCTGATTTGTGACTTTATCCGGCGTACCATCTTCCATTGTTAAATTGGCTTGTACATAGTCACTGGGCAAATTTGGAAAAAAAACAAATCGCACTGCACCTGATGCAATGAGCCCAGCAACAATAATAAGTAAAGCAACAAAACTCGCCAAAGCTGTGTACCGAAATTCAATACACAACTTCAAGAAGGGCAAATAGACCGCCTCGATAAAACGCTTTAAGCCTTTATCAACCGCATGTCTTATTTTTTGCAGGTAGGTCGGATGTTGTTTTTTTCTGAGCATTTCATCGCTTTGTTCATAACGACGCTTAGGAGAAGATGTCACCATATGGGCGGGCAGAATCCATTTGGATTCAATCAATGAAAATGCAAGACACAGTATCACCACCATACCAATAGACGACCAAATTGGCGACGATGCACCCGGCACTAAGAGCATGGGTACAAAAGCAACGATCGTAGTTAATACTCCGAATGTGGCAGGCATTGCAACCAATTGTGCACCGCGGATCACCACATCGGCCCCAGGTCCATGTGCTTGCACCGCTGTATGTACACTTTCACCAATAATAATGGCATCGTCAACTACAATGCCTAGGACTAAAATAAACGCGAATAAGCTAATCATATTGATAGAAACGCCGGTCATCGGCATCAGCGCCAGTGCGCCTAAAAAGCTGACAAACAAACCCACAATGACCCAAACAGCCAACTTTAAATGCAAAAACAGCGACAAAATTACAAATACCAGTAATGCCCCCATAAACATATTACTCAGCATCAAATCAAGACGCCCTTTTAAGTAATAAGAGCTGTCACCCCAGACATCTAAACCAATTTCGTCCGGTAGTTGCTGTTTTTTATCTTTAATGTAGCTTTTTACAACTTCAGAAATGTGTAAATCATTTTGCTTGCCAACAGATTTAACCTGTATACCCACACTATCTTTTTGATCAAAATGCGAAAACGCTTCACGCTCGACAAAACCATCCGTTATGTGTGCGATATCAGCCAGTCGAACCTGGCTACCATCTGAGTTTGTTAAAATCGTAATTTGCGCAAAATCAGCTTGATGATACGCCTGCCCTTTGGTTCTAAGTAAAATATCGCCGTTTTCCGTTTTAATCGCACCGCCGGGTAAATCAAGTGAAAAGCGGCGAATGCGATCCGCCACAAAATCTAACGATATATTTAATTCACGTAGTTTACTTTCACTAATTTCTATCGAAATTTCGTAATCTCGATCACCAACGATCTCAGCTGCTGAGACCCCAGGCAGTTGCACTATCTCATCCCGAATTTGCTGCGCATAACGCTTCATTTTATGCTCAGATAAATCACCAAAAACTTGCACCCAAAGCACTGCCTGTTCCGGTTTCACTCGATATATAACAGGTTTTTCGGTATTGGCCGGAAAACTTGGGATTGCATCAACTTGTACTTTTACTTCGTTCAGGATCTCAACGACATCGTATCCTTCTGACACTTCTATAATGACGCGTGCTAAGCCTTCCTGCGCGACCGATTCTATCTTTTTAATGCCTTCAATACGTTTTATTGCCTCTTCAATTTTTAGCACCACCCCTTCTTCAGATTCTTCTGGTGCGGCTCCCAAATACGGCACCTGAACATGAATGGTGTCTAACTGAATCGTCGGAAAAGATTGTTTACGAATGGTAAATACCGAATACACCCCCAAAATAATAATGGCAATCATCAAAAGGTTGGCGGCGATTGGATTATGGACAAACCAGGCAATAATGCCACGCTTGGCAACTTCGTTCATTTATCCTCCTTGGCAGAGCCTGATTGATGCACCCTTACCGCACTGCCATCAATTGCATTACTCAATGCTGAGGTAATGATCCGATCGCCCACAGATAATCCGTCTGTGACATATATGTATTGGCTATCTTTAAAAGCAATGTTAGGTTCGCGAATAAATAAACGCTGATTATTTTCAACTAACAGTGTTTGTCTTGCGGTTAATAAATAACGGGGGATTCTGGCGGTCTGACCTAACCCACTTAACGGAATTTGTGCTTCTAGGTACTGGCCAAAAAACAATGCTTTTGCATGCCCTTGTTTGAAGTTATACGGATCATCGACTTCCGCAACCAGTACAATAGTCTGATTACCTTCGATAACCACTTTTTCACTGCGCACTAAATGAGCCTGCCAACTAGCAGGTTTACCCTGAGTATTATTTAAACGGACCCTAACTGGTGCAAAATGCACCTGATTTGTACTCGGTTGAATAAATTCAAACTGTTGCAAGGTAACAGGCAAGCGCACTTCTGCGACATTTGTCGCGTATAAATCTGCTACCACAGTGCCTGCGTTTAAGTAACTGCCTAATTCAACGTAACGGGCAGCGACCACAGCATTTAATGGTGCTTGAATGCCGGTACGCTGTAATTGTCGCTGCGCGCGCTCTAGTTGAGCTTGCGCAAACTGTACATTTGCTTGTTCTGTTTCTAATTGTGGAATACGAAGCGCTAAATCACTGGCTTGTTGTTTTATATCTTGCCACTCAACCTCAGCAACTTTGCCCCTTGCCTGTTCTTCCTTTAATGCAGCTTGAGCGCGGGCAAGCTGTGCTTGTGCTGATTTAACTTCGGTTTGATAATCGGCTTGTTCAATTTGTACCAATAACTGATCTTTTTTAAATAGCCCACCAGAGTAAAAATCATTTGATAAATTAGACACTTGACCTGAAACTTGCGCAGCTAATTGAATACTTCGCTTGGCTTTTACAATCCCCTGCGCGGTGATATGGATAGGCCAGTTTCCCCATTCTATTTCGCTTACCGCAACCAGTGGCGGTTGATGTTCTATCGGCTTTTGCTGCGGTGCAGATTTCATACTCTTTAAAAATAAAAAAATTAAAACTGCGAGCGCCAAAATTAAAATAGGTAAAAATACTTTTTTATGTACTTTAATGTGCATAACGGGTTCAGTGAATTTATCAATGGGTTCTGAATAACTATTAATATCTATTGTAGTGCCGATCGGATAAAAAAGTTCAGAAACAACTCATATCAACAATAGTTTAACTCTGCCTTCATCTACCAGTAACATAGCCCGCGCAGAATCGGGCGAAATATTTGGTTTGCGCAAGATTCGGCCTAGTTAGTGCAAATAAAAACTTGCTATACTAAAGCCTGTTGACCTGAAACTGATATATTCAGAGTCAATTCGAACGATTTTCAAATCGAGGCCAAAAAACAGTATTGGTATATTTATTGTATTAAATACTGGGTGATAACAATTAAATTATTGTCTTCCATTAAATGAACTAAAGGGATCGAGTATGAGCCTGAAAAAACAATTTTTAAAATCAAAGCCAGTTTGTAAAGTGACTTTTCGTTTAACCGCCGAGCAAGCTCAACAATCTGATGAAGTATTCCTAGTTGGCGATTTCAACGAATGGGATGAGAAAGCGACACCAATGAAACGTTTAAAAAGTGGTGACTTCAGCTTAAATATTAACTTAGAGTCAGGCAAAGAATACCAATTCAAGTATTTGCTAGATGGCGATGTTTGGGAAAACGACTGGGATGCCGACAATTACGCTCCTTCTCCGGTAGGTGGCGCTGATAACTCAGTTGTAAGCTGTATAGAATAATTAAAAAGTTTCGTACAGGTTTGAAAGCTAAAACCTGTTGACCTTTGCTGTTTATTGCCTAGACCCTAAGGTAATTATTTCAGATAAGTTCAGCATGCATTCAGACCTGTCGGCTTGACCTTCCTTTTAAAGTCATATGACACTTCACGCTTTGTTGACGTCTACCAACAAACTGAAGCATTTAGCTATTTGATATAACTAAATGGCACTTCTTTTTAATTAACTTATGTATAAGATTATTAAGAATTATTTCCAATAACGACAATTAAGGAATGAGTAAAATGAATTTTTTCGAAGATAACTCTCTATCTATCGGCAATACCCCGCTTGTTAAACTAAACCGTGTCACTGGCGGTAATGTATATGCGAAGATTGAAGCGCGTAACCCAAGCTTTAGTGTAAAGTGCCGTATCGGTGCAAACATGATTTGGGATGCAGAGAAAAAAGGGTTATTAACACCAGGTAAAGAAATCGTTGAGCCGACAAGTGGTAATACCGGTATCGCATTAGCATTTGTGGCTGCTTCACGTGGTTACAAGCTTACCTTAACCATGCCAGCAACAATGAGCCTTGAGCGTCGTAAATTATTAAAAGCTTTAGGTGCAAACATCGTGTTAACTGAAGGGCCTAAAGGCATGAAAGGTGCCGTTGCAAAAGCCGAAGAAATTCGTGATGCAAACCCTGAAAAATATATTTTGTTGCAACAGTTTGAAAACCCAGCAAACCCTGAAATTCATGAAAAGACAACAGGCCCTGAAATTTGGGAAGCAACCGACGGCAATGTTGATATTTTCGTCGCCGGTGTCGGTACAGGTGGTACAATCACAGGTGTTAGCCGCTACATTAAACAAACCAAAGGTAAGGCAATTCAGTCAGTCGCGGTAGAGCCAACTGACTCACCTGTCATTACTCAAGCTAAAGCAGGTCAAGACTTAACTCCTGGACCACACAAAATCCAAGGTATTGGTGCGGGCTTCATTCCTGGCAACTTAGATCTTGATTTAGTTGATTCTGTTGAGCAGGTTTCTAATGAAGACTCAATGGCAATGGCGCATCGCTTAATGAAAGAAGAAGGTATCTTAGCCGGTATCTCTTCAGGTGCGGCCGTAGTAGCTGCTGCGCGTCTAGCAGAAAAGCCTGAAAATAAAGACAAGAACATTGTAGTTATTTTACCAAGTTCTGCTGAGCGTTATTTAAGTAGCCCACTATTTGCAGACGTATTTACTGACGCAGAATTAGTACAATAAGTCTACTTGCGCATAATCTGGCGCAAAAAATATAGAACATATCAGCAGGTCTAAACATTGAGGCAGCGTCCTCAATGTTTCCTGTTTGTTATCTGCTTAAAGCTTTTTAATTCCCCTTTTTCTCCTTTACATTCTGAGTTTGAACTACGACAATAAAATTGTTTCATTTCACAGGTGCGTGATTCAATTCTCAAACTAGGATACTTATGAAATTCAAAACGCCTATACATAAAACATTATTGGTCTTTACGTTTCTGTTTACACTTGTCAGTTGTGGTAGCGGAGAACCTGATGTCGCTCAACCGGGCCCTGCAGCAATCGAGTTTTTTGAAGCCATTTATAATAAACAAGATTTAGATCAAGCATTAAAACTAGCAACGCCTCAATATGGCAGAATTTTATCGCACTATCACACAGCACAGCGCGTACAGTCTGTTTTATTTAATCGCCGTTACGATAAAGACAAAGTTGAAATCGAAGAGGATAAAGGTTTACGCGGCCAATCTTTGCTATCTGAAAATGCCAAACGTGCAACCGTCAGTTTAATGCTTGACGGCACCTATGAAGGTAACCGTCACCGCGATTTAAAACATGTTGTTATGGTAAAACAACAAGGCAGATGGTTAGTCGACAAACTAAAAGCCGACGTGTATAGATAAACTAAGTTTTGATGAGTTCAAACCAACATCTTTAATAACCCGCAGCAATCCCTTCTCGTCTAGGGTCTGCTGCGCCACTCCACTTGCCTTCTGTTTTCCATATGCCATGTAAACCACTATTTAAAGTACGCACCTCTGCCTGATGGCCTAACTGTTCGAAATAAGCTTTAAAATCGGCGACATCCGTTCCCGCTTCCAGAGACGTTTTGCCATTCATGTTGGTAATTTTTGGTAAATCAATTGCACTTTGAATATCTAGCTTCCAATCTATCAATGCAATTAAGCTATGACTAACATAGTTTATAATTCGACTACCACCGGGTGAACCGATAACGCCGAGTAAATTGTCTTTAGGATCAAAAACGACGGTGGGAGACATTGAGCTGCGTGGACGTTTTCCCGGCTGTACGCGATTCGCTACTTTATCCCCTGACTTTTCAGGGTTAAACGAAAAGTCTGTTAATTGGTTGTTCAGTAAAAAACCACCGGCCATCACTGCCGAGCCAAATGCCATTTCAATACTGGTTGTCATGGAGAGCGCGTTCCCCCACTTATCAACAATACTTATGTGGCTCGTACTTGGACGCTCTAAACTGCTGGTTCCACCATTTGCTAGCAGCCCGGCTTGCGCTTTACCAAAATCTCTATCAGGCTGAATAATCGCTGCTCGTTGATTTATGTATTCTGCTGACAATAATAGATTAAGCGGTACATCAACATAATCATTGTCTGCCAAATATTGATTTCTGTCGGCAAATGCCAGTTTAGATGCTTGGGTAAACAAATGAAGCGCTTCTTTTTGATTGGCTGAATATTGTGCTAGATGAAATTTTTCCAACAACTTCAATGTCATTAGCACGCTAAATGCGCCTGAACTGGGGGGACCAAAACCACAGATCTGATGTTTTTGGTACACACCACACAACGGCTCTCGCCATTTTACTTGGTAATTTTTAAGATCATTATGATTCAGCAAGCCCGGCGCGATCGGGCTATTCTGCGCGGCTGCAACTATTTTATCAGCAAGCTCCCCGCGGTAAAAGTAGTCGATACCTTGATTGGCGATACCCCGCAATGATTCTGCTAGCTGCAAATTAGTTTTGAGCTCTCCGGCTTGTAAAGGCTGATCGCCCGGAAAAAAATACGCTCGACTTTGCGGTAATTTTTCAATCCCCGGATTAATTCGCATCGCGAGTAATTTGGCCAACCTAGGAGAGACTTCAAAGCCTGTTTCACTGAGTTCAATCGCGCGTTTAAATAAACCAGACCAAGCCAACTGACCAAATTTCTGCTGCCCTGCATTTAATGCAGCCAGCACCCCCGGTGCGCCCACCGAGCGGCCACCGACGACACCATCAAACCAAGAGATTGCTTTACCCTCTTCAAAAAATAAGGTTTCGCTGGCATGTTCAGGCGCAGTTTCACGCCCTTCAAAAGCGTACAGTTTTTTTTCTGACTGCTGCCAGTACATTATAAAAGCACCGCCGCCTATACCAGATGATTGCGGTTCAACTAAGGTCAACACAGCCTGCACTGCAACCGCTGCATCCATTGCAGTACCGCCCGCTTTTAGAATTTGCATACCCGCTTCAACTGCATATGGATTGGCGGCTGAAATCATGCCATGTTCAGCAAAAACCAGCTTTTTCTGGTTTAAGCCAGTCGCCGCTTCGGGATCTCTGGCTTCTCGTTTTCCGTCAATTTTGACTTGATTTAAACTTTGTTGCCCGCAGGATAGTGTAAACAGGCTGACCATCAATATCGCGATTCGACCTGTCCACTGCGCGGTGCACGAAAAAAACTTTGTGATTAGACACAAGTGCTTTATGCTCGCTTTAAATTTATAAAAATCAATCATTAAACATTCCTATGCTGCAAAATTTAGTCAAAAACCTACCGTGGAGCACACTACCGAGTGTTTTGTTTTTTTGTGCTCTATTCACGATAGCAATGATGATCCCACAAGAAGCAAAAGTTTGGTTAACTTTAGATTTAGAACAAGTTAATAACCAACAGACGTGGCGAATTATAACCGGTCATTTCTTGCACACTAACTGGAATCATTTTTTATTAAATACGCTTGCACTTATAGCGCTTTGGACTTTACACGGTCAGTATTATTCGTTGCGAAAACTTTTTAGTGAGGTATTGATTACCGCCTGTTTGATCTCTGCAGCCCTATACTACTTTGCAAACATTCAAGTTTACACTGGTTTTTCGGGCGTTTTGCACGGTTTACTGGTTTGGGGCGCGTTTCAAGATATTCAACATAAAGATAAAACCGGCTACCTGTTATTGGCTGGTATTTTAATTAAAGTTGTTTGGGAACAGGTATATGGCGCAGATCCCGCTACTGCCGAATTAATTGGCGCTGATGTCGCCATTGAAGCTCATTTATCCGGAACATTAGCTGGTTTTGTCTATTGGGTAGGTGAATACGCGAAAAAACAAAAAGAAAGTATTTGAGCTTTGAGCATCGAGCGACGAGCAGCGAGCAGCGAGCTGTGTAGGTCGGCCCTTTAGGGCGACAATTTTTATTGCGAGCTGTGTAGGTCGGCCCTTTAGGGCGACAATTTTTATTTCGACATCGTGCATACTGCAAGATTTGTCGGGCTAAAGCCACGACCTACATTTTAGCTTTAAGCTTCGAGCTGTGTAGGTCGGCCCTTTAGGGCGAAAATTTTTCATTCAACATCGTGCATACTGCAAGATTTGTCGGGCTAAAGCCACGACCTACATTTTAGCTTTAAGCTTCGAGCGACGAGCTTTGAGCTGTGTAGGTCGGCCCTTTAGGGCGACAATTTTTATTTCGACATCGCGCATACTGCAAGATTTGTCGGGCTAAAGCCACGACCTACATTTTAGCTTTAAGTTTCGAGCTTCGAGCTTCGAGCTGCACTGGTCGGCCCTTTAGGGCGGCAATTTTTATTTCAACATCGTGCATACTGCAAGATTTGTCGGGCTAAAGCCACGACCTACATTTTAGCTTTAAGCTTCGAGTAGCGACCTACATTTTAGTTGAAAATACTTGCATAAATAACCACCTTAAATTAAAATCCGCGCCCTATAATTTATTAATCACGTGTGGTACTCGGCGAGCTTGATAGTTTGGCGCGAGTGGCTATACGGCCCAAACAGAGGTCATCCAAATGAAAGCAGGCATCCATCCTGAATATAAAGTATTAAAAGCAACATGCTCATGCGGTAATGTAATTGAAACACGTTCTACTTTAGGTAAAGAAATCTACTTAGACGTATGCTCAGCATGTCACCCGTTCTATACTGGTAAGCAGCGTGTTGTTGATACAGGTGGTCGTGTTGATCGCTTCAACAAACGTTTTGGTTCACTTAGCACTAAAAAATAAGTGGCATAAACCGTATAGAAAAAAGGCGCCGATGGCGCCTTTTTTGATTTTAATCGACAATAACTCTAAAAATACTATCTACAAATATTTATCTGGCAAACCAATTTGTGCTGCACCTGACTCTACTGCGGCGATAGCCACCGCTTTGGCAACCCGTTGCAACAATCTTGGATCCATTGGCTTGGGAATAATATAATCACGACCAAATGTCAGTTTCTTACCGCCACTTGCCTTAATAACAGCTTCCGGAACCTCTTCTCGCGTTAATTGCTTAATTGCCTCAACGGCCGCGACCTTCATTTCATCATTAATTTCTGTCGCTCGAACATCTAACGCCCCGCGGAAAATAAACGGAAAGCACAAAACATTATTCACCTGATTCGGATAATCTGAACGACCGGTCGCCATGATTAAATCGTCGCGCACCGCTAAAGCTAATTCGGGACGAATTTCCGGATCTGGGTTAGAACAGGCAAATACCACAGGATTATCATTCATCAACTTCAGCGCTTCTGGTGGTAACACATCCGGCCCTGATACACCGACAAAGACATCAGCTCCGGTTAGAGCATCTTCCAAAGTGCGTCTGTCTGTATTATTAGCAAACAACTTTTTATGCTCTGTTAAATCTTCACGACGGGTATGAATAACACCTTTACGATCTAACATATAAATACGTTCGCGCTGCGCACCACACTTGATCAACAGTTCCATACAAGCAACGGCTGCGGCGCCCGCTCCCATACAAACAATTATCACTTCGCTAATACACTTACCTTGAATTTCAAGCGCATTTAACATACCTGCCGCGGTAACAATGGCTGTACCATGCTGATCATCATGGAAAACGGGAATGTTACACTTTTCTTTGAGCGCTCGTTCAATCTCAAAACACTCTGGTGCTTTAATATCTTCAAGGTTAATACCGCCAAAAGTGTCGGCTATGCTGGCAACCGTATTGATAAACTCTTCAGTGGTTCGGTGTTTAACTTCAATATCGATTGAATCTAAACCGGCAAACCTTTTAAATAATAGAGCTTTACCTTCCATCACAGGTTTTGACGCCAAAGGCCCTAAATTTCCCAAACCTAATACGGCTGTACCGTTCGAAATAACCGCAACCAGATTACCTTTAGCAGTGTATCGATAGGCTTCTTCTGGGTTTGCTGCAATTTCTCTGACAGGTTCAGCAACTCCGGGGCTATAAGCCAGCGCTAAATCTGCAGATGTTTCTGCGGGTTTTGACAACTCGACACTGATTTTACCCGGTGTCGGCTTTTCGTGATAATCCAAGGCTTGCTGACGAAAATCTGACATTTAGAACTGTCCTGTATCCAATTGAATTCCAACAATGTTTATTTGATTGTGGCAGGATAATAAAAAGTTGCAAGCGAGAAATAACGCTATTTTTCTACAATCAATTGCCAAGCTTCAAATAGTTCTGCTTGCCATCGCCCCTTTTGATAACCCACAGTACTTTTAACGATTAAACTTTGCCCTTTGAGATTTTCAAAATGGGTTTTAGCAAATACTGAACGTTTTACTGCATCATCCACTTTAACGTACAGCCAATCATTTAAAACCAACCATGTTGCGCCATGCTGATGAAAAACTCTATCTAGTTTGCCCTGCCAGTTTTGTATTATTTCACTGCTGTGGCGCGCTAAATTTGCAGCTTTTGGCTGAAAAGCCTGATGCTGCCATATACCACGCTGAGCTTTAAGCGCATTCACTTCAGCTTGATAATAACAACGCCAAAATAATGTATTCGGTTGTTCAATCGCAGCTTCTGCTAACCCTTCTGCTAATATTTTCTGCTGCACATTTGTACCAGAAGAGGTAAACATATGGGCCAATAATCGGTTATCTAAATCAACCAATTGTTGATCTAATACCAGATGTACCTCAGTGTTGGCGGGTAAAATCTGCTGTGCTTGCGACTGCGCCCAATTTGCCGTTTCAAACTGCTGATTAATAGCTTTCAGATTGCGGCTCACAGCCTGCACACCAATTAACCGCACAACCTGCCCATTAGTAAGCTCAACACTGTCTGTATCAATAAGCTGTTTGACAACGCCTTTGCTGTCATAACGTTCAGCCGTACATAAAGAGTTGGTGTTTGCTGTTTGTGCCGCTTCAACGATAAAGCTAACAAAACACATATAGCCGACAATAGAGCATATTGTTAACCGATTTTTCATCTATTCTGCCTATCATCTGTTTTCGTTTTTTTGCCAAACTTTTCGACAAATTCTTCCAATCCCATAGGTTTGGCAATGCCGTAACCCTGGCCAAAATTAATCCCTATACTACGCAAGTCTGCCAAGATATCTTCAGACTCAACAAACTCAGCCACTGTTTGCATACCAATTGCTTTAGCAACTTCGTAAATCGACTTAACCATAGCTCTGTCGATTGGATCGACCAGCATATCTTTGACAAAACTACCATCGATTTTTAGATAATCCACCGGCAGATTTTTTAAATACCCATAGGATGAAAATCCACTACCAAAATCATCTAGCGCAAATGAACAGCCCAAGTCTCTAAAGCACTGAATAAAACTCAATGTTGCATCCAGTTGTTGGATCGCCATGGATTCTGTTATTTCAAAGCAAATCTTTTCATGCGGTATCTGATATTTGTGAAAACAATCCAAAATATAACTTTGCATATCTTCATCAGCTAACGAGGGGCCAGATAAATTGATTGCACATTTCCCCAATTGCTGCATATGTGTAGGGTTGTTATGCAACCATTCAAAATAATGATTTATCACCCATTTATCAATTTGAGACATCAAGCCATAACGTTCTGCAGCTGGCAAAAACATGCCGGGCGGGACCAAATTATTATCACTGTCAAACATTCGAATCAGAATTTCATAATGCAGAGGCTCGCCAGTTTTTTGCATATTGTAAATAAGCTGGCATTGTAATTTAAACCTGTCTTCGCTCAGTGCTTCATTTATCTTAGCAATTTGCTGCATTTCATTATGTCGCTGCTTCACATCTTTATCTGATTCTGTGTAAGCATGAATACGGTTACGACCTCTTTCTTTTGCAGCATAACAGGCTGTATCGGCAATACTTAACACCTCATCAATAAAGTTGTTTTCTTCATTAACCTCAACTAAACCAATACTAACGCCTAAGGTAAACACTCGGCCTTCCCAAACAAATCTAAAATCCTGCACGGCCTGTTTTAAGCGAAATGCGATCACAAAAGCTTCATCATCAATTTTGTGATGCAACAAAACACCAAACTCATCGCCACCTAAGCGAGCGATTAAACCACTGTCACCAACAACATCCTTTAACTCATCTGTTAACTGGCGCAACAAAATATCACCTGCTTTGTGACCACAGGTATCGTTCACCACTTTAAACTGGTCTAGATCCATATATAACAGAGTATGCTTGGCACCATTGGAGCTACACTCGACCAAAGCGTCATTCAGTAACCTTTCAAATTCTCGACGATTTAACAAACCCGTTAATGAATCATGCGCGGCAAGAAACTGTAGTTGTCTGTCTGCTTTCTTCTTTTGGCTAATATCAATCAGTGAGCCTATCAATACTGGTCCATCGGGTGACTCGGCTTCATATCTTAGGTTGATAGAAACCCATATTTTTTTTCCATTGCCACGTCGCCACTGAGTATCAAAACTAAATACACGCCCAAACTCACGCGATTTAGCAATGAGTTTTTCTCGTTCTGACGGTACAAGGTATAAATCAGTAATGTTTTTTACGTTTTCCAGAAGCTGCTCAAAACTTTGATAACCTAACAGCTCATAAAACGCCTTATTAGCACGTAACAAGCGCCCATCTTCTGTCGTTGAAAAATGCGCTTCAACTGCGTTTTCATAAATATCGTAAAATTGCTGATAATGATGCATTGATTCAATCTGAGCTTGCAGCCTTTTGCTCCGTTCAATGCGAATGCGTTCTGACAGGGCATCAAATAGAATAATAAAAGCTAAAAATTGTGACCCTAACAAACTGTACTCAGTTACAAAATTACGCTCAATCAGACCAAAGCGATTACCTGCAAATAAGGCGCAAGATATGGTTATCAGGGCAAAACAAAATAAAAATCGATATGCCCCTTTACGCTTAGTCTGCAAACTCATAATAGCTGAATATAAAACCAAGGAGGTACAAGCTAAAAACATGATAAGTTGCAAACGAATTTGCAATTCATGATTCATTAACAAACCAAAAATACCGGCAATAAAACTGCAGCCGGTAAAAACTAAAACAATACGGGCTAATTTTTTATTCGAACTGCTAAGTTGTAAAAACTCGATAGCAAACAGTGAGAGTGCAGCTAACGAAACCCCTAAAGACAACATGGCGATATTTTTGCTGTAGGCTAGATAATTTGGCCATAAAAACTCAATTGGATAACCCGTTGTTGCACAATAATAAAAAAAGAAACTGAACGAAAAGGTAGCAAAGTAGATAAAACTTCGTTCGGCACTTAATACATAAATCAGGGTTGAGAATAATGACAATACAATTAATATCGCTAAACCGCCGCCCAGCCAAAAGCTGATTTTGCTTTTTTCGTACGGTATAACTTCCGGCACATAAATGGTGACTGGAACCTGTACCATACTGTCATTTTCAATCCGCATTAAATAACCAGTGGTGCTTTGTTCGGCAACCCAAATTGGGAAGATATAACCACCAGAAGGGTATTTGCGATCTTTCACACGGGTTTCGATATCAGATTGTGCGACTAGCTCAACTTTTTTATTATCGTCTAATCTATAGACACTGATATTGTTTAACAATGGAAAGGCGAAATCCATTAAGAATTCAGCTTTATGGTTAGCATCATTTTTTAGTTCAAAATACAACCAATAAGCATTTTGGCTATATGGCAATACCGGAATTTCCGTTTCAAAACTCTGCCAACCGATAATATTAAAGCGTTCCACCAAAATATCTGGCGTGACCTCTTTTGGTAGGCTTTGATAGGTAAGATACTCACCGATAACCAACGTCTTTTGCTGTTCAATTTCAGATACAACAACAGGTTTAGCAAGGACCTGACTGACAGCACAGGTTAAGAGCAATATTAGCGTAATTATTCTGTTTATCATTCACTCATTTCTTGTTCAAAATTTTGCAGATTTGCGATAAAACTGACGATCAAACCAAAACAACTCAATAATGGTCCAGAAAATGTGCAATCGATTGTATATCACCTTCAAACCATACAGACTGCGATAAGGCTTCAAAATGCAACCAACTGACTTTATCAGCCTGCAATTGCCAGCTTATACGGTCTGCTCCGATAATACATTCAATTATTTTTAAGTTATGCCCAGCCAACCACTCAGGTATTAATTCAACTGCATTTTCAAATGTAATTTCATCTTGAAAAATACATTGAATACATTCTTGCTGAGTACGCATCTCTACTAAATTTAACTGCTGCATGATATTTCTAATTTTTTTGCCCAATCAGGAGCGCTCTGCTGGTAACGAAGGCTGTCATCTTGTTGCGTAAAGGGTGATTTTAACAATTTATATAAAGTTTGCACTTCATTAAAATCATTTTTTTCAGCATCTTCAATCGCTTGCTGTAACAAATAATTGCGTAAAATATACTTGGGGTTATGCAACTGCATTTTTTTTAAACGTGCAGCTTCTTTTCCGCCTTGAGCTTGGATAGAAGCTTGATACAAAGAAATCCATGCGTTAGATTCTTCACTGGCACCCAACAGGGCCAATAATTCTGCTTGCTGCGTCACTTCAGTTTCGGCTAAACCACGCCATGTATTAGTATAGTCTAACTGTTGCGCTCTCATTATTGTTAACAGCTGAGAAATCAATAGTTTTGCATCCGGATTATCTTCACAAAGCCCCATTTTTTGTCGCATTTTAGCATTATAAAGCTGAATAAAATGTGGTTCGAATTGCTGTAAAGCCTGTTTTAATTGATCAATCGACAAATGATTGGAAAAAGCATGCGCTAAACAATTTAAGTTCCAAAGTGCGATACTCGGCTGTTTATCAAAAGCGTAGCGGCCAGTGTGATCTGAATGATTACAAATAAAATCTGGCTGGTAATCATCTAAAAAAGCAAATGGGCCAAAATCAAAGGTGATACCCAGAACTGACATATTGTCTGAATTCATCACGCCATGACAAAAACCATATGCTTGCCACAACGCGACCATTTCTGCAGTTTTTAACGTTATTTCCGTAATCAACTGCAAAACCGGCTCTTGCGCATCACGGCACTGCGGATAATATTCATCTATCGTAAACTGAATCAGTTTATCTAAATCATCAAACTGCTGTGTATGATACAAGTATTCAAAATGGCCAAAACGTATATGTGACTGACAAACGCGGGTAGTTATTGCCGCTTTTTCTTCTATTTCACGATAGACAGGATCATCCCCAACAATAACACACAGTGCCCGACTCGTTGGTATTCCTAAATGATATAAAGCTTCGCTGGCTAAAAACTCTCGAATAGATGAGCGCAACACAGCACGGCCATCACCGCCACGCGAATAAGGCGTTTGCCCTGCCCCTTTAAGATGCAAATCCCATAAAGAGTTGTCCTGTGCTTGCACTTCGCCTAACAATAAACCACGACCGTCACCTAAATCCGGATTGTAAGAACCAAATTGGTGACCTGTATATTTTTGCGCTAACGGCTGCATCCCTTCAACTATCGATTGGCCGGAAAAGATTTGCACAAAAGCCTCGTCCGTAATTCTGTCGTCACTAAACCCAAGAAAATCAGCTAACGCTTGATTTTTACAGACCATTCTAGGATTTTGAATTGCCATTGGGTACTGCGCATGATAATGGCCTGAAAAATTTTGATAAAATCTATTATTAAATTGCATACGTACCTTTAAAGTTCAAACTGTCGCCGCTTACACAGCGACAGCTTCCTGCCAAAATGCCGCAACTAAAGGTTCGACCAAATGTTTTTGTAAGCAACAAACCCCCAACTCAAAAGGTTCGATATCTGCTCCCGCATCAATCGTGGTCACTTTATCGCGTACCGGACTATTTTGGATCACTATATCAGGCGCTAAGCCGATTCCACAACCTAAAGCAACCATAGATACAATCGCTTCATGACCGGCAACTCTTGCGTAAATATTCGGTTTAATATGATGAGCACGAAACCATTTATCGCTTCGCGTACGGGTAAATCCAGAATCTGCAATAATGAAGGGGATCGCCTGCCAATCAGGCTGCTCCACGGTCAATTTTTGTTGCACATCACATTCAATCGCAGGGCCTATCAAAGACATTGAAATTCTATCGATTGAGTGAAACGCTATGTTATTCGGCATGTTGTCAGGTCTGGCCGATAAAGCAATATCTACTTCGCCTTGTATAATTTTATTCATTGCCAATGAAGCCGCGCCAGTTTCCAATAATATCTCAATATTGGGATGTTTTTGATTCAAACGCGCCAAAATGGGCGGTATATGCGAGTAACACGCCGTCACCGAGCAAAATACTTTTAACTGACCTTTTAACTCATGCACACTTTTTTGAGTATGCTTTTGAAACTGCTGCCAATTATCCAAAGTTTGCCGAGCAAAAGACAAAAACTGAAAACCAGCCTCAGTCAAGGCGACACTGCGATTATCGCGCTCAAGCAAAACACAGCCGGCCTCTTCTTCCAGCTTTTTAATTTGCCTGCTCAGCGTCGGGGCACTGGTATGCATGGCTTCTGCGGTTTTTGCAAAATGCAGAGTTTCAGCTAAATGTATAAAGCATTTTAAAGATTTAAGTTCCACTTGCGCGCCTTGTATGACCAACCAATGTTTATTTTGACAAGCTTTTTATTTCACAAAATGAAATACTGTTTTTTAAATATATCACTTTAAGCAATAAAATTAATAGGGTAAAGTGTGCGCAATTTTAGATCAGATTCATTAGCAGCTAAGATTCAGCACCGCAGAATGATAGATCTTTCTGCAGCACTGTATCTTAAGTTCGAGTTATCTAACTTAGTACTTCAATCAATTAATACAGGACATCCTCATGGGTCAAAATTACTTCAACACGCTAACATTGCGTGAACAGTTAGAACAATTAGGTAAATGTCGTTTTATGGACCGCAGCGAATTCGCAAACGGTTGTGAAGCATTAAAAGGCAAAAAAGTTGTTATCGTCGGTTGTGGTGCTCAAGGTTTAAACCAAGGTTTAAACATGCGCGATTCTGGTTTAGATATTTCTTATGCATTACGTAAAGAAGCAATCGAACAAAAACGTGCTTCTTGGAAAAATGCAACAGACAATGGCTTCAACGTAGGTACTTACGAAGATTTAATCCCAACGGCAGATTTAGTTTGTAACTTAACACCTGACAAGCAACACACAGCCGTTGTTAGCGCAGTTATGCCGTTAATGAAAGAAGGTTCAACTTTAGCTTACTCTCACGGTTTCAACATCGTTGAAGAAGGTATGCAAATTCGTGAAGATATCACTGTTATTATGTGTGCACCTAAGTGTCCGGGTTCAGAAGTACGTGAAGAATATAAGCGTGGTTTCGGTGTTCCGACACTTATCGCAGTTCACCCTGCAAATGATCCACAAGCACACGGTTTAGAGTGGGCAAAAGCTTATGCGTCTGCCACAGGTGGTGATCGTGCCGGTGTTTTAGAATCTTCTTTTGTTGCTGAAGTAAAATCTGACCTTATGGGTGAGCAAACTATCCTTTGTGGTATGTTGCAAACTGGCGCAATTTTAGGTTATGACAAAATGGTTGCTGAAGGTGTTGAACCAGGTTACGCGTCAAAATTAATCCAATACGGTTGGGAAACCATCACTGAAGCGCTTAAATATGGCGGCATCACAGGTATGATGGATCGTTTATCTAACCCTGCAAAAATTGAATGTTTTGCATTAGCGGGTGAGTTAAAAGATATTTTACGTCCATTATTCTACAAGCACATGGACGACATCATCACAGGTCACTTTTCTAAAACCATGATGGAAGACTGGGCAAATGACGACGCTAACTTGTTAAAATGGCGTGCAGAAACTGCCGAAACAGCTTTTGAAAAATCAACAGCTCAAGATGCTCCAATTGACGAGCAAGAATACTTCGACAACAACATTTTCTTTGTTGCTATGGTTAAAGCCGGTGTTGAATTAGCATTCGAAGCAATGACAGAATCTGGCATCATTGAAGAGTCTGCATACTATGAATCTTTACACGAAACGCCATTAATCGCGAATACAATCGCTCGTAAAAAATTGTACGAAATGAACGTTGTTATTTCTGATACGGCGGAATATGGTTGTTACTTATTCGCACACGCGGCAGTTCCTTTATTAACTGATTTTGTAAAAGACCTAGATAGTGCATTTATCGGTCAGTACAAAGCACCTAAGTCAAACACAGTTGATAATGCATTATTAGTACGTGTAAACGATGAAATTCGTAACCACCCAGTTGAGTGGGTTGGTCAAGAATTGCGCGGCTACATGACTGATATGAAAGCGATTGTCGATAAAGACGCGATTTAAGCTGTGTAGGTCGTCCCTTTAGGGCGACATTTTGCATATTGCAAGATTTGTCGGGCTAAAGCCGCGACCTACATTTTAGCTACAAGTTTCAAGTTTCAAGTTTCACATGAAGTGTAGATACCATCTCTCACAATCAGCTTCAAGTCGTTATTTAATTAACTTGAGGCTGATATTCTGTTTGAGTTTTTACAACTCCAAAGCATATTTGAGCCAGCTTTCTCATCGCCGCTCCTAATGCCTGCATTTTATTCTTGCCTTGCTGCAATAACCGTGTTTTTTGAGCTTTTATATCAGGATTATGTTGCCCTGCCACGACTGCTGCCATATATAATTTGACCCTAACATAACTCGGGCCTTGTTTGCTTAATGTGGTTTTTCCAGCCTGTTTCCCCGATTCTTTAAGCTTCGGAATTAAACCCAAATACGCTGAAAACTGCTTTGCATTTTTAAAATTCTTACAGGCTAACAAGCTAACCATCACTCTTGAAACAACAACCCCAACGCCGCTTATGCTTTGGAGTAATTTACGGTTCTTTTTTAGTGATGGATGCCCATCTATATGGTCGTCAATTTCTTGAGTTAACTTGTCTATTTCATCTTTCAACACCGCTATCATGTCTTCCAGCGACTGAATCACTCGTGCTGATGCGCCTGAAAAATTAGCGGCTTCAAATCGATTTTCTTCCCGCTGCAAATCCTGCTCTAGTGCTTCTAGCCTGCGTAGCATCGCCTTTAACGCTCTTGATTCCACCGGCTCTGGCTGCCATCTACACAAAGAATGTTGCTGGTCATGTCCATAACGGGCTAGCATCGTGGCATCCGATTTATCTGTCTTATGAACCAAATTCAACGCTTTTGCATATTGCGACGCTTTACTTGGATTTGCTTGTAATAAAATGAATCCTTGTTCATGTAAATAGTACATGAGGGGTTCACTATAAACACCCGTTGGTTCAACTGTAATAACGATTTCATGCGGTTGATATTTTGTATTTTTGAGCAACCACGTCACCAGTTCTTTATGCCCTTTTGGTGTGTTTTTTAATACTTTCGTTTTCTTCTTGTTTGTGGTGGCGTCACGTAACCAACTAACATCTAATTTATCTTTACCGACATCAATACCTGCATAGGCCTTCATCTCTATTTACTCCCCTTGTACATGCAGCGTCACCTGAAATAGGGCGCTAGGATACCATTCAGTTTTATGGAGGTTAGGAAGCCAGGGCATTATCTACAACCCATCATTTTCTGATTAGGTCGTTCACATACTCACTGGCGTCCCGATGTGATTGCTGCTAGCTAAACATCAATCACTGAGAGATACAAGGTCGTTCCTTTAGGGCGACAGTTTTGAGCTTCGAGCTTTAAGCTGCGAGCCGTGTAGGTCGTCCTTTAGGGCGACAGTTTTGAGCTTCGAGCTTTAAGCCGCGAGCTACGAGCTGTGTAGGTCGTCCCTTTAGGGCGACAATTTGCATATTGCAAGATTTGTCGGGCTAAAGCCGCGACCTACATTATAGTTTTTACGCTACCACCCCAAATACGTCATATAGCCATAAATTTCTTTGCTTAACCGCTCTTCACGGCTTTCTAACCCAGCGTAGCCAAACATTTCACGCTGACGGTAGTGTAAAGTTAGATGCCGTTTAGATGCTTTATTGCGAAGTGGCACAGTCGCTAATGCCCAGCGGTTATCTCTTGCCGACCAAACGTCTAAAATAGGTACAGATAATTGCGCTATTTGAGCTGGTAAAGCACGGTTTAATCTGTCATCTGGCAAATAAGGTGCAATTAAGACCAAAGCATCCGGCAAAGGTAATTTTTGTGCTTGATATGCTTCAACCAACCAGCCAGCCGTAGCACCTTGTGCAACAACCAATATCAAGCCGGGGTAACCAACCACCTCTTCTTGCATTGCGTTAACCACGAGCGAGAGTTGGTCTAAGTAGCGGTTTCTGTCAACCTCATCAATAAATTGCGTATCGGCATTGGGCCTTAGCAGACTTTCTTTGTCGGCTGCTTCACCAAAGCTTTTTTCTGACAATTCAAAATCTGGCATCACTCCAGCTAAACTGACCCAGCCATATCGATTTAATGCATATCTTAACTGAAAAAAGCTACCCGTTTGATTAGCATGTAAATTTATATCCGGCAGTAAAATTGCGACACCACGAACCACGTTACTTTCCTGCTCTGACTGCAAAGCTGTAAAAGTGAGTTCACCGGCCATCAATTCTCGAATTTCCTCAGTAGGGGCGTAACGTAGTAGGTCTTCTGAAGCGATTTGATGCTGGCTAACAGGCATAACATATTCAGCCGCACAGAGTAAGCTTGCACTTACGAACATAGAAAAAACAGATAATACAAAAGCCCAAAATTTTGTCATATCGCGAAAATCCGAAAAATGCTGATGTAAAGCTAAAAAACACTATTAACTGTATCGGCCAATGTGAATAAGCCTTTACTATTATATGCGAAGCTGGCGAATCAGCGCGGCGAGCTGCTCTATTTTTATATTCGATAACTGACGGTAGTCAAAATACGGTGAGACGATAATTTTATGCTGACGATTGATCGCAAAATCAGGTGCTAACCAATCTAGTGTGGGTAAATTGAGCTTGCTGGCATAGGTTCGCCCGCTGATCACATGGACTATTTTGCTTTCTTTTAATTCTGTTGTAGCTAAAAGGGGGGCAGAAAACAACAATGCCGCGTTAGCTCCTTCTTTTAAAAAGAGTTGATCGCGATACTGTTGCCAGCTAGACAAATCACATGTATTTAATTGATACAATAATTTAGCGTAACAATTAAATATTTTGCGCCAGTTATTTGAGCAACGCGTAACAATATTGTCGAGTTCATTTTCTTCCAGCGGTTTTAAATGATAAAGCGATAAATATGCCTCTAGTGGCGGTCTGTTTTCGATATAAACGGCGATGTCAAACTGAACATCCCCCAAACCAACTGGAAATGGATGATAATTTAAAACGGACATCGCGCGGTAAATTCCATCTTTTCATGCGTTATCGGATGGTGAAAGCTCAAAGTATGCGCGTGTAATTGTAAACGACTCGCCATCGATAACGCTTGAGGATGAGCATACAAACGATCACCCAAGATAGGATGGCCTAATTTCAACATATGAACACGAAGTTGGTGCGAACGTCCGGTAATCGGATGTAATTGCACGCGCGTTGCATTATCTTCATAATCCATGACCTGCCAGTAAGTCGATGATTTTTTGCCGCGATTAAAATCAACCATTTGTTTAGGTCGGTTAGGCCAGTCGCAAATCAATGGTAATTCAATACAACCTTGCTCAGCTTCTGGTTTGCCAAATATGCGTGCAATGTAAGTTTTTTCGGTTTGCCGTTCCTGAAACTGACGGGCCAACGAGCTATGAGCTGGTTTATGCAACGCCCAAACCATCAGGCCTGAAGTTGCCATATCCAACCTATGAACCACCCCGATATTAGGCCACACGCGAGCGGCTCTAAGTTCCATACTGTCGTGATGTTCGGGTAATTTGCCCTTAACAGACAACAAACCACTGGGTTTATTGAATACCACGATATCAGCATCATGATACAGAATGGATAATATGGGTGTTTGTGGTGGATTGTATATAAATTTCAAATTTTGGTTTTCACGTTATGGATTTTTAGCTACATTTTAGCTACGAGCTTCGAGTCGCGAGCTTCGAGTCGCGAGCTTCGAGCTGTGTAGGTCGTCCTTTAGGGCGACAATCTTAATTCGACAATTGTGCGTTATGCCTTTGTCGGGCTAAAGCCGCGACCTACATTTTAGTTTCGAGTTTCGAGCTACGAGCTACGAGCTGTGTAGGTCGTTCCTTTAGGGCGACAATTGTTTAGTTCGGCAATTGTGTTGCTTGCTTTGACGGACTAAAGTCCGACCTACATTGTCGGGCTAAAGCCGCGACCTACATTTTAGCTTTGAGCTTTGAGTTTCGAGCTACGAGCTGTGTAGGTCGTCCTTTAGGGCGACAATCTTAATTCGACAATTGTGCGTTATGCCTTTGTCGGGCTAAAGCCGCGACCTACATTTTAGCTTTGAGTTTCGAGTTTCATTTTAGCTACTGTTTTATTGTGATAAAGTTATTTTTGCAAATTTACGTTTGCCAACCTGATAGACAGCAGTTGAACCTTGCTCAATTTGCAATTTATTATCTGTCACCTTCTCACCATCAATTTTAACCGCGCCTTGTTTAATCATGCGCATAGCCTCACTGGTACTGGCTGCTAATCCCGCTTCTTTTAGTAACGAAGCAATACCCACCTCTCCTTCAAGTGCAATCGTTTTTTCTTCGATATCATCTGGGATCGCGTTTTTTTGAAAGCGCTGGATAAAATCCTGATGTGCGCCTTCAGCCGCTGCCTCATCATGAAAACGCGCGATTAACTCTTTTGCCAATTCAATTTTAATATCTCTTGGGTTTTTACCACCCGCGACGGCTTCTTTTAATCCGGCGATTTCGTCAAGCGGACGAAAACTCAACAAATCGAAATAACGCCACATCAAATCATCCGAAATAGACATAATTTTACCAAACATCTCATTTGGTGCGTCTGTGATACCGATATAATTATTTAATGATTTAGACATCTTCTGGACGCCATCTAAACCTTCCAGCAATGGCATCATTAGAACGGTTTGAGGTTTCTGCCCCTCCTCTCTTTGCAATTCGCGTCCCATCAATAAATTAAATTTCTGATCTGTACCGCCCAGTTCAACATCAGCTTGCAAGGCAACTGAGTCCCACCCTTGGACTAACGGATACAAAAATTCATGAATGGCAATTGATTGGCCACCATTGTAGCGCTTTTTAAAATCATCCCGCTCTAGCATACGCGCAACGGTTTGACGCGCTGCCAGTTTAATCATGCCGGCAGCACCTAACTTTTCCATCCAGCTTGAATTAAACTCAATGCGTGTTTTGTCAGGATCTAATATTTTAAACACTTGCTCTTTGTAAGTTTCCGCATTGGCCATAACCTCTTCGCGAGTAAGTGGTTTACGGGTGACATTTTTTCCTGTCGGGTCACCAATTAAGCCGGTAAAGTCACCTATTAAAAAGATAATTTCGTGGCCTAATTGCTGAAAAGCGCGCAGTTTGTTAATTAATACCGTGTGTCCTAAATGCAAATCGGGCGCGGTGGGATCAAAACCGGCTTTAATACGCAACGGTTTGCCAGTTTTTAGCTTTTCAATTAATTCTTCTTCTACAAGGATCTCTTCTGCACCACGTTTAATTTCCGCAAGTGCTGCCTGAACATCGGCCATGCCTATACCTACTTTTATTGAGTTTCTGATTAAAAACGAGCAAAATGCTACCTGTCTTATCGGTTTAGAAACGAAAGTGTAACCAATAAACGACAAAATAGCGTAAAAGGAAGCCATTTTATCGGTCATTTGGTCTAATTTAAAGCTTCTAAACTGGCAAAAATAGTGAATTCATTATATTCTTCGCTTGAATTCTAACTGGGGGTGAAATGTTGATGCGTGGCATTACACGTGTTTGGAGTAATTTTCCAACATTACATAAAGTTTATATAGGTTCTATTAGTCTGGTATTAACAATTCTGATATTGTTGCCTTCCGAAGATGCCAGTGCTTCACGACAAAATGACTCAGCCGACATTCGTCTGCAACCTGGCGTGCGTTACGATTTATCAACCATGCAACAAGCACAAAACAGTCAAGCAAAATCGCCACAAGCCGAGTCTATCGAAACTCAACCACAAACAACAAAAACAGATTTGAAAGACACACCTGAAACGGCCGCTACGCGAGAACATTTGGTTGAAGACGTTTTAGACTGGCGTGATGTTACAGTGCAACGAAATGACAGTCTGGCTAAAATATTTGAGCGCAATGGTTTATCTGCAAAAACACTACTACAAGTCAGTAATAGCGGGCCTGCTGTTGATACACTGGTTCGCAAATTAATGCCAGGGCAAGTGATTCAACTGGGATTTTCAGCTGACAAACTGCAGCAGTTGGTTTATCCCCTGTCTAAAACTGAGTTAATTGAAATTAATTACACCGAACAAGGTTATCAATCACAACAAATAACCAAACCTGTCGATATTCGTCACGGTTTTGCCGCGGCTATTATCAAAAACAGCTTCTGGAATGCAGGTGTACAAGCCGGTTTAAACAATACTCAAATCATGAATCTAGCAAATATCTTCGGCTGGGATATCGACTTTGCATTAGATTTACGTGAAGGTGATAATTTTTCGGTTGTTTATGAAGAATTGCTAGTAGAAGGTGAAGCAGCAGGTTACGGCAATATTTTAGCCGCTGAATTCACCACCCAAGGTGAAACTTTTATTGCCGTACGTCACTCAGACGGCGAATATTACACACCAGAGGGCAATAGCATGCGTAAAGCCTTTTTACGTGCGCCGGTCAATTTTAAGTATATCAGTTCGAGTTTTAATCCAAGAAGGTTACATCCGGTAACGGGTCGTGTTGCACCACACCGAGGTATCGATTACGCGGCCAGAGTCGGCACACCAGTGGTATCCGCTGGCGACGGTAAAGTCATCAAATCGGGTTACAACAGCCTAAACGGTAATTATGTGTTTATTCAGCATGGTAAAGAATACGTAACCAAGTATTTACACCTGCATAAACGTGCCGTGCGCACTGGGCAAAAAGTAAAACAAAATCAAAAAATAGGCACAGTCGGTGCTACCGGTCGAGTTACAGGTCCGCATTTACATTATGAATTTTTAGTGAATGGCGTCCACCGCAATCCAAAAACCGTTCAACTGCCGAAAGCCTTGCCGATAGACCCTGCCGAAAAGACAGCGTTTTTAAGCATAGCTAAGAATATGCTCGGTATGCTGGAAACCAACAAGCGTTTGATTCTGGCGGCAAATTAATGCCTTATTATATTGGTTTGATGTCAGGCACCAGTGCTGATGGCATCGATGCCAGTTTGGTTGGCTTCTCACCAGAGATGCAACCTGCCGAACACTATTTCTTAGAATTTTCAGCTCAATTAAAACAACAAATTGTTTCGCTCTACCAAGCAACAGATAATGAAATAATCCGCACGGGCTTGCTCGCAAATCAGTTAGCACATTTGTACGCAAAAGCAGTTAAGGCGCTGCTTGCAAAAAGCAATATAGATAGCAGCCAGGTAAATGCAATTGGCTGCCACGGACAAACAATCCGCCACTGCGTTGATCTAAGCTCGCCCTTTTCCGTGCAGATTTGCAATTACGCCTTGTTAGCAGAATTAACCGGTATCGATGTCATCGGTGATTTTCGCAGTGCGGATATTGCTGCAGGCGGTCAAGGTGCGCCTTTAGTGCCCGCATTTCATCAACAAATATTACCCCCAGCAAATCAACCTCAAGTATTATTAAACATTGGTGGAATTGCCAACCTAAGTCTATTTGATGAAAACGGAAAATTGCTAGGGGCCTATGATACAGGGCCGGGTAATGCACTGCTGGATGACTGGATAAATCTGCAACAACAAAAAGCATATGACAAAAACGGTGAATGGGCAGCGCAAGGCAGAGTCAGTGAACAACTATTACAAAAACTGCTTAATGATCCTTACTTTGCCAAAGCCCCCCCTAAAAGCACGGGTCGGGAATACTTCAACTTAGCGTGGCTGCAAACAAAATTAGCAAATTTTGATATCGAAGCTGTGGATGTGCAGCGCTCTTTACTGCAATTTACCTGTGTTACTATTGCGCAAGAAATAGCCACTAAAATCAAACATGGTAATGTTTGGGTATGCGGCGGCGGCGCACATAACAAAGCACTGTTAGCGAGCTTACAACAAGCTTTAAGTGATGATTTTACTATCGCCTCTTCAGCTGCGGTTAAAATTGATCCAGACTGGGTAGAATCACAATGTTTCGCCTGGCTAGCCTATTGCTTCAGAGAAAAAATCACAGCCAACCTGCCACAGGTAACTGGCGCGCGTAAAACAAAGGTTTTAGGTTGCTTATACCCTGCTTGATTTGAGCGTAAGTGGTCTGAATTAAGTTTAATGGCGTATCCTTTATAAAGGATAAAAGGAGTGCTCTTATGGCTAAACAATTTAATCTTAAAGAATTTAATGACTGGCTTAACAAACGAAATCCAAATCAGGCTGAATTTGTACAAGCTGTATCGGATCTAGCTAAAGATGTGTTGCACCCCATTCAAGACTCTGCCGACTATCAGCAAGAAAAAGTACTACATAGGCTCACCGAGCCAGATCGAATAATATCTTTTCGGGTCTGTTGGGAAGATGATAACGGCGAGATACAAATTAATCGCGGTTGGCGGGTACAGCACAGTAACTTAATTGGCCCGTATAAAGGTGGGATCCGCTTTCATCCTACGGTCAATGAATCCATCTTAAAATTTTTAGCGTTTGAACAAACCTTTAAAAACGCACTCACCGGTTTTTCAATTGGTGGTGGTAAAGGGGGTGCTGACTTTGATCCCAAAGGTCGTAGCAACAGAGAAATTATGCGATTTTGTCAGGCATATATGAATGAGTTATATCGCCATATCGGTGAAAACACTGACGTACCTGCCGGAGATATCAACGTCGGCAACAGAGAAATTGGTTATCTTTTTGGCCAATACAGACGCTTAGCGAATCATTTTACCGGCGCTTTAACCGGTAAAGATATTGAATTTGGCGGCAGCCATGTACGCACCGAGGCGACAGGTTATGGGTTAATTTATTTTGTTGAACAAGTATTGCAGCAGTGCGACAAAAAAATAACGGAGCAAACAATCTGTATATCTGGCTGTGGCAACGTTGCATTACACGCCGCGCAAAAAGCAATTGAACTTGGCGCAAAAGTCGTTTCTTTGGCGTCCAGCAAAGGGACCTTGCAATCCAAGCAGGGTTTTTCTGCCAAAAATATAGGTGATTTGCTGGCCTCCGAGAAAGATTCAACCAGCAAACTTAAAGAGCTGGCGCGACAAAAAGACAAAACCTGGCTCGCTAAAAAAACGCCGTGGCATATACCCTGCGACATTGCCCTGCCTTGTGCAACACAAAATGAATTGACAAAAAGTGATGCGATAAACTTAAAAGATAATCACTGCTTTTTAATTGCAGAGGGTGCCAATATGCCTTGTACCAACAAAGCGATAGCTGTTTTTGAAGAATACAAGATTCTGCATGTACCGGGCAAAGCCAGCAATGCCGGTGGGGTTGCTTTATCCGGCTTAGAAATGGAGCAAAACGCCAGTTTTTCTAGCATTCCATTTGCTGAATTGGATAACAAACTAAAAAGTATTATGCAAGAAATCCATGCTCAATGTGTCGAATATGGGCAGAAGAATAATGGTTATATCCACTATCGACAAGGCGCCAACCAAGCCGCTTTTCAACGTGTGGCCAGCGCATTGATTGCACAGGGAATTGGCTAGCTAGAGGCTATAATAGATAAATACCGTCTTTTTCAATACGGATAACTTTTTGCTTATATAAACCACCAATTGCTTTTTTAAATGCGCCTTTACTCATCCCCAGAATATCTTTGATGTCATCAGGGTTAGACTTATCATGTAACGGCGCGAAGCCCTTATTATTTTCTAAATAACGTTGAATTTGTTTTGCATACTTATCCAGCGTTTCTTTGCCACCTTGTAAGGTTAAGTCAATTTTGCCATCATCTCGGACTTGCTTAATATAGCCCCTTTTTCGCATCCCAAAAGTCAGCTTTTCGAATACTTCATTCGCATATAGCACACCACGATGTTGATGATTAATTATCGCGTTGTAACCTAAATCAGTTTGATTGAGTATCAATAAATTAACCGCTTCTTTAGTTTTATATTCAGCAGGCGTCTGATCTAAAAACTTATCGACTTTATTTGATGCCGCTATTCGACCGGCTTCATCTAAATACAAATACACCAAATATGAACGCCCGACTTCCATTGGTTGGCGCTGCTCGCTCATCGGCACCAAAACATCTTTGTCTAAGCCAAAATCTAAAAATGCACCATAAGGACTTAAAGCCGAGACTTTTAAACTGGTAAACTCACCAACTTGCGCTTTTACCCGCCGCATTGTCGCTGTTAGCCGATCTTTTGAGTCGCAGTAAATAAAAACATCGACTTTATCGCCCAGCTCTATTTTCTCCGTTGTCCATTTACGCGGCAGAAAAACCTCTCCAAGGTTTTCTGCATCTAACCAAAATCCAATTTCAGCACCTTTTACTACTTCCAGTTGATATCTTTGACCAAGCTGTATCATTGGGTCGCCATAATTCTTGAAATATAATGCAGCTATTCTAACCTATCTATTAGGGTCTGTAGATCTTTTGCAAACAATTTTTGTACTCCAATCATCAATAGCTCCTGATAAGATAGAGAGTATAATCAGTCTCGAATCTATTTAAGTTTGCGCGGCAATATTCTGATTACTAACTACACTTAAATAAAATAGATGGGTTTTAGAATTTAACCGCCTTTGTTCAAAGGGTTTACCTTCTCAATTTGGGCAAAGGCATAAGAATAACTAATATAATCTCCTAATAAGAATATGGATACGAATGTGGTGCAATTGCAACTAGTACGTTTTTTTGGCTGGCTCATAGTGTTTTTAGGTTGCTTAGTCATTTTTGGTTGGCACATGCAACTGGTCGCGCTGGTTCAACTTTTACCCTCACTGGTCCCGATGCAATACAACACCGCTTTAGGGTTTATTTTATTGGGTCTATCGCTACTCATCTCAAACAAATTACTCAAAACCTTTTGTTGCAGCTTTATAGCATTAATCGCAACTTTAACTCTAATTCAATATATAGCGGGCGTCGACTTTTCAATTGACCAGCTGTTTATGCAGCATTATATCACACAGGCTACCTCCCACCCGGGGCGAATGGCCCCAAATACAGCTATTTGCTTTATCCTAATGAGCTTAGTGTTAACTCCGACGCCTGATAAATACAAAAATTTTTACCAAGTTTTCTTAACAAAATTTATATTAGCTGCAGTCACACTATTTCTTAGCTTTGTCGCACTAGCTGGATATTTACTCAATATCAGCGCTGCATTTGGTTGGGGTTACTACACACAAATGGCTTTACATACCAGCATAGGATTTATACTGGGCTCAAGCACTTATCTTCTGACACTGCATAATGGCGAACGCTTTAAAATCACACGTCATATGTTGATCATGGCTATCGCTACACAAGCATTGTGTGCAATGTGCATTATTAGTTGGCAAGCCATACATAAAAAAGAAATGGCCAACGTACAACAGCACACTCAGTCCATTGCTAGACAATTTGAGTCTGATTTAGCTCACAAGTACCAGTATTCCTACAATGCTTTACAGCGCATGGCAAACCGATTGCACTTTACTGACTATATCAATACTGAAAGCTGGCAAAATGATGCTGAAAGCTATTTATTTGACCAACCTTGGTATGAAGGCATTTTACTTTTAGATAAGAATATCAAACGAGTCGCAGAACGCTTTAACGACGATATTATCAGCGATTATATTGATACTCTGTTAGATTTACCTGTGGTAAAACAGGCTTTAAGAAAAGCGAAACTAAACCTCTCTGCAGCGACTTCTAATTGGTTTATTCTGCCGGATGGAAAAGCTTATTTTGTGATTGTCAATCCATACGGGCAGGTATCTTATGACAATTATCTGCTCGCTATCATCTCATTTGAAAAACTGATCTACAAAAATAATCACAATATCAACTGGCAAGATATTCGCCTTTACCTCAGTCAGAAGGAGCAGGTGATATTTCAATTTGCAGTAGATAATAAAGTAGATATCAAACAAATCACAGCAACTGAAATCAAAGTTGAAAATATCATTCCTTTTGGCGGCAATGAATACAATATACAAATTTTACCTACCGCTAACTTAACGGCTCGCTACTTATCAAATATACCCACTACAATTTTAGTTATCATGCTGTTACTCAGTTTCTGTCTATTGCTGACCTACCACACTAGTCACCAGGAACGACATAAAAAACGTTGTTTCGCAACCCTAAATAATCAAATGTCAAGAGTTACAGGTAATGCAGCACTCGGTATTTGGCACTGGAATCTACTAGATGATAGCCTTGAATGGGATGCGAATATGCTGAATATTTATAAAGTCCCAGATACACAAGTAAATCAGGGACTAAGTTATCTTGTTTGGAAAGAATATGTACACGAAGATGACATCGAGCGTGTTGAGACAGCTCTGTTAAAAGCGTTTAACAACAAAGAAGCCTGGCACGATGAATTTAGAATCAAAACAACTGACGGCAGTGTAAAACATATTAAAGCAGACTCTTTTGTCGAATTTAACAAATTTGCCGAACCGATTGCGATTATTGGCAGCAATCTAGACATTACAGAGATAAAACGGGAGCAACTACGCTTAGCAGAAAGCAGACGTAGCACCGAATTAGAATTATCGATAAATCGTGCAATAATTGGCAATATTAGTCACGAATTTAGAACCCAATTAAATAGCATTACCGGCTTTTTACAAATGCAACACAATCAGATAGAAAACGCCGGTAACACGGTCTCGCCGCAAAGTATATTACATTCTGCAAGCAATTTACTGGCAGCCATTGACGACATTACTGACTATATGTCACTCAGCCAAAATCAACTCAAACTTAAATACCAAACTTTTAATTTACAAACAGAAATAGAACGAGTCATTGCAGATATAAAACCTGCGGCTAGCATGAATAATGTCAGGATATCACTCGACTTAACGAAAAAGTGCAACAAGAACTTCATCGGAGATCCAGCTAGAATTTATAAAATTTTCTATAATCTGCTCAACTACAACGCTAAACGATTAGAAAATGCAATCATTGAAATACGAGTAGATGTCCATGCTGATATGACATCCTCCAATCAAATAATTGAATTTGAAATGAGCGATAACGGTGTCGCTTTACCACAGATGGCAATCGAAACCCTATTTCAGCCCAAACAACAGATGGACGCCCGCCACCTTTACGGTTACTCAGGCTTAGGATTAACGCTGGCAGCCAAGCTCGCACGCCGGATGAAAGGCGATATTTCGGTTACCAGCTGCAATCAGTACCCTACCACATTCCACATTAGTTTACCGCTTAAATTAGACACAGACATTTTAAAACCTTCAATAACCGACGCTGGCACCCAAATTGCTCTTGAATTACCCAATTTAAAAGGTAAAACCATCTTAATAGCAGAAGATGAACTGATTAATCAGGCGGTTATTCAAGCATTGATAGAACCATCCAACGCAAACATTATTATGGTAAATAATGGGTTAGAAGTATTGGATAAAATAAAACCAGAACCTGATTTGATTCTTTTAGATATCAGAATGCCACAGATGGATGGACCCAGTACATGCGTGCGTTTGCGTGATATCGGTTATCAAAAACCAATTTTAGCTTTGACGGCCAATGTATTAGAAGAAGATATAGAAAGTTACTTGCAACTGGGTTTTACCGCTCACCTAGCGAAACCGATTATGCTTGATGAGCTATACAAGGTACTGAGCCAGTATTTAATGGATTAGGGCTGTTTTGTCTTAAGACAAAGTAAAACTGGCTTAATGACCCCAAATACCGTTAAAATTAGCGCAATTTTTAAATATATAAAAACAGAGTGACAGAATGGGTAGAAGTTTCGAAAACCGTAAGGCCTCAATGGCAAAAACTCACGGCGCAAAAACTAAAGTTTATTCAAAGTATGGTAAAGAGATTTACGTTGTAGCGAAAAATGGTGGTCCAGACCCAGATGCCAACCTAGCACTGCGCCGTTTAATTGATAAAGCCAAAAAAGATCAAGTGCCATCTCATGTTATAGAAAAAGCGATAGATAAGGCGCAAGGTGGTGCAGGTGAAGATTATGCACCGGCTCGCTACGAAGGGTTTGGCCCAGGTGGCTGCATGGTGATTGTCGACTGCTTAACCGATAATTCAAACCGAACCTTTGCGGATGTGCGAAATTGTTTTACCAAAACTAATTCTAAACTAGGCGCACCGGGTTCTGCCATTCATATGTTTGACCATCAAGCGGTATTTGCTTTTGCTGGGGATGACGAAGATGCAGTATTGGAAGCATTATTAATGGCCGATGCGGATGTCACAGACGTTGAAAGTGAAGACGGTATGATAACTGTTTTAGCCCCACATACAGAATTTTACAAAGTAAAAACCGCGCTGGTTGATAATTTTGACAATCCGAATTTTGAAATTGAAGAAATCACATTTAACCCTCAAACTTACACTGAAATAACAGGTGAAGATGTTGATATGTTTGATAAGTTTGTCAATATGCTCAACGACTGTGATGACGTGCAAGAAATTTATCATAATGCAGAATTTCCAGCTTAGTTAAATTTAGTTAAATCTTCAAAAAAATGAATGGCGTTCAATTCGAGAACCCCATTCATTCTCACCTGTACCTCTCACCAACACTTCCCCCTGCACCTCCTTTGCACCAAAGAAAACGAAAACATAGCACCAAAACAATGCGACCTATAATTATTGCACCAATATAAAACCTCACTGACATTTCAAAAATGTTATAGTTGTTAAAAAAACGCTATCTAGCTATGAGTAAATCTAAAGCGTTATTCAATGCGTGTTTTTAGACGAATTCATTTTATAATTATCTGTCGCACTAAAATAATGCAACACAAAATCACAATGTACTGACAACCCCCTATTTTTATTGCGTTTCTCAAGCCCTTTCTATTACTGATAAAAATCATATTTTATTGGTATTTTAGATACCGAATATAATCAGGCATCGAAGTTGCAAATTCGATTCAATCAAATGTAAGAAAACATCAGTATGGTGGTTGTGGGTTTTCGCGTATTAAACACACCTGATTGAGGAGTACACCTGAGCATGCTATTAAAAAGTAGATTGATGCAGTTAAGCAGACAAGAAAAAAGTTGGTTACCTTGGTTTGGCAGCAATGGAAAGTTGGCGCTCGGTTGGTCTTGTTTTGTAAACAAAAGTACCTATGCCACAGTCGAACAGACATTTGAGGGCATTGCCGCAACTCGAGTGAAGCTGTTACAAAACTGGACAAATAACCAATGGGAGCATCTTCAGTCTATTGCTGCATCCATCAACTTAGATGACAACCGACACAATCAAAGTTTACTGCTTAAAAAGTTAGAAGATGCAATCGACATCAGTGAACTCATGCTGATATCTCCACAAGGCAATGTTCTAGCGACCAGTTATCATTCACGAATTGGCCGCTCTCATAATCAGTTGGCAGCGCTGCAAAAAGGATTGGAAAAACCTTTCCTTCATGGTCCTTACATTGACAAAACAACGCTGGAAATTGGTCCTTCTAGTTCAAAATTTCACGACGAAGTCACTCTAATGTTTTACCTGCCAATAAAAGTTGCAGGCAACGCTGAAGCAGTCTTAGCAGCCAGAGTGCCTAACGATGTATTGGGCGACCTGATTCAGCGTGAGGCTGGCCACATTTACCCTGAATCTGGCGATAACTATTTATTCATGGTCGAGTCTCGTTTTGATACCAGTATTCGTAGTGGTGTTGCGCTGTCTCGCTCTCGTTTTGAAGACAGCACCTTTAGCCATGGTGAGAACTTAAAATCGGGCATTAATACTGGATTTGGTGTTGTTCAGGTTAAACGCCACACTGAATTCGAAATTAGATTTACTGATCCGGCCACCGGTCAATTACACCCGGGCGTGCGTGAAACCATTCGCAACGGTGAAAACCTATATACCATGTATCCAGGGTATTCGGACTATCGACATATTCCTGTTATTGGTAAAGGCGTAACTTTCCAATTACCCGGTTCAGAAGATGTTTGGGGCATGATGTGCGAAGGTGATCTAGAAGAAGTTTATCGTCGCCGATCGATTAATTTAACGCTCAATAAGATCTACCTAATCATGGTCTCAGGGATTGTCGGTTTAAATACCAGTTTACATAGTTTAACTGATTTATCTCTACTTTCAGTTAATAGCATAACGGCCGGCGCAGCCATTTTTAGCTGCTATCTGTTTTCGGCATTAGGCACCAATAAAGTTTCTAATCGTTTAAATGAAATGACATCGGTTATTCGCACAATTGCTGAAGGTGAGGGAAACCTAACACAAAGACTGGATGCCAATCGCATCAAACATGATGAAACAGGTGATATGAGCCGTTGGATCAATAGTTTTATCGATAATCTGGATCGCATTGTTGGTCAAGTCATCTCGGCGTCTATGAATGTAAAACAAACCAACGAAAACATGCTACAGCGTAATGAAGAAGCACATTCAAGTAGTAATCAAGTATACGAATCAATGCAGCACATGCAAAAACTCATTGAAAAACAGCGGGAAGTGATTTTACGTGCGGCTCAAACTGCAGAAGATATGAAGCTAACCATGGCAAATGTGGTGGAAAAAGCAAAACGCGATTATCAAGATGCCAGAGCAGGAACACAAGCCATTAGAGATATTGTAGATAAAACCGCCAACAGCGTGCAGTCAATCGATGCTCGCATGAGCGAAATAGGCAGTATTATTAATGTGATCACTGAAATTACAAATCAAACCAATTTACTTGCGCTTAATGCCGCCATTGAAGCAGCGCGTGCCGGTGAACATGGTCGAGGGTTTTCAGTGGTTGCCGATGAAGTCAGAGGCCTTGCAGGACGCACCGCCGAAGCCGCACAGGACATTCAAACCATGATACAAAGTTTGCAGCAAGAGACACAAGAAGCGGTAAACTTTATGGAAACAGGTGTAAAGGATGTTGACCAAAGTTTAAAACTGACGGAAGCGGCTTCCAGTGAAAACCAAGAGTTACACAATATCGTCGAACAAATGTTCGATACTATTGGTGTTATAGAACAAAACAGTGCGCGTAACGGTGAAACGGCGAGGAATGTCACTGAAGTCACGCATAATATGGCGCATTCAATTTCTGAACTGGCTGTTAGCTCAAACATGGTTGATACCACAGCCAGTAAATTACAACAATTAGTGGGTATATTTGCCGTTAGTGAAAAGCGTTAAAGCGCAAATGAGCTGTGGGCTGGCAAAATCTCAGCGACAAGAACAACTGTCAGACGTTGTGGTGCAGGGACGCACTTATTTGTTACTCATTTTTATCAATTGAATTTAGCACTTGCCAGCAGGGCAAAATCATACTCGAATGATTTTTAACCAAATATAAGCTGCTGCCTGATATCGTCTGACCATGCAGCTTGTTTGAGCTTACCCTTTACACTATCTTTTATCGAGCTTAGACGGGCTAAATTCATAGCAAAACGTCTAAAAGTCGCCATATTTTCAGGGGCATCACCGCGACGAATTCTCGATTCATCTTCTTTGAATGTCATATCCAATACCCAATGTGATGAATTTTCAATTGCCCAGTGGCTTCTTATCGTTTTTGCAATCTGTGGTAAATTAACATCGAGTGAACTGATGTAATATGCCGCCTCTGAGCTTTGATTACGGTTTAAATAACGCACTCTTGTAACTTCTATTACTGAGCGTAAATTTGCCCAACCTTTTCTTTGTTCTAGCCATGATGACACGGGTAATTGAACATATGTACGCTGTTCAATTCGACCATGTCCATCGTTTGTTGTCGAATGCGTATGTGTTGCAATTAACTCTTTATTATCTCTGCGCACTTTATGAAAGTAAGCTTTAATTTCGTCAGATAATTTACTTTGGTTATTTTTAACCTGTAGCACATAATCACCGCCTTTTTTGTCAATTGCTGTCGCTACTTTTTTAAGGCAATGCATTGCATCCGCGGTGATGATATTTCCTTTTATTTCCAGTAATTCAATGAGTTCCATGACTGTGGATACCTCATTCTTCTTCCCCAAGGATTTACATTGAGCTAAAACGAGTCCTTGCTCTACAGCATAAGCTGACACGCTGTGAATTGCCGTTTTTCGGTCACCATCAAATGAATGCCTAAGTGTTTTTCCGTCAAAATTAATAACTGATTGACCTTGGCTAATTCGTATTTCATTTACCCAACTTACAAAGCAAGTTAAGAGTGCTGTTGGTTCTAATGTACTGATTATTCTAGCAATGGTATCGTCAACTGGAATACCATTTTCAAACCGTCTGAATTTACGTAACCAATCTATTTTATTGTCACCAAACTGCTTAATGTCTTTCCAACCTTCTGCTCCTGATAGAATTGCAACAACGGTGAGAAAGATGAAATCAAGTAACTCGTGCTTTTTATTGATATGTGAACGCGTATCTTCAAGTGTTTCAAAATGGTCTATAAATGACATGGCTCTAGCCCAAAAAACTAGATTTGATCATACTTTGAGGCTATTTAGCAACTAAAGTATGATCTTGCCCTGATTTACACAACAAATTTGAAAGTTATTTTTTGCCAAATCTATACCAATTAATGTAACCTGCATCTTGAACACCTTTTGTTGTTTGCTTATTGATGATTTTTGCGAATTTCAATAATGGCGCATTACGACGCCGATTTATACAAAAAGTGTTCATCTCATCATCCATGAGCCGCTCGTATAAGGCTTCCTTGCCTTGCAGAACAACCCCACCTGTAAACTTTTGCTCGAAATTTCACTATACAAAACACGAAATTCATTCGATAATAAAGTGACAGAAACGCCATCTTCTTATCACCTTGCTATGGTTTAATTTGAAAAAAATTACAACGTTATGTTAGAAGACAGCATCGAAATCCATTAGAAAGAGGACGTTGTAACATGATAGATGAATTTTGGAACATCATTGACATGGCTAAAAAAAACTCTGATTCCGTACAACATAGGCCCAAAGAACTCAAAAGAGTTCTACTTCAGCTTCCCCCTAAGAAGATTATCGATTTTAATGAAACATACTGCTTGAAATTAGCAGAGTCGTATCGCTGGGACTTGTGGGGGGCAGCGTATACTATAAGTGGAGGATGCTCAGATGATGGTTTTGATTATTGGTGTGATTTTTTAATTTCAGAAGGCAAGGAAATCTACGAAAATGCACTAAAAAACCCCGATTTTCTGTGTAAAATTGATAATATAGAGAATACTGGACTAGAAGAATATCGCTATGCTATTGCAGATGCATACGAAGAGCTCACTGGACTTACACTCCCAGTGAGCACGGTTAACTTTCCATCCGAACCGTTGGGAAAAGCGTGGAATGAAGAGGATTTACCAAAATTATTTCCAAAGTTAGCTAAAAAATATAACAATTTGTAAGATGGTTCATTTTTTTGTTAGTAAATTAAACAAAACATTCGGATTATCTAGGTTTTCCCATCCCCATTTTATAGCAAGCTTATGTGAGTATTGCTTTTTGCCATTAAAATTTAGTACTGACAATTTGGGTAATGTTTCAAGGGCGGACAGATTCCCATCTTCAATAATTGTTGAGCCTGTAAAAAAAAAGATCTTTAAATTGAACAAGTTTTTAAGGGGAGAAAGACTTTTGATCGAGCGATTATCAGAAATATTCAACCATTCGAGTTCAGACAGTTTACTAACAAAATCAATGTTATTAAGTTTAGCACACCCATTAATTATTAACTTCTTTAACTTAGACAATTCAGCTAATTCGTCAAACCTCTCCAACCTTCGACAGTTCGATAAGTCTAATTCTTCAAGATTTGATAGTTTGCCAATCCCTTCCAGCGACTTAATGTCACTATTATAAATGCCTAGCCTTTTCAAATTTACTAAGTTTGACATTACTGAATAATCATCAAGGCGAATTTCATCCAAATGAAGTTCTTCTAATTGAAAACAATTAAATATACTTGAAGCTCCAGGCCACCAATACAATGAACATGACTTTAAGTTAACAAGGTTACCGAAATTGATCTTTTCATCTGTAACAGCTGTAATATGGACGTCTTCAAGAGATGGCATAGCTTCTATTGAATTAACCCCCATTAACGGTCCTGTCATAATATCAAGCGCTTTCAAATTTCGAATTTCACTTAAAAAAGAACAGTCTTGACGCGTCCAACCACGTGAACAATTTATACTAATAGCATCAATATGTTCTGAATTAACCGTCTCAACAATTGATTCTGGATTCTCATCTCTGATAATAGCTACAGTTCCATTTTCAGGAACTTTAATATTACGAAATGGTATTCTCTGAATTTCAGGTTTCTTCATGTCAACACTCCACATTTATGTGCACCATTTATCTACATCAATCTAACAAACGTATACAATAGACAACTTTTTTCTTTAATATGAATTTCAATTGAGGCCCTTGTTCTGATATGTACACAACTATAGCAACGAAAAATGATTCATGATTTGAGAAAATGCTTATACTAAGAACCTTACCACTTCAACTACAATAAAGATAAAGTGGCATCATTCTTTAAGTATTACCTACCTCAGCTGCAAATATAATTTCTCTAATAATATGGACAGCAAATTTTTCATAATATTTTTCATGAGCAACTTCTATTCTTACCAGATCCCATACCTGTACATATTACAGTTCCAGTGACAACACCTTCCCTTTCCCACTTTTTAGGGGATATTTCATTCCTTTTATTATCTAATGTTTTCTTGGGTACACCAGTATCATTCATAGTATTTTGTTCTGCAACTCGAGCACCTTTTGTATCTCCTTTTTTATAAAACCCTACAATTTCAGCCCCATCTCTATCTCTTCCATCTTTAGCATTTAATGCCCTTTCACCTAAATTATCAGCTCTGCCTATATAGTCACTTACCTGATTCAAGTTTATCGCCAGCAATTTTATATATAACTCCTAACTCTTTTCCAAATCCAGTGATAATATCTACAGCAGCAATCACATCATCTGCAGTGAATTGGCCATCTGCTAACGTCATTGCATTGTCAACAAAACCTTGTATCTCTTTTTTCCTGCTTTTTTAAAGTCCCATCCATTTTTCGCAGCTCGACGTACTACTTTGTAAGCTGATACTCTACTAGTTTAATTTTCCCTGATGGGTCATTGTAGTTAAAGGGATCGCTGCCAACATAAGCATAAAGATTCATCTGATCTTCATAGCCAATTGGGTCAGTCTGCAAAAATCTCCCTATCTGTGGGTAATATACTCTGGCTTTATAGTGGAATAAACCCACTTCTTTTAAATATACTTGCCCTGTATAACCAAATAGCCCTTGGTTGCTGTTATCAGGAACGCCGTACTCGTCATAGTTATTGCTAAATGCTAAACCACCTGTTGAATTACTATGCGCAATAATCGAACCTTGGTGGTTCGCATGTAAAAACTGGCGGTTACTGCTACTGGTACTTGAGCCATTGTAGCTTAGTATAGGCACATCGGCACCAATACCATGTACATAGCGTTGTTGCATTGACCCACTGGTATTGTATTCAGCAATGAGTGCATCACCATCATAAACAAAACGTCTGGTTGTGCCACTGGCACTGTATTCTGACAAACGCCCCATTGGGTTGTATTTAAATGTTGCTAGTACCGAGCCAGAGCTATTTTTAATTTGTGTTAAACGGTTTTCAACATCGTATACATAAGTACGGTTACCATCAGAGGTAAGGTTAGCGTTATCATCATAATTGTAGCTAAGGCCGCCCACTTCTGTGTATTGGTTTAAACCATTTACTTTGTAGTAGTCTTGTACATTGGCTGGTGTATGGTGATAAGCCAAATTGCTAATGTCTAACCGAGTCACTTGGCTTGCTGGGTTAAATGCATAACCAAACGTGACATCATTTGTACTGCCGGATAAATTTTGCGTAAAACCTTGTAAGCGAGCGAGGTCATCAAACTGGTAAGCTGTACTGGTGCCATTGGCTCTGTTTACAGATTCAGGCAATCCGCCCATATCGTATGTGGTATCAACGATATTAATACCATAGTTATCACGGATATATTCAATTCTATCTAGGCCATCGTAATGATAAGTAAAAGTTTTATTATCTGGATAGGTTAGGGTTTCACGGTTACTGTGTTTATCGTAAGAATAACCTAAGGTGAATGAGGTGCCACTGCTATTGTCAATTTCTGAGGTTAATTCACCAAAGCCGTTGTAGTTAGAGGTTACACCAATACCCGTATTAGATGCATAACGCGCCTCGGTTTGTAACCCTCGTAAATCATAGTCGAAATACACATCTAAACTGGTTGTGTTTGGCCAATCTTTTTTAGTAACACGATTGAGTTTATCGTGCTGGTACTGAATAATTTTGCCATCACGCTTTTGCAATAAGGTGCGGTTTTTATTGTTGTCATACTCGTAATATTCATAGTCATTTGGGTTATGAGAACCAACTGACGTTTTACTTGGAAAATATTGGTATGCTAATAAATCTTGGCTATTGTATTCGAGTTTAGTGTAGTTGCCATTCGCATCTGCAACGCCTTCTACTCGATAATTCGCATCGTATTTATTTTCGCGATAAACTTGCTCAAGCTCTGTCCCATAAGCGCGTATTTCTTTAACAACTAAATCTAATGACGCCGTAACATAAGTAAACTTAGTAATGCGGTCTGGCCCTTCTATCCCCTCTAAACCTAAAGTACAAGCATCTAAGTTAGACGTGAACTGTGTTGGGTTCATGCGCACCGCAACACATTCTTTGCGCTCATTGGCATCATAGCTATATTCGGTTAGTGCAACTATTTCACCATCTAGGTTATATTTGCGTGTAGCAATTAACAATCCACTGGTATTGTAATCATACGTTTCTATGCCTTGGGTGAGCTGAAAATCGCCTGAGCCATAATAATTCCAATAATCAGGTGAAATGGTTTCACTTTTCCACACAGTAAGGAAGCCCCTTTCAACTTTGGCAAGCAGTCCTTCACTGTTATAGGTATTGCGTATTGCAGGGTAAACCCCATTTTCTTGTGGCGAAATAACCCCTGTTACTTGACCCATTAAGTTGTAACGTTTAGCGGTTTTAAAACTGGCCGCTTGCTGCACGGCAAATACATTGGCACTAAAGAGCAATAAGCATATTGCTGCTATTATTTTTTGTGAGATTGTTTTTAACTTGTTGTCCATCATTAACATCCTTAGTTGCAACTACCTTTAGCCGTGGTTTCGCCAATTTGGTTTCCGAGCTTGTCGTATTCATAACAAGTTGTTCTGGTTTGATTTTCTTGTTGCGACCAAACCGACACACTGGTTAAAAACAAATTGTTATGCTCATATTTGTAGGTGGTGACAACTTCATCATTGCCACTGCAGCTGTTATTGACATACGCACTGTTAATACAAAAACTTTCTTTATGAAGTAAACGCAGCGGGGTTGATGCTGTTTGCAATGCACCACTGCTGTTTTTTACCTTGGCATAATAGTCTTGGTATTGGTAGCGCGTTTGTGGCGAGATACCATGTTTGTCTTGTGGATGAGTTATTTTGGTGACTTGACCAGATGGGTCATTGTATTCGTAATAGGTTGTATTGCCGTTGGCATCTGTCACTGTGGTGGCTTTGTTACAGGTTTTGCGGGTTGAGTCTGTGCAGCTCGCTAGATAAACAGCGGTTTGGGTGATGACATTATTTTCTTTGATGGTTTCAACATTACCCCTGCCGTCGTAAGTAAAGTGAATGGTGCCTTTACCGACTTTTTTTGTCATATATTGAATGCGGCCACTATATGACCAGCCATAATAAATATCATATTCAGGTACAAAGTGCCAAATGGGTGCGCCATGGTAATCACTCATTCGACTTCCCATGCTTGGTCGACCACCTACTATACTATGTTCTGGTGTCCCTTTATAATTAGCACTTGAATATCCATACCCCCAAGTTTTACTTCCTACCGTAGCACTCTTTAATGAGGCATCCTGAGAAAAATACTTACCTATACCATAAGCTGAAGGTTCAAATTCAACAATATTTGCATAGTCGTATTCAATAGAAGGCGCTTTATCGTCAGCAAATTTAATTTTATGAATTCTTGCATATATCGGCCAAGCAAATTGATAGTTACCATTGGCATCTTTTGCATCATAGCGCTCATACGGCTTGTGGTGAAATTCGGTTATACGCCCTGCCGCATCTTTAATTTTAAATACAGAGTCTGCTAGTGCCATAGCTCTTGGCATGCCATTTGGCCAAATATGCTCTGCTCTTGGCCAAGTTTGGCTAAAACTGCAACTGGCTGAAGAGTGCGCACAATATTCTTCTGCATTATTAAGCGCATAAATATATTGTGGATTATAATTATCCCAGTACGGGTCTACCTTCGGATTCTGAATTTCTGGGTTATCTGCCACATCTAATGTCGTTGAAGTGGCATTGTTATAAGCATATTTAAGCTGAAAACCTGTATTGGTTTGAATGCTGTAAATTCGGTCTTCTTGTCGATTTAAATCTATAGTAAAACCATTCGGATAGATAATTTTCGTTAATGGATAATCATCATAAATCAATTGAGTACCATCGGGACGAGTTAATTTCCAATATTCAGACGTTTTTTCCAATTTGTAGCGTGGGTCACGTATGGCGTTATACGGTGGGTCGTAATAAAACTCTACCGTTTCTTTATCTGTAACCACAGTTATTTTTTTAACCCAACCGCTCGAAGTAGACCCTTCTTTATGTAAATACTCATTCCAAGTTATAATGCGGGCAAATTTATATTGGTCAGGTGCACCTATATTTATCAAACCAAAAGATTCACCATCATAACCAAAGGTACTGACAGTTGGTGTGACGGTATGGGTTAAACCATATTTGCCACCAATAGACACATCAGTAACTGATGGTGATACTTGTTTACTGGTCATGTTGACGTGATTTTTATCCATCAACGAAAATGGTGGATGATGCAGCTCTGTTGCTTGGCTAGAAAAAGCCACAGTTAATAATAATAAAATTTGTTTAGTTATTTTCACAATTAATCCCTTAATTATTAGTTGCCACACTGCATATTACAGTAGAAGGTTTTTTGTGAGTCCCAAGGTTTGCTCGCCTCGGTGCATTCGTAGGTAATGGTTGTGCCCATATAACTCCAATACGCATAACAGATTGGTTCACTGCCACCCGTATCTCCAAAATCATCATCATTTGATGCATCATCATCTACACCATTTTGCACGCGTATGCGATTGCCCGCTGCATCCATGTCGTAGTCTTTGTTGCCATTAATGTTGTCGGTTAAAAAGGTTAAGCGCCCCAGTGCATCATAGGTATATCTCACCACCACAGCAGCACTGTCTAAACGAATTTGGTCTATCGCCATATCTCCACGGTATCCACCCGCTGCCGTTGCAATAAAACGCACTTTTTTGTCGGTTGGAAAAGCTGAAATATCTAGGGCTTTACGTGTCCATGCATCGTTTATGCTAGTGTGTCTTTGCCCGCTAATTGACCAAATTTCTTGCCAACTGCTGCCATCCCATACAGCAACCGCTAACGTGCCCATTTCAATACCATACATGTGGTAATAAAATGACAATGTGGTTGCTGTGGTTGTTTGTGATTCAAGCATAGCCATATCACCATTGTAATAAGCAGAGCCTGATGATGTTTCTAAATAAACATAATAGGCTGTGCCTTCTGCGCCACCCGACGGGCCAGTATTTGAAGAAGAGGTTGTACCAGAGCGGCGGGTAAAACTTTTAAGCGAGCTGCCTTGAACGACAAAAAAATCCCCCCAGTTTGATTCAAAGTTGGTGAGTTCTGCCGCATAAACATTGGTTGGTAAAACAAGTGCAACTAACAGTATCTTTAATACGCTTTTATAAATATGTTTCATAAGCTGTCTCCATCTTGAGAATCAATTTGTGAACATAAATATTCAGCAGCCTGCTCTACTGACCATACTTGATTAAAATGACATAAATTAACGGCTTTAGCTTTGGCAAAAACGCATATCGCGTCTGCTTCTATATTAACAAACCCTTTTGAACCATCTGCACATTTAACTTTATAAACTTCAGGTTTGACATGTTTAATATATTTTACATTATCAGGGGGGGGTAATTTCAGACTCTGCATAAGCAACAGATGAGATGCTTATACCTAACATGATTAAAGGTAATTTGAATTTCATATTTCAATCCGTGACCTTGAGTAAGCGCTTACAACAAAACACTAAAAAAACAATTAAAACGAGATGAATTTAAGATAAAAGAGTGGGATAAATCCATTTTATAAAAAATCCATAACATTTATGCGACTTCTGGTTAACCAGATAACGACGCATTATATGAATTAAAGACAACGTGTCAACTTTTAAAGACAAGAATTACAACAACTGACAGGGCAAAATCACTCGAATGATTTTTAACCAAATATAAGTTTCTGCCTGATATCGTCTGACCATGCAGCTTGTTTGAGCTTACCCTTTACACTATCTTTTATCGAGCTTAGACGGGCTAAATTCATAGCAAAACGTCTAAAAGTCGCCATATTTTCAGGGGCATCACCGCGACGAATTCTCGATTCATCTTCTTTGAATGTCATATCCAATACCCAATGTGATGAATTTTCAATTGCCCAGTGGCTTCTTATCGTTTTTGCAATCTGTGGTAAATTAACATCGAGTGAACTGATGTAATATGCCGTCTCTGAGCTTTGATTACCGTTTAAATAACGCACTCTTGTAACTTCTATTACTGAGCGTAAATTTGCCCAACCTTTTCTTTGTTCTAGCCATGATGACACGGGTAATTGAACATATGTACGCTGTTCAATTCGACCATGTCCATCGTTTGTTGTCGAATGCGTATGTGATGCAATTAACTCTTTATTATCTCTGCGCACTTTATGAAAGTAAGCTTTAATTTCGTCAGATAATTTACTTTGGTTATTTTTAACCTGTAGCACATAATCACCGCCTTTTTTGTCAATTGCTGTCGCTACTTTTTTAAGGCAATGCATTGCATCCGCGGTGATGATATTTCCTTTTATTTCGAGTAATTCAATGAGTTCCATGACTGTGGATACCTCATTCTTCTTCCCCAAGGATTTACATTGAGCTAAAACGAGTCCTTGCTCTACAGCATAAGCTGACACGCTGTGAATTGCCGTTTTTCGGTCACCATCAAATGAATGCCTAAGTGTTTTTCCGTCAAAATTAATAACTGATTGACCTTGGCTACTTCGTATTTCATTTACCCAACTTACAAAGCAAGTTAAGAGTGCTGATCTGATCCAATACTTTTGGACACCACGCTAAGTGAGTAAAATGACTTAACGAGGTGAATATGACAACTAAAAAGATCCGCAAGACTTACACCGCTGAATTTAAAGCAGAAGCCCTGAAACTAGCTGAACGAGTTGGTGTTGCTGAAGCGGCTAGGCAACTTAAAATCTATGAATCGCAACTCTATAGCTGGCGAACTGCCACTGTGAAAAAGTCCACAATTAGCCAACGCGAATCCGAGCTTGCAGCTGAAGTTGCTAGGTTAAAACGCCAATTGGCTGATCAAGCCGAGGATTTAGCCATCCTAAAAAAGGCGGCCACCTACTTCGCGAAGAATCAAAAATAAGCCGATTCGAATTTATGCTAGAACATCAGCACCAGTTTCGCCTAAAGTCAATGGCGACTGTGCTTGGTGTGACGCGAAGTGGGTATTATGCGTGGCGAAAGTCAAGCAAAGAGCCGAGTGCGCGATTACTCAAACAGCAAAGCCGTGATGAGCAAATCAAAGCTCTTTTTGTCCAGAGCAAAGAACGCTCCGGCGCTCGACGTATTCAAGTCGACCTCGCGGAAGATGGGAATTACGCAGACTTAAAAACGATTATGAACAGCATGAGTAGACAAAATTTAGTGGCAAAAGCAGCGCGTAAATTCAAGACAACCACTGACAGCGATCACCAGCTTCCTGTAGCGCCAAACCTGTTGGAGCAGAACTTCGATGCCACGGGCCCTAACCAAAAATGGGTCGGTGATATCACCTACCTGATGACAAGTGAAGGTTGGTTATATCTGGCAGTGATTATCGATTTGTATTCACGTACTGTCATTGGCTGGTCGATGAGTAATCGAATGACGGCTCAGTTGGCTTGTGACGCGTTGACTATGGCACTGTATCGTCGTGGTTTTCCAAAAAAAGTAATCGTCCATAGTGATAGGGGCAGCCAGTATTGTTCTCATGCGTATCGAGATCTGATTAAAAAACATCAGCTTATCCAAAGCATGAGCCGCAAAGCTTGCTGCTGGGACAACGCTTGTGCAGAGAGTTTCTTCCATTCACTGAAGGTTGAAGCTATTCAATACGAGCCAATCATGGACCGCGAAACCATGAAACAAGCTGTTTTTGAGTACATTGAAGTTGATTATAACAAAACAAGAAGGCATAGTTCACTCGGCTATTTAAGCCCAGAGAATTTTGAATTGAAAAATAATGCTTAGTTAAGTGTCCAGAGTTAGCGGATCAGATCATGCTGTTGGTTCTAATGTACTGATTATTCTAGCAATGGTATCGTCAACTGGAATACCATTTTCAAACCGTCTGAATTTACGTAACCAATCTATTTTATTGTCACCAAACTGCTTAATGTCTTTCCAACCTTCTGCTCCTGATAGAATTGCAACAACGGTGAGAAAGATGACATCAAGTAACTCGTGCTTTTTATTGATATGTGAACGCGTATCTTCAAGTGTTTCAAAATGGTCTATAAATGACATGGCTCTAGCCCAAAAAACTAGATTTGATCATACTTTGAGGCTATTTAGCAACTAAAGTATGATCTTGCCCTGCACTTGCCAGTTTTTAGTTTGATGATTTAAACCGCCGGCTTGCTGGTAAACCGTCTGCAGGTACCCTTGCTCACGCATGCTTTTCAAGCCCGTTTGTAGCGCGTTAAATATGCGCTCACCCTGCGGATGATTTTTAGACACTACAAAATGACGACTGCCACGCAACTGTACTTTAAATTGAGTGAGCGGCAATAAAGTGCCTTTCGGCGTCCTAATAGCCAAACTCTCATTTGCTGGAAAAGGTGCCAGCAGAATATCTGATTGTTGGCTAAAAAGGTGACTCAACATCGCCCCCCAAGAAGATTGCATATATATGTTTTTTAAACCAAGTTCGTGTAGAGTTACAATATCCGGTTGCCAGTCAGACGCCACGACGGCTTTAAGCTCACTAACCCGATGGGGTAAATAACGTTGCAGATGCGCAACCTTTTCTTCGGTGGTATACAAGCCAGCGAAATTTTCATTCTTGTCCAACACGGGTGATGATATAAAAACTTGCTCTTCCATCTCTTTGGCTTGGAAATGCCATACGGTATCTGCCGCCAAAGCTGAAAGCCCTTGTTGTAACATAACCCATCGCCGGTTTGCATAAAAACCAGATGAGAAACGAAAATGATATTTTTCACCCGATAAAGCAATAGCCTGCTGCAAAATGACAGCATCAACAACATCTCTGCGCGCAAACTCGTTTTTAAAATTACGAATAGATAAGGGGTTGCGATGTTTTACAAAACGCAGGTAATCTCGATACACATCTTGCTCAATGGTTAAATCAATAACCAATCGAGTCGTTTCATTTTCGAGTTTATCCGTATTTGCCAGTGTATTAAAATGGATGCTAATGGATAAAACCGCTAAGGCAAACAATAAAGCAAACAATATTGGACGCATCTGAAGTGTTCCCAGCATATTATATCTCTCACGGAGACCTTAAAAGTGATATCCCAACCTTAGCCAGTACAACGGGTTTTCATCAATACCAACTGCCTGTGCTGCAACAAATTGATTAAAAATATGACTCCCAGCTTCTATGCGCCAATGCGCGTTAAAATCAAATCTGCCCTCTAATTTTACAAACAAATCATCTGTATTTAAGCTTTTAAACAAAACTGCCGAGAAAGTAAATGCGCTCGGCAACGCCAATTCGCGATACACCAGCCCTAACCAAGAGCGATTATTGTCAGCCTCATTAGACATATAAATTTGCGTCGTAAACATCGCTTTACCCGCAGCAACAGATTGACGCAATCCTAAAGATGCACTTTGATTGGTTTCTGCTGGTAAAATTTGCTGATTAAACTCAAAAAATACATGAGTAGATTGAAAATTCCAACCTAAACTCAGCCCATAAGCCTGTATAGGTAAAATTTGCTCGACTGTTTCAAATGCTCGAAATAAGGATGTTTTTTGCCCGCCTTTGTATGCAAACGCGGCCCAATCCCAATTTTTTTGCTGACCTTTAATTTGCAGCATATATTCATTTTCTTGTGAAAGATTTGCATCTGATGCAGGTATCCAGGCCAGTTCGATAGACACAGGATGCTTGCCCGTTGCAGTACCCAAACTATGCCAACTATTCCACGCTAAAACAACAGCATCTATTGTTGCTGGGATATCAGCTTCACTGCGCCCAGCAAAAAACGAATACCAGTCTTTAGCAACAAAATCATTTACATAAAAAAATTCAGACTTCCCCCACTCCAAGGTTTGTCGTCCTGCAGTTACGGTTAGATTATGATTAAGTTCGATTGCTAAAAATAACTCACACCAGTCTTTACTGGTTTCATCGAGAGTTGAGTCAAAAAAAACTTCGGCGCAAATGCTGGCGTCAACCTGAGCGCCATCAAGATACACATTTAATTCACCACGTTTATCATTGAGTTGATGATTATTGTAGGCAAATTCAGCAAACCCGCTATTATTTATACTAAATTTTCCTGCGCTACTTTCATGCGCTTCTGAAAAACGTGCAGATGAGGCTGACGAATGATTACAAAGAGTGCAAAGAGTAAAAAACCCCAAAACAAACAAATAATTGTTTAATGCGTTTGAATGCATAACCATATAATAAGAATCCACAACACTGTAACTAGTACAAGTATAAGCACAAACCACAGCGTGCGCGCGGTTTCACTTCTCAAATTATCTTTTAATTGTTTATACATTATGATCAGTACTTGCCCTTCCCTTTTAGTTGAGATACCTTATTGCAAAATTATTAGTGTCGTAATTTGGTAACTTTCAGATATCCGCGCTAGACTCTTTATATTCGTGAAACGTTTTACAGTTCCACCTGCAGGAAGGGAGAACAATCCTTGTTTGAAAATAGCAATCTGACTTATTCAGTAAATAACAGTACTATTACTTTACGTGATGACAAAAAAGAATTGTTATTGGTCACGCCGCCACAATTTAAAAATATTTATGTGACACGTTACTCTGTCGAGCTGACTGATATGCAACCTGAAAAACGGCCACATATAAAAAATGTTTTTCTACATGAAGTATTCAAAAGAGATAAAACATTTTTCTTTGTCAAAGCGGGTGAGACTGAATACCAAGTTGATCTTAAATATATCGACAATCCCATCACAGCAATGAAATTTTAAACAGATAGCTGCATTGTATGGAATGGTTGGCCGAGCATAAAGTTTATCTGAACATCGTATTTCTGGTGTTGGCGTTTATTAGCTTTTTATTGCTAATACGTCCGTTATTGTTGTGGTATTTTGGCCAAAGCCAAACCGAAAAGCGGATTAACGCTTTACAACAACAACTTGATCAGCAAAACGAGGCGTTAGAAAAAATCTTAAAAGACATCAAATCACCTGCTACCAATGGCATCGAACGAAATAAAGCCTTACCGCCACCAACAGCGACTGTAACGGCCATCACACAAGCAAACAAACAAGTAGATGCGGCAGATGATGCAGCCCAAAAAGTAGAATCAAAAGGAAATGCGGGCCGACAAGAACCCACCATTCGCCTTGATTAAACTTTTTGAATTGCGAACTGACAATAAAGTAACCAAGAATAAAGCAACTAATAAAAAAACACCGAATCAATATTCGGTGTTTTAGGTTATCGTAATACAAGTTGCTAACTATCTGATCAATCCAGATTGATTACTTGCTCAGATGTATCACCATTCAGATTATCTATTGTTACCCTGATCGTACCTTGTAACCCATCAGCAATCAGTGCTTCTTCAATTTTAGCTCGATAAGGCGGTGTAAAATCTTCGGCAGCTAACTGAAACTGGCCGTTTTGATCTTTGTACTCAGTCGTTACTTTAAGTAGTGGCAATGCACTGGTTAATCCAGATAGCTGATATTGCACATCTAAAAACTCTGGTGAACGGCTATCAGTCTGTGCGGTGAACGAAGCCAAAGTAGCCCCCTCTGCCGACTCGACTGCACTACCTGCTTTGTAAATAACAAAGCTTAGTGGAGCAACCTGAATTTCAATTTTTCCATTATTGGCCTTTAAAGGAGAATGATCCCCATAAATATTCTGATAGCTATTTGCCGTCGCGGCTAATTCAACGGTTTTTGCGGTCTTGGCCGCATTAAACGCCAACAGATATTCTACTTTTTCATCTTTATCAACTCGCGAGAATGCGTAAATACCAGACTTTTGCTCTGCATAACGATTAAAATGAATACCACGACGCAGCGCTTTGTGCGATTTATAGATGTCAGCAAACTCGGCTAATGCTAGATAAATTGGATGTGTTTGATCAAAATTATCGTCCGCCGTTGTTTTATCAGTGCCCAGCAAGTTGTTGTCATTGTAGCTGTCGGTTACCGATGGCATCATATCTTCCCGCGCATCTTGATCATTACCATCCCCGGTAAAACCTTGTTCATCACCATAATAAACAACAGGGATACCGCGAGAGAAATACATTAATGCGTGCGTTAAAATACTTCTTTGTGTTTTTTCTGCTTCACTGGCCTGTGGGAAATTTTTGTTTAAAAATAAGCCGACACGCCCCATATCATGATTACCAATAAAGGTTAGTAGTAAATCCGCTGCACTATCTGCATCATTGTAATAATCATCGTCATCGAATAATTTAACCAGTTTTGTCGGGCTTTCTGTATTTGCAAAAACAGCATCAGCGTTGCCCTGAAAACCAAAATCAAGAATCGCAGGCATTTTTCCAAGCGTGGTGAATCGGCTTAAAAACGCAGGGTCTCCATCATAGACTTCACCAAACACGTGAAAATTTGGGATACCTTGATCTTTCGCATGTTGCATAATGGCCGGCGAAAATGCTTGCCAAAAAGATAAATCGACGTGTTTTACAGTATCGATTCTAAAACCATCTGGTTTGAATTTTGTGATGATATCTTTATATATATCAATAAAACCTTGTACAACCTTAGGGTCACGAGTATTTAAATCATCTAAACCGGCAAAGTCGCCATTAATCGCACTTTCACCGTGCCATTCGCTGTCACCCTGATTGTTGTAATATTTAGGATCGTTCAACCATGCCGGTACTTTAACCTCTTTCTGCTCTGGCGGAACAAAAGGCGTATAAGTATCCCCGGCGGCTAATTGTTCCATGTACTTATATTTACAGTTGTAATTATCTTTATCCTTGTGGCTGCCATCCTCATTATGGCATTCTTCGTAACGAATGATATCAGCCGTGTGGTTGGTAATAATGTCAAAAAAGACTTTCATCCCCATGCTATGTGCGGTGTCAATTAAGTCTTTTAAATCATCATTGCTGCCAAAATGCGGGTCTAGTTGGGTAAAGTCTACAATCCAATAACCATGATATCCCGAACTGCTGCCTTGCATCGCTCGGTTTCTCAAAATCGGAGTCATCCAAATTGCAGTAATCCCCATTTCTTTTAAATATGGCAATTTTTGTTTTAAACCGGGTAAATCGCCACCATGGAAATAGCCTTTGTGTGTTGGGTCAAAACCACCGCGAGAAATGGCATGTACTTCCGAGCCTTGATCGTTGCTGGGATCGCCGTTTGCAAATCTATCCGGTAAGACAAAATAAAAAATATCATCCCGCACATCGCGGTTCAAATAATCGGCGTAAATGTCTGCAGATGAAGTACTTTTATCTGTCGCAGCGGATTGAGTTGCAGACTTTGATGTAGAGTTTGCTGCGTTTTGTGTCGTGCTATTTTGATTAGTATCTTGGCACGCTGCGATGTTGATAAACGTAGCAGCTGCTAAAATAGTTTGTGTAATTTTATTGAACGAAGTCATAGCTGAATAACCCTAGTAGAATGTTATTCAGATGTTATAGACTTTTTCTGCTGTTTTACAACTACATACGTATGCAGCATTCAATCAAATGCTGCATACTAAGTTATACAGGTTAAATTAAGCTTTCAGCTTCCAGTTAATGGTTTGCCCTGCATAAAATGGCACGATTGGGTTACCATTCGGTAAGATGATTTGTTCGGGTATTTGCCAACTTTCTTTAACCAAAGTAATCGTCCCTTTGTTACGTGGTAGACCATAAAAATCGGCACCATGTAAACTTGCAAAACCTTCAAACTTATCTAACGCGTCTAACTCGTCAAATACTTGCGCATACAACTCAATTGCACTCCAAGCACTATAACATCCCGCACAACCACAAGCTGATTCTTTGCGATGTTTTTCGTGTGGCGCTGAGTCTGTTCCTAAAAAGAATTTTTTAGATCCGGTTTTAACCACATCACGCAATGCTTGTTGATGAGTACTGCGTTTTAACACGGGTAAACAATAGTTATGTGGTTTTACACCGCCTACCAATAAATCGTTTCTATTGAGTAGCAAATGTTGAGGGGTAATCGTTGCCGCTAGCCTATCAGGCCCTTGCATTACAAAATCAGCGGCATCTTTGGTGGTGATGTGTTCAAACACCACTTTGAGATTTTCAACTTTTTCAACAATTTTTGATAAGTGTTCGTCAATAAAGGCTTTTTCACGGTCGAAAATATCAACTTCTGAGCGAGTCACTTCACCATGCACTAATAATAGTATCCCTTCTTCCGCCATAGCTTCAAAAACCGGGTACATAGCTTCCAGCGCACTGACGGCTGCAGATGAATTGGTAGTTGCACCCGCGGGATATAATTTGCAGGCAATAATGCCAGCCGCTTTTGCAGCTTTAATATCTTCGATGCTGGTATCATTGGTTAAAAATAACGTCATAAGGGGTTCAAATGAACTCTTTTCTGGCTTAGCCGCCAAAATGCGGGATTTATACTCCAATGCCATTTGTGCCGTTGTGACGGGGGGGACTAAGTTAGGCATGACAATCGCACGTTGAAAACATCGCGCAGTTGCCGGTACAGTTTCCGGCAACATGTCGCCATCACGAAAGTGTAAGTGCCAGTCGTCAGGCGTTTGAATCGTTAATTCAGTCATAATAAAACCTTTTGCGGATAATCTGTCTATTATGCCGCATTATTAGGTATTTTTTAATCCTAAAATGTTTAGGGCGTGTTTTTTCTCCAATGCTTTTTTCGCAAATGGCTTTTTCAGATCTTCTAACACAACATATAAACAAGGGATTAAAATCAGAGTAATAAAAGTGGCAAATAAAACACCAAACGCCAGTGATACGGCCATGGGAATAACGATTTTAGCCTGTAAACTGGTTTCCATAATAATTGGAATTAAGCCAATAAATGTGGTTAAGGAGGTCAACATTATCGCTCTAAAACGCCGCCCACCCGATTGCACCACAGCCTCTTTTAGCGCCATACCTTTTTCTCTGGCTTTGTTGACAAAATCCACCATCACGAGTGAATCATTTATCACCACCCCAGATGCGGCAATAATACCAAAGACAGACTGGCTGCTGAGATCCATGCCTAAAATCATATGCCCCAACATCGCACCAATCACACCAAAGGGGATCACTGTCATGATTAAAACAGGCTGAGAATAGGATTTAAGTGGGATCGCCAGCAATGCATATATCACTAACATAGATAAGATAAAGTTACGGATTTGGTCATTCATGCTTTGCATTTCTTCTTGAATGCTACCCGCCAGCTCGCTTTGTACCTTTGGATATTTGCGTAACATTTCAGGCAGATACTGCTTACTGATTTCATCTGCTATTTTAAACGACTCAGCAACTGCACTATCTACATTAGCCCACACAACAAGTGTTCTATTGCCGTTTTCACGCCGGATAGAGTTAACGCCATCGACGATGTCTACATCCGCTAATTGCGACAAGGGGACTTCGCCGCCCTGCGGTGTTCTGACTAAAACTTCGTATATTTGGCTAACTGCTTTTCGCTCTGCTTCTGGATACCGCAACATCACGCGAATTTCGTCACCATTTCTTAAAATGCGCTGGGCTTCCATTCCGTACAAGGCAAAACTAACTTGTGATGCAACATCAGATAAAGTTAATCCCATACTGTAGGCTAAAGGTTTTAAATTAAACTGAATTTCATTGGTAGATGCTTGCCAACTGTCGTTTATTTCACTGACACCAGCAAGTGTGCTTAATTTGTCTTTTAACTCGTCACCTGCAGCACGTAATTGCGCGCCGTCAGTACTAATCAACCTAAAACTTATATCGCCATCATCCATCCCCCGCCAAATAAATTATCACGCACGGTGAGGGTTTTCATTCCAGGAATATCCGGCATCTGTTCGCGCCACTGAGCGGATAGTTTAAAAGGGTCGATTGGACGGATTTCCGGGTCAACCAGCTTCACCTGAATATTAGCGCTGGTGCGTCCACGCAAGTCCACCTGCATTTGGCCTATCATACCTTGCCCGTTGTTTTCCTCTTTAACCTGCTCATCTACACGATACAACATGCTTTCGATTGATTTAGCCGCGCGCAATGTATCTTGCTCAGAGGTTTCAGCATTCATTTCTAGGGTAATAGTTGGAAAATCATGTGGGATTTCAGGTGTGCCTAAAAAGCGGATTATGCCCCCCTGAAATAAACCAATGCTGACCAATAAAATACTGACAAATACAGCAACAACACTATATCGATGGACGACCGCCATTTTGATAAACGGCAAATAGTATTTTTCAATAAATTGCTTTAGCCCTTTATCGATATATTTTCGACAATAATCAAAAGGGTTATATTTATTGTTGGATTTTGGTTTCATATTGGCTAAATGCGCTGGTAGTATCAGCTTAGACTCTACCAATGAAAACAATAAACATAAGATCACGACAAAACCAATTGCCTGCGAAAATGCCTTGCTGGGGCCGTCATCCATAATCATAGGCACAAAAGCGGCAACTGTAGTTAAGACGCCAAACGTTGCTGGTATTGCAACTCGCTGCGCGCCGCGGATAACGTTATCCAGCGTTGAACCTTTTTGCTCTGTTTCTGATTGAATACTTTCACCAATGACAATGGCATCATCCACCACTACGCCTAATACCAGAATAAAACCAAATAAACTGACCACATTGATTGTCACGTCAATCGCACTGGTTGGTAAAAATAATAACGCACCTAAAAAACTGATGGGTAATCCCATCATCACCCAAAACGCCAATCGCAATCTCAGTGTCAACCCTAAAATCAAAAACACCAATATCCCACCGGTTAACATATTACTGAGCATCATGTTTAGCCTGCCATCTAGGTAATAGGTTAAATCAACCCAGGGTTCGAGATGAACTGAGTGCGGCAAGGATTTACGCTTTTCTTCGATATAGCGGTTAATGGTATTGGCTACATCACCAATATTTTGATCCGGTGATGCGCCAACAAACAAAGTAACTGAGTTTTGGTTGTTAAATTTAGAATATTGAATGCCTTCGACAAAACCGTCTTTAACGGTCGCAACATCGCCAAGCAAAATTTGGCTACCATCCGCCAAATTTATCAAAGGCAACTGTTCAAATTCGCTACCGGTATACGCCTGGTTTTCAACCCGAACAGAAACATAACCGCTCTCGGTTCTGATTTGTCCAGCCGAGCGGTTAGCCGAAAAACCTCTAATTGCATTGGCAACTTTCTGAAAAGTAAGCCCATACTCACGTAACTTATCCTGACTGACTTCAACTGAAATTTCGTAGTCTAAACCACTATAATATTCGGTAATATTAATACCGGGTAAATTTTGAATTTCATCATGTATCGTGCGGCCAAGCTCTTTAAGTTGTTTGTTAGATAAATCACCGTACAAACTGATATACATGACTTCCTGTCGGTATTTGGCACGACGAATAATGGGTCGCTCCATACCATCTGGGAAACTGGAAACAGAATCGACTTGCAGTTTGACTTCGTCCATTACGTCTTGCGAGTCATAACCATCATCCACTTCAATGGCGAAATGAGAATGACCGCGATTGGAAAATGAAATGACCCGTTTGAGTCCTTGAATTGACTCTAGTGCTTCTTCTATTTTAATCGTGATGCCTTCACTGACTTCCTGTGGTGCGGCGCCGGGATAGGAGGTATCAATATTAATCCAGTTAATTTCAAACTGTGGAAACATTTGTTTATTGATAGTTAAGGAGGTTAATAGCCCTCCTATCAAAATAAATACCATCAATAAATTCGCTGCCACACTATTGCGGGCAAACCATGCGATGATACCTTTCTTGGTATCTAATTCAGGCGATTGCATCTATCTTAATCCTTTTGTGCAAGTACAGTATCTGCGTCAGATTGCTCTTTTGATTCTTGCAGCTCATTACCGGTTGACAATTTCATCCCTTCTACTGGGTATTGCAATGCGGACACAATAATTCTGTCACCTTCAAATAATCCATTGGTGACGATTGCCTGACCATCTTCAACTCGCAGAATATCAACCGAACGATATGCCAGTTGATCGTTTGCATCTAATATTGCAACTTGACCATCTTTGATTAAATGCCGCGCCAAAATGCTGGCATTCTCGACGGTTTGGCCGTGAATTTTCGCAACCGCATAAGAACCAAATTCCAAGCTGCTCTTCGAGCTTTTCAGCGCATATGGATCATCCACTTGAGCCACTAAGTATTGCATCCTGCTTTGACTATTTTTAATGCCCTCAGAGCGCACAATCGTGGCATCGAAGGTTTGTAATTGACCACCAGACTCCGCTTCCAATACAACTTGTGCTGAGACGCCTTTTTGCTGTAAAAATTTAAGTTGAGATTCAGCGATCGGCAGACGGATTTCAGCATTTTCAGTTGCATAAATCTCGCCGATTTGACTACCGGTTGATAAAAAACTGCCAGGACTGATATTGCGACTGGCGACAATCGCATCAAACGGGGCTATTATTTTTGTTCTTTGTAAATCCCGTTCTGCTTTTTGCACAGCCGCTTTTGCTGCTTTAACTTGTGCTAAAGCTTGCGCTAGTTGCGGTTTACGCAAAGCCAACGATGAAGGTTCAAGATCTTGAATTTGCTGCCATTCAACTTTTGCGACTTGTCCTTGTGCTTTTTCTTGTTCTAACAGCGCCTGTGCAGAAGCTAAACTGGCCTGCGCCTGCGTCAGCGCAACTTGATAATCACTCGGGTCAATTTGTGCCAAAGTTTGCCCTTTTTGAACAAATCCACCTTTTTCAAATCGTGCATCTAACTCGACAATAATGCCACTGACCTGAGCCACCAGCACAGTTTCAAATTTAGGTTTCACTTCGCCTTGTGAACGCACATAAATTTGTTTGTTTTGGGGGTGGTTTACTTTTACCTCGACCCAAGGAATGTTTTGTTCAGTTGGCTTTTCTTCTGGTGGTTTTTTCATACTGGCAAAAGCGGCCATTATCGCTATGCCACTCGCCAATATGACAATGGGTAATAGAACCCTTTTGTTGAGGAATTTGTCCATTAATTTTACGCCTCACGCGCTCCGCTTGATTTTGAGTGTCTGAGAAATTGAGTTTCTGAGAGTTCGAGTGTAGCCAAGGTTACCGAAAACGGTTTCAATAGTCACTTACTCTGTTGTGATTCAATTTGACAAAATACAGCAGATTAGTTCAAATTAATGGACAATTTTTATTTATCTATATCTTGATTGGTTAAGAGCCGGTACCACCTACAACTAATTCATCTACTTTTACGGTAGGCTGCCCAACGCCAACAGGTACACTTTGCCCGTCTTTTCCGCAAACGCCGACACCCATATCTAGCTTTAAGTCATTGCCAACCATAGACACTTGTTGCATCGCTTGCGGCCCGTTACCAATTAAAGTTGCGCCTTTAATCGGTGCGGTAATTTTACCGTTCTCAATCAGGTAAGCTTCAGAGCTAGAAAAAACAAATTTACCTGAAGTAATATCCACTTGCCCACCGCCAAAGTTTGGCGCATAAATGCCTTTTTTCACTGAAGCTATAATTTCTTCTGGTTCACTTTCACCGGGTAACATATAAGTATTCGTCATGCGCGGCATTGGCAGGTGTGCGTAACTTTCTCGACGTCCGTTACCCGTAGGTTTAACCCCCATGAGTCGCGCATTCATTTTGTCTTGCATATAGCCTTTCAAAACGCCTTTTTCTATTAAAACGTTATAACTCCCCGCAACCCCTTCATCATCGACATTCATCGAACCACGGCGATTAGCAAGCGTCCCGTCATCGACAATTGTACACAGACTGGATGCGACAGATTGCCCCATTTTACCAGAGTATGCGGATGCGTTTTTACGGTTAAAGTCGCCTTCTAAACCGTGTCCGACCGCTTCATGCAATAATACTCCAGGCCAGCCTGCACCGAGTACCACCGGCATGGTGCCGGCGGGTGCATCGATTGCTTCAAGATTAATTAATGCTTGTCTAACCGCTTGTTTAGCATATTCTTTATAACGGATTTCACCTTCATATAACTCATAAAAGTAGCTATAGTCGGTGCGTCCGCCTCCGCCACTTGATCCACTTTCACGACGACCGTTTGATTCGACTAAAACGGTACAATTTAAGCGTACTAAAGGTCGATGATCTGTCGCTAATGTACCATCGCTCGCCACAATCAGCACTTCTTCATAAACTGCTGACAAGCTGGCAATCACCTGATTCACTCTCGGATCTTGTGCACGCGCGAAATGCTCCATATCTTTCAACAAACTGACCTTCTGTTCAGGTGTCAAACTACTAAAAGGGTTTTCTCCCTGATAAACAATCGGTGCGTTGACCTGAGTTAAAACTGGCACTGAAAAATCTTGCTGACTTTGAGTTATTCCACGCGCCGCTTCTGCCGCGTTGTGTAAGGCTTTGGGGTTAATTTCATCAGAATAAGCGAAACCTGTTTTTTCTCCTTGTACCGCTCTTACCCCAACGCCGCGTTCAATATTAAAAGACGCATCTCTGACAATACCATCTTCTAGTACCCATGACTCGTGTTGACTTGCCTGAAAAAACAAATCTGCGTAGTCGAGTTTGCGCTGGTGCATAAAAGACAAAGTGTTATGCAATTGCTCTAAATCGAGCCCTTCATTCGTCAATAAATTTTCGGTAATTTGTTTCATTCGCTCTACTTAAAATAATTTGCGATGCTGCAAGTTGGGCATTTTACTGCGCACTTGTCGAACACGGTCTAAGTCTATTTTACTCTGTAAATAGCCTTTTTGTTCAGAATGTTGGTGGACGATCTCTCCCCAAGGATCCACCACAACAGAGCGTCCCCAAGTTTGGCGACCATTTGGATGCGTACCGGTTTGGTTAGGTGCGACCACAAAACATTGATTTTCAATTGCCCGTGCCCGCATCAAAACTTGCCAATGAGCTTGCCCCGTCACGTAAGTAAATGCGCTTGGTACACATATGATCTCGGCCCCTTCAGCTTGCAGCTTGCGATATAGTTCAGGAAAACGAACATCATAACATATACTCAAGCCAATTTTTGCAAATGGCGTTTCCACTACGGTGATACTGCTGCCGGCTTGTGTGGTGGCACTTTCTCGGTATTGACCCGTCGCATCAGCCACATCCACATCAAACAGATGCATTTTATTGTACCTTGCCTGACACTGACCTTCTGGTGAAAACAGTAAACTGCTGGCGTACACGAGTTCTGAATCCTTAATTTTTAGCGGCATACTGCCGGCAACAATCCAGAGGTTAAATTTACGTGCCTGATGGGCAATAAAGTCCTGAATCGGTCCATTTCCGTAATCTTCAGCAATTCTGGCCTGCTCATTTTCAGCCCCACCAAAACATGCAAAACATTCTGGCAATACAACTAAGCAGTTTTCTGTTGTCTGCAATCTAGAAAACCGTTCACTTAACCATAACAAGTTCTCTTCTACTTTAGGGGTGGAACTCATTTGCATGGTGACAACAGATAAATTCATTTTTTACCTCACTGAATTGCGATTTTGTTGCTGCGGGCTTCGGTTATTGCGTTGACCGATTTCTTTTCATGCGAGTTTGTTCAGCTTTATTTAATTTCACTTCTTTACTCTGTCTACCGGTTTCAACCACTTTTGGTTCATCAATTGTGCCACTTATTTGAAATTCGATTTGTGATATCACATCAGCGGACTCAATTACTTGATCTATCGCCAGCGCCGCAATGCCTGTTACTGGGTTGACCATCCAAGCGATTAGAATAGGCAAACTGGACGTTACTTTAGGGCTAAATTTAATACGGTAATCCAGTGTTTGGGTAACCAAATTCGTTTGCCCTTTTACTTCCATATTTCCAGCTACACCATCCATCACGGTGTTATCTGTATAAGCGATACCTTTGTTTAATTTAATATCACCCTTCATTTGATTGTAGAACAAGCCTTTGCTAAATACATCCCGAAAGTCGAGTTTTAACTTACGGACCAGTGAATCTAAACTTAACAAACTGAGTATTCTGGCACCTTTATCAGACACTTCAGTCAGATATCCTTCGCCCAGTTGCCATCGCACCGTGCCATTAAGATGGTCATTTGCAAGTTCTAATGGGGATGTTGCCCAGTTAAATGCAAAATCAGCATCGACACTGGAATCTCGGATTGCAGAGCTCAACTGGTAATCACGTAACCACAAGCCAAAATCTGAACTTATCACTTTTCCTTTCAGTCGTGTGGTACTGTTATTTTTAGCATCCAAGCGCCACAAACCGGTCGCATCTACTTTATGCTCGCGATAACGCATATTGAAATTTTTCAACAGTAAATCTTGCGGTGATGTTTTAACAATCTCTAGATCGACCTGCCCCAAGTTTTTACTTTCGTATTGGCAATTTTGGCAGCTAAATTTGATCGCTGGGATGTTATCGAAAATTTCCCGCATTTCAGCGCTGCTATAGCTGTTTTTCTGCACCGAGCTTGTCGCCAAATAAGGCTTAATCATAAAGCGCTGTGCGTCAATTTGCATACCCTGTTTCATTAAATCATCGGTAAATTTGATATCACCCACAAATTCATCAGCTAGGATATTGGCCAGCCATTTTTGCTGATTGCGATTAATGTCGAAGTTAACATTATGCCAGCGCAGCGGTCCCACCGACATTTCAGAGATTAAACCTCGAATTCGCTTGGGTAGCTCAATAACGCTTTGCCCGGCTGCTGGGCGGGTCGCGACGTCTTTTTGCACGTCACTGATGACCTTCAAATACTCGGCAAAATCAGCTTGAGGCAAATGCACTGAGATATTAAATCCTGTTGCAGGTGGCGATAATACCTCTTCTCCGAGCACTAAATACGCGCGGGTTAATTGCCCCATTTCATGCGGTAAATAACCATTAAAGCTCAATTCATCACCTGAATCTAACTTGATATTTGAGCTCTCCTCATCGCCGATCATAGTCAGATTTGTGATGCGTAAATGCTCTGCTTTTTTGTCTAGGGGTTTGGGTAATTGCAGACTAACCCCATGTAGGTCACTGGCAACGTCTAAACGATAAGAAAAACCTTTTTCCGGTAATTTGATTGCCAGATGGCCATCGACCTCGGCACTGCCTTTAATTCGGTCGGCAAGTTGCAAAAAGCCACTTTGCGTCAATATTGCATCAATAGGCCAGCGTCCACGAATATCTAAATCAACTTGATATTCTTGCGCTTTTTGTTGTCCATGCAAATCAATTTGGTAGGGCACTGGCCCCCAATCAAATGTCATTTTTCGCGCTTTAAGACGGTCCATATCAAATTCCAGCAAGCCATTGACATGCTCAAACTCAAAACCAGTTGCGGCCACCACGACTGAATTGCCGTCAAACAAAACTTCGCCGCTTGCGCTTAGATCCTTCGAACGCATCAGTGGGATATCCACCTTAATTTGACTACTCAGCGGGCCATGCACAATAAGCTGCTCTAGCGCTTTACCGACAGAGTTCGCCAAACTGCTTTGCTGCATGATTTGGGTCACTGCAGGTGCTTGTCCTTTAGCCTTGATATCCAAACTCAAAGTTAAATCCGGATCGAGCAAATCAGGGATTGAAGCGGCTAACTCAACCAATTCGGCATCCAGTAATTTTCCAGTTGAACTATGAATGTGCAAACCCTGATTTAATATCTGCAAGGTCAAGTCGACGTCATCCACTTTAGGCCAGTCGGGTTGAAACTTAAAGTCAGCATCTTTAATTTCGAGATTTATATGCGCTAAACCTTGCTGACGCAGAAAGGGGTAATCTTGCAATGCGCCCTGAAAAATAGCTTTGCCTGATTCCAATTGCCCTGAGTTTAAAGCACTCATTAAATATCGATATGTTTGCTCCCCCAGTAACTTTTCTGGTAACAATTGTTTAACTCGCTTAACTGGCATGCCAGTTAAATTCAGAACCAACGAGAGCTGAGTATCATCCGCTAAATTAGGATATAACGCGAAAGCAGCATCAATATTCTGGTCTGCAAAACGCAAATTCAGTTTAGGTGTCTTTAACTGCCAATCGGTTAAATTACGCTGTCTATCGGTTTGCCAATATAAGGTGTTTTGCATCGAAAATGAGAAAGCTTCAATTTCCTGTCCATAGGCAGTTGGCCATTGCAAAGTCTGCTCCGGCGCTTGCCATTGCATGTGGATGATACCGGGTGCGGATAAAATTTCAGCTTGCACGTTTTGCGCTGAAGGTAATTCGGCAAAGGCTTGCCAACTCAGCTCTGCCAACTGTCCACGCAATGCCCATTTATCAGCGGAAGCATATTCTAGATGAAAATTTTCAACGGCTGGCTCTCCCTCGACCGCCCGCACAAAGTGAGCTACCTTAGCGGGTAATTGCATCAATGAAACAATCGATTTAACAGGTGCTAAATTAATTCTAGGTGTATAGATTTGCCAGTTTCCTGCAAATTTTTGCGCATGAATATCAAAATTGCCCCACAGGTTATTTTCATGTGCCAAACTTAAATCATCCATATAAAAATGTGGGATGCTTTGTGCCAAGTCCGCTTGTAAGCGCCCACTGACCAACTCTAATTTACGTAAGGTATTGCCGGTATACCAAGTTAGTTCACTGGGATCTAAATTAAATAAAAACGATTGAAATTCGCTTTTTTCAATATCCAACCATGCTTCAAATTTTAATTTGCTCTGTAAATTTCTGGCTTTGTCAGTCACGTATGGTCGCAACCAAGGCGCTAAATCAATACCGTCTGATTTAACGTAAAACTGACCATTGTATTTATCGTCTCCCTGATCCTGTAAATCTAAAATAAAAGCCAGGGTATCTTCTTCGATCCCTTCAAGCGAAAACTCGCCGACGCCTTGGTGATCGGATTGACGGTTAAACCATTTGAGCTGATGAACTCGAATTTGATGCGCAGCCCCATCTGTTGTAACAATGGTGATATAGCTATTTTGCACATCAAAACGTTGGAATTGATTGAGGAAAATATCTCTGAAAAGTTCAAGCACTTTAATTTCAGCGCCACTTTGCTCAGCCGCCTGCAATTGCGCAACATCAATTAAAACCTCAACCCCATCTAATACGAAGTTACGCACAACGGGTGCGCGCTGCAGAAAAGATTGCCAAAAATCAAGCTCAAGGTCTACTTGTTCAATAGAGACCATAACAGGCGAGTTAGTTTGCTCCGCCACAATAAACTCAAACCCTTGCAAACTAATGACCGGTCCGGCGCCTCGCCAATCTGCGGCGAGTTGCTGAATATTAACTGGCTGATTAAATTGTTCGGTAAACCAGTGCGCTATATCGTCTTTAAAGTGGCTTGCATAAGGTAGTCCGACGCGCACCGCACTCAAAATTAAGGCGGTTGTAACGAGCACGATTGCAATGCTCAACCACAATTTTCTAATCAGTTCGGCCAGAAAACCTTTAACAGTCACTAAATCATCACCACGTCATACTGCTCTTGTCCATAGAGCGGCTCACCCTGTACTTTTATTTGTTTTGAAATAAACATTTCTAACTCAGCCAGTGCATGAGATTCTTCGCTGAGCATATACTCACATACAGGTGGCGAAGCATAAACAATAAACCGATCTGCATCATAGGCGCGGTTTACCCGCACAACCTCACGTAAAATTTCATAACAAACCGTTTCCGCCGTTTTTAAACTGCCACGCCCCTGGCAACATGGGCAAGCATCACACAAGATATGTTCTAAACTTTCTCGTGTTCGTTTGCGCGTCATTTCAACTAAACCAAGGGCAGAAAAACCATGCACATTACATTTAGTTCTGTCATGCGATAAGGCTAACTCTAAACTATGTAAAACCCGACGTTTATGATCTTCACTATTCATATCAATAAAGTCGATAATAATAATACCACCTAAATTTCGCAGCCTAAGCTGACGTGCAATAGCCTGTGTGGCCTCAATGTTGGTATTAAAAATAGTATCTTCTAAATTTCGGTGTCCAACAAAAGCGCCGGTATTAATATCAATAGTGGTCATCGCCTCAGTTTGGTCGATAATTAAATAACCACCGGATTTAAGTTGTACTTTACGCTCTAAAGCGCGCTGAGTTTCGTTTTCAACGTCAAATAGATCAAATATTGGCCGTTCACCTGGATAATATTCCATTGCCTTTTTAAGATTTGGCACAAACTCGGTTACAAATTCAAACAATTGATCATATGCAAGTCGAGAGTCGACTCGTATTCGCTCGGGTTCAGTCCCAACAAAGTCGCGCAATATCCTAAACGCCAAGGTTAAATCTTCATATAAACACCTTATTTTACCGCTTTGCTTTTTACGTTTTAGAATTTTGTTCCAGACACGTCGTAAAAAAAGGGCATCTTGTTCCAGTTCTTCTAAGTCTGCACCTTCTGCCGCAGTACGAACAATATAACTACCATTTTCATCTGCAAACTTGCTGACAGATTCTTTTAATCTTTCGCGCTCATCTGCACTTTCAATACGCTGTGAAACACCAACATGTTCGGCACCCGGCATAAACACCAAATATCGCGACGGAATTGTAATGTCAGTAGTCAGTCTAGCTCCCTTGGTGCCAAGTGGATCTTTTACCACTTGTACAACGATATCTTGTCCTTCCTTGACTAAGTCTTTGATGTCTCTGATAGGTAAATTTTCATTGAGCAGGGCTTGCTCATCTTTAACTTCTTCATGCACGGTAATGTCTGAGGCATGCAAAAACGCGGCTTTTTCTAATCCAATATCAATAAACGCCGCTTGCATACCGGGCAACACTCTGCTGACCTTGCCACAATATATATTACCGACTAATCCTCTATTTCCTTGCCGCTCTATATGAACTTCCTGCAAACTGCCATTTTCGACAACCGCCACACGCGTTTCTGTTGGCGTTACATTAATTAACAGTTCTGCACTCATATTATAAATATACCTTGTCTAGTAATTGTTTTGTTTCATACAAAGGTAGACCGACAATAGCAGAATAGCTGCCATTAATTTTTTTCACAAATTGGCCACCAATACCCTGTATCGCATAACTTCCCGCTTTGTCTTGAGGTTCTCCGGATTGCCAATAAGTTTCAATTTGCTTATCGTCAAGCTCGCAAAACTCTACATCACTTAACACTATAGTCTGTAAAAGTTGTTCTGAGGAATAGATTGCGACTGCCGTCATGACCTGATGAGAACGATTAGACATACTTTTAAGCATGCGCCTTGAATCGCTAAAATCAACTGGTTTACCTAAAATATTTCCATCCACCACAACAATTGTATCGGCACCTAAAACGGGTCTGTCACGATCGCTGTTTGACCAACCTTTTTTAGCTTTTTCGAGCGCTAAGCGCGCGACATATGCTTGTGCATTCTCACCAGAGTGAACAGATTCGTCTATCTCACCATCGACTTGAATGAAATCAACGTTGAGTTGTTTTAATAAAGAATGCCTCCTCGGTGATCGAGAAGCCAGGTAAATTTTTAACGTCATAATTTTACCGAATTTTTAAACGTCTGCGATATTTTCGCAACAGTAAAAACGCCCAGGGCCAAATAAATGTGTTAGTCACTACAGGCCACATAAGTTCAGGCAGGAAATATGCTGTTGTTAAAAAATGCTGGATCCAATAATCGCCTAAATGATAAAAAGCACTCACTAACCCTACAATAAGCGCTTGTTGCCATAAAGAAAAGTTGCGAATTGTTAAATAATTCGCCGAAGCAATATAAGTCACCAGCGCTAGTATCAGAGCATGTGCACCTAATACACTCCCCAACAATATATCCAAGATGAAACCACAAACCCAGGCTGTGCCCACATTAACTCGATGTGGCAGTGCAATAGCCCAATAAAAAAGTACCAGCAGTATCCAGTCAGGCCGGAATGACTCTAGCATTTTAGGCATAGGTGCAATAGCTAAAATTAACGCAAACAATAAGGTTAATGCTATTAATGTGCGGGATCCAATCAAGGGATTAATGCCTCCGCTTCTTCAGCTAAGTTTTTTAAAGCGCCTTTTTTGGGCTGTTTCTCAGCATCTGGTGGCCATAATAATAATAAATATCTGACTCTATCTAATGCCGCAATCGGTCTAGCCTGTATTTGTGCAAAGGGTAAACTTTCGTTACTGACGACACTGGTGACTTCAGCGACTGGATAGCCCTCAGGAAACCGTCGCCCTAACCCCGAACTAATTAACCTGTCTCCCACTTTAATATCTGTTGAATGTGGTACAAAACTTAATTCAATTCGGCTCCATGAGCCTGTACCTATCGCAATACTGCGCACCGCATTACGTTCGACTCGAACAGGGATGGCATGGGTATGGTCACTGATTAACAACACCCTACTTGTCGTCGTTCCAACACTAACGACTTGACCTACGATGCCATTTTCGTCTAATACGGCCTGACCTTCATAAACACCATTTAACGACCCACGATTGAGTACCAATTGATGACTATTCGGGTTACTTTCAACCGACATAACTTCAGTCACCATTTTACGTATATCCTGTCGCAGCGGTGAACCTAATAAGGCCCGCAAACGATCATTTTCACGCTCTAGAAAGCGCATTCTTTGTAAGCGCTCGCTAAGCAATAGATGAGATTCACGCAGACGTGCATTTTCGTCCAATAGATCTGAACGAGACGAGAGGGATTCTGCAGACCAGTCCAATAAACGTTGCGGCAAATTTGCTGCATACATAATCGGACTGACCATAGAATTTAAATAAACCCTGATAGAATCGAAGCCTTGCATTCTATGATCTACGAACATTAAAACGAAAGACAACAAAATTGCAATAATTATTCGGGTTTGTGGTTCTGGCCCATTAGCAAATAACGGCGTCATGCGACTTAATCATACGCAAATAAATCACCACCGTGCATATCGATCATATCGATAGCTTTACCACCACCTCGCGCGACACAGGTTAGCGGATCATCTGCAATCACAACTGGGATGCCAGTTTCTTCCATCAACAAACGATCTAAGTCTCGCAATAAGGCACCACCACCGGTTAACACCATACCGCGCTCACTGATATCGGAAGCGAGTTCTGGAGGAGATTGCTCTAGCGCTACCATGACCGCACTGACAATACCTTGTAAAGGTTCTTGCAAAGCTTCCAAGATTTCATTGCTATTTAAGGTAAAGCTGCGCGGTACACCTTCTGCCACATTGCGACCACGCACTTCTATTTCGCGTACTTCATCGCCAGGATAAGCAGAGCCAATTTCGTGTTTAATCCGCTCAGCAGTTGCCTCACCAATTAAACTACCAAAATTACGACGCACATATGAAATAATCGCTTCATCAAATTTATCACCACCAATACGCACCGATGATGAATAAACAATACCGTTCAATGAAATAATGGCAACCTCTGTGGTGCCCCCACCAATATCAACAACCATTGACCCTGTTGGTTCAGACACTGGCAAATCTGCCCCTATCGCGGCGGCCATAGGTTCTTCAATCAAATAAACCTCACGCGCACCTGCACCCAATGCAGATTCTTTAATCGCTCTTTGCTCTACCTGGGTTGCGCCACAAGGTACACAAATTAAAACGCGCGGACTTGGGCGTAATAAGTTGTTGTTGTGTACTTGTTTAATAAAATACTGCAACATTTTTTCGGTTACATAAAAGTCAGCAATGACACCGTCTTTCATTGGCCGAATGGCTTTAATATTACCTGGCGTACGACCTAACATTTGTTTAGCTGCCGCACCGACTGCTGCAACTGAACGCTGTCCACCCGCTCTTTCCTGACGGATTGCAACAACCGATGGTTCATTTAAAACAATACCTTGATCTTTTACATAGATTAGGGTGTTTGCTGTACCCAAATCGATTGAAAGATCGTTTGAAAATATTCCACGAAGCTTTTTTAAAAACATGGGGAGGGATCCCTTAGCAATACTAGACGGCAAAATTGCGCTAACTTTACCAACGCGGCAAAGAATGGGCAAGTAATGCCTTTGATTTATGTCTTATTTTTTAATCTGCACGGATCACTTTTTTGTTGATCACCTGACTAAATATATTTTTAGGTTGTTCGTTCATCATTTCGTACACTTGTTGATAGGCAAGTACCGCTTTGACATATTCCCGTGTCTCGTGATACGGGATTGTTTCTATCCAGATATCAAGCGGCAATGCTTTGTTTTGCGGCAACCAGCGTAAAACTCGGCTATAACCCGCGTTATAAGAGGCGATAGCCAATGGCACTTGCCCATTCAAGCGTTCCGTTAATTCAGATAAATACTTTGTGCCCATTCTAACATTTGTTTCAGGTTCATATAAACGACGAGTGTTAAAACGACGCCCTTCCAATGTTTTCGCTGTGGCTGGCATAATTTGCATTAATCCCCGAGCCCCGCTGATGAATGCGCATCGGCCATAAATGTACTTTCGCGTCGGCTAATAGCCAATGCCAAGGTGAAATCGATCCCCGCTTGTTTGCTAAATTTTTGATATATAGATTCATATGCTTTGGGGAACCGCAATGCAACTTCGTCGTTTTGTCCGGCTTGTGATATTGCGCGCAATGCCTGATCATGCCAGCGCCATTGGTGTGCTAAATAAGCAGCGTTTGCCAGTTCGGTTTTTGTCAGTGTTTTTTTAAATTGATACCATTCCCTGCGTGCATTTACAAACTGTTCCAATTGCAAAAACTCATATGCCCGGCGAGCTGCAGGGGCTTGGCTGATTTTTTCCTGTATCGCGACGTCTATTTCAACACTTTGATGGTTCAATTGGTATTTATAATCACTACGCGCCGCGGCTAAAAAGCCGTAGTAATGTCGCATGCCGGCAAGCTCTTGCATATTTTGTCGAGCGGTCACTTCTATTCCAAGTTGCTCCTGAGCACGTGCCAGCCAATACCGGTTGATTGCCAAACTTTGCAAGTTTTGGGGCAAAGTTTGAATCAAACTGGCGACTTGGATCCAGTTTTCTTCACGTAAATAGGTGGCTAGATGCCAGTGTACTATCTTTGCATCTTTTAATTGTGCAGGCACACGGGACAGCCAGTGTTTGCTTTCGGCATGACCTTTACTCGCCAAAGCCAAAGCAAAACGATAGCTGAGTTGCCCCAACTGCTCTTCGGTAAAAGGATATTGCAGTGATACTTTATCAAAATGAGATAATGCCACATCCGGATCTCGCCAAATAAGACGCTTCAATCCGTAAAATTGAATGGCGGCATAATCAGCATCCTGACGTGGAAAATATTTATGCTTAGTAATAACTGCGGGGTTACGGCGTACTCTGTGCCATAATTTAGCCCAGCTACGATCTTCCTTTGGTAATAATTTTGTCAAATAAGGGATCAAGGTGTGACTACCACCGTCCGCGGCTTTAATCACACGCTCGCGAATCATCTCATTAGTTCTTAAGCCACTATCTGTCCATTTTTCAAACAATGTGTCACAAGCTTTGGGCTGTGATTTCCCCACAACCCATAATGTTCGGATCTGGTCCGCAATATCTTTTATCCGCGCGCCAATTTTTAATTGAAAACTCAGGTTGTGACAATTCAACTCTGCGTCGCTAGTTGCCTTAAAATCGTTGATAAAGGTTATCGCGTCCCCTTTTTTAGCTAAATATTCTAACCAAGGTCGACGCAGTGGCCATTCTAACGGAGTGCCTTCATAGATATTCAAAAATTCTCTAATTTTTTGTTTGTTAGATAAATATGGATGATTTTTTAGATAAGCCAGCTCGACATACGGAAATAAGGGGTAGTCACCCATTTTTTGACGCCATTTTTGCACTGTCGCATACGACCCTGATTGAGCTTCGCGCAGCGCGTCAACATACCACACCCTTTGCTGTACCAATTGTTCTGATTGTTCAGACATTGCATTGGCCAATGAGCAGAATGAGATAGAAAAAAATAAACAAAAAATAGCGTAGTTTTTGCGCATAAATTATTTTTACTAGCCTATATTTATATGAACACTTTAGAGCCTTTTTTCTCGAACGCAAGATCAAGTTCAAAATCAAACAGACAATTCAAACATCCGTTTGAATTTTTAAAAATTTTGGTTAAACTCTATTCAATTACATTTTATTAACACCCTTCATTTTAACTGCGGGAGCTTTAAATGATATATCAGGGCACCAACCTAACGCTGCAACCACTCGATAACGGGTTAGCCGAGCTTGTTTTAGATGCAGAAGGTTCTGTCAATAAGTTTGACAAAGCAACGCTTGAGTCGTTCCATCATGCCATTGAAGCAGCTAAAACCGCGAAACTCAATGGTTTATTAATTACCAGCCGCAAAGCGGCTTTTATAGTCGGTGCAGATATCACTGAGTTTCTGGAAAAATTTTGCCTACCGGTTTCCGAGCTTGCGGGGTGGTTACGTGAAGCAACCAATATTTTTGACAAATTGGAAGATCTGCCATTTCCAACTGTCAGTGCGATAAATGGCTTTGCGTTAGGTGGTGGCTGTGAAGCTATCTTGGCGACCGATTTTAGAATTGCAGATAACACAGCCAAAATCGGCTTACCCGAAGTGAAACTGGGTATTATGCCTGGTTTCGGCGGTACGGTGAGAATGTCTCGCTTGTTAGGTGCTGACAATGCGATGGAGTTAATTACAACAGGCAAAGAATTAAATGCAGATAAAGCGCTTAAATTAGGACTGGTAGATGCAGTTGTTGAGCCGCAAAGCTTAAGGCGCGCAGGTTTGGATTGTTTACACAAAGCAGTGGCTGGTGATTTTGACTGGCGAGCAAGACGCCAAATAAAACTAGCGCCACTGAAGTTAGACAACACTGAATCAGCGATGAGCTTTTCTTTAGCCAAAGCGATGGTCACCCAACAAGCAGGTCAACATTATCCTGCCCCAATGATGGCTGTTAAAACCATAGAACAAGGTGCTAGTTTACATCGTGACGAGGCAATGCGCATTGAAAATCAAAACTTTGTGCAATTGACACAAACACCTCAAGCGCAAGCGTTAGTCGGCTTATTTTTAGCGGATCAAAAAGTAAAAGCACTGGGTAAGCTACATAGCAAATCCGCCGCTCCCATTTCGCAGGTCGGCGTTTTAGGTGCCGGTATAATGGGTGGTGGCATTGCCTATCAAGCCGCTTACAAAGGCACCGCAGTTGTGTTGAAAGATATTCAACCTAATGCGTTAGATTTAGGTATGGCCGAAGCGGCCAAATTATTACTTAAAGCAAACGAACGTAAAAAAATTGATAATAAACAAGTTACACAGATTTTAACGCGAATTAAACCGACTTTAGAGGATTCAGCGTTACAAGACTGCGATATTATTATTGAAGCGGTTGTCGAAAATAAAAATATAAAAGCGCAGGTTTTACAAAATACAGAAACTCAGGTTAGAAAAAACTGTATATTAGCCAGCAACACCTCCACCATATCGATTACTGAGCTTAGTCAGTCACTTATCGATCCCAGTCGATTTTGCGGCATGCATTTTTTTAACCCTGTCCCTAAAATGCCGCTCGTTGAAGTCATTCGAGGCGCTAAAACCTCTGAAGAAACGATATCGAGTGTTGTCAGTTTTGCTAAACAGATGGGAAAGACGCCAATTGTCGTTAATGATTGCCCAGGTTTTTTTGTGAACCGAGTATTGTTTCCTTATTTGGCAGCCTTTAATCAATTATTAGTTGATGGCGCTGATTTCCAGCAAGTAGATAGAATTATGGAGCGTCAATTCGGTTGGCCGATGGGACCTGCATATTTACTAGATGTGATCGGAATTGATACTGCATTTCATGCACAAGGCGTAATGGCAGAAGGATTTCCAAAGCGCATGCCTATGCCAACACTAAATGTGTTACAAGCTCTGCATCACAACAAGTCATTCGGTCAGAAAAGCGGCACGGGTTTTTATCAATACAGCAAAGATAAAAAGGGAAAACTGCAAAAACAAGCCGCCTCTTTCGTGGATAGTCATCTAGCTGAGTACAATGTACAAAAACAAACTCTAAATGAGCAGGATATTATCGATCGTTTAATGCTGCCGATGATTAATGAATGTGTATTGTGTCTGGAAGAAGGCATTGTAGCCAGTCCTGAAGAAGCAGATATGGCACTTATTTACGGGCTTGGCTTTCCACCATTTAGAGGTGGGGTTTTCCGTATGCTCCAACAAACTGGCTTATCTAAAATTGTAGAGAATGCAAAGCGTTTTGAGCATTTAGGACCTTTGTATCATCTGAGCGAAGACTTTAAAAATAAAGCCGCGCAACAGATAAATTACTTAATTAAATAACGGGGTAGTTAAAATGCAAGAAGTTGTTATCGTTGACGCGATCCGCACCCCAATGGGGCGTTCAAAAGCAGGTGTATTTCGTAATGTCCGTGCTGAAGATTTATCTGCTCATATTATGCAAAGTTTATTAGCCAGAAACCCTGCAGTAGACGCTAATGAAATAGAGGATGTTATATGGGGTTGTGTGATGCAAACATTAGAACAAGGTTTTAATATTGCACGCAATGCCGCCTTGTTAGCCGGTTTACCCAAAAATGTCGCCGCCGTTACCGTTAATCGTTTGTGTGGCTCTTCAATGCAAGCATTGCATGATGCCAGTAGAAGTATTATGACAGGCATGGGTGATGTTTTTCTTATTGGCGGTGTTGAACATATGGGACATATTCCAATGACACATGGTGTTGATTTTCATCCCGGTCTGGCCAAAAATACCGCAAAAGGTGCTGGCTCGATGGGGCTGACCGCTGAAATGCTGGCTCGTGTGCATAATATTAGTCGCCAACGACAAGATGAATTTGCCATGCGCTCACATCAAAGAGCGCATCAAGCGACCATAAACAATGACTTTGCGAGCGAAATTGTTGCACTGAATGGCCATGATGCGGAAGGTCAATTGGTTCGGGTTAAAACCGACGAAGTCATTCGTCCAGAAACCAATTTAGAAGGGTTAGCTAAACTCCGACCGGTATTTGATCCAAAAAATGGTAGTGTTACCGCAGGCAATGCGTCTGCTTTATCTGACGGTGCTGCTGGTTTGTTAGTCATGTCGGCAGAAAAAGCAAAAGTGTTGGGGTTAAAACCTATCGCAAAAGTCAAAAGCATGGCGGTTGCCGGTTGCGACCCCTCAGTGATGGGGTATGGCCCAGTTCCAGCGACACTAAAAGCATTGCAACGAGCCGGTTTAAGCGTATCCGATATTGATTTATTTGAATTAAACGAGGCTTTTGCCGCCCAATCTCTGCCCGTAGTGCAAGATTTAGGCTTGCTGGAACAATTAGATGATAAAGTAAACTTAAATGGCGGTGCAATTGCACTAGGCCACCCTTTGGGATGTTCTGGTGCGCGTATCAGTACAACCTTACTCCATTTAATGCAGCGTAAAGATGCGAGCTTGGGAGTAGCAACTATGTGTATTGGTTTAGGCCAGGGTATTACAACTGTATTTGAGCGCTTAAATTAACACATTCCACTATTGACTTTAGGCCTGTTGTTTAGGCCTAATTTTCTGCAAAAAATGGCGGTTTTGCGAATAGCCCCTCAAAAATTAAACCTGTGGCTTTAATCCCAACTGGTAAAAACTTTGGAATCACATACAATTAAGCAGTATTTAACTAATAACGCTTTAAGCTTTACCTCTCTAATTAAAAAAGGGATACAAAAATGAAATCACAAAGCACATTAAAACTCGCCATCGCTGCTGCTTGTTTAGCAGCGTCAAGCACAGCACACGCCGATATGATCTTAGGTTTATACGCTGGCGCGCAGTATTGGAATATTGAACCTGAAGGCCAATTTGGCACAGAACAGGACGATCAAGAAACCTTTAATTTTGATTCAACCGCCAATGCCTCTTTTTACGCTGCTTTAGAGCATCCGATTCCATTAGTACCTAACTTAAAGGTCCGCCACAACCAAATGGATGGATTATCCGGTAATGGTACAGTTGACGGGACTTTTACCTTTGGTGGCGAAACTTACCAAAGTAGTACAGACGTTATGGTTGATGCCGATCTAACCAACACAGATTACACCTTATATTATGAAATTTTTGATAATGGGTTAGTCAGTTTTGATTTTGGTGTCAATGTAAAACATATTGATGCCATCATTAATGCAGAAGGGAACACTCAAAGTGGTACAGGCAATAATCGAGAAACCGCGACAGAAGAATTTAGCGGTTATGTGCCTATGGGTTATGTCGCAGCAGCCATTGGTTTGCCGCTAACAGGATTGTCTGTGTATGGTGATTTTAGCTTATTGGCAATTGGCGATCATAGCTTAAGCGATTATCAGGTGGGTGTTGCATATGAGTTTATAGATAATCTAGCCGTTGATATGAGTGTACAAGCAGGTTACAGAAGTTTTGCACTAGAATTAGATGATTTGGAAGGTATCTATACTGATTTAGACTTTGCTGGGTTTTATGCAGGTTTAGAAGTTCACTTCTAAGATAAGCATTTTCTTGTTAATGCACCCGAATCACCCCGTTTAAACAATAAAACCGCTCTCTGAGCGGTTTTTTTATTCTCTACTGAAGGATAAAGATTACGACTAAGGGTATTTACGCTGAACAACAGCGGCTAAGGTGTAGCCGGAATATTGATTTCTGTGCTTTGCCACTGCGCACTTTCTAAAGCATCTGAATCTATCGCTTTGATGCGATAACAGTATTTGGTTCCAGCGGTTACATCCGTATCGCTTGTCTTTGTTTGACTGGCTGTTAAAGTGGCCAAATCACGCCAGGACGAACAACTGGCCGAGGCTTTTTCCACTTCATACATTTGGATATCGGATTCACTATTGGCGGGCCAGCGGATATCGACAGCTCCATTTTGATAACTGGCTTCTAAAGTTGCAACAACCGCGGGCACAGGTTTAGTTGTCGCTTTAATAATTGGAGAACGACCACCTTCTGCATTAAATCGATTATAGGCGGTAATTGCATATTGATATTCAGTGCCATCTGACAATTTATTAAACAGTGAACCATCATCTGTATATTCAACTATGTTTCTATCTTTAATGGTTTTTAATCGCTCCATCCGACCTTTATCATTCATTTTATATAAATAGTATCCAGCTACATCAGCATCATTAATCTTTTCCCAGCGTAAAACCACAGTTTTCACCAAGCCAGATTGCACGGTGAAATTTTTAGGCGGTTGTGGAACTGCTTTTGTTTTCGCTGTCACAGGCTCTGATGCAGGAGTTTCTAATTCACCATCGAGTGCAGAGATCTGATATTGGTAGCGACGACCATCTTCTAGTTTATATTCATCGGTATAACGACTTGTGCTGGCTGATTCAATCACTGCCAATTTGCTCCAATCGGCATCCCCCTCTTCTTTACGATAGATTTTATAGCCAGTGATATTATTTTGCGGGTGCCAACTTAACTCAATTTTTCTAAGTAAATTCTCTTTGCTGACTTTTAACACTAGTTTGGCAGGATTGATGACCGGATTAGAAACGATAGGAGAGCTCATTAACCCACTATTATCCTCAGCTATCAATTGATAGGTAGTGGCAGCATAAGGTTTAAGATCAGCGTCAATATATTGTGTTTCATTAGCCGGTAGAACTCGTATAAGCACCCAGCTTTGGTTATTCCATTTTCGTGACAAATGAAACTGTTTAATATCTGCACTTGCTGGTGCTGGCCAGTTAACTTGAATTTGCGTGCTGCTCACCTGAACTTGTATCTCTCCTACACTCTTAGGCAGCGCTTTGGTTGTTGCACTGGCAACATAACTTAAGTTGCCGCGTGCGCCAAATTTATTCATCGCAGCGATGGCATAATGGTATTGAGTACCATCTAACAGGGGTGCTTCTTGGCTACCTTGGTCTAGAAAAGATTGGGTCTCAACACCTTTAATTTCATGAACCAGCGTTAACTGATCGCCCTCTTGAAAGCCGTTACCATCATCTTTCATGCGATACAATTTATAACCTGCTATATCTAGATCAGCTAAAGCTTGCCAATTTAGTTGTACGGCCTTAACTAAACCACTTTGGGCCGTAAAATTTTGTGGTGTTGCCGGTAACGCTTTAGTACGCGCGGTGACAATATTCGATGGATCGGTCTCTTTACCATTGTTTACTAAACTAACGTAATACTCATATTGAGTGCCATCTAATAAGCCTTTTCTGTCGATAAAACGGCGAACGTTTGCTTGTTTAATATCGGCAATGCGCTGCCATATGGTCGTGCCGGCAACGCGCCGGTAAATATAAAATCCGCCATTCGCATTTTCGACAACCCAAGCCAGCTCGATTTCTCTGAGTTGATTATCTTGCCCTACACTAAGCACTGGGGTACCGGGTGAAATGACGACCTCTGTACCACTGAGGGTACTTTCATTATTTTTCGTCACGGCAGAAACAGCATAGCTATAACTGACACCATCTTCGATATTGGATTTATCAAAATATTGATAAGATAATTTGGGTTCGCCAGAAGTTAAACGGATACTACCGACATGTAACCAGTGACCACCATCTTGTCGTTTACGGTAAATCTTATAACTATAGACATTGTGGCCACGACTGCGATTGTCTAGATTAGGTACAAAGGTGATTTTAGACTGTTTAACCCCAGTTTCAACGGATAAAATAGTGGGTGATAAGGGTCTGTTTTTTAAACTTTCATCGACATAAATGACAGTTTGCATATTAGAATCTTCTGTTTGCAAACCGTTTGACGCATCAACCAAACCTATTTTATAAAAATACTGTTTTTTGTTTTCAACTTGCGAATCTAAATAATGAGTGTCTGCCAATGCAGCGATTTGTGTAAACGGCCCCACTGACGTTTCTGCACGATATATATTGTATTTGTTGTAAGCGCCTGACGCGATAGGTTGCCAGCTTAAACTAATACCTTTGTTGTTTGAGGTGGCCGTAAATGCAGCTAACAGATTAAACTGCTCTGCACTTTGCGCATCTGCTTGTTTTGCAGCCGTCTGTGCTTCCACTTTCGCGTCCACTAAACTTTGCGCCATGGCTTTAACTAATCCGTTCGCCAGTGCGGCTCCCTTTTCATTAATATCATTGCGGCCACTAAAATTAATATTCCAATTTTTGGCCAATCTTTCGTGTACTATATCCAGCATTTTTATGGTGGTCGCAATGCCATTTTCCGACATTTGAACTTCACCATATATAATAAACTCAACGCCTAATGCCTTGCCTACTTTCAACACTTCAGCGTCTGAGTTACCCATTGCAATGCCCTGACGAAACAATTCAGATTCCATGTCCCGACGTGACATCATTTGCACTTCTTCCCGCCTGTCTAAATTTGAGCGCAAAGAAAATTGAATATCACCATCAAAACCTATTGAATCTATATCAAGCGGTTTGAGGTTAAGGAGCGCGGTATTGTATGCCGCATTCAGCGGCAGCAACCAGCAACACAAAACCAACAGCAAAACGCTTTTAAATTGTTTCATCATAACTCATTCGCTTAGAACTTATAGTTCTGGAAGACCTTTTCAATATATTGTTCTGATTTGGCCGATATAGGTGAATTAACCGATTTTAACTTTTCATCAAATATAGCATCCGTAAACCGCTCTACAGCCGGCAACATTTCCTGACGGCGATTTAATAGCTCTTCTCCGCGTTGGAAATATTCTTTCTCAAGATTCATCAACGGTTTAAGCACTTCACGCGCGAGTTGATCTACAACATCAGAAGTCATTGATTGTAAAATCTCAGTATCCGTCGGTACTTCCATAGGATCAAACTGAATTCCCGCATCTGCAATACCCGCATTTGCACTGTCTTCTGCTACTTGCTTACGCTCAAGCGTTTCTACACTGGTATTGACACCCGTTGCAACATCAACAATACGGTAGGAGATTTGAATAAAGCCGACTTTTTTCTTGTTTTGCACTTCATAATCTTTAACGGCAAATTTAGGCACTTTGATTTTAGCCACAGGTGCATTTCTCAAGTCTTCTTTGCTTGGTTTAGGATTACGTGTTTTCCAGTTCAGGTATTCAATATTATCTTCAATCACTTCACCAATTTGATAGCGTGCAGTTTTATTCGAGGTGGATGAATTTTCATCGACTTTAAATAATAATACGCTTCCCATAATGGCTATGTCGATACCATAAATACGGCCCATTTCTTTAGCTGTATTTTCTGATACGACACCAATTTGCCCCAATTTCATTTCTTCTAGGATTGATTTTAAGTTTTCACGTTCAAGAATATTGATATCTTTCGATGCATTATTGAATAAATAAGAGATTAGATTGTTAGCAATCATAATACCGGCATCATCATTATTCGATGGACTGCGAAAATCAAATACCGCAATTGATTTACGAACACGAGTATAGATAGCGTCTTCAACCGCCTGTTTTTTACTGAACAAGCCTTCATACATAGGATTAACTTGTTGTAGTTTGTTATACCAGTAATAGGCTGCGCCGTATTGGTCATCGTCCAAAAAGTCTTCGATTTCTTGTGCTATTTTTGCAGATAAAAATGCCTGCAGTGCCTTTTGCTGAACAGTGTTATCTGCAAACGAATATTCTTGCGCCTGTGTATAACTGTCCACGGCTTTATATAAATAACCGTCAGCGATATAAGCATTACTTTGATTGATTAATTTAAGCTCTTTATTGACTCGAACACGCTTAAGCTTGGCCACTAACTCTGAATCGAATTGATCAAATTCTAACGCTTTCAGATAGTAATCTTCTGCTGCCATCCAGTCATTATCCACTTCAGCTTTGGCTGCTTTTTTCAGATAATATTCTTTATTATTATTTTGTTCAGCCAACTTTAAAAGGTTGTTTGCTTGATTCAAAGCAGGATTGAGTTCCAATGCCCCTTTAAGGTGTGCTATCGCTTTTGCAATATTGTCATTTTTTAACTCGAACGTCCCTTGCTCAAGCAATTGAGCTGCGCCTTCACTGCGTGCACGTGTTAATAGTTGCATGGTTTGTTCATAGTTAGGATAAATATTCTGTACGTCTTTTAAAACCGCATTGGCCTTAAGCCACTCTTTATCCATCGCATGATCTAACCCCTGCTGATATTTTGCAGAAACTAAACTTAAAAAATCAGCTTTAACACTTTCTAACTGATTAGCTAAACCGTTTGCTTTGCCTGAATTATATTTTTTAACTTCGTTAATTTTTTCTTCTGCTGCATCTAAATTGGCAATTGTTAACGGCATCGCATTAAGGTTTTCATTAACCTCTTCTGATAATTTATTTACTAGCTTATTTGTCAGATCGCGCAACTTGTTTTTATATTGCGAATTGTCTGGCTCTTTTTTTAATGCCTGTTCGATGTATTGGATCGCTTGCTGGTACTTTTGTGCTTGGCTAAGTTGCACACCAATATCATACTCTGGTTTTCCGCTAGCCCCACATCCAGCTAGTAAGATTGCTGATAGGATAAGCGCAGCTTTGGTTTTCATGTTCGCTCCTGGAATTTATTGAATTTTTATCGTTAGTTGATTGCCAGCAAGGCGCTGAACTTTTGACGAAAAATGTCGTTGCGAAAAAACACTTGAATGCAATTCGTCAACAAATTGCTCTGGCCAGCCTCTGTAATTCAATTGAAATTCAGCTAACCCCTTGTCGTAACTGACAAGCTCAATGCTTTTTACACCTGCTAATGTTTGTTTGATAGCTTGAACCACATCTTTTGCTTGTTGATGCGACTCTAAATCTTCGATAAACAGCCCCATACTGCGCGCTGCATACTGCTCATTAACCCAAGCTTGGGTTAATTCTTTGCGTAGTTCCTGCCAAATAGTTTTAACGATTTTTTTAGCCGCTTTACGACTACTGCGGCTACTGCTCGCGCCCGGAAGTGTCTTTGCTCCGGATGCTGTCGCTAATATTTTTTGATCATCTGCACGAGTCAATCGGGCATTAATCGCTAATGCATTAGAGGTTAACTTCATGCCTTGATATTCTGATTCGTCTTGCTGTTTGGCAACGTTCAAGTGAATCACAAAGCCACCGCGCAACTTGGTATCCGGCGCTAAATCATAAACGGGGAATTTGTCGTCTTGTAAGTTATCTATCAAGTAGCTACGAACTTGCTCTGCGCTGATTGAATCCTTTTCTACACTAAAATCGTCGATTATTACGGTAATTCTTGGTTTTTTCTGCCATTTTAGTGCTTTTTGAAAACTGTCTACTTGTTGAATCAAACCATCGACATCGGCTTCTGCTTGTATCGTGACTTGATACAAATTATCTTCAGTTTTACCTTCTTCAAGAATTTGAAATGACTTCAATCGACCACTGGCACTGGTGAAAACCTGATCGCTTACCATTTGAAAGTTTTCAACTAAGGTACGTGATTCAATAATAGTGCCGACAGCTTGCTCTATTGCAGCGCGTTTAGCGTTGGCTAAAGCTACCTTATAGGCTTGTGCCATTTTTCCATCCTGAATGTCGCTAACCCCTTTAGCAACAACAACTTTTCCAGCATATGCGGGTATCGAGGTGTGAAACAGGAGAGTTAAAATAAACAGGTTAAAATATTTTCTTATCGTTTGAATACGCATCCTGTTACCTCATTCCGATTCAATTTTAACGTTATTTGAGTATAGTTTATCATCATACGGGTGAATAGGTAGCTGTATGATATGGTTTTTTTCACCATTGCCACCTAGCAACCAATGTGAATCCAAACTATGTATAAGCTTACGCGAAGCAACCAAAGTTGCATCCAACTGATAAATAAGCGCTGGTAGCTGTTCCACACTTTGTCCGAATTGTTGCAAAGTATCTGTCCCCTGCTTAGCCGTTTCCTGAAAACTGTCTAAAGCTTCGATTGCTGGGGTTTGCAAAGCGAGTGTCGTATGCTGCAATTGCTTGCTCAGCGTCTCAATGCTTTCTAAGCTCTTGTTAGCGAGCTGAACTGTCTGCGGCAACTGCTGCGCGGTTGTTAATAAACTTGCTGTCAGCGCGTTCACTTGCTTCATGCTAGCCGCGATGTTTTGTTGATTGTCTTCTATGGTTTGGCTGACCTCGGCTAAACTTTCAACAATACTGACTAATTGCTGAGCAAGTTTTTCAACTTCCCATTTTTTAACCAAATCCTGAAAGGAGTACGGCTCTTCAACAGAAATATAACTCTGACTTGCCAATAGAGGGTTGTGCTCTGGCGAAGGTAGAAAAACCAAGCCACTGCCGCTAATCACCGTATTTAAGCCCAATTGAGAGTCAATTTTTATCACACTGCCCTGACGGTAAAACGCTTTATATTTTTCGTCTAGATTCATATATATTTCAACATGTGCATCATCAGTCAGGCGTATCCTGTCAACGTGACCAATTAGTACGCCAGACAATGTGATAGAAGAATTTAATTCTATTCCGTAAGTTTGTGTTAGTTTGGCCTTTAACTGGTATTGATCACTTTGTGAAGATGAAACCAGCTGGCTGACATAAATTGCATAAATTAACAGCGCGACAGCAATCACAATCACAAGCCCCAGCACTCTATCTTGCAGACTACTTTCAAATGCTTTGGGTTTTACAAAACTCATTTATTTATTCCGCTTTTATTTGTCGGTTTTCAATATAATAGACTTGGTCCGCGAAAGCTGTTTCGTCACCGGCCGTGGTCGTCATTAGAACACTTGCATTTGTCTTAGCACAATACTCTTCTAGGACCTGGATCACGTTACTACGCATCCCCGGAGACATACCTGATTGTAGCTCATCGGCTAAAATTACGCGCGGCCTAATAACTAAAGCTCGGACCAGATTAATCAATCGGGTTTGCACATCATTTAATTCATATGGTTCATAATCCAGCAGATTTAACACGCCTAAATCACTCGCTGCCGATAAAATTCGCTGGTGAATTATTTTGTTGGGCAAACTGCGATGATAACGCAGTGGCAGTGCAATATTATTATAGACAGAAAAAAGGCTGACCAAGCCACCAACCTCATAACAGTAAGTGATGTGTTTGAAGCGTTGATCATCTGACATATTCTGCAGATCTTGATTTTCAATCAACACTTGCCCTTGCTGATATGGCACTATACCGGCACATGCTTTTAGAAAACTGGTTCCACCATCCAACACACCAGTTGACAGACAAATCATTTTACCGCGCTCTAACTTTAACGCGGCATTTTCAAACAACACCAAATCACCAAATGCCAAATAAAAATTATCAACTTTTAGATTCATAATTGATAGGCCAGTAAACTTAAGCCGACATTAAGTGTAAAAAACGCGATTAATTGTGCTGTCGTTGAGCTGGATATAGCCCGACTGATATCGGTAAACCGCCCTCCGACTTTACCACTAAAATGTAAACTGATAAGGCCAATCAGGCTGCCTCCGATAAGCGCTTTACACAGGGTAATGATGACTTCAAGCATGGTAATTTTAGATAAAATAGCAGATAGGAAAAAGGTAAAAGATAATGTTGGATCATCCAGCAAAATAACAAAATAAGCAGACAAAATACTCACTGCATTAAAAAAGATGAACATTAAAAGTAAAGATAAAGGAAACGCAAAAAAAACCGGGAGCAAAAAAATAAATATCGGGCTCATTTTTTGTGCTTGCAGCACTTCAAACTCGTTATAAAGTTTTAAATGCCCAATTTCAGCCGTTATCGCAGTAGCTGAGCGAGCAATTAATATAATACCTGAAATCAAAGGCCCTAATTCCCGAATAACCACTATGACAAAAAAGTTAGCATAAAACTCAGCCATGCTTTTACCTGGCGGCAATAATGCGAACAACCGAGCCATCATTAATGAACCAATAATGATGGCAATTGCGGTATTAATACCAATTGCCCGTACACCTGTATTAAACAGCTGGCGTTTAAATAAGAAAAAAAATATCGCTCGTCTTGCAGGGTGTGTCAGGTGCTTTATTTCTTTTATAGTGAGCGTGAGTAACCCAGTTATATCACCCATATAAGTGAAAAATGATCGCGTATAGTGACCAACCAAGCCAATCATGATGAAGCTCTTTGTGCTTGCCAGTTTTGTATTTTGATCGCAAGCTGAGGAAAGTTAATTTTGGCACTGCGCAAAGCCAGTAAACTATAGTGCTTACTTTTACCCTGCTCTTTTTTTATATGATACACCTTGGCGAGTGCGAACAATGTATCGACAATACCGCGCTTGTCAGCCGCCAAGCGATAGTATTTCAGTGCATCATGCAAATATTGCGTTTGCTTATAGTGCCATCCTAGCTGAAAGTTTAAATATGCTAAATCTGCGTAATGATCTTTGGGTATATGCTTCAATAAAGCTTGCGCTTTATCAAGCTCGCCTTGATAAGCATAAGCCAGTGCCTGAAGCCGCTCTGATGCTGGATTGTCAATAATTTGCTGCAATAATTCAGCTTGCTCTGTTAGACGATACAGTAATAGCTGGCAACTTTGCTGTCCTTCAAGTAACTCAGTGGATTGATTTAAATGAATACAGTCTTGCAAGCTGGCTCTTGCTTGCTTTTGCAATCCATGCACCATATATTGATTTGCGAGTAGTAAGTCAGCTTTCCAAAGATAATCAACATCTGCAAAACTCACTAAAATGTCTCTAAGGTTCTGCACTAACTGCATGTTGTTTGTTGAACTATGCTGCAGTTCAACTACCTGTGCTCGTGCATCTTGCAATACAGGTGACACTGGCTGACTTGAGCTTGCACAGGCGATAAGCAAACTACTGCCAAACAGCAAAATGAAAACTCGCGCTTTGTTGACGTTAGCCTTCCAGCTCCATACGTTTTGCATCACTTTTTAACATCCGAATAAAAGTATCTAAATGGTCTGGCCGGTTGACGTATTCTTCTAATATGGCTATCGACTCATCCAAAGATTTGTGCCTGAGCATAAAAGCCATACTCTCACGCAGCGGTTTAAGCTCATTTGAAGCTAATTGTATTTCGAGTAAATCGGCAAAATCATCAAAGTCATTGGCTAAGAATAATTTTTTACTATGTCGTCTAAAGCGCCAGCGTCCAATTCTTGCACCTATGGTGTTTAATGTTGTGCCCAGCCAAATACCAATAACCAGTACAATAAAGTCGCCTACTTTATCACGCGCAACCGACTTCCATTCTTGAGAGAGTACACTTTCTGATAACTCAGATGTCGTTCGTATCTCTTCAATGTATTTTTTTGCAACTGTGTTTAAAGGGTTTAAGTTAAGCGCCTGCATAAACATCGCTTCGGCCGGTTCAAATTGTTTAGCCTGATACAGAGCTTCACCTCTTAATGCATATATCATATCGTTTTTTGGATATAATCTGAGCGCTAGTGAAGTGAGCTTGTCTGCACTATCGAATTCGCCCGCCTCGATAAATTTTTGCGCCTGCACGACAACGCGCTTTTCAGACTTCAAGTATTTATCTAAATTTTCAGCTTGATACAAAGAGCCTGTATTGGCTGCATTCACAACACCAACGCTGCACAATGATAGCAAGACCCAAAACGTTGAAAATACCCTAACCATACTAATCTGCTACCACAACCATGACACCTGCTGTATGCATCACCTGATAAATTGTTTTGTTTGATTTTAAAATTTGTGCATCTTGCTGAGAAATAACCAAATCAGATTTACGCAATTTGTAGGTTTTGTTGGCTTTAACTATCATAGGTTTAATCGCCACTCGAACATTTCTGATTGCATCATTTACGTCAAAGTCATATGAAACAGGTCTTTTTTTAACCAAATCTTCATATGAAGTATCATCATTTGGATAAATAATCTCACCGCTCTCACTGCGAATTGTCGGCACAGCCGCAATTTCAAAATCTGCAACGTTGGAAGCATCTATCAATAAACCAGTGAAGGTAGATGTATTTTCAAAAGCGTCGATGGAGGCTTGCAACATATCAACCGCCGAGGTTGCACCTTCTGCTTCTAACCACGACAATAACTTTTTACCAAATTCGGCCTCTTCAGTGGTCGTAATGACAAAACTTGCATTGCTGGCAAATGCACGACTGATCGGTGCCCATAATGCCGCTTCATTTTTAAATGCCAACCAATGCGCGTTAATTGTCTCTAAATACAGTGGAAAACCATGCACACCATTGGCCGCTGAGGTAATGGATTTATCAGATGGAATTACAGTTGACAGCAAATTACCTGCCATCGGGATTTGCATCGTTACAGTCGCCACTTCATTTTGATAATGGTCCTGTGTCATTGTGGCGCCTTTGATAATCGCATCAACTTTGGTTCGCACTGTATCACTTGCCAGTGTCATATCCTGCACCAATGTTTCAGAATTAACTCGCACACCATTTAGAATTTCTGCCAAGTTTCTGTATGCGTCAAGCTGCGCAGCTCGGCGCGCTAAAAGACGTGCTTTTGAAGTCCCCATATGCTCTTGTGGGGCGACACCATAACCATGCGCGAAAACGGTACCGGCTGACCAATTGACCCCGCCTTGTGCATTTGCACGCACAACCTCATCTGCCGATGTGTACTGCAGGCATAGTACAGACCAGGAAAATAACAAAGCAAAACTGAATTTTCTATTGATTTTCATCTACTTAATTTTCATCCCATTGTTTATACTTTTGCTGAGCTAAGGTTACTTTTTTAAGGTAACGCCGAGTTTCTAATGCCGGTAATTTCTCAATCAAAAATTGGTAAATCTGTTCTGGCGTTTGTTCATTTATAAGTCTAGCAGCTTTATTAAAATTTTTACGGCCAGTAAATGTTTTCGCCAAGTTACCCACACCGGTATTGTATGAAGCAACAGCACAATAGAAACGAGACAAAGGGTCATTTACTTTTCTCAAATAGCGCGTTGTTAATAAATTAAAGTACGCGACGCCAAGCTCTATATTGTTTTCTGGGTCATACAAATATTCAGGTTCAACGATCTTTTTTTCACCATATACATGGCGATACGCATCTATTCCAGCCGTTCTGGGGACCAATTGCATTAAACCAAAAGCCGGTATTGGCGAAGTCGCTCGGGGGTTAAAACTAGATTCAGTCTGAATAATGGCTAATATCAAAGAAACCGGAACGTCAAATGTCTTTGAATATTTCTTAATAACATGCAAATTATCTTCTATCAGGCTATTTTGATAATCAGATAAAAACGGTATCTGCACGCGCACCACGACCGCTTCAGCGCCACCTGCTTGTATCATTTTTCTTTCTATCTTTGCGGTTTTTGGCTGTTTTTCACTTTCTTTTGTCGTTGAAGGTGCGTCTTCTTTAACCTTTGCAGTTTGTTGAGCAGCTGGTAGCGAATCTGTGTTCAACGATTCAATCTCTTTTAGCATATAACTAAGCTGTTGAGTTGAAATAGCGTTTTTTAATAGCGGTTTTTCAGTATTTGACGAGTCTGCACGGCTTGTTGTTGGTGCCTTGGAATCAACTTGTTTAGACAGATGCTCTTTAATTGCCGCGGCCAGTTGGTCTTTTTTTTCCAGATCGCTGGCTGAGTCAGTTGCCGCACTTTGGACTGCTTGCTTCAATGTGTGTGCGATTTCTTTTTGTGATTGGTTGGGCTGAATAATGGTTTCAACCGTTAAAATACCCGCTTCAAAATCCATTATTCTTCGAGTTTGCATATCAGGCGAATAATCCACCCACTCGTGAGGGCTGGGCAGCACCAATCCATCCGCCCCCCAATTTATTTCAATTTTTGTTGTCAGACCTTTGAATGCTTTATCAACCGCCTCTTCGACGGCATCGAAACGACGTTCCAAAATGGCATCTGTCCCTGCAAACTGTTTATCTAACAGGGCATCGATTGCATCGAAATCATCTTCGGGTTGTGCAGCATTTAACCCAATAGAAACGAGCATAGTAGTGAGTATTGAAAATTTGATTAGGCCTTTCATAAACACACTCCTCGTGTTATTCGGACACTATCACCAATAAACCATCCATCGCTTGTCGTTGGACATTGGCCAATATTGCTTTCGCATCACTTTCTGAGATAATTAAATCACTGCCATTTACGATGCGTTCAACTTTAACTAATTTCGGGTTAAAACTATCAAACTCTGCAGCATTTGCACTCCAAACAAGTGATTTTGTTTGGTGACTTTCAAAGTCTTTAGAAGATAAAACCAGTTTACCATCGTTGGTGTAAACTTTAGTCAGTAAAGAGGCGGTGTAGGGTTGTTTGCTAGCATCTAAAATAAATGCCGAATGCACTGTTTGCGGCTCGTTTTCTACGGGTGCAGTAAAGACCTCTTCAACTTTGGCTTGCGCTGCAGGCTGGTAAACCTCAACTAGTGCCTTTTTCAAATTCTGTTTATTGCGACATTGACTAGACTGCGCATTCATACAGACCCCCACTTTGACTTCCGCGACATAGGTCCCGTCTTCTTCGGTGAGTTTTGAGTCGATAATAAAAGCACCTTCCAAAGTGCCTTTAACGCGTGTTGCTATCACATCAGAAGTGACTTCATAATCTTCAACTGTGGTACCTGCGGTTAAACGAATACCGCGAATCTGCTCTGCTAAGTTACGCTGAGCGTCCACTTGAGCTGCTCTTTTGGCCATAAAGCGCGCTTGCACCTTGTTTGCCACTTTACTCATATCAACAGTTCCAAAGCCAGTTGCTTCCATAACACCGCTTTGAAACGCTTGATTGTTAGCCTGAGAAGTGAAACTTATAAGTGCGACGGCGATTGCCAAAAAGCCAGTAAATTTAGTCATTGTACATTTCCTTATTTATAAATGGGCAGCAAATTATTTTTAGTCTAAACCAAAGCCTGAACAAATAAATGAACTGATTCACGATATTCCAATTTTTTTATCGTGTGCCATAGATGACCATGGTTTTACCATGTGCTTCAATCAGTCCCTGCTCCTCTAAATTCTTTAATACGCGTCCAACCATTTCCCGCGAGCAGCCCACTATTCGCCCAAGTTCTTGTCTGGTTACTTTAATTTGCATACCGTCCGGATGTGTCATTGCATCGGGTTGCTTAGATAAATCCAACAACGCGGCGGCAACTCTGCCCGTAACATCTAAAAAGGCCAGATCGACTACTTTACGTGAGGTATCCCGCAGGCGCAGCGCCAATTGTTCTGATACTCGAAATAATATATTCGCGTCTTGGGCTACTAATTGACGAAATTTGTCATAACTGATTTCCGCAACTTCACAATCGGTTCTGGCGCGCACGAAAGCACTGCGGACTTGACCATCAAATAACCCCATCTCACCATAAAACTCCCCAGGGTTAAGGTAAGCAAGTATCAATTCACGCCCCTCATCACTTTCGATGCTGACGGACACTGAACCATCCAGTAGCAAATAAAGTGCATCCGGATTATCACCTGCATTTATGATGGTACTTTTGGCTGGGTAACGGCGACGATTACAATGCTTGATAAATGCTTGTAGCTCTTCATCATTTGCTACATGGTATGGCATACTCATAAGCGGCTCTCTTTTTTTTATTCTGATGTGATTTGTTACACATATTTTCCAATCTTTGCGTATGATACAGTTATATGCAGAAAAATCACTCAGATAAGTGAATTTCTCTGTCATATAATGATCCTTTTTAAGCGCTATCCTGTATCAGCAGATCAGAAAAAATAAAGCTATTATTTTGATTATAGCTGGAGCAGTCATTTTTTAAACTTAAATACAAAACTGTATTGCTTTCCCTTCATACATTTTAAGGAGCAAAAATGGAAAACATTAAAGATTGGTTTACAGATAACCAGGGTTTACTTTTGAATCATCTAATTAGTTTGGTGACCGCCTTACTGATACTTTGGTTAGGTACTAAACTAGCACGCTACCTCGCTAATGCTTGTAAAAACATCCTGATAAAAAAATCTATTGATGCTGCAGTAGCATCTTTTGTTAGTAGTTTGATACATGCGGTTGTCGTCGCGGCTGTAATTATCGCAGCTCTAAGTCATGTGGGTATTCAAACCGCAACATTTGTCGCTATTCTAGGTGCCGCAGGTTTAGCAATCGGCTTGTCTTTGCAAGGTTCTTTATCAAACTTTGCATCTGGCATATTAATCACGATTTTCCGACCTTTCAAAGCCGGTGATTTTATAGAGGCTGGCGGTGTCGCTGGCGTGGTAAAAGAGATTCAAATTTTTTCTACAGTGCTAACGACACCTGATAATAAATATGTAGTCGTGCCCAATGCACAAGTGACTGGCTCGCCCATTACCAACTATTCACGCCATGATATTCGCCGCTTAGATCTGGTCGTGGGTGTTTCGTATGAAGCAGACCTGCAAAAAACAGAATCCGTGTTGCGCGATATTTTAAGCAAACATGAACTGGTATTACAGGATAAAGACTTTACCGTTGGCGTAGCTGCATTGGCTGATTCCTCTGTTAACTTTAACGTACGCTCGTGGGTTAATACCGCAGATTACTGGACTGTATTTTATGATTTGAACAAAACCATTAAAATAGAGTTAGAGCGCAACGATATCGCCATTCCATTTCCACAAATGGATGTACACTTGCATTCAGAAAAATCTTAACCAATATAAACAATAGGAAATTTAATTTTGAGTACATTTAAACTTACTTCACTAGCCTGTTTAATCTGTGCGTCATTAACCGCCCACGCCAAAGCACCTTTGGAAGGCGAAGTTGAGTTAGGTGTCATTACAACATCAGGCAATACGGAAACTACCTCTCTAAAAGGTAAAGTTGGCATTACCCACGATTTAGAAAACTGGAAAAATCAGTATCAGCTCGACGCGCTTTACAAGAAAGATGAGGTTGAAGTAAACGGCACAAAAGTCAGCCAAACCACAGCACAAAAAGTTTTCGTTTCAGGTCAGGGTGACTACAAACTCAATGCTGAAAACGCCGCATTATTCGTCTATGCAAGTTATGAAGATGATAAATTCAGTGGCTTTGAATATCAAAGTACGGTAGCAGTGGGTTATTCAGACCAACTCTTTAGTAATGAACATTCATTTCTAAACTATAATATTGGTCCGGGTTACACTTTCAGTAAACTCGAAGAGGGTGATAAAGAAGAATCTGCAGTACTTCGCTTAGCGGCTACATATCAGTATAAATTGAGTGACAATGCTAGATTCAGCCAGAAACTCAGCACCGAAGCAGCGCTAGAAAGCGGACAAAACACCCGCAGTAAATCTGAAACCGCCGTGAGTGCAAACTTAATGGGCAACCTAAGTATGAAAGCGGCTTATACCATCACCCATAACAGTGACGTTAAAGTCGGTAAAGAAAAGACAGATACAACCACCAGTATTACGGTCGTCTATCTATTCTAAAACTATAATGAATGAGTCAATAAAAGGGATGTTAAGCATCCCTTTTTTTTATAGATTAGTTTATCTAAATTGCGCATCACTTGTTATTTTATAAATTTTTGTACTCAGCGATTAAGCGGTATCAGGCTCTATCAGTTTAATTTGCTTTCTAACCACTAAAAATGAACCGATTAACCCCAGTGACATACTGATAAGCAGCAAATTAAGCATTTCTCTGACATTTAAGCCCGTTAATTTAAAGTTTGACTGGTATAAATCTGCAATTGTTGCGATCGAGCCCGACAAATAAAACAGCATAATTTCAATGCTAAGCCAAGCGATAATGCCGCCAAAAAAGCCATACCATAACCCCGTAAATAAAAAAGGCCTTTGAATAAATGCGTCTGTCGCGCCCACCAGCTTGAGTACTTCAATTTCTTCTTTGCGGTTAATAATTGATAGTCGAATGGTATTACCAACGATTAAAACAACCGATGCACATAAAAGTATCGTTAGACTGCCCATCGTATCTTTAATTAATTGCAGTACTGAATTTAGCCTTCGCAGCCACTCAATATCTAACTTGCCAAAGTCAACCTCTCTCATTTGTTCAAACTCTAGCAATAAATCTGCAGCCGCACTGGCTGATGCATACTCTTGCATCGGGGTTACCAGCAATACGTTAGGTAACGGGTTTTTATCTAACATTTGCAATGCGCCACCAAAACCGGATAACTGCTCAAACTCCTGCAGTGCATCATCTGCCGAAATAAGTTGAATTTTTTCAACTTGAGCATGCAACTCAATTTGCTTTACAAAGGTTGATAATTGCTGACTGGTTAAATCCTGTTGTAAAAACAGTGAAATTTCAGCTGCATTTTGCCAGTGCTGCTCCACTTGCTCTGCATTTTTAACGACCACATACATGACAGATGGCAATGTCAAACTGACACCCAATACCGCAACCGTTAGGATAGATGGAACCGGATCACGCCATATTTCACCTAATGCGGTTAATATTTGACGGATATTTGAAACGATAACCCCAACCACCCGGCCGATTAGACCGAGTTTTCTTTGACTTGCACCCTTTGGATTTCTTTGTTTAAACAACAAACTCATAACAGTTCTCCGTGTCCATTATCAGTCAGCCCATCTTCCGCCATACGGCCTTTTTTAAGAGTTAATGTGCGATATTTCATTCTCGCAATTAAACCGAGATCATGCGTTGCAATTAAGACGGAGGTCCCGACACTATTGAAATCTTCAAATAAACGCATAATATCCAAAGATAATTTGGGATCTAAATTACCAGTCGGTTCATCAGCTAATAAAATTGGCGGGGTATTGACCACAGCGCGTGCAATTCCGACTCTTTGCTGCTCGCCCCCAGATAACATGTGAGGGTAATATCGCTCTTTATCTAACAATCCCACCTTATCCAACGCGGTATGAACGCGTTTTCGAATTTCCTTTAGTCCATAGCCTTCAATGACCAGCGGCAGCGCAACATTATCAAATACGGAGTTTTCTTTTAATAATCGGTGATTCTGAAAAATCATGCCGATATCGCGTCTTACATAAGGTACTTTGCGCGGCCCTATCGCACTTAGGTCATGCCCGTTGATAAAAACATGCCCAACAGAAGGGCGCTCCATAATGGATATTAATTTAAGCAAGGTACTCTTGCCTGCACCCGAGTGACCGGTTAAAAACGCCATTTCACCCGCTTCTATATGAAAGCTGATTTTTTGTAACGCCTGATGTCCGCCCGGATACGTCTTGGATACCTGCTCAAATCGAATCATCCTGTTCCTGCCTTATTGTGCTTGTTCCTGTGATTCCTGCTCAAACAACGCATCGATAAAATCATCTGCGTCAAAGTCTCTTAAATCATCAATACCTTCACCCACCCCGATATAGCGGATTGGGACTTTAAATTGATCGGCTAAAGCGAAAATAATACCACCCTTCGCGGTGCCGTCTAACTTGGTCAAAGTTATCCCAGTTAATCCTACCGCTTCTCGGAACAGCTTTGTTTGACTGATAGCATTTTGCCCGGTCGCTGCATCCAACACCAACATAACTTCATGCGGCGCTTTAGCATCTATTTTTTTCATCACCCGAACAATCTTTTTCAACTCTTCCATTAAATGCGATTTGTTCTGTAACCGCCCTGCCGTATCTGCAATCAAAACATCACAGTTTTTAGATTTTGCAGAAGCAAATGCATCATACAAAACGGATGCACTGTCTGCACCTGTATGCTGGGCGACCACTGGAATATCATTTCTTTGTCCCCAAACTTGTAATTGTTCGACAGCCGCTGCGCGGAACGTATCGCCTGCTGCTAACATCACAGATTTTCCCTGCTGCTGGTATTTTTTAGCGAGTTTACCTATAGTGGTTGTTTTACCCACCCCATTAACACCGACCATCAATATAACAAAAGGCCCGTCTTCTGAATGCTCTGGTATAAGTGGCTCGTTAACGCTCCCCAAAATATCCCGCATCTTGTCTTTTACAACAGTGTATAGCGATTCTGCATCTTTCAATTGTTTACGTTCAGCCGATTGCGTAACCGAGTCAATAATACGAGTTGTTGTGTCAATCCCGACATCTGCCATCAACAATTGAGTTTCCAAGTCTTCATATAACTCGTCATCTATTGTTTTGCCTTTGAATAAACTAAACAAGCCACTACCGATTGACTCTTTAGTGCGCGATAAACTGGCCTTTAAACGAGCAAATAAACCTTTTTTAGGTTTTTCTTGGGGTTCTGGCTGTCCAGCGTCATGTGTCTGAGTTTCACTAGAAGCCGCGGTTGTTTGTATTTCTAACGCTTGTTCAGTCAATCCAGTGTCATTCGATGCAGTGTCATTCGTTGCAGTGTCATTCGATGCAGTGTCATTCGATGCAATTGCCACACTGCTGTTCTGCTCTGTCGTTTCGCTCGCTGATTTCTCCTCAGCCGCTAGGTCAGCTTTTTCAGCTATGTCTATTTCAGCTACATGCGATTGCTGAAGATTTTCTTCGGCGCCCATTGTTTCTGCAACAGGTTCGACTTTAGTGTCGCTGCTTTTTGAACTGCTATCTAATGCGCCTTCTAATGCGTCTTCTAACGCGCTTTCTGTGTTTTTTAAATTACGACTCTCTTCTACACTGTCGTGAGAGACAGCAGGCTGTTGTTCGTCCTGAGACGCTTCCGTTTTTTTGTTTTTGCGGCCAAACCAGCCGAATAAACCTTTTTTTTCGCTCATGTAAATTTAATTCTCTTCTGAAATCGCAGAGCAGATTGCTGTACAATTAAATATTAAAGAAACTGTTAACTTAGGTTTGTTATGGTATCACGCCCAACGCGCAGACAAAATAAAGCAAATATGAAACCTGCTCTTTCTGCCGGTTTTGTACGAATTATCGCTGGACAATGGAAAGGCCGCAAGTTATCTGTTGCAGATTTACCCGGCTTGCGCCCCACAACGGATAGAGTGAAAGAAACCTTATTCAACTGGTTAATGTTTGAGGTGGCTGAAAGTCGCGTACTGGACTGTTATGCAGGCTCAGGTTCGCTTTCGTTTGAAGCCTTATCTCGCGGTGCTCGCTATGCCACTTTACTGGAAAAATCTAAAGCGGCTGCTGTCTCATTAAAAGCAAATTTGAGTAATCTAAAAGGATTGCCGCCCTCTGCGGCAGCCGTTGTGCAAACGGATACATTAGACTATTTGCAGACCCACAATAGCGCAGAATCTTACGATATTATTTTTATCGACCCGCCTTTTAGGCAAGGGTTATTAGAAAAAACCTGCAGATTAGTGACTGAAAATAACTATATTGCTAAACAAGGTTTAATTTACCTAGAATATGAAAATGAACTAGCGCAACTTACTTTACCCAGCAGTTGGAAACTGCTGAAATCCCAAACAGCCGGTCAAAGTAAATATCAACTATATCAATATAATGACGAGCATTAACAGGAACGCACCCTATTAAGCATAGTCAAATATTAATTGAAACTATTATTTAGCTAAAAATGTCGATAAACCATCAACATGTACTTGTGTTTCTTCAATTAATGTCCCTATTTGCGTAGCGGCTTCTGTTGAGCTTTTTGCTAAGGTTCTCACCTCATCGGCGACCACAGCAAAGCCCCGCCCCGCTTCCCCAGCTCTTGCCGCTTCTATTGCCGCGTTTAGCGCTAACAAATTAGTTTGCTCAGAAACAGAGTTAATCGTCGTCACTATGTCCTGAATTCTGTCCAGAACTTGGCTCATAGCACTGTGCGTATTTTCTATTACTAGGTTACGCTGGGACACATTGGTACCAAAAACAACGTATTTGTCTACTGAACCTTTTAAGTCAAGAGTGGGCGTAATAATGCAGTCAAAAGTGATATCTTTTCCCTGATAATTAGTTTTGATCGCAACATTCGAAGATTGTCCGGCTTCTACAAGCGCTAGTTGCTTTGCGTCTAAATGCTCTTTAATGTTTTGCACTAAAGTAGAAAAGTCCACTACGCTAATATCGCCGAACTGCGCCAAAGTATAGGCATTGCAATCTCTTAGCACACCATTTCTTTCAAACTCCATCACCGCAGAATGTTTACTAATTGCTTCTTTTTGACTGAGCTGCTGCAAAGACTGACGCTTTATTTCTCGAATATCCGAGCTGACACCAACAAACCCCGTATGCTGGCCTTTATGATTAAACGTTGGATTAACTGATAACACTATCCAATAAGGTACACCTTGCTTGTCAAAATTTAAAATTTCTTCGTAAAATGCTTCTCTGCGTTTTAATTTTTCTGATATTCGCTTTATTGTTTGTTTGTCTGTTTGCTCTTTTTGAAGTATTGAACCCGGCTTTTTACCTTTAACCTCTTCTAACGTATAACCCGTCAATTTTTCAAAACCAGGATTTACATATTCCACATGGCCACGTGTATCAGTAATTAACACTGAGGTACTGGTATTACTCACCACTCGGCTCATCATCTCAAATTGTCGTTTTTCGTGTTGCTCTTCTGTTTGATCCCCTAGCAGAATCGCATGAAATTTTTCCCGTTGATGTTCAAAAGTAAATCGCTCCACACTGATATACAGCACTGTGCCATCTTGCAGCGGGTAGTCAACAAGACCAGATTTTTTGATAGTACTAATTGAGCCTAGCGATTTTGTTAAATCTAAATTTTTACCCAAGTTAAACTTATTGCCGGGTATCAGCTCATCCAACGCCTGATTTTTAAAAACAAGTTTATTATGTGAATCAAATACCAAAATGCCTTCACTGAAAAAACTCAACAAACCTGAGAAAAATTCACTGTCTAATAATGTTTGATTGACCCGTTTTAAAATGTACAGCTGGTACTGAATGCCCAGTATATCTATTGCACTTTGACTACAGGTGTAACATTCACCGGCTTTAAATTCAAACGCGGCTTGCGCATGAGCGGTTTTTGTAAACTGACCTAATTTCTGCAAAAACGAGGTATCACTTGTTTTATTATTGCCCAATGAAGGAAACGCTTGTTTAAAGTGTGCATTTGATAAAACAATATTTCCATTTAAAACCAATATAGATGCGTCGGGTAAAGCATCTAACAAAGCTTGTCCTTGATAATTACGTTTATTCGCAGTGATGAACATGTGTACCCCAGTACAATATAAGATATTCATCATTGTACGCGTTAATTTATATTTAGTTCAGAAATCGCTAAAAAAATTGCATGCGATACACTTTCAATATTTCGCTAAGCATCGTTCTCTCATTTAAGTGAATGTGCGCTCAGGATTCGATTGCACTTTGCTAAATATCTGCCAGCATATAGAGATAACTTTTCCGGATATTTAAGACATGAGTAATACGCCACAGCCTGATACAGCAAATTTAAAAACAATTTTCCTAATTCAACAAGGCACGGCTGAAGATATGGAACTTGCATTGGTCGAATCTCAATTAAAACACCACCCAGTAACACTGGTGCAAGTCCAAGATATTCTTTCTGGTGCGACTCGACTAAACGAAAACGACTATTGCTTATTGTATTTATCAGATGAATTGAACGCCCAAACAATTCCCTTGCTGTCTTCTTATAAATGCATTGTATCCATCTTACCGCATCCAGAAGGACAACAAAGCATTATCGGTTTTGGTCTACACTCTGAGTTAAACGAAGCGATACAAGATAGCTTAAGCTGTCCAATGCATGCGGTTGATATTTTAAAATGCAATAATGAATTGGTATTAAATTCGGTAGACATAGGTGAGTTTGCCGGATTCAAGCCAGTAAGAATGCCTCGCTCGGGTGTATTTAGCCGAATTACAAATTTTTGTCGTCGCTGGAAAAAGATACGCCATCAAGTTCCGTTTCAAGTCACCTTAACAACACAAAAAGGTAAAACAATTACCACGGCTGCGACCGCCATTTCTGTCATTGAACACGCCAGCAATGCTCGGTTTGTGCAACAACTAATCGGCGATAGCAATATTAATGATGGAATGTTTCACGCTGTCTTTTTAGCACCACGCAGTTTGCGTCAGCTATTTATTGGTATGTTAAAGAATATTTTTAATCCACCGATAAACATGCCAGATTTTATTGGTCATATTCGCTCCTCAGGCATGGAAGTCACAACGAGCAAGCCAATTGAATATAAAATTGATGACCGCCTGAAGCTAGACAATAAGTTGATTTTTAGCATTGAAAACCGTGTATTAAATTTAGTACCGGGTCGCTATTTAAAGATCGAAAAATCAGCACTACAAAGCAAAGAAATTTTTAGAACTCAAAACTTACCCGCGGATGATGCTGTCGCCGAGTTAGTAAGCAATACCTTACCTTGGAATATTCATGCTGGCACGGAAGAGTTCAGAGATTTATACCAATCACTGAGAGAAAATGCAGCCGCTTCTGCTTCATTTTTAACCTTAATGACGTTGTCTACTATGTTAGCCACGCTCGGATTATTTGCCAATTCAGCACCTGTCATCATTGGCGCCATGATCCTTGCCCCTTTAATGGCGCCCATTGTATCTTTTTCAATGGGAACCGTCAGACAAGATCAGGATTTAATGGCCCAAGCAAGCAAAACCCTAATCTATGGATTATGTCTTGCACTTTTTGCTGGTGCATTTATTGCTTTACTCATTCCATTGCATGTACAAACAGCCGAAATGATGGCTAGAGTTTCACCCAATTTACTAGATTTGGGTGTTGCTATTATTTCGGGTATTGCGGCAGCATACGCAAATAGTCGGGCTGAAATTGCCAAAAGCCTAGCCGGTGTCGCGATTGCCGTAGCACTAGTCCCACCATTAGCAACAACAGGTGTCGCCTTGGCATGGTTGAACCTAGATATGATGACTGGTTCGTTTTTGTTATTTCTAACAAACTTGTCCGGCATTGTTTTAGCTGCAGCGATAACATTTTCATGGCTCGGTTTTTCTCCTTTTAAACGGGCGCAAAAAGGTTTAATTGCACCGATATTAATAACAGCTGTGATATCTGTACCGCTGGCGGTTAGTTTTGTAAATATGGTGCAAAATAATACGACCATTAATAAGATAATCTCAGTTGAGTTAGATAACGCACAAATCAACAATGTTGAAATCATTAGCAGTAAGCCAATGCTCATCAAGTTTGACTTGATTGTTGCACGTTACCCAACAGAAAATATGATTAAAAATGTAAAATCCGCATTGAAAAACAAACTTAAGACTGAGTTTGAAATGGAAATTACCGTGGTTATCAGACGCTGACCAACCGCCGGTTAAAATTCACTTTACTTTTGCTAAATATTTTTAAAAAAAATTCATAAAAGTGAGCGACATTTAATCAAAATTGCTGTTAGAATGGGTAGTGCGTAAAAACGCAACTGAAAGGTTACCAGATCGTTTGGTAACTTAGTTTTACTTTGTAAGAGAATAAAATGTCAAATCAAGTTATCGGTACAGTAAAGTGGTTCAATGATGAAAAAGGTTTTGGATTTATTGAACAGGAAGGCGGCAAGGACGTTTTCGTCCATTACAGCGCAATCGTTGCTAATGGTCGTAAAACTCTTCAAGAAGGCCAACAAGTAACTATGACTGTTACTCAAGGTCAGAAGGGTCCTCAGGCAGAGAACGTTGTACCGGCCTAATAGTGATTAATCAATTATTTGATTAAGTTACAGTTAAAGTCGGTCATTTAAATAATGATTTGGCCGGCTTTTTGTCCCCCCTTCACGTCATCAAAAAAATCCATTCTCCTTTGTTTATCTAATTCCAGTCTTGTATTTAAACACGTATAATCCAGCACATATTTTATATTATTGATCTGCCTAAACTGTACTGGAGTTTATTTTGGAAAAGCAGTTAGAAAAGTTTTTATACGCAACACGTTGGTTATTAGCCCCCATTTATATTGGTTTAAGCTTGGCTCTGATCGCTTTAGCCATTAAGTTTTTTCAAGAAATGTTTCACCTTATCCCGCATGTTTTTGAAATTGCAGAAATTGATCTAATTCTGATGATATTATCTTTAATCGATATGGTCTTAGTCGGCGGTTTATTGGTGATGGTTATGTTTTCCAGTTACGAAAACTTTGTCAGCCAGATAGACATAGACGAAAACCAGGAAAAACTTGGCTGGCTCGGTAAAGTCGACGCGGGCACCTTAAAAAATAAAGTGGCAGCCTCTATTGTTGCCATATCTTCCATTCATTTGCTAAAGATTTTTATGAATGCTGAAAATGTCCCAAGCGAAAAAATGTTTTGGTACGTCGTTGTGCATTTGACGTTCGTCGTCTCTGCATTTGCGATGGGCTATCTAGATAAGATTACACGCCATAGTCACTAGGGCGTTGCAATCACGCCCATCTAGATGAATATCTGCAGCTAAAGCACATGCGGCTAAAATACCTGCATTGCTTTTAGCTTAAGTAGCGCAGCGATACTAATGGCGTCATGTATACGCCCTTCCATAACATATTGATATGCTTCTGCCAGTGGTAATTTAACCAGCTGCAATTGTTCTGTTTCTTCAGGCTCTGCCTGCCCTTCAGATATCCCTTTGGCGATATAAACAATGGCTTTGTCATCGGTTGAAGAGTTAGACAGTGACATTTCTAAAAAGGCTTCGGTAGAAGTTGCCGTTAAGCCGGCTTCTTCTTTTAGCTCCCGAAGCGCGCAGTCACTCGGTGATTCTCCTTTTGGACAACCGCCTTCGATAATTTCCCAACTGTACTGATTTAATGGATATCGCCATTGACCGACCAACCAAGTATTGCCCTCTTCATCAATCGGCACAATGCCCACTGCTAAATTTTGAAACTCCACAACACTATATATACCCGCGGTATTTGCTGGTGTCGTGACCTTGTCTTCACGTACGCGTATCCAAGCATTTTTGTATATTTCTTTAGTGCTATGAGTTTGCCATGGATTATGTTCGTCTTTCATTTAATCTCCGTTAACCACTTGTTTAATCACTAACACAATTGCGACCCGCTTTTTTAGCGCGATATAAAGCTTCATCAGCTTGTTTTAAACAATCGTCAAATCTACGTAGTGCTTTTGAGCTTTTGGCATAGCCTAAACTAATGGTGACATTTACCACTTTTTTGCCATCATTTTTTTGCGACTTTCTATCTTTTGGTGATTGATTTGAACGGCTTTTATCGCGTACCACCATATCATAGTTAGCAATATCTTGTCGCAATCGCTCTAACTCTGCGACCACCTGAGTTTCGTCTTTACCACTAAACAAGAGGGTAAATTCTTCACCGCCATAGCGGTATACCCGCCCGCCCAGCATCACTTTAGACAAACGGCTGGCCACTAATTTTAATACCTGATCTCCAACATCATGACCATAGGTATCGTTAAACTTTTTAAAGTGATCCACGTCTGACATAACAACAATATATTTACGCCCCAAACTAGACGCATATTGGTTAAGTGCCCGCCTAGAAGGCAATCCCGTTAATTCATCTTGGTATGCCAAACGATAACTATATTGGAAAACACAAATTAGTATAAAAATGCCCGCAGTGGCAAAACATAGCGATTGCAGTTGTTGATTAGGCTGCAAGTGTTGCGCCAACCAAAGGGTGACAATAACAGCACTGTAACAGGCATCCTGAGCTTGTTTTCGCCACATTAATAAAACCAAGTTAAATACAATAACCAGCAAACTAAGGAGACACACAAGTAGCGATAACCAATTGTTTGATAGAGGTTGCCAAAACAATAAGGCTTGTAGTTTTAATGGCTGAAAATATGCCAGACTTAAGCTAATCCCCCAAGGCGCGATAGTTACCAACACGGCAAGCCAAGATATCCAATGCCTTAAACTTCGATCTTTGAGAAACATAATAATCAAACTAGAGACGGATATGTTAACGATACTCAGTGCTTGCCAAAGATCATCCGGTACATTTAAAAAACTAAAATACCTTGGTAACCAAGGCAGCTGAATAAATAAAGCAAGTGACAATAAAGCCAGTCTGGACTGATTAAATTGCAAACAGAAAAACAGGCTAACGATTAACGTCAGGTAAGGCAGCCAAACCACGGTATTTAACCAGCCACCAAATTGAAAGAGGTATAATGTATGGGCAAAATAAGCTGAAAATAGAATTGTCAGCGGTATTGCCAAAGCTCGAATCAAAAACATACTGCTTAATATTTATTTTATTTTCGCTTATCTTAACAGCTAAATTAGAGCCTGTTGATTTTTCTTGCATTAAAACAAAAATCGTAAAAATTTGACGCTACAGCCAACTGGTCGTACCATTAGATAATAGTATTGGGAGGTTCACGATGACAACTGTACTGCAAGAATTGGTTGACCTAATGGCACTTGAACGTATTGAACAGGGTATTTACCGAGGTCAGTCACAAGATTTAGGTTTTGGTGCAGTTTTTGGCGGACAAGTGTTAGGCCAAGCTCTGTCGGCCACCCAACAAACAGTCGATAATGAACGTTATATCCATTCTTTTCATTCCTATTTCTTGCGCCCGGGGGATGTAGCTAACCCGATTATTTATAAAGTTGATGTGATTCGAGATGGGCGCAGTTTTTGTACTCGACGAGTTGAAGCTATCCAACATGGCAAACCCATTTTTTACCTGACGGCCTCATTTCAAAAAGCTGAAACGGGCTTTGATCATCAAACTAAAATGCCAAATGTAAAAGGCCCTGAGGGTCTGGCTTCAGAATTAGAGTTTGCCAGAGCCTACCAAGATCAAATTCCTATCTCGATTCGTGAAAAGTTTATTTGCGATAAACCAATCGAAATTCGCCCTGTGGAGCTCTTAAACCCATTAAAACCAGAACCTGCCCCACCACACCGGCATATTTGGTTAAAAGCAAATGGTAGTTTGCCAACGCAAAATGTGGTGCATAAATACTTATTAGCTTATGCGTCAGACTTCAATTTTTTAGTCACTGCACTGCAGCCACATGGACGCACATTTATGGATCCGGGCTTGCAGGTCGCGACGATTGACCACTCAATGTGGTTTCATCGCCCATTTAACTTTGATGACTGGTTGTTATACCAAATTGACAGCCCTTCTGCTTCAGGCGCCAGAGGTCTAGTGCGAGGCCAAATATTCGATCGTCAAGGTAATTTAGTTGCCTCTTGCGCTCAGGAAGGGGTTATGCGCGATAAGCCCACGCCCCTTTAAACACAAAGCTGTTACTGGCTACAAAACTACTGGCTCAAAAACGCTTTTCCGGTGGCAGGTATCCCGGTATGTTGTTCACATCAATTTCATCTATTTGCTCGGGGCTTAAAAACTGCTGAGCAAATAGCTCGTACACTTTGTAATCCACAAAAATATCAAATAAGTCAGGGTCAATATGATTATCTTTTTTCATAAAACCTAATATTTTCAAGCATTGACTTAAGGTTTTAGCGGGTTTATAAGGCCGATCTGTTGCCGTCAGTGCTTCAAATATATCCGCGATTGCCATCATACGTGCAGGTACAGACATCTGTTCTCGTGTCAGTTTTCGAGGATAGCCTGTGCCATCCATTTTTTCGTGATGCCCCCCAGCATATTCTGGTACATTTTTTAAATGTCTTGGAAACGGCAGGGCTTCTAACATTTCTATAGTAATTTCAATATGTTTATTAATGATACGTCTTTCTTCATCATTTAATGTACCGCGCGCAATTTTTAAATTTGATACTTCGTCGTCTGTTAATAACGGCTGAATTCGACCATTAATGTTTAATTCCGCACGCTTCGCAATTTCTTCAACTCTGGCCTGATCTTCCGGTGTCATAAACTCACCACCAATATTGGCTTTTTTAAGAAACGCGAAATCAGATTCTAGTTTTTCAATTTTTTGGTTCAATTCACTTTGCAACACATTCACCCGATCCATTGCACCGGCTTTCGCTGCTTCTATCTGTTTATCCTGGTATTCAAGCTGCAGATCTCTTCGATAAATTTCAAAGCGCGCTTCAACTAAATGAATCCGATCGGCTATTGTTTCAAGTTTGGTCGCTTTGTCCATCACATATTCAGGCGTGCCAACTTTACCGCAATCGTGCAACCAAGCTGCGATATTTAACTCATACATGTCCGCTTCTGACAACGCAAACTCTGCCAACGGTCCTTTTGTATTTTCGTTAACCGCTTTCGCCAATAGCATGGTAATTTCAGGTACGCGCCGGCAATGACCACCTGTGTAGGGTGATTTTTCATCAATTGCTTTTGCGATTAATTTTGTAAATGATTGAAAGAGCGTCTGCATATCATCAATCAATTGACGGTTTGTCAGTGCAACGGCTGCTTGTGAGGCTAATGAAACCACTAATCGCTGAATTTCTGGCGAAAAAGGAATAACCGAAAGACTACCATCGGGATTTTTTCGCTGGGCGTTGATCAGTTGCAAAACACCATTTAACCGCCCTTCGTGGTTTTTCATTGGAATGGTTAAAACAGACTGTGTTCGATAGCCAATTTTTTTGTCCATTTCTCGGGCTGCTGTCATATCAAAACCATCAAATGGCTGATATGCGTCCGGAATATTAACGACAATATCTTTATTGGCAGCAAAAGCGACTAAAGCATTCAGATTAGGTTTATTTTCAACGGTCAGTGGAATGACAGGAAAGGGTATTGTTTTACCACTCGACCCTCCCATGTACATATCTAGGGTATGGTTAACAAGTGTTTCAAACTTAAGTTCATTGTTTTCTGTGACAGAATAAATCGTCCCACCGTCAGCATGCGTCAAATCCTGCGCAGCAAGCAAGATTTGCTCAAGTAACTTGGTCGTATCTTTCTCAGATGACAAAGCTACCCCGACGTTAATCAGGTGTTCAACTTGTTCATGCAGATCTTTTTGGATTACGTCCTGGATTGCTCCGCTCATGACATATTACTCACTTGTATCTTTATATTCCGCGTCAAACGGTCTACTTGCTCGTATGAGTATAGCTTCCATCCCAACCCTCGATGTACGATGCGTGTTTTAGTTCTTTAATTCTAGATAAATATTCGGCATAAAGCAGCCTTTGTGGATATTCTATTTGCAACTTTTTAAACTGGGTTTCCGCTTCTGCCCAATCTTGCTTCAAATACTTTCGATAGGCTGCTTCGTGCAAATCAAGCTCTTGTTGTTGTTCTGTCGATAATTCACTCAATAGGCAGATAGGCTCAAAAATAGCTACGGCTTGGTTTTTACCTTTCACTTTGACCCTATCTATCGTGCGGTAGGCAAATTTGTCAGCTTGCATTTTAGTGCTTTCACTGACCAATAAAGCCACGCCGTAATACTTGGTCAATCCTTCAAGCCTGCTCCCTAAGTTGACGGCATCACCCAATACGGTATAGGCTCGACGGAACTCTGATCCCATATCACCGACATTCATTTCACCCGTGTTAATTCCAATACCAATTTTTATTTCGGGCCAGTCTTCTTTTTGAAACTCTTGATTAAGAGCTGCGGTAATATGTAACATTTCAAACGAAGCAGAAATTGCGTTATGTGCGTGTCTTTCATCATCCAGTGGTGCTCCCCAAAACGCCATAACCATGTCGCCAACATATTTATCAATCGTGCCTTTGTGATCTAAAATACATTTTGTGATCGGAGAAAAGTAACGATTCAATAATTGTTTTAATTCACTTGCCGACAGCCGTTCAGAAATTGATGTAAAACTGCGAATATCAGAAAACAACACCGACATGACCTTCCTTTCACCGTCAAATGACACCGAACTGGGATCATTCAGCATCTTATCAATATGGGCAGGTGGCACATATTGGTCAAAAAAGCTTTTAATCACCTTTTTCTGATTACTTTCGGCCATGTACCCAATTGCTACATTGAGTATGGTTAATACCAGTATTAAGCCAATTGGCGTCACTAAAGGTAAAACTGCATCCCAATAATGCCATAAACTCATATTTAACACGATAGTTACGGCTAAAATTAATGTTCCACCCAATGCCATTTGCACCGAACCTAATCTTGGCATAAAAATGCTGAGTAAAACACCAATAATCAATAAATAGAGTGCCACCAAATCATCTGCTGTATCTGGACGGTATTTTAAAATATCTGGGTGCAATAGGGCCTCGGCTACATTTGCATGCACTTCCACACCTGGGTATTGCAGCCCGACCGGCGTTTCCCGCAAATCAGCCAAGCCCACTGCAGATGTACCAACAAATGCTATTGCCCCCGCTAATTGTTGCGGATCGACTTTTTGTTTTAGTACATCGGTCGCCGAGATATACGGAAAGCTGCCTTTCCCGCCTCGATAGGGCACCAACACCCGTCCGTTTAAATCTGTCGCAATACGCTGTTTATTAAGCATGATAGCGGTTATGTTGTTCTGTTTACCATGTGGTTCAGTCACCACTGTTATCTGCTCTTCAAACAAGTAAGCGCGGACAGCTTCTAATGCCAATGAAGCATATAGTTGGTTCTTGTGTCGCATCACCAAAGCCGCTCGACGAATGGAGCCATCATCATCCGGTGTTGAATTCATAAATCCTTGGCTGATAATAAAGCCGCTCTCGAGGGTTGCTTGATATAAAGTATCCGTCACACCGATAAAAGCAGGTTTAGCAATGGCAGTTACACTTTCAATCGGCACCTCTTCAACAGTGGTCACATGGCTGCCTGGCAATTGACCAGACATTGCTATCATTTGATCTTCAAATAACACCCCCAGTATGACGTCTCCTTGACTGATACTTTGTGCTAGGGTTTTATCTGCATCAAAATTTTGTTTTATCGGCGCAAGGAGTTGGCCGAGAATGTCATTCTCAGCATTGTTTTGCAGAATTGTTTCAATCGGGTTTTCTTCTGGCTCCGAGAACATGACGTCGAATGCGATTACTGCAACGCCTGCGGCGAATAATTTATCCACTAGCTCTGCGGTTTTACGGCGACTCCAGGGAAAGCGGCCTTCGCTTCGCATACTTTTTTCATCAATATCAATTATGACGATATTCGTTTCCTGATGCTTTTGCCGATACGCTAATAAATAATGAAAGCGAGCGTCATACAATAAACCATCTAGCTTATTGAGCTCTTGACGCAGATCTGATGCAGGTTGAGACATTTGGATAGAAATAAACAGGCTGGTAAATAATAAACCAAGTAATACTGCCAGTTTTCTTGGTGAAATTTTAAACATCAATTAACGTCATCACCACTCAAGTGTATTAACTGACCTTCAAACGAAGCGAAAATCTCTGTTTTAGCGCTCTTACGTTGCAAAATCCCGTGTATATGTTCAACCTGTCGATCAATATCTTCATCGGTGCGGGTATAATCATGACTATACAAAGCGCATTTTTTAACATTAGCTTTAACCGCTAATTCAACCGCTTGGTCCACTAAACTATGCCCCCATCCGTGTTTGTAAGGCATATCTTTATCAATATATTGTGCATCATGAATCAGTAAATCAGCATCTTGAATAAACTGAATCCACTCTTCAAAACTGGTTGTCACCTTGTATGGCGGGAATAACTCATTATCTGTCACATAGGCTAATTTAAAACCGTCTTCTTCAATAACATAAGCACTACCACCGCCGGGATGATTTAATCCTTTACGCGAAATTGTTGCACTACCTAATTGCCACGATGTCTGCTGCTCATATAATTTCAGTTCAACATTTGCGTTTAAATCGTCGGCATCAATCGGAAACCATGTGCCTGACATTTGTCGCAAAATGGCATCATCTTCTCTAGGTAACGTGGTACCCGGTGTAATTAACAAGTCCCGATTTGTCTGATGCGCGGGTGTGAAAAACGGAAATCCTTGAATATGATCCCAATGATTGTGTGTCAACAATAAATGGATAGGTGTTCCTTTAGCTAAAAGCTCATCGCCCAGTTTTACTATCCCTGTTCCCGCATCCAAGATTATATCTGTGCCGTCTTTCAATTCAACGTGTACACAGGCAGTATTACCTCCATACTTAGCAAACTCCTTTCCCGCGGCGGGCATTGATCCTCTGACACCATAAAATTTAATCCACATCTATTCACACCTTTATTTTTCTGCTGACTATAGTCTAGTGCAGCTTGCCGCGAAACGTTAAATAATCATTACAATTCATTTGTGTCTCTGAGTTCAAACTCACCACCTGCGCTTACTTGTGGATTTTCGACTTCCTGCAATGAAATTTCGCCTTTAATCACATCCGATGCAGAGAAAGCACCTGTTATCTGGCCTTCTGCTAATTCATCTCCATGTGACGCAAAGTTAACACCTAGCTCCAATTCAGCCTGACGAATTGCACCATTAAATCGTGCATACCATTCACCGCCTTGATCAGCAAAAGACAAAAAACCCTCTTCAACCGTTTGCTGATCAAAGTTTACTTGTAACCCCATGGTTGCGCTGGTAACCTCTCCAATACCTTGGAATGCATGTTCTGTCAGCTCAAATTGAGCGATTCCAACTCTATCCGCTATCGGATTGACATTCACGATATCTTGTTCAATATCTTGTTCGTTCGCCTGTTCTGTTGGGTTGGTCATATCAATTTCAGGCACTAGCTCTACTTCAACTAAAACACTTTTCTCTTGTGATTCAGATATACTGATCTGAGTATTTTCATCAATTTGCACGACCGTTGGGGCATCGCTAATACCTGAACTTTCCTTGATCGGGGAAGCCAGAGTATTATCAGCTTGTTGTGATTTGACTTCTGATGCTCCAGATTCTGATGAATCCTCCTGTTGTGAATCTTTCTCTTCTGTTTCCCCCGGCCCCGTCGTGTGTCCCTCTTGAAAAACAGCAGGCGGGGCTAACAAGCCAACAACCTTGCCGCCAGGTTGAATCATTGCATAGTTGTAAGCAGCACCAGCGCCAAAAGATAGCAACTCATCACTACCGTCAGTCTCAACTGTTAAATCAATCGCGCCGTCCCAAACCGCTATAAATAAATTACCGTCTAGCAATTCAACTTCATAATGTGTACCCCGAATACCAATACTACCGACAGGGGTATTTAACTGATACTGGCCATTCTGATCTTTTATTTTTCCGCTGATCGTTCTGATACCGCCAGAAATTAAATTCATAACAGCAGAGCCAGTATCTGTCACCGGATCATATTGGTAAGATGAAATGATGAGTTCTGTATTTGCCTGTACCGCCAGTAGGCCGCCATCAGACATTTTAAATTGCGCCTTGCTGTTTTCGCCCGTTATAACAGTATCAACCTGGTATACTGGGGCTCTTCGATTGAGTTTTCGCACTTGCCCTTGAGAAGACGCATCTACCTGACCGCTTGCAACCAGAGTCCGACCAGCAAGCTCTTGCGCCACATTCACGCAGGAAAACATGACACTCACCGCGATAATTCCAAGTTTAGCAATTCGAATCATATTCATAATAATGCCCTTTTAAAACGTATACCTGACACCAGTAGAAATCAGGTTACGATTAAAACTGTAGAAAAATTGATTACTGTTCTTGCGACTGACGCGTGCTTGTGTTTGCCAGCTCCAACGAGCACTGAGTAGATAATCAAAGGCAATGTTGTAGACTTGACTATGATCGCTTCGTTTCTCTTTAAACAAGGGCGAAAAGCCATCTGTATCTAATACTGTCATGTTATCAAACTGATGTTTAGCATGTTGATAGCGCCAAGCAAAACTCAATATTCCCCAGTCTGCAATGGGTTGCAACCAGCTTAAACCGATACCAGTAACATCACGCTCGTAATGCTGTGAACTTTCATTTAATTGATCGACATTTTCATCGCGATATGAGGCATGTATTGAAAATTTTCCAAAATCCAATAAGTAACTGTACTGAGCTTTTAACATGCTACTGTTCAAATCTAAGTTGTCTGTCAGCTGGTTATCTGTTATGGAATAATTTGCACTTAGAATGAAGTTTTGTGTATTCGAAATTTCAAAATCTATGGAAGCGAGTGCCGCATAAAGATTTTGATATACTTCACTTCCAAACCAGAACTTTTGATAAAAGCCACTGGTTTTAATTTGCGCAGCCCCTATTTTGTGCTGATAACCGAGCATAAAATCCATATTGGCTTTTTCTAAATCTTTTAAGTCACTGTAGAAAGTCTTACCGGCAGCCAGATGTGTGTATAGCGCATTATGTTTAGACAATGGATATTCGTATTTAAGCCGGGCATTAAGCCGCTGCATCGAATCAGCGGCTTCAGGAAATTGAAACTCTCTCAAAATCCCTTGAATCGGAATTTCGTACATTTCATCACCTAACCCAGAATTAACGTTTGAATCATACCCAACACTGGCAGAGAGTAAACCAGACCAATTGGGTTCTAGATTATTCTTAAGGTTATTTAAGTGCTTTATGTATTCATCAACTTTAAGGCTTGTCGCTGTATCTGGGTTTAAGCTCAACACATGATTAAACTCTGCTCGAGCGGCTTCATAGTTGCCTATTTCATAATAGGCGACTGCGAGCGCCATTCTGGCATTGATATTTTTACTGCGATTGATAACAACACGCTCAAATGCAAATATCGCTTCTTGATGTTTACCATTGGCCCGAGCAGTCAAACCATACAAATAATCAAAATCGGGATCGCCCACATAGTCGTCAAATATCCTTTCGGCTAGTTCAAAAGCTTCTTGATAAGCGCCTTTTTTTACCAGCTCGACAAGATACTTTCTACTGTCCGTATTTTCCTGAGCTACGCAAACGGACGTCACAGTAACCAAAGCTGCTAAAACACAAAATAACGGTATATTGATTTTTTTTGCTGCAAGCATGAATATGTCCTGGTTTTATCTTTCTTAAGCTAACTAGATACGACTGGAAAAAGCAAAAGCAAAGGTTAAACTTAAGTATTTGTGATCTTGCTCATTAAGTAAAATAAAAAGGCTAATATTTGAATCTAACACACTGCACTTTTCTAATTGTTATTTTGTCCATACTAAGCGATAGTAGCTTTGCCAAACAAACCCTGTTTAAAATGCAGCGGGTTCAATCTAACACACAGTTTCACTACCAATGGCTAGATCATCATGATAACCCTCAATCCCTATCATTTTTACTGCCTAATAAAAAAGTATACGGGATGTTTAGAAAATTTAAACTATATCAACCACATTTGGCTCAACGATACGTCTACGTGCAATTGCAAAAAGCCATTCCAAAACTAATAGACAAACATAGCCGAATTAGAATAAAAAAACAGCCTGAAAATATGATTATTGAAGTTGAGGCAAATAGTGAAAGTAAAAAAAGTGAACTGCTGCAGAAAATCTTGCAAATAAAAAACGATGCGCAAGCCGATTTTCTAGCTAAAAACACCTATAGCTTGTTTACCAATACCTTCGGCAATACACTGGTTAAGCCAGACCATATTCGGATTGCTGTCGAATCTATTCCTTTGATGAAGCCAATTGTTGAAAATGTTCCGCAAGATATCGAAGGTTACATTACGCGGGATTCCATTAACTACGTTTTATCATGGATCCAGTCTATACCGTATAATGATTTAGAAAGCAGAGCCACTTCGTTGGGCAGCGGTTTTAGTCCCCCAATAAGTTACTCATCGAAAATCAAGGTGACTGTGACAGTAAAAGCACATTATTCGCATCCGTGATGCGCTCATTGGTGAGCAATTTAGGCATTGTCATTATTTATCTGCCGAACCACGCTTTGGTTGGCCTTCAAATACCGTATTCCAAGGCGGATGAATATGTAGAAATTAACGGAAATTACTATGTGTTAGCAGAGCCAACTGGCCCTGCTCTTTTACCCTTGTCAAAAATAGCAGACGAGAGTAAGCGGTTAATTGATGGCAATAATTTTACCGCAGAAATGATGCCTTAGATCAGCTTGGGTAATTTAGCCATAGTTGAGATAACCAATAAAACACCCCTGCTTTTTCACTTTGCAACGTACAATTATAACGAGAACGACCTTGTGGTAAATTTTCACTGGCAACCACTCTAAAGCTATTTTCGGTGATTTTACTCACCTTAGCACTCGGCTGTCCGCTAACAAAACAGTTTAAACCACCTACAGCCTTTGGCAGATTGAGTTTCAATTGAATCTCTGGTGGATTATTTGAAGTGGCCAACAGAGGACTGGGTAACTGAGTATAGTCAATGGGTAATGCTTCACTCATCAATTTAACCTTAAGTGTTGCTAAATCTGCATACACGCCAGAAGCCGGAAATCGCGGTAACGCACTAAAATCTGAGTATTGAGCAATTGCACCACTTTGCTGACCGAAAGCGATAAAATTGTGTTGAGTTAACCACTGTTGCAACCAAGTATCGTATTCACCATAAGGATATGCAACCAATTTACTAGAGTGGTCAAGCTCAGATTTGAGCGCTTTTTCGGTTTGTAAAATGGACTGTTTAATGCGTTTTTTCCAATCGGCTAAATCCATACCAGCAGGTCGCACCCAATAATCATGCAGCCAGCCGTGGTTAGCAATAGTCATCCCCTTTTTTTGCCAAGCTTTGAGTTGTGACCAGCTCAAATAATGCTGCTCATGTTGTTGTAATAATCCAGGGTTAACGAAAATAGTAGCTGGCCAGTTTCGTTTTGCTAATTCAGGTAACGCATAATCTTCTAAATTTAGGTATCCATCATCAAAAGTTAAGGCAACCGCTTTAGCTGGCAAGGGTTGCCCCTGGCGAATTTTTTCAAGTGCATCGGCCAAATTGACGATGACAAAATTGTTTTCTTGCAGAAATTGTAGGTGTTGCTGAAATTCAGCAGGTTTAATGCTAGTGACCGCGGGAGTATTGTCTGCAACATGATGATATTGCAAAATGACTAAGCCCGAACGCTCGCTCTTCTGTGGGTCTGCATTGGCAAATCTGGTAAACTCCAGCGTGCACAATAAAACTAATAAAAGAATTTTACCTAATGTTCTCATTTTCTTATTTTCGCTCCCCTCAGTTGTCAGCAATTTTCGCAATTGCTGTTCCAATGATTATTTCAAATATTACCACACCTTTGTTAGGTATTGTCGATACTGCCATTTTAGGCCACTTGAGCGGCGCTCATTTATTGGCGGGCGTGGCGATTGCCAGTACATTAATAACGGCTCTGGTCTGGTTGTTTGGTTTTTTAAGAATGTCCATTACGGGCATGACATCGCAAGCATTAGCGAATACACAAGCGCCGAAGGATGCAGCGACACAACTGTTTGTTCAAGGCGCCTTCATTGCCCTGCTAACCAGTTTTATTTTTTTGTTACTCTCTCCGGCCTATCTGAAAATAGGTCTTTGGTTCGCAGATACGACAACAGAAACAATAAAAAGTGCAAGTGATTATTTTAATATTCGTATATTTTCACTGCCTGCCAGCCTGTTAAATCTGGTATTAGTTGGCTGGCTGTTAGCACACGGGCATGCCAAACAAATTATGTGGATTCAAATTTTAATTAATTTAATGAACGTAGTTTTAGATCTGGTCACCGTATATCTGCTACAAATGGGCGTTAAAGGGGTTGCTGTAGCTAGCCTGATTGCAGAATACACAGGCTTAATCGGTTATTTATATTTTGCTTACCCCAAATTAAAGTTATCGGCTCTGGCCAACTGGCCCAAGTTTTTAAAACTATCGGCTTACAAACCCTTCCTGCGTGTCAATCGGGATATATTGTTACGCACCCTGATGCTTGAAATTAGTTTTGTTTTTCTCACCATGCAAGGCGCTCGTATTGGGGTCAATTATGTCGCGGTGAATGCGGTTTTAATGAATTTTTTACTCCTCATTTCATTAGGATTAGATGGCATTGCTTATGCGGCTGAAGTTTTGGTTGGCAAGCAATATGGTGGCAAAAACTATTCAGCATTAAAAAGTACAATTAGAAACTGTCTGAACCTGAGCTTATTATTGGCTTTTTTATACACTTTAATTTTCGCGCTTTTCGGCCAATCAATCATTTATTTAATGACGGATATTGAGGTGATCCGGGTTCTTGCAGCTGACTATATTATTTACATCATATTACTGCCTTTAACCGCCGTTTGGTGCTTTTTATATGATGGCGTTTTTATTGGATTAGCCGACAGCAAAAGTATGAGAAACAGCATGGCTATGGCCGTATTTGGTGTGTTTTTTCCAGTCTGGTATGTATCGCAATCATTGGGCAATCATGCGCTTTGGTTAGCACTACACGCAATGATGATTGCACGTGGCGTCAGTCTTTGGTGGAAAATACCCGTTTATACTCAGCCTGGCGTTGGCGTAAATGATAAAAACGATTAGCGAATATCCCAACATAGCCCCAAATGGCTAAACCAAATGATGCAATTAGAGCAACAACTAATAAATAAAAGACAAAAATAGGCCAAGCAACTGAAAACCAAAGTAGTATTGCAAAAACCCAAAAGAAAAACAGGCCGATAAAAAATAACCGCCAGCTTTTCTTTGGGTTGTGACCCAATTTTTCAGTCCAGTGCATTGTCACTGATTCGCCTTAATCTGGCTGCTTACTTAGTCATTATTAATTAGTAATAAGAATGAGAACCCGCCTGATGCTCGGTGACATCCTTAACGCCTGTCAGTTCTTCAGGGAATTGATCTAACAATTGCTTCTCAATGCCTTCTTTTAAGGTGACATCAACCATAGAGCACCCGTTACAGCCGCCGCCGAATTGCAATATCGCAACACCTTCATCGGTAATTTCCATTAAATCAACTTTACCACCATGGTTAGCTAGTTGAGGGTTTACCTGACTAACGATGACATACTGAATACGCTCAAACAAACTCGCGTTTTCATCCACTTTACGCATTTTTGCATTCGGCGCTTTAAGCGTTAACTGAGAGCCCATTTGATCGGTTACAAAATCAATCACCGCTTCTTCAAGATAAGGTTTGCTGTCGGCATCAACAACAGCGCTAAAATCACCATAATCAAATTGCAAGTCATTGTCTTCTACCGCATCGGGTGGGCAATAAGAAACACCACACTCTGCATTTGGCGTACCTGGGTTTACTACAAATATTCTAATTTGGGTGCCTTGCGGCTGACTTTCTAATAAGCGTGCAAAGTGTTGCACTGCTGATTCAGATATTGTCACTAATGGAGTCGTTTCGCTCATACGTATTTAGTACCTGACTATTTTACTCGGATTTAGACTATGATACTTAAAATCGCGACAACAAAAAAGCTTGCTGAGCTAGCTGCTGAAAATTAAGTTTAAACAAGTCCAACTATGCCTTGTATAGTGGGTACGAGCTGACATTAATACAAGCCATTTGTGGTGATTTAGTCTGTAGCAGGACGTATGTATGGAAATTTAAGTTTGCAGATTTAAAAACAAACCTTGCTCCAACTAAACGCTTTATAAACCGTGCTAACGCCTAAACTTGTGGCGCAAGTGTATGCTATAGTGCTGATGTTTATCACTTTTATCAGAGGTTTGGCACCTAATGCGCATTGTTTTGCATATTTTGTTCATTTTAGCCCTTTTTTTAAACAATGCAGTTGCTGCTCAGCTGACCAGCCCTGCACAGTTTTTTCCTAAACAAGTTAACAATAGTCAACTAAGGGCTGAACAAATATATAGTTATCTTGATTATGTTGCACAAAACAGCACAAATGCCCAGATCATCCAGTTTGGATATAGTGAGGAGTTCAGGCCGCTGAAGCTACTCGTGATTTCTTCCCCGACAACATACAAAATTTAGACAGTATCCGTATCGCACACGAGCAGTTAAGTAACCCATATGCCCGTAAACCTGATATAAAAAAAATGCCGATTATTATCTGGCTGAGTTTCGCATCTCACGGTGATGAACCCAGCGGTACACGCGCAGCAATTGATGTAATACACCAACTATTGAGCGACAACACGGCAGAAACAAGGCAGTGGCTAAATGACTCAGTTATTTTGTTTGAGGTCATCGCCAATCCTGACGGATATGACCGCTTCGCCAGTCAGGCAAATACCTTTTATAGTGATTTTCCAACAGCAAATAAACAACATATGGGCCGTGCTGAGTCTTGGCCTGGTGGACGGGGAAATCATTATTGGTTTGACCTCAATCGAGACTGGCTCCCCATAACGCAAATAGAATCGATTGCCAGAGTAAAAGAATTTCAACGCTGGAAACCCAATTTACTGGCGGATTTTCACGAAATGCAGGCAGATCATAGTTATTTTTTCCAGCCGGGTGTTGCCGAGCGCATCAATCCTTTAACGCCTGAACGAAATATTGAATTAACAAAAACCTTATCTGATTACACTGCTCGAGCTTTTGACCAACAGCAAAAATTGTTTTTCAGTGAAGAAAGATTTGACGATTTTTATATTGGAAAAGGCTCAACCTACCCTGATTTACAAGGAAGTTTAGGGATCTTACTAGAACAGGCGAATAGTCGCGGACAAATACTTGATACCATCAATGGTAAACTCACTTTCCAAGACACCGTAGATAATCAGAAACTCGCGATTTGGTCGATGTTGCGGGCTGCCAACGCTAAACGTGAAGCATTGTTAAGTTATCAAGAGGCGTTCTTTAAAAGTGCCATCACAAAGGCGAAAGCACACAACATTAAAGGATTTCTAATTCAGGAAAAGTATAACAAAAGCAAGCTAAACGCATTTTTACAATTGCTGAATTATCATGCTATTCAAGCTTATCCACTTAAAGATGATTACCAATCTGGCGATCATCTATTTGAAAAAGCTCACAGTTATTGGATCCCCTTACAACAAGCACAATTTAGCTTGATTCAGAGCATTTTCAGTCGTCAGACGAGCTTTTCAGATCACACTTTTTATGATGTCACCAATTGGAATTTAGCACTGTCCTATGGCATTCAATACCAGGAAGTTGACAAAGGCTTTTTTGGCGTCAAACCAGAGTCTCAAGCTTGGCGTGCAAGCAAACAAAAAAACACCAATGTTTTCCAACAAAAAGCGCTTGCCTATCTAATAGAATGGCATGATAGCAAAGCCGCACCGCTGTTGGCCGAAATGCTAAAGCGCAAAATCGCGGTCAGAGTTACCGAAAAAGACCTCAATGCTGTCACACCGCAAGGCTCTAAAGCATTTTCCAGCGGCAGCTTATTAGTTTTAGCGGCCGATAACTCAGCAGATAAATTGCGTGAGTTTAAAGCATTGTTGCAAGAATATAATGTGATGCACTTTAATCTGGTGACCGGACACACACCACAAGGTCCAGATTTAGGGAGCATACATCTGGTTCCATTAGCACTCCCCAAAGCAGCAATTTTGGCAGGCTCGGGCGTGAGTATCACGGAAGTGGGAGAAGTTTGGTTTCATTTTGACAAAAAACTCCATCTTCCACTGGTTATGTTAGATAAAACGAATCCAGAATTAATTGATTTAAATCATTTTAGCCATCTTATTATGGTCGATGGTGATTATCAAAGCTTGCCTTCAATTCTCGCTCAGCGCATTATCAATTGGGTAGAAGATGGTGGTACCTTAATCACAACCAAACGTGCAACCTTGTGGGCCAGTCAGCAGCGCCTGATTCGCAATGAGTTTTTGTCTGAAAGTGACTTAATGTCCGAATTTAATACCGATCAACTAAAGTATGCAGATAAAGACAAACTACTGAGTGAAATGCGCATATCTGGGACTGTTTTTAACAGTCAACTCGACAGCTCACATCCACTAACATTCGCTTATTATACAGAAAACTTACCGATTTTTAGAAACGACAGAGTGATGCTGCTCAATGCCAGCCAACCGTTTTTAGATGTTATAAAATACACCGATAGCCCTCTGCTCGCAGGCTATGCAAGTAAAGAAAATGTCAAGTCGCTGCGCAATACCACCGCATTAACCGCACAAAGCAAGGGTAAAGGTCAGGTTATTGCATTTACTGACAATCCATTATTTCGCGGATATTGGTATGCAACCGAACGCTTGTTGACCAATGCTTTGTATTTTTCCCATCTGTTACAAGAGCGCTAACCGTTATTCATGGTCGAGTTTAGCCCAACTTAAAGTAATCGCCGAAACCTGCTTTGCGCCTTGCGCGCGCAGCAGCTGTGCGATTGTATTAATTGTGCTACCCGTGGTGACCACATCGTCAACAAGCAGGATAGATAAGCCTTCCACCGAATAGTCTTTATTGAGTGTAAAAGCAGATTGCAAGTTCAGCTTCCGCTCTTTTGCATCTAATTCAGCTTGCCGCTTGGTTCGCTTATTGCGTTGCAAAATAGGCAGCAATTGTGCATCAATAAATGGGCTAAGTTGTTCTGCAATCCATTGTGCTTGATTAAATCCGCGCGTAGATAAACGTGTCCAATGCATAGGGACAGCACTGATGATATCAAACTGAGGTAACTTGGGCGGCGCAGCCGCGATAATTTGCGACAATGCCGATTGCGCGATACGATCCGCTTTGTATTTATACTGGGTAATTAATTGAGAAAATGGGGGTTGATGCTCAGCCAAACAATACACAGAAGATAAACCGCTAGCCTCAATACTATTTTGGGCAGATGAAAACTGTAAAATATCTCCCCAATGTATAAAATCACTATGTTCATACCAATCTTGAAAGCAAATGTCACACACCAATTTATTGGCATGACTATTTGCATCGCAAAATACACACAGACTGGGCGTTTTGTTTTTGATATGTGATAAAATTCTGTCCATGTATTTCCCAATATCTTATAAGTTATGAAGTCGCACCTATATTTTATTCACGGCTGGGGCATGAATCGTGCTGTCTGGCGGCCTATTGCAGAAAAGTTATCACATCTATATGACGTTACTTTATTAGACTTACCCGGTTACGGTGAATCTATTGATAACTTGCCACAAACTTATAATTTAGACCAAATTAGCCAACAAGTCGCGCAAAATATACAACAGCCCGGAATTATTATTGGTTGGTCACTCGGTGGTTTAGTCGCACAAAACATTGCCTTGAACAACAAAGAAAAAACAGACGCTTTAATTACCATAGCTTCAACCCCCTGTTTTGCCCAAAAAAGTAACTGGCAAGGCATTCAAGCCCATGTTCTGACTGATTTTCAACAGCAATTAGCAGAAGACTACAATAAAACACTGGAGCGTTTTTTGGCGATTCAGGCGATGGGCAGTCGAAGTGCGCGTCAAGATATCAAAGCTTTTAAAGCGTTATTACTGACTTATGCGCCACCCGCTCCAGCGGCATTATCTGGGGGATTACAAATTTTAGCAGAGGCCGATTTAACCGATAAAATTGCAGAAATTCATCAACCTACTGTCCGCTTGTATGGAAAATTAGATAGTTTAGTGCCCAAGGCAGCCATTGATCCCATCCATCAATTGCAACCGCATTCGGACAAACATATCTTTAACAAGGCATCCCATGCCCCCTTCATTTCACACCCAGAGGAGTTTTTGCAAGTATTATTGCAAAAACTCAGTGGGCTGACTTAAAGAGTTACGCTGAATTAAAGTGTTAAAATATTAAACGCTGATACCACAATGCCTCAACAAGGCATCCACTTGTGGTTCTCGGCCTCGAAACCCTTTGAATAACTCCATCGGCTCTTTGGAGCCACCCATTTCAAGGATATTGTGTAGGAACGAACGCCCTGTCTCTTGGTTAAATATGCCTTCTTCTTCAAAGCGAGAAAATGCATCGGCAGATAGAACTTCAGCCCACTTGTAACTGTAATAACCCGCAGCATAACCGCCAGCAAAAATATGGCTGAAACCATGCTGGAAGCGATTAAATGCAGGTGGCTTTGAAACAGCGATTTTATCGCGAACCTGATCTATTTTTTGTTGAATATCAATTCCTTTATTGGCGTCATATTCTAGATGCAGTTCAAAATCAAATAGAGAAAATTCTAACTGGCGCAACATCATCATGGCTGACTGAAAGTTTTTGGCGGCTAACATTTTGTCCAGTAAATCCTTGGGCAAAGGTTCGCCGGTTTCATAATGACCTGAAATAAACTCGAGAGCTTGCGGTTGCCAGCACCAGTTTTCTAAAAATTGACTGGGTAACTCAACCGCATCCCAAGCAACACCACTAATGCCAGCAACCGCACTGACATCCACTTGAGTTAACATATGATGTAATCCATGACCAAATTCATGGAATAAGGTTTCCACTTCTCCATGTGTAAATAAGGCAGGTTTATCGCCGACAGGTTTATTAAAGTTGCAGGTTAAATACGCCACAGGGAGTTGTAAATCACCATTCGCTTTTCGTCTTTGGCCGACACAAACATCCATCCAAGCGCCGCCACGCTTGCCTTCACGCGCGTAAAGATCGAAATAAAAACTGCCTTTTAGTTTGTCATTCTGATCAAAAATTTCGTAAAAACGTACACTCTCATGCCAAACCTGAACATCTTCTTTTTGTTTGATTTTTATACCAAAAAGTTTCTGCACTGTTGTAAACAACCCGGATATAACACGCTCTTCTGGAAAATACGGACGTAAAACTTCATCGGATATCGCATATTTTTGCTGTTTTAATTTTTCAGCATAATAACTCATATCCCAAGCTTGCAAAGTTTCAACATTATGCGCTTCTTTGGCAAATGCTCGCAACTCATCGAGTTCGGCCTGTGCTTGAGATTGACTCTTCTCACCCAGATCATATAAAAAATCTAACACTTGTTGCGGCGATTCTGCCATTTTGGTGGCTAAAGATTCATGCGCATAGGTTTCAAAATCCAATAAATGAGCTAATTCATGACGTAGTTTCAAAATTTCGTTCATGACCTCAGTATTATCCCATTTACCTGCATTAGGGCCTTGCTCTGAAGCACGCGTACAAAATGCGGTATACATCTCCTCTCGCAGCGTTCTATTATCGGCATACATCATCACCGGCAAATAGCTTGGAAACTCCAAAGTAAACAACCATCCGTCTAACGATTTATCCTTCGCTGCTTGCGCCGCTGCGGCAATTGCACTTTCTGGCAGACCACTTAACATTTTCTCGTCTGTAATGTGTTTACGCCAGCCTTGTGTTGCATCCAGCACATTATTAGAAAATTGCGTTGATAATTCAGAAAGACGCTGCCGAATCTCACCATAACGCTGCTTTTTATCATCGGGCAAACTCACGCCTGATAACTTAAAATCTCGCAGTGCGTTGTCTAATGATTTTTTTTGTGCAACAGACAACTTAGCATATTCAGCGCTGTCTTTAATGGCTTGGTAGGCTTTGTACAGTCCCTGATGTTGGCCAACAAAGGTCCCGTATTCAGACAATAACGGTAAACAAGCTTCATAGGCCTGACGCAATGCTTCGCTATCTGCAACTGAATGTAAGTGCGATACAGGTGACCAAATTTTACTCAACCGATCATCCACTTCATCTAATGGCTCAACCACACTCTGCCAACTATAATTGTCTTGTTTTACAACCTGCTCTATTGTTGTTTTGCATTCAGCAATTGCTTCTTCAACCGCGGGTAAAATATGCTCAGGCTTTATTTGCGAAAATAGCGGTAAGCTGCTCTGTGACATTAACGGGTTAGTCATAAGTTAAATCTCGAATTTTCCATTTTATAATTAGAACACAACAGCAATGTTTATTAGGGCGCTTCAATTAATTACAAGCCCGATTGCTTTTTTTCTTTTACGATAACAGGTAACGCATGATACATTGCTAATTCAAATTTGTAGCCATTTTTGAGAATGTCTGGGTTATGCGTCTGCGTAAATTTTGTAAACTCCACGCTGTCCCATTTTCTCTCTCTAATCCATGTATGTATCTGCTGTTGGTTGACCGCATCGATAGAACTCAACTCAGTATTATAAATACCCTTGCGTTTACGGACTATGTCATAGCCAAAAAAGTGATCATATAGCAAAATCAGCGCCCAGCCCCCATCCATAAAGTGACCACCTAAACTATAATAGTTGTAACCTTTGTCGAGCAGTTCAAAGCTGGTTTCGCTCCAGTCAAAGCCCCCCACTATTAACGGGGCATTGTCTTTATTTAATGTTTTTTGAGCCATGTAGACACCGGCTGCAATACTGTCACTGGCAGTCCAAACAATATCAACAGGGTCAGGCTGTTTTAAAAATAGGCTGGCCTGTTTAACCGCTTTTTTACTTTCCCAGTCACTATGCACCACCTCTAAAAGGTTCACATTTTTATATTTTTTAACCCCTTCTACCAAACCTTGTTGCCGCTGTTTCGCAACATAGCTATGCGATGGGCCGGTAATCCCTAAAATATTAATTTGTTCACCCGGTAAAGTGTAATTCATTGCTTGATTGACCAACAAATCAACTAATTGCTGTCCAGCTTTAACATTATCGTGCGCAACATGTGCTAACCAATATCTTGAATGTTGTTGCGGATGACCTATTTGCTTGTACAGCTCTTTAGACAACGCGGCATTGACAGAGACAAAACCTATCTTGGCCTGCTCTGCTAATTTTACCAGTTGGGGCTCTACCCCCACTTTAAATACACTAACGATATAATCAGGTTTATCTGATTGCTTGGTCAGTTCGGTAAAGCGACGTATAAATGAAAAGCGATTTGTTTTCTCCAGGGGAAAACGAAAAAACGTTAATTGCATATTTAAGTCTTTCGCAACAGCCGTCATAAAAGACTCAAAATCCCCCCAAAATGGCGTTCCTTTTTCTACAGGCACCATCACTGATACGTTAATAGGTGAAGGTTTAAGTTCGGTTTGGGCATTTACTCCAACACTGAAGATGCCTATACATACCAACAATAATCTTGCGAATCGTATTTTGAATAATAGTCTAGCGAGCATTATATTCCCTCATGATTAAACGTTCGATTTAAGTATATAGACAGATCTCGATTGTTTCGAGTAAGGCATTAATAAATTTACAAATGTTCAATATTTGGAAAACAGATATTAAAGAAAGTTAAAGGTTAAATGGCAGAGGGGAAGTGGTAGAGAGGGAAGTGGCAGTTATAACTGCCACTTTAATTTAAACCGTTATTTTAAACCATTGTGCAGGGTTAACGTGGCTCTATCGGCGACAAAAGTAATCTTAATGTTTTTACTTTCATCGCCCCATGTACATTGTTTTGTGCCGATTACTTCAGAACATTCTGTCGGTGAACCAATTATCGGTGTAACCTCGTTGTAATCCATTCCAACTTTTATTTTATTGTAATTTTCGACTGTCAGCTTACTACAGCCAGATAAAGCAATAAAACACGCTAAAACAAAAGTTAAGCGTTTAAACATATAAATCTCCATTCATGCTACAAACCTTCACCTTAAATGGCATACTGTGCAGCGCCAAAGTGACAAAAAAGTTTCAAGAATGTTAATTTACTATAAATTAAAAATCAAGGTCGAATTTGTCCTTCTCCTAACACAACAAATTTTTGTGTTGTCAAACTTTCTAGCCCCATAGGGCCATAAGCGTGTAACTTAGAGGTAGAAATACCAATTTCCGCACCTAACCCCAATTGCCCGCCGTCAGAAAAGCGCGAAGATGCATTGACCATTACGACGGCACTATTTACTCGACGAATAAACTCATTGGATCGTTGGTAGTCTTGAGTACAGATAACTTCAGTATGACCCGAGCTATATTGTTCAAGGTGCGCAATCGCTGCGTCAAAGTCATCTACAATTCGAACCGCTATTTCTAAGGCTAGATATTCAGCATCCCAATCTGCATCAGTTGCCGCTTCAGCCTGTTGAAAGTAACCAATACTTTTTTCACACGCATGAATTTTTACGTCTTCTTGTTGTAATGCTGCCGCGGCCATTGGCATAAAACTTTCAGCCTGCGCTGCATCGACAAGTAAGGTCTCCAGTGCATTACACACACCCGTTCTTTGAGTTTTGCCATTTAGCAATAAGCCCAATGCCATTTGGTTGTCAGCACCTTTATCCACGTATAAATGACATACGCCTTTAAAATGCTGAATAACAGGAATTCGACTGTTTTCAGTTACGAAACGAATTAGACCTTCTCCCCCACGCGGGATGATTAAATCAATGTCTTCGGATAATGTCATTAATTCATTCATGACTGCTCGGTCTGGATCAGGAACCACACTAATAGCATTCGCATCGATATTTTGTTCAATTAAAGCTTCGTGCAAACATTTAGCGATAACTAAATTAGAATGTAACGCTTCTTTACCCCCCCGTAAAATCACCGCGTTGCCTGATTTTAAACACAAAGCTGCTGCTTCTGCAGTGACATTAGGGCGCGCTTCGTAAATCATTGCAATAACGCCTAAAGGTATACGCATTTTACCTACGCGCATACCATTGGGTCTAAGTTTCATGTCAGAAATGCTACCCACTGGATCCGCTAAACTGGTGACTTCTAACAGCGCGTTTGATAGATCGTCAATTCTTTGCGGCGTTAAACGCAATCGGTCTATCATCGCCTCTGTTAAGCCATTCGCTTTTCCTGCGTCTAAGTCTTTCTGATTTTCCAACAGGATAAGTTCTGTTCTTTCAACTAGTTTGGCAGCCATTGCTTTTAATGCTGCATCTTTTTGCGCTGTGCTTAAATTAGCGACAGAAAATGAAGCTTTGCGTGCTTCTTTTGCCATTTTAGCAATAGAAAAATTCATTTGTAATTACCTTTAAAGTATCACTAGGTCATCTCGGTGAATGACAACTTCACTCGGACAAAAACCGAGTATCTCTGAAATTTTTTGACTTTGCACACCTTTTATTTTGGCCAATTCGATCCCCGAATACTGACAAATTCCCTTGCCAATTGGACGACCATCCGGATCACAAATCAGTACCGCATCGCCTTTGTTAAAAGTGCCCTCAACAGCTCTGATTCCGATGCTCAATAACGACGCGCCTTGTTTGAGCAAAGCTTTCGCCGCACCGGTATCAACCAGTATTTTGCCTTGTTCCTTTAAAGTGTACTGCAACCAATGTTTACGCGCTTTTTTGGGGCTGGCTTGCCGTTTAAACCAACTGCCTTGCTGCTCACCTTGTAATAAGCGGTCAAAAACCTGTCCTTTAGTACCATTCACAATTAATGTATGAACACCATTAACCGTTGCTTTTTCAGCCGCTTCAATCTTGGTTCGCATTCCGCCGGTTGCGATTTTATTACTGGTGCCACCTGCTAATGCGTAAATTGATGGTGTGACACTTTCAATGTTGGCAATCAATTTAGCGTCCGGATTCGTGCGAGGGTCGGCTGTATATAATCCGTCAATATCACTGCATATCATCAACATATCCGCATCAGCAACTTGCGAGACTAAAGCCGCTAAGTTGTCATTGTCACCCACTTTTAACTCCTGAGTGGCAACCGTGTCATTTTCGTTGACGATAGGCAATATGCCATTATTCAATAATTCACGAATGGTATTTTTAATGTTTACATAACGGCGACGATCTGAGAGGTCATCATGTGTTAACAGTATTTGCGCGCACGGAAAATCGAAAAAACGCGCCCAATTCGCCATCATGCGAGTCTGCCCCACTGCCGCCATTGCTTGCTTTTCCGCTATTGACGGTACGTCTCCGTGCGTAATTAAACCCCTTCCGGCAGCCACACTTCCACTGGAAACCAATACAATTTCTTTGCCTTTTAAACGGCATTCTGAAATATATCGTGCGATCGGCAGTAAAAACTGACCACTGCAGGCTTTTCCATCGGGTGCTATCAACGCACTGCCTACCTTAACAACGCCTCTGTGCCAGTCAAACAAACTCATTTACCATTATTCCGTTTACTTAAAACTCATTTAAAACTAATGTGCCATTATATACTTAAAATTAATTAAGATGCATAAAGCGCAGCTAAATTAACCAGTCACCTTTGTGTAATGTCTAAAAAACAACCGAATAAATGAGCGATAATTCAAACATTCAACGATTGGTTTTAACTTCTGCCATAAAACCCTGCTATTATCATGTGTAGTCTTTAACAAAATTTACGATTATGAGCTCTGATTCGTTGGCAATAAAAATCCCCAGCACAATCCTCCCGCTGACCACTCGCACTAAAAATCAGGCGTCAGCCCGACTACTATTTTTTAGTGGTGGGAGTGCCCTTGCTGGTTTTAGCCGAACCTTAAAAAAACATACGCAAAATAGCCAACATTTAATTACCACCTTTGATTCAGGTGGCTGTTCTGCACAACTGCGCAAATTTTTTAAAATGCCAGCAGTGGGTGATATTCGAAATCGTTTGTTAGCGTTGGCCGACAATAAGCAACCCGCTGTTTCGCATCTAATTCATATCTTAGGCTTGCGATTTGCAAAACACGGCAGTCCAGATTGTTTAAAACAAACTTTGCTTAGTTTGACTGATCTTGAAAACCCACTGTATGCATCCGTTGGTCTAGACTCAAGCAAAACGATCATTTTTTACCTAAATTACTTTGCTCAACATATGCCTGCCGATTTTGATTTGCGCAACAGCAGTGTTGGCAATCTATGTTTGGCAGCCGCCTATTTGCATCATAATCGAAATTTACAAGCGGTTATTGACGAATTTAGTCAGCTACTGGCGCTTCAAGGACAGGTTTATCCCGTCATTAATGGATACTATGATTTAACGGCTGAATTAATAGACGGCCGTGTGGTATCCGGTCAGCACAAATTAACAGGTAAAGAAGTATCACCATTAACCTGCAAAATTAAATCGGTCTATTTAACTGCACCAGAAAATCATCATCTTTCCGTTGAAATTAGCGCAGAGAAAGAAGTTATCGATTCAATCAAACACGCAGAGCTAATTTGCTATCCGCCGGGAAGCTTTTACTCCAGCGTGATTGCCAATTTATTACCCAAAGGGATTGGACACACAATTTCACAAAACCCTTGCCACAAAGTCTATATTCCCAACCTAGCCAAAGATCCTGAACAGTTAGACATGAGCCTGTTGGACTGCGTGCAAACGATACTTAAATACCTGAAAAAAGATGCACCCACCGCATCTAATATAAATTTGCTAACATGGGTGTTAATGGATGAAAATCAATATTCGCTGGCGGATAAACAAGATATCGATGCGATTATTGAATTGGGTATAAACATTAAAACAAGCGTTTTAATTAGCCAACGCTCTGCGCCTTATTATGACCCAACTTTATTGAGCGAGTGTTTAACATCACTGGCTCAATAATTGAATTATCAAGCATTTTCAATGTTTAGAATTAATGTTTGAAATTAAAGCACTTTAGCTAAAAATCGCGGTAATTTCATCGCAGCTTGATGGGTTTCAGCACTGTAGTACTCCACTAGCTGCTCAAAAGCTTTTGCATCTTGCTTTCGAAATACGCCAAATTCACCATTTTTCTTAGCCAGCGTACAAGACCAATAACCACTGGGATAAATTGGTTGAGGGAATGGGATCGTCTGCACAGCCGAAAAGCCCACATCAGTCATTGCATCGCGCATCTCTTTCATAAGCTTCTGGTGTAAAATAGGTGATTCACTTTGTTGTACCAAAATGCCATCTGAGCGCAGGGCTTTTAAACAACTGGTATAAAAAGCATGGTTGAACAGTCCTTCGCCCGGCCCTATCGGATCCGTTGAATCAACAATAATCACATCAATCGATTCAGGCAACGCGTCTTGCATATATTTAATACCGTCAGCAAATAAAATATGCGCTCTGGGATCATCATTTTTATCACACAACTCAGGGAAATATTCCAATGCCATTTCGGTCACCAGTTTATCGATATCGATTTGATGAACCGATTCAACCGAACTGTGTTTGAGTACCTCTCGTAATGTACCACAATCCCCACCACCGATAATAACCACATTTTTTGGATTTGGATGAGTAAACAAGGCAGGATGAGACATCATCTCATGATACAGAAAGTTTTCTCTGCTACTCACCATAGTACAACCGTCTATCACCATTAAATAACCAAAATCGGTTGTTTTATAGATCTCGACTTTCTGAAAAGGTGACTGCTTCTCAACCACCTTGTGTTCAATTCTTAATGAAAAGGCTGAACCTGTGTTGTCACATTGTTCAGTAAACCAGTCGGGTGATGAAAAATCAGACATCAGCTTTCCTCTATTTATATGGCGCTACGAAATTGCGCGAATTTTGCCAGTGTTCGAAGCATCAGGCAATCAAAAAGATACAGAAAAAGTTAACACATGCTAGCCGCTATCAAAATATACGATTACACTTACGCCAACTACATTTTTACCACGCATTAAGAGCGGAATGACAGATAATTTAACTTCCCAAGCCAAGCATATATATAACATCGCCAATTGGAGTGATGGTTATTTTGATATCGATAACTCAGGCCATCTCGTTGTACAGCCCAAGGGGAAACCGCAAACGCAAGTTCAGTTTACGCAAATCGTACAATCGTTAAAAGAGGCTGGGTTGCGCCTTCCGGTGTTACTGCGTTTCACCGATATTTTGCGCGACAGGGTACAAAGCTTAAACGAGGCTTTTAACCAAGCAATAGAGCAATATCAGTATCAGGGGCGTTATACTCCTGTTTATCCGATAAAAGTAAATCAACAGCACAGTGTTGTTGAACAGTTATTAAAAGCACGTCCGCAAATTGGCTTGGAAGCAGGTAGTAAACCCGAACTTTTGGCGATTTTAGGAGTAACCGACTCACCTTTAAATATAGTCTGTAATGGATACAAAGACAGAGAGTTTTTACAACTGGCTATTGCAGGCCAACAAATGGGCCACACGGTATACGTGGTGGTTGAAAAGCTATCTGAATTAGAGAGCTTATTAAAAGAATCCAGCCAGATGCAAGCAGCACCATCTATTGGGATACGAATTCGTTTAAACTCTGTTGGTAAAGGGCGCTGGCAAAACTCAGGCGGCGAAAAAGGAAAATTTGGTTTAACCTCACATCAGTTATTGCAAGCGATTAGTTTACTTAAAGCGCACAATAAATTGGAGCTATTTCGCTTAGTGCATTTTCACATTGGTTCACAAATCGCCAATATTCGGGACATTCAGATTGCGATTAAAGAATGTGCACGCTATTACGCCGAGCTAAAAATGATGGGTGTACCAATAAATACAATTGATGTGGGTGGTGGACTCGGTGTTGATTATGAAGGTAGTGGGAGTCGCAGCCAGTGCTCTATGAATTACGATATGTCTGAGTACGCTCGTAATATTGTCGGCGGTATCAGCGAAGTTTGTGCCGAGCAAAACTTGCCGCAGCCCAATATTATTACTGAATCAGGCCGGGCAATGACGGCTCATCATGCTGTCTTAATAACTAACGTAATCGATGTTGAAAAACCGATTCAAAACACGCCCCCTTTTGATATTAGCGAAGATGCACCCATTGAAACGCTAGAAATGGCAAAAATTTATGAAAACCTGTCTACTCGACGTGCATTGGAGTGTTATCACGATGCTTTGCATTATTTCAGCGAGGCACAGCAAAAATTCACCATGGGATTAATCAGTTTATCTCATTGGGCGGAGCTGGAAAGCACCTACTTTTCGACTTTGCACTTAATTCGCAGTGAGCTTGATGCAAATGCCCGCGCGCATCGAAGCATCAAAGAAGAATTAGATGAAAAATTAGCGCACAAATTATTTTGTAATTTCTCGTTATTCCAATCATTACCAGATGCTTGGGGCATTCAGCAAATCTTTCCGGTAATGCCACTTAGCCAGCTCAATCAAAAATTGACGCAGCGTGCAATAATTCAGGATATCACTTGCGATTCAGATGGACAGATTAAACAATATGCAGATGGCATGGGTTTAGAAGCGAGTTTGCCAATACCTGAGTATCAGGCCGATCAGGGTTTTTATTTGGGCATGTTTATGGTTGGAGCTTACCAAGAAATTTTAGGTGATATGCATAACTTATTCGGTGATACAGACTCTGCGCACCTAGAATTTGATGCCCAAGGGCAGATTAAAATAAACCATATCTTACAGGGTGATACTGCAGAGTCTGTATTGAAAACCGTGCATTTTCAAAAACAAACTTTGCTAGACAACTATCAAACCCAGCTATCTAAAAGCGACTTGTCGACTCGTCAAAAAGATCGACTCTATAGCCAGCTCAAAATAGGTATTGAAGGCTACACCTACTTCGAAGATGAATAGCCTTAAAAGCGTGAATAAGAGGAGGTCTCTCGTGTTATGTTGAGACCTCTGCTTTAACCTTTGCCGACCATACCAGAGATTCTTGATAAAACTCATGCACATCAACCATCGAAATAGCCGATACAGCTGCCATCTCTTCAGCTTTATCCCAAAGCGCTTGTTCGTAATAAAGTACCAACTTTAGATATAAACCCAATTGCCCGTTTCGTTGCGTTAATGCCATTTTCAACTCATCCGCGACCGGCAGTTTTTCAACGACAAAATCCATGGGTTCATCAAGCATCGCATCGACTAAACTGAAAAGCCCAGCCAAAAATGCCATTGGCGGATTTTCACTATCCCCTTGTTAATAGCAAGGTGGCTACAAAATCTTGCCCTGATTAAAGACAGCGTCATAATCTCATCAGGTTTTTCATTACATGCATTTGCCAATGCCATCAGTGATATAAATTTTTTCAGTTCAACTTCGCCCATATAAATTGCAGCGTGCTTAAGTGAGGTAATTTTCTGCCCAGTCCCTATCGCAGGGCTATTTATAAAACGCAGTAATTTGTATGACAATGCAACGTCCTGTTCAATAATTTCAGCTACTTTTTGCATGTCCATATTGGCAGACGCGGTTTGTCCGACTAAACGCATCAAATTGAGTTTACTAGGCTGCATTTGCTTTGATTTTAACACTTCAGGCCTTGCAAAAAAGTAGCCCTGATATAAATCAAAACCTAAAGTTTTTAGTTTTTCAAACTCCTCTTTAGTTTCCACTTTTTCAGCGAGTAACTTTACCCCTGAGCCAGCGATTCGCCTGATATATTTTGAAATTTGAATAATGTTAAACTGCCTTACATCTACTTTAATCATGTCAATGTAAGGTAAAAAGATATCCCATTTGGGGTCAAAATCATGGTCATCTAAAGCAAGGGAATACCCCATCTTTTTTAATGCGCGACATGAATCTAACAACTCTTCACTAACGGAAACGGATTCAAGAATTTCAATCACTACATTTTTCGGATCGAGCGAAGTCGGAAACCTATGAATTAAGGTATCTTCATAAAAATTAATAAAAACACATTTGCCATCTGTAATTTTTTCTAACCCACCTGTTAAGTGGTTACCGGATAAAATTTGTGATGTTGCTTTATCGGGACAAATATCAGGAAAGGTATTTTCAAAACTATCTCTAAATAACAGCTCATAACCACATATTTCCTGCTCTACATCTAAAATTGCCTGTCTTGCTACATAGGCATACATACACCGAATCTCCAACACAACTCATTAATAATTTTGCAACATTAGAAGGATACGTTTGTTTACATAAAATAGCTAGAAATTACTTTGCAGTCGCACACTTATGACCTGAGTTGTTAATATGCCTTCTAATATGCCTTCTAATATGTCTTCACTTTATAAAGAGTGCTGACAACGGTTTGTCGGGTGGTATTGCTTCAAAAAATAATAAAAAATGAATATTCATTATCATTCGTCTATGAACTTATTTGACTTTTAGCACTCAATGAGTAAGAGTGCTAACTAAGAGTTAGCACTCGATTATTGAGAGTGCTAAATTACAGTGATAAAATAGTCACGTTTAAAAGTTTTACTGAAACAACTGGAGTGAATCATGACAACTTCTGCATCTAATGCCTTAATGTTGATCCCGAATACTGGGAGCCTTGATGCGTATGTCCAGAGTGTAAACAGTATCCCGGTACTAACAGCCGAGCAGGAAAAAAGTTTAGCTGAGCGTTTATTTAATGACGGTGATCTGGAAGCCGCACAACAATTAATTATGTCGCATTTGCGCTTTGTGGTTCATATTGCTAAAAGCTATTCCGGTTATGGGTTACCACAAGCCGACTTAATTCAAGAAGGTAATGTTGGCTTGATGAAAGCAGTCAGACGTTTTGACCCTTCTGTTGGGGTACGACTTGTTTCTTTTGCAGTGCATTGGATAAAAGCTGAAATTCACGAATATGTTCTTAAAAACTGGCGTATCGTGAAAGTTGCGACCACTAAAGCGCAACGTAAATTATTTTTTAACCTACGTAAATCTAAAAAAAGATTAGGTTGGTTTAATAACGCAGAAGTCGACCGCGTAGCTGGAGATTTAGGCGTTAGCCGCAGCGAAGTATTGGAAATGGAAAGCCGCATGAGCAATCAAGATCAGGCTTTTGATTTAACCAATGATGATAATGAAGATACCGCATTTGCTCCGGCTCAATTTTTAGAAGATAGTCATTCAGACGTTGCTGAAAATGTAGAGAACCATCAATGGGAAGATCATGCAAACAGCCGATTATTGCATGCTATCGCAACATTAGATGAACGCAGCCAAGACATTATTCGCGCCCGTTGGTTAGATGATGGTAATAAAATCACATTACAAGAACTGGCTGAAAAATATAGTGTGTCTGCAGAGCGTGTACGTCAGCTAGAATCAAACGCAATGAAAAAGCTGAAAAACGCGATGGGCGAGCTGTAACAGTAAACAACTTCATATTGTGCTAAAGTAGCCGGCTTGCCGGCTATTTTTGTTTTTGGAGTAGTACCTATGCAGTGTATTCCTGGCTGCGGTGCATGTTGTATCGCACCCTCTATAACAACCCCCATTCCTGGGATGCCACACGGTAAAGCAGCTGGTGAACGATGTATTCAATTAGATGAAAATAATCTCTGTAAAATATTTAACCAACCAGAGCGACCAAAAGTGTGTAGCGCCTTTACCGCAGACCCAGCCATCTGTGGCGACAGTAAAGAAAGCGCACTTTACATTATCTCCAGTTTAGAATCGCAAACTCAATAAGTTAATATCGGAAATTTATATGATCAAACTCAAAGCGGTACATCATGTAGCGATAATTTGTTCAGATTATCAGCGCTCAAAAAACTTTTACTGTCAAATTTTAGGCTTGCCTATTATCGCAGAGACATACAGAGAACACAGAGATTCCTACAAACTTGATTTGGCTGTAAATCAACATTGCCAGATTGAACTATTTTCATTTCCGAATCCCCCCAAGCGTCCTTCAAAACCCGAAGCGCAAGGCCTACGGCATTTAGCTTTTGTCGTTGAAAGTGTTGCCGACAGTAAAGTTGAGCTAGAAAAAAAGGGTATACTAGTAGAAGAAATACGAACAGATGAACTCACTGGCAAACAATTCACTTTTTTTCAGGACCCTGATGGACTACCGCTTGAACTTTATCAAGCATAACTCAGTATATTAGAGTGCCAATGCTGACACTCTTAATATCATTAACCATTAGAACTGATAGGTTACGCCTAAGTTCACCGTAGTCCCTAGCCCTTTCGCATCTCTTTGCACACCAATTTCACCCAACTCACTTCCGAGTAACCCACATATAGACACCTGTAGCAGCAAAAAGCACAGGAAAAAAACAAATAACGAACCAGAGAAACTGGACAATTGGACCTGCAAAATCACCAATGTGAAACTTATATCTAAAGTTCCAGACTTGGGTTGAAAAGCCAGCCTTGCTTCCATCTTGAACTTGCAATACCTGCGCGGTATAAGGATCCATCCAGACATAACTATATGCATGGGTTTCTCCCGGCATCTGCATTCGTAGCATTAAAGGTTGTGATGTCTCGTTTGGAAAATAAACACGATATAACTGAGCCTCAGGCAAAGCTGACATACCTTGTTTTATCGAGTTTTCAACGTCATAACCCGCTGCTTTTGACAATACCAAAGGTGCAGGTTTACGGTACTCTATCGGTTGATTGAGTGCTTTTTCTACCAGCCATGCTGTTTGTTGTGACCAGTTAAACGCAATACCACTAAAAGCAATCAGCATTAAAGGCAGAAAAAAATAAACACCTAATACTGTATGCACTTGATTGTAAAAAACTTTACGTTTTGCAGTAAACTTTACTTTTAAACGTTTCAGCCTTTTTTTCGGTCTTATCCAAAGAATAAATCCAATCAATACTTCTAAAATCAGCAATAGCGCTACACTCGAAACCCAATTGCGCAGCGGTGTTGTACCATCTTCATTTTTTAATACTAACCACCGATGCAGCGCCATGGTAAAACCGTATAGGGTTTGATAATAATCATACCGCTGTAATACTTCAGCGGTATAGGGGTTAATGCTGACGTAGTCACCGTTATTTAACTGTGCTTGCCAAGCTAAATCAGGTTGTTGTTCCACCGTAATAAAATTAATGTCAAAACCCGCCTTTTTTTGCACCTTTTGTACAATGTGGGCAATGTGGGCAATGTTTAATGGTCGGTCTGTTGGTTCGACAGTCCAAATATGCGGATGAACAAGACGTTGAATGTCTTTTGCGTAGATTAAAATTGCGCCTGTTAAGCTTAGAATGAATAAAAATAAACAAGTCACCCAAGCGATTGCGAGGTGAATACGACGTAAATAAATTTTTAGCACGGCTTTATGTTGGTTAAATAAAAACAAGCATGATAACACAAATGAGATTCATTACTAAAAACAAAATGGTAAACCGAGTTTTGCTTTACGCCTGCCAGCGCTTTTTCATATCGTCAATACTGGCTTGTGAAACATTGTGGATATTCTGCCATGTTCCTTTACAGTGAATAACTTCTATCTCCGCTTGGTATTTGTCTGCCAATTGATGATAGATCTGCATCTCCCATAATTCGACGAATGTATTTGCTACGATCACATCAAAGTCGAGCGAGAGATAATACTCGCATTGCCCCTGACACCAAATATGCGCATCTTTAATTCGTCTAGCATTGTAGCGGTAACTTCCGTCATCTTGCGTGAAAAAATGATCCGCCTCTAGATGTACTGCAAAAGTTTGTTGTGCAAGCTTTTCAGCTAAAGTAGATTTGCCCGAGCCGGGCAAACCTCTGATTAATGTTAACTTTGGCACTTATTGCGCAGCACCATTATTTGCAGGGCTGTTTACGGCTTTACTGTTGGCAATATTATTGTTTTGCAGCGGGGTCGCACTTTCACTGATTTCAGCTTGCCCTGATGCTGTCGAGACAGATTGGGTCAACTGAGATAGCGCTTGACTACCTAGTCCGTCAATCCCGACTTCTTTAAGTAATGCATCCACTAAAGGTGCCTGACTGCGATAGCGTAAAGCGGCATCTGCAACACTATCAGCCACATTATTACTTGATTGCACTGAATCATGTGAGCCGTTTGAACCCGCCATTAAACCACCATTCATTTGCACAATTTTAATGCCGTCAATATTCTCCATCGGTTTAACAGATTCACGTACAATTTCAGGTAAATGTTTATACAAGGCCAGTTTTAGTTGATACTCAATCTGAGATTGTGACAATAAATTGTCCGCTTCGTGCAGTGCTTTTTTACCTTCTGCTTCAACTCGGTAAGTTTCAGCTTTTGCTTGAGCGGTAATTTTTTCAGCTTTTGCTTGGGCCTCTGCTGCAATATTAATTTTATCCGCTTGTGCTTGCGCTTCTGTTTTTAGTGCATCAGCTTTATCTAACGCAGCTGATTTTTCTGCTTCTGCCGCAACCTGAATTGAAACTGCGGCTTTCTCAGCTTCTTCTTTTGCTTTGATTAATTCAATATTCTTACGACGTTCGGCTACGGCAGTTTCTCGCACACTAATAACCTGCTCTTCTGCAGCTACCGCTGACGATTCTGCTTTTTTCGCTTCGGCCTTAGCGGCAGATTCTTGCTCTGATTTAGCCGCAAGCGCAATGGCTTTATCTTGCTCTGCGATTTCTAACAAACTTTGTGAACGAATTTCAGCTTCGCGCAAACGTTTTTGCTTTTCAATTTCTAGAGCTTCAATTTCTTGCTCTTTTGCGATACGTGCTTCTTCAACCGAACGTTCTGCAGAAATGCGTGCCAACTGTGCCTCTTGTTCTTGTTTCGCTTTATCTTTTTCAATTTCTGCATTTTGTGCCGCGCGCGTCACTTCAATTTCTCTATGTTGCTGAATGCGGGCATGCTCTGACTGACGCGCAATATTTAGTTGTTGTTCTTCCGCTTCTAAATTACGTTGTTTAATCAGCGTCTCGTTTTCGCGCTCGATATCATTACGGACTTTTTTACGTTCCTCTGTAATTTTAGTCAGTTGAGTTAAACCTTCAGCATCAAAAGCATTGTCGACACGGAAGAATTTAGGGTCTGTTTGGTCCATTGCTGTGAGCGATACAGACTCTAGCTCTAAACCGTTCTTCTCTAAATCGATACGCACATTATTTTGCACACGCTGCACAAAATCCGAGCGCATTTCGTGCAATTCCTGCATCGACATTTCGGCCGCACTTGCGCGCAATACATCAACAAACTTACCTTCAATTAGCGCTTTTAGTGCATCAACTTGCAAGGTTCGTTTACCCAAAGTCTGCGCGGCAGTGGCAATCGCTTCTGAATTTGGGGCAACTCTTAAGTAAAACTCAACTGTTACATCGACGCGCATTCTGTCTTTGGTTATCAGCGCCTGATCTGCACTACGGTGCACTTCTAACTTTAATGTATTCATGTTTACCGGAATAATATCCTGCAAGACAGGCAGAACGATAGCTCCACCATCTTTAATAACTTTCTCGCCACCCAAACCGGTTCTGACAAACGACACTTCTTTCGATGCACGCTGGTAGAGTTTGGAAAAAATGATCCCGATGAGCAATAAACTCACCAACCCGATACCCGCTACAACACCCATAAAATATAAGTTTTCTATCTGAAAAGTTGATTGCATAACGCTTGTTTCCTTTTTCCTTGGTTAAATATCCAGAGGCCGTGCAATATAATGCCCGCCTGCAGACCTTTCTACGATGACAATCTGACAACCTGTCGGCAATTCATGTGCTTCAGGTGCCACCATGACAAAATGTTTCTGTTTAAACTGATCGACAATTTCCGCTTCTGCTGGAAAATCGGCTCGTGCCGTTCCGCGAATAATACGCCCAGCCATACCAATAAAAGTTTGGTGACTCACAGCAGAACTTTCGTTTTTAGGTAATACTTGTAACAGTTTGTGCCCCAGATGATGCAAACTAAATACGGTAAAAAACAAACAAAGCGGCAAGGCTAATAAGTTGGGCAAAAACGTATTTGAAAGCTTGATTGACAGCATTTGTATCGCCAACCCGCTAATTGCAAAAGAGGATAGAAAAAGCGTTAACCACATCATAAAGGGTAAACGTCCCAGATTTAGCCAACTCATTAAAGCAGCTAAGGTCCCTAGTGAAGCAGCGTCCATTTCACTTTGCAGATCAATATCTGGCAACGCATCATCCACCAGCGACAAGATCCCAAACCCAACGAGTTGCGCACCCCCCTCAAAAATGGCTAATGCCAATAACAATGCCAACGCAGAACTATAAATCACATTGGCATCTGCCAATAAAAATTCAAGCATAGTCTAACTCCATGATCCATTTGAATTGATAATGACATAATATGTCATACGAATACAAGGTGTTTTTTGTATTCTATTAACAAAATAGATGCAAAGATATAACTATTTTGAATTTTGAGCTACGAGCTACGAGCTACGAGCTTCGAGCTTCGAGCTTCGAGTTTCGAGTTTCAAGTTTCAAGTTTCAAGTTTCAAGTTTCAAGTTTCAAGTTTCAAGTTTCAAGTTTCAAGTTTCAAGTTTCAAGTTTCAAGTTTCGAGTTTCGAGTTTCAAGTTTCAAGTTTCAAGTTTCAAGTTTCAAGTTTCGAGTTTCGAGTTTCGAGTTTCGCAGGTAGTGTAAGTCTGGCCTTTAGGCCGACAATTTTAATTCGACAATTGTGCATTATTCATTTGTTGGCCTAAAGACCAACCTACATGTCAGGCCTTTAAGCCTGACATGTAGGTGCAAACTTCGAACTACAAATTATAAATTGCAAGCTTCTGTTACTCGTTGCTCGAAGCTCATTACTTGTAGCTTGTAGCTCGTAGCTTGTAGCTCGTAGCTCGTAGCTCGTAGCTCATAACTCGTAGCCCAAAACAATATTAATCAAAGACAACCGTTTTATTACCGTTAATAATCACCCGATCTTCAATATGGCTCCTAAGGCCACGTGCTAATGCTTGTTTTTCGCATTCTTTACCTTTACGCACCATATCTTCAATCGAATCTCGGTGACTAATACGGATAATTTCCTGATCAATAATCGGCCCCGCATCTAAATCTCCGGTGACATAATGACACGTCGCGCCAATTAATTTTACCCCACGCTCATGAGCTTGATGGTAAGGTTTTGCACCAGCAAAAGAAGGCAAAAAGCTATGATGAATATTGATAACGCGACCCGCAAATTCCTGACATAAAACATCCGGAAAAATTTGCATAAAACGCGCCAACACAACAGTATCCGCTTCATACTGCAAAATCAGTTCACGTACCTCATCAAACGCAGCCTGTTTATCACCTTTTGCAAATGTAACATGATGATAAGGTAATCCATGCCACTGCGCCATATGGCGTAAATGTTCATGGTTAGCAATAACCGCAACAATATTGCAATCCAGCTCACCACTGTGCCAACGGTGCAACAAATCTGCCAAACAGTGAGATTCACGGCTTGCCATTAACACTACATTTTGTTTTTTAGACGAATCAACAATTTTCCAGTTCATCTGAAATTGCTGCGCTAACTGTGCAAACTCATCTTTGAAAGCCTCTAAACTCAACTCAATAGAATCAGCTTCAAATTCGTGCCGCATAAAAAACCAGCCGGCCGTTGTATCTCTATGGTGGTTCGCTTCGACGATAGAAGCACCATGCTCGGCTAAAAATTTTGAAACTGCGGCCACTATGCCCACTTTATCTGGGCAATCAATCACTAAACGGTAACTTTTCATTGTCATCCTATTCTGAGCTTATTTTATTCGCCATTTTATTGCTTAACGTTATAATAAGGCCAATTTTCATAAATCAAACTACTTTAAGGAACAAATATGAGCTTATCTGATGTTGCAGCGGGCAAAAACCTGCCAGAAGAAATTAATGTCATTATTGAAATCCCTGCAAATGCAGATCCAATCAAATATGAAGTAGACAAAGATACCGGGACTGTTTGGGTAGACCGTTTTATGGCAACCCCAATGTTTTACCCTTGCAACTATGGTTTTGTAAACGACACTTTATCTTTAGACGGCGACCCAGTTGACGTTTTAGTACCTACTCCCTACCCACTTGTACCAGGTGCGGTCATTAAATGTCGTCCAGTTGGCGTATTAAAAATGACGGACGAGTCAGGTGAAGACGCAAAAGTCGTTGCGGTACCGGTTAGCAAATTGACTAAAATTTACGATCATGTAAAAGACGTTGATGATTTAGATGAATTATTGAAAGCACAAATCACTCACTTCTTCGAGCGCTACAAAGAACTTGAAAAAGGCAAGTGGGTTAAAGTAGATGGTTGGGAAGACGCTGCCTCTGCAAAAGCTGAAATCGTCTCTTCATACGAGCGCGCGCAAAAAGCTTAATAGTATTTGGCAGGGAATTCATCCCTGCCAGTCAATCTATTCATTATAAGTTTTCTATTTCTGGGTATTTTTTAAAGCCGGGTTTGGCAAAATAGTAACCTTGAAATATATCAATGCCCATTTCTTGCAACACGTCGAGTTCATTCTTAGATTCGACTCCTTCAGCTATCACTGTTGTACCCAATTCATTACAGACTTGTACAATACCGCGCAAAATAATTTGATTTTTAGGTTTATGTTGAATATCGCGAATTAACGCCATATCTAATTTAACAAACTCTGCTTCTATTTGTGCTAAATGATTTAAGCCCGCGTAACCAGCCCCAAAGTCATCAATCGCTATTTTAAAACCTAAAGACTTATAGTGATCCACAATATTTTGTAGATGATTATAATCTGACAACTTTTCACTTTCTGTAATTTCAAACACCAACCTATCAAGTGGGAAATTAAATTCTTTCGCTGCAGCCAAAGTCGTTCTGATACAGAGCTCTGGTCTGTACACCGCATTCGGTAAAAAATTGATATTAAGTAACGCGTCTCCCCCAGTAAGGAAGCTTGCTGAATCGCCTTAACTCTACATGCTTGGTCAAACCTATAACGATTAGAATCGTTTATACGCTCAAACACCCACCCAGCCCCTTGATTCTCAGGCCCGCGTACCAATGCTTCTTGAGCCAGTACAGAGCCTGTGTTGGTATTGACAATTGGCTGAAAAGCCATATGAAATTCAAAGCCTAAATCATTTCCTTTTAAACATTCAGAGCATTGCAGCGCTTTAAAATCTGCTGGTTTAGCTGGCTCAATCATAATTTCCTCGCGATTCCTACCTGACATAAAAGACCTATTTTATAGCGCTCAACAAGCTCTTCATTATAATACGTTTAATGTACATAACAATAAACATAGAGTTCTCTGTTTACCGATTGCACCACAGAGAAAACTACAGTTTTATTTGTTTTGACCGATAATCAAGTAATAGCAATCTAAAACGCCTAATTAATTCAGTCAGACCAATGGAATAAAACGATGCGAAAACTAGCAATTTTGCTGATATCAACCTGCTTGCCTTTCTTTTCATCGGCCAATGAAACCGCAAGTGCAGTCGCTTGGATGCAAACATCTGCAGAGTACCAGGCAATTGCCTCACAAACATTTAAGACAGCAGCAGAGCAACTGCAAAAAGCCGTGTTTGATGATGAATGGGTTGCTGCAATTGAACAGTTTGGTCAAAAAGGTATTAACCAACTCCCCAATGCAATTATTCTAGACTTGGACGACACGCTCATCAGCACACTTGCCTACCGCGGAGAGTTAATACAAGACAACGACCAACATAACGAAAAATTATTTAAACGTTGGATGAACCTTGAAAAAGCCCCGTTAGTGCCACATGTTTTAACGCTAATCGAAAAAGCATCCAGCTTAGGCGTCACGGTTTTATTAATCTCAGATAGAATATGCCAACCTAACCCCAGAGACCCCTGCCCAGTAAAAAGTCAAACGCTGCGGATGTTAAAAAGAGTCTCTATTGGCTTTCCTAAAGACCATATGTTCTTTCGCGGAGAGTATTCAGACTGGAACAAAGATCAAAGTAGCCGGCGCAGTTTTATCGCACAACGCTACCGTATTTTGATGATAATTGGAGATGATGCCAATCAAATGATCCCCAAAATCTCCGCCAGTCCGCCCAATACGCGTAAAAAGCTAGCAGCACAATATAACGAGATGTGGGGTACGCGATGGTTTTTGCTCCCTAATCCGGCATACGGCAGTTGGCGCGATGTACTCCCTAACAATCTAAACAACGCTATACAAGGTTATTAAGGTAATAATCGTTTAATTACAAAATTAAAAAATTCGCATTTGCGTTGTCATCAAGCTTGGTTAGAATGGGTATTATATAATTCTCAGGGGCAAGCAATGCGATTATTATCCAGTATTTTATTCATCACGACTCTTTCGACCAGCTCTACCGCTTTTGCAGATTTGCTGTTTAAAGATGCTCAAGCACGCTTATTACCGCCTACGCAAAGTCAAACTGCGGCATATTTGGAGATCTGCAATCCGACAGATAAAGCAATCGTCCTGGTTGCCGCTTCGTCAGATAGCAGCCCGCGCGTAGAGTTCCATAACCATGTTTATGAAAATGGCATGGCTGCAATGAAACGTGTTGAAAACTTAACACTGGCAGCAGGTGAAACACTCACTTTAAAGCCGGGCGGTCATCACATCATGTTATTTAATTTACAGCATGACTGGACAAAACTAGATTATATTACGCTGTACCTATTTGATGAAAATAGAAAAAAGTACACAGTAAAAGCGAAAATTGGCAAGGTGGAATCAAATACAGCTAGTCATCACAAGCACCATCATCATTAAGGAGCCAACATGAACAAAAACATAGTGCAATGGAGCGCTGCCGGGTTACTCACTTTCATTCTATTATTGTGGGTCATCGCAGTTTGGTGGAGCCAAGAACCAGATTTTATCGATATTCGAGCAAAAGCCAGCCCACACATCAACGTAACGGGTTATGCAACGACAACCGCATTAATTGAAGTTTCTTCAACTCTGTTGAATAAACCGGGCGGATTCACTGCCAATGATGTCTTGCCCCCTTCCGTGTTGATGGACAATATGCCGGCATGGGAATTTGGCGTATTAGAACAAGTACGAGATTTAGCGCTGGCAATGCGTAAAGACTTTAGCCGCTCGCAATCTCAATCAGCCGAAGACATCGATTTAAAATTTGCACAACCTGAGTTTAATATCGACCATAAAAACTGGGCTTGGCCAAGCGCTGAAGGTGAATACCACAACGCAATCAAAGCACTGCAGCGATACCGAGCCCGTTTAATTGACGACAATCAGGCGGATGGACAATTTTATTCGCGCGCGGATAATTTGCGAGATTGGCTAAAAGAAGTTGAAAAGCGGTTGGGCTCAACTTCGCAGAAACTCAGTGCCAGTGTTGGACAAAGCCGCTTTAACACAAATCTAGCGGGTGATGCCAGTGCCGCACAATCAACACAAACAACCATGCAAGCGCGAGTGCAAACCAGCTGGTGGAAAATAGATGACATTTTTTACGAAGCACGCGGCACAAGTTGGGCGCTGCTGCATTTTTTAAAAGCGATTGAAATTGACTTTGCCGATGTTTTAGAAAAGAAAAATGCCAAAGTCAGCCTGCAGCAAATTATTCGCGAACTTGAAGCCACACAAGAAACGGTCTGGAGCCCAATGATATTAAACGGTGATGGTTTTGGCTTTTTAGCCAATCATAGTTTAGTCATGGCGAACTATGTTTCTCGTGCCAACGCTGCATTAATTGATTTGCGCAGATTGCTAGAACAAGGCTAACGACTGAAATTTAGCTGCATTAGTGTTTGTAAACTAATGCAGCTTTAAAAAGCCAACCCCATAACAAACTATTTAACAAACTATTATAACGTCCTTAAATTAGTCTAAAAAATAATCATTCCTGATATTCAAACTTTCCAATACATCTACAACATGCATACCAGCAGCTCGCGCCGCTTGAATTCCAGCTTGGGCATCTTCAAAAACAATGCATTTTTCGGCAGTGACGCCCATTAACTGTGCACAACGCAAAAAAGTATCCGGCGCAGGTTTTGGGTTTGCCACTTGATCCGCTCCTACAACATGGTCTATCAATTCATATAACCCACATGCTTGTAAAATCATAGTCGCTTCTTCAGTATATGCCCCAGTACCAACCGCCATTGGACGTTTGCCTTTGTTTTCTTGGGCAAACTCAGCCAGTTTTGTCGGTTTTACATAATCTAAAATGGTATTGCGTACGATATTTTCTTTAAAGTCGTTGATTTCTTCACGGCTCACAGCAAGCTCTAGCTTAAAATGCTCAACCAGTATATCAACCGTGTCTTTAGTGGGCACGCCTGCTAAAGAACGCATCAATGCGTTGTCAACCGGAATCCCATATTTGTTTAAAGCCGCTAGCCAAGCATTTTGGTGCAACTGTCCACTATCGACCAAGGTGCCATCCATATCAAATACGATCGCGTCAAATTCTAAATACATAAATCATTCCGACTAAAATAAAATTAGTATTATTATACCGTTTTTAAATGTCATTTTGATGGCTCATATCAATTTATTTATCAGTGATAAATTTAGCCCAATTAACATTGCAAATACCGCAGCCCCTGCCATGCTTAGACTATCTGCAGAGCCAAAAAGGAAAACTGCATGTTTCTAAAATTATTACAAACCACCTTGTCCGCAATACAACCAAAAACTGCGACACCAGACTATGAAGCATTTCAAAAAAGCAGACACACCCATTCGCAAGGAAAATCAGTTCAACGCCATAAATTGAGCCAAGCTAAGCAAAAAAAAGAGGTAGCAGAACAACCGATAAACGAAAAAATCAAGCTCGCTTTTTATGACTTTTTACTCGGCCAATGTGATGACAATGATCAGCAAGATCCATTAACCGACTTCATTGTTGATAAAATTTCAGAGTTACTTAAACAACCTGAGCTTTTTATTAAAGAAATGCCAACCATGCCTAAATCGGTCAGTATATTAATCACCGAAATTGATGACCCTGATTTTAATGTACAGCGTTTGATCACAGTGATTGAAAAAGAACCTGCGGTTGCTACGGCATTGATCAGGCTGGCAAACAGCTCGATGTATAAACGCAGCGATAAACCCATCACAGATCTACGCAAAGCCTTTGTCCAACTCGGTGCTGCAGGGGTAAAAGAAGGTGTCTTGAATACCTTTATTAAACAAATGGCTCCGACAAATAATTTATATTTTAAAATGTTTGGGCAAAAAATCTGGTTGCATGCCGAACAAACTGCACAGTACTCCCGTCAATTGGCAGAATTGACGTTAGAAGATGAGGAAATTAATAATGCAGCCTACTTTACGGGTCTACTGCATCATTTAGGCAAAATGATTATCTTTCAACTTATGATTGATGCATTTAAAGTAATTGATCCAAGTACCCCCCCTAACTCTGCAACGCTCAAAAGATTAATGCAGGAAAAAGGGGATAATCTAACAATTGCCATCGCACAGCATTGGCAATTACCCAATGAGATTGTCAGCGCACTGCCAAATACAAACCGTTTGTATATCTCATCCGACTCATTGGTGAGTTGTGTACATCAAGCCAGTATCATCAGTGAGGTGCTTTGTGTGCTGCAAAAAGATGTCAGTCTACTAAAAGATGGATTATTTTACGCTAAAGAACATCTGCTCTGCGATGAAGCAGAGCAGATATTAGCCAGTCAGCTAGAAAGTGAAAGGTTAGTTTGAAGAAATGAGTTGTTGAATATTCTGCCAGGCAACCAGCTTAAAATTTTGCGGTTGCACAGGCATAACATTACGCCCATCTTGCACCACTAATAAACCTTGTGTGTATTGGCCGCCTAAATTCGCCGAGGTCACGGCTAAGCCATCAGTTTCTGAAGCACCGTCCACCCCTTTTTGCGGATCAGCAGTAATTTTGAAACGTGTTACCACTTTTTTATCTTCTAGCGAAAATACAACATAAGAATCATTTCCCTGGCTGGATGCAATTAAGTATTTTTCTGCTCCATGATAAATAGACAAACCTTCAACATCATCAAACAATACTTTGTTATCAACTCGGTAAAAAGGTTGCAACGCGTCTCCCCCATCAGGCTCTGCAGAAATGCTCCAAATACCATAATCTTCTTCCCCAAGATACAAAGTTTGACTAGCAGAATCCGCAACACAACCTTCTGGTTGCGAATTCACTTTAAACTCTCGCACTAATTGACTTTCAACCTGACCATTCGAAAAGTTAATTTGATACTGCTGGTACAAGCCACTTTCATCGTTGATAAAGACATAATGTTGTTTATTCAGGCTTGAATAGTAATTACACAAACCATAAACATCCGGTAAGCTGGTTGAGATTTCAGCCAAATCACTGACTTTTCCATCAGCATTAATTTTATATAAGGAAATGCTATTGTTTGTCCGGTTGCTGGCTGCAGCAAAGTCAAATATCTGTCCGTTTATCTCAACCTGATAGCTCACATCAATATTATTGATTCGCCCCGATGCTATGCTTTGCACTTCTTCACCCGCTAAATTATAAACATACAAGCCGTAACTTTTATCGGTTGCCAAAATCAAACTATGTTCAGGCTTTTGTGCATTTACCCAAATTGCAGGATCGTCCGCCGCATCTCCATAACGTTTTACAGGTGCCGTCTCAGCATTGCTTTTGACACTTTTTAGCTCGCTTAGTGCGCTTTTTGTCGGCTGCAGAACAATATCTGTTGGTGCGGTATAATAACCAGGATTTTCATCATCATAATAAACCAATTTGACGGCTTCACCTGCTACTTGCAAGGCGCTGATGCTTTCATTTTTGCGCCCTTCCAACTGATAAGCAGTTTGCTGCCAAAACGCTTGTTTGCCTTTTTGTTCTAGTTGATAATGCTGCACTTGTGAAATATCCGGCAAGGCAACTAATAAACTGCCGTCTTGCAGTATAAAGATATCTTTAATTTCACCACTTAACTGACCAAAAGGTTCAACTAAAGCAACAGCCTGCCGACTGAGTTCTTTTTCTGCGTCAACCGAGTATTGCCATATCCCTGTCATTTCTTCGCTGATATAAAGCAGCCCCTTTACATCATCCACCGCACAAGCTGAACTTTCTGGCGGCGCTGGAAATTGCCGGATTAGATAGTTCACAGGTTTCGCGTTTTCGGCCAGATAAATAAGCCTTTGTTCCACTTGATTTTGCGCGGTTAACAAAAATGCATAGATATCCTGTGTCGTGGGTGATTGATATAAGCAAACATTGTTAATCACGGTTTTCGTCAATCGGATATCCATTAGAGTTTCTATTGACCATGGTTGCTCAGTCGTCTCTTTTCCCCTGTCTTGTGAAGTTAAAAGCGGAGTATGCGAAAGAGAAAAAACCTGTAATTGCCCCAGCTCTTTTTCAATACTACTGACCAACCACTTGTGCGAGCTTTCTACTGCAGTATTGTTTAATGGCCTAACATCTAAAGCTTCAAAATTTCCGCTCTGCTCTAACAGTTTTTCACCCTGTTTATCCAGCAAAAAAACGCCAAAGTTTTCACTATTACCAAGCCAATGTTCATCTCCTATTGGCATCATTTTATGACCATTTAGTCTATCCGCCTGATACAAAGCCTGACTATTTAACGGTTTAGCTGATTTCACACTGTTGTTTTCAGGTGCAACACAGGCTTGTAAAAAGCATGCGAAGCACACCATAACCAGTGCACATTTCTTAATATTTATCATTAACTTGCCTACTACTTATTTTTCTATTCGGGTGGTGTATAAAACGTCGCCTTGCGCGTTGACCATTTGCACTAACATTGACGATGGCGTAACAGTGACCGCTGCTACACCCGCTTGTGCTTTAGCAAACTGGGTAAAGGATCGGGGTTTAACATGACGTACAGCAGAGCCTGCACCTGAAATAAAATGCTGAACATATTTACCGTCAATGCGGTTGTGTTGAAGATCGTGTTCATGGCCTGCAAAATAAGCATCTACTTTATACGCTTCGAGAATAGGTTCCAGCGAAGATCTTACTGAATCTGTTTTACCATAGCGCTTACCACTGCTGTACATGGGATGATGACCGATAACAATTTTCCATTTTGCGCTGCTACCAGCCAAAGTTTGTTGTAGCCAAGCTAACTGCTGCTGGCCATTTTGAGCACGCACTGCCAAATATTTATCTTCCGTTAAATATTTATCTTCAAAAGGGCTGGTATCTAAAAAGATCATCAATAGGCTTTCTTGTGACTCATCCAGTGCAAAGGTTTTTTGATAGTACCTAGCAGGCATATTCCAGCGCTGACTCACACGGCTGTAATCAATTTGTGCTTGCACATTGCCACGATAATCGTGATTACCTAATACCGCATACCAAGGCTCGAACAGGTTTGGTCCTGCGTAAATCGCTTCATAAGATGAATTCCAATAGGGATCATTCACACTGGCGACGCCATCCGGATAAAAGTTATCTCCAGTCGATACGATAAAATCACCATCTAACCAATACATCAAATTATCCATCTGATTAGCGACCTCTTTTTGTTGAAAGTGACCATTGCGGCCCCAATCTCCAACCACCAAAAAGTTAATCGCGTCTTCGTTGATGTGTAAATTATTTATATGATGCTGTGCATACCACCCCTGATCTTTGAACGGTGCACTATGCACCGTAACAAAGAACAAAAAATAGATAGATAGCAAGCTTGTTATAATTTTTTTCATTAGAATGAAGTCCAGCTAAAACCTAACTCAAATGTACGTCCGTAAGTTTCGTACTGCGCATTTCTATTTTTCTCATCAAAATAATGGTACATAGGTTCATCATTAATGTTGATGGCATTAAAATAGATATGCGTATGCTGATTTACATAGTACTTGCCGCTAAAATCAAATTGCGTATGTGCATCTTCATAGCGCAACATTCCATCATCAATTTCTTCTAAATTACGACTTTTATAGACACTGGTTAAACGCATGCTCAAACTATCCGTTTCATAACCTAAAGTGAAATTAGCCGTAGTATCAGACTGATTGGGTAATTGGGTTTTGATAAGCTCGCCATCAAAGAAAGTAGTTGCTGCTGAGTCGCTCACCGTTGCATTTGCCGCCAGCAGTAAACCAGAGTCAAACGATTTGACCCAAGCAAGTTCAAAGCCGCTTAATGTTGCATTTTCACCATTTATCGGTTGAAAAACCTCATCATAATCTTGCCAATCAGCTGTACCAGCTACATCTGCAACAATAATGAAGTTTTCGATATCTTTGTAAAAATAACCAGCTGACAGAACACCGATATTGCCTGGATAGTACTCGATAGATAAATCGAAATTATCTGAAAAATAAGGCTTTAATTCAGGATTGCCGGCTTCTGCTTCACGCTCTGTAACAAAAACCCCTTCATCTTCTTCAGTTGTTGATTCAATTATCTGAAATGCCGCAACATCTTCAAATTTGGGTCTGGCTAATGTTTGCGTATACGCCGCACGCGCAATAACTTGTGGGGAGAATTCGTATCTGACGTTAATACTCGGCAACCACTTTGCATAATCGCGCTCGGCTTGCCAAACTGAATTCAGCGTACCTTCAAAATCTGTTTCTTCGTTTTCAACAACATCTACTTTATAACCCGATGTTGAAAAATCTGTTTTTTCATAACGTACACCCGCCACTAAACTTAACTTATCTATTGAAAAACGCGTCATGGCGTATGCGGCAAATATATCTTCGTTGATTGAATACGAAGCCCCTTTAGATTCTGCTTTCGATTCGGAGCTTTGATAGCTGTCTGCCAATGCAGCACGGTTGTCTGTAAAGTGCTGACGCAATGCCATCTTATCTAATCCAGGACCAAACTCACCTAAGCTCCAATCCATATTGCTAACTGCATAATTTTCGGCGGCAAAACTATCAAAAACATCCCCTCCACTATAAATATAAATGTCGGCGACCGCTTGTTTTTCACGCTGGCGATATTGAGTGCCCACTTTAACTTCAAACTCGTGGCCGTTTAGCTGCAAGGTTTTAGTCAGATCAAGCTTTAAGCTGCTTTCTTCATCTTCACTGTCTTCGCTTTCATTCGAAACTTCATCCAGTTCATATTGACTCAAATCATGCACCTGTGAAGATTGCTCAATTTGCGGAATCGCGCCTTGCATATCGCTTGAAAAGGCCAACTCGTCTGCTTTTATTGTGTAATAAAGCGCATTTGGGTTTTCTTCGCTGGCGAGAGAGTACCCCAACTGATATTCAACTTTCCAACTGTCGATCAGATGTTCTGCGCCCGCGGTGATCGAAGTGATTTCCTGTGTTTCGCCTCGGTCTTTGCTGGCGCGTTCAATTTCAGTTTCGTCATCAAATACAAAAGTATTGCTAAGGCGGTATTCATCATCCGAAAACGCGCTGTATAAAGTTCGCAAATAATATTGGTTATTAAAATCAGGTCGGTAATCTAAATTAACCGCTGCGCCGAAACGTTCACGTGTAATACTATAGTGGCGCTGCTCTAGTTCATCATCTCCGTTTGACTCGATATTGTCAGAGCCAAACTGTCTTTCTGAATAAGACAAAGCTCCAGCTATCGCAAACTCATCGTTAAATATATCGGTATAACTGGCAGCGACTTTGGGGCTCGTTTCGTCACGTAGTTGGTTTTGTGCCATTTGCGCTGAAAAACTAATACTTTGCTGCGCTCGGTCAAAACCGCTTAAACTTTTAACTTCTATTGAACCACCAATTGCACTGGCATCCATATCTGGCGTGACCGATTTAGAAACCTCAAGACTGCCCACAAGTTGTGACGGTATTACATCCAACGCAACAGAACGCACACCGGCTTCTGGCGAAGGTACATTTAAACCGTTTATCGTCACGTTGTTTAAATTAGGATCGATACCTCGAATACCAACAAACCGCCCTTCCCCTTGATCGCGCTCAATAAACATTCCCGGTAAACGCTGCAGAGCTTCAGAAACATTTTGATCCGGAAACTGACCTATTGCATCGGCAGAAACAATAGATTTAATGCTATCTGCATTCTTTTGCATATTTAAAGCACCTGCTTGCCCAGCGCGCTGTGCGTAAACAACCACATCTTCCATGGTGTCGCTGGATGCCATAGTTAAATTTTGTTTAATGGTGCCGTCTTGCTCAATCTGAACTTTAAAGGTTTGTGATTCTGCACCTAAATAATCAACCACTAGGGTATATTCGCCAGCGTCTAGATTATCGAAACGATATTCGCCTGTTTGATCCGTCACAACTGATTTTGATAACTCGACTAAAGTGACTTTGGCACCTTTGTATAATTTGAGCTGGTTTGCGCCTGTTACCTTACCAACTAAACTGCCAGCAAAAATCGTTGGAGAGAGTAATAAGGTCGAACAAACAAGGGCTAGTTTTGTAGGCCTAGCTATAAAGTGTTTCATGTTTAGAGTCCTGTTTATAAGTTATATTGTTTACAGCTTTTGGCGCTCATTAAACGCTGAGAAGGCTTTTTTACCATTAAGATTTTGTGACAACTGGCCTTTTCTGGCTTATAAAATGAGTAAGTTGATGCAAAAACACACAGTAATGAGCCAATTTAAGCATCTATTTTTTTTATTAAAAATCATAACCTTAAAAAACAAACTCAAAAATAAACTCGTATTTATCTATCAAAGACATTCATTTTTGGCAGTTTTCTGAGCCAAATTGACCCTTCCCCTGAAAAAGACTTTGCAATAGCATGTTTAAAAAACCTAAGAGAACGCCAACAGAATGAATTTTTTGCTTTTTCAACGACACACAAAGTTAATCAGTCTGGTTCTTGTTAGCCTATCTGTCGTAATCAGCTTGGTTGTTATGAATGGACAGCTAAAAGCCATAGAAACGCTGGACTGGTTAGACGTCGTTGGCGAGGGCGGTATTATCTTAATGACTTCCGTTTGGATATTTTTTATCTTCGCCAGTCGTCCTCCAGGACGTGTGACCACACTTTTAATTGTTGGCCTCTGCTGTTTTTTGATTTCCGGACTGTTAGATTTACTGGATGAGTTTGTCAGCTACCCAAATGACAAGTTTTGGCTCTATTGGGTCGAATCTTTACCTGCTTTTTTCGGCATGTTTCTAATGACATGGGCGCTTTATCAATGGCATCAAGAACAGTTTAAATTAAATCAACAATTATGCAGAAGAGAGGCCTTTTACCGTGAACATAGTCAGATAGATTTTGTCACTCAATTGTACCGAGCCGATTATATGCGCACGCTACTGACATTAAATCAATCACAAAATATTCCTTACTCTTTGGCCATGCTTGATATTGATAACTTTGCTGCATTTAACCGCCGTTATAACACAAATGATGGCGATAGATTATTACGTGAAGTCGCAGAAATTATTGTGATGAACTTACGGCAAAATGATTTGGCTTGTCGCTATGCCGGTGACCGATTTATTTTATTTTTTCCGCAAACGCATTTATGCGATGCGAAACTCGTCGTACAACAAATCACGCAGGCTATTTCGCATTTAGCATTTAAACCACAAAAAACAGGTAAAGCGGTATATCACGACGTGAGCTATGCATTAGCAGAAATTAAGCAAAATACCGATGCCGAAAACGCTATTGCTCAAGTGAATCAGAAATTAGAACAACAAAAAATGATACGACAGGCGCAAGCCTGCTAAAGCATGCAGAGTGTTTAACATTATTAGTGCTAAAAAAACAATAGGCTCCAGCAAACTTGAAATCCTTTGTAGAAATTGACGATAAATTTATCCCCGCACATCAATTACCAGCAAGCATAATTGATTTAGCAATGGCACGGGGTATAAACATGCAAAAGTTTTTGCGTGGTACTGGGATATTTTACGAAGATATTAAAAAGCAAAATTTATATGTTAGCCCGGTGCAAACCTTAAGTTTAATTGAAAAAGCACAGCAGCAAATTGCCGGATACGATAGCAGCTTTTTATTGGGACAAAGATTGTTTCCCGGTAACTACGGCCATTTAAGCGAAGCATTGATGCACAGCAAAAACCTGCACGATTTTTTACGTATACTCTTTTGTCATTTAACCGAGATAAATCCGTTTATTCACGCTCAGGTGAGTCAGTGTAATGATAAATTGGTTGTGCAATTCAGTGATGCGATTGGCTGTGGTGAAAATTACCCATTTTTACTTGAAATGTACTTAACAGCCTTATCGAGTACATTAAAATATCTTGCTAAACAACGGATAACGATTGCATATCAGTTCAGCTATAAAAGACCCAGATATATACAAGAATATGAAGAGAACTTGGGTTTTAAAATCAGTTTTGAGCAAGCTGACGATATGCTGTTTTTATCTATAAATGATTTCGAAATTTCCTTCCCCAGATACAGTCAACTGATAAGAGCACATGCTTTAAACAAGCTTAAACAGCAAAAAACGCAGAAAAAAATTACCTTTTTACAGGCTATCTTACGATTACAAAAACTATATGGCCCGTTAACACAAGAGGAAGCCGCTTGTAAGTTAGGGTTAAGTACCGCAACCTTTAAGCGCAAACTCAAAAGACATAATACCCGATACCTTGCGCTGCAGGATTTATATCACAGGCAACAAACCGTTATCTATTTACTGAATCACCACAACAATAATGAAATGTTAGCCGCTGAAATGGGCTTTACAGATGTTGCAAACTTTAGACGCGCCTTTAAACGCTGGTTTAAAATGACCCCCAGCGAGTTTAAAAGCCGTTATCAACTGAGTACTTGTTAATTATTTAAGATAAGGTTAATTCAAAAGTGAACAAGCCGGAGTGAGTCACGATTATCAACTGTACTTAACATTCAGTTTTAACCCATACGCGACGTAAATTTATGCGCCATAGAGCGCCATGCGAATATGGTCAATAAAGCGGTTAGCTCGGATGTGATGTTTGTGATCGGGTTTTAATAATTCAATTGAGTACAAATGTCTTTGTGTGATTTTATTTTGAGCTCGCTTCACATCTGCTTGTTGTCCGCAAGCTTTTAAAGTAAAACCTAAGTGCCCCAAAGCTCTTGCCATCCGTTTTTCAATTAAAATAAACCCAGAGTGTAGCTGCATACGCTCTGCTATCACATTTAACGACAAAAACAGTGCTTTAAAAATCAGTGCTGGGATATTTTCACCATCAACTTGGTTACGAAAAGAAGGACAAACAACTAAACGTGAAATCTCACAGTCATTGGGCGCAACCTTAACCTCAGGCAACAGATCTGAAAAAGGAAGTTTCTTCTCTGCATTGGGATAAACTAAACGAACGCAGCCGACCACCCGACGTGTTTGTTTGTGTTCAACAATACAATGAATCGCATCATTATCAAACTCATCTGACTCTTCGTCAGTCATCGTTCGATCGGCAAAGTACCCCAGTTGCTGGCAGTATATTCGGTATCTTAATTTAAATACATCAGTTAACTCTGACATCTCAGCTAACCGAATATTAAATTTATGAAAAAAAACCTCTGCGGGTGAATTGCCTTCAAAGACATGCATTTAGCGCTAATCCTTTAAATCAACACACAACAACAAAGGACGGGCTTTGCACTACGCTGCGAAAAAGTATATTCCTTTATTTTATCACCTGTTGGTGATTAAACAGCCAACATTCAGGTACAACAGTGTATTTAGACGCATTTTTCTTCTTACATAAACAGCGCTAACTGTAACTAAAAATGAACAGTATTTTTTTAAATATACCTATCCCGATGTGCTCTGTGGCGAACTAGACTGCCTATTACAACTTCGCTGAATCAGAGCTCAATATGGACGCTCGCTGTCATATTAAATTGCAGTCATACTGTATTCGCTACCATATCTTTATTCATGCATACTTTACAAGCTCCCCATTACCTTGTGCGCTTTAACGTGCGCGCTATAAATAAACCGTTACTGCGAATATAAAAGATGGTGTCTTCACGCGTGATTAATTGATGCGTAAACTGACCGGTAGAACTAAAATAACTGCCTGGGTTTAAATTTGTGACCGAGGTCGTTTCTGCTGATTGATAGCTGCTACTGCCTTGGATAACGACGGCCCGAAACTCTTCGCTTTCACTATCAATTGTCAGTTTAGTACCCGCGGTAACTTTTAGCATTAAACCTTGTAGTGGCGTTGAATTTGTTAACGACGCTGAACCCTCTTTTTTCCAAAGGTAGGAAATTTGGATATTATCCCCGTCGATAAGAGATGAATCCTGCGACTTTAACCAGATTAAGTTTGATGTATGAATATTAACGGGACGCTCGCCGTTATCAAAGTGCTGGTCAGATGGTTTGACGAGATATGGCCCACTGTCAATTTCAAGATAAATCATGTTCGATCTATCATTGGCTGCGGTTATGTGGTTTTCACCTGCCGGCTGAGTCCAATATGAGGCAGTTGGCATCCACATATGTTCTGCTGTGGGATCATCATTATGCATTGCGCCTTTTATCACAATACCACGATATGAAATATTGTGGATATGAGGTGGTGACGAAAAACCTTTTTTAAATCTGACCAACATCCCAGTCGCAATATATTTTGTACGATCGCCCCATAGATCGGCAGCACCGGGACTTTGATCACCTCGCAACGGGTTTAAATACCCCCAATTAACCTCTTCAGCTGTTGTCACTTCTGATTGACGGCTTTTTTCTGCTGCAAACACAGCAAAAGTGAACAATGCAGAAAATATGCTCAATAAAATAACAGGCGAAACTATTTTCGTATGATTAAACATCTGTAAATCCGTTAAATTGTTAGCGGGTGTGAATAACACACCCTTTGATACATTAATAAATCAATAGCTGTTTATATGGTAACTTATATGGTAACAACAACTTTACCCATTGCTTTACCACTGGCCAAACGCTCATGAGCCTGAGCTATTTGACTGAGGGTATAAGCAGTATCATCCAACACTGGTGTTAATTCGCCAGCTTCAGCAATTTTAGCCATGGCTTTTAAGATATGCGCATGCTCTTCACGTTTATGGTTGTGCAACATAGGGATAAGCATAAACACCACATGCAGTGATAGACCCTTGAAATGCGCCATCGTTAAATCAAGCTCGAGCATAGATACAGTTGAAACAACCTGCCCATTCAAAGCCGCAGCATTAAAAGAATTAAGCATGTTTTCGCCGCCAACTGAATCAAATACGATATCAAAGCCCGCGCCATTTGTGTGTTTTTGTACATAATCTTCAACTGATTCTGTACGATAATTGATAAAAGTGGCACCTAGTTTTTCAATCACTTCTGCTTGTGGTTCGCCGCCCCCCGTTGAAAATACATCAGCACCAAAATGACGTGCTAATTGTATTGCAACATGGCCAACTCCACCTGAGCCACCATGAACTAGTACTTTTTGTCCAGCTTGGATACCCGCACGTAGCAAGCCTTCATATGCTGTGATACCGACCAACGGCAAAGCAGCCGCTTCACGCATGGATAAATTTTTTGGTTTTAACGCCAGCAAATTTGTATCTGCGACAATGTACTCGGCTAATGTCCCCGGTAGATCGGCTAAACCGCCAGCACAACCGTATACTTCATCTCCCACTTTATATTCTGTTACAGCTTCGCCAACTTCTTCTATAACGCCAGCAAAATCCATCCCTAATAATGCAGGTGCGGCCGGCGATAAAGGTAATTCTGGCCCCATTGAGCGGATCATAGTATCCACCGTGTTGACGCTGGTTGCCGCGATTTTGACTAAAACATGATTGGCTTTGACACTAGGTTTAGCGATTTCTGTTGATTCAAAAACGTCTGGTCCACCAAAGGTATTGACTATCATTGCTTGCATTTTATTCTCCACTATTTACTTATAGATAAGTGTTTTGATTAACATATTGACTCTCGAGCATACTCATAAGCTGATCATTATTTTGCGCATTTGTTCAGTCCTCGTTGTTGAATTGTGGCAAGACGTATTCAGCGATTTCGTTTTGCGTTATTCAAACTACTTGTTAACGCGGCTTGTTAACTTAATTTGGCTCGTTCAATTTGATGGTTAAAGCATAACCATAATGAATTCACGAATAAACAACACTTAAATAGAATCAGAATTCTGTTTTTTTATATAATAAGAAGGATATAGTTGAGAGAAACGAATTAAAGGATATTCACCATGGATACAAATGCGGTTCGTTTATTTGTATTGGCAGCTGAAATGCTCAATATTACAGCCGCCGGTAAAAGGCTTGGTCTGGCGCCGTCTGTCGCTAGTGCACGTTTAGCTAAGTTAGAAATTAAGTTAGGGGCTGACCTTTTTCACCGCTCAACACGCAAGGTCACCCTGTCTATTGAAGGGATGGAATTTTTGCCTTTTGCCAAAGAAATTATTGCGCAGGAAGATGCCGCATTGGCGGCACTTGGTCGGGGTAAAGCCAACGTGAGCGGCACACTGAGATTTGCCGCATCCAGTACCTTTGCACAGCTTTTTGTTGCGCCCATATTGCCAGAATTTCTTGAACGCTATCCAGATGTTAACGTTGAACTAAAACTAACAGATACCCAAGTGAATTTGATTGATGGCGGGTTTGATTTAGCCTTGCGCAATTACACCGCCGAAGACAGCAGCTTAATCGGCAGAAAACTGGCCAAGGATAGACGGATATTGTGCGCCTCGCCTGATTACCTAAAAAAGTATGGTGTCCCAAATCGCCCAGACGATCTTAAAAATCATCAACTATTAGTATTTATCAATTCTAAAGCCCGTAAACTAACGTCTAAAACGGATAGTACCCCACACGCCTTTCCTCCAATAAACAGTAAACCGAGAGTAATATGTGATGATGGCTCAAGTATGCGTATTTCAGCGAAAGCGGGCGTGGGTATATGTATGAGCTCCATCTGGAATGTTTACACTGAACTAAAAGAAGGCAGCTTAGTGCAAATTTTACCTGACTATCAGATAGATGATCAGGCTGCAATCTGGCTGGTGTACCCCAAATCGAATGTTTTAACAGCCAAAGTGAGAGTATTTATTGATTATCTGGTTGAGAAAATTGGCTCTCCGCCTATTTGGGAGTTGTAGTTGCATTAAGCAAGGTTGACGATTTCAAAGCGTCAACCTTGCTGCTGTAGATCTATCTAAAGAAGATTTATCTAAAGAAGATTCACCTACAAATTAAAACGTTCAGGGTTCGTAATACCTTGCTCAGGCACTAAACCTTCCGGAATGTCGATTTTTTTGTCATCTGCACCGGCAGCAAAATTACTAATGTTGTAATTATTTTGCGTGCGCCAATCCATTTCAACCCGGCCATCACCCAAGACAATATTGCCTAGCTTTTGACGGAACCATTCAGCTAACGCAAGATACTCAGGTGTATAAGCAACATTTTTACGCTCTAATGGGTCAACCCGTAAATCATACAACGCCATATCCGCTTTAACTGGATCAGTTGTTAAAGCCCAGGTAACATCATCATTTAACAATGGCGTTTTAGCAACAGTGCGACGATCGCGGGTACGCATAGAAAAAGCAAAGTCATCAGTGCGAAGATATGCTCGATGACCACAAACCAAGTTCATCTCACCCAGTATATAATCGCGTTGCAGGCGGTTATTATTCGCCACTTCAGCCAAGTCATAACCATCGAGATAATCGAACGTTTTCTCTTTAATATCCACTTTAGCTGCAGCCAGCATAGTAGGTACAAAGTCGACATATTCAACAAACTTATCAACCACCTTCCCCGCTGGGTATTTTTGCTTATCAGAAGAAACCACAATAACCGCCCCATTGGTCGATTCTTTCCAAGGACCAAATTTAGCCATAATCCCCTGTTCACCTAAATGCCAACCATGATCCCCCACAGTAAATACAATTAAATATTCACGACCTTGTTGTTTAGAGTATTGTTTGAACGCCTCTACAGCGTCACCAATTAACGCATCACCAAAAGTTGTAAAAGCATAATAGTCGCGAATGGCTTGCAGCTTTTCTTCCGGCTTCATGCTGTCGGTTTTCGATTCGTTATAAATTTGCTGTTGTTGTGGTGAAAAAGATGCGAGTTCAACGGTATCAAACTCAGGAATTCGGTACTGACGATCTTTAAATTGATCGCGAAATTCCTTTGGTGGTAGCACGGGTGTATGCGGTAAATGAAAACCTAAATTGATGAACAAAGGCTTATCTGCATCCGCTCCTTGAGTTGGTTTACCCGCAAGCGTTTTATAATTACGATCTGCATGGTTTAAATGGGCTTTAAACTCTTCAACAATGAGCGCATCGACTGTTTTATCCGCGGGCTGCGGACTGACCCCGCCCAATATTAAGCCGGTATTTATTCGAGTATATGCCCGTAAGATATCAAATTCCTTTTCGACGCTTTGTTTAATGGCTTGTTCTTTGGCATTAAGCTTACGATCTGCCCAGGATAGACGAATTGTTTTCTGGCGACCATCAGGATAAATAATTGTCTCTGTTGCATCACGGCGTAATAACACCTCATCAACTAAACCATACGCACCTGTTGAATACCAGTCACCTAGCCCATGCCTTAACAGATCACGATTAAATTCCAATTCAAAATCAAATATGGGTTGTCCTTGCCCTTTATGTTTTTCTCTGATCCCAACATGGCTTTTGCCGACCAGTGCTGTCCCATAACCTGCATCACGCAAATGTTGAGATAATGCTGGCTTGGTAAAGTCAGCTTCTTGATGGGTGTGCTCCCAACCGTATTTACCGTTTCTAAATGGGTAACGGCCTGTGTGCATTGACGTCCGTGAAGGCCCACAGGCTGGTGATTGATTAAATGCACGAGTAAATAACACACCTTCTGCTGCCAGTTTGTCGATATTAGGAGAGGATACGTAACCTAGTTTACTTTCACTTTTACCCGTCGTCGCGCGGTTATAAGCTTGAATAGAATCTGCTCGGTGGTCATCGGTAATAATCCATAAAATATTAGGTTGCTGCGCTTGTGCCACGCTGATATTTGAAGCCAAAACCATGCCGAATAACGAGGTCAGTTTTGATATTTTTATACGCATATATGTACACTCAATTGATAGTTAATTTTATCTTTAATTGTTATCAGTTATTTGTATACATGTAAGTAAAGTACAGTTTTGACACAACTGCTTAAAGTATTTGGGGATTAAAATTGGGTTTAATTAATAATTGATGAGGATTTTCTTACCCCCACAAAAAGTGGGGGTGGTTAACATTGATTGTCACTAAAAATAGTATTCTAACGAAACAGATATATTGTCTACACTTTTATCCAGTAAAAACTTGCGATACTGTAGTGCAAGGTTCAGTTTCTGGTGTAATTGGTATCCAACCTGACCGCCCACATACCCATCCGAACCATGATTGCTGGTTTTTAGCCCCCCCGTTGACGCGCTGGAACTGGCGATTTCGTTTTGCCAAATATACATCCCGATTTGTGCGTCTAAAAATATTCTTTCATTTTTATAGGCAGGAATACTGGCACCCAATGCCCAACCTTCGGGCAGTATTGGCGCAATTTCAGCGACAGTTTGGTGGTACTGCTCGGGCGTGTAGGATCCAGATTCAAGCCCCACCTCTCCTTCGCCCAAATCAATGTAAGCTAAATCCAAGGTTAATTTTGGCAAATGGTAGTGAACGCCCACTTGCCAACTCGTTGAGGAAGTATCCGCGTGTTGTATATCTGTATGCGTCTGAGCCAACTTGGTCTCGGCTGTACCAAACGCCACTGATGCCGACCAATTACTTGCATTCACTGGACAAGAAGCCGCAACCAACAAGCTGAAGCAGGCGATTTTATTTATCATTGCGCGTTTCCTTTGTATTAAATAACTTTCGACCCATACCCGCTAGCAAGAGTCCAATTAACCCCCAACCGGAAGTTGAACCACCTGAAGATCGATTAGTAACGGTTATTACTTCAGGCCCAGAAATATCAACTCTTACTTGCGCCTGTGAAACTCCACCATAACTATCTGAAACAGTATATCTAATGGTATCTATACCAGCATAATCCGCTTTAGGTACATATCGAATTATCTTGTTGTTTAAAATGGTCACAGCACCATAGGTAGCACTAGCTGACTGTATAGTTATCGGATCAGAATTTACATCTGTATCATTGTCTAACACATTAATCTCAACCGACTGGCTTCCATCAATCGAAATGCTGTCATCTACGGCTTCTGGTGCGTCATTGCCAGTCACAGTAACGGTCGCTGTGCTGCTCGCGAGTAGCTCATGGATGTCTTCAATCTGATACGACACAACAAATTCTCCAGAACGACCTAGCTCAGGCGTGTATTTAATCATTCCGTTGACAATTTCTGCTGAGCCCACATTTGCCGAGACAGAAGTTAAGCGAATATTATCCCCGTCAGGATCAGTGTCATTGCTTAGAACATCTATTTCTATCGGTTGTTTGTGTGTTGTTGCCGCACTATCAGCAGTTGCTAACGGCGCACGGTTCGGAATAACAGTAATCGCAACTTTGGCTGATGCTGTGCCACCTTGATCGTCGGTAATTGCATAGGTCACTGTATCTGAACCCGCAAAATTGGCGTTCGGTTGGTAGGTAATCATGCTGCCATCAATGTTTGTGATCTGGCCAAAGCTGGCCGTCGCACTTGTGATTCTCAATGGATCTTGATCAGTATCTGTATCATTCGAAAGCACGTCAATTTCGATGCTGGTGTTCCAGCGTAATTCAGCACTATCGTCAACGGCAACAGGCTGCGCATTGCCATTAAGTTCAACTGCAACACCGCCTGGATCAACTATTGCGCCGTTTTCTTCACCGTCATCATCGTATATACCACCGTCTTTAATAACTAATTGCACACACCAATGGCCGGCATTGAGTCCTTCAATCCAACTATCATCACCTGGTGGTGGACAGATACCCGGTTCACCCTCACTACTATACAGTTTATTGTCATCATCAGATTCGAATGTAAACCACTCGTTTCGGCTTTCACTGTATTTGCGATAAATCGCGTTCAGTGGAATCGGACTTCTTTGTGGGAAGACCAATTGATAGGTTTGTCCAGCTTCTGGTAAACCATAAGCTATAAAATCGACCATACCGTTGACAATTTGAGCTTGTTCGTCAACCCCTAAGTTTTGCACTTCGTCGTTGGAAACAAGCAGACCGCCAGAGTCACCTAGAGCGGATATTGAGCCTCTTCTCAAGCAAACGCCCGGATCACCTTCCACTAAGAATCCATTCTGATTATTTACAGATTCAGGGATTACATTACAATCATTAATTGCATCCAGAAAGTCTGGAATACCATCACCGTCTGAGTCTGCATAGCCCTCTTCGACATCCGGGATCAAATCACCATCTGAATCAATATCTGTCAGTACTTGTAGTGATTCGCGAACATCGATATAAACAGTGCCACTATCTGTTAACGAGCCCGTATCGACAGCTTCTAAACTTACTTTGTATATGCCAGTCGTTAGCCCTGATGGATCAAACTCAAACATCAAATCGTCAATACTGGTGTTGACTAAATTGTTATCTGCTTGCCATTCGGTCAGCACAGTATCTGTCGGATTCGGATCGGTAACGCTTGCTGCAATTCGTACCATGCCCCCGTCAGTTGTAACTGTTAAACGACTTTCATTATTTTGACTAACAGCCAAATTCACATTAGGTGCAATGTTGGTTTCACTAATTCGAATACGACTTTGGCGATTTGCGCCTAAATTAAGTGAATCTGCAGAGCCAAGTGTAATGATAATATTCTCGTCTAACTCGACGTCACTATCGGATAGCACATCGAACGTAATATTCGCTTGAGTACCCGAAGTAATAGAGACGATACCGTCAGTTAACGTATGGTCTTCGTCCGCAGAAGCACTGCCACCTACACTAAATGGAATTTCCAGTGGATAAACAGGTGAAGCACCATTGAGTAGAACTTTAACTGTAACCTTGCTACCTTCAGTTACAACCTGGTCTTTACTCAATGAAATCAAAGGATGGACGTCAACTTGTTGCTGCGCTGTGCTCAATCCACCTAAGCTGTCTTCAGCTTGCCAGTAAACCGTATGTGTACCAGGTGCAAAGACATTTACTCCGTCTACCAATGAAACAGGTAAAGGGTTGCCTTGAGCATCTTCCGCTGTTGCAACGCCTAAATCGACTTTGGTTAACAAACCTTTTGCATTAATTTCTTTGTCCGAAGGCGGTGTAATTTCCGGTGGTTCGGAAGTAATTTCCCCCGATATCGTAACCGTGGCAATTGCATTATCACGCCCTTTGTTCCCATCTCTTACTGAGTAGGTTAAGTTAGCGCTGCCAATGAAATTATCCGGTGCTTGGAACTGCAATTGTCCATTTTGAATACTGACCGTACCCACACTCGTCTTAGCACCTTCAATAATGAGGGTATCACCGTCAACGTCAAAGTCATTTGCAAGCACATCTAGCGTATATGCGTCTGTTTCAATTCGTTCAAGTGCGATTAAGTCATCAGCCGCAATTGGTTCATCATTCACCGCAGTGACGTTTATATTTACGGTGTAAGTCTCAGAAAATGCTTGGCCGTCTGCAACACGATAGGTGAAACTATCCAGACCATTTTCATGCTCGCTTGGCTGATAGTGCCAACCCATACCAGATTGATTGAGTACACCAAGGTTAGGTGAGCTTACAATTGATAAAGATAAACTGTCACCATCATCATCCCGAATCACCGGTTCAATATTGATACTTGTGTCTTCTAATGTTGTAACATTGATGTTTTCACCAACGGGTGCATCATTAACATTACTCACCATTAGCTCAAACGGCGCAAGGCTCGTGGTGGACAATCCATCCGTTACACTAATAACAATATTCTTTGAAGTTCCTACATCTGAATTCGTAGGCGTTCCGGTTAGCGCGCCAGTATTAATATCAAACGTAGCCCAAGAAGGTGCATTGGTGATACTAAAAATTAAACTATTGCTATCGATGTCACTGGCCGACGGTACAAAACTATAAGTACTGTCTTCCGCTATAGAGGTAGGCGGGGTACCAGAGATGGTTGGATTATCATTTACAGCATTTATATTGACGTTTACGGTGATTGATGCAGTATCAATTCCATCGCTTACTTGTATGATGAAGCTGTCATTACCATTAAAGTTGCTGTTGGGTTGATAGTTGACCTCAACTTGGTTACCAGTATTGCCGACAGAAGCGGCCCCATTAGAAGGGCCTGTTTGTACTGACCAAGAAAGAATATCTTCATTCGCATCAATGGCGTTTAATACGAGCGCAAATGCGGTTGGGTTCGCATCTTCACTCATACTGACTTGTACCGTATCCCCTTCTATTATTTCAGGTGCTTTTTGGTATAATTTTTCAACTATACCCGTCACCGCTTCACTTTGATTTCCAAAGTTATCTGTAAGAGTTACCGAAATAGTTAACATACCTTCGTCTAAACTAGATACATTAATATCTGAAACTTGCATATCAGTTGTATCGACAATACCGTTGACAGTCACATTGTTGTTTCCATCACTTACCACTGCTTGATATTTACTGCCTACTTCTGCGTCGGTAAATTGAAAGCTCATGGCTGAATCGTTCGATGCATCTATCAATGATTGCTCAATGGTCATGGTAAAACCACTTGGAATAGTCGCATCAATTTCCAATTCATTTATTGTTGTGTCTGTCGCAACGTTTCCGGAAGCATCAGTAGCCTTTACTTCAATATCATATGTACCATCGGCCAACACAGCCAATGTATCGTCGGCAAGAGTCCAACTACCATTAGCATTGTTTGTTGCATTATAAACTTGACTGCCAACAGTTATAGTTACGTCTGCATCAATATCATCCAGCGTACCGTTTAAACTCGGTGTATTGTCATTCGTTTGCAGTGCATTAAGCGTTACTGTAGGTACTTGATTATCTAATGTCACAGCGGTGCTTGCCGCTGTTGAGGTATTACCTGCATCATCGGTTTGCGTTGCGGTGACCGTCAACGTGCCATTATTAAAGGTGCTAACATCAAGCTCTGAGCCTGCGATTGTCCAGTTGCCTGAGCTGTCTGCAGTGACGGTACGACTCACTGTGCTGTTGTTATTGTCGGTGATAGTAACAGTCACGCTATTATCTGCTTCTGCGCCACTACCCGCAATTAGCACATCTTCATCTTGTGCTGCATTGATGATGCCATCAGTTTCGATTGGCGTTGTGATAACAGGTGCACTTGGCGCGTTATTATCTAACGTGATGGTGCTGGTGCCACTGCTTGATGTGTTGCCCGCATCATCGGTTTGCGTCACACTCACTGTGAGTGAACCATTATTGAGCGCTGAGATATCTATCTCATTGCTTGCGATTGTCCAGTTGCCACTGCTATCGGCTGTGGTTTGAATTGAGACACTACCAACGGTAATGGTTAAGCTTGCATTCGCTTCTGCACCACTACCTGAAATCAATACACTATCGTCTTCACTTGCATTAACAATATTGTCGATTTCAATTGGTGTACTAATGCTTGGCGCACTTGGTGCGACATTGTCTAACATGATGCTTTGTGTCGCTGCCGTTGAAGTATTACCTGCTTCATCTGTTTGGGTTGCAGAGACCGTTAGTGTACCGTTATTTAAACCACTGACATCTAGCTCGCTGCCACTCAACGTCCAGTTACCACTGCCATCTGCTGTGATCGTGCGGCTCACTGTACTGTTGTTGTCTGTGATAGTTACCGTCACGCTGTTATCTGCTTCTGCGCCACTACCCGCAATTAGCACATCTTCATCTTCTGCTGCATTGACTTTTCCATCACCTTCAATTGGGGTGGTGATTGTTAATGCTGAAGGGGCAGCATTGTCTAACGTGATGGTTTGTATGGCTACAGTTGAGATGTTGCCCGCATCGTCTGTTTGGGTTGCCGAGACGGTTAAGCTGCCGTTGTTAAAGGTGCTAACATCAAGCTCTGAGCCTGCGATGCTCCAGTTGCCTGAGCCATCCGCTGTCACTTGTGCGGTCTCTGTATTAGAGCCATCGCTGATTTTAATATCAACCGTTACATTCGCTTCTGCACCTGAGCCAACAATTAATACATCATTGTCTTCGGCGGCATTAATATAGCCATCACCTTCAATTGGGGTGGTAATCGTTAATGCACTTGGTGCAGCATTGTCTAACGTAATATTCTGAGTGGCCGCTGTTGAGGTATTACCTGCATCATCGGTTTGCGTTGCGGTGACCGTCAACGTGCCATTATTAAAGGCAGAGACATCAATTTCTGAGCCTGCGATGCTCCAGTTGCCTGAGCCATCCGCCGTCACTTGCGCTGTATCTGTATTGAACCCATCGCTGATTTTAATATCAACCGTTACATTTGCTTCTGCCCCTGAGCCAGTGATGAGTACATCATTGTCTTCCGCTGCATTGACGATGCCATCTGTTTCGATTGGCGTTGTGATAACTGGCGCACTCGGTGCGGCATTATCTAAAGTGATATCTTGCGTTACACTGCTTGATTCATTACCTGCACCATCGGTTTGCGTCACACTCACTGTGAGTGAACCATTATTGAGCGCTGAGATATCTATCTCATTGCTTTCAATTGTCCAGTTGCCACTGCTATCGGCTGTGGTTTGAATTGAGACACTACCAACGGTAATGGTTAAGCTTGCATTCGCTTCTGCACCACTACCTGAAATCAATACGCTATCATCTTCGCTGGCGTTAACAATATTATCGATTTCAATTGGTGTCGTAATACTTGGCGCACTTGGTGCTGCGTTGTCTAAAATGATGTTTTGTGTTGCTGCAGTAGAGGTATTACCCGCGGCATCGGTTTGTATTGCGGAGACTGTTAAAGTGCCATTGTTAAAGGTGCTAACATCTAGCTCGCTGCCACTCAACGTCCAGTTACCACTACCATCTGCTGTGACGGTTCGGCTCACTGAGCTATTATTGTCGGTGATAGTTACTGTCACACTTGCATTGTTTTCTGCACCTGTGCCAACAATTAATACATCATCGTCTTCCGCTGCATTCACAATGCCATCAGTTTCGATTGGGGTTGTGATAACAGGCGCACTCGGTGCGGTATTGTCTAACGTGATGGTTTGTGTGGCTACAGTTGAGGTATTACCTGCATCGTCTGTTTGGGTTGCAGAAACCGTTAACGCACCATTGTTAAAGGTACTAACGTCAAATTCGCTACCTGAAATGGTCCAAGCACCTGAACTATCTGCATTAACAGTTCGTGACAAGTTACTGTTACCATCTGTGATGATCACTGTCACACTTGCATTGCTTTCTGCACCTGTACCCGCAATTAACACGTCATTATCTTCTGCTGCATTGACTAAACCATCACTTTCAATTGGTGTGGTGATGGTTAATGCACTTGGTGCAGCATTGTCTAACGTAATATTCTGAGTGGCCGCTGTTGAGGTATTACCTGCATCATCGGTTTGCGTTGCGGTGACCGTCAACGTGCCATTATTAAAGGCAGAGACATCAATTTCTGAGCCTGCGATGCTCCAGTTGCCTGAGCCATCCGCCGTCACTTGCGCTGTATCTGTATTGAAACCATCGCTGATCACAATATCTAAGACTGCATCCGATTCTGCACCTGTACCGACAATTAATATATCATTGTCTTCTGCAGCATTGATGATGCCATCTGTTTCGATTGGCGTTGTGATAACTGGCGCACTCGGTGCGGCATTATCTAAAGTGATATCTTGCGTTACACTGCTTGATGTGTTGCCCGCAGCATCGGTTTGCGTCACGGCGACTGTCAGTGTGCCGTTGGTTAATGCTGAGATATCTATCTCATTGCTTGCGATTGTCCAGTTGCCACTGCTATCGGCTGTGGTTTGAATTGAGACACTGCCAATGGTAATGGTTAAGCTTGCATTCGCTTCTGCACCACTACCTGAAATTAATACGCTATCGTCTTCACTTGCATTGACGATATTGTCGATTTCAATCGGGGTGCTGATGCTTGGGGCCGTTGGGGCAGCATTGTCTAACGTGATGCTTTGTGTCGCTGCCGTTGAAGTATTACCTGCTTCATCGGTTTGGGTTGCAGAGACCGTTAGTGTACCATTATTTAAACCACTGACATCTAGCTCGTTGCCACTGAGTGTCCAGTTACCACTGCCATCTGCTGTGATCGTGCGGCTCACAGAGCTGCTATTATTGTCGGTGATAGTTACTGTCACACTTGCATTGTTTTCTGCACCTGTGCCAACAATTAATACATCATCGTCTTCCGCTGCATTCACAATGCCATCAGTTTCGATTGGGGTTGTGATAACAGGCGCACTCGGTGCGGTATTGTCTAACGTGATGGTTTGTGTGGCTACAGTTGAGGTGTTGCCTGCATCATCCGTTTGGGTTGCCGAGACGGTTAAGCTGCCGTTGTTAAAGGCAGAGACATCAATTTCTGAGCCGGCGATGCTCCAATTGCCTGAGCCATCCGCTGTCACTTGTGCAGTCTCTGTATTAGAGCCATCGCTGATTTTAATATCAACCGTTACATTCGCTTCTGCACCTGAGCCAGTGATGAGTACATCATTGTCTTCCGCTGCATTAACTTTTCCATCACCTTCTATTGGCGTGGTGATGGTCAATGCACTTGGCGCTTGGTTGTCTAACGTAATATTCTGAGTGGCCGCTGTTGAGGTATTACCTGCATCATCGGTTTGCGTTGCGGTGACCGTCAACGTGCCATTATTAAAGGTGCTAATGTCAAATTCGCTACCTGAAATGGTCCAAGCACCTGAACTATCTGCTGTGACGGTGCGGGTTAACGTATCGTTGCTGCCTGTGATGGTCACAGTCACAGTTGCATTGTTTTCTGCACCTGTGCCAACAATTAATACATCATCGTCTTCCGCTGCATTCACTAAACCATCACTTTCAATTGGTGTGGTGATTGTTAATGCTGAAGGGGCAGCATTGTCTAACGTGATGGTTTGTGTGGCTATAGTTGAGGTGTTGCCCGCAGCATCGGTTTGCGTCACACTCACTGTGAGTGAACCATTATTGAGCGCTGAGATATCTATCTCATTGCTTGCGATTGTCCAGTTGCCACTGCTATCGGCTGTGGTTTGAATTGAGACACTGCCAATGGTAATGGTTAAGCTTGCATTCGCTTCTGCACCACTACCTGAAATTAATACGCTATCGTCTTCACTTGCATTAACAATATTATCGATTTCAATTGGTGTACTAATGCTTGGCGCACTTGGTGCGGCATTGTCTAACATGATGTTTTGTGTTGCTGCAGTAGAGGTATTACCTGCTTCATCGGTTTGTATTGCGGAGACTGTTAAAGTGCCATTGTTAAAGGTGCTAACATCAAGCTCTGAGCCTGCGATTGTCCAGTTGCCTGAACTGTCTGCAGTGACGGTACGGCTCACTGAGCTGTTATTGTCGGTGATGGTCACAGTCACACTTGCATTGTTTTCTGCACCAGAGCCGACAATTAGCACATCTTCATCTTCTGCTGCATTCACAATGCTATCAGTTTCGATTGGGGTGGTGATTGTTAATGCTGAAGGGGCAGCATTGTCTAACGTGATGGTTTGTGTGGCTACAGTTGAGGTATTGCCTGCATCATCGGTTTGGGTTGCGGTAATCGTCAACGTGCCATTATTAAAGGTGCTAATGTCAAATTCGCTACCTGAAATGGTCCAAGCACCTGAACTATCTGCATTAACAGTTCGTGACAAGTTACTATTACCATCTGTGATGGTCACAGTCACACTGTTACCTGCTTCTGCACCTGTACCCGCTATCAACACATCATTATCTTCTGCTGCACTGACTAAACCATCACTTTCAATTGGGGTGGTGATGGTTAATCCACTTGGTGCAGCATTGTCCAACGTGATGGTTTGTGTCGCTGCCGTTGAAGTATTACCTGCATCATCTGTTTGGGTTGCGGTGACCGTCAACGTGCCATTGTTGAAGGCAGAGACATCAATTTCTGAGCCTGCGATGCTCCAGTTGCCTGAGCCATCCGCCGTCACTTGCGCTGTATCTGTATTGAACCCATCGCTGATTTTAATATCAACCGTTACATTTGCTTCTGCCCCTGAGCCAGTGATGAGTACATCATTGTCTTCCGCTGCATTGACGATGCCATCTGTTTCTATTGGCGTTGTGATAACTGGCGCACTCGGTGCGGCATTATCTAAAGTGATATCTTGCGTTACACTGCTTGATGTGTTGCCCGCAGCATCGGTTTGCGTCACGGCGACTGTCAGTGTGCCGTTGGTTAATGCTGAGATATCTATCTCATTGCTTGCGATTGTCCAGTTGCCACTGCTATCGGCTGTGGTTTGAATTGAGACACTGCCAATGGTAATGGTTAAGCTTGCATTCGCTTCTGCACCACTACCTGAAATTAATACGCTATCGTCTTCACTTGCATTAACAATATTATCGATTTCAATTGGTGTACTAATGCTTGGCGCACTTGGTGCGGCATTGTCTAACGTGATGCTTTGTGTTGCTGCAGTAGAGGTATTACCTGCATCATCTGTTTGTATTGCGGAGACTGTTAAAGTGCCATTGTTAAAGGTGCTAATGTCAAGCTCTGAGCCTGCGATTGTCCAGTTACCTGAGCTGTCTGCAGTAACGGTACGACTGACTGAACTGTTATTGTCGGTGATGGTTACAGTCACGCTGTTATCCGCTTCTGCACCTGTACCCGCAATTAACACATCCGCATCTTCTGCTGCATTGACTTTTCCATCACCTTCAATTGGGGTGGTGATTGTTAATGCTGAAGGGGCAGCATTGTCTAATGCAATAGTTTGTGTGGCTACAGTTGAGGTGTTGCCCGCATCGTCGGTTTGGGTTGCAGAAACCGTTAACACACCATTGTTAAAGGTGCTAATGTCAAATTCGCTACCTGAAATGGTCCAAGCACCTGAACTATCTGCATTAACAGTTCGTGACAAGTTACTGTTACCATCTGTGATGGTCACCGCCACATTTGCATTGTTTTCTGCACCTGTACCCGCAATTAACACGTCATTATCTTCTGCTGCATTGACTAAACCATCACTTTCAATTGGTGTGGTGATGGTTAATGCACTTGGTGCAGCATTGTCTAACGTGATGGTTTGTGTTGCGCTGCTTGATTCATTACCTGCATCATCGGTTTGCGTTGCGGTGACCGTCAACGTGCCATTATTAAAGGCAGAGACATCAATTTCTGAGCCTGCGATGTTCCAGTTGCCTGAGCCATCCGCCGTCACTTGCGCTGTATCTGTATTGAAACCATCGCTGATCACAATATCTAAGACTGCATCCGATTCTGCACCTGTGCCGACAATTAATACATCATTGTCTTCTGCAGCATTAACGATGCCATCTGTTTCTATTGGCGTGCTGATCGTCGGTGCACTTGGCGCGTTATTATCTAACGTGATGGTGCTGGTGGCACTGCTTGATGTGTTGCCCGCAGCATCGGTTTGCGTCACGGCGACTGTCAGTGTGCCGTTGGTTAATGCTGAGATATCTATCTCATTGCTTGCGATTGTCCAGTTGCCACTGCTATCGGCTGTGGTTTGAATTGAAACGCTACCAATGGTAATGGTTAAGCTTGCATTCGCTTCTGCACCACTACCTGAAATCAATACACTATCGTCTTCACTTGCATTAACAATATTATCGATTTCAATTGGTGTACTAATGCTTGGCGCACTTGGTGCAGCATTGTCTAACGTGATGCTTTGTGTCGCTGCCGTTGAAGTATTACCTGCATCATCTGTTTGTGTTGCAGAAACCGTTAGTGTGCCGTTATTTAAACCACTAACATCTAGCTCGCTGCCACTCAACGTCCAATTACCGCTGCCGTCTGCTGTGACCGTGCTGCTCACTGTGCTGTTGTTATTGTCGGTGATAGTAACAGTCACGCTATTATCTGCTTCTGCGCCACTACCCGCAATTAGCACATCTTCATCTTCTGCTGCATTCACAATGCCATCAGTTTCGATTGGCGTTGTGATAACAGGCGCACTTGGTGCTGCATTATCTAAAGTGATATCTTGCGTTGCACTGCTTGATTCATTACCTGCATCATCGGTTTGCGTCACACTCACTGTGAGTGAACCATTATTGAGCGCTGAGATACCTATCTCATTGCTTGCGATTGTCCAGTTGCCACTGCTATCGGCTGTGGTTTGAATTGAAACGCTACCAATGGTAATGGTTAAGCTTGCATTCGCTTCTGCACCACTACCTGAAATCAATACGCTATCATCTTCGCTGGCGTTAACAATATTATCGATTTCAATTGGTGTCGTAATACTTGGCGCACTTGGTGCTGCGTTGTCTAAAATGATGTTTTGTGTTGCTGCAGTAGAGGTATTACCCGCGGCATCGGTTTGTATTGCGGAGACTGTTAAAGTGCCATTGTTAAAGGTGCTAACATCTAGCTCGCTGCCACTCAACGTCCAGTTACCACTACCATCTGCTGTGACGGTTCGGCTCACTGAGCTATTATTGTCGGTGATAGTTACTGTCACACTTGCATTGTTTTCTGCACCTGTGCCAACAATTAATACATCATCGTCTTCCGCTGCATTCACAATGCCATCAGTTTCGATTGGGGTTGTGATAACAGGCGCACTCGGTGCGGTATTGTCTAACGTGATGGTTTGTGTGGCTACAGTTGAGGTATTACCTGCATCGTCTGTTTGGGTTGCAGAAACCGTTAACGCACCATTGTTAAAGGTACTAACGTCAAATTCGCTACCTGAAATGGTCCAAGCACCTGAACTATCTGCATTAACAGTTCGTGACAAGTTACTGTTACCATCTGTGATGATCACTGTCACACTTGCATTGCTTTCTGCACCTGTACCCGCAATTAACACGTCATTATCTTCTGCTGCATTGACTAAACCATCACTTTCAATTGGTGTGGTGATGGTTAATGCACTTGGTGCAGCATTGTCTAACGTAATATTCTGAGTGGCCGCTGTTGAGGTATTACCTGCATCATCGGTTTGCGTTGCGGTGACCGTCAACGTGCCATTATTAAAGGCAGAGACATCAATTTCTGAGCCTGCGATGCTCCAGTTGCCTGAGCCATCCGCCGTCACTTGCGCTGTATCTGTATTGAAACCATCGCTGATCACAATATCTAAGACTGCATCCGATTCTGCACCTGTACCGACAATTAATATATCATTGTCTTCTGCAGCATTGATGATGCCATCTGTTTCGATTGGCGTTGTGATAACTGGCGCACTCGGTGCGGCATTATCTAAAGTGATATCTTGCGTTACACTGCTTGATGTGTTGCCCGCAGCATCGGTTTGCGTCACGGTGACTGTCAGTGTGCCGTTGGTTAATGCTGAGATATCTATCTCATTGCTTTCAATTGTCCAGTTGCCACTGCTATCGGCTGTGGTTTGAATTGAGACACTACCAATGGTAATGGTTAAGCTTGCATTCGCTTCTGCACCACTACCTGAAATCAATACGCTATCATCTTCGCTGGCGTTAACAATATTATCGATTTCAATTGGTGTCGTAATACTTGGCGCACTTGGTGCAGCATTGTCTAACATGATGCTTTGTGTCGCTGCCGTTGAAGTATTACCTGCTTCATCTGTTTGGGTTGCAGAGACCGTTAGTGTACCGTTATTTAAACCACTGACATCTAGCTCGCTGCCACTCAACGTCCAGTTACCACTGCCATCCGCTGTGACGGTTCGGCTCACAGAGCTGTTGTTGTCGGTGATGGTTACTGTCACACTTGCATTGTTTTCTGCACCTGTGCCAACAATTAATACATCATCGTCTTCCGCTGCATTCACAATGCCGTCTGTCTCAATCGGCGTGGTAATCGTCACGGCACTTGGTGTGACATTGTCTAACGTGATGGTTTGTGTCGCTACAGTTGAGGTATTACCTGCATCGTCTGTTTGGGTTGCAGAAACCGTTAACGCACCATTGTTAAAGGTACTAACGTCAAATTCGCTACCTGAAATGGTCCAAGCACCTGAACTATCTGCATTAACAGTTCGTGACAAGTTACTGTTACCATCTGTGATGGTCACAGTCACACTTGCATTGTTTTCTGCACCTGTACCCGCAATTAACACATCCGCATCTTCCGCTGTATTAACTTGGTTGTCACCTTCGATTGGGGTGGTGATGGTCAATGCACTTGGCGCTTGGTTGTCTAATGTAATATTCTGAGTGGCCGCTGTTGAGATATTACCTGCATCATCGGTTTGCGTGGCGGTGACTGTTAACGTGCCATTATTAAAGGTGCTAACATCAAGCTCTGAGCCTACGATTGTCCAGTTGCCTGAGCCATCCGCCGTCACTTGCGCTGTATCTGTATTGAAACCATCGCTGATCACAATATCTAAGACTGCATCCGATTCGGCACCTGTACCGACAATTAATACATCATTGTCTTCTGCTGCATTGATGATGCCATCAGTTTCGATTGGCGTTGTGATAACAGGCGCACTTGGTGCTGCATTATCTAAAGTGATATCTTGCGTTGCACTGCTTGATTCATTACCTGCATCATCGGTTTGCGTCACGGTGACTGTCAGTGTGCCGTTGGTTAATGCTGAGATATCTATCTCATTGCTTTCAATTGTCCAGTTGCCACTGCTATCGGCTGTGGTTTGAATTGATACACTACCAACGGTAATGGTTAAGCTTGCATTCGCTTCTGCACCACTACCTGAAATCAATACGCTATCATCTTCGCTGGCGTTAACAATATTATCGATTTCAATTGGTGTACTAATGCTTGGCGCACTTGGTGCGGCATTGTCTAAAGTGATGTTTTGTGTTGCTGCAGTAGAGGTATTACCTGCATCATCTGTTTGGGTTGCCGAAACGGTTAAAGTGCCATTGTTAAAGGTGCTAACATCAAGCTCTGAGCCTGCGATTGTCCAGTTACCACTGCCATCTGCTGTGATCGTGCGGCTCACTGTACTGTTGTTGTCGGTGATGGTTACCGTCACACTATTATCCGCTTCTGCGCCCGAGCCTGCTATCAACACATCATTGTCTTCCGCGGCATTAACTGTGTTGTCGCCTTCAATTGGGGTGGTAATTGTTAATGTTGAAGGAGCTGCATTATCTAATGTAATACTCTGAGTGGCTGCAGTAGAGGCATTGCCCGCTGTATCTGCTTGTGTCGCCGAAACAGTTAAAGTGCCATTATTTAAACCACTAACATCTAACTCGCTGCCACTAAGAGTCCAATTACCACTGCCATTAGCTGTAACGGTACGACTGACCGAGCTGTTATTGTCGGTGATAGTCACCGTCACACTGTTACCTGCTTCTGCACCCGAACCAGCTATCAACACATCATTATCTTCAGTTGCATTGACAATGCCGTCTGTCTCAATCGGCGTGGTAATCGTCACGGTACTTGGTGTGACATTATCTAACGTGATGTTTTGTGTCGCTGCCGTTGAGATATTCCCCGCATCGTCGGTTTGGGTCACAGAGACTGTTAACGTGCCGTTGTTAAATGCACTCACATCAAATTCACTGCCACTTATAGTCCAGTTACCTGAGCTATCCGCCGTGACGCTTTCAGTTAAAGTATTTGCACCATCTGTGATGGACACTGTAACGGTTGCATCCGCCTCTGCACCTGAACCTGCAATGAGCACATCGGCATCTTCAGCAGCATTAACATAGTTATCACTTTCAATTGGCGTAGTTATGGTTAATGCACTTGGTGCGACATTGTCTAACGTAATATTCTGAGTGGCTGCTGTTGAGGTATTGCCGGCTGTATCTGTTTGTATTGCTGACACGGTTAACGTGCCGTTGTTTAATCCACTAACATCTAGTTCACTACCGCTTAATGTCCAGTTACCACTGCCATCGGCTGTCACGGTTCGGCTCACAGAGCTGCTATTATTGTCGGTGATCGTTACTGTCACACTGGCATTATTTTCTGCACCACTACCAACAATTAATACATCATTGTCTTCGGCTGCATTGACCGCACCGTCTGTTTCGATTGGTGTTGAAATAGTTAGCGCTTCTGCACTGGCATCAATTTCAATTGACAACCCAGAGCTATCCGCCGTATTACCTGCGGTGTCAGTTGTTCTTGCGGTAATAGTATGTGTGCCGGCAGTCAATGTTGAACTGGTAATCGTCCAGCTACCGAGATTTGCAGTTCCAGTACCAATAGTTCCATCAACACTCGAAATTAAAGTAATGGCGCCACCATTCGGCCCCGAACCAGTGAACGTCGGAGTTGTATCATTGGTTAGGTTATCTGTATTTGAGTCACCAGAATCAGTTGCCGCAGATAAGTCAGGAGTTGATGGTGCCGATGGTGCAATTGTATCTATGGTGACACTTAAACCGCTAGACGATGAGCTTTCGTTACTGCTTGCATCCGTTGCTTTAGCTGTAATCGAGTGGGTTACCCCCGAAGCTAAAGCTATTGTGGTGATTTGCCAATTTCCGCCTGTTGCTGTGGCAGTCCCGATAACCGTTGCGCCACCATCAACTTGATCACTATATAATCTAACCGTACTGCCACTCTCTGCGGTACCACTTAGCGTAAGTGTCGTATCATTGGTGACGTTATCAGTGCTAGACAGACCAGTATCCGATCCAGCATCTAAATCTGGAGTGGATGGTGAATCAGGAGCAACGTCATCGTTAACCGTAATGGTAAACGATTCTTGGAAGGAAGCTGTTCCATCATTTGTTTGAATACAAATCACGTAATTTCCGCCTTCCACCGTATTTTGAGTCTCAAGTATAGAGCCATCAATTTGGAAATTATTATTCCCGGCATCACTGCTGCAAGTTCCAGCATCACTAGCACTGGTGCTAACCAAGGTATAAGAATGACTGTCAGATGAATCTACATCTGTTGTAGATAATACGCCAATATTTGCACCGACGCCTGTGGTAGATTGGTTTACTGAAGTGTTATTTAGCGCGATATCAGTTGGTGCATCATTCTGAGCATTTATTGTAACAGCGGCCTGATTAGTCCCTGTACTATTGGCGGTACCATCATTAAAGGTGAAATCTAAAGTAACACTGCTTGCAGGATCTTCCGATGTATTTTGATATGTAATATTTTGTATGACCGAATCAACGATAGCCGAGGTTGCATTCGAATTAAAAGTTAAAACAAGCGTGCCCGATGAATTAGTGGTAACCGTACCAACAGTTGTACTGTTATAGGTAAAAGTGCTGCTTTCTGTTAATGTGCCCAATAATCCGTTGTTTGCAAAAACATCTTCACTGTTCGCACCACCGTTTCTGACGATAGTTAACGATGCATTGTTATAGTTGCCAGCCCCGCTGTCTAAAGCGTCTAGCTCGGTATCTGCAACCCTAGCATCAGAATCAATAACGACTGCCGAACCATTTTCAGTGAATGTAGACGCACCATTTAAACTACTGAAAACAGGAACATCATTAGGCGTGATGAAGGTTATATCTGTATCGCTGCCATTATCCGCGACAGTGAAATCTAGACTATTGGCAGGAGAATTAGACAAACTAATAGCAACTTCGGTCGTACTAAAATCTGTCGCATCGGTATCAACTTGTAAAGTGCTGGTGCCATTAAAACGCACATTACTGGTCGTTAGCCCTGTAACACCGGTCAGCTTTATAATGTCGCCTATACTTAAGTCGGTAATGGTATCGTCGTTGAGATCGGATGCTTCACCAACAAAATAATCGTTGCCGTCATTACCCGTCATAGAGTCGGTGCCACCACCTGGACGGATAGTGTCTGCAGCGCTACCACCAACAAAGTTATCCGAACCATCAAAATCGGTCGCTGAGATAACCAAAGCATCACCACTGAATGCACTGGCATTGAGTGATACAGCACCTGTTATCGCGCTGCCACTGGCATTGGTGACAGTAATCGAGTTGCCATCGGAATCAAAATTATCAGTTAAGGTGATGGTTACATTATTATTCGTTCCAATGGCGATATTTTCAATTTCACTGACATTGGTTGAACTAAAGTCGAACGTACCACCATCCATCAACTTAAGGGTTTCCGAGCCACCCGCACCGGTTATTGCGGTCGTAAAATTATTACTTACGTTTGCCACATCAATGGCAACTGTTGCGCCACTGGTTAACGATAAGGTCCCTATATTGGCAAAGCCACCACCAGATACATCTGCCCCATCGGATGCACTCACAGCATCAGCCACGCTCGGATCGCCCGACAACGTGCCACTAAACGAGCTACCGCCAATATCAAACGTAATAGCGTCACTCGAAGATGTCGCATGCACCGTTGCAGACGTGTTTGTAACCGTAACAGTCCTTGTATTGGTGCTGTCATCTAACACTGAGTATGTTTCAATACCCGATAAAGTAGTAAAATCACCATCACCTGAAATAGTAATGGTTTCAGAGCCTGCCGCAGTTATAGTGCCATTAAAAGCTTCATTTTGTTGAGGCGCAGTCATGGTCACTGACGCCCCGCTGGCAAGGGTTAAATTTGTAATATTTGAGAGTGTTGCGCCAGAGATATTAGCGCCCGACGACATAGAAAGGGTATCTGAGGTTGTGCTTTCACCCGTAAGCGTGCCTGTATAATTTAAAGTGCCTATATCAAATACGACAGCGTCGCTGCCCGAAGTAGCCACAACTGAAGTGCTTGCAGCAGTAACTGTGACAGTTCGGCTATTTGTTGAAGAATCACCGACTGAAAAATTTTCTATATTAGATAAAGTCGTAAAATCGCCATCACCAGTGATGTTAATGGTTTCCGTGCCTGCAGCAGTTATAGTCCCACTAAATAGCGAAGGCTGAGAAGCAGACAAAGTAACAGTAGCATCGCTAGCTAAAGTTAAATTTTCAAAGTTTGAAATTGTCGCACCAGAGACGTTAGCGCCAGAACTCAAAAATAAGGTATCTGCGCCACTCGCCGCATTTAAAGTACCGGTGGCTGTCAGTGAGCCCACATTAAAAGTATCATTTCCGCTACTACCGGTAACATTCTGTGCCGCACTGCCCAATGTAATCGTATTTGCGCCTCCTAAAACATAAGTTTCAACTGCTGAGCTACCACTTAACCCATCAGTAGCTGAACTAATGGTGATGGACTCAGTTCCAGCTGCGACTATGCTAGAAAAGCTATCATGCTGTGCTTCAGTTAAAGTAACAGACGCACCACTGGTGAGGGACAGTGTTTCGAAGTTGCTGATTGTGGCTCCACTTAAGCTGGCACCAGTATCCATTTGTAAGGTATCTGTACCACTGCCACCATCAAGTGAACCAGTAACTGTTAAAGCAGCAATGTTGACAGTGTCATCTGAGCTACTGCCAGTTACATTCTGCGAGGCACTACCAAGCGCAAAAGTAAAACCAACTCCCAACACATAAGTTTCAATATCACTATCGCCAGTAATACTTGCATCACCATTTGCACTACTTAGAGTGAATTGATTCGTGCCCGAGCCATTAATTGTAGTGAAAGATTCATGCTGGGTTTCAGATAGGGTTAATTCTGCATCGTTTGGCGCAGTTAGGGTTTCGAATCCAGTTAAGCTGGCAAAACCCGTTAAATTAGAGCCACTTGCAACAACAAGGATATCAGTGCCTGCCCCACCATCAGCGGTTGAACCAGAAATATGGCTTGTATCCGCAATGGTTAAGGTTTCATCGTCACTAGAAAAGGTAATTGCTGGATTTAAGTTAGCGCCACTGGTGGTATTAAAATTGGCAGCCGTTGATATAGCTGCGGTGACATTACTGACACTGATAGTTGAGGTACGGCTGGTGCTGTTTTCCGTGCCATCATTTACAACAACTGTTACGGTACGTGCTGTTTCATTTGGGGTGCTAGATATGTTGTTATAGGTGATAGCTTGCAAAAAGGTAGCGACCTCTGCAGCCGAAGCACTTGAGCCAGTAATTGAAATGGTATCTTGCAAGGTAATATCTGAAGAACCGCTAATTCCACCTAATGCGTCTTGCGCAGATGCGGATACATTTAAACCTTCTGATACACCATCTTGGTCGTTGGTTAAACTAACCGTAATAGTGGTTAAGGTGTCACCATCAGCTTCAGTTACAGATGCACTACTGGCGATATTTACTGCACTGCTGCCTTCAGAGAAACTAGCTGAGCTGTCGTTGCCACCAGAGCTTGAATCTAAGTCTACAACTGGTAATGTATTCGCAGGCGTAAAGCCCATATTATCTAAACCAACTCTCCAAGTTTCGGTTCCATCGTATGACACTGTTAATGATGTTATACCAGTCCAATCAGAAGGGGTTAAAGTCGCAACTGCACCAGCAAGAGAAGATGAGTTATCAGCAATGGTAAGCGGCGTCCCTGTATCTGGAGTGAAAACATAATTAGCTCCATCAGACCTATTAATAAACTCACCAATTTGAAAAGTGGTAAAAGTCATTGGTACATTAAAATTCAATGTATAACTTACGCTATTACCCATCACGGCTGGGTCTAAAAAACCACTACTTGTTCCGCCTATTACACTGTCATCTGAACGGGTAATATAAAGATGATAATCTGTAGCCTTTGTACTTTCACCTCCTTCTCCAGAATTATATAAAACGGCTTGATAATAGACTGGTTTAACGGGTCTAGTTTGGATCGTATTATGACTAACATAGTTAAAGCCCGAATCCATCGGACCATGACCAAATCGAAAGGCTTCTGCGTAAACTTGAGCCGTTCCTAGGATAAGCACTGGAGGTAACGTATATTTCAAACATCTTAATGCTGAAAATTTCTCGATGTAGTGAATATTTTTAAATGATTCAAGGTTACTTTGATTGTCAACGTCGGAGAGAATATTGTTTGTAACAGCTGCTACTTTTGTTAATTTAAAACCCGAAACCATAAAAGATCCTCTGTAATTAGAGATGTAAAGAAATCAAACAAATAATTCACTATTTTATTATGTTAAAAGAATTCAATCAGGCTTTTTATGCACTCTAGAGAATCAAATTCAAATAGATAAAGCGTCATTATTTTTTACATTGCTTGTTGACGTTATAAAAATTAATAATAGACCATAAATTAATTCGTGGCGAGATATAGTCAAACGGGTTTTTCCGATAAATACGCTCGAAGCTGTCCATAATCCAAGCTGGATTTCGCACACAACAAATCATCTTAAAATCATCAAACAACTCGTTGAGTTGATACGTACGGGCAGTCAAAATACGATTGGTATCAAAAATAATGCGTTTACTTTGCTCTTGATGGTAATACGCATCAAACAACTTTTGCCAAGAACTTACGCTTAGGCTCGTCAAAAAAAACATAAAATTCGCTACCAGCCCCACTTGCTCTAAAAATGTATTAACTAATCCAGCCAGTAGCGTTGAACCAGAACGGGGTAAACCTGAAATAAAATTATATTTGTGCATTGGACCTATTTATCGAGTATTAGGAGCTAGAAACAACTTTAATGTTCTATTATGGACGAGCGAAATAAAAATAGTAAAAATAGAATAAGAATTTTCATCTCAATTCAAAAAGAAGTTCAGGCTAAAAAATTTCAACAAGCTACCTTATTTTTTGTTCATAGTCAGTGCTAAACTACTCAGCATGCATATATTCTCGGTTAAATTCTATAAGTTTCAATTAATGTGCAACCACTAAATTCCAATCTAGCTAAAGCAGTCGAACACTTGCTAGCCTCAGTTAAAATTGAACCCAACTCGCTACCTGCCATCCGCCGCCTAACCGAGGCTGCTTTGCATTTGGGGACAAGTCAACAAGCTTAGGTCATTCGCCACTTCTGGAACTTTGTTAGGATTAACCCGCGATAATGCCTTACTTCCTTTTGATAAAGATATCGATATCGGCATTGATTAGGGGCAGATGCCTGATGCAATCAAACTACTTAAACAAAATGGTTGGCAAGAGCATAAACGCTCGTACGATTTAATTAATCCGCGCTGCTTTATTCACTCCAACGGCGTGATTTTAGATTTATGTGGTTATGGGGTTGAGCAAAAAAATGGGCAAACTATCTCAGGTTTATGGATGTCGGGTGTTCCTTTTGAGTGGAATCGGGTCACTGTCTATCCTCGAATTGATTTAGTAGCTAAACAAACCAAATTTGGCTCTGTATGGCACCCCACACAACCAGAAACAATTTTGCAGGCGTTATATGGCCAATGGCAAATAAAAGATGTTAATTTCGATACCACAATATGCGCGAAAAACTTACAAGGTTTTAGTTTACTCACACAATGTTTTGCCTATTCTAGAATATGTGTTTTGTGGCGACATCATAGATGGGTTAAGCTTAAACCGCTTGTTGAACAAGTACGTCGTTTTACCCCATCAGATCAATTGTTTGTTAAGCTAGAAAAGCAACTACAGATGGAATTGCAGCATGAAACACAATAACCTCAGAGTTTTAGCCTTGGGCGTATTTGATTTATTTCATGTCGGCCACCTTAACTTTTTGAACTTTGCTCGTAGACAAGGTGATGAATTAATAGTCGGCGGAGCGCCCGATGCGATGTGCTTAAAGTCGAAAGGCAAACTACCTATCATTGAACAAAACCAAGGAATTGCTATTATCCAAGCACTTGCTATCGTTGATGGAGTTACACTCGTACAGTCACCAATCATTCAAACAGACTTTGTGTTCAATTGGATGTTAAGTTTGGAGATAGCTACTGTTGTAACTTGTATATAATGGCAAAACAGCGAACGTTGGAATAAATTAATTCCGCTGCTTGCCAAACACAATATTAATGTGGCCTTTGCGCCCGAAACACCCAACATTTCAAGTAGCTTGATAAAACAAAAAATTAGCCAACAAGATTGCCGAGAAAAATCCATATGAGTTCCACCAACTATTTCACCCCTACACAAATAGAAAAGATTGTCGACTACCTTGCGTTTGCTCGCGTCAAAGCAGACTTAGAATTAGTGCCTAAATATCCGTTTTTTTCGGGCAAACCTTTCCCACTTGGGCGATGCTGTGAAATCCGCGATGCTGTGTATCAGCTTATTGTTAACGACATCAAGTCTAACCATAGTCACGAAGGCTTGTTGTTGCTCATTAACTATATGAAACAAGGCCATAGCTTAGATAAAATTTGGGGTGGCCTAAGAAACTTATATTTTCAAAATGCCTTACAAATCGGTGATTATTATTTAGATGTATCTAACGACACGGTGAACCCAAACAAACCCAGAGTGGAAGTTCTGCCCTTTAGTGAATCTGGTTTCGCGGAAATCACCGACTTTGACACATTTGTGGACATTGGTCAGCGTTATTGGTAAGTAACAATGTACAAAAATAATGTATGTTCGTCGCTCGCTCCCTATATGCCAGTTTTGTGTGTCGAAAAAAATGGTCAAAGCTGGTTAGCAGTCAACGATTACACTATCGCGTTTTCTCGTCAGTCACTGTTTAAAAAAGCAGAGCACATATTACAAAAATTACCTGAGCCGCCAAAAGCAGTGCAACATAACTGGTTAACTATGGTTGAGCAACAGACAAATATTCATATTAACAACCAAGTTACTGCCGAGGAGTACTGTCATAAATATCGGCGTGCTGGTTTATATAACGATGAAAACTTTCGCAATGAAATTGTCAAAGCTTTTATGTTGTTGCCAAAAGTAATTTCTCCGCGTTGATAGGCTAATGTGAACCATCAATGCTCGTATTAATCTAACCAACTGTAGCCTAATCCAGCTTAGGCACTTAAAACCATTATTTAAATGATCTATTAATTAAATCATTTAAATAATAGATCAAAAAAGGCGCCGAAAGGCGCCTTTTTATCTGCGTTTGAATAATTACTTATTCAGCTGCTTCTGTAGCTTCTACTTCTTCTTCAACTTCTGGTCTATCAACCAATTCGATGAAAGCCATAGGTGCGTTGTCACCAGCACGGAAACCACATTTAAGAATACGAGTATAACCACCTGGGCGAGCTTGGTAACGAGGACCAATTTCGCTAAATAATTTACCCACAACTTCTTTATCACGAGTTCGTGCAAAAGCTAAACGACGATTTGCTACACTATCTTTTTTTGCTAAAGTGATCAGCGGCTCGATAACACGACGCAATTCTTTCGCTTTTGGCAATGTTGTTTTAATAACTTCGTGACGAACTAAAGAGCTCGCCATGTTGCTGAACATTGCACTGCGATGACTGCTGTTTCGATTAAGCTGACGGCCACTTTTACGATGACGCATAATGCTATCCTTCTACCAATAACTATGTAGAACAGGTTTAGTCTTTATCAGCGATACTGGCTGGTGGCCAGTTTTCCAATCTCATACCTAAAGACAAGCCACGAGAGGCCAATACGTCTTTAATTTCAGTAAGAGATTTTTTACCAAGGTTAGGTGTTTTTAACAACTCAACCTCAGTACGCTGAACAAGATCACCAATGTATTGGATCTGCTCTGCTTTTAAGCAGTTAGCAGAACGTACAGTTAATTCAAGATCGTCAACTGGTCTTAACAGAATTGGATCGAATTCAGGTTTTTCTTCTTTACGCTCTGGCTCAGAAACATCACGTAATTCAACGAATGCATCTAATTGCTCAGCCAGAATCGTAGCGGCCCGGCGAATTGCTTCTTCAGGCTCTATCGTACCATTCGTTTCCATATCGATAACCAATTTGTCTAGGTCGGTACGTTGTTCAACACGAGCAGATTCTACCGCATAAGCGATACGCTCTACCGGGCTGAATGACGCATCAACCAACAAACGGCCGATTGGACGATCATCTTCTTCTGAGGAACGACGAGCAGAAGCCGGTATATAACCACGACCTGTCTCAACCTTGATACGCATGTTCAGTTCAGCGTCGCCGGTCAAGTTACAAATAACATGGTCCGGATTCGTGATCTCAACATCACCATCGTGAGTGATATCTGCTGCAGTAACAGGGCCCGCACCTTTCTTACTTAGCGTAAGAGTCGCTTCGTCTTTATTTTCAATTCGGACGGCTAACCCTTTCAGATTAAGTAAAATCTCAATTACGTCCTCTCGTACCCCTTCTTTGGTGCTGTACTCATGCAAAACACCGTCGATTTCAACTTCGGTGACTGCAGCACCTGGCATAGAAGACAATAATATACGTCTTAACGCATTTCCTAACGTATGACCAAAACCGCGTTCCATCGGTTCTAAGGTCACTTTTGCACGAAAAGGACCAAGACTCTCGATATCGACTAATCTCGGTTTAAGGAACTCAGTAACAGAACCCTGCATCGTTTCCTCTCTATTTTATTAACTTTACTTAGAGTAAAGCTCAACAATTAGCTGTTCGTTAATGTCAGCAGACAAATCGCTACGCTCAGGCAAACGCTTGAACACACCTTCTTTTTTCTCTGCGTCTACTTCGACCCAAGTTGGCTTTTCACGTTGGCCAGAAAGCTCTAAAGCAGACTGAATACGTGCTTGCTTTTTAGCTTTTTCACGAACCGCAACTACATCTTCTGGTTTAACAGAAAAAGATGGAATATTAACGACTTGGCCGTTAACTGTAATTGCTTTGTGACTTACCAATTGACGAGCTTCTGCACGAGTTGAAGCATAACCCATGCGATAAACTACATTATCAAGACGTTTTTCTAACAAGGTAAGCAAGTTTTCACCTGTGTTACCTTTCAAACGTGCTGCTTCTTTATAGTAGTTACGGAATTGCTTTTCTAATACACCGTAGATACGACGTACTTTTTGCTTTTCACGTAACTGTAAACCGTAGTCAGATAAACGACCACGACGCGCACCATGTTGACCAGGTGCTGTATCAAACTTACATTTTGAATCAATTGCTCGAACGCCGCTTTTTAAGAACAAATCTGTTCCTTCACGACGACTGAGCTTGAGTTTTGGCCCTATATATCTTGCCATCTTCTTTCTCCGCTATCAGAGGAACATTATTAAACGCGACGTTTTTTCGGTGGACGACAGCCATTATGTGGAATTGGCGTGACGTCTGTAATATTTGTAATTTTGTACCCAGTTGCATTTAATGCACGGATCGCAGATTCACGACCTGGACCAGGACCATTTACAAATACTTCCAAGTTCTTAAGACCGTATTCCTGTGCAGCAACACCTGCACGTTCTGCTGCTACCTGAGCCGCAAAAGGAGTCGATTTACGAGAACCACGGAAACCTGAACCACCAGAAGTTGCCCATGAAAGAGCGTTACCTTGACGGTCTGTTATCGTTACGATTGTATTGTTGAAAGAAGCATGGATATGAGCCATACCATCTGCAACTTGTCGTTTTGCACGTTTACGCGTACTACGAGCTGGAGCTTTAGCCATTATTCACTCTCCTACTTATTTCTTAATAGGTTTACGAGGACCTTTACGCGTACGCGCATTTGTCTTCGTTCTTTGACCGCGAACAGGCAAGCTACGACGATGGCGTAAACCACGGAAACAACCGAGATCCATCAAGCGCTTGATATTCATTGAAACTTCACGACGTAAGTCACCCTCAACGGTGAACTTACCAACCTCTTCACGAAGCAGGTCTAGCTGAGCTTCATCTAAGTCTTTAAACTTAGTTGTCTCAGCAATACCAGATGCAGCGCAGATCGCTTTTGCACGGGTTTTACCTATACCGAAAATTGACGTTAAGCCAATTACAGCATGCTTGTGTAGAGGAATGTTAATGCCAGCTATACGGGCCATTATACGCACTCCTAAATTTATTAGCCTCAGCCGAAAAGCCCGTAAGGATACTCAAGCCGAGACTAGATTTCAAATAAAAAGACGAATTTCGTCTAAAATATTAACCTTGACGTTGTTTATGCTTAGGATCTGTAGAACAAATCACACGCACAACACCATTTCGCTTAATAACTTTGCAATTACGGCAAATGGTTTTAACAGATGCACGAACTTTCATTTTCCGACTCCGTTAATGGTTATGGCTATCTGCCATAACCCTTTAAATTAGCCTTCTTCAGTACAGATTCATACTGACTGGACATCAGGTGTGTTTGGACTTGCGCCATAAAGTCCATAATCACGACAACTATGATAAGTAAGGATGTTCCGCCAAAATAGAACTGAACATTCCAAAATACCATCATAAACTCAGGAACTAAACATACTAGCGTGATGTAAAGTGCGCCCGCTAAGGTTAAACGAGTCATAACTTTATCAATATAACGCGACGTCTGCTCACCAGGACGGATCCCAGGGATAAAAGCGCCTGATTTTTTCAAGTTGTCCGCTGTTTCGCGTGGATTAAAGACCAATGCTGTATAGAAAAAGCAAAAGAAGATAATCGCTGCTGCGTACAACATCATATACAAAGGTTGTCCTGGTGATAGCACGATGGCTATTTGAGCAATTGCTTCTGCAAATGCACTGTCACTTTGGCCAAACCAAGTTGCAATTGTACTTGGAAACAACATGATACTAGAAGCGAAGATAGGTGGGATTACACCCGCCATATTCACTTTTAATGGTAAATGAGTGCTTTGCGCTGCAAAAACCTTTCGGCCTTGTTGGCGTTTAGCATAGTTAACAACAATACGACGTTGTCCACGTTCTACAAAAACCACAAAATAAGTTACGGCACAAACAATAATACCAATAATCAATAACAGTATTAGCGGCAATTCACCCTGACGTGCCTGCTCAGCTGTCTGACCAATCGCAGTTGGTAACCCAGCGACAATACCAGCAAAGATAATCATAGAGATACCATTACCAATACCACGCTCGGTTATTTGTTCGCCTAGCCACATAAGGAACATTGTCCCTGTCACTAAACTCACAACAGCTGTGAAGTAAAAAGTAAAGCCAGGATTAATCACTAAGCCTGGTACCATATTGGGCAGGCTATTGGCTATAGTCGTGGACTGGGCAATTGCTAACAACAGCGTTCCGTATCTTGTGTACTGACTGATTTTTTTTCGCCCTGCCTCGCCTTCCTTTTTCAACTCTTGAAAAGTCGGGTGAATATGGGTCATCAGCTGCATAATAATAGATGCAGTAATGTACGGCATGATACCGAGCGCTAGCACAGATGCGCGCTCTAAAGCACCACCTGAAAACATGTTAAACATTGCTAACACTGTATCTTTTTGTTGTTCAAACAGCTGTGCAAGCACAGTTGGATCAATACCTGGAATAGGTACATATGAACCTGCGCGGAAAATAACTAATGCGCCAAAAAGAAACATTAGTCGTTTTTTAAGTTCCGACAATCCGCCTTGCGTGCTGTTGAATTCCAGTCCTGGTTTAGCCATGGATCAATTATTCCTCGATTTTACCACCGGCAGCTTCGATAGCTTCGCGAGCACCTTTAGTTACACCAACACCTTTAAGTGTCAATGCACGAGATACTTCGCCAGATTTAACAACTTTCACTGCCTCAATATGCTTCTTCACCAAACCAGCCGCTTTTAATGAAGCCAGTTCTACTACATCACCTTCAACTTTAGCAATTTCAGTCAAAGTTACTTGATCTGAAACGAAAGATTTGCGTGACGTAAAACCGAACTTCGGTAAACGACGTTGGATTGGCATTTGACCGCCTTCGAATCCTGGCTTAACAGAACCACCTGAACGTGATTTCTGACCTTTGTGACCACGGCCACCTGTTTTACCTAAACCAGAACCGATACCACGACCCAAACGTTTTTTGCTTGGTTTTGAACCAGGAGCAGGACTAAGCGTATTTAAATACATAAATTAACCCTCCACCTTAACCATATATGAAACTTGATTGATCATACCACGAACAGCAGGAGTATCCTCTAGCTCTACAGTATGATTAATTTTACGCAAACCTAAACCACGTAGTGTTGCTTTATGCTTAGGTAAACGTCCGATAGAACTTTTGACTTGAGTCACTTTAACAGTTTTACCAGCCATGATGTTTACCCCAGAATTTCTTCAACGCTCAAACCACGCTTAGCCGCCACCGTTTGAGGTGACTTCATATCTGCTAATGCGTTGATTGTAGCGCGAACTACGTTAATTGGATTAGTTGAGCCATAGCACTTTGAAAGTACGTTATGTACGCCAGCTACTTCTAACACTGCACGCATTGCACCACCAGCGATGATACCCGTACCTTCAGATGCAGGCTGCATGTATACTTTTGAACCAGAATGACGACCCTTAATTGGGTGCTGTAATGTCTGGCCTTTTAAGTCAACATTTACCATGCTACGACGTGCTTGTTCCATTGCTTTTTGAATAGCAGCAGGAACTTCACGCGCTTTACCATAACCAAAGCCAACGCGACCGTTACCATCACCAACTACAGTCAATGCTGTAAAGCTGAAGATACGACCACCTTTAACCACTTTAGATACGCGGTTAACAGCAATGAGTTTTTCAGACAACTCAGGGTTGTTTTTAACTTCTGCGTTATTAGCCATTATCTACCCCTAGAATTGAAGACCAGCTTCACGAGCTGCGTCAGCCAAAGCTTGAACGCGTCCATGATATTGAAAACCACTACGGTCAAACGCAACTTTAGTTACGCCCTTTTCAATTGCACGTTCTGCAATTGCTTTACCGATTGCTTTTGCGGCTTCAACGTTGCCGGTGTATTTGATGCTTTCGCGAATGGTCTTTTCTACTGTCGAAGCAGAAGCCAGAACCTCACCACCATTTGGCGCGATTAATTGCGCGTAAATGTGGCGTGGAGTACGGTGAACGACCAGTCGATTTGCACCCAACTCTCTAATTTTTGCACGTGAGCGTACTGCTCTACGTAGACGAGATGCTTTCTTATCCATCGTATTACCTTACTTTTTCTTAGCTTCTTTACGAAGTACAACTTCATCAGCATAACGAACACCTTTACCTTTATAAGGCTCTGGTGGACGATAAGCGCGGATTTTAGCTGCAACCTGACCAACCAATTGCTTATCAGCACCTTTAACCAAAACTTCAGTTTGGCTAGGGGTTTCGATTGTAATTCCAGCTGGAACTTCAAAATCGATTGGATGAGAAAAACCTAAAGTTAGATTTAAAGTATTGCCTTTAGCCGCAGCACGATAACCTACACCGATTAATTGCAACTTACGCTCAAAACCTTTACTTACACCAACAATCAAGTTGTTTAAGTTGGCACGTGCCGTGCCCGTTTGAGCTGCAGCACCATCTACACCTTCACGAGGTAGAGTGCGCAATACATTATCTTCTTTTACCAGTTCAACAGCATCGTTTACAGTGATAGTCAATTGACCATTTGTACCTTTAACTGTTACTTCCTGTCCTGCAATACTTACTTCAACGCCTGCAGGAATAGCGATAGGAGACTTACCTACACGAGACATTTTTACGCTCCTTACGCTACGTAACCGATGACTTCGCCACCCATGCCCGCTTTACGCGCTGCACGATCTGACATGATGCCTTTAGAAGTAGAGACGATTGCCACACCTAAACCACCCATAACTCTAGGTAATTCATTTGCCTTCTTATAAATACGAAGACCAGGACGACTCACTCGAGAAATTGACTCGATAACTTCTTTGCCATTGAAGTACTTCAATGTGACTTCAAGTTCTTTCTTGACGTCACCAGTCACGGCATAATTTTCAATATAACCTTCAGCTTTCAAAACTTCAGCGATTGAAGCTTTAAGTTTTGATGAAGGCATGGTCACAGCCACTTTACGTGCAGCCTGACCATTACGAATGCGGGTGAACATATCCGCGATTGGATCTTGCATGCTCATAATTCGTTACTCCAGTCTGTAGCCGCTTACCAGCTTGCTTTTCTTAGTCCAGGGATTTCACCACGCATGCACGCTTCACGCACTTTAATTCGGCTCATACCGAATTTACGTAAATAACCATGCGGACGACCAGTTACGTTACAGCGATTACGCTGACGTGAACGACTTGAATCACGTGGTAACGATTGCAATTGCAATACTGCTGCCCAACGATCTTCTTCAGAAACATTCACATCACTGATAGTAGCTTTTAAAGCTGCACGTTTTTCTGAATACTTCTCGACTAATTTGGCACGCTTTGCTTCGCGCGCTTTCATTGATTGTTTAGCCATAACTCTACACCTATTTCTTAAACGGGAAGTTAAAGGCAGCCAGCAACGCACGACCTTCCTCGTCAGAACCTGCGCTAGTAGTGATAGTAATATCCATACCACGCACCTTATCGACTTTATCGTAGTCGATCTCTGGGAAGATAATTTGCTCGCGTACACCCATGCTATAATTACCACGACCATCAAGCTTAGAGCTTAAGCCGCGGAAGTCACGGATACGTGGGATAGCAATGGAAATCAAACGCTCTAAGAATTCCCACATACGCTCGCCACGTAGAGTTACTTTACAACCAATAGGATAACCTTCACGGATTTTAAAGCCTGCTACAGACTTACGAGCATTACAAACTAATGGCTTTTGGCCTGAGATAGCTGTCAAGTCGCTTACCGCGAACTCTAAAGCTTTCTTGTCTGCAATCGCTTCGCCGACACCCATATTCAGGGTAATCTTTTCGATCCGAGGGACTTGCATGATACTTTTGTAACCGAACTGTTTGGTCAATTCAGCAACAACTGTATCTTTGTATAAATCATGCAGTTTCGCCATCGTTACACTCCAAACAAAAATTAGATTAATTCGTTATTAGACTTGAAGAAACGAACTTTCTTCTCATCTTCTACACGAAAACCTACACGATCAGCTTTACCCGTTGCTGGGTTAAGGATCGCAACATTAGAAACATGAAGAGGCATTTCTTTGTCTTGCAAACCGCCTTGTTCCCCAGTTTGAGGATTTGGACGAACTGCTTTTTTGACTACGTTAATACCTTCAACAACAACTTTGTCTTCACTCGTAAGAACTTGGGTAACTGTACCAGTTTTCCCTTTATCTTTACCGGCGATGACTATGACTTGGTCATTACTACGAATCTTTGCTGCCATAATAAGCTCCTTATAGAACCTCTGGCGCCAGAGAAACGATTTTCATGAACTTTTCTGTACGTAGTTCACGCGTTACTGGACCAAAGATACGAGTACCGATTGGCGCATGCTGTGTGTTCAAAAGAACTGCTGCATTACCATCAAAACGGATCAAAGAACCGTCAGGACGACGTACGCCTTTTCTGGTGCGAACGACCACCGCATTATAAACGTCACCTTTCTTAACTTTACCGCGAGGACTTGCTTCCTTTACAGTAACTTTAATGATGTCGCCTACACTTGCATAGCGGCGGTGCGAACCACCGAGAACCTTGATACATTGAACGCTACGAGCACCGCTGTTATCAGCGACGTCTAGCATTGTTTGCATTTGGATCATTTCGTGCTCCGCTTTACTTAAAAAAACACCCATTACAGGCCTGGCTGCCTCAAGGGCGCGGCATTATACCACAAGTTTTTTATTTTCATAGACAAAAAATGACCGGAACCAAAATTGGCACCGATCATTTTTAAGAATTACAGCAATATGCCTGTATTAAGCTTTTTCTACGATTTCAACCAAAGTCCAAGACTTAGTCTTAGAAAGTGGTTTACATTCGCGAATAGTTACTACATCACCTTGACTGCAAGAATTCGACTCATCATGTGCGTGAATTTTAGTCGTACGACGGATAAACTTACCGTAGATTGGGTGTTTTACAAAACGCTCAATCGCTACAGTGATAGATTTGTCCATCTTATCGCTAATTACACGCCCTTGAAGCGTACGGATATTAGATTCGCTCATTACGCACCTGCCTTGCTATTTAACACAGTTTTTACACGTGCAATATTGCGACGAACTTGCTTCAGTAAGTGAGTTTGAGAAAGTTGACCTGTATTTTTTTGCATGCGCAAATTAAATTGCTCACGCAACAAATCTAACAATTCAGCTTTCAATTCTTCAACTGATTTATCTTTTAATTCGTTCGCGTTCATTACATTACCGTCCGAGTTACAAAGGTTGTTTTAAATGGTAACTTAGCAGCTGCTAGTGCAAAGGCTTCGCGTGCCAAAGACTCAGGCACACCTTCCATTTCGTATAAAACACGACCTGGCTGAATTTGGCATACCCAATATTCAACGCTACCTTTACCTTTACCCATACGAACTTCAAGCGGCTTTTTAGTAATAGGCTTATCTGGGAACACACGGATCCAGATTTTACCTTGACGCTTGACGTGACGTGTCATAGCACGACGAGCAGCTTCAATCTGACGAGCAGTCATACGACCACGTTCAGTTGCTTTTAAGCCAAAGCTACCGAAGCTTACTTTGTTACCGCTGGTTGCAACACCGCGGTTACGCAATTTAAACTGCTTGCGAAACTTGGTTCTTTTTGGCTGTAACATTAACGGTCTCCTTGCGGCTTACGACTTTTGCCCTTTGGCTTACGGTCGTTTTTCTTTGGTTCTTCGACTTGGTTAGTCAGTGGTAAACCACCTAAAACTTCGCCTTTAAAGATCCAGACCTTAATACCAATGATACCGTAAGTTGTTAAAGCTTCAGCAGTTGCGTAGTCGATATCAGCACGTAATGTATGCAATGGAACACGACCTTCACGATACCACTCAGAGCGTGCAATTTCAGCACCACCTAAACGGCCGCTAACTTCAACTTTGATACCTTTGGCACCTAGACGCATAGCGTTTTGTACCGCACGCTTCATAGCACGACGGAACATAACACGACGTTCTAACTGGCTAGCAATACCTTCACCAACTAGTTGTGCGTCTAACTCAGGCTTACGAACTTCACTGATATTAATCTGTGCAGGTACGCCAGCTAGCTGAGCAACTTTAAGACGTAACTTTTCAACGTCTTCGCCTTTTTTACCAATAACAATACCCGGACGTGCAGTATGAATTGTCACACGGATACTTTTTGCTGGACGTTCAATAACGATGCGAGAAACTGAAGCTTTTTTCAATTCTTCAGTTAAGTACTTACGTACTTGAATGTCGCTATTTAACGTGCTTGCAAATTCTTGAGAACCGGCGTACCAAGTAGCACTCCATGGTTTAGTGATACCAAGGCGAATACCGGTAGGATGTACTTTCTGACCCATTACTTATTCTCCTGGCTATCTGAAACAACCACAGTGATATGGCTGGTACGCTTGATAATGCGATCAGCACGGCCTTTCGCACGAGGACGAATACGTTTCATTACCGGACCTTCATCTACGAAGATTTTGGCCACTGATAATTCGTCGATATCTGCACCTTCGTTGTGCTCTGCATTCGCAATTGCTGACATTAAGACTTTCTTAACTAAATCTGCGCCTTTTTTAGGGCTGAAAGCTAAGATTTCTAATGCTGCACTTACTGGCAAACCACGCACTTGGTCAGCAACCAAGCGACCTTTCTGCGGAGAAAGGCGGGCAAATTTGTGTTTAGCTAAAACTTGCATCATTCACCCCTTACTTCTTCTTCGCTTTTTTATCAGCAGCATGACCGCGATAAGTACGAGTTGGTGCAAATTCACCCAATTTGTGACCGATCATTTCATCAGTTACAAATACTGGAACGTGTTGACGGCCATTATGGACAGCGATGGTCAATCCAATCATATCAGGTATGATCATTGAGCGACGAGACCAGGTTTTAATCGGTTTTTTGTTCCCGCTTTCCACCGCTGTTTCAACCTTCTTCAACAAGTGTAGGTCAATAAATGGACCTTTCTTGAGAGAACGTGGCATGGTGTTTCCTCACAAATTATTTAGAACGATGACGTACGATATATTTATCAGTACGCTTGTTTTTACGTGTTTTGTAACCTTTAGTTGGTGTACCCCAAGGTGATACAGGATGACGACCGCCAGAAGTACGACCTTCACCACCACCATGTGGGTGATCAACCGGGTTCATTGCAACACCACGAACTGTAGGTCGCACACCACGCCAGCGCTTAGCACCAGCTTTACCCAATTGACGTAACATATGCTCTGAGTTACCGACTTCACCAATTGAGGCGCGGCAATCAGATAATACTTTACGCATTTCACCAGAACGCAAACGTAATGTTACATAAGCACCATCACGTGCTACGATTTGCGCGTATGCACCAGCCGAACGTGCTAATTGAGCACCTTTACCTGGTTTTAATTCAATCGCGTGAACCGTAGTACCTACTGGGATATTACGCATCGGTAATGTGTTACCTGCTTTGATTGGTGCATCAACACCAGAAGCAATTGCATCACCAGCTGTAACACCTTTAGGAGCTAAAATGTAACGACGCTCACCATCTGCATAAAGTACAAGTGCAATGTTTGCACTACGGTTTGGATCATATTCCAAACGCTCTACTTTTGCTGGGATACCGTCTTTGTTACGTTTAAAATCGATAACACGATAATGATGCTTGTGACCGCCACCAACGTGACGTACCGTAATACGACCTTTGTTGTTACGACCACCAGACTTTGATTTCTTTTCTAGCAAAGGAGCGTATGGTGCACCTTTGTGCAACTCTGGGTTAACCACTTTAACTACATGGCGACGACCCGGAGACGTAGGCTTACACTTAACTATAGCCATTTTTCATATCCTCCTAGTTACTCAGCGCCGCCAATGAAGTCTAACTCACTGCCTTCGGCAAGTTTGACATACGCTTTTTTCCAATCGCTGCGGCGACCAAAACGTGCACCAAAACGCTTAGTTTTACCTTTCACGTTTACTGTACGTACGCTTTCTACTTTTACATCGTCGAACAAAGATTCAACAGCTGCTTTAACTTCTGCTTTAGTAGCATCTTTAATAACACGGAATACAATAGTATTTTGTGTTTCAGCAGTAACTGTTGCTTTTTCAGAGATGTGCGGACCTAAAATAACTTTTAGACAACGTTCTTGACTGATCATGCTAACGCCTCCTCAAGCTTTTTAACCGCTGCAGCAGTGATTAATACTTTTTCAAATGCGATCAAACTAACTGGGTCGATGCCGTGAGTATCACGAACGTCAACTTTAACCAAGTTACGAGCCGCTAAGAACAAGTTCTCATCAATTTCGTCTGCTACGATTAAAACGTCGTTTAGTTCTAATTCGTTTAACTTAGCAACCAAAGCTTTAGTTTTTGGTGATTCAACATTGAACTGTTCAACCACAACTAAACGCTCTTGACGAACGAGTTCAGATAAAATGCTACGGATTGCACCGCGGTACATTTTCTTGTTAACTTTCTGGCTGTGGTCCTGTGGACGCGCTGCGAAAGTTACACCACCTGAACGCCAGATTGGACTTTTTACAGTACCGGCACGCGCTCGGCCTGTACCTTTTTGGCGAAATGGCTTTTTCGTACTACCAGTTACTTCCGCACGTGTTTTTTGTTTACGCGAACCTTGACGAGCTGCTGCTGCATACGCAACCACAACTTGATGCACCAAAGCTTCGTTAAAGTCACGTCCAAAGGTCGCTTCAGAAACTTCAAGCGCGCCAGATGCGTCTTTTAATGCTAATTCCATCATCTGTCTCCTCTAGACTAAGCCTTTACCGCTGGTTTAACGATAACGTTACCGTTTGTTGCACCCGGGACTGCACCCTTGATCAACAATAAGTTACGCTCTGCGTCAACACGTACGATTTCTAGGTTTTGAGTCGTTACACGCTCAGCACCCATGTGACCGGCCATTTTCTTACCTTTGAATACTTTACCAGGTGATTGGTTTTGACCAATTGAACCCGGAGCACGGTGAGAAAGTGAGTTACCATGGGTCATATCTTGACGATGGAAATTCCAACGTTTGATTGCGCCCGCGAAACCTTTACCTTTAGAAGTGCCAGTTACGTCTACTTTTTTAACTTCAGAGAAAATGTCTACTTTGATCTCTGAACCAACTTCGATGCCCTCGCCTTCACCGTCTGTTAAACGGAATTCCCATAAACCACGACCAGCTTCAACATTTGCTTTAGCAAAGTGACCTGCTTGTGGCTTGTTAACGCGACTTGCTTTCTTCGCGCCAGTGGTAACCTGAAGTGCACGGTAACCGTCAGTATCGACAGTTTTAACCTGAGTGACACGGTTGGCTTCTACCTCGATGACAGTAACAGGTATTGATACTCCATCTTCAGTGAAGATGCGAGTCATACCTACTTTACGTCCGACTAAACCAATAGCCATGTTTAGAACCTCTTAACTTTCAAATTGCTTGTTAGCCAAGGCTGATTTGAACATCAACGCCTGCAGCCAAATCCAATCTCATCAATGCATCAACTGTTTTATCAGTTGGCTCAACAATGTCTAGCATACGCTTGTGAGTACGTAGTTCGTACTGATCACGCGCATCTTTGTTAACGTGAGGTGAGATCAAAACAGTGAATTTCTCTTTGCGTGTTGGCAAAGGAATAGGACCACGCACTTGTGCGCCGGTACGCTTAGCTGTTTCAACAATTTCCATCGTTGATTGGTCAATCAGACGATGATCAAATGCTTTTAATCGAATGCGAATTCTTTGATTTGGCATTGACCAAGCTCCAGTAATAAAGAACGAAATAAATAAACTCCGCCCGCCACACAGTTTTCCGGTGAGGGAGAGTTCGATGTATTGTTGAACCACAATTGGGTTCGTTGTATCTACATTCACGCATATCCACTTAGGATGACATGAATGTCCGCTTCATCAGGATAGTCCGCATTATTATGTGGATTACCTATTAACGGTGGGGGCGAATTATACGAATATTTAGGTTAATTGCAACTTCAATTGACTATTTATTTATCAAGTGATGGTATCGATAAAGAATGTAGCTTGTTTCTGTTTGATTTATTTACTGTTTGTTAGCAATGCATTAGGCTTAAAGTATTCCCCGATTATCCATGTTTATGGTCTTGCGTATGAGCAACGATTTATTTTATCAAAATTTAACCAAGTTATTACGAGAAATCCATCAAAGCTCGCATTTCACGGATGTTTTACCCAAATTAGAAGGCGAAATACTCAAACTTTTCAGATGCGAACGTATGACAGTCTATCAAAGACAGAAAAACAGTTACGATATTGTTTCTCGCTATAAATCTGGCAATGAAATCAAGGATATTCGGGTGCCAATAGGTCCCCAGTCGATTGCAGGTTATGTCGCTTTTACTAAGCAAAGTTTAATTATTAAAGATCCATACGATTCAGCTTCATTATCAAAGATCCATCCAAAACTTAAATTCGCAGCGCGCTTCGACAAGCAAACACACTTTAAAACACGCAATATGTTAGTGGTTCCGATTCTTGCTAACGATGTATTGTTGGGTGTTTTTCAATTAATAAATAGTTCGGATAAACCTTGCTTCGAAACGGTTGATCAAGAAAAAGCCAGTGAACTCGCTACATTTATTGGGCAAAAGTTTAGATATGAGCTGGGTGGGACTAAAACACCATTTGAATATCTAGTCTATCAACAACTTATTACCCGTGAAAAACTCGAATTATTAGAAGAGCAAGCTAAAGAATATTCAGACCTAATACGCAGACTCCATGAGGATGCACAAATCCCCGTATCTGATATTGGGATGTCTTTACAAGTGTATTATCAAGTTAACTATATTGATGCCAATACACCCTTACAAGAGCATCCAACAAACAAACAGCTGAACATACAATATAAAAGAAAGAATCTAATCGTGATTCTTGCAAACCCAAGTATGGAAGCCATCGTGGTCATGGCTCATCCAACGAATGCTTCACTATTATTAGAAATAGAAAGCGCAACAGGATTACACAATTACGAACTTTGCGTAGCGTTACCTGACGATATACTTAAGCTCATTGGCGGCTCCAGTGCACATGACAGTAATGTAGGTGAGTTAGGAGAGATTCTCGATGAAATAGAAGACGACGACGATACCAATGAATTTTCTGAAGAAGACGCTTTAAATGAAGAAGCGCCTGCCGTTGTCCGTTTGGTCAATCGGGTCCTTCAAGATGGTAAACGCCTCGACGCTTCTGATATTCATATTGACCCAAACAAAGGTAAAGCACCGACAAAAGTGCGCATGCGTGTAGATGGGGTCTGTCAGGAAATTATTCAAATCCCACATTCTCACCACGCGGCAACTATCGCAAGAATTAAAATATTAGCACGCTTGGACATTGCAGAGAAAAGACTGCCGCAAGACGGAAAGTTTGCCGTTAAGATTGGTGGCAATTTAGTTGAAGTTAGGGTTGCTACCATTCCCACCGTATTTGGTGAAGGCGTTGTTATGCGGATATTGGCCTCCGGCGGAGCGTTACCTTTTACCGCACTTAACTTATCAAAGCGTAATTTTGATATGTTAAGCGGATTGATTCAACACCCGCATGGCATTTTATTGGTTGTCGGCCCGACAGGTTCGGGTAAAACCACCACACTGCACGCTGTTTTAGGTAAGCTGAATACCCCAGATAAAAAAATATGGACCGCTGAAGATCCGGTTGAAATCACCCAACCTGGTTTACAGCAAGTGCAAATGAACAATAAAATTGGATTCGACTTTAAAACAGCACTCAGAGCGTTTTTAAGGGCTGATCCTGACATTATTTTAATCGGTGAAATGCGTGACCGAGAAACCGCTCACGCGGGCGTTGAGGCCTCATTGACAGGACACTTAGTGTTATCAACACTACACACCAACTCAGCACCAGAAACCATCACTCGATTGCTAGATCTGGGTTTGGATCCAGTTAATTTTTCAGACGCCTGTTTAGGGATCTTAGCACAACGATTAATTAGGACCTTGTGTAAAAACTGCAAAGAGCCTTATACCGCCAGCGAAGTAGAAATAGATTTTATACGCCGTCAATATGGTGAAGAATACTTCGATGAACTGGCAATAGAAAACAACAACCTCACGCTCTATAAAGCTAAGGGGTGTGATGTGTGCGGAAATAGTGGCTATAAAGGCAGAACTGGGATCCATGAATTATTAAAAATGACCCCTGCACTGCGCCAACTGGTATATAAAGAAGCGTCAGTGCCAGAAATGAAAAAACAATGCGTCAACGATGGCATGCGCACTTTAGCGCAAGATGGAATACTCAAGGTCATCAAAGGCGATACCGACTTTGTTCAATTACAACAAATCACAGCGGCTGAATAAGTCGCTTAGATGAGCCGTAAACACAAAAACATACGTCAGACTGATCTTTAAACTGCACACAAAAGAATACAAGATAGCAATAATCCTGCAGTCTAGTTAAGAAAGCCTTAAGAATACTGGGTTTATGTGCGAAATAGAGCAGTGATATACTGAAATTCCACCAATATTTAAAAAAGCCACAGCCAAAATGCTAAATTTGTGGTATAAAGTGCGCCCTTTTTGAACAGCGTAGCTTTAAACGATCAATCTGGAGTATGAATGCCAACGTCTATGCCTGACATTGCAAACCAAACTTCAGCCCAACACGAAGGTGTTTTGGACTGGGTTGGTATGAGTGAAATTGAAGTGCCTATTATGATTGCAGCGAAAGGTGAAACCGAGCGAGCAGTTAGCGCGAAAGTAGAAGCTTTTGTTAATTTAATACAGGCGCAAGCAAAAGGAATTCATATGTCTCGCTTGTATCTTTTATTGGATCAACTTTCAACAGAAGGTAGTCTGACGAAAGAAAGTTTAAATCAACTCTTGCATGACTTTATCGCAAGTCACGAGGAGTTAAGCGACAAAGCATTCGTAAAGTTTAATTTTGATTACCATATGCGCAGGCGCTCTTTGGTCAGCGGTAAACAAGGTTGGAAAGCCTACCCTATCACGATTACAGGTGTTTACCTTGATGGTAAAGTAGAAACAGAGATGAAAGTAGATGTGCCCTATTCCTCTACTTGTCCATGCTCTGCAGCGCTTGCCAGACAATTGATCCAGAAAGCCTTTAGCGAAAAATTTGGTGCCGATAGCAATGTTGACACAAACCAGGTAAAACAATGGTTAGGAACAACAGAAGGCATTGTAGCAACACCACATAGCCAGCGTAGCGTTGCCGAAGTAAAAGTTAAACTAAGTGATGATGTAACGAGTTTTCCAATTGCTGATTTAGTTGATTTAGTGGAAAATGCATTACAGACACCTGTTCAAGCAGCCGTTAAACGTGAAGATGAGCAAGAATTTGCACGTTTAAACGGACAAAACCTAATGTTCTGTGAAGACGCAGGGCGAAGATTGAAACATGCATTAAACTTGGTGAGCGGCTATTCTGATTTTTGGATAAGAGTCAACCACTATGAATCATTGCATGCTCATGATGCTGTTAGCGTGGCAACAAAAGGAGTTACAGGCGGTTATCGAGCTTACTAGATAAATATTTCCGAAAGTGAATGTTTATTCATTCAAAATGAATTAAAATTCACCAAATATTTATTTAATTGAGCTTAAAACAAACCACCTATTACAAGCCATTTAGCCACAAGATAACAACAATTAGCCGATTTTAAAGGCGTTTTTATTAAAAATGGCAGCATAAACCTTATGCTGCAGCACAGCTATTGTGCATCGCTCAGATTGATCTTTTTACAATAAATAGTTATTGTATTAGGTTCTGTCGAAAATTTTACTGAATGAAAATACATGGTTGAGCCTAAGCTATCATCGCGGTATATGCGCTTTGGTATAGTCAGCGGAAAGACCGTGGGCCTCGGAGGTTTTGATGAAACTATATGACGCTAGCCAAGCAAAAGATAACTGTGGATTTGGCCTGATCGCGCATATGGATGGCGAAGCGAGCCACAAATTGGTTCGCACAGCGATTGGTGCGTTAGATCGAATGAAACACCGTGGTGGTATTGCCGCCGACGGTAAAACGGGTGATGGTTGTGGTTTGTTAATGCAAAAACCAGATACCTTCTTTAGAGCAATTGCAGACGAAAACAATTGGAAGCTTGCCGCAAATTACGGTGTAGGAACAGTATTCCTTAACCAAGATGACGAAAAAGCAGCTTTTGCACGACAAGTCATCGAAGAAGAATTAGAGCGCGAAACCTTAACCGTTGTCGGTTGGCGAGTGATGCCAACGAACAACGAGATTCTAGGTGAAATTGCGGCTTCTCAGTTACCACGTTTTGAGCAAGTTTTTTGTAACGCACCAAGTGGTTGGAAAGACGTAGACTTAGAGCGTCGTTTATATGTTGCGCGTCGCCGCATCGAAAAACGAATTGTTGATGATAGCGAATTTTACATTGCAACCTTATCTGGTTTAGTCACAGTGTATAAAGGGTTGGTTATGCCGGCTGATTTGCCAGCATTTTACCAAGACCTAGCCGATTTGCGCATGCAATCAGCAATCTGTGTTTTCCACCAGAGATTCTCAACAAACACCTTACCACGCTGGAAACTGGCACAACCTTTCCGTTTCCTCGCGCACAATGGTGAAATCAACACGATTAAAGCAAACCGTCAATGGGCACTGGCACGTACCAGTAAGTTTTCTTCGCCTATTTTGCCTGACATGACAGATGCCGCTCCTTATGTAAATACAGAGGGCTCAGACTCATCGTCCTTAGACAATATGCTAGAACTATTGTTAGCAGGCGGTTTAGATTTATTCCGAGCAATGCGATTATTAGTGCCACCTGCTTGGCAAAAAAATCCTGAGATGTCTTCAGAGTTAAAATCTTTTTATGAATTCAACTCAATGCACATGGAACCCTGGGATGGGCCTGCGGGTATCGTATTAACGAATGGTCGCCATGTTGCGTGTAACCTAGACAGAAATGGCCTACGTCCTGCGCGTTATGTTATTACGACGAACCGATTCATCACGTTAGCTTCTGAAGTTGGTATTTGGGATTATTCACCAGATGAAGTGATCGAAAAAGGACGTGTCGGTCCGGGTGAAATGTTAGCTGTTGATACCAAAACAGGTCAGTTGTGGCGCACCAACGAAATTGATCAAGATCTAAAAGATCGTCATCCATACCGTAAATGGTTAGACGAAAACGTTCGCCATTTAACACCATTTGATCAATGTGAACCGGCATTGATGGGTAAACGCGATTATGACGATCAAAAATTAGCGGTTTATCACAAACAGTTTAACTACAGCTTTGAAGAGATTGATCAAGTGATCAAGGTTTTGTCTATTAACGGACAAGAAGCTGTTGGTTCTATGGGTGATGATACGCCTATGGCTGTATTGTCCCGTAAAAATAGAACTTTATACGATTACTTCAGACAAATGTTTGCACAGGTCACTAACCCACCTATAGACCCATTGCGTGAGAATCACGTTATGAGTTTGCAAACCTGTATTGGTCGAGAGCAAAACGTCTTTTGTGAAACAACAAGCCACGCAAACCGTATCTTGTTTGAATCACCTGTACTCATGTACACAGACTTAGTCCAGCTTAAGTCGCTTGATAACAAGCACTATGCAGCTGAAACATTTAGCTTAAACTTCGATCCGCAAAAAGAAGATTTGGCAAGTGCGGTTAAACGCATCACAGCAGAAGCCGTTACTGCAGTAAGAGAACGAAATAGTGTAATTCTGATTTTATCAGACAGAGATATAGCCAAAGGTTTCTTACCTGTTCCAGCCGCCATGGCAGTTGGCGCATTGCAACAAACATTACTCGATGAACAACTTCGTTGTGACAGCAACATTATTGTTGAAACAGCATCCGCTCGCGATCCACACCACTTTGCAGTGTTAATCGGCTTAGGTGCGACAGCGGTTTATCCGTTCTTAGCATATGAAACAATTGAACAGCTTGTTGATCAAAAAGCATTAAAGTTAGATGCCAGAACAGCGATTGCAAATTACCGTAAAGGTATTGGCAAAGGCTTGTTTAAAATTATGTCGAAAATGGGTATCTCAACGATTGCAAGTTACCGCTGCTCACAATTGTTTGAGGCTGTCGGTATTAATCAAGAAGTAATGGAATCATGCTTCCGTGGCGTTACCAGTCGTATAGAAGGTGCTACCTTTGAAGACTTCCAACAAGACATCATGAATCTAGCACGAGTTGCTTGGTTACCGCGTAAAAAGATGACGCATGGTGGCTTGTTAAAGTTTGTACATGGTGAGGAATACCACACTTACAATCCGGATGTTGTGACCACCTTACAAACGGCAGTTCGCTCAGGTAAGTATGACGATTATCAAGTTTTTGCTGACTTAGTTAACAAACGTCCTGTGGCTTGTATCCGTGACTTGTTAAAAGTTAAAGGCCAAGAAGCAATTGATATCAGCGAAGTAGAAGCGCCTGAGAACTTGTTTCCGCGTTTTGATACTGCAGCTATGTCAATCGGTGCGTTAAGTCCAGAAGCACATGAAGCTTTAGCAATAGCGATGAACCGTTTAGGCGGTAATTCTAACTCTGGTGAGGGTGGTGAAGATCCAAAACGCTTTGGTACAGAACGTAACTCGAAAATTAAGCAGGTTGCGTCTGGTCGTTTTGGTGTTACACCACACTACTTAGTAAACGCAAATATCATCCAAATTAAAGTTGCACAAGGTGCAAAACCGGGTGAAGGTGGACAATTACCAGGTGATAAAGTGAATCCGTACATTGCAACACTACGTTTCTCTGTACCGGGTGTTACTTTGATTTCACCACCTCCACATCACGATATATATTCAATTGAAGATTTAGCGCAGTTGATTTTTGACTTAAAACAAGTCAACCCAACCGCTTTAATTTCAGTTAAGTTAGTATCTGAACCGGGCGTTGGTACCATAGCGACAGGTGTTGCTAAGGCGTATGCTGATTTAATCACCGTTTCAGGTTATGATGGTGGTACAGCCGCAAGCCCATTAACCTCGGTTAAATATGCCGGTTCACCTTGGGAACTTGGTGTTGCAGAAACACAACAAGCCTTGGTCGAAAACAACCTGCGCCATAAAGTTCGTTTACAAACAGATGGCGGTTTAAAAACAGGTTTAGACGTGGTTAAAGCCGCATTATTAGGCGCAGAAAGTTTTGGTTTTGGTACGGGCCCTATGATTGTATTAGGTTGTAAATACCTGCGTATTTGTCACCTTAACAACTGTGCTACGGGTGTGGCGACTCAAGACGAAAAATTACGTAAAAACAACTTCCACGGTTTACCGGAAATGTGTGAAAACTACTTCAAGTTTGTCGCACAAGAAGTTCGTGAAATTATGGCTCAATTAGGTATCCGTAAATTCCAAGACTTGGTAGGCCGTACCGACTTGTTAGAATTAATTGATGGTGAAACTGTTAAGCAACAGCGATTAGATTTGTCTGGCGTATTGTTGAATAATGTACCATCGGCTGCAACAGAGCGATTCTGCACACAAGAGAAAAACCCGCCGTTTGATGAGGGTGAATTAAACTTACGTATGCTAGCGGATGCTAAAAATGCAGTCGCAAGTAAATCGGGTGGCATATATCGTTATTCTGTTCGTAACACAGATCGTTCTGTGGGTGCATTGCTAAGTGGCGAAATTGCAAAACACCATGGTAACTCAGGCATGCAGTCAGCACCGATTACCATTAACTTAACAGGTACAGTAGGTCAAAGTTTTGGTGTTTGGAATGCCGGCGGTCTGAATATGATCTTAACCGGCGATGCAAACGACTATGTCGGTAAAGGTATGGCAGGTGGTAAACTTGTTGTACGTTCACCAAAAGGTGTTAGCTACAAGTCTCACGAAAGCTCAATCATTGGTAACACTTGTTTATACGGTGCAACAGGCGGTAAATTATTTGCGGCAGGCCGTGCAGGTGAACGTTTTGGTGTTCGTAACTCTGGTGCCACTGCGGTAGTTGAAGGTACAGGTGATAACGGTTGTGAATACATGACGGGCGGTATCATGGTTGTATTGGGCACAGTGGGTGTAAACTTCGGTGCTGGTATGACAGGTGGTTTCGCTTACCTACTAGACGAAAACAATGACTTAGCCGGTAAACTAAACAATGAATTAATTGAAGCAACCAGCTTTGAAGATAAATCAATTTTAGTTGAGCACCTACGTGGGTTAATTAACCAACACTTTGAAGAAACAGGCAGTGAGCGCGCCGAAGATATATTAATAAACTTCAATGCTTACTTGTCTAAATTCAAGTTGGTTAAACCTAAAGCTAATGATGTAAATAACTTACTTGGTCACATCAGTCGTTCATCTGATGAGCTAAGAGTTGAGATCAAGTAAGGAGATAGTGATGAGCAAAAACGTATATCAATTTATGGATGTCGAACGTATTGATCCGCCCAAAAAGCCGATCGATACACGTAAAATCGAGTTTGTTGAAATATACGAACCAATGAGTGGATCTCAGGTCGAAGGTCAGGCTGATCGTTGTTTAGATTGTGGTAACCCGTATTGTGAATGGAAATGTCCGGTTCATAACTATATTCCACAATGGTTAGACTTAGCCAATCAGGGCCGTATCTGGGAAGCAGCAGAGTTATCTCACAAAACCAATAGTTTACCTGAGGTTTGTGGACGCGTCTGTCCACAAGACCGACTATGTGAAGGCTCCTGTACACTAAATGACGAGTTTGGCGCGGTAACCATAGGTTCTATTGAAAAATACATTACAGATACAGCCTTTAAACAAGGCTGGCGACCTGATTTGTCTGATGTTGTTAAAACAGACAAAAAAGTTGCAATTGTAGGTGCCGGCCCAGCGGGCTTAGCCGCAGCTGATGTACTGATTAGAAATGGTGTCACTCCGGTTGTTTACGACAAATACCCAGAAATTGGTGGTCTTTTAACATTCGGTATTCCAGCATTTAAATTGGAAAAAGATGTTATTACCTTACGTCGCCAAATATTTGAAGAAATGGGTATCGAATTTGTCTTAAACACTGAAGTAGGCAAAGATATTCAATTCCAAGAATTAATCGATAACTATGATGCGGTCTTCTTAGGCATGGGTACTTATAAGTACATGAAAGGTGGTTTTGCCAATGAAGACGCCAAAGGCGTATACGAGGCTTTACCCTTCTTAATTGCGAATACAAACCGTCAAATCGGCTTAGAGAAATCACCAGAAGAGTTTATCGACATGAAAGGTAAACGTGTGATTGTATTAGGTGGTGGTGATACTGCGATGGACTGTGTACGAACCTCAATTCGTCAAGAAGCAGCCTCTGTGACCTGTGCCTACCGCCGTGACGAAAGCAATATGCCTGGTTCACGCCGTGAAGTACAAAACGCGCGCGAAGAAGGTGTCGAATTTGTCTTCAACCTTCAACCAACCGGTATAAAGGTAAATGAACAAGGTGAAACCGTCGGCATCGAATTTGTAAAAACTCAAATGGGCGAGCCTGATGCAAATGGTCGTCGTCGCGCTGAGCAGGTTCCCGGTTCAGAGCACGTAGTAGAGTGTGACGCGGTTATCATTGCATTCGGTTTCCAACCAAACCCTGCTCCTTGGTTAGCAGAATACGGTGTCAACCTGGATCAATGGGATCGGGTTGTTGCATCAGCTGATAATCAATACAAATATCAAACCAGCAATGAAAAAATCTTCGCTGGCGGCGATATGGTGCGCGGTGCAGATTTAGTGGTTACGGCTATTGATGAAGGTCGTAAAGCTGCTGAAGGTATTTTAGATTACTTAGAAGTTTAATAATCCAAAGCGATAAACTTTTTAAGCAGTCATGCCTTTTTATAAAACCAGCCTACGGGCTGGTTTTTTTTATAAAACTTCAATAAATAGATTAAAAAAAAGCTCGCCAAACATTGTTTGCAATGCATAGACGAGCGTTTACTGTAGTATGAACGTAAGTTTTAATGATTAGACTATGCCCTGCTCTGCGGCGACTGTTTTAGTTTTAGCTTCGTCAACATCTTGTTGTTTTTGCGCTTGGCCTGGTTGTAATTTATCCTGCACAAAAAATACCGAAGCTGCACCTAATACCAGTGATATACCCGCCAGCCACATCATACTAATGGCATGATTATCGAAAACATATAACAACATCGGGCCTGCTAAAAAGCCACAAATAATCTGCGGACCCGCGACGGTAAAATTAAATATCCCCATATATACGCCAGTTTTATTGGCCGGCAAAGAACCCGCCAAAATACTATAAGGCATTGCGATCAATGCAGCCCAAGCAATACCAACGCCTGCCATCGGCAGTAACAAACCAACCGCGCCGGCAGGCACAGATACTTGAGTGATATAGAGGTTTAAGTGTACGATTTGCGGATCGGTAAACATACCCATAGTTAGAAAACCAATACCACCCGCAGCTAAACCAAATGCATAAACAATTTTTCGACCAAATCGATGTGCTAATTTACTCATAAATGCCGAAAATACGGCTGCAGAAATATACATCATGGCATATAAAATACCAATCCAATCGCCAGCAGCCCCTTTAGCCGCGATAACCTCTGCGGGTACTTGCTCAACTGAGTTTATATAATCGGGATCAAACCATTGCGGATCTATTCCCCAAGCAGTTTGCGTAACCGCTGCAAATATATAGACCCACATTAAAAACATAGGCAACCAAGAAAAAAACTGCACGATGGCCAATTGTTTCATAGTTTTTGGCATAGACAAGATCAACTTAAAAAAGCTAGCCTTATCTGATTCATTTAAACCTTTATACTGATTATACGACTTAGGTTCATATTCTTTAGTTTTAATAATTGTCCATAACACCGAGCCAATCATTATGGCAGCCCCCAAATAAAAGGACCAAGCCACCGTTTCGGCCACTTCACCTAACTTGGCCTGATTATTCATTGCCAACACATTAGTTAAAACAAAAGGCAAAATAGACCCCACAACCGCGCCTATATTAATTAACAAAGACTGCACAGCATAACCCTGATTTCTTTGCGATTCGGGCACCATATCTGACACTAGAGCACGAAAAGGTTGAAACGCTACATTAAAAGCGGCATCCATTATCGCTAACATCATCAGGCCGAATATCATCGGGGTAATAAACGCGACAAAAACAGGTGCCTGTGGCATCAAGATCATTGCAATAGTCGCAGTGAGCGCCCCTGCTAAAATAAAGGGTCCCCTGCGTCCTAGCTTAGTCCAAATTTTATCAGAAGAAGCCCCCACTAACGGTTGAATGATAATCCCCATAATAGGTGCAAGCAGCCACATATAAGACAAAGAATAAAGGTTTGCGCCCAAATCGGATAACACCCGACTTATATTGGCATTTTGTAAAGCAAAACCGATTTGTACACCGAGAAAGCCAAAACTGACATTCCAAATTTGCCAAAAAGTTAACTTGGGCTGATTCATATCATTTAATTCCGCTTATTTAATTTCAGATTATTGTTAATAAAACACGTATTTTATTAACATTCTAACAGCGGTTATTGCTTTGTAAGCTAAATTTTAGATGCATACGTATGCATCTAAAATTACTGAATTGATAAAACTATGCTTTACTTAGAAGAAGAATTTTCTAAATGGCGGCACAATGAAGATTAAGTCTCTAGCGAGTATCAAATTCATCATTCTAGCTATTTTATTCACCTTTGCTGCAATTCATATGGCTAGCGCTAGTGAAGAAACAATAACAGTGGTTTACCCAAAACCTTTATCTGAACTCGATCAAAGAATTGTATACCCGCTAGAAGTGTTGAAATTAGTACTGAGTAAAAACAACAGTGAATTTAAATTACAACCCAGCCGCGTGGCAATGACACAAAACCGAGCACTTAAAATGTTAGCCTTAGGTGTGGGGGTTGACGTTGTCTGGAGTATGACAAATGAAATACGTGAAACTAATTTAACACCTATCAGAGTACCCCTGTATAAAGGCCTTATTGGTTGGCGTTTGCTGTTAATCAAGTCTGAAAATCAAACTCGCTTTGACAAACTAAACACATTAGCAGAATTACGACGCTACATTGCAGGGCAAGGACATGACTGGCCGGATACAGATATCCTAGCCGCGAATGGATTCAGAATTGTCAGCAGTTCAAGCTACGAAGGGTTGTTCGAAATGTTGGAAAAGAATCGATTTGATTTTTTCCCAAGGTCGATCATTGAAATCGGCGATGAGTTAAAAAGCCATACTGAATATAATTTAAGCATCGAAAAAACACTGCTATTGCATTACCCTGCAGCGTTTTATTTTTTTATTAACCGAGCTAACTCGGCATTAAAAACCAGATTAGAAAATGGTTTTAATACCGCTATATCTGATGGCTCTTTTGATGCGTTATTCTACAAATATAACCAACAGCATATTCAACAGGCAAATATCCAAAACCGAAAAATATTGAAACTGCATAACCCAAACTTGCCGTCTGCTACGCAGCTAGATAATGCTGAGCTTTGGTTAACACCAACGGCTCAGCATTGACACCCACATAGCCATGTTACGATTTCTTGACTAGGCCACTGCCTTTTAATTGAATGAGCAGTTCCATATGGTCACGACCCAGCAACATGTTTTGATATAACGCCTGCAGCTCTGAAACTTTGACATTTTTAAGAATCTCAATGCTTTTAGCTTTGCTGTCAAAATCTAACTTATTATCCATAAAGTCAGCAAAATAAGGCTGAGCTTCTTCGTATATATTATTCGCATCTTGTTGATATTGAGCCAGTATGCTCTTTCTTGTCTGCTCAAAATCTTCTGCCGAAAGTATCGATATTTGCGATGCAAAATCCTGCCTGAACTTGTCAAACCGCGTTTTTAACTTTTTATAATCTGAATTATTACTTTGCGCCATCAATAAAAAAATAGGCTGGTTATCAAAATCGAATGCCATGCTGCCAACTTGATAGCCCAGTTGTTCCTCTGTTCTAAGCTGACGGAAAAATTCATTATGAAAACGAGCATTTAAAATCTCTAACAAAATAGCGACTTTAAGGTCTTTTTTCGGATAAACAAATGCGTCCATTACAGCACTATCTGAGTGTTCAACTTTCTGTTTAAAGCTAAGCATTTCACCTTTGTGAATTGGCATTAGATCTTTTTTATAGCGCGCGATAGGCTGCCTTACATCTGGTAATATACTGTTACTGTCTGCTGCGATTTGCCTGACCGACTCATCTGTATATGCACCGTAAGCGAATATTAACACCCGATTACGCTGTAACAACTCTGCTTTAAAAGCATTTACCATTTTTAAACTCACATAACGACTGGCTTCTAGCAACTGATCATCAGTAAACGCTTGAAACAATAATTGAGTTAACAAGGTGTTTGCCTGCTCAGCCGGTGTATCTAATGCGCGGTTTTTAAGTTTATCCTGATATTCAAGCATACTTTGTGCAAATTCTTGCGGGCTTGCTTCAAAGTCCACCAAAGCTTGCAATAATTGACGGCTCAACTCTGCATGTTTAGCACTTTTGCCCTGCATTTTAAAGCGAATACTACCCCCCCAATACGGATGAATATCAATGCTTATCCCTGCTCTGCCCGCTTTATCTCTCCAAGCAATAAGACTTTTTTCAAACATATTAATGAAGAGACGAGCCGCAACCTTGTATTGCGCATCTTGATCGCCGCTATCGGTATTGATGATTAAATCTAACCAGCCTTGGTTATTCTGAAATGCTTGACTGTGCATCAACCAAGCTTCAATGCCGTTTTGATCTGAAATAAGCTGCGGTGAATCATAGGTGCTTTGTATGCCTAAATCAGATTCAGTGCTAAATAATTCGTTGGCTTTGGGTAGCGCTAGCTGTATTTTTTTAGATGCAGCCAGCCAGCGATTTTTTTCACTTGTTGAAATTGCTTGATGCGCATATTTTCCCAAATAATGAGGAATCTCCTGCTCGACTTCAGCCTGTGGGTGAATATGCCACAATCGCATATTATCGACATTCAAATAGCTTAAGGTTTGTTTAATGCTTTCAGGATCAAATTTTTCATAAACTGCATGCGCATTTAATACATGCTGGGGTGGATATTCAAACAATAAATAGCTGAGATGAGTTGCTGAACGAATCAAATTACCATTATTCTGATTCGCGAATTGATCCGCTGCCATGCTTTTAAGTTCATCGTAATATGCAGCCTGTATCCCTTGGCGTTTTACCAAATCAATATACGCTAAAGTCGCTGCAACAATCTGATCAACCCTCTCATTTCCTTCTTCGGTCAATTCTATTTGAAACTGAACGTAGCCATCTTTGCCATAGTAATCCGGTGAAAACATCACAGTGCTAGACACCGCTAAATTTTCTAAGCGCAAATATTCCCCTAAAGTACCGGGTTCTTCAGAGGTTAGTAGATTGCGGATAAATTCATTGCTTTTAGTACGCCAGCTATCTGTATTATCTGGCATATAAAATTCAATCAACAATAAGCGCTTTGCTTGTTGTGGCTGGTAATAAATGTGTTGATTCACTTGATGCGGCATCAGGCCGGCGACCTGAACTTGGGGTTTTTGAATAGCTTTGTTTTTAATACTGGAAAAGTGTTGCTTAGCCATTGTTTCTAACTGATCTAATGACCATGGGCCTGCAAGTACCAAATTCATAATATTAGCAGAGTAATATTGCTGAAAAAATGCTTTACTTTCATCCAGTAAATTTGAGCCGGGTTTATCTTTTAATGTTTCCAAATTGCCAACATTAATCCGACTCAGAGGGTGTGCCGGATTACCTGTCGCACCGCGCACACGTTGCAATATTCGCCCATCATGAGCTCGATTTTTAGTCCATTCGTTATCAACTGCGATTCGTTCCTTTTCTACGTACTCAGCGGCAAAAGTTGGATTTTTAAAATAATCACTAAATCTATCTAAACCTTCAGCAAAGTGCGCTTTGTTCACCGAAAAATAATAATTGGTATGATCGGTAGCCGTATAGGCGTTGCTAAAACCGCCGCGTGTTTCAACAAATTTAAAAAAACCTGAAGGCTCTGGATATTTTTCTGTACCCAAAAACAGCATATGTTCAACAAAATGCGCAAGTCCGGGTTGGCTCTGTGGGTTTTGAAAACTGCCGACTCCGACAGCTAATGAAGCGACTGCCTGACTACTTTTATCATCAGAAATCAAAATAACCTGCATTCCATTAGCTAAAGTGAGGTAACGGTAATCTCTATCATCTTTAGCACTTTTTTGGATTGTCACCGGTAAATTTTTAACTTCTGTTTCTTGGATCTTTTCAGGGGTATTTAAACAGGCTGTTAGAATGAACGAACAGATAAAAATAGGCAACAATTTGCATTTTCTAATGAACACAGAAAACTCCTTTGAATTTTTATAATTGTTATTCGACTAATCAGCCAAATGAGAGTTCGATTGAATCGCAGCAATTTGTACATTGGCTGGACTAAGTTGTGATACCTTTTGCAGTGCTATTGCGTTAGCTGGATATCTGGCGAAAAACTTCTGCAATACCGCAATGGTTTCTGGATGTGGATGGCCAATGGCAATCACGGTATGACGCTTAATTGCCATTTTTAAAACTTTATTGAGCTGACGATTAATCGCGTCTTGTTCAATTTCATTGTCTAAAAATACATGCCTTCTGTACGCCGTCACGCCCAGTTGCTGTGCTATTTGTAATGCGCGTGATTGACTGCTGGTGCGACTATCAACAAAAAATAATTTTTTCTCTTTGAGAGTTTGCATAATAATCTGCATCGGCTGCTGCATTTGAGTTAACTTGCTGCCCATATGATTATTCACACCTTTAGCATAGGGCAATTGCTGCAACGCCTCATTTAACATTGAAACGATTGTATGTGCTTGCATATTAGACAAAATCGTTCCTGGCTCTAAGTTTTCTCCGCTAACAGATTCCATGGGTAAATGCAGCATAATTTCATGCCCTCGCGCACTTGCTAAGCGAGCAATCTCTTTACCATATGGCGTTTGCGGAAGCACAGAAAGCGTGATTTCAGGTGGCAGGGTCAATAAAGCTTTATCCGTCGCACGATAGCCGACATCGTCAATAATAATGGCGATATCAGCAAAAACATTCCAAGAAAAACTGCAACCACTTAGAGTTATTAGGTAAACGGCTGTTTTAATTATTTTTTTTATATATCGTTTCACGGTTTAAATTTGTTTAGTAAAATTCGGACTGAGTTTAACAAATTACTCAGCCCAAAAACATTAACAATTTTTACTCGTGACGATTTATTCAAGTTTGTTGTAACGGATCATCGATCTGAGTTCTTTTATATATTCATGCCCACGCTCAGAATATCGACCTAATCCACCCGCTAACGCAACGCCGGTTATCTCTTTGTTATTTTCTCTAAGCGTTTCTCGTATTCGTCTGAGCTCTAAATAAGCAGGGTGATAGTTTAAATTATTAATGTAACTTAAAACCGATTCTTTAGGGTTGTCAAAGTCGGCTACTTCATGTTTTTGCCCTTTACCACGGTGCGCTGGCACAATGCCACAGCCTTTTTTGTAACACCATTGCCCAAAGAAATTATTACCTAATTTGGCAAATCTGGATGTGCCCCATGCACTTTCATTTGCAGCTTGCGCGAGTGCTAAGGCTTCAGGGACAATATCAACCCGTCGCAACAAGGTTTGCCAAGCATTCTCGTCTGCAACATCAAAATCGTCTAAATCATAGTGCTCAGCCGTCTCGCGGATAAACTCAATGTCTGATGAAGACAAATTATCTTTTTCTTTATGCAATACAACTAACCTGCCACGCAGAGCCAACAACTCTTCATTACGCTCGGCAATTATCGGCCTAAAATAATTAAAAAATTGCGTTTTTCGTTCTTTACCAGCCGGATACGCTGAAAAGTCTGGCGCCGGAGGTGTTTTATCTTCAACTGCTCGAAAAACAAAATACGCAGCGACTGCTATTACAATGACAACCAGACTCGAAACGACAATCTGAACTCGCTTATCTGCCAACACGACAACTTTCTCCTATTTTTATAAAATGTCATTAACTGCTTATATTTCATACTACTTATACGAGTTAACCTGACAAAACGTTCAATTTAAAAAATTATAAATATGCTAAAAGTTTAATTAGCCCTTGCCTCTTATGGTAAGCTGCGTATGATCACATCCCTTTTCGCATATTCCAACTGAGCTGAAGAACACATACTATCCATGAGAAAATTACTAGCGTCTCCTGTCAATATGGCATTAACTGCCGCCGAAAATACAATTTATCAAAATGCTTTGAAATACATTGCTGATATTAGTTTGAACTTAATGGCCACAAAAGTAAAAGATCGTCCCGAAGATTTTTTATCCTGGTGTCGTGAATTAAATAGATTGTGTAAAGAAGATCTCAATCAGGATCTGTTAGATGAATCTCAAGTCAGCTCTTTCAAAAAATTACAAGAAATACTGGAAAGTGCGATTAGTATCGGCCAGTTAAAGTTACTACTTATTACGCCTTGGCCAATTTATGCCAGCTTTTGTCAAGAACATGCTCAAGCAACTGCACTGGATGAAAGGCTTCGTCTTTTGGCCTATAGCCAGAACATACTGACACAAATAGAAACAGGTGTAATTGAAGAAGATAAGCTCGTGCTAGCTGGTAAACACACAGCTAAACATGATCCAAGCATTTACGATTTCGACGTTGAGTGGTTTGGTAGCTGTAAAGGTCAAAAATTATTTGTTCAACTGTTGCAGCAGCAAACTGAACAATTTGCCGAGGCTCTGAATGAAATTCCAGCTGCAGGTGAAGTAACCTATCCGCAATATCAGGCGTTTTGCGATAAGTACAAGCAGATTTTTATTACCAACGGTGAAGCTGCGGCTACTTTGTACCCGGCTACGCGCTTGTTAGCACTTAAGAGACCTGATGTTTTTGTCGCTTTGAGCAGTCAAAAAGTCGATGCCATCTGCCAGGGATTAAGCATTGCTAAAGTAAAGAAATCAGATTTTTCGGCTTATTGGCAAGATTTAATTATGACATTGCAGACTTGTCCATGGTGGAAAGCTGCAGAGCCGGAAGACGAATTTGAAAAATCTCTATGGCAGTACAGAGCAATTTTAATTGACCTGTTTTTTTATGCTGATTTGCAATCGGCCAGCAAGTCTAATTACATCAAGCTTAGAGACAAACCCAAAAGAACCAGTAAAACGCCGAGTATAGGCCCCAAAAATAAACGCTCAAAAGATTCTGTTATCATTATGGTTGACAGAGCACTGGCTGCTGATGACATACCACAATTTATACGCAATAACCGAGATGCAATTATTTCTCAAGTTATGGGTGGTAAAAACATCGACGAAGTTATAGGTTTGATGCGCTCTATATTTGGTTAATTTGTGCAAAATCATATGGCACTGCTACGCAGTGCCTTATCTAATACTACTCTAATATTACTCTAATACTACTGCGATAAACTTTTGTTGAAAGCTAAAACTTCTGCACGCTTCACCACTAAGTAGAGAGCCGGCAATACAATAAGTGTTAAAACCACAGCACTTATCATCCCCCCCACCATAGGCGCAGCGATGCGACTCATCACCTCCGAACCTGTTCCTGTACCATACAATATAGGCAGTAAGCCGATAATAATGGTTGCGACTGTCATCATAACCGGGCGCACTCGTAACCCAGCGCCTCGCAGCAAGGCTTCACGATAATCATCCGCAGAGATCTGTGTACCATTTGCTAATGCTTTTTCTTTAAGCTCAGCTAATGCTTGATTGAGATAAACCAGCATGATGACGCCAATTTCAACGGCAACTCCCGCCAAAGCAATAAAACCAACCCCGACAGCAACCGAAAAATTAAAACCTTCAAAATAAAGTAGCCACAAACCACCAATCATTGCCATAGGCAAAGTGGTAATAATGATAGCAACTTCACTAAAGGCTCTAAAGTTCAAAAAAAGTAAGAGTACAATAATGGCTAATGTTAACGGCAGTACATAAGTCAGCTTTTCTTTCGCTCTTTCCATGTATTCATATTGTCCCGCCCAATTGATTGAATAACCCGTTGGTAGCTGCAAATTCTGTGTTAAATAAGCCTTTGCATTATCCACATAAGAGCCGACATCCACCCCATTGATATCAATGAAAACCCAGCCATTGATACGCGCATTCTCACTTTTAATCCCCGGTGCGCCATTCTCAACTTGAATATTTGCAACATCGCCCAAAGCAATACGCTGACCATTAGGCGTAACAACGGGTAACCTAGCAAGTTGTTCTGGAGAGTCTCGATAGTCTTGCGGATATCTTAAATTGACGGGGTAACGCTCTTGGCCTTCAATGGTATACGTGACATTCATCCCCCCAATAGCTGTCGATACAACTTGTTGAACATCCGCTATATTCAATCCAAATCGGCTGGCTTTTTCGCGCGATATATCAACTTTAATATAACGCCCTCCCGCGACACGTTCGGAGTACACCGACGCGGTGCCCTTGACTTCAGGTAACAATTTTTCAATCTGTTGACCTATCTGTTGAATTTTATCCAGATCTGGCCCGGCCACCTTGATTCCGACAGGCGTTTTAATGCCCGTTGCCAGCATATCAATTCTGGTTTTTATCGGCATAACCCAAGCATTCGTTAAACCCGGAAACTTCACAAGTTTATCCAGTTCGGTTTTTAAACTTTCAGTTGTCATACCGTCTCGCCACAGCTCTTTAGGTTTTAACTGGATAAAGGTTTCAATCATGGTTAAGGGTGCAGGATCAGTTGCTGTCTCAGCACGCCCCACTTTGCCAAATACACTTTCAACCTCTGGCACCGTTCGGATCAGTTTATTCGTTTGCTGTAATAGCTCGCGCGCTTTACCAATTGATATACCAGGGTAAGTCGTTGGCATGTACATCAAGTCACCTTCATCCAATGGCGGGATAAATTCGCTGCCAATCTTATCGACAGGCCAAAAACCAATAACAGTCACAATCATAGCGACGATTATGGTGATTTTGGGAAAACGCATGACTTGCCTTAAAACCGGTACATAGAGCCCGATAAATAACCGATTCAAAGGGTTTTTCTTCTCTGAAATGACGTTACCTCGAATAAAATAGCCCATCATCACAGGAATAACCGTAATTGCCAGTCCAGCAGCAGCGGCCATTGCGTATGTTTTAGTATAAGCAAGGGGTGAAAACATACGGCCTTCTTGCGCTTGTAAAATAAACACTGGCAAAAATGACACCGTTATGATTAACAAACTAAAAAAAAGTGCAGGCCCTACTTCGCTTGCCGCTTTGCTTACAATCTGCCAACGGACGTCATCTGTTAAAGGCTTGTCTCTGTTATAGGCTTCCAAATGTTTGTGCATATTTTCTATCATCACAATCGCACCATCGGTCATCGCGCCAATGGCAATTGCGATGCCTCCCAATGACATAATATTGGCATTAATACCCTGTACATGCATGACGATAAAAGACACTAAAATTCCCAGAGGAAGTGTAATAATCGCAACAATTGAAGAGCGTAGGTGAAACAAAAAAGCGACACAGACTACAGCAACCACGGCCAATTCTTCTAATAACTTATGCCATAAGTTATCGACTGCACCTTCTATCAATTTGGATCTATCATAAACGGTTACAACTTCAACCCCTTCGGGCAAAGAAGACTGCAGAGATTCCAGTTTTTCTTTTATACCTACAATGGTTTGCTGTGCGTTTTCGCCAAATCGCATCACAACCACTCCACCAACAACCTCGCCTTCACCATTTAAATCAGCCACGCCCCGGCGCATTTGAGGGCCTAAACTCACATGCGCCAAATCTCCAATTCTAAGCGGAGTGCCTTGCTGATTGATACCTAGCGGGATTTTCTCGATATCACTAACCGATTGAATATAACCCGTCGCTGTCACCATATATTCAGCTTCAGCCATTTCCACGACCGACGCACCAGTTTCTTGGTTTCCTCTTTTAAGCGCCATTTGTATATGGCTAAGTGGCACGTTGTAGGCTCGCAATTTGTCTGGATCGACCTGCACCTGATATTGCTTCACCATACCGCCAATTGCTGCTACTTCAGAAACCCCTGGAACGGCTTGTAATTCATACTTTAAAAACCAATCTTGAATACTTCTTAATTGGCTTAAATCGTGTTTGCCAGTTTTATCGATTAATGAATAAATATAAACCCAGCCTACACCTGTCGCGTCGGGGCCAAGCTGCGGCTTAGCCGAATCAGGTAAGCTAGAAGTGACTTGGCTTAAATACTCTAAAACGCGGCTTCGCGCCCAATATAAATCGGTATCATCATCAAAAATAATGTAAACATACGAGTCACCAAAAAATGAATACCCTCGCACCGTTTGTGCCCCCGGCACAGATAACATAGCAGTAGTCAGCGGAAAGGTGACTTGATCTTGCACAACTTGCGGTGCTTGTCCCGGATAACTGGTTTTGATAATAACTTGTACATCAGACAGATCGGGCAGCGCATCAACTGGGGTGTTTTTTATCGCAAATATGCCAGCAAACACAATAAAAAGCGTGCTTAACAACACTAACAAACGATTGCTAACTGACCACCTGATGATTGATTTAATCATAGTGAATGTCCTTTATTAATGATTTGCATGGTCAATAACACGCTTGTGCTGCTTATCACTGTGATGAGATATTTCAGTGATGACGAGATCATCTCTAACTTCGAAGGTAAACATGACTTCATCTCCGATGGTGAAATGCGATATTGGTATGTTATCAGCTAGGGTAAAATCCATCGTTGCGGCAGGTCTATCCCACTTATCTATAGCTTCTCGACTAATGTTAAATATGCGGCTCTGGCGATCAATCAAATTAATGACGCCTGATACCGTCGCGGTCGATACTTCTGACTCTGTCATTATATGTATGCTTACGATTTGATAACCACCGTCCGCAGTTTTGCTCACCTCAAAGTGCAAAGTTTGGCCGGGTTGCAAAGCATCTATATCAACATGCTCATGCACAGAAAAATCCATTGTCATTGTCGGCCAACCCCATTTTTCTACTGGCGCATGAGTGATATTAACGACACGATGAGCTGGCATAACGCTGTTAATTTCGCCTTGAATTTGTACTGTTTTCGGCTCTTCTTCATGCGCCATTCGTTTAAAATCAGATGATTTACTGGATTCAGAGTCAATTAAAAACTGCGCGGATGTAACAACAACATCTTGTTCCTGCAGCCCCGCAAGGATTTCGACGCTATCTATACCGACTCGGCCAATGCTGACTTCAACCGATTTAAATTGTCCTGCTCCCAAAGCAAGTACGACACGATCTTGTTTACCGGTTCGAATAACCGCTTCTTTGGGCACCAAGATGGCTTTTCCGGCTTGCTTGGCGTGAATTGAAACTTGTGCAAACATATTGGGTTTTAATTGAAAATCAGGATTATCAAACTTTAACCTCACTCTGAGTGTTCTTGTTTTGCTATTTAATGTTGGGTAAACATAATCAACAACACCTAACCACTCTTTGCCCGGTAAATAATCGAGTGTCATAGATACGGGCAGGTCTTCTCTAACAACTGCAGCGTCACGCTCAAATACTTCGGCTTCAACCCAAACCTGATCCAACTTACCTATACTGAATAATGTATTACCCGGCTTGACGTAAAAACCTTCGCGTATTTTTAAGCCATCAACCACACCTGATTGCGGTGAGTAAAATGTGATGGTTTGCTGTACTTGGCGCGTTGATGCTAACTCACTGATAAACTCAGCAGATAACTTGAGTGCCTTCAAGCGTTCTTTTGCTGCATTGATAAGTGACGGATTATTGCGCTTTAACGCAATTAGAAACTCTTCCTGAGCATTAACGAGTTGCGGTGAATACAGTGTATAAAGCGGCTGCCCTTTTTCAACAGGATTGCCCGCAGCCTTCACAAACAAATGTTCTATCCAACCTTCTACACGCGGATGTATATGTACCAACTTATCTTCATCATATTGCACATACCCAACGGTAGATATTTCAATATGCATGCTTGTTAGCTCAACTGGTGCTATTCGCACGCCTAAATTATTAATCACATGAGGTGCTATTTTTACTGTGCCCGGGCCAAAATCATTTGCTGCAGCATCTTCTTCATACACCGGGATTAAATCCATCCCCATAGGTGATTTACCGGGTTTGTCGCGACGGTAATTAGCATCCATCGGCGCAACCCAATATAAAGGTTGTTTGTTAGCCGAGCTTGCCGATTGCTTGTTGTTATTAAAATCTGCGTTTTGAAAAAGACTCAATAAGCCGGCTCCAATTACCGCTCCTATTACCACTCCAATTACGACAGCAACACCTAATGGTTTGGTTAATGTTTTTTTATTAGATGGCATTACTTATCTCCTAATGGCCGAGCATTGATTGCTTGGTCAGAGCCTGAATGTCTCTTAGCACTTGATTGAATTAAAAAGTAGTTGATGCGAGCAACCGTTTTAAGAGCCTCTACATCAATCTGCAATGCCGAGATTCTTGTGTTTAATTCAGCAATTCTCGCGCTTACAACCTCAGAAAAATCGCCATCATCATTGGTATAAGCGGTTAACGCTGCTTCAGCTTGCTCATGGGTTTGTTTAAGTAACTGCTGTTGATAAATAGATTGTCTTTGCGTAAGACGTTTAAGTTGTCGCAACTCTTTTTCTACCACACTCATCATTTGTTTAATCAACAATAGCTTCTCTGTTTTAACCGCTTCTGATTCTGCAACTGCTGCAGCAAGCTGTTTATCTTGCCTATTTTCCGTAAACAGCGGCAAATCAAATGTGACACCAACAGAAAACAAATCGGCGCGAGACTGCGCAAAACCAGAGCCAGCTGAGGAGACATTATCTCTGTAACCATAACTTGCATTTACACTCCATTGGGGTTTGTATTCTTGTTTCGCTAGCGCGATGCCTTTTTCTGAGACTTTTTGCTTTACGTCGATGACACGCAGTGCTGGATGATTTGCCAACTCTTTTGCCAAATCGCGTCTGGAATACCGAGAGGCGTCGAGTAATGTCGGATGCTTTATACGCAGTGCTGGTAACGCCTTAGAAACTTTAAATTCCAGAGGCTGCAAATCAAAGTTAAACCCCCTGTTTAAATCACGCTCATCAAAAATATGAAGCCATTCATTTAAACGAGCTATGGCGATGTCAAACTTTTGTTTTTCAACCGAGAGTCGGTCTTCAAGCTGCACTATTTCTAACTGAGCTCGAATAACATCTTGCTGACGGGTTTTTCCGATCGCATTTGCATAACTTGCTGTTGCCATTTCTGCCATTTGTTCAAACAATGCCCAATTGTTTTCAATCAACTCTATTGTTGTTTGCGCCAAATACGCATCCAACCAAAGCTCAGAAACTTTACTTTTTAACTTTGCTTGACGATCTGCTCGAAGCAAAGGAAATTTAGTAGAAGCTAGTTTTAGTTGGCTCTGCTTAATTTCTAAACTGTCTCCCCGAGGAAACACTTGCGAGACACCCACTTTAAATTGCGTCATGCCTTCCTGACCAAAATCCCATGAATCCGTGGGTAAGTTCATCATGCCTATGGTGATTTTGGGATCAGGTAATGCACCAGAAGCAACAGTTAAATTCTCTACGGCCTGTTGTTGTAATCGACTGCCATGTAGCCAAGGATCATTTTCTTGTGCGATTGAAATCGCTTGCTCTAAAGAAATAATTTTATTGCCTTTGGCTGCAAACGCGCACAAGCCAATGAGCATAACCAGAATTAATTTGATCATTTTTATATAAATTGTATTCATCTTTGTCCCCAGCTAAGCTGGATTATTTTGCACGTCTTACGCTACAAATAATTAACGGTAAAGTGTACTTAAACAATGATTTAGGTAAAATTAGGACGGCACTGCTGGCCAAATTTAGAGGTAAAATTTAGACGCAATAACCCTGTATTAGGCCAAAATGGGGGGGGGCGAAAGGTCGATGTAAAGGGGGCTTTAGGTTTATCTGAATCTTGGCTTTTTACGGCTTCACTGACACGTAAAATAGAAAATGAAGTAGGGTTATCAAACATCACGAAGGTGACATAAGTGCATGCACTGGTAGTGCAAGCGCAGTCTGCTCCACAACAATTATCTGCATGACCAGAAGTATTTTGACTCATATGCATCTTCATTTTGTCATGCTGCATCCCTTCAGGGTGTGCCTTCGAAGCATCTTCAGTATGCATCATCTTCATATGCGAACCAGCCGAGTCTTTTGACATTTCACAAGACGTTGCAGTATAGGCCAAGGCTTGCCCAAGTAAGGCAATAAGCAGGCTGACGACCACTAATATACTCGTAAAAGGTTTATGCATACCGATCTCATAATAATTGTTGCCGTAAATACTAGTGTAAATTTTAATTCGTGTAAATAAACACTTGCCTTCTCATATTAAGTCCAGCGAAATGTGCCGCTGTGCATTAATACTTGTCGAAATCAATACACTTGCTAAACTCTCGCTTTCATTTTCCAGCCAATATACAGCGAACGATTTAATTGTATGAAAACTAATTTAGTGACGCCCGAGGGCCTTGAAAAACTAAAACAAGAGTTAGATCACTTATGGCGCGTTTATCGCCCTGAAATCACTAAAAAAGTGACCTGGGCTGCGAGCTTAGGTGATCGTTCAGAAAATGCGGATTACAAAGAAAATAAACGTATATTAAGACAAATAGATTCGCGCGTGCGCTTTTTACGTAAACGCATTCACGAGTTAAAAGTCGTACACTACAGCCCTCAGCAAGAAGGTAAAGTGTATTTTGGCGCCTGGGTAAAGGTTGAAGATGAAGCCGGAAACACACTGTCTTTTCGAATTGTTGGGCCGGATGAAATTTATGGTAGAAAAGATTATATTTCTATCGACTCACCGATGGCTAGATCACTGCTTGGCAAACAAGTTGACGATGAAGCTTTAGTTAAAACACCGGAAAATCATAAACTTTGGTTTATCAACTCAATACGTTACCATGAAAACTAAGTAATTGATTTAACCGAATTTCGTTCAACCATACTGGCCTGTACACATGAATTAAATGTGTGTGTATTCTTTTCTTTATAGACATCTTGCAATATCCGTCTAGCGGCTTCAGCTGCTATTTGTCGAATTGGAAAATGAACCGTAGTGAGTTTGGGTTTAATTAGACTGCTGTAGGGTAAATCATCAAAGCCCACTATTGAAATATCATCCGGCACTTTTAAACCACGTTCTTCAATTGCCGAAATAGCGCCATATGCAGTTTGGTCATTACCACACACAACGGCTGTAAATTTGTGCCCACTGTCGAGCAACTTACTTGCAGCCTGATAACCGCCAGATTCTCTAAAATTACCTTCTTCCACTAAGCCTAATTGCAAACTGATATTGTGTTTGCCTAATGCTTTTTGGTAACCCCAAAATCGCTCTCTGGCGTCATGCTTCCATTGCGGCCCAGCAATATAAGCAATGTTTTTATGGCCTTTTTCGATTAAGTATTCTGTTGCCATGAACGAGCCTTGCTCGTTATCAATATACAAACATTGCCCTTCCATTTCCGCTATATTACGGTTGATAAGAATGACGTGTGTTCCTTGGTTAGCCTGCTCAATTAAATATTCATCTGATAAGGTCTCAGCGTGTAACACGAGCGCATCACAGCGACAGCCCAATAAAAATTCAACCGCTTCTTTTTCTAGTTTTTCATCACCATGACCAGCCGATATTAAAATTCGCTTTTTATGTTTACGAAAAATCTCTTCAGCACCGGCCATCAGAGCGCCATAAAACGGACCATCAAACTCTGAAATCAATAATCCAATACTATTAGAACGATTAGATGCTAACGACTGAGCATGTGCATTAGGGCGATAGCCTAACTCTTTCATCGCATTCAATACTTTAACCCGGGTTTCTTCGACAACTTTTGCTGTGCCGTTCATCACTCTAGAAACGGTTGCTTGGGAAACACCAGCATGTTCAGAAACTTCTTTTATCGTTGGCATCTTGAGACCTATATCATAATTGAGTCAGAATATTATCGCCTTTTAATGGTGCAAACAAGGTACAAACACTAATGTAGGTTTAACTTGTTGTACGCCATATGAAATCGCTTCCATTATAAATAATTGGCTATTCCGTGCAAATAAGTGTGCATAGCTTTGCCGTATCTCACCAATATTTAGTGCGTTTGTTAAATTGTTCAGGATTCAATAATCGTAATCAACTGATTTTATTTACTATTTTTTGGCATTAATATTGATTGGGTAATGTACAGTATGAATAAAATCAGACTCAATGAAAAAAGAATAATAAACCATGGGTGTATTTGAAATGAAAAGTTGGTAACAGACTCTAGGGCGTGTTGATCTTTGTTTAATTAATAGGCGGCATAACGACTACGGTATAATGGTTTCGCCAAAAAACAAAACACCAATGAGCCGTTATGCCTAGAACTATGTTAACAGATAAAGCTTGGTTAAAGCTAAAATTACTCATGGAAGAAACAGGTCGAGTTTATAATAAATTTGAACATCGAAATACATTGGAAGGCATTCTCTACCGAATGCGCACAGGTATTCCTTGGCGCGATTTACCATCTGACTTTGGCGATTGGAGTACAGTTTATAGGCGTTTTAATTTATGGTCTAAGAAAGGGATATTAGATAATATATTCAAAGTGTTAGCTTATATTACAGACTCTGAGTGGTTATTTATTGATGGCACTATTGTGAGAGCGCATCAGCATAGTAGCGGTGCACAAAGTCAGAGCGATGAGTCAATTGGAAAAAGTCGTGGTGGTTTGTCTACCAAAATCCATTTAGCTGTAGATAGCTATGGATATCCAGTCCATTTTGAACTGACAGGTGGGCAGCGAAATGATTTTATTATGGCCGAAGCCCTAATTAGGAACTCACCGAAAAGCGATTATGTGGTTGCAGATAAAGGTTATGACAGCCAATCCATTAGGGATTTTGTAACAGAGCAAGCTAATAGCAAAGCAGTGATACCAAGACGTAAAGACAATACAAAGAAAAACAAAGATATGGATTGGTGCTTGTACAAATATCGCCATCTAGTTGAAAATGCTTTTGCTAGAATTAAACATTTTAGAGCAATTTCAACAAGATACGATAAATTAGAAAGAAATTATGCTTCAATGGTGTCATTGGCATTCGCTATAATGTGGTTACCGATGCATTGCTAATGTATAAAAAACACACAAAGATCAACAGACCCTAGTTACCAACTTAAAAAAAATTTGCAGAGTTGAAATAAGTCTAACGCTGGTATATTTCGTCACGCATTGGCGCAAATACAGCCAACACTTTGTTTTGCAGAGGATGTGGCACATTTGCATCATTCATTGCATTAATCAGCAAGTCTACCGTTAAATTGAAATGGGCTTCAGTAATGTGCATACCAGTGTGCACGTCTTCCATACTGTCACCTGTGTATTGGCAAGGCCCGCCCGTATGCACGCAAATATGCTCGTTTAGTTTTTCGCGAAATCTTTGCACATTAGAATCTTTAAAATATTCAAATATTTCAGCGTTAAACTCAATTTGATAAATAAAATTATCAACAATCTGCGCAACTTTAGCCTGACCTCCCAGTTGTTGATACACTGACTGTTGTGTCGTTGCACAACCACTCAAAACGCAAACGACAAATAATGCGAATAAATTAACCTGTTTCATTTTAGGTATCCAGTCATTGAAAAGTAGAGTCCCCGCTGATCTTCTGCTCCGGCAATATTGCCTAAGTCAACCCAAGCAAGCGCAAAATTAAAATTTTTATTCGGTATATAAGCCACAAAAAAATCTGCCCAATCTTGCTCTTCAACCGCTAAATTGTCTGGTTTTTGCCTGTATTCAAGACCGACGGCGATTTCACGTGATAGCAATACACCCAACGAGCCTTCAAGCAATAGCTCATGCGAATCGCCATTTACACCACCATAGCCTAACAAACCGGTCTGGTTGGCCTTGCTCGCTCTAGCGGTGATATTCCACAAGAGGTTATAGCCGTTTACCGCACCTAAATGTACTTTAGTAGCAGACAGATAATAATCACTACCAGAGGTATAACTTGCCGCCCCCAAAGCTTGGGCGATTGCACCATCAGCTAATTTTTTATGTTGCACACCCGCACTTATTTGCGGCCAACTAGTGTAAATTAAATCGCCAAATAAACGGATTTTAACGCCATAGATATTTTGCTCTATATCTCCACCCAGAGTCGTTAGGTCAAATGTCTGACGGGTTGCACTGAGCTCAACTCTATCATGCAGACCTAAAGCAATACCAGTTGAGTGCAACCGATAATCATCCACCTTTACTTGAGTGGTGAATACACTGGCCGATATTTCGTCTTGTGTATCATATCCGGCAATACTTGCCCAAGGCGTTAAGCCGCCACCCGCACTCCCTTCAATTTGCGTTAATCCGGCTGTAGATAACAATTTACCTTCACCAGCCAGTGCTGATTGGCAAATCAAGCTCAAAGCTAAGATTTTTATAAACCTGATTCTTCGCATTTTTTTGTCCAATTTTGTTTTGAATATTCGTTCATCCAGCCTGAAACTGCGTCTGCAGGCATAGGTTTGCTAATATAATAACCTTGAATCCAGTCACAACCCCATTGAGCTAATAGCTCTAACGTTGCTAAATCTTCAACCCCTTCTGCGACCAACTGTAAATTGAAATTACGTGCCAGTGAAAAAATACTTTTCACTATTGTTTGATCTTCTTTTTGTGTTGCTAGATTTAATACGAAACTCTTATCCACTTTTAATTCTGAAACAGGCATACTTTTTAAATAGGCCAATGAGGAATATCCAGTGCCAAAGTCGTCAATTGCCAGTTCAAAACCCGCACTTCTTAGTAACTTTAACTGCTCAATAGCAGTCTGTGGATCATCCATCAAGTCACTCTCTGTTATTTCAAATGCTAACTTGTTCTGCGCAACCTTAAACTCCTTCAAAGCTGTCAGAATCACCCTCTGCAGCTTCGGGTTTACAACATCGTGCACAGACAAATTAACCGCCACTTGCAAGTCTGTCGCCTGACCATGCCAGTGGCTTATATCAAACGTCACCCGCCGAATAACCCAGTTTGTAAGTTGATTGATTAAACCCGCTTGCTCGGCCAGTGGAATAAAAAGTTCTGGCGAGATAAAACCCAACTTTTTGTGGTGCCACCGGATCAATGCTTCCATTTTCTCAACGCGTGTACGTTGTATATGATATTTCGGTTGATAAAACATGGCCAAATCAGTATCTTCCCCATTAAGGGCATTTTTTAGCTCATTCAAGATTTCCAATTTGCGCAAATATTTTTCTTCTAAGCTTTGTTTATAGATCTGCAAATAGTTCGCTTGAGATTTGGCATCTTCTAATGTTAAGTTCATTCGTCTAAAAATGGTGTCTAGCTCAATACCATCATCTGGTAAATTTAATATTGCGACCGATATTTTTAAATTGACTTCTATGTTATTTTCAAAATAGTACGTTTTTTCCAATGATTGCCGCATATCGTATATATCGATTTGCGAAACATCTGTCGATTTTGGTATCCACAACAACTCGCTACCGCCAATACGTGCACTTTGCCCACGCAAAACCAACAATCTTTTTGCGATTTGCTGCAAACACGCATCACCGATTGGGTAACCAAAAGTATCGCTTATTCTTCTAAAATCATTGATTTTTATACCGACTACTACAAAAGATTGCTTTTCAGTAAGTTGCTGTTCAATAATATTAGCGATCTCATAGCGATTATAAAGACGTGTTAATAAATCATGACTCGCTTGATATTGGATTTCAGCTTCACGACTTACTATATTTTCTTGCATGCTTTTGAAAGCGATAGAAAGATTGTTGATCTCTTTAGCATTGGCAACAATTTGGATGTTTTTATTATAATCTCCTCGAGCAATACCCTGCGCCATTATCGCCAAATTTGTAATCGGTAAAGTTAAATTTTTAGAAAATATCGCACCCAATATCAAAGTTAAAATAATAGAAAGCATTGATATCAATGTGATTTTGAATTGCAAAAAGTTAAAATCTGCAAACAACTTTTGTACATTAGCAGATAAAATAATCCAGACTTTCTGTCCATCTAACTCTGATATTTCAAATTTTTCTGAAGCGTACATTTGGCTATGGACAAAAGGCAACCTAAAAAAGCTGTAATCCCACTCGGTTTGCTCTGATAAAGATGCCGAAATACCCTCAGGCAATGAGCTAATTTGCTGTTTAATTTCATCCTTTAGATTAAATTCAACCGTAATGTCCAATTTAGTTATTGCTTTTAAGTCTTCAACTAGCTCTAAATCAATTTCGAATCCAACCAATGCAACAGCTATTGGAGTGGGTGCATCTACGGTGAGTAAAATAATTTGATACAAACGCTCACCCAAAGGCAGGAAAAAGATAGCACCGCCATCCTGTATCGCTTGCTTTAATAATTGCTGTTGTGGAAATGTTTGCGCTGACTGCAAGCTGGATGCTGTACTGGCAACGACGTTATTATCCAGAGTAATCAATGCCATAATATCAGCAGATATCCGCTGCCCATGATTTTCTATAACACTCATAATGGTCGCGCTATCACGCGTTGCTACGGCTTGACGAAAACCAAAATCTTCAGTTAATAGCTCAGCAGAATTGAAAAGTTGTTGTTCTCTACTTGAGATAACTTGTTTAAACACACTCTGAGTTATTTGTAATTCGCGCTCAACTTGCTGACGTGCATGATTGCTGGTTGCCAGCCATACCGCGAACAAGATAGCGAAAGTCGTAAAAACTAGAAGTCCCCCCACCAGTCTGAAAATATTATGATTTAAAGTTCGTAAAGCCAATTACTTAAACCTAGATTTAAATTTATTAGATTTTGCTGGCATAACCTCTTGGATAGGTAAGGTAATTTGGTAGTGCTCCTCTTGCCATGCGGCTTTGGGTAATTCAATGCGTTGACGCGTATCGACTCGTCCCTGTTGTTTTGGGTGCCAAATTTGAACTTCTGATAATTTAGGAATTTCCACTTCGCCCAATTGATTGGATAATATCGCGCGTTCGTTTGTTGGCCGAACATATATATAGCCTATCATTTGATCGTGAATATTACACCCTAAAGCCACAAGCCCTGAATCATTGAATTGAACTGGATTACTAGGTGTTCCACTATATAGCTTGATCTCAAAAGGTTTGGCTTTTGAAAAACTATAAACATGGTGGCGAATATTATCGCTATTAGGAAATTGAACCCGCTGCCCTTCATCAATAATTAATACATGCGGTACAAACTGCTTGTCCACTTGGTCCATAATTGCTAGGTAATTTGCCGGTGATTTGTTGTCAGCGTGTGTAAAACCCACCACCACGTTCGCCAGAGGTTGGTTATATTGATCTACAATTTTCAATTTTGCTGCATTAACAAATTTAGGTAAACAAAAAACAATTACAAAAACCAGGGTGAAGGGTATACGCATAACTTGTATCTTTTTTAAACTCGTTATGCCTCATTGTATGCATTTGTTCTGCGTTTGTCAGGTCACCAACAGCAAAGTTGTCATTTAAACAAAAAGCCCAGCATAAGCTGGGCTTTAAAATTTGAGTTATTCAGTTTAGCAGATTAAGCAGGCTGCTGAATAATCACTGTAGATGCTTTTTTGGTGTAGTTATCCATTAAATGGAAGTTCAGATAACGATAGGTATCCGCTGCAGTTGCATCAATTTCTTTAGCATACCCCAAATACTCTTCAACCGTTGGAATATGCCCGACCATAGATGCAACGGCTGATAATTCAGCTGATGCCAGATACACATTTGCACCCGTGCCTAAACGGTTCGGGAAGTTACGTGTTGAAGTAGACAATACAGTCGCACCGTCTGCAACACGTGCTTGGTTACCCATACACAATGAACACCCCGGCGTTTCAATACGCGCACCGGCTTTACCGAAAATACTATAGTAGCCTTCTTCGGTTAATTGCGCCTGATCCATCTTAGTGGGTGGCGCAACCCATAAACGAGTTGGGATAGTTTTAGCAAATTTATTAATTAATTTACCTGCAGCTCTGAAGTGACCAATGTTAGTCATACAAGAACCGATAAACACTTCATCTACTTTATCGCCAGCGACTTCTGATAATAAACGCGCATCATCTGGGTCATTTGGTGCACATAAAATAGGTTCTTTAATATCGGCCAAATCAATTTCAATGACTTCAGTGTATTCTGCATCTTTATCTGCACGCATCAACTGAGGATTAGCTAACCATTCTTCCATAGCTAGAATACGACGCTCGATAGTACGAACATCGCCATAACCTTCGCTGATCATCCACTTCAACATAACAATGTTTGACTGTAGGTATTCTGCGATAGATTCTTCGCTTAGGTTAATCGTACAACCACCAGCGCTACGCTCCGCAGATGCATCTGATAATTCAAACGCTTGCTCTACTGTTAAATGCTCTAAACCTTCAATCTCTAAGATGCGGCCAGAGAAGATATTTTTCTTACCTTTTTTCTCAACCGTCAACAAACCTTGCTGGATTGCATAATATGGGATTGCATGTACCAAATCACGTAATGTAATACCCGGTTGTAAATCCCCTTTAAAACGAACCAACACAGATTCAGGCATATCAAGTGGCATAACACCCGTTGCAGCAGCAAACGCGACCAAACCAGAACCGGCAGGGAATGAAATACCCAGCGGGAAACGTGTATGAGAATCACCACCTGTTCCCACAGTATCCGGCAACAACATACGGTTTAACCAAGAGTGGATAATACCATCACCCGGACGCAAGGCGACACCACCACGGTTCATAATAAAGTCTGGTAAAGTGTGGTGTGTTTCAACGTCAACTGGCTTAGGATAAGCACTAGTATGACAGAAAGACTGCATTGTTAAATCAGCAGAAAAACCAAGACAAGCCAAATCTTTTAACTCATCACGTGTCATTGGGCCTGTTGTATCCTGTGAGCCAACCGTGGTCATCTTAGGTTCACAATATTGACCTGGTCGAATACCTTTAACACCACAGGCTTTACCCACCATTTTTTGTGCCAAAGTAAAGCCTTTATCTGACTCTTCTAATACTTCAGGGCGTTTAAATACTTTTGATGGTTCTAAACCAAGAGATTCACGTGCTTTATCCGTTAAACCACGGCCAACAATTAATGGAATTCGGCCGCCTGCTCGTACTTCATCTAAGATTATGTTTGATTTGTATTCAAATGTAGATATAACTTCGTCTGTACCATGACGTTTGACACATTGTTCAAACGGGTAGATATCAATCACGTCACCCATTTCCATTGCATCTACATCTAGCTCAATCGGTAACGCACCTGAATCTTCCATTGTATTAAAGAAAATAGGTGCTATTTTACTACCTAAACAAACCCCACCTTGGCGTTTATTCGGCACGTGAGGAATATCTTCACCCATAAACCACAATACAGAGTTTGTAGCTGATTTACGTGATGATCCAGTACCCACAACATCACCAACATATGCCAGTGGGAAGCCTTTTTCTTTCAAAGCTTCAATTTGTTTAACCGGTCCAACTTCACCTGGTACGTCTGGGTTGATACCTTCACGTTCATTTTTTAACATCGCAAGTGCATGCAAAGGAATGTCTGGGCGAGACCATGCATCTGGTGCCGGAGATAAGTCATCTGTATTCGTTTCGCCAGCGACTTTAAAGACGGTTACTGTAATTTTTTCTGCAATTTCAGGCTTAGATGTAAACCATTCAGCATCAGCCCATGATTGCATGACTTTTTTCGCGGCTTCGTTACCTGCGTCTGCTTTTTCTTTAACATCATAAAAGGCATCAAACATTAACAAAGTTTTAGATAAACCTTGGCACGCAATATCAGATAACTTGTCATCATCTAATAAATCGATTAATGGTTCAATGTTGTAACCACCTAACATAGTACCCAACAGCTTTGTAGCTTGTTCAGCGTTAATAATCGGAGAAGACGCTTCACCCTTCGCTACAGCCGCTAAAAAACCTGCTTTTACATAAGCCGCATCATCTACACCAGCAGGGATTCTGTTTGACAATAGGTCAATCAAAAATTCTTCTTCACCTGCAGGTGGGTTCTTAATTAGTTCAACCAAGGCCGCTGTCTGTTCAGCATCTAGTGGTTTTGGCACTATGCCTTGCTCTGCACGCTCTGCAACATGCTTACGATAAGCTTCTAACACAATAATGTCCTCTAAGTAATATCAAAATTCAATTTTTTGTCATGTTTCGGGAAGACAGCTAGCCGATCCTACACATACAATATGGATGCAAGTATAAGTCATGCATTGTAAATTAATAGATGGCCTCATGTTAAACGTGCAAATATTCAACATAACGCGCGATTATAATTTTAAATACAAATAGCGTGTCTCAACAGTTGAACACGCTGTAATAACTCACCTTCATGATAAGGTTCAGCAGCCAAGTTCCCCCAAACGGGTGCAGGCCAAACCGGATCACTTTTAAAGCGACCTATCACATGAATATGCAGCTGACGAACCATGTTACCGATTGCCGCTGTGTTAATTTTATCTGGGCTAAACAACTTTTGTTGAACTCGCGTAATTAAATTAATCTCATCTAATAACACATGTTGTTCCGATAATGTCAGGTCGGTTAACTCTGCAGCGTTGTCTTTACGCGGCACCAGTATTAACCAAGGCACATTTCTATTATTCATCAATAACAAACGACTTAATTCCAAGTCCGCGACTTCGATACAGTCTGCGTCAAGCCTGGCGTCTAATAAAAAGCTCATAGTTTACTCCACCATGAAATCAGCAAGTACGAATAGCTTAGAAGATTAAAGCAAAAGTTGCGAATAAGATTCTGCCTGAAGTTTAGTGTATTGCGATAAAGTCTACTATACTAACTTTTTAATCTTTCATTATGCATTATATGCGTTATCACTTTTTAATATGCTGGCTACTGTTATCCAGTGTCAGCCTGAATCTACTAGCAGCCCCTACTATAATTTGGCCGAAACACCACTGGGCACCACTTATGATGCAAACGGACCCCAATAAGGCGCCGGGACGATTCGACCAGCTAATAGATTTATATATTAAAAGCCTGCCAATGTATAAACATAAAATTATCAATATGAATTGGAGCCGGGTTTGGATGCAGATTAAGTCAGGTGCACCGGTTTGCAATATTGCGGCTCTGCGTACAACTGAAAGAGAAAGTTTTGCGCTGTTTTCATTACCTAATTCAATTGCAATTCCAAATAAAGTCATTGTTAAAGATTCTTTGTACCAACAGTGGAGACAACCGCAGTCAATCTCGTTAAATGCATTGACGCGTAACCCTCAGTATAAGCTTATATATGAAAAAGAAAGATCATACTCAAACCTAGTTGACTCCATTTTATCTGTTTCCAATAGCTCCCCCTCAGTAGAGAGTCGCAATGTAAACAGTGCTCAACTAATAAAAATGTTAGTTTACAATAGAATTGACTATATGATCGAATATGAAAATGTCGCTCGGTATCATGTCCAAAATATAGAATTCTTCGACGATAAACCAACTATCCGAAGCATTTCAATAGAAGGCCACCCTGAGTATTATCTAGGTTATATAGCTTGCCCTAAGACTAATTGGGGCCGACAAACGATTCAGGATTTGAACAAATTGCTAACGAAAATACGCCCTTCAAAAGCCTACCGACTCGCGCACAAAGCTTGGGCGGCGTCTGAAAAAGAAGCAGAGTTATTAGACAGGTTGTTTAGCAAACATATTTTAAAGCTTTAAGCTTAACCGCTTCTTAACTTGCAATCGAGTAAGCTGTTTAATGTGATGGATGGAACGTCACTTAGTTGTGTATCCCTTCGGCTACCCGCTTGTTTGGGTAGCCGCTTTTTTATGCAGGGTCGTTTTTTATGCAGGATCGTTATATAAATTAAGCTGAGATACTCGCCATCGCCTCGGCATTCTCTTTTTCTTTGGAAACATACTTTTTCCACTGAGTTGCCATCGCTTTACTAGAAGAGTGCTCACTTGCAATATTTAAAGCCTGCAAAGATTTATCAAACTGTTTTAAATTGAAATAAGCCATACCCAAAACAAGTTGAGCTTTGCCCGGTTCATCCAGTTGACCTTTTTTAACCGCGCGCTGAGTTGCTTCAATAGCAAGCTCCCACTTTTCCATATTTAAATATGTTTGACCTAACTGAGCGTCTAAATTACCGTCATCAGAAATTGCAGCAGCTTTAGCTAAAACTGGTACCGCTTTTTGATCTTCTTTTGCCAAAGTAAAAGCTTGTGCTAAAAATTTAAGGTTTTTAACGTTTTCTTCGACAACGCCGTCCTCTATCGCTTTTTCAAGCAATATTGCACCTTTAACCGGCACTTGATGATAAACATACAATTGAGCTAAGGCTAAAATGTCTGCTTTTTTGGTAACAAAACCTTGCTGATAGGCAACTTCCATCATCGCCAGTTGCTTTTCTTCCAGCCCTAATTCACCATACATACCCGCCAGCTGCAACCAATATTCAGGTTTATTAAACAAACGTACCAAGGTCTCTGTAACATCAGCAACATGCTCAGGTTTTTTGAGCGAGTAATAAATTGCACGCTGCAAAACGAACCAATTTTCTTTTGGTGTTTCGCCCGCATCTGCAACAATTTTTATCGCCTTTTTAAGTGGTTTAAGCGCATTATCATATTCTTTTAACTGATAATAAGCCTGTGCCATCAAAACCTGTGCATTTGGGTTTTCTTCATCACCACCTGCGTCGTACCACCTTTGCATCATACTGATGGTTTTAGCGTAGTTTTCTTCTGCCATATGCAACTGCGCTAAACTATACAAAGTACTCATGCGCAAACTTTCAGGAATAGCCTCTTCAGAAACAACTTTTTCAAAGCTTTCTATCGCCTTTTCCATGTTTTCCATGTTGTAGTACACAAAAGCGTAAAAGTTATGCATCATTGCAATTTCATAACTGTTCATCGAGCTACTTTTACGCTTTACATTGTCTAATGCTTCTATCGCTTCCTGCGGTTTACCTTCATCAGCTAAACCTTGCGCACGTGCCAACTGTTCATAAACTTTAGAACGCATCGCAGGGACTTTAACTGTTTTTCGGGTTTCAGCATTGTCATTATCAGCTGCATATACAGATATTGCAGGTGTACTACCCAACACAGACAATATAGCCACAAGTGCAAGTTTTTTTGATAATAGCTTCATTCGTTCACCCATTAATTAATCTTGAAGGTTATGCGGTTTTGCACACCCGCCACTTCAACGGGTTCACCATTAACAACCCGAGGTTTGTATTTAAACTTTTGCGCGGCCTGAAGTGCTGCCGTATCAAAAATATTCTCAGGTTCAGCTTCTACCACATAAGGGTCAACTACAGTGCCAAGTTTACTCACGGTAAATTCAACAATCACATACCCTTCTATACCTCGTTGTTGTGCGCGGCGTGGGTAGATTGGTTGTACTTTAACAATAGGTAAATACTCACCATCACCTGACTCTAATGATAAACCGCCTTCTAAACCAACATCGGCTTCAATATCTGCACCAAAATCAGTGCTTATTGCATTCGCGTTTGGATTTGGCGCTTCCATTTGTGGCGCTTCCATTGGCGGTGGCGGCTCTTGTGGTTTAGGTGGCTTTTTCGGTTTTCTGTCTTTTTTCTCAGGTGCAGACTCTTTTTTCACTCGAACAAAATCTAATACACTGCCGCGAGGTGGCTCAGTAAGCGCCCCTTCACCGCTTTGTATCAAACTTTGCATCCCGTAAAAGATGAAAAAAGTTGTCACCACTGATAAGACAATTGCTATTAAATATCTAAACATAGTCTCTAGTCGTTCGCTGCAATTGAAACATCGTATGCACCCGCTGCGCGCGAAGCATCCATGACCTTGATCAAGGTTTCTACATCCGCTTTTTTGTCTGCTTGAACAACAACAGAACCCTGCGGGTTTTCAGCTTTTAAACGCTCGATATTGGCTTGTACTGCACGAATATCAATTCGGCGTTTATCAATCCAGATTTCACCTTTATCACTGATTGCAATTAAGATGTTTGCACGTTCTTTTTTAACAGCTGTAGGTGCATCTGGTCGGTTAACATCAATACCTGACTCTTTGACAAAAGAAGCCGTTACGATGAAGAATATAAGCATAATAAATACAACGTCCAACATTGGCGTCATATCTATCCCTTGCTCTTCTTCTTCCATAATTTTACTTAGTGGACTTGCTCGCATATTCGGATAACCTTTAAATTAGTGGTCCATAGTTAAGTGGTCTTCAAGCAACTCAGTTTCGCGTTTGGCCATACGGTTTAACCAAGTCGATGCAAATACACCTGACAAGGCACCAACCATCCCAGCCATTGTAGGAATTGTTGCTTTCGAAACACCTGACGCCATTGAACGTGCACTGCCTGAGCCGGTAATGGCCATGACATCAAACACTTCAATCATACCTGTTACTGTGCCCATCAAACCAAGTAGCGGACACAGAGCAACCAGAGCGCCTAATAACATTAAATTTTGATTCAGTTTATTGCTGGCTCTTGAAATGTATGCCTGACGAATTTGGTGGGCATTCCAGGACTTACGTTCCCGGCGTGCCTCCCATTGAGCAATAATGTCTTTTTCGTACTTTTTGTAACCTGACTTTAAAAAAGAAATTCGCTCAAATATCAGAATCCACATTACGAAGATCAGCAACGCAATCCACTGCAGTACATTACCGCCGGTTTCCATAAACCCTTGAATTGCGTCCATCATTTCGAATAAAGCGTACACCTTATTCTCCTTGCTCTGCTCGTTCCGCTATAATACCTGCACTTTGCTCTTGCAGGATTGAAACCAAACCACGGCTGCGAGAGTTCAGAACGGTGTAAAGTAATAACGTTGGAATCGCAACCACCAAACCTAATACAGTTGTGATAAGTGCCTGTGAGATACCACCCGCCATTAATTTCGGGTCACCTGTACCAAACAAAGTAATTGCTTGGAAGGTATTAATCATACCTGTTACCGTACCTAATAGACCAAGTAGCGGAGCTACAACTGAGATAATTTTGATAAAGGTTAAGTTACGCGCTAATTTTGGTGCTTCACGCAAAATTGCTTCACTTAATTTAAGCTCTAGTGTTTCGCTGTCAGCATTTGGATTTTCATCTTTAACTTTCATCACACGACCTAATGGGTTGTCTGATTTCGCTGTTGGTTCTTTTAACTGACGCTTAATTTTACCGCCAACCAAAGTTAGGCTAATAAAGCGCTCTAACGCCAACAATAAACCGACCAAACCGACGGCTAAGATAACGTAACCAACGGTGCCACCTTGCTCAACACGCTCTTTTAAATCAGGCGCTTGAACCAACAAACCTAAAATAGAACCGCCGGTTGGGTCTAATGCAAACTCAACCAACTCACCGCGCTGCTCTTGTACTGCAGAAGCCGTATCTAAATAACGCTCAGAAGGTTGACGCGCCAACTCCGCCAAAGATCCAGTTTGCTGCACATATTCAACAAATTTGCCATTAGAAACCAAGTTAAATGCGCCTACACGAACCACTTCCTGTTCGTTTTTAGTTCCTGTTTCTGCACTTACAACCGGTGCGTTAAAGCGTACAACTTTACCTGACTCTGTCATTTCTCGTTGTAATTCAAACCACACACGCTCAATTTCTTCAACTGACGCTAACTTTGAGCTTTTACCCATTTTTTGCGCCAGTTCATCTAAAAAGACGTCACGATTTGGGAACTGAGCAGAAATAATAGAATTTTGGAACTTGCCTTTCATATCACCTGATACTTGTTGCAAAACACCAAATAGCTCTTTTAATGAACCCATGCGGTTGTTTAACGTATTGCTTAAATCTGCTAAGTGAATTTCGTTTTCTTCGAAAGTGGTTTCTAGCTGTTCGCTACGTTGAACCAATTGATTACGACGCGCTGCTGCGTCATTCAACATTTGCACTTGTTGTTCTTTTTTAGCTAAAAACTCAGATTCACGTTCTTTATTTTGTTGGTTTTGAAATAACTGACCTTGTTCCAGCTTTTTTAACAACTGGTCAAGATTGACTGCCGTTTCTGCCTCTGCCAAAACCGGCGCCGATAATGTTGCGCTTAATGCAACTGAAGCCAATAGGCTTTTTACTAACTTATTCATCTTTCAAACCTCTTATTCAGCTGCAGAAATTGGTAACACAAGTAAATCAGGGGCTAATTGTTTACGGGCGATACGTAAACCTTTAGTAATTTGCGTACGGTATTCTGGTGATAGCTCAACAAATGATTTGCTGTTGGTATCCCACGCACCGCTTAGTTTGCCATCACGAGTTTGGTAAATTAATGCAACACGACCTACACGTAGAAAATCCACGTCACGTTCTTGGCCGTCAATTTCCAATGTGCTGGTATAAGCTTCAATTGTTTTGCCGTAATCAACTTCAACTTGATAGGCTTCTAATACACGACGGAATTTTTCAGATGGTGAGATATCAGCACGATCCATCATACTTTTTAAATCGGCAATACGTTTTTCACGCTCTTGCGGTAAAAAAGGCACATCTAAATTTACAAACTGCTCTAAGCCGTCAATCATACGAATCATCAATGGCGTAACCTGACGCTCGACAACCGACACTTTGTCGATTGATTCATTGATGTCAGCCATTTCAGCTTCTTGGTTGGCAACCTGTTTTTCTAATTGACGGTTGTATACCAATAGGCCTTCAATTTCCTTATTGATTGCTTTGTACTGCTGTAAGCGCACCTGGATGTCATCGCTGATTTTATCGATTTTCTGTTGTGATTTTTCAGCAGATTGATTAATTTTTTGACCTGCTTTTACTGCAGGCTCTAGGCTATCGGCTGCCTGAGCGAACGATGCTACTGCAACAGCTGATGCAATAACAGTCGTTTTAAACACATGCGAAAGGCTCATATTAAAGCTTCCTGAAATAGTTTGACATTGAAATTTAGGAAGCACTATATGTCGGTTAGGTTACAACCAGATTAACTTGAAATGACAGAAATATGACAAAGATGCAGGTGAGGTTATTAAATGGATGAAAATCGGTCTAATGTAAAATTGAAGGGGTGGACAAGCCACCCCCTAAAGTACAAATACGATCTTGTATCTACTAGAACTCGTAACTGTAGCTTAAACTTGCGCCCAATCCGATCTCTTTTGACCGAACAGTTACGTCAGATTGAGTCACTTCCTGATCTTCATTAAGTAAATTTTTAAGTTTTAATTTAATTTTTGAATTAAAGTCAGGATAATACGTGTACACAAAATCTAGAGAGTGAAATGGCTGCTCCATTGCATCCTCTCGTCCAAGTACACCTGCTGCCAAGATTCGCTCACCAAACACATTATAAACCAACGAACTACTATGTTCGCCATCAGATGAATCGTAATTTAATTGCAAATTAACGACGTATTCTGAATGACCTGTCATCCGTTTAGTTGGGTTTGTTAAACTACCAGCTTGCGCTGGATCTATAACAGCCTCAGAATCTGATAAAGTAATATTACCTGAGGTAAAAATACCATCAGCTAAATAAGTTAGGTCATGCATCCATTCAACTTCAACACCCATAACTTCAGCCGATTCACCATTCACGAAAGTCGCAGAATATTCTTCATCGCCTATTTGTAAAACAGTCTCTATTGGTGCGTCTATATCCTTATAAAAAGCAGCAACTGAGAAACTGTCACCTAGACTTCCATAATATTCATAACGTAAGTCATAGTTTTTAATTGGACTGCTTTTTAATCCAGAGCGACCAAAGGTTCTAATATCAGTCAAAGGGTCAGTATAAGAAACTGGCACAACTTCACGCAAATCTGGGCGAACAACAGTTTCACCATAACCGAAACGTATTTGATAACTCTCACCGCCAATATAAGTAAGAGAGAGAGCCGAGTACGTTTCATCTTCGTTTATCGTTCCAGCTTGAATTTTCTCTGGGTCATAATAAATATCTAAATCATCACCATCAAAAATCAAACTTGAAGTACCTATGGAAACTTGCTGAAATTCTTCATATCGTAGACCACCGCTTACACGCCATTGGCCTTGATATATGACATCAAACATACCATAACCCGCCGCAACTTTCTGTGCAGCTAGATAGTCGTCAGCGCGAGGAGACGTTGGCTCATTGAATTGAATAGTGGCACTCGAGCTGTCGATAAATGAATCGGTTAAATAACCAGAGTTATTTAACCGGTTACCGTTATTATCAACGTCTACGGCAGCACCTGACAAGTTAACAGCAAAACTAGAAGTTGAATAGACACGGGCTCTATCAACAAAATCATAACCTGCTTTAAATTCCATTTCGAAATCGGACAAATATACAGGCAAGTTTAGGTTGCCACTGTACGAGTCTACATGGTCTTCCATGTTAGTGTAACTGTATACTGCACGATTATCGTCACCAGAGACGACTGAATTTACATACTCACCATTAGAGTTGAATTTATCGCCAAATTTATAAATCACATCAACTGGAATATCGGTCTCAGCTTTAGATCTAGTATATTGCCAATCAAAACCTAAACCACCAAAATCAAGAAAAGTGTGCTTCCCTTGAAATTGAGAAACACTTAAAGTGCGCTCTTCATAGAGAAATTCATGGTTTCTGTTTGCAGAACCGTCTCTGATTATTGCAAAACTAGAGCTCGCCGCAGGTGCTTGTAAAATAGAAACATCAACTTCGTCTTCATTATCTTCAAGATAAATATTTGACCAAGACAGCTGGTGACCTTTTCTTTTATAACCCACGTTAAATACAGCATTGAGCCTTTCGTTTTCAGTTGATGTCACAGAATCTTTTACAACCTCATAACATGAGGTATCAACTTGCTCGATTGTATCCAGTGAAGTAGCACAGTTATCTGACAAATCATTAGTGATAATTGCATTACGCTTTTCACTCGCGTCTCTAACGCTGTCATAGGCTACAGACGCTAGAAATCCAAGCTGACCATCTAGTACTTCAAAGCTATCACCAACATGAGCTTTTATGTTGTAATTTGGATCAAGAGATTCTTCTTCGATCTCCAAATTACGCGGTAGCGTTTTTAATAGCTGCTTATTTAACAATAAAGCTTGTTGACCTGCAGTTTGTGTATCAGTTGATTTAAGTGCTTTCTCTTCAATAATAGAAGATAAACTAAAGTCTCCCCTATAAACTGCAATAGCGTCATATAGGCTAGCGTCCAGCCCTGAATCATTTCGTTCATATGAAAACCCATCGGACGCACTCGAGTCCATACCCGCACCAATTTCAAAACCAGCAATAAACTCAGTTGGAACCGATTTAGTGCGGATGTCGATCGAACCACCACCGAACGCAGCAGGCATGGACGGAGAGTAAGCTTTTTGCACAGACAAACTTTCAATAATACTTGATGGGAAAATATCCAGCGGAACTACATTACGAGTCAGATCTGGACTTGGAATACTCGCACCATTCAATCTAGCGCTAGAATACCTCTCACCTAAACCTCGAACATAAATAAACTTACCATCGACCAAGGTCAAACCTGTCACTCGACGCAATGCCGAAGCTGCGTCACTGTCACCTGTTCGAGATAATTGCTCGGCACCCAATATGTCGGCTACGAACGCTTGACTTTTTCTTTCTTCGATCACTGCAGCAGCAGATCCTTGCAGACGACTAGCCGTAGCTACAACTTCTTCCATTGCAATTTCGTCATTTTCTGCAGCGAGGGCAGGATGACTAGCTACAGTCAACCCAAAAGTCACAGCGCAGGCAATTTTGTTAAATCTGTATTGATTTTTCATATTTATACCTTTGCTTTAGCAAAAAAATAGGCGCAACATAGCGCCCATTTTTAAAATACCACTCTATATTAATCAGCTTTAGCGGCAGTGTATGCAGCTTCTACCCATTTGTACCAATTAGAACTAGTGTCTGTATCAGCTAAAGCACCAGTAGTGTTTGCATTTTTAGCAGTAGATGAAGTGTTAGTAGAAAAACCATTCGTTGCTAACACATCAGATGTAGAACCAATACGAGTGTTGCCACCGTTATCAAACCAAGCTGTTTTCGCGGTACCCGCTAATGTACCACCAGCACTAGCACCAAACTGAGCTTCCGCAAATTCTGCATCTGAATCACAAGCTAATGTTGAGTTTACAAACGTAATCTTGTCAGCTTGTTTTTCACCATCAGTAGAGTGGGTTATACATGAAGAAGCAACTGCAGCGTTATCATTTTGCTTAACAACCAATACGTTATCAAAGCTAGCATTAAAGTAGTCATCGAATTTAAAGCCCATAGATGATGATCCGTCTGCAGGACCGTCACGAACAGACAGTTCGTCGGTAGTAATAATGGTTACATCCTTGATTGAAGGAACAAATCCTCCACGAGTATCCGCATCTGAACTACCTTTAAGGCCATCAGCTTCGAATCCACCGTTACCCATGTGGGCAACTGTACCGTCAGCCAAAGTAACACTACCGTGCATTACAAATAAGTGATGCGCATCACCTTGCCAACCCGCATCTAAGTCAAACGAATCATCCTGCGTATCAGTTACAGCGATGTATGCTAAATCAGCTGCACCACCGAAAATTTCAACACCGTCATCAAAACCTTGGTGAATGTGAATATACTCAAAGCTAGAACCTGCACCAACAGCGTTAAGGGTTAACGAGTTTAGGTCGTCACCACCACCGCCTTCACGCGGTCCAGAACCTGCGTACCAAATTTTAGCGTATTTAATTGAACCACTAGAATCAGTGTTGTCGTTACCACCAAAGAAAGAAGGAATACCTTCAGAAGGAACATTACATGTACCACCAGTACGCTGAGCGTCTGTACATTGGTCAGTGATACCATTACCGTTGATAATAATACCGCCCCAGTCAGCATATTTTGCACCATTACCTACGTCATCAAAACGGTCAAATGCATATGCAGACGTGAAAGCAATTGGCTTTTCTAAAGTACCAACAGCTTGAATTTTTGCACCACGAGCAATACGAATAATCGCTTCACCAGATTTAAACGCTAAAGTTGCACCTGGCTTAACTGTCATAGTTGGGCCGTTTGCTGGGATGGTAAATCCAGTGCTAGTATCGCCATCTGCGCCAATTTGCAATGCTTTTTCGAAAACGTGTACACCACCATCAGGTAACTCTTCAAACGTAATGTTGGAAGTAATAGAAATGTTTGCACTTGCAAATGAGTCGTTATATAGACAGTCATTACCAGCAGCAACACCCTCTACAGTACCAGCATCAGTTGTATAGCTTGCACAAACAACTTCTACCGCATTATTACCGCCGCCATTGTTATTTGTTACATTGTTAGAATTATCACCAACACTGTTGTCTGTTGTGCTAGTGTCATTAACAGTCGGAGTAATATTAATATCTCCGCCACAACCTGCTAAAGTCAAAGAAGCTGCAACTGCAGTCATTGCAAAAATGTGCTTAAGTTTCATGGATATCTCCGTTTTGTAATTTAGTGCGTTAAATTAATTCAAAGAATTTACGCGCAGAGATTACGCATGAAAAATGACAATTAGTTGCCAAAATTATGACAGTTAGATTACAAGCGCATTGATTATTAACTATTTTCACTGCTAAAAACACATGAAAAATTGTTGTTAAAAGCAATAGAAATGCAGGTTTAACCGCAATAAATGGGATGAAAAGCTGAAGTTTTAAATACTTGCTGCAAAAGATTAAAAATTACAATTTGTTACAATTTAACGACAATTAAAACAAACAACAACATCTTATATACAGCTGGTTTTAAATGATGCTGTTAGCTATTATCACCAATTTTTTTGTTTTAACCTAAACCAGTTTCTCACAGTAGATGAAAACCCAGTAAAATTGCATAATAGCAATATTGAAAGACAATACTCCCAGTCGTAAATGAATCTAACCAGAGTTGAACTTAGAAAACACATTCGCAAAATGCGCCGCGCTTTATCAACAGAGCAGCAATTAACGGCCAGCCATCAAATCGCGTTGCAAGTAAAACAACTCGGATTAATGAATGCTCGCTGCAAGATCGCCGCGTTTATCGCCAATGATGGTGAAATTTCACCACAAGATATTATAAAAGATGCCTGGCAACTGGATGCTTCTGTTTATTTACCCGTATTACACCCTTTTGCAGAAAATCATTTAGCGTTTTTTTCTTTTCAGGAAAACTCTAAAATGCGCATCAATAAATATAACATTCCTGAACCCTATATAAGTTGCCCCACTATCTGCCCGGTCAATGAACTTGATCTGGTTTTTGTCCCCTTAGTGGCATTTGATAAACAGGGCAATCGAATGGGCATGGGTGGTGGTTATTATGATCGCACTTTTGCCCAAGTAAAAAACAGTAAAACACGCTTAATTGGCTTGGCACATGACTGTCAGTGCGTTGAAAAACTGCCAGTTGAAAGTTGGGACGTGCCACTAGATATGTTAATTACACCTAGCCAAATTTATTCATTTAATTGATACGTTGGTCGGATATTATTCCGACAACTAGATTTATTAGTTATACTATTGCCACTTTTTTCTTCGGGAAATATCACACATGAATCAAAATGACAAAAAGCGAGCTGTCGCGGAAGCCGCCATAAAGTATGTTGAGAAAGATGCAATTATTGGCGTCGGCACTGGCAGTACAACAAATTATTTCATTGAGGCGTTAGCCCCTTTAGCGGAAGACATCCAGGGGGCTGTGTCTAGTTCCGAAGCATCTACCGAAAAATTAAAAGCATTAGGTATTGAAGTATTCGACTTAAACCAAGTTGCTTCTTTTGATATTTACGTCGACGGTGCTGATGAAGTTAACCCGCAAAAACATATGATAAAGGGTGGCGGTGCTGCGTTAACACGCGAAAAAATCGTATCCGCTGTTGCGAAAAAATTTATTTGTATTGTCGATGACAGCAAACGTGTGGACGTATTGGGTAAGTTTCCACTTCCTGTTGAAGTCATACCCATGGCGCGCAGTTATGTAGCGCGTGAAATTGTTAGATTAGGCGGTGATCCGGTTTATCGTCAAGGCGTAACAACAGACAATGGGAATGTCATTTTAGATGTTTATAATTTACAAATCACCGACCCGGTTACGCTTGAAGCGCAGTTAAATCAGATAACAGGTGTTGTCACCAATGGCATTTTTGCCGCCCGTGCGGCTGATGTGGTTTTAGTTGCCACTGATAAAGGCGTAGATACCTATTAATTGAGCGATTAGTTGAGCGATTAGTTGAGCGATTAGTTGGCCTTTTAGTGATTACGATTAATCATTATATATATCGAAAAAAAGATGCAGATTTTTTGTCAATCTATATAATTGCGGGCATTATTTAGACCATAACGCCTTGGGAACCAAATGAGTAAATTCTCCTTAGCTAAAGATAAAATCCGAATCCTTCTTCTAGAAGGTGTTCACCAAAGCGCGATTAAAACACTTAATAACGCGGGCTACACCAATATTGAGTATTTAAAAACTTCACTGGCTGAAGAAGATTTAATCGCAAAAATTAAAGATGCACATTTTGTTGGTTTGCGCTCACGCACTCAGTTAACACGTAACGTGCTACAAAACGCAGAAAAGCTGATCGGTATCGGTTGTTTTTGTATTGGCACCAACCAAGTTGATTTGGATGCTGCATGCGAGTTTGGTATTCCGGTTTTTAATGCACCGTTTTCAAATACACGCTCTGTTGCCGAGTTGGTTATCGGTGAAATTTTATTATTGTTCCGTCGTATTCCGGAAAAAAGCACATTAGCGCACGAAGGTATTTGGCAAAAATCGGCCAATGGCTCGATTGAAGCGCGTGGCAAGACACTCGGTATTATAGGTTACGGCCATATTGGTACTCAGTTGGGTATTTTAGCTGAAACCATTGGTATGAATGTGATTTTTTATGATATCGAAGATAAACTGCCACTTGGTAATGCTAAACAAGTTCACAATTTAAATGATTTGTTGGCGCAATCTGACGCTGTTACTTTGCATGTACCAGAAAATGCCAGCACCAAAGACATGTTTGGTGCTGAGCAGTTTAAAGCAATGAAACAAGGTGCAATGTTTATTAACGCTTCTCGTGGTACGGTTGTAGACATTGAGGCCTTAGCTGAATTTTTGGCTGGCGAACAACCGCATTTAGGCGGCGCAGCAATCGACGTGTTCCCTGTTGAGCCCAAATCAAATGATGAAGAGTTTGTTTCGCCATTACGCGGTTTGAAAAACGTATTGTTAACACCGCATATTGGTGGCTCTACGTTAGAAGCACAAGAGAATATCGGTATTGAGGTAGCGGGCAAACTGGCTAAATATAGTGATAATGGTTCTACTTTATCAGCAGTAAACTTCCCAGAGGTATCACTCCCTTCACATGAAGGCCGCAGCCGTTTATTACACATCCATAAGAATCAACCAGGTGTTTTAACTCAAATCAACCAAGCGTTTGCTGAAAAAGGTATTAATATCTCAGCTCAGTATTTACAAACTAACGCTGAAATTGGTTATGTTGTATTAGAAGTTGACTCTGATGACAGCCAAACCGCATTAGAACAATTAAAAGCAATTGATGGCACAATTAAAGCGCGCGTTTTATTGTAAACCATTGAATGCCACGCTAAATTGTAAAGGAGCTTAACGGCTCCTTTTTTGTTTCTGTCATCTTATCTTAAGCTTGCAACTATATCGTTAAACAAATCACTAACCGAAATATGAATAAGAATGGTTAACAGTTGCAACCCTTTGAAATAAAAGATTTTTTTGCACTTTTCGGTTTTTCCACTATACTCGCACTATATAAATTTGATCAGCTGGGAGCAAACCATGAAAGGCAACAAGCAAGTCATTGATTATCTGAACAAAGTTCTAACGGCAGAGCTGACTTCTATCAATCAGTTTTTTCTACATGCACGTATGTTTAAAAACTGGGGACTTAATCAGTTAAACGAAAAAAGCTATAAAAAGTCGATTAAAGACATGAAACAAGCCGATGATATCATTGAGCGCGTGCTTTTATTAGAAGGGTTACCTAACCTACAACGGCTTGGCTCTTTAAGAATAGGTGAAGAAACTAAAGAAATGTTGACCTGTGACATGGCCTTTCAGGTAGAACAAATTGGTTTGTTAAAAGAAGCTATCGCCGCTTGTGAGAACGCTCAGGATTATGTCAGCCGGGATTTACTGGAAGATATACTCGAGTATGAAGAAGAGCATATCGACTGGATTGAAACCCAACAGTATCAAATTGACAACATGGGGATCGAAAATTATCTCCAGGCACAGCTTTAAACGGAGGCAAAAATGAAAGGCAACCAAGTTATCATCGATGCGCTAAATAAACTGTTAGCGAATGAATTAGCTGCTATGGACCAGTATTTTTTACATTCAAGAATGTATCAAGACTGGGGACTCAACAAGCTTTATGAGCGTATCGATCACGAATTTGATGATGAAAAATCACATGCGTCAGCCCTTATCGAACGTATCTTGTTTTTAGAAGGTACACCGGATATGAGCACGCGTGATGGTATTAAAATCGGTACCGATGTACCCTCTATGTTAGAAAGCGATTTACGCGTTGAATACACTGTTGCTAAGCTTTTAAAAGATACCATTGCACTTTGTGAAAAAGAGCAGGACTATGTCACGCGCGAAATGCTAGAAACGTTATTAGATGATACTGAAGAAGACCATGCTTATTGGTTAGAACAGCAATTACGTTTAATTAAAATGTTAGGCTTGCCAAATTACTTGCAGTCTCAGATGTAATCGGCGTGTATTTTTAGCGTTCATTTATTATTTTATTTATTACCCAGCGACTGGCATTTAGTTATTCGGTCTCTGGGTTTTGTAGTCTTAACTGCGCATTTGCGTACTCTTTATAAGCTTCGATTTGGCTAAATTTAGGAACGGTCGGCAACCATTTAAGTGCTTGCTCTGGATTATGCGAAAACACCTTTCGGATAAATAGATCACTAAAGTCATTGGGTATTTTTGCAAAAGCAGGTTCATTGTCTAGGTAATCTTGTAATTTATCTGGGTGATATTGATAAAAACCCAATGCAAGCTGCAACGCCAAATGATCATCATACCCGCGCGCTAAAAAACTTTTACTCAGCTCACCGGCTTGTTCAGGAAAGTTATACACAGTTCGCTGAATGATATGTTGCTGTACTTGAGAGTTGGCTAAATCATAACCGCGGCGAAAGGCGCGCTTATATAATTGCTCAGAATTTGCATTCAGCCATTCGTCAACATAATTGTTAAAAGCCTCTGGATGTGATGCGCCATGCAACTGCAATAGTCGCTGCCATGAATAAAGCTTAGGCATTTTTTCAGCTAAGCGTTCCTGAATATACAAATCACTAGAAGGCGCTTGAGTACCGGAGGAGTCCCTTACACTGCTTGTAGAAGTGGCAATTGTTTTATGTTTCTTAGGTTTCTCAGGTTCAGGCTCTTGCAACAGCCAAGGCTCTATTATTTTGTAGCTCACAGCTAAAATGACAATAGCAAAAAAGATAGAGGTTAGTTTTTGCACTAGGCTTTCCCAATTAACGGCTAAGGACAATATCAAAAATAGTTTAGATTCAATAAGATTTCAAAGTTATTTGTCTTTAGCTTCGCTTTTTACCTGTTGCCACAAGGCTTCCATTTGCTGCAAACTCAAATGAGCAAAATCATCTGTATACTTTTTGCTGGCCAGTATTTCGATTTTACGGAAGCGTTTTTCAAACTTTTGATTAGCGGCGCGCAAAGTTGTTTCAGGGTCTAATTTAAGCTTTCGGTTTACATTAACCAGAGCAAACATCAAATCGCCTAATTCTTCCGCTATTAATGCTTTTTGCTGAGCATCATGGTCTTTCTGTGCCAGCTCTACTTCCAGCTCTGCAATTTCTTCTTTTACTTTATCGATTGCACCGTTAATGTCCGGCCAATCAAAGCCAACACTGGCACAGCGTTTTTGTAATTTATTGGCGCGTGTTAAGGCAGGTAAATTAGTGGGGACATTGTCTAAGACACTATTAAATTCAGACTCTGACTTCTGTGCTCTTTCTTTGGCTTTTTCGGCTTCCCAATTGGCTTTTATCTGAGCATCGTCACTAAAATCTGCGTTTGAAAAAACATGCGGGTGACGGCGAACTAATTTTTCTGAAACCGTGTGTATCACATCCGCTATGTCAAAGCGGTTTTCTTCAGTGGCTAATTGGCAATAAAAAACGACTTGAAAAAGTAAGTCGCCTAACTCGCCTTTTAATTCTTCAAAATCTCCCTGTTCTATCGCATCTGCAACTTCATAGGCTTCTTCTAAGGTATGTGGCACGATAGATTGATAATTTTGTTTTAAGTCCCACGGACAACCAGAATCAGGATCTCGCAGCGCGCGCATAATATCCAGCAGGTCGTTTAGTTGATATCTTTCTTTTTGCATTTGTCGTTTAGTTCTCTTTTAAGCGTTTAAACGCTTAGCTTCAAAGATGTCGGGTAACTGGCTCAACTTAGATAATAATTTAGTCAAACTTTCCAAGTGCGGTACAGACATATCAATATCAATAGCCGCTTCTTGTTTAACTTCATCTGAATGACTGCGCACGCCCAAAACATAAGCTTTTTCGTTTGCTAAGATGGTTGTAATATCACGCAATAAACCTGTTCGGTCTACTGCGACAACTCTAACGGTGACTCGGTATCCACTGGAATCGCCGCCGCCCCATTCGACATCGACTGCACGTTCTGGGTGCTGATCTAACATTTGTGCGAGTTGTTCACAGTCCGCTCGGTGAATGGAAACCCCTTTGCCATGCGTAATGTATCCTGCAACCGTGTCGCCTTTCACCGGATTACAGCATTTCGCCATATAGGTTAATAAATTACCCACACCCTGTACCACCACGCCTTGAGCGTTAGCCTGTTGTTTAGGCGGTGCTGAGCCTAACTTGCTGAGCAATCGTTCATCAATTTCATCTTTTGATTTTTGAATTCGGCTTTGAATGAAGTTTATGATCTGGCTGCAGCTAACATCTCCACCACCTACTGCCGCTAATAAATCATCCATTTGGCTCATATTAAAACGTGCAATTGCAGGTTCTGCGTCCTGCAAGGTCAAGCCTGAACGACGTAACTCGGCTTCTAATAAGTCTCGCCCTTCAGTTAAGTTTTTCTCTTTGTCTTGTTGTTTAAACCAATGGTGGATTTTAGCTCTGGCACGGCTTGAATTTACATAGCCTAAGCTAGCATTTAACCAATCCCGCTTGGGGTTTGGTTCTTTGCTGGTCATAATTTCAATCTGGTCGCCATTTTGCAAAACGTAACTAAAGGGCACAATCCGCCCTGATACCTTAGCACCTATGCAACAGTGACCCACATTACTGTGTATATAGTATGCAAAATCGAGTGGCGTACTGCCTTGTGGTAAATCAACCACATCACCTTTAGGGGTAAAAACATAAACTCGGTCTTCAAAAACCTGACTGCGCAATTCTTCTAACATTTCGCTGCCGCCGTTGACATCTTCCTGCCATTGCAACAGCTTACGCAACCAATTTATTTTTTCTTGGTAACTATCCTCTTTACCATTTGCCGTGCCTTCTTTATATCGCCAATGTGCCGCGACACCCAATTCGGATTCTTCGTGCATTTGAAAAGTACGAATTTGCACTTCTATCGATTTACCTTCAGGCCCAATTACAACCGTATGAATAGACTGATAGCCATTGGGTTTAGGTGCTGATATATAGTCATCAAATTCTCGTGAAATGGGTCGCCACTTGGTATGCACGGCGCCTAACGCTTTGTAACAATCGGATACAGAGTCAACCAGTATACGTACTGCTCGTATATCAAATAAGCGTTCAAAAGACAGATCCTTTTTCTGCATTTTTTTCCAAATACTGTAAATATGCTTAGGACGCCCAAACACATCACCACTGACTCCGACTGTACTTAAAGAAGCTTTTACTTGCTGCACAAAATTACGAATATATGAAGCTCTGTCTTTGCGCTTTTCGTCTAACATTCCAGCGATGCGCTGGTAGGTTTCTGGGTGTTGATAACGAAAACAGTAATCTTCGATTTCCCACTTAATTTGACCTATACCTAAACGGTTGGCAAGTGGTGCATAGATAGTAGAGGCTTCTTTCGCAGCTAATACCCGAGTTTCTTCATCCGCATTTTTTGCAAGACGCAGTTCGATGATACAAACAGCCAACTTGATAACGACAGCACGCACATCTTCCACCATAGCCAATAACATGCGACGTATGTTGTCTATTTGATCACCAGACAAATCGCCTCTTTTTTGACTATGTAATATCCGAATAGCCGCCATTTGTTCAATACCATGTACTAATTCAAATACGGTTTTTGAATAGTGGCTCGTGATAGTTTCGGAAGTAATTAAATCACGCTGCCAGTATGGATATAACATAGCTGCGGTTAAAGTTTCCGCATCCATATTTAAGGTGTTTAATATCTCAACCAACTCTCGAGAGATACTGACAATAAGCGGATTATTATCGATTTCAGTTAGAAAATTATGACACTGAGAAACCGCTTTTTTACGCGCGGTGTCAGAAAACTCGAGACTTTCCAACCATGCTGGAAAGTCTAAAAATTTGATATTTTTATCGTGCGATTTTCTAACCGAAACCATGTTTAATCCATCTACTATTTGCTAAACAATGCCATTGTTTCTACGTGTGCGGTATGTGGAAACATATCAATAAGGCCAATTTTTTCAATGTGGTAACCATGAGACACCAATTCTGCACTATCGCGCATCAAAGAATTTGCATCACAAGCCACATATAGTACCTTAGAAGCATGCCAATTTGCACTGCTCAGACAAATACCGAAGGCACCTTCACGCGAAGGATCTAAAATCATTTTATTGTATTTTAGCCAATCTATCTGCTGCAAGCTGTCTGTTTTCGCTAAATCCATTTGCTGAAATTCGGCATTCGTTAAATTATTTAGCTGCGCATTGCGCTTTGCTTGCTGTACCGCTTCGTCACTACCTTCTATACCAAGCACATACTGCGCCATTTTTGCCAGTGGTAATGCAAAATTCCCACTGCCGCAAAACATATCGAGTATCGTGTCTTCTTTGCTTGCAGCCAGCCAATCAATCGCTTGTTGAACCATAGCTTGATTCATCTGATGATTGACTTGAACAAAGTCGGTTAAGTTATAATGAATTTTTAGAGCTTCAAGCGGGTAGTAAAGTTCACTGCTTTTCAGTTGATGTACACTTAAATCTGTTAATTCATCCGCGGCATCTAATATATACAGATTGACCTTATTGGACGCGGCAAAATTCGTTAATATTTGCTGATCATGTATGGATAATTGCTCATTCGTTTTAATCAGCATAATAGGTTTTTCACCTACGTGATTAAATTCGATATGACCTAAATGTTTTTTACCCTGCAATTTATTAAGCGCTTGCGGTAATTCAGATAATACGCCTTGAAAGGCTTGAGGCATGATTAAGCAACTGTCAATCTCAACTATTTTTTTACTTTTACGTTGGCGAAAGCCGACATGTAAGTAATCTTGCTTGCCTTCATACCAGGTTGCTAACCTGCTGCGATTGCGATAATACGTGGCTTGCCCTTGTAAGGCAGGTTGCCAATTTAATGCGTATAAACCAACCTTGCCCAATAAACCTGCAACAAATTTCTGTTTTTCATCAATTTGTGCGTTTGTATTAAGATGTTGCAGTTGGCAGCCTCCGCATTGCGCATACCATTTACATTCAGCTTGAACCCGATCGTTACTGGCTTGAATAATTTTATGTAATTTGGCCTCGGTAAACTGTTTTTTATCCGCTATATTTTGGACAAGCACCGTCTCATTCGGTAAAGCTCCTTCGACAAAAACAACCTTCCCTTTGTGGCGTGCAACCCCTCTCGCTTGGTTGTCTAATGATTCAATTTTTACCTGATACGGTTTGTTGTTGGTTTTTTTGGGTTTTGCAGATTTAAATAACTGAACCATAAAGGAAAGCGCCAAATGAAAATATCAAAAGGCGCTATTATAGCTCAAACTTATAAAAATGTTTTGTTTCCTGCCTAAATCAAAGATCAATAGGCTCTAGGGCGTGTTGATCTTTGTTTATAATTTGAGCTGAGAGAAAAAATGGTCTTAGGCAAGGCAGAAATAATGAAGTTTAGTCATCTAAATAAGTTATTTCTAACGCTGCATAAGACCATTTTGGCCTCAGCCCGAAGGGCAATGGCTATTTTAACCCTTAACGGCATTAGAATTCGTTTATTTAGAATGACTAAACCCCCACTCATTCTGCTTTGTTAATGATTAAAATAGCCTATTGCTCAAAAATAATACAAAGATTCACACGCCCTAGCCACAGAATTACTTTTTCGGTGGTAATTCGTCAAAATGCGGGATTGAATTGGGCGACGTATACCAATTTGCTTTGGAAGCCCAGTGAATACTTTGCAAAGGTGTCGTATCTAGGTCTTCATCTAGTGAACCGGCGGGGATAACCAAAGTGTCTCGGCCCTTTACAGTCCACGGCAAAGCCGATCCACAGTGTTTGCAAAAACAAGTCGCAAAGTATTTTGCATCAGGCACTTCATACCGTTGCACTAAGTCTTCGCCTTTCAACCATATCAACTGACTATTTTTCGCATATAAATTAGATGCATGTGCACTGCCTGTTACTTTGCGACAACGGGAACAATGGCAATATTGAAATAATTGCACCGGAGGTTGCACTTCAAATTGAACTTGATTGCACAAACAACTGCCTTTCATATAAATACCTTTTTAGTTTTGAGTTTCGAGTTTCGAGCTGCAAGCTGCAAGCTGCAGCAAGCTAATTGTAGGTCGAAACTTGTAGCTTGCAACTTATCGCTAAAATGTAGGTCGCGGCTTCAGCCCGACAAAAGCATAATGCACAGATGATGAATTTAAAATGTCGCCCTAAAGGAACGACCTACACAGCTCGAAACTCGTGACTCGTAGCTCGAAACTTGTAGCTTGTAGCTTGTAGCTTGTAGCTTGTAGCTTAAAACTAAAATGTAGGTCGCGACTTTAGTCCGACAAAAGCATAATGCACAGATGATGAATTTAAAATGTCGTCCTAAAGGAACAACCTACACAGCTCGAAACTCGAAACTTGTAGCTTGTAGCTCGTAGCTTAAAGCTAAAATGTAGGTCGGACTTTAGTCCGACAAAAGCATAATGCACAGATGATGAATTTAAAATGTCGCCCTAAAGGGACGACCTACACAGCTCAAAGCTCGAAACATATGTTCTTTATCAGAGTAGAATACGATGAGATATTGAATTAGGAAATGTTATCAAAAGAAAAAATTGGTGGACGCTACTGGACTTGAACCAGTGACCCTCGCCTTGTAAGGGCGATGCTCTCCCAACTGAGCTAAGCGTCCATTTGGACTTAATGCAGATTTTAGAATTGGTGGACGCTACTGGACTTGAACCAGTGACCCTCGCCTTGTAAGGGCGATGCTCTCCCAACTGAGCTAAGCGTCCTCCGCTAGCTAACATAACTTTAGTTAAAGTTGACTGCCTCGCTATGTGGTGCGCATTATAGGGAAGCTCTGGCAGCTGTCAACAAAAATTCTTAAAAAAAATAGTAATTTCATTCAATCGACTATTAAATAGCCAACGCGCGTTAAAACTATACAAAATACACTTATTTCAATCAAAATCTAATTAGGAAACACTGGCAAGCATTGTTAAAATACCTTTTTACATTCCATTCTAAATTGCCGGATTTAAACATAATGACGATAAAAACACGTTTTGCACCCAGCCCTACGGGTTATTTGCATGTAGGGGGGGCTCGAACAGCTCTTTATTCTTGGTTATTTGCTAAAGCAAACCAAGGCGAATTTGTTCTACGCATTGAAGATACGGATATTGAGCGCTCAACTCAGCAAGCTATTGATGCGATAATGGATGGTATGCAATGGTTATCATTGGACTGGAATGAAGGCCCCTACTACCAAACAAAAAGATTTGACCGCTATAAAAGTTTAATTCAACAACTTTTAGATGAAGGTAAAGCCTATAAATGTTTTTGCAGCAGCGAAGAGCTCGACGAGATGCGCGAGAAACAAATGGCTGCCGGAGAAAAACCAAGATACAACGGAAAATGGCGTGATCGCACAGATCACCCAAGCGATCAGCCATACGTAATTCGCTTTAAAACCCCACAAACAGGCACGGTTGTATTCGATGACAAAATTCGCGGCAAAATCGAAGTGGCTAATAGTGAGCTTGATGATCTCATTATTCAACGCTCAGATGGCACGCCGACATATAACTTCTGCGTTGTTGTTGATGATTGGGACATGGGCATTACACATGTGGTGCGTGGTGAAGATCATATCAACAATACCCCTCGCCAAATTAACATATTAAATGCATTAAATGCGCCCGTGCCAACCTATGCTCACGTATCTATGATTTTGGGCGACGATGGTAAAAAGCTATCTAAACGTCACGGCGCTGTCAGCGTTATGCAATATCGTGATGATGGTTATTTACCACAAGCCTTACTTAATTATCTAGTGCGCTTGGGATGGTCTCATGGTGATCAAGAAGTTTTTTCTGTAGATGAGATGATTAGTCTATTCAGTTTAGAAGCCATTAATAAAGCCGCTTCTGCATTTAATACTGAAAAGTTAATTTGGTTGAACCAACATTACATCAAAACATTACCTGCAAGCGAAGTGGCGCAACACTTACAATGGCATTTAAGTGAGCAAAAGCTAGATACCAGCACAGGTCCAGCGATAGAAAGTGTTATCCAAGTGCAAGCTGACAGAGTTAAAACATTAAAAGAGTTAGTTGAGATTTCACGCTATTTTTATGAAGATTTCACTGAGTTTGATGAAAAAGCGGCCAAGAAGCACTTAAGGCCCGTCGCTAAAGAACCTTTAGTTTTAATAAAAGAAAAATTAGCAGCTTGTACCGAGTGGACACCAGAATCCCTTCACACGCTCATCAACGCAACTGCCGAAGAACTGGGTTTGGGCATGGGTAAAGTCGGAATGCCGCTTCGCGTGGCTGTCACGGGTGGTGGAAATTCACCTTCTTTAGATCAAACTTTACACTTAATTGGACAGGCAAAAACCTTGGCTAGAATCGATTTGGCAATAGAATTTATTAATAATCGAGAAAAGTCATAATTTTTTGTTGACATACTCAGTCGGGGTGCATAGAATGCGCCCCGCATTGAGGCAATGCTGGTTCGGGGCTATAGCTCAGCTGGGAGAGCGCAACACTGGCAGTGTTGAGGTCAGCGGTTCGATCCCGCTTAGCTCCACCAAATGTTCATAGTATGAACTGCGTTAATTCAATGTAATGGCCTGACAACATTTGTTGTCCTGTTTGATACAGCGTCCCATTCGTCTAGAGGCCTAGGACACCGCCCTTTCACGGCGGTAACAGGGGTTCGAATCCCCTATGGGACGCCACTTCAACCTTTTGGTTTAAGTAGTGTAACAAACAAATTAAAAGTTCCTAAGCGTCCCATTCGTCTAGAGGCCTAGGACACCGCCCTTTCACGGCGGTAACAGGGGTTCGAATCCCCTATGGGACGCCACTTTTAACTTCCTCGGTTAAGAGTAACGTTATACAAATTGCTTGAAGTTCCTATGCGTCCCATTCGTCTAGAGGCCTAGGACACCGCCCTTTCACGGCGGTAACAGGGGTTCGAATCCCCTATGGGACGCCATTTCATACAATTCTATTTAATGCCCATTTCGTTTTATATCAGTTTTAACCGCAAGATAAAATATCCTCGCATTTTCACTCAGTTTTGCCATAATTACCTAACATGTTCGAAGCATTTAAGCTGGAGTACGAATGTCACCTTTTTCACTGCGTAATTCGATACAGCGCGGCTTTACTCTACTAGAATTAATGTTAACTTTAGCGATCGCAGGTATTGCGCTAACCTTGGGTATACCCTCGTTGCTAGAAACCATTGTAGAAAACCGAATTAACACGGTTGTAATGAACTTAAATAAAGATATTGTTTCTGCTCGCAGTTATGCGGTGAACTATGAAACAACAATCACTATTTGCCCGTTAAACTCGAGTAATCAATGCAACAACCAATGGCACAACGGCTATACTGTGTTCATCGATAACAATGCAGACGCAGTGTTTGATTCTGCAACTGAGCGTAAACTATTTGTACGGGCTAAAGTTTCAACGGGTGATAGCCTGACATTTTCTGACGGCAGTGCACTCCAGTATCAATTTGATGGGACGCCAATCACCTCATTTAGTAACAATCAGCAGGGCATTTTTAAATATTGTCCGAGTGTTGATAACCCTGAATTGTATTCACGAGCAGTTATCATTGGGCTTAGTGGTCGACCGCGTGCTTCATCAGATATAGATCATGATGGGAAAGATGAAATAAACAGCTCGAATGATCACATTACCTGCATTTAAAAAATATTATTTGCTTGTTTTATAGTGGCTATTTTTCTAAGATAAGAACACACGGAAGAACAAATTCATGGAAGAAAGATGCACTATAAACAAGATGCTTTTACCCTGCTTGAACTGATTATTTTACTGGCCATTAGTTTAATTTCGCTCACTTTAGGTATTCCAAGTTTAAAAGAAACGCTCGTAGAATCGCGCGTAAACAACCATTTATATCAGTTAAATCAAGATATATTATTATCGCGTAACCACGCTGTGCAATTTAATTTCCCTGTTGTTATGTGCCCTTTAAATACTAACGGTGATTGTATTAATAACTGGAAACAAGGCTACAGTATATTTGTCGATCGAGATAATAATATTAAATTCGATCAGCAAATAGATACTCAAGTACGATTACGAAACCCAATTCAAAATCATGATAAATTTGAGTTTTCAGGCGGCCGTTACTTACGGTTTGGTGAAAACGGACATATAAAAGGACTTGCCGGGACATTTAGATACTGCCCGCACGTAGACGATAATGAACTCTATTCAAGAGCTGTTATTATTAGTTTAGGCGGACGCCCAAGGCTTTCAAGAGACATTGATAACGACGGCAAAGATGAAACAAATACCAACAGCAGCCATATTGTCTGCAATTAGTTTGTATCGTTTTTTACCTAGGTGTTCTCTCATCAAGTTTGATTGCTTCTACATTAACAAAAGAGCGGTTTAATCGTCTGCATTCAAAAACTTTGTTAATTTTTAGCACACTAGTACCATCCTCTGCATATACGCCCTGAGCTAAAGCGACCTGCATCGCGCTTCTTTCATCTGCAGCATGTGCTCCATCGATAAAGGCAATTTGAAATTTACCATTATTTAACTGAACGTAACATTTATAATCTAATGGCTGCGCAGACAACGAGGCGCTAAAGCCAGCTATCAATAACAGAGGTAAAGTACAAAGTTTAATACCAGCACAAACTCGTTGAATCATTTCCATCTTTATCCTCTGCAGATTTTTCACCCAAGTGATTAATGCTCAATGATGCACACTCTGGGTCATTGTTTTTCTGTGCGGTTACAGCTGTCGCTGTAACCGTATATTCTTGCGTTAAATCTAATCCTTGGGCCTCGACAATATCAATGGTAAACATTTCATTCTCGGCTATGTAAGGGTCATTTGGATAACCGAGTTCAGTCATATCCGCGGTATAAGTCATTTGATCAGCATAATAAGCTTCTTGCTTGTTGATCACCTTGACTAATTCACGCATCACATCACTGCGATAACTTTGCGAGTAATGATCAACATAAGCGGGATAAGCAACAGCGGCCAATATACCAACAATGGCTACCGATATCATAAGTTCGACCAACGTCAAACCCTGCACTTTATATGTTCCGAGCATTATTTCTCTTCAACCTTGGTATGTAATTTATATGTTTTTAAGCCGAAATCAATATCACAACTATTCGAATCTTCACATGACTCTCCTGGTTCACCTGTCGATCCTTTAGCTTCGATCACACCTGTATTATTTTCACCTTGACCAACACCGATAAAAGATAACAGGCTTTTACCATCTTCATTTTCACCCGCATAAGTAACAGGCGTATCAGGAATTCGATTACCAACGACCATTTCATTGCCCCAATCATAAATTTGCGTGCCATAGCTCAAATCCATCGCATAAAGCCGCCCTGTTCCTGCTTTTATGGTACAACTATTTGCAAGCACGCCACCATCCGGCGGTGTATAAGATGTGAAATATGCAACGCCACCGATAACCCGAGCTGCAGATAGTGACTTTTCACCTTTTCGCGCTAAGTCAATATACCAACCTTTTTTATTTGCAAGCCCATCAATCAATATACTATCCAAGTCATTATTTGCAATGGCTTGTTGAATAGGATCTCCTGTCATATCAAATAAATCATCTTCACGAATGTTGGACCAATTCGGCGTAGTAGTATAGGAATCAGTAATAATATTGCGATCTTGAATAACATATAAACGATCATTGGTGGTCGACGAATTCGGATGCGCTCGGTCGCCGCTACCAATCACAATCCCCTCATACGGGACTTCTTTTGAGACCACGACAGTTGATGATTCATTACCCGTGATACTGACCCTTTTCTTAACATTGAAAAACGTTCGTACAACCGTCGGTTCATTAAAAAATTTACGCTTGTCGGCCTGAGCCTCTCCTGACACAGAAGCTAATTTATAGGCGGTCCATTTACTTTCATCTGAACCAAATAAATCCATTCGCCATACATTTCCACCTAGATCACCGGCGTAAATACGATCAATAAAGCCGTCAAAATCAGAATCAAGCGCCGCAACTTTAGCCGGCACAGCATCTAAAATATTCACTTCGGTGTTATTGCCTAAATTTGCGTCGGGTGTAAAACTCCAAACTCTTTCGCCAGTATCTGCATTTACAATATAGATCCCGCGACCTGATGTTGTTGACCCCGCAGAATCTGCATCGCTGACATATCCCGCGCCCAAAATAAGGACAGGCGTTGATGTGGCAATTCGAGAAGATTTAATAAACCCGACAACCGGCTGAGACCAGCTTTGTGCAAGTGTTGGAAATTGATTTGAACCACCGGTAATTGTCCATTTTAAGGATGGCGAATCAGGCGAAGTCACATCAAACGCAAAGTATTGATTTCCACCCCGTCGCATACCCGTAAATAACCAAACTTTGTCTCCGTCTGCAGCCGAAATTGTTCCATCTGTATCTTTGACATAGGCAACTGGAGAACCATCCATACCATACACTTTAGAGGCATTGGTGACATTGTCTCTCAAAATATCTAAGTTCGGATACACGCTGGTCGGAATAAAAGACCATGACTCGGTAATAGTCGCTCCATTGTCATCAAGCATATGTAAAAAACCAGCATTGGTACCAACAACTATACGTAAATCCTGGTTATTAACACTTCCACCATAATTGATAACTAAGGGTTTAGAATGCAAAGGATCACCGAATACATCGGTTCTCATTTCACTTGTATTACCATCATTATCTTCATCATGGACATCAACGCCACGAGCCCAATCGATAAGAGTAGATTCTTCACCACTTGCCACACCTAGGGTTGCAGATAAGTTTGCTATCCCTGTGCTTGCATTTAAATAGTTGAAGGTTTGCAGCGCTCCCCCGCCTCCAGTATTTGAATAGATCGTTCGATCAGCCGGTGACTTATTCGCTAAATACTCAGCCACCCCACCACGATCGACATCATTACCATCTGCACACACAGTGCCTTGCTCACAGCTACTTGTCGCCCCCAAAAGCTAAATGCCGTACTCGCAATATTGCCGTTCGAGTCAATCGCAGGCAATCCATTTGAATCGACAATAACGTTATCTGCTACCACTAGTTTTTTAAGATTACCCGGCCATCTAGGTCCATCATCGGGGAAAAACATTGAATAATACACATTATCCAAACTTCGCGTTCGGTCGAAATTATTAGATGCCACAGAAGGCGATGTAAAAGAAGCGCTCTGTTCTAAAATACTAATCAGTGCTTTTTGTAAGGCTGAAGCTAATTCATCGGGATCGGTTGCTGAATAATATGCACCGCCTCCTTTTTGAGCAGCTGCCTGTAAAATAGGTTCAGCATTAATGGCATCACTACCAAAGCCTATGGTGTAACTGACTACATTTTGAATACCATCTAAATTTTCGTTAACATCATTATTAAACATCCACTCTGTTAACACTGGTAAATAGTTCCCATCCACAGCGGATTGTGAGTTGGCACTCGACAAGGCCGCAATGCTGGCATTCGCATCATTGTCTTTTGTGGGTTGCCCGTCGGTTATCACAACGACATAAGCTTCGTTACGACAGTTATTGCCATACGGTGTAATATAACTACCAGCGCTTTCTGCTGAGGGATCTTTATCCGGTTCAATATAGACATCGGAATGATTTAACCAGCTTGGTACATAACTCCCATTTTCATTGCCATACTTCACCGAAAGACCAGCAAAATAACGGTAAACTTCATACATACTTTCACACAAAGGCGTATTGGTTTGTGCTTGAATATTATTAATTGTATTTAACAAAGTATCCGTTTCTGCATTACTACGTGTTTTGATTGCAGAAACAACTCGGCCACCATCATTGTGTCCTTCATTCGGATAATTAATGTTAAAAAGCGTTAACCCAAAATCGACTGTTGCGGTCGCGTTTACGACAGAAGAAATAGCTTCTTTAGCAATTGTTAAACGGCTTTTGTTATTGCTACCCACATCTGCTGCTGATGCTGTTTTCCAGTTTAAATAATTACCGGTATACAAAGTAACAACGTTAACATCGGCAAATGTCGCTTTAGTATTTTGATAGGTGGTATCATTTTCAATGTTGCTGGGATCACTCACAAAATAGTGTGTATGTGTCGTTTTATTGTTGCCCTGCCCTGTTGCATAACCATTGACTGGCAGGCCGGCGCCAATAAGAGTACCATTACCGCTTTGCGCACCAAACTCACCTGGATTGTTTTGATCCACCTCCAGCACATCTTTTAAACAATCCATGACATCCGTTGCATTCATGCCATTATTTTCACGCAAACTACGCCAGCTATTTTTATTCTGACCGCTAGTATAATATTCCCCTACTCGGTCGACATAATACCCTTGTCCGCCTTCTATTAATGAATAATTCGAAAAATCAGCGCCCGCTTGCGCTAATTCATAACCATTTTGTTCAGTGCCATTGGTGTTGTGTCGCCATAATCCGTATAAAGGGATAAAAGATTGATTACACGCATTAATTAATTCATTAAACCTTCTTGTATCATCAACTGGGTCTGGAAATTCTGAGGCACCCGATGCGCCAACTGAAAAAAATACAGCCCTTTCATTCGCGCCATTGGTGTAGTGTCCATCATACGTTTGTGCTGGATCATAACTCGCTTTTACACTTTCACTGATTTGCATACTGCCTGAGTTATCGAAAATTATCATAACCTGAGGTGCAGTGCCGACTCGGTCAGCAATATTGCGAACATATAACTCAATATCTTCACCGCGACTTGAAAAACTGGTTATAAAAGTGACTAGCAACACACAAGATGTTAAAAGTTTAATGCGCTTCATCCTTAACTTTCCCCCGGAATTTGACTAGCAACAGCTGTCACCACTTCGGTGCGACCATGTTCATTTTGTCCAAATTGATGTTGCACTTTTATTTCGAATCTTGTGCAACGTATGTATGAATCACTTGCTTGTGTCCTGCTAAAATGTGGGCAATTAGTTGGGTTGTCTGTTAAAGCTTCGGCTTCTCCATTTAAATTTTCTCCACTCAAAGAAACTGAGTTTACATCTGATGTTCCTGTTAACGGGTTTACACCTGCAAAGAGCGCATCACGATTATGTGCTTTGTTGATAAATTCGTCGCTGCCACCAAGCGTTGCATTTAGCGAACTTTTTTTAATGACAGTGGCATGCGCCATTTTGGTGTCTAAAGAGGTGTTATACAATAAGGTCACGGCTAAGGAAGTTAGCACCAACATCAACACCAAAGCAACCGCTAACGCAGCTCCCTGTTGCGAGTGTATTTTTTGTAATTGTATTAATTGCGCCATACTTCATTACCTGCGTTCATAATGTGGATAGTTGTAGTAAACAGGGTTCGTCGATAATTATCGGCAACTTGATAAACGTAACTGCCTAAGTCATAAATGTTGGTATTATCAATACTCATGTCCTTTTCCAGCGCGCGGACTAAGATGTGCACCCTAACCGCCAAAATAGCGGATCTTTCATGTTCCCAATCTTCGCGCGTCAGTTCACTTGCCTTGGCATAATAATTAACAGCACCATCGTCGTCGGTATCAATACCATATAAAAAGCCTAACCTTTCGACCCCTTCAACTAGATTAAATGTTTTTAAAGAACCCTGATTATTGGTGCTGTTGGCCGTTTTATATAAATACTTACGCTTTAATATCGGTATCGATAATCCAGCTCTGATATCCTCGGCAATATAATAAATATGGTGCAAATATTCGTTAATACTTGCATTATCAATGCTTGGCGTCGCATCTGAGCCTGCGTAAATAACCCCTTGGTTATCTGTTGATGTGAGATAGTAACGCGTATCTTTTTCCGTCCCCGCGGGAGTAGCTGTGCCCATAACGCGTTTAATTTGTATCACGTCAGTACCAACAACTGCATCAGCAATACAAGCATTAAATATCTCGTTAAAGGTCGTGTGCATGCCCCATATATGCCTAAAGAAGAAATCGCTATCCTCTACAAAAAATGAGCCATTATTTTCACCCTCACCTAAGCAATCGGCACCAGATACGCCTACTTTACTGCCATTCACTACGTCCAATCGTATGGCTTTAATATCTGCACCTGCGGCCTCGTGTATACTCATACCGGTAAAGTTTCCCCAGTAACCCGCCATCATAATATCTTTCGATAACAAGGCCATTGCTAACCGGCCATTCTCTTGCATTTCGCCTCGCTGTACGGTATCAGATACAGTTTCATCAGATGCAATTAAAAGTCCGATAACTCCAGAGAAAACGAGTAGACCGATCGACATAGCGACTAAAAACTCAGCCAGTGAATATCCTGTTTGTTGTATTTTGTAGAATGAATTGCGCATCAGGAAATCCTAATAAATATGAGAAGAAAGTGTCACTTGACGCCGTTTATTACTTGTTTCACCACAGTTCTTCTCAAAGGTTGAGCCGTTATCAGCAGCGTCTTTTGATGCCTCGCGCGCCATCCAACTGACAACGATTGTGACATGACCATCATTGTTTTCAATGCACCCCGTCGGTTTAAGCAAACCGCCAACATTACTACCATTGCTGTTAATGACAGATTGACCGATTATACTTAAATGCCATTGAAATGTATCGTAGAGAGCCAATTGAGTAGGCGTGCAATAGTTGTTTGCAGTACAATCAACTTGAGAAGCAACTGAAAAGCTGCCAGTGCCATAGCTGGTACCGACATAGTCGTTTATTTGTGATTTGTTCAAGCGCATACGCTCTAAAATATCATGAGCATAAAAGACGGCGAGCGATCTTTGACTCGCATCAACACCATTGCGTTTAGCCGTTGCTTGAGTAGCCACTGCTCCCACAATACCAATCGCCATGACTGACATTGCAATAATTAACTCAATAAGAGAAAAACCCGATTGGCGTTTCATATTACGCATAATATCCCTATTATTGACTACAGCTAAAAGTTTCTAAGAAATGATACAGAAGGTTAAAATTTAACACATCTTTTAACAATGTAACAGTATTTTGCAGACTGCTACCTATGAGTAATGGGTAGTTAGAGTACGACACAATCTCTTATTCCTATACTGGTTGATATTTCGTCAGTACAACTATAGATCAGAAATATGAGATTGTGTTTAATGAACTGAGCTTATCTCAACTCAATTGGTAAAGAAAACACTACATTTTCTTCTATACCAGGCTTTTCATGAACCACACCACCACAAATATCACCAAGCTTTTCAACCACTTGCTTAACCAATATTTCAGGCGCTGAAGCACCAGCTGTGACACCGACAGAGTTCACATTTTCAAACCATTGTTGTTTGATATCGTCAGCCGTATCAATTAAAAACGCAGTACTACCGACTTTTTCAGCTAATTCCCTAAGTCGGTTAGAGTTGGAGCTATTTTTTGCACCGACTACCAATACCACATCATTATCATTCGCCAGTTTACGCACTGCATCTTGACGGTTTTGCGTTGCGTAACAGATATCGTCTTTGCGAGGCCCGTTAATTTCTGGAAATTTGGTACGCAATGCATCAATCACATCAGCCGTATCATCAACAGACAAGGTAGTTTGAGAGCAATAATAAAGGTTACTTGAGTCTTTAACCGTTAAATTGGCAACATCTTCAACAGATTCAACTAAGTAAATTCCACCATGCGGATTTGAATACTGCCCCATCGTCCCTTCAACTTCAGGGTGCCCATGATGACCAATCAGAATACATTCAGTACCTTTGCGGCTCGCGCGTGTGACTTCCATATGCACCTTTGTCACCAAAGGACAAGTAGCATCAAATATTTTTAACCCCCGATTTTTTGCTTCTTGTCTGACCGCCTGAGAAACGCCATGAGCACTGAAAATAACAATGCTGTCATCGGGAATTTCGTTTAATTCATCAACGAATACCGCACCACGTTCTCGTAAACCATCAACAACATATTTGTTATGCACGACTTCATGACGCACATAAATAGGTTTTTCGAAAAGCTCTAAAGCTCTTTCTACAATACTAATTGCGCGGTCTACACCGGCGCAAAAACCACGAGGATTTGCCAGTTGAATTTGCATATATTACCTAGTTTAAATTTTCGACTGAGATTATTTCAACCTCAAATACCACCGTTAAGCCTGTCAATGGGTGATTAAAATCAACCGTTACGGAATCACCCACGACCTCACGCACAATGCCTGGTAATTCATTACCATCGGGCTGCGCAAACGTAATAATATTACCCACTTCAGCTGGTGTATCGGCTGCAAACTTAGTTCGGTCTAAGTAGTAAATATTATCTGGGTTGGGTTGGCCAAACGCATCTTCTGGTGCTAATTTGAAACTGCGCTTATCTCCCTCTTTCAGACCCAATAAGCAAACTTCAAAGTTTTCAGTCAACGAACCATCCCCCATAACAAACCGAGCGGGTTTGTTATGCACTTTGGTGCTTTCTGCGGCCGTACCATCTTCCAAAACGATGGAAAAATGCATCGTGACCTGACTGCCTCGATTAATTAGATTTGTCATGCGCAACTTGCTCTTTGTTTGCTAAAAATGCATCTAACAGGACACAACCGGCACCCATCACAATTGCCATATCTGCAATATTGAAAGCCGGCCATCGACCATATAACGGAATCGTAAAATCTAGAAAATCAACGACATAACCGTACGCGGCACGATCGTATAAATTACCTGCAGCGCCACCTAATATTAGATTAAAGCCAACGGTTAAGATTTTTTGTTTACGCTCAGTCTGTGCCAGCCAATAAGTCAACAATATAATAGCAGCTACAGCTATCGCGGTGAAAAACCATCGTTGCCAACCACCACTGTCAGCTAAAAAGCTAAAAGCCGCACCATAATTATGTACATATGTCAGGTTAAAATAGCTTGTTATTTGTACACTATCATACAACTCAAATTGTTGCATTACGGCAATTTTTGTAATTTGATCCAAAATCAAAACTAAAATTGCTAGCCAGATCCAAGCTAACCCCGTGTGTTTAAATTTATTCATTAAGCATATTGGCGAGATTCGCCTTCTCCATCTACGTTACTAATGCAACGACCACACAAGCTCGGATGTTTCTCATCGCTTTGCACGTCCTCGCGGTAGTGCCAGCAGCGTTCACATTTTTCGCCCTTGCTCGCTTGAATCGCAATTTTTAAACCTTCAAGTTCAGTAGCGGAAACACTATCATCTGCTTCGCTCAGTGGTTTTAGTTCAGCTTTTGAAGTAATCAGTACAAATCTTAATTCGTCTTCTAGCTTATTTAATACAGTCAAAATTGCTTCACTCGCATAAAGTGTAACTTCGGCTTGTAAAGAAGCTCCAATCACATCTTCACGACGTGCGGTTTCAAGCAGACGATTCACTTCATCTTTCACCGCCATTACTTGCTGCCAATCTGCATCTGAGATTTTGGCATGACTTTCTAAAGCAGCTAAACCATCAAACCACTGCGCAGTGAAGACATACTCATCCCGTTGACCCGGTAATGCCTGCCATAGCTCTTGTGCAGTAAAACTCAGAATTGGAGCCATCCAGCGTGTTAATGCTTCAGCAATTAGATACAATGCAGTTTGACATGAACGACGCGCGTGACCATCTGCTTTCGCTGTGTATTGACGATCTTTAATGACATCCAAATAGAAGCTACCCATATCAATAGAGCAAAAGTGCATCAATTTTTGCACAACTTGTAAACACTGATACTCATCATAAGCTTGTATAATTTCCTGCTGGATATCAAATGCTTTAGCCACCGCCCAACGATCCAACTCAACCATATCTTCTAATGCAACTTGGTCAGTCGCTGGGTCAAAACCATTTAAGTTAGACAATAAGAAACGAGCCGTGTTACGAATACGACGGTAGGCATCCGCTGAACGTTTTATAATTTCATCTGATACGGTAATTTCACCGGTGTAATTGGCAGAAGCTATCCACAACCGTAAAATGTCAGCACCAAATTTAGAAATAACTTCTTGTGGACTGACAGTATTGCCTAAAGACTTAGACATTTTTCGACCATCTTTGTCGACCGTAAAGCCATGCGTTAATACTTGCTGATACGGTGCTTGATCTTTTAGTGCGATACCTGTCATCAAGGATGACATAAACCAACCGCGGTGTTGGTCTGAACCTTCTAGATACAAATCAGCTTGTTTTTTAGAGTAAGTATCACGCGCATCGACAACACATGCATGTGTGACACCAGAATCAAACCAGACATCTAGAGTATCTGGCACTTTAGAATAGTGCTGGGCATCATCACCTATCAATTCTGCGGCATCAATATCAAACCACGCCTGAATACCAGCATCTTCTACTTTTTTTGCTACTTGTTCAATAATTTGCGGTGTGTTCGGGTGCAATTCACCCGTTTCATTATGAATCAAGAGCGCAATAGGAACGCCCCAAGTACGCTGGCGCGAAATACACCAGTCTGGACGCCCTTCAACCATACTACGGATACGTCCTTCACCCCACGCAGGGATCCACTTAGTTTTACCAATTTCAGCCAAAGATTTAGCACGCAAGCCAGCTTTCTCCATCGAAATAAACCACTGTGGCGTGGCGCGAAAGATAATCGGCGTTTTATGTCGCCAGCAATGCGGATAACTGTGCGCGTATGCGTGATGATGAACCAAGGCGCCACGCTCTTTTAACAATTCGACAATCAGCGGGTTCGCTTTACTGACATGCTGACCGGCAAACAGCTCAGTACCTTCCAAATAAACGCCATTTGCACCAACCGGATTCGCAACTTCTAAATCGTATTGTTTACCAACAACAAAATCGTCTTGGCCGTGACCCGGTGCAGTATGCACACAACCCGTACCTGATTCTGTTGTAACATGTCCGCCTAAAATAACAGGTACGGTAAAGTCATAAAACGGATGCTGTGCTTGTGCAAGCTCTAACTCTGCACCTTTACAAAAACCTAATGCATGATATTTTTCAAAACCAAAACGATCCATCGCAGATTCAACTAGATCTGATGCTAAAATCAGTCTTTCTTTAGCATTTTCATCGTCGACTTGTACCAATGTATATTCTAAATCCGGGTGCACAGCCACAGCACGGTTAGCTGGCAAGGTCCATGGTGTTGTGGTCCAGATTACAACTGAAATATCACCAGTGCCGGCATGCCCTTCTGGATGATTAAACTTATCAGCGATAGCGCTATCAACTAGTTTAAAACGCACATCGATGGCAGGAGACTCTTTGTCTTTGTATTCCACTTCCGCTTCAGCTAACGCAGAACCACAATCGGTGCACCAGTGAACTGGTTTAAATCCTTTTTCTAAATGTCCGTTTTCTACAATTTTGCCCAACGAACGTATAATATTTGCTTCAAACTTAAAATCCATCGTCAGGTATGGATTATCCCATTCACCCAACACGCCTAAGCGCATAAAATCACTTTTCTGCCCTTCTACTTGTTTTTTTGCATACTCACGACACTTTTCACGGAATTGAGCGGCTGTCACTTTGCGGCCAGGTTTACCAACCTTTTTCTCTACTTGCAGCTCAATTGGCAAACCGTGGCAATCCCAACCTGGAACATAAGGCGCGTCAAAGCCTGAGATTGTTTTAGATTTAATAATAATATCTTTTAATACTTTATTTACAGCATGACCCAAATGAATATTGCCGTTTGCATACGGAGGCCCATCGTGCAAAACAAACTGTGGGCAACCTGCTCTGGCTTGACGAATCGCTTTATACAGGCCTTTTTCTTGCCATTTTTTCAGCATAGCTGGCTCTCTTTTTGCCAGATCGCCTCGCATTGGAAAGCTTGTTTCAGGTAAATTTAGCGTTTGTTTGTAATCACTCATTGTTTTGCCATATTCCTGCTGTAAATTTGTAATCTCAAATCGCAAAGTATTTTTTTGCAATTTGACTGTCTAATTCGATTTGTTCTTTCAACTCAGCAAACGAAGCGAACTTTTTTTCTTCGCGGATTTTCTGACGAAAAATCACTTCAATTCTTTGCTGATATAAATTTTCTGCAAAATTGAAAATATGCACTTCTAATTGGTTTATTGTACCGTTTAATGTAGGCCGATGACCAACATTTGCAACACCAAAATGTCTTAAACCTGCATAATTAACTTCTACGGCAAACACACCGGAGACTGGTGAAACTTTACGATTCATCAATATATTAGCGGTTGGGAATCCAATTGTACGGCCATTTTTTTCACCATGTACAACAGTTCCCCAAACACTATAGGGTCGCCCTAATAATTTTTCAGCCTGTTCAAATTGCCCGTCAGCGACCCGTTGCCTGATGGCCGTACTACTGATTCTTTGATTGCTGTTTGTCAGTGTTTTAGTATCTTCTACCGTAAACCCTGCTTTTTTACCCGCCGCTTTTAACAACTCAAAGTCACCACGACGCTGGCAACCAAAACGAAAGTCATCACCAATCACAATGTGTTTAACCGCCAACTTATCAACCAGAAGTTTTTGAATAAACTCATCCGCGGTCAAAGCTGCAAATGCAGGGCTAAAACGTACGCACAACAATCGGTCAGCATGGGGTTTTAACAGCTGATATTTCTCTCGCCAGCGAATAAGCCTTGCTGGCGCTGCATCTGGGTTAAATACTTCAACCGGTTGAGGTTCAAAGGTCATCACAACAGACGGTAACGCATACTTTTCAGCTGCGCGCTTCAACTGAGCTAAAACAGATAAATGTCCTAGGTGGACCCCATCAAAATTACCAATAGTCAGGACACAGCCCTGATGTTTAGCCTGAATGTTATGAATGCCTCGGATTAACTCCATGCCGACTCACTGTAATAAAAAATCCGCGCGATTATATACCCAAACCCTACATAGATGCGAGTTTAGCTTTTGACTATATCACTTTTAAATGTTTTGCCCTGACGCCGGACAAGGTTAATACAATAATATAAGTAATTGCCCCAACGCCAATGAGTGCAACCAACCAATAAATGCGTTTTAAGCTATCCATCGAAATCCAACTTTTGCTTTCAGGCATTAGATAATAAATAACCGCCAGCATCGCAAGTGACGAAACAATACAGCGAGTGATGGTCAGTAAACTGCTTTTCGATAGTTGATAAACCTGGCTGCGTTTAAGGTGGTAATACAAAAAACCGGCGTTAAATGCAGCCGATAGGCTGGTTGCCAGCGCTAGCCCTGTATGTGCTAGCGGAAATATTAATATTAAATTAAATACCATATTTAACAGCATGGCTTGAATACCAATTTTGACAGGTGTTTTAGTGTCTTGTCTTGAGAAAAAACCACTGGCTAAAACTTTAATCAACATAAAAAACACCAAGCCAATTGCATAGGCCATTAGACTGAGACGACTTTGCGCCGCATCGACGGCATCAAATTCACCTCGCATAAACAGCACCATTAGCATGGGTTCGGCGAGTATCATTAGGCCAAAGCCTGAGGGTATACCGAGTAAACAGACCATCCGCAGCCCCCAGTCCATTGTCTGCGCAAACTCTTGAGCGCTGGCATGCACATGGTTTTTAGAAAGTTGAGGCAATATCACAGTTGCGATTGCGATACCAAATAACCCTAGCGGAAACTCTAATAGCCGATCTGAATAATATAACCAACTAATCGAGCCAAACTGTAAGAAACTGGCCAAAACAGTATCAAACAACAAGTTTATTTGACTCACTGAAACGCCGAATAATGCAGGTAACATGAGCAAGCGTATTTTTTTAACACCCGGGTCACTCCACCCCCATTGAGGTTTACAAATCACGCCCACTTTAAGTAAAAATGGAATTTGAAACGCCAATTGCAGCATGCCACCAAAAAATACGCCCCATGCTAAGGCAAACGCAGGGTTAGCGAAACTATCAGCAAAAACGATCGCGGCAGTTATCATACTGATATTCAGTAGCACAGGCGTAAATGCTGCAGCGCCAAACTGGCCCCAAGTATTGAGTATGGCCCCCGCCAGCGCCGTTAAGGCAACAAAAAATAGGTATGGAAAAGTGATTTTTAACATTAAGCTGGCTAACAAATAGATATCACCTCCGGGTGCATCATTTAGCCAATCCAAAAACCAGCCAGTCCCAAACAGCGCAATGACAATAGGAGAGCCAATAACGCCTAATATTGTAGTCAGTAAAACAATGGTTCCCAGCGTTCCTGCAACTCTGGCAACAAGTAATTTAGTTTCATCGATTGATTTGCCTTCCTTGTACTCAGTCAAGACGGGTACAAACGCCTGCGCAAAAGCGCCCTCTGCAAATAGGCGACGCAAGAAGTTAGGAATCTTATTGGTCAGTATAAAAACGTCTGACGCGGCTCCCGCCCCTAATAAATTGGCTATCACCACATCCCGTACCAAGCCCAATATGCGAGAAACTAACGTCATCAGACTGAAAATCATGCCTGAGCGCAACAAACTTTTAGCCAAGATTATTCCCTTGTTTACCCGAAAAGGCGCCAGTATACCTTGTAAAGATAGGATTAGAATGCTAAAACTGCCTAATTACACTATTAAGTGTCTTTTTTATGCAAAATGAATTGACATTTTGTCTAATTACAGGCATATTTCCGCGCCTTTAGAAAAGGGTATCCCTGATTTTCGAGTTATTAGGAGTTTAGTTTTGGCTAACATCAAGTCTGCTAAGAAGCGTGCGGTTCAAGCCGAGAAAAGTCGCCAGCATAATGCAAGCCGCCGCTCAATGATGCGTACGTACTTAAAGAAAGTTGTTGCCGCTATTGCAGCTGGTGACAAAGAAGGTGCAACTGCTGCATTCCAAACGGTTCAACCGATTTTAGATCGCTTCGCATCTCGTGGTTTAATCCACAAAAATAAAGCTGCACGTCATAAGAGCCGTTTGGCTGCACAGATTAAAGCTTTATAATTGCTGATAAAATTAACTAGAACTTAGTTTTTTGCATAAGCATAAAAAACCAGAATTTGGGCAACCAGTTCTGGTTTTTTAATTTTTAAACCACCTCTTTTTGCAACAGCTCAATCAGCGCTTTAGCCGGCATGGGTTTGGCGAAATGATAACCTTGAAAATACACGCATCCCATTTCAACCAAAGCCTGTAATTGCACTTGATGCTCAACCCCTTCTGCAACAACATCCAGACTTAAATGTCGTGCAATTGAAATCATAGATTCCACTAAGGGCGTCGCACTTTCCCCGTCAATTTCATCGACAAAGGCTTTGTCTATTTTAAGTTCGTCCAGTGGTAAATCACGTAAATAAGAGAGTGACGAATAACCTGTGCCAAAATCATCCAGCGCAATTTTGAACCCTGCTTCCCTTAATTGGGTAAGTTTACTCCTCGCTTCTTGAATGTTTTGCAGCAACCCGGTTTCAGTTAATTCAAGCGTAATACGCCCTGGCTCTACGGCATGCTTTTTACTAGCAGCAATCAATTTTGAGACAAAAGCATTGTCAGCAAATTGCCAAGCAGAAACATTTATCGACAGGCTTTGAAAGTTTTTGCTCTGAGAAAACACCACCATTTGACTCAAAGCATTTTCGATAACCCAGTCACCGATAGCATGTATCAGTCCACTTTCTTCAGCCAACGGAATAAATATCATAGGTGAAACAAAACCGTTTTTTTCACTTATCCAGCGAATTAGCGCTTCCGCGCCCAAAATCACGCCATTTTTATCAACCTGAGGTTGATACATCAAACTAAATTCACCTTCGCCTATCGCTCGGCGTAGGTCTTCCTCTAAGGCTATACGCGACTCAATTTGTTGTTGAAATTTAGGGTCAAATAAATAAAAACTACCACGACCTTTTTTCTTGGCTTGCAATAAAGCCGTTTCAGCAAACCTTAATATTTCCAGCTTTTCCTGACTTTGTTGTGGGAAAATACAGATTCCGATACTGGTCGCGATATTGACAATACGCTCACCAATTTGAACTGGCGCGGCAACGATATCTATTATTTTTTTCGCCAGCTTATGAGCATACAGCTCAATACACTCTGCCGATTCAAATTGAGATACGATAACAAACTCATCCCCTCCATATCGCGCAACTAATGCTTCATTTAAATCTGACAAGCGTCGGCCGATCGCTCGTAATAATTCATCTGCAACATCATCACCCAAAGAGTCATTGACATATTTAAAATTGTCTAAATCCAGCAATAGAAGTGCTGCGTGCTGGTGTTGGTTAGCCCTTTTTAAATATCGCCCTAGCTGCTCTAATAAATTTGCGCGGTTGGGTAGCTCAGTTAAATAATCGTGGTAAGCCAACATGCGAATGTCGTGCTCTGCCTGTTGCATTTGCAATTCAGCTGCCGCACGGGTCGTGAAAATATCAATAATTTCATGCACCTGCTTATTCAAGTTTAATTTTTTCAAACTCAAAACAACCAATATTCCAATCACATTATCGTTGCTGTCTTTTAAAGCGCTACCGATATAGCCTTCTATTGCCATTTCCTGCAGCATAATGTCGTTCGGATAATGCTGCTGAACGCCCTGAGCATACCAACAAACATCTTTTTTCAATGCATCTTCGCATGGTGTATGTTTTAACTGATAAGTAAAGTTATCAACAATATTTTGCTGCTGCGCGACCGACAGTGTCAGCATTTTTTGCTTGTCATCCGTTAACTTAGAAACAAATGCATAATCAGAAGAAAATATCTGATTTAAACACAAGGTCATTGTTTGGAAAAAGTCTTCCCCTCGTCTACCGACAACACCTTGAGCTATTTGCTTAATTGCAGATTGAACATATTGCTCGTTTGAAATATCTCGCACGCGTATACAATATTGCTGAGTTGCTTGCTCTTCTTGTGTTCCGGTCATGCCAAAAACATAAACCCGAAGCCATTTGCATATAATTTTATTAGGCCATTCATCCTTATTAATAGAAGAGACATCAAGATCGGGAATACTGAAATTAGAGTCGGATAAATCTAATTCTACCCCATTCTTCTCACAAACTTTCTGCACAAACGCCAGCAGGTTAAATTTTTGCTGCACTAAATCGGCTTGCCAAAACTCCAAACTGCTTTTATTTGCTTGAATGACCACACCGGACGAATCGATAACCTGAGTCGCTATCGGCTCTTGCTCGACCAACTGTACCAGTTTCATTTTTTCTGCTTCAAGTTGCGCGCGGACTTTAACTTCACGCGATAAAGAAATTGTTTTTTGATAGAGATTATTCGTAGCTTTTTGATAATCAACTATCATTGCAGTACAGATAAAAGATAAGAAGACTAAAAACGCGAAACCGTCTGTTTGCACCGCATTCAATAGCCCATAATCGGTAAATCGGTTATACAAAGTAAAAGCAAACTGCAGCAAAAAATAACAAGCGAGTGCCACTGCGACCAACTTTTTACCCGTCACATACATCCTAAAAGCACCATATAATGCAATAGATACCACGACAGAAAAGTAAATATAAAACAAACTACTCACAAGGCTGGGTGTGCCTTGCAAATAATAATAAGTATATTCACCCCAGAGTTGTGTCGCTAAAACGGGCGGCTCAACAAATAAAGTAGTAAAAGGCATCAGGTAGTTTAAGGCGATAAAAACAAGGGAAACAGCTGCAGCCACGAACAGTGTGGGTTTAGCCCAATTTATCACTTTAAAGCTACAGATAAACAACAAGATAAAAAATGGAAAAAGCATCGCAGCATAGTTTCGTAATCGGCGAAGCTCTATACTGTGCATCAGCTCACTGGTAGACAGCTGCTCTGCTGTTAAATATTGAAACACCGCGGCAATGAGGCACATCACAGCAAGAGAGAGTATTCTTACTTGCTGTTTACGGACAAACACCAAGGCTGTTAACACCACCGCCGCCAGCAATAAGATACCAACGGTAATGTGAAAAAGATTAACGACAAATCCAAAATCAGTCGTCATGACTTCACTCAGCACAATAAATACTGTGCAATGTATTCAGTAACAACTTAACTTCATTGCGTTTAATTGAGTAATAAATAGTCTGAGATTGACGCCTCGTAGCGACTAAATCCTGTTTCCGTAACCAAGCCAGTTGCTGACTGAGCGCTGATTGACTCAGAGGGACTTTCGCATTCAATTCACTCACACACATTTCCTGATTAACCAGCATACATAAAACCATCAAACGGTTTGGGTTTGCCAATGTTTTCATCAAATTGGCGGCTTCCTGCGCTTTCCCTTGTAAATTATCAATTAATTGAGGTGTCATTCAAATATCAGCCTACCTAATTATGCGAATTTTATTAATAGCCTATCAATCTAACTGGTAAAGCGAGTGCAGAACTGCTCTAATATTCAGTTTAGCTTATATTAAAATTAATTCGATATAAATCCATGCATCTAAAATACTTATTACTCTTGACCGGCTTGCTGCTTTCGATTTTCAATACAGCGTATGCTGTCCCACCTATCGACATAAAAACATTAGAAAAAATCAGGCAAGAAGCGCTAGCCGACGACTTTGCTTATCATAAAGTGGAAGCTTTAACGACACAGTTCGGTGCCAGAATGGCGGGCACAAACAAGGAACAACAAGCTTTAAACTGGTTACAACAAGAACTCATCGCGCTTGGCATCCAAGACATCAAAAAACAGGCGGTACAAGCTAGAAACTGGCGCCGAAAAAGTGCCCAAGCTGAAGTACTGGCACCTTACAACCACCAGCTGGAAGTCGTCTCATTGGGGGGCAGCATCCCAACCCCAATAACTGGCATTGAAGCTAAAGTGGTGCGTTTTAGCTCACTCGACCATCTGCAAAATTCAAACAACGAAGATGTACAAGGCAAAATCGTTTATCTTGCAAGAAAGCTCAACCCTGAAAAAACCGCTAACGATTATCTTAAGGCAGTCAGATTACGGCAAAAAGCGCCTATCATAGCGGCACAAAAAGGTGCACTAGCCGTTATCATTCGTTCAATAACCACTAACAATTCGAGAACTGCTCACACAGGGGCAATTCAATACCACAGCTCGGTTGCTAAAATACCAGCAGCTGCTGTTTCAGCTGCCGATGCCGATTTATTAGATAGATTATTTTCACGCAATCTGCCTGTTACGCTCAATTTGAGCATCGATAATAGTGAAAGTGCGTGGCTGCCTACTTATAACTTAATTGCCACTTTACCGGCGGCCGAAGAAACCTTAGAAGAAGTACTACTACTGACCCATATTGACTCTTGGGACTTAGGTGCAGGGGCGTTGGACAATGGTGCGGGTGTTGGCATTATATTAGGTGTAATCAAACAGCTCAGCAGCTTACAAACACAATTAAAAAGAAATCTTAAAATCGTATTCGTCTCTTCCACCATGCTCAGCCCAATAGGCATCCAAGCGTACGTTAATCAACATCAAGATTCGTTAGCGAATGTCGTGGTTGCTACAGAGCCTGATATGGGCAGTGGTAATATTATCCGTTTAGATACTATGGTGGCAGCTGACAAACTTAAATATGCTGACTATATCCACAATCTAGTGGCCGATTTAACAATAGAGCGAGGGCACAATCAAAGTGCAGGCGGCGCCAATTCAAGTTACCTACTAGCGCAACAGGTGCCTATTTTTAATTGGGTGCAGGACGCTAGCCAATATTTTCGCTTTTTACATTCAGCCAACGATACATTTGATAAAATAAGCCTTGAATCTTTGCAGCAAAATGTCGCGGCTTATAGTATCTTTGTATATGCAGTAGCCAGTACTGATATTGATTTTAGAAATACTGATTTAAAAAGACAAAAGCAAACTATCTCAGCCGATTCAAACAACGAGATTAGAGCAGAAGATGAGTAATTCGCAAAAACAACGTTTATTGGATAAACAAACGTATCAAAAACAGTTGGTGCAAAAAAAACAACAAGCGGCAATTGAACGTCAACAAGCGTTAATTCAGCAAAAGTTAGCGCAAATTCAAAACGCTGAACAAGCGTCTTACCCACAGGTGAAAAAAAAGCGCAACACCAAATGGTATTTAATGGCACTACTACTAATAGTCGCGATGTTTCTGCCCTACCCACAGGTGATAGTTTATGAGAAATTAGGGGTGGTTGCAGAAAGCATTTACATACCCAGCCGATTTGGCAGCGAAGATTTTATGTTAGATACCAATGCCGATGTGCAAATAGATAACGCCAGTCGTTGGTTGTATTTGTGCACCACACTCCAAAACGAACGTCAATGTAATCGCTTTGATATTGTTGAACAACGAGGTTTTTTCTCAGCAATCTCTCTTTACTTAGAAACATCACCATAATGCTATCGTACGATTTGAGCGCCCTTCATTAAATGTTCATTAAATAGTCAATTAATTTTAACTTCGAATGACCATGCTTAATCCCTAAAACAGGGGGTTAAGCATGGCACCAAAAAAAAGTAAATACCAAACTATTTGGTTATCTGACATTCACCTTGGCTGCAAGGATTGCAAAGCACAATACCTATTAGATCTGCTCAATAAAGTGGAAGCTAAAACAATTTATCTGGTAGGTGATATTATCGACATCTGGGCACTGGAACGTCGCTTTAACTGGCCGAAGTTACATAATCAGGTGGTTGATACGCTGATAGATAAAGCAAAGCAAGGCACTCGGGTCATCTATATTCCGGGCAACCATGACGAAAAAGTCCGCAAATATATCGGTATGACATTCGCCGATATCGAAATTCATCAAGATTACATTCATACCACGTTACAAGACAAAAAATTATTGGTTATTCATGGTGATGTATTTGATGGCAAGGTTTGCCTTGGAAAATGGCAATCTAGGTTGGGCGATGTATTGTACGACTTTTTACTCTTTCTCAACCGCGTATGCTATGCCACACGTAAACGATTTGGTTGGGGATATTGGTCACTTGCTGGCTATATCAAAAGCCGTGTCAAAGGCGCAAATGAAGCGATAAAACGTTATCAAGATGCAGCAATAGAGTACGCTAAAACGCGAGGAACCGATGGCATTGTGTGTGGCCATATACATCAACCGGATATGATTTATCGAGATGATATTTTGTACTGCAACGATGGTGACTGGTTGGAAAATTGTACCATGTTAGCCGAAAACCTAGATGGTAGTATTGAACTGATTTATTGGACTGAAACCGTGCAAAGTTTAACTCAGTTTAGTGATTTTGCACCAGTCACTCCTGCAAACCAAGCAGCTTGATGCGCTTCACTAAAGCAGCCATCATGGTATAAAAAATCAGCAACAAAACTGACATAAAAATGGCACTTTGAAGTCACAAAAAAAGTTTAGGATGCTCCTGATGGATATCAGGAGTTCCTTGTATGTTTACCGTAGAACAAGTCATTGAAAAAAATCTACCACAGTTACAAAAGCACCCATTATTAAGCTCAGTAACCCGTATGGCGCTGCGTCGATTATTACACGAGCGCGAATTTATCGAGTTTGGCGAACTATACCCTCATTTAACGGGCCTCGACTTTGTCGAACAAGTCCTAGATTATTTTGACTTTAGTTACACGATAGCAGCCCGTGATTTAGAACGAATACCCAGCCACGGAAAATGTGTCATCATCGCTAATCATCCGATAGGCTCACTTGATGGTTTAGCCTTAATAAAACTAATGAGTGAAGTTAGAAAAGACTTTAAAGTTGTCGCTAACGAGTTATTAATGACAATTGATCCTCTGCAAAATTTATTACTCCCTGTCAACAATATGGGGGGTAAGACAGCGCGAGAAAACATTCGTGGCATCCAATCGTATTTAAATAATAATGGTGCAGTCATCATATTTCCCGCAGGTGAAGTTTCCCGTTTAAAGCCGGTTGGTATCCGAGACAGTAAATGGAATGGTGGTTTTCTAAAACTCGCATTAGCTACGCAGGCGCCAATAGTGCCGATTCATGTACAAGGAAAAAACTCACTTTCTTTTTATTTCCTGTCCATGTTGTACAAGCCCCTTTCAACTTTGTTTTTAGTTAAAGAAATGTTCCGCCAGCAAGATAAAAACATGCCGGTTAAAGTAGGTGAAATAATTCCCTATGACAGCTTTAAAGGCAGCCAGTTAACCAATAAAGAAAAAATACGTCTCTTCCAACGTCATTTATACCGGATTGGACAAAAGAAAAAAGGTTGTTTTGTCACTGAATCGGCGATTGCACGCGCAGAAAACAAAGACGAATTAAGGCAAGCAATATATAACTGTGAACTGCTAGGCCAAACAAGCGATAACAAGGATATTTATTTATACCGCTTTACGGATAGTTCACCGATTATGCGTGAAATCGGTCGTTTACGAGAAGTAGCCTTTAGAGCCGTTGGAGAGGGCAGTGGTAAACGCCGTGATATAGACAAGTACGATGCCTATTATGAGCACCTGATTCTTTGGGATAACCAAAATGCTGAAATAGTCGGCGCCTACCGTTTAGGGCGCACGCACGAAATAGCCTCAGAAAAAGGACAAAAAGGCTTATACACAGATTCACTTTTTAACTATGGCGAAGCAATGCAAAAATACTTCAGCCAGGGACTGGAATTGGGCCGAAGTTTTGTACAACCTAAGTACTGGGGAATGCGCAGTTTAGACTACCTATGGTATGGGATTGGCGCTTTTTTGAAAAAACACCCGGAAATAAAATATCTATTCGGTCCTGTTAGTATGAGTAATAGCATGCCAAAATCGGCTAAAGATCTGATGGTATACTTTTATAAACTCTACTTTCAGCGCAATTCTGATATTGCCAGCTCTAAACAACCATATCAGATACCAAATGACGTGTTGTCAGTATTAAAAACTGAGTTTAGCGGTAACGACTACAAGCAAGACTTTATTAAGCTAAAGTCAATGCTGGCCAATATGGGCACGAGCGTTCCGACTTTATACAAACAGTATAGCGAGCTTTGTGAAGAAGGAGGCGTCGAGTTTTTAGACTTTGGTGTCGACCCAGACTTTGCAGACTGTATAGATGGCTTGGTTTTAGTAGACATTACCAAATTAAAAGCCAACAAAAAAGCACGTTATTTAGGGCCGTAAATTTAGATAATTGTGAAGGAATGCAAGGCATTCCTTCACGCTACTTGCAGCTCGTTTAAGTTGGTGCGAATATATGAGGCAAATAGGCTAATTGATTAATAATTAATGGACTTCTTAAATATTCGCAGCATTTTAGTATGTGGTAGCGTGACGCTGTTCTCCGGATGTGCCCTACTGCAAGACTCACAACCACAATCAGCGAACAATAAAAATCAAATCAACACTGCTGAACTTGTGCAGATGATAAAAAACAATACCGAGCGACAACTGACACAAAACGACAAACTACTTAAACAAAATGCACAACTAAAACAACAGCTCACAAACCTGACAAAACAAATTGCAGAGCAGCCCAAAAGTGAGCCAGAACAAGTTCAATGTCATAGTAGTGCCAGTGAAACCAATGGTAAAGCAATACTAGGGGAAGTTGAGTGGGTTTACTTGCCAGCTATAAAAAAACACCTTAAAGCCCGTATCGATTCTGGTGCCACGACGTCTTCGATCAGTGCCACGAACATAGAGCGATTTGAACGAGATGGAGAAGCTTGGGCACGATTTGATATGGTGCACTTTGATTCTGCACTGTCCGTGCCGATGGAAGCCAGAATAGTTCGCACAGCACGTATTCGACAAGCTTCTTTTGATAAAATAGAACGACGTATTGTTGTCAATTTAAATCTATTCCTAGGAGAAAAACTACAACAAGAGGCTGAATTCACTTTGGCTGATCGCAGTGAAATGGATTTCCCAATTCTGTTAGGCCGAGAGTTTTTACAAGACATCACTTTAATCGATGTAGGTAAACAATTCCTACATGCTAAATATACCGAAGATAAAGAAGGCTAACTCAAAATGAAATATTCAAGATGGCCTTTTTACAGCTTAATTGGCATGTTATTTGTCACCGGACTGATATTGTCAATCTATCGGCATATCGAATATCAAGTTCCTTGGTTGCCCGGTGAGACTTTAACGACCTGGTCGATAGAAGCTAGAGTTGAATTTGATGCAATGGGCGAGCCCGTAAAAGTGAGATTAAATCGTCCTGACAGCCAAAACAATTACACTCGTTTGTCTGAATCCAGTGCATCACCAGGTTTTGGCGTGACCTATTTAGAAGACGAAGGCATGATTGAATGGACTATCAGGCAAGCCAAAGGCGCGCAAACTTTATTTTACCGAGCTGATTTTCTAGTCGATGAAAATCAAGGAGAACCACTTGCCCCACCGCCGCCTATTAAAATAGTTACTTGGGAAGAGCCTTATAAAACAGCAGCTCAACAAATACTACAGCAGGTAAGACGTCAATCTGCTGATCCTATCAGCTTTACCCAGCAGCTTTTTACTCAACTCAGTGAAAAGACGACCCATAATAACCAAAATTTATCCTTGTTAAAATCGGCAGAAAGCAACAATGCTAAACTCGCTGTACGCCTACTCAATCAAGCAAATATTGCAGCCAGTGTAGTTTGGGCTATCCAGCTTGAAGACGGTCGACGCCGACAAAATACAATCCCCTTAGTTAAAGTTTGGTCGTCTACGGAAAAGTCGGTCATTTTTAATCCACTCACTGGTCAGCGGGGCGTCCCCGAGCAACATATTTTGTGGTCACAAAATTCAATGCCAATCTTAGAGGTCAGCGGTGGTGTCAACTCATTTGTTACTTTTTCAATTATTCGCCATCAAGAGTCAATTCACTCAGCGGTACAAGCTCAACAAAATTCTGATCACGATTTAATCAGCTTTTCAATTCATAGTCTGCCTCTTGAAGAACAGGCGTTATTTAAAACAATATTATTACTGCCAGTCGGCGCCTTAGTTGTATGTTTCTTACGTATTATTATTGGACTGCGAACATCCGGTACCTTTATGCCAGTTTTAATTGCATTGGCTTTTATCCAAACATCGCTGCTAACCGGGTTAGTTGGCTTTTTGTTGATCGTCTTTACCGGCTTAATTCTGCGCAGCTATTTGTCACATTTAAACCTGTTATTAGTTGCGCGTATTTCAGCGGTGATCATTAGCGTGATTGCCATCATTTCAATATTTACGTTATTCAGTTATCAAATCGGACTGAGTGAAGGTTTAAAAATTACATTTTTCCCTATGATTATTTTATCTTGGACGATAGAACGTATGTCGATCCTTTGGGAAGAAGAAGGCGCGAAAGAAGTAATGGTACAAGGCGGTGGGAGTTTACTGACTGCAATTCTCGCATATCTATTTATGACCAATGATCTGATACGCCATCTGACGTTTAATTTCTTAGGTATTCAACTCATCATGTTGTCTTTTATTTTGGCTTTAGGTAACTATACGGGTTATCGACTGTCTGAGTTAATTCGCTTTAAAAGCATGGTGAAAGATGATATTCGCTAACCCCTTTGCACTGTCCCGCCAGGGTATTCTGGGGATGAATGAGCGCAATATTCGCTACATCTCGCGTTACAATCAACGTATTCATTTTCCATTGGTTGATGATAAATTACAGACTAAGCGAATTTTAATGAACTCTGACATTCATGTGCCCGAACTGTTGGCCACGGTCACCCAGCAATCAGATGTCGTAAAGCTGTCTCAATATTTACCCGATACGGGTGGCTTTGTTATCAAGCCAGCTAAAGGCAGCGGTGGTAAAGGCATTTTAATCGTCCAGCATAATCATCAAACGCAGTTTATCAAACCCAGCGGTATGCAATTAGATCTAACGGCATTACAGCACCATTGTTCCAATATTCTAGCTGGCCTTTATAGCCTGGGTGGTAAACCAGATGTGGCAATCATTGAACGCATCATTAACTTTGACCAACAATACAGCGCTTATAGCTATGAAGGTGTGCCAGATATCCGAGTGATCATCTTTAAAGGGTATCCAGTAATGGCTATGATGCGACTTTCAACTAAAGCTTCAGATGGTAAAGCAAACCTGCACCAAGGAGCTGTTGGAGTAGGGTTGGATATAGCAACGGGACAAGCTCTTAGAGCGGTACAGTTTGGCAAACCGCTCTTTCATCACCCAGATACCGGACAAACACTTTCAGACTTAAAAGTGCCAGACTGGAAATCATTATTGTTATTAGCGGCAAAATGCTATGAAAAAACAAATTTAGGCTATTTGGGCGCTGATCTGGTTTTAGATGTAGAATTAGGGCCGCTATTGTTAGAACTGAATGCGCGCCCTGGCCTCTCGATCCAAATTGCCAACGGCTGTGGTTTAAAGCCCAGGCTCAAAATCATTGAAAAACAATCTGAAATTAGAGATGCACAAAAACGTGTTAATTTTAGCAGCCAATATTTTGCCCAGAATTAGCCCTTTAGGATAATCTTAAGCAATGCAGTACATCACACAAGGTGGAGCTTATTTTCACTTTTTGATTGCTTCGACTCTGCACTGGCGCGTCTGACAGTTTAACCAACAAGTCAGACAGCGCCATAGGCTTACCAAAAAGGTAGCCTTGCGCATATAAACAATTCAGTTCCAGATAGGCAAGATCTGCCTGCTGTTTTTCCTCAATGCCCTCAGCTATAACATCTAAACCACATGCATGCCCCAAAGCAACGATTGTTTTAACCACTTGAATATCGGCTACAGAATGCAGCATATTGACGATAAAACGACGATCTATTTTAAGCGTATCTAATGGCATTTTAGATAACCAGGCTAACGAAGAATGGCCAGTACCAAAATCATCTAAAGCAATCCTGCAGCCCAAATCTCTTAAGCGCTGTAATGCATGATGAGCAACTTGATAATTTTTAATGGCGACGCTTTCAGTCACTTCAAATTCAAAGCAGGCAGCTGGATGCCCACTGTTTAAGATATAGTATTCAAGTTCGTCAACAAAGTAGTTTGACTCAATACAGCTTGCACTTAGATTGATGCTAACAATAAATTTATCATCGATTTCCCGACAATGGTCTAATGCCTGAATGGATTGATGCAAGACGAATAGCGACATGGGTTGAATCATGCCGGTAAACTCAGCCCGTTCAATGAATTGCAGCGGCGATACCCATCCAAGTTCAGGAGATTCCCATCGAATAAGTGCTTCAGCCCCAATGATTACACCATTTGAAATATTGACTTTCGGTTGATAAACGACCTTGAACTCATCATTTGCTTGCGCCCCCAATATAAGACGATCAATAGCGACTCTGTGATTTAAATAATTTAGGGTAGATTTATCCAAGTGAAAATGCTGTGAAGTACTATTAGTTTGATCGCAATAACCTAAAAACATAGCCATTTGATTAATAATTCGATCCGCATTATCCGTACGATCAAACACCCCGGGAAACATGGCTGATATTAGTTTTGGTTTAACTTCTAATATCTGTCCATTGGGTAAAACGATCGGAACATTAAAAGCAGACTGCAAACACTCAATGAGCTGGTCTAACTGGGACTCGTCAAAGTCGGGTAAAAAGGCATTAATTTCTTTTAGGCTACGCCCGACTACCGCGTTATCTGGTAAGTTATCTTGAAAAATCTGCACCGATCTTTTTAATAAATAGGTCACGTTATCTACATTGAGTACGCTTCGTAATTGGCTTATACATTCATACTCCATTGCAATAAACAAACTTTGCTGTTGCGTATGCTTAGTTGCTCGATAATGTGTTTTTAATTGCTTAAAAAACGCGCTGCGAGTCAACACGTTTAACTCAGTATCCAGTTCGTTATGCATGCTGTTATCTAACCAACTCATATGAATAAAGTTAAATTACAGCAAAAACCATTCCCGACTGTTTGAAGGTCAACTATAGCCTCTATAAAGGTCGGAAATACCGTCTCCATTAGCAGTTAACTCATTGAAATATAGTAAAAATAAGAAGGCCATTTAGAAATACCTTAAAATTGGTAATTTTAAGACCCGTTTAATGAGTACAAGTGAAAACACAATTCAATATATAAAGTGCTCTCTACTGACACATTTTATGTGCCAAAAAGTGACATAACGTCTGTTCTAATTTTTGTTCGTCTATTGGTTTCGTTAAATATTCATTCATACCGGCTTGTTTTGCGGCGTCATAATCACTTTGCAGCGCATTAGCTGACAAGCCAATTATGGGCAAGCTTGTCAGTCCCTTTTGCCGTAAAACACGAGTTGCTTCATAGCCATCCATCACAGGCATTTGTACATCCATTAAAATAAGATCAAAAGTAATTTTATTCGGATCTTGTAACAGCTTGTCGACCGCTACTTTGCCATTTTCTGCAACCTCAACAGATAACCCATAGCGCTCTAGCATAGCAGCTGCAACCAGTTGATTTATCTCGTTATCTTCTACAATCAGAACACTACAGTCATTAAAGCTCAAGTTACTCTCCTTGTCTGCCTCCGGCGTAATCTGCGCGGTGTGCTCGACCTGATTGACAAATAATTGCTCAATCGCATTCAACCATTGTTTAGGGCTATAAGGGTGAAACAACAACAAAGGATTATCGATTCCAAACATTGCTTCTAATACGAGTCGATGCTTCTCTGGTGAAATAACTAAACAGCCATTCTTATCTGGCACAAATCTTTCTATATCATCTTTAGAAACAGTCGAAACAGGCAATTCGATTATAGCGGGTAATTTGTCGTCAGATAAATGACTTTCTGCATCAAAATCAACCTCTGTAAACTTATACCCTAAAGCCGCTAAATATTTTACACAATTAGCTTGACCGGCACTAAGCACAGTAAAAACAGACGATTGGTCTGTCGCCACTTCCTGTAAGACAGTCTTTTCACCGATGACCACTTCCAACATAATATCAAAGTGAAAACAGCTGCCCTGCTCTAATTCCGATTCGACACCCACACGCCCGCCCATCAAAGCACATAACTCATTAACAATAGGCAAGCCCAAACCGGTGCCGCCATATTGACGACTGGTCGAGGTGTCAACTTGGGTAAAAGAACTGAATATAGTGTCTAATTTATTGCGTGGTATGCCGATTCCGGTGTCCTTTACCGAACCATAAAGCCGGTAGTTACCGCTTTCTAAATGTTCACCATAAAATGATATTTTCACCTCCCCTTTTTCTGTAAACTTAAGCGAATTATTAACTAGGTTGGTAACGATTTGCGTCAATCTTAAACTATCGCCGATCATATTCTGGGGGATATCAGGGGCAACATCTAATACCACTTTTATATCTGTTTCGTATGGTTGAGATTGAACATTAACGATAACACCTTGCAAAAACTCCTCAAATGAAAACTTTGAATGCTCAATCCCCAACTTGCCGGCTTCAATTTTAGAAAAATCTAAAATATCACTGATAATGTTCAACAGCAACTTACTGGAGTATTGGGCATTTTCTAAGTATTCCTTTTGTTTGGTCGTTAAATTAGTCTCTAAAGTTAACTTCACTAATCCTAAAATACCGTTAATCGGCGTGCGAATTTCATGACTCATATTTGCTAAAAAGCGGCTTTTAGCAATAGTTGCTTCCTCGGCTTCATGCTTAGATTCAGATAGTGCAAGATTTAAACTTTGTGATTGTAATAATAGCTCTTTGGTTTGTTGGATTTTAGCTTGGAAAGCATCAGCAGCTCTGGCTAATAATCCAACTTCATCCTGTCGATGTTTATGTGTAATTTCACCTATTGTTTTATCTTGGCTTAGAGCAGAGAATATCTGCGTAATATCAATAATTGGCCGAGACACTCGCATGACAAAAAATATTGCAATCAATATAGCAATGCCAATCGCGATAAACGAGATAATAATCGCTCTCTTCTTCTGCTGCGCTAAAGTCTCTTGAACTTGATTAGCTGTGGCTGTAAATTGCAACTTCTCCAACTGCGATAATTGCTGAGATAAATACAGAAACTCGTTAGCTGTGCCGGCCATCACAACATTCACTAAAAAAATGTAGCCACGGGTGATATGTGTCACCGTTAAAAAGTTTTTTTGAATATCAAGCAATTGGCGATGAATTTCATCGACTTTTTCGGGTTCTTCAAAAGAAGCCAAGGTCTTAAAAACAGTCTTAAATGAGCTCTTTAGCGTGGTTAAATGCAAATAATCCGGCGAGACAAAATAATTTAATGCAGCTAACTGCCCATCTTTAACACCTTTTATCGCTTCATCAATTAAATACCAATTCTTAGAGTACTCTGGGTATTGCTGCAATAATTCGAATAAACTTTGCGTTATTGCTTTAAAGCCAGGCGTTAAAGATTGATGCACCAACTCTTGACGACGAGTACGGTTGTCAATAACCGTAATAAAATTAGTGTTATAGTCTGTTAAATGGGCTTGCATTCTAGCGACATAATCTAAAAATGCAGGGGTCTGTTTCTGCTTGCTCAATTGTGTTAAATTTTGTTGAATATCTTTTTGTAGCTCGTGAAACCTTTTTACCGCGGATTCACTGGCTGTATCTTTGTATATCAGTACATTCCTTTGTAAATCCACCAAGTCTCGCTCTACTTGACGAACTAAAGAAATTTCGGATAAGGTTTCCTGCGTTTTAACGAGGTTATTAGAGTAGGACTTTTGCACTTCAAATAACAATGAAACCACTAAAATAAGTAACATCACCAGTACCAAGGTAGCACTGATGATTTGAAATGATAATGATTTAATGTGTTTCTTTATCGCATTCAAAGCTGCCTCACGCACTGATAAACTCATACCACTTTTGCAAGCTGTATTCGTAAGTTGGCATTACCGTGTTCCAAACTGCGATATTACTCATCCGCTGCAAGTAACTACCACCTGTTCTGACGTCTCCTTTTTTAACGCTAATCTTGCCATCAGGCCCTTTTAAATCACGTGCAGCCGGTTTACCCATATACCAATAATCCCATTCTATTTGCTCTAATAGCGCTTTAGACCTTTGCGGATTAGAAATATAGTAACCTTGACGGGCAATAAACGCGCCAGGCCAACCTGATAACCACCAGTTCATATATTCATAAGCAGCATCTTTTACTTTTCCATTTACTGCCGCCGATAAACACATCACACCGTGCCACCCCCGATAACCCTCTTTGGGTGCAGCAAAAACAACGGGCACATTACGGCTATTTAAAGCCGTCACTGCAGGTGAAAACATACTTTCAATAACAACGCGGCCGTTTGCCATAAATTCAACAGATTCAGGAACTGAATTCCAAAAACCATTAAAATGGCCGCATAATTTTAACGGCATTAAAATATCAAACAGTTTATCCAACTCCTGATGCGTCATACTGCCAATATCAGCAAACTCAATCAGTCCTCTAGCCTGGGCGGCCAGCGCCATATCAAATAAACCGATGGTCGGTGTGTTAACGATACCGACCTTGGAGGAATACGCTGGATCTAATAACCAGCCCCAACTTTCCGTTTGATAAGGAATGCCTTTAGGAATAACCGCCGTGTTATAGCCAAATGAATCTACATTATGTACATAAGGTAAAAAGCTCACTTGCTCTGTTTCATTAGCGGAAAGCTGCCCGTTTTTTTGTACATATAACAATTTATACGGTGCATCCCCAGCACCCAATTTTGCAGTTGGTGTCAACCTTCCGGTTTTCGCCAATGCATTTATTTCATCCCAATAACGCAATCGAGTTCTATCAATTCCTTGAATTGCCCCTGCAGTCCATAAAATATTTAGGCTATCCGACCATTGCTCATATACATCAAAACTGGTTGGTTGCATCGACGCTTTTTGCAAGCCGGCTGCACTCCCTCGGGCTTCGAATACAAGTTCTATACCTAAGTCTTGCATCGCTTGCGCCCTAATTGCCGGTTGCAAGGTAACATGCGTTCCTAAAACCCGAAGCTGCGTTTTATCTTGCGCATAAATAAGTGGAGAGACAGAAGCAACCGCAACCCCCATAGATGCAGTTGCTAAAGTTTTTAAATATCTGCGCCTGACTGCATTAAAATCCTGGTTGGATTGCATTTTTATACTCAAATTTCCTAGCTCCAGTTTTGAGTCTAGTAAAGGCAAATAATTTTGCTAGCTCATTTTACTAATATATCGGCTAAAATGTGCTCTACTGCTCTGCGCAAAATCAACTTCGCTATATTGTTGTTATGTTGTTAAAAAGTTATTTGGTTGAATTTGGGAAAAAAGCCTTACAGCCACCACTGGCCGTGTCTTGTGCCTTGCGTAAAACATTTGATATTGGACTCGTTACAGCGCCACTGGTTGTATTAAACAATACATCTCGCACTTTGCTAAACGGTCCATCTAAAGTTTGCTGAATTGCAGCACATCCATCGCTATCTAACAGACCAAATTTAAACTGCTTAAATGCTTGTTGCGGTAAATCTATTTGTCCATAAAAACCTAAATGGTTATCCTTGGTTTTCACTCTTGTGTTCTCAACAGCTAATTGACTGTCCTGAATATCAAGATGTAATTCAATTTGCTGCACCACTGTCGTTCCTTTGAGCTGCATTGCGCCAGCACCCAGTTGAGCAAATTGCATCGCTATCATACCTACTGGCCCTGTTACCAAAAAGGTGCCCACATCAAATAACGAAGTTTCCTGGCTTGCTCGAAAACCATCCAGTATTTTATCCAATGCCAACCCATTTAAGGTAAATCCGTCAGTGGTTAAATCTACCGTACCGTTGACTCCAGCGGGTAACTGTTTTTGATTATCAATAGAAAGATCGACAGTAGAATCTGCGTTTAAAGCACCTTCAGGCATTATTTTACTATCGGCTAAGTAGGGTTGAAAGCGCGCTAAGTTGAGCTTTTGGATATCGCTGTGTGCTTTTACTTTAATGATATTATTTTGTTTGCTGACTTTTGCATTTAAGCGCACAGCGCCATCGTCCATTGTAAACCCGCTGTCTGTTAGTTTAACACCACGTGCGATGGTCTCTGCATATAAATTGATATCACGTATCTCTGTGGTTAAGTGTTTAATATTGTGAATTGACATCACCAGATTGTGACCTGGTTTAATGTCTTCCTGCCGAAGCAACCTGCCGTTTTCAATTGGCGTAATTTTGTCTAACTCCAAGTTGATGTCTTGCGCGACCAACCACTGCGTGCTTTCTTCTACCAATAGCAGATCGATATTGCTTAAAGTTAGATTTTGGATATTTAATGATGCCACCCATTGTGCGACAAGCTGATCGACACCTTCATTTGCTTGTGCTGCCTCTGATTTAGCGCTATCCGTGCTTTGTTTTAGAGCATTTTCAGAAGCCTCCGGTCTACCTGATTGCTCCACTTTCTCATCATTCTTTAACTCGTTAGAATTTAATTCAGAAGATCCACTGGGTTGTGCGATGGGTAACTCAATGACCATATTCTGCATTGCAACTTTTCTAATATCTACCTGATAAGGTTGCGATAATGTGACAGATGCGAGACTTTCAAAAGCGCCGTCAAAAGCAGAAAAGGCGAAGTGTTTTATATCCAATTCACGTTTGGCCAATTCTAAATTCAATTGGAATTCTTTTAGATGATAGGGCGAAAGCTGGATGTCTTTAGCTGCAAGGTTCATTTGCGCTTGTACTGCACTGAGCCAATCCGCTTGCGATGGGTCAATCAGAAAATCAGTTAAATTGATGTCTAATGCATCCACAGTTACTAAACGCTCTGCATTGTTGAATTCAATATGATTATCCTGTAAGGATAGCTTTTTTACTTTAATATCCAGCGGTAGAGCGGCTATTTGATCTTCATCGACGGATGAAGAGATCGAGGTCGCACTTTGCTGCTGACTCGCGGCATCGGTCGATGCTTCTGTTTGTGCTTGCCCATCAGTCGCTTCAATCGTCAGCTTGGTTACACTGTTCGCATTTTTAATCGTGTTAATCTCTAGCAAAGGTTTCAGCTGCCCTTTACTAATCTCCCCTTGCACTAACAAATTTTGAGTCTTAGCGCTAATCGTTTCAACTTTTGTATTCTGCTGATAGTGCCCTCTTCCAAGCGTAAACAACAAGCTTCCAGTAAGATTATTGAGATCAAAAGGCATAATTTGAGACAATTGCCAGTCATCTAATTGAATATGTACGTTTTCTAAGCTCAATGATTTATCAATATCCGTGTAATCTAGGTTTATCTCAGCCACTGTTAGCGCCTGTAAATAAACACGTTCCACCAATAATTGTGAATCAGCGTCGCTTGTAGCTTGCGGGTTTGCTGCCGCATTTTTCTGCAGTGCCCGTTCGAGCTTGTCTAGCCCATTTTGATTGACCGTTACATTTAATTTACCAAATGCAATCGCTCCGATATCAACTGCACCATAAAACAGAGCTTGCCAATTTAAATTTAGGCGAAATTCATCCAATGACAAACTATTGCCAAAATCGTCTTGCCATCTGACATTTTTTAATGTGAGTTGACCCAACTCAAGAAAATGATGTTCAACATGACCAATATTAACAGCAAAGGGATAACCCTCTAATGCATCCTGAACCAACTGATTGGTTAATTTGGTTCTGTCATATACATAGTCGACAGTGACAAAAGCCACAATCAAAAACAACACAGCTGAAATCAGAACACGTAACAATCGCATGAAACCTCCTGTAAATTGATGCACTGGTAACACCCAGTGTAGAGCAACAATCGTTGCCTTTTTATTCGCCTTTCTTTAATTGTCTTTTTGTTAGTTGTCTTTTCGTTGCCATTCACCCTCGATGACATTATTAGACTTATTGCGAGGTCTTGCCGGATCATCTTCAACCGAATCTTGCGAAAAGGGTTGCCCGTGGTGATGACTCGCGTAGACAGTTTGCGTAAAAAGTTTAGGTCCCAGTTGGCTCAAGAAAATCTTAGCCAATGGTTTGCGTGTGATAGGCAATGTTAATAAAAAGCCAATTGCGTCGGTAATAAACCCAGGCGTCACCAATAATACACCCGCAACTAAAATCATTAACCCTTCAGTAATAGAATCGGCTGGTAATACGCCTTGAGCGGACTTAGATTTTATTTCAGCCAACGCTGCTAAACCTTGCGCGCGTACCAGATGCGCACCAACGATGGCCGTTACAATGACGATAAAAAATGTTGTCCAGCCGCCGATCAATTCACCGACATGCAGTAATACCGCTATTTCTGCAATAGGCATCACAACAAACAATAAAAATAATTTAAAAACCATGGTGTATCTCTTTGCTAAAAGTCTCGCCTTATCAGATGGCATTCCATCGTCAGAGTTCAAGGCGAATCTAAATTCATATTTTACATCTGACGACTATGTCTCATTCTACCTTATCTTAGAAAATTTATACGCAAAGAATACTCAAAACGATCAAGCTTCTCTTCACAAGCTTAAAATAAGCTAAATTAGTGAAATTTCAGTAAAAACAGAGATAAAATCGGCAAAAATATCGCCAAACAACTGGTACAACCATATTTTTTTAAAATTATCATTTTAAATTCGTTAATATTCTTCTATAGTTAGCAAAATTAAAAGTTACTAGTGTTTTCCACGATTTTAAGCTCTAAAACTTAAATAAAAGACAGGTTTAATGAAAAAAGATAACTTTGAAGTCCTTTTATTAAATGGCCCAAATTTAAATATGTTGGGTAAACGCGAACCGCAGATTTACGGCAGTACAACGCTTGCGCAAATAGTTGAGCAACTTACTCAACGTGCCGAAGCGCTCAATATAAAGCTAAGTCACCTGCAGTCTAATGCTGAATATGAATTAATCGACAAGATTCATCAGTCATTTAATAAAATTGATTTTATTATTATCAATCCCGCTGCATTTACCCATACAAGTGTCGCGCTGCGTGACGCTCTCCTGTCTGTTGATATTCCATTTATAGAGATCCATCTATCAAATGTCCACAAGCGGGAAAAGTTTAGACATCATTCATATTTCTCTGATATTGCACAAGCCGTCATCTGCGGTTTAGGCAGTCAGGGGTATTTTTACGCGCTTGATGCTGCACATCAGACGCTCAACAACGCATCTAAATAACTAAATTTAAGAGAGTAACGACCATGGCTATGGATATTCGCAAAGTAAAAAAGCTAATCGAGCTTGTTGAAGAATCAGGTATCTCAGAATTAGAGATCACTGAAGGTGAAGAATCAGTAAGAATCAGCCGTGCGGCGCCTGTCGCATCTTACGCTCAGCCGGTTTACCAGCAAGCGCCTCAACAAGCCGCGCCAGCCCCAGCGCCTGCTGCACCCGCTGAGTCTGCTCCGGCAGTTGCTGCCCAGCCAGCAGGTCATGAAGTAAAATCACCTATGGTAGGTACATATTACGCAGCACCTAAGCCTAGTGCACCTGATTTTGTGAGTGAAGGTGACACTGTAAATGAGGGCGATACATTGTGTATTATTGAAGCAATGAAGATGATGAACGAAATTACAGCCGATAAATCAGGTGTAATTAAATCAATCTTGGTTGAAAATGGCGATGCGGTCGAGTTTGAGCAACCTTTATTTATCATAGGTTAAGGGGTTAACTAATGATAGATAAGGTCCTTATTGCCAACCGAGGTGAAATTGCATTGCGTATTTTGCGTGCATGTAAAGAGCTCGGCATAAAAACAGTCGCTGTTCACTCAGTTGCTGATCGCGAACTAAAACACGTATTATTGGCAGACGAAACCATTTGTATTGGTAAAGCGCCAGCCACTGAAAGTTACTTAAACGTACCACGTATTATTGCTGCAGCAGAAGTTAGTGACTCTGTTGCGATTCACCCAGGTTACGGTTTTTTATCTGAAAATGCTGATTTTGCTGAGCAAGTAGAACGCAGCGGTTTCATTTTTATCGGCCCGACTGCAGACTCTATCCGATTAATGGGTGATAAAGTTTCAGCAATTAGTGCAATGAAAAAAGCGGGTGTACCATGTGTACCCGGTTCTGATGGGCCGTTAGGTGATGACCCACAGAAAAACATGCAAATCGCAAAACGTATTGGTTACCCAGTTATCATCAAAGCCGCTGGCGGCGGTGGTGGTCGTGGTATGCGTGTTGTGCGCAGCGAAAAAGAATTGATCAAGTCAATTGAGTTAACTAAATCTGAAGCAGGTGCTGCATTTAACAATGACGTGGTTTACATGGAAAAATTCCTTGAGAACCCACGCCATGTTGAAGTTCAAGTGCTCTCTGATGGCCAAGGCAACGCAATTCATTTGGGTGAACGTGACTGCTCGATGCAACGTCGCCACCAAAAAGTCGTTGAGGAAGCGCCAGCGCCGGGCATTACCGAAGAAATGCGTAAATTTATCGGCGATCGTTGTCGCAGAGCTTGTATTGAAATTGGTTACCGCGGTGCGGGTACATTTGAATTTCTATTCGAAAACGGTGAATTCTACTTTATAGAGATGAACACCCGTATTCAGGTAGAACACCCTGTTACTGAAATGATTACCGGTATAGACCTAATTAAAGAGCAATTAAAGATTGCAGCTGGTCAGCCTTTGTCAATCACGCAGGATGAAATTAAAATTCGTGGTCATGCCGTTGAATGCCGAATAAATGCAGAAGATCCAGCAACCTTTATGCCTTGCCCTGGTAAAATTAACCGCTTCCACTCACCAGGCGGTTTAGGTGTACGTTGGGATTCTCATATTTATGCTGGTTATAGCGTTCCACCTAACTATGATTCAATGATTGGTAAGTTAATTACTTACGGTGAAAATCGTGGTATTGCCATTGCTCGTATGCAAAACGCACTGAATGAGCTTGTGGTAGAAGGCATTAAAACCAATGTCAGTTTGCATAAAGAAATTCTCAAAGATGAGAACTTCCAAAATGGTGGAACCAATATCCACTATTTAGAGAAAAAACTGGGTATTGCTAAATAAACATTTTTGCGTAAAGATCCAACCTTGAAAGCCGAGCCGGAAATAATGGCTCGGCTTTTTTATTGATACGCTAACGGGAAATATATAATGCCTTGGATTCAAATTCGATATTCTACCGACAAACAAAGTGCCGATCTAATTTCTGATGAGATGATGGAATGTGGTGCATTCTCTGTTACTTTTTTAGATGCACAGGACACGCCTATCTATGAACCCAAACCCGGTGATTTTTTGCTATGGGAAGAAACCATAGCAATAGGCTTATTTGATGCAGAAGCTGATACTGATGCGATTATCGCTCACTTAGAAACCTTCCCTTTCGGCCAAAAAGGTGAGTATAAAGTTGAGCAGCTCGAAGATAAGGACTGGATCCGTGAGTGGATGGATAGCTTTAAACCTTTGCAATTTGGCGACAAGCTATGGATTTGCCCCAGTTGGTGTGAAATTCCCGATCCCAGTGCAGTCAATATCATCCTAGATCCTGGGCTAGCATTTGGTACAGGCACCCACCCAACAACGTCTTTGTGCTTAAAATGGCTCGACACCAGGGTACAAACTGATGATGTCATTGTCGATTTTGGCTGCGGCTCTGGTATTTTGGCAGTTGCAGCGCTCAAATTAGGCTGTAAAAAAGCCATAGGTATCGACATTGATCCACAAGCGATTGAGGCTTCTACTGCCAACGCTCAACGCAATCAAGTTATGGACAATTTAGAACTCTATTTACCCAGTAGCCAGCCTAAACTAGAAGCAGACATTGTTGTCGCTAACATTTTAGCGGGGCCACTTAGAGAATTAAGCGCCCAGATAAGTGCATTTGTTAAACCTCGGGGCAAACTGGCGCTTTCTGGTATATTAGATAGTCAGGCTGAAGAAATTTGCCAAATATACAGCCAATGGTTTGATTTAGATCCTGTTACACAAGAAGGTGACTGGTGCAGAGTATCGGGCACTAAAAAAGCTTAAAGCAAATCATTAATCGCCTGATACAACTTTATTGCTTCCTGTTCAGTTAAACCTACTGCGCTGGCAGCTTTACCGATACTACTGGAAACACGCACTGAATCGCTGGCTTGCGGCTCGGGTTCACTTTCTGAACTGACCGGCTGCTGTCCAGCTCGGCCAATCTCTCCTGCTTTTTGAATCAACTGAGCTTGGGGAGATAGAGTGACATTGTCATTTTGTGCAGTAGAAGGTGCCACTGCTCTCTTGGAATCTCCAAGCTGCACAATCTCTCCCTGCGCATGTAGCGCAGACTGCAAGCCTGAATTAATAAAACCACTGGTGACACCAACTTCAGCCATAACCTTTCTCCTATATCTTAACCATTATAGTAAAAAAGGTTATTTTTTAAACAGTTTTATTGGCTATCCTCGACAAAGGTTTGCTGGAATTTAGTTTGAGTGGCAAAGATTATTTCCAATTGCTTAATAATGTCTGAAAATTCAGCTGCATTCAATTGATTTTGCTGATTCACAGAAAGCTGAGTGATGGGATAAAAGGACGCCGCGACTTCTTCCACATAAGGTAAAAAGCGATCTGCTTTGGTATTGAACCCGTCACTGAAAATAGCGCTAAATTGACCATGCCCCTGTTCTTTAAGCTGTTCTAACATTGCATCACAATCAATCGCTTTTTGATATGCCAATGCTAAATTTTCTCGTATTGCTTCAATAATTTTTTGCATAACCTGCTTTTTCACTGCTACTCATTTAATAATTTGCAATTATAACTGTGATAGTAAAGCATTCAATGGATGCGCCTCGATTTATAATAAAACCAATAGATTTCGCAAGATGTTATGCACCACTTTGTTGACTTGAGGTATCGGCAAACGGACAAAAGCTTAAACCGAACGACTAGACCAGTAAAAAACAGTAAAAAAATGAACTTTTTTACTAAAGTTTATCGGCCTCATGCCGATAACAACTATGAGGGTAATACCGCTCTCGTTTAAACCTGAGTAGATCATACTCAATGTTGTCGGAGGTACGTATGGATGTAAATCCAACGGGTGTTAATCAATCGTCTGTCGCTGGTCAAGGCAATGCGGAATTACGTGGTGCTCAACTGGCTAAAAAGCAACAAGAGGCTGAAGGACAAGCAACTCTGGATTTGTTGCAGTCTGCGGAAGTTTCCCCTCCTCGCTCTGCAGATCCAGCGATTGGTCAAAATATCAACATTAAAGTTTAGCACGAAGGTAGAGCCTACATGGTTCTGTCAGAACTGTTGAAGTTCAGCAGTTCTGACGCCCCTCCATTTGGTTTAAACGATATACAAGTTAAACCAAACAAGCGTCGTCTGCGCAAAAATACCTGTCGCAAAAACTACAACAAAACCGGACTTTTACTTTGTTTGCCCGCTTCTTCTCGAACCCATTTGGGCACTAAAAAACCGGGCAGCTCAGCTAACATGCCGCGTTGTAACTCAACTAATGAAAGATCGTCGCGGTAAAAATGTGCGGCGCCGTCAACCTTATCTAATAAATGGATGTAATAAGGCAAAATCCCAGCGGCAAATAACGCTTCACTTAAATTAACTAGACTAGATAAATTGTCATTGATGCCTTTCAACATTACAGCTTGGTTTAGCAGGGTAAATTTATTGCTCGCGAGCTTTGCGATCGCTTGTTTAAAAAAATTGTCGATTTCATTGGCATGGTTTATATGAGTAACCATAATAACTTGCAATCTTGAAGCACTAAACAGTTCAATAAAATCACCTGTGACACGCTGCGGGATCACAACGGGTAAACGTGTATGTATGCGTATCCGCTGCAAATGAGAAATTGGCTCAAGCGCAGTTATTATCTCAGATAAGTGTTGGTCCGAAGCCATTAATGGATCGCCGCCACTTAAAACCACTTCGTTTATCTGACTATCTTGCGCAATATAATGAACAGCCTGCAGCAATTTTTGCTTATTAATCGCATTATCCTGATAGGGAAAATGCCGACGAAAACAATAGCGACAATTAATCGCACATCCCCCGCGCACCATCAGCAATACCCTGCTTTTATATTTGTGTAATAAACCCGGCAATACTACATCATGCTCAGCTAAAGGATCGGTAACAAATCCGTCCGCCTGCTCAAACTCGTTAGCCTGAGTCATTACCTGTAAAAACAATGGATCAGTTGCATCACCCGGCTTCATTCTTGCAACAAAAGGTCGCGGTACGCGCAGCGGAAACAGCCGCCTAGCAGCAAAACCTGCTTCAAATTCTGCGTTTTTGATATTAAGTTGCCGTAATAAATCCTCAGGTTTGCTAATAGACAGAGCTAACTCTTTTTTCCAACAGGATTCAAACTCAAACATACATACCCAAAGTTAAAATATAAACAGGTTATTTTAACTTAAAGCCGGCCGAGGTGACATCTGAAATATAGATTAAACGAAAACGACAAGGTAGCTATTGACTAATATTCCACCAAGTATTATGGTTTATCAATCATTGGCAGTTATTATCTAATTTGAGATGAATACAAGGACAGTATCAATGAATTTAGACGACTGGTTATTATTCCGCTTCCCCCACTTAAGTCAGCATTCAGTTCAAGAACGAAGCCATTTGATCCAACAGTCCGTTATGAGTTGCCGTATTCAGCGCTGGCTGCTCAGTTTATTTTTTATTTCCACGCTGACCTTGATGTTAATGCTATCGGCCAATCTTTTTAACATTACTCTCTTTAAAGGTTTAAGTGGATTTATATTGGCGAGCTTTATTGCCATCACTATTGAAGCAACTGTGAAGCCCTTAAGTAATACACTAATCAAAAAAGAGCTTAAAAAATTAATTGAGACCCATTTGTAATTCAATCACTGAATGCTCCAAAACAATTGCTGCGGATTTTTTCTAAATCAGTTAAAATTGCCGGATCATTATTCTGCGTAAACAAGATTTTAATAGGGGAAATCATGGCGACAGTCAGTACCAACGAATTTCGCGGTGGCTTAAAAATTATGTTAGATGGCGAACCATGCGCCATTATCGAAAACGAATTTGTTAAACCGGGCAAAGGGCAAGCTTTTAACCGAGTCAAAATCCGCAAACTTATCTCAGGTAAAGTATTGGAAAAAACCTTCAAATCAGGCGAATCTGTAGAGAAAGCAGAAATTCTCGATGTTGAGTTGGCTTATTTATACAGTGATGGCGAGTTTTGGCACTTTATGAACAATGAAACGTTTGAGCAAATCGCGGCAGATGCAAAAGCCATCGGGGACAATGAAAAGTGGCTGGTAGAGCAAGACACCTGCACCATCACATTGTGGGACGGCAACCCAATTGCAGTCACCCCGCCTAATTTTGTAGAGTTAGAAATTACAGAAACTGATCCGGGTTTAAAAGGCGACACCGCTGGAACAGGTGGTAAACCAGCCACACTCAGTACAGGTGCAGTGGTAAGAGTGCCACTATTTGTCCAAATTGGTGAAGTTATTAAAGTAGATACGCGGACCAGTGAATACGTTTCTCGCGTAAAATAAATCCTCCCCCGAAAGACACGTCTTTCGGGGCCATTCCCTTCTTTTCATTTGATTTGGTTCCAGCATGAGTCAGTGGCAACCCTCAGCTAAAATAGACTTTCTTAAAAAGCGCGCAGTCATTCTACAGCAAATACGTACTTTTTTTGCACAACGCAATGTATTAGAAGTCGAAACGCCAGTATTGGCAAAACATGGCGTTACAGACGTATATCTAGAAAACATCACTGCGCGTTTTGTCGGCCCTGGTTTTGCAAACGGGCTAGAGTTATACCTACAAACCTCGCCCGAGTTCGCCATGAAACGCTTACTTGCGGCAGGATCAGGCTGTATCTATCAAATCTGTAAAGCTTTTCGTGATGACGAATCCGGCCGTTATCATAACCCTGAGTTTACGATGTTAGAGTGGTATCGCATTAAATTTGATGCCATTAAGTTAATGAATGAAATAGATACGCTGCTACAAACCATACTTAAATGCCCACCCGCGCAAGTTTTAACCTATCAACAGGCATTTTTACAGCATCTTAATTTTGATCCGATTGCAGGCAATTACCAAGATTTAAAACAGCGACTTGAACAACTTTCCCGCAGCGATCTGCATCAACTGACAGATGATTATCAAATTCTATTACAATTGGCGTTCAGTGAATTAATAGAACCCCGCATTGGACAATCCGAACCATGTTTTATTTATCAATTTCCAGCGGCGCAAGCGAGTTTGGCAAAACTCAATCAGGATAATCCAAAGGTCGCGGAACGATTTGAGCTGTATTATAAAAATATGGAACTGGCGAACGGCTTTCACGAACTAACAAGCGCGAACGAGCAGCTTAAACGCTTTCAACATGACAATGAAATAAGAGTTAAACAAGGTAAAGTCAACAAAAGTATTGACGAAAAATTTATCGCGGCGCTGCAAGCCGGTTTACCAGATTGTTCAGGTGTTGCTTTGGGGTTGACCGACTTGTGATGTTAGCTACCGGTGCAAAATCGATTGAGGAAGTTATCAGTTTTAACCTTCATAGCTGCTAATACCTGCTAATCCCTACTAATCGCTGCTGATCGTTTAATCGCTCTCAACAAGTGACAAGATGACCGATTGTTCCGGTGAAATGCTAAGAGCTGAGAATTTTCATGCTTCTAATGAGTTAAAACACTGCATTAAGGCAGTTTAGGGACTTTATCGGCGATATCGTCTCCAGTAAACTGAGCAACCCAGCCTTCTTCATTGTCGAAGATTCTAATGGCGGTAAACTCAGGCTCAGAGCCCATATCAAACCAATGTTTCGTATTGGCGGGTACAGAAATCAAATCATCCTTTTCACACAGCATCGCATAAATTTTATCTTCGACGTGCATAACAAAAAGCCCTTTACCGCGGACAAAAAAACGCACTTCATCTTCTGTATGGATGTGTTCAGATAAAAATTTCTGCCTAAATTGTAATTTATTCGGGTTATCTGGGTTTAAGCTCACCACATCATAAGATTGATAGCCCCCTTTACTCACCAATTTATCGATTTCGTTTTGATAAGCGGCAATTATCTCTTCATTGCTTGCAGATTGCTCTAACTTTTTATCGGTATGCCAACGCTCAAAATGAACTCCGATGTCATTTAAATGGTGACATATTTGCTGAAAATCAGGACTGCTAAAGATGGCTTCAGAAGGTTTACTATCCGCATAAATGGTTAATTCACTCATTATTTATTACTCACAAATTCTGCTAATATCGATCTGGGAAAAGTCCTCTACACAAGGATGAGCACCGACAGTCACACTGTCGTCTCGAACCAGTTGCAACACATTAAAACCGGCCATCTTAGCCGCATCCAGCTCTTCTTTAATATCGGACAAGAACAAAACATTTTCAGCTGGACAGGCAAGCGACTGATGGATATTTTGATAAGAGCCAGCTTCTCTTTTGTGACCCACAGATGTATCAAAATAACCATTAAATAAAGCGGTTAGATCGCCAAATTCACTGTATTTAAATAATAATTTTTGTGCTTGAACTGAACCACTGCTATATACAAATAAATGTTGGCCTTGTGCATTCCATTCAGTGAGCTTTTGATACGCATCTCGGTATAAATGACCTTTAAAGTCGCCTTGCTCATAACCATACTGCCAGATTAAACCTTGTAGTTTTTTTAAACTGGGCTCTTTTACATCATTATCGATCCATTCGATTAACTGCGCAATTACATCATCTAATGTCATCTCATTGTTGCGACAGCTCAATTTAACGGCATTGATTTGCTCGGCAACTAAAACATCTTCGCGGTAAGCTTTTAAAAAATGTGTAATACGCTTGCGTGCATACGGGAACAAGACTGTGTGCACAAATGCAATTGAACTGGTTGTTCCTTCAATATCCGTTATTATATGAGTGATCACAACAACATACCTCCAGCTAAACGTTCTTGCCATAAACAGGAAAATAAAAACTCGAACCCTTCAACATGCCGACGAGCTTCAAAAACATCACGTCCCCATGCATATAGACCGTGACCTCTAACCAATAACCCTGGTTGATTGATGTTACCCTGTTGCCATTTTCGTTCGACTTCTTTTGCTAATGCGGGAATATCCTGATTATTGTCAAACACCGATACACATACTGTTTCAGTATGGCTGGTATTACCATACAGTGCTTTTTGCATCTCAAAACCATGAATTCTAACTTGTTCGGAAACACTGCGAGACAAAACGGTAGCCGGCACTGAATGCGTATGCAACACGCAACCTATTTCACTATCCAGTTGATATAGCTTGGTATGCAACGCAGTTTCGGCAGACGGTTTTAAAGTGGGATCCAAAGCTTGATTATTGAAGTTACAGACCATCAAATCAGACGTTTGCAAATTACGCTTATCTTTAGATGATTGCGTAATTAAACAATGAAAATTATCTAACCTAAGTGAATAATTTCCACCTGTTGCTGGACTCCAATTTTGTCCACCAATAAAACGGACAACCTCAACCAATGCCTCGGCCTTATCTGCTGGAATATCGAATTTTTTAGTGTCCATATGTTTTTTATCCTAAAATGATGCTCATGTGCTATTCAAAATAAACTAGCCGGAGTGTAGCATAAGAGAATATCCTACTAATTAAAAATTGATGAATAATCGAGACTTATGGCGCTAAAAATTCAATCCTTGAAGTTAAAAAACCTGCTGACTTTTGCCCTTGCTCTGTGTGCTTTTGTCGCAGGGTTATATTTTGCGCTGAAAAAAGACACGGAAAATAATGCAAACTTTATTTTCAACCATACTTTTGCGTCAAATATACAAGCGAAACGACTAGCCGACTTTAGTCAAGATTATCTAATTCTGGATTTCTGGGCGAGCTGGTGCATCCCCTGTATTGATTCTTTACCTCACTATATCGAACTCTTTGAAAACTACCCAATAAACTCAGTAAGCTGGCTGGCCGTTAATCAAGATACAACGCAGCAGCAAGCAGACAGTTTTATCGAAAAACATCAGTTAGACGATTTGCCAGTATTCTATGATACGCAGGGCCTGCTGTTACGCTCATTTTCAATTCGTGGCTTACCCACCCTATTGATCCTAAATCCACAACGAGAAATAATTGATAAAATAGTAGGTTATGACAAAGCGAAAGAACAACAAACAGCAGCAAAAATTCAACGTGTGATTACAGCAGACAAGTTAGCAGATAAATTAGCGGACAAATTAGCAGATAGAGCGCTACAAACAGAGACAGCCGCAAACTAACTGCGGCTGTTTAAGATCACACAGAGAAACTGGCCCCGCAACCACAAGTCGTCGTTGCATTTGGGTTTTTCACAAAAAAGCGAGAGCCTTCAAGGCCTGAGGTATAATCAACCTCCCCACCCATTAAATATTGTAAACTCATTGGGTCGACAACTAGGTTAACACCTTCTTTTTCAATCAACATATCACCTTCGTTGACTTTTTCGTCAAACGTAAAGCCATATTGAAAACCTGAGCAGCCACCACCTGTGATGTAAACTCTGAATTTCAAATCTGGATTTTCCTCTTCTTCAATCAGAAGTTTAACTTGCTTTGCCGCAGCATCTGTGAAATTAAGTGGAATCTGATCCATTAAATACGACCTCTAATATAAAACTGACTGTTATTATCTAATACCTGAGTAAAACGTTCAACTATTATTCTCGATGGATAACCTGAGGAGACCAGTCAAAATCAAGTTCTGTCCTGCTATATTCCTGACCTCGGCGTCGCGGTAAAATAACCGCTAAGTTTACACGCTCAATACTCGCATTTTCAGGGACCACAAACTCGCCCTCTAAAATTTGAAAATAACGAAAGCTAAACGAGAGGTCATTGTCGGCTAGCGACAGACTCTTGACGGGAAACTCGGCATTTTTACCGTTTTGTATTCCTTGCAGCGTAAGCTCAATGTAGCCTTTGGCGAATTTTTTTTGCTTGCTAGTTTGTACTAAAATCACCTTGTATCTAAATTGATTGTGCACCAAAGTAGGTTCAATAAATACATCATCCACCATCACGCCATCGGCATTTAGCTCAGGCGCCATCACACTCTGATAAAATGTGACAAGTTCTTTAAGTTTACGATTTTCCTGCTGTTGAGCTTTGAGCTCTTTTTGCATCTGCTGTAAACTCAAATTGTTGACCTCTAATTCAACCCGCATAAAATTCAATTTCTGCTCTAATTGAAAAAGCTCTGAGTCTTTTTCCTCTATTTGTTGCTGTATCTGCAGCATGTCTTTTGCTTGTTGCTCATTCATCCAACCTTTAACATTGAAACCCAACATGAGCGCCAGCAGCAATACCCCTAAGCCGAATAAGCCACTATAAAAGCGCATATTTGCTTTACTGATGATCTCTAAATTTTTAAAAACCTGTTTAGTCAAAATTAGTTCTCAATTACATCTAAAAATAAAAGATTAAACGCCGACAATAGCTTACCTCTTGTTTTCTCTGTGTTACACTAAAATAACAGCACGGACCGGCAAAAAGCGATTCAAAAAGATTACATGGCGCGCCAATCACACCTAAAACAGCTAAGAAAACAATTAGCTTACCCAAAGATATCAATACAGCTGAGTATTCTTGGCCTGTTAGCGGGTATCAGTGCTTCTGCATTTATCGTGGCATTTCGCTGGTGTCTCGAAAACCTGCAATTATTGTATTTAGAAAACCCTGATGATTTTACCACACTGGCTGCGATGGAGCGATTTATCTTACCTTTAGTCGGTGCAGGCCTGATTGCCTTAGTTGGTGTATTCACCCAATTTAAACACTTTAGATTGGGGATTCCATTTGCCATATACCGACTTAAAGCATTTTATGGCATGATGCCAATTCGCAATACCATTAACCAGTTTTTTGGTGGTATCGTCGCCATGTCGAGCGGCTTTTCAGTCGGTCGAGAAGGCCCAGCGGTTCATTTAGGCGCAGGCGCCTCTAGCTATTTGGGTGCATGGCTTAAACTGCCCTACAACTCAGTACGCACCTTATCAGCCTGTGGCATGGCCGCTGCGATTTCTGCTTCATTTAATACCCCACTAGCCGCTGTTATTTTTGTTATGGAAGTGGTTTTGCGCGAATATAAAACACACATATTCGTCCCTGTGATGCTGGCATCCGTTGCCGGCGCCACCGCCAATCGTTACTTTTTTGGTCATGAACATAATTTAAGTGGTTTAGATATCAATCTACTGGGAATTCAGCATTACCCCTACTTAGTATTTATGGGTATTTTGGTCGGCTGTTTTGCATTTGCATTTAATCGCCAACTTATTGAAATTATTCGCTCGTTTAAAAGTGTCAATATGTTGCCGCGCTTGTTTCTCGCAGGATTTATTACAGCCGTGATTGGGTACCTAGTACCTCAGGCTTTAGGAACCGGACTTGGCGCAATATCCATTGCACAGGAACAAACCGGCAATGCTCAACTTCTGATGACCGTGTTTATCAGTAAAGCGGCGCTGACCTTTTTTGCAATAGGACTAGGTATTCCCGGCGGTGTAATTGGCCCAATTTTAGGGCTGGGCATGATGTTAGGTACTTTATTGGCACTGATAGCTTCGATTTTTATCGGTGATCTATATGGGTATGCAGATATTTACGGTGTTCTAGGTTTAGCGGCTTTGATGGCGGCTTGTTTAAATGCACCTTTAGCAGCCTTAGTTACCGCACTGGAGATGACCTACAATCCAGATATAGTCGTACCTGCAATGTTGGTAATTGTTTCAGCTCATGTGATATCCAGTCAGATTTTTAAAAATCGCTCTTTGTTTCTGTTACAACTCGAAATGCAAAAATTAGATTATCAAACCCCGCCAACCTACGACATACTACAAAAAACCGGTGTGCTAGCCGCGATGGAAAGCAGTTATATACTGATTAAGAAAAAAGATGAAGCGGCGATACGACGCGCGCTGGATCGAGCCGGCAAACGTCCGGTTATTTTAAAAGAAGCCGTCGATGGTGGGCATACCTTTAAATTGGTCAACTATGATGTTTCTCTTGATCCGAACGCGTCCTCACCTTTCCATTTTGAAGAATTACAAGGCGTAGAATCGCGCTATACCTTAGCCGAGCCATACGAAATATTACAACACAGACGCTCAGGATCTGTTTATATATTCGAAGAAGAGCTAGATAATATTATAGGTGTTGTCAGTTGGGAACAATTAAGACTGCGGCTCACTAAGGGTTCATATCAGGTGTTTGAATAATGATTTTATGGATTAAAGCGTTGCACATCATTTTTATGGTGGCTTGGTTTGCTGGTATTTTTTACTTCCCTCGCCTGCTAGTATACCACGCTCAATCAAATGAAAGTTCGGTGATGGCACAGCTTAAGGTCATGGAACGTCGCTTGTTATTTTTTATTACACCATTTGCTATATTAACCGCCGTATTTGGCGTTTGGCTGGCTTATTTGTATGGCTGGCAATGGTTTGTAAGTAGTGCTTGGTTTCATACAAAATTATTGCTTGTCTTAATTTTATATATCTACCATATCTATTGTTTTAAGCTGTTGAAAATATTCAAAAATGATAAGAACAAACGCAGTGCCAGATTCTATCGAGTGTTAAACGAAATGCCGGTTTTCATTTTATTTGCTGTAGTCATTTTAGCGGTTGTTAAACCTTACTAAATAGACTCAAAGCTATACCTGATTTTAACACGCCTTATGCTACAATAGCGCAAATTTATCTCTTATCTATTCAGGTAGCTCATGTTTAAATTTGAAGGCGCTAACATACTTTCGGTCAAACAATTTGATCGTGAAAGTATCGAATATTTATTCCGTATTGCTGATGCAATGCAACCCTACGCTCATCGACAAAAACAAACCAAAGTATTAGATGGTGCTATTTTAGGCAACTTGTTTTTTGAACCAAGCACGCGCACGCGTGTGAGTTTTGGTACTGCATTTAACCTGTTAGGTGGCCATGTTCGTGAAACAACTGGCTTAAGCTCCTCCGCCCTAGCCAAAGGCGAGTCTTTATACGATACCGCACGGGTACTCAGTAGTTATAGTGACGTTATCGCGATGCGCCACCCAGATTCAGGTTCAGTTGCTGAATTCGCAACCGGTAGCCGAGTGCCGGTTATCAATGGCGGGGATGGTGCAAATGAGCATCCAACTCAGGCTTTGCTCGACTTATATACCATTCAAAAAGAACAGCATGCACATCAAGCAGGTATTGATGGAATGCATATTGCGTTAATCGGCGATCTAAAACACGGCAGAACCGTGCACTCTTTATGCAAACTATTATGTTTATATCAAAACCTTAAAATCACCTTAATATCGCCAAAAGAACTCGCGATGCCGGATGAAGTGGTTTCTGCAATAGAAAATGCAGGTCACCAATGTGTCATTACAGAACAGCTGGAAGGCCACTTGGATGCCGATATCGTTTATCAAACACGTATTCAACAAGAACGATTTCCTTCTGAAGAAGAAGCCAATTTATACCGCGGTAAATTCCGTTTAAACCAAGCGATTTATACTCAACACTGTAAGTCGAATACCGTCATTATGCATCCACTGCCCAGAGACTCTCGAGCAGATGCAAATGAGCTAGATAATGATTTAAACCTTAACCCTAACCTTGCGATATTTCGCCAAGCAGACAATGGGGTTTTGGTAAGAATGGCTTTATTTGCCGCAACGCTGGGGGTACAGGATATCGTTAACCGATACGAAACTCAGGTGCGTTGGTATAGCCATAAAGACAAAATGGGGATCTAATATGTCAAAATCCGAAGTTTTATTTCAACAAGCTCAACAACATATTCCTGGCGGTGTAAATTCACCGGTCAGAGCATTCAAAGGTGTCGGTGGAACGCCTGTTTTTATTGAGCGTGCCGATGGTGCTTATTTATTTGATGTCGATGGAAAGCGCTATATTGATTATGTCGGTTCTTGGGGCCGATGATCATGGGACATAATCATCCAAAAATCAAAAATGCAGTATTGCAGGCAGTCGAGTTAGGGTTGAGCTACGGCGCACCTACGGCAGCAGAAACACAAATGGCAGAACTGGTTAAATCACTTGTGCCATCTATGCAAAAAGTCCGTATGGTCAATTCAGGTACCGAAGCAACGATGAGTGCTATCCGTCTGGCGCGGGGTTACACTGGACGCAACAAATTGGTTAAATTTGAAGGGTGTTACCATGGGCACGCGGATAGCTTATTAGTTAAAGCGGGATCGGGTGCATTAACGCTGGGCGTGCCTAACTCCCCCGGCGTACCGTCAGACTTTGCAAAACACACATTAACCGTTGAGTTTAATAATCTGCAATCGGTACAACAAGTATTTGCCGAATGCGGTGACGATATCGCGTGCATAATCGTTGAGCCAGTCGCCGGCAATATGAATTGCATTCCGCCGACAGCTGGGTTTTTACAAGGGTTGCGCGATATTTGTGATCAATACGGCGCTGTTTTAATTTTTGATGAAGTGATGACAGGTTTTCGGGTATCTTTAGGAGGTGCCCAACAGCACTATAATATCCAACCAGATTTGACCACTTTAGGCAAAGTAATAGGCGGTGGTATGCCGGTCGGTGCATTTGGTGGGAAAGCTGAAATAATGAATAACATCTCACCGGACGGCCCTGTTTATCAGGCAGGTACGTTATCGGGCAACCCAATTGCAATGGCTGCCGGCATTGCCGCATTAACTGAGTTAAAAGATAACGCTGAACAGATTTATGCACAATTAGATCGCCATGCGGCACAATTGTGTGCTGGTTTTCAAGCTGCGGCTGATGCCGCTGATATTGCTTTAACAACCAATCAAGTAGGCGGTATGTTTGGCTTTTTCTTTACAACAGAAAAACAAATCAACCGTTATCAGCAAGCAACAGAGTGTGATATTGAAAAATTCAAACGCTTTTATCAGCTGATGTTACAACAGGGTATATATTTAGCACCATCCGCTTTTGAAGCCGGTTTTAATTCCAGTGCACACACAGATGAAGATATAGCGGCAACCATTCAGGCTGCCGAGATTGCCTTTAAAGCCCTCTAACGAGTGAACACGTTTGTAGCTTAAACATAAATTGCATAAACAAAGTAGATGGTGAAAAACTGTCTACTTTGTTTATCTTGCCTCACAGTCAACTTTAACCTGCCGCTTCAAGCTGTCTTTTATCGCATAGCAAAATCGCTCGGATTCAAAATTTCTGCATAGTTTCGAACCAACAAAAATACAATTTATTAACATTGCATACTAACTGCATACGTATTCAATATGCAAATCGCCTGATAGCGCCTACATTCTATATAACATACGTATGCATAATATTGCTCACTGGCCTGCCCAAGGCATACTAAGCGGCATATATTTGTTAACAAACTGTTTACCGAGGTTCCACTGGCCAATGAATCAATCCACCTTGTTAAAAAACGCACAGCAAATCGAAAATGCGACACATCCGGATCCGTATGCATTTTTAGGCTTGCATTGTGATAAAGAAAGTAAAACAGTTCGTGTTACCTGCTTTGTACCAGATGCCAAATCGGTCTCCATTATCAACCCTCAAACGGGTAAACAAATCAAACGCTTGGCTGCGGTAAAAAAAACCGGTGTCTATTCAACCCTATTTAAAGAGTTACAAGATGGTTTTGCCTATCAAATAAAAGCCCAATTTGAAGATGGCTATCATATATTTTATGACCCTTACAGTTTCCCCAATGTACTAGGTGAAACCGACTGCTACTTAATAGCTGAGGGTAACCATCAAAAGCTATATGACAAACTTGGCGCACATCTCACTGAACTACAAAATGTTGAAGGGGTTAGTTTTGCCGTTTGGGCGCCAGCGGCGAGTCGGGTGGCCGTGGTTGGCGATTTTAATCACTGGGATGGCCGACGCCATTGTATGCGAAAGCGGCATGAAAATGGAATTTGGGAAATTTTCATCGCAGGTTTACAGGCAGGAGAGCACTACAAGTATGAAATCAAAGATCAACATGGACACCTGTTACCGTTAAAAGCAGATCCATATGGCCTGTCGGCGCAATTCAGGCCAGAAACCGCCTCAATTATTACCCAAGTGACAGGTTTCGAATGGTCAGATAACCGTTGGATGCAATCTCGTCAGGCAAAAAATGCTCGAGATGCTGCAATCAGTATATACGAAGTACATTTAGGCTCGTGGAAACGTACACCACAAAATCAGTACCTAAATTATCACGAACTAGCGGATGAATTGATCCCTTACGTTAAGTCGCTTGGTTTTACCCATATTCAATTGATGCCGATTAGTGAATTTCCATATGATGGCTCTTGGGGATATCAACCCGTCGGTTTGTTTGCACCCACCAGTCGTTTTGGTTCGATACGTGATTTTCAATATTTCGTTAATCAATGCCACCAGCAAGATATAGGTCTGCTAATTGACTGGGTACCCGGACATTTTCCAACTGATGCACATGGCTTAGGTCAATTCGATGGCACCGCGTTATATGAACACGAAGATCCGCGACAGGGTTTTCACCCTGACTGGAACACCTTAATTTACAATTATGGTCGCACTGAGGTCAGTAATATGCTGCGCAGCAATGCTTTATTCTGGCTCGATCACTACCATATTGATGGCCTAAGAGTGGATGCTGTCGCGTCAATGCTTTATTTGGATTACAGTCGGGAAGAGGGTGAATGGGTAGCAAATAAATATGGCGGTAATGAAAATTTAGACGCAGTCGAGTTTTTAAAACGCACAAACTGTGAAATAGCGGCTAATTATCAAGGTGCCATCACAATTGCTGAAGAGTCTACTGCTTTCCCCGGTGTCTCTCATCCAATAGAAAAAAATGGATTAGGCTTTAATTACAAATGGAATATGGGGTGGATGCATGACACTTTACAATACATGCAAAGAGATCCGATTCATCGTCACTATCACAAAAGTGACATGAGTTTTGGCTTGGTATACGCATTCAATGAAAATTTTGTTCTACCACTCAGTCACGATGAAGTTGTCCATGGAAAAGGCTCATTATTAGCCAAAATGCCGGGCGACACTTGGCAACAATTTGCCAATCTAAGAGCTTACTATGGGTTTATGTGGACACACCCAGGCAAAAAATTATTGTTTATGGGCGGTGAATTTGCGCAAGGTCGCGAGTGGAATTACGAATCCGGTTTAGACTGGCACTTATTGGATGTGCACTGGCATGCCGGTGTTTTGAAGCTGATTAAAGATCTAAATCATAATTACCAAAAGATACCGGCTTTACATCAAAAAGATTGTGATGCCAATGGTTTTTGCTGGCTTGAACACGAAAATAATCAAGATTCAATTTTTGCTTATATTCGTTTTGGCCAAAAAGGCACCCCACCGGCGGTTGTGGTTTGCAACTTTAGCCCACAGCCACATCAAAATTACCGAATTGGTTTGCCTGAAGCCGGCTTTTACGCGGAGCGAATCAATACAGACTCAGAAATATATGGCGGCAGCAATCAAGGAAATGGCGGAGGTATACAAGCACAGAGTTTAGCTTGGCAAGGTCAGCCCTACTCGACCCCTATTACGGTTCCACCGCTTGCCACTGTCGTGTTTGAATTAATTAAATAGTTTTAGAGGAATCAATTAACATGAGCGCAATTTTAGAGCTAGCCGAATATCTGGGCATTGAGTCTAGCTATTACGATATTTGGGGTAACCAAATATTTGCGACTGACGAAACCCGCAGTTCTTTATTAAATGCAATGGGGTTTACCATTAATACCGACGAAGATGCACAACAAGCTTTGTTAAAATTGCAACGTGACAAATGGAGCAGTCCACTTGATCCCGTTTATATTATTCCTGCCGAAGCGCAAACGGGCCGAATTCGTATTAGATTAGCGGCCAGTGCATTGCAGCATAAAATCCACTTATTATTATCGCTGGAAAGCGGCGATTTGCATCAAAAACAAATTTCAGTCAGCCAGTTGAAGCCGCTTTCAGAGCAAACAATTGATGGTCAAACGGTTAAAGAGTTCGAACTCGAAATACCCGATAATCTAACGTTAGGTTACCATATGCTCGATCTGCGTTTACCCGATTGCCAATCGCTCAGTTCGCTTGTGGTGGCACCACGCACCTGCTATGAACCTAAGCAAGTGAGCGACAATAAATTATGGGGTGTAGCTGCACAACTGTATTCATTGCGCAGCCAACAGAATTTAGGTTTGGGCGATTTTGGAGATTTAGCTAAACTGGTTCATAATGCGGCGGAACATGGTGCATCCAGCGTTGGCTTAAACCCTTTACATCCGTTGTTTCCAGCCAACCCAGCACATATTAGCCCTTATTCACCAACGAGCCGTTCATTTGTTAATACACTTTACATAGATGTACATGCGATCAGTGAATTAAATGAGTCTAAAGCTGGCAGAGAGCTGCTCGAGTCCGGCCACTATAAAGAAAAGGTTGCTCAGTTAAACCAGCAAGAATTATTAGACTACCCAGCCGTTGCAAAATTAAAGCAGCAATTACTGGAAATCGCCTACCAACATTTTGTTTGTGAACATCAGGCAAAAAATACCCATCGTTCTCAAAAATTTGATGATTTTTGCGATGAAATGGGCGCAGAGTTAGACACCCTTTGTACCTATGATGCATTGTACGAGCACTTTCACAAGCAAAATCCGGATGTATATGGTTGGAAAGACTGGCCAGCAGAATACCAACAAGCTAATTCGGCAGCCGTGATTCAATTTGCACAAGAAAACAAGCAACGCATTGGCTTTTTTAAATACTGCCAGTGGATTGCCGATCAACAATTGTCCGGGATTGCCAAGCTAGCAAAACAACAAGGCATGCCTGTTGGCTTGTACTTAGATCTCGCTGTAGGCTGTGATGGTAGTGGCGCTGAAGTATGGGGCGAGCAAGATTTATTTGTCTCTGGCGCGGGTGTCGGTTGTCCGCCTGACTTATTGAACCAACTAGGACAAGATTGGGGGCTGACCCCCATCAACCCATTTGCACTTAGACAAAAAGCCTTTCGTCCGTTTGTCAATGCATTGCGTAATAATATGCGTCATGCTGGTGCATTAAGAATTGATCATGTGTTTGGTTTAATGCGGCAATACTGGATTGCGCCGGGCAAAGATGCGCGTTCAGGCGCTTATGTGCGTTTTCCTCTGGATGATTTATTGCGTATTATTGCTTTAGAATCCCGTCGTCAAAAATGTCTAGTAATTGGTGAAGATTTAGGGACAACACCGGATGGTTTTGGCGATATTGCAGCACAAGCCAAAATGCTTTCGTATAAAGTACTGTATTTTGAAAATCAACAAGATGGCCGCTATGTCAAGCCGGCGGACTATCCAGATCTGTCTATGGTGACTGTCTCAACCCATGATTTACCGACCATTAAAGGCTGGTGGGAAGGCAATGACTTAAAATGGCGAACTGAGCTGAAATTGTATCCTTCAGAAGAAACACGCCTTAAGGAGCTAAACGGACGCAACGAAGAGCGTAAGTTATTACTAACTGCTTTGCTAGACGCAGAATTGATAACACCTGAGGCAGCAAGCAAAATAGATCTCACGTCACCGAGCATGACGCTCGAATTATCAGTCGCGATTCAAAAATTTCTGGCAAGTAGCTGTGGATTCTTATTTATGATCCCTCTGGAAGATTTATTGAGTTTAAAGGAACAAGTGAATATACCGGGTACCACTTGGCAGCACCCAAATTGGCTACGTCGTTTACCCTGCCCTATCGACAAACTATTTAGCCAAGCGCATGCACAGCAGGTTGTTAAAGCGGTGAATCAACTTAGAGTAAAGTAACCCGCTCGTTTATAACGACATGGGCTAAGCTTAACGCTTAGCCCAAATCCATAGAATAAGGGCCCAGAAAACTAAAATTAACAACCCGCCCGACTCGTTGCTATTTTGAATCATATGCGTGCCACTGGTGTCCCAATAATTAGCAGGATGCAATCGGCTAAAATGTATATTGCCTTGGTCGTCCTGTAAGCGAAATAGTAAAGCGCCTGCTGAAAAGCCTAACCAGCCTGAGAACACCACAGGCGTTACCCAGTACTTAATATAGAAAAGGTTTAACAGGGCAGCAAATAAATACATTAAAACCCAGATCCACGCATCATGATTGCCATATTGCTGCAAATCATTTAATTGAAAATAGGTAAATAAAAAAAATATCAGCGCCGCCAACATTAAGCATATTTTTTTAAAACGGCTATGCTCTGCGATTTGCCAACTTACCATTCATACCACCTTGCGTCATTGCCTTGTAAAGAACACACAAAAAACCCTTTAGTTTAACCATTAAAGCACTCAATTAAACCCCAAATACCGATACAGCCGTACCCAAGTACGAAAGTTAGAGTCAATAAAGCTCAAAAGCGTAAATCAGCGGTAGTATAAATGACAACGTCGACTCACTGATATAGCTGACTTAAGCAAACAACACAAATGATAATTGTTATCATTTACATTCAAATTAAATTAACTATAATATTCTGAGTGCTTATTAAGGATATTAAGATGAAAACAGAGCGACTCAAATTTATTACCTGTCTATTAATACTCATTTTTATTGTGCGTATACAGTTAAATGATCAGCCATATGCGATATCAAATTTATACGAATTAATCAGTACCGCGCTGCTTTTTTGCATTTGGATATCAATAACACTGTATGAAAAATGGCATGACAGCCGTACCTTGGAGGTGTAAATATGTCATTATCCGCAATTAAATACATACAACTTGGCAAAACCAATTGTGTCTTCCATATGCCTCTTTTCTTCAAGTGGCAAATCAAAATAGGAGATACTGTACTCGCAATCAATGCGACAGGCGAGCTATGCGCAGGCAAAGTTGCTCGAATATGTGAAGATTCAGAACATCAAACCTATGTGCAAATTGAAAATGCCTATTTCAACTCAACTTTAGCTTGGTTTAAACTACAAAAGGTAAAAAAACAATACAATCTAAGACTGTTTACTTAACCAGCTTTGTAATAGCGTAATTTGCTTTTCTAACTGCTGCTTTGAAACAGACTGTTGAAACTTTTCAAACAGTGTTTTATCGTATTCAAGTAGATCGGTATTACTTTTGGCAATATGCAGCCAAGCCAGCGCATTTATAGCAGACTGTTTGACAACGCGACCATGGGCATACCATTTGGCTAATTCTAGTTGAGATGAGGCGTGACCTTCTTTTGCGCCTACTTGCAAATACTCAAGCGCAACTTGCTGGTTTTGCTTAACCCCTAAGCCTTTGACATACAGCATTGCTAAGCTCAAATTTGCCATCTTGCTACCTTGTTTTAATGCCGACTGATATAATTCATGTGCTTTTTGATAATCCTGCGCCACACCTTGGCCATTTTCATACAAATCACCTAAATTATTTAAAGCCAGCGGTAAACCTTGCGCTGCAGCATGCATATACCAAAAAGCAGCTTCGCGATAATCAACATCTGAGATCATAAAATGATAAAACATACCTAAAAATTCCTGCGCTTGTGCATTTAAGGCATGTGCTGCCTGATAGATATATTTCAGTCCAACTTCAAAGTTTTCTTCTGTACCCACGCCTTCAAATGCCATCTTCCCAACTCGGAATGCGGCTTCAGAGTGCCCAAGTTGCGCTGCGCTATAATACCAGTTATAAGCTTGCTGCAAATCTCGCTCGACAATTTCCCCCTGAAAATATAAGTTTGCCAATTTAGCCATTGCAGGTGGATAGTCTAACTCTGCTGAAGATTTAATAAGTCGAAACATGGCGCTGGGATCACCTTGCAAAGATGCAGAGAGTAAATACATAGCTCGGGCATTTTTGTGTTCCGCTGCTGTTTTCAATAATTGGTGATTTTTTGAACCTGTTAGTTCATAAACCAGTACCATTGCATCAGTGTTATTTTGATTGGCTGCCAGTTGCGCAAAATGTAATGCTTTTTCTTTATCAGGCGTAATCAGGAAGCCCTGTAGATACTTTGCTGCTAATTGACTTTGCGCTGCACTATCTCCTTGCTGCGCTTTAACTTTTAGCTGTTCAAACGCATCTAATTGCTGTTGAATTTCACTTTTTTGCCATAATACATGTGCCCAATGAAAAGAAGTTTGCCGGGTATTTTTTAACTCTTTAACCTGGAGCAGATGTTTAATGGCTTTTTCATACTCTTGTTTTTGGAATGCCGTTAAGGCCATTAAAAAGTGAATATCTGTTAAATTACATGTCGTGGTGGCAGCTTCCATCAAATTCTTTTGCCGCAACTTTGTTGGCATATAGAGATAACGAACCATGTCATTTTGACCACTCAACTCATTTTTTACGATGGCATTTTCTGCGGTATGCTCAAAAGCCATATCAAGCATGGCAGCGCTGAAGATATCTAGCTGTTTTATTGCACCTATCTCATCGAGTTGTTGGTGAGCCTCCGCTAGCGTCTGAGTGTCTTGTTCTAATATAGCAACCATCAAAGTCAACCTTAAAGCCAGTTCCTTAGAGTATTCATGCTCAATCAACTCTATCACCTCTTTGGCTTCTTCTAAATTGTCCAGCAGTATTGCGCTTTCAGCATACGTTAGAGCGTTCCAGTAACTGTGGGCTTGCTGAAATGCTTGTTTAGATAATTGTTGTGATAAGGGTAATATACCCAAGCGTAAATATTGAATGGCAGCATATTGCTTAAAGCCGTAGTTTTCAGGCTGTAAACTCGCGGCTTTTGCTAAATAACGGGCCGACTGAGAAATTAAAGATTTTTCTTCATAAACACAGCTATTCTGCTCTGCTTTTAAATTAAGGTTATCGCCTAATTGGTAAAGATACTCAGCCGTATTAGGCTGCATGTGATTAGCAACTGCTGCTGCAGCAATCGCCATATCATAACTTTTCTCTTTACTCATCACTTGAGCCATCGCATTCCAATTCATTGCTGAATATGGATTTTGCTGCATCGCTTTACGCAAAAGGCTGAACAAAACACTAGGATCTACTTTGTCTTGTTGCGCCAATAAAAACTCTAAATACGCGGGCGCGACTAATTCAGGATATAATGATGGGTTTAAACGAGCAAAAGTGGTTTCAATTTTAATGAGTTGCGCTCCCCCATTTAATAAACCAAGCGCAAGTAAAGAACGATAATAGTAATATTGCAAACGCACATTATCAGGATATAAGCTGTAAGCCCGCTCAAAATGTGCCAGTGCGCTCACCAGATGCGCCTTCGATTGACGCTCAGTCCAAGCATTATAATCTGACAAGCCCGCTGAAAAGCTGTCCGAAAAAGACACGGTAGAAGAGTTATATTGCTTACCTTGCGGCGTTTTTTTCTCCGTAACAGATGCACAACCAAACTGTAGAACAACCAACAATAACAGGCTGAATTTAATTCCGTTGCACATTATGGTTGATATCCTAGTTCTTCGGCTTTAGCGAATGATTTTAGTGATGCCTCAACTTGTGTTGCAAAACCTTGTGCTGTTGCCAACAAATACCAAGCTTCACCACTATTATTATCCAGCTCTATCGCTTTTCTGGCAGGTTCAATCGCCGCTGAAAACTCTCCCTTTTCAATGAGTTGCCGAGCTGTTAATAAATATGCCTGCAAGCTATTTTTTCCCTGTTCTGCAGCGACCTTAGACAATTCAGCAATCTTGTCTTTTTCAGGATCGACCCTTAAAGAAACCAACCAAACTTCCTGCTTAGCTAATTTAGAGATATGATTATGATATTCTTGATACTCTTCTAATGTTAAATCGAGTTCAGGGTGGGTAAAATCAATTGAAAGCAAAACCCCATCTTCCAATCGTTTAGCTGATTGTTGTAAGTTAAAATGCGTTGCATCTACTGCTTGTGCATTTTGTATTAAACTGGCAATTGTTTGCTTACCATCTTCAACTTTTACACGCATAGAAAGGTGATACGGATATTTTTCAACATAACGGTGCACTCTTTCCGCCGGCATTGGCAAATTGCTAAAATCAGCAAATAAACCTAATACCTGCATTACACTAGCGGCTCTCACCAGCTCGTTATTATCGGGACTTTCCGAGAAGTGGTAGTCTGCAGTAATCGACACCGGAGTATCTAAACTTTCACTATTGTGCACTTGAGCGTCAACCGAGAAATCTAAACCCTGACTGTATAAGCCTTTGACAAATTGCTGCAAGGCAACCGCCTGCTCTGAACTATGCTTCCACCAACTGCGAATATGCTGTTCAAACATACCTGATAACTCAATCGATAAGCTCGCTTTGCTCGCCCCACTTTCATCTTGATAATAATGAATGTTTAATTGAGCTTTATTTGTAGCAAAACTTTCCTCTGCGATGTCTATTAATTGCCCACCTTCTCCATCAACGATAAGTGCATTTTGCCCCACCATATAGTTTGACATTCCAGGGTATAAACCTCGATCACCTGTGGTATCCAACCATATTTCACTTCGCTCGGAAGTTGCTGGAATATAGACGACCATATGATCAAATATCAGTCTAACGACTTGTGTATCACTATTGCCATTTCGCGGGGTTTCAACTAACGCAGGATAAGCTTCTATGCCAAGCGCTCTTAGCATAGCGACCGCTAGTACAGTTTGATCCTTACAATCACCGTACCCAGCTTCTATTACTTTTTCAGGTTTGTGTGGATCATAACCCCCTCGACCGAGATGGGCGAATACATACCTGATTTTCGTTTGTAAATACCGATAAACCGCCCTTACTTTTTCTTCATCAGTTGCAAACTCATTTAACCCTAAAGACGCAATTGCCAGTTGTAACGCAGTCGAGGGTTGTAACTTGTCTACCACCTTAGCCCAAGTCCACGCATCCACCGCACTCCAATCCTTCAAAGTCGATAGCATCATCTGAGGCCTGACTTCATGGCCAGACGGCATTCGCCTTTCGATCACCATCTCTGGCACATCTTTCATCTGCCAACGCTTAGTGTTCCAACCATTTAGGCTCGCTATCACCTCAGCCTTCGGATGCTGGTTAAAATAACGGGTGTATATTTGCTGTGATTGTGGGTATGTAAATTGAAACTCATAGTTGTGGACATAGTCAGCGCGCCAACTATCTTGGGCCACTTTTCCCTGAAACCAGTATGGCGTGCTGCGCTCTGTGTATAATTTAGGAAAAGCCAATTTTTTACTGATTTGGGTAAATTGAAATTCGATTATTGTGCCAGGGTTCACTTCTGGTAAAGAGAACACCAGCTCACTACTGTCAGAATAAAAATCTTGTCCACCACCTGTAATTCTGCGTTGTAACGCATCATCGGCCAATGCATTCAGCTTGCCTTGAGCAGAATAACTATTGGCAAAGTCGAGCTGCATTTCTGAATAATAGTGATTAAACGGGATCACGATACGGCCATAATCGCGCGCCGCTGCGAGGTCATTAATCCTGATAGAATAATATGAAACGCGCTGCCAATGACCATCTTCATTAAGTGTACTGTGATTGACTGCGTATAAAGTTTCAGCTGAAATTGATTTACTAACCAATTGCTGCTGTTGCGTCAATTCGGGAGCCAATCGTTCAGTGGCATAACTATTTACCAGTGTCACAACAAGCATAAGCAGACAAAAAAATAATCTTTTTAACAAAACGGCTCCCTCTTAAAATCCTTTATACATTACATCATAACATTACATCATACGGAAATTGGCGCTTTAATATGTGGATGTGGGTCATATCCTTCTAACTCAAAATCATCGAACTTGAAATCAAAGATCGACTTTACCGCAGGGTTAATCTTCATAGTCGGTAATTTTCTCGGCGTTCGGCTTAATTGTAGTTTAGTTTGCTCTAAATGGTTTAAATACAGGTGTGCATCACCTAATGTATGAACAAAATCACCTGGTTGTAATTCACACACCTGCGCCACCATCATGGTTAACAAAGCATAGCTTGCAATATTAAACGGTACCCCTAGAAAAATATCAGCACTGCGCTGATAGAGCTGACAACTGAGTTTACCGTCAGCTACATAAAACTGAAACAATGTGTGACACGGCGGTAATGCTTGTTTTCCCTGCGCAGCATTTGCATCAGGTGAAATAGAGGTATCTGGCAAGACCGCGGGGTTCCATGCACTGACAATTAACCGCCGAGAATCGGGTGTATTTTTTATTTGATTGATCACTTCTGCTAACTGATCGATTTGCGTACCATCCGGCGTTGGCCAACTACGCCATTGCGCACCATACACTGGCCCTAACTCTCCTTCTGGTGTCGCCCAAGCATCCCAGATTTTCACACCATTATCATTTAGATATTTGATATTGGTATCGCCCGCTATAAACCACAAAAGCTCATGAATAATAGAACGTAAATGACACTTTTTTGTGGTTACCAGAGGAAACCCCTCACTTAAGTCAAATCGCATTTGATGACCAAATACACTAATTGTACCGGTTCCGGTTCTATCCGTTTTTGTTGTACCTTTATCCAGCACATGCTGCATTAAATCGAGATATTGTTTCATGCTTGTTCAACCTGTTGATTGCGCTTTTGAGATTTGTAACCGTATATCAATATTGCAATGCCGACAATCACCATAGGTAAAGATAACAATTGCCCCATTGTCATAAAACCACCCATAAAGTCCTGTAGGTGGGCATCTGGCTCTCTGAAATACTCAACGATAAACCGGAAGCTACCATAACCGACTGCAAAAACAGCCGCTATTGCTCCTGTCGGGTGCGGTTTACGTCGATACCAGTTTAACAGTATAAATAAAACAACCCCTTCAAGAAAAAACTCATACAACTGTGATGGGTGGCGCGGCACACCACCAGCATTGGGGAAAATAATGGCCCATGGCACATCGGTTTGCCGTCCCCATAATTCGGCATTAATAAAGTTACCGATACGTCCGGCGCCTAAACCAAGCGGAATTAACGGAGCTATGAAATCAGCAACCTGTAAAAAGCCGGTATTCGTTTTTCTTGCAAACCAAAACATCGCCGCCACAACGCCTAAAAATCCACCATGGAAGGACATGCCACCCGTCCAAATTTTAAATAAATATAAGGGGTCTGCGATAAAGGTATCAAATTGGTAGAAAAATACGTAGCCAATTCTGCCACCTAACACGACCCCTAAAAAACCATAAAACAACATGTCGCTCAGTTGTTCCTGCGTCCATAAACAGCTTTTTTCTTTTGCTCTGCGATTGGCCAAGTACATAGCACCAGCAAAACCAATTAAATACATCAATCCATACCATCGTAAAGCAATTGGACCTAGCTCAACTATGACTGGGTCGATCGCTGGAAACTGCCAAAATTCACCCACGTTTTAACTCCACTTTTAAATACTGAAAAACATTTTTACTGCTGAGGCGGCCAGGGCGATCCCCAAACAGGTTCGAATAACTCGCTCTGAAAAGAAAGTTGCCATTTTAGCCCCTAATGGTGCAAAAAGAACTGAGGTCGCTATAATGCCAAAAAATGCCGGCAAGTATATATATCCAATCGTATACTCTGGCATATTAATTTCGTTTGCCCCATTAATCACATAACTTAACGAACCGAATGCAGCTATTAGTAAGCCACAAGTTGCAGAAGTTCCAACAGCCCTGCGCGCTTCCAAACCCAGCCAAATAAGTGCAGGACCCAACATGGTGCCACCGCCAATACCAACTAGACTAGAAATGAGACCGGTGAAAAAGCCAATGAGTGATAACCACCCTCGACTATGCCCATAGTCAGCGACTGGCCGAACGTAGCGTTTGCCAAAGATCACATAAATAGATAAAAATGCGCAAAAGCCACCAAAAATGATAGCTAAGCTATTATTGTCCATTTGTGAACCAAGTGTTGCGCCCAACATGGCCCCAAACATGAGCCCAGGAAATAGACTAAAAACGGCAGGCCAAACGACATTATTATTTTTTCGATGGCTATATGTTGATGAAATAGCAGTAAAAACGATGGTCGCGAGTGAAGTACCAACGGCAATTACCATTACTTTCTCTGGTGCGATACCAACCCAAGGTAAAACAACAGACAGTAGAGGAACAACGACAAGTCCGCCCCCAATCCCAAGAAATCCAGCTAAGATCCCTGCGATGACTCCAGTCGCTAAAAATATAGCGGCAAACATTAAATCCATGGCTCACGCTTCAATAATTATTGTATAGCGCCTATTATGACTATTTACCGGCTCGGATAAAACCACCAAGGCCCAGTTCATCCAGTTTTTGTGCAACTAAATTTTTAATTTGCTGTGGACAGGCAACTTGACTGGTTTGCTGTAACAAACTTTCGACTTCCTCAAGCGAAATATGCTTAAGCACCCATTTTGCTTTTAACAGGTTTTGCGCACTCATACTGAAATTTCTATACCCCATAGATACGAGCAACAGTAAGCCAATCGGTTCACCCGCCATTTCGCCACAAACACTGACCGGTACATTGTATTTTTTGCATTGTTTAGCAATATAGTGAAGTGCTTCAATAACCCCAGGGTGATAATAGTCGTAGAGGCTTGCGACTCGAGCGTTATTACGATCAACAGCCAATAAGTATTGTGTTAAATCGTTGGTGCCGACAGAAAAATAATCGACAAGACGAGACAATAAACCAATTTGGTAAATTGCGGCAGGCACTTCTAGCATAGCGCCAATTTTAGGTTTAGGGACTTCACACTGATATTCTTCACACAATTCTGCATATGCTTGATTAATCAAACGCAAACATTCTTCAACCTCCTGTACAGAGGTGACCATTGGTAATAATATCTGTAAATTGCCCCGCCCAATATTGGCTTTTAACATCGCTCGCACCTGCACCAATAGAATTTCTGGGTGGTCAAGTGTCATGCGAATACCACGCCACCCTAAAAAAGGATTATCTTCCTTTATCGGGAAATATGGTAAGGGTTTGTCGCCGCCAACATCCAATGTTCGCATATTGACAGGTTTGCCCGGATAAGCATCCAGTGCTTTTTCGTATAACTCGCATTGCTCCTGTTCAGACGGGAAGCAATTACGAACCATAAAGGGAATTTCGGTACGATACAAACCAATACCATCGGCATCTATACCTCGAACTACCTCAAAATCAGCGGCCAAACCGGTATTAATATTCAGTGAAACGCGAGTCCCATCACGCGTACAAGCACTTTCAGTGGCGATGCTTTGTACCAACGCATCTAACTCTTTCTCTTCAACCAATAAGACTTTATATTCTTTGGTAATGACCGCATCAGGATTAAAAAACACCTGCCCACTGTAACCGTCTAAAATGGTATCTCTACCATCTAAGTTAGTCAGTGGTAAGTCTTCAAGCCCCATGACTGCCGGAATACCAAGTGCGCGTGCTAATATCGCTGCATGCGAATTATTAGAGCCCCGCACCGAGCAAATTCCGTTTAATTTTTCTCTGGGAATTTCCGCCAACATCGAAGCGGTCACTTCTTCCGCTACCAATATTAAGTTATCTGGTATAGGACGACTCAGCATTTCCTTCTTGATTAAATTGGTGAGTACGCGCTGCCCTATATCCCGAATATCCGTTATTCGCTCTCGAATATAGCTGTCTTCCATTTGCCCAAGCTCGCTGCACAAATCCTCAATAACAATTTTTAATGCGGTTGCTGCATTCCAGCCATTGTGGATTTGATTCTGAACCTTTTCCCCCAGCAAATCATCGTTAAGCATATGATTATAAACATCAAATATAGCTGAAGTGTCACTTGGCAAAATGAGGGTCATCTTGCCTGATAAGACTTTTAATTCTTGCTGAGTTTTTTTGACAGCTTGCTTAAAACGAACAATTTCGCGCCCGATATTATGCGTGCGCCTTGGCACAATTGAAGCAAAACTGATTTGCGGTTGAATGACATAGGCTTTACCCAACGCAATACCATTTGAACCCGCGACGCCCCGTAGCGCGCGAGCTCTGGATTTAAGTGCTGGGCTTTCTGTGCGATCTAACGCTTCTCGGGCTTCTGCGTGGGCAATTGCGGAACCAAGTTGAGCGGCAAGTGTAACCAAAAAAGCCACTTGACTATCGTCAAACACTTGATGCCTGGAGTGCTGTACACTAATAACCCCAACAACATGCCGCTGATGTATTATAGGTGCACCTAAAAAAGAGTTATAAGACTCTTCTAAAACTTGCGGGGTCACCAAAAATCGAGGGTGCGTTCTGGCATTCGCAATGTTTACAGGTTCTTCTTTTTTACCGACTAACCCGACTAAGCCTTCATCAAAACCGATTGCGACTGAGCCGACAGCACTTTGTGACAATCCATCTGTTGCCATTAGCAAATAATGCTTGTTTTCTTCGTCGGCCAAGTAAATTGAACAACACTCTGTGTGCATTGCATCTTTTGCAAGCTTAGCCACACTTTCCAGTGCTTTTTCAAGCACCGGCTGGCGGTTAACCTCATCTACAATGCGCTTCAGTGTTGTTAACATCTACGGTTGAATCTCCGTTTTTTGTTTTCTTTATTAGGCCGTTTATGAGGCATAGCAATTGGCGCGAACTCTTTCATCACCTTTCGATAAACATCGCGCTTAAAAGATACAACCTGGCGCACCGGATACCAATAACTTACCCAACGCCATTCATCAAATTCAGGGTGATTGGAACTCAGTAAGTTCACATCGCTTTCTGCACAGCGCAAACGCAATAAAAACCACTTTTGTTTTTGCCCGATACACACTGGATTTGAATCCTTTCGGATTAAACGTTTCGGTAATCTGTATTTATGCCAGTTTCGGGTAAAATACATAATTTCCACATCTTGCTCGCGCAATCCCACTTCTTCGTAGAGTTCTCGGTACATGGTTTGTTCAGGAGTTTCTCCCGGATCCATACCACCTTGTGGAAATTGCCAAGAATGCTGCCCGTAACGTCTAGCCCAAAACACTTGGCCATATCTGTTACATATCACTATGCCGATATTGGCACGATAACCATCGGCATCAATCACGTTTTAACTCACATCTAAAATCTTGCTATATGTACTGATTCTTTCACAAACTTGTCACATGAGCAAACAAACTCAATTGATTCAATGCGAAAAAACTAAAATCTGTCACGATTTTTCTTTCAAACCTATTTATTCGCTTAAAAATCGACTTAACATCCTGTTTAATTTCTCGGGATCAAGCGGTTTGCTTAAAAATCCATCCATCCCAACTTCAAAGCACAGTTTTTCATCTGCTCGAAAACTATGCGCTGTTAACGCAATAATAGGTGTATTAATACCTGACTCTCTGAGCTTTCGGGTACATTCCACACCATCTAATACTGGCATTTGTATATCCATTAAAATGATGTCAAACGAGTGTTTAATTGCGATTTCAGCGGCCAGCAAACCATTCGACGCAATTGTCACATCAAGCTCGTTTTGCTGTAATAAATTGACAATAACTTCCTGGTTAACCGCATTGTCTTCAGCCACTAAAACTTTTTTCCCGGGCCACTTTTGGTTAGAAACCGCTGTAGGCTGTTGTTCTAATATGGCTTGCAACAACTGTATCGCATTGGGGAATCTAGCAATTATGCCTTTCTTAGGCGGTAAATTAAAATCGGTGTGGACCTTGATAAGGGGGACTATGGCGTTATTTTCAGGATTGACAAGATCTGCATATCTTAAGTCTAAGATGACGTTTGAATTATTTTCAATTTCATCGATATTAAGCGGATCAAGCTGGCGCATCGGACATTTAAAACCTTGTAATACCGATTGATAAAAGTGAACTAAAGCAGGATCGCGACTCAATAAAAAGTAATTGCCAGCTCGCAACTGACTACAATCTTTAGCGCTCAATTTTAAGTTAGATTGAACTGTGCTATAGGGTAACTGCAGATACACATCCGTTCCCTGCCCCAAAACACTGTTAATTTCAATTTTACCCCCTAACAGCGATACTAACCGATGTACAATGGTTAAACCAATACCGGTATTTTTTTGATTTTGTTGCCTTTTCTGTAATCTATTGACCCCACCTGATTTTAATCTCTGTAATTCACTGTCTGTAATCCCAACCCCAGTATCATGTATATGTAATGACAACTCGTTAGATTCACCCAAGTTAACAAATAACGCAACCTCGCCACATTCTGTATATTGCACGGCATTATTTAACAATTGTCGCAAGATACGTAACAAGACGTTTTGATCGGCTTCGATTTCATATGGCACACTCGGCGATATCGTTAATTCAAACTCAATCCCTTTTTTGCTAGCAAGTGAATTAAACTCATCTCTGATGTGCGCTAGCAACTCGCTCAAGCAAAAACGGCTCATACGCAAGTTGCCTTGGTCTTGTTCTAATTCTGCATAATCCGTTACCGTGTTTAAGATATCTAGCATATTCAGTGCAGACTGCTGTGCTTTTACCAGCAGCTCTCTATTAGAAGGTTGCTGTCTATATAAATGCAACATACCCAGCACGCCATTCAATGATCCTCGCAAGGCATGGCTGATACGAAATAACAAGGCACTTTTACTTAAGTTTTCAGCGGTGCATACATCTCGTTCTCGCGTAACTGTTTGTAACGCTTGCATTTCTTTATGCAGCGCACTTGTTGCTTGACGTGACAGCGGGAAAAAGAAGTATCGATAGCAAAGATAAAGCAAAAGTAAAAACGAGAAAATAAAAATAGTCACCGCTAATTTAATATGGCTAATATTTTTCTGCGCTTGATGTTGGTATAAATCCACTACTTGGTCAAATGCATTCAATAAACCTTGATTAAGTGCATCTTGCTTGGCACTTATTTGCCCTAACTGACCTTCTGCTGGAAAAATACTCTCGGTATAATCGAGTAATAATTTATTGATACCGTTTGATTTATCTGTATATAAATGATTGAGTTTAGCTTGGTAAGGATCACTTAATAAATCCATCACACTTTGCTGTATTAACAGTTCATGCGCTGCGTGTAATTGCAAAAGCAAACTCTGTAACTTTTGTATGTCAACGACTAGAAAATGGTTGTTTTGCTGCTGCAACCTTAAATAATGCAACTCTATCCGCTGAGACAACATACGTTGTTTACCCGCTAAATTAATGTAATAAGCGTATTCGTCCTGCTGATCTAGTGCATAGAATAAATAAAAATTGCACGCAGTGATGGTAAATGCCACTAGCAGCAGCAACAAGCGGACACATAGCGTCAGCTTTTTTTGTATATGGATAATTTTTTTTTTCAAAGAATCTACCTAGCGCAACAGATAAGCTCATTTTTGCTTAAAGTCTAGGTCAGCTCTTTAGATATTTCGAGGAATTGAGTGTTTTTTTAGCAGCTTTTACAGCTTCGGCACAAACGAATATTCATGATATGTGCTAACACAATCAAACTGGCTCCGATAGCAATTACATATGGGTGAGCAGCTTCGCCTAACAGGTCTTTACTGGCGTATACAACGCCACCCAAGGCAAGCGAATAAAATGGGTAAAGTTTTCGGTGATAGCGGTGAAAACCAGAAAAGATTGCAATAAAACCAATAGCCATCGTAATCAATAAAACCGTATGTTCAAATGCTTCTTCACCTACAAAACCTAATCCCATAATAGGCAACAACGGCAATAAAACAGGTAAAAAAATACAGTGTACGGCGCACAACGAAGTCGCAGCCACACCAAATTTGTCTAACCAGTTATTACGATTTAAGTTTGTTTGCATAGTTTACTCGCCATTCGTTAAGAATGTAATGGTATAACATTTTACAAAAATTTGAAATGATTTTCTAAGCGTCAGATACAAAAACACCGTCCAGCAAGACGGTGCTTTTAACTCTTGAATCTTGGGTACAGGGTATCAAGCTTTAAGCTTCAGCAATAACTTCTAGCTTGATAGTTGATGTTACGTCTGCGTGTAATTGTAAGTCGATGTCAAATTCACCCGTGTTACGGATAGTACCCGTTGGTAATTTAACTTCAGATTTAGCAATTTCAACGCCAGCAGCTGAAATTGCGTCAGCAATGTCACGCGTACCGATTGAGCCGAATAATTTACCTTCGTCACCTGCTTTAGAAGCAATAGTAACAGTACCTAATTCAGCAATTTTTTCTGCACGAGCTTGAGCTGCAGCTAAAACGTCAGCTAATTTAGCTTCCAATTCAGCGCGCTGTTGTTCGAAATGTTCAACATTAGCTTTGGTTGCAGGAACCGCTTTTCCTTGAGGGAAAAGAAAGTTACGTGCATAACCAGCTTTTACAGATACCTGGTCGCCTAGCGTACCCAGGTTGGCAATTTTATCGAGAAGAATGATATCCATCTTGCTACCTTTAAACTATTAAAACGGCGATTAAGCGTGTAGATCAGTGTAAGGCAACAATGCCAAATAACGAGCACGTTTGATTGCGCGTGCTAATTGACGTTGATACTTTGCACTGGTACCTGTGATACGGCTTGGTACGATTTTGCCACTTTCAGTGACATAGTTTTTTAAAGTAGCGATATCTTTATAATCGATTTCGCTTACGCCTTCAGCCGTGAAACGGCAAAACTTGCGACGTCTAAAATAACGAGCCATTGGCTTCTCCTAATCTAATTTTTCAATGTTCTGAGCATGTAATACAAGTTGGGCGATACCATTAGCGCTTTCTTGACGCTGAATGAAACCATGAACTCTTATATTTGACTCAGACTGCAAAATTTCTGTTTGTTGCTGCATTGCCAGACCACTCGCAACCACTTTAATTCGACACCAAACTCGTCTGGGCATTTGCGCTTCATATTGCTGTGAAACATGTTCCAAAACAAAATGGCAGTGCGGCACGCCAGCAGGGCTGATTGAGCGAACCGGCGGTTTAACAATTTTACCGGCAATAATCAGGCTGTTTTCAAACACGCTTATTCAGCGGCTTCAGCTCTGTTTTCTTCAGCTTTTTCACTACGACCACGGCTGCTTTCTTCTTTCTTGCCCATAGGCGAAGCTTCAGTTACAGCAGTTTTGGTACGCATGATGATGTTACGTAATACCGCATCGTTGAAACGGAAAGCAGTTTCCAATTCTTCAATTGCAGTAGTAGGCGCTTCAACATTCATCAAAACATAGTGTGCTTTGTGCAGCTTTTCGATTGGATAAGCTAATTGACGACGACCCCAGTCTTCCAAACGGTGAGTTTTGCCACCAGCTGAATCGATAATGCCTTGATAGCGCTCGATCATGCCAGCAACTTGCTCGCTTTGGTCCGGGTGAACCATAAATACGATTTCGTAATGACGCATAGGTGCTCCTTACGGTTAGTTAGCCCCGAGAACAGCTCAGTCAAACTGTCTATTGAGGCAAGGAACGTTAATATTTGACTGAATTGAGGGCGCGAAGTCTACTAGGGAACTGGTTAAATGACAAGCAATTTCGGAAATTTAGAGCTTTGAGCTTTGAGCTTTGAGCTTTGAGCTTTGCATGAATTGTAGGTAGCTCCATTAGGAACAACATTTTAGTCTGCCACCTGTGCATCCTGCTTTTGTCGGACTAAAGTCCGACCTACATTTGAGCTTCGAGCTTTGAGCTTTGAGCTTTGAGCTTTGCACGAATTGTAGGTCGCTCCTTTAGGACGACAACCACTTAAAAAACACCGACCACTAAGCACGATACACAGTTTTACATTTAAAATTAAATCCAAGACTCGGATATTGGTTTGTTACAGGGCGGCATACTGACGAACAATCAAAAGCAGAACACAACTTCATTAAAACTAAAGTTGTGTCCGATAACGCACCTAAAAACTAACCTATGTAACCTCTGTCACGTAAATGCTGCAATACAAAATCTGCACATTCTTCGATATTAAGTTCGGCTGTTTTAACGGTTATTTCAGGATTTAACGGCGCTTCATAAGGTGAATCGATACCGGTGAAATGTTTGATCTCACCTTGTCTTGCTTTTTTGTACAAGCCTTTAGGATCACGCTGTTCACAAACTTCTATCGGTGTATCAATAAACACTTCGATAAACTCACCGGCTTCGACAAGGTCTCGCACCATTTGACGATCAGCCTGAAACGGTGAAATGAACGCTGTTAAAACAATTAAACCAGAATCTACAAAAAGTTTACTAATCTCACCAATGCGTCGAATATTTTCGACTCTGTCTTCATCACTGAATGTCAGATCTTTATTAATACCATGACGGACGTTGTCACCATCTAATAAATACGAATGTAACCCAGCTTCAAACAATTTACTTTCAACAGCATTCGCAACTGTCGATTTACCCGAACCACTTAAACCAGTGAACCATAAAATACATGGTTTTTGTTTTTTCTGTTTTGCTCTTTGTTGCTTATCCACTTCACTAGGATGCCAAACAATATTTTCATTCATAACTAAAAACCTTAAAACGGAAAGAAATATGGAACCAGCAATGCGGTAATGCTGATATAGACAATGGTCAGCGGAAGCCCATACCGAACAAAATCAATAAATTTATAGCCGCCTGTATTAAATACCAACAAGTTTGTCTGATATCCGTAAGGACTTAAAAAGCTGGCACTTGCGCCAAAAGCAACTGCCATTACAAAACTCAGCGGATTAACTGAAAAACTTTCGGCTAGGCTAATTGCTAATGGGAACATCAACGCAGCAGCAGCATTATTTGTCACCAACTCGGTTAAAACAACTGTCACTAACAGGATACCCAGAAAGGCAAACCAAACAGATTGCTCACTAAAAGTTGAATGCAAACTTTCTGCTAAAGTGGCACTTAATCCTGATGATATCATCGCATCAGCCATTGTTAATGCTGCAGTTATGATAATCCATAAATCAAATGGAAAAAGCCTTTTTAATTCAGCTGATTTAACGACTTTTGTTGCCAAACAAGCTGCGATAAAAAAAACCAGACCTTGCAATAAGCTAACCCACTGGCATATGGTTGCAACCATCACCAAAGAAAAACCGCCAATTACGCCCCAGTTCGCTTTTAGACTCAATGGTTGTTCCACGACCACATCTGTCACTAGAATAAAATGTTTATCTAGGTTTTTACGGCTTCTAAAATCCCGTCCAGCTGCTAGCAGTAAGTTATCCCCTTCTTTTAGGATAATTTCACCCAATTTTCCCGGTACACTTAAACCATTACGTTTGAGACCTACCACAGCAGCATCAAACATAGCCCTAAAGCCTGCTGATTTAAGCGTTTTTCCGATTAACCCTGAGTTACTGGCAAGCACGACTTCAACTAAGTTATCACTCATCAACCCACTATGCTCTGCAAAGAGTTTAACGCCGGGTAAGGTTTGCAATTCTTCGATATGGTTAATTTCACCACTGAACACCAGTCTATCTTCGGCTTCAATAATATGCGTAGGTCTCACAGGCGCGATTGATTGACCACGGCGAATAATCTCTACTAAGAAAAAACTGTTCAGGTTTCGTAAATGATTATCGCTAATGCTTTTACCAACCAACGGCGATTCAGGCATAACTTTAATATCAACGAAATATTGTTTTTGTTCTTCACGAACATGTATGGTCGGTAACATGTAGCGGTTTAACAACATTACAACCAGCCCACAACCCAGCAAAGCAATGCCAACCGGAAAAAATGCAAAAAAGCTAAGGGATGGGTTCCCTGTGTCCATCCAAAAGCTATTCACGACCATATTCGTCGAGGTACCGATTAAGGTTGTTGTACCGCCCAATATGGCTGCATAACTTAAAGGAATTAATAATTTAGAGGCGGGTACTTTATTTTGATTTTTAATCGGCCTCAACAAAGCGGCGACAACAGCAGTGTTATTTAAAAATGAAGAAGCGAGTGCCGATAAGCCCGTTAGTTTAATCAGAGTTCGGGTTTCGTTTTTTTCAAGTGCGTGTCGAGCAAACAACTTTAGCAATGAAGTGCGCTCTAATGCTCTAGATGCCAGCATAAGTGCTAACAAGGTGACCACCCCAGGGTTAACTGCTTTTTCTAAGCTGGTTTGCACCGTACTGATTTGTAACGCAAACAAGCATAATAAGGCAGCACTAAAAATATTGGCAGCACGCCAGTGCGAAAACACCAACGCGCCAATGGTGCCAATAAAAATGGCTGCGACAGCAGCCTGTTCCATGTACATACAGCAACTCAGAAGTTATTTAAGTAGCTCTCGTAAATCAATTGCCTGCCAATGAGGGAAATGTTTACGGACAAGTTGATTTAACTCTAATTCAAACTCTGAGAACTGGGCTTGTTGTCCTTCAGATTCAGTTGCCTGAATGACCATACCAGCACCGACTGTAATATTGCTTAAGCGGTCGATAATGATAAAGCTACCCAAAGCTCTGTTTTTATCGTACTGCTCAACCACAACTGGTGCATTTAATTGAACTTCACAAACACCAATTTCATTTAGCGATAAAGATTCATTTTTCTCATGTGCCATGGTATTAACATTGATACCATAGTCTAAATTACTGATCTGACCGCTGGTAGTTTTTGTGCCAACTTTAAAGTCATACACTTTACCTGGCTGCATAGCATCTTCTGCCATCCATACAATGTGTGCAGAAAGCGATTGGGTCACTTTGGGAACACTGTCAGAAGCCACAATCACATCACCACGGCTAATATCTATCTCGTCCTCTAGAGTTAAGGTAACTGACATAGGCGAAAATGCTTCTTCAATTTCGCCGTCAAATGTATCGATAGATTTAACTTTGGAAGTTTTACCAGACGGCAACGCTGTAATTGAATCACCTTTGCGAATGATACCTGACGCCACTGTTCCAGCGAAACCGCGGTAATTTAAATGTGGACGGTTAACATATTGCACCGGCATACGGAAGTCGCTTAAGTTACGATCTGCAACTATTTGTACACTTTCCAACATCTGCATCAAAGTCTCACCCTGATACCAGGCCATATCTGCACTTTTATTTACAACATTATCACCTTTAAGGGCAGACAAAGGGGCAAAGCGAATATCCGGAATATTAAGCTCTTGTGCAAAATCCAAATAATCTTCTTTAATTTGATTAAAGACTTCCTCGCTGTAATCAACCAAGTCCATTTTATTGATTGCTACAATAACGTGCTTAATCCCCAACAATGAAACAATAAAACTGTGACGACGTGTTTGCGTTTTAACACCCGCACGAGCATCGATCAAAATGATCGCCATATCGCAAGTTGAAGCACCCGTTGCCATATTACGCGTATATTGTTCATGACCAGGTGTATCCGCGATAATAAATTTGCGTTTTGAAGTTGAAAAATATCGATAAGCAACATCAATCGTGATCCCTTGTTCACGTTCAGACTGCAAACCATCAACCAATAGCGCCAAATCAACTTCATCACCAGTAGTACCTGACTTTTTACTATCTTTGGTGATAGCCGCTAACTGGTCTTCATAAATCATTTTTGAATCATGCAATAAACGGCCAATTAGTGTGCTTTTACCATCGTCAACGCTACCACAAGTTAAAAAGCGCAATAATTCTTTATTTTCATGCTCTTTCAAATAGGCCAAAATATCTTTTTCAATCAGTTCAGACTGATGCGACATAAGAATTCCTCTTAAACTGTAAATTGCTGATCAAACTCAGCGATAAATCTTGATAATTCGTCAGTTGGCAACATATTGATGCCAGCAGCCGCTTTACGGCCACCACCTGTTTCAAACTTCATACAAAGTTCATCTGCACCCGACGCCCTATTTTTTGGCGCCCGAACTGAAACTAGGAAACCGCCTTGTGGTAAATCCGTTAAAACAGCATGTGCTATATCAGGTGATTGATTGGCCAAATCATTGCCCCAAACACCTGATACCCTTCTTGCCCAAGCTTCATTTGGCAATAAATAAATACCGCCAGCAGCGCTTTGCGCAACCACTTTAGCATCTTGCGTTTTCGCCATATCAGCTTGGTAATTCGCAATTAGTTGAAGGTATATTTGTGCATTTTCGCGCTTTAAATCCAATGGGTCTGGATAGGCCAACAAAGCTTTAAACAACTCTGCCGGATGGAAATGTAAATCGTCTTCAGTTGCACCATAACCATTGTAATTAATCGCAATGCCCAGCTGCTTTAAAGTGTCTTTCTGCTCTGCATCTAAACCTTGCTGTTCAACCAACTGATCTGCAGCCACTAACATATTGTCGCCATAAGCAGCAACGATAGCCCAATTAACATAGCGTCCAGCCAAGTGCTCATTTATCAATAAACTGGTGCAAGTATCGGCCGCTGTATCAATCAAACTTGTTAACTTTGGATGCTGCGGAATCTCACCTGAAAAGTGGTGATCACAGTAAAATACGTGCGCACCGGCATCTAATGCATGCAACAAACCACTTTTGTTTTTATCCATAGAAAGATCTAGCACGGTAACTTGATCACCGACTTTAGTTTCTAGTTTATTCAGCAATTTTATATCGCGCTTAACACCGGTAATTAATTCTGAGTTTTGCGGCTGCGCCAAGCGCAGTTGCAACAGGGCACAAATGCCGTCGGCATCCCCATTAAAAACGTCATAATATTTTACTGTAGCCATGCTATTGAATCCGTTTTTAGAAGTAACCTTCGATTTTTTTCTTCTCCATTGAACCCGAAGAATCACTGTCTATCACGCGTCCTTGACGTTCAGAAGTTGAAGTTAGTAACATTTCCTGAATAATTTCAGGTAATGTAGTTGCCTCTGAGTTCACTGCACCCGTTAACGGATAACACCCTAGTGTACGGAAACGAACCATTTCCATCTTAGGTTTTTCACCCGCCTCTAATGGCATGCGATCATCATCTACCATAATTTTCACGCCATCGCGCTCAACAACAGGACGTTCTTTCGCGAAATACAATGAAGGAATATCAATATTTTCTAGGTATATGTACTGCCAAATATCTAATTCTGTCCAGTTTGATAACGGAAACACGCGAATACTTTCGCCTTTATCTATTTTACTATTATAGATATTCCATAATTCAGGGCGTTGGTTTTTCGGATCCCATCTATGATTGCGATCACGGAATGAGTAAACACGCTCTTTAGCACGAGATTTTTCTTCATCACGACGTGCACCTCCAAAAGCGGCATCAAAACCATATTTGTTCAATGCTTGCTTCAAACTTTGCGTTTTCATGATGTCAGTATGCTTAGCACTACCATGCGTAAATGGTCCAACATTCATCGCTAAACCGTCTGGGTTTATGTGTACTAACAAGTCAAAACCGTATTCTTTGGCAATACGATCACGAAATTCCACCATTTCACGGAATTTCCAAGTCGTATCTACGTGTAACAGCGGAAATGGAATTTTACCCGGATAAAATGCTTTACGGGCTAAATGCAATAAGACCGAAGAATCTTTACCGATAGAATACAACATAACCGGATTATCAAACTCGGCTACAACTTCACGTATAATGTGAATAGATTCAGCTTCAAGCTGTTTTAAGTGAGTCAATCTATGTTCTGACATGGCACTCGCTTCTTTTGTCATAAAGTGTTCATAAAATTATATGCTTAGAATAATGCAATCTAAGCAAATCCCATAATCGAATTGGTTATTTGATATGTTCGTTTTGCAGTTTACCACTTTGTGCAACGCTTTGTGCTAAAAGTACAAGCAGCTCACTGCTGTCAATCGGCTTACTGATAAGCGCATATGCACCTTTGTTGAGCGCAACATCTTCACTCAATGTTTCACTGTATCCCGTCATTAAAATTGCAATGATGTTTGGCTGAGCTTGTTTCGCTTTAACAACCAACTCAACCCCTTTAAGCTCTGGCATGGTTTGATCTGTGATTAAGATATCACATTCACAGTCTGGTTGTTGAATTGCCTCTAATGCAGCATGACTGTGCATAAAGCCCGTTACTTGGTAGCCGTTCATAATCAGTTTTTCTGTTAAAAACTCAACGATAGATGGCTCATCGTCAACGATAAATATTCTTGTCTGAGCAGACTCTCGCTTGTTGACAAGTGGCAATATTTCAACCTTATCTTGAGTTGTCAAATCCGCAATTGGAAAATACAAATCAAACTCACTCCCTCCACCTATTTCACTGCGAGCCTGCACATGACCACCTAACTGGTGGACTATGCCATGTACAATAGACAGCCCCATACCTGAACCATCACCAAGCCCTTTGGTGGTAAAGTAAGGGTCAAACACACGCTTTAATGTTTCAGCGTCAATACCTGAACCGGTATCCGCGACACTAATTTTCACCATATTCTGGTTGAACACATTATGACAGGAAGAACATAAGCGTTCTGTGGGCTCAACAAACTCGGTTGATATAAATAATTTACCTTTGTCTGGCATTGCATCTTTAGCGTTTATTGCTAAGTTCATGAGTATTTGCTGTAGCTGGATAGCATTAGCAGCAATACGACATTCTGCGTTTAGAGAAACTTGAATATCAATTGTACTTGGAATTAAAGGACGTACCATAGATAAGGTTTCGTTCAGAATTTTAGTTAAGCAAATAGCCTCAACCTCTTGATTATCTTTGCGACTGAATACCATCATTTGGCGAATTAAATCCCTCGCACGTTCGCCAGATTGAATAATTTGTTCAACATAACTGTCAATTTTTTCAGGGCGCTCCAGTTCAATACAATCCTGCACCAATTCGGCATAGCCTAATACCGAAGCCAATATGTTGTTAAAGTCATGCGCAATGCCACCAGTCAGTTGGCCGATGGCTTCCATTTTTTGTGCATGTCTAAGCTGCTCTTCAAGCACACTTTTATCACGCTCTGCGGCCTTTATGTTTGAGATATCAGAGATAGTGCCGGACATATATATGAAACGTCCATTCTCTTTGATTGCCTGCCCTCGTGCTCTAAGCCAAATAATATCAGAGTCAGCTTTGCGAGCTCTAAATTCAACATCAAAATTTTCGTTGTATACCAAGTGTGCTTGCATGGCACAAATAAAATACTCCAAATCGTCTTTAACGACTGTTTCTTGCCATAAATGTGAACACTCCGAATTTTTTTGCGCGCTTTCGTATGAATAGCCAAGTATCTCCCAAAAACGCGCATTCCAATGCAGGCTATCTTCTAGCATATCCCACTCAAATGTCGCGTCAGAAGTTCCTTCGATAATACGCCTAAACCTTTGCTCTCGTTCTTTAAGCTCACGTTCAAATTTGAGCTGCTCAGATATATCGTGAAACAAATAAACGGCCCCCACTGCCTCACCATTTCTGATGATCGGATTGACGCGACATTCTGAGGGAAATATTGAGCCATTTTTACGACGAAACCAAAACTGACCAGAGACAGGCTGTTTTCTACGACCTGCAACAATACAAGGTGCGTACTCGGCTAGCGATCGCTCACTAGGCTCTTCAATTAAACGATATAAACTTAAATCAAGCATTTCGTTTTTGCTAAAACCCAGCATGTTGCTGCTTGCACTATTACATAGAGTAACTTTGCCGAGTGAATTTACACTGACGATACCATCATGGGCGCTTTGTAAAATTAAATCTCGATATTCAATTTCGGCTTGCAGTGCTTCTTTTTGCTGAAGCTTTTGCTCTGTTATATCGTTAATTAAAATTAAAGTCGAACTGGTTCGCAATTCGATATTTTGTGGAAAAAATTTAAGCGAAAAATATTTTTGTTGACCTCGATGTGTATAAAACACTTCGGCAGTCGCTTGTTGTTGTGTTTTTTGTACACGAAGAAGCGTATTTAAAATTTTTCGCTTCTCGAATTCCGATAATTTTTTTAATAAGCTTTTCGGATTATTATTTTTTTGTTGATACAGATCACCTAAAAACTCAAATCCACTGAACCATTCTATCTCGCCATTTTTATTATTAATTTCTAAACAAGCAACATGTGCTAAGGCCTGCACATGCATCAGCCTATCTTGATGTTTTAAAATACTCGCTTGCTTACTGCGAATTCGTTCACGGCTCACATTAACCACGAAAATTAGGATCAACATAACCAGAAAGGAAAAGAAGACTAATACCAGAATGCCCAGTTGAATCTTCTTCAGGTCGCGATTCACAATTTGGCGCGGTAAGTCGATTGAAATACCAAACCCTCTCATTTCTTGCCATTCACTGGCGAATAAATAAAGCTCATTCTGATCGGTTACTTTTTTATCTGAAGTGGGTAATGCAAGTTGATGAGGCAACCGCTCCCCGAGGTTATCCGCATTTTGACTTGCTAAGACAACCTGACGATCAGCATTATATATATGCACCGTCCCTTGGCCAGATAAACGCGCTGCATTTAGCACCATAGTTAATCGCTGAGCTTGATTAAGCTCTAACGCTAGGATCGCGATAACGACGCCATTTTCAACAATTGGGACTGAATACAAAACAGGAAAAAAAATACTGGATAATACCTTTTCCGTCAAAAATAATGCGGTGGGTTTACCAGTGGATAATTGCTCAAGCCACATTTTCTTTTGCGCTTGTTCAATATGCAAAGTAGAATAAGTACTTTCTGCTTGCCACAATTGTTTACCTGAAGCAGAAAAAATAAACGTGTTGTGATAATGACTATCGACCAAAACGCCATTTTCAATTAAAAAAGCAAGATAATCCATTTCTCTTAGAGATGGTGAAGCTCCAGCGTTTTTTTGACTCAGCGTCAGTTGGTGTTTTGCAAATTCAAGAACCAAAGGATGCTCAGTCCAAACACTCAACTCAGCGAGCTCCTGCTGCACTATATCCTGTACCTGCGAATAAGCCAGTTCAACCTGAGCGACTAAGTGCTGTTGCTTTTCTCGCTGAAAATATTCAGTAAGGTGTGACTGAATTGCATACGCAAATGCAATTAAACAAGCTGCGCCAAGTAAAAAACTGATAAAAAACCAGCGTCCAATCTGTTTCATGAATATAATATCGCTATTATCCTAAACAACTAGGCCTATAAAAGAACTTATATAACATGTCTAAACCTTCACTAGCTAGTCAATTATTAGTCAAATCGATAGAAGCACAACTAAACGAGCACTGCTTATTGGTTGATCCTATCGATTCTACAGATTTAATGTTGCCACAACTCCAACCCTGTCATGTCTGGAAATTTAGAGATATATGTGGCCCCCAAAAAGAATATTTTTTATATCCTTCAAGCCCCTGCGACACATATCAATGTGCAGTGGTTTTTTTTCCTAAAGCCAAAGAAAAAGCACTTTGGTTATTTCGCCAACTGTCTCAAATATTAGCGGATAATACATTGTTGTACATTGTTGGTGACAATAAAAGTGGTATAAAAACCTTGCCTAAATTCGCTTCTGGCGTTCTAACCAACATTCAAAAACTAGCTTCCGGTAAGCACTGCATATTGTATCAAGCGGTTACTCAAAAAGAAGATTACAGTGAAGCATTGAAAGAGGAATATGTTGAATACCAAGTAGGCAATAAGCCAATAACAGTGGCCAGTATGCCGGGCGTTTTTAGCCATCGCGAATTAGATCACGGGACCAGACTATTGCTGACACACTTACCGGATAATATCGAAGGTGAGGTTTTAGATTTTGCTTGTGGTTGTGGCGTCATTGGGAGCTACATAAAAAAATACTATGAAAACGTCAATAATATAACTTTAACAGATATTGATGCTATTGCTGTTGAAGCGAGTAAAATGACCTTAAAATGCAACGAACTGGTAGGACATGTGGTGCTTTCTGATGGTTTAAAGAAAATTTCATCAAAGTATCGTTGGATTTTTAGTAATCCCCCCTTCCACACAGGATTAAAAATAGACTACCATATAACTGAGGCTTTTATTAAAAGGTGCAAAGAAGTGTTACAACCGGGAGGTTGTTTATATTTGGTTGCAAACCGATTTTTAAAATACCCTCATATTTTACAAAACCATTTTGATTTGATAGAAGTGGTAGTAGAGGACAATAAATTTAAAGTTTATTGTGCTTACAATCGTTAACCTCAATCTAGACTGAAGTCTTCAGGCTCGTGCTAGTTGTAAACTGACTATTATTCGGTTAGCGGTTTGACTATACCGAGTAGTGTTTAGCCAATAATTAGCAAGTACACTGAAACATTAGTCTACATAACTTTATCAAGGCACGACTATGGCAGGGATCTTATCGATGATATTAGCTGGTGGTGCGGGTACAAGGTTATTCCCATTGACCGAAACCCGAACTAAACCAGCCGTTCCATTCGCAGGTCAATATCGACTTATTGACTTCGTTTTAAATAACTTTGTTAACTCTGACTTGCTTAAGATTTACGTCTTAACACAATTCAAATCTCAATCACTCAATATTCATTTAAGGCAAGCATGGCACTTTTCTGGCTTGACAGACCATTTTATTGACCCTATTCCAGCGCAAATGCGAATGGGTAAAAGGTGGTATGAAGGCACAGCGGATGCGATTTACCAAAATATTCGATTAATAGAAATTCACGATCCGGACCAAGTTGTTATTTTCGGTAGTGACCACATCTATAAAATGAATGTTCGTCAGATGACAGATTTCCATAATAATAAAAAAGCGGATCTGACGGTTGCAGCAATTCGGGTGCCAATTGAAGAAGCACATCAATTCGGTGTAATGGAAATAGATGATGAAGGTCGACTGGTCGGTTTTGAAGAAAAACCAGCTAAACCTAAGTCACTGCCAGGGAATCCGGATGTAGCGTTGATTTCAATGGGCAACTATGTGTTTGACCCTGACGTTTTATACAGAGTGTTAAAAGAAGACGCCCAAGATCCAAACTCTTCACACGATTTCGGTAAAAACATTATCCCACAACTGATGCGTGAAGGTAATGTCTATGTCTACGATTTTGCTAACAACAAAATTCCGGGCGAGAAAGGAGACCCCTTCTACTGGCGTGATGTAGGTACGATCGACTCTTACTGGCAAGCTTCTATGGACATGTTAGATGCTGATAGCGCGCTGGATTTGTACAATCCTAAGTGGCCAATGCGTACATATCACCCGACCGTACCCGCAGCACAGATATACAGTTGTGAACAAGGTGAAGCCAATCAAATAACAGATAGTTCAATTGCGTCTGGTTGTGTTATTCGAGGCTCTAAAGTGCATAAGTCAGTTCTGGGTTTTGAAGTATTGATAGAACCGAATTCATCTATCACTGAAAGTGTTATTATGGGCAATAACTTGATTGGTGAAGGCTGTACAATCCACCGCACTATTTTAGACAAAAACGTTGAAGTAGCGCCCGGTACTGAAATTGGCGTAAATCATGAAGCCGACGAAAAACGTGGTTTTACGATTTCAGCAGAGGGTATTGTTACTGTACCAAAAGGTACTCGAGTAGGATTTGACGACTGATTACAATGAATATTTTATTTGTCTCATCGGAAGTAGAAGATCTTGCCAAAACAGGGGGCTTGGCTGATGTAGCCAAAGCCCTGCCCGTATCTTTTAAAAAGGTCGGTCACGATGTCAGAATCGTTACGCCTTTTTACCAGACCAGTAACAATGTAGAAAATGCCAAAGATGTTTTAACCGGCGTTGAATTACACGCAGGCGAGCAAACTTATAAATATAATGTTAAGTCGGTCGAATTGCATGGTGTCACTATATATCTAGTTGACTACCCTGCTTATTTTGATCGAAAAGGCATTTATAGTGACGGCTATGAAGCATACGATGATAATGGTGAGCGTTATGCTTTTTTCAGCATGGCAGCATTGCATCTCGCTCAGTTGCTTGAGTTCAAGTGCGATATTATCCATTGTAATGACTGGCATACTGGATTGATCCCTTATTATCTAAAAAAACACTGGTCTGACAACGCATTTTTAGCTTCCGCTAAAACCGTATTGTCTGTTCACAATGGTGCATTCCAAGGTGTGTTTCATCTAGACAGTGTGCCATTTTTAGCTAAAAGTGGTGTTGACCATGAAGATGTCCATCATGGTTTGGTGAACTACTTAAAAATTGCCGTTAAATACGCCACCAAAATTGTAGCTGTGAGTCCGAGTTACGCGCAAGAACTACAAACCGACTTGGGCTCTCACCACATGGGAGATTATTTCAGGAATCGCTCAGCTGATATGCTGGGAATTATTAACGGCTGTGATTATAGCCAATGGGATCCTGCGCACGACCCATTAATTCCGTCACAGTACACGGTCGAGAACATGAGCGGCAAAGCGTTCTGTAAGGCTAACTTACAACAACAAAGCCACCTGCCGGTTGATGGTGATATTCCATTAATTGGCATGGTTTGCCGTATCACGGATCAAAAAGGGTTTGGTTACTTAATCCCCATCCTTGAGAATATCTTGCACCACAATGTTCAAATAGTGATGATCGGCACTGGTGATCCAAATTTAGTGAGTCAAATTCAGGCGATTAGTGATAAACATAGAAGTAAATTTTACTTTCTACACGATTTCAGTTTGAAATTCTCTCACTTGATCACGGCCGGAAGTGATTTCTTTTTGATGCCGTCATTGTTTGAACCCTGTGGTTTAAATCAGATGTACTCTTTGGCATATGGTACTTTACCTATTGTCAGAGCGGTCGGCGGATTAAAAGATACTGTAAAAGATTTGGAGGCTGATCCTGCTGAAGCCAACGGTTTTGTGTTTAATCGTCCTGACAGTGAGGAACTTTTAAACTGTGTACGAAAAGCTTTACTGTTTTATCACGAATATCCCCAAACTTTTGAGTTTATTCGTAAAAAAGCAATGCAAAGCAAGTTTAACTGGCATGATTCTGCAATGAAATATGAAGCGCTTTATCGCAGTATTGCACCTTAATAAACGCGTTTTGTCGGCGTTTGCGGCCGTGTGTCTGTTAACTCTAACTGATAGAGTTATGGCGCACGAGCCCTGCGTCACCATACAACCCGAAAATATTTGTCCGCATAAAATTATTCGCTCGATCAATACTTCGCAACCAAAACTAAAAAACAAGGCGCTATGTTTGTGTTTGGCAGATTTTTACGAGCTCGCCGGAAAATCTTCTGATAGCCCTTTATCTGAGCAACAGGAACAAAAACTAACATTGACTATTGAACGCTTCGGATTAACTCGTGAAACGTTTTTTAAACTGCTTAACGGTAATTGATTGCGCTTGAAGGCACTTAGCTTGAAAGCACTTTGCTCGAAGATAGTGAGCTTAGCTCTACGTATGTAACAAAATCAGGATATTTACCTAAACACATTTCGGCATATCCTTCTAATAAACAAGGCGTTAAATACAAAAAATTGCTTTCCACCCAATATATCGCATTTTGTTGATATTTAGATGCAAGTTTACAAGCGGTTTCTTTATCTGTGGCGATAGCCCAGCTCGCTTCAATGTGAGATTTGTCCGGTGCACAACCGAATAGCCTACGGTATGGCACACCTAATTTTTCAATATCAGCCAACAAAGCTCTGTCTAACGTCTGATTATGGCCTAAAGTTAGATTCAAACCTCTTGGATTAAACGCGGTGACAATTGCAAAATCTAATTGTTCGCCAAGGGGTTGTTCTAATTCAAAGACGACATTTTGGTACAAGTCCCAAAGTGGATTTATCTGCATTAACGATGCCCCCAGCATACAATACCAATCAACGATATATTGTATATTTTTTTATATGAATCAAATATGAAAATTACCAATATCTTTTCGTAAATGGATAACCTTGTGAATTTCAAACTTTCTACATACACTAATCTTTGTAAACTCTTTTCAATCAGGTGTAATAGCAAACTTAATGACAGACAATACTTCTAATAGTAGTCCACAATCATTATCGTCAATCAAAACAAATATCGTTTCTATGGTACTTGTTATCTCAGCTGTTGCGTTAATTATTGCCTTTGTTTCCAATGCATACTTTGAATACAAGCAACAACGTAGCTTATTGGCTTCCGAATCAACAGCCTATACAGACATAATCGGTTTTAGTGCAACCAGCAACTTATTATTCAGTGATCCCAGTGCAGAAAGCGCAAGACTGAGGAACCTAAGTTTAATTAAGAATATAGAAAATATTCACATCTATCAGCATGATCTAACGACAAAAAACAATGAGTTTTTTGCCAGTTACAACAAAGACAACACCCCTCCTGTACCCAATAAATTAGACGTATTACAAAGCTTCACTGAACCAAATTTTAGCGAACGCCATCTAGAGATTATTCGTGAAATCCGGTTTGAGGAGCGATTGCTCGGCTATATCTATGTTAGATACTCATTGAGCAAACAAATCGAACAATTCAAAAATAGCTTATACCTTAAAATAACGGTCTTTTTGATCACTATGTGTGTAGCTTCTATCATTGCCCTAAAACTGCAACAAAAAATAACAGTCCCGATAGGCAAACTGGTAAACCTATTTAAATACGCCTCTAAAGACAAAGATTATACAGTACGAGCACCGCGCCAAAGTCTGATAGAACTGGATGGTTTAAGTCAGTCATTTAACACCATGCTAGATAGGTTTCAAGCTTATCTAGACAAACAAGCGGCTGCGGAAAAAGAGATACGCAAGCTCAACCTCAACTTAGAAGATAAAGTAGGTCAAAGAACAGATGCGTTAAAAGATGCTAATCAAGAATTGTTATCGGCTTTAGAAACCTTACACCGTTACCAAAATCAACTGGTTGAAAATGAAAAAATGGCTTCTCTCGGTGACATGGTGGCTGGCATCGCGCATGAAGTAAATACACCTATTGGTTTAGGCGTAACCGCCTCTACTTTAATGCTGGATAGACTACATGATATCAAGGGGGCGTTAAATAATAAAAAACTCACAGCCGGACAATTAGAGCGTTTTTTAAATGAAGGTGAAGAAAACCTGAACATTATTTACCGAAACTTAAATCGAGCAGCGGATCTCATCTGTAGTTTTAAACAAGTAGCGGTCGATCAAAGTAACGAGAATACACGAGAGTTTAATGTGCAAGGCTTTTTACAAGATGTCCTCTTATCCCTGCGCCCCAAAATTAAATCGACTCCACATCAAATTCATGTCGACTGTGATGAACACTTAGTGATAGAAAGCAAACCGGGCCCGTTAAATCAAATACTGATTAACTTGATAATGAACGCCTTGATCCATGCTTTCAAGTCTGACGTTGTCGGTAATATTTACATAAACCTGAGTGCAGAAGATAACAATCTGCACATTGTCTTCAAAGACGACGGTGTTGGCGTCAGTGAAGAACTGAAAAAGCGCATATTTGACCCCTTTGTAACAACAAAACGGGGCGAAGGAGGCAGCGGTTTAGGCTTACACCTAGTATATAATTTAGTGACTCAGGCGTTCGGTGGTTCGATAACAGTTGACAGTCAAGAAGGTGATGGCGTCACCTTTAACATAAAAATACCGGTAAATGTTAAAAAAATCACGTAATAGCGCAATAAAAGCACAGTTTTGGATTGAGTGTTGCGAAGCGAGTAACTATAATCAAATGAAATAAAAAACTTTATATTCATTCTCTAAATTTACTTTAACAGAAGAATCCTAACGCCAATGCAAACACATAATATATTAATAGTTGAAGATGAAGCCGTCACTCGTAACACACTCGTTAGTTTGTTCGAAGCTGAAGGTTACAATGTTTTCGCCGCTGAAAACGGTGAAGAAATGCATGATATTTTGAAATCCAGCGAGATAAACCTAGTCGTCATGGACATTAATCTGCCCGGTAAAAATGGTTTAATGTTAGCGCGCGAATTGCGTGAAAATAAAAACATGGGTCTAATTTTCTTAACGGGTCGTGACAATGATGTTGACCGCATTTTAGGTTTAGAAATCGGTGCTGATGATTATTTAGTAAAACCATTTAACCCGCGAGAACTCACCATTCGAGCGCGCAACTTAATGAATCGAACAAAAGTTGCCCCAACAGAATCAGTTGAAGCAGTAACTGAGTATCGCTTCAATGGTTGGGTGTTAGATTGCGACAGTCGCTCACTTATTTCACCGACAGAAGAAAGCATACGCTTGCCAAAAAGTGAATATCGCGCGCTTAAGTTACTATTAGACAATCCGGGTAAGATTTTAACGCGGGAGCAGCTTATCAAAGAAATGACAGGCCGCGAGTTAAAGCCAAACGACAGAACGGTAGATGTAACTATCAGACGTCTACGTAAACACTTTGAAGGCACACCTGATACGCCAGAAATTATATCTACCATTCATGGTGAAGGGTATCGCTTCTGCGGAGAAGTTGAAGCTTAAAATTGCTTTTTAGTTAGGGTTACAATATAAAAAGCAGCTAATGCTGCTTTTTATATGCCTTTTCTAACGCTTATCTTGTTAAAATTCCTGCAGCTCACCTTGCTTGGCTCATTCAGCCCAAACTAAATTATCGTCGTTACAACGTTACAGAGTGTTCATCCAATCCTTTAGTACCTGTAAATCATGTTCACAGGCATGTTTAAGCTGCTCTACTCTGTCATCTAAGTTTTCCCACCAGGCTGGTGTATCCGTTAACTGAATTTGATTGGCAATTTTCTGAATATGCTGTAACCCCATAGACGCAGCCGCACCTTTTATTTTGTGCGCTTGCTTGCCTATTTCATCCTGATCCTTGGCACATAAATTACTATCGAGAATTTCCATGTACTCTGAAATGAGTTTTTCAAATAACTCTAAGTTCTGCTCTAACTGGTCGTAACCTATGGTATCCAGCATTTGCTCTAAAAAATCTACATCCAAGATTGAAAAATCTGCGTCAGATTGAATTTTCTCATCGACGGCGGGTAATGTAGCTTGTACTTCATCTTGGGCAAATAATCGGTTGAAAACTTTATGGACGTTTTCCATTTTAATTGGTTTAGAGATGACATCAGCCATGCCTTTGTTAAGGTAGTCTTCTCGGGTTTTAATAACATTTGCGGTTAATGCGACGACAGGTGGTAAAACAACACCATTTTCTTGCCAATGCGCTAATACGTCAAACCCCGTCATATCAGGTAGTTGAATATCTAACAAGACTACATCAAATTTGCCAACCGAAAAGGCATCTATTGCTTGTTGGCCGGTTTTAGCAACCACAACACTATGACCCAACTTTTTCAAAATTGAATTGGCCACAACAATATTTAACTCGACATCTTCAACCAGTAGTATAGACAAGCCGTCGATGACCTGCGCCTCTGTATCTTCCGGAGCTTCCACTAAATCCAATTTAAGCGAGACAGAAAAGGTACTGCCCTCATTAATCTCACTGTGTACTTCAATTTGTCCACCCATCGAATCTATCAAGATTTTAGAGATGGCTAAACCAATCCCGGTACCTGTGCCTGCCCTAACTTCTTCACGGTCAACCTGATAATACATAGTAAAGATATTTTCGAGCTCCGCCTCTGGTATACCGATACCACTATCAATAATTTCAAAGTCTATCCAAGCAAAGGTATTACGAATGTGACACTCAACATTAAACTGCACATCACCGTTTAGAGTAAACTTAACGGCGTTTGCCAATAAATTCCATAGTACTTGACGCAGCCGGGTCGGATCAGCTTGCACCCAAGTTTGCTCTGGTACATTTGAGTAGAAATCAAAATGTAGATTTTTCTGTTCTGCCATCAAACTTGCAACACTGTTTAACTCAAAAACAAAACCAGAAAGCTCAACAGGTTCATAATTAATACTTAATTTCTTACGTTCAATTTTATCTAAATCAATGATGTCGTTGAAAATATTACCTAAGGTTACGGCGCAGGCAAATATCGTGTTAACGTGGTTATGTTGCTCTTTACTCAATTTAGAATCTTTCAGTATTCGACTGATACCAACAATACCGTTTAATGGCGTACGTAATTCATGACTAATGGTCGATATGAACGCGGTTTTATCACGACTTGCTTTTTCTAGTGCTTCCTGTGCTTTTTGTTTTTCCATAATGTCACGGCCAAAGCCTAGCAAACCAATACGTTTACCTTCATTATTAAAAAACGGCACTTTTTTAATCAGGAATAGCTTTTTACTACCGTCCGGATAAGTTAACCACATGTCGTAAGACAAACTGGCATTCGTTGCAAGTACTTCCCTATCAGATGCCACCACCTTTTCAGCGACTTCTTCTGAATACACTTCCCATGGGGTTAGACCGACCATTTCTTTTTCAGTCTTACCCGTTAGCTCTTCAAAGGAGCGGTTACAACCTGAAAACCGTCCATTTTCATCGCGGTAATAAATAATATCCGGCGAACAATCAAAACAAGAACGAAGCAAAATTGACTGTTCATACAGGTGTTGCTGCGTTTTTTGCCGTTCTTCAATTTGTTGTTTTAATAATCGAATGGCTTCTTCACGTTGCAGCTCTGCGCGTTTTCTTTCTTCAATTTCGTAATTCAGCTGTTGAATATTGTGGCGTAAATTAAGAGCTGACGCTTTATCTTGTTTACGTAACGCTTCGAGTTGTTCGATGACCTGTGTTAAATGCTCTCTGGAACGCTCTAAACGCCGTATTAACTCTGAAATAAAATACAATACCCATGGCATGGTTAGCAAAGTTAACAGCACAGGATCTACATAATCGCGAATTTCTATTTGCCCATATAAAGCATAATTCAAAACTGTCACTTCGAGCATGGTTAAACACAAAGCCATGGTTAAAAAAAACAGACTCACTCTGAGCGTTCCAAATCGATTAACTATTTTGGCAACTCTTTCAGGCCATGACAATTTTGCAGACTTTTTTAGCATGAACAAACTCGCATTTTGATTAGATATATAAGCCTTACCACAACAGCAGGTACAAACAAAAAAGGCGCCAATTGGCGCCTTTTTTAAATCAACAGAATAAAAATTATTCTACGATTTTAGCTACAACACCAGCACCAACAGTACGACCACCTTCACGGATAGCGAAGCGTAAACCTTCGTCCATCGCGATTGGAGAGATCAATTCTACTGCCATTTTGATGTTATCACCAGGCATTACCATTTCTACGCCTTCTGGTAACTCAATTGAACCAGTTACGTCAGTAGTACGGAAATAGAACTGTGGACGGTAGCCTTTGAAGAATGGAGTATGACGACCACCTTCTTCTTTTGACAATACATAAACTTCTGATTCGAACTTAGTGTGAGGAGTGATTGAACCAGGCTTACATAATACTTGACCACGCTCAACGTCGTCACGCTTAGTACCACGTAATAATGCACCGATGTTCTCACCTGCACGACCTTCGTCTAACAACTTACGGAACATTTCTACACCGGTACAAGTTGTTTTTTGAGTATCACGGATACCAACGATTTCGATTTCATCACCTACGTTGATGATACCAGACTCAACACGGCCAGTTACAACTGTACCACGACCTGAGATTGAGAATACGTCTTCTACAGGCATCAAGAAAGGCTTATCGATATCACGCTCTGGCTCTGGGATATATGTATCTAAAGCTTCACCTAATTCGATGATTTTAGCTTCCCAATCCGCTTCACCTTGTAATGCTTTTAATGCAGAACCTTGGATCAATGGTAAGTCATCACCCGGGAAGTCATATTCAGAAAGAAGTTCACGAACTTCCATTTCTACTAATTCTAACAACTCTTCGTCATCAACCATGTCACACTTGTTCATGAATACGATGATGTAAGGTACACCAACCTGACGTGATAACAAGATGTGCTCACGAGTCTGTGGCATTGGGCCATCAGCAGCACTTACTACTAAGATCGCGCCGTCCATCTGTGCAGCACCCGTGATCATGTTTTTAACATAATCCGCGTGTCCAGGACAGTCTACGTGTGCGTAGTGACGAGTTGGTGTATCATACTCTACGTGAGAAGTATTAATTGTGATACCACGCTCGCGCTCTTCTGGAGCGTTATCGATTGAAGCGAAGTCTTTAGCATCACCACCATATGTTTTTGACAATACAGTAGAGATTGCTGCAGTTAGAGTTGTTTTACCATGGTCAACGTGTCCGATTGTACCAACGTTAACATGCGGTTTAGTACGTTCAAATTTTGCTTTAGCCACTTTTCAATTACCTTTTTTTTGATGGCCTCCGAAGAGACCAATCCTAACAATTAAGATTTACGTGATTCAATTACTTGATCTGTGATATTTTTTGGAGCTTCTGCATATGCGTCAAACTCCATCGAGTAAGATGCTCGGCCTTGTGTTTGTGAACGCAAATCTGTTGCATAACCAAACATTTCAGCCAACGGCACTTTCGCTCGAACAATTTTAATACCGCCAGGTCCATCTTCCATCCCGTCAATAATACCACGACGACGGTTCAGGTCACCCACAACATCCCCCATAAAATCTTCTGGAGTTGTTATTTCTACCTTCATGGTAGGCTCAAGCAATACAGGATTTGCTAGGTTACAACCTTTCTTGAAGCCCATAGACCCAGCAATTTTAAACGCCATTTCGTTAGAGTCAACATCATGGTATGAACCATCGTATAATGTGACTTTCACGTCAAGCACAGGATAACCCGCAAGAACACCTGATTTCATTTGTTCTTGGATACCCTTATCAACAGCCGGAATGTATTCTTTCGGAACAACACCACCTACGATTTCATTGACGAACTCGTAACCAGCACCTTCTTCCTGAGGTTGGATCTTCAACCATACATGACCGTATTGACCACGACCACCTGATTGACGGACGAATTTACCTTCAACTTCAACCGCACTACGAATAGTCTCACGGTAAGCAACTTGAGGTTTACCAACGTTCGCTTCAACATTAAATTCACGGCGCATACGATCAACAATGATATCAAGGTGAAGTTCACCCATACCAGATATGATAGTTTGGCCAGTTTCTTCATCTGTTTCAACTCGGAAAGATGGATCTTCTGCTGCCAATTTGCCTAAAGCAACACCCATTTTTTCTTGGTCTGCTTTAGTTCTTGGTTCTACTGCAACGGAAATAACCGGCTCTGGAAACTCCATGCGCTCTAATGTAATCACATGATTTGGATCACATAAGGTGTCGCCTGTTGTTACATCTTTTAAGCCGATTGCTGCTGCAATATCACCAGCTCGAACTTCTTTAATTTCTTCGCGCTTGCTAGAATGCATCTGAACAATACGACCGAAACGCTCTTTCTTAGATTTAACCGGGTTATAAACGGCATCGCCTGAATTTACAACACCAGAATAAACTCTAAAGAAAGTCAAAGTTCCAACGAATGGGTCGGTTGCGATTTTAAATGCCAATGCTGAAAACGGTTCGCTATCATCTGCATGACGCTCACCTTCACTTTCATCTTCTTTGATGCCCTTTATTGCAGGAACATCAATTGGCGCTGGCATATATTCTATAACCGCATCCAATACGGCTTGCACACCTTTATTTTTAAAAGCTGAGCCTGCTGTACATAGTACTATTTCGTTGTTTAAAGTCCGGGTACGCAATGCGCTTTTGATCTCAGCCTCAGTTAACTCTTCCCCTCTAAATACTTATTCATTAAGTCTTCAGAAGCTTCAGCAGCTGCTTCAATCATTTTCTCGCGCCACGTTTCACATTCATCAACCATATCCTCAGGGATATCTTCGTAGGTGAATGTCATACCCTTATCTTCTTGATTCCAGTTGATATACTTCATTTTAATCAGGTCGATAACACCTGAGAAGTTTTCTTCAGCGCCGACTGGCAACTGAATGGGTACTGGAACTGCGTTTAGTCTTTTTTCAATTTGTCTAACAACCGCTAAAAAATCTGCACCGGCTCGGTCCATTTTGTTAACAAATACCATGCGTGGAACATGGTATTTGTCTGCTTGGCGCCATACGGTTTCAGATTGCGGCTGTACACCAGATGAAGCACAGAAAACAACTACTGCACCATCTAATACCCGCAACGAACGCTCAACTTCAATCGTGAAATCAACGTGCCCTGGGGTATCTATGATGTTGACGCGGTGCTCTTCAAACTGCGCATCCATACCACGCCAAAACGTGGTAGTCGCTGCAGATGTGATTGTGATACCGCGTTCTTGCTCTTGCTCCATCCAGTCCATGGTTGCAGCGCCATCGTGAACCTCACCAATCTTGTGAGACAAACCGGTATAAAAAAGTACACGCTCAGTGGTGGTAGTTTTACCAGCATCAACGTGTGCACATATACCAATATTCCGATAACGCTCTATAGGGGTTTTACGAGCCACAATAAGTATCCTCTGTAGTTAGGATTACCAACGATAATGCGCGAACGCTTTGTTGGCTTCTGCCATACGGTGAACATCTTCACGCTTCTTAACAGCAGTTCCTTTGTTTTCAGATGCGTCTAATATTTCAGCGGCCAGACGCTGGGCCATGGATTTTTCACCACGCTTACGAGCAGCTTCAACCAACCAACGCATACCTAACGTATTACGACGTACAGGACGAACTTCTACTGGTACTTGATAAGTAGAACCACCAACACGACGAGATTTAACCTCGACAGCTGGGCGTACGTTGTCTAATGCAGCTTCGAATACATCTAAATGCTCTTTGCTTGCTTTATCAGCTGCTAAGTCTAATGCACCGTATACGATTTTTTCTGCGGTTGATTTCTTGCCGTCTAGCATAACGACATTAACGAATTTTGCTAATAGTTCACTATGGAACTTCGGATCTGGTAGGATTTTACGTTGACCTACAACTCTTCTTCTTGGCATTTTATGACTCCAATTTTTTCAGGGAATACCCAAAACTAATAATTTACTTGCTTGGCCTTACTCTTATCGGAGAACCGTTAAGCCTTAGGTCTCTTAGCACCGTATTTAGAACGGCCTTGTTTACGCTTAGCAACACCTGCACAGTCCAAAGAACCGCGAACAGTGTGATAACGCACACCTGGTAAATCTTTAACACGACCACCACGAATAAGAACAACACTGTGCTCTTGTAGGTTATGGCCTTCACCACCGATATATGAAGTTACTTCAAAACCGTTGGTTAAACGAACACGACAAACTTTACGTAATGCAGAGTTTGGTTTTTTTGGTGTAGTAGTATAAACACGAGTACATACACCACGGCGCTGTGGGCAAGCTTCTAATGCAGGAACGTTACTTTTTTCGATCTGCTTTACACGAGGCTTACGCACGAGCTGGTTAATAGTTGCCATTAACTGCTCCTAATTTTTTAGCGTTAAAATGAAAAATCCGCGCCTCTATTACTAGAGGCCGCGGAATTTTAATGGTCAAGGAATGAACTGTCAATGAAAACACATACCAATAGTCATATTCTCTACGATATGTGTATTTCTTTAAGACAATTTACTCACTATCATTGTTAAAATCAGCATTTAGTGCATCTGTCAATGCGCGTTCTGCTTCATCTGCCGTGACTGAAGAATCAGCTACAGGCTGTAATGGACTGTTACGTTTTGCTTGGCGTTTTTGATGATAAGCAAAACCAGTACCCGCCGGAATCAATCGGCCAACAATTACGTTTTCTTTAAGACCACGTAAATCGTCGTTTTTACCACTAACCGCAGCTTCAGTTAATACTCGAGTTGTTTCCTGGAATGAAGCAGCTGAAATAAATGACTCAGTCGACAACGAAGCTTTAGTAATACCTAACAATAAGTATTCATAAGATGCTGGTTGTTTATCTTGAGCTTCTAGTTCACGGTTAGCAATATTAACCGCCGCTACTTCAGCCGTTTCACCCTCTAAGAATTGAGTGTCACCTGCTGATTTGATTTCGCACTTACGTAACATTTGGCGAACGATAACTTCAATATGCTTATCGTTAATTTTTACACCTTGTAGACGGTAAACTTCCTGTACTTCGTTTACGATGTAATTACAAACATCTTGGATGCCACGTAATCTTAAAATGTCGTGCGGTGATTCAGGACCATCAGCGATAACCTCACCTTTTTCAACCTGCTCACCTTCAAACACGTTTAATTGACGCCATTTAGGGATCATTTCTTCGTGTTGCACGCCATTATCCGTTGAGATAATTAAACGACGCTTACCTTTAGTTTCTTTACCGAAGCTCACTGTGCCTGAAATCTCAGCTAGGATAGCTGGATCTTTCGGTTTTCGTGCTTCAAATAAGTCAGCAACTCGAGGTAGACCACCCGTGATGTCACGTGTTTTTGAACTTTCTTGTGGGATACGAGCGATTGCATCACCACTGTGTACAATTGCGCCATCTTCTAAGTTAACTAACGCACTACCCGGTAAGAAATACTGCGCTGGCATGTCTGTGCCACCCATGTTAACCGCTTGGCCTTTTTCATCTACCAAACGAATTGCAGGACGCATTTCTTTACCTGAACCAGTACGATCTTTCGGATCGATTACCACAATGCTAGACAAACCAGTTAATTCATCTGTTTGACGCGTAATAGTGACACCGTCAACCATATCGTGGAATTGAACCTGACCCGCAACTTCAGTAATAATTGGGTGCGTATGCGGATCCCAAGTCGCGATCGTTTCACCAGCCGTAACAGCACTGCCATCTGCTTTAGTCAGGGTTGCACCGTAAGGGATTTTATAACGTTCTTTCTGACGGCCTTGTTCATCAATAACCGTTAATTCACTCGAACGAGAAGTGATAACCAATTCACCGTTAGAGTTAGTTACGTGTTTCGCTTTACTCAGCTTAACTGAACCGTCTGTCTTAACTCGAATACTGTTTTCTGCAGACGCTCGAGATGCCGCACCACCGATGTGGAACGTACGCATGGTAAGCTGTGTACCCGGTTCACCAATTGACTGCGCAGCAATAACCCCAACAGATTCGCCTTGGTTAATTAAATGGCCACGAGCCAAGTCACGACCGTAACACTTGCCACAAACACCATAGTCATTATCACAGGTGATAACAGAGCGTACTTTTACTTCATCAATTGAGTTAGCTTCTAATAAATCACACAAGCCTTCATCAATCATGACATTACGTTCGATTAAAACGTCTTGTCCGTTGGGCGCCATTACATCTTCAGCAACAACACGACCTAACACACGCTCACGAAGTGGTTCAACAACATCACCGCCTTCGATTAATGGACGCATCCAAGTACCATTTTCAGTACCACAGTCAATGCCCATAACAACCATGTCTTGTGCCACGTCGACTAAACGGCGTGTTAAGTAACCAGAGTTAGCCGTTTTAAGTGCAGTATCGGCCAAACCTTTACGCGCACCGTGCGTCGAGATAAAGTACTGAAGTACGTTCAAACCTTCGCGGAAGTTCGCAATAATAGGCGTTTCGATGATTGAACCATCTGGTTTAGCCATCAGACCACGCATACCCGCTAGCTGACGAATCTGAGCAGGGCTACCACGAGCACCAGAGTCAGCCATCATATAGATAGAGTTAAAGCTTGCTTGCTCTTCTTGCTCACCTTTGGCATTGGTAACGATGTCTTTTGACAAGTTATCCATCATCGATTTCGCTACGCGCTCGTTAGCAGACGACCAGATATCGATGATTTTGTTATATTTTTCACCAGCAGTTACAAGACCAGATTGGAACTGTTCCTGAATTTCACTAACTTCAACTTCAGCTTCATCAACGATTTCTTTTTTCGCATCTGGAATAACCATGTCGTTAATACCAACAGATACACCTGAAAGCATCGCGAAATGGAAACCTGTATACATAATCTGGTCAGCGAAGATAACAGTGTCTTTCAAACCTAGATTACGATATGAAGTATTTAACAAACGTGAAATTTGCTTTTTACCCATTGGCTGGTTGATAGTGTCAAATGGCATACCTTTAGGCAATATCAATGACAAAATCGCACGACCTGCTGTTGTATCCACAATAGAGGTCGACTTAACTTCTTCTCCATTCTCGTCCGTCGCGTATTCTGTAATACGTACTTTGACGCGCGAGTGAAGTTCAACACAACCGGTGCGGTAAGCTTTTTCAGCTTCTTTCGGGTCTTTAAAGACCGCGCCTTCGCCTTTACCGTTCACTTTATCACGCGTCATGTAGTACAAACCAAGTACAACGTCTTGTGATGGTACGATAATAGGCTCACCATTTGCAGGTGATAATATGTTGTTCGTAGACATCATTAACGCACGCGCTTCTAACTGCGCTTCTAACGTCAATGGTACGTGAACAGCCATTTGGTCACCGTCAAAGTCAGCGTTGTATGCCGCACAAACTAACGGGTGCAAATGAATTGCTTTACCTTCAATCAGAACAGGTTCAAACGCTTGAATACCCAATCTGTGGAGGGTTGGCGCACGGTTAAGTAGTACGGGGTGTTCACGAATTACTTCATCTAATACATCCCAAACTTCCGGTGCTTCACGCTCTACTAATTTTTTAGCCGCTTTAATCGTAGTCGCTAAACCACGCAGTTCTAATTTACCGTAAATAAATGGTTTGAATAATTCCAAAGCCATTTTCTTCGGTAAACCACACTGATGCAAACGCAACGTTGGGCCTACTGTAATTACAGAACGACCAGAATAGTCAACACGCTTACCTAACAAGTTTTGACGGAAACGACCTTGTTTACCTTTGATCATGTCTGCCAAAGATTTCAATGGACGTTTGTTAGAACCGGTAATAGCACGACCGCGACGACCATTATCTAACAATGCATCAACAGCTTCTTGCAACATACGTTTTTCGTTACGTACGATAATATCTGGCGCTGCAAGATCTAATAAGCGCTTTAAGCGGTTGTTACGGTTGATAACACGGCGATATAAATCGTTCAAATCTGAAGTTGCAAAACGGCCACCATCCAAAGGTACTAATGGACGTAAATCAGGTGGCAATACTGGAAGTACAGTCATGATCATCCAAATAGGATCATTACCTGACTGGTGGAAAGCTTCCATTAACTTCAGACGTTTAGTGATTTTTTTACGTTTAGTTTCAGAGTTAGTTTCTGGTAACTCTTCACGCATTTCTTTGATTTGCTGTTCCAAATCAATGTGGCGTAATAAATCTAAGACAGCTTCAGCACCCATCTTAGCTTCAAATTCATCGCCATACTCTTCTAATGCGTCTAAATAATCTTCTTCGTTTAATAACTGGCTTCTTTCAAGAGAAGTCATGCCAGGCTCAGTCACAACGAATGATTCAAAATATAAAACACGTTCGATATCACGTAAAGTCATATCCAACATTAAACCGATACGTGACGGTAACGATTTTAAGAACCAAATATGGGCAACCGGGCTGGCTAATTCAATGTGACCCATGCGCTCACGACGCACTTTAGTCAATGTAACTTCAACGCCACATTTTTCACAGATTACACCACGGTGCTTAAGACGCTTGTATTTGCCACACAAACATTCGTAGTCCTTTACCGGACCAAATATTCTTGCGCAGAATAAGCCGTCTCTTTCAGGTTTGAAAGTACGGTAATTAATTGTCTCTGGTTTTTTAACTTCACCAAAAGACCAAGAACGGATCATATCCGGTGACGCAAGGCCAATTCGAATACTGTCAAATTCTTCTGTTTTATTCTGCTGCTTGAGAAACTTCAGTAAGTCTTTCACGCTGATTCTCCACTCGGAGTTAAAATCCTAAGCCGCAGTTTGAATGCTCGCACTGCGGCTCTCGCCTAGCCGTTGAAGCTTATTCTTCTTCCAACTCGATATTGATACCCAATGAACGGATTTCTTTCAACAATACGTTGAAAGATTCAGGCATTCCAGGTTCCATCTTATGATTGCCATCAACAATATTCTTATACATCTTAGTACGGCCGTTTACATCATCTGACTTCACAGTCAGCATTTCTTGTAAGGTATATGATGCACCATATGCTTCTAGTGCCCATACTTCCATCTCACCGAATCTCTGACCACCAAATTGAGCTTTACCACCCAATGGTTGCTGAGTAACTAAGCTATACGAGCCAGTTGAACGCGCATGCATTTTATCATCAACCAAGTGATTCAATTTCAGCATGTACATGTAACCAACTGTTACTTTACGTTCAAACGGGTTACCCGTTCGGCCATCAATTAATTGAATTTGACCATCATCTGGTAAACCGGCAAGTGTAAGCAATTCTTTAATTTCAGGCTCTTTCGCACCGTCAAATACTGGCGTTGCAATTGGTAAACCAGCTTTCAGATGCTCTGCCAAACGACGCACTTCATCATCGCTGAAACTTGCAATGTCAACTTGTTGGCTGTTATCACCCACGTTATAAACTTCTTGCAAGTAATTACGCAATTCGTGAAGTTCACGCTGCTCGGCTAACATTTCATTGATACGTTTACCAATACCACGTGCTGCCGCACCCATATGGGTTTCTAAGATCTGCCCCACGTTCATACGTGAAGGTACACCCAACGGGTTAAGTACGATATCGACAGGCTCACCTGTTTCGTCGTATGGCATATCTTCTACTGGTAAGATTGTTGAGATAACACCTTTGTTACCGTGACGACCCGCCATCTTATCACCAGATTGAATCTGGCGCTTAACAGCAAGGTACACTTTAACAATTTTCAATACGCCTGGTGCTAAATCATCACCCTGCGTAATCTTACGGCGTTTAACTTCTAACTTCTTATCAAATTCTGCGCGTGTTTCTTCGTAATGTTCTGCAATAGTTTCTAACTCAGCCTGCAAGTTTTCATCACTTAAGTTTTGCTTAAACCATTTCACTCGGTCCATAGAGTCTAAAATGGATTCAGCAACACCAGCACGAATTAACAAGTTACGAGCTGTCGCAAAAATATCATCTTCCAAAATCTGCATTTCAGTACCAAGGTCTTTTTTAACCTCTTTGATCTGCATTTGTTCGATTTCTTTAGCTCGTTGATCTTTTTCAACACCATCGCGGGTGAAAACCTGAACATCGATGATAGTACCACTGACACTATTTGGTACACGTAAAGAGCTATCTTTAACGTCAGATGCCTTTTCGCCGAAAATGGCTCTTAGTAATTTTTCTTCTGGTGTGAGTTGTGTTTCGCCTTTAGGCGTCACTTTACCAACTAATATATCGCCGCCTTTAACTTCAGCACCAATATAAACAACACCAGATTCATCTAACTTAGATAACGCAGATTCACCTACATTAGGAATATCAGAAGTAATTTCTTCTGGACCTAATTTAGTATCACGCGCAATACAACTTAATTCTTGAATGTGAATCGTTGTTAACCGGTCTTCCTGAACAACACGTTCTGAAACAAGGATTGAATCCTCAAAGTTATAACCATTCCAAGGCATGAACGCGATACGCATGTTCTGACCAAGTGCTAACTCACCTAAATCAGTTGATGGACCATCAGCCAAGACATCACCACGAACCACTGGAATTCCCGGCTCAACAGTTGGTTTCTGGTTGATACAGGTATTTTGGTTAGAACGCGTATATTTGGTTAAGTTATAAATATCAATACCCGCTTCACCAGGTACTGTTTCTGATTCATTGACTTTAACAACAATTCGGCTGGCATCAACATAGTCGATAACACCACCGCGTTTTGCAACAACAGTTACACCTGAGTCGATGGCAACGGTTTTCTCAACACCCGTACCCACCAAAGGCTTATCCGCTTTTAATGTTGGTACAGCTTGGCGTTGCATGTTTGAACCCATTAATGCACGGTTAGCATCATCGTGTTCAAGGAATGGAATCAAAGACGCTGCAACAGATACGATCTGTTGAGGAGATACATCCATTAATTGAACTTCTTCAGAGTTCATTAAAGTAAATTCGTTTTTATAACGACAGTTAACCAATTCATCGGTTAAGCGACCTGACTCATCTGTCGCAGCACTTGCCTGTGCGATAACAAAGTTACCTTCTTCGATTGCAGATAGATATTCAATTTCGTCTGTTACCTGACCATCGATAACTTTGCGATAAGGCGTCTCTAAGAAACCAAAATCATTGGTTCGTGCATAACTCGCCAACGAGTTAATCAAACCGATGTTTGGACCTTCAGGCGTTTCAATTGGACACAAACGACCATAGTGAGTTGGGTGGACGTCTCGAACCTCGAAACCTGCACGTTCACGTGTTAAACCACCCGGACCTAATGCAGAAATACGACGTTTGTGCGTCACTTCAGACAATGGATTGTTTTGGTCCATAAACTGAGATAACTGACTAGAGCCAAAGTATTCTTTAACGGCTGCTGAAATAGGCTTCGCGTTGATTAAATCTTGAGGCGTTAAACTCTCTAGATCACCTAAACTCAAACGCTCTTTAACTGCACGTTCGACACGTACTAAACCAACGCGGAATTGGTTTTCAGCCATTTCACCGACGCTTCGAATACGACGGTTACCTAAGTGGTCGATGTCATCCACTTCACCTTTACCGTCACGAATGTCGATAAGGGTTTTCATGACATCAATAATGTCTTGATTTGATAATGTACCTTCGCCTACCAACTCTTCACGTTGGACGCGACGGTTAAATTTCATACGACCTACACTAGATAAGTCATATCTTTCATCATTAAAGAATAAATTCTCGAATAACCCTTCCGCAGCTTCACGAGTAGGTGGCTCGCCAGGACGCATCATACGATAAATTTCGACTAACGCTTCGATTCGGTTTGTTGTTGAATCAACGCGTAGCGTTTCTGACATATATGCACCGTGATCCAAGTCATTGATATATAGTGTATCAATAGACTTGTGACCGGCTTTACTTAATTCAGCTAGTAATTCTAAAGTTAATTCAGAATTCGCTTCGGCAATCACTTCACCGGTAGACTCATCGACATAAGTTTGCTTTAAAATTTTGCCAATTAAGTATTCAACCGGAACTTCTAATTCAGTAATGTTAGCTTTGGCTAACTGACGAATATGCCGCGCAGTAATACGGCGGCCTTGTTCTACTAACACATCACCATCAGCAGACATAATGTCAAATGCGGCTGTCTCACCTAATAATCGCTCAGGGACTAACTGCATGGTACAACTGCTGTCTTTAATTTCAAAAACAACAGATTCGAAGAAGATGTCTAGAATTTGTTCAGTGGTGTAATCTAATGCACGTAAGATGATTGATGCAGGTAATTTTCTGCGACGGTCAATACGTACAAATAAATTGTCTTTAGGGTCGAATTCGAAATCCAACCAAGAACCACGGTAAGGAATGACACGGGCATTGTATAAAACTTTACCTGATGAGTGCGTTTTACCTTTATCGTGATCGAAAAATACACCTGGAGAACGATGTAACTGAGAAACAATTACACGCTCAGTACCATTGATAACAAAGGTACCATTTTCAGTCATGAGTGGTATTTCACCCATGTAAACTTCTTGTTCTTTGATGTCTTTAATTGTGCCAGCTGGAGCTTCTTTATCATACAGCACAAGTCTGAGTTTAACTCGCAGTGGTGCAGAATAGGTTACCCCTCTGACTTGACATTCTTTAACATCAAATACGGGCTCGCCCAAGTGGTAGCTGACATATTGGAGTTCGGCGCTACCTGAATAGCTAACAATTGGGAATACAGAACGGAAAGCGGCTTCCAGACCGTATTGACCATCAGGATCTACATCAATGAATTTTCGGAAAGAGTCTAACTGGATGGAAAGTAAGTAGGGTACATCCAGAACCTGCGGACGCTTACCAAAATCCTTACGAATGCGTTTCTTTTCGGTATAAGAATAAGCCATGGGGTTCCTCAGCTTGCTGATTCAAAGATCACACAATCACATAGCGTTTGTTACGATCTGCAATCATTATCGACTTTTTGAGCTTATTTAGCACAAAGCTCTATAGCGCAAAAAGGCCGGCACTTTAACAGCACCAGCCCTCGCCTGTTACGGCTAATAAACTGTTAACAAACAGCTTATTTAACTTCAACTTCAGCACCAGCTTCTTCAAGTGCTTTCTTAAGTTCTTCTGCTTCTTCTTTAGAAGCAGCTTCTTTGATTGGAGCAGGAGCGCCGTCAACCAAAGCTTTAGCTTCTTTAAGGCCAAGACCTGTAGCACTACGAACTGCTTTGATAGTAGCAACTTTGTTACCGCCAGCAGCTTTAAGAATTACGTCGAATTCTGTTTGCTCTTCAGCAGCTTCACCAGCGCCAGCAGGACCTGCAACTACAGCTGCAGCTGCAGAAACGCCGAATTTTTCTTCCATAGCAGAAACTAGTTCTACAACATCCATAACAGACATTTCTGCGATGGCATCGATGATTTGGTCTTTAGTAATAGACATGACTCTAATCCTAATAAAATAATTTTAACTAATGAATAAATTAAGCGACAGCTAGATAAATTAAGCTGCTGCTTCTTCTTTCTGATCGCGAATAGCTGCAATAGTACGAACAAGTTTGCCAGCAGCTGCTTCTTTCATGCAGCTCATTAACTTCGCCAAACCTTCTTCGTATGTTGGTAATGAAGCCAAAACTTCAACATCCGCAACTGCACCTTCAAACGCAGCACCTTTGATTTCAAACGCTTTGTTAGATTTTGAAAAATCTTTCAAAATTCGAGCTGCAGCACCTGGGTGCTCGTTCGAAAACGCAATCAAAGTTGGACCAACGAATAACTCAGTTAAGCATTCGTAGTCAGTACCTTCTACCGCGCGACGTGCTAATGTATTACGTACAACTTGTAGTTGAACGCCTGCTTCACGCGCTTGTTTACGCAATGAAGTCATATCAGCAACGGTAACGCCACGAGAGTCGGCTATTACTGCAGAAAGCGCACCTTTGGCAGCTTCGTTGACCTGTGCGACAATTTCTTTCTTGCCTGCGAGTCCTAATGCCATTAGTGTAACTCCTGGATATCCTAGATTTTTCAATCTAGATTTAAATCACCCCAGAAATATTCCTGGGCACGAATTTACGGATTAGGTCCAGAAGAGGATTAAATCTTCGAGGTTCCTTCACCGTCTACGTAGGATAATTAAGTTATTTATCAAGAATTAAACAAATAACCCCTACGGTCTTGGACGTGAGCCATAAAGGCACGACCTTAATTTTGGTGGCGCAGTTTAACTAAACTAGGCCACCAAGTAAAGTTTTTAGTTCAACAATTAAGCAGTTGCTATATCTAGCGTTGCTTGATCAACTTGAACGCCTGCGCCCATAGTGGTCGACAAGCTAACTTTTGCAATGTATTGACCTTTCGCTGAAGAAGGTTTTGCTTTTTTCAAAGCAACCAATAAAGCTTCAAGGTTTTCTTTTAACTGAGCCGCTTCAAAATCCACTTTACCGATAGTCGTGTGGATGATACCGTTTTTATCGTTACGATAACGGATTTGGCCTGCTTTAGCTTGTTTAACAGCGTCAGCAACGTTAGGTGTAACCGTGCCCACTTTAGGGTTTGGCATTAAACCACGTGGACCTAAAATTTGACCTAATTGACCCACAACACGCATCGCGTCTGGAGAAGCAACAACTACGTCAAAGTCCATTTCGCCTTTTTTAACTTGCTCAGCTAAATCTTCCATACCAACGATGTCAGCACCGGCTTCTTTTGCAGCTTCTGCATTAGCGCCTTGAGTGAATACTGCAACACGTACTGTACGACCTGTACCGTGTGGTAAAACAGTTGCACCACGAACGTTTTGGTCTGATTTACGCGCATCAATACCTAAGTTTACTGCAGCGTCTACGCTTTCAACAAACTTAGCAGTTGCTAATTCTTTTAATAATTCAACCGCTTCAGCTACATCATATACTTTTGTAACGTCCACTTTTTCACGGATTAAACGTGCTTTTTTAGTTAATTTAGCCATGGTTTACCCCTCTACATCCAAGCCCATGCTACGAGCAGAACCAGCAATAGTACGGACAGCTGCATCTAAATCAGCAGCAGTTAAATCTGGTTCTTTAGCTTTTGCAATCTCTTCCAACTGAGCACGGGTAACTTTACCCACTTTAGTTGTGTGAGGAGTAGCAGAACCACTTTTGATACCAGCTGCTTTTTTCAATAAGAAAGATGCAGGTGGTGTTTTAGTTTCAAAAGTGAAAGAACGGTCATTATAAACAGTGATCACAACCGGTACTGGTGAACCTTTTTCCACGCTTTCTGTTTTTGCGTTAAACGCTTTACAGAATTCCATGATGTTCACACCTTGTGCACCTAGAGCAGGACCAACTGGTGGACTCGGGTTAGCCATGCCAGCTGCAACTTGCAACTTAACTAAGGCTTGTACTTTTTTAGCCATTTTAATTACCTCATAAATTAGGGTCGAACGCCTAGTAAATGCGAGGACACTTACTCAACGGCTTCCCATACAAAATTAGGGCCGCGGATTATAGATTAATCTTTAAGCCTTTTCAACTTGTGAAAATTCTAATTCGACCGGAGTAGACCGACCGAATATTAAAACTGATACTTTTAAGCGACTTTTTTCATAGTCAACTTCTTCAACCACACCGTTAAAATCAGCAAATGGACCATCACATACCCGAACCACTTCACCGGGTTCGAATAAGGTTTTCGGACGTGGTTTATCATGTGATTCTTGCAGACGGTTTAAGATAGCTTGTGCTTCTTTATCTGAAATTGGCGCCGGTCTATCACTGGTACCACCAATAAAACCTAATACTCTAGGTGTACTTTTTACCAAGTGCCATGATTCGTCATTCATCACCATTTGCACTAGCACATAACCTGGAAAAAATTTTCTTTCGCTTTTACGTTTTTGACCCGCACGCATTTCAACAACTTCTTCAGTTGGCACTAAGATCTCGCCGAAATATTCTTCCATTTGATTTAATGCAATGTGCTCTTTTAACGTAGTTGCCACTCGGCCTTCATAACCAGAGAAAGCTTGTACGACATACCAGCGTAATTTTGCTTCTGACATAACTTATAGCCCCAATCCAGTTAAAAATGATACTGCACGTACCATAATGCCATCTAAGCCCCATAAAATCAGAGACATAATTAATGTCGCTACAAGTACAATTGCTGTTGTACGTAACGCTTCATCACGAGTTGGCCAAATAACTTTACGTACTTCTGTACGAGATTCTTTAGCAAAACTTAACGCGTCTCGTCCTTTAGAGGTCTGAGCCGCAATTAAACCAGCAACCACAACAGCTGCAACCACTGCAATCGCTCGCCAAAGTACAGAGACTTGCTCGGTGTACATATAGTTACCGACTACTGCGGCAGTTAGGATAGCAAAAGTTAATATCCACTTAATGGAATCAAAACTTGATCCTTGATTTTCTGTTTCAACGCTCATACGTAAAAACCTTTTCCGGGTTTACAGACAAAAATGCCCCGCATCTGCGAGGTTACTTATGTTGGCAGGGGCGGAGGGACTCGAACCCCCAACCATCGGTTTTGGAGACCGCTGTTCTACCAATTCGAACTACACCCCTAAACAATTTTTTAAAACACAAAAGCCCCTTAGCGGGGCTTTAGTCGATTATGCGATAATAATTATCGGATAATCTTAGCAACAACACCTGCGCCAACAGTACGACCACCTTCACGGATAGCGAAGCGTAAACCTTCGTCCATCGCGATTGGAGAGATCAATTCTACTGACATTTTGATGTTATCACCAGGCATTACCATTTCTACGCCTTCTGGTAACTCAATTGAACCAGTTACGTCAGTTGTACGGAAATAGAACTGTGGACGGTAGCCTTTGAAGAATGGAGTATGACGACCACCTTCTTCTTTTGACAATACATAAACTTCTGATTCGAAGTTAGTGTGTGGTGTGATTGAACCAGGCTTACATAATACTTGACCACGCTCAACGTCGTCACGCTTAGTACCACGTAATAATGCACCGATGTTCTCACCTGCACGACCTTCGTCTAACAACTTACGGAACATTTCTACACCCGTACAAGTTGTTTTTTGAGTTTCGCGGATACCAACAATTTCGATTTCATCACCTACGTTGATGATACCAGACTCAACACGGCCAGTTACAACTGTACCACGACCTGAGATTGAGAAAACGTCTTCTACAGGCATCAAGAAAGGCTTATCGATATCACGCTCTGGCTCTGGGATATATGTATCTAAAGCTTCACCTAATTCGATGATTTTAGCTTCCCAATCCGCTTCACCTTGTAATGCTTTTAATGCAGAACCTTGGATTAATGGTAAGTCATCACCTGGGAAGTCATATTCAGAAAGAAGTTCACGAACTTCCATTTCTACTAATTCTAACAACTCTTCGTCATCAACCATGTCACACTTGTTCATGAATACGATGATGTAAGGTACACCAACCTGACGTGATAACAAGATGTGCTCACGAGTCTGTGGCATTGGGCCATCAGCAGCACTTACTACTAAGATCGCGCCGTCCATCTGTGCAGCACCCGTGATCATGTTTTTAACATAATCCGCGTGTCCAGGACAGTCTACGTGTGCGTAGTGACGAGTTGGTGTATCATACTCTACGTGAGAAGTATTGATTGTGATACCACGCTCGCGCTCTTCTGGAGCGTTATCGATTGAAGCGAAGTCTTTAGCATCACCACCATATGTTTTTGACAATACAGTTGAAATTGCTGCAGTTAGAGTTGTTTTACCATGGTCAACGTGACCGATTGTGCCAACGTTAACGTGCGGTTTAGTACGTTCAAATTTTGCTTTAGCCACTTTCCAGACCTCAAGTTTTTCAAAATACTCGGTTTTAAAACCAGATTAGATTGCGTTGCAATGCCACGGCAGGAGGATACGTCAGAGTGGTGCTGATACCCAGATTTGAACTGGGGACCTCACCCTTACCAAGGGTGCGCTCTACCGACTGAGCTATATCAGCGAAACTGGAGCGGGCAGCGGGAATCGAACCCGCATCATCAGCTTGGAAGGCTGAGGTAATAGCCATTATACGATGCCCGCTACTTGAGCAATAAACCCCTAACTGTGATTTGGTGGAGGGAGCTGGATTCGAACCAGCGAAGGCAGAGCCGTCAGATTTACAGTCTGATCCCTTTGGCCACTCGGGAACCCCTCCGAATTTTTTATTTTGATGGTGCCGGCTGCCGGAATCGAACTGGCGACCTACTGATTACAAGTCAGTTGCTCTACCAACTGAGCTAAGCCGGCCCTCTCAAAAGTGCTGCGCAGTTTAGAGAAACAATCCGAGCCTTGCAACCCTTTTTTTCATAAAAATTTAGAAATTTGTCTGTTCGCTCAGTTTTCATGCAACACTGCTGCTTTTCTATACTTATTTGGGCGTATTTAGTGCTTTGTCATACGCATAGCGGGCCAATCCTTCAAAAATTAACGTTTCACTCAACTGCACTTTAATTTGCTGTTGCGCCAATAATTTTTGATAAAATTCTTTTTCGCCACCGGTCAGCCATAATTGAGCAGTCGGATCTGCGTGTTTAAGCTTGATAAATTCGTTTTTAATTAAACTAATATGACTATGGTATAAGCCATTAAACAAACAAGACTCGGTTGATTGGCCTAATTCACAAGCAATGTCATTTATCTCTTTCACTTCAATTTTTGCAGTACGAGAGACAAAATTTTCGACCGACCAATTTACCGAAGGCAATATATACCCGCCCTGATGCAGCCCCTGCTTGTTGATTACATCTATCGTTAATGCTGTTCCGATATCAACAACAAGGCATGCCGAAAGGCTTTTCTGGTACGCCCCCAACATAGCTAACCAACGATCAACCCCTAATCGCCCATATTCCCGGTAGGCATTAACTAAACCATACTTCTGTTCGGCTGAATGGACTTCTGAAATTTGCTTTGGCTTAAAGTTATTTTTTACACTTTGCCATTGTGGATAATCCGTTTTACGAACGGATGCTAAAAAAACATGCGCAAAAGCATTACTTTGAGCGGCTTGCTCGTAATCAATCAACGCAATGCTTGGCTCATAGCTTTCTGATTTAGCATAAATTCTACAATCAAATTGCGCGAATTTTACTCTTGTATTGCCCTGATCAACCAATAATACTGGTTTGTTAAAGAGCTTGTATTTATCTTTGGGCATGATCATCTGCTTTTTCAGTTGCGCGCAAAGAAATCTCACCCCCACTAATGGTTTGCATACCAAACTGCGTTTCGAGCAATAAATTCCCGAGTTGATCAATGCCTCGATTAATCCCTATTTTCTTGTTATTGCCACTCATAAGCGTCACTTGCTTATCTAAATAGCGGTCATATTGCGCCCACTTTTGTACAAAGCGACTCATACCAGACTGCACAAATTCTTCGATATACTGTTTAATTTGGCGACTTAAACTAATTAACAAATCATCTCTGCTAAACAGCTCGCCACGATAACTAGCCAAACTCTGCCATGCTTGATCAATCTCGCTTTCATCTGAGTGCATATTGACATTGAGCCCGACCCCGACAATTAGATTACACGGGGGTTCAAAGTCACCTTCCAACTCAATTAATATACCCCCGAGTTTTTTACCATCTAGATAAATATCATTTGGCCATTTCAATTCTGTATAAATATTGAGCTGGCGCAAATAATCGGCCACTGCAACGCCTACAACCAAGCTTAATCCAGATAACGCACTTAATGGCAAGTTAACGGTTAAACCTAAGCTAAAATATAAGTTCTGCGCAAAAGGTGAATGCCAAACTCGGCCTCGTCTACCACGCCCAGCGGTTTGTTTATCGGTTGCGGCTAAAACTGCTTGCTCTGTCTGCTGTTTAAAATACTGTTTAACCTCTTCATTTGTTGAGGCTGAATGGCGATTGAGTAGCAAGATAAACTCATCTTTTAGTGACGCTTGCAGATACTCAAAATTAAGCGGTTTTACATAGGTAGGTAAACTGTATCCTTTACCCGGAAGTTTATGAATTTGGTAACCGGCCGCTTCTAATTTATGGATCCAATTGGAAATACTGGCGCGACTGGTTGAGAAGTAGGTCGCCAAATCTTGACCAGAATGGAAATGTCCGTCACATAGGCACTCTAACAATGCTTCAAGCTTCATTTAACCCTACCCTATTTTTGTAAAAAGACGACGCGCGCAATTGATGCAGATATTCTACAGCATCACATTCTCCGTTTTTATTGATAAAGCGCACTTCGGGTTGCAAACAAACATTAAACTTATTTTCGACGACTTGCTGTACGTATGCCGCTAAACATGCAATATCTAGCCCTGTTGCTGCCCCAATATTAATCAACACTAACGCTTGTTTACTATGCACTCCAGCTTGCTGCATTTGATAACCTTTTAAACCCGCTTGTTCAATAAGATAGCCCGCCGCAAGCTTCACTTCGCCATCATCATATGGAAAATAAACGACATCCGGCAACACTTTTTGTAATTGAGCTAGTTGCTCAACCGAGACCAATGGGTTTTTAAAAAAGCTCCCCGCATTCCCTATTTTTGCTGGATCGGGTAACTTCTCGCTTCTGATCTGACAGACGCGTTTGAAAATATCATGCGCTGTCGGCTTGTTCAGTTCAGACAATGCACCATATCGAGTATTCGGCTGATAATTTTTACTGAGCTTTAAAGTAACACGGGTTATTAAAAAACGATCTTTAAGTTCATTTTTAAAAATAGAATCGCGATAACCAAATTGACATGCTTGATTGTTATAACTGCATTCGGTCATCGAGTCTAACAGTACACCATTCACAGCCCAGCAAAAATCAGCTAATTCAGCGCCATAGGCACCAATATTTTGAATCGGCGCTGCTCCGACTGTGCCTGGGATCAGCGCCAAGTTTTCAAGGCCAAAGATCCCCAAATCCAATAAACGCTTAACAACTGAATGCCAATTTAACGCAGCACCTAGCTCTACGTAATAACCGTTGTCCTCTTCACGGATTATAAAATCCGTGTTGCTCGATTCGACTAACTGGCCGCAGTATACCCTGTCTAGCAACAACATATTTGACCCGCTACCATGCAATAAATATGGTTTTTTGGACGAGAATAGTGCTTTGTCTTGCGGCCACCGGATGTATGATTGCGCGGTACACTCTAGATGCAGGGTATTATTGATAATTTTCATCGACCTTCGCTTGTTATATATTCTGCTGACGGTATTCCATGCAATACACCAAACTGTCGTTTAAATTGTTTGTATCTATATAATGAAATTGCATTTTGTTGTGCAGTGTGGCTAATGCCGCTGCCACGCTATTGACAGACTTACCGCCTGTGATATCAATTAAGATACCCTCTTCTGGTAAATCTGCCTGACTGTCCCATATTTTAGCGATTTTTAGATAAGCATTGTAATAGGCTTCTATATCATTAGGTGGTATTGGCACAGGATAAGATTCAAATGTAACGGCGGCAAATTCAGGATACATCGACAAGACCGACAATGCGTTTTTGATTTGCGGATACGTGCCAGGTGCAATGCGCTCGACCACACCTTCTATATTTTTTATACTGCAATCTTGTGTACCCAATAACATGACGCGTTGCAACACACTATTGGGGTGGCTCGTCTGGCTTCGAATAATACGCAGAATCAGCTCCCACTGTACTTTAAGTGGCATCAAGGCCTCAATATCTTGCTGCAAATTTCCGCTCAGTGGCACTTCAATTGGCTCACCATACTTTTGTTTCACAAAATACCATTGATTGTTTTTTTCAATAAAGTGATAACCAGAAGACAAAGTTAAAACTAAGCCTTGATAGGCCTTTTCAGAATCCTGCCGCTTAACATCCCGCAACGGGATCCAACTTCGGGCTTGCATACGCAACGACCAAGAAGCCCAGATAAACAATACAAAGCCGAGTGTGAGCTCAATTAACCAGTATGTCGTAAAGTTGTCTGCAAACCACTGTTTATCTTTACCAAACCAATAAGTTAATTGATTTTTAAACAACTCAACGCCAGTTAAAGCATCTGCAAAAATGCCGATACCTGAAGCTGTCATTAGCGCAAAAAAAGCAATTTTAAAATCTGCAGCTCGCATCACACTTTGTTTATGCCACAAGTTTTGCCAAAAGCGATTCAGCTGAGCGACTGTTTTTTTGCAAACTTGATTAACGACGCCTTCATAGTTTGGACTGATATAAAAAGGTTCTAATTTAGGTTGATGATTCAAAAGTTGATTATATTCCAACTTAATTGCATTTTCTTGAGCGGTAGATAAATGGTAATAGGTTGCACCTAGTTCAACCACCTGAGCAGCTTGCGATACACTCAACATGCCATACACTTCGTCTCCGGGCTGAATTTGCTCAGCCTCAAAAGAGTCATAAAAAGCTTCTATACCCGCCACGTGTTTGTATAGCCACTTACGCGCCCCCGGATAGGCGATTATCGCAATTTTTGCCATTATTAACCTGTTTATTATGCTTTGTATTATATTGGTAACGGAATCAAAACCCGCGTTTTTTCCAAAAACCAATTTCACCTGCGAATTCTGGTTGAAACACATCAAATGTTTTACTGGCAATGATTTTATTATCAAGTTCTATTTCCATTCGCCATTCACCTATTTTATCTTCAATGGGTAACCAAATGGTATCTCCCAGATAAAAATCCCAACTGTTGTTTCGTACATACTCTTCACCATCAAAAGGGGGCATTGCTTGACCCTGTTTATCAGGGATATCTGGATGGTAAATACAATATCGGATCTTTTCACCGCGCGCTTTTTTGATGTTTACAATAAATCCAAATTCGATATCAACTTCGGCAGGCACCTGAGTGGTAAATTCTTGTATTTTTGGCAAAGATTTATCGTTATTGTCCCACTTACTGTAGATACCATAACTTAGCATTTCTACAACAACTTTAGATTTCGCCATAAATACCTCTGGAGATTGACTCAAAAAGCGCAAAATAATGCGGAGTTTGCGTTAAAATTGCAAGAAAACTGACGCTTGATCAGATTTAAACCAATTAAACTTGTTTTTTTAGGCACTCATTCATTAAAATACGCACCATATTTAGCAGTTTAATTTTATTTCTGGGTTGAAGCACAATGGAAAATTTAATCAGCGCGCTTGAAGTTAATGCAACTTTGCTTGCATTAGCTATGTTTATCACCTTCGTTGTATTGGGTGTAATTGAAAAGTCTGATAACCGTGACCAGTTGGTTATGGCACGCATCGAATATGCATTTTTTGGTGTTTCTAGCTTAATCGCCTTTTTGGTATTTTGGTTAATCTAAACAACAGCTTAAAATGGTAATTATCGCAGTGATGGTATGGTTACATTAAACCTCATCACTCGTTGATTACATGCTTTCGACGGCAAACTCTCTCACCTCCTGCAAATACCGAGTAGCCTCATATGCGTTGAATTTATCAGGGAAAAATCCACCGTATTTTGACTCAACAAATGTTTTTTTAGATACCGGCATATAAGCAACGCCCATTGACCATTCTGTAAACCTTCTATTATTTAACTCACCAAAATGAACGAGCTGTACACAATTATGCCTTTTATCATTCACAATTCGGTTATATAAATCATTAATTACAACAGTTTCCCCTTCGAGTAGTTGTAAAAACCTTAAATTGTCATAAACCAACATACCGGTAACTTTATTTATCGCGTTAAACTGACTTGAACACTGCTGTATTTGTTTAATTTCACTTTTACTCAGGTTGTAACTGGCCAAGCTATGATAAATCAGTCTCACTATTTGCATACACTTAACTCTGCTTATATAAAACCACTTGATTTCGACCGTTATTTTTTGCTTGATAAAGCGCTTTGTCGCAGTTTTTAAATAAATCATTCATTGGCGGGTTACCCGCATCACTGATTGCAACCCCTGCACTCACCGTCACGGTTAGTGTATCTTGTCCAGGTAAGGGTATGTTCACATCCGCTACTTGAGTGCAGCACCGCTCTGCAACTAAAACTGCTTCTTGCTCGTGGGTGTTCGGCAATACCAGAAGAAACTCCTCACCTCCGTAGCGGCCTAATTTATCATAAGGCCTAATATTACCCATTACGATAGAACAAAATACACTGATTGCTTGGTCTCCCGCTTGATGCCCATACCGGTCATTAATTTGTTTAAACATATCCAAATCAAATATCACCACACTCAGTTTCGTGCGCTCCCTGACGCTACGCTCCCACTCTTCACGCAAATGATTTAGTATCACTCTTCTGTTCCATGCACCCGTTAGATAATCTCGGTTTGCATAAAACTCCAATTTTTTTTCTTGTTCTAATATCCGCTCTCCCACTTGCAAACGAACACGCAGCTCTTCAGCAACAAAAGGTTTAGTGACGAAATCATCAGCACCACCTGACATGGCTTCAACAATGTTATCCGTGCCGCTTCGTCCGGTTAACATAATAATATATAAAAAGTAGTCACATTCGGATTTCAAAGTGCGACAAAACTCTAAACCATCTAACTTTGGCATCCCCCAATCAACAATAAAAAGGCGCAGATTGTCTTCCGCATTCACAATATCCCATGCTTGCTCGCCATCAGACGCAACATGTACCTGATACCCCCATGCCGTTAAGTTTCTTTGCAGCAACATGCGCGTAATGAGATCGTCATCCGCAATTAAAACCTTCAGCTTGTTAACACTACTCATACCATTTAATTGCCTTTTTCGTTGTAGTTTTGTAGTTCATTAGACAACTTATCGATTAAGTGTTGTGTAACCGCCATTTTTTCGCTTAATTCGAGTCCATGTTCGCCACTTGGGCTGTATTCCAAGTCTGCGATGATTTCTGTCACGCAATTGTTTGCCAAGTTTCCAAGCATGCCTTTTAATTTATGCAAACCAGCTTTAAATTTTTGTTCTTCATAATTTTCCATAGCTTCTTGCAATTCAGACGTGATCTCAGGAAGCACTGATAAAACCAATGCGATTACATCATCTAAAAGCGCGTTATCGTTGCCAGTTGATAACAAACCACGTTCCAAATCAAATAAGGCAGTGTTATCTATTTGAGCATAGTATTGACTTGCAGAATATCCAGAGTTGAGAGGCGCATCACTGGGGGCGTCTTGTAACTTTTTATTACTTTTCAAACGTTCACTGACTGGCCCTTTTTCTATTATCGAGATAAGTTTCGCACCATTAATAGGCTTAGTCATATATAAATCCATACCAGCTTGCAAACACAATTCCTTATCTCCTTTGAGTGCATTCGCCGTCAAACCAATAATCCAATTATTAATATCTGAAGTTTGCTCAAACGCTCGAATACGTTTTGTGGCCTCTAGTCCGTCCATATTTGGCATTTGCACATCCATTAAAATGAGGTCATAAGCGCCTGTTTTTGCGTGGTATTGTGCCTCAATACCATCATTCACTATGGTCACATTGTGCTCGCGACTTTCGAGTAACTCCTTCAGTAATTTCTGATTTACAAAATTATCTTCAGCCACCAAAATATTCAAGGATTTAGCAAGCGGTTGTTGGCTTTCCGGTTCCCTTTCATCTGGCGCTTGATTAACATCAACAAGTGCAAGGATACTGTTAAAAATTTCAGATTGTTTAACTGGTTTGGTAAGAATTTCATCAATACCAAGCGCTGTAAGTTCAGAATAATCACTTGATACGATAGAAGAAGACAACATCATAATCACGCTTGGCCAAGTTTGATTTTGCTGCGTAAGTTCTTTAATCAGCTCAACGCCTGTCATACCCGGCATTAAGTTATCGAGTAACAATACATCATATAAATTGCCGTTTTTGTTACTGTGTTTTATTAGGTTAAAAGCTTGCTTGCCTGAGTTTGCCAGATCTACTTTACACCCCCAAGCCGTCATCATGTCTTTTAGCCAGCGGCGGTTAATTTCATTGTCATCGACGACTAAACATTTTAAGCCTTTAAAAGCATTTTTCGTACGTTGCCAGGGCGCTTCGTCATGCTTTTCGCATTCGTCGGATTCAAGCATAGGGAGACTAATAATAAACTTGCTTCCCAGTTTTTTCTCACTAATGAGTTCAAGGTTTCCGCCCAATAAAGCCACAAGTTGCTGCACTATCGTTAATCCTAATCCAGAACCTCCGTACTTGCGTGTGGTGGAACTGTCAGCTTGTTTAAATGGTTCAAATATCTTGGCCTGTTCATCGTCTGAAATACCACATCCCGTATCACTGACGACAATTTGTAACGTAAACGAGGTATCTGCAGCTGCACTTTGCTGCTCATCTCTTAACATTTCAACCGTTACACCGCCTTTAGCAGTAAACTTCACTGCATTACCGACTAGGTTAAAAATAATTTGATTCAAACGAACGGGGTCACCTAATACACAATCTGGAATATCCGGTGAGATATAAAAATCAAGGCTGATATTTTTGCTATGCGCCAAGGGCGCAAAGCTTTTAATTGCATCACCGGTGCGCTCGGCAAAATAAAATGGCGTACGCTCTATTTCTAATTGGCCTGATTCAACTTTGGAAATATCTAAAATATTATTTAGCAAACCCAACAATGACTCTGCTGAACTTGCAATCATATTTAAATAATCTTGCTGCTGCGCCGTTAATTCTGTTGTTTGCAGTAATTCTGTAATGCCAATAACACCATTCATGGGCGTTCTGATTTCATGACTCATATTTGCCAGAAAGGTTGATTTTGCATGATTAGCCTGCTCTGCCGCTTCTTTAGCTTCGAGTAAACGCGCTTCTAACGTACGTTCGTGAGTGATGTCCATATTACCACCCACGAGTTTTATCACCTCTCTTTGCTCGTTTAATATCGGGCGCGCATTGGCCTTAACATATTTGCAAACTTTACTCGGAGTAATAATTCTAAATTCATAATTCCACTCTGATTTACTATCTAACGCATTGGCTATCGTCTGCTCAGCATTTCTAATATCTTCAGGGTGCACGCTTTGTTGCCAAAAGGCGTATCCCAGGTTGTCTTGAATAGCTTGCGGGGTTTCATATATATCATGCATTTTACTATCCCACACCAATGCACCGCTTTTAACGTCCCACTCCCATACGCCCAAAGCCGAAACTTCTGCCGATATCTCCGTTCTGTTTTTTTCGGTAATAAATTTAGCATGCAGCTCTTCGCGTTCCTCAATTTTCTGTTTTAGTGCTCTGGATTGCCGGCGAGTCACTAAAAACAAATACACCACCAAACCAAACAAACAACTGCACGCAAACCCCAAAACAAGTACATAATTGCTATCAAATAAAGTTAAGTTGATTTCACGTTTAGGCATAAATGTCACTTGCAATTGCCAATTGGGTTGTGTTGCAGAAAAGTCGTGCCATTTCGCTGCATCGGGCATTTGTAGTTGTTGGATAAACGGCTGTGCTAAAGCCAATCGCACGTTAAGCCACACACTTTCTGATGCTGCATATTTTGTAAGTGGTGCCCATAATTTTTGCTGATCTACAAGTATCATCAGGTGCGAATTAGAGTCATGAACAGGAAAAACAATCAATAATTGGTTCTCGGTTAACTGTTTATGTTTTCCACTGTGTAGGTACGATATTTTTTCTCCCCTTTCGATTAACTTCACCACCGATTTAAACTTGGCAGTGAACTCGCTTTTTTCCGGTATTTGCCACTCGATTTGCGTTGGGTTTACACGGGCTATCGCCACTATCGCATCGATTTGATTAACGTAATTTTTGGCATCTATGGTGTGATAACGACTATCTATATACTGCTGTGGAGAGTTGACTCGTTCGTTTAAGCGGACTAAAGCATAACGCAAGCTTTGCCATCTTTGTGTAAAAAGCTGCTCAATATGACTCGATATCAAAGTTAATTTTTGCTGCTTAAATGTTTGTTGTTTTAACTCTAATGTGTAGGTAAACGCAACTATCAGTGCAAATGAGCTCAGAGTCACAATCAGGGCATGGTGATGGCGAAAACGGTTTGAGATTGAAGTCAGGTTATTTTGCACATAGACCACAGCTGCGTATATACAACATAGTCCACCAAAAAATAAAGGTTCGCTCAAAGTTAATAAGGCCACGCCGATAACAAACAAGCTCAAACTGACATAATCACGCAGCACAAAATGTTTTTTTGCGTTAAATTTAGAATTTAACAAAGCCACCAGCAATGATAGAACAACAAGCGCCACCCAATACGAGGCTGACATTTGCTGCACCCAGGCATCTATGAGTAACAACACTAAAGCCGAAGAGGCCAGCGGTACGCTCCAGTCCTTACATTTAGTCCAAGCAAACAAAGCGCTGACCAAGACAATAACCAGCGCTATGTACAAAAAAATATATAAACTAAATGTGACCATACCCTACCCTTTTCTTTGCCCAGTTGCAGAGCGTTTCCGCCTGCTCATTGAGTATAGTCTAGGACTGCTATTTTTGGTTTACCTGAATTTTTCGCGCTGTATGACGACTGATTTTCCACATGGGTTATAAACCGTGCGTTGTACTACTAATCTGGTTTTATCGGTTATGGTTAGTGAATACAAAAATAAACTGAAAGCCAAAACAATATTATTCATATAGGCGTTCAGGCTTTACGACCCTTCAGCAGTGGAAAGTATTTCATGCGGCCGATTGACTCACGTATCGATACGCGATACACTCAAGACATAACTAAAAGGCTATTGGGATGATTAAATCATTTAAACATAAAGGTCTGGAGACTCTGTTCACGACCGGTAACACGAAAGGCGTAAAGCAAGACCACGTTAAAAGATTGAGAAACATATTAGCCAAGCTGGATTCAGCAACGGATATTGAAGATATGAGGTATCCCGGTTCGAGGCTACACCCTCTTCAGGGTGAGTTACAAAACCACTATGCTGTTACTGTCAGCGGCAACTGGCGAGTAACATTCAAGTTTGAAAACGGTGATGCGGAGGTTGTTGACTACCTTGATTACCATTAGAGGAAGATATTATGCAGATGTTTAACCCACCACACCCAGGTGAAACTTTAAAAGAGTTGTACCTTGAGCCATTAGAATTGGACATCAAAGGCACGGCTGAAAAAATGAGCATGACCAGAGCGGCACTAAGCGAAATTGTGAATGGTCGCCGTGGCATTACGCCTAAAGTAGCTATTAAGTTAGCCAAAGCTTTTGGTGGAACCGCTCAATCTTGGATCAATCAGCAAACCAAGTATGATCTGTGGCAAGCACAGCAAGAATACACAGCTGATGACGTTGAAGAGATTTATCACACCACCTAAGTTGCAATGGTCAACTTTTACTGTAGAAATTCTAAGCGGCATTTTTCATTTCAATATACTTCTGGTGTGGTGTCATATAACCCAGTGCAGAATGCCTTCTTTGGTAACTAGGCTGCCTAGGTGGCCTTTGTGTAAATAGTTTTCTTGACTTTGGCTATTGTTGGTGCTTTCGGTGATAACTATGTTGCCAATATAAAACTTATATTCAAAACTGTGCCTGTTACCGGTTGTGGTATACACCTTTTCTGCAGTGCCTAAATACAAAGTGTGTTTGTTTTTACTGCCGCGCACGTCATGGCGGTAATATCTGGCGTGTTGCATGCCGTATACAAACTCTGTCCAAGTGGTATCGTTTTTAGTTATTTTGCTAGGTTTAATTTTTCAAGTATGAACTGCTCGATGCTTGGACATTGAAACATTCTGGCAATATCCAAGGGTACATATCCTTTATCATTTGGTTCTTGCAAATCCAATCCTTCACTAACTAGATAACTGAATGTGTCCATATTGCAGCCGCTTGCAGCATCATGAAGCAAGTTCCCCCCTAATTGGAACTCAAATTCCTCATGCCGCTTTCGTAAATCGAATCCTTGCCTTGCATAAAATGACAATATCTCCGAATTGCTTTCCATTGCTGCGAAAACTACAACCGAGACATTAGAGTTTAGCAAGTTGGAGAATTCAATCTCTTTAATTGGATTAGTTTTGTAATATTCAGTTAATTTGTTGATATCTTTATTGCTTATCAAAGTAAAAATTTCTCTTTGCTGAGCAGCTTCCGCATCAAATATCAATACAAGAAATAAACTGAAAACCAAAACAATACTATTCATAACCCATCCTCTATTTGGTGTGATATTTAAGCATGTGAACTTTCAGAACCGTGTATACATAACCGAGCTTTGACCCTATTCTGTTTTGTAGTTCAATTACTTTTTGCACACCAAGCTCATTGCCATGCTGGATAAGTGCCTGACGTAAAAACATACGACCAATACTCTCAGCAGAAGAACCATTTAGTAGCTCCAATTGAATACCAATAACGCTGAGCGAAGCAGTTAAGGAGGCGAAAGCGCTTGTTTGCAACGCAGCAAAAAACACTTCTGGTGTCCATTTTACAACCTCTAATGCCAACGCATTTGGATCATTGGATACTGCTTCAAAAGAATTCTTAGCCTTCGTAACTTTATCAATAAAATCAGAGGCTTTACCTACTACACTTGACATTGCCGCAATAGACGCCTGATTAAACAAATACTGAAAAGCAGCGGTTTTTGCGCCATTTTCAAATTTACCGCCAGCAATAACAGACGCTGTACCACCAATCACCGCTGAGGCAATTGTTCCACCTATTATTTCACCTGTCGATAAGTTTGAACCACCCGGCAACATAAAACCACCTGCGCCCTTTGTAACACCCGCTGCAAAAAATCCATGGCCAAATTTGCCGCCTTGTAATTCGGCACTTACGCCACCCACCACTGCATGCGCTGTTATTTGTTGCGCTATTTCACCCGTTGTTAGCCAGTTGCCTCCAAAGTTATAAGTATCTATTGCACAACCTCGGCTTGCATCCAAACCGTCAAAGTATTGACCTATACTTTGCAATGTTTTTGCTGTCCCATAAGCGATTGCACCGGCTTTGATTGAGGCATTTAAACTGCCAGTCACCGCAAAGGTTTGGGCGCCTGCATAAGCGGCACAGCCTATTGGCCCACCTAAACCACATGCCGCAACTTGCGCAATAAAATTCAAATACTTATTTTTTGCCAATGACCTTAGCAGTGGTCGAGTTCCTGTTAATTCCATTAACCCTTTCAGCATTTTCTTAAAAAAGTATCCACTTGGGTCGGTATGGCTTAACGGGTTATTCAATACATAACTGTAACGGTTATAATTTTGACCATTTTTCGGCGATTGGATAAATGGGTCTGCCTGTAAAAATCGGCCTAACGAGGGTTCGTATATTCGACCATTCATATGGATGATATTTAAATCATCTATAGATTCATGCCCGGTAAAAGTGCGGCTTTCAATTAGGTTGCTGATACCTGAATAACCACCACTGATGCTACTACTTTTGCCCCAAGGGTCGTAAACAGTACGTTGTACCACTAAGCCAGCTTTGTCGGTAATAGTTACTGGGCTGCCCAAATGGTCTTTATGTAAATAGTTTTCTTGACTTTGGCTATTGTTGGTGCTTTCGGTGATAACTATGTTGCCAATATAAAACTTATATTCAAAACTGTGCCTGCTACCGGTTGTGGTATACACCTTTTCTGCAGTGCCTAAATATAAAGTGTGTTTGTTTTCACTGGCGCGCACGTCATGGCGGTAATATCTGGCGTGTTGCATGCCGTATACAAACTCTGTCCAAGTGGTATCGTTTTTGGTTATTTTGCTTGGTTTATTAAAGCTGTAATAACCTATGGTATTACCTTGTGCATATGTCATATCACCATTTAGGTTATAGGCAAATGCGTTACCATCATATCCGCTAGGCCGGTGTCTATTCGCATCGTCAAATTGGAAGTTTTTACCATTTTTGTTGGTAAAGTCGCCAAAGCCATTGTAGCCGTAGTTTTCGTATGCTATTGAACCGTCTAGATTCAGTTTTCGTTCTTTTAAACGACGAAGCGCATCATATTGATAATCTTCTTTATAGTTTTTAAATCCACTTGAGAAGTTTAATTCTCTGTCGCGCAAACTTCCGTCTAAGTAGTTGAATACGTATGCAAACTCAGCGTTCAAAAAACAATCATTTGTATCGCATTCTAGGTGCAAAATGTTCGGCTAAAAAGTCAACAAACACTCTAGTTTTAATTGGCATATGTCGCCTAGCTGGGTACAAGGCATAGATGGGATAACCGACGCCCAGCGCATAATCTTGTAAAATTTGTACTAGCCGCCCTTGTTCTAAAGCATCCCCCAATGAGTTTTTATCTACCCAAACAATCCCCTGATCATCTTCGGCTGCTTGTACCAGCGCAGTTGAATCGTTAACAGATAAGGCCCCTTTGATAGCAATACGCTCTTCTCCAGCATTACTGTTAAACAACCAGTTGTCGAACGAGCTTTGTCCATTGCGATAACATAAACAATTGTGCTGCAATAAGTCTTTTGGCTGTTTTGGTGTACCATTTTTTGCTAAATAGCCGGGGCTGGCACACACAGCCCAAGCCATTTCCCCCAAACGCAATGCAATCAGTGAAGAATTCGGCAAGTGCCCCACTCGAATGGCAACATCAATCTGTTCATCAATCAGATCGACAAATCGGTCTTCTAACATAAGGTGTACATGTACTTTAGGGTAAAGCGCATTAAATTGTTTGATCAGTGGTACTAAATGAACCCGACCGATACCTGTCGAGCAAGATACTTTAAGGTAGCCATTTACTTCGCCTTGCATCTCGTCTGATAATGTTTCTACACTTTCAAAAGCTTCTAACACACGGCACGCTTCGCTATGAATTTGTTTACCCGCCTCTGTTAACCTAACGTTACGTGTACTGCGCTGAAGTAAACGCACACCTAACTTTTCTTCTAACGCGCTCAGCTGCTTACTTACGGCCGAACGACTTAACCCTGAATGCTTGGCGGCTCCACTTAAACTGCCATATTGCACTATGCGTGCAAATAGAACCAATGCGGGCAAATAATCTAATCGTTTAGTTGTCATATAAAACATCCATTGTTGAGCACTTGGAAACATTCTAATGCTTGTATTGGTACTTATCCAGCAACAGTGTTTTCTCTACACTAAAAAAGAGTTCAGGCAATGGCGCCAATTATTTAAATGGAGAAAACAATGAATACATCTAATCAAAAAATGAGAGCGGCTCAAATTCACAGTTTTGGTGGTTTAGCACATTTAGAAATCCAGAATATCGAGATACCTACCCCTGGTGAAGGGGAAGTACTGGTAAAAGTACATGCTGCCGCTGTTAATCCCGTCGATTGGAAAATACGTGAAGGATATTTAGCTGAAATCATCCCACATCAATTGCCTTTAACACTTGGCTGGGATTTTGCGGGTGAAATTGTGTCAGTGGGTAAAAGCGTTAACAGCTGGTCAATTGGAGAGGCTGTTTATGCGCGTCCTGACTTAGCGAAAAATGGCGCTTTTGCTGAATATATCTTGGTTTCCGAAAAGGAGATAGCCGCTAAACCTAAATCTTTAAATTGGCAAAAATCAGCGGCAGTACCTTTGGTTACTTTAACTGCGTGGCAGTCGCTTAAAGATATAGGCAACATCAAACAAGGCGATCGCGTATTGATTCATGCCGGTGCAGGTGGTGTGGGTATTGCGGCCATTCAACTTGCTAAGCTAGCTGGAGCAACCGTGTATACCACAGCATCAACGCGCAATATCGAGTTTTTAAAAACACTAGGGGCTGATCACATTATTGACTACACACAACAAGATTTCAGTGACCTGTCTAACCTAGACATGGTTTTTGACACGCTAGGTGGTGACGTTTTACAAAAATCTTGGGCGACTTTAAAACAAGGTGGTTGCCTGGTTTCTATCGCAGAGGTACCAAACGACGAAATTGCGACTCAACATCAAGTTAACGCCCACTTTTGTTTTGTGCAGGCGAACCCAGACCAATTGGCTGAAATTGCAAAGCTGATCGACAGCGAACTCTTAAAAATAGAAATTGATAGTGTATTTAAACTAGAAGACCTAGCGAAAGCACAGCAAAAAAGTGAAACCGGTCATGTAAGAGGAAAAATTGTAATTCAGGTTGAAGAAGAATAACTAGCTCGGATAATTCAGGTTACCCCCTGCACGAGCAGGAGGTAACCGCGATTCAAAAACCATTTAAAATGTTCACTTACTCACTAATTAAAGAAAACGAACCAGAAACCTCTTCTATATTGCCATTTGAGTCAGTGATAGTTGTTGAAAAGTTACCTGATAAATTATTGAGGCTAGTAACAACTATAGAAGCACTACCTTCATCATTAGACATTATTTTAGATAACTCAGGCAAAGCCGTACTATGCAGGTCAATATAGTTGATTTTTGCGCCGTCTGTAAAAAATGGGTCAAAGAAGAGCAGTGATGATTCAATGGGCTGGCCTAGCTTTAGCGAAAATGACAATCGTTCATTCATATAATCAGTTACTACGCCCACTTCACTAAAGTTTGTGGTGTTTCCTGAGTTTAGCTCCGTTCTGCTAATCGATACCCAATAACCACACCCTTGCGTTGTGTCTAAATTTTGCTGGCTGCTAAATTCTAATTTCAATGAAGCTAAATTCAATTGTCTAGTGTCACTGATTTTTTTAAACTCATGAGCCAGATTTACCTTCCCATCACAAACCGACTCAACTCGAAAACGATCACCCTGTTGATAATAATTGATAGCTTTTTCAGCGCACTGAGCATTATCATTATAACTTTCAGAAAAATCTGTTGTAATTTCAGTATTGATAGAACACACGTCATATTGAAAATTAAGCCCCTGTACTTCGTTTATAAATACGATATCGTTTACAGTAAGTTCCTGTTCGAATAAAGCATCAGCAGCATCACTTCCGGTTATGGTAAAGTAATAATATTGTTGCCATGTACTTCCGGCTAAGATACCACTTAAATCCAACATTTCGACTTTTGGTAAAGATGTCAACTTGCCTATTTCATAACTTTTCGGCTTGGCTGACGCATCAAAAACAATGACCCCTGAACGAAAGGTATTATCTCCCATCAAGGTAGTTTCTTTATGTCCGAGTCTAACTTCGACGGATATGGTTTCCGAACTTGTGACATCTGGTGCTGTAAAACTGATACTGGGTGTACCTTGCCCTAAAAACACGACACTTGAGTCATCTAATGACCAATGATAAGTCAAATTTTCACTACCTGAACCTGACGTATTTAATGTTAATTCGACAGTTTCTCCCTCTAATGCTTCAACAGAATATGGTAGACGCTCTATTGTAATGGTTGAAACGTCAAATGAGGATTGTTCGTTTCCGTTGGTATTATCACTACCACCACTACAGCCAGTTAGGAATGAAGATAACAGAGTTATAACTGCGCATGATTTTAAAACTGAAGTATTTTTAAACATAATCCTTCCCTGATAATTTTAATGTATTGTGTATGGGTAAAAAAGCGCGCGTATACTAGCATAAGCGTCTAGAGCATTTAAATTTAATCTTGATCTAAATACTAACCCTACCTCTTCTTACTCTTAATAAAAACAATTTACAAACCAAATAATCACATCTCTTTACATTTTAGCTAAATACATGGCAGTTTTTTTTCGAACAAATTAGCAGCACTATCTTGACAATTAAAAATTTCAAATTGTTTAAAAAATAGGCTTTGCACTCTGATAAAAAATCCGTAAACTAGCCGCCCTTTTTCAGGTGGTGGTGTTTTAACCAAGTGTTGTTGTGATGCAAATAGGCCCTTATCAAATTGACAGTCCTGTATTGCTAGCGCCGATGGCTGGGATCACAGATCAACCCTTCCGGCATATTTGTCAAAATATGGGGGCCGGTTTAACAACAGGTGAAATGCAGTCTTCTAACCCTGAAGTATGGGACACTGAAAAATCACGTCTGCGGATGGATTTAAGTAATGAAACTGGCATTAAGTCGGTACAAATTGCGGGTTGTGACCCAAGATTGTTGGCCAAAGCGGCGCAATATAATGTTGAAAACGGTGCACAAATCATCGATATCAATATGGGCTGCCCCGCCAAAAAGGTCAATAAAAAACTCGCGGGATCTGCGTTATTACAAGACCCAAAGTTAGTTGAACGAATTTTAAATACGGTTGTTGATGCTGTTGATGTGCCCGTTACGTTAAAAATACGCACGGGTTGGTCAGTTGAAAATCGCAACGGTATTGAAATTGCGCAAATTGCGCAAAAAGCGGGCATAAAAGCCCTTGCCATACATGGCAGAACGCGTGAATGTTTGTTCAAAGGTGAAGCGGAATATCAAACTATACGTGCCATCAAACAGTATATTGATATACCCGTTATTGCCAATGGCGACATTTGCACAGCTGAAAAAGCATTGTACGTTAAAGAATATACGGGTGCCGATGCAATCATGGTTGGTCGTGGTGCCCAAGGTAATCCCTGGTTAATCCGGGAGATTCGCCATATGCTTCAATGTGGTGAACAAGCTGAAAAACCTGAACTGAAAGAGATAGCCAATATGGTGCTTAATCATGTAAAGGCGATTCACACATTTTACGGCGAACAGAAAGGATACAGATTAGCGCGTAAGCATGTGAGCTGGTATTTAAAACATATTGAAGAAAGCAGTCATTACCGCAGGGCATTTAATGCCATCGAAGGTGCTGCCGAGCAATTAGTAAGCTTGGCTGATTTTTTTGACAATCTAATAACTGTAAAAGAGAAGAGTAGTTAATATGTTCGAACAAAATGTTTCTCCAGAATTAGTCACTGGTACAGTCACTGCCACACAAGAACAAACGCAAAAACCTTTGCGTGCCTCTGTTAAACAAGCCGTTACAAACTACTTGTCTCAGTTAAGTGGACAAGACATAGATAACTTTTATGACATCGTAATTTCAGAAGTAGAAGCGCCTTTATTAGAAGAAGTTATGTTGTACACCCGTGGTAACCAAACGCGTGCTGCAAATATGTTGGGTATCAACCGTGGTACTTTGCGTAAAAAGCTTAAAAAATACGGCATGAACTAAGCCGCATTATAGCGATTTTTGAAAAGCACCTAAGGGTGCTTTTTCGTTTTTAGTCAATGACATTTGTTATATTGATTATTAATTGAACCCAGCCGAATTATATTAAAAGGTAACACTCATGGATCAGGCTCGACCTATTCGCCGCGCGCTTATCAGCGTATCAGACAAAACCGGTATCGTAGAATTTGCCCGTGCATTAACCCATGCCGGCGTCGAAATTTTATCAACTGGTGGTACTTTTAAACTTTTACAATCAAACGATATTGCAGCCACTGAAGTTTCAGATTACACAGGTTTTCCAGAAATGATGGATGGCCGTGTAAAAACACTTCATCCCAAAGTACATGGCGGTATTTTAGGTCGTCGTGAGCAAGACGATGCAGTGATGACTGAGCACGGTATCTCACCTATCGATATGGTTGTTGTAAATTTATATCCGTTTGCTAATACTGTTGCTAAAGCGGATTGTACATTAGAAGATGCGGTTGAAAATATTGATATTGGTGGCCCAACTATGGTTCGCTCTGCCGCTAAAAACCATAAAGATGTAACCATTGTGGTAAACGCCAGCGATTACGACCGTGTATTAAGCGAAATGACAAGTAACGACAATTCATTAAACTACCAAACACGTTTTGACTTAGCGATTGCTGCCTTTGAACATACAGCAGCCTACGACGGTATGATTGCCAATTATTTTGGTAAAATGGTACCCGACTACCATGGTGAAAAAGCGCAAGATAGCCAATTCCCACGTACTTTCAACAGCCAGTTTATCAAAAAACAAGACTTACGCTACGGTGAAAACAGTCATCAAAAAGCCGCTTTCTATGTAGAAAAAAATCTTGAAGAAGCCTCTGTATCCAGCGCAACTCAGTTGCAAGGCAAAGCTTTATCTTATAACAATATTGCAGATACCGATGCCGCACTTGAGTGCGTGAAAGAATTCAGCCAACCCGCTTGTGTTATCGTAAAACACGCCAACCCATGTGGCGTTGCGTTAGGCGATAACATTTTAGCGGCTTACGAAAAAGCCTATCAAACAGATCCAACTTCTGCTTTTGGTGGCATCATTGCATTTAACCAAGAACTAGATGCAGAAACTGCAAAAGCCATTATCGACAGACAATTTGTTGAAGTGATTATTGCGCCTAAAGTTTCAGCTGCCGCACTTGAAGTGGTTTCAGCCAAGCAAAACGTTCGTTTATTAGAATGTGGCGAATGGAACACACAAACAACCGGTTTAGATTTTAAACGTGTAAACGGTGGTTTATTGGTACAAGACAGAGATCAAGGCATGGTGGCACAATCAGACCTTAAAGTTGTTACCAAACGTCAACCGACAGAAGACGAGCTCACTGATTTATTATTCTGCTGGAAAGTTGCTAAGTACGTTAAATCTAACGCGATTGTGTATTGCAAAGGCAACCAAACAATCGGTGTGGGTGCGGGTCAAATGAGCCGTGTTTACAGTGCTAAAATTGCTGGCATTAAAGCAGCTGATGAAAACTTAGAAGTGGCCGGTTCAGTCATGGCATCGGATGCATTTTTCCCATTCCGTGATGGTATTGATGCAGCGGCCAAAGCGGGTATTAAAGCGGTTATCCAACCGGGCGGTTCAATGCGTGACGAAGAAGTTATCGCTGCGGCTGACGAGCATGGCATGGCGATGGTCTTTACCGGTATGCGTCATTTCAGACACTAAGTCTGATTTGTCTGATTTGTGTTAGATGCTAAGAAATTGGGTAGGGCTCTGCTCTGCCTAATTTCTTTTTGCTAATAATTGCAGCTTTTAAATCCAGTTGTTTTAGCTATATGATGTGCATCTAAATGAAAGATCCACACGCCCTAGCTTCAACAAGGACTTATTATGAAAATCGCATCTGGTTTCAAATTAATGTTAGGCCAACTCACGTTGGCGACGTGCCTGTTAAGTTGCAGTACAATTGCGCAGGATACAAAACAGCAATCGCTTCGTTCAGAGGCCCATCAACAAAGAGACACTTACCGTCACCCTACACAAACCTTATCCTTTTTTGAGGTAGAGCCGACACACTCTGTTGTTGAAATTTGGCCAGGCGGGGGTTGGTATACAGAAATATTAGCGCCTATGCTACACAACAAAGGGCAATATTATGCTGCGCACTTTCCTACTGACATTGATAATCAGTACTTTAAAAAATCACTGAAAAAATTCCAGCAAAAGCTGCAATCATCCGAGTTATATAACCAAGTTATCCTAACCGAATTTAACCCGAACACTCACATGCAAATTGCACCGGAAAACTCGGTAGACAGAGTTCTAACCTTTAGAAACCTGCATAACTGGTATATGTACAATGGTGAAAGCGGTGCAATAGCGGCATTTAAAAGTTTTTATAAGGCATTAAAACCAGGCGGTATTTTGGGCGTAGTCGATCACAGGTTACCAGAGCACCTTGATCAGGCTGCAGAAAAACATACGGGTTATATCAAAAGCAGTTTAGCCATTAGCTGGGCGTTGCAAGCGGGTTTTGAACTGGTTGCTGCCAGCGAGATTAATGCAAACCCTGACGATACAGCACAACATCCCAACGGGGTTTGGACACTTCCCCCGACACTGCGAATTGATGCCGGACAGAAAGATAAGTATTTAAATATCGGTGAAAGCGACCGATTTACGTTAAAATTCAGAAAACCGAATCAGTAGATATCAATCTATGAGAAATTAGAGGTATAAATGAAAGTTTTAGTTATTGGCGGCGGTGGCCGTGAGCACGCATTGGCGTGGAAAGCAGCTCAATCAAAAAATGTTGAGCAAGTATTTGTGGCACCGGGTAACGCGGGTACTGAATTAGAAAGCAAGTTAACCAACATTGATATTGCGGTTGAAGATATCAAAGCATTGGTTGGTTTTGCACAAGACAATGATATTGAATTAACCATAGTAGGCCCAGAAGCGCCTTTGGTAATCGGTGTGGTTGATGCGTTTCGTGAAGCGGGCTTAAAAGTATTTGGCCCAACTGAAAAAGCCGCACAATTAGAAGGCTCAAAATCTTTCACTAAGGACTTTTTAGCACGTCACAATATTCCTACAGCTGAGTATCAAACCTTTACTGAAATTGATAAAGCGTTGGCCTATTTAAATGAAAAAGGTGCACCGATTGTTATAAAAGCAGATGGTTTATGTGCAGGTAAAGGTGTCATTGTTGCCATGACATTAGCCGAAGCAGAAGCTGCGGTTAAAGACATGTTAGCCGGTAATGCTTTTGGCGATGCAGGCAACCGTGTGGTTATCGAAGAATTTTTAACCGGTGAAGAAGCCAGCTTTATTGTTATGGTGGACGGTAAAAATGTATTGCCAATGGCCACCAGCCAAGACCATAAACGTGCGTTAAATGGTGACCAAGGCCCAAATACAGGTGGCATGGGCGCCTATTCGCCAGCACCGGTTGTTACCGATGAAGTTTATAACAACATAATGCAACAGGTCATTTTGCCAACTGTTGAAGGTATGGCTAAAGAAGATAACGAATACACTGGCTTTTTATACGCTGGGTTAATGATAACCCCAGATGGACAACCTAAAGTGATTGAATATAACTGTCGGTTTGGCGATCCGGAAACACAACCTATTATGTTGCGTATGCAATCTGATTTGGTTGAACTTTGTTTAGCCGGTGTAGAAGGTAAATTAGACCAAGTTAGCGCAGAATTTACAGAACAGGCGTCGGTTGGTGTGGTATTAGCGGCAGGTGGTTATCCGGCTGCGTACAACAAAGGCGATGTAATTTCTGGCTTACCTGCAGAAGAAGTCAATGGCGAAAAGGTTTTCCACGCCGGTACAAAAATGCTGGATGGTCAAGTGACCACTAACGGCGGCCGTGTATTGTGTGCCACCGCATTGGGCAACACAGTGACCGAAGCGCAGCAGCGCGCTTATGCTTTGGTTAAACAAATTGAATGGAAAGATGTTTATTTCCGTGATGATATTGCTTATCGTGCAATTGAACGTGAACAGCAGCAATAATGATTAAAGCGGTTTAAATTGTTACGCCCAAAAAGCCGGATGATTATGCCGGCTTTTTTATTTTGCACTGTTTGTTGCAATCTAAGTTTTAACGCTTGGCAGCTGTAGACTCGTTGTAGCTGAAGCTTACGCTATAAAATATACAACTCAAAAATTAATTATTTGACATAACAGACGCCACTTCAGCATCGCTTAAATAACGCCATTCACAAGGCTCTAAATCATCATCCATCTTAATATCACCAATTTGCATTCGGTGTAAGCCAACAACTTGATTACCAACTGCTGCAAACATACGCTTGACCTGATGGTAGCGGCCTTCACAAATACTCAACTGAGCAAAATCTTCTTCAATAAATTCAAGCACAGCAGGTTTGGTTGGTTTGTCTTCACCGTTTAGCATTAAACCTTGTTTAAACTGTTCAATCAGATCGGCTTGCTGGTACACACTGACAGGATCGGCCAGTTCAGCTTGGTATACTTTAAAACATTCGTTTTTCGGTGTCGTGATCTTGTGCGACCATTGACCATCGTCGGTAATAAGGATTAAACCTGTGGTATCTGCATCTAACCGCCCTGCAATATGCAAACGCTCGGGTTTTTCAATATCCATTAACGATATAACAGACTGATAAATTTCAGTGTCTGATGTTGTGCAAATGGTATCAACCGGTTTATGCATCATAATATAACGTAATCCAACCGGTGCGACTGTACGCCCGCAATATTGCACTTCAGCCCCTTGCGGTACTTTAAATGCCGGATCACGTATCTCTATGCCATCAACTGTAAAGTCTCCTCGTTTCACGGCTTTTTTGGCTACAGCCCGAGTTAAATCAGTTGTTTCACAGGCATATTTATCTAATCGCATTAATCTACTATCACTTCAAAAATAAAAACCAATTGTACCTGTATTCAAATAAATTAAATACTCTCGTCATAACTAAAATTAGCTTGGTTTTTACCTTTATGTTTAGACTGGTACAGGTTTTCATCGGCTATCTTAAAGGCTTTTTCAAAGGTTAACTCTACATTGTTTGCTTTAACACAAATGGCACCGGCACTGACCGTGACTTTTGGACTAATCTCATTTGGTGCCTTTTTAATAATTTGCCGGATAATATCAACCAGCGCATCACGATCGCCATCGGAAATAATAACAATAAATTCTTCGCCACCGGCCCGCGCGATAATATCTAATGGGCGGCGCACTAAACTGCGCATAACATCAGCAAACTGCACCAATACCTCATCACCCACATCATGTCCGTGTTGATCATTAACTTGTTTAAAATCATCAATATCAAAAAGAGCCAAACAAACCTCTCCACTTTCCCGTGCAGTTGATTTATATATACGCTTAAACTCTTCTGCTAAACCTCGTCTGTTGCGTAGTTGGGTTAATGGGTCTTTAGTTGCTAAATCGAGCAGCTCATGCTGTACCTGTTTCAACCTTGAGATGTCCATGCCGCTAAATAACAAATACGATTTTTCACCGACATTTGAAAAACAGCAATCCAGCTCAAAAGGTACTAACGTATCATCCCCCCGGGTTAATTCCGTTTCAAATTTATAATGGCCTGCTTTTTTTACAGTTTCGACAAACTCATACCATTCATCGGTTGTTTTAAACTGTTGAGAGACATGAAAGTAAGATTTACTTTTTATGTGCTCTGAAGGTAATTGCAAAAAGCGGTTTAACGCCAAGTTAAAAGTGATAAATAAACTGGTTTCAGGGTCACACACCATAATTAAATTAGGTGTGTTATCGACAACCGTTCTTAACAGTTCCAGCTCCGCATTCGCATTATGATGTTCACGCTCGATGCGCTTTTTTGACACTACGTTGCTAACAATACTGGTTAACCGGCTTTGACTAAAATCTTTTTTCGACAGGTAATCATCAACCCCTGCTTTAAAAGCTTCACTGGCGAGTTTTTCATCACCAAACCCAGTCACCAAAATAACACCAGTATAAGGTGAGATATCTTTGATTGCAGAAATGCACTTTAGGCCATTTCCATTTGGCATATTAAAGTCAATGAGTACACAATCAATATGCACCATCTTCAATATACCTTCTAGGCTGCTTGCTTCAGGGTAACAAATCACTTCAAATGATTCTTGAGCCTGCGATAAGTAGCGTTCGATAATAATACGATCAGTTTCCGAGTCATCTATGACTAAAATAGTATTACGCACGTTTAGCAACCTCCAACCAAAATTTAGTTGTAACTAAAACCGCATCAGCGAATTCTTCATAGCGCTCGGCTTTAACAACATAAGCATCGGCTCCAGCTTGGTAACAATTATGAATATCCAATTCGTTTTGCGAAGACGACAACATCACGACATTACTTCTAATCAATGATAATTCATTAATTTTTTCAACTAAAGTATGCCCACTCATCCCAGGTAAGTTAATATCGACAAAAAACAAACATTCTGCATTTGTAATTAACTTTTTGTGCGCTGCAATAAAATCAAGGCAAGCTTCCGCACTGACAAATCTATGTATGGTATATCGCTCATCAAGGCCTGCTTTTTGATATAAGCGCTGTATCGAAAAGAAATCCATATCATTGTCTTCCACAAAAATAATATGTTTCACGCGCTATCGACCTCTTTGGAAGTTAAAGTAAAATAGATTTGAGTGCCGACACCCAATTCAGATTCAGCCCAAACTTTCCCTCCGTGCAGTTCAACTAGTTTTCTTACAATCGACAAACCGACACCTTCACCTTCTTTGCTCTGGTCAAATCGTTTAAAAATAATAAATGCCTGATCTAAGCATTCTTTATCTATACCTATACCGTTATCTTTAACCCAGTACAAACCATTCAAGCTACCAACTTCGATTGCAGCAACAGATTGGTTATTATATTTAACCGCATTCGATATCAGGTTTTGATATATTTCAAAAATAGAGACCCTATCGACTTCTATTATCGATGCGTCAAATTTTGTGCTAATTTTAATCTCTCTTGCAAACTGTGATTGCTCAACCACTTCATCAATTAATTTTTCTACGTCAACAGATTCACGGTGAATCTCACGTCTACCTGTACGAGAAAACTTGAGTAAAGTATCAATCAATTTAGACATTCGCTCTGCTGCGGCGCGAATTGTTAAAATATATTTTTGTCCTGTGTCATCCAAGTGTTGCGAATAGTCTTCAAATAAAAATTGCGAGATGTGCATCAAGCCCCGGCTCGGCTCTTTAAGGTCATGTGAGGCGGCATGAACAAATTGATCGAGTTCATGATTTTTACGCTGCAATTCTGCCAAAGTATTTTGAATGGTTTGTTCGGCGGCTTTACGCGCACTAATATCCCGAATCAACCCCATAAAGCCAATAATACTACCTCTGTTATTTTTAACCGCCCATGATCTAACCGATACCGGCACATTTTGCTGACCGTGACTAATCATTTCTTTTTCGTATTCATCACAATAACCTAAGGGGATTAACTGCTGCTTGAGTATGTCATTTTCTTTTTGACGAAATTGTTGTGGTGTAAACTCGCTGATATTGCGTCCTTCTAGTTCTGCAGATGTCAGATTTAAAAGTTGGCTAAAAGCTTGATTGACTTCCAAGATATTAAACTGAGTATCAGTGAATATAAGTCCATCAACTGAAGACGATTGAACTGCGCTGAGTTTTTGCTCAACCAACCACAATTGTTCTTCAATTTTTTTACGATGAGTAATGTCGGATTCAACGCCCATCATACGCATAGCCTTGCCATTTGCATCCCTTTCGACAACACGCCCCCGCGTTAACATCCATTTGCGCTCTCCGTTGACTTGTGTTGGATATTCCGCATAAAAACTTTCACTTTTACCGGCTAAGTGCTGCTCGATCTTTGATACAACTTCCTCAATGTAATCCGCATCCACTTTGCTGCGCCACAATTCGTAAGTCCACAATTGATTTTCTGCGACGCCATGAATGAGCTTTAGCTGATTACTCGCATCTATAGTATTATTTTGAATATCCCAATCATAAACACCATCTCGAATCGCACTAATGGCAAGTTCATATTTTTTCTGTACCTTCTCTAGCGCTAGCGAATCAGAAATATCCATAGCCATACCAACCAGAAAAATTGCATCACCACTATCACTGCATACTTTTTTGCCTTTTTCTCGAATGTAGCGAATATCACCATTATCCAAACGTAGACGGTATTGAATATCCCAGATTGGAGTTTCACCTTCCCCCCGTTGTTGCAATATTTTTCTGTCTTCAGGGTGTACTTTATTGAAGTATGACAAAGGGTTTTGGTACAAACTTTCACAAGATGCATGCCATAAATTTTCGTAGGCTGGGTTAACGTATAATATTTTACTCAGTTGAGGGGTTGCCAGCCATAATACAGCATCAACTGATTCTGAAATGGTTCTAAATTTTAGTTCTGATTGATTTAATTTACTGACCAAGTCACTCATGATCGAAACATCTGTTATCGTCGCTAAACAATAACTCTGCCCATCTTGCTGGTAGGGTTGTAATTCAATATTGAGTGTTTTGGTGATCCCATCTGGGCTACGGTATTTAACCATTCGCCCCTGAGCCATGGTTTTAATATCTGGCGCTTTAAAAAAGGTTTCCACAAATCCCTGATGCGTTTTTTTCATTGGGCGGTCGACTAAATCAGAAACATTTTGCCCGTTTAGCTCATCATAAAGCGCAAATATCGCTTCTGCTTTTTCGTTGCTTTTGGTAATTTTTCCTTGATTGTCAACCAATATTAAACCATTGGCCGCTGACTCGATAATCTGGTTTAAGTTTTGTTCGGCTTCCTCACGCTTTTGAATTTCGTGCTCTAACTCTTCAGTCCGTTTTTTAATCTGTTCTGATAAATAATCCCGCACTTGCACCAATTCGCCGGGTTTAAGTGTGATATTGCCTTTTTCCAAGCGTTTCTGAATTGTGTTAAGTTCTAATAAACTCGGTGCTTCTAGCCAAGAAGGTAATAATTTCCAAACCCAAAATGCAGTGGTAAACGAAACAATCGCGGTAAAGACTTTTGTTGCACCATGGATGTAATAATATCCATTCCATACGTTAACGACCGACATTAAGTGTGTAATGCCGCAGCCAAAAATAAATACAGAAAATAAGATCAGAACATTGGTAAACGGCACCGGCTTGCGTCTTCCATAAAACAGCATAGCCAATGGAATGGCAAAATAAGACAACATAATTAGAATGTCAGAACCGACATGCATTAACAGCAAATCGGGTTTCCATAACAAGCAATGCCCATGTGGCATATAGTTGCCGTCAAAAAAAGTATCAATTAAATCCATCTCAGCTCTCAATATAAGCCATTTCACACACAAGCGGTTTTATCTTTATGCGATATTCGTGCTACAGGCGCTCGGAATCGTCAACCACATCGTTGACAACAGGTTAAGATACGTAGACCACCTATATAAATTTTTTGGTAGTACCCTTTTGAGACTAGCACAAGTTTATGCAAAATATAGCATTTGGTATATTTATCCTGCGTAGTTTTAATACGCCTTGTGGTAAGCTCTATAGGCATATTCACTTTTCAGTGTCACTTTTATTTTCACTTTTTTATAGGTCAATTTGTAAACCAGTATGCTTGAATATTTCACCCATATTAGCCAGTCTAAACTCCTGCTCTCTGCCGCAGTGTTAAGCGCTTTATTAATTGCTCGTGCGATTTTAATTAAAAGTGTGCAACGTAAATACCGTAACGACATAGAGCGTAAACGCCGCTGGTCAAGTGGTTTAAAAAATTTACTCAATTTTATTACCTTGCTGACACTGGCGGCCGTTTGGTTTGATGAAATTCAAAGCTTTGCGATTTCAATTGCCGCATTTGTTGTCGCAATTGTTTTGGCTACACGCGAGTATATACAGTGCATACTGGCTTCTTTGTATCAAACCGGTGCGCGCCAGTATCGTATTGGGGATTGGGTTGAAGTAAATGGGTGTGCTGGAGAGGTTGCCTATACTGACTGGATAACCACAACTCTTTACGAGTTAAATTTAAAAAGCAGTGCTTATCAGTATTCTGGAAAAACCTTGGTGATCCCCAATAATCAGTTTATTACGCATTCTTTTGTCAACCTCAACTATATGCGCCGTTATGTCAATCATGGCTTTTTGCTCATTCAGCCAGAACCAACTGATCCGATTGAAGTGCGTGCTTTTTTACTGAGTAAACTAACCGAATTGTGCCTGCCGTTTAAAGATACCGCCGAAAGGTACCGTAATATGATCGAACGTAAGCTGGATATCGTGATCCCCGGCGCTAAGGTTAAAGTAAACCTTGCGACCACTGAACTCGGTCATGCTCAATATAGCGTGCAATACTTTTGCCCAACCGAAAAAGCACAAATTATCGAACAAAAAGTGACGCAGGCTTTCTTTCAGTTTACCCAGCAACAAAAACAATCTGCAACTAAAGATTCACCTTCACCAGTCGAGTAACTTTTCTAACCATGATTTTTTCGGTTTTTGCCACTGCTCGCTGCGCTCACATTCGATAGGGGCGGGCAATTTATCAATAATTGCAGGTAACATAATCAAATTGTCGCAACCAGGTAAACTGTGCGCACCGGTTTGTTTATTAAAATAACGCATAGCGACGCCGGCTGGCTGTGCTATCACTAAGCTTTCGCCGGTGCGACTATGTTGGTATTGCTTAAAGACTTGTAGCGCGCCTGCGCTACCAGTTAAAGAAATCGCTTGGTTATCGTCTCTGCCCAGCCACACAACGGCTAACTCTGATTGCTCATAACCAACAAACCAACTATCCCGCCCATCATTGGTGGTACCGGTTTTTCCGGCAAATTTTGCGGTCGGAAATGCCCTTTGCAGACTAGCAGCCGTGCCTCGTTTAGTCACTTGATGAAGCGCATAATTAACAAGATAGACATGCTCATAGTCCACAACCTGCAGCGCTTCTAGTTTGGGTCGCCAGATAATTTCATCGTCATTTGAATAGATGCTTTTTATTGCTTTAAGTTTGCTATACACACCATGGTTTGCAAATACTTGATAGAGCTGCGCTACTTCTAGCGGAGACAAGGTCAATGAGCCTAACAAGAGTGAAGGGTAAGCCGATATTTCACGCTCTATACCAAACTGATGTAAATTATCAACGACCGCGCTTAATCCAGTTTGCATTCCCAAATTAACAGCCGGGATATTACGCGATTGTGCCAATGCGTCGATTAATAATATATCGCCCACATATTTTTCATCGTAATTTTTGGGTGACCATTTGTTACCGAGTGAGCTGGTCAGTGTGATTTTTTTGTCTTCTAAAATGGTTGCGAGGGTATAACCGGATTGTTGCTGCAAAGCAGATAAGTAGACTATCGGTTTAATCAGCGAACCTATATTACGCTGTGCATTTAATGCCCGATTAAAACCAGCATAATGTGCGGTTTTATCGCCAACCAATGCTTTTATACCACCGCTTTTGCTATCAACCACAACCGTAGCACCTTGCAGTTGCGTTAACCCTCGTTGTTGTTGTATTTTTTCGATTCCAGTGGATAAGCTTGCTTGTGCCCGGCTTTGTGCCAGTGGATCAAAATGAGTGTAAATTTTTAACCCTGAGAATAGCTGTGTATCATTAGAAACCAATGCCTTCAGCTCTTCCCTTACCTGATCAACGTATGATGGAAATCGTCGTGTCGCAATTTCAGAAAGGTCTCGAACCGACAAGCTACGCGAAACTTCTGCCTCGTACTCTTTTGGTGTCAGCAGAGCGTGTTCTGTCATGATCCTGAGCACCAAATCACGGCGCTGTATTGCCCTTTCTGGATATTTTCTTGGATTATAATATGAAGGCCCTTTAATCATTCCAACCAATAACGCGATTTCTTGCGCGCTCAGTTCATTTAAGGGTTTTGCAAAATAATATTGACTGGCCAACCCCATGCCATTAACAGAGCGGTTGTGATTTTGCCCTACGTAGACTTCGTTGATGTATGCTTGCAAAATTTCACTTTTGCTATATCGCGCATCCAGTAATATCGCAAGGTAAGCTTCTTTTATCTTACGCCACAAGCTACGTTCATTGGTTAAAAACATATTTTTAACCAGTTGCTGGGTTAACGTACTGCCCCCCTGAACCGTTCGCCCCGCTTGAATATTCACCCACAATGCCCGCAGAATAGCTAATGGTGCAACGCCGTGGTGTTGGTAAAAGTTACGGTCTTCGATTAATAATAAAGTTTGTATCAATAGTTTAGGCACTTCCTGTATATCGACTAAAATGCGATCTTCTAGGTTGTTGGCCTGTAATCTGTCTAATAAATACGGTTCTAATTGAAAGCCACTCAGTGCTTTATTGAGGCCCACATCCAGCACTTTTTCTATCCGTTTGCCGTTAAATATTACGCGTATTCTCTGCGCGCCATAGCTATCTTCCTGCAAACTGTAGGCGCGCCGGATAAATTCAACGCCTCGGCTAACCGTCGTGTATTCGCCCGGCAAGCTCAAACGACGTGCTTTGCGATAATCAAGAATACTTAAATGCTGAATAAGATCGGCCCGCGTAAGCGCGTCGGCTTGATAATACCTGTGCTCAACACCGTATACCAAAGCAGGTAATTGCCACTTTGTTCCGGAGAACTTTTGTTTAATTTGTGCATCAAAATAAATCCCGGCAGCGATGATAACCACAACAAAAACCACAGCGAGCTTTAGCAATAAAGAAACTAATTTTGCTTGCCAAGATGGCTTTCCTTTCTTCATTTTGTAGCAGACCTATTTTTTTTAGTTTGGGTGCCAGCGGTAGCTGTTTCTGGCGCGTCAGGCCAATAATGTTTAGGGTAACGTGCTTTCATATCTTTTTGCACTAATTTATAGCTACCCTGCCAAAACTGTGACAAATCGGCTGTGGTTTGGATTGCCCTTTTAGCAGGTGATAACAATTCTACGGTTAATGGCAGACGCCCATTTAGCAAGCTAGGGTGGCTTGTACAACCATAAAATGATTGCATAAAACCGCTAATTAAAGGCGCCGATGAGTGCAGATAATCAATTTTCACCTGCCTGCCATCATTTAATAGCCACTTCGCTGGGAGGTGCGTTTGTAGCCATTGTTGCCGCGCGTAATCCAATTGCTGCAGATAAGTTTGGGCTAAGTCTATATTTTTGAGTTGCTTTAAATTATTAATTGTATGTAAATAAGGCAATAACCAAGTTTCAGCGGTCTGCAGTACAACCGTTTCATCTAGTGGATGGAAGTCGCTGTTAAACTGCGCGGCTAAATTGATGCGTGCGATTAACGCTTGCATTGCTTGCGCTTGGTTAAAAAATAGTAAACCTTTATCAACAAATATCTGCAGCCAAGCTTGCGCTTGTTGTTCGGTATTTGGCTTTTTATCAAGAACTTGCCGACTAACTATCAACTTTCCTAGTTTTTGTACGCGTATAAACTTTAGATTGTCTTTATGGATTTCTGCATTAACGCCTTCAACAATATCCGCTTGTATATAGGTTTCGCATTGCGACCAAACAAACGGCAAACAAACACGAATATTTGCATTCTTTTGCGTTTTGCTGTGTGTTGCCTCAACGATAATTATCCAATCTGGCGGATTCAGAATACCAGAGGCTTTAAGATTAAGCGCACTGCCATAAGCCGCTTTATAGACAAAAAAATCTTGCTCAGTTTTTTCTAATTTTGCAATTCTATTCGGCCAAAGCGCACTTAACAAAACAAATAGTTGCTCTGCGTTCACTTCTGGCTGTTGCAATGACGGTTTGTATTTGCGCGCAATTGTCGTCAGTTGCGGTAAATGAAGTTGCAGTTGTTGAGTCAAATCCCAATCTTGGCTACCGCCGTTTTCTGCTAAATAAGCCGCTAAAATGGCAGCCGTGTCGGTAATCGAATCGAATATTTTCTGGCTGATATTTAATATATTGGCAGCAAAAAATAGCGTGTTAAATCCCGCGACTTGCCTGCCATGCGCATTTAGCAATCCATCTCTTTTGGCCAGTTGTAACTGCTTTAATTTCGTATAGGCATTGTCAATTTGTTTGGCCGATGGAGGGGTTGGCCAATTCAGTTGTGACATATCTTGTTCACCCCACAGCAAGGCTTCAAATAACACTGGGGTAAAGTTAGCACTTTCAATCTCAGCCGGATAAGCTTTTTTTAATCGATTTTGCTCTTCTTGTGGCCAGATACGATAACAAGTCCCCGCTGCCGTCCGGCCCGCCCGCCCCGCACGCTGTTGGGCAGAAGCTTGCGATATTCGCTCGCTCTGCAAATAACTAAATTCACTTTCGGCATCGAATACGGCTTTTTTATGTATTCCGCTATCGATTACTATTTTGATGCTAGGTATGGTTAAACTCGTTTCTGCAATATTGGTTGCCAATATAACGCGCCGCGAGTTGCCTGCGTGCAACGATAGTAATTCTTTTTGTTGTTTTAAAGCTAATTGTCCATGCAGTACATCAACTTTAATATCAAGCTGTTGACCCTCTAACAAACGCTTAAATCGATTGATTTCTGCAATACCGGCGAAAAACATTAATATATCGCCCGTTTTTTGCATCGCTTCTTTCAACACGGATAATAAATGCTGTTCGACCCGCACAGAGGTATTTTTTACAGGTCGATATAACACCTCTATTGGAAATTGCCGACCTTCGCTTTTTACTACAGGGCAGTCCGGTAAAATGCGCTCAAGCGTTGCTAAATCTAATGTCGCCGACATTAACAAGAGTTTTAAATCGTCTCTGAACTCAGATTGTATTTGGTGCGCTAATACAAAGGCTAAATCAGAATGTAATGAGCGCTCGTGAAACTCATCAAATATCAATAAACTATAGTCAGAAAGTTCTGGGTCCTGCTGCAAGATCCGAGTCATAACACCTTCAGTGACTATTTCTAGTTTACATTCTGGGCCAACACGACTTTCTCCCCGCATCCGCAAGCCAATGCTTTGCCCCACTTTTTGCTTCAGCTGCATTGCTAGAAACTCTGCAATATTGCGCGCCGCAACCCTTCTGGGCTCCAGCATAATAATTTTTTTAAAATGGCTAAAGGCTTTAAAGTGGTTTAACAAAATCAATGGCAAACAGGTTGACTTACCAGCACCGGGCGGTGCTTGTAAGATAAGTTGATTTTGTTCCGTCAGTATTTTTGTGATCTGCTCACTAACCTGGTGAATTGGAAGCACGCTGATTAACCCTAGATGTAAGATATTGCCCTAAATCCCGTGAGAAAAACGCAATAAAAATTCAACAGCCAAGCTGCACTTTTAAAAATATATCATTTAAAAACAGAAAGTTAAGATCAATCAAAAAATATATCTTTGAAATATATTTTCATTCATTAGAAAAATCTTCGCTGGCGCAACTTAAAAGCTACACTAAACTTTAACACATCAATACCTTGATGTAGGTTTGGTCCCTAAGTAGTGTGTTTGTGTATGTGTTAGTGCGCTTTCCTTGATATAGCGAAGGATCGAAAAAGCTATCCCTCAAGGACTTTGTAAGATTTTGGCAGTGCTTCGGCACTGCCTTTTTTATCTATGACACTGGCTATAAATCTTAAAACGTCAGCGCTTTTTCGCTACTTATTAAGAACTCGCTCACGTTCTTTTTTATACGTTTCAAAATCCTTTTCGTAACCTTGTTCGCACTTTTGCTTTTCCAGTTCATCGATAATCGGTCGACAATTTTGCTGCTTTCCCGCTTCCTGCATTCCCTGATAAGCCTGTTTTTGGCTACAAGCAGATAAACATAAGGCCAGACACAAACATGTGCTTACAGTGCGAACTATCGGTTGCATTGTTAATCCTTAATTTCTATTGACTGAATTTAACCATATATCGACCATCAGCATCTGGATTGCCTAAAAATCCAATGGCGTTTCTTAACGCGGTATCCGCTTTAGGGCCAAGTGCAATATGGCCACCAATGGCATAATTTTTCATTGTGTTTAAACGCGCTTTTAAATCTAATATTAAAATTTCTTTGTTACCGCGCGCAATCGCAACCGCTGCGCCTTCATCACAACTTAAATCCGCAGCGATATCACCATAGACAAAATTACTGTTCATCGCGTTGACAGAAGCCATGCGCCAATCAATTCGACCGTCTAATTCACTGCATACGGGTTTACCCTGCTCAACATGGTTTAGGTTCAACTCAACTAACCCTGCCGCTTCTACAGGAAATGGAATTGGTATCTGCTGGGCAATTAGATCTGCTGGCATTTTCACTTTAACATCCTGTAGTGCAGGTCCTGATGCACCATATAGCGCGGTTAAACTACCTTGTGGTTCTAATATTTTCCGTCGATCACCAAATTCAATATCAACAGCCAGTTTAGCCGTCAATAAACGAGAAAAAACAACATCCCAACGGACGTCTTTCAGCAATATTTTATCAACTCTGAGCATGTCTACTTTGCCTTGCCACAAGGTTCCAGAGACATTGCCCAGCTCTATATTTTTTGGCAGTGTAACTTGTGCAGTGACTAAGTGTGCCGGAATTGTCGCTAGCAAGAAGATTAAATAAAATAATATCGCCCACGTTAAGCGGCTAATCCAAACTTTCATTGTTTACTCACCTGTAATCTTCGTACTCTAACTGCGCCAGGCTTATCCGCTGCGGATATATCTAAAGATTCAATGCGCAAACCTTTATTTTGGGTTAAGTCAGCCAACCAACGAACCAATGCGTTAAATTCAACTTCATCAATTTGAACCTGTAAGGATTCGCCTTGCGGTTGCATCCGAGCTAAGGATATATCGGCCCGCCGTGCTGCGGCATTGACAATTTGGTTTAATGAGCCGGAAGTTACTTTACTATTGCCCGATTGTCGTTGTTTAAGTTCTGCCGTTTTTTCACTGACCCACAAAAGAGCGGTTTGTTTATTTTTGACATCCAGCTCTGCTTTATCCAAGGCCGTATTTAACGGCCCCCAAATCAATTGAAAAAATAAACCAATAATTAGCACAATACCGCCGCCTAAAACCAGCTGACGCTCACGGCTGCTTAAACTTTCAAACCACTGTTTCATTACACACTCCGGATACTAATTGCGCCAACCACTTGAGAGCCTTGATTATTGAGAGAACCCTGCTCTACTTGCAATTGATTTTGCTCGGCAGCAGCTCGGAACTTTTCAAAACTTTGGAAGTTTGAAGCACTGGCATTTAATCGAATCTCCCCTCGTTTAATATCAAAGCGAATATTTTCGGGTTTTAAATCAGGTACCTGTGAAAATGCAACGGCACTGGCTTCAATCAAAGCCAAAAATGAAATTTGATCACTGCTACCACCACTTGTTTTTAATTTACTTTTCAGTTGTTTTTGGATCATGGTAGATGACAAGTTTCTGCCATTTGGAAAAACAGAGACATAAGCTTGTTTTATTTGTGCATCCAAGGCATCCGCCTGTGCTTGCAACTGATATACTGTCACCGCTTTATTGGCTATATTGACGCTTAACGCCACGGCCGCAATAATTGCTGCGTTGCGCCAAATTTTTACGAACTGAGAGCTATCTTTTTTAAACTGGAATTGCCCTTGTCGTAAATTAAAAGTTTGTTTATTTAATTCAGCGATTAATATTTGTAACGGCGGTAAGTAATCACCGGCTTGACAAGCATAAGGCTGCAGGTTGATGTTTTCTGGCAATGGCGAGTAGTGCACAATTGAAATCTCTGCGCTTTCTTCTGTATTTGCCGAACGACTGTTGGCGCATTCTTTTGCTAACAGCGTTAACCAAAATTCTAACTCTTCTGTTTGACAGCTTACCCCATCAAATTCAGCATGACGGATCAGCCAATCATCCCCAACCTGCAACACGCTTATGCTGTTTTCCTGATAGGGTAATAACAAACAGTCAGGCAATATTTTTTGACATTTAATACCCGCTTGCTCCAGCCAAGCTAGCCAGTTTTGCATTTTTTGCTGGCTTACGGCGGCAACTTGCATGTAATGAAGCTCGGCTTTTTGGCTACGGCTACCCGGCGCAAAAAATAGCTCGTCAACATCACTGGCTAAATCTTCTTCTAGCATGTAGGGCAACGCTTGAATAAACTGTCGGCTGGGGCGCGCAGGTGTTTCTACTTTGCGCAAACTAATGTCTGCACTGGGCACCACAGCGACGGCATTACGAACGTTCACTCTTTCCTGCAAGCTGGCCAAATCATCGGCGTGAGCAAGCGCGCCGGAAGCGATTATTTCTTGCTCACTATCTGACCAAAGCATCCAATGAATTGCTTGCTCAGCCTGACTGGCCAATCTAATTAATAACTGTTCAGACACAATTAAACTCCAATTTTGCGGGCAATCACTGAAAATTTACCCTGCGCATCTAGTGCAATGAGTGATGTTAAATTAATCCAGCTCTGATTATATTCGGTTTTTGTTTGTAAAAGAAAATACTCGCTGGTTACATCAAACTGACTTTTTAAATGATTAGAAACATTCCCAACCGCCTTGATTTCAGGCAGTGCCCAAAACTCTTCAATATCTTTAAAGCCATCATCCGGGCGTGCTTCAATGACTCTTTTAGCATTTTCAACGGTCAGTTTATTATTAAATAAGGCAGACAGTACAACAGCATTATCTTCTTGAATGGTATTCACATTCACGATGCTATCGTTAACATTGGGTATGACACAAATGTGCGGCAAAATTTTATCTAGATTTTGCGCCCCTTCCGGTACGGTATCAAAGCCCTGTATCAATTTTAATTCTGATTTATCGACAAACCAGCTGTTGGCCGGTAAATAGGCAAATTCTTTCGCTTCATAGATGTAATCTTCTGCGCCGTAACTGCGGGTTTGCATATCTTCATCTAACCAATCGGCGACGCTGTCTCTGATTGCTTCAGCTTCATAATTGTCTATCCCTGCAAGTTCAAGTAAATGTTGAAATTGCGCTTCTGATTTAGGATCGAGCACATTGTTATTTGAATTATTGCTATTTGAATTATTGTTGTCTGCGTTGTTGTTAGTGCGGTTGCTCGAGCTATTCTGGTTGTTATTTTGCCCGTCGCTTGTTTGTTGATTTTGTCTAGCGGCAACCTTTGTTACTGCATTAATGTTATAACAGGATCTTAAATCCTTAATTGAGCCTGTTAGAGATGCTCCGTTTTCGAGCGGATAAGTCATCTCCTCTACAGCCCAAGGTTGGCTTAAATCTAAACGCCCACTATTTTCTTGGTAAGCTTCAGTTAATGCCAAGCGAGCCAGTGACTCGCCGCCTATCGCAAACCAATAAGCTTGTTGGTTTGCGCCAATATTATCCACACGCTTTATTTGCATTTGCAATCGCACAGCCATTTCTGCAGCGATAATCGTTACCAAAGCGACAATTAACAACACTGTGATTAAAGCTACACCTTTCACTTTTTTCACGATTGCACCTGAGCCGACACAGAAAATATACGTTTTATTTCACCATACTCTTTGGTTTTCAAGAGTATGGAAATACCATCAGGTAAGCCTTGCTCTGTCCATTTATCCAGCCACTTTTTTTCACTCGTATTGTAAAATTCAAATTCAATCTGCTCGACCCCTTCTAGCAACACGCGCACTTTTGGCTCTGTGCCTTGTACTGGATCTGGAAAGGTAAACTGTAAGCGTTCTAGATTTTCATCAACTATGCGATAAGCAACTGATTGCACTTCACTACGAGGCAATATATTTAAAGGGTTTGTCCATCCAACACGGCGAAATGCCAAAACTTGAGATTCACTGTCTAAAATAAATTCACCATGTGATAAATAAAAAGGTTGTGGTTTTTGCTCGCCCTGAACGCGCACAGTACGCTGCGCTAATTGCATTAAATCTCGTTCAATTACTATCATTGCACGTTGCAAGCCTGCCACTTTTTCCCCATGGGCCAAAGAAATATCGTTACTTTTTACGGTATTAGACAAAATGCTAAAACCAGCTACACCAAGTAAAGCGAAAATGGTAACGGCCAGTAGCATTTCAATCAGAGTAAAACCGCTATTGCGCTTAACCAAATTAATCATCAGGGTTTACTCAAATAGGTTATTTGTTCGGTGATGTAGTTTTCATAATTAGCGTCGCTAAACACTTCAATTTTTACCGCAACCAAATCTTCACCAAATGCTGTTTTTAACACTTTTTGTTGCCAAAACCACTCTTGCCCGGCCAACTCCATTTCACCTTTTTTGCCTTTTTCTACAGGCCATTTTTTTTCTATCAATAATTCATTTAGACGATTTGAAGCAACCCAACCAGCAAACATATGTTGCTGCAATCGAGTTTGATTATTGATGTGTACAGAGGCAGATTGCACGACAGCGACCCCAGCTGTTGCTAGTATTGCCATTGCGACAATCACTTCCAGAATTGTAAAACCTGAAATTTGCCTGTTTATTGATTTAAATCGTTTCATCTGGGGCTCTTGGATCGACCACTTTTAGTGGCGTAGTATCTTCACCGGTGACCTCAAAAATAATATTGTCTTCACCTGAAAAAGGAACTTCGTAACTGATTTGCAACGAAAATGGCGTAATCTCACCGCTTGAGAATAGATACACCTGAGGAATCAATTTTTTCTTTTTATCGTCTTCGTCCTCTTCATCAGCTTGATTAAAAAGTCCTTCTTCTTCTTGATAATCGTCTAACCAAGCCATTTCGCCTTGTGTTAAAGTTAACTCAAAATACTCAGGCAGTTCATAAGTGGAAAACACCTTGTCTTCTTCAATTGCTTGCCACTGCTCCCCATTAAAGACTAAAAACTGATAGCTTGTTTTTTCGACCAGCAAACCCAGTTGTAAATTATTCAATAAACCAAAATCGGCTGCCAGTTGAAAAGCGGCCTGAAATCGCTTTGCTTCATCTTTTGTTTTGTCATAATCACTACGAATATCAAAAGACAAACTGACACTACTCAGTATCACAGCCATAAGTACCATAACCAGCATCACCTCTAATAAAGTGAAGCCGGTTTGTTTACGCTTATTTAGTGTGTACTGAGACCTCATACGATTATAGGAAATCGTTCACGTTCCAGTTCCCGATGTCGTCTTCCGTATCGGCCTGACCATCGGGTCCAACTGAAAAAACATCGATTTTGCCATATTCACCTGGACTCATCAGTTGATATTCATTGCCCCACGGATCTTCTGGTAAGCGACGGATATATCCGCCGTCTGGGTAGTTGCGTGGTGCAGGGTCAATGGTCGGCTCATTGACTAAGGCGTCTAAACCTTGTTCTGTTGTAGGGTATGTATGATTGTTTAACTTATACATATCTAATGCTTGCTCTAAAGTCACAATATCTGTTGCTGCTTTTTTAACTTTAGCTTTGTCACTTTCACCGATAAAGTTTGGTGCGATCATGCCGGCTAAAATACCTATGATAACCAACACAACCATAATTTCTAAAATGGTAAAACCGCGTTGTTGATGTTTACTATTCATGATTAACCTACCATTGAATTTAATGCCATTATTGGCTGTAATATTGAAATAACGATAAAAAAGACGACAGCCGCCATACTTAGCACCATCGCTGGGCCAATTACACTGAGTGTAATATTCACCAAAGATTCAAACTCTCTGTCTTGGTTGTCGGCTGCCCGTGACAACATGCTTTCTAACTCACCACTTTTTTCACCACTGGCTATCATATGTAGCATCATGGGTGGAAACAACTTTGTTTGCTCTAAAGAGGCGCGCAAACTACTCCCCTCTCTAACTCTTAGCCGAGCATCATGTATCGATTGTTTTATCATATCATTCGATAAAACTTCCGCTGATATTTTCATGCTCTCTAACAAAGGTACAGCACTGGCCGTTAGAATACTAAGTGTCCGCGCAAAACGAGCTGTGTTTAAACCGCGCGCAACTTTACCTATCATCGGCATCCGCAACAATAAAGCATGATATTTAAATCGAATTTTGGGCTTTTGAATGGCGCGCTGAAAAATGACAGCCGATAGCATAATAAATACGATGACTGATAACCCATAAGCACTTAAAAAATCACTGACGGTTATCATAAACCGGGTACTCGCTGGCAACTCGCCGCCTAGACGGTCAAATTGCGCAACGATTTTTGGCACGACTGACGTTAGCAAGAAGTACACCACTGAAAATGCCACAACCATCAACATAATTGGGTAAATAGACGCTTGCTGAATTTTTGACTTAGTGACTTGACGCTGCTCTGTGTAATCAGCCAAACGCTCTAACACCGTATCTAAATGTCCAGACTTCTCACCGGCAGCCACCATGGCACAAAACAGGTTGTCGAATATATGGGGATATTCGGCCATGCTATCGGCCAAATTATACCCTTCTGTTACTTTAGAACGAACCGCCATCACCATACGTTCTATGCGCGGTTTTTCGGTTTGTTGAGCGACTGCCAACAAGGCTTCTTCAATCGGTAAACCAGAAGCGACTAAGGTCGATAATTGACGGGTTAACAAGGCTAAATCAGAAGCTGATATTTTCCCCTGCAACGAAAAAAATTCTTGTTTACCCGATGCTGATTGTTTTTCTTGTGAACTGGCTGTTTGTACATCGACCGGTATCAAGCCTTTTTCACGTAATGCTTGTCTAGCTGCTCTGGCTGTATCGGCTTCGATGACACCTTTTTTGTTCCGCCCTTTATTATCTAAGGCTTTGTATTCAAACGCTGCCATTTAGATTAATCCTCTCGGGTTACGCGAATAACTTCTTCCAGTGAGGTAATACCGGCTAATACCTTACTGCAACCATCCTGTCGGATACTTGGCGTAGATTGACGCACCAGCTTTTCAATGGCTTGTTCACCGTCACCATTGTGGATCATTTCACGAATTTCTTCAGTTACAGTCAGTAATTCGTGTATTCCGGAACGCCCTTTATAACCGGTCGCATTACACTCGCTACAACCGGACGGACGATAGATTGTCGTTCCTTGGCTATTTTCCAACCCAAGTATTTCACACTCTCGAGCATCTGGCGCATGCGGGTGTTTGCAATGCGGGCACAAAGTACGCACCAGTCTTTGTGCCAAAACCCCGAGTAATGATGAGGATAATAAGAAGGGCTCAACCCCCATATCTTCCAGTCGAGTGATGGCACCTGCTGCAGTATTAGTGTGTAGCGTCGACATCACGAGGTGACCGGTTAAACTGGCTTGCACTGCAATATGTGCGGTTTCTAAATCCCGAATTTCCCCGACCATCACAACATCTGGATCTTGACGTAAAATTGCGCGCAATCCCCGAGCAAATGTCATATCAACTTTGGTATTAACTTGCGTTTGCCCTATACCTTCTAAGGCATATTCTATTGGGTCTTCTACCGTTAAAATATTTCTGTCATCTGAATTGAGTTCTGACAATCCAGCATACAAAGTGGTTGATTTACCAGAGCCGGTTGGGCCTGTAACTAAGATGATACCGTGCGGTTTGTGTATCAAATCACTGAATTTATCACGGTTATCTTTGGTCATGCCTAAGTCTTTTAAGTTCAGCCGAGCGTTGTTTTTATCTAACAAACGCAATACGGCTCGCTCACCATGACTCGAAGGCATGGTACTGACCCGCACATCAACTGCCCGACCCGCGATTCTTAACGAAATACGACCATCTTGCGGCACTCGCTTTTCGGCAATGTCTAATTTAGCCATTACTTTGATACGGGAAATTAAAACAGATGCCAGTTTACGATTGGGTTTTAAAACTTCACGCAATATACCGTCAACCCGAAAACGTACTTTTAGATCTTTTTCGAACGTTTCGATATGAATATCTGACGCGCCTTCTTTAATGGCTTCACTTAACATCGCATTGATTAATTTGATGATAGGCGCATCGTCTTCGTTTTCTAATAAATCTTCTGTTTCCGGCAGTTCATCGACTAATGAAAACAAATCGGCTTCGTTGCCTATATCTTCCATTAATTGACGCGCTTCCGACGAATCACGCTGATACGCAGTCGTTAAGCGCAGTTCAAACGCATCGTTGTCAACGCTCTCAATTGTAAACGGGTGATTTAAAAAACGTCGCACTTCTAACAAAGTCTGGCTGCTCACATCATGCCGACAAATGGCAAACCACTTTTCATCTTCTTTTTCTAACAAGATCCCATGACGATTGGCAAAGCCAAATGGCAAACGTGAAGCACCTATCGGCAATAATGCTTCTTCATCCTCATTTGTTGATTCAACAAGCTCCGGATCAGAGACAACAGCTTGTTCCATTTCGCTCATACTCACTTATTCTTCCGCCGCTTTATTTTTATCTTGTTGTAAATACTTATCTAAAGCGCCTTTTTCAATTAAATATTCTTCAAATGAAGGCGGTAACGCCATGGCTTCATCCCACTTAGGTAAAGCAGAAATATCATCACTGTAAGAAAGGAAATTACCTTCAGCACGGCGCTTTAATTGTTGTGCGCGCATGAAGTTATATTTTCTGTGGCTCACTTTATTTTGACTTAAACCGTCACGAATAATCGTCGGTCGGATAAAGACCATTAAATTGCGTTTGCGTTTAGTATTACTGGTTGATTTGAACAAATTACCAATAATTGGAATGTCTCCTAACAAAGGTACCTTAGAAACACTTTCTTGAATGTCTTCATCAATCAAACCACCTAAAACAATAGTGCCACCATCATCAGCCATTACGGTTGTTTTAATTTCACGTTTGTTAAAACTAACATCAATTCCGGTTGCACCAGCAACGCTTGATACCTCTTGCTCTATGGTGAGCATCACGGCATCACCTTCATTAATTTGTGGAGTTACTTTTAGCTTGATACCCACTTCTTTACGTTCAACCGTTTGGAACGGATTAGAGTTTGTACTTGATGCGGTTGCGCCTGTAATTGTCGGAACTTCCTGACCCACAATAAATGAAGCTTCTTGGTTATCTAAGGTGGTTAGACTGGGCGTTGCCAGAATATTTGAATTGGTTGCGGTTGTCACCGCTTCTAACACAGCGCCCCAACCATTTTTCACGACACCGACAAGGGTCCCATTTACACCACCCAATAAGCTGGCCAATGTACTGTAATCACCGAGTATTTCTTCACCCTCGACAATACTTGCTACCACCCGCTCGCCATTTTGATCATAAACAGGCTGGCCATCTCCATCTGTGCGATAAGTAATATCATCTTGACCATAGCGAGTTCGGGCTTGTTGGGCACCAACCGCTAATGCACCAATCGGTGTATTGTTGCCAAATTGCACCATACCACCTTCGTCACTGATCCATTGCACGCCTAAGTTAAACCCATCCCCTTCAAATACTTCTACGATAATGGCTTCAACCTGCACCTGCGCGCGACGAATATCTAATTGTCGGATAACGGCTTCAAGTGAGCGCATCATATCGGGTTCTGCGGTTATCACTAAAGCATTACTATCTGGATGTGCGTCGATACTGACGTCTCGCTGCTGCGATCTACTCGCTTTGTTTGAACCGCCTTTTTCTTCGGCGATACTGGAGCTGACCCCTTGTAAAACTTTGACTAAATCTTCCGCTTTGGCATATTTAAGGTAATAAACCTTGGTATTGCCGTTCGTTTCTAATTCACTGTCTAAGCGCTTTATCATTTCAATGGTGCGCTGACGAGCTTTCCCTTCACCGCTAACAATGACGCTATTTGTTCTATCATCCGCAACAACTTTTGGAATTAAGTTATCCGGTGTTCTGTCTTTCGCTGAATTTTTGGTGAGCGTATCGATAATTCGCACCATTTCACTGGCTGACGCAAATTCCAGTTTTACTATTTCGACATCCTGATCACCTGCCTGATCGACACGGCGAATAATTTCCGCCAAACGGTTTACCACCGCAGCACGGCCGGTCAGCATAATGACATTAGATGGATCATAGTGAACCACGTTACCGCCACCGGCTTGGTCATTAAGCTGGCGTAACAATGGAGATAACTCCTTTACCGATACGTTGTAAACCTGAACAACGCGCGTCACCATCGCATCACCATCGCCTGCTTCCTGTGTTTCGACTACAGGTATCGCAGAGGTTTTCGCATCTTTATCACGAATCACTTTTAAAACGCCGTTCGACATTTCGACTACTGCGTAGTCGTATACTTCAAGGACGTTTAAGAAAAACTGGAAGTATTGCTCTTCATTTAATAAATCGTAACTACGTACGTTTATTTTGCCGCGTACATTAGGGTCGACAATTATCGTACGTTTTAGGTTTTTACCGACAATATTAATAAATTCATTGATATCCGTGCCCTTAAAGTTGGGCGAATATTCTGCTGCATAACTGGCTGGAACCGAAAAAGCCATTACGGCCGATAATGTCAGTGCTGAAATTTGCTTTAAAAGTGCCGGGCGCTTTTTAATGCTCATGCCCCATTGCTCCGTATTTTTATGTGTGTTCATTTTTAATACAACGAAATATAGATTTGACGAATAGAGCCGTCACGCTCAACCATAATACTGGCTTCTTCTGCATCTTTAAGTTGTGCCATTGCCTGCATTGCCTGTGACAAATTGGTTAAATCATAACCGTTAATTTCAATAGCAATATCACCTGCATTTAAACCTACAGATTGAAATAATTGAGGATCTTTACCCGGATATAAGCGGTACCCAACCAGTTCACCTTCGCGTCTAACTGGAGATACTTTTAAATAATCCACTAATTTACCCGGATCGCTAAATGCTTCTTCTCTTAGCTCTTCAATCGCTTCTTTAGCTTCCCCTGTGATAGCAGCCTGCTCTGTTTCTTCTATGATTTGTGGTGCATCAAAGCCAACAGACTCTGTTTCAGGCGCAGCTAGCGCACTGTAATCTTGCCCTTCCAGCATTAAAGTTTCGCGACGCCCAGATTGCTCTAGTATCACACGATCAGCGTAGATTTCACGGATCACAGCGCGTGTACCATCAATCTTTTCATTAATTGAATAGACATCTTGTGAACCTGATTTTTCGATGATCGCAGCTGCTAACTCGGGCGCAGAGCTTGGCACAACGCCCGTCAATTTTAAATTCAGTGTTGTTTGTGGTGCTTCTTCAACTTGGCGCTGAATAACCGGTGCCGCGTTATAATCACCAAAAAGATTTAAATTGGTAATTCGTCGAATATCAGCAACTACAGTTGATTGAGAAGCGGTAGAAGTTGATTGAATATTTAACGTTGCAGGCTTGGGCACGGGGAAAAACTTCCACGTTAAATCAGCACATAACCAAGCAATGTAAATAACCAATAGAACTTGCAAAGCTCGACTTAAACTTTGTTGCGGAAGCTTTTTAGCTAACTCTAAACCTTGATGAATTTTGTCTTGCAAAATATTAAACCAGTCTTATAAATTCTTGAAATAGGCGTCAGTGCCATAAATTAGGCAATGTAGCCCTTTATTATCGCAACAGAATGTTACGTTTTTAGTCATTTTGCAACCCGATTTACCGCCATTTTAACGAATCTTTTTTACAAATCTGCAAATTTGTCATTTTTGTCTCTGTGTCAAGGCTCGCAGAAGTACATAATTTGCGTGTACAATAGCGCTTTGTTCGCGTTAGCCGCGCATGGTTTCGTCACAACTACCTGATTGACTGGAGTTTAGTGAGTCAATGAATGCAAAAAGTTCCCAACGCAAAAACGAAGTTACCTCGGTCCGTATCGATAAATGGCTATGGGCCGCTCGTTTTTTTAAAACCCGAGTGCTTGCCCGCGGTGCAATTGAAAGTGGAAAGGTAAAATATAACGGGCAAAGATGCAAACCCAGTCGCAATCTCGAAGTGGGTGCAAAACTAACCATCCAACAGGGATTTGATGAAAAACAAATCAATATTCTGGGTTTAGCTGAGCAAAGGTTAAGCGCGCCGTTAGCGCAAGCTTTATATCAAGAAACAGCCGAAAGTATTAAAAAACGCACTGAACTGGCCGAAATGCGCAAACTTCAGCATTCGTTAAACCCTAAACCAGACACTAAGCCTGATAAAAAACAAAGGCGCCAATTAATTCAAGTTAAACATTTTAATGAGTAAAATTATGACAAGCCTCGACCAACTTAATCGATATATTTTTGATCAACTGAATGTGCGTGGAGAGCTGGTGCAATTGCAGGAAAGCTATCGCAGCATGCTAAAAAACCACAATTATCCTGAGCCGATTGCCCATATTATTGGTGAACTTTTCGCAGCCACCTCTTTACTCACAGCGACACTCAAATTTGAAGGTGATATTGCAGTACAAATTCAAGGCAATGGTCCTGTATCTTATGTCGCGATAAACGGCACTAACAAACAAGCGCTTAGAGGCGTGGCGCGTTATACAGCAGAGCCTGCATCTGCTGCGTTAAAAGACATCATCGGCGACAAAGGCTATATGGTAATTACCATAACGCCAATTAAGGGTGAGCGCTATCAAGGGGTAGTGGCACTGGAAAAAGAAACATTAAGCGCCTGCTTAGAAGATTATTTCCGCCAGTCGGAACAGTTGGATACCCATATTTGGCTGTTCGCAGATGCGAATCAACAAAAAGCAGCGGGTATGTTTTTACAAGTTTTACCGGGCCACTCTGATGATATAGAAGTAGGCTTAGATCATTTAGCGCAATTAACCCAAACGATTAAGCAAGAAGAGCTTTTTACACTGGATGCACAAGATATTTTGTATCGATTGTACCATCAAGAAGACGTGAAGTTATTCGAGCCGTCCACTGTCACCTTTAAGTGTACCTGCTCGCAAGAGAAGAGTTTGAATGCTCTAGCCAGCATCGAAAAATCTGAGCTACAGCAAATTTTGCAGGAAGAGGGTCATATTGCGGTTAAGTGTGAATACTGTTTAACAGACTATAAATTTGACGAACATAATTTAGCTGAACTGCTGGACAAACCGCAGCACTAATTTTGTTGTGAGGTCAATGACTGTACTGTAAAAAGCTGTACTGTAAACAGCACAGTACAGCCATATAGAACTATTTGCTTTATTTCTCTTATTTCTCTTATTTCTCTTGCAGAATAATGGCTGCGCCACCACCCGCCGCTAACTTTACTTCCAATACGTCGTTTACCGTAACTTCTCGGCGTTGTATCTCAAATTGCTCGGGATTGGTCTGCCAATGAGCATCAGCTGCATCGGTAAATAATTGAGCATCATAGCGTTTGTTTGCCTTAAGGAAATCAAGTGAGAGCTGTGCTGTACGCGACTGTGTATTAGTCGCTAAACCGATAAACCAAGTTTTACCACTACGACGCGCGATGTATATATATTCACCTACCTCTGCCGCCAGCACTTGCGAGTCGTCAAAATCAACGTCCAATTGGCGGATAAAATCAAAAGCTGGATGCGCCCGATAATTTTCAATAACATCAGCAGCCATTTGTATTGGACTGTACAACACGAGCATATTTGCTAACTGGCGCGCCAAAGTTGTACGCACCCGGTAATCCGCATTTTGAGGGTTTCCTGACCAGTCATAACGCTGTCCTGAAAAATTGCTAAAATCTATATCAAAGATCCCCGGTGTATAGTCCATTGGGCCTGCAAGCAAACGCGTGAAGGGTAAAATCATGCTGTAGTCAGCCGAATTCCCTTCACTCCATGCGTTCCATTCACCGCCTCGAGCGCCCTCACGCGTCATCATATTTGGATACGTACGGCGGATACCGGTTGCTTTCACTGGTTCATGCACATTTAGCATAATGTTGTATTTAGCAGCTAGCTCAACAATTTTACGATAGTGCCTTACCGCAAATTGGCCATGATGATTTTCCCCATTAGCAAACCCTTGCTCTGCCACGTAACCCGTTTTTACAACATTGATCCCCAGCTCATTGTAAAGTGAAAATATTTCTTCGACGTGTTGTTCATACGCTGCAATATTTCCTCCAGTTTCATTGTGACCGACGATGACAATATTTTTTTCTCGAGCGTAATTGGCCACTTTTTGTAAATCAAAATCATCCGTTGGCACAACATAGGCTTCGCGTGTCCCCCATTTTTCCCAACCTTTATTCCAGCCTTCAAATAACACTGCTTGAATATTATTTTGTGCGGCAAAATCTATGTATGCCATCGCGCGCGCTGTCGTCGCACCGTGCCTTGGCCCTTCCTGCCAAGTATGCACTCCTAAATGAATTTCCCACCAGATACCAATAAACTTCATTGGTTTAATCCAACTGCTATCCGGCAACTTGTTCGGTTCGTTTAGATTAACAATTAAGTCTGATTCAACCAATTGTGATGCGTTTTCTGCAATTTGAATGGTGCGCCACGGAGTATTGAACGGCACTTTAGCCTTCACTTTTGTCCCATCAGCCCAAGGTGCGAGTTCAGCCTCGAGCAAAGTGCCTTGCTTGCGCAGCAGTGACATACTGGCATAATCAGTGAGCGCAGCTTCGTGAATGCTTAAATGCAGTCCCGATTTAGCGCGCATCGTTAGCGGCGTCTGTACATGTTTTAACTGTTGTAATTGGCTCGACTGATAAGTTTTTTCATAACTGTTGTAATCGGCTTCAATCCACCAGCTTTGCATATCCTGAGCAATATTAAATTCCGTTTTTTCATCGGTAATTACAAACGCTTGCATCGCTGTTTGTTGCGGAAATTCATATCTAAAACCAATGCCATCATTAAAAACCCGCACACGTAAATTTAGCAGTCGTAAACTGTGTTTATCTTTGAGGGATATCAATAGTTCGTTGTAATGTTCGACAATGTTTTTACGTTCACCCCAAACGGCCTGCCAGCTATTGTTGTAAGAAACCTGTTGGCTGGCTATCACTTCAAACTGAGTTAACGCTGGTTGCTGCAAAAACTCAAAACCCAATTGTGATTTTTTAACAATTACTTGTTGCTGGTGTTGAACTTGATATCTAAACTCACTCGACTCTGTGATTGAGAATAAAACGGCTATTTTATTATCTGGCGAGCTCACACTTAATGGTGTGTTCGCCCTATCGATTACCGTTAATTCAGGCTTTTTTAATTGTTCTGGATTAGAGCAAGCTGTCATAAACACTATGCATAAACAGCTCGCAAGTAGGGTAAAAATTCGCATATAAAACCTCAAAAGGTATTTGCAGATTAATTTATTCTTCTATAAATACCTTAAGAGTGGTTAAGCATCAGTTACATTACGCGAATTATTTTTCTCGAAACTGCTCAATATTCTTTAACCCGCTGGGCTTATAAGCTCAGCTTGAATATTGTCTATATTGCCCCATGAATCCACGGCTTCCTCGATATCGACAGTAACTGACAATTGGTTGTTTATAACCTCAAGTTCCAGTTCTACTTGCACCCAATTTGCCCAGCCGGCAAATACAATATCAGAATCCATGGTCGTATTACCGCTTGTTGCAGTCAATTTCGAAGCGCTTTGCGCACTGCTTTCCCCCATAATCCAAGCCGATATTTTGTACCGCCCATTGGGAACATTCGTTTGAATTTGCTTTGCACTTTGACTTTGTGCGCTTGTACTCCAAAAATGCAGCGCATATTGACCACTGTAAGCATCTGCCGCTTTATCTGCTAAAGCGAGTCCCGCAGTTCCCGCACTAATAACCCATGGTTCTAACTGACCGGATTCAAAATCAAAATTCTGCAGTATACTTTGGTTTTCATCGACCACTTTTTCGGTCACAGTTACTTTTGCGGTCACGGGTTCACCACGCTCGATTGTCGACCCCACCAAATCAAATTCACCCGCAGTGTTGGTTGAAATACTGCTGGCATTACTCCACGATACATTGACATGCCGATAAGAGTCGTCACTATATAAAGTGAATACCTGATTCGGTAATACAAGATCATCGCCTTGCTCGAATTCAATATCCGCTTCTAACAAAGAAACTAATGTAGGCGCCTCAACGCTTGTATCTTGACTGACTTTCCAAAACACATCCATTGAATCTAATACTTGCCCGTTATAAGCAAACATCGCTTGATTTTCCCAGCCGTTGTTTGCACCTGTCACCCAACCAGCACCTTGCACACCTAACCATGCCGGTTCCCAGTAAAAAATACCACGTCCCAAATCAGCAGGCACTTGCGCGACAACGTTCATAATTTCGCGCATTGCCGTTGCCTGACCTTGCACTGTTGCGGCAAACCCAGCGGCTAATGCAGAATCTGAATTGAAGATATTACCGCCTTCATCCGGGCCTTGTTCTACCGTAAATCCGTGCGCGGTTTCTACCACTATCACTTCTTTTTTGTATTTTGCGCTGATATCGTCCAGGTTAAATTGCAACTCGGCCAATGTGCCGTGCCAGTATGGGTAATAAGACAGACCAATGATGTCATAATCCAGATTAGCTTGGGTAAAAGCGTCAAATGCCCAGACAAAAGTGCCATTATTGCCCCCATCGGCTAAATGAATCATGATTTTACTGCTTTTTCCAACCGCAGCTTGAGCATCCCGAACGGCTTGACTGCCTTGTTTTAACAGCGCAATTGCATTTTGCGAAGTTAAACCGTCGCCCTGTGGAGCAACTAACCCAGAATTAATCTCATTACCGATTTGAACCATTTGCGGGAATACATCTTCGTTTTCCATTGCCATCAGCGTGTCGTAGGTAAAGTCGTATAAAGCCTGCTCAACTTCCTGTTGCGACAATCCAACCCAAGCATCTGGCATATACTGTTGACCCGGATGCGCCCAAAAGTCACTGTAATGAAAATCTAATAATATATTCAGACCGGCTGCTTTAGCGCGTTTAGCCATTTCAATGGTACGTGGCAAATCGTTTGTCCCGGCACCCGTTGCACCTTGTACTTCATAACCAGTTACATCTTGTATCCAAGATACGTCATATGGATCGTTCCATAACCTTAAACGTACCCAATTGACGCCGTGTTCAGCCAACACTTGAATAGCATCTGCTGGATTACCGTCTTCATCATAAAAAACACCCCCACTCTCTTCCACTTGTAAAAGGGTTGAAATATCGGCACCTTTAATAAAATCTGAGTTCAGGTTTTCGATCGGCTGAACATAAAGGCCAGAGTCATGCGGGTCAATTTCTACCGGCGAGTTATTTTCGGTTTCCGTATCCGTCACGGATATATCAGCACTACAGGCGACAAACAACGTCGTCATTACCAATGCGATCATTTTGTTGCATCGTGTATTCATCATGAGCGTCCTAAGTTTTTCCTTTTGACATGAAAAACAAAGGTAAACGATTACCTACCAGAGTGCAAACATCAGATAACCAAAAGTAACAAATAAACAACAAAAGTAGGTAGGTCTTGCGCGAAAGATCAATGAAATGTAGATTTTAGTATCAAAACAATTCGTTCATTTCATCAAACCCTCCAAACAAAAAAGATAACGTTTACTAACCATAACTTCATCTGTTAGAAAGTGTAACTCACTTTAAAAAAGGCCACTTTTTGTTGTGTTGTTAGCTGTTGTAGGACCTCGTTATTGATCATATTGACCGATAACCCCAAATAGGCAGCCGTAAAAGCATCAAATCGCCAGCTATGAACAAATTTTGCAGATAATTTTTGATACTTCGCCGGGTCGCTATTGGGATAGTTTTGCAGATTATGTTTTATGTTGTTATAGAGTAATGACAAACTACTTTTATGACTATGGTTATACTGATAACTAAAACGCAAATCAGATAAGTTAACCAAGTATAAATCATCACCTGCCGAGTCCATATTTTCGTACGTATGAATCACTTCTACATTTAAATGTTTGTTGAGGTTCCACTTTACAATAGGCTGGATTTGAAATTTATCACCTTGCCTGTTATTTGCATAATCAACGGCTTTTGCACGTAATAACAAGACGCTACTAAATACAGTGGGTGTTAGGTTCATTTCACCATAAAAGAAGGCAAAATTGGTATTAAACAAACCTTGCTGTAAATCTCGTCCTACCTTGTGTTGTATACCGGCCCCAGTGCTAATACGCGATTGTTTCGGACCTTTAACATTAAATTGAATTTCAACGTTATCTTCTATGGGTTGATTATCCAACGTACTTTTCTTTTCACCACCTAACCAAAATTCAAACTGATTCCAGGCCGATTGTTGGTCATACTCAACATAGCCGGCACGCACTTTTTGATGTTTCCGGTTAACACTACTTACAAAGCCTAAATCAGCTCGAAAATTCTGTTCTATTTGCTGGTATTCGGCATTAAACCAGAAATTACGTTGGTTATGATTAAGCTTTACTTGCCAAGCACTGCCCGTTTTAGGATCTGTTTGATTAAAACTGTCAGGATACACGGTGTCAGACCAAACAATTTGCCCTTCAATTGCAGTGCTGTCGGTTAGGCTATATTTACTATCAAGCGCCACAACATGATTGTGATAGTTATCACTTTGACGCACCGTTGCTAAACCACCAATACTAAAATATTTACTGCTATCAAATCGATAACGAGCTGCTGCATTTGTACTTTTATGTTGATACTCAACAATACGGGAGCTTAAAATGTCAGGCACTTGTACAAAAGTTGATTCGTCGTTGGTCAACAAGGTTGCAAAACTATGCTTTTCACTACGGTTTACAAATTTGACGCCGATCTCCGGCTGAGCAATATTCCGAGTATGTAAAAGATCAAATAAACTGCCAAACTGATCGCTATTTTCGACAAAAAACCTCCTTTTTTCATCATAATACAAGGAGTAAGTCGTATTTACGTCGAGTTGAGCACTGTCTTCTTCTACTTGCGAAAAATCTGGATTAATCGTGGCGTTTAATTTGCTATTCGAGTTAATTTGCCAATTAATGTCTGCACCTAATTGTACGCTATCGTCTGTTTGCCAATTATCAGCTTGCCAATGTTCTCGTTGTTCCTGCCGGATTAGCGATACAGTAGGCGTGACTAATAATTGACTCGCGGTGGTGGCCTTTGTAAAACCTCGAATATTTTGCATTTGACACAATTCACATTCTTGATTTTTGTCTTTTTTAACGTTAGAAATATGGTAATCCAGATTACGTGGGTAGCGTCGAATAAGCTCAATTTTCCAATTTTTCAGTTGCGTACTATCCACAAAACTGAGTTGATCAAAAGGAATTTTAAACTCGGCCTGATATCCATTAGGCGTCAACTGCGCACTGGCTTTCCAAATTGCATTCCAGTCATCTGCCGAGGTTTTGTCAAACTCATTAGCTAATGAGTCGATTTGCACCGAATCTGGGTTAATAAAAAATTGATACGCAAATTTAGCATTGTTATAGGTATCTAATTTGAAGCCCACTAAATCATCGCTCCAAACCATATCTCTATCTTTTAAATGTGAGCGAATACGTTCAGGTGTATTATCTTCAGCTTTAAAACCAACGTATAAATAATGCGCATCGTAAAATACGAAAGCAGTTGTCTGCACAGGAGGTTCAATATTATCGTAAGGAAAAGTAACATAATTAAGGCGAAACGCTGCTGCTTTTTGCCAAACAGCTTCATTTAATTGGCCATCAACCACAAGCTGTGCAGACAAGTTCGGAATATCCACTGTGTCAGCAAGTAAACGGCTACTCATTATACTAATTGCTAACAAGCTTAAGATTTTTTGGCGTAAATATTTATACATAATAGGCTCTAGTAGGTCATGTTGATGTCTGCATCTTTCATCGCGCTAGCGATTATTTGCCGAATACTTTGGTTAGATAATATGATTTGTTTCAACTATGTTATTGAATACGAATGCAATACCCCATCTAGCTAGTTATCCAAAGCCTTTGAATTGGTATCATAGTTGAGTCGATTAAACTGGAAGTTAAACACATGCAAAGCGCCGATATCATTCAACTAGGTCAACGTTGTGTCGAACATTATTTGGCAGATAATGAATTCACCGCATTTAAAAGTTGGCAAATTAACATGGGCGGTTTGTCGCTGTTAGATGGCGATTACCATGTATCCCGTATATTGCCACAGCACTTAATTGTATTGACGGTTAAGGGCCGGGGGGTATGGCATGCAGATGAACCTATCTTAGAACATATTAACGTAGGTGATATTTTGTATGTGCCCGCGGGCAGCCAGTTTAATTACACTGCATGCGCATTGCATGGATGGCAAACCGTATGGTTTATCTTGCCCACCGGTGGATTCTGGCAAACATTTCCAGAACACATAAAATTAATACCGGCTTCGAAACTCAGGTATCAAGATCTTGCATTACAATGTACACAGATACTACAAAATATGTTGCAGGAACGCTTTTCCGATGACCCGTTAACACAACAAATGCATCAAACCTACGCGCAACAGTTATTTATTTTGCTAAAACGCCAGTTGCAACAATTGAATGGGGCGGTTGACCTCAATGTAAAACGAATTCAAAGCTTGTTCCGTAAGATAGCTTTGCATCCGGAAGAAAAATGGACGGTCGAGCGTATGTGTCAACAATGCAATTATTCACGCGCTCACTTGTTTCGATTATGCCAACAAACGTTTGCCTGCTCTCCACTACAAAAACTCACGAAAATTCGTATGCAAAAAGCACAGTTGCTGTTAAAAACCACACAACTCCCCATCCAACAAATCGCTGATTCTGTCGGCTATGATAACGCGTTTAATTTTTCGACCCGATTTAAACAATCGATGAACATTTCGCCCAGCCAGTACCGCATTTTGGCGAGCGAAATGAATTAATGCGCCTATCGCTGCATTTTTCTAGCCTTTTCAACTAAATTTGAATTGGTTAAACTTTTGTCTAATAAATACACTTGCACACTATGAGGCTGTAGCTCGAATAACCAGTCTTCACGCTTCGTTAAATCAACCTTTTGTTGATCAAAAGCGTTTCGCCAGATAGCTAAATTTTGCAGCTTGTTGAGTTTAACCTTTTGGTCATAGTCACTTTTATTCAACAGTACAAGTGCGGTTTGATTTTCACCTTGATGTTGATATATTCGATAGAATGCGGCCGTTTCTTGGCTAAATTCGATATTAAGTTGCAAACCGCGTTGCAGTGCAATTGAATTTTTACGCACATCCGCAATTCGTTTCAGTTGCAAAGCAATCGGGTGTGTTTTGGCAATTTCAATATTTTGTTGGCCAAAATAGTTTCGGTTGCCCTGATGCTCGGCTTTACCCGTCATAAAATTAATCTCTGAACCATAATAAATCACCGGGATGCCTCGACTTGTGAATAACCAATTGTTGGCATCAATAAACCCGTTATCATCCGCATTCATGCGTGGCATATCATGGTTATCATAAAAGGTCATTAATTCATAAGGGTTGGCGTAAACCTCATCCGTAAGGTGTAAATAACTGACAATATCGGCGTAGCTCGCATTTTTATTTTCAAACGTTTGCGTGATAGATGCTCTCCCTGGAAAATCTAATACACTCACCCCGCCATTTTGCGGATAAGTATGTTGGGCAATAAAGCTCGCATCATAATTATAACTTTCGCCAAACATAAACATATCTGGGTAATGCTGTCTGATTTTTTTGCTTACCCGATACCAAAAATGATGAGGCATTTCGCGGATAGTATCTATCCGTATTGCGTCGACTCCTTGCGCAATCCAATATAAATACGCATCGGTTAAATATTCAAATGCTGATGGGTTATTTTCATCAATATCAGATAGTTGCGCCAACCCAGTGTGCGTGTTGTAGAACTGATGCAAAGGATTATTTTTGTCTAACTTGGTTGGATGAAGATTCTGGTGATCGGCCAGCAAATTACCCGTTGCGTCGTAAATTTTACCATACTGTGGCATTGCCTCAGGCATCGAGTAAGCTGGCGAACCATGGTTAGCGACTATGTCTAATACAAATTTTAAATTGTGTTGTTTTAAACCGGCTGAAAACGCTCTAAACGAAAGATCCGTTGAAACTAAATGCTCATCTGGTTGATAAAAATTATGTGCCCAATAGCCATGATAACCCGTTTTGCCACCGTCTTTGTATCCACCATCAAAGGTAATGGTTTCACCGCCGTTAAATGCATATTCCGGATTATCCCAAATAGGCGTTAACCAGACAGAGGTGAAACCCAAATTTGCGATATATTCAGCGTTGTTCAATACACCTTTAAAATCGCCACCTAAATAACCGACATTAGCGCTCTGACCATTGGGCCCGGCGAGTAACCGATCAAACGTTCCCCACTGACCGTTGCCCCAATCTTTCCCTTGTTCAGGGTAATTATTATTTTTATCTGCATCAACAAAACGATCTGTTAATGCAAAATATACAGCTTCTTGCGCAAACGGTTCCAGCGTCCCGTATAAACTGACCGCCGTATTGTTTTGATTATCTTGTTGATTCGCAGAATCAGGTTGACCGGAAAAAACACTGCAGGCATTCAGTAGCGCGACACTGCAAGCAGCCGAGATAAGTGTTAATTGAATTTTCATTAGTAAGCCAAGTATTAAGAATAAAAAGCAAAGTATTCCGCTTTTATTATCAATTGACCATTAAGCAAACTCACAGCTAGCTTTTAAAAAGTCTCTTTTTGGCTTAAACACAGCCACATAATCTACCTGCCCGCCTACAGATAACAGTTATGCAGTCGTTTGTTTTATTGTAAGGATATATTTGATGGAAGAAAAAAGGCGCTAAAAGCGCCTTTTAATATCAGAAAGCATGTAGAATGTAAGGTTCAAAGAGCTAAATCGTTCGCTGAAATCTAGCCAAAGTTATTTTACAAGCTGTTGTTTTAATCGTTTTTTGTGAAGAATTTTAATCACGTAACATAGCATCAAGCTGGTCGACAACTTCAGCCCAATCAGCGTCAGCTGCAATGGCTTCATGCAAAAATGATTTTTGCCCTGCACTCCAAAAAGATGCTTGGTGTAACTGAATATTGTTTGGCAAAGGCTTGTGCTTATCAATAAATGCATCAATCGCCTGTTCGTTATCGGCTATACCTAATTGCTCAAATAAATTACCTAAAGTATGAAATTCTGTTTCCATATTTTACTCCATTTGTCGCATTGAGTTATTTGACTGAGATCTGCTACTGCGCTGCACTGCAAAGGCAAGCAATGCATACACTAAAGATGCGATTGGTGCAGCAAACCAATCTATTTGACTGGCACTGACAAATACAATTTGGTAGCACAATACAAGTGCAAAAATAATAAAAGCGGTTCTAACAATATCTTTAGATGTAACAGACATATTCAAACTCCATCTCACCATTTATTTATTTTAATCAATTCTGTTTGCGATCTAAGCCTAGTCGGCGAGTTTGAAATGTGCAAATATTAAGCAAGTAATTTTTTAAATTCTTCTTCCTCATACAAGGTCTGGAACATACTTTCATGTGCAAGTTCACTTGCCAGTACGGGTGACTTCTCCAGTGCTATATGTATATCTTCTATCGCGCTTTCGATTTGACCAAGCGCAGCATGAGCACAGGCGCGCTGCCAATAAGCTAGGGCGTAATCCTGATCCAATTCGAGCGCTTTACTCGATAGATTAAGTGCCCATTCACATTCACCTAATTCTAAGACAGCGTCCGCTTTATAGGTAATGGCTTCAACATCTTCACTGTGCAGATCGAGTATCTCATCATAGAGTTTTACTTTTTGTTGCGGATTATTTTCCAGCCCAGCTCGCATCCATAACGCATGTAATTGATTAGCTCTGGCGATTTCTTCCTGTGTCGAAATAATTTGCTCTGAGCGCTTCTTCAGTTTTTCTTCGACATCTGATAAGCGTTTTTCATATTCATCACTCACCGAGCTAACTTTATTGCTCACGTGTTCCTCTATTTGCGTTTGAATATCACGCAAGGAGCGCCATCCCATTAAAACTAACACTGATGCAGCAGCGGTAATAATGAAAAACACATTATTGACTGTGTCTGATGTATACCTTAATGCTCGGTCAGACGATTCAAGTTTAGCACCAGCTAACTTTTCAGCGATTTCAGTTCGCAGTATCTGTTGCTCTTGCCGAATCGTTTTTACTTCATCTAATAAATACCGCTCAATAAATGGGGTATACAAAGGCTCTTCTAGTTTTTCGATTTTTTCTGCCAGTTTACGTTCTTGCTCAACAACTTGTTCAGCTTCTTGCGCCAAAGAAGATTGCGAAAAGAAAAACCAGCAGAAAATAAAACTGAATGATAAAAACCTTACTTTAGTTTTCAACTAACTCGCTCCATCTTTTGCAAATACTTCTTGCTGAGACTGTCGTAGTATATAAAAAGCAAACAAACTCAATAAAATACCGGCTAAACCTTCGTAAATTTGAGCATGCCAGCCAAGCGCGCGCCAAATAAGGGCGGTTCCTACCCCGAGTACCACTACAAAAATAGCGCGCCATTGGCTAATTTGCCAGCCTCGGATAAAACCAATCAGCAGTGGCGCAATGGCACAGCCCAAAGTTGACCAAGCAAAGACGACTAATTCAAATACACCTTGTTTGGCAAATAACGCGACCACCAATGTCAACACGGTGATCAATAAGGTAATGGTTTTAATCAACCAGGTTTTATCAATCGCTTTAGGTAAACAATCTTGTGATACTGCCGCTGAGGCGCTCAGTATTAGAGAATCTGCGGTTGATAATGTCGCAGCAAAAATCCCTGCTAGAATTAACCCGACTAACCAATCAGGCAATAACTCAACTGCCATCATTGGCAGCGCAAGCTCAGCGTCAAAGCTGCCACCAGTATCTAACAAAATGCGGCTTAATAAGCCGACAGTGGTTGCCATTAAATAAAATAGACTGAACCAAACGTAGTACCACATCCGCATGACCCACATTTTTTGTTGACCATCCAATGCAATAAAACGAACCATAATATGAGGCTGACCCACAACCGAAAAGCCTGCAAATACCCAACCGACTGCAAAAGCGATAATGCCGGCCGTACCGGGGATCATTAAATCGTCTGGAGCAACATCAAAATAACCAGGGATTTGCTCAAGTTTATCGTAAACAGCAGCAACGCCCCCTATGTTATCAATTGCAACAAACATCAATAAACTCATCGCTAATATCATCACAAACGATTGTGCCGCGTCTGTCCAGATTGAAGCTCTGATCCCCCCCGCAAAACAATAGGCGGCAACTAAAACTGAGACTAGAATAGCACCCATCCATAATGGCCAATCCAGTAAAACATGCAGTGCTTTACTGCCTGCGATAAATTGTGCTGCTGCATAGGCTATCATCAGTATCAGTGCGGTCCATGACAACATTTGCCTAAGCACTTTTTGATTATCACCTTGCCAACGGCTCACCAACGACATTATCGAAACGGCTTGTCTCTCTTTTGCTTTGCTTCTAACGTGTTGGTGAACATAAAAAGAAGCGATTATGTCACCAATAATCCAGCCCACCATTAACCACATTGCAGCTAAACCTGTGTAATAGGTGTAACCAATTACACCAATAAACATGTAACCACTATTATTAGTTGCTACGGCGGATAACCCAGTTAACCAAGCGGATACGTTGCGACCTGCCAAATAATAATCATCACGATTTTTTTGTGCGAACTTGGCCGAGCTCAACCCAATAATTGCAAAACAAGATAGAAAAACAATAAAGCTGACTAACATAATATTTCCCTGATTGGATTAACCGACAATACATAACCTTGCATATCTACGGGCTCTGATATACTGCGTGGACGCAATTTCACATCTTGAAAAATTTCGTTATCTTCACTTAAGCGCATAAAAGCTTTACGCCCAATATCCGCCAACAAAAACACGACATCGTTGCGGCATGCAACCAACTCAACTAAGCTTTGTAATGCATTTTTGGTATCATTGTCATAACAAATATCAGAAGCGATAATCAGATCGGTTTCTGCGAGCACTCGATCTGTTATTTGTTCGATAGGTAATACTTTGCTGGTAATATTAGAATCATTTCGCTGCGCCAACATTTGTTGATACGGCCATAAGTTTTCATCCAAATCACTGGCAATGACTGCCGCGTCAAAGTGCTTATTCATAAAAACGCTCAGTGCGCCCCAACCAGCGCCAATCTCGATAACATTGAGTTGGTTTTTAACTGGGAGTGCAGATAGCATGTCCATCAATAAAAAATTTGACTGCCAGACTTTAGAAGCGAAATGTTGAGGAACAAAACCATCCTCACGTATATCTGTTACATGTGGATGGTTTGGTTTTGTAATATTTACGCCGTAAGCCCAGAAGTCATCTGAGCTAGAGCGTATGGGTGTGGTTTTATACTTAATATTAAACCTCGTTTTCTTGCTCAACTAAATGTTTATGCAATGCAACGGTTGCGGTTTCAAAATGCTTCTCATCCAAAACAAACTGAATGTCTACCTGACGCATAGATTGATGCAGCGCCTGTATGCTGATGCCTTGCTCAGCGATTGCTTTGACAGCTCGTGCTAGCATACCCGCTTCTTGCATATCGCTACCGATAGCTGAAACAATACACACTTTACGCACATTCACTTCGGCTTCTGGGAATTTATTTTCCAATAAGGTTTGTAAGCGTTTTGCTTTTTTCAGGTTACAACTCAAATAATGCGTAATACTGTTTGCCGTTACATCTTTACTCACCATTTGAATTTTTAGCTCATTGATAAGCGCTAAAGTCTCAATGTCAAAACGGTTTACTTGGCCCATCATGTCTTGGTCAAATAGCTCAAATGAATATACATTTTGTCGACCCGCAACAATTTCAACTTTAGGTTTGTCACTGACATAAGTTGAAGTAATTAACGTACCTTTGTGCTCTGGCTCGAATGTGTTTTTCACTCGCAACGAAATTTCTGATTGGCGCAGTCCTTTAGCGGCTCTTGGGTGAATGGCTTCCATCCCTAAATTAGCGAGCTGATCCGCAACATCATAGTTAGTTAAACCAATAGGCACGACTTTATCTAAACCCACCATTTTAGGATCAGCGCTACTTAAGTGATATTCTTTGTGAATAATCGCTTCTTCTGCTTTAGTCAAAACCGCAATACGACTAAATGTCATTTCACTATAACCGCGATCAAAAGTTGCCATTAAACCTTTGGCACTATGACAATAACCCGTTGCAATTGGCAAACATTCCTTTAAGTCTAGCGACCAGAATTTTTCCTTGATCAGCTCGTCCATATCAACGGCTTTGTCGATATCCCAACCAGTTAAATCAACAAATACGGCATTGATCCCTTCTTTTTGCAATAAATGCGCTAAGTTCCAAGCACTGTGTGCTTCGCCGATACTGGCCAACATTTCACGCACTTTAAGTAAGTGATCGCCAATCTCAAAATGGCCATGTTGACACAAATTATTTAAGTCAGTTAATGCGCGCTCTGCATCGTCTAAACGTCGTAAAATAAAACGATCTGCTTTTTCGCGCAGCGCAGTTTCACCAAATAATTCTAAGTTAGTTTCAACCATTTTACTGCGCACAGTTTCAAACGCTTCCATCCATGATCTGTCTTCTTCTGCACTGGCAAATCGACCGTAAACGCCCGGTTCAGCTGTTTTTTTGTGCTCCAACAACAAATTGGTCATGCCTGCATAAGCGGAAACGACAAAAATCCTTTGATAAGGATTTTTCAGCTGTTGATTTAACATTATGTTGTCTCGTACCGCTTGGTACTGACTCATAGAAGTACCGCCGATTTTTTCGACCGTATGACTATTTGATCCGTTCATTGAATTTTGTTCTCTATTTATTTAATAAATAAGGTGCGATATACAAGGGGAAAAGCAGGTAGTTAACTACCTGCTTGGTATATCTTAGTCACCACTGACTGGTTCAGCTTCAAGTGCGTACGCGCCGGTTTCATCGTGCACTTCTTTGCCGTGTAATGGAGGGTTAAATACACAGGCCATTTTCATTTCTTTAGTCGCACGTAAAATGTGCTTATCATGCTTATCTAAAATGTAGATCACACCCGGCTCTATTGGGTGAACTGTACCGTCGGCTAAATCTTCAACCGAACCTTCACCAGAAATACAATAAACCGATTCTAAGTGATTTTTATAGTGCAAATGCAGCTCTGCACCTTCAAAAATAGTGGTGATATGAAAAGAAAACCCCATGTTGTCACCTTTAAGTAACAAGCGAGTACTGTCCCATCCTTCACTGACAATTTTACGTTCTGACTGTTCGGCTTCTTTTAAATTTCTAACTATCATAAAAAATAATCTCCTTAAACTGCTACTTTAAGGTCAGTTTTAAACTCAGCAGCAATCGCATCAACCATAATTTGCAAGCCTTTTTCTAAGTCGGCTTTATCAATAGTTAATGGACAAAAACATTTAACAACTTGGCTATGGTTACCGGCCGTTTCAACAATTAAATTTTTGTCAAAACAACGAGAGGTAATGCGGTCAGCAATTTCACCATTGCGAAATTCAATACCCTGCATTAAACCACGACCTTTTAAACGAGCGTGCGTTACACCTAGATCATCAACAACAGCTTGAAAATAGCTGGTTACCAGTTGCGCTTTTTCAACAACTTCCTTCTCGAAGTTTTCATCTGCCCAAAAGGTTTTTAAGGCTTTGGTCGCCGTGATAAATGCATGGTTATTACCACGGAAAGTACCATTGTGCTCACCTGGTGCCCATTCATCTAATTCAGGTTTTAATAAAACCACAGCTAAAGGCAAGCCAAAACCACTAATTGATTTGGATAAGGTCACTATATCTGGTTTCAACCCAGCTTCTTCAAAACTAAAGAAACGACCCGTACGACCACAACCAGCTTGAATATCGTCAACAATTAATTTAGCACCATGTTTTTGCGCCAAAGACTGCAAGCCTAACAGCCATTCAGGTGTCGCAACGTTTAATCCGCCTTCACCTTGGACTGTTTCAACAATAAATGCCGCCGGTGCATCGATACCACTAGATGGATCGGACAATTGCTTGTCGATCATTTTTAAGGTATCTGCATTGTAACCATAATAGCCACAATAAGGCATACGACTGGTACCGCTTAATGGTACACCTGCACCGCCTCTGTGGTGCTGGTTACCAGTTGCACTCACTGCACCTAAAGTTACACCGTGGAAACCATTGGTAAAGCTGATAATATTGGTACGGCCTGTAATTTTTCGTGCTAATTTCATTGCTGCTTCAACGGCATTTGCACCTGTTGGGCCTGTAAACTGTATTTTATAATCTAAACCGCGCGGCTGCAGAATAACATCTTGCAATGTTTGCATAAAATCAGCTTTAGCCGTTGTATGCATATCTAAACCATGCGCAACACCATCAGCCATAATGTAGTCTACTAACGCCTGTTTAATTTCTTCAGGGTTGTGACCATAATTAAGTGAGCCAGCTCCAGAAAGAAAGTCCAAATAAGCATTGCCTTCGTCATCATACAAGTATGACCCTTTAGCTCTGTTAAAAGTAACTGGAAAAGAGTTTGCATAACACTGTACGTTAGATTCCATCTGTTCAAAGATACTCATGACTATTCCTCGTTTGTCTTAATTTGTGTGTTTACTGAAAATGGGCCGATACGGAACAAAAACTCATCTGAATGCTGACCACCAAAGTGCTTTTCTTTTGTGAAAAACTCTGATTCAACAATTTGAGTGCCTAAATTTTCAGCTAAACGTTTAAATACCCTTCTGGATGCGGCATTATCTGCTGTTATCGTTGTTTCGATATAACAAACTTTACTGCACACCTCTCTTGCCAACAAATGCTCCAGCATTTTGCGCGCTAACGAATATCCGCGTGCTTTCTCTGAAACGGCCATTTGCCAAATGAAAAGAGTATCAGGTTGGGTAGGTTCTATGTAGGCTGAAACCCAACCAACAATATCACCATCAATTTCGGCGATTACGCAGGTTTCAGCAAAATGTGAGCATTGCAATAAGTTGCAATATGCTGAGTTAGTATCCAGAGGCGGACATGCCGCAATTAACTGGTGTACTGGGTAGCCATCTTCGGCTTTTGGACAACGAAACTCTGGTTGCCCCTTCATACTGTCATTTTTATCCATAATGGATTTTTAGTTCTCTTGTTGCTCGTCAAAACGACGCGAATTTATTTTGATGTCTAAACAATTAAATATATAGTACACTAAATATTATTCGTAAATCTAGTTTAATTTAAAAAGAACTGCTGATGACTGATAAATGGGTATCATTTTTTATAGAAAACGAGAGATATTGCTGCAATATCGAGGAAATTAAAGAAGTTTTGCCTTATACAGAGAGCAATCCTTTTCCTGGATCGAGTGCTGAAGCGGATGGTATTTTAAATATTCGCAACGAAATTATTACCATCTTAAACGGCCCTAAACTATTTAGATGCGAAAATAATTCAGTACAAAACAATATTTTAATTGTCGAAACAAAAACGGCAGATCGAATGGGCATTACCATAGATAAAGTAGATCAAATAATTGAATTTTCACCTGACCAAATAGAAAGCAATGCGCTTGAACACTCAGAATGGATAAAAGGCACAGTCAATTTAAATAATCAGCTTACCATGGTCGTTGATTTCGCTGAATTGGCAGAACGAACAGCGCCTGAGCCAGATGATATTACTGACGCGCTGACTAACAGTTGAGTGCACAAATGAAGAGATTATAATGCCAGCAAAAATTAACCCTATCGCGGAGCTGAATTTGACTCAAATAGAAACAATTGAAGAAGTGTTAGTCACATTGCGTCGACTTATTCGAGCAACTGATTTGCACTCTAAACAATTGGTAAAAACAGCCGGAATTACGGCACCTCAGTTATTATTATTGCGTGCTATACATGATCAGGGCGAAGTAACCATTGGTGAAATTGCCAATGAAGTGAGTTTAAGTCAGGCTACGGTAACCAGCATATTAGATCGTCTGGAAAAACGAGAACTGGTTTACCGTGTGCGCTCAAATCAAGACAAACGTAAGGTGCACGCTTATCTGACCGAAGCGGGTCTGGAGCTACTTAGAGAAGCGCCACTGCCTTTACAAGAACACTTTATTCGCCAGTTTAGAGATTTAAAAGACTGGGAGCAAATGATGATTTTGTCCTCACTGCAACGCGTGGTGCATATGATGGATGCGCAACATTTAGATGCTGCACCAATGCTGGAAGTAGGTGATATAGACAGCTACAATGCGACCTATAAACAAGTTTCTTCAACGAGCAGCACAGCAGATAAAAAGAGTTAATGAACTTTTTTGCCTGTTGCCACAGGCAATATTTCTGCAACCTTCTATACTCAGGAGACAATTGTTTACGTTACGAAAAAGAGGTTAGTATGCATGCGCATTTTAAACCTTATGTCTCTCTTACTGCAGCTGAGCTAATAGAACACGCGATTCAAAACAATGAAGGTCGGTTAACTGCCTCTGGTGCTTTAGCAGTATCAACCGGTAGCCGAACTGGCCGCTCACCGCTTGATAGGTTTATCGTCAAAGAACCTGAAACTAAAGACAAAATTGATTGGGGCAAAATCAATAAACCTTTTTCTGCCAATGACTTTGAAAACTTGTGGTTTGAAGTACACCATTACTTACAGAGTCAACCTCATTATTTAGGTAATTATCAAGTTGGGGCTGATGAAGAAAATTGTTTAGAGGTCGAAGTATTAACGCAAACAGCTTGGCATCAACTGTTTGCGCATAATATGTTTATCCGTAAACGAGCTAATCAAACCTCATCTGGAAGTAACATTCAGAAGCTTAACTGGCAAGTATTAAACGCGCCGGGGTTTACCTGTCACCCAGATAAACATGGAACACATAGCGATGGCGCAGTCATCATAGATTTTGCTTCGCAACGTGTTTTATTAGCTGGCATGCCGTATGCCGGTGAAATGAAAAAAGCCTTATTCTCGGTGCAAAACTTCTTGCTAGCGGAACATGATATTTTGCCCATGCACTGTTCCGCCAATGCTGAAACTGCGGATAAAACAAGCCGTACTGCTTTATATTTTGGTTTGTCAGGTACAGGTAAAACCACTCTGTCGGCAGATCCTAAACGATATTTAATTGGTGATGACGAGCATGGCTGGTCAAGAAATGGGATATTTAATTTAGAAGGTGGCTGTTATGCTAAGTGCATTGATTTATCCGAAAAACAAGAGCCTTTAATTTGGTATGCCATAAAATTTGGTGCCGTATTGGAAAATGTGGTGCTAGACAAAGAACGAATCGAAAAATACGAAGATGATTCACTTACCGCCAATACCCGTGTTTCCTATCCGCTAGAGCACATCCCCAAACGAGTAACAGCAAATAAAGGCGGACACCCCAGTGCTGTAATATTTTTAACCTGCGATCTAAGCAGTGTATTACCACCGATTGCGATTTTAGACCAATATGCTGCGGCCTATCATTTTTTAAGTGGTTATACCGCTTTAGTCGGTTCAACAGAAATCGGTAGTCAGGCTGCAATAGGTGCAACCTTTAGCACTTGTTTTGGCGCTCCATTTTTCCCACGCCCTGCCGCAGACTATGCCAATTTATTGATAAAAAGACTGACCGAAACCAATACCCCCGTTTACCTAGTCAATACCGGTTGGACGGGCGGCCCTTACCCAAATGGTCGCAGATTTAGCATTGACGAAACACGAGCGGTTATCAGCGCGATTGTAGAAGGTAAAATTGATAAAGATGATTGCCGTAAAATGGAGATTATGAATTTAACCGTCCCTAATCATCTTAACGGATTAGATGAAACATTATTGTGGCCTGAAAAAAACTGGCACAACCCAGTTGATTACCGGTCAACAGCACTGCAACTGGCAAACCGCTTTATCGACAATTTTAAACAATATCAAGTTGACGAAAAAATTAGACAAGCTGGTCCATCCGGAGCTGGTATCTAAGCAAAAAAACGCTATAGTGGGTATACAAATTATTGATAGTCAAATTAACCCAACTTGAATTGTCATTTGATGATCAATCTTTTATCTTGTATCACAATTTTTGAGCAATGGAGAACAAAATGAAAGTTGCTGTTATTGGTGCTGCTGGTGGCATTGGTCAAGCATTAGGCTTGTTACTTAAACTAAACTTACCGGCGGGTTCACAACTTAGCCTATATGATATTGCACCTGTTACTCCGGGTGTTGCAAAAGATTTAAGCCATATTCCAACTGACGTTGAAGTCACAGGTTTTGCTGGCGAAGATTGTAGCCCAGCATTAGAAGGCGCAGACGTTGTATTGATTTCTGCAGGTGTTGCTCGTAAGCCGGGTATGGACCGCGCTGACTTGTTTAACATTAACGCGGGTATCATTAAAACGTTAGCTGGCAAAGTAGCTGAAGTTTGTCCTAAAGCTTTGTTGGGTATCATCACTAACCCGGTAAATACAACTGTGCCAATTGCGGCAGAAGTATTGAAAAAAGCCGGTGTTTACGATCCAAAACGTTTGTTCGGTGTAACAACTTTAGATGTTATCCGAGCTGAAACTTTTGTAGCAGAAGCAAAAGGTAAATCAACTCAAGATGTTAAAGTAGACGTAATTGGTGGCCATAGTGGTGTGACCATTTTACCATTGTTGTCACAAATTGATGGTGTTTCTTTTTCTGATGAAGAAATCGCAAGCTTAACAACACGTATCCAAAATGCAGGTACTGAAGTTGTAGAAGCAAAAGCGGGTGGCGGATCAGCAACGCTTTCTATGGGTCAGGCTGCGGCACGTTTTGGTTTGTCTTTAATCAAAGGTTTACAAGGCGAAGATGTTATTGAATGTGCATACGTTCAAGGCAGCGGTGACAACGCCGACTTCTTCGCACAGCCTGTAAAATTAGGTAAAGACGGCGTCGAAACAATTTTAGATTACGGTTCACTGAGTGCTTTTGAACAAAAAGCGTTAGACGACATGTTACCGACCTTAAAAGGTGACATTGAAAAAGGTGTTGAATTCGGTCAAGCAGATTAATCTGTACGGCTGCATTTAATAGCTGAATCAAATATTTTAAACACCCGCTCATACCGCGGGTGTTTTGTTTCTAAACACATTACATAAATATTCTATGAATAACTGCAATCTAGCAGCCCTATAATCAGTTTTTGCATACACTAAAGAAACCTGACTGCCTTTAGTTTGCCAGTGTTTAACTGCGGGTTGTAAAATACCCTGTTCAATTTCCTGTGCTACATAATAAGCAGGTAACCTGACAATCCCACACCCTTTTAATGCGGCTTGTTTCGCAATGTGTCCATTCGCGCAAACCAGTTGACCTTCTACGTGTATTTCATATTTGTCGCTTTTATGTCCTTTTATATCTTTTTTGTCTTGATAAAAAGTCCACTTTTTCATGCTACCGACTATACACCTATGTTGCTCTAAATATTTAGGGTGGGTAATTTCAGCAAATTGATTTAAATAATCAGCAGATGCACAAACATAGGATGGGTAATACACTAAAGGTCTTGCAATTAAATTTGAATCCGGTAAATCCCCCATGCGGACAGCTAGATCGTATTTGTCCGCGATTAAATCTATGTGATCGCTGGAAAAATCCAATTCAATATTGATGTTCGGATACTGTTGCATAAAGTCCATTATCACTGGGGCTAATATTTGTTCTGCAAACAGGCCACCGACCGAGTTAACTTTAATATTGCCGGCCAATTGATTCTGCTTAACTTTAACTTGTTCAACCGCCTGCTCTAACACGATAAGTCCTTGCCGGCTTTGCTGATAAAAAGCCTGACCTATTGAAGTTAATTGCATTGAACGTGTAGAGCGTTTAAATAGCTGTGTCCCCAAATTCAACTCTAACTCAGCGATAACCTGACTAACACGCGCTCTGGTTGTACCTAACTTTTCTGCAGCAGATGAAAAATTACCTTGCTCAACCACCATAATAAATTCGTTTAAACCTTTCATCATTGTAAAATTTTTCTAAACAATATGTATATTGGTTAAGTATATATTACCAATAATACAAAAGTTAAACTCTTTAAGACTCCGAGGGTGAATAACCCTGTCTATAGGCGCATTAACGACAACGGAGTCAATTTAATTTCAGGAGAGTAAAATGCACACACGAAAACTAGGTTCTAGTGATTTAGAAGTATCAGAAATTGGTTTAGGCTGCTGGCAGTTGGGCAATGATTTTGGTGATATTAGCGACAGTGAAGCTTTTAAAATATTAGACACAGCCGTTGAAAATGGCATTAATTTTTTAGACACAGCAGATGTGTATGGTGCAGGGCTTAGTGAGACTCGCATCGGAAACTGGTTAAAAACCCAAACCAACAAACCTTACATTGCCACAAAAGTGGGTCGAGACGGTGCATTGTTTCCCGATGGGTATAGTGAACAAAAGGTACGTAAAAATATCGAGGGTTCAATTAAGCGTTTAGGCATTGAAGCTCTGGATCTGGTGCAGTTACATTGTATTCCAAGCGAAGTTTTATTGGATGGCGAGATTTTTCATTGGCTGGAAAACTTGCAAAAAAAAGGCTTGATAAAACATTATGGTGCCAGTGTTGAAATGCTAGATGAGGCACAATTTTGTTTACAAAACAGTCAAGTCACCAGCTTGCAAATAATCTTTAATGTTTTCCGACAAGATGCCATTCAGCATATTTTACCCAAAGCCGCAGAAAAAAATGTTGGTATTATTGTACGCTTACCGTTAGCCAGTGGTTTATTGTCTGGCGCAATGCGCAAAGATCGTCAATTCTCAGCAAGTGATCACCGTAACTACAACCGCGACGGTGCAGCCTTCCATGTGGGTGAAACTTTTAACGGTATGCCATTTGCTAAAGGTGTTGAATTAGCAGATGCGTTAAAAAATTTATTACCGGCCAATATCAATCTATTGCAACTGGCGATGCGCTGGATTTTAGATCAACCACAAGTCAGTACCATCATTGCAGGCGCCAGCAAGGCTCAACAAGTCGACAATAATGCAAAATGCAGTCAGCTGCCTGCTTTACCTGCAGCATTGCACAGTCAGCTTAATGATTTTTATCTACAACAAGTTAGACAGCATATTCGTGGTGGTATCTAATTAACCTGTATTTATCTTGGCAATCTGGAATCTTGATATAAAATAGCGTGTCATCTATTTATTTGAGTTCACGCATGTTTGAATCAGCGCTACCAGATTCTGATAATCTAAACTTTCTAGCCATATCGCAAGCCTTACAAAACAAAGGCTTTGCGATTATTGAGCACGCTTTTAACCATGAGCTGGAAAACCAGCTCATTGCGCATGTGCTGCAGTTAGAAGAAAGCCAATTAAAACAAGCAGCTATCGGTCGTGAACAGGATGAAAATATCAATCATTTTGTGCGTCGCGACAAAATAAAATGGATTCAGCACAATTCAGCAGCCGAAACTGCATGGCTAAACCAAATGGACGAATTAAGGTTAAGCCTTAATCGTCAATTATATTTAGGTTTATTTAGCTATGAATCTCACTTTGCGCAATATCAACCGGGGGCATTCTATAAAACCCATGTAGATGCGTTTAAAGGCCAAGCCAATCGTATTTTATCAACGGTTTATTACCTCAACCCAAACTGGCAAGCAGAAGACGGTGGCGAGCTCGTTATTTATGATCCTCAGCACCCGCACATCGAGTTAACTCGGGTTATTCCTAGTGCCGGTACTTTGGTCATTTTTTTAAGTGAAGAATTTCCGCATGAGGTTTTACCCGCGACCAAAAGCCGCTACAGTATCGCTGGCTGGTTTAGACTCAACGCCAGTATCAGTAATCATATTGATCCACCAAGGTAATTTGTATCATGCGTTTAACCCGAATTTTTCAGCCCGAAGAACTCATTGTTAACTCAGAACTAGAGTTAAGTTCAGATGCCGCCAACCATGTTGGACGTGTACTACGTTTACAAAATGGTCATCCAATTGTGCTATTTAATGGTAATGGTTTTGACTATGAATGCGAAATCATTCAAGTTGAACGTAAAAGCGTTAGAGTTAAGATCAAAGAAAAAAATTCAGTAAATAACGAATCACAGTTAAAGATTCATTTAGCTCAGGTGATTTCGCGCGGTGATAAAATGGACTTTACCCTGCAAAAAGCGGTTGAATTAGGGGTGCATGAAATTAGCCCGCTGATTAGTGAACGTTGTGGGGTTAAGTTAAACGCAGAGCGCATGCAGAAAAAAACCGAGCAATGGCAAAAGATCGTGCAATCCGCCTGTGAGCAATGTGGCCGTGCTTTTGTACCTAAAGTTAACCCCGTTATTCAATTAGAAGAATTACTCAACACCTCATTTTCAGGTGTACGCTTGAATCTGCATCCACAAGCCAAGTTTGGCATTGGCGGATTAGATAAAAAGACACAACAAGTGCAGTTATTAATTGGCCCAGAAGGCGGGTTGTCAGATGAAGAAATTGAAAAAGCGCGGCAGGCTAATTTCACTGATATTTTAATGGGTCCTAGGGTACTGCGCACCGAAACAGCTGGCTTAGCGGCTATTAGTATGTTGCAGTGTATATTGGGTGATTTGGGTTGATATTTTAGTTAACAACCCAAATCATTCAGCCAGTATACTGACAATATATTTAGTTGAGTCCAAATACCTTTTTTAGCAGCTCGGTCGTTTGTTGCTCGGGGTTTTCGCGGATCTTAGTTTCCTCTTGTGCCATGTAAAAGAAAATACCCTGAATGCCCTTATCTATAACGTGTTCTGTTAAATCTGCTTTGATGTCTGGAACAAATGGAATCTTTTTATACCTGTCAACGACCTTGTCGTACAACTGAATAGCACCAACATCTTCTAAACTGGCGTTAACTATCGGCTGCATCTTAGCCTTTAACGGGGCCGACATTTTGTTTTGAAAATACTGAGTTGCAGAATCATTAGGACCTGTATAGATGGCTTTTACATCACTAAAACTCATCTCCTTGATGGCATCAATAAACAAAGCTTTGGCTTGCGGTGTTGCAGCTTCAGCAGCCCGGTTGAGTTTAACTTCCAGTTCATCTGTATATTTGGATAATCCTGCTTTGTCTAAGTATTTTTTTATTTTATTAAACTCTTCTGGAAGCGGAATATGCACTAAAGGATCTGCATTAAAACCGCCTTCTTGGCCTAATTGATTGACGACATTTTCAGTACCTATTTTTAAAGCCTGCTTAAAGGCAGTAGATAAATCATCGCTAGAAAACTCACCTTTGTCATTATTGTCATCAGCGCTATTTTGTTTGTCCGCGCCGCCTGTAAGCATTTCCAAGCCTTTTTCAAACCAAGACTCAGCATTCGCCAGCGGACTCACCATTATACTGGTGGTTAACAGAATGGCTGTTGCGATTCGATTCTTTGTCATGTTTTGCATCCTATTATTAGCCAAACAGTTTGTTTAGCTTATCTCCTAATTTTTCATTTAGCTTATCTTTGAGCTTATCTTTTTGTTTATCTTTAAACGAGTCGATTTTACTTTCTAATAGTTTATTCAAAGTACCTTCGGTATCGTCTACCCATTCAGTTAAATTACCAATTTCAGCCATTTCTGATTCTGATAAATTCAGTTTCTGCGAAACTTTTTGCTTTAATTGTGACTGAAATTTGCTTTTTAATTTATCCAGCTCGGCATCCGCTTGCGCAGTCACACTTTGTTTAACAATTTCGTCTAACTGCGAATCCACTGAAATACTGGGTTTTAGCGCATCACCGGACAAACGTATTTGGGCTGGGATAGTTTGTTGGCCACTTAAAGCATTTATAACTTGTTTCATCCACCGTGAAGATGAGGTCGTCGAGAATTTCGGTTGCTGTAAATTAATATCACTGCGTGCTGTTATTTGGCCCGCCTTGTATTCAAATTCACCATGACCATTAAAACCAGATTGCACAAGCGCAAATCTCGCGCCTGAAGCTTGCCCTTTATCATATTTAAGATCTTCCATTGTCCACTGACCTTGACTGGATAAATCGCCATTTTCAAATTTATAAAAGGTTACTGTGCCATCTAACTGACCATTGGCAAATGCGCTAGAGTGAAAGTTTATTTGGCTACTTTGCTTTCTTAACCAGTGCTGCATATTGATCTCGTTCAATACAATTTGCACCTTGCCATGCGGAGTCAACAGGGAAATTTCACCTTGTTTCAACAGCCAAGCTGGTAGTGGGTTTTGCTCATCAAAGTGTACAAAACGCCCCACTTTAACTTGTTCAGCTGCCCCTTCACCATCACTTTCGCCCTGCAAAAAGGGCTTAGCAAACTGATAAATTCGCTGCGCCTGTTGATAATATTCACGCGCCTGTGAACCAAATAAAATATGCGCTAAGTCTTCCGCTTCAAAAGTCTCTAATTGATATGTTTCTTTAACCTTCTGCCAATCCTGTTGCGGGGCATCTTTAAGCTCAGTAGCTGCCTGACTCAGTGCTGCTTTGCTATTAACTAACTGAGTCTTAGCAGCTTTAAGCTGCGCCTTATCTGCTTTTATATCGTCTTTTAGCGCATCCAATTCGGCTTTTAGTTTCGCCACATCTTCTATTGACTTAACTTCGGTTTCTGTTAGTTTTTTGACCCGTTTTTCATATTCTTTTAAACGTGCTTGGTCCGGCAAGTTTTCTTTAATTTGTTTTATCGCTTGTTGTTCATTATCGACAACCTGTTGCATATTCTCTGCTTTTTTGACCGTAATCAGATCAGATTGTTTTAACAAGCTTTCTACATCGGGAATTTCCGCTTTAATATCTTTTACTTTATCTTGCGCTTTATCTTTAAGGCTGGGTTTCGAAGGATCTTTTGTGTAGACGTCACCAGCAGTCGCTCTAGCTTGGTTAAAAGCCAACTCTGTAATGCTAGCATCTTCAAAGATATAGCGACCCAACAAATATTGCCACAAGTTCATTTCTATACTGGCTTGTTTAAATGCCAGTAAATTCTGCATCGGCTGCTGCGGATCTGTCGCTTGTAGTACATTCAATTCTATTTTAAACGGTGACCAATCGACTTGCACCGATTCTAGGCTCACTTCAGCACCTAAATAATAGCTGCCACCTTTTTCAATTGCCAATTGAATCAGTTTGCCAGCAAAAACATAAACCAATGCGGAGAATATCAACAATATCGAGATTAGACCTGCGATACCTTGCCAACGAATATACTTTTTCATATTAGGCTCCTTGTAGTTTCTGGTACATCTGGTAAAAACGCGAGCCTTTTAGCATTTGTACTACTTTCAGTTTGACGACAAACGCCATTACATGAACCCGATATTTAACCACCAAGAATTGCACGCCGATTGTTAGCGGAACAAACAAAAGTAAAGCAATCAACAAACTACCAAGCGTTACTGTATGGTGTAAATGAGCGAGTTTAAATAGAGTAAACTGATAAAGTGACTGCCAAACTGGATGAAGCGAAGTTGCAGTGAGTAAATACTCACCAACTTGTGCAAATGCGCTTTCAAACAACAGACCCAGTAATGAAAATAAAGTCCAAGAAACAAAAAAAGAGCCAAGATGCACTCTAACCAAGAAAGCCACTAATAATACAATTAAATTATGTAAGCTAAACAAAGGGGTTAAACCAATCAGCATCCCTAAAGCAAAGGCATAACTAATTTGTTTCGGTGAATTTTCGGAATTGAGGGCAATGAATAGTTTGACTATTTGCGTTAACATTTTATCTCCCTGTTATGATTCGTTTATCATTAATGCAATTATGAGCTTACTGCAGTTGCAATAAAATGACGATTGTCTTGTTTAGCTAAACAAACTTGATTGCGGCCATTATCTTTGGCCTTATACAAAGCTTGATCAGCAATATCAATCCACTGTGAAAAGTCTTGCATATTTGGGGTTAACAGCGCAATACCTATACTGACTGTTAATTTGACATCCAGTTCAGTACAAATAGACAATTCTTGTTTCGCTAAGTATCGACAAAATGCCTCTGCTACTTGTTTAGCACTCATCGGATCCGTATCTGGTAATAAAACACCAAATTCTTCACCGCCATATCGACCGAGTTCTGCATTGGTTCCATGAAAAAAATTCTTCATTGCCTGAGCAAAACAGATTAAAACTTTATCTCCCGCTAGATGGCCATGTGTATCGTTTATTCTTTTAAAGTGGTCGATGTCAATCATCAATAGCGCGGGTTTTTCGTTTGTCGCTTTGCCTGCATCAAACTTTTTCAGGACCAGCGACTCCCAATGCCCGCGATTGTTCAGTTGTGATAAAGCATCTGTTTTACTTAACACAAGCGCATGTTGACGTTCTTCCATCAGTTTTATCGACAAGCGGAAAGTAACAAAGCCAACCAATAAAGGATATATTAGGACTAAGGGGATACATATCATAATGCTCAATTGGCTGGAATCTAAATAGATAAAAGGTTCTATTATCAAAAAAGCCAGACACATACCGATTAATGTCGCGCCCCACCCTTTAAGATAAAATTTTACACCACCTGCCGATATATTGTTCAACCCATTCGCGGAAAGTAACAGAAGACTCGGTACCAAGTTAAACCCCATCATCGCAATCCAAAAACCCACTATGGCCGCATCAAACAATAAGTTTCGAAATTCAGCATTGTAAGGGTATTTAGCTCTTAAGCCGACGATATATGCGATGTGCGGCCAAATTAACGCACAAAAAAGCATTAACAGCCAGACAGGTGTTGTGTAGTTTAATTCATATAATACTGAACCAACTGGAAAAGCACCAAAGCCCAAGCCTAAAATTCGGGGTACATAAATTCTTTTGACAAAACTTCGACCTCGACCGGGCCCGCGCTGAAGTTGATGAATCAAGATAGATCCTTTTTATTGTCGCTATTAACCGCTCATGTCTATTTTTACTATAGTACAAGTTCCGTTATTTGATCGCTAACAAGGTCTCTAGAATCACCTGATTGGCCTTTGGAAAGGTATAATCCTTCAGTTTCGATTTACTAACCCATTGTATTTGTTGCCCCTCAAGCCCACGAGCCAGACCTGAGTGATGCTCAACCAGAAAGGTGTCTAGGATGACTTTTTTGTCACCATAATCATGCTCAACTTTAATTAAGGGTTTAAAGCTGAGCAATTCAATACCACATTCCTCAGATAATTCACGTTGTAGTGCCGTTTCAACTGACTCTCCATTTTCAACTTTACCGCCGGGGAACTCCCACTTGCCGCCCTGATGCTGGTTATCAGAGCGTTTAGCAATCAATACCGTGTCGTTTTTTACAACAACAGCAACTGCAACGTGAACACTTTGTGTCATTAGCTTAGCTTACCGTGGCAGTTTTTATATTTCTCACCTGAACCGCATGGACAAGGCTCGTTTCGACCAACTTTAGCACCTTCTCTAACAACCGCTTTGGGTTTACGACTTAAGGCTTCATCTTTTTGGTGTTGATATTGTTTTGGCGCAGTTTCAGCTTGACGACGTTTAGCTTCTACCGCTTCCACATCAGACTCTTCACGCACTTTCACTTTAGATAAAATACTGACAACTTCAACTTTAAGTGTTTCTAACATCTGAGAAAACAGCTCGAAAGATTCACGTTTATATTCTTGTTTTGGATTTTTCTGTGCATAACCGCGCAAATGAATACCTTGTCTTAAATGATCCATGGCCGCCAAATGCTCTTTCCAATGCGAATCTAAGCTTTGTAACATGATGGCTTTTTCAAAGTGTCTTAGTACGGTTTCACCAACCTGCTGTTCTTTTTCTTTATAGGCTGCATCAAACTTCTCAGTAATGGTCTCGCGTAATTTACCTTCATCTAGCTTGTTATCTGCGTCCAACCACTGTTGTATTGGCAACTCAAGCGCAAAATCATTTTTCAGGCGCTCTGTTAATCCGCTAATATCCCACATCTCTTCGACTGATTGAGGCGGGATATAGGAATCAACAACGGATGCTAATACATCATGACGGATCGCATTGATGGTTTCACTAATGTCAGTTTCATTCATTAATTCATTACGTTGCTGATAAACGACCTTACGTTGATCATTAGCGACGTCGTCATATTCGAGCAATTGTTTACGAATGTCGAAGTTGCGCGCTTCAACTTTACGTTGTGCATTTTCTATCGCTTTTGTTACCCACGGGTGCTCTATTGCTTCGCCATGCTCCATGCCCAACTTTTTCATCAAGCCAGATACACGATCGCTGGCGAAAATACGCATCAATGCATCTTCCATGGAAAGGTAGAATCGAGATGACCCGGGATCCCCCTGACGACCGGCACGACCACGTAGCTGATTGTCAATACGGCGAGATTCATGACGTTCGGTACCAATAATATGCAAACCACCTGCGGCAACAACCGCGTCATGACGAACTTGCCAATCATCTCTGATTTTTTTAATCTGCGCTTCGTCTGAGCTATTGAGCTGTGCGATTTCGATATCCGGGTTGCCGCCTAATACGATATCCGTACCACGACCCGCCATATTAGTGGCTATAGTTACCGCACCTTGTCGACCCGCTAATGCAATAATTTCGGCTTCTTTTGCATGATATTTTGCATTTAAAACCTGATGTTTAATTTTGCTTTTGCGCAGTACACGTGATAACAACTCAGAGTTTTCAATTGAAATCGTCCCGACCAATACAGGTCGACCTTTTTCGACGCACTCTTTAATATCTTCAACGATGGCTTCGTATTTCTCTTCGGCTGTCAGATACACTAAATCCGGGTAGTCTTTACGCACCATAGGGCGGTTTGTTGGCAGGATGAGGGTTTCTAAGCCATAAATATAGTTAAATTCAAACGCTTCTGTATCTGCCGTTCCGGTCATACCGGAAAGCTTTTCGTACAAACGGAAATAGTTCTGAAAAGTAATTGAAGCGAGCGTTTGGTTTTCATTTTGAATTTTCACACCTTCTTTGGCTTCAATGGCTTGGTGCAAACCTTCTGACCAACGGCGGCCTTCCATTGTCCGGCCTGTATGCTCATCTACGATGACTATTTGTTCATCTTTAACCAAGTAGTCTACGTCTTTATGATAAAGCTTGTGTGCGCGCAATGCTGCATTTATATGTGCTAACAAACCAATATTTGCTGCATTATAAAGCGAGTCACCTTCATCTAGCACTTTGTTTTCGATTAAAATTTCCTCAACTTTAACCTGGCCTTTCTCAGTTAAATGTACCTGTTTTGATTTTTCATCAATGGTGAAATGACCTTCACTCTCTTCTTCTTCTGAGTCTTCTTTATCTGCTTTGATTAATTGCGGAACAATCAGATTAATTTGGCTATACAATGCAGAACTATCTTCAGCAGGCCCTGAAATTATAAGGGGCGTACGAGCCTCATCAATTAAGATCGAGTCAACTTCATCGACTACCGCAAAATGTAATTTACTTTGCACCCGCTCTTCTGGGCTAAATGCCATATTGTCACGCAAATAATCAAAACCGAACTCGTTATTTGTACCATACACAATATCGGCTGCGTATGCTTCACGCTTTTCAACGGGCCCTAAACCTGGGATATTACAACCCACTGTTAAACCTAAAAATTCAAATAAAGGTCTACTCCAATTCGCATCGCGATGGGCGAGATAATCATTCACGGTTACCACATGCACAGGTCCGGTCAGTGCGTTTAAATAGGTTGGTAAAGTAGCGGTTAAAGTTTTACCTTCACCTGTACGCATTTCCGCTATTTTACCTTGGTGTAATACCATGCCGCCTAATAACTGAACGTCAAAATGACGCATGCCCAAAATACGTTTTGATGCTTCACGACAAACCGCAAAAGCTTCAGGCAATAAACTGTCTAAAGTTTCACCTTCTTCTATTCGTTTTCTAAACTCGTCAGTTTTTGCGCGGATTTGTTCATCGGTTAAAGCTTCAAATTCTGCTTCTAAAGTATTGATGCGATCGACAACTTTATTTAGTTTTTTAATAATTCTGTCGTTTCTGCTGCCAAATATCGATGTCAGTATTTTTGTAATCATTAATATATCCTGACCTGTTATTCCAGGTAGTGCTGCTCGGAAAAAATGCTAGTGTTATTTTGCACGTCGGTAGACGTATTTCAACGGATCAATTTGCTTGCCGTTTTTCAAAATCTCATAATGTACATGTGGTCCAGTTGACCGACCTGTCGAACCCATAACGGCAATTTCTTCGCCTTTACTAACGACATCGCCAACTGAAACAAGTAACTCTTTATTGTGTCCATAACGGGTTTTCAGTCCTTGTCCATGATCAATCTCAACTAATCGGCCGTAACCATAACGCTCATCCGCCCAAGTCACAACCCCTGCTCCGGTTGCAATAACGGCATTACCTTCTTTTCCGGCAAAATCAATCCCCTTGTGTAATGCGGGTAAACCGTTAAACGGGTCTTTTCTCATGCCATAATAGGAAGACAACCAACCTGACTCGATCGGCCGGCCAGAAATATAAACCTGTTCGCTTATATGGTGATTAAGAATAACAGATTCAAGTAAACTTAATTGCTCTTCTTGTGAGTTATAATAATCGAGCAGTTCTGACATTTGCTTCAAAAGGTCGTGTTCAACAACAATCTTTTCTAAAAAACCCTCGTCAGGGTTTGCCGGCCCGCCGGTTGCTGGTTGCTCATGAAAATTAAATTCATCGACTTGCAAACTGGCATTCTCGGCTAATCTTTCGCCTAAAGCGTTCATGCGTAACGCATAGCTTTGTAATTCTGCCAGTTTTAATTTAAGGGCGGCTAGCTCTGTTTCTGTGCGTGATTGTAATGATTGAAGTTTTTCTTTTTGCTTTGATAATTCAGCCCTAGATTGGCTAACTGGATTGAAAGTAGGCTCTTCTTTATCAAATATTTGGTTTATACTGTAGACCACAGCCAGTGACAAACTAAAGCACAATACCAACAAGGCCGCGGCATGGTATACATTAAGATGCCATTCATACACCTTGTCATGTCTTGTATATTGAAATGATAGTGACATAAGATTTTTTGCGATGCGACCTAGACCTAAAAATGTTCAACAAATTTTGTCAGAAAAATGGCCTGAAAGACAAACTTCCAGCCAGATAAAACCCGAGTATACCAGTGAGATAGAAAAGGAGCTAGCGCTTTGCTTACCTTCAAACTTACAAAATGTCGTTAAAGTGGTTAAATTTGATAAAGGTATGCTCCAGCTAAGCTTGCCAAATGCCAGCTACCAGATGCAATTTGTTGCAATTCGCAGTGAGTTATTAAGTAAACTCAGGCAAAAGCAACCTCAGCTTATCAGTTTAAAGTGTATTGTTGATCCAACTCAACCTGTGGCAAGAGCAACGATTACAAGTAGTTTAGCCACTTCAAAATCAGCCGCTAAACCGAGTAGGACTCTGTCGCAAAAATCCAAGCATGATTTGGCTGCGATATTGCCGGATTTACCTGAAGAGGTCAAAAAAGCACTTAAGCACCTAATAGACGGTGCTTAAACAGTGCTCGCCTGTAAAAACTCCAGCGGCGCTGATGTTGCTTCTGGAAAATCAACAAGTGTCCATTTATCTTTTTGCTGCATAATTTCACGCAACAAAATGTTGTTAACCGCATGTCCGGTTTTAAATGATCTAAAATGACCTAAAATCGGCAAACCGGCCATATATAAGTCACCAATAGCATCTAAAATCTTATGCATGACAAATTCATCATCATACCTGAGCCCATTCGCATTGAGCACCTGAAACTCATCTAACACGACGGCATTATCAAAGTTAGCGCCTAAAGCTAGGTTGTTGGCTCTTAAGTACTCAAAGTCTTTCATAAAGCCGAAAGTTCTTGCACGGCTGACTTCATTAATAAAAGTCTGGCTTGAAAAATCCATTTCAACGTGTTGTCTTGTAGCAGCAATTGCAGGGTGAGGAAATTCAACTGCAAAATCCAACTTAAATCCATTGTGCGGCAAAACTTCAGCCCATTTATCTCCCACTTCTACACGAATAGGTTGATCAATACGAATAAACTTTTTCGCAGCGTTGAGTTCTTCAATGCCAGCCTCCTCAATTAACATAATAAAAGGGCTGGCACTGCCATCAACTATCGGCACTTCGTTGGCGTCTAATTCGACAATAACATTGTCGATACCTAAACCAGCTAAAGCTGACATCAGATGCTCAACTGTTGAGATCGCGACACCGTCTGCATTGGTCATGCAGGTACACATTTGCGTATCAGTCACCGCTTCTGGTGAAATAGGCATATCTACCGCAGGCGATAAGTCAACGCGTCGAAATACAATCCCTGTATTAGCAGGTGCAGGGCGCATCGTTAACTTAACTTTTTCGCCACGGTGTAAACCCACACCTATGGTACTGACACTTGTTTTTAGTGTACGTTGTTTAACCATAATTTGTTACAAATCTCCAGGTAAAAGAAACTGCTTTAAATACATTCTTTACTTAATTACGCAGGCTATTGTAACACATTAGACCAGTGCAGACGAATGACAACTTTTTGCTGATGTTAAAAATTGCCAATCACTACTCATAACTTATGTATTAGTCAGCTTGCTTACGTAAGAACGCCGGTATATCCAAATAGTCTAAGTTTTGCGCTGTTGAAGAATCATTCACCGGCGCCGGTGCCGCTGTGCGTTCTTCCATTGCTACCGCCGCAGAGCCCGAAGATGATTCTGAACCGCGGAAAGTTTGCACGGGTTTTTCGTTCAAACTCACTTTGCTGTTGGGCACCAAAGAAATATCAGGTCGGGTGTCACCAATACCTGTTGCGACAACAGTAACACGTAACTCTTCTGTCATTTCAGCATCAATAACAGCACCCACAACAACTGTAGCGTTTTCAGAAGCAAATGCTTTAACTGCATTACCTACAGTTTCAAACTCTTCGATACTGATATCCATACCCGCGGTAATATTCACCAAAATACCGCGCGCTCCTGCTAAATCAACATCTTCTAATAATGGACTAGAAATAGCAGCTTCAGCAGCTTCTTCAGCTCTGTCTTCACCTGAAGCAACCCCTGTTCCCATCATTGCAGTGCCCATCTCAGACATAACTGTTTTTACGTCTGCAAAGTCCACATTGATCAATCCAGGACGCGTAATTAATTCTGCAATACCTTGCACAGCACCTTGTAACACATTATTTGCCGCCTTGAACGCGTCTAATAAGCTAGTGCCTTTACCTAAAACTTTTAATAGTTTGTCGTTTGGAATGGTAATCAAAGAATCCACATGTTTGGCTAGGTATTCAATACCTTGATCAGCATATGCCATGCGTTTTTTGCCTTCAAACGGGAAAGGTTTGGTAACAACTGCAACCGTCAAAATGCCCATTTCCCTTGCAATTTCAGCCACAACAGGCGCTGCACCAGTGCCGGTACCACCGCCCATACCAGCGGCAATAAAGACCATATCTGCACCTCGGATGGCCTCTTCGATAACCTGACGGTCTTCTTCTGCTGCCTTGCGACCAATTTCAGGATTTGCACCTGCACCTAAACCTTTAGTTACATCACGACCCAATTGAATTGTGGTACCCGCAGAAGAATTACGCAAAGCCTGCGCATCTGTATTTGCGGTGATAAAATCAACACCTTCAATTGTATGTTTTACCATATGCTCGACAGCATTTCCGCCGCCGCCGCCAACGCCAATCACTTTAATGATTGCTTCGTCGTTATGCTCACTCATAATATCAAACATAAATTACTCTCCTAACACACCTGCTAAAATTAAAACTCACCCTTAAACCAACTTTGAATACGTTGCCACCAACTTATCACGCCTTGATTTGCATCATGACTTGCGTACTTCTCTTGTAAGTCTTCTTTGCCATAGTGCAACAAACCAATAGCTGTTGCATAAACAGGGTCGTCAACGTATTCAGTCAAACCTTTTAAATTAACTGGATAGCCCAATCGAACGGGCATTTGAAACACTTCTTCAGCCAATTCTACTGCGCCTTCCATTTTGCCTGTACCGCCTGTTAACACGATACCTGCGGCAATTTGTTCTTCCCATCCACTCTTGCGAATGTCCTCTAGTACCAAGTCATACAATTCCTGGTATCTAGGTTCTACCACTTCAGCCAATGTGTGGCGCGACATCGATCGAGCTGGTCGGCCTCCCACACTGGGTACTTCGATACTATCTTCTAAACTGACCATCTGCCTTTGTGCACAGGCATATTTCACTTTAATCTGCTCTGCGTGGCTCAAAGGCGTTCTAAAAATTTGCGCGATATCCTTTGTTACCTGATTGCCAGCCACGGCAATCACTGAGGTATGTCGAATAGCGCTGTTAGCATAGACAACCAAGTCCATTGTGCCAGCACCAATATCAACAACTCCAACACCCAGTTCTTTCTCATCATCAGTCAACACCGCATAGCTAGACGCCAGAGATGAAGAAACCAGAGCATCTACTTTTAATCCGCAGCGCTCTACACACTTAACGATATTTTTAGCCATATCGTTTGCGCATGTTATTAAATGTACTTTTGCTTCTAAGCGAACGCCTGACATTCCAATAGGGCTTTTTATACCCTCTTGAACGTCAACGTTGAATTCTTGCGGCAATACATGCAGTACCATTCGTTCGGCTGGTAAAGGAACTGACTTAGCGGTATGAATCACATTATCCACATCATCATTCGTTACTTCAGTCTCATGAATAGGCACCATGCCGTTTTCATTTTGACATTTAATATGACGTCCAGAGATGGCCAAATAAACAGAAGAAATCTGACAATCAGACATCATTTCGGCTTCATGTACCGCACGCTTTATTGACTGTATAACCAGCTCAATATTGTTCACGCCACCTTTGTCCATGCCCTCTGAGGGATGCGTACCCACACCAACAACACTGACGGTGTTGTCAGGCAGTATCTCCCCTACCACGGCAACTACTTTCGCAGTACCAATGTCGAGTCCAACAATTAAATTTCGCTCTAATGTTTTTGACATATTAATTTGCCAACCTAGCCTGCTGTTTCCGATTGCATAATCTGTTCTCCCACTGCAAAACCAGTGTCATAACGCAAATCGACATATTCTACTTGATGTTGCTCAATCAATGCAGGATAAAACTCTAAAAATCTTTTTATCCGTGCAATTCCGTTTTCTCTGCCTAAATTCAATTTAATGTCATTACTTAACGTTAGGTGTACTGCATACCTTTCTGACATTGTCATTTCTTTAGCTTTTAAACCATACAAAGACAGTAGTTCAGAGTAATCTGTAAACAACTGCAATGCTTTTAACTCTTCACCCTCTGGGCCAAATAATGCTGGCAGTGAATATACCAAGCGACTCGTATCCGCCTGAAAAACCTGCCCTTGGTGATTTAAAATAAAGTCACCGTTCCAAAATACCAGTGGCCGCTGTTCAACCAAGTTTACTTTTATCGTGGCCGGCCACTCCTTACGAATCGCTGCCCAATAAACCCAATCCAAATGTTCAACTTTTTGCTGAGCCTCATTGACATCCAATGCATAAAAGCTTTTTTGCATTAACTCATTCAGCGCCAATTGCACATCAGCATCTTCAACATACTGAGTGTTACCCTCTACCTCTAAATATCTGACTGGTAGCTGACTGCTATCTAGCAACCATTGTTGTGCGCTGGATGTTAACTGCACACAGCTCACGACAACCACCACAAAAAACAGAAAACCAATCCAAAAAGGCCACTCTGCTTTTTCAAACCAGCAACGTATTTTTTGCCACATTTTATTTCGCTGTAGCCAATATTCTGCTGACCAACTGCTCAAAACTGATGCCGGCAGCTTTCGCGGCCATTGGCACTAAACTTTTTTCTGTCATGCCCGGTATCGTATTGGCCTCAAGCAAATAAAACGTACCATCTTCTGCACGCATTAAATCCACCCGTCCCCAACCACTGGCGTCCAATGCGGAGTATGCTTGCAGCGCCAACTCTTGGACTTGCTTTTCATCTTCTGCAGACAACCCGCATGGACAATGATACTGAGTACTATTTGATAAATACTTAGCTTCATAGTCATAAAACACTCGCTCTGGTTGCATGCTGATTACGGGTAACGCTTGGCCATCCAATATGCTCACGGTATATTCTGGGCCATTAATAAACTGTTCAATGAGCACATCTTGATCAAACTCAAATGCATTAGCAACCGCGCTTTCTAGCTGATCCGGACTATCTACTCGGCTCATACCTATACTGCTGCCTTCTCGAGCCGGTTTTACAAATAAAATGTCACCGAGCCGCGTAAATATCTGCGCATAGTCAATTTTCTGATTCGGCGTGACCCTAACATACTGTGCAGTCGGCAGGCCACAGCTTAACCACACTTGTTTACTACGGATTTTATCCATCGCCAAGGCTGAACCCAGTACACGGCTTCCGGTGTAAGGTAATGCCAAATATTCCAAAACCCCTTGAATCACTCCATCTTCACCGCCCCGACCATGCAATGCGATAAAAGCTTTTTGAAATCCCATTTGTTTTAATAACAAGGGGGAGGTTTCCCGTGTATCAATTAACTCCGCGTCATGCTGGCTATTAATTAATGCTTGATAGACCGCCCGACCCGATTTGAGTGAAATTTCGCGCTCTGCTGAATTACCACCGTATAAAACTGCAATTTTTTCCATCACCCGTTCTCCCCAGCAGCCGCCTTGCTGGTGTAGTCTTTCATTTGAACTTTATCCAGCTGTAATTCTTTTAATAATTTTGCAATAGCGCCAATGTTGCCGGCACCTTGTGTTAAAAGTACATCATCTGCTTGTAATACATTGGCCAGTTCAGCCGGCAGTTGTTCGGGCGCTGCAATATAAATCGGGTCGATTACACCACGCTGACGAATTGAGCGACTCAGATTACGGCTGTCTACGCCAACGATTGGTGCTTCACCTGCACTATAAACTTCTAATAACAATAAGACATCAACTTGTGATAATACCTGCACAAAGTCATCATAAAGATCGCGCGTGCGACTATAACGATGCGGTTGATAAGCCATTATTAAACGCCTATCCGGATAGGCTGCTCGAATCGACTTTATCGTTGCTAATACTTCTGTTGGGTGATGCCCATAATCATCAATAAATTCAATGTCGCCTCCGTCAATAGCATATTGCCCCATTTGCTCAAATCTGCGCCCTATCCCTTCAAAAGAGTCTAGCGCAGCCAAAATACCTTCATCTGCAATACCTTCGTCAGTCGCTACGGCGATTGCGGCTGCGGCATTAAGCGCATTGTGATAGCCTGGCAGATTAAGCTTAACTTGCAGATCGGGTAATTTAGGTTTGATATTACGCTCGACGGTAAAACAACTTTGTTTGCCTGTTTGTGTAAAGTCTTTAATTCTAAAATCAGCATTTTCTGTAAAGCCGTAAGTCAGGTAATTACGCCCCAGTGACTCGGCGACTTTTTCGACATTTTTATCATCTATACACAACACTGCGAGCCCATAAAAAGGCAAGTTGTGCAAGAACTCTTTGTACGTCGCCAGCATCTTTTCAAAGTCACCATCATAGGTATCCATATGATCAGCTTCTATGTTGGTCACAACCGAAACCATTGGCTGCAAATGCAAGAACGAAGCATCACTTTCATCTGCTTCAGCAACCAAATATCGACTTTTTCCTAATCTGGCATTGGTTTTTGCGCTGTTTAAACGGCCACCAATAATAAAGGTTGGATCTAACTCAGCTTGCGCAAAAATGCTGGCGATCAAACTGGTTGTGGTGGTTTTTCCATGCGTACCAGCGACCGCGATCCCATGACGATAACGCATAATTTCTGCTAGCATTTCAGCGCGCCGAATGACCGGAATTCTTTGCTGTAATGCCATCGCAACTTCAGGGTTTTCTTGGCTGACAGCACTCGAGATAACTACCACGTCAGCGCCAAGAATATTACCCGCATCGTGACCAATCATAATTTCAGCGCCCAAAGATTGTAGACGCTGAGTATTGGCACTGGCGTACATATCCGAACCAGATACCCGGTAACCGTCTGTCAACAATACTTCAGCGATACCACACATACCTGCACCACCAATCCCGACCATATGAATCAGGTTTACGCGACGCATTTCTGGTATTTTATATTCGCTATTGTTGGTTATTTTCATGCTTGCCCTACAGTTATTTGCTCTATTGCTTCTGCTAATTCATATCTGGCATTAGGCTGCGCTACTTTTTTGCAGGCTAGTGCCATTTGTTTAATTTTCTCTTTGTGCTGCATTAAATCGCCCAGCACGTCTTTCAATTTACCGGCTTGTAGCTCACTTTGCGGTAAGAGTATTGCTGCATTTTCATCAACTAAAACTCTAGCGTTAAGCGTTTGATGATCATCTACAGCATGCGGTAAAGGCACAAAAATACTTGCTATTCCACACGCTGCGATTTCAGATACAGTTAATGCCCCCGCTCTGCAAATCACTAAATCAGCCTTTTGATAAGCTGCAGACATATCCTGAATAAACTCCACAACCTCGGCTTGACACTGACTATTGCCGTAAGCCGCTCTCACTTCCGCTAGATTATTTTTGCCAGCCTGATGTTTGACTTTAATTTTATGTGAATCTGCTAACTGGGCTATCGCATGTGGCACACAGGTATTTAACACCTGTGCACCTAAACTGCCGCCGACAACCAATATTTGCAATTCGTCACTCGTCCCTTGATAAATTGCCTTTTTTTCAATTGCAGCACGTACCGGATTACCCAATACTTCATAGGTAACCTGTGGTAATTTTTGGGTATTTTCAAAAGCCACTACAACCAGTTTGGCAAATCGCGCCAAAATACGATTGGTCAGTCCCGCGACCGCATTTTGTTCATGAATCACCAAACGCTTGCCACTCAACCGTGCTGCCAACCCTCCCGGCAAAGCAACATACCCACCAAACCCGACGACCACATCTGGTTGAAATTCCGATATCACTTTTTTTGCCTGACAAATGGCTTTTAGCAAAACAAAAGGGGTGAGCAATTTGCGCAATAACCCTTTATTACGCACCCCTTTTATTTCGATAAAACGAATATCAATACCAGCTTGCGGCACGATATGCGCTTCCATTCTGTCTTGTGTGCCTAACCACATCACCTGCCAGCCTCGTTGCTGCAGTTCTTCAGCCACCGCTAAACCGGGAAAAATATGGCCACCGGTACCACCTGCCATAATCAGTATTTTTTTACTCATCTTTGCCTTTCCTTTTGCCCCTTGTGCTTCGCGTTGCTTGTGTCGTCATTAACCTCAGCTCATGATCAATTCGTAAAATCAGTGCTATCGCAATACTCATCACAATCAAACTACTTCCGCCGTAACTCACCAAAGGCAAAGTTAATCCTTTGGTTGGCAGCATGCCGGCACTTGCACCGATATTTACGGCTGCTTGAAAACTGATCCAAATACCAATGCCATAAGCCAAATATGAAGCGAATGGACGCTCCGCCAACATTGCTCTGTGTCCAACATTGATGGTTTTACTGACCAAGCTGAACACTAAAACAATGACACATGCCACACCAACATAACCAAACTCTTCAGCCAAAATTGCAAACACAAAATCTGTATGTGCTTCAGGTAAGTAATCTAACTTCTGAATACTGTTACCTAACCCTGTGCCAAACCAGTCACCACGGCCATATGCCATTAAACTTTGCGTTAACTGATAGCCTTTACCAAATGGGTCTTCCCACGGGTCTAAAAAAGACAAAATGCGGCGCATCCGATATGGCTCTATCACGATTAAAATCACAATAGCTGAAATACCCGTCATAAATAGCGCAAAAAACTGCAGCAATTTAGAGCCAGCCAAAAACAACAAACCCACTGTCGTAGCAAACATCACCACCACAGTGCCCAAATCAGGTTGCATCAACAACAACATAGCCAGCAAAAAAAACACGACCAAGGGCTTAATAAACCCCTTGATACTTTGTTTAATCTCGTTTTCACGCCGCACTAAATAACCGGCTAAATAGGCGAAAAAAAACAATTTAGCCGGCTCTGCCGCCTGTATGTTAATAGGCCCAATGGCCAACCAACGTGTTGCCCCGTTTACAGTGCGTCCAACAATGAGTACAGCAATCAATAAAACAAGCGCAACTAATAATAAATAAGGGTTAAATTTTTCCCACCAGCTGACCGGTAATTGCAATACCGCCAATGCAATGACAAAACTTAAAACTAAGTAAATCATATGCCGAATGACAAAATGCAACGGGTTATCAAACTCGCGCATCGCATAAGGCAATGAAGCAGAAGCCACCATAATTAATCCAACGATTGCCAAACTTAAAGCAATCAGCACAATACTTCTGTCGTACAAAGCATGTGTTTCAGAAACGCCAAAAGCGCTTTGAAAAAAGCGCTGTAGTTGTTCCTTAAATGTCGGTTTAATCGCTTCGCTAACCATATTATCTCAGCTTCAATGTTGCTAAACCTATCAAAACCAAAACGAGACTGATGATCCAGAAGCGCACTATCACTCTGGGTTCAGGCCACCCTTTTAACTCATAATGATGATGTATTGGCGCCATCCTAAAAATGCGTTCGCCGCGTAATTTATAACTGCCAACCTGTAAAATAACGGATACGGTTTCCATCACAAACACGCCTCCCATTATGATCAGGACAATTTCCTGTCTGACTAAAACCGCGATAACGCCTAAGGTTGCACCTAATGACAGTGAACCCACATCACCCATAAAAACTTGTGCCGGATAAGTGTTAAACCATAAAAAGCCTAATCCAGCGCCAAAAATTGCCGTGCATACAATAACGAGCTCACTGGTCTCTGGTATAAATGGAATATTTAGATAGGCAGAAAAGTTCACATTGCCTGTCACATAAGCTATTAATGCAAAAGCAGCAGCAACCATAATGGTTGGAACAATGGCTAAACCATCTAAGCCATCGGTTAAATTAACAGCGTTACTGGTGCCGACAATAACAAAGTAAGTTGTCACTAAGTAAAACAACCCCAATTGCGGTAAAATTTCCTTGAAAAATGGAATCAATAACTGTGTTTCAGCAGCCTGCTCTCGTGTCATGAACAATATCAGTGCAACGACAATCGCAGTAACGGACTGCCAGAAATACTTCCAGCGCGCAATTAACCCTTTGCTGTCTTTGCGAATCACTTTACGATAATCATCAACAAAGCCGATCGCACCAAATGCCAAAACGACAAACAAAGTCACCAGTACATAACGATTTGTCAAATCAGCCCACAGTATGATGGAAGTCGCAATAGCACCCAAAATCAGTATTCCGCCCATGGTCGGTGTCCCTGATTTAGAAAAATGTGATTCGGGTCCATCCGTGCGAACCGTTTGCCCAATTTGCATGCGCTGCAAATAACGAATCAGTTTAGGCCCTAGAAACAAAGACAAAAATAAGCCGGTTAAAATACTTAATATCGCTCTGAATGTAAGATAAGAGAATACATTAAAACCTGGGTCTACATTTTCAGTGAGCCATTGTGCAAACCAAACTAACATTGTGCTTGCACCCCACACTTTTCTTTTAATAATGTGACAAGTTGTTCCATACCTGCACTGCGGGAACCTTTAATCAAAACTGTAACCTTTTGTTTATTATTAGAATTTATCTTTTCATTAATCTCAGAAAGTAATTTTTCAGCTAATAACTCAAAATCATTAAACTGAAATTCAGGGTTTTCTTGCGCTTTTTTGACCCAGTTTCCTTTGACGTAGAATCCTTCTAAGCTGGCTTCTTTTGCATATACACCAACGGCTTGGTGCACTTCTTCAGCATATTGCCCCATTTCAGCCATATCACCCATAATCAAGTATCGAGCACCTGGCGCGCTTTTTAGTAAATCTATCGCAGCCAACATCGAGCCCTGATTTGCGTTATAACTGTCATCAATTAATGTAATCTTGCCCAATTCTATCGGTTTGACGCGGCCTGCTACTGCAACTGTTTCTGTTAATCCTTGGCTTATTAAACTTTTATCAATGCCTAAACACAGGGCGCATGAAATAGCCGCCATCGCATTATTAACATTGTGTTGACCGGGAATATTTAATTTGACCGGATATGTCTGCCCTTGATATACCCATTCAAACTGAGGACATAAATCGTCCTGAATTACGACATTACGGGCATACACATCGGCAAACGGCTGACGAGAGTAGGACAATTGTTTACGACCGGATAATTCTGATATCCAATCTCCGATACAATCTAAGTCAGAGTTAACAACCGCCCAACCATTATTAGCAAGCCCTTGATAAATTTCACCTTTGGCTTGAATAACACCGGCCAGTGAGCCAAACCCTTCTAGGTGAGCTGCACTGACATTATTCACCATGGCAACATCAGGCTGAGTTAAATTAACCGTATAGGCAATTTCGCCGATGTGGTTTGCACCCAGTTCAATCACTGCATATTGATAGCTTTCATCCAAACGCAATAGGGTTAATGGTACGCCAATATCATTGTTGAAATTACCGGCCGTTGCCAACGTTTTGCCTGCCAGCTTGAGAATCGCTGCTAGCATTTCTTTTACTGTCGTTTTACCACTGCTGCCGGTAATAGCGACTGTTTTAACTTTGGCTCGTGATTTATTAAAAGCGCCAATCTGTCCTAACGCGGTTTTGCAATCATCAACGATTAATTGCGGTACTGCGACTTTTTGTTCTGTGCTGACAATCAAAGCAATTGCACCGGCTTCAATTGCACTTTGGCAAAAATTGTGACCATCAAAGCGTTCACCGACAATAGCTAAGTAACAATCACCCATTTGCACTTTTCGACTATCATGGCAAATTGACTGTATGTTAGCCTCGCCACCGACCAAACGCCCACCTGTTACCTGTGCCAGTTCACCTAATGATACGGAAATCATGCGGCCTCCCTAGCAACTTGAGTAACAAACGCTCGTTCATCATATTCCACTGTTTGCTCGGCAAAAATTTGTGTTTTTTCGTGCCCTTTGCCAGCAAGCAAAATCCAATCATTGGCTTGTGCTTGAGCAACCGCTAAACGGATCGCTTGTTTGCGATCTAGCTCAATCTGATAGTCAACATTAATTCCCTGCCCGATTTGTTGTGCGATGGCTTGTGGTTCTTCACTACGAGGGTTATCGTTCGTAATAATAATCTGATCAGCATTTTTTTCGGCTATTTGTCCCATGACTCGGCGTTTTGCCTGATCTCTATCACCGCCACAACCAAATATAACCCATAATTTGCCACGACAATGCCGCCGACACGCTTGCAGCGCCATTTCTAATGCTTCAGGGGTATGGGCAAAATCAACCACCAAGCAACGACTATCTGAAATTGGAAATTTTTCCATTCGACCAGCCGGCGCTTTAAGTTTTTGCACAGCCGCTTGCAAACTGGATAGCGAATAGTCCAATGCATACAGAGCAGCAACAGCCATCATGCTATTGGTTATATTAAAATCAGCTATCAGTGGTAATTCAAAAATAACGGAAGAATCGCTCTGTTTTCGCCCTAAAAAGTTCGGAGTAAATGCACACTCCAAAGTAAAACCATTTTCATGCACGGCAATACTTTCTATTTTCATACTCACAGGTTCACTGGTTTCGCTTTTTTGACTAATGGTTACCAGCTTTTGTGAAGGGTTTGTGTGCTGCAACAAGTGATACAGTTTCTGACCATATTGATTATCCAGGTTTATCAGCGCTATCGCCTTGGGATTCTGAATAAACAACTCGGCTTTAGCATTAAAATATGCCTGCATCGACTGATGATAATCAAGATGATCATGCGACAAGTTGGTAAAGGCCACTAAATCAAAGTCTACAGCTGAAACGCGCCCTTGTTGCATTGCATGTGAAGAAACCTCAAGTGCCGCGAGTTCAACCTCATCTCTTACAAATTCGGCTAGTAAGTTTTGTAAAGTAAATTCATCCGGTGTTGTTAAGCCTGTAGCAATTGCATTATCTTGCCACCTAGCACCGAGCGTACCGATATAAGCGGCTTGTTGATGACAATTATCAGCTAACTGACAAATCATATCACATAAAGAGGTTTTACCATTGGTGCCAGTTACACCAACGACCTTGAGTGCTTTGGAAGCATGGCCATAAGTTAACGCCGCTAATTCGCCACTAAAAGATTTTAAATCATAGACATACACCACAGGCACGTCTGAGATAGATTCTGTGTGGCCGTGTAAAGCTTTTTCCTGTGTTTCCTGCAAGATTATACATGCACCGTTTGCGATAGCTAACTGTGCAAATTTAATTCCATGTTGTGCATGACCAACAAGCGCTAAAAAACAGTTATTTTCTTTTATCAGGCGACTATCTTTTTGTACAGCGGTAATAGGTATCGCTGGTAAATTTACCTCAACAATGCGTGCAATATCAGTGTTCAAATTCTGTTCTATGTTTTGCATGACATCAGGCATCCGGTCGCGCTCCTTTTATCTGAGCTAACTGAATTTCATCTGCATCTTGTTTGTCGGTTGGGATATTCAAAATTTGCAGTGCGCCCCCCATCACCTTGCTAAATACAGGCGCAGCTACGTCACCACCATAATACTGATCGCCTTTTGGATTGTTTATCACAACCACCAACGCAATTTTAGGATTGGAAACAGGCGCTAAGCCGGCAAACAAGCCAACATAATCGTTACCATACCCACCTGCTACCGCTTTACGTGACGTCCCAGTTTTACCCGCAACGCGATAACCATCAACGGCGGCTTTTTTCCCTGTGCCATCTTCAGCGGTGACTGATTCCATCATACGAATCAGTTGATTCGCTGAACTGTGGCTAAACACTCGCTCACCGGGTAAGGGTTCATCTAACTTTAATATGCTTAACGGTCGGCGAATTCCACCATTTGCCAAGGTCGCATACATTTGTGCCAGTTGAACCGGCGTCACAGATACCCCATAGCCAAAAGATAGAGTAGCCAATTCGAAATCTGACCAACGTCTTCTGTCATAAAATATACCTGAGCTTTCACCTAACAATCCGGTTCCCGTATCACTGCCAAAACCGGCATTATAAAAAGCGTCTAGGAAGTTTTCAGATGGCAATGACAACGCAAGCTTAGTGGTCCCTACGTTGCTAGATTTTTTAAGAATACCTTCGAGTGTCAGTTCACCGTGATTTTTACTGTCTCTAACTCGCCGTCCGCCAATTTGCATCCAGCCCGGAGAAGTATTCATAATCGTATTGGCGTTAACACTGCCAAACTCTAAAGCAGCCAAAACAGCTAAAGGTTTGGCCGTCGAGCCGGGTTCAAAAGTATCGGTGATCGCACGATTACGCATCGCTGACGGAGTGATCGTTTTGCGGTTGTTGGGATTGTAAGAAGGGTTATTGACCATCGCCAACAATTCACCGCTTTCTACATCAACCGCAACCACCGAACCTGAATCAGCCTGATAATATTGCACGGCTTTTTTCAGCTCCTGGTAGGCTAAAGTTTGAATACGCTGGTCAATGGCCAGTGTAATATTTTTTGCCTGTTGCGGTGCTTCTTCTTCCAGCACATCGATAATACGACCTTTTGCATCACGCAAGATGCGTTTTTTACCTTCTTCACCAGTTAACGCTTCATCAAACAACTTTTCGATACCATCTATTCCAATGTCATCGATATTGGTAATCCCAACTAAATGCGCATTTACTTCTGCTGCTGGGTAATAACGTTTTGATTCAGCACGCAAATAGACACCTGGTAGTTTTAAATGCTCTACATAGTCAGCCATAGCTGGTGAGACATGACGCGCTAAATAGACAAACCGGCTCTGTGGATTCGCGGATACCCGCTGTTTAGTTTCTGCTACATCTAAACTTAGGATATCTGCCAAAGCGCGCCACTCACGCTCTTTGCTCAGCGAATTACTTTCTGCAATTTTTTTCGGATCTGCCCATACGGTCTCAACAGGCACGCTAATTGCTAACTCTAAACCATTTCTATCTGTGATCATGCCACGCAAAACAGAGTCAGCTAAAGTACGCTTTATACGCATGTCACCTTGTGCACGTAACATGTCGGGAGAAATAACCTGAATATAGGCTGTACGCGCTAATAAAGCAGAAAAAACAAGCGCGATCAGGCCAAAAACGGTATAAAACCGCCATTTCGCTGTGCCAGTTTGTTTGAGCTGCTTACGCTTATTCATGGTTGTTTAATCACTTTTTCCTGAGCCCCCTGTGGGCGCACCATTTTCAATTTATCTCTTGCTATTTGTTCTATTCTGTTGTGCTCGGACAAGGCATTGTGCTCTAACAACATATGCCGCCAATCCACATCTAATTTATCTTTGTTTTCCAACAATCTCTGGTATTCAGCATTCAGTTGCCTGTTACTCCACGCATAGTAGATAACGGCATAACCACTGACTAAAACGGCAATAATCAAAAACATGATAAAAAAATGATTAAACCAGTCTTTAATTATCACCAGCGCCAAATTTGGCAGTCGTGATTTTTCATTTAATTTTTTTTTATCGTCCGACACGCTCGGCAACCCTTAACACTGAGCTTCTCGCTCTAGGATTGGCTGAGACTTCTTCATCACTCGGTTTTAACGCTTTACCAATTAACTTTAATTTGATGTCTTTGTTTAACTCAGCATCAGTAATCGGTAGCCCTTTAGGGACAACCTTTGCTTTACTTTGCGTACTAAAAAATCGCTTAACGATGCGATCTTCAAGTGAGTGGAAGCTAATAACCGACAAGCGACCACCAATCGCCACCACATCTAACGCCCCCTGCAAGGCCTCTTTTATCGCATCTAGCTCACCGTTGACCTGAATACGCAACGCTTGAAAGGTTCGCGTCGCTGGGTGTTTGCCCGGTTCTTTTTTCTTAATAATACGTTCTAATAGACCCGCTAATTGCGCTGTACGGGTAAAAGCTTTCTCCACCCGATCATGCACAATGGCTCTTGCGATCTTTCGCGCAAACCTTTCTTCGCCATATTCTTTTAAAGCAAAACTAATATCTTCTTCTTTAGCGGTTTGTAACCAGTCTGATGCACTCACTCCGATAGTCGGATTCATACGCATATCCAAAGGTCCGTCCCGCATAAAACTAAAACCACGTTCTGCCTCATCCAATTGTGGCGAGCTCACACCGAGATCCATCAACACACCATCAATTTTGCCAACTAAATTGCGCGCTTCTATTTCACTGGCAATTTGACTAAAGTTGCCATGAATAATCTCAAACCTCGGATCATTGAAATATTTATCGGCCCAAGCTATCGCGGTCGGATCTTGGTCAAATGCCAACAAACGACCTTGCGCGCCCAACCTTTCTAATATCGCTCGGCTATGTCCTCCGCGACCAAATGTGCAATCTAAATAGATGCCATCTTTTTTGATAGCCAATCCGTCAACAGATTCTTTTAATAAAACGCTAATATGGCCGCTTGACTCTTGCATGTATCGCTCAGTTTTTTTATTTATAAAGTAAAGTCTTGTAATCTTTCTGTCAGCTCGAAATCGGCTGAGTTAATCAGCTCCATATCAGCTTGCATTTGAGCCTCCCAAGTCTGCTGACTCCAAATCTCAAATTTATTGAGTTGTCCGACCAAGGTGACTTGTTTTTCTAATTGTGCAAACTGTCGCAAAATAGGCGGAATTAATAGTCGTCCGCTTTTATCGATTTCCAGTTCAGCTGCATTACCCAACACCCGTCGCTTAAACATCCGCTCGGTGGGTACCATGTCAGATAAACCACGCAACCGCTTTTCAACCGATTCCCACTCGCTCATCGGATACAACAACAAGCAAGGTTGGTTTAAGTCTGTTGTGCAAATCACCTCACCACCGCAACCTTCTTGCAGTGGATCGCGATAACGCGTCGGGATTGTTATCCGACCTTTGTTATCCATTGTGATGGCACTTGAGCCCCTAAACACGGTTGATTAGCCTATTAATTCATCAGTTAACTGTATATTTAATCAGGGTTTTTATTGTGAATCTTACATTTTGATCCACTTTACCCCACTTTATACCACATTTGCACAGTTTGTGTTTGCCTCTACATTTTGTCAAGGCATAAATAACATTCAAAATGTGTAGTAATCGCTGTTCTGAGAGGGCCGCTATACAAGTGGCTGAAAAGTGGTAAAAAATGGGAAAAGATACTGAGAAAGATTTTATAGAACAAATTCTAAGCTACTAATAGCAAATGATTATCAAAAAACACCGCAATTGATAATCATTTCCATTTGCATTTATAAAAAGTGCTGATATGATGATTGCAGAGTTGATAATCACACCCACAGTTATCAACTCTATCTCCGTGGCTTGTGGCGGTGATACGGACTGTTAGCTCATTGCACTCCGTATCACCGCTACCTTTTTTAGTTTTTACAGTTCAATATGTTCGATTAGACTGACGACCCGTGTCGCATGGTGAGTCGAATCACCCGCTAAGGTTTTTGAAACTAAAACTCGGTTTGTAATGCCCGCCGATTGTGCGGCTTGCATGTCAGATATTTTGTCACCGACCATAATTGAATTTGCTAAATCAATATCGCCCTCACGGGCAGCGCGCTTTATCATGCCGGGATTAGGTTTTCGACACAAACAATTATGCTGATACTGTACACCGCCGTGATCTGGATGGTGGGGACAATAATAAATAGCGGAAACAAGCACATTGTGCTGGGCGAACCTTTGACTCATCCAAATATGCAAGCGACGCACATCGTCTTCTGTATAAAAGCCCCGAGCAATTCCCGACTGATTGGTCACAACAACTATTTTGTAACCTTGCTGTTGTGCCTTTAAACACAGATCAAAAATACCGGGAACAAACTCAAATTCACTGATTGTATGTACATAACCGCGATCAACATTGATAACACCGTCGCGATCTAAAAATAAAGCTTTATAAGACATTAATTTTCTCTTCTTGAATAATTCGATCTAGCATATCTGTCACTTGCTGCACACTAATAGCTGACATTAAACTTTCGCCTTTTACCCGTTTGCCCCACTTTGACTGCGGTGCTGTTTTGCCAGTTTGCGCCAACAGATGTTGATGATAACTTTCCACCACATAGTCTTGATATAGATAGGGCCCAGTACGAGCTGGGTTGCTATGTGCATACAATCCAACAACAGGCGTTTTCTGTGTGACTGCCATATGCGCAGGTCCGGTGTCAGGGGCAATCACTATGTCGGCTTTTCCTAACAGGGCCAATAACTGTTTTAGATTCGATTGACCAACCAAGTTGATAAGTTGGCTTGTTGAGTGCTGCTCAATTTCAGTCGCTAACGCACGCTCTAACTCAGTTGGACCGCCCGTTAGTATCACTTTAAATCCTTTTTCAACCGCATAATCTGCAACCGCAGCATATCGTTCAGGCAACCAATTACGTTCAGCCTTGCTGGCCCCGGCCGAAATTATCAATGTCGGTTGCTGTTCATTGATTTGTTGCAGAGCCCAATCTTGTGCATCTTTAGGCAGGTTAAATTGCCAATTCGCTTGAAAAGCCGGCACACCAATCGCATGTGCGAAGGCAGCAAAGCCATCATACACATGTGGGTTGTTCGGCATTGAGCAAGATTCATCTATAACCAGACTATGTAATTCTTTTGATAAATTTTTCGGAAATCCAATTTTGCGCTTAGCTTTAATAAAAAATGCCGCTATATTAGCTCGCAATGCCAGTTGCATATGCAACAATACATCAAAGGTTTGCGGTAAATCTTTTCGCAATTTTGCATAAGCCCGCCAACCTAGTTTTTTATCAAAGACGACAAAGTTTATCCCTTCAATGCCATTTAACAGTTGATATTCAACTTTGCCCACAATCCAGGTGATTTGAGCTCGAGGATAATAATCACGAATGGCTTGTACCGTAGAAAGCGCATGGCAAACATCGCCAATCGCTGACAATCGCAATATACATATAGAACGAATTGAAGCTGCATCTCGCATAAAACTAATCCGTAAGGCTCCCAAAATAGACAACAGTTTGTTGAACGCGATTGAGTCGGTTATACTCAGCGAAAAACAACAGAGCGTGAAATTTTGCCACAAATTCAATCAATCACAAACTCCGAGCATCTTATTTTACCTGCTAAGACAAACTTAGAGGTGAGTTCTCAGTGGTTTTCGGTTGAATACTGGCAACAACAAAATGCAATCATAGGCCACTCTGTTGGCCGCAATACGACTTATTTTTTTCGACACAAAGAGCGCAATTTTGTACTACGCCATTATTATCGCGGCGGTTTAATTGGAAAAATAGCACGCGATGGTTATTTTTATCTGGGGTTGAAAAAGTCGAGAGTGTATCGCGAGTTTGCATTGCTAGAAAAGCTATCGGATTTGGGCTTAGCGGTACCCAAACCTATTGCAGCAAGACTTAAACGTAAATGGCCACTGTATACTGCGGATATCATCATGCAGCAAATATCTGCCGCACAGGATTTGTTTCACATTCTCAAAAAACGTCCTATCGAAGCTGAAATCTGGCAAAACATCGGCAAAACAATTGCAGAATTTCACCTGAAAGGGGTGTATCACGCCGATCTAAATATTCACAACATTATGCTAGATGAACAAGGGCAAACTTGGCTCATCGATTTTGACCGTGGACAAATCATCGATCCCAAAGTCAGTTGGCAACAAAACAACCTTAAAAGATTGCTCAAATCTTTTCATAAAGAAAAAGGGAAATACCCCAGTTTGCACTGGCATTTTAGCAACTGGCAAACCTTATTATTAGCTTACCAATCAGAGATAAACAGAGTCCTTCGTTAAATTGAATGCCCGAGCATTCGACCTTAAGCCAAATCATTAATGACACTCATGGTTTTTTGTACCGCGCCCTGATTGATCATCACCACCTCGTTCGCCGCAACTGAAGCTTGATGTAATAGCGTATCCGATAACCAATAGTCAATAACCGAATCAGCTATCTGCGTTACATCCGAAACAGTTTTAAACGCACCGGCGGCGGCTAATGTTGCGCACATATCGGCACAGTTATTTTGTTTGGGTCCCATTAAAATAGGCTTTCCTAACGCGGCCGGTTCCAGTGGGTTATGCCCACCTCGATTAACTAAACTGCCACCAACAAATGCAATATCGGCTAAAGCATAAAATTGCATGAGTTCCCCCAAAGAGTCTAATAACCAAACTTGAGTATGCGCTTCAACCGTTGAAGCTTGGCTACGCAAAACGAAGTTAAAATGGCTTTCTTTTTTTAAGTATTGCGCAACTTGTACAAAACGTTCTGAGTGACGTGGCGCGACAATTAATAACGCATCCGGAAATTGCTGTAATATTTTTTGATGCGCAGCAATTATGATCTCGTATTCCCCCGGATGAACGCTCGCGGCAATCCAAATCTTACGTTTTAAATGGTGCTGTGAATGCAATTGAATAATTTGTTCCGGCAACCTTTCATCTAACTGGATATCAAACTTCAAATTTCCACATATTTGTATATTGCGATTAAACGCCTGATAACGGGCCTGATATGTTTTATTTTGCGCGGCAATGACGTCAAAACACGCCAATGCAGGTTTAAACAAAGTAGCAAATTTCTGATACGAACGGAGCGAATTTTCCGACAATCTCGCATTAATCAGAATCAGAGTTGCACCTGTACTTTTAATGCTGGCCAGCCAATTTGGCCATATTTCAACTTCAGTAAATAAACTTAATCTAGGTTGTAAAGCTTGAGAAAAACGCCGGCTAGCATCCCAACTGTCCAGTGGCGCCATCAGTTGAATAACTTGCCCAGCAAACAGTTTTTCAACCTGCTGAGCACCTGTTGGTGTACTATTGGTCACAACAAGACTTAACTCAGGGTAGGTTTTAAGCAATTGTTTAATCAAAGGGGCAGCGGCGTTAACTTCTCCCATAGAGGCACAATGCACATGAATGCACTGCTGCTTGCATGTTTGTTTTATGTGTGTGGGAATAAAACCCAGTCTTTGCCAGAAACCGTTCCGGTACCTTCTGTCGAACAAGCTGCGATAACCTAAATAACAAATTATCACAGGCAATATTAGATACCAGCACAAGCTATAACTAAAACGATTCAACAAAATCAACTCAGTTTTGTTTTTCTAAAATGCGTTCAATCATGCCAGATGTCGAACAGCCATCAACAAACTTGATAACACTGACCTGCCCACCATTTTGCTGAACAAACTCTGCACCAACAATAGTATCAATTGTATAATCACCGCCTTTAACCAAAACATCGGGTTTAACAGACTTGATTAATTCAAGTGGTGTATCATCCCCTTCTTTACCAAAAGGGATAACCCAGTCGACAGATTTTAACGCTGTCATAACGGCCGCACGCTGGGCCAAAGGATTAACCGGTCGAGACGGCCCTTTTAAACGGCTGATACTATCATCTGTATTTAAGCCTAAAACCAAACGGTCGCCGAGCGATTTTGCTTTTTCTAAATACGCTACATGGCCTGCATGTAAAATGTCAAAACATCCATTGGTAAAGACTATTTTTTCCCCAGCCTGACGCGCGAATTCAATATGTTGTAAAACATCATCAAACGGACATTGATAATGCTGACCTGCCGTTAACATTTGTTGATTGACTTGGCGAGCAAGTTCTTCAGGTCGAACGGTCGCAGCGCCCAATTTTGCGACCACAATACCGGCTGCAAGGTTTGCATATTCCGCGGCCTGACTGATGGGTAAACCCAGAGCGGTCATAACCGCTAAGGTCGCAATTACCGTATCACCTGCACCGGTCACATCACTAACCTCCCGTACCTGAGCCGGCATATCAACTTTTTCAGTTGCGGTAATGGCAGACATGCCCTGTTCACTGCGCGTTAATAAAACCGATTCGATACCCGCATCCGCCATCAGTTTACGCGTACTCAGTGCGATGCTCTCTTCGTTTGCAGCATCACCTCCGGCAAGTTTAAATTCACCTAAATTAGGCGTGATTATATTGGCACCACGATACAAAGTTAAATCGCTTTGTTTTGGATCGATTAGTACTTTTTTGCCTTGCGCCCGGGCAATTTGAATCATTTCAGAGATATACAACAAAGAACCTTTGTTGTAATCGGAAAATACCACTACATCGTAATCAGGCAGGACACTTAATAATTTATCTTTCAATTTTTCCGCGATTTGAGCACTAAAAGTTTCTTCAAAATCTAACCGTACAACTTGCTGATGACGGCTGATAACCCGCAATTTAGTAATAGTTGGGTGTTCATCCTGCATCAACAACTCAGAGCAGATTTGTTCATCTTTTAAAATTTCGCTTAGCCGGGCCCCATTTTCATCATTGCCAATAATACCCAACAACCCGGCCTGACCATCCAGATGCGCAATATTTCTGGCGACATTCGCGGCCCCGCCAACTTTATCTTGCTGTTGATTTACTTTGACAACAGGCACCGGTGCTTCTGGTGATATACGCTGTGAATCGCCAATCATATAACGATCTAACATCACATCGCCAACAACTAAAACTTTAGCTTGGTTTAAACGCGAAAATACCGACAAGTCCATAAATTAGTCCTGATACAATAAGTCAAAAGCCTCACACAACCAGTGCCCCATAAACAAGTGTGCTTCTTGTATGCGAGCCGTTTCCGGGTGGTTTACAATAACGGATAGTTGTGCAATATCTTTGATTAAACCACCATCACGACCGGTAAATGCAACAGACGTAGCGCCTAAATCGTTCGCCGCCTGCAAAGCTAAATTAACATTCGGGCTTTTACCCGAGGTTGATAAACCAATCACGACATCTTTATCGCTACATAAAGCTTCTACCTGACGGGCAAAAACAGTATCAAAACCATAGTCGTTTGAATGCGCGGTTAGAATCGAAGTATCAGTTGTCAGCGCAATAGAAGCTAACGCTCGGCGGTCTTTTTTAAAACGGACAACAAATTCGGCTGCCAAGTGTTGGCTGTCGGCAGCACTGCCACCATTTCCACAAAAAACGATTTTTCCGCCTTGTTGAATCGCGTTTTGACAAATTTCCACCAACTTTAACAGCTCAGGCTGATGTACAGATAAAGTGTTAAATAACGCCAAATGGCTGTCGAGGTTTTCTTGAAAAGATGTTTTTAGAGTTTGCTGATTCATGCTTTATCCGTTGTTTTGTATTGTTCGTATAGCTTAGCTTCTTTTAAAAAAGAATACATTGCCTCAATCATGGCATGTATAAAACCACGCCAACCAGACAAGAACATTTTGTGCAGAAAATACGCTTTAATAAACGCAATTGGAAATATCAATAATAATTTTAACAAAGAATGTTTTTTGCCTTTAATTTTTTTCTGCCGCGCGCCCAAAGTGGAATAGGTATTCTGTTTGGCCATAAAATCCGCAGCGCTCTGATATCCATAGTGCAGAATATTGGATTTAATGCGGCTGACTTTACCTTCTAAAATCACATTTTCATGCACTAAACGATCGGTGGGATAGCGAGCTTTTGATTTTTTAAAGACTCGCACAATAGAACGTTTGTGTGATTGAGGGTGCATTGGTCGCCCCATAAACACATCTTCAAAATTGACTCGAATACCATCGCAACTATCCGCTTCGATTAAAGCTTTTATTTCAGTAATGACATCGGGTGTGACAATTTCGTCACCGTCTAAGTTAAACACCCATTCGTTTTTACACAAATTCATGGCAAAAGATTTTTGCTTAGCAAAACCAAGCCATTGCTGATGTATCACGCGCGCACCGGCTTTTTCAGCAATTTCCACAGTGCCATCTGTTGAGCCAGAATCGACAACGATAATTTCATCAAATTCAGAAACAGCCTCAATTGCCTGCTGAATCGTTGCGGCTTCATTTAGGGTGACAAAAAATACACTTAAACGACTTTTATGCACATTAAACAACCTTATCTTCTTTCACTTTGCTTTCCATAGTAATTGCTGCCAATGCGGCATACTTGTGATAAGCATATTGACCCAAGATTAACGCCATAAAAAAACCACGTTTACCATCTAAGAACCCCAACCTAAAAATATACTGCTGTATAAAGTCGGTAAAAAAGCGAACACAAGCAAATGCTATTGAGCTTCTTTTGCCCTTTTTATATTTTTCTTCAGCTAACAAATAGGCATACTTCAAATGTTTTTCCTGCACATGTTGATAATTTCGCCAACTGTGATGCGCAATTGGCGATTTTAAAACATGAATTCTTTCTTCTGGCATTTGTAAGGTTTCATGCACTTGCGAGTTTTTAAATTGCACGCCCGTTTTTAAAAACAATTTGCCTTGCGGCGTTGAATAACGGCCATGATTTAACGGTTTACCGAAAAGGTAGGTCTGCCACGGTATTTTAACCATATTGAAATTTGGGTTTTGCTGAGCAAGCAAACTATCAATTTCGGCTTTAACGGCTGGATTTAAGCGTTCATCGGCATCAATGTTTAACACCCAATCATGCTTACAATAGGTTAAAGCTCTATTGCGTTGAGGTCCATAACCGGGCCAGTCTGTCTGATAAACTTCATCCGTATACTTACGTGCGATTTCTACCGTATTATCCTGGCTGCCAGAATCTAATACGATTAATTGGTCGGCCCAGCCAGCAATCGATTTTAAACAGTCTTCGATACGGTCTGACTCATTACATGCAATGACAAAACAGGAAAGTGGTTGGCGACTATGCATTTATCTAATTAGGTATGATTCAATGGATTTAGCGCAAGGATATCAGAAGTTAAGGCGTTCAACTATATTTGTCTAAAATTTGGCAGCGAACGATTAATTCATTTAAGATAGGTGCTAATCAACTTTTTAAATAGATATATCCCACTAGAATGCAATTAGAATACTTTAGAGCAAAGCATAATAATTTTGGCGACGATCTTAACCCATGGCTTTGGGAAAAGCTCATACCCACAAATAAAAATAGTCATCAAGTATTAGTTGGTATCGGCACATTGCTCCGACCAGAGTTAGTGAGTAAGCTAAAAGGTAAAGAAGTACATATTTTTAGTTCTGGTGCATGGTTGAATGCGGACATTCAGTTTCCGGATAGCTGGAAAATCCATGCGGTACGTGGGCAACACACGAAAAAATGTCTCGAAGTAGAAGATGTTGCACTAGGAGACGGGGCCTACTTATTACCACTAGTTGATATGCCGCCCGCTAGCAAAATGCCCGATATATGCTTTATGCCACATCACGAAAGCTTAGACCTGTTTGATTGGGAAGCACTGTGCGAGGAAATTGGCATCGGATTCATATCTCCGCGCGATGACGTCGAAACGGTTTTATCTCAGATGCAAGGTACAAAAAAACTAATAACCGAAGCAATGCATGGTGCAATTGTTGCGGATGTACTTAGAATCCCTTGGTTTGCAGTAAGTTTTTCCCCTAACTTCGAAGAAAAAAAATGGCATGACTTCGGCTCTGCGCTGAATCTAAAAATAAAAATTCAACCACTTACTTTCATTGTAAACAATCGAAAAGCTAACTTAAAAAGTATAGCAAAATCAATCAAGGGCTCTGCAGCACGCTTAAAAATCGGGCCGCAAAAATGGCGAAAGTTTCCTTGGCAATGGTTTGCTTCGAAGCAGCAGTATCAAAAACTGATTAACGAAATGCAATCTATTGCTGGCAACGAAAATTTCACTTTGAGTAAAGAATCCGAATTTACCAACACCTGTGAAACGTTAGCATCACGCTTAGACGATCTGATTAAAAATCACATAAAAAACCAATAGCAAAAATTAAGCTGCCAACAGTATAAAAAATCACGTTTAAGATATTTAGGCGTATTAGATTAATCATAGCGTCGTGGGCAATATCAATTCCTCAATGACCCTACCAAAGGAATACGTTAGCCACTCATAATAGGTAACTACAAATCACACCTCTAAGTACTGTTGACGCTGACTTGTTAATAATCGACCATAGTTTATTAATCAATCTGTCATTATTACCCCGTAAAATTCTTTTATTTACATCCTAGATGTCAGTTAATTATGATCATTGTCGCTTTTCATACGAATGACCCTCTTTATAATGCACACTGCGAGCTACTCAAACGATCTGCGGAAAAGTTAAACCTCAGCGTAGATGTAACTTGTATAGAGCCATCAGACTGGCTAACCGCAACGGCATTTAAAGCGCGTTTTCTATTGGATATGCGTAAAAAGCATACAGGGCCAATACTTTATGTGGATGCAGATGCTTTTATCCACTCCAATCCGAAAGAAATTTTAGCCAATTATGATGCAGATATCGGCGTGCATTATTTAAATAACCAAGAGCTCGTCAGCGGTACACTTTTATTAAATGACACGCAATCAACACATAAACTATTAGAAAATTGGGTTGCCGCAGTGGCTGAGTTTCCCTGCACGTGGGAGCAAAAAGTTTTACAAGAGCTGATTAACGAAAAACTAAAATCAGGTCAGCTGTCAGTTGCTCATTTACCCGCAGAGTTCACTTTTATATTTGATATTAGCCGCGAGCAACAACCTCTGGCTGTGCCCATCATAGAACATTTGCAAGCCGCCCGAGAAATTCGTCTCAAGAAAAAAAACAATAAATGGTTTCGCCGTTTATCCGGCATCAAGAAGAAACCGAATAAGAGATTATTGGCACGGCGTAAAAAAGTTGAAGAGCTCGCACAAAGCGTTGATTTTGTCTTCCCGTTTGAGCGCATTTAGCCTATGAACAATAGCGTTTTTTATTTTGCATCTACACCACTGAATATCATCTTGGCGTGCTCTTTGGCAGTAAATAACCGGCCAGCAAAAAGCAAAAATGCAGTCTTGATATTAATTGATCAAACAAGTGGTGAACAAGTAAACCCTTATTTTCTAGCAATCAAAAAATGGCGCGAATCGCCCTTTAAAAATGTAGTTATTCTGTCGTACAAGCATAAAGCGATATGGCAAAAACTCATAAAACGGCGTGCATCGTTAAAGCGCTTAAAACGTTTAGTAGCACAATATCAACCTGTTGAAATTTACACAGGTAACGACAGACGAATTGAATTTCAATATGCACATCATTTAATGCAACAATCAAACAAACAAAGCTGCTCATCTTATTATGACGATGGATTATTTAGTTATATCCCCAGAAACGCCAGCTGGACAGAAAAATTAATCAGTAAACCGGCAAACTATTTGTTTTATGGCAGATGGCGCGAAACACCCGAAAGTGCAGGCCATTCAAAGAAAATTTCGAATGTTTATGCCGCTTACCCCGAGCTGATATGTCCGCAATTAAAAAACAAACAGTGTTTTAAGCTGCCGCAAAATATTAATCACCCTCCGATGCAAAATCTGGCGGATATTTTACTCGCACATTTAATGGCGGATAAACAACTCAACAAATTAAGAGATGCACTACATCAATCTAAAAATGTATTCATTTTACCGCATCAATCCAATTATCAGAGCGTCAAGAATTACCGTGCAAAACTCATGGCAATCATTAACAAAGACAATACAAGCAGTTTAGTGAAATACCACCCTAGAGATGCGCAATATGACGGCTTAGACCTAGCATCTCATAACAAAGTGCGGTTATTAGAAGCCGCCGTACCTTTTGAGTTTTATTTGCCGTACCTAAACACGCCTTGTATCAGAGGGGATGTTTCAGCAGCACTTCTGACCACTAAATGGCTACGCCCCGACCTAAAAGTCATCGCAGTCACGACCCGTGCTGATTCAAGCGGCCACCGCAAAACAGAGAGCAATACAGAAAGCAATACAGAAAGCAATACAGAAAGCAATACAGAAGATAAAACCAATAGCAGCTCATCAAATCAACAACTTTTAGCCTTGTTTAAACGTTTGGGCATTGAGGTGAGTGACTGGTAAAGCGAGCAATAACTGTCTGCCATCACTTGAATTGAAAACTCCTGCAGCATTTTCTCTCTGGCTTGTTTAGCATAGGTACCTCGCAGTTGAGGGTTGAGTATCATGGTTTCAATTGCATCACTCAGTGCGCGCTCATCCCCTGCGACTAACAACAAACCATTTCTTTGATGCTCAACCGCTTCAGGAATTCCACCAACGGCACTGGCGATAATGGGTACCTGACAAGCACTCGCTTGCAACAATGATACCCCCAGTCCTTCTGAAAATGCTGGGTGTACGACTAAATCTAGGTTCGGCAACACTTTATCTAAATCACTTCTAAAACCAGCAAATTGAACAATAGGCTCAATGCCTAACGTATTGGCGAGTGACTTAAGCTGATTGTCTAATGGTCCTTTGCCGAAAACCAATAAACGGATCTGCGGGTATTTTTTTGCTAATTTTCGCAATGCAGAAAACAATATGCGATGCCCTTTTCGCTCGATGAGCTGAGCAATAATTGCTATAACAAAGTGCGAATCATTTAAATTAAAAGTTGAATAAAACCAGTCTGAGTCTGGCGTGGCACTATATTTTTCAGTATCAACAACACTGCGAATAGTAGCCAATTTTGATTCGGCTACACCTTGCTGTAGCAATACCTGTTTAATACCGTCAGAGATACAGATTGTTTTGGCAAAAAGCGGATATTTAATGCGACATAACCAAGGCGGCTCTTTGTTATCGACTCGACGTGTCAATAAACAAGGAACCGATACAAGCTTAGCCGCTAAACCTCCGAAGATGTCAGCACCACGGCGACTATGCACATGTAAAATATCCGCGTTTGTCTGTTTTAAAATTTTAGCGATTCGAAACGTTAGTGTGATATCCAGCTCACCTTTCATCTTAATTGGTATGACTTTGCAAATGTCGCTGCCAATACCACTGTTAATATCCTGACAATGTTTAGCTATCTCTGAGTTTTCCGGACACAACAGGATGTTTTCTATTGCTGGATTTTTTCTAAGTGCCTGCAATAAATAAACGACCTGTAGCGCCCCACCGTAAAGATGGCGACCTGCTTCGATATGCACTATGGTTATTTTTTTCATTATTTATAATTCGCTTATGCTTAGTTTGGCCGTTTGTCCAAGCAACCATTGCTGCGCATTCAACCATACATATTCAGGCGTAACCTGCCACATGCAGGTAAAAGCCCCCTGACAACTGGGTTTGCGCCTGCAAGGGGCACATTCTTGTTGTTCATATAAGACCTTAGCTGTTGGCGAGTTGGTAATTTTGTACGGAAAAGTTGAGCCAAAAATTGCCAAAGTAGGTGTTTGTTGAGCAATGCCCATATGTGTCAGACCGGTATCGACCCCGATTAATAGTTGAGCACTTTTGATAAGTGCCGCAGCTTGTTTTAGCGAGGTTTTACCCACCATATTGATGATTTTTTCAGGCTGCTTGATACCCTCTAACAGGGTTTTACTAGGTTCGAGATCACCGGGTCCACCTAAAACAACGGTTTGTGCTGGTTGCTTAGCTAAGTATTGATTGAACAGGGTATGCCAATGTTGGTCAATCCAGTGTTTTTGCGCTCGAGTGGTAAATGGACATATCACAATATAAGGTAAATTGGGCTCTAGGCCATGTTCAATTAAGGTTTGCTGACTCGCTTTTATGTCTGCAGCATCAACCGGCATAGACATAAAAAATTGTTGCGTATCTAGCTTTAAATAGTTGGCCAGATCTCGATATTCTGAACATATTTCAGGATCATCCGGCAAACGCTCAACAAGCTCAGTCATCAAATATTGACTACCTTCCTTTGAGCCTAAACCAACCCTTTGTTGAGCACCACTGAACCATGCCCATAAACCACTTTTTAATAAACCTTGAGCATCTATCGCTAAATCGATATCTTCGCGTTTTAATGCTTTTACAAAAGCCGAAACCGCTTTAAAACAGCGAATGTATTGTTTTTTTTTCCACATTGATTTCCATTCATCTCGCGGTAAAACGATCAGCTTGTCAATCAATGGATGACCTTTTAATAAAGACGCCGCCACCGGCTCTGCTAACCAAATTAAGCGACTATTTGGATATTTATTTTTCAATGCGGGCAAGATAGCGGATGCCATAATTGCATCTCCTATCGCGCTCAATCTGATAAATAATATATTTTGTGGAGGTATCGCCATTCGGTTGCTCGAATTTTAAAAACTGAGCGTCAAAAATACTTCATCTTTATTTCACTCAAATGACACTACAGCTGCATAAACTTTTTCGTATGGAATTGCCCATTGACGACGCTTCCGGATTAACATATGACTCACTTTATTTATAATCAATTGATGCGTGTTTTGCTGCCATTTATGTTACTGCGGCTAAAACGCAAATCCAGAAAACAACCTGAGTACGGAGTGCGCTGGGATGAGCGACTAGCACGTAAAAAAATAACAGTAAAAAGCGGCGGTGTGCTTTTTCACGTGGCATCGTTAGGTGAGGCGATAGCCGCAACGCCGATAATTAGCGCGTTTATTCAGCAAAACCCGAATACGACGGTTACGGTCACCAGCACAACGCCCACGGGCTCACAACAAATCAAACAAACTTTTAGTGAACACACGCAAGTCACCCATTGCTATCTACCTTTTGACCTCCCCATCATTCAACGTCGCTTTATTGATCAAATAAAACCCAGTGTACTCGTTTTAATGGAAACAGAACTTTGGCCAAATTTAATTCACCACGCTAAACGCATTAACTGCCGGGTGATGGTGATCAATGCACGAATGTCTGAGCGCTCTGCTAAAGGCTATCGAAAGTTTGCAAAATTAACCTTTAATATGATGCAAAAATTAGATTTAGTCGCTGCACAATTTGATACAGATGCTAAACGTTTTTTACAGTTGGGCTGTCGACCCGATCGCATTAAAATAACCGGCAATATTAAATTTGATACACGGCTCAGCCCTAGCGAACAACAAAACATCAGTCAATTTGTCCAAAACTGGCAATTACAACAACCAGTATGGTTAGCTGCTAGCACTCATCCGGGAGAAGAAACGCAAATCTTGCAAACCCATAAGTCGTTAGTTAAAAAATTTCCCGATTTACTTTTGATTATCGTCCCTCGACATCCAGACAGATTTGCCCAAGTTTACGACGAGTGCAGAACATACTTTGCCACAGAACGTAAAACACAAATCGCGGATAAACCTAACGCGAACACTCAGGTCATCGTTGGCGATACATTGGGTGAAATGGCTTACTATATCGCCCTTGCAAACATGGTTTTTGTGGGCGGGAGCTTAGTAGAGCGTGGCGGTCATAACCCATTCGAGAGTGCCTGCCAGGAAAAAGCCATCTTACACGGCCCGCATGTTTTCAATTTTGAAAAAAGCTATCAAATACTTGCCGAATATCAAGGCTGTACTAAAGTTAACGATAAGTTAGGGTTGCAAACACAATTAGCTTATCTGATAACAAACAAGTCAGCACGCTTAGCATTGGCTTATCAGGCTAAGAGTTGTCAGCAAGCTTTTCAAGGTGCCAGTGAACATACAGTTCAATTGATTAATACTCAGTTAAATATTGCTCACAAAGCAGCCCTACGTCGAGAACAGTTTACAACTAGTAAGCGACGCGTATACAATTGACCGGCAATTATTTTCCGCAAATAGTCAAAAGCGGCAAGTAATTGCCGCACAGAATTCCAATAAAGTGTATTCGTAACTAAGTAAAATAATAAGGCGATTGACCAGCCATGTCTGAAGTAAAGTCGACTAGCATTAGTTTTGCAGATTTAATTCTCCACTATTTAGAAAAATTAGGTGTCGAATATGTTTTTGGTGTGCCCGGCGGTGCGATTGAGCCCTTATACAATGCGTTAGCCATTAGTGAGCGCCGCGGCGGTATTAAGGCGATTGTCGCCCGACATGAATGCGGCGCTGCGTTTATGGCAGATGGATACGCCCGAGAGACTGGCAAACTCGGTGTCGTCTGCTCAACAACTGGCCCAGGTTCAACCAATTTAATTACAGGGGTCGCTTCAGCGCACTCTGACAAAATTCCAATGTTGGTGATTACTGCACAAACACCGCTCCCCAAGTTTGGTCGCAAGTCTTTACAAGATTCATCCTGCGCAGCCATTGATGTGGTCTCTATGTTTCGTCACTGCACCTCGTTTAATACACTTATCAGCCACCCGCAACAAGTTGAAAACAAGTTAATATCCGCCATTATGAATGCAATGCGCACCCCGAAAGGCACGGCCCACATAAGTATTCCATCTGATATTTTGCGGGCAGAAGTATACTTTCCAAGTGATCTAAAAGCTGCGCGATTAACACAAGATTTTTCGTTATCTGATTACGAATCGCTGGATCAATTATGTCAGGAACTAGCACATGCCAATCAAGTCGCCTTGTTTTTAGGTGATGGTTGTCAGCATGCTGGAAAACTCATTCAAGAATTTGCCGAATTAATAAATGCGCCATTTGTGACAGGCCCAGTGGGTAAAAGGTGGATAGATGAAACACATCCACTGTATCGCGGCGTTTATGGTTTTGCAGGTCACGAAAGTGCGAAAAAAGTGATTCATAATGATGAGCTAGATTTAGTAATAGCGATCGGCGCTCAGTTGGGAGAATTGGGTACCAGTGGTTGGTTAGAAAGCCCATTATTGTCCAGTAAGCTGATTCATGTTGATTCGACACCTGAACATTTTACCCGCTCGCCAATGGCGCGCCTACACGTTTGTGGTAAAATTACGGCAATCATGAAACGCCTTATCGACAGTGTAAATACTGCGCAAAAATGGGGACGAGATTGGCCAGGTTTATTAACCGAAGCCATTCCTCAGCCAAACTGCTTTGGCAGCAGATCGGTGTTAGCAGAGCCTGAAAAGTGCCTGTCCAATGCTATCCCTTTAAAACCTCAACGACTATTTTCTGAGCTCGCTAAAAACTTACCCGAAAACACTCGGATGCACATTGATGCCGGCAATGCTTGGTCATGGGCAACCCACTATTATCAACGTAAAGATACCAATGGATATTATCGTATCGCAATGGGATTCGGCTCTATGGCGTGGGCAATATCTTCAGCGATAGGCTCTGCTTTTGCGACAAAATCGGAACCCACGATTTGTGTAACTGGCGATGGCAGTTATTTAATGAGTGCGCAAGAAATTACGGTTGCTGCTCAGCACAATTTACCCGTTGTATTTTTAATTTTAAATGATGCCGCTTTGGGTATGGTAATGCATGGCCAGCGGCTTGGAAATGCAGAAAAAATCGGTTTTAAATTAAATACAATTAATTATGCTCAAATGGCAGAAAGTATGGGTTTAGAAGGGATTGTTATTACAAATGCTGATGAACTGGTCGAAATTGATTGGCATCGTTTATTTAGCAAAACACAACCCACACTATTGGATGTTAGAATTGATCCGGAAGAAATACCCCCTATGGGTGAACGTGTAAAAGGGTTGGCTAACAAAGGCTCGGCAACACCGGGTGGGTAATAAAAGCAAGGCTAACCAAATAGTAAAATACTGTTCAGTAGTGTTCAGAATTAACACCTTGCATAGTATCATGTTAATGCCGCATAAATTTTTGTTTAGAAAACATTCGTTTTGACGACTGGCGCTAAATTTAATAGCTGAATGCTTGTTTTTTATAAAAAACAAGCTAGTCTGAGTGCTAAACAAAAATAAAAGCATAATTAAATCAGTAACGGAATTTTCTATGTTCAAAACAACTTACTCTTTGTTTTGCCTTACTTGCGCTCTTTCTTATCCGGCTTTGAGTAATGAACCTTATGCTGAAATGGGATTCAGCTTAGAAGATTTTTATGGTGATGAAGAGTTCATCAGCATTGCCACTGGTACCAAAAAGCCTATTTATAAAGCGCCCTCTGTGGCCAGCATTATTACCAGCGACGATATCAAAGCGATGGGCGCAAACACAGTACACCAAGCGATTGAATCCGTTACTGGCATTCACGTATACCCTTCTAAACTGAATCGAATGAATCCATCTTATTCTATTCGAGGCATTCATACTGACCAGAACCCACAAGTATTAGTGTTAGTCAATGGAATGCGCACAACTTACGAGTTTACCGGTGCAAAATGGAATATTTTTGATGTTGGTGTCAATATTATTGACCGTATTGAAATTATTAAAGGCCCGGGTTCAGCTGTTTATGGCGCTGACGCATTCTCAGGTGTTATTAATATCATCACTAAAGGCACTGATTCTATCTACAAAAATGAAGTCGGTGCAAAAGCCGGATCATTTAACACCAAAGCGAGCTGGTTTAACTATCAGTCAGAATCGGGGGACCTCAAATACAGTGCAAATGCTCAGTGGCAAAGAACCGATGGAGACTCAAGCAGAATTATCGACAGCGACTTTTTAACGCTCTTGGGTTTATCCGACCTTTCTCTTGCGCCAAGTGCTTTAGATACTCAGCATAAATACCTAGATGTGCATTTGCAGGCAGAATACCAATCCTTTTATGCGAAGTTATGGTACCTTGATATTGAAGGCGGAACCGGTGCGGGTGCTGCCCAAGCACTTTCTAATAACGATTTAACCAGAAGCGAACAATTCTCAGTCTCCCTGGGTTTTCAAAAACAAGTGACGGATAATCTGCATCTACATTTTTCTTCCTTTTTACAGGATTACGAATCACTTACTCGCTTTCAAATTTTCCCACCGGGTTATCAAGACGGCAATGGAACCACCTTTACCCAAGGATACATTGGCGCACCTGAACTCTACGATACCAATTATGGTGCTAAGCTAACCGCCTTGATATCAAGTTCAAGTTCACATGAAATCAGAGCTGAGGTTGGGTTTAAATACAGTTATGAAAAAACCGATGAATATAAAAACTTTGGTCCAGGGGTACTGGAAGGCAATGAAACAACGCAAGATGCTAGATTGACCAGTTTGCGTGGTACCGAACATATTTTCATTGGTGATAACGCTCGAAAACTGAGTTATATTTCTGTGCAGGATGAGTGGAATCTCGCCAATGATTGGACGTTAACTTCCGGTATAAGATACGATAATTACTCAGATTTTGGCTCTACCATCAACCCGCGAGTCGCATTGGTGTGGCAAACCAGCTACAACCTAACCTCTAAATTTTTATATGGTAGCGCGTTCAGAGCCCCTTCTTTTGGCGATCTCTATTCAAAAAATAACCCAGTTTTACTGGGTAACCCAGAATTACGACCAGAACAAATTGATACATATGAACTGGCATTTGATTACCGCCCTACATTTGATACCCAAATCTTACTAAGTTTGTTTTCTTATCAAGCAACTGACTTGCTAGAATACCAGCCGAACCCAGATGGCACAGTACAATTGCAAAACTCACAACAACAAGATGGCTATGGTTCAGAGTTTGAATTTATCTGGTCTCCTGTTACGGCTGTCGACTTAAAGTTTGGCTATGCTTGGCAAAAATCAGAGTTTACCAACGGCACTGATATCGCTGATGCCCCGCAGCAACAATTGGATGCGACAATCCAATGGCAGATTAATGATGAACTGCAGCTTTACTTAGATTCATATTGGATTATGTCCAGAGAAAGAGCTTCCGGCGACAATAGAAATTCAATCGATGACTACAACTGGACAAATTTAAACCTGAATTATACCTTTAATGACCGCACAGACTTTACACTTACCGTTAGAAATTTATTTAATGTAAATGCTTTTGAACCAGCAGGTACAAGAATCCAAAATGATTTCCCACTCGAAAGCAGAGGTTTCTGGCTCACTGCAAAATATTATCTTAAATAAGAAAAAGCTTAATGGCACAAAGCACACCAACAGATAAAAAAGGATTTTTATATAGTAAAAAACAAGAAACTCAAATCTGTTATGAAAAACCAGCGGCAGATAACCCTTATCTGACAGAAAAACGATATTTATTCGGTTACGATCACGAACAGTTATGCAATCAAGTCAGCTATGTTGAGCAGCTATATTTATTGATAAAAGGAGAGCTGCCAAATGTGGAACAAAGTAAACTTCTCAATTACATAATGTCTGCCTTACTCAACCTAGGTCCGAGAGAACCATGTATAGCTGGTTCGATGACAGCAGCCATCAGTAAGTGCAGAACTGAGCATATTTTACCCATTGGTTTACAGTTAGCGGGGGGGGAGCACAACGGAGCAATAACAGTTGCTCAATGTACACATTTTTTACAGCAACATAAATTTACCGCAGTTCAACCAGTTGTAGATATTATTAAAACAGGAATATCGCAACAAAACAGTTCGCAAAATTTTGGCTTTGGTCAAAGCTTTGGAGATGTAGATCCAATTTTTCAGCGACATTTTGCCCAATTATTACACCTTCTTCCGCACAACGAATTTTTACTTTGGTGCGACAAACTGCGTCTTGCTTTACAAGCTGAAAATTTAGGTTTACTGCCGACCTCTTTTGCTGCTATCGGTCTAACTTGCTTAGAAATCGGCTCTCGAGAAGCACTAGGTTTATACCAATTAATGGTTGCGCCAGGCATATTAATGCATGGTCTGGAACAAACCCACAAACCCATCACTTCAGCCCCTCTATTGGAAGATGAGCAGTATTATTATGAAGCAAAAAAATAAACTCACTGAATATTGGGACAGCAAGAGAAATAAGATTTCAACAGACATAGGTAAATGGATAGGCGGTCAGGAAGTTTATATCCGAAACCATCCTTTGTTTGCAGAGTTATTTATGCAATATTCCTATATGCAGATCCAAGTCCTCAATGTCACTGGCAAACTTATCAGCAAAGAGTTGGCAACTTGGTTAGAAAATAACTTTATGTGTATGAGCTATCCTGATGCGCGTATATGGTGCAATCAAATTGGCGCTTTAGCCGGCATGAATGCTACCTCCCCTAGTGCAGCAATAACAGCAGGTGTGCTAGCAGCGGATTCACGAGCTTATGGAGGCAGTTTAACCACAAAACTCGCGATGGCGTTTATTCAACAGGCGGTTAATAAAATAGCAATGGGGCAGCCCGTTGAGCAACTTATTGCCGAGGCACCTATTAAACATGGCAAACCCGCTATTGTAGGTTATGTCCGACCAGTTGATAAAAAAGATGAACGAATCTTACCGCATCAAAGAATGACAGAAAATTTAGGATTTAAAAAAGGCCCTCATTTACGCCTGTCTGAGCAACTTTCTACTTTCCTTGAGGCTGAGTATGGAAGTGGCATTAATATCGGTGGTTATACGGCAGCGTTTTTATCCGACCAAGGGTTTACACCAGAAGAAGGCTATCAAATTAAAGCACTATGTGTCGCCAGTGGCGTAGCTGCATGTTTTAGCGACAACGTAAATCACAAAAAACATGAGTTTTTACCTAAGCGCTGCGAAGATATTCGTTATACTGGCCCCCAAATTAGAAGCTTATAAAGTACATACACCGCTATTTTTACATTCTCAACAAAACGAATAAGGAATAATAAGAATGAAAAGCCTATTACTTATCTCTGTTGCCCTATTATCATTCAAGGTGTTTACGGTAAATGCGCAATCGGATATCACGCCCGATTTCAGCAATCCAGTAGTCGGTTTGATTGGTGCCAGTTATGTCGACCCCGAAGCCCCTATTGGCAATACATCCGGCTTAACCAGCTTAAACGGTGCTTCTTACCGCGGTATCGCAGACTATTTGAAAGGCACTACGATTCACAAGGCTGGAGGGCTGGTGTATCGCGAAAATGCGCAAGGAGGAGCTACATCAGATGGTGCGAATGGCTTTAAAACCATGCTGCAACAAGCGCAAGAACTGGTTGAACATACAACGATGTGGTCTGATGGCAGCCATATGAAAGCTGTAGTACTTTTCCAGTTTAACGACTGCAAACACACTTTAGCGGGCTTGTGTCCAACACAAGCCGAGGTGTTAGCAGGCCCAGTTGCAAATACGTTGGATACAATTGCATATCTGCAAAGCCAAAATGTTAAAGTATTTGTTGTCAAAATGCCAAGTTATGAACAATTAGATTTAGCCTTAACAGAATCCATTTTTTCCGCAATTATACCGGACTTTAAAACGGCAAATGAGGCGCAATACCAATTAATTCAAACCAGTTACGAAGATTATATTTATAACGAAGACGGTGTAACCGTAATTGAAGCTTGGAAAACATTTGAGCATATTGGTGATGGTTTACACCCAAACCATAAAAGCAAAGCAACAGCTGCTAAAATTATCAATAAAACACTGGAAAAAGCGTTACTCAGATAAAGTCATAGCGGCAAAGTTAAAGTAAAAGTTGTACCTTCACCAACACGGCTTTGTACTGTAATTTCGCCGCCTAATAAACGCGCAAACTTTTGACTGATGGCAAGCCCAAGCCCTGTTCCTTCAAACTCTCGTGAGCTGCTACCTTTTTCGCGTTTCGCATTTTGCCCAACTTGCCTAAATTCATCAAATATTTCGTCCAGCTTTTCTGCCGGAATACCTTTGCCAGAGTCAACCACTTTAATTGAATACGAATGCTCATCGACCTCATATTCTAAACTTATAGTGCCATTATTGGTAAATTTACAGGCATTACTTAGCAGGTTAATCAAAATTTGTTCTAGCTTATTTTTATCTGATTCAACAAACAACTCTATTGGGTTTTGTGGGCCAACAAATAAGTTATTGTTTTTGTCTAATAAAGGAGAAATAGTATCAACAGCATTGGCAATTGAAGCTTTTAATTCAATGGTTGTGAATTTTACATCCATTCGACCAGCTTCTACCTTAGACAAATCTAATATGCTATTTATGAGTGACAACAATCGCTCTGCATTGCGCTGCACCTTGCCTAAATCTCGGGTATACATGTCCATACCGTCCATTTCGAGTTCTTCTCGAACCAAATCGATATAACCAATAATAGCTTGAATGGGAGTTCTTAATTCATGGGTCACATTTGCTAAAAAAACTGATTTATGCCTGGATGCGGTTAGTGCAGAATCTCTCGCTTCGACCAACTCATGGGTGCGTTGCTTAACTTCATATTCTAACTGGTCGCGATGACTTCGTAATTGTTCATCCTGATCGTCTAGTGTTTTCATTAGGGTATTAAATGCATGTGACATCTGGCGTATTTCTTTGGCTCCCTGCACTTTTATTTGCAAATGCTGACTAGATTGCTCAGCCTGTTCCATAATATCAGCCAAGTGATTAATTGGCCGAGTTATCCTATTTACAGTGATATCAACTAATATAACCAAGATAAATGCAACCACAGCACTGATTAAAAATGTTGCGACAAAAATATCACGCGAAGTCGTTATCAGCGTTTGTTTGCTGAGCTTTACAAACACTATCCCAAGTTGGCTTTGTTTTTGCTGGTCATACTCACCTAATCCTAGATCACCTTGCTGAATATTTACAACCTCCCAAAACCAAAAGAAATTGTCATCTTCTTCATATCCACTGCTTTGGTCATGCGTGTGGTGACTGTTTAAAAAATCGATATCAATATGTTGGTTGGCAATCACTTGTTTATCCGCATCCAGCACAGCAGCGCCAATCACAGATTTAAAGCCCATTACCTGTCCGATAGCATCTTCTGCATTATCGTGACTCGCGGTCAACAAAGCTAATAGGCCTTGCTCTGCAAGGCCTGAAGTGGCTTGCATTGCATCTTCAACGATCAGTTCTCTAAGTTTAATAGAGCTGACCCAAGCGGTTAAGCTACTCCCCGCGAGACTCACAACAATAATACCACCAACAACGTACGTCATTAATTGGCGGCGAATACTGGATTTTGGCGATAAGTACTTCAATAATATTCTAATCATCTTTCGGGTAAAATTATATTGAACTGCTCTTTTTCTTGACTTGTGTATGTGATACCAAGGTGTTTAGCAGTTCGTAAGTTAACAGCCAATAAAATATGACTCATCGGCAATAATGGAATGGTTTTATCGTTATTGTGCAACATGTTACCCAGCTGTTTACCCAGCTCATAATTATCGGGATAAAATGAAAACAACGCCCCTCGTTTAGCGTGCGTCGGGATGCTGGAAAATAACACGAATTTCTTTTCCCATGACGCCTTTAACACCATAGGCAATATGACTTTTTCATGCATTGCGACTGTATCAATAGGCAACCAAATCGCATCTTCAGGCCCTAACTGACCTTGCACGCTAATTTTATGGTAGGTTTGTACCGATTCTTTTAAATTATTAACAACATGAATATGGGGTTTGAATTTTGCGGTTTTTGAAATTTGTTCTAGTAATTCAGCGATCCAACGATTCTGTTCACTGACAATTAAATAGACATTTTTAACATTCGGAGCAACCAAATTAAGCTTTTTAATGACCTGAGCCGGCGCGGTCATCATGCTAACGCCACCAAATGTCCCGGGTGTTGAAGGATACGCCCCAACCACTAACGAAAATTGCGCGGTTAGTCCACTCGCAATACTATAACCACGTGAGCCTAACAAAACAATACGCGATACATCGTCACTTTTTAGCTTTTTAATAAGCGAAGGGACATCAGTATCACTACCCAACGCAACGCCTTGAACCTGGCTTTGGCTGCTTTCTTTTACGCCACTACGGATCTGTTCAAAAATTGAGAGATAGGGTTCCCGCACGTCTGGGTACAAAACAGCAGTAGGTGCGGCCATCACACTTTTAATTTGTGTGATAAAAAAAAATAGTAAACTTACGCTGCGCCACATACTGTGTATCAAATCCCTTCAGCCAGAAAATAATCAATAAAAAGAATATTGTGCTTTAATTGTAACGCAACGCAATCATTAAATACTATGAAAGAAAGCGTTATTTATAAAGTTTTCTGATTTATTCAATTTTTTTGCGCTTAACAATGAGAATGAATACAATCCTGCACGCATTTAATATATTCAGTCAAACAGGCAAAGCATGAAATTAAACCCAGCTCAAGCTGATGCAGTAAGCTATGTTACCGGTCCGTGTCTAGTTTTAGCCGGTGCTGGTAGTGGTAAAACGCGTGTAATTACCAATAAAATAGCGCATTTGGTGACCCAATGTGGTTATAAAGCCAATCAAATTGCGGCTGTGACCTTTACCAACAAAGCGGCCAGAGAAATGCGTGAACGGGCCACTGCAACTTTACCCAAAGGGGCTGGCCGGGGTCTAATGGTTTCAACGTTTCATACATTAGGCTTAAACATCATCAAAAGAGAGTACAAAACGCTGGGCATAAAACAAGCATTTAGCCTGTTTGACGATCAAGACACCTTTGCTTTACTCAAAGCGCTGACCGAAAAGCAATTGGACGGTGACAAGGACTCTCTTAAAGCGCTACAAAATAAAATTTCAGCATGGAAAAACGAACTCATTTTACCGCCGCAAGCCATCGCTAAAGCAAATGACGAGCAATCTCGCTATTTCGCACAGTGTTACCAAAATTATCAAAAACAAATGACAGCCTACAATGCGTTTGATTTCGACGACCTGATTTTGGTGCCCACGCTTTTACTAAAAACCAATGAGGATGCTCGTAACCGTTGGCAACGAAAGATCCGCTATTTATTAGTGGATGAATATCAAGATACAAACACCAGTCAGTATGAGCTAGTCAAACAAATTGTCGGATCTCGTGGCTTATTTACAGTCGTTGGCGATGATGACCAGTCAATTTATAGTTGGCGGGGGGCAAAACCTCAAAACTTGGTTTTATTACAAACTGACTTTCCGCGTCTTAAGCTAATAAAGTTGGAACAAAATTACCGTTCAGTGCAACGCATTTTGAATGCCGCCAATATTTTAATTGCCAACAACCCGCATGTTTACGATAAATCACTTTTTAGTGAAATGGCATATGGTGAACCAATCAGAATATTGTTTGCAAAAGATGAAGAAAACGAAGCTGAAAAAGTCATTTCTGAATTGATAGCACATAAATATATGCGGCGCAGCAATTACGGTGATTATGCAATCTTGTACCGCGGAAATTTCCAATCTAGGGTGTTTGAAAAAGCTTTAATGACTAACCGCATCCCATATAAAATCAGTGGCGGAACATCCTTTTTTTCCCGTAGTGAAATCAAAGATATTATGGCGTACCTGCGGCTATTGGTAAATCCGGATGACGACAATGCATTTCTACGAATTGTCAATGTTCCCAAAAGAGAAATAGGCCCAGCAACACTTGAGAAGCTCGGCCAACTGGCGAATGAAATGCATGTCAGCTTATTCTCTGCTGCCTTTGAAGGTAAACTCGAACTTGTATTAAGTGGCAAAAAACTGCAAAACCTTCAACAGTTTTGTCGTTGGATGGTAGAGCTGGATGACAGAGCGCAACGCGGTGATGCCTTATCAGCAGTGCGCGATTTAGTCAAAGGTATTCGCTATGAGGAGTTTTTATATGAAACCTCTCCAAGCGGCAAAGCGGCCGAAATGCGAATGAAAAACGTCAGTCAGTTATTTAGCTGGATTAGTGGAATGCTTGAAGGCGGCGAAGATGAAGACCCTCTCACACTAAAAGAAGCAGTTAACCGCCTAACCTTAAGAGATATGATGGAGCGTGGTGAAGATGAAGCAGAGGCCGATCAAGTACAATTGATGACTTTACATGCTTCAAAAGGATTAGAGTTTCCATATGTATTTTTAGTGGGCGCAGAAGAGGGTTTATTACCTCACCAATCCAGTATTGACGAAGATAATATTGAAGAAGAGCGACGATTAGCTTACGTGGGTGTCACTCGCGCGCAAAAAGAACTTATATTTACCATGGCCAAAGAACGCAGGCAATTTGGCGAAGTTCTCAAAACAGAGCCGAGTCGCTTTTTATATGAAATGCCGCAAGACGACCTTGTATGGGAACGACAAAAAGCAAAAGTTTCCCAACAAGAACGCCAGCAAAAAGGACAAGCTCACATTGCTAATTTACGGGATTTATTAAAATAATAGTCTTGTGCTTTAAACAAATCTTCACGCGAAACGGTCGCTGCAAGCAGCTGACCCTGAGCAAATACGCAACCTGTTTGAATGGCTGTTTCGCGCATCGCTTCGTTTTCAATACCTTCGGCGATCACAATAAATCCCTGTTCTTGGCCAATTGCAACTAAGTGGCTGGTATATCGACGCTTGGCAATCGAGTTTTCCGCATCTTTAATTAAGCGCTCGTCAACTTTGACAAAGTCAATTTCACCACTAAATAACAGTCCCATACTGCCTGATTCAGAACCAAAATCATCTAATGCGACGCGCGCACCACATTGTCGTAAGCGCTCAAAACCGCGAATACATAGCTCAACTTCAGTTAATCCTTTTTCTGCAAATTCTAAGATTAATCCGTATGAATCGCTTTTTAACTCTGACAAACTATCACATAAAGCTTGCAGGGCTTCATCATCATATAAAGTCGCACTACTGATATTAACCGACACCAATGCTTTATCTTGTGAGCTCTCTCTTTGTCTTAGATATTCACATGCATGCTTTAACGCTATCGCATCTATCTGTTGAATTAAGCCCGTATCCTGCGCCATCGGAAGAAAGTCTACTGGCTTTAATACCCCTTTTTCTGGATGGTGCCAGCGCACTAATGATTCAACCGCAGCTACTTCACCGGTTTGCAGGTTTATAATCGGCTGGAAGACAAAGTCTAAACTTTCATCTTTTAGCGCCTTGCGCAATTCAGTTTCCTGATTCAATAATGCAACTAACTCAAGGTGCAAGCTTTGATCAAATACGACATAGCGGCCTCGCCCTAAGTTTTTAGCACGATACATTGCCGTATCCGCATCTCTTAGCACATTGGTTGGTTTATCATATTTTTGTTCAGCCCCGGTTATACCGATACTACAGCCGGCATACAATTCAAAACCATCTATTTCAAAAGCTCTGCTCAGCGCTTGAATGATTTGACAAGCAACAGCCTGCGCTTTTTCTATCCCTGCATTACGTTGCTGAAGCAGAATAACAAACTCATCCCCGCCTAATCGTGCCAATACATCATTTTGTGACAGGCTACTTAGAATACGCTGACTCACTTCGACTAAAAATCGATCGCCCACTAGGTGGCCAAAAGTATCGTTTATCAACTTAAATCTATCTAAATCAATAAATAACACACTATACTGATAGTTTTTATCCATTGTTGCACAAGCAACAGCATGCATTAATTTACGGTTAAACAGTTGACGGTTTGGCAAACCGGTTAACGTATCATGATTTGCATCATGGTATAGTTTATCTTGTGCCTTTTTACGCTCTTCAATTTGTAGTTGCAGATCAGCATTGGCGTCATGTAAATCTTGAGTTCTTTGATAAATCGTGTTTTCCAATTTATCATTGGCACTTAAGATAGCTTGTTGCGATTCCCAACGTTGTAGCATTAACTTAAAATGCGTTGCTAAAAAGCCCAGCATATCTGCATCTTTCACTAAAAAGTCACCCGACTTCAGCGGCTTCACAAGCACCAATAGCAAACAAGACTGCTCATCTACTTTAACAGGCGCACTTAACCAAGAGCGTTCAAGTAATGCTTTCTTTTGTTCTCCATTGGCAATCATCGCATTGAGCGCAATCAGTTGTTGAATCTCTTTCGGACCAAAAACCATAGACTGTGGATCTAAAACGAGATACTCGTTTATAGGTTGATATTTTCTTGATATATCTTCCAACGTCATCGCATTTGCATTCGGAAAACGCCATGTGCTGGTGTTGCGGTTATATTGGATAAAATAGTGCCCTTGCTCAAAAATATTCACTAAAATATCGCTAAATTTGTGGTAAAGAAAATCAAGAGGTTTGCTAAAGTCATGCGTTTCTGCCAATTCAAGTAATAACTTATGACCTTGCTGATATTTTCGGTGCTGGTTGACTTCCGTTTTAAGCTTTTGATTAGTCTGAAACAAAGCTTGCGTGCGGCTCGTGATTTCTCGTTCCATTTGTTTTTGCCGTGTCACTCTGTCTATTGCATGTGTGACATGCAATGACAAGAGTTCTAAAGCTTTTAAATCATCTTCTGAAAAGACAACCTCATCACTATAACTTGCAATCACAAGTGCGCCAATATCACCATTTTCTCTTTGTAAAGTTACCCCTAACCAACTTGTCGCGGGTGCGCCTAACTCGATGATTTCACCCGAGTCAACAAGCTGGTTGTACATTTTCGCTGTGCATAACAGGGATGTTTTTTCCCTTAACAAATAACCTGTTAGCCCCATATCTATAACAGAATCTGGGATCAATGGCTTGTTTAAAACACCATCTTGAGAGGCATAATATGGAAATTCATAAGTTTGGCTGAGGCTATTACGAAATATAATAAAAAGGTTCGGAGCCCTAACCAAAGAAGCAATAATTTCATGCAATTGAAAATAAAAATGTTCCAGATCATTAGCGGTACTAACCGAATCTGCAATCTCCAGCATCGCCGAATGGACTCTTTCAACTTGCTTTTTTAACCCAAGCAATTTTTTGAGTTGCTTTACTTTATACGTTTGGCTCTTAGATTTATTATTCACCACGCGATAATCCAACTACGAAAATTTGTCCAACGGATATACATATAAGCGACCCACCAATTTAATTAACAATTAAAATATAGCAGAGCCTTTATAAAACGCTTAACCCGAGAGAAAATTTGTTAATTTATTATTAATATTAAAGCGAAATGGCCACAGCAAATAAGCTCTGTACGTATAATAGTGTTTACAACAGGGGGTGGCGTAAACGGGATTACAGAACAAAAAAAGACCAATTCGCCCAGTTTAACATGATAATAACGAATTTCCAGCGAATATTATTTAGACAATTATCTGTTGTGAAGCTAAAACGACAAAAGCCGCAAATGCGGCTTTTGTAAATATGAGTCAATTAGGATATCTGTTATATATCTGAAATCATATATTCAATGGCTGCTTTGATTTCATCATCTGAACAGTCCATACAAGTACCTTTAGGTGGCATTGCGTTAAAGCCGTTAATTGCATGGTCTAACATGGTATCAAAACCTTGTTCAATTCGAGCATTCCAGTCAGCTGCAACGTTGGGTTTTGGCGCACCCATAACACCAACACTATGACAGGCTGTGCAGCTGGCATTGTAGACCTGCTCACCAGATCGCGCGCCACCAGCACTCGCGGCACTTGCATTTTCACCCGCTACGTGAACTGAGCCGATAGGCTTAATGCGCTCTTTAATTGCTTCGTCACTCATATCAGCAGCAAAAACTGCTGGTACAAATGCGATGCAAGAGGCTAATAACCAGCCTGATAACTTAACCTTATTATTTAAACCCACAGAAATATCTCCGTTGTTTTTACAAATCTTGCAATTATATTTAAAAACTAAATATTGCTTTAGAATTGCGACAATTATACCCAAATATAACAACTCTTGTAGAGCGATTTTTAGCAAGTTAACAGCAATAACTAAAAAAGGCGTATTCAATGAATACGCCTTAGTCGGAAATTAAGTTCAAATGCTACTGAGGAACTTACATTTTAACACGATTTAAGATAGATACGCCGCCTTCAACCGCCATCTCATTATCTTCAGCGGTTTCAGCAAAAATAACCCAATCACCAGTATTATCGCCAGAACCAAAAGTCACCCCAAGCTCTTCAGCTAAAACTTTAGGTGCCCCATCGCCGTCATCCACAGCTAAGAAAATATCATAGGTAGCCGATGGGATAGCAATGCGGCTGACATCACCCAGTTGTCTTTGTGTGATGCGATACAAAGTCGACTCAAAATTTGTATTTGGCGCAACAAAATACAAATCAACTTCGTTTTCGCCTTGGTTATTCAACAAATTAACAAAAGTAATTTGATGGTTGCTGGTATCAGCCCGGTTTGTATTGCTAAAGGAAACATCGTCCAATTGACCTTCTGCATCACGATAAAAAACAATCGTTTTATCTTCGCCGCTGGCAAAAGAATACAATGCACCTTGAATTGAAGTACCAGACAAAGTCACTTTGTAGCTGCCAGAATTCAACTCTACTGACGAATCCGGCAAGGTATCAGGTGCTTGACCACTGATAACCGTTTCATTTTCATAGGTAACACCACTCATTGTCATATCCACATTACCCAATGCCTGAGCACTGTTATATAGGCGGAAATAAGACTTCAAATCTTTATCTTTATAGGTGACCGGGGTTGTAAATGAATCGACCAAACGTGTCATAGTGAGGATGTTTTGATCATTTAAAACTTCATCTTTTAACGCAAAGAAATATTGAATTGAGCCAAACTCGATAGATGATGAAGTATATTGAACTTCGCCAGCTGGGTTTTTGATTTGGAAATAGTATTTATCCAATTCAATATTTTGAGTAATTGATTCACCAAAATCGATAGTGATGGTTTCTACTACATTCTTGCTGCTATTATCCACAACTTCCAAAGTAGCGGTTTGCCCAAATTCTTTAGCCAAATGCATCAAATTAAACTCAAAAAAGTCATCATCAACATTGTTAATATCATAGGTAAAAAATAAAGGTTCGTCGCCACCTGATTCTGATAACGCACCAACAGAAACTAAATAGTTGCGTTTATCTTGCGCTAAATTAAGTTCTGCTTCATACAACGTAGTGGTGACGTCATCCGCCTCATCAACGCGCAATTCAATGGTATTTGTGCCAGCCGCAACAGCCTGACGCGAACTTTTTGACTCATAAGAAACAGATGCCAATAAGCTATCTTCAGAATACAACTTAGTTACTGCAGTATTTGAAGACAAGTTGTAGTAAGTTAGATAACTTGTACTGTTGGAGTTGCCTGAATCACTGCCACCACATCCGGCTAGTACTGCAGCACCCGCTAACAACGCGGTAAATCCAACTTTTTTAATATTCATGAGCACCCCTTTGTCACTCTTTTTAAATTCAATCTTAAATAATTTTTAAACATGCCAATCGTTAGCCATGCGGTAAGATGCATAATCGGGCGATATCATAGACGGAATCAGCGCATCTTTAAACAAGATTCTGTATTGTTCATCCGTTACTAGGTGTAAACAGCTAACAAAACCCAGATTCAGACCTGATTTGTGAAGCTAAGTTCACTCAGACAACCATTGAGCAACATCTTTTGCAAAATAAGTCAGTATACCGTCTGCCCCCGCCCGTTTAAACGCCAGCAATGACTCTAGTACACAACTTCGCTCATCCAACCAACCATTCGCAAACGCTGCTTTATGCATCGCATACTCACCAGATACTTGATAGGCATAAGTAGGCACTTTAAAAGTGCTTTTGACTTTGCTCACTATATCTAAATAAGGCATACCTGGCTTAACCATCACCATATCTGCGCCCTCAGCGATATCCATAGCGACTTCATGTAAAGCTTCGTCACTATTTGCGGGATCCATTTGATAATTTTTTTTGTCAGCCCCTTTTAAGTTCCCAGCAGAACCAACAGCATCACGAAATGGGCCGTAGTAGGCCGAAGCATATTTAGCTGAGTAAGCTAAAATACGGGTATTAACATGCTGCTGCGCTTCCAATGCTTGCCGAATAGCCCCTATTCGGCCATCCATCATATCTGAAGGCGCTACGACATCGGCACCGGCTTCAGCATGCGAAAGTGCCTGCTTTACCAATATTTCAGTGGTGGTATCGTTCAGCACGTATCCATTTTCGTCAATGATACCGTCTTGTCCATGCGATGTGAAAGGATCTAAAGCGACATCTGTAATAACCCCTAAATCAGGGAATTCTGATTTTAATGCACGTATTGTTTTTTGCGCTAAGCCATCACTTGCATAAGCCTCTTCCGCCAACAAGCTTTTTTTCTCAATGGGTGTCACAGGAAACAAGGCAATAGCCGGCACACCATATCGTACGAGCAGCTCAGTTTCTTTAAGCAATAAATCAATCGATTTACGTTGAATGCCGGGCATCGAGTCTACCGTTTCAACCCTATCTTTGCCTTCAACGACAAATACTGGATAGATTAAATCATCGACAGAAAGCCGGTTTTCAGCCATGAGTTTTCGACTAAATGCATCTTTGCGCATACGCCGTTTACGTGTCCCTGGAAACTGACCTGTAAGCATATTTATCTACTCCAATTTTTTATTAAAAGTCCTCAGACAATTCAAGTGCAACGAATGAACGCACACAATTTCGGCCGTCAGCTTTGGCTTGATAAAGTGCTTTGTCTGCAGCATCAACAAGCTCTTTGGCCTGACTTTTTGTATCAATATCAGCGCTACACACGCCAAAACTTGCAGTCACATGCAATGTAATATGCTCGGTCGCTTGAATCGCAGTTTGTTCTAACGCATTGCGCAAGTTCTCAGCGACTAACATCGCCCCTTGTTTTGGTGTATTGGGCAATATAATGGCAAACTCTTCGCCTCCGTAGCGGCACAAACAATCCGTTTTTCTGGGCAGATGTTGTTGGCATATTTTTGCAATTGATTGGATAACAGAGTCACCGATGAGGTGCCCATGCTGGTCGTTAATTTGCTTAAAGTGATCGATATCCAGCATGATAATAGCTAACTCTGAACGCTCCCTGCGAGCACGCCGAATTTCAGCTTCTATTTTCTGATCGAAGTATCTGCGGTTACGGACTTGCGTCAGCGCATCTTGCGTGTTCAGTTTTTCTAACTCTCTATTTTTATCTTGCAGCTCTCTTAGCGTAACTTCTAATTCGAAATTTCGCGTTTGCATATCAACTTCAAGTTGCTCATACGCTTCTGTTTGTTTTTCAAGTTCATTCTGTAATTGTATTTTTTGCTGGAAAAACTGCTGAGACTGTCGTTCTAGTTCAGACGCTTTATAATTTTGTAATCTGTTTAAGTGATTTTGGGTTTGGTAATAATTAAACAGTATTTGCAAACACAGTAACCAACTCAACATTTCTATTAGCTGGTTATTATTGAAAATAAAAGACTGGATACAAATAAAAACCCAAAACACAAGCAACAATAGTTGCTGACTCAAGCACAAGAGTTTGCTTTTAGTATTTGCACGAATGACTGCATAGGTCACCGCCAAACTATAAAGCCCCAACATAACGCAAACACTAGCGTTAAAATAAAAACGCTCAGCCGTTATCGACAATAGCCAGCAAACAAAAGCCAAGATTATAATCAAAACAGTACTCTTCATCCCGCTTAATCTAAGCTGGATAAACATCTGTTGGGACAACAAGTTACACAATAAAAAGCTAGTCAACGCTAAAACGAATAAAGCGTGAGAAGGGATAGCTGAGCTGATTAATCCTGAAGCAATCATCAACATCACGGATAAAGCTTGTGCGATAACAAAACTAAACCCAACAAACTGATTGGCCAAATACGTAAGGGCACTGAGCAGACCAATTATAATAATGGCGTAATAACTAACAGGTAAAGTAGTCAATGCATCCATTAGCGCCTCTCGACATCTGACAAGCGAAAAAAGCGAAGACTATTTTCAAGCGTTTGTGCAGCTAATTGCACAACGTCTGTCTGAAATTGTTGAGCTATCTGTAAGCCAATATGCGGTAAATTTGCAGGCGTGTTTCGACGGCTTTTAGGTTTTGGCTTTATCGTTCTGGGTAACAAAAAAGGCGCATCTGTTTCCAATAACAAGCGCTCTAAAGGAATATCTGCCGCAAGCGCTAAAACATCTAACCCACGTCTTTCATCACATACCCATCCGGTCAGTCCAATGTAGCAATCTAATGCCAAATAATCATTTAACTCTGCTTTTGTGCCAGTGAAACAATGCACTACAACGTTATCGATATCTTTTTTGTAACGTTTTAACAAAGCTATAAAATCAGCATGCGCATCTCTTTGGTGTAAAAACAAAGGCGCATTAAGTTGCGCTGCTATTTCTAATTGCCGTTCAAAAGTGCACAATTGCTCTTTTTTAGGCGAATAATTTCGATTAAAGTCAAGACCACATTCCCCAGCGCCACAACTTTAGCTTGCTCTAAAAACAAATTTTGCAGCGCCAAAAAATCAGCTTCTGTTGCATCTTTCGCATCGTGCGGATGAATACCAGCGGTGCAATACACATCTTGCATTTGATTTGCCAACTCGAGTGCTGAGTATGATTCAGCTAAACTGGTACCGGTTAAAACCAACCGGCTAACCCCTTTTTCTTTAGCGTCATCAACAACCGCGAACCAGTCATCTGCAAACTGGCTATTTGTCAGGTTAACGCCGATATCAAACCAAGAAATCTCTTTGGACACTTTACTTATCGTCCTGCTTTATAATTGAATCTGACTCTTTTTCATCATCTGATTGTGCTGCATCTTCTGGTTTATAATAGAGGCGAGCACACATTAAACCCACTTCAAACAATAACCACATAGGTATCGCAAGCAAGGTTTGGGAGATCACATCCGGTGGTGTTAATAACATACCAAACACAAATACACCCACGATAACAAAACGACGCTTCTCAGCCAAAGCAGCAGGCGTTGTAATACCAGCCCAAACCATCAGGACAATCGCGATTGGAATTTCAAACGCCAGTCCAAAAGCAAAAAATAACTTTAGAACAAAATCAAGATAACTATTAATATCAGTTGAAACAGTGACTCCTTCTGGTGCCGAACCGACAAAAAACGGAAAAGCGAGCGGAAACACGACAAAATAGGCAAATGCCATGCCGGCGTAAAATAAAAGAGAAGAGCTAAACATTAACGGGGCAATTAAGCGCTTTTCATGTTTGTACAAAGCTGGCGCAATAAATGCCCAGATATGGTAAAGCGCATATGGCATTGCGGCAAATATTGACAAAACCATGGTTAATTTAAACGGCGTTAAAAACGGCGTTGCAACACCGGTTGCTATCATGCTGGTTGATTCTGGCAACGCTTCAATTAAAGGTAGTGCAATCCAATGGTAAATATCATTGGCAAACATAACTGACGCGGCAAAAATAATTAATACGACCATGACTGTTTTAAGCAGCCGATTACGTAATTCTGTCAAATGCGCGATGAGTGGTTGAGAATCATTCATTATTGTATTTATTGATTCGACTTGTTGTCTGAATTTAAGTTATTTTTGATTTGATTAACATCATGCGCCGCTTGCTCTAATTCAGAGACCGCTTTTTTCTCGCTTTCTGTTAAATTCATCATGCCTTTTTGTTCAGCTTGTTTTAATTGTTCATGTAACTCATTTACTCTGAGTTCATGGTTAAATTCTGCTTTTAAATTATTGGCTGTTTGTTTAATTGAACGAAACGTCGATACAACCGAACGGATCGCGCCGGGTAATCGCTCAGGACCCAATACAACCAACGCCAATATCGCGATTAGGATAAGCTCCCAAAAGCCAATGTCTAACATAATTATTCAGCTTTCTGTTTATGCGTTGTTTCGTTAACTTGCTGACTCTTCGTTGCCGACTGGTCGTTAGTTAACTTATCTTCAGCACTTGATTGTTCTTGCAAATTTTCTTTTTTATCTTCATCTTGGCCTTTGTATTCATCTTTAAAACCCTTGATCGCAGCGCCTAAATCGCTGCCTAAATTTTTTAATTTTTTTGTACCAAACAATAAAACAACTATGATTAAAACTATGACTAATTGCCAAATGCTAATATTGCCAAGCATAAATGACTCCTGTGGTCTTTAAATGCGGAGATAAACACTGAATGCTGTACGCGGTTTATCAAATAATTATTAAAATATCTGCTTATATTAAAGTAACTGTGCAATGTTTACCATTGTCAGTGTATTTCTTGCTGCTTTTATTACATACACCAGCGCTAAGTGCAACTGAAAATGATAATAATCATATTAATTCGACAATATCTGAAAACAGAAAATCATGGATAGACTACTGGCATTTAGATGTAACAGACTCAATCACAGCCAGTGCTAACTGGTTTGACAGTTTTTTTGCCACAACCAGAAGCAATGAAACAGCACAGGCCAGTGCCCGCCTCAGATTAGGTTATATTCCGCGAGAAACTGAGTTTAGCCGTTTCGAAACGCGTTTTCGCGTAAGTGCTAAACTACCTAATTTAAAGAACAGATGGGACGTCATCGTATCCGATTATGATGATGCCAGCGAGGGAAATAGTGCAGATCAAGTGATAGATGATGTGCAAGGCGGGCGAAATCGAGATCAGCTTTCTCTAGCATTGCGTTTTACGCACTTTATCAAGGATAATAAATACCTATCAACACGCCTAGGTTTAGCCAAAGGTGCTGATATTTACTTGCGGACAAGATACAGACGCAATTTTATCCTGTATGAATGGCTTAATTTCGAGTTAGAGCCCTCGATTTATTATTATGTTGACAATGGCTTGGGCGCGCGTTTGAATCTAGATTTTGATTTTTTTAAAACAGAAAACGGGTTGTGGCAACAAAACAATGGCTGGGAGTATGTACAAGATGAAGGTGACCCAGAATGGCGACATAGTTTATTGCACTATTATCAAATCAATCAAAGCTCTGCGCTAATTAGTGGGATTTTTGCAAACGGCTTAGTTTCACAAGGTTATCATTTATCCAATAAAGGGGTTTTTACGCGTTATCGACTGCAGGCTTTAAGAAAATGGATGTATTTTGAAATAGAACCCTTCATCCACTACCCAGAAGATCGAGCACACAAACAAACATTTGGTTTAGCTTTAAGATTAGAAATAAATTTTGAACAATAATGATATAGGATTATCAACTTAACTTTATCATGCTATCGTTTAATTAATGGTTGAATAAACTCAGCAAGAGATTTGCAATTATGAAGAATCTACTCACGTTAGTTTTATTATCTACACTTGTAGCAGTGTCTGGTTGTCAGTCTGCTTATTATTCCGCGATGGAAAAAGTCGGGGTCCATAAACGCGATATTTTAGTCGACCGAGTCGAAGATGTTCAAGGTGCACAGCAAGATGCACAGCAAGAGTTTAAATCTGCCTTGGAACAATTCCAATCAGTTATAAACTTTGATGGTGGTGAATTACAAGCTGCTTATGAAGCGCTCGATGACAAATATCAAGATAGCTTAAAAGCCGCCAACCAAGTGAGCAATCATATTAATCAAGTTGAAGATGTTGCTGAAGACTTGTTTGACGAATGGGAAGACGAGTTAAACTTATATCAAAATAAAAAACTAAAAGCACAAAGCGCGAGCAAACTGCGCGCAACAAAAAGACAATACGACAAATTGATGCGCAGCATGCGCCAGTCAGAAAGTAAAATGCAACCGTTTTTATCTGCCTTACAAGATAATGTATTGTACCTAAAACACAACCTTAACGCGCATGCAATTGGTGCGTTAAAAGGCGAGTTAAGTAGCATTCAGCGGGATGTTAAAGCACTGGTAGCTGATATTGAATTATCGATTCAAGAGTCTGAGAAATTCATTCAGAGCTTACAATAAAATAAGCTCTGTAACTTAAACGAAACGCTGGTTAAACGAGAGTGTTAGAACACATACCGACCAATCAAAGTTAAACGATTGTCTTCGGTGTCTCGGCCGGCTTGATTTGAGTCCGTTTGCCGATAACTGTAACTTAAATCCGTTGACAAACGGGGCGACAACTGGCTTTTAAACGATAGTGCCCATGATCTATTTTTATCAATTCGATCACCGTTTGGGTTTTCTGCCGTCACGGTTTGATAGCCTAAATAAGTATTTTTTGAAATACTGGTTGTTAGTGATAAATCAGATTTTGCAGAAACTTTATAATTAACACTCGCACTCACCGATGAACTCAAACGATCATTGTTGGAAGATTGTTTTTCAACACTTTCTTGTTCTGACAAGCGGTAACCCGCAAATAACTTGAGTTTTCTGCCATTGTCATAACTTAAATTAAACGAACCTGATTTGAAGTTGACTACCTCATCATTGAGTTGAATATCTCGGCCGTTAAATGTAACCCACTGCTCACCCGCTTGTAATTGGTAATCTAACGTCTGCGGTAAAAAACACTGGTCTATTGTTGCACTGCCGAGTGGACAGACAAAACTACCTAATTGCCCTGTTGAAAAACTTTGTTGCGAATTTATGTCAATCCCTTCTGAGTAACTTGCTGATGCTTGCAAGTAACGATTTCGTAAATTCAAGTTAAAACCATAATTTTCACCAAATTGATTTCGATCTGCAGTCAATTTTAATTGCGAGCGGCTCGACATCACCCATTCAAACTCACCGCCGATAAACTCTCGAGCTTCTTGTTCACCCGTTTTTGAGCGGTAAGCTAGGATGCTTAGGTGGCTATTGCGAATAAAACGCCAACTCAAGCCTGTTCCCCACTGTTTATGGGTTAAACCTGAAGACAACGCTTGATCATTATCGATTTTGTTTTTATTAATAGAGGCATCTGCAACCCAACTAAAGCGTTGAGTAATTGGTACACCGAGTTCAAACACAAAATTACTGGCAGAATAATCGCTGAGCTCAGCTCTATCGGATTTACTATGCGACATCAGAATAACCCAGTCGACAGCACTACGATCACCATTGGCAAAAGCAAGGTTGAGATTTTTTGACTCAGTATCAAACGTCGAAGTGGAAAAATTACTAACATCTTCATCTAATTCAACATCGTCCTGCGCTTCACTTTTGTTTAATGAAAGTTTTGCGGAAGCATTGATATATCGCGTATTAGGTAATAGAAAGTCCAATGATTGCTGCATCGTCATGACACCGGTCAGATTTTCACTGCCGACTATTTCATCACTAAATGCGCCTAATTGAGAGTCTGCGACACGATATTTGCGATTAACACTGCCGCGCCAATGCAAAGCTTGTTCATATATCGCTAAATCCGAGTTGATGCTATACGACAAATGTTCCGTGTCTTGGGCGCCATTATTACTATGCTGAGTTGCTGCATAATCAACAAAACTACTCACATTTAACTTTTTGCTTTTATAATCGATTGCCAACGAAGGCTTATACTGAATCACCCTGTCATCCACGCTGCCGTCGCTTTCAAGCACCAAGTCGTTGGTATTGGGCGTTGTATAATTAATGTTATACACACCCACCTCCATCACTGGAATGAGTTTGACGTCACTTGCATTGACAGTACCGCTCAACGCACATATGACCGCACTCGCAACTGAACAAAACTTGTTATTTATGATTCGCGTACGCGTATGCATAGCCGTATCCATATCCTGATGCGCTATTATTCTTTTTCGCTTTATTAACAACAAAGCCAATTGCTTTATCTTTATCCAGTTGTTCGATGGCCTGTTTGAGTTCGCCTAGACGGGTAGCTTCTTCTTCGACAACGATGATAATTTGCCCTGCTAAGTTGGCTAACACAACTGTTTCATTGATCCCCAACAAAGGTGGTGAATCCATGATGACCACACGATCCGGGTAGCGCTTAACAAACTGATCGGCTAAATCTGCCATTTTCTGACTTGCCAATAGCTCTGTCGATAAATGGCTTTGTCGGCCTGCGGGGATAAAGCGCAAATTTTCAACATTAGTCCGATAAATGATATCTCTCACGTCATCTACTTCATCCAGCAAGTATTCCATCAAACCGACACTGACTTTATCTTTGACACCTAATTTTTTACTAATTGAAGGTTTTAATACATCTGCGTCGACCAACAAAACCGTTTTATCTTGCTCAAGTGCAATACTTAATGCCAAATTTATTGCCGTAAAAGATTTACCTTCACCGGGTCTGGTACTGGAAACAGTTATCAAATTTGCTGATGGCAATGTTTTTGACAACGAACCAAAAGCATTATTCAGCAATCTACGCTTTATTGCTCTTAACTCTTCATTAACTAACTTACGTTTAGAACTTAAAGAGACATATCCCATCTCATCGAGCGCTTCAAGCGGCAAATCCAATATTTTATCAGACTGCTTGCCATCCATATCATCACGCTCAAAAGGCGCTTTTGTTTTTTCACTGGCTAATACCGTATTCTCTGAGCCGACAGTATCATCTGCCGAGCTTTGAACGCTATCTTCTGGAGCGCTATCTTTTGCCTCTATTGGAGCCGCAGACTTCGCTAGTTTTTGCTTCGCCAATGCTTTTTCTATAGTACTCATTACATTATCGCTCTTAAATTTTCAGTCGCGAATTGGAACAACTTAGTAATAAACTCGCTGTCCAATCTATGGCCCATAATAGACAACATCATAAAACCGGAAAAACCAATGAAGATAAAACTATTAGATACCCAAAATACAATAAGCTTCTTACGCTCTACACGACGCAGTTGTTGATAATTTACATGCGATATTGTGCCAAATACCGGATATCCTGTCATTCGGGTCAATTGTTGAGCGCGTAACACAACCGGTTGTAATTGGCTGGTTAAAAATGCCACCGCAATACCTAAACCAAATCCAACGATCAATATCGCCACATTAAATATCAAACGAGGGGGTCCGCTTGGTTCTAACGCTTCTCTGGGCGGCTCAATAACCCGAAACTGCACATCATCTGATTGTAAATCAGCCTGCTGAGACATCAGCACAGACTCTCGTCGGTTCAACAATTCATTGTATTTAGATTTGGTAATACCGTAGTCTCGGTTTAACCCGGCCATCTCCGCTTCAATTTGCGGAATTAGATCCATTTTATCCTGTAGGCTAGCAATTTTTTCCTGAAAGTTTTTCTTACGAACATTTAGAGACGCCAACTCATTTTTGAGATTTTGCATGGTAATGACCATCTCTTGCCCAACTCGACCTTGCACGTTAGATTGATCGGTAATGCCACCCTGCAATACTTTTTGATACTCTTTTATTTCATTTTCTCTTAACTCTTCTAATCGAGCCAACATAGCACGAGTCTCAATGACATCCGGATGGCGTGCGGTATATCGAATCAGCAAATCGTCTAACCTTTGTTGCAGGCTAGAAATTCTGTCATCATATTGCGTTTCGATCGCCGAGTTACTCGCAGCACTACTTGCTGATTGTGAAGAATTCAGAGCTTCTTCTACTTGCGCTAACCTAGATTCAGTTTCTTGGATTTGTAGGTTAATTGATTCCAACTGAGTTTTTAAGCCGGATAACTGCCCATAAACACCACCTGTATTTTGCACTAAAACATCACTATGCCGGCGCTTAAAATCTGACAATCGCATCTCTGCAGCCGCAAGCCGTTTTTCATATTCAGAAATTTGTGCATCAAGGAATTTATTAGCTGTATCCGAACCCTGTCGGTTTGAGCCTAATGTAGATTCAACAAAAAGGGTCAAGGTTTCTTCTACCACGCGCTTCGCGATCCGTGGGTCTGCATGCTCAAAGTTAATGGTGTAGATATTTTCCCGATCAGATGCGCGAAACTTGATTTCTTTTTTCAGCATATCAATTAATGCTTGATATTCAGCTTTACCGGTTGCTTGAATGTCTAAATCTGTATTTCTGGCAATTTTTTCCAAGTTGGGTCTTGAAAGTAAGGTTTTCGCCATTAACTGCAATTCTTGATCAATATTGTTTTGCAAAGCTAACCCACGTAACAGCGGCTGTAATATCGAACGAGTATCTGCAAAAACCTTCGCGGATGATTGATAAACATCCGGCAAGTTTGCCACGTATAACCAACCGATTGGGCAAACAAGCCATGTGCAAACTATAATGAAACGTTTTTTTATCCAAATACCTTTAAGATAGCCAAACACCTCATCAATGGTTTGTTGTATATTATCCATACGTCTAAATTCTCGTCTAAATCCTAAAACCAAGCTTCAGGAATAATAATGATATCACCAGGAAGTAAATCAACATTTTGATTGATTTGACCAGAATTAATTAGACTCTCAATATTCAAATCATAGCTAATTTGCTGACCATCAACGATTCGAATCAGCTTAGCAGCATTACCATCTGCAAATTGCGTTAAGCCCCCCACCTCGACCATTAAATCTAACAAAGTCATGTTTTCACGGTAGTTAATGGCACGCGGATCGGATGCTTGACCTATCACTCTAACCTGTTCACTGTAAGGACCAACAAAACCACCGACACTAACGGTGACGATAGGGTCTTTGATATAGGTCGCTAATATTTGTTCAACATTTCGAGCAAGCTCAGTCGGGGTTTTACCGGAGACTTCAATATCTTCGACTAAAGAGGTGGTAATTTTACCGTCAGGGCGAACAGTAAAAGTGCCCGAAATCTCAGGGTTTCGCCAAACAAAAATATTTAGGCTATCTCCGGGACCAATTAAGTAATTATAGTCGTTAATATCAGTCGTTTTAGATGGGTGCAATGTCGCTGGGGGTAAATAATTGGTAGAGCACGCAGTTATACCACACATTACTGCACAGCCAAGAACCCTGCGGACAAAGCGCTTGTAACTCAACAGCATCTTATATTCCTTTTTAGTTTTAATATTCAGCAGTTATATAAAACCATGATAGAGCAAAGCTAAATTAAATCAACGTTCACAAAAGCAAAAGGTGTCTTTGCTTTCATATTGTTGTTATCTTTAGTGCATAGTATACTCACGTTCTAAAAAATAAAAGTGTGCGTTTGCCTCTGTCATCAAGCAGTTAAGTGGTCGTTAGATTGTTCAGGAGCTTTTTTTACACTGAAGTGCGGAATAACAGGAAATTATGGCTTATACATATGCAGGGCATACACATCAAAAAATAAAGCCCTTAATTGTTATCGAAACGACAATTTTGTGTATCGTGGGGTATTTGGGTCTTTATATTTCTTCTTTGGAATATCCATTCGACGATTTTACGACTGTTCAAATACATGTTTCAAACGTTTTGGTTTTTGTTGTACTAAGCCAACTTTCTTTACTATCTGTTGGACTTTATGAGCTTAGACTGAGAGAGTCAATTAGGGGCGTCGTTCGCCGCATCGTTGTTAGCATAGGGATAGCCTATTTTCTCCACGATGCTGTTTTACTTAATCTATTCCCTAGCCTAACCGTCAATCCTTATTTTATTAAGGCAACCGCGATTTTGAGTATCATAGCGCTCTGTCTATTTCGCTATGTCATTATGGAAAACGAATGGTTTGGTTTTTCTCGCAAAGATGTATTGGTTATTGGCGCAGGTGAAAGAGCCTCTATCATTGAAAAACGAATGCGTCGTAGTGCTGATCGCCGCGGCATAAACCTTGTTGGATTTATTCCATTAGTCGGAGATAAATCTCGCGGTATCAAAAATGAAACTTTGGTAGAAGTCGACGTACAAACCGAATTAGAAAAGTTTGTTATTGAAAACGAAATTCAGGAAATAGTCATTGCCTGTGATGAAAGACGGGACGCACTGCCGCTTCAGGCTTTGTTTAATTTCAAAATCAGAGGCATTGAAATAACTGATATTCTCGACTTTATTGAACGCGAAACAGGACAAGTCGCGGTAAACTTAATCTATCCGAGTTGGGTGATTTACTCGAACGGCTTTAGCACGACTAACCATTTAAGAGAGTCGCTGGATTATTTGTTCAATGCCTTACTTGGTCTGATTGTTTTCGCTTTAACTTGGCCTCTAATGCTAATCACTGCAGCAATTATTTATATCGAAGACGGCTTTAAAACCGGCGCTTCTGTTTTTTACAAACAAGAGCGGGTAGGGCTAGATGGCCGCGTATTTAAAATCATTAAATTTAGAAGCATGCGGCCAGATGCCGAAAAAGGCGGCGCCCAGTTTGCGCAGAAAAATGATGACAGAACGACACGCATCGGTAAGTTCATTCGCAAGTACAGAATTGACGAATTACCTCAGTTGTTTAACGTGTTTCGCGGTGAAATGGGCTTTGTTGGCCCGAGACCTGAACGCCCCACTTTTGTCACTGACTTTATTAAGCAGATCCCATATTACAATCAACGACACAATGTAAAACCAGGACTAACAGGTTGGGCTCAGTTAAAATACCCATACGGCTCGTCAAGCGAAGATACCATTGAAAAGCTTAAATTTGACCTGTACTACATTAAACACAGATCAATTTTGTTTGATATGTTGATATTACTGCGCACGGTTGAAGTTATTTTATTTGGCAAAGGGCGTTAAAAAGTGGATACAAACAAAAAGAGTAATATTATCAACGCAATGACGGTTGATGTTGAAGATTATTATCATGTATCAGCTTTTGAAAAACAGTTTTCCAGAGACGATTGGGATAAATTGCCACAGCGCGTCGAACATAATACCTACCGGTTGTTAGATTTATTCGACACGCATAATTGTAAAAGTACTTTTTTTATCTTGGGTGCAGTCGGTGAACGCTATCCCAAACTACTGAGAGATATCCATCAACGAGGCCATGAAGTAGCAAGCCATGGCTATGCACACCGGCGCGCAACCACGCAAAGCCGCGATGAATTCAAAAATGACGTTGAACGTTCAAAAAAACATCTTGAAGACACGATAGGCAGCGAGGTAATAGGTTACCGAGCACCGAGCTTTTCAATTGATGAAAGTAACGAATGGGCCTTTGAAGTCCTGCATGAATTAGGTTTTTTGTATAGCTCTAGCACATATCCTGTTAAACACGATCTATATGGCACACCACATTGGCCTAGATTTAAGCACGATCGTCCAGAGGGGATTATTGAAATTCCGGTTCCAACGTTAAAAATGGCGGGCAAACAAATCCCAATTGGCGGTGGTGGTTATTTCCGTTTATACCCAACTGTGATTGCACATAAACTGGTTGATAAGTATTTATCTACAGAGCAACAACCCTATTCATTTTATTTTCACCCTTGGGAAATCGATCCCGATCAACCCAGAGTCGAAGATGCGCCATTTAAATCTAAATTCAGACACTATTTAAATCTAAGTAAAATGGAAGGCCGGTTAGCAACCTTATTAGATCGCTACCATTGGTCAACAATGAAAAACGTATACAAAATAACCTAATACGGATAAAAACAATTCATACAGGGTGCAAATAATGCAAATAGAAACGCTTGAGATTGGAACCCGTCAAGCTGATTGGGATGCGTACGTCGACAACCATAGCGACGGAAATTTTTTTCATTTAAGTGGCTGGCAAAGTGTTATTAAAAACAGTTATAAACATAAAGATCACTTTATATATGCAACCGATGAAGAAAATCAGATTATTGGCGTACTGCCCTTATTTGAACAGAAAAGCCGTTTGTTTGGCCATGCATTAGTTTCTACCCCCTTTTGCGTTTACGGCGGGGCAATTGCTAACAATAATGAAATTAAGCACCAATTGGAATCGGCTGCGATAAAGTTAGCTGAAGATCTGCAAGTAGATTACCTCGAACTAAGGTATAAAAGCCTACAAGATAACGAAAAATTTATCACTAAAAATGCACACTCTTACTTTACTTACCCGCTGGCAGAGAGCGATGAAAAAATTCTGGCCGGAATTAAGAAAAAACAAAGGGCAGTTATCCGCCACGCGTTAAAAGAAAATTTAAATGTCAATTTTGATGCACAAGTAAAAGATGTCCACGACATTTATTCGGAAAGTGTACGCAATTTAGGCACCCCGGTCTTCCCCGCTCGTTATTTTTACCAATTGAAAAAAGTGTTCGGCGAGCGTTGTGAATTCATGACAGTGAGTAAAGAAAACGACATATTGTCAGCAGTCTTAAGTTTTTATTATAAAGGTGAAGTCGCGCCCTATTATGGTGGTGGTGTGCAGGAAGCGCGGCATTATAAAAGTAATGATTTAATGTATTATGCCTTAATGTGCCATGCCCATAACGAGCGAAATTGTCATAGCTTTGATTTTGGCCGCAGTAAAAATGAATCCGGCGCTTATAAATATAAGAAACATTGGGGAATAGAACCTCAGCCCTTGTACTATCAGTATTACCTAGTCAAAGCGGCAGAGCTGCCGAATTTAAGCCCTAACAATCCTAAATATAAAATTTTTATTAACCTTTGGCAGAAGCTTCCTGTGAGAGTCAGTCAGTTTTTAGGGCCTTTTTTATCCAAGTATTTAGGGTAATCAGTTATTATGGAACCTATTTTATACCTATGCCATAGAATTCCCTTCCCACCAAATAAAGGGGATAAAATTCGTAGCTTTAATATATTAAAGTATCTAAGTGCGCATTATGAAGTTCATCTAGGCGCATTTGTTGATGATGAGTCTGATTGGCAATATCATGATGAATTAAAGAAGTATTGCAAGTCTACTTGCTTATTGCCTATGAGCAAGAAGCGCTCAACCCTTAAAGGATTAACTGCATTTATTAGCGGGACCCCTATCACAGTGCCTTATTACGCAGACTGGCAGATGAAAACGTGGGTGAAGCAACTGATAACTTATGAAACTGATTTAGATAAAGCCGTTATTTTTTCTTCTTCCATGGCTCAATATGTTGATAATGAAGATGCCGCGTATTTAACCAAAGTTATTGATTTTGTTGATGTTGATTCAGACAAATGGCGACAATATGCAGAGAGTAAAAAAGGACTAATGCGTTTTGTATACCATAGAGAATATAAAAAATTGGCAAAATATGAGAAATACATCTGCCAAAGTTTTCAGGCTAGCATTTTTGTCTCACCGCAAGAAGCCAAACATTTTAGGCAACAATTACCTGAAGCAGAACATGGGAAAGTTCATTCTATATTAAACGGTGTTGACACAAAGTATTTTAATTCAGCTGCCGATGATATACCAAACATTGAAAACAAAACACCCTGCATCTGCTTTACCGGCGCTATGGATTATTGGGCTAATGCAGATGCTGTCATATGGTTTGCACATGAGGTTTGGCCGACCCTAAAACAAAAGTTGCCCGAATTGACGTTTTACATTGTGGGTGGCAATCCAACCGCTGAAGTTGCCAAACTAGCAGAACAGGACGGTATTGAGGTGACGGGCCGAGTTGCCGATGTCAGACCCTACATACAAAGCTCTTTTTGCAGTGTCGCACCTATGAGAATAGCGCGTGGCATACAAAATAAAGTTTTAGAAGCTATGTCGATGACAAAACCGCTTGTCATGACGAGCATGGCGGCTGAAGGCATTGATATTCCAACACAACAAAGCGCATTTATCATTGATGACGCTGAAAAGATGGTGCAGGCTATTTTAGAAATATACAAAAACCCTGAGCTGGCCAAACAATTAGGTCAAACAAACCGTAAACAAATCGAAGATAATTACCAATGGCAAGCGGTATTAGCGCCATTAACGCATTTAATTTCCGAGTAGGCTTATGACTGCGGCTGAAAATACAAAATCAAATACGCTTCCAAACCAAACAAAATGGTGGCTGTTTAGCGCCTTAATTTTGCTATGGCTAGCCGCTTACGCTCAGCCTCTGATAGATATGGTACATGTTTGGAACTCGTCTAACACTTATACACATGGTTTTTTTATTCCGGTCATATTTTCTTACCTAATTTGGCGCCAGCGTCATAGTTTGGGACAGACGCCATTGGAATTTACACCCATTTTCCTACTACCATTATTTTTATTTCAACTCGCTTATGTTTGTTCGGCGCTGTTAGGTATTAATCTACTACAACAAATATTTGCCTATTTATCATTACTGTCTATCGCTGTTTGCTGGCTGGGCCTGCGTTTTTGTAAAAGTATTAGTTTCCCTCTATTTTATCTCGTTTTTTGCATTCCATTTGGTGAAGAATTTGTTCCGCAGTTACAAGATATTACTGCTCACCTAAGCGTCATCATGTTAAATATCGTCAACATACCGGTTTATCAAGAAGGTTTATATTTATATATACCCAACGGCACATTTGAAGTTGCTGAAGCTTGTGCCGGGATACGCTTTTTAATTGCTTCTATAGCCCTAGGTACTCTTTACGCCTACCTTAACTACCAAAAACTTTGGAAAAGAATTTTATTTATTGCAATTGCCTGTACGCTGCCTATTTTAGCCAATGGTATTCGGGCATTTGGCATCATTTTAATTGGTCACTACTCTGATATGCAACATGCAACGGGCGCCGATCATTTGGTTTATGGCTGGTTCTTTTTTGCCTTTATTATTTTATTATTATTTTGGTTAGGCCAATATGGTCGAGATCCTGAGCCACAATTTACAAGCTGCAATAATGCACCGCGCACAGTTGATAAAGTAAAGATTTTACAACCATTCGCGTTGACACTGATGGTCATTTTCCCTTTAATCGCCCTCAACACGCTAAATCCGAGTAATAATAGCCAAAATATCCAGCTACAGCATCAACTTCAACAAACCTTTACTCAGCTCGTACCCACTACTCTGAGCTGGAAGCCAATATTTGCAGATGCCCATCAAACTTATCAAGGTAAATATGCAAACATCGAACTTTTTGTTGCCTACTATGAATATGATAACAAAACACACGAATTGGTCAGTGGTATGCACCGTCCGTTCAATATTGAAAATTGGACTCGCTCTAGCGGCCAACGACTCCAATTAGATGATGCAACCATTCAATCCTTAGATCTAGTTTCTTTATCCGGTGAGAATGCCAAACTCTATTATTGGTATCAAGTTAACGCTCAACAGCTCAGCTCACCCATTTGGGTTAAGTTGGCACAATTAACCAGCAAATTTAAAGGAATGGGGGGTGCAGGTTTCTTCATTGCAATAAAAACTGAAGAATCACTTTCACAAACCGACCTACAACAAATAACGAGCCGTTTTAAATTATTGGAATGATATTATGCGAAAAACGAATGCTAAAAAACACATAGTTCATATCGTTTATAGACTGGATATCGGTGGATTAGAGCGCGTCTTAGTTAACAGTATCAATGCTTTACCGGCCACTGAATATCAACACAGCATCATTGCCTTAACTGACTATTCAAAAGAATTTTCAGCATTACTTGAACATGAAGTTTCTCTGCATGCATTACACAAACCAGAAGGCCATAGCTGGAAAATTTTTTATCAAGTCTGGCGACTATTGTTTCGACTTAGAGCGGACATAGTGCATAGCTACAATTTACCAACACTTGAATATCAGCTATGTTCATTGTTAGCGGGTGTACCTAAAAGACTGCATGCAGAACACGGGCGAGATATATATGATCCTGAAGGAAAAAATAAGAAATATCGCCTGTTACGCCAGCTCATGTCACCATTTGTTGATAAGTTTATTGCTGTCTCAGATGACTTATATCAATGGTTGCTGAAAACGGTCAACATCGCACCAAGCAAATGCTGTTTGATTTACAACGGTGTTGATACAGATAAATTTAGCCCGGCTAAGCAAAAAAGCCGGTTAGACGAGCGACAGCAAGATAAATTTGTATTTGGCTGTGTCGGTCGTTTACATGCCATAAAAGACCACAAATTACTGATATCGGCTTTTACATTAGCCTGCCAGCAATCAACTGAGTTCAAGCAACAGGCTCAACTCTCTATTGTCGGCGATGGCCCTTTGAAAAACGAACTACAACAACAAATTGAACAAGCGCAGTTGCAACAGCACATTTGGTTAGTTGGAGCTCGACACGATATGCAAACCGTATATCACGCTTTTGATGTATTTGTCATGTCGTCAAAAGGAGAAGGTGTTCCAATGACTATGTTAGAAGCCATGGCCTGTGGTTTGCCGGTTGTTAGCACGCATGTTGGTGGCATCCCAGAAATTACCAATGAAAAAAATGCTATTTTGGTGCCTCCACAGGATCAGCAATCATTGGCTTGCGCTTTGTTAGAAATATTTGAGCAAAGAGAAAATTTACAGCACTACAAAGACGAATCCCGAAAACTGGCTGTCGACGAGTTTAGTGAAATTAATATGATTCGATTATACCAAGCAACTTATCGATAAAAACAACAAAGAGATGCATTAAATGTGTGGAATCGCCGGAATATTTTCCTTTAATTCAGAACAACAGATTGACCAGCTTCTGCTGGAAAAAATGAATAATGCGCAACAACACAGAGGGCCGAATGATCAAGGTTACTACAATCAAAACGGCGTCGGTTTAGCGCACCGCAGGTTATCTATTATCGATTTAGCTGGCGGTCACCAACCCATCTTTAATGAAGACGGTCAGGTTGTTGTCGTATTTAACGGCGAAATCTATAACTTTCAGGAAGTTGCCGAGCAACTAAAATCTAAAGGTCATATATTTTCGACACACAGTGACACTGAAACAATTGTCCATGCATGGGAAGAATGGGGCGTTGATTGTGTACAGCACCTAAATGGCATGTTTGCCTTTGCAATCTGGGACAACCACAAAAAAGAGCTATTCATAGCGCGCGATCGATTTGGTGAAAAACCACTACACTACGCTCTGGTTAACAACCACCTTATCTTTGGTTCTGAACTTAAAGTTCTAAAACAACACCCACAATGCCCAACAGAAATTGACCCACGTGCAATAGAAGACTATTTAACATTAGGGTATGTACCTGATCCAAAGTGTATCTATAAAAATATCCATAAGTTAGAAGCTGGCCACTACTTACATATTCAACAACAGTTACCGGCCGAAGTGAAAAGTGAACAGTATTGGGATTTACCTTGGCATGCGCCAGTCTACCCTGCAGCCGAACAAGCGGAACAACAACTGATAGGTAAGTTAAAACAGGCGGTTGACATGCGCTTGGTGTCTGAAGTTCCTTTAGGGGCGTTTTTATCGGGTGGCGTGGATTCCAGTGCAATTGTGGCCATGATGTCTCAATTGCAAAACAGTGCGGTGAATACCTGCGCAATTGGTTTTGATGTCCCAGAGTTTAACGAAACTGACTTTGCGCAAAAGGTCGCTGACCGCTATAAAACAAATCATCATGTCGAAATTATTGACCATGAAGACTTTGAGTTAATTGATAAATTAATTCAAGTGTATGACGAACCCTATGCTGACAGCTCAGCATTACCGACTTACCGTGTCTGTGAAATGGCTCGTAAACACGTCACAGTGAGCTTATCAGGTGACGGCGGTGATGAAATTTTTGCCGGCTACAGACGCTATAAATTGCATCTAAATGAAGAGTTAGCCAGACAAAAAATTCCACTTGCACTGCGTCGCCCTATTTTCGGAACACTTGGGAAAATATATCCTAAAGCAGACTGGGCCCCGAGATTTTTGCGTGCCAAAACAACATTTCAATCATTAGCCATGTCTTCTGCACACGCTTATTTAAATAGTATGAGTAAAATACGTGCAGACCAAAGAGCTAAATTATACAGTTTAAACAAAAGCTGCATGGATACGACTCACGTGCCGTATTTGACGAAGTTGTCAATGGCAAAGAGTTTGCTGATCCATTGAAAATGGCACAATATATTGATTTTAAAACTTGGATGCCGGGTGACATTCTAACCAAAGTTGATCGCGCAAGTATGGCTCATGCGCTAGAGGTACGAGTGCCCATGTTAGACCATACTTTTGTTGAATGGGCTTTTCGTCTGCCCAGCGCAACAAACTTAAAAAACAATCAAGGCAAAGCCAGTCTAAAATCAGCGCTAGAACCGCACCTACCACACGACAATTTGTATCGCGAAAAAATGGGGTTTAGCATTCCACTATCAGCATGGCTTAGAGGTCCACTCAAAGAAAAACTAGAATCGGTGTTACAAAGCGATGCGATGCGCTTATCAGGCATTTTCGAACATAAAAATTTATTAAAGATGAATAGCGAACATCAGAGTAAACGCAGCGATCATGGCGCGGCACTATGGACAATTATGATGCTAGGTTTATTTTTGCAGCGGGAATTACACGCATGAGCCTGAATATAGTCACTATATCCAGTCTTTACCCCAATGCGGGTGATTTTAAACATGGTGTTTTTGTTGAAACGCGGCTACGTAATCTATTAAAAACACATTCAGATGTAAATGCGATTGTTATCGCCCCTGTACCGTGGTTTCCATTTAAACATAAAATATTTGGTGAATATGCTAAGTACGCAAATGTACCGCCACACGAAGTTCGACACGGCATTCACATTTATCACCCAAAGTACTTAGTGATACCCAAAATTGGTATGCTGCTAACCCCTAAATTAATGGCCAGGGGAATCAAAAAACAACTGCAAGCGATTATTCAGTCTGGTTTCCAGATTGACCTAATTGACGGACATTATTTTTATCCTGATGGCGTGGCTATCGCCAAAGCGGCAAGCGAGCTTAATATTCCTTTTACCTGTACTGCACGGGGAACGGATATAAACCTGATACCCAAAATGGAAAAGCCCAGAGCGCTAATTCAGCAAGTATTTGGTCAAGCCGCTCATTTAATGGCTGTTTGCAGCGCTCTAAAAGATGAAATGCAAAGGTTAGGTGCAGCGGAAGAAAAGACCACAGTGCTACGTAACGGTGTTGATTTAAAGTTATTTAAACCATCAACAGAGATGCAACAAGCACAACTAAAACAGCAACTAAAACAGCAACTAGAACAACAACTAAAACAGCAACTAATTGGTGACAAAAAGCTATTATTGTCAGTCGGCTGGTTGATTGAACGAAAAGGTCATTATCTGGTCATTGAAGCAATGAGATCGTTGGAGAATTGCCACCTTATGATCGCCGGAGACGGTCCAGACAAAAAAGCGCTAGAAAAACAAGTGGATAAACTAAATCTAAAAGACAAAGTCACGTTTTTAGGTGCTCTTCCACAATCTGCCTTAGCCGATTATTATCGCGCAGCAGATGCTTTAGTATTAGCATCTAGCCGTGAAGGCTGGGCGAACGTTTTACTTGAAGCGATGGCCTGTGGGACACCTGTTGTTGCCGCTAACATTTGGGGAACGCCGGAAGTTGTTGCCGCTGAAGAAGCGGGTGTACTAGTTGACAGAGAGGCAAAAAGTATCGCGCAGGGTATAGAGAAAGTTTTACAAAAAAGCTATACACGTGCGGACACCCGAGCATACGCTGAACAGTTTTCATGGCTAGAGACATCTAATAGGCAGTATCAAATATTTAGTGCAATTAAACAATCCAAAAGTGAATCATAATGAACAACAACGAGCCCCTAAATATTCTATATCATCACCGAATTGCCTCAAAAGATGGTCAATATGTACATGTTGAAGAAATAATTAATGCACTCACAGAACAAGGACATCAAATACATATAGTAGCCCCAAAAGTTGCAGAAAACAGTGATTTTGGTAGCGATGGTGGTTGGGTCGATACACTAAAAGCAAAACTCCCGCGGTTTGTTTATGAATTGATGGAATTTGCTTACGCATTTTATGCATTTATTAAGCTGTCAATTGCAATTATTAAATACAAGCCCGATGTTATCTACGAGCGATATAATTTATTTTTACCTGCCGGTATTTGGGCCAGTAAACTATTTGGTAAACCTATATTATTGGAAGTCAACGCACCACTGTACCAAGAACGCAAAAAATACAATGGTATTAGCTTAGACTGGTTAGCTAAATGGTCGCAAAAATACTGCTGGCGAAATGCGGATAAAACACTGCCAGTCACCAATGTATTGGCTAACTACTTAAGAGAAGTGGGCGTGGCAGAAAGCAAAATTGAAGTCATTGCAAATGGTATCAATAAAAAGCATTTTTATAACGAGATCCAAAAGCCACAACAACTGCCTAACATAGAAAACAAAGTCGTTATCGGATTTGTTGGTTTTGTCCGCGAATGGCATGGTTTAGAGCGCATTTTAGATATCATTAAAAAACTGGATGATAAAAATTTATTCTTTTTAATCATAGGGGATGGCCCTGCAGTACCTGCACTAAAAGCACAAGCCAAAGCGCTTGCCCTAGAAAATCAGATTTTTGTATCTGGCATTGTCCAACGCAAAGAAATGCCAAATTGGTTATCACATATCGAAATCGCGTTGCAGCCCGATGTAGTGCCTTACGCGTCGCCACTAAAAATGCTGGAATACTTAGCACTTGGCAAGGCCATCATTGCGCCCGATACGGCCAATATCAGAGAGCTGTTAGAAGACGAAAAAAATGCGCTGTTGTTTGATGTTGAAAATAAAAACAGTTTCAGTGAAAAACTGACTGAATTATTATTAGACGCTGAATTACGCAAACAACTGGGCAAAAATGCACATTCTACAATAGAAGAGAAAAACCTAACTTGGGAAGCGAACGGCGAAAAAATTGCGACCCTTTTTAAACAATTATTAAATAGGTGATTTAATGATGAGACTGCTCTGTGCGATTAAATTGATATTCATCTTGGCAGTCATGCAGGTATATGCCTCGGAGATTGCCAGCAATCATATCGTCGTTGATGGAAGAAGCTACTCTTCGATGCAAGCAGTCGAAAAAGCCATTAAAAATTATAGCCAAGTCTACATAGGCCCCGGCACCTATACCGAAGGGTTACACATTAAAGCTAATAATGTAACCATTAGCGGCAGCTCAGGTACACACTTTCAAGGCGCTGTCATTAAAGGCAAAGGTACATTTGTTGTATCCGGCAATGATACGCGCATCGAAAACCTAGAGTGCAGTCTAGTTGAAGTTCCTTCACAAAACGGTGCTTGCATTCGACAGGAAGGTAAAAACCTAACCGTTTTTGGCGTTTATTTTCATGATGCTGAACAAGGCATACTGCAAAACCCGAATACAGGCAGTTTAACTGTTCAATTTAGTCGTTTTGAAAACTTAGGAAAAAGTGGCCGTGCGCATGCCATCTATGCACAGGGCGATACCTTGCTGATATCAGATAGTGAGTTTATTGCCAGCAAAGACGAAGGTCATGAAATAAAATCAAGAGCCAAAAACACACATATCACCAATAGCTTAATCGCTTCTAAAAACAGTAGAGACAGTCGTTTGATAGATGTCCCAAATGGTGGCATATTTATCTTAGAAAACTGTATACTGCAACAAGGTAATGCGACGGCTAACCGTAATGCTATCGGCTATGCACTTGAATTAAAAGAAGAATACAAAAATAAACGCAAGCATGCAGTGCTGATACAAAACAACATCATCATTTTAGAACGGGAACGTGGTAACCTATTGTTTAGCAGTGGAAAATATAAGTTTGCTGGAAAAATAACCATCCAAAATAATGTTCTTATTGGAAAAATCGTCGATATTGAACGATACCGCGACAACAACACCCATTTCACCGATAGAAATCATGCCAGATTAAAAAACGAGACGCTACCTCAAGTAAGCCAACTTACACAGTTAATCGATTTATTAACAGGTGCAAATGAAGAAGCTCTTTAGTTGTTGCCTTCTTATCCTTCTTATCGCGATGGTTTGGTTAGCAAAGCTAAATGAAGTAGATTATCTATTGGTTCGCTACTGGACACTGTTTGCCGGCCACCAATCTGTCCATGCTTTTTTTGAAAAAAGCCAGATGACTCAAACAGATAGTTATCAATTCCTGTTAAATTATATTCCTCAGTACACATTTTCAGAGAATGCTGTTACTTCCCCACATTCTCAACCTCCCTTAGCTTCTTTAGGCAAAATTATTCATGTCAATGACATGGAACAATTGCGAACGGCAATAGAGCAAGCTAATGACTCAGACATAATCAAAATTGCTAAAGGCGAATATCAATTAAGTCGCAACAAACTCAGACTGACTAAACATCACAACACACCAACAACCATTATGGCCGAGCGACTTGGCGACGTGAAACTAAACAGCTCACTCATTGAAGCTATATTAGTCACCGGTTCTGGTTGGAGACTGAATAACTTGGTTATCGAGGGGCAGTGCCAGATAGACAGTCAGTGCGAACATGCAGTACATATTGTTGGCGCGGCTGATAATAGTCACCTAGTCAACAATAAATTTGTCAATTTCAATGCTCATATTAAAGTCAACGGCTTATCGGGTGCCTTTCCGAATCAAGGAAAAATAGCTCACAATATGCTGATAAACCAGTGGGTACGCAAGACCCCAAACCCAGTCACACCTGTCGATATCGTTGGGGGGAACAATTGGCAAGTCAGACATAATTTCATCGCCGATTTTGCCAAAAGCCAAGGGAATCAAACTAGCTACGCAGCATTTTTAAAAGGCGGTGGCCAATATGGCGCTTTTTCAGACAATATTGTTATCTGTAGCTGGAAAGTGCCGCCAACAACTTTTGCAGAAAAGCGACTAGGCTTATCGTTTGGTGGTGGAGGAACTGGAAAGTCAGTTTGCCAAAACGACTGCCGCTTCGAACACTCTAATGGTTTAATAGAGCATAATTTAATCATGAATTGCGGACAAGAGCATGCAATTTACATTAACAATAGTCACTCAATTCAAATAAAAAACAATTTACTGCTTTCATCTTTTGGCATACAAATAAACGATAGCAGCGACAAGATAGAAATTGTCAACAATTTCTATCAAGGGGGTATCTATGCATCGAGTCAACAAACCCAGATAAATAACAGCAAATTAGATTATCAGGACACATCTATCAACAATCTGATCAATCGTTTTATTGAGGAAATGTAATGGAGTCTTTGTTTTTTTTAGCAAACATAATCATTGTGATCGTCTTTTGTTTTAAAGCGATAAAAATCGACGAGTTAGAAGAAAATAACCAAGAGAACAACAAAGATGCGTGATTTATTGTTGCTAGCCGCTCTACCCTTTTTAATTTATGTCGCGTTGAAGCGTCCCTTTATCGGCATAGCATTATGGTTTTGGTCGTCGATGGTACAACCTAATTTATGGGCTTATGGATTTGCTGCCAGTATCCGCTGGAATTTGTTGTTTGCCGCTATTTCGATCATTGGTTTCTTTTTACACAGCAGTAAAAATAGACAAGCCACACCCCCTGATAATCCAATTTGGCAAAGTTATCAAGCCAAAGCACTCTATGCATTAGTCCTTGTTTTTTTTGCGCATACTACATTAACCACGGTTATGACCGTCGGGGGCAGTCAATATGTATGGCAAGAATGGTCTAACCTGATGAAAATCATGCTACTTTTTGCTTTTATTATTATGATTTGTAAAAAGAAACTACACTTCATCACGCTTGCATGGGCGGCTGTGCTGTCTGTCAGTTATAAAGGCATGCTAGAGGGATTAAAAGTAGCCATTACCGCAGGCGGATACAAAACGCGCCCGATATCCACCACATTTATCGATAACAACTTAACGGCATTAGGTTTGTTGTTAAGTATCCCATTCATTTTAATTCTAATTGATGAATACAAAAATAACTTTAAAATTAAACTGGGTTTACAAGGCATGTTGCTCGCCAATGTATTAGGCGTTGTAGGTACGCACTCAAGAGGTGGTTTTATCGGCTTAATCGTACTGGGCTATTACTATATTAAAACCAGCAAGCGCAAATTTATGTCCATCTTACTGGTATTAGTTGCTACTATTGCCATTAGTTTAGTCACGGGGGACGAATGGGCACAGCGGATGAATACGGTCAAAACAGCAGATGCAGATAGTTCCTTTATGTACCGCGTTGTCTCGTGGAAAATGTCGGTATTAATGGCAATGGAGCGACCACTTTTTGGCGCTGGCTTTGACGCCATCATATGGCCGCCTGTATGGGAAAATTTAAAGTTGAGTTTTGATAGCTTAGACTTCATCGAAACCCCTAAACCTGGCCCTGTATTGGTTGCACATAGCATCTATTTTCAGGTAATTGGAGATCATGGATTTTTAGGAATCATTTTATACTTATCTATGATGCTGGCCTGCTTTTTGAAACTCAGATCTTTATCCAAAAGATTGGATATGCCAAATTGGTATCTAGGCTATGCAAACAGGCTTAGAATGTCAGTTGTAGTTTTTGGTATAAGCGGTGCGGCACTCAGCGCAGCTTATTTTGAGATAATATTTATTATCTGTGGTATCACGGTAGCATTGTCTAAATTAGTTCCATATAATCAAAATAGCACATTAGCGACTCAAACACATGATGATTCCAAGCAGGGACACAGGCAATCCACTTAACCTGCCTGAAAAATAAAAAATGAGGCGAAATTATAAATGTACGCGCTAGAAAAAATAAAACGTATGATTGGCAAATATCGTTTTGATCAATCCGTCAAGAAGTACTTTAACTCTCCATCCTTGCAGCTTGACCAGACATCAGAATTAACCATTGTCTCAATGCTTAACACGCAATCTGTTGCCATGTATTTAGCCGCAGTAAAGTCCTTTTTACATTTCATTGGGAATGCAAAAGTTGACATTATTAACGATGGCAGTCTGACAGATGATGACATTAAAATACTAAAAACACACCTAGTCGGCGTTAACATTTTAAACATTAAAGAGATAGACACACACGGTTGCCCAACCGGTGGAACTTGGGAAAGGCTGGTACATATTATTAATCGCTCTAAAGACAGTTATGTGATTCAAATCGATTCAGATACACTGACCTTAGGCCCAATCCCGGAAATTAAAAGTGCAATTGAAAATCAAACCGCATTTACCATAGGTGGACCTGAATTTCCAACGCCAGTAGATACAAAATATCTGGCTGTCATCGCTAAAGGTCGCAATAATCAACATGTACAAACCTTATCCGAATCCAGTTTTGCGGATATGCAAAGCATGCAGGGTGTCTTGTATTGCCGCGGATGTTCTGCGTTTGCTGGATTTCCAAAAGGCGCGCAAAGCCTAGATAAACTCAAAGCTTTTTCAGATGAAATGATCAGTAAAATTGGTATCGATAAATGGAATGAATGGGGTAGCGAGCAAGTTTCTTCCAATGTTATTATTTCCATGTCAACGCAGCCACAAATACTCCCTTGGCCGAAATACCAAAACTTTATGTTCCCAGAAGCCTATCGGCCAGATAGCAATGCAGCATTTATTCACTTTATTGGCACTCACCGATATAAAAAAGGAACGTATAAAAAAGTCGCACTGCAAAACCTATCCGTGGTAGGAAAAAATTTATGACCACTGTTGATATCATACTATGCGTATACAATGCTGAAGATACTTTAGCAGAAGCAATCGACTCAGTACTTGCGCAAAGTTACCAAGATTTTAAACTGTGGATAGTCAATGATGGTAGTCCGGATAATAGTCAGCTAATTATTGACAAATATGCAACACTTGATAGTCGAATTAGCACATTAAAACATGACAATTGTGGTTTGGGCTTAAGCAGAAATAAAGCGATAAATGCAGCCATTAAACAAGGCGCCAAGTATATTGCGTTTATCGATGCGGATGATGTTTGGTTAAGTGACAAACTTACTTTACAAATGCAAGCTTTTGCCAGCCACCCTGAAGCAGATATCGTGGTTACCGACATGATTTATTATGCGGAATCCGAAAATTATACGCCCCCCATTAAACCTTCGATAAAGTTTGAACATATTCAAAATATTTTCTCAATACTCTGCACTCGAAACTTCCCATTTCAGCCTGTCACAGCTGTGTTAAAGGCCAATCTGTTTAGCGATATAGCAGAGTTTACCAGTGACAAATCCGGACAAGATTTTTACCCATTTTTAAAATTTGCCTATGCGGATAAAAATTATTTTAAAGTTCCCCTGCCGTTATACAGGGAAAGGCAATTAGAAGGCTCATTGCAACGCTCACCTAAATCAGGTTTGCTAAGTGGCACCGCCCGCAAAAATGCCAGTAAACGCGTTTTAGCCGAAGGTATAGCAGACAATACGATAACGCACGAGAAAGCACAATTGTTAAAATTAGCGCACGACAGGTTTTGTAGTTGGATGCTAAGCGGCGCGAGAAAAGCTCTACCTTACCGGGATTCTGTCAAGCTCGCCTTGGCCCAAAAAACTGATTTTCATAGTCAAACGATATTTTGGCGCGAGCTGGGTAAAAGCTTGTTGTACCCCATAGCACCAAAATAGGACAATCGTAGTGTACAAACTTATTTTTGTTTTACCACTGGGTGACGCTGATGCACAACGCGTGCATTACACCATAAAAAGCATCCGTAAATACTGTACAGACTATCTTATATCCGTCGTATTAGATGGTGTTAAAAACCCGAGTGCTTTGCCTGTCGGAGACGATATTGAATACCTAGATGCAAAATACAAATCTGGCGGTCATTGGGGCGCTATCTGGCTAAATCAAATGCACGCCATGTGCGCTTATATTGATCACCCCAAAACAGATGACAATACCCTATTTGTAAAAATTGATGCCGATGCTTTAATTGTACAAGAGGGATTTTACCAACGCGCCAAAGCGCTCTTTAATAGCAGACCCAAAGCTGGGCAAATTGGTCAAGTTTATACCGACAGTGTTGGCAATCGGTTAGTGAATAAAGGTTGGCAAAATTTTTACCATAAAACACTAGGCTGGCGTGGTTATAAGAAATTTATACTGGGTAAAGCTGCCAATGGTCAATTTTCCAAAAATCTAAGCGCCAGACTACAAGCCTATCAAACTTATGCTAATTTAGTTAAAAAAAACCCTGCTCCACATGAATATGCTATTGGCGGCTGTTATTGTTTAACGCAACAGTTTGTCGCCGATTTTTACCGCAAAGGCTTGCTCGATGCAAACCCGTTTTTGTTTACTCCCGAGTTTGGTGAGGATGCAATTATGGGTCTATATGTCGGGGCACTAGGCTACACATTATTAGACGATACTATGGACCAAGGTCTGTTTGCTGTTGGCGGCATGTATAACAAGTATGACGATGCTTTTAGAGCCAATCCGTTAAAAATAGCACAACGCGGACATACCGTAATTCATCCCTTTAAATTCGGCTATCAAGATAACTCAATCCAATTAGACGAGTTCGAACTAGCCGATAAACTCCTTAACCAAACACAAGCGCAACAACATAAATAAGGACAGCAAACCTGTGAATATAGAGCAATTTTTAAAACAAGAATTAAAAAGCCCATTCTACTATATCCCAAACCCAGGCAACGCGGGTGATTCGGTTATTGCTTGTGCCAGTTATAATACGTTTGACAAACTTAACCTGACTTACGAAGTCATACAACCAGATGACACACGGATAGAGAATTCAATCGTGGTTCTAGGTGGCGGCGGGGCGATTTCCGGTGAAACCTCATATTTCTCGAAAATACTTGCTGAATGTGCGCAGAAGGCAAAAAAAGTTGTTTTATTACCTCATACCGTTAAAAATATTGACGCTATCATCACTAAATATGGGGATAAGATCACATTTTGCTGTCGCGAACTCATGTCCTTTGAATATATCAGTCAGTTTAAAAATAGCCATGTAGTGCTATTAGAAGATATGGCTTTTACATTAAACATAACGCAATATGCAAAGCCCATTTCGCTGCGCACTAAAGTAAACTTACTAACAACTTATATCGTCCAGAGACTCAATGGAAAAAAAGCAAGTTCAATTAAATTTAGGTACATTGCTAAAGCTTTCAACGAGCATCGTGTAACACGCCATGTTCGAAAAACAGCAGCAGAAACCAAAACATTAAACGCTTTTCGTTTAGACGAAGAAAAAACGAATATAGAAATCCCCGCAGTTAACTATGACATCAGTGCGTTATTTCAACTGGATGTTAACCACCCGTTAATCGCATCATGCGCGACCCATTTAATGGCCTCTAGCATTGCCAGATTTGACAATGTTCGAACCAACCGATTACACGTTGCCATTGTCGCTGCACTATTGGGTAAAAACGTAGAGTTTTATGACAACTCATATTTTAAATGTCGTGCTGTATACGAGCACTCCATAAAAGGTAAGTACCCCAAAGTTAAATTTCAGACGCCTGAGTAGTCTTATCCATTTAAAATAGAGTTTATACATGCTGGTTAAAAATACCATTATTATTGGTGCGGCTCGCTTCTTAAATCGTTTTTTAGGGCTAATTAGCACCATAATAGTTGCCCGAATTTTAATGCCCGAAGACTACGGCATTATTGCCACATGTATGCTGGTACAAGATTTGGGTTATCGCTTTACAAAAGTGGGGACGACCCAAAATCTAATATCATCAAAAGACAATAGCAAAACCTTTACCGATTCGTTATTGCTTCAGCGCATTCTTGTTGGTTTCATATCGTCCGTCTTGGTATTTTTATCCGCGCCTTATGTTTCCACTTGGTTTAATGATGCCCGCATAGAAGACGCGCTGCAGGTGATCTGCTGGATCTTTTTACTTAACTCATTGGTTAACTTTAATAATCAAATTGCAACCAAAAAGAATGATTTTAAACCGGAATTAGCCGCTCAGGTAATAGGCAAAATTGTACAGGTCAGCTGTGCGATTAGCATTGCGTATATCTACCAAAGTTATTGGGCTTTGGTTGCCGGTTTAATGTCATTTAGCGCAATGAATTTGTTATCCAGTTATATTGTCAGCAAACCTTATTTTTTGACCAGTTTACCGTTAGCCTTGACGGTTAAACATTTTGCATATTCGAAATGGTATTTAGCACTCGAAATGGTTGATTATTGCAATGCGAAATTATCTCAAGTTCTCATTGGTAAGTTTTTTGATAAAACCGTTTTAGGCTATTTTAGTGTAGGACGTGATTTATGTTTTATGTTTTCGCTGGAAATAAGTGCAGCGATTGATAAATCAAACTTATCGCATTTGTCTGGTAAACTAAATAATACGGACACCGAAGCTGAAAAAAATCACATTATTCTCGAAAATCTTCAACAAATTTTCTGCTTCAAAAATTTAACGATAGTGCCGTTTTATTTTGCGTTTATATTTTATCCAGACTTTATTATTGCACTGATTTTTGGCGAAAATTGGCTGGGAATGGCGGAATATTTCAGGTTATTTTCAATCGCTGCGCTGCTGATCGGTTTCAACACCACCTTTCCGACCATATTCGACAGTATTCGAAGACCCAATGTCAATTTCAGAGCAACCTTTATTACCCTGACATTTTTAGTTTTATTTAGTATTCCTGCCATTCAATATATGGACGCCCGTATTTTTATTTTGGGGACGATAAGCACCATAGTCGGCAAACAAATATACTTTTTATTTAATCTCAGTCGCATCAGGCAAATTCCGCTTGCTCAAATAATAAAGCCAACCATGATGAGTCTTTCACTGATCTCATTTTCAGCCGTTATCGGTGTTGTTTTGCAGAAAGTGACCTTATTCCCCATTTTAGAAATGTGTATTTACGGCATCACCTACTTACTGGTGGTTTATTCGGTGGCACGAATATTTAATAACAGATTATATTTAAGCGTTTTTCAATTAGCGGCTGACAAAATAAAACGCAAATCAGTTTTTAGCCGGTAAAGTCTTGCACACAGATAAACTGCGCATCATAAGTATCTTGGTACCATTTTAAAAACTCTAACGTTTCCTGCTTAAAACTTTGCAGATCTTGTGCTGTTTGAACATAGGGTGTTAACCCTTGTTTTAAACTTGGCGAATGGTAAGAAAAAATTAAATTGGGATAACCACTTTCTATTTGTGCATGCGCCAACTTTTTAAGGTCTTTTAAACGCACTCCCTCTGGTGACAGTCTTAAAATTTTCAAACCTAATAACTTACGAGTCAGCTGCAAGCACGGGTTATGCGCTAGTAGTTTTTTTATATATTGAGGACGTCTATTCAACCACTTGGTCACGAGTAATGAGCGGCTAATAACACCACTCGTATGCGGCCATCGCAATATCCCATTTTGACTGAATATCTGATTGGTCGTTTCAGTAAAGTCAGGGCCTTGTTGACGGGTAAAATCAGCAAATGGACTCAAACTTATGTCAGTGTTGTAACCCAACTTTTTCAGAGTGTTACAGGTATTTTTACCAATACCATAACGACCAGCTAAATATGTGGTGGGTTTTACCCCTAAATTTAATTCAATAAAATCCGATAGACTTTTGATTTTGGCAAATTCCTGCTCTGCTGTCAGATTGCAAATATAACTATGATACTCTGATTCTTTATTATCATGAAAAAAGGGCGGTGTTACCCAAGCATGAACCTGAGAAGCAATTTCTACTCTATTCGGGTAATCCTTTAACAGCCTTAAAAGCACTGCTTGTGCATTTTTATCCGCCACAAAAGGATAATCTACCGCAATCGTTAACGCAGCTCCCATCGATAATAATTGCAAACAAAACTCCGAAAATTCGTTTACATGAGAGACCTGGGTGTTTTTTTTGTGGAATTCGTTTCTGGTCCAATCAAATTCTTCTTCTGCATGAATCACAACAGCCAGTTGAGTTTTAATTATTTTAGAATGCACAGCTCAGTCCATTAGTATTTTCGAATCAGCAAATAAATTGATTATTTAACTTGCAGCTTAGTATACTCTGCTCAGTAAGTTATCATAATAGCATAACCGAACATTGAGTTTATGCGTATAGAAAAATGGAGCACTAAATTGAAAGTATTTGGCATCGGATGGGCAAAAACGGGCACAACCACCTTGGGCAGCTGTTTAGAGCAACTAGGCTACGATCACCAAAGTCAGGATCTAGAGCTGGTAAAGCACCTGCAAACAGGTGATCTGACTCCGGTATTTCAAACAGTTGCACGATACGAATCATTTGAGGACTGGCCTTGGATCGTAATATATAAAGAACTGGATAAACAATTTCCCAACAGCAAATTTATTCTAACTGAGCGCGCGCCAGAAAAGTGGGTAGCCAGTTATACCAACATGTTGGAGAAATTAGGTGAAGCCAGTGAAGAAATGAATCAAATAAGAAGCACGCTGTATAATCTCCCTTTTCCTGATGTCAACAAAGAAATGCTATTAGCCCGATATCAACAACACAACCAAGAGGTAAAAGCCTATTTCGCAGATCGACCAGATGATTTGCTGGTTGTCAATTGGGAGCAAGGCGACGGTTGGCCAGAATTGTGTCAATTTTTGCAGAAAAAAATCCCAGATCAAGCCTTCCCGCATGCAAACAAAGGCCGCTATCAAAAGCCGAGCCTATTATCTAAGGTTGCTTCTTTATTTAAGTCTTAATTATAATAATTTTGAGCGTATCGCCAAAAGCATGAGCTGTCATTACAGCTCATGCTCAAATAAAGCTCAATATTACAACACGCCATAAGTATCCTCAACTGGCAAATATTGAGTCTAACCTGCCTACTACCTAGAATATAAAACAACCACCACGCTGATCACTTCACCTGACTCTTTCGTAACAATAAACTCAATAGCAATTTGAGTAAATCATATGCGCTGGTTTTCAATTGGGCTAAATATTCTACTGTTTAAAACTGTTTGGTTTAGCGGTGCTATTTTTGCCAATCAAGGTTTATGGGTGGCTATCCCTGCGTCATTCACCATGTTTTATTTCAGTAACAACAAATCACTCGATATACAACTCGCATGCCGGATTGTATTACTCGCACTGTTGAGCGACGGGATATTGTTTCAGTTGGATATCATATCAGCACCTCAGTCAGTGCACTTTATACTACCTTTGTGGTTGTGGTGTATTTGGCTGGCGTTTTCGTTAACACTTTTAAATGCGCTTTCTTTTGCTTTTAAAAACATTTATTTAGCCTGTTTGCTAGGGGCTATATTTGGACCGCTTTCGTACTGGTCCGGAAGTCAATTAGGCGCCATTAACTTCGCGTATTCGACCCACACAGTCATAGCTATTTATGCCCTTTTATGGTCAGCAATAATGGCTTTTTTAACGGTCGAGATTAAGCGCCTTAAAAACAATCAACTTAAAAGGAAACCAGCATGATACATTTAATCGCCAGAAAACGCGTTGAAACAGTAATGATTTACATCTTTGCCGCTTTTTTTCTATCGGCCTGCTCAACCAGTATAAAAGAGTACGATAACACGGCTCCAGAGTTCAAACTCGAAAACTATTTTACAGGCAAAATTAAGGCTTGGGGCATGCTACAAAATGTTAAGGGCAAAAAAACACGTCATTTTGTCGTTGATATAAAAGCCTGCTGGCAAGACAATATCGGTACTTTGCATGAATCATTTGAATTTGACGATGGTGAAAAACAAACAAGAATATGGACCATCAATAAAATCAAAAATGGCTTATACGAAGGGCGCGCTAATGATGTTGAAGGCGTTGCAAGCATTTATCAGAAAGGTTCTGCTGTTAATTTAAAATATCAACTACAAATCTCGATGGACGACACGACCCGAATTTTTACGATAGACGATTGGATGTACCAGATTGATAAAACGCATGTTTTTAACCGCTCCACTATCAGTAAATTTGGAGTACAGGTTGCTGAGTTGACATTATTCTTTGCAAAAGAGTCTGATGCATATGACAAGGTAAGTCTGGCGACTGACTGCTCGACTCATAAACAATAAAGCACAAGATTTTTATTTACAGCAAGAGTTACAGCTCGTTTTCGAGCTTTTTTACAGTACTTTTGACTACACTTTAACCAACAAAGTCTATACTTAGCATTGACTTAGTTGATTCACTTTAGTGCCATAGAGATGCAAGTATTTAATATATTTTCTATTTTCATTTTACTTGTCAGTTTTACCATACGAGCTGATGATCACTATGTATATATCGGCTTAGACGCCGATCTTTCAGCTGTTGCAGCTGAAGGCGGGCTAGCGATCAAAAGAGGGGCGGAAATAGCAATTGATGAAATTAACCTACAAGGTGGATTGCTAGGTAAATCAGTTAAGTTGCTGGCTAAAGACCATAGAGGAAACCCAGCCAGAGGTTTGTTTAACCTCAAGTCATTTGCCAACAATAACAAAGTGATAGCGATATTGGGCGGCGTGCACACCCCAGTCGTACTCAATGAACTTGAGTTTATCCATCAACATAAGCTGGTATTTTTAGTTCCATGGGCAGCAGGCACCCCCATTGTCGACAATGGATATCTACCGAATTATGTATTTAGAGTGTCCGTGCGGGATGCAGATGCAGGTCAAGTTCTTTTACAGCATGCTAAAGCGCAGCACTATAAAACGATTACTTTATTGCTTGAAAATACAGGATGGGGCCGTTCAAATAAATCCTCCATACAAAAGGCTGCAAAACAACTCAATCTAAACATTAACCATATTGAATGGTTTAATTGGCGCGATCAAAACCTGCAACTTACAACCCAAAGAATCGCGAAAAGTGATACTGACGCCATCATATTGGTCGCGAATTCGCCAGAAGGCGCCGAAGTCATCAAAGGTATGGCGTCACTGCCAAAAGAACAGCGCAAACCCATTATTTCTCACTGGGGTATAACGGGTGGCAACTTTGTCCAGCTTGCCAAAATTGAAAACCTGCAAAAAGTTAAACTATCATTCTTACAAACCTATTCTTTTTTAAAGCCTTTTTCCAAAGAAACCAATCAACAATTACTAGCTCAATACAAAAAAAAGTACGATGAAAGTATAACGGCCAAAAGCCTCCCCTCCCCCGCAGGGACCGCACACGCCTACGATTTAGTTAAACTATTAGCCAAGGCTGTCATCGCAGCTGATTCATTTGATAGTCGTAAAATACAAAAAGCGTTAGAAAATATTACATCACACGTCGGTATAGTTAAACATTACCAGCTTCCTTTTAGCCCAGCCCAGCACGATGCATTAACCCCCGAAGATTATCAAATGTGCGGATTTGACCAACAAGGCTACATCGTTCCAGTTAGCTTTAAGGATAATTAGCGATGCAACGACGCCCCAGTTTAAGGAGATATGTCCTAGAGCATACTTTACCCAAAGTATCAGCCCTTATTTTTATCTTAATCCTAGTATTTATATTCGCGATACAATATGTTGCCAATCAGCAATTTACAGAAGCGCAACGACAAACTAATGCTCAATTTACTCAACAATTAGAAAGAGAGCTTAATGCAGTCAAAGCTCAATTGGAAAGTTTAGCGAGTAATGACTTAATCATAAATAGCCTAATCGACTTACAAAACCGAGATCAATACATCTCTATGTTTTTTAACTCATTCAGGTTAGGTGGTTACAAACTGGCGAAAGTGGGCTTAACCGATTTTCAAGGCAACCTAATAGCAGCTAGAGGTGATATAGGGTTTGCAAAGCAAGAGTGGATTGAAACTGTCTTAATTGATGGAGAGTATTATCAAAAACTCAATAAAGATGGCGCTTACTTCGCCACACCAGTTTTATTATCCACATTACCAGAAGGTGCCATATTTGCTCACGTGCCATGGCGAGAAATCGCTAAGCATATCTATTTAGAGCATTCAAAAAACCAATTGGTCTACGTGAATAAAGATAATAAAGTGCTCTATAGCAGCAACTCAAGCATTGCCAATTTACTTGAAGACTTTAACGAACTAGATTATAGCAACTGGCATATTTATCAAAATACAGATAAATATGGCAACACTATAATCAACCTGCAAAAACAGATGTATACCGCATTAGAGTGGATAGTTTTTATCCTTGCGATCGTCAGCGTTATTCTTACTCTGTGCTTTTCAATTTGGTTTAGCATTGCATTATCGGCCAGTGTTTCGTCAAACACACTCAATGAGTTTTTGTATGCCATTCGACAATTAAAAAACTCAACCGTATCAACGAACCTACCAAAATCGGTCAATATCTCCGAGCTTCATCAACTTAGAAATGAATTTTCTGCATTGCTAAATGATCTAACAATAACTTCTATCTCAAAAGACTATTTCGAAAATATTATCAACTCAATTAACGAAGTTTTAGTGGTTTTTGATCTAAGTGGACAGGTAAAATTAAATAATAAAGCCCTCTTAGAGCTAACAGATAAACTGAAAATTTCTCCCGATAAAGTATTTGACCTATTAATGCCAAAAGACAAGCACGAGCAAATACTACAAGCATCGCAAAATCTATTAGAATTTAACGCCAGTTACCAATTTTCTTCGCAAGATACGTTAGAAACGCTATTTTTTCACTGGAGCAGGAGTCACTACGTAGATCAAAATAATCAAATAGATGGTTTTATTTTAGTTGGTTCTGATGTCACTAAAACACACAAAATTGAACAAGACTTACATATCCGGCAACGCGCAATTGAAGCGGCCAGTACCGGGATCATCATTGTAGACGCCAAGCAAGCCGATCTCCCGGTTATTTATGTAAATGCCGCATTTGAAAAAATAACCGGTTATACAAAAGAGGAAGTATTAGGTAAAAACTGTCGCTTTTTACAAGGTGAAGCAACCTCTAAACAAGCATTAACCAAAATATCAAATGCACTTAACACACAGTCAAAAATTGATATTCGTGTAGAAAATTATCGTAAAAATGGTGAGCTGTTTTACAACCAGTTGTCAATTACCCCGGTGCATAATATACAAGGTGAAGTCACTCACTTTTTAGGTATACAAAGTGATATCAGCGCACAAGTTTTCGCGGAAATCAAACTGCAAGAAGCCATAAAAGAGCGGCAACTAGCGCTTGAGCAAGCACAAGAATCGACACGCTTAAAATCTGAATTTTTGGCCAGCATGAGCCATGAAATACGGACTCCAATGAATGGCGTACTGGGCATGCTAAGTATTTTAATTGATAGCCAACTGACCAATCAACAACGTGAATATGCCAGTTTAGCGCAGCAAAGCGCGCGCTCACTTTTAGTATTATTAGACGATATTCTCGACTTTTCTAAAATTGAAGCGGGCAAGCTAGATATAGAACGTATTGAATTTGATTTGTGTGAGTTATTAGAGAGCGTTATTCAAACTTTAGCAACAAAAGCACAAAAAAAAGGGTTAGATTTACTGATAGACACCACGCCAATAGACAAACAAAATGTGATTGGAGACCCAAGTAGAATTCGGCAAATATTGACAAATTTATTAGGCAATGCAATAAAATTCAGTGAGACAGGCGTAGTAAAAGTGACCGCCCATATTGAGCAAGATGAAATCCAACAGCTGGCTGGCCGTTTTACCTTATGCTGTGATGTAGAAGATTCAGGTATTGGCATTCCAGAACACAAAGTACAAACTTTATTTGACTCTTTCACCCAAGTTGATAGTTCAACCACGCGTAAATATGGTGGCTCTGGTTTAGGTTTAGCAATCAGTAAACATCTATGTGAATTAATGGGAGGAGAGATTAAGGTAAATAGCCAACTCGGAAAAGGAAGTTGTTTTACTTTTAAAATACAATTGCTAGACACTCAATCCCAACAGCAGCAAGTGCCAAATTTACAAGGTGCCAAGATTCTAATTTACACAACCAACAATTCTAAATCTCAAATTCTAAAGCAACAGCTGGAAAAATGGCAAGCTTGCGTGCAAGAAGCAAATACACAAGATGTGTTTTTCAGTATGATCCAACAGCAACCTAGCGAATACAGCTATATTTTGTTATTAGACCCACCAAAAACGCAAGACATCCGCAAAACCAAAGCACACGAGCAAGAAAGAATGCAAGCGCATAACATTGAAGCGTCTTTACAATCTTTAGCGCTCTCAGGGCACTGCAAACTCATTCAGTTTACCGACCTGTCAAAGCAAGTTAACCGTCCGCTTAAAAGAACCTTTAATGAAAATATACACCGGCTGCCTTATCCTTACCGTAAACAACAATTATGTGACGCAATTTTTCACCATGATAACAACGAAAACTCAGACAAGCAGGCAGAGACATCGAGCGCTAGCGAACAAATCGATACTGGGCACACAGAAAATTACACTATCCTGTTAGTTGAAGATAACGAAATCAACCAGCAAGTAGCACTTGCCATGCTGCAACCATTTGGTGTTAAAGTAGAAATCGCTGAAAATGGTCAACAAGCCATCGAAAAACTGAATAAACAAACCGACAGATATCAATTGATATTGATGGATTGCCAAATGCCGGTTATGGACGGCTATCAAGCCACCCAACAAATCCGCTTGAATGCTCAACCACAACTGCAACACATCCCCATTGTAGCGATGACTGCAAATGCAATGAAAGGCGACAGAGAAAAATGTCTTGCGGTTGGCATGGACGATTATATTGTAAAACCCATAAACCCAGATAATTTAGCTGAAATATTACAAAAGTGGTTATTTGAAAAAGCTAATCTTGCGAAAGCCGCAGACGACAACTAACTTTAAATAAGTATAGCTGTTTGATGGTGGAGCATAATCCGAAAATGAGCACTGATTTAAGCGTTCAAACCCTGCATATCACCGGTGATGAGCCGGTATTGGTGGCTTTTGCAATATTTGCTGAGCATTATCTACAACAAGCAAGAGAGCAAGAAAACAAGGCTCAACAAGAGAAAAATTATGATATAGAAGCGATCCATCAATATCGTGTAAGCTTAAGAAAAATTAGAGCTTTATTAAGTTTACTGAAAAACGAATTTCCACCGACCCAATACGCTTTATTGTCACATCATTTAGGATTTGTAGCTCGCCAAACGAATGAGCTTAGAGATTTAGATGTATTTTTAGATACCCAACAGACATTCTACAAAGCCATAAAAGCAAAACATCATAGCTGTCTAAAACAGCTTTATAGCGAGGTCGGCACGCAGCAAAAACAGTATCACAAACGCATACAAAATTGGTTTTCCAGCCCACAATACAAAAAAAAATTAGACGAAATCCATCATGCTTTTAACCTTGTTTCACAGCAAGATACCTATAAAACATTTACCCTGTGTTTGCATGAGCTTGTCCCTGAGGTTTATCAAAAAATAGTCAAAAAAGGGCAGAAAATCGATACGAAAAGCGCTGACAAAAAGTTTCACCAACTCCGACTCAAATGCAAAAAACTGCGTTATTTAAGTGAGTTTTTACAATTACTACCCAATCATAAAAAAGCAATCAAACTACAAAAAAAGCTCAAAAAATTGCAGAACCTATTAGGGCAATTCAATGACTATTCAGTGCAAAAAGAAAAACTCATACACCTTTCTGAACAATATGACGCATCAGAAAAGCGGCATCAAGCCATCAATGCATTAACCAAAAAACTGAGTAAGCAGCAAAATAAACTAAAAACTAAAATCAAACACGGCTTTGCTAAGTTTGCCAATAAAAAAACGCAAAAATTAATAGCTCAACTGAGCTCACAAATTTAACACTAATAAAAAGAGGATAAAAATGAAAACGATTGCCTGCTACAGCATGAAAGGCGGTGTCGGAAAAACTGCCAGTGCAGTCAACTTGGCTTGGTCAGCTGCGCAAGCCGGCTACAAAACGCTGTTAATAGATTTAGACCCGCAGGGTGCATCTTCATTTTACTTTCGCGTGAAAAGCAAAAAAAAATCATGGGAACAAGCGTTTTTCGAAGCGCATAAAAATTTATTAAAACACATCAAATCAGCTGATTATGAAAACTTAGACGTGTTACCGGCACATTTTTCTTTTCGAAACTTTGATCTGGTTTTGGAAGAAAACAAAGACTCTGAAAAAAGCCTGTATAAAGTTTTAAAAGGTTTTAAAAAACAATACGATTTAGTCATATTAGATTGCCCCCCCACCATCAGCAATTTATCGCAAAGTATTTTTGTCGCCAGTGATTTGATTTTAGTCCCGGTTATACCGACCACACTTTCAGAACGTACTTTAGTTCAACTCTACCAATACTTTACTCAGCGCGAATTACCGCAGGAGAAAATAACCCCCTATTTCTCAATGGTACAAAAACAAAAACATTTACACGCAGAAACAATGCAAAGACTGTTTAAAGAATATCCGCAATTTTTACCGACTCACATTCCTTTTTCAGCTGATGTCGAAAAAATGGGAGAACATAGAATGCCATTGGGTGAATTTGCAAGCGGTAAACCCGTGTTTACCGCTTACCATGATCTGTGGAGAAATCTACGGGATAAACTATTCCCCGCCAGTTAAATAAGATTAAAACTGATAGCTCGCAGTCACCCGTATGCTACGGGGTTCAAGTGGGTGATAATGTACATCCTCTACCGGGCTCGCTTCATTGGCTAATTGAGATGCATAATAATATTCAATGTCATGGTCCTGACTATCCAGCAGGTTGAGGACCTCTAATTTCAAAGCATATTGTTGCCATTGATAACCTAATGAAGCATTTATATTCTGTGTACTGCTGGCTTTAACTTGCTTATAGCTCTCTAAAGCACGCGGTGCAAAATAGCGATAGCGCACAGCAGCCTGCCAGCCATTTTTGCTGGCATAATTTACCCCTGTGCTGGCAACAAAAGGCAAGGCGCCGTCAATATAACGGCCTTCATCTAACTGTACGTCTGCATAGCGAGCTTTTGACCAAGCGAGTTCAAGGTCGATATTCCAGTGTTTGGCAAACCAATAATAGCCACTAAACTCAAAGCCATAACGCTTTGAAGGTCGGCTGGCTTCTGTGTTACCGGCATCTCCTACAAACAAAAGCTCAGAATCCAATTCTAATAGCCATAACGCCGCTGAAATATTTAAGTTTTCATTGTTAAACCAGCGAAATCCGAGCTCACTGCCCAGAGATGAAACCAGAATATCAACCGCATCCTGCTGCAACGTCGCACCGCGCGCATCGTTTGAATGATATCCCTCGCCCGAACTTAGATAAAACTCCAAATTGTCGTTAAACTGATAACTTAAATTGGCTTTAAGGCTCAATAAACCGTCATTTTCAGAACCGCTGTCTTGCGGGCTTTGGTTTTCAACTTGCAGCGCAAAATAGTCGTAACGAGCTCCCAAGGTTAGGCGAAAATCACGGTTTAATTCTGCGGCCAGTTGACTCCATAAACCCATAGACAATTCATCGACTGAATCTTCTTTTAGGGTATTAAATGGAACTTTATTCTCGGTTTGATACAAACCCACTTGCTGAATATTATCAAATCGGGTTTGCGCCCCGGAGGTTAATGTCACGGGGGTATTTAACCAGTTAAAATACTCGGATGCGTGAATTTCAGCGCCCCAAATCTGACGTTTGTCGACTTGTTTAAACTCATCTCCGCGTTGCGGATTATCCAGAAAATAAGTGAAATTTGAGAATAAGTTTAATTCAGATTGAATCCAATACGCAGATGCCGACCAATCACCTTTTTGCCAATTAGCTGAAATACTATAGCGTTTGGATTTTCCGCCTAAATCTGTATCTAGCGAGCCATATTGATCGATTAAACCTTGCTCGACCGCTCTTGCCGGTATCTGATCTGCCGCATTCCAGCGGTTGTTATACAACATTGCGGTAAATGAAAAAGATTCGTTTTCTTGCTGTTTTGAAATTCTCATCAACAAATTCGTTTTACGGATATCTTCATCCATATCCTGCCAAGGCCCCGCATAATATTGTTGCTCACCGCCAACCAATAACTGCGTATCATTTAATTTCACTGAACCTGCTGAAAACAGGCGCTGGTATTGATATTCACCGAGTGTCAGACTGACTTCAGGTTTAGCATATTGATCCAAAACGCTAAATTCGGCTGCACCGGCAGACGAGAAGTCACCTATATCTGCATAATAACTCCCTTTTCGATACTGAATGGATGAAATTAATTCTGGAATAATAAAATTCAGATCGGTATAACCTTGCCCATGTCCATGAGTTCGCATATTGACCGGCATACCATCAATCGCGGTACTAAAATCCGTACCGTGGTCTAAATTAAAACCGCGCAAAAAATATTGATTTGCTTTACCACTGCCGCTGTGTTGTGTCACGACCATGCCAGGTACAAACTCTAATATCTCACCGGTTCGTAAAAGCGGCCGGCTATCAATTTCAACTTGATTGACATAACCTTGCGAAGCCGATAGCGACTGACCAATAGAGTTAACCTGATAGCCATGTACATCAATGGTTTCTGTTGGGGCTTCAGTTGGGGCTTCAATAGATGCTTGGAGCCGCTCCCCCAATTTGTTTCTGTTATCGACCTTCACCGTATTATGCGCCAACACATAATTTTCAGCAACGGCACTCGCCGAGTAAAGCGATGCGCATAATACGATACGCAACAAGGCACACAACACGGTGCGCCAACTGCAAGGATACTGCATAAATAAACCCTTTTTCTCGTTATTAAATTCTTTGCCATATCCAATTGATGGCAACACAACTGATTAAAATGGAGCTCAATGGCAACATTTTTTGGCGATACCAAGCTTTCTGACTAAACAGCAATAACAAGGGGACAATCATCAGTAATACCACTAATTGTCCTATTTCAACCCCAAGATTAAAAGCCAAAACAGACAGTACTTTAGCATCCTGCGCTAAACCTAATTCAGCCAAAACACCCGCAAAACCCATCCCATGCAACAATCCAAAAGCAAATGTCATCAAGGCCAAACGTTGTATTAAGGGCCAGATATTATTCACAGCGGCAAATAAAACAGATGCGGCAATCCCGACCTCAACCCAACGACTAGAAACCTGCCAAATATTCAACGCGGTCAAAGTTAAGGTAATAGAATGTGCTAGGGTAAATGCACTAACAATCCAAATCAGCTGTTTTAGACTCACCCAGTTTGAACTTGGTTGTGACCACTGACCATTTTTTCGTATTAAGAGCCCAGGAATGATTAACACCGCCAAAAATAATAAGTGGTCGATACCCCACCAGATATGCAACATACCTTGGTAAAGATAATCGAGAAAGGTTTGCCAGTGCCCCAACTCGTTAGGCGTTATAGTAATACTTCTTTGAGTCTCTGTTAATACGTAATTTTGCGCATATTCGTTCGTTTGCACATCTAATAGTACTTTGTGAGATGCGTCCGTGCTAAATACTGCATCATATTTAACCATAATGGTGTCAGAGGTCGCGCAAGACAAATCCATCGGAAAATGCAAATAATAACGGTTGTAATGTTCTGCTAATTTAATATCTCGTAACATACTTAACTGGCATTGCGTCTGACCATCAGAAAATTGCAGGTAAGCTTGCATGGTTTGATAGATTTTTTGTTGCTGTATTTCAATTTCTAGCCAACTCAGTTGACCATTTTGATCTAAATCCAATTTCATTTCGCTAAAACGAATCAAGTCTTCAACTGCCACCTGCCAGTAACCGGTATATTGTCCGCTATCCTGTTGTTTTAGCTGTATAAATGCCGTACTCGATTGATGCGCGAATACCTTTTGCATACTGCTTAAAAGCACCATGAAAGCAATTGTCGTACTCACTACACACTGTAATTTTTTCATGCTTTATTACTCCGCCCATAATGCAGTTTGAGCTGCGCGCAAAATCTGATTATCTTTTGCGGTATGGCTTAATTCATAATGTTTTTGTGCCCACTGCATCGCTAACTGAGGTTGTGGAGCAACCTGTAAATAATATTGAGCAAGTTCTGCTGCATGCTCTACATCATTCCGCTGACTCCGTAAATCCACCAATGTTTTCATTTTTTGTTGCCAGAGATTGGCATGCCCCAACTGTTTTTCAGCAATCGCCAAACGCAATATCAAAGCATCATCAGACGATTGAGTTTTGCTCACCAGCGAGCCTAAAGTGTGCAATACATAGGTATAATTGGTTTGAGCCAGTTGAATATCAGCCCACAATGCAAGTGCGCTAACGGGCATTGACTCTAAAGGGTAAAAAGACAACCAGCGCTCTGCCTGTTGCAACTTATCGACATTCAATGCCATTTCAGCTGCCACCTGCGCAATCCAAATATTGTTGTTCTGCTCTGGCTGTACCACATTTAATAAGGCTTGATAGGTTCGATTTAATTTTTTTTGGTCATTTTTTCCTTCCCAACTATCAAGTTGCAAACTTTCAACTTCAAGCATACAAGTCAGTGTGATTTCATTGGCGGCATGCCCTAATAATCTTGCGCATGCATCTTTGGCAAGCTTAAACTGCCCTTGCTGCAAAGCGACATTTGCCAACATCAATCCATAATTAGCATAACCCGCCTGCTGTTTAACCAACTTTTGCAAAATTGCTTGAGCGCGCGCAAACTTATGTTGGCGCTGATATAAACTCGCTTGCAAAAACTCGCTTTCTGCACTGGCTGGATAATAAGATAGGAAAAAATTAAGACGCGCCTGAATTTCAGTGATTAAATAACTTTGACCCGGTAATTGACTGCGTTGGTACAAATGGCTTAACACTTGCAGTTCACCAATATCCGGCTTAGTCTCGCCTTGTTTATTATATGTAAATATCACCATTTGTTTATCTTGCGGAACATAGGCTAAATTTTCCGCCTGCACTTGCTTGACCAATAAAGTGATAATCGTTAACAGACTCAATAGCCAAATATAAGACAAATGCGAGATAGTCAATCTATTCACCGCATCATTTTCCATCGTTTCCTTTTGCATGACGCTTTTTCGCATGACTTCCCCCTTTAATATTCGCAACTAACTGCCGTTTTATTGGCAAACTCAGGTTGGTTAAATAACGTCTTTGTAATCGCATGAAGAAAAGCGCCGTCCTTGGCACTTCAACATCAACTAATCAGAATTATTCACCGACAAATAAATCTGCATATTCATCCGTTGAACTGACATCTTGCGTAAATGCCCGACCATTCACAGGTAAAGGCATATCTGATTCATCTTGCTCAAACGCCTGACGGCTATAGGTTGCAAAACTCACCTGTTGTGCCTCAATGGTGATATATACAGTTGCGGTCACTGCATCATTTACACCATCTGAAACCTGATAGACAAAACTATCTTCGCCCGTCTGTAAAGGCGCGGGTTGATAGCTAAATTTACCATCGTCCATTAAGGTTAATTGGCCTGAATTAGGCGCGGTTAACAGATTAAACATCAACATATCGCCTTCTTTATCTTCCACCATCAACTGGCTTTCGATAGCGATATCGGTTTCTGTCGTTAAATTAATATCGCTGGTCATTGGCGGATGATTGGGCGCTGGCTCATCATCGTCGTCAAATATAAAGTTACACCCTGTCATAGAAATACTGGCGAGTAACAACATTAATATTCGCGTTTTCATGGTTTATCCCTCCTATTTTGAACCTGCAAGTGGATTGGCTAAATATGGGAATTTTGTCATCATCATGCTGGCATCTAGTGGTGCACCATCGGTAAACGGAACATTACCTGTATTTGCATCTTCTGGCTGACATAAACCTAAGTCAGTGTCTGTACCATTGACCGGAACCGGATAACACAAACGGCCCATTACGACACGCAATGCAATATCCACCACATCATCGCCCGGACGACGACCATTTGGGAAACCGGCCAAATCATCCCCTGCAACACCAAATGCAGACTGTTGATCAGCCGCAACCGCTGGAATAGCGGTATTTAATCGCAGCATTTCAGATGCAGTAACAGTGGCTTGTTGGTTAACCCCTTCAAAACCGGTTAAAAATGCAGTCACTAAATCCATTCGTGGGAAATTAGTCGGTGCGATAGTATCCATATTCGTACCCAAAGTGGTATTAACCGCATCTTTGAATAAGATGTTTAATAACTCAGGTAAACTTGGGTGAGTGACATAATCAGCAAATTGACCATCATCTTTAGGATGTGAAACAGAGAATCTATCTTTGTCTTTTAAACCAATGACAAGCTCATTAACCAGCGGGTTACCCAAACGAGAAACCTGAGTTAATGCACCGCCGTTCACTTCTGTATGATTAAAGCTTGCATCCGGATTTAATATTCTGGCCTGCGGTAAACTCGCCGTAGTCCATGTACCGATAACACCATTACCATCACCAGTGACACAATCTTTAGCAATTTCAATCGCTAGAGCAGTCACATTTTTATCCATTAAATCGTCATTATCAGCTGATTGTGTGATGCCACCCGGGAAACCACCTGCGTCATTCGCACCCGGTGCGCTATCCCCTTCAACGGGTACATAGTTCACTAAGTCAAAAGTTTTCCCCAAATTAACAACAAATGGGTCTTTACGCTGACCAACAAAAACTTTGGCTGGCGATTCACACCCTGGAATATTGATGGTATGAATAAAGGCGTTGGCATATTCCGCATAAGCGGATTCACTGGAGAAGGTTTTAGTGCCAATAAAATCAAGTGGCTTACTGAACATTTTGCCACCTGCGTCCGACATTAACTCGGTTTTAGTTCCTGAGCTTTGCATACCATCAACCCAAGTTAATGAATAAGACTCAGAAAAATTAGCAGCGCTTTGATCGGCGGCACTGATGCCTCCCACATTTTTCAATGGCACATGGACCATTTTCTGCTCACCGTCTGGGCCGATAGGTAAAGCAACACCTGTTTCATTCGCTAACATTTGTTTGAACCTAAATTGCAGACTGATGTCTTCTATTGCATCACCATCGTTATCTATATGAATGCTATAAACGGCAGCCGGATCCATCGCAAAATAATTAGGACCACCATATGCATCTTGCAATGGGATGTAGTTGGCGATCAAAGTGACAAAATCCCCACGTCCATCTTCGTAACTATTGAATGCGTAAAAGTCAGACGAATCAATTGTCGGCATTCTTGTAACATTAGGTGCTTCTCTGTGACTGGATGCTTGCGCATTCGTCACTATGCTACCCAGCAGTACTGCACTTGCGATTAATGTAAGTTTAGTTTTCATGACATTTCCCTCGTTGTTGTTAAAGTGTCAGAAAGCCAAACGGGCGAAGATGCAGATTGGATGCAATTTTTTTAAATTAATTTTTTGACGAGCGGCGAGCTTCGAGCTTCGAGCTTCGAGCTTCGAGCGACGAGCGACGAGCGACGAGCGACGAGCGACGAGCGACGAGCGACGAGCGGAAAGTTTCAAGTTACAAGCTGTAAGTTTCAAGAAAGTGTAGGTCGAGCCTTTAGGCCGACAACAAGCAAAAAGCACAGTTTTCTAGATTAAAAAAAGCGCAGAGCTGTGAGCTACAAGTTGCAAGTTGCAAGTTGCAAGTTGCAAGTTGCAAGTTGCAAGAAAGTGTAGGTCGAGCTTTTAGGCCGACAACAAGCAAAAAGCACTGTTTTGCAAATTAAAAACAAGCTTCGAGCAGCGAGCTGCGAGCTGAAAGTTTCAAGTTACAAGCTGTAAGTTTCAAGAAAGTGTAGGTCGAGCCTTTAGGCCGACAACAAGCAAAAAGCACTGTTTTGCAAATTAAAAACAAGCTTCGAGCAGCGAGCTGCGAGCTTCGAGCTTCGAACTTTGAGCTTAAAAAGCAGGTTCGAGTGAGTGGCGATATTCAATTTAACTAAGCAGACTTTCGCCGCATGGATACAGCTGGTGGACTTAATGGGCCACCAGCCAATTATCATTACAAAGTCATCAACTCAGTGGTATACAAGACAGTCGTTGGTAACCCGTTAGGTGAACCACCCAAAGGCTCTAAACTAACCGCTAAGGCCACTATTTCCACTTGCTCAAACAACGCATGTTTAGCTAACTCTAACTGACCTGATTTCGGCAATAAACCCAAAGAAACTGGCGCTCTGCCATCTTTAGCAACCATCCACAGCTCATAATCATTGTTTAATTGCGGCTGCAAATTATCACTGGCTTTAACCCGGATGATCTCATCATCAATTTCAATTAACCACAAGGCCTGAGCTTTTTCACCTTGCACGACAGCAACTTGAGGTGGTGTAACCTCAACCGTTTGCACTCGGATCAAAACAACCGCTAAAATCAATGCAGCAGCAGTCGCCAAACCTGTTGCCCACTGCCATACAGCAGATTTTTTCTTCTGCACTAACGGCACAATATTGCCGGCAGGTACATCGACAAATCCTAAACGCTGAGAAATTTTCTGCCAAACAACCTCTTCAGGTGTTACCGGATCAAGCTGCCGACTCAAATCGTTAATCTGTTGCTCCCACATCCAAGTGGTTTCGCGAATCAAACTATATTGCATCATCAACTGCTGGTAGCGCCGTCTGGCTCCACCCTGTAACGTGCCTAACACATATTCAGCCGCCAATGCATTTCGCCTTGCTTCAAGTAAATAATTCATATTGATAAGCACCTTTGTAAACTCTGCAATCCACGACGGATCCAGCTTTTAATTGTTCCTAAAGGTGACTGCAAATGCAGCCCTACTTCACCATGTGACAAACCATTGAAATAAGCTAAATGAATGGCTTGACGCTGTTCACTATCCAGCTCATCAATACATTCGGCTAACTTTTCCGGTACCTGCTCAGCTAAACCGTCCGGGTTAAATAAACTATCCCCATCACCTTCAAATAATTCACTTTCCCCGCGCACCTTGTGATACCTCAACATATCCAAAGCACGGTAACGCACAATACTGACCATCCAAGTCAACACGGTCCCCTTTCCTGTTTGGTACTCAGACGCATTATGCCAAATTTTGACATATGCCTCTTGCACAGCTTCTTCAGCCCACTCTTTGCGTTTCAGCATTTTCAGACTGACAGCATACATTTGCGCGCTAGTTGCTTCATACAATTGAGCAAACGCCTCTTGATTAGACTCAGCGGTTGCTTGCAATAACTTAAGATGCTCTTCGTGTTCCATGGATACTGCCCTTTTGTAAAGTGGGCTTATTAAACCAAACGGTTCAAGCCAATATTTGGATGCAATAAAATTAAATTAATCGTGATTTAGATAATTAACTTATTGATAACGAAAGGAGGCCAAAAAAAGATCAGTGCGGCCACTAAAAACAACAAAAACTTGCCATAGTCAAAGGTATACAGCTAAGATACTGTTAATTTCAACAGTATAAAAATTCTTTATGTCTATAAGCCGTTTAGCCAAACAATCAATAGAAACACTTTCTGGTGTCGGGCCCAAAATGGCACAACGATTAGCGAATTTACATATCTATTCGGTAGAAGACCTATTATTTCACTTACCTTTACGATACCAAGACAGAACTCGAATTTATAATATTAGCGACCTGTTCCCGGAAATACATGTCACAGTTTTGGGCGAAATACAATCAAGCGAAATTGTCTTTGCACGCCGACGCATGCTGACCTGTAAAGTAGATGATGGTACTGGCACCATTACTTTACGTTTTTTTAATTTTAGTGCTGCACAAAAAAATCAGCTTAGTAAAGGAAAAACCATACGGGCATTTGGCGAAGTCAAACGGGGTAAATATGGCTGGGAGATAATTCACCCAGAGTACAAAGTCGGTAGTCTGCAAAATTTACAACAAGTTGACGAAGCCTACACGCCGGTATACCCCTCAACAGACGGGTTAAAACAAAGCAGTTTACGCCAGTTAACAGAGCAGGCATTGGAAAGGTTACAAAAGACCGAAATTAGCGAATTATTGCCACAAGCATACCTGCCAAGCGCCATCACATTAGCGCAAGCCATACAAATATTGCACAGGCCGCCGCCTGATGTTTCAATCATCGAATTAGAGAATGGCCAACACCCTGCGCAGCAAAGACTCGCAATGGAAGAGCTCACTGCTCACAACCTCAGTATGTTGCAAATACGCGCCAGTATGCAACAACATGCCGCGACTCCATTTCCGGTTGCCGACGGTCTCATACAACAATTTAGCAAACAACTGCCATTTAAACCCACGCAAGCACAAATTAGGGTTACACAGGATATCCAGCAGGACATGGCGCACAACTACCCTATGATGCGTTTGGTGCAAGGGGATGTGGGCTCGGGTAAAACCTTAGTGGCGGCGTTTGCCGCTTTAAGTGCACTGGCAAAAGGTTATCAAGTCGCCCTAATGGCACCGACAGAAATCTTAGCCGAGCAACACGCACTCAATTTTGCAAACTGGTTTACCCCATTAGATATCAAGGTCGATTGGCTGGCGGGCAAATTAACGGCCAAACAAAAAAGAGAGGCCTATCAACGAATAAAGCTAGGCGAAAGCCAAATGGTTGTCGGAACACACGCACTATTCCAGCAAGATGTTCACTTTCACAAACTCGCTTTAATTATTATTGATGAACAACATCGTTTTGGTGTTCATCAAAGAATGAGCTTACGCGAAAAAGGCGCACAAAACGGTATCTATCCACATCAGCTTATTATGACTGCGACGCCCATTCCACGTACATTAGCCATGACCGCCTATGCCGATTTAACCACCTCTGTTATTGACGAGTTGCCACCCGGACGCACTCCAGTACAAACCGTTGTTTTACCAGATACCCGACGAGATGAGGTTATTCAGCGCGTCTACCATGCATGTAAAAACGAAAACCGGCAAGCTTATTGGGTCTGCACACTGATAGAAGAATCAGAAGTATTAGAGTGTCAAGCCGCAGAAGATACCGCCATGCAATTGCAACAGGCTCTGCCGGATTTAAGCATTGGGCTGGTACACGGACGCATGAAAGCAGGCGAAAAACAGCAAGTTATGCAGGGATTTAAACAGGGTAAAATGGATTTATTGGTTGCAACAACCGTGATAGAAGTGGGTGTTGATGTTCCCAACGCCAGCCTGATGATAATTGAAAACCCAGAGCGTCTTGGTTTAGCGCAGCTACACCAGTTACGCGGTCGAGTGGGTCGCGGCGCAATCGCCAGCCATTGTTTATTAATGTATAAAAACCCACTATCGCAAACTGGCCATAAACGTTTAGCCGTCATGCGTGAAAGTACAGATGGCTTTTATATTGCACAAAAAGACTTAGAAATTCGTGGTCCGGGCGAATTGTTGGGGACCAAACAAACAGGTGATATGAATTTTAAAATTGCTGATTTGCTACGCGATGCAGCATTAATACCCAAAGCAAGAAACTGCGCAGACTATTTAATTAAAAATCAGCTTGAAACGACTCAATTGTTAATCAACCGCTGGGTTGGAGAAAAACAGAAATATACCCAAGCTTAAAGTGTAATATCCAGATAGATACGCATACTCTTGGATATCTTAATAACTAAATGTTTGTAAGGTATACTAACTTGGTTTAGGGCATTAATTGACCAAGTGTAAAATTAAGTTCTAGAATACAATTGTAATATGTTTTTGCTAAAACACTGTATAACTGTAAAACACATCGAATCCGCTTTGCAGCAAGCAAACGGTATTATGGTGACGTTCCGTCATCACCAAGGAAAGGAGAGAACTTTATGTTAAAGTCAGCCAAACGCGCGCGCTCTGCTGAAGACAAGTCACTTAAACGTGATCTAATCCTCAATACTGCCTCACAACTATTTGACGATAGTCCAGATACTTTGCCAACAGCAGCCGCTATTGCCAATCATTCAGGTATCGCTAAAGGTACTGTATATCTATATTTCAAAAGTAAAGAAGAGATATTTTTGGCATTATTAGAGCAACATTATCAAGCATGGTTTAGTGATATACGCAGTGCGATAACAGCAGACAAACCAGACTCGGACGAAATTATCAACGCGCTCTGTCACTATATTGAAAGCCAACCTCAATTTTTTCAATTAGCCAGTTTAAGCAGCTCGATTATAGAACAGAATGTTGATAGTAAAATTTTATTAGAATTTAAAAAGCGTTTAGTTGAAATCATCACCTCTGCTTCAAAAGATTTAGCACAAAGGCTTGATTTAGACGAATATGAAACCTGCGCGCAGTTATTAATGCGCAGTTACGCAATGCTGTTAGGCTTATGGCAAGTGAGCCACCCGCCGGAGAAAGTGGCTAAAACTTTAGATAATCCAAACCTAACCCTCATTCAACCCGAATTTGGCTTAGAAGCACGTGATGCTTTAGCTCAATTATGGCATGGCTATGTCGGTCAAAAAGGTGCTAAATCGAGCGGACGCTTCTGGAAAATCGGTAATTTATTTGCCAAAACAGAATAACAATCAAACACCACAAAACGGGGAGCAAACTAAATACTAACTCCCCGAGCTTTTTCTACAATCAATTGTCTAATGCCTGTTAACACATGTCGCGTTCATTTTTGCAGCAGTTTGTTTGCTACTAGGAAAAACGAATGTGTAGATGACTTTCACGCCTTGCTTCATTAAAATAGCGCCTTTCTTAAATACCTAAATTAAGCGAATTTATGTCAGATAAACATCCTATTTACCGCATTCAATTTGTCAATAATGGTGAAAAATACGAACTTTACGTGCGCAAGCTGGTTTCCAGCAGCCTGTTTGGTTTTATCGAAATCGGTGATTTTGTCTGGAACACACATAGCACATTAGTTGTAGATACCAGTGAAGAAAAACTAAGATCTGAATTTGAGTCTGTCGAAAATAGCTACATTCCAATGCATAATGTATTGCGCATTGATCAGGTAAAAAAACAAGGTACTGCAAAAATAACCTCACTGGGCGATAAAATCACGCAGCTCAACCGCCCAATTTACACCCCAAATCCGAAAAAATAATGGAGCAAAGGTTGCGCATCATACACACATCAGATTGGCATCTGGGACAAAATTTCTATGGCAAGAGCCGCGCCCCCGAACACAGCCAATTTTTTGCTTGGCTGATACAGCAAATTGAAGAACGCCAAGTTGATGTGCTGATTGTCGCGGGTGATTTGTTCGATACAGGTGCGCCGCCGAGTTACGCGCGTGCACTGTTAAACGAATTTGTCGTTAAGTTGTCTAAAACAGCGTGCCAACTTATTTTATTGGGAGGCAATCACGACTCAGTTGCAATGCTAAATGAATCAAAACAAGTGTATCAACAACTGAACACCGAGCTCCAAGCACAAGCACAAGCACAGCCACAATGCATTGACCAACAGGTTTTTGAGCTAAAAAATAGAAACGGCGAAGCGGCAGCAATTTTCTGTGCCATTCCGTATATTCGACCGCGCGATGTGCTTTATCAAAACACCCCACCAGACAATGCACACAATAGCGACTTGCTAACCGCGATCCAATCGCACTACCAAAGTTTATACCGGTATGCACAGCAGCTCAGACAAGATCGTCCACTCCCTATCATAGGTAGCGGACACCTGACATTAGTCAATGCAAAAACCAGTGATTCTGTACGCGAGATCTATATTGGCTCACTCGAAGCTGTGCCTTTGCATGTATTACCCGATTTTGATTACTTAGCATTAGGTCATATCCATCAACCACAAATAATCGCTGAGCAGCAACATATCCGATACAGTGGTTCACCTATTGCGATGAGTTTTGATGAAGCCAAACAGCAAAAATCAGTGGTATTGATTGAGTTTACGCAACAGCAAAAGCATATCCAAACGTTAAAAATCCCCTGCAGCCAAACGTTAAAACAAATAAAAGGGAGCCTGTCTCAGATTGAAACCTGTTTACAGGCGTTAGCGGTCGATGAACAAGGAGCATGGCTTGATATCGAAGTAGATAGCCATGATTACCACTCGGATATACAACAACAAATTAGCCGCCTGTGCGAAGATTATCCCGTTGAAGCATTATTAGTCCGCAGAAAAAAAATAACAACGAACCCACTGTCAGGTGGTGCACAAAGCGCTGCATTAGATGAAATGACACCAGATCAAGTGTTTCAACAAAAACTGCAAGAACATTCATTCGATGAAAAAACACAAGACGAACTGAGCTCGTTATTTAACAAAGCATATCATCAAGCGATAAACGAAGCTGCCAATGAAAATACTTAGCCTAAGACTCAAAAATATAAATGCGATAAAAGGTGAATGGTTTATCGATTTTCAGCAAGAACCTTTTGCCAGTAACGGTCTATTTGTCATTACCGGTGCCACTGGAGCGGGAAAAAGTAGCTTACTCGACGCCATTTGTTTGGCTTTGTACCATCAAACACCGCGCTTGCAGATATCGCAAAACCAAAACGAATTGATGACAAGGCATACCGCTGAATGTATGTCTGAAGTGCATTTTGCCATTAAAGACAAAACATATCGCGCTCGCTGGCAGCAACGCCGCGCAAGAGGCGCAGCAGACGGAAACTTGCAACCCGCCAAAGCCGAGTTGTTTGATTGTCAAAACGAGAAAATCATCGCAGATAAGCTGGCTGAGGTGAAAGCCTGTATTGAACAACTCAGTGGTTTAAATTTTTCTCGTTTTACTAAGTCGATGATGTTGTCACAGGGCAAATTTGCTGAGTTTTTAAATGCTAAAAACAACGAAAAAGCCGAACTCCTCGAAGAGCTAACCGGCACTGAAATTTATAGTTTGATTTCAAAACAAATTTTTCTCAATTACAAAGACAGCAAATTATTACTTGAGCAACTTATACAACAAGCTGACAATGTCAATTTATTAACAGATGAAGAAAAAAGCGAGCTGCAAAGACAAAAACTCACCTTAGAGCAAAATATCCAACAGCAGCAAACCCAAATCAAAAACTTAACTCAAGCACAAGGCTGGTTTTCACAAGCGTCTACACAAGAATCACAACTGGAAAAACTAAAAGATGTATTAAACAATGCAACGCTAGTTTATCAAAACAATGCAGCACAACGTCAACAACTCGCGTTAGCTGAACAGGCAAAATTATTACAACCATATTATGAGCCAATTGCAAAACAGCAAGAAATGATCTCAAGCCAGCAGATCAATATTGAAGCGCTACAAAAGCAGTGTGTTAATCTCAATACCACCATTGAACAACAAATACAAAACTTAGACAAAGCACACTCTGAGCAACAATTGTTAGAGCAGCAGGAACAGCAGCAAGAGCAAATTATCGAGCAGCAGGTTGAACCTTTAGACAAACAACTGCAACAAACGGAAAGTGAGTTAAAACAACCCACCCTCAGACATGCAGAACTGCAAGAAAAAATAGAGCAGCAACAAGACAACATAAAACAGCAACAACATACGCTCGAACAAGCCCAAAAACACTATCAATCGCGACAACAGTGGTTACAGGATAATGCGCATTTAGACCAGCTCAATAAAGATAAAATCAGCTATCTGGAAAAATTAGCGAGCCAAATAAAAAAGCTTAATCAAGAAATACAACAAGGTGAAATAAAGCTTAAAGACAGCCGTTCACATCAGCATAAATTAACCCAAGAAAAAAATGAACTGGCACACACACAAAAACAACAACAACTGCAAATCACAGAGCAAACGCAAGCAATTAATACACTGCAGCAAACAATCGATATATTACACAAACAGCTTGGCTGGGATAAAAATATAGAACAAGCGCAACTTGCACAAAATCATGAAAATAACTTAAATAAACACAATCAATTAAAAGCCTTGCAGCAACAAGTGACTGAGTATTGTCAACAAAAGCAGAAAAGCCAATCGCTCGAATCAGAACTAGAAAAAATCACGCCCGAACACCTAGCTCAACAAAACAAATTACAAGCGCTTAGGGACAGTTATAAAAGCTGCCAACAAAGTATTGAAGACCTAAACCAGATTATCAATCAACAAAAGTTGATTCACTCTTTAACTGAGCACAGAAACGATTTACACCCCGAACAACCCTGCCCCTTGTGTGGTTCAACTCAACATCCATATGCCGATTACCAGCCTGCAGATCTCAATAAAGACGAAGATGCAACGACAGCCAGACAAGCCGCACAAAAGCAAAAACTCGCGCAGTTAGAACAGCAAGGCAAAGAAGAAAGCCAAAAAGAACAACAATTACAGCAGCACAAATGGCTGCTGGAAAAGCAATATGCTGAAATAACAGAAAGTCTACAGCGCACACAAAAAATGCTGATAGAGCAAGTAAAACAACAAGCGCCGACTTGTGTTGAAAGTCCAATCACTGAATGGCCAGAGCAATTACAACAATACCTATCTCAGAACGAAAAAGAACTACAGTTGATTAAACAGCTCATAACCAATCGCCATCAACAGCAAGAGGCACAGCAGCAGCTCACACAGCTCACGTACCAGCTCCAGCAAACTCAGATAAAAATTGAACACAATCTAGAAAACCAGACGGCTTTATCACAACAATTAGAGATATCAACTGAAGCGCAAAATAGTAAAAATACCGAATATAACATCAAAAACCATGAGTGGCTTGAACAACTAGAAGCGCTCAAATTAAATGAAAATAGCTTTTCAACCACTGAACTAACAGAACAATTAGCAAAGCTTGAAAAAACTCAAACTGAACTATTACAAATCAGCGAACAAAAAACACAACTACAGCAAACCTTAGAGCACTTAAATAACCATTTAACTGAGTTGAACGCCGAGCAACAAAAAACACAAGCTTTTATCCGCGAACTGAGCAACCGGCAGCTATCACTCTCTGCAAAACGAAAAACACTATTGAATGGTTTAAGTATACAGTCTATTCGTCAACAAATGCGTGCGTTAAAAGACAAGTTAGCGACTGAAATAAATACACATCAAACCCATCTGCACGAGTTGCGAACTGAGCATGCAGCCACTCAGAGCCGGTTAACGGCATTACAACAACAACAAACAGACGACAAAGACAAATACCAAGCATCATTAGCCCGCTGGCAGCAGCAAATTTCCGACAGCCCGTTTAGTGATACGCATCATTGGCAGGCAGCCAGATTAAATGACAGCCAGATAGATATGTTACGCGCAGAAACTGCAAAAATAGAACAAGCGTACCGACAAGCAACAGAAAACTACCATCATAAACAACAGCAGTACCATGAGTTATGTGAATATAAACCCGATATTTGCAATGAATCACCACTCAATGAGGTCAATAGCAAGCTGGTACAAGTAGAACAACAACAACAACAAAATTTACAACAGCTCGGAGAAATAAAGCAAAAACTCAAAACAGACAAGGCGCAAGCTGACAAACAGCAAGAACTGCTGCTAAAAGTTGCAACACAACAGCAAACACATCAGCAGTGGGCATTGTTAAATGAGTTAATTGGCTCAGCAGAAGGCGATAAATTCCGGCGCTATGCACAAGGACTCACCTTAGAGCAACTCGTTTACCTAGCAAATTGCCAACTGCAAAAATTGCATAATAGATATCAGCTTAAGCGTAAGCCAGATGACAATTTAGAGTTAGTTGTAGTAGATACTTGGCAAGCAGACACAGTACGCGACACCCGCACTCTATCAGGCGGTGAGAGTTTTTTAGTTAGCCTAGCACTTGCCTTAGCGCTATCGGATTTAGTCAGTCACAAAACTCAAATAGAGTCGCTGTTTTTGGATGAAGGTTTTGGCACCTTAGATGCCAACACGCTGGATATAGCGTTAAACGCTCTTGATCAACTTAATGCCAGCGGCAAGATGATTGGTGTAATCAGCCACATAGAGACTCTTAAAGAACGTATCCCTGTTCAGCTTAATGTGATTAAAAGTAATGGTTTGGGGATAAGTAAGCTAGATCCCCGATTTTCTGTAGGCTAAAGCACGGCTATTGGCTATGCTTGGCGAGCACATACTCAATAAACATAGGTTCAGGTACGGGTCGGGAAAATAAAAAACCTTGCCCTTTCTTACAACCTAATTCAATCAGACGTAGTTTATGCACCTCTAATTCAATACCTTCTGCTACTAAATTTAATTCCATCGCGGTTGCCAAAGAAATGATAGTTTTTACAATTGCCTCACTGCTCGCATTTTCATGCATATCACGAATAAAAGATTGGTCAATTTTCAACTCATCTAAATCAAATTTTCTTAAGTACGACAAGCTGGAATATCCAGTACCGAAATCATCAATTGAAATCGCAATGCCAACATCTTTAAAGGATTTTAGCCTTTCATACACATCATCCGAATCATCCACCAAGGCTGATTCGGTTAACTCCAACTCAATCAAGTGCGACGGGATATTATAATCGGATATGATATTTTGTACTGTACTGATAAAGTCCGATGCGGCAAATTGTGCAGGGGTTACATTGACTGATATCGGTAAACGGATATTACTAGCCAGTAGCTTCTGAATACACTGGCAAGACATTACAATCATTTGTCTGCCGAGCTCTTGAATCAATCCTGCTTCTTCTGCCAGTGGAATAAATTCATTTGGCGAAATAATTTGTCCATCACTCCCTTTCAAACGCGCCAAAGCTTCCGCCCCTGTAACCCGACCGGTTATTAAATCGACTTTCGGTTGAAAATACGCCATCAATGTCTGTTTTTTCAGCGCTTCGCGAATATAAGTTTCCAATTTAAAGCGCTGTACCATTTGTTTCTCCAATTCTTCTGAGAAAAAACAAGTATGTCTGCGCCCGTCATTTTTTGCTCTATACATGGCAACATCCGCATGACGCATGGTGGTATCATGATCCTGAGCATCATCTGGGTATATACTTACACCAATGGAGACATTTATTTGGATATCCTGATCATCAATAATAAAAGGCTTCTCCAATATTTCATGCACATAATTAGAAATACTGGCGACACTTTCCAGTTGTTTAAGCTGAGGTACAAGCAAAACAAATTCATCACCGCCGAGCCTCGCCAGCGTCCAATCACTGCTAATAACGTCACTAAGCCTTTGCGCCATTTGCCGCAAAAGTTGATCACCAACTTGATGGCCTTGCGAGTCATTTAATACTTTAAAATGGTCAATATCTATTAGCATGAATGCAACTTTTTCATTTTTTTTAGTCGCAGCATTACACGCATAAGATAAACGATCGTATAACAAGGTTCGATTCGGTAAGTCAGTCAGCTGATCATGGTTTGCTAAATGACTCATTTTCATAGCCATTGTCATGGCCTCACTGACATCATGGAAAACAATAATAGCGCCACGAATCTCACCATTTGCATCTTTAATGGGTGCCGCTGAATCTTCAACCCGATATATGTTGCCATCAGCAGATCTCAGTTGACAGTTTAACGCCATTGCCACCGAGCGTTTTTCATCTAACGCTAAATATATGGGATTGCTCATCATATAGTTAGTATCAGGATCGCGTAATTCCATCACCTCTTCAATAGGCTTGCCTGTTGCTCGTTTTTCCAACCACCCAGTCATCCGCTCTGCAATTGGATTCATAAAGGTAATTTTTCCCTCAATATCGGTCACAATGACCGCATCACCAATTGACTGCAACGTGACTTTAAGTCTCTCTTTTTCTTCAAAAAGCGCTAACTCCGCATTTTTTTGTTCCGTTTGATCATATAAAGTAACCAGATAACCTTTGTGGCCATTTGACCGCAGGTTTTTCTCACTTTGGATTATGCTTACATGGCCAATTAAATGCTGTCTCTCAATGGTTACTTCAAAATATTCTGGACTATCCTTGACGTTATCGGCCGCATTTTTAACTAAAGATACCAAGCGCAGCGGGAACACTTCTTCAATTGCCATTGAAGACATTTCGTTTGCCGTTAAGTCAAACCAATTCCCTTCAAAATCATTGCAATAATCGTTATGCCAATTGGCAGACCAATACGAGATAAAAACAGGCACTTGCGAAACTAAGGTTTTTAACGAATGCTGTGCCATCGACAACATTTGCATACTACGCATTAATCGAATATGAATTTGTACACGCGCTGCGCATACTGAAGAATGAATAGGTTTGGGTATAAAATCGACAGCGCCAGCCAATAGACATCGTTCCTCAAACACAGGCTCTGTATGACCGGTAACAAATATAACAATGCAATCTTTCGTCTCGACTGATTTTTTTAACTGGCTGCAAACTTCAAAACCATCCATGCCGGGCATTTCAATATCCAGCAAAATAAGATCAGGTTTATAATGGTGAGCTAAGCGAATCGCCTCAATACCAGAAGAAGCTGCATATACATGCCCCAAGTTCGCAACCGCTTCTTGTAAAATTAATCGGTTTATTTCTTCGTCATCGACAACCAGTATGGTTGCTGCATGCAAATTATTTTGCGTTAAAAACATAACAACCTTCTTAAAATCAGCGTTTTATTGCGATAAATAGCTTAACATCTAAGTACGTTAAATTTTTGAATTAAGGATGCAAGTTATGCTAACTATTCTAAACTCTAAAGAAACCAGTTGTTTTACCTGATGTTCTGCCTCTGCTTAAATTCATCCAAAAAGGAACTTCGATAAATGAACGGTGACAATCATTCGCCAATTCAATCTTTAAAAAATCAAGCTGTCTCAATAATTATTGCAGCACTTATCGCAATTGCCATTGTTTTTATTACACTAAGTGAAAAAAATACCAGACAAACGGTATACCAAGAATATCAAACTTATATTAATAACCAAGTACGTGCACAAGCCAACTTGCTACAAAATCAACTCAAAAAAAGCCGCCAGCAAGTAAATTTTTTGCACTCTACCCCACCGATAATGGGGATCTTTCGTGCCACGCAACACGATGGAATAGACCCTTACGATGGTACGCCGTTAAGTCTTTGGAAAGAGCGGTTAAATACCATTTTTGTAAGTTATGTTGAAAACAACCCAGATATCAAACAAGTTAGATACATAGGTATCGCCAATCAAGGTAAAGAGCTGGTCAGAGTCACTCGGCACAATCAGAAAATCTCAATTGCCACTGATAACCAACTTCAACATAAAAACACTGAATTATATTTTGAAAAAGCTAAAAAATTATCGCCTAACGAAATTTTAATCACTGATATCACACTTAATCAAGAATTTGGCAAAGTCGAATATCCTTACTGGTTTACCTACAGAGTAATCAAACCGGTTTTTAACACAAACAACGAACTGTTTGGCATCGTATTAATCAATTATGATGCTGATAAACTTATTACGGCACTTTGGCAAAACCTAGCAGATAACACGCAGCTATATCTGTTAAACCAGCATGGTTACGCCATATCTTTTCCTGATAATATTCATAACTATTTGTTTGATACAACTGAGTCTGCTAATTGGGCTTCGCGTTTTCAACAATCAGATGATTTATCAGAGCAGCAACAGACAGTTGCAAACAACGATGCTTTACTTTTTGCCACGCAAAACGTGTCACTAAACGCCCCGCACATAGGCTCACATTTACAGCTTGTCATCACTGTCGATAAAACACACCTAATCACTATCGTCGCGACTCGACGCAATGAAATAAGTAGTATAGTGCTTATCGCAACGGGCATCTTAATTGCTATCATTTTGTTCTATCAAAGCCACATTGCGAATAAAGCTAAATTAACCAACACGTTAAAGGAATTTGAAGCGATTGTAGACAGCTCGAAAGATGCGATATTTGCAATTGATCATCAAGGCTTGGTTACAAAGTGGAATATTGCCGCCAGCGAAATGTTGGGTTATCCAGCACACTACATAATTGGTAACAGTATATTTGATACCTTTCTGGCCAGTGGTTACCCTCATATCACTAAACAAACACTGAGTACCTTAAGCCATGATAAATCAACACAACATTATTTCGAGTTAAAAGCCAAAAAACACAACGGCGATTTAATTGATGTCGCCATGACACTCTCCCCCATCAATAAATCGCAAACCAATAATGTTCAATTTGCTGCGATTGTCAGGGATATCTCCGATCAAATTGCGTATGCCAATAAAATCAAGAAACTAAATGCAGAGTTAGAGTCAAAGGTACAAGAGCGAACACAACAATTGGCAGATGCACATGATAAAGCCCTTGCAGCGAACAAAGCCAAAAGTGAATTTGTCGCCAATATGAGCCATGAAATTCGCACACCGATGAATGGGGTATTTGGCATGCTAGCATTGCTAAAACAAGAAACCTTAACCGACAGACAGCAACATTATGTTGAGCTGGCTGAAAGCAGCGTTTCTTCATTGACAACATTGATCAATGACATTCTCGATTTCTCTAAAATGGAAGCTGGTAAATTAGACATTGAAAATATCGAGTTTGATATTGTTGAAACTATCAGCATTTTAGCGACTTCATTGGCGATAAAAGCGCATGAGAAAGGATTAGAGCTCGTTTTAGATTTGGCAGACATGCCAGCCTTAATCGTATATGGCGACCCTCACAGGTTAAAACAAATCATCACCAATCTGATAGGTAATGCGATTAAATTTACCGACCAAGGCGAAATTATTATATTTGCCCATATCAAACAAAAAATGAACTCAGAAAGAATATTTGAATGCTCAATCTCAGATACCGGCGTTGGGATATCAGATGCTAAAATTAACAATATTTTTTCTGCATTTTCTCAGGAAGACGCCAGTATTACCCGCAAATTTGGCGGTACGGGTTTAGGTTTGTCCATTACTAAAAAACTTTGCGAACTAATGGGGGGTAAGATTTCAGTAGAAAGTAAAAAGGGACAAGGCACCAAGTTTACGTTTGAATTACCATTCACATTAGTGGAAGAAACTGAAGCAAACACGATTAATATCTCTGGTACGCAAGTTATTTTAGCCGATAACCATCCTGAATCGCTAAAAGCTACAACCCGCCTGTTAAATAAATGGGGTGCTCAAGTTGTCGCGTTAAACAATATCGATCAATATGCAAAATATCGCAGCGAACAAAACGCTCCCGATGTGGATATCATTGAGTTAAAAGACTTCTCATCCAGCATTGCATCTATGATAAAAACCAAGCCTGCACATAAAGGTATTATTGCCACCAGCTATCAATACTCTAATGCAACAAGCACCCAATATTCAGGTTTATCTCAAACTCAATTCAATATCATTGAAGTTGTTAAACCCATTACCCCACTAAATCTTTCTCGAGTATTTGGAAAATTAAATATTAAACATCAAACAAAGGCAAAACGCATTAGCAGACAACATGTCACGCACAATGCGTTAAGTGGTGATACCACAATCAGATTAAAGCCCAACCTAAATACCTCTGAGCGTTATAAGATCTTAGTGGTCGAAGACAATGAGATTAACCACGCTGTCGTCGCCGGTATGTTAGCTGACTATCCATTTGATTTATTACTTGCCTACAACGGTGTTGAAGCATTAGAAGTATTAAAAAATCAAAAAAACGCAATCGCATTTATCTTAATGGATTGCCAAATGCCTGTTATGGACGGTTTTACTGCAACAACAAAAATTAAATCAGGTGTCGCAGGCGAGCAACACAGAAAGACCCCAGTTATTGCGTTAACTGCTGGCGCAATGACAGGTGACAAAGATAAATGTTTAATGGCTGGTATGGTTGACTATATCAGCAAACCAATTCAGCCTGAGATATTTAAAGAAACGATAGAACACTACTTAGCACTATTTCAACAAACACCCGATTTATCAACACGGCCAAACGTCAATAATGTCAACCAACCAACTGAACCGCTTGATGTCAAGCTGCCGTCAAAAGCCGAAAGCATTTGGGATAAAAAATCAGCACTACAAGGCTTAATGAACAATAAAAACGCGTTTAAACGGATCCTAGATATATTTAAAAGTGAGACGCCCAAGCTAATAAAACAATTGGAAAGCGCTGTGCTGCAAAAAGATCAAAGCACGGTAGAACAAGTGTTATTATCCTTACATAACAATGCCAAGACAGTAGGCGCTTACAAACTTGCACAAATAAGCCAGAACCAAAACTTTCAAACGTTAGATGAGAGTGCAGCCAAATTAACACATTTAAAATTAGCAGCAACAGAGTTACTGAATGAAATAGACAATGCTCAGCTAGACTAATACGCTTTGCGTATTGCTATATTTCATTTGTTGCCACCAATGTTCATCGGCGTCAATCTCACCATTGTCGTCGACTTTAGGGTAAGGCAAGCCTTTGTTATTGCAGATTTCCGCATAAATTGGATGGCCACGTTCAAATAAAATACGTTGTTGCTCGTCTTGCGGTAAAGTGCAAGTACCATACATACCCGCTGCCGCTCTTTGTCTTTGCGCTTCATACAATACCAGCGCGCTGGCAACAGAAACATTTAGCGACTGCACCATACCAACCATGGGTATAGCAATATGCGCATCGGCGTCAGTCAAAACCGCATCTGATATCCCATCTCGTTCTTGGCCAAATACAATTGCCGTGGGTTGGGTATAGTCAATTTCACGAAAATCGACTGAACGGTCAGATAAGTTGGTCGCCAAAAGTTGTATTTTTTGCTGGCGCAACGCTCGAATCGCACGTTGGCTGCTATCGTGTTGAATCACCTGAACCCAATTCTGACTCCCTCTTGCCGTACCTGTGCGCATACGCAATGGATTATCATTGCTCATCACCGCATGCACATAATGTACACCGACCGCATCTGAAGTCCGTACGATTGCAGATAAATTGTGGGTTTTATGAACGTCTTCTAAACAAACGGTCAGATCGGTCTGACGGTTGTTTAACATGCGCTTGATACGTTGTAGCCTTTCTGGGGTCATAATATTATGCAGTGGTAGGGATTGAATACGGGCGGTTAAGCTATCAATAACCGCCCATTGAGTCTTTAGTTAATGCCTGGAATTTCCATCACACCATCAATTTCAATTTGAGCACCTTTTGGTAATTGGTTAATACCAATTGCAGCACGTGCCGGGTAAGGTTTTGCAAAATACTGAGACATAATTTCATTGACTTGTGCAAAATTACCCAAATCTGTTAAATAAATATTAACTTTAGCCAGATCATTTAACGCCCCCCCTGCTGCTTCACATACAGCGGCCAGATTTTTGAATACTTGATGTGCTTCATCAACAAAACCGGTCGTGATCATTTCCATGCTTTCTGGAATAAGAGGTATTTGACCGGATAAATAGACGGTAGAACCAACTTTAACCGCTTGGCTGTATGTGCCAATTGCTGAAGGCGCTTTATCGGTAGAAATAACTTGTTTAGACATAATAATCTTTGCCTTATCTTCTATGGCGCACAATGCGCTGAACTTCTTCAATATGGCGCACTTTTTTCATAATTTGCGCCAAGTGGATTCTGTCGTTTACGGTTAATATCAAATCAACCCGATACAGATAGCTGTCTTTTTCTTCTGAGTACAAACTTTGAATATTTGAACCCATTTTGGCAATCGCACTGGTCACTTTTGCCAATGCGCCATGGACATTGTGTAAATCAATACGCAGCGCACATGGAAATTCTTCATTAGGAGAGTTGTCCCAACTAATCGCAAAATATTTTGAAGGCTCGGCATGATGGTCTCTGACATTGTGGCAAGAATCCATATGGACAACAATACCTTTACCCGGACTGACATGACCGATTATCGAATCTCCCGGTATAGGTCGACAGCATTTACCAAAAGACACCAACATACCATGTGCACCTTTTATCGATACTTTTTTCTCGACATAAGACTGCGGCACTTCATCTACATCATCTCGTTTTAATAGTTTGCGCGCTATCACCATACTCATCAAATTGCCTAAACCTATTTCGGCCAGCAGTTGATGTACGGTTTGCATTTTAGTCTCGGCTAAAACGGCTTGAATATTCTCATCCGGAATATCATTCAAATCAGCCTCACCCAAGGCTACTTTTAATAATCGCTTGCCGAGATCGACCGATTCTTCACCTTTTAGATTTTTCAGATAATTACGAATCCGTAATCTAGCCCTAGGTGTAATGACAAAATTTAACCAGTTCGCATTTGGCCGTGCACCTTTCGAGGTGACAATATAAACCGTTTGCCCATTTTCTAGTGGCTGATTCAATGGTAGCGGTTTTTTATCAACCGTCGCACCGACACAGGTAAAACCAATATCAGTGTGCAAAGAAAATGCAAAATCAACCGGCGTGGCACCTTTCGGTAATTCAATTATGCGACCTTTAGGGGTAAATACGTAAATTTCTTCCGGAAATAAATCTGACTTTACGTTTTCAATAAATTCAAAAGAACTGCCCGCACTTTGCTGCAACTCTAATAAACTATTCATCCAGCGCTGTGCTCTGACTTGCGCGGTTGTCCCACCGGTATCATTGCCATCTTTGTACAACCAATGCGCAGCGACACCGCGGTCTGCGGTTAATTCCATATCATGCGTGCGAATCTGAATTTCAACCGGAATACCATGCGGCCCGATTAAAGAAGTATGCAATGACTGATAACCATTGAGTCTCGGAATAGCGATATAATCCTTAAATCGATTATCAATCGGTTTATAAAGATTATGTACAACACCTAACGTGCGATAACAGGTATCAAAGTTATCTACAATGATGCGAAAAGCGTAGATATCCATTACATCATTGAACATTAACTCCTTGTTCTTCATCTTTTTATAGATGCTGTACAAGTGCTTTTCGCGGCCTTTTACCACGCACGCTATATTGGTTTCAGCAATACGTTTACGAATTTCATTGCCGATTTTTTCAATCACGTCCTTGCGATGACCTCGCGCACTTTTTACTGCAGCGCCCAGTGCGCGATAACGCATTGGGTACATTGCTTTAAAACCTAAATTTTCAAGCTCATTTTTAATGTCATGAATACCCAGGCGGTGCGCTATCGGCGCATAAATTTCTAATGTCTCGGTCGCAATACGGCGTCTTTTATCTGGACGTAAAGCGTCCAACGTGCGCATATTATGCGTGCGATCAGCCAATTTGATGAGAATAACCCGAATATCCTGCACCATGGCCATAATCATTTTTCGGAAATTTTCTGCCTGCGCTTCCTGTTTACTGTTAAAGTGAATTTTATCTAGCTTACTAACGCCTTCCACTAAATCAGCAATGATAGAGCCAAAAGTCTCGGCCAAATCATCTTTGGTTACCTCAGTATCCTCGATCACATCATGCAAAAGCGCTGCACATAATGTTTCATGATCAAGATGCATATGCGCCAAAATACGAGTAACTGCAACAGGGTGAGTTATGTAAGGTTCGCCACTTGAACGAGATTGACCCTCGTGTGCATCACGAGCCACGATAAAAGCGTGTTCAATTAAAGCAGTTTGCTCTGCTGGCAAATAAGTCCGAACTAATTCACCTAAGTCTCGAAATAAATCCACTAACAATATTCCAGCCACAGTTTAATAAAATGACTATTGGGTTGATACGGCAAAAACAAAAGACCCGAGTGCTAGGGCGTGTGAATCTTTGTATTATTTTTGAGCAATAGGCTATTTTAATCATTAACAAAGCAGAATGAGTGGGGGTTAGTCATTCTAAATAAACGAATTCTAATGCCGTTAAGGGTTAAAATAGCCATTGCCCTTCGGGCTGAGGCCAAAATGGTCTTATGCAGCGTTAGAAATAACTTATTTAGATGACTAAACTTCATTATTTCTGCCTTGCCTAAGACCATTTTTTCTCTCAGCTCAAATTATAAACAAAGATAAACACGCCCTAGAACCCGGGTCTATGTTAACGCGGTGCGAACTGCACAGGTTAGAATTATTCTCGGTTTTGCGCAAACGCTGCAACAGCTGCTATCTCAGCCGCTTCTTGCTCTTGTGTTTCGCGACGTTCTTGAGCATCCATAATTTCTGCGCTCATTAAACCTTCTTCAATTTCACGTAAAGCAATTACGGTTGCTTTATCATTATCTGGTTCGACTAAAGGATCTTTTCCTTCTGACGCGATTTGACGTGCACGACGTGCCGCAACCAGAATCAAGTCAAAACGATTACCAACTTGTTCTACTGCATCTTCAACAGTTACGCGAGCCATAGTTACTCCGCTATTTAACTAATACTGACAAAAAGGGCAAATAGTGTACTTTATCATCAAGCTTTCGCCAAGAGATCGCTGAATAAAGCTTGATATTTTTTACTTTGGCGCGCTTGCAGGCAACGATTTGCGCGTAAAATAGCCGCAAGATCGGCCAATGCAGTGTCAAAGTCATCATTCACTACAATATAGTCGAATTCTTGGTAATGCGAAATTTCACTTTGTGCTTCCGCCATTCGCTGCTTGATAACCGCTTCACTGTCTTGCCCACGATTTTGCAAGCGTGATAATAATTCTGCTTGTGAAGGGGGCGCAATAAAAACGGTTTTCGCATCAGCTCTCTGTTTTTTGACCTGACGTGCACCTTGCCAGTCAATATCTAAAAAAACGTCTTTCCCTTGCGCCAACAATGCATCAATTGCCGCTTTAGAGGTGCCATAATAATTGCCAAACACTTCAGCCCATTCGAAAAAGGCATCTTGATCAATCAATCGTTTAAACGCATCTTGTTCAACAAAATGATAGTGCTTAGCGTTTTCTTCGCCCGGTCTGGGTGCACGCGTTGTATGCGAAACAGAAACGGCAGCCTGTTCAGCAAATTGTTGTAAATACGCTTTGATCAAACTCGATTTACCCGCACCGCTAGGTGCCGAAACCACGTATAAAGTGCCATTTACCAACATCAATAATATTCCCAAGCAAAAACACACATTTTATACCTGCGCGAAAAATAAGTACAATTTGTTACGCAAGGTTATTGTCGACGACAGTAAAAAATTAATATAAATAAATTTAAAGTCAGATATCATGGTGACACATTTACATCAGGTTAAGGGCGCTACACATGAATGAAACACATCAAGCATTATTAGACTTTGCTCATGCAATTAAAGACAGTCAGGTAATTTGGGGATTAACAGCCGATGCAGCAGAAGAAGATTGGGTTGTTGTTGAGTCTTTAGAGTTTGAAAATACCGAAGTTTTGCTGGTATGGAGCAGTGAAGCCGCTGCGCAGGCAACCTGTACAGATGAATGGGCCGACTACAAACCAACTGCAATTCCAGTCGCAGAATACTTTGACTTTTGGTTAGAAGCGTTAGGCAAAGATGGTGTTCGTATTGGCATCGACTGGCAGGATGATGCCGAAAATAATGTTGAAGCTGAAATGGTCGAACTAGCGCGTGTTTTAGCAGAATCAGGTGTCTACCAAGACCAGTAATGCGACAAAAAATTTTAATCGGCTGCCCACAGTGGAGCCACACTCAGTGGCAGCATGTTTTTTTTCCGTCTTCCTTGGCTAAAACTCAGGCGCTTAGTTTTTATAGCCAGCATTACAGCAGTGTTGAGGGTAACACGACATTCTATGCTTTGCCCAAAGCAGAAATGGTGCGTAATTGGTCACAGCAGGCAGCTGAGCATTTTAAATTTTGCTTTAAGCTACCCGCGCAAATCACCCACCAAAAACTTTTGCAGAATTGTCAGGCCGACATGCAGCAGTTTATTGAGCTGCTTTCTCCGCTGATTGAAAAACGGCAATTGGGTAAATTATTAATTCAGTTGCCCCCCTACTTTTCTGCGCGGTATTTACCGCAGCTTGCTCGTTTTATTGAAAGTTATCACCAGCAAGTTGATTTAGCGGTAGAAGCAAGGCACCCCAATTTTTTTGCCAAAGACGAAAATGAAAAACAGCTTAACCAGTTATTAATGCAATACCAGATCGACCGAATCATGATGGATACACGTCCAGTACATGCAGAAAGACCGAGCACAGAAGCCATTAGAGATGCTCAACAGAAAAAACCTAAAGTACCCGTACACCTGCTATCTACAGGCAATAATCCAATCGTGCGTTATGTTGGACAAACCGATATACAAGCTAATCTGCCTTATATAAAAATCTGGTTAAAATATTTTAAAAACTGGCTTGAGCAAGATAAACAACCTTACTTATTTATCCATACCGCAGACAATGCGGGTGTCCATCAATTAACAGCTTTATGGTTAGAGCTACTAACGGCCGAGTTAGGTTATTATCCAGCGGATAACCCGCTGCCTAATAGTTTCGATATTGGCCAACAAAACGCATTGTTTTAAGTAGAATCCCCCCCTTTTCTACGCACCAATTAAAAACAATGGTAAACACCTTGCGATAAAACAGGTATATTAAACCGCTCAATACACCTTAAACATAAGAGCAAAGATGAGTGTACAGGACGATTTTTCATTTTCTTCATTAACCCCTGATCTTATATTAGATGCCATAGAAAGCCTTGGGATCTATCCAGAATCTGGCCTAATCGCACTCAACAGTTACGAAAACCGTGTTTATCAATTTATCGCAGACGATAAAAAGCGCTATGTCGTCAAATTTTATCGTCCTAACCGCTGGTCTTCGGTACAGATTGAAGAAGAGCACGAGTTTGCCGCTCAGTTAGCGGCCGAAGAAATTCCGCTGATTGCGCCGATGGCGTTGCAAGGAAAAACATTACATCAATATCAGGGTTACTATTTCACCTTATACCCCAGTGTCGGTGGGCGCTCATTTGAAAATGATAATCTAGATCATCTCGAATGGATGGGACGCTTTATTGGACGCATTCATTTAGTCGGTCAAAAGCAGCAATTTAAAGTGCGCCCGAACTTGTCTACGGATGAGTATCTAAAGCAGGCTAAGCACAATATTCTAGCCAGCAATATGCTACCTAATCACTTAGAAACCGCCTTTTTAGCCATTTTAGAGCCTTTATGTAAAACGGCAGAGCAGCAGTTTAATCAACAGAAATATAACGCATTTCGGCTACATGGTGATTGTCATGCTGGCAATATATTATGGCGGGATGGCCCGTTTTTTGTCGACTTAGATGATGCAAGGAATGGCCCTGCGATCCAGGATATTTGGATGATGTTATCTGGTAACCGAGATCAACAGATGTTGCAATTGGACACTATACTGGCCGGATATGAAGAATTTTGCGCTTTTAATGCAGCAGAGCTTAAGCTAATAGAACCCTTACGCGCCATGCGAATGGTCCACTATATGGGCTGGATTGCGAAGCGTTGGTGTGATCCGGCTTTTCAACACAGTTTTGCCTGGTTTGCTGAAGACAAATACTGGGAACAACAAATTTTGTCTTTCAAAGAACAACTTGCACAATTGAATGAGGAACCATTACGCTTGATGTCTGGTCTATGATACGGTAATTTGCAATCATTAACTTATAATTTCTATTCACTAACAGGAACTCAGAATGAAGAAATTCGTCGCGCTTTTATTTGCCGCCATTTTGATGCCACTTACCGCGTGTGCAGAGCAATTTGAAGCAGGTAAACATTATGAAGAATTATCTAAACCGGCAACCGCAAAACCAGAAATAAAAGAGTTTTTCTCGTTTTATTGCCCCCATTGTTTTGCTTTTGAGCCGATTGTCGACAAAATCAAAAAGAGCATGCCAGATGACGCTAGTTTTATCAAAAGCCATGTGGATTTTATGCCCAGAAATAACAGAGAAGTTGCACAAGGCTTAGGCAAAAGCTTGGCTGCTTTAGAATTATTAAAAGCAGAAGAACAAGGTATCTCAGCACTATTTAAACACTTACATAAAGATAGAAAACGCTTTGATTCAATGCAGGATGTTAGAAGTGTATTGGTTCAGGAAGCTAATATTGACCCTACAAAATATGACTCTGCCTATAAAAGCTTCATGGCTTCAGGTCGGGCAAATCAAATGCAATCAGAACAAAAAAGCTTTAATATCCGCAGTGTACCCACCCTTATTGTTAACGGTAAATACGAGGTTAAATTAGGGAGCGTCAAGTCGGAAGAGGAATACGTCCAGTTAGTTAATTTTTTACTGAATAAAAAGTAACCTCTCAAACCAACTGAATGTGCCGTTTAGGCCTGTCATTCATAAGCTACTAACAACAAAAGGCGAGGTACAACACTCGCCTTTTATCTCTTTAACTTTAATATTCAAGCTCATCTATATTTAACCACAGCGCTTTTTCATCAAACGGAGTTAACTCACTCATATTGGGGTTTTCTAATCGGATAATTCGCCTAGACTTGAGCTTTGATAGTTTGAGTATTTCTTTAGTTAGTGGATGGTTATAAAACATTTCATTAAAACTGCCATCATAAATCGCATTACGAAACCCCTCTTCAATCAAACGACCTAATTTTGCATTGTCTTTGGCAACAAAAAAGTACATCGCGAAGGGATAAATCAGTAATATATTTTTTTCAACGGTCAGTTTTAATTCGGGTCGGCTCTCAACTTCCCCCCAAGGTTCATGCACCGCTCTTGGAAAAAAATCAAAACGTCCACCCTCTAACATATAAAACAAGTTATTATATTTAACCGGGTCAACGACCTTCAAGCCATTGTGTTTTAAAACAAAAGTATCCCCCCAGAATTTTCCTTGCCCAAGTTTTATTTTGCGCAAGTCTTCTAAAGTATGTACATCATTAAACATCGCTTGAGTGTCCTGGCGAATAATAAAAATGCGATGTCCTAACAAACCTTTTAACACTGGAACGCGAATTGGAAAGTACTTTTCTTCATATTGCTTTTGCGTCCCGGCCCAAGCCACCTGCAAGGCACCGTCTTCTAACATACTCATCAATCGCGCTTCGTTAAGTGTTTCGTGCCACTCTTTAAAAAAATAGTTGTCGTTTGAACTACTTTTTTCTAACGCCAGCTTTAAAATATTAGCGATCAGGGTCTCTTTGGGGTTGTGAGCTTGGGCATGCATTATGGTTTTCGCTGCATAAACAGCATTGCCGAAACAAACACTCACGAGTACCAGTGGGAGGATAAACAATTTAATGCGCACGTGGGCGGCTCCAACTTTAAATAGAATAAGTGTAAAAATTTTGTTAAACACTGCTTAAAGATAGCTCAAAATTTAAAGATTACAATGGCTGGTCATTATTAACCGAGCGTTAATAAGTGAGAACGAGGTGGTTTATAAAAAGAATGCCAATCTCATTGACTGGCATTCCAAATAAAAAATGAAAACTTAGAAGCTGGGGACCAAACGTTCAATCAAATCAGCTTCGGCTGGTTTAATCCAAACTTTGGGTTCAGATTCATCGGTAAAATCGATAAAAAAATCATAATCACCCGTTACTTGCGGAATAAAACGGAAAGGCTCAAATTTAGCGTTACAATTTGCTGAAACTTTTGCATCTAATGTAACCAATTGATCCGCTTTTTCGTAATATCCACAATTGGCCCCTAGGCTCCAATTTTCATCGGCAAATTTAAATTCATATGGTTGGCCGTCAGCAATCAATTCAACTGTCGCTTTATATAATTGACCTTCAACCTGCTTCACTTTTGCGTGTTCTTCTATATCCCACCAAGTAAAATTACCACGCAAATACAAAAAGTCTTCACGGTTTTGCACTTCTGTTTGTGCAGGATACGGTGTCACACTACATCCGCTGGTTAATATCGCGGTTATTAGAGAAACAAGTACTAAAACGGCTTTCATACAATTTTCCATTTAATTTTTATTTTTGCAGAACCGAAATATCCGCAACCTGTAAAAATAGGTTTCGAAGCTCTGATAACAACAATAAACGATTCAATTTGACATTTTCATCATCAGCCATAACCATGACATTGTCAAAAAATGCATCGACAGTTTCGCGTAATGTCGCTAATTCTGCTAACGCTTTGGCATATTCACGCTGTGCAAATACAGGTGCCAGTTCAATTTGTTTGGCTGACACTAAGGCATAAAGTTCCTTTTCCTGCTGCTCCTGTAATAGCTCAGTATCCACCACCTGCGGCAATACCGCCGGATTTTTAGCCAAAATATTGCTCACACGTTTATTTGCCGCAGCCAATGCTTCGGCTGCATCCAACAGCCTGAACTCAGAAACGGCTTTAACACGTAAATCAAAATCTAATGGTTCAGTGGGTCTTTGTTCTGATACCGCCTGAATAATTTCAACTTGATAGCCTTGATCCTGATACCAAGCGCGGAAGCGGCCAAACACAAAATCAACCACATCATTCGCCGCAGATTTGTTGGTTAACTTGTCGCCATACAGTTCAATTGCTTTATAGGTGATATCCAATAAATCCAAATTGAGTTTGTTTTCAACAATGATGCGCAATGCACCAATCGCCGCGCGGCGCAATGCGAATGGATCTTTGTCGCCTTTTGGCAATAATCCAATCCCAAAAATCCCAGCTAAAGTATCAAATTTGTCCGCTAGCGCAACTGCGCAGCTAACCGGTGCGGATGGCAATTGATCACCTGCAAATCGAGGTTGATATTGTTCATTCAACGCATTGGCAACCGCTTCTGCCTCGCCATCATGTTTAGCGTAATGCATCCCCATGACACCTTGCACTTCAGGAAATTCCATCACCATTTCGGTCATCAAATCTGTCTTTGACAATAAACCTGCGCGTTTGGCTTGTTCAGCATCTGCATCTATTTTGCTACCAATATAGGCTGCTAACTCTGAAATTCGGCTTGATTTATCAAATAGCGTGCCTAATTTTTGTTGGAAAAGTACGCTCTTTAAGCTTTCTAGACGGCTTTCCAACGTCTTTTTACGGTCGGTATTAAAGAAAAACTCTGCATCGGCTAAGCGTGGGCGCACAACCTTCTGGTTGCCTTGAATAACCTGCTCTGGATCTTTACTTTCAATGTTAGAAATAAAGATAAATTTGTTCATTAATGAGCCGTCTTTATTCAGCACCGGGAAGTATTTTTGATCGCCTTTCATTGTATAAATCAGCGCTTCATCCGGCACGGCAAGAAACTTCTCTTCAAAAGACGCAACGAGCAAAACTGGCCATTCAACTAAGCCTGTTACTTCTTCTAATAGCGCATCATCCATATCCGCAATACCATTTAATTCGGCGGCTTTAGCTTCAACTTGTTGCTTTATTTGTGCTTTACGTTCTGCAAAATCAGCTATCACATACGCTTCTTTTAATACAGCTTGGTATTCATCTGCATGTTGAATAGTGACGCGGCCGCTTGAATGGAAACGATGTCCCTGCAATTGATTACTGGTTTTAACCCCCAGCAACTGGCCGTCAATTGATTGTGCACCATAAAAGACAGTGGCTGTGTGCACAGGTCGAATAAACTGCACATCACTGCTCCCCCAGCGCATTGGTTTTGGAATTGGCAATTTAGCCAATGCTTTATCTGCTATATCAATTATCAACTCAGCAACTGGCTGGCCTTTAACTTCTGCGCGATACATTAACCAAGCACCCTTGTCTGTTTCTAAACGCTCGGCTTGAGAAACATCGATGCCATTACCACGCGCCCAACCTAATGCTGCTTTGGTTGGGTTACCTTCTTTATCAAACGCAGCCTGAATCGCCGGCCCGCGTTTTTCAACAGTTTTGTCTTGCTGTTTGTCTGCTAGCGCACTGACAGTGACCGCTAGACGTCTAGGCGCCGCTAGCCAGTTGACACATTCGTAGGCCAATTCAGCACTATCTAAACCGGCTTGAATATTTTCGGCAAACGCTTCAGCCAATTTGCGCAACGCTTTGGGTGGTAACTCTTCAGTACCTATTTCAATTAATAAATTTTCAGTTGCCATCCGCTTAGCCCTCCTGTTTAGAATTATCTTGTGCTTGTTTTTTTAGCAGCGGGAAACCTAACTCTTCGCGCGCTGCAAAATATGCTTCAGCACAGGCTTTTGCTAAGGTGCGAACACGCAGGATATAACGCTGGCGTTCGGTCACTGAAATGGCGTGACGTGCATCTAATAAATTAAATGCATGTGAGGCTTTCATAACCTGTTCGTAGGCAGGTAAAGGCAACCCGGCTTCAATGAGTTTGGCGCTTTCTTTCTCGCATTGGTCAAATTGGGCAAACAAAGCATCCACATCAGCATGTTCAAAGTTATAAGCAGATTGTTCAACTTCGTTTTGTAAAAAGACATCACCGTATGTAACTTGACCCATAGGGCCATCCGCCCAAACTAAATCATAAATACTATCTACACCTTGAATGTACATTGCTAGGCGTTCTAAACCATAGGTAATTTCACCGGAAACAGGTCGGCACTCTAAACCACCCACTTGTTGGAAATAAGTAAACTGGGTGACTTCCATACCATTTAACCAAACTTCCCAACCTAATCCCCAAGCACCTAAGGTCGGCGATTCCCAGTTGTCTTCAACAAACCGAATATCATGTGTTTGTGTATCAAAGCCTAATAATTCCAAAGAGCCTAAATAAAGCGCCTGAATATTGCTGGGTGAAGGTTTAAGAATAACTTGAAACTGATAGTAGTGCTGCAAACGGTTCGGGTTTTCACCATAGCGACCATCTGCAGGACGTCGACAGGGTTGCACATATGCACAGTGATGCGGTTCTGGCCCTAATGAACGCAAAAAAGTCATAGGATGGAAAGTACCAGCACCCACTTCCATATCTAAAGGTTGCACAATAACGCAGCCTTGCTGCGCCCAATAATCTTGTAATGCCAGGATCAATCCCTGGAAGGTTTTAATATCGTACTTTGCCATTTGGGTTCGAGTACCTTTTATTTCTGGATAAATTTGCGCGAAAAATGGCGAAGATTATAACTGACTGAACGCGGCGCAACCAGTGTTAATTCATGTCACGCACAGAGACAAAAGTGCAGAAAAGCACAACGGCGCTTTGTGTGAACCAGTGCTCATTTTATAACGCGTTGTAAAATTGTGCGGAATAAAAGGAATAGCTGAGGCGTTATCTGAGTGACTTTGATGACAAATCAGCCATCAAAAAATGACAAAAACCTTTTAGGAGAATGACCATGATGAACTTAAAAAACACATTATTTGTAACTGCTTGTACTTTGTCTTCAACTATGGCTTTCGCTAACACTGACTTTTCAGCGGATGCATCATCACAATTTGAAACATCGGGCAGCTACCAACAAAACATTGCAACCCAAGATGGCACAGCCAAGGCAGATATGAGTTTTAACTCTGACTTTAACGCGAATACAAACAGCGAAAGTGAAGTCAGTGCAAACAACACAACTGAAGAAAATATTGAAGGTGAAAATCAAACAACAGTAGACAACAGTGCAAACACAAAAGTTGAAAGCGGAGTTGAAAATAACGTTGAAGGTGACGCTGAAAGCTCTGCAGATGTTACCGCACAAGCAGATACGCCAGATTCATCAGATGACAGCACAGAAAATGATGAACAATCAGCTGACGAAACAACGACTGAACCAGATACAGCAGAAGTTGCGCAAGACGATGCTTTGGATATGCAATCTGAGTTAGCCGGACGAATTGAAGGCACATTAAATACTGGTTTAGAGTCTAGCCAGTCGGTAGGTGAAGAAATACAAGGTACAGTCAACAATGCAATTGACGGAACGATTAATGGTACGCTTGACGGAACCCTTGAAGGAGCGATCGACGGCAGCTTAAGCAATACAATAAATGGTGCCGTTGAAGGAACCCTTAATAACACAGTCACCAGCACGGTCGAAGGTACCTTATCAAACACGGTAAATGGCACGGTAAATGGAACCGTTGAAAATACACTGGAAAGTACGGTTGATGCAACATTAAACGCGGCTGTTGAAGCTCAATCTGATTTATCGGCAGAGTTACAAAACGTGGTTTCTGAACAAAGCGAATCTGTCGTTGAATCATCGGTCAACCTCGCTTCTGAAATGAGTAACCAAATCACAACTGATGTGATTAGCGAAACACTTGCGCAAAATGCCGAAGCGACAGCCCAGCAAAGTGCACAAGAAAGTGTGGATGCCGAGTTATCATCCGTGGTCAATGACGAAATCAACACTGTGTTAGACATCGCTGCAGAAAATAGCATTAGTGAAAGTTCTGCTCTAGATTTCTAACTCATAGCATTTTTAAACAATTGCATTACGAACTAAATTCGAAAAAATAAAATTCAAAAGGGGCATTTTAAATGCCCCTTTTTTGTATTCATTATAAACGAATTCTAATGCCGTTAAGGGTTAAAATAGCCATTGCCCTTCGGGCTGAGGTCAAAATCACAAACACCACCATAATCCGACTAAGCGTGAAACACGTCACATTCTATACCAGCCATAACAAAAGCGGGAATAACCGATACAGCTCAAACGTTATCTAGATGATTACACAAATTATTCTGGAGTAGTACGCATGAAAACATTCACTCAAACTAAACTTTCAATGAGCTTATCTGTATTGATATCAACTGCATTGTCTACTGCGCTTGCCACGGCTTCATTTGCTCAAGATAAAAATAAAAATTGGTCGATCAGCGCTGAAACCGGCTATTTACACGATAGTCAATTAACAATTGCCGAGCTCGATGGCACAGCATCTGATCAAAGCGACACCGCACTCACCTTAAAAGTTGGCGCGGATGGCAAATGGCAATTAACTGAAAATACGCAAATTTCGGCAGGTTATCAGTACAACCAAAAACAGTTTCAAGATACCCAAACGTACGATACGCAAATGCATCAAGCAAACATTGCAAGCCGTTATGCATTAGGTGTCTATCGTTTAGGTGCAAGATTAGATTACGCCAGTATTGATTTAGCCGAAGCGGACTTATTGGATATGACGTTGCTCACGTTAGATATTGGCCGAATGTTAGGAGATGCGGTTTATCTTCGAGGCTCTACAGTACTGCGGGATAAATCATTTGCCGACTTATCTGAGCGTGATGCGCAGGCGGTAACGATAGGTGCAGATGTATTTTATTTTATCAACATGTCACAATACTTAACGGCCTCAATAAGTCATGAAGATGAAAGTGCCGACAACACGCGGTTTGATTACACAGAAGGTAAATTAAAGGCCAGTTTCACGCAAAAATTTACGGTATTTGAGCAAACTGCAAAAGCTCAAGTCTATTATCAATATAGTGACAGAGATTATGCTGCATATGCTGTTAATCCAGACGAATTTAGAGCCGATAGCAAACAAACGCTGGGCATTCAGTACAATCACCCCCTCAGTCAATATTTCGAAATGTATGGGAAAATTGAGCATACAAAAGCGCAATCAAATCTCAGCAGTGCTGACTATGATGAAAACCTCGCATCCGTTAATTTAAAAATGCATTTTTAGCACAACAAGCTAGATGATAAATAACATCCAGTAATACAAACACACCCGACTCAAAGTTTAAAAATGCTTAGTCGGGTGATTTAACTTTTCCAATTAAACCATAACCATAAGTATCATCTTTACCGAGTTCCCCTAAATCTTGTGCATAACGCCGCATCATTAAACGGCTCTCTTGTGGCCATTTTTTTTCACCTTTGATTAAACACAACAAATGGGCAGCAACAATAGGGGATGCCATTGACGTTCCGGTTTCAGTTTTAATACTGCCATTAATTCTAGGCACAAAAACATCAACGCCGGTTGCCGCAAAATCCACCTGTTTGCCCCGAACGGCCCAGCGATAAATGTTGTTTTTATGATCAACAGCAGTCACACCAATCACTGCAGCATAAGCAGCCGGATATAAGGGTGGCGACGCTGGCCCCGCATTACCAACCGCTGCCACAATCGTGATTTGTTGTTTACTCAAGGCTTCAATTGCGGTTTTTAATAAACCATTATCTGGCCCGGTTAAACTCATATTAATAACACTAACTGGCTGTTTTGCCAGCCAGTTAAGTGCTTTAACTAAATTAAACATAGTCGCCCCTTGCCCACCATCCGGGCGCGTATAAAAAGTGGCGGCTGAGTATATTTTCCCCTGTGGTAATAAGGGTTGTAGGTTTACCATTTCACCCACCAGCAATCCAGCTACTGCACTGCCATGTTGTGTAGGCTGCGCTAGATCAGGATCAACAAAACTGTGTTGAATTATCCTGCCTGCTTGTTGAACGCGTTTAAAAGCCGGATGATAAATATCAACTGCAGTATCTATCATCCCGATATTAATCGCTTGCGCACATGCTTTAGCTTTTGTTGTTTTCATGTTTTTTTCTGCGGGCATATCTGCTTGCGTGTTTAAAGCCGAACTTTGCACCTGATAAATGTGGTTACGACTGAGCACCTGTTCATCATCCAATAACAATGCAGCTTTTAACGCACTCAGCGAATCTAATTGCGCATCAACGTGCACTCGCACAACCGTAACCTCTAATGCATCCAGATTTTCCTGCTCAATAATTTTAATCTGCTGCTGGGCAACTAATGCATTTAGCTGAGCCATTTGCTGCGAGCTGATTTGCATCACCCATTCCTGTTTAACCGCCAGTTGACCCGCTTCGTCTAGGGTTTCTGCAAATTTTAGTTGACCATTTAAGCCAATAATTTGTTGTGGTACTGAAGCTTCTATCGATAATCCAGCAGAATTGAGCTCGGCTTGTAATTCTACGCTACCCAATTCGAGTGGTAGTTCTGCATCTAACTCCGTCGCTAGTCCTTCTGTCACTAATCCTGCATTCAGTTCAACGGGTAATTCTATTTTAGGTTCGTTTGAATTATCGGTAGGAATTGATTGTATTTCATCCACAATATCTTGCGGCACTTGAGATATTTGCTCCAATGCCCCATCAATAGACAGAGGATCCGCTAAACTCAATTGGCAAATCAAACTGAAAGGCAAAATTAAACAGGCTGATAATTTTTTACGTTTTAAGGACTTCATACTATGCTCTTTGCTCTACTATTCTCTCTTATACAACGTTTTGTCAGGCCAAAAATTCCATTAGAACCCAGCTTTTTTCACTGCAAAAGAACGAAAAGTGTAAAAAAAATTTAAATTTACGGAATAAATTAATTTGTCAGCCGTTATCTATGTAAGACATCGGGGAACATTAATAAATGAAACAACAAATAACCAAATTAGTACCACAGCTTAGACGTTTTGCATTTGCCTTAACGGGCAGTGCCGACGATGCAGATGACTTATTGCAAAATACAATCGAACGATTGTTAAGACAAGCACCAGATGCTCAAGATGAGGACTTAACCAAGTGGGCATTTCGCGTTTGTAAGAATTTATGGATTGATGAATACCGCTCGCGCAAAGTACGCAGTCAAGCAGCAGCAAATCCTGAGTTATCAGCTAATCAGGCGGTCGATGGTGAACGCGCCATGCAAGGTGAAATCGCTTTACAACAGGTCAATAGCGCAATGGCGCAATTACCTGATGAGCAAAGAAGTATTATCTCATTAATTGCTTTAGAAGGCTTATCTTACAAAGAAGCCGCTGCAGCATTAGAGTTACCTATCGGCACAGTTATGAGCAGGCTTGCACGCGCCAGAGTGGCGTTAAGTGAATTTTTAAAAAACAGCCAAGAGGAGGCAAACGCATGAAAATAACAGATGAAAAACTATCGGCCTTCCTTGATGCCGAATTACCTGAAGCGGAAATGGAAGAAATCCGCGCGCAAATTGCATCAGATGACAGTATTTCTGCCCGGCTTGCAGAATTAACCATGGTTGATGAGAGCATACGCGGCGTCTATAGTGAAATAGATAATAAACCACTGCCTAGCGCTATCCGTAAAATGTTAGAAGAATCCCCCGTACAACAAAATAATAATGTTGTGCAAATGTCCGGCTGGAAAAAAGCAGTGCACAAAACCAATGCGTTTTTATCACAACATGCAGCGCAAGCGGCTAGTGTGGCTTTATTAGCAGGTTTTCTGGTCGCTCAAATAATGCCACAAAACGTATCTGACAGCCCTTTAGCGCAACAAAATGGCTACTGGGCTCAGCAGGCAAATATTTTAGAAACGGTCCCCAGTGGTCAAACTGAAACTTTATATGATGGTAGTTCGGTGCAAGCTAGATTAACCTTTAAAGATCCGAAAAACAGAATTTGCCGACAGTTTCAGTTAAATAATACCAATGGTATGACCAGTGAAAATATAGCTTGTCGCGAACAAGGGGAATGGCACAAGGTAGCAACTTTCTATAGCGGCCAAAATGATATCAATGAGTATCAAACTGCCAGTGGCGGATCGCCTTTATTAAACGCAACACTTGATAAAATGATCCATTCACAAATATATGATCGACAAGCTGAAGAACAAATGATTCAGCAAAATTGGTCAGAATAATTTACAACTGTGAGGTGTCGAATATGAATAAATTAATTTTAATCCTGATCAGCACGTTATTGATTTCAGCCTGTGCCAGTAAACCACCGTACCGACCGGCAGAAGGTAATGGTTATGGCTATAAAGAAGTCAAAATTACCGAAGAGAAATATCGCGTGCACTTTAAACACAGAAGCGATGACCGCTCGGAAGCAATGAATTTTGCCCTATTGCGGGCAGCTGAGCTAACAAAACTAAAAGACTATGATTGGTTTATTATCAATAACAGAGAAACCATTATCGATAAAGAACGTGTCGCACCACCCAGTGGTGTATCCGTTGGGCGCTCGCATCGTGTCGAACGACACTGCGGACTGCTCGGCTGCAGTACACACACTGAGCCACAAACTAATGTCGGAGTATCACTCAATTTAAACAGTCCGGACAAAAGTGAAATCGAAAGCATTTTAGAAATCCACATGGGTCATGGTGAAACGCCAGATAGCGAAAATGCTTATAATGCAAAAGAAGTCTATGAAAACCTAAGCCCGCTAAGCACAAAATAAAATTAATTCATTTTTTCTAAAGGCTACTGACACAACGCTGTCAGTAGCCCTTATTTATCATTCCTTCCGTTGCTTGCTCAGCAATATAAAACTCGCTGTTTAACCTTGATACATGAGCTTTAGGTATCAAACCAACAACCATTCCAACAACTATTGAAGGAATATTTGAAGGAATATTAGAAGGAATATTAGAATGACAACAACTGCAATAGAATTAGTAAGTTACAAATTAAAAACCAACGTACCAACCGAGCAACTGGCGGAAGTCAATGCGGCTGTAAATGACTTTCTACAAGCTCAGGAAGGGTTTTATTATCGCTCTATGAGCCAAGATGACAATGGCACTTATTTCGACATTGTTTATTGGAAAGACATGCAGCATGCACAAAACGCGTCCGATGCTTTTATGCAAAATCCATCATGTCAGGCACTCATGGCGATAACAGATATGGATTCAATAAAGATGCGCCACATGACAGCCATTTCAGAGAGTATGATGTGCGAACAAACAGCTGAAGCTTAATTTGCACAAATAAATCAGCTTCTGAGCATATTAATTTTGATATGCTCAGCATTTATTGTAAAACAAGTTGGCAACCCCATGCGAAAGGCCGAGCGACTCTTTCAGATTTTAACTTTACTGCGCAGCAAACGTGGCGTCATTACCGCACAGCAGATTGCACAACAGTTGGAAGTATCAGAGCGAACTATTTATCGGGATATACAGGCTTTATCTCTGTCCGGCGTGCCTATCGAATCTGAAGCGGGTGTAGGGTATAAACTCAAAGCCAACTTTAGTATCCCGCCGATCATGTTCGATGAAGCAGAAATTGAAGCCTTATTGTTAGGCGTACGCATGGTTGAAAGCTGGAGCAACCAAAGTATGGCAAAAGCTGCATCTTCTGCTTTAGCCAAGATCCATGCTGTCTTGCCAGATAAGCTCCATCAATTGTCAGTCGAGCAACCAGAATGGCTCATTGTGCCGCAATTTAATTCAGCGCAATATCAACAACACAACGAGCAAATATCCAGTGCAATTAAAAACCGCCAAGTAATATTGCTAAACTATCAGGATGAAGCCGGCAACTTAACTAGCCGAAAAGTATGGCCACTGGGCATGATTTATTGGGGTAAAACCTGGACATTAGTCGCTTGGTGTACTTTGCGACAAGACTACCGCATGTTCAGATTAGACAGAATACAAACACTTGACAACTTAACTAAGTTTTTTCAAACACGCGAAGATATCAGCTTACAGCACTATATAAACTTAATTAAACAACAACAGCAAAGGTACTCTGGATAACTTTAGTCACCCACTAGTATAAGAATCTGAAATCAATGATAAAAAACTAAAAAGATACTTTTTTAAAGCTAAATGATATCGAATTCATTAGCTTTCTGCTGCAGCTTTAAGTAACATAACAAAAAAGAGTTGATAACAATTTAAAAACAATAACAGGTGTTATTATGAGTTTATCGCAAGTTTTAACCTGCAGGGATAACCAGCAATATACCTTTAGAGTGATAGAATCGACTGATGCACCTAAACTCGCTGATTATTTTACCGGCTTAAGTGAAGTAACTCGTAAAAGATTTGCCCCGCACCCTTTAACCGCTGATTATGCCTATAGTTTATGCCAACACTTATCTGCCATTCCGTTAAAAACCCTATTAATGGTGATTGAAAACCAAAATGAAGAAATTATTGGTTACTTTATTTTAGATAGCAAAGAATCTGTTGAAGAGTATCAGCGCTACCTCAATTATCAAATGGATCTGACGCAAAGTTTAGATTGGTATTTCGCGCCCTGTATTGCTGAAAACTATCAAAATAAAGGGTTATCATCTGCCTGCATGCAATATATTGTTAAGTATGCACAGGCGATGCATATAGAAAATATCATTCTGATGGGCGGCACACAGAAATCAAATTTTCAGGCAATTGCCTTTTACGAAAAAAATGGCTTTATTAAATTAGGTGAATTCCAGACAGATGTGGATAATGTAGACATGTATCTTCCCATTCAGCACCTATGATTCAAATAATACAACTCAATATCCAAAATCCACAGCATCAAAACGACTTACTGTATTGCTTGCAGCAATACGCACTCGATCCTATGGGCGGCGGAGAAGCCATCAGTCCTTATGTCGTAGAAAACTTAATTCATAATTTAGCCACTCGGAATGATTATTTTGCTTGGCTGGCATATGATAATAACCAAGCGGTTGGGCTATTAAATGCCTTTGAAAGCTTTTCTACTTTCTACGCTAAGCCCTTATTAAATATACATGATCTGGCCGTTTTAAAATCGCACAGGCGATTAGGCATTGCTCGCCAGCTTATGCAAACAGCGGAATCGTTTGCCCGTCAGCAAGGTTATTGCAAGTTAACACTCGAAGTTTTGGCTGAAAACACGCAAGCAAAAAGCCTTTATCAAGATTTAGGTTATCAAGCCTATCAACTTAGTCAGCACGCAGGTGTCGCAGAATTCTGGCAAAAAGCGGTATAATATAAACCAATCTATTTAATAAAGTACTGTATATGTTTCAATTCCAAACTCCAGACGATCAAACCAGCCTAATTCTGGCAGAAATGGCGGCCGAAGGTATCGACCTGACACAGGCGATGCAAATTGATTTTTTTGCCGCGTTCGAATTTAAAGAGCAAGCTGAAAAAGCTTTACCACAGGTAAAAACGCTTAGTGTAAATGGGGTTTCATTTGAAAATATAAAAATTCAAAAACCCGAAGCGGGTGGTGGCGTTGAGCTTATTGCCAGTGTCACCCTTGTTCCTGAGCAGCCGATATTGGACGAATGGGATCAGGCATTTACGGATTGTGTAGAAAACTTAAAAGGATACTCTGACGGCTGGGGCATCGCTTTATAATTGATAAGACTTAAAAATATATGTTTCACATAGCTTTATTTGAACCTCAAATAGCACCCAATACAGGTAATATAATTCGTTTGGCTGCCAATAACGGTTGTCAATTGCATTTAATAGAACCTTTAGGCTTTTCTTTAGATGAAAAACAAGTTCGTCGTGCCGGTTTAGACTACCATGATCTCGCCAATCTTAGCGTACATAAAAATTATGCTGAGTTTGTTAAAGTAATGGCCGGTCACAGAATTATTGCCTGCACAACCAGAGGCACACGCAGTCATACAGACATTCAGTATCAAGCCGGGGATATATTATTATTCGGTGCAGAAACGCATGGTTTGAGTGAAGCGGTACATCAAACTATTCCACCTGAGATGAAAATTCGAATACCAATGGCCAAAACAGCCAATAATCGCAGTTTAAACTTATCCAACTCTGTCGCCATTATCAGTTACGAAGCTTGGCGTCAGTTTAACTTTGCGGATGGCGAATAAAACAACCACTGTCCATAAAGGTTGAATTACTCAGTTTGCTTTATCAACAAATTCAAAAATTGATCTTGCTGAATTTCTGCTGGCGTTTTATTAATCGAAATAATACGCCGCCCTTTGACGTTAGCGTTTTTCACAACAGACTGGATCATATCTGATTTTAATAACAAAGCATGGTAACTCCCATCGGCTAAAGCAGCTTGCATGCCTGACAATAACAAGTCATATAGCTTGTGGTCGTCTTGTTCAACATAAAAGTAAAGCGCCGAGGCGTAAACGAGCAACAAATTTTTTTCAACTGTCAGATTGAGCTCTGGTCTAATTTTTATATCATGCCAAGGTTCATGTACCGCCAAAGGCAAATAATCGTACCGTTTGGCATGCAACATCTTCCATAATCGACGGGCTTGGGTTGAAGTCACCACGGGCAACCCTGCTGATTTTAATACTTTGGTATCCCCCAAAAATCGCCTTGCCCTGCAGTTAATTTTTTTAAATCATCTAACGTAAAAATCTTATCAAAACGTGCCTGCTCGCCTTTTCTAATTACAAAAATCCTATAGCCACCTAGCCCTCTGAAGATAGCCTCTGGTATAGGTTTTAACAATCGATTGGCGCGCGATCCTTTACTGGCCCATTGCACGTCAATCAAGCCTTTATCGACAAACATTGATTTTCTTGCTTCCGTCAAACTTTTATCAATTTGCCGAATGCAAATGTCATTGCCTGACTTATTGACGGAAAGCGATAATAAAGCAGTAATTAACTTGTCTTTATTAGATTCAATTAAAGGAACATACAAGGTCTGCTGGCATGCCTGACTTGAAAAACAAACAACATAGATAATCGCAGATAATATGGTAGATACGTTTAAACGCATAAATGAAGTTAAAGCCTAATGCTTAATAATAAATTAGATTAAATATAGCACTGATATGAGCCGCTCGACTTTGGATTTAACGAATAAAATATAATATCTCCTGCATAATTGGGGCGCGAATTTCGTCTTTTTCCATCAGTATCTCGTGTTTTGCCCCCTTTACAATACGCTTATTCACCCTGTCATGTACTTTGCCTGCTTGTTCACACCATTTATCTTGCGCCATCAAACTAACAACCACATCATTTTCTGCTTGCAACAACAGGGTTTCGCAACTGAGTTGTTGACCTATTTGAGGGAGTCTTTTTATTAATTTTAAAGCTTGATACAACCAGCTGGTTGTCACCCCACCCAAGCGACATTGAGCTTGCATGTCCTGTACATATTCAAACCTGACTCGGCTATGCGACAATACATTGCCCTCAAATTCTGGTCTGTTGTAAGGCTGTTGGCCGATAAAATAAGGCACTTCAGAAAACAGTTTCCGCCCTAAAAAGTCGGCCAAGCTAGCAACAGATAAAGCACATGACTGTGGTAATGGACCCGCATTGATACCCAGCATTGGGGCGCACAGAACTAACTTATCTAATTGAGGTTGATATTGCTCAATCCAGTTCAGCGCAATCGCTGATCCCATTGAATGTGCGATACATGCCGTTGGTAACTTATTTTCAATGAAGCCTGTATGTTGTAAAGCAAAATGTAGATCTTTGGCATAATCAGCGAAGTCTCGAACATAGCCTTTTTCAGGATCACTTAATAAGCGTTGAGAAAACCCCTGTCCTCTATGATCAATTGAGAAGATATTGCACCCTTGCTGAAACAAATCAAAGCACACTTCTTGATACTTTTTATAAGTTTCAACGCGCCCTGGAATTAAAACAACATTACGCACCGCTTGCGGATGATGAATTGTCACGCCATGCAATTCAATGTTGTCTTGCGTTTTAACGACAAATTCCTCCACATACTGTTGCCACACAGGTTGAACCTGTTGAGCCAAAAAAGCCTGCCAATTTTCTTCTCGATTATGCAGGCTGCAATCATCATGCAAAGACATATAACATCCAAGCTAATCTATCCTATAGATTAGCCTAACTGATCAGAAATGAATTTCAATCAAATATTTAACTCTTTCATTTTTCGAGTAATTGTGTTTCGTCCCCAGCCTAGCCGTTTGGCCGCTTCTTGTTTATGACCCATGGTATAATGTAAAGCGCGTTTTAACATAATGCTTTCGAATGTCGCGAGTGCATCATCCAGTATATTATTTTTGCCACTGGCCAATTGCTCATCTACCCAGCGTGTTAATAAAGTTTGCCAATCGCCTGCAGGCTCTCCACTTACACTGCTGACTTCGGGCGCAGAATCTAATAACTCAGGTGGTAAATCAGGGATCAGTATTTCTTGCCCACTGGCCATTACCGTCAACCAACGACAAGTATTTTCCAATTGTCTAACATTTCCCGGCCATGACAAGCTAGCTAGGTATTCCGCGGCTTGCGGTGACAAGCGTTTCTCTTCAACACTCATTTCTTTGGCTGCTTGCTTTAAAAACTGAGAAGCGAGTTTGGGTATATCTTCTTTTCGCTCATTCAGTGGCGGCAAGTGAATTCGAATAACATTGAGACGATGGAATAAATCTTCTCTAAACTTACCTTCTGCAACCAATTTTTCTAAATTTTGATGGGTCGCAGCGATAATTCTTACATCTGCATTTTGTGGTTGCCGACCACCGACACGATAAAACTGACCATCGGCCAACACCCGCAATAAACGTGTTTGTACCTGCAACGGCATATCGCCAATTTCATCCAAAAATAGCGTGCCACCATTTGCTTGTTCAAAGCGCCCTTCACGTACCGCATTTGCACCGGTAAACGCGCCTTTTTCATGGCCAAACAATTCCGATTCGATTAAATCATTGGGTATCGCGGCCATATTTAAGGCGATAAAGGTTTTGTCTTTTCTTGGACTATGTTTGTGCAATGCGCGAGCGACTAACTCTTTACCTGTCCCAGATTGACCATTAATTAAAACACTAATACTCGAGCGGGATAAACGGCCAATTGCACGAAAAACTTCCTGCATAGCGGGTGCTTCACCAATAATATCGGTAGAGATTTGCTCTTCTTTTGGCCGTGCGCGCTTTTTCTTACTATTTTCTTTAACGTGCGTCAATGCGCGCTGTGTTAAGCTTACCGCATCGTCGATATCAAAAGGCTTGGGTAAATACTCGAAAGCACCACTTTGATAAGCATTGACAGCAGAATCCAGATCAGAATGCGCCGTCATAATAATAACTGGGATTTCTGAGTCGTGTTGATGTACCTGTTCTAGCAACTCCATGCCATCCATCTCAGGCATCCGAATGTCTGAGATGATAACGTCAGGACTGTCGTTTTTTAACGCATCCAACAATTCTAATGGTGATTCAAAACTGGTATTACTGATGTCGGCTGCTTCCAGCGCTTTTTCCATCACCCAGCGAATCGAGCTGTCATCGTCTACAATCCAGACTTTAGTTGCATTCATAACAAATTCAATCCTATATCTCTATCGGTAAATAAACGGTAAATTCGGTGTGCCCCGGCCAACTTTCACAATGAATACGCCCTCTGTGTTGATTAATTAATGTTTGTGCAATAGACAAACCTAAACCCGTACCGTCAGATTTAGTGGTAATCATGGGATAAAACAAAGTATCACGAATATGGTCCGGTATACCCGGTCCGTTATCTATGATTTTTATAATGGCAGCCAACTTGTGTCTTTGGCCATGAATGGTTTCTTGACTTGCGATACGAGTCTGAAAAGTAATTTTGCCTTGTCCTTGCGCTTGCAGCGCCTGAAACGCATTCCGCACAATGTTTAACAAAGCTTGATAGATTTGCTCTTCATCCATTTCAAATTCGGGAATACTGGGATCATAATCACGATAAAAACGAACAATATTGTTTTCAGATTCAAGCTCAATTAATTGGCGTACTTGTTCAATTATTTTATGCACATTGGATACGTTACGTTTAGGTAGCCTGTTGGGCCCTAACAATCTATCAACCAAATTACGTAAACGATCAGACTGAGACATAATAACTTGAGTGCACTCTTTCAGGTCATTGTCATCAAGCATTTTGTCTAAAAGTTGTGCAGCACCACGAATACCACCCAAAGGATTTTTGATTTCATGGGCCAATCCACGGATCAGGTCTCGAGATGCCAACATTTGTGATTGCACAAAACTCTCTTGGCTAACACGCTTTATTTGATCAATTGCATGAATTTCAACTAATAATTGGCATGATTGCTTTGAACGAACGGGTGTGAAGGTCATTTCAGCCATTGCATGGTGCTCATCCATCGTCACCAAAGAGACTTCAGTGTCGGTAAAGCCCTGCTGTGTCGGTACAGCTTGCCTTACACGTTCTAAGTCAAAAGAGCTATAGCGAAACAATTGCATTAAATTTAGCTCTTTTAAACGGCGCACACTCAGCTTAAAAAAACTTTCTGCCGCCGGGTTTGCATAAAGTACCTGTAAATCTTGATCGCAAATCAGGATACTACTATTAATATTATTTAAGATCAGGTCACTAAACACAATCGCCTCTTTGCATACTGGTTTACGCACCACTAAATAGCAACGCACCAAAATGTAGCACAAGGCATCAAACGACCAAACTAATTTCTTTATTATTTTGGAGTAATTACCGAAGCCCGGTGCATATAAAATGTTCTGGGCTTAGATGATGCAATTACCTTGCCGTTTGAGTCGATAAGTTCAATTTTTAACGTGTGTTCACCACGGTAGACATTTTTCAGCATAAATACCGAGCGACTTTGGGGAGGCATTGCTTCTTGACCGTCTAATAACAACCTAACTTTCATATCTGCTTGATAAGTCGGCACGACTTGAGTTGCGACATAAACCGCACCTGTATTGTCTCTAATTGTAGCTTTGTCCTGCGGTTGTATAACTTTTACTGTGTATTCAACCTGTTTGTCATTGTTAGCTGAGCGGGTATTTGACGAGTCCAACGATGTATTCACCGCAGGAATAGATTCAATTTTGCTTTTTGGCGAGATTTCTTCAGCGCCTGGATGTGGTTTATCCGAAAAAACCAAGACACCATCGGCATTGCGGTAAACATAAACTTTGCTAGTACTATAAAGATAATTTGATGACACCAAAAGAGAGAATGCCAGAGCCATCTTGTTCAACATTGAAAGGCGACTTTTCACTGTCTTTTAATCCATTTTACAACTGATTAGGACGCTAACTTTACCTCGAACGTTAAAAATTATCTATAAAAAAGTCCGCAAAAGCGGACTTTTTTAACAAATTAACTACATTTTTTATAAATTAAACGCTGTAGTATAATTCGAACTCAACTGGATGAGGCGTAACACGTACTTTGTTCGCTTCTTCAGTTTTCAATTCAATGTATGCGTCGATCATATCGTCGCTCATAACACCACCAGCAGTTAAGAATGCACGATCTGCATCTAGTGCTAATAAAGCCTCTTCTAAAGAGCTTGCAACTTTTGGAATGCTTGCTTCTTCTTCAGCTGGTAAGTTATACAAATCTTTATCCATAGCAGCGCCTGGATCGATTTTGTTTAAGATACCATCGATACCCGCCATCAACATAGCTGTGAAGCCTAAGTATGGGTTAGCTGTTGGATCAGGGAAACGACATTCGATACGACGTGCTTTATCGCTTGTCACGTATGGAATACGAATTGACGCTGAACGGTTACGCGCAGAGTAAGCTAACATGATTGGCGCTTCGAAATGAGGAACCAAACGCTTGTAAGAGTTAGTTGAAGCGTTCGTAAATGCGTTGATCGCTTTAGCATGCTTAATGATACCACCAATGTACCATAAAGCTTCTTGCGATAAACCAGCATACTTATCACCCGCAAAAACGTTCTTACCATCTTTAGAGATAGATTGGTGAACGTGCATACCAGAACCATTATCACCAACGATAGGCTTAGGCATGAAAGTAGCTGTTTTACCGTATGCGTGTGCTACGTTATGAATAACGTATTTTTTAATCTGAACTTCGTCCGCTTTTTTAACTAATGAGTTAAACTGAGTTGCGATTTCGTTCTGACCAGCAGTTGCGACTTCATGGTGATGCGCTTCAACGACTTGACCCATTTCTTCAAGGATCAAACACATCGCTGAACGGATATCATGCGCTGAATCGACTGGTGGAACTGGGAAGTAACCGCCTTTAACACCTGGACGGTGAGCCATGTTACCTTCGTCGTAAGACTTACCAGAGTTCCATGCGGCTTCAGTAGAATCAACACTGTAGAAACCAGAACCCATAGTTTGGCTGTACTTAACATCATCGAATAAGAAAAACTCTGGCTCTGGACCAATAAACGCATCGTCACCAATACCAGTAGATTTTAAGTACTCTAAAGAACGTTTAGCGATTGAACGTGGATCACGGTCGTAACCTTGCATAGTAGCAGGTTCAACGATGTCACAACGTACGATTAAAGTAGACTCTTCTGCAAATGGGTCAAGTACTGCAGTCGTCGCATCTGGCATAAGGATCATGTCTGATTCGTTGATACCTTTCCAGCCAGCGATTGAAGAACCGTCGAACATTTTACCGTCAACGAAGAAGTCAGCACTTACCTGGTGAGCAGGGATAGAAACGTGCTGTTCTTTACCTTTAGTATCAGTGAATCGTAAGTCGACAAATTTTACTTCGCCGTCTTTTAACATATCTAGAATTTCTGCAGACATTGCATTCCTCCGGAAAATTATAATTTTGTAACAGCGCACCGCTATCAATACGCCTTGCCATCGATTAAGCAATAACCATACCAAACCACATTTTAGTGCAAAGACAAAGGTTAACTGTGCAAAACCAAGATGGCATTGGGAAAATTGCATTATATTGGTGCACAGTACTAACCAAAATGGTGCGCAATCCCCATTGTGAACTTAAGTGCTACCAAAAAATCGCACACATAAAATACAGTATTCCGAGAACCAAGAGCAATAGAAAAACAAAATTAATCTTTATTTGCGAGTTTTTTATGCACTTTAGCTACTCACTTGCAGCTTGACTGTGTACAATGCGCGCAATTTTTAGCAATTTCGTTTTCAGACTAGATTATTTACTCTGAAACGCAATTTAATATTGAGCGGAAACATCCTGTGTTAGATAAATTAAGAAACATTGCAATTATTGCACACGTTGACCATGGTAAAACAACCTTGGTAGACAAACTTTTGCAGCAGTCTGGTACGTTAGAAAGTCGCGGCGAAGCCGAAGAACGTATCATGGATTCAAATGCCATCGAAAAAGAGCGTGGCATCACCATTCTCGCTAAAAATACTGCTATTGATTATAAGGACTTCCGCATCAATATCTTGGATACGCCTGGACACGCTGATTTCGGTGGCGAAGTTGAGCGCGTATTATCAATGGCTGATTCAGTTTTACTATTAGTTGATGCGCAAGAAGGCCCGATGCCACAAACGCGTTTTGTAACCCAAAAAGCGTTCTCACATGGTTTACGCCCAATTGTGGTAATCAACAAAATAGACAAACCTGCAGCACGTCCAGATTGGGTTATTGATCAAGTTTTCGATTTATTTGATAACTTGGGTGCTACAGATGAGCAGTTAGACTTCCCAATTATTTATGCATCAGCAATTAATGGCTGGGCGTCGGCAGAAGAAGACGTGCAAAAAGATAACATGGATGATTTATTTGCTGCGATTTTAGAACATGTTGATCCACCAGAAGCCGATCCTGCTGGTACATTGCAAATGCAAATTTCACAGTTAGATTATTCTAACTATGTGGGCGTTATCGGTATTGGCCGCATTAAACGTGGTACAGCTCGCGTTAACCAACAAGTCACTGTGATTGGTGCTGACGGTAAAAAGCGCAACGGAAAAATAGGTCAGGTATTAGGTTATTTAGGCCTTGACCGCTATGAGAAAGAAGAAGCGAATGCGGGCGACATTATTGCAGTGACCGGTTTAGGTGAACTCAAAATCTCTGATACGATTTGTGATCCTAACACGGTTGAAGCCTTACCACCGCTGGTTGTTGATGAACCAACAGTCACCATGACATTCCAAGTTAATAATTCTCCATTTGCCGGAAAAGAAGGTAAATTTGTCACTTCACGTCAAATATTAGACCGTTTAAACAACGAGCTGGTACATAACGTGGCATTGCGCGTGCAAGAAACTGAAGACCCAGATAAATTCCGTGTTTCAGGTCGGGGTGAATTACACTTGGGCGTATTAATTGAAAATATGCGCCGTGAAGGTTTTGAATTAGCCGTATCTCGTCCTGAAGTTATCATGAAAGAAGAAAATGGTGTTAAGTTAGAGCCATTTGAAACTTTGACTGTTGATATCGAAGAAGAACACCAAGGTACTATCATGGAAAAATTAGGCTTACGTAAAGCCGAAATGACAGATATGGTGCCAGATGGTAAAGGCCGAATTCGAATTGACTTTGTCGTACCAAGCCGCGGTTTAATTGGCTTCAAAAGTGAATTCATGACCATCACTTCAGGCTCGGGTTTGATGTATCATTCATTTGACCATTACGGTGAGTTTAAAGGCGGGGTCATTGGTCAACGCTTAAATGGTGTATTGATTTCAAATGGTATGGGTAAAGCGCTAGCTTACGCATTATTTACCCTGCAAGATCGTGGTCGTTTGTTTATCGGGCATGGTAAAGAAGTATATGAAGGCATGGTGATTGGTATCCACAGTCGTGACAATGATTTAACGGTAAACCCTTTAAAAGGTAAGCAGTTAAATAATATTCGCGCAGCAGGTACTGATGAGGCGTTAACCCTTAGCCCACCCATCGTTTATACACTTGAACAAGCATTAGAGTTTATTGATGATGACGAATTGGTAGAAGTAACGCCAGCCAGCATCCGTGTACGTAAAAAATTATTAACTGAAAACGAAAGAAAACGCGCATCTCGCGAAAAAGCTTAAGACGAGCGACGAGCGACGAGCGACGAGCGACGAGCGACGAGCGACGAGCGACGAGCGACGAGCGATTCAGTATAAATTTAAAAATAATGCCGCAAGTGATTTATTCACCTGCGGCATTTTTTATATTCACGATAAATAAAAATCACAATTTGAAGCTCGAAGCTTTTGCTTGATTGTCGGGCTAAAGCCACGACCTACAATTGAAACTTGAAACTCGAAACTCGAAGCTCGAAGCTCGAAGCTCGAAGCTCGAAGCTCGAAGCTCGAAGCTCGAAGCTCGAAGCTCGAAGCTCGAAGCTCGTAGCTCGTAGCTCGTAGCTCGTAGCCCTCAGTTTACAACTCTAAGTCATTGTGTTTAAACAAACTGTACATTTTTAGATCTAATTTGTTTTAAATTAGTTTAAGATATATCAATTAGCAGTTTGCACAGGTAAGTTGTATGGCGCAAAAAAAATATGAAAGAAAGTTAGTTTTAGACCCTAATCAATGGTGGGAACATTTGTCGTTGGCACAAAAATTTTCAGCTAATTCTTTATTCCAATACGGTTATCAGCTTGCTTTTATTCGCGACACAGAAGAAGGTAAACTCGCCGTTTTACTGCGTGAGGATGATATAGTGACGTTATCTGAAGAAGGTGATATTGATTCAGAGCCTAGTATTATTTTGCGCACCTAATACGGACTCTTCATACAAGTTAATATTTTTTACGGTTTACGATACAAATAATCCGGAAAGGCTCTGTTTAACAAGTTATCTAGCACCTTTGGCACCACCAGCAGATAGACTGCAAAAATAAACCAAGAAAAAAGCATGACACCAATCAACCAGATGTTTTTTTCATGCCCTTTTGTTGAATTATCTTTTAAAATAAAAAAGACAGGAAATAAATAGGCTACGATTAGCCCGATGTTTGACAGCAGTTGCATATCGCTCAAGACACACCCCAATAAATAGGCTTCCACTATTTATCGCCATGTCAAAATTTTACTTGAGCTATTTTTGTTTTTTAGCCGCCGCCGCACCTTGCTGTTGAAGCTTTTTAGCTCTTGATTGTGCTTCCGCATGCTTTTTAGAACGTCGTTCTTTTTCGAGTTTTTTCTCTTCATCCGCCTGAACGGTTGAGATGTAGACTAACCAACCAAGCCAAGATAAAAACAAAGTTGCCAACAACCAAATATTTTTCGATTGACCGACCGATCTTTTATCGCCGGCAACCAAAGCGATAGGCATAAGAAAAAAACAAATCCCCGCGATATACAATAGTAAATCTAGCTCACTGACACCCATATATTCCCCCTAAAACAAACTCATTAAAATATAGCAGAGAATTAGAGCTTAAGCGTCAATTGCCTCCAGTAACTGCTCACACAGTGACATATATTGACGGTAGTGTATGCCGTTCCATGCTTGTTTAATGGCATTCGGTTGATCCACGAAAAAATTCTGTAGCTCCTCATGGCTAATGTCAGACACTCGACCGATGTTATGCTCTACAGCTTGCTTAACCGTCATATTTTTTAATAACATGTCATTGGTAATCTGTACCGTTTGCATGATAATAGCGTCAACACATTTAATGTTTTGCATATCCGGCCGCGTTTGTTTAACAAACGCGAGTTTATCCAGCAAACTCTTTTGATACGCTTCACTTAACAAATTAATCATTTCTACATGTTGTTTGCTCGTATTCGTTACAGTCGTCAATTTACCTTGATACAAGTGTAATTCTTTTTTAACAGACTCTGCTTTAAAGGCGAAATAAAAAATTGCTAAAATCAAAATAGCAAATGCGGCACCAACTAATATCACGAATTCATCCTACTAAACTAAAAACCACCTTAACCAACATAATATCAAATTCTTGTCGGTTGACACATGGATTAATAGTGGCAAAGAATTGCCTTTGCCTGCTGAATCCGCATAATTAGCAACCTCAGTTCATCTATTCAAAAGGGTTGTAATGCCAAGTTTGCAGCGCATCATACTAATAGACACTCATTTGCCTGGCGTCGTCGAATTAAAATTAAACGGCCATACGAACATTTGCGGTACAAACGCATCCGGTAAAACGACATTGCAAAGATTAATCCCAGTATTTTATGGTGAATTTCCAAGCCGCGTTGTCCCGGCGACACGAGATAGCTTCGAGCGTTGGTATCTACCCAGAGAATCAAGTTATATCATCTACGAATATCAAAAAGATAATCAACAACTTTGTCAAACTGTCTTAGCATCGACAGGCTCAGGCGTAAATTATCGTTTGGTGGCCAAAGGATTTGAACTGGAAGATTACCTACAAGCGCAACTTAGCGGCGATTACAAAGCCATTCCAATGGTTGAACTAGGACGTAATTTCAAACGAGCCGGCATCAGCCAAAGCAGTCTATTAAATACCAGTCAATATCGAGCAATTATCCAAAACGACAGAAGCCAGTTAAATCAAAGTGCAATGAGTCGTGAATTACTTGCCTACGCACGGCAATTTAGCTTATGTGAAAATGATGGCAATTTGCGCCATATTGAAAAACTGGCAAAAGCAGTACACTCCAAAGAAGGTAAGATGGAAACCATCAAAGCCATGGTGTCAGCTATTTTGGAAGAAGATGGCGTCAGTCCGCCAAAAACCAATCTTAATATCGCTAAAGTCGATCACTGGATTAAAGAATGCCAGCTCATTCAAGGCTTTAATAAAATTAAGCCAGAGTTTCTTCAGCTTGAGCAAAACCATCGCAGTGTAACTCAATATGAAAAACGCTTGAGCCAGTTAAAACAACACTTTGCATTAGATCAGTCGCTCATCAGCAAGGAAATTATCGAGCAGCAAGGCGCCTTAGAAGAGGCTCAGTTGGCGCTGAAAAAGCTCAACTCTGAGTGGACTTACCAACAAGATAAACTCAACCAATTGTTATCTGCAGCGCGCTCTGATATTCAACAACATGAAGCCGACCTTGAACAAGTCGAAATTGCTTTTTTACAATGGCAAGATAAAGATATTGAAGCGATTCAGCATCAACTGACACAATTACCACAATGGCAAAGTGAGTTAGAAACACTGAGCTCTAGATATGCGCTATTAACTGAGCAACACTCAGATATTGAATCTGCTTACAACAAAAGATTGGCACAAATCAGCGAAAAGTATGCTATTGAAATCGAAATTTATCGCGCAGAAAAAGAAGCCAAAAAAGAAATACTGAATGAGCAAAAAAGCACAGAACAACAGCAATTATTAAACCTGCGGCACGATTACCAAGATCAATTGCAAACTATTGAGCGTGAATTCAAAGAGCGTTTGCACGAATTACAAAAACATCAAACTGAGATCAACAGCATATTGCAACATGCTGGCTACAATGCCCAAGAGCAAGAGGAATTAGACCTCTTTGATGCGCAAATACGTGAAGCAGTTGAAGAAGAAGATCTCAGTCGCCAAAGCGTACAACAAGCGGAACAAACACTGAATAAATTGCAACAACAACGCCGCAAAGCGGATGAGCAGCTAAATCAGACACGTAAGCATCAAGACAAACAACAGCATGCACTGAGCCAAATAGAAAAACTCTTGTACCCCGGGCAAAATACTCTAATGGAATTTCTGCGTTTAGAATGTGACAACTGGGAACAAAATTTAGGCAAAATCATTCATCCTAGCTTGCTGCAACGCACAGACCTTAAACCAAGTAAGGTGACACAATCAGACACGAGTGTGTATGGTATCGAACTGGATTTAACAGCGCTAGAATTACCTCAATATGCTGAAGCTGAACAAACCTTAAAAGATAAACAAGCGACAGCACAAGCCGAGCTCAAACAAGCAGAGAAAGATGTTGCACAAGCACAACAAGCGTTGGCTGAAGCAAACGCGCAAGTACAGCAAGCGCAAACGCAACTCAGCCAGCAAAAAAGCGATTGCGAGCACAAGGCTCAACAAAGAAAGCGATACCAGCTAGACAAACAGACTCTGCAACACGAGTTCAAAACCGCTTTAAACGAACGACGCTCGCGCCTGACAAAACAACTGCAGGACAATATTCATGCGCAAAAACGCTTAGAAGCCGAAAAGCAGGCCAGTATAGATAACATCAAAGAGCAAAAAGCAGAAGCTGAGTTAGAACATCAAGCGCACTGGCAGCAACTATTGGCTGATATACAACAACAAATTGAGCAAATTGAGCAGCGTATCCGCCAAAATCAACTCAGCCTGAAACAAGACAAGCAAGAGTGTGAAAGCTGGTTACAAAATGAAATGGCCAAACGAGGTTTAGATGTTGATGAAATCAGTAAGCTCAAAAAAGCCATTCAAAAATTAACACAGGATATTAAATCAACAGAGCAAAAACGCAGCCTAGTAAATGACTACCTGCATTGGTACGACACCGTTTTTAATGGCCATAAAATCAAGTGGCAAACCGCTTTGGCCAAAGCAAAACAACAACATGCAGAGACTGAGCGCAATTTAACCATGGCCAGCCAGCAATACCAGCAAAACCGTAATCAGTTAAAAGAACAACAAAGCTTGGCAGAGCAGGTTTTACGTGAAAACAAACATCATGAAAGTGAGCTGCAATCGATATCCAAAGAACTCAATAAACTTAAACTCCCCTTTGTTGAATTAACTAAAGAAAACAACAAGCTAACCCAAAGAATAAATGAAAGTAGAGAGTTATTGGCCGAACGCGATCGACTCATGGCAGAAATAAAAACACAGTTAGAGCATTTTGATAGTTTAATTGCCGCACAATCCGGTACTGGGTTAGCCGAAATTTGGGACAGATCACGTGAAGAATCCAGTTTTGTCAATCACAAAGGGATAAAGCAAGTAGACAATCATAAACTCGTAAACAAACTGTCCGAACTGTTAAACGTATTTGTGCCCCAAAAACTGCAAGGCTTGTGCGAACAAGGCAAAATATTTGGCACAGGCTTAACCAGCTATTATCAGGTACTTGCTGATATAGATAAACACATATCCAGTCAAAGCAAACGTATCAGTAAAGAGGTCGATGCCGAGCTCTATTTAGATGGAATATCCGACTCTGCCGTTCGCATTCGTTCCAAAATTAGCGATCTGGAATTTTGGCCAGAACTGAAACACTTTCACCAATTATATCTGGATTGGTTAGACAAGGGTGCACATCAACTGCCGTCTGCAGAATATGCCGCCAGCATGCGCCGAGTGTTAGACATTCTAGGTCGCGCCGCTGTCACCGGAGGCATTAGTAAATTATTGGACATTGAACTGCGTATAAAAGAAGGAAATAGTGAACTGGTCATCCGCACTGACAGGCAATTAAACGAATCTTCCAGTCATGGAATGGCCTACCTAATCCTGTGTAAATTTTTGCTGGCGTTCACCCGCTTGCTGCGCGGCCACTCACAAGCGACTATTCACTGGCCAATTGATGAGCTAGGCACCTTACACCAAAGCAATATCAAAAAGATATTTGAAGCATGTGAACATAACAACATCAGTATCGTAGGCGCATTTCCTAACCCAGAATCCGATATCCTAAGCTTGTTTGATAACCGCTATTTAATCGACAAAAAAACGCGCAGATTACAAATTGTACAACCCAGAATCAATGCGATTTCACAACGCTTACAAGCCAAAAAACAAGCTCAGACAGAAAAAGGGGCAGTCGTATGATGACGCAACAAGGCCGTGTGCTGGAAATATTATTATCAGGACATTTTATTTGTCGGGTGAGTGACGAAGAAGCTTTTTTGTATTTACAACACGAAAACCATCTTAATCAGATAGAGCAACAGTTGAATATTTTAAATCGTACACTCTCAAGCGCAGCAGATGGTGAAGTATTTTACGCCAGCTATTTAACGTTACATGACAAAGAACGTACGATTTTAGAACGTCAATTTAAAGAAATCAGCAGTAACTTATTACCGCTAGTTGAGTGGTTATTATTGATTCAAGAAAGCTCTGCTCAAGACACCCCTTTAACCCAAGGTGCAGCCATTCGTTTGAATGAAATACAAAGCACGATTGAAGATACACCCGCTTTTTTAGAGCAGTTAAGTAAGATATCCGCATACCCCTTGTTTGGCTCACTCAGTAAAACAGCGGATGGGCAATTAAAACAAATATTTAAACGCCTGACGGAATTGGGTTATTTGGTTAAACCCAATAGCGAAAAACAAATATATATTGCAACAGGTAAAATCGAATACTTGTATGAAGTACTGCGCTTTATTGACGAAACTGAAGCCTTATCATTGACAGAGCAGGCCGCAGCAGCAATGCAACAGGGTGTTTTATTGTGAAGCAGAACATCACACAAAGTGGACAAAAAATTCTTAGAGCGCTGGGCAGGCACTCTGAGTTAATCATGCAAGCCTATATTGAAGGTACAGTTGATGAAAGCCAACATTCACCTCAAGTATTGGAAAATTTACAACAGTTAGGCCTACTATGGCGACCGGATGCGGAATCTGATTTACGCTTGCGACGCGTTGTGCGGGCAATTTTAGAAGCAGGTTTAAGTGATGAACGAAACCGTCAGGTTGACGCTAATATCGCATCCGCACTCAGCAAACTGTATACACTGGTCGCGCACTATAAAGAGGCATGTGATAAACACAAGTTTATTGAAGCAGAAGCTCATTTAGCCGACTTGACAGAATTAACTTACGCGATGATTGACACGCTTAAACAAGGTGTACGTGGATTGTGGAGTCGCATTCATAAAGAATTTGGTTATGTCGCGTCAATTGATGCCAAAATTAGAGAAAACCAACTGGCTCAGCAACAGGTTACAGATTTACTGACTCAATTGGAAATGTTTGAGTTTGACAAACTCGCACAAGAGGCAGGCAGCAATCGTGATCTACGGCGCTTATTAGTGGTGACCTTGCAGTCTAATTTTTCACTGGTAGCACAAGAGTTGAGCCTAGTCCAAGCCAGATTAATCGAGTTGTTAGGTCGCTTTAGAGAATTCCAAGGCAAAACCCGTTTACTAAAAGGTTTTATTTTACATTTAGAGCAAAAGCCAAATTATCAGCCCGCGCAATACACTCGACATCGTCAAGTGCCCAATTTATTTAATTTGGCAAGCGATCTGTTAAAACCTGCTGCGATTAATGTCAATCAAACAGAACACGAAGCTGAATTGAGTGAAATAGTCGCCCGTATAAAAGCGATTCAACATTTACATAAACCTAAACCCATTATGCCAGCACAGGTTGTTGTGGTAGAAGACAATGAAACCTTAGAGCTGACGGATAATAAAATTAAAAAAGCCGTCGAAGCCTATTTTTGTCATATTATAGATACCGGTGAACGAATCTCAGCGTTAGATTATCATCTACAACATAATTTAGAATTTGATACTGAAGCTTGGCTTTACCAAGTTATAGGCGGTTTTGAAGCCCTATCTGCGAGTGATAAGGCTTACTTTAGTGTTGAAAAATCACTCCGTGACCACCCGCTATACAGTGGCAATAAAATTATCGAAGACGTGCAACTATGGTTTCGCTAATCATGGGTTTAGCTAATCATGCGAGCACAAAAGAAAAGCATCCGGGTTCGCTTGTAATATTTCTAGCGCTTCTTCATACTCGATTTCATCGATACAAGTAATAAGCTGATCAACAATATCAACGGCTTTGATATGATGCCTGAGCTGCTTCAACTCGGGCACTAAATCTTCTGCTTTAGCATCGGATTGACTTAAATAACCGGCTAATTGCTGAAGCAACCCATCTACTGTTTGCTGATCAAATTCACCCGGCTCTACTTCCTGTTCACCAAATCGTTCAATAAATGGTTTCAGTGCCAACAACAAAGCCTTTAGTTTGTGCACCACTACATCCACTAACTCTTCGTAAGGGTCTTTGTTTTCGATGGCAACTTCCAGTTTGTGAGCAAACCGGGCCAACTCATTGGCACCAATGTACGCTGCGTTTGACTTCAACGAGTGCGCTTTAATATGCAATTTATCCAATGCGTGCTGATTGCTTAGCTGCAACATAGCATCCGCCACTGTCAGATTGTCCTGATAAAAGGTCTCGATTAAACTGAGATACAAATTTTCTCTGCCTTGCATCTTCGCGATCGCTTCACTGATATCCAGCATGGGTAAAGCCAGCAACTCTTCAAATTCACTCGCGCGCGTCTCTACCTTGTTTTTGCGCTTCACTTTAGATTTATCAATCCACCTGTGTAACATGGAATATAACTCGTTAGGATCAATCGGTTTTATAATATGAGCATTCATCCCTGCATTTAAGCTTTTTTCTGCATCCCCAACCATCGCATGTGCGGTCATCGCGATGATAGGCAAAACATCAGCTCCTAATATACTTCTGATCTCACGAGTGGCCGTTAAACCATCCATATCAGGCATCTGAATATCCATCAAAACTAAGTCATAATTGTTATGTAACACTTTATCAATTGCCTGAATGCCATTCTCAGCAATATCAATTTGCACGCCCGTTTCTTTTAAAAAGCCAATTGCAACTTGGCGATTTAATTTATTGTCTTCTACCAGCAGGATATTGGCTTCAGATAAATCAATCGTAGTTTCTACCGGTAATTCAGTCACATCATGCTCCGAGCGACTCACATCAACCGGTAAACATTGAATTAACGCATCAAATAACCCCGACTGACTGACCGGCTTTTCTAAAAATGCATCTAACTGCACCTGGTTTTCTGCTGCTTGTTTTTTAGCATCATCTTTATCATACGAAGAGATCATTAAAATGGCCGGCAATGTATCTTTCCCCATTTCTGTTTTTATAATTTGGGATGCCTCAATACCATTCATTTCTGGCATTCGCCAATCCATCACGATTAAATCGAATTGCTGGCCACTATTTTGAGCCGCTTGCACTGCATCAATTGCCTGAATCCCGTTCACGGCTTCAACAATAGAAGCTTTGTATAAAACAAACAAATCTTTCAGAACCGTGCGGGATATCGAATTATCGTCAACAATTAACACCCTTAGCGGCCGTCCATTTATGGTTACGTCTTTGATAGTTTGATTATTGTTGTTGCCCGCACATTCAATTGAAAACCTGAAAGTAGAACCCTGTCCTTTTTTACTTTTGACAGAAATATCGCCGCCCATCAATCCCACCAGCTCTTTGCTGATAGCCAAGCCGAGTCCCGTCCCACCATATTTTCGGGTGACCGACTCATCAGCCTGCGAAAAAGATTTAAATAGCTTAGACAGCTGCGCGTCGTCCATCCCAACACCTGTATCTATGACGGCAAAATCGAGTTGATAGAAACCTTTTTCATGGCGTTTTGCATCGACTAATACATTTACATGTCCCGTCTCTGTAAATTTAATGGCATTGGAGATTAAATTGACCAAAACCTGTTGTAATCTCAGTGGATCACTTTCGATAAACTTGGGCACACTCGGCTTTAAATCCAATATCAATTCAATACCTTTAGAGTGCGCTTTAATGGCACAAATATTAACCGAACGTTCTATTATTTTTTCTAGGTTAAACTGCACTTTTTCAATGTTTAGCTTGCCCGCTTCAACTTTTGAATAGTCTAAAACGTCATTAATGATACCCAGCAAAACATTTGCCGAACTATTAATTTTTGTTAGAAAGTCACGCTGTTCAACAGTCAAATTAGACTTTAGAGCAAGCTGACTTAAGCCAATAACAGCATTCATTGGGGTGCGTATTTCATGGCTCATTTTTGCTAAAAATTCAGACTTAGCCAAGTTAGCACTTTGTGCTTCTTGGCTTGCAATTCTCAGTTGCTCTGTGCGCTGTTCGACTTTTTGCTCTAAACCTTCATGTGCTTCAAATATCGTATTCGCCATAGCGGTAAAGGTGTTGGCCAGTTGACCAATTTCATCCGTGCGATGAACAGGCAACGGGTTGCGGCCCTGATCAACAAAACGAGCGCCTTGTGCCATACCAGCTGATGCATCGATAAACGAATTTACAGGGCGAATCACTTTACTTCGTAAAACTAAAAACAAAGCCCATAACTCAAATATCAATGAACCCAACCCTAAAACCAAAATAAATCGAGCGGCATAAAAAGCGCTGTCAGACAATAAACTTTTCGGAAAAACAGTGACAAACAACCATTCAGTTGCTGGCATTTTAGCGACGGCAATAAAACTATCTGTCATTTTATCCAGTAAAACGGTATAGCGCGCAGTATCTTGCTCAGCCCAATCCAGTATCAGTTGAGTTTGGTTTAGTAACGCTCTGTCTTGTGTTTGAGCAACCGACAAAACACCTTTTTGTTTTAATAAACCGTCGACATGATTTGGGTGGGCGATTAACCTTTGATCTTTACGAATAATAAAATTGTAAGCACCTTCCAACTTGTCATTAAATACACTATTAAATAAATCATTCAGCAAGATATCATGCCCGACATCTAACAAAGTCTGTCCGTTGTAGTCCATAACCGGTGTTTTTAACGTCACCATCCACTCATCCGCTGTTGGGTCATGATATAACCCAGTCCAAATCGGCTTTCGCGAAGGGTTATTTTGTTCGGTTGCGACATACACCCACTCTTCATTTCGAATATCTAAATCAGCCGGTGCCGCTGCAGACCAATGCACCCCCTGCCAATAACCTATCATTGCGCCCTCTGGCGTGGTGATGTAAGTATTGGCAGCCAAATGATTCCAACTCGGGCCATAGCGGGTTAACAACCGAAAAGCGACCACTAAACGCGCTTTTAAATCATCTGACACCGGATGCTCGGCTCGCGGAATAAATGAATTGAACGAATCAACCGGCAAACCACTTGCTAATTCAATTCCATTAAAAAACTCAGATTTAGAACGTGTTGTGCCATCTCCCGGCTGAAAATAAAAATAATCGAAGTTTTTAACTAACTTTTGTTTATCTGCTGTTTGATAGGACTGAATAAATTGATTTTTAAAAATAAGATGGTTTTGTTTGGCCAATTGAAAGATTTCGTTTTCCTTCTCTCCCCTCTCTGCAATATATTTCGCAAGTTTATCAACGGTTTGCTCTTCTAATGTCGAAACTATATGCCAGTAACTCATAATAGACATAATGAAGACAATGGGTGCCACTCGCAGTGTCATCTGCAACAAAGTCGAGCGCGCAAGAGAGCCCTTTATCCTGTTATTGTCCATAGCCTTCATATTTTGATCCTATCGCCCCAAACCAACTCACTTTGTAACTGTCATTTTTTAACTATACTGTAATTTGAGTTTATCACAGCAATCCAACCAGTGTGTAAATAGCAATCTAAATAAACAAGTTCATAAACAAGTATATTGGTTGATATGCGAATACACGGCAGAATGGAATATTATGAATTCACTAAAACCCACTCAAGTTATCGGCAGCATCGTCTATTTTTTAATGTCCGTCCCCCTCAACGCAGCAGAAAATATTGCACAAACAAAGCAATCTGAAACGATTTTTGAGGTGATAGAAGTCAACGCACAAAAAAACCGGCAAAACCCACAAGAAGTATCGGTTTCTTTATCCGCTTTAAGTAATGACGCCATCCAGACACTTGGTTACGATAATGCCGCGCAAATTGCAAATCAAATACCTGGGGTCAATATTAGCGACATTGCAGGCACACCAAACAATATTTTAATTTCAATCCGCGGCGCTTCACAAAATGACTTTGCAGATCACAATGAATCACCAAATGCCGTGTATGTTGACGAGGTTTATATCAGTGCACTGGGGGGAATTGGCAGTCAGCTGTACGATCTCCAACAGATAGAGATTCTGCGCGGCCCACAAGGTACCTTGTTTGGTCGCAATGCAACTGGGGGGTTAGTCCATCTTATTACACAAAAACCAAGTCAAAACTTATCCGGTTATTTAGAAGCCGAAGTTGGCTCATTTAATCGTCAGTTAATTGAAGGGGCAATCGGAGGTGGTAACTCGACGATCGCAGCAAGAATTGCAGGTCAGATACTTAAACAAGATGGCTATATTAAAAACAGAATAGGCGAAGATATGATCAGCGCAGATCGATTGGCTATCCGTGGACAAGTATTAGTGACCCCACATGAGGATTTCAATATTTTATTTGCCACCAGCCTAAACCAAACCAATGACAAACCGGGCTCAACTTACGAACACCGAGCGGCTTATGTGAAAGCGCAAGATCATAATCGCGGACATTATCTGAATGCTCAGGATAACCTGTATGACACTTGTGCAGGCTGCGACATGTTTGGATATAAAGATCCCGACGGTTTTGACGTATGGAGCAGTGATATTGACCGTACTGATAGCAAAACTGAGCGCGATATGTGGCAACATACAATTAAACTGAGCTGGCAAATGCGAGAATTCGAATTCATCAGTTTATCTGATTATCAATCGTTGGAAAAAACTTACGAAGAAGATTGTGATGGTTCACCGAACCCAGTATGTGGGTTTGGTACATATCAAGATTCTAATCAATTTAGCCACGAATTCAGGCTTTCTGAACAGACAGGCGCGTTTAGATGGTTATTAGGTGCCAATTACTTAAAAATAACGGGCGATTATGAAAATCATTTATGGGTTGAAATTGCAGATTATTACCCCTCCAGTGTTTATAGCTTAACGACAGAATCGAAAGCTCTGTTTGGCCAATTAGAATATGACATTCACCACAATCTTGTGTTTACCTTAGGGGCGCGGATAACGAAAGATTCACGTGATATGGCATACACCAATCGATTATTAGCTGAAGGCGATCGGCACTCCCCCGCTAAAAATATCTTATTACAATACGATGACCAGCGAATATTTGATCGCCTAACCGAGCAAACTGAGTGCCAACAAATGGGCGGTCAATACACTGAAGATGAGCTGACTGCGGATTTTGGAGGTATCTGTGACAAAACCGGTATTATTGATAGGTCAAGCGGTGAATCTTTCTGGTCTTATAAAACTGCACTGAATTATCACCCGAAAGACAATATGATGTGGTATGCATCTTATTCACGCGGGGTAAAAGGAGGAGGCTATTCGGCACCATTTGAAGCAATTTTAAAAGTAGAACAACTCCCATACCAGCATGAAATTATTGATAATTACGAAATTGGTTTTAAAAGCTGGCTTGCCAATCACACGCTCAGATTAAACAGTGCGGTTTTTTATGCAGACTATAACGACTATCAGGCGTTTGATTTGCAGGGTTTAACTCAGGTAATTACCAATCAACAGGCTTATTTGCGAGGGACTGAATTTGAAGCACTATGGCTACCTGCTGATAGTTGGTCACTGAATATTGGAATAGCGCTACTCGATGCAAAAATGCAAGATTATATTTTGCCAGATGGCAGCACTATGGATACCAAACTCCCACAAGCACCCGCCTACACTTTCAACGCGATGCTACAAAAGTCTTGGCAAATCAGCCGCGCGGCTGATATCCGCGCCAGTTTGGATTATTCTCTAACCGATGAACAATACTATTCGTTAGCAAACCACCCAACAACTTACGAAAATGGTTATCAAGTGTTCAATGCAAGACTCACATATGAGCAGTACCATGCAGGCTGGAGCGCCTCATTCTGGCTAAAAAATATCAGCAATGAAAAATATGCAACCTATGGCTTTGATGCTTCCGGCGTATTTGGTTATTCATTTTTATCCTACGCACCACCGAGAACGGCAGGCATAAATTTTACCTATCAATTTGGGATTTAATACTCAGAACAGGACAACATCTTATTGACGCTGTTTTTATCATCAATTAACTTAACACAGGGCGTGTTGTATTTACGGTTTTAACGCACCGCTTAATTTAATAAGTTTAAAAGGAAGCCGGATCATGAATGTTAATCCACGGAATACCGCAATATCATACTTTGTCTCATTGGATATGCTTACCAATACATTTTTTAATGAAGGGCGGTTAGCATTAATTAATGCATCTAAAACCCACACACTGACTTCATTTAAAATTTGGTACAAAAATAAATGGCGTAATACAGAAGTCAGAGCAAACCCAAATAATGTGTATTTAAAACCGAATGAACAAATGTCGATCAGTTTTTTATGTGACTTTGAAACAAGAGTCAAATACCTTGCCACTTTTGTCGATCCGAATCGTCCGCATACAGGATTAATCGAACAAAAAGGTGAAGCCATGCTATGCGAATTAAAGTCATTCTCCATCAACACTCAATAAAAAATAAAAAATAAAAACAAGGAGCATTAAGTGGCCAGCCAACACAGCAAACATTTGTTGAATTTTCCAGATATGCGTAACGAAAAACTCCCCATCAACCTGGGCAAACCGGGACAATTTACCTGGCGTGACTATTTGCTTATGTTGCTCGATATTGATGCAGGTATCGAGCATGCACTGATGGTGCAGTATCTATATGCGGCATACTCATTGGGCGGGCCACAAGTACCACCAGACAAAAGAGAGATGGTACGGCGTTGGCAGCAAACCATTCTCAGCATCGCCAAAGAAGAAATGGGCCACTTAATTACAGTACAAAACGCGATAACCCTGATGGGCGGTGTTATCAGCATGGAACGCAATGACTATCCGTGGGATCATGAGTTTTATCCATTTCCTTTTGAACTCGAGCCCCTCACGCTTAATTCACTGGCCAAATATGTTTATGCAGAAGCCCCCGAAGAGTGGAATGAAGCACACTATTGCCGAGAAATTTGTGACAAATTGCAGCACGGGCCCACGCCCCCAAAAGATAAAGTTAAATCCGTTGGAGCATTATTTAAGACAATTCTGGCAATCTTAAAAGATCCCAACCGTATTACGGAAGACGATTTTCATCCTGAGACATACGCCTATCAAGCAGAATGGGCAGCATGGTCTTGTAATCATGGTATGCCCAGTGGCGAACAAGCGTCAAACCAATTACAAGGCAGTAAAAGCAAAACGGTAAAAACCTGCCCAACAACGGCAGATGTCATTATTGTTCCGGTCGCCACACGAGATGACATGATAGAAGCATTAGAGCAAGTCGCAGAACAAGGTGAAGCGCCTAAATCCGCGACTGAAGAATCTCACTTTCACCGCTTTTTAAAAATTTACCAAGAATATAAACAACACTTTCCAGAAAACAGCCCGATAAAACCCTACAAAGCACTGCCCGTCAACCCGACAACCTTTGATCATATTCAACAACAAAGTGGCGATTTATCTGGCACTAGTACCCAGATAACACATCCGATTAGTATTAAGTGGGCCAACTTATTCGATTTGCGCTATCGCCTTTTATTAACTTTTTTAACCCACACATTTCGTCTAGCTCGAGGTGTAAATGCCAACAATGGAGCGGGTAATTATCAGGCCGTCATGCACAATGCCTTTAAAGAAATGTATAATCTGAAAAGCATTTCAGATATTCTTACGCGTAGTCCGCTGCATACAGGCATGGATAATGAAGACACGTTCAGACCCGCCGGCCCTACATTTCAAATGCCATACAGTTTAGAGTTGCCCGCCAGTGAACTTAGTTGCTGGTTACAATATCGCGATATTTTTGCCGCGTGCAAAGAAATTAGAGCTTGGTTGTTCGACTGGCTCGACGAAAAAGATCAACAACAAATAAATTATCTACATGCGATGGAAAATATAGACAACGAAACCTTGCATTGGCTGGATACCGTCATAGAAGCACACAAATTAGCACGGAGCATGCGTTCATGAAATTAAATAAAATTGTTATTCTGCCGGCGATGGCAATTGCTCGGATGGGCTCTTCCGAAAAACCATTAGATAACTATGAAATAAAGCATGATCCCAAAGCACCGCTCGATTTTCGTAAAATAAAACGTGCTGAAACCTTTATTGTAGATACTCAAACAGGTGAAATAACAGAAACGCTGCCTGCATCAGACGAACCACCAAACTTTAAAGACAATAATAAAATAAGGCCCGTTGCTCCGTTTCTCGAAGTCTTTGCGGTTATCGAAGAAAATGGAGAAGAAAAGCTATCCCCGCTTGATACGCACCTGCTAAAACACTTTTCACTAGCGGTAAAGTGGCATGTTAAAGCTGGCAATTATAAAGTATACCGCCGAACGACAGATGAAAATGACAAAGTAACCGCCGAATTAACCGATATTAGCGATCATAAACAATACGCATTAAATGGCTACAGCCCACATTTCATTAAGGATGAAAATGGTCTGCCCAAATCAATACCTTTCGGCAAAATTCAATTTATCAAACCAAACAAAACACACCCAGAAATAAGACTTAGATACACACCTGGTAAAGGTTTAGTATACGGTAGCACACCGACAAAAGAGCTACCGAATGTTTTTCAACCGCAAGAAATGGGGGGGGTTGCTTATTCAGGCATTGAAATCCCACCCGAACGCATCGTATACGACAGTGAAAAAGGATTGTGGAACGGAAAATATACAGACAACGACTCAACATTAAACACACTGGCACAAGGCTTGTATGCTGCTTACGGAAAAGCACCTTACTTTAATTATTATCAAGAACCACAACCTGCTCGTGGTTATTTAGATGATGCATGTGATGGCATCATTACGATAGAGCTGACTGATCAAGCAGGTCATGTCGCTTACTCTGCGAAAGCCCGCTTTTGCTCGTCACCGCCAATATTTGCACCTGATTCCGAGTTTGTGCGCACGGTACAAGATGATTTAGAGCAAGTGTTATTAGGTCCGGATATTGAAAACCAGCAAAGTGCGGCTTTGTCATTAGCGCAGGACATAGTGCGCCGCGCCTATGAAACCGTCCGATTTATGAATCTATCTGTATTAAATGGCGATCCAGTTAAAGGACGACCAAACCACGCGGATACTATGGTTGGAAACGACTCTGAAGATCTCGGTCGTGCTTTTCAACCCATCATGGCACCTCACTCACTTGATACTTTATCAATTACCGCATTACATCAACAACTCTATACTGCGATGGAAGCAGGTATACCGCCTTGGTTTTATGATTTGTTACGCAAACCCGATGAAGTAGCCGATTTAACAGACAAAGGACGACGCAAGATGCCTGCCATGATGTCGGGTGCCGATGCTCGTTATTTAGCGCTAACCTACCGGCAAATAGACTTAATCAAAAATGCCGGTAAAGACGCTATGTTCGGTGATTTCCCTGTTGAAAATACAGGCCAATTAACCCCCAAAAACTTAACCGCACATCTGCACTATCGCGGACAAAGCAACCCGCCAAACACGCATATAAATTCATCGGTTGGTAACTGTTGTCCCGGTTTAGAATTTGACTTTCGAAGTGTCTGGAAACGCGCTTTTGTTGGTATCACATTAGTAGAACATGATAATTATGTTTTACAAGCCGACGCTGAATATGCGGATCTACAAGGTCGCCGGCTATTGAGTTTTGACATTGAAAAAGATGGCGAAATCACAAATTGGCCTGTTGTCGTACAAGCAATTGGCCCTTCAGCGGATGGAACCAGCACCGAACCCTTAAGAACAGATGATAATCCAGATGGTGTGGTCAGCTTAGAATGGTCAAATACACTGGCTTATATCTGGAAACATGCCGGTCAAAAACTAAAGTGTTACTTTACGAAAGAAAAAATGCTGAATAAGCAAGTACTCGCTAACTTACCAGCAGATCAAATCATAACTAAAGAACTGGAAGTTAGGAATTTTTTCGAGGAAGGTTCGACCCTTATTAACGAAGCATTAGCAGAACCGGGAGAACTCACCCAAGGGTTATGCTCTCCCTGGCAAAATGATTTTCGCGAATGTGTATGTTATTACTGGGCTTCCAGTCGACCTGATTACGTCAATGTCGAACCTGCTCCCAATGGTGGGAGTCAAGGTGACAACTGGATGCAGAAAAAGCGAACCGGTCAATATGTTGTCGACGATTATAAAGACAACCGCTTAATTAACTATCAAGATCTGTTTATGGATTGGGAAGCGTTACTTAAATTTCAAATTGGCGGGCGTGACGCCGAATAATAAAAATAAAAGAGTCAAGCATGTCTAATGTACCGATTAAGTTTTATCCCAAAACGCAAAACAGCAGTGCAGGTGAAAGTTATATGCAGCTTTCAGCACCACAGTCCAGTCACTTACATACATGGCAAAGCCACAATAAAAATCATTTATTTGTGGTTAATGGCAGTCAGCTATTTGATATTGACCAACAGCTATACCATGCGTTGCAAAACGCAGTGCGACAGGGCCAAGAGACACAATTATTCAATCAATTAGGTCTGCACAAAAGCGTTTTTATTGATGACCAACCAGTTCAATCTCCGCCACTAAAAGCTTTATCTTTGGCAATCGCACAAAAATGTAATTTAGGTTGCACATATTGTTATGCCCAACAAGGCGATTTTGGTGGAAGTGCAAAAAATATGACTTTGTTAACCGCGAAAAAAGCAGTTGATCGCTTGTTGGCAAATAGCAGTCAAGGCGAAAAACTCAACTTAGCCTTTATGGGCGGAGAACCATTGGCAAACCGTCAGGTCTTGTACGCAACAACACAGTATGCGAACCGTCGGGCTAAAGAAAAAGGTGTTTGCTTTAGTTTTGCTGTTACCACAAACGGCACACTGTTAACCGCAGCAGATGCCGCCTTTTTTGAACAGTATGGCTTTGCGGTCACATTGAGTTTAGATGGTACCGAACAAACCCATAACAGCCTGCGCCCGCTTAAAAGTGGGAAGGGCAGTTTTGCCCTTATTATAAAAAATGTACAACCGCTACTTAACATACAAAACAAAATGCAGGTTTCGGTACGTGTCACTGTCACCCCCAGAAACCTGCAGCTAAAAGAATATTTAGATGACTTCCTAGCATTAGGGTTTCATTCAGTCGGATTTTCTCCCATGTTGAAGTCTCCGACCGGACAAGATGAAATGCATACTGCTGAACTTCAATATATGCTCAGTCAAATGATTGAATGCGGCGACGCTTTTGTCGAAAAAACACTCGCCGGTGAAAGATATGCATTTGCCAACATATTAAATGCAATGAAAGAAATATCTAAAGGTACGCACAGGCCTTACCCTTGCGGCGCTGGTGCCGGTTACTTAGGGGTATCAGCTGAGGGGAATTTATTTGCCTGCCACCGCTTTGTCGATGAACCACAAGCCGCGATGGGTGAACTTGAATTGGGCGTTGATATTCTGCAGCAAAACAAGTGGCTACAACAACGCCATGTGCATCAACAATCCCCTTGCAATACTTGCTGGGCAAGATATCAATGTGGCGGAGGGTGCCACCATGAAGTACTAAACGGTGAACGTGTTGCCTGTGATTTTGTGCGTGGTTGGCTACAGTACTGTATGGAAGTTTACGTTAAATTAAGCAGCGTTAAAGCCGAACGTTTAATATGACAGTGCAAAACCAAAATTTTGATATTGTGGTAGTCGGCGCAGGACCAGCTGGCTCGGTATGCGCTGCGCAACTGCAAAAATATGGCCATCGAGTTTGTGTTATCGACAGTCAAAAATTTCCAAGAGAACATATTGGCGAGTCATTGAGCCCGGGTATCTGGCACCATATGCAAACACTTGGCTTAACAGAAGCGCTTCAGGCAAGTAAAAAATTTATCTGCCAGTCAATCGAAATTCACTGGCCCGGCAGCAAAATACAACGGCGCGAGCTGGCAGGAAAACCGGGGATCATCATAAAACGCTCAGATTTCGATTATTTATTGTTAAATCATGCTGTCGCTGCCGGTGTGCAATTAAAGTTAGAGCATAGATTATTATCTCAAGCGAAATTAACGGATTCCTGCTGGTCACTGACGGTCTTGCATCAATCCCAAACGCAACAAATCAATTGCAAATGGCTAATTGATGCGAGTGGACGTGCCCGAGCTTGCCGCGGAACAGTGCAAAAAAATACGCGCAAAACCTTATGCCTCGTAAGCTACTTACCCTTTAACGAAAACGCAGTGCCCTTTATCAAAGCTTTCTCGCATGGTTGGCTGTGGGGTATGGCATTACCTGATAAGCGCTTCAACCTGATGCTATTTGTTGATGCAAGTTACTATCAAAAACATATCGCTACGCAGCAAAAAAATTACTTCTCACGCGTGGTAAATGATTTATTGCTCGATTTAGCTAAGACACAACCGGCACTTAAACAACTGATATGTAATCTGCAGGCAATCAAAAAAATATCTGTCGTAGATGCGACAAGTTACTACAGCACGCAGGCAATATCCGACCAACTGATAATGATTGGTGAAAGCGCATTAGCTTTAGACCCTTTATCTTCATCTGGTGTGGAAAAAGCCTTACAAACCTCAATATCGGCAGCCATTGTGGTTAATACTTTACTTAAAAAGCCACACAATACCCAACTGGCAAAAGACTATTATCAACAACTGATCACCCAATCCGCTCGGCAACATCAACAATGGGCAGACGATTTTTATGCACAAGGCGCGCCTTACTTTCAAACTGGATTTTGGCAACGTGATGCTGACAACAGAGTCAAAGTAAAACAATTACCTAAAAAATCAGATAACATAGATAACATAGATAACATAGATAAAAACAGGTTAGAGCCTGAAAGAATTACCGCGAATAGTATGTTAATTAAATCAACGAAAATCCGATATATACAAACCGCGGCGCTCACCGGTCAGTTTATTGAGGCAGTAGATGCAATCCAACACCCCAATTTTACCCAAGCATTTAGTTTTATAGCCGATTTTGCGATCGCTTCATTCTTAAAAAAATTACCTGATCAAGCGCTTGCTGCCGCACAATTGTACGCTCAACTCTCTATACATACAGTACCAGATAAAGCAAAGTACATTCTCAACTGGTTGATACAAAATGAATTACTGGTAACAGTTAATGAAACGCATGCAGGCAAATATCAAGGCTAAAGAATAACCTCACAAGACAAAATGTAGCGACCCGTGGCATTCAGTAAAAAAGTTACTGTTAATCAACTGTCTTATTTTGCAATTTTATCCAATACTCTTTTCTATCCAGCGGTGTATTCTTCGGCAAATAAGGATTTTCCAATTCGATGATTCGACTATCACGCCATTTTTCCAGCGGAAAAATGGCGCGTGTTAGAGCATGCTCTTGTAATAATTGTTGGTAACTACCATCCGCAATCGCCATTTTTAAGCCAATTTCCAAATAATCAGCCAGTGCTTTATTGCCTTTTTTGACAAACAGATACGCCGGTAAAGGATAGTAGAACAAGATCTGATCCATTAACTCAACATTCAGACCCTGTTTGCGCAAGTTAGCAACCTCAAAATGCCCTTCAAAAAGCCCCCTTGGAAATAATAAACAACGATCTTTGTCCAGCATTTTAACGATAAACTCATAGTGGCTGACACGTACAACATTAAAGTTATTATGTTCCAATATATCTGAGTCAGCCCAAATACTGCCCTGACATACAGGTAACTGTTTTAACTCTTCAAGCGATGCGTTTTTAAGCATGGCCAAATTTTTTGATTTAACAATCGACAAACGGTAGCCCAATAAACCTGAGAATAAAGGAATGCGAACAGGTAAAAATTTTTCTTCTAACGCGATACTTGTACCAAAGTAAGTCACATCAAAAATACCGCGCTCTAAGTAGCTTTCAAAACTCAATAATTGCCTTTCTTCCAAAGGTACAAATTTGAGGCGATGTTTAACAAAATGCGTTTTATTGGCTTTACGTACTGCCAAATTAACCACATCAACTAAAAATCGCTCTCCCATCTGGTTTTGCGAGCTAGGCTGCATCACTTTAATAAATTTATCTTGCGCGAGACTTGGCTTAGTCAAGATAAGCGCGACTGCCAGAGCAACTATCCAAGCAAGTGGTACATGGTGTGAAAACAGCAATAGTCGAAGCATATAAGGTGTGTCATTAGTTAGTCTTTTTACAAGCTTAGGTTAGAAGTATTAAATCAGCAAAATACAAAAAAAACGAAAATTGTTTAAAAACCAAACAAACTTTGATTGACTCCAGCTATAAACCCTGTACTATAACCGTCAGCTAGAAAGTATGTCTTACCTTAAAAAATCTTCACTTCGTTGTTTTATTTATAAATCACCGTCCTGATGTTTCTAAGTTTCAGTCTATTTCCACGCTAGAGAAGCCTCTTGAGGCAACACAATTTAATTTTAAAATTTCAGGATATATATTATGTCTAATACAGTTAAAGGCACAGTTAAGTGGTTCAACGAATCTAAAGGTTTTGGTTTCATCGAGCAAGAGTCTGGCCCAGATGTTTTCGCACATTTCAGTGCTATCGTAAGCGACGGTTTCAAAACTTTAGCTGAAGGCCAACAAGTTCAATTCCAAGTAGCTCAAGGTCCTAAAGGTCCACAAGCTGAAAATATCCAAGCTATCTAATTTTAAATTAGTAGTTTGAATATCTAAAAGGCAATTCTTTTGAATTGCCTTTTTTGTTTCCGCCTTCCCCATCTTCTACTAGCCCAACTTGTCACAATTGTGTTACATTCCACACATTTAACAAACATCCAAGATATACCAACTTTTTGACTGTTTAACAAAACACAGCCTACTTTCCTATTTGGTGCGCGCAATAATGTTTAGCAAAATTAAAATAGACAAACACAAGAAGACAAATGCATTTGATGTTTTAACCTTTTTGCTCGCAATTTTAACAGCTTGCATCATGCTCTGGTATCAATTGGGTATGAATCGTGATTTAGTCATTGATGCCAACAATGCAACCGCTCGCGTGGAAAGTGATATGAATGAAGGCGGTCAATCGCGTGTGAGCTTTGTAAAGGATAACGCGTTAATAATGCGCTGTACCATTCGTCGCAGTCAAACCTACCAATATCCATATTGTAACCTGATCGTTGAGTTGACAGAAAAGCCGGGGCTTGATCTGACAAAATACAATCAGCTATTTGTCACTATGCAATATCAATCAACCGCCCCAGATAAGATACGTATTTATTTAAACCATGTTTTTGACAACCAGCAAACTACAACCACCTATCCTTTTAAAATGAATTTATATCGCTTTAACGCCGAAAACAAAATTGCCACTTATCGTATTCAGCTAAGTGATTTTGTTGTTCCATTTTGGTGGATTTGTGCCAATAAAGTGGACAGCGCGCACAGTGAATTTTCAAATGTTAAAAACATCATGTTTTCGACCGGTGAATCGACCAAACCGCGTGATACAGAGATAAAAATATTCAAAATAGCGCTTAGAGGTAAGTGGATTGAAGAAAGTAATTTGTATCAGGGGTTATTATATATATGGATCGTTTGGATCGTCAGTGGTCTAAGCTGGAAAATATATCAACTGGCCAATGAGCAGAGGCAATTACAAAAACACTCTCGCAACTTGTTAAAGAAAAATAAAGCACTCGATAACAAAAGTAGAGTATTACAAGAGCAAGCGCATCATGACCAACTAACAGGTTTATACAATCGCAGTGGCTTGTACAATGCACTAGATAACCTAGCTAACAACCAATTTTCATTACTCATTTTAGATATAGATCATTTTAAATCCATTAATGACGAACTAGGCCATGATGTCGGTGACAGTGTGTTAAAACAGCTCGCTTCAGTATTAAAAACTCGTTGTCGAGAATCCGACTTGGTTGTCCGCTGGGGAGGAGAAGAGTTTTTAATCTTATGCAGAAACACAGATATACACCAAGCAGAATTATTAGCAAACAAGTTGCGACTAGAGATTAGTCAAACCCAATTTACCATTGGCCGTCGTATTACCTGCAGCATCGGGGTGGCAGAGAAAACAACGCAAAGTTTTGATGAGCTTTTCAAACAAGCTGACTTAGCTCTGTATCAATCCAAAAAAACGGGTCGCAACAAAGTGACGGTGTATCAATCTTAAAGCCATTGACCTTGCCTATAATAAATACGTCGAAGCGCAAAACATTATAGTACTAAGGTCAACATGCTTAAGGGTGCACTCGGCTGCTAATCGCTTTAATCAAGAATAGCTCTAATCAACAATAGCGCCAACGTGTTTAACCACATTGGTTGCGACATCGGCGGCCGCTTCAACGGCTGTTAAAATATCAGACCCGGCCATTCGCGAGGCTAAATATGTGCCAGCAAAAGAATCTCCAGCGGCAGTCGTATCGATACAGGGAGAATTGCCATCGATTGCACAATAATATTCAGCATGAGCATCGTATGCGTAAATACCGTCTTGTGAACTTTTCACGACAATTTCATGGCATCCCAAAGCTCTAACAAACTCAACGACTTCGGTGTGATTAGCATGACCAAATAAAGCTTTGTGATCCGTCATTCCGGGTAAAGCCAGATCCGTTACTTGATACGCTAAGGTCAACCACTTAATAGCATCTTCTTTAGATTCCCACAATAATGGTCGATAATTCGGATCAAAAACAACAGTTGCACCTTTATTGCGTAAATCACTTACCAAATCAAGTAACGCTTGCTTATCATCATCACTGAAAATACCTAAACTAATACCGGTAAAATACACATAATCAAAATGCGGTAATGTTTCGGCAACACCTTGCGCGTGCATTAATTGCATCAATTGACTGGCTGCCGAGCCTTTACGCCAATAAGACAAACAGCGTTTACCGGCAGAGTCTTTACTAATCGCATAAATACCCAGTTGCGCATCTGGCGTTTGTAATACATATTGCGTATTTAAACCTTCAGCTCTCCATTGTGAAAGCATTTCCTGACTTAAATTATCGGTCCCCACAGCAGATAAATAATAAACCGGCAACTGAGGCTGCCAGCGTTTTGCATATACCGCTGTATTATAAGTATCGCCCGCATATGAGCGTTTGAAGTTTAATGTATCCGTTGCATTTAACTCCATCATACATTCGCCAATTGATATCAAAGATGCCACAATCCAGTCCTCTAAAAATTGTACAGATAGTGAGCTGAATGTTAACGCCTTATACCCTAAATTACCAATAGCCATCGATGCTTTAAAGCGATATGAAGAATAATTAAAATAAATATATAAAAGTAAAATAATTGCTTGCACCTAAGGTGTATACTTAATACTTGATGTAATTCAGCAGCTATTATTTTTTATTATTTTTATGCGTTTTTTAATTATACTAATCCCGATATTCGTCTTATTCAGTCATGCAACTTTCGCCGCCGAGCAACGCGGTTATTTATACGAAGAAGCTATACAGGCCTATCAAAGCAATGAACTAGACAATGCGATTATCCATCTGAAAAATAACCTAAAAGAATTTCCCGAATTTACCCCAGCGCGTATCCTGTTAGGAAAAGTTTACGCGTTACAAGAAAATTGCCTATCGGCCGAAAAAGAACTGACAGTGGCACTGCAAGAAAGAGGTGACTGGCAGCAAGTACTCCCACCACTATTAAACTGTCAATTACAACTACACAATACTGAATCAGCGATTTATTTTATAGAACAGTACCCATATCAACAGGTTAGTGAACTACTGATTATCCGGGCCAAATTAGCCTTGCAACAAGAACAATTTGGCCAAGCTCAACAATTTGCCAGTCAGGCTCTAAAACTCGACAAACAAGACTTAAACGCCCAATTGATAATGGCTGAAGTACTGGTCACTCAAAATCAATATCAAGACGCTATCAACATCTTGAGTACAGCTTTACAGCAACGTCCAAATTCAGTCCCTGCTTTACAACTCAAAGCTAGAGTACTCGAACTACGACAAAACTTGGAAGCTGCACTTGAGTTATATAATCGTATTTTAGAACTCGAAAATAACAATACACTGGCCTTATTTGCCAAAGCATCCTTACTGCAAAAACTGGATAGAGGTGATGAAGCTCTAAAAATCAGTGTTCAGTTAAGAGAACAATTTCCGGATAACCCGTTTGCTAAGCTTTTATTTGCCGTTATTTCGGGGGCCAATGAAATTCCTCAACGAGAAGTTAAGGAAACCTTAAACGATATCAATAATCAGTTGTCTTTGGTGGATTTGAATAAGGTTCCGGGTGGACAACTCAACCTTTTATCTGGCTATGTGCATTATTTAACACAAAATTACCAATCTGCACGCCGCGAATTTTTAAATTATCAGAATAAACACACCAGTGATGCCACCGTTTACAAACTGTTGGCTGAAACCTCTATAAAATTATCTGATGACCAACAAGCATTCATCTATTACCGCGAATATAACAAACGCCAGCCAGCTGACGAGCACGCTCTGGCTAAATTACTGAGCTTGGCGAAAAAACTGGAAAGTACTGAGAACTACCGTTCAATGTTAATCTCTGCACATGAAAAGTTTCCACAGAATGCATCATTTCGCAATCACTTGGCAGCCATCTACTTGGTTTCTGGCGAACAAAACAAAGCCCGCACTTTATTAGAAGGAACGGCACAAAGTAATATATACCTGCTTGATATTCAGCTTGCTCGTTTATTGATCAGTTTACATGAACTAGAACAAGCTGGAAAAATCGCTTCCAAACTGTTAATTCAACAGCCCCAGAACCCCAATAGCCATCAATTAGCCGGAGATATTTATTTAGCGGCGCAGCAACCAACCAAAGCAACAGTTTACTACCAACAAGCACTGAAATTACAAGCTAACTATACACCTGCGGTACTCAAACTTGCCAGCTTAGCCTATAAAAAACAAGACTACGGGCAAGTTGAAGACTTACTTAAAAAACTGAAGACTCAATCTGTCGAAGCATTAGAATTAAAAGCAGCAGTTGCAATTGAACAGAGAAAATACCATAGCGCGATAGACTATTTAGATACCGTTTATCAAACACAGCCATCTCTTAAAACGGCAAAAGCACTCATAGAATTGTACGACCGAACCGGTCAGTTTGCTGCCGCTCAAGGGCTGCTAAGTCGTTATATAGAGGACTACAAGCTCGATGCCGAACTGTTACACTTTAAAATAAAGCTCGCACTGCAAAGCGATCAAGCCATTGCGCTAAAAGATCTAAATACTTTATTTGCCTTGTATTATGATGATCCTAAGCAACTTAAGGCTTTATTTACACTCGAAGCCAGTACAACACGTACTGATGGGCAAATGAAAATTATAAAAAGATTACAACAACTGGAGGAACCTAGCGAACAACTCGCCTTTTTAAAAGTCCAGTTACATATTAAAAATAAAGAATTTGAATTAGCCCAAGCTCAGCTTGAATGGTTAAAAAACCACGCTCACGATGCAATTGATGCAATCGATCCAATTAGTGTACAAGAGCTCGAATTTAATTTGTTGAATAGTCAAAACAAACACCAGCAAGCTAAACAATTAATCAAGAACCTGTACGAGGCAAGCCGCTCTGTCGCGCACTTTAAATCATATTTAGGCCTGTTATTGCAAACTCAAGACACAAGCGCAGCAATAACCCTGTTACAAAGTTGGTTGACTAAATATCCACAAGACCTGCCAGCAACCTATCTGCTTGCAAAATTACATCAGCAGCAAAATGCTCCGCAGCAAAGTATTCTTTTATTAGAAAATTCACTGCAAGTGAGCGAAAACGCCTTTACTCATCATAAACTCGCGCATTTATACGCTGAAAAGAACCTGAATAAAGCACTATCTCATGCACAAATAGCAGTTCAACTTGACAGTCAAAACCCAGCTTTTAATGATACTTATGGTTGGTACTTATATCAGGCACAAAACTACGAAAAAGCGTTAGAACACTTTAGAGTCGCTATGGCTACGGCCGGTCAACAATCTGAATTAATTTATCACCTTGCGGCAACATTAGAAAAATTAAATCGCCCTTCCGAAGCCATTACGGCTTTAGAAAAGTTAAATTTTCAAGACACTAACTTTAAAAGTAGAGATAAAGCCTTAAAATTATATAACAAACTAAAAGGAAAATAGCTTTTCAGTTGATTTTGTATAAAAAACACTCTATTATTTCGAGTCTAATAAGTTGTAAGGTTGTTGTTGCTATGAAGTCTAAGCTGTTACCTATTGTTGCTCTATTTACCTCATTTAATTTATCTGCATGGGAAATCGATCTCGGCTCAGCGGCAGAATACAATATCTTTGTCCAAAATGATTTTACCCATACCGGCACTTCTGACTCTCAAGGTAAAATCGCTGTTGGCGGCAATGCATCAGTCGATCAATATGACGTTGGCATTAACTACAACCCAAATACCAACCTACCGGGTGTCCAGTTTTGGGAGAGAGAATCAGGCTATTCTGATGTCTTAGTCGTGCAAGGTAATCTCAGTGTCAATCGCGCCGACAACATCAAAGGTAACTTGGTTTTGGGAGGCGAATTGATAAAAAATGGTACGACAGTAAACGCCCCTAATTCGCTTGTGCCCGGCAATGACCCTGTATTGGGTGAGGTATTCAATTTTACTGACCGACCTCTTGATTTTGATTCGGCGTTTAGCTACCTGACACAATTATCTTCTGATTTAGCGCAGCTCACCAATACTGGCGAGATTGTAGCAAAAGGTAATCAGTGGTGGCAGAGCACCCAAGAATTTATCTTTACGCCTAATAACACCCTGATGAATGAACAAGGTGTCTTAGTCATGGATTTTGACGGAGCTAATTTACAAGAAGTAACGAGCTTTACCGCAACTGGCTTAGACGCCAACATGCCTATTATCATTAACATCAGCGGCACTGACATAAGTTTTGATTCAATAGACTATTTTGGCGATCTGGCGCAAGAGTACGCGGGTGATTTAAGTTATGTAGGTGGCAAGAAAAAAATGCCGAACAATATATTGTTTAACTTTTACGAAGCTGAACATTTAGCAATGACCTCGGGTGGATTCTACGGCAATATCCTCGCGCCTACTGCGGATTTCGAGTTTTTATCAGGCGATCTCAGTGGTCAGGTGATAGCAAAAAGCTGGACCAGCAACAGTGGTGCTCAAGCCAATTTATGGAACGGCTTGTACCCCAGTGCTGAAGGCGAAAGAGCAAATGTTGAAATAGCCGAACCAACAAGCATTGCACTATTTTTGTTGGCAATACTGGCGATGCTGAGCTTTCAGCGCAGGTCGTATACAGCATTAACCCTCTCGAATCCTCTCGCTGCTGTTCAGTGCCGTTAAAACTAAAGCCACATAATAAATAGCAAAAGCCATCATCACGCCTGCATTTACTTTTAATGCAGGCGATTTAAAGCACTGAAACTTCGCTTTGTATCAGCCATATCAATAATACCTCAGCGCTCTCACTTTCCCCCAAAATACCCGATATGAAAAAACCGTGTATGCAAGAATACTCGGCACCACAATTATCACACCCCACAGAATAAAACTTAAGGATTCAGCCGATGATGCGGCCTGAAATATACTTAGCCGACCCGGTACAATATCCGGAAAATAGCTAAATGCTAGACCGTTAAAACATAAGAAAAATATCATAGTACAGGCAACAAAAGGGATCCAGCAACTTACATCACCTTTAAACGGCATTCTTTTCAATAGACGATCAACAATCAGAAACAGAACAAAACAAAATAATGGCAATGGCATTAATAACAGGGCATTCGGTAGGCTAAACCAGCGCTCATATACGTCCGAATTAATCATCGGATTAACGATAGAAACCGCAAAAACGCCGACAAAACATAAACGCCCCGCTTTTCTAGCCCACATTGTCGATTTTTTCTGCAACTCTCCTTCTGTTTTCATCACCAACCAGCAAGCACCAATATAGCTATAAGCTGCCGCTACGCCAAAAGCGCTTATCACACTAAAGACATAAGCCGCTAATGTAGACTGAAATCCCATAACATACATACCCAGCATATAACCCTGGCTAAGCGCTGCCAATAATGAGCCCAATTTAAAAATGCGATTCCAGCCAGCTCTATGACTAAACGCAGCTTTAACTCTAAAATCAAATGCGACGCCTCGCATTATTAGAGCAATCAATAGTACAGCTGCGGGTAAATATAGCTCTCTAAGAATCAAGCTGTGCGCAGCAGGGAAAGCGATTAATAAAATACCAACGGCTAACACTAACCAGGTCTCATTCGCATCCCAAAATGGTCCAATTGAAGCTATCATGCTATCACTTTGCGCTTGCTCTTGTAGCGGCAATAAAATACCCACACCCAAATCGTAACCATCTAAAATAGCGTATAAAAGTATTGCAAACCCCATCAAGCCGACAAATATTATTGCCAGCATCTCTGCACTAAACATTGCGAGCCTCCATATCTTGACGGTTTGATAAATTGTTTTCTTCTAGTTCGGCCTGACTGATCTCTTCTATTTCTACAGCGCGCCTTGCCATCAAAAAAACCGTATGTAAATAAGCAAGCATTAGAATGGCATAAACCAACAAATATAAACTCAATGATATCGCAACATTGCCCGGTGCAATATCAGTTGCAGCTTGTTCAACGGTTAATACGCCAGAAACCAAATAAGGCTGACGACCGATTTCGGTAACATACCACCCGGCCAGCGTTGCTATCCAACCTGAAAAAGTCATAGCAGTGAGAATTTTTAATAAACCAGCTGATAACTCACCTTTGCACGATAATTGCCAGCGACATAACCAGGATATTAGCAGCATTAACATCCCTATTAGGAGCATAACTCTAAACGCCCAAAAGACGGCAAAAACAGGAGGATGTTTACCAAAAAATTCGTCTAACCCTTTAATTTCCCCTGCGAAATCATGCGTTAATATCAAACTCGCTAAGCCTGGAATCCCTAATTCAAAATGATTAGTCCGCTTACTTTCATCTGGTATTGCGAACAACAGCAATGGCGCATGCGTTTCTGTTTGCCATACCCCTTCCATCGCAGCAATTTTTTGTGGCTGATGTTCAAGTGTATTTAAGCCATGCATGTCACCTACAAATATTTGCAACGGGGTGACTAGCGCGGCCACCGTTAATGCGGTTTTTAACGCGAGTTTAGGCGCTCGCTTGTTATCACCGCGCAATATACGATAAGCACTTAACCCCGCTATAACAAAAGAAGCCGTTAAGAATGAAGCGAATAGCATATGGGTAAAACGGTAGGGAAAGGATGGATTGAATACCACGTCAAACCAACTGGTTACATGAGCAACGCCATCAATCATCTGGTAGCCAGAGGGGGTGTGCATCCAAGAGTTTAATGACAAAATCCAAAATGCGGACAAGCTGGTGCCAACTGCAACCACTAAAGTTGCAAACGTGTGCACCCAAGGTGCGACGCGATGAATGCCAAACAGCATAATCCCTAGAAACGTTGCCTCTAAAAAGAAAGCGGTAAGTACTTCATAACCCAATAATGGTCCAGCTATATTGCCAACCGTTTCCATAAAGCCAGGCCAATTAGTGCCAAATTGAAAAGACATGGTAATACCACTAACCACACCTAACGCGAAGGTTAACGCAAAAATTTTAACCCAAAAACGATACACGCGCATCCAGACAGGATCGCCTGACAAGTTAAAGCGAAGTTTGAAATAAAACAAAAACCAAGCCAGTGCAATGGTAATCGTCGGAAATAAAATATGGAAACTAATGTTGGCTGCGAACTGAATGCGTGACAGTATCAAGGTATCTAACATAAATGCCTCCTTACAAGGCGTTTAAGAGTCTGTTAATTTTTCTGAGGGAGCTGGCCAATCCCGGGTAATAAACTAGCGCTTAGCCGAGCCTAAAAATTTTTCTTTCATGTCCAGCACTTTGCCAACACCACTACCGAGTTGCATCAGTTTATTTAATTTTTCAGGTCCCATTTTTGGCAATTCAGATGTCCAAAGCGTGACAGCGTCCAATAAATCATGAATTTCTCGCATTTTATTATGCGCAAATACTTCTTGGGCATTGGCAGGTTCATCTAATAAGTTGTCGCGTAATAGACTTAAAGTCGGGTCAACCTCACGCTTTCGCCGTTCTTCAAAAACTCTAATAGCCATCTGCCAAATATCACCAGCCGGAGCATAATATTCTTTACGGTCACCAGGTTTATGTTGTACCTGAATTAAACGCCATGCTTGCAGCTCTTTAATCCCCATACTGACATTCCCTCGTGATATATTTAAGGTTTCAGATATTTGATTAGCCGTTAATGGCTGGTCTGAAATCACAATCAACCCACACATCTGGCCAATTGTGCGGTTAAATCCCCAACGACTTCCCATTTCACCACAGTGTAAAACGAACGCTTCAATTTTTGAGTTCATATTAATTACCAAAGTTTCAGAAATTACTGAAACTTTAAAACATAAAAATCAAAATTTCAATCAATTCTTGTGCTTTTAACAACGCACGCAAAGATTGTTGGCTATAGTTAACGAGTATAAATAATTAGGACGATTGGATTATGCAGTATCACATTGGTGTGCAAATCTTGCTATTCGTAAGCCTCACCTTACTGCTAGGTGTTTTTTTGCGTGATTTACTAAAAAAAACTCAAGTCCCTTATACCATTGCATTGTTGAGCATGGGGATTTTAATCGGTTTACTGCAACGCTTTGAAGCAGCATGGCTGCCCGATGTTTATAATCAAACCGTACAATTAGTCGCTGATATTGACCCACATTTAATTCTGTTTTTATTTTTGCCAACTTTAATTTTCGAATCCGCTTATTCAATTGAAACTCATTTGTTTAAACGTACTTTTAATCAAATATCGCTATTGGCGGTGCCCGGACTCATCATCAGCACCACATTAACCGCTGCTTTTGTAAAATATGTTTTTCCTTGGGATTGGAGCTGGACCGTGTGTTTTATGTTTGGCGCTTTAATCAGTGCAACCGATCCGGTAGCTGTTGTTGCATTGTTAAAAGAACTCAGCTCTCGAAAACGCTTAGAAACATTGATAGAAGGCGAATCGCTGCTCAACGACGGCACTGCAATCGTATTATTTACGCTATTTTATAGTATGTTGGTGGCGACAAATGGCGGTGAATTAGCTGTCTTATCAGTTTTACTCGATTTTAGCTGGGTCGTTAGCTTTGGGTTCTTAATCGGTCTGTTAGGTGGCTGGCTAATGATTTTGTGGATTGGCAGAATATTTAACGATCCACTGATTGAAATCACAACTTCTATCGCTACAGCTTATCTGGTCTTCTATTTTGCTGAAGGTTTTTTCCACGTATCAGGGGTCGTTGCAGTCGTCACCTTAGGCGTTTTATTAGCCAGCCAAGGGCGCACGCGAATTTCACCAGAAGTAAAAGGTTTTCTACATCATTTTTGGCAAATGATGGCTTATCTTGCCAATACTTTAATCTTTGTTGTGGTTGGCATCATTGTCGCGGTAAAGATTCAATTGAATGACCCCCAGGCTTGGTTAATGTTGGCCATTTTATACGTTGCGATTCTACTGATTAGAGCAATAGCTATCAGCGTACTCAGACCCATATTGGACAAAATTGGTGTCGGTTTGTCGAAAGAAAAAACCATAGTGTTGATTTGGGGAGGACTGCGCGGTGCCGTTGCGCTAGCGTTAGCTTTGTCGGTTACACAAAATGAAAACTTTCCACAGCAAACGGGTGAGCAAATTTTATTTTTATGCGCCGGCATTGTCGTATTAACCATAGTAGTTAATGGCGGCAGCATGCGTTATTTATTAAAAAAATTGGGGTTAAGTGAATTACCCGCCGCAAAACAAAAAACCGTCGACAAAGCTGAACTGAAAATACAACAATCATTACAAGAAGACATAGCCAAAATGCAAAAAGATGAAAATTTTGCACACACTGATTGGCAAAAAATCAAACAGCATGAATACATCTACCAAGAGATGGCTGAAGAAGAGCTGGCACATTTGAAAACGTCAGAAGAAGAGCTCATTATCGCCTATAAACGCCGTTTATTAGAATCCGAAAAACAATTTTACTGGCAATTGTTTGACCAAGGAATGTTGAATGTAAAATCTATCCAGCTACTCAACAAAGCGGTAGAAAAAGCGCTAGACGGTGAACCGATTATTTATCCGCGCGAAGACCTATATTTTAATCAAATTGATGATACAAATTTTGCTCAGGCATTTTACATTGCGCACGGTTTTATACAGGCACAAAAAGCCAGCAAACAAAATTTAAAAGACCTATCAGCCCCAATTTCATTTCAACATAAAATAGTGTACGAGATCGATAAAAACCTGCAGCAAATGCAGCACTATTTGACCGAAATTAGCCAATACGAGCCGACAAAAGTCCAAGAAATTCAAACCTTAATTGCAACTCGGGTATTGTTAAATAAACGTCGGCAAAAACTACTGGATATGCAATTTCAAGGCATGCTTGAAAAAGCGGAAGCTGAGAAACTCATCGCTGAAGTGGAGACAGAAATTTACCAGATTATGCAAAGATAAACTCGCTGCAACGAGATTAAATAGCAGGATTGAGTTAGAATATGAGCTAATTAATAGTTGGGTGGCGCAAGCATGTTAGTTGACGTAAAGCTGATACCAGATGATCAGCTCGACAATCTGATCAAAGAGTTCTTACTGCAAATGGGGTCTTTTGATGATGGTTTTGAGTATCAAGCCGAATATGTTCAAAAAGTAAAACAGCAGCTTTTTAAAAAAGAGCTGCTGGTCAGTTACTCAGAGCAAGATGAAAGCATAGGCATCGTTAGCGCTGACAGCATTGCGGTCAAACCACAAGAAATGTGGCCTGATTGACCACTTTTAAACTTTGTTTGCGATTGCCATACCCACAAACATTGCCAGTAAAAAATACACAACGGTCAGGTCTAAGTAAACAAGTGATGCGATAGCTGGGCCTGGACACCAACCAACCATGCCCCAACCAATCCCAAATAAAGCTGCGCCGAAAATTAATTTGTTATCTGTTTTGTTATTTTTAGGTACGCTAAACTCTAGATTACAAAGTGGCGCTTTACGTTTTTGAATGAAGTAAAATGACGGTATGGTGATGAGCAAAGCAGAGGCCATCACAAAAGCTAAAGTGATATCCCAGTTGCCAAAAACATCTAAAAAACCTTTTACTTTTTGCGTATCTGTCATACCTGAAACCGCCAGCCCCAAGCCAAATAACACACCTGAAGATAAACCAACGATTGAAGTTTTAAACTGCAACATAATGCCCCCGGTATTAAATAAACTGAGTTAGATAAAATGACTTAGAAAAACCGATAAAATGCCTGTTGACATAAAAATGCTAGTCGCAATAAAAGAGCGCTTCGACAGACGGCCAATACCACAAATGCCATGTCCACTTGTACAACCACTGCCTAATTTAGCCCCAAAACCGACTAAAAAACCGGCTAAAACAATCCAGCCAACATTGTTATCTGGTAATTGGGGCACGGTAATATTCAACTGAGAGTGCGCTAGCCATGTCCCCAGTAGTAGTCCGATAATAAATAACCATTGCCATTTCTGTTCAACAGAGCTTTGCCAGCTACGCCAAGCAATACCGCTAATTCCGGCTATACGGCCATTGAACAGCAACAATATTAGAGCGGATAGACCAATCAAGATCCCCCCCACAACGGCCATTAAATATTCGTTCATTTTACACCTCACTGATTGCTAAATTTTCTACATATATGCTTGCCTTGTATTTACTTATACGTCTAGCTCACCACATTGCTGGTTCGCAGGCACAGCGATCTCAATATGCTTTGGTTTCGGCAAATTCAACTCTGCCATAAACTGAATAAACGCGCCTTTGTCTTTAATTTTAACTCGCGGATTGAAATATTTTTCTTCAAAAATTGTGCTTTGTGTAAAACCATTATAGTCATGCGCTGGGTAGACAATGGTGTTGTCTGGATACTGCAATAGTTTGTTATGCAAACTCTCATACAAATCACTCGCGCTGCCATTTTGGAAATCCGTTCGACCCGTTCCACGAATGAGTAAGGTATCTCCGGTAAATAAATACCCGTTCGCGCCCTCTTGTAAATAGAAGCTATATGAGTCATCAGTATGCCCTGGGGTATAGATGGCTCGTAAAGACAACAGGCCAATCGTAAGGCAAGCATTGTTGGTTAATCCACCAGACGCGCAATTAACCTTACCTTGACTGCTCACTAAAGTGCTACATCCGGTAGCCTTTCTAAGCACAGATAAAGCGGTGATGTGATCTGCATGTATATGAGTATCTAGCGCGTAAACAAGTTTAAGGTTTAATTCTTTTAGCAATTGTACATACTGAGTCACATTGTCTTTGACTGGGTCAATTAAAGCCGCTTGACCTGTTTTGTCACAAACCAGCAGATAAGTGTAGGTGTAACTGTCACGATCATATAACTGGCGAATCATAAACCTATCCTCCAAAATGTTTAATCAACATGACCAGCGCCATAATACACATGGCGACTGAAAAACTTTGTTGTAACTTGGCGGTTGTAAGGTGACGGCTAAGAAAAAAGCCTAACAGCATACCTGTTATGCCACCAAGCGAAATTAACAATATCAACGACCAATCCATATAAGCTGAATTTTGTGCAAACGAAATAAAACCGCTGCTGCTAATCACAGCAATGACAAATAACGACGTAGCAATTGCTGCAGAGAACTTCATTCGGGTTAACAACAACAAAGAAGGCACTATCAAAAAGCCCCCTCCAACCCCAAACAATCCAGACATTATCCCTGTAGTTGCAGCAGCTAAGCTCAAACCTAAAGTAGATTTTGCAGAAATTGAAAACGCTTGGCCTTGCGCTTGCTTAGATTGCTTAGATTGGCATGGCAAATCACTACTTTTATTTTCAATAGAGAACTTTGCGCGGACATCGTTATTTTTTAAAGTGCTGACTGGTGCCGACTGCCACATTTTGTAAGCTATCAGTACCGTCAGCATAACAAAGCCAATGATAATAAAAGACGTCGGCAATTGATGATTTAGCCAATTACCTAAAGGCGCAAAAATGGCGCCCAAAAGAGCGAATATTACAGCGGGTATCCATATAATTTGTCTTTGTGTGAATCTAATTAACACACCAAATAACGAACTAAAAGCAACCGTCGCTAAAGAAACACCGATTGCTTGTTGTACGGGAATATCCAATAACAATATAAGCAATGGAACGGCAAAAATAGATCCCCCGGCCCCTGTCAGGCCAAGTACCAATCCAATCACGGCGCCAATTAAAATCTCTAACATAAATATACCTTTGCCGATGCGTACAACTATTATATTAGGAACAACTAATATAACAAGAAGATACATTAGACTTTACTAATATAACAAACCTCAATAATAATTGATTTTGTTATATGCAATGGTTAAAAGGCGTAAATAGCGGCAGAAGTACACAAATCGATCGGATATAAAAAGGAGTCACGAGGACTCCTTTTGGTTATTTTAGTGATTTGGCGTGTTTGAATATAGGGTTAACTCATGTTTATGATTACTAAGTTACATTTATTGTACTTCACGCAATAAACTAAAGTTACTGCGACTATCATCAATCACTAAATAGCCCCCTAAGGCTTGTATATATTCAAAGCGACTGCCGTTTAATTCAGGAGTGTTTTTAGCCACGATTTCAATCGTTGAGTTTTCATGGTCAATGTACAAATAATACAAACGATCTTGTCCATTCCAGCCAACTATTTTTTCAGCTTCAGTATGGTAAGTCAGTTTAGGTGAACCAGAGTTTAACAAGTAATCGTCACCAATAATCTGCCAATCTGTTTTAAATGACAAGGCTTCAGCCGTTGCTAAGCCATCTAACGAAGTACTAATAACCCGACCATTACCGATATAAAATAAGGTATTGCTCGCCTCATCGATAATGCCGCTAACACCAGCTGTATGAACAGAATTCACCAACTTCCGACTTTCTGCAGTCTCGGCGTTATAAACATGCAAACCTTGATTGTGCGCAATAATTTGCAAACCAGAAACTTTATCAAGTGTAACAATTCGCGATGTAGTGCCTTTAAAGTCACTATTTTCGGCATGCAATAAAGTCCACTCCCCTGTATCCGGCGCAAACAACCAGCCATCTGACGTTTCATAATTTGAACTACATGCAACATAACCGCCTTGGAAAAACAGTGAGTCAGTTTTGTAATCAAAGGTCAGTGAATTTTTCAAGTTTCTCGGGGCTGCTGTCATCTCACCAGAGACGGTTGTCCAGATGCCGGAGCATGGATAATTAAAGACATCCCAATAATTGTTATCCCCAGCTTCAAAAATATCCAATTGCGTGATATCGGTTCTCTGATGAATTTGTTGCAGTGTTTGTGTCGTTACATCAAACGCAAATAATTCGTTGCCAAAATAAGTACGCATCCCGCCGCCATTGATATACACAACATTTTTTTCAGGTACATAAACACTACTGATAGTGCCACCGGGCCAATATTTCATAACACCACTTACGTATGGGTCATTTGATGTCAAATAATCACTAATTCTGGTGTTTAACAAGGTATCGACTGTCGTTTCAGGCAACAAATCGGCTTTGGGTGATTCATTTACATTTATTGATACTATTGACTGATTTTTACCTGCATCGCCATAACAGGTCAAAATAAAGTCTGTGTTACGAGACAATTCGTCAACGTGTAAACTGCCGGAAGCGCTCACGCGCTTGTCTAGACCACCTGAAAAGTCACAAACATGAGCATTTTGCGCCGTCCAAGCTAGTTCTACAGAGCCTAAATAATCAATGGTCGTCTGGTTTGCGATCAATTCAACAGATGGAACGGGGTGTATTAAACCATCATATTCAAAAGCCCCAACATCTAACTTACCATCTATCAACCGGATATTTGCAGGGCCAGAACGATTAAACTCGGTGAGTTGATGTTTAAATTTTGATAATTCGAAACCCTCAACATCGATTGCCGCATCAATCGCTACAGAATGTTTAGCCAGATAGTAACTTTCATTTTCTAAACTTTCAAAATCTGAGCCGTCTGTAATGATATTATTTTGTATCGATACCAGATTACTGGTCGCACTTTTACTAAAAGTAACAAAATTTGCTTCACTCAACCCATAGACTAGGTTATTCGCAACATACCCTTCTTCAAAATCATTCATGTTGTCGTAAATTTTTAAGAATTTACCTCTATCATGGTAATTGACAATCGTATTGTGCGACATAAATAAATGTTTGTTAGGGTTATTTCGGCTACCTTCTTTACTTTCCGCTGCATAAGCAACCATTACATAATTTGGGCTATTCTGCGTTTGTACCAGCACATTACCGTGAATAAATGTTGGACCACCACCGGTAATATCAATGTGGTAGCTAGATGTGCCCGTCAAACCATCTTCTAACTTGTTACCAATAATATAGTTTTCACGCGCAATCGTTTTAATTAAATGCCCAGTGTCCGCATCATGACTGTAACTGTTAAAAATACTAAAAGTATTTGTGTTGGTTATATACATGTTGTGAGAGCGGCCTGAATTATGTCCGTTAAAGGCAAATTCTGAATCGACAATAAATACGTGATTATTTTCAACTGGGTACTTAGGCGTATAAGGGGTCACCAAAATACCATTTTGGTTGTGATGGAAATAACTGTTTTTGATAACTAGATTACCCCCCCATCGTGGCGAATACCCGCACCGTTATTATCCGAAACTTTTGCAAAGGAAAACTCGATATTTTCAATACGCACATTATAGCCAATGGTATTCCAAAGGCCCTTACCACCGGGCAAATTACCGCCACAATCTTGCCAAGTGATATGTGCACGTCCATTTACGCCGCGAATAACCAAATCATTCGCTTTCCATTTAACACCTGCATCACAACTATATTTGGCGGCCTCTATTTCTATAATATCACCATTTTGTGCTATGGCAGCTGCTTCAGAGGGAAGTTTTAAACTTTGTTCTGGACCAACTTTAAGTATATTTTGCCCAAACACACCAAAACTCATTAACGCACTCGTAGCGAGCACCGTCATTTTGAACGACGTACAACAGCTCATAATTTTTACCTTCATGGTTACGACTTAATACCAGGATATGTGAACGTGGTCTCAAACCACGCCATGAGTCTAGGAAGAGATAAACAAGAGCGCAAGTAAAAACCGAGCATTATTTTATCCTGTTTTGTTTAGAAAAATGAACACCCCTACAAAAATTAACAGCCTGTGTTTTTATCTTACTATAAAAGTAGCGGACCAAATTAAAACCATTTTTGACTCTATAACTCACAATAAACTGCTCATCAACTTTGTCACTTAATGATTTTTTATATCTATCATCACCAGCCATAAAGTCATAGCAAGTAAAACCTAGCCTGGCATATTCCAGCATAATCAATACGTGACTCACTAATCCAATTTTGATCTTATTATCAGAAAATGTTTGAAAACCCGCTAAATAAAAATAGGCTGTCTTGCGATAGATAAAATTATATACATAGGCACAATCTGTTTCGCCAACTCGTAGAATCCAAAAATCTATGTTGTGCGGAAAAGCACCTTTTATCAATTGAACATGAAATGTTTGAAAAAATGGATTAACGAATCCACTTTTATCTTGCCATTTGAGCTTATGGAGTTTACCCGCTTCTTCAAATGCCATAAGTGCTTCGTCAACTTGACTTGCTCGACGCAAAGAAACGTTTCCCATCCCATTCAACAATTTGATCGAGCGTTTAATTTGACTGCGAGTGTTCTTCGAAAAATGTGATAATAGGCCAGATAAATTAGACTTGCTAGCATCCAAGGTACAACTATACCCTTTGGCTTGCCATAAAACTTTAGACCAGACATTACTCTGATGATTCATTAGTTGCGCTTTTGTTGATGTCCCTATATTTATTTCATCAACAGAGTGCACCCTGCATAAATAGTCACTCAAAATCGCCAGCTGCGTTCGAGGGTCTTCAGTTGTTAAAACTTGATTGTATTCAAGCCATACTTGATCTTCTCGCGGATCGCCACTGCGATTGATCCAAGCTTGCTTAATAAACTTTTTTTGTCGAAAAAAAACAAATGCAAGCCCTGTTAATTGACCAGCCCCAAAAATTCGCGCCAAATAGGGGGGCGTTTGGCTTGTACTCACAAAATGTTTAAGCCAACAAACAGAAGTGAAAAAGCTTCCTTGAGACTCTCTTTCAAGCACCAACCATTGAGAAATAGTATCTGCAATGTTTTCATCAGTCATCCTTACCAAATCTACATGATGATTTGATAAGGATGGCAAATCGCTAAATTTAATAGCCCCCACAAATAACTAAGTGTTTTCTTTCAGTTTAGATAATAAATCAGATAACTCCGAACTTTTGTTGGCGACAGATTGCTCAACCGTCTCAATCGCAGATTGAAGCTCGGATTTTGATGATACAGCTTGTTTAATGTTCAGGTAGTTTATCGCGATTTCTGAACTATTGGGTGCGAGTGTATAAGCTTTTTCAATATGTGTATTGGCTTCAGCTAATTGACCTGCTTTAAATAAAATTAACGCGTAAGTATCTATTATCTGAGGGCTTTCAGGTGCCTTACTCAAACTTTTTTCAGCAAACTGTAAAGCCTTTGCATATTGCGCTTGTTGCATATATAACCAGGCTAAATTGTTGTTTGCCACAACATGTTCTGGTTGACTTTGGACCAATTTTTCATAGGTTCTAATGGCATCTAACGGCGCGATCGAAATTTGCTCATTAGCAACCAACAATAAGGTATTGAGGTCATTTGCTGATTGAGAATAGTCTTCTAAGTGCTGTATTGCAGCTTCCTCTTGTCCATCTTGTTTCAATGCTTGGAAATACATTAAAGCACTTTGCTGGTCTTGTTTTTTATCATGATAATTCTTGAAATGACGAACCGCGTCTTTCGAGCGCCCCTCTGCTAATGCCAGTTGTCCCTCGAAACGACTTATCCCCAAAAAGTTAGGATCTTGCTCTTTCAATCGAGCTATCTTCCGCTGAATACGGGATAACTGCTTTTCTTTTAAAGAAAAGTCAATGTTATATACTAACAGTGCCACATTATCCTTAAATTTTGATAGCGCGCGATTAGAAACTTCAAGTCCCTTTTTATTGATATTCAATTGGTCATAAAACATCAAAAGTCTAAACCAGTGTCTTTCATTATTTTCAAAGCGACGGGTAAGCGTGATAAAGTGACTCTCAGCACGTTCAATATTTTTCAAATTCCAGTGACTATGCGCCAACAAACTAAGCATTGTTTCTGGCATCTCGGCACCATTTAAAGCGGCTTTAATGTCATGCCCTTCCAATATAGATATCACTTCATCATATTGGTTCTCGGCAAACAATATCTGGCTGTAGACTAATGAAAAGGCCGGTTCCTTTAGATTTTGCTTATACATTGACGCTAGCTTCTCCAATGCAGGCTTTGCTAACTCAAGCTGACGCATACCTTTATAATAATAAACCATGCTTTGCGCTAAACCCGAATTGCTTTTAATCAGCTGCTCTAGATGAGCACGAGCTTCACTTGTATTACCCGCTTTAATCGCTTGCTCAGCAAGATGCACTAAGGCCAGCATGTTGCCAGGTTTTACTTCTAAACTTCTTTCAAAATAGTCAGTTGCACTAGCGACATCTCCCAATTGCAATGCACTATAAGCCGCTATGTTAAGTGCTGCTAAATTGTCTGGTTCACTTTGTAACCAACTTTTAGCGTAGTCTTGCGCTTTATCGACATCGCCAGAACTTAAGTAAGCGATGGCTAAAGCAAATTTAGTTTCAGTCTTAGCTTCGGCTGATTGAGCAGCTTGCTCCAGTTTTTTTGTGTTTTGGTTAATTGAAAAGTCCAACATCCCCAGACGTGCAAGTTCATTAACCGAAAGCGACTCAATCTCACTGGCTTTTGTTAACATTTTTTGGGCAGATTCTATGTTGCCAGATTTTTGCGCTTGAATCCCCGCTTCAATAAATAGAGCTGCGTCTTTATCCGAGCTATCTTGTAAAGATAATAAACTATCTACAGCACCGTCATCATAACCCAGCTGCAGCTGCACTGCAGAAAATATACGTTCAATTTCTGTAGGCAAAGTAACCATCTGCTTTAAAGCCAATAAATGCTGATAGCTCTGCTCAAACTTTTCTAATCTAAACGAACACACTCCCGCAACTAAGCGGCTCATTGTCGTTGACAGGCCTGCCTGAATTGCTCTTTCAGAAAACATCTTGCCATTGTCACAATCTTGCTGCTGAAATCTGACAATCGATTTATATAAATTTGCATACGCCTGCTTCGGGTAACGACTAAGTAAAAAATCAATGGTTTTTTCTGCATTAGAAAAATCTTGATTTTTAATTTGCGCGTCCGCCAAAGTTAAGCGATACAAATGGTAATCTGGCATTTGTTCAACTAAAGCAGAATAAGACTTAACGGCTTCAGCATAATTTTGCATTAACATATTGACCCGAGCGTGGCTTTTTAGAAATTCGGGATAGGTTTTGAGCGCTTCATATTGTTCTGCCATCAATGCAACACTCTGCTCAAGCTTTTCATCACGTAACAAGCTCACCACTTGAAATAGAGTCTTATACGGTTGAGATAAGTTAGAATCTAATGCCTGTTGAAGAACCTCAAAAGCCTGAGCTTCTTCTTTTTGAGCAAATAAATTGAGGTATTGATAATAATAAGTTTCAGATAAAAGTACGGTTGATAGGTCAGAACCTAAATCAGATAAAATCTCTAAACTATCAATATAGTTTTCTTGATAATATAGCGCTTTTGCATAATCGATAGCATAACGATCAAATTTTTCAGAATAACGGTAAGCGCGTTCAAACTCTTTAGCAGCTTCAGCAAATTGCCCCTGTGAGAAATAAACGCTCCCCAATAAATGTCTCGACTCAGCATGCTCGGGATATTTAGATAAGGCATTTTTCAATTTAATAATTGCAGTTGCAGTGTCGTTCTGCTCAATATGTTGTTTCGATTCGGCGACATACTCATCCGCTGTCCGAGTATCAATACACCCACTCAAAAACGAAGCGGCAAGCAAAAAAGCTACTAACTTTACCTGTTTATACATAGATTCCGACCTTGTAATCTTTAGCGTTATTTTTTTACACAAGGTTAACCCAGACAGACCCACTCGGCAAGCTCAGCTACAAAAGAAAAAGCCTCAAAAAGAGGCTTTTTCAGTATATTTAAGATCAATGGTAATACTACCTATCTTTTACGTCTCAGCGCCGCAATGAGAATCAAACTTAAACCAAACAGCGCAACTGTGCTAGGGGCCGGTACACCAACCGCACGGATAGCAAACTGAGCGTCCAACATATTTACCGAGTTTTCAGTCGTTAACAAGCCAAAAGTGGTATCTCCCGGAATAGGTACTGGCTCTAAGCCGCTTAAGCGTGTAATCACTTGATACTGAGTATGTGCACCTGCGCTAACAAAGCCAGTTAGATCTAAATTAACAGTAAAGTCAATAAATCCAGGACCAACAGAGGTAATAGCAGCTAACAGTGGATCTAAGGTTACAATAAACGCATCATCTGGTGCATAGGACCATAAATTAGTCGCGTTTGCATAAGTTTCATTAAAGATGACATCAATACCCAACTCAATTGGCGGCAAATCAAACAACAGATCTGGGCTATAAAGTTTTAGGCCGTCGATAATTTCAACAAATGTCAGTGATGGATCACCAGTTGGTAAATTTGAGTGTTCCATCGCAGTACCTTGGTTCCACGATAAAGGCCCCCAAGTTGTAGTCGTTGCAGTCCCTTCAACTCGAGAAGAATCACCGCCAGATGAGTCTTTAAAGGCGATACAGCTTGGACCATTACCCCAGCATAACTCGTCTGCTAAAGAGCCTGTTGAGAGTATCGACGTACCAATAGACTGGCCACTCGCTCCTGCAGTTACACCCGTTTTCGAATCACCTGATACCGAACCGAGACTACCAAAATCATAATATAAATTGTCAACATCATTTTGAAACCAAGTCGCACCACCGCTTGTAGATTGGCCCGTAGAATCCATAGGTGCCAAAGTATTGGGATCCAAGGTAGTTTTTACACCGCTAGAGTGTGTAACGGCATAACCTGTTTGCGCATTTGAAAAACCTGCTTCGTTGATATAGTCCCAGCTTGAAATAACCGATGCTGCTTGTGAGACAATAGGGATACAACTCATCACTAATCCAGTCAGTAGCTTGTTCATAAACCTGTCCTCATTAAATTAAAAAGCCCATATGGGTGATTTAATACAATGCATAACTTGAACCAGGTCAAAAAATAATCAGTTTTTCAGGTGGTTAGGATTTTTAAAAGTCAAGCGTAAATGGTAGGTGTAAAAAAAGGTGACACTAGGCCACCTTTTTTAAGAATAATACATTTTATTGACTAAAGTTTTTATTACTTTAGCTTATTTAGCAGTGCGACGACGTGCACTCGCTAAACCTAATAAACCTAAACCAAATACTGCAATTGAAGCTGGCTCAGGAATACCTACTGCACGAATTGCAAAACTTGCTTGTAACTCATTGTTTGAACCTTCTGGGGTTACAAAACCAAACGTATTACCCGCTGGTGTCGATACTAGTTCAAGACCTTGCAATCGAGTAACCACTGCATATTCAGTATGATAACCAGCATCAACCAAACCTGTTAAATCTAATTCAACTGTAATATCGATAAAATCTGGCCCAAAATTACTAATTGAAGAAGAAAGATCTGAATTCAAAGTGATAATGAAAGCGTCATCTGGCGCATAAGGCCATAAGCTACCGGCATTTGCATAAGTTTCGTTGAAAATTACGTCAAACCCTAACTCCAAAGTCGGAAGGTCAAACAGTAACTCATCACTGAATAATTTTAAGCCATCTACAACATCGATTGACGTGAGTGAAGGTGACCCTGTCGGGCGATTGTCGTGTGACATGTTTGTGCCTTGATTCCACTGCCCTAAGTTGGCAACACCCTCAACTCGTGACAAATCTTCGCCACTAGCACCTGAAAACGACAAACAGCTAGGGCCATTACCCCAACAAATTTCGTCAATTAAATTACCACTAGAAAGAATCGAAGTACCAATGAATTCACCACTTGCACCTGCACTAACACCAGTAATTGATTGTCCAGCTTCATAACCGCTCGCACCTAAATCATAGTGTAAGCCGGTAGATGGGTTATAGACCCAATCGTTACTGTTGTTAGGTGTTACTCTACCTGTTGAAGCTAAAGGCTGAAGCGTATTTGGATCTAAAGTAGTATCCGCACCACTTACTTTTACATTTTTACCAGTTGTTGCATTGATAAAACCAGCTTCATTAATATAAGTCCAATTTGAAATGACCGTGCCTGCATGCGCTAATGATGAAACAGCACTCATCATTAATGCGACTGACAATTTAGTTAAGTTTTTCATATAAGCGTCCTGTTTCTAACGGTTTACGATTGATTTAGTTTATACAAAGCAAACCATGTGCCAAAAACAAAATAACCAATATTTTCAATAACATAAAAAAATTAATTTTAACTAAAAATTAAATGTGTAAAAAAATCAGACAATTTTAAAAATGTATATTTTACGAAAGTAATCAAAAAAAGCAGATTAAAGGCGAGTTATAATCAATTTAAAGATTGCTTGGAAAACAAATAAAACGGGGGCGTTTCAGCCCCATAAATCATTGTTTTAATGTCATTTTTTCAAGACAACCTTACACGCTATGTTAAACATCAATTTTTGTATCGGGTTTCTATTCCCCCAAGGGCGCCACGTTTTAACCATTTTGTTTTTATATGCATCAAAATGCATGCCCCACGGCGCTTTTACCAAATCACCTCGGCCCAATAATAATTTTAAGACATAAGAAGCAGCTGCGCCGCCACACAATTTTACCCCCATAGGCAATGAAGGTGCTTTTTGCGCTATAAAATCACTTGTGCTGGGATCAACAAGATAGCTACGCTGAATTAAAGAAGGGCTTAAACCGATTAAGAATTTAACTAATTGCTCCTGCTCATTATTGCAGTCTTCAAAACGAAAATAATCTTCATATGACATGCTGTCAGGAGTAAAACACAATAGAGCAACCCCCATACCAATTGGAGCTGCCGTGACGACAGGAATATTTTTTTCATAACACTTGCGGTAAACCAGCTTACGTGCACTTAGCGCAAAAAAATCCAAGCTATCCACATAAACATCGACGCCCTCTAAAAAATCATCTACATTATGTTCAAAGATGCCTTCCGGAAAACTCTTTATTTCCAATTCGGGGTTAATATCACGCGCAATTTCTTCCATGACCTCCACTTTGGGGCGACCAATTGTTGACATAAAGGCACCCGCCTGACGGTTAAAATTGTGGACTTCATATTCGTCAAAGTCTGAAATGTTGAACTTGCCAATTCCTAAACGGGCTAGAGTAACAATATGTTCGCTGCCCACACCACCAGCGCCGGCGGTTGCAACTTTTTTTCCTTTTAGACTCAGTTGTTCTTCTTTTGTCAACCAACCAATATTTCTGGAAAACGCGTTTTCATAGTTAAACATGTGGAAAGTGCTCCTTATTGCGCCTGATCTCAGCAATAATTTACCACTTTTAAAAATACAGCGAGAGAGGCTATTCCGAAGTAGTTAAAACCTAGAACAATGAGTATAAGTATTTATTGTTACAGCTGAAACAATTTTTTGCCGTTTGTTGAAACAAAGGCATTCTTGTGGGCAGTTAGGATATTTTTAGGTTTATTATGGTTTATGTAACCTTGCTGTTTCGCAGCCAAAAATTGGCCTTCCAAATCATCTTCAATTTTGAACATTAATTTTCGAAAACCAGGACTCAAGCTATCCATCAACATCTTATTACTAATATAGTATGGTGCTCGCTTGCCATGATACTCAACGATTGGACCAATTTGTTTAAACGGAATGCCCACAAAGCGTAAACTCCGTGCAAGCCTAGGCTCCATCATAACAAAACAGTGTTTAATGCCATTATGGTGTGCCATCGATGCACATGACATATACAATCCAACCGCAATAAATGGGAAGCAACGCAACTCATCTTCCGAATAAGCTTGTTCGTTAATTGCACCGGTTGCAGCGCCTTTAAATTTATCCGCATTACGGCGACGAAACTGTGCAGGAATGGCTAATCTGGATATTTCACAAATTTTATCCCGACTAAAATCGCTCGGATGAATTTCTTCATTTTTGATTGAATCAATACAGTAGGCTTCAATGGGTAGTTTTTCATTTTTATCAGATGAATAAACCAAGCGCACTGTACCCGCAAACTGATTGGTATGTTTGTGTTGAATAGCACAATGCAATGAATGGTTGTCAAATGCATCACGTTCTAACCCTGATTCACTTAACTCTAAAAAGTGCAGCTCTTCGCAATACACATTGTGCCTGACTTTGAAGGTCTCTGCTTTAAGGTTATCTGTATAGGCAAAAACAGGCTTTAAAAACTGCGAAAAGTGAGATGAGATGGAGTCGACTTTTTTGTCTGCAAAATAACGCATAGCCGATTTAACAATCGGTCCTATTACTGGCTTATCTGCTAATTTCCGTAATGCTCTCATCTCGAAACCTTTTCAATTTTAACTATCTCAATATTATAGTAGAAATTGGCCAAGCAAGCTGCCTAATTTAGCTGCTTTTACATTTTCTATTTGAGCTTTTTACGACCAGCCACTGAAAGACCAATCAGGCCAGATACAAATAGCAATATTGAAGCTGGCTCCGGTATTTCAACCAATTCGAAACTTAACATTGCATTCCCTGCTAAAGTTCGCTCGTTGCCACCACCATCAGCAGGAACATCTAAATAACCTTGAGATAGTGTAAAAGTCCAATTTTGTGGGTTACTTGCCATACCTAAAATATCTAAGGTACTAGAAACGTTAGCGATAGAACCTGTAAACAATAAGTCGCTCGCTGTTATTTCAGTTTGTTCAATATTTAAATCTAACAAGGGATCGGCTAACACCCCAAGAAAATTTGAAACAGCAGATAAAGATATCGTCCCAGACGTTAAGTTAAAAGAACCGTCATGCACCAAAGGGCTAGTTGTCGTTTTGATATACCAATCATTTGGGCTGATATCAAAAGGAATAAAACCGTAATCTGTAGACAACAGCGGATCTGAATCAAACAGTGCTATATGAGTTGCTGATTCAACATCACCATCAAACTCAAACACCTCAACATTATCAATATTATCAAAACTAAACAAAGGCAAGCCGGGACCAAAATAAGGCGTTCCACTCCAATCAATTGACACGGGCTGCGCAATTGAAAAAAAGCTCACAACAGACAATACAGATACAATTGATACTTGTTTAATAAATTTCATATACGACCACTCGTCAATTAAAAAACATCTAATACTACATAGCGATATACAAGCAATAAATAAGCCACAATAAAAAACCGTTAATTTTCAAGCACTAATTACAGTTCATTTTATTTATCACATCTTAAGTGTAAAACTTTTTGACAATATGTACAGCTTATTAAATATACATAAGTTTTATCCATGGGTTGGTTGTACCAGTTTTTTCGGAATTATCGACAAAGCAGTCAGGTAGCCAGCTTTAAATAACTCTTCTTTTTGCTGGTTAGTCAATGCAAAATCAACCGGCGAGATATTGCCTGTATCTACAATAATGGTGCTATGCCAATGATTTGCTTGGACATATTCACGCGACATTGCTGTCATAAAGGTTTTTATTAGCATTAACACATAGCGCTTTAGCGGGAAAATTGATGTTTTACGCTCGTCTTTTCGTGTTGGCTGGCTTTTCAGACGAAAACAAATTGTTGGCGTGCCATCACCAGACCAATCATTAAATAATGCATCTTCTGATAAAATTGCACCATCAGTCAGTATATAATCATCATATTTTTTAAAGCTAAACATTAAAGGAATCGACATTGAAAAACGCACAGCCGTAGAAACCTTGAGATCTGGCGTGGTTTTTTTATTAAAAACAACAGGCCCACCACCATTCACATCGGTCGCAAGAATATTCAAATCGTGCGGTAAATCAGAAAAAGTTTTTCCACTCAGTTGCTTATCAATCCATTTTTCAAATTTGTCACCCGAACTCAAGCCGCCATCTTTAAACAAACGAAACAAACTATAACCACGAAATTTTCTAAAATCAGTATCTAATGCTAGCTTTTTTATCTCGTCAATCGACATTCCCGAACAGTATAAAGAGGCAATAATACTGCCACCGGAAACACCGACTAAGCAGTTAAAGGTAATTTTCAGCTCTTTTAACGCCTGTAGAATACCGATATGCGCCGCTAAGCGTGTTCCACCACCAGAAAAGACCGGAACTATTTTTATTGTATTGTCTATCATTTTATATCCCTACAAGGCTATCTGGTTTTGAATTCTATTCATTATTCCATACAAATCGAATTTTTATCCAAATATTACCCAAGTACTCATATATGGCCCTTTCACTCGTATGCAATGCGCGAGCAGAAGGTATTAACTGTTTCCAACTCACAAACGTGTCGGCAGATGCTAAATACTCAGCAGGCACAGCCGTATATCGAATATTGTAATGGCTAAATATTGCATCTATGCGTTTAAAATGACTTGCCGAACTCACCACTAAATTATTTTTATTTAGCATAATTGAGGCTAAATTTTTCGCTTCCTGGTTTGTATCTTTACTCCCATTCAAAAGCACTAACCTGGCGCGATTGACGCCAAGACTAATTGCAACTTTTGCTAAAAATTCAGAATGGTCAAAACGAGTCGTACCTTTTTTTGACCAACCTGACAATATCAGCTTAGCTTGTGGATACACTCTACTCAACCGAATAGCCTCATTTAAACGATATAAAGAACAGGGACGCACATTTGCGATATCCGAACGACTATCAAATTCTGTGTTGTAGCAGCCTAATACCACTATATTATCGACTTGTTTAAGTGCGTCTTGATAGCGCGGTGAGTACTGCTCTAACGGTCTAATCAAAATATCCGAAGTAATGGGTAAAGATACAATCATTAGAACTAAAATGCTCGCCAATGAAAAATATTTGGCGTACCGACGAGCACTGTGGTTATCCATTATATGTAGGAGTAAAACGTATGCCGTTATCATTAAAGCAATCGTTAACGGAAGTGGGGCAATAAAAGCGGCAATCAACTTTTTAACTGCAAAGAGCAAATCCATGCGGTACCATTAAAAAAAATAAACTCGATTAAAAGGCATTGTATGTGGCTAATGAAGATTAAACCAGCTTGGCTGATCCCCATCACAATATTATTTTCTGCTACTTTGCATGCACATAGTTCAGACCTTCCCAAAACGGTATCTGCTGTTAAGAAATCAGTTGTCGGTATTGGTATATACAACCCAACGGGCTCGCCAAGAGCTAGGTTAATCGGCACGGGATTTGCCGTTAAAAAAGATCTGATCGCAACAAACTACCATGTTATCAGTACGCTACTCGAAGATAATCAAAAAGAAAAGTATGTGGTATTTGTTGGCACGGGTCGCTCGCCCAAAATAATGGATGCACTTATTATCACGCAAGACAAAGAACACGATCTCGCTCTATTAAAAGTACCGCATGCCAATTTGCAGCCGCTACAACTGCAAAAGAAGCCTCAATCATATATTCAAGATGCAACTGAAATCGCCTTTACGGGCTACCCAATCGGTGCAGTGTTAGGGCTTTATCCGGTTACCCACAGGGGAATTATTTCTGCTTTGACACCTGTAGCAATCCCTGTTGATACAAGCGCTCAGCTAAACTTGGCAAACCTAAAGCGCCTGCGAGATCCTTTTTTCACTTATCAGTTAGACGCAACTGCGTATCCTGGTAACAGTGGTAGTCCAGTTTATTTACAGCATGATGGCACTGTCATTGCTATTATCAATAAAGTTTTCGTTAAAGAAAGTAAAGAGTCTGTATTGAGTAAGCCCAGTGGCATTACTTATGCGATTCCAGTAAAACATCTAGTTGAGCTTTTAGAGAAGACAAAGGAATAATTCAATATGTCAGAATACTTTACACTGATAAAGTGAGGTTAAATTTAACCTATTAAAATCATAGTCTTAAGATAAGGCCTACAAATTGCATGAAAAATGCTATAGTAATTGCATTTGTCATTAATCATTTATTGCATTAATGATTTAACTTAATCGCCTTGGCTTGTATAATTTTACAGCAACAAGTGCTTACGGTAGGGTTGAGAACAATGGATTCACAAATAGAAAAAGTGACAGAGAGAAAATCAAACTCCGGCCGACGAAGGTTTATCAAAACCGCCGCGACCGGTGCCGCCTTGACAACATTGCCCGCTAAATCAGTTTGGGGGCATGTAGTGTATCTGGTGCATTGTCCGGAAATGCATCACACATGCAACATACTTGTTATTGGCCCAATGTTACCAACGGCCGCTCTCCAGGTTTCTGGAGTTCTGCCATGTATAGCGGAAACGCAGTTAAAGATGCCTTCAATTACCTTTCGCAATGGTTATCTAGTCAGGGGATAAAAAAGGCTGATGCAGAATTTGAATGTACGTTGAACAATTTTCGCGATGATATCGACTCAGTTAAAAATGTCGACGTATTATTAGGTACAAACCGCGATGGTGATGCAGTCACATTTAATGTTAAAAGCGGTTTAGAATCACCAGGCGGTTTACAGTGGCACCTGTCTGCAATGTATTTAAATGCCTATTTTGGCTTTTACTCACTGCCGGTAATTTTACCCAATGGTGAGATACTAGATACAGTCGAGCGATTTATGAGCCATGTATATGGTTATTCATTAGTGCATGGTATTGACGATTTAGGCAACAAAGCAGACCTATCATACACGGATGGCTCTACAGATTATTCTGGTATTCAGCCAAGTTCTAGCTGTACTTAAAATAAAATTGATTTATCGCATAAACCACCACCGCTATCAATTTTATTTTCCAAGCGACAATCTCGGGGTTGTCGCTTTTTGTGTTGAAAGCGCTGAAACCTATTTTCTTAATATATCCTCAATCAATTTGCCAAATTTGTTAGCTAAACCAGAAGTTTCTCATCAAATGCTCTTAAATGCTTTTGAGTGTGACAACTGGCTAGCAGAGTCTCATATTGAAAAATTATTGGCACATAACATATTAACAACAAAAAACCAATGCGATACATAAATACCGGTGAATACCAATTTAAGTTAACCCATGCACCAGCAGCAGTATTTACAACGCTAGAAAAGATGTATGGAACCGCCCAATCTGCAGATACAGAAAAACCAGTAGACTTTGAAATATCGCTCAAATTTGACTCTTTAATCCGCCGTTTTATTAAACCACAGGTCACTTTTTTTAGCGGTGATACCAGCCCTTTTAAACCTTTACCTATATCGCAAAGCTATCCCGTTTTAGAATGGGGTATGAATTGGTGTATCGCAGCATATGAATTTAATAAATTAATCATACACGCCGCGGTTGCTGTTAAAAACCAACAAGCGATTATATTCCCCGCCACACCTGGCTCTGGTAAAAGTACACTATCGGCTTATTTAGCATTATCTGGCTGGCATTTATATTCAGATGAAATGGCAATCATAGATCCTATATCAATAACAGTATCACCACTATTACGCCCTGTGTGCTTGAAAAATCAATCTATTAATTTGATTAAAGCTTGGTTTTCGAATGCAAGTTTTAGTAAAACAACGCATGATACGCAAAAAGGCAGCGTTGCTCATTTAAAAGTTCACACTCCTAATAGCTATCAGAATTTACATCAGGCAAATATCAAGGCTATTGTATTCCCCAAATATGATGCAAACAAAAACATATTAGAAATTGCAGAACTATCAAAATTAGAAGGTTTTAGAAAGCTATCGGCCAACGCTTTTAATTATAATATATTAGCCTTGAAAGCATTTAATACAGTTAAACAGATTATCGAAACAACCAGCCAATTCAACATTGCATATAATAACTTAAAAGATGTAAATGATTTTCTAACAGAAGATATCATTGTATGAACCCAAGCCCCCTACTATTACAATTATCCACATTATTGACTGAACCCCAAAAAATAGTGCTAGCGCAGCTCGATTGGCAAGAAATCATTCATATATTGAGAGAATGTGGTTTATTAGGTTGTGCTTTTTATGTGCTCAATCGCAACCAATTGCTAGAGCAAGTTCCAACTTTTGCTTTTAAACATTTACACTCTGGCAAAGCCTATGCGGATAGACAAAAGGCACAAGTGCATTTTGAAAGCCGCATCATAAACGATGTATTAACGCAAGAAGGTATTCAACCGATTTTTTTGAAAGGAGCGGGCTATGCACTTAGAGGCACGCTCAATAGTCAAGGCCGTGTATTTTCAGATATTGATGCGTTAGTCAGTAAAGAAGAGCTAAAAAAAGCGCAGCAAGTGCTATTTAACAATGGCTGGTGTAGCAAACAACTATCAGAATACGATAACAAATATTATATTCAGTGGGCGCACGAGTTGCCCCCAATGCACCACAGCCACCGTGGCACGACAATTGATTTGCACCACAATATCATTCCGTTGGTCAGTGGCCGGGCACCCAATTTTTCCGTATTAAAAAATGAAATACAAATAATTGATGGTTACGCCGTATTATCACCTCATGGCATGTTCTTACATAGCTTGGTCCACCTGTTGATCAACGAAGATTTTAAAAACGGCTACCGTGATATGCTTGATTTATACTGGATGGCTACAGAGTTCGAACAACAACAACAAGATTTTTGGCAAAATTTGTTACAGCTAGCTACAGAAACAAGCTTTGCTAAAGAACTATATTTGACCCTTGCTCTGTTAAATATGCTTTTTGGAAAACAGTTTGGTCGTCAAATTCAGCCGCAGTTAGCGAATAAATTTGACACCAAAAACAATAGATTTTGGATAAAAAAAGTTTATCAATACGTGTTACAACCGAACCACAGCAAGATAGGTTACAGTTTCAAAACTTATAGGCATTTTGCCGCATATATTAAAGGACACATGGCTAAAATGCCGATAAAAATATTGATTCCGCACCTCATCCATCAGAGTTATGTCAGCTTGCGTGATACTTTGTTTGGCAAACATCATTTCGATAAACCAGAAAATAACATGAAATAACTATGGAAATACTCTCTTGGCTTGGTTATGCGTCTGCACTTTTGGCATACGCCTGTTTACTGTTATTAGCGCTTCTACCAAAACAAAAAAATGTCCCGCATAAAACACTTATTATTTTTGCAGGCACTGGTGTATTCTGGTCTTCAGTTCAGTTGTACAGCAATTATTTTGAACAGACGTCACTCTGGATCAACTGGGCAGAAACCTTCAGAATTTCTACAACTTGCCTGTTTATTCACAGCGCGATGTGTAGCCATATACAATCGTTAAAAAAATACCTGACCTCATCACCTGCTTTACTGATTTTTTTCCCTTCAATTTTGTTGCCTATCACCAGTATATACAGCTTACTCCCGCCAGCTTGGGTTTATATTGGTTACTTGGGGTTAACACTGGGCGCACTGATTTTACTGGAAATTTTATACCGAAAATCAAGCAAAGCTTTATGGGGACTTAAGCCCATGCTACTGGGGTTAGGTTCATTGATGATATTTGATTTTATTGTCTTTGCTGATGCTAGCCTAATTGCCCATCTCAATCCGGATATGTGGCTGGCCCGTGGATACCTGCATACCGCCTTGGTTCCGCTCATTATTTGGTCGCTAAAGCGCAGTAAAAGTTTGGGCATTAATGTATATGTTTCACGCGAAATGGTGTTTCAAAGTAGTCTGCTTCTCGCTGCTGGAGCTTATCTATGTTTAATGGCACTTGCTGGTTACTATATAAAAAGCATTGAGTCACAATGGACAGGTATGGTGCAAAGCATTTTTATTGCACTGGCTTTCACACTTTTATTCGCGTTATTTGTTTCTGAAACTTTAAAGCGCAACTTAAAGGTTTTTCTTGAAAAAAACTTCTTTGCAAACCAATTTGACTATCGCGTGCAGTGGCTACATTTAACCAATTTAATCAATAAACCATTAGCAGAAAACGAGGATTTTTATAAACGAGGCTTACAAACGTTTTTATTTGCAGCGAACTACGACTGTGGTCAATTAATCAAACTCGGCTCCTCAGAACCTTTTACACTAGTCGCCGAAATCCCTGAAAAGAAAAGTTCGCAAAATATACCTGAAAGTAGTAAAAGCGTCCTTAATGAACTGGTTGAATATATAGACAAAACACATTGGATAATCGACTTAAGAGATTATCAAAGTAACAGTCAACAATACCCCGGACTCTGCATTCCTTATACAGCGATAGATGAATGCCCATTTCATGTTGTCATCCCCATCTACCAAGAAGATAAACTATGGGGTCTGGCTTGCTTAAATAATAAATCGGGCGAAACGCTCACCTTTAACTGGGAAATCAGGGACTATATGTCTGTTGTAACAACACAGGTTGGGCACTATTTGTTTCAGCACGAAGCCAATAAAGTCGTCACAGAAAACGCACAATTTGCAGCCTTTAACCGAATGTCCGCTTTTGTTATCCATGATTTAAAGAACGTTTTAGCTCAAGTTGATATGATTTTAGTCAATGCGGAAAAACATAAGCACAACCCAGAGTTTATTGACGATACTTTTGAAACCCTGTGTTATAGCAAAAAACGGATGGAAAAAATGCTCGCCCAACTGATGAATAAATCTATGGACGAGGAAGAAATAGACAAACATAGTATTGATATTGCTGCAACGATCGCTGATATCATCCAAGAACGGTGCAATAACAACACGCCAACCCCTGTATTAAAGGTAAAAAATTCCGCAACCGTCAATTTAGATCCAGAAAAATTTTCAAATGTATTGTTCCATCTTATCGACAATGCACAGCAAGCAACCGCTGATGACGGACAAGTCATTGTAGAACTGGATACAGATACAAAAAACTTGCTTGTAAAAATCATCGATACAGGCACGGGTATGACAGGACAATTTATCCGCGAAAAATTATTTAAACCTTTTGAAACGACAAAAGGCAATGCCGGTATGGGCATAGGTGCATATGATGCTAAACTATTTGCAGAAAGTGCTGGCGGCAGTTTACAAGTCGAGTCCGAAAAAGGCCGCGGTACCACGTTTACTCTGCAGTTACCGATCTAAAATTGGGAAGGAAAGATGGGAAAATTACTGGTAGTTGATGATGATAAAGGCATACAAAAGCAGTTAAAATGGGGACTTTCGGATTACGATATCGTATTTGCTGAAGATCGCAGCAGCGCAATCGCGCAATTACGAAGATTCGAACCGGAAGTCGTGACCCTTGATTTAGGCTTGCCACCTGATCCAGCAAATGCCTCTGAAGGCCTTGCAACGTTAACCGAAATACTTTCGCTGGCGCCGAATACCAAAGTCATTGTGTTAACGGGTAATACAGACAAGGAAAACGCATTAAAATCAGTAGAGTTAGGCGCTTATGATTTCTATCAAAAACCCGTTGACGTAGATACCTTAAACACCATCATTCAACGCGCGTTCAATCTTGTTTCATTGGAAAGCGAAAACCGCAGGCTGAGTAAAGTCAGTGCATCAATGGGCAGTATAATCGGTAATAGCCCTGCGATACTGGCTGCGACAAAACGTGCAGAAAAGATCGCTAAAACAGAAATTACGACTTTATTGCTCGGCGAAAGTGGTACAGGTAAAGAAGTATTTGCGCGCTCAATTCACAATCACAGCGAACGAGTCAACAAACCTTTTGTCGCGATTAACTGTGCTTCCATTCCGGAAAATTTGCTAGAGAGTGAACTATTTGGTTATGAAAAAGGGGCGTTTACTGGCGCTGCAAAAACCACTAAAGGCAAGATTGAAACTGCACAAGGAGGCACCCTATTTCTGGATGAAATAGGCGATATGCCACTGCCACTACAAGCTAAAATGCTGCGTTTTTTACAAGAGCGCGTGATAGAGCGCGTTGGCGGACGGGAAGAAATCAACGTAGATATTCGGGTCATCTGTGCAACACATAGAGACTTGCAAAAAATGTCGGCTGACGAAACCTTTCGCGAAGATCTATTTTACCGAGTCAGCGAATTAATTATTAACATTCCACCTTTGCGTGAGCGTGGAAACGATGTTTTGTTATTAGCCAAATCCTTTTTAGATTCTTATAACGAGCAATACAACAAATCATTAAAAGGCTTTAGTGATGAGGCTAAACAAGCGCTGCTTAGCCATCAATGGCCGGGCAATATTAGAGAATTACAAAATAAATTAAAATCAGCGGTTGTGATGGCGGATACGCCTTTTATCACGCCAGATGATTTAGGTATATTTTCATTACCAGGCGAAAGTGAAAGTGTTGAAGAGTTCCAATCGCTGAACTTAAGAGAAGTGCGAGAAATTGCTGAGTCTAAAGCGATCAGGCAAGCATATAATCAAGCTGAGCAAAATATCTCTAGAACAGCCGAGTTACTCGGAGTCACTCGCCCCACTTTATACGCACTGATCGACAAATATCATCTGGATGATATTCGCGCCAGCAATTAAGGTTGGCGCTATACATAAGACTTATAGTTTTAATGTAAGGCAGCTCTAAACGGTTGTCTTGCACAGATTTCCCCTTCTGCTATCAATATTTCTTCAAGACGCTGATCAACTATTCTTTTTTCAAAATATTCGTAGGCTAACTCAACGAATAGATTTTTGTGATTGTTTTCAGAGTCGGCTATTTGTTGATAAAAGGCTTGTTCTTTGCCTGCTGGTAAAGCTTGCGCGACTAACGAAAAACGCTCATAACCACGCGCTTCAATCACAGCACCAACCAATAACCTATCGAGAAAAAACACATCCGTCCCCTTGCGAAACAAGGCTCTAATTTCATGAATATATGGATCTTTTTGATCATTCCCGAGAGTCACTTTTCTTTCTTCCAGAATTTTAATAACTTCTTTAAAATGAATGAGCTCTTCAATTGCCAAATCTGCCATAGCCCTGACTAATTTAGTCCGGTCTGGGTAGTGGGATAACATTGACAAAGCCATACCGGAGGCTTTTTTCTCTGCGGCGGCGTGATCCTGTAAAAAAGTATCAAAATCAGCTAATACAGCTTCAGTCCAGGCAAAAGGAGTTTGGTATTTAAGTTCAAACATGACATTCGTTAATTGATAAATCGTTGCGCTATCATACGGATTTACACAGAAAATTCAGTTAGAAATTTTAATTTGTCGACTTTACCGTTTCGTGTAGCTTCAATTTTCAACGGGTGGCTTATCTGCTTCCAAGCCGTAACCTTGCCTCGCTTATTCATATGCTTAAATGTTTCCTGTTCACCCGCTTCAACTTGTAAAAAATTTGCGAGCTTTAAATAACTATATGGATGAGTGACATCTATAGTTAAAAGCTTATCAGGCTGGCCGGAAAAATATTGCTCAACGCTTGTTTGGTGTCGCAGATAACAATCATGTAGAAAGTCTGCAGATTGAATATTGATTTTATTAAATGGCGCAAAGACACTTTTGTAACAACGTTTTAAATGCGGATTAAATCCACCATCTGTGCGCATCAGGTTTTCATACATACGTAACAAAAGTTGCTGTACTGAAGGTATCCATTGCGATGCGTCTCGCTCTAAATAGATAAATTTAGCATCGCCATAGTGTTTATCCAGTACAGCATAGTCATTAAAAGCAGGTGTGTCAGCTATTACCTGAGCTTCATTAAATGCCTGCTCTGTATAGGCCGTATGTGCTGTTTTGAAGCCTAGATCTAAGCACGCTAAGCACACACTAGTTGTAGCGGTGCGAGGCAAACCAATAATAAAAATTTTGTTACTGATCATAATCAGCTTGCTCAGAAGCGATAGACATAACCCAGTGATAACGCATTTTCGCGTGATTCAAACGTTTTGGGTTGTGTTCTTAATGTTGCGCTCAAACGATGAGCTCCTGAATCATAAGTCGTTCGAATATAGGGATAATTCACGGTACAGGCAAAATATGCATTTACTTCAACTTCTTTTAAATTACAGGTTAAATGTCGCACCTTGCCATCACCATCCGCATCTGGATAGTCTTTTTCCGATGTAAAGTTAACCGCACTTTCTACATGATAACCAACAGAGGCTTGCCAATTTGAATTCCAAATATATTGATAGGAAATATCAATATCTCCCCCCCAGATACCAGAATCTGCAGCGCCATATTTGTAAGAGCCAGGTATCGCTTTTTCTGGGCTATATTCAAAATGACTGCTGACAATTAAGTTTGAATTCTCAGATAAGCGGCTGTAATGCGTTAAATCAAGGTATAACTTCCAGAAATCCGCTTGCATCAGAGCATCATTCCCCACTGGACCAGTTAAAGTCACGATCTCATTGTTTGAAGTCTGGGCATTTTTATTCTTAAATTTATCATTAATTTGTGCTTGAGTGAGCCCACCAAATGCGCCTTCTAAAGCTTTACTGAACTTAGCTGAAAGTTGAGTGTATGCAGCTCGGTCAAACAAGTTATATTTATATTCATCACTGACGGCAACTGAAAGCATCACAATGGTTTCTTCGGTATCTAACCATTTAAAACCCGCCAACAAATTTGCGTCATCAAAAACACAATAATTCACACCTTGCTGTTCTACAATCTCACCCGTTGGGCACTCGTCTAAATTAACAACGGGTACCAATTCGTTAAAATTAACATGCTGAATTTGTTCGTTAGCCGTTACTTTATGCTCGACACCAACCTCCCAACGGGCGGCATTGCCATATTCCAGCGGTTTATTAAATGTGAGTTTAAGCAACTGACTAGAACCGCCTATTTCAAAGGTAGATGAGTCAATAATATCATCTGAAACTCGATAGCGAATATCGGCATATTGCACATTGATTCGCCCCCCTTCATTGCCGAAAGGTGTTGCATATTTGGCGGTAATTGAAGAAAAGTTTTTGCTTTCAGCTGGGTCGATACTTGCCCCTAACTGCAAATAATCACCACTGCCCGTAGGATTAACAAATAATCCACTTAAATTTAATCGCAGATCGCCTGTTAAACGTGATGCATTGTTGTATAACGAAAGTAACTTGGTCGCTTTAACGTCTTCAATATGCAATATCAAATCAGTTTTGCCAAAACCTGCACTTTGTAATTTTGGTGTGATGCGTGCAGAAGGCAAAAAGGTTAATCGGGCTAATCTTTGCTTTAATGTAGGCGCATGAATAATTTTACCGGTTAAATCATTTAAATGGCGGAGAAATAATTTCTTATCATATTCAAAGCTGTTTTCACCGCGGATATGAATCTGATTTAATTTGTTTTCTTCTACTTGCAACATCACAACACCATTTTTAATCTGCTGTGCCGGTATCACACAACGAGATGTTGTATATCCTTTTGCATGAAAAAGCTGAGTGATCTGCTGTGCTAATAATTTTAACTCGTTTGACGTCACCATTTTCCCTGCATATGGTTTCGCCACTTTAATGATTTCTTCATTTGATAAAGTTTGATTGCCCTGAACATTGATACTATTTAACTTAAACCGGATGTTTTGCTGAATTTGAGAATCCGCCTGACGTTGAATATTTTTATCAACCTGAATGTCTTCTATATTGGTTGGCTGATCTAAAACCCCTTTTGTATTTCCTTCATCTTCAATTTGGTTTTTTTCTAATTTTTGTAATGTATTTGCCTGTGAAGAAACAGCTAATAACAAGCTTGTTAAAGCAAGCGTTGCTAAAGTAAATCTCTGATTCATATAACTTCCAGTTTATTATTATGAGTAGGTAATGCGCTGAAATGAGTAAAGCAGATTAGCGCTCAGGGCTCAATGCCCTGAATCGCTTTTTTCGTAAAAAGATGTGTATTTAACTGAAGATTTAATTTCCTGTGTTACATGCATCTCCATAATTGGCATTAAGATTTTGTAAAAAAGATTCATTCGCTGGTGCATTATCAAATTGACTACAAAGTTCAGCTTTAGTCGCTAACGTGTAAATTCCAAGTGCTTGATTATTTGCACCACATGTTTGTGTCGTGAAATCGAAAGAACAAGTTGCCATTAAACGCACATTGCCAATGTCTGCTCCAGGTAAAAACTGCGAATTAGCGCTTAAACTAACAAACACAGCCTGGCTCCCCGTTACTGCGAAGTAAGTTGCGCTTGCTGCATCATAAGTTAAGTTTAAACCGTCGAAAAACGCCCCTGTCGCTGCCATCGCAATTTGATTATTAGTCGCGTTAAAAGTGAGTTCAAATCCACTGACATTATCTTCAATCAAAGGCGCTTCAGTACCCGGTACAGGTATTAATAATAAAGAATTAATAAAAGCCGCTTTACCACCTGAGTTTTTAACTTCCTCTGCTAATTTGATAGAAGTATTGATCCCTTTGACAGAATTGGTCACTGTACTGGATTTGATTAAATTGGCTACTTGAGAAGAAGTTGTTGTTGTTTTAACTTGTTGCTGCACGACTTTAATAATAGACTCAAAGACCACTTTCTGAGTCCCTGTAGTTGCAGCTTTCACAGCAGCAATGTTAGCACCGACCTGTATCGCCGCTTGTTTCAATAAATCTTTAGTATCGTTATCTGTTGCACTATTGTTGATAGCGGCATCAAAAAACTCAGCAAATTTAGTGTCATCTGTCAAACTCCCAACAGAGCTCAGACTAGCATCTTGTAATAATTTAATAGAGGCGGTATTTCCACCTGATACTTTTTGCCCACTTTTAGCAACCAGAGCTTCCTGTATTGCTGTAATTTTTGCCGAAGTTTTCGCAATAACTTCTTTGATTGTTGTCTCTTCACCATTAATTTGAATTTGGGTTGTCGCTGCGCCTTTCACCCCTTTATTAATCGCTTCATTAATCACATTGGCTGGAATTCCGCCGATACCGTTAGCCGGAACGCCCGTGGCTGGAATAAGCGCCGCAATAGGATTTGCAAATACAGCAGCTTGTCCGGTAGTTTCATTAGCAGGTGGCACAAACTGCATGTCAAAACCGACACTATATGCCAAATCAGCTTCTGACAAATCACCGCTTTCATCTATATCCTGATATGTCGCAAACGGATTTTCATCGGTGTTCTGACTACGAAACTCAACTGGCGGTGTTGGTACAACGCCCAAAGCAAATTGATACTCTCCCGGTGAAATTTCGGTGGCTTGATTGCCGACTGCATCTTCCACTTTCATGCCTATTATCAAAGCATCTTCAGCAACATAAGTGTATTGCGTTTTGACCTGCTCTTTTGCCGACTCTGAACTTGAACAAGCAGCTAAGCCTGAGATCGCGAGCACTACCAAGCAAGTTTTTGCTGATTTAAGCAGTTGCATGTTTACTCTCCTAGTTGGCTTAATTCGCCAATACAGATAATTTTTTGAAATTAGAAAGGCTTATTAAATGCGCCACAATCAGCTTATAGATACCCGTATTAATCAACTCAATTTTAACCTCATCTGACAGCTCTGCGAGTTTATTCTCATTCACGCGCATAAATCCTTTAATTGCATAGGTTTTACCACCGCTGGTCATTTCTGCTTTTGCTTGCTCCAACAGCCCTAAACTATCCAATTTTGCAATTATGCTTTCGGTTTTTCGGCAAGCATTTTCATATTGCTTCATAAAATTCATTACATTGAGTGTAAATTCGGATGCATCACCATTTTTTTCAAAAAGCGCTTCGCCCTTTTCACCATTCACACTTTTTGACTGCGCATCCAAAGCTAACATAAGCTGCTGTTTTTCTTGAACAAAAACAAAAGGATAACGCCGTAAAAAAGCTGGAATATACTCTCCCGCGCGCCATTGTCCGTTTTCGTCTAACATAACGTTTTGCTCTGGTTGAATGCCTAATAAAGCGAAGGAAACAAGTCGACCTTGTGGATTTTTGGTAAATAAGATAGGCAATGACTTAGCACACTCAAAAAACTCATCGCCCGTCACTACGCACTCTCTAAGTTGCTGGCTAAACTGGTATCCTTCAAGTGGGCTTATTTTGGTATTAAAATGTTGATCTTTACTAAGAATTTCAATTTTTTGGTAGATACCTAATTCCATTATGCCTTCCTCTGATATGGCTTGTTTATTTTCATCTTATGGGTTGCTTGAGCGTAAATTAACAGGTCGACCAATAGGCCGACCCATTTATCTTACTGGTCTGATTCTGAATTACCGAACAATTTGCGGAAGAAATCTAAGAAGCCGTTGCCAGTCGAGCTATCCTCTTTTATTTCTTTAACATCTTGTCCTAGTTCATTCAGTGTTTCATCTCCAACAGTTGCACTACCCGCATCTACAGCCTTAAGTACCACTGCACTCGATTCTACTTCTGTGACGGTTGTTGCATCTGTTGTTGTATCGCCTTGACCCACTCGGAATTCTGCAATTGCGTTCGCTTTAGCGTTAGCAACATCAGCTGTACTTTGCGCGGCGGCTGCTGCATTTGCATTATTTGCAATCGCAGTCGCATTAGTACTGATATCAGCTATCGATCCAGACAAGCTACCGCTTCCGCCCTCTGCAGCAACCATTACTGTATTATTGATACGTGTTTCTGTAATGTTTCCTTGCTCATCCGTCGTGAAGCTAGCAAGTGCAGCCAGTTTCATACGGTTGTCTGTTTCTGCCGCTGTAGCACGTGCAGTTTCTTCGCTAATCGCTGTCGCATTCTCCGCAATTGCTGTATCTGCATCGGCTTCGTTTTGATCAACGTCTGCCTGAATCTCAGCTTCAGCTGCTGTTGCTCGTGCAGTTTCTGCGCTTATCGCACTGGCATTAGCAGCAATCTCGGCATTAGCATCTTCTTCATTCTCATCAACATCAGCCTGAATAGCCGCTTCAGCTGCGGTTGCCCGCGTTGTTTCTGCGCTAATCGCGGTCGCATTGGCCGCAATTGCTGTATCTGCATCCGCTTCGTTTTGATCAACATCTGCCTGAATAGCCGCTTCGGCTGCAGTTGCCCGCGTCGTTTCTGTGCTAATCGCTGTCGCATTGGCCGCAATTGCTGTATCTGCATCCGCTTCGTTTTGATCAACATCTGCCTGAATAGCCGCTTCGGCTGCAGTTGCCCGCGTCGTTTCTGTGCTAATCGCTGTCGCATTGGCCGCAATTGCTGTATCTGCATCCGCTTCGTTTTGATCAACATCTGCCTGAATAGCCGCTTCGGCTGCAGTTGCCCGCGTCGTTTCTGTGCTAATCGCTGTCGCATTGGCCGCAATTGCTGTATCTGCATCCGCTTCGTTTTGATCAACATCTGCCTGAATAGCCGCTTCGGCTGCAGTTGCCCGCGTTGTTTCTGCGCTTATTGCAGTGGCATTCGCCGCAATTGCTGTATCTGCATCCGCTTCGTTTTGATCAACATCTGCCTGAATAGCCGCTTCGGCTGCAGTTGCCCGCGTCGTTTCTGCGCTAATCGCGGTCGCATTCGCTGCAATTGCAGTATCTGCATCCGCTTCGTTTTGATCAACATCTGCCTGAATAGCCGCTTCGGCTGCAGTTGCCCGCGTTGTTTCTGCACTAATTGCAGTGGCATTCGCTGCAATTGCAGTATCTGCATCCGCTTCGTTATGATCGACATCTGCCTGAATAGCCGCTTCGGCTGCAGTTGCCCGCGTCGTTTCTGCGCTAATCGCTGTCGCATTGGCCGCAATTGCTGTATCTGCATCCGCTTCGTTTTGATCAACATCTGCCTGAATAGCCGCTTCAGCTGCAGTTGCACGCGTTGTTTCTGCGCTAATCGCTGTCGCATTGGCCGCAATTGCTGTATCTGCATCCGCTTCGTTTTGATCAACATCGGCCTGAATAGCCGCTTCGGCTGCAGTTGCACGCGTTGTTTCTGCGCTAATCGCTGTCGCATTCGCCGCAATTGCGGTATCTGCATCCGCTTCGTTTAGATCAACGTCTGCCTGAATAGCCGCTTCGGCTGCAGTTGCACGCGTTGTTTCTGCGCTAATTGCAGTGGCATTCGCCGCAATTGCGGTATCTGCATCCGCTTCGTTTTGATCAACATCGGCCTGAATAGCCGCTTCAGCTGCAGTTGCCCGCGTTGTTTCTGCGCTAATCGCAGTGGCATTCGCCGCAATTGCGGTATCTGCATCCGCTTCATTTTGATCAACATCTGATTGAATGGCATCAATCTCATTCGCTAACGTATCGGATGTTGCATCACCATTTAAATCACCTGCTCTGACATTAGATGCCAATACCGCATAATCAATATCAGATCCATCAGCTGCAGAAGCCGCAACGTCATTACTGCTATCTGCATCATCACCCACATCATCAAAGAAAGTAGCAAGCGATGCTAACTGATTACCCAATTTAGTAATTGTGGTAAATGAACCATCTGTGCCATCAAAGAAATCTGCAGCACTGATACCTGCGGTCACTAAATCCCCATCAATGTTAACAAACCCGTTAATACCATCATCCCCATTTACAAGGTATGAGATATAAGCAGCCACAGTTTGTCCATTATCCGCATCAAAACCTTCGCCCAACAATTCTTCCAATTGGTCAATTCGATTGTTTACAGAAGTAAATGTATTGCGATTAAAATAGTTAAGTTCTAGGAAATTGCCCGACAAGGTATCATTTACAGCATCGACAAGATCTGGCGTTGTCGTCGTATCTGTTGAGTTGTCGGTGCTGAAACTAATATCGATTTCACGACTACCGCCTTGTAAATTATCTTCGTCGATTAAATCAAAACCGCTTAACGCTAAATCTAAAGAAACATCAGTAAAGTCACTGTTGTTATTTGAATTATCACCATCATTGTCTAGATCGACGTCGTCTAAATCACCTAAAGCGATTGACAGTCGATTGACTGATGATGCCGTTGATGCTTTCCAGTCAACATCAATTGCATTGTCTCGACCTATATTACCATGTGCACTGAGTGCAAATGATTGAGCCTTTAACATTGCGTTACCGTCTGAGTCTAACTGACGTTCATTACTGGTACCCGCACTTAATGTTATCTTTTTCAGGTAAAGATCATTTGTACCATCTGTTGCTTTAATATCGCCGGTCAACAGTACTTCTGATTCTGCACTGCCTTGTGTTTCAGTTATACTAACTGAATACCCTGATTCATCGCCGCTTGCTGACGAATCCGTCACGACAACGTCATTAATTGTTAAGGTATTATTGCTGTTTGCATTGGTCGCAATCGTCACATTGCCTTGTGCACTTGAATCATCTAGCGTATCAATATCGACGGCATCTAGGTTTACTGCGCCTGTCGCATCAAAGCTGAATGTACCAGCAACAACTGAGCCTGAATCCGTTAAATCGCCTCCACTAGTTACATCTAGAGAAGATGCGGTAATTGCCCCTAACTCTAGTGCAGTACTGTCAACTAACAACACAGTGCCAGTGCCGGCATTTACCGCCACTGCGCCAGCAAAACTGTTAGCTGCATCGTCCAAAGTAACATTTCCATTGGCAGCCGATGTATCAATAGTTGTATTGCCAGATATGGTCAATGTTCCGCTATCGGCGACCGCACCCGATGTGGTGACTGTTAAGCTTGAAGCTGTAGTGTCGCCTAAGTTTAAGCCGTCTGCTTCCTGAATATTAACTGTTCCTGTACCTGCATTGGCTGTCACGGTTGCGACTGTATGTACATTATTACTTAAATCGATATTGCCATTATCTGCTGATGTATCTGCCGTAATTTCACCCGTGACGGTTAACGCGCCAGCATCAGTAATTGATGCGGCATCTGCCGTTAAGTTGCTCATTGAACCTGCATTTAAGGTTAACGCGCCGCCTGCATCTACCGTAACATCTCCTGCGCCATCGACTTGCAGTGTTAAAGCATCTGCTTCATCTACCAAGACGGTGCCTGTACCTGCATCAACTTGTAAGGTATTTAAGCTGTGCTCATTGGTATTTAACGTGATATTGCCATTCGACGCTGCGGTATCAATATCAGTCGTGCCGCTCACGGTTAATATGCCTGTGTCTGTTACGTCACCGGCAACGGTAGCATTAAAGGCTGAAGCATCAATATCACCGAGCATAATTGCGGAACTGGCGTTTACATCGACTGTGCCTGTTCCTGCATCTGCGGTTAACGTTGTAATCGCATGACTAGCATTACTTAAATCAATATTGCCATTAGCTACCGAGGTATCTAAATCTGCTGTGTTTACCACCGTTAGGTTGCCCGCATCGGTAATTGATGCGGCATCTGCCGTTAAGCTGCTCATTGAACCTGCATTTAAGGTTAATGCGCCGCCTGCATCTACTGTGACATCTCCTGCGCCATCTACTTGTAGTGTTAAAGCATCTGCTTCATCTACCAAGACGGTACCTGTACCTGCATCAACTTGTAAGGTATTTAAGCTGTGCTCATTGGTATTTAACGTGATATTGCCATTCGACGCTGCGGTATCAATATCAGTGGTGCCGCTCACGGTTAATATGCCTGTGTCTGTTACGTCACCGGCAACGGTAGCATTAAAGGCTGAAGCATCAATATCACCGAGCATAATTGCGGAACTGGCGTTTACATCGACTGTGCCTGTTCCTGCATCTGCGGTTAACGTTGTAATCGCATGGCTGGCATTACTTAAATCAATATTGCCATTGGCTACCGAGGTATCTAAATCTGCTGTGTTTACCACCGTTAGGTTGCCCGCATCGGTAATTGATGCGGCATCTGCCGTTAAGCTGATCATTGAACCTGCATTTAAGGTTAATGCGCCGCCTGCATCTACTGTGACATCTCCTGCGCCATCTACTTGTAGTGTTAAAGCATCTGCTTCATCTACCAAGACGGTACCTGTACCTGCATCAACTTGTAAGGTATTTAAGCTGTGCTCATTGGTATTTAACGTGATATTGCCATTCGACGCTGCGGTATCAATATCAGTGGTGCCGCTCACGGTTAATGTGCCTGTGTCTGTTACGTCACCGGCAACTGATGCAGTCAATGATGCGGCTGTAATATTACCCAAGTTTAAGCCATCTGCTTCGTCAACATCGACCGAACCTGTGCCTGCATTGACGATTAATGTATTCAACGAGTGCGTGTTCGTATCTAAATCGACATTCCCATTGGCAGCCGATGTATCAATAGTTGTATTGCCAGATATGGTCAATGTTCCGCTATCGGCGACCGCACCCGATGTGGTGACTGTTAAGCTTGAAGCTGTAGTGTCGCCTAAGTTTAAGCCGTCTGCTTCCTGAATATTAACTGTTCCTGTACCTGCATTGGCTGTCACGGTTGCGACTGTATGTACATTATTACTTAAATCGATATTGCCATTATCTGCTGATGTATCTGCCGTAATTTCACCTGAGACGGTTAACGCGCCAGCATCAGTAATTGATGCGGCATCTGCCGTTAAGTTGCTCATTGAACCTGCATTTAAGGTTAATGCGCCGCCTGCATCTACTGTGACATCTCCTGCGCCATCGACTTGCAGTGTTAAAGCATCTGCTTCATCTACCAAGACGGTACCTGTACCTGCATCAACTTGTAAGGTATTTAAGCTGTGCTCATTGGTATTTAACGTGATATTGCCATTCGACGCTGCGGTATCAATATCAGTCGTGCCGCTCACGGTTAATATGCCTGTGTCTGTTACGTCACCGGCAACGGTAGCATTAAAGGCTGAAGCATCAATATCACCGAGCATAATTGCGGAACTGGCGTTTACATCGACTGTGCCTGTTCCTGCATCTGCGGTTAACGTTGTAATCGCATGGCTGGCATTACTTAAATCAATATTGCCATTGGCCACCGAGGTATCTAAATCTGCTGTGTTTACCACCGTTAGGTTGCCCGCATCGGTAATTGATGCGGCATCTGCCGTTAAGCTGCTCATTGAACCTGCATTTAAGGTTAATGCGCCGCCTGCATCTACCGTGACATCTCCTGCGCCATCGACTTGCAGTGTTAAAGCATCTGCTTCATCTACCAAGACGGTACCTGTACCCGCATCAACTTGTAAGGTATTTAAGCTGTGCTCATTGGTATTTAACGTGATGTTGCCATTCGACGCTGCGGTATCAATATCAGTCGTGCCGCTCACGGTTAATATGCCTGTGTCTGTTACGTCACCGGCAACGGTAGCATTAAAGGCTGAAGCATCAATATCACCGAGCATAATTGCGGAACTGGCGTTTACATCGACTGTGCCTGTTCCTGCATCTGCGGTTAACGTTGTAATCGCATGGCTGGCATTACTTAAATCAATATTGCCATTGGCTACCGAGGTATCTAAATCTGCTGTGTTTACCACCGTTAGGTTGCCCGCATCGGTAATTGATGCGGCATCTGCCGTTAAGCTGCTCATTGAACCTGCATTTAAGGTTAATGCGCCGCCTGCATCTACTGTGACATCTCCTGCGCCATCTACTTGTAGTGTTAAAGCATCTGCTTCATCTACCAAGACGGTACCTGTACCTGCATCAACTTGTAAGGTATTTAAGCTGTGCTCATTGGTATTTAACGTGATATTGCCATTCGACGCTGCGGTATCAATATCAGTGGTGCCGCTCACGGTTAATGTGCCTGTGTCTGTTACGTCACCGGCAACTGATGCAGTCAATGATGCGGCTGTAATATTACCCAAGTTTAAGCCATCTGCTTCGTCAACATCGACCGTACCTGTGCCTGCATTGACGATTAATGTATTCAACGAGTGCGTGTTCGTATCTAAATCGACATTTCCATTAGCAGCCGATGTATCAATAGTTGTATTGCCAGATATGGTCAATGTTCCGCTATCGGCGACCGCACCCGATGTGGTGACTGTTAAGCTTGAAGCTGTAGTGTCGCCTAAGTTTAAGCCGTCTGCTTCCTGAATATTAACTGTCCCTGTACCTGCATTGGCTGTCACGGTTGCGACTGTATGTACATTATTACTTAAATCGATATTGCCATTATCTGCTGATGTATCTGCCGTAATTTCACCCGTGACGGTTAACGCGCCAGCATCAGTAATTGATGCGGCATCTGCCGTTAAGTTGCTCATTGAACCTGCATTTAAGGTTAACGCGCCGCCTGCATCTACCGTAACATCTCCTGCGCCATCGACTTGCAGTGTTAAAGCATCTGCTTCATCTACCAAGACGGTGCCTGTACCTGCATCAACTTGTAAGGTATTTAAGCTGTGCTCATTGGTATTTAACGTGATATTGCCATTCGACGCTGCGGTATCAATATCAGTCGTGCCGCTCACGGTTAATATGCCTGTGTCTGTTACGTCACCGGCAACGGTAGCATTAAAGGCTGAAGCATCAATATCACCGAGCATAATTGCGGAACTGGCGTTTACATCGACTGTGCCTGTTCCTGCATCTGCGGTTAACGTTGTAATCGCATGACTAGCATTACTTAAATCAATATTGCCATTAGCTACCGAGGTATCTAAATCTGCTGTGTTTACCACCGTTAGGTTGCCCGCATCGGTAATTGATGCGGCATCTGCCGTTAAGCTGCTCATTGAACCTGCATTTAAGGTTAATGCGCCGCCTGCATCTACTGTGACATCTCCTGCGCCATCTACTTGTAGTGTTAAAGCATCTGCTTCATCTACCAAGACGGTACCTGTACCTGCATCAACTTGTAAGGTATTTAAGCTGTGCTCATTGGTATTTAACGTGATATTGCCATTCGACGCTGCGGTATCAATATCAGTGGTGCCGCTCACGGTTAATATGCCTGTGTCTGTTACGTCACCGGCAACTGATGCAGTCAATGATGCGGCTGTAATATTACCCAAGTTTAAGCCATCTGCTTCGTCAACATCGACCGAACCTGTGCCTGCATTGACCACCAAAGTGCCTAAAGAATGGGTACTGGTATCTAAGTCAACATTACCGTTGGCTGCTGACGTATCGATATCCGTGGTACCAGAAACCGTTAAAACACCCGTTTCAGATACATTACCATTGGCTGTCACATCAAGGTTTGTTGCCGTTAATGCGCCTAAACCGACGCCCACAGTGTTGTTTAGATCAAGATCGCCGTCAATATCACCTGTTACAGTCCCTACAATGACATTATTGCCCGTTAAAGCAGCATTACCGGAGAGGTCTAAATCTAGCTTGTTGGATGTCACGACCGCTGAGCCACCATTGACAAGATTGGCAGCCTCAATATCCAGATCATCACCCGTTGCAAAACCAATGTTAAACCCATTGGCAACAGAGAAATCACCAGAAGTCACAATATCAATACCTTGGTGAGTCGTCGTTGTATCTAAATCAACAGCATCAGCGGTAATGGTTCCACCGGTTGTTTTACCAAAGGTAATGACGCCACTACCCGCGTTTAACAAATCAAGCTCAGCCTGACTGACCTGCACGTCACCGGTACCACTGCCTAAACCTATTGTGTTTGCATCGCCCAAACCACGAATCGTCAAATCATTATTGTTGGTTGTAACTGAACCCGATAGAGCTAACCCGCCACTACCCGCTTCAATTAATACATCCCCGTCGCTGTCTGTATCACTATCAGAAGTGATTGCCGCAGCATTGACCGCATTACCGGCTAGGGTAATATCTCCAGTTGCGGATAACGCACCTGCAACGGTCACTGTACCTGTAGCGGATAAAGTTAAATCACCTGCAGAAACAACAATGGCATCATCACCTGTGTTAATGTCAGTTGCATTTTGCACATCTAAACCAGTCACGCTCAACGTGCCGTCACCACCAACGTCATTGGTAAAAGTAATTGCGCTCGTATTGGCATCAACAGTGATACTGCCATTTTCAGATAAAGAATTGAAAGTGGCGCCACCAGAAACGTTAACATCTATGTTACCCGCAGCGTCTAAATCAATTTCACCACTGCTCGCTTGTATTGATGTACCATCGTTAGCAGTGATATCACCTGACAGATTAGCAATGTCTACGGCTGTGCTAGCACTGCTGCTGGTAATAATATTATTTAAGGTCACTGCGTCATCTTCAGTGACAGAGATATCACCACTACCTGCATTAATTGTCAGTTCATTGACTGCAGTTGTGAGTGTTGCACCTGTGGTGGAAGTCGCATTCAGCGTTGCTGCAGATACTTTTCCTGTATTGGTAATGGCGCCAGCGGCAGTTGTTAATACGACGTCACTACCACTATTCAGAGCAGCATCAACCGTGATGTCACCTGTAGAAGTTGATATAGACGTGTCATTAACAGCTGTAATCGTCTGATTAATATCAACCGCACCATCCGCTAACAATGTCACATCATTATTGGCAGATAATGCACCATCTGTCGTGATAGTTCCATCTGAGTCGATAAACACATCGCCGCCTGATGAAGTCACTGAGCCCAAAGCAGAAACGGCAACATTACCCGTCGCTTTAACATCTGTTGCACCCGTTGTAACCACTGCGGCATTTATATCGGCAGTGCCACTGGCATCAGCATCGATACTGTTTGCAGTAACAGCCGTTGATAAGGTTAAATTACCGGCATTAATATCCAAGTCGACATTGCTGTTATTAATCGCGGCATTTACTGAAACGGCTCCAGTATTGGATTCGCTACCAATTTGTACTGTCTGTGAAGCAGTGCCGGCAGTTAAATTAGTTACACTCACGGAATCTAAATTAAGTGTCCCAGTCGCAGTTCCTAAATCGATGTCTGCATTATCGGTTACAGTATCTAAAGTAACAGTCCCAGTGCGAATTGCAGCGTTAATATCTAAATTATCAGAGGTAATGTTTAATGTTCCGTCACTACCACTAACAACACCGTTCAGCGTTATCGCACCTGTTGTATCAGCGGTTTCCAAATCAAGAGAAGCGCCACTGGCAACAACAACCGCATTGCCGAGTGTAATATCATCGCCGGCATTAACAGTTGAGATACTCGTTGTACCATTGATGGTGGATACACCGACGACCAGATCGCCATCATTACTGAGCGCTAAACTACCGGCTTGCGTTAAGCTTAGGTTATTCACTTCAGTTTGGAATGTACCCGAGTTATTAGCGCCATTAATAATCAAGGTATCCGCAATAAAGTCGCTCGCGGCCGTACCTTCACCTGTAACCACGCCCGTTGCATTTAACGTTAAGGTATTGCTACCAACATCGATCGTATCGCCAATCGTCAGATCATTTGAATCAATCGTTAAATCGGCTGCGTTGGTAATATTTGGATCTAAATCATCGACATCGACACCGGCAAAATCGAGCACGATTTCTTGGCCCGCAGCTTTATTTAAGGTAACGCTGCCGGTTTGCGTTAGACTCGAAGTTGCACCAGAAGCTTCACTAATTTGAATATCACCAGACGATGTAACATCGCCCAAATTCAACGAACCATCTAATGTCAGATATAAATTGCCAACTTTGTTACCCGATGTAGTAAACGAGCCTCCACTAGAGTTGATTTCTAGTGCGTTACCACTAGAACCGATTTCTAAATTATTAGATGCGGCATCCGAAGCCGTGATCGTAATAGTGCCATCGGTAATGATATTTGCATCATCACTAAAGTCTGTATTCTGACCTTGTTGAGATTCGGTTGTTGCAGTAATTGGATTATTAACAACGACAGCGCCGCCTGAAATAGTCTGAACACTGGTCAGATTAACATTAGCACCTTCAATTTGACCTATTTCTAACGTACCTTCGGATTGTTCGATATTGACATCGCCATCTGCATCAACGTAAACCGCCCCTGATTTTACTGATTCAATATCTACCGCACCCGATGCGCTGATTGAAATCTCACCATCTGCTGCGATTGCACCGGCTGAACCATCTACATCTCCGTCTGCCGTAATGGTTAAAAAGTTTGCGCCTAAGGTGTCCGTCCCCGTACCTGAGTTACTGATAACCACATTGCCTTCAGAAGCAATATTCAACATCTTGTCATCATTTACCGTCGCGCGTATTGAACTGATAGTAATATCAGCATTATTTCCGCTGTTTGTTAAAGTTAAGCCGAAATCTTCGCCATTTTCGTCATAACCCGATAAATCGCTGATATCTTTTGTCGATATCATCAGGTTGCTATTTAAAGCGCCTGTATTATTAAAGTTGCTACCAACCGTTACCCCATTAGGGTTAACAAAAATCAGTGTTTCAACATTTGTAGTATTAACAGAACCGTCTAGAATACTGGCATCATTACCGGTCACTCGGTTAAGGAAAACTGAATCTGTCGTACCGTTGAAGTTAAGAGACTCATCACTGGCTAAACCCAGTGTTTGCCAATCAATAATTGTATCCTGTGTCGTTGCTGTAATAGTGGCTGTTTTCGATGAATCGCCCACACCAGAAACCGTCGCACCACCTGAATTGTTAATGCTACTGTCAGATAAACTTGTCGTGGGTGCGGCAACAGCCTGAGCAGTAATTAACGCTGTAGAAACAGCTATAGCAAGTGAAGATTTTACGAGTGTTTTTCGAGGCTCTACTGGCACATTTGTGCGAATATTTTTACGATTCATGTTTAAATTCCTTGGACGGGCCAAAATTATATTTTTACGTAGACGGAAATACGTTCAGTAAATGAGCATAATACAGTTATCCATTTTTGCAACAATACGATTACAAATTAACAAAAAAAGCAGATTTAAATTTAAACTTATATAAATCAACGGCCAATGTGATTATTTTTCATACAGAAGTTAAGTTAGGGCAATACCTTGTTAAATGCATTTTTATTAACAAAACAAAGTTATGACAGTCCTCAGCAAGGAGCTGTTATTCATTATTGGTTAACCAGTGAAACAGGCACCATTGAAATAATATTTAACCAACAACAACCTTTCTTTTTTGTTAGCCAGCAAAATTTAACAACAACCGAAGAGATATTGGCTCGCAAAGGTATTCAGGTTAAGCCTAAATTACTGGCACATAAAAACTTTAAACTAGAGCTCATGGCTGTCCTTTATTTCGACTCTATAAAAGCGCATCAAAGAGCCTGTAGGATATTAACAGATCAACAAGTAGAGTGTTTTGAGGCAGATATTCGATTGCACGACAGGTATTTACTAGAAAGAAAGCTATATGCATCAGTGCAGATATCAGAAACAGAAGCAGAAATAGAAACAGAGCGACAGCAAGAAAGATCCACCCTATACAACCCCAAATTAAAACCCGGCACTTACCGCCCGCGGCTCAGTTTCATCTCATTAGATATTGAATGTTCAATGCAAGGCGAGTTATTTTCTGTTGCCTTACAAAATGATCACACTGCCATTGTCATCATGATTGGCGATCCGCAGCCAACAATCGCTCTCGACTATCAACTCGTTTGGGTAACGGATGAAAAGGCTTTATTATTAACCCTCTCTGCGACGATACAACAACTCGACCCAGACGTAATTATTGGCTGGAACGTGGTTAATTTTGATTTTCGCTTATTATTGCAGCGAGCCCAAAAGCACAATATCTATTTTGCGCTAGGACGAGATGGCAAAACCGCCCGCTGGCGAGAACCGGATGCAGACAAACAGCAGGGTTATATCAGTATTGCCGGACGAGTCGTCATTGACGGGATTGATGCACTGAAAACAGCGACTTATCACTTTGATAGCTTTAGCCTAGAAAATGTTGCTCAGCAGTTATTAAACAAGGGGAAGAAAACACAGGATGTCGACAACCGAGCAGAGCAGATAGAAAGAGATTTTCACTTCAATAAGTTGGCATTAGCGACTTACAATTTGCAAGACTGCATTCTGGTTAGCGAAATTTTTGCGCATACCAACTTATTAGACTTTCTTATTTTGCGTAGCCAACTTACCGGTCTAGATTTAGATAAAACCGGCGGTTCAGTCGCAGCTTTCAGCAATCAGTATTTACCCAAATTACACAAGGCTGGATACATAGCCCCTAACCTCCCCAAAGATGGCGGGCTCGCCAGCCCTGGCGGATATGTGATGGATTCGAAACCGGGTTTATATAAAAATGTCTTGGTGCTGGATTTTAAAAGTCTCTACCCTTCTATAATCCGAACTTTTAAGATAGATCCGGTAGGTCTAATCGAAGGATTACAAACGAAAGAAAATGCAAAAGAAAATGCAAAAGAAAATGCTAAAGAAAATGCAATTGAAGGGTTTAAAGGCGCGTATTTTTCACGTACCACACACTTTTTACCTGAGATAATTAAACAGCTTTGGCAACAAAGAGATCAAGCCAAAAAAGATAAAGATCAAGCTCGCTCGCAAGCGATCAAAATCATCATGAACTCTTTTTATGGCGTATTAGGCTCAGGCGGCTGTCGTTTTTATGACACTCGCTTGGCGAGCTCAATTACTTTGCGTGGCCATCAAATCATGCAACAAACAGCGCAGTGGATAAGACAAGCCGGCTACCAAGTTATATACGGAGATACAGATTCAACATTTGTTTGGCTGAGTGACGATATGGCAGCTGAGCAAGCACAATCCATAGGCTTCACTTTACAAACGCTCATCAACCTGAAATGGACACACTATTTAACTGAACATTACCAACTGGAAAACCATCTCGAAATCGAATTTGAGACCCTATACAGCGAATTTTTAATGCCTAGAATTCGTGGTTCTGAAACAGGTAGTAAGAAAAGGTATGCTGGCTATGCACTTAGAAATGGCAAAAAAGAACTGGTCTTTAAAGGATTAGAAACAGTTCGCAGTGACTGGACTGCATTAGCAAGAGAGTTTCAAACACAGCTATACGAAATTGTCTTTAATGAAAAAAATCCGCGTCCATTCATTATAGAGTTTGTCAAACAAACGCAAAACGGTGAGCGCGACCATCAACTGGTTTATAAAAAAAGACTGCGTCGTAAATTAAAAGATTATCAAAAAAATATCCCACCTCAAGTCCGCGCCGCAAGGCTAGCTGATGCGATAAATCAGCAACAAGGCAAAAGTTTAAAGTACCAAAACCGCGCGTGGATACATTATGTTATGACGCAAGCCGGGCCGGAACCAATAGAATATCAATCACATAAAATCGACTACCAACATTATGTCGACAAACAATTAAAACCGATAGCAGACGGCATCCTGCCTTTTATCGGCTTAAGTTTTGACGAAATAAATTCCCCTCAACTGAATTTGTTTTAATAAAATAGCTTTCAGAATTCGACTATACTTTGACGCAAGTTAAAAAGGAACACACGGACCGATAGCCATGATCGCAAAAAAAATCATCTACCTGAGCGGCTTAGTTTTAAGCCTACAAGTGAATGCGCAAACGCTACCTAAGCAAAAGCTTGCTGTTACTTTTGAACATCAGCAGAACCTTTTTAACTCAGCTGAAAAATATCAGGCGATTAGTGAGCAAAATATAAATTTAGAATATCAAGTTGCGCAGCATTGGCAACTTTCTCCGGCGCAGCGCACACACATATCACTAAGTGGCCAGTTACAAAAATATCAGGAATTCACATTTTTAGACAAAAAAACATTGCAGCTAGCAGCTTGGTACGCGTGGCAAAACGACTTTCATTATTTGTCACCCTTTTATCTAGTGGCTGTGAAATTGGCGAAAAATGAGTTAGAAGACGAAGCCAGAAATTCACAACAATTGCAACTAACTGCACTTTACCAACAACGCATTAATGACAGATTAAAAATACAGACTGGCTTAAGTCATCAGATCACTGATGCACACAACAAAGTATTTGAACGCCGCATTTCACAGTTTTTTAGCCACCTAAAATATGTACCCAACTCAAAAATATTATATCGTCTGGGTTTGCAAATCGGATGGGGAAAACTTGGCAGCAGCAAATATAAGAATTACTGCCAGTACCCGGCACACGAAAGCTTATATCAGAACAATGCGACCTATTGGTACGATACACAACTAAACTATTATGATAAAAAGGATAATTGTAAAACTTGGTATAGCTATCAGTTTGACGGACGTTTTACAGCACTAACGGCGGCGACTGAATTACAAATACATGAATCGTTAAGCGCTGCCATTCAATACAAAAAGCAATGGACCCGAGTGGTCAATTCCAGCATTAGCTACCAACAACAACAATTAACCGCAGAGCTTAATTATCGCTTTTGAACAACGCTAAAAAAATGCTAAAAAAACGCGAAAAAGAAAACGCTAGAAGATTGCGAGATAACATTTTTGTATCATTGCATTCGAATTCATAACATATTTTTCAGCTAAACAAGCTAGACTGAACCATACTGAATAAATTCAGCAATTTGCATGAGAATCAACAATGACACAAATGAAACAAAAGCCCTTTTTAAACTTTTGGCAAATATGGAATATGTGTTTCGGCTTCTTAGGGATTCAAATCGGTTTTGCGTTACAAAATGCAAATACCAGCCGAATATTTCAAACTTTAGGTGCCGACTATAACAACCTACCCATTTTATGGTTGGCAGCCCCGATAACCGGCTTAATTGTACAGCCTATAATCGGTCACATGAGTGACAAAACCTGGGGCAAATTAGGCCGACGACGCCCATATTTTTTATATGGTGCATTGTTAGCTTCTGCGGCATTGATAATCATGCCAAATTCACCGACCCTTTGGTTTGCGGCCAGTATGCTGTGGATAATGGACGCTTCAATCAATATTTCAATGGAGCCTTTCCGCGCATTTGTCGGTGATATGTTACCGCAAAAACAACGGCCGAAAGGCTATGGTATGCAAACCTTTTTTATTGGGGTTGGTGCCGTATCTGCTTCTATGTTGCCATGGATGATGACCAATTGGTTTGAAGTGAGTAATGTAGCGCCTGCTGGAGAAATCCCAGACAGTGTTAAATACGCGTTTTACGTAGGGGGGATTTCTTACTTTGCAGCCGTACTTTGGACAGTGATATCAACCAAAGAATATAGCCCAGAAGAAATAGAAGCGTTTGAAGCCTACGAACGCCATTTAAAAGGCATCAAAAAAGGCGAAGACCATATTATCGCCGACAGACCCGTTAACAAATTTGTTGCACACGGCATTTTGTGGTTTTTAGCAGGTGCAATATTAACCGCGTTTTTTATCGGTTTCCAGCTCGATAAACAACTTTATATTTTGTCGGGTGGTTGTATTGTATTTGCCTGCATCCAATGGACAGTTGCTTTATTAAAATCGAAAAACCGCATTAATAACGGCTTTGTTGAAGTCGTCGAAGACTTGTTTGCAATGCCTAACGCCATGCGCCAACTCGCTGTCGTACAATTTTTCTCTTGGTTTGCGCTGTTTGCCATGTGGATTTATGGTACAGCCGCTGTTACTGAATATCACTATGGTAGCAATGATCCAACCTCGCTCGCATTTGCAGAAGGGGCTGATTGGTGGGGTGTATTGTCTGGTGCTTACAATGGTTTTGCCGCACTCGCAGCGCTTGTGATCCCGATAATAGTCGCGAAAGTGGGACAAAAGCTGGCGCATATGATCAACCTTTGGATAGGTGCTCTTGGCTTCCTTTCATTTTTAGTTATCAAAGATCCGGCATTATTATTATTATCAACGGTCGGCATTGGTTTTGCGTGGGCCTCTATACTTTCACTGCCGTACAGCATGTTATCGAATGTCTTACCATCAAATAAGCTCGGTATTTACATGGGGATCTTTAATTTCTTTATCGTGTTACCGCAAATACTGGCAGCGGCAGTACTTGGTTTTATCATTAGCAATTTATTGGGTGGTGAAGCGATATATGGTTTTGCCGTAGCGGGTATCAGTTGGTTTATTGCCGGGTTCTCAGTATTATTGGTTAAATTACCAGAAGAAGACTGATAAAGAATCTTTTTACTTAACCTGATATGTGTAAACGCCGTCCCAATCCTCTGCGGGCGGCGTTATCTGATAAAACTGAATACGCAGCCGGTAGAGTTGATACAATTCATCCGACAGGATCGTTTGCCGATACATCTCATCCAATAATTTTTTTGCTTCCAACCACTGTTGTGTGCGATACAGGTCTAAAAACCGAGCAAACTTAGTCAGCGCACCTTGCACAGCTTCTTCATGAGGATAAAAAGCCAGTTGATAAAGAGAAATCGCTTTCTGCTTACCTTTTACTCTAACTCTATCTATTTCCCGCAGCATATAAACACTAGACTGCACTTGTTGGTAGGTATTTTCACTTAACAAAATGGGTGAATCATAGACCTTAGTTAAGCCCTCCAAGCGTGAAGCTAAGTTCACCTCATCGCCCATCACTGTGTAGGCCATTCTAAATTCAGATCCCATATTGCCAACATGCATTTCACCACTATTAATACCAATACCCACGGCAAGTTGAGGCCAGCCTTTTTGTACAAATTCTTTATTTAATTTAACAAGCGCAAGTTGCATTTCTACACTCGCATTTAACGCATCAATGGCGTGATTAGCGTTATCAACCGGCGCGCCCCAAAAAGCCATGATGGCATCACCAATGTATTTATCAATCGTCCCGTTATGCTGATGAATAATTTGAGTCATGGTGGTCAGATAGCGATTGATCAACTCAGACAATTCAACTGCATTTAAGCCTTCGGATATGCGGGTAAAATCGCGAATATCTGAAAACATCACAGTTAAGGTTTTCTGCTGTCCAACAAGTTGAAAGCGATCGGGCGACTTTGCCATATCACTGACCAGAGCTGGCGGCACATACTGTCCAAACCGACGAACGATCGAATGTTTTTTACGGAATTCAAATAACAAAGTGGTGGCAATCACAAACGCGCCCGTAAAAACGAACTGCGCAATGGCTAGTGCGTTCGGCAATATCCAACCCATTTCCCACCCATATTGAGTGAGAGCCAATGCGGTTATAATGCCCCCAATCCAAACGGTCAATTGCCATCTTGGGTCTTTCACCAAGATTAATAAAATCACAGCAATAACTGAAACAACCAAAGCCCCCAACTGATAACTCATAATATTTTGAGGTTGGTATTTCAGATTGTCCGATAATATCCCCTGAACAATATTAGCGTGCACCTCTACACCAGGAAACAAACTGCCGAATGGTGTGGTTCTTAAGTCTAATAAACCCGCGCTATCTGTCCCTAACAAAACGACTTTATCCCGCAGTGCTTCTACCAATATTTGATTTTCAAAAACATCAAACACGGAATAATAATTAAAATGAAAAGCAGCGCCGAGGTAGGGCACATACACAGCGCCTTCTGAATCCAACTTCAGCTGTTTTTGCGCTAATAAGATTTGCTCAGGAATCAATGCACCACCGATGTTTTTTAAAACCAAATCAACCTTTTGGGCGCCAATTGCCAAACGCGCCATTTCTAATGCTAATGAGGGGTAAACATGCCCCCGAAAAGATTGCACTAAAGGAACACGGCGAAAAACCCCATCATCATCCAACAGTGGGTTGTCAAAAAAGCCGGCGCCACTCGCGTTTTGATGCATCGCAGCTAAGTTAGCAATATAAGATTGTGCTTGAATTAAATCACTGGCCTGTTGCCTGTCTTGTGGCAAGGTCAGCAGTGGTAAAGGAAGTTGATTAACATTCGGTTCAACATCTGAGTTAAAAACCATCCCTAAAGCAACTGAGTGAGACTGAATACTTTGAGCAAATAAAGCATCAAAATCTAGCTGGGGTTTAAGGCTTTGATAAGCTTTCTGAAAAAGCGCATTTTGATGTAGTTCGGTGGCCGCTAGAAGATCTAACACTTCAACAGCTGTCGTGTCGGATGGCTCAGCAAAAACCATATCAAAACCCAAGGTTTTTATCTGATAATGATTAAATAAGTGCTCAACCAATTGCGCGAGAATATCGCGTCGCCATGGCCACTGACCGTACGCTGCTAAACTTTTTTCATCAATATTAACAATGACGACATCCAGCGTTTCGGCAGATGTACTAAAAGGCGATAATTGAATTTGAAAATCATAAAAAGTACGTTGCAAGTCATCCAGTATTGGAATTTTTAGCACAGACAACTGATGCAACAAACAACCACCCGCGACTATAAGAATCATCAATATCGCGGAAAGATAACGCATCGCTAACTCAATTTAATAATCTATTGATGGGACTGAATAATCATTTAATGACGAAAACGGTGTTTTGCGCCCTAACAAGGCTTCTATCAACATAATTTCTTCATCTTCATGATTTTTCATCGGAGCCGGTTCTATTAACTGGCCGAGTTTCCCCGTTGCATAGACATAACGCGGAGAGTCATGGTGAACGGTTTCGATACGTTCAACACTTTTCGGGTCATTTACTGCCATTAAATCTACTTTACCGTAGCAGGTGCAGACATAACTTCGTGATAATTCTGATTCGGCATAGACCGCTGTGCCACGAATACCAATCGTCGCAGTCGTTGTAGAAGTCGTATGCTTTTCATTTGCAGCACGTTCGCCAAATACCGACATTAACTGCCCTTTAACGAGTTGCGCGCCCGTTTCAAGGCTTTGCTTGTCCGCTGATAAAATTAACTCACTGTTTTTTCTTAAAATATGTGCATCTTTACCCACTACAAAAATAATTTCACTATCTCCGTTGGTTTCAATTAATGCATTTTGGGTAATTTTGCTGTTTTCAGTTGCGAGTTCACCATTGACCCGCACCCGCCCTTTTATTCTAAAAATAGATTGATCGGCTGGCAGTTTTTGTGGAACTTTCCCCAGAGCTTGCACTAAAGCGGGAAAAACAGAAGCGGATGTTGCTAAGCTAATACCGGAGAGAGTTAACATATGTCGAATAAAACGGCGTCTATCACATCCTTGAAAAATTGGCTGGCTCACTGATTGCTCCTTAATTTCATTTTATTGTGTTTGTGGGAAGCTGGATAAAAGTCAGTTTCAACTATCGATTAATAGTAGACCATAAAACACAACAATAAATTTCAGCAGCGCAACTTTGCTCATAATACATACAAAAGTCAAGCACCCATCTAACAAAACGACAGATAGGTGTGATTTAGGTATTATCAAAGCACGCGTTTTACACAACACACAAAAAATCGATTAGTCGATACACAATTTTACTTCAGTGCCTTCGCCTGCTTCACTGACAACTTCTAGTTTCCAGCCTAACTGCCAAACGATGCGCTGCACGATAGACATTCCGAGTCCAACACCATCTGGCTGTAAACTATAAAATGCCTGATTAATATTATTGATTTCGCTTGCCGGAATACCAAAGCCTGTATCTTGCACTGACAAACAAGCGTCTTTAAAGTGCACCCTAACTTGCCCCGTATGGGTATATTGAAACGCATTTCTTAATAAATTGCTTAATACAATTTCCAACAATGTGCGATTTGCCTGACATTGCGCATGCTTATCTAGTTCATTAATAATGGCAACGTCTTTACTGGCTAACAAATAACTCAGTTTATCAATCACTTGCTCGACCAAAGGAAATAACGGAATGATTTCAGTTTGATGTTGATCTGGGTTGTTTTTAGCCAACAATAAAAATGTGTTGATAAGCTGCGTCATTTCACTGGTGGCCCTGTGCATCCGTCCCGCCAGTTTTGCTTGGGTCTCATCCAACTGGGTATTTTGCAATAAGTCCAGCGCCATCGTCAGGCTGGTCGTGGGCGTGCGTAATTCATGGCTCACTTCACGCGAAAAGCGTTTTTCGTTATCGACATATTCGCCAATGCGCTTCATTAACGTACTTAATGTATTCGCCAAAGAACCCACTTCATCTGGGAAAAATTGCCCGTAAATACGTTTAGGCAAACGTTGAGGGTCTACTTTTTCAACTTGTTTAGCCAAATTCGTCAGCGGTTTTAATACGCTGCGCGTTAATCCCATACTTAACAGCACGGCCAACAAGGTGATCAATATTGCCAGCGGAACCAATATCAACAAAACAAATTTATCTGCATTAAAAGTACTGGGATCGCTACCGCTGTCAAAACCACTGATATCGTATATCACATATAGTTTCTGTTGCTGCCAAGGACTCACCACAACCTGTAATTCCGCTTGCTCAGCGCTCCCCTCAAAATCATAAACTATATAATTATCGGGATACGCAGTTTTATGAGAAATACCAAGCAAATCTTCAAACCGATAAGGCGGTTTAGCATACGGGTGAATTGCCTGACCATATTCTTGGGTTAAAAACTGCACAATTTGAAACTCACTACCAACTAAACTACGTCGGTTTACTGAATCTAGAGGGATCTGCTGAGTTGTTTGTGCATGACGGCTAATTTCAAGTGCGTACCAATTAAACAACCTGTCATCTGTGACATCAAAAATAAACCAAGCAAAAAATGAATAACCTATCGAACTGACTAACGCTAAAGTGGCAAATGCCAAAACAATGCGCACTCTTAAACTTTTTAAATAGGCTTTTATTCGCATAAACGAAAACCTCGTTTCGCGACCGTTTGAAGTAAAGCTCTAGTAAAAGGTTTATCTATTTTTTGCCGTAAATTATATAAATGGCTGCGTAATGCATCGGAATCTGGCGCCATGTCTTGCCAAATTTCGCTTTCAAGTTGCTGTCGGCTAACTAGGTTTGGTGAAGCTTGTGCCAAACACAATAAAATTTGATATAAGATCGGCGACAACTCTATAATTTGTCCACCACGCTGAACCAAACATTGTTTGCTATCTATCTGTAAATCAGCAATTTTAATCAAGGCTTGTCGGTTGTGAACGCAACGCTTTAACAGCGCCTTAACCCGCGCCAGCAACTCGGCCAGTTGAAACGGTTTAACTAAATAATCATCCCCACCGGCATCAAAGCCAGCGAGTTTATCTTCTAAACTATCTCTTGCCGTTAAAAACAAAATAGGCGTCGTATCCTGCGGATTTTTACGCAATAACTCGCACAGTTTCAACCCATCCATTCCCGGCAATCCGATATCAAAAATATATAAATCGTACGCATTTTTGCTGGCCAGATGAGAAGCGGTTAAACCATCCCCGGCAAAATCAACGACAAATCCGTGTAAAGTCAAAAAATCGCCGATGCTCTCGGCGATATCTCGCTGATCTTCCACGACTAACACTGTTGCCACCCAGTTACTCCTTGATTGAAATAAAGCTTAATTGGAAGCTTAATTAAAAGCGTATTGAAACACCTAAACCGGGAAACATTTCATCCGGAAATTCATAATCAGGCGTAGCTTCGCTGTAATCGGCATTCCATTCATCTTCCTGTATGCGCTGATGACCGAACAGATTTAAAATATCGAGATAAAAATTGACCTCATGATTGGCAATTTTTGTGTGATAATCAAGCCGAATATCCATTCGATGCCCTGCGTCCCTGCGCTGGCCATTAAATTCACCATAAACAGGCTGGTAAAATAACGGCGCTTGAGACTCATCAGGTTGACCATTTTCAGTTGGATAAACAGGGTCTGCAGACAACACTTGCGTGTAACGCCGGCCACTTTGGTAAGACCATTTCACGCCCAAATGCCAATGCTCATTAAACTGATATTTGGCCACTAAATTCGCAATCCAAGGTATATCAAATTCATACTCAAAAGACCTGCCCGTTGTCGAGTTTTTTCTTTGGGTATTGGCATAAGCCAGGGTAAACCAACCATACCAATTATCCTGCAGCGCTTTGTTAATCATTAACTCAGCGCCCCAAGCGGTTCCTTCTGCATTATTAATAAATTTGGCGGTTTGAGTATCGGCATCATTTGAAAATTCTTGGTTTTGCGCCGCTGGATTAGCCATAATTAAATTGTCTAACTGCTTATAATACACATCTATTTTCCAATTCCACGCATTCGCAAGTTTTTGCTCAAAACTCGCGCCAAAAATATTCGCAGTGCTTAACTCAAGATCAGGGTTGCCAAACACAGGGCTTAAATAGTTTAAATTACGAAACCACTGGTGGTATTGCCCGGCAGACAAACCAATATGGCTACCTTCGGAAAGTGAATAACGGGCAAATAACCTTGGTTCGATAAACGACTCTGACGTAAAGTCATTGTAACTGACCACCGCGCCCAAAGTTGTTTGCCAGCTATTTGAATGTTGCACTTTAATATCGGTGAAAACAGAGGCAAAATTAACATCGACTTCAGTTAAGTCTTCTACAATGGGACTAAATGAACTGGGTAAACAGGTCTCAAACTCACTATTACAAGCCTGTAAACGGCTTTTATTGTGTTGCCTGATAGATTGTTGTTTAAGCTCACCGCCCCAACTCAGTTGATGCTCTGAAAACGGCGTCACTGTAATTGATTTAAACAATAACTCTTCAACATCCGACTGGCTTTGTTCAACCACGCCTGAGCCAATATACAAACTTTTTTCCAAGTAGTTTACAGCAGCTGTCGTTTCACCAAGTTCAGACATATTTAACCAAATTAAACCCAAGTTATTATAGTCACTGGCATAACCTTCACCGCTTGCCAAGTCAGGGTTGCGCGCGACTTCTTTCGCGCCGGGTTTAAACGCCTGACGTACTTTATCTTCTGCGCCGGTTGCAACCAACTTCAAGCTATTATCATAATTGATGTCCCACACTAACTTGGCCTGATAATCGTGATTTCTAGGGGTTGAGAGAAAGTAAACTCTTCATCTTCGATGATATCATCAACAAAGTTATGCACTAACGACTCTCGATAAGAAAGGTAAAACCCCGCATTATTGGCCAATGGTGATTCAAAGAGTACACCAGAGCGGATCATACTGAGATCTAACACCAACTGACGTTCTTCAAACGACGGATCACGAAGCTGAGTTTCAATCACTCCGCCTATTGCATCATTGTAGCGACCAGACCAACCTGAAGTTTTTAACTCAAAACCTGACATGAGTTCTGGATTTATAGTGCTCAAACTATCCTGATGAAATACATAGCCGACAGGTAAAAAGTCACTCAGATACTGGTTATCTAGCGGTGAACTCCCACGAATAGCTGGCTGTGCAACCGGCCCTCCGCTTGAAGGTGTAGCCAACACAACACCTGGCAGCGCATCAATCGCCTTCAACGGATCGCCCAACCCACCCGGCATAGTCACAATTTGTTTAGAAGTCAGCATAATGCCTTGGGGGCGAGTCGCAACAACTTCTATTTCTTCAATATTTTGTTGCTGTATTTCAGCCGTCTGAGTTTGACTCCCTTGCGCCATGGTACTCATCGCGCCACTGGCCGCATAACAAACAGCGATAGATAATATGGATAATTTCATTGTTCAGTCCTTGCTTGCTTATGTTTATTAAATCTAGAGCAATTTTCGCCAATTGGCATTCAAGGCTGTGACAAATTAACGTGAAATCTATGTGAAAATACCTATTCCTTTATGTCATACACCAAAATCTTATCTAATGCTGGTTTGACGGTTTGTGCAACCAAGGTTTGATGTGCCGGATGAACTAAAAATTCAGCTAAATCAGCCTGCGAAGCAAACTCAAATATAATGCCGATATCATAACTATCGTCAACAATCGAACGCTCACTGCTTAATGCATAACCCGCACTCACATGTTTAACCATGGATAAAGATTTAAGCGCAATAGATTCTTCAATTATCTTTGATTTGGTTGCTTGCGGCGTTTCAACCTTTAACCACAAAAATACCACATGCTGGATATCAGCTTTGGCTTGTAGCGAAAACATGAAAACCAGCGCCAAACATCCAGCTTTTTTCAATAATCCCAACACAGTCATTTCCTTTTTCCGTTATCAGTCAACTTTGATTTCACCATCGATTTTCTTAGATGTTCGTATGGCCATATATTTATGCGGTCATATATTTTATTGTCATACATGGTCATATACAGTAGACAACGGTGTATTCATTTTACATTATTTGCATTTTACGCAGCTTTTGATAATCATGCTGCAATAAAATAAAACATCCATTTTTAGGGCGTGTTTATCTTTGTTTATAATTTGAGCTGAGAGAAAAAATGGTCTTAGGCAAGGCAGAAATAATGAAGTTTAGTCATCTAAATAAGTTATTTCTAACGCTGCATAAGACCATTTTGGCCTCAGCCCGAAGGGCAATGGCTATTTTAACCCTTAACGGCATTAGAATTCGTTTATTTAGAATCACTAAACCCCACTCATTCTGCTTTGTTAATGATTAAAATAGCCTATTGCTCAAAAATAATACAAAGATTCACACGCCCTAGATATTGCGCAGATAAACCATGACCCAACTCATCTCCATTCAGCAGCTAAAACACAAGCACCTAAACATCCAAAGCTGGCATATAGAGGCTAATCAAAGCTGGTGCATTCTGGGTAAAAATGGTTCTGGAAAACAATATCTAGATCAATTATTAGACAATAGGTTAGAACATTTTCAGGCGCAACAACGCAAACTGCCAAGCCCAGATAAAGTGCGTTTAATCTCTTTTGAGAAGCAACAAGCCGTCTACGAGCATGAATTAAAAATTGATGAAAGTGATATAACCAATGAAGTGGATTTTGGCACGCCAGCTAAAAACTTTTTACCGGCGGATAAATTAAACCACCCTCTGGTGACCACACTCGGCTTGCAGGATAAATTAAACACGGGCTATCGCCAACTCAGTACCGGAGAGGGCCGAAAGTTATTAATCTTACAAGCTATCTTTGCGGGCATCGAACTGCTGGTTTGTGACAACCCTTTTGACAGTTTGGATGTTGAATCCTGTGAAGCTTTAAACCAAGCATTATTGCAAATAAAACAGCACGGCATTAGTGTTTTACTGCTGTTAAGTAACCGCACGGATATCCCCGCATGGTGTGACAAAATTGCGTTGCTTGAACGTGGAAATTTATTGCCATTAGGAGACTATCAAACAGCTCATAATCTGCTAAAACAATTTATGGCATTTGAACAAGCAGACCATACCGACTGGCCTGAAAAGCTAAGAAAAGAAAGTAATGATTTACATACCGAATTAGCCAAATTAAATAAAGTCACGGTAAAGTATGATGACAACCTTATTCTGCACAATATTGACTTAACCATCAAACCTTTACAGCACACTTTAATCACCGGCAAAAACGGCTGTGGAAAATCCACCTTAATGCATCTGATAACCGGCGATTGCCCACAGTGTTTTAGCAATGAGGTAACTGTTTTTGGCTACCGGCGTGGGCGCGGTGAAACCATATGGGACATTAAAAAAAACCTTGGCATTGTCAGCTCAGAGTTACATCGTAATTATCGCGTGCGCTGCAACGCGTTAACGGTTGTCGCATCCGGTTTTTATGATTCAATTGGTTTATATAAACAGCCCTCTCAAACCCAGCTTAAAATCGCCAAACAATGGTTAAACAAAGTGGGTTTAGCAATGCATGCCAATACCCTGTTTCAACAATTGAGTTATGGCGAACAAAGACTCCTTTTAATTACCAGAGCTTTGGTCAAAGCGCCCTTATTGCTGATGCTAGATGAACCCACACAGGGGTTGGATGAAATCAACCGCCAACTGGTGTTAAGTTTTTTACAGCATTTGCAAAACCAACAACACAGTACCATTGTCTTGGTCAGCCACAGAAGCGACGAACACTTGCCATTATTTAAACAACATATTCAGTTATAAAGCGGCTAACTTTATTTGGCGCGGATAATGCGACAGATAATGCAACGGATAATGCAATTTGCTATTATCCGCGCATTATCCCAGCCTGTTAAACGGGCGTGTTTTAACGATTGACAACTTTTACTTAGGAATTAAGCAATGAGTCTAGCGGATACCGTATTAGCCACTAATGATGATCTACCCATTCGTACCGACAAACCTGTACATAGTGGTAAGGTGCGCTCTGTTTATTGGTTAACTGAAGAGGACAGCCGCAGACTGATTGCTGAAAAAGGATACGATGTCCGTGCCGATGCACCGTTAGCAATTATGGTGATTAGCGATCGCATCTCTGCCTTTGATTGTATCTGGCAAGGTGAAGACGGGCTAAAAGGTGTGCCCGGAAAAGGCGCAGCATTAAATGCGGTCTCTAATCATTGGTTTAAATTATTTAAACAACAAGGTTTGGCCGACAGCCATATTCTGGATATTCCACACCCATTCGTCTGGATAGTGCAAAAAGCAAAACCGGTAAAAATTGAAGCCATTTGCCGCCAGTATATCACCGGGTCGATGTGGCGAGCATATCAAAAAGGCGAGCGTAACTTCTGCGGCATTCAGTTGCCCGAAGGTTTACAAAAAGACCAAAAATTACCCGAGTTATTAATGACCCCGTCGACCAAAGGTATTTTAACCGGCATTCCCGGGGTACCTGAGCAAGATGATGTGAATATTACCCGTGAAAATATTACCGATAATTTTGCCGCTTTTAATTTCTCATCAACCAATGACGTCGCTTTATACGAAAAACTACTGAAAGAAGGTTTTGCCGTGATCAGCGAAGCACTGGCCAAACTCGATCAAATATTTGTGGATACTAAATTTGAGTTTGGTTATGTCGAAGATGCAAGCGGCCAAGAAAAATTAATTTATATGGATGAAGTCGGTACGCCCGACTCGTCAAGAATTTGGGACGGTGCAGCCTACCGAAATGGTAAAATTGTTGAGAATTCAAAAGAAGGATTCCGCCAGTTATTATTAAACCATTTTCCTGATCCCGATATTTTGCTCAACAAAGACAGAATGACAGAGCGCACTGCGTTAGCACAAAACAATGCATTGCCGGTTGAAGTGCTCATGCAGGTTTCCAAAACCTATATTGATATCGCGGAAAAGATTAGCGGCGAAAAAGTTCATCTTTCAGATAATCCGAAAGCCGAAATAATAGAGATACTGCGCACGCAATACGGTTTAGTAGATTAATAGACTTATCACACTACAGGGGCGGATTTTCCGCCCGAATGCAAACTCAAAATTACTTTTCAGCTTCAATTTTTTCCCAACGAATTTCCCCAAACCCCATTTTTTTAAATGACTCTTCACGAAAATTCTTAACGGCTGCGTTCGATTTGGCACTGATCCGAACCTGCTCTTCCATTTGCAAAAAATCCGTTAAATCAATCCCTTCGGCTGCTGCTGCCGCTTCGTACGCATCTATATGTTTGTCATACGAAAAATTTATTTCTTTACGCTTTTGTTTATAAACGTAAATAATTTTACGAGCCATGCTTTTATCCAAACTAAAAATTGTGAGTGATATTTTGCCTGAAAATATGCCGAAGGTAACCTTTTTATAAAAGCGACCAATTTATTAAAGTTAAAAAAACGACAATTTAACTTCCATTGAATCATATTACTATAGTATAGTAATTTTGTTGTTAACAAAAAAACAACAGCATTCACAATAATGCAATTTTAAGTATCACTGACACTCAACACAAAAACGTTTTTTAGGAGGCGTATAATGAAAATCACACGCAATGCAATCCTAGGGCTAACATGCAGTTTACTTTCCCTAACCAGTTGGCAAACCTATGCAATTGATAACGGTGTTTACACAATAACATCAAATTACAGCGGAAAATTAGTAGAAGTAGGCAGCGCTTCTACCACTGATGGCGCTAATATCAGCCAGTGGCCAGCCAATGGGCACGACACTCAAAAGTGGTTAGTAACGGCTACTGATGACGGCTATTATTCTCTGGTGAATCTGAACAGTGGTAAATCAATGGAGGTATACAATTACGATACCAATGATGGAGCCAATGTCAGTCAATGGGAATATTGGGGTGGCGATAGCCAAAAGTGGGAAATTAATGATTTAGGCAACAATCAATATTATTTAATCAATAAACACAGTGGCAAAGCGTTAGATTTATTGGGGTACGACACCAGTAACGGCGCAAATATCGGACTATGGAGTTATTGGGGCGGCGATGCTCAGAAATGGACTTTGTCAAAAATCGCAAATATTGAAGCTTCACCATGGGATCCGTCAACCACCAATGGTGCTATAAACCATTGGCCACTCACCGGAAATTTGGTGACTCACGATCCAACGATAGGATATGAGGATGGAACTTGGTGGATTTTCCAAACCGGCGACGGTATTTTGGGTAAATGGTCAACCGACGGTATCCACTGGGAAGGCGCTGCCCCCATATTTCCAAATGGTTTAAGCTGGTGGCAAAATTACGTGCCAGAGCATAATGGTATCGACGTTTGGGCACCTGAGCTCAAACAATATAATGGTCGTACTTGGTTGTATTATTCAATTTCCACTTTCGGCTCACGCGTTTCGGCCATTGGTTTAGCCTCAGCAACCAGTGTTGCAACGGGCGACTGGCAAGACGAAGGTTTAGTGGTTAATACCACAAACAGTGACAACTACAACGCGATTGATCCCGATCTGGTATTGGATAAAAACGGCGCGCCTTGGTTAGTATTTGGTTCTTGGAATTCAGGCATCAAATTAAAACGCATCAACCCAATTACCATGAAACCTTATGGCTCTTTGTATTCTTTAGCTAGCCGCTCTGGGGGATTGAAGCGCCTACCATTATTTATCGTCAGGGCTATTATTATCTATTTACTTCATTCGGCAAATGTTGTGCTGGCTCAGATAGCACCTACCGAATTGCATATGGCAGAGCGACAGATATTCGCGGCCCTTACTTAGATAAAAATGGTGTCGATATGATGAACAGCGGTGGCTCAATTTTAGACGCCGGTAATAGCGCTTGGGCAGGTCCTGGCGGACAAGATATTTTAAACACAGACGTCATTGTGCGTCATGCCTATGATGTCAATGACAACGGCACACCTAAGTTGATGATCAGTACTTTAAACTGGGATTCAAATGGTTGGCCACGTTATTAATCACACGCTAATATTTTAGCGTTAAAACAATAAACGTTTAATTCTAGGGCATTGAATCATCAATGCCCTTTTTTAATTTCTTAACTCATTAAATTTAATTATCACTAAAACCTGTTGTTCTCAAACTTGGCTGATAAAATAAGCTTTTTCTAACCATATGGGACTAAGCTGTGAGTTCTCCTAGCCAGAAAACAGACATTTTATTATTCGACCTCGACGGTACTTTAGTAGACAGTGCGCCTGATCTTGCATTGGCTGTTAACGATACTTTGCAACAACTTGGCCGCAACACGTTTTCGCAAGAGGTGATTCGCGGTTGGGTTGGTAACGGTGCTAAAACTCTAATAGAAAGAGCGTTAAGTGGTGACATAGAAATTTCACCAGACTTGGATCCAGAATTATCCGCTAAAGCATTAGCTATTTTCCTGCACAGTTACCAACAGAATGTCTGTGTCCATTCAAAATTGTACGATGGGGTGCTTAACAGTTTGCAGACATTAAAAGAGCTGGGATATAAACTCGCAGTTGTCACCAATAAACCCGAACGTTTTATTCAACCGATTTTAGACGGTTTAGGCTTAACGGATGTGTTTGATACACTAGTGGGCGGTGACACTTTGACGCAGAAAAAACCCGCCCCAGAACCTTTATTACATGCCTGTCAGCTAATGGGCGCATCTATTGAACGCTGTTTAATGATAGGTGATTCACGCAATGATATCCTTGCGGCTAAAGCAGCGGGTACAGCAAGTGTCGGTCTAACTTACGGTTATAACTACGGTGAAGATATTGCCCAGTATCAACCAGAATGGGTGTTAGACAACTTTACCGATCTGCTGAAAATATTGAAAGATTAAAGCTAAATAGCACGCGCTAAAGCGGTCGGATAGGCTCTGGCCTGTGCTATTTTTTTCGCCAATTTCACAACATTTTGTAGTTTGATATTGCGCGTTACCGGAAAATAATGCTGGTTAATATGTTCTCTTTTCAGGTCATGACACAAACCTAACTGCTCGAGCTTTTGCAATATTAAATCAGCCGCGGTTAACGCGGATGAAGCTTTAATAATTTCGGTACGGGCGTAATAATCCCCTTCAAAAGAAACATCTGAGGTGCGTAAATTCGGATTATTTCCCGGTATTTGTTGCGCGCCAAACATAGGTTGCGCGGCAACAAACGCACGGTTGAAAGCCGGAATATATTGTGACAAATGCGCTATTGAACTTTGACTACGTTGTAAAACTGATTGATCTGGCCAGCCTTGTTCTATTTTTCGCAAATAAAGCGGCGGTAATTTAGGTTGTGCACTGCTTTCAGTACTGCTGACCAAACCATCATCAAACAATGTAATTTCCGGTGTCATGCCATGCAACTGGAAATAACCATCGGGATATGGCGTTAACTGAGCCATACCCGAAGCCGTGCCGCGCTGACCATGAAAAACCACTTCAGGCCACTGCCCTTTACACTCCAACCAGCGTGCGACATAAGCTGCTTTAAACTCGACTAAACGTTCTCGTGGCGCTTGCAACATATCGTCTAACTGACCACTGCGAAATCCACAAGCATTAATTAGGTAGTCAAATGACAAAATATCTCTTTTTTGAGTCTGTCTATTTTCAACTTCGACTTGCCAGTAACCCGCTTCGTTGTCGCCTGCCGTATTTGTAATACCGATTACTTTGTTGTGTGTTTTTACCTGACAGTTGTCAAATTCTTCACTGGCCAGTTTAGCAACAGCAGAAAAACGAAATCCACTCAGCCCATATTCCTGTACCAGAATCAGCGGAAACTGTAACTTTTCTAAATCTAACTGTTTAGCAACCGGGATCACCCAGTCTTTCGCGCTTTTCGCTTGTTTTGGCAAAGGTTGTTTGGCAAGCCGTTCAACCTCTTCACGACTAAAAAGCTGAAAGTAATTTTCAGCTTCACCTAATAGCTTTTTATCCGGCTGCGCTTTAATCAGCTCACTATATTGCGCTTTTAGTTTTTCAAGTCTAGGTAAAATGGCTTGCGGACTGCCGGGATCAACTTTAGGGACAGCAATTAACGTGGGCCGAACATTCACGCACTGCGGAAATACGCGCAGCATATCAATCGATTGTTTAAGCAAGGTTAAACATTGTTGATCTGATATTTCCCGATAAAAACTGCCACCAGCATGTAAATGACAAATAGGCGGCCCACTGACCAAACTTTCATTTTGTTCAATTAAAGTGACATCGATACCCAACTCGGCAAGGCGCAACATAATCGTTGTACCGGCGATACCGCCACCAATTACTGCAATTTTTGCACTTCTATCCAGATTCAAAAAACTAAAGGCCCATTAAAAATTTAACAAAAGTCGTATTGAAATATTTTACTCTGCAAATACACTTCTGCCTACTGGTACACCTTTAACTTTACACTTTTTTTATTTTTGTCATCATAACGAAACCATTGTCATAATTACGAAAACAACCGCCACTACACTCGAAATATTATTCAGGAGAAACATCAGTGGCTTTATGTGGTTATCGCGTTTAACTAAAGTTATTCATGGCAAAATTTTTAGAGCTTTTCACGCCCGCTCAACACAAACCAAAAAAGTTAACCTCATTTTAAGCACTCAAACGCCCATTCATACAGTATCAGCAGAATATTTATCCTTCTCTATCGATATTTCTGTATTGGTTGGGGGTTACTGGTGGGAAGGCAGCCAAGGGGTCAAAAAAGGTTTAGGCACCTTGCGCGTGCCCCCCATTGACTTAGACAATAAAAAATTAGACCGTTTGGTGCAGGCACTTGGCCCCTCCTATATTCGCATTGGCGGATCCGAAGCGGACAAAATACACTATTTACACGCCCCTGAAGATGAACCAGATGCATTAGTATTAACCGCACCGATGTGGGATAAATTACATGCATTTATCCAGCGCAATAATTTAAAGCTCGTTTTTACCTTTAAATACGGCTTATTCGAGCGCAGCCAGCATGGCGCCTGGCAAGGCTCTGAGATTCAAAAGTTGCTCGATTACTCAAAGCAAAAAGGCTATCAGGTCGATATTTGTGAATTAGGCAACGAGCTAAATGCTTATTGGGCGTTTCATGGTATTCGCTCGCAGCCGGGTGGTAAAAATCTGGCTCTAGATTATGCAACGTTTGCGCAACTCATTAAAGATTATTATCCAGAGATTAAAGTAATGGGTCCAGGCAGCGCCTACTGGCCTAAACTGGGTGAGTCATTAACACCTTTGCCAAATCTAACGCAAAAATTTTTGCAAAACCTGAACTTTAAATTGGATATTGTCAGTTGGCATTATTATCCGTTTCAAAGTACAAGATCGCCGGTACGCACACGCACAGCCAATTTAAGAGCGCTGTTGTCTCCCCGCTCATATAATGATTTTAAAAAGTACTCAGAAAAACTCAGTCACTGGCGTCATCAATATCAGCCACAAGCCGAATTTTGGACGGGTGAAACAGGCTCTGCACAATGTGGTGGGCAACCACAATTGTCGGATCGTTTTGCCTCTTGTTTTTGGTGGGCTGAACAATTGGGCTGCGGTGCCGCGCTGGGTCAAAAAGTGATGATACGACAAAGTTTGGTTGGCGGGGATTATGGTTTAATCAACCGTTTAACCTTAAAACCCAGACCCGATTTTTGGGTCAGTTGGTTGTGGGTTCAGCTGATGGGACAAAATGTTTACGCAGCCCTCAGTAACCATCCAAGAGTTCGGGTATATTGCCACCAGCACCCGACTCAGCATTATAAAACACTGATGTTAATTAACATCAGCCACTATACGGTGAATATGTTATTGCCGCAGAACTACGACATTCAACAACGTTATGTCTTAACGGCGAAAAAAATAGATGCCAAAAAATTACTGATTAACGGCATAAAACCCAAACTCAAAAAGGGAAAGATAAGTTTGACAGACTTCCCTAAACTGGAAAACACGGCCGATCTTCCCCCCTATAGCATTAGTTTTTGGTTACTGGAGATGAAAAGTGAGCCATCGCAGACACATTAATTAGCTAAGCAGATCTCTTTATCTTAATCTATACCTGCATATCTATATTTGCTGGTTTACCTACTTTATATTGGTAGCTTGTGACATCAGCCTTCCCCCAGTAGAATAGTGCATTCAAACTTCACGTTATTTGCATCGTTAAGCGCAAAATAACAGCGCAAAACAGTCAAGCAGGGTATCCATGAAACTAGAACAAATAAGATCTGCCATCACGGAAGGTGGAGAACTGCCTGTTGAAGGGATCACGGCCGCCAAAGCACATTGGTCTCTGTTTTACCCTGAAGTAAACAAACTTATCGATCAGTTTATCGAAGATGATAGTTCGTTAACCTATGAGCAGCAAACAACATTGTTTTTTGGCACCTTAATCGCGGCCGAGCTGCAATACCGCCCCGCTCTAGAGAAAGTGTTACAATTATTTTCTCGCAATGACGATATACAATCGCAACTTGAAGTCATTTTTGGCGATGCGATAACCGAATTAACACCCAGTATTTTTTATAATTTATCAGCTGGTGAAACGCAGCCTTTATCAAATTTTATCGTCGCCCATCATGCAGGCATGTACTGCAAAGCTGCTGCGATTGAAGCTGTATTTGCAATGTACGAAGTCGGCGCTATTGAACAAGAAGACTTGGTACAACACGTCAAACGCTGGCTCAACGCATTTTTAATAACGCCCTGTGAAATGAACCGTTTTTTAATCAGTGCTGTCGTTGTTAATTGCATCAATTATCGTCTCGACCAGTTTAAAGCGGAATTTACCGTGCTATTGGATAAATCCGTTTTTGATGAAGAAAGCATTTCGCCCGAAACCATTAAAGCTTGGAATAATACCGATTCATTTAAGTTAATTGAAGAAGGCTTTGTACAAACCGAGTTTAAAGTAATTGAAACATTAAGCAGTTGGTTCGTTGAAACGACAAATTCGCATATGAAAACAGAAATAGAAAATGAAACAGAGGCTGAATTTAATCAAGCATTTGCAGAGTTTGACTCGTTAGTATCTGAAGATGGCTTGTTATCTCAATTGGTATTCAACGAACAGAACATTATCGATAACAGCGTCCCAGTTAGTTCACTTGCCAAAGCCGGTCGCAACGATCCATGCCCATGCGGCAGTGGCAAAAAGTACAAAAAGTGCTGTTTGCATTAGGCTAGATTAATCTGCTAGTTTGCAGATTAAAAAGCGAATTTGATTCGCTGCAGTTTAACCTGCAGCGATATTTTATTTGTTCTATTTATATTTGTTCTATTTATAAAGCTCGCCAGCTCGGTTATTCAACCTAAACAAGCATACTAAGGGCAAAAACAATAGCACCCAGATGTTAATACTGCCACCACCACTATGGTTTGCGGCAGGACTTGAATACATAGGCTGGGCTCGGTCGGCTCGGTGAGACTGAACAGCTGCATTTAACCTTTGCTGTTGAGCCAATTTTTCCAGCTTAACCCGCTCTGCATTATTTTTTTGTATACCGTACTGTTCAAACACCTCATCTCGAACAACCAGCATAGAGGTATAATTGGTGACTAATCCAGCTTGTATTGCAATATCGGTAATGGCTTGTTCTGTGTCTTTATCATGGCCAAAATAATCCATCTTTTCTTGCAAATCAGCAATCTTTGCGTACGCCCACAAACGCTCAATTTCAGGGTAAGGCGTGGCTTCATCAGTAAATTCAATTTCTGTCGTATAAACTTTTTTCTGACCAGCAATTTTTCCACTCACCTCTACCTTTGCTTGCCCATGACCCCAATAATGACCCAAAACAATTAATTGCTGACCGCGGTACAAACTGCCTATATTCTCAGGTGTTAAATTTCTCACTTTAATACCAGAGATATTAATTTTAACGTCATGCATCGCTTTATGCGTCATTTTTGCCGTGGCTTCCAATAGTTTGCCCGCAATATCATCACTGTTTGAGATATTGGCCGAAAACCCATTCGACACTTTTGTCATACCTTGCAACAATGGCCTATTGGCATTATTTCCCATCACAAAGGTAAATAAACGTACATCATGCTTTTCCAGCAAAGTTAAAAAGGCTTTTTTATGTGTTTTACCGACATTCGCAACCCCATCTGTCACCAGAATAATTGAGCTGCTTCTATCACTTTCAACGCCTTTCATTGCTTTATACAAACCTTCATACAAATTGGTACTACCGTCCGGTTGTTGGGTCTCTAATTTGTTTAAGTAAGTCTGCACATTTTCAGCGGTTGCTTGCGCATAACCACGGGTGAGTTCAATTGCGTCATCTTTAAAAATGATAATTCTAAAACGATCGCGTGGTGATAACTTTTCAACGCCTTTTTTTACACCTTCGACTAAACTGGCATACTTACCTTGCATTGAGCCAGAAAAATCTAAAACGAAGACATAGTCACCCCCGTTATAAACAGGCTCTAAATCATCACCTGGGGTAATGGTTAACATAAAAGTCCCTTTAGATTGACTGTCTTTTTTATAACTGAGCAAATCTACAGATGCTGGTTTGTTTACACTATGTCGCCAGTACAAAAGAACGTCCTGATCTAAATTAAAGACCGTATGGCTGGTCACCTGAGTTTGCGATTGCCCCTCTGCTACAATTGCAGCATCATTCGTTAGCGAAACTTGCCATTCTTTATCTGAAATCTGTGATATCACAGCTTGTGGGTGTTTAGGCAGGCGAAATTGTTCCACCGGATAAGAAGAGCGAAAACGTAAATTAAAACTAAATTTTTCAGTGAATTTTGAATTATGTGTCCAAAACGCTAACCTTTCTTCATCCGTGCCACCTTCCTCTAATGGATAAACATAACGACCAATCCCGCTATCAACATGAGCAGCCTGAATGTAAGATAATCTAATTTTCACATTCTGCCCGGCTCTAACCGGAAATACTTTTATATCAAAGGTTTTATAACTATTTTGTTCGGTTAAACCCGCTTCTCGACCTGCCGCTTTTTCGCTCTGGTAGATATCCCGCGCTTTTTGTTTCGCCAATACTTCGCCAACGATAGGGACCTCATCGATCCAGTAGGTAAATTCACTAACAGCAGCTTTAGCAGGTACCGGAAAAGAGTAAATCGCTTCAAGATCTTGCGCATTCGGGTTATAAAAAATCTGTTCAACTTGAGTTACCGCATAACCATCGGCAATAGTGACATCAACATGATGCTCTTGAATGTCCAGTGATTGATAATTTGCATTGCTGGGTTGCATCAAACCGGCAGCGTAACTTTTGCCCACGGCGAAAAATGCGGTAACCAAGAGCAGCAGCGTTAATAGTTTTTTCAGCGAAACTATATTCATATTTTGTGTCCTTATCGGTTAAATTTCGCCGACAAGATCACTAATTGCACGATACAAAACAACCTAAATAGCTGAAGTTTAAAATTACGCCCCAATAAGTATCAATATATAATACCTACTATTGCTTTTTCGAAAACGGGTTAAACAATCCGTATTTCCACCTTCTGACTGCCAACACGGTTGTCACACCATTTTTTTCATCTAACGGTAATCCTGCATCTTCATTATTCAACTCATCAAATTCACGCGCCAGTCGCCGCAGTTTACGCTGAAATTCTGCGTTGCTTTTAGCCGACAACATACCGTTTAATACAATTAAACATTCTTCGTCTTCTCTAAAGGCTGCATTAAAGTATTCTTTGCCTAATTGAGTTTGAAAAAACTGTTGAATCGGACCATTTTTGATCCATTGAAAGTTTGGCGATACTAACAACTTAATTTTGTTTCTCGGCAGTAACTCGATGATTTTTAAACGATCTAAATGGGCAAGCTTCTGAATACATTGAGATTGGCTAAAATTGTTATATTGCATTATGTCTTCAATCGTCCATTTATTGAGTACACAAACCGTAATTAACAACAAGCTCATGTCTTGTGTAATCTCTTTTTCCTGTTCAATTGTCAGTTGTTTGAGTTGCGGTTGTTGTGCCTGCATCATTTGCACTATGTCAGTAATTTCCAAGCCCAACATACGACAAACTTTATCAAATCGTGACAGACTGAAACTTTGCTCTGCAAACAAGCGTTTCACACTCGCTTCGGTTAACTGTAAATGCGTTGCGACATCCGCATAGGTTTTACCATGTGCTTTTAACGCGGATTTTAATGCTTGTGTCAACGCAGCGGTCTGCGACATATCAAACTTTCCTTTAATTTTGTTTAGCTAAAGCATATCAAATCTAGGGCGTGTTGATCTTTGTTTATAATTTGAGCTGAGAGAAAAAATAAAACAAAGATTCACACGCCCTAACGCCTGCTGACTTTTTTGAGCGCTTCTTAAAGATCAAGCAAGACTCAATCACAGATCCTCGCATCGACCGCTGTAAAAAACATAACCTACTCGATATTCTATTGCTATCAATCAGCGCAGTCCTTTCAGGTGCTGAGGGTTGGGAAGATATTGAAAACAGCATTGTCACGCTTGATGCAATGGGATGCCAAGCAGAGATAGCCCAGCAAATTATCCATCAAAAAGCGGACTATATTTTAGCCTTAAAGGGGAACCATTCGGGTATGCAGCGCGAGCTAGAAGCCTGGTGGCATAAAAGCGTTCGTGAAGGGTTGAGTGAAGAAAAACATAGTACATACACAGAAGCTGACACTGGACATGGACGCATTGAAACCAGAGTATGCCAACAGCTACTGATTGATAAAAAGTGGTTAGATAAAGAATACCAATGGTCAGGGCTGAATAGCATCATCCAAGTGACGGCTACAATACATGAAAAATCGACCGGAAAAGAAACGAGTGAAACGCGTTGGTACATAAGCTCTTTAGGATTAGATGCAGAGCAAGCCCTCAATGCCGTTCGAAGTCATTGGCAAGGAAAAAGAAAATGGCTGGGCTAGACGTTCATTATCGCTCAACCCTGCTGGAGTCTGGTACTAAAATGCACTAGCCGTGGTCTTCCACACTCATATGTAAATAAAATTTGACGATATTGATTCTTAAGACTAATATACGACAACAAACACTCAACAACAATCATTAAAAATCAAAACACACCACCATACAAGGAAAGTTAAAATGCACGTGAATTTTTTACCTTTACATCGACAATACCTACCTCTCATGATTGCAGGTATTGTAATGGCTTTATTCTCCTTCACTACCCTAGCTAAAAAACCTGACGATCCGGCTTCTGCTAATCAGGGTCTGGAAAGAGCTGAAATTCAAAGAGCAAAGCGTGTTCAAGATATGTTGTTGCTCAAGAGTGCATCCAAGAAGTGTTTCCAGGAAGGAAAAAATAAACACAACATGGATAGAGAAAAGGCTTTAAAGTTTATAGAAAATTGCCGCAGTAAGCATTTACACAAAAACATAGAAAACTTCCAACTAGAGGTAGAAGAAGTCGCCCAAATCAACGAAGAGGCCTCAGAAAATGAATAGGTTTATATCGAGTATAGCCCTGTGTTTTGTGTGGGTGTGTGCACTTCTAAGTGCCCCATCTCAAGCTCAAATAATAGCGGCCAATATCGAAGTTTCCCTGATTTCTAACAATGGTGCATTTACCATTACGTGGGATGCGCATAGCAACAACCCTGAAGAAGGTTGTGTATATTTTGAGATCACTGTTCTACAAACTGGCTCTAGTAGTGTATTTGATTATTACGAAACCCTTAATTGCAACCAGAAAAGCTTCTCTGTTACCAATTATCCCGTTGGTGAATATGAAATTGAAATTAGCACCGCCTATGAATCTTTTACCAATGGTAATTATCACTTTGATACTGCCAGTATATTGCCCTTTTCAGTATCTGTAGTAGCCGGTGGTGCAACTGCATACGATTTATCTGAAAACTTCGAGAGCGGATGGGGAAGTTGGTCTAATACCGGTTCCTACAATTGGTATATAAATTCAGGAAGTACGCCATCTGGTAGTACAGGACCATCCTCAGCGGCGCAAGGGGATTCTTATGCATATTTTGAAACAACTAGCGGTTATGCATTTAACACGGGTAACACAGCAATACTGCAAAGTGCGAATCTTTCCTCATCTGACGATATCATTACCTTTCAATATCACATGTTTGGTGCGAATACAGGAACACTATATCTAGAGCTTTTCAACGGTAGTCAATGGATCGTTATTTGGAGTAAAAACGGTCAGCAACATAGCTCCAGTACAACCCCATGGTCAGAAGTAAGTGTCCCTATTTCCCACGCTAGTAGTAATGCCAAGTTGAGATTTAGGGCGGTTGCCGTTGGCGGCTATAGAGGGGATATTGGTATTGATAATATTCGTTTGGAGCCTTCAAGCGTTACTTATGAGTACGAGCCTACTGGTCACTTAATAAAAATAAAGTAAAGACTTAGTTGCTAGTGTTTAACGGGTTAGTGGCACAGCACATACTCTGTTAACAATATAAATAGTAACCGTTCCATTAGAAAAGTTAATAAAGGAATATATTATGTTGTCAATTTTAGGCAAACATTTAAGCATGCCATTCTTATCAAGAAGCCTATTTATTTGTATTTTAGGCTCAATATCTTTTGAATCACTCTCTCAGATAGATGCAGAAACGCAAGAAAAAATAGAGCAATGTCGTCAGGAATCTGAAGATTGTCGTAATCTGGATAGTTATGTGGATGACGGAAGAACGTGCAACCAAAAACTGCATTCCTGTATGTTTAGGGCTGGTTTTGGGTTGGCCGAAGAGCCCATTGAAGTAATAACAGTCGAAAGGCAACGAATTGTACACGATTATTCCCACACGTTAGACGGACTAAGTATGAGCTTAGGACATAATTCAGACGATTTTGACCAAAGTGGCCAAGAGAGTAATAGTGAATCAGGTGCGAGCGAAGAATCAAAGCCAAAGCCAAAGCAAAAAGATTCAACGACGGATTGTCCGGTAGTTATTAGATCAGGTACTAAAGTAATTCAGGATACGGACTTTAAAGGGCAAAATGAATTTCCCTTACATATAACACGTCACTATAACTCCAACTCTTACTTTGGCGGCTCTATTTTTGGCGCTAATTGGAACAGTATGCTAGATACTAAGTTGCGTATCTCGTATCTGCCAGACACCGCATCTTGTATTGCTGAAAATGGATTGGGCTTTCCGAGCTCGTGCACTTTATCCAATGACATACCACCTCAAGTAATTACCTTGTATTTACAAAACGGTGCGAAAAACTTTTACCCTCTTATTCCGTCTGGTGGTGGCACAATTGAACAGAAAAATACTTTGGTCAGTTCCGATGGCGAGCAAATCAAGCGAATAGTGACTATTAGTAATGGCTCTGTATCGGCTGTTGGTGGCTTTACTTACAATGCAAATAACGGAACGATATATACGTTTACAAAATACGGTCAAGTTTCCAAGATTGAGAATATCAATGGTATCAGTTGGACGTTTGATTATGAGCATGTTTCAGGCGCCGATTATCTCAAATCAGTGACACATAGTTCAGGCGAACAACTCACCTTTACATTCAATGAATCAGGGCTCGCTATCAAGCTTCCTAATCGTCACAATATTATTTATGCGGATGTGTTGCGGGACGATTATTATACAGGTACTGAGCAGGAGTTAGCCGCGGAAGTATTCACCAGCACGGTCCATTTCTCTAGCTTGGCAAATGACACGCTTGAATACACATATAAGGCTAAAGGTTTAACTGAGGACACAAGTATTGTTGGTTATTTACTCACAAGTATCTCAATGGGGGGAGAGCAATGGGGTGATTATCAATATTACAGCGATGGTAAAGTAAGCAGTAGTGGCTTAGTAAATGGCATTAATCAAAAGTCGTTTACTTATACCTCCTTCTCTACAAGCGTTACTAACGCAAGGGGAGCAGTGCAGACCTATACTTATGATGAAAAAGGGCAATTAGAAGGTGTTACACACCCATCTACATCCGTGTGCCCAGCAGCGGCAAGGAGTTACTCCACTGGTGCAGACGGTCGTATTAAGCAAGAGCAGAATGAGGATGGTTCATACACGGTATACTCATATTATGACGCCTCTGGTTCAGAAGATTATGGTAATATGAAATATAAATATGAAAAAGGAGTCACGCATGAATACATTTGGGATCAATATGATAGGTTGACGAAGGTAAACATTTGGGATGGTGCAGTAGAGTCCGCTCTATGTGTCGATGTTAGTTGCCCAATTCCTAGGTCAGTTCCTGCTTTAGTGTACGATTACGTTTACGATAGTTCAACCGCATATCGGAATCGTATTCGAACAATAAAATCTAAAGCACTTAAATATGCTAGCAACACATATGAGCCAGAAAGATATACAACATACTCTTATCTTTTTCACCCTAACAATTTACCTAGTAAAATCACCATTGATGCATCAAGTGGTGCAGGCGCTGCAACGACACTAGAATATGACTCACAGGGTAGACTCACAAAAACGACTGATGCAGAGGATAATGTTTCGACTTTTACATATCCGAATGGCTATTCAAATGACAACACATTCACGGATGCAAACGGTAATAAAAGAGACATGACATTTGATGCTAAAGGCAGATTAAAGAGTATCAAACGTAATGATAATGATTGGAGTACTACTTCGTATACCTATACGGCGGCCAATGAAATCAAGAGCGTGACATATGGTAATGTAACCCAATTAAACAACTACTATGATACAGCCCAGCGCCTAATAGGGAGTATAGATTCGGCTGGTAAGTCAGTTTCTTATAGCTATGATTTACTAAATAACGTAGAAACAATACAGGTAGGCTATGGCTTAACAGGGTGTACGTCGGGTATCTGTACCCCTACTCAACTCTCATATTATTCCAGTGCCCTTCAGTATGACGAACTTGGATTATTAGAAAGCAAATATGGCGTAAATGAGCAAAAAGTTAACTATCTATACAACAGTAAGAAGCAGCTTATGTCACAAACTGACGCACTAGGGCGCGAAATTAGTTATCTATACAATGATTTTGGGCAACTTGAGAGTGTCACAAACGCTGAAAACGAAACTGTTAGTTATCTGCATGATTCATTGGGATATATACAGCAAGTAACCGATGCGCGTGGGCAAACAACGATATACCACAGAAATGGATATGGCGAAGTGACAACACTTATCAGCCCCACCACAGGTACTACAACCCAAACATATAACCAATATGGCTTGCCGTGGGTACAAACGGACGATAGTGGAAACACAAAAACCAGCTTGTATGACGGACTTGGTCGCATTACATCATTTACTTATGGCACCGAGAGCTTGGTAGATTCATTCTATTATGATGGAGATAAGCCTAGTACAACGGCTTGCTATAATGGTAACGGGAGGCTGTGTGGTATTAGCGATACCTCTGGGCACACAACTTATAGCTACAACACAAAGGGCTTATTAACTGAGCAAACCACTAATATAAAAGGCATAAATTATACAATCACTAATTATGTCGACTATAACAGCATTGACACTCCCTCAAACTATAATATTAAGCGCACCGTATACTCTAGTGGTGGCGTGCAATTGCGTTATCACTATGTCCAAAACCAAGTGGATACAATCAATGGTATTGATGTAAAAATAGGCAGCAATTGGCAAGCACTATTAACTGTGACTCCAAACGTGTCGGAAAATCACTTTCTTTTTGGCAATGGAGAGCTTCGTAAAGTGAGCTTTGATTTAGACGGCCGCACAACCAAAATCAAAAATGGCAACACGTATGTAAAAGACTACTACTATAAAAATAAGCTCAATTTAATAAGTGATATCGAATACTATCAATATGATAAATCTTACTTCGACTATGATGATGCAGATAGACTGATCACATACAGTAGTGGTACTACAACCGAAGATTTTGGTTATGATAAAAACAGTAATCGTAAAAATTATAGCACCACTAACCTAAATGGCAGTGTATTACGCGAATATAAGTATGACCAATTGGGTAATATGCTCAGTCGAAGTGGCAACACGCTTAATGGTAATAAAGCTTTCACCGCAAGCTATGATAGTCGCGGGCGTCTAACCTCTTTGACGCCTAAAGGCGGAAATACCGTTCTTTACTATTACAACGCGAAGAACCAGCGCGTGCTAAAAGTGAGTGATGCTGGCTCAACACGTTACCTGTACAACGCCGCTGGTCAATTAGTGGCAGAAACTGCGCCCAACTCTAATACGTTATCAATATTTTATATTTACTTTAACAATCAACTAGTGGGCTTGGTTAAAAACTCACAGTTGTACTATGTTCATAATGACCATTTAGGCCGTCCAGAGTTTATCACTAATGGTGCAAAAAATATTGTGTGGCGCGCCAAATTGAATGCTTTTGACCGCAGCGTGGCATTTAGTAGTATTGGTGAGTTTAATATTGGTTTTCCGGGCCAGTATTATGATAAAGAAAGTGGCCTTTGGTATAACATTAATCGTTATTACGACCCAGAAACGGGACGATATATCACCAGTGACCCAATTGGGTTGGCTGGTGGGATCAATACATATACGTATGTTGGTGGTAATCCTGTTACTTGGATTGACACTGATGGACTAAGAGGGATACCTGCTCGTCCAAATTTTGTTACGCCGGGTCGAGAGTCAGCTTGGCCGTCGAGAGATACAGGTTGGACTCACCACAATCAGATAGAGCATTGGAATGCTAATCGAGATGCACTCGCAAGAGCTTTCAAGCAATCACAAATGGCACAGGAGCTATATCAAGCTGATGGGTTGAAGCAGTTTAAAACTTGTTATTGTGATTCAGTCCCAATTAGTAAATTGGGACCTATTGAGAATAAGCCCACAGGATCAAACCAATGTACTACCTATGATCTAGATGGCAACGGTACAGATGATTTAACTGGCACTGCAGCAAAAGGTTGTACTTGCAAAAACTACTATCAATAGTAGCTAATCAATTAAATTAATTAAATGGCTTTATCATGATTAGAAAAATTGGTTTCGCAATTGTTACGATATTCTTCCTTGGACTATATATTGTCTTAGCTTTAGAAGTATTTTCGGGAAACAATAGCAGTACCTACTCAAAAAATGAGTTTATGTTTGGTAGTTTTTCGCTACTAGGAAGTTTCATTTTTATGAGTATTATATTGATGATTGTTTGCAATTATTTAATTGATAAACACTTCAAAGTTAAAAACAAAAAAACAAAAAAAGGAAAAAAGTAATGATTCAAGCTTATAAAAAAGCAGTTTTATTCTTAATCATCATTTATACAACCTATATATTTCTCCCGTTAGCATGGCCTTACCTATATCGTGAACAAACAGTATCTTTTCTTGGATTGGCTGGACTTGAGGCGCAACTCCCCCTCCCTGAAAGTTTTAATTATGTAATTCCATGTTTGTATCTTGTTTGCTGTTTTGGGTTATATAGCTTTTTTAATAGTGCAAGAGTTGGATTTGTTATACTTATTATTTGTAATTTGACCGTAGGTTCTTTCGGATTGGGATACTCTGCCTCAGCTTTTTTAGATACAGCTTTAGGCTACTTTATATCTTTATTAGAAGGGGGGATTTTAGTAATGTCTTATGTTACAAGCGCTGCTGAAGAGTTTAAAAAGAGAAACTTAGGAACGAAAATGTGATGGTCAAATTATTTTGTTGTTTACGAAAATAACGTCATGCTTTTTGCCAAGGAAAATATTGTGTGGCGCGCCAAATTGAATGCTTTTGACCGCAGCGTGGCATTTAGTAGTATTGGTGAGTTTAATATTGGTTTTCCGGGCCAGTATTATGATAAAGAAAGTGGCCTTTGGTACAACATCAATCGATATTACGACGCAGAAACGGGACGATATATCACCAGTGACCCAATTGGGTTGGCTGGTGGGATAAATACGTATGCTTATGTTGGGGGGAATCCGATAAGTTTCATAGACCCAAGTGGCTTATGCCCATGTGGCTTACCAAGCACTTTATTAAGCAATGCTCGAAATGATAGCAGAGACTGGAGTAAGAGCGCAGATCGCAGCGATGTTAATAGTTCTTTTGGGAAAGGAACTTATAAATGTAACCTGTATGCAGATACTTCATATGAGTCATCTGGTTATAAGTTGCCAAATGTTGGTGGTAGCTGGTTGTCAGCCTTATTCGGACGTTTCCCTCCAGGAGCACAAAGTCTATCTGATCAGAGCTATGCCCTTTCAGGTTGGCCTGTGGTTAGTGGCCCAGCTCAAGTGGGAGACCTCGTTGCATTTGGTGGTCATGTCGGAATTGCAACAAGCTCAAGCACGACCATTTCTGCTTCACCATCTGGTCTTGTTGAAAACGATTGGGGATTCAGGCAGGGTCAGAACTCTGTTATTAGGAGGTGTTCATGCAACTAATTAAATTGTTAGTTTTTGGGATATTGCTACTTGCTGCATCATCAATTACTTATTTTGTGACAAAAAAATCGTATTACGAACAAGGGCTATCCGTTGGTAAATTGAACGCTTCTTATGATGCTTTCTTGAAAATGAAAGAGCATATGCCAAATTGCTACGATAATAATTACGATAGTAATAAAAAGGTATTGCAGATTAAAACATCTGAGGTTTACGCAATCGAACACGGAAAATTCTGCTATTTCGATTAGTGTCAGTTTGATCTGATCCAATACTTTTGGACACCACGCTAAGTGAGTAAAATGACTTAACGAGGTGAATATGACAACTAAAAAGATCCGCAAGACTTACACCGCTGAATTTAAAGCAGAAGCCCTGAAACTAGCCGAACGAGTTGGTGTTGCTGAAGCGGCTAGGCAACTTAAAATCTATGAATCGCAACTCTATAGCTGGCGAACTGCCACTGTGAAAAAGTCCACAATAAGCCAACGCGAATCCGAGCTTGCAGCTGAAGTTGCTAAGTTAAAACGCCAATTGGCTGATCAAGCCGAGGATTTAGCCATCCTAAAAAAGGCGGCCACCTACTTCGCGAAGAATCAAAAATAAGCCGATTCGAATTTATGCTAGAACATCAGCACCAGTTTCGCCTAAAGTCAATGGCGACTGTGCTTGGTGTGACGCGAAGTGGGTATTATGCGTGGCGAAAGTCAAGCAAAGAGCCGAGTGCGCGATTACTCAAACAGCAAAGCCGTGATGAGCAAATCAAAGCTCTTTTTGTCCAGAGCAAAGAACGCTCGGGCGCTCGACGTATTCAAGTCGACCTCGCGGAAGATGGGAATTACGCAGATTTAAAAACGATTATGAACAGCATGAGTAGACAAAATTTAGTGGCAAAAGCAGCACGTAAATTCAAGACAACCACTGACAGCGATCACCAGCTTCCTGTAGCGCCAAACCTGTTGGAGCAGAACTTCGATGCCACAGGCCCTAACCAAAAATGGGTCGGTGATATCACCTATCTGATGACAAGTGAAGGCTGGCTATATCTGGCAGTGATTATCGATTTGTATTCACGTACTGTCATTGGCTGGTCGATGAGTAATCGAATGACGGCTCAGTTGGCTTGTGACGCGTTGACTATGGCGCTGTATCGTCGTGGTTTTCCAAAAAAAGTAATCGTTCATAGTGATAGGGGCAGCCAGTATTGTTCTCATGCGTATCGAGATCTGATTAAAAAACATCAGCTTATCCAAAGCATGAGCCGCAAAGCTTGCTGCTGGGACAACGCTTGTGCAGAGAGTTTCTTCCATTCACTGAAGGTTGAAGCTATTCAGTACGAGCCAATCATGGACCGCGAAACCATGAAACAAGCTGTTTTTGAGTACATTGAAGTTGATTATAACAAAACAAGAAGGCATAGTTCACTCGGCTATTTAAGCCCAGAGAATTTTGAATTGAAAAATAATGCTTAGTTAAGTGTCCAGAGTTAGCGGATCAGATCAGTTTGATCTTTTAAATTTATAGTGGCACTAAAATTAGTTTATTAAGATGTTGATACCAAAAGCCAGCGCTGCTGGCTTTTCGTTTGTGTTGTTTACGAAAATAACGTAACCGTCGGCTAAACCACACATTTTAATCAGTTTACAACCGAACTAATCTAATCGCTCAATTTATTTTGGAGATTAGATATGCCACAACGTACTCGAGAACAATGGTTTGAACTGATTAGGGCACAACACTATTCGCAATAAGGAGGACTAATGAAGATTGGGTTTAAAGATAAGAATACGAATGTTATATGCTTTTTGGCTTTATCTTCAGTTTTGTTTTGTTCTTTATTAGCATTTAAAGTATATATTCAAAGCAAAGAAATTTTAGAACATTTGTACAAATTATCTAATCCCGAGGAAATAGAGCAAGACAAAGCTTTATTTAAGATGTTGGGATATAAAGATGATGGTTCTGTAGCGATAATGCGAATTGAGTCCTTAATTGATGTACTTGATGTCTCCAAAACACATATAGATAATCTTCAATTTTATATGGCACTATTATGTTTAAGTTCTTTTGTTGGTGGAATCCTGTTTGTTTATTTTATTCGGACGGCTATTAAGGTGGAACGTTCAATTAACAATGCAAGTGGCGATTAAGGTCTCTTTCAGGGCTGAATAGCTAAAACATAAAGCCTCGCCAGTTGAGACTTTTTTATGCCTGTTTTTGCAAAACTATTGATAATAATCATAAGTTTAAAGATGGTGGTGATTTGGTAAAAATCGCGGGATCGTTCGATGGAAGTGAGATAAATTACAATCATAACAATTTTCAACTCGGCCAAATTGCTATTATAGTTGTTGAGTGCTTCTTATAGATCAATTGGGTTTCAATAAAAAAGAGAATAAGGCGTTTAACATTTTTAAAATGATGGTACAAAAAACCAGCAAAGCCAGATTAATCCTTGTCTCATAGCCGATTGTATGCTATTTATACACCCTCTGAAGCAAATTAACTTTTTGCAGGTCCGAATTTAAGATGAATTTCCGTATTATAATTGAATTAGTTGTCGTCAGCGTGGTGGTGCTACTCACTTCATCGCGGGGAGATGGCTCGGTTTAATTATAATAAAACTGGCTAAACACAACCCCCGCGTCGCAAGATTCGGGGGTTTTTTGTTTTAAGTCATAAACGACAGATAAAGGGTAAGTTATGACCGGCGCTGAACTGGTTTTAAAAGTTTTACAACAGCATGGCATTAAACATATTTTTGGTTATCCGGGTGGAGCCATTATGCCAATCTACGATGCGCTCTACGATTCAGACGTGCAGCATTTTTTATGTCGCCATGAACAAGGCGCCGCCTTCTCAGCGATTGGCTATGCACGCTCAACCGGCACAGTCGGTGTTTGTATGGCAACATCAGGCCCTGGGGCGACAAATTTAGTCACAGGCTTAGCCGATGCAATGATGGATTCTGTACCCGTTGTTGCTATCACTGGTCAGGTTTTCAGCAGTCTGATCGGCACTGATGCGTTTCAGGAAATGGACGTATTAGGTATGTCGCTGTCTATCACCAAACATAGCTTTTTAGTACAAAGTTTAGATGAATTAGCCGATGTGTTACACCAAGCTTTTGAATTGGCACAATCAGGTCGTCCCGGCCCTGTATTGGTTGATATTCCTAAAGATATCCAAATTGGCAGTGTCGACTTTGAACCTTACCCTATTGCGCAGCGGGAATTTCCAACCCCTTCACAAGATGACATTGCGCAAGCCCGCGATATGATTGGTGCGGCGCAAAAACCGTTATTTTATGTTGGTGGCGGCGTTGGCGCAGCAGATGCCATCAACGAAATGCAGGACTTACTGGAATATACACAAATTCCAGCGATTTCCACCTTAAAAGCGTTAGGTACAGTGCCCACTGAATACCCTTACAATTTGGGGTTTGTTGGTATGCACGGTAATCAAGCGGCAAACCTTGCAGTACAAGAATGTGATTTGTTAATTTGTACCGGTGCACGTTTTGATGACAGGGTAACAGGTAAACTAGATACTTTTGCACCACATGCTAAAGTCATTCATTTAGACATTGATCCGGCAGAAATTAGCAAATTACGTAAAGCAGATGTGTCTATTTTAGCGAACTTTAAAAAATTATTGCCCGAGTTAAAAGTTGCGCCGCATACGCCGGAGTGGTTAGCGCGCGCCAGTGGATTAATTGCAGAATACGCATGGCGTTATGATTATCCGGGTGAACAAATTTATGCACCGCGGTTATTAAATCAACTGAGTAAAACTTTACCGCACGATCATGTGGTCAGTTGTGATGTAGGCCAGCATCAAATGTGGGTCGCACAGCATATGTTATTTACCTCACCACGTAATCACTTATCCAGCGGTGGTGCAGGTACCATGGGATTTGGTTTGCCAGTCGCCATTGGTGCTCAGGTTGCTCGACCTGACAGTGTATCTGTGGTGGTGTCTGGTGACGGTTCTTTTATGATGAATGTTCAAGAACTAGGTACCATTAAACGCTTTAATTTGCCGGTTAAAATTGTTCTGTTAGACAACCAGCGATTAGGCATGGTTAAACAATGGCAAGAATTATTTTTTGAAGAGCGTTACTCTGAGACAAATTTAAGCGATAATCCAGATTTTGTAACCTTAGCCAAAGCATTTGATATTCCAGCTTTGTCTATAGATAAAGCAGATCAGGTCGATAACGCACTGCAAACCATGATTAACAGTGACGGTCCTTTCCTGTTACATGTACAAATTGACGACAAAGAAAATGTATGGCCATTAGTGCCGCCGGGTAAAGCAAACGACGATATGTTGGAGGGTAACAACACATGACACACACTATCAATTTAACCGCTCAGTCTCGACCAGAAGTTATGGAACGTGTGTTACGCGTCGTCCGCCATCGTGGTTTTGCTTTAAACAGCGTCGAAATGAATAATTGCACAACAAGCAATACGCTTTCTATCAAGTTAACGGTAAGCGGTGAACGCCCGATTAGCAATTTAGAGAATCAACTTAAAAAATTATACGATGTTTCGCAGCTAGAGCTCTGTCAAACTCAAGGCATGAACGAATCAGCCGTAGCAATGAACGCATAACTCAGGATAACGAATAATGAGCAATACAAATTTTCCAGAATTAATTTGGTACAACGGCAAAATCATCCCATGGCAAGAAGCAACTGTGCATATTGTTTGCCATGCAATTCATTATGGTTCTTCTGTGTTTGAAGGCGTACGTTGTTACGACACCCCAAAAGGGCCTGCAATTTTCCGTTTGCAGGAACACACGCGTCGTTTATTTGATTCCGCTAAAATATATCGCTTTGAAATTCCATTTACAGCGGAAGAGATTAACCAAGGCTGTAAAGACATTGTCAAAGACAACAACTTAAAAAGCGCTTATTTAAGACCGTTTGCCTTTATGGGTGCACATAACCTAGGTTTAAATCCACCTAAGGTACCATTAGAGACCTCTATTATTGCATTAAACTGGGGTTCGTATTTAGGTGAAGAAAGTTTAGAGCAAGGTGTAGATGCGGCAATTACTTCTTGGAACCGTCTTGCACCTAATACTATGCCAACGGGCGCCAAGGCCGGCGGTAACTATCTTTCTTCTATCTTAATTACCACTGAAGCCAAACGTCATGGTTATGTAGAAGGTATAGGCTTAGATAGCAATGGTTGCATTTCAGAAGGTGCAGGTGAGAACATATTTGTTATTCGTGACGGAGTTATCAACACGCCACCATTAACCAGCGGCATATTGCCGGGTATTACACGCAGTACAATTATGACGCTTGCAAAAGAAATGGGCTACACAGTTAATGAACAAGCAATGCCACGTGAAGCTTTATATTTAGCAGATGAAGTCTTTATGTGTGGTACAGCAGCAGAAGTTGTACCTGTGCGCAGCGTCGACCAAATAAAAGTAGGTGATGGTACGCGTGGCCCAATCACTGAAGCGATTCAAAAAGCCTATTTTGGTTTATTTAATGGCACTACAGAAGATAAGTGGGGCTGGTTGAGTTATATCAACGATTAATAGCAAGCGTTTAAATACTAATACATTACTAATACATTGCTAGTACAAGAACAAACGAGGTTAGGACATGTCTAAGTTATACAAAGATGAGAGGTGTCCCTCAAAATACAGCTAGAGAATTCTAGCGACTCGTTAATTATTATTAAATTTGAGAAAAGCAGGCACTCGCCTGCTTTTGCATTTCAAAAGAAATGCAAAAAAGACATAGAATTGGAGACGATTATGCCAAAACTTAGATCAGCAACAACAACCCAAGGCCGTAATATGGCGGGTGCTCGTGCACTATGGCGTGCGACCGGCATGAAAGATGAAGATTTTAGCAAACCGATTATTGCAGTCGCCAACTCTTTTACCCAATTTGTACCGGGTCATGTACATTTAAAAGACATGGGCCAATTAGTGGCTCGTAGTATCGAAGCCGCAGGTGGTGTCGCCAAAGAATTTAACACTATTGCCGTGGATGACGGTATCGCAATGGGTCACGGTGGTATGTTATACAGCTTGCCATCACGCGATTTAATTGCCGATTCAGTTGAATACATGGTCAACGCACACTGTGCGGATGCAATTGTTTGTATTTCTAACTGTGACAAGATCACCCCAGGTATGTTAATGGCTGCGATGCGCCTGAATGTTCCTGTCGTTTTTGTTTCAGGTGGCCCGATGGAAGCGGGTAAAACTAAACTGTCTGATCAAATCATCAAACTCGATTTAGTCGATGCAATGATTCAAGGCGCTGATCCAACCGTTTCAGATGAACAAAGTGATGAAGTAGAACGTTCTGCCTGCCCAACATGTGGTTCATGTTCTGGTATGTTTACCGCGAACTCAATGAACTGTTTAACTGAAGCATTGGGATTATCACTACCGGGTAACGGTTCATTATTAGCCACACATGCCGATCGCGAACGTTTATTTAAACAAGCCGGTAGCCGTATTGTTGAGTTATGTAAACAGTATTACTTTGAAGATGATGACTCTATTTTACCGCGCAATATTGCAACACGCGAAGCGTTTGAAAATGCAATGGCATTAGATATTGCAATGGGGGGTTCAACCAACACTGTATTGCACCTACTAGCCGCAGCACAGGAAGGTGGAGTTGATTTTGACATGAACGCCATCGATCAAATGTCTCGCCGAGTGCCTAACTTGAGTAAAGTAGCGCCTGCTACACAAAAGTATCATATGGAAGATGTACACAGAGCCGGCGGTGTTATGGGCTTATTAGGAGAATTAGACCGCGCCGGTTTAATTAACCGTAATGTAAACCACATTTTAGGTGGCAAACTACCCGATGTACTGGCGAAATGGGACATCATGGTCACTGAAGATGAAGCGGTTAAAACCTTCTTTTCTGCCGGACCTGCCGGTATTCGAACAACTAAAGCCTTCTCACAAGATTGCCGTTGGCCATCGCTGGATGACGATCGCCAAAATGGTTGTATTCGTAGCAAAGAACATGCTTATAGCCAAGACGGTGGTTTAGCGGTATTAGAAGGGAATATCGCAATCGATGGTTGTATTGTTAAAACCGCCGGTGTCGACGAAGAAATTCTTAAATTCAGTGGTCCTGCTGTAGTCTTTGAAAGTCAGGAAGATGCTGTTGAAGGTATTCTAGGTGACAAAGTTAAAGCCGGTGATGTCGTTGTTATACGTTACGAAGGACCAAAAGGTGGTCCGGGCATGCAAGAAATGTTATATCCAACAACCTTCTTAAAATCAAAAGGTTTAGGTAAGCAATGTGCACTCATCACAGATGGTCGTTTTTCTGGTGGGACATCGGGTTTGTCAATCGGTCACGTATCGCCTGAAGCAGCCAGTGGCGGCACAATCGGTTTAGTCAAAGACGGTGATATTATCGCCATCGACATCCCAAATCGTACAATCGATTTAAAAGTAGATGCCGAAGAACTTGCAACTCGCCGGGTTGAACAAGATAAAAAAGGCTGGAAACCAGTTGACCGTCAGCGTGAAGTATCATTTGCGTTGAAAACTTTCGCTATGTTTGCAACCAGTGCCGATAAAGGTGCGGTGCGCGATCGCAGCAAATTAGAAGATTAAATCAATTATGAGTGAAGACAAAACAGCTCAGCATCCAAGTGCGCAGGAATACCTGCGCAAAATATTGGTCGCCCCTGTTTATGATGTCGCGAAAAATACCGACCTCAATTATATGGGGTCGCTATCAGACAGATTGCAACACGACGTTTGGCTTAAACGAGAAGACCAGCAACCGGTCAAATCATTTAAACTGCGTGGTGCTTACAACAAAATTGCCAACTTGTCTGCCGATGCGAAACAGCGTGGTGTAATTACCGCATCAGCAGGCAACCATGCGCAAGGCGTGGCTTTATCTGCCAATAAAATGCAAGTTAAAGCAACTATCGTGATGCCAGAAACGACGCCGGATATTAAAGTAGATGCGGTTCGAAATTTTGGTGGTGAATGGGTTGATATCATATTAATTGGTCGCAGCTTTGATGTTGCCAGTGGACATGCGCAAAAACTGGCTGCAGAAAACGGTTATACCTATGTGCCGCCCTTCGATGATCAAGATGTTATTGCCGGCCAAGGTACCATTGCCAAAGAGCTGTTTGATGCTAAACGCGATTTAGACATGGTCTTTGTTGCTGTTGGTGGGGGCGGTTTGGCTGCAGGCATTGCTGTTTATCTAAAACAGTTAAAACCTAATGTTAAAATTATTGCAGTTGAGTCAGACGAGTCCGCCTGTCTTAAAAAAGCACTGGACAGCGGTCAGCGAGAACCATTAGATAAAGTCGGCATATTTGCCGATGGTGTCGCCGTCCGTATTATTGGTGAAGAAACCTTTAGGTTATGCCAGCAATACGTAGATGATGTAATCACTGTCTCCAGTGATGAAATTTGTGCTGCCATTAAAGACACATTTGACGATACGCGAGCGATAGCTGAACCTGCTGGTGCCTTGTCAGTTGCGGGCATAAAAAAATGGCTTAACCTTAATAAACCTGAGAAAAAGCTACAGATTGCCGGCATATTGTGTGGCGCAAACATCAATTTTCATACACTCAGATATGTTTCAGAAAGAGCAGAACTGGGTGAGAAAAAAGAAGCTATTATTGCCGCGACGATTCCTGAAGAAAAAGGCGCATTCCGCAACTTCTGCGAAATTTTAGGTGGCCGCACTATAACCGAGTTTAACTATCGTTACGCGCCGACAGAAAGCGCACATATTTATGTCGGTTTAAAACTGCGTCGCAGTGAAGCAGAATTGCAGGAAGTGTTAGCGGAGTTAAATCAACATAATATCGACTGGTTTGATTTAACCGACAATGAGGTCGCTAAACTTCATGTCAGACACATGGTCGGAGGCAGAGTACAAAACTTAGCCAACGAAAGACTGTTCAGTTTTGTATTTCCTGAGTATCCAGGTGCGTTAATGAGCTTCCTGAACACTTTGGGCATGCAATGGAACATCACCTTGTTTCACTACCGAAACCATAGCGCGGCAAGTGGTATGGTATTGGCCGGGTTTGATGTACCCGAAAATGAATTGGATGATTTTTATCAACATCTAGATCAGATTGGCTATCAATACAAAGACGAAACAAGCAACCCTGCTTATAGTTTTTTCTTGAAAAGCTAATATTCTAATCACTCCCCTATGCATCATATGTCTAGGGGAGATTCAGCTGGTCCTCTCCCCTGCTGGCACAAACTATTTTGATTATTCGGCGTTTTCTTCTACATTAATAGTGTCATTTGTACAAAAAATCAGGGAAAAGATGACCACACTACCTCTTAAAACATTTGCCCGCACTTTACACGCCTGGCAACATCGTCTCGCTTACGCAATCACCGGGTTTGTGCTTTTTAGTGTATCTGTTTGGGGTTATACGATTGCTAAAATCAGTGAGCAGCATGCAGAGCAAGTGCTGTTTACCCTAAGCCATACCGCCGACAATACTGAGCAACAAAGCATCGTCAGCTTACTGGCAAAACATAATGGCATTATCGATATTTATTATCCCAATACGGGGATAAATATCCCTATCCGGCCAAATGTCTGGCTGAACTGGACTCGACTGAGTTCTAAACACCAATTGTCTAATGGTCAAGCAGTACAAATCCGTTATTTGGTGCTTAGTGGCCGACACATCATTTTGCTGACCAGCGCATTATGTTCCTTTTGGTTAATTGCTATGCTCGCAGTTTGGTTTGCTGGCCACAAAACAGAACAAAGAGTCTTTTCACTAGAGCGCAAAGCTCGCCGCTTATATCAAGGACGCAGACCAGAGTCACACCCTAAAAATGAAACCATTTTTGATATACTTGAAAACCTGCTTGATGAACTAACTCAAGCTAGGCAAGAACAAAATAAAGTAGACAAATTTATTCGGGTCCAAACCTTTTTAGATCCACAAACGGGCATCGGCAATCGAGTATTTTTTGAAAACCGTTTGGAAGCGCTGCTCAATATAGAAGAGCAAGTTGAGCAAGGTTCAGTGATTGGCATTAGATTGAACGATTTCGAACGACTAGAAGAAAAAGACGCCACTGCAGCACAAGAACTGATCGGCCAGTTCAGCCAAATCGTTGGACAAAGCCTCAAACGATTCCCAGATGCAATCTTCGCCCGCTATTCAAGACATGATTTTGCTGTTCTGCTGACCAATGTGCCGCTGCGAGATTTGGAACAGCTCTGTAAACACTTATTGCGCTCACTCTCACACATTAGGGTACCCGCGCCGTTAGACCCTGATAGCTTTTATCATATCGGTGTCGCCACCTTTAAAAGTGGTGATCAACTGACACAAGTACTACTAGAAGCGGATATGGCACTGCGCTCTGCACAGTTACAAGGCAGCTCAAACTGGTTTATGTACCAAGAAACGGATCGGGCAAAAACTATGACTATGGGTTCTTTGCAGTGGCGTACATTGATAGAAAAAACCTTAATGCAACAAGGTCTAATATTGTACTTTCAATCAGTGATGCAAACTCAACCCCGGCAAACACACCATCAGGAAGTTTTGGTACGTATGCGCGACAACGACGGAAAAATATTAAAAGCGGGTTTGTTTATGCCAATGGCACATAAATGCGGTTTGGTTAAGCAAATAGATAAGCAAGTTATCAGTAAATTATTTCGCTTGTTTGAGCAAGATAATAATAGTCAGGTCGCCTGCAGCGTAAATTTAAGTGCCGATTCAATTACAGATAAAGAATTCAAAGCTTGGTTTTTAGCGAAGTTGGCTGAACAGCCAGAGCACGCGAAGCGTCTGATAATTGAAATTACTGAGCATATTCTGGTATCCCATTCAGACGAACTTTCATTGTTTTTACAACAACTGGACAAAATTAATGTGCGTATTTTAGTTGATCAGGTCGGTCAATACGTGATTAGCTCCGATTATATAAAAGCGCACCCAGTATCTTATTTAAAATTACATGCAAGCATCGTTCGCAACATTCAAAGCAAAAGTGAAAACCAACTCTTTATTCGCAGTCTGCAGGGAACCTGCGCTTCGACTTCCATTAAAATTTTCGCATTTGGCTTAGAAACAGAAGCCGAATGGCAAACCTTAAAGCGACTTAATGTGTCCGGTGCACAAGGCGAGTTTTTTAATCCGCCGGAAGCCAATTTATTGATGCCAGATAATCATCATTAACACGTTTCATTTGTTTAAAACCATGCCAACCTTGCAAGCCACCGGTATGTAGTAAAATAATTTTGCTACCCGGTGGAAATTTGTCCGCAAGCAACATTTTTTCAAATGCCATACACATCTTCCCTGTATATATGGGATCAAGCGTTACTTGATGAAGCTGATAAAACCGTTGAATATAGCTTAGTAAATCGGGGGAAGATTTAGCAAAACCACCTAGATGAAAATCAGTCATGAGCTGCCAATTATTTTTATCTTTATCTTGCAACATCAGTAATTGCTCAACTTCCGCACGTAAGTAATCCGCCTTTGCTAATGCTGCAACGCCGATCACCTGTTGATGATATTGCACTTTGGCAGCCAACCCTGCCAAAGTCGTGCCACTACCAACAGGGCAGACAATATGCGTAAATTCAAGCGGCACTTCAGTTATTATTTCGCCAACACCTAAAAGCGCTTCTTTTGTTCGACCACCTTCAGGTAAAATTACATAATTTGGATAAACCGCCTGTAATTCACGCCAATAGTCTACTTGATTACGCTTTTTATACGTTTGCCGATCGGCAAAATGTAATTGCATACCTAATTTTTGACAATACGAGAGCGTGCTATTTTGCTCAGATGAGCGCTCCCCCCGAACAATACCGACACTCGGGATACCTCGCTGGTTGCAAGCATACGCCAATGCAACCAGATGATTACTGAACGCCCCGCCAAAACTCAAAACACCAAGATGGCTGTCATGCTGCGCAATAAAATATTTAAGTTTGCGCCATTTATTGCCCGAAATCACAGGATGAATTAAATCATCTCGTTTTAGGTAAACCTCAACAGATTTTTCAACGAACCTTTGATCATCTAACTTTTGTAGCGGGCTGGGTAAAACAAGCTTTTCTAATGGCATGATATGGATTTTTTATTGGCAAAATAGCTATAGTAGTCGATAATTAACGGCAACTTACTGTTTTTATTGCACCAAATGTTGTTCAAAGTCAGCGGAGGGCTAGCTTTGCTCGGTGTTTAACAAAAGCGCCACCATTATCTCGTTATATAAGCCTATGTTAAACCCAATACAAAAATTATTAAGTAAAATTACAAGAAAAAAAGAGAGTAAATATCAAGCTTCTTTAATGATGGCAACCCATGCCTTGTATTTGCTCATTTATCAAAACGGCGAAAAGAAACCTATTTATGCAAAAAGCCTAGAAAAACAAGAAGAACACAGTTGGAACGAAAGCATTAAAGCCATTTTAGATAATGAGTATTTAGCAAGTGCACGATTAAATATTGTTTTACCCGGCTCAGAATACCAGATGCTAATAGTCGACAGACCCGAGGTTGAAGAGCAAGAGCTGCTAAATGCACTGCGCTATTCAGCAGTTGAGTATGTCAGTGGCAATCTGGAAGACATAGTCGTCGAATATTTTGATATTCCAGTTCAGCCCAGTGGGCAAAAAAAGGTAAACCTAATTGCCGCTAATCGCACTTTTATCCAAGACTTATTAAAACTCACATTACCCAAGTGCAATGAATTACAGCGTATAACCGTTGATGAATTAGCTTATTTAGACTTGTTTAGAGAAGACCATGATGCCTCTATGCTGGTTGTGCATCAGCCAAAAGAAGAGTTATTAATGCAAATTGTCAAAGACGGACAAATCTATTTTTTCCGTCGTATTCGCGGATACCTAAAATTAGATACATTCGCAGAACTGGAGATTTCTCATGGCGCAGCGGATGGATTAAGCTTAGAAATTCAACGCTCATTAGACTATTTTGAAAGTCAATTACATCAACCGCCAGTAAAGCGTATTTATGTAGCTGTGCAATCCCCACATCAAGCTTTATTAATTGATAAAATAGGTGAAAATTTCAGCTTACCCGTACTGCCGCTAAAAAACAGACTGGCGGACGAATTGCCCGAAGATTCAGATAATCAGGGGTATTTTCCGGCAATTGGTGCGGTGCAGGAATTACTGCATACTATCGAACAAAATGAATTGACGCCGCGACAAGGAGAAAAGCTCCATGAAGCGTAATATCAATTTTTACCTTGAAGAATTTAAACCGAAACCCGATCCACTATCACTCAATAATGCGCTTTCTGTCTGGTTAGTGGTGTTTACCATTATGGCCGGTATGAGCTATTGGATAACAGAGAAAGCAAAAACAACCGATAAATTATATCAAGAACTCAATCTATCGATAAAACAAAAAGAAAGTTTAGTGAATGAATTTGAAAACGCCTTGAACACGCGTGCACCCGACCCATACCTAGAAAACTCAATACAAAATTTAATACGCGAAATCAGTGGCAAAAATCAAATAAAAGAATTGATACAGGGTCGTCAACAACAGCAAAGTCAGACGGGCTTTTCGCTATTAATGTCAGATTTAGCCAACATGTATCAACCCGGCTTATGGTTAGAAAAAATCACTTATACTGAGCAAACCATTAAATTAGCTGGCGCTGCGAATCAAGTTGCTAAAATTCCGAATTGGTTGCAAAAATTAAGTCACTCCAAATATTTTTCAGGTTTAGAGTTTAAAGACTTAACGATGACCGCTTCACAAAATGGCTTGTATACCCACTTTGCAATCGCCAACCAAAATACCGAAGATACAGTAGTTAGTGAACAACCATGAAAGAACAGTGGCTAAATATTCAAGAAAAATATAGCGGGCTCGCCAAACGCGAAAAAATAATTATATTCGCATCCGGCAGCCTATTAATTTGTTATGTTTTTATCATGCTGATCATTGAACCACGCTGGACGGCCCATAGCGAGCAACAGAAACAATTAGCACAGCTGCAACAGCAATTTACGACGTTAACTGAAACCTCAGACAGCTTGCAAGGTGCATTAAAAGTTGATGTAAACTTACCGTTAAAACAACAAGTTGATACATTAAAAAAACGCTTAACTGAACTAGACAAAGAATTGAAAGCAATTTCTGCAGAATTGGTTGATGCGCAGCAAATGGCGGCCTTGTTACAAGATATGCTCAGTCAAACCAAAGGCGTAAAATTACTCAGTTTGAAGTCACTGCCCGCTAAAAACCTGTTATCTGACGACAATGAACAAGCAGACTTATATCAGCAAGTTTTAAAAATTAAACTAGAAGGTCGTTATCAAGATCTATATCAGTTTTTAAAACAGGTTGAAACGTTACCTTGGCAGGTGAATTGGAACAACTTTGAATACAAAGTAATACAATACCCAAAAGGCCAACTATCTGTCGAAATTATTACACTGAGTTTAAGTGAAGGGATAATGGGCGTATGATTGCAAATAAAAACTATCCTTTATTATCTATGCTTCTGTTTTTATTCAGCTTTCAATGCTGTGCCATAAACGACCCCACATTGCCGGATTTCAGTGTCCTTAACAGTTCAGCTAGCACATATAAAACACCTACAAAAACCGCTGAATTCAAGCTGCAAGCAATATCCTATATGGGGAATAAATACACAGCAATCATCAATAATAAAATCTATACTGAAAAACAGTGGCTTAATTCGAGCACACAATTAGTTAAAATAAGCCAAGATGGGGTTATACTCAATCAGAGTGGACAAACAAAAAAATTACAATTACGGTCTGTGAAAATAAAAACTGAACCCAATAACAGCCAAAAGCGCGAGTCATAATGATAAACAGACAACTCACATTTTTGTTAGCAATATTTCTGCTGCAAGCTTGCCAAAACGCCAGCTTAAATAGTGATATTAAAGAAGCGTTAAAAAATGAGCCAAGCAAAACGGACGGTAAAACGCCAATCCCTGCGCAAGTCTTTGCAGATCTAACCCCTCAACTGAGACAAATTGCACCGCAGCCACTACAAAATGAAAAACGATATGACATAGAAGCGCAAGATGTTGCGGTTGAACCTTTTTTTAGAAACTTAGTCAGTGACACGCCTTTAAACCTTGTGGTTCATCCTTCCGTTAGTGGTACTTTAACTTTGTCTTTAAAAGGCGTTACTTTAGCCGAGGTCATTGAAGTTGTCAGTGACATATATGGTTACGATATCAAATTGAAAGGGCGATTATTACAAATTTATCCGGCGGGTATGCGCACAGAAACCATAGCGGTAAATTATTTAGCCATGCAACGTAATGGCGCATCGTTCACATCCATTACATCAGGCGGTGTCAGCAACTCATCAAATAACAGCAATAACAATGGCAGTGGTTCAAACAACTCAAATTTAGGGTTGTCCGGCGCACAGAATGGGCAAAGCAATAGCGGTTCCGGTATGCAAGGGAACCAAGGTGGCAATGGCACTAGTATTGTATCTAGTAGTCAAAACGATTTTTGGCAAGAGCTAAAAGATGCACTTAAAAGTTTGCTCGATAGCCAAGACGGGCGCAGTATAATTGTCAATCCACAAGCGGGTTTAGTGACAGTACGAGCGTTTCCAGATGAAATCAGAAGTGTACGCGAATTTTTAGCCGCCACACAGCAACAGATGCAACGGCAAGTGATCTTAGAAGCTAAAGTGATTGAAGTAAGCTTAAATGACAATTACCAACAAGGCATTGAATGGCGCAGTGTATTAGGTTCAATAGATTCTACCAGTATCGGTTCAGTCAGAACTGGCGCGACGCTAGGCGATACCATTAGCAATGTTTTAGGCGGTGTCACTCGTGTAACTTTTGATAATGGTGACTTCTCCGGTCTCATTAACTTGCTAGAAACGCAAGGTAATGTACAAGTGTTGTCCAGCCCTAGATTGACCGCCTCTAACAATCAAAAAGCGGTCATCAAAGTAGGTACCGATGAATATTATGTCACCGATGTTTCTACCACTACAGTGACTGGCACAGCAACTACTTCAACACCCAATATTGAATTAGAACCCTTTTTCAGCGGGATAGCGTTAGATGTGACGCCTCAGATAGATGCTGACGGCGGGGTGATCTTGCATGTTCATCCTTCGGTTATAGATACCAGTGAACAAATTAAAGTGGTGACCCTTGATCAGCAAAACTTTACCTTACCACTGGCGCAAAGTAACGTGCGCGAATCCGATACCATAATAAAAGCACAGTCAGGTGAAATAGTCGTGATTGGTGGTTTGATGCAAACAGTCACACGCGATCTAGATTCACAAACCCCCATCTTAGGTGACATCCCTTGGGTAGGTGAACTATTTAAATCAAAAAAATCAGAAACGCAGAAAAAAGAGCTGATTATCTTGATTAAACCCACTGTCGTTGGTGAAGGAACTTGGCAAGAGCAATTACAGCGTTCCTCAGACCTATTGCAACAATGGTATAACGCGGAGTAATTTGTGTACCTGTATCATTTTGGCTTAAAAGAATTACCTTTTGCATTGACTCCGAATACGCAGTTTTTCCTGGGGCTGCCGAGCCACCATGAAGCGCTGCAAACCCTGATTACCGCATTAAAAATGGGTGAAGGATTCGTCAAAATTACAGGTGAAGTGGGCACGGGTAAAACACTGCTGTGCAGAAAGTTAATGAACGAGCTAGATGAGAATTTTCAAACCGCTTATATTCCCAACCCATACCTGCAACCAGAAGAGCTCAAAACCGCCGTTGCAGAAGAGCTGGGGCTAGACTGTAGTCAAATTTCAAGCGCTAACCTAACACAAAAAATCCAACAAAAGCTGATGCAAATATGTGCACAAGGCAAACAACTGGTTTTAATTTTAGACGAAGCGCAAGTCTTACCGGATGAAAGTTTAGAAACTTTAAGACTATTTACCAATCTAGAAACTGAAAATCGTAAGCTAATTCAACTGGTTTTATTTGCCCAACCTGAGTTAGATGTACGTTTATCCCAACACGCGCTGAGGCAGATTAAACAGCGTATTACTTTCTCTTTTACGCTTAATGAGTTGTCACAACAACAAGTTCAGGCTTACTTGCATCACAGAATGACAATCGCAGGCTATCAAGGGATGCCGGCATTTCCGCTAGATGTCTGTCATCAACTTTATCAAGCGAGTTCTGGAACCCCCAGACTTCTGAATATTTTGGCCCATAAATGTTTGATGCTGGCGTTCGGTGAAGGCAAGCAAAACATCAACTTGGCACATGCAAAGCAAGCTATTTTGGATACCGAAAGTTGTCATAGTGGCAATATTCGTCACCTGCAAACGGTAAAATCTATATTGACCAACCGTAAAATAATGCCCAGTGTTTTGGGGGTGTTAACCATTGTCACCATTGGACTTGTCATCGGGTTGAGCAGAGGCATGTTATGAGTGTCATCAACCAAATGCTAAAAGATTTAGATAAACGTCAGTCAAACGAAACTGAGGTGCAAGCTGACTACCCTAAAATATCACCTAATAGCGAACAACAAAAACGCCGACCCAGTGTTTCTTTTATTATTGTGGTTGTACTTTTAGTCGCCATATCCGCTTATTTTTGGCTAACGACCCAACCTGTTACAGAAAGGAAGGAAATCATTCCAACAACAATTGAAGCGCCCACTCAGGCTTCTAATCAAGCCGCTTTGCAAAAATCCAGCCCTGCAACCACAGTGGTAAGCTCGCAATCCACAGATAATCAGCCAACCGATACGACAACTGAGCAACAAACAGTTATAAGACCCAGCATCATAAAAGCGCAAACGGCCGCGCAAGCACAACAAAAAGAAACGCCCGTGACCACAAAGGCAAGCACCGCGGCGCAAAAACGTACAGCGCAAGAAACAACAGCAGCAAACATTAACCAGCCGCAAACTGCTGATAATAAAATGGCAACTAAAACTTCACAGCAAAGCACTAAAACAGTCAAAAACTCACATATATCAATTGCGCCAACGAAAGCCAGTGACGAAGAAATAGCACAAGCTAAACTGAAACAAGCTAAAGCACTGTTAAACAAAGGTCACTTTGCAAAAGCAGAAAGCCTGCTTAACGATGCAATTGCTTTAAAGCCAGATTTACACGAAGCGCGCATTACTTTAGTGAGCATGCGTTATGGCGAACAAAATCCACAAGCCGCGCTGGCGTTATTGCAACAAGGTATACAAAACTTCCCCGATAATCCTGAGTATGCATTATTAGCCGCCAGAATATTATTAGAACAAAACCGGGCAGAGTTAGCCTGGCAAGTATTGCAAAATCAGCCCCCTAGCATAGTCATGCACCCGCAGTTTTATCAGTTTAAAGCCAGTTTGGCACAGCGACGTGAAGACTGGTCATCTGCATATCAGATTTGGCAACAACTTCTAGACTTAAACCCACAACAAGGCGCTTGGCTATTAGGAGCTGCAATAGCAGCAGATCAGTTAGACAAGACAGACAGTGCAATACCATTATATAAACAAGCTTTAAACAGTGCGCAGCTAAGCGAAGCCTCCTTGACCTTTATACGCGAACGACTTAAAGGACTCGGCCATGATTAAACCTAAACTAAAAAAACGCCTTGGCGATCTATTGGTTGAAGAAGGGATAATCACAGAAGGCCAGTTAATGGCCGCTTTGCAACAACAAAAAGAATCCGGCAGAAAATTAGGCGCGACATTAATAGATTCTGGTGCAATATCAGAGCGCCAGTTACTGACTTTCTTAGCCCAACAGCTCAATGTTCCCTACTGGGATATTTCACAAAAACGATTAAATGCTAATCTAGTTAATAAGCTCCCCGAAGTTGTTGCCCGCCGACATCGTGTTTTATTAATCGAAGAAGAAGAAAAACACTATGTTATCGGTATGAGCGACCCTGCCGATATCAATGCAGTAGATGCGGTCGCAGATCGCCTTATCGAAAAAGAATTAAAAATAGTCGCCGTTAAAGAGAGTCAAATATTAGAAGCGTTTGACAGCTTGTATCGCCGTACCGCTGACATTCAATCATTTGCCTCGCAGTTAGAAGATGAATATAACGAAACGGAAGACTTTAATCTTAATACCTTTGCGACTGACGGTGACGAAGAAGAAGCAACGGTCGCAAAACTACTAAACACAATCTTTGAAGACGCTGTGCAGGTTAAAGCCTCTGACATTCATATCGAACCAGATGAAAGATCATTGCGTATCCGGCAACGTGTTGACGGTGTCTTGCAAGAGTCGACGTTAAATGAAGCCCGTATCGCCCAAGCACTGGTTTTGCGACTCAAGTTGATGGCTGGGCTAGACATTTCCGAAAAGCGACTGCCACAAGATGGGCGTTTTAACATTCGAGTACGGGGTAAAAGCATTGATATTCGGATGTCAACCATGCCGATTCAATACGGCGAATCGGTTGTTATGCGTTTATTAGACCAAAGTGGTGGCATACTTTCACTTGATCAAACAGGTATGCCGGCTGACATTCTCAAGCGCTTTAGAGATGTCATGCAAAGGCCAAATGGCATGATTTTAGTTACCGGGCCAACCGGCTCGGGTAAAACAACCACTTTGTATGGCGCACTAAGTGAGTTAAACCAGCCTTCAACTAAAATTATTACGGTTGAAGATCCTGTTGAATACCGTTTATCTCGAATTAATCAGGTACAGGTCAATAGCAAGATTAATTTATCTTTTGCCAGTGTTTTAAGAACCGCATTACGACAAGATCCAGATATAATCATGGTCGGTGAGATGCGTGATCAGGAAACTGTCGAAATTGGATTACGCGGCGCACTCACAGGCCACCTTGTGCTGTCAACACTCCACACTAATGACTCGATCAGTAGTGCGATCCGTTTAATTGATATGGGCGCACCGGGCTATTTAGTTGCCAGCTCACTGAGAGCCATTATAGCGCAGCGTCTAATCAGAAAAGTCTGTGACAATTGCACAGCAGAATACCAGCCTACCGCTAGCGAAAAAGTCTGGTTATCCGGTTTAGCCGGAAAATATCTTAATGATATGAAGTTTGTGGTCGGTCAGGGCTGCCAAACTTGTAACTATGTGGGTTACCGAGGCCGGATTGGGGTCTTCGAATTTCTTGAAATTGATGATGACATGGTCAATGCATTAAAACGAGATGATACAGAGGCCTTCGCACACCATGCCAAAGCCAGTCCATACTTTCAAAGTTTGGCGCAGGCAGCGCTAGAATATGCAAAACAAGGAACCACATCAGTTGCAGAAGTTTTACGTTTAGTTGAAAGTGTCGCAGAGTTAGACAGGATCGCCCAATCGTTAGAACATGAGGCTGAAGATGGCGCGATATAGTTATAAAGGAAAATTAGCCGGTAAAACAGTTAACGGTGAAATCGAAGCTGCCAATGAAGCCGCTGCCGCAGCAGCTCTAAAGCGTAAAAATGTTGTACCGCTGCAAATTAGCCGCATGCAAACACGCACGCAAACACTCACGCAAACAATGGGTGCACAAAAAGCGGTTAAAAAAACGACCAAAAATACAGCAAATAAACCGACCAGCCTAGCTCAGAAACAGCTTTTTATCCCCAATGTCAGTCTTGAAGATCTCGTTATTTTTTCGCGTCAAATGTATTCATTGGTTAAAGCCGGCATCCCTATTATTCGTGCGATGCAAGGTTTGGCAGACACCACAACTTCAATTCGCCTCAAAGAAGCACTGCAACAAGTGAGCATAGAACTTGAAAAAGGCAAACCACTGGCCAATGCGATGTCTGCTCACCCTAAAATTTTCTCCAGACTATTTGTCAGCATGATTAATGTCGGTGAAAACACGGGGAAACTAGAAGAGGCATTTTTACAACTTGCCCAATATTTAGAAGACGAGCAGGAAACCCGTAAGCGCATTCAATCGGCAACCCGTTACCCAATATTTGTCTTAATCGCAATTGGGCTCGCCTTGTTATTAATGAACTTGTTTGTTATCCCAACATTTGCAGAAATGTTTGCAAAATTCAATGCTGATTTACCTTGGACGACCGTATTATTAGTTTCTAGTTCTAATTTTTTTGTAAACTATTGGTATGTGGTGATTGCCGCAATTATTGTTATGGTTTTTGCCGCCCGAGCGTATGTCAAAACAGAAAAAGGGAAACTCAATTGGTCGCGTTATAAACTGAACATTCCTGTTGTCGGTTCAATCATCGAGCGCTCAACTTTAGCAAGATTTGCACGCTCTTTTGCGATGATGTTGCAAGCCGGTGTACCACTAACACAAGCATTAAACCTAGTCTCTGAAGCATTAGAAAACGACTTTATGAGCAAAAAAGTCCAAGATATCCGCCGCGGTATTGAACGTGGCGACAGTTTATTAAGAACCGCCAATGCCAGTAATCTATTTACGCCTTTGGTCATGCAAATGATAGCGGTCGGTGAAGAAACCGGAAGAATAGATGCCATGTTAGAAGAAGTCGCCGATTTTTACGAAAGAGAAGTTGATTTTGACTTGAAAAGTCTAACCGCCAAAATTGAACCCATTCTTATCTCAATTGTAGCCGGTATGGTCATGATACTGGCGCTAGGTATATTTATGCCAATGTGGGATATGATGGGCGCAATTAAAGGGCAGTAAAATGCATGCCCGCCCGCCAACACAAAACAATACAGCCAGCTTAAAGGTCGCAAAACACTTACTGGCTTTTATTATTTTAATAGCCTTGTGGGGGTTATGGTTAAGCTATTTTGCAGACACGGAAGATGAGAGTAACCATCTCGTTTTTGCAATGACAAGTCATAAACTGCGCGATGCGGTGCAACTCAGCCATGCTGAATGGTTACGAAAAGCCCGGGCTGACACAATCGAGCTATCGAGCGGACATCAGGCGAGTTTAACAACACAGGTTAAAATGACAAAGGCAGGTTGGCCAGAAATTCCCGGCAATAGTTCGGAAGCTTGCCATCAGCTTTGGCAGGCATTGCTGGCAAAACCAGCTAAACTATTAACAATACAGGCAAAAATACAATATAAAGATGGTGCGCAATGCCATTTTAAATTTGGAAGCCAGATAATCATTTATCAGCAACAGACAGGTATAGTAGACACTATTAGCCTTGAGGATAAGCAAGAATGACAGCTAAACGATTCAATACAGGGTTTTCACTGGTAGAGCTGGTGATAGTTATTATAATTCTAGGTTTATTAGCCGCCACCGCTTTACCGAGACTGCTCAGCGTAACAGATGACGCTGAAGATGCGACTGTTGAGGGGGTGGCCGGTGGTTTTGCCACAGCCGTTGGACTGGTTCGCTCACAGTGGGAGCTCGATGGCCGACCAATGGATAATGGTGGGCCGAATTTAGCCACTGTCAATTTAGATGGCGTACTCGTTGCGGTAGACCCAAACAAAGGCTACCCCACTGGTGGAGAAAATGACAACAATTCAAATTCCAGTGCACTAACAGCCGAGGACTGCCGTCAGGTATTCATCAGAATTTTACAAAGTTCTCCTAAGATAACGACCAGCTTTGATGGCAATAACAACCAAAGTTTTTCTGAAAACAACTATTACGCCACAACAGGGTCCAGTAATGGGCAAAATACTTGTTTGTACTATTTAGTACAAACCATTAAAAACAGGGGTGGCGCACCAACAGGGACCGGTATTGGTAACGGTTTTGAATATTTACCGCTGACCGGTCAAGTCAGCGTATTTAGCAATAACCAATAACTTGAGCGTCTCGTATATAGCTCAAAATGCGCAAAAACTGAACGCTGTTGGCAAAATGTACAAAATACTGTGCATTTTACATTGCAAAGAATGGTCAAGCGCTAAAAAATAAACTACATTAAAATTAATTAAAGTCTGTGAGGTAGAATATGAAACAAACACAAGGTTTTACGTTGATCGAACTGATTGTCGTAATTGTTATATTAGGTATATTAGCAGTCACCGCCGCACCTCGATTTATCGATGTGCAAGATGAAGCAGAATTATCAGTAGCCCGCGCGATTGAAGGTTCAATTGTGAGTGCAGTCAATATGGTACATGCCAAAGCCTTGGTTCAAAACACGTTAGGCAACAACGCCAACACCGTAGTTGACACAACGGTTGTTGCAGCGGGCCATGTTGATACAGACTATGGTTATCCTGAAAGCACAGCTCAAGGTATTGGCGCGATTATTGATAAACCTTCAACCTGGTCAATTACTTATTCTGGTAACGATACGACATTTAGCAAAGGAGACTGTTCAGTTATTTATACTCAGCCAACCGGCCCGACAGAAGTGGGTCGCATTACCGGTGCAGCAGAGTGTAACCCTTAAGCCCACTCATTTCTTCTGACAAGCTGAGCGCAAATAAATGTATTTGCGCTCTGAACTGATAATTATGCCCAGAACAGTTCGTCTTACATCCGGTTTTACACTTATAGAACTAATAATTGTCATCATTTTAATCGGTATTTTGTCTGTCACCGCCTTACCCAAACTAGGTTTGCTTAAAAACGATAGCCAGATCAATGAATACCGCGATCGACTGTTATCTTTACTGCGCCACCAACAGTTACAGGCGATGCAAAATACCAATAACAATTGCCACCGCGTTTTAATAAACAGCAATCGTTTTGGTCAACAAAATAACTGCACTTCAAACGTTTTAGAAAATACCTATTCACCCGATTATTTAGGCCTATCTGCCAGCGAAAGTAACCCAGACATCACATTTCTTGCCAATAACTTGGCTATCAACCCTGTATTTGATATTCGATTTAATGCACTAGGCCAGCCTATTGAAGACTGCTTAGGGGGCTGTACAATTCAAATTCAAAGCAGTTATAACCTCACCATTACCATTGAATCTGAGGGGTATATCCACAGATGAGATGTTTAGTTAAAGGCTTCACGCTAATTGAAATGGTTATTGGCATACTGGTGATTTCAATCACTATGGTGTATTTCACAACGATGCTAAATAACAGTACCAAGTTTGTCGCAGACCCTTGGCATCAAATCAGAGCAGCAGAGCTCGGCTCGGCGCTGCTAAATGAAATTATCAGCAAGTCGTTTGATGAAAACTCAGATCGCTCAGGGGGCGCGATTCGCTGTTCTAGCGTTGATACAGGTGCCGTTAACTGTACAACACCTGCAAATCTAGGGGCTGATACCAATGAAGACTCACGTGATGATTATGACGATGTAGATGATTACCATAATTTAAATAGCACAGGTAACGATATCATCGAACTAAGCCTGCCAAACAATAACAACCTTGCAAATAATTACGCACAGTATCAGCTTTCGGTCAGTGTTTTTTACGATGCAAATTTAGATGGAGTCAATGATAATGCAATTGGTACCCATAAACTGATTCAAATTACCGTCACCGACCCAGCAGGTAATCAAAATGCATTTTCTGCCTACCGGAGTAACTATTAATGCGCAAGTGCGCCGCTTTTACTTTAATAGAAATGGTCACCGTGATAGTGGTGTTGAGCATTGTCGGTGTATTTATGTCGCGTTTTATGGGTTGGGGCGCGATGTACTATGTGGATGTCAGCGAACGCCAACTGGTATTGGATGACAGCCGCTTTATTATTGAAAGGCTAACACGAGAACTGAGAACCGCTGTCCCTTATAGTTTGCGTGTTTTAAATGACAATGCCAACAATCAGTCCTGTATCGAATTTATCCCAATAGTGACAAGCGGGCGCTATATTAACATTCCGCTTGCACCTGCTAGCTCGACGCAGTTAACCCTTATCAGCCCGACCAACAGTAATATTTTAGCCGGACAAAATATCAGTATTTACCCAACCAATTCAGCCGACATATATGATACCAGCAACAATCAAACCTTTACCATAGATTCGGTTGATGCAGTGGCGGGCGATGGTAGTCAAGTTATTCATTTTGCATCAGCCAGTTCATTTGCATCGCCTTCTGCTGCGCAAAGATACTATACTTGGACTAACCCGGTCAGTTATTGTTTAGAAAACACAAATATTGTTCGTTACCAAAATTATCCCGCCAGCGCAGTACAAAATACGCGCGCTCAATTGCAAGCGATTAACACCACCAGCTCAAGTTTAATGGCAGAAAATGTATCCAATCAGGTGGCAACAGAAGCGCCTTTTCATGTTACATCCGATGCCAGCCTGATCCGACATGCACAAATTGCGCTGTATCTGGAGTTTTCGCGATTAACTGACGATAATGAAAATATGTTCTTTCACCATTTAGTGCAGATACCCAATGCGCCATAGCGATATCCACGCCCCATATAGGCTCAAAAAGCAAACCGGCAGTAGCTTGGTAATGGCGCTGTTTGTGCTGGTATTTTTATCTGTATTATTGGCCGGTGTAATGCGTTCATTAAATATTGCGGGTATGAACAACGCATATGAAATTATCGGCTTAAGGGCACTCGCAGCAGCGCAAAGTGGTTTAGAAATTTCGCTCAGCCGGCTTTATCCGCTCAACATAAATACCGCAACAGATTGTGCGACGGTTACTGCCAGTGCCGTCAATTTACCTGCAACCAATGGTTTTAATAATTGCCAGTTAAACATTAGTTGCACCACTCGAAGTGGGGTTGTCAATGGTGCTGATTTATTATCCATCACCAGTTTAGCGCAATGTACCGCGGGTGAGTTAACGACATCACGGCAATTAACGATAGAGGCTGTCGCTTTATGAAAAAGCTGTTTTTCCTTTTGCTGCTTGCATTACTGCCCAGCACCGCGTGGTCAGCTGGTTGTGAGGATGTGTTTAGCGCCGCTATTGGTAGCCATCATAGCCAAGGCCAAATCACCATGTACGCCAATAGCCGGATCTCTAACGAACCTCATCCAGATAGATTGCCATTTGTACATATCAGAGATCAAATTGCACCCGATACATGTGGACGTCGGGTTACATGCGGGATTTCCGGACAACCACAAAGCGGTTTAACACTCCCCCCATTCCTAGCTTCGAATAATACTCGATGGATCTCTCTAAATGGAGGACACCATGTATTTAGTGACGAACATAATGGCAATATAACATTGAACTCAAATGCTACTGCAAGCTTTTCTCAAGTCAATGGAACGTATCGGTTTGCTCAATTAACGCTTAATACTGGGGCTGAATTAGTAGTGCCGCCGGGCGACTACTATTTTGGTTCATTAACATTAAACGATACATCAAATATTCGTATAGATGTGAGTCGCGGTCGAGGCACTGTGCGCTTTCACGTACAAAATCAAGTTACTGTAAATAGCCGAGGGATCAACCGAGATGGGGATCCGGATAACCTGGTTATTTATATCCATGCAAATAACTCATATAACAGTTTGGCTTTAAACACGGCATCTGAGATTGTTGGTTTTGTTTATGTTGATGGCGACAACACAACTGGCCGCACAACAATCAATGCCAGTGGTTTAATCAGAGGTAGGCTATCAACGGGTAGCTTGATAATGAACAGTGAAGCTGCTGTAGAATACGCAGGGGTAATCAATCAAGTCGATTTTGGTCATAACGTATGCAGCCAAACAGATACTGCACCTGTGCTGCAAGTGCATTATCAATTTGATCAAGGCAGCGGACAAATAGCAACTGATAGCAGTGCAAACGCGCGAAATTTGACCCTAGGTATTTCAAATGCAGCTGATAACCAAGACCCGAGCTGGCAATGCCATGACACCAACAAAACTTATTTGGCATTTGACGCCTCAGCGAATCAAAGGGCACTGAGCCCCAGTTTTACCCCACCTGCTAATGGTTTGGTAGCTTTTTGGATGAAAGTTGACGCAATGCCAACCAGTAGACAACGCATTTTTGGTTTTGGTGATGGTTTTGAAGCAAGGTGGGAAGCGGGCAATACAATCTATTGGGATATACAAAAAACAGACACAAACACCAGTATCTCATCTAACCTCTCTAATAATGATCTGAACAAGTGGGTGCATCTAGCCATTGCATACAGCAGTAGCAATAATACGTGGAGTGTCTATAAAGATGGTATTCAAGTTGCCCGAGGTAGTGAAACCCTGACAGCACAAGGGCCATCCCAGCTGACGTTAGGGGGTAGTACTTGGCAGCCTAATTCAGAATCATTTAATGGCGCATTAGAAGACTTCAGGATCTACTCAGGGGTATTAAGCCAGCAACAAATAACCAATTTAGCGGCCACCCCACCCGTTGATTGTATCAGCGTTGACCATTATGAGATCACACATGATAGCCAAGCATTAACCTGCAATTCAGCTGCAATAACGGTAAAAGCCTGTGCAACTGCCGACTGCCGCCTGTACGATCAAGTCACACAGGCAAGTTTAACCAAAACCATATCGCGTCGCACTGAGGTTGTCGATAATCATTCATTTACCGGCAGCAAATCAGTCACCTTGCGACAAAGCACTCCGGCGACAATTACTTTAGGGTTGCAAGATCTGTCGCCCAGCGCACCAGTCACTTGCAATGGCAACGGTAATTGTCAGTTGGTCTTTAGCGACTCGGGATTTGTTGTGAGCCAGCAGAATATTGAATCCTGCACAACAGGCACGGTGACCATACAAGCACTAAAATCGGATGGTTCACAAAACTGCGCACCGGCATGGTCAGGTCACAGGCGTTTACAGATATTATTTTCACATCGAAACAAACAAGGAAATGCAGCAATCCAACTGGCTGGCCATGCTTACTCAATCGGACATCGACATACTATCAGCGCATCTTTTGATCGTTCAGCGCAAGCTAGTTTTCATATAAGCTACCCAGATGCCGGAGCGGTGACACTGCAAGTGACTGATCCGGAGGGTATATTAAATACGGGCTCTGCAGTTCAAAATTTCTACCCGAATAAAATCGTCCTGTCCAGTGACAGCACAAACAATCATCCAATCAATTCTGCCTTTAGTTTGAACCTCAGTGCGCAGTGCAGTGACAACAGGGTTACACCCAGTTACCAAGCTAACCAAATGCAATTTGACCTACAAAGAATCAGCCCAGATCCAGCATCTGGAGGGGTAGAGGCCAACTTAACCTACAACAGCAGTAATGGTCAGGTTACATCTCAAAGTGGCTTTAACAACACCAGTGGATTGACCTTTGTTGAAGGCGCCTATAGTCATGCGCAAAGCAAAATAGACGAATACGGCTTGTATCAACTACAAGCAAGAGATCTTAACTATCTATCCGCGACGACGATCACCTCTAACAATCTAACACTCGGTACCTTTATCCCCGCCAGTTTGCAAATTTACAATGCAGCAGACAGCTATCCAAATGGGTATACTGACGCGCGCGCAGCAGGTCAGTATGCGAATCAAATTAACAATAGTTATAGCTATTTAGGACAAAGTTTTTCCTATACAACACGCCCCGTTATTGCGGTACTGGCATTGGACAGCGCTGGTAACGCGATAAAAAATTATACGACTGCGCTAGGCACCGCTAATTTGGTTCTTGATCTTAATAAAGTCAGCTCAGCTGCGACAGATAACGGGTTTACCCTAACCTCTAGCTTTAATGCCGGTATTTTAACGGATAATGCGGATGGCAGCTTTAGCTACCAGCTGGGTGCGGATTCTTTTAGCCATCAAAAAAACGCTCAGCAAAACATCTCCCCTTTTAATACCCATATTCCGATTACATTTGCAGCGGGTGCTTTCTATGACCTCAGCAATGGAGCCATCGCCAGTAGCAGTAAAACCATCACGCCCAACAGTGCTTATATGGTCAATGCACGCCTAAATAGCACAAATAACTATGGCCCAGAAACAGATAACTTACAGATGTTATTAAAGGTTCAATATTTTGATGGTAGCAACTGGCTAACCGCAACGGCTGATAATACGACTCGCCTCGCCTCTTCACAATTTACCATTGGCGGGCAAACTCATGCCGCCAATCAAAACTGGTTAAACCGTTATACGATTAGCAGTGGAGATACGGTTAATCTATTGTCCCCCGCCACGACAACGAACCAAATAAACGCACTTAATGGTCAACTTAATTTCACTTTCGCTGCACCAGGTGCAGGTAACCAAGGTAGCTTAAGCAGTACAATAGACCTGACCAGTATAGAGTATTTACAATACGACTGGGATAACAGCGGCACTTTGAATAGTGCAATAACAACAGAGATGACTTGGGGTATCTTTCGCGGTAATGACAGGGTTATTTTCTGGCGTGAAGTTTATTAGAACCAACAAGCTGCAATATATAGCTATTTTATTTAATTTACGTTCAATAAAGGCGCAATTCACTGCTATGCTTTAATAGTTCGCTCGCAAACAACTCGTGATGGCCCTTATAGAAGGATTTTATTATGCTCGCATCACAATCAAAAACCAAGCTTGTCCATGAAATCGAATTTTACCAGCGCAGTTTATCGATCATTGTTTCGCTGACAAAACAATTAGATTCACTTTCTCTGATTGATTGTCTGCTCACACGTCTATCCAAAACCTCTTTAGTTAAAATGGCTTGCATCTATGAAGTCCATCATACGAATAGTGAATTTATTAGAAGTGCCGCAGATTCCAGCCAACTGATCTTTAAACAAGTGATGGAGCGCCCGTGGCAAGCTAAAGACACCACGGCTGCGCCAGAGATAGCAGTCGATAGCTTTTTAGCACACAAACAAATGACACAAAGAATAGAAGGCAAAGTCAGGGAAATTGTTACCTTTCCTATTATTCCAGAGGAAGGACAAATCGGCCATATATTGTTATTTGAATGCACAGACTTATTGGCGGTAAAAAACTTACTGGCCGGTCATGTCATGACTGTGTTTTGTAACTTACTGACAATATTTGATCGCATGGAACGGGACGTCGTGACTGGCTTATACAACGCTCATACGCTTAATCTATCGCTGATTCGTTATGCACGGTTAGCGTTAATCTTAGCGCATGATGCGAACCGGCAAGCAAATAGAGAGTGGCTTGCAATGCTAAAAATCGTTTATCTTAACCAAGCACAGACCTCAACCAATGAAAAAAAGGAAATTACGCTACATATCGCCTGCGAGCTGAAATCTGTTTTTAGAAATACCGATTTACAATTCAGATATTCAGAAGATGAATTTGTGATGGTTTTAGTATGCGATCATAAATCAGGGGTTGAAAGTGCACTCGATCGCTTTTTAGTCAATACCAAGCAACATAAAATTATTGCACAGCGCCAAGTGCAGCTGTTAGTTTCATTTGCCGAATTTAATTTAAAAGCTTCGGCAAGTGAAACGGTTAGAGAAGTTAAAAAATCACTGTCAAAATTAAAAGGACAAAAACCGCAGGCTGCTTGTTGTGAAGAAGGTTAACCGCCGGCTAATTTCACTTTATAGCCGAGTTTTTCTAATTCTGTTTTAATAATATCCCGTTTATCACCCTGGATTTCAATGATGCCATCCTTTACTGAACCGCCGGTGCCGCACTTTTTCTTAAGTACTTGGGCCAGCTTTTTCAACTCATCCCCAACTAACGGCAAGCCTGCGACCGTTATCACACCTTTTCCTTTTCGACCGGCTGTTTCGCGACGAATTCGTACACATCCATCGGCAAAAGTTTGAGCTTGCTCATGTTCTTTTTCAGGTTCAATTCGACCTTTGTCTGTACTGTATACTAAAACCATAATTTACCCCTTTAATTTACAATTCAACTTGCAGCCAATTTTTCAATACATTGAATGACAGCTTCAATGTCATCTAGCTCAGATGCATTTTTGATCAAGGCCTGACCCAATTTCAACGCACCTAGTTCACATTCAGCGCGTTGCTCTGTCGATTCAATATTGTCTAAATCGGCAACATGTGCCAGCCCAATCGTGCGGCGAATAAGCTCTGTACCCGCATAACCAATGGCATCGACAAAAATTTGTTGTAATGCCAGTTGCTGATATTCAGCAACCTGAAAAGCAACATCTGTAGTTTCAGCTGCCATTAAACGCGCAAATTCTGCAGCAAAAGTAAACCAAATCTGACGAATTTGATCCAGTAAATATTGGCGATATACTTGCGCTACATGGGTTTCGCTTAAACCCGGCTGCCCAGCGTAATTTAATAATAAATTACCAATCACTGAACCTACATCAAACGCAATCGGCCCATAAAAACCAAACTCGGCATCAATCACTTTAGTGCTGCTTTCATTAACAAACACACTACCACTATGCACATCACCATGCAGCAGAGCTTGCGCCTGATTCAAAAATTTATATTTTAACAAGGCGACTTTAGCTTGTAAGTGCGGGTCCGATTGAATTTTCTGCACTTCGCTTTCTAACAACGGATTATAATTATTACGCTCATGCTGACGATATGGGTCTGTAAAAAACAAATCTTCGGTAATCAAACACAACTCTGGATTGATAAACTGAGCGACTTTAGCTTTTTTCTGCTGTGGGTCTAAATAATAATCTGACGTAAAGAATAAGGTTTTGGCTAAATAGGTGCCAATGTGCTGCCCCGCTAAGGGTAATTCTTTTCGTTGTATTAATGCGCTGCGCCAAATCAGGTGATCAGACAAATCTTCCATTACGATCAACGATAAATCACGATCAAACTTAACAATGTGTACTGTGTGCTGCGGGCATATTTTTTCATGCAGCATCAAAACTTCAGCTTCAATTCTTGCTCTATCGGTACTCAGTGGCCAGCTTTCTCCAACACATCTGGCGTAAGGTAAAGCTTGCTTTAAAATCAAAGACCGTCCTGATTTTTGATCAACTACTTTAAAAACTAAATTAAGATTGCCATCACCAAATTCATTAGAGACTAAATCTGCATCTGCGGCAAAAAATTCAACCTCTTGTCTGGCATAGTTTAATGCATCTGTTTCGTTAAAAATTCTATAGTCAGTCATGGCTGGCCTTTATTTATCTAATCCACTGTAAAATGCGCGTCGATGTTGGCAAAATACGCCATCGAATTCAATTATTATACATCCACTAAATGAAAAACCTGATTGCAACAAGCTTAAAATATCAAAATGGCGAACTCAGTTTATTAGATCAGCGTCATTTACCCCATCAAACCCAATGGCATATCTGTCAATCAGATGATGATTTAGTTCATTATATTCAAGTATTAGCGATCCGTGGTGCGCCGCTAATTGGTATTGCTGCAACCTTGTGGATAGGTCACATTGCCCAACAAGGGGCCAATGCTAGCGCGTTACTGGCCTCAGTTGAAAAACTCAGAGCCTCACGCCCGACCGCAGTAAATTTGATGAACTATCTGGATCGCTTAAAGCAAGCAATACAACAAGGCCAAGATAATCAAAAAATTGTCGCTTTGGCCGAACAAATATTTGCAGAAGATGTACAGCTATGTGCCGCAATGGCAGAACACGGCGCCAGACTGATAAAAGCCGAAAGCAAGATACTAACCCATTGCAACACTGGGAGTTTGGCAACCGCGGGAATGGGAACCGCCATAGGTGTAATAACCCATGCGCATAAAAATGGCAAAAACCTGCAAGTTTGGGTAGATGAAACCCGGCCACTGCTGCAAGGTGGCCGACTAACAGCTTGGGAAATGCAACAGGCAGGGGTACCCTATAAAATAATTTGTGACAATATGGCAGCCACCTTAATGGCCCAGGGCGCAGTTGACATGATATTAGTAGGGGCAGATAGAATTGCTTCCAACGGTGACTTTGCAAACAAAGTTGGTACTTACTCACTTGCTGTACTTGCGCACTACCACAATGTTCCATTTTACGTAGTCGCGCCCAGCACAACGGTTGACCTCGCTTGTACAAATGGCAAAAAAATTCCGATAGAAACAAGAGACCCACAAGAAGTTAAAGGCATTTCGGCCGCATTTGGCAGCGTACAATGGGCACCAGATGAAGCACAAGTATATAATCCGGCATTTGATGTAACACCGGCAGAACTGGTCACAGGCTGGATTCTAGAAACCGGTGTTTATTCACAACAAGATATTCAACAAGGTGCATTGCAACAATTTAAATGAAACTTAATCAACGCACAGACTTTGGCGATAAGGTCATCCACTGGTATCACCAACACGGACGTAAATCATTGCCATGGCAACAAAATAAAAGCTTATATACCACTTGGTTATCAGAGGTAATGTTGCAACAAACGCAAGTTACGACTGTTATCCCCTACTTTTTACGCTTTACCGAAAAATTTCCAACGCTTGAAGATTTAGCCAATGCTCAGCAGGATGAAGTTTTACAACTATGGACAGGGTTAGGTTATTACGCGCGCGCCAGAAATTTGCACAAAGCAGCACAGCTGGCGGTTGAACAATACGGCGAGTTTCCACAACAATTTGAGCAAGTTCTGGCCTTGCCGGGCATTGGACGTTCAACTGCTGGCGCGATTCTATCGCTGACGCTCAAACAACCCTACGCCATTTTAGATGGCAATGTAAAACGCGTGCTGTGCCGTTATTTTGCCATTCAAAGCTGGTCGGGTGAGAAAAAAACACAAGACCAGTTATGGCAGCTGAGCGAACAAGTATCACCTGCAGAAGGTATTGAATATTTTAATCAAGCCATGATGGATTTGGGATCAGGCATTTGCACGCGCAGCAAACCTAAATGTGAAAGCTGTCCACTGCAAACAAACTGTCAGGCTTACCAGTTAGCAATCACTGATAAAATACCCGTGCCGAGACCGAAAAAAGACAAGCCCGTTAAAACAACCTTTATGTATATATTGCAACAAGGCAATCAAGTATTGCTTGCTAAGCGGCCACCAACAGGTATTTGGGGCGGATTATATACATTGCCAGAATCAGAGCGTTTATTGTCAGACCAAGAGATTGAACAGCTATTCAGTTTACAAATTGAAGGACAGACAGCAGACAATACCTTTCGCCATACGTTTACCCATTTTCATCTGGATATCACACCGGTAAAAGTTGCGGTGAAAAGTAAAGCTGCAAAAATTGCAGAAAAAGATGAAGTTTGGTTTACATTGCAAGCGCCAGCTGAGTTTGGCATGTCGGCACCGACACAAAAATTACTTAAGCAATTATACTAACCTTCAAATATCTGCGCTTTACAGGTTACAATAGCTTTAATTAATCTCAATATAACAGGTGAAACATGGCTCGTACCGTACAATGTCAGTATTTAAATAAAGAAGCTGAAGGTTTAGATTTTCAACTTTATCCGGGCGAAATTGGCAAGCGCATCTTTGACAATATCTCAAAAGAAGCGTGGGCTTTGTGGCAGAAAAAACAAACCATGTTAATCAATGAAAAAAAATTAAACATGATGAACCCTGACGACCGTAAAGTGTTAGAAACAGAAATGGTTGGTTTTTTGTTTGAAGGTAAAAATGTTGAAATTGAAGGTTATACCCCACCTGAAAAATAATTGAGCTGCATATACTCGTGAGCGAATAAATGGCTCACGAGTTAGCCTAACCACAAAACGCTCATACCGCTCTGGCGCTCAATCTTTTTCACTAAATATCCAAGCAGTTCACACCCTCACACTTTAAACTGTGAAATACCACACAGCTCAGATACAGACGAGTTGAAGGTCAGACCCCTAGCCCTTACTAATGACATTAGTTCTAGCATAGTTTTATTCAGAAAAATCTAGGAGGATATATGAATTACTTAAAGACATCGCTTACATCAATCGCACTGGCAATGGGATTAACTGCATGTGGTTCAAGCATAGATACTGACGATTCAAGCTCCGACAATCAAACACAAGCAGCACAATTTTCTTTGGGGGTCTCTGACGCGGCCGTTGAAAGTGCAGCAGAGGTGAATATCTTTGTTCGTCAAGTTATTCTGAGAAACGGTAACGGCGAAGATACAATCATTGATACTTTAGACGATAATGATCAGGCCACTAAAATTAATTTGTTGGATTTTCAAGGCAGTCAAGCTTACGAATTGATTACTGATTTGCAAGTGGAAGCCGGTGATTATCAGTGGATCCGTATGGATCTGGTAAATGGCGTCGAAAACAACCTAACCCTCACTAGCCATATCGTGTTTGAGGATGCCAGTATACGTCCGCTCGTTGTGACAAGAAAAGGCAATGATGGGATAGGAGAAATTCAGTTAAACAATTTTGCATTGAACGAGGGCAATAATGAATTCGTCGTCGAATTTGACTTAAAACGCTCGCTGGTTGATCCGAAAAACAATTCAGAAATAAAACTTAAACCAACGGGTGTGCGGCTCGCGAACCAAACCGAATCCGGTCATATAGCAGGTACCATCAGTTCAGAGGTGATAGGCGCCTGCGAAGTTGACCATGCCGTAAATGCGGGGCAAGGTGGTGAATTTGGTCATGCTGTTTATTTGTATGCTGATGACGTGAGTGCTGATGCCACTGTAGACATTAATGAATCAGACGATCATAAAAGTGTTTCGCCACTTGCGACTGCAACCTTAAGCCTAAACGCAGAAAGCGGCAATTACGAGTTTGAAATGGGTTATGTCGGCGAAGGAAACTACGAATTAGGCTACACCTGCCTGTCTCATCTAGATGACGCAGAAACCATTGACGATGACTTTAGCTTATACGCCTATCAAAATAACATTCAAGTTGAAGCACAAGTCACGGCAAATATAGCGCTTGGCATTGATCAAGTTATTTTTGTCGATGTAGACAGCAATAACCAAACAGAACGCCCTGCGCAATAATAATGATTACTGATTGGCATTCCCACGCACGCCAATCAGTTGCAGCTAATATACGAGATATACTATGTTGAATTCTACGTATCTTGTATATTCAGTCGCTACAAAACATATCCAGTGTGAATTTAGACTATTCACAAGATAGATAGTATTCGACCATTCGTTTAATTGATGCCAGTGCAAGACCTCTGTTTTTCTCGCTCATTGTTTGCATTTCGCTCATCTTTACTCTCATTTTCTGCAATTTAAGCCATTATCAGCATGAAAAAAGTATTGATTCATCGTTATCAACAATTAAATACGACTTCCATTTCGCTGCAGAAAACACAAAAGAAACAACAATACAAATGGAAACCATTATCATTTGCATGTATAGTACAGTTTTTTCATTTGTCGAGTAATTAGGAAGATTTGTATGAAGTTATTCACTGTTGCTGCGTTGAGCCTAGCCGTTTCAGCCTCACTACAAGCAAAGCAAAATGATATTGAAACCGTATTGGTGACGGGCAGCCGTATTATAGAAAGTATCGATGAAGTGCCCGTTTCGGTTACCGTAATTAGCAATCAGGAATTAGAGCAGCAACTGAAAGTTTCACCCGACATCCAAAATTTATTGGCAATGTATGTACCGGGCATCAGCTCAGGTACAGGTACATCCAGTAATTTTGGTCAAACATTGCGTGGACGAGCCGCTTTAGTCATGATTGATGGTGTACCACAATCAACGCCATTAAGAAACGGCGCTCTGGGTATAAAAACACTTGATCCGAACGTCATCGAACGCATTGAAATAATTCAAGGTGCAACCTCCATTTATGGTAACGGTGCTGCAGGTGGTATTATCAACTACATCACTAAAAAGCCGGGCGCTGACGCACCTGTAGAAGTTAACTTAGACTTATCTACACGCTTTAGCGCAGTAAAATTAGAAGACACTGTAGGTCACAAAATTGCGGCAACGGTCAGTGGTTCGGTTCAGGATTTTAGTTATGTGGCCAGCTTAAGCCACGAGGAGAATGGTGTTTTACGCGATGCAGAAGGTGATGCACTGGGTACTCAGTATGGCTTATCAGAAGGTGTCACCAAAAACTATTTTGCAAAATTGGGTTATGCTTTCACTGACGAAAAAAGCCTCGATTTCACATACAATTATTATGAATCACAACAAGACTCTGATTGGGTTGATGTCATCGGCAACATCAGTAAGGGCGAAAAAACTTACGCGATATACGATCCTGCCAGTCGTCCGGAAAATGCAGAGCCGCAAGGACCAAGAGGCAACCACAATGCGCAATTAAAATATCGGGATAGCGAGATATTTGCCAATACACAGCTAGATGTTGATGCTTATAAACAAACAATTGAAAATGTCTTTTTCTATTCAACTCGATTAGGTAACCCTGATTTAGGCGTAGAAGGTGGTCAGTCACTGATTAAGTCAGATAAATCGGGTTTAAGAGCAACCTTCAATAGCTTTATTGCGTTAGACGATGTTGAATTTAATCTGATATATGGATTAGATGCACTGAATGACGTAACTTCTCAGCCGCTCGTGGATGGACGCATGTGGGTTCCTGAGATGGACATGGGCAACATCGCTGGCTTTTTGCAAAGTAAATGGATAATTGCCGATGATTACATTGTAAAAGCAGGTATTCGCCACGAAGATATCCAAATAACGGTGGATGATTACGAAACTTTAAAATTGTGTACCAGCCCAACCGTTTGTTCAACACCGATGGATGTACAAGGTGGTTCAATCGACTTTGAAGCAACCACTTACAACATTGGTTTTCGCTACAACGGCATCGATGCATTCAATCCGTACATGAGCTATTCAGAAGGTGCGGATGTACCGGATATTGGTGTGCTATTGCGTTCCGCAACAGTGGATGATATTACAAAAATTCAGACTGAAGCGGCAATTATTAAAAACTTTGAAATGGGTTTTGTCAGCAACTTTGACCAATGGCGCATCGAATTACTCGCCTATAAAAGCAAATCTGATCTAGGCTCTCGCAGCACATTAGATCCAAATACAGGGATCTACATTACGCAACGTGCCCCACAAAAAATCTGGGGTTACGAAGGTGTGGTCAATTACCAATTTAACGACACCCTCGATTTTGCGGCGACATTTGGTTATGTCGAAGGTAAACATACTGAATCTGACACCTATATAGGGGGTCGTCAAATTGGCGCACCAAAAGCAACCTTAGTTGCGAATTGGCGTCCGGTTGAACAAGCCGCGCTTGCTGTCAGTTATTTGCATGTCGCCGATAGAACCCGGTTTGAAAGAGATGAAGAGGGCAATTATAGCGGTGATGAAGGCAATGTGCAGGGGTATAACGTGGTCAATCTAAGCGGTAGTTATAATTTTGATAATGTGTCTGTCTATGCGGGTGTTGAAAACCTGTTCAATGAAGACTACTTCCCTGCCCGCGCACAAGCTTTAACTTATACGTCTTTCAATGTCAAAGGCATCGGCACCACAGTTAATATGGGTGTGAAATTTTCGTTCTAGTGAATTCCTTGTAACATCCACTCACACTCAACGTTAGCTTGTTAAACTCAACAAGCTAACGTCGTTTTTCGTTTGAAAACCACTTAATTTATACACATCTAAGCTAACGCTCGCCTTTAAAATAACTGCAAAACAAGCACAACCCTCAATTGAAAATGATAATAATTATCATTACAATAAAACCCCTCCCAAATTTAAAAGCAAGAAAGGAGCTTTATGCTAACGCTAAACAAAGTTAAAACGGCAATTAATCAAGGTCGCGAAGTCGTCGGTTTGATGAATTCCGTTCCGCTTCCCATGTTGATAGAAATGATTGGTTACGCAGGTTTCGACTTCGTTATTCTGGACATTGAACACCTGTTAAGAGATCCCAGTGAATTGCAACACGCAATCAGAGCGGCCCAATGTGCCGATATTGTCCCTTTTGTTCGTGTCCCCGGCGCAATTCCCTACTTAATAAAACAAGCTCTAGATGCCGGCGCGATGGGCATTGTCGTTCCACAAGTCAATAATAAACAGGAAGCACAAATAGCGGTCGATGCATGCCGCTATCCACCGCTTGGTACGCGAGGTATCACAGGCGGCGTGAATACCGGATTTGGCCGCTTAACAATTGACGAATACATTACCTCTGCAAATGAAGAGATCATGCTCATGCTGATGATCGAATCACAACAAGGTTTAGATAATTTAGATGATATTTTATCCGTATCCGGCATCAACATGATCTTGGAAGGCGCATTAGACCTCGCGGTTTCTTTAGGCCAACCACAATCTGTTCATCATCCAGAAGTTCAAGCCGCAATAGAATACATTGCTGAGCGTTGCCAAGCCCACCAAGTGCCATTTTGTGCCATCCCACGCGCAGAAGGCCAACTAGAAAAGTGGCGAGAAAAAGGCATTCGCCAATTTGTCGCTGGACAGGACAGAGGCATTTTATCACGCGCACTTAAAGCGCAACTCTCACCTTACAAATAACATACTCGCAAAACAAAAGGACATGACATGAAAGACACTCTAAATGGCGATTTAATCATCTTAACGCATGTACTCAATACGACAGCCGTGACCGGCTTTGTACCTGCCGCCAAAGCACTTGGTTTAAGAGTCTGGTTATTAACCGACGATATTGTTGCGCATCAACAATTTTTTTCTAACCCCAAATTAGACGCATATCCGGACGAAATTTTATCCTGTGATGTATTTAATGCGCAGTCTATCATCGAACTTATTCTGCAAAATAATCTGCACCCAAGCGCAATTTTCACGAACAGTGATCACCTGCAAACAGCTTGTGCTCAAGCGGCTGATTTTTTTGCTCTGCTGGGTAAAGACTGGCGCGTTTGTTATCGAGCAAAAAATAAAACAGCGATGCGACAATATTTGAAACAAAGCGGGCTGGAAACCACCTGGTATCAAGCTGTAGATGAAATAAATCAGCTAGAGACGCTAAATCCACCGTATCCGATCGTTGCCAAGCCCCAGCAAGGGGTCGCCAGTATGGATGTTAAACTGTGTCAAAACCATCAAGACTTAGCGCAGTTTTGCAATCAATTCTGGCAACAGCACCCCAACCAGAGCTTATTACTTGAACAATACCTACAAGGCACAGCATTTACCCTAGAAACACTGGGTGACGGGGAGAATTTGGTGGCCTTAGGGGGATTTGATATCGAACTTTCCCCCCGCCCTATTTTATAGAACGCTCAGCCAGATGGAATAATCATACTAACTCTGCACATCGGCAGTCAGCACTTGCTCAACTGCAAGCTTTTGGAATTAACTTTGGCCCTTGTCACAGTGAATTTATCCTGACAGCTGAAGGTCCTAAGTTGATAGAAATAAACTATCGCTGTATCGGTGGTGGCAAAGAATTCTTACTCGATCGTTTGCTTAACCAGGACTATTTTAAACAAATTCTGCGATTACATTTAGGCGAACGCATTAACCTTAACTCTGCTGTTGATGGTCAAGCATATGCCAATTATTACATCGCTAAGCATGCAGGTGAATTGCAAAACTGTCCCAACCCATTTGAATTTAATGCTGCGATTGGTACAAAACTGGAACTGCTGAAACAACGCGGCGAAAAAATATCATTAACACATTCAGACCGTGACCGCCTCGCAATTTTCAGTGCGTACGCAAAAGCTGAAAGCCAACTGAGTGAAAGTGAATTTGTGCAACACATAGAGCAACATATGGAACAGCACATGCCACAAAATGCATGGGAGATCCGCTAATGTCTAACCAACAGCAGACACAACTGCAGGATGATCAAAGCTATATCACCCGACGTTTACTGGATGCATGTATTCGGGAAAACGTACGTGAAATCACCACACTTGGAAAAATCATTCCCGCCGATAAAGCACCGGAAATGAATCAGACAAGCGCGATAAAAGCGGAGCACTGGCTAAAAATCACACATCTGTGCACCGAAGAAATCTGGCTTGCTGTTGAACCTTGCGATTTTATGCAGGACTGGCGGGTCGCAGATAACACATGGTTTGTTCGCAGAAACAGTAGATTCGTTTGTCAAAATCACTACAGCCAATGGTTGAGCATATTACGCCAATCACTGCCTGAAAGCGATGCCAACTATTATTTGGCATACCTGGATGAATGTGACTGCGCAACACTGCATCGAGGTTTTGCGCGTGATATATTTAACCAACAAAAAAATAGACTGAATCAAGCCATTCGAAAGACCGGAGATGGTTTTGCACAAATGGCTTTTGCCGATCAACTGGCAGCTCACTTAGATCACCCTTTTTATCCAACCGCGCGGGCTAAATTTGGTTTAGATGAAAACAGCCTAGTCAATTATTGTCCTGAAGCGATGCCAAGCTTTGAATTATGCTGGCTGGCCGTACCAAAATCACTTTGTCGTAACAGCCAGCAACAGTTGCCTTCAATTTGGCCCAACTTTAGCGATCTTGGTTTGCCGTCAGAATTAGCCAGCAGCCATCAGTTGGTGCCAGTACACCCAATGACACTAGAACATTATTTGCCACAAACATTAGCCGATTGGCCACACCGCAAGCAGTTGGTGATTGCGCCTAAACCCTACCTTTCAGTTATCCCAACCTTATCAGTCAGAACGATGGCATTGGTTGAGCACCCCCACCTGCATATTAAATTACCATTGCCGATGCGCACCTTAGGTAGCAAAAACATTCGCACTATAAAACCCAGCACGGTCACCGATGGTTATATATTCCAGCAACTCCTGCAAAAAATCGCCGAGCAAGATAAAAAATTGCACGCCGCGTACCTACATTGTGACGAAAAGCAAGGTGGATATGTCGATAACCGAGCTGATTTAGCGTGGATACTGCGAACATATCCACAAGCGTTAAAAACCGGCACCCCGGTTTGTGTCGCTGCATTTTTAGCCCAAAACCCACGGGGTAAATTTGTCATTGAGCAATTGGCTGAAGATTATTATGGTGGCGAATTGGACGTATTCATGCACGACTACCTTAAACTACAACTCAGTGTTCACCTGCGCCTGTGGCTAAAATATGGAATTTCTCTGGAAGCCAATCAACAAAACGCCCTGATTTTATTCTCACAGCATGCGCCACCTCGTTTAATACTCAGAGATAATGATTCAGGTCGAATTCTTAAAACGAAAGTGAAAAGTGCTTTGCCAGAAGCAGATGCGCTGCTGGCTCAATTTATCGACAAGCGCATGTTCGCAGACAATGAAACCGCCTTGCTGCAGATGTTTACCACTATTAATTTACAACTGAATATGGGCTGCCTATTCGAAACGCTACATGCGCATGGGCTACTCAACAAACACAAGACCTACCTACTATTGCAAACTTTATTGCAAAACGAACTGCAGGCCCTAAGTGCTGAAGGAGTCAATACTGTTTTTGCCAAAAAAATGTTACTTGATACACCAACACACTATGCTAAATATCTGTTATCCGCAGGTAGTTTATTAAGTAAAGAGAAAAGTGGTGCCGCCAGCATCAATAAATATTATGGCCTAAGTGCCCCAAATCCGCTTTCCATGCACGGCGTAGGGAATCAAAACTATCCTCGCGGAGGCGAACATGGCGAGCCTTGAAACCTCAGTAACCTACTCCAGCCGGTTCAACAAAACCATAATAACGGTATTGATTTGCCACTTTATCGCTTCTTTTTCAGTATTGGGTATGCCGTTATTTTTACCTAAAGTGATGAACGGCATGTTAGCTGAAAATCAACAGATGCTGATTGGCTGGTTTTATGTTTTACCGACGGTATGCACTGCGTTGGCTACTCCGTGGTGGGGACGTTTTGCGGATAAATACGGAAAGCGCCTGTCATTAATTCGTGCACAACTCGGGTTAGCTTTGGGTTTTATCATCGCCGGAACCGCATCAGAAATCTGGCAATTTTCAATCGGCCTGATTATTCAAGGATTTTGTGGTGGCACGTTCGCCGCATCCAACGCTTATTTATCCAGTCAGGTTGGTAAGAATAAACTGGCGAGTACACTTAACCTGACACAATTTTCAGCTCGCCTTTCATTGCTGACCGCCCCTGTCATTCTCGGGCTTTTTATGGGCTTAGAAGCACCGCTGAAAATATACTGTTATCTCGCTTTATTACCTTTAATAGCAGCAGTCGTGATCACCCGATTACCAAAAAAGGAGCAAGCACATAAGCCTAATAAAAACAGCAAAACAATTGTCACTGCCACATCGAGTTTAAGTTTTAATCAGATCTTACTGATTAAGTTTCTCTTCAGTTTTTCAACGGTCGTGTCATTCCCCTACTTTCTCCCGTATATGCAATCACTACAGGTGAGCAATGAAAGCCTGATCGGTTTTTATTTCAGCTTACCGCATTTAATTTACCTGATAGTGGTGATGCTGAATCCAAACTGGCAAACGCGCATGTCTGCACAACAACTCTGTCGTTACGGTTTAGCAATTCTGGGTATCAGTGCCGGATTGCAGTTTCAAGCAGAAGTTGGCAGTTGGATGGTATTTTGGCGTTTGTTAATGGGCCTTGGGATCTGTTTAACCTTTATCGGTTTGCATCAAAGTGTTTCAGCACTCAAAACTTCGGCCTCCGGCCTGATGTTTGGCCGGTTTGACAGTGCCAGCAAATGGGCTGGCGTCGTAGCAGGTTTTTGCGCCGGTATTATTGTCCAGCAGTTTACACACCATACGCCATTTTTACTCAGCATGATAAGTGCTTTATTGGCACTCACCATTGTGCTTTTCCCCCGTTTTCAGTCCCAACTCAAGGACACCGAACATGCAGAATAATGTTATTAGCCAAAAATTCCAACAGACGCTACTGCAAGAAAAAGCAGAGCGCCGCAGCATGATGAATCTAATCAATTGTTATTGCCGTGAGTTTGCAGCGCAGCGCAATGAAATCACAGTCAACCCGAACATACACAAACACAGCTGGCCAGAAGCATTTAAAACGCATTTAAAAAAAAGCGCACAGGATGTTTTATTAATTAATTTCCCGCTTTTAAACTCACAGCTTTTAGTGAGGGTGACTGCGCTTAAAAAGCTCGGTCAGTGCCGACATATAAGTGCACCTTATGTGAAAAAAACGGGCACTGGTTGGCAAAAGATCAAACATAAAGAGCTGACTCTGCTTTTGTTACACAACCTAGCTGTGGCGATGGATCAGCCTTTTAACGCAGAACTCGCGCAACAAATAAACAATAGCGTCAACAACAGCCATTTATTTTTGCAATACCGTGCCCATGCCGATTCACAAGACGCTTCGACCACCTTGTTAAAAAATGGCTTTATACGCAGCGAACAAAATTTACTGTGGGGGCATGCTTGGCATCCAACACCAAAAAGCCGAGAAGGTGTCAGCCGCGATATACTGGCTTCCTTTTCACCGGAAACCGGCGCGCATTTTCAGCTCAGGTACTTAGCGGTACGCACCGAATTAATACAAAGTTTAAATAGTGTTGAATTTGACGGTCTAGATTTCTTACAAACCCTAAGTCAGCTGGAAGTACCGACCGGATATCACGTATTTGTATGTCACCCTTTTCAGTTGGATAAATTTTCAAGCCGCGGTTTATTTCAAAAAGCAGTCAAAAATGGTGATATTGTCCAACTTGGCGCTGCAGGTACACCTTGGTTTCCAACATCTTCAGTTAGAACCTTATACAACAACGAAGCAGATTATTTTCTTAAGTTCTCTTTACATATCAGACTAACCAATTGTGTTCGTAAAAATGCTTGGTACGAGTTAGAAACCGCGGTTTACTTAAACCAAATACTCAGTCGATTGCAAAAAAATCAAGCCAGTCAATTTACCCATTTTCAGTTAATGGCCGAACCTAGCTCAGTCACTTTGAATTTTGCGAACCTAGCCAGCCAAGCGCAGCAGGACGAAGTGACTGAACTGAGTGAAGCATTTGGTATTTTATTTCGACAATCTTTCTCGCAAGCGCAAGTTGAAAAACAGCAACCGCGCGTGGCCGCCGCTTTGTTTACCGACGACGCCAACAATAATAGCGCAATCAAACCTTATATTGCCTCACTGGCAAAAGCCAATGAGCTCAGTGAAACACTTGCGGCAAAATACTGGTTCGAGGCATACACTGAAGCACTATTACCACCAGTTTTATTTTACTTTTTTAAACTGGGTATCATCTTTGAACCTCACCTACAAAACACCGTGATTGGCTTTGATACTCATCGCCCAGTATTTATCAGCCTGCGCGATTTAGAAGGGACAAAACTCGCCACAACAAAGTGGCCTGAAGATACATTAAGCGGGCTTAGTCAACGCGCGATCAATTCTATCTATTACGACAGAGCACAAGGTTGGCGCCGTATTGCTTATTGCCTTTTAATCAACAATATTAGCGAAGCCATATTCCACTTAAGTGACAATAATCCTGAGCTTGAAGAGGCGATGTGGCAAACCGTGTACAACAGCATACAAAACTACCAGCAACAATATGGCCAAGAGCCAGAGTTACAAAAGTTGTTAAAGGGTGGAAATATTCCCTGTAAATGCAATTTAATGACTCGTCTTTTAAAGCACGCCGATCGTCTTGCTCAATACGTCGAATTACCCAATCCTATGAGTACAATCACATGCCACAACACAATATAACTGAAGCCGTACAACAACTTGCCAAGCGTTCTGAACAGGGTGTTTGTGCCTATATTTACGATCTACCATCACTCAGCCAGCATGCAAGTATGATGGTGGATGCATTACCCCCAAATTGCCAACTATTCTATGCCGCAAAAGCCAACCCGAAAGCTGAAGTTTTGCAGAGCTTAGCGCCTATCGTAGATGGTTTTGAAGCAGCCTCTGGCGGCGAATTAAGCTGGTTAAAAGAGCAGTTGCCTGAGCAGGATTTAATATTCGGCGGGCCCGGCAAGTTGGATTCAGAGATTGAGCTTGCCATTCACTATGGTATTGAATTATTGCACGTCGAAAGTTTATATGAAATCCGCCGCGTGCAATCAATTGCCGAGCGTCTGGGTAGTAAAGTTAACATTCTGCTGAGAATGAATATACCCATCGGCAATATTGGTACCACTAAACTCGCGATGGGTGGTAAAGCGACCCCTTTTGGCATTGACAGCGCACAATTGCCAGACGCTTTATCTTTGCTAAAAAATTGCCCAAATATCATATTAAAAGGATTTCACTTTCATTTAATGTCACACCAACTATGCCGCCATAAACATTTACGGCTGATGTCACTATATTTTGCAACATTTAAACGTTGGCAAGCAGAATACGCATTAACAGTTGAACAACTCAATGTCGGTGGTGGTATTGGCATAAACTATCAAAACCCCGCAGAGGTATTTGAATGGCGTGCATTTTGTGACGAGCTAGAAACCTTAATCACCCTAAATAAAATGCAAAATACTCAAATTCGATTTGAATGTGGCCGTTTTGTCAGTGCAGGCTGTGGTTACTACTGCATGGAAGTAATCGATATAAAACAAAATCATGGAGAATATTTTGTTGTGGCTAAAGGTGGAACACATCACTTTCGCACACCTGCAGCACAAAATCATGACCACCCGTTTGAAGTGATCAAACGTCGCACACCGCTGCTTGATGTGCCCACCCTGAAAAACAAAAAAGCCACTTTAGTTGGTCAGCTTTGCACGCCAAAAGATATTTTAGCCAAATCTCAATTATTAACCGACATCGCAGTGGGTGATTACCTATTATTTGGCCAAGCTGGTGCATATGCGTGGAATATTTCACATCAGAATTTTTTGATGCACAGCAAACCGGATATGGTATTTTTGCGGCAACGGTGATAAAAACATCAACTTTAAACGCCATCGGCTTTAACTACAGCGTTAAAGCCGATGACGGTCAATACAACAAACCAAGTTGAAAGACAGCTCCCAAATTCAAATAACGTTTATTTAATTTGCGCAGCAACCACAGAAATTTCAACCAACAAGACATCACGTGCCATTTTAGCTTCTACACAAGCTCTGGCGGGCGCGTAACCTTCAGGTACCCAGTTATCCCAAACTTCATTCATTTCTTTAAAGTACTGCATATCTTTTAGATAAATAGTAGCAGATAAAATATGTTTTCTGTCACTGCCAGCTTGTTGCAATAAATCATCGACTTTTTCTAACATACTGGCGGTTTGTTCTTTAATACCCTGAGTAGCGTCTTTGCAGACCTGACCACATAAATAAATAGTGCCATTGTGTTTAACAATACGGCTCATACGTTGGCCCGTTTCAATACGTTCGATCAAAATAATACCCTTATCGTTTAGCGTATAAATAATTGCGCTGGATTTTATCAGTTTCACGCAAAAATAATAAAATAATCACCGAGCTTTTTAGTTTTTGCACTTTAATTTTTTATAAAGCAGCTATCTTTAGATATAGCACAGATGAAAAGCAATTAGCTGGAACTAAACGAATACAAGTGAACGAAAAAATAACTGGAGACAAAAATGCGTTGTATGTTTTGTAATTCAAATATGCTCGAATCGGACAAATCGAAAGGTTTACCTGTCACCATTCCCGGAAAAGGCGTCGCGCATACACATTGTGCCGAAGCTGACTTAGTGAAAAAACGTGTATTTGGCAATATTCATTTAGCGGATATGGAAGATGATGATTTGTTAGAACTATATGAGCTGGTGCAGGTAGAAGTTAATGAAAGAAGTGCATAAACTGGCAGGTTTTGCTGCCAATTTATGCACTACAAGCAACATAATCATACGGCAAACAATAGAGAATAATAGAGAATAATGGAGAATAATGGAGAATAATTATACTTTGCCGTAAACTAACCCCAAGACACTGGGTAAAGTAGTTAAAAGTAGTTAATTGCTGTTTAGGAGGATTTTATGCCTATCAATGCGTATTCAAACGGTTTAAATTCTGCCATTTTAAATTCTACTATTTTAAATAATAACTTGGGTGTTCAATCTGCTGTGCAGTCTAGCGAACGATCACAATCGCCGACCGCGCTGAGCTACAGCTTACCCCAAGAGAACCAATTATTAGATACGCAGCAAGTGCTGGCGAATGCAGCAGCACAACAAATTGGTTCAACTTCACAAATTTTAAAAGGTGCAGGCGCTGGCGATCCATTAACTAACCAACTTGTCTCTTTTTCAGTTAATGCAAATAATACGCTTTCGACTTTATCATTAGATGACGTGACAGCCGGAGCGGTAGGCCGCATTATTAACGAAACAATTTAATCGCTAGGGCGTGTTTATCTTTGTTTATAATTTGAGCTGAGAGAAAAAATGGTCTTAGGCAAGGCAGAAATAATGAAGTTTAGTCATCTAAATAAGTTATTTCTAACGCTGCATAAGACCATTTTGGCCTCAGCCCGAAGGGCAATGGCTATTTTAACCCTTAACGGCATTAGAATTCGTTTATTTAGAATGACTAAACCCCACTCATTCTACTTTGTTAATGATTAAAATAGCCTATTGCTCAAAAATAATACAAAGATTCACACGCCCTAGCGGCCAGCTAAAGCGTTTAAAATAACGCACGCCCGATTCAGTTGAAACAGATTCATACAAGGAAAATTCTTTTATCTTGACCTCAAAATCAGGCTCAATTAAAGCGCAAGGCGGCTCTACTGCACATTTGCGTGCTAACGTCAGATGCGGAATATAAGTTTGATTTTGCAAAGGAATATTCGCTACTCTTGCGGCTTTACGCCCTATTTTTGCTAAACTGAGCAATTCATCTGGCACCGTTTTACAGCCAATCCAGAAAGCTTTGGGTTTAGACCAGTAACCTTGCATATCTAAACGCAAATCGAAAGTCTTAACCTCAGTTTGCTGATCCATAAACTGACATATTTGTTCTAATTGAGCCTCAGTTATTCGGCCATAAAATGCCAGTGTGATATGAAAATTACAAACAGGCACCGGACTATTAAACGCCGGCAGACTTTTGTCTCGCCAAGTTTCAATGGCTAATTTACATCGACTGTCAGGCTCGATTGCTAAAAAATATCGCATAACACGCTCACTTAAACACCTAATTAAACATCCGCTAAACTCTCATTGAGACCACAAAGCTTACCGCAAAATAAAATTTTATTTGATTGCACCTTTATAACTGGTCATTTATACAGTTATACTAAACGCATTGTCTAACAGCACTCTGATTGTATTATGCAGCTTTATATTGCCGAAAAACCTTCGTTGGCACGAGCGATTGCCACTGTACTGCCAAAACCACAAAAAACACAAGACGGCTATATAGAATTACCGAATGGCGATTGTGTCAGTTGGTGTATTGGACATTTACTGGAAAACGCAGCGCCTGAAAACTACGACAATAAATACAAAAGCTGGCAACTCGATCACCTGCCAATAGTGCCACAAAAGTGGCAATTAAATGCCAAAAGCAAAACAAAAAAACAATTAAGCATATTAAACCGCCTGATTAAACGCGCTTCACATATTGTGCATGCGGGCGATCCCGATCGCGAAGGTCAATTATTGGTAGATGAAGTCATCGCCCATTGCCAACAACATAACAGCTCGCCAAACAAACCGGTTTCGCGTTTATTAATCAGTGACTTAAATCCTTCAGCTGTTAAACAAGCGCTCAATAAATTAAAAGATAATCAGGATTTCAGACAGCTGTCTATTTCGGCCTTAGCACGCAGCCGAGCTGACTGGCTATTTGGCATCAATTTAAGCCGTGCATACAGCATTAAGGCACAACAAAAAGGCTATCAGGGTGTGGTTTCAATAGGTCGGGTACAAACGCCTTTACTGGGTTTAATTGTCAAACGGGACGATGAAATTAGCGCATTTGAAAGCAAACCTTTTTATCAGGTGGTCGCCCATTTACAAAGCCCGGCGGGTGAGCCGTTTGACGCGATGTGGCAACCCAGTGAAGCCTGCCAACCACATATGGACAGCGATGGTAGAGTATTAAATAAAAAATTGGCCGAGCATGTCATTGCTAAAATTAACGGCCAATCAGCAACAGTATTAAAAACAGAAGGGAAACAAAAAAAACAGGCTGCCCCTTTACCTTACAACTTATCGGCATTGCAAATAGATGCCTCTAAAGTATTGTCGTTAACAGCGCAACAAACATTGGATACCTGCCAGAGTTTATACGAAAAACATAAACTGATTACCTATCCAAGATCAGATTGCCGTTACCTGCCTAAAGAACATTTTACTCAAGCACCACAAATTAGTCAGGCAATTGGACAAAATGCATCCAATTTACACAATGCCGTACAAAATGCCAACCTCGCGCTGCGTAGTAAAGCGTGGAATGATGCTAAAGTATCAGCTCACCATGCGATCATTCCAACCAGTAAAATAAATAAAAGTCAGCTCAGCCCAACGGAGCTACAGTTATATCAGTTAATTTGCCGCCAATATTTGATGCAATTTTATGGTCCTTGGGTTTATCAAGACAACCGCATCGAACTTGAACTCGGTGGTGGGGTATTTATCGCCAAACAAAGAGACTCCGTTGAATTAGGTTGGAAGCAACTATTACCACAAAGAAAAGAGACACAAAACAATGCCTCGCAACAACAAGAGGTGATCGCCAAACCACCGCTGCCTGAGCTAAAAAAGGGCGATATCTGCCCCTGTCTCGCAGCTGATTTACTGGAAAAAATGACCCAGCCGCCAGAGCACTTTACCGATGCAAGTCTGTTATCTGCGATGACAGGTATCAGTCGTTTTGTTAAAGACTCAAATATTCGAAAAATATTAAAAGAAACAGATGGCTTAGGAACGGAAGCAACACGGGCCAGTATGATAGAGGTACTATTAAAACGGGGTTTTATTCGTCGTCAGGGCAAAAAATTACTAGCAACCGAAACAGGTAAAGATCTTATCCATAAATTGCCGGCCAGTTTAACCTTACCCGATATGACAGCGCAGTGGGAAGCCAGTTTAGAAGCCATTTGCCAAGCACAGCAAAACTACCAAAATTTTATGCAACCGATTGAAAATGCATTAAACCACCTAGTTGCCGATTGCATTCAGCAACACGACTTTCAGTTAAGCCAATCACAAAAAGCACAAAACGCACAAAACGCAGCCAGAAGCCGCTTTAGCAAAAAACGCAGACGAAAAAAAGCGGCTTAACAGCCGCTGATATTTATTATCCAATACGGATAGCCCAGTCTTTGTGTAATAACCATTAGAATCTAGTGCTTATACCCTACTACTACACATATATAACAATACATTTATATAAAAACCAAGCAGAGTAAGTAAGCAGTTACTTTTCCAGCCATTCTATTTTATATAAGTCTTTTCGTCTGTCTTTTAAATTAGTTACCGCACCTTCTGCATGCAGTACTTTAAGCGCGGCTAAATCTAAATCAGCAAACATCAGCATTTCTGTATTAGGCGTGGTTTCAGACAAAACAGCATCATGCGGAAAAGAAAAATCAGACGGAGTAAATACCGCAGATTGAGCATATTGCACATCTAAACTATCTACACTGGGTAAATTACCAACACTACCGGCTATCGCCACATAACATTCATTTTCAATGGCTCTGGCTTGTGCACAATGGCGCACCCGTAAATAGGCATTTTTAGTATCAACCCAAAAAGGTACAAACAAAATATCCATGCCCTGCTCTGCCAGTAAACGCGTGATTTCTGGAAACTCAACATCATAACAAATCAAAATACCGACCCGTCCAGCGTCGGTTTCAAATACTTGTAATTTGTCACCCCCTTCAATTACCCAGTCCCATTTTTCATGTGGTGTAATATGAATTTTGCGTTGCTCATCTACCGTACCATCGCGATGGCATAAATAACTGACATTAAATAGCCTATCACCTTCTACCAATGGCATTGAACCGGTAATAATATTGATATTATAACTGACCGCCATTTGTGACATTTGCGTTTTAAATTCTTCGGTAAAACCGGCAAGGTAGCGAATCGATTCAGTGCGTCTTTTATCCGGCGATAAGCCCATCAAGGGTGCATTAAAAAATTCCGGAAACAGCGCAAAATCACTTTGGTACTCAGACAAAGCATCAACAAAATATTCAACCTGTTGCATTAGCTCTTTCACCGTTGCCGCTTCGCGCATCTGCCATTGAACCACACCGATTCGCACCTGAGTGGGTGTGGTATCAACCACCGCAGCTTCTGGTTCATAAAAAATATTATTCCATTCTAACAGCGTTGCATAACCACCAGACTTCTCATCTTCCGGTAAATAATGTTTAAGCAGTCGTTTTACTTCAAAATCGTTGGACAATTGAAAAGTCAGTATCGGATCGTAGATCTTTTTACGTTTAACTTTGTCTATGTATTTAACCGGTGTCAGTTTCTTTTTGTATTTGTGATATTCGGTAATACGGCCACCCGCCAATATGGATTTAAAATTGTGCTGGCGGCACAATTCTTTACGCGCATCATACAAGCGTCGACCTAACCGATAGCCACGATAATCCGGGTGAATTAATAAATCCAACCCATAAATCGCATCGCCATCGGCGTCATTTAAAATCTGACTTTGCGGACCAATTAAATCATCATAAGTGTGAGGGTTTGAAAAACGACTATAATCTACCTGAACAGACAACGCGATACCAATCAGTTTGTCTTCGTCCATCAAGCCTAACTGGCCTTCAGGAAAATCCGAAATCAATTGACAAATTGTCTCTTGCGGCCAAGCACCGCCGATATCATTGTATACCCTATCCATTAACTTTTTAACTTGAGGGTAATCTTTGTCTTTTATGTTAACCAAACTCAAATGCAGATCTTTTAAACTCATATTGAATCCTTACTATCAAGCTGACATTTTTTTGCAGATTGTCGATGATGGCGATTGGCCGTTAATTTACACCTTTTCTGCGCTCAGCGATATCTGTACGTAATGAAATTCCAGGTACCTGCACATAATGCGTTGCAGCCCGAATATACTGGCCTACTTGACCCAGTTGTTTTTCGTATGGTTTAAACAAGAGTTCATCCAGATTAATACTGATCCCCACGAAAGTTTCAGTTGTACGATAGTCAGTAAAAGGCCGATCATTTTTTGCAAACCCGCGCGTAAAATAACCTAATTGCAGTTCGAAAAATCGTAATGGTGTTTTTTTCAGAGCATCGATGCCGTTTAACTTAGCAACCGCCAAATACTTCATGCCGGAATAATCAGTTACCGGATGAAAACCTTCCATGCCTTTAGAAGGTGAATACTCAATACGTAAATCTAAGGTATCGCCTAACGTGTGAGGATAAATAGTTTTAAAGTAAGAGACACCCGCACCTACTGTATTGGCGACTAAATCCTGATAGCTAAAGCCGTGGTCGCCTGAATAACCGTCGAACACTTCCACATATAACATTAATGCAGAGGCAGCATAAACAGAATATAAAGCCGATGATTGCGCGCTATACCCTTTATCCATCATACGATGAGATAAGAATTCACTCATCGCATAAGTTGAATACAAGTGCCCCAATTTATCGGCGCCACCACTGCCGGTATCCATTCCAAACCAGCCTTCCCCGTTGAATTTAAACTTAGAGCTACCCCAATCCCATTCCTTTAAACCAAGATAGGTGATCCCGCCAAATAATGCGCCAATCTCTAACCAGTTTTCTTCACTGGCATGCCAAAAATCACGGTAATCCGGCTGAATAGCGGATAAATTAACTGAATCGGTTGGTTGTGCAAACCCGCGAGCAGAAGTAAAAAACGACAACAGTACTAAAAGGGTGAAAATCCTATATTTCATTTAATCATAATCAAATAGTCCAATATAAGCATATTGTCTAACAGGGCATCTAGCTTTGCAATTTCAGCGATGCCCATATTCAATTAAATGACCTTTATTTAATGAACCTTATTTAATGTTAATTGGCGCATCAGAAAATCGGTAATCAGTGCCAGCTCTGCACGTAACCCCTCTTTTTTCTGATGTCCATGGCCGGCTTTGTCGAAGATTTTCATTTCGACTTGTTTTTTATGCTGCGTCAACATTTGCTGAAAACGCCAGGTATGTTCAGGGCGCGCGATTTTATCTTTAGCACCCGCAGTCAATAAAACCGGCACATTGAGTTTATCCGCTAAATAAACCGGAGATTTTTGTATATTAGGGTCGCCGACCACCTGGTGTACCCGCTTCTGATACAATTCGCCCTGCTTATAATTTACATCGCTATACAACAAATGTAAGTCGTAAACACCAAAACGGGCGACCACACAGTCAAAAACATCTGGATGTAAAATTGCCAGCATCGAAGCTGAATAACCGCCATAACTACTCCCAAGGCTGCAAATTTTATCAAATGATTCGGTTTTTAGCAGGTTATGCAGCGCTGCCATCACATCCTGCTCGATCATTTCACCAAATTGCCCACGCCCAGCATCCATAAAACGTTTGCCATAACCGATAGAGCCTCTAAAATTAACCTGCAAACTCGCAAAACCCAGCTGACTCAAATACTGCAATTGGGCATTAAAACTGCGCGAATCGCGCACACCAATTGGTCCGCCATGTGGGACAACCAGTAACACAGATTGCTCTAACACACCGGTTTTAGCGGGCAGATAATAACTCTCGGTAGTCTGCCCATCCGCATTTTTAAACTCTCTGAGCTCACTCTTATTAAAATTCAAAGCACCGTGCTGTGCATATCGATGTGCGAGCAATTGAGGCAGGTCACTGTTATCAGGCAGTAAATAAAACGCACCTGAGAAGTTCGAATCTGAATGAAACAGTACCATGTTATCTTCATTTTGATCGGCTGACACTATATATGAAGACCCATCATTTAACAGTTGAGTGACCAACTGTAATCTCTGTTTCACTGATTCATCAAAATAATCAACTTTCAGCAATCCATCCTGATAATAACTGACGGAACGAAGCTGTTGGTCAGTTTTAGTGAGTGATACACCAACTAAATCATACTCAGGATGCTGATATAAAGACTCAACAAAACGCTGAGCTGCAATATCAAAACGCCATAATGCCACTTTATCTGACACGACATTAGACAGTACTAAAGCCGTATTCGCGTCTATTATTGCAATGGGTTTAAAGGTATTTCGGGTAACATCTGTTTTATATAACTTTTGCCAGTGTTCATCTTCATCTAAAAACCAGAATTGATGCTCTACCGACTTTCGGTCATTTGATTGGGCAAACCTAAGGTTGTGCTGTTCATCAGTTGAATAGCGCAAAACGTCCTTTAACTCAGCCTGATATTCATAGGCTTGGCTAAAATTATTGCGAATTAAATCTTGTGGAGTCGCGCGAAATAATTTTAATCTATATTTTAACCGCTCGTATTGATAGTGTGCATATATCAGTTGACCACTCTGTCTAGCCAAAGGATCAACTAAATAACCAGGTACATGCAAACCATGCTCTTTAATCGATAAATCGTCTGAAATTTCATATAAATACTTTTTATGTTTTGCCTTATAACTGTCTGATTTTGCATACTGCAAATACAGGTGTTTATTGTCTATCCAGGCAAGCCTTGCATATTGTATACGCTGCCCCTTTGGCAAGTTATGTACAATACTTGTTTCAAAGTTGGATAGCGAAAATACCGCAATATAGTCTTCATCTTCGTGGCTGGTAGTAAAAGCGGCATGTTGTCCATCAGGGCTCATCCGGATATGCTTGATGCTGGCTGAACTGATAATTTTCTCTAGCAGTCCTCGTTCATTGGCAACAGTGTGCCCACTAAATAGCAAAAACAATAAAAAACAGAAGGTATAGCGTTTTAATTTGTCCATTTAAGCTCATTCCGAATTGTTTTACTTCTGGCGATGGGTCAGCATTTTTAAATACGGGTCATTTCCCGGCCCAGCGTATCGCATTGGGTAACGGGATAATAAGTCAGCCTGATATTGACGAATGTACTGGTAAGCTTGTGATGACTGGTTCACCAGTTCGTTTTTTACTTTTAAAGCGCCAGCAATATGGGTATTGACGTATAAATCGCCAATGTAGTTAATCTGCCCAGATTCTATTGTAAATTGCCAGACAGATTCATTTTCAATATCGGCAAAAACCTCTTCTGTATTAAATGACAGCAGACCGGTTTTAATTTCTGAAACACGATAGACACCGGCTTTAACAGGCAATAAAAAATATTCATCAACATTCACCTTCGGTGACTCTGGTTGATACGCCAGTCGCTCTGGTCCGGTAATCTGTACTTTTTCCAACCAACTGGCACTTTCAATCTTGAGTAACAAATACCCTTGTTTTGAACTTAAAGGCACAGGCTGCTCATTCACCAATAATGCACGACTACTACAACTGACTAGGAAGAACATGCAAAGCAAGCACTTACTTACATACATAACAGACAGGGTTTTCATTTAGCGTTTCGCAATGAGTTGTTTTACAGTTTCCAGTTTTTTCTGCGCAGCTTCGTGCCCTTGTTCGGCGGCCCGAGTCAACCAAAATTGTGCTTTTTGAAAATCTTGTTGTAAATAAGCCGATGGTGAATGCATTAACAGATCACCTAATCGATATTCAGCCGGTGCGAATCCCGCTTGTGCGGCTTTTACAATCCACTGCATGCCATCTTGTAATTCATCATTTTCATAAACCTGATAAACACCGTACGCTAATTGTGCGATCAAAATCCCTTGTTCGGCCGAACCCAACAAAACCTTTTCAAACGATTCGTACTCTTCAGCAGACAACAAAGGACGGTAAGCACGTAAAAAATTAGCATAATAATAGGCCGACATTGGATTCTCTTCAGCCTGACGCTGAAGAGAACGGAAAGTTTTATATAAATGAGGATAATCAGTGCGTAAATCGTTCACACCCTCTGAACCAAAATAGGCACTAAAGACTAAACCATAATGAGCAGCATGGTCTTCACCCCGCTTTGCCGGAGAAACGACCGAATTATAAACTGAATCAATAGAAGCATCGGTAAACTGATGTTCTGGCCATTCAAAAATAACTTCAACATCTTCCACATTGCCACTGCTATCAATGTCAGCAATTGTGATGACCATACCTGATTCAAAATTTTGCATCTGCTTGAGTAAATTGGCGTTGCCACTTTGCAAAGCTTTGTAAAACAAAGCCTCATTTGCAACCGAACGACGCGCCGCGCCAGTGTAATGTAAAGGTCCGCGCTTAACTAATTTAGCTGATTTATCCAATACTTGTCCGGCAAAGGCACTGTCACCGATATGCGGTAATATGGTTTGCTGTAAATTATCAGGCCCGAATTCGAGCGCTCTTGCTTCGGCTAATTTCAACGCCTTTTGCTGTTGCTCTGCGGGTAAACTTGCATAAATCTCTTGGGTAAATTTGAGCGCATTCGGGTAATCATACTGACTGGCTAAAAATAACCAAGACATCGCTTCGTGTAAGTCCTTTTTACCAATTTGCCCCTGAAAATTCATAATCGCCAGTTTAAACTGAGATTCTGCATGACCGACTTTGGCCGAGCGCAAAAGAAACTGCGCCGCCTGTTGAAAATCTTCATCTTCAATAGCTTGGTTAGCCTTGATGATGTTCGCCGTTACCGAAAATGAATTGATTAATATAAACAGAAAGATTAAAGGCCGGATCATCCAACACTCCTTGTTTTTATATACTAAAATATTGTAACCCAATAAACACAATTTAAATGTTAACAATATAAAAACAACAAAACAACAGAGTTTCTAATTTTATTCACCGGCTTTAAGTGAGGTGTTAAGCTAAAATTCAGCTTAAGGCACGTTGTGCCCGTTTGATGCGACCCAAACTCTATACCATTGTTCGTTAGTCAATTTAATGTCAGCGGACACTAGCGCAGTTTTCACCCGCTCGATGTTTCCTGAACCAATGATGGGCAATGGATTGCAAGGTAGTTTTAGAATCCAAGCATAAATGACCTGATCAATACTGGCATTTACTTCTTGCGCAATTTGGCTCAGAGTTTCGCGCAGACGGCTTGCTTGTTCTGATTGCTCAGAAAATATACGTCCTCCCGCCAAACAAGACCAAATCATAGGTGCAACACGCAGCTTTTGCAGATGCTCTAACGTACCGTCGGCCGTGGTTTGCATATTAATCGGGTTCAACTCTACTTGATTGGTGACTAATTTGTCATCCAGCCTGGATTGCAACAAATCAAATTGCATCGGTGTAAAGTTAGAAACACCAAACTGTCTGACCTTGCCTGCCTGTTTAAGCGCTTTAAAAGTATCAGCCACTTCATCGGCATTCATTAAAGCATCGGGGCGATGAATTAATAATACGTCAATATAATCCGTTGCCAGATTCTGCAAAGAGCATTCGACAGATTGTTTGATATGTTGTGCAGATGTATCGTAATGTCCTATTTTACGCTCTGGGTATTTACCTGACACCAGTTTAATATCACATTTAGTGACAATTTCCATTTTGCTGCGTAATTCTGGAGAGTGCTTTAATACCTGACCAAAAATTGCTTCGCATTCGTAGTCACCATAAATATCTGCATGATCAACTGTAGTAATACCCAGATCCAAATGCTGTTTAACAAACTCCGTTAATTCACTTACCGACATTGACCAATCGTTTAAACGCCAATACCCCTGAATAAATTGCGAAAATGTTAAATCTTCTGCTAGTTTGATTCGCTGCATAGTTGACTCTCTCTAAAACAAAATTAATGGCGCATGCTAAACCGAATATACATACCAAACAACTCGCATGCAGCACCACCTCGAACTATAGTTCGAGCATCATATTTATACCCAACTGCTTCACTATTTATGGCATGATAAAATACCCGCACACACACAACACAATATATAACAAAATATATAACACAACCTAGTCGAGGTCGTTCATGAGTTTTGCAGAGCGCTTAAAAAGTTTAATTGGAAAAGAGAGTATTAGCGGTTTTTCCCGCAGGGTCGGTCTAAATGAGGCACTCATTCGTAAATATTTAAATGGCAGTGAGCCGAGTTTAAACAAAGCCAACCAAATTGCAGAACGCGCAAATTGCTCATTAGAATATTTAGCGACCGGCTGTGGTTATTTATACCGCCATGCAGAAGTGGTGGATTTAGAAGCGCTGAAAATGGCACACGCTTTGACTAGAAAAACAGAACTAAATGAAGTCGCAACATTAGAATTAACCCGAATGATTTCGGCTTACCAGTATTTAAGAGCAAATAAAAAACCTGATGGCTATTTAGATAAAGCTGGTGCGGAAAGGTTTTTAAATATAGCGCAAAGCAAAAAGCTTTAATTGTGAGGAAATGATATGAATTACGCCAATGCAACCGATAGTGAGCTGAGTCCGATTTTTATTGAACGTGAACAGGATTGGCGTAATGGCGCAATTGTTTATCAAGTCTTAGTTGATCGATTTGCGCCCAGCAACGACATTGATAGTAAACGCCTACTTTATCCAAAACCTAAAATATTAAGAAGCTGGCAGGAAACACCTGAGCATGGAACCTACTTAGAAAAAGAAGCGTTATGGAGCCATGAAATAGAATTCTGGGGCGGCGACCTAAAAAGTTTAACGCATAAATTAGATCACATTAAATCATTGGGTGCAGATGTTTTGTACCTTAATCCAATTCACTATGCGTATACCAATCACAAATATGACAGTTTAGATTTTCATCAGGTATCACCCGAATTCGGCAACCGTCAAGATGTAAAAACACTGACAGAAGCGGTGCATAACTTAGGTATGAAAATCGTGCTGGATGGCGTTTTCAATCATATGGGGCGCAATGCCGATATTTATCAACAGGCCAGCCTTGATTTCAAAAGCCCATATCGCAACTGGTTTTGTTTTAACAACACATACCCAAGTGGGCATAGATCATGGAACAATGCGGTAAACCTGCCTGAGTTAAATTTAGAAAACGAAGCGGTTAGAAAGCACATCTGGTTGGATGAAGATTCAGTCGTACAAAGTTATCTAAAAGATGGAATTGATGGCTGGCGCTTAGATGTCGCACACGATATCGGCTTTTATTATTTGGATGAGTTAACCAACGCCGTGCACACCTGCAAACCTGAAGCGTTAGTGGTCGGTGAAATTTGGTGTTACCCGCAGCAATGGTTTCCGTCGGTCGATGGCGTGATGAATTTTACAGCACGCGAAATAATCTGGCGTTTATGCGAAGGCAAAATTGAACCGCATGTCGCCGCGAAAATGTTTGAACAAATGATTCAAGACGCTGGCATCGAGCACTTATTAAAATCATGGTTGGTATTAGACAATCACGACACCCCCAGATTAGCCAATATGTTACCCGACAGACGGCGGCAAAAACTCGCACAATTACTGCAGTTTTGTTTTCCTGGCGCACCAAATGTCTATTACGGCAGTGAACTGGGCATGCAAGGAGGTGAAGACCCTGAAATGCGTGGGCCGATGCGCTGGGATTGGGTAACGGATGATAACGAACATTTAATCTGGATGAAAACCCTAATTCATTTGCGCCAACAACATAGAGCGTTAAAGATCGGCAACTATCGCCCAGTCCATAGCAATAAACTTTTGGCATTTGAACGGTACACAGATAAGGTGGAAGAGAGTGTGCTATGTATATGCAATCCAAATGAAGAACAAATCACTGAGTATTTAATGGTGCCAAATTCTAAGTTAATGAATATGGGTGGCATGATAGATTTGCTCAACAATGCCAGACAAACTATTTATATCAAAGCATCGGTTATAGAAGTCACTGTACCGCCGTTAGGCACGCTGTTATTGTCACCGGATGTCAGCGAAACACACGGCTACTCAACTTACAAACGCGTTTTATGATGCTCCAGTAACGCGTAAAATTTATTGATATCTATGGGTTTTGCAAGAATATCGGCAAAACCTGAAGCCAAATACTCATTTACATCTTCTTTCATTACATTGGCGGTTAACGCAATAATGGGCATATTTGGATAGCTTTGATGAATCTCCAGTGTAGCTTTAACGCCATCAATATTGGGCATTTGAATATCCATCAAAATCAAATCTGGCATAAAACTATGCGCCATCTCAATCGCCTTCCGGCCGTCAAGAGCCACCTCAGTATCAGCTCCGGTGCTTGCCAGCATCCCCAGTACAACCTGTTGATTGATCTCATTATCTTCGGCCAGCAAAATTTTAAAACCATGCAAATCTGGCTTGTGCCCTTTTGATGAATTATCTGTATCTTTTAATTGTATATCTTGTTTAGCTTTGGCAAGCATCAATTGCAAACTGAAGATGCTGCCCTTACCAGGCCGACTTTCAACGCTAATATTGCCGCCCATCATGTTGGCCAAACTTTTAGAGATTGATAAACCCAGACCAGAACCGCCAAACCGTCTATTGGTCGAAGATTCAAGCTGTTCAAAAGCGGTAAACAACCCATCTATCTTTTCTTTGTCAATCCCGATACCTGTATCACAAATTTTAAAACTGACTCTATAAAAGCCATCTGCTTGTGGCGCTACATCTGAGATCACGATAACCACTCCTGATGATGTAAACTTAATCGCATTGCTGCATAAATTCGATAAGATTTGCAATATACGTATCGGGTCACCCAGCAATAAAGTTTCAGCTTGTGAGCTTTTTCGAATTTCAAAACTCAAGCCCTTCGATACGGCGGTATGTGCGTGTATTGCTTCCAGTTGCTTGTAAATATCTTCAACCGTAAATTCGATATTTTCTAACTCAAGTTTTCCTGCTTCTATTTTTGAGTAATCGAGTATATCGTTAAGAATGGTTAATAAAGAGCGAGCAGACAGGTCAATTTTTTCTAAAAAACCTTGCTGTTCTGAATTAAGGTCAGTAGTGTGCAAACACAATTGTGTCATACCAATAACGCCATTTAGCGGGGTTCGAATTTCATGTGACATATTGGCTAAAAACTGAGATTTGGCTAGATTAGCAGCCTCGGCTTTAGCTTTGGCTTCAGTTAGTTTGTCATTAAATAGTTTCTGCTCGGTGATATCTTCATAAGTGCCTAGCACGCCTAATATATTCCCCTCTCCATCCAATAGCGGTATTTTACTGGTTCTGACCCAAGCCACTTCGCCGCCTCTTCTGGTTTGCTGTTCTTCGAAATTGAGTTTGGCGATTCCACGACTAATGACTTGTAGGTCGTCTTCACGATAACTTTCAGCTTGCGCATGCCAGATTTGCTGATAATCGCTCTCACCGACAATATCTTCTGGCTTTGCTTTCAAAGAGTCTTTGGCAAAGGCTCGGTTACAGCCTAAATAGTTTAAATTCGTATCTTTCCAAAAAACCCGAACCGGAATGTTATCCAAAACAATTGAAAGTAACTTATTGGTGTCTGAAAGTGCTTTGTTAATATTGATTAGCTGCTCGTTTTGGGTATCTAATTTATCACTGACGAACTTTAGAGAATGCCCATACTGTTGATGTTGTAGCCCCTGTAAAGTAATGACTGTCCCAGCAAAACACAATACCAGCACTCCCTCTAAGCCCCAGCTGATATAAGATAAGTGAAATGCTTCAATATCCATATTAATATGCGTTATTTGAGCTTGGAATAGTGCAAAAGAAGCGCAGTAAACGCCTATCATCAAAGCCAATAAAACAAAAGCCGCTCGTGAAGACCAAAAAATCGCAGCTAAAAATAAACCAAACATAGCAACAACGCCGCCCGACCCTAGAATACCAAATCGGACAATGCCGCTGACTGCAATTAGGCAGGTTAAACCCACTAGTAAATTAACTTTAACTAAATACGAAAGCCGTTTACGCAAGGCATAATTTAGCCAAACTAAAACGCCTAACAAGGTGTGTAAGATAACAACCGGTTCGGGGCCTAAATAAGACATCCGAAAAATAGACAAACCAATTGCGGGAATGGAGAATATCACCATAAGCTGCATGGCTTTGTGCAATATCACTTCGCGCTTTTCAGTGTGAATGGATTGTTTCATGAAATAAATATATTCTGAGAATTAGATAAGTATAGACATATTTTGTACAAAAATATAAACACCACCCAAATATATCAAAATGATATAAAAGACGACCAAAAACAACGCCTAAAAAATATCAATTTGATATATTCATCAATATATTTTTGCAATTAGATTATTTGTATCATGCTCTTCAAGTTCATAACCTGTTGAGGTCACTGCGGGCAACTCTACGTTAGGAAAAGAAACTGACCGATACTCAAAATGAGATAATATATGATGTATACAATTAAGCTTAGCGAGCTTTTTATTGTCTGCTTCCACTCGATACCAAGGGTTCTCTTTAGTATCGGTTGCTTGCATCATGGCCATTTTAGCTTTGCTATAGTCCGCCCATCTTTCTCGGCCTTCTAAGTCCATATCACTGAACTTCCACCTTTTAAGCGGATTCGTTAACCTTTGTTCAAATCGTTTTTCTTGCTCTTGAGGTGATACTGACAACCAATATTTAAGTAGAATAATGCCTGAATCTTTAAGCATAGATTCAAATTTTGGACAGTTGGTTAAGAACTCTTGATATTCAGACTTGCTACAAAAACCCATAACATGTTCAACCCCAGCTCGGTTATACCAACTGCGGTCAAATAGACAGATTTCCCCCGCCGCGGGAAGATGCTGTACGTAGCGCTGAAAATACCACTGTGTTTTTTCTCGGTCTGATGGTTTACCAAGCGCCACGGTTTTAACATGCCTTGGATTTAATCTTTCGCTAATGGCTTTAATCATGCTGCCTTTGCCTGCGGCGTCCCGTCCTTCAAACAAAATGACTACCTTTAACCCTTTTTTTTGTACCCAATACTGCAGTTTAACCAGCTCAGTTTGTAGTTGTTTAAGTTGCGCTTTGTATTCTTTTTTTGTCAGCGAATTGTTCGATTTATCTGCGGCCATACAATCACTCCATTACAATCACTTTTTCTTAAAAAACACTACATCCTTTTCTATGAACAACACATCCAATTTAAATGCTTGTGCTATCCAATTACAGCTTGTATCTGAATAATAGCAAATATGTGTGGGATCATTTTTATAATGCCACTTGGTAAAGGCAGGCAAATTTATCACGCGTTTTGTCATCACGGCTAATATGCCACCGGGCAACAGTATATTGATTAGCTTAGGTAACAATTGGTGTGGTAAAGCGATATGCTCAATCACTTCAGTTAAGATAATATAATGGTAGGACTGTGTTAACCGTTCAGCATTCGGGTGGTAATACAAGTCGTAATTAACCACCTGATAGCCTTGTTGTGCAGCTATATGGCTTAATACAGCGCCCTCACCACAACCAAAATCTAAACCGACTTGTTGTGGTGTTATAAATTTTTTCAGTGGCTCAAAAGTGCGGGATAAAAACCTTTGGTAGCCTTCGTCAAGCTGATTATTATCATGTTTATCATATTCAGCTTTTTCCTGCTCCGCAGTTAAGTGATATTCAGTAGGGACAAAAACCAAATCACAAACCAAACATTGCTGGTAAGGTCTTTTTTTATCCTGATAATAAAATTGAGTTTGTTCACTGCAACATAAAGGACAATTCAAATGAGCTACCACTAACCACAGCAACCACTTTTAACGTCTTCATTGGTTTTTATTGATTGGCGCGCGTCTTTAATCACATTCGTTGCAGAATATATAATTAAACTAGCGATAATGGTACCAATTAACCAATCTGGCCAAGCCGCACCAAACCACGAAACCATAAATGCGGCCAGTAATACACCAACATTGGCAATCATATCATTGCGTGAACAAATCCAGCTGGCACGTAAGTTGATGTCGCCTTTTCGATGCTGATATAACAAAGCAAAACACAAAACGTTAACGGCTAATGCAAGTAAAGAGATAGATGTCATAATGTCCGTTTGCGGCGATACACCAAAATACATTTTTTTTGCGACATCCGCCAAAATCAATACGCCAAGTGTCAGCTGCAATGAGCCATTAAACAAAGCCGCTTTCGCTTTATGTTGTAAACTTTTACCGACTGCAAATAAACCGACCGCATACACTAAAGCGTCGGCTAGCATATCTAAAGAGTCCGCCATTAAACCACTAGAATTTGCAATCCAACCTGCGGCAAACTCAACAACAAACATCACGGCGTTAAAAATAAGCACAGTCCACAGTAATCTGCGTTCTTTTCTGTTTTTTGCTTCGGCAGCACAACAACCTGACATATAGAGCCTTAGAGTTAATTCAGTAACAAATGTCCATATTAAACAAATTCCGGTAAATTTTCACCTTATCAATAAAGCAGAATCTTCTTTTAACCGCTATTCCTCGCCTGTCTAATTGTTTATCAAAAGTGCAAAACATAGCTGTCAAAAAAAGCACTGCATAAAACCAATACTGATAGCGCTACAGTCACATTCGATTTTAAGCAGGAAGGTTCTGCAAAAGGAAAATGGAGAAGTTTCCTTGCATCTGCTGAGATTAAGCTAAAATTAATACACTGATTTTGCACTATATTTATAATTACAGTATCTTACGCACCAATTTTTGACTAGGGACACAAGATTGCGCATTCAAACTTTTTGGCAAAAGAATATTTTTTTCGTGCTGGCATTGTGCCTGCTCGCCAATGGTTTATTGCCTTTTTTACAGTCATCGCATTTTTTATCTAGCGTAAATGCAAAAGCCGCCGCATCGGATGCCCAGCTTATCTGTACCGGTAATGGCTTAAAATGGATTTCTAAAACAACTTATGCGCAAACCGGCCAACTTAAATTTGTCAAAGCACCTGAAACTGAATCCACCAAAATAGATTTAGAACAAAGCTGTCCGTTAGTCATACTATCGGATAACCCGACAGATGGCCGTTTGCTTGATGCCATTGCGTTTAAACAGCTAGACTATTTTGCCCTCGTTTATCGTGCATTTGATGCAGCAAATCTCACCAGTTATTACAACTCAGGATACACTTCACGCGCCCCGCCTATTGGTTAATTTAAATCACGTTTTCCAAAAAACCGATTAACCCATAAGAGTTTACATATATGCAAAACACATCCAAATTGTGTACAGCAATGCTGTGCACGCTGGCACCCGCTTTTGTCAATACACAGGCGGTTGCGCAAACAGCAGAAAACACACCCGCGAAAAAAATAGAAGAAGTTAGCATTATCGCTAAACGTATTTTTAACGATACACAGATTGTTAGCCCAGTGAGTACAATTGACGAAGCCGACTTACAAAGAGTCAGTGTGATAACGGTTGAAGATGCCATCGCCCATGCGCCCAGCTTAGTGGTGCGCCGCCGTTTTATTGGCGATCCAAACGGTGTAATTGGCATTCGCGGCGCAAATATGTTTCAGGGTACACACAGCATGGTATTTGCAGACGGTATGCCACTGCACTACCACTTACAAACGCGTTATTCAGGTTCGCCAAGGTGGTCGTTAATCTCACCCAGTGAAATAGAAAAAGTAGATGTGGTGTACGGTCCTTTTTCCGCGGAATACAGCGGAAATGCAATGGGTGGTGTCGTCAATATCACCAGTAAAACTCCCGACCAACAAAAAATTGTAATAGATGGCACACTCATCAATCAGGACTATTCTGTTTTAGGCCATCAAGACAATTACGCCGGATATAAAACCTTTATCAGCTATCAAGACAAAATAGATAAATTCACCTTTTTTGCATCCTTCAATCGCCTGAAGAACCAAAGCCAACCCCAATCACAATACCGCTCAACCTTTAGCGAGGCTAATCCTACGCAACCAGAGGCTTCGCAGCAAAATCCAGAAGTAACAGGCGCGGTAAAAGGCTTAGACGAATTTGCCAAACCACAACTTTACTATGGCCACTCAGGCACAGAAGAAGCCACATCTGATTTGGTAAAACTCAAACTTGGCTATGATTTTGGACAAACTCAAGTACGCGCTAACCTAGCCTACGAACAAAGACAAAGAGAAGAAAACCAACATCTGAACTTTGTAACTGACAGCGCAGGCAATCCGATCTGGGATGGAACAGTTAGCCAAAATAATCAACTCTTTAATATTAGGGGCAGCAATTATCAACAACGTTATCAAGACAGAAACAGTCTACTTGCATCTTTTGGTATCAGCGGTTTAATAAACCAATCCGATTGGGCATTTGATGGTTTTTACAGTCATTTTAAAATATTAAAAGATCAGGAAATCCGCACCGGCAGAAACCCACAAGATCCCGCATACCAAAGCGAGAATACAAACTTTAAAGGCCGCTTAACTGAATACGACAATACCGGCTGGCAGATTTTCGATTTAAAACTGGGTACCGAATCATTATTTGGCAATACAGCACAGCGCTTATCCGTGGGCTTACACTTAGACAGCTATGAGCTGAATTTAATCAGTGACGATTACAACAGTATCACGGGCGAAAAAGCGACGGATGAAACAGATGGAAACAAAGCCACAGGCCGCACCGATAGCGGTGGACAGGCGGCAACTATGGCCGCATTTTTTCAATACGGATATCGCCTTAATCGCCAATGGGATTTAGCATTGGGTTTACGCTATGAAGACTGGCAGACAGAACAAGGCTACATCGGCGCAACAGCGCTAAAAAATCGGGCTGAAAGTGCATTTTCGCCTAAAGTATCGTTAGGTTATTTCCCAACTGACAAACTGTCACTTCGTTACTCTGTTGCACGTGCGGTGCGCTTCCCCATTGTTGAAGAACTATACCGCAATGAAGATGCAACCGGCGGAGGTTCTGCATTTATATCTGATCCCAGCCTTACCCCAGAAAAAGGGGTTTTTCACAATATTTCAATTAACCAAGCACTAGACAATGGGCAACTGGGTTTAAACTTGTTTTATGATGTGGTTGAAGATGTGATTTTTAACCAATCAACACAAACCAACAGCGGCACGATAACCACCAGCTTACCCAGTGATGAAGTGGCAACTAAAGGTGTCGAGTTTAGTTACCAAGCAGAACAACTCGGCGGATTACCACTGCATATAAAATACAACCTCAGTTATATAGATGCAGAAATCACTAAAAATCAATTAGATCCGAGTATTATCGGTAACGCTTTTCCACGTTTACCCAAATGGCGCAGTAATCTAGTACTCGCTTATCAAACAAGCAAAACAACAGAAGTAAGTACAAACTTACGTTATGCAAATAATGCTTACAGCCGGTTAGATAATCAGGATATTGCAGAAAATGTATTTGGCGCACAAGACGATTACCTAATAGCCGGCATTAAAGGCAACTGGCAGCTTAATTCACAACTGAAACTCAGTTTAGGTGTCGACAACATTAACAACGAAAAAGCGTACGTTTACCATCCGTGGCCACAGCGCACCTTTTATCTGGAAGGCAAATATGTATTTACTGCGGAGCAGGAGTAATAATAGATGAAAACCAGAGTTGCCTATTCAAAATTACAACAAAGAGTTTGGCGCTGGCATTTTTATGCGGGATTAATGGTGATCCCCTTTGCCTTAATTTTAGCCTTGTCGGGTAGTTTGTACTTATTTAAACCGCAAATTTCTGCTTTTTACGACGAGCAAATAAATAAAACTATTCCAACTGGGCAAGTAGCAAAAAATGCACAGCCATTAAACGCTGACCGTTTGCTGGATATCACCCTGCAGCGATACCCTAACGCCCAGTTGAAAAAGTATTTTCCAACGGATGCTGACGATCCCAGCGTCGAAATGGAAATAAAAACCAACACCGGCCATAAAATGCTGTGGGTCAATAAATACAATGGTGAACTTATAGCAGAAAAAAATGTAGCTGATTTACCCCTTAATATCGTCAAAAATATTCATGGTGAACTACTGGCTGGTAATAAAGGTTCGTATCTTGTCGAGTTTATGGCCTGCTGGATGATTGTTTTATTAATCTCTGGGCTTTGCCTTTGGTGGCCCAACAAAACCTTATTACCAAATTTTACAAGCAACAACAAACGTGAAGTTTGGCGTAGCTTACATACCAGTTTAGGTATCTGGTTTAGTTTACTGATATTGGTATTTTTATTAACGGGCCTGCCGTGGACACAGGTTTGGGGAGAGGGTTTTAAACGCTTGCAAAACCTGATACAGCTCAAAAACCCGGGGCAAGAATGGAATGTTACCCTAACCTCTTCCCCCTCGGAGCATGTACATGACGATGGTTTAGATTTGTGGACCACACAAAACAAAGCCGAAAATGTGACACTGATTTCACAACATAATGCGCAACAACAAAACGCTGTCAGTTTACAGCGTATTTTGCAAAAACCCACAGTACAAAAAATGCATATGCCGATAGAAGTTTACCCACCTAAAATGGAAAACGGCGTTTGGACAGTGCGCTCAATGACACAGTATCGACCCGATCGGGTAACAGTGCATTTTGATAAATGGAGCGGCGAAGAAATCATGCGCATCACCTTTGCCGATTACAACGCATTAAAACAAGTTGTCGCACTCGGTATTAGCTTACACGAGGGGGCGCTATTTGGTTGGCTGAATCAATTATTAGGGGTATTGGTTACTCTGGCGATTATTTTACTCAGTGTTTCTGGTTTTATTATCTGGTGGAAACGTAAACCGCAAGGCAAACTTGCCGCCCCTAAAAAACCAGCCGCCACGCCAATTACCTTTGCAATGACGGTGGCAATTACTGTGTTAGCTGTATTTTTACCACTGGTCGGATTGAGCATAATTGCAGTGTTCATCTTTGAGTTAAGCTGGTATTTAATCAGCAAACTTAAAGTTAAGCGCAAAAAACATAAAAGGCTGTATGGTTGAAATAATCCTTGCCAGTTGTGATCAACTCGCAACTGGCAAGGGATCTGCAGCGACACAAATTTTGTTTCTACCCGTTACTTTTGCGTTATACAGTAACTCGTCTGCTTGTTTTAAAAGATTGGACTCTGACATACTTGGCTCAAACTTCACCACTCCGCCACTAAAGGTAATTTCAACATTTTGATTATCTGCACAAAAATTCAAATCACCAATATGCTGTCTTAAGTTATCGGCTGCTATTTGGGCCGAAACTAAACTTGCCTCAGGTAACCAAACACAAAACTCTTCACCACCAATGCGGAATATACGATTAGCAGCAACCTTCTCGTTCAAAGCCTGCGCAACAAGTATTAATGCTTTATCACCCGCGTCATGCCCATGCTGGTCATTAATCGCTTTAAAATGATCTAAATCGAGCATCAGTAAATATTGACCATAAAATTTTTCTAGAGAATTACTAAAGGCTAAACGGTTATTTACCCCTGTTAAAACATCGGTCATTGCCAGTTTTATCAATGAATCATTGGCTTTTGCTCGACTCTGCTCAAAAAAATGCGCGACACACCATATGGCTAAATAAGAAGTCACCAAATTGATAAGCACAGGGCCCGTTTTAAACAGTTCGCTTGCACTGAGTTTAGCCGTAACAACCATGACTAGGGCTGCGAAAATAGACAAGGTTAACCTAAAACCCAACCGGCTCCCCAACAACAAATAAGCAATGGTTGGAAAGAACAGCCCCCACATAAATAACACATCCGATATCGGCAGGAAGTAGGCACCAATTAAAATAAGCGCAGCAATAAACAGTAAATAGGAAAAAGTAACCCTAGGAGAACAACCACTTGTTTTAGACGTTATAAATATATACAACGAAAACAACGCAAAAATCACTTCCAACGCTGCAAACAAATATTGCCCGTTAAACAAAATATTAAATGAAGCTAATATGCTGACAATAAAGAAAAATGCTAAGCTCATGGTGCGCAATACTTTGCGTCTAATCTGGTCAGTAAATGCGAGTTGATTCACCGTATAACTCCAATACAAGCGACGAAACAGATACAAACAGTAAGCTTAGTCTAAAAGCCAATTCCGTAGAGCTGATGTCAATTATTAGTTCATAAATGATTCATGTTGCCTCTAATCTTAACAACTATACTGACAATCTGAAAATAATTAATTAAGGATCAATTGCATGTGTACTCGTATATTTAATAGTTTGAACCAAGCAGAGCCAATGACAGGCAGAAATTTTGACTGGCACTACCCACTGAATACTTTTCTATATTCACAACCTAAAGGCATCAAACGTGTCGGTGGCGATATTAATGTCGGCAATAGCGAGTGCATTATATGGCAAGCACAGTATGCTAGCACCTGCACTTATTTAGGCAGTGACAATTTGGGCTTAGCCGCAATTGATGGGATTAACGAGAAAGGTTTAGCTGTTAATGGTTTGGAAGACTTACTGGCTCATTTTCCGAACATTTTTTCAAAACAAGAGCTCCTCTCAGATTTCCCGCTACTTCTGTCAAAATCTATTGAAGAAGACAGATTAGAGTTTATCGCAGAGCATGATATTCCAAACCAATCTAAGCTTTTGAGCTCGTTACGTTGGGTGCAATTTGTGCTGGATAATTTTGATTCTGTAAAATCTGCAGCACAATATTTTCGGGATAACGAGCAAAATTTATTTATATACAGCGGTGACGTACCAGACGGGCATGAAAAAAAGACCAAAACCAAACTGCATTTAACTCTGTCAGATCCAAGCGGAAACTCTGCAATTATTGAAATAAGAGGCAAAGGCTTTAGCGTAAACGAAAGTGCTAACTACAATGTAGCCACAGTTACACCACGCTATGAAGTGCAACAATTGTTGATGCAGTATTGGCTGGAAAAGTGGGAAAAGCCTGCCGGTGTAGCCGGATTGCACGTTTATGATGTACCAGGCGGTACCGCTACACACCAACGGTTTGCCCGCGCAAATTACTATTATAAATTTTCTAACGCGTCAGCAGATAAGCAAGGCGTACTATCTCAAACACGCGCCTTAATGGCCACCTGTGCCACACCTATTGGGTTAAATTTAAAACAAGATAACAGTCAAGAGACTATCCCTTCTGCTAACACCTTATGGTGCAGCGTGAGTGAACACAATAGCAATCGTTATCATTTAATTAATACTGAAACCTTAACGCACCAATGGTTAGATTTAGAATTTAACGAAGCTGTGTGTCAACGTGTTCTGTTAATCAAAACCGACCCGAACATCAGTGAACCTTTGGCGCTTAAACCTGGAGCTCTCAATCAGCATCTAACCGCCTGCCCAGCACCATTTTCAGCCGTTTAATTTAACGACAAAAAAATAACTAAAACCGGACTTCTGACGTGCAAGGATGCTCGAATATTGTGACTGCAGAACGCAGCAAAGCGGCCCAACAATAAGATTAATTTGCGGTTTCTCGCAACTTATCCTTATTTATTAGCTCGCCGCCTTTTTGCCAGCTTCTTCGAACCTTCACTTGTAATTGCTCCAGATGCAGCTAATCCAAGCAAGCGACGAAACTTAGGACAATCCATATGGCTCGGAGCAGAACAAACAGCAGCATGCCTTAGCCCATCTCGCATAGCGATTAGCTTTTGGATGGTGCTATCTAGTTCATCTGCCTTTTTCGTCAAAAGCGCTCTATCTATATTTGGGCTTCCATTAGCCCCTAGCATATGAGCTATTTCATCTAGTGAAAATCCAGCTGCTCGCCCCAGCGTAATCAATGCAAGCCTTTCCAATATATTGGCCTCAAATACCCGGCGCAGGCCTTGCCTACCCACAGAATTGATTAATCCTTTTTCTTCATAGAAACGTAATGTGGAGGCCGGAACACCGGAACGTTTGGCTACCTCTGAAATGTCCATAAATAATCCTTGACCTCAAGTCGACTTGAGGTAGTACGCTATCACTAGTTAGAAATCGAAACAAGCAAAGGAGAGACTTATGAACACTCTAATCGTTGTATTTTTGCTCGGAATTGGAGCAACCGCCGCGATGGATTTGTGGAGCATATTGAGGAAATCACTACTCGGGATTGCCCCTCCAAATTATGGAATGGTAGGGCGCTGGTTGGCTTATATGCCGCATGGGAAATTTCGCCATGACTCTATTGCAGCATCTGCGCCTATAAAAAGAGAACACTATATTGGATGGATTGCCCACTACCTGATAGGTATCGTTTTCGCAGCTGTGCTGATTGCTGTAGCAGGCAAGCCTTGGATTCTCAACCCAACAATTGGTCCAGCGCTCATGGTTGGTGTTGGAACAGTGGTAGCCCCCTTCCTACTAATGCAGCCGGGCATGGGAGCCGGCATTGCCTCATCACGAACACTAAAACCAAACTCTGCACGACTGCATAGTTTAATTAATCATGCTGTTTTTGGGCTTGGCCTATGGGTGGGCACTAAAACTTTACCACTACACACAGGCATGATACGCAAACGGATTAAGTTGCGGTTTCGCGCAGCTTAATCCTAATTATTATACGCGTTTAAGTTTTTGCCGAATTTAATTTTTTTAATAAATCAGAAGGGGCTATGTAAATTATTTTTCTACCATCCTTCGTAGATAAAAAAAGCTTAAATTCTGTTAATTTGTTTAAGTAAGCTCTAGACGTGTTATCAGTGATTGAATAAGACTTAGAAACCTCTCTAATTGTGAAAACCCTTCCTGGCTCTTTAACGGCTTTTTTGATCAAATCTTTCTGAATAAAGTTAAGCTTGCTGCCCCAAGCTGTTTTTTCAAGCGACTCTGAAATCTTTTTAAATTCATGAACTTTATGATCTAAGTAGCTTTTAAGCTCCTCAAAAGCTTTAGAAATAGTGTCTAATTGATAATATATAAAATACGTTAAATCGTTGTCGTCTTTTTCAGTATAGATATACGACAAACCGTAGTCTTTGGGTTTCTCTTTTAAAAGCTTACTAATGGATATGTATTTAAATAACCGATAGTCACTTTTTAACATAAACCAGTAGAATAAAGCCCTAGCAGTCCTACCATTACCATCTCTGAACGGGTGTTCAAACCCCACCATGAAGTGAAGCACAATTGCTTTAATTAAAGGATGAACAAAATCGCAGCCCCCTTGACCTGAGTGATCTTGATTAGCGAATTCGCACAAAGACATTAATCTCTGCTCAATCAGGTTAAAGTTGGGAGGTTGGTGCGCCACATTCCCATCTCCATCTTCTATGTATATATCGTTATCGACTCTAAACGCCCCGGAACGACATTGTTTTCTGTTGTTCCTTGTGTCGCAATTCGATGAAACTCTAGAATCATATCTAGAGTGAGCTCATCTTTACACTTTTGCTCCGCATACTGTAGAAGAAGGTAATTATTGAGAATCATTCTTTCATCTTCATCAATTGGTTCCCTTTCGTCCTCCAACATTTTTTTTGCTACTTCCCTAGTAGTTGACGCGCCTTCAAGCTGAGCACTAGTAATCGCCTCCTCCATTATAAGAGACGAGACTAAAAACTTGCTCTGTAAACTGTCACTTGCTGTCGAGTCTGCTGCAGCACCGACGTTACCTCCGGTAATTTTTACCAATCGATATAAAGTTGCTTCCATGGAATGAGGTGTGCAGTACACAAAAGGCTTACCTTTTTCATCTTTCAGCTCAATTTTTTTATATTGAGACATCCTTTTAAATTTAACAGCTTTCCACAGGCTCTCAGCATTTTTTTTATCAACTCTCCACTTAAACTGCGCCCAAGGTAGATAGCGGCCTTTAGCATCCGTCACATCACATTGATTAATAAATGGGGCTATTTCTTTAAAATCATCTGGAAAGCTGAATATAGGTGGGGTTTCAACCCTTGACTTAGCCATGACTCGCTCTTTAAAAAATTATATTTAATGACTTATATAATGGCTAAACGGGGATGAAAACGCAAATTTAAAATTTTGAGTTTAATGAGTGTGATACATGCTTTCAGCGGATCAACGTTTTACTAAGCGGCAATAAAATAGCTGGCTAAAATTAGCGGAAAAGGCGCGCAAACCAAATGTTTCGTGTCCATGCGATAATTGAGTCGTTAGGGCTTACCCAGACTGTTAAATTCACCCGTTCAATGGTGAAATCTATAAAATTTTACGTAGAAGCACCTTTTCAGTCTATTTTTTACACAACAAATAGAACAGTAATTTACCAAAAGGTTTTTCTACAGTCTCAACGCCGTGTTAACCGGCAGACAAAGTGACGATGCTTTTGTGCAAAAATGAGTGTAGCGAATGCACAAAAGGAGCGACGCTTTGGCTGTCCAGCGAAGCCGAGGCGTAGCGATGGTTGAACACATTGTTAGGGCTTTAGTCTGCATATAGGTTAATTTTGATGGCGTTAATAATATTACCCTTTGCTTTAAATTCAATACAATTGGCCGCACCGCAATAATTTAAGGTGCCTTCATGTGGAGAAACTGGTAGCTTAGATAGCACGCTGAGATTTTGACCAATTGTAATGTCATTTGAAAGAGCCCAGTTGCTGGTGCTTATTGTTATTTGAGTTACATGGGCCTTTTTAGACTCTGTTTGCTCAACAATGGCGCAGACCTCAAGACCATGAAATTTGTATGTAACAGACTTCAACGGGTTCGCAGCGTGCCCTACCGAATACTCTTGCTCAGTAGATTCGATGAGTTTACCGAGCTCAATAATACTATTTTCTGATACGGGACTGCCGATAGGAAACGCTTCATATACCCAGTTATCAAATGCCTCATACTTTTGCATTTCTGCCAAGTCTACATCTGCATGAAGGTTGCTCGAACATAGCATTGTAATTAAAAGTACCGCTGATCGCATGAGAGCCCGTCATGGTAGAGCGACCCATTGCTGGGCCGCCCCCATACAGATCCGGACGTGCCCTAATGTTGAAAATAGCACCGCATCCGGCTCCTCAGTTATATTATTTACCGCACAGTATATTGCCTTCACAAAGTTGCTTAATCTAGCCATCTTCTCCATTTCACCCGAGGATAATTTAATCAATTTTCAGCTCAACTGAATGTATATTCATACAATATCCAGCCCTACATGTCCGGTGTATGTTTCCGTTACAAACGCAATATAACCGCCAACCCCTTCGCCATGTAAACGGCTTTCCCGTTTTCAGACTACTATGAGTAGGTCCGACTCCCAATACACCATTGTTCGCCTCGCTTTTTGCTCAGCATCCCGACTCATATCCTTTGGTAGTTGTACTGGGTCTCACAAGTTCTTGTGCACATCTTTTATTTAATACATGCCACGGTTTTATAACTGCGCTGACTCTCCACAACCTTGCCGTACCGGTTGTTTTGCTTGGACTTCGACTGCCCTAACATATAAAAGAGGGGCCTCATCAATCAGAATTCTTGCTTTTCGCAGCGATTTCAACACTTCAGGGACGCGCATCCCCTATGGCCTATATCATTCTCTGTCTACGCTTCGTATTGTTTGTTCGATTATGTGTGGCCGCACCACGGGAGAATCTTCGATAATCCATAATCTCCGCCCAACACGCAAGACTCGATACTGGTGGTTGGCTAAACCTTACCAGACAAGGACTTTCACCCTGTAAGATGCGCCAAGCTTCGCTTGTCGCACTAACGCACACATAAATAAAAACGGGGCGGTAAAGCCGCCCCGTTTTTATTTGCCGGTTATGTGCGCTTGTTAGGGTTTTACTTTTCGGCGAGAAAACCCAAGTCCTGCTAAGCCCAAACCAAGTAAGACAATAGACGCTGGCTCTGGTACGCTAACTGAGTCAATATTCACCGTGAATGCCATTTCAGGAGTCAGCGATTGCCCATCGAAAATTACACCAGAGCTATCGTTAGAGAACCAAAAAGTTCCGTTATCAATTATGCCACCACTATTCTGCGTATGTCCTCCAACATTAAATGATCCTGAACCTCCCAAACCAACAGTGCTTGCTGCAAACCAATATGTTTCATTTGCTACCAGGTCAATAGCACCAGATAGAGTTGACTGTTCTATATAAGTTAATGATGAAAAACTTAAGCCTGAGATCACTGATGTTGTTGCAAAGATATTTGAGGAGTCCGGACCATTGTTTAAATTACCTCCCAGAGAGCCAAATACTTGTAGAACAAAATCAGAACTACCTCCATTTAGCCAAATACCTAAATCAGTAGCGATTCCATTAGAGTCAGCCACAAAACTATTAGCGTATATATACGTTCCAGTGTTTGACAATGGACTCCAATAATCTCCTAAATCCGGGCTTTTTGTGATTAACCCTGCGTTGACTGACCCAGCGAACAAGCACCCCAACATATAAGCAAGCAATTTTTTCATTTTTTTTCTCCATAAATGAATTGATTATGAGTAACCTCTACCCAAGTTATGCACTTATCATGCCAAACAGCAACCACTTGTTTTATCGATGTATTTTTTTGCAAGAAATTATATGTGTAAAAAAAATCGACGATTCTACGTAAGCCGTCATGGTAGAACGACCCATTACTGAGCCGCCCCCATACAGATCCGGACGTGCCCTAATGTTAAAAATAGCACCGCATCCGGCTCTTCATTAATATCATTGCCCGTGTAAAACACAAAGCCCCTCTAATACCAATCTACCTCGATCAGCCGTTTGCTGACGCGTAATGGTTTAATTTGAAAATATCCTAGCATATCTTTAAACCCATGCCAGTTAAAAGTCAGCGTTTGGGGGCGTCTATTTAACTTAGGCTCACCTTGAACAAGTCAGCCATGACGACAAACCTATATATTTCCTTAATAAGCAGAACTCAACACCGGGCTTGTGACGTGCAAGGATGCACTAATGCCGTGACTGCAAGATGCAGAGAAACGGTCCAACAATAGGATTAAGTTGCGGCTGCGCGCAACATATCCTTGTTTATTATGTGTTGTTCTCATTTTCAAAGTGGGCAAACACCTCGGCACCAGTCATATTTTGAGTCTCATTAGCGAAAGTATAGAAATCTGGCTTTTCGTCAATAAAAATCTGATGGCTGAATTTAAATTGTATTTCGCTATCGAATAAACCTACAGGAAAATGATATTGTTCTGCGGGTATTAAGTAGTAAAACAGATTAGTACCACACTTCTTACAGAACCCCCTCTCTGCCCACTCCGAAGATGAATATCGAGCAATAAAAGATTTACCCGACACGTTCTTTAGCATGCCACTATCCATTGCCAACATTGGCCCACCAAGCCACTTTCGGCACATACTACAATGACAGGCAGCAATTTCTGGTTCTGGGTTTGATAGCTCAATCTCGAACTTAACGGAACCGCACAGACAACTCGCTTTAGTTTGCATAAGTAATCCCTCTATAAATTATACGATCAAGGTTAATTTCACAGAGTGCACACACCCGCAGCACGCGCGGCTTTTTAGTGAAGGCGAAGCCGCAACGAAAAAGCCGCCACCGCGCCTGCGATTGTTATGCACTCGCCGTAATTACAATTGTGTTGAACCCTTCATCAGGTGTGGGGGCAACAAAGTACTTGGTAACCAGCTCAAACATCTCTTGGGTATCAGTTGCCGCTCTCTCTGGTTGTTCTATCCGCCTTTTGGCGATCTGCTCCAAATAAGTTTCATTTGGCTGGTCGATGTAAAATAATTCATGTGGAGCTTGGATCTCTGAGTAAATACTTTTAAACCACGCTCGTTGCTGAATTGTATTTGCCGGAAAATCCATTACCACGTTAGTTCCAGACGCCAAGATCGATTGAACAAGCTTCTTCATCTGAGGCTTAAGCCGACCAGAATATTCGACGTAATCATCCAATATCTTGATACTATTCGGATAAAGTGATGAAAGCCACTCATCTTCTGAAAGAAGTACGGCGTTTCGCTCTTGGGCGATTTCACGAGACTTTGTAGTTTTCCCTGATCCCATTTTTCCACAGAAAAATGTCAGCACTCCTTTGTTCATTTCTTACCTCGTATTGCAGTCACGGTAGAACGCCCCATTACTGAGCCGCCCCTATACAGATACCAACGTGCCCTGACGTTAAAAATAGCGCGATCTGCTGTTTGCTGACCCGTAATGGTTTAATTTGAAAATATCCTAGCATATCTTTAAACCCATGCCAGTTAAAACTCTGCCTTTGACTGCGCCTATTTAACCAAGACTCACCTTGAAAAAGTCAGCCATGACGACAAACCGATTTATTTCCTTAATAAGCAGAACTCGACACCGGGCTTGTGACGTGCAAGGGTGCGCTAATGCCGTGACTGCAGGATGCAGAAAATAGGATTAAGTTGCAGCTTCGCGCAACATATCCTTATTTATTATGCGCGTTTTATACTGCAGCCATATTATACGGTGAGACATGTAAAGAGCTTTGGTGTTGCCTTGCTTGCCACAAATCAAAAGCATTTTGCAAACGAAGCCAATGGGCCGCAGAAGGCTTACCAAAAACGAGTTCAAGACGAATAGCCATCTCTGGGGTAATAGCCCCTTTACCATTAAGAATTTTCGATAATGTTTTACGGCTCACATCTAAATGTTGCGCTACATCAGTAATGGTCAGTTCTAGAGCATCAATAACAAGATCTTTGAGTATCTCACCGGGATGCGCAGGGTTATGCATATTCATTAGTGATAATCCTCGTAATTAACGATTTCAACATCTCGTCCAACAAAGCGGTATGTAACTCTACAGTTTCCACTTACCCGGACAGACCAAATATCATTCCTGTTACCTTTGAGTTAATGCATATAAAGGCCTGGTAAATCCATGTCATCAGGTGTTTCGGCTTGATCGAGATTCGACAGAATAAGACGAAGCTTATTCTCGTGCTTTTTCAGAATTCCTGATGTGGTTCCTTTAGCGTAATTTTCTGAGCGCATAACGAGACTGTAGAAAAACCTCAGCCTCAGAATATTTTCGTGCGCTACGTTAAAAATTTACCCGTTCAATGGTGAAGTCTATAAAGATTTTACGTAGAAGTACATTTTCAGTCTATTTTTTACACAAGAAATAGAACAGTAATTTACCAAAAGGATTTTTTTCAATCTCAACGCTTTGCATTAGCGGTTTTGGTCGCTCTTGCCAAAATCCGCTTAATGCATTTGTTATTCGCCACTCCGCTTATCTCAATTCGCTAAAAATTTCAGGGTGTTGCTCAGCTATCCGCAATAATGCAACTGCTGGCCCTTGAGGGTTTCTGCGGCCTTGTTCCCAGTCCTGCAAAGTTCTTGTGCTGACACCGAGTAAACCTGCAAACATGACCTGAGACATTTTCAATTTAGAACGAATTACCTGTGGCGCTGATGGCTCACTTAATTCGTTACTACGTAGAGAAACCTTTCCCTTTTTATATTCCTTAATCTCATTTATACCTGCAAGAATTTCGGAACCTATATCTCTGTTACTCATTTTCGATTGCCTCTGCTATTTGTTTTAACACATGACCCGCGATAGTAGCCCGCTCCGATTTACTATACATAGTGAGCATCCATATCTCATGTTCAGCCTTCTTCCAATAGTAAACAACACGTATGCCACCACTTTTACCTTTGCCTGAAGAAGCCCATCTAACCTTCCTGACACCACCAGAGCCTTTTACAATATCACCGACATCTGGCTTTTGAAGAAGGTAAGATTGCAGACCACGATATTCATCATCCGATAAATAATCTGGTAGCAGTTTTGTAAAGAAGCTTGTTTCTATAAAGACCATAGATCACATAATACGGCATTGCCGTACCTAGTCAAGCAATGTTTAATGGCGAAGTCACGGTAGAACGCCCCATTACTGAGCCGCCCCTATACAGATACCGACGTGCCCTGATGTTAAAAATACCGCTATCAGCCGTTTGCTGACCCGTAGTGGTTTAATTTGAAAATAGCCTAGCATATCTTTAAACCCATGCCAGTTAAAACCCAGCGTTTGGGGGCGCCTATTTAACTTAGGCTCACCTTGAAAAGTCAGCCATGACGACAAACCTATATATTTCCTCAATAAGCAGAACTCAACACCGGGCTTGTTACGTGCAAGGATGCACTAATGCCGTGACTGCAAGATGCAGAGAAACGGTCCAACAATAGGATTAAGTTGCGGCTTCGCGCAACATATCCTTATTTATTATAGCTCTGCGATGTGCGACAGAGTTTCTGGGTGGCGCTGTACAAGCTTTAGAAGAGTAACAGCTTGTCCATTTGGTGCGCTCCGCCCCTGCTCCCAGTTTTCCAATGTACGTGATGATGTATGCAGTAAACGAGCAAATACACCACGAGACATATTAAACTGCTCACGAATACTAACAATTTCATCAGGTGAAATATCTAGCTCACTGATGTCATTAACTTGATGAGTTTTCAGAGTCACTTTGCCCTCTGAATGCTCCTTAGCTTCAACAAGTGCAGAGTTTAGCTCTGCAAATAGATCACGATTGCTCATTGCGCCACGCCTCCATAAAAGCTTTTAACTGTTTCTTTTGATCTGCGGTTAAGTCTGCCATTTCATTTTTGCCGTAAATAGTCAGCAAATAGAAGCGACGCTTTTCATCGAGGAAGTAATAGATAACACGTGAACCACCACGCTTTCCCTTACCTTTACTTGCTACTCGAATCTTCCGCAAACCACCAGTACCTTGAATTACGTCACCTTGCTTCGGGTTCGACATAAGTTCAGCTTGGAACAATCGAAACGCCTCGTCACTGAGGTAATCATTTCGGTACTTTTCAAATATGGTTGATTCAACAAATACACTTTTCACAAGTAAAGTATACGCAAGTAACGTATGGATAGCGAGCTATACGTTACTTGCGTAGTAATTAAATTTTGAAGTGCGGATCTGACCAGAGCTATCGCTTTACTCACCGGAAAATGACGAGCACCAGTGAGTTATTTTTCCGGTGCAGTAACTTGTGTACGCCCGACATGGGCATTAACTAATGAGGTGAAAGTCCTCTGTAGGAACATCACCGTTTAAATAACTAACTGTTATTAAACGATAACTACTAGCGAATGGCAAGTGCAAATCCGCGAGGGTTTGTATGGAGGAAGCCGCTAGCAAAATTGCGAGCTGATGAACAAAAACATCATATTAGGCGTAGGCTGAAGACGAGTTAGCACAAGATAACGAAGTCACGTGATCTAACGGCCACCGTAAATGATGCAGTTGTGCAATGAAAGTTAATGCGCTTATTCGGGGGCGAAAATCGAAGATTTAAGCGCGAAGGCAGGATGCCGTAGCTGGGCTTTTGAATTAGGCAGGAAGCCTTATTCATAAAGGCTGGATAACAAGCGGCCTGCGCTATCGCTGCGGAAAATACCAGTAAGTGGCTGGCCAATCAACCCCTTGGCGTGCTATTTGGTTGCGAAATAGACAACGAGCGAAACCACTGCAACACCCCAACGATGCGCACGCAGCGCAATTTAAAGCAATTTATTTTGTGATTATCCAGCAGACCGAAAATGTTCCAGACATTTTCTGGCATTCACTTCATCCATGAAGATTTCAGCAGATGGCATAGTAGCCAAACGCCCATCGTAATGGTTGGGACACGGTGAAGGCCTGAACATCTTATTGCTCGATGAATTAGATAAGAAGCTAACCCACAAACAACTTAAGTTTGCACGTTACGCTGATGACATAATCATTTTAGTAAAAACGAAAAGCGAAGGGGTAATAATCCAACGGGAAATTACTGCGTTTATCACTCAACGATTAAAACTCAAAGTGAATGAGTCGAAAAGTCGAGTCGGTCCAGTATCAGGCTCAAAATTTCTTGGGTTTACTTTCCGTTACGGGCAAGTGCAGATCCACGAACAGGCGCTAAAGAAATTTAAAGCAAATGTAAGAGAGCTCACTAACCGTAATTGGGGGATCTCAATGACCCTACAAATTCATAAACTGACGCAATACTTACGCGGATGGGGATACTATTACCTAATAGCCAATGCTTATCAATTAACGATGGATTTAGATCACTGGATCCGTCGTAGGATAAGAATGTGCTACTGGCGGCAATGGAGAAAACCACGCACTAAAGTACGCAGTTTAATGAAATTGGGAGTTAGCGAGCGCCTCGCCATTGCATGTGGTATCACCAGCAAAGGCCCTTGTAGAAGTTCGAAAACAAAAGGAATTAACATTGCGCTAGGCAATGACTATTTGGCTTCACAAGGTTTAGTGTCACTGAGAGATATATGGATTAATATTCATTACGGGAGATGAACCGCCCATTGCGGAGCCGCACGATGGGTGGTGTGGGGGCTGGAGATTAGAAACCTCCGGCTACCCGATTAAGCTGCATCTAAGGCAGGTTCTTAGCTGTTTTATACAAAATAGGTAACTCAAAGTTACGCTTTTTAATGTCCCTTTCATATTTGACAGGTTTACAAAATCCAATAACTTGCAAATATATTAAAAAAACTAACGCTTGGTCATTTTCACTATCAGAAAATTGGATATTTCTTTTTACCCATTTGTAGTCAAATGTTTGTTTTCCACCTTTCTTCTCTAGAAGCTCCATAATATGACTTGTCCAAGTGTCATCCACTTTACTCACATGCCGAATAAATTTTTCTTTGGATTGAACGTACGCTTTGTAGACCAAGTGAGGATCAAAGAGGTTATAAACCCAATCATCACTTTCAAGAACTGGGGTTACATGAATATTAGGACTATTGAAATAATATTCATTTGCTTCATCCAATAACTCTTTTAAAAATACAAGCATATAACGAGGAGTGCATGAATTATTTCCATCTAAAAAGTGAGTATCAAAAAAATCATAATTTAAAATGGACTCTTCTTTACCCTCTGGACATTCATGAAGTAGCTTAGAATTAAATAGTTTATTAATTATTAATAGGTCTAATTTTTCAAAAAGTGTTCTCTTGTTTTTCTTTCTGCCAAAAAACTTATTGTAGTAATGAGAGAATTTATATTTTAATCCAGACTTTTTCTCTTCAAGCAATATTTTTTCATACCAACGCAGTTGATAATCTGACATATCACTAGACTCAAAAATATCTCTCATATGCCAAATGCCTGCATCCTCTAATGCAAGGTACATCCTACGAGCAACAAATGCCCTAATCTCTTCTCTATTCCAGAGAAGTCGCAGTGTATTATCCTCCGCTTTATCCGGTCCAAGAGCTGAAAAATCTAACCTTTCATAAAGGTCAGACCGCAAGAACACTTTAAAACCTATCTTTTCTTGACTATACAGGTCATCTTCTAACTCTAGTAAAGATTCAATATATGCCCTTTGAGTTTCGTATTCTTCACCTGCAACAAATTTATCTAATTTATCTATAATTACCGTAGATTGACGAATACCTCTTTCTTCAACTGATTTTGAAGCGTTTTCAATGACTTTATCTAAATTAAGCTCTATCCGTTTGACTGTTTTTGTTGCTTCTTTTGATAGCTCTACATCAACAGGAACGTCTGAAAGCTTTGTTTTAATTTTAAACGATACTTTTTCAAACAGATCTTTAATTCGACTCAGTATTGATAAATGACCTCCTCTTCCCCAGTTCGACTCAAAAACTCGCTAAGATAACGCTCAGAGTCACTATTGGGAAAGTTTTCAAGAGATGATATTTCTTCTGAAATTCGTCTACAGATTTGAAATTTCCATAACAACTGAAAGGTTAATTTCTGAGACAAGTTTGGGAAATATTTTTTTGAATCTTCCTTTAACTGATCAAACTGGATTTGCTCATCTATCGTTACAATTAAATCATTCTTATAAATTTCTAGAATTTCACTCCTGTTTCTCATTAAATTGAAAATAGCACTTTTACCAGTACCAAATGCTCCAATTATAATAGAGTGTTTATCATTCAAAAATGATTTAATAGATCGCGTTGCTATGAAGCCTCGTTCAATTAAAGAGTCTCTATGACCATCCATATTGCCTAAGTCTAAAGTAGCTAATAATTCCGTCGGGAATGGATCCTTTAAACTACACCGAACTTTTCTCATTAAGACTTCCTTATAATAGAACTTAACTCTATAACTCAAGCGCCGATTTGAATTTGCAGCTTAACGCTTTAGTATTCATGCACACGTAGTTTGTGTGAATGAATCATTTGTTGAACGGGCAAACAACACGGTTGTCTGGTTTGATTTATGCTATAGGAATTTGCTTTTTTAAGCTCAGTTGGCATGACAGGTAATCTCCTTGTTGTTAGCATTTTTCAATCCATTAAACTTGAGTTTGCGCATTGAATTAACGGTAATTTAAGCTAATTTGGTCATTTTTTGCAACTTTATTTTTAATATGCACAGAAAGGTCTAACCCAACCCAATGGGCTTTGTTTTTTATGGGCTTTATTGCCTTAAAAGTTTCAGCCAGTTAGTACCGGCTCTACTAACTTTCGACTTGGTAATAAAATACTCACCAGCTTTAGCTCACCTACCTGACACTCTGTGCACGGCCAATGCATTTTTTTGTCTGATTTTGGCTTTGTTGTACAGGGTTTACCTGTTTTACATTGTGCTTTGATTAGCATCACTTTACGCCTGCGACAAGCATTGGCTAAAAATCCATAATGGCGTAGTCGCATTAAGCCTTTAGACAGTATGTGTTGTAAATACCGCAGGATAAATTCCTCTGTATCAAGCGTCATGACTTTATTTTGGTTATTATCCCGATAGTCTTTGTATTTAAAACTCACTGAGTGGGTTGTATGTTTAACCAACCTTGATTCTGACATCACGCCTTTTCGGGTATACCTCGCCAGATAACTTAGCAATTGCTGGCTGTGGCTTAAGCAGGGTTTGGCGTACACACACCATTTTTGTGGAATGTTTAAGCTGTTTAAATTCACATTCTGAGCTTTTAGCTCTGCCAACATTTTGCCTTTAAAGACTGTGGATAATGCTTTCACTGGGTAAAGGTAATTTTTATTAACGCTTTGCCATTGGTGCTTTGTATTTAAACTACCTGCCGGTATTAAGCAGTGTAGGTGAATATGCTGACTTAAGTTTTGGCCCCAAGTGTGTAACACACAGGTCATACCCAATTGCCCGTGCTGCCGGTTGTTGGCAAATTTGTTTAAGGTTTGCCACACGGCTTTAAATAGACTTTGATACAGAGGCTTGGCGTTATATTGTGCAATCAGGTTGAGCTCATGTGGCAAGGTAAAGACTAAATGAAAATAGCTGCACGGCAATAAATTTTCGCTTTGCTTGTCGACCCAGTCTTCAGTGGTTGTACCCTGACATCTTGGGCAATGTCTATGCGGCAGCTACAGCCAATTTCAGTTTGATGCCCACATTGGTCACATTGCCACTTTTGATATCCAAGCTCGCCCGTTCGGCACGATTGAATATGCTCGCATACCCGCTTTTGCTGCACACTCATTTTGTGGTTTTGCTGATAACCATCTAAGCCTTGATTAAGGATGTCAGCTAGATGAATTGGTTTCATAACTCACCTCATAAGCGCGATAATCTGCGGACTTCAGGGCTAGCGAAATAACAATTTAAATCTTGCTCTGTTGTTTGGTCTAACGGCTTACCTAAATAATTTTCAATTTGCTGCAAATGCTGACAATAGGTTTCTCGGGTTTTATCTGCATACCCTCGATATTCTATTTCTAAGGCGACTTGTTGGATTAATTTATTCATGGTGACTTACCTCCAGATTGGTTGTTAATCCATAGGTAAGTGTGTCTCAAATGGTGAGGTTTACGACTCCGCGCAGCGGCTTAGTTCAACAATTTAATAGTGCGCGATTTGCGCATTTTTCTGCCAAAATTGCGCGCATATTAATACTTGTTGTATTTTTAGCAAATTAGCTAACGCTTTGCCATATATATTCTTTTTTGGCGGGCTAATATTTACTGTCAGGAGAAAAATGCGCAACTTGCGCATTTTTCTGAATATAGGGCAAACGCTACGCGACTGAATGCACATACAGCATCAAAAAATTAATTTTAAAAGGCGCTATTACATCGCAGCTTTGGGGTTGGGGTTGGGGTTATGATTGCGGTTGTGATTGCACTGACTTTTTAATTCACCACAAACTATTTCACAGCAAGTTATGTTTACCGTTATGCGCAAAAAGCAGGCTTTGTGATAAATCTAATTTATCTCCAAACATCAGCATAAACAGGGCTTTTTGTTGGTGGTAGGTTTTTATGCGTTTGCTAAAACAGGCGTCTTTGTTGTGGTTGCAGCCCAGTAATTTTGGGTGTTTTTGTAGCACTTGTACGCTGGTGATTAGATATTCGGGTTGGTATTGGTTTAATAGTTCATCGGCTTTGTTGATATCTTTTTCGGCGATAAACAGTAATAAGTTTTTTGATTGCCATGCGGGTAATTGTTGCATGTGGTTAAAGCGCGTCCAATCGGGTTTAACCCCTAATATCGTGGCGCTTTCGCTTTGTTGGTATTTCAGCAGTTGGGCCAGTGACACTTTTTGCCCTTGTAAATAAAAACTCGGTACGCTGTTAATCTGGTAGGCATCTAGGTAATCATTATTTTGCTGCATTAAATTTTGTTGTATTGGTTGATTACATGCAGGGCTATTGCCCTGCACCACGGCCTGCATAATGCTTTCGCTCACTGGCCTGTCGCATTTAAAAAATTGCGTTACCCTTTGTTGGCTGCGGTTGCCTAAAATAGGCGCCCAAAATAAATAGATGTTATAACCCACCAATCGTTCTAGTTTTGGAATGGCTTTAATGCAATATGGGCAAAAGGGGTCTTTGAATATCAGTAAGTTGGGTCGGTCTGCGCGCCAGCCATTTAATAAAAAAGCCTGCTGCGCAATCGGGTCTGGTATCGGCATAACCTGGCTTGCATAAGCTGCCTGACACCATAACAACAAGCTCAATAGAATGCTTAAACTACTGAGCCTGTTTGTTTTTATCTTGCATTTGTTGTAGTGCAATGGGCAATACCAATTGATTATATTCAGCCAGTTTTTGATTAATTTGCTGTTCTATTTGTTGTTTTTTCGCTTTGTTTTTTAAATTTTCATCCAGCTCTGCCATTAAAATTTCTATTTCTGCTTGTTTAACTGCAACCTGTTCTTTGCGCGCTGCCAATTGTGCTTGTTGTTCTGCTGTCTCACCTGCATTTTTTTCGGTTGAAAATTGATTACTGCTGTCGGCGGTACTGCTGTCGGCGTTAAAGCTTGCATGGATAGCTGGCTTGTTAGCACTGTGTTGCTGATTTTCTAAGTTTGCAGGCGCGCGCTGAGCTGCATCTGGCTCGTTAAACTCGGGTGGTTGTGGCCATAGCTGATACAAAAGTACTGCGATACAAACGCCAATAAACACTAAAAATATTGCTTTAAATTTTTTCATCTCGGTTAAAGCTCTCTTATATTCGGGTAAAACATCTTTTTACTCTACGGCTTATTCTGCGGTGGTAAAACTGCGGTTACCACCGTAGCGGGTATTGCCCACTAAGTCAGGTACATTATAGTGTAGTTCAAGTGTATATTGTGTACCCGCGGTTAAATCATCAGTCGGGTTTATTGTGATCTGGCTACCATCAATTGTGTAACTCACGGCAATCACATCCCCACCGGCTTTAAGCACTGGTGCAGCACGCAAATCGAGTGTTTCGTCATAATTCAGCACGATATTACTGTCTACCGCAACACCTGTACTGCCATTTTCTGGCGTGATTGTTTGCAGCGTCGGGCCGGATGTATCATTACTGTCATTCGCATTGGTGGTAAAACTCACTGTGTAGTCTGTTAATGCATTACCCGCATAATCACAAACATCATTTAGCGCCAGCATATAGCTGGTTTCGGTTGCAAAACCGCTGGCAGCTTTAACCGTTAAAATGGTACGCAGGTTGTTTAACGATATGCTTTTATCTACCGCATTTCCTTCACTGGTCAGTGCGATGCCGTCACTTAAAATACAGGCGCCACTTAAAGGTTCATTCATTTCCAGTACAACCTGACCATTGACAGGCATATCGGTTAAACCGTTTGTTATATTGGCGCGACTCACGGTTGGTGCACTCTCGTCTGCTTCGGTATGTGAACCTGTCCAGAAATATTTGTAATTATTCTGAGCAATACGGTTACCCGATAAGTCAGTCAGATACGGGCTATAACCCACATACAAATAATAGTTGTGATCTGCCGTTAACAGCGCATCCGGTGTTAACGTTAGCGTTAATCCATCGGTACTCAGTGCCCAACTACTTGCAACCGTTAACCGGTCGGTATTGTCGTATAAATAAAAGGTATTGCCATCAATGGTGGTTTTATCCACCCGCTCAGCAAAATGCACTTGCAGTAAAGGATTCAGCGCAACATTTTGTGTATTGTTGTTCGGAATACTCCAATGCGCAACGCCACTGGTATAAAAGTCGGCGGTATCACTGGTGGTAAAATCAATCACTAAATCGTCTGTCATTGAATTACCGCTGATATCTTTTAAACCGCTTATGGTGAGTCGATAGTCGGTTTCTGCCGCCAATAACTGTTTGGCCACTATGGTTAATAAAGTTCTGCCACGAGAAAGCGATAAATTAACCGGAAAATCAACGCCCAGTGACGTTTGTAAACTCACGCCATTATCAAACAAGGGGCTTAACGATTCGCTAAAGCGTACATTAAATATCAGGTTAAGCGGTATTGCGCTTTGTCCGTTGGTCACGCTGGTACTGGCCACTGTAGGTGCGGTTTCATCTGTGCTTGCACCAGTCGTAAAGTAGCGGAAATGATTACCCAATGTATTACCACTTAAATCTCTTAAGTAGTATGCGTAAACATAATATTGGCTGCTGGTTTCCAGCGCTTCGTCTGGCACTGTGGTTAAACGCAGGCCATCTGCTGACAGTTGTGAACTAGACGCAATTGTTTCACGGGTGGTATTGTTGTACATATACACCCCGGATGTTGTCACGCTAACCGGATCAATAGGTTCACTAAATATCCACTCGATAACCGGATTGGTTGCAACCCCTTGCTGATTATTGCTATAGGCCACATCAACCACGGTTGGGCGGTCAAAATCGGGTCCGGCCAAAGTGGTAAATTGAGTTGAATCTTCTACCACGCTATTTTCGGCCATATCTTGTATACCAGATAAGGTTTCAGTATGTTCCGCTTCTGAGGCAACCGGTGTGAGTTTACGGTATATCACCACCTGATTATTTTCACTAAACTGCACGCTGATATTTTCACCGTTGGCGTCGTCAAATGTCAGCGGATTCATGGGTTCGTCAAAGCGCACTGCGAATAAGGTATTTACACCGACCCCAGTTTGTCCGTCCGGTGGATTGATACTGCTGATCATAGGTTGTCTGTCATCCACAACAGCATCTGCGGCGGTATTAAAGTAAGTCGCATAATTGGTGCGTAAATTATCACCGTCGGTATCTTTAATAGACTGTGAGTACCAAACATAATATTGGTTATCTGCCACGAGCGCTTCATCTGCTGTAACTTTGATAATATGACCGCTGGCATCTAGCTCTGCACTGCTGCTTAATACTGTCCAGTTGTCGGTAACATCGTATAAAATAATGGTTTCAGAACCAAATGTGCTGCTATCTAAAGGTTCGGTAAATTGCGCCATGAGTGTTGCATTTAACGGCACGCCTCCGGTTGCACTCACCGGATGATAAGCCACAACCGTTGGACGATCCCCAACTCCATCGGTTTCAATGCCGGTGTTGATATAGCTAGAATAAGTATTCAGTGCATTGCCGCTGGCATCAACAACCGTGCTGTCTAAATACAAACTAATACGGCTAGATGGAGGGAATTCACCGTCACTGGCAGTCACTCGAATGGTTCTGCCATCGCCCATTAATGCCACGTCAACTGCTAATAATTCACCGTCATCTGTTACTTTAATGGCGTCTTGCAGGCTGGTTAAATCTAATGCTTCAGATGCATATAAAGTGATTTCGCTTAAACCTATCCAGTTAGAACTACCATTATTGGGTATCTGGGTGACAATTGATGGCCGTGTCACATCATTGTTGTTCATTCCGGTTGTGAACGAGCTGATATAAGGTGAAACCGAGTTACCTGCTAAATCCTGTACGTTTTCGGTTACCACTAAGCTGACTAAACTGGCTTGCGGTAGTGATGCAGAAACCGTAACGTCCCGACCGTCTGCCGAACGGAATATATTGGGTCGGATCACCTGTCCATTCGCATAGAGCGCGATATTGTTATTATTTAGCGTACTGGTTTGCATCGGTTCATTAAAACTCAGCACCACAGAATGTGACGGATTGACATCAATGCTGTCTGCCGCCGGAGATATTGCGCTAACAAGCGGCGCGGTCGAATCTGCGGCTGCTTGTGTATTGAAATACCGGGTGCCCGAATAGCGAATATTACCTGCCAAATCCGGCACATTGTAATAAAGCTCAATGGTATATCGGGTATTACCAGCCAGATTTATCGCTGGGGTAAATGTAATTACATTATCAACCACCACATATTGTCCGGGTACGGTAATACCGCCCCCCACAACAGGAGGTTGACTGCGCGCATCAACAGGTTCATCAAAGGTCATCACAATTTGTGTTAGTTCTACTTCAACCTCTGTCGCTTGATGAATCGGTGAAATTGCAGTCAAGTTTGGCCCGGTTTCGTCAGGGTCTGTACTGGCCGATGTAGTGAAGCTTGTTAATGTTTGGCTAAGCGTATTACCGGCATAATCACATAAACCATCAACAGACAATTGATATTCGGTTGCTGGCGTCCATTCAGATTGTCCGCTAACAATCAGTGTTTGTCTGTCATTTTCCATTGTCACCTGAATGGGTACGGCTTCACCGCCTGTGGTGAGCGCAAAAGAATCCGCTAATTGGCACGTATCACTGATAGGCTCAGACACTTTTAATACAACCCGTCCGTTAACCGGCACCTCAGTATCACCATCCACCACGCTAATTTGCTGTACTTCTGGCGCAGTATTATCGCTTTCATCTTTAGTATAAAAATAATGATAGTTATTCACCGCAATACGATTACCCGCGTAATCATGTAAATAAGGTGAATATCCAACGTACAGATAATGCAAGTGATTGGCTCGCAAATCTTCGTCAGGTTCAAATTTCAGAGCCATACCATCGGCAGACAGTGTCCACTGGCCGGCAACGCTGATTCGTGCATCATTATCGTATAAGTAGAAGGTTTGACTGTCGATTGTTGCTTTATCAACCGCTTCACTGAAATGCACTTCAAGGTTTGGATTAAGCGCCACATTACGGGTATTTTGCGGAATGCTCCAGCGCACTATCTGACCTTGCGTTAAATCAACTGTTGGGCCGGTCGTAAAGTTAAGCATTAGTGTTTCAGCTTGTTGGTTGTCACTTAAATCTGAAATGCCTTGAATGGTTAATAAGTAATCCTGCATGGGTTCGAGCAGCTGTTTAGGCACTATGCTCACCAGTTGACGGCCCCGGTTCAGGCTAATATGCGTTGCCAGTGCATTACCGGCCGAGTCGCTTAAAACAATGCCGTCTAAATCAAGTGGGTTGAGCATTTCACTAAAGCGCACATTTAAACGGGCATTAATCGGCAATTCGGTTTGACCATCGACAATGCTGGCATTGACCACAGTGGGGGCTGTCACATCGGCCGCAAATCCAGTGGTGAAATAACGGAAATGATTACCTGACGTATTGCCCGATAAGTCGCGTAAATAATAAGCGTAAATATAATATTGACGACCTGCTAACAAGGCTTGATCCGGCATTAATATTAACCGTTTAGCATCGGCGCTCAGCTCATAACTGCTAGGTATAGCAACGCGCGCAACATTATCGTAAATATAAACACCAGAAGAGGTAACACTGATCGGATCCAGTGGTTCGCTGAAGGTCCATTCAAATACACTATTCAGTGCGACATTTTGCTGATTATTGGTCACACTTACATCGAGTAAATCAGGTCTGTTAAAATCAGGCCCTGCCGCTGTGGTAAATTGCACTTGGCTATTCAGTGTCAGGTTACCGGCTACATCTGCCATCTCCGGGCTATTAAATTGCACAGCACTGCTGGCAGCCAAAGGTTGCAACATAGTGTATCGAACCGTTCTGTTGTTTTCGGCAAATTGCACATTGATTGCATTGTCTACAGCAAAAGTCAGTGGGTTAATCTGCTCATTAAAGCGGCTGGCAAACCAGCTATTGGTGCCTACGTTTTCTTCTCCATCGGGTGGGCTCATTGCAGCAACCGTGGGTTGGGTATCATCGATAACCGAGTCGGTATCTGTATAAAAATAAGTTGCTGAGTTACCTTGTAGGTTATCGCCGTCGGTGTCTAATAAGGCAGCTGAGAACCATAAATAATATTGGTTATCGGCAACCAAACCTTCGTCGGCAACTACTTGTGCGATCCGCCCCGTATCATCAAGAGTGATACTTCTGTCCATGACACGCCAGTCGTCGGTTACATCGTACAAAATGGCACTTTCGCTGGTAAAGCTGGTGATATCCATCTCTTCGCTAAATTGAGTGAGCAAAATTGCATTTAGCGGCGTTTCTCTGCTGCTCGCATTCGGGAAGTAAGATTCAACTCTGGGTCGAATGCCTAAATTGTCGGTGTCGCTTGAAGTATTAAAATATGCATTGTACGCAGTCAACGGATTACCGGATAAGTCAGTGACCGTGCTATCCCAATAAACCTGTATCAGCGCGTTGTCATTAAAGGCAGTATCTTTGCGCACCCGTATGGTTCTGCCATCGCCCAAGACAGCAATATCTACTTGCGTTAATACACCATCTTCGGCCAGATTAAAGGCATCTTCTAAGGTGCTTTCATCTACCGCTTCGTCTGCGTAGAAATAAACCTCATTAATATCAACCCAACCATTTGAGCCATTAACCGGAGTTTGTGCAATGATTCTAGGACGTGAAACATCGCTATCTGCAACACCGGTCGAAAACGAACTGATAAATGGGGTAATGGCATTACCCGCTAAATCTTGCACACCGTCTGTCATCACAACCGATACAACAGCGGAATGCGGTAATGAAGCGGATAAGGTCACTTGGCGACCATCAGCCGAGCGGAAAATATTGCTGCTCAGTACACTGCCGTCGTGATACAACGCAATATTATTGCCGTTTAACGTATCTAAGTTAACTGGCTCGTCAAAACTGAGCACCACAGCTTGCGCCGGATGAATGTCTGTCGACATATCTTCTGGTGAAATCGCTAAAATGCTAGGCGCAAGGGTATCTTCGACAGTTTGTGTATCGAAATAGCGCGTGCCACCATAACGTGTATTACCGGCTAAATCGGGCACATTGTAATAAATTTCAACCGTAAACCGAGTGCTGCCGGGTAACAGAATATCTGGCGTAAAGGTGATAACCGATCCGTCGACCTGATAACTGCCCGGTACAGTAATGCCCGCCCCTTTTATGGGTGGCGCTGAGCGCAAATCAACCGGTTCATCAAAAGTTAATACCACCTGACTGGTGACATCCACATCGCCGGTTGTATGAGCCGGACTGATATCCAGCAAATTCGGTCCGGTTGTATCTTCAGTATCGCTGTTTAATGTTGTAAAGCTCAGTTGATAGATTTCTAGGTTATTGCCTGCATAGTCACATAACCCACTGACCGCCAGTGCATATTCTGTTTGTGCGGTAAGATTTTCAAGCGGGGTAATGGTGACCGTGCGGCGATCATTGGCCAGTTGCGCAGTGACTTCTAGGCTACTTTCGCCAGACATTAAACTCACGGCATTGGCTAATGGGCACACATCGCTGATGGTTTGATCCAGCTGAATTACAATTTGTGCATTCAGTGGTACATCAGTGTTGTCAGCGCCTAAACTCGTCGCGACAACAGATAAGGCTTCATTATCTTGCGCACGACCGGTATTAAAATAATGATAATTATTTTGCGCTATCAAATTACCGGCATAATCCTGCAAATAGGGTGAATAACCCACATACAAATAAAATCTGTGGTTTTCACGCAAAGCTTGATCCGGCACAAACGTCAGCCGCATGCCATCGTCTGATAAAATACGCTGTCCTGCCACCGGCAGGTTAGTACTGGTATCTTGCAAATAAAATGAACTGCTATTAATACTGGTTGGGTCGATCGGCTCAGAAAAATCGACCGCGAGCAGCGGGTTAAGCGCAACATTTTGTGAATTATTCGGAATGCTCCAACGCACAGCAGTGCCATTTTCGGTATCCGCACTCTCACCTGTCATAAAATTAATTTCTAACGGGTTAGCCAGCAGGTTACCACTTAGATCCTGCACCCCATCAATCCACAAAGTATAACTTTCATTTGCGGTTAATACTTGTACCGGCGATAAAGTAACCCGTCGTCTGTCACCGCTGATAGCGCGACTGACGGCCACTTCTGCACCAACGGCATCTAATAATTTAATATCGGTTAAGTACAACGCATTAATAGCTTCATTAAATCGAACAGCAGGCAGTACATTGAGCGGTAATCCAGTCGCTTGATCTGACATACTGGTCGCAACCACCTGCGGGCCGCTTCCATCAGTATCAAATGAGGTATCAAACCAGCGTGAGGTGCCAATAAACGGATTATTAAAAGTATCCTGTATCGCACTGGTTAAATAGACATAATGGCGTCTACCAACCAACAAAGGCACATTCGGAATAAATGAAATCGCTGAGTTATTTTCTGCAATATCCAAAATCCCGCCAATGCGTTGGCCTGAAGATTGGTCTATTACGTACATACTCTCTTCTGTTACTGATACCGGATCAATCGGCTCACTTAAAATGGCGGTTATAACCGCATTAACCGGAATATTAGCAGAAGTATGTACTGGGCTGATATCGACTAAAAAGGGTCTTTCTTCATCGACACAATTGCCAGTTGTAAACACTGAGGTGAACGTTTCGGCCAACGGGTTACCGGCGGCATCTCGCACGCCACTGACTTCAATACTGTAAGTTGAATTGTCTGCTAACAGTTCTGTTGGGTTAAAAGTCAGCTCGGTATTATTGGATATTAAGCTTTGTACACCGCTTAACACACGCGTGTCTTGCGCAATAATTTTAATACTTTCATCTGTCAGTGATTTTCGCGCGATTGTTTCGTTAAATATCACGCTGATATTGGTATTTTCACAAATTTCAGTTGCCGCATCGGCCGGATTCACTGAGCTGACTAAAGGTGGGGTGATATCCGGGTTGAGTGGATCGGTACCGGCTGCGACTTCATCGCCGTCGGTTCTTTCATCATCATCTGAATCTGTATCAAGTGGGTCTGTTGCCAGTTCAATTTCAAGCCCGTCTAATAAACCATCATCGTCTGTGTCGGCATCGGCCGGATCGGTTCCCCAAGTAAAGACTTCTTCGTTATCGCCTAAGCCGTCATTATCTTCGTCGGGTTCAACCGTTAACAGTGCGATCGCATCACCGACGTTATTACCAAAGTCGACCCCTTCAACCAGTATATTCATACTGGTGACGCCGGTCGGAACGGTAATCGGCACTTCGTACGGACGGGTTGTATCAGATGCGACCAGATTGCCGTTGACTCTAATTTGCACGGTTGCAACGGCAACATCATCGGTTGCTTCGGCTCTGACTAAAATGCGGCTGCCTTCCACAACCACATCACCATCGGGCGGCGATATCACCTCAACATTTGGCGGTACGCCTTGATTGTCATTTAAAATTCGATACTGAGAAATGTATAAGCGGTTGTATCCGGTTGAATAGACAAAGCCGGCATCAATCGACAATGCACTGGCATCACGATCACCAAACTGTCGGATATCTATCACGCCCTGAAACAGTGAGTTTTCCGGATCGGCAATATTGACAAACGGCACGGCATTTACAAATAGAATATCACTGAAAAACGCAAAACCATTTGTCAGCTCAACGTCGGACGGATAAAAACGGGTATCGCCACCAACAATAACCGGACGCATGGGATCACTGATATTAATGACTTTATAACCGCAGGTATAACAAGCGACATAAGCATAATCGCCGTCCATCACGACCGCGCGAATATTACCTATATTGATACTCCCCAAGCGCATTGGTGAAGAGAGATCGCTGATATCCAGTACAATAACCGCTGAGTTATTGGCGACAACGGCTCTGTCGTTATGCACATCAACACTGATGATGCGACCTAGGTTATCCAGCGCACTGACGATAAAAGGCGCGCCAACTTCTTCTACATTGATAATTTCAAAACCACCACTGTCGTTGGCAACAAAAACATGGTTGTTTTGCATTGCCAAATCAACAGCGCTGCCGCTGGTGACAATGTTTGCGGTTAAAACCGGCTGGCTGATATCACTGATATTAATAATATCCAAACCATTATTCGCCACGGCGACATACGCGTGCGCGCCAACCACTTTGACATCGCGGGCAGTGCCGCTGGTTGCCAAGGTGCTGATGAGTTCAGGGTTTGCTTTATCGCTGGCATCAACGATATGCAGTCCAGCACCGCCGGCTGCGATATAAACATAATCGCCCTGCACATCGTTATCATAAGCTGTGCCGCTGAAGGTTAAGGTTGAAATACCGGCTGGCTGAAAACTTTCTACGGTCACGGGCACTTGTTTAGTCAGCTCAAACAAAGATACGGTGACCGTTGCTTCGCCTTCTGTACCACCGAAAATTTCACCGTCAGCTAAACCAAAACTGACAATAGATAAATCACTCGACTGATAACTGGTGCCACTTGATTTTGCCGTAACGTCTAGGGTATTGCCGTCTAACAGAGTCGCACGCACCGTTAATTGTGTGCTGACTTCACTATCAATACCATTGAATGTCATCACCACATTAGAAGGTGTTACGTTGATTGCGGTAATGGCATTTTGATAATCCGCATCGGCGCTGTCATTGGGCGAAGAACCCAAAGTGACTTCGACAAAATCGGAGAGTCCATCGCCATCCGAATCGGCGCTGAGCGCATTGGTAATAAAGCCATCTTCGCCTTCAATAATTTCTTCACCGTCAGAAATGCCATCATCATCTGTATCTGCCAGATTGATGTCGGTGCCTGCCAAATATTCATCCAGCGCGCTTAATCCATCATTGTCTCTATCTTCAAATGCATCTGCCGGATCATTCGGATCAAGCCCATTTTCTGTTTCATAATCATCTGGCAAACCATCACCATCCTGATCACCGGTAAAACTGACACGTACCAAACGGGTCGCGACCTGTCCATCTTTGCTGGCAGTAATTAATGCGTTGCCACTGCCTGCCGCAGAGATAAGCCCATTTGCGTTGACACTGGCAACCGCAGAATTAGATGAGGTATAGTTAGTACCGGACGTCGCGGCGGTGACATTATCTGTCATGCCACCGGGATAAACAGCTGTCACGTCCAGTTGGTAAGTTTGCCCCAAAGCAGTTAGATTAATGACGATATTAGTTAAAAAGCTAATACGCGTGGGGACAGGTTCCTGCTCGGCAAATTGAATTTCACCCACCCGGGTGATGCCGTTTGTAAGCAGATTAAAATATCCCGACTGTCCGGAAGCGGTTGCACCATCATCATTCACACAGGTAGCCCGAGCTCTGACAGCCCCTTGATTAGAGGGTACATTGGGCAGTGACCAACCGCCATTTTCTGCCACTTGTATGGTTCTATTTAAAATGTTCACCACACAGTTTTCATCCAGCTCTTCTGCTTGGGTAGCTGTCACCAAAGCACTACTTAAAAAGCAGGTTGTCAGCAGTATTCGTCCAGTCCGGATAAAGTTTTTCATCACACTGTTACCGTAAATATAAATTTTAGGGTTACAACTTCAACCAATCTGCAATTTCATCTCTTAGCCTGATATTGCGTTTTGCATTACCGAAACATATATCGGAATCAATAATCGCTTTCTGTTTATCTTTTACATTAAGGTAAACCGCACCACCCCGTGCATATCTACCTCCGCGGCCATAAACCATATCAACGCTCTTAATGTCTTTGAGCGAAAACCAGTCTTCCGATTTAACCCATAAAAAATGGGTATAGAGCACGGCCGATTTACTGTGCTTGTCGACAACCAATTTACGCCTTCGCTGAATGGCGATGACAACCAGACAAACACCGTTAAAAATCAAATAATCTTGCATTTTCAATTGTTTTTCACCGGCCACTGCGGCAATCCAAAAAACAATTAAAAATGCCAATGCAATACATGCAATGCATTTGGGAAATGCCGTTACGACCATTTTTTCCTTGTCTTTATGTAAAATTCTGGCCATATCAACCTGCCTGCTGCGTGCTCAACTTTTCTTTTAGCTTTTGAAAAAAAACCGCGTTCATATAATCTTGATCAATGCGCCAGCGATTGTTTTCCAGTTCAAACGGCAAAAGGTGATATTCCTTATCTATCTGCATACCTATCAACACATACTGGCCTATCAATACAAAGTCTTTAAACTGAACAACTGACTGTTTGGTGAACGTGGCGCGCCAGTAGTTGTAAACTCTGCGTGCTTTTTTCAGCTCGCTTTTTGCCTGCCAGTCGTCTCGTGTTTGTTGATTCCAATTGTTTAACCACCAGTTAAAATTGTCTTTGCGCAGCGCCGATAAAAACTGCACAAGTTGCCTGTCAGGGCCTTCATTGACATCTCGTGGCTGATTTTCAAACTGTTTAATCACCACATCCTGATATTGCATACGCTGGTATTTATAATGCTCAACTAAGGTAAATGAACGTTCACCTTCGTCAGCAAAGCGCGTGCTGATAGCGTGCGTTGCAGTTGCTAGTAAGCACAGTAGCAATAACAAATACTTATTCATAAACAATCTCCTTTTTGTCTAATCCTTTTACCCACGGACTGATTCGCAACAAAGGCTCGCGGCGCAAATCTAAACTGACTAACCATTGTTTCGCTTTTTGTTCAAACACCACCGGCAAATCAATCGGACCAGATTTACCATTCGCCGCGGCGACGTTGTAAACGATAATGATGTATTCGGGCAGTACGATTTTCTGTTTAAAGGTGATTTTTCGCCCGACAAACTGCTTTTGCCAGGTATCCAGCCAGTAATCTTTGTTTAGTCCTTTGCTGGCATAATAATCAAGCGCCAGGAGTTTTGAGTCGCCTTCCCAGGTATCTAGCCACCATTGATAATCCAGTGAAGCAATCGCCGACATGCGTGCAATAAAAGCCTCTTCGGCTGTTGCTAAAGAGGCATATTTACGTTGCACCAATCGCACTTTTTCATAGCCTTTTTTAGGCTCAAATAGCTGATAGTGATAAACCTGCTCAACACTGACGATGCCCTGCTCTGCTTCACCTGTTGGGAAAGTCGGTGTAACCCAGAAAGCATTTTCTGCAGATAACGCATAGCTGAAAAGCAACATCCATATATATGTTAAACAACGCGCTATTTTCACCATTTACACTCCTTACCTGTCTGATGCGGGTGGCTATTCCGGTAACGGAATATCGATACTTGCAATACTGCCGGAATTGACAAGCTGAATACTGGCCGAGCCACCGGTTTCAACCCAAGAGCCTTCTGCCACAATAACGGTTGCCTCAGCAGAAACGCCATTATGACCAATGCCACCTGTTACTTTTTCGCAGTTCACACCTGCCTGAATATTGATGCCGGTTTTGATTTTGCCTTCGATGCGAATAATGTCACATGCGCGTTTTTCATTTGGCGGGCCACACTCGGTTGGCGAAGAAGCTGGGTTAGGCACACTCCCAAAAGGCCCACCACCGACGCCTAAATCACCTTTTACATCACCGCCCCAGCAGTTATCACCCTGACATTCCCGTTTGGTGCGGTTAATACTAAATTTACCGTCAAATCCCACTTCAAAACGAATGCCATAAGCAATGCCGATAGAACGACCTAATACTTCAAAGGTATAGTCGCCGGACCAAGGTGGTATGGTCGGTGTCCAAGCATAACTCCAGCGAGGAAAGATCACGGTACCTTCGTCTTTTTCTTCTTTCGTCATCGCGCCATTTTGTTCCGTACAACAAACTTCTTTGACACTGTTGCTGAGTGACAGCGCGATCTCCGGTATTTTTCGGTCTGCGCCTAAGAAATCGAGCACCTTGTTAACATCAGCAATAAAGTTTTTAACGCCATTAAAGGTGATTGAGGTACTGCTTATTTCATTGTCCGGTTTTTTGGTTTCTTTTCCGTCCTGACAAATAATACATTTATCATCTTCCGGTACATGGCCATCAGGTTTAGGCTCTGGCCCATTTTCGCCACAAGTGGTACATTTAGTTTCGTCTGAATTATCAGTGACCTGCATCGACGAGCCATTTTCACAAACGAAAGATTTACAATCGCCCACTTCGTCATCTTCTGGCACATCATTGTCATCATCGGCTTGAATGAGCGAACCTTCCTGACATTCAGGTTTTTTACAATCACCGCTTTGATCTAAGCCTGCTAAACGCGGATCACCTTCTGCTGGCACACAGTTACATTCACCATCACAATCCTGACAGATCGGGCAATTATGGGCGCAGGCTTGTCCACCCGGTTGCGAGCCGCAGTGCCAGCCAGCTTTAATGACACCTACACCGGAGTTTGAGGCGACAACGGTGCCATCTTCACTGACTGTTCCCAATCCAATGGCGACAAATTCTTCTAAATCGTGATCAAACGAATACATTTCGACCTGAGCACCGGCTTCGTGCGCATCAACATTGGGTAGCGTTAAACGAGCCGGAGGATCAAACCGGGTACCAGTTGGTTGAATCGTGACAATAAATTGTGGCTGCATACCATTGGGTGGCGCCATAGGCACAGTCCCGGCGTTGACAGGCGTGACGGAAATAAGCCCTTCTTTACTGCCATCGGGGAAGGTCACCGAATCTTTTTTGATGTCCAGACGAAATCCGGGAAACGCATCCAGTGTTAATGAAACATCATTTGGCCCGGCGTAAACGGCATTTTCCGTGTCCAACTTGACCATATAGATGGGTGCCGGTAATGGATTTTTAACGCCCGCTACGGTGACCAAATTATAACCTAAAGCCGGAAATTCACCTTCTATCGTAGTGGTTGACCCATCGGCGATTAGGTGCACCGGTCCAACGGGCGCTTGCGTGATTTCAAAACGGCCGTTTTCATTGGTCACCGCTTCCCGCGTGCTATCTTCTACTCGAATCGTAACATTCGGAATAGGCGTTTCTTGATTGTCGAGTACCACCCCTGTGATGGTTGTTAATCCCGGATCGGCCGGCACAAATGCAGTCGCGCTGAACCCGGCGGTTATCGTTTGTCCTTCCGGCGCGTCGATTAATGTTGCGGTAATGCGCTGCGCATCAATGCCCGTTAAATTACCCAGTTTATAAGCAACAGAAGCGCGGCCATCTGAGTCTGTCGTGCGTTCAATGATGCGTTCGTTATTGGCAGAAAATACGCCATTGCCTTTAGTAACGGCAAATTTAACACGTGCATTGGACACAACATTGGCTCCCGCGTCGGTGACAACCACCACTAACGCTTCGGGTAAAACATTACCAACCGCACCGCGCTGGTTATTGCCTGAATTCACACTGAGCTTATTACCAATCTGACCATTGGCGGATGCGCTAAAAGTAATATTACCGGTATAACCGACAACCGCGGCGGTTACTTTATGGTTGTTAACCCCAGTTCTTGCACCTAATTTGAAGCTAGTAGATGCCATTCCATTTTCATCACTATCAATCACCACGGCACGACCTTCATTTTCGCTACCAACAGCTACCGCGCCCGAGCCTTGCGCAACTCTAAAGACGACGGATGCGTCTTGCACCGGCTCATCATTATCATCCAACACTTGCACAACTAAAGGGGAATCTAGTGTATTGTTGATGATTGCAGCCTGCCCGTCTCCACTAGCCAGTTCAATGCGTTTACCCAACAAAATTTCATACAGCAGATTAATTTCGACACTGTTGGTATTGCCAACCTGATCCGCCCCCATCACCGTAATGGTATTATTACCCTCTTGCAGCGTGACATTTGTAGCTGAATAACTGCGATTTTGGATGTTGGCAGCAACGCCATTAACCGTCACATTGGCCTGACTTTCTTCTATCGTGCCACGCACAATATCATTGACTAAACCGGTAATGGTCACGGTATCACTGTAAACCGTTTGATTATCCTGATGCGAATCGATCGTTATGTAAGGTGGGGTTTTGTCTAATGAAATTGAAATGGTATCGGTTTGGATTTTTTCACCGTCGACTGCTCTGGCTTCAATGGTATTGGAACCTTCTTTAAGAGCAACTTCGCCGCTAAAGACACCATTTTCGTTGGTAATATTAACCCCATTTAAACTAATTGTGACGCCGGGGGTGACAGTGCCGGTAACTGTAATGGGTGAAGTGCCAACGGTTGTTAATGAATCCGGGCTGAGTATCTCGACCGCTATCATATCGAGCTCTTCATCATCTGGGATACCATTTCCGTTGTCATCGTCATCTGCGATCATGCCAAGGTCGAGACAAGCTTGATCACAGTCGTCTGGGATCCCATCTTTGTCCGTATCAATTAAATCACCAATTGAAATAAGTGGATAGGCATCGTTTTCATCGGCGATTTGATCATTATCATCGTCGGTATCAGCATTATTACCTGTGCCATCCATGTCAGTGTCGAGACTTTCCGAAGCATCTAACGGAAATGCATCGTCTATGTCAGCTACTTGGTCGCCATCATCGTCTTCATCTGCGTTATTGCCTGTACCATCCATATCTGTGTCCAGTGACTCAGTGGAATCCAACGGAAAAGCATCTTCAAGATCAGCAACCTCGTCGCCATCATCATCTTCATCGGAATTATTACCAATGCCGTCCATATCGGTATCCAGACTTTCTGTTGAATCTAACGGAAAGGCATCATCTATATCGGCTACCTGATCGCCATCATCGTCGGTATCGGCATTGTTACCAATACCGTCCATGTCTGTGTCGAGACTTTCCGATGCATCTAGCGGAAAGGCATCTAAGTTATCTGCAATCTGGTCGCCATCATCATCGGTATCAGCATTGTTACCAATGCCGTCCATGTCTGTGTCGATACTTTCTGTTGAATCTAACGGAAAGGCATCATCCACATCGGCTACCTGATCGCCATCATCGTCGGTATCAGCATTGTTACCAATACCGTCCATGTCTGTGTCGAGACTTTCTGTTGAATCTAACGGAAAGGCATCATCCACATCAGCAACCTGATCACCGTCATCGTCGGTATCAGCATTATTACCAATACCATCCATATCAGTATCCAGACTTTCTGTTGAATCTAACGGAAAGGCATCATACACATCGGCAACCTGATCGCCGTCGTCGTCGGTATCAGCATTGTTACCAATACCATCCATATCGGTATCCACCGACTCGTTAGGATCGGTTGGAAATGCATCTACCACATCCAGCACGCCGTCATTGTCAAAATCCTGATTTTCACCGCCAATATTGACCAGATTTTCATCCTCTAAGATCACATTGATGGTCGTGCTTAATATCGTTTCATCCTGACTGATAACAAATGCTTCAAAGTCTTGCTGAGCAACCGCGTCAGCAACCAATGCCAAGGTATCACTGACACCTTGCGGTAAATCAAACTCTGGATCATCAACTACCAGTTTAATTAAGGCAGATAAGGTTAATTTGGTTTGTACATTTTGTTGCTCCAACAGACTGTTTAGTTCAGTTTCTGTGCTGACCTCAACACCATTGTTAGCTCTGAGCAACAAAGCCGCTTCTGCGGTGGTTACATTGGTGATATTGATAGAAAAGTTTTCGCTTGGCGTTAATATTTTGTCTTCACCCGCCTGCGCGCTGAGGGTATTAAATGCCGGTAGCTGCGACATAAAAACAACCCCCGGATGAGTTTGAGGGTCACCTTCGGCAATCAATTTAACCAGTTTTCCGGTATTACTTTGATCAACTTCAATTAATATAGAATATTGTCCATCCACACCGGTTTGTGCTTCAAAGTTGTCTGTCCCGATGGTAATTTTTACCAAAGCATTAGCCAATGGCGCATCGGTTACCATACCACTCAGCGTCAATGAACTGGTCAGCCGCTTTATCTTTAATACATGTGTGTCACTGGCGGTTGCACCGTCATTATCAGTCACCTGTACAGACAAAGTCACTTCACTGTCGGCATTGATATCCTGCGTGGTTACCTGCACCGTACTACTGGTCGTCGAGGCTAAATTAATCCCCTCTCCACTTTGCACGCTCCATACATAACTTTGTACTGTACCATCAGAGTCACTTGCATTGGCTTGCAGTTGCAGAGTTTGCCCTTCGGTCATTTCTGCATCACCGCTTATCGTCACTACCGGTGACTGGTTAGGCGTTTCGGGTTTGGGGTCGTTATCATTTTTACTACAGGCGGGTAAAAGCAGAGTGGTTACAAGTAAACACCCAGAAAGCCAGCGTAGATAGTTTTTTCCGCACAACATCACGCTCTCCAACAATATTTATGGTTGCGAGCAACCTACTATTGTATGGAACATGCATTGTTCAGCTGAATTAATAATCAGCTTACCTGCAAGTTAAGTACGGCTTTGAGAAAAATCTTGCTATTCCTCGCTTAGCTGCGACGACTATGAGCTAACTACTTTGCACAACAGTATCTTGTACGACATCTTTCCTCTGAAGAAACACATTCCAGATTGATGAATAAATACACAACATTCATTAGGTATAGTGAACTCAGTTAGGCTATTCAACTTGCATTTGTATATTTTTCAACCAACACTTAAGACACATATTTGCCGCTTTTTTGAACTCACAAAAAGGACATCGATAAATGGCAATACTCTATAACAAACAATACATTAAGCTTATTATTTACATTCTTGCGGTGTTGTTTTGTATGGTCTTTGCTTTGTTGATGGTTATTAAATGGCATCATAATCCGGCAAGTTATGTTTACAAAGCCACACAAAATAGCATTCCCGAGGTTAAGTTATTATTGCCTCAGTTTACTGATATCACTTTAACCAGTGGCATACAACATAGCCATACCCAGCATTCAGGCAAGATTTCTGATTTAATCGACTCACTTTCAGCCGGTGTTTGTGCTGCAGATTTTAATCAGGATAATTGGGTTGACCTTTTATTTATCAGTGGTGCAGGCCAGACGCGCTTTTATGGTGATAAAGCTTGGTGGCATCAGCAGCAAAGTGCTGTTATTTATCAAAATCAACAAGGTTATTTTAAATTACAAAAAGCTGATTTGGCATTGACGCAAGTCAGTCACGCTTGCGCGGTTGCTGATGTTAATCTGGATGGTTTGCCAGATATTTTAATCGCTACACAAGCACATGATATTTTGTATCAGAATTTGGGCAATTTTAAATTTGCCAAAGTGGAACAGTTTAGCGCGCTCACCTTGCCGGTCTGGACCTCACATATTAGTGTTGCTGATATTAATCACGATGGTTTGCCAGATATTCATTTAAGCCATTTTTTAAAATATCAAAAGAACCAAAAAAACCTAGAAGAGTCTGCCGGTTTTAGCGAACAACACCACAGAGAATTTCAACCACAAGCATACGATGGTTTGCCAAATCAGGTGCTGATTAATCAGGGTAACTGGCAGTTTAAAGATATCAGCCCACAAATGGGCATGCATCAAATTTCCGAGCGCACAGTTGCGGCCCGCTGGCTGGATTTAAATCAAGACGGTTGGCTAGATTTATTAGAATTTAATAGTGGCGACCAGGCCATACGAGGCTTTATTAACCGACAAGGCAAGTTTAGCCCGGTTAGCACTAGGCATCAGTCATTAACAGCCAATGACAGTCGTTATGCTTCTGTCAGTCTGCAATTAAATGACCCCCACCCCCTTTTATTTGTCAGCCGTGAAAGTGGTTTGTCTAATTTAGCAATCGATTTAGCACAGCCGTCTTTTGCAGCAACCGCGTCTTCGCATCAACCCTATGCCGATTTAAGCTGGCGGTTACAACTCAACCATCAGGAAAGTATTTATCTAAGCCGCTGGGGGCAGAGTTTTGCCGATTTCACCAATGATGGTTATGCTGAGCTCATATTAGCCAGTGGTCGTTTTATGCCCGACCCTTTCAGTCAACAAATGGGGTTAGGTGCACCAAATGAATGTTTTGCGCCTTATGTTACGCAGCAAGTTGGCAATGCCGTCCGTTACCGCAAACAAAATTGCTTGCCTGATTCTTTAGATTCGAGTCGTTCTGTCATTCATCTGGATATTAATAATGATGGTTTATTAGACTTATTAGTCAGCAATAATAATGACTTCCCAAGACTGTTTTTAAATACCAGTTCATCACAATCCAACTGGCTCAACTTAACAATACCTGCGCAACTGAATGTCACTTCACTTAATATTGAAAATCGTAAAAACGTGCAACCGCTGGCGATGCAACAAGCAATGTTTGGCCAGCATGATCCCAGACTACATTTTGGTTTAGGTACACGACAAAAGGTGCAACTTGAAGTTATTCAAGCTGGAAAAGCTTACCAACAAACGCTGCAAGCAAATCGCTTTTATCAATGGAAAAACGAGCACTGGATCGAAATAGAAGCGCCTGCAAACACATCAAATACCTCGACTAGACAGCAGCATCCCGCAGGTGCGTTTGGGAGCAATGAGTTTAACGATTTAACCGATTATTTACGCCGCCAGCAAAATAAAATTATTGATTATCAACTGCTGCCGCACCTGACTTTAGCGACTCAGTTTGCCAGTAGCAAAGAACTCACTCAGTTCATTACTGAAAAAGCAAATATCAATCATTTAGCACTCTATTTATACTGGCTAGAAAGTACGGAAGGTGAATTACAACAAGCATCTGCCAGCGCCATCCAACAGTTGGAAGCTGAAATCAGTACGGCGTATTTATTACCCTTGTTAAACAGTGAAAATTCCGAGACATTTTGCAAAACCAGTCAAATTTTTACCCATTGGTTTAGCCAAGAAGAGGCGGTAACACGTAGCAAATACAAAGCCCTACCTTATCTTTTTAGACGCCTGCACGCATTAGAAGGTGAGACCAAAAATACAATCAGCACAATTGATACCCAAAACAATAAAACAGCCCACATTATTAACTGCACAGCCGCCGCGCTGGCAGAAGCTGAACACGCTAATGCCAGCAGCGCCATTGTCGAGGCATTTGCTAAAGCACCGGCAGCAAGCCGGGCTCATTTAATAAATGCCTTGGGTAAAATTCGCCAAACAGAAGCCATTCCCTTATTACAAAAGCGTTTAAAGCAAAGTGACGATATTACAGAGATCCAACAGGCGTTAATCGCACTCAAACGGTTAAACGCTGATATCGCAACACAACAAATGCCTAGCAAAACAAGCATCTTTCTCGCTTTGGCTTTGTTTAATCAGGCGCCAGAATCTATCGTCATTGCGCCCGCTCAAATTAAAAGCTGGCTGACTCAACTCAATTTCAGTTATGCGGATATGAAGGGCGCCGAGCAACAAAGCTTATACTTGACCGCAGCCTTATCTCACTCGCTTTCTTTGCCCGAATTATTACCTTTGTTGCAGGATTCATCTATTGAGGTTAAAAAAGCCGCCAGTCGTTTAATTTTGGCTCAGCCGGCACTCACGCTTCAATATAAAAAGGGCCTGTCTGAAAGTGACCTGTCTAAAAAAACGTCGCCCGCTCAGCTTCAAACTTTGCTGGACATTCTGCCATTAGAGCTCAACCAGAATGAACTGCAATTGCTGGCTAAAAACTGGCGTCAAACTTTGCAAAAAGTTCCGGTTGGCCGCTTAAACGAACGAGCTTTAGCCAATCTGGCGGCACTATTTGTAGTCTTGACGGATAAACAGCAAATACAGCTGGACAAGCAGTTGCAAAAACAAGCGAAAAAGCAAGCGCAAAAACAAATTCAACAAACAGCTCAACAACAAGCTTTGCGACTTTCCAAAGTTCAAACGCGACATTTATATGACAGCTGCCTGCAAAATACCAGCAACACAAAACAGCGAGAAAAGGCTATGTTGCGGTCGCCACAATCTAGCTTAGAACTTAGGCTCTGCTCTATATTAAGCTTCAGCCATCTGCCCGCTAGCACCATAAACCAGCAGATAAAGTCAGTTCTCGATTCTTTACAGCCGGGGCAACAAGAAACGCTGCTTGGTTTATTAAATCTACCCGATTCGTTGCGCCAGAGTTTGCCATTTCAGCGCCTTTCGGCGGCTATTTTAGCCAGCCAAATAGCTCCCAAATATAAAATGAGATGGGCATTTTCGTTGTTTAAAACAGACAAATTCAGTGCCAACTGGTTACTACAGGAAATTGGCGCGGGTAATGATATTGTGCTTAAACAATTAATGCTCTCCGGTGATTATAAATGGCTGGCCGAGCAAAAAAACATTGATGAAATCATAAAAAATAAGGCTTTTGCGGCGAACACCAGAGAAAAGCTCAAAAGTTATTGGCTACAGGAGCAGTTGCCATGAAAAAGTCGACACGACCTGAGGCGCATTTATTTGGCTGGTTAGTCTCACTATTTGTTGTCCTGGCCTGTAGTGGTTTTATCAGCTATTTATTCGGCCATCACACCTTCGCTCAAATCAACAGCCTGTTGCACTTAACATTTGGGATTTTGTGGAGTGTTTTATTATTACCTTATATTTTTCTGCATTTTAAACGCATTTTAGGGGTTAAACGCACTTGGGTATTTTTAACCGGTTTAGCGACATTATTCATTATTTTCATTACGGTATTCAGTGGTTATGAATTATTGTTCAATGGCCAGCGAGAAAATAATCAAAGCCGTTATCAATGGCACTTTTTTTCAGCGCTAGGCATTGTGCTCTTTTTAATGCTGCACATTTTCCTGCATTTTGTCACCCATAGATCTGAAGTTAAAAACCGCTTTCAAACAACCACTTTTATCCCGCGAATTTTCGCCAGTGTGGTTGTCGCCAGTTTAATTGCCACTGGCCTGTTATGGCAATTAGACACTTTTACAAAACAAGCTTATTCAACTGAGCCTGCAGTTAAGGATTACCAATATCCATATGGCCCTCACCCTTTTAGGCCTAGCCAGACAGAAACGATTGACAAGCAGTTTATTGACGAAAAAGCACTCACGACAACCGAAAAATGCGCCAGTTGCCATCAGGATATTGCCCGCCAGTGGTATCGTTCTGCGCATCGGCAAGCGGCTTCAGATAAAACCTATGTAACTAATGTAACCTTATTGGCAACTAAAAAAGGCATTGAAGCTACCCGCTATTGTGAAGGCTGCCATGCGCCGTTGGCCTTATTAAGTGGTCAATTATCTAAAGGTGGGCAACATGCTGGTATCGCCGGCACGGCCGCCAATATAGAGGGGGTTAACTGCCAGTCATGCCACGGCATAAATAAACTGGTACATAACAAAGGGGTTGCCAGTTATCAGTTTAAAATAAACCAGCCTTATCTTTTTGAAACGGCTGAGAACCATTTGCTAAAGCAGTTAAACCAATTGGCGATTCGTTATAATCCTGAGCAGCACAAACAAGATATGGCGGCTGATATTCTTGCCAGCTCAGAATATTGTTCTGCTTGCCATAGCCAGTTTATCGATAAGGATGTAAACGGCTGGGGCTGGATTAAAATGCAAGATGAATACGCAGCTTGGTTAGACAGTCCCTATTCTGGCATTAATGACCCGAATTTTAGCCATACCAATCAGCAGCGCTGTCAAGACTGCCATATGCCACTGGTTCAAAGTGATGATCCATCCGCGTCACCTGATGGATATATTCGCAGCCATGAATTTTTTGCCGCCAACAGCATGCTAACCACCTTAAACCAAGATATGGAAGCGCAGCAAAAAATTGTCCAGTTTATGCAAAGCAATAAAGTCCGTATCAGTATCGAGCCTCCACACCGCAAAGATGCAACCATCAATAATATGCCGATCAATCAACAATTACGTGATGCGGCAGTGCAACCCTTTTACTTTTACAAAGGTGAACAAGCCAATATTAAAGTGATAGTTGCCAATATCGGTGTGGGTCATAATTTCCCTGGCGGTACGATTGATATCAACCAAGCTTGGGTCGCAGTACAAGTTGTCGATGCCGAAGGACAAACCATATTTAATAGCGGTTTTATCGACGAACAAGGCTATTTAGACAACAATGCCTACCAGTACCGCTCACTACCAACCGACAGACAAGGACAAATTGTCTGGCAACATGATTTGTTTAATATGGTTGGCAAAGCGTCTGTCAATATTATTCGGGCAGGCGAATCAGACGTGGTAAATTATCAATTTAAAATACCTTATTGGGCAAAAAGTCCGATTTCATTGAGTGCACAAATAAAATACCGCAAGCTCAATACGCGATACGCAAAATGGGCCTTAAAAGAGTTATATACACCGCTGCCGATAATCGATTTATCGCGCGCGCATTTAGCCGTTCCGCTTCGAGACAAACTCGAAACCATTGATAACTTGCACGCAAAACAACAAAACCTTGTAGCGGATACTGTGATTTGGTAGTTTGCAACGCATCTAATTGATTTTCGATATGCTAAATAATGATAACACTAGGACCGCAGACCGCCCAAGACGCATCAGAACTGTACGATGCGTATCGCAAACTCCCCGAGTCAGAACAAGCACTGCTGCAATTATTAGCAGTCGTTTATCATCCGTTAGGCGTGAGCAAATTTAATGAAGTGCTTAAATTGTCGGCTCATTTTGAATTATTTGCGGTCAAAAAGCCGATTAAAAGGCTCAGTGCCGAGCTCAGAACTCAGCTTATTGAGCAAGGTTTTATCCTACAAGGCAGAGACGGGATACTCGTTCATTACTATATAGGCAATCAACTGGTCGCTGATTGTGTACAAAACAATACCTTTAAACAAATACTGCATTGTGTAGACCAAGCAGTACAGCGGCCTTCCTCTTATAGTTTTGACCTTAATTTAGCGGCTCACCAAAGGCTGATAAGAGATTGTTATTTCCTCGGCGAAATAGACAACATCATTGAATTATTAGAGTTTGATAAAAACCCGCAAAACATCAATATGGAATACAACCAGGTGTTGATTCATTTGTTTTTGATTCCTTTTGATCTGCAAACGTTTTTAGCCTTGCCGGATATATTGCAATATCAAAGTTTTGCCTGTTGGATTCTGTCACGCCAGCGCCAAGGTTATTCTGTAACTTATGCACTGGATTTGCTCAAGCAAGTTCATCAGCACAATCCGGGTAATATCCAGCTTAGCTGTTTACTTGCAGAGCAGTATTTATATCAGGCTCAACTGACCGAGCTCAAAACACTCATTCCAGAGTTAGATGATTCTTGTTATGCACTACAAATTAAAGCCAGCTACCTGTTTTTAACGGGTGAATTTAGCGATGCCAATGCGCACTTTGAACATGCGATAAAAGCAAAAAATAAAATTAAACGTCGCACAAAACAATATTTAAGCGGGCCTATGGGCGTTTTTTATAAACTTTGTTTATTGCGATTGGGTAACACACAAGATGCCAGCTTTTTTAAAACAGCGGGCGCTCAGGTGAGTTTTGAAGCCACTGACAGAACCATGAGATGCATGCCACACGAAAATGTCGCTTTAAGCGAATCTATGGTGATGGCTATACAAGGCATCAGCTCCGGGCAGACGTTTACTGCCAGTACCGTCCGCTATGCACACCTGTCAAACAGCCATTGTTTTTATTTTAATCTGGCACAACTTATTAACCTGCTGGCAGAGCTATGGTGCAATAAAACCCTAAAAGCAGAGAGCCTAAATAAACTGCAACAAGTCAGCGATTTTTTTGAAGGCTCAGATTATGCATTGTTTCGTGAAATCGCCAGACAAATTAAAACTCCGGAAAGTAGCGCGGAAATATCCGCTTTGTTGCACTTTCCAACCTTTATTCGCACAAAAGAAGAATGGGATGTCGCACTAGACAAATTACTGGCGCTGACAAACGAAACAACCACCACAAACGTGGTCGAAAAATCAGAGCACAATACTCGTTTAATATGGGAAGTAGAATTTTCGCGTTTTCGAGCCAACTTTAAACCCAAAGAGCAAAAACTAAATAACAAAGGTTGGAGCAAAGGTCGAGTCATTGCTTTAAAACGTTTGTACCGCGAAGTGGATCAATTCCCTTATTTAACCGAACAAGACATAAACATTTGCCAAACCATAGTTGAAATAAAAAATTGGGGTTATTACAGTTCAACCGAATATCATTTAAATGGCCCGAGTACCTTATTAGCCGCCAAAGGGGCAGATAACCTGTATTTGGCTGGCGAGCTCAGCGCACCGATAGAACTAAGTCAAAAAGAGCCTGAATTACTGGTTAGTCAACAAGGTGAACATTTATGTTTGAGTATTGCCGATTTACCAGAGCATTTTGAACATATGCAAACGCCCTGCACTATCACCCAACTGACACCTGAGCACTATTGTTTTACCTTATTTTCAGCAGAGCACATGCAAGTTGCGCAAGTGATCGGTGAAGGCGGTCTATTAATTCCGCTGCATGCTAAAGAAAAAGCGTTAAAAGGCATTTCGGCAATTGCACCTTTATTAAATATTCAATCTGATCTGAACGAGCTGGATACCGGTCTAGAAAATATCCAGTGCGATCCGCATCTGGTCATTAACATTCAACCTTTTAATCAGGGTTTAGAATTCAGTTGTTTTGTCATGCCATTTGGTGAGCAAGGACCTGTGATTAAACCTGCGGTTGGTAATGTTAACCTGACCACAGAATTAAATGGTAAACGGGTTGCCACACAGCGTGATTTGATTCATGAACAAAACCTACTGGATTTATTAGACCAACACTGCTCGTCGTTTTTATCCATGCCGGATAATATTCTGGCGATAGACGATACGCAAGCAGCACTGGATACGCTTGAACAATTAGAGCATATTGTAAGTCAGTCACCTGCACCGCTGCCACTTAAATTACGCTGGCCGAAAGGTAAAAAAATTAACCTGAGTAAAAGGTTAGAAAGCCAGCATATGCAACTGGCCGTTAATAAGAAAAACGAATGGTTTGATATCACAGGCGAGCTAAAAATTGATGATGAAGCGGTTATTGACCTTCGCAGGTTGCTAGAACTGGTATCCACCAGCAATGGTCGTTTTATTCAATTAGACAGCAATCAAATATTAGCCTTGTCAGAAGACTTAAGGCACAAGCTGGAAGCTTTAAAACACAGCACGGAAGATGGCAAATTTCACCCGCTCGCCAGCCTGCAAGTTGAAGAAGCAACCGCAGGCATGCGCATGAAACCGATTCACGCATGGGAAGCTCAAACCCGAAAGATGCATGAAGCGAATGAAATTACGCCACAAGTCCCCAATACCTTACAGGCACAATTGCGGGATTATCAGATAGCCGGTTTTGACTGGGCCAGCCGTTTAGCGCATTGGGGCGCAGGCGCATGTTTGGCTGACGATATGGGTTTGGGTAAAACCTTGCAGGCTCTGGCTATTTTATTATCACGCGCCAAAGGTGGGCCGAGTTTAGTGATGGCGCCAACTTCGGTGTGTTTAAACTGGCTACAGGAAGCCGCTAAATTTGCGCCAACTTTAAATATCAAGCTGTTTGCCGACTCGGTTAATAATCAACAGCGCAGCGATTTGTTGCAAGATTTAAATGCCTCTGATTGTGTCATTATCAGTTACGGGTTATTACAGCGCGAAAGTGAAATGCTGGCAAAAGTTCGTTGGCACACCATTATTGCCGATGAAGCACAAGCGCTTAAAAACCCGTTGGCAAAACGCACAAAAGCGGCATATGCACTAAAAGCAGATTTTAAAATGGTGACCACGGGTACCCCAATTGAAAATGATTTAACCGAATTGTGGAGCTTATTCCGTTTTATCAATCCGGGCTTACTCGGCAACATAAAACGTTTTGGTGAGCGCTTTGCACTGCCCATTGAAAATGCCAATGAAGACAAATTAGCCGCGCGCAAAGCCAGTATCGGTTTAAGAAACCTGATTAAACCTTTTATATTGCGCCGCATGAAAAATCAGGTGTTAACCGAGCTACCTTCGCGCACAGAAATTACATTACAGGTTGAACTAAATACAGAAGAACAAAATTTTTATCAAGCGCTTAGGCTAAATGCAATTGATAAACTCAGTGCTGCCGATAATTTTGCCAATGCCGGTGAGCAGCGCATTCAAATGTTAGCGGAGCTGGTAAAACTAAGACAAGCCTGCTGTCACCCTAAACTGGTGATGCAAGAAAGTAACATCCCCAGTTCTAAACTGGCCGCACTGGATGAACTGTTAGATGAACTTCAGCAAAACAACCATAAAGCACTGATATTCAGTCAGTTTGTGGGTCATTTACATTTAATAAAAACACATCTTGAAAATAAAGGGATCCAATATCAATATTTAGACGGTTCAACCCCACAAAAAGAACGGCAACAACGGGTAAATGCCTTTCAAAATGGTGAGGGAGACGTATTTTTGATCAGTCTGAAAGCCGGTGGTTTTGGCCTTAACTTAACGGCTGCCGATTATGTGATTCATATGGATCCTTGGTGGAATCCAGCGGTAGAAGAGCAGGCATCCGATCGCGCTCATCGCATGGGACAAACGCGCCCGGTAACCATTTATCGTTTGGTAGCAAAAAACACCATTGAAGAAAAAATTGTCGCGCTGCATCAGCATAAACGCGATCTGGCCGATAATTTATTACAGGGCAACGAGCAGGCAAACAAACTGTCAGTAGACGACATGCTGATTTTACTAAAAGATACCTTTTAGCCAGCTGTGAAACGAGCACGGTAAACACGCAAGGATATACGTACAACAACGCATATCCTTCTCACACAGCGACTGTTAAAATGCTGTGTCACCGCAATAAAAAGGTCTGCGACTGAATGCACTCCAAGCAAAAAATTCGATTTACCCGGCGCACATACAATAAACTGGTTGCCAATGAAATGATGGAAGATTTCGCGCTCAGATTTACCGCGAAAAGAGCGCGCCGCTGGTCATCTTTATGGATAGCAAATACCGCATTAGGCATCGTTTCGTTTTTAGTGCTTGAAGCAATAGGCGGCGCGGTTACCCTTAATTATGGTTTTATTAATGCTGCATGGGCCATTATAGCGGTCGTCGCTGTCGTCTTTTTTAGCGGGCTGCCGATAAGTTATTATGCCGCCAAATACGGCGTCGATATAGATTTGCTCAGTCGTGGCGCAGGTTTCGGTTATATCGGCTCAACTATCGCGTCACTGATATACGCTTCTTTTACCTTTATCTTTTTTGCGCTGGAAGCCGCCATTATGTCAATGGCGCTGCAATTATTATTTGGTTTACCGCTGGTATTTGGCTATATCATCAGTGCTTTAATTGTTATCCCGCTGGTCACACACGGCATTACCACCATCAGCCGTTTCCAAGTCTGGACACAACCCATTTGGATTGTGCTACAAATTGTACCTTTGATTTACGTCTTTAATCATCCGGATAGTCAAGTGCAGGAATGGTTCCAATTTACCGGTGAAGCGGGTGAAGCGGGCGCTGAATTTAACTATCTATTATTTGGCGCAGCCTCCGCCGTCTTGCTTTCACTGGTCGCTCAAATTGGTGAACAGGTCGATTTTTTGCGTTTTTTGCCTGAAAAGCCGGGTAAAAAACATTGGCAGTGGTGGCTTGCGGTCATTGTCGCGGGTCCGGGTTGGATGATCTTTGGTGCGGCTAAATTATTTTTAGGTTCATTTTTAGCTTGGCTGGCGCTAAAACAAGGTATTCCGGCGAATGTTGCAGACGATCCGGCACATATGTATCAGGTTGCGTTTGGTTATGTCATTGATAACTCAACCATTAGTGTTATTTTAGCCGCTACTTTTGTGGTTATTTCCCAGCTAAAAATTAATGTGGCGAATGCCTATGCCGGTTCACTCGCTTGGTCTAATTTTTTCTCGCGGGTTACGCACAGCCATCCCGGCCGTGTTGTCTGGATGTTTTTTAATGTCGCGATTGCTCTGCTTTTAATGGAGCTGGGTATCTATCAAACCATAGAAAGCATGCTGCAAGTATATTCGGTATTGGTTTTGGCTTGGTTAAGTTCAGTAGTTGCAGATTTAATTATCAACAAACCCTTAGGCATCAGCCCCAAACATATCGAGTTTAAACGCTCTCACCTGTACGACATCAATCCTGTTGGTGTCGGGTCAATGTTGATCGCTTCTTTTTTTGGCTTCACTGGCCACTTTGGTTGGTACGGAGAAACCATCGAAGCTTTTGCGTCTTATCTGGCATTTTTTCTGCCGTTATTGACAGTGCCACTGATTGGCTGGTTAACCAAAGGAAAGTATTATTTAGTGCGCCCGCAGTCGCCGCATGTGGCCGACAATACCCGTTGCCATATTTGCGAAAATGCGTTTGAACATGAAGATATGACATTTTGCCCAGCTTACGGTAAAGCAATTTGCTCTTTATGTTGTAGTTTAGATGTACGCTGCGGCGATCAATGTCGTGAACACGCCACTTTATTTGCACAGGCTCAGCACTTTTTTCAACGTTTTTTGACCACCCATCTACTGAAAAAAATGAGTTCACCTTTGATGCAGTTTATTGGTGTTACTTTGCTGCTAAGTTTAATCGGCGCGGGCATTTTGTTTTTAATTTACCTACAAATTCCGGTTGATAATATCGCGCTGAAACAGGTGTTTGGCGTAACCCTGATTAAGATATTTTTCTTATTATTAATTATCATCGGTATTGTCAGTTGGTTATTTATTCTCGCCAGAAGCAGCAACCGTTTAGCATTGAAAGAGCTCAGGTTACAAACAAAATCACTGGCACACGAGATTGATGCGCACGAAGCAACTTCACAAGCGCTACAAAAAGCCAAAGAAGCAGCTGAATCGGCTAATCAGGCAAAAAGCCGTTATCTAACCGGGTTAAGCCACGAATTGCGTACCCCATTAAACGTATTGTTAGGCTATGCACAACTGCTCAATCAGGATAAAGCCATTCCCGCCAAACAAAGAGAATCTATTGCAGTTTTAAAACGCAATGGTGAACACCTTGCCGATTTAATAGAAGGTTTGCTAGAAATATCTAAAATTGAAGCTGGCAGAATGCACCTGCAACGGGATGAAGTGAGAATCAAACCATTTTTAAACCAAATGGTCGATATGTTTAAAATGCAGGCCAATAATAAAGGTATTGTGTTTAACTACATCCCGTGTGACTACTTGCCAGAAGTGGTCGCAACCGATAAACAAAGATTCCGGCAAATACTGATAAACCTGTTATCGAATGCGATTAAATTTACCCAGCAAGGTAGTGTCAGCTTAACGGTAAAATACCGTAATCAGGTGGCGCAGTTTATTGTTGAAGATACAGGCATCGGTATTTCTGAAGAAAACCAAAAATTGATTTTCAAACCATTTGAGCGCGTCAAAAGCCAACAAACCCAAGCCATTAGCGGCACAGGGCTAGGTCTAACCATATCCCGTTCGTTGGCTGAATTGATGGGTGGTGAAATCAGTGTAAAAAGCAAAGTTGGACAAGGCAGCTGTTTTAAGCTCAGTTTGATGCTGGCGAAAGTAAATTCGTCTAATCACGAACCCGAATATAATAAAGCGCGGGCGGTAGCATACGATGGTTTAGCAAAAAGTATTCTGGTGATAGACGATGACCCAAACCAAAGACGTTTAATGGCCGATTTTTTGAATCCGCTGGGCTTTAATTTGCAAATGGCAGGTTTACCTTCACAAGCTTTGGAGATCATGCAAAATAACGATATAGATCTGGTCTTAATGGATGTCACCATGTCTGAGATGGATGGCTGGCAACTGGCTAAAAAATTACGTGAGCAAAAATATGTGATGCCCATCATCATGATTTCGGCGAATGCACGCGATACCGAAAGTGACCAGCAAAATGCTGGGTATCATGATGACTACATGGCAAAACCGATAAATATGGACAACTTATTGGGTAAAATTGGTCAGCAACTTAATTTAGAATGGATGTACCAGTATGTGGCAGATGAAGAAAAATCAAACGAACAAGCTGAAACCGCCGATGCAGCTCAATTGCCACCCGCCACTCATGCCGAATACCAAAGTTTAATGGCATTGGCTGAAATTGGTTATTTATCGGGTTTTAAAGAAAAGCTAGAAGCACTGACAAAAAATTATAAGTTTGAAAAAGCAGTATTGTGTAAACTGAATGAGCTATTACAAAGTTGTAATTTTAAACAAATCACCGAATACCTACGCGAGTTGATAGATGAACAGCACAATTAACAATGTAGTACTTGTGGTTGACGATTCGCCCGAATCTTTAGGCATGCTAAATGTTGCGTTAAATACCGCGGGTTATACTGCTTTAGTGGCCCTAAATGGCGTTCAGGCGTTAGCTATTGCTGAAAAGGTTGAACCCGATATTGTGTTAATGGATGCAATCATGCCGGAACTGGATGGCTTTGAAACCTGCAAACAGTTTAAGCATTTATTTCCGGCCGTACCTGTTATATTTATGACCGGCCTCACCGACTCTGAAGACGTTGTAAAAGGTTTTGAAGCAGGCGGTGTCGATTATGTCACCAAACCCATTTCAACAGACGAAGTACTCGCGCGTATCAAAGCGCATTTAAATACCGCTAAACTGGCTTTAAGCGCACAAAGTGCATTAGATCACGCCGGTAAAAATGTATTTTGTGTCGACAACAAAGGTAAGCTCGCTTGGGCTACACCACAAGTTTATGAATTAATAGAAAAAGTTTTTCCGGCTGAAAATACCCCGTGGCAGCAAATTGAGCCACAAATTGAAAGCTGGCTGGCAACCGAAAATAGAGCGAATTTAGAATTATCTGCCGATGAATCAGCATTACAGGTTATTTACGAGCGCAAACAAGATGAACTTCATCTACTGCGTTTAGCTAAAGCAAAAACGCAGCGCACTCCAAAACATTTGCAAGATGCCCTACCGATAACCAAACGCGAGGCAGAAGTTTTATACTGGCTGTCGCACGCAAAAACCAATTGGGAAATTTCACAAATTTTAGAAATGAGCCCAAGAACCGTCAACAAACATCTAGAGCAGATATTTAAAAAGTTAGCGGTGGATAATCGAACTGCTGCGGCAGCAATATCCATTCGGGTATTGGAAACGGATTAAGCTGAAATTTGGGCAAAAAAAAGCCCGCCTACAGTCTAACGACAGGCGGGACACAAGGGAGATACAACAGGAACACACTTTCAAACACATTTAAATAGACTGGCCATAATCCGGATAGTTCAAATAATTTTAAATTTTTTCTCAAATTTTTAATAATAAAAAACAAAGCGCCCGTTCATTGATGAATAAACGGCAAATCCTTGTTTTGCGAGCGGAGTTTATGGATGCAGCTTTACTTGCGTGCGTGACGAACATCGGAGTGCTGGGACAGGTTACACATAAGGCTGCCTAAAATAAAAATAATTATCATATGGATCAACAACGATACCGCCGATTGCAGAAATAAACCTGTCATTATTTTTTCAACATAAAACCTTATCCTTATCCGTGTTGTAGCTGTAAACTAGTGTTTTAAAAAACTTCCGTTACACTTAAGACTCCCGCGATGTCCAGCAAAATTTACACCAACCCTATAACCCATTGATTAAATTGAATTTCAAAAAATCAGTAAGACGAGATGTAAATTTTCCTGACAGGGTGAATATCATTAAACAACAAATTAGCAACAAACACTCAAAAAATATCCATTTATATCTTGCCACGTAGACAAAGCAAGATCATACCTTTGAATATCCCAAATATTTAAATGGGGGAGCAATAATTTGGAGCAAAATGTATTTTTCAGGACGAAAAATCCAAGCTTACATGGAAGTACTTGCAGCGTTTTTGTGAAAATTATAGCTCCACCTCGCTAGCTTGAATAAAAAACATTCAACTATTATTTTGCCCTAGCCACTGAGAGCCCAATCAATATAAATTGAGATAATCAACTGGAGATAAAAGGTTTAGAACAGAAAACGACACCTATCAAACGAAAACATTAATTAAGTCAGTTTTTTTTACACTGAAAGCAACTGAACGCAAACCAGAAACCCTATCACATTGAATTAAAACAACTTTAAAAAACTGGCTCGATATCTGCATACCTACCGTTATATAAGTAAAATTAATTATTCTTTAAGGCACACAGATGTTTAAAAAATTAATCAAAGACCTCGCTCTAGCTTCTATTTTAATCGCTGGTAGTGCAAACGCTGGTGTAATAACCATTGGCAACTTTTCAGGTGGGGATGAAGGCGAAGGACTGGATTTCATTGGTAATTTTGAATACGCAGTTAATGTACTAGGTAATGGTGGTGGTATCGTTGGAGATGCAACATTCACGAACGACTCTGTCTCGGGTGTTTCTATTTCAGCACAAAATGCCATTTTGAATTGGCATAGCGCAAACTATGGCAGCTCATCGAATGACAATGCGCTTGAATATATTATGCAGTCAATTCGCTGGAGCGGCGCAGGGACGGATGTCGTGACATTGGATCTTGCTGATTTAACCGTAGGTGGTGATTATTCACTGCAATTGCTATTTGCTGAAAGTTGTTGTAGCCGTGGTTTTGACATCAAAGCTGAAGGCCAACAAATTGTAGACAACTTCGCGCCCTATATTGAGCAAGGCGCAATTAATAATGGCACTATCGGCGCATTTGTACGCTACGACTTTACCGCTCAGGACACAACTTTAAATGTTGCCCTAGGTGGCAACGCGCCTTGGGGTGACAACAACCCAATTTTAAATGGTTTTACTTTAGAGCGAGTTGCGGCTGTACCTGAGCCGTCTACGCTTGCCCTATTTTCAATAGCACTATTGGGTTTAGCCTTGCGCCGTCGCGGCAATTAATAATCGTTTCACCGACCAGCGTTTTTAAGCGCTGGTCTTACCTGCTTCTCTTTATTTGTAAATAAAACCGTCACGCCAATTTTAATTACACTTCAGCTAGCCAAATACACACTCACGCCACATTTTTACAGTACAATACGCACACCAGATAATTTATGCGGCTAAATCGCGTAAAAAATAAGAATCTAATGCTTTCAAAAACGTCTCAAGGATTTTTCTACGCCACGCTGGCGGTTGCGCTGTTTTCGACCAAATCGATATTTATAAAATGGGCCTATTTATATCAGGTTGATACCACAACGTTATTGACTTGGCGGATGTTAATCGCCCTACCTTTTTACGCCTATATTTTATTTAAGCTGTTACAGCAGCCTTTACGAACGCCGCTCAGCGCCAATTCGCTAATCTCTATGACGCTACTTGGGGTGATGGGCTATTATTTGGCCAGTTGGTTAGATTTACATGCACTTAACTTTATCAGTGCGCATTTTGAACGATTAATCTTATATACCTATCCTGCATTTGTTTTGTTAATCAATGCAATATGGCAAAAACGAACAATCAAACTCATTGAAGTGGTTTCATTAGGTATTGCTTATTCTGGTTTATTGCTTATTTTTCAGCATGACTTTCAAATTCAAGGCAGTTCTGTTGTATTTGGCACTTTATTGGTATTGGCAGCCAGTTTGAGCTTTTCGTTTTATGTTGTGGGTAGTCAAAAATACAGTGGCCGCTACGGTAGCAAACTATTTACCTGTATCGCGATGCTGGCAGCAACGGTTGTGATTTTTTTGCATTTTTTACTAACGCATGAGGTTGCTGCGCTCAATCAGCCTTGGCAAGTGATTGCATTAGCTGCAGCCATCGCCATTATCGCAACCGTGATCCCCTCGTTTTTAATGAATGCCGCAATAGAGCAAATCGGCGCGAACAATGCTTCTATTTCCGGCAGCCTTGGGCCAGTTTTAACCACTTTATTTGCTGTCATGATACTGGATGAAAGTTTTACCCTAACACACGCAATAGGCATGGCATTGGTTATTTCCGGTATTTATTATTTGTCTCAACAGCATAAAAAGATGAGTCAAAATACAAAACAATAAACGAGTACAAGTTTTTATTCGTAATCGTAAAACTAACTGGCTACAATAAACAGATATCCACAATACAAGTATCAGAATCGTCTGACTTAAATTGAACTCAATTATTAAGAAGCAGCATTATGATAAACGCAAAAAAATTAGAAGAGATTGCACAACAAATTAGCGAGTCGCTCCCACCCGGAGTAAAACAATTTGCCGGTGATATGGAAGTTAAAACCAAACAGGTTTTACAAAGCAAGTTGGCTCAGCTTGATATGGTAACGCGCGAAGAGTTTGATGTTCAGACACGCGTATTAATGCGGACCCGCGAAAAGTTAGCTGATTTAGAGCAAAAAATTGCCGAATTAGAAGCAATTGCGAAAAAAGAACAAGACTAAAGCTAATCTGAAATGCGCCCAATCTAAACTCATTTAGGTGAGCTGGGTGCATGTGCCCCACCCTATAAAAACAATTCATTTTATCGTCTGCACAGATAATAGTGTGAAGTCAGTCACATTTATTATACATTCTGCTTAAAAATAGCTGCAAATCGAAACGTTCAGGTAAATACTGAATGCCACACCGACATATTATGTCAAACATTTAAAAGGAAAAAAGATGGAATTTTTAATTGATTACGTAGTTACAGTGCAATTTGCACTCCTCGTGTTTGTTGTTGTTACACTTAAATCATCAATCAAGTTTGTCCCACAAAACCGTGCTTGGGTGATTGAGCGATTCGGCAAATATCAGTCAACTAAAGAAGCGGGTATTAATTTTATTATTCCGTTTGTCGATAAGGTCGCAGCAGATCGCTCGTTAAAAGAACAAGCATATGATGTCCCCAGTCAGGCGGCCATCACCAAAGATAATATTTCATTAACCGTTGACGGCGTTTTATATTTTCGAGTGCTAGACCCGTACAAAGCAACTTATGGGGTTGAAGATTATGTTTTTGCGGTCACTCAGTTGGCGCAAACCACCATGCGTTCTGAAATTGGTAAAATTGATCTGGATAAAACCTTTGAAGAAAGGGATATGCTGAACGCCAAAATTGTCACCTCAATTAATGAAGCGGCTGAATCTTGGGGTGTGGCAGTACTTAGATACGAGATCAAAGATATCACCCCACCGGGCACGATTATGGAAGCGATGGAATCACAAATGAAAGCCGAACGTGAGCGTCGTGCCAAAATTTTGGAATCAGAAGGTGAACGTCAGGCTGCAATTAATATTGCCGAAGGTGAAAAACAAGCCCGCGTATTAGCTGCCGAAGCAGAAAGACAGGAGCAGGTTTTAAAAGCAGAAGGTGAAGCCAAAGCCATAATTGCAGTTGCTGATGCTCAGGCTCAGGCGATAAACGTTGTCGGTGATGCGGCATCAACCGAAAAAGGGCAAAAAGCCATACAGCTTGATTTAGCGACTAAAGCAATTGAAGCCAAACAAGCAATTGCAAAAGAATCCAGCATTGTATTATTGCCAGACAATGGGACTGATGCAGCCTCTATCGTCGCGCAAGCGACCAGCATCATCAATACGCTGAATAAAGGGCAACAGTTATGATGGATGTATTAGCCGAAAATATTCCCCAAAGCTTAGTTGCTTTGGGCATTGTGATGTTAGCAATTGAAGTTGCAATATTAGGCTTTGCTACATTCTTAATGTTTTTTATTGGTTTATCTTTGGTGATTACCGGCAGTTTAATGTGGTTAGACATACTGCCACAAACATGGGGTAGTATTTTACTGGCTAATGCGATTGTCAGTGGTTTGTTAGCGATAGCATTGTGGAAACCTTTGCGAAACCTACAAAATAAATCTGAAGTCAAGAGTGTAAAAAGCGACTTTGATGGTGTACGATTTTTTTGTGATACGCCTATTGATAGTAAAGGCCTAAGTACACATACCTACTCGGGTATAACCTGGAAATTAAAAAGTGAAACACCTATCCCGGCTGGTGCTGAAGTTGAAGTAGTCAAAGCTGAAGTCGGCACCTTCTGGGTAAAAGCGGTTTAGAGAGGCCAACCATTGGATTTGCAATTACTCGATATGCTACCCGAACAAGGGTATGCATATTATTTAGCAAGGCTCGCAATTTTGTTTGCAGTCTTGCTGATTATTAATTTAGTCGCCTTTAAATTTATCCTACCTGTTGTTAATAAAGCCATCAGTAAAACCAAATTGGTTTGGGATGACTTATTAATCAAAAATCATTTTGTCAGCCGGATTTTTTGGATAGTCCCTGTCATCGCCACAGATAAACTGTGCCTATTGTTATTTGAAATTGATTCAGCTGAAACGCCTGCATTTGCGCAGATGATCAGCATTTTAATGACCATTGTCATCGCCTCTGTCATTTTAAGCATTATTAATACCGTCAGAGATGTATTTGACAGTATTGAGTCGTTACGCACATTACCCATTGATAATATCCGCCAGCTCACCGTGTTGGTTGTTTATTTAGTAACGCTGATATTTATTGTTTCAATCGCCTTTGAAAAATCGCCCCTTGCACTATTAACCGGTATATCGGCTGCAATGGCTTTGGTTTTATTGATATTCAAAGACGTCATTTTAGGTTTTGTCGCCGGCGTTCAATTATCATTAAACCGTTTAGTCAGAGTGGGTGACTGGATTGTTTATGCACCCGGCGGCGCTGACGGCACGGTTATCTCTGTTGGCTTAACGGTTGTGAAAGTCAGAAACTTTGATAATACCATCACCTCTGTACCGGTATACGACTTGGTATCGGACAGTTTTACTAACTGGCGTGGGATGCAGGAAACCGGTGCGCGGCGCATCAAACGTGCTTTGTATATTGACCAGAACTCAGTTTGTTATTTAACGCAAGAGAATTTTGAAAAGCTTAAAAAACACCCTTTACTGCAAGAGTATCTGCAAAATAAACTGGATGAGGGCGTGACGATAGCAGACGAGCATACTTTGCCGGATAAACGCTGCTTATCTAATTTAGGTACTTTCAGAGCTTATGTTGAATTTTATTTGCACGCAAAACCGGAAATTCGTTCAGATATGTTGATTATGTGTCGTCAATTATCGGCTACTGAACACGGCTTACCACTTGAAGTTTATTGCTTTAGCGAAGTGGAATGGAAAAAGTACGAAAAAATTCAGGCCGATATCATCGACCATTTACTATGTGCAGCAGATTACTTTGGTTTAAGAATTTATCAGTTTGGTGATAAAACTTAAACCGCAGTTAATAAGTGTATCTCTCGCCTTAAATTGTTATTGTTGCGCCGGTACACTCTGAGTCCCGTTATACAGAGATAACTGCGCAACACGCTGGTCTATTTTACGTTCGATTTCTTTGTACTGGGCTGAGTGAATATCACCGAATTCCTGATTAAATTTTTCTTCAGCGAGTGATTCTGGCAAATCTTTAATTTTCGGGAAAAACATATTTTCCTGTAAGCTGCCCGCCAACCTTTGTTGTGCCAACTCAGGATGCTCTAAAACAAATTTAGCAAATGCTAAGCCGGCTTTATCTGCGGCCAAATCAGCAAAACTAAAACCTGTACCACCGCTGTCACTGTCTAAAATTTCTTTCAGCTCCCCCACTTTCAAGCCCATATCTGTACGCACCAACCTTTCCAAAGCAGCTGAGTATAAAAAGTGCAACTTTAAATCTTGGCGAGACTTTAACGTTAATTGATTAGCTGAAAATTCATTTAATAATTCTCTGGGCAGTCCGATAAAATGACCAAAACGTTTATTGCCATAGGCAATCACCAATGCCCACAATGCCGCCTGATTTTCACCATAAGCATCATTTAATTCGCTGCGTAACTGCGCCAGATAAAACACATTGCCGATATAAAACGCCAGTGAATCGGCCTGACTATTGGTCGCATTTAACGCTTTTAAACGCTGTAACTCAGACAGGTAAATTTTAACTTTTTCTGCATCGACCTGACTGACAGCGGCCCCACTGGTTATCAAGTTTTGTGGCGATTGTTTATGCAAAGCCGCTAGAACTTCCTGCTTCATACCTTCTCTGATAAACAAAGTGATTTGTAACACATCGTGTTTTAAACGGGCACTTTTCACCATAGCTAATATGTTTTGCGTCAACTGCCTGTCAAAAACTTGATTTAACGCATGCTCAACTGTAAAGACTATCAACCAGTTTGGCAGCTTGATGTCGCCCAATTCACAATATTCAGGTTGTAAAATGGTTGGATTGTCAAAACTGGGTAATAAAATACAATGCAGGTTGATATACTGTGCACCAAAAGGTATATCTAGCTTAGTGGTTGCAATAAAAGATAAACTTTGTCTAGAAACATATGCACGCATATGGGTAGCCGGTACCGCATATGAAGCGACGGCCATCATGGCATCTAGTTCATTTTGCGAAAACTCAAATTCAACAATACCGGTACTATTGTTTAATTGATGGGCAATTTGATGTAGCGACTGCCGAGCTTGAGAAACCCGTTCAGCAGAAATTTTTTGCTTTTGTGTCAACAAAGCCTGATCTGAGCGCAGCAAATAAATCACAACCGTTAATGAACAAAAAAGAAATATCAACAGCCACATAATTGCGCGCATAAATAAAACAGCGAACTTCATTAAAAATTTGTTTCCTAATTAAAGTTTGTATATCTTCCAACCGACATGGAGCACATAGTATTGAATTACAATCACCTTTGCACCCAAAGAAATAACAAATTAACCTAATATAAAGAAAACATGATGATTTTAATTTCAATTTTCGCGACTTTTTTCAAATTAGGATGTATCGCTTTCGGTGGCCCTGCCGCGCACATCGCCCTGTTTAGAAAAACCTTTGTGGATGAAAAACAATGGCTAACGGATAATGAGTTTAGTCAAATAATGGCGGTTGCTCAGTTTATGCCGGGCCCGGCCAGTAGTCAGATAGGTATCAGTTTAGGTTTACACAAAGCAGGTCAAATCGGCGGTTTTGTCGCTTGGTTAGGTTTTACCTTACCCACTGCAATTGTATTAATCGCGATAGCGCAAGGCATGTTGTTAGTGGATACCAATAACATTGAGCCTGTCATAAATGGTTTAAAATTGGCAACTGCTGCCATCGTATTACATGCAGTGAGCAGCATGTTTAAAAGCTTTTGTCGGGATACGCTCACCATAGCAATTTGTCTAACAACCGCCTTGCTGATGGTATTGTTAGACAGTATCTGGCTGCAATTCATTTTGTTATTAGTAGCAGCAGCATGTGCTGCAATTTTTCGTAAATCAAAACAAAACACACAAGCGCAACAAAGTGTCAGTTTACCCATTTCACGCCTTGCTTTTCGAACCAGCCTACTGTTGTTTGCCAGCCTGATGATAATATTGCCTGTGGCGAGCTATTATTTTAGTCAGCCACTGCTAGATTTATTTGCGCGGTTTTTCCGCGTTGGAGCGACTGTGTTTGGCGGTGGACACGTTGTTTTGCCGATGCTGCAACAAGAAATGGTCACAACCGGTTGGGTCACTGAAAACGCCTTTTTAGCGGGTTATGGTATCACACAGGCAATGCCGGGCCCTATATTCACCTTCGCCGCTTTTTTAGGAGCCGTCAATCAATTAGCAATACCTTCGGTCATTGCGGCGATGATTGCCCTTATCGCTATCTTTTCACCTTCATTTTTACTGATTAACATCTGCTTTTTCTACTGGCGAAAATTAAGTGAAAATGCAGCCATTCGAGCGTCTTTAATTGGTATCAATGCGGCCGTTGTCGGTTTACTTTTAGCCGCATTTTATCAGCCAATATTCATCAGCAGTGTTGATTCAGTATTGCAGCTGATTGCCTTCATCTTACTCACAGCTCTGGTTTTTTGGCAAAAAGTACCTGTTTGGTTAATCGTTATATTAGCTGGTGGTTGTGGTTATTTTTGGCAGTTTTTACAATAAACACTCGCACGCTGGCCAAGTTGCATACTTTTCAAAGTTTCACCGCACACTGTGCAAGCTTGGCCGCTGCGGCCATATACCAACAACTTTTGTGCAAAATAACCGGGATTACCGTCGGCTTTGGCGAAATCTTTTAACGTTGTACCGCCTTGTTCTATCGCTGCGGCTAATACCTTTTTAATATTTTCGACCAATATCTTGTAACGTTTTAAACTAATATTGCCAGCTGCTCTTTTGGGGTGAATGCCAGACAAAAATAAAGATTCGGTTGCATATATATTGCCCACGCCAACCACAATTTTGTTATCCATTATAAATGGTTTGATGGCCGTTTGTTTATTACGCGACTTTTGATACAGGTATTCAGCGGTGAATTCGGCCAATAAGGGTTCCGGACCCAGACTTTTTAAATGATAGTTAAGCGCACTGATATCGGCAAACCACAACACTGCACCAAACCTGCGCGGATCATTTAAGCGCATGCTCTGACCACTGGTTAGCTCAATCTCAAAATGATCATGTTTAACCCGTGGCGTTTCTTTACCAACCACCCGAAGTTTGCCGGACATCCCTAAATGCAGCAGTAGATAACCTTGCTTACAATGTACGATTAAATATTTAGCTCGACGCTCAATTGCCTCGATACGGTGTCCCGCTAATTGATATAAAGACTCAGGGATAGGCCAACGTAGCTGCTTGTGATAAATGTGGATGGCCGCTATGGTTTGCCCTTGCAACCAAGGCGTAATGCCCAGGCGGGTGACTTCTACTTCTGGCAATTCTGGCATGTTTGCTCTCTGATTTAATCTCTGTTTTATTCTCTTTTTGCATCATAACTTATACAAATTGATACGGCGAATTGAAACAACGCACTATAAAATCACATTTTGTAGATAACTGTTTCACATTGCGTTCAATTTCTCACCATTTTGGTGCTTGTTGCATTTTTAACCGCACCATTAACATGCAAGATTTTTCACAACCCCTGCAACTTTAACATAAATAACTGTTTATTAAGACTTTTTAACACTTGGCACAGGTATTGTAAGCAGGTACATAGCCATTTCAACAAACATACTTAGGAGCATATCGCTATGAAACTGGTAAGTGCGATCATCAAACCATTTAAACTAGATGACGTCCGTGAAGCCATTTCTGAAATCGGTATCGAAGGTTTAACAGTTACCGAAGTCAAAGGGTTTGGTCGTCAAAAAGGTCATACTGAATTATATCGTGGTGCGGAATATCAAGTCGATTTCCTACCAAAAGTAAAATTAGAAATTGCCACGCAGGATGAAAACGTTGAGCGCTTAATTGAAGCGATTAGCGGTGCTGCTAAAACCGGAAAAATCGGTGACGGTAAAATCTTTGTTTACGATTTAGAGCAATGTATTCGTATTCGTACCGGTGAAACCGGCGATTCGGCCATCTAATAATAACTTTTTAAATTCATTTATTTAGGAGACTACAATGGAAAATAATGTATTTCACTTGCAGTATGCAATGGATACCTTCTATTTCCTTGTCTGCGGTGCACTAGTAATGTGGATGGCCGCGGGTTTTGCTATGTTAGAAGCGGGCCTTGTGCGTGCTAAAAACACAACTGAAATTTTAACTAAGAACGTCGCATTGTTTGCGATTTCTTGCATCATGTACATGGTATCTGGTTATGCCATTATGTACGGTGGTGAATTCTTCTTATCAGGTATTCAAGACGTAGACGTAGACGCAACTTTAGCAAGTTTTGCTGAGCAAGGTGATTTCACAGGCGGTTCAATTTATTCTGGCGCTTCTGATTTCTTCTTCCAGGTTGTTTTCGTAGCGACTGCAATGTCAATTGTTTCAGGTGCTGTTGCTGAGCGTATGAAACTATGGGCGTTCTTAGCGTTTGCTGTTGTCATGACTGGTTTCATCTACCCAATGGAAGGTGCATGGACTTGGGGCGGTAGCGCTGTATTTGGTATGTATACTTTAGGTGACTTAGGTTTTTCTGATTTCGCCGGTTCAGGTATCGTACATATGGCAGGTGCTGCTGCAGCTTTAGCGGGTGTTTTATTACTAGGTGCTCGTAAAGGTAAATATACTGCAGATGGCCGCACAATCGCTATCCCGGGTTGTAACATGCCTTTAGCAACTTTAGGTACATTCATTTTATGGATGGGTTGGTTCGGCTTTAACGGTGGTTCTGTTCTTAAGTTAGGCGATATCGCAAATGCTAACTCTGTTGCAATGGTATTCTTAAATACGAATGCTGCTGCTGCAGGTGGTGTGGTTGCTGCTTTAATTACGGCGCGTATCTTGTTTAAGAAAGCTGATTTAACAATGGCATTAAACGGTGCATTAGCTGGTTTAGTGGCTATCACAGCTGAACCTTCAACGCCAACTGCGCTACAAGCAACTATTTTTGGTGCTTTAGGTGGTATTTTGGTTGTTTTCTCAATCGTTGCTTTAGACAAAATCAAAATCGACGATCCGGTTGGTGCTATCTCTGTGCACGGTGTTGTAGGTTTATTAGGTCTTTTATTAGTACCTTTAACAAACGACGGTTCAACTTTCTCAGGTCAAATCATCGGTGCTTTAACTATCTTTGTATGGGTATTCGTAACAAGTATGGTTGTTTGGTTAATTATCAAAACAATTATCGGTTTACGTGTAACTGAAGAAGAAGAGTACGAAGGTGTTGATGTTGCTGAATGTGGTATCGAAGCTTACCCAGAGTTTACTAAATCAGCTAAGTAATAGCTAAGTAATAGCTAAGTAATAAAATAGACTGATGTAACTTGTAAAAACCGCGCACTGCGCGGTTTTTTTATACCTGTTAATGAACCCACTAACGCTGAACTCCAAATCAAATAGTAAGATGTATCGTATTCGGCGATAAAACTTACGGTGTATACATTAGACATTTGTTATCCGGTCAATTAAATCACAACTTAAAATTATTAAGTAAATAACTGATACGCCAAAACATAAATACCAAACAATGTTTGTACCAAAACGATTATTCAAATTATCTTTCCCTAACATAAGGCCTATTAAAGAAAGAATGCCCAAAATCGGACTAAAATATAAAATTTGCTGCAACATATAAAACTCCAAATCAAAGGGCTAGCCAGAGAGCCCTGTACATATATCTATTCAACCGGTGCGTAAGAATAAATACATCCAGATGCAATTTTAACCCTGTCCCCTAGACCAAAAGTGTTGAAGCGTTAACTTAGCTTTTTTATTTGTACTCAAACTCAGGGGTTGGGATTAATGCAAGGGCGATAACAACGAAATATTTTGCAGTTTTTCAAGTGTTACAATTACTTCTCCGTGAAGGTGATCCAGTTGACTTTCTACAACCTGACGTCTAAATAAACCTGACACAAAATATCCATATAAAAACCACAACAATTGATAATACCATACCACTATAAACCAAAATAACTCAAGACTAAAACATGTTCATTACAAACTTTCTTTCGTGAATCAAAACGAAAGGAAATATATTAAAGGTTTCAATTTTGCCAAATCATTTGCTTTTATAGCTGCTTTTAAAGGTCTTAAAAACTGATTTAACTCGTATGGTCTCGTGTAAGAGATACACGAATAGCTTCCAACGTATTTATCTACATCATTGGCTAAGTCAAACGACTTTCTGTTTGAGGAAATACTATCAATTGTTTAGCTCAAACCCAAAAACAACTTTTGCGTTCTCAGTTGTTAACTGAACTTAAGATGAAAAAAAATACTGAGGCATCTGTATGTAGTTCAAACGATATGCGCGTTAAAGCTAATCACCCACCAACAAATGTGGGCTATTTTGCAGCATAAAATAAAAGTTATTGACTAGAATTTGTGCCATTTCGGTTAAATCAAACTGTTCTGGCATAAATAACCAGTTGTATATAATGCCGGTAAAATAAGCGTGTTTAGCGATGGCAGCTTTGTTTGTGTCGAGTTTTGCGGGAAGTTGCCCTTTATTAACGGCGTTTTTTAGTGCACGTTCTATTCTGTCGGTACAAGCACCAAATGCGATTTTTTGCCGGGCTTCTAAATCTTGCGCTTCGCCATTTAATTCAAAGCGGTGAAACAAAATCGTAAACACCCGACGACGTCTGTTGTCATTGGCCAGTTGTTGTAAAAATTCTGTCGAAAACTGCTGCATTTTACCCAGTGGGTCGTCTTCTTTGTCGTCTGAATGTGCTTCTGCGATTTCATCTATTGGTAAACGCACTCTGTCTACCATGGCTTCAAACAAGTCTACTTTATTCTTAAAATGCCAATATATGGCGCCTCTTGTCATTCCTGCATGGTTAGCGATATCCATCAAACGGGTATGCGCATAGCCTTTGTCAAAAAACACCGCTTCAGCAGAGTCCAATAGTTGGCTCCGAGTTTCCATGGCCTGAGCTTTACTTTTTCCCACCATGTTTTAACTCCGATATCATTTTATATTGGGTCAATATAGTAAAATCGACTTAAATACGTGTTGAAATTATAGGCAAATTCGGCGTAAAATCCAGAAACATTCACGCATGTATGTTTAATATTAGGCTCAGTTATGACGCGTTCTTCTCTCTATTTTGCTTTTTTATTTGTCACATCGGCTTTAGTAACGGCCTGTAGTGAACCCGCAAAACCAACGGCCCCTCAACAGCAAGCTCAAGCGGTTGATATAATTGAAGTTGAATCCACTACGGCGGTGTTTAGTGAAACAATTCCGGCTAAAGCGGTGGCGGCAAAAATTGCCGAGGTGCGCCCGCAAGTATCCGGCATCATAATAAAACGAAATTTTGTTGAAGGCTCACAGGTTAAACAAGGCGATACCTTGTATCAAATTGATGACGCGCTTTTTGTTGCAAACCTTGCCAGCGCCAAAGCGCAATTACAAAGCACACAAGCGCAGTTAAAAAACGCCAGTGCAGAACTAGAGCGCTTTAAAACTCTGGTAAGCTCAAAGTCAGTCAGCCAGCAGCAGTTAGACCAAGCACAAGCCAATGTAGATAGTTTGCAGGCGGAAATTGGTATTCGTCAGGCTCAACTCAAACGCGCACAAACCGAGCTGGAATACAGTAAAGTAAAAGCGCCTATTGGTGGCATTATCGGTAAATCTAAATTTACTGAAGGTGCATTAGTGACCGCCGGACAAGCAGCGGCTTTAACCACTATCACCCAACTCGACCCGATTTATTTTGATGCAGCCATTAATAGTAAAAATTTATTAACGATACAAAAACGTATAAAAAGTGGCGAATTACTGCAAATGCAAGCGCCTGTTAGCTTGCTGCAAGGTGAGCAAATATTGCGCGACGATGGGCACTTTTTATTTAACGAAGTACAGGTTGACGCAGGTACCGACAGTTTAATTTTGCGTACTGAGTTCAGTAATCCGGATCATTTTTTACTGCCGGGTTTATTTGCCCGTGTAAAACTAAACTTTGCCCAGCGTAAAAATTCTATCATGGTGCCTCAAAAAGCAATTATGTTTAACGCCGCCGGTAAAGCCAGTGTTTATACGGTAAATGCCGAAAACAAAGTTGAGTTAAAACAAATTACTTTAGACCAAGCATTTGCTAAAAACTGGCTGGTTTTAGAAGGTTTAAGCGCCGGCGATAAAGTGATAGTCAGTGGGTTACAAAAAATTGCGCCCGGTGTCACCGTGCAGGTAGCGGAGTAAATCATGGCTAAAACTTTTATTGACCGCCCAATACTCGCTTGGGTAATGGCCATTATGATCATGATGGCTGGGGCTTTATCGATATTTCGATTGCCCATTTCACAATACCCAAATGTTGCGCCGCCAAGCGTTGCGATTAACGCCAATTATCCTGGCGCATCAGCCCGAGTGGTACAAGATACTGTGGTGCAGGTAATAGAGCAAAGTTTAACCGGCATTGATGGTGTACAATACATCAGCTCTAATAGTGATTCTTCCGGTAATGCGAATATCACCTTAACCTTTGACGCCGATACCGACCCAGACATTGCGCAGGTACAAGTGCAAAATAAATTGCAAAAATCTATGCCTTTATTACCAGCACCGGTACAACAAAATGGGGTTAGTGTATCAAAGTCGTCGGCTGGTTTTTTAATGGTGATTGGTTTTTATTCGGCTGATGGCCGAATGAACCGAAATGATATTTCCGATTATATTGCCTCTAATATTCGAGATCAGGTCAGTCGTATTGACGGCGTTGGTCAGGTTAGCTTTTTTGGCTCGCAATATGCGATGCGTATTTGGTTAAATCCGGTAAAAATGCTGCAATATGAGGTCACCACAGCAGACGTAGTAAACGCAATCAAAGCGCAAAATGCACAAATTGCGGCTGGTGAATTAGGGGGTGCTCCGGCGGTTGAAGGGCAACAAATAAACGCCAGTATCATTGTGCAAACCGGTTTAACCAATGCAGATGAATTTGCCGATATTTTCTTAAAAGTCATGCCGGATGGCGCAACGGTAAAACTGTCTGACGTTGCACGCGTTGAGTTGGGGGGAGATAGTTATCAGCTACTGACAGAATACAATGATCAGCCCGCTGCCGGTTTGGGTATCGCATTGGCCGCAGGCGCTAATGCGCTGCAAACGTCTGAAGCCATTAGGGCAAAAATTGCTGAATTAGAAGGCTTTTTTCCGCACGGTTTAAAAGCTGTATTTCCGTACGATACAACACCTTTTGTAAAGTTATCCATTTATAGTGTTGTGCAAACCTTGCTCGAAGCCATTGTTTTAGTATTTTTGGTTATGTATCTGTTTTTGCAGAATTTTAGGGCAACTATTATTCCAACCATTGCCGTTCCGGTTGTTTTGCTGGGTACCTTCTCGATTCTTTGGATGTTTGGTTTTTCAATTAACACGCTCACCATGTTTGGTATGGTGTTGGCCATTGGCCTACTAGTTGATGATGCCATAGTGGTGGTGGAAAACGTCGAACGGGTTATGCACGAAGAAGGCTTGTCGCCTCGTGAAGCGACCCGTAAATCGATGCAGCAAATTACCAGCGCCTTAATTGGTATTGCTTTGGTATTGTCCGCTGTGTTCGTACCTATGGCATTTTTTGGTGGTTCAACCGGTGTTATTTATCGTCAATTTTCAATTACGATTGTTTCGTCTATGGTGCTGTCCGTTATCGTGGCACTGACCCTGACACCGGCATTATGTGCCACGCTGCTTAAACCGGTTGAACAGCATGGTAAACCCGAACGTGGATTTTTTGCTTGGTTTAACCGTATGTTTGAGCGTTCGAGTTCGGGTTATCAAAGTATGCTCACCCGAATTTTACGTAAAACCGCACGTTATATGCTGATTTATGCCGTCATTATAGGTGCTTTGGTCTATATGTTTAATCGTTTGCCAACTGCATTTTTACCGGATGAAGATCAAGGCATTATGTTTACTCAAATGGTTTTACCACAGGGGGCAAGCCAAGAACGTTCTGCGCAAGTGATGGAACAAATTGAAGATTATTATCTGATCAACGAAAAAGAAAATATTTCATCGATATTCTCTGTTATCGGGTTTAGTTTCAGCGGGAATGGACAAAATAATGGCATTGTTTTCGCGCGTTTAACCGACTGGGATGACAGAACCCGGGACGATCAGCATGTGCAAGCAATTGCAGGCCGCGCGATGGGATATTTTTCACAATTAAAAGAAGCAATGGTTTTTGCATTTGTACCACCGGCTATCAGCCAGTTAGGGACCGCTTCGGGTTTTAACTTTCAATTGCAAGATTTAGGCGGTTTGGGTCACGACAAATTATTTGAAGCGCGTAATCAGTTATTAGGCATGGCGTCACAAGATCCAAGATTAATGGGCGTCAGACCAAATGGCCAAGATAATGTCGCACAATTTAAAATAGATATAGATCAACAAAAAGCGCTGTCAATGGGTGTTTCGTTAGAGACGATTAACCAAACGTTTGCAACCGCATGGGCCTCAAGTTATGTCAATGATTTTGTCGACCGTGGAAGGGTTAAACGTGTTTATGTACAAGCCGATGCGCCCTATCGCATGATGCCGGAAGATTTAGACTATTGGTATGTCAAAAATAATCAGGGCGAAATGGTTGCGCTGAGCACGTTCGCTACGGGTCGTTGGATATATGGTTCGCCTAAACTAGAAAGATATAATGGCGCACCCTCAATGCAAATTTTAGGGCAAGCAGCGCCCGGTCTAAGCTCAGGTGATGCCATGCAAGCAATGGCTGAGCACGCCGCCAAATTACCACCGGGCATTGGTTATCAATGGTCAGGTATGTCTTTGCAAGAGCAAGTATCAGGTGCACAAGCACCTATGCTGTATGCTTTATCGATACTGGTGGTGTTTTTGTGTTTAGCGGCTTTGTATGAAAGCTGGAGTGTCCCTTTTGCGGTGATGATGGTTGTCCCGTTGGGCGTATTAGGCGCGCTGGTATTTGCCATGGCACGCGGTTTATCAAATGATGTTTATTTTCAGGTAGGCCTGTTAACCACCATTGGTTTGGCTTCTAAAAATGCAATACTCATTGTTGAATTTGCCAAAACTTTGCACGAAAAAGGACATGGCATTATAGAATCGACCATTGAAGCCGCACGGCTCAGGTTACGTCCAATTATCATGACATCGATGGCATTTATGTTGGGTGTGACGCCTTTAGTTATCGCCACTGGTGCGGGCTCTGGCAGTCAAAATGCCATTGGCACCGGGGTTTTTGGCGGGATGTTTTCGGCAACGGTTTTAGCGATCTTTTTTGTACCTGTGTTTTTCACTATCGTGTTTAAGCTCAGTCATAAAAAATCAAACTAGAAACAGTGCGGCAATTTAAAATTTGCCGCTTTTAACAGTGACCGCGCAGACGAAACAGCATTAGTACACTACTATCTTAGTAGTAACAGCTTCGAGTATTTATCAGTAGATTGACAATGTGGTTAAATCAGCGAAACTGTGCGGGCTTAAACAAACCAATGATAGAAATTTAATGAATGCAAATCGCAAGCTGAGTCAGATCCCAGTTAAACTTGTCAAGGTGAATCGCAACGCCAGTCGCCTAAGACTCAGACGCACTATGCTGGCGTTAAAAACAGCCCTGCGACAAGAGAAAAAAGAAACCCAGGAAATGATGGATATTTACCGCCGCCATGCAAAGGGTCAGGCGAGTAAAGAAGAGCTTTCGGTTGCCAATCAACAATTTTTAGACTTATTACGAGGTTTAGGGTTAGGCATTTTTGCCGTGCTGCCCTTTGCCCCAATCACGATCCCTTTGATCATAAAACTGGGTCGTAAGGTCGGGGTTGAAGTGATGCCCAGTTCTTTTATACCCAAAAGCAAAGTCAGCCCTCCTGACAAAAAGGAACTAAAATAAAAACAACCTGTCTATAAAGTGTGCAGCTTGATGTTTATTTAAGGTGATTTTTTATGATTCGTTTATTGAAATACTGTTTAACCTCACTGGTATTATGTTACAGCCAGATGGCGCATGCCGGCAGTGTTGAAGTAACTTGGTCAGACCCAGATGAGTACACAGATATCAAACCTTCATCTATGCATAGCAGAAAAAGCTTTCAGGAACATACGTTTGCGCAATTTGAAAAATATCTAAATTGGTTAGCTGAAAAAAAGCTACCAAAAGATTATGTACTTAAATTAACGGTAACTGATTTAGATTTAGCCGGCCATGTATGGTGGTATGGTTCATCAATGGAAGATGTACGTATTATCAAAGCGCCCTACATTCCACGCATGTCGTTTGGTTATCAGCTATTGGATGATAAAAAGCAGGTTGTAAAATCAGGCGAGGAAAAGCTCAAACATATGTCGATGTCACAGCATACTATCTTGCCAGTTAATATGGACAACTTTAAATTTGAGTTTAATATGCTGCATCGTTGGTTTGAACGTGATTTATTGGCTGAAGCGCAAAGCTCTAAAACCTAGGCTAAACCTTGTCTAAAACCTAGTCTGAAGCTCACGACTTTTGCTCACCATCACTGGCGTGTTTAATCAAATCGTCCATTACACGCTTTTTGATTTCTAATTGATCTTCAGCTTCCAACCCATAACGTTTTGCCAACTCGATATAATCTTCGGCTGACAAGGAAACCGTGAGTCGAGGTCGTTTTGGTCTTTTGCTCACCGGTAATTGCAGTATTTTTCTGATTTGATCAGAAGGGCCTAGCCCAGCATCTAACGCCTCTTTGCGGATAACATATTGCAATTTTTCATCCATATCAAAAGCCACCTGCACAGCTTTAATGGCTTTATTGCTACTGGCCCATTTTGCTTTATCCGATTTCGCCATCATTTGCTCCCGGATACATATCGGCAATCTCTTCAATCGGGCGGTGAATCGTTAATAAAACATCGGTATCACCATCTTGCCAAACCTCTACTTCAACCGAGTGCATTTCATCTGCACTGGTTAAACAAAAATAATCTAAGGGTTCGCCATCACCATCGTCATCAATTGAAGGTTTTGCAGGGCGAAAATCTTTGCTGTAATAATAACCCCGTTGAGCGAACACTTGTTGAAAATAGACAGGGCTGAGCCAATTATTAAAGTCGCTCTGCTCACTGTTCAGACTCAGTTCAGTTTGGCTTTGCTCGTCAAAAATATCCGCGAAATTTTCCATATCGAATAACTGAGCAACCTGTTCTCGGCTTATTTTTATTGAAATGTTTAAATACTCTTCGTCATCCCGCTCAACGGATAGATAAACCTGTGTGGTGCTGTGGCCTAATAAAACGAATTCAACAATCGTTGAATGCTCAAACTGGTAAGTATTAACTGATTTAATCTGAAAACTTTGTTTGCGTATAATCTCCGGCAGCGCAAATGAGTCAGAAAAAACAACCACATCTCCTTTTTTTAGTTGCTCCGGATGTTGAATGCTTCTGATGTTTTCTTTCTTTTTGCCGAACAGGCTAGATAAAAATCCCATACTCAATACGCTCTTTTATTTACAATAAAAACTTGGGGTCAAAAACAGCAATAGCTTCTCACTATTGAGAAGCTATTTAACGCAGTTTAACGTCATAAGTGTAGCTTATTCGCTATTATTCACCTTGCTTAGACTTTAAACGCGCTAGAATTGAGTTTGCTGAACTCTCCTGCTCTCCAATACCCGCCGCTTTTAATTTTGCTTCTAGCGAAGCATCACCTTGTTCAGCCTGCAATTGCTCAGATGCTTTCATTCGATCATCAAAGTTTTGCTGTTTGGCTTTAATGCGCTCTAACGACTCTTTTGCACTCAACAACTTGCTGTTACCAGAAACAAAGTTATCGGTAATCGCGGCCGTTGCTTTGTGTACGCTGTCGGTTGTTTTAACAACACTTAACTGCCTTTTGTAATCAGCCACTTGACGCTCTGATTTTTTAATCAAGTCTTTAAGACGCGCAACACTGGCGGTAAAGTTTTCCAGTGCCGCTTGCTGTGTAGTGAGCTCAGTTTCCAACGCCGCTATTTTTTCTGCGACCTCTAATGCAAGCGCTTCATCACCTTTATTCAATGCTTGCGTTGCATACCCTTCATGCGTCGCGATGTCTTTTTGCAAACGTTCAACTTCACGGCTTGCTTGCATTTGTTTTGCCATCACGTCTGTTAAGTCGCGCTTTGCTTTGGTCAGGTGATTTTCTGCATCACGAATTTCCTGTTCAAATATACGGGTTGAGTTTGCATCAACAACCGCCTCACCTACTTCTGTCGCACCGCCACGGATTGCGGTAAAAATCTTTTTAAAAATACTCATCATTCACTCCTGCTGCTTAATTCAAATATTCGCTAAAATCATCAATAACATCGATTGCGTTGTCACTGAGCACAGCTAATTCATGTTCAATTTCAGCTAAACTAGAGCTGATGGCTAACGCACCAAAAATAGCGTATTTATCGCCAATTTTGGCAAACGAAGATAATGGCATTGGCATGTTCATTTCTAACATGGTTTCCATCATCTCGGCACGACGATCGCTGATAATTTCGTTTTCGCCCCACAAATAAGTAATACACAAAACTTGGTCATCCGTTACAGATACAAATATTGGCAACTCTTCGCGCCCTGCCAACGATATTTGCAGCACATCCACTTCTCCGGCTATCGGTTGGCAATCAAAATTATGGCCTGTCGCTGACTGGTCTCCTAAGTCATTTAAATATTGTGCAATTGTGTGAATATTCATTGCTTTCCTCTGTTAGTTATTTGCTTTACGCATAAGACATATTATGTCTTGAGTTCAAAAATAGCGCTCTTGACATTATATGTCAACCTTATTGAAATTAATTTCGTTAACCAGTGCACATTCTCTGTTTAATGCACAGACAATAATCCTTGTTGTTTGCGCCACGCCTGATCATGATATAAAAACAATGTTTGACTACCCAAATGGTTTACTTTTACTTGGTCTGCCCGTTGATAAAAGTTTTTAGGAAAGACAAAACTGGCATGCAATAAGGGTGCGGTTAACCAATCCAGATTTGCCGGATATTCACTGTCGATAATACGCACACTGGCTGGCAACCCTTGTTTGGTTGCGATTGTCCAGCCCCATTCACCAAAGCTAGGTACATTTTGATGATATTGCTCGACATTTTGCAAACCTGCATGGCGTAATGTTTTCGCAATTGAAATAAAAGCATCTTTTGCATGGTAGGGAGAAGTTGACTGGATCACCATAGCGCCATCGGCAGAGAGCAATTGAGCAAGGCGCTGATAAAAATAAGTGGTATACAGTTTATTGAGATCTGGGTGATTAGGATCAGGTAAATCGACAATAATGGTGTCGTAAGTTGTATTTTCTTCTAATAATAAATCGACTTGATTAAATGCATCAGCAATCATGACATTGAGTTTGTCTGACACTAAACTATGCTGATTCAAATCTATTATTTGCTGAGCCAGTTTAGGTGGTAGATACTTTTCTGGCTGTTTAAAGAGTTCAATCATTTGCGGATCAAGCTCTATCATATCAAGCTGCTGAACCGGCCATTTAAAAATTTCACGCGCGGCTAACCCATCGCCGCCTCCGATAACCAAAATTTTATCTTGTCGTGCCGATGCGGCCATTACAGGATGTACTAACATCTCATGATAAATTTTTTCATCGGCAGAAGAAAATTGCAGACGACCATTTAAATATAAATTTAATACGCTTTGCCGACTGGGACCTAAATTACGCTCACTAATGACAATTTGCTGGTATTCAGTTTGCTGCTGATAAACAACTTTGTCCATGTACAGCATATCGGTAAAAGTTTGCATCCATCGGTTACCGTTTAAAGCCAGCATTACAATTAAAAATAGCGATAATAACTGCATTAACAGCAAACATTTGCGCCAGCGGATCCGTGACCAAAACAATACCAATATTAATACACCGGCAACTAAATTCAGTGTCCCTGTGTAAACCGCCGCTTGATTGATTTCCAGCGACATCATCCACAATATCCAAACGGCGGCGCCTACGCCGGCGCCAATATAATCTGCGCCATAAATCGTTCCGGCATTATGGGTCAGGTGTTTTTGGTAAACTTTTTCGCGCACTCGGGCAATCAAGGGGATTTCTATGCCAATCATAAATCCCAAAATCGCTGCTGCAATATAAGGGGTGAAACGCGCAGCCTGATATAAAAACTGCATGATGCCGCCACTTGGGATAACATCAGCAGGTAAAGCAAAGGTGTGAGATAAAATTTGCGGTAAGGTAAAGGTAAAACCAATCAGCATTGCAATAAACAACACACTGGTGGCACCGACAATCCCCAACAAAACTTCGAGCCAGGCGAAACCGGTAAACTCATCGGCAATTTTACGCGCAGCGAAAGAGCCTATCCCCATAAAAACAATCATTAAACCAATTGTTGTATAGATGGCGTGTTCAACAGCACCTAGCACACGGCCGGCATAATGAGATAACAGATATTCGTAAATCAGACCACAGCCAGCCAAAACCGCCATGATAAAAATGAGCATGGCGTCTGTTAGCCACAAACGCCATTGCTTATTAAGAGTGGGCATAAATTACGCCATTAATGAGGTCATAATTAATGCAATAGAAACAACAATCGCAAACTCAGCAGCCGCAACGCCAACATTATGTTGCTGGTCAACCTCGACCGTTGTATCGATCCCAAATAAAATGATACGGCGTGCAATTTTATTAAGGATAAAAATAATGATCGCCATCGCAATTGAAATGATCAGCCAACCCAGTAAATTGACAATAATTTGTGTTGGCTGGTATAACAAGAAATAGCTGGCCGCTTTAACTGCCAGCGCAGTTGCGACCATGTGGCCAGCATGTCGAATTGCCAATGCAATTTGTCCACCTTTCAAGGCTTCTTGAAATGAAGCGTCCTGATTGTGTTTAGCATAGTTACTTTCTCTTAGTCGAGTGACCACAACCAGCACAGCTTGCGAAACCGCAAAGCCGCTCAAAATGGCGATAAAAGTGTAAACATTGATACCTTCAACCCACAACAAGACCGAGCGGATTATAATGGCAGTCGCAACTACGGCTGCGGCATCCACAATGGCAACCGAGACATTTTCGTTGCGGATCTCTTCAACTTTATTAATGTGGTTTAGTGAAACCTTATCGTGTATAAAACGACCCACTTTAATCAGCAGTAAACCAACAAGGCCATAACTCAGCACACCGACTGCTTCATACAGATAACTGTTGGCAGACTCTCCGGTAATCGCGCCAGTTAATACAATCCCCATCGCAAAAATACTGCCCGCCATACTGATACCAAATGCAAAATTATCTTTTTCAGACAACTCAGTGGTGGTATTTACGCGTGCCCAGAAACCAGAAACTAAGCGCATCGCAGATAGTAAAATTATTGCGATTGCCAGATCAATTGCTAACAAGGTTAGCAATTCAGGTCGAATGTACGTTAAAAAATCCAAACTATTCATAATATTACCCTTTACAATTCTTGTAATTATTTACCACCAAATCCACCACTGCGAGAGCCGCCCGAACTGCGAAAACTGGATTGGCCAAAACGACTGGATTTTTGTGTTGATTTAGACGTTGATGAACCGCTTGCGTATTTGCTCTTAAAGGTAGACTGACTGTTTTTGGCTAACCGGCTTGCGCTTGAAACTCGGCTGGCACCCGTGCGGTTTTTATCATATGCACTTTTAAACGAACCACCAGAAAAGCTCTTTTTCGCCTTTTGTTCTATCGTATTTTGTTTACGTATGGTTTGTGGCGACGAATAACGATAACGACCGTAATCATGATAATAACTATAGTCTCGTCCTCTTGCCCAATCGTTATAACGCACTCTGCGACCTGAAAATGAGTCAGTTACGTTAGAAATTAACGCATACATGCCATACCACTCCCAAAATGACATGCCATTACTTTGTGTCGACCATTGGCCATAAGCCGGGTTACCGACCAATTGGCTGCCCGCACCAAAATCTTCCGCTTGATTCGCTTGCAAACTGGCCTCGCGACTCACAGCATTAACACGCGGCAATACGCCCTGACTTAAATCAGCCAAAACATTGAGTGGATCAGACAAGGCATCGTTGTACAATTCTGGGCTTGCAGCCTGATATAGATTTTCCAGTTCTAACAGGCGCTCTTCCTGCGTTGCAAAGCGCTCTGGCTGCCCACGGGCCATCTCAAAACGGTCAAGCAAATTAGTGTATAGCGGCCCTTTTGTTCCGGCATCTCTGGCTAACTCGTTCACAATACTGCTATATTCAGGTTTTAAACTGCGCAATTGTGCGGCGTATTCTTTGATTAAATTCGCATTTCGAATTTGTCCTGAGTCTAACCTTTGTGCTAGTTTTTCCAGTTGAGTTTCCACAAAATGGACTTGATTATCTATTTTGGCTTTTAAAGGGTCGCCACAGGCGACTAAACTGAAAATAAATAACACAAGCCAAATTGATCTAAATTTTGGTATGGCCATGCGGTCCTCTGCTTGCTTTAATTCTTATATGAATAAATAAGGCTCACTTTATGATTTTTAAGCACTTTAATCAATTTTCACCTACTTCAACCGATCTTCAACAATTACCCGAAGTTTTACAAAATGCAGCCGATGCTGCCTGGCAGCAGGTGAGCTATCGCCATGAAGATTTGAATCAACTCTCGGGTGAGCATCAACAAAAATTAAAATGGCATATGGCAATGAGCGACTTTATCCGTGATGTCGCTATGAAGCAACCAGAATTTTTGATGACTTTTATTCAACAGGAAACGGATGTAGAGGCTCAATATCAAACGGCTAAAAGTGAGTTCCAACAAGCGATAAGCAAACAGCCCAATGAGCAGGCATTGCATAAACTCATACGCCAATATCGTAACGCACAAATGATGCGCATCGCGTGGCAAGATCTTAACGGAACACTTAATTTAGATTCAGCATTTGAACAAATATCAGGTCTCGCTGATGACATCATAAAACAGACAACTCAATGGTTATATCAGGATTTAATTAAGGGTTTTGGTACACCTTGTAATCACGAAAACCAAGAACAACCCTTCTTTGTACTCGGCATGGGTAAACTAGGCGGACATGAACTGAATTTTTCATCTGATATCGATTTGATATTTTGCTATCCGGAATCAGGTGAAACACAAGGCGACCGGCGGGCATTAAGTAATCACGAATTTTTTACCCGTCTTGGACAAAGATTAATTGCGGCATTGAATCAACAAACTATCGATGGCTACGTATATCGGGTTGATATGCGACTCAGACCTTATGGTGATAGCGGACCCTTGGTCATGAGCTTCAATATGTTAGAAGATTATTACGCTGAGCAAGGCCGTGACTGGGAAAGATACGCGATGCTAAAAGCGCGACCGATAGTACCGGATAGCTGGCAGAACCACCCAGATTTAGAATACCTAGAAGATTTAATTAGACCTTTTGTCTACCGCCGCTACATCGATTTTTCTGCGATTGAGTCACTGCGCAAAATGAAAAAATTAATCGCTCAAGAAAATCGCCGCAAAGGGCTCATTAATAATATTAAACTGGGTGAAGGCGGTATCCGAGAAGTTGAGTTTGTCGTGCAGGCTTTTCAACTAATCAGAGGCGGGCGCGAACCGGAGTTACGCACCCGTTCGACACGCGAAGCCTTGCATAAACTAAAAGAATTTGGCGAGATTGAAGAAAACGAAGTAGAACAATTAGCCAAAGCTTATTACTTTCTGCGTAAGACCGAACATGTTTTACAAGCAATCGCGGATAAACAAACACAAACCCTGCCGGAGAACGAGTTAGATCAAACTCGTTTAATACATGCACTAGGCTTTCACGACTGGCAAACGTTCAGGCAAGAGCTTGATCTTCAGATGAATATTGTTCATACAATATTTTCGGATATCGTGCGTGATGAAAACAGTGAAGATGAAGACGAAATACAATTTGATTATTGGATTAGCCAACTCGACAGACAAACCGCGATTAGTCAGCTTGAACATGATCATCCAACACTCGATGCGCAAGCTTTTTGGCAACAGATAGTGGATTGCCATGAGCAAGTTCAAAAAAGAGCCGTCGGGCCAAGAGGCACAGAGATCATGACTAAGCTGATGCCCAGATTAATAGATTTATGCCTGCAATCAGAAGAAGCCAATGAGCTTTTATATCGCGTGCGTGAACTGATTGTTGCAATATGTACCCGTACCGCCTACCTTGAACTTTTGTACGAAAACCAAGAGACTTGCAAGCAACTACTCAGTTTTTTACAGGCCAGCCCTTGGATTGCGCAGCAGCTTAATCGTCAAGCTTTTCTACTCGACGAATTATTAGATCCCCGCCAGTTGTATCGAGAACTAGACGCATCGCAATACCGGGCGGATCTGCGTGAACGCTTACTCAGAATTGAAGACGACGATCTGGAAAATATCATGGATACGTTGCGACAATTCAAGCATGCTTATCAACTTAGAATAGCAGCCGCGGATCTAATGGGGTACTTGCCTTTGATGCAAGTAAGTGATCACTTAACTTGGCTAGCAGAAGCCATACTAGAGCAAGTGGTTAACATCGCGTGGCGTCAAATCGCCGCTAAATATGGTGTGCCACAAGCGCTTAAAAATACCGACAACAAAGGGTTTGCGGTACTCGGATACGGCAAACTCGGTGGCTTAGAGTTTGGTTATGGCTCAGATTTGGATTTGGTGTTTATACATAACCAAAAAGCTGATCAACAAACCAGCGGCGAAAAACCAATTGGTATTACCCAATTTTATATTCGGTTAGCGCAGCGCATCATGCATTTATTCTCTACGCAAACGCATGCCGGCATTTTATATGAGCTAGACCTTAGATTGCGCCCTTCCGGTAACTCAGGTTTGCTCGTTGCGACCCTGTCCGGTTTTGAAACTTACCAGCAAAATGAGGCTTGGACATGGGAACATCAAGCTTTGGTCAGATGCCGGACAATTGTTGGAGACAGTGAACTGACAGCACAGTTAGAGGATATTCGCAAAAAATTATTACAAACCAGCCGAGAGACAGACAAGCTACGTAATGATGTAGTAGAAATGCGCGATAAAATGTATACCCACCTGAATCAAGGCAGTGAAGAGGCATTTGATTTAAAACAAGATAGAGGAGGCATTACCGACATCGAGTTTATCACCCAATATCTGGTTTTAGCACATAGCCATAAGTATCCTAGTTTAACCAAATATTCAGATAATATTCGTATTCTAGGGGAAGCGGCGGAACATCAGGTGATTAGTGACAATGAAGCAAATCAGCTAATAGAAGCTTATAAACTGATGCGCAATGAAACACATAAATTAGCTTTAGCGCAGAAAAAAGTCATTTCACAAACTCAACCTTTTGTCGAAGCTAGAAAACAAGTGACCGATATTTGGCAAAAGCTATTTAGCGCTTGATAATTAAGCGTCAAAAGTAGACAATAATAAGGATCTGTAAAGTTTACTTACAGATCCCTATTTTGGTTGAGCCTCAAGGTGTATTCTTCGTCCCACTCAGGAAACATTAGTGAAAAAACTCTTGCTATTTTGCTTATTGTTCAGCAGCTTCATTTTATGCCGTAATGCTTCGGCAGAAACCATTGTGGTTGCCTATCCTGCTGTTAAAGAGCCCTATCAGGCTGTTTTTGAACTGATCAACAAAGGCATTAAAGAAAACGCAAGCCATACAATAAAAACCATTGAATTTCCGCAAAGAATAGGTTCTCAAGCATTACTGCAACAACTACAAGAATTAGATGCCGATGCCGCGATTTTGCTTGGTGGATTTGGCTTTAAATATGCGCACGATATTGTCAAACATCTACCTGTCATGGTGGGAGGCTACCCAATAAAGCCCAATGGTTTTGGGGGGTAAGCATGACCAATGATCCTGAGATTGTTTTCTCTGAGCTAGAACGATTAGCCCCTCATATAAAAAAGGTGCATATGGTTTATAGCCAGGCAACTGAATGGATAATCCCGCAAACCAAACTAGCAGCAAAAAAACATGGTGTTGAATTGGTCGCACAACGGGCAGATGACATCCGCGAAGCCATGACCTACTACGATAAATTGTTTAAAAGAATCAATCCAGCGACCGATTCAATATGGTTGACGCTCGATACCGTTACAGCTAACGACCAAATAGTTTTGCCTTACCTTTTAGAAGCATCCTGGTTGCGTAAATTTGTATTGTTCTCCAGCAAACCAACACATGCTAAACGCGGAGCTTTGTTCTCACTTTTTCCAGACAATTACCAGTTAGGGAAACGCTTGATTACCATGGCCGAGAGCTCACTTGAAAACCAACAGTATGCCGTTGAACCTATGAATAAATTTCAAGTAGCGGTTAATCTGCGTGCTGCAGCTCACTTAGGTGTGCAGTACGATGAGAGCTTAAAAGAAGAGTTACATATTATCGTGCCACGATAATATGTACTTTGTGGATATTTTATTCGATTTCACTTTCACTGACTTTAATCGGCATTATGTAAAAATCGCCAATAAATTCACCACACCTTTTATTTTCATCAAACAATTTCACGGTCATTTTTAAGCGCGCTTTTTTGTTATTTTTTAGTGGCTCCAACTCTCCGACACTATCATTAATATGAACGCGCGCACGCGGAATACCCCGAATCGCTTTGCGATAATTGATTTCTCCTTTACCTAAAACAATATCGCCTTGTAAGCCAGCTTCGCGTACTAACAAGTGCACCATCCCCCAACCGGCCAGTGTCGCCATTGAATAAATAGAACCGGCAAACATTGTGTTGTGCATATTAATATTAGCATTTAACGCCGCTCGAACTTCGAGCTGAGCTCCGGTATATTGATGAATTTTAATGCCCATGGCTTGTGAGATTGGAATTTGTTTATTCCAAGTTTCTTGTAGCTCTTTACACCACATGGGGTGTCGCAAAATGACATCAAACTCTGATAACTTTTTACACATTTGCCGACGATTACTCACTTGTCCACCCGCAAAGTCAATAATCGGATTTTCAATTAATTTGTAACCACAGCGCTCAAAGAAAGTAACTGTGTCCGCGCGCGAAAAAGTAATTACACGTTTCGCATTTTGCCGGCGAGCTGCTTGCTCCAGGGTTGTGAGTATGATCGATCCTAAGCCTTTACCGCGACATTCATCGCTTACCGCCACATGTCTGATTTGCGCCTCATCCTGACTGACAAAGTGTAAGCGCCCTACCGCCAGTACTTGCCCGTCTTTATCGCATATCATGCGATGTTCGGCTAAACTATCGTATTCATCTTTTTCTGCACCTAATGGTGCGCCAAATGGCTTTTTGATGATTTGCCACCTGAGTTTGTAGTACTTCTCAAAATCGGCATCACTTTTTGGAATAATTATTTGATACATAAATTTATTTTTTGCGTTAGCATGCCCTTAATAGTATTAGCAGATTAACGGTTTATGAGATGCTTGTCGAACTTAAAAAGTCATTGTCCAAAGCTCAGTTATTAGCTTATAAAAAAGATCTGACAAGCCACTGGCGGGTTGAGCAAAACAAGCGCTATAGGTGGTTAACATTAGACGCAACTGTACAGTCTGTGATGGATAGAAAAAACCCAGATTTATTGACCTTTCCGCACCAATTTCCACTGAAAGGATTGATTGCTGAGCTTACTGAACACGCAAGCGTATTGGAATTGGGTTTAGGAGGCGGTGGCAATTTTCGCTATTTAAAATCGCAATGTCCAACAGCAGAAGTAGATATTGTTGAACAAAGCCCAATTGTGATTGAATGGTTTAACGAGTATTTTAATCCACAAAGTTTAATAGCAAACATTATGCAAGCTGACGCGCAGCAGTACATATTAGACAATGAAAAACGTTACGATCTGATAATTACCGACTTATTTGTTAGCCAATCTTCAATTTTAGAAACGCTAACGGCTGACTATTTTACCAAACTGAAACAGTCTCTCACGCATACGGGTTTTGCCTATATTAATTTTTTACCTGAAACCGATTTTGAAGCACATTGGGTAAAAGCCAGCTTAGAGCAAGCTGGCTTGAATGTGATGTGGGCTGAAAAAATAATTGGTTTTAGAAACTGGGTTTACCTTATTTCGGCTCGTTTCCAGCCTTCCATTTGATATTGCACCCAATCGAAGCGAGCTGCGGCTCACTGGGCTTACTGCCCCGTAAAATAGAGTCTAAGGCAGCGCTTAAATCTTCCCCCGTCGCAGGATTTTTTTCCGAATCATAATTACCGGAAGAAATTCTGTGCGGGCGCGTACCATCAAATTGTCCACGATAGACTAGTTTCTGCTGTTCATCAAAAACATAAATATCCGGTGTACAAGCGGCATCATACGCTTTTGCAACGTCCTGTGTTTCATCAAATAAATAGGCAAACGGATAATTGCGCTTGGCTTTTTCTGCCTGCATATGGGCAAAATCATCTGCTGGGTATTGCTCAGCGTCATTACTGTTAATTGCAACAAATTCAACACCTTGCTTTTGATACTCGGCCGCAATTTCCGCTAATTTTGGTGCGATGTGAATCACGTAAGGGCAGTGATTACAAATAAATAAAACCACTAAGGCTTTAGCCTGTTGATAATCAGATAAACTCACCCACTGGTTTTCAGTTGATTTCAGTTTAAAGTCTGGCGCTGATGTGCCAAGTGGCATCATGGTAGAGGCTGTCATGGCCATAGTTTACATTCCTCAATTTATACGCTTTGGCGTCTTTTAAAAAACAGTTTTCTAATACAAAAAAACAAGATAAAACATAAAGATTCGAATAACAAACCGAATATACAAGCAGTAGAAATTGCCCAAACTACAGCTTGTGGGTTTAATGGCACCATGTAGCTGTATTCTTGCCGAGTCTGTTGTAGAATTTCTTGCCTGCCATCCAACACAATGTGAATAAAAACAATCGGGCTAGCTTGCTCAAATATTTTTTGTTCTTGTTTAAGCTGTTCTACTCGCAGGTAAATCTGATTAATATTGCGACCATTCGCATTTAACACGACATCTTCATTTTGCTGATAATAAACGATCAGTTTTTCTAAGCTCCCGCCAAAAAATTCCTCTGCGGATTGCTGAAAACCAGCTAAGTTAAGTTCAGCTTCGGCCAGTCGTGCCGTCGAAACTAATTTGTACTGCTGAATAAATGCCGGTATTTGTATGCCAACCAATAAAGCGAATGAAAACAGGACAGCTCGGATGTAAAACTTCATTCACGTACTCCATCTGTAATTGACTGTTTCAATCTAGGCAAGAAAAAGAGAACCACTAAAATATTCAGTATCCCCAATAACCCATAAAAAGCAGGAATGGAAAAGGATAAGATTGTTAGCCAGATAATAGCAACTATCGCACTCATGACCATAAACAGTGCATTAAATATATTGGTAGCAGCTATGACTTGGGAACGATTATTCTCAGCTGATTTAAGCTGCAATAAAGTATACAAAGGCACAATATATAAGCCACCTGCAGCGCCAAGTACAAACATATTTAACAATACCCAAACAATCTGCTGATTCTGCCAAATATCACTTAATTGGCTGTACTCAGCCGCGGCAACCTCTGGTGTTAAGCCGTAAAATGCAAGACTACTAAATGATAACCCGCACGCTGCCAACCAAACGACAGACAATTTAACCATCCCCTTACTGAGCGCACTGCACAACATCGAGCCCAAAGCCACACCAAGCGTAAAAACAGCCAACAATACAGAAACCATAGCCGGTGTCTGCACCAAATGAAGCTGCACAAAGTTCGGTATTTGCGTTAAATAACTTGCACCAAAAAACCAAAACCAACTGATCAAAACGACAATTGAAGATAACTCTTTATTTCGCACTATCAAGCTCACGACCGATTTATTGTGCGCCATTAAGTGAAATTTCACCGGTTTTTGCGTACCAACAAAAGGCGTAGATGGAATAAAATAAGCACAGACTAAACCTTTCACCGCAAATACCACAACCGCAATAGCAACAACCATTAAAGCGTGCTTCATCGACATAAACAGGCCAGCAATTAAAGTGCCTGATAAAATCGCAACAAATGTCCCCATTTCAACTAAAGCATTCCCTGCCAACAACTCATTTTCTTTTAGATGGATGGGTAAAATAGAATATTTTATAGGTCCAAAATATGTAGATTGCGCGCCCATTAAAAATAACAGCACCAACATGGCTTCTATATTAACGCTCACAATAGCCAGTGCAGCCAACAGCATAATGGCTACTTCTAACATCTTAATTTTACGAACTAACGTCGACTTTTCAAAATTGTCAGCAAGAACACCTGCATGCCCAGAAAAAATAAAGAAAGGTAAAATAAAAAGCACGGCGGCTAAGTTAACCAATAAATTAACATCATATCCTGTCGATTGCGGCAGCATAAACGCAATGATCAACAGTAAACTGTTTTTATAAACATTATCATTAAATGCGCCCAATGCCTGCGTACAAAAATAGGGCAAAAACCGGCGTTTACTTAATAACTGCAGGGTTTGAAAATTCATCCATAATACTCTTATAAATTCGGCTAAATTGTTGTTGCTCATTGTCCCATACAAGCATTCTATTTTGTGCTTGTAGGTGCAATAACCCAAAACAAGCAAGCCACAGTGTCTTTGCTCGCTGGTGAGCCAGCTTAGAATCACATGTAAACTCGGTTGTAATTTTTTCTGCCAATAAGTGGATAATTTGCAACTGACGCTGAGCGGCATAATCGACCAGATGTAACGCGATATTGACGTCACTTTCAAATAACAATTGCCAGCAGTACGGTTTAGTTGCTGCGTAATTAAAACATATGTTTAAAAAATCTTCAGTGGATTGGCTGCTTTCTAACAATTCAGTTAATTCGCAAAAATTAACCTTGGCATACATCTGCCAACATTTTCCATAACTGCCAAACGTTTTAACAATAGCTGAGGGGACGCAGCCAACCATTTGTGCGAGTTGGCGAATGCTCAGTTGCTCTTTTGGTTTTTGTGCGAGGTGGTGCGACAAAATTACCAGTACCTGTTTTATAAGTTGTTGTTTTTTATTTTTGTAATTCACAATTTAGATACACGGTTAACATTTATACACAAAAAAAACGGCGAAATCTGATATCCAGACTACACTATATATGTTTGAACTATACCTTTAATCAAACTGGAAGTCAGCGAACATTAGGAGATCGCAGCAATGAAAGCATTAAACAACATGAAAACAAGCCAGTGGCTTAAATTACTGTTTGTATCAACGCTATTAGCCATGGTCACCGCTTGTAAAGTAACTGTTTCAACAGATGATGACGATGAAGAGCACCATGATTATGTCGTGTTAGAAGTCAAATTAGATGGTAAACAAGAAGTCCCAATGGTGATGACTGATGCATGGGGTTGGGGTGAAATAAAAGTAGATATAGAAGACAATATGGTCAAAGGTATGATAGATACCTATGATATTGACGCGACTGCTGCACATATTCATCTTGGCTTTGCCGGTGAAAATGGTGGCGTTGCGGTTGCTCTTGATATGAGTTCCGATAAAGCTGGGATGTGGGTTGTACCAGATACCATGCTAAGTGATGAAGAAATCGACATGATTTTAGATGGTGGGGCTTATATCAATGTGCATACTGAAGCACACCCTTCTGGTGAAATCAGAGGGCAAATATTGCCTTACGGTGTTGAAATAGAACCTGTCAATCTTTCAGGTATGCAAGAAGTTCCGGCCGTCGATACGGATGCCTCTGCACATGCGTGGCTAACGATCGATTATGATTGGCAGATTGTCTATCTAAATGTCATGACGATGGGCATAGACGATGCAACCATGGCCCATGTGCACGAAGGTTTTGCCGGTAGCAATGGCAGCGCAGCGATCACTTTATCGCAAAATCCAGACAACTCGGATCACTGGTGGGCTGAGTTTGATTTTGATGATGTGGATTGGGATATGTTTGAAATGGGTGGCTACTACATCAATGTTCATACCTCGACTGTAGGCAGTGGTGAATTGCGAGGGCAGATTGCATTAGAAGATGCTCATGTGCTTATTACCGAGCTTAGCGGAGATCAAGAAGTTCCAGCCGTGACAACGGATGCTTCCGGCGTTGCTGCCTTAACAGTTTATGAAAACGCAGATGGCACGGGTGAATTTGTCTTAAATGTGATGACAGATATTACCGATGCAAGCTCTGCTCATATCCATAAAGCCGAAGCGGGTGCAAATGGTGATGTAGTTATCGGATTACTACAAGATGCAGTTGACTTGGGCATGTTTAACTTAACCGGAACCTTTACTGCAGATCAAATGATGGATTTACAAAACGATATGTTTTATATCAATGTCCATTCAACCACGCATGCGGGGGGGAATTGCGCGGTCAACTGATTACTTCAGATGACGATGAGATGGATGACATGCCACAATAATAGATAAAATAATAGATAAACATGCGGATATTGTTCAGCCGCTTTAACATCTTTTTAAACTATATTGTAAAACGCGAAAAGCCGAAGAATAATATTCTTCGGCTTTTTTGTAAAAAGTCTGAATTTTTCTGAACTAATCTATTAATCACACGTCTACATAAGTGTGTTTGAAAATGTGTTCCTGTTGTATCTCCCTTGTACCCGCTACAGCTTGCTGTTAGCGGGATTTTTTTACCTCAAAAGTTCTTAACAACTTTCAACAGCTAGTTACTCGTTCTATCTTTTCAACCAGTTGCTCCTGGGTAAAGGGCTTGGGCAATATCTCACTGGCACCAAGCATAGCAGCTGATTGTAGATTGAATTCTGCTGATATTTTACGCCGCCCTCCGGACATCGCTATAATTTTGACAGGTAAAGCCTTTTTTCGACAGGTATTAATGACTTCAATCCCATCAACATCCGGCATCAAGATATCGGTTAACAACACCTCAATCTGCTGTGATTCAATCGTCTGTAAAGCATGACAACCGTTTTCAGCTGTCAGTATATGGTGTCCCCTCTTTTTAAGAATTAACGATACCATTTTGAGGATTTGTGGGTCGTCATCTAATACTAATATTTTACTCATATTAACGCTCTCTATTAACACTATTTTCTGCATTCAACCAGTGTTGTAAAACAGGTTCAGGAATAGTGGTTGGTGTGGTTGGTGTGATTGATTCGTCAACCACAATGACAGGAAGGTACATGATAAATTCAGTGCCCCAATTGATATCTGAGCGAACATAAATTTCGCCGTTATATTCATGTACCAGTTTTTGCAGCAAAGACAAGCCAAGCCCGGTGCCTTTACCTACATCTTTAGTGGTAAAGAAGGGTTCAAAGATTTGTTTTTGCACCGCTTCACTCATACCACAACCGTTGTCAGTTACAGTGAACTTCAACCATGCCGGACTATCAGTCACAGTAAAACCAATTTCAATTAGCCCGCCAGTGTCTGCATGACGTTTCTCAATAGCATGACGCGCATTGATACATAGATTAGTTAATATTTGGCTAAGATGTTGCTCACTTAAACTCACCAATATATTGGCAGGAACGTCCAAATTCATATCAATATTAGAGCCCACGGCGGTTGTTAAAAATTTATCAATATTAGCCATTAACTGGTGTAAATCTGCTTTTTCAAGTGCTTGTTGCCGGCCTGTCGCAAAGCTCAGTATCTGTTGGTTTAATTCTTGACCTTTATTTATGGCAGCCAATATTTCATCAACATATTCCGCTCTGCTTTGCGCATCACTTTCATCACGAATTAAGCCTGCAAAACCGGTTATTATCGTCATTACATTATTTAGTTCATGTGAAAGTCCAGACGCTAACTCACCCAGCACACTGAGTCTTTGCGCTTGTTGCAAACGTTTTTCCATAACGCGCTGTTCGGTTATGTCTTCAGCCATAAATACATAATGATTGGAATACTGACCACCTAAACCAATGGAGAATGCCGTTAAGTTCAGTACCACAGCTTTGCCACTATGATTGTGAGTAGCGATCTCTCCTTGCCAACGCTGCCCCGCTAAAAGTTTTTGCGTGATTTCTTCAGGGCATTTGGGTAGTCCAAAAAAACGGTATTCTTCATTTAGTTCTTCAGTGCAATTTCTAAAAAGTTGCCTAAATGCTGGATTCGTGTAATGTATTTGATTACCTTGATCAGTAATGCAAATCAGGTGTCCAGATGCTTCTAATACGCGGCTAAACTGCGCATTGCTATGTTCTTTTTGCCAGTAAATTTGTTGCCGGTAACTAATGCCATAAGTCATGATAACTTCCATTAAAGGCATTAACTTCTCTGGTTCAGACAGACAATTGGGGACTGTGATTTGTTGTAATGCAGATGCGTACCCTTCCACTATTTTCTCAGGCGGAGTGCCTGCTTGATGCAATTCTTTACCCAAGTCGTTAAATGCCAATAATAAATTTTCATCACCAGATGAAATGTAGTCTTGGTACAATGTCAAAAATGATGAAAGCAACATTTGACTGTTACCTGCGTATTGCGCGTTATTTTTGGTTATCTGATTCATCTTACTATCATCATTGATGCGTCATCATTTATACTAGCCCACTGGCATAACAACTCATCTATCAAAGTGTTTAGGTTTGGATACAAAGGCTTACATTGATACATTGAATGGGGCATATCTGCACTCATGCCATCTGAACACAAGACAAATGAATCTTTGCCTATCTCGAAGGGCACGGTTAGTATTGGTCGCTGTACTTTAGGTTCACAGCCTAAGATCCCGCCAATAGAAACAAGTTTACGCAGATGGTGTCCGGTGATAGTCGCTCGAATATTACCGACACCACAGTATTTCAATTGATTATTTTCAGGTTGTATCAAGGCAAGCCCTATTGCAACACCACGCGTATTGCGTAACTCTTCATTGCACACCTGCAGAATCTCAGATATAGGGTGTGTGTGTATCTGCTCAACCGTAGCCAAACATTGATTAGCGGCTTGAAATGCTGATTCACCATGCCCTAAACCATCGACTAAACAGGCCAATAAATCACCGTGCGCCAAATACCAATACCCAGCTTGATCACCACTGACGGCTTCTCCTGCCATCTCTCGCACGCCCGTTCCGACTTCCAGCATTAACGTTCCCAGCCATTTGCAGAATATAAGGTCGCGGTAACTCGGGTGCCGCTCGGAAACGACTCAATACGACAAGCATCCATCAGACGGAACACCCCCGACAGACCACAGCCCATACTATTAATAGAGCTATAACCTTCTTGCTTAGCAAGCTCTATATCTGCAATGCCTGGGCCTGAATCTTGCGCTATCAGCATCAAGGCGACGATAGCTTGCTCACCGGTTAGTTCATGCAATGCATAATAAGCATGCAATAACAAATACCCACCAACAGAATGAAATACAATATTGTTACCTAGCTCAGTCATGGCGGTCACCAAACTATATGCCTGGTCATTTCTAAAGCCCAGGCTTAAAGCCATTTTTAAAACATCACGCCGAGCATCAAACACATCCAACTCGTGCACAATTTTGGTATGGCTTAATACTTCTGGTTTATCTAAAAGCTGCCATGCTGGCATATCTAACGCTATACTTTCACAATGAACTTGCATGAATTTGTATCCGAATTTTGGTTCCCTGTTGCAAACCACTTTCTATATAAAACTCATCCATTAAACGCCGGCAGCCCGGTAAACCCGCGCCTAACCCCTGGCTGGTACTAAAACCATCTCGCAGTGCAGCTTCTAAATCAGCTATTCCGGGACCATAATCAAAGATTAAAACCTGCAATATAACGATCTCAGGCGTTGACTGATCACTTATTTCACACTCTCCTTGTTGGGCATATTGAATAACATTTCTAGCGAGTTCAGAAACAGCTGACGCTAAACGTGTTTGATCGGCTAAACCAAACCCCATTTTTATAGCAACTTCTCTAGCCTTTCGACGAGTAAGAACGATGTCATCGACTGTTTTAATCGGCAATTGAATGCTTTTCAGCTTGTTGTTCATAATACCTCCACTGAATCAGAGCCGAACGTCTACAGCAGCTTTTACTGCTGCCAACGCCTGCTCTAGATTAAAAGTGGTCTGCACATCAAAAAGCTGACGCCCCATTTCGACTAATGTCATGGCTACATAAGGCTGAATGCCACATACCGCCACTTCAGCTCCGACTAAGCGCGCAGCCCTTGCGGTATCATTGATGACCCTTGCCATAAATGAATCGACCACATCCAAAGCAGAGATGTCTATCACAACAGCGTTGGCATTTTTTACGCCAATTGCACGAACTAAATCTTGCTGAAATTCACTCACTTGTGCATCCGATAAATCAGTTTGGATGCTGGTGATTAATACGTCACCTAGTTGCAGAAGAGGGGTTTTAAAATTCATTTTAAGCAACCGATTTTAGTGTGACAGACAAACCTTTTAAGGCAAAGGCAGCTTGAACACCACTGTGTAAATTACCACGCGTCAATACTTGTTTAAACTCAATCCCCAGTTTAGTCAAAACTAACGCGCCTTCTGCACTAATACCCGTTAGAATAACTTTACACCCCAACATATGTGCAGCATTAACGGTTTTAATAAGGTGCCCAGCTACTGCAGTATCAAATACTGGTACACCGGTCAAATCCATAACAGCGACAGTCGATTCCTGCTTAGTTATTTCGGTTAACAAAGATTCGGTAATTTGCCTTGCTCGCACGGTATCTATCACCCCTATCAATGGCACCAAAAGAATTTGATCCCACATTTTTACAACAGGAGAGGAGAGCTCTAACAAGGCAGCATTTTGTTGTTTTATTAATTTTTCCCGACTATTAGTATAAGCTTGGTGACATATCATTAAGAGTTGATCTAAGCGCTGCTGCCACTCTAAAATCATCTGAAATGCTTGTGCGTCTGAATCACCGTAAACCTCAAATACATTGCTGTTTAAGGCTTCTTTCAGCGTTAGAATAAAGTTAGATGTTTCACTGGCACTAAGCCCTTTTCTTGCCCAAATCGTACCCACCTCAGTCAGTAAGGTAATCAACTCTGCTTCGGCATGATCATTGTCCTTTATTGTGAGGGTGCCAATAAAACTTTCTAGCAAACCTTTACAGTGTCGTTCAAGCTGTATAGAAGGCGCATTGCCGAGTCTTTGTCCTAAGATTTTTTCCAGTTTAGATTGCCAAAGAGATATAATTTGGGCAAAATTTTCTGTCATAAACGTCGTTATATCAAGGTCTTTCATATCATAATCCTCAGCTTAAAAAAGCTCAATTTTTAGAGCGTCAGGGTTACAGTTTCCTGCACTCTCCCTATGATGGTTTAGGTCTGCAGAGTTAAATTTAAGAATCTTGTCATTAAGCTCTGTGATTAGATAACTAACGTCGATATTGTCATCTGGCTTGTCTTCTAATCGCTGACCGGTCAATTCAGCTTCGGAATAAAAACCTTGCAACCGATCAATCTGCTGTACCACGACATCTTGAAACTGAACACTTCCAAGCATTTCGTTTAATCCTGTGGCGATGGCATGATTATGTTCTGTCACTACGGTCAGCATCGTTTTGTAATATTGCCGCACATCAGAATAATTCTTATGCACAATATCAATAAATGCCGGTAAACCTGCGCAAGCTTCCAGTTTTTTTGCAAGCTGCTCTTTAGTATCATTAGATAAATTAGCTTGAATCGTTCGGTCAAACTGTTCAACTCGGCCTTGGATTGATTGAGCGGCTTCCTGCGTGCGGTTAGCCAATCCTCTAACTTCATTTGCCACCACGGCAAACCCGGCTCCGAATTCACCCGCCCTTGCGGCTTCAATTGCGGCATTTAAAGCCAGTAAGTTTGTCTGATCACTAATGCTACTGATCTCACCAACAAATTGCTTAACACTATCCATTTCAGCCAAAACAGATTGCATGGCCTTTTGCTGACCTTGAATCATCTCAGGCAAAGTTTTTAAATACTCAGCAACCATAGTCAATTTACCTGAGGATGCATCTATTTCAGATTTCAGGTCGACGGCATCAAAATCAGCATTATCTAGGTACCCCACCAAACTATTGGCACTAGAATCAAGGTCTCTAACACGTTGAATTATGGAAAAAGCAGCTTCAGAGACTTGCTCCGAAACAGCAGATAAAGGGAGCCCAGAAAGCTTACAAATCTGCTGAATCGTACTGCAAAGTTCCACTTGATGTTTTTGCTGATTAACCAATTCAAGATCTTTTTCAGCAAGTTGCTGTTGTAATCTGTCAATTTTTGCATTGAGTGCAGTGCGAGTCTGGCAAAACTTGCTACTCAACAAAAAACAACCAGATGCAAAAAGGGCAAACAAAATCGCGAGCGGTTCAGAGGTGTTTAACCAAATATCTGCAATCGTTTGCTCTGAATTGATCAGAACAATTCCAATGGCCAGTATTGTGATAGCAGTCGCAAAGCCAAGTGCCTTTATCAGGCATATTAATAAGGGCCGCACGAAACCACTCCAGCTCACTGGCGTACTGGTTTTTTTATTTAATATCGATGCTGATTGCATATATCCTCCGCTCTGATTTAAGCGACCGCTCCAGGCAAAACTTGTTTAAGCACGTCTAGCATTTGCTGACCTTTAACTGGCTTAACCAACCATCCGGTTGCGCCCATTTTTTTCGCTTCTGCACGTTTGCTTTCATCATATTCAGTCGTTAGCACCAATATAGGCGTAAAACGAAAAGCGGGTAGCTTTTTAACTTGACTGATTAATTCCAAGCCATTCATATTGGGCATATTGATATCCGTGATGATCAAATCAGGCTTGTACCCACCACTTAATTTTTGCAATGCTTGTTGGCCATCACTCGCTGTCTGAGTTTTTACAACTTTGCCTAGCAACTGTTCCATACTCATAAGAATCGTCGCAGAGTCATCAACCAAAAGTACGTTTTTCATCTCTTTCTCCAACATCTAAAAAATACAAACTAAGCACCGAAAGCTTTAGTTGGCGTCTTGTATTAAATAATAGCAGCCAGGGTTTTTATGTATCTGGGGGGTTACCTGATTTTGACCAAGGGAAATCCCTAGATGGGAGTCAACAGAAAGGGGGTTGTACGATACTTAACATGCAGCTGCGCGTTCGCAGTCAGCATGTTAAGTGAATAGAAAAGAGAAAGAAAAAGAGAAAAAATAGAAATTAAACAACACCTGCCGATTGCAAAAGTTTGTCTAACGGCATGGTAAGTGAAGGTGCACAAATTTTAGGCCGAAAAGCCATTAAAACCTGTAAAACCGCTGTATGCAGGTGGCTGCAACTCTCCAAACTGATTTGCCCTTTAGGATTGGCAAGTAGCCACTCAAGCAATTGCTCGGCTTCCTCTGCCCCGCAATCTTGTTGCAGGTGCATAATATTTTCATGATTATCTAGTGGCATAATTGCATCTCCTTAGGATTAAGTACCAACAATACCCGGCCATCGCCCAACACGGCAGCACCAGAATATAACGGAAAACGCGACATAATCCCCTCCAGCGGTTTAATAATAACATCAACCCCTTCTAATAATTTATCAACAGCAAAACCTGCAACTGTGCCATTGATATTTAGATTAAGAATCGGTAACTCGGGTTGGTTTTTGGTGCTTCTAATACCCAGTAACTTGTGCATCCGGTACAATGGAACCAATTTATTACGCAGTACATAAGACTCGCCTTGTTTTATTCTTCTAATTTGTTGCGGTCTAATCTTAATTGTCTCGGTTAAACCTTCTACCGGAATGCCATAAACTTGTTCATCCATTTCAAACATCATTACCCGAGAAACTGTGATAGAAGCTGGCAGTGTGACACGTATAACTGAACCTTCCCCTTTGGTACTTTGCAGATCAATCATTCCACCTAAACGATTTACCGTTGTTTTCACAACATCCATTCCAACTCCCCGACCTGAGAGCTCAGAAACTTGCTCACATGTCGAAAATCCCGGCTCAAAAATGAGCTGCAGGACGTCTTCATCTGACATGCCAGCGACCGCGTCTTTAGATATCACCCCTTTGCTAACAGCCTTTTCTTTGATAACCTCAGGGTCGATACCAGCACCATCATCTTGAATCTCAATTTGTACTGAATCCTGTATATTTTTAGCAACTAAACGTATTACACCGGTAGATGATTTGCCGGCCTTTTGACGATCGCTTGGCATTTCAATGCCGTGATCTATGCTATTTCGCACTAAGTGAATTAAAGGATCCGCCAACTGTTCAACAATATTTTTATCTGCTTCAGTTTCTTCTCCACAGACTTGTAAATCTATATCTTTTCCCAAACGTCGGGATAAATCACGTACTAACCTTGGAAAACGCTGAAATATGGTAGCAACTGGGATCATACGAATCTGCATAACGACATCTTGCAAAGATTCAGTGATTCGGTTTAACACACCGTGTTCACATTTAATATCGCGAGTTAAGGCTTTGATACCATATTCATTTTCTACTTTACGAGCGAGATGATTCAGACTGTTTTTAGCAACGATTAATTCACCCGCTAGGTCAACCAACTGTTCAAGTTTATCTTGGTCAACTTTGATGGTACGAATAGGCTCAGATTTAGCAGTCTGCATGTTATTAGCTGGAGCTCCAACCGATGGTGTAATTTTAGCGGGCAATTTCTGATCGTTGGATAAATCTGGCTCAGATACACAATCGGTCGCACTTCCCTCTGCTGTTATACACTCCAGAGCTTTAAGATAATCTGGATTTAGCTTGCCTAGCTCATTTTGAATGGGTGGCAATTTATCGAGCTCAGGCACAGTGCCAACTAACCCTGACAATACACGCGAAACCGAAGCTAAGCTTGATTCTGGATGCGGGTTATTATCGATATGCAAAAGGATTTGCATTTGTGAAAACAAAACCTCTTCGATACCAAATGCCGCCTTAATAGGGTTATCTGGCAGGACCTTTCTGTCTATTGGCATAATTTTGTGTAGCGCGACACTGTGCCACACATAATTTAGATTTTCCTTTATTTGAGTTTCATCAGCTGTCGTTAACGCCAAAAACGTCAATTTACATGCATAAGGATCAAACGCATTTAAGTTTTCTTGGCTAAAATCGCCATCGATCCCTTGCCATAATAAACCGGGTAATTGAAGCCAAAAACAAATTGGATCATCACCACTAAAAAATGCATTAGTGTCAGGGCGATAGACGACTAAGTTTGCGCTTTGCTGTAAGTTTTCTACCTGTTCTTTCAGCTCACAAAGTAATCTTTCACTTACCCCCTGTAACCCCATTGCACCCATGACTTGTTCTACCGATGTAACAGACAAGCCATCGGCCACGGGCAATTCTTGTTTTGGCTGTTCGGTATTTTCCTTCAATATCCGCTGGCGAATTTGCCCGACCAACACTTCACTTTGCTGGATAGAGAGTTCACCTAACTGCCCATTTTCTTCCAATTCATCTAGCCAAGAAGTTAATTGATCGAGTATTTGTAAGTAAAGATCAATACCGTCTGAACTTATCTGTAATAGTCCCTCACGGGCTTTAGATAATGAATCCTCAGCAACATGTACCAATTGAGTAAATGGTGCAATTTCAAATAAACCAGATCCACCTTTTATCGTGTGTACATAACGAAACAATCGATTTAGGGTGTCGCTATCCTGAGGGTTCTTTTCTAGTTGTAAAAAAGTGTCATCACAAAACTCTAGCAGTTCTCGCGATTCACTGAGGAACTGTTCTAGCAAGGGGTTCATTGGACGCTACCCTCCATCAATTGTTGACAATAAAGCTTTAAACTTTCTGCCGGAGCCGGTTTTACAAGATAAAGGTTAACACCACACTGGTAGCCGCGGGAAAGCTCTCCCTGTTGTGATTCAGTACTTATCATAATTACCGGACAGTCTGCTTGCTCTGCCCCTTTGCGCAGCTCAGTGACAAATGTAAATCCGTCCATCAGTGGCATATTGACGTCTACTAAACACAGTGACAGCTGGTGTTCGAGAAGTTTCTCCAACGCATCTATGCCATTTTCGGCTTCAACGACTTCACAGCCTAATTCTTCTAACAATGTACGGTGGTATTTTCGAATAGTCATTGCATCATCAACAACAAGTACAGTACGTGTAATTTCAGTATTCATGGCAGCTCTTTTTTATAACCGGTCGTGTCGCAATAACGGCGAACTTTAAATAATGAGGACACTCTACTCATTGTCTCTGAGTGCCCAAGAAACAGTATGCCCTCTGGGTTTAAGGCATCAAATAAACGTTCCGCCGCTTGACGCCGTGAAACATCATCGAAGTAAATCAATAGGTTGCGACAAAAAATCAAATCAAATTTAGAAAACTCGGCCATTGACTGATCATCATGCAAATTAACAGTCGTAAAACCGACACACTCTCTAACTTCTTGCACCAGTTGGTAGGTATCAGATTGAACCTCATGGCGGAAATATTTCTGTTTGATATATTTGGGTAGATTTTTCACTGAGCGCGCACTGTATTTCCCGCGTTTTGCTTTTTGCAAAACATGTGTATCTATATCTGAGCCAATAATTTCAACTTCGTATTTTTCCAATTCCGGCCAAAACTCCAAAAGATAAAGTGCGATACTAAAAGCCTCTTCACCAGTTGAGCAAGGTAAAGACCAAATGCGTATGCTATCGCCTGGTTGCTTGTTTCGCACAATGTCCTGCAGCGCGCCTTGCACCATGGCTCGCAATTGATATTCTTCTCGAAAAAAATACGTCTCATTGACAGTCATGAGATTCACTAAATATTGCAATTCACTCTGCGATGGGTCAAAACGAAGAAACGAAAAATAACTGCGAAAATCTTCATGGCCTGTCGCTTTGATTCGGCTAATCACTCGTTTATCAACAAAATAACGTTTGCTATCATCAAAATAGATACCGGAACGCTTGTAAAAATAATCGCGAATCTGACCATATTCCACATCTGAAATAGATGTAAGAAAACCGTCCGCAGATTGCTCTTGCGGGCTGGTTAATAGCGCACTAAGGCTGCTCACACGCACCTCCCAATCGCTCGATCGCCATATGAGCAGAAAAAACCACAAGTGGTTCATGTTGGTAGCGCGCGCACAAGCACTCAACCTGATCCAATAAATTCGGTTGTTGGCATTCGGCAATCCGCTCTAGTACACTGATCACTACATTCACATGCAACTCTCTGGGTAACATCTCAGCCAACCATTTAGGCGCATCCATATGATTCATGCTGCGCAATATATCTAGCGCGTATAATTGCAGATCAGTATTAGGAGAAGCTAACAATTTAGGCATATGTTCGGTCATTTCGATCGGACAAGCGCTCAGAAATAGAATTGCACTATTGCGTTTAGCCGCATCTAATTCTGGCAGCAAAGTAACAACTTGCTCAACAATCTGCGATTTGTGTTTGGTATGCTGGTATAGGTACAACAGGCTATCAAATAAAGCCTCTACGACTAATTGGTTTGGTTCTTGCTCCAGCAATTTAAGCAGCAGCGGAGCACTGTCTGCTTGCAAACGCAATGATTTAGCGGCCGCTCGTCTGGTTATGACAAACTCGCTGTCTAATGCCTTCATTGGATCTGGTTGCTCGGTTGTGCAGGTATTTACCTGCTGTCGGTCTGAAGTCTTTACTAAACCCATGTTTCTATTACTCCCAATTTAGCGATCTTTTCTGCGCCAGCGACAATAGCGCCAGACATTTCGTTGATACCTAACACAGAGCCTGCACCAGATAATTCAATTAATGCTTTTGGCATCCCAAATACAGCACAATCTATTTCTCTTTCGGCCATTGTTATCCCACCTGCTTGGTATAATTTCAAAGCTTCTCGTGATCCATCATCCCCCATACCGGTCAATATTGCGGATAAAGTCCGCTGAGCAGGAAAGTACTTATGAACTGATTGTAAAAATCGACTCGCACTGGGGTGCCAGTTAAAACTAGCGCTTGCGGGTAAGGTTACTAAATAAGGCTTACCATCCCGCAAACTCAACATACAATCAGCATCTCCTTGTCCGATATAAATAGTGCCTGCTTTGAGTTCCATGGCTTTATTGACTTCCACGACATTCAGTGCGCAGCGACCATCAAGCCGTTGCGCAAATACACCGGTAAACGACCCCGGCATGTGCTGACAAACGACAACTGGCAATGGTAGGTTTGCCGGTAAAAAAGGCAGCACTTTCTCTAATGCCGAAGGGCCTCCAGTAGATGAAGCAATACTTATAATGCCCCGTACATGGGTATCACTTGTACGAATTCCCACTGATGGTACGGGTTTGCTCGCCAACACGGCTTTTTTATTAAACAAATGTCGCTGTCGGTAAGCGGTGCGAACTTTTATCAGTATTTGACTTCGAATCTCTTTAATATTTAAAGAAACCGTGCCACCCGGTTTAGCGATATAGTCAACAGCACCCATTTCAAGCGCCTCAAATGTTGCCATCGCCCCAGCCTCCGTTAATGACGACAACATTACAACTGGGCGTGGAAAGCGAGTCATGATATGACTGAGGCACGTCAAGCCATCCATTTCCGGCATATTGATATCGAGCGTGACCACATCTGGGTTTTCACGCTCGATGACCTCTAGCGCATCAATACCATCTCGTGCTGTCGTAGTATGAATGCCCACAACCTCACCAAGCATTTCAGATAAGTAGCGGCGCATTAGCGCCGAGTCATCAACAATTAATATTTTCATCATTCTGCTTCACTATCTCAGACTGTTCATTTGCACTTAGCAATTGCTCTGGATCCAATACAGTGATTATTCGCTTGTCACGGCGAAGGTTGACGATACGTCCCATGATCTTAGCTTGGTCTTCCGACAAACTAGGCGCAGCTTCAATCTGCTCAGGTTGTAGGCGAAGGACTTCAGATACACTATCAACAATGTAACCCGTTTGAGTATGATAGTGGTTTAGCACTAAAATACGTTGCCGGTCACTGCCATCCTGAGTGGTTAAATTGAATCGACGACGCATATCAATAATAGGCAGCACGTTACCGCGTAAATTCATCATACCTTCGACAAAATCAAGTGTTTTTGGCACTTTCGTTAAATTTTCAGGTAAGCGGAGAATCTCTTTAACCGACTCAATCATCACGCCGTATTCTTGGTTTTCAAGGTTAAATACGACCAATTGGGTCTCTTCTTCTTCAAGCTGTTCTGCTTGAGCGTCTAGATTCATGTTATCTTCCTCTTCTCGCTGCGACTCAGGTATTGAACCAACATGTGCTTGTTCAGACTGTTGCGCTGCTTCAACCGCTTCAATAACGTCATCTCGATGAAATAAACGCTCGGCTGACAACAAAGTAACAATGCGCTTGCCTTCATCTAATTGGCATATCCCTTCCAGTTCTTGTTTGTCGCAGCTATCCAATAGTAGTGCAGGTACGGCTTCAATCTGCTCTTGTTGAATGCGCAATACCTCCTTGACTTCGTCAACGACAACACCAACCATGCTGACTTGACGCCCCCGCCGCAACGTCAATACAACGATACGATTCATTTCACTCAGTTCATTTTCAGGCAGGTTAAACATCGTTCTTAATTTAACCAATGGCAGCACTCGGTTGCGAAGGTCTATCATACCGAGCACATGTGGAGGTGCTTTAGGGACCGAATTTATCTTCGACGGCAGGCGAATGATTTCCTGCGTTGCATCGATTGAAAAGCTATATTCCTGACCGGCCACACTAAAACTGACCAATTGCAATATATTCTGCTCATCATCATCTGCATTTTGCGAAGATAATATTTGGTTGTTTGCAGCGACAGATGTATTTTGCAAGCCAACTTGACTGATACTTTTTAAATGCCCATATTCTTGTTGGGTCAAAGCATCAACATCGACAAGTTGAACCAACTCTTGTCCTTCTACATTTTTCAAGACCCCTGAAAGCAAGCTAGCATCAATTGTACTGCCAACTTTTTCCATATTTTCGATTGCATCTGGCTGAACACCTATGACGCGAGTGACCCGGTCAACCACAAATCCCATCGGTTGACCGCCATAGTTCAAAACCATGACCCGGCTGGCATCTGTCTGCTCAGCGTCGTCTAGTTGCAATACTCGACGTAAACTCAGGACAGGCAAAATAGCGCCGCGCAGATTTGCCAACCCCAATAGACTACTTGGTGTTAAAGGGACCTCGACGGTTTTAGGAACCCTTACAATTTCCATCACTCGTTCCATATCAAATGCCATACACTCGGCACCGACATGGAAAGTGACAAATTGACGACGGTTTTCTTGGTCGTCTTCTAAAAGCGCGCTGTGCGCTTCAGCATGATTTACATTTGACATGGCTTGTTACCTTTGTTGACAGTAATGCGCCATTTAGGCATTTTGCAACTCGTCTGCTATCGAAGCGATTTCTTCAATTGCAGTCGCTAATTCTCTTGCACCTTCAGCTTGTTGACCGGCAGCAGAAGACGCTTCAGCGGCGGCTTTAGATCGTTCTTCTTGGCTATCGGCTATCGCATTAAGGCCTACTTTAGCTGTATTGGCTGCTTCCTGGATTTCATTTGCAGCTTGCTGAATCGTATTATTACCGTCGAGCACCTCTGTCATATGCTGTTGAATTTCATCTAGGCTTTTCGTTGTGGTTCGAGCCTTTTCTACTTCCTTACGTACATCATAAGAAATGGTACTTAGGTCAGAACGCACTAACGTAATTTGATCTTGAATAGCTTTCACTAAGTCTTTAATTTCTTCTGCATTTTCTGCTGCATCATTGGCGAGATTCTGAATGTCGGTTGAAACAACCGCAAAGCCCTTGCCAAACTCACCTGCGCGGGCAGCTTCCACACCACCGTTGACGGCTAACATGGATGTTTGAATGGCAACATTTGCAATACCATCCACGATCTTGTCAATTTGTCGACTAATACGTTCGAGCTCTGCGATTTTATCTAAATTACCATCAGCGCTATCGGTAGCATCTGAAATTGCTTGGATCATTTCATCAACCATAGTTTTGTTCATCTCTAATGTTGTCGATAACTGCTGTCCTCTATCCAATGCTTCGGCAGTTCGCTCTACACCAAGCTGAGCAGACTTTTCGATTTGTACCAGAGCAGATACGCCTTCTTCAACAGCTGAAGCTTGTTGTGTCGCAGCTTGATTAATCTGCGTTAACGCTTTACCAATTTCAGTTGAGGCTCGGTTTATCTCTTCAACTGAAGCAGATAACTCTTCAGAAGATGATGCAACCCCTTCTGCACTTTTTGCTATATCGGAGCTGTTACGTAGCTCATCCGCTAAATCTTCCAGCAATTGCGATGCAGCTTGTGCTTGAGATAAAGCCACTTCCTGTTCTTTTAATGTTTTTAAACTTTCTTCACACGCAGCAGATTGCTCTTCAGAAGAAGCCGCTATATCTTCCGAACCACGTTGTGTTTGCACTATCGCAGTCGCCATTTGCTGTGCTGCTGATGCTATGACTTCAGAACCTTCGTACACAAAATCAACCGTCTCACGAACTTCAACCAACTTATCATTAACGACTTGCCCTTTTTGTGCTTCACCCGCTGCAGTTTCCGCTGCTTCACGCACGCCTTCACCAATTTCGTTGGCTCCGCTTTGTACTTTCTGAATTAAGGTTTCAATACTGGCTGCATTGGTTTCAGCTTTTTCAGCCAAAGTGCGCACGGTATCAGCAACTACCGCAAAGCCTTTACCATGCTTACCTGCTCGCCCCGCCTCAATGGCTGCATTTAACGCCAATAAATTAGTTTGATCTGCAATACGAATAACCTGTTTAACTGACTCATTAATCTTCGCGGCCTGTGCTTCTAAATCGGTCATATATTTGACAGATTCTTGCTGTCGACGCGAAGAATCACCGACATTATTCACCATTAAATCGATATCACTAGACACAGCCTGAATCACATTGCGTAAGTTTTGTGTGACTTCTCTTGCTTTATTAGATGTATCCGTCTGACGTTTAACACGCTCATTAATTTGGGTAACCGCAGCTAAACTCTCTTGACATGCGCTGGCAGACTCTTCTGCACCAGAAGCAATCTGCGACATATTGGCGGTTAGTTCGTTTACCGCTGAAGAGGCTTGGCTGATGCCTGCTGCCAACTCTGTTGAGGCGGATGAGATCTGCTCTGCAGCTTGCTGCTGCTTGGCTGCTGTTCTCGCTTTTTTGCGTTTTTCATTGGCTTCTTGTTGATGGCGTGCAGACAAAGTTGATTCATTGCTAGCAGGACTTTTTATAAATGATTCTGCTTCTAAAGCGACAGAGTGTTTTTTCAATGCCATGTTGATATCCTCAAAAATAATTGGCTTATTTAGTAAACAAGCAGTTGGGAGAACTTGGAAACACCGAAAATGAGCATGCCCTTATTCAGACGTTTTCATCACTCCAGAACTGTGATTACAGTATGAGAAAGAATCTAATTTCTGGATATGGGGGGGAACCTGAAAATTATGCAGGATTTAAGCTTGTATCTCTGGGGTTTTCCCCATACGCTTTGGTATTAATCGTAGAAATAAAAAAACCGCGCGAGTGCGCGGCATAAAGGGCAAGTTGTTATATTAGTTACACTTTTGCTGTGCTTGCCGAGAAACGGCTAAAACTTCCCGTGCAAAGTCATCAGCTGGAAGGGGTTTGGAAAATAAATAACCTTGTAAAGTCTGACAGCCAATTTTGCGTAATAAGTCCCACTGGCATTCAAGTTCAACACCTTCTGCTACGGTTTCTATGTTTAAGTGGCGACACAGGCTGATCACGCCATCCAGTAGTTTGCATGCTTCTTCATCTTTTTCTATATTTTCGACAAAGCCTTTATCAATTTTTACAATATCAGGCTTTATCATGTGCAGATAGCTTAGTGAAGAGTAACCTGTACCAAAATCATCAATGGCGATACTAATACCTAAAAGCTTAAGCTGAGATAAAACATCTGCTGCCAATTCAGGGTCGCTTACTAATGCTGATTCAGTTAACTCCAACTCGACACTTTGCGAGTCAACTTGATTCATATTAAGCGCTTTTTCGACTATTTTCACAAACCCTGGTTCAAGTAGCTGCCTCGGCGATATGTTTAATGCCATTCTCATATCCGTATACCCCTGTTGATGCCATTTTTTTAGCTGTTTCAAGCCCATCTGCAAGACATGCTCTCCGACAGGAATGATCAAGCCTGAATTCTCTAACCGACTGATAAATGACAACGGAGGTACAATCCCATGTTGAGGATGTCGCCAACGCAGTAAGGCTTCACAACCTAACGGCGTGCCACTACCAGCTGACACTTTAGCCTGATAAAATAACTCAAATTGGTTTTCATCCAGTGCCAGTCTCAATTCGCTCTCAAGATGCCCAATAACAGTAGATAATTCTGGCACTGTATGCGGGCAAATGCGATAACCGCCGCCGCCTCCGTGTTTAACTTCGTTTAAAGCATAATCTGCATTACGCATTAATTCTATGGATGAAATACCATCTCTTGGGTATATCGCAGCTCCGATAGATGCACTAATAAACAAACTATGCTGTTCGACCAGAAACGGTGTATTAAAGCTTGCGACCATATCACTTAGCATGGCTGTCAGATTCAAATGACTGTCTTCCATCGGTATGGTCATTGCAAATTCATCGCCGCCAATTCGGGCCAACGTGCCTTCTTTATGACTGCGCTCAAGCAACCGTCCCGCAATATGTTGTAAAAGTTGGTCGCCAATTTCATGGCCAACAGAGTCGTTTAACGTCATCAATCTGTCTATGTCAATAAACACTAAAGCAAAGCGCTGATGCATTTGAGGGTCTTGCTTTATTTTTTCCTGCAACAAGGTCATAAAAGTGCTGCGATTCGGCAATCCCGTCAAGCTATCCAATTCGGTTGCTTCTTTGAGTTTCTTCAATGTTAATTTAGACTGGGTTACGTCACGGGATGTGCCCACCATACGTAAAACCTGCCCATCGTCATCTTTAACCACGAAGCAGCGTGTGCTGATCCAACGAATATCCCCTTTGCCGGTTAATATTCTATATTCGACAAAACCTGAGTTACCAGAAACAATAATATTATCAAACAGAGCTTTAACTCTTTCTCTGTCTTCTGTTAGCAGACTGTTGATCCAATAGCCAAAGTCGGCTTGCTCTATCTCCGATAACGGAACCTGCCATATTTGCTCAAATGCCGGACTAACATAGCGAAAACGACTGGTTTCCAGATCATAATCCCAAAACACATCCGGAATGCGCTCTGCCAGATCTTGAAATTGTCGTTCTTTTTCACCAAGTTGTTCCAACAAATGCTGATAATCGCCAATATCCATGAGTGTACCCACAAAACGAACCAGCACATTGTCATTAAACTGTCCTCGACCTCGTAACCGAAACCAATGATATTCGCCGTTTCCTTTTTGTAATTTACAATCAATATCAAATTGTGCGTTATGCTGCTCTATGTGTTGACTTAATTGGCACATCACATCATCTCTTTGAGCAATCGCTACCGATTGGCTTAACCATTGGCTAAAATTAGGCATAGGTTGTGGCGCTAATCCCAACAAGGCAAAAAAGTTTGGAGAATAATAGGTACTTCCAGTTTCCAGCTGCCAATCCCAGATCCCATCTTCGGTCGCCTCCAGCACCATAGATAACTGTTCTCGCTGACACTCGGATTCCAATACCAAGGTTTTCATCGCTGTGACATCTTCATGAGAAATAACAAATAACTTCAATTTTTGGCTATTACTTCCAAGTGGCGCAACTCTTATGTTAAACCATTTCAGTTCTTCATTAACCGGTAAAGAATACTCTAATTGAAATTCATCACGGTCTCCCGAAATAACCATGCGAATGCCTTCGCCAACCTCACCTGCTTCGCAACACCCTTGTTCTTCAGAACGATGGCAAACCGCTAGATAGTTGCACCCACGGCCGATTAAACTTTCATCAGCGCCCGCGTTTCTCGCACTTTCTTGCCAACAATGGTTTGTGTTAATCACTGTCCCTTGTTCGTCTATGACACATATTTGGTTAGGCAGAGCATCAATAATTCCACGCACCATTCTTTCAGCTTCTTTAAGGTAAGATTCACGTGCTTTTTGTTCCGTAATGTCCTGCACTGAGCCGATGATTTTTTCAGGGCTGCTATCTGCTGCATATAAACAGCGCAATGCAAAACGAACTTCCATGAGATCTCCACTTTGGTGTTTTACCTGCGCATACACGTAGACATTCTCTTCTCCTTGAGAAGCTTTTAAAAAAGCTTGTGTCAGTTTAATTTTATCATTCGGATTGAGCAGACAATTAATTAAAGAAAAATCGTTTGCTATCCGTGTGGGCTGCACATCCAAGATCTTCTGCGCTTGTACTGAAAGCGATATTCGACGACTACTTATATCATACTCCCAACTCCCAACCGACTCTAACTCCTGCACCAACTCAGCAACCAATAAGGCTTGTTTATTTTGCTGTTGCTGTAAGTATCTTTCGTGGATATCTGTAACAAACAAATTGTAGCCATTTTCCTTTTTCCATATTTCCACATCCAGCCAGCGACCTAATGTGGGTTCTTGAATATGGATACTGGTATTTTGTATTTGCTCATCGTTAATCTGCTTTAGACACTGTTCAACTGCAACGTATATAAACTCAGGTAAACTGTCAGACAAATTGCTTGCTACGCCGCCATTTTGATTCAAACTATTTTTGACAGTACGCATATAACTGCGTGCTTTGCTATTACTAAATAAGATACTGTGCTTTGGGTCAAAGGCTATAAACAAGGCATTTAGGCTATCCAGCATCGCTACCAGTTCGGCATTCACTGTTTCAGCTTTTTGTCGGGCAAAAACAAGTTCGCTGATATCCTGCGTCACGACCAAAACTGAATCGGATTGCTGTAAGTGGTTTTCAAGTCTGGCCATCCTTATGCGCCAATAGCCCCTTTTTTCTCCATGATTCAAAGGACCGCTCATTTCACCATAACCTTCATTAATGGCCTGTAACCAAGCTTTTTTGATATCTTTACGCTGCTCGGGCGCTTGCTGAGACAACCACAACTGCCAATCTCCTTGTGCTAATTCACCAGATTTGAGAAGGGATAGCCCATCTGCGTTAGCCACTTGCAACTGACCGTCTAAGTCAAGCAGTTTGATACAATGCTGATTTGTTCTCAGTAACGCCTCACAAAGATTAATGGACGCACTTGCCCGTTCTGCTTTTTGCTTTAATTTTTGCCAATATTTAACATATTGTTGAGCCGCGCATCCTATGAAAGCACTCAGTACAGCACTGACTAAAATAAGCAACGGTGTTTGACCATTTATCCAATGCATGCCGATAAATAAACTTAAACAAATCGTAACCAGTTTTACCGCGTGTGCTTTGACCATAAAATAAGTGCACAAACCTGACAAAATAACTAACATTAGGTATGACCAATCAGGCTGTTTAAAAGCAAGCATCGTCGTATTGCTCAGCATAGCGAGTGGAATAACAAAGTGAATTAGGCGCTGAACAAATCCAGCTTGACTGGAAGTAAAGCTACCAGCCTGCAGCATTTGCATGTATTGTTGCGTAAAAGATCGGTTCATATAGTTAGCCCATAATTCAGTTGAAATTAAATTATAGGCTTGAGGAGAGGACTTTTCATCAGGGGAACCCTGATTAGACTACAGGCATTCCCTTACTCTGTAATTAAAGTGGCAACTCGATTGCGACCTTGCTGTTTAGCTTGGTAGGTTGCAGCATCAGCCCTTTGGATAAGTGATTTAACGTCAGTATCTTCAGCTGATTTAATCGTTAAGCCAATACTCACAGTGTAACTAAGCTTGCGCTGGGCATCTAATTTTAATGGATTTTCCTGCACAACCTTGCGAATTCGTTCGGCGACAACATCAGCCCCTTGAATTTCAGTATTGGGTAGGACTAAAATAAACTCTTCGCCACCGTAGCGACCAAAATAATCATAAGGACGTAATTGCTGACTGACCGTTGTGCAAAAATGTCTGAGTACTTCATCACCCACTAGATGTCCATATACATCATTGATTTGCTTAAAGTGATCTAAATCAATAAATAAAATCGATAAACAGGTTTTCTCGCGTTGCGATCGGATCCATTCGTTTTGCAGCCATTGCAACACCATACGACGATTCCAGATACCTGTCAGTTCATCATATTGAGCCAAATAACTGAGCCGCCTTTCCTGTTCAATGATTTTTTTGCCCACTCTCAGCCGTACTCTTAACTCTTCAGCGACAAGCGGCTTTACAATAAAATCATCAACACCTTGATCCATCGCCGCGACTAGGTTGTCTGTCCCACTGCGACCGGAAATCATAATAAAATAAGCAAACCTGTCTCTTTTTTTTACTTTTTGACAAAATGCCAAACCATCTAGCCATGGCATTGACCAGTCAACTATAAAGAGTTGTAAATCTGGATTATCTTCTGCTAATTGTAATGCCTGCAAACCATCTTTTGCCAACAACACATGGTAATTCCAATCTGTGAGAATGTTTTTCAACAAAGATTGAATCACAATGTCGTCATCAGCGACCAGTACTTTCATATTAATGCTCCTGCTAATTAATTCTAATGACTCGGGCTTTGTTCTGCATTCGCATCAAACTTTTGTAATTCTGATAAAAATTTATCAAGTAAAGCCTTAAATTCTAGCCACTGATGCTCAATAAAGCCTGTGTGAGTCATTTTCAGTTGCTGTTCAAACGTTCCACATTGACGTAACAACCCCTCGGTACAAAAACTACCAACGGTACCTTTAAGTTTATGCACTCTTTGAGCAGCTTGCTGGAAATTTTTATCTTCAATTGCCACGCCTAGTTCTTTAATCTGTCGGTGTAATTCTACTATGGTTAGCCTAATCATTTTGCTTAACAACCCATGAACGCCGCCCATTGAGGCTTCACATCGTGCAAAGTCTAAATACTGATAGTGCTGTTTATTTGCTTCCTGTTTTGCTTCTTGTTGGGATATCACTGTGTGAATCGCCAGATGCTCCTGAGCTGATGGAAATGAGTGTTCCAAACGTTTTATCAATTCTCGCGAATTCAATGGCTTGCTCATGTAGTCATCCATGCCAGCCTGTAAACATTCTTCTCTATCACCCATTAAAGCACGCGCAGTAAGACCAATTATTCTTTGTTTTTTACCCTGTTTTTGCGTTGTCTCGTAGGCTCGAATTTGACGTGTCGCGGTTAAACCATCCATTTTAGGCATTTGTATATCCATCAAAACCGCATCAAAATCTCGCATTTGCATATACTCTAAGGCGTCTTCGCCATTTTCAACTAGCGTCACGACATGACCTCTAAGTTGCAATATTTCTCTGACTAAAAGCTGATTAATTGGATTATCTTCCGCCACCAATATTTGCAAAGAACAAATTTCGTTTTGACTTTCCAAGTTTGTATCGGTTTGAGGTGAATCAGCCAGTATTGCAGCAAGAATTTCGGATTGTTTGGCGGGTTTAAGTATTTGCTGTGTAATATTCCATTGGACAACATGCTGCTCCTGCGTGTCAGATAAATTAGCGGGTACCAGTAACACCAACTTAGGCATGATTGTCGTAATTTGCTTTAATTTTGCCAGCCAGTTGTCCATGTCTGCTGCTAATAATTCATAATCAGCCAAGATCAAGTCTACAGACTTGTCACACTGATAAACAGAATTAAGCCAGTTTAATGCTTCATTATGATTACCAACAATCTTTAACTGCTCACTCTCCAAGTTAAACATATGGTTAATTCTGCGGTTCCCCCAATCATTATCACTGATCAACAACACCTGCTGCTCGAGCGACATAAGTTCTTTTTCTGCATGTTGTTTTATCGGTAGAGATAGATAAACCGTGGTGCCTTGACCTAGGGTACTTTCAAAGTTGATTTCACCTTCCATAATGTGAACCAATTTAGCAACAATACTTAAGCCCAAACCCGTTCCACCGTACTCTCTAGCAATCGAGCTATCCACTTGTATAAAAGGTGAAAATATCTCTTCAAGTTTATCATTATCAATGCCGATACCAGTATCGCTCACACTGACATTCAGAAAATCTTTAATCGCATTATCAGTTGGCTCTGAATGCATGGTTACTTGCACATAAACCTGACCTTGATCTGTAAATTTTACAGCGTTGCCTACCAGGTTAATCAATAACTGCGAAAAGCGCAGTGCATCTAATTTAATTAAATCAGGTACATTGGGGTGAATGTCATACTGTAAATCAATCGATTTTGCATGCGCATCGGGTGAGAAGGTTTTCATTGCATCACCGATGAGCTCGTCCAGCTCAACCAATTGAGGGTTGAGAGTGATATGCCCAGCCTCTATTTTAGCCAGATCCAAAATATCATTGAGAATATTAAGCAAAGTTTTTGCTGAGCGACTCATTAAATTTAAATATTCCATCTGTTTACTGCTCAGAGAAGTGCGGCTAAGCAGATCTCCAATACCAATAATGCCATTCATAGGGGTACGCAACTCATGACTCATATTAGCCAAAAAGTCGGATTTTGCCTGATTTGCGTCTTCAGCTTGTTCCCGCAACTGTTGCAAATTTAGCCAAATCTCATGCTGCTGTGTGATATCCAAACACCCGCCCACCAACCGAGGTTCACCGGGTGATGGAAGTATTACGCGTGCATGAGCTTTAAGATAATAAATTCGCTGCTGTGCGGTGAGAAATAACCTAAATTCACCTTGCCAAGGTTGTTTCGATTCGACCGTTTGTTTGAGTTCAGTTTCTAATCTAGCTCTGTCATCTGGATGAATACAATCTAGCCAATCAGATAAACTAGTCAGGTGTTCTCGTTGTGCTGTTGATAAACGCATTATTTGTGAAAGCTGTTCATCACATTGAAAACGATCACTGTAAACATGCCAAGTCCAAATCCCTAAACCAGAGACCTCTGCTGCCATTTCAGTGACATTCAGACTGGTATTTAATGCAATTTGTGAGCGGATTTTTTCAGCTATTTCTTTTTCTAACCGTTTCGTCTGCCGAGTTGTTTTTTGTAAAAAATAGAATAGCTGACCAACAATCAGGCTAAACAGACCACCAAACAATAAAATCCAATTCGATAAACTTAGAACGATTGTGTCTAGCGGTTGCTTGATTTCATTGATTGCACCGCCATAACAATCAGGACTCATTTCACAGCGCAATTGAATCGATTTAAGTTGACTCACATAAACTTGATGGCTCTGCTCTTTACTTTCTGTCGCTTGCCATAAAGATAAAGTCAGAGCGAGAATCAGCATGGAGGCATTTATCCCATATATACTCCAGCGTTGATCTCGGCTGATCTGGCGAAAATATAAAGCCGCCAACAAAGCACTAACCAGTAAAAAACCTAAAGCGGTAGGCAACGCCATTCGAGTGTATTGCCCCCAACCATAACCGGCTTCGATACCAGCTAAATAGCCCATCAGCGCAATTAAAGCGATTGCAAATACCAGTGAATTAAATGCAACACTTAGATACAACCTGCGTCCCTTAACGGCACTATAACCCAATAAAATGGACACGCTACAAACAAAAAAATTAACAGCCGTGTTGGGTGCCATTCTACCTGGGTGCGAAGTGCCAACTTGTAGATGATGCTTGACAAAAAATTCATCTATCCCAAAATCTAGCTGCACGCTGTATTGCAATAAAGTGCAACCTGCCAACCACAATAAGAGCAGTGCCGACAAATAGATAACTTCACGACGATGAACTAGAAAACCATATAGCCCAGCTCCAATTAACAAAAAGCCTAAAGCCGTATTAAATTGCATAGGCGTGAAGCTGACATGCCACTGCACCATCGCATCTATTTTTAACCACCACCCTAAGATGACACTGGTAGCAAGCAAGATAAGTAAAACAATCCCTTGTTTTAGGACCATTCTATTGACAAAAAACATAACCTTTTCTTCTCACCTGATACTATATAAATATTAGAAGTTGACCATTACAAAGATAAAACTCGTATTTGTTCGTTAATTTTAAAGCCTAATTAAACACCAGTAATTAGGGGATCCGCTGAATTGATATCAGGAATATCCTGATTGCTGAATATCAGCATACTGCTAGACTTGCGATAAGTTAAACAAACTGAGTGTTATTATTATAAAGAGTAAGTGTATGAAATTAATGCTGATTGCCTCTTCACAAAACTTAATTGATTTAATAGGCGAAGTCCTTGGTGAGTTTCCGTTAGAGATACAAACAACTTCGACGATAGAGCATGCACTGCATAAATTGAAGCATGAGCCGTCTCCTGATTTTTTAATACTCATCTACCCTAATGATAGAACGGCACTAGAATTTGATATCCAAAAATTGCGGACAAACCTGGTTTATAACCCAATTTTTGTCTGCGCCAGAGACAAGCATGCTAACAAAGAAGTACATGACCCACTGCGTCTCAACCGTTATTTACAATACCCTTTATCAGGTGAAGAGTTGTTGAGTGTGGTAACCAATACTTTTTATTCTTCATCTAGGTCAATTATGCCTGTTTTAAGAGCATAACGTACCAGGTTTGCGACGTCTCGAATGCCCAAACGTTCCATAATTTGGGCTCGATGTGACTCAATAGTTTTCGCACTTAGATGTAAATCAAAGGCGATTTCTTTGGTTCCTTTGCCCAAAGCGATCAAACGTAGAATCTCGATTTGCCTATCAGTCAAAGGAATGGCCTGTTTTGGTTGACCGTCCGCTTCTTGAGTGTTGCCAGACAAAGCCTCAAGCATAGCTTCTGACAGTTTAGGGCTAACATAGCGCTCTCCTCTAAACACAGCGGCCAGCGCTAATTCCAACTCAATTTCAGCCGAGTCTTTCAGCAAGTATGCCTGTGCTCCTTTTTCAAATGCCTCCTGCAAATAATCTTTGCTTGCATGCATAGACAAAAGAATAACAGGTAAATCCGGATACTGACGTTTAATATCAGGTAAAATCGCTAGGCCGGTTTTATGTTTCATCGCAATATCGGTAATCAACACATCGGGCTGCCGACTTGCTATTAAATCTAGCGCCACTGAACCGTCATCGCCCTCTCCTACAACCTCATAACCTTCAGTATCTTCCAATAGGCTGCGCAATCCAGCTCTCACCAAATGATGGTCATCAATTAACACTATGCGCCGCTTGTCTGCCATTTTTTACTCCACTTCAATTTCTGCATTAGTCTTAACCGGCAAACTGACTTTAATTTCAGTTCCGACGCCTGGTAACGAACGAACTTGAATTTGACCGCCCGCCAGCTCAACCCGTTCTTTCATGTTGACTAACCCTGTACTTTCAGTATGTTGATTGATATCAAACCCCATACCATCATCTATTACCATAAAAGAAAATTTATTAGCTTCACTTATTAGTTTTACCGTGACTGCACTGGCATTGGCATGTCGAATAATATTTGTAAGCGACTCTTGAATGACTCTAAAGACGGTTATTTCTTGGTCTTTATCCGTCATTTCAGTAAATTCACTCACGTCTAAATTAAAAGCGATAGCGCTATCTGTAAACAGCTTCTCAGCTTGCCATTCGATAGCCGCCGATAAGCCCAATGAATCCAGCTGAGCAGGTCTTAACATGAGCGATAAACTGCGCACAGTCTCTAATGTGTCAGTACATATACTTTGAATATCTTCAGCCTTTTTGATCAACTTATCGTCGGTTAAACGTCGAGTAAGCCAACGAATACCTAATTTGATAGCCGTCAAAGATTGCCCGACATCATCATGCAGTTCACCTGCAATTCGCTTTCTTTCCCTTTCAAGCAAATCAAGTGTGGTAGACGATAATATAGATAATCTTTGATTCGCTGCAGCTAATTCGGTTTCTGCTTTTACTCTGTCGGTTAAGTCTCGAATGACGATTTGGATGGCATCTTTCCCCTGGTAGGAGATCAACTTACTGGCAATTTCACACTCAAACGGCTTACCATCTAACCTCAATAGGTGACGGTGATGAAAACCTCCGCTATCTTCTCGCTTGTTAAAGATGTCAGACATTCGCTGTCTAACACTTGTTTTAGATTTGTCATCAATAAAATGCTCAATGCTTTTAGCCTGCAAATCAGCTAATTTATCTGCATGAAACATTCTCAGTACGGCCTTATTTGCATAGCTCACGCTATTATTTTGAATAATAGCAACCCCATCAGGCAAGGTTTCAACTAAATTATTCCATTGCTCTTGCTGCTGCAACAGCCGAGATTCAATTTCTTTCTGTGATGTTTGATCTATCAGCGTTCCAACAATTGAGCGGTGTTCATTTTGTTCAAAATATTGTGCATCTACCAAGATATAATGAACTTTCTGATCTTTATCCCGAATACAATGTTCCTGCCGAATTTCATCCTGTTCATTTTTCTTAGTCATTTCTTCGGTTATGTCGCAAAATAATGAAGTGTTCGAATCCCGCTCAAAACGCTCAAGAGGTACGGCTGTATTTGCTGGGATTTTAATGTCTAATAGCTCAGTGACATTTTGACAACACAATATCTGCTTGTTATTTAGATCAATTTCCCAGCACCCCATACCGGATACCTCACGCGCGATATCTAGACGTTTTACTGCATGCTCAATATTGCGGATAAAACGACGCACTTCTGACACATCTTTGACCAACAGATAACCAATGAATTGTCCATCTTTGAGTACCTTATGCTGCATAATCGACAATTGAGCCATTTCTTCGCGCGCTTTAGTACAGAGTTTGAAGTATTGATCATCCTGAGAATCGTTACACGTAGAATTGACTAACCAATCAAGAAATTTGTTTGTATCCAATGATTCTCGGAAAATTTGCCGTAAATTGATTTTCGAATCGACCTCTAGTTTTAGGTCAAATAATCGGCATGCTTGCTCATTCGCATCTAGGATCTGTAAACTCTCTGGGTCATAAATCAGCTGCGCTTCTGGGCTGGCCGTAAATATATCTCTATAAAGTAGTTCACTTCGCATTGCACTTTCAGCTAACTGAAACTGAATTTTTTGTAGTTTGCGGATCAATATAAACAGAATAACAGCGGTAACTGCCACGTATAACAGCCCTTTAGCAGTTTGTGCCAACGATAAATCCTGTAAAGAACTGGTTAAATACAAGAATAATTGGTCACTTAACAGTATCCAAATGCAACCGACAAATGCATACAGCAAGGTTATCCCCAACGCCCCATAACGATTCAGATTGACTTGGGTTATGTAAGACTGCCATTTTTTTTGTCGAGCCATATGACCTCGCTGATTGAATCGCTCCTAAAGCTGAACATACAAAAGAATATAGATGATTAAAACAGACCACAGAACTAATCTTAGCAAAGAAGCAAAATTGCACCAGCTAGCGCAAAAAGGCGTTGAGTAAAAAAGAGGTAAATATCACTAAATTAAAAAGAAAACCCAGCTCTGAGGCTGGGTTGATAGATTTATTTCAATTAACCAGTATCTTATTAGACACTTCTAACAGATATCCTTTTATCCTTTAGTAAGGGCTCAGAACGGAATATCATCATCAAAATCTAAATTTGGCTCAGCTGGCGGTGCTGCTTGAGGCGCTGGCGCGGGTCTATTTTGAGCGGGTTGCTGCGGTGGAGCCTGATTATATTGAGGCTGTGCTGCAGGTTGCTGATAGCTCTGCTGAGGCGCTTGTTGCTGAGGTTGATTTTGATTGTATTGTGGTTGCTGCGCTTGTGGTTGCTGGTAACCACCACCCTGTCCTGCATTATCAGAGCGTCTATCCAACATTTGCATGCTGCCGTTAATATCCACCACAATTTCAGTTGAATATCTGTCTTGACCTTGTTGATCTTGCCACTTACGCGTTTGCAATTTACCTTCAATATATACTTGTGAACCTTTGCGTAAATATTCACCCGCTATTTCTGCCAACTTGCCAAAAATAACGATTCTGTGCCATTCAGTTTTTTCCTGCATTTGGCCAGAGTTTCTGTCTTTCCAACTTTCAGAAGTTGCTAAGGTTAGGTTGGCTACCGCATTGCCATTAGGCATATAACGTACTTCAGGATCTTGTCCTAAATTACCAACTAAAATTACTTTGTTTATGCCGCGAGACGCCATGAATTTCTCCTAACTATTTTTAACATGTTGGCCAAGGCACATATTTAGCGCGTCTTGGTCCAGTTGTTTAGGTAATATCTTTAAGTATGCCAGTTGTTCTTCTACAATCACAACCGCTTCTTCAACCCCTTTAATTTGGGTTAGTTTTTGTGCAATTTGTTCCGCCATTTGATGGTTTTCTACCTGCACAGAGACAACTTTCGGTTTTGTTTTAACCGGTAAAACAAGCTTTTGGCTGATGGCTAACCATGGAACCACTATAGCTGCAGATGCTAATAGCACACCAGTCGCATTAAATTGCTGCAATAATACGCCACCAAATACTCCACCACAAAATGCACCGGCAAACTGACACGTAGAGAACATGCCCATAGCAGAGCCTTTTTGCCCAGCCGGTGCCAGTCGGCTAACCCAAGCCGGTAAATTCGCTTCAAGATAATTAAATGCGGCAAAAAATACAATCAGTGCAGATAATAAACCAACCCCTTGATCACCAAATAACCAAATCAGTGCCATTGCAAAAGCGAGTAAAACAATCGCGAATTTAAACATAAAGGTTTCGCGTTTACTTTTGATGGCCCAAATTAGCATAGGTGCCATTAATACAAATGATGCTAATAAGGCTGGAAAATATAACATCCAATGGCTTTGCGATTGAAAACCGGCACTGACCAGCAAGCCAGGAACAACCACAAATAAACAGGTTAATTGTAAATGTAAAAAGAATACACCCACATTTAATTTTTGCAGTTGCGGATTTTTAGCCAAAGCTTTTAATTGCCCAGGGACCGCAATAGCATCGCGATTTGTCGCTTTTGAAACCGTATCGGGTACAGTCAGTAAGACCAATAAAATACCCAATACAGCCAACACTGCGGTAAATGCAAAAATTCCGCTTAGCCCCACTTTTTCTGCCAGTAACGGACCCAATACCATAGCCGCGGCAAACGACAGCCCAATGCACATGCCAATTACGGCCATCACTTTAGAGCGTTGCTCTTCGCGCGTTAAATCTGCGGCCAACGCCAATACTGCGCTCGCTATCGCCCCAGTACCTTGCAAAAAGCGGCCAACCGCCACCCAATAAACATGATCAGCATACGCCGCTATCACGCTACCTATCGCAAATAAACATAAGCCCAACAAAATAACCGGTTTACGCCCAATTTTATCAGACAGCAAACCCATAGGAATTTGCAACACAGCTTGCGTTAAACCATACGCGCCAATAATCAAACCGATCCAAAGAGGAGAAATACCTTCTAATTGCTGTCCATAAACAGCCATGACTGGCATGATCATAAACAAGCCAAGCATGCGTAAGCTAAAAATACCTGCAAGTATGGCGGCAATTTTCTTTTCGTATTGAGTAAGCGTTTCTGACATAAAAAAACAACAAATTGAACAAAAATTTTAGCTGGCAAGTATAACATGGCATCACATAAACGTACTGTATAATTAAACAGATTTTTGTTTTGCCAAATTAAAATTATGCGATACTGTAGATCATTACAGTGGTTTAGTAAAATTAGATATCAAATTTCAGGTCTGCTATGGATAAAATAGAAGTTAGAGGCGCTCGCACGCACAATTTAAAAAATGTTGATTTAACTCTGCCACGAGACAAATTGATCGTGATTACAGGCTTGTCTGGCTCAGGTAAATCATCACTGGCGTTTGACACCTTATATGCAGAAGGACAGCGAAGATATGTTGAATCTTTATCTGCCTATGCCCGTCAGTTTTTATCTTTGATGGAAAAACCCGATGTAGATCATATTGAAGGTCTTTCGCCGGCGATTTCAATTGAGCAAAAATCAACCTCTCATAATCCAAGATCGACCGTCGGTACCATTACTGAGGTTTATGATTATCTACGTTTGCTATTTGCTCGAGTCGGTGAACCTAGATGTCCAACTCATCAGCAACCCTTAGCCGCACAAACGATAAGCCAAATGGTTGACCAAGTTATTGCTTTACCCGATGGTGAAAAATTAATGCTGCTTGCACCTATTGTAAAAAACCGTAAGGGCGAGCACATCAAAATTTTCGAAAGCTTAGCTGCACAGGGTTTTATTCGAGCACGGGTAAACGGCGAAATATGCGACTTAAGCGATCCGCCAACGCTAGAGCTGCATAAAAAACATACGATTGAAGTGGTGGTCGACAGATTCAAAGTTAGAGCAGATATTCAAACCCGACTCGCCGAGTCTTTTGAAACCGCACTGGAACTTGCCAATGGTGTTGCAGTGATTGCGTGGATGGATGATTCCACAAAATCTGAAATGGTATTTTCTGCTAACTTCTCTTGTACTCAGTGTGGGTATAGCATGCAGGAAGTTGAACCCAGAATCTTTTCATTTAATAGCCCATCCGGTGCATGTGGTACTTGTGATGGCTTAGGTGTCAAACAGTATTTTGATCCTGACAGAATTGTACAGAACCCCGAACTGAGTTTGGCCGGCGGTGCCATTAAAGGCTGGGATAAACGCAGCTTTTATTATTTCCAGATGCTCAAAACCGTTGCTGAGCATTATCACTTTGATGTAAATCAAGCATGGCAGAAACTAGATGCCGAACAGCAAAAAGTTGTGTTGTATGGCACAGGAAAAACTTCACTGTCATTTGATTACATGAATGACAGGGGCGATATTATTCGCCGTAATCATCCATTTGAAGGGATTATTCCTAATATGGAGCGCCGCTATCGGGAAACCGAATCTAACTCGGTGCGCGAAGATATGATTAAGTATCTTAATAACCAGCCATGTCCATCTTGTCATGGCTCAAGGCTGCGAGAAGAAGCGCGCAACGTATTTATCAATGATGCCAACTTGCCCAGCATCACTGATTTATCAATTGAACAGACTGCAGACTTTTTCACACAATTAAAACTTGAGGGTCAGCGTGCTCAAATAGCTGACAAAATATTAAAAGAAATTAACGACAGACTCGGTTTCTTAGTTAATGTGGGTTTAAATTATTTAACTTTATCGCGCAGTGCTGAAACACTGTCAGGTGGGGAAGCGCAGCGTATTCGGTTGGCCAGTCAAATCGGTGCAGGTTTAGTTGGTGTCATGTATGTTTTGGATGAACCGTCAATAGGCTTGCATCAACGAGATAACGAACGTTTACTTGGCACCTTGAATCACTTACGCGATCTGGGCAATACGGTTATCGTGGTTGAGCACGACGAAGATGCCATCCGAGAAGCAGATTATATTCTTGATATAGGCCCGGGAGCGGGTGTTCATGGTGGTCAAATTGTCGCCCAGGGAAGTATTGAAGACATCAAAAATAGTAAAGACTCACTTACTGGTCAGTACTTGTCTGGAAAAAGAGAAATCAGCATCCCCAGCAAACGCCAGCAAGCAGGCGATGAATGGCTAGAACTAAAAGGCGCCAGTGGCAATAATTTAAAAAATGTTGATCTAAAGATCCCGACTAAATTATTAACTTGTATCACAGGCGTATCGGGTTCAGGTAAATCTACTTTAATCAATGATACTTTATTTAGTCTAGCGCAAACCCATCTCAATAAAGCAACGACCAATAAACCCGCACCATACAAAAGTATTGATGGTTTTCAATACTTAGATAAAGTTGTTGATATTGATCAAAGCCCAATCGGTCGAACGCCTCGCTCAAACCCAGCGACTTACACCGGCATTTTCACCCCAATCAGAGAGTTGTTTGCAGCAACACAAGAAGCGCGCTCTCGCGGTTATAAACCCGGACGATTTAGTTTTAATGTAAAAGGGGGACGCTGTGAAGCTTGTCAGGGGGACGGTTTAATAAAAGTGGAAATGCATTTTTTACCTGATGTTTATGTCCCTTGTGATGTCTGTAAAAGTAAAAGGTATAATCGCGAAACACTGGAAATTAAATATAAAGGCAAGTCAATTGATGAAGTACTGCAACTGACAGTTGAAGATGCAAGAGCCTTTTTTGATGCTGTACCGGCCATTTCTCGTAAACTCCAAACCCTAATGGATGTAGGTTTAAGTTACATTCGCTTAGGGCAAGCGGCGACGACCTTATCCGGTGGCGAAGCGCAAAGGGTAAAGCTGGCGCGTGAGTTATCAAAACGCGATACAGGAAAAACCCTATATATTCTTGATGAACCCACAACAGGGCTACACTTTTATGATATCGAACAATTACTGAACGTTATTCATAGACTACGCGATCATGGCAATACCGTGGTGGTCATCGAACATAACTTAGATGTGATAAAAACCGCAGACTGGATTGTCGATTTAGGCCCTGAAGGCGGCGACGGGGGAGGCGAAATTCTGTTTAGTGGCCCGCCTGAAGCACTGGTTAAAGTTGAAAAGTCTCATACCGCAAGGTTTTTAGCACCTATGCTAAAGCGTTCATAACCGAGAATTTAAAACGTTTTTAATAAGAAACGAGCACCTGTAAAATATTTAAGGTGCTCGCTATTGTTGATTTATTTACTCGCGTTTGCCAACTGCTGCCGCATTTCATCAATCGCGACTTTATAATTTTCAGCACCGAAAATCGCAGTCCCTGCCACAAACATATCCGCACCTGCTGCCGCAACTTCCGCAATATTGTTGGTTTTCACACCACCGTCAACTTCAATACGGGTATTTAAACCTAACTCATCAATTCGTTTTCTGAGTTGGCGAATTTTATCCAAGGTATATGGAATAAACGACTGTCCGCCAAACCCTGGATTAACAGACATAAAGAGCACAAAATCTAAACTCGGTAAGACATAATCAAGCACGCTCAAAGGCGTTGCTGGATTTAAAACCAGACCCGCTTTTATCCCTCTGGATTTAATCAATCCAATCGATCTGTCTACATGTTTACTGGCTTCTGGATGAAAACTAATATAAGCGGCACCCGCATCAGCGAATTGTTCAATCAATGCATCAACAGGCTCAACCATTAGGTGCACATCAAAGTCTGCTTTAATACCGTATTTTTTTAACGCTTGTAAAACAGCAGGTCCAAATGTCAGGTTTGGGACATAATGATTGTCCATCACATCAAAATGAATAATATCAGCCCCTGCGTCTACTACATTTTGCACTTCTTCCCCTAAACGTGCCAGATCAGCAGCGAGTATAGAGGGGGCGATTAAATAAGAATTCATATCTAAACCTGTTTGAGTTAACTATTGAGAATTGTGCTGTATTTTACACAGCATCGAGACCGAGACCAACAATTAGCAAAATTTCATAATAAAAATACTTAACATTCATATGTTAAATAAAACCTAAAAAGATGCAAAAAAATAGTATGCTTTATAAAAACCTGGGTAAATTGCACCATGTGAATACAGAAATACAACGCTTTGCATCAATATGGTTCACAGACTGTAGTCATTTTGCCAAATAAGTGCTATAAACTGGCAGCGCAGTTCAGGCAAAAAAGCACAAACACCCTTAGTTTATGGTGATTTGAAACTTTTTTTAACGGAATGATGAAAGTAGGCACAGGGGTTGCAATTACTCTTGGAGCACATTTAGCAAATTGAAAAAAATCCAGTTTGGGAGAACTAGCATGAAAAAAACTTTACTTGTAGCTTCAATTTTAGGCGCTGTTTCAACAATGGCTTCAACTTCAGCAGTAGCTGTTGAAGGTTTATCTGCAAACGCAGCTGTCACGTCTAACTACTACTGGCGTGGTATGACTCAAAACGGAGATCAAGCAGCTGTATCTGGTGGCATTGATTATGCGGACGCTTCAGGTTTCTACGCTGGTGTATGGACATCAAACGTCGACTTCGCAGCTTCTGAAGTAGACTTTTACGCAGGTTTTTCTGGTGAAGCTGAAGGTTTTGCATATGATGTAGGTTATGTATATTTTGCATACCCTAAAAAATCAGCGATCCCTGCTGGTTCATCAACCGATTTAGACTTTGGTGAAATCTATGCAAGCGTATCTTTCGATGCATTAACTTTAGGTATCGCTGTATTGGCTAATGCTGAAGCAGATGGCGCAAGCTTTGGTGATTCAACTTATATCTCAGCTGACTATGCGGTAGAGGTTGCTGACGGTTTAGAAGCAGCTTTCCATATCGGTTCATATGACGGTGATTTCGCTGTCGAAGGTATCGATATTGGTGCTAGCATTTCAAAAGATGGCTTCACATTTGGTGTTGTAGAGTCAGATCGTGATGGTCAAAGCCTTGGTTACTATGTTTCTTACGCTGTAGACTTCGATCTATAATTATCATTGTTTAAACAATTTTAATTAGCCTAAAAAGCCTGCATTTGCAGGCTTTTTTGTTTTTGCCATTATACTTTTTAATACAATACAAAAATGGCTTAGACAAATGAGATATTTAAAAGCAGTGTTGGCGGCATTGATAGGCATTCAAAGCGAGAAAAACAGACGAGATGACTTTTCACAGCCCTCACCTTTTGGTTACATTGTAGTCGGTATTGTTACAGTTATCTGTTTTTTAATCTTACTAATGCTTATTGTTCGCTGGGTTGTGAGTTAGTCGGTTTATGTTTTATTTTATTTGCTTTATACAAGGCCAAAACTTCTTTCACAGCCCGTCGGTTGTTAACATTTTGACTAATCACCCGAGCAACTTTGGTTGATTTGATACGTGCATGTTGATAAAGCGTGCGGCTAAACGGTGTATCATGGTTACTGATCAATACCGTGTTGCGCCCTTCAATAGAGAGTTCGTTTGCGGTTGAGGCTAATCTTTGTTGATCATTATGGTTAAAGCCCGCACCAGAATATTGGGTAAATTTAGCAGTTTCACTTAAGCTAACATAAGGTGGATCACAATAAATCACAGCATTAAGTGGTGCAGAGCGCATACTTTCTTCAAAATCCAGCAATGTAAATTCTGCTTTTTGTGCTTTGCGGGCAAAAAAATACATTTCATGTTCTGGAAAATAAGGTTTTACATAACGCCCGAACGGCACGTTGAACTTACCAGACAAGTTATAGCGACACAAACCATTGTAGCCATGCCGATTTAAGTAAGTAAACAGCACTGAACGCCGGTAGCTATCCGCTTCCTGATTAAACTCTTCCCGTATTGCATAAAATGCATCTTCTGTATTGTACTGACTTTGGTAAAGTTTCGCGCAATCACCAATTAAAGCTTCAGGCTGGGCTTTTAAATGGCGATATAAATTGATGAGATCTGGGTTGATGTCATTCAGTATGTATTTTTTATAATCGGAGTTTAAGAATACAGATCCAGCCCCAACAAAAGGTTCTACCAGCGTATCACTGCGCTTAGGTAGCAAATCAATAATAGACTCAACTAGATTATATTTTCCACCGGCCCATTTTAAAAAGGCGCGTTGTTTTTTTACTTTATCAATTTTCACGAATACTCTTTTGTATAGCCGAGACAGGTTTTGCAAATGCACCTTTATTTGTAAGCTCTGCGGGTAAATTCGCTAAAGCTATTCTTAAGTCTTTTATATTATCAAAAACACCAAAAGTTACGCCAAAGCGCTGCTGAAAATGATACACCTTGGTTTTGTCGGCTAATTGATTGTCTTGCAAATATTCTTTTAACAAAGACTCTGAACTTAATAAGCTTAGTTGAATGACATACTTGGATGGCTCTTGTTGTAAAAACCAAGCGTTGTCATAATCGTACCTTTTTCGAGCGTCAGATACCATCTTTTCAGGCTTTTGCACTGGATTTTGTGCCATGTTCTGGTCTGTTGGTTGAGCAAACTGCTCATCCGTATTTTTTTCATCCGATGTCAGGTTGTTATCGATATGCGCTGGCTCTTGCGGATTTGTATTGAGTGGAGCCGACAGTTCATTTTCTATGGTGGTTAACGCTTCACCGTTGCCTGTTTTAACTGAAGAATCGGATAGTTTTGTACTCTTTACTGTACCCTTTACTGTACTCTTTACTGTACTCTTTACTGTACTCTTTACTGTACTGTTTTTGGTATTGGTTGTTGTGTTAGTTGTGGTGTTAATTGGCTTATCAGATTGTTTCTCGCGTGCAAAATATTCAGCTGCAGTCATATTATTTTGTTCAGCTAAATCTTCTATCTGTTGAATTTTCTTAGAAACTTTATCGGATACACCTTCTTCTGCTACTGTTTCGACTTGTCCACTGGATAAATCTTGCGTTGCTGATGCTGCCTGCTCAAGCTGTTGATTATGCTCGCTTGATGGATTGGCAACCAAAAGGTACCAGACAAGAAATGCTAAAGCACACGATAACAAACCGAGCGCTGAAAAAACCGGCCACTTTTTCCGAGCCTTTGTTTTTCCTTGATTTTCAACTTCAAATTTTGATGCGAGCGGACCAACTAAAGATGCCTTTACATTTTGCGCTGAAAGCTTCTCTAATGCGATATACGCATCTTTTGCAGTAAGTTCAAGAACAACCCTAAAACTCAGACCATAAACAGATATACAAGCGATGAGTTCCAATAAAATAGCATTATTGGGCACACCTTTAATTACAATTAAAAACGGCTTGTCTCGCAATCCAAATAATTTAATTTGCTCGACTAAGGGTAATTGAGGATCATGCAGTGGATTATCAAACAAATGACGAACAATAGAAGAGCGAATGGCTTGAGGATTGTCAGAATTAGGTTGATAACTAACCGCAAACTCGTTTTGTAGCTCATCAAGCTGCCTAACTAATGGCTGATTAACTGCGCTATACAAAACAATCGCATTAACATAAAGCAAGTTATGTAGCAGACGCTCGTTAACGTTCGCCTTCATGTTAATGCCTTTGGATTATTTTAAAACAAGTTCCAGCTCTTGAGCTGTCAGGTCATCCATAATTTCACAATGACCTATTTCGGTTGGGATAATAAAACGCATCACGCTATTCTGCACTTTTTTATCTCGCTTCATATGCTTCACAAAATCAGCTGTTTGCATTGATTCTGGCTTTTTGGTTGGTAAGTCGTAACTGGCGATAGTATTCACTATTTCCTGATAATCATCCTCACTGAGGTACCCTCTCAGCTCAGCTACTTTTGCGGCGATAACCATACCGGCTGCCACGGCTTCACCATGTAACCAGACACCGTAGCCTTGCTCGGCTTCAATTGCATGACCGAATGTATGGCCTAAATTTAATAGGGCTCTAGCCCCTTTTTCTGTTTCATCAGCAGCCACTATTTCGGCTTTGATTTGACAACATCGTTTAATCACCGTCACCAAAGATTTCTCATCTAGCGCAGTTATTAGTGATTTATCATCAATCAAGCTTTGCCAAAAAGAGCGGTCAAAAACAATGCCGTATTTCAACACTTCAGCCATACCAGCTGCAAATTCTCGAGCCGGTAAAGTAGACAAGGTTTGAGTATCAATCACCACGGCTTGAGGCTGTTTGAATGCCCCAATCATATTTTTGCCTAATGGATGATTGACCGCTGTTTTACCACCGACAGAAGAGTCAACCTGAGCCAATAATGTGGTAGGTACTTGCACAAAGTCAACGCCACGCTGATAACAGGCCGCAACAAAACCAACCAAATCACCCACAACGCCACCACCCAAAGCAACTAGGGTGATATCGCGACCACAGTTGTTTTCTAATAGAAAGCTGTTTAACTTCTCAAAGTATTCTAACGATTTATACTGTTCACCATCGGGCAATTGAAAACTGAGCAAATCAAAATTACTCAATGTACTTTCCAATTCAGCAAGGTAAAGCGGCGCAACTGTTTCATTCGTCACAATAACAACTTTCTTGCCCCGAATAAGACGCTCAAACAAGGCCTGGTCTTTTAACAAACCTTGCCCTATTACGATGGGATAACTTCGAGTATCTAAACTAACTTCTATTTCAGAAACGTGCATCGCTAACTAAAATCCTAATCTATCTATAATTTCGCGCGCCACAACTTTAGCACTTTGATTATCGGTTTTTACAACCAAATCAGCGATTTCTTCATACAGTGGATTTCTAGATTCAGCTAAGTTCTCTAAGATTTCCTGAGGTTCGCCATTTTGTAATAACGGACGGCGCTTATCACGCGCAGTTCTGGCAACCTGCTTTTCAATAGTCGTTTCTAAATAGACAACAAACCCTCGTGCAGACAAGCGATTTCGGGTTTCTTTACTAATAATAGACCCGCCACCTGTTGCCAATACAATTCCTTGTTTTTCTGTCAGGTCAAAAATCACTTTTTCTTCTCGTACACGAAAACCAGCTTCACCCTCGACATCAAAAACCCAAGCGATATCAGCACCTGTACGGCGCTCGATTTCTGCATCTGAGTCATAAAAATCGAGATGAAGCTCCTGAGCTAATTGTCGACCTATGGTACTTTTACCGGCCCCCATTGGGCCTATAAGGAATATATTACGTTTTTCAGCCATTTTAATTCTTACACATCTATTAGTTAAGTTGCTCCGAAAATCCAAGTGTTCTTTAAAAAAGAGCGGCGATTATCCCAAGATTCAACACTCAAAAGCAAGTAAAGGATAACAAATTGACGATATTGCCCTCAAATAGTCAAACTAATATGAGGGCAAGCGTTACAATTTCAATGCTAGTTGCAAAGATCTCCGTATTTATAGCTTTTCAGTGACGATTCTCGGTGTCACAAAAATTAACAATTCCTTTTTCTCATTAAATTCTGTTGTTGTTTTGAACAGTCGTCCCAAATATGGGATATCTCCCAATAAAGGCACTTTTTTCTCACTAGATACCATTTGCTGTTGATAAATACCACCTAAAACAATGGTTTCACCATTGTCGACCAGTACCTGCGTACCAATTTCTTGCGTATCAATCGCCACAGCAGAACCCGTTGGGGTCGCTACTGTATCACCCCGAGTATCCTGAGTAATTACCAAATCCAAAATTATTTTGTTATCTGGGGTTATTTGTGGCGTTACTTCTAAGCTCAAGACGGCTTTTTTAAAGGTGACCGCAGTCGCCCCGCTGGACGAAGCCTGTACAAAGGGAATTTCTGTACCTTGTTCTATATACGCTGTTTTTTGATTGGCGGTTGTAATTCGAGGGCTGGCAATAATTTCACCTTTGTTTTCGGTTTCTAAGGCGGTCAATTCTAGATCCAATATTGTGCCATCATCTAATTTAGCGATACTAAAACCGATGCTGCCAGCGGGTGAAGTCACTGGTAAATTGACATTTAACCTATCGGTTATCGACGGTATCGTACCGTTTGCGATACTGGTTGCGCCATTTAACGAACCAGATACACCATCTGAATTTTGCTGGTCGCTAAATCCCCAACGTACGCCCAGCTCTTCTGACAAATTATCATTGACGGTCACGATACGTGATTCTATCGTAACTTGTTTTACTGGGACATCCAGTATTGAAACCAGTTTTTTAATGTTTTCAATACCTTTAGCAGTATCCCGAATAAGCAAAGTATTTGTTCTTTCATCAACCGAGACTGAACCTCTATCAGATAACATATTGGCTTTATCGCCGGTTAACATCGCAACGAGTGCTGAAGCTTTTGCGTAATTAACTTGAATAAACTCAGAATATAATGGAGATAGCTGATCGACTTGTTTTTTGGCTTCTAACTCTTTCGCTTCACGCGCTGTAATTTCATCACTTGGCGCAACCAATAAGATAGTGCCTTCCATTCGTTTATCTAGGCCTTTCACCTTTAGAATAATGTCTAAAGCCTGATCCCAGGGAACACCGTCTAGCCTAAGTGTCACATTCCCACTCACCGAATCACTAGTAACTAAGTTAAAGCCATTATAATCTGCGATAATCTGCAATACGGTTCTGACTTCAATATCTTGGAAGTTTAAGGAGATCGGCGCCCCTTCATATTTTTCAGTAGCAAGTAACCCCCCTTGCACCGAGTCTTCTTCTATTTCTAAGGTGAAGATATTATCCAATTGCTGATATTGGTAAGTAAAAGGCTTATTGGTTTTAATCTCTATACGGGTTTGAGTGCGACCTTTGTGAGTTTCGACTGAATCAACAATTGTACCAAAGTCGGTAACGTCCATTTTGTATAAAAGATCAGGCAGAATATCGGTATTGTGGAAAGCGACAATAATTTTGTCTTGCTTTTCTTGTACATCAACTGCCGCCATGCTGCTTTGGAGAAAAACTAAAACACGTCCGCTGTCATTTTTGCCATGGCGAAAATCTAATGCTTGAATCTTGTTCAAAAATGCTTCTTTAGTTTGTTTTTTATTGAAGCCTGCATTATCTGAAACATGTACATAAAAACGCTCTCCTTCAATACGAGTTTGATACACTTTAAGAGAATCAAGCAATATGTTTATGCGTATGCTCTCGTCGATATATTCAATTTTTACTTGCTCTACACCCGCGATATTAATTGGTATTTCAGCTAGGTAGTTTTCAAAATCCGCATCATCGATGTCAATTTGAATACGAGAGGGGTTATTAAGCACCTGAATATTGGGTTCGGTTTGCAGCTTTTGATCGAATACAAATTCCAGTTCCGTTTCACCTGCCATAATCGGATTATATTTAACTTCATACAAGACCGACATTGCAAAGGTTTTTACGGGTAGCAGCAAACACAACACCCATAATAATCGAAATAAATTTGTATTTACCTGTGTTATTTTATTTATTATTGTCATCTTACTTACTTCCCAAATTTGTTTCTGCATCCAATATCGTTATTTCTGCTTTTCTGACTTCCCAACAACCAGTTCCATCTGGCACCATTTCTTCTAAATGAATGTGTTCTGTGGTTATTTTAACAATTCGACCATGAAACAACCCCATGTAGTTGCCAATACCTAGCCGGTATAAAGAACCATCTGAAGCTGAGGCTAAAGCAAATAAATTACTTTTATTGCCCATAGTACCGCGCATCTGAATATTATCCAGCGGGAACTTTTCCAATGGCTCTTTCGTGCGCCGAAAATTAGGCTGAATACAGTCTAAATTATGACTTAACTTGTCTTGGATAAGCTCTGGTTCGGGTTCTACAAACGGGCTGCGCATGCCACTTGCTGCATATTCAAAACTTTCAAACTCTTCTACTTTTGGTATCGGCTCTATTGAAGGCTGAGTTGTATTTTTAGTCTGTTCGGTAAACGCTTGCAAATCAGTAATGTCACTACCACAACCTGACAATAAAAATATAATGCAAATATAAGATAGCACCCTATTCATCAGCACCTACCTCATTCCCTTTATAACGATACGTTTTGGCGAGTAAACTAAGTTCTAATACATCACTACCGCGATTTTCAATATTAAAATTGTGCAGTGTAACAATTCTGGGTAGTGCTGCCACGCGCCCTAAAAATTCACCAAACTCGTGGTAACCACCAACTACTTCAAGTCTTAACGGTAACTCAGTATAAAATTCCCGCTCAATTTCATCTTCCCAATTTATTTTTTTAAATGATAAACCACTGGTGGTACCAACATATGTAATATCATCCAACAACCCCGGTGTTTCACTTTCTGTCGGTAGCCGCTTTAAGAGCTCTGAGAAATCTTTTTCCATTTGCGTCATTTGCTCTTTGTACGCGTCAGCATTAATTGCAACCTGATATTTCGCTTGGAATTGCGTTTTAAGAGTCGACTCCAAAGAAGTAACTTTCTGATAGTGTTCAATCTTGTCACTTATTAACAAGTGGTAACATAAAAATGCAACCAACACAGCCAATATCGCAGCAACAATAATTTTTACCGCTTTTGGCCACGCGCCCATGTTGTTAACATCAAGTTCAAGCTCACTTAAGTCACTTAAATCAATATTTTTCCAATCCACTATGGTGCTCCCTGCTCTTCTTCTCTGCGTAACCCAGCTGCTTGAATGCGCACAGACATACTAAAATCACTCAGTACCCGGGCAGTTTGCTCTGTGTTTGCAGCAACAATAGCATTTAGCACAGGAGCCTCCAACAAATATGAGGCATCAACTTGCCGCATCATAGTTGAGACTCGGTTATTAGATTCACTCTTGCCTTTTAGTGTTACTTTACTATCTGATTTTTGTAAATTAACCAAATAAATACCGGGTGGCACAACTTTGACTAATTCATCCATTATTTGCGCACCTAAATTACGATTTCTCTGTAAATCAGCAATCAATTCCATCCTTTGTTCAAGATTAGCACGCATTGATTTTAGCTCTTTAATTTCTTTTATTTTTGAGTCTAATACAGCAATCTCATTACGCAGATATTGATTGCGAGTTTCCTGATTATCAATTAGAGCATTGTAATATGCATTGACTGTCATCATTAAAGCGATGGCAAACAAAGCAGATAAAGCCAATACAACGACATATTCTTTCTGTTTACGTTGTTTAGCCTCTTCGCGCCATGGGAGTAGGTTTATATGTGGCATAGCTCAAAACTCCTCATCGCTAGTCCTGCCGCTATCATAAAAGCGGCACTTGCAGGCTGAATTTTTTCGCTTCCCAGTGAAGCGGCTAATGCCTCTTTATCTGCGGTATGGAAAGGGTCTGCTATTACGCAGTGCAAGCCCAACTCATCTTCTATCACTTGTTGTAAACCTTCAACTAACGCTGTTCCGCCAGAAATAATCAAATAATCAATTTTCTCCTCTGCGCTCGAGGTTAAAAACATCTGAATAGCGCGTCTTATTTGCTGGATAACTGCGGTCTGAAAGGGCGCTAATACTTCAAAGGTATAGTTAGGCGGTAAATCCAAGGTCAGTTTAGCCATTTCGGCTTCTTCATAGGATTTATTGTAATAATTTATAATATTTTTGGTATAAGCATCGCCGCCAAAAGACTGGTCTCGAGTATAAAGAATTGACTCACCTCGAATTACCGACATAAGCGTCATATTCGCCCCAATATCGACTAGTCCGACCAATTTGTCACGGCAGTCTTCCGGTAACTGAGGTAAACATAATTGCGCAGCTCGAGCAAGCGCGTATGCTTCAACATCCATCACTTTAGGTTTAAAGCCACCTAACTCCAATGCCGAAACGCGTGCTTCCACACTTTCCGTTCTGGCTGCACTTAGCAATACGTCGACCTTGCCCGGATCGGCACTGTTCACCCCAATCCGTTCGAAATCTAGACTGACTTCTTCGATCGGGTACGGTATCAAGCTATCAGCTTCAATTTCGATTTGCGTTGCTAATTCTTCATCGGAAAAATTCACATCCATGAATACCGTTTTACTAATGACTGTAGAGCCAGAAATGGCGACCGCAACCTCTTTGGTTTGCTTGGGGAACTTCTTCCTCAAACGAGATAAAACCTTTCCAACGGCTTCGATGTCCTGTAAATCACGCTCATTCATCGCACCTTTAGGCATGCCTTCCGAGGCATATTGCAAAAGTTTGAGCTGATCGTCTGTTTTTTCAAACAGCACAGCCTTTACTGCATAAGAACCGATATCGATACCAATCAGCAAAGTGTCTTTTTTTTCAAAGATTTCCTTAAACATAAAACAACCACATACTTGTTATTATTTTCTCCGCAATGCAATAATAGTGAAAAAAGGATTTCTCTTTAATCATTATATTGTCTCTAATTACTGATAATATCCACTATCAAACTGAACTACCAGAAGTTTTAATACTTGGTGAACTTTGTGAAAAAATTTTTCGTATTTTTGTTATATTTTTTTGTTATTGGTGCCTTTATTGCCGGCGCATCAATTTTTGGGCTGTATTATCACTTAAAAGATGAATTACCATCTGTCGATACCCTGAAAGATGTCGAATTCCAAACACCGATGAAAGTATATTCGTCGGATGGCAAGCTGATATCGCAATTTGGTGAAAAACGAAGAATTCCGCTTAGCTTCGAACAAATCCCGCAGCCTTTAATCGATACCCTGTTAGCGACCGAGGATGCTCGATTTTACGCACACAATGGTGTCGATATCATCGGTATTTTTAGAGCAGCTTTTACAGTATTGACGAGTGGCTCGAAAAAGCAAGGTGCAAGCACGATAACCATGCAAGTTGCACGTGGATTTTTCTTAAACCGAGACAAAACATATATTCGAAAAATAAAAGAAATATTTATCGCTCTACATATTGAACAAACATTGAGCAAAGAAGAAATTTTAACTTTATACATAAATAAAGTTGAATTAGGTTATCGCGCTTTTGGCTTTGGTGCGGCTGCTGAAGTGTATTACGGAAAAAGTTTAGACCAATTAGATATTGCACAATTTGCAATGTTAACAGGCTTGTTAAAAGCACCGACGGCCTACAATCCTTTGCGCAATCCAGAACGCGCAATATTTCGTCGAAATACGGTTTTATGGCGCCTAAAAGAAACTGGGCACTTAGACGAGATTCAATACCAAGACGCTATCAACAAACCACTAACGGCGAAATATCACGGAGCAAAGATTGAGTTAGACAGCCCTTACATCGCTGAAATGGTTCGTCAAGAAATGGTTGACAAATATGGTTTGGAAGATGCGTACACCAAAGGCTATCAGGTTTATACAACGGTCAACTCAGATGCGCAAAGAGCGGCTGAATATGCTTTGAGAAATAATTTGCACAACTATGATGAACGTCATGGCTATCGCGGCCCAGTAGATGTTTTATGGCTACCCAGCGAAATCCCCTGGTCACAAAATGAAATTCAAAAAAGGTTAGCGCAAACCAGTGATTTTGGTTTTCTCCAGCATGCTGTCGTGGCATCTATTGATCCGCAACAGCAAACCGCTAACATTATTTTAAAAGACAATCAACGTGCGCTCATCGACTGGGATGGGGTAAAATGGGCAAGACCTTATATTGATGACGATAGCCAAGGCCCCGCCCCACAAACGATAGAAGAGGTCATTGCCGAAGGCCAACTTATTAATGTCCGTAAAATGGAGAATGGTCAATGGCAATTAAGTCAACTTCCAGATGCAGCAGCAGCCCTTGTAGCGCTCAATCCCAATGATGGTGCCGTAGTATCTCTAATAGGAGGTTATGACTTTAGACAAAGTGAATTTAACCGCGTAACGCAAGCCAAAAGGCAAGTTGGCTCCAACATCAAACCCTTTATTTATTCAGCCGCCTTAGAGCATGGTTTTACCCTAGCCAGCATTATTAATGATGCGCCGATAAATCAGTGGGATCGTAGACAAGGTACTGTTTGGAGACCACAAAACTCTCCTCCTGTTTATGATGGTCCGACACGCATGAGAACCGCACTGGCTAAATCAAAAAACGTGATATCAGTTCGCTTATTGCGTGCTGTCGGTATTGATAATGTCGTCAACCATCTCACTAAATTTGGCTTTTCTCCATATGATTTACCAAAAAATGAATCCTTAGCGTTAGGTTCAGCTTCCTTTACACCGATGGAATTGGTCAGTGCATTTAGTGCATTTGAAAATGGCGGTTTTGTTGTAGAACCCTATATTATTGAAAGAGTTGAAACACCTGAAGGTGAAATTATATTTAAAGCCGAGCCCAAAATCGCGTGTCTTGACTGCCTGTATAACGACGATTCCGACAAGCTGGAAGATATCAAATTAGCGCAGCAAGCCATTAGCGAACAAAACGCATTTTTAATTGCCGAAGCGATGAAAAGCACCATTTGGGGTGGCGGCAATTGGAATAAGGGTACCGGTTGGAATGGAACAGGCTGGCGAGCCAGAGTTTTGAAAAGAGATGATATTGGCGGTAAAACGGGTACCACGAACGAAGCGAAAGACACTTGGTTTAGTGGGTATGCGACAAATATCGTGGTGACTTCTTGGGTTGGATTTGACGATCCATCCAGAGCGCTGGGTGCCACGTCACCGAATCCAAATCTAGGTAAAGATCAGGTATTCGGTAAAGAGTTTGGTGCGCAAACAGCATTACCAGCGTGGATTGATTATTTAAAAGTTGTCTTGCAAAATGAGCCAGAACAAACCAAACACATTCCTTCCGATATTGTGACTGTACGTATCGACAGTGAGAGCGGAAAACGGACCAATAAAACAGACCACACGGCATTGTTTGAATACTTTGTCAGTGGCACTGAACCGAAAAACTATGTGGAATATGATCCAATGCCAGAGGTTTTGAACGCTGAAAAAGCGGGTGAAGTGAATGAAGTGGAACTAGAGCAAATCTTCTGATTTGCTCACTTCAAACCAGTCATCTAATTTTTGAGTGAGCTGTTTGACGCCCGTGCCTTTTAACGAAGAAAACAGTTCAACACTCACATCACCGCAAAACGCTAAGCTTGCTTCACGAATTTGCTTAAGCGTAGCATTGCGCGCGCCCTGTTTTAGTTTATCCGCTTTAGTTAACAAAACTAACACAGGTAACTGGCTGTCTACAGCCCAATAAATTAGATCTTGATCTAAGTCTTTCATCGGGTGTCGAATATCCATTAATACCACCAATCCCACTAAGCATTCGCGCTTTTGTAGATATTCACCCAAAGATTTTTGCCACTTTTCTTTAACCGCTAAAGGCACTTTTGCAAAACCGTAACCGGGTAGGTCTACCAACCGTCGCTCGTCATCCAATGAAAATACGTTAATAAGCTGAGTTCGCCCAGGTGTTTTACTGGTCCGCGCAAGGCCTTTCTGCGCTGTTAATGTATTTAATGCACTGGATTTCCCCGCATTAGAACGCCCAGCAAATGCAACTTCATAACCTGAATCTTCCGATAAAGCTTCGATGCTTGGGGCACTTATTAGAAATTTAGCAGTATGATAATTAACCACACATTTACTCCTCTGAAATTTATTCGTAGTCTAACGGTTATTGACAATAATTTCAGTCAGCTATTTTGCTATTTTATTGGCAAATGCACTTATATAGGTCAAACTATAACTAGAATAGATAAGAATATGTGGCAAGAAATGGAAAAACTAAGGCCCCAAAAAACATTAACAGCAAAAGAACTCAGTGAAAAGGCCATTGACTGGCTAGCTCAAAACGAGCTGCCGCCCACCCCGATAAATTATGCAGTTTTGTATGCCTATTTTCACCCCGATTACCCCGACTTACGAAATGAGTTAAGTCAATGGCAAGAAAAAAACAGAAAGTTTGATAGTTTCCTACTGTCTGATTTGTATAAATCACACCTAGATGAAAATCAAAAGAATCAACCAGAAAGTATTTTTATACTAAATCAACTTATCAGTAATTTGCAGACCGAGTGTGAAAAAAGTGAATCTAGTGTGCTAGATTATCAGTCGACACTGACTGCGCAAAGTCAAAAGCTAAATGCATTATCAGACGAGACTCAGACGAAAAAAATTGTGGATACGATCATTGATGCCACGAAGACTGTAAAAACCAAGCAATCAGAGTTCATTGACACCATTCACAGCTCTCACGATCAGGTAGCGCAGCTCAAAAAACAATTACAACAAGCTGAACAACAAGCATTGACCGACCCGTTAACTGGATTGGCAAACAGAAGAGGCTTAAGAAAATTTTTATCCGATCAGAGCTCTGACAGCAGTTATTCAATTGTCATTTTTGACATCGATCACTTTAAACGATTAAACGACAGTTATGGTCACTCGGTCGGTGATATAGTGCTGAGTAAAGTTGCCAAGTTAATTAGCAAAGATCTCTCAAATAGCCAGTTGGCCGTGCGTTATGGCGGAGAGGAATTTTTAGTTATTTTCCCCGATGTAAGCAAAAAGCAGCTCTTTATTTATGCAGAAACTGTAAGAGAAAACATCGAAGAAATGAAATTAATTTATGGCAAAACACAACAACGTATGCCTCCCATCACCCTTTCAGGCGGTATTGCGATGGCAGATAAGAACAAAGATGAAGCAATCAATGATATAATCGACAAAGCAGACAAAGCTCTTTACGAAGCAAAATCATCAGGCAGAAATAGAATCTGCTTAAATAGCTAATTAAAGCGGAATAGCATGCAAAAATTTGAAAAGTTACTGACAGAATACTTTGCAGCAACTGATAAAACGATTCAAAAACAAGCCGAAGACAAACTTTGGCAATTATATGGTACCACTGGTGCAGTCTTGATTATGGATATGTCGGGCTTTTCATTAGTTACACAGAAATATGGCATCGTCTACTACCTTTCAATGATTTACAGAATGCAACAAATTACACGGCCAACGGTTGAGAAGCATAATGGTACAATCGTTAAATTTGTCGCTGATAACGTGTTTGCCCGATTTGATGAACCTGCTCAAGCGATTGATGCTGTCATTGAAATAAACAACTTATTAGATAAAGAAAATCAAAAAACGCCAGACTTATGGGATATACAAGTGGCAGCAGGTATCGATTATGGCAACTTTCTGCTAACCGATGACGATGACTATTTTGGCGACGTTGTTAATAAAGCCAGTAAATTAGGAGAAGACATAGCCCGAGGCGGTGAAATACTCGTAACCCAAGATGCGATGAACCGAGTTGAAAGCTCAACTGATTACAAACGCGAGCATTTAGAATTTACAGTATCTGGTATTAAATTAAACACTTATTCTATCCACTATTGATTGAAGCTCGTTGAGAAATGTTTGATAGTTCGTATCTCGACTGTTAATTTTATCTTGTCTTAAACAAGACTCGAGTTGGCCAGCAGACTCTGTTAATTGAGTAAAACCAAAATTACCTGCACTGCCTTTTATACGGTGCGCAACTTTGGTTAATAACTCCCAATTACCTGATTGATAAGCGTGCCTGACCATTTCCAACTCACAAACCAAACTTTGCTGATACTCGCTGCTCATACGTTTAAATTCTTCACTATCGATAGAAAACAAAGGTTCGTCGTCCATATCGTCTGAGGTAGCAGGTAAAAATTGACGTAAAATCTGGTGGAAAGCGTCGAGATCAATTGGCTTTGCTAAATGCGCGTTAAAACCAAATTGTAAATAAGAGTCAATTTCTTGCTTCATTGCATTAGCGGTCAATGCAATGACTGGGGTAATACCATCATTGGCACGAATCATCTTGAGGGCTTCGGTTCCATCCATTAATGGCATCTGAATATCCATCAGCACTAAGTCAAAGTCATACAACAAAGCTTTCTCAACGGCTTGCTCACCATTGATTGCTTCTACAACATCTATACCAGACTGTTCCAACCAATAACGAATTAGCTTACGATTATCATAATGATCATCTGCCAACAATACCTTTCCTGTATAAGCGTTCGTTTCTTGTTTCATCCGTTTATTCGTTGTTTCAGAATTTGCCATATAGTTTAACCATTTTACCTTTTCTGGTACAGCAGCTTTAATAAATAATGAAAAAAGTGTGCCTTGCTGAGGCTTACTTTTTACAAAGATTTCGCCGCCCAACCTTTCAATTAACTGGCTAGAAATGTATAAACCCAATCCAGTTCCTCCATACTCCCGACTATGAGAAGTATCTGCCTGATTGAAAGCAGTAAACAGCTTGCTCACAGCAGCGTCACTCATACCTATACCTGTATCTTGCACATCAAAATACAGTTTTGATTCGTCTTTGTTGTACCAGATTTTAAGCGTAACACGACCTTCCTTAGTAAATTTGATAGCATTACTAATTAAATTCAATAATATCTGCTTTAGGCGAGTAGGATCGGTCAAAACTACATCGGGCAATGGGAATATATAGTCGACGTTAAACTCTATAGATTTTTTCTCGGCGAGAGGCGCTTGATGCCTGCTAATCATAGTTAGCATCTTCATCAAATCGACGTTAATTATTTCAATGTCGAGTTTACCTGCTTCTATTTTGGATAAATCTAAAACATCATTAACAATGCGTAACAAATGCAAACTATTTTCCCGAATCGTTTCAACAGCGCTGTCTTTGTTGTGATTATTTTCACCTTGATCAAAATAAGTTTGCGCGTAACCTAAAATCGAAGTTAACGGTGTTCGAATTTCATGGCTCATATTGGCCAAAAATTGACTTTTAAACTGATTAGAGCGAGCCTCTTTTAATAACAACTTTTCTTTTTGTTCATTTGTTTTTTGTAGTGCTTCTTCATACTCAAACAAAGTTCGGTTATTTTTCTCCAAAATTAGGCTAGCCAACCATGCAATAACCGCCCATATGGCTATCAATACAATAACAGCAACATCAGTGGATACCCATTGCTCACGAAAACTGAACATCGCAAAAGGCACTAGAATACAGATAGCACCACTTAAAAACTGAACCCTGGAGCCAACTTGAGCAATCACGATACCGATTAAAAACATCAAAATACTGGGCACTGAAAATAGCTGATTTTGCGTTAAAAATGAGTTGATATAAGTAATAAAAACAGAACCCGAAAAGGTATAAATCAGCAGTGACTGCGTGATTGTCAAAAATGCAGAACTAGAAAAAGTCGCCCAGCATATGATTAACCAAAAGCTTAAATAGATTAATCGAGCGGGTGCGACTGTTTGAAAAAATTCATTGGAAACACTGGCTGCGTAGGCTAAATAGATTAAAGGTACGATTCCACCGATTATATAGATATAAGCAACAATAGGGCGCGCACGATACGCTAGCTTTCGTCTAAAAAGTTTTTCTTTTTCCGCTTCAAATTGAACAGGCCGGAAAAAATCAACCACCCTATTCATTTCGCTTTTCTATCCATAATAAATAATCAGAAACTGACATAGGTGGCGCCAATGCATACCCTTGAGCTTTAGACACCCCTTGCTGCTGTATATAAGAAAGCACACTGAGGTCTTCTACCCCTTCAGCCAACAAATCCGCATTCAATGATGCACTGACAGATTTTACCAATTTCAACAATTTTTGGTTTTGACTGTCTGTATCTAAATAATGCACAAAGTATTCATCTAACTTAATTTCACGAATTGGCATATTTGCCAATTGAGCTAACGAAACATGATCACTGGCAAAATCATCAATGCTAAATAACAAGCCCAACTGATGTAAACGCTCCATTTTTAAATGAATCAAGCCGACATTTTTGTGCAATTCAGATTCAGATATTTCCAAGTAAATACTACGCCGTGGCACCGCATTGGTTTCTAGAATAGATGTGAACTGAGCTATAAAACTTTCATGCAACAAATCACATGCTCTAATATTAACCGCAATATGATGGTTTTTAATGACCTCACAAATAATTTTATTGATCTGTACCGCTTCCGCCAACACCCATAATGTGACATCGGTAATCAGCCCTGCATCCTCAGCCAATGGAATAAATTCTTCAGGTTCAATGGCACCAAATTTGGGGTGAAACCAACGCAGTAAAATTTCCCCACCCACAACCTTGTTATCCGTAAGCGATATTTTAGGTTGTATGAAAAGGGATAGTTGATTACCAGAAACCAAAGCGTCTCTCAAATCGACCATCATTGCTAATCGCTGTTTTGTTCTATTACTACCATCCTCCGTGTATGCAACAACAGGTAAGTCCTTTTTTTGCGCTTCGAATATAGCGTAGCTAGTGTTTTCAATTAACTGAATAATATCTTGGCTATGATGAGGGTAAACACTGGCCCCTATATGACTCTTTAGATTGACTGAAATACCCTTATAATCAATTGATTTAGTGATCAATTCTGAAATTTTACCTGTTAATTCATTTAAACTAACATGTGTCCCCCTGAATGCCATCACCATCACGCCATGCTCTAACTGCCCCAGCTTCTGAGGTTCTAAGTCTAGCATTTCAAAGGTAACCGCACGGCGCTGCGAACGTGCCCATTCGTTTACTCTTTCAATGCAGATGCAGAGTACTGCATTGGCAACCTTTAATCCCAGACGTGCGCGAATATCATCTAAATTAGTCAATTTAACTTGTAGCAAGGTAAAACCAACACGACTTTTGAAACTTTCTAATCCGAGCTGAACTAAATTGCGATTGGGTAATTTAGTTAACGGATCATGCGTTGCTAAATGTATTTTTTCTTGTTCGGTTTGTCGTAACTTATCCGCCAAAGCCAAAGACATTAAAAATGCCTCCAGCAATATCGTTACTTCTATAAAGTTTTGTGTAAAGTGGGTACTGTCAATAACTTCCCAAAGCGCCATTTGCACAACGATTGCCCCAATGAGCAAGGGAACCCATGAAGCCACGTAAAAACGAGCCGTTCTAATACCTCTATTCCAGCAGTAAATGCCGGCTGCAACACACAATGGTGCGCCGACTAATAAGCCTAAAACAACAAATGCTGCTGTAATATGAATTGGTAATGTGGTTGAAATTAAAGTTGCAATACCAATAATCCAACAAGCGGCATGCAGTAATTTATCTAAACGATAAGTATGTCGGGCTGTTTCTAAAAAATGAATACAAAATAAAAACGCAAACAACATATCCAACAGGACAAACGGAACCATCACATTAACCTGTGCTTGGTAATGTGGAATGCCTAAATACCCTCCGACACCATATAAAGCAGCTCGCCATATCACCAGAGTACTGATATAAGCGGCATACCATATATATGCCTGCCTTCGCACAGCAAAAAAGATAATAAGGTTATATATTGCTAAACAAATCAAAACGCCAAAAAACAGTCCAAAGGATAAAAACTCTAGCTGGCTTTCTCGTATATAACTTTCATGGTGCCACAATAACGGCTTGAAAGTACTGACACTATTTTCTAGTTTTACAAGAAGAGAATAATGGGTGTTTTGGGTACTGGTAAATTCGTAAAGTGGACTATGGTGCGGTTGCGCGTACAGCGGCAATAGCTTGAGGTTGTCTGCGCCCTGATGATTATGTTCAACTAAAAAAACAGTTAACTTTTCAGCCTTTGCTCTGTGTAATTCAACAACCAGATCGAGTGATTCTGGCGTAAAGAAGTCTGTCCGCAACCAGACAATACCCGGTTCAAGTCCGGGATTAACATATTCACTACCAACCTTAGCTTGTCTAGACAAGGCCGATAACGCCTCAATCGGGTGGTATCCATTTACCTGATCCCTCATCATGAAACTTTCAGGCGCAATATCCAGCCGTTCAAAACCGTTATCAACTTTGTACGCAAAACACTTGGAAATAAATAATAAGCTAATAACACTGAGTGTTAAGCAAATCTTTAGATAGTTTATTATTGGGGACTGAATGCGCAAATAATCTTCCTGCTTATTTATTTGTTATTCGTATGCTTCTTTAAAGCTATTAAGTACATCGCTGAATTCAGCCGACAAATCATATCCACTATCACTCAGTTCTACCACCCGCTCTATCCCTTTTTCGATAGAACTAATCAAATAGTTTTCCTGCTCTTCAGATAGATCAAGTACATGCAAAGACGCCCGTACATCTAATATTAACATTTCAATAATTTCATGTGTTTGTTTTTCATATGAAGTAAACTTTTCGCTTAAAGAGTCGAGAATCAATTCCATGTTTTTAATCAACACATCAGTGGAATCATCATGTAAAATTTCAACCCACTTATTTTCGAGCCCTTCAATAATAGCTGCCAGTAAATCATTATACCGACCGTAGGTGATCTCATCTTCGATTGGCATATTTTTAACCAACACCGAAACATGTTTATCATTCACCATAGTACGACTTTTATAGTGGTACAGGCGGCCTTCATTCTTAAGCATTTCAAATAAATTATCTTCCATCGGACTACAAGCTTGTCCAATGCCACGGTAACTGATAATTGAATTTTTTGATCTAAATTGAATACAAGCGACTAACTGCAAACTGTCCATTAAATTAAAAAACATTTCAACCAGCTTCTCGTAACTCTTGCAGGTAAAACTATCTTTAAAAAACCTTAAAATTGCCCCGTATTGGGAAGCTTCGGTCATTGACTGGAAAGCCATGTTGCGAGCCATTTCTTCCTGCTCTGTCAAACTGGCTTTGTTTTCTTGGTAGCGTCGAATAGTGCGCAACTTGGCCAACAACTCACCAAAAGATACGGGTTTGGCAATAAAATCATCTCCGCCTGCGGCAAATGCTTTTAATCGCTGATCTTGAGTATCGGCACCAGAAATAAATATCACAGAAAAGTCATGCTCTGAGTTTTCTCGAATCTGCTGACAAATTTCATATCCTGTCATTTGAGGCATATTGACATCTAACAAAACAATATCTGCATTTAATTTGGCAAAGTCTGCTAAAAAATGATGGGTGTTCGTAAATGAGTAAAAGTTAAACTCTTCATTTAGGACATCAGACATAAGCTCTATAAATTCAACATCATCATCTAATGCGACAATCGTAAAACCAGTCTTTTCTGCGGGGTTAAGTTCTACAATACAGCTTGGGTTGGCCTTAATCCACTTTTGAAATGCCTCAGAAGACATAGGTTTAGCATAAAAATAACCTTGCCCTTCATCACATCCAACCTGTCGTAAATAATCTATCACCTCTTGATTTTCTATACCTTCTGCAACAACACGAATGCCCAGTTTATGAGCCATCTCAATCGTAGATTCAATAATCGTGCGCGCATGGTTTCGACTGGCAAAATTAGCAACAAAACTCTGATCAATTTTAAGCTCATTAAATGGCAGGGTTTGCAATTGCTGCACTGACGAATAGCCAGTACCAAAATCATCTATCGATAAGCTAAACCCTTTCATGCGAATCCGAGTCAAGATTTCCATCAAGGCGGAAACATCATCCGCTAACGCACTTTCTGTCAACTCAACAATGACATGTTGAGGCAAGACAGCATGTCTAGCAGCCAGCTCGGCCAAATAATCAGGAAAATCTAACGCATGTAAAGTCCGTGCAGAATAATTAAAAGAAACATGAATCGACAATCCCATACGACTCCACTGCGCCATTTGTGGGAAGATCTGCTCAACCATGCAGCGCGTCAAGGGTTCTATTAAATTATGTTCTTCTGCTAATTTGATAAATACACTGGGTGGTATTTGCTGACCGTCTGCCAAGGTCCAACGCGCTAGTGATTCAACGCCGACCAGTTTATTGGTATCAAGTGAAAATCTAGGTTGGTAATAGGCTAGAATTTGGTTATTTTCGATGGCGGATTTAAGTTCAGGTAATAAACTTTCACTTGGTTTTCCTATATCATTTGCATTAACTAAAAAACGAGCTACTTGTCCATCAGTCGTCACTTCAATTTCACTTAAGATATTTAACAAAGCATCTAATGGAAACGGCTTACTCAATGCCTTTGTCATTTTTAAACCATAGTTCTGCCCGAGCTGATGCGCTGAATTGATAACAGAACGCTCACAACCCGATGCAATAATCACCCGTCCCATATAATGTTGTTGATGCAAGTATCTCAGTACTTGCACACCATCTGTTCCGGGTACAGTTAGATCAAGTATCACAAAGTCAAATTGCGACAAATCTTGCTCTTTGATCGCAGCACCATTATCTAAAGCAGTCGTACTGAACTCCACTAGCTCAGCGGCATCCCTAATAAATTCACTAAATAATTCATCGTCATCTAGCAATAATATCTGTCGCATTAATTAAGTCCTTATTTTGTTGACTTAATGGAAAACAATAATCAAATGGCTGAATTTGCAGCTTTAAATTGAGCTACTTAGTGCAACATTTTTTGCATTTGAGTCAGCAATTCTTTTTTGCGAAATGGTTTGTGAATTATTGGAATGTTCGCCAGCTCACTATTGTCAGACAAACGATTGTCTGTGTAGCCACTCATAAATATTATGGAAGATTGAGGGCGGGATTTTAGCACTTCTCCTGCAAACTGAGCGCCATCTAAACGACCCGGCATCACCAGATCACTTAAAATCAAGTCAAATTCTTCTTGTTTGACCAAATCTAAACCTTGATCACCAGAATTAGCTGTTTCCACTTCTAACCCATAAATCTTAAGAAACTCAGACAATAACTGCAAAATAGGCTGTTCATCATCTACAACGAGTATTTTCTTGCCACGTAAACTTTGTTCAAAATCCATATCGACCACCTTGGTACTATTATAATTACGAGGATGAGAAAACTCCTCAATGGCAGGGAAATATATGGTGAAACAGCTTCCCTGTCCGACTTCAGACTCAACCGAGATATGCCCTCGGCTATCTTTAATAAAATTATACGCTAAACTTAACCCTAAACCTGTGCCTTTGTCCTTACCTTTCGTTGTGTAAAAAGGTTCAAAAATACGCTGCTGGATCTCTGGTGTAATACCTATCCCGCTATCTTTGATAGTTAGTTTAACGTGTTCTCCTGGCATTAAACCAGTCGCGTAAACGGTATCTGCGTCTAAAAACTGATTACAAGCGCGAATTATTAATTGGCCACCATCAGGCATTGCGTCATTGGCATTAATACACAGATTTATCAAAGTATCAATAAAGTGGTTTGGGTCTATTTCGATCCACCTTAGATCCGACTGCAAATCTACAGACAAGTCTATTGATTTATCAAATATCTCAGATAATAAATCTTCGTTATCTTTAATTAACAATGATAGATTGCAAGGTTCTGCATCCTGCTCGTCAACACGTGACAAGCAGGATAGTCGATTGCTAAGTTGACGACCGCGCTCAACTCCTTTTAAGGCTGCCGTTACCCTTTTTAGTACAGCAGAATCATCCACTTTTTGCATCTGTAAAATTTCAAGATGGCCAGATATAATATTCAATATGTTGTTGACATCGTGTGCTATTCCACCAGACAAGTGGCTTAAAACATCTAAACGCGTTGTTTTGTGCATTAAAGACTCAGCCACTTTATGATGCGTCAGGTCTTGAATCAGTCCAACAAATGCGATTTCATCTGCATTTGCCTGCGCAATTCCCGGCATCACAGAAACCGACAAACGCATCACAAAACTCTCACCATTTTTGCGAACCGCGGTTAACTCCCTTTCATTATTGACAACATAGGTATGACCTGTTTCTAAGTAACGCGCTATAAATTCATTATGATGATGTGCCAACTCATCGGGCATTAATAACGATATGTTTTTATTTAATATTTGTTGTCTCTTATAGCCAAAACATTTTTCAGCAGCGCGATTAAAAAACTTAATAGCACCTTTTTTATTAATCCCAATAATCGGTTCCGACAAGTTTTCGACAACAGAGGTAACCGCATCTTGCTGAGCTTGTGCAGTTTTTTCTACCCTGTTGTGAGCACTCACCTTTTCTACTATGACACAGCCATATAAACAGAATCCATCATTCTCTTGTACACATGTCGCTAGGTTGCGAACTTTAAGTTCTTTGTCATTTTTGATAATTCGGTAATGAATATCGAATTGATGACCATTTAGAGCATTTTTATATGCATCAATGAGTAAACTGCGATCGTCCGGATGTACTTTTTTTAATTCTGCGGCAAACGTCGGATTTTCAATTTCTTGATTGACACCATAAATACAATACATACCGTCTGACCAATCAGATTGCTCTAAAGTCATGTTTTTGCGGTAATACGCATATTCAATTTCTTGTTGTAATAGTGCTTGGTGGTGCTCGGTCATTCGCGCCATATTTTTGTATCTCTTTTCCATTGGCTAAAAGTCATCCGTTTTCAGTATAGACCAAAAGATTTTTCTGTCATTTTCGCTATACTTATTTTTTAACAGTCGAAGAAATGAATCTGGTTATGCGCAATTTAATAATCTTTGCAGCGAGCCTGTTGTGCGTTGTAACTTATTGTCGGGCGAATGATTCAATAGATGATTCAATAGATACGGTGCAGTTGGTTAAACCACAACAAACAGCAGTCATTATTTTAGCGCATCCTGACGATGAAAACTGGTTATCCGGCAGTTTGGCACTATGGTCTGAACAGGGTAGTAAACTACAAGTTATCTATGCTTCTTCCGGTGGTGCGGGGAAAGACAGAAGTGGTCAAAATCTGAGAGGCATTCAGTTGGCTACACAACGCGAGAAAGAAAGCATTAACGCGTTAAAAGTTCTAGGTGTCAGTTTGCCCCCTATTTTTTTACGATTTGACGACAAGGAACTTGAGACATTTCAGCAAAAACTGACGAACAAAATCCTAGCGGTTTGCCACCAACTGAAACCCCAACATTTAATAAGCTTTGATAGTAAGGGAATTACTGGGCATAAAGATCATCAGTTTGTTCACCAATTAACGAACCGATTGTGGCGCGACAAACCAAGTTGTGGCGTTGCTTCGGGCGTTATTTTAAGTAATTTTGTGGTCTCCAAATCGCGCGCGTCTATCGCGGCCCAAATATCCGCCAATTCTCAATACAAAAAAATTATCCGGCATTCTCTAAGCGATGATCAAATTTCATTGTCAGTCGATATCAGCCAACAAGCAGCGAAACGGATAGCGGCTTTTAATGTATATAAAACTCAGTTTTCACCTGAATTACAGTCGCTTTGGGCTCGCTTTGTTCAACACAGTGCTGCTGAAGACTTTGTCATTATCGACTATTAATTATTAATTGTGACGACCAATAAAAGCATGCCGGTTAGCTTCTCTTAACAAGCATAATCCCATACCACATATAATTAAAAACAAACCTATAAATGCCAGTTCATTGGTGCTAGAAGCATAAGCCAATGAACCAAACGCAATATATGCATAGGGTAATACTTCGTAAAGAGTGGCTGGTATTTTATACTCTGTAGTATCTTCTTCCGTAGCGTCTTGTCGCCGGTAATTTGAGCGTTGGATAATAAAATAACTGGAAATAATCATTAATAAAGAAGCCCAAAAATACATGCTTTCAATACGTAAAATAAAACAAATGAGCGACAACGCAAACAGAATAAAAGGATAAGGTTCGTATATCAATTTAGGTAGCATAACCAGACACCTCGATAAATTAGTGTTTAATTGCTATATTTGATCATGCACCTAACTGACTAAAAAATCAACAAAACAGCCATTGGTTGACCTTATTTGGATAATGTTTTTTCTAACTTAAACCGTCTTACTTTAGCGAAAAGTTTACAGTTAGCAGGTGAACTGTAAATCCAGCTAAACAAAAATCTAAACTTTATTTTAATCTAGATCCATAAATGCAAAAGCATCAGCAAACATTTTGTCTTTTTGTAATCCTTGTTCTAAAAAGGCTTTTCTGGCTTTACCAACCATTTCGAAGCGACCTGCACAATAAATCTGATAATCATGTAATGAAGTGAAATCAGCTAAAACAGCATCAATAACATTACCCTGTCGACCTTGCCAATCACTTGATGGATTTTCAATGACGGGGATAAATTTAAAGTGCTCATTCTGCTTGTTCTGCCACTCATTTAACTGGTATGCAGCATCTTCATTGCGCAATCCCCAATACAGAAAGACAGGTTGATGTAAGTTCTCCGCTAACAGTGTTTCAGCAATGGATTTAACATAACTAAAGCCCGTTCCCCCGCCAATAGAATGATGGGTGAATGACTGTCATAACGTAGACCTGCCTTACCACTCGGGCCCTTTAAAGTCACAGTTTTATTATTTCGCAAATGCTCCATGGCTGCTGATGTATAATTATCTTGCTCTGCGGCACCTATTTGCAATTCAATGAGCCGCTTATTCAATGGCGTGTTAGCAATAGAGAAAGGTCGTTTATCATTTTCAGATAAAACCAATTCAATATACTGCCCAGCAATAAAAGATATTTCGGTTTTTGGTTGCAAAATAACTTGGTTAACAAACTCTGTTAACGGATTAATTTCTTTAACTTCGCACTCAAAATGTGTCATTCGCTATCCTGGTATGTAATTTCTATTTCTAAGTCAGACAAAGGGTAAGCGATGCACGCGTAGGTCAAACCGCTTTTTTTCTCTTCATCTGTGAATATATAAGGTAAATCACCATAGCTTACCCGTCCGCAGCGCAACTTACAAATACAGCTGGTGCAGGTGCCCTGCAAGCAGCTGTATGGATAATCAATATTTTGCCGAAGTGCCGCCTCCACTATGGTTTCTAGCGGCTCAACCGTAAATTTAATTCCACTGGGTAGTATGGTTACCGTATACGATTGCATCATTCTGTTTTAGGCATTATGTCCAGCGAATCCCAAATTTCATCCACTTTCGTTTTCACTTCAGCACTCATATTAATCTGCGTACCCCACTCCCGGTTTGTTTCTCCCGGCCATTTGTTGGTGGCATCCATGCCCATCTTTGAACCTAATCCCGATACCGGTGATGCGAAATCCAAATAATCAATCGGTGTGTTTTCGATCAATGTTGTATCTCTGCTAGGATCCATTCTCGTTGTGATAGCCCAAATAACATCTTGCCAGTCACGAGCATTGACATCGTGATCGCAAACGATCACAAACTTGGTGTACATAAACTGTCTTAAAAACGACCATACTCCCATCATGACGCGCTTTGCGTGTCCTGCATATTGCTTTTTAATTGTCACTATCGCCAAACGATAAGAACAACCTTCCGGCGGTAGGTAGAAGTCTACAATTTCCGGAAATTGCTTTTGCAAAATCGGCACAAAAACTTCATTTAAAGCAACGCCTAAAATGGCGGGTTCATCCGGCGGCCGTCCGGTATAAGTGCTGTGATAAATTGCATTTTTGCGCTGTGTAATATGCGTGACTGTAAACACCGGAAACATATCCGTTTCGTTATAATATCCGGTGTGATCTCCGTACGGCCCTTCTTCGGCCATTTCCCCCGGTTCAATATAACCTTCTAATACAATTTCCGCACTCGCAGGGACTTGTAAATCACAACTGATACAATCGACAACCTCAGTATTACGACCTCTTAATAAACCAGCAAACGCATACTCTGACAATGTATCCGGGACGGGGGTAACCGCACCAAGAATGGTTGCAGGATCGGCACCTAATGCAACCGCCACTGGATATTTCTTCCCGGGATATTGCTGTTGCCATTCCTGAAAATCTAATGCGCCTCCTCGATGTGATAACCAGCGCATAATCACTTTGTTTTTTGCCAATACTTGTTGACGATAAATACCTAAATTCTGACGCTTCTTATGTGGCCCTTTAGTAACGGTTAACCCCAAGTAATCAGTGGAGCAGCGTCCCCGGCCAGCAGTGCTGAATAGGTAATTTCGACAAATCCACATCATCGCCCGTAAACACGACTTGTTGACAGTCTGCTTTGCGCAATTTTTTAGGTGCCATATTTAACACTTGTTTGTAGATAGGCAATTTAGCAAACGCGTCTTTAAATCCGGTTGGTGGTTCAGGTTCTTTTAGTAAAGCCAGTAATTGCCCTACCTCTCTTAATGATGCCACTGAATCCTGCCCCATGCCCATGGCTACACGCTCTGTGGTACCAAATAAGTTGGTTAAAACGGGCATATCAAAGCCAACCGGATTTTCAAACAAAAGCGCAGGACCTTCTGCTCGCAGCACCCTATCACTGATTTCTGTCATTTCTAAATAGGTCGATACGGGTTGTTTAATACGCTTGAGCAAACCTTTTTTTTCAAGTTGCTCAATAAAATCTCTTAAATCTTTATACTGCATAATTAAGTCTTTTTGTTTTATCCTTGTTCAAAAACAAAGGAGAGAATGGTTACACTGTGCGGCTACAGTCAAATCTCGTCATTTAGCCATGTTTGTAGCATTTTTTTGTGTTCAATATAATTGATTAAGAATAACCTGATAAAAAAATCAGATTTAATCTGTGATTAACCGTGCGAATATAGTGCTTTTGTCTTAAGCTTTTACTGTTAAACACACAACCTAGCTTCTAAATTCAAAAACACTAAGATTATATGCCTGAAAAATCTGAAATAATTTTATACAACCTAATTGTTTTAGCGCTTTATTTTACCACAGCACAATTAGGTTTAATGCTAGCTATTCCTCCTGGTTTTGCAAGCGCAATCTGGCCCGCTGCTGGGATTGCACTTGCACTTACCCTAGTCTGGTCACCTAAAGTATTACCTGGCATATTATTTGGTTCAATGTTGGCTAATTTAACGGTTGTTGATAGCTATTCGATCAATGCCTTTGCTTTTGCTTTTTTATTAGGTGTAGGCGCGAGTCTGCAAGCGTTGTTTGGATATTATTTATTAGCTAAACAAATTATATCTGAACAATGGCTCCTTTCTATCTCTCGTATCAGACGCTTTTTACTTAAAGCGGGGCCATTATCCTGTTTAGTTTCGGCATCAGTTGGTTCACTATCGCTTTTAAGCTTTTCTTATATAAATAAACAGGATGTGATATTTACTTGGGTGACTTGGTGGGTTGGCGACATGTTGGGCACTCTATTTGTTGCGCCAATATGCTTAGTGATTGCATATCGTTATAAGTTGCGCTTAAGGCATAAAATTTTTCAGGTGATTGCACCATCAATTATGGTATTTTCACTGGTCATCATTGTTTTTGCATTTAATAGAGCTGAGCAAAATCGGGTCGCTCGCCAGCATCTACTGCAAGACAGTTTAAGAGTAGCACAAGCGTTAGAGTATGAAATATCGCGCTATCAAGCTTATGCTCGAACTTATTCCGCATTCTTTGCCAGCTCGCATAAAATAGAAGAAGAAGAGTTTATTAAATTTTCCTCGATAGTCGTGCAACCTGATGATTCTTTGTTTGCAACCTCTTGGGTGCCCAAAATTCCACGCACCGAAAAGCAGGCTTATCTTGATGCTATGCTGAAAGAAAATAGTTCGTTTTCAATTAAAACCATTGATTATTCGCTATTACCCGATTTTTACCCGATTACCTATATTTATCCTGAACATTTAAAGTCAAACGCACTCGGTTTGGATATTGGCTCGGAACAGCTCAGAGCAACCGCATTAGTCCGAGCAGAGAAACTTAACAAGCCGACCATTACTGAACCATTAACCTTATTTCAATCAAAACAGAACAAGCCCGCATTCTTAATCTTTAGCCCAGTTATTGTGACAAACACGTTTGCTACTGAGCTAGCAGAAAGCCATATCGTGTTAGTTATTGAATCAGAAACTTTGCTACAAAATGTATTAGCCAAAAACTTACTGGCCAACCGTAGCTTTAACTATTCGGTTAACCTGACAACCAATGACGGTATTGTTTTATTCGAAAAAAACAAAAACGTAAATACAGATATTGTTTCGACTCACACGATAAAAGTAATGGATCAACATTGGCTATTAAATATATCAGCAAGTAGCTCAGAAATTATTGCCAAAAAAGATTGGAGTAGCTGGTTAATTCTAGTCGTCGGTGTGGTGCTAACCATTATGCTGCAAACTTTTATTTTATGGCTAACCAGCAGCCATAACTCAATTGCACGGCAAGTTAAAATAAAAACTAAAGAGCTCAATCGTGCAAAATTAAAGGCAGAGCAAGCAACCGTGCAGAAAACCTATTTTTTAGCGAATATGAGCCATGAACTGCGCACTCCATTAAATGCCATATTGGGCATCGCCGAAATGTTAAGCAAAAGCAATCTCGATAACCAGCAAACAGAACTACTCAACAAACAAAAAGTTGCCTCCAAAACCTTGTTGAGTTTAATCAGCGATATTCTTGATGTGTCTAAAATTGAGACAGGTAAAATTGAATTAGAAATCGCGCCCTTTTCAATACGAAAGCTCATGCTGAAAACCCAAAACATGTTTGAAAGTCAGGCAGAATTAAAAGGTTTAACTTTTAAAGTAAACTATAAAGGTAACGGTTCAGACTGGTTACTCGGCGACGAACACAGGCTACAGCAGGTTGTTTCTAACTTATGTAGTAACGCTTTAAAGTTTACTGAAAGTGGTGGTGTCACGCTTAGCATTAGAAACGAAAAAGATATCGAAAATGAACAACAAAACTTGTTGATATTCGAAGTAATAGATACAGGGATCGGGATAGAAGATACGCGTGTTTTACATATTTTTGATTCTTTCACACAAGCAGACTCTTCAGTAACTCGAAAATATGGTGGTTCAGGTTTAGGCTTGGCAATAAGCAAAACCTTAATCGAGTTAATGAAGGGCTCAATCTTTTGCGAGAGCCAGCTTGGATTGGGCACTAAATTTACCTGTCAGCTAACGCTTAAAAACGCTGTTAGTGAAGAAAATAAACAAGTACAAACACTCAGAAATGCAGAACAACACTTAAAAAATATATTAGAAGGTGCGTTGGTGTTAATTGCTGAAGACAATGAAATTAATCAACAAATTATCGCATTTCATATCGAATCATTAGGTGCTGACATAACGCTGGCAAACAATGGGCTAGAAGCTGTAAAAGCAGTTGAAAATTGCAGTTTCGACTTAATCCTCATGGATATACAAATGCCTGAAATGGATGGTCTGCAAGCAACTAAATTAATATCTCAAATGCCAAATGGTATCGATGTTCCTGTTGTCGCGATGACAGCCAATGTCTCGGTTGAAGACAAACAAGCCTGCTTTGCCGTCGGTATGCGCGCGCATATTCCAAAACCTTTCGAAGTCAATAAACTCCATCATACGTTATTGCAAATACTATCTTCACCAAAGATAAATCATACATACCTAGATACAACATCGTAAGCAGGAGGTTTTATTTGTGGAGCAACGACAGAACATTTCAAACAAGAGTCTGACAGATATTGAAAAATTTGAGAAAGCGCTCAAACCGGTAACTTGTAAAAATTATCAGGACGCAGAAATCATTTGTGAAATTATTTATTTAAGTCAGCGGTCTATTTGTAACGAACAACAACTTTCACAATCCTTGTTATTGTTAGAATCGTTGAGTGAATTATCCGTCGAGTACAATGAATTACTTGCCGTGGTGCTTGATAAGTTGATCGACAATATAGAGATGTATCAATCTAATCAACACAAAACAGCAAATCAAATATTAGCTGAATTGATGAAAGTCCACTCTACAAAACAAAAGGATTTAGCGCATATTTTACCACAAAGCATAATCTCTGAACTGGTCAATGGAAAACGCAAATTAACGATAAACCATATGCAAGCGTTCGCTGAATATTTTTCGGTACCAGTTGCTTATTTTATTCGACAAGATTGAACAAGTTTGTTGTGCAACACGTAAATACAGTTACCAAAGTAAGGAAAATCTAACTCATGAAATTTAACACAAAATCGTTAATCACAAGCTGTTTGTTTATTTTTGGTTTGACCAGTACACCCATATGGGCTCAACAATGTAATGATTTATTAAACTATTCAGCAACAAAACTACACACAACCAAAGCCATAGATTTTTGCCAAGCTTTTGCAGGAAAAACTCTATTGGTTGTAAATACAGCGAGTAAATGCGGATTTACCCCTCAATTTAAAGAACTAGAGGCTTTATATCAAAAATATAAAGCACAAGGTTTAGAAGTGGTTGGCTTTCCCTCTGATGATTTTTTTCAAGAACATGATGATGCAAAGGAAACAGCAGAAGTTTGTTATATTAATTACGGTGTAACTTTCACCATGTTGAACACCTCCCCTGTCAGAGGTAGTGATGCAAATGCATTTTATAAAAAGTTAATATCTCAGTCTGATACCTCGCCCAAGTGGAATTTTTATAAATACCTAGTATCAGCCAATGGTAAAGTTATAGACGTTTATTCTTCTAAAACAAAACCGATGAATAGCGAGTTGGAAAAAGATATTCAATCGCTGCTCGTGCAAGACAAAACTGCACAATAATCCCGCTTTACGTTAGAATAACGGCTTCAAAAAATAGGAGCCGTTTTTGTCTACTCACCCAAACACTATATTAAGTTCTGTTTTTGGCTATGCTCAGTTTAGAGCCGGGCAAGAAGAAGTAATAAAGCAGCTTTTAGCTGGCCGCGATTGTCTAACCATAATGCCAACCGGCAGCGGAAAATCACTCTGTTATCAAATACCCGCACTCGCGTTGCCAGGCTACGCAATCGTTATTTCACCACTGATTGCCCTAATGCAAGATCAAGTAGAACAATTAGATGCTTTAGGCGTGTCGGCTGCTTATTTAAATTCAACGCTGAATTTTGCCCAGCAAGAGGACATCCTCACGCAACTTAATCATGGCGAATTGAAAATTTTATATATCGCACCGGAAAAGTTATTACAAAGTCACTTCTTAGATAAGATATCAAATTTTCCACCAAGCCTAATCGCTATTGATGAGGCGCATTGTGTTTCTCAATGGGGTCATGACTTTAGACCTGACTATGCACAACTGGGTATTTTGAAGCAACAGTTTCCGCGTTCCCCGATAATTGCATTAACTGCAACAGCCGATGCGGCCACGCAAAACGATATCATTCAGTTACTGGGTTTATCCGAAGCATATCACTATGTAGGTAGTTTTGACCGCCCCAACATACGGTATATTCAGCAGGAAAAATTCAGACCGCTGTCACAACTAGAACAATATATAAAGCAAAAGAAAAATCAGTCGGGTATTGTTTATTGTACGTCACGCAAACGCGTAGAAGAGGTAAATGAGTACTTACAAAGGCACAACTTCAGAAGTGCCGCCTACCATGCCGGTCTAACGCTAGATGAAAGAAACTGGGCACAAGGAGCCTGGCTCAAAGATGACCTTGAGATTATCGTGGCAACCGTTGCCTTTGGCATGGGTATCAATAAACCCGATGTGCGCTACGTCATACATTATGATATTCCCAGATCAATAGAAAACTATTACCAAGAGACGGGTCGTGCCGGGCGAGATGGCTTGGATAGTGAAGCCATTTTATTATACGAATACGCTGATGCAGACCGAGTTCGCTGGATGATAAATCAAAACGAAAATATACAACGCGCTGAAGTTGAAAGTCATAAGTTTGCATCGATGACAGCACTTGCTGAAAGCGAAACATGTCGGCGTCTGGTATTGCTTAATTACTTCGGAGAACAAAAAGATAAAGCGTGCAACAACTGTGATATTTGCTTAAACCCCCTAAAAAATATGATGGTTTGTTAGATGCTCAAAAAGCTTTATCCGCTATCTATCGTATTGGACAATCCTCTGGCTTTAATCACGTGATCGATGTATTACGAGGCGCAAATACACAGAGAGTGCGCGAATATAAACATAACGAACTGTCCGTTTATGGTATCGGTAAAAGTCATAGCCAGGAATATTGGTTAAGTATTTTACGCCAGCTAGTTCACTTAGGATTAATTAGGATTGATATTACCGATAATGCGCACCTAAAACTAACGGAAGCGGCTCGACCAGTTTTACGCAGTGAAACCAGCTTGCAACTAGCACTCCCCCAAATTAACAAGTCTGCAGAAATAACAAAAGAAACTAAACCGCATCTCAAACAAGAGTATGACAAACGTTTATTTGAGCGTCTAAGAAAAGTCAGAAAGAGACTGGCTGATGAAATGGATGTACCACCCTACATCATATTTAATGATGCAACGCTGGTCGATATGTGTCTATTGCAACCAGATACTAACCAACAAATGTTGCTGGTTAGTGGTGTTGGTAAACGGAAATTAGAAAAATATGGTCAGGCATTTTTAACTGAAATAATCAATTATATAAATCGTTTTGATTAACCGAGGTGACTGTTTTTCAACATCAACTATTCACGTTAAATGTCTGACTGACATCTTTAATATAGTCAGTCATATTTAGTAGCTCTTCGGCATCCTGTTCTAACGTTTGTGCATTCACTAGGTTTTCGTCCGACAATAAATCAATACTTTGAATGTTCCGATTTATTTCTTCTGAAACACTACCTTGCTGTTCAGCAGCAGTTGCAATTTGCACCGATAAATCAGAAATCTGGTTTACTAAGTTACTGATTTCGCCAACGGTTTTACTCGCCCCCATAGCAGCGACATTGCAGTCAGAAGCCTGTTGTTGATTTGATTGCATCGTGACCATCCATTTTTCAATCGTCAAATGCATAGATTCAATGCTGCTTTTAATTGAAAAAGCGGATTGCTGAGTTCTGCTAGACAGAGCACGCACTTCGTCGGCAACAACAGAAAATCCCCTTCCTTGCTCGCCTGCTCTAGCTGATTCAATGGCCGCATTTAAAGCTAATAAGTTAGTTTGTTCTGCGATACCAGTAATTTCATCCATTACCTTTTGTACCTTCATAGCTTGCTCTTTTAACTCACCTGCCGATTCAGCAGCAAGTTTTACGCTATGAGATAAAGTATTCATACCGGACGAAGTATTATTCATCTGTGTCGTCGCGTCACTGCATAACTGATGTGTAAAACGAACCTGTTCAGATGTTTGAGAGGTATTTTTAGCAATATCAACCGCAGTCGCTGACATTTCATTGACAGCAGTAGCAACCTGCGTTAATTCATGTTTTTGTTTACGACTGTTGTTACTGGCTAAAGATATACTCTCACTTAACCTGGCGGAAACTAAATTCAGATTGCCAATTAAATCAGCAAAACGACCAATCACAGTGCGGTTTTTTGCTTTGAGTAATAGCTGACTAAATTCAAAAAACGAATGGCTGCCCGTACCACTATATATATAGCGGCTGACACTATCGTAATCGGTTTTAATTTTTTCAGCCTCAGCCGGTATGGTCCAAAGCTCATGGCTAAACAACCACAATAGAAAGGCAATGGGAATTAAAGATGTGAATGCGACGGCTATCCCTGCAACCATAAACAGATAAATAAACTGAGCAAACAACAGTATTGCAGCAAGTATTAGCTTACTGCTAAAAGAAGGCATAAAAGGCTCAATGCGTTTGCCTTGAGTTAACTTACTATAAAGTTGAATCGCTTTACTTTTATACGCTTCTTCAGGACGCGTGCGTACCGATTGGTAACCAACAATTTCTCCATTTTTAAAAATAGGTGTCACATATGCATCTACCCAATAGTACCGGCCATCCTTACGGCGGTTTTTAACGATGCCACGCCATGATCGTGCATTTTTCAGTTTTTCCCATAAGTCTTTAAAAGCTTGAGCTGGCATGTCAGGATGTCTGACAATGTTGTGATTATGTCCAATTAATTCATCTTTAGAAAACCCGCTAACGCGTATGAATGCTTCATTTGCGTATGTAATAACCCCTCTTAAATCCGTTGTTGAAACGAGTTCTTCATTTTCATTAAATTTGATTTCTTCGTTTATAGTTTGAAGATTTCGTTTCATGCTTTCTCCATAAAATTATAATGAGTGTGACTTAGATCTGAGACCAAAAATACACAGCTTTGGTTTATATAGAATATAGTAAATTATTAATTTAGATCAATAACCTAATATTCAATTGCCATATACCCAGTAAGTTAACACTTACAACGGTTACGACAACTAGTTTTTATGCACTAAAAACAATAAAAGCAGCCGTAGCTGCTTTCATTTAATTTATCTATTCGCATTTAGTTTTCAAACTAAACGTCTAGATTTGCAACATTCAGAGCGTTACGTTCAATAAACTCACGTCGTGGCTCTACTTGGTCACCCATTAAAGTTGAGAATAATTGATCAGCACCGATAGCGTCTTCAATTGTTACTTTAAGCATACGACGACTATTCGGATCCATCGTTGTTTCCCAAAGCTGGTCTGCATTCATCTCACCCAAACCTTTATAACGTTGGATGTATAAACCTTTTTTAGACTCTTTTATCAACCAATCTAAACCATCTTCAAATTTAGTAATTGGGTATACTCGCTCGCCACGCTTAATATAAGCACCATCTTCTACTAAGTTGCTAATGGTTTTGCCTGTTGTAGAAATCAACTTATAATCCGACGACTTGATAAACTCCAAATCAAGTTTATAAACATGATCAACACCATGCGTTCGTACATTAAACACAGGTATATAGCTTTGCGTCTCACTATCTAGTACAACTTCATGCTCAAAAATGGAGCTTCCATCGCGACTTGATTCAAGCTTTTCACCGACTTCATTTGCCCACTGCTCTACAAAAGTTTTATCTTTAATATTTTCTTCTGTTAAAAAATCTGCATATTTAAGCTCATTTATCAGGGCATTATTATAAGTACGGGATAATCTATCAATAATGTGTTCGGAGGTTTGGTAATCAACCACAATTTGCTCTAATGCAGAACCGGATATCGCAGGAGCATCTTGGTTCACATGCAAACTAGCACCATCCAATGCTAGGTTTGTTAAGTAAGCTTCATATGCAATTTCGTCTTTTAAATATTGCTCTTGTTTACCTTTTTTAACCTTATACAAAGGAGGCTGAGCAATAAAAATATGCCCTCTTTCAATTATTTCTGGCATTTGACGATAGAAAAAAGTTAATAACAACGTTCGAATATGCGAACCATCTACGTCAGCATCCGTCATTAATATGATTGAATGATATCTTAGTTTGTCTGGATCATATTCATCACGACCAATACCACAACCAAGTGCTGTAATTAATGTACCCACTTCTTGTGAAGACAACATCTTATCAAAGCGCGCTTTTTCAACATTTAGGATTTTACCTTTTAATGGCAGAATAGCTTGGTTTTTTCGGTTACGACCCTGTTTAGCTGAACCGCCTGCAGAATCACCCTCCACTATATATAGTTCAGATAGACCCGGGTCTTTTTCCTGACAATCGGCGAGTTTACCTGGTAAACCTGCAATATCTAAAGCGCCTTTTCGACGCGTCATTTCACGCGCTTTTCGAGCCGCTTCACGTGCACGTGCAGCGTCCATTATTTTGCTTACAATCGATTTAACGTCTGCAGGGTTTTCTAACAAAAACTCGTTCAATTTTTCAGCCATTGATTGTTCAACGGCGCTTTTCACTTCAGAAGAAACAAGCTTGTCTTTTGTCTGTGAAGAAAATTTTGGATCCGGCACTTTCACCGAAACAACCGCGGTTAAACCTTCACGAGAATCATCGCCCGTCGTTGCGACCTTCGCTTTTTTAGAGATACCTTCCTTTTCCATAAAGGTATTTAAAGTTCTAGTTAACGCTGCTCTGAAACCTGCTAAATGCGTGCCGCCATCTCTTTGTGGAATATTGTTGGTAAAACAGTAAATGTTTTCCTGAAATCCATCATTCCACTGACAAGAAACTTCGACGGTTATGCCATCTTCGCGTTCTGTTACAAAGTGAAACACGCCCTTATGAATAGGCGTTTTGTTGCGATTTAAATACTCAACAAATGCCTGAATACCACCTTCATATCTAAAGTGGTCATTTTTTCCATCTCTCTCATCTGTCAGTTTTATGGAGATACCTGAGTTCAAGAAGCTAAGTTCACGCAATCTTTTAGCTAAAATATCATAGTGAAACAAGGTATTTGTAAAAATGGTAGGTGACGGCCAAAAACGAATTTCTGTACCAGTACCTTCTGTTTCGCCAATCACCTCTAATGGTTTGACAGGATCACCCAATTTAAATTTTTGTTGGTGAACCTTACCACCACGACGAATGGTAAGTTGTAAGTCATCTGATAAAGCGTTTACAACAGAAACACCGACACCGTGTAAACCACCTGATACCTTATAAGAATTGTCATCAAATTTACCGCCCGCGTGCAATACCGTCATGATAACTTCAGCAGCAGAAACGCCTTCTTCTTCATGTATTTCTGTTGGTATACCACGACCATCATCACGTACAGAGACGGATCCATCTGAATGAATGGTTACCAATATATCTTTACAATGTCCGGCAAGAGCTTCATCTATACTGTTATCAACAACTTCGAATACCATATGATGCAGACCCGTACCATCGTCTGTATCACCAATATACATGCCCGGTCTTTTTCTTACCGCATCTAAGCCTTTTAAGACTTTTATCGACGACGAATCATATTCTGACATTTTTTAACCTTATTAGTTAACAAGTTGCCCATGTTTCACGTGAAACACGGCATGTTCATAATCTATTACTTGCTGAATTAGAGGTAAATCTTTTTCTATACAAGTAAAAAACATTTGGTTCTTTAAATCATGGCTGACTGAGAAAGTGCGTTTTAATGATTCTAAATCTAACTCAGCAGCTATATCGTCAAATATCCAAATGCAATTTTTATCATTAGCTTTATCTATTAGCCTTTCAGCGGATAGCAGTAAAGCTAATACAAATCTTTTACTCTCCCCTCTGGAGAGAATATTTTTTACTGGCTTTTCATCTAAAGTAAAATATATATCATCGCGATGACTACCAGCCGAAGTAGACTTGCGTCTTATATCCATATCAAGATTATTATCTAACAATAGCGCGTAATCTAAATCTGAGTTCCACCCCTGCTTGTATTGAAGTTGGCTTTTTACCTCAGAAAATTTGCTTTCTATCTTTGGATAATACCCCTGCATCTCAGAGTTTAACTGTTCGATAATTTCTGAACGCATCTGAGCAATTTGATAATTTAGCTCAATCAGTTTCGGATCCCAAACTCGAATTTCTTGCCGTTTGCCTTTTTTTAGCGCTTCGTTTCTTTGCTCTAATACCTTGTCAAAATCTCGATAAATAGCGGCCACTTCAATATCACGTTTCACGTGAAACACGAGCCAATCAATGAAACGTCTTCTAATCGATGGACCCGCATCTATTAAATCCAAACTATCCGATGTAAAACTAATAATAGGAAACTGACTAGAAAGCTGACTTAAACGTCTCGCTTTATTGCCTTGTATTCTTATTTCACTTTCACCCGTTTTCGACTTTCTTATACCAAAACGGCTACTCTCTATCAAATCTATACTTGTTTCAATATCTGCAGTAGCGAATACCGTTAACTCGCTACAACCAAACTGAATAAGTTCAGCGATTTTAGATTTTCTAAAAGAACGACCAAAACCCAAAACATGAATTGCTTCCAGTATAGAAGATTTCCCGCTACCATTTTCACCAACAATAATGTTGCAATATGGGTGCGGTTTAATCTCCATGCTAGAAATGTTCCGCACCTGATGAATCGCGAGTTTTGATATGTACATATAATGGGAAGGTTACAACCTCATTGGCATAACAACATATATTGCAGCATCATCTTTGTTATCTTCGATTAACGCACTGCTATTGGCATCGCCTAACGTAATTTTCACTTCATCCGATTCCAAAGCATTCAATACATCGATAATATACGCAACATTAAAGCCAATCTCTAAATCATCACCTTGGTAATTAACTTCAACGACTTCTTCTGCAACTTCTTGCTCAGGGTTAGTGGCGGTAATCGTTAATTCACCCGAAGATAAATTTAAGCGTACACCCCGAAACTTTTCATTGGATAAAATAGCCGCACGCGCAAAAGCTTGTTTAATGTAACTTTTATCAGCGATAATTTCTTTATCGCCGCCTTTAGGCAAGACGCGACGATAATCAGGAAAACGGCCGTCGACTAACTTACTGGTAAAAACGAATGAACTTGAACTTAAGCGAATATGGTTACTGCCAATAGAAATATAAACATTGTCATCAGTATCTTCTATTAAACGGCTTATTTCAGTCACCCCTTTTCTAGGGATGATAACCTGACTTTCTTCTAGTGATTCATTTTTAAGCTCTAATCGAGCTAAAGCGAGTCGATGTCCATCCGTTGTAACACAACGAATTTGATTACCCTGAGTTTCCATCGACATACCATTTAGGTAATAACGAACGTCTTGGTTTGCCATAGAAAAAGACGTGCGATCAATCATATTTTTCAAATCGCTTTGGTGAATCGCGAAATTAATCTCACTACTCCACTCTTCTAAATTAGGGAAATCTTTTGATGGTAAAGTTGAAAGTGAATACTTACTTCTACCAGATTTAATCTTTAATTTAGATTCTTCTAACGAAAATTCAATTAGCGCTGAATCACTTAGGCCTTTACAAATATCAAATAGCTTTTTCGCCGGTACTGTTATTTGACCGTCATCGGAAGCTTGTACTAACTCGACTGAAGCGACAAGTTCGACTTCTAAGTCTGTCCCTGTAATAGACAAAACACCATCACTTATTTCTAATAACACATTAGATAAAATAGGTAATGTATGTCGTCTTTCTACTGTACCCGTAGCAAGTTGTAAGGGCTTTAAAATATCTTCTCGGCTAACTGAAAATTTCATATTGTTATTATCCAATTTTTACGAAGAAAGTGTTCTGACCAAGTTAGAAAAATCTTCTTTTATATCGTGATTTTCTTCTCTAAGGTCGTTAACTTTTCGGCATGCATGTAACACAGTTGTATGGTCACGCCCACCAAACGCAGCCCCGATTTCAGGCAAGCTATGATTTGTTAATTCCTTTGCTAAAGCCATGGCAATTTGTCTGGGTCGGGCAACGCTACGGCTTCGACTTTTTGAAGACATATCAACCAATTTTATTTTATAGTACTCAGCAACTGTTTTTTGTATGTTATCTATTGTAACGAGTTTTTCTTGTAATGCGAGCATATCGCGCAAGGCTTCTTTAGCAAAATCAATGGTAACTGCTTTGCCGGTAAAATTCGCATTGGCGATAACCCGATTTAACGCACCTTCTAAATCTCGCACATTTGAGCGCAATCGTTTTGCAATAAAAAATGCAACTTCATGCGGTAAATCAAAATTCGATTCTTGCGCTTTTTTCATCAAAATAGCGACTCGGGTTTCAAGTTCAGGCGGCTCAATAATAATCGTTAAACCCCAACCAAATCTAGATTTAAGCCGCTCTTCAACGCCTTCAATTTCTTTCGGATATCTATCGCTGGTTAAAATAACCTGATGGTTCCCTTCTAACAAAGCATTAAATGTGTGGAAAAACTCTTCTTGTGAACGCTCTTTACCCGCGAAAAATTGAATATCATCAATTAATAAAGCATCAACAGAACGATAGTGACGTTTCCATTCTTCAATTGAGTTAGTTTGAATTGCTTTTACCATATCTTGCACAAATCGCTCTGAATGCATGTAAACAACTTTTGCATCTGGATTGCGTTCGCGGATCTCATTACCCACAGCATGCATTAAGTGGGTTTTACCTAAACCCGTACTGCCATATAAAAACAATGGATTAAACGCAGTGCCTGGATTATCTGCAACCTGAGTAGCTGCGGCTCGAGCCAATTGGTTTGATTTACCTTCAACAAAATTATCAAAGGTATAATTTTCGCGTAAATTAGAGCGTAAGCTGGGTGGTGTTTGCCCAAGATGCGCTACATTGTTACTCCGCTGCGGGGCAAAACCATTATTTAACGGGTGATTATTCTGTCCAACCGCTTGGCCTTGTGGTTTATTCCCCAATTCTAATTTAGGATTAGCAATCGGCGCGACAGGTTTTGAACCCACTTCCATTTTTAGGTTAGGGCTTTTATCCCCAGCCATTTCTTTTAATAATTCGTTTATACGATCAGCATATTTATCTCGCACCCAATCTAAAACAAACTTATTAGGTGCATACAACACTAGATCTTGGTTAATAGCCTGAACCTGTAAAGGTCGAACCCACATGTTATATTGTTGTGATGGCAGTTCACGTTGTAATGTTTCTAAGCAAGCCTGCCAGAGTGAGTCGCTCAAGGCGTTTCTCCGTTAGTTGAAAAATGGAAAGGGATCTCACCAGATTTTATCCACAAGTTCAATATTGACAAATCATGAAACTATGTAGTTTCGCAAAACAAAAGATAACACGTTGTTTTAAAAGTATATTTATTTTAATACTATTTTGTCATAGGGGCCGCGATATTGACTAAATTAAGCTATATCAAAAGTCATAATTGTGGATAAAGCAGTTAAAATAATAAACTTATACATAAAGCATCTTAATACTTGTCTAATAAATAGTTATTTGCTATAGTTCGCGCCCCTTTAAAGGTCTCGTGTCTTTGGCACATAACGATTAATCGGAAATATTGCAATGAAACGTACATTTCAACCAAGCAACTTAAAGCGTAAGCGTAATCACGGTTTCCGTGCGCGTATGGCTACTAAAAGTGGTCGTCAGATTTTAGCTCGTCGTCGTGCTAAAGGACGTAAAGTTTTAAGTGCTTAATAGTCTTTCGTGAAGGCTTGCCCTTATAAGCGGGAGTATAGATTACTAACTCCCGCCGACTTCCAAGGCGTTTTTGACGCTAAACCTAAAAAGTTTTCCTGTCGTTATTACACTATTCTTGCAGCCAATAACTCGTTAGGTTATGCCCGGCTCGGATTTACCATTTCTAAGAAAAAAGCAAAGTTCGCAACCCAAAGAAATAAAATCAAAAGAGTTGTCAGAGAACACTTTCGGTTAACGCATGCAGATTTACCGGCAATCGATATGGTATTTATAGCCAAACAAGGTATATCATCTGCAGATAACGAAATGCTTCGACATGAACTGAGTTACACATGGAAAAAAATCCAGCGTTATATAAAAAAATAGTGCGTTGGCCTTTATTGGCTATTATCCATTTTTACCAAATTGTAATCAGTCCTTTGTTAGGTCCTCGCTGCCGTTTTCAACCAACATGCTCAAATTACGCATTAAACGCAATTAATTCGCACGGATTGCGTATTGGCTGTTGGTTAACTGCGAAACGCGTTATAAAATGTCACCCATTTTCGCCTGGCGGATATGATCCCGTCCCAAAACCAAAAACCAAAGAGAAATAGAGATCTATGGAATCGCAAAGAAGTTTTCTATTGATTGGCTTAGCTTTAGTCACTTTTTTATTGTGGCAACAATGGCAAGTCGACAATGCACCACAAACAGTTACTCCACCCACATACAGTGAAGCTGGTGAAAATAACTTATCACAAGCTTCTTCTGATGTGCCTGTTGGTAGCCAAGCTGAAGCCATTGAATCGGCCAGTTCTGGTACTAAATTTATTACGGTTACAACAGATGTAATCAAAACCAAAATAAATCTATTGGGCGGTGATATCACACAATTAGATTTGTTGACCTATGCCAAAGAAAAAGACGGCAGCGACCCTTATGAGTTGTTAGTTGAACAAGGTGGCCAACTTTTCCATGCTCAGTCGGGTTTAACCGGTGCAAATGGACCGGATGCGAGCTCAACTGGTCGACCTTTATACAGAGCTTCTGCGGATACGTACACGCTATCAGGCGATACATTAGAAGTTCCATTAACGTTTTTGAGTAAAGATGGTGTATTAGTACAAAAAACGTTTGTTTTCACACGCGGCGAACATAAAGTTGAAATTCGTTTTGATGTAATGAACCAATCTGACCGTGTTAAGAATGTACAGTTATTCGCTCAGTTAAAACAACAATCAGCGCAAGCTTCAAGTTCAATGATGATGCCGACTTATCACGGCGCAGCGTATTCAACAAACGATGAAGCGTATGAGAAAGTAGATTTTGGTGACATAGCAGATAAAAACATCAATATGCATAGTATTGGCGGTTGGGTTGCCATGATTGAGCACTACTTTGTGACGGCTTTTGTACCTTCAGCAGAAGAGCAAATCGATATTTCAACCAAAGCACTTTCTGGTGGCAAAGCACTGATTCGTTACAAAGGTGAACCGGTCCAAATAGCGCCAGGCGCAACTGAAACCTTATCCACAACTTTATATGCCGGACCAAAAGATCAGGAAAAACTCGCTGAGCTCGCTGACAATCTTGATCTAACAATTGATTACGGAATTTTATTTTTTATCTCTAAACCTTTATTCCATCTACTTAAATTTTTGCATGAATTAGTCGGTAACTGGGGTGTAGCGATTATTTTAATCACCATTATTGTGAAAGGTTTGATGTATGGTTTAACTAAAAAACAATACACCTCAATGGCCAAGTTGCGACAGTTACAACCTAAACTAACTGAGCTTAAAAACCGTTATGGTGAAGACAAACAAAAATTCTCACAAGCCATGATGGAGCTATACCGCAAAGAAAAAGTAAACCCTATGGGGGGGTGTTTACCTATTTTGTTCCAAATGCCTATTTTCTTAGCATTATATTGGGTATTTGTAGAAAGTGTCGAATTACGCCATGCTGAGTTTGCGTTGTGGATACATGATTTATCTCAACAAGACCCTTATTACGTATTACCTATTTTAATGGGTGTCAGTATGTTTGTGATGCAAAAATTACAACCGACGCCTATTCAAGACCCGGTACAGCAAAAGATATTCCAGTACATGCCAATTGCCTTTACCTTTTTCTTCCTGTGGTTCCCGTCAGGTTTAGTATTATATTGGTTAGTCAGTAACATTATCTCTATTGTTCAAATGTTGATGATTAATAAATCAATCGAGAAAAAAGGTTTAAAATAAAGCTTAAAGGCTTTTAAACTTACACAAAAAAGCGGGTCTTACGACCCGTTTTTTATTTATCCTGTTTGCCCGTAAAAATTATTGAAGGTCATAAAAATGTTGAATCAAGATACCATCGCCGCCATCGCTACACCACCGGGTCGCGGTGGTGTAGGCATCATTAGAGTATCAGGTCAATTAGCGGAATGGGTATGTCAGCAAATTGTGCATAAAAAATTAACCGCCAGAAAAGCCGAGTATCTTAAATTTTATGACAATGCCGGACAGGTTATCGACCAAGGGATTGTCATCTTTTTTAAAGGACCAAACTCATTTACCGGTGAAGACATTGTTGAGTTTCAAGGACATGGTGGCCCCATTATTCTTGACCTTTTACTACAACAAGTCGTGGCAATTAAAGGTGTGCGTTTAGCCAATCCGGGTGAGTTTTCAGAGCGCGCATTTTTAAATGACAAATTAGACTTAGCACAAGCAGAAGCGATAGCCGATTTAATCGAATCTTCTTCTGAGCAAGCAGCGCGCTGCGCATTACAAACCTTACAAGGCGAATTTTCCAAACAAGTACACGCTTTATCTGAAGAAATTATCCACCTTCGAATTTACGTTGAAGCCGCAATAGATTTTCCTGAAGAAGAAGTCGACTTTTTATCTGATGGAAAGATTGAAAAAGACTTATTAACAATTATCGACAATACCCAGCAAGTTATGCAAAAAGCACAACAAGGTGCGCTGTTAAAAGATGGTATGCGCGTTGTAATTGCAGGTAAACCAAACGCCGGTAAATCTAGCTTGTTGAATGCTTTAGCCGGTAAAGAAACCGCCATAGTGACCAATATCGCGGGTACGACACGGGATGTGTTAACTGAGCATATTCACATCGATGGTATGCCTTTGCATATAATTGATACAGCAGGCTTACGCGACAGCCCTGATGAAGTCGAACAAATAGGCATTGAGCGCGCGTGGGCAGAAATTGAAAAAGCCGATCGCATCTTATTAATGGTTGATAGCACTGAAAGTAAACATGCAGTTGAACAAGATTGGCCAGAGTTTTTTCAGCGGTTAGGGCCAAAATCCGTTGGCGTTACCGTGGTGCGCAATAAAGCAGATCAAAGCAATGAAACAATTGGTTTTGAAGATGCGGCGCCCTACCCGATTATTCGATTATCTGCAAAAACCGGCAGTGGCATCGAAGTGTTAACGGAACACTTGAAAAAAATAATGGGTTATCAAGCCTCAACTGAAGGGCAATTTTTAGCGCGCCGTCGCCATATAGATGCACTTAACAGAGCGATGGAACAATTAAAAAATGGTAAATACCAGTTGCAAGAAATGCATGCGGGTGAATTATTAGCAGAAGAGTTACGCCTTGCACAGCAGCACCTAAATGAAATAACCGGTGAATTTAGCAGTGATGATTTATTGGGCAGAATATTCAGTAGTTTTTGTATCGGTAAGTAAATTTTTATTCTTTATTTTAAAGAGAACTCAGCGACTAAAATGTCTTTTAGTCGCTGAGTGTAATAGGCAATTACATTCTAAAACGAATACCAACTGAAAAGGTTCTATCTCTTAATATAGTATCTCTTGGGTATAAGTATTCATCTGCAGGAGCACTGCCACCAAAATAATTTTTAGAATAGGAATCCGTTAAATTAGTCCCTTCTACAGAAACGGTTAAATTCTCATTAACGTCATAGTTAATTGCAAAATCCAATGAATCAATAGGCGTATTCACAATAGCGGTTCCTGGCTGCTCACCCACTGCATTATAGTCAGATACCCAGTCACTGCGCCAATTATATGCTAGGCGTGCGGATAAACTGCCCAATTCATACAATAACACACCATTGTAAGATTCATCAGATACATGGATGAGTGGTTCCAATTCGCCCGCTAAGTTTTCAGTCTCTCCGTCCATAAATGTACCATTTAACTGGATACCTAAACCAGACAAAGCACCCGGCAATTGCTCAAAGAACTGAGTATAAGTGACTTCAATCCCTTCTAACGAACCGCCAGAGGTATTTTGTGGCCGTGTAACAAAATAGGTCTCACCTTGAAACTCCTCTGGTGAAGCGTAGCGCTGAATATACCCTTCTATCTCACGATAAAATGTTGCAGCTGTCACGGATCCACCTTCAGCAAAATACCACTCTAAAGATACATCATAATTTGTCGATTCAGTTGAGTTTAAATAAGGATTACCACCTGACCCAGTTCTAATAACGGACGTTTCACTAAATTTATCGTAAACGACAGCAGGGTTTAAATCAGCAAATCCCGGACGCGTAATTGTTTTGCCATACGCTGTACGTAGATACAAATCATCCGATAAACTCAGTCTTAAACTTAGACTCGGTAATACTTCCGTTGTGCCTGAATTTTCATCAACCGGCGTGTTAATTTCAACGTCATTTTGATATGTAGTCAGATTACCGCTAAAACTTGAGTTTAAACGCACTATCCGCGTACCAAAATGACCATCTAGTAACATGCCAGCAATTTCAGTTTCTAAGTTAGCTTTTACATAAAGTGCGTAATTATTCTCTGAGTTATCATAAAATTTGCCCGGAATAAATTCTGGTTCGTCTCGGCTATAGCCCATAGCTTGGCGAATATCTGCTCGATTTCGCAGCAAATAGTCAGCATTTGGTGTTAACCATTGAGTATTATTGAGCTCTGCAACACCCTCCATATAATTTTCAGGTGTATAATCTTCTAATCCTGAAAAATCCGTTAGTGGGATTCGCGCACCTGAGATATTACCTCGCCCGCCTGTGTCAGCCTCTTGATTAAAGGCTGTGCGTTCACTTAAACGTGTACCAAAATCAACTTTGTATATAAATCCTAAATCAACAAAATAACTGGCGTCTAGACTCCAAGCTATTTCTTCACCTTCTTGTTCACTTCGGTTATCAAAATAGGTAAATAGTTCATATTGATCTAAGTCAGTCATGTCATAACCAGAACCATCGGCTTTACGAATATCAACATCCGAAATACCACTACCGTCTTTAGAAAAATCGTAAGTGATTTCATCCGCAAAAAAACCTAAATCCAGAATAAAGCCTCTTGCTTTAGCTTTACTCTTGGTAAAAGCCAAATCAGAGGTTACCGTTAAGGCGTCAAAATTCCAATTCCCCCGATTGCTAATTGATAAGTATCTGATGTATTGGCAAACGATTGATTACTAGTAATCGTACCTGGCGCATCCGGACGAATCATAGACTTAGCAATATTGGTGCCTTCTTTATATTCTGAGACATAACCATTACCCCAGTTTCCCCAGTTAGGTAGAGGAACCCAGAAATTTAACTGAGAGTCTTGTTCGTAGTTAACAAAAAAAGCTTCTGCATAATAACTTGTATGATCGTCTGGCGCCCATTGTAGAGCAAAATTACCAGAGTCTCGCCTTCTATCACCGTAGCGGAAATACCCGCCAATAATGCCCGGCGCGATCGAGTTTTGACCTTCAATATTAGGAGAAACTGATAAAGAATTGTTGACCACAGTCTCTGGTAAGACAACAGGCGATGTTACAAAATTGACCTGATCCATAAAATCACGAGACTGATGAGATAAACTCGCCATAACACCAAACTGGCCTGCATTATTGTTCCAAATATTATTAACGGTAAGACTGCCAATTGGATTCCAGGCTTTTGCTTTATCACTATATTCAGCCCGTAAACCGCCAGCTAATGTAAACCCCTCATCAAAATCAAATGGCTTACGTAATTGCACATCAATTAAACCTGCAATACCACCTTCAATATCACTTGCGCTGGAAGATTTCTTTACGTCAACTTTATATAAAAGATCGGCTGGAATATCTGCAAGCGCCATCCCTCGGCCAGTGGTCGTGAAGATATTACGCCCATTCATTGTCGTAACAATATTGGGCAAGCCTCTGACTAAAACTTGACTTGCTTCACCATTTTCACGGGTGATTTGTACACCAGTTACACGTTGCAATGCCGCTGCTACAGAGTTATCAGGCAGCTTACCAATATCTTCCGCCACGATTGAATCAGTAATATCTTGAGCTTCCATTTTAAAATTTTGTGCAGAAATAACACTTCCTTTGACACCGCGTACAACAATGATTTCTGTATCGTCAGTGCTTTCCTGTGCAAAACTTTGCCCTTGCCATGCTAACGTCATCGCGATTGACGTAGTTAACAGCTTTTTATTAAACATACTCACTCCCAAAAAATACTTAAACATCATTTATCTAAAAACTTATAGTCGGCATTAAAACATACAAACATATAGTATTACTATTGAATAGTTATAATGATTTGTAAATAGGTTTATTGAAATTTGTATTAGATTGGCAACTGATTGATAATTTTTTATGAAGAATAACAAACAGATGGTTGTTAGTTATATTTAGAAACTAATATTGAAAAACGACGAAAAATGCTATTTATGATGGATTTATGTGTTGAAATTGATTTAAACAGGATGGAAACAAATAGATAAGTCTTATTAATATAAAAACCGTAATAAGACTATAGTGGCCATATCCACTAGAACATGCGTGAATAGTTAAAAAATAGAGGGGGTGATTACCCCCATAAACTCAAAAAATAAACAAAAGATAACCTCGTTTACGAATAACTATCTATAGCTATTCTGCTTTTTGACCGCGCTTTTTTGCCCACCAACTTTGCTTTTTTGCACCGCTAGGTTTGTTATTTGTTGTATTGTCCTTGGATTTATTCGAATTTTGCCCATTTGGTTTGCGGCTTTTCGATTGAGAATTAGATTCAGTACTAGGCGCTCTATTTTTTGTTTTCTTCGGTTTTTTGGCTTTCAGTGGTTTAGGTGAATCAGACGTCTCGGGCAAATTTTCAGTAGGGTTAAAACCGTTCACTTCTACACGTTTGACTTTGTTGCCAATCAGCCTTTCAATTGCAACCAGTTGTTTATATTCTTCTGCACATACTAAAGATATTGCCTGACCACTGGCGCCTGCTCGACCGGTGCGACCAATTCTATGTACATAATCTTCAGCGACATGCGGTAAATCAAAATTAACAACTTGCGGTAATAAATCGATATCCAATCCACGGGCTGCAATATCAGTCGCGACTAGAATTCGAATATCACCTGATTTAAATCCGGCCAGTGCCTTTGTTCTTTGCGCCTGACTTTTATCACCATGTATTGCTGCAGCATTAATGAAATCGTGATCAAGCTTTTTAGCTAACCGGTTAGCGCCATGTTTAGTACGGGTAAAGACTAATGCTTGTTGCCATTTATGCCGCTCAATCAATTTAACCAACAAGTTGGCTTTTTTACTTTTATCAACCGGGTGTAACCACTGTTCAACAGCATGCGCCGTGCTATTAGCCGGGCTAACCGATATTTCAGTCGGATTATTAATCAGTCCTTTCGCGAGTTGGCGTATTTCGTCAGAGAAAGTGGCAGAAAACATTAAATTCTGGCGCTTATTCGGTAACAAACTAATAATTTTTTTGATATCCCGGACAAACCCCATATCTAACATGCGGTCAGCTTCATCTAAGACAAATGTCTCCAGTTGATCGAACTTCACCGCGTTTTGTTGATATAAATCTAATAAACGACCAGGTGTCGCAACCAAAATATCAACGCCGGAACGCAGTTTAAGCATTTGCGGATTGATCTTGACACCACCAAAAACAACCGTGCTTTTAAGTTTTAAATGTTTACCATAAGTTTCGACACTTTCAGCAACCTGTGCCGCTAATTCGCGTGTTGGTGTTAAAACCAAACAACGCACTTGGTTACCTTTTGCACTCTGCCCTTTTGATAACAACTGCAATATTGGCAAAGTAAAACCTGCCGTTTTACCGGTACCGGTTTGTGCAGCCGCCATGACATCACCCTTTTTTAATATAACGGGTATTGCTTGCTGCTGAATTGGCGAAGGTTTGTTATATCCTTGCTCTTGAATTGCTTTTAAAATGGGGGCAGATAAGCCCAGCGTATCGAATCCACAGGACTCATCTAAAATATCTGTCATGAAAGCTCTTAAATTTAAAAAGAAGGAATGTTACATCGTGTAGGTTTTATTTTTGGTTTGAATAATCACTACGTGTAATATAATAGCCTGAATCAGGCCGCCACTAAAGATTTGTTTTGCCATCGGCCACTACGCCAACGCCAATACATAAATAGTCCTCGAGTCCATTCATCAATCGCCAACGCCGCCCATATACCTAATAAACCAAAATCTAAATAGATACCGAACAAATATGATAGTGGTACTGCTATTCCCCACATAGATAATATGCCGACGTACAGTGGGAACCTAGCATCGCCCGTCGCTCTAAGTGCGTTTATCACAATTAAATTAAAGGTTCGCCCCGGCTCCATAAATAAAGTCAGAATAAAAAGCTGACTGACAAGGACAATTATTTCACTGTCATCCGTTAACGCGCCAATAATAAACTTACCATTAAGCGACGCCAATATTGCAACAACGGCGGTCACGATAAAACCCAGTTTTAACGCGCGAAACAATTGAACTCTTGCCTGCTCAATTGCCTTTGCCCCCACCATATGACCAATAATAATTTCGTTGGCTAGGCCAATAGACAAACTAAATAGCAAAATAAATGTACATATTTGAAAATAGTAAGCTTGTGCTGCTAATGCTTTTTCACCCATTAAAGCAACGAAAGAAGTGACAACCATAAACTGCAACATCCAAGAAAGGTTTTCACCTGCTGCTGGCAGACCAATATGAAAGATCTTAGCCAACATCCGCTTTTGAGGCTTCAAAATTGCTGACCAATAAATTTTAATACCTGTATATTTAAATAACATCCAGGCCAAAATTACCATCCCCACTATGCGGCCAACGGCTGTACTAATAGCAACCCCCGCAACGCCCATTTCGGGCAAACCAAACCAACCGTACAACAACAATAAATTACCGAAAAATGTAATAATGTTCATTGCCAAAGTGACCCACATGGCTTGCTGGGTATGTCCATGTGCTCGAATAGTAGCAGCTAAACACAAGCCAATCGCTTCGGGTAATAAACATAGCCCGATAATCTGAAGATATATTCGACCATCGGTCATTAGATGTTCTGGTAAATTCATCAAATGCAAAATTTGACCTGCACCCAATACAATACCCAAAGCCGAAACAGCACCTACAAGAATATTAAAGCCAATTGAAGAATACACAACTGCACGCGCGGCGTCTTTGTTAGTGGAACCTAGATATTGAGTAACAACAACACTTGCACCAATAGTTACAAAGCTAAAAACAGTAATGGCTAGCTGAAAAACTTGATTACCAACCGCTAGAGAAGCAACACCTTGATACGAGACATGTCCTATCATAAAGGTATTTAAAGCGCCTGTTAAAAAATGTAACGCAAAGTCGATAAACAACGGCCACGTCAAAGCAAATAAAGAGTGTTTTGCGTTTTGCTGTGTATTTTTCATAAAACCTGTACTTATAGCCAATCAAACCAAAGAAACATTTTAAAATGTCAAAGGGCGGGCATTAAACAGTAAAATTGATTAATAATCCAGCAATTATATAAAAAAGATCGACCTCTACTAGGCTTGTTAATGTCAATAAGACAAATTGTTAACGGCTACACTAGATGGTGTTATTCTGGGATACTTTAGTAAACTCTTGATCAGTTTTATTTATATCATATTGAGATAAATCCCAACCTGAAAGATGATTAAGCGCTAATTTATATATCATATTGATATGTTCTTCATCACTATTCAAAGCTTCAATATATTGATATGACTGACCGCCAGCCTGCATAAAATAATCTCGATTTTCTTCCCCTATCTCTTCAATCGTTTCTAAACAATCACTACTAAAGCCAGGACAAACGACTTGCACAGATTGAATACCATTTGCAGGTAAACTTTTTAAAGTTTCGTCAGTATAAGGTTTTAACCATTCTTCACGACCAAACCGGCTTTGAAAAGTAGTTATGTATTGATCATTAGAAAGATTTAATGCTTCAGCAATTAATCGACTGGTTTTATAACACTCACAGTGATAAGGATCTCCCTTATCTAGATATTTTTTTGGTACCCCATGATACGAAAAAATCAATTTATCAGCTTGCCCATGTTGCTGCCAGTGCACTTTAATTTTATTTGCCACAGCGTGAATATAATCAGGAAAATCATGGTAATGACTGACAAAACGGAAATCAGGTAACCACCTTCTTTCAACAAAGTCTTTGGCGATTGCATCAAAAGTTGAAGCGGTAGTTGCGGCACAATATTGAGGATATAAAGGAACGACCAGCAATTTGCGTACCCCTTTAGCCAACATTTCATCAATTCGCTTTGTTATAGAGGGCTCGCCATAGCGCATTGCAAAATCTACAATAATGTTTTCTTGTCCACTATCTTTAAATCGCTTTGCTAGTTTTTCGGCTTGGTCATGAGTGTGAAACATTAACGGAGATCCTCTATCATTCCACACCGTTTGATAAGCTTTAGCACTTCTTTTCGGCCTAATATTTAAAATAATACCGTTTAAAACAAACCACCACAAAACTCTTGGGACTTCCACGACCCTAGGATCTGATAAAAATTGCTTTAAATATTTGCGCAATGAACGAGCATCCGGTTTGTCAGGCGTCCCTAAATTGGTTATTAAAACACCAATTTTTGGCTGCTGTTTGTGTTCAAATCCGATCGTGTTTTTAAACATATATCACCACTCAATTAAAAGCTTCTATGCCGAAAATTGGCAAAGTATAAACCAACTAATTATTAGATACTCCTCTATATAAGCGATTAAATAAATTGTAGATCTGGATAGGCAAAAAAATAAAAACACGCTGGTTATTATTTAATCACTTTTTAGTGTAAAATAAGGATCGATTAATAAATAAACAAAGTTTAAGATCTCAGCCAGCATGGGGCTGATCAGAATTTGATCAAAGGTTGATCAAAGCTTGATCAATGCTTGATCACAACTTATCCACTTTTGGTGTTTGTAAAAATCCACAATGTGGATAAGTGTTGTATAATAGTCGGATAAACTTTGATCAACTCAGGGATAAGATCATGGGGTGATCATGCATGTGGATAAAACAGTCATTTATCATCAAGTTGATCAACGTTTGATCAAATCATGATCACTTATTATTCAACGTGTAAATTTCTGATCATAAACGTTTTTTTGTGCTTACCCACAGAAAACAGCTTCAGTAATAGTAATAACAGTAAAGATCTATATATAAATATATATATTTTTATAAAACTGATTTCCAAAAAAATAGGTTTGCCGATAAAATAGCCGGCCTTTTTCCGGGAATCATAAAAAGACAGGTGTATATGCATTCTTTTGAACAAAATTTTGACGTAATAATTGTTGGTGGTGGACATGCTGGAACTGAAGCTGCAATGGCATCAGCTCGGATAGGTGCAAAAACCCTATTATTGACCCACAACATCGAGACACTTGGTCAAATGTCGTGCAATCCTGCAATTGGTGGTATTGGAAAAGGTCATTTAGTCAAAGAAGTGGATGCTTTAGGTGGTTTAATGGCTAAAGCAACTGACAAAGCAGGTATTCAGTTTCGAACATTAAATTCAAGTAAAGGACCCGCTGTAAGAGCGACACGTGCTCAAGCCGATAGACAACTTTATCGCGCTGCAGTAAGAGAATCACTTGAAAATCAACCCAATTTAAAAATATTTCAGCAAGCATGTGACGATCTGATTGTTGAACAAGACAAGGTTGTTGGCGTTGTTACTCAGATGGGTTTAAAATTTTATGCAAAATCAGTCGTTCTGACGACCGGTACTTTTTTGGGTGGTCAAATTCATGTCGGTTTAGAGAATTATTCAGGTGGTCGTGCGGGTGATCCGCCGTCAATTGCATTGGCAAAACGATTGCGTGAATTACCCTTTCGAGTGGGGCGCTTAAAAACCGGGACACCGCCGCGCATTGATGCACGCAGTGTTAATTTTGACTTAATGCAAGAGCAACCAGGTGATAATCCATTGCCAGTATTTTCGTTTATGGGCAAAATCAGTGATCACCCAACACAAATTCCGTGTTACATTACGCACACAAATGAAAAAACGCATGAAGTTATTCGTGGTGGTTTAGATAGATCGCCAATGTATTCAGGTGTGATTGAAGGTATTGGACCAAGGTATTGTCCATCAATTGAAGATAAAATCGTTCGATTTTCAGATAAAAATTCTCATCAAATTTTTATTGAACCTGAAGGGCTCAATACGCACGAATTATATCCAAACGGTATTTCAACCAGTTTACCATTTGATGTTCAAGTTGCATTGGTGCATTCAATCAAAGGGATGGAAAATGCGCATATTACCCGACCTGGATATGCGATTGAGTATGATTTTTTTGATCCTCGTGATTTAAAACAATCACTTGAAACTAAATTTATACAAGGTTTGTTCTTTGCGGGGCAAATTAACGGCACGACCGGTTATGAAGAAGCTGGAGCACAAGGGTTACTGGCCGGCACAAATGCTGCGTTAGCCGCCTTTGAAAAAGACAGTTTTATAATTCGTCGAGATCAAGCCTATCTGGGTGTACTGGTTGATGATTTAACAACTCTAGGTACAAAAGAACCCTACAGAATGTTTACCAGCCGGGCTGAATATAGATTGTTATTACGAGAAGATAACGCAGATATTCGATTAACAGAGTTGGGTAGACAGGTTGGTTTAATTACCGATCAACAATGGGCATTTTTTAATCATAAAATTGAAAATATTGAACTTGAAAAACAACGCCTAAGAAGTACTTGGGTGCACAGTAAACATGCAGCGCTAGCAGAGGTAAACAAACTTACAAAAACACCTTTGCAGCGAGAACATAGTTTAGAAGAATTGCTGCGTAGACCCGAAATTACCTATAGTCAACTTATGGAGATTGAAGGTATCGGTCCGGGGTTAGAAGACCAAGCTTCAGGTCAACAGGTTGAAATTCAAGTTAAATATGCAGGTTATATCGAGCGTCAAAAAGACGAAATTGAAAGAACCATGCGTAACGAAAACACAAGATTACCAGTTGATTTTGACTATAGTCAGGTGTCAGGATTATCAAACGAAGTGATAGCAAAGTTGAAAGAATTTAAGCCAGAAACAATAGGTCAAGCGTCTCGAATATCTGGTGTCACGCCTGCCGCCGTTTCATTGCTATTGGTTTGCTTGAAAAAACAAGGTTTGTTGAGGAAATCTGCTTAATGTCAGTATTGCAGAACCAGTTAGAGGGGATTTTGCGTGAATTGGACATTCACGCATCCGCGCAACAAAAATCACAATTGCTTGATTTAGTGAATCAATTGAACAAGTGGAACAAGGCGTATAATTTAACTTCTGTACGTAATCCCCAAGACATGATGATCCGGCATATTGCTGACTCCATCGCATTAGTCAAAGCTTTACCACCAGAAAAACGGTTTATTGATGTTGGAACTGGCCCAGGATTACCTGGTTTGCCATTGGCCATTATGATGCCGGATAGTCAGTTTGTGTTATTGGATAGTTTAGGGAAACGAATTCGATTTATACAACAAACTGTTTTTGCATTAGGTATAACCAATGTGACTGCTGTGCAAAGCAGAGTAGAGGAATATCAAGATGTTAGCGGTTTTGATGGGGTATTAAGTCGAGCATTTGCTTCACTTGAAGATATGCTGACTTGGTGTCAACATCTAGTCGCTAAACCAGATGGTCATTTTTTTGCGATGAAAGGCGTTTATCCGACTGCAGAAATTGATAAACTGGAAAAAGGATTTATAGTTCAAAAAGTCGTGAAGCTCGAGGTTCCTGGATTAGAAGAAGAGCGTCACTTAGTGGATATTCAATTAGATAAATCAAAGTGAGTCTGTCATGGGTAAAATCATAGCAATAGCTAACCAAAAAGGCGGTGTTGGTAAAACAACCACGGCGGTTAATCTTGCCGCTTCGATGGCTGCAACAAAACGAAAAGTATTGCTGATTGATCTTGATCCTCAAGGAAATGCGACCATGGGGAGCGGCGTTGATAAATACGAAGCACCTGCAACCGCATATGAATTATTGATTGAAGAAAAACCGCTAAACGAAGTCGTTGAAACTGAAACCACGGGTAAGTTTGATATTGTGGCTGCAAATTCAGATGTTACAGCTGCTGAAATCAAATTGATGGAATGTTTTGCGCGCGAATTGAAATTACGTAATGCGCTGGCCAATCATAGAAAAGATTATGATTTTATAATTATTGATTGCCCGCCTTCGCTCAACATGTTGACCGTTAACGCAATGGCTGCAGCTGACTCTGTTTTGGTTCCGATGCAGTGTGAATATTATGCATTAGAAGGTTTGACAGCATTGATGGATACAATAAATAAATTAGCTTCAGTGGTTAATCCTGAATTAACCATCGAAGGTATTTTGCGTACCATGTATGATCCGCGCAATCGATTAGCAAATGATGTTTCAGAACAATTAAAAAATCACTTTGGTGATAAAGTTTATCGCACCGTAATCCCCAGAAACGTGCGACTGGCTGAGGCGCCCAGTTTTGGCAGCCCAGTGATGTACTATGATAAATCATCCGCAGGTGCAAAAGCCTATTTAGCTTTAGCGGGCGAAATGATTCGCCGTTCAGAAAAACAAAAAACAAAACAAGTAGCATAAAAAATTCAGGTAAATTTAATGTCGGTTAAAAAACGTGGACTCGGTAGAGGGTTAGACGCATTATTAGCAACGAGCGGTGCGAATCAAAAAACACACACTGAAACGGAAAATAATCAAGAATCTGCCGAACAAAAAGGCGAATTGAGAAAAATTCCGGTTGAGTTTTTAAAACCGGGTAAATACCAACCTCGTAAAGATATGTCACCAGAAGCATTGGATGAACTTGCAAGTTCTATTCGAGCTCAAGGCGTGATCCAACCGATAGTCGTCAGACAAACAGGCGAAAATGAATACGAAATTATTGCAGGTGAAAGGCGTTGGCGCGCCTGTCAATTAGCAAAATTAGATGTCATCCCCTGTTTGGTCAAGGAGATACCTGATGAAGCTGCTGTCGCTATTGCATTAATTGAAAATATTCAACGGGAAGACCTAAATGCAATGGAAGAAGCGGTTGCATTAGAAAGATTAATGACAGAATTTGCGTTAACGCACCAACAAGTGGCAGATGCAGTGGGTAAATCCCGCACCGCAGTGACTAATTTATTACGCCTTAATGGGTTGCAAAGTGAAGTAAAAACTTTACTAGAACATGGCGATATCGAGATGGGCCATGCCAGAACATTATTAGCACTGGAAGGTGAACAGCAAATTGAAGCAGGGCGAGTTGTTGCGGCTAAAGGCTTAACGGTTCGTGAAACTGAAAAGTTAGTCAACAAATTATTGCAAGGACCCGTTGAAAAACCCGAAAAAAAGGTCGATCCAGATATCGAAGCGCTGCAAAATGAGCTTTCAGAGCGAATTGGCTCTGCGGTGAGTATCAGTCATAACCGTTCTGGCAAAGGTAAAATGGTTATAAATTTTGCTAACTTAGATACACTTGAAGGTATTGTTGAAAGGTTAAAGCAACAAGTTTAACAGACTGATAACCTAGCGAAGTTTTGTGATCATTTTTGAGTATAATAAAGCATATTTGCAGTCGGGTTTATATTGAAAAGCTGATATAAATCTGTATACTCAGCGCAAATTTTGCATCAGATTTGTGCGTTAGTATGCACAATAATGCTTAGTAGCAAATTTAACGAGTTTTATATTTTGAATAAACTGGCCTTAGCGGGACTTATAACCGCATGTAAAATAATAGGTTTTCAGTTTTTAGCAGTTGTAGTAGCAAGCTTGGCTGTTTTATTAATACAAAACCAGAACTCGGCTCTGTCTTTGTTCGTAGGTGGCTGCTGTGGGATTTTGCCCAATATTGTTTTAGCTATGTTTTTATTTTCGAGCGCCGGGGCAACACAATTAAAAACCACCATGAGCCGATTTTATCGAGGTTGTTCAATTAAATTGATTTTGACCAGCATAGTTTTGGCTGTCATTTTAAAATCTCAATTGTTCTTAGTCGGTTTTGTATTCTCAGGCTTTGCGTTAGCGCTAGTAGCGCATGTTTTGGCACCGAATTCTTTTCATTTAACTTTATTGGGAAACAACAATGGCAGCAAATGGTGATACTCTGACATCTCAGAGCTATATCCAACACCACTTAACCAACGCCAAAGCGTGTTTTACAGACGAAGGTCTGTCTTTTAATTATGCTTGTAGTGACGCTGGTTTTTGGACTTGGCATATAGACACTTTAGCTTGGTCTATTATTTTAGGCTTAGTGTTCATATTAAGTTTTCGTAGTGTAGCGAAAAAGGCATCAACAGGTGTTCCTGGCAAATTTCAGTGTGCAGTCGAAATGATTGTTGAGTTTGTTGGGAAAAGCGTGAAAGATACCTACCATGGTGATAGTAAATTAATCGCCCCCCTTGCGCTTACCATTTTTATGTGGGTATTTTTACTTAACTGTATGGACTGGATCCCAGTTGATTGGGTGGGGACATTGAGTTCACTGATTGCCGGTGAGTCTTGGCAGACAATTGAGTCTGGTCAATCTCATGTTTATCACAAAATTGTACCTACGACTGACTTAAACATGACATTCGGACTTTCGTTTGGCGTGTTTGCGCTGATGATATTCTACGGAATTAAAATCAAAGGCGTTGGCGGGTTCTTAAAAGAGTTATATGCACACCCGTTCAATACACCTTGGTTGTATTGGTTTAATTTAATATTAGAAACAATAGCGTTAATTGCTAAGCCTGTATCTTTAGCATTACGTTTATTCGGTAACTTATACGCGGCTGAGCTGATCTTCATCCTAATTGCGACAATTGGTTTATACCAATTACCAGTGCATTTTGTATGGGCAGCATTCCACTTATTAGTTATTCCGTTGCAAGCATTTATATTCATGATGCTAACAATAGTTTATTTAAGCATGATGAGTGAAGATCACTAATTTTTAACTTTAACTTTAACTTTAACTTTAAAATCTTTGGAGAAATAAAATGACACTAATCGCTGTTGCAATTTTGATTGGTCTAGGTGCACTAGGTACGGCACTTGGTTTCGGTTTGTTAGGTGGTAAATTCTTAGAAGCTTCTGCTCGCCAACCTGAGTTAGCACCTCAATTACAAGTAAAAATGTTTATCGTAGCTGGTCTTATCGATGCGATCGCTATGATCGGTGTTGGTATCGCGTTATACATGCTATTTGTTATCGGTGTTTAAGATTATTCAAGTATTTATTTTTGTTAAACATTGATAATTTATTAAGGGGGTCGTTGTGAATATCAACGCAACTCTAATTGGCGAATCGATAGCATTTTTTGTATTTGTATTTTTTACAATGAAATACGTTTGGCCTCAGCTGAACGGTGCGATTGAAGCTCGTCAAAAGCAAATTGCAGAAGGCTTAGCGGCATCAGAGCAAGCTGAAAAAGACTTGGAGTTAGCGAAAAAAGAAGCTACCAAAAAGTTGAAAGAAGCTAAAGCTGAAGCGGCAGCTATTATTGAGCAAGCTAAAAAACGCGAAGCGCTTATCCTTGAAGAAGCTGTTGATAAAGCACGCGCTGAAAGTGATAAGGTTTTAGCGCTAGGTCAAGCTGAACTAGAAGCTGAACGTAACCGTGCAAGAGAAGACTTACGCAAGCAAGTGTCTATATTGGCAGTTGCAGGTGCAGAGAAAATTATTGCACGCTCTATCGATGCTAAAGCGCAGGCTGATATCCTTGACCAGTTGGTTGAGGAATTATAAGGGGTAATTATTATGTCTGAATTGACAACTGTTGCCCGACCATACGCTAAAGCAGCGTTTGATTATGCTGTTGAGCAAAACGCAATAGATAACTGGTTTTCTATGTTAGTTTTTGCAGCTGAAGTTTCAAAAAATGAAACCATCAAGCAATTGATGAAAAGCTCACCTAACACAGAAGAAACAGCCAAAATATTTGTTGGTGTTTGTGAAGAGCAGCTTGACCAGAATGGTCAAAACTTGATCAAACTCATGGCTGAAAATAATCGTTTGAGTTTATTACCAGAAGTGGTTGCGTTATTTTCTGAACTAAAATACGAGCACGAGAAAACAATTGAAGTATCAGTTGTCTCGGCTGTTGAGTTATCTGTTAAACAACAAGATAACTTAGTTCAATCGTTAGAGAAACGTTTAGCCAAAAAAGTTAAGCTGAATTGTCGTGTAGATGAATCTATTGTCGGTGGAATGTTAATTCAAGCCGGTGATATGGTAATAGACAGCACGGTTCGCGGAAAATTGGATCGACTAGCAACAAGCTTGCAGTCGTAGGGGAATAAGAGCATGCAACTGAATTCCACTGAAATTGCAGAACTAATCAAAAAACGTATTGAGAAGTTCGACACTGTCAGTGAAGCTCGTAACGAAGGTACTATCGTATCTGTTACTGACGGTATCATCCGTATTCACGGTCTAGCAGACGTGATGCAAGGTGAGATGATTGAGCTTCCAGGTAGCCGTTATGCTATCGCATTGAACTTAGAAAGAGATTCTGTTGGTGCGGTTGTTATGGGTCCATATGCTGACCTACAAGAAGGCACTAAAGTTAAAGGTACTGGCCGTATATTAGAAGTTCCAGTAGGTCCGGGGTTATTAGGTCGTGTAGTGAACACACTAGGCGCGCCTATCGATGGTAAAGGTCCTATTGAAGCAGACGGTTATGAACCAGTAGAAAAAATTGCACCGGGTGTTATCGACCGTAAATCGGTAGATGAGCCTTTGCAAACAGGTTATAAAGCTATCGACTCAATGGTTCCAATCGGTCGTGGTCAGCGTGAGCTTATCATCGGTGACCGTCAGATTGGTAAATCAGCTGTGGCTATCGATGCTATCATCAACCAGAAAGATTCTGGTGTTAAATGTATCTATGTTGCTATCGGTCAAAAAGCGTCTACCTTGGCGAGCGTTGTTCGTAAGTTAGAAGAACACGGCGCTTTAGAACATACTATTATTGTAGCAGCAAACGCATCTGAGTCTGCGGCATTACAATACTTAGCACCTTATGCTGGTTGTACCATGGGTGAATATTTCCGTGACCGCGGTCAAGATGCATTGATCGTGTATGATGACTTGTCTAAGCAAGCAGTTGCTTACCGTCAGGTGTCATTATTGTTGCGTCGTCCACCAGGACGTGAAGCATACCCAGGTGATGTATTCTATTTACATTCACGTCTACTTGAGCGTGCAGCACGAGTAAACGAAGAATATGTAGAGAAGTACACCAAAGGTGAAGTAAAAGGTAAGACTGGTTCATTAACAGCATTACCAATTATCGAAACTCAAGCGGGTGACGTTTCTGCATTCGTACCTACCAACGTAATTTCAATTACAGATGGTCAGATTTTCTTGGAAACTGGCTTATTTAACTCAGGTATCCGTCCGGCAATTAATGCTGGTATTTCGGTATCTCGTGTTGGTGGTGCAGCGCAAACTAAAATCATTAAAAAGTTAGGTGGTGGTATACGTCTAGCTTTAGCACAGTATCGTGAATTGGCAGCTTTCGCTCAATTCGCATCTGACTTGGATGAAGCTACACGTGCTCAGTTAGAACACGGCCAGGCCGTAACTGAACTCATGAAGCAGCAACAATTCAGTCCTTTAAGTGTTAGTTTGATGGCAGTGTCTTTGTTTGCTGCAGATAAAGGTTATTTGAAAGGTTTCGAACTAGACAAGATCCTTGATTTTGAAGCGGCACTTCACTCATACATGAAAGCTGAGCACGCTGACTTAATGGCAAAAATCGATGCCTCTGGCGCTTATGACGGAGAAATCGAAGCTGCACTTAAAGCTGCTTTAGATAATTTCAAAGCGACTCAAACTTGGTAATAAGTTTTAGAGTCAACGATTAAACTAATCGGAGTGAAGAAACATGGCCGGCGCTAAAGAGATAAAAGGTAAAATTGGAAGTGTTCAGAACACTCAAAAAATTACCAGCGCTATGGAATTGGTTGCAGCAAGCAAAATGCGCAAAGCGCAAGAACGCATGGCTGCATCACGTCCATACGCAACTAATATGCGCAAGATGATCGGTCATATCGCGCTTGCTAGCCTTGAATATAAGCATCCTTATATGGAAGAGCGAGATATCAAGCGCGTAGGTTACATTGTGGTTTCAACCGACCGTGGTTTATGTGGCGGCTTAAATATGAATATGTTTAAGCAAGTTATTAAAGCCTATGGTGATTGGCACAAGCAAGATGTTGAAATAGACCTTGCTGTTATTGGTAACAAAGCAACTACCTTCTTTAATAGTTTTGGTGGAAAAGTTGTTAGCCAATCGTCCGGTTTCGGTGATAAACCTTCGGTAACCGATATTATAGGTTCTGTAAAAGTAATGTTGGATGCATATGAAAGTGGTGAAATTGACCGCTTATATGTCGTTTACAATAAATTTGTAAACACCATGACTCAGACACCTAAGATCGATCAGCTTCTTCCTTTGCCAAAAGCAGAGGAAACCGAACTGAAACACAAGTGGGATTACATTTACGAACCCGATGCTAAAGAAATTTTAGATCAATTATTGGTTCGCTATGTTGAATCTCAGGTATATCAGGCTGTTGTTGAAAATGTTGCCTCTGAAATGGCAGCGCGTATGGTTGCAATGAAAGCCGCAACCGATAACGCAGATAACCTGGTTAAAGAACTGCAATTGGTTTACAACAAAGCGCGTCAGGCGGCAATTACTCAAGAGTTGAGTGAAATTGTTGCTGGTGCAGCTGCGGTGTAAATACAAGCACGAAACGATTTAGAGGAAAGACTATGAGTTCAGGTCAAGTCGTTCAAGTCATCGGTGCGGTAGTTGACGTACAGTTCCCACAAGGTTCTGTACCTCATGTATACGATGCGCTGAAAATTGAAGAAGGTGATGTTGCTGGTCTGACGATTGAAGTTCAGCAGCAATTAGGCGGCGGTGTTGTCCGCGGTATCGCCATGGGTTCGTCTGACGGTTTACGTCGCGGCCTTAAAGTGGTTAGTACTGGTGAACCGGTTAAGGTTCCAGTGGGTACTGCTACACTAGGCCGTATCATGGACGTATTAGGTAACCCAATTGATGAAGCGGGTCCTATTGGTGAAGAAGAACGTTGGTCTATTCACCGTGAAGCACCGAGTTATGAAGATCAAGCCGGCGGCAACGACCTGTTAGAAACGGGCGTTAAAGTAATCGACTTAGTATGTCCATTTGCAAAAGGTGGTAAAGTTGGTTTGTTCGGTGGTGCGGGTGTAGGTAAAACCGTAAACATGATGGAACTTATCCGTAACATCGCTATCGAGCACAGTGGTTTCTCTGTATTCGCTGGTGTTGGTGAGCGTACGCGTGAGGGTAATGACTTCTATCACGAGATGAACGATTCAAACGTACTAGATAAAGTATCTTTGGTATACGGTCAGATGAACGAGCCACCGGGTAACCGTTTGCGTGTTGCTTTGACAGGTTTGACTATCGCAGAAAAATTCCGTGACGAAGGTCGTGACGTATTATTTTTCGTAGATAACATCTACCGTTACACACTTGCTGGTACCGAAGTATCTGCATTGTTAGGTCGTATGCCTTCAGCGGTAGGTTATCAACCGACACTTGCTGAAGAAATGGGTGTTTTACAAGAGCGTATTACCTCTACTAAAACAGGTTCAATCACGTCTATCCAAGCAGTATATGTACCTGCGGATGACTTGACGGATCCATCTCCAGCAACGACTTTCTCGCACTTAGATGCGACAGTTGTATTATCTCGAAACATTGCAGCTTTGGGTATTTACCCAGCAATCGATCCATTAGATTCAACTTCTCGTCAGCTTGACCCACTCGTTGTTGGTCAAGAACACTATGAAGTTGCGCGTGGTGTACAAACAGTTCTTCAACGTTATAAAGAATTGAAAGACATCATCGCAATCTTAGGTATGGACGAATTATCTGAAGAAGATAAACTAGTGGTTGCTCGTGCACGTAAAATCCAACGTTTCTTATCTCAACCGTTCTTCGTAGCGGAAGTATTTAACAGCGTTCCAGGTCGTTATGTGCCACTAAAAGACACTATTTCTGGATTTAAAGCTATTTTGGCGGGTGAATATGATCACTTACCAGAGCAAGCTTTCTACATGGTTGGTGCCATCGAAGAAGCTGTAGAAAAAGCTAAAGATCTGTAATTCAGGCGGAGGTGACGAATGGCAGCTATGACAACTCAATTAGATGTGGTCAGCGCCGAAGATAAAATCTTCTCCGGTCTGGTAGAATCTATCCGTGTTACGGGTATTGAAGGTGAGCTAGGTATTATGCCTGGCCACGCGCCTTTAATGACTCAAATAAAACCGGGTATGGTGCGACTGGTCAAGCAGTTTGGTGAAGAAGAGTTGATATACTTGTCGGGCGGTATTTTAGAAGTACAGCCTACTGGTGTTATCGTTCTTGCTGATGTTGCTGTTCGTGGTGAAGACCTAGATGAACAAGCAGCACTTGAAGCGAAAAAACGTGCTGATGAACGTATGAAAGATCCAAACTCAAACTTCGACTATGCTGAAGCGGCAATCGAGTTAGCAAAAGCGATCGCGCAGATTCGAATTATTGAAGACCTAAAACGTCGCAAATAATTCTGCTGGCAAATTTAAAAAAAACCGCGTTTATCGCGGTTTTTTTGTTTTTGCTGCCAATAAAAAAATCTTAAAATGTCCGTCTACCATTGAATCTTAATTTTCTCTAGAACTGAAGAGTACATATCCCAAAGTAAAGTTGTAAATAAGCCATCGCGCTAAGATTTGCCGTTAAACTTCTTCGCTAAATCTTTTAAATAGCGATTCAAGGCAGTTTCAATGCGTATTTTATCCACTGATTTTTCAGCGCCTTCATACTCTGATTTAAAGGTCGCGGTTATCTCCATTTGATATGCCAAGCCTTCGCTGGTTTTTTGATAGGACTCTTTATTAATCTTAACTGTGTCAAATTCTGCTTGGCTTTGCATGGCAACCGTATCGCTTTCTACCATGTAATTTTTTATCACAGTGCCTGATGTAAGTTGCATACTGCGTTGTTCGCTGATTTCTTTTAATAATGCGGCTTTGGCTTCATTTTTACATGCCAACTTGTTGCGGGTCGGGCAGGGGTATTCAATACTGCGCGTTTCAGTAGAAGCTTGTAGTGATTTTTTATCCAACAAATAATTAAGTAGTTTTTGTCGTGCTTTATTGGCTTTATCTTGATAAAGCTCTGCTTCTGCTGATAGCTTTTGATCTATCGTTTTATAGTTATTGACAAGCTGATCACACAATGCTCTGTCTTCTTCTAGTTTGTTCCGTTCGTCCTGTAAGGACATTTGTTCTAGCTCTGCAAATTGTTTGTCAGCGGCAGGTGCTGCACTGTTTAAGATATTTTCCTGTTGCTGCAGTTGGCGCTGCAAATTACGTGACTGTTTATTATGAAGCTGGGTTTGATGCTGGCAAGCTGTATATTTTTCAGCAAAAGCGTCCAGTTGGTTGTGCGTAGCTAGACTGGCGATGTAGTTTTCTTTTAAGTTTTCTAATAGTGATTGATAGGTGGAATCATTGGCTGTGCTGTAAAAACTTGATGTGGATAACAAACCAGCAGCAATTAAAAAGGTGAGTCTATTAACTGAATTTTTTAATTTGGTGGTGTTCATAATAATTCCTTGTTTTAATTAACCATGATGTTTTAGACAGCTTAGTTGAATTGGCCAAGTGCAATATCAAATACTGCGCTTTCAATATGAGAGGTTATATACTCACTATTATCCGGTACAGAGAGATGTGCGAGCAATAGTTGGTTGAGCGTTTGTTGGCGGTTATTTGACACAGTTAACAACCCAGGATCGTTTTGCCAGCTCATAACGGTGCGGCCTTGTGTATCTTTTGCCGTTATTTCGATAGAAGCCTGATAACCATTATTGACCTTAATCATTTTTGCCGATGCGTTAAGCTGCAGTTGTGCATTGTTATTGGGTGATACTTTTAATTTTCGTTTGGTAAATAATTGCTTTAGTTGTTGGGACAATTGTAGATTGTCACTTTTGATAGATATTTGAGTGTCAGTAATTAGCTTGATTAAATCAAATAATTTGCTTTCAAATGTCTTGGTATCAATTGAGATTAGCAGGTGGCTGTAACTAACGTTTGCTTTTGTATATTGGTTTAATACACGCCAGGAATTTAATAATGATTTGTAATCGGCTGTTAATTTCTGATGAGCGGCTTGTTTAAATTTTTGCATTTGCTGAGCGTTTAAAAAAGCCAAAGTTTGTGGTGCAGAGCTTGTCAGCAAATTCAAGCTTTGCTGCAAAGCGTCTGCTATAGCGACTTGCTGGGCTTGCTGCATTGCAGCTTCGTTAGTGCCTTCTATACTGCCTTTGGCATAGACAAAATTTAAGCTTGGTCGTGATTGCCAAATATGGTTTGTATTACTTTGAGGCAGGTTGGCTGTTAGTTTTACACTTGCATCTAAGCAAGTTTCACTGCCTTGTAGGTAAGGATCTTGATACACTTGTTTAATCTGACCACTGACGATTGCCGCTGCGCTTTTTTCCAAATTGATAGCCGCAATAATAGAATGGCTACCTGACTCTACGTGCTGACTTAGCTGTGCTTTGGCATCTGTTGTTAAGTAATTAACAATTTGCTTATCTAGGTTTTCTTTTATTGTCTCTATGACCGTTAATCCACGGCCATATTCGCACAGGCTGTGCTTTAAAGTGAGTGAATCAGCTTCTACAACAGGGGTAATTGTATTTGCCTGCAGATTAGCCGAAAGTATTAAAATAAAAAGAAATCCTAAACGTGTCATTTTATAGCCTGTTTTCCACAAAGTCTGCTGGCGCGCCTACTGAAACCACATAGATTTTCTGTTGTTTTGACGGCCTGAAAATTCCGTCTTTTGAAGATTCCATAATATTTTTGGCAAGGTTTGAGTTTTTCCATTTAACGATCCGGCCGATCGATGAATTTTTTGATGGGTTGACTTCAGCAACACCGATTGGGTCAACGAAACCTGCTTCATAAGCGAAAACAATCATCGTTTCTTTAGGTAAAATACCGGCGTTTTGCCCTCTATCTATTGATATTTGGTTGCCTCGAATACCAACAACTTCGCCGGTTGCTGGGAGTTCTGTTAATAAACGCGTAACCATTATGCTCAATCCGCGACTTACCATATCTGACACGACAGAACGTACATTATTGGTGTCTGAGTAATTAAAACCTGAATAATAACGGCCGGCGACTTCGGTAAATACCAGTTCGTCATGTGTTCGCACATTATGTGAGTCCACCCTGATTTTACCAATACTTGGGCTTGGAAGTTTTTCTCTGGTAAAAGGGTCTAGTACGGCTGCTGTTAATTCAACCCGATATTGTGCAACTCCATTGTATTCGCCATAAAAGCGATCGGCTGCTTTTAGTGTATCCACTTTTAAAATAAAGTCTGGGCTAATGCTACGGTTGTTTACCATACGCTGCGCTGTAGCAGCAGCGTTGTCGGCTAATTGGCGTTCAATTTCTTGTTGTATAACTGCGTCATCTTTGGTGATAATTCGAAAACGATTGATACCAGAAACTAGGTTTTCTAACATCATTTCAATTTGGTGATTGTTAATTGCGATTAACGCTTGCTGTTCTTCAGTTTCACCCTGCACTAAGTTTTTATCAAAATATACACGTACCGTAGGTTTTCGTAGTGGGCAGCGTTTGTCTTCGTTTGTGCGATCAAAGGTGCAATATTTTAACCCTTGAGTATCAAAGTAGGCCGGTACCTGAATATCTGCATCGGTAAACTCGTAAGGTGTGCGTGCGTACTCAAGTTCGCTTTGTTTGCTACTGACCGGTTTTGTATTGGTTTGTTGTGTTGGGTATTCGATTTTTGCAGTGCTTCCACAACTGGCTAACAATAATGCACAACTAGATACTAGCAATAATCTTAACGTCTTCATTTGCGTCTCTGATTCTGTTTTTCTTGAATTTGCTTGGTGATATCAATAATTGCTTTGTCATTCGCTATCATGCTATTGGCATGCTGAGCCAAGGTAAGGCGATCCATGAGTATCGAGCTGGCTTTTTCTAACTTATAGAAGTTTGCCAGTAGGCTAAGCCCTTCAGCCTGTAAAAACTTATCTGGGTTTCGGGTTAATACACTGCCAATTTCAATTACTTGTAGTGCTATAACGGCAGTTAGTTCAGCATTTGCGTTAAATACTTTCTGGTTAGCTGCTTCATATGCTTTTAATTTAGGACCAATTTTTTGGCTATTGTTTTTAGCTGTTTTATCAAAAGCTTTTATCGCCTTTGCTAATTCTTCTTTTGATTTGCCTTCATTGGCTTTTAAAAATGATTGTACATCTCTGTGGTTGGCGGCAATCGTGCTGTAAGTATCTACCAGTTCAAATTGTTGTTTGGTGTAAACCATTGCTGTGTGTTGCACTTTATTAAAGGTTGGGGTGATATCAATTATGCCAAACCCCAATGTTTCTATATCGGTTTGTAAGCGCGATTGTCTTTGTGATCTATCCAGAGTAGAAAATTCTTCATTGCTGACAATTTGATAGTTTTTGTCTAATAAGGCTCGTGCTTCCTCTTCGGGTAGTAAAGTCATACCCGTTAGGGTGTCCGCCAAAGACATATTTTGTCCATTGGTATTTTTTTTCTTATTTTTGTTATTTTGCGCCGCAGCTGCTTTAACTAAATTTGTGCCGATTTGATTTAAGCTATCACTAAAGCCTTGCATATCTGTTGTTTTACAACCGGTCAACAGCAGCAACGGGAAGCACGGGGTAATCATCCATTTTACATATCGCATTTTGTTATACCTTGTTTTTTAGTTCTTCTACTAACAAGCTATTTAGCTTGTCTTGTTGGCTGCCTATGGCATGAACTTCAATGGGGTGGCCCAATAACATCATTTTCCCTTGTGGTGTTAACCAGTGGTATTGCAAACTTAATTTTCTAGCAGCTTGACTCTGCTCAGCACTTTCAATAATAGCGCCAGTGATAAAAACAGTTAACAGTTTGTCATTACTACTAAAACCTATTGGGGAGTGAAAGGGATATAATGCGCTTTTTAAAAAGGATAGCTCTTCGGGCAATATCAATTGGTAGTTAAATTGGTTTGCTGCACTAATGGCTGTATTTAGCGCTTGTGAATAGCGCTGTTTTATTTGATGTGGATAATTAAAAGCGTCTAACAAAGCTGCGTCTTTGAATAGTTGATTTTGGTACTTGCGCAGAGCGAATTGACTGAGCGCCAGTTCAGCTTGATTATCTTGTTGTTGGTATTTTTGTTGTGCGATCAATAATGGGTTTAATAGATTCAGTGCGGTTTGCTCAATATCGGCCAAAAAACTCGGTTTATGCACATGAATTAATACATAATGTTGGCCTTTGATTTGTTCATAACGGGCGATTTGATAATTATTGAAGGTAAAAGGCCGGGCGAGTTGATGTGTTTGTTGGTATAACGCACTTTGTGTTTCGCTTTTATATTCATCTCGTTGAGTATTTATCATGCTATGCACACTGGCTTCAATATCTGAGCTTAATCGTAAACTCAAACGAGATAATGCATCTTCCATTGCTGCATTTTTATTGTCACCAATCCCTACTGTGTATAAATAAACTTGTGTATCTGCCGGTGGTTGCCTAAAAAAGGTCGGTAACGTGGCACAGGCCGTTATTGGCATCAGTATACTCAAGCTTATCCACAGCACAAAAAATCGCATCCCGGTTGCCTCATGTTTCAGTTCAAAAGTGAAATATCACCAAAGACTCTATTAAAAATGATAAATGACGCACAGACAAGTGTATATCTGTATATTTATTACTTTACTATAGCGTAATTATTAGACATTCTTGTTGAAGTTGCACTGAATTGTCAATTTTCTGTGTATAATTTAATTTAACGAGGATCTCCTCAATGTTAGCTGGTAATGGTTAAGGACTATATATGAACCCAACTAAATTAATATTAATCAGTGGTGTGGTAAGTGTTTTAGCTGCCTGTGGTTCCACTCAATCTGGCAACTCTTCTCCAGTTGCTTCTAACATTCCTGATTGGGTACTCAACCCGTATGCAGAAGACGGTATTGCTGCAACTGATTGTGTGCGATTTACTGGGAATTTATCAGTCGATTCAAAAATGGCAGCGGCGAATAGTCGTGTTGCATTAGCGCAACAAATTGAAACGCGAGTCGAAGCGTTAGATAAAACGTACAGCAACCGAACTGATTCAAATGATGAGTCTACTGTAGGTACAACGTTTAGCTCAGTCTCTAAACAGGTGAGTAAACAAACGTTAAACGGTGCACGTGTTGTGAAAACCGATATTGTTAATATTGCCGGTAAAGATCACGTTTGCTCAAAAATGGAATTAAATCCGGGCGCGACACAGCAATTACTTGAAACTTTGATTACTAAGAGTGAACGCAAAATTAATCCCCAAGATCAAAAATTCTTATATCAGGAATTTAAAGCGTATAAAGCAGAGCAAGATCTTGCTGCTGAAATTGAGCGTTTAACCAACTAGGCACTAGGATTGACGTCACATCATGATGATGTGACGCTATACACTGATGTTGCCATCTTGCTTATAATAATTCCAAGTCCAAGCTGATCGTTCGCCTAATTAAAGCGCAAGCAATTATGCTTGCTCTTTAATTTTTATCTCTTTTTTGACCTTATTTACAGAAAGTTCATGCTTTAGCCCTTTATATAGGCTCACACACATTAAAAGTAAAATGATGGTAAAAGGTAAACCCGTAGAAATCGCACCAGCTTGAAGTGCACTTAATGCTGCTTTACCACCTCCCCATAATAATGTGATTGCAATTAAACCTTCCAATATTGCCCAAAATATACGTTGTGGAACTGGCGCATCGATTTTTCCGCCTGAGGTAATGCTGTCAATAACCAGTGAACCAGAATCTGATGAGGTTACAAAAAACACTAATATTAAGACAATTGCTAAAAACGAGGTTAAATGAGCAAATGGTAACTGTTCTAACATCTGAAATAAGGTTAAGGATACCGATGAAATGCCAGCACCTAATTCACCAATATTATCCTTTGCTTGTTGTATAGCTGAGCCACCAAATGTACCCATCCAAATGATGGTGATGATCATGGGTACCAGTAACACGGCAATCATAAACTCGCGTATTGTTCTACCTTTAGAAATTCTGGCGATAAACATTCCGACAAAAGGTGACCAAGAAATCCACCATGCCCAGTAGAATACCGTCCAACCGTGCAACCATTCTTGGTCGGCGCGATCTACCCAATTGCTCAGTGGCACTATGTTTTCTATATAACTACCGGTTGTGGTAACCATCCAACCAAACAATTCTAAAGTTGGACCCGCCAGTAAGACAAACAGCAATAACAGCAATGCGAGTAGCATATTGGTATTGCTGAGTACTTTAACACCACCGTCTAATCCTCTTACCACAGATATTACTGCAACCATAGTTACGCCTGTAATTATGGCGATTTGTGTGTTTAAACCAGCGGATATATCAAACAGAAAATTAAAACCGCTGGCCGCTTGTTTGGCGCCTAAACCTAATGAGGTTGCAAGCCCAAATATTGTTGCCAGCACGGCTAATGTATCAATTAAATGTCCAGGCCAGCCCCAAATTTTCTCACCGAGCAACGGATAAAAAGTTGAGCGAATAGTCAGTGGCAGCCCTTTGCTATAGGTAAAAAACGCCAGTGAGAGTGCAACTATGCCGTAGATTGCCCAAGGATGTATCCCCCAATGATACATGGTTGCGCCCATTGCCATTTTTTCAGCAGCGACAGTATTCGCCGTTACATTTAAAGGTGTGCCATACCAGTTTGTGTAGTAGGCCAGTGGTTCTGAGACACTCCAAAACATCAGACCGATACCCATGCCGGCAGCAAACAGCATTGCCAACCAAGATAAGGTGCTAAATTCAGGTTTGGCCTGTTCTCCGCCCAGTTTGATTTTTCCAACAGGTAATATGATTAGTGCCAAGCCAAACAATACAAAAATATTGCCTCCAGCCATAAAGAGCCAATCAAAATGTGTGATGCACCAGTTTTTAGTATCGGTTAAGAGTGTGTTGGCTTGCTCTGGAAACAATAAGGTTGAGCCAATAAAAGTTAAAATCAGCAGGGCGCTGACAAAAAACACAGGGTTGTGAATATCAAGACCCAAGATCTCGATATTATCTTGACCAAGCTCAAAGTCAGTTTCATATTCTTTACGCAGTTCGCGTAAGGTTGCACGGTTCATTAAATTTCTCCGTTTGTTCAAGCGAATATCGCTTGGGTAATGCATAGCGCCTATCGGTATCGGTAAGCGCTTTTTGCTTAGCGAATAAAGCCGCTAATACATATGTGTTTGTTAAATGATGGTGTTGCAATTATTAAAAATAATAATCAACCGACGCATACAGTGCACTAAAATCGCCTTTGCCAATGTCACCATGAGCATCTACATAACCGTTTTGCGAGAGATACTCTAAATAAAACCAACCCGGTCCATAGTTATAGCTGACCCCAGGTGCAAAGGCACTTACTGAGCCGATATCATTGCCAACTGTTTTTGATTTGGCCCAACTTGCATTGAGGTACATAAACCATTTTTTGTAAGTGTAACCCAACTCAAGTGCTGCTCGTTGAGTCTTAGTTTCTGCGGGTATTGACGCGCTCATTTGGTATGCATGAGGCAAAGTTCTTTGTGTCGTAAAGATCTGCATTTTGGCATAGAATTTATCGAAAGTAGCGCGATAGTATAAAGCAATGGCGTTGTGTTTTCCGGTGACTGAATCGTTTGCCTGCACTTGTGCGCTTAAATCTTGTAATTTGCCCGATTGAACGGAAAGTCCAATGGTATGCGGCTTTGACATTTGGTAGCTAATATCACCGACTAAAGTTTTAATTTTGCGATAAGTGGTAGAAGAGCCCCAGTGTCCATTATCGTCCACTGTATCTGTGCTCGTTTCACCCCAGTCGTCTGCATGGTAGTAGGCGAGGTTGTAATTGAATGCAGCTTGTTGTGCGCTGTATTTTATCCCGACATCCATTTGGTCGCCATAACCACCGTGCAGCATATCCCCGGGCCAAAAGTTAACTGTTTTCCAGCCAAATGGTACTTGGCTTTTGCCTAAGTACAAAGCGCCTTTTTCGTTGAACTGATACTTAATCCAAGCTTTGTGTAAGGTGAAGTTATCACCGGTAGAGTTATTTGTTTTATCGGTAAATGATCCCGGACCTATTCGGAGCTCAGCAGAAGCTGACCAAGGTCTGTTTTCTTGTTGGTCATCAACATACAGAATTAGAGCTTCATCGCTTAAGTCGCCTAACGTATCTTTGTCTCGTTCTGTTGCGCTCTCGCTCCCATCGTGAACATAACGGTAATTAAACCAAATGCCTCCGGATAAGCTTGTTGAAGCCAAGGTATTGCCGGATATTAGAAATATCAGTAAAAAATGCCAATGTCGCATTGTGATTTTCCTCTAATTTTTAATTTAGTCCTCTTAGCAAGTACGTTGCTTTAATGAGTCTAGCTCAATTTACGGTTTAATGTTGTTTATAAAAGTAGAGCGGGATGTGTTTTTAAACGTCAGTCGAGGCAAATAATCTCTAGTTTGTACTTCACTCTTAATCTCGCCTTAGTTATGCTAGTCGCAATTAATTATATCTATTTAACTTTAATAAATTTTACAGGGAAGAGCTTATGTCTCAACCATTAACAAGTGTTATTCTCGCGGCAGGTAAAGGCACGCGAATGAAATCTGCATTACCTAAAGTGCTGCATAAAATTGGCGCTAAAGCTATGGTTCAGCATGTTATTGATGCCAGTCGTCAACTAACCGCTTGTCAAAAGATAATTATGATTTATGGTCACGGCGGTGACAAACTACAATCTGCGTTAAATAACGAATCATTAATCTGGGTAGAACAAGCTGAACAACTGGGTACTGGTCATGCTGTACAGCAAGTTACCCCACATATTAATGATGATGAGCAGGTGCTCATTTTATATGGTGATGTACCGCTTATCGGTGCGCAAACCTTAGAGCAGCTTATTGCTGTTGCACCAGCCAAGGGAATTGGTTTGTTGACGGTTAATTTACCAGACCCAAAAGGTTATGGGCGTATTATTCGAGATAGCGAAGGCAATGTAACTGCAATTGTTGAAGAAAAAGATGCAGATACCCAACAAAGATTGATCAATGAAGTGAATACAGGGATCTTAACAGCACCGGCTGGCTTGTTAAAAAACTGGCTATCAGATCTGGATAATAATAATGCGCAAGGTGAGTATTATTTAACAGATATCATTGCCATGTGTTCGCAGCAGGGTTATCCAATAGCGACTGCTCAACCAGCTGAAAGTTATGAAGTCGAAGGTGTTAATAACCGTCTGCAACAAGCTACTTTAGAGCGAATTTACCAGCAAAAACAGGTCGAAGCTTTAATGGTTGAGGGGGTTACGTTTCGCGACCCTGCACGCGTTGATATTCGTGGCACCGTTAGTGTAGGACAAGATGTTGCAATTGATATTAATGCCGTTTTTGAAGGTGAAGTCGAATTAGGCTCAGGTGTACATATTGAGCCAAACTGCATATTGCGTAATTGCCGCATTGGTGACAATACTCTGATCAAAGCCAATACAGTGATTGAAGATGCGGTTATCAAAAATGATTGCTTTATTGGTCCATTTGCGCGGATCCGTCCTGGTTCTGAGTTTTCAGAAGGGGTGCATATTGGTAATTTTGTTGAAACAAAAAATACTAAGATTGCCAGAGGATCTAAAGCGAATCATTTAACTTATTTAGGTGATAGTGAGGTTGGCGCAAACGTTAATATCGGAGCCGGTACGATTACCTGTAACTATGACGGTGCCAATAAGTTTAAAACTATAATCGGAGACAAGGTTTTTGTTGGCTCTAACGCTTCGCTTGTCGCGCCGCTGAATATATCAGCCGGTTCAACTATTGGTGCGGGTTCAACAATCACTAAAGATACAGGGGAAGATGAGTTGGTGATTGCGCGCAGTAAACAGCGTCATATTTCTGGTTGGCAGCGACCGGTAAAAGAGAAAAAATAAACTAACCGACAGGGGTGGCAATTGTCTTAAATAGGGTGGTTGCCATCGATCCAAATCAGCACCTTTCTCTCTCCTTTCTCTCTCCTTTCTCTCTCCTTGGCTTTGTTATCACAGCGCACTCGGAGCATTCGTACATTTCAACAACCATTGTCTGCTTATGTGGTAAGCATAAAATGATGCTAACCTGAAAGAAAAGGCTTCTTTTCACTGTCTAGTGATTTACAGCTAGTTGTTTTAAATAAATAAAGGATTTTAAGATGAAAAATAAATTTTTATGGGCAATGGCGCTTTCTTTTGTTGTCAGTGCTTGCAGTGTAGCCTCTATAGAAGATCGGTATTTAACAAAAGATGTGTACAACGACGTGAACGATTTTACTTTGCAGCAGGGCGACAATATTCCTTCGGTAGCCTTGGCTGACAGTCAAGGCGCAAAGCATAATTTACGTACATTGGCGGGTGAACAAAACTTATTGATAGTTTTTTATCGTGGTGACTGGTGTCCGTTTTGTATTAATCAATTAGAGTCATTTGAAGCGGTTTTGCCAGAGTTAGACAAGCACAACACGCAACTTGTTGCTATTAGCCCAGACTCTGTCGCAACAAACAAAAACACCCAGCGCCAGTTTGGTCAAAATTATTTATTTTTAAGTGACGAAAATCTTGCTGTTATCGATATGTTTGGTCTTAAAAAAGATGAAACTACACCGCACCCAGCGACCTTGTTAGTGAAAAAAGGCGGTGAAGTTGTATGGTTCTATGTGAGCAAAGACTACAAAACCCGCCCGGCCGGAACACAAATGAAGCAGGTATTAACACGTTATCTTAAATAGCAATCTACGGTTTTACCTTTATAGAGCCAGTCCATAATTAATTACCACTGGTATTCGCTGATCATGCTCATCTACTATTGCCCAATTCGTTGGTTAATAGTAGACGTACTCTAGTTCTGGTTGAATCTGCTTTTGTCTTGTTTTTGTAACATTTTACTGTTATTACATATAGTTACAGATAATTTGATGCAGAAGGATTTATGGAAGAAACAGCGCTACGGGAAAGAGTATACGCAACCGTGTATGGCAAAATTAACGTTACAGAATTGTTTGTTACCGCTTTTATTGATGCTGATTTATACCCAACCGTTGAACTTACAGGTTTGGATGTTAACGCGAGAAAACAAGATCCTCACAGGTATGTGTTAATGGCTGCATTAGCTTGCGGTTATGCTCAGCCGGCCACGATGCTTAAAAATAAAAAAGTATTGGATGTGGGTTGCGGTAGTGGTTTAATTTCTGATTGTATGGCAAAACAGGCTAACGCTGTGTGGTTAGTGGACCCAGATTTTCGCAAACCTAATAATCCCGTAGATAATATGATTAGCTCGAGATTTATCATTGACGATAAAATTCAAAATATCGAGTGTAATATGCCTGAACTCATAAATTCTTTTGATTTGGTCACCTCATTTGCGCCACATCCATTTCCGTTATCCGCATCCCGCTTGGGGAAAAATCGATTCAGTGAGTCATTGGCATACTTTAAAAGTATGGTAAATATGACGCGCGCTGGTGGCGATCTACTTATTATGCCTATTTATGAGTATGATTTAGGCTTAGAGAAGGGCATTGAAACTTTATTAGAGCTTTTGTCTGAATCGTTCAATCAGGTTTTTATGCGTAAAGTAACGCTAGATAAGCCGAAAGACTATCCGTATTTCGCGGTATTTGTAATAGGGCGTGGGAAAAAGCAGGGCATTTAATTGTAAACGCCCCGAAGAGGTATGAAAGGGTTATTGGCCTAGTTCTGAGATAACTTTGTCTAAACCTACTTCTGAAATACGACGCGCGATTTCTGTCTGTTTTGCACCTAATAGCGAAATACCTTCAGCAACCATATCGTAAACTTTCCAGTCACCTTGTTTGTCTTGTCGTAATTTAAACTGCAAATCAATCGCCGGTGCTTTGTCGTCGACGATTCGGGTTTTTACCGTGGCGTATTTACCGTCAACTTGTGATGCGCCTTCATCAAAAATGACTTTTTGTCCGTTGTAGTTCATTAATGCATTGGCATAAGTTGTTGTTAAATGATGTTCTACCGCTTTAATAAAAGCGTCAGCCTGTGTTCTATTTATTTTGCGGACATGTTTACCCAATAACTTAAAAGAGACGTATTGTACGTCAATATGTGGCATTAAGTGATTGCTGACAATTTTTTTCATCTGTTGCTTTTTTTCATTTACATCCAGATTGAGCTGACCAATTTGGCTAAATAAGTTATTGCCAACCGTGTTTAGCAGTTTATTAGGATTTTGCTCTGCGTTAGTGGCCGCACTGGTAAACGCGCTAAAAAGCAGAATGATTGGTAATATTAAGTTTTTGAATGTCGTCATGAGTTTAATCTCGTCCGTTTGAATATGACAGTTATTTTACCTCAAGATTGCGGGTTTATTGATATAAAAATTAGCAAATTATTAATGCAAAAATGGCAACAATCATGTTTGAGCTACGAGCTACGAGCTACGAGCTTCGAGCTTCGAGCTTCGAGCTTCGAGCTAATGTAGGTCGCGGCTTTAGCCCGACAAAAGATGCAAATGACAAGTTACAAGTTGCAAGCTATAAGCTTCGAGCTTCGAGCTAATGTAGGTCGCGGCTTTAGCCCGACAAAAGATGCAAATGACAAGTTACAAGTTACAAGCTACAAGCTTCGAGCTAATGTAGGTCGCGGCTTTAGCCCGACAAAAGATGCAAACGACAAGTTGCAACTTGCAAGTTACAAGCTTATAAGTTACAGGCTTCTAGCTATGAGCTGATAAGATAGGTAGGTCGTTCCTTTAGGGCGACATTTTATACTTCAATATTTGTGTATTCTGCTTTGTCGGCGTAAACACCGACCTACATTAGCTCATAGCTCATAGCTCGAAGCTCGAAGCTCGAAGCTCGAAGCTCGAAGCTCGAAGCTCATAGCTCAAAGCTCAAAGCTCAAAGCTCAAAGCTCAAAGCTCAAAGCTCAAAGCTCATAGCTCATAGCTCAAAGCTCAAAGCTTTATCTCGCTACTTTGACAATTTGTTTGCCAAAAATTCCGCCGTCTAATTGTTTATGCAAAGCTTGTGTAACAGCTTGTGCGTCAAATTCTATCGGGATGATTTTCGGGGCTTTTATTACGCCATTATTCACACTGTCCATTAATAGGTTACCCATAAAACTCATGCGCTGTTGCGCGCAGAGGCTGCGGGTTAACCAAGCGCCACCTAAAGATACAATATTAATCACCGGCGCTTTGCGAAATAAAAGTTCATTTGGCAGTTCAGGGATGCCATTTAAGCAAGCAATGCGACCACAAAACCTAAGTAATTCAAGGTTTCGAATGGTGTTCTCGCCGCCAATTGAATCTATAACGGCGTCAAATTGGCCATTGCATAAAGCCACTTTGAATTTTTTTAAAAGGTTTTTGTCGTGATAGTCAAAGGTTTCGTCAGCCCCGATTTTTTTCAAATAGGTATGGTGTTTTTTGCTGGCGGTTGTGACTACGGTTGCACCTCGTTGTTTGGCAAACTGAATGGCAAATTGCCCCACAGCGCCAGCGCCCGCTTCAATCAGCAACATGTCACCTTCTTGAATTTGCAATTTATCAAGAGCAAATAAAGCGGTCATGCCTGCACATGGCAGGCTGGCAGCAGTCGCAGCATCTAAATCTTGTGGCATTTGTGATACCGCAAAATTAGGTACAGCTACATACTCAGATAACATGCCTTGCTGTGACAGGTCAGCATGCCACATCACTCTGTCACCAATGTTAGGGAATACACCAACGGGTGCATCGACAACCGTTCCGACAGCATCTAATCCGGGGATATGTGGGTATTGCCATTCCGGAAAGCCTTTTTTAGCAAGCTTACCGTCAACCGGGTTTAACCCAACATATTCAACACGTATCAATAATTGACATTCTTTACGTTCTGGCACGGCTATTTCATGCATCTTGAATGTAAAGTTATCTTCTGCTTTTTCCAGCATGATAGCTTTCATAGTGCTGGGAAACTGTGTCATGTCATTCACCTTTATATTTACTGAAAGAGTGTACGGCTCCATCCTCCACTAAATGCCTTGTAGGTTGCAATTTTAGCCAGCGTATATGAAATTTTGGCGTCTACAGCATCCTGTTGCGCTATTAAAGCATCTTGTCTGGCGGCTAACAAATCTAAATATGGTACTTGTCCTTCTTCGTACATTGCCTTTGCTTGCATGTTGGCTTGCTGTGCGTGATGTAATCTTTTATCTGCAAATTCAATTAAGGTTTTAGATTTTTGCATGTTAACCAAAGCAAATTGTGATTCGGCAACTGCACTGACAACGGTATTTTCATAGTCAGCTAATGCGGCTTGTGCCAGTGAATCTTGCGCATTTGCCTGTGCTTTTAATGCTGGCAGACTGAGTATTGACCAATTTATTTGTGGGGTCACAGACCATGCATCATTGCTAGTGGATAACGAACTGCCTGTTGGGTTTAACAAGCCGACAAAACCACTGATTGAAATGTCCGGATACAAAGCAGCATCCGCTGCTTCTTTTAACGCTTGCTGTTGTGTCAAACGATGCAATGCAATATGGATATCTGATCGTGCTTGAATTGCCTTTTCCGGTTGTGCGAGCGCGATCGGTTGTAACAAATTTTGGCTAAATATTTGTTGTTCAGTTTGCAGCGTGAAAGTGTCAGCTGTCGTCCCTAATAATACTGCTAAAGTCGTTTTAATCTGATACATTTCACTTTCAATCATAGGCAACAGAGATTTTTGTTGATTAAGCTGGGCATACGTCCGGTTAACATCCAAATTAGATGCAAATCCTTCTTCAACTCTAGCTTCAAGCACTTCAATACTTTCATTCAACGCGGCAATTTGCTGCTGCACAATTTGTAATTTCAGTTGTTTGCCTTGCCATTCGAAATAACTGCGGACAATGCCGGATACAACTTCAGTTAACAGTCGAATTTGCTGCTCTTGAGCCTGTAAATTATTGGCTAATGCTGCATCGGTCAAAGCTGATATTCGGCCAAATAAATCTATTTTCCAGAGTGCTGAAGCGCCAAATTGAGCATTAGTAGATAATTGATCTTGCACTGACTGACGCGTCGCTTGCAATTGCACGCCACCTTGCGGCCAGTGTTGTGCTTCTTCATAGCCTAATTGTTGTAGCGCTGCAGTGTATCTGTTTTGCGCCGCTCGTAAATTATGGTTAGCCGAGATACCTTGAGCAACCAGATTATTAAGTTGTTCACTTTGATAGGCTAACCACCATTTATTTTCTGTTGCTTGTTGTTGGCTTGTTAATTCTGCCGCGTAAGTTTTACCTGAAAAATAATTCATTTGCTCAACGTCCATATTATTTTTTTCCTGTGTCGTGGCGCAGCTGCTAATAGCCAGCGCCACTAAAGTCGTACATAAACTGAGGCGTAATTTATGATGCATGATGATTGTCCTCGATACGGTTCGGCTCTGATCCGATGTTATTGTCAATTTCTTTTTTTGCATCTTGTTTCGCGACCAAGGCGTAAAACACAGGGGTGAATAATAGGCCAAATAAAGTGACACCAATCATGCCCGAGAAAACGGCTATGCCCATTGCCTGACGCATTTCTGAGCCCGCGCCTGAAGCTAACACGAGTGGGACTACACCTGCAGTAAATGCAATAGAAGTCATTAATATTGGACGTAGTCGCATTTTTCCTGATTCAACTATTGCTTGTAGGCGAGTGAGTCCGGCTTCTTGCTGTTCTTTAGCAAACTCGACCATCAAAATGGCGTTTTTACAGGCCAGCGCGACCAATACAATCAGCGCGATTTGGGTAAATATATTGTTGTCACCACCGACCAGCCAAACACCAAATAATGCTGAGAATATCGTCATAGGCACAATCAGGATGATTGCCAGTGGTAAGCGCAAGCTTTCATATTGAGCAGCCAAAACCATAAAGACCAATAGCACGACTAACGGAAAAACATACACCATAGTATTGCCAGCAATTTCCTGCTGGAAAGTCACTTCTGTCCACTCAAACGCCATACCGTCGGTTAAATTATTGGCCAGTACCTCTTCAATTGCCTGCTGCGCTTGATCTGAACTGTAGCCCATCGCCGGACTGCCGTTTAATTCGGCACTTGGATAGCCGTTGTAATGCATCACTCTATCCGGGCCGGTTGTTGGTGTTGCTTTTAATACCGCACCTAAAGGCACCATATCACCCTGACGGTTGCGCACTTTTAAATTCAGTATTTGTTTGGCATCTAATCTAAACTCAGCATCAGCCTGTGCGTTGACCTGATAAGTACGACCAAACATATTGAAGTCGTTCACATATAAAGAGCCTAAATAGATTTGTAATGCATCAAATACTTCACTCAAAGGAATGCCTTGTAACATGGCTTGTTCACGATCAATTTCAATATCCATTTGTGGTACCTGAATTCTAAAGCTTGAATACAAACCCATTAATTCAGGACGTTGCCGCGCTTCACCAATTACCTTTTGTAAGGTGTTAAATAGCGCTTCAAATCCTTGATTGGAGCGATCTTCTATCTGGAGTTTAAAACCACCCGTGGTACCTAAACCTAAAATCGGCGGTGGTGGGAAAACCGCGACAAAAGCTTCATCAATGACGGAATATCTTTTGTTTAATTCGGCGGCAATCGCGCCAGCAGATTGTTCAGCACTCTGGCGTTTTGAAAAATCTTCCAACGGAGTAAATATAACTGCACTATTGGGGCTGTTAGTAAAGCCATTGATAGACAAACCCGGAAAAGCAACAGAGTTCGCCACGCCCGGTACCGCTTTGGCAATTTCAGACATTTCACGGACAACCGCTTCGGTGCGGTCTAAACTTGAGGCATCTGGCAATTGAGCCACAGAAACCAGATATTGTTTGTCTTGTGCTGGGATAAAACCACCCGGTACCGCGTTAAATAATCCGGCAGTACTGCCGATGAGTGCGATATACACAACACCTACAATTACACTGAACCGAACCAGTTTTTTAATGGAGGTTTGATAGGCTATTGAGCCTTTCTCAAATAAACGATTAAATGGTTTAAACAAAATTTTGCCGAATACTTTGTTTAATAACTGGGTTAACCAATCCGGTTTGGCATTGTGCGGCTTGAGCAACAAGGCGGATAATGCCGGCGACAAAGTTAACGAGTTTATTGCCGATATAATGGTAGAAATGGTAATGGTTAACGCAAACTGTTTGTAAAACTGGCCGGTTAAACCTGTGATAAATGCAGTTGGAATAAATACCGCACACAATACCAGAGCAATTGCAATAATAGGGCCGGTAACCTCTGTCATCGCCACGCGGGTGGCTTCGTATGGAGATAACCCTTTTTCAATATTCCGTTCGACGTTTTCGACAACGACAATCGCATCATCTACAACAATACCGATAGCCAATACTAAACCAAACAGCGATAAGGTATTGATGCTGACGCCGAGCCATTGCATGACCGCAAAGGTACCAATTAAAGACACAGGTACGGCAATTAACGGGATGATTGACGCTCGCCAGGTTTGTAAAAATACAATCACCACTATCACAACCAATGCGATAGCTTCTAATAAAGTTTTAATAACGGCTTCAATTGAACCACGCACAAAAACAGTGGGATCGTAGACAATGTCGTAATCCATGCCTGCCGGAAAATCTTTCGCCAGTGTTTTCATCGTGGCTCTAACTTGATCCGACAACTCTATCGCATTCGAACCCGGACGTTGAAATATCGGCATCGCGACCGCTGGTTGGCCATTCAATAATGAACGCAGTGCATAGGTATTCTGGCCAATTTCTACACGCGCGACATCTTTAAGTCGGGTGATCGCGCCTTGTTCGCCCACTTTGATGATGACATTTTCAAATTCTTCAACACTGCCAAGACGGCCTTTTACATTTAATAAAACCTGAAACTGTGCGTCATTTGGCGCAGGTTGAGCGCCCAGTGAGCCCGCGGCTACCTGTTGATTTTGTTCTCTTAGTGCGCTGACAACTTCGCTTGCTGTTAATTGACGAGCCGCTAGTGCATCTGGGTTTAACCAGACACGCATTGAATATTTACCACCGCCAAATAAGCGGACTTCACCGACACCACTAATACGTGCAATCTGATCTTTTACATTTAGATCTGCATAGTTCGACAGGTATTCAGTTTCACGTGTTTTTTCAGGTGAATACAGGTGCACAACCATAGTTAAGTTGGGTGAAGACTTTTGTGCAACGACACCTAATCTTTGTACTTCTTGCGGTAAGCGAGGCAGTGCACTGTTGACTCTGTTTTGCACACGAACTTGCGCTCTATCGAGATCAGTGCCTAGAGCAAAGGTAACGGTTAGGGTCATGCGACCATCACTGGTCGCTTGAGAAAACATGTACAACATATTCTCTACACCGTTAATTTCTTGCTCAAGTGGCGTAGCGACCGTTTCAGCAATTACTTTTGGATTTGCACCCGGATAATTTGCAGTTACGACGACCGTCGGGGGGACAACTTCCGGATATTCGCTGATCGGAAGCTGAAACAAAGATATTGCGCCACCAATCAGTATTATCAGTGATAAAACAGACGCAAAAATGGGTCTTTTAATAAAAAAGTGAGAAAAGTTCATAGCGTTATCTGCTTGTCCATTATTGTTTTGCAGTTAGCAAAGCAGGTTCGGCCTGATCTTTTAAGGTCAGGGCGACACTGGATGCATCTAAATCTGTTTTGCGCGGCGCAACTGGCATGCCCGGGCCTACTTTGGCTGGGCCATTGACAGCTATAATGTCGTTATTTGTCAAACCGGATGTTATCGCTCTGAACTCACCGTATTTGTCACCCAATGAAACAGCTCTGTATTGCAATGTATTGTGCTCATCTAAAACCAATACGAAGCGATTTTTTAAATCAGTTCCTATCGCTTTTTCTGGAATTAAGACTTGTTGTGCTGCTTCTTGGCTGGCTAGGCGAATACGCGCAAAAGCACCAGCCCGCAATATTTCTGCACGTGCAGGAAAAGTTGCTCTGACGCGCAAAGTACCGGTTGATGGGTTGATTTGATTATCAATAAAATCAACATTGCCCTGATGACTATACTTTTTATTACCTAAAAGCTGCATTACAACAGGTAATTGGTCTTCGGCGCTGGCATCAGAAAAGTGTTGATTCCAAGTACGTTCATCTATATCAAAATAGGCATACATTTTTTCGTTAGATACAATACTGGTTAATACACTTTGATTAGCCGTAACAGTATTGCCTTTGGTGATTTCTGCACGTGAAATTGTGCCATTTATCGGTGCCCGAATTTGCGTGAAGTCTAAGTCTAGTTGTGCGGCTGCTAGTTGTGCATTTAAGGCTGCTAATTGAGCTTGCGCCTGTGCCACTGCCGTTGCTCTTGACTCTGCTTCTTCTGCCGAAATAGCATCACGTTTGCGTAATCTTTGCGCTCGCTGAGCTTCACTTTCCGCTTGTTTAAATGCCGCTTTGGCACTTTCTACCTGAGCTTTTAAGCGAGACACTTGCGCTGCATATGGGCGAGGATCAAGACGAAACAATAAATCACCTTCATTGACTTTTTGTCCTTCAGTAAATTCAATCGATTCAATGACACCAGATACCCGTGGTTTTAATGCGACTTGTTGTGGTGCTTGTAGTCGGGTGGTGTAGGTAAACCAAGCTTGTACGGGTTTTGCAATCACTTGTGCTACATCGATCTGAGTTTTAGCTGGTTGCGGTTGAGATTGTGCTTGTGAGTTATCTTCACCACAAGCAGTCAGTAAAATTATAAAAGTTCCAATAGCTGTGAGTTTGTGTAATTTAAATCTTAGCATTGCCAATTCTCCCAAATTAATTGGCACCATAGTAAAGAATAGTTTTTTGGTAAAAAACCATCGATTTACAAATTCATTAATGCCAAAATGGCAACAATCTTGATTGGGAGTAAAACTGTGGATACCACCAGCCGCTTATTAATGTTTTTAGAAATTGTTGAAAGGGGTTCGTTTGCAAAGGTCGCCGAACTCAGAAATATCGACAGATCGGTTGTCTCAAAACAAATGAATAAGTTAGAAGAAGATCTGGGGGTACGTTTATTAAATCGTTCCACGCGCTCATTTTCACTGACGGCAGCGGGCGCCGAAATGGTGAAGAAATCTAAACAAATTAGAGATTTATTAACAGAAACGGTGCAAATCGCAGAGAACTACCACACAGAGCCTCGGGGGTTATTAAGAATAACCAGCTCTGCGATATTGGGCCGTCGTTATCTGCAACCCGTTATTAATGATTTTCAAAAGCGTTTTCCACAAGTAGAAGTCGAGCTGCGCCTAGAAGACAGGTTAGTTGATATTGTCGGTGAGGGTTTTGATTTAGCGTTTCGGGTGGGCGATCCCAAAGACTCAAACTTAATATCACGTCAGATTACCCGTAACCGTTTGTTAATTCTCGCGACACCAGACTTTTTAAAAGCATACGGTGAACCTCAAACAATACATGAATTGGCTAAATTACCCGCAGCTACTTATTCAAGTAACAGTTTGCGGTTTGAACATTTGAATTATATTGATGAAAATGGCCAAGACGCGTCTGTTCAGATTAATAGTTGTTTTCGCTCTAACGATGGTGAGGTTTTGATGTTGAAAGCATTGTCGGGCAGTGCTTATTTTGTTGCGCCGGCTTTTTTGATAGCGGATGAAATTAAACAAGGTTTGTTAAAACCTATATTAACTCAAGTTAAACTGCCTGAGTTCAGGAAAATACATGCCGTTTATCCACACAGAGGCTTACCAGTGCGCACGCAGCTTTTTTTCGACGCTGCGCGCGAGTACATCGGCAAAGAAAAACCAATATGGGAAGATAATATTCCGGGTTTTGACAAAATGTATGGCTTTTCTGATTAACCTAAGGTGGTATCTAAAACCTTCATGATGGCAAAGCCAATCATTAAACCAATAGTCGCCGATGTCTGATGTCCATTTCTGTGTGTTTCGGGTATCACCTCGTGCGAAACAACAAATAGCATAGCGCCTGCTGCTAAACCTAATCCGGCAGGATAGGCCAGCGCCATGCCGCTGGATAAGCCGACACCCGCGCCTAAACCCGCATGATTTGTGATCGCTTCGCCGGCCTCTATACCGGGTAACAACAGAGAAAATGCACTCGCTGCCAACATCATTCCCGCCGCCATGCCAAGCATAATATCTTCCATTTTTCGTGGAATTGAAGACAAAAATAACGCAGGTAAAGCACCTAACGAGGTTGTGATAAAACCTGCCATTCCACCTAATAAAGCGTACGCGATAGCTTGTGTAAATTCACCCGTGCTTACTTTTATACTACTTTGAATCAATAAGGTAACGACTACCAATAACGCAAAGCTTAATCCAGCCGCGGCTAAAGGCTGTTGTTTCGTGTGTGCTTTTATTTCTGCAATTAAACTTGTTTGTAACTTGTCAGATGATGCTTGCATATATCCTCCAGTAAGAATATGTTGATAGTTAGATTGCATGCAAGTTGTGAAAATTGGCTGATAGCTTTTCTATTTGCTTTAATCGTATTTAGCTTTATGACTTATAGTCATATGATTCACGTGAAACACTGCTATTATCCTAACAACAGGCCTAACAACAGGCCTAACAACAGCCTTAATAACAGGCATAACAACAGGCTGGGGTTTAATTTTTCAGTAATTGTCGAACTAGGTGAGCGGTATGTCTGATAAAAAAAAGAATCAGCAAGCAAAAAATAACAGTGCGTTGCACAAGTTATACGCTCGCCAGCAGCCCAAAACGGGTCAGTCTGAACGCGTCGGTGAAGTGCTGAAAACATTTGCCGAAGATGATTATAAACGCATCGCTTTGGTGATTAAAAAATGGTTACGGGACAAAAATACAACTCATTAGAGTGCAAGCATGGCGCTGAGGGATGAGTCTTTATGTAACCATCCCCCAGGTTATCAAAGCGTAATACATGATGCTATTGACGTTTAGGCAACGACATTATTGCTAAAAGATCTTCAGACGCTAAAAGGTTGTCACTTTACTCACACCATGTGAAATATCAAAACTGATACTGTTTTTGCTTAAACCGCTTTCGGCTTGGTTATATTGGGTACCTTTTGGAATTTCTACCACAACATTGCCGTGCGACGCTTTACTTTGAATCGCAAAGTTTTGATTAGATGTCTGTTTTAAATAGGTGGCACCATGCGCGTTTGAACTATAGATATTTTCAGCAGAGCCAATAAATTCAATATGGCCATGTTTATTTTGCAGTTTAACTTTCTGCATTTGTTCTACATGCGTTGCTAAATGACTATGTCTGCCATCTATATTCAGCTTATGACCCGTATGTTGTTTAAATTCGATTTTTGCATGCGCACTGTCAATATCCGTTTTTTCAAATTGACTGCGGTTAAATACTAATGTGCCATGATTCCATTCACTTTCTATATTTTCTCCCTGAATTACACCAATTTCTAATTGGCCATGTCCACCTTCAATTTCAACTTGATTTGCATTCACCGCATTGATTGTGCCTTTACCATGATGAAAATCAAAATCTAATGATTCAGCCAAAAGCATATTTAAATCCACTTGACTGTGATGGAAATTTACCTCTAACGCTTTTGCCTGCAAGCTATCCACTTTAACGACTGCATGATGGTTGCTTAAATTAAGCGATAAAAGGTCTGATTTGCCGATTTTTACCTTGATGGTTTTTTCGACGGAACAATTGTTAAACCAGCTAAAAGATTGTGTATCTGTTGATAGCTTTAAACGGTCAGAAGATTTACTAACTTTTATTTTATGTAAGCACTTTTCTGCTTGGCCGCGCTTTAATGTTTGATTTAGCTCGATGTGTAGCTGATTATCTGTTGAGTTGGTTATTTCGATTTGAGCATGGTTAAAATCTAGTTCTAGATGCTGAATGTCTGTTAGATCAAAGCTTTCCACATCGACTGTATCTTGGCTATACACACTCAATGTTGTGACGGCTAAGCAAGCCGCTGTTAATATGCTCGGGATTAACTTTTTCATTTTCTGTTCCTTTAAAAATTAATTTGAATCACTATCGCTTGGGTTTTGGCTAATGGTGTCTTTGCACAAACTAAACCATTTTTGTTAGGGTATTGATATTGTTAGTTAAATTTAACTTTGCTTGCTTTTAATATGAGATCTTCATTATTTTAGGTGGTCAAAATAACCAACTATTCGTATTTTTTTAACCTAGTTTGTACATCATGCTGTTTACAATAAAGCTGGATGTATAAAGATGCGGTATAATCAATTTTTTTTCTGTTTGTATTAAGGCCTAGCTGTGCTTCAACATATTAAAATTCCTCATAATTTAGAATGTCAGCGTTTATTTCATGGCAGAGGGCATGCTCATCCCGGATATGAACATATCTGTATAGACTGGTTTGCGCCTGTCATTTTGATTACGGCTTACAAATCAATTGAAAGCGACTTGTTGGCGCGCCTAATTGAATTTTTGCACACCCAGATTGACCTTTGTCAGTCAATTCAACTACAACACAGGTATTTGCCTAAAGCGCCAATTGATTGTATTTGGGGAGATGAACTTGACGTTGTCATTGCCGAAGAATCAGGGCTGAAATATCACATCAGTTTAGGGCAGAACCAAAATCATGGGCTGTTTTTAGATATGAAAAATGGCCGCGATTGGGTTAAAGAAAATAGCGCCGGTAAGGTTGTCCTCAACTTATTTGCTTACACCTGTGCTTTTTCTGTTGCTGCGATAGCCGGTGGTGCGGATAAGGTTGTTAATCTCGATATGAGCAAATCGGCTTTACGTAAAGGGCGCGAAAACCATATATTAAATGAGCAGGCGATCGCTGAATATGCAGTTCGGTATGAGGCCGTTGATTTGTTTAAATCATTTGGTCGGGTTAAAAAACACGGCCCGTACGATTTAGTGATTTGCGATCCACCTGCTTTTCAAAAAGGTAGTGTTAATATTGAGCGTGATTACAAAAAAATTATTCGTCGCTTGCCCGAGTTTGTAAACGATCATACGCAAGTTTTATTGTGTTTAAACTCTCCTGATTTAGACGTGGATTTTTTAACCAATACGGTTGCTGAATATTGTCCTCAGTTGACTTATCAAGACACAATATTACCGCCTGCTGTATTTAAAGAGGCTTATGCAGGCAAAGGGCTAAAAGTTCTACGTTTTGAATTTAATGACTAAACAACATCGAATATACGACTGAGTAAATCATAATTGAATGACGAATTAGATAGAGTGGAAAACAAAGTTACATCATTAACCTTAGCGCCAATGGAGGGGGTGGTCGATCATGCAGTGCGCGCGTTAATTACCCAGTTTGGTGGTTTTGATTTATGTGTTACTGAGTTTTTAAGAGTCAGCCAGACGCTGTTACCTGAACGCTCGTTTTACCGTTTGGCGCCCGAACTTAACTGGAATCATGGTAAAACAGCCAGCGGCACGCCAGTACGGGTTCAATTATTGGGTAATGCCGCACCTTGGTTGGCTGAAAATGCACACAGAGCAATTGAACTTGGGTCACATGGGATCGATCTGAATTTTGGTTGCCCAGCAAAAACAGTGAATAACTCAAAAGGGGGGGCTGCTTTATTGCAAGAACCAGAAACCCTTTATTCAATTGTTCGCGCCGTGCGATCGGCGGTTGATTCGCAGCATATTGTCAGCGCAAAAATTCGTTTAGGATTTAACGATATCAGTTTGTTATCTGAAAATATTCAGGCGATTTACGAAGCCGGCGCCAGTGAATTGGCCATTCATGCCAGGAGTAAAAAAGATGGATATAAACCCCCTGCATATTGGCCTAAAATTAAACCCTACATATCGCAGTACGATATGCCCATTATCGCAAATGGCGAAATATGGACACCGCAAGATGCCAGTTTGTGTATCCAGCAAAGTGGCAGTAAGCGCTTGATGTTAGGAAGAGGCGCGTTAGCGATGCCAAATTTAGCCAATATGGTAAAGCATCAACAATCTGCTTTCACATGGCCGCAGGTCATTAAGCTCCTGTTGCAATACTCAGAGTTTGAAATAGAGGGCGATCGTGGCTTGTATTATGGCAATCGAATTAAACAATGGTTGCGCTATCTAAAAATTCATTTTCCGCAAGTTACATCTTTGGCACAAGAAATCAGACAATTGCATAAAAAATCTGAAATCGTCGCTATATTGCAAAGCAAACTTGAGGCTGCTTAAGAAGTTTTTACAAAGCTTTATTTGTCCGCTCAATGTGTTAATTTAACCCTTATTCAAATAATTAGGGAAACATTATGGAAGAAGTCATCGTACGTTATTTTCATTTTATTGGTATTTTATTATTAGCCTCAACTTTGGTGTTAGAACACCTGCTTATAGAAAAAGAAATGAGCAAAAAAGCATTTAAAAAGTTAGTCATTGTGGATGGTATTTATGGGGTGTCGGCGCTCGTTGTGCTTGCGACCGGGTTGTTACTGTTACTCGCAGTGGGTAAGCCTAAAGAGTTTTATACCGAAAACTTTGTTTTTCACATTAAAATGACTGGCTTTGTGTTGATGGCTGTGTTGTCTATTGTGCCAACGGTCTTCTTTATCAAAAATCGTAACTTTTCCGGTGAAAGTATCACTTTACCTAGGCATCTTATTGGCATTGTTAGAGCAGAGAAAGCTGTGCTGCTGATTATGCCTTTGCTTGCGGTGTTTATGTCACGCGGAATAGGTCTCTAGCTTGCATTTTTTTGCAGTAATAGGGTGGCTGTACATGAAATCAGAATGCCCGGTATAATAATCGGGTTTAAACTCACATCGTTTATTAAGTAGCCCAGCCCTGCGACTATCGCTGGGCTTAAATAAACATAAGCCATCACCTTTTTGGGGCCGAGTGCAACTGTTGCCGTTTGATACAGGTAAACAGTCACTATCGTGGTACCAATCACTAAATAAGCCATGTGGTAATAAGCGGGTAAATCAAGTTGTTGCCAATCCAGTGGTTTTCCCATAATCATTAAAGCGACGAACATCCATATGGCACCGCTCAACAAGGTGCAAAAAACCAAAAGCCATTTATTATCGTTTCTATACAATAGTTTCATGGCCATTGAATAGCAGCACATCGAAAGACAGGCTTGTAAAAATAATATGTCTCCGGTATTTAATCGGAAGCTTTTTATCAGTTGTATATCACCTTGAAATACCACCCAGCAGGTTGCTAAAGCGCCCATCAGATAAATGGCCGATACTTGGAGTGTCATTTTTTGTTTGAAAACACAAATACACAACAAACCCGTAATAAAGGGAATTAGAGTGTAAAGCGTACTGACATTCAGCGAGCTGGTGGTTTTTAACGCTTCGAACATCAATATAAAAAATAATGAATAAAACAGGCTTATAATACTGGCACGCGGCAATGTTTTTATAAATTGTGCACGGTCTTCTTTTTTATACAAAGCAAATGGCGCGAGGAGCGCTGCGGCCAAAATAAACCGCAATAAGGTTAAAGCTATTGGATTACTATACGGAGCCAGAAATTCAGCTGATATAAACGATCCGGCAACTAAAACGGTGGCCAATAAAACTTGTAAATGATGCTTTAACATAGTGTGGTGAGTTAAGGTGTATTGGACGAACAAAAAAACTTAAAATGAATATAAGTCATTCGGAGGTTTTTTTGACCGAATCGGTTAATTTTTCAATTTGTTTTTGCAGTTGTGCTATTTGGATTTTCATTACTTCATTTTGTTGTGCTTGGGTTTGCATCATAGCTTTAGCCCAATCCGGAACCGTTTCTTCGATATTTTCCTGTACATTAGAATGTGAAAAACTTGAAGCGATATAACCGGATATCACACCAAATAAGCTGACACCACTGATAATTAATAAACTACTAATGACTCTTCCCATCGTCGTTACAGGGTAATAATCACCATAGCCTACAGTCGAAATGGTGATTAAACCCCACCACAAAGCGTCTTCTGCTGTTTTTATATTAGACTGCGGGACTTCACTTTCTATGATAAAAATCGCGACTGCGCTGCCAGCAACTATCACCACCATAAAAACCAATAAACCCGCCATGGTTGTTTGAATACGTTGTTTCAGCATGGGCAGCAATACACTACGGGCAAGCCGGATCATGCGGATAACACGGAATATTTGTAGAAAACGCAAAAATCGTAAAGGTTCAATTAGTGGAATACTGGCAACCAGCTCTAACCAATGGCGCTGTACATAGCGTTTTTTATTAGATGCGCCGGCTAGATTGAAAAAAAAGTGCAGAATAAAAACAATGCAGATCATGGTATCAATCGACGTTAATAAACGTTTGGTTTCAGCTTCAAGAGGTAAAACCAGAATCGCTAATATGACCAGCATAGCAATGGCCGATAACATCATCATTGCAATATCAAATGGTCCGGGGATTTCCTCGTCTTTTTGATGTAATTGTTCTAACAACATTTAATCACCGAATTGACTTAACATTTTTTCAACTTGCTGAGCGTAAGGCTTAATTGCTTGTATATTTTTATCCTCTGATGGTAGGTTTGAACTATTTGTTACCTGTTCTAACTGTCCCATTATTTGCAGCATTTGCTGTTTCAACATTTGTTTTTGGTCTGCACTGAGTCCGTCTGTAGCGTCAATTTCAGCTAAAGACTGCCGGAGCTTTTGCTGCGCATCATCTGGAATGTTAGCTGCTTGCATTGTCATAGCAATGAAGGATTGCACGACTTGTGTTTGTACTTTGAAAAAAGATTCAACGCCGCTATAACCTTGCTGTTTAACCATGCGATTAAACTCATCATACAGGTTGAGTTTCTTTAGTGCGGTTTGTGCTTGTGATGCAACAACATCAGGGCTGGATTTGGCAAAATCAATATCGCCCGATTGGTGCAATTGTTCATTATGTTGTTTAACCCAAGCGGCTACTGTTGGTGCGGCCTTTAACCATTTTTCGATTTGTTGGCTGCTGAGTTCGTTGGCGTTAGCACAGATACTAAATAACAGGGTCGCCAGAAAAAATAATTTGTTAAAACCCATTGTTCCATCCCTTTTTGGTTACCAGAATGAATAGTTTACCCTTTTATTGGTAAATTAATGTAATTTATCACCCATATTTTAGGTCATAGGTAAACTTATACCTAAATCTTTACGTAGATATTTAAAACATAAAACAGGAATCATGATGCGTCCACTGATAAAACTTATTTGCACTTTATTACTTCTGACGGTTAGCCAATTTACCGCTGCCACCCCATCCTTGCCAGCGCCGGACTTTGAACTAAACGTAGTTGATTTACCTAAAAAATTAAGTGATTTAAAGGGTCAGGTTGTGTATTTAGATTTTTGGGCATCTTGGTGCGCCCCTTGTCGTAAATCATTTCCGTGGATGAATGACATGCAAAATAAGTATCAAGACAAAGGGTTTACTGTTATTGCGGTTACGGTTGATGCAGATAAAACCTTAGCAGAGCAATTTTTACAGGAAGTGCCCGCTAATTTTCCAATTGTATATGATACCGAAAGTCAAATAGCGCAAAGTTACCAGTTAAAGGGGATGCCAAGTAGCTATTTAATAGATAAAAATGGACAGCTAAGATATGTGCATGTTGGCTTTTTAACGGCCAAAAAGAAGCAGTATGAAGACGAAATTAAAGGCTTGTTAAAAGAATAGTTGGTCTAACTGTTTTTTTATAATAACCTGAATAATAACCAGAAAAGAAATCGAGCTTGCAGATATTATGCGTCCAGACTACAAAATTCATTTCTACAATGAACATGCTTGTATTCGTTTTAAAGCTATGGCAGGGCAGTGTGAAGTATTGGTCGATTCTTTAGAGCCTGCAACGGTCGAGCAAATTGCCGCATTGGCATATCATCAAGCTTTGCGTGTTGATAATAAATTTAGTCGTTATCGCAATGATAATATTTGTCATCAAATTAATACTGCGCGTGGTGAAAGCACCCCAATAGACGAAGAAACTTATCGTCTGTTGAGCTTTGCCGATCAATGTTATCAATCTTCTAAAGGTTTGTTTGATCTAACTTCTGGGATATTACGGCGAGCTTGGCCATTTGATGGGAATAATCGACAACCCAATCAGCAGCAAATTGACGCTCTTTTATGTTTGATTGGCTGGGAAAAAGTGTTATTTGATAACAAACAAGTGACCTTGCCGGCAGGTATGGAAATTGATTTAGGCGCCATTGCCAAGGAATATGCCGTGGGTTTGGTTGCGCAGGCGTGCACTCAATTAGCCCCCCGCGCTTCTGTTTTAGTCAATTTTTCAGGTGACATTCAAGTTAGCAAAGCAAGGCGCGATGGGCTTCATTGGAAAGTGAATCTAGACTTACCCGAGCATTATGATGAGCAACATAGTCTGCTTGAAATTAAACAGGGCGCAATGGCCACCTGTAGTCAATATCATCGAGAAGCTGTTGTAAATGGCAAAAGGTTTGGCCACATTTTAAACCCGTCTACAGGTTGGCCGGTAGACGGCGCGCCGGCATCGGTTACTGTTTTTGCAAAAAACTGTGTTCAGGCCGGTAGTTTAGCCACACTAGGGATGTTGCAAGGTGATAACGCCGAAGCTTATCTACAATCTCGTCAGGTAGAGTATAAAATAGTTCGTTAATTTATTTTTTATACCTGACATTTGCCCTGCCAATGACTATGCTTTTTTTATCATCGCAAAATGCTTTGGATTATGGATAAGTCACTTCTATTTTTAGTTTTATGTTGCGTGCTACAATTCAACACCGCACAAGCAGAAAACATATATTACCCACCACCTTTATCTGAATGGGATAAGCGGCAAAATTACCCTATTCGTTTGTTAGGTCGTGCTTTAGCGCTAAGTGATCCATCGTTAAAGTTGACTCAGTTTGCAGAGCAAGTTGGTCAGGATAAAGCCTTAAATATGCTTAACTCCGGACAAATTGACGTTGTTTGGACGATGACCAATAAACAACGAGAAGCCTTGTATCTTCCAATACGTATTCCGATTGTAAAAGGGTTAAGTGGTTGGCGCTTATTATTAATAAAAGATGAGCACCAACGTATTTTTGATACTATCGGTTCGGTCAATCAATTGAGTCTATTTAAAGCTGTGCAGGGTGAAAGTTGGCCTGATACGCAAATTTTAAGAGCCAACCAATTAAGAGTTATTAGCTATGAAGGCTATGATCAATTATTTGAAATTTTAATAAATGGCGAAGCGCAATACTTTCCACGCAGTGTCTTTGAAATTTGGGAGGAAGCATTGACGTACTCAAAGCAAGGTATTGCGATAGAAAAAAATTTAGTTTTGCAGTACCCAACGGCTTTATATTTTTTCGTGAATAGCCGTGAAGATGTATTAGCGAAAAAAATAGAGCAAGGACTCAATATGATGCGAGAGAATGGTGAGTTTGATGATTTGTTTATGCACACCTTTGGGCCTGCCATTCTTAAAGCCAACTTGTTGCAGCGCACCGTAATTCGCCTAGAAAACCCAAGCTTACCAAAGGAAACCCCGCTACAAGACAAAACTTTATGGTACCAGCCAAATATGGATAGATGGTAGATAATCGAAAAAACCGAACGTTACAATCGAAACAGCCCGTTATACGAAAAAGCATTAAATATTTACTATGTTTCCTGTCCAAACAACTAAGGAGACAAGTAAATGACTCAATCAATTATCAACACTAAACTTAAAGAATTTAAAGCAACAGCATTTCACAAAGGTGAATTTGTCGAGGTGTCTGACCAAGACTTAGCGGGTAAATGGTCTGTGGTATTTTTCTACCCAGCTGACTTTACTTTTGTATGTCCAACTGAATTAGGCGATCTGGCTGACTATTACGAGCAACTACAAGGCATGGGTGTTGAAGTGTATTCAGTATCGACAGACACGCACTTCACGCACAAAGCATGGCACGATTCATCAGATACCATTAACAAAATTCAATTCCCCATGATTGGCGATCCAACTGGCCGCATTTCACGCAACTTTGGTGTAATGATTGAAGAAGATGGTTTAGCACTGCGTGGTACTTTTGTGATTAACCCAGAAGGCGAGATTAAAGTTGCTGAAGTACATGATTTAGGTATTGGCCGAAGCGCTAAAGAGCTTGTCCGTAAAATTCAGGCAGCTCAGTATGTTGCAGAGCATGACGGCGAAGTCTGTCCGGCAGCTTGGCAGCCAGGTGAAGAGACCTTAGCACCTTCTTTAGACTTGGTAGGCAAAATCTAAAGTGCTTTTCTTTGCTGGTTTCCCTGAAGCTGCTTAGGCAGCTTCAAACTCAGAGCAATCATAATTTTTTTATCTTGGAGTTGTTATGTTAGACGCCAAAATCAAACAACAATTGAAACAACATTTTTCCGCCATTAAGCAGCCTGTTGAATTGGTTCTGTCGCTGGATGACAGCAACAAGGCAAAAGAATTGAAAGCGTTAAGTGATGATTTAGCATCCGTTAGTGAATTAATCGAAATTCGTCAAGCCAATGACGTAAATGAACGTAAGCCGATGATGTGGGTGCGTGATAAAACGCATGCTACTCAAGCTGGTTTTGCTGGTGTACCCATGGGGCATGAATTTACCTCTTTGATATTGGCTGTTTTGCAGGCGGGTGGTCATCCGGTAAAACAAAGCGCCGATGTGATCGAGCAAATTCGTAACTTGCCCGGCGAATATCATTTTGAAACCTATATTTCATTGAGTTGCCAGAACTGCCCCGAAGTTGTACAGGCATTAAACCTCATGGCATTGATTAATCCAAACATCACGCATGTGATGATAGATGGTGGGGTGTTCAGCGAAGAAGTTGCACAGCGAAAAGTAATGGCAGTCCCCTCTGTTTATCTCAATGGCGAAATATTTTCACAAGGCCGTATTGCCTTGGGTGAGATATTAAAGCGTATTGATACGGGTGCTGCGGCTAAAGAAGTTGAACAACTTCAACAAAAAGACCCATTTGATGTGTTGGTTGTGGGGGGCGGTCCTGCCGGCGCTGCAGCTGCTATTTATGCTGCCAGAAAAGGCTTGCGCACGGGTATTGTCGCAGAGCGTTTTGGCGGACAAGTAATGGATACAGTGGGGATTGAAAATTTTATCTCGGTGAAAAAAACAGAAGGGCCCAAGTTGGTCGCTGGATTAGAGGAGCATGTTAAAGATTATGCGGTTGATATTATGCAACAGCAAAGAGCGAGCTCTATTTCACGCAGTACGCTTGTTGAGGTTGGCTTAGAGAGTGGAGCGACTCTACAGAGTAAATCTGTCATCGTTGCAACCGGTGCGCGCTGGCGTAAAATGAATGTACCCGGTGAGCAAGAATACAGTGGTAAAGGTGTTGCATATTGCCCTCATTGTGACGGACCTTTGTTTAAAGGTAAAAAAGTTGCAGTAATTGGTGGTGGAAACTCAGGTATTGAAGCGGCAATTGATTTAGCCGGTATTGTAGAGCATGTCACTGTATTAGAATTCGACAGTAAATTGCGAGCTGATGAGGTGTTGCAGCGTAAAGCTGAATCAATGGGCAACATAGATATCATCACTCAAGCGCTGACAACTGAGGTCAACGGGGATGGACAAAGCGTAACGGGCTTAACCTATACAGACAGACGTGATAATTCGTCGCACGAAATTGCGCTTGCCGGAATCTTTGTGCAGATTGGTTTAGTGCCTAATAGTGAATTTGTCGATGGTGATATTGATTTGACGAAACGAGGGGAGATAATCATCAATGAGAGAGGTGAAACATCAATGGAAGGCGTTTTTGCTGCAGGCGATGTGACCACTACACCTTATAAACAAATTATTATTGCAATGGGCGGCGGAGCGACCGCATCACTCAGTGCATTTGATTATTTGATTCGTCAGCAACCTGCAAGCCATGCTGAAGCAGAAAGAGCGGCCTGATTTAGCCGCTTCTCTAAACAAGTTGCGTGGCTCTAATTGTTTGGCTAATTATTTGATAGAGGCAGGCTAATGGTTATTTCGGTGCCATTATTAACAGCCGAATGTACTTCAATTTCACCCTGGTGTTCGCGCACATAGTCTCGAATGATTTGTGCGCCTAAACCCGAGCCTTGTTCTCCCGCCGTACCTTTTTTAGCTGTGACGCCGCTGCCAAATAATAACGCACAATCTTCTTTACTCATGCCAATGCCTTGATCAGCCACTGTGATAATGAGTTTACCATCCAATTCATTTGCTAAGAGCCAGATGTCTTTGCCTTCAGGGGAAAATTTAATTGCATTATGTAGAAGGTTTTGAATGACAGAACGAAATAAATTTTCCTGACTATAAAAAATAGCATCTTGTTTAAAATCTGTTTTGACGGTCAGGCTTTTATTTTTCGCATTGGTTGCCAGATAGTTGATTGCTTCCATCATAATCGCACGTACGTTCAACGGCTTTTTGTGAAGTAACTGCTCACTATCAGTAATTAGGCTCCAACTTAGTAGGTTTTCTAACAAGCTTAAACCGAGTTTTGATGAGCGCAGAATCAAGCTCAAAAAGTGTTGGGTATTGTAATTATGCTTTGTTTTTTGTTGTTGTTCTTTTTCAATTAACTGTAGCATATCAGCCAAGTTGATAATGTTACCAAACGCGCTGCGTAAATCATGTGACAGAATTTGCAAAAGTTTATTTTTTTGTTTGTTGGCGATATCTAGTTTGCGGTTATTTAACCTTAATTCGAGTTGGCTTACGGTTTGCCGGGCTAATGCGGACAACGCCTCTTTCTGTGCTGCACTCAGTTTAGCGGGTTTTCTATCAATAACACATAAAGTGCCTAATGCATAACCTTGTTTGGTGATTAGTGGTGCACCAGCATAAAAGCGAATTTTAGGCTCACTTGTAACCAGAGGATTATCAAAAAAACGCTCATCTTCTAGCGTATCTGGGACTTCTAAAATATCATCCTGCAAAATAGCGTGTGAGCAAAAAGCAATATTTTTGCTGGTGTGGGTTGCATCTAAGCCTACCTTAGCTTTAAACCATTGGCGCTTTGCATCAATTAAACTGATGAGTGCGATGGGTTTATCACAAATGTGTGATGCTAGACTTACAAGGTCGTCGTATGCAGATTCGGCTGGCGTATCTAGTACATCGTAACTGAACAGTGTCGCTAAACGCGCATCTTCATTGCCGCAGGGCGGGGCAACTATCATAAATAACTCTGAGATTAATTTGCTAGCTATCTTTTGAGGATAGTTCAAGCTTTGTAACTGGCAAGTTTTTAATCTATGGGTTTGCAGCCAATTGTTTTCCAGTTTTTAACTTTTTGATTGTGCATTCCGTGTTTCTGATATGCTTTTTTTATGATGCCTTGATTGTGAAGCTTTTTTAAACCGTTTTGCAATGCGGCAAACAGGCTTGCGCCCGCTGGGTGTGATTTGCTCACAAAAAAGTGCAAGGAATCGGGAAATTTAATTTTATAGCCCGGTACCGGTATAAGTTTAATACCGTGGTGAACTTGACTGAGATCTTCTGTATTTGAAAAGCTGGTAATAAGATAATCGGCGCGGCCAAGGTTAACCATTTTAAACATTTGCGGAAAACTAGTAACGGATAACTTTTTGCTGCCAATACAGCTTATTTCTGACCAGTCTAAGTGCCAGGTGCGATGACTAACGGCCTTAAAGTTTTTAAGTGCTTCTACCGTTTGTATATTTAACAGCTTGCGATTATCAGTTGTGGTATATAAACCTTTTTCATATGTGTATTTATCTAACAAAGCGATGGATTTGTAATAATGTTGTTTGCTGTATGAATTACTCCAAAATGCAAATCCGGCTGCCAATGCCCGCTCTTTTTTCATTTCTAGCAATAATCTTTCTTGCAATGGGTAGGGGGTAAATCTAATTTTTACTGGGTACCCGCCGGCGACTAGCGCCTGACAAAAGATAATTGCCTCCATCATTATTTGATTGTTGTTTTGATAGTAGTCAGTTATCTCATCACATGAGGCGTTTTGAAAAAGCTTTCTGGCGGCTGCGATATGTTCTTTATACATACCCAACTCAATTTCGGGTAATTGTTTGTTGGCTGAAACGAGCTCACTATCAGCCATTACGTACGAGTTAGACGTAATGGTCAATAAAAAAATACCTATATAACTTAAGATTCGTTTAAACTTCATTAAATGATTGTTGGCCTATATCTTGTGCTTGTATCTCGTGCTTGGTTGAATGGTACATGCATCTATTGTAAATGATAGTTGAGTTTTAACAGAAACGTATAAAAAGGATAAGGATATGAATGAGACAGAATTAAACCATTTAAAAACAGCAGCAGAGCCTTTAATACAGCAGTTACCTGAAGAGCTGGAGTGGCTGCCAGATAACCGCTTTAATGCTCTAATGGCAGAGGTGCCCAAACCGCTGTTTGAATTTATCCTGCCATGGTTAGAAAGTGAATTTGGACACAAGTGGGATCGCTCTGACATTCGCAAAGCGCCCGCTGAGGTTAAAGACGGTGCGGGCATGTTTGCTAAAATGGAAAATCGCCAATATTTATATTCATACCTGCCAGGTAGCAATAACCGATTAATGGTTGCCTGGTGGCCTTGGGGACCCGGCGCGCCGGCTTCACTGCGCATTTTTCTGGCTGCGGAAGTTGATGAGCAACAATCAGGCGGGATCTTTGCTAAAATCCTATCTGTTTTTAAAGGTAAGTGATAAGCATATTATTAATAATAAAAAATTTGAAACCAAATCAGTTGTTTTCGGGTCTTGGTTTACATTGATTGTGTAAAGCTAATTGTTCGCTCAATTTGTTGTTGTGCTTTAGGAGTTTATTTTGCTGCGTTTAACGCTTCGATTACTGGTTTTTCTCTCCGTTTCTTTTTCTGCAATGCTGCATGCATTGGATTTTTCGTCACTGAATTCAGAACCCGATTTTTTGCCTGTCGAACAGGCATTTCAATTTGATTTTCAGCAAATGGGTGATGAATTAAAACTGAGTTGGACGATTGCTGATGGTTATTATTTATATAAAGATAAAACCCGCGCTAAATCCAGTGTAGGCTCAGGTGGTGCAGAAATTCCGCTCACTTTTAAACAATCCGGCAAAGAAAAGCATGACGAGTATTTTGGCTTAGTCACCGTTTTTCGGCAGCAACTAGATGTAACACTTGATGTCGCCCAAGTTAACAAGGATAAGTTGTTGGTGACTTATCAAGGGTGTGCAGACGCCGGGTTATGTTACCCGCCTGTATTAGTTGAAGTGCCCCTGTTAGATAAACCCAATGCAGGCCTAAGCACTGATAGTCAAGTTAATTCAGCTACTTCAGCCATTTCATCTGTTTCGACTGAGTTGTTTGACGATAAAAGTTTTATTTTAACCTTGCTAGGCTTTTTGCTGCTGGGTATTGGTTTGTCTTTGACGCCCTGTGTTTTACCCATGGTGCCTATTTTGAGCACGATAATCAGTTCGCAAAAATCAACTCTGGTGCGCAGCAGTTTATTATTATCTGTTGCTTATGTATTGGGGATGGCAACCTTTTATACGCTCAGTGGTATTTTGGTTGGTTATTTTGGTGCCAGCTTTAATTTACAGCTGTATTTGCAAGAGCCTTGGTTAGTGGTTGTATTTACCGCTATATTTGTTGCTTTAGCATTTGCGATGTTTGGCTTTTACGAATTGCAACTGCCGCAAAAATGGCAAGATAAACTGCAACAAGGTCAGGGTAAAAGTAAAGGCTTGCTTGCAACCTATGTAGCCGGTGGTATATCGGCTTTCGCTTTATCGCCTTGTGTTTCGGCACCGCTTGCGAGCGCTTTGGTGTATATTTCAACCACAGGTGATGCAGTGTTAGGTGGCTCAGCATTATTTGCACTGAGTATCGGGATGGGCTTACCGCTGATTCTAGTGGGGGCCGGTTTAGGGACTGCATTGCCAAAATCAGGCAGTTGGATGATTGTTGTTAAACAATTATTTGGTGTGCTGATGTTAGCAATGGCAGTATGGATGTTTGCCCGTTTATTATCTCCTTTGTATGCCGCCGCTTTATGGAGCACGCTGGCAATCTGGTTAGCCGCACACTTAGGGTTGTTTAACTCAGTTGCGACTGCATTTGATAAAAATAAACAAGCGTTGGCTTGGATATTGTTAATAGGCTCGGTTTTTTGGTTTTACCATCATTACCACATGGCTTATCCATCAGCGACAAGTTCACTTGCGCAAGCTGCAAAACCAGCGCTGGTTAAACGAGTGGATAATGTAGCAGAACTTAATGCATTGATAGCTTCTTCTGGCAAACGCACTGTTGTGGATTTATATGCCGACTGGTGTGCCAGTTGTCAGGTGATAGAGCATGAAGTATTTGCCAAAGTGGATGCGGCGGATTATCCCAATTATCAGTTTTTGCAGTTAGATTTAACCGATATGACAACTGCCAAACAGTCGTTTTTAAGCATGCATAATTTATTTGGACCACCTGCATTATTAATTTTTCCTGCCGGTGAAACGGAACAAGCAGAATTTATTTATCAAGCTGAATTTGGATTAGAACAGTTTTTAGATTGGTTGCAGTAACTTAGCTTCGAGCTTCGAGCTTCGAGCTACGAGTGTAGGTCTGCCCTTTAGGGCGACAAAGCAGCAATAGTTAAAAGCTACAAGCTACAAGCTTCGAGCTTCGAGCAAAAAGCGATGTAGGTCGGTGTTTACGCCGACAAAGTGTAGGTTGGCCTTTAGGCCAACAATGAAGGATACACTATTGCCGCATTCAGATTGTCGCCCTAAAAGAGCGAGCTACACTTGTTGTGAAACTTGAAACTTGAAACTTGAAACTTGAAACTCGTAGCTCGTAGCTCGTAGCTTACAGCTCCCCGCCATCAAACTCATCTTTATTTAATTTAACATTGTATTTGCGGGCGAATCCTTCGAGCTCTTTTTGCCATATACTCAACTCTTCCATTGTGATGGTATTGTCATCCAACTGCCAAAGTTTTCGCAGACCCTGATAATAAAAATGCAATATTTGCATTGACTGACTATTACCTTCCGCCGCTTGTTTTTTTAATGTGCTTTGTTTGCGGTTGATTAGGTTAAGGTGTTGTTTTAAGCGCCAGACATAATAAACCTCATACATAAAAGGTTTATTTTTGATTTTGTTTAGCGTGACGGCGATAACAATGCAGGCAAAAATGACGCCGGATAAATTCCAATGAAAATGGCTACCATCTGAATCGGGAAATAAATAAATCAGCAATTGCGCACTGCCGAGACTGAGCCCGGTTAACACCACAATGGCGGCAATAATGACTTTGTTTAAATGGTTGCGGTAACGGGATTTATCAATCGGCTCAAATTTAATCATAAGGTGCAACAATAGATCTAAAATTAGATATAAAAAGAGCCGAGATAATACAGTGCTAAAGGCTAACTGACAATTAACAAGCGGTTCTACGACGCCCTTTCGCTCTGCGGCTTATCGACAACAAAGATAATAATCCCAATGCAATTGCCGGAAATGACCCCCCAGACGAACCAGAAGTGCCATTGTTATTATCAGGCCTCTCTGGATTGTCAGGCGTTGACGTTTCATCACGCGTGGTTTCTGTCGGGCTAAGGTCGGCAGCCGTATCTACATTTGCATTCACCACCACAATTTCTTCTATATAGACAAAATTATCATTCGTGACGGTCACTTGATTTTCTGCATCTGTGGTCGTGTAATCACGCAGCGGCACTTGACTGAAAGAGCTACTGAAATAATATACGGGCAATGCACCAATGGCTTCTAATATTTCCATACCATTGCCGGTGACTTCACCAAAAACAGTAAACCCCCCGTTTTGACTATCCAAGTTACCGGTATTGTCCGCCATATTAAAAAACCACTGGCTGGTTGCTGAGTTTTCATCGCCACCTAATTTTGCCATTGCTATCGTGCCTTTTATATTGGCATAAACAGGTTCATTAATGACAGGATCCGATGTCTCAACGCCTTCTAATTGGTCATTTTCATTAATAAAAAAACCGCCGCCCTGTATCACAAAGTTGGTTGGTGCTCTGTGAATAAGTGTATTGGTGTAAGTTCCGTTTGTTACGTAAGACAAGAAATTTTCGACCGTTTTGGGGGTGGTTTCATCGTATAAGTTGACTTCAAAGTCACCTAGGCTGGTTTTAAACAACACAATAGTTGCAAATGAAGGTGAACTAAATACGCATAAAACACATATTAAAAGCTGAGATAAATTAATTTTTGGCATTATATTTCAATCATTATTACGAATTTATCCAGTGTACTGATTATCAGGCGAAATTAAACACTTTGATTACAATTAACAACAAAATACTAAATAGCGCCAGATCGCAAAAACTTCGTTCAAAAACTTGCGTAAAATCAGGTACACTAAGCGCATTAATTTTTACCACTATTTACCTGCGGAATCGGCATGACAGAAAATAAGGACAACACCACCCATTTTGGTTTTCAAACAGTAGATAAAACCGAAAAAGTCCATAAAGTTGCTGAAGTATTTCATTCAGTAGCAGCTAAATACGATGTAATGAACGACCTGATGTCAATGGGGATTCATCGCATATGGAAGCGCCACACTATTGCTTGCAGTGGGGTTAGAAGTGGGCAAAAAATATTAGATTTAGCAGGTGGTACCGGTGATTTAACCGCTAAATTTTCACGTATTGTAGGCCCTGAAGGGCAAGTTGTACTGGCCGATATTAACGAATCTATGTTGAACGTAGGGCGCAGCAAATTACGAGATATCGGCATTGTTGGTAACGTTGAGTATGTGCAGGCTAATGCGGAGTGTTTGCCTTTTGCTGATAACCAATTTGATGTAGTTACCATCGCTTTTGGCTTACGCAATGTGACAGATAAAGACGCAGCCCTTGCTTCTATTTTTCGCGTGTTAAAACCCGGTGGTAGATTATTGGTATTGGAATTTTCTAAACCCGAGCAAGAAGCCTTATCGAAAGTCTACGACTGGTACTCGTTTAACATTTTGCCGCAAATGGGCAAAATGATTACCAATGATGCAGAGAGTTATCAGTATTTAGCTGAGTCAATTCGTATGCACCCAGATCAAGAAACATTAAAAGACATGATGCACACCGCTGGTTTTGAAGAAGTCAGTTATCAAAACCTAACGGGTGGCATTGTCGCGCTGCACAAAGGATTTAAATTTTAATGCCAACGGCCAGTTTAGTCTCAGGTTTAATTGAACATAGTATCAACTACTGGTTGCAACAAAGTGGTTGTGATAAACAAGTGCCGGGTAAACTCGCCGGTAAACAGTTTGTTTTGCAGATAACGGACTTGTCGATAGCTTTGCAAATGCATATTCAGCACAACGGAAAAGTGAGTGTTTGGTCGCCGGTGAGTGAAGATGCAGACTGTTCAATTATCACCAGTTTATCGGGTTTAATAAAGCTGCAGCAGCCGGAACAAATTACCCGCCTGATAAAAGCCGGTGAGGTAGACATTGAAGGTGATGTGCAGCTTGCTCAAGCTTATGCGGATTGGTTAAAAGGCAGTTTAATCTATTGGCAGGATGTGTTGGCGAGTCTAACAAGTGGGCCTGTTGCACATAAACTGACTGACATCACGCAGAATTTAAATGCTCAAGGGCAGTTGTTTAAAAAAAATAGTGAACGGGCTTTTTGTAATATTGTTTGGGATGAGAAAAAATTAGCGCCGCATCCACTAGAGATGGCTGAATTTAATCAGGCTGTTAAAACGCTCAGGCAAGATTGCGATCGTGCACAAGCCCGTATTCAGCAACTTAATTTGCACTTTAAACCACAGGTAGAAAACAAGCAGTGAGTATCTGGCGCTTTTATATCATTTTAAAAACCTTATTAACTTATGGTTTAGACGATTTAATTCCAGAACGTTTTCAGCGCTGGCATTTTAAACTGGCGCGCAGTTGCGCTTTTTGGCTGAAGAACAAACACCCAAATGAACCTGTCGAAGTGCGCCTGAGACTTGCATTGCAATCGCTCGGCCCGGTTTTTGTTAAATTTGGCCAAATGTTATCGACCCGCCGTGACTTATTATCCCCTGAATTTGCCAATGAACTAAAACTGCTACAAGATCAGGTGAGCCCATTTGATGGCGAACAAGCTAAAAAGTTGATTGAACAAGCGTGGAAAATTGAATCGCTGGACACCTACTTAGCAACCTTTGAAACCGAACCTTTAGCCTCAGCTTCTATTGCGCAGGTACATGCTGCTACTTTGCACGAAGATTGCCCCTTTCCGCATACCGATATCGTGATTAAAGTAATTCGTCCAGGTATTGCCGAAACGATGCGAGCCGATGTCGAGCTCATGAAAGCAATGGCTGGCATACTGGCTAAAATATTACCGGACGGTCGGCGCTTGCGCCCGGTAGAAGTGGTTAAAGAATACGAAAAAACCCTGTTTGATGAATTAGATTTAATGCGTGAAGCTGCAAACAGCATTCAACTAAAACGAAATTTTGCCGATTCAAATACCTTATATATTCCGACTGTTTATTCTGATCTATGCCGCACTAACATCATGGTTATGGAACGTATTTACGGCATACCGGTTGGTGACATTGCTGCATTACAAGCGCAAGGCACAGATATGAAGTTACTGGCCGAACGAGGTGTTGAGATATTTTTCACGCAAGTATTTCGCGATAGTTTTTTTCATGCAGATATGCACCCCGGTAATATCTTTGTCTCTCGTGAACACCCAGATAACCCAATGTACATCGGTATAGACTGTGGCATTGTCGGCACGCTCAATAAAAACGACAAACGCTATTTAGCAGATAACTTTATCGCATTTTTTAACCGTGATTATCGCAAGGTGGCTGAGTTGCACGTAGATTCAGGCTGGGTACCTAGAGATACCAATGTTGAAGATTTTGAATTTGCAATTCGCACAGTCTGTGAGCCTATTTTTGAAAAACCATTGGCCGAAATTTCTTTTGGTAATGTGTTGTTAAACCTGTTTAATACGGCGCGACGTTTTCAAATGGAAGTTCAGCCGCAGTTGGTATTGTTGCAAAAAACCTTGCTATATATTGAAGGTTTAGGCCGCCAGCTTTATCCACAATTAGACTTGTGGAAAACGGCAAAACCTTTTCTAGAAAATTGGGTGCGCCAGCAAGTAGGCGTGGGTGCAATTTTACGCTCGGTTAAAGAAAATGCGCCATACTGGGGTGAAAAGCTTCCCGAATTACCCGATTTAGTTTATGACGCTTTGCATAGCCACAGAGAAATGCAGCACCAGCAAGAATTAATAATCAAAGCATTAGAAACCAACAATCATAAGCCCAGTTTATTACCCCAAATAGGCCATGTAGCAGCGATTTCAGCGGTTATGGTCTATTGTTTTAAAGAACAAGTTTGGCTGGCCGGTGGTTTGATATTTGCCGCAGTTATTTGTTGGCTGGTGAGTCGGCGAGATTAAAACAGGTTTTATATCGTTACATAACAAACAGAATTTGAACAACAAGGCAAACAATGGCAATTCATAGCATGACGGCGTTTGCACGCCGCGAAAAAAAATCAGAGTGGGGCACTTTTGCCTGGGAAATTCGTTCTGTAAACCAAAGGTATTTAGAAACTTATTTTAGATTGCCCGAGCAGTTTCGCGGTTTAGAGCCCGTGCTGCGCGATAAAACGCGTAAATCAATGCAGCGCGGTAAGGTTGAAATAAACCTGCGCATTAGTGATACAGATAAAGCCGTTGGCAACCTGACGTTGAATCAAAACTTGGTTGAGCAGTTATGCCAGCATGCGCAGCAAATTCAGCAAAAATTACCCGAATCTAATATAAACCCGCTCGACATTATGCGCTGGCCCGGTGCGATGCAAGCTGAAGAACAAGATGTTGATGCCCAACAAGCTGAATTGTTAGCCGAATTTGAATTGACCATCAAAGACTTTTTAGCCGCTCGTGCCGGTGAAGGTGAAAACTTAAAAACTCTAATCGAACAACGTTTAGCCAGTATTCAACAAAATGTAGATGTTGTGCGCAGCGAAATGCCAAAAGTTTTAGAGTGGCAACGTGAACGTTTGCAAACACGTTTAGCAGAGCTCATAGAGCAGGTAGATGAAAGCCGGGTAGAGCAAGAACTGGTGATGTTGGCTCAGCGTGTAGATGTGGCAGAAGAGCTAGATCGCTTAGAATCTCATATTAAAGAAACCCGTGATAAAATTTTGAAAAAAGGTGGAGCATGCGGCCGCCGTTTAGATTTTATGATGCAAGAATTCAACCGTGAAGCAAACACCTTAGCTTCTAAATCAATTAATACCACAGTGACCAATGCAGCGGTCGATGTGAAGGTGTTGATAGAGCAGATGCGTGAACAAATTCAGAATATTGAGTGATGTTTCAGGGCGTTTCAGGAAGTTTTAATTTTAAAATAAATCATAGAGTTATAAAAAATCACTGTTTCACGATCATCCATCAAACACCATAGTATTTGAACAAATTGATGGCAGAAATGATGGCAGATTTAGGCTATATTTTAGTCAACTGCCATTTTTTAAAAATCTGCCATCATTTTTAATGTAAGGTTTTGATATGAAAGTCAAAATCAGTGACTCTTCTTTGAAGAAAATTATTCGTGAAGGAAAAGTGGGTTATCACGCTATTGGTAACAACCTATATATCCGAATCAGTAAAGAACGTTCGGGTTTCTGGGTTTTTCGCTACACGTTCAACGAAAAAAGAAAAGAAATTAGTTTCGGCTCTTATCCTGAAATACCTTTAGCAGAAGCCAGACTGCGCGCGTCTAAATTTAAAATTGATGTGCAGAATGGAATTAATTTGGAGGCAGAAAAAAAGCCGTCAAAATAAGCAAGTCTTTGTAACTATTGAAGATTTGGCTCAAGATTGGCTTTCCGAAGTAGAAAGACGTATTCAGAATTCACACATTCAGCTAATGGTGACTTGTCACCAATTGAGTTTGAAAATTCTAAACAAAATGTGTCCGATATTGCTTGACCAGTACATGGTTGAGTCTAAATATAACATGTAATATCAAAATTAATTGATTTCACAATCTAATTTACTAAAGCTCAAGTAATGGAGTACCAATAATGAAAAAAATATTGCATATTTCTGATTTGCATCTATCCGATGTAAACAACGGCTATCCCGTCGCTGATAGCGCAAATTTAATCGAAATGTTATTGCTTGATGTGCTCAATGTGACTACAAAAATAGACAGCATATTTTTCACTGGAGACATTACTTTTAATGGGAGTTCAGAACAATTTAGCGCTTTCAATGAATGTATTTTAATCCCATTATTAAAACATTTTGAGTTAACGTTTGATGATTTCTTTTTTGTGCCTGGTAACCATGATATACAAAGAAGTGAAGTTAGTTTTGTTGAGAAATCTGTTAGAAAAACGATAAGTTTTGATGAAGTTAATAAGCTGTCTAATGACGTCAACAATGGAATAGAAAAATGGAATCGCATCGCTAATTTTAATCAGTTTAAAAGTTCAATTTTAAGTGAAGTCAACAACTTAATATATGATAAAGAATTGATAACAATTCGAAATTTAACAGAACATGTAGTTGTGATCTGTTTGAATTCAGCTTGGTTTGCTCAAGATGAAGAAGATTTTCAGAATTTACGAATATTTAAACAATTTAAAATAGCGCTGGAAACGGTGTCTTCCAAGAAAAAAGTATTCTGTTTAATGCATCATCCTTTGGGGTGGTTTCACCCTGATGAAATTAAAGAGATTTCTAGTCTTATTGAAAAAAGAGTCGATGCTTTATTTTTTGGGCATATGCATGAATTCAACCAATCGTTAGAAGTGACCTTCGGTGAAGACATTACACTAAGGCTTCAGGCTGGAACTTTGGATACCCGAAATAGTCGTTCTGGGTTTTCAATAATTGAATTTGACAGTTCCTCAGATCTTACTGATGGACGAATTCATTTTAGAAAATATTGTAATGAATCGCAGGGATTTAAGCCTTGGAGTGAAAGATGTAGCGAAGGTACTTCTTCGTTTTCTCTCAGTAACGCGTATACGTTTGATAGTGTTGGCTTTATGAACATATCAGAGCAAGTGAAAGAGCAAGTTGAACTTAATCATATTTCAAACGTTGGTAGACTTGATTCTGATAAAATAAAGCTTAGTGATATTTTTGTACCACCATCTTTTACAAAAACAAGCGCCTCGGATGATATTATTAAGGTAAAAAATTTATCGAATATGGATGCTTTATTTAGTTCTACTGGAATAAATATAATCACAGGGAGTGAAAGAGAAGGAAAATCATTTTTATTAAAATTTATTTACTTAAATTATCTTAAAAAGCAAGCTATCGGTGATTTCACGAATATTGTGCTGTATGCAAATGCTAGAGCACAGGAATTCAATAATGATAATCAGTTACTTCGCTGTTTAATGGATGATTATTGCTCAAAAGATCAGATGACATCTTTTGAAGCTAAAATTAAACGCGCTGTTATAAATGGTAATGCCATAATTATTTTAGATAACATTGATTTTGCGAATGCCAAGTCTCAAAAAGTTATTTCGATTTTTATTAATAAATATCAAAACAATACATATTACTTTTCTTCAGATGAAAGTAATTTTTGTGATTTACCTTCAATGTATAGTAATTTTTGCGACATTTCTTTAGCTAAGGCCACTCTAGGTGCTGTAGGACGAAGTGACATACGGAGATACATTGCTCTTCGTCCAAGTTTAGAGAAGTATGGATCTCAACAGGAAATTTTCAATAACATCATTGGAGTAGTGAATAATTCACAACTGCCACATAATCACTTTATTTATACTATATTGTTAGTGATTTATGAAAACCGAAAAGAAGTAATTGGTATATTGAATGAAGCTGACATTATTGAGAATTATATTGAAATTCTTTTGCACAAACACAAATTCGATCCAAACCCAAATAAGCCCCAGTATAAAAATTTGATTCATTTTTTAGGCCATTTGGCGCACGAAATGCTCAAGAGAAAGACTTTAAAAATTAATGTCAACGACGCATATAAAGTAGCTATTCAATATGATGACGAATTGGTAAATGGGTTTAAGGTTGAAACGTATTTTACGCCATTAGTTTCTAGTGGGATCTTGATCGAATGTAACGGAGCGTATGAATTCTCTTATGATTGTTTTTGGTCTTATTTTCTTGCTTATTACATGACGGTTAATTCAACATTAAAAGGTAAAATTCTAACTAGCCAGTCATTCTTAAAATTTGATAAGGTAATAGAGTATTACAGTTCTATGGAATCATCTAGTGATGAAGTTATTAAATTTCTAATCAAGGAAGTTAAAAACACAAGAAATCTAATTAATGATAAAGTATTGAAATCCCAAAATGTAGATGTTGAAGAAATTGAATTGGGTCAAAACAATAATATATCCGTTCTTGATTTGGCCAGCCAACAAAAAGAATTTGAACAAAAAATAAAGGCATTTACTTTAGATCTTGAAAAAAGAGATCGAGAATTAGATGAAGTAGAACCTTTAAATAATCGGCCAACTAGATCAATTGATATAGCTGATGATCGAGAAGATGATGATATTGATGAAAACGACAATTCTAGTCTGATACCAGATTCGATTAGTTATAAAAGGCAGCTTACATTATGTAAGCGCCTAATGAACTAACGTTCTTACTTTCGAGATCTCAGAGCCGCATAATTTCCTCATCATTCACGCGAGGAAATAACATGCTCACCGCTAAACAAGAATACTGGCAAACACATATCGAACAATGGCAAGCATCAGGGCTTACTCAAGCGGCTTATTGTCGTCAGCATAATTTATGTCAAAACGGCTTAAGCTATCATAAGCATAAATTGGCTAACTTACCCAGCCATGTTAATTCCGTGACCAACGGATTTGCTCGTGTCCAAGTCATGGAAAGCTATACAACCAGTCAACCACTGAGCGTTCATCTGAATAACGGCCTCAAGGTCAGTGGTATTACACACCAAAACCTTGAGCTGGTTAAACAGTTGGCCCAGGTGTTGTCATGAACCAAGTGATGCGCCCCAACATCTCACTGACACAAGTCTACCTTTATTGTCAGCCCGTTGATTTTAGAAAATCCTTTCGCGGGTTATCTGCCATTATTGAATGTGAGCTTGGCCACAATCCATTTGAAGGTCACTTATACGCCTTCACCAATCGCCAGCGTAATAAAATAAAGTGCCTCTTTTGGGAAAACAACGGTTTCGTGCTCTATTACAAGAGTTTAGCCGAAGAAAAATTCCAGTGGCCACGCAACAATGAAGAGATGATAACTTTAACCGGACAGCAGATAAATTGGTTACTCGATGGCTATGATATTAGTGCTATGCAAGGCCATAAAAAACTTCATTATGAGGCTGTTTTTTAGGGCTTTTTGACGCTCACTTTGCTATAATACCCGCCATGAAAATGTCGCCCAAAGCTCAATCAAATCAAGCTTCTACATCTGTCGAAACTACGACTGAGATGGCAGCCTTGCTGTCTGAAAAAGACGACATTATCGACAAAAAATCAGAAGTGATTGCTTGGCAACAACAGCGTATCGCTTTGTTAGAAGAATACCTCAACCTTGCTAACCAAAAACGTTTTGGGTCTAGCAGTGAACAAACCACAGCTGAGCAAGGTAACTTGTTTAACGAAGCTGAAATCACCGCAGAGCCAGAGCAAGAAGAACTGCTTTTACCTGATACCGCTTCAAAAACCAAAACAGGGCGTAAACCTTTCTCTGATAAATTACCACGCGAACAAGTATTCGCTTATTTATCTGAAAAAGACAAAGCCGGTGCCATTGATACCTTCTTTGTAAAAGTCCGAGAAGAGCTAGACATCATCCCTGCTCAAGTGCGTGTGCTGGAATACATGCAAGAAAAAGCCGTGTTTAAAGATGAACAAGACAAGCGCATTATCAAAGCCGCTGAAGTCACATTACACCCTGTAGCCAAAGCGATGGGCAGTGTGAACTTAATGACCTACGTGATTGTGTCGAAATACGCGGATGGTATGCCACTGTATCGTTTAGAAAATATCATCCGCCGTTATGGTGGTGATATCTCAAGGGCGACCTTAGCGAATTGGGTTATCGCGTTGGCAAGGCAAGTTCAACCACTTATTCATTTACTCCGTGAGTATCAACATAACGGCCCACTGATAATGGCGGATGAAACTCGCATTCAGGTACTCAAAGAACCAGGCGCTTCCCCAACGGGTGATAAATACATGTGGGTCACTCTAGGCGGAGAGCCTAATCGACAATCAGTGCTGTTTGAATATGATCCTTCGCGTAGTCAGGAGGTACCCTTGCGCCTGCTGGATGGATTCACGGGAGGTTACCTGCAATCTGATGGATATGCTGGATATAATGCGGTCTGCAAAGAATATAAACTGACCTCATTAGGGTGTTGGGATCATGCAAGGCGTAAATTTAAAGAAGCTCAGATCGTGCAACCGAAAAGTAAAAAGACCAAAGTCAGTAAAGCGGATATGGCACTCAGCTATATCAACAAGTTGTATGTGATAGAGCGTAATATAAAATCATTGAGTGCTGATGGGAAATACCAAGCGCGTCAAGCGCAAAGCGTGCCTGTTCTGAACAAGTTGAAAAAGTGGTTAGACGTGCAGCGCCCCAAAGTAGTCAAAGACAGTTTAACGGGCACAGCAATGACTTACTTACACAACCAATGGGACAAATTAACGGTTTACTGTAAAGATGGCCGATTAAATATCAGCAATATCCTAGCAGAAAATGCGATCCGCCCGTTTGCTGTTGGCAGAAAAGCTTGGTTATTTGCAGATAGTCCCGCTGGTGCGCATGCGAGTGGAATACACTATAGCTTGATAGAAACGGCTAAGCTTAATGGACTTGAGCCGTATCACTATTTAAATGCGGTATTCAAAGCCTTACCATACGCAGATACGGTTGAAAAGTTAGAAAGGCTCCTGCCATGGAATTTTAAAGCCGAAAATAAAGAAAGCTAGCCCCGTAGGTTCATTGAGCGCTTACCTTTGATCCACGGAATCTAATTTTTCGATAATTTTAGGGTACAAAATTAGCACCATTGGTGACTTGCTGTTATTTTTAATAATGATAACAACTGGCAAATAAATCAAGTAAAGAGATACGAAGAATTCATGGAACAACCTTTTAGTGATGACGTTGCTAAAATTGCTGATGGTATGGGGGTTAACTTATACCAACAATTTAGCGTTGCTGAGGCGGCTTTGTTTTTACGAATTCCAATATCCGATTTAGAAACTTTGCAAAGAAAGCGTAAAATAAGCTATATCCAGTTAACCAAATCAATGTACTGGTCAAGCAATATCGGACACATTTTGTTTAGAATTTTCAAACTCAATTGGTGACAAGTCACCGTTAGCTGAATGCAGCCTTTCTAAGTTGTAATATTTAATGTAAACAGTAACATCCTGCTTTATAAACGCCCTTGTCGGTTGGTTGATCTTTAATATCCAATCATGCTTCAAACTACCGAAGAATCGCTCAACCACTGCATTATCCCAACACGCACCCACATCTCCCATGCTGGCCCGCATCCCATAACGCCTCAACAATTTTTGATAGTCGTTGCTCGTGTATTGCGAGCCTCTATCACTATGAAAAATCACTCCTTTGGGTGGTTGACGTAAGTTATGCGCTTTCTTCAAGGCTTTAGACACTAGATCAACGGTCATACGTTTGTCTATGTGCCAGCCGACAATTCGTCGTGAATATAAGTCCATAACGACAGCTAAATACATCCAGCCTTCACCGGTTTTTAAATAGCTCACATCTCCAGCCCACACCTGGTTCGCAGCTGTTGGATTGAAATTCATGTTCAAAAGGTTATCAGCGACTGTATCAGTATGTTTGCGTTTGGTTGTAACCTTATAAGCAACTCTCTGGGTCACCTTAAGGCGCAAACGGTGCATAATTTTTCGCACAAAATACCGACCAACTTTATAGCCTTCTTTACGTAATCGCTTTACCGTTTCCCGGTTGCCTAAGCTTCCTCGGCTTTTTTTAAACAAGTCCCGGACACGCCGGTAAAGCTTCAATGTGTTGATATCTATCAGCTTTGCAGGCCGATTCAGCCAGTCGTAATAACCGGATTTACTTACTTCCATAACACGGCAAAGTAAAACCACAGGGTACTGACCAGCTTGTTTCTTAATGAAACGATATCTTACTTCATTTCTTTTGCAAAGAAGGCGCTGGCCTTTTTTAAGATCTCCTTCTCCATACGTAAGGTCTTGTTTTCTTTACGCAAACGTTTTAATTCTTCACGCTCTGATTCTTCTAATGAGATACCTTGTTGTTGCGCATCATACTTATCTTTCCATTTGTACAAAAGGCTTGTACCTATACCTAGCGATTTTGCAGCCTCTGAAACACTATAGCCTTGCTCAGTAACCATTAGGACCGCTTCATCTTTAAATTCCTGCGGGTAACTTTTATGTGATTTTTTTAAGCTCATAACGACCTCTTAATTTTATGATTGTATTATCTCAAATTAAGTGTCCGTTATCATTAGACCAGAACACAAATACTTCATTTTTTGGTTATCAGTTAGTTGAATATCTAGTTGAGCAGGTGCAAGCCATAGAAGCGCCAAACAAAGCTTATGAATCTAACCCTGAAAGGATTATAGATACTAACATGGTGCAAGAGCTAACAGGGTTATCACGTTCAACGCTCTGGCGTTTAGAAACTCGTGGCGAGTTTCCCCGCAGGGTGGCACTTTCTACAGCCCGCGTAGGCTGGCGATATCATGAAGTTATTGATTGGTTAAACAGTCGATGATTGTTCAAGTTTTAATCTATTGACTTTTAGGATAAACTAATAGAATAGAAGTGTTAATTTTTAAGGTTTTATTATGAGTGCATTAACACAGTCATTAAACACATTTATTGATGATCAAATTAAAACAGGATCTGTTTCTTCTGAAGTAGAAGCAGAGCAGTTAATTCAAACGGCTGTTTTTGAAAGGGTACTTGATCGTAAATTAGCACGTGCTGAAGAACAAGTTAAACAAGGTCAATATTTTGAAGCTGATGAAAATTTTATTAGTGATGTTTTAACTGAAGCTAAAACACGTATTAAAACAAATAATTAATGTCAAAATATAAAATTATTTTTGCACTTGAAGCAAAACAAGATTTAATTGAGATACAAAATTATATTTATGAAGATAGCCAAAGCTTGGCAATTGCTGATAATTTTGTATTAGATTTATTTCAAACCTTAACGGGTTCATTGCCCAGCTTCCCTTTCAAGCACCCTGTTTACAAAAGAAATATCAGAAAATTTGTTTTTCCAGAACATACGCACTATTGCGCGTATTTTAAAGTTGATGAAGTACAAAGTCAGATTATTGTGCTTGCAATCACTAACACTAGCCAATATACACGTTATCGTGATTTGTAGCCTTTAGTTTTAGCTAGAGCTATAAACAGTAAAGTTTGTTGTGTTGTTATGAGTGCAACCTCAAATGATGTCATTTAGGTGAAAATTTAAAGTGATGGCAGATTTGATGGCAGATTGTGATTTTGGTTTTGTATATAGCCTATTAGTTTATTGTTTTATCAGTAAAAATTAATTCTATTCTATGAACAGATCCAGAATATTGAGTGATGTTTCAACCTGTTTCACACCGTTAAAACTTATAATAAAAACCGCTATTTAGGCGGTTTTGTTTTTTCAGACTGTTAGTGGTTATACGCTATTGTTTTAAAATAGTGGTGACTAAATGGTGGCATAAGCTTAAAAACGTAATAACAACCTATAAGTTGTTATTTTGAAATACAGCTTATATACTGTTTTTAGATAAAACAGCCTATACATTGTTTTGGTGGTTAGCGTGAATTACACAATTAATACTCTTGATCAAATTAAACCGATTCTTGTTGGGTTTAGAAAAACTAATGGGCTTTCGCAAAAAGCGTTAGCCGAAAAACTGGGTATTAGCCAACAAAGTTATCAAGCACTTGAAAGCGCACCACAAAAGGTAACGATAGAACGCATGTTTAAGGTGCTTTCTATTTTGGATATAAAGCTACAATTTGTAGAAAAAAATAAACCGCTAGAGAGTAGCCTATCCAGTAGCGAACTCGCGCAGGATGAATGGTAATAGCAAAACGTAAAGTAAGCGCATTAGCTATTTGGATGAACGCAGAGTTTGTTGGTACTTGGCGAATAAAATCAGGTGTTGATGAATTGCAATACGCGGATGAATGGCTAGCAAGCGCACGAGGTCGCCCTTTATCTTTATCACTACCATTTACTCCAGGAAACCAACCAATTAAAGGCGATGTGGTTTCATTTTACTTTGATAATTTACTGCCTGATAGTAGAGATATACGTGAACGATTAGCAAGGCGGTTTATTACGGCAAGCACCAAGGTATTTGATTTACTCGTTGAGCTAGGTCGTGATTGTGTGGGGGCAATTCAATTGCTACCAGAAGGCGATAAGCCGCAGAATATTAAACAAATTCAGTATAAACCGCTAAATGAACAGCAAGTTGCGGGAATACTAAATAAAGCTGTTGATACCTATCCACTAGGTCGTTTAGACGACGATGATTCCTTAAGAATTTCACTTGCTGGTGCTCAAGAAAAGACTGCGCATCTGTGGTACAATAACCAATGGTGTGAACCTTTAGGGGAAACGCCAACTACACACATATTTAAGCTGCCAATGGGGTTAGTTGGCAATATGAAAGTAGACATGGAAGCCTCTGTTGAAAATGAATGGTTATGCTCGAAGATAATCGCCGAATTTGATATTCCGATTGCGCATTGTGACATGGGATCTTTTGCGGGTAAAAAAGCACTTATTGTTGAGCGCTTTGATCGTAAATTATCAAGTGATGGCTCATGGATTATTCGATTGCCTCAAGAAGATTTTTGTCAAGCAACTGGTTTGTCATCATTACTCAAATATCAAAGCGATGGCGGTTTGAGCGTCGAAGATTGTATGAAGCTACTTTCCAGTAGTGAAAATGCAGCTGTTGATAAACAAAACTTTTTTAAAGCGCAAATAGCTTTCTATTTACTTGCAGCAACCGATGGCCATGCAAAAAACTTTAGCATTACTCATTTGCCAGACAATAAATACAAACTCACACCGCTATATGATGTACTTTCTATTCACCCGCTTATTGGTAATAAGGCGAATCAAATTGCTAAACAGAAAGTAAAAATGGCAATGGCTCTGCGTTGTACAAAAAAGACTGGTAGCAAAAATTACTATCAATTACAGAAAATACAATATCGTCATTTCATTCAACAAGGCAAAGAAGTGGGGTTTACCGAGGCAGAAGTATCTGAGCTTATTAACTCAGTGGTTAACGTTGTTGATACTGTTATCGAAAATGTCAGTACAATCCTCCCTAAAGACTTTCCAGCAGATATATCGGATAAGATCTTTGCAGGAATGAAAGCGCAAGCAAACAAGCTAAGCGTGCATACTTACACCAAGTGGTGACATAAAGCTTACCCCCTGCGTAAACGATGAGTTCTGAGTGGGTAATTATCTAGATGGATTGGTTTCAATCAGTTTTTTGCGAACGTTATTAGGCTGGCTCATAGCCTCATCAATTAAAGCAAATCATGCAATCGTTTTAACAGCGCTTTACGGCTAGTATTCGCCACAACAAAGCGCTTAAAGCGTTGTTCAAACGCCGCTTCATCCGCTTTGAACTGATAGGCCTCAAACAGCTGATGCAGATAGCGTGATGCCGCATTGTAACCACTGGCGCAAGTTCGATCCGCTTGCTCTTGTGATTGCTGCCAGTAGTGCTCACGCCGATTGTAAACATCCGTCAACGCTTTTTCTTTTTCCGCTTTTTCTAGGGCTATTTTTTTTGCGAGCGCTGCGGCTTGCTCTTGCTGTAATTGGCTTTGCGCTTGCTCGATGAAAGGGGAAATTACCTCGGGGGTTAACGAGTATTGAAAGATTTTGTCTGGGTTGTTCGTTCAGCACCATGGCGAGTGCCTTAACCAATGCTAAAGGAATATCATAAAGTGTCGCGAAAGCCTGCACCTCTTCACTGAGGTGCTCAAAATCGAATTGAATTAATGGCACTCGTTCAACTTCATCATTAAAATCGCACTCTTTGAGCCACATAAAGTACACAAGGCGCCAATCCCCTTGCATTAACCCGCTGCGTAAAGCAGCTAAATGCTGGAAAAAATCGTCAGCATGTTCATCGTCAAAATACTCGTCATACTCCTCAAGGGAAAAAATCAGCAACTGCCACTCATCGCTTTGATGCACATAAAGCCCATCGCTTGAAAAGCCGAGTAACGGATCGGGAAGCGTTCCGGCTGGTAGCTTGATGTAAGCATCAATTGAGCCCCAATCGGCATAGTAAAAACCGATATCGAAGTATTTTAACATCAGCTCAGAAGGCTCTGCTTTTAGATCACTGTAGGAGTAATACACCTGAAAGGACGTAGCGCTGATCTCGGCACGGCTTGAAATGGCTCTCAGCGCTTGACGTGCTTTAGCATCTAAATACCCATCCAGACGCTCAAATTTATAGTATTGATATTCGCTCACGATGACCTTGCTATGTATTTATTGTGAATTGAAAAGTTTGTTTTAATAAAGACTGTACCTGAACCACTCTGGCGACGGGTTCAGCGTCTATATAACGCCTTGGGTCAATGGTCACAAATCCCCAAAACTGCAAAAATCGCTCAATAAATCGTGACTCGATGAGCATGCTTAAGTTTCTTTCTGGCGACAAGTAATCATCCGCAGGGAATGCCAGCAATAGATCAGGAAACGCTGTCATCACTTCTTCAACCAGTTGATCCACCCTGTTGTGGCTTTGAATACGCCACAACATAAACAACCAAAAAGTGCGCAAGTCGACATCGTATTCAAAACCGTCCAAATAGCTCCAGTTATATTTGCTGATGGCGGCCTCTAACATAGGTTTGAAAAAGGTCTGTATGCCTAGCGCTTGATACTGTTTTTGCGCTGATTTTTTTACATGGTAGCGACCACTGCGCCGATAAATAATGCCACTAATTTCGGCTAGCACTCGGGTGTAGTGCAAGGCATTGAATTTGTCTTCGTTGCTGCCCGCAAACTCACTGATACTTATATCACGTTCGAATTGAGCAACGGCAAACTCAGGCAATAACTCACTGGCCTGTTTGACTAATTTAGCCGGTAAGTTACCTTTACTGGTGGCTTTGAATGAGCCTTCTTGGGCCATGGCCTCATCAAGAATGAGCGCTAAATAGCGCATCACTGGGCTGGCTGAGAGAGTGTTGGGTGTGCTGATTGTCACCCACTGTAATTCAGCAAAAGGCGCATATAGCCAATTGGCCATTTGCGTTGGCGTCACACCACAAAAATCGGGATGAGGTTGATTATTGCGATCCTGAACTTTGTGTTGTAAAGCAGCGTTAAGTTCATCAAGGCTCAAATTTGGGTTCATTGCCAGCATGGTTTCAACATCATCGAAGACTTGGGCATGTTGCTTGGAAACGCTGCTCATACAACAACGTTTAAATTTTTTACCACTGCCACAATGGCAAGGATCGTTTCGGCCGAGCTTCATTGCTGTCCCTCCTTATTGTTATAGAAAAAGCGCTGCATTTTCTTGTTTGCGCTGATCCAATGTCTTAGCAATCGCAGACACTGTCGTTTTACTGATCCCTTGCTGCCGTGCAAGGTGAGTAAATTGGCTGATGGCTTCTGCAACTTCTTCAATGACTTGCCTTGCCTCATGCCAATTCGCAAAGCCAGCACTGGTAGCAAGTTTTTGCATCACCTTAAGCGGTGGCGCTTTGCCATAACCTCCGAACACAGTGGCGTGTTCGTTAAATGGATGTGGGCTGTAAGTAACATCGTAAAAAGGTGCAGGATCCCATTGACCGTCATCCGCTTGCAAAAACGCCCAGTTTTTACTGTGGTCGTCTTGATTAGACGACAGCAGGTTAAATACGGCACGGCGAAATTGCAGCTGTCCAGCCGCTGGCGATTTGCACAACTGACGGCTGGCTTTAATTAAATCAATGTAATCTAAACTTGGCGTTCTAAAGTCTGCATCCAGCAGCCCGCAAGCGCTGTGCATATGCAAGCGCCCCGCATTACGCTTGCTGCCCAAACCGGCCTGTTGAGTGACATAATCAAAACGCTTGAGCGCTAACCAGGCAGACGCACCGCTTGTACTGGGTGCTTCAATGAGTTGCCATAGCGGTGGTTGACACTTAGCTTGCTCAGCCATTTGTAAATAGACCGCTTCGCACAAACCTTCTTCATGCCCGAGCGCGAGATTTTTCGAGGTAAACTTAACTAACCATGCTTCATCCCCTGGCTGAGCAAAGATTCGACAATGCTGAGTTTCCCCAGCAGGCATATAAATCTGCGCCTTGGGCCTTGCTCCACCCGAACTACCACCGGCGACTAAGGCGGCCAACACCTGTTGAGTATGCCCATCTGACTCTTCGTGATTATCATCCATATAATCTGACATTGATGCATCGAACAGCATTTGCGCTTCCAAACCCAAGGTGGCTAATTCAATATCCACGTGCGTTGTGGTTGAAAACTCCGACACCGGAGAAAAAGACAATGCTCCCATGCCTTTACCACCAACAAAGGCCAGCCTATCCATTGCCGTTAATTGATTAGGCAGGATGCCCTTTTGCCTGAAAATACGATCTTGTAACAGCATTCCCCAACCATCGGGCAAACAATCTCCAAATACGCCATGTACACCTTGATGTGGCGCTTTAGGTGCGGCTTGAACTTGTGTGCTCGCTTGCAAGGTAAAAGGTGATAAATTGCCAAACTGCTGCAAATAGCTGTCTGCATACTGGAAAAAAACGCCTTGCCGATTCTGCGCCAAGACCCCGGCAGCGAGCTGCTCGCCTGAGCTTAACGTACGAGTTACCATGAGTTTTTGAATGGGTTTAAAACTCATCTTTTAGCACCTCATCAATACTCGTGGGTATAGCAGAGCGTTCTTTGCTAGGTTGTGTGAGCTCGTACAAACGCCCAAGCGAATCGAGGGTCTGCCAAAGCAACAATAATTGGCGAAATGAAATTTGCCCAGTTAGCTCAAACTTCTTAATGGTGGCCGCAGGTACGCAGCTTCGCTCAGCCAACGCAGCGCGTGACAACTTTGCCTGCTTTCGTAACTCACGTAAATAAGCCGCATAAGCTTGGCTTACATCGGTATCATCAAGTAAGGTAAAATTCATCCGCAACATTCAAATGGATACAGTTATATCCATTGTAGCGAAATAAAGCAGGAAGTGAATACTATTGTATCCACAAACAAGTAGGGTGTTGAAAAATCACTCGATAAAGCCCTTCAAAACAGCTATTTTTAAATCCTAGCAGCAGCAAAAAAACGGCACTGTTTTTCCGTAGTCATAGCCAAGAAGCACCACTAAGATTTAGTAAAAGCCATAGGCAAGTGGTGAGCAATTTGGTGGGCAGCCATTGTTGCCCCCTCCATTATTTCAGCAACTATGGAGTAAACATGGGAAACTCACAGCAAAACAGGTTATTGCATATAGCAAAGCCGACCCCAAAAAATATTCAGATGGTGAAAGGCTATACTTTTGCGTCCGCAAACAGGGCTCGCCTGACTGGATGATCCGCTACACCACGGCCAAAGGATGACGAGAAGCAACCTTGGGACAATTTCCTTTAATGTCGTTGGCAGACGCTAGAATTGCCGCTGCTTATTTTCGAAAAGAAGTACGCGATGCTTCGTATTTTAGCGTAGCGATATGCTTCGTAAGTGTGTTTCAATTGCTTTAATCATCGACTTGGTAAGCGGTAAATGCGTCTTTTCTTTCGCCCAGATTTCATGAAAGCCTGCCACGGTTTGCTTGGCGGTATCTAACACCAATTTTTCTGGCAACATGGCTTTAGCCGCTAAGTGTGACAGCTCATCCAGCGTGAAATCACTGAATTTCTTGCTACGGCTAACCTTTAACGATGCACTATCATCGGGGATATATGGAATGGTCGAAACAAAGTCATAAGCCGGCGCAATGGATGCAGTGCGCTTGTCTTTGTAGATCACAGACCAATTTTTCAAATGCATATCTGCATTGCCAATTAGGGTATTGAACACCAATCTGCGAGTAAATTCTGCGATGTCTTCATCTTGGCCTTCGATGCCGATAACCTGAGCAATATTGCGCATACTGGCTTTTTTGTACTTATCTTGAGGATAGACACCAAACACTTGCGCAAAATCTTCAATGTGTACGGCTTGATCACCTGCACGATCAAAGCGCTTGATCACAAAGGCCTGAGCGTTTTCAAATGAGTCACCAAACTTTCCAATCCCTTGTGGGATATTAGCAATCTGACTAATGGGAAGTAGCTGAGTCTCCGGCACATCCATTCCCAACATGCGAGCCAGTTCCATCATCGAATATTCATTCTCTGGCACAGCGTCAAATCGAGACGACGGCAATTTCACAATCCAAGAGCCACCTTTACCGGTTGCTGGAATAGTCAAACCGCCGTTAGCCTGTTGCACCGCTGAAAACTTCAACTGCACACCCGCTAATGAAAAACGCATTGGCGCTTCAATTTTCGTCTCATCGTCAATGTCTTGATGCACGTTAGGCGGCAGCGCTTCGCCATCAGCCGGTTCGACCGTGATCGCACCGGCTAAATCCTGTCCTAACACCCACAATAGAAAAAATTCCCGCGCTGGGTTCACTCCGGCACGCTCTGCCAAGTAATGACGCATCGTTTCTTCTGGCAAAAGGTTAGAGAAAAACGGGATTAACTTAGTTTGGGTCGGTTTGAAGTTGGTCAGTAAACCTCCCAGTGCATCTTTAAAACCCAGCCCTAACACAGGCCGTGATTCGTCATTAATGTACGAATCCATAAAGGCAAAAAGCGTTCTGTCATTGCCCACGTGGGTGATCGTTGCGATGGGTTCACCGTAGAGCAACACGTTGAGCGTAGAGACATTGTTAGTCATCATCGTCTTCCTCTAACTGATATGCGGGTGACATTTGCTCAGCTTCATCGTTGATGCCATTATTGCTAGGGCTGTTGAGAGCACCTTGGCCACTTCGAATAATCGACTTGATGGCAGGCACGGACTTTTTAGGCGCAACCAATAGCTCTAGGTCAAGTACACGGGCAAGTGCAATTAAACTGGATATTCTTAAATCTACGCCGCCAGACTCGATTTTCGAAATATGGCTTTGAGGCACCCCCGAACGCGCGCTCAGCTCTCTTTGGCTAAACCCCTTACGTACTCGAGCTTCTCGAAGACTTTCTAGTATCTGCTCTGTTACATAGCTCATTTCGATATGCCTTAATGCATCAATTAAGAATAATTATATACAAAAACATATCACCCTAATCCCGCAAACACAAGAATGATTAGCTATTATGTATCACCATGCGCTTTTGATGTGTAATTATAGATAAACCGTAACACGCGCGCTCACTGATCTGATCCAATACTTTTGGACACCACGCTAAGTGAGTAAAATGACTTAACGAGGTGAATATGACAACTAAAAAGATCCGCAAGACTTACACCGCTCTGGGATCTGTCAAAAATAGTATAACGAGGTTAAAGAACGAAATGGCTAGTGGCTACAGCTAGTCTTAAACTTTCATTAACCTGTGCTTAGATGGTTTGCTTTTATTCCGGTATTTATTCCGGTATTACGGCTTTCAATATTTCGATATCCGCATCTGAAACACCGCTACTGCTAAAATAGGCTGGCCATTGTGACGTTAGTTCGATAACGGTTTTTGCAATTGTTTCTGCCTTTCTGCTATTCAGACCAAATCGCTTTGCCTGCGACATGGCATTTTCAATACTACCTAATCTACCTTGTTGACCAATGCCAATACCATGTTGCCTAGTATTATTAATTGGTAACACGTCATACGCTTTGGATAAGCGCCAATGCCTATTCTTGAAAGAGTATAAAAATGCATGGTTTCGTGAATGGTCGTCAGTATTGCCCATACAAATATTAAAAACCATGCGAGCAAACAGCTCATGAGCGTCTAACGGCTCGGCACCATACTTCATGTTAAATTCAGCTAGCGCGCCGTAGCTATAAGTTGTTGTAGTCGATTGCTCTGTGACCTTCATTTTATTAATGAGTGAATTTGCACTTAAAAAATGATGAGACGGTTGGTAGTTTGCACAGTCAAAACGCTCTACGAGCAAAATATCTTCATCGTGATTTTCAAGCAGCTTAGTATTGGCGACTCGCACATGCAGCTCTTTTAACTCTGACAGCATATTCATACAAGCATGTTCAACACGACAGACGTTAAAGAGGTCGTCATTACGGTTAAACTTAGCTAGGTAACTAATGCCGCCGTCTTCAACAATGGTTTTGGGTCTCGCCCCGCCCATACTAGATCCGAATTGAAATGCCTTCTTTACCGCATTGGATATGGCTTGGTCGGCCAATATCGCTTGTTTACCTTTCAATAACATTGGGATATCGCCAATGGTATTTTTGTTGCGCTTAGGTTTGCTGGCCGTTCTCGATAAACTAAACGTGAGTGCTCCTACCCCCATGCCAGAACCAGCCAACACCAGCTCTAAGTCGTCTTTGGGTTTTGTAGTATGTAACGAATATATTAACTTTTTACCCCAACTGTCGGCTCCTGCATCTAAAATAGTGCCAAACATACCGTTGTTTACCCGAGTAACAAGCTGTTCGCTAACAAGGGGTAAATGTAAAGGATCCAGTGGGAAGGCATCATCACGCTGCAAATAAGATTTACCGTAACGAAACTTGCCTACTTTGGCGGCTGGGTCTAGCTCGACAATGGCACAAATGACTGGCGAATCTTCTAGCCCTTCAATAAATACATACGCACTAGAAGTCATTCGGCAACTCCTTTGCAACTTTAGAGGTACTGCGTTGCGGATTATTTTTAACTAACTCGTATTGCTGTTCGACGGTTTCTAAAATTGGATCAAGCAAATCTAAATGATCTAAAACCAAGAACAAGGTATCAACATTGACCCCTTTGCCAAGCTCTAAACGGCTAATGGTATTTTTACTCGCCCCCGTTCTAAGCGCCAATTCATGCTGATCCATGCTCATAGCTCGGGTTTGTTTAATGAGTTGCCCAAGTAATACTTTTGTATGCTCTACCTTGTTCATAAAACACCATTAATGAGTAATTAACATCTAATAACTAAATTATAGTGAATTAACTTAAAACTGAAAGTAAAAAACCATATTTTATTAATTAATGCCTAAATACCAAAATTGGATGGTTTAATTTTAAAGGATATGTGGCAGAAAACTTTGTGCAACAAGAGCTCACCGCTATTGGTGTTGACCCAAGTTATTCATGGAATGATGCCCGCGCCGAAATCGAATTTATTTTGGCAACCGATGAAGGCGATATCGTTCCTGTTGAAGTCAAAAGTGGTAAACGTACAAGAGCAAAATCATTGGCATCCTACGTTGAAAAATGTGCACTAATTACAACCTTTAAGCTAACTGGCACACAAGGCTCTTCAGCGTTAGAACAAACTAATATCGTGATGCCTTTGTATTTCACGCAGTATTTACCTCAGAGGTGGTAAACACGCCCTAGGTCTACAAAAAGTGAAGTAAGATTTAGTGGCTAGAGCCTGAACTACGCGAGAAATTAAATATCGCGCCGAACCGCGCGCGCTGACAGCTGAAAGCCCCCTGGCGCTAAAATTTTATTCAGTACTGAGACTCTAGGGTCTGTATTGCCTTTTTCAATATCTCTTAGGGTTTTGTCAGACACCTTAATAAATTTTGCGTATTGAGTTTGCGTCATGCCGTACAGCTGCGTACGAACCTGTTTGACTAACTCACCAATGGTAATAACATTATTGGCCAGATCGCTTTCTAGCTTCGCAAGAATTTCTTTTCGTTGTTCACCAGACAAGCTAGCCATCATAAACCCCCATCTCTACTAATTTATTTTTTACATTGCTAAAACCAATCGCGGGAAAATTTAATATTTCATCTGGGCAATTTAATCTTGCCAGTCGTTCAGGCAAGTCGATTAATTTCTCTGCCAGATGATTCAAAAATAAAATCAGTTCGTCCGGCTCACAAAAATCGGAAAGCTGTTTAGCGACGTTTGAAAAATTAACTTGCCCCCCCGCTTCACAACTTCGTCCCCATTTGAATAAACGGGTTATACCTTCTTCATCTGCTTTCATCGGAGCAAAATCATAAATGGGTGCAAAACCAATATCGCCATCATATTTTAAAAACGAAATATTTCGGCCGTGATTATCTGAATTGCCAAAAACAATGTTTAAAAAATCTCTAACAACATATTGCTTTGCAAATTCCTTTTGTGTCATTTGAGTTGCAGAGTTTATTCTGCGCCAAACAGTCTCCATCACATAAAAATGATCTTGATAACTGCCTGGCTCTGCATTTATGATTGAATAGATACTCTCCAAACCAATTCTTGTGGCTGCGCCGTTTTCAAACCCGACGTCAAAGCGTGGCAACCACAAACTGACTTGACCGCTCTGTTCATCTTCTAATATTTTTAGCTTGTTCACATTGATGGTTTGAACGTTGGTATCTTTGAGAATCTCAGCAAGAGCCTGATAATAAACACCTTCAGCTTTGAGGATATTATTGTCTCGAGCTGTACGTTTATTTCGCGCGAACTTTGTTAAATACGGTGTGGCCGTCAATGGTTTGCCAGCAAAGTCACCGTCAATAAAAACTTTGTCATCTTCAAGCATCAGCAAAAGCTTTGGTGCAACACCACCAGCCCCTGTTGCACCTCCTACTGCAGCCCCTTGTTCATTGGCATACTCTAAGAAGTCATACTGCAATGAAATCACGTCTTTAATTGGAAAGCGACGTGTGTCGATATTAGCTGTCGCTGGCACAGACTCTTTTATTCGTAAGTTGCCAACGGGTGACATACAAGCATGTGTCAGCAACGCGTAGTTTTGCTGAAACTCGTTAGCGCGACTGACATTAAGGTACTTGAGCCACCAATCTCGAGATTTACCGGCTGGCAAAATATCATCTAGTAGCGCAGGCCAATTGGGGTAGTCTTGCGGAACAGCACTAATGGGCGCATTAACCGTGCATGCCCAACAATCCTTGACCTCGTAATTGGCTACCATTGCAATATACTCAGGTTCATAATAAAGCAAACAACTGGCACTTAGCCGCTCATCGGAGAAACTCAACGTAGCGGCGTCCCACCATTGGCCTTGATTAAATAATTGTAGCGTGACGGCTTGCATTACCCACCCAGTAGTTTGTTACCGTTTCATTGTCGATATTAACAGCTTTTCGGTAGAAGTCTACCTCTGTAATAACGGATAGAAAAGTATTGCGGGAATAAACTACCGACTCAAAGTCGGTAAATAACTTGGTCCAGAACTTTGTTACCGTTTGTGAATTGAATGTCCTAAATTTTTATAAGAGATTTAGCCATAGAACTGAAAGGGCGTAGTGCTCATCTTGAATTGAATAAATTGATTTAACTTCATTGGAAAAGCACTATATTTTTTCGCGGTAAACTTAATCAGCTAGGCTTCATCTCCGGGCTACTTTGAGTTTCTGAATAGCTTTAAAATTAACATGTTCAATAGATCTCTCCTGTATTTATTACAGCAGCCGCAAGCGGCGGCTTAACACTCAAATAATGCAAAACTCGCCTAGATAACCGTGACGAACGAGCGCGATTGGCGCCGATCATACGCATGACATTTGTCATATTAATTGATGACAAACCGCTCTAATAAAAAAAATACGCTTTGGCATACTTAATTCTGTCGGGAGCGCTGCTCTCAAATTTAAACAAAACACTTGTTAAGGATATTAAGATGAAAAAAGTTATTTTTGCAGTTGCACTTTCAATAAGCTTAAATGTTTTTGCAGAACAGAGCACGATAGACAATATTACGCTCGCGGCAAACAATATGCAGGTTGAAAACCTTACGGAATTGGCCGCGCACACCAGTGGCTATGATCAGGCTTTTGCTCACTACAAATTAGGCGCGGCTTATCTGGTACAGCAAAATTTCGCAAAATTGACTCAACATTTAACCTTGTCAGCTGATATTTTAAATCAACAACTTAAGCACAATCCTAAAGACGTTGAAAGCATGATTTTATTGGCACAAGTACTTGGATTGCACTCAGGTTTTGCACCCGAAAAAGCGAAAGAGTTTGGCCCCAAAACGTATGAATTGTTAAACAAGGCAGGCCAATTAGCGCCGAAAAACCCACGGCTAAAACTGGTACATGGCATTATTAAATACCATACACCAGCTGCATATGGTGGTAATAAACAAGTAGCCGTTGCTATGTTTAATCAGGCAATAAATAACTATCCGGATGATGTCCATTCAGGTTATCACTGGGGATATGACGAAGCCTATATCTGGCACGGTTTAGCTAAAGTAGAGCAAGGCGATACCAAAGGTGCATTGCTCGATTTTAACCAAGCGGTTGAGATAAATCCAAATAGCAACTGGGCTAAGGGTCTTATTGCACAAAATGAGCAAAACATCAGCTCGCTATAAATCGCAATAAAATTAAACTAAAAACATAAATGGTGTGGTCAAATGTCTGCACCATTTTCTTGAAATCAGCGACAAAATAAACTGAGCAAGTTATGAATCAAAGTTACCAAGCTGCACCTCTGTTTAGCGGATACAAAAACTTCTTTTTGTGGGTTCCCTTATTATTCACCGGGTTTTATTTTTTCCCGCTTAGTATGATTTGGCATCAATTAACTGAGCTTGAAATTGTCGTCAGTTTTATCGCCTATTTTGCATTTATTGCCGGTTATATTCAGGCGCAAAAATGTACCCAGCACAATATCCATTATTATTTATTTGGCTTAACGGTAATCAGTGTGGCGGCTACCACCTTAAACCCGGGTACTTGTGCCTTGTTCCCCTATATTGCATTTTTAGTCGGCTATTATTATTCGTATAAACGAGGGGCGCCTTGGCTTTTGTTTATATTAGTCGCTATCGGTTTTAGTGCTTGGGCGTTTAATTTAATTGAGCTGTATTTTTTATTACCTGCCTACATTGCAACTATACCTAATTACTTTTTTGGCACGATGACGCGTTCTACATTGCAGCAAGAGCACGCCAAAGAACAAAGCCAGCAACACAACAAACAACTCGCGACGATTGCCGAACGAGAGCGCATCGCTCGCGACTTACATGATTTGCTTGGGCATACTTTGTCATCTATTGTGTTAAAAGCTGAATTGGCAAATAAATTAGGTAAAGCTGGACAAATCGACGCCGCATTAGATGAAATAGAGCAAGTTGCCGATATTACACGCACGACATTGTCTGAAGTTCGCGCTGCCGTATCAGGGTACAAAACCAAAGACATAAATGCAGAGTTACTTAAAATGCATAATTTGCTTATCGATAAAGGTTTTAATGTTGAAGGCGCATTAACATTTAAAGGATTAACAGCCAAAGCAGAATCAACCATATTGCTGATAATAAAAGAAGCCACAACCAACATTATCAGGCATAGCCAAGGTAAAAATGTGCAGCTTTATGTTGCGCAGCAAGCTGATAAATTAACCCTTAAAATAGCGAATGACGGACCGCTATCAAAAGCAACTTCCGGTAATGGATTAACCGGTATAGAAGAGCGTGTCAGTGAATTGGGTGGTCAGTTTCAACTGCAGCGAGAACAGGGTTTTGCGCTAGAATTAGAATTTGATAAAAGGATATTTCAGTTATGATAAAAGTGCTTATTGCTGAAGACCAAGCTCTCGTACGGGGTGCATTAGTTGCATTACTCAACTTAGAATTTGATGTTGAAGTTGTTGCACAAGCAGCAAATGGACGTGAGGCAATCGATTTAGTTAAAACGCACGAGATAGACGTATTATTAACCGACATAGAAATGCCTATGATGACGGGCTTAGAATTAATCGAAGAAGCAAAAAAACATAAGCCTGATGTTAAAACGGTTGTTATCACCACTTTTGCGCGTGCAGGTTATATAAAACGGGCATTAGTCGCGGGTGTTCGGGGGTTTTTATTAAAAGATTGCCCGTCAGAACAATTAGCCGCTGCGCTAAGGCAAATCATGCAGGGCAAAAAAGTGATTGATCCAGAACTTGCCATTCAAGCATTAGATGATGCTGACCCTTTATCAGATAAAGAGCGTAAGTCGTTACGCCTAGCAGGCGAAGGTAAAAAAACAGCGGAAATAGCCACCGAATTGTTTTTATCTGAAGGTACAGTGCGTAATTATTTATCAGAAGCTATCGCAAAACTAAACGCCACTAACCGCATTGATGCCGCACGAATCGCCCGACAAAAAGGTTGGTTGTAGTGACTGTTGGTTGTGCAAAGTTAAGCTGACCGTTAATTTATAGGCCATAGACTAGAAGCCTTCCGAGAAGGGCAATCAAAGCATTGATAAAAAATCCCTCAATTTTCATCGAGGGATTTGTGTTAGAAAAACAACCTAGTAGGAAGTCTTTGTTAGCGAATGTGCAAGTTAACAGCTAAACGCAGTTAATGCACGGTCGAGTTTGGTATCTATTGGCAACTTGCAGCAGCAGATGCTACCAATGCATTTACACCTTCAGAATAACTCGATACCCAAGGTGCTTTACCACCTTTACCGGCAGAAGCCATAACATAGTTGCGTAACTCCGCATTCGCAGACATACGGTTGGCGTTAATCGTATCCTGTGAAATACCGTTGTAGTCAGCAAACATGTTTGGTGTTGAGCCATCTTGCACGTCTAGTGATGCAGATGCGCCAGAGGTGGTACAATTTGCGTCAGATTCGTATACATAGCTGTTACTTACTTCTAAGTTGCCGTCACGTACCGCACCGTCAAACAAGTTTAGCGTCCAATCGGCTAAGTCATCACCTTTTGAGTTATCAGCCGGGTTCATAAATAAGTTATCTTCAACTAATGCACTACCGCCAACACGAATACTCATAATGTCTTTTCTATAACCATAAAATACATTATTGAACATATGCGTTTGACCTCGGCGCAACAATGGAACTCGGCGCATTGTGTTATATGAGCTAGCGCCAAAATTATCATCTGTCGTCACAAACAAGTTATTGTGAATGGTAGTCGTAATTTGCGAGTTAATGCTTCGACTGTCACTTGAACCATGTAACGCGGCTCGTTTAACGTTAACTAATTTATTGAAAGAGACAGTGATATTATACGCGCCCACTTTTACGTCAAATGCTGAATCACCCGTTGTATCAAAGGTATTTTGATGGATCCAGATATCGTGTGATTCACCTGTTGAGCGGATCATATCTGGGTCTAAGTTATGGTCTTCGGTATGACCTACACCGACAAATTTATTGTTGGTGATAATCACATTTTCAGACATATGCGTAGAAGCTCCACTGCTATCAGCGCCAATTTTAAAACCATTGAAAGTAAAGGTTGCTTTAGCACCACGACCGTCAATGGTTGTATTGCTATCAATTAGATAGTTGCGGATAGGTAAACTTTTATCATTCAATTCGTCATTGAAGAAAGTTAGCAGACAATTCGAGCTTGATACGCCTTTTGCTGAACACCAGGCATATGGGTCACGGCAGGTTGCCTCGTCTACACCTAATGCTGATTGTAAAGCTGGATCAGCACAATATGGGCGGTACATCATTAACGCTGTTTCGTTAGCAAAATCATTTTTATCAAATACAATCCAGTTGTGCTCAGGTGAAGAGATAGCGGCTAATATTTGATCTTCAGGACGGTCACTAGTAATAACAACTAACTTACTACTGCCTGCTGGATCATAACCCCCAGTTGCGTTTTCACCGTAACCAACTGGTTTACCTAATGAAGCAGATAAACATTCAATAATTTCTTGGTCACTTTGTAGTGAAGATTCACGCCAGTTAATATTGTCGTTGTTGATTAATTCAGCACAATTTGCATCGGGGTAAACCACTTCAGTGCCACCACCGGATGTTGGTGGGGTAGATGGATCGGTAGGCTCTTCGGGATCTGTCGGCTCTACGGGGTCGGTTGGTTGTTCACTTTCACCACCATTGTTCTCTAGGCTGATGTAGTAAAGGTTCATAGTGTCAATTTTAGAAATTGAGTGGCTTCCTGCGACTAGTTGTAAAGTAAGGACACCATTAGACACATCGTAACTGGTGCCATCGATGCGAATGCGGCCGTTTTCGCCTCCATTGAACACAAGGATTAATTCGCCATCGGCAACCGAAGTAAAAGTAATAGCAGTACTAGACTCAATTTTTAGCGCTTGAGTTAAGGTTAAACCATTGTAATTTACAGTGCCTTTTGAAGAAGACAAGTTGCCAGAGATGTTGTAGAAGTCACTTGAGATACCCGATTCGGTAATGTTTAACACTTCACTTTGTGTTTCTGGCGTCGGCTCAGGATCAGGGGTTGGTTCTGGATCTGGCGTCGGTTCAGGATCAGGGGTTGGCTCAGGATCTGTTGTCGGCGCACCATCACCAACTTGGCCATTACAGTCACCAGGCTCAGGGTTTGCACCTGATAGCGTTAAGCTGTCAATATTGGCTAAACCAGCTGAGCCAGTTGCATGTAGACGAACAAAATTTAATCCAGCTGTTAAGTTAACCGGCATTTGGCTTGATAGCGCATAGTTACCCCAGGCACCAGTACTTGGTAATGCCAAGTTGCCTTGTAAAATGTCGTTTACTATGACTGCCGCTGGACGATCGGTTGAGCCATTTGCATAACGTGCACTCAGTTGGTACTCGCCAGAGGCTGGTACTGAAATTGCGTAGTCTATACCCGTGCCAGTCGCATTATCTGTATTGGCAAATCCGACACCTGTATAGCCGCTGTGGTTGCTATCAATACTGCCTTCAACAGCGCAGAAACCGTTTGAGTTTTCTTCAATGGTTAAGTCTGTTGCTGCAGTCTGTACATCTGCTCTAACTGCTTCAGAATTGTATGTTTGGCCGTCGTTTCCGATAATTTTTACTGAATAATAATAGCGACCATCAGCAACATTTGTATCGGTATAACTATTGCCAGAAATACCAGAAACGATACGAACTCGGCCTTCAAGTGTGGCGTCGGTGTCTCGATAAATCTGTTGGCCTGTAATATTGTTAATATTGGCTGTTGACCATGTTAACGTCACATTATTTGCATCGACAGATGTAGCAGCTGATACACTACCAGTGTCTGGCGTTGGCTCAGGCTCTGTTGGTTGCTCTGGTTCTTCAGCATTGTTACCTAGGCTGATGTAGTACAAGTTCATTGTGTCTACTTTCGAAATAGCGTGATTGCCGGCTGCTAATGGTATAGTAAGCACACCATTGCTAACCGTATGTGTATTTCCATCTACACTAATGCGTCCACTTTCTCCCTCATTGAACACTAATACCAATTCACCGTCTGCGTTAGACGTGAAGTTTATAGCAGTACTTGATTCAATTTTAAGTGCTTGAGTTAAGGTTAAACCGTTGTAATTTACCGTACCTTTAGAGGAAGATAGATTGCCTGAAATATCAAAGAAATCACTTGATATACCCGATTCAGTAATATTTAAAACTTGACTACCTGTTCCGGGTGTTGGTGTTGGATCTTCCGGGTTCGGGTCAGTTGGAGTAGGCGTTGGCGTCGGGGTTGGTGTAGGTGTAGGAGAAGGGGTGACTGTACAGCTACCGTCTGATACAGCTAAACCCGTACTTGCACCTGCTGTGGCTAATACTATATTTGGTACGCAGTTTGCGCTATCTAAATCGTAATCGTAAGGGATTGAAATATAAGTGGTTGAGGTTGGGTTTGGCCCAGCAGGATGAATTTTATCTTCTGCTGCTGACCAAGTAATATTGTCCCAGATATTGCCACTGACTTCCCAATAACCCATGTCGTTGGTGTAAAACGTACCTAACGGATCTTTAGAGTCCGCGAAGTAGTTGTTCTCTGCTTTCATTTCACCGCCAATACGCGGATTCATACCTGACGATTGCAGACCTGTGTAATAGTTGTTGTATGCATGGGCCGTTGCATGGCGTAATAATGGTGTACGCGAAGTGATATTTTCGTACATATTATGGTGGAATGTAACCGGACCATTTTGGTCGTCACTATCGCTTGAACCAACTAACCCTCCACGGCCTGAGTTGCGTAAAATACTGTAAGATAAAGTCACGTATTTGGTGTTTGCTTTCATATCAAATAAAGCATCGTAGCCTTCACTTTCGCCACCGCTTGCTTCTAACGTGACATGGTCAACCCAAACATTAGATACATCACTTTCCATGCCAATCGCATCCCCACCATTAGAAATCGGAGAGCCTGATTTTTTAACGTTACGTACATGCACGTTTTGAATGATGATGTTGGACGCTTTACGAATATGTATACCTAATTCATCAAACAATGCACCACTGCCAACGCCAATCAAAGACACGTTGCTAATTTCTTTGAGTTCTATAACGCCATCTGCTGTATTACAGCTGTCTCCTGAAACTTTAAATGTATTGCTGTGGTTAATAGTGCCTTCAACATGAATGATGATAGGCGTATCGCTGGAAGGGCGATTACAAAGCGCCTCATGAATTTGTGTGCCTGTGGTTGCATAAACTACGTTACCACCTTGCCCCCCGGTTGTACCGCCGTTTTCCTCAGCGAAACCGCCAATTGCGGCATAGCTCTGGCTAGCCGAGATTGCTGATATTACAAAGGCAACGGCTTTACTCAATTGCCTAATAGTATTATTTTTCATATAATCCACCATGTGATTGATAGTTCATCATCGCCTGGCAGGGGGCTACAGGTACCAGCTGTAGCCATTAGTACCTGCCAGTATTAAACTTCAACAGCGATTCAACATTGAATAACCTTTGTCGTTTAATGTGCGAGTTGTGTGTTGCTTTGCCACTGTTATTTGGGTAAAGCTAAGTCACTGATTTAAAGTATTGTATCTATCAATGGCTTCATTATCCGTAATGCTACCGGTGGCAAAGCAAGGTTATAATAATCACCTTATTTTTACTTGTAAACTAAATGTTTAAATGTTGTTTTAAACTTAAAGCATTAAGGCGGCATAAACACTAGTGATCATTTTTTTTATTAATTTTAATGAGTTGAGTTCAGTTATTTTACGAATGCTATTTTGACATTGAGTTAGATTTTGCGCTTTTTACTCCATTATTCCACCCGGCATTTTTATAAAGCTATAACATATATATTTTTCGTGTTTTCATCTTTTAAAAATTAGGTAGCATAGGCACTTTAACAAGGTTAATTTTGACTCAGGTTTATTATGATACTCGCCAACACTAATATTCAGACTAATGAGAGCAATCACTCACACGAAGCGTTTAATAAGTTGAATAAAGTGTGGCGCAGGGTTGAAAAGAAACAGGCCCGTAACGCAAAACTAAAAAGCGAAATAGAAGATTTTTATAACGATTTTTCAAAAGTCGCGGGTGAAAAAGAAGCCCGTTTTACGCAAGCTTCAGCACAGTTAGTTGAGCATTTAACGCAATTTATTAGCCGCAAGTCTTTATCTGAAGCCCGCAGAATGTGTTTGATAGGCTGGATTGAATCAGAAATCGAAGATATCGAGTCAAACCCCTTTAGTGGCGATATTAATACCCACGAGCTGCGTTTAAATGTGCATGATCAAATAGCAGCCCTCGTAAATAATGATGAGATAGACAGCGACGAAGTAATTTACCCTGAGGGTGTTCGTGACTTGTTAGAGAACATGCTAGAAATGGAGATTGATTTATCTGACGACGAACTGGTCGAAATGGCATCAAACCCAGGTGCAATGCAAGATTATATCGAGAGCAAGCTGTCAGATATCGAACAAGAAGCTTTCGCAGAAGAAGATCTATTTGATGACGAAGATATATTTGGCTCAGATGATCCATTCACTGGCAGCCAATATCAACAGCATAATTTCGAAAGCGAATCTACATTAGGTAATCATTACAACAATCTGTTTAAACGTAGCCAAACCAATAAAATGTATAAAAAGCTTGCGCAAATTTTACATCCAGACAAAGAGCAAGACGAAGACAAAAAACTTGAAAAACAAACGTTAATGCAGCAGCTTTCAACAGCAAAAAAACAAAATGACGTCTTTACTATTTTTACTTTGTATAGTCAGTTTGTGCCGGATGCTGAGATAAATTTAGATGATGAATCAATCTCTGCATTAACTCTATTGTTATATCGAAAATTGGATGACCTAGACGACGAACGCGAAGACATGACGTATGAAGACACGCCGCAAAATTTAGTTTGGCGGCGTTTTGCAAACGGCTCGAAAAAACAAATTAAAGCGACCATAAAATCTCACGTTGAAATGTTAACAGTGGGGCAAATTCAAATGCTTGAAATCATCAACGAATGTACAAACCTAAAAGTATTAAATCGCTTATTAGCAGAAAGACAAGCGCAGCAAAAAATTGAAGAGCAGAAAATGTTAGACGAATTAGCTGAAGAGTATTTTTTTGAAGATTATTAAATCAAAAAACTCAATTCTATTTGTCTTATATTTATCTTATATTTGTCTTATCGCTGAGTTTGGCTATCACTTGGATAGCCAAAAAAAGCTTAACCGAAGCAAAATTCTCACGGCTTTTTTATATTAATCCGCCAATAATTGCTTTGCAGTATATTCGTTGGTGATCAGTGAATTGATTAAACGACCGTTTAATGCAGCGCGAATGGCGGATACTTTATGCGAGCCGGCGGCAATACCATAAACAGGTTTGTCAGTTTCGGGATGCAGCGGCGCGCTGACTACGCGTTCAATAATGGCGTTATCTAATATTTGGCCATTTTGATTGTATATCCAGCTGATTATTTCGCCCGCCGCGCCGTCTTGTTTGGCTTGTTGTAACTCTTCTTCCTGAATAAAACCATCCACCAATAAGGGCGGATTATCGGTAATATGGCCGACACCTACAAAAGTCGCATCAGCCTGTTCAATTAACTTAAAGATACTTTTAACCGAAAATAAGCTGTGCAAAATCAACTTTTCTTGTTCTGAGCTGGCGATCACTGGCAGTGGCATCGGGTAATGTTTTGCATTGATTCGATTCGCCATACTCACCACAATATCAAACGCAGAAGCCGAGCCATCTTTCATCATATTGCCGACAAGTGAAACAATTTTATGCTGTGCACATTGCATTGTTGGCAGCTCATCAACCATCGCTTTTAATGCGCGGCCGGTACCAAATGCCAAAGTACGAGGTTGGTCTGATCTTAAATAACGCTCAAGAATATGTGCTGAAGCTTGTGCCAAACCGGTATTATCATCGGGTGCACTTGGGTCGGTTGGGACAATTTCACATTCTATTAAATTGTATTTTTTTTTCAGTTGTGCGGCTAAATCCATACATGCGCAGATGGGATGATCAAGGCGAACCTTGATCAAACCTTCGTTAACCGCCAGCGCAACTAAACGCTGGGCTGATTGGCGAGATACGTCTAATTTTTGTGCAATTTCATCTTGGGTATTTTTTGCAACATAATATAGCCAAGCGGCTCTTGCTGCGTCTTCTAGGCGTTTTAGCTCTGAGGACGATTTACTTGTCATAATACTTTCCAATTATTTAAATAAATGTGGATATAAACTGATTAATTCTTTCCAGTGACTGATTACTTGTACACTTGGCTCAAGCTTTGTCGGCGATGATTTAGCTAAATGCGCGCCGCCCCGGTAATGAATCACTGTCATATTGGCGGCTAATCCGGCTTGTATCCCAGGTGGGCTATCTTCAATAACCAAGCAATTTTCCGGGCTAGTGCCCATTGTTTTTGCTGCGTGTAAAAACAAATCGGGGGCCGGTTTACCTTGTTTTACTTCACTTGCTGTAAACACATTTTGGCCAAAATCATCCGTTAAATTCAGTTGACTTAATGAACCGGAAACCCGTTTTGGGCTGCTGCTGGTGGCAATACATTTTTTAATTTTAAGTGCCGACAACATAGCCGAAAAACCGTTGGTTTCGTGCAGCTCCGTTTGAAAGCGTGCCAATAATGTATTTCGGTAGTCTGCTTCAAAACCATCACTTAGGCGAATTGAGAAAGTATCTTCAATTAGTTTACGAACGGTTGGAAAACTGCGCCCTAAAAAATGAGACAGTACATAATTTAAATCAACTTTTACGTCACAGGCGTTCAGTTTTTCAACAAGCACGCTGGCACTGATGATTTCGCTGTCAATTACCACGCCGTCACAATCAAAAATAATGAGCTCATAGTTTCTTTGCACTGGATACCTCTGGCGGTCATTCGATACATGCCGAGCATACGCTCTATAATTGAGCATGTTCCTATTATGTTGTCTTTTTGTCAATTATACATCGGCCTAGATTTGGGGGTTTTGCGTGTTTTGCTTCGACTATAAAGTGAATTTTGGGTGTGTAAATAATCTTTTTGTGGGCATTAGCTCTGGTGTGTTGTTTTTTGTTTAAAAAATGTAATTTAATTTTACGTGCTTAACTTATTGTATTTAATGGTTTTTGTTGTTTTTATGTAAATAAATGATATTTATTTTATTTAAACTTTGTTGACATTGATTTTGTTATTTGGTCATATAATCATAACGTGGGCATATGATCGATAGGTGTGGTGCGATAATATGCTCAGCTTAGTTTTAACAAAATACAAAAAACCGTCGATTAACGAAGAGGATTTCCCATGCTAAATACAGTAACTGGCAAATTAAAAAACACGCGTTCTAACCCATGGCAGTCAAAATTAAGCTTGCTGGCATCTGCGATTATTGCAGCATCAGCTTCAGCATATGCACAGGCTGCAGAAGCCAATGAATTTTTAGATGGGCGAGTGCATGTAAATTTTTTGGCAATGCAAAACTATCAATCGATACAAGCAAAAGAAGGTGCTTTTCGGCCAGAAGATGAAGAACAAGCCGGTGGGTTTGGTCGTCTTCGCGTTAATTTACAGTTTAAATTTAAGATCACCGAACACATCACCGCCGATGTAGATATTGCAGAAGAACCGAATGACTTTGGCAATAATGGCGATCGTGACTTTTCGTTCCACCAGGATTTTGCCGGCATTGAGTTTGACCTTTTAGGGTTAAGTGAAACCACGAAAAACAATAACGACTTAACGCTTCGTATCGGCAATATTGGTGCTGCACCATTTCAGTTTAAAGGTTTTCAAGATGGGGCAGACAACCAAGGTAATGCACTGATCGGTAATGGCATTACAGATTACGCAACAGCCGAAAACGGAATTCAGTTAAGCTATAGCCAGTCGTATGACAACGGTTTTATTCGCGCGTACAACGTGGCAGGGCATATGACCACCTCAAGCTTTGGAGAAGCGTTTCAACAAGATCGTGGTTACAACTATCGACTGCAAGGGACGTTAGAATTTGCAGGCGGATTTAAAGCTGGCCTAAACTTATTTAAAGCGAATCAAGGCGACCAACTGACTTTTGAAAATGGCATGGCAAGCCTGAGCGGTGTCACAACCACCAACTATCGTTTTGGTGACGGCGAAAACTACAACTTCTCAGCGTCTGCATCCAGTGAGCGTGACACGCATGTTGGTGCATTGCCGGGCCTTAATCAATCCATTGTACAACTGAACTTAGCGTATCAACCTACTGAGCAAACCAGTGTGATCTTTATGCTCGGAAAATCTGCCGACGACTATACTTTTGCAGATACAGCAGGTAATGCCGTTGCAGGTATTACTTATTTTGGCAGCAATGGTGTTGCTGATCCAGAAGGTACTACTTTTGATTCAAACAACGTGATCAAAGGGGATAGTTCTGTTGATTATTGGGTGCTGGAAGCGCAGCAGTATTTGCTTCCCAACAAATTTTATTTAGCGGCGCGTTACTCTGCAGCTGAAAACTCATCTGATTTAATTGAACAATCAGATAACGAAGTCACTCGTTTACAGGTTGGCGCGGGTTATTGGTTAAACGAGCGCACATTGTGGAAGTTTGAATATGTTGACCAGGATGAAGGTGTTAACTCTGGTGGTCAAATTGGCCAAGGTTTTAGCGGCGTTACATCTGAACTATCAGTTAAATTTTAGTGGGGTTCCAAAATGTTTAAAAAACTATCTATGATGTTGTGCGGTGCGCTTGCTTTAAGCACGACCGTCAATGCAGAAACCATCACCATTGCGACCGTTAATAATGGTGACATGATCACCATGAAAGAACTCAGCAGTGATTTTGAAAAGAAACACCCGAATATCAACTTAAAGTGGGTAACACTGGAAGAAAATATTCTGCGTCAGCGCGTTACAACCGATGTTGCGACCCGAGGTGGTCAATATGATGTTATGACAATTGGCACATATGAAGTGCCGATTTGGGGAAAACAAGGTTGGCTAAAATCGTTGGATAATCTAGGTCCGTCATATGATTTGGACGATCTGTTACCTGCGATCAGAAGTGGATTAACAGCAGAAGGCAAACTATACGCAGCTCCATTTTACGGTGAAAGTTCAATGGTGATGTACCGCACTGATCTAATGGAAAAAGCCGGATTAGAAATGCCAAAAGCGCCAAGCTGGGATTTTATCCGCAAAGCAGCGGCCGCGATGACAGATAAAGAGGCAGGCGTTTATGGTATTTGCCTGCGCGGTAAAGCTGGGTGGGGTGAAAATATTGCTTTGATTACCTCTATGTCTAACTCATTTGGCGCTCGTTGGTTTGATGAAAACTGGCGACCCCAATTCAACACACCAGAGTGGAAAAATACCCTCAATTACTATGTTGATTTAATGAAAAAGTATGGACCGCCCGGTTCGTCCGCAAATGGCTTTAATGAAAATCTTGCTTTATTCCAAACCGGAAAATGTGGGATCTGGATTGATGCAACCGTCGCAGGCGCATTTGTAACAAATGAAAAAGACTCGCAAGTTGCTAACCAAGTCGGTTTTGCATTGGCGCCCGATAATGGCCTTGGCAAGCGAGGTAACTGGTTGTGGGCTTGGTCTTTGGCGATCCCTTCAAGCAGTAAAAAATCAGACGCAGCAATGAAATTTATCAGCTGGGCGACGTCAAAAGAGTACTTAGCATTAGTAGCCAGCCAAAAAGGCTGGGCTAAGGTGCCGCCGGGTACGCGTATCTCTTTATACAATAATCCTGACTATTTAAAAGCTGCGCCTTTTGCGCAAATTACACTGGACTCAATACAATCGGCCGATCCGGTTAACCCAACCGTTAAGCCCGTACCGTATGTCGGTATGCAATTTGTCGCAATCCCCGAATTTCAGGGCATGGGCACAGCAGTGGGCCAGCAATTTAGTGCTGCACTGACTGGCCAAATGAGCGTTGAACAGGCTTTGCAAAACTCACAACGCCTAGTTGAAAGAACCATGCGTAGAGCACGGTATATCAAGTAGTCATTCCGGGTAAGTCAGCTGCAGTTAGCGGCTGATTTACCTCTAATTTTTTTAGTAAGAGTTTTAGTAAGAGGGCTGGACCATGGCGACAACTCACTCTCGTACCTTAGCCAAATTGATGCTGCTCCCATCCGTTAGTTTGTTACTGATATGGATGATAGTGCCACTTTGCATGACGTTATATTTCTCATTTTTAGATTATAACTTGCTGATGCCAGGCGACAATGCATTCATAGGCTTGATGAATTACGAGTTCTTTTTAACCGATCCTGCATTTATTGAATCATTTTTTAATACCTTATTGCTGGTATTGGGTGTGTTATTTATCACAATTGGCGGTGGAATTGGTTTAGCTATATTGCTCGATCAAGCCATTTGGGGACGAAACTATGTACGCATTATGGTTTTAGCTCCGTTTTTTGTAATGCCGACCGTATCCGCGTTGGTTTGGAAAAATATGTTTATGAACCCAGTAAATGGTTTATTTGCCCATTTTGCTGAGTTTATCGGTGTCACACCGGTTGATTTTTTTGCCGAAATGCCGTTGTTATCCATCATTATTATTGTGTCTTGGCAGTGGCTACCATTTGCCGCATTAATTTTACTGACAGCCATTCAGTCGCTTGATCGCGAACAACTTGAAGCAGCCGAATTAGACGGTGCAGGCCCATTCAGTAAGTTTATTTATATTGTCGTGCCGCATCTGTCGCGCGCGGTAACAGCGGTTATCTTAATAGAAACCATCTTTTTATTGTCAATATTTGCCGAAATATTAGTGACAACCAGCGGTGGTCCGGGTTACGCATCTACCAATATTACTTACCTAATTTACACCCAGTCGTTATTGCAGTTTGACGTCGGTGGCGGTTCTGCCGGCGGTATCGTCGCAGTCATTATTGCCAATATAGTGGCCATTTTCTTAATGCGTTTAATTGGTAAAAACCTAGAGGGTTAAAAGCGATGAATACAAATAATCAAACCAAAGCGATTTATACCATTCTGGCGTGGACCATTAGCGGATTAATCTTTTTCCCTATTTTATGGACTGCGATCACCAGCTTTAAAACCGAAGCAGAAGCCATATCCAGTTCGCCAAGCCTGTTTATGTTTGAATGGACACTTGAAAACTACTCAGATGTATTGGCGCGTTCGCCCTACTTTGAGCATTTTTGGAACTCTATCGTGATATCGGTTGGCTCTAGTTTAGTGGGGTTGTTAATCGCGATCCCGGCGGCTTGGTCTATGGCATTTGTGCAAACCAAGCGCACTAAAAATTTATTAATGTGGATGTTATCAACCAAAATGTTGCCACCTGTCGGTGTGCTTATCCCGATTTATTTACTGTTTCGCGACACCGGATTATTAGATACCAAACTGGGTTTAGTGATTGTGATGACACTCATTAACTTACCGATTATGGTTTGGATGTTATACACCTACTTTAAAGAAATACCGCATGAAATTCTTGAAGCGGCGCGTATGGATGGTGCCAGTATTAAAGACGAAATATTTCATGTATTGCTGCCAATTGCGTTACCGGGTATTGCATCGACTATGTTACTTAACGTGATACTGGCGTGGAATGAAGCCTTTTGGACACTCATTCTAACCGCGGCAAATGCCGCACCTTTAACGGCATTTATTGCCAGTTATTCAAGCCCCGAAGGTTTGTTTTATGCAAAGTTATCGGCAGCTTCAGTGATGGCCATCGTGCCAATTCTTATCCTTGGTTGGTTCAGCCAGAAACAATTAGTGCGCGGGCTTAGCTTCGGCGCTGTTAAATAGAGGGCATTGAAATGGGAAGTATTACATTAAAACAAGTGACTAAAAGCTTCGGCGACGTAAACGTGATTAAACCGTTAGACTTACAGATACGAGATGGTGAATTTATCGTATTTGTTGGCCCCTCTGGTTGTGGTAAATCTACTTTACTACGGATGATCGCCGGTTTAGAAGACACCACCAGCGGCACAATTGAAATTGGCGGGCAAGACGCCACCCACATGCCACCTGCTAAACGTGGATTGGCGATGGTGTTTCAATCATATGCACTTTATCCGCATATGTCGGTGAGAAATAACATCGCGTTTCCGCTGAAACGTGCAAAGGTCGAGCCTGAGGTTATTGAAGAGAAAATTACCACAGCCGCCAAAATGCTGAATTTAACAGATTATCTAGACCGCAAACCTGGACAATTATCGGGTGGCCAGCGTCAACGGGTTGCGATTGGCCGTGCAATCGTACGCCAGCCGTCAGCATTTTTGTTCGATGAGCCTTTATCGAACCTCGATGCCTCGTTACGGGTGAACATGCGTCTTGAAATTTCTGAGCTGCATAAAAGTCTGAATACCACCATGATTTATGTCACCCATGATCAGGTTGAAGCAATGACAATGGCCGATCGTATCGCCGTATTTAATGGTGGTGTGATTGAACAAGTCGGCACACCGCTTGAGTTATATCAAAAACCGGTAAACCGCTTTGTTGCCGGGTTTATTGGCTCGCCAAAAATGAATTTTATAGATGTTCAACCCAGTGCAGGTGATGCAACACACTGTATCGGGGTGCGTCCTGAACATTTGCAAGTGACGCAAGACAATGGCTTATGGACAGGTAAAGTAGGCGTAATAGAACATTTAGGCTCTGAGACGTTTTTGCATGTTCATGTTGAAAATACCGGTACATTAACCGTTAAAACCGATGGAGAATGCCCGTTAAAATATGGTGATGTGATTAATTTAACGGCACCACAAAATAAGATCCTGCGTTTTGACAAAGCCGGCAACACAATTACCACCGACACAGCCGACAAGCCAGCAATCTCATCTGCTAGTTAAGTTCTACTGATTCACTATTCCCAAAGTGTTAAAGGCAAGGATGCCTTCTTTTTATTGAAACAATTCAAAATTAAAAATACTATTTTCCATTGTTTAATTTTATCAGCTCAGCAAAACATCATTCAGGGAGAGAATATGTCATCTAACGTTAGAAATTTTTTATACTTTGTTATTTGCGCGGTTTTTGCTATTGCCCTGACAGTTTATTTTTTAGATAAGCAATTTTGGATTAATCAAACGCAATCTAGCCAAGTCGCACAAAATACAACAGCAATAACAGAAGAAACCCCTTCAGCAAAATTAGTTTCAAAAGTTAAATACGCCCATCGGCATGTTGCAAGGTTCGATCAGTACCGGTGTACGGATAATTCAATCGGTGAAATTCAATATAAACAAACACACGGTTTGTATACCTGGGTTGACGAGCGCGGCGTTACGCACATCAGTGATCAAAAACCAAAACAACATCGAGCATTAAAATACCAGGTCGCCAACCAACAAGCGCTTGACTATTTTGCCTTGAATTTACAAACACTGGGATTGCCAGCTGCTTTTAAAAATGAGCTGGAAAGCAAATTAAATGCAGTTTTTAAAATTTACGCGCATTTACTGGGTATAGGCAGCTTGAAAAAAATTGAACTGAATTTAAAAGTGCTCGCTAACAAACAACAGTATTTACAAGAATTAGCAAAGCTAGGTTGGACAGGCGGTCAGTCTGTCGGGGTATATTCATACGCGGCAAACTCAGCTGTTATTCAATACACTGACTACCAACAAACTATGCAAACGGCAATTCATGAAGCAGTACATGCGATAAACGCAGGCTTGTTTGGAATTACAAACGACTGGATGAATGAAGGTTTAGCAGAGTATTTCGAAAAAATTGAAACTCAGTTACAACAGCGAATAGTAAAAACAAATGGTAGTTGGTTAAATAAAATGCACCAAGTTGCACACCAATTTATACCATTAGAAGATTTGCTAACGGCTAACATAGGGCTGGTAGCAGACAATAAAAAACATGCGTTGTATGCCAACAGCTGGGCTTCTATGTATTTTTTAATGAGTTCAACACAAGGGCGCGTGTTACTGAAAGCCCTGATGAAAGCAGAGCAAGAATCACCTTGTATAAAATTAAATAAAAAACAGATACAACAGTTAGCCAAGTAATATATGGCAAATTTATCTCAGCGTTATGCCAATTGGTATGCCGACTTAAATAAACAAGGGGTAACCGCTTCACATAATTTTTAACGGCAAACATTTTAACTTGCCCCTTTCGATTTTCTTTGTTTAAATACCGCGTATCTTTCGAAACGAAACTTAAAAACAAGAAAAACGAAATTTTGTCGAAACGAAATACTCAACAAAGACGCCATAAAATCGTTCAGCAACTCAGTGAAACGGGTGAAGTTACGGTTGATGCATTAGCCGAGCAATTTGCCACTTCAGTTGTGACGATCCGCAAAGATTTAGCCGAGCTTGAAAAAAGTGGTTTGTTGCTGCGCCGCTATGGTGGCGCGGTTCCTTTACCGCAAGAAGTGATTTCCGATGCTGAAAAAACAGTATCAGCAGCCAAACAAGCGATTGGTGAACAAGCCGCCCAGTTAATACGCGATCATAATCGCATCATCATCGACAGTGGCCGCACTACAGCGAGTTTAATCGCGCATTTAAACCAAAAAAATGGTTTAGTTGTGATGACAAATGCCCTGCAAGTCGCCAACCAATTACGCGAACTCGAACATGAACCCACCATATTAATGACAGGCGGCACCTGGGATCCGCATTCAGAATCTTTTCAAGGACAAGTTGCCGAGCAAGTGTTACGTTCATATGACTTTGACCAACTATATATAGGTGCAGATGGCATTGATTTAGCCCGCGGAACAACTACCTTTAATGAATTGATTGGTTTAAGCCGCGTGATGGCAGAGCAAGCACGCGAAGTGATCGTGATGATAGAGTCAGACAAAATTGGCCGGCGAATTCCTAATTTAGAATTAACTTGGCAACAAATTACAACCTTAGTAACGGACAATGGTATTCAAAAAGAAGCCATTCAACAAATTGAAAAAATGGGTGTCAACGTCGTTGTGGCACAGCAAACAACAGATAAATAGGAAATAAGATAATGTGTGGAATAGTAGGTGCAGTTGCACAACGTGATGTAGCCGAAATTTTATTAGAAGGTTTGCGCCGTTTAGAATACCGCGGATACGATTCAGCGGGTTTAGCGGTTATTCAAAATGGTGAATTACAACGCATACGTCGAGTCGGTAAAGTTAAAAACTTAGCGGACAGTGTTGCAGAAAACTTTATCGGTGGCGGAACCGGTATCGCACACACGCGCTGGGCAACGCATGGTGAACCAACCGAACGCAACGCGCACCCGCATTTATCCAACGAGCGCATTGCAGTTGTACACAATGGCATTATCGAAAACTACAAAGAACTAAAAGCAGATCTGCAAGCATCTGGTTACGGATTTCAGTCAGATACAGATACAGAAGTATTAACCCACCTAATTCATCAATTTATCGACCAAGGTTTAAGCTTATTAGAAGCGGTGCAAAAAGCGGCTAAAACCGTAACAGGCGCTTACGGCACCGCCATTATCGACAAACAAAATCAAGATGAAATGGTTGTTGCACGCTCTGGTAGCCCGTTGGTTATTGGTTTAGGGATTGGCGAAAATTTTGTAGCATCTGATCAATTGGCGTTATTGCCGGTTACCAGTCGTTTTATTTATCTTGAAGAAGGTGACGTGGCACGCATCAGTCGTAAAGAAATTGAAATTTTTGATAAAACCGGCGCAAAAGTCGAGCGCAAAGTGAACTTGGTTGATGCAAAAGCCGATTCAGCAGACAAAGGCGAATATCGCCATTACATGATGAAAGAAATCTACGAGCAACCTACATGCGTGCGCCAAACGTTAGAAGGCCGTTTGACATCTACAGGCGTCGAAAAAGGCATTTTTGGTAACGGCTTTGAAGAGATGGTGCCACAAATTAAACACGTCACTATAGTTGCCTGTGGTACCAGTTATCATGCTGGTATGGTGGCTAAATACTGGTTTGAACAATACGCAGGTGTTAGCTGTAGTGTCGAAATTGCTTCAGAATTCAGATACCGCAAATTTTACGTACACGAAGGGAGTTTGTTTGTTTCTATTTCGCAATCGGGTGAAACCGCAGACACCTTAGCCGCACTTCGGTTAGCACAAGAGCAGGGTTATTTATCTTCATTAACCATCTGTAATGTAATGGGTTCTTCACTGGTTCGTGAGTCAGACTTTAACTTTATGACCCGTGCCGGCACTGAGATTGGGGTTGCTTCAACTAAAGCCTTTACCACTCAGTTAGTGTCGTTATTAATATTGGTATTAACCTTAGGTAAACACAAAGCGTTAGCCAGCGAAGCAGAACAAGCAATCTGCGCTGCGCTTATGCAATTGCCGGGCAAAATAGAACAAGCACTATTAGCAAACTCTGAAATTGAAGATTTAGCCGAAGAATTTGCAGACAAACACCATGCCTTGTTCTTGGGCCGAGGTGACCAATACCCAATCGCAATGGAAGGTGCATTAAAGCTAAAAGAAATCTCGTACATTCACGCAGAAGCGTATGCTGCAGGTGAGCTAAAACACGGCCCAATCGCCTTGATTGATGCAGAAATGCCGGTAATTGTAGTGGCACCTAATAATGAATTATTAGAAAAGCTACACTCAAACGTGGAAGAAGTACGCGCACGAGGCAGTATCTTATATGTATTTGCAGATAAAGATGCCAAATTCCAAAGTGACGAAACGCAGCGCGTGATTAATGTTGTACCAACCGAAGATATTGTCGCGCCGATTGTTTACACCATACCGCTGCAATTGTTGTCTTACCACGTTGCCGTGATTAAAGGGACAGACGTAGACCAACCTAGAAACTTAGCAAAATCAGTGACGGTTGAGTAACAAGAGTTGCTGATTTAATAGGACTGTGGATAAGCCATAAAGAGTCATATCAGTGCGGTGATTTATGAGCTGACTTATTGTCAGCTCAGTGTTAATTGCGGAGTGTGGTGCTAACTCGTTTATGCCCCATTCAAAGTTACACTTGATAGGCTTCTCTGTTCATCGAACCATCATTTGATATACTTTTTCTCATGCAAGTAATGTGTATATAAAATTGGGATAACATCAATTGATGTTATTGCTAGGTGGGGAAAATGGAACTAAGTAATCCGAACAACGTATTGGATCTTTTCAAAGACTTGATGATGAACGTTGTTGAAGAAACCAAAAAACCTATGAAAGATTTTGATCTAAATGAGCGCTACTATAAACGAAATATGGAAAAAATTGCTCAAATAGACGTATCTGTTCTTTACATACGCTTGTGTTCTATCCTTGAAAAGCTCAACGAGTTGAAAGTAAATGTCGCCTTAGAAAATGGTTTCTACACCAGTGAGTCTGATTATCAAGTTGTCCTACGGCAATTTTGTGACGATTATCAAAATATTGTCAATGTTGCTACATCGATAAAGGAGAGTTTAGATCAACGATCTGGGTTGCTTGGCTTTTTTAAAGGCTACAATAATTCTATTGAAACTATATTGAGTGGCAAAACCAAACAACTGAACTACCATCAATTACGCAATGAATTTTCTTATCATGCTGTTGTACTCCAACAGTCCGAAAAGAAAATGTTAGATGTCATCGCAAGAGATCTAGACGGCTTTATGGTTAACTTTAATTAGTCGGATAAGAGTTCATTCCTTTCTCAATAATATTATGAAGCTGCAACAACTATTAGGCGCACTCAACTGTTTTTGCCCCAAAACGAGTGGCAATGGGTTGTTTGGAATTTCAACGAAGCATTATCTGGCTTCATTAAAAAAGTAATACCACCATAGTAGAAACGCACTCAGATAATTCCTCCAACAAAATAGTCAATTTAAGCAACCTCTACAGTGTAACGGTCAGAACTTTCTGGAAGTAAAAAAAAGCTGTTACATTTATCCGATGAGCTTGTTAAACTAATGAAATATTGCAATTATTTATTTCACTCTGAATCATGGATAGATCAAACGTAGAACAGCAAGTAGGAATCAACGGGCCTGAAAAATCGGTAGCCTCTCTCCATTTGTTATTTGAATTGGATTGGACAATAGGGCGAGTAGTGGCAAGACTACTCAACGTATGTTTGTTCATAACTCTAGTGGTAATGGCTCTGACATCCTTATGGTTGGAGCTTATCAATATTTTCGAACACCAAGAGGGCTTGTCCGACATATCGACTATCGAGGCTGTATTCGCCATCTTAGCTCTAGTACTTTTAAAACGATATATTTTCTACACATGTCAAACTAATGAGCGTTGGTGGAATATTCTATCCATGCCTTTAATCTGGTATGGCAGATTGGTACTATTTGTTTGGTTGACTGCCAGCGTTGTAGCTTTCTCTGATTTGCTAGAGGGGACTAAATATCTAAACGGAGCAATGCTTCATGGTGAGAACTACAGGCAGATGTTTGCGTTTGCTTGTATTCTTTTAAGCCTATACATAGCAGTGCCTAGCAAGAACAAAAGGACGACGGTTATTGATTCTCAAGCTCTAGATCGAGCTAACAGTAATGACAAGATCAGTGCTACTTCGCATGAGCACCCCCCAAAAACAACATCGGATATTTAGAATGCTACGTAAAAATGCCTTTATCATTGCAATTGGTTTTTTGCCAGTGTCAGCAATTATTTCAGCTAAACCCCTTTCATTGACAGATAGTTGTGCTGAGTTAATTAACATATACGCTTCCAAAAATGAAAAGCATCTGTTAGCTGCCCAAACTACTTCGTTATCCGAAAGCTTAAGGGCAGGTTACTGTTTAGGGGTGATAGATCAGTACGCAAAAAGTGAGGATCACTGTCGATCAGATTGGTTTAAGCGAGCGGAATTTATTGCGAAGTATGCTCTAGAGGAAAACTCACCATCTGAAAAAAAATTGTTAAGGTTGTCTTGTGAAATATGATGGGTTATCACCTCCTGATGCGATAAGAAAGTTGTTCTCTGTTGAACTGTCTGAGCACAAATCATTTAAAGATCTTGTTTACCCGCTTGTACGAAGTAAAGGTTTTCTTATCGTCAACAAAGTACAGATGGGGATTGGTTCAGAGAAAAACCATTTACTTATAGCACGCAAAAGCCTAAATAAGTTTCACAATGCAGTGTTGCTGCAAGGTTTTTTTGCCGATAGCAAACGTGTTAAGGCCATCTTTGGCGATAGTGGTAAACGCATGGAAGCTGCCGAATTCTTAAACGTTATGTTAGCGGGTCGACAATCCATTATTGGTGTAGGTATCCAATCTGAAGCGCTGGATCAGTTTATTAGCATAATGAAATCTAAAGTTTCGTTGTCGAAAAATCGCCTACCAAATCCATTCTATGAACTCCCACAATTATCGATTGGGAATATCACCAGTGTTATGCAAACTCTGCTAGCTCAAAGTGCTGTATTGAGTGATGGTGAAACCATGATGCTATATTACTTAAATGGCGAACTTGAAAAGGCTTATGAAGCAGCATCTTTACTTCAAACTGAACATCCTGTTCTATCCAAGTACCAGTCAATGATAACCCAGCAATACATCGAAGCGAACGAGTTCGATAATTTATTGGACGATTTATTTAATTAGTTGTTGCGAGTGCAGTGCACTCAATCATTCTGTTCCCAGTTCATCAAGGAGAGCAAGAATGACATCGACAAAACAACTCATTGATACATTCCAATCTCATATTCCACTGTGCCAGATTAAGCGTGCTTTCGAAATTGAAAGGTCACTTAAATCGGGAGTTTATTATCTTAGTCTAGGGGGAAAGACGATTCGCAGTTCCCCGACCTTTATTAGGTTCAGATTAGGAAGAGGGTTTCGATTTGTTTGGCAGGATAACTCTGATGGGCTCCACCCTAAAGTGATAACAACTAGGCAAGGATTTGAGCGAACTATTAAGCAAATTCATAAGTCTAGTTTTAATTAAGGAAATCAGAATATGACTAAAAAAATAACTCCTGCTGACAATGCGTCAAATACCTCAAACGCAAATAAAGGCTCTAAGGGAACCAACCGTCAGTACGATCAGAATCAGGGTAATCGCGGTAAGCAGATAAACCCTAATCAGAGAGGGAAGAAATAATATGCCAGATCCAAGTGAAATGTCTCAAGATGAGCTTGATACCTGGTCAGATATCAATAACCCAAATAACGATGCCGATATGGATGATTGGGCGGATGTTCATAACCCAAATAATGATGATTACTTGGGTGATGATGAATAATTAGAAAGCGGCCATATTCAGTTTGACTGTGGCAAAGTTTGTGACAGTTTTAATGCAGTCTGTGACAATCTAGATAGTAGAACACTAAAAAGGCGAACCATTTGGTTCGCCTTTTCACAAACTCATTTTTGTCCAAAAATGAGTTAGATCGACCGTCTGCTCCTCGCTCAAAGCAGATATTCAACTACTCAGTTTTCGCTTTAAACTCACAAAAATCCTTAATAATACAAGACCCACAGCGCGGCTTGCGTGCTATGCAGGTGTATCGACCATGTAATATCAGCCAATGATGTATATCTACTTTAAATTCTGTCGGTACAACTTTCAGTAATTTTTGTTCGATTTCATTTGTGAGTAGGCAACATGAGAGTTACCTTTTTGAATTTTGATTCAAGATTTGACACCTTTATCAAAACGGGTAACTCTCAATTTTTTAAGTTGATGTTTATAACTTCCGTAATTTCAGTGCTATTTGCGTTTAGAAATCAACTTTAATTCCAACACTTAACGCATCTGTGCCATCGTAATGCTCGTAAGAGAACTCTGCTGATGTTGACTCATTAACGTCAAAACCAATACCACCGCCGATACCGAATTCCCACTCGTCTTCTGATGCGCTTTCGCCATAACCAGATACCTTCACGTCAAGGTTAGCGTAAGAAGGTGCGGCAAAAAGGTAAGCGCCGTTTTCTAAATCATATTGCCCACGGACAGTTAATGCGGTAAAGCTATTCATTTCAACTTTAAAATCACCACCAAAAAAACGAACTGTATCATCACCAATCCCAGTGCCAATACGTAGTTCTGGCATAATAAAAAAGTTGCTATCAGACTCAATTTTATAACCTAATGAAGCAACGATGCCGGAAAGGCTCAGTTCCATTTGGCCATCGTCGTCTGATAAGTTTATGTAGCTAACACCACCCACCCAATTAGCAAATGAAGAGAATGAAGCGCTTGCTAACGCGATGGCTAATACTGATTTTTTTAACATTCCATTTCCTTAATTGATCTGTTCAAATATCTTATGTATGCCTGATACTGGCACCATTTGTAATAAAAAATATAACTACAACCCTGAGTGGTTAATTTATCGCACCAAGGGGGAGTATTTAACGATAAGCTCAGAAAAATGGCAACCGCCGCTTGGCACTTTTATCCTGGCAAGCTCTTTGAATTCAACTATTCCGTAAAGATAAGCTAATGTGGTAGCATCGCACTTCTTTATAAACTTTTAACAAAAAACATAAAATATGGACATTATCATTACGCAGTATTTAGAAAACTCGGCATTTTTGGCCTTGTTTTTAGTTGTTGTATGCATCGCTAAGTGGTTGTACAACTTGCTCACCTCTTACAATACCTTTGAACAAATCATTGAGAAGCGAAATACCGCGCTGGCTGTTTCAATTGCCGGTTTTATTATCGCCGTCACTATGATTTATATTGCTGTATTAAAAGGGCCAAGCAGGGGATTAATAAACGATCTAATCAATGTTGGTTTATATTCAGCAATGGGTTTGGGAATGTTGTTTTTAGCCAGATTGATTAACGATAAACTCCTGTTATCTAAATTTTGTAATCATCAACAGATTATCGAGCACCAACGTTTGTCTGTCGGTATTGTGCAAAGTGCCAGTTATATTGCCGCAGGTTTGGTGATTGCCGGTTCGTTAACCGGTGAAGGTTCGCTCATATCCGCTGTGGTTTTTTATGTTTTGGGGCAAATCACCTTACTGATATTCAGTAAAGTATATGATCTGATTACTCGTTTTGAATTTCAGCACGAAATTGAAAAAGGCAATGTTGCCGCAGCGGTTAGTTTTGCGGCGACTAAAATCGCGCTCGGAATTATTTTATTACATGCTTTAGTGGGCGGTTTTAACTCTTGGTTTGAAAGTATTAGTTTATTTTTTATCGATGCGATTATCGCGCTGATTTTACTTCCGCTTGTGCGCATTGTTGTTGATATCGTTTTACTGCCTAAGATTAAGATTGACGATGCCATTGAAGCACAAAATACAGCGGTGGCGATTATCGAGGGTTTTGTCGCGATTTCGGTTGCCGCTGTTATTTTTTACACACTTTAGCGGGTAGAAAAAATGAGTGTGTATAAGTTATTTTTTATTTCGCTGACTATTTTTGTGCTTAGTTTTTGTAGTGCGCAGTATATGGAGTCTGAAGACGCCGCTGTGGTGATGCAAAAAAGTAAAAACTTCGCCAATACAGAGAGCGCATATCCGTTTGAAGTACCCCATGATGGGCAAATGATGCGATTTGAATTCAGAGGCCGGATGCCGATGAATACTTGGAAGTCTTTTGATATGGAAATTTACTCAGCAAGCGGTGAGTATTTATTTAGTTATCAAGACGAACTGTGGTCAGAATCGGGTGTCGACTCGGATGGTAAGTGGACTGAACGAAAGCAACACGCCTATTTTGATATTCGTTTTCCGAAACAAGGTCAGTATATTCTTTATTTGTCTGATTCTGCTGCTTCCAACCGCAGTACAGCTAAAACCCAGTATTCATTTAGAGTGGTGCCGATAAAAGGTGACCGCAGTTGGTTTAGCCATTTGTATTATATTTTTGGCGCCATTGCGCTTGTTTGTCTGGTGGTGATTTTTAATAAAATGGAGAATGCAGGTAAAAACTCAGGTGCTTTTATCCAACCTAAATCGAACCATCGGTTATCTAAAAAATCAGCTAACAGTTCAAAAGTCTATTGGTATATTTTTTCCGGTTCGCTTGCTTGGTTTGGGGTTGTGTATTGTCTGGCGGTTAGCCATGATGATAGTGATATCAATTACATCCACTACGCACATCGGCATTACAATATGCATGTTGATCGCAGTATTCGTCAGCAAAGTTTATCCGGTGCTAATTTTAGAGCGGGTTCTTCTAAAGGCGGCAAGTAGTGTTACGAGAAAGCCATATACTGTTATTTAGTATTTTTATAGCAGGTTTGTGCTCGATCATATACGAGCTGTTAATTGCCACAACCGGCTCGTATTTTCTCGGCGATAGTATTACTCAGTTTTCGCTGACCATTGGTGTATATATGGCAACTATGGGGATCGGATCGTACTTATCCAGGTGGGTCAGCGAACAAACTTTATTGGCCCAGTTTATTGCTTATGAGCTTGTTTTAGCTTTGGTAGGGGGCAGTTGTGTACCTGTGTTGTATTTTAGTTATGCGCAGGACTTACCGTTTCAGTTTATCTCTATTTTATTAACGGCTGTTATTGGGGTTTTAGTCGGCTTGGAAATTCCACTGCTCAGTCGGTTAATGGAAAAGCACTATAGCTTAAAAGCGAATTTATCTAATGTATTATCAATTGATTATTTTGGCGCTTTAATTGCGACCTTGGTCTTTCCATTGGCTCTTTTGCCTTGGTTAGGCGTATTTAAAACTTCTTTATTATTTGGCCTGCTTAATTTATCCATTGCTTTGACTTTGTTGTGGTATTTTTTTCAGCAAATAGACCGCCGGTTAAGATTTTATTTGCGCACTGCATTGGTTTTTGCTTTTCTCACTTTGCTGGGGTTGATGCTGTTTAGTAATCATTTAAACGATAAATGGAACGAGTCAGTGTTTGACGAGCGCATCGTGCATAGCCAACAAACGCCTTACCAGCAGTTAATCATGACGAAAAATAAAAACGATATTCGGCTTTATTTAAATGGGGGGTTGCAGTTTTCTTCAATAGATGAGTACCGTTATCACGAATCATTAATTCATCCGGCAATGCAGCGTCATCACAATGTAAAATCCGTGTTGTTATTGGGTGGAGGGGATGGATTGGCAACGCGCGAATTGTTGAATTATCCCCAAGTTCAATCAATCACTGTGGTTGATTTAGATCCAGCCGTCGCCAATTTGGCCAAACATAATGTTTATTTAAGCCAGCTAAATAAACAATCGTTTTTAAATGACAAAGTCGAGATATTGCATTTAGATGCTTTTGTGTATTTAAGTGATGCTCAGCAATATTTTGATTTGATTGTGATTGATTTACCCGATCCCAAAACCATCAGTTTAGCGCGTTTGTATAGTAAACAGTTTTATCAGATGGTCAAAAGCCGGCTTACGGCAAATGGTATTATGGTGACGCAAGCGACCAGCCCGTTTTTTGCGACCAAGGCATTTTGGTCGATTCACAATACAATTGCTGATAGCGGTTTTAAACAAGTGGTTCCATATCATGTTGATATACCATCTTTTGGTGACTGGGGGTTTGTTATTGCTTGCAAAGCCCGTTGTACACAAGCGACGCAGCATTTGCCCGGTACCCGGTTTTATACGCCAGAGCTAGAACCTGCCCTGATGATTTTTCCTGCCGATATCAATACTCGTGACAGCAAAGTAAGCAGTTTAGATAAACCGCATGTACTTTATTATTATTTAGAAGGGTGGAAGTATTGGAGCTAATGGTTAGTTTATTGGTTAAATAACGGCCGCTTTATAACAACTATCGAACACATAAATAGTGCAAGAGCACCCGAGTCTGTTAGTTTATAAAACAGACAAGCCAATCAGGACACGACATATGACAGATATAGGTATCACGACACCCGGTTTGCTGTTTCCTGCCATTTCACTTTTGTTGTTAGCTTACACCAATCGTTTTTTAGTGATTGCGGGTTTAACCCGTTCTTTATATGAGCAATACAAAGAAACCGAAGATGGCACAATGCGAGTGCAAATTGTTCATTTGCGTAAACGTATTAAATTAATTCGTCACATGCAATTGTGGGGTGTGGTTTCGTTTATCGCTTGTACGTTGGCGATGCTGTTTTCGTTATTTGATTATCCCACCGTTGGCTCTATTGGTTTTACTTTTAGTTTATTAGCTTTGCTGGTTTCATTGATTACCTGTTTTCGTGAAATTTACATCAGCGGTTATGCACTTAATATGCAGCTGGAAAGCTTGGGTAAATTTCACGACGAGCAAAAATAACCACTTCTAAAATTCCAAAAAACGCAAAACTACGTCAAATGACGTATATCGATGCGCACTTTGACGAATACCCCCTCTGGCCTAATCGCGCGATACTGATTGCAGTCGTAAACAGAACAGCATTCTAAGCCAATTTCCCAATTGAGAATGTTGTTTTGTTTACCGGCCCGAACACTGCTAATAACACGCGAATTCGAAAATACACAGGGGTAACAATAATGAATAAATTCAAACGCACTGCTTTAGGTATGGCTGTTGCTTTAGCGACAGCAACCGCTTCACCCATTGTTCATGCAGATGACGGTTTTATGTTGTCTGAAAAATTAAGCGTATCCGGCTTTATCGATATGTCTTATGTTTACACCGACAAAGATGGTGCAAGTTCTGAATCGGCTTCTGGTTTAGACCAGTTTGAAATCGATTTGTTATACAGCTTTGACGACAAGTTAAAAGCACAGGTCGATTTAGAATACAAAGATTCTTATGGCGCAGTTGATTTAGAACAAGCATTTTTCACTTACGCCGTTACCGACGAATTCACGTTAAAAGCAGGTCGCTTCTTAAGCTACTCAGGTTGGGAAACAGAAGAGCCGACTGGCTTATTCCAATACTCAGGTACAGGTTATGCACCTTACTTTTACGGTTATTACCAACAAGGTGTTTCTGGTTTATATAGCACAGATGCTTTTGCGGTTGCCCTTTCAGTTATCAATAGCCCGTATAGCCCAGAAGATACTAACTCTGAAAAACCGGGTTACGAGGCGATGCTTGCAATTACGCCAACTGATTCAATCACGGTTAAAGCTTTCTACTTATCAGATGAAGACACCAACACAACGAACGTTTGGGCTGCTTATTCGGCAGGTGATTTAACCTTAGCGGCTGAATATAACTTAGGCGACTATGCAAACGGCAACGACGGTTCGGGTTATTTATTAATGGCGAACTATGCCATGGGTTCTGCTGGTATCACGCTACGTTATCACGATTTCGAAATCGAAAATTCAGCAGGTGCGCTAGTCGATGATGGCAGTGCTATCACTATCTCACCTAGCTATGCAGTCAGCGATAACCTATTAATGGTTTTTGAATATCGTATGGATGAAAGTGATATCAGAGGCGACAGCGATTCTATTGCAGTAGAAGCACTTATCTCATTCTAAGCGTCACACAACACTGAGGAATTATAATTATGAAACTTAAAAAACTGATCGCGGCTAGCTCAATTATTGCCACCAGCATGGTTGCACAAATGGCTTATGCGGCTGAAACAATTAAAGTCGGTGTTTTACATTCGTTATCTGGCACCATGGCGATTTCTGAAACCACATTAAAAGATACTGTTTTAATGATGATTGAAGAGCAAAACAAAAAAGGTGGCTTGTTGGGTAAAAAACTCGAGCCAGTGGTCGTTGACCCTGCTTCAAACTGGCCATTGTTTGCTGAAAAAACACGAGAGCTTTTATCAAAAGAAAAAGTGGACGTTATCTTTGGTTGCTGGACTTCGGTTTCACGTAAATCGGTTCTTCCGGTGATTGAAGAATTAAACGGCTTGTTGTTCTATCCAGTTCAGTACGAAGGTGAAGAATCATCTAAAAACGTATTCTACACAGGTGCTGCGCCAAACCAGCAGGCGATACCAGCAGTTGACTATTTAATGAATGATATTGGTGCTGAGCGTTGGGTTTTATTGGGAACTGACTATGTTTACCCGCGTACAACCAATAAAATTTTAGAAGCTTACTTAAAAGCAAAAGGCGTACAAGATAAAGACATCATGATCAACTACACGCCGTTTGGTCATTCAGATTGGCAGAGTATTGTTGCTGAAGTTAAAAAGTTTGGTTCTGCCGGTAAGAAAACTGCGGTTGTTTCTACGGTTAACGGTGATGCTAACGTACCATTTTATAAAGAGTTAGGTAACCAGGGTATTTCAGCTGAAGATATTCCAGTCGTTGCTTTCTCGGTAGGTGAAGAAGAGTTATCCGGTTTTGATACCTCTCCGTTAGTGGGTCACTTAGCTGCTTGGAACTATTTCCAAAGTGTTGAAAGTGAAGAAAACGAGAAGTTTATCGCCCAGTGGAAAAAATTCATCGGTGATGACAAACGTGTAACGAATGACCCAATGGAAGCCACTTATATTGGTTTCAAAATGTGGGCAAAAGCGGTAGAAAAAGCAGGCACCACTGAGGTAGATGCAGTCGAGCAGGCAATGATTGGTATAACTGTACCTAACTTAACCGGCGGTACTGCGGTTATGAATGCTAACCACCATTTATCTAAGCCAGTACTGATTGGTGAAATTCAGGAAAATGGTCAGTTAGAAGTTGTTTGGGAAACGCCGGATACCGTGATTGGGGATGCTTGGTCTGACTTCTTACCAAGTTCTAAAAACTTAATTGCTGACTGGACTAAGCCAGTGAATTGCGGCAACTTCGATATAACGTCGGCTAAATGTTCAGGTCAGAACTTCTAATTAGCATTAAAAATAAAAACAAGTTTTTACAACCTTAATAAAAACTCCCAACTGGTGTTGCTGCTTGCAAGTGAGCAGCAGCGCCAACCCCAAAAGTAACACCCAAACATGAAGGAATACCGCAATGCTGCGAACATTCTGCCTTATCTTCACTATGTTGATATCGGCATTAAGTGCAACGGCCTCCGCCGCCGAAGACTTTGATGCTTTGATTAATCAACTTCCCCATAAAAATTTACGCAACATTACGCCTTTATTAGAAAAAATTGCCGCGCAAGATGATGAGCGTGTGCGTTTTGTTTTAACCGAAATTGTAAATGGCGATTTATATTATCTAAAAAGTAACAAGCAGGTGGTTAGTATTCGTAAAACCCCGGATGGTGACTATCAGTTAACCGCGATTATTGGTGAACAAGCATTAGAGAATCAATCAAAAAGTGCGATGAAAAAAATTCGTACCAGCAACCGTATTCGCAGTGATATCCGTGGATTACTTGCGCAGTTAGATTTAACACATAAAAAAGAAGCGGTCCGGTTGGCTGCGGTTAAACAGATTTTGGATGACCCCAATAGCGAATCAATTGCATTAATTAAAAAGCATTTAAAGACAGAAAAATCAGAAGACGTCGTGCAGTTAATGGAAACTGCCATGGCGGTGAATCAGTTTAAAACCGGCTCGGTACAAGAAAAAACCAGCGCGACAAAAGCGCTGAAAAATAGTTTAGAGCCGTCTGTTCGTAACGCCATGGTGCAAGAGCTAAATCGTTTGTCTGAATACAAAAACAGCGAGCTGAGCGAAGACGATAAAGCACTGAAAGCAGCTTTAACCAAGGCAATTGATAGCATTAAACAAAAACGATCGATTTATGAATTTATCGAAAACTTATTTTTCGGTTTAAGTTTAGGTTCGGTTTTACTCCTAGCTGCTATTGGTCTGGCCATTACCTTTGGTGTGATGGGTGTAATTAACATGGCGCATGGTGAAATGATTATGCTGGGTGCCTATACCACCTATGTGGTTCAGCAACTATTTCCTCAATGGATAGATTATTCGCTGTTTATTGCGATCCCTGCGGCCTTTATTGTTTCCGGCTCGGTTGGTATTTTGATTGAACGCGGTGTTATTCGCTTTTTAAAAGGTCGCCCGTTAGAAACCTTGTTAGCGACTTTTGGTATTAGTTTGATATTACAGCAATTGGTCAGAACGATATTCTCGCCATTAAACCGAACGGTGGCAGCGCCGGAATGGATGAGTGGTTCATGGCAGATTAATCCTATTTTCTCGATAACTTACAATCGCTTATATATTGTTATATTTGCTCTGGCTGTGTTTTTTGCACTCTTAGCCTTTATGAAACGTTCTTCATTGGGGTTACATGTACGCGCTGTTGCGCAAAACCGTGAAATGGCGCGAGCATTAAGTGTGCGTAGTGACAGAGTCGATGCCATTACTTTTGGTTTAGGTTCAGGTATCGCCGGTATTGCAGGTGTTGTGTTGAGTCAGCTAACCAATGTTGGGCCTAACTTAGGTCAGTCTTACATTATTGATTCTTTCCTTGTTGTTGTATTTGGTGGTGTTGGTAATTTATGGGGTACTTTAGTGGCTGCTATGTCATTGGGTTCATTTAATAAATTCTTAGAGCCGCTTACCGGTTCAGTACTGGCCAATATTATTGTTCTGGTTGGTCTGGTGTTGTTTATCCAAAAACGACCTAAAGGTCTGTTTCCACAAAAAGGGAGAGCAGCAGAATGATCCCACAATCTATCCAAGATTTATTTAAAAAATTTGGCAGTTTACCGGTTGTGGTCGGTTGCCTGTTTATCACGACTTTATATGTTTCTGTATGTAATTTGGCTTTCTCTGAAGGATCTGCGTTGCATGTAAGTACTTACACCGTGACTTTGTTCGGTAAATATTTATGTTACGCATTGTTAGCGTTAGCGGTTGATCTTGTCTGGGGTTACTGCGGGATTTTAAGTTTAGGTCATGGCGCCTTTTTCGCTTTGGGCGGTTATGCCATGGGGATGTATTTAATGCGCCAGATTGGTGATCGGGGCGTATATGGTAACCCTGAATTACCTGATTTTATGGTGTTTTTAAACTGGGAATCTCTGCCTTGGTACTGGGCGGGCTCTGACAGTTTTATCTGGATGATCTTTATGGTGTTGGCTGGTCCGGGTTTGCTGGCTTATATTTTCGGTAGCATGGCGTTTCGCTCGCGGGTCAGTGGGGTCTATCTATCTATTATGACGCAAGCGATGACTTATGCTCTGATGCTGGCGTTTTTCCGCAACGAGATGGGCTTTGGTGGCAACAATGGTTTAACTGATTTTAAAGATATTTTAGGTTTCAGTTTGCAATCTGACACCACCCGAATTGTCTTGTTTGCGTTAACCGCTTTGTTTTTAGCCTTAGGTTTTGCTTTATGCCACTTTATTGTTAATTCAAAAATGGGCCGCGTGGTTACCGCCATTCGTGATTCAGAAAGCCGGGTACGATTTATCGGTTATAAGCCCGAGCATTATAAAGTTTGGATATTTGTTGTTTCGGCAATGCTGGCGGGGATCGCCGGTGCGATGTATGTGCCTCAAGTGGGGATTATTAATCCGGGTGAGTTTTCGCCGCTTAATTCGATTGAGATGGTGATCTGGGTTGCGATCGGTGGGCGTGGTTCGCTATATGGCGCAATTATCGGTGCTTTGGTTGTGAGTTACGCAAAAACTCGCTTTACCGCAATTATGCCTGAAGCTTGGTTGTATGCCTTGGGTGGCTTATTTGTCCTCGTCACTTTGTTACTGCCTAAAGGTATTGCCGGTTTTGTGCCGAGTGTATTGGACAAGTTTAAACAAGCGAAAAAAGATAAATCAATCGCAGAAAAAAGAGCCGCGGAGGTGAAGTCATGATTAATAAAGCAGGTTCGCCTTTATTAGAGGAAGAAAACATTCAACCCGATACGCGCCATGGTGTCATTTTATATGTTGAAGATGTCAGTGTTAGTTTTGATGGTTTTAAAGCACTGAATGATTTGAGTTTATACATTAACGATGGCGAGTTACGTTGTTTGATAGGTGCGAACGGTGCCGGTAAAACAACCTTAATGGATGTGATCACCGGTAAAACCCGGCCAGATGTTGGCAAGGTCAGTTTTGGCCAGCAAGTTAATTTGTTAGATATGGATGAAGCGCAAATTGCGCGTGCAGGTATTGGCCGTAAGTTTCAAAAACCAACTGTTTTTGAAATGTTGACGGTATTTGAAAACCTAGAATTGAGTTTGGCCGGGGATAAAGGTATCTGGACCAATTTATTTCATAAGTTATCCGGTGAACAAAAAGACGAAATCGATAAAATTTTGCAGACCATAGGGCTACAAAAAGAACGCTTTATGCTGGCAGGTGCGCTATCGCACGGACAAAAGCAGTGGTTAGAAATTGGTATGTTGTTGGCTGCTAAACCTAGGTTGTTGTTGGTCGACGAGCCCGTAGCCGGGATGACAGCCCAAGAGACTGAACGAACCGCTGAATTGTTAACCTCGTTAGCGGGTGAGCATTCTGTGGTTGTGGTTGAGCATGATATGGCTTTTGTTCGCTCTATTGCGCGCAAAGTCACGGTTTTGCATCAGGGCAGTGTCTTGGCTGAAGGTTCTATGTCTGAGATTCAAACGAATCCAGAAGTGGTTCGGGTTTATTTAGGTGAAGATCAGGGGGCGGCATGATAGAGCTTAAAGCAGTGAATCAAAAATATGGTGGCACGCAAATTTTGTGGGATCTGGATATGCAAATTAAAGCCGGTTCTCGTACCTGTATTATGGGGCGCAACGGGGTCGGCAAAACCACATTATTAAAATGCATTATGGGCATGTTGCCATTAAGTACGGGTAGTTTGACTATTAATGGTCAGGATATGGGCAAGCAATCGGTCGAAAAACGCCCTGAAATCGGTGTCGGATATGTGCCACAAGGGCGACATATTTTTGGCCAGTTAACAGTTGAAGAAAACTTAAAAGTCAGCCTGAATTGCAAACGACAAAGTAGCAAAGAAATACCCGAACATGTATTTGATTTATTTCCTGTACTAAAAGAAATGTTACAGCGTCGAGGCGGTGATTTATCAGGTGGCCAACAGCAGCAATTGGCGATTGCCAGAGCGTTGGTGTTGAATCCAGATATCTTGATATTAGATGAGCCAAACGAAGGGATCCAGCCCAATATTGTTCAGTTAATTCGTGACGTTTTATTAAAACTAAACAAAGAACAGGGCATGACAATTGTTTTAGTTGAGCAAAAGTTGCCTTTTGCCCGAGCAGTTGGTGAATATTTTCACTTGATGGAAAAAGGGGAAGTGGTAGCATCTGGCAATATGGAAGCGCTGGACGACAAGTTGGTCGCCCAATATTTGGCTGTTTAACATGAATCAAACTGCAGTAGCAATCAATCCAACTGAGTTAACAACTGAGTCAACAAGTGAGTCAACAAGTGAGTCTCAACGCAGTTGGATTGCCAATCTAAATCTAACTTTTAGCTCAACAGAACAAGGCAGCCGCTTAAGTTCGGTTGAGCGAAACGGGCCGCTTTCGGTACAAAAAGCTTTTTATCCCGAAGGTCCCGATTGTGCTCATGTATATTTGTTGCACCCGCCGGCCGGTATTGTGTCGGGGGATGAATTACATTTATCGGCTAGATTAAATGCAGCTAGTCATGCATTGTTGACCACACCCGGTGCAAACCGTTTTTATCGTGCACGTGAAGATGCCAGCTTGGGGACTTCTTTGCAGCTGCAAAAAACACATTACCAGCTGGCTGAGCATGCAATCTTAGAACATCTGCCGCAAGAAACCTTAATTTACAGCGGTGCAGATGCGATTAATCAACTAATGGTTGAGATGTCCGCTGATAGCATGTATTTCGGCTGGGATATTATTTCATTGGGCTTACCAGCAGTTGATAAACCTTTTATACAAGGTGCATTTACACAGAAAACGCAATTGTTGATAGATGGCAAATTAGCTTTTCATGATGTGCTTAAAGTGAATCAACAAAATGGATTATTGCATCATGTTGCAGGGCTGCGCGGACATTCTATTGTTGGGACGTTTTTAATTGCAGCGCCCGCCCAATTAAGCTCAGATAAAAATCAGCAAAAGTGCAGTGAGCTACTGGATATCTTCAGGCAAAAAGTAGAACAATTAAATGCCTGTCGTGAAATCAGTATTAGCGCATTGGATGGGGTTTTTGTGATTCGGTATTTAGGGCAACGCAGTTCACGTTGTAAGTTTTTATTTGCCGCAATTTGGCAATTGGCGCGTTTGCATCTTTGCCAACTGGCCGCTCATCAACCGAGAATCTGGTTGACTTAGTAACACAGATCTAAGAGAGAAATGTATGGATTTATTACCCAGAGAAAAAGACAAATTATTAATTTTTACCGCAGCATTGCTTGCTGAGCGTCGGTTAAATCGTGGTCTTAGATTAAATTACCCAGAAGCAATGGCGTATATCACAATGGAAATCATGGAAGGTGCGCGTGATGGAAAAACCGTTGCTGAATTAATGGATTATGGTCGTACCCTGCTAACCCGCGAGCAAGTCATGGAAGGGATCGCAGAGTTAATACCAGAAGTGCAGGTTGAAGCTACTTTCCCCGATGGCACTAAACTTGTCACTGTTCACAACCCAATAGTCTAGGAGCCCGCCATGATCCCAGGTGAAATTAAAACAGCAGAAGGTGAACACGAACTTAACGTCGGACGCGAAAAAATAACCATTGAAGTGGTTAACAGCGGAGACAGACCGGTGCAAGTGGGCTCTCACTATCATTTTTACGAAGCAAACCCAGCGCTTAAATTTGAACGCGAAAAAGCACTTGGGTTTCGGTTAGATATAACGGCCGGTACTGCTGTTCGTTTTGAACCCGGCCAAATTAGAGAAGTGACCTTGGTCGCCTATGCCGGTCGCAGAAAAGTATATGGCTTTCGCGGTGAAATAATGGGAGATCTTAAATAATGGCATCGATAGATAAACACGCTTATGCACATATGTTTGGCCCAACCGTGGGTGACAAAGTGCGTTTAGGCGACACTGAACTTTGGATCGAAGTCGAAAAAGATTTCACTACATACGGCGAAGAAGTGAAATTTGGTGGCGGTAAAGTGATCCGTGATGGCATGGGGCAAAGTCAGGCATCGTGCACCGCGACAGCGGATTTGGTGATAACCAATGCGTTGATAATGGATCACTGGGGCATTATCAAAGCCGATATCGGCATCAAAGATGGTCGGATTGCGAAAATTGGTAAAGCGGGTAACCCAGATATACAAGATAATATAGATATTGAAGTGGGGCCGGGTACCGAAGTTATTGCCGGTGAAGGGCAAATTATTACGGCCGGTGGTATTGATGCACATATTCATTTTATTTGCCCGCAACAGGTTGAAGAAGCGCTGATGTCGGGCGTGACCACCATGATTGGTGGTGGTACCGGGCCAGCAACCGGCAGCAATGCAACAACCTGTACGTCAGGCACCTGGTATATCCACAAAATGTTAGAAGCAACCCATGATATGCCGATGAACTTTGGCTTTTTGGGTAAAGGTAACGCCAGTTTGCCGCAAGCCTTGGAAGAGCAAATCGAAGCCGGTGTATGTGGTTTAAAATTGCATGAAGACTGGGGCACCACACCACAGGCAATTGATACCTGCTTGTCAGTGGCTGAAAAATACGATGTACAAATTGCAATCCATACAGATACTTTAAATGAATCTGGTTTTGTTGAAGATACAATCGGTGCATTTAAAGGCCGTACCATTCATACCTATCATACAGAAGGCGCGGGTGGTGGCCATTCGCCGGATATTATTCGCGCATGTGGCGAAGAAAATGTATTGCCTTCATCAACCAACCCGACGCGTCCGTATACGATTAATACGATAGACGAGCATTTAGATATGTTGATGGTGTGCCACCATTTAGATCCGTCTATTCCAGAAGATATTGCCTTTGCTGATTCGCGCATACGTAAAGAAAGTATTGCCGCCGAAGATATTATGCATGATATCGGCGCCATCAGTATGATCGCATCAGATTCACAAGCGATGGGAAGGGTCGGTGAAATGATATGCCGGACATGGCAAACCGCGCATAAAATGAAAACGCAGCGAGGCCCGCTAGCGCCAGATACTCAAGCAAACGATAACTTCCGCGCTAAACGTTATATTGCCAAATATACAATTAATCCGGCGATAAGCCATGGGATTGCACATGAGGTTGGCTCTATTGAAGAAGGTAAATTGGCCGATTTAGTTTTGTGGAAACCTGCGTTTTTTGGCATTAAACCGGCCATGATTTTAAAGTCAGGCATGATAGCTGCCGCCCCGATGGGCGATGCAAACGCATCTATTCCAACGCCACAGCCAGTGTACTATCGACCCATGTTTGGGGCGTTAGGTAAAGCGGCTTCACAGACTTCAATGACATTTTTGTCGCAGGCCGCAGTTGAAAATAAAGTGCCCGAACAATTGGGGTTAACGCGTTTGATTGGGGTGTGTAAAAACACTCGTAATATTGGCAAAAAAGATATGATCCACAACAGCGAAACGCCTAAGGTTGAGGTTGATCCTGAAACCTATGAAGTACGCGCCGATGGGGTTTTGTTAACCTGTGAGCCCGCCAGTGAGTTACCATTGGCACAGCGTTATTGTTTATTTTAGAAAACTTTTTCACCCGTTTTAAGGCAGAGGTAGTAAATGTTACAAGTGTATCAAAGGCTGTCACATGTACATCAAGCAGTGCAGGATAGCATTACTTTGGATCACGATACGCGACAAAAAGCGCGTATTAAAACAAAAACAGATAACGGACAGGATGTCGGTATTTTTGTTGAACGTGGGCATCCGTTAAAAGTGGGTGAAGTGTTAAAAACAGAATGTGGTCAGCTGATTGAAGTTAAAGGCGCGGATGAACCTGTTATTACGGCAAGCACTGACGATTGGTTAACGTTTAGCAAAATTTGTTATCACTTGGGTAATCGCCATACCGTATTGCAAGTAGGTGAGCGCTGGGTGCGTTTTAAACCCGATCATGTATTAAAAGAGTTGGTTGAAATGTATGGTTTAACCACCTCGGATAAAGCCGCAGTTTTTGAACCAGAAAGTGGAGCTTATGGCGGACATTCAGCCCATTCACACAGCCACTAACAGCCTTAAGTTAACCCGTTTATTGCAGTTATGTAGTGCGGGTTTACCTGTTGGCGGTTATTCTTTTTCGCAAGGTTTGGAGTATGCCGTTGAACTGGCATGGGTAAAAAATGTAGAAAGCGCCAAAGACTGGATTCAGCTTAATTTGCTGCATGCTCTAGCGCAAACAGATTTACCCGTGTTGCATGCTCAGATTGCGTGTTTAGCAGCAGATGACTTTGTTGAATTAAAGCGTTTAAACCAACTGATTATTGCGTGCCGTGAAAGTGCAGAGCTGCGAATGGCTGATTTGGCGATGGGTAAGGCACTTATCCGATTATTAAAACAGCAAAATATCGAGTTTGGCGAGGCATTGGCTGAGGTTGATAACTGGTCTGAAATTAGTTTTGTATCTGCTTTTGCGCTTGCCGCTTATTGCTGGCAAATTGATGCAGAATCCGCCGCTACAGGGTTTTGTTGGGCGTTTATTGAAAATCAGGTTGCAGCCGGGACTAAATTGATACCGCTTGGGCAAACACAGGCGCAAAATTTAATGTTTGAATTAAGCGAATGGGTTGAACAAGCCACATTAATTGCGAAACAAACAGATATCGATGAGGTTGGTGCGAGTTTACCCGCACTCGCGATGGCAAGCGCTTGGCACGAAACGCAATACAGCCGATTGTTTCGATCATAAAACGCAGGTTGTCGCCCTAAAGGACGACCTACACAGCTCGCAGCTTGAAATGTAGGTCGTGGCTTCAGCCCGACAATCGGTTCGAAACTCGAAATGTAGGTCGCGGCTTTAGCCCGACAATCGGCTCAAAGCTCGAAATGTAGGTCGCGGCTTTAGCCCGACAAAAGATTTTAGATCGGGTCAGTTTAGCGCTACTTTAGGCGTTAACGCAGGTTGTCGCCCTAAAGGACGACCTACACAGCTCGTAGCTCAAAGCTCGTAGCTCGAAATGTAGGTCGTGGCTTTAGCCCGACAAAGGTTTTAGCTCGACGCTAAAAAATTACAGTAAAATTTGGAGACACTATGAAAAAACAAACATTAAGAATAGGCGTTGGTGGTCCGGTTGGTTCTGGTAAAACAGCCTTATTACGTGAATTATGCTCAGCGCTACGTGATAAATACAATATGGCGGTTGTCACCAATGATATTTACACCAAAGAAGATGCTGAATTTTTAACACGCAATAATGCATTAGACTCAGACCGCATACTGGGCGTAGAAACAGGCGGTTGTCCGCATACTGCCATTCGTGAAGATGCATCAATGAATTTAGCGGCAATTGATGAATTGCAAAAGCGCCATGGTGAGTTAGATTTTGTTTTGGTTGAAAGCGGTGGGGATAACCTTAGCGCAACCTTTAGCCCTGAGTTATCTGATTTGACCATCTATGTAATCGATGTATCAGCAGGCGATAAAATTCCACGTAAAGGTGGGCCGGGTATTACTAAATCTGATTTATTGATAATTAATAAAATAGATATTGCTGAATACGTAGGTGCATCGTTAGAAGTCATGGATCGCGATGCGAAAAAAATGCGTGGTGAAAAACCTTTTATCTTTAGTAATTTAAAAGCGCAAAAAGGCTTGGATGAGATCATTCGCTTTATTGAAACAGAAGGCATGTTAAATATTGCTAAGTCAGCTTAATCGTTACATCGTCAAGGCGTTTATCTGTCGTATAATATCGTTTTAAGTTACCCTAATTGCGTGCAGAATAGGGTAACAAATCAATTTTTAGGGGAAATATTATGTTTCGTTCAGTATTAGTTGTTTTAATGGCGCTCTTTAGTACTCAGCTTTTGGCGCACCCTGATCACGCTATGGAAGGGACGGCGCATGCTGTTTACCATGCTGTATTTTGGTTGCTTTTTGCTGCTGTCGTGGTGAAGGGGATTAGTTTTTGGCGCAGTCGCCGTGTAAAAAACGAAAGCAATAAAAAGCAAGGTTAAGCCTTAAGCAGTTTAATGCTCAATTAACCCAATGATATCAATGTTCAATCCGATATCATTGGGTATGGCGTGACTTACAAGCGATTGAAAAATCGACTTTCTTCATACAAGGTTATCGGTTTTTCACCGACCGGTTTCATTGTAATCTTGAAATAAAAGTCAGTTACCGGCTCACTTAATAATGCTGGGTCAACGACCAAGCTAACCGGCAGGTTTGCAACATCACCGGCAGCAACTTCTATTTGTTGTGCACCAATCCATTGTGTTTTGTCTGCTAATTCAGTTGTAGTGAGATCATAAACCGCTGCGCTTTGCGATTTGTTCATTATTTTTAAAGTATATGTGTTTTCAATATGGCCGTTAAAGTTCTCGCGAAACAATTGATTGCGGTCTCTAATAATGTCCAAATCAAAAGGTTTTCTGCTATATAAAGCGTTAGCAAAAAGTGTCGTCATGACGGCTAATACAATAGCGTATGCAATCAGCTTAAATCTTAAAACCTGTGTTTTACCGCCGTTTAATTGCCGCTCTGTGGTATAGCTGATCAGGCCTTTTTGGTAGCCCATTTTATCCATAACACCGTCACAAGCATCAATACATGCTCCGCAGTTAATACATTCGTATTGCAGGCCGTTACGAATATCAATACCGGTAGGGCACACTTGTACACATAAGTTGCAATCAATACAGTCACCCAATCCTAATTTGGCAGGATCGGCTTTACGAGAGCGGGGGCCGCGTTTTTCGCCTCGTTCAGCATTGTAAGATACGGTGAAAGTGTCTTTATCAAACATGGCAGACTGAAATCTGGCATATGGACAAATGTGAGTACACATTATTTCGCGCATCCAGCCCGCGTTACCATAGGTACAGAATGTGAAAAAAAGCACCCACAAGGTAACCGCAAAACTGGCAGAAAAAGTGAAAAAATCGATATAAAGCTGACTAATATCGGTAAAATAACCGATAAACGTTAAGCTGGTATGCAAGCTGAATAGGATCCAGCAAAAATGTTTCAGTGCTTTTTTGGAAAACTTTTGTGCACTCATCGCTTGTTCATCTAATTTCATGCGCTGGTGGCGCGTACCTTCTATTTTTTCTTCAAACCAGATGAAAATAAACGTCCAGACCGTTTGTGGACACATATAGCCGCACCAAACTCGACCTAAAAACGCAGTAACAAAAAAGAGTGCAAATGCCGCTATAATTAATATCCAAACTAAGAACATTAAATCTTGCGGCCATAAGGTGACGGCAAATATGTTGAATTCTTGATTGGTGACGTCTAGCAATATAGCTTGCTTACCTTGATATTGTATCCAAGGTAGCAACATAAACGCGGCCATAAAAAATATCCCCATACGCCTTCGCACTGTTTGGTAAACACCTTGTACAGCTCGCATATATATTCTTTTGCCTGACGGAGATGTTTGGTTGCGGGAAGATTTTGCCGGTTGGATCTTAACTGGAGAGGTGTCTGATTTTATTTTAATTTCATCAGTCATATAAAATTGATTTATCCGCTGAACTAATTTTGTATTCAAGGACTTATAGTATAGCCTTAAGTAAAGCCATCAGGCTAAGCTAATTGTAAGTAATTTTATATTAATATGAGTTGGATCAATTATGTTGAAGAAACTACTTTTCTGGACTGTAGTGTTGGCGACTGTTTTTTACATTTGGCAACAGCCTGAGTTTCATTCATATAAACAAAGAATCATAAATGAAATTATGGGGATCGCCACTGAAACGACCAGTCAATCGAAAAAACCTGCTGCTCGAGATTTAGTCAATCGTTTTTCTCACAAGATGAAAGACTGGCCCAGTGAAGAGCAATATCACCTTAAATTTATTACCAGAAGTACCGACGCATTGGTTCACTTTGAGAATAAGTATTGTCGTGAAAGAATCTTATATCATCCTGTTTTTCCTGACGATAAATTAATTGAAATATGCTCAGAAGCTAAAAAAATAATAAAATTGTTAATTTTAAATTAATTTTTTGTTCTTTTTTTATTCTGTTTTTTCGGTTAGATTAAGGAAATGTGACGGATTATTGATATTGAGTAGTAACTATGTCGTTTTTGCAGGACCTTCCATTTGAAGGAGATTTATCAACACCACTAGGTGAGCTTGAACTGAAACGTAAATTACATGTGCGGTTAAGCTATAAGCAAAGAGACCAGATAGCGCCTTTTTGTATGTCTGCAGAAAAGATATTTTATCAGGTATTAGCAGAAGGCAATGCACAAGAACGATTGCATGAAGAGCAAAGGCGATTTGAAGAAGAGCTTAATCGAGTTCTATTGGAAGTTGAAAAAGATGCATTGATAAAACGACAATTCGCCAAAGACTCTATTCGAGACAAAAAACAAGCTGTCTTCAAAAGTGTTGATCTGCTGTTAGAGAAGCAGTTAGAAAATGCACTGACTCAACCTCTCAAATATTTTTGCAGTAGCCAAGACATGGGGCATTTAAAGCGGATATTTTCCGTTGTTGGAGACGACCGTATGTCTGTCACTGGTTTAACATCTGTTATTGAGCCTTGTCGCTGGCTCTCTAGTGCGATTATCAAATTTGTCAATGAAGCTGAATTCAGAGCAACGTTTAAAACCCCGGAAGCAAACGATTTAAAAAAAGCAATCAACCTGCTTAATGTCGAAGGCACTTGTTTATTATTGCCTGAGCTGTTGACTCAGTACCTTGCACAAAGCCATAAAGGGTATATGCAGTCACAGTGGCAACGGTTTATGCGCTATCAGCAAACGGTCAATATGTGTGCTTATTTGCTCGCACGCAAAAGCAAAAGAGCAGATGCTTATAAGGTGGCATGGTTAGCCAGTGTCAGTACATTTTCAGAATTAATGTTTATGAATATGCTCGCCGTTTTAGGGAAAGAAGCTTTAACTGCCAGTATGCAAATCGCTAATCAGCGACAAAGTGACTTTCGCAGCCAAACGATAGATGAGTATTTGCCAAGCACGGATGTATTTATTAATTTAATGCAATTAGCCAACATCGCTTTGCCCAAAACGATTGATGCGTTTAATTTTTCCCATTTACCCGCAGCACTCATACTTGATGTTTTTTCTGAAGCGGAGATGGATCCCAAAAACACCTCAGATGCAGCCTGCACTGCCATTATCATGCGTGCTAGAGCATTTGCTCAGTATCGTTATATCAGTACTGTTAAATTAGACAATAACGAGCATGTTGTCGATTTTCTTAAGAAATATCGAATGGATAATAGCAGTTTACAATTTTTAAGAGCGCAAGATTTCAGAGCCATGTCTGTCTATACGCTCTTGGGGTGGTGTCGCAGAAATTAGAGCTATCTACAAAAAGCAAGTATTCGTGCTTTTATGCATACAGTTATTCAGCGGTTATGTTAGAAGGTTCAATTTCAATCCCTAGATTTGTCACACCTTCCTGTTTAGCAAGTTTTCTAAGCTGCTGACATTTTGCTTTATCAAACTTGTTAATTTTTTCAACTTCGTCTAAAAACTCGTTTTGCGTTTCGATTTCCCACATCATATGCGGATGATGCAAAGCTTCTTGGCTATGTTCAACTTCTGCCGTGGTGATCAATAAACGTTCAATTGTCGCTTGTGATAATAAAGAGGGTAAAGTGACTTCTTTATTTTTAAATTCATTATCTTTTGCCAATAATGATAAGTTTGCAACCAGCGCCATGCCCGCATCTATCGCGGCATAGAGGCCAATACTGTCTGATTCTGCTTGTTGCGGAATTTGTTGTTCCACTTTTTCTTGTTGTAAGTTGATATCAATTTTAAATTTACTGTTGTAGACCCGCTGCCAAATCAATTCATTGGCATGATGTAAAACTTTGTAATCGCCTTGTTCACTAATTTCACTAAATAACTGGTAGTTCGGTAGCATTCTTTCGATGAGCATTTGGTTAAATACAATTTGTTGAAGGCTCGTTAAGGCTCTGATGCGCGCAAAAGTAGAAGGTTTTTTCATTATCTCTAATTATCTGTTGGGTTATGTTCTGTACTGCAGTGCCAGCATATTTCAAAACTAGCAGCGTTTATTTCATGACAGTTTTTACACTGCCAGTCAGGCTCTGAATTGAGTTCAAATCCTTGAATGGCTTTGGATGCTCGATAAAATTGCGTATGGTACACATAAATTTCTGTATTGATATCGACAGGTAACTCGCCCAAAGCGCCTGATAAAACTTCGTTGTTTAGTACGGCTTCAATTCCGATTTGCGCTAGCATGCCTTTAATGCAATGTGCCTGCAAATTATTTTGTGCCTGATATACCAATTTATGCTCTTTAGGTGGCATCTTCAGCCTCGGTTATTTGCTTAAGTTTTTTCTCGGCATATTCAAATTTCAGTTTGTATTCGGTGAGTTGTTCTTGGCTGTCATGTTGCAGTTGTAAATACATTTCTTTGTATTGATGCAATTCTTCACGCAGTGCCTTAATTATTTCTCGGGCTTTATCGTCGTCTTTTTTATATTTGTTTTGTTGTTGCAATATTTTACTATTGGCGGCGGCTATTTCAGCTTGTTTATTTTGTAGATCTAAATCTAGCTTTTGTTTTTGTTGTTTATATTCTTTATTTTGCGCTTCTAGATGTTTTAACGATTCTTTAATTGCCGCATATTCAGTTTGCTGGGTATTTTGGTATTCTTGATAGTGCTCTGCTTGTTTTTCGAGCTCGAAATTAAGCTCATCTACTTTTTTCTGAGAACGGAGCAGTTGTTTTTCTTGTTCTTGTAGTTGGTAGCTAAGTTGTTCTAGTTTACGCTCATTTTGCTGCTGAGTTTGTTCTAGTTGACGTCTGTATTCGCTATGTAGTTGCTGAATTTGAGCTTCACTTTCTAATAGTAGGCTAGATTTATAGTTTAGCTCTTGTTGGATGTCAGCTAGCTTATCATTCAGTTGTGTGACTTTGGCAACGAGTTGTTTGTTGTGATTTTCTAGTCTGTGTTGTTCTTGTTGCGCGCTGTGTTGTTCACGCTCTAGTTTGCCAGTGAGTTGTATCACTTTGGTTTTATATTGATTAAGTTCATTATCATAGTGTTCTTGTTGCACAATATGTTTTTGTTGAGACTGTTCGAGATCTTTTTCTAGTGCCTGTTGTGTTGCTTGTAACTCTTCATTTAAAGCTCTAAGCTTTTCTAATTCTTTGTTATTTTTAGTTGTTTGTTCAACCGCCGAAGATTGCAAAGTCGTAATGGTTTCATTTAACAGTCTAATCTGTGACTGCGCCGTTCTAACTTGCTGATATTGCTCATTTAGCAGTTCACTTTTTCTGTTAAGTTGTTCGACCAACTCGTTTTCATGTTGTAAGTGTTGGCGGGTTAACCCTTCTTTGTTTTGTGCTTGCTCGGCTAATATTTCACTGAGTTGTGATTTAAGCTCATCTACTTCAGTGGTTTGATCTTTTAAACGTCGCCATAAAGTCCGATTTTCTTCTTCTTTTTGATCTAATAAGTGGCGGCTTTGTTCTGCCTGTGAGTAAAGCAGATCATAATCTTGTTGTTTTTCATTCTGTTGCGTTTTGAGGTGTTTTAGTTGTTGTTTTAGCTCGTGAATTTGTTGTGTTAAATCGCTCTGTTGAGCAAATGATTCGCTTTTATATTCATTTAAAGCTAGGTTTAATGCTTCAAGTCTTTGTTCTGCTTGTTTTTGTGAGAGTAGCGTATGCTGCTCTACCTGTTGGATGATATCGCTAAAGGCAGAGTTTAAACTATCGGTTAATCGGCAGTTTAGTTGCGTTTGCTGGTTTTCAGGTGGTTGGCTAACAAAATCCTGCCAAATTCTGATACATTCTGATAGTTTGTCTGGCGGTGCTAGATCACTGAAGGATGCGCGCTCTACTAGCTTGCCTTCCATGCGCAATCTAACGCCTAGCTCTATAATTTGATGTGCAAGTGTAGTCATAGTTTTATTCCTTGTTCACTCAATTGAGTGTAGTCCCTTTTTAACTAAATGTTAACACTTTGCACCAAGATTTTACGCCCTTGGTGCTACAAAATTGGACAGTTTTTTGGCTTCAGCTAAGACTAAATCTTTGTACTCTGCTTCGGCTTTCATGCGCTCAAAATCTTGTCGCATGCGCTCTTTTTTCGGCAGTTTTTTACGCTCTTCAAGAATCGCTAAATGTTTTATCTTGTCATTCAAAGCGTGAATCGATGGATATTTTTTAGGGTATTGAGCTTGCGTTGCGTCAGAAACATGATCTAACAGAACTGAGATACGCAGTGCACCTTCACCGACTTCACATTGTTCTTCTTGCATCGCTTGACTGATTGTTCTGATACTTTCTTCCAATCGACTGTTACGTTGGTTTAATTTATTTTTGATTTCAGTTTGCTGTACTTTTAGTTGTAGTAGTAACTTCCCAGCGTAAAAAGCAAGTCCGCCCAATATTGCAGCTGCTAAGATAAGTAAGGTAATGATGGTGGTTGACATATTTGGTTATAAATCTCTTTTTAAATCACTATTTTCGAAGGCATCTAATAGAGCTTCGTCTTCATCTATCTCTTCTATACCTAATTTTTCAGCTAACCATGCATGACGCGCCATTTTTTTATTAAAAAATGCGAGCTCATGTGCCGTTAGGTCTTCACCTTGATCTAAACGATTTAAAAGCGCTTGTAGTTCATCATTTTGTTCAATTTCTTCTAATTCAGTCCACCAGTTGTCGCTTTGATCTTCTTGCGGCTTGTTTTTCGTTATCTTAATCTGAGGGCTAACATCTTTGATTTCTGTTTTAGGTTTGTCTGTGGCAGATAAGTCAATTGGCTTTTTACTGCCGAGACGTGGATCTTTTTGTGTCGTGCTTTGTTCTGCTGTGTTGTACTCAGAGACAGAATGGCGACTGCCTGGCTTTTGACCTTTTCGTTTATGTTTTGCGCTCGCTTGGGGTTTAATGCTTCTACTGGTTTCTGATTTACTTTTGGCTAATGGGCCAATCTTTCTTGATTTTTTGATGCGTGTCATGATGAAGGTTTTTCTGCGTTGCTTGCAATGGCGTGAATTTTAACATGCTAGATCGAAATCTAAAAAGAGAATCTGGTGCCATAAAAAACAAAAGCGGCATAAGCCGCTTATATAATCAAAAACTTTCTCGCGAAAGTATTGTTTAATTCTAAGTTCAGAATCCTTTTGAATGACTGACCTCCCGGTCACATTTATCCATTCGTTATTTTTATATCCGTTAGATTATTGTTCTTTGTGATCCATTCACTTTATGGCTTTCCTTAAGTAGTGCGGTTTACGTGTCACCCGTGACCTTTATCCAACCATCCGTATTCAACCAAAGTTTTCCTATAATGTTATTAAGCCTTTCCTTGGAAGTTTCCGTACCCATATTATCCACTTTTAAGCTGTTGACTCTACTTCATGTAGACGGCAATACTTTACTTAACTTGTGTTTCTTTACAAGTCATTAACCTTATTTTACTTCTTTATTTTTATTTTTTGTTTAAAAACATAATAAAAACAGCGTTTTATGTTTTATGCTAAGTCTCAGCTAGAGTTTATATACTACAGTGCTGTGAGATATTTCTTACAAGCTTATACTAGCAATCAATTGTTGCAGTCATATGAAGTTATTTAAGTGGAGTTATTTAAGATCGTTAAATGGGATTTACGACTATTCGTATTGGGTTGTTAAAGGAAGTAGTGGCTATCAACAACGTTGCGCGGTAAAGGTGAAAAGCAAGCGATATTAGCTTGCTTTTCAAAGTCATATCAGTGAAGGCCACTGACATACTGTGATAAAATGTCGATGTCTTTGTCTGATAATTTTTCAGCAATGGCACCCATCATATTATTTAAGTCGTTGTTTCTGGAACCGTTACGAAATGCTTTCAATTGCGCTGCGATATAATCTGGATGTTGGCCTGATAATTTTGGGAAACCCGCTAACGGGACGCCTTCACCTTGCGGACCGTGGCAGGCTGTACAAGCAGTTACACCGCGTGATGCGTCGCCTGCGCGGTATAATTTTTCACCTTGTGCAATGACTTCTTCCGGCGTGGCGCCCGGTTTTGTTTCTTGTTGAGCGTAAAAAACGGCTAAATCTTTCATGTCTTGCTCTGATAACGCTGCAACCATGCCACCCATAATAGCGTTTGCGCGACCTTCTGAACCGCCGCTCATTGCTCCGGCTTTAAAATCTTGCAGTTGCTTGAATAAGTATTCTGCATTTTGGCCTGCTATTTTTGGGTTGGCTGTAATAACACTATTTCCATCTGCACCGTGACATGCTGCACAGGTCGCTGATTTGGCTTTACCTGCTTCGGGGTCACCATCAATAGTTGTGGCCTGACTGTTTGCACTAAGGCCAATTAACATTGCTAAGGCAATTGCACTTTTTTTCATGGCTTGCGTCTCATTTATCGTTAAATTGAAGATATTTAGCGTATTTTAACCCACTACGCATTTTGTTTGCGCTATTTTACACATTTCACCGCAAGGCGAAACCATGTATTCAGCTTAGTTTTCGCATTATTTAGATAAATTATGTTTTTATAGAATGGTGCTAAACTTAGGAGGCGTTGTTAAATTAGCACAGGATAGTTTGTCTACATGAAATCTAACAAGAACATTTCTGTTCTTTCATGGCCTTTTGCCTTGTTATTGATAATCTGTTCTATCGGTATTATTTTTGTGTCAGAGTTGATTGCTGACAAGGCCTATCAACAACGTTTAGCTGCGCAAAAAAAAGAGCTCACTGAATCTGTATCTGTGTATCGAGCTCAGTTAGAACAAGCGCTGGCACGAGATTTATCCGTTACGTCTGCAGTGCGCTCTTATATCGCGGTTAATCCTGATTTAACACAAGCCGAATTTGCACTGTATGTTGAGCAGCTCTTGTCTGGTAGTAACCAAATCAAGAATTTAGGTGCGGCAAAAGATTTAGTGATAAATCTAATTTATCCATTTAAAGGCAATGAAGCTGCACTTGGTTTAGATTTCCGTAAAAACAAGGCTCAGAAAGATGCCGCTTTGTTAGCGGTTAATACAAAAAATATTGTTATCGCAGGCCCATTAAACTTAGTACAAGGTGGAGTTGGCTTAATAGCAAGAGAACCTGTTTTTAGGGCCGATAGTGGCGATTTGTGGGGGTTGGTTTCTGTTGTCATTGATGTTGATCTGTTATTAGGAAACGCCGGCATATCAAATAATGCGTTATTTGATATTGCCTTACGGGGTAAAAACTCAACCGGAGAGGCGGGCGATGTTTTTTATGGTCAAGCTGAATTATTTTCCCAAACAGAGGATGCGGTTACACTTAATGTAAGACTGCCTTACGGAAGTTGGTTGTTAGCTGCTAAACCGATAAAAGGTTGGCTCCCGGCTAAATATGAACCTTATCATCTTTGGACGACGGCAACCGTTTTTGTGCTCTGCTTTACTTTGCTAACGTTATATAGAATTGCGCAGCACAGAAAGTCTCAATTTCAACGGCAGATTGCCAGATCAGAGCGCAGATTCAGAACACTATTTGAGCAGAATCAAGTTGTCATGTTGTTAATAGATAAGGTGAATGGAGATATTATTGCTGCGAATTCAGGTGCTAAAGCTTTTTATGGATATTCTGATCAAGATTTTGTGCAACAGTCTATTCAGTGTTTAAGTGTGGATACGCATTTTGATGTTCAGCAACTATCACCGGTAAACGGTGCATCACATGACAATATGCTACAGAGTCAAAAAGTCACCGCCAAGCATATGCTGGCAAATGGCGAGAATCGTGTGGTTGAGCTTTTCCCGACACAAATCGAGCTGCAAGACAAAGATATTTTATTTGTTGTGATTCATGATGTGACTAAACAGCTGGAAAATGAAGAGCATTTAAGAGATGCAAAACACAAGGCAGAGTTAGCGAGTCAGAGTAAATCTCGCTTTTTGGCAAATATGTCGCATGAGATCCGTACCCCGATGAATGGCATCATTGGGTTAGCAGAGCTTGTCATGGATACAGAGTTGTCTGCACAGCAACACCAATACTTAAGCAAACTAAGATTATCAGCCGGCAATTTACTCCACATCATTAACGATGTGCTGGATTATTCTAAAGTAGAAGCTGGAAAATTAGAGTTGCAACCTGTTGATTTCAGTTTTTTTGAATTGATGAGTGGGCTCTCTGCTGCGGTTTCGCATTTAGCTTATCAAAAAAGGGTACTGCTTTTATTTGATGTCGGTGAAAATAACTTGCCGCAAGTTCGTGGAGATAAACTGAGATTACATCAGGTTTTATTAAACCTTTTATCCAATGCAATAAAGTTTACCGAGGACGGCAAGGTTAAGTTATCTATTTGCGCTGAACCGTTAGATCCCGAGCAAATTCAAGTTTCATTCAACGTTTCTGATACGGGTATTGGAATTGACTCGCGGCATCAGCAGTCTTTGTTTCAACCATTTAGTCAAGCTGATGAATCCAGTACTCGAAAATATGGGGGTACAGGATTAGGATTGGCCATTAGTCAGGATTTGGCTAAACTAATGGGCGCTGAGATTCAGCTGGAAAGTGAAGTGGGTAAAGGCAGTTCTTTTTATTTCAATTTAAATTTTCCGGTTGTCAAAGCGCCGCTAAATTATCATTTGCATAATCAAAGTTGCATTGCGTGGGTACAAGACTCCGATGAAGTTAAAATATTGTCAGCGTACGCTAAGTTGTTGCACCTTAAAGTAAAACATCAGCCTATAGCAAACCTTGGGCAAGCGAATGAGTTACTCAAGCACGCTGATTATTGTTTGTTTGATTGTGATTTAGGTTTTGAGGTTTTGAGTCCAATGCTTGCAGCAGCGGGTCCCCTAAAATCGCGATATATTGCAATTGTCGGTTCAGGTAACACGCCTTTGATTCGTGCGTTAACCAATGCAGGTGTCGATAAAATTCTGCTCAAGCCCTATGTCGCCGAAGATTTATATGCGGTGCTCAATCACCAGAATAAAGACCCCAAAAATACTCTTGTTCTAGAAGACACACCTTTACTTGATATTAGAATACTTCTCGCAGAAGACAATGAAATTAACAGAGAAGTTGCGGTTTCTGTGCTTGAGCTCTTAGGCGCGTCGGTTAGCTGTGCGGAGAATGGCCTCAATGCCGTGAAAATGGTCAATAAGCAGCCATATGATGTGGTGCTAATGGATATTCAAATGCCTGAACTAGATGGTATTTCAGCAACTGAAATTATTCGTCAGAATCATTCTGAGTTACCTATTATTGCAATGACAGCACATGTTATGCAATCTGAGGTAGAGCGCTGTCTCGCCGCTGGAATGAACGATCATTTGGGCAAGCCCTTTGAACGCTCGATCTTAGTTGAAAAAGTTTTACAGCACGCTAAAAAAAATCCTGACTAATGCTGATGTGCGTCGCGGCACTCCTCTTTTGGAAATTCAAACTCTATTGTGGTGTGCGCTAAATTAAAAGGTGCCATTGTTTTATTGAGTTGCGTCTTAAGCTCGGTTTGTTGCTGAGCTTGAATGGCTGCGTTTAATTCCAGATGCGCTGTTAGAACATGTTTTTCCCCATCTAGAGACCATAAATGTAAGTGGTGTAAGTCGGCAACATGCGGCAGGTTTTTGAGGCTTGCTTCTATTTCAGAGTATAAGGTTTCACTGGGTACGGATTGTAAAAACAAATACACAGTTTGTTTTAAATTTTTAAAAACGTTCAGTAAAATAAATAAAGTAAATCCTATCGATAACAATGGATCGAGGATAGCTAAAGGATAAATCAGCAATACCAAACTGACAATGAGTACGGCAACCCAGCCTAAAACGTCTTCTAATAAGTGCCAGTTAAGCACTTTCTCGTTCATGCTTTGTCCGTGTTGCAAACGCCAAGCTGCAAAGCCATTAACGAATATGCCCAAAATCGCTAAACCTATCATACCTTCAGCTACGGGCATTTGCGGCTCAAATAGTCTGGGAATAGCTTCGCTTAATATCCAGACCGAGCCTATTAATAAAATGCTGGCGTTGATAAAGGCGGCTAACAAGGACAATCGTCGGTAACCGTATGAGAAGCGTGTCGATGCCTGTTTTTTTGAGACTCGCTGTAATACCCAGCTTAAAGCAATGGCAAGAGTATCACCTAAATCGTGAACTGCGTCTGCCAGAATCGCTGTACTATTTGTCAGTAAACCACCAACAATTTCAATAATGGTAAAGGCAAAATTTAGAAAAAAAGCGATCGCAATATTACGCTCGCTTTGGTTTTGTAGATCATGTGTGTGGTTGTGGTGATGACCCATAGTGACCGATATTAGACAGTGATGCCTTTAGTTTAACGCATTATTCAAAAATTATGAGATAGATATGTCCACCCCAGACAATTAACATCGTGAGTAAGCTTAAGGCAACCGCTGCTGACGCCATATCTTTAGCTCGGCCGGCAAGCTTATGATGTTCTAGGCCAATACGATCGACGGTTGCTTCTATTGCCGAGTTTAACAATTCAACGATCAACACTAATATTAATACAGAGACTAACGCAACAAAACGAGTTAATGAATCACTGGTAAAAAAGGCGACTGGTATTAACAACAGAACAAGTAATAGTTCTTGTCTGAATGCTGCTTCATGTTTAAATGCGGCTTTTAAGCCTTTAAATGAACAACTAGCTGCTTTTAGAACTCGACTCAAGCCAGCTCCATTGGGTTTTAATGTATCACTATTTTCTGATATCGGCATAATCGCTTAGTGTTTGGTTTAATAACTGACTCAGTTTCGATTATTTGAGAATAGGTTACAATAGCATTTTAATGAATTTGTCGTGACAATTTGAGTGGATAATTTTGAAGAGAAACAGTTATCACGCACCCAGTGGTTTTTATCAGGTTGAAGAGGTTATTAAAAATAGCCGTTTTATCACGCAAATATTTAGGGTTGATAGTGCGCAACAGGCGAAACAATTAATTCAAAAACAGAAAGATGCTTATCCTGATGCCCGGCATCATTGCAGTGCGTTTATAGCAGGTCATCCAGATGATTCCAATCAATATGGCTTTTCTGATGACGGAGAGCCAAGTGGCACCGCTGGGAAACCCATGTTGGCTGTATTGTTAGGATCTGGACTGGGAAATGTTCTGGCACTTTCTATTCGCTATTTTGGTGGTGTTAAGTTGGGAACGGGCGGGTTGGTTAAAGCGTACGCTGGCGGTGTAAAACTCGCTTTACAAACCTTAGAAACAGAAATGGTGGTGCCACGAACTTTCTTTCGATTGGAATGCGAGTATCACCAGTTTGATCAAATTCAGTATTGGATTAAACAGCATCAAGTTATAATAGAAAAAGTGGACTATACCGACAATATTAACATGTTACTTGCGTTGGACGATCTGAACAGCGACAATTTCAAGAAACAGCTCAAAGATTTTCAATTAGAGCTTCAATCATTGGGAACGCGATAAAAATAATATGAAATACCGCGCGATAATAAGAATATTAGGCATCCTAGTGGGTATCTTTAGTTTCACTATGCTACCACCAGCGCTCGTATCTCTAATTTATAAAGATGGTGGTGGTTTAGCGTTTGTTTTAGCTTTTGTTGTGAGTCTTTTTTGGGGAGCTGTTTTATGGTACCCCAACCGAAAAGAAATCAGTGAGTTAAAGGCGCGCGAAGGATTTTTGATTGTTGTACTTTTCTGGATAGTGCTAGGCATGGCTGGATCGTTGCCTTTTGCTTTTATGGATTCGCCTTCAATTAGTATGTCTGATGCGATATTTGAAAGCTTTTCGGGTTTAACCACAACTGGTGCAACTGTTTTAACCGGGTTAGATTTTTATCCGAAGGCTGTTTTGTTTTATCGCCAGCAGTTGCAGTGGTTAGGGGGGATGGGGATCATTGTATTAGCAGTTGCCATTTTGCCTATGTTAGGGGTTGGTGGCTTACAGTTATATCGTGCTGAAACACCTGGCCCGGTCAAAGACTCTAAAATGACCCCGCGGATCGCAGATACTGCCAAGCACCTTTGGTTTATCTATCTTGCCCTGACGGTTACTTGTGCGCTTGCTTATTGGGCTGCAGGCATGACATTTTTTGACGCGATATGTCATTCATTTTCAACCATTGCTATTGGTGGTTTTTCGACGCATGACGCGAGTATGGGCTATTTCAACAGTCCGCTGATTAATTGGATTTGTGTTTGTTTCTTATTGATCTCGGGCGTTAACTTTGCACTTCATTACGGTGTGGTCAAAAGCCGTTCAATTATTAATTATCTGCGAGATCCTGAGTTTAAGGTATTTTTAGCTATTCAGCTGATTTTAACCTTATGCTGTTTTTTCGTTTTGTGGGATGCTGATGTTTATGCTACGCCTGAAGAAAACTTTAATCAGGCTGCTTTTCAGGCTGTTTCAATCAGCACAACCGCCGGCTTTGCAACCGACGCTTTTTCAGAATGGCCTTTGTATTTGCCCATTCTATTGCTCTTCGCCAGCTTTATTGGTGGTTGCGCCGGATCAACTGGCGGGGGATTAAAGGTGGTGCGGGTTGTGCTTTTGTATTTGCAGGGGGTGCGCGAGTTAAACCGTTTGGTGCATCCTAAAGCGGTATTTTCAATCAAACTTGGACGTCGTGCCTTGCCAGATAGGGTGGTAGATGCGGTTTGGGGTTTCTTTTCAGCTTACGCACTGATTTTTGTGGTGATTATGATTTCGCTTATCGCTACTGGACTCGATGATTTAACTGCGTTTTCAGCAACTGCGGCCTGTTTAAATAACCTTGGCCCTGGGTTAGGCGAGGTTGCGGCTTATTTCGGTAATATTCCGGATACCGCCAAACATATTCTGGTTGTCGCTATGTTGTTTGGTCGTCTAGAAATTTTTACTTTGTTGGTGCTATTCACACCAACCTTTTGGCGCTCTTAACGTCTATTTCCACATTGGTTTTAGAAAAAGATAGCTGAAGGTTGGAAGAGTTTTTCCACATCACTGACGTATTTTTTTTCTACCAAAAATAGTACGACGTGATCATTGGACTCTATGACGGTGCGGTTATGTGCAATAATAACTTCGTCTTTACGCACGACCGCCCCAATGGTTGTACCCGGTGGTAGTTTGATGTCTTTTATCGCTCTGCCAACAACCTTTGAGGTTTCTTTATCACCGTGAGCGATTGCTTCAATTGCCTCTGCTGCGCCCCGTCGCAGAGAATAAACATTAACAATATCACCTTTACGAACATAGGTGAGCAGTGCCGAAATGGTTGCTTGCTGTGGTGAAATTGCGATATCTATTTCACCTCCTTGTACTAAATCTACATAAGCTGTGTGCTGAATCAGTACCATGGTCTTTTGTGCACCCAAACGTTTTGCTAGCATCGCAGCCATAATGTTAGCTTCATCGTCGTTGGTTACGGCAATAAAAACATCCACTTGTTCGATATGTTCTTCATTGAGTAGCTCAGGATCGGCAGCGTCACCACAAAATACGATGGTATTTTCCAAGTGCTCAGATAAATAAGCAGCTCGCTCTGGATTTCGCTCAATTAATTTTACCCTGTGGGTATTTTCTAATTGCCGCGCTAAACCTTCACCAATGTTTCCGCCACCTGCAATCATGATGCGTTTGTATGAGGCTTCTAATTTCTGCAATTCGCTCATCACGGCCCGAATATGTTTTGTTGCTGCGATAAAAAAGACTTCATCATCCGCTTCAATGACGGTTGTACCAAGCGGCCTGATAGGTTTTCCTTGCCGATATATGGCAGCAACCCGTGTATCGACGTTTGGCATATGTTCACGCAGTGCTGATAACGCATGTCCCACTAGCATACCGCCATAATAGGCTTTAACCGCGACCAGACTCGCTTTACCGCCAGCAAAACCCATTACCTGCAAAGCCCCCGGGTAATCTATTAAGCGTTTTATATACTTAGTGACCAACTGCTCTGGCGAAATGATGTTATCAACCGGCATATCATGGTTGTGGAACAACTGGGGTTTGTATTTAGTGTACTGATGCGAGCGGATACGCGCTATTTTATTCGGGGTGTGAAATAAGGTGTAGGCGACTTGGCAGGCGACCATATTGGTTTCGTCACTATTGGTAACGGCAACAAGCAAATCTGCATCTTCTGCACCTGCTTTTTTTAACACATCAGGATGACTGGCGTGACCATTGATTACCTGAATATCGAGTTTATCTTGTAATTCACGCAAGCGCGCTGCATTGCTATCGACTAAGGTGATTTCGTTTTTACTTTTGTGCTCGCCAACTAAGTTTTCAGCGAGCGTTGCACCAACTTGTCCGGCACCTAATATAATTATTTTCATAATGACTTATATGTATTTTGTCGTATCAATGTTTTTTACGCAATCGTGCATAATAAAACCCATCCATATTTTGACTGCCGGGTAATATCTGCCAGCCGGGATCATCTCTGCTTTCTGTGGTAAATATCGGCATTAACTCTGCATCTGGGTGGTTGCCCAAAAATGTAGTAATTTGCTGCTTGTTTTCTTGCGGCAATACAGAGCAGGTTGCATACAATAAAGTACCACCCGGTTTTAACAGTGACCACATACATTGCAAGATGCTTTTTTGCAGTTCGGCAAGTTGGGCGATATCGTCTTCCCGACGCAAATACAAGATGTCAGGGTGACGCCTAATCACACCCGTTGCCGAGCAAGGCGCATCTAGCAAAATTCTGTCGTATTGTTGACCGTCCCACCAGTTTTCCGGTTTGCTTGCGTCACCGGCTATCAAGCATGCTTTCATTTGCAATCGATTTAAGGTATCTGCAACGCGGGTCAGTCTTTTTTCGTCTATATCTAAAGCATCCAGTTTGATGTCATTTGCCAGCTCTAGGATATGTGCGCTTTTGCCTCCGGGTGCTGCACATGCATCGAGTATTTTTTCACCAGCTTTAGGTGCTAATAACAATGCGGCTTGCTGCGCCGCTTTATCTTGCACAGAGCAGCTTCCTTCAAAGAAACCCGGAATTTTCTCTACAGCACAGGCTTGCTCTAACAACAATGTTGCAGCTTGGTTTTTATCTGGATGAAAACTTATATCTGCGTCTCGCAATGTTTGCTGAAAGGTTTCACTATCTTGTTTTTTTACATTAACTCTAAGCCACATAGGCGCTTGCTGGACATTTGCTTTGATTATTTTTTTCCAGCCTTTAGGGTAGGCTTGTTTTAATAATTTACTGAGCCACGCAGGGTGAGAGGTTTGCACATCAGCAGGTAACAAGTTAAGTTTTTCCAGCAAGGTGTCATATTCGCGTTGATACTCTCTTAGGACTGCATTGACTAAGCCCGTCAGTTTATCTAGTTTCAACTGACGACAGCCTTCAACGGTTTCAGCGATCGCGGCATGATCTGCTACGCGATTTTGATCGAGTTGGTACATACCTATCGCTATCAGGTAACGCACTTGGTTTAGATCTGGCTTAAGTTTGCTGTGGGTTAATTGGTTTATGCAATAATTATATTTGGCGTATTGTCTTAAAACACCGTAACAAAAATCCTGACACTGACCTTTTTGCGCCGCATTTAGGTTCTCTGTAAATGGAACAAAACAGTTGGATAGCGACTGTTTTTCGTCCAGTACGGCAAACAATATTTTTGCGCATATTGCGCGGGTATTGATCATTTCAGTATTGTTCCTACGCTAAACCAATCGGCTTTGCCATTGAGTATATCGGCAACGGGTAGTGCTTTTTTCCCCGCTAGTTGCAGTGTTTTCAACGCTAAAATACCCTTACCGGTTTGCACTTGAATACCGTTCTTGTCGGCGACTAGGATGCTGCCTATCGGTGCTGATATTGTTTTTTGAGCAACTGCTGTGGCGTCGATCACCTTAATGTTTTGTGAATGATGTTCAAAGAAAGCGCCGGGCCATGGAAAAAATGCACGGATATTTCTTTCCAACTGCATGGCATCTAGTTGCCAGTCTATTTGGGCTTCAGCTTTACTCAGTTTTTTCGCATAGTTAGCTTGTGTATCATCTTGTTTTTCGCCCGCAATTTGATGGTTTTCTAATTTATTCAAACATTCCAATAAAGCCAGTGGACCTAATTCAGCGAGTTTTTCGTAAAGGCTAGCGGATGTGTCTTGTGCTTCAATGGGTAAGCTGCGCTTTAACAGCATATCGCCTGTATCTAAACCTTCATCCATTTGCATTATAGTAACACCTGTTTGTGTATCACCGGCCCAAATAGCACGTTGGATGGGGGCTGCACCTCGCCATCGAGGTAACAACGAACCGTGGACGTTAATACAACCACGTTTGGGTGTATCCAGTACAGATTTAGGCAACAACAAACCGTAGGCCACAACAACCATTATGTCGGCATCCAGCGCACTGAGCTGCGCTTGTGCCTCTTCACTTTTTAAGCTATTTGGTTGGTAAATCGGAATTTGATGTTGCAACGCAAGCTGTTTAACTGCAGAAGCTTGCAGTTTTTTACCGCGCCCAGCCGGACGATCAGGTTGGGTGTATGCTGCCACAACTTGATGTTCGGAGGCTATCAGAGCTGCCAAATGGCGAGCTGCAAAATCCGGCGTACCGGCAAATATAATTTTTAGTGACAAAGTTGTACCTTTAATTTATCGAGCGGCTAAACGAGCCTCTTTTTCCAGTTTTTTACGGATCATTTGTCTTTTTAACGGCGATAGGTAATCGACAAATAGTTTGCCATTTAAATGATCCAACTCATGCTGGATACAAATAGCCAGCAGACCGTCAGCTGTGAGAGTAAACGCTTCGCCATCTCGGTTCAGCGCTTTTACCGTCACTTCATCGGCCCGTTCAACTTTGGCATAGACACCCGGAAAAGATAAACATCCTTCTTCGTGTACTCTGTGTCCACTTGCTTCTATGATTTCAGGGTTAATAAAAACTAAAGGCTCGTTTTGTTCTTCGCTACAGTCAGCCACAAAAATTCTTTCAATAACATCAACTTGAGTGGAAGCTAAACCGACTCCTTGAGCTTGATACATAGTTTCTATCATATTGTCACAGATGGTTTTTACATCATCAGTAACGTTTTCTACGACTTGTGCGACTTTACGTAATCGCTCGTCTGGATATTTTAATACTTGATAAACTGCCATAATCTTGTGTATTTTTTCACTACTAGAGGTTAAATTTGCGTTATGCTTTAATTCTAGACATTTTAACCATTTTATACAGAACATTCATAATTATTAGTCAAACAAGGACGCTGTATGTACAAATACCTGCGCTATTTTATTTTATTGGCGGTTTTTCCCGCATGTTTAAGCTTTGCTGATGTATTAAAAATACGCGCAGATGCCCCACAAGAATACATTGTAAAAAAAGGTGATACTTTATGGGACATCTCTGCTTTGTATTTAAACACACCATGGAAATGGCCTCAATTATGGGGAATGAATCCTCAAATTGAAAATCCGCATTTAATTTACCCTGGTGATTTATTGGCGCTAATTTATAACGAAAAAGGCGAACCCAGATTAGTGGTTAAGAGCGAAGCGAGTGAGCATAAAACCGTAATAAAGCTTTCGCCTAATAAACGGATTAAACACAAACGTTACGAGGCTATTGCGACGCTTCCGCTGAATGTAATAACACCTTACTTAAATTATGAACGAACATTATTTGAAAACGAATATATGAATTCTCCTCTTGTTATTGGTGGAGATACGAATACAAAGAACAAAATTGAAGGCGATGTGATTTATGCATCGGGTGAATTAGAAGATGGCCATTTGTATGGCGTTTATCGTAAAACACGAGCATATAAAACAGGTGGTTTTTTCAGTACAGAATATGCTCAAGAAATGACGCTTACCGGTACGGCAAGAGTGGTTGATGTTGAAAATCCAGAACTGGACTACCCAGCTAAATTAAAAGTGTTAAGCAATCGTAGTGAGGTTAGAGCGGGTGATCGTTTGATTTCTTTGCTGACAGACCAATCTTTACCCGCCACTTTTACCTTGTCTTTACCAGAGCAAGATATCTCGGCTCGTATTTTGACTTCATCCAGTGGTCATTCCCAGTTTAGTAAGCTTGAAGTAGTTGTGATTGATGCTGGTTCAAAGCAAGGTTTAAAAGCGGGCCATGTATTAGGTATTTTTCGTCAAGGGCCTGATATATTGATGGATGATGAGGCACCGCAATATGTCGAAGATGCCGGCAGGTTTAGTAAACTTTTTGCCACGCTAAACCCATTTAGTGATTATCAGATGCCGTATGAGGCTATCGGTAGTATGGTTGTTTTTAAAACTTATAATGATTTAAGTTATGCTCTGATTACTGATACCCAAAGAGCGCTAAAGTTGGGTGATAAAGTTATGCTGCCTGAATAATTTTAAACAGAATATAAGGAAATTTGCTATGGAAAGCTTGTCAAATTGGTTGCGCTTAAAACAAGTAAGGGGTGTCCAAACAAAGCATTGGTTAGCGTTGCTTGCTAAGCATTCACTTGAATCAATTCTAAATAGTCCAAGCGAACGTTTGTTGGCAATGGGCTTTAAAAACGAACAAATTGCCCAAATCCAGCAGCCAAACTCTCAAGAGATTGAGCATCAGCTCAATTGGTTAAGCGCAGCTGATAAACATCATATTGTGCCGTTTGATGACGTGCGCTACCCGGCTAAATTAAAAGAAATTAGTTCACCACCTTTGATTTTGTACGCTATTGGTGACACTTCGTTGCTAAATGAGCCTCAGATCGCCTTGGTGGGGAGTCGAAATGCATCACATTATGGTTGTAATAATGCACTTTCATTTGCCAAAGATTTGTCATTGCGAGGCCTAGTTGTGACCAGTGGGTTTGCCAGTGGTATAGATGGCAATGCCCATAAAGGTGCTATTGCGGGTAGTGGAAAAACGATTGCTGTTTTTGGTACAGGCCCAGATGTTATTTATCCGAGCAGGCATAAAAGTTTGTATCAAGAGGTGTTGGAAAATGGCTTGATCTTATCTGAATTTCCGCCCGGCACTCAGGCGCGGCCCCAGCATTTTCCTAGGCGTAACCGGATTATTAGTGGTTTAAGTTTGGGGGTGCTTGTGGTTGAAGCTGCGATAAAAAGCGGTTCACTGATAACGGCCAAATATGCGCTAGAACAAGATCGTGAGGTGTATGCTGTTCCGGGGAGTATTCATGACCCTAGATCTCGAGGAGCGCATCATTTAATCCAACAAGGTGCTAAACTCGTAGAAACTACATCCGATATATTAGAAGAGGTTAATCAGCAGATTATTCAGGTTGAATTACCACTTTTTGCACAAAAAGTTGAAAAAAGTGATAAAGAAAACTTCACAAGTAACGAATTGTTGGTTAACTTAGATTATGAGGTCACCTCAATTGATGAGCTGGTGGCAAGGACTCAACAGTCAATTGAAGTGGTGTTGTCTCAACTCCTGGATCTTGAATTACAAGGTCTGATTGCTGCTACATCGGGTGGTTACATTCGATTGAGGAGGGAATAAATTATGTTTGATATCCTCATGTACTTGTTTGAGAACTATATACACAGTGAAGCTGAAGTGATGGTTGACCATGACCAGCTTACAGATGAGTTACTTAAAGCAGGTTTTGAAGTTGATGAGATATATAAAGCGCTCGACTGGTTAGAAAAACTAGCTGATTTGCAAAACTCTGATTCAATCCCTTATTTGAGCAAAGCTTCTTCACTCTCTTCGGTTCGTATTTATACTGAAGAAGAAGTGATGAGACTTGACCCAGAATGTCGTGGCTTTGTCATGTTCCTTGAGCAAATAAATGTGTTAGATCCAGAAACCCGAGAAATGGTGATTGACCGGGTGATGGCGTTGGATACGCCTGAGTTTATGCTAGATGATCTAAAATGGGTTGTCTTGATGGTATTGTTTAACGTACCAGGACACGAGTCTGCATATTCTCAAATGGAAGAATTAGTGTTTGAGGAGCCAGATGGCTTGTTACACTAAATTTTCGTTACCGCTCAATCTTTTGGCTGAGGCATGATGTCTGATTCTAAACCTTTGTTTAGTCATAATTCTCATGCCACACAGTCTTGTCCTAAATGTGATAAACCGTTAATTTTTCGTCAGGGCAAGGCAGGTCCATTCTTGGGTTGTAGTGGTTATCCGCAGTGCTTATTTATCCAACCTCTACATCCAGAGCACGATTTTGATCTGGATAAAGTGATTGAGGGCTCCGAATGTCCCGAGTGCCAATCACTACTTGCGGTCAAGCATGGTCGTTATGGTATTTTTATAGGGTGTTCTAATTATCCGACATGCCATTTTACAGAGCAAAAAGAACAGAAAGAAGAAAGTTCAACTAATATCCAGTGCCCCAAGTGTCACGCTGGAGAGTTAATCAAAAAACAAAATCGCTTCGGCAAATTTTTTTTCGCCTGTTCAACGTATCCAAGTTGTAATTACTTGCTAAATTCAGCACCGGTAGCTAAGACATGCGAAAAATGCGGCTGGGAAGTTCTCATTCGAAAAAAGCTACGCGGCTCTCAATTTTTGATTTGCCCACAGAAAAAGTGCCAACATAAACATTCAAGTGAATAAATACATAAATCGAAAATAGGTATCGCGTTAGATTGCGTTATACTAAGCGACATTTAGGTTTAACTGATACTTTTTTGGTTTATGTCTGATACAAACATCAATACACACATTATTCAAAAGTTACTGCCGGGTGAAGTGATTGCCTATCCAACTGAGTCTTGTTTTGGTTTGGGTTGTCACCCCCTCGATGAGGCAGCTGTCATGAAAGTTCTTGATCTAAAACAACGTCCGGTTAATAAAGGGGTGATTTTAATTGCCAGTGATTATTCTCAGCTGTTACCGTATGTCGATGACAATAAAATCCCGCAAGATAAGCGATTTAGCGTGTTTTCGCATTGGCCGGGTGCAGTAACCTTGTTATTACCCGCTAATAAATCAACGCCTAAGTTTTTAACGGGTGATTTTGACACAATAGCGGTCCGGGTGACTGCTCATCAAGCTGCGAGAGATTTGTGTCGCCAACTCGGCCATGCATTGGTTTCAACCAGTGCTAATTTATCCGGTCAGCCATCGGCAACCAGTGCTAGTCAAGTTAAAAAGATTTTTGCGCACAGAGTGGATCATATTGTTGAAGAAGGGATTGGACGCAATCCCAAACCGAGTAAAATTTTAAACCCATTAACTGGTGAGGTATTTCGCGCGTGAGCCAAGTTGACATTCAGCCTGTAATCGAGTTTTTAAAACAACTGCAAGACCAAATATGTGATGCGCTGGAAGATGCCGATGGCGCTGGTCAATTTGTTGAAGACAGTTGGCAGCGAGCTGAAGGCGGCGGCGGCCGTACACGGGTTTTAACGGATGGCCAGGTTATTGAACAAGGCGGTGTTAACTTTTCTTATGTATCGGGTGATTCAATGCCTGTGTCAGCCACCGCCCATAGACCTGAATTAAAAGGCCGAAGTTGGCAAGCTTGTGGTGTATCTTTGGTGATTCATCCTAAAAATCCAAATATTCCAACCTCTCATGCCAACGTGCGTTTTTTTATTGCCGAAAAAGAAGGTGAAACGCCTGTTTGGTGGTTCGGTGGAGGGTTTGATTTAACCCCTTTTTATCCATATGAAGAAGACATTATCCACTGGCATCAAACAGCTTACGACCTGTGTAAGCCATTTGGTGATGATGTTTATCTTAACCATAAAAACTGGTGTGATGAATATTTCTATTTAAAACACAGAAATGAAACGCGTGGTGTTGGTGGACTATTCTTTGACGATTTAAACGAATGGGATTTTGAAACCTGTTTTGCCTATATTAAAGCGGTTGGTTTAGGTTTTATAGATGCTTATGTTCCCATTATTAATAAGCGTAAAAATGCCGAGTACACTGAAGCACAAAGAGTATTTCAGTTGTACAGACGAGGTCGTTATGTTGAATTTAATCTGGTTTATGACAGGGGCACTTTATTTGGTTTGCAAACCGGTGGGCGGACTGAATCTATTTTAATGTCGATGCCCCCGCTCGCGCGCTGGCAATATAATTATCAACCAGCACCTGATTCTGATGAAGCAAAGCTTTACGAACGATATTTAAAACCGCAAAATTGGCTTAATCTGAGTTAATCATATGTGTCGCCAATTGATAAAAACTGGCTTGCAATTGGCGGCGCAGCAATTTGTTATCAACAACTTCTTCTAATGCTTGGTTCATGCAGAGCATCCATAAATCGCGTTGTAAGCGCGTAATTTTGAATGGTAAATGGCGCGCTCTAAGTCTTGGGTGGCCATATTTCTCTTCGAACAACGGTGGTCCGCCTAGCCAACCAGATAAAAATTCAAAGAAACGCTGGCGTATACTATCCATTGGCTGGGGGTGTATATCTAACAGTGGTTTAGCATGTGGATCATTTTGCATAAAGTCATAAAACCTATTGGCCAAAGTATAGGTGCCTTGTTCTCCACCAATTTGTTCATAAGGCGTCAATGGTTTGTTGGGTTCTTCGATTTTAAATAATTTTTTAAGCATAGCTGTTCTAATTGAATTAAATGGTCTGCGACTTTTTATGCCACTTAACAAAGGCTTGTGAAAAAGTTACATAGTTATTTTGCCGCATGAGTTTTGCTTAGTATACTAGCGGAAATTAAATCTAGATAAAAATTAGCAGTGATTATGGATAAATACGCCGTATTTGGTAACCCTATCGTGCAAAGTAAATCGCCTTTAATCCATCGGGCATTTGCAGGACAGACTCAGCAAGAGCTGAGTTATGAGGCTATATTCGCCGAAGAAGATAAATTTAAGGAGAGGCTGAATGAATTTTTAGCTTCAGGTGGCAAAGGTTGTAATGTAACCATGCCATTCAAGCAACAAGCTTTTCAGCTGGCTGATAAATTATCAGAACGCGCACAATTGGCAGAAGCGGTTAACACTTTAACAGTCGATAAGGATGGCAAATTATTGGCTGATAATACAGATGGCGCTGGTTTAGTGGCTGATTTTCATCTCAATAATGTCAATCTGCGTGACGCACGAATATTGTTGATTGGCGCGGGTGGTGCTGCGCGAGGGGTGCTTAAACCATTACTAGACGAAAAGCCGGAAAAGCTGGTTATCTGCAACCGTACCTTATCCAAAGCACAAGCGTTAGCACAGCGATTTGCAAGCTTTGGTCGTATAGAGGCGGAAGAATTTAGCGATATACAATCTGCATTTGATATTGTGATAAATTCAACGTCAACCAGTCTAACGGGTGGTTTGCCGCCTGTCAGTGCAAAGATATTTTCATCCAATACGGTGGCGTATGACATGGTATATAGTGATTCGGCTACGCGTTTTAATATTTGGGCAAATGACAACGGTGTGGCGTTAACGCTTGATGGACTGGGAATGCTGGTTGGTCAAGCAGCTGAAAGCTTTTTGGTTTGGCGAGGTGTAAAGCCAGAAATTGAACCTGTTATCAAATTACTCAGAAATTAACATCAGTTAGCGGCCTCTATATATAGGAGGCCGATTGACCAAAGCGCAAAAATTTAGATGGTTGCTGTCAAAGTTCGGTCGGTAGTTGCATCGTTAAATATTGGTCTTTTAATTCTACGTAGTTTTGCGCAGATTGTTTAAGGAATGCGATTTCACCTTCGTTTAATGCTCTAGCTTGTTTAGCTGGGCTGCCCACATATAAATAACCAGACTCGAGTTTTTTACCTGGCGCGACAAGGCTGCCAGCAGCAAGCATGACATCATCATTGATAATTGCACCATCTAATACAATAGCGCCCATCCCAATTAAAACTCTATCTCCAATGTAACAGCCATGCAGCATCGCTTTGTGACCGACCGTAACGTCATCACCTATGATAAGCGGGAAACCTTCCGGATTATTGCTAGTGCGTCGAGTCACATGCAAGATGCTACCATCTTGAATATTTGTTCTTTTTCCTATTTTTATATAGTTAACATCTCCTCTTGCAGCGACTAGGGGCCAAACACTGGAGTCTTGATCAATGACGATATCCCCGACCAATACACAACTATCATCTATATATGCATTATCAGCGATGGCGGGGTGAACTTTATTAAAAGGGCGGAGATTGGACATGAACAATCCTTTTTTTAACTATTGGAACGTGGAAAAAGGTAAATATACAAAATAAATATGAATTTGACCTTATTTGTATTCACTTTAGTACATATAAAAAGCACTTTGTAGGATATTTAATCGAACGAACAAAAAACTGAAATAAATCGATAAAAAGCATTGACGGGTTTTAATTAGTCCCTATAATGCGCCCCCACAACGCAGCGACACGGCAACAAGCAAACAGCTTAAAAGCCAACTCAAAGCGCCAAAGTTGAAAAGCAAAACATCAAACGAAAGTGAGATAAATAAAGGCTTGACAACGAAAATGAGAAGCGTAAGATACGCGCCTCACTGAAACGGACTAACGGTTCGAACTTCAGAAAACGTTCTTTAAAAATTAGTAACCTTATTATTTATCTGTGTGGGCACTCGCATAGTTTGAATAGATACAAAATATTCAATCTAGTGAAGTGACTACTGTTAATTCAGAATGTTAAATCAGTAAGATTGAGACAAAGATTAAAACTTTCTATGAAGAGTTTGATCATGGCTCAGATTGAACGCTGGCGGCAGGCCTAACACATGCAAGTCGAGCGGAAACGATGAGAGCTTGCTCTCAGGCGTCGAGCGGCGGACGGGTGAGTAATGCTTGGGGATCTGCCTTGTTGTGGGGGATAACCATTGGAAACGATGGCTAATACCGCATAATACCTACGGGTTAAAGGGGGCTTCGGCTCCTGCGACGAGATGAACCCAAGTGAGATTAGCTTGTTGGTGAGGTAATGGCTCACCAAGGCGACGATCTCTAGCTGGTCTGAGAGGATGGTCAGCCACACTGGGACTGAGACACGGCCCAGACTCCTACGGGAGGCAGCAGTGGGGAATATTGCACAATGGGGGAAACCCTGATGCAGCCATGCCGCGTGTGTGAAGAAGGCCTTCGGGTTGTAAAGCACTTTCAGTCAGGAGGAAAGGGTGATGGTTAATACCCATTATCTGTGACGTTACTGACAGAAGAAGCACCGGCTAACTCCGTGCCAGCAGCCGCGGTAATACGGAGGGTGCAAGCGTTAATCGGAATTACTGGGCGTAAAGCGCACGTAGGTGGATTGATAAGTTGGATGTGAAAAACCGGGGCTCAACCTCGGCTGTGCATTCAAAACTGTCAGTCTAGAGTAAGGGAGAGGGGGGTAGAATTCCAGGTGTAGCGGTGAAATGCGTAGAGATCTGGAGGAATACCGGTGGCGAAGGCGGCCCCCTGGCCCATTACTGACACTGAGGTGCGAAAGCGTGGGTAGCGAACAGGATTAGATACCCTGGTAGTCCACGCCGTAAACGATGTCTACTTGTTGTTTGTGTCTTTAAGACGTGAGTAACGAAGCTAACGCGCTAAGTAGACCGCCTGGGGAGTACGGCCGCAAGGTTAAAACTCAAATGAATTGACGGGGGCCCGCACAAGCGGTGGAGCATGTGGTTTAATTCGATGCAACGCGAAGAACCTTACCATCCCTTGACATCCACAGGATTAAGCAGAGATGCTTAAGTGCCTTCGGGAACTGTGAGACAGGTGCTGCATGGCTGTCGTCAGCTCGTGTTGTGAAATGTTGGGTTAAGTCCCGCAACGAGCGCAACCCTTATCCTTAGTTACCAGCCTTAAGTTGGGGACTCTAAGGAGACTGCCGGTGACAAACCGGAGGAAGGTGGGGACGACGTCAAGTCATCATGGCCCTTACGGGATGGGCTACACACGTGCTACAATGGACAGTACAGAGGGCAGCTAACTTGCGAGAGTACGCGAATCCCTTAAAGCTGTTCGTAGTCCGGATTGGAGTCTGCAACTCGACTCCATGAAGTCGGAATCGCTAGTAATCGCAGATCAGAATGCTGCGGTGAATACGTTCCCGGGCCTTGTACACACCGCCCGTCACACCATGGGAGTGGGCTGCAAAAGAAGTAGGTAGCTTAACATTGGGCGCTTACCACTTTGTGGTTCATGACTGGGGTGAAGTCGTAACAAGGTAGCCCTAGGGGAACCTGGGGCTGGATCACCTCCTTAACGATGCTATTTAAATATGCAGAGTGTTCACACAGATAAATAACGGTTACTGATAATAAAGAAAAGTGCAAAAGCGCTAAGTCATGTGTTTACAGGCTAAACATATTGCTTAAAGCTTTTAAGCTTTACGCTCTTTAAAAATCTGGACAGTAGTAAAAAGTTAAATGCGTTAAAAAAACGGTTTAATCAAGTAAGACCATAGTATTCAATCAACGTAAAAGCGTTTAATGATACGATTCGATAAACATTCGGGTTGTATGGTTAAGTGACTAAGCGTACACGGTGGATGCCTTGGCAATTGGAGGCGATGAAGGACGTGTTAATCTGCGATAAGCTGTGACGAGTCGATAAAAGACGCATGAGTTACAGATTTCCGAATGGGGCAACCCACCCTTTTAGGGTATCTTGCACTGAATACATAGGTGTAAGAAGCGAACCGGGAGAACTGAAACATCTAAGTACCCCGAGGAAAAGAAATCAACCGAGATTCCCTAAGTAGCGGCGAGCGAAAGGGGAAGAGCCGATGATAAATGAATTAGTAGAATGAGCTGGAAAGCTCAGCCATAGTAGGTGATAGCCCTGTATATGAAGATTCATTCATCACGTATTAAGTAGGTCGGGACACGTGTTATCTTGACTGAAGACGGGGGGACCATCCTCCAAGGCTAAATACTCCCAATTGACCGATAGTGAACCAGTACCGTGAGGGAAAGGCGAAAAGAACCCCTGTGAGGGGAGTGAAATAGAACCTGAAACCGTGTACGTACAAGCAGTGGGAGCAGACTTGTTCTGTGACTGCGTACCTTTTGTATAATGGGTCAGCGACTTATATTTAGTAGCAAGGTTAACCGAATAGGGTAGCCGTAGCGAAAGCGAGTGTTAACTGCGCGTAGAGTTGCTAGGTATAGACCCGAAACCCGGCGATCTACCCATGGGCAGGTTGAAGGTTGAGTAACATCAACTGGAGGACCGAACCGACTAATGTTGAAAAATTAGCGGATGACTTGTGGGTCGGAGTGAAAGGCTAATCAAGCCGGGAGATAGCTGGTTCTCCCCGAAAGCTATTTAGGTAGCGCCTCGGACGAACACCTACGGGGGTAGAGCACTGTTAAGGCTAGGGGGTCATCCCGACTTACCAACCCTTTGCAAACTCCGAATACCGTAGAGTGCTATCCGGGAGACACACGGTGGGTGCTAACGTCCATCGTGAAGAGGGCAACAACCCAGACCGCCAGCTAAGGTCCCAAATGCTTATTAAGTGGGAAACGATGTGGGAAGGCTTAGACAGCTAGGAGGTTGGCTTAGAAGCAGCCACCCTTTAAAGAAAGCGTAATAGCTCACTAGTCGAGTCGGCCTGCGCGGAAGATGTAACGGGGCTAAATAAGCAACCGAAGCTGCGGATTTGAACGTAAGTTCAAGTGGTAGGGGAGCGTTCTGTAAGCTGTTGAAGGTGAACTGAGAAGTTTGCTGGAGGTATCAGAAGTGCGAATGCTGACATGAGTAACGATAAAGGGGGTGAAAAACCCCCTCGCCGAAAGACCAAGGTTTCCTGTCCCATGCTAATCAGGGCAGGGTAAGTCGGCCCCTAAGGTGAGGGCGAAAGCCGTAATCGATGGGAAACGGGTTAATATTCCCGTACTTTTAATAACTGCGATGGAGAGACGGAGAAGGCTAAACTGGCTTGGTGATGGTTATCCAAGTGAAAGTAAGTAGGCTGGTGTTCTAGGCAAATCCGGAACACTAAGGCTGAGATACGAGACGAGACACTAAGGTGTTGAAGTAGTTGATGCCCGGCTTCCAGGAAAATCTTCTAAGCTTCAGGTTATTAAGAACCGTACCCCAAACCGACACAGGTGGTCAGGTAGAGAATACTAAGGCGCTTGAGAGAACCCGGGTGAAGGAACTAGGCAAAATAGTACCGTAACTTCGGGAGAAGGTACGCCACGTTATTGTGAAAGTCTTAACGACTGGAGCGAGAGGTGGTCGAAGTAACCAGGTGGCTGGAACTGTTTATTAAAAACACAGCACTGTGCAAAATCGAGAGATGACGTATACGGTGTGACACCTGCCCGGTGCCGGAAGGTTAATTGATGGGGTTAGCGTAAGCGAAGCTCTTGATCGAAGCCCCGGTAAACGGCGGCCGTAACTATAACGGTCCTAAGGTAGCGAAATTCCTTGTCGGGTAAGTTCCGACCTGCACGAATGGTGTAATCATGGCCACGCTGTCTCCACCCGGGACTCAGTGAAATTGAAATTGCGGTGAAGATGCCGTATACCCGCGGCTAGACGGAAAGACCCCGTGAACCTTTACTACAGCTTGGCAGTGAACATTGAACCTACATGTGTAGGATAGGTGGGAGGCTATGAAGCAGCGTCGCCAGATGTTGTGGAGCCATCCTTGAAATACCACCCTTGTATGTTTGATGTTCTAACGTAGTCCCCTAATCGGGGATGCGGACACTGCCTGGTGGGTAGTTTGACTGGGGCGGTCTCCTCCCAAAGCGTAACGGAGGAGCACGAAGGTTGGCTAAGTACGGTCGGACATCGTACGGTTAGTGCAATGGCATAAGCCAGCTTAACTGCGAGACAGACACGTCGAGCAGGTGCGAAAGCAGGTCATAGTGATCCGGTGGTTCTGAATGGAAGGGCCATCGCTCAACGGATAAAAGGTACTCCGGGGATAACAGGCTGATACCGCCCAAGAGTTCATATCGACGGCGGTGTTTGGCACCTCGATGTCGGCTCATCACATCCTGGGGCTGAAGTCGGTCCCAAGGGTATGGCTGTTCGCCATTTAAAGTGGTACGCGAGCTGGGTTTAGAACGTCGTGAGACAGTTCGGTCCCTATCTGCCGTGGGCGTTTGATAATTGAGGGGGCTTCTCCTAGTACGAGAGGACCGGAGTGGACGAACCTCTGGTGTTCCGGTTGTTATGCCAATAGCATTGCCGGGTAGCTAAGTTCGGAATCGATAACCGCTGAAAGCATCTAAGCGGGAAGCGAGCCCCGAGATGAGTTGTCACAGACCTTTAAGGTCCTGTAGGGCCCTTGTAGACTACGAGGTTGATAGGTTGGATGTGTAAGTGCTGTGAGGCATTGAGCTAACCAATACTAATTGCCCGTGCGGCTTAACCATACAACGCCGAATGTTTATTGGATTGGATATAAAGATTAAGCTTGAGCGCATGAGAATTTTTTACTACAAACAGTCCAGATTAAGACTTGACTGGAAATCAAGCATCGCGCTTTGTCATCTGTGGCACTGCGATGTAATTGAATCCATTCAGGTGACAGTTTATGCCTGGCGGCGATAGCATTGTGGAACCACCTGATCCATTTCGAACTCAGAAGTGAAACACAATAGCGGCGATGGTAGTGTGGGGTTTCCCATGTGAGAGTAGCACACTGCCAGGCTTCAAATTAGATTGGTTGATAAAATAGATTAAGACAAAAACAAAGTAATAAAAATTAATCAAAAAGTATTATCAACTGATAAAAGTATATTAAGCCCATCTCAAAAGAGATGGGCTTTTTGCGTTTAGAGATCAAAGATTTTGACGCGCTACGCGCTACGAGCTACGAGTGTAGGTCTGCCCTTTAGGGCGACGATGTTTAGTTCGACTATTGTGTATCTTTCATGTTGGCCTAAAGACCAACCTACACGTCGAGCCAAAGCTGCGATCTACATTTTAGTTATAAGTTTCACTGCAGTGTAGGTCCGTCCTTTAGGGCGACAGCTCTAAATTCAGTCATTGCGCAATATGCCTTTGTTGGCCTAAAGGCCAACCTACACGCCGACCTACAATCCGCCCAATACTCTCACATGGTTAATGTGCTTGATCCCAGTTGTCACCGACTCCAGCTTCGACAAGCAAAGGAACATTTAATTTTGCAGCATCTTGCATAATTTCCTGAATTTTAAGTTTAGCTTGTTCTACAAATTCATCTTTTACTTCGAAAACTAATTCATCATGAACTTGCATTATCATTACAACATCTAGGTTGTTTAACTCTTTGATCCATTGATCTACTTTTATCATCGCATATTTAATGATATCGGCAGCCGTGCCTTGCATGGGGGCGTTGATAGCCGCTCGCTCTGCTGCTTTACGAACAGCGCCATTGCGAGCTTTAATATCAGGCAACTGTAATCTGCGGCCAAAGATTGTTTCAACATAGCCATGCTCTTCTGCAAACGCACGGGTTGTCTCCATGTATTTCAAGACTCCTGGATATCTTTCGAAATATAAGTCCATATAATTCTGCGCTTCGCCACGTGGAATACCAAGTTGTCGGGAGAGTCCGAAAGCCGACATTCCATAGATTAAACCAAAGTTTATGGCTTTTGCGCTTCTGCGTTGCTCTGCGCTTACCTCATCCAATGGAGTATTAAATACCTCGGCAGCTGTCGCTTTGTGGATATCCTTACCTTCAGAAAATGCTTTGAGTAGACCTTCATCATTAGATAAGTGCGCCATGATCCTGAGTTCTATTTGTGAGTAATCGGCCGCCATAATTTTGTAGCCTTCGCGTGCGACAAAAGCTTTTCTGACTTTTCGGCCTTCTTCATTTCGAATCGGAATATTTTGCAGATTTGGATCAGTAGAGGATAAACGACCTGTTGCAGTAACAGCTTGATGATATGAGGTATGTACACGGCCGGTTTTATTGGCAACCATTAACGGTAGTTTGTCAGTATAAGTCGATTTTAATTTTGCTAATCCGCGATATTCTATAATCACTTTTGGCAAGGGATAATCTAGCGCAAGTTCTTGTAACACTTCTTCTGCTGTTGAAGGGGCGCCTTTTGGCGTTTTTTTAATGATAGGGTGATTCAACTTTTCAAACAAAATTTGTTGCAGTTGTTTGGTTGAGCCAAGATTGAATTTTTCTCCGGCAATATCATAAGCTTTCGCTTCTAACTCTGCTAAGCGTATTAAAATATCTTCACTCTGTTGTGACAACTGATAGCTGTCAATTAAAACGCCATTTTGTTCAATCTTGCTGAGGACAGGAATGAGCGGCAATTCAATAGTTTGGTAAACCTCTTTGAGTTTTTCATCTCTTGAGAGCTCAGACCATAACTTTTGGTGTAATTGCAATGTAATATCAGCGTCTTCTGCCGCATAAGGTGCAGCGGTTTCTAATGGGATTTGGTTGAAAGTAAGCTGTTTAGCGCCTTTTCCGGCAATCTCTTCAAAGCTGATATTTTTATGCCCCAAGTATTTTAACGCTAGACTATCCATATCATGGCGAGTACCAACACTGTTATAGACATACGATTCGATCATTGAATCATGGGCGATACCTTGCAAGTCAATGTCGTAATTGGCTAGTACATGTTTGTCATACTTTAAGTTTTGGCCAACGAAAGATTTGTTTGGATCTTCTAAAAGGGGTTTTAACTGCGCTAATACCCAACCTCTGTCAAGCTGCTGGGGTGCATCTGTGTAATCATGTGCAACAGGTACATAAGCTGCTTCTCCTGGCTTAATCGCAAAAGAAACACCAACAATTTCAGCTTGCATGTAATTTAAAGATGTCGTTTCTGTATCAAACGCGATCAATTCCGCTTTTTGTAATTTGGCCAACCATAAATTGAATTCGGTTTTATCTAATATACAACTGTAATTGGCATCGACTTTTTCGGCTATTTTTTCAACTTCGCTCTCCGCTACCTTTTCTTGTGACTGCCCAATGACATCAGACAACCAGCGTTTAAATTCCATTTCTTTATAAAGTTCGATTAACTGTGATTGATCAGGTGAAGCAATATCTAGTTTGTCAAAGGCAATATCTAATTCTACATCTGTTTTAATAGTCGCTAGCTCATAGGATAATTTCGCTTCTTTTTCATTTTCAACGAGCTTTTTCGGCATGCTTTTAGCGCCGCGAAAAGACAAAGTCGCAACTTTTTCGGGATCTTCATATAGCTTTGCCATGCTACCGATGCCCTGTAACATTGCTAGAGCCGTTTTTTCGCCAACACCCGGCAAGCCAGGGATATTGTCTACTTTGTCTCCCATCAGTGCGAGGTAGTCGATGATAAGTTCTGGTCCAATACCAAATTTATTATGCACACCCTTTTCATCCAATATGGTATCTGTCATCGTGTTAATTAACGTAACGTGAGAATTAACAAGCTGAGCCATATCTTTGTCACCGGTGCTAATTAAAACATGGCGATTTTGTGCGCTTGCCTGTTTGGCTAAAGTACCTATTACATCATCCGCTTCAACACCCTCTATTGAAATTAAAGGTAAGCCAAGTGCTTTTATTATTTTATGCAGTGGCTCTATTTGAATGCGCAAATCATCAGGCATAGGTGGGCGATTTGCTTTGTATTCAGGGTACATGTCATTGCGGAAGGTTTTGCCTTTAGCGTCAAAAATAACCGCCATCTGGGTTGGCTTGAAACGATTAATGAGGCTGCGTAACATATTAACAACCCCATAAACCGCACCTGTAGGCTCACCTTTAGAGTTGGTTAGATGCGGCGGCGCATGAAAGGCTCTAAATAAATAGGATGAACCGTCAACAAGAATAAGTGGGTTTTCAGGGATTTGAGTCATAGTAAACTTTGATATCTCTTTTATCAGGAGGTCAGTGTATGGTTGCATTATACTGGATTAACGCGCGCAGGCTATCCCACAAAATAAATTGCGTGAATTGTGGATAACTTTGTTGAAAAATCATTTGATGCTTTACTATCAGCGAATAAAATTAAGATTTTTTATAATTAACTTATTGTTTTATTTGTATTTTATTATTCTATTTGTTGTTTGTATTATGTCTTCGTTAATGTGGATAGTTTCGTGAATAACTTTAAAGGTCAAAAAGCATACAACAAAACGTGGCAGACAATTTACGCTGTTGTTGGCTAAAGATCTAGGTTTTTTATAACATTAATTCTCATTAGCAAATGAATAAAAATTATATAGAGTAAAATTAATCACTTAGGCGTAAAGATATTAACTAGTTTGGATCGTATATGACTTCTATTTACAGCTTTTTATATGACAAGGTAATCGCTATGTTACCTTCTTTTTTGCTTGCTTAAATCAGATGTTAGGCTAACTGTAACTCTAGTAAATTTACCGACTTTACTTTTTATCTGTATCTGACCAGCCAGTTTTTCTTGCACAAGTAAAGAGGCTAAAGCTAAACCTGAGTGCGCATCATTACTTTCACTGATTAACACCTGTTCTATTTTATCTTCAGCAATGCCAACGCCATTGTCTTCTAACCGTAAGTTGATATTCTGAGTTTTTCTATCAACAAAAGCCTCTATCATAATGATGCCATCCGTTTTACCATTAAAGCCATGCTCAATGCAATTGTTAAAGAGTATGCATAACATATGGGTCAATGAGCCAGAATGAGTGTTTAATTCGATGTCGGCAGGGATATTTTCAATAAACTTGACCTTTTTATGTTTAAAGGTTTTTTGAAAAGTACTCTTAATGACATTTACATGAATTTGTAAGTTGATTTTTCGAACTGGATCATCAGCTAGGTCATTGGCAAATTGCTCTAGGTTGTATGTTGACTCGGCTGCTGACATTAATTGCGAAGATGAAATTCGGACGAGTTGTAATGCATTGTCTAAGTGATTAGAAACCAATGATTTAGTAACTTTTCCGCCTTCCAGTTTAGCTTTTAAATTAACGGTACGCTCTTCTAAAGAAGCTATGGCTTTTATTGACTGAGTGATAGCAGGTGTTATTTCGGCAGCTGCAATGGGCGCCATATCATTAATAATGGCTAAGCGCGCGGTACGTTTTATGTTTTGTTGAGCTTGAGTAAGCTGATCTTGTGTCTGCTCTAACTTTTCAACAAGGGTTTTATCTCGCTGTGTGGTTTTATATTCTTTGAATATTAGTAGCGCGATTAGCAAGCAGAGAATAAGGGTAAAAAAGATTATTTGACCAAATAATTTATTGCTAGCATGGTGAGATACCGGTGTTGGATAAAAACCATTCGCTGCAGTATCGATTACAAAATCTAGCTGATGCAAAGAACCTTTTAGTTGAACGGATGGAGATAGAGCATTGGCTATTTCACCGAACTGCCAACTTAATAAATGAATATTTTCTTGGCTCGTTGATAGACGTACTTCAATATCGATGTTTTTTGGCCATGCTTGTAGATGTAGTGCCGTTTCTAATAATGCGCTATCCAACTGACTGACAAATAAAAATTCGTTGTTCTGTTGTTGGACGAGCTTGGCAACGTATAGTAGATCGTGGCTTTTATCACTTAAGTAGACAAATTGATTGACGTATTTAGTCGCAGCTCTGTGTAAGCTATTCAGGGTACTTTGGAGTTGATCTTGAGTCAGATCTTTTGCAATTCCGTAAGACCAAAGATGCTGCAATCTTTGCTCAGTCGTTTGAAATGCAGCCAAAGATATAGGATGGTATTGATAATCCGTATCTTTCATTGTAGCTAGTACAAGTGCATTATATTCTTCTGGGGTGAGTGTCGGCTGCACGCTAATGAATTTTGCCATCAAATTGATTTGCGTAAGTGGCTGCCTAAAAGCTTTAAGCATCACATCGACAAACTTGCCACTATCGTTTTTTAGGTATTGATGTAACCAAATTTCCGTTTCTTTATCTGCCAGTAAGCTTTTTCCCGATATTGCTGCAAAAGTACCTATCGAAATTGCGACAAGGAGCACAACCCATGCTGGAAGATTAAAATATTTAGCCATTAAATTATTTACCTAATACGGGATGTGTAAGCAAAATATCAGAAAATTTAAATTTAGCTTCTTCGTCTGGCGCGTTGGTCATTAAGATCAACTTGTTCTCTTTTTTTATAAACGCTAAATTGCCGTTTTGTTGTACAAACTTTTCGGATTGCCCTATTGTCAGAAAGCCTTGTCTTTTCGCGGACTGCAAAATGTTTTGGATATTCATATTGTCAAATATGGCTTCAAAATAAAACAGGTGGCAGCCATGTTCTACTTTGTAATTGACTAATGGCTCAATTTCCTTAAAAAACTCAAACTCCAAAAAATATTGACCGCTGCGGACACTTTGATAGTTTGCCAAGGTATGTACACTACTATAGTCACTTGTGGTTAATGCACAAAAAGTTAACGGGCCATTGCCGACAGAGGCATCCCAATTTATATGCTGCAGTGTCCAGTATAAAAACCTGCTTTCAACTTGACTGATATCGGATGCTTGACTGAAAAAGGGTAAGCACAGCAATATAAATTTTAGTCTACGAAAAACAATATAAGACACTGAGAACCTTGTTATAATTTGTGACGTGCAATAATTGATTTATTAGCTTAGCGAGAATGTGTTAATTAGACAACAAACATCCATTCATCGCGGTCAATATTCATTATTTAAAACTGTTATCTTATGTTTTTTGTTTTATATGATTTAAGCCGTAAAAGATAATCCCTCTTAAAGGAGACTTTGTGGAAAAATTCAGTGATATTTATCAACGAGCGCTTGAGCGAAAAGGTGGCAAATTGATGCTAGAGCAATTGTTGCCTGCAGCACCTGCGTCTCATAAAATAGCTGAATTGACCGACGATAGAGTATTATCCGCTTTCAGTAAAAAAGTATTTCAATCCGGGTTTGTTTGGCGAGTTGTTGAACAAAAATGGCCTGCGTTTGAAGACAGCTTTTTCAACTTCGATATTCAGAAAGTTTTGTTGATGCCGCCCGACATGCTTGAGCGAAAAGCAAGTGACCCAGCTATTATACGCAATGCTAAAAAGGTGATGTCAATCTATGAAAATGCGTTGATGATTAATGATGTGCAGCAAGCACATGGGCACTCATTTGCTAAATTTTTAGCTGAATGGCCTAAAACTTCGATTATTGAATTGTGGTTATATTTAAAAAAGCATGGTTGTCGCTTAGGCGGCAACACGGGGCCTTATAGTTTACGTGCGCTAGGCATCGATACTTTTCTGTTGACGCAAGATGTAGAGGCTTATTTTCGCGCGCATAAATTAATCGAAGGCGGGTTGTCGAGTAAACGCAGTTTGTTAAAAATTCAGCAATGCTTCAATCACTGGCAACAAGAATCAGGATACGATTTGCAACAAATTAGCCAAACAATCGCCTACAGCGTCGGTGATAATTATGTCGGAATACAAAATGCCTGACCCTAATACATCAATTATCAGTACCGAGACAAACAACCTTTATATCAATGCGCTAGCAGAGCGTTTCTCTTTGTCTGTAAATAACCATTCGAACCATGAATTTCAATTGATATGGCAAGAAGGGAGTTTGCGTTTAATACAAACCAGCTTACCGAAGCAGGGGGCGATATGGGTTGATTTTACCGGCGCATCGGCCGTTTATCGTCGGCAGCAAGTCAGTATTAAAAGCGAAGTGATCGCAAGGGCCGTGGGTATTAAAGCAAATTATCGACCTAGCGTTTTGGATGCGACTGCTGGCTTAGGTAGAGATGGTTTCGTATTAGCTTCTATGGGATGCCAAGTTTGCTACTTAGAGCGCCACCCGGTTGTTGCTGCGCTTTTGTTTGATGGTATACAGCGTGCTTTGCGAGATGCAGAAATTGGCGATTGGGCTAAACAGCACCTTGACTTTATGCATGGTAACTCAGCAGATGTTGGTTGGTTGGCGGCGCATATAAAGCACCAACCCGATGTGGTTTATTTAGATCCTATGTTTCCGCACAAGAAAAAATCAGCAGCAGTGAAAAAAGAAATGAAATCATTTCAAAGTTTAGTGGGGGCCGATTCAGATGCTGATAACTTGTTACCGGCCGCATTGACGATTGCTAAACAAAGAGTGGTTGTCAAACGGCCTGATTATGCGGGTTTTTTAAACCAACAAGCACCCGATGTTAGTTTAAAGTCGAAAAAACATAGATTTGATGTATATCTAATACAGAACTGATTTTATGAAAGATTTGAATAGAGGAGTGAAAAAATAAATTATGCCATCATTTGATATCGTGACCGAAGTAAATATTGAAGAGGCCCGCAACGCTTGCGAAAACGCGCAGCGGGAACTCTCTACTCGATTTGATTTCAGAGGTGTTGATGCTGAATTCGTTTATGCCGATGAAAGTGTAAAAATTCATGCAGAAGCTGAATTTCAGCTCGATCAAATGTTAGATATATTCCGTAATAAGTTATCTAAACGAGACTTAGATCCCAAAGCGGTGAAAACAGGGAAAATGGAGCAATCAGGCAAGCTGGTAAAAAACGTGATTACCTTTGTTCAGGGTATCGACACAACGACAGCTAAAAAACTGGTTAAGTTGATAAAAGAGAGCAAGTTAAAAGTGCAGGCCTCGATTCAAGGAGAGCAGGTGCGGGTCACGGGCAAAAAACGAGATGATTTACAACAAGTCATGCAGTTAGTTAGAGAGGCTGACTTGGGCCAGCCTTTTCAGTTTACTAATTTCAGAGACTAGTTTAGGTTTCAGATTCCGCGGCAAGGGAGCGCTCTTGCGAAGGCTCTGGCTCTTGCGAATCGTCAAATATATTTTGCTGCATCGAACGGCAAGGTTCTGCACAGCGAGGAATACCGACTTGTTTAGCCGGTACACCCACAACAGTCGTGTGTGGGTGGACATCTTTTAAAATAACACTACCTGCGCCCACTTTTGAGTTGCAACCCACTTCAATATTACCTAAAACTTTTGCACCAGCCCCTATCATTACGCCATGCCGGATTTTCGGATGTCGATCGCCACTTTCATTACCCGTACCACCTAGCGTGACCGATTGTAATATCGAAACATTGTCTTCAATGACCGCTGTTTCACCTACCACAATCCCCGTTGCATGATCAAACATCACCCCTTTTCCCATACGGCAAGCTGGGTGAATATCGACCGCGAGCACTTGGCTATTTCGGCTTTGGATAAATAAAGCTAAGTCTTTACGTTTTAGGTTCCATAAATGGTGTGCTAGGCGGTGTACTTGAATTGCCTGAAAGCCTTTTAAGTGCAACAAAACTGTTAAATAAGATTGGATCGCTGGATCTCGTTCAAAAACTGCACGAATATCAAAAGCCACCACTTCAAGAATGTCTGTCTGTTGCTGATAAAACTCGGTAAACAGTTGCCAAAGTTTTGTTTGTGGCATCACATCGTCTGCTAATTTTTGCGCCAGTACAAATGCAACAGCGACATCCATACTTTGATGCTGCAATATACATTTGTCGATGTAACTTGCTAAAAGAGGTTCTGCTTCGGCCATCTGTTTTGCTTCATTTTGCATGACCGACCAAACTTCGTTGCTGAGCATAAATACGCCAATACTTTTTTCCAATTAGTTTTGCAGAATAGGGGTTCGGGCGGGTTATATCAAGTCAAGGAATGCGTAAATCTGCTTGAGAGAATATTTTTTTAACGATAAGCTGCCAAATAAACATTGAACACAAACGGGAGGTTGATAATCGTGCGCTTTATATGGCTACTATTTACATTACTCTCAGTTGTGCTAAACGTTTATTTATATCTTCAGTGGCAAACTGCGTTAACGAAGCAATCTAACATGAACGTCAGCTATATCGGGCGAATTGATGATTCAAAATCATCGAATCCATTAGCTCAGCAGGCAAGCGATTTATTCTCCCAACGCGCATTCAGCGAAGCCCTTCAAACTTTATCGCAACTTCACCAGCAAGATGCGAATTTGGCACTTGATATGTTAAATGCTTGGAATCATCAAGTACTGCATCTAATAGATGCGGGTAATAATAATCTCGCGCCCTACATTGAGGAATATGCAAATATACCGCTGTTGCAAGGCGAACAATGGTTAATAAAATACCGTTATGCTGTTAGTCAGGATAATTTTGAGGAAGCCGCTGAAATTGTTTACCGCAATGCGTTAGATTTTTGGGACACTGAGGTTTGGCAACGTGAGGCTCAATACATGCAAGATGCTGTGTTGGCTAAGTTTAAACAGCTCAAAATGCAGAATAATTGGGCGCTAGCTGTTGATTTGTTAGAGTTGATGCATTGGTATCAAGATGACAACGCCGAATATACTTTGGCCTTGGCCGAAGCTTATATTGCATTGCAGGAAAAACAGCTAGCCGAAAATCTGTTGGTTTATTTAGCGGACAATCCAGATTATCAAAACCGGGTAGAAGCACTTAGACTGCAAATAGTGACACAACAGCAAATCAGTATAGATTTACAGCCGCATGGTAAGCATTTTTTAGTGGAAGCTTTGATCAACGAGCAAGCCGCTCAGTTAATGTTAGACACCGGAGCCAGCTACACGACCGTTAGTCAAGGCTATGTCGAACGATATTTACAACCTTATCAGTACACCTTTATCGGCTCGCAACAGATGAATACAGCGGGTGGCATAGTTAAGGCAGATATCATTAAAGTAAATCGTTTCCAACTTGGACCAGTACAACTCAATGATTTTACGCTTGCTGTGATCAGTCGTGCAGATTTTGCTATGGCGGATGGTTTGTTAGGCATGAACTTTCTCAGCCTGTTTGAATTTAATTTAGATCAAGAAAATAGCATATTGAACTTGAAAGCCCGTTAAATTCTCCAGAATTAAAATAAATCCAATATTATTCAGTAAAAACCTCGACTGATACTGGAATACTTTGTATTTTGTACAGATTGATAGTTTAAGTACAAAATGCAGTGTTTCAATGCAGCTAAATTTTTCTAAAATGCACGGGTTAGGCAACGATTTTATGGTTGTCGATAACGTGACCCAAAATGTGTTTCTCTCTAACGAACAAGTCGCAAAACTGGCCAACCGTAACTTCGGTGTTGGTTTTGATCAATTGCTTGTGGTTGAAGCCCCGTACGATCCCGAAATCGATTTTCATTATCGCATTTTTAATGCCGATGGCAGCGAAGTTGAACAGTGTGGTAATGGTGCGCGTTGTTTTGCGCGATTTGTCCGCCTAAAAGGTTTGATCAATAAAAATAAAATTGCGGTCAGTACGAAAGGCGGCAATATCGTTTTGTTTATCGAAAAAGATGGTCAAGTAACCGTTAATATGGGGGTGCCTAAACTTGCGCCGAACGAAGTTCCGTTTAAAGCCAATAGCCAAGAAAAAACCTATATTTTGCAATGCAACCAACAGAATGTACTGGCGGGTGCAGTTTCTATGGGTAACCCGCATTGTGTTCTGACCGTTGAAAATGTTGACACAGCACCGGTAGATACTTTGGGCCCTGAGCTGGAAAGCCACGAACGCTTCCCGGAAAAAGCGAATATTGGTTTTATGCAAATAATTAACCGAGGGGCAATTAAACTCAGAGTTTATGAGCGAGGCTCGGGTGAAACCTTAGCCTGTGGTACGGGGGCATGTGCGGCTGTGGTGGTTGGTATTTTACAAGGTAAACTGGACAATACTGTGGAAGTTAGTTTGCCGGGAGGAAAACTATCGATTAGCTGGTTTGGCGAAGGTCAACCCGTTAAAATGACTGGGCCTGCTGAACACGTGTTTGACGGACAAATTAATATATGAGTGATAACGAACAAATTCCACTAATTGATACCACAGAAGAAGATGTGGTCGCTTATCTAGCAGAACATCCTGACTTTTTTCAGCGTCATCCAGAGTTGCTTCGTCAGATGGTCATTAGTCATGACACTCAAGGTGTTGTTTCATTGATTGAACGTCAGCAACAATTATTACGCGACAAGGTCGCAAGTCAGGAGCTGGATATTGCACGGCTAATTACAACCGCAAAGCGTAATGAAAATATCTACCGTGCCTTTATCAATTTGTATATGGCCTTATTAGAGTGCCCAGACAGCAAGCAAATGATCTATTTGTTGCGAGCGATCTTGTTAGAACAAATCCAGTTAGATGGTATGAAGTTGGTGTTGTTTATCGCAGGAAGCGATGAACATGCTGCCAATTTAGTTGAGCCGCGCAATTTATACCAAGAAGTATTGTTGCAGCGTTTAGCGCGTGATGACTATTATTTTGGTCGTTTAAAAAAACAGGAGCTGGCTTTGTTTTTTAAAGAGGAGCAAGCGATTAAATCTGTTGCGTTAATTCGCTTAGGCGGGCAAAAAGATTTAGGAATATTGGCTTTTGGCAGCATAGATGAGCAGCACTTTCAGGGCGATATGGACACGATTTTTCTGGCACCTATGGTGAAGCTGATAAACCGCCTATTGTTAGATTTTTCTTCTGAACAAATTGAAAGCTAGGTGCGTGTATGTCGATAAAAGAAGCGCTGAAACACTTTTATCGCTATTTAATGAATGAAAAACAGATGTCTGAGAAGACACTGCAAAGTTATCAACGACAGATAGAGTCTTCATTAAAACTCGTACCTATTCAATCGTTTAGCGAGCTAGACGTAGACTTTGTGCGGACTGTGTTAGTGCAATGCCAAACGAGAAAATTATCACCGGCCAGTATTGCACAATGCTTGTCAGCTCTTAGGGCATTTTGTAAATTCTCTATTAAACAAGGTTGGCTACAAAATAATCCTGTCAACCTCATCAGTGCACCTAAAGCGGCTCGCCGCCTACCTAAAAACCTCGATGTTGACCAGATACATAGATTGCTGGAATTACCACCTGATGCCTCTGATTTACAGGTACGGGATAACGCCATGATGGAATTAATGTATAGCAGTGGCTTAAGGTTAGCTGAATTATCATCATTGAATGTGGATGATATTCATTGGCAAGAGAAAACCCTAGTTGTTTTGGGTAAAGGTAAAAAGGAACGCAAGTTACCCGTGACTCAAATTGCGTTGGATAAAATAAAAAACTGGTTAAATATTCGATTACGCATGATAAAACACGAAAAGGATGCATTATTTGTATCTTCACGGGGGAATCGTCTTAGCGATCGTTATATCCGTGAGTTAATGCGCAAAGCGGGTGTAGAGCAATCTATTAGTCAGCATCTTAACCCGCACAAACTCAGGCATTCTTTTGCAACACATATGCTCGAATCCAGTCAGGATTTAAGAGGCGTGCAAGAATTGTTAGGGCATAAAAATTTATCGACGACACAAATATATACACACCTAGACTTCGCTCATTTAACTAAAGTGTATGATGGCGCGCACCCACGCGCGAAGAAAAAATAAATAGAGGAGCCTTTGTTGATAAAGTTTTATAAACGACTACAAAAACCACAGGTTATTAGTTTTGATTTAGACGATACTCTGTACAACAATGTTCCGGTTATTTTACAAGCCGAACGTACGTTACTGGCATTGGTCAATCAACAGCTTTTTACGCATCAGCCGCTTACTCTTGCACAATGGATGAGATTAAAACAAGAATATGCCAGCAAAAACAGTACGCTGGCACATGATGTATCTGCATTGAGACGTCAGTTTTTATGCCATTTATACCAAAAGTATGAAGTAGAACAGGCTGATATACTGTCACAAGCTGCATACCAAACCTTTTATCAATCTCGCAATGCTTTTAAAGTTACTGATGAACAGCTTGGATATCTTAAAGTTTTAAAGCAACATTATCGGTTAATCGCTATTACAAATGGTAATGCTGAGCCTGATTTGATTGGTCTGAAAGGTATTTTTGAACATGTAGTGAGACCCGAAAACGGGCGCTTGATGAAGCCTCACGCTGATATTTTTAACCACGCAGCCCAGCTGTGTCAGGTTGAGTTGCATCATATTTTGCATATCGGTGATAGTGTGACGACTGATGTCGGAGGTGCCATTAAATCGGGTATGCAGGCGGGTTGGTTTAATCCCGCTAATCATAAATTTAGCGGTGTAACTTTGCCTCACTTTGAGTATCAGTCAAATGCCGATTTAAACAAATTGATTATCTGATGTGCACCTTTATCCTTTCTTTCGTAATAAAGGTCGCATCTTAGGTGCTTTTTTATTTTTTTGTAACTCATTGTACTGCGCCAGTAACTCTTTTTGTTTGAGCTTAATCTCTTCTAATTCTTCTTTGTTGTATCTTGGTTTTAAAGAGATGACTTTGTCTGAAACAGGTACAACGGGTTTTGGCACATTGATATACTGACGGTATTGATAGCGAGATAACTTATAATTTACCTGATTCAATACCATGCCTAAATTTGTCGCTTGCATTTGCGCCAGGATATCAATTCCATTTTTGACCAAACCACGTGGTGTTTTCTCTGCTCGGGCAATATAAACGATTCCGTCTACTGCTTTAACGATAGCTTGCGCATCAGAAACGAGGTTTACCGGAGCGGTTTCTACAATCACTCTGTCATAGTGCTTAGCTAGAGCCCTTAACAACTTGGCGAAGTCGTCACTGAGTAATAACTTGGTTGGATTTTCACACTTAGTGCCGGCGGTGATCACATCATAACCTAAAGATTTTTGCCTATGTAGACAAGAAGCAAGCTTAAATTGGCCAGACATTAATTCAACTAAACCCGGGCGGGTGATTAATAAACCTAACTTACTCGCCATTGAGGGTTTATGCAGGTCGGCGTCTATCACTAACACTTTTTCTAATTCAGAAAAAGCTTTCGCCAAATGCAGGGCGATAGATGATTTACCTTCACCCGGCATGGCTGAGGTCACTGCGATAATTTTTTTATCGGCATGCTGCAATTTCAAACGAGTACGTAGCGTTCGCATGGCTTCAACGTAATATGAATTTTGCGATAACTGGTCATGCTCAATTTGATGAGTTGATTCACGTCTGCATTTTACTTTAGGTAGTTCGGTTAAAACAGGTAGTCCAGTATATTGAGACGCTTCTTCGGCATTACGCAAACCTTTGCGTTTAAATTCAACCACAAAAATAAGCATCACTGCCAACATGCCACCTAGCAAAAATGCTAACACAACTATCAGGGCTTTTTTCGGACTGACTGGCGCGTGGTTAGCAATGGCGTAATCCAATATGCGGGCAAATGCCTTTTGCATATTTTTAGTGGCTTTCGTTTCTTGCAAGCGTTTTAAAAACGTATCATATAGTTCCTGACTTGCCTCAACTTCTCGTAAAAGTTGACGGTAAGAGCTTTGTGATTTTCTCAGTTGCTGATAATCCGTTTTCGCCACGATAAAGTTAGATTTTATCTTTTCCAAATTTTCGTGTGCGGTTAAATATTTTTGTTCGACCCCGCGCAACAATGATTGCACCTGTTCTTTCAACATCCGCTCTGTCGTGTCTATTTCTTCGATCACGGCTTTTCTTTTAGGGTGTTTAGGGCCATACACCAAAGCAGTTTCTGCCAACTTCCTTTTAAGTTGAGATAAAGTCGCTTGCGTTGATTCAACCAAAGCACTGGGTTTAATCGCAGATGAACTTAGCAGTAACATAGGGTCGGTGACATTCTGAATGGCCAGATACTGAACTTTTAATTCATCAATTTGTTTTTGCGCGGCGAGCTGTTGAGCCGCATAGGTTTCTACATCTTTTGCTTTTAAACTTAAAACGCCGGCCAGATCAACCAAGTTGTTATTTTCCATAAAGCGTTGCAACTCAGCTTCTGCATCGCTTAACTTTCGTTTCAGTCTTTCTAACTCGGTGACCAGCCATTCTGCCGCATTATCGTTCACTGCTTGTCTGGAGTCATTGTGAAAATCCATATAAACATCAGCTAAGGTATTGGCGATTTGTGCGGCCAAATCAGGATCTTTGGCTTTAACGGTGATGCTAATCAACTGACTACTGGCAACTTGGCTGATTTGAATCATAGATTGTAACTGGATAGCAAGATCACCGTTTGTTGATTGTGCTATCGGTGGATATATCCAAGGCGCTAGTTGAGGTAGGTGTGTTAAGATTGGAGGACGTGGATAGTGGTTGAGTTTATAATTATCCAGATTCAGGCGCTCAACCACACGACGTAACATGTTGCGTGACTTTAACATCTCAATTTGCGTGTTGTAGTGCTCTTTTGTGCGCGCTTCCATGACATATAATTCATCAATGGAGACGACGTTTCCTTGATCAAAGCCAACCTGAAGGCTGGTGGTCGCGCTATAAATTTTAACCGCATTTTGCACATATATATAACCACAAGCGGTAAACAAAACGACACTCAATACAATAAACCATTTGCCTCGCCACAACAGGGCAAACAATTGATTTAAATCTATTTCATCGTCTCGTTGCGTCGTTTCAGTCATTAGAAGAAGCTCTGTTCTACGGTAATGATGTCACCGGGCATAATTTCGGTATCTTCTTGTGCTTCGATTATCTCTTTACCTTTGATAGATTGTCTCTTCAATAACCATCGATTAGACGCACGCTCAGTTAAACCGCCCGCCAAAGCTATTGCTTTTGATAGAATTAAGCCTGGTTGATAGGCAAAGCCGCCAGGTTTTCTGACCTGGCCATGAATGTAAAACGGGCGGTATTCAGAAACAAAGACATGTACGTCAGGTGAAACTAAATAGCCCTGCTTAAGCGCATTTGTAATATATTCACTGACTTGAGTTGTGGTTTTATCAACCAACATCACCTCGCCGACAAATGGATATTTTACCACTCCACTTTTGTCTAACTTGGTTGTCACCGTTAAGTCGGGTTGTCCATAAACGTGGATAGTTACTGTATCTCCAGCTGCTAATCGGTAATCAGATAAACTGCCATAGCTATTAAAACAGCAGAAGATTAGCAACAAACTCAGCGTTATTCTAATCAACTACGACCTCCAAAATTAAACTGGAGGTTAACGGCAAGTTTGTTCTCATCAAAATTTCGACGTAAACGACTATCTGTATTTTTAACTGTACTCAAGTCGATAGAGAACGCCAGTGCACGGTTTATTTTGTAAGCTAAATTGAGCGATGTTTGTTGTCTTTTTTCTATCCGCTGCTGCCCATCGAGCTGCTCAGAATTTAATTGGCTGTGGCTAAGCTCGGATTGCAAGCCATTCCCCCAAGTGTGTTGCCAAGATATCTGATAGTTTGTGTCTAATTGCAATATTGAGTTTAGGTAATCACTGCTATGTTGTTTTTGTTGAGTGCTAATCTTAAAAGTTGAGTAGGTTTTCGGTGCCCAGCTAGCACTAACAGACCAGTATTCACTGTTTTTATTATTTAAAGATGCATTATCAAACTGGCGCTGTTCTTGTCCCAGACTCAGGTCAAAGCCGGTGATCGCAGTTGCCTGCCAACTCAACCCTATCGCCCAGATATCACTGGCGCTATTGTTATTGAATGCGCTTGGGTAGTCGAGTGAGGTGTTTTGGTAGCTAAGATATATATGGCGGCCTGCACGCCATTGGTAACCTAACTTACCATTGTACAAGTTGGTTATTTTGCTGTTATTTTGCGCAACTTGATCTTGCTGTTGATAGGTTTGTTTATGTTGATTCCAGAAAGCAGCCACAACAAGGCCACGCTCTGAAGCGGGTTGATACTGATATACCAGTTGAGTTGTGTATGCGTTGAAACTAGCGGGCTCCATTGTATCGCTTGAAACATCGTCGCGGCGGATCCCCAACCAAGGCGCTTCGTCAATCTGGCTAGCTTGATAATTTAAATCAACAGATTGTTGGCTAGTGGGCTGCCATTTTACACTCGCGTTTGATGTTACTGAGTTTAGTTCTAGATTGTTTTGCTTGCGAAATGCCTGATGTGCCCCATTGACTGAACCGACTAATTTAAATTGACTCAGTTGTGTTTCTAGGTTGAGTGTACCTCGTACAATATAATATTGGCTGGATACGTTTTCATCATTTTGTAGTACGTTGTCACTAAAGCCAGTAACAAATTGTGATTCAACAAGTTTTTTAGACGCTGCAAAGCACTGTTGGCAAATGGCCAGCAGAGCGATGGTATATAATGTTGTTCTAACGCGTGACTTATTGAGCATACGAAACTTCAGTTTTTCCAATATGTATATGTGCGATATTTGCCATTAAACATTCGGTCATTGCTCACAGATTGTACTCGTGCCCCTCTACGGTTGCAAAGAAAAATTAACATTTTTGCATGAGATTAGCGTTATTTTCTGGCTGTTTAGCGATACTCTCATGTATTTATACTGTTTTTTAACATCTAATGGCTAGATGACCAGCGCAGGCGGCTTTTATCTTATATAAAGTTTTAAATTATCGAGTTGCTTATTGTTCTGTTTGGCGGCTGCAATGATAATTAAACTGTAAATTATGACTGCATTACGTGTTTTTTTGGCTATACTGAGTCTGAAAGTTAATTTGACTACATTGAATGATGCTCATTAAGTATTCTTAATCGCACTAACTATATAATATTGCTTATGATTACAGGTTTGACGCGCAACGTTAGTTTGCGCACTTCAACTTTTTTATTTTCGTTGTTTTTTATTGTATTGCTCTGTTCATTTTTTTGGATTAAGTACACCCAAAAAGTGAATGCAGATATGGAGTTACTTTATCAATCTAGCAAGCAGTTTGCGCAGAGGATTGAGCATCAGAAAGGGCAATTGGATACCCAAGCATATCTTATTAAAACAGAAAGAATCCACGATCAGATTCAGCATCATAATAACCTGATCCAATATTTTACTGGCTTAAGTTTAGTGGCTTTGGTACTGATACCGGTTGTTTATTGGTGGTCGCTACATATACCATTGTGCCGGCGTTTGGATAATTTAACAGCACGGATTGAAGCGATCGCGCGCGGAGATTTATCGATTAATTATCCGAAGTTTCCCGAATCAGAATTAGGAATTCTAAAACGTCTCGACAATAGCTTTAATGAAATGTCGCTGGCATTAGCGATTACTATATCAACGCTAAAACGCCAGCTCAGACAGGTAAGCTATTCCGCTGAGCAGGTTGCTGAAGTGAGTCAGCACGAAGACCTGCCACAAACGGTTAATCAAAGTCAGGCTGGCCACACTACGAGCAGCGATTTTGATAAAGCTTTAGTCAGTTCTTTTGCATATGATTTAGTTGACTCTTCTGAGGTTGTCAACTTGATGTTATCCAGCTTCAAGTTTGACTTGGATGAAGGTTTTCAGGCGAGTTTCCCTGATGAGCGGCGGGATTTTGATAGAATTGAAGCGAGTATTCGAGTTGAGCTGTGTCAAGACCATTGGATAACTGAAAAAGTCACGCGAGACTTTAGTACTGCTGGCTTAAGCGTTTTAATCAGTGATGTTGAACTCGCTCGTTTAAACCCTGCTGAACCGCTAAATATTCGCTTGTTTTTGCCGAAAACAGTGAAGCTAGAGACACAGCATCCAACACAAGTGTTAGCATTAAACGCTCATTTAACGCGCTTGGGTGAGCGCTTGGGTGAGCGCTTTAACGAGCAGGTGAGGTTAAGTATTCGCTTTTCATTGATGAGCGAGCATGAATTCATTGTGCTACAAACACTGTTTAACTATTTTGCGGAGTAACGGCTTCATTTGTACTTGTTGACGACAAGATTTATTTGAAGCCTCTTTGCGCTCTGATAGCACCATAAGCTGCTTGAATATCCTGTGCTTTTTCGTTGGCCATTTTCAATGCTTGTTCAGGTAAACCTTGCGCACTTAGTTTGTCTGGGTGATGCTGTGACATCAGCTTTTTATAGGTTTTTTTAATTAACTTATCATCAGCTGATGGAGACAAACCAAGAATTTGATAAGCGTCATCTAACGATATTTGATTACTGCTATTTTGTTGTTTATGGCTGCGGTAATGTGAACTACCTTCTGCTTGTTTGATAAAACTCTCAATTTCAGTTGGTTGAAAACCTAACGTTTTGCCGACCTGAATTAAGATAGCTTTAGCGTTTGGATGCAAATAACCGTTTGCGAGTGCGGCTTGGATCTGTATTTCCATGTAAATTAACATAAAGTCCTTGCGGCTAAAGCAATATTGGCGAAAGTCTTTGACTGTTTCGGTCACTGGAAAGTCATTTTTTTTGCCTTCACGATAGGCCGCTTGTGCTTCTTTACGAATATCCCCTTTTAAACCCATTCTGTCCATTAGGGCGCTGGCAAGGGCAATATCATTTTCTGTAACCCGACCTGAGGCTTTAGCGATATGTCCCATTAAAGCAAACAAGGTATGAAAAAAAATCACGCGATTTTTAAAGCTTGCTTTACGCGCCAGTAGACTGGAAAAACCACCATTGTCTGCTAATGCTTTTGCGTACCCTTTGTCAAAGTAATAACCAATGATTAAACCGAGAACCGCGCCAGGAATACGAAAAATCATATACCCAAAGATAAAACCTAGAATTTTTCCCCAATGACTCACAGTGTTTCCTTTTAATGTTGGTAACTAATGTAGGTGACTAATGTAGATTACTATTGTTGGTTACTTTTTAAATAGTTATCTAAGTACTTCAATCTATCCGGTGTACCGATATCAAACCAAGTGCCTTTGAAAAATTCAGCAAACACTTGTCGCTTTGCAATTTTATCTCTCAATACTTTACCTAAGGAAAGTGGAAAATCAGCATAACCTGTAAAAAACTCACGCTCGAACAAACCAATGCCCGAATAAGTCAGTTTGTCTGTGCCATTTACCTGCGCAATTCCGTCTGTTAATGCAAAGTCGCCGTTTAGATTATGTTCTGGATTATTGACTAAAACTATTTTAGCAGTGCCACCTGGTAAGGGTTTCGCTAATAAATTTTCAAAACAATAGTCGCACCAAACGTCGCCGTTGACCAAAAGAAAATTTTGCGTATCGATTAAAGGGAGTGCGTTGATGATCCCGCCGGCCGTTTCATATGCGCCTACAGGTTCTGGGCTATAAAGTAGACGACAGCCGTACTTTTCACCATCACCCAAAGTCTGCGGAATCTGTTCTCCTAGCCAAGCGGTATTGATAACAATATTCTCAATACCGGCAGCGACCAGCGCATTAATGTGATATTCAATCAAGTGTTTGCCCGCAACTTTTAATAACGGCTTTGGTATTTTGTCAGTAAGTGGTCGCATACGCATGCCGCGCCCAGCAGCGAGGATCATGGCGGTGTTAATAGGGTTATTTTGCATTGGTTGTTATTTCGTTTTTAATGGAGTGTGTCTCAAGCCAATGAGCAAATTCGCGCAGCTGCGGATAGCGTTGGCAGACTTGCAGGCAATAGCTTAAAACATTCGGCAAATACTTTAAATAATCGGCTTTGTTGTCACGGTAATATAGCCTGCAGAAAATACCTAGGCATTTTAAATGACGTTGTAAGCCGGTTAAATCAAACCAATATTGCCAATTTTCCGTGCTGATTTGTGGATGGTATTGAGCGCGGTATAGCTCACTGAGTTGTGTCACCGCATCTACAGGCCAGACGAGGTAACAATCACGCAATAAAGAAACCAAATCGTAAGTAATCGGCCCGTGCACAGCACCTTGAAAGTCAATCAAAGTGTAGGGGGGCGATTGAGCTGTATCTAACATGATATTTTTGCAATGAAAATCACGGTGTATAACCCGCTGTGGCTGGCAGGTAAAAGCTTTTGTGATGATGCTTTCAAGCTTTTTATATAAGGTTAAAAACGCTTCAGTGTGTTGAAAGTCAAGATGTCTTTTAACGTACCACTCAAGAAATATTTGCCCTTCAGTGGTCAACATTGCTTCATTGTAATTGGCTAAATTTAAATCCTGTTCTTGGTTTAACTGTTGAAACTTATTGATCAGCGGGAATAGATTTTGATAATGCGTTTGATAATTGGCTTGGTTAATGACGTCTGCTAAATGTAAGTTTCCGATGTCAGCCTGTAGCATAAAACCATTTTGCAGATCACAGGCAATGACCTTTGAAGCTGCAATTTCACGGGCTTGCAATGCTCGGCTTAATTGGACAAATAGGCTTGTGTTTTCGGTAGCGGGTGGTGCATCCACTGCGATTAGACTCTGCTCACCTGTGTTAACTCGAAAATAGCGACGAAAACTCGCATCACCTGAGATGGCTGTTATCTTAAATTTTGTCTCGATGATGGAATTTAGCCAGTTTTCCAGTTTTTCAGCTCTATCTTGATGTATTTGCATAGGATTAAGGTGTGTAATATTAGCCGATATCGGGTTTTTGCATTATCATAGCGCTTTCGCAGGATCGAGGTAAACCAAGTTTACCGTTTGGATTAAATAAAAAGATTGGTTGAACATAGAGTGATTCGTTTTATAGCTGCATTTTGTGGCCTTGTGAGTGTTTCTGTTAGTGCTGCGCAACAGCAGTGTTATGAAGCCTTTTCAGATGGTCAGAAAAGTGACACAAAGGTCGTTAAGACTGATAATGTAGATGTAGAAAACCAATTTATTATTCTCTCGGATAAAACCGAAGTGGGTGTGGATACGGCTGCACGCTTTAGTGGGCAGGTCAGTATCATTCAAGGCGCCAACCGGATTCAGGCCGATTCAGCACGCGTTTCAAGTAACAGGGAAAAAATGACAGCTGCGGGTGGAATAAAGTTTGTCAGCGAACATGCGACCGTGCAAAGTGATTCATTGGTTGCGGACATCACTAATTCAAGCTTAACCCTGAATCAATCTAATTATCAGTTAGACAATTTTGCCGGTCATGGTAAAGCGGGTGTTTTCCAAATTAATCACGAACAAAAAAATATCCAACTAGAAGACGCGACTTATACCAATTGTCCACCACAAAATGCGCCTGACTGGCAATTAAAAGCAGAGAAAATTACTTTATCGGTGCAGGATGAGTGGGGCGAAGCTTGGCACAGTCGACTTGAAATTTTCGAAGTGCCGGTTCTGTATTTACCTTATTTTTCATTTCCGTTAAGTGATAAACGCAAAAGCGGCTGGTTATATCCCTCCATTAGTACGTCATCACAGCGGGGCGCTGATATTGCTGCACCTTATTACTGGAACATCGCAGAAAATATGGATTTAACTGTAACGCCCAGAATAATGAGTAAAAGAGGTAGCCAATTCGGAAGCGAATTCAGGTATTTACAAGAAGATTACCAAGGCAGCTTGCATTTTCAATGGATGCCTGAAGACAAGGAATTTTACGAAAGTGGTTCATCATTGAATGAATCTTCAGACGAAAGAAGTGCCATTCACTGGCTTCATCAAAGTGCATTTTTAAATGACTGGCAAGCAAATGTTGATTTGATTTTTATCAGCGATGATAGTTATGTCTCTGATTTAGGGTTTGAACAGCTGAGCGGGGTAGATACCCATGTTGAGCGACATATTGAGTTGAGTCGATACAGTGACAACTGGTCGGTGAATGTTACATTAAGAGATTTCGAAGTCTTTGGGCAGCATGCCAAACCTTATCGTACATTACCAGAAATTGAGTTTTGGTATGGCGGCTTAACAGAACTGGACAATTGGTCGTTTGACGTACCCGCGCAATTTGCTTGGTTTCAGTCAGACGAAATCGGGTTGGCTGAGGCGGTTAGAACGCATATTGAGCCAAAATTAACTTGGTCAAAATACGCACCCGCCTGGGAAGTTAGTGCGCAAACTGCATTTCCGATGACTTATTATTTTCAGGAAGAAAGTGATGAAAATGGTCAATTAAGGGAAGGGCATTATCAGGGGATCGGGCGAGCTTTACCTAGGTTTAGGCTAAATGGACGTTTAATTTTGGAACGCCCAATTGATTGGTTTGGTCGTGATATGAAACAAACGCTAGAACCAAGAGCGCAATATTTGCTGGTGCCTTATCGCAATCAAAGTAAAATTGGCTTATACGATACTGCATTATTGCAAGATGATTATTTAGGGCTGTTCAGAGAAAATCGTTTTAGCGGTATCGATCGTATACCTGAAGCAAATCAAATTACTTTAGGTATCACAACACGTTTATTAAACGACCTCAATCGTGAAAAATTAAGGTTGAGTGTGGGCCAGATAATCTATTTAGAAGAATCCGGTACGGATTTTGTGGATTATCGGCAAACAACCATTAAAGGTGAGTCAGCATTGGCACTTGAACTTGACTTTGATATCCGTAAAACTTGGTTTTTACATTATGGTTTACAGTTTGATGCACAAAAGGGAGATACCAGAAAAAGTCAGTTTACGATAGACTACCGCAAAGATGATGCGCATCTGATGCAATTTAGTCATCGATTTGTGCGTGACATATCGGGCAATAATATTCAGCAACTGGGGATCACCAGTATGTGGGAATTAAACGAACAATGGCAAACCTATGCCAATTTCCACTATGACTTAAAGTTGAATCGAACTGTTGAAGCCCGCGCCGGTCTATTGTATCAGTCATGTTGTTGGGAGCTACAATTTGGCTGGCAATCAAAAGTTAAAACAAATTTGGCTGCATCAGACAGTCAAACTTCGGTGCCGACCAACGAACGCGATTCGGGCATGTTGCTCAGTTTCACGATCCGCGGATTTGGCCCAAGCAAAAATCGTTCTGATAAGGTCTTAAATGGCGGTCTGTTTGGATATCGCAAACCTTATTTTCTAAATCAGTGAGTTATGCATGAAGAAATTTAAAAACGTCAGTATTTTATTATCATTCGTCTGTTTGTGTTTCGTAACACATGTGCAAGCAGCGAAGCTATTAGATAAAGTTGCTGTAGTTGTAAACCAAGGCGTTATCCTTGAAAACGAAATTCAGAACATGATGGGCACGTTGAAACAACAAGCGATTCAAAATGGTCAAGAGCTGCCATCGGATAAGGCTTTGCGTGTACAAGTTACCGAAAAATTAATCTTAAATACACTGCAGCAACAATTTGCTGAGCGCATCGGTTTACAAATTAGTGATGCACAAGTGCAACAAGCCGTGCAACAAATCGCGCAAGAACAAAATATGACGCTAGAGCAGTTAAGACAAGAAGTTATTCGCAGTGGTAGCGATTATGAATCATATTTGGAGCAAATAAGGCAAGAGTTAACGGCCAACGAAGTGCGCCGGGCGATGGTTTCACGTCGTATATATGTCTCTCCGCAAGAAATTGACGGCTTGGTGGCTTTGCTCAAAGAGCGCGGTAAACAAAATGAAGAATATCATTTGGGGCATATTTTGATCGGTTTACCTTCTGAGCCCTCTGCCGCGGATGTAGAAAGTGCGCAAAAGCGCGCGAATAAAGTGATTGATTTGTTGTCTGAAGGTAGCGACTTTAAAAAAGTCGCGATTGGTGCGTCTTCTGGTGCGCGGGCATTGGAAGGGGGAGATATGGGCTGGATGAATGTTAATGAAATGCCGACCCTGTTTGCTGAAGCCGTAGTTGATCAAAAAATTGAATCTGTCATTGGTCCGATTAGAAGTGGCGCGGGTTTTCATATTTTAAAAATATTTGATATCAGAGGTCGGCAAACTGTCGAGGTTTCTGAGGTAAATGCACGTCATATACTGATCAAACCGACCATTATTTTAAGCGATGAAAAAGCACAAAATATGTTGAACCGCTTTGTTAAACAAGTCAAAGCGGGCGAAAAAGACTTTGCAGAACTTGCTAAAGAGTACTCAGAAGATCCAGGTTCGGCTGCTAAAGGCGGAGAATTGGGTTGGGCGGACCCGAGCATGTATGTACCAGAGTTTAAGCAAGCATTGGCAGAGTTAGAGCCGGGCGAATATTCACAACCGATTAAAACAGTGCATGGCTGGCACCTTGTTCAGCTATTAGAGCGCAGAGTGCAGGATGCAACGGAAAATGCATATCAGGATCATGCATACAGAATGATATTCAATCGAAAATTTAATGAAGAGGCAGAAGCTTGGTTGCGCGAAATACGTGATCAGGCATTTGTCGAAGTAGTGGGTGACAACAGCTAATGAGTTTACGAATTGCAATTACACCGGGTGAACCCTCTGGTATTGGTCCAGATTTAATATTGCAGCTAGCGCAGCAGAGTTGGCCTGCACAATTGGTTGTTATTGCTTCAGCTGAGCTGTTGCAAAGCCGAGCCGCACTATTAGGCGTTGAGATTCAACTGATACCCTATAACGCGAATATACCGGCAACTAATCAGCCTAAAGGGACTTTATGCATTATTGATGTGCCTTTAGAAGATGAAGTTGTTTGTGGGGAGCTCAATGCGAAAAATGGCCAGTATGTTGTAGAAACAATGCGTATCGCCTGTGAAAAAAATATGAACGGTGAGTTTGATGCGATTGTCACAGGCCCGGTAAACAAAGGCATTATTAATAAATCTGGCATTTCGTTTAGTGGTCATACCGAGTATTTTGCGCAAGAATCAAATACCGCCGATGTGGTTATGATGCTGGCGACTGAAGGTTTAAGGGTTGCACTGGTTACAACGCATATTCCTCTGGCCTACGTGTCCAAAGCAATCACTTTTGAACGTGTGGTAAAAGTGACTGAAATTTTACACAGTGAGCTAATCAACAAATTTAGTATTAAGAAGCCGACTATTTATGTTTGTGGTTTAAATCCACATGCAGGTGAAGATGGTCATTTAGGCACAGAAGAGCTCACCACGATAACCCCCGCACTGGATAGTTTACGCGAACGAGGCATGAATATTGTCGGCCCGTTACCGGCAGACACCTTGTTTCAGGAAAAATATTTAAAAGAAGCGGATGCTGTGTTGGCCATGTATCATGATCAGGGCTTAACCGTTCTTAAATATAAAGGTTTTGGCAAGGCGGTGAATATTACTTTAGGTTTACCGTTTGTCAGAACTTCGGTCGATCATGGCACGGCACTGGATTTAGCAGGGACAGGGTTAGCCGATGCAGGTAGCTTTAAAGTCGCATTAAACGAAGCGATTAAACTTGCATCAGGTGCAAAAGATGAATGATAGAGTACATTTGGGCCACAAAGCCAGAAAGAGGTTTGGCCAAAATTTCTTAACAGACGACTACATTATTGGCTGTATTGTTGATGCGATAGATCCGCAAGACGATGACATCTTGGTTGAGATAGGCCCTGGTTTAGGCGCTTTAACTTTTCCAGTATTATCGCAAGTTAAACACTTGAATGTGGTTGAACTGGATAAAGATCTGGTGAAACGTTTTGAAGAGGATTCTTTATTACACAGAAAACTAACGGTGTATCAGGCTGATGCAATGAAGTTTGATTTTAGTCAGCTATTGCAAGAGGATAAAAAACTCAAAGTGTTTGGTAATTTACCTTACAACATTTCGACGCCGTTATTATTTCATTTGTTTGAATTCAGTGACCAGATAGCTGATATGCACTTTATGCTGCAAAAAGAAGTGGTTGATCGCATGTGTGCTGAACCCGGCTCTAAGAGCTTTGGCAAATTGAGTGTCATGACGCAATTTTATTGTGATACCTGTTTGGTTGTCGATGTGCCACCTGAAAGTTTTAGCCCTGCACCGAAAGTCGATTCCGCTGTTATTCGTTTAGTGCCCAAAGCGCAGCGAGCGGATGTTGATGTCAATATGCTACAGAAAGTAGCCACTGCTGCATTTAACCAACGTCGAAAAACAATTCGCAACAGTCTGAAAGATTTACTTTCAGCTGATGAATTAACTGAATTAGGCTTAGATCCTACATTAAGAGCTGAATATTTAAGTTTGTCTGATTTTGTTAAAATCTCTCAATTTATAAGCCAGAAGTAATATTTATGACGCAGAAATTGGCGGATATGATCCGCATTAATACCGAAGTACAGTATATCGAAGAGCAATCCGACCCTGCTGAAGAACGTTACGTGTTTGCCTACACTATCACCATAGAAAATATTGGCGCGCAGGCAGCCCAATTAAAAAGCCGATATTGGCTCATCTCAGATACCAATGGTAAAGAAACCGAGGTCAGCGGTGATGGTGTTATTGGCAAGCAGCCTGTCATAAAGCCAGATGGTAAATTTGTATATACCAGTGGAGCGGTCGTTGAAACGCCGGTTGCAACGATGCAAGGGCATTACACAATGCAGTTGTTAGAAGACGATAGTCAGTTTGACGTTGAAATCCCTGTATTTCGTTTAGCACAACCAAACATTCTAAACTAGCAGATGGCGCATTATTTTGTCGGTGATATTCAGGGATGTTATGAAGAGTTGATGCGTCTGTTAGATCGCATTAACTTCGACCCAACTGAAGATAAACTCTGTCCCGTCGGCGATTTAGTTGCCCGCGGACCCGACTCAGATAAAGTCGCTAAATTGATGTTGGAGATGCAGGGTTCAGTGGAGGTGGTCTTGGGTAACCATGACTTACACTTTCTATCTGTTTATCACAACTTATTCACCGCCAAAAAAAATGATAAATTAGAGGCTTTGTTAAACGCTGATTTTGTAGATAATTATGTCAATTGGCTAAAAAGACAGCCTTTGTTTAGAGTTTATGACAAGCTTAATATCATCGTCAGTCATGCTGGCATGCATCCTCATTTGAGTTTGCACAAGCATTTAGAATTAGCGGACTTCGCTCAGCAAAAAATTGCTGGTGAAAAAAGTAAAAAATGGCTCAAAACCATGTACGGGGATAAAGTCAGTATTTGGCACTCAGGGTTATCTAAAGAAGATGAATTCAAAGCGATTATTAACATTGCGACCCGTATGCGTTATATCAAAGATAATGGTGAATTAGATTTTAAACATAAAAACTCACCGCAGGAAACGCCTTATTTAACACCTTGGTTTGACGTTACACCGCAACATCCCAAAGGTTATAAAATGGTGTTTGGCCATTGGGCGTCATTGATGGGGCAAACACATAATCCGCAGTTTAAGGCGCTCGATACAGGTTGTGTATGGGGTAACCACATGACTATGTATGTCGCTGAAAGTGATGAAATTTTTATTCAGCCTTCAATCAATTAGCATTACATTAATTCAATGAATAGCGCCGACATCGCAGATAGTTTTAGCTGGCGACCTTGCTGTAAATATAAACCGAGTGAAAAGCTATTTTTTTCATTCAGTTTAGCTTTAACCGGCAATTGGAAATCACTTTTCTGCTCGGTTAGATTAAAGATGCACAGTATACTTTGGTTTGCGCTTTTTCGGACAAAACTTAAGATAGATTCGTTGGCGGCTAGATGGGTCATTTGTCCTTCTAATAAGGCCTCCTGCTTTTTGCGCCATTGCAATAAATGCTTGCAATAATTTAGCATGGACTCAGCATCTTGCTGTTGTATTGAAACCGCAAGTGGCAGATGGGATTCTGCAAGTGGAAGCCAAGGTTTGATTTCGCTAAATCCGGCGTATTGATTTTCGTTCCAAGGTATTGGCGTACGGCAGCCATCACGCCCTTTAAATCTTGGCCAAAAACGAATGCCATAAGGGTCACATAAATCTAGATATTCAATATCCGCTTCGGGCAGCGCCAGCTCGTCTCCTTGGTATAAACAAACAGAACCCCGCAATGCAAACAAGATGCTGTGGTAAAGCTTGCTATGTAGTATGTTTGCATCTTTCCCCCCCAGCGATTTCTGACTCTTACCACATCATGATTGCCAATGGCCCAGCAAGGCCAACCACCGGTGATGTTTTTATCAACGTTACTGACAACCTTAGCAAGGTATTGCGCATTAAATTCATCCGTCAGCAGCTCAAAATTATAAGCCAGATGTAGCCTTTTATTGCTGTAGGTGTACTCCGACATTGTTTCTATTGGGTCTTCCGCCGAGATCTCACCTAAAGCGACAGATCCTGGGTACTGATTGAGTAATTCCCTGAGCTCTTCTATAAATGCGATATTTTCCGGTCGAGTGTTGTCGTAATAATGATATTGATAGGCATAAGGGTTGTCTTTGGAAAAGCCTCTACCTTTTCTATGGTGTTTTTGTTTAGCTGGATTAGATGTTAAAAGTGCATCGTGGAAACAAAAGTTAATGGCATCAAATCTAAAGCCATCAACACCGAGTTTTAACCAATATTCAGTTTCTGCCAGCATTTGTGCTCGAACTGATGGATTATGAAAATTAAGGCTGGGCTGGCTTTTTAAAAAATGATGTAAATAATACTGTTCGCGATTAGAATCCCATTCCCACGCGCTGCCGCCGAAAATAGACAACCAGTTATTGGGCGGTGTGCCATCTTCTTTCGCATCAACCCAAACATACCAGTCACTTTTATCATTGCTTGTATCTTGCCTACTTTGCATAAACCAAGGATGTTGGTCAGAGGTATGGCACAGTACCATATCCATTAAAACCTTAAGGCCTAACTTGTGGGCGGCATAAATCAATTGATGCACATCTTCAACACGACCAAATATAGGATCAACTTGGCGGTAATCACTTATATCATAACCATAATCTTTCATCGGTGATTTAAAGAAAGGCGATATCCAGATAGCATCAACGCCTAAATCTGCAATATAGGGTAGCTTTTGAATAATCCCTTGTAGGTCTCCAATACCATCTTGGTTACTGTCGTAAAAGCTTCTAGGGTAAACCTGATATACGACGGCCCCACGCCACCAACCTGCTTGATTCATATTGTTAACAACCTTTTAAATAGACAGTTTTTTGCATCAATGACTTAACATAATTGCAGCATAGTCGAGCTTGCTAGTTTGCAGCAATGTTTATGCATACGTATGCATAATGTCTGTTTTTTTAACAGAATTGATGTTTTTATCCGAAATTTGAATTTTTCATTTTGGGTTAACTTTCTGATATTTAATGTATAAATTTAATTTTTTAGAAAAAGCCTAACGAATATTTCTGTGGTTTTGCTGTAAATGACTTGTAAATGCATATTTATGAATACGTATGCAAATGTTTGTTGTATTTGCTTTATTGAGACTAATATTCAGTCAATGCACTGTAACCAGTGTGCATTTTTTAGTCACGGGTTTGACCCAAAGTGGTTATTAAACACAACAAAAGTTGCCCTAAGACGGCAAGGGGATATACACATGAAACAATTTAAGCCAAGTTTGTTAACGTTAGCGTTGGCGACCACCGGATTAGTATCAGGTTATTCATACGCAGCTGAAGAAAGTGCGGATACAACTGAAGTAGAAGAGGTTATACGCGTTACAGGTATTCGCGGTAGTCTTATGCGAGCGCAGGCTGTCAAAATGGACAGCACTTCAGTCGTTGAAGCGATTTCAGCTGAAGACATTGGTAAATTACCAGATTCATCTATCGCAGAGTCGCTAGCGCGATTACCCGGTTTAGCTGGTGAGCGTAGAGCTGGCCGTACAAGTGGTATTTCAGTACGTGGTTTTAGGGAAGATTACTTAGGCACAACCATGAATGGTCGTGAATTGCTCGGTATGGGGGATAACCGTGGTGTTGAATATGATTTGTACCCATCAGAGATTATGAGTGGTGTACAAGTATACAAAACCATGGATGCTAGTTTAACGACGCAAGGCATTGGTGGTGTTGTTGATATGCAAACGGTTAGACCATTAGCCTCGCAGGAATACGCGGCGATCAATGTAAACATTGAGCAAAATGGAATGGAATCTGGAAACCCAGATTTTGATGACCAAGGCCACCGCTTGGCTGCTAGTTTTGCAACAAAGTTTGCAGACGATACAGTTGGTTTAGCAGTAGCGATTGCCAGTACAGAATCACCTAGCCAAGAACAGCAGTTTAGAGGTTGGGGCTATGACCCTATTGATGCCAATGGCGATCCTTCGTTAGCAGACGGTGTTACGGTTCCTGACGGTGGGGCGGTTGTGTTAACTGGCCATGATTCATATGTACGTTCTGCGGTATTGAAACGCGATACACTCTCTGCAGTATTACAATTTGCACCAACTGATGATTTAGAAGTGACATTGGATGCACTTTATATTGATTTCCAAGAAGATGAAGTCAAAAGAGGTATGGAAGAAGGTGGTGCTATCTGGGGTGTAGGTAGTGATTATACGATTAATAAAATCGAAGACGGCTTAGTAACAGAAGCTGTCCTTGGAAATAATGACAATGCGTTCAAATCTGTAATTAGAAATGATGCGAGCCAAAAGAAATCAGAGTTAACCACTTTTGCAGCAAACATTAAATACAATATCAGTGATAATTGGGATGCTGAGTTAGATTTTGCGACTAGTGAAGTAGATAAAACTCTCACTGATGTTGAGAGTTATTCAGGTGTTGGTCGCTCTGGGCACAAAGATCAGGGTCAAGGCACTATCCGAAAATTCGTAATGACGCCTGAAGGTGCGATGTTTAGTGATGTTGACGTGCCTACTTTCAATTCAGCCGAAACAATACTAGCAGGTCCGCAAGCTTGGGGTGGTGGTATGGCTGGGTACAAAGATGACTTTGGCTCAAACACTACATTTGCTGCAGATCCGAATAGCCCGATTAATTATACAAACGCCCAAGATGGTTTTGTTAACCAACCAATCTTTCATGAAGAGTTGGATAGCCTGCGTTTAGATTTAACAGGGGCTTTAGATTTTGGCATTATTACTACTGTGAAGGCCGGCGTTCGATTCAGCGACAGAAGTAAATCGAAGGACAACGGAGGGGCGTATCTAACTTCTAAAGCATTCCCTGATCAAGGTGAAATTCCAGAAGAGTATATTGTTGGTACTGCAAACCTAGATTTTATTGGTATCGGCGATTTTGTAGCTTACGATAGTTTAAGCATGTTTGAATCAGGCGCTTATGACTCTGTTGGTGCGGCAAGCGTTCAAGCTGACCGTAAAGGTGATACTTACACAATAGATGAAAAAGTCACTCAGCTTTATGTTAAATTTGATGTTGATGCTGACTTAGGTGATGTCTATATGCGTGGTAACTTTGGCGTACAGTATGTAGGCACAGATTTAACGTCGCATGGCTTTTTCTCTCGAATTAAAGATGAAAAAGGGCTCGTGTTAGCAGATCCGATTAGTAAAGAAGTTGATTATTCACATATATTACCTAGTGCAACCTTTAACTTTGAGTTTTTAGATAATCACATGATTCGTACTTCGATTTCTAAAACAATGAGTCGTCCTCGAATAGATGACTTACGTGTTAGTAAAAGTGTGAATATTGATTTTAACCCAGGTCGTTGGTCTAGCACCAGTGCAGCATTTAGTCCTTGGAGTGCGTCTGGCGGTAATCCTGATTTAAGACCATACGAAGCTAAACAATTTGATTTGTCTTATGACTGGTATTTTGCTGATGACGGTTTCTTCTCAATTGCTTACTTCTATAAGCATTTAACAAACTGGCATCGTAATGACAATATTGAAACGGACTTTTCATCTGTTTATATACCGAGTTATCACCAGTTAGGTGGTGAAGCACCTGGAACATTACTGGGCTTTACTGACGCTAAAACAGATGGGCTTAAAGGGTATGTTAGTGGTTATGAAGCACAATTAAGCTTACCATTGCATATATTGACTGACGCTTTAGATGGCTTTGGTGTAGTGTTAAGTGCCGCGTTTAACGACGGTGGATTGAATGATGGTACAGCCGTACCAGGTTTATCGGATGAAAGTTATCAGGTTACTACTTATTATGAGAATTCTGGTTTTGAAATCAGACTTTCTGGTCGTAAACGAGATCAGTTCTTAACCGAAACTCGTGGTTTAAGTTTAGCCTTAGAAGAGACTGTAGATCCAGGTTCTGAGTTATGGGATGCTCAAATCGCTTATAACTTCAGTGAGTCTGGCATTGATGCGCTAGAGGGTTTAACAGTGTCGTTACAAGCTCAAAATATTACAGACGAAGAGACCGTTAAATTGAAAAATGGTGATCCTAGATTGGTTACTGAATATCAAACCTTTGGTGCTAACTACTTGCTAGGTATTAACTACAAATTCTAATATTTGTGGTCAGTAACAAAAACGCAAAAACCCTGCTAGCATGCTAGTAGGGTTTTTTTTTAAGCGGAATTATAGTGATGAATAAAAATATAAAAAAAGTTGTTGTCGTGGGTGGCGGCACATCTGGTTGGATGTCTGCTGCTTTGCTTAAAAAAGTGCTGGGTAATGTTGTTGATATTGAGCTAGTCGAGTCAGATTCAATAGGAATTGTCGGTGTGGGTGAAGCTACTATACCGCCCATTCAGCATGTTAACGAAGTGCTTGGCATTAATGAAGCCGAATTTATGCGGGAAACCAAGGCCACCATCAAGCTTGCGATAAAATTTGAAAACTGGCGTGTCAAAGGTGAGGACTATTTTCATACTTTTAGTGCGCCAGGCAAAAGTCTAGCTTTTTGTCATTTTCATCACCTTTGGGTTCGTGCTAACCAGCTTGGCATGGACAATGACCTATGGCAGCACGATATTAATTACCATGCATGTCTAGAAGGAAAATTTGCTAAGCTGCAAGTCAAAGACCCATTGTTTGAAGTTAAATACGCATATCATTTTGACTCTGGTTTATATGGTCAATATTTAAGAAAAATCAGTGAAAAAATGGGAGTCAAACGAACAGAAGGTTTCATTGAAGAGGTTAATTTGAACCCAGCGAATGGCCATGTTCAGTCTTTGTCGTTAAAAGGTGGCGGTACAATTGAAGGCGACCTTTTTATTGATTGTTCCGGCTTCAGAGGTTTGTTAATTAACCAGAAACTTGGCACAGGGTTTGATGATTGGAGCCATTGGTTACCTTGCGACAGAGCGATTGCAGTGCCTTCGGAAAGACATGAAAAAACCGCGCCCTATACGCGTTCTATTGCACATGAAGCAGGCTGGCAGTGGCGTATTCCGCTACAGCACAGAAATGGCAATGGTTTAGTTTACAGTAGTCGTTATTATAGTGATGATGAAGCGCAACATATTCTGTTAAATAATTTAGATACAAAAGCTCTGGGCGAGCCGAAACTGATCAAATTTAAAACCGGACGCACACGCAAACAGTGGAATAAAAATGTGGTAGCGGTTGGCTTATCTAGTGGCTTTTTAGAACCTTTGGAGTCAACCAGCATTTATCTAGTGCAAGCGGCAGTTGTGCGTTTGTTGAAATTTTTCCCGCACGCAGGAATTGATGACACCCAAGTAGCTGAATATAACCGTCAATCTAAACTGGAGTATGAGTTAATTCGCGATTTTATTATATTGCACTACTATGTTACGGACAGAGACGATAGTCAGTTTTGGCGAGACATGCAAAATTTAGAAGTGCCCAAACGTTTGCAGGACAAAATTGATCTATTTAAAGCAAATGGCACTATCACGCATGAAGATTTGGATATTTTTTGGGAAGCTTCCTGGGTGCAGGTCATGTTGGGGCAAGGACTCAAGCCTAACGATTATCACCCTCTGGCAAATCAGTTTTCACAAGACAAGTTGCAAGAAATATTAAGCAATATGAAAAAAGCTAAATATGCACCGGTTGCCCAAATGCCTGAGCATGACCAGTTTATTAAAATGTTTTGTGGTGGCTAACATGGTACAGGCTAAAAATATTGTCATTCTTGGCGGTGGCACGGCTGGTTGGATGGCCGCAAATCTACTGATAAAAAAATGGTCAGATTTAGGGGTCACAGTCAGTTTAATCGAATCACCAGAAATTGGTATTGTTGGGGTGGGGGAAGGCTCTACACCAACACTGAAACGCTTTTTTGAAATAATTGATGTGGCAGAGTCTGACTGGATGTCAGAATGTAATGCGACCTATAAGGTCGATATTAAATTCGCTAACTGGAGCCCTGAATCTGGCATTTCTCAATATTCGCATCCTTTCGTGTCGCAGGTGGATACTTTTACCCGACGCGCTTTTGAAGTCAATTGCCGAACCAGAAGATTGGGACTGGATGTAAACACCCGGCCCTCTGATTTTTTTATTAATGGTGTTTTGGCCTCGCAAAACAAAGCGCCCGTCACACCAGAAAATTTTCCGTTTAGAATGGAATATGGCTATCACTTTGATTCGCATCTGTTAGGGCAATTTTTAAAACGTTTAGCAATTTCGCGTGGTGTGAAACATGTCAGTGACAAAATCACCTCAGTTGAACAAAAGACCAATGGTGATATTGCCCGTTTAACGGGCGAAAATGGCCAGAAATATGAAGGCGATTTTTTTATTGATTGTAGTGGTTTCGCTGCAGTTTTAATGCAAAAAACACTTAATGTACCTTTTCAGTCGTTTAAAGATAATTTGTTCAATGATTCTGCTGTGGTGATGCCAACCTCACATGACGCTCAAAGCTTGCACAATATCCCGGTATATACGCAAGCAGATGCTTTGTCTAACGGGTGGTGTTGGAACATTCCATTAACCAATAGGTTTGGTAATGGCTATGTTTACAGTTCTGACTTTATCTCAGATGAACAGGCAGAAATTGAATTTAGAAAACATTTGAACATGTTAGAGAGTGAGGTGGAATGTCGACACCTTAAAATGCGAGTAGGGCAACTGAATAAACACTGGCAGAATAATTGTTTGGCGGTCGGTTTGTCTCAGGGATTTATAGAGCCTTTAGAGGCAACCGCCTTGCATTTGGTGCAAATAGCAATTGAATTGTTTATTTTAAAATATCAAGAAGGTCACTTTTCAAATGCATTGCAAGCCGAATATAATTCGAAAATGCATGAGCGATATGAGCGCGTGCGAGATTATATTGTTGCTCACTACAAACTGAATACGCGTTGCGATTCTGAATACTGGCGCGCAAATCGAGAGAATATGCAGCTATCTAATTCTTTGCGGCACATACTTGATGTTTGGTACCGACAAGAAGATTTAACAAAGGAAATTAACCGGCAAGGTATCGAAAATCACTTTAGCTCTATGTCTTGGCATTGTTTGTTGGCAGGGTATGGTGTTTTTCCGGCTTTAGCTGAAAACCAACCCGGGCAAGGTGATTTGTACAAAGAGCAAAATATAGAATCATTTTTGCATGGTTGTGCGCTTAACTTTGCTTCACATCAAACACATTTAACTCAAGGTTGATAAGGGACTGTCAATACACTGCCAATACACTGACAAGACACAAGCTGCTAGTTTTAGCTGCTTGTGTCTGCCTGCCGTTGCTGTCGTTAGATTATTTACATCACCTTTTGCAAAAATCTTTCGATGGCTTTAAATGTGGTTAATCTATGTTCAGCATTAGATAAATAGTGGTCACCATCTTCCAGTTCAATATATTGCACGTCTTTATCTTCATCCTGCAACTCATCGTACATTTCTTCACTATGGTGCGCACGAACCACTCGGTCTTTTTCCCCATGAATTAATAAAACGGGAATTTTGATTTTTTTAGCATGTTTTAACGGCGAGTGTTCCCAAAGTTTGTCATAGTCATCACCTACTTGTTTTTTTACGATGTCATGATTGGTAAAACGCCGTGTTGATTTGACGAGATATTCAACGTCGGTGACACCGCCAAAACTGACCGCGCATTTATATAAATCAGGTGTTTTTACCGCGCCCATTAAAGCCGCATAACCACCATAACTGGCACCCAAAATACAAATTTTGTTGGGGTCCGCAATGCCTTCTTCAATTATCCAGCGCGTGCCATCTTCAACGTCATCTTGCATCGCTTGCCCCCAAGAAGCGATACCTAAACTCATAAAATTAAAGCCATAACCATATGAGCCTCTAAAATTCATTTGTAAAACTGCATAGCCGCGGTTCGCTAAAAATTGAGTCCAATAGTCAAATCCGTCATCGTCGTAACTGATTGGGCCACCATGAGGGAATATGATGGTTGGCAGTTTTTTCTTTGTTTCGCCAAGTGGCAGTGTTAAATAACCTTCTATTTGCAAACCATCTCGCGCTTTGTAACTAATTTTTGTTTTTTGCGCTAAAACGTCAGGTGTTAGATGTTTATATCGGTAAGCTAAAACAGACATAGAGCTCTTTTCTCTATTGCCTAAAATATACATGCCGGCTTCAGTATCGCTGGTACTTAATACGATATAGTGGTTTTCATCTCGACTGGTTGAGACGATGTAATTGTCGGCATTAGGCAGCGCTTTATTTACTGCCTTTTTAAAGTTGATGTAATCTGGATGCCAATAGCGTTCACCGGCACCGATTACATCACCGATTTTGTACGAATATTTTAAATGGCTGGCAATATCGTATTTGCTGTCCGCCATCACTAACTCTAACGTTTTATCTTGACTGGCTAAATTAACTTTAAAAATGGCATCTTTATCTTCGTGTAATGCTCTGACATATAAGATATTTGGATCTTTAGCAAAGCCCAAGGGCCAAACCTGTTCGGCAGAGAAAGCTTCGAAACTCCAGAGTTTAGTAAAATCGCTTTTGTCATCTTCACCCTCAGGTACGTACATGATGGTATATTTTGTATCGTCCCTATGTACAGCAATTTTCACCTCACCTTGTCTGTCGGTTATCCAGTCGAAGATCCCCTTTTGAGCAGCTTGTATATAGTGAGTATTGCCCCCTCTATACAAGCTAACCTTTACCACAGCTGGTTCTCCTTGCGGCTCATGTCCACCTATTTGTAATAAAATGTAGTTTGGATCATCCGGTAAAATATCAACAATATTGCTTTGTACGTTAGGAATAAATCGCAGTCGTTTTAAAAAAGAGGCAGGTAATAAGGCTTTTAGTTTTTGTTCTGCCAAGTCATACGTCAATAATCGCGATTCACTGATCGGCGTGCCATTCCAAGTACTGGCAAACTTAGCTGTTATTAACAGCATTTTATCATTGGCCCAGCGTAAATTTGTGATTACATATTTTTTATCATCGACAAAAACAGGGTAACTGGCTTTATTCGCAATTAGGTTAAATAAATTTATTGCGGTTCCTTTTTTGTCCGGCATGTTAATACGGACCAGTGAAGCTGCGTGTTTTCCATCCGGTGAAAGTTTGACATTATCAACATCGGGTTTGCTGGCGAAAGCTTCTGTTGGGAGTTGCTGCTGGCTGTGTGCGAGGGCGGTAAATAAACAAGTTATGATAAAAATTAATGGTGCAAGTGTTCGTCCCATGGGCTTTCTCCTTTATAAACACTGTGTGTGTTTGATTTGTGCATTTGTCTGTTGTCGCGGGCAGTTTATCTTATTGTTGCCTGTAAATCCCTTAAACTATTAAATAATGTATCGTATTTGTTAATAATAAATGTGAATACGTATGCAGGAAATTGCTGAACTGCCTACCTTCGGTCTAACATGAATGCTATTGAGATCAGAAGGTTAATAAAATGTTTTTAAAGTTTGCTTTTGGTTCAGGCGCTTTGCGCTATATCATCGCGGCCCTCGCATTAACAGGCTGTATTCAAACCAGTCCTACCGCCCCTAATTCCCTTAATGCCTCTCATTCCTCGAGCACTCCTAGAGCGGCTCAAGCACAGCAAAAAAATCAATATGTACCCGGCAATACCTTGTATATACGCGGTGGTTTTAATGGTTGGAGTGCAGCGACGCCTTTATTGCAAATGGACGGCAAGCCAGGTGTATTCTCGGCGCAAGCGAAAATTACCATTGGTAACCATGGATTTAAAATAGCGCCAAGTGACTGGGCGTATGAGTGGGTCGTGAATGGCAATCAAATTCAGATGATTAGCTTAAATAAAACCTACCCTTTGCAATTAGCGGGTGGTCCAGAAGATAGCTTGTTTGTTGAAAAAACAGGGGTTTATCAATTTATTTTGGACATGCAGGATAAAAGCCAGCCTTATTTGACGGTTAAATTATTAAAAACCATTGGCAGTGGTGAAAAAGCGCCGCATGTCCGGGGGGCAAATAAAGTACAACTGGAGTTTTCAACTTTTGATGAGCAACTTGAAGGGGCGACCTTTTCCATTCAGTCTGAAGAAAATGGTTTAAGAACATATGTCCATTCCACGACTCAGGCATTAAGAGATCCGGTGCCGCAATATAGTGTTTATGCAGAAGATGCAGAATTGCCCTATAGCCGCAGCGGAAATATCGCATTTGATGCGTTATTTGCGTTGGCAATAGATGAAATGAAGTTAGATAGTGTCAGTGAAATTAAAGATGGCAATTACAATGCAGGCCAGCCCATTGCCTGTGAGTGTTTTGAAACCGGAGAAAAGTGGAATTACGTTTGGACAAGAGATTTATCCTACGCTGCAGATTTAAGTTTAGCGATGTTAGATCCTGTGCGGGTAAAAAATTCACTTGAATTTAAAACATCCAGCTTTAGAGAAAATATCCAACCTTCAAAGTTTGTTAAAGCGGAAAACGCTGGGTTACAGATTATTCAGGATACCGGTAGTGGCGGTAGCTGGCCAGTTAGTACCGATCGTATGACTTGGGCGTTTGGCGCGGAAGCTGCGTTGAACAACTTGCCACCAAAGCAGCGTAAAGCGTTAGCAGATGTCGCACTGCCCGCTTTAGTGGGGAGTATTGAGAATGATCGCCTAGCCGCTTTCAATCCCGAACTGGGATTGTATATGGGGGAGCAATCATTTTTAGATTGGCGTGAGCAAAGTTATGCAAATTGGATAGTTAATGACTTGTCTTCAATGGCGAGCGCAGTGTCGCTTTCGACTAATGCTGGTCATTATCAAGCTTTGCAGCTTGCCGCTCGTTTAGCCAATGAAAAAGAAGATCAAGCACTTGCGCAAAAATATGCTGTTTGGGCTGAACAACTAAAACAAGCGATTAATCAGCATTTGTGGTTAGCAGAAGCAGGTATGTATTCTAGTTTAACCGCCGCACATTTTGATTATCAGCCAATGGCTAAGTTTGATTGGTTGGGGCAATCGTTGGCCATTGTCAGTGGGATAGCTGATCAACAAAAAACGCAAGAAATATTAGCGAACTACCCACATGGTCCAATGGGCGCGCCTGTTATTTTTCCACAGCAACCGGGCATTCCGATTTATCATAACCGAGCCATCTGGCCTTTTGTCACTGCGTATGGGTTAAAAGCCGCTAAAATTGGGCAAAATACCGAAGTGGCCAATGCCGCTTATGAGACCTTGATGCGAGCAGCCGCATTAAACTTATCGAATATGGAAAACTTAGAGTGGTTAAGCGCACAACCTATTATGCTGGATAAACAAAATCCGCAATTATCAGGCCCAGTGATTAACTCAAAACGTCAATTATGGTCGGTCGCTGCCTATTTAAGTTTAGTGGTAAATCAAGTCTATGGTTTAGAAGCAACCGCAGATGGCTTGAAGATATCCCCTTTTATTACCGCTAAGTTGCGCCGGGAGTGGTTTTCTGAGCAAACTGAAATAGCGCTCAAGAACTACGATTACAAAGGTAAAAAATTAAACGTAAAATTACTTCTGCCTACAAAAACGATAGAACAGGGGGGGTATACGGTTGATAATATTAAGCTCAATAACAAGCTTGTTTCCGATACTATCTCGCTACAACAATTAGATAAAGAGCCTGTAAATCAGCTGATTGTACAATTGAAAGTTGCATCCCATTACAGCTCGCAAATTACGCGAGTGGAAAGTCATCCTTTAGAGTTTGATGAACAGGTTTTCGCACCCTACGAGCCTAAGCTTGCGGTTATCAAAAAAGCGCACCATGTTGAGGTGCAATTAATCGACAAGCAAAATTTAGCTGGGCGAGTTGAATACACTATTTACCGCAATGGTGTGCAGGTAGCTAGCCAGTTAACTGCCTCGAAATGGTTAGATAGCGATCCAAATGAAGGACAAAACTGTTACAGCGCGAGCGCACAATTCAAAAGTTCAGGAAATAAATCCCATCATTCACAAGTGATGTGTACAGAGGCGGCGAAAATCATACCGGTAGATGCTGCAAATGTCCGCTCTACGGTTGGCTTAAAAAATGCTGAGCGTGGCGCGTATATCGCAGATTGGGGGGCGCAGCAAGATGTACTCAGTGTTAATGAAGTGCAGATATCTAAAGCAGGTTTGTATGCAATTCAAGTTAATTATGCGAATCATGCCAATGCCATCAATTTAGGGATCAGTAACGGAGTTAAATGGATGCAGGTTACAAATTCGCAAACCGGTAAAATTGTGGCTGAAGGCGTCGTGCAATTGCCGCATACGCAAAAAAACGAGATAAATTTAGTAAATAATCTGTCAACGCCATTAAATGCCAAACTAAAAAAGGGTAGTTATACAATAAAATTGCAAGATTTTTACAATATGAGCTATCTTAAAAGCAACAAAACCTTTACTGGAACGGGTGGAATCAATGGAATTTTCAATAAGTTTGATATTTATGCTGTTACATTGATGTTACTTCCTTTAAAGTAACGCCCGTGCATAGATGCACACACACATGGGTAAAGCTGGTCAACTCGATTGACCAGTAGAAAAATATTTAATTACAAAATAGAAGACCGTAATATGCAATTATCAGATTTAGATATCACGATATTTATCTTTTATGCGATCGGCTTGCTTATCCTAGCATTATGGGTTTCGCGAGATGAAAAGTCGCATCAAAAAGATACACAAGACTATTTTTTAGCCAGTAAGTCATTACCTTGGTGGGCCATTGGTGCATCATTGATAGCCGCAAATATATCTGCAGAGCAAATCATAGGTATGTCAGGTTCTGGTTTCGCAATTGGTTTAGCTATTGCCTCGTACGAGTGGATGGCAGCGATTACATTGTTGATTGTGGGTAAATACTTCCTACCTGTTTTCTTAAATCGCGGCATTTACACCATGCCACAATTCCTAGAGCAGCGATATGATAGTCGTGTGCGCACAATAATGGCTGTATTCTGGCTGGGTGTGTACGTGTTTGTTAACTTAACCAGTATTCTTTGGTTGGGTGGTTTAGCGGTAGAGACTGTATCTGGTATGCCTGCATTATTCGGCATGTTGTTTATTGCTATTTTCTCTGTTGCCTATTCTTTATATGGTGGTTTGAAAGCGGTTGCTTTTACCGACATTATCCAAGTTGTTTTGTTAGTGGGTGGTGGTTTCATCCTCACTTATATTTGCCTAGACACTATCGCTGATGGGCAAGGTGCTTTAATTGGTTTCAGTACCTTGTTAGAGCAAGCGCCGGGCAAGTTTGACATGATTTTATCGGAAGACCATCCTGATTATATTAGTTTGCCAGGCATATCTGTATTGATTGGTGGTATGTGGATTATGAACCTTTCTTACTGGGGTTTTAATCAATATATTATTCAGCGTGCTTTAGCTGCAAAAGACATTAATGAAGCGCACAAAGGTATTGCTTTTGCGGCTTACTTAAAAATATTAATGCCAATTATTGTCGTATTGCCGGGCATATGTGCTTACATAATCACGCCAGATTTAGAACGTGCTGACCAAGCCTATCCTGCGATGATGACACTAATGCCACATGGTTTAAAAGGTTTGATATTTGCAGCGTTAATTGCAGCTATCGTTTCATCTGTTGCATCAATGACAAATAGTATTTCTACTATTTTCACTATGGATGTATACAAACACATTAAGAAAGATGCTAGCCAGACGCATTATGTCAATATTGGTCGAATGGTCAGCTTATTATCTTTAGCAATTGCGGTGATTGTTGCAGAACCTTTGTTAGCTGGTTTTGAACAAGCATTCCAGTACATTCAGGAATTTACCGGTTTCTTCACGCCAGGTATCTGCGTAATCTTTATGTTAGGTTTGTTCTATAAAAAGACTACTGCAAACGCTGCTCTAATTGCAGCTATTGGCTCGGCCATATTCTCATTGGGCTTTAAGTTTGCGTTACCAGACTTACCATTTATGGACCGCGTTGGTTTAGTATTCTTAATATGTGCCGCTTTAGCTATCGTTATCTCGCATTTTGAGAGTGGTAAAGAAGATAAAGGTGTTGATTTGAGTGGAATTTCATTCCATACCTCAAACACGTTTAACCTTTCTGCCGTTGGTGCTGTATTGATCCTAACCGGTCTTTACGCCGCATGGTGGTAAGTAAAAGTTATCATTAAAACAGTTTAACGAAGTAAAAATAAAAAACCGCAGCTGGGCTGCGGTTTTTTTTATTCAACTCTCCATACGTATGCAATTGCGTTATTGCAGCTAATCAGCCATATTCTAAACATACATTTTTCGAGGTGTGTCATGAATAGTATATTGCGCGCGTTGAGCTTTCTCACATTGTCTCTCTTGTTGTCAGCCTGCGAAAATTCTAAGCAGCAGCAAAAAGTTAATCAAACGCAAGTGCCGGGTGTCAGTTTTAATTATGCCGCGCATTGGTTAACAACGCAGTCTATTGTTGTGCAAACCCATCCTGATGCTAAAGATTTATTGTTATTGTCAGTATCAGATTACAAAACAGAGCTGCTTGACTATATTCACCAACACCAAGCCTCTGCAATTCCACTGATTAAAGATACTGGGCAAGCTGACTTTAATTTTAAACCTTATCCTCATCTGCGCGGTTTTGCTTTATATAAAGTGAATATTTCTGAAACTGAAGCGCGACATTGGATAAAAGATAGAATTGTTGTTGCGCAGTATGACCAAGCGCAGAATCTATTAACTGTAAATGATGTGCAAACCGGTTTTGTTTTAGATCATCTGTTTACCCGAAAAGCCGATGATGCGAATGAAGTGACGGACTTCGGTGCGAGCTATGAAAAAGATCAAGTTAATATTAAATTGTGGGCGCCAACGGCTAAACAGGTACAACTGTTATTATTTGATAAAAATAAGCAGGCGTTAGATAAGTTAAACGTGCAAATGAGATTAGATGATTCTAGCGGTGTTTGGCATGCTCAATTGCCTGATTCATTTATACATTATTTTTATCAATATCAACTGACTTTATATCATCCAAAGGTGCAGAATATTGTAACTGTGCACGTCAGTGATCCCTATTCTCTCAGTGTTTCGCAAAATGGTCAGTTAACGCAGATTGTTGATTTGGATGATGCGAAGCTTAAACCCACAGGTTGGGATTCTCATTCTGTGCCTATGGTTTCAGCGCCGGAAGATCAGGTAATATATGAAACTCATGTAAGGGATTTCAGTGCCCATGATAGAAACCTTCCTGAATTCGCTTATCAAGGCAAATATAAAGCATTTTCTGCAACACAATCTGACGCAATGCAGCACTTATTGGCTTTGAAAGCTGCAGGCTTAAATACCATCCAATTGTTGCCCGTGTTTGATATTGGAACTGTAAATGAAGATCCGACGCAGGTGGTTTATCCACACGATAAAATATTTAAGTTATGTGGTATTCAGCCAGAGCACTATTTGTGTTTACAAAAAAATATAGAGGATCAGTCACTACAACAGATCTTAGCGGGTTTAAATGTTATGGCCGAGGAAGGGCAGGCGATTATTGAATTGTTACGTCCGAACGACCCATATAACTGGGGCTATGATCCATTTCACTACAGTGTACCGGAAGGAAGCTACGCAACTGAATCAGACGGTTTTACACGTATTGTGGAATTTAGAGAAATGGTGCAAAGCTTACATCAACATGGCTTTCGAGTGATTATGGATGTGGTATATAACCATACTTACCAAGCTGGTTTAGAGTCGTATTCCGTATTAGATAAAATTGTCCCCAATTACTACCACAGATTGAATACAATAAGTGGGCAAATTGAACAGTCAACCTGCTGCGCTAACACAGCCAGTGAACGTGTGATGATGGGCAAGTTAATGATTGATTCTTTGTTGGTCTGGAGTCGCCAATATAAAATTGATGGATTCCGCTTTGATTTAATGGCTCATCAACCCAAATCATTATTATTGGCCGCGCGTAGTGCTGTGCGCCAAGTCGATCCGGATACTTATTTTTACGGAGAAGGATGGAACTTTGGTGAAGTCGCTGACCATGCTCGCTTTGTGCAAGCTTCACAAGTTGCATTAAGTGGCAGCGAAATAGGGACCTTTACAGATAGGTTGCGCGATGCAGTTCGTGGAGGCGCGCCTTTTGATAGTGCACAAGGCATACGCAAAGGTCAGGGGCTGGCCAATGGATTATATGTGTTACCCAACGAACTACAACCGATAGATAAACAGCAAGCAGAATTTCTTTTGTCGTTAGATCAAGCGCGAATTGGTTTGGCGGGTAATTTGGCAGATTATAGTTTGATTGATAGATTCGATATGCTAGTGACCGGCAAGGACGTTGATTATGGGGGGGAAGCAACAGGCTACGCAAACGATCCAGCAGATACCATTAACTATGTTTCAAAGCATGATAATCAAACCTTATGGGATAATAATCAATATCGCATCCCGTATCACGTCAGTCGTCATAACCGAGTGCGCATGCAAGTTTTGGCTTTGGCCTACCCATTAATGGCACAGGGGATCCCATTTATTCATATGGGATCTGAATTACTGCGCTCTAAATCTTTTTTGCGGGATAGTTATGATTATGGGGACTGGTTTAATAAAGTTGATTTTAGTAAACAAAGTAACAATTATAATGTTGGCCTCCCGCCTGCCGTAAAAGATAGAGAAAACTGGTCCGTTATCCGAAAGTTACTGACCGAAAACCAAGGACGCGATGTCGTTGGCAAGCAAGAAATAGAGTTAGCTGACGCCATGTTTAAAGCTTACTTGGCGATCCGGATGGAGAGTAAATTATTCCGTTTGCGCACTGCTGAACAAATTAAACAAAAACTCAGCTTTTTGAATACCGGCGCAAAGCAAACGCCCGGGCTTATTGTGATGCGTTTATCTGATCAGTTTGGGCAAAAAGTCAGCGATAATTATCAAGAAATCATAGTGATATTTAATCACGCTAGCAAAGCGCTGAGTTTTCCTTATCAACAGGCCGATCGCTTTCAATTGCATCCAATTTTGCGTCAAGGCAAGGATGAAGTGGTGAAGCTAGCGGCAGCCAAAGCAGACAGTTTTAGCGTTCCTGAATTTACAGTAGCTGTTTTCGTGCGTTAGAAGGTGTTTATCTTGGTGATATTGTTATACTGAGCTTCAATGCTTGAAGCAGGGAATAAAAATTTTAGGGTATCGTATGCAAGATTTTCCAATTGGTATTTGTGCTAAATCCATACAGGTTGCTGGCGATTTGAATGCCGAAAAAGCGGCAACTTTATTAGAAGCTTGGATAAACTTCGAAGCACTAAAAGTGGGTTGGTTTGCAGATGAAAGTCAGATTATTAGTTTGCAGTGCAAGATAATCCCATTAGACGCATTTAGTCAGCAACTTAAAAACCAGCAATCGAATATGCGTGTTTGTAGTATTGATGATGCGCAACAACTCGCTTTGTTTTACTGTAAAACTCAGCAATGTTATTTTGCGTACATTGCTCACAATACTTCAGTGTCCATTACGCAGGGTAAATTGAAGTTTAAACTGCATTGGGTGGCAAATCAGCTTGCGCAAGTTGTTGGCCTGAGTCGTTTAAACAGCTTGTGACTTTCAATACTTAAGACGCTTTCACATCAAAAATCGCTTACATTAAAAATAAGGAAGCGCTGCCTAAAAACGCAAAGATACCGACAATATCTGTAACCGTGGTTAGTATCACGCTACCTGCAAGTGCTGGGTCAATGTTGAATTTTTTCAAAATCAGCGGGATCGTCACACCTGAAATACCCGCGGCAACCATATTCATCAGCATTGCAAATGCAATAATCGCAGCCAGTGTTAAATCCTGTTTCCAGATCCCAACAATACCGGCAATCAACAGAGCCCAGATTAAACCATTTAATAAACCGATGGTGAGCTCTTTAATCAATAGACTACGGGTGTTGCTCGGTAATACTTGTCCTAAAGCAATCGCTCGTATAACCAAGGTTAAGGTTTGGTTGCCTGCAACACCACCCATACTGGGGACTATGGTGTTTAAGATGGCTAATACTGCCAGTTGACTTAGTACATCTTCAAAGAAATTAGAAACGGTTGCCGCAAGCAAGGCCGTGATCAGGTTAACACCTAACCAAATAGAGCGCTTTTGGGTACTTTGTACAACAGGGGCAAAGGTGTCTTCTTCGTCATCTAAACCCACCATACTCATCATCGAGTGCTCGGCATCCTCACGAATAATGTCGACCATGTCATCAATGGTTATGCGCCCTAGCAGGTGGTTTTGCTCGTTTACAACTGGCGCTGAAATCCAATTATGTCGCTCAAACATTTGAGCCGCTTCACTCTCTGACATGGTCGCTGGGATTGCAACAACATCAGTGTCCATGAGCTGGCCAATTTCAACTTCAGGTTGTGATGCGACAAGCTTAATTAAACTGACATCACCGATTAACACATCGTCTTTATCGACTACGTATAAACTATCTGTATTTTTGGGCAAATTAGTGCGCATACGTAAATAACGCAAGACCACTTCAACCGTGACGTCCGGTCGAATCGTAACTGTGTCTGTATTCATTACAGAGCCGGCACTATACTCTTCATAGGCCAGTGCCGCTTCGGCTCTGTGTCTGTCTTGCGCGTCGAGTGAGCTTAAAACTTCTTGATATAAATGCTCAGGCAGGCTTCTAAGAATTTCTGCTAAGTCATCCGTATCCATGCCTTCCGTTGCTTCGGCAACCGCCTCAGGCATCATCTGCCGAACGATACTGCTTCTTACATCTTCACTGAGTTCTTCTAAGATTTCGCCGTGAAATTCGGAGTCGATTAATTGCCAAAATGCAAAACGGGTTTTGACCGGAGAAGACTCGAGTATAAAAGCAACATCACATGCAGGCATGTTATGCAGAGCATTACGCACGTGCACAAACATGCCTCGATTTAACGACGCGGTTAATTCGTGTAATGTTTGATTAGATAATGTTTGCTCGTAGGCTTCTGGCATTTTGACTGCAATGCTCCATTAGCAGTGGAACGAAAATATTTCTCAGTTAGTTTAACTAAACTATTTATAAATACAAAATAAATGCTTGTTTTTACTGTATCTATTTCGGAAATTTAGGGCCTGTCGAGCATATTATTGAGGGCGTATTACAATTTTCAACGAGAGCTCATTCAATGGGTTATTCAGTTTCATTAAATTTAGCATTGATCAGGGCTTCAATTGCTTGCAAAGCCAATTCTGCATCAGGTCCGGTGCATTCTACTTCAATCTCTGTACCTGTCGCGCCCGCTAGCATTAATAAAGCCATAACGCTATTGGCATTTGCCGACTTACCTGCGCAGATTAAATTAATATTACTTTTGTATGCTTGTGATACCTGAACTAATTGTGTTGCGGCTCTGGCGTGTAACCCTAATTTATTGGTTATCAGTAACTTTTTTTTAATTTGCATTAAGAATCAAACTTATTTTGTTCACGGTGCACAATTGCAACATCAGAATGTTTTTTAGCGAAATACCAACCCAGAGTTTCAGTTACATAAACCGACCTATGTTTGCCGCCAGTACAGCCAATCGCGACGGTGACGTAACTACGGTTATTTTGCTCTAACATAGGTAACCAGGATTCAATACAGTCTTGGATTTTTTCGATAAACGCCTGTACTTCATCATGCTGTTTTAAAAATTCCTGAACAGGCTTATCTAACCCCGTCATTGCTCTGAGACTCTCATCCCAATGTGGATTTGGTAAAAAGCGCGCGTCAAAAACATAGTCTGCATCAGTTGGCATGCCAAATTTGAAACCAAACGACTGGAAGACTAATTTTAAATGGCCTGCTTTTTTGTTTAATACTTTGTTGGTGATGATTTTATTTAAATCGTGAATGCTTAATTCACTCGAATCAATAAACAGGTCACTGATTTCTCGAATAGGGCGTAATAATTCACCTTCTTCTTGTATCGCTTCTTCTAAGCTTAACCCGGCCTGCATTAACGACAACGGATGCACACGTCGAGTTTCTGAATAGCGTTTTAGCAGGGTCTGGTTGCTGGAATCCATGTAAACTACAACAACATCTGCGACACTTTTTAGTTGTGCGATAATATTGCTAAGGTCCTGTTGCCAGTCTGCTATATTACGAATATCTAAATTGAGTGCAATTCGGTTGTATTTACCTTTCAGGGCTTCGGGTAAAAAGGGTAATAGTTGAATTGGGATATTATCTACACAATAAAAACCCGCATCTTCCAGTTGGTCTAGCGCGGTCGATTTACCTGAACCCGAACGTCCAGACAAGATAACAAACTGTTGCATAACAATTATTCCGTAATGGCTAGGTAAAGTTCTTGGTTATTTTGCGCTGTTCGGATGCGTTTTAAAATACTTTTATCAGATAATTTTTGTGCAACAGCGGCTAGCGACTTCAAGTGCTCGTTGCATTGTCCTTCCGGAACCAATAACGCGAAGAAGACATTGACGGGTTGATTGTCTATTGCATCAAAGTCTATTGGGGTTTCAGTGGTGATTAACACAGCAATCGCTTGAGTGGCTTTATTCAATCTGCCGTGCGGTAGCGCAATACCATTACCGATACCTGTACTGCCCACTCTTTCGCGATTCATCAAAGCATCTAAGATATCTTGCTCTGTCAATTCACTGCTGTTTTTCGCTGCAATCTGGCTGATATGCTCGATTAAGCGTTTTTTGCTGGTAACCGAGACTGCACATTCAGTGCAGCCTGGTGTTAGAAAAGATTGAATATCCATTAATGGCGTTTCATTTTTTCTTTATGTTTGATGACCTGACGGTCTAATTTATCGATAAGTGAATCTATCGCAGCATACATATCTGTATGTTCTGCGTTTGCAAACACTTCGCCACCATTTAAGTGTAAAGTTGCTTCTGCTATTTGACTGAGCTTTTCGACATTCAGAATAACATACACATTGTTGATGTGATCAAAATGACGCTCAAGCTTGGCAAACTTGGTGTCAACGTACTCTTTTAAAGGATCGGTAATTTCAACATGACGACCAGTTAAATTGATTTGCATAGGCTTTTTCCTTTTAAGTTGAACCTTCTTTAAAGAAGGCTTTTACGTTGATTAGACGGCGGAATTGACAGTGACTCTCGGTATTTTGCTATGGTGCGTCTAGCTACCATAATACCTTGGTCGGCGAGCAATTCTGCTATCTTACTATCACTTAACGGCTTTGCTGGGTTTTCAGCAGAAATCAATTTTTTTATCAGTGCACGAATAGCAGTAGAAGAACATTCTCCACCATTTTCTGTGCTCACGTGGCTTGAGAAAAAGTACTTCAACTCAAATATTCCACGTGGAGTATGCATGTATTTTTGTGTCGTAACCCTTGAAATGGTTGACTCATGCATTTCAACTTCTTCAGCGACATCATTTAAAACCATAGGTTTCATGGCTTCGTCACCGAGTTCAAAAAAACCTTGTTGTTGTTTAACGATACACCTTGCTACTTTTAACAGAGTTTCATTACGACTTTCAAGACTTTTTATAAACCATTTTGCTTCTTGCATATGTGATCGTATAAATTGCGTGTCAGAAGTATTTTTTGCTGTTTTACTTAAAGCCGCATATTCAGCGTTTACTCTAAGTTTAGGCATACTTTCTGGATTTAGCTCGACAATCCATTCATTTTTTACTTTTTTTACCGCAACATCCGGCACTATGTACTGAGCTTCTTCCGCAACAACTGTATTTCCCGGCCTTGGGTTTAGGCTGTGGATCAGCTTCATCACTTCTTTTAATTCGCTTTCTTTGAGTTTAGTCTTCCTTGCTAAAGTGCGGTAGTCTCTGTTGCCTAATAAATCGATATAATTTTTGATGATTTTTTTGGTTTCTTCAAGCCACGGAGTATCGTCAGAAAATTGATTCAACTGAACCAATAAACACTCTTTGGTATCTCGCGATCCCACACCAATCGGATCAAACATTTGAATACGTTTGATAACCGCTTCCACTTCATCTGCTTCCACTTCTTCTTCAGAGCCAAGACTTTCTAATATTTCTTCAACGCTGACGGTTAAATATCCGGAATCATCTATCGCATCAATGATAGCAGTGGCGATGGCTCTGTCGAGCGGGCTAAAAGGGGTTAAATCCATTTGCCAAATGAGGTGATCGCGAATTGAGTCAATGGTTTCACCCTGATAAACCATGTCGTCTTCTGGCGCAACACTGCCCGAACCACTTCCAGAGCCTTGTGAGAAGTGATCATCCCAAGTGCTGTCGGTTGGTAAATCATCTGGAATATCTTCTCGCGTTAATTCTTCTCGGCTATCTGGGACATTATCTGCGTCATCACTATTATCCGAGCTCGTGTCAGAATTCGATTTTTCTTGTTTTTTACTTTGCTCGTTGAGGGCATCTAAAGATTCAAAGTCTTCTTTATTTTCTTCTGCCTCCAACAGTGGGTTACTGTCCAAAGCTTCTTGAATTTCTTGTTGTAAATCTAATGACGATAGTTGCAATAGGCGTATAGCCTGCTGCAACTGTGGCGTCATTGTCAGATGTTGTCCAAATTTTAACTGAATTGATTGCTTCATTAATCGACAGATTCGTTATAGTTTAAATTGTTCGCCTAAGTACACGTTTCGTACTTGCTTATTGTTTAAGACATCTTCAGGGCTGCCAGAGGCGATCAATTGTCCTTGACTTACTATATACGCTTTTTCGCAGACATCCAAAGTTTCCCGTACATTGTGATCGGTAATCAATACCCCTAACCCTCTTTCTTTAAGATGGGTGATGATTCGTTTAATATCAATGACGGATATAGGATCAACACCTGCAAAAGGCTCATCCAGTAAAATAAATTTTGGATCTGCCGCCAAAGCTCGGGCAATTTCAACACGCCGCCGTTCACCACCAGACAAAGACATCCCCTGACTATCTCGGATGTGTGTTATATGAAACTCTTCTAAAAGCTCTTCCATTTTTTCAAGCTTTTGCTGTTTACTCAGCTCTTTACGCATTTCTAAAATAGAATATAGGTTTTGCGTGACAGTTAGTTTTCTAAAGATAGACGATTCTTGTGGTAAATAGCCAACGCCGGCACGTGCTCTTTCATGCATCGGAAAGTAAGTCATATCCTGATTATCCAGTTGGATCTTGCCACTGTCGTTTTCAACTAAGCCTACAATCATGTAAAACGTGGTTGTTTTCCCCGCACCGTTAGGCCCTAACAGGCCAACAATGCTGCCGGATTCTACTTGCAAAGAGACGTTTTTAACAACTTGTCGCTTTTTATAAGCTTTAGCTAAATTGGTCGCAATCAGTTTTGCCATTTATTGTTCTTCTTCTTCGTCGCTTTTGGGGGTTAACACAGTTCTTACTTTCTGACCTTTTTGTCCGGCACTGGAAGCAATTAATTTTTGCTCAACTAGGTTATATTCTATTTTATCGCCGCTTACCTCGCTGCCTTGTTGGGAAATTTTTGCGTTTCCCGATAGCGTTAGTATGCGATCACTTACTTTATACTCAATGTTTTTAGCACTAGCTGTGAGTACTTCTCCATTTTCTAACTGCTGTTTATAAGTGGCTGGCTTGCCTGTGGCGATGAGGATATCTTGTGAATCGCTATTGTCTTTTGCTTTTATGACTTCTAGGCGATCTGCTTTCATACGCAGTGAACCTTGACTGACGTCCACATCGCCAGAAAAAGTTAAGGTGTTGGTTTTAATATCTAATTTTTGTTTTTTTGCATCGATGATAATATTTTTATTAAAGTCAGTTTCCAGTGCATTTATGGCAATACTGGTCAGTGCCAAACAACTAACTAAAACCACTTTGATAAGTTTAATTTTTAACAAGGTATTCTGCCCGTACATGGTTAATGAGTTCAAATTCCTGAGTTTGTAAATTGCCGCGCAAACCTTGACCGGAAAATTTTAGTTTGTCAGCGACAGCATTGACTGCAGAGCTTGTACTAATCGTTTGTGCTTGTAAATCCATATTTAGTTGTTCAACATACAAAGTGTTAAACCATTCGTCCGGATGGCTGGCAATAACCTGAACATCACCTTCTAACTCTAAATTCCGGTTGTCGTAAATGACACTCTCATTTGCCTGAATAAGCCAATGTTGCTGTTGTGCACTTGAATATAAGATATATTTTGGTTGCTGAAAATAGGTAAATTGTAAATCTTGGTAGTGTTCGAGTTGCTCAGCGTCTAATTGCGTATGCAAATGACCATTCTCGTCAAATTGGCGACGACTAAGCGCTTCAATTGTATAGTCTGCTTGCGCTACAGGGTCATACTCGGTAACAACTTCTGGTTGCTGGCTCCATTCACGCCAAAAATACTGACTGATTGTAATAATCACCAAAACCGATAATAACAAGCGTTTCATACACTCATTCCTTGTGCTTGGTGCAGTATTCCTCTTGTCTCAAGCAGCAAATCACAAGTTTCACGGACAGCGCCAAAACCACCTCTTATTTGCGTTTTATAATGGCTTATTTGGCTAATGATAGGATGCGCATCGGCAACCGCTATCGGCAGCCCGACTTGTCTCATGACCTCTAAGTCTGGAATATCATCCCCAATATAAGCAACTTGATGGTCTGACAAGCCAAGTTTTTTCTTTAAATCTTGATAGGCTTTTGATTTATCTTCCTGACCCTGATAAATATGCTGAATACCTAACGACTGCATGCGACTTTCTACGATCTTGGATTTTCTACCTGTAATAATCGCAACTTGGATACCTGCGTTAATAATGGCCTTGATGCCAAAACCATCTCGAGTGTGAAAAGCTTTGAGCTCTTCGCCATCGTTCCCTAAATATATTCTGCCATCTGAAAAAACACCATCAACATCACATATAAACAACTTAATTTGTTTGAGGTGCTCAGCCAAAGGTTGTGCGATTGGGCCATATATACTGTTAAAAACCATTATAGTACCTTTGCCTGCAATAAATCGTGTAGGTTGATTGCCCCAATGGGGCGATTGCTGTTGTCGACGACAACAAAGCCATTAATTTTTTTCTCTTCCATCCACTTCAGAGCTTCTGCCGCCAACATGTCAGGCGCGACGGTAACTGAGTGTTTGGTCATGACATCGGCTATTAAAGTTTGATGTATATCTATTCTCTTGTCTAAGGTTCGACGTAAATCACCATCGGTAAATATACCGCAAAGTTTGCCATCGGTGTCGACTATTGCGACAAATCCCATACTTTTCTGCGAGACAACCAATAAGGCATCCGCGATCGTGACATTGGCTTTTACTAATGGTAGTTGGTCACCTTGGTGCATTAAATCTTTTACACGTAATAATAATTTGCGACCTAAACTGCCCATCGGATGTGAAAAGGCAAAATCTTCTGCTGAAAACTGGCGAGCTTCTAACAAGGCAATCGCTATCGCATCTCCCATGACGAGTGCCGCGGTTGTACTGGCTGTTGGGGCCAATCCTAATGGGCAAGCTTCCTGTGTGGATTTTACTAATAAGTGAATATCCGATAATTCAGCCAAACTAGATTGAGGGTTGGCTGTCAGTGAAATTAATTTTGCGCCAATGCGTTTTATCACCGGTAATATGGTTGTGATTTCTGCGCTTTCACCCGAATTAGAAAGTGCCAATACCACGTCTTGTTTGCCTATCATGCCTAAATCACCATGGCTCGCTTCTGCCGGGTGAACAAAGAAGGCGGGGGAACCGGTACTTGCCAGTGTGGCGGCAATTTTACGGCCAATATGACCGGATTTGCCAATCCCCATAACCACCACTTTACCTTTGCAATTAAGCAGCGCAGTACACACGTCTGCAAAATTCGCATCTAAAGATGCCATGAGTTGAGCGATCGTTTCATGCTCAATTTGCATCACTTTATAGGCACTATTTAAAAAAGCTTGTTTTAGATTTTGATCAGTCATCATGCTTGCGCCATGCCAAACAATAAGTATTGATACGCGATAAAGCAGGCTAACAATATTCCACCCTCTACCCGGTTAATATTTCTTGGCCCTTTGTTAATCCCAACCGCCATTAATATCAGCAATAGCGTGACGCCTATCATAATTACTGAGTCTCGTGTTACCGCAGCTGGATCTATCGCACCCGGCGCAATAATGGCCGGTAAACATAATACCGCAAGGGCGTTAAAGATATTCGAGCCGACAATATTGCCCAGCGCCAAATCGTCCTCTCCCTTGATGACACCGGCGACAGATGCGGCTAATTCCGGTAATGAGGTACCAATTGCGATAATGGTTAAGCCTATTACCAAATCACTAATCCCGAAGTATTTGGCAATATAAACGGCAGAATCAACTAAATAATGTGAGCTGGCGAGCAGTAATGCCATGCCAATCACTAGCCACAGTATTGCTTTGCCGGTGGCTATACCTTCAGGTACATCGTCGGTCACTTCATTTTCATATAAGTCAGCTTCGTTCGGATTTACTTTGTGCAAAGACGAGTAGGTTAGGTAGCCTATGGTGATAACAAACAAAATCGCCAGTAAAATACCTTCCAAGCGCGTAAACTGTAAATCATAAATAAAATAAACGGCGACAAGTGAGGTGCCTAAAATAATGGGGAGTTCACGGCGAACGGTCAAAGATGAAACCATCATCGGCTTTAATAGCGCAGTCAAACCTAAAACCAATGTGATGTTGGTGATATTTGAGCCAATTACATTTCCGATAGCTGTATCTGCTTTGTCTGCCATCGAAGCTGTCGCGGCAACCATCATTTCAGGTGCTGAGGAACCCATTGCAACAATGGTGAGTCCGATAATAAGCGGAGAGAGGCCTAAGTTGCGTGCGAAGGCAGCTGCGCCAAAAACAAATTTGTCAGCGCTCCACATCAATGCGATTAAGCTAACTAATAAAATTATGATGTTTTCAAACATAAAGACCTTATTTATGAAAGGTAAGGGTTACCAGTGCGGTCATTATACTGATTCTTCAACAAGATGCAGTAGTTGCGCATGTAGTTTGATAGGAATGAATATCTTGCTAACGCGAACTGGTTCCAGACTCGTCGTAATTTTACGTTTCTGTTCGCTTTCTTTTTGTTAGAATGCACGGGCGCTCCAATTAGAGCAATCAAATTCAGGGAAATTCGATGTCAGCAGAATCTATAGTTGAATTAAAAGATGTCACTTTTAAACGTGGCGAGCGAACCATTTACGATCAAATTAGTCTAGATATACCCAGAGGCAAAGTCGTTGCTGTGATGGGGCCGAGTGGTATCGGGAAAACTACGTTACTGCGTTTAATCGCCGGGCAAATTAAACCTGACTTAGGTGATATTTACTTTGACGGTGAAGTCATAAATAAAATGGGCCGCAATAAATTATATGAAGCACGTAAAAAAATGAGTATGTTGTTTCAAAGTGGCGCATTGTTTACTGAAATGTCTGTTTTCGACAATATAGCGTTTCCTATTCGGGAGCATTGTAAACTACCCGACGATATTATTCGTAGTATGGTGTTAATGAAATTAAACTCCGTTGGTTTAAGAGGTGCGGCAGATCTAATGCCTACAGAATTGTCGGGCGGTATGGCCAGGCGGGCAGCGTTAGCCAGAGCGATTGCACTTGATCCGGCATTAATTATGTATGACGAGCCGTTTGCAGGACAGGATCCTATTTCAATGGGCGTTCTGATTCGTCTGATTCGAGAATTAAATGATTCGCTTGGTTTAACTTCAATAGTCGTTTCGCATGACGTTTCAGAAGTTATGAGCATTGCGGATTACGCTTATATTATGGCCAATCAGAAAATTATCGGCCAAGGTACACCACAACAATTGTTAAAATCTGATTCACCACTAATTCATCAATTTATGTCAGGTGAAGCAGATGGCCCAGTGCCATTTCACTACACAGCTGAACCGATTGAAGAACAAATGCAGGAGGTATTTTGTTAATGCTATTGGATTGGTTTGCTGGTATTGGTCGCAATGGTATCAACGCCACGATGACCTTAGGCCGTGCAGGTATTATGTTATTCAATGCGCTGTGGTCATTACCTAATATTAGAAAAAACACCCCCTTGTTGATCAAGCAATTGTTTGTGGTCGGTGTACAATCGCTTGCCATTATCATTGTCAGTGGCTTGTTTATCGGCATGGTTTTAGGTTTACAAGGTTACACCATACTGGTCGGTTATGGCGCAGAAAATAGTCTAGGGCCTATGGTTGCCTTGTCATTGTTAAGAGAGTTAGGTCCGGTGGTGACTGCTTTATTATTTGCTGGCCGAGCAGGCTCCGCTTTAACGGCAGAAATAGGTTTGATGAAAGCGACAGAGCAACTTTCAAGTATGGAGTTAATGGCTGTTGATCCATTGAGGCGAGTTATTGCCCCACGCTTTTGGGCGGGGGTTTTAAGTATGCCTTTACTGGCGTTGATGTTCAGTGCTGTTGGTATTTTAGGCGGGCATTTGGTTGGCGTGGAATGGCTGGGTGTCGATAGTGGCAGTTATTGGAGTGTGATGCAGGCAGCTGTTGATTTAAAAGATGATGTGATGAATGGTTTTATCAAAAGTGTTGCCTTTGCATTTGTCGTGACTTGGATCGCTATCTTTCGGGGTTATGATTGTATCCCCACATCAGAAGGTATCAGTAAAGCGACAACACAAACTGTCGTGCATGCATCGTTAGCTGTTTTAGGCTTAGATTTCGTTTTAACCGCTTTAATGTTTGGAGAATAAAGCTGTGAATAACCGCAAAATTGAGGTTTTAGTAGGATTTTTTATTGCTGCAGGTATCGCTGCATTTTTATTTTTGGCGTTGAGTGTTGCCAATTCAGGTGGTTTCAGCAACGGTGACTCATATCGTTTAAGTGCCAAGTTTGATAACATCGGTGGTTTGAAAGTGCGCTCACCAGTAAAAGTCGGTGGTGTTGTGGTCGGCCGTGTAGCTGAAATTAAGCTGGACACAAATTCGTTTATGGCCGAAGTGGTAATGGATATTTCTGTTGATTACAAAGACTTCCCTGAAACCAGCTCGATTAGTATTTTGACCGCTGGCCTTTTGGGCGAGCAGTACCTTGGTCTAGAGCCCGGTTTTATGATGGAAGGAATTGAAACGCTTAAACCAGGTGATTATATACAGGACACTAAATCAGCACTTGTACTGGAAGAGTTGATTGGTCAATTCCTGTTTAGTCAAGGTGGCGAAGATTAGAGGAAATGTTGATGAGAAGCCTTATTAAAACGGGTGTACTGCTTTCAAGCTGTTTATTTTTTATAGCCCCAGTGCACTCTTTACAGGCTGCTGAGCAGTCGCAAATATTGCAAATAGACGACCCATATGTGTTATTTGATAAGGTAACACAAAAAGCTTTTGAGCGATTTAAAGCCGAGTGGCCTCTAGTTAAACAACAACCGGAAAAGCTTAAAGAAATTATTCGTGAGGAGTTGTTGCCTTATATTGACTACGAATATGCTGCATTTAAAGTTTTGGGCAAGCATGTGCGAGAGGTAAAACCGGATGACAGACGTTTATTTGTAGATGCTTTTAAAGACTATATTGTCACCGTTTATGCTCAGCTTTTTGCTCAGTATAAAGAAACACAATCCATTATCGTAGAGCCCTCGCGAGATACAGAAGGCAATAAAATAGCCGTGGTAAAAAGTAAGATTATTGAACCAGGACGTCCGGATATTAACGTCATGTTTAAATTGATTAATCGTGATGATAGATGGCGTGCGTTTGATATGGAAGCAGAAGGCATCTCGGTATTAAATACAAAACGTAAAGAGATTGACTCGGCTATGCCGCGTATGGGGATCTCAGGTATTATTAAAGATCTTAAAGACAAAGCACAGCAAAAGCTAAATTTTAAAGACAGTGAGTCTACATCAGCATGATCAAACTTGCAGAAAAACAACTGAATCATCAGTATTGGCAGTTGGAAGGCGATTTAACGCGAGATAGTGATTTATCTTATATTCCGGATGCGCCATGCAAAGATTCTTGTCAGGTAGATGTTTCGCTGGAAGATGTCGGGCGCATTGATACTGCAGGTTTAGCTTATTTAATTAAATTAAAACTCCAATTGGCGGATAGTAACATCCAGATTAAATTTATTCATGGTGGAAAAAATTTACATAAATTAGCCAAGCTATATGGCGTTCAAACATTGTTAGGGTTATCTGAATGAACTTAGAAGAAATTAAAGATTTATTGGCTGAAGCAATAGAGCATGAAGAGTTAGTTGTTGAACACGAAGATAACTACTATTTAAACATTACGATTGTATCTGCTTTGTTTGAAGGGATGCGACCGGTTAAACGCCAGCAAATGGTATATCAGCCGCTAAATGCAATGATTGCGGATGGCACGATACACGCAGTAAAAATTAAAGCATTTACCGCAGACGAATGGCAAAAACATAAAAAACTCAATTTTTAAGTTGTATTGGAGTTTCCAGCTGAATGGATAAATTTGTTATTACCGGTGGTGTACCTTTGTGCGGAGATGTTCGTATATCGGGTGCTAAAAATGCCGCTTTACCTATATTGTTTTCGACTATTCTGAATCCTGAGCCTGTTAATTTAACAAATGTGCCTGAATTAAAAGATATCAAAACAACACTTAAATTATTGGCCGAACTTGGCATTCAGTGCGACAAAGCGCCTCACCAGTATAGCTTTGATGCGTCACACTTAACCTCGACTACCGCACCTTATGATTTGGTACGTACCATGCGCGCCTCAATATTAGCACTAGGGCCTTTGGTGGCTCGCTGTGGTGAAGCAAAAGTTTCCCTACCCGGAGGCTGTGCAATTGGTGCTCGACCGGTGAATTTACACATTTCCGGTTTGCAACAAATGGGCGCTGAGGTCACCGTTGAACATGGTTATATTGTTGCTAGTACGCACGGCAAACGGTTGCAAGGTGCGCACATCTTTTTTGATATTGTGACGGTAACCGGCACCGAAAATTTAATGATGGCGGCTGTTTTGGCGGAAGGTCAAACGGTACTGGAAAACGCAGCACGCGAGCCGGAAGTGGTCGATTTAGCCAATTGTTTAATAGCGATGGGCGCGGATATACAAGGCGCGGGCACAGATACAATCACTATCAATGGGGTCGAAAAGCTACATGCATGTGATTATTCTGTTTTACCAGATCGTATTGAAACCGGAACTTTTTTAGTTGCAGCTGCCGTAACGGGTGGACGGGTTACTTGTACGCACACTTCAGCGAAGCTTTTAGAATCTGTGATTACTAAACTAAAAGAAGCGGGCGCGGCTGTTTCATCGACCGAAAATAGCATTACGCTAGATATGACAGGGCGTACGCTCAAAGCCGTGAATATCAAAACTGCACCGCACCCTGCATTCCCAACGGATATGCAGGCACAATTTACTGTATTGAATTGTGTTGCTCAAGGGACAGGTACCATTCACGAGACAATATTTGAAAATCGATTTATGCACGTACCTGAATTACATCGTATGGGTGCAGACATCGAGTTAGAAAGTAATACAGCAATTGTGCGCGGTGTGACGAGCTTAACCGGCGCCGAAGTGATGGCGACCGATCTGCGCGCTTCAGCATGCTTGGTTATTGCGGGTCTTTTTGCGCAAGACGAAACGGTTGTCAATCGTATATATCATCTTGATCGCGGTTACGAATCTTTAGAGTTAAAGCTCAATAGTTTAGGGGCCAGTGTTCAGCGTGTGGCCGGGTAACTCCTGAATTGTCACCATTAAATTAAGCCTGACACCTTGCCGAATAACAGTTACCGGCAAGCGTGTACCAGGTTTGGTTTCGGCAATTAAGTCTAATGTTTGCGCTCTGCCTGTGACAGATTGGTGGTTAATTTCCACGATAATGTCATTGGGTTTGATGCCTGCAATGTCAGCGGGTCCATTGGGGGAGACCATAGTCACTATGATACCCACCGGGGTCACCAATTCATCACCGTTTTGAATATAGGTTTCTTTACCTGACAAACCTAAATATCCTCTGACAACACGTCCGTCAACGGCTATTTTTCTGAGTATGGTTAGTGCTAAACGTGCGGGAACGGCAAAGAAAATACCTTGGGCCTGATTGTTGCGGCGAGCAGAAGCATAGTTAAAAGAGTTGATGCCAACTAAATAACCATCACTATCAACTAGCGCACCGCCTGAGTTACCATCGTTGATGGCCGCGTCCATTTGAATAAAGTCAGCGTAGTTTGAGCTTAAACCAGCACGCCCTGTTGCACTGACAATACCTTGAGTAATGGTTTGCCCAAGGTTATACGGATTGCCGATAGCCAGTACTAGATCCCCCGGTTGAGATGTTAAATTGGGATCAATCGGTGCAACCGGTAAATTTTCACTTTGTACATACAATACCGCAAGGTCAGTATATGGGTCACTGCCGATGAGCTGCGCTTCAAATTGCCGACCATCTTGTAATGCGACTAATATCTGATCTGCATTTTTAACCACATGTTCTGCGGTTAAAATGAAACCTTTTTCAGAAACAATTACCCCTGAACCCAAAGTTCTGATGGCCCGTTTACTATTGTAAAAGCGCTCGTCAATTTCGAAACCCTGAGTGTAAATATTGACCACTGCAGGGGCGGCACGTGCAACCGCATGGGCAAACGAAATGGGTTTGCGTTCTTGTTTTTGTACGCTAAACAAGCTTTGCCAAATTAAGTTATTTTGGCGAAATTCGGGGAAAACGGCAAACAACAAAAGCGTTAGCACAATAGCCAGTGCAATTGTATTGATTGTGAATTGCAAATGGGTGCTAAACTTTTGAGCCATTAATGTTCCCTTGCTGCATAAATAAAAATAAACATAAACAAAAAAGTGGCACCCAGTTGGATGCCACTTTGATACCACTTTGATGTGCTGCGTTTACTATAACAATTAACGAATCACTAAGTACAGTTGAGTTCGGCCTCTGACTATATTTAATGCAATAATATTGTTTTTATGTTCATCCAGTTTTTCACGCAGGTCAGCAAGGTTTTCAACGCGCTCACGGTTGACACCTATGATGACGTCACCTTCTTCTAAGCCAATAATGGCTGCAGGAGAGCGGTCTTCAAGGGTTTTAACCAAAACACCTTTTTCACCTGCTTTGGTTTTACCGTTACCGAGCTCGGAACCCTCAAGTGCCGGATGCATATTGGAAGCAATAACATTGCCACCTTCAGCTTCGCGTAGTTTGACATTGATTGTCATTTCTTCACCGTCGCGAATGATGCCGAGCTTGGCTGTATTACCAGCGCCCATCGTACCTATTTTAGCGCGCAGTTCAAAGAAGGTTTCAATGCTGCGGCCATTTACACTAATAATCGCATCACCCGGTTTTATACCCGCTTCTTCAGCCGCTGTGCCTTCAAATACCTGACGCACAAGGGCACCTTTACTCGTTGGTAGTTTAAGGGCTTTGGCGACACCTGCATCGATATTTTCACCGGTTATACCTAATACACCGCGGCGAACTTCACCATACTCTAAGATTTGATCGACAAGGTTTTTCATCATATTTGAAGGGATTGCAAAGCCAATCCCGACATTGCCACCATTAGGGCCCAATATCGCCGTGTTGATACCAATCAACTCGCCATTTAAGTTTACAAGGGCGCCACCAGAATTACCGCTATTAATGGCCGCGTCTGTTTGGATGAAGTTTTCGTAACCTTCAATCCCTAGTCCGCTGCGACCTAAAGCACTGACAATACCGGACGTCACGGTTTGACCGATGGCGAATGGGTTACCGATTGCAATGGCAAAATCACCCACTCGTAGTTTATCTGAGTTTGCTAACGGCAGGTCGGTTAAGTTTTCGGCATCAATCTGTAGTAGAGCAACATCACTTTCTGAATCTGAGCCGAGCTTTTTTGCTTCGAACTGACGACCGTCTTTTAAGGTGATTAATACTTTATCCGTATCGGCTATGACGTGGTGATTGGTGACGACGTAACCCTTTTTAGCGTCTATGATGACGCCCGAACCAGCCGTTTGAAAAGGTTTTTCCTGAATTTGTTCTCGCGGCGCATTCGGACCAAAAAAATAACGGAAAACATCGGGCACTCTTTGCCTGTTTTGCTTCATACCACTGGCGGAAATGTTAACAACCGCAGGCGTTGCTTTTTCTAGCATAGGCGCCAAAGTGGGCATGGTTTGTTTATCATCATTATCAAACCAAGGGAGTGCGGCTTGTGATGAAAGAGGCGTTAGGGCCAAACAGGCACCTAAAACAGAAACTTTTAATATATTGCGATAATTTGCTTTCAACGTCAGTTCTCCTAAATTCAAAGCTTGCTCCCAACAAAGGGGAGCAGCAATAAAGACACTTGAGCCGAGCTAAAAGTTCATTTTTACTTTTTATCCTCGGCGCTAAACCATCCCATTTTGCTATCAGAATAGTCACGCGGAATGGCTTCAGCCTGACCTTCGTTTAGCGTTTTACTTAAACTCTCTACTGGTCTACTTTGTTGCATTATGCTTGCAGTTTCGGCACCAAAAAATGGGACAAATTCTTTGTGTTCTTTTTGTACCGCCGCCAGTTCAGAAAATCTTTGTTGTGATTCATCTGCTGCCTGAGTTGCTTGTTTTGCAATGTTTTGCATCGCGTCATTGACGGATGCCAGGTAGCTATCGACATCTTTTTTAAAGCTTTCTTGTGCTTTTATATGATCGTTTAATTGTTCTGAAAGTTGATGATTTTTACCGGAAAGTTGCGGTATCAGGCGCATAACCAACAAACCAACTATAAATCCGACTACAAAGATTATCGTGCCTTCTAACCACGTCATGATGAATTACCTCAAAAAAAAGTTTAGCATTATAGATATACTGTTAAATATACTTGTATTTGGCCCCTTATGACCACCCCATTATTACAATATCAAGAAGATTTAAAATCAGGTAAATTGTTACCCGATGATGCACAAGCACAAGCTGTTCATTATTTAGACCAACTTTTCCAGCAATTGCAGAGTTATCAACTGCCAGAGGAGAATTGGTTCACACGTTTTAAATATTTGTTTCAACAACCCAAAAATCAAGCGCCGCAAGGTCTTTATTTTTGGGGCGGGGTTGGGCGCGGTAAAACTTACTTAATGGATTTGTTTTATCACAGCCTACCCACAGATAAAAAAATGCGCGTACATTTTCACCGTTTTATGCATCGTGTTCACAACGAACTTAAACATGTAGAGGCGCAGTCCGACCCATTATTGGCAATTGCCGCTAAGCTTGCCAACGAAGCAAAAGTGATATGTTTTGACGAGTTTTTTGTATCAGATATTACCGATGCTATGATTTTGGCAGGTTTGATACAAGCTTTGTTTGAAAAAGGCGTGGTCTTGGTTGCCACGTCAAACATAGAGCCCTCTGGTTTGTATAAAAACGGATTGCAAAGGCAGCGTTTTATACCGGCTATAGAGCTTATTGAAAAACATTGCCATGTGGTAAATGTCGACAGTGGTACAGATTATCGCTTACGAACCCTAACGCAAGCTGAAATTTATCATTCACCCAGTGACGAACAAGCAATACTCAATCTTGAGGGGTATTTTGCGCAAATGGCGATTGGTGATATTAAACAAAATACTTCAATAGAAATTGAAGGGCGACAGATTAAAGTACGTAAATTGGCGCAGGATCTCGTGTGGTTTGATTTTAGAGCTATCTGTGATGGTCCTCGCAGTCAAAACGATTATATTGAGCTAAGCCATTGTTTCCATACCGTACTGTTGAGTCATGTTGAACAAATGGGCAGTGGTATTGATGATATCGCGCGACGATTTATTGCATTGGTAGACGAGTTTTATGAGCGAAACGTCAAGCTCATTATTGCAGCGGACGTGCCTTTAGAGGCGCTTTATACGCAAGGACAGTTAAACTTTGAATTTAAACGGTGTTTGAGTCGGTTGCAGGAAATGCAATCAACAGAGTATTTAGCCAAAGCGCATTTAGCATAACAACTTCAAAAGCGCGCTTAGCGCGCCTTTGAAAGTTCTTTGATGGTTATTTTTTCTTAGGTTCTGCTGGCGCATATGGTCCGGGTAGCAAACCTCTTTTGGCCGAATAGAAAGCAATATTATTAGCCATTCGGGCTGCATCTGGAGTTCGGTCATTTACCGAGCCTGCTATTTGCGTGACAACAGCATTAACCAGTGCGCCGACTAAGCCGTGACCACCACTATCAGACGCTATCTCGGCGAAGATAGGTGCATCCCATAACAATTCTCCTGATTCAACTGACACAAGTTTGACAGAGCCTTTGACAATCGTTTTTGACGATAAAACGACAAATTTTTGGCCCCAATCATCAATGGTGACATATAAAACGGCGTCGGCACCAATATGCTCTTTAATTTTATCAAGCGGAATGGAATTCATTTCCATCGGAGTCGGCAGACCGTTTTCTTTTAAAAACGCATCAATCACAGAAACCGGAAAAACATAATACCCTTTTTCGGCTAAAGGCTGACTCACGGTTGATAAATATGAATACGAAGCCGTTACATCCACTGAATTATTTTGAGGTGGGATCACCAGAATTGACCTAGGAGCATTCTTTTTCAAAGCAGTGTAGTCGTATGGTTTTACGGTCGCACAGCCTGATAGCGCGAGCGCCAGTAAAACGAGTAAGCATTTAGTTATATTGGTCGTCATCTGTAACTCCTTTAGTGACTGGTTTGCACATTGTTTGATTTAACGCGATTCAGTAAACCATCGATTAAAACAGCTGATTCAGGAAAGGCTTGTTTTTCGCGTTCTAACGCATCAATCGCAGAGCTTAAATCACCAATCGAAGCGTAAAGCATGCCAAGGTGAGCATATATACCGGGTGCAACAGGTTTACCATTTGCGCTCGCTTTATCAATTTCCATTGTTAAGGTTTCAATTTGTAATTGAGGAGGTGTTTCATCAGCTTTTAAGTGATGTGCATAAATAACATTTTCATAGCTGCCCCAATGATACATACGATTGTCTTTGACAGCACAGCCTGATAACAGGATAACGATAACAAACAAGCAGCATAAAGCGGCTTTAGATTTATATATTGACATTTAACACCCCTGATTCCAAATCCCTAACCATGTTGTTTACACACTCTTTGATAGCAAAATCCAGCACTTTACCGTTTAGCGTCGAGTCGTACCCCGCTTTAGAACCAAAGCCCAAAACTTCTCGTTCACTCAACGAATATTCGCCGGCACCTTGAGTTGAATAAATCACTTCAGAGGTCAGTACATCGACAATATTTACAGTGACTTTTGCATAGGCGATTTGGCTTTTCCCTGATCCTAATATGCCAAAAAGCTGCTTGTCTCCGACATTTTTACGCCCAAATTCAGTGACTGCACCTGTGATTGCATATCTTGCGCCTTTCAATTGCAGTTTTTCACCGCGTAATTCAGCTTCTTTTGTGATTTGTTCCAAATTTTCACGGTCGACCATTTTAAATCTGTTCGTTTGCGTTAAGTGCGCTTTTAAAATGGTTTTAGACTGATTGGCAAGCTGTGGCGCATTGTTTGAAAACATGCCTTGCATGTAATTTGAGCGGTTATTAAATTCGCCCACAACCAATGTTGTTTTGGGTCCTGTATATGGGGTTTGGTAAGATTTTACCGGCTCTACTTCTACCTTTCTGTGGGACTGGCTAGCACAGCCAGCTAAAAGAATGATAGTTGCACTGACAGTCAAAAGTGACTTTACCATATGCTTATTCATTATTTTTATTTCCTTTTTCCTTTTTAAACGACTTATTGTTGGCCCAAAAATCAATTTTTGGGCAATGTATAATATTTTAGCCTTTTCATTTGTGCAATCACTTTGACCGCCCTATTAATTTTGACCGCACTATTAATAGGTAATAGGGCGCTTCTCATTGAATATTTTACAGTTCTGTCAATTTACACGTGATCTTTTTTTAACCGTCCTGTATACTGCGCGCCTCCCAAACCCGGTTAGGCTAATTAAGGGCCTTTGTTCAAATTCTCGAAGGGGTTTTTGACATAAACTAGGGGAGGCATGTTGCCTCTGATTGTGGAACTATTTGGTTTTAGGTTAAATTCGAAATGAAAACTTTCTCTGCAAAGCCTGAATCTGTAAAGCGCGACTGGTTTGTAGTTGACGCTGACGGTAAAACTTTAGGTCGATTAGCTACAGAAATCGCGCGTCGTTTACGCGGTAAACATAAAGCGGAATATACTCCGCATGTAGATACTGGTGATTACATCGTTGTTATCAATGCTGAAAAAGTAGCGGTAACCGGTGCAAAACGCACTGATAAAGTGTATCACGCTCACTCTGGTTACCCAGGTGGTTTGAAGTCAATTACGTTTGACAAACTACTTGAGAAAAAACCAGAGATGATCATCGAAAGCGCTGTTAAAGGTATGCTTCCGAAAGGTCCATTGGGTCGTGCAATGTTCCGTAAACTAAAAGTTTACGCAGGTACTGAGCATAACCATCAGGCACAACAACCACAAACACTGGACATCTAATTCGGAGAGATTACTATGGCAGATAATCAATACTATGGTACTGGTCGTCGTAAAAGCTCAACTGCTCGAGTGTTTTTAAGACCTGGTACTGGCAATATTACAATTAACAAGCGTTCTATCGAAACTTATTTTGGCCGTGAAACGGCTCGTATGGTTGTTCGTCAACCGTTAGAGTTAGTTGAAATGGTCGAGAAATTTGACTTATACGTCACTGTTGCAGGTGGTGGTATTACAGGTCAAGCGGGTGCAATTCGTCACGGTATCACTCGTGCATTGATGGAATTTGATGAATCATTACGTCCAGCACTACGCAAAGCGGGTTATGTTACTCGTGATGCACGTCGTGTTGAGCGTAAGAAAGTCGGTCTTAAGAAAGCGCGTAAGCGTCCTCAATTCTCAAAACGTTAATTCGTTTTTACCGATTTTTGCGAAAACCCGGCTATGTCCGGGTTTTTTTATGTCTGTTGTTTTTATGATCTTGCAGACAAAAAAATGACCTGAATGATATAAGAAAATCAATTAATTTGACTCAATAGCGGTAGATTTGCAATTTACTTAGGTTTTTTACGGCTTTTTGTGTGATTTCCTTGTCAGTTGTCCGGTTTTTTTTATATCATTCGCATTATTTTTATCTCGCGCCTAAAGCGCGTATTTTTTTATCGTTTTTTGATACAAAAATACGCATTGAGGTCGCTCTCTTTTATTTAAAATCTAGTCTCGGAGAAGATTGAATGAGTAATGCGCCTGTTGATAACGGTCGCCGTCGCTTCTTAACCGTCGCAACTTCGGTTGTTGGTGGGGTGGGTGCTGCCGGAGCAGTTGTACCTTTCATCGCGTCCTGGAATCCGAGTGCCAAAGCGAAAGCTGCTGGTGCTCCGGTTGAAGTTAACGTGAGTAAACTCCAACCTGGCCAAATGTTAAGGGTTGAGTGGCGTGGTAAACCAGTGTGGGTGGTTAAGCGTACACAAGAAATGTTAGATGGGTTAGCAGCACATGAAGACAAACTACGTGATGCTGAATCTGAAAATGAACAACAACCTGAATACGCAAAAAATCGCTATCGTTCAATCAAACCTGAGTTGTTTGTGGCCGTTGGTATTTGCACCCATTTAGGATGTTCACCTCAATATCTTGCTGACAGTTTTTCTGCGCAAGTGCAAGGTGTACCGTCTGGCTTTTTCTGCCCATGTCATGGTTCTAAGTTTGATATGTCTGGTCGTGTATTCCAAAGCGTACCGGCACCTTTAAACTTGGTTATCCCGCCTCATCAGTATCTTGACGAGAATACTATTCTTGTCGGCGACGATTCAGGAGTTGCATAGTCATGTGGAAAAATTTACTCGATTGGATTGAATATCGCATTCCAATGATGCGTGTCGCAAACATGCACGCGATCCAATATCCTGCACCAAAAAACATGAACTTTTGGTATGTTTTTGGTTTTATCGCAACCGTTGTCTTAGTTAACCAAATTGTTACAGGTATCTGGTTAACGATGAATTACGTGCCTAGCGCTGAAGGTGCATTTGCCTCAGTAGAGTACATTATGCGTGATGTCGACTACGGTTGGGTATTAAGATATATGCATTCGACCGGTGCTTCTGCATTTTTCGTTGTGGTCTATTTACATATGTTCCGTGGCTTATTATACGGCTCATATCAAAAGCCACGTGAATTGTTGTGGTTGTTCGGTATGTTTATCTATCTTGCACTTATGGCTGAAGCCTTCATGGGGTACTTATTACCATGGGGACAAATGTCATATTGGGGTGCTCAGGTTATTATTTCATTATTTGGTGCAATTCCGGTTATTGGTGATGATTTAACCCTTTGGATCCGAGGTGACTATGTTATCTCAGGGGCAACCTTGAACCGATTCTTTGCATTACATGTTATTGCACTGCCATTGGTTATCGTTGTATTGGTTTTCTTACATATTGTAGCTCTGCACGAAGTGGGATCGAATAACCCGCAGGGTATAAATGTAAAACATCCCAAAGGCTCGTTAAAAGAAGAAGAAAAAACCAAATACAAGATCCACGAGTACTATACCTCTAAATATGACATTATTGATGATGTAGTACCTTTCTTCCCGCACATCGTCTTAAAAGACCTAGTGGCCTTCACCATTTTCTGTGCTGCTTGTGCTTATGTCATATTCTTTAACCCAGAAATGGGCGGTTTGTTCCTTGAGCCACCAAACTTTGAGCCGGCAAACCCGTTAAAAACACCAGAGCATATTGCACCGGTTTGGTATTTCACACCTTTCTATGCAATCTTGCGTGCGGTTCCTGATAAATTATTAGGGGTTGTTGCAATGTTTGGTGCAATTGTAATGTTGGCGTTATTGCCTTGGTTAGATCGTTGTAAAGTGCGTTCAGTGAAGTACCGTAGTGGCTTCCATAAACTTAACTTGACTGTGTTTGCAATTGTCTTTGTCCTTTTAGGATGGTTAGGTTTAAAACCAGCTACACCAACATTTACTTTGATGTCTCAGATTTGTACTGCTTTGTACTTTGGCTTCTTTGGCTTGTTATGGTTGTACAGTAAAAATGAGAATACTAAACCTTTACCAGCGAGAATTACCAAATGAAGAAATTATTAATTACTTTAATTGCGTTGTTACCGAGCTTAGTATCGGCCGCTGGCGGTGGCTATCAGCACCCGTTGGAAGAAGTGAAAATTGATTTGCACGACAAAGCGTCTTTACAGCGTGGCGCTGCGTTGTTTATCAACTATTGTTTAGGTTGCCACCAAATGCAGTACCAAAGATATCAGCGTACCGCTGAAGACTTGGGCATTCCAATTGATTTGGCTAAAGACAACCTAATCTTTACTGATCAGAAAGTGGGTGAGCAGATGACAAATGCAATGCCAGCCGCTGATTCAGCCAAATGGTTTGGTAAACAGCCACCAGATTTAACCTTGGTTGCTCGTGTTAGAAATCCTGATTGGCTTTACACTTATCTAAAGTCTTTTTATGTTGATACAAGTAAAACTTTTAGAGTAAACAATGCGGTATTCCCAGATGTAGGTATGCCACATGTCTTAGAGCCTTTGCAAGGTACTCAAGTTGCAGAAAAAGTTTACGAAACGGTTAACGGTGAAAAAACTCTATCCGGTATTCGATTAACACAAAAAGAGCCAGGCGCTTTAACCTCTGAAGAGTATGATCAAGCGGTCACAGACTTGGTAAACTTTTTAGAGTACACAGGTGAACCTTCAAAACTTGAGTCTCACAAAATTGGTACTTGGGTATTGGTATTCTTAGCGATATTTTTTGTCTTCATTTATTTGTTGAAGAAAGAATACTGGCGTGATGTTCACTAATTCAGATTAAGCTCTGATTGGTTTTAATTTGTAAGTTTTATATGGGGGCTATGCCCCCATTTGTAGTATTAGTGCCTTAGCAGGCAAGGCTCAGATTTTACGCACGATTTTTAGTGCTAAATCTGGTATGCTTTAACCCAAGTTAGCCGTTATGGCTATTATGTTTGTTACTTTGGAGGAATTTCATGGCTGTTGCTGCCAATAAACGTTCTGTAATGATGCTATATGCAGATGCTACTTCATTACATAGTCATCAGGTTCGTATTGTTCTGGCTGAAAAGGGAATTAGTGTAGAAATTAAATTACTTGATCCAAATAACAAACCAGAAGAACTATTTGAATTGAACCCCTATGGGACAATTCCTACTTTGTTAGATCGTGAACTTGTTTTATATCAATCAAACATCATCATGGAATATCTAGATGAGCGTTTTCCACATCCACCATTGATGCCAGTATATCCAGTGGCACGTGGTTCAAGCCGTTTAATGATGCACCGCATTGAAAATGATTGGTACAAATTAGTTGAACAAATTGAAAACGGCTCGGGTGAAGAATCGAGCGCAGCACGCGCTGAATTGCGTGAAAGTATTTTGGCCATTGCGCCTATCTTTCACGAGACACCTTATTTTATGAGCGAAGAGTTTAGCTTGGTTGATTGTGTATTAGCGCCCTTATTATGGCGTTTACCAAAACTAGGTATTGAGCTCATTGGCCAAGGCAGTAAAGAAGTTAAAGAATATATGGCACGCGTATTTGAACGTGAGTCTTTCCAAGCTTCTTTAACTGACGAAGAAAGAGAAATGCGAGGAAGATAATGGATAATTTGGGCGGCAATTCATCAATGACCACATGCAAGCCTTATTTGGTGAGGGCAGTACACGAATGGATCGAAGATAATGGCTGCACACCTTATTTGTTAGTTGACGCTGAGTTTCCGGGCGTACAAGTACCATTTGAATATGTAAAAGATGGTCAAATTGTTTTAAATATCTCATCGGGTGCAACCGGCAATTTAACGTTAGGCGAGCATCACATAGAGTTTAACGCCCGTTTTGGTGGTTCACCACGGCACGTTGTGGTCCCTATGTCGGCGGTATTATTTGTCTATGCAAGAGAAAATGGTGAGGGCATGCCGTTTCCGCCAGAGGCCAAACCAGAGGCTGATGAAACTCAAGACGAGGAAGTGATTGAAACTTCATTCATGTCGATTGACGGCAATCAACCGGACCATGAAAAGCCTGAAAAACCGTCCAAAGCTAACCATTTAAAAGTGATTAAATAACGGAAACTAGACCGTAAGTTCAAAAACAAAAAAGCCGCTTTAGCGGCTTTTTTATTTTTTGTCTCTTAATTTTATGTTTTTTAGTTTTGTCATTTAAACTAAGCGTGGTTTTACATAGACCTGCTAAACATCCTTGTTTCGCGATTCAATATGTTTATTGAAGCGGTTGAATATGATAAACCACGGCACTTTGCGCTGGTACAACAACACTTAGTTGACCGTTTGCATCAGTTGTTGCATCTACCTCTGTACCCAGTTTAGCCTCAGCAACCGAGTTTTCAGTCAGGTTTGTAACCGTTTCGCTGTGCGCTTGATTGCTGTAATTGATAACTATCACCACTTGTTGGTTGCCTTTAGAGCGCACTAATACAAGTGTGCTATCACCGCCTTGACTTTGAACGCTTAAATTGCCCGTTGAAATTATCGGTAATTCACTGCGCAGTGCATAAATTGAACGGTAATAAGCCAATAACGAATTATCATCTGTTAATTGCTCAGCAACATTATGTGTCGTCGAGTTTGCAGATAGTTCTCTAAATGGTGCGGCACTGCTAAAACCTGCGTGTGTTGCATCATCGGTCCAGCTCATGGGTGTGCGGATAGACCAATCACCGGACAAGTTTGTCGCTGCGGCGATACCAATTTCTTCACCATAGTAGGTGTAAGGATTAGCAGAGGCTAATAAGTAGCTGGCTGCGGCCAGTTTATATTGCGTTTCGTCACCATTTAACTGATTCCATACACGATCACCTGCAAAAAAGTCGTGGTTGGCTAAAATCAGTGGGAGCTTATCGATATTATCGCGCGCCAATTCATTTAATAACTCATCCCAAACAACACCCGATTTAACCATGCCAATGATTGCGTGACCGGCACTGAAATTAAATGCGCGTCCACATGAGTTTTCGTTAGCAAATAATTGATAACCTGAAGGTGACTCACAGACAATATAGCGGTTGTCATATGATTCAATCACATCTTTCAGTGACTTCATAACTACATGGTTCTCTGGTTGATCTTCTAAACCATCTTTACCATTTTCAACCAGTACACCGACCGCATCAAAACGAAAACCATCCACGCCTAAGTTTAACCAGAACTTGAGGTTATTTTGGTGAAAAGCAATAACCTCAGGGTTGGTTAAATCAAAATCAGGCATGTTATCGGTAAAGGCTGCATAATATGAACCTGAAGGGCTGACTTTCCATGGATCGGCTCCCCACAAATTCCAACCTATTGGTTTACTCTCTTCTATTACGTACCAGTCGCGTTTGTCGTTTGAGGCAGAAGACATCGCGTCAATAAATAGTGGGTTTTCATTGCTGGAGTGATTGATCACATAATCCATGACAATCGCAATATCTCGGTTATGCGCTTCGCTGATTAACTGTTTAAAATCATCTAAGCTACCATAATCGGTTTCTATTGCACGGTAATCTGTTGTTGCATAACCATGATCGTTATCAGAGCTTTCCATCATAGGCATCAACCAAATACCGTTAACGCCATTGTCTTTTAAATAATCTAGGCGTGAAATTAACCCCTGAATATCACCAACACCATCACCGTCTGAATCTTGATAAGCGCGGACATAAATTTGCGCAAACTGTGCCGAATCTACCCAACCATCCGGCATGCTTGAGTCTAAATTTGTCATCGATACATCAGCTAGATCCAAGTTATCAGAAGCATTGCCTAAACCTTCTAATAAAGTATCGTAAGCCGCTCTAGCATCTGTTTCATTGTCAAAGAGTGTTGCGTTGTCTTGCACAATCCATACTTCGCTGCCAAAGTCTGCAGGCGTAAAGGTTAGATCGGATTCCGCACTCTTTGTATTGCCAAAATGCATAATAAAGTTAAATTGCGCAGCGGCATCTTCAATCGGCACTTCGTAGATAGCGTAGTCTGCTTCTAAACTTTCATAACCACGCGGGTTATCCCAACTGGTGGCAATGCTCGAGTCAATCGCATCTCCCCATAAATGCAAACCCCAGCCATCATAACTTTCACTGGCATGTAAATAATGAATCTCTACTGTACCGGCTTGGCCTAAACCAGACTCGTCAACTGGCTCAGGTTCAATTTTTAGTAGCTGCGCTTGAGAGGTACCATCCGGTTGATAACTAAAAGCAAACTGATATTTTGCATCGCCGTCAAACTCAATTGAACCGTTACCTGAATTTGCGTCACAATTAACATCAACAGGATCGGTATTGGCGGTTAAAACAAAATCACCACAATTTACATTACTCCATTCGGCGGAAGCAACTTTTAAAGATTGATTCGCAATATCCCCCTCAAATTCAATGGTGTATAAACCGTCGCTATAGGTTAGTTGAGTAACCGGATCCCAGTTATTTTCATACCCTCGTAAATAAAGTGGGTCACTTGCTTGTACGCCTGCATCTAAACTAAATGTGGGGGTTGGTTCTTCGATAACGGGCTCTGTTATTGTAATGGTGGTGCTTTGTTCTTTGCTTAACTCGCCGTCTGAGACGATTAATTTAGCTGTATAAGTGCCGGCTGAGGCGAATAAATGGGTGTAATTGTTGCTTACTGAGCAATCGTCAATTATTACAGCGGCAGAATCCTCTTTTACAAATAATTCGCAAGACAGATCATCATCTTCTAAGTCATTAACTTGCCAGTTAAACTCTATTTCAAAGGCACTTTGCCCTTCAGTAGCCGTAAATTGATTGATTAAAGGAGAATGGTTGGTTTCTGTTTCGGTTTCATTATTATCATCAGTTTCTATATCAACTCTAGTGTCTTTACAGGCACTCAAGGTGGTAGAGAGCAGTAGGGCTGAACTTATCAGGTAGCAAGCGCGGTTCAGTTTAAACATTTAACGACTCCAAGGGTTGTATGTGTTGTGTTAAAAAAATGTTTACGCTTGAGTTTAAGCTTAAATTTTATTTTTTGCGCTATGCATACGTATGTAGGCTGTACAAATGAAAACATTTTAGTGACGGGTATTAGATTTGTTCCGTGATATAATCTTGTATTTAGAATTAACTGACCCAAATATTTTTAAGGGTTGTTCAGCAGATTAATTAGGTTTATTCAAATGAGTTATAAAGGACTGTGGCTTTGCACTCAGTAAATCATCATGTCAAACGGACGCCCCTCATCGTGATGCGTGATGTGACTTTCGCGCTATTTTTAAGAGAAATTAAAACGCGATTTGGTGCTTTTCGGTTAGGTATTTTTTGGGCGTTGGCCGAGCCCATGGCGCATGTCTTAATATTCTCTGTAATTTTTGGCGTTAGAGCGCGCGAAGGCTTTGGCGGCGTTGAGACACCTATTTTTATTTACACGGGTATTATGCCTTTTCTGCTGTTTCAAAACCTTTTTAATCAATGTAAAAATGCCTGCAAAGCCAATCAGGGGTTATTTCATTACCGCTATGTCAAACCCATCAATACGTTTATTGCTCGTTCTATATTAGAAACCGGCATCTTCCTATTTACCTCAGCGTGCTTGCTGGCATTGTTTTTTTGGGTGGGGTATCAGGTGGCAATAAATGACATTCTGTATTGTTTTATGATTGTTTTTTTACTGATCGTATTATCAGCATCTCTTGGCATGATCGGCGCTTTTATGGTCGATTTTTTTCCAGAATCAGACAAAATTTTAAGCATCGCCATGAAACCCATGATGTTTATCTCAGGTATATTTTTTACCTTGGATATGATCCCACCGCAATATCATGTTTATTTGATTTGGAATCCGGTATTACACGCAGTAGAGCTGTTCCGAACCGGTTTTATTCAGTATTTTGAAACCGCACACGCCAGTTTGTTTTATTTATTTGTTTGTAGTTTAACCAGTTTATTTATAGCGCTGCGTTTATACCGTAGCCATTGGACTCGAATGGTGGCGACATGATTGCACTGCAAAACGTCACTAAATATTACGCAACAAAATTGGGTAAAAAATATGTCTTGCGGGACGTTACTTTTACCATCCCTGAAGGGCGTGATGTCGCTATTTTAGGGCCAAATGGCGCGGGTAAATCAACCTTGCTGCGTTTATTGGGCGGAATCGACTTTCCCAATAAAGGCCGCATACAATCAAACAAGCGTATTTCATGGCCGCTGGCATTGGCATCCGGTTTTCAGGGCAGTATGACAGGGCGTGAAAATGTAGAGTTTGTTTGCCGCGTATATGGCCGTAAGCATATCTCGCATACCTGCCAGTTTGTTAAAGATTTTTCTGAAATCAAAGATTATTTTGAATTACCGATCAAAACATATTCGTCGGGAATGAAATCGAGACTGGCATTTGCTTTAAGCATGGCATTTGACTTTGAGCTGTATCTGATTGATGAAATCACCTCTGTCGGTGATGCCTCTTTTCGTAAAAAATGTGCTGAATCGATGGCAGAAAAACGTAAAAATGCCAATGTGATAATGGTTTCACATGATATGGGCACCCTTAGAAAACAATGCGATATGGCTATTTTACTGCAAAACAGACAATTACACCTGTATGAAAATGTAGAAGATGGCATTCAGCAATATCAAGCGTGAAGCTCTGGTTTATATTTTTTTAATGGTGTGTTAGCCCCCTTTTTGATAAAATAAGAAACTTTTATGACGGTTCCAGATTCTCATGGTAGTAGTATGACACGGAAGTTAAGAAAGCTTGTCCGTAATCCAAAAGCTTTCATTTTAGATTCAATCGGTTTTCAGCTTGCAAAAGAAAGCGCCGGCACATCCTCTCGATTATTTTTATCCTTTCACTATTGGGTCTGGTTAGTCACGCCTGTTGTTATGGTGGCTATCTACTTATTTTTAATCGCCAGCAATCAATACGAATCGCAAGCCTCTGTTGTCACCCGAAATTCAGACGAGCCCGCTATAGCTGCTTCGACCTCTTTACCTATGTTTGGATTGGACGGTGGTCAGTCTAAAGATGCGTATTTAATACAAGAATACATATTGTCGAAAGACATGATGTTGCACCTCGATAAAAAATTAGCCTTGCGCCGCCATTATTCTGAGTTTGAGGCTGACTGGCTAAGCCGGTTAGCTAAGGATGCAACAACCGAAGAATACTATGATTATTACCTAGATAAAGTGCATGTTGAATTTGATGATATATCCGGATTAATTTCTATTTCAGTTCGTACATTTTCGGCCGATTTTTCTTATCAGGTGATTGAAGAAGTGATAACGCAAGCCGAAACTTTTATTAACCAACTCGGCCATCAAATTGCGCTGCAGGAAGTTTCCTTTGTCGAAAATGAGCTTAATCGTGCGCACAACAAGTTGACAGAATTCACCAATAAACTGACTGAGTTTCAGAATCAGGAACAGGTTTTCAGCACCGAGCAACAAAGCGCGGCCGTGCTATCGAGTATCGCAGAACTAGAGTCACTTATGATTAATAAAAAAACCGAACTGGAAGCCTTATTAAGTTACATGAATCCGACCGCTGCAGAAGTTGTGACCTTACAAAATCAAATTAAAGCGCTGGATAATCAAATTAACAAACAACAAGCCAAATTGGTTAATAAATCCTCCACTTCTTTAAATGAGCTGGACATCCAGTATCGTGATTTAAAAATGCAGATAGAGTTTGCGGCTGATGTATATAAAGCCGCTTTATTAGGTTTAGAAAAAACACGTGCCGAAGCGCACAAAAAACTCAAACATTTACTTGTGGTGGCTAAACCAAGCATCGCAGAAGAAGCTTTGTATCCCAGACGTATGTACTGGTTTGTCACCATTAGCCTGCTGTTAGGTATGTTGTATGGCATCTTGGTCATGTTGATAGCAACTGTTAAGGAACATAAAGAAGACTAATGAAAAAGACGATATTTTTACTCACTTTATGTTTGCTCACAGGCGTGAGTTACGCCGCGGTACAGCAACAAGTACAATATAAAGTGCAACATAAAGTACAAGAACAGGTATATGGTGATTGGCTTTTTAATGGTGAATTTGCCAACCAGTCATTTAATGGTTTTAACCCAGATTATCAGTTAACTTTAGGAGATAAGGTTCGTGTTCAGATTTGGGGTGGAACAAGTTTAGATGCAATATTTGAAGTAGACAAACAAGGCAATATTTTTATTCCCAAAGTTGGCCCCGTTATGGTCAGCGGTGTAAAAAACAGCGAGCTTAACCAAGTTGTTTTAAGCAAAGTAAAACAAGTTTTTCAGAACAATGTACATATTTATGCAACGCTTGAAAGTGCTCAACCGGTCAAAGTATATGTGACCGGCGGTGTTAAACAGCCCGGTTTATATGCGGGTTTGTCATCAGACTCTATTTTGTACTTTTTAGATAAAGCACAAGGCATACATGCAACCAGCGGCAGTTATATGGATATTCGATTAATTCGCTCTGGGCAAGTGGTGCAAACATTTAACCTATACGAGTTTTTAAACCAAGGAGCGATGGCGGCACACCAAGTACACGATGGTGATACTTTATTTGTTGGCGCACGAAAAAGTTATGTCAGTGTAGAAGGTTTAGTCAGCAAGCCCGTTGCTGTCGAGTTTAATTCGGCAAGCGCCTCACTGAGTTATATCCGCCAGTTTGTTAAACCCTTTCCGGTTGTCACCCACGTTCGCATCTATCGAAATTCAGGCACTGAACAGTTTGTTGATTATTATGCAATCGATGCGGCAAATCAGGCCGAGCTGCAAAGTGGCGATAAAGTGGTGTTTGTTTCCGACCAAAAACAACGCTCAATTTCAGTGCGGGTTGAAGGTGAACATGAAAGTGAACGTGAGTATATATTACCGCATGGCTCAACTTTAGAATCTCTGATTGCGCAAATTGAGCTGAACAATTTATCTGATTTGTCTGGCATTCAGTTATTTAGAAAGAGTGTTAAAGCAAGGCAAAGAGACATGTTGCAAACTTCATTGCAATCGCTTGAATCCAGTGTACTGACTGCACGTTCTTCTACCCAAGAGGCGGCGGCACTGCGAGCAAAAGAAGCTGAATTGATATTGCAGTGGGTTGAACGGGCGAAAAATATAGAACCACGCGGACAAGTTATTTTAACCAATGCAGACGTATTCAAAGATATCCACCTAGAACAAGGTGATATTATCCGCATCCCAAGTAAATCGCCGTTGGTATTGGTGCATGGCGAGGTGGTTTTTCCAAGTGCAATTACCCATGAAGAAAAATCGAGCGTGATTGATTACATTAATTCAGCCGGTGGTTATACCCAAAGCGAAGATTCAACTTACGTGATAGTGATGCACAAAAACGGACAATTTGAAAAGTATTTAGCTGACGATACCAGCAAATTAAAACGCGCTAAAATTGTAGGCGGAGACGAGATATTTATCTTACCTAAGGTCGATACTAAGTACCTGCAATTTAGTAAAGATATCACACAAATTATTTACCAAATCGCAGTGAGTGCTGCGGTAGTGTTGGGGTTGTAGAATATGACAACAGTTATTACCTTTGGAACCTTTGATGTTTTCCATGTAGGTCATGTTAACGTACTGGAAAGAGCTAGAGAATTAGGAGATAGACTAATTGTTGGCGTTTCCTCTGATGCACTCAACTTCAGCAAAAAAGGGCGTAACCCTGTGTTTAGTCAAGACGAGCGAAAGCGGATTATTAAAAGTATTCACTGTGTGGATGATGTTTTTCTTGAAGAATCACTCGAATTAAAAGGTGATTACATAACCGCTCACAATGCAGACATCCTTGTTATGGGTAATGATTGGGAGGGGAAATTTGACCACTACAGAGAGTTGTGCGAAGTCGTGTATTTGCCTAGAACAGAAGGTGTTTCCACTTCAGAGATTATTGATGGGATTTTGAGTTATTTTGGCGCAAAACAATTTGTTTAGTTTGGTTTGTGTATGAGTTCAATAAAGGGCTTTTTTAAACTCAAACGGCGTCAGTTTAGGATCGCGCTGGTGAGGTGCCTAGACATCTTTTTTCCTAAATCACCAGATAAGTACATATTTGTGGCTAAAGCAAAGTACGGCATTCGATGCAACTTAAGAAAAGTTGCAGAATATTACGCTGAGCAAAAACATTTAGTGTATGTGTTTTTTGAAGGTGAAGTTTCGAATGAGCAGAAGGTGGCTTTAATTCAACAAAATATCATTTTGTTGAATCGTTTTAATGCGGTGGCACTTTTTCACATATTGACATCAGGAAAATTGTTCCTGAGTCACTCAATCCGAGATGCTTACATTTCACATAAGCGCAAATCTAGAACCGTGGTCAATTTATGGCATGGGGTCCCGATTAAAGCGATAGAAATGGCAATGCCGCATGTAAGTCCCAGCCGGAAAGCTTTAATTACTAAAAACAGTGAACTGTATGATTATCTAATTTGTAGCAGTTGCATTGACCGCTTAGCAATGGCAAGTTGCTTTGGGCTTGCACCGACTAAAGTTTTAAATACTGGTCTGCCTAGATATGATTATATAACCAATTCAGATAAATTGCCTTTAGACCTAGAGTTGGCGCAGCTTAGATTGAAAGAGGTGTTAAATGGTAAGAAATTGGTATTGTACGCACCGACTTTTAGAGAAAATTTAGGAGCTACTTTTCAAGGTGCCCTGCTGCGTGACTTAAAACTATTGAAACAGTTCTGTGATGATCATCAATTAATTTTTGCTGTTCGAAATCATATTTCTGATCCAGTAAATATAGATTTAAGTGAGTCGGGTATTTTGTTACTAAATGATAAGTTTATTAGTGAAACAAATTTGTTGTTAAAACATGTACATTGTTTGATTACAGACTATTCAAGTATCTGGATTGATTATTTGTTACTGCAGAAACCTATTGTTGGGTATTCGTTGGACTTTCATTCCTATAAATCAGAAGACCGAGGGTTTTTGTATGATTTTGAATCTGTATTTCCTTCCAAGTTACACGGAGATATAGCTTCTGTTATTAACGAGTTATTTTCAATAGTTAATACAGGTCAATGGACTGCTAGATATGATCGACAATTAGAAATGTTTCACTCTAACATAAATTTGAAAAGTACTTATACGAGTACTGTAGCTAACAGGTTAAAATGCAATGAGTAAGTTATCAAAATTAATTAATTCCCCTGCACTATATTTTAGAGATGCTTTGGACAATTACATAAAACGTACATCTAATGGTAAAAAACATAATGCTATACCTGCAGAGAAAAGAAAAGCAGGCAACAAAAAGGCAGTAGTAAGTTCAAAAAGGGTTGTAAATAAATATGACCCCAAAGCTATTTACAGTATGTACTACGAAAGCTCTCCATTGGATCCAAATACAGTCTTGTACGAAGCTTTTCATGGAAGCTCTGTATCTGATTCACCCTATGCGATTTTTAAAAAATGGTTGGAAATTGATACAGAAAAAAAGTTCAAGCATATTTGGGCTCTCAAGCATTTGGGGGAAATTCCAGAGGAATTAAAAAACAACCCTCAGGTTAGTTTTGTCGAGGTTGGTTCAAAAGAATATGTAAGATTTTTGTGTACATCTAAATATCTTTTTAATAATTCAACATTCCCCTCTTACTTTATCCGTAGGAAGGAGCAAGTTTACGTAAATACATGGCATGGGGTACCCCTCAAGAAGATGTTTAAAGATGAGGGGAGCACGCCTACAGTCCACAAAAATAGTGCAAGAAACTTTTTGCAGGCTTCTCACATCGTGTTGCCAAATGAATACACGGCTCGGAAACTATTGAACTCCGCAGATGTAGACAACTTAGTATTTAAAAGTAGGGTGCAAACCTCCAATTTGCGAGCTGATTTGATTTTGAGCGCTGATCCCCTCGAACAGAAGAAAAAGTTAGGAATTGATGCATGTAAAAAGGTAATTCTGTACGCACCAACTTGGCGTGGGGAACTCAACAAATCCACATCAAATGCAACAGAAATTTTGTCATTTGTGCAAAGCTTAAAGCGAAATTTAGGAGATGAATATGAAGTTGTACTTTCTGTGCATAATATGGCCCGTAAGCACATTGTTTTGCTTGATGACAGCATAAAAATAATAAACGAAAATATAGAAATTAACGAGTTTTTAAGTGCGGTAGACGTTCTTATATCAGATTACTCAAGTATTATATTCGATTACCTTGTGCTATCTCGTCCTGTTATTTTGTATTGTTATGATTTACAGCAATACGAATCTTCACGTGGTTTTTATTTCGCGATTCAGGAATTTCCTGCAAGTGTATGTATGGACGAAGAGTCAGTTTTACATTGCATTAAAAACAACGATTATCCCGACGTCGATACTTCTTCTGTTAAGCCTTCAGAGCCTTTTTATATGCCAAAAGACGAAGGTGGGGCGAGTAGATTGATTCACCAATTGCTAGAACCGGAAGCGGTAGCCTACGAGGAGCCTAGAAAGAAGAAAATTATCGCATATGTTGGTGGCCTAAGGAATAACGGTATAACAACTTCAGCAGTTAACCTATCAAAAAGTATTGACCATGAAAAATTTGAATTGACGATTGTTACCGCTGGTAGCGACATTGATAATGACGAAGAACGAAAAGAAACCTTGTTAAGGTTCGATAATCGATGCTCGTTTATACATAAGGCTGGAGCAATGTGCTTGTCCAAATCCGAGAAGAACCTGTTGGACAAGTTTTATAAGCACAATGTGTTTTTCTCGGACGAGCATCTAATGCACGTAAATCGTGTGTTTGAAAGAGAATCCAAACGGCTGTTGGGGGATATACAGTGGGACATTGTAATTGATTTTAGCGGTTACGCTCGTTATTGGGCTTTGTTGCTTGCAAACACATCTGCAAAAACAAAAGTAATATACCAACACAATGATATGTTATCAGAGCAGTTGGCGAGATTCCCCATTCTAAAGGGGATTTTTGAAGTTTATAATTTGTTTGACAAAATCATATCAGTGTCAAAACCAACGATGAATTTGAACATAAGCAACCTGCTTCCGCTATACCCTAAACTCAAAGGGAAATTTGACTACGTTCACAATGCGATAGTCCCTGACGAGATAAAACAAAAATCGTTAGATGAGGGGATAATCATTCATAATCTTGAGCGATTTGTACCTAACAAAATTCAAACTCGGGATGGAAGGGTTAAGCTTGAAGGTATCCTTCTCCCAAAAGATGAAATGATCAACTTTGTTAACGTTGGACGGTTATCACCTGAAAAAGACCAAACGAAGCTAATTTTAGCTTTTAAAACAATCTCGCAAAAGTATGCGAACTGCCATCTTTATATTATGGGAGCTGGTCCACTTGAAGCAACTCTTCTTGAGTTGATTGAAGAGCTTGATTTAACAGAAAGAGTGTCATTGACTGGACAGCTTTCAAATCCATTTTACTTTGTTTCTAAATGTGATTGTTTTGTTTCTTCTTCCAATTACGAAGGACAGCCGATGGTTTTACTGGAAGCGCTCACGATCGGGCTTCCTGTGATTTCAACGAATATCCCTGGTTCTGCAAGTGTCCTACAAAATAAATATGGACACTTGGTGGAAAACTCCATCGCTGGATTGGTATCTGGTATGGACAATTTTCTGTCAAATGATTTAGAAAGTTCCCCTTTTTGCCCGCATACATATGTGGAACACACTAAGAAAATGTTTGAAACGAAAGTTTGTCAGTTGTAGGTTTTAGTGGAACGCAATAATAGACCCTTTAAACACAACAAGCCGACTTTTATCAAGATTCGTCAATTTTGTTTAATGGGAGGGGTTATCTCCGGCTGGGGCCTCAAACCCTCAGCCGCTCGTGCCAAAGCATATGCTGATCAGCACAATTTACCATTCTGGCGGGTAGAAGACGGCTTTATCGGTTACCTAAACCACCCGACTGCAAAATCTAACCTATTATCTCTATCAGTCGACACCACTGGCATTTATTACGATGCCACCAATCCGTCTGATATGGAAGCTTATATTGCAGCGGGTATTCCAGAGCAGTTTAGTGCTAGGTTAAACTTGTCTAACGATGAGTATGTTAGCCGTCGTGATCATCAAAATTTAACAGCGCGGGTTCAGGCTTTTCGGCAAAGTTTAATCGACAACCAAATAACCAAATACAACTTATGCGGGCAAGCGCAAAATGCACCTTTGCTTGAACGCAATGCCGTTTTAGTCATAGACCAAACCTTTGGTGATTTGTCGGTTGAATATAGTTACGCCAGTGCTGATGCATTTAAAAAAATGTTGCAAGCTGCATTGGATGAAAATCCAAATTCAACTATTTATATAAAAACTCACCCAGACGTATTACTTGGCAAAAAAACAGGCTTTATTCAAACCGAGTGGGTAAAAGCAGAGTGGTTAGCTTCAAAAAAAGTGCAATTTATTTATCAAGCTTGTAATCCTATAGCGCTGATTCAGCAGGTTGAAAGAGTTTATACCGTGTGTTCGCAAATGGGGTTTGAGGCGCTGCTCAACAGTAAGCACGTTGTCACTTTTGGTGCACCTTTTTACGCTGGCTGGGGGTTAACAGATGATCGTGGGAAAATACCACAACGCCGCCTGCAATTAAAATCGGAACGCGGCGTTGTTAGCATAGATGACCTAGTGTTTGCAGCGTATTTTTGTTATGTCAGATATGTACATCCGATAAGCAAAAAGCGTTGCGAACCGGAAGATATTGCCCATTTTATTCAGTTACAAAAAGGTGTGGCTGGCCATAATAGTCATCATAACAAACGCTTTGATAGACTATATTGTTGCGATTTTAGCCTATGGAAACGTGCGTTTTTGCCCTATTTTTTAAGACACTATGCAAAAAGCGTGAAGTTTATTAAAAGCGAAAATATCCATAATTTAAAAGCTAAAAAAAATGATGGTTTGCTCATCTGGGGGGCTAAACCTTTACCAGAAAAGACGCCAGAACACCTTAAAACTAATATATTACGCTGCGAAGACGGCTTTGTCCGGTCAATTGGGCTTGGTGCTGATTTAAGACGACCTGCATCATTGGTCATTGATAAAACAGGTATTTATTTTGATCCCAGACAGCCCAGCGATTTAGAAAATATCTTACAAAATAAAGTGTTTAATAAAACTGAAATAAAACGTGCCGAAAAACTCATAACCTTACTGGTACAAAGTAAGGTTTCAAAATATAATGTCGCACAAGTTTCAACAGAGTTAGATGCGTTTCAACCCGATGGTAAAAAAGTCATTCTGGTTGTTGGTCAGGTAGAAGATGATGCTTCGATTCAAACCGGTTGCCCTAAAACGAAAACTAACTCAAGCCTGTTAAAGCAGGTTAGACAACAAAACCCAGATGCGTATTTAGTCTATAAACCCCATCCGGATGTATTAAGTGGTAACCGAACAGGCGATATACCCCAAATTGAAGTTGAATCTTTAGCCGATTTGCAGGTGCAAACAACATCTATAATCGAAATGATAGAGCTTGCTGATGAGTTACATACTATGTCCTCGTTAGCTGGCTTTGAAGCATTATTAAGGGGAAAAAAAGTTCATTGTTACGGTATTCCATTTTACGCAGGATGGGGACTAACGCATGACGACCTGGTTATAACAAGACGCACAAAAAAGCTAACATTAGCTGAACTCGTGCACGGTAGTTTAATCGACTACCCAAAATACATTGACTGGGAGTCAGGTTTCTTTACGACGCCAGAGCAAATTATTGAAGGATTTACCGGTAAAGCAGAACAATTTGCTGGCCGGTCACAATTGAATACATTTTTTAGTCGTAACTGGCGTAAAATACGTTTTATTGTTGAAGCTTTGACGTATAAGCAGACAAGCTAATTATTAACATATCAGTTCGACCCTAAGGGAATGATTGCACATTATGAGCAATATATTGTTTTTACAAGGACCTCTCGGACCTTTTTTCGGCAAACTTGCCAAAAAGCTAACTCAGTTGGGTAACACTACTTATAAAATTAATTTTAATGGTGGTGATGCACTCTATTCAGGCGCCGAACATGTTTTTAACTACCGGGGTAGTTTAAACAGTTGGCAGCGCTATTTAGCAATGTTTGTAAGGCGCAATAAAATTCACGCAGTTGTACTCTATGGTGATTGTAGAAAATACCATTCGGTGGCAAAAGATGTGTGCCATAAATATGGTATTGAGTTTTGGGTGTTTGAAGAGGGTTATATCCGCCCCGATTACATTACATTGGAAAATGGTGGGGTAAACGCAAACTCACCGCTTGTTATATCCAGCAAAACGGACGCTGAATCTTTAATGGCGACTCAACATGAGTTGGCCCGAGTACCTGAAGTTGCATTTGGGCAAACCTTTTTTCAACGATTGTTTTATAGCACAGCTTACTATTTCGCTAAAACAATGAGTAAAAAATGGTTAGCAAATGATGGCCATCACCGAGGTTATTCTGCACTTGAAGAAGCCCAGTATTGGATGTGCTCAATTTACCGAAAATGGAAGTACAAGCTTACACAAAGTAATTTAGATAAATGGATTGTTGAAAACTGGTCTGGACAATATTTTTTAATACCCTTGCAAGTGCATTGTGACAGCCAAATAATCGCGCACTCTGATTATCATGATGTAAAAGAGTTTGTGCGGCGTGTTTTAGTTTCTTTTGCACTGCACGCACCGGCTGATAAAAAACTAGTTTTCAAACACCATCCAATGGACAGGGGATTTCGCCACTACGGAAAGCTTATTCGGCGTATTGCTGCTAAATTAAATATTTCAGAACGTGTTATTTATGGTCACGAACTGCACTTACCGACCTTGTTAAAAAACTGTGTGGGTACGGTCACTGTAAACAGCACGGTAGGGCTTTCGTCTCTACATCACCATAAACCGACAAAGGTGATGGGACGTGCCAACTATAATATAAAAGGGTTAACCAGTTATCAGCCTCTAGAGCAATTTTGGTCACACCCTTGCCAAGTGGATACTGCGTTTTTTACGGCTTATAAACAAGCATTAAAAACACATACGCAAATTAATGGCAGCTTTTATCGCAATATCGATACAACGGTTGATCATGTTGTCGAGTTTTTAATAAACCGCCAAGTAAAAGTAACGGTTAATAGAAACAAAGTGAATGCCAACCGAGCGAAACAAAGTGATTATTTACTCGATTTTGACGAGCTTGATTCAGTGAATCATTAAAAGGGTGGCGCTTGGTTACGATATTGCCACTGCAGTGTGCGGGTAAATGCGATTTGCACTACGTGGCAATTGTCTGGAAATAAAAACAGTGTCTGGAAAAAGTGTCTGGTAGCTAAGGTATCGCTGTGAAAAATAATACGATGATATATCAGCTTGTGGTGACACATAACAAATATTCAGTATAAAATGGTCCGATTAATCGTCATACGAGTTACACCATGTCTACCCATTTAATTGAATACCCATTTTATAGAGAAGTTGCCGCATCAGAAAAGCTGTTTACCATATTAGATGACAAAGGTATTCCGACACCTGCTGGTTCAGACGGGCAGTGCAGTATGCCATTTTGGTCAAGTGAAGAAAAAGCACATGCTTTTATTCAACAAAATAGTGGTTATAGCGACTTTAAAACCTATTCTGTAGAGTGGAGCGCTTTTTGCGAAAAATGGTTTGAAGGTTTAGTAAAGGATGATTTATTGGTTGGCTTAAATTGGCAACTGGCAGACGGTGATAATTGTGTCACTGAGCCTGAAATTTTAATACGTGAAGTGCTTAATTGCCTAAAAGCAAAACCCATTAACAAATAACATTGTCGTTGAATAAAAGTTTGTTTACTAAAGTTTAACGCGCCTCATATTGATTGTTTTTTTGCCGCCATTGTTTCGCCCAGTGGGTAAAACCGGCAAATTCAATTGGGCGTGAGTACAAAAAACCTTGGGCTAAATCACAGCCCATTTCTTTCATTTTTTGTTCTATTTCTCTGTCTTCTATCCCTTCTGCATAAATTTTTAATTGCAGGTTGCGGCCCACATCGATAATGGTATTAACTAAGGTTTTATGCCGACTACCTTGTGTCAGATTGGCGATAAACTGGCGGTCGATTTTTAAGCCACTAATGGGTAACTTGCGTAAATAGGCGAGTGAAGAAAAACCAGTGCCAAAATCGTCTATAACGGTTTTAATTCCTATACTGTCGAGCCGTTCAATAATGTCATGGCTTTGTTGCGGCGCTTGAATAAGCGCTTGTTCGCGAATTTCTAATATCAGTTGTGTTGCATCAAGCTGATTGGCTTCTAGCAGGTTTTGGATAAAGTCGATAAACTCGTGTTGTAGCAAATCTTTACTGGAAAGGTTAACCGATATCGCGCAATCTACCCCTTCACTTTTGAGTTTAACCAAGGCTTGCACTGATTCAGTTAACACCCAACGGGTAATGGAATAAATAACCCCAGTATGTTCAGCAAGTTGAATAAACTGCTCTGGTGGTATTAAGCCTTGTTTCGGGTGTCGCCAGCGGATTAAACTTTCACCCGCCACAATACTACGGCTTTTCAAATCAATAATGGGCTGAATAAAGAGCTCTAGCTGGTTGTTATTAACCGCTAAATTTAAATCGCTTAATAAAGACTGGTGCGATTGGTTAAATACTTCCATATCAGGTGAATAGGTGCTGTAACCCAGATGCTGAGTTTGGTTACTATCCAGCGCATGTTGTGCTTGTTGCAGCAATTTTTGGATGTCATATGAATGATGAATGCAAGGTGCAATACCTAACCGGAAACTAATATTAAGCATCATAGATTCATACGGGATAGGAGCGGGAATTGCTTGTCTTATCTCATTGACCAGTAAATCAAAGATATGTTTTTGTTGTGTTAGATCGGCAATAAAAGCAAACCTGAGGCCCGACAAAGCAGCTAGTTTTTTATCGGTTGGCGCATTCTGTTGTGTACTTTCTGGTTTATATTCTGGTGTCTTGTCTTGTGTTTCTATGGTGTAAACTGAGTTTTGTTTTGCCAGTGTTTGGTTAATTCTTTTGCTTATCTGAATGAGTACCATATCACCTGTACTATAACCGAGTGTTTGATTAAGTGTTTCAAAATCATCAAGTTTAATAATCGCAACGGCTAAGTCAGAGTTTGGGTTTTGTTGAACAATTCGCCGAAAGTTATGTTCTAAAGAAATTGAGTTCGGCAGGCCTGTCAATGTATCGTGCAGTGCCCAATGTTGTAAGGTTGGATCTAGTCTGGCATCCGTTTGAAGTGAAACGCGGTGCGTGCTTGTGTTTACGTCGTGGTGTAAAAAGGCAAATACAGCACTGAATAAAGACAATACAGTTAAAACGATAATAAAGTTATTTGCAGGTTGGGCTTGTGTTGCGGCAATACTTAACCAATAAAGTGCAATAACAATTAAAAAAAGTTGTCCGCCTTGGCTGTATTTAAAGGCTGTGGTTGATCTGTTGTATAGATTAAAGCGGCTGACAAACAGCGGTAAACTAATAATCAGTAAAGCGCCCGCAAAAAGATAAATGGGCTGTGGTAGATAAGTACCCCAAAAGCTACATATTGCACCGACTACGCCGGCTAGTATTATCGCGATAGAAGCATATATTAAGGGTTTTTCAGCAAGTTTAGAGTGGCTTATCAGCCAACTCATAATAAATGTAGAAAAGCTGATAAAAGTTAGCGAGGGTAAATTGTAAGCGTATGAAAATAAAAAGGTGGTAGCGGATACAAGGGTTGCCCCTAAAAAATAGCCGGTTGACTGATTCTGTTTTAGTGTATGTTGAAGTGTAACCAGCAAAAGTGTCAGTATGCTTGATGCTGACACCAGCAATATTGTGTATGTATCCATTTAAAACCATAAGGCAGGTTAAGTGTGGCTTAACGCTACCTCGTACCTCTTATAAACCACCTAAACGTTGAGCGAGCTCTTTGTACTTCTCAACAGCATCTTTTTCGAATAAAGGTTCACCCGCTTCATTCTTTTCAGCCGCGATTAACAAATGCTCTCTTTCTAATCGCTCGACTCTAACTTCTTTAACACCCAAAAACTCAGCTACTTCAGCTACGTTCATCAAGCTCATAAACTCACCTTTGTTTTGATTATTTTGTAAATAAAGTTCAGAGACTAATTAAAGCCTAACTTTAAAAGAATAGCGAGTCTTTTAAGCCCTTTTATAGTCCTTTCTTAATTAAAAATTGATATGGCTTTTGTTCTGTTTGCTGAGCCAGTAAGCGATGATCCATAAATTGACAAAAGCTCGGGATATCACGTGTTGTTGATGGATCGTCTGCAGTTACCAGCAATGTTTCGTCTGTCGTCATCTTACGAATTGCCTGACGAACCATCATGACCGGCTCAGGACAACGCAGCCCAATAGCATCAAGTTTATGATTAGGTTGTTTAAAAGGATCCATAGTATCTCAAAAATAATTCACATTTCATAAAGTTTACTGATTATCGAGCTAGGATCAAAACTTTAAATTAAGCTAAACTAAAGGTTCTAGCAGATATCCATACCTCAAGGATTAACAGCATGATATTTAAGCGGATTGTCACTTTTCTCTCACTGAGCTTGGTGATGCTGATGGCAGGTTGTGCGGTCAGTAACGAAGATGCAGTACTGGTTAATGCGCCCCTTAACCAAATAGAAAATATAATTGAAGGCGATAAAGAGCTTGTTGAATTAAGCGAAGACAAGTTGCCGAAAACCCTGGCAGTTCTGCCTTTTGAAAATCAAACCGAATCTGACGGTGCGTTTGAAATTGTGCGGCGGGTTATTTATAACCACATTTCTTCTAAAAATTATCACATGCTGCACTGGCAAGCTGTAGATGACAAATTGCGTCTGGCGAATATTGACCTAAAAACGGCCTATCAAACCGATGCTGCCTATTTAGCCGATATTTTGGAAGTGGACGCTGTGGTATTTGGTACGATTACCGATTTTGACCGGATTTTTGCAGGTATCATTACGCAAATCAAAGTGGGCGTAGAGCTGAAGCTGGTTAATCGTAATGGCGAGTTGTTATGGCAGGAAGAAGACAGCGCAACCAGTCGAGCTGGTGGTGCGTCGGTGACGCCAATCGGTTTGTTGTTAAATGCCGCTTTGGCAACGATGCATTTACAGGAAGAAAACTTACTGCGTGCCGCCGATGATGTAGGCCGTGAGTTAGCACGCGTTATGCCTGCGCCTAAACGTTTGACGACATCTGCTGGGCCTGAAATTAAAGCCGTTGTCCATAACGGAATGGAGCGGGTGCTCAAATACGGCGATATTTTGGAAGTCGGGATTCAAGGGCAACCCGGGCAACGAGCACAAGCTTTTATTGAAGGTGTAGGCAGTTTTGATTTGCAGGAAGTGGTTGCCGGTGAATATATAGGTAAAATACCGGTTTCTAAAAAAGCTAATGCAGATTCTGTGGTTGTTGAAGGGGTATTAATGGATCAAAATGGCAATATCAGTCGTTGGATCAGCCCGTTTGGTTTATTGACGATCGATAATATTGCCCCAGAGAAAGTCGGCAATATTTCATTTAATGCCAACAATCGTGAAGTTTTTTTGCAGTGGCCATTGCATCCTAGCTCGGATGTTGTGGCATATAATGTTTATTTGTTTGATCCCACTAATGGTGCAAAATCACTGGCAAAAGTCACTCAGCAAAATAATGTAGCTTTGTCGGGTCTGCAAAACTTTGTCGATTATACCATTGCAATCAGCGCCTTGGATCATGCGGGAAACGAAGGTGAGATTGTCAAAAAAGTAGTAAAAGCCTTGCCGGACTCGCGTTTTTTAGAGTTTCCGTCATTGTCCTCTAATATTCCGGCACCCATTAAAAGTGGCGCGGTGTTAACACAGAAAAATAGCCCGTATTATATTCGACAACCCATTCAAATAATGGATTCAGGCGTGTTATTAGTCGAGCCCGGTGTCGAGATTATCGTCAGCCGTAGCGGCGTATTAAATGTTAAAGGCCAATTGTGGATTTATGGCGAGCAGAATAACCCGGTTAAAATTAAAGGTTCTGATGCTAATGGTTTTGCGCAATTTGCCGCGTTAAACAGTGAGCAATCGGTTGAACTAAATTATCTTGAAGTGGATGGCGCTGATGTTGCAATCACAATTCAATCTGGTCAGCCAATTATTCGCAATTCTCAATTTACCAATAATCAGTTTAGTGCGTTAGACATATCTGGTACCGCAAAACCTAAGGTATCTAATAGCTTAATAAAAGGCAGCAACACTGCCGGTGTGATTGTTTCTGGGCACGCACAAGTTGAATTTGAGAAGTGTAAATTTGAGAATAATCAACCTTTCCATATTCAAAGCTCGTCTATTTATACTGTACAAGCTCAAAATAACACATGGTCTCCAGCAGCAAATGAAATGTCGGTATTGGGCGATGTTAAATACTAAGGAACAAAAATGAAAAAATTAATATTGTTACCTACTTTGCTGTGCAGCGCGCTTTTTTGTTGCGGTGTTTATGCAAATGCTAAAACCGCTGAATATACTGAATTTGTCGGTGCTGCTGGCGCTGTTAATTGGACACAAGGGAAAATTCAGGCGGAAGGGATGGGCGCAGCGCCGCCGAATAAACCGCCGCATGTAGCACCGTTATTGGCTTGCCGTGCCGCCATTGCAGATGCTCAGCGAAATTTATTAGAGGCGGTGAAAGGGGTTCGGGTACAGGCCAATACCGTCGTTGAACGTTATATGCTCGCCAGTGATGAAATTAGAACGTCAGTTGAAGGCGTTATTCGCAACGCCACGATTACAGAAAAAATGCCATTGGCAGATAGTACGTGTCGTGTCACTGTGAGTGCACCGTTAGCCGGAAATATTTCGCAAAGTATTTATCAAAAATCATTTGACGAAGACAACCAAAAAAGTGCGATGTATTACATTATCGATGGTTTAGGCTATGGGTTAAGTTGGCTAGCACCAAAAGCCGCACATGCAAAAAGCAATATGGATAGCAATTGGACAGAGCGATTTGCCGATTTGGAAAATAGAATACTTAAACTAGAACAGCAAATTGCAGCAGGTAATATTGAAACGGCTAAAAATAATCTGACGCACATTCAAAATGAGACGCGTCCAACCGGCCTGATTATTGATGTTAGAGGGGGGCATTTTGTACCTTCTTTGTCGCCAAAGTTGTTCAGTGAAAAAGGGAAAAAACTTTATCCTAAAGAGCAAGCCAGATCTTCTATCTTGGCGAGTGGACGTTTGGTCTCGTTATTTACTCGCGATCCGTCTTTTGCGCAAAAGCATCCCGTTGTCGGTGACCGACCTTGGTTGATAAAGGCGCGTCAGTCGGCAAGCAGCCGAACCGATCTAACGGTCAATGAAGAAACTGCTCGTAAGTTAGCGCAGTTATTAAAAAGTAATTTTTTTGATGACGCGGGCGTCATTATTGTATTGGATTAATTATGTCTAAGTTGTTGGTGATCGGCTATGTCTGGCCTGAGCCGGATTCTTCTGCAGCCGGTCGCTATATGATGACATTGCTACATTATTTTCTTAAGCAAGGTTATCAAATTACCTTTGCCAGTGCGGCGGCGGACAGTGCTCATTGTTATCCGTTTGAGTCTTTAGGTATTCACAAAGCGAATATTGAATTGAATAACATCAGTTTTGATCGCTTTCTTGAAGACTTACAACCAGATGTTGTGTTGTTTGATCGTTTTATGATGGAAGAGCAATTTGCTTGGCGTGTGGCTAAGGTTTGTCCGCAAGCTTTGCGTATTTTAGATCTGGAAGATTTAATATGCCTGCGTAAAGCACGCCATAGCGCGCTTAAAGAAAATCGAAGCTTGACGGAATCGGATTATTTATCCGATATCGCACTGCGAGAAATTGCCGCTATTTATCGCTCTGATTTAGCACTTGTGATCTCTAAGTATGAAGTTAAATTATTAAAAGAAAAATTTCAGTTAGCAGATGAAAAGCTCTTTTACTTGCCATTTGTTTTGCCACAGCAAGCGTTAAATCAGCTGACACCTAATACCTCAGTAAACAATGCCTCAGTAAACAATATCTCAGTAGACAATAGTGCAATTAATAGAACTGCTAGCTATGAACAAAGGCAACACTTTGTTTCTATTGGTAGCTTTCGCCATGAACCAAACTGGGATGCCGTTTTACAGCTTAAAGAAAACATTTGGCCTTTGATTAGAAAGCAGCTTAAAAATGCTGAATTACACATATATGGCTCTTATCCACCGAAAAAAGCCACCCAATTGCACAATGCAAAACAAGGTTTTTTAGTCAAAGGCTGGGCGGATGATGCGTTAGCGGTTGTCAGCAAGGCCAGAGTCTGTTTAGCACCTTTGCGATTTGGTGCCGGTTTAAAAGGTAAGTTATTGGAAGCCATGTTAACCGGTACACCGAATGTTACCACAAACATTGGTGCTGAAGGGATGTATGACGAACAACGGGATAATTGGGCTGGTTTTGTTTGTAACGAGCCTGATGATTTTGCTGACAAGGCTGTTGCTTTATATACCGATGAAACAAAGTGGTTGGCAGCCCAACAGCAAGGTTATGATTTATTAAATCAGTATTTTGTCGCTGAGCCTTTTTTGCAGCAACTTAGCGAAAGATTAGCGTATTTGCAGGATAATTTATCACAACATAGAAGCCGAAATTTTATCGGCGCTATGCTGCAACACCATTCTATGAAAAGCACACAATATATGGCTCAGTGGATAGAAGCTAAAAACAGGCTTGAAAACCCCTTATAAATTGGGGTTTTCAATGACTAAATTATCGATTAATCGGGTATTGCCCATATAAGCGGCAACTAAAATAACCCAACTTTTATTATCCGCGGTTGCCGGTTGCAAGCTTTTGGTATCGGCAATTGCGATATAATCAAGTCGTAAACCGGCCGTTTCGAGCGTGTTTGCTAATTGCTGTTGTACTGTTTGAATTGAAGTTTTTTCTTTCAATAATTGTGTTTTTGCACTTTGCATACAGTGATAAATGATGCCGGCCTGTTCTTTTTGTGCTTCTGTTAAATACCCATTACGGCTGCTTTTCGCTAACCCATTTTTTTCGCGAACGGTTGGCACGCCAATGATTTTAATGGGCATTGAGAGGTCTTCAACCATAGTGCGGATAACCTGTAGTTGTTGAAAATCTTTTTCACCAAAACAGGCAACGTCCGGCTGTACCAGATTAAACAGTTTATTGACTATAGTTGCAACACCGCGAAAATGTCCAGGTCTTGAAGTGCCACAATAGTTTTCTGAAATCGCCGGTACTTCAACAAAGGTTTGTGCATCTAAGCCTTTGGGATACATGATTTGTGGGGTTGGGGTAAACAACAAGTCGACGCCCAATGCAGATAGCGCTTGCTGGTCGGCTTCTAATGTTCTGGGGTAATTGTCTAAGTCTTCATTTTGACCAAATTGCATTGGATTGACAAAAATACTGACAACCACTTTGTCTGCTTCTGAAAACGCGCGCTTCACCAGTTCTAGATGGCCTTGATGCAGGTTTCCCATGGTCGGTACAAACGCAACCCGCTGACCGTTTTGTTTAAATTGACGAATCGTTTGACGTAGGCTTTCAATCGATGAAATAGTTTGCATAAAGCACCTCAACTCAGTCGAGTTTATATAAGCCGTTTTTCGGCACTTGTTGTAACAAGCTGGATAATTGTGTTCCACATGGGAGTTGTAAGTCTGGTTGTAACTCTGCCAGTGGATATAACACAAACTCGCGCGCTTTCATGCCATAATGCGGCACTGTCAGTCGTTGTGAGTCGATAATGTGTTGACCGAATAGCAGAATGTCGATATCTAGCGTTCGTGGGCCCCAGCGCTCGTCTTTGCGCTCTCGTCCATGCTGCTGTTCAATCTGTTGGCAGGCATCCAGCATTTCTATTGGTGTGCCACTCCATTTTAGAGTAACAACCGAATTTACATAGTCAGGTTGATCCTGTGGTCCCATAGGTTTGCTGGCAAACAATGAGGACATTTTTACGACACTGGCTTGCGGTAGTTTCTGTAATGCTGAGTGTGCGCACATTAATTGTTGGCGAGGATTAGACAGGTTACTGCCTAAACCTAAGTACACTTGATTCATGATTCTTTATTACGGTTGGTCCGACGGCTAGGACTACTACGGCGTTTGCGTCTAGGCTTGCGGTTGTTTTGGTTTATTTGCCCTAATAACATCGCCTGTTGTGCTTCATCGCTTTTTTGTAGTTCAGTCCACCAGTTTGCAATTTCTTCTAGAGGTTCGCCTTCAACTTCAGTTCTCAATAATAAAAAGTCGTAAGCCGCTCTAAATTTTGGATATTCCAATAGTTTTAAGCAACGTTTGCCCGCTCTTTTTTCGAGTCTGGGTTGTAATTGCCAGATTTCACGTATCCCAGTAGAAAAACGTTTTGGAATAACGACATTAAACTGGCCTGAATCTAACACCGCAGATGTCGCCATATGCAACGCGTCTTGCGGTGGTAAACCTTGTTGTAAATAATGCTCTTGAGCTGCGCTCATTTCATACCAAAGTAAGGCTGCAAACAAAAACGCAGGTGTGACCCGCATGTCATTGTTGATGCGTTTATCGGTATTCGCCAAAGCGATGGTAAAGAGCTGATAGGCTTTTGTTTGCTTGTCAAAAGCTTGTGTTAAGTTTGGGAATATTTGCTGCATTAATTTGTATTCAAGCAGCATCTCAAAGGTTTTTAATCCTTGGCCGGATAAAAACATTTTTAAGCATTCTTCAAATAACCGGGCTTTCGGAATATTTTGGAGTAGCGGTGCCAATTCATATATCGGATCAGCTGTCGCTGGGGTTATTTGCATGTCTAGTTTAACTGCAAAGCGCACCGCGCGCAGCATACGTACCGGGTCTTCGCGGTAACGTGTTTCTGGATCGCCAATTAAGTCTATCTGTCGTTTTTGAATTGCTTCCAGACCACCCCAATAATCACGAATGCTGAAATCTGCAATATTGTAATACAAAGCGTTGGCCGAAAAATCTCTGCGCTCGGCATCTTCATCTATCGTGCCGTAAACATTGTCGCGTAAGAGCTGCCCATGGTCTGATTGATTTTTTTCGCCATCGTCTTGGTGATGTCCGCGAAAAGTTGCAACCTCTATAATTTCCGGACCAAAGACGATATGGGCCAGTCTGAAGCGTCTGCCAATTAATCGGCAATTGCTAAATAAACGTTTGATTTGTTCCGGCGTTGCATTAGTTACAATGTCAAAATCTTTAGGTTTTAAGCCTAATAATAAATCACGCACACCTCCGCCCACTAAATATGCGTCAAAACCGCCATCTTTTAGTCGGTATAATACTTTAAGTGCACTTTTGCTAATGTCTTTGCGCGATATATTGTGTTCAGAGCGAGGGATAATATTCAAATTAGCCGTTGGTTTTAGGTGGTTTGTTTGTTGGTTACCTAATACCTTTTTACACAATTTTATGACTCGAGTAATAATGGTTCTGCCCTTCCATAAAAAATTCTGGCGCAATGATATAACAATCTGTTACAAATGGGTATATTCGTTGATTATTTGCACGCTATCTGGCAATTTTAGTCAGATCCCAGTGTTCTATTGCCCATTGCAGCTGAGCTTTAACATCCCAGTTAGCAAGTTTGTCAGGCGGGGATTGCTGTAAATGTTGTAATGCATGAAATGTCAGTTGTTTATTCTGTTCAGCCGATATTGCTTTGGCGCCGTTTTGTTTACTTAGCTTTCGCCCGTCTGCGGCATATGCTAATGGCAAATGGGCATACTGAGGGGAGTACTTTGCATTCAGTGCCTTGTATAATGCTTGCTGCCAAATTGTGGTATCTAATAAATCCGCGCCTCGCACAATATGGGTAATGTTTTGTGCAATGTCATCTAAGACCACGGCGAGTTGATAGGCGATAAGCCCATCTTTGCGTTTGATAATAAAGTCTTGCTCAGCATGATCTCGCTTTAAACTGACATGTCCAATTATTCTATCGTTAAAGTCAACCTTGCTGGTGGTATTACAAAATCGAATTGCATTGCCTTCTGTTGGCAGTTGTGCATTTTTGCAAGCGCCATTATATATATGCTTTAGGGTTTTAAGTCTTTTGCGCGTACAGTTACAAGGGTATGCATTGCCCGATTTTAACCAGTTATCAATTTGCTGCTGGTAAACCTGCAATCGATGGCTTTGGTAGACGGGGGCTTCATCTGGTAATAGGGCGAAATTTTCAAGCTGTTTTAATATGGCTTCACTTGCGCCGGGCATTTCACGTGGTGGATCTATGTCTTCGATACGTATCAGCCATTTTCCTTGATGGTGTTTTGCATCTAAATAACTGGCAATTGCAGCAGTCAATGACCCAAAGTGAAGTAATCCAGAAGGCGAGGGGGCAAAGCGGCCTATATAATTCATATTCAGTAAATTAGAAAGAAGCACGAGCCGTGCTTCTTTCTATTTGCAATCTTCAATTAAAGGCCGGCGTTTTGCTTTTCTTTAATTTCAGACAGGGTTTTACAGTCAATGCATAAGTCAGCTGTAGGTCGTGCTTCTAATCGGCGAATGCCAATTTCGACGCCACATTCTTCGCAGTAACCAAACTCTTCGCTTTCTATAAGTTGAAGTGTTTTCTCAATCTTCTTAATGAGTTTTCGTTCACGATCACGTGTTCTCAACTCCAGACTGAATTCCTCTTCCTGTGACGCTCGGTCAACCGGATCTGGAAAGTTTGCAGCTTCATCTTGCATATGATGCATGGTTTTATCGACTTCAGCTCTAAGCTGGCTGCGCCAAGTTGTCAGTATCTTTCTGAAATGCTCAAGTTGCGCTTCATTCATATACTCTTCACCAGCATTTAACTGGTAAGGCTGTAAACCTGCCTGAGCTATTATGCCGGTTGCTTTTTTTTCTGTGCCAGCGGGCATCTCACTTCTCCTAAATCGTTCGCCAGCTTATCGCTAGACGGCTATCTATATCAAAAAGAATTTGAGTAAGCAATCATAAATTATTACGCATTTATAATTTATAGTCAGTATCGTGCTTTCGCGCCAGCACTATACTGTTTTTCCTTCAATGTGAAAGCTATATTTTTTGACTTAGCCAATATGGGGGTTTAAATTACAATTTAAATAGCAAAAAGTGATTTACTGCAGAAAAAAGAAAAACGCCTATAAAAATAGGCGTTTCCTGGACGGTTAGCTGCTTTTCCAATGTGCATCCTGCAATTCCGTGGAAATGAACATCATGTTCATTGTTATGCTTCATGCATTTCCGTTATTCCTTAATACACCTCCAAGGTGCAACAAACTCCGTTTGTGTCCTGTTGCGTTCCGTACGAGAGATATATTAGCGTTTTTTTCTTTTAGCAAAAGAGGAGGTAAGAGATTATTTTTAACTGAAAAATGGTTTTTCAATAATGAAAATTTTTAATATCCAATTTTATCAATAGGTTATGCTTGTTTTTGGTGTAGTTATCTACTTGAGATAGGGATTTTGTTGGGGTGAAAATAGGGAAATGTCTTACAACAAAGGAGGGTTAGAGCGCAAAGCAAAGTTTACGCTCTTTAATAATTAATCTTGTCGAATACCTTCTACATGTAGTTCTAATTGAACATGTGTTGAAGCAGGGCCTAAATTATAGTCAATTCCAAAATCTTTCAGCGCTAATTCTGTCGTGCCTGTAAAACCGGCTCGGTATCCACCCCACGGGTCTTTACCTTCACCAATTTTTGTCGCATCGATTACAACGTCTTTGGTTACGCCATGTAAAGTCAGCTTGCCGTGGATCTTGAACTCTTCTTCATTTATCGTTTCGATTCTGTTGCTGATAAAGGTTGCTTTAGGGAATTTATCCACTGATAAGAAATCATCACCACGTAGGTGTTTGTCTCGGCGAGCGTGGTTGGAGTCGACGCTAGTGGTATCTATTGTCACCTTTACTGAGCTGTCTTCTAGTTTTCCAGGCTCGTAGTTAAAATGTCCCTCGAAGCGGTTAAATCTGCCCGTTAGCCAGCTATAACCTAAATGTTTTATTTTAAAATTAACCGCTGCATGCGCACCTTTTTCATCATCATCAATAACATAGTGTGCCGCAGTTGCGCTTGCGCTGAATAAACTTAAAGCGAGCAAGCCAGTATAAAGCGATTTCATGTTTAACTCCTGTATATATAATTAAAACTGGTGCAAAGGAGGCTAAAGCATCCTTTGTAGTATTTTATGTTTGTCAATCAATTGATGTTTTAGTGCCGCAGCAACATGAATCACGGCTAAAAAAATCATGAAATATGCTGCATATTGGTGAACAACACCGGCTATATCTGCTTGCTGATCCTGATAGCTTATTATTGGCGGAACATGAACCCAATTAAACCAGATAATATCTTTACCACTGGCTGTTGAGATAAGGTAGCCTGTTGAAATAATTAAAAATATCAGAATATATAAAGCAATATGAGTCACTTTTGCGGCAGTTTGTTCCCACTTTTTGCCCAGACCCGGGGGTGCTTTAGATACCAAACGACTGAGCAGACGTATGAGCATGATACATAACAGCAGTAAACCAAAATTCTTATGTTGTTCTGGTGCCTTTTGATACCAGTCATCATAATAACTTAGTTCAACCATCCATACGCCAACGGCAAACAAAGCCAGAATTAAAATTGCACTCAACCAATGACAAAGACGTGTTAATTTTGAGTATTTATCTGTCGAATTCACATTTCACCTTTGTTCAGTTATTTGCCGATATTACGCCGTTAATTGGGCATAAGATCAAGTAGATTTACGATAAATTGACAGTTTAAAAATCTCATCGATTGTTGACATAGGCATGTCATTTGCAGGTTTTACAATGAATCAGACGATTGGGTTTGTTATGCACTTTTATGAAGCAATCGATATATTTTGGAAAAACCCGCAACGTGGGCTTGAGATTCGTTTAAAGTCGTAGCATTATCTCTGGATTAACTGAGATACAGTTACACAAAACATTTAAAATTGATAATAAGGAAACCAAGTATGGTTCAAAAATGTTTATTCCCAGCAGCAGGTTATGGTACACGTTTTTTACCGGCCACTAAGGCGCAGGCAAAAGAGATGTTGCCGATTGTTAATAAGCCATTGATCCAATATGGTGTTGAAGAAGCTTTAGAAGCCGGCATGAAGTATATTGGTTTTGTTACCGGCCGAACGAAACGCGCTATTGCAGATCACTTTGATATTTCGTACGAACTGGAAAATGAAATTTCGGGTACGAGTAAAGAAAAGTACTTGGAATCTGTTCGTTATGTTATGGACAATGGTATTTTTTCTTTTACGCGTCAGCCCGAAATGAAAGGTTTAGGACACGCGATTTTGTGTGGCGAAACATTGATGGGCAACGAAGCTTTTGGGGTGATTTTAGCCGATGATTTATGTTTGCCAGATACCATTGGCGGCGAAGGCGTGATGGCGCAAATGGCAAAAATCCACGAAGAGACGGGTTGTTCAGTAATCGCCTTGATGGAAGTGCCAAAAGAAACCATTTCTAAATATGGTGTGATTGCCGGCGACCAAATCAGTGATGACAAGTATCAAGTGACCGATATGGTTGAAAAACCAGCGGTAGAAGATGCGCCTTCAAATTTAGCGATTATTGGCCGATATATCTTAACACCTGATATTTTTGACATTATTCGCAGTACACCACCGGGTAAAAATGGCGAGATCCAGTTAACAGATGCACTTTTAGCGCAAGCTAAAAAAGGCAAAGTTATTGGTTACAAGTTTAAAGGCACACGCTTTGATTGTGGTAGTGTCAAAGGCTTTGTCGAAGCAACTAATTATGTTTATGAAAATATCTACCAAGAAATTTGATAGATAATGTTTGGTTAACTGGGCATTTCATTTGCGGCCCAGTTAACATTGTCTGATTCAACCGTATAATCCACGATAATGACGCGCCCTTCTTTTTCGTATTTCAGGTTGCTACCCAAATCAGTTATGAGTTTTAATCCACGGCCATGCTGTTCAGAGTCGTTGGTTTTCTCTTGCGCGGCTTTTGTATCAAACCCTTGACCACTATCTTCTATTGAAAGACGGATGATTTGTTCTGCAGGGATATAACGTACTTGAATATTCAGTAAGCCAGCTTGCAAAGATTCAAGTGCGGTTTGTCTTTGCATATAATATTCAAAAAAACCATCTTCAGCGTCTTTAATTTCAGAGTCCATATTTAATAAACCGTGATCAACTGAATTATTGTACATTTCGGCCAGTAAAAGAAATAAAGTAGATCGGTGTTTTTCCATGCCTTGGAAAGCTGACACCATATCGAGAATTTGAGCAACGGGATCTGTGTGCCTGATATCATCAGGGGTTAAGCTGACGGATACTTGCCAGGGAAGTGGCGGGATCTCGTCAGCATTGGAGTCTGATGGGGTTGGCGAAGGGATACAGTTAATTTGTACAATTGAGATGTCATCTTGTTGATCGTCAGCATCTCTAAATTCATTTAAGTGCTGAATCAAATCTTTTATTTGGCTTTGAGGTTTTGTTTGATACACGCGTTCTAAACGATCGTCGCCAAACATTTCTGAATGTTGATTCATCGTTTCAGTAATGCCATCTGTAAAGACGATTAATTTATCCTGCGGGGTTAAATCGCAGTTAATGGTGGTATGCTCAAATTCGTCACCTTCTAAAATGCCCAATGCCATATGCTGAGATTGAATTTTATGCCGGACACCCAACTCATCATTGACAATCAGGACATCAGGCATTCCGCCAGACCAAACAGATGCAGCTTTAGCGCTGCAAGACAGCTCGATTATGCAAGCTGCACAAAACATATCGTCAGGTAGTAGTTGTAATAAGCGGGTGTTAATTGTTTTTGCGATATCTCCAACAGACATGCCACGTTCGGTTAATTCAAAAAAAGTTTGTGCAGTGGGTAGAGCACCTACAGCGGCTGCTAAGCCGTGTCCGGTAAAATCACCTAAAAATATGTAAGTCCCTCCTAGCGGGCTAGTATTGGTTAACAATAAATCACCGTTAAATGTCGATGCTGGGGATAGGTAGTGGTCGACTATTTCTGGCCGAGCGTTATTTCTGCGTAGTGCATTTTCAAATATGTGCTCGACAATTTGATGCTCGCGTGCCATCTGATTTTGGTGGAATTTGAGCTGCTGGTTCTGTTCTGAGATTCTTTTGGCTAATTCGCGGCTACGGACATGAGCTTGAATTTTGGCTGATAAAATTAACTTATCAAATGGCTTGGCTAAAAAGTCATCCCCACCCACCTCAAGACAGCGAAGCATCGAGGTTTGGTCATCTAAAGACGTTAAAAATATAATGGGTAAGTGAACTTCGCCGGCTAAACTTTTCAATATAGGGGCGGTTTCAAATCCATCCATCTCTGGCATGATGACATCAAGCAGAATGATATCTGGTTTTAATTGACTAAAGCGTTCTATTGCATCTTTTCCATGTATTGCTTGCGATACCTGATGCCCTTCCAATTCCAGCATATACTGCAACATGGTTCGATTGAGCTCTTGGTCGTCAACCACGAGTATATGCATTGTGTCTTTTACCCTTAGTCGATTTCAAATTTTTTATCAAAACGGGATATTTGTAATATTTTCCTAATTTGGGGGCGGCAATTTGCAATTTTAATGGAGGAGACTTTAGAGCCTAAATTCTTTTGCATGTTCAATAACATACCTAAAGCAGAAGAATCCATATACTCGGTGTCACGCAGGTCAACAACGACTTTTGGTTGGCTATCACCAATATTGGCGTACGCCGCCCGAAATTCTTGCACTAAATTAAAATCAAACTTGCCTGCTATTTGAATGGTAAAGGTTTTTCCGTCCGCGGAAAGGCTTTTGCTTAAACTCATTTGTAAAACCTATATTTATTGGCTGAAAACAAAGTGTTGTGTTGATTTGAGTTTAGCAGCTGTTAGCCAGTTGTGAAGTGCATTTCTATTTAAAAGATTGTGAATTTGCTTTGTCCCCTTGAATTAAAAGACACTCTGTTATCTAATTCACATATTGTTAATAAATATTTAATATAGGTTTTGCACCTCAATACAGTGCTGCCTCAGTTGTAGGGTTAGTCATAATATGCAGCAGCTATCACCATCGGATTTATCAATTTTATTAGTTGAACCTTCTGTTACTCAACGAAAAGTGATCATGCGCTTTTTAGAAAAGGAAGATATTGTACATGTCACTGAAGCAACAGATGTTGAATCTGCACGCGCATCTATTTTAAAAAGTGTGCCTGATTTAGTTATCTCTGCTTTGCATTTTTCAGATGGAACAGGATTGCAGTTGTTACATCATATCCGGCATTCTGAACCCTATTCCGATGTGCCTTTTATGTTGGTTTCCAGTGAGTATCGAAAAGCTCAATTAGAAGAGTTTAAACAAGCAGGGGTGGTGGCAATTTTGCCGAAACCGTTTACTGCTGAGCATCTTGGGACGGCTATCAATTCAACACTGGATTTATTAACCGCCGATGAATTAGAACTGGATTTATTTGATGTTCATGATGTTCGTGTATTAGTGGTGGATGACAGTCGCTTAGCACGCAATCATATAAAACGAGTGTTGGCGAATTTGGGTGTCCAGCGTATGACAGAAGCTGAAAATGGTGCGCAAGCTCAAACAATTTTGGAAAATGAAATGTTTGATTTGGTGGTGACCGATTACAATATGCCAGAAGTCGATGGTCGTGAGTTAACTGAATATATCCGCTCGCATGGACAGCATTCACACATGCCGGTTTTGATGGTGAGTTCTGAAGCAAACGAAACACACTTATCGAACATTGCGCAGTCGGGGGTCAATGCAATCTGTGATAAACCCTTTGAGCCCGGTATGGTTAAACAGCTGTTATATAGAATTCTCAACCATGAGCATGACTAGCTGAACATTTTTTCTTCAATCAATGCATTTAATTCTTTCTAACATGCAGCTGCGATGCTAAACTACGCCGCCCTAAATGGGGTAGAGTAGCTATTTTGGTCGCGAAGTAGCTGCAGTTTTTATTTTTTGGAGAGATATAATGTCTACAACTATCGAATTACAAGCCACTCTGCGTAGCGAAGTGGGGAAAGGTGCGAGCCGCCGCCTACGTCACGCAGATAAAGTTCCTGCTGTATTGTACGGTGCGGATCAAGAAGCAGTTTCTTTAACTTTAGAGCACAACAAAGTTTTGCAAGCTCAAGAGCATGAGCACTTCTATGCACAAGTATTAAACTTGGTTATTGATGGTCAGGCGACTGATGTTATCGTTAAAGATATGCAACGCCACCCGTTTAAGCCTAAAATTATGCACTTAGATTTCCAACGTGTTGTTGCTGGCCAAGAATTGCATACGACTGTTCCAGTTCACTTCATTAACGAAGAGTCAGCTCCAGCCGTTAAAGCAGGTGGCGTAGTTGCGCACCACTTAACTGAAATTGAAGTTGCTTGTTTGCCTAAAAACTTACCTGAGTTTATTGAAGTTGATGTTGCAACGGTTGAGTTGGGTTCAACTTTACACTTATCTGACGTTAAATTCCCTGAAGGCGTTTCTTCTGTAGAATTGGCTAAAGGTGAAGATCACGACGTTGCAGTTGTAACGATTGATAAGAAAAAGGGCGCAGCTGACGACGAAGAAGAAGAAGCTGCTTCTGAAGAATAAGTCGGGTATCATACTCGATGACTGAACAAGTTCAGATGATTGTGGGCCTAGGTAATCCAGGCCCCGAATACGCAAAAACTCGCCACAATGCCGGAGAATGGTATGTCAGAGAATTGGCAGACATTTATCGGGCTACTCTAAAATTAGATTCAAAACATCAAGGTTTTACTGCTCAGATCCAAATTCGTGGTCAAGATATACGTTTATTAATTCCAACCACTTTTATGAATCGCAGTGGTCAAGCAGTCTCTTCACTTGCTCAATTTTATAAAATCCCAGCAGAGAATATCTTAATCGCGCATGATGAATTGGATTTACCACCCGGCGTTGCAAAGTTTAAACGTGGCGGCGGTCATGGTGGCCATAATGGCTTGCGTGATAGCATTAGTCGTCTTGGAAATAACAAAGAATTTATGCGCCTGCGGATCGGGATAGGGCATCCCGGTCATAAAGACAGAGTGACAGGCCATGTATTGGGTAAAGCTCCCGCCACAGAGCAGCAGCAAATCGATGCAGCCATTGATGAAGCGGTAAGATGTACAGAAATTCTATTGAGTGATGGTTTAAGCAAAGCGGTAAGCCGCTTACACAGTTTCAAAGCATAGGACTAAAATTATGGGTTTTAAATGCGGTATCGTTGGTTTACCAAATGTTGGTAAGTCGACTCTTTTTAACGCTTTAACAAAAGCGGGTATTGAAGCAGCTAACTTTCCATTTTGTACAATCGAACCCAATACAGGAGTGGTGCCTGTGCCGGATCCTCGATTAAATGCATTAGCTGCGATAGTAAATCCGCAAAAAATATTACCGACGACCATGGAGTTTGTTGATATTGCCGGTTTGGTTGCAGGTGCATCTAAAGGTGAAGGGTTAGGTAATCAGTTTTTGGCGAACATTCGTGAAACAGATGCAATTGGTCATGTGGTTCGTTGTTTTGAAAATGACAACGTAGTTCACGTTGCGGGCAAAGTAAATCCTGAAGACGATATTGATGTAATCAATACCGAACTGGCTTTGTCTGATATGGACACTGCTGAAAAAGCCATGCAGCGTGCCGCTAAACGCGCAAAAGGCGGCGATAAAGACGCTAAAGCAGAATTGGAAGTATTAGAAAAAATTAAGCCGACGTTAGATGAAGGCTTAATGCTACGCACGCTCGATTTAGATGCGGATGAAAAGAAAATTATTAGCCATTTAAATTTCTTAACTATCAAACCAACGATGTACATTGCGAATGTCAGTGATGATGGTTTTGAAAATAACCCTTACTTAGATCGTGTACGGGCGATAGCTGAAAAAGAAAATGCGGTTGTTGTGCCGGTCTGTGCCGAAATTGAAGCTGAGTTGTCTGAATTGGATGACGAAGACCGAAAAGAATTTATGGATGATTTAGGCTTAACTGAGCCTGGTTTAAACCGGGTTATTCGCGGTGGTTATGAGCTGTTGAATTTACATACCTATTTTACAGCTGGCCCTAAAGAAGTCCGCGCATGGACGATTAAGGTTAACTCTACAGCACCACAAGCTGCCGGTAAGATCCACACCGATTTTGAAAAAGGTTTTATTCGCGCAGAAGTTGTCGGTTACGATGATTATATTGAGCATAACGGTGAATCTGGAGCTAAAGACGCGGGTAAATGGCGTTTAGAAGGTAAAGAATATATTGTTAAAGATGGCGATGTTATTCACTTCCGTTTTAATGTTTAATTTGTAGTTTCATTTCTAAAGTAGTATCAAAGCCTGATTTCGATATTTAATCTGAATCAGGTTTTTTTGTTTTTGTGTACAACCCCATTCTTGAATAAATGCTCCTTCGTCATTGATTGGTATTTAATTGGCATTGCCATAGAAAACATTGTAAGTGCAGTCAAAACTGTGAAGAGGCTTGAATCATTGTCTCGGCTTGAAAAACGGCTTGCTGGGGTGCTTTATCCGTTTGTCAGCGCAAAGCACTGTTGCATAGGTTAGATTGTCAAACTTTTCTAGAAACTATCCCTGCTTATAAAGATTTATTATAAAGTTTGTAGATTTACTAGAGAGAACGAATAATTAGGGTTCAGGTGTCTCTGTTTAAGCCAGTTTTGCTTGTTTTATATACGTCTTTTGTTGTTTTTTTGTTTAATTGCATAAAAACTACAAAAACAGTGTGAAAAGTTGAAAAAAAGGGGTTGACGAGTACCAGTCATATCAGCATAATACGCGCCACTCGCTGAGGCGAGGGTAGTGGCTACATAGCTCAGCTGGTTAGAGCACAGCACTCATAATGCTGGGGTCGCAGGTTCGATTCCCGCTGTAGCCACCATTTTTTATGCGGAAGTGGCGAAATTGGTAGACGCGCTGGATTTAGGTTCCAGTACTTCGGTGTGAGAGTTCGAGTCTCTCCTTCCGCACCATTGCTGGGGTATCGCCAAGCGGTAAGGCAGCGGGTTTTGATCCCGCCATTCCCAAGTTCGAATCTTGGTACCCCAGCCATCTCTCTATCGTCCCCTTGCTGGGGTATCGCCAAGCGGTAAGGCAGCAGGTTTTGATCCTGCCATTCCCAAGTTCGAATCTTGGTACCCCAGCCATTTAATTTCCGATACACTTAAAAATCTAATCTAAGAAAATTTTGTAGGTCGTGGCTTCAGCCAGACAAATTCTACGAGCTACGAGCTACGAGCTACGAGCTACGAGCTACGAGCTACGAGCTACGAGCTACAAGCTACAAGTTGCAAGTAATGCTGTTTTTGTAGATCGTGGCTTCAGTCCGACAAATTCTGCGAGCTACGAGCTACGAGCTACGAGCTATAAGCTACAAGCAATACTGTTTTTGTAGGCCGGGCCTTTAGGCCGACAAATTCTACGAGCTACAAGCTTTAAGTTACAAGTAATGCTGTTTTTTGTAGGTCGGGCCTTTAGGCCGACAAATTCTACGAGCTACAAGCTTTAAGTTACAAGTAATGCTGTTTTTGTAGGTCGGGCCTTTAGGCCGACAAATTCTACGAGCTACGAGCTATAAGCTACAAGCAATGCTGTTTATGTAGGTCGTGGCTTCAGCCCGACAAATTCTACGAGCTACAAGCTTTAAGCTACAAGTAATGCTGTTTTTTGTAGGTCGTGGCTTCAGCCCGACAAATTCTACGAGCTACAAGTTTTAAGTTACAAGTAATGCTGTTTTTGTAGGTCGTGGCTTTAGCCCGACAAATTCTGCGAGCTACGAGCGATAAGTTGCAAGTAATGCTGCTTTTTGTAGGTCGTGGCTTTAGCCCGACGATTTCTTAGATTATAAGTTACAAGCTATTATTTATACAGTTAACCGTTCCCCACCTTTAAGTGCCCCTAATAATTGGCATGTCAATTGTTTGTGGTGATGGTAATTCAAAGACATAGAGACCGCTGATAAATAGCATGGCGTTAAGGGTTGCAGGTGGTGTTTATGTTGTGAAAATTAAATTGTTTAAAAGCTTGTCGGCCTAAAGGCCGGACCTACAATTCACTTGAAACTTGAAACTTGAAACTTGAAACTTGAAACTTGAAACTTGAAACTTGAAACTTGAAACTTGAAACTTTTTGCTCGTCGCTCGTCGCTCGTCGCTCGTCGCTCGTCGCTCGTCGCTCGAGCATCTATAGCTTCTGTTGTTCTGCGATTTTTATGCGCCTTAAATGCAGCCTTTTTCTGGCAATTAGCAGCAGCAATACACAGCTAGAAGCTGCGACTAAGTAACGCAGTTCAATATCTAGTGTTTGATTGAATATAGTGCTGAGCAGTTCTAAACAAATCACAAGATAAATAAGCTTGCGTAGGACATGCTCTTTAAGCACTGTCAGCATAAAAGCCCCTAATGGCGCTCCTATTGCTGCAATAATACAGGCGGTCCACCAGCTGTGGATGACAAAGTCAGACAACGCTATCGGATCTATAAAAACAAACCACAGTGTTGCGCAAATCGCATTAAATGCCATCAAAACGACGGTACTGGGGATGGCTTCTTTTATCGGGTATTTGAGTACGTACACGAGTACAAAAAACAGCACGACATCTGAACCAGAGCCGATACTGGCGGATAAAAAACTACCTAGTATCGCCGTTAAAAACAAGATCAGAGGTTTGTACTTTAAGTCATGCCTGCGTGCATGCAGTGTATGGTTACACAACCATAACACCCAAGCGGTCACTAGAATAAACTCACTAAATGCAAATCGCAGCCATTGTGCGCTTAAACTGGTTTGGTTGAGCGCATAAGGCAAGACTAAAATAGCGGCAGGGAAACAGTATACCAGCAGTTCCCAATGTATTTTCACACGCTTGCTGATGAAAAATAGAGTGGCAAAACCCATCCCTATTGTTTGAATGGTCAGGCTAAAATATTTAGCGTCAATCGCATCTACGGAAAATACTTTAGTGAGCACTGGAAAAGCGACCGCACCGCCCCCTAATGGGGTAATGCCAGCCACAAAAGAGCCAAATACCATAGTAAAGGCAGAACTCCAGTATTGGGTGATTAACTCAACAGGGCTAAGTGGTTTGTCAGCCCATAGCCAAAATAATATCAGACCTAATAATGCGCTTGGATATAGCGCTATTCTTAAATACCTAATCAATTGAGTCTTCTTTTAACTGGTGGATACGTTGCAGTGTTTTTTTAATCTTGCATATTCTAAATTCATTTGCCGCATCAGATGATGTTAGGTTTTGAAAAAACACACTACGACACTGTGATTCGATAAATTTTTCGTAATGTTTATTGGCCCGTCGATATTCTGACAAAATCGATTCATTGCCATTTTTGCCCATTTGAGCTTGCAGCTTTTCTTCTGCATCGAATACCCATGCTTGTAACTCACGATCAACTTGTTTGGCGCTTTCATCTAGACAGATAGCATAAGACGACGTGGTTTTACTATTTTGTTTGCAGTTTTCTATCAGCGCATCGGCTTTTTCTCTTGCGCTGGGTGCAGAATAAACATTTAAACTGGTCAACAACGAAAATATAAAAACAGTAACGGTAAGACTCTTGTTAGTCAATTTGTATCTCTCCCAGTGCATTTTTCAAAATAAAGTTTTTCAGTGGTGGCGTGATGTTCAACATACCTACGCCGGTATTGCGCAATAATTTGATAATCGGTGGTTGGCTTTGATACGCGAAGTAGATTAAGTCCATTAAGCCACTCATGGATATCACATCTAAAGCACGTTTGCGGTTATAGGCGTGCCAGTATGTATCATGTTGTAAGTCGTCCAAAGAATGTGCATTTTTAATTTGCGACACGAGTTGAATAGCATCTCGAAACCCTAAGTTAACACCTTGCCCAGCTAACGGGTGTATCGTGTGTGCAGCGTCTCCGATTAGTATCGCACCTTTTTTACTTGTCGTATGCGCTGTCATTTTTTTCAGTGGAAAACTTGCACTCTCCACAATTTCAAAATCGGCGATATCGCCACCATATATTCCGGCTAGTAAGGCTTTTTGCTGTTTGTTTGTTTTGTTTTTGAAGTCGTTAATAACATTGACTGGGCGGTATAAAATCAGGCTCGCATACTGAGCAAAAAGTGGTAAAAATGCATAAGCGCCGGCTTCATCAAATTTCTGCCAAGTGTGGTGCCCTGAATCTTGCTGTAGTTTGATATTTACCGATAAGCAGTGTTGTGGATATTGCCAGCCATAAGTTGCTAGTCCTAATGCTTTTCGTATCTGTGAATTAGCTCCGTCAGCGGCAATCAACAGTTTGCTGGAATAGCAGTGCCCGTCTAGGGTATATAATTGCCATTTATCTCTATAAAACTGGACTGAGGTGATTTGCTCAAAGCTCAACTGGCCTGCAAAGGTATCTTGTGCACAGGTTTGTAAATAATTGTTTTCAACAAAACAGCCTAAAGTTTGGAGAGCTAATGATTGAGCGTCAAAAGTGCAGTTCGAACCACCTTTTTCTGCAACACTGAGTTGGTTGTAATAGCGAATACGATTGATATTGAGTTTTTGCCATATCCCTAAGCTTTGCAACCAGTCAATTGATCCTTTGCTGATAGATGAAATGCGCAGCTGAGGTTCTAGCCGATCTTTCATTCTTTGGGGCTGTTGTTTGTCGAGTAACAAACAATTAAAAGATAAGCTCTGCAAGGCCGATGCGACAGATGCACCAACCATGCCTGCGCCTACGATTATAATGTCAAAATCTCTTTCCAAACTCACAGCATATTGTCCAAACTCGGTAAGTTGGACGCTATGATAACACAGCCAATCAGATGTTATGTAAACTCCTTAATAATCTGTCCATGGCTCTGTAGCCAAGCGCTTGCGCTAAATGTGTGCGGTCTACATTAGCTTGTGCATTTAAATCAGCAATTGTGCGCGCAACTTTTAAGAGTCGATGAAAAGCACGAATGGATAGGTCGAGTTTTTCGATTGCGGTTTCTAAAAAGTCTGCATCCGCTTTGTCTATTCCCGCTACCGCTTCTAATTCCTTGTTTGATAGATCACAATTTAATTTATCTTGTCGTGCAAATTGTCGATTTCGGGCCTCAACGACCCGTTGGCGAATGACCTTGGAGGTTTCACCTCGGTCATTTTTTTGTGTCAAACTGCCTTTGGGTAAACGGGCAACTTCAATTTGAATATCAATGCGGTCTAAAAATGGTCCGGACAGTTTATTTAAATAACGCAACATCTGTTCTGGCGTTGAGCGCATTTGCTCATCATTGTAATGTCCACATGGGGATGGGTTGAGTGCCGCTATCAGCTGAAATTTTGCTGGAAAATCTACCTGTCTGGCCGCACGGCTAATGGTTACCATACCTGATTCTAGCGGTTCGCGCAGTACATCGATGACTTTGCGGTCAAACTCGGGAAGTTCATCTAAAAATAATACACCATTGTGGGCCAATGAGATTTCACCCGGTTTCGGGTTACTTGAGCCCCCCACTAAAGCAACTGCTGAACAGGTATGATGGGGATGACGAAACGGGCGTACTTGCCAGTTTTCTAGCGCTGCGTTTTTGCCGCTGATTGAATGAATTGCCGCTGTGGTTATTGCTTCTTGTTCATTCATTTCTGGCAAAATACTCGGCAATCGTTCCGCTAGCATGGTTTTACCCGTGCCGGGTGGACCAAGCATCAGCATGTGATGTCCGCCAGCGGCCGCTATTTCGAGTGCTTTTTTAGCGTGCGTCTGGCCAATAACGTCGGTCATATCCAGCATTTTTTCGTAATGTGAGTCGTCTGTTTGACTTTTCTCGGCGGGTGGTAAAGATTTTTCACCCGCTAGGTGTTGTTGCACAGCGCGCAGGTTTGTCGCTGCGTAAACTTTTGCTTGATTAATATGTGCAGCAATACTGGCGTTCTTGTGAGTCATGACGGCTGCTCGTTTTTGGCCGTGGCAGGCTATGGTAAATGGGATTTCACCAATAATTGGTCTTAAATCACCAGATAAGGCGAGTTCGGCAACAAATTCATAATTCTGCAATGCATCTAAGGGAATTTGTCCACTGGCTGCCAATATCCCAACTGCAATTGCTAAATCGAAACGGCCGCCTTCTTTCGGTAAGTCGGCAGGGGCAAGATTGACCGTGATACGTTTGTCGGGAAATTCAAATTCACTGTTGATGATCGCGCTGCGTACGCGGTCTCTCGCTTCTTTTACCGAAGTTTCTGGGAGTCCGACGATACCAAATGCAGGTAGTCCGTTAGATAAATGCACCTCTACTGTGACCAGTGGTGCATCAATGGCTATTCTTGCTCGGCTATAAACGATTGCTAAAGGCATAAGTTCCCTTTTAGTTTTATTCCTTGAATATGATGAGTTTAGGTATATTTAGTGTTCGATTGCAACAAAACTATGATAAAGCTTCCATTTTTATGACAAATACCTATGCGAACTTAGTTGAAACATGAGCCAGCTTGTGCACTAATATCGTATAACAACAAATAATAAAAAATTAAGAAGGGATTGTGACGGACAACTAGAGTTTTCAAACCTGCGTTTTGATTTTAGCGTTATTAGTTTGAGCACAAACGATAGAGTACAGGTGATTGAGCTCTAGCTTGAAAAAATAAATAATTTTTCACCGTTGCAAAAGTGAATTCCACGACCAAAGCAGAAAGGGTTTATCGTGCAAATAAGTAAAAAAATACCAACTAATTTAATTACAGGTTTCCTAGGTGTTGGTAAAACAACGGCCATACAACATCTATTAAAACATAAACCAGAAAATGAAAACTGGGCCGTACTCGTAAACGAATTTGGTGAGATCGGGGTTGATGGTGCACTGCTGCAAGATTCTGGCGCCGTGATTAAGCAAGTCCCTGGTGGTTGCATGTGTTGTGTGCAAGGGGTTGGCATGCGAGTCGGACTCAATGAGTTAATTAAGCAGCAGCCAGATCGCATTTTGATTGAACCAACTGGTTTAGGGCATCCCAAAAAAATTATGGAAACGTTACAGGATGAGATTTTGAGCAAATATCTCGATGTACGTGCAACTATTACTATGGTCGATCCGGCTTGTTTGGCGGATCCCAGATATTTAGAGAACGAAAATTTTATTGCCCAAGCGCAAATCGCCGATATTTTAATTGCTAATAAAGTAGAGCAAGCATCACAGCAGCAATTGGATAATTTTGTTGAATGGAGCGCTCAATACCCTAACGCGACTCAATTGGCCCAGATAAGTTACGGGCAGATAGCGGTAGAATGGTTAGATAAACCGGCGAAAACAAAAGCGTCGGCTATCGTTGCAAGTAATCAACATTTAGCCGCGCAACATGAAGTGACAGAAGCGCTAGAATTGCCTGAAGGTGAAAGTTGGATTATGCGCTCGCATTTTTCAGATGGTTATTGGAGTTATGGTTGGCTGATAAATCAAAATGTAGAATTTGAACTAACAGACTTGTTAGATTGGATTACGGATATGAAAGCTCAGCGCGTTAAAGCGATTGTAAAAACCAATAAAGGTATTTTGAAAATCAATGCCGTTCAAGACGATGTCCGCTTTGAACCAGCAAGATTACAAAGTACAGCTAAACTTGAAATCGTGATTAATCGCCCTTTGGATAATCCAAGCTTTAGTACCTTATTGGTGTAAATCGTATAACGGGTGGTTATAAAGCCATCCGAATTAATATATAAAAAAGGCTCACTGTTGAGCTTTTTTTGAACTAAAATGACGAAGTGTCAAAAAATGACGGTTCGTATAAAATGGGTTTTTGGTTAAAACATCTCAAGCAAAAGCGTAATAAATTCTGCCCTTTGGTGCGTTGCTCTGGTGGAAAGGGCAAAGCGGAAAAAATAGCAGAGCGTGAATATGAGCTAATTCAGATTGCTCATCAGCTGGTTGATGAATTAGGTTTTACAAACCTGACAATGGATAAATTGGTCTCAGCTTCTCCTTATTCAAAAGGTACTATCTACAATCACTTTAACTGTAAAGAAGATGTGTTTGCCGCTTTAGGTGTGCATTCAATGGGTTTGTGCAGTGAATTGATGATAAAAGCTGCAAATTTTAACGGCAATAGTCGAGAACGAGGACTGGCGATGCATTTCGCGTATCGTTTGTATAGCCAACTTGAGCCCGCTTTATTTATGTGTGCAATTTCCACTAAAACCTCTACAGTTGGCGAAAAAGCATCTGCGCAGCGTCTTACACAGCTAGATGAGAGTGACAAAAAAATAGCTTTATTATGTGATCAGGTTTTCGATGATGCGATAAAAGACGGTTCATTAAACATTGATCCGCTTTTGATCCCCAAATATTCCTTTGCTAATTGGTCATTTTCATTTGGTACGAATTTATTGTTACAAAATGCCGCAGATAGTTTTGCTATCACTAGGCTTAATTTAGATAACTCGGTTTTATTCAATATCAACATTCTGTTCGACGGTATGGGGTGGTTACCTTTGTCCGGAGAATTTGATTATGTTAAAAGCTGGCAAAAGTTAGAAGTCTACTTTTCAGATTATCTGGCTATGCTTAAAAATTAACCCCTAAAAGGAAGGGAGAGGGCTGATGAAAAATCGCTTTTTGGCAATGCTGGTATCACGTTCTGGCTTAGTCATGGTGTGTAGCTTAATTGCCATTTTTGTAATGGCATTTGGTGCACAAAATCTATATTTTCGCGGCGACTATAAAGTGTTTTTTGGCGCTGAAAACCAACAGCTTCAAGAATTTGAAGCGATGCAAAAGACGTTTAGTAAAAACGATAATGTCTCAATTGTTATTGAACCGAAATCCGGTGATGTTTTTAACCACAAGACCCTTAAGTTAGTTACTGAAATTACCGAAGATGCCTGGCAGACGCCTTTTTCAACTCGTGTCGACTCTTTAACAAACTATCAACATACAGAAGCAGAGCAAGATGATCTGATCGTAGACTATTTGGTTTCAGAATTTGCGGACATTGAAATTACGCAAGAGATGATAGATAAAACTAAGGCAGTATCATTAAATGAACCTTTACTCGTTAACCGCACCGTCTCACCCTCAGGCCACGTTACTATGGTCAATATTACAGTGCAGCTGCCGGATAAACTGGATCAAACCGCTGATGTAGTAGAAGTGGCAACATTTGTTAGAGGTATCGAAAACAAATACAGTGAACGCTACCCAGAGCATAATTTTTACCTGACGGGCATCATTATGATGAATAACAGCTTTGTTGAGGAGTCGATGGGCGACATGATGACGCTGGTTCCCGGTATGTTTTTAGCTGTTCTACTGATGCTCAGTTTGTTATTAAGATCGGTGCTCTCAACAATGGCGACATTGTTGATTATTATTACATCAATATTGGGTTCTATGGGGATGTTTGGCTGGATGGGAATGTATTTGTCTACCGCGACAGTCAGCGCTCCGACTGTGATTATGACCTTGGCTGTAGCCGACTGCGTGCATATTGTCTCTTCAATGAACTACAATTTACGTCAGGGGATGGCGAAAAGGCAGGCAATTGAAGAAGCCATTGAACTAAATTTAGCGCCCGTTTTTATAACCAGTGTCACGACGGCAATTGGTTTTTTAACTTTCAACTTTTCCGACGTTCCTCCGCTGCGAGACTTGGGTAATTTAGTTGCGTTTGGTGTGATGCTAGCGTTTGTCTTAGCGGTTACTTTGTTACCTGCACTACTAAACTTGCTACCGATTAAAGTTCCGGTACAAAAACAAGGGCAAATCGGCAATATGGAAAAGTTTGCGGATTGGGTGGTTCGTCGGCAAAAAATGTTATTACCTGTTTCAACTTTAATTGTGGTTGGTATCGCCGCCTTAGTGCCACTCAATAAAGTGAATGATGTGCCGACGGAATACTTTGACGAAGATATTGTTTTTCGCAATGCGTCAGACTTTATGGATGAGAACTTGTTGGGGGTCACCATGCTGGATTTTGCACTGCACACCAATCAGGATAGTGGCATTAACGATCCTGAATTTCTGCGTGTGGTGGGTGATTTCACAACCTGGTTAAGATCGCAGGAGCGTGTCGATCATGTGATTAGTTTAAGCGATACTTTTAAACGCTTAAATCAGAATATGAATGCGGACGATCCGGCAATGTATAAATTACCGCAGCAACAGGATTTAGCCGCACAGTATTTATTAATGTATGAAATGTCCTTGCCGTATGGACTCGATCTCAACAACCAGCTCAACATCAATAAATCCAGCTTACGTATTACGGTCACTATGGATAATTTAGGTTCTGGTGAGATAGTAGAAATGGAGAATGATGTTCGTCAATGGTTTGCGCAAAATGCACCAACTATTGATGTGACAGCGGCCAGCCCCTCGTTAATGTTTGCACACATTGGGGAGAAAAACATGCAAAGTATGTTGGTGGGCAGTTCGTTAGCTTTGGTGCTGATTTCTATTTTGCTGATATTTGCACTGAGATCCTTTAAGTATGGTTTGATAAGTTTAATACCCAATTTAGCACCTGCAGCAATGGGTTTTGGTATTTGGGCCGTATTTGTTGGGCAGGTTAATTTAGGTTTATCTATTGTCACCAGTATGTGTTTAGGTATCGTGGTGGATGATACAGTACACTTTTTAAGTAAATATAAGCGTGCTCGTGATAAAGGGCAAACCGCAGAGCAAGCGGTGCGTTATGCGTTTGCCAGTGTCGGCCGTGCCTTGTGGATCACAACCTTAGTGTTATTTACTGGCTTTATGGTGCTAGCTCAATCGTCGTTTTCTTTAAATGGGGATATGGGGCTATTGACCGCGATGATTATAGTATTGGCGTTGGCAGTCGACTTTTTATTCTTGCCAGCATTTTTGTTAAAGTTTGATAAAAAAGTATATCAGGGTGGAGAAACGGAATATGTTGAGCAAAACGAATCTAAAACAATGGCTTAGTTTAGTTTGTCTGACAAGCTTATTGGTCATGCCAGCGGCTCACGCACAAACTGCTGAAGAGAAAGGGCTTGAAATTGCCAAAGAGCGCAAAGCAAGAGACCGAGGGTGGGGGGACAGTGAATCGACCTCCATCATGGTTTTGCGCAACGCGCAAGGGCAAGAAAGTGTTCGCCAAATGCGTATCAGAGCATTAGAGGTACAGGGGGACGGTGATAAAGGTTTAACGATATTTGATGAACCCAGAGATGTTGCTGGTACTGCCTTTTTAAATTTTTCACATATTAATGAACCAGACGATCAATGGTTGTATTTACCCGCGCTAAAGCGTGTTAAACGAATTGCTTCGCGCAATAAGTCGGGTCCGTTTATGGGCAGCGAATTTGCTTATGAAGACTTAGCTTCGTTTGAAGTTGAAAAGTATAGCTACAAGTATTTACGTGATGAAACCATTAATGGTGAAGAGGCTTGGGTGATTGAATCTGTGCCAACCGACCGCTATTCAGGTTACAGTAAACAAATTGTCTGGACTGACAAGTCACATTACCGGGTACAGAAAATAGAGTTTTACGACAGAAAAAAATCACTGCTTAAAACACTCACCTTTGCCGATTATAAACTTTACTTGGGTAAATACTGGCGTGCTCATAAAATGACAATGGTGAATCATCAAACCGGTAAGAGTACTGATTTGTTAGCGGAAGATATTAAATTTCAGGTTGGTTTAACAGACCGCGATTTTGATCAAAATACATTAAGAAGAATCCGTTAAGCCAGCGGCAGGGTAAGGAATGAAAATGCGTTTAAAAATTACAGCGACGGCTATTGCTATGTTAAGTTCAGCGAGCGTTTGGGCTGAACAAGAAGTTGATATTCGGGGTTATATTGGCGCTGAAGGTCGTTATTTTGCTGAGCAGAGTAGCGATCCGGCACAGACTGAAAGTCAGTTTTCTATTAATGCGGAGCCTGAATTTTATTGGCAATGGGATAGAGGTGATAACGCATTAACATTTAAACCTTACCTGCGCATAGACTCGCAAGACAGTGAGCGTACGCACTTTGATATCCGTGAATTATCCTGGTTGCATGTAGAGCGCGACTGGGAATTAAGGCTGGGTATCAGTAAAGTGTTTTGGGGGGTAACGGAGACGGTTCATTTGGTGGATATTGTGAACCAAACAGACAGTGTTGAGTCGTTTGATGGTGAAGATAAGCTGGGCCAGCCAATGGTGCAGCTGTCGCTTATTCAAGATTGGGGGGTATTAGATGCGTTTATATTGCCCGGTTTTCGTGAACGTACCTTTGCTGGAAAAGAGGGACGTTTGCGCGGTCCATTGGTGATCGATAGCGAAAATGCCCAATATGAAAGTAGTGATAAATCGGGTCATATCGATTTTGCGGTCAATTGGCGCAACACGTTTGACGATTTAGATTTAAGTTTAAATGCGTTTCATGGTACATCGCGCGAACCCATGTTTGTCCCTCAGTTAACTCAAGTGACACAAAGCGATGGTTCTGTGGCTTGGGTTGCTGACGCTTTAACGCCTTATTACCCTCAAATCACTCAGTTGGGTGCAGTTGCGCAGTATATCTACCAAGACTGGTTGTGGAAATTAGAAGCAATTAATCGCTTTGGTCGCCAAATTGATAATTACAATGCATTGGTTGGTGGCTTTGAATACACCTATGTAGGCGTTTTTGGCAGTTTTACCGATTTAGGCATTGTCGCTGAATACGCATGGGATGAACGCGGTGAAAGTGGTACAACGGCAACACAAAATGATGTGTCAATTGCTGCTAGAATCGTAATGAATGATATCAGCTCAACAGAAGTTTTAGCCGGTTTTAGTCAGGATCTCGACTATTCTCAGAGTCGCTCTTTGTTTATTGAAGGCAGCACTCGAATTGGCGACTCGACTAAATTGACACTGGATATGTGGTTATTTGCCTCGGAAGATATGCAAGATTTAGCGTATAGCTTCCGTAATGAAGATTTCGTGCAACTTTCAGTTGAGTGGTATTACTAGTTTTAATAGCCAGAGTTAATCGACAGTCGCAATTCAAGGTATAATACTGGCGCTAATTAAGCGCCAGATCCGTCGGTTTTGCGATGCCGGGTTGGTTATAATCACACACCCCGGTGGGAAATATTTGTTTTAGCTGAGTTATCACTGGGCTTACATCTATCTCACCATACATGCCAGCATGTGCTGCCTGTTCAACTGAAACTCTATGGCAATCAAAAGTATCTCCCAGCCAGTTTGCGCCAGCTTGTATACGGCTGGTACTAAAAACCTTAAAATTATCGCTACAAATACCATTTTCGGCTTGATTCCATGGGCCATCCCAAACTGAATTGCCGCTCGCTATTGTCTGCCCTTTGGCATCGAAACAAGCGTCTGCTAAACCTGTTGGCTTTGCATCTAACATCTCTTGACCGTCTAACATATTCAGCAACCAGGTATCCATGGTTTTAAAGGCCAAGTCTACGGGATTATAATCTGGGTGTGCCACCCAGATTATCTGATTATCTGCATGCCCAGCTAAGGTCTTCATACGCATTCTGGCACTGAAAGATGCCGAAACATGATGCATGTCAAATTGATCTTCCAAATAATGGCGCACATCTAAAATTGGCAGATCCGCTTTACCCGCAAATATTTGCCCATAGCGATAGGCATTTTCGACAGCTTTATGGTCGGTTGGCTGGCGTTTTGCAACCTGATTCGCATCCGGCTCGTTGATATTGTGATGCCCCCATAAAGACAACCAAACTTTTATATTGGCAAACGGGACACTGGCAACCCGCTCAGGTTGCATTTGGTAGTCATCTTTCCAGCTACCTATTTTTTGATTAAGGTCGATAAATTGCTCTAAACTAATTTGACCCTGTTTTAAAGCATTTAGACCATATTGCACGCCTTCATTCCCCCAAATATGACGAGCGTAACCTTTGTCATCTTTTCCATAAATATTGACTAAGTCTTGCCAGTAGCTCCAGTGCACATGCTGTTGCAAATTTTCGGATACATAATCTCGCAACCAGCCTTGTTTGGGATTATGAATAAATGCATATAGTCCAAACCATCCATTGATACATTCACTATTGCCTTTTGGATAACTGGGCATTAAACCATTTAATGCCTGATTAATCGGTTGAAAAAATGCGCCTTTGTGTGGCTCGCCATTATTGGCGTTTAGCCCTTCAATAGCCGGCCTTTTAGACCAGTCTTGCCAGAAGTCTCGATCTTTGGCTTTAAAGGTGTAATAACTGTTTAGCAAGTCGCAATCTAATGCATAAAGCGCCTGCGAAACCATATCTGGATAGGAATATAGTGGAATGGCTCCATCAATCAGTCCCGGCGCATTTTGCGCCATTAGATATTGTGCAAGTCCACCTCCAGAGCCGCCGACACCCACTGTGTAAACTGGCTCGCCGTAGAGACTAATAAAATGTTTTTTTAAGCGTCTGGCGGTATCTTCAGAAAGCAGCATGTTGTAGGTGAAGCTGGTTCGGTTTGCACCTGAAGTGATAACTGCATAACCCGCTTTTAATTGATTGACTCGTCTTTCTATCAGTTTATGCGGTTGCATTGAGCCTTGTCTGAAACCAATACCTGCCCCCCCTGTAAACTGATACACCAATTTTTGATTCCATTGTGATTTAGCTTCTCGCTTGTTGATTTCCGATCGTTGAATTGGCATTGCAATTAAATAAATGTATCTGTGAATCACACCATATTCTATGCGCACAAGTTGTTCGTTTTGCTGTAATGGCTGCCCTTTGTAGCGGTTGATTTTATTGTTTTGATCGATTAAATAATAAACAAGGCCTGTTGGGATCTGACAATCTTTACTGTAGCCAATAATATTATTTCGGTTGTCTCGGTCACTTCTTGCTTTAAAAACAGGCATACCCCAACCATGTTGGTTATCAACAAGGGGTTGCTGGAAGCCAGACTCTTCTGTCATGCAAATAAATGGATATTGCAGATCGCCGGAAAAAAGTGGCAATAGAGGTCCAGTTTCTCCCAATGGGATAGGGTAATTGTAGTTATCAATTGGTCTTGGGGTGTGTCTAATATGTTTATCTGGCTGTAGCAGAGGAGCTGTTTGCACGGGTGGAATCGCCGTAATTAAACGTGGATTCGTTTGTTCTTGCGAGATAAATGCGGATGTAAATACAACAAATGCTAAAATTGTTATCAGCGTCCCTGTCAGTCGATGCACTTTCACCATAGTAACCTCAACGAGATTGACAGACTTATCATAAGTCTAGAAGGTGAAAGTGATCCTGTATAGTTTTTAACCGACTTTTGTTAACTTAGCAACTTTGTCGTTATCGTCTACCGGTTCAGCAAAATCCAGATTAGCCAACTCACTCGCTTTGCCTTTAAACGCTTTTGCGAATAAATCTTTATTGCGGGCAATTAAACGACCTATGTCATCTAATTTATCACTTTCAATGCCTGGCACATTCTCTTCAATTGCAGTTGAAATTGCTTCAGCAAGTTCTAACATTTGATCATGCGCGTCTGCTTCTTTTTTACTGGTAAACATTTTGCCATCCCGATCACATTGCCATAACGCTTTAACAGCCATAAATTTCACCCCTACTGTTTAAATATACAGTTATCTTATAAGTCTAATTATCAATTGTACAGTTTTTTCTTAGTTTTTGTTCGAATTATAACCAGATATGAAAATTTTTTAGCAGTTATACGAGACAAGTAACCTAAACTTAATTACAGTTGTCAGATTAATGACCAATTGATTATTTTTATTCGGGTGAAAGAAGAAATTACGAAAGTCGCGAAGGCCGATTTGCAGTCTTTGCACCGCATATTTACAGTACCGGAAGCGCCAAATTCTACGCTTGGACGAATTGAGCGTGAAATCTCTCATAATTTGGCCGGCTTTTTAAATGAGCATTTGGTTGCGCGGGCAATATCTTTAAGCGATATTGAACGTGACTTTTGTGATCCCGAAATACCGGATAATCCGACATTTGTCTCTGAACACACTAGCTTTTTATTAGAAAAATTAGTGGCCCAGTCAGTACACACGGCAGCACCTAGTTTTATTGGTCATATGACATCCGCATTGCCTTATTTTATGCTACCACTGTCTAAAATCTTGATTGCCCTGAATCAAAATTTAGTCAAAATCGAAACCTCAAAAGCTTTTACCCCGCTAGAGCGTCAAGTACTTGGGATGATGCACGGACTGATTTATCGCCGAGATAACGCGTTTTACGAAAAGTATATGCATTCAGAATCTGATTCTTTAGGGGCGTTTTGTTCGGGTGGTACGGTTGCTAATATTACAGCGCTTTGGGTTGCTAGAAACAATCTGTTTAAACGTGACAAAGATTTTCCGGGTATCAGCCGTGTCGGTATGTTTAAGGCTATGCAGCATTACGGCTACCAAGGTCTGGCTATATTAGTTTCCCGTCGTGGTCACTACTCACTATCAAAAGCCGCGGATATCTTAGGGCTTGGCCGAGACGAACTCATTGCGGTCGAAGTGGACGAAAACCATAAGGTTAAAGCCGATGAAATGCGGCGACAAGCGCAACAACTCGAAAAGCAAAATATCAAAGTTTTGGCGATTGTCGGGGTTGCGGGGACAACAGAGACGGGTAATGTTGATCCGTTAGATGAACTGGCAGATTTAGCGAAAGAACTAGACTGTCATTTCCATGTCGATGCCGCTTGGGGCGGAGCAACGTTATTTTCAGAAACCCATAAATCGCTGTTAAATGGTATTGAGCGCGCGGATAGTGTGACAATTGATGCACATAAGCAAATGTATGTACCTATGGGCGCAGGCATGGTGTTGTTCAAAACCCCTGAAATGGCAACCGAAATAGAACATCATGCTGAATATGTATTGCGCAAGGGCTCTAAAGATTTAGGTTCTCATACCCTTGAGGGGTCTAGACCTGGGATGGCGATGCTGGTGTATTCGGCATTAAAGATATTGGGTCGCCAAGGTTATCAATTATTGATAGATAGAAGTTTACAGCAAGCGCGTTATTTTGCCGAGTTGATAGATAATGCAAGTCAGTTTGAACTTATCTCCAGACCCGAGCTATGCATTTTAACCTATCGTTTTGTTCCTACTGAGGTACAAAATATACTGAAACATGCGGATACAGAGTTAACAACTGAAATAAACCAATATTTGGACGATTTAACGCGTTTTATTCAGAAAAGGCAGCGTGAGGCGGGTAAGTCTTTTGTCAGCCGAACGCGAATTAATGTCAAAAAATATCAAGGTCAAATTGTCACTGTGTTTAGAGTTGTATTAGCGAATCCGCTGACCACCCAAGAAATATTAAATGATGTTTTGTGCGAGCAAGCAAAGTTGGCAAAACAAAGTGAAATTTCCTTGCCGCAATTAAAACGCATTGTTGCCGATTATACCGCTGTATAAGTAACTGCGTGGGTTGATGTGTCATCAGATTGCATTGACTTGCCCGTTGCATATTCCATTTAAGCGCTCCATTCTTTACTGTTATAAACTCGCAATTTAGGGCGGTTAAGGTATACTTAACGCATAAAAAATAAACATGGTATCGGATGAAAGCACAACAAAAAACAGATCAAAATTTACTCTTCCACCCTCTACTCGCAGACAAAGTTGTCGAGTTTGTTAAAAATCAAAGTCAAACAGTGAGCTATTTAGCATTATGTCAGCATTTAAACATTGTTGGTTTAGATGCCGAGACAGAATTGCAAAACTGTTTACTGGCGTTAGAAAGTGAAGGGCAGGTGATCCGCGATAGAGATAACACATATGGCACCGCTGCTCAATTGGGGTTATTTGTCGGCTCAGTCATCGGTCATAGAGATGGTTTTGGTTTCGTGCATTTAGACAAAGGGACGAAGGATTTATTTATTCCTCACCATCAAATGCACAGTGTGCTGCATGGCGATTTGGTGCTGGTGAAAAGTGCGGGTACGGATTCCAGAGGCCGAAAAGAATGCCGCATTATCCGAGTTTTAAAAAGTCGCAAAGAAGCCATCGTTGGTCGTTTTTTTGTTGAGCAAGGCATCGCATATGTGATGCCTGACGATAGCCGTATCTGTCAGGAAGTTATTGTCCCGCCCGAGTTTAAACAAGGTGCCAGAAATGGCCAAATGGTGGTTGTTGAATTACACACCAGACCCAACCGTAAAATGAACGCTACAGGCAAAATAGTAGAGGTTCTGGGTGAGCATATGGCACCGGGCATGGAGATTGAAGTTGCTCTGCGCAAATATGAAATACCTCATCAGTGGCCAAAAGCGGTTAGCAAAGCGGTCAATGCCATACCGGACGAAGTACCTGAGTCTGCAAAAGAAGGGCGTGTTGATTTACGCCAATTGCCATTGGTGACGATAGATGGTGAAGATGCACGTGATTTTGATGATGCTGTCTATTGCGAACGCAAAAAATCAGGCGGTTGGCGTTTATGGGTTGCCATTGCGGATGTCAGTTATTATGTCAGGCCGGGTACCGGGTTAGATGAAGAAGCGCAACAACGAGGCACTTCAGTTTATTTTCCTGAGCAAGTGATCCCCATGTTGCCGGAAAAACTGTCTAATGGCTTATGTTCTTTAAACCCCCAAGTTGATCGTCTATGTATGGTTTGTGAAATGACCATCAGTGAACAGGGGCGCTTATCTGGCTATAAATTTTATCAGGCGGTTATGAATTCACATGCCCGCTTGACGTATAACAAGGTTAGCCAGATTTTAAAAGGTGACGAGGTTTTAATTAATCGTTATCAGAAATTAGTACCACACCTAACTGAATTGCATGCTATGTATCAGGTGCTCAAGCAGTCTCGCCATGCACGTGGTGCGATTGAGTTTGAAACCGCTGAGCCTAAATTTATTTTTAACGCGCAACGAAAAATTGAATCAGTGGAGCTTGTTGTCCGCAACGATGCACATAAAATCATCGAAGAATGTATGATTCAGGCAAATGTGGCAGCTGCACGTTTTATTAATAAACATCAGTCACAGGCGTTATTTCGCGTACATGATGCGCCCGATGGTGAAAAACTAGCGCAGTTTATTGGCTTTTTGGGTGAGTTGGGGATTAATTTCGCGTTTAAAGATGAAGTATCACCATCTGATTTAAAGTACTTGGTTGAGCGTATTGAAGGGCGACCTGATCAAGAGCTTATTCAAACTATGTTATTGCGCTCAATGAAACAGGCGGTTTATAGCCCGGAAAATGTGGGCCATTTTGGCTTGGCATTACCCGCCTATGCGCACTTTACTTCTCCTATTCGCCGCTATCCGGATTTGATACTGCACCGCGCAATAAAAGGTGTTTTGCTCAAACAAGGAGAGTTGCAGCGAAAAAATGGCGAGCATGTCTATCAACCACAGGAAATGGATGAGTTAGGTGTACATACATCGATGGCTGAAAGGCGCGCGGATGAAGCGACTCGCGACGTTGCTAACTGGTTAAAATGCGAGTTTATGCAAGATCATGTTGGTGATACTTTTAGCGGTGTCATTTCAGCGGTTACCAGCTTTGGCTTTTTTGTTCGTTTAGATGAAATTTTTATCGAAGGGTTGGTGCATGTTAGCAGTCTGGCAAGTGACTTTTATATATATGATAATGCCAAGCACAGACTGATTGGTGAACAGCACAGACGCGTCTTTAAGTTAGGGGATACCGTCGAGATAAGAGTTGTTAGCGTTAATCTGGATGACAAGAAAATAGATTTTGTTTTAAATGACAAGTCGACAGATAAGGCTGCAAAAAGCAGTCACCGACATAAAAAACAAACTGGCAGCAAAACCGCAAAAAACTCAAATAGTGGTGTAAGCCATGGCAAGAAACAGAGTCCGACGCAAGCACTTATGAAAGCTGAAAAAGCCGAGCAACCGTCAGCTAAGAAGAAAAAGAAATCTTCAGGTAAAAAACGAGTGGCTGGTAAAACAACCAGCAAACATGCAAAAAAATCATCCAGTAAGCGGAGCAAAAATTGAGTAAAGCAGAATTAATCTTTGGCATGCATGCAGTTGAATCTTTATTGCAAAATGCCCCACATAGATTTATCGAAGTATTTTGTTTAAAAGGACGCAATGACGAGCGGTTGAATAAAATAGTGAGTCAGTTGCGTAAACAAGGTGTTTCAATTCAATTTTGTCAGCGCAAAGCGCTGGATGATAAAGCCGCTGGTGAGCAACATCAGGGCATTGTCGCACGGGTACAAGCTGCGCCAGCGCTCACTGAAAATGATTTATACGAAATATTAGATAAGCTCAACAGGCCCGCGTTTTTACTTGTGCTGGATGGGGTAACTGATCCGCACAACATCGGCGCTTGTTTGCGCACCGCAGATGCAGCCGGCGTTGATGCGTTAATTGTACCCAAAGATAAGTCTGCTGGATTAACGGGGGTTGCTAAAAAAGTTGCATGTGGTGCAGCAGAATCGGTGCCCTTTATTCAAGTGACAAATTTAGCCAGAACGTTGCGTGATATACAGCAAAAAGGCGTTTGGGTAGTCGGCACAGCAGGGGAAGCGACACAAACACTATATCAAGCCAGTTTAGATGGGCCAATTGCTTTAGTGATGGGCGCTGAGGGCAGTGGTATGCGTCGTCTAACACGTGAAACCTGTGATGAATTGATTGCGATTCCAATGGCGGGGCAGGTCTCTAGTTTAAATGTCAGTGTTGCAACGGGTGTAACATTGTTCGAAATTAAACGTCAAAGAGAGCTTAAAAGCGCTGTTTAAACGGCGCTAGTCAAATAATTGCTAATGTTGCAAACCGCTAAAAGTACTGGCCGGTTACGACGTCATTTTTATCGTAATGGACCGCAACACCGACACGGCGATGTTAGTTTTTCGGATATTCGTCGTGAATTCGGCTTTCGGGCAATACATATTGGCCGCTGGGTGACTCAGCAAGAGCAGCAGATAGCGGCTAATCTGATTTATGATGCGTTGCATGATTTGGCTGCAATATTGCAGATCCCTCCTCAGACATTATCTTTACGACAAACCTTATCTTTGGCTTTTGGCACAGGCGGCCAACCAGGGATGCAAGCGCACTATGAAGTTAATCGGCAAGTTTTAGCGATGGCAAAAAATGCCGGTGGTGGTGCGCTGGCACATGAATGGTTTCATGCATTTGATCATTACATATGTAAGAAGTTTCTAGTTGCACCCAAGGCGAAATTTGCGTCACATGCATGGTTGTTGCAATCTAATATGATTGTGCATGATCTCAATCAACGGTTGGCCAGTGTATATGCTGAGATGTTTTTATCGCAAGACGGGCAAAGTGCCAGTGAACTATTTTTAAAATCCCGATTGGTAGATGAATCTTTGCAGCAAGTGTATTACGCGTTACCTGAAGAGATAGCTGCTCGCTGTTTTGAAGCCTGCATTCAGGATGCAAAGATTAAAAATGCATTTTTAGTCTCTGGTAGTAAAAAAAGTCAGGAAGCTGAACTGGGTTTATTTCCTAGTAATATACACCGCAACCGAATATCCGCATTATTTCTGCAGTATTTTGGCTTATTAGGTCAACTTATAAAACCATAATGAAGGTTTTTAATCATTTATTGATTAATAAATACCCACTAAACGCTTAAAGCATTAGACTCACAAGGTTTATTGCGGTAAATTAGAACTGTTATTATCTTGTTAATTAATTGTCTCTTTTACCTGCTAAGTACCCGTAAATGGAATACAACGAAAAATTTTTCGAACAACTCGTGCACTCTGCTCGCTCCGGAATCTGGGTGATAGATGAACATTGCCGCACAACTTATGTGAATCCCAGTATGGCTGAAATGCTTGGTTACACTGTTGAACAAATGTTAAATAAACATCTGTTTGAATTTCTTGACGAGAATGGAATAGAAAAAGCCAAAATAAACTTAGCACGACGGCGAGAGGGGCAAGAAGAGCAACGAGAAAGTGTATTTATTCACAAAGAAGGGTTTGCAGTCTATACCAATTTGGTAACTTGGCCGGTATTTGATGAGCAGGGGCAGTATCGAGGCGCAATTGCGGGGGTGATGGATGATTCTTCGCGTCGAGGTATGCTAGATGAACTGGCTGAAGCTAAAGAGCGCCTACAGGTATTTGACAAAGTTACCGTTGATGGAATTTTGATTCATCAAGGAGGACATATCATTGAGTTGAATGATGCTTGTTGTCGGATATTCGAAGGGAGTCGCAAAGAAATTATGACGCATGATTTCACTGCTATGTTACTGCCAGAGTATAAAACATTAGTTATACAGGCGATGCATTATGATACGGTTGAAAAATTTGAAGTTAAAGCACGTTCTTTAACCGGTAAGTTATTGATTCTGGAATTAAGTTCAAAGCGGATGCATTACCGTGGAGACTTAGTTCGCGTCAGTGTTTTAAGAGATGTAACCCAGTACAAGCAAACCCAAACCGCTTTAGAACAAATTGAATTAACCAACCAGGCATTGATTGAAAATGCGCCTGAAGCAATTGTTTTATTGGATAGGAAAAGCCTGCAGATATTGCATGCGAATTCAAAAGCAGGTTCATTATTTGGCATTTCGGCACATCGCCTTCTGGGACAGTCTTTAGAGTCTTTTATTATTAAACACGATGGTAAGCTAGCCGGTGCAGGACGCACTTTCGATAATTTGGTGCAACAAGCACTTTCCTGTTTAGCTCCGCTTGCTGAAATTAAAATACAACATCAATCTGGGACGGCTATCGACTGCGAATTACGCTTAGTCTCGATTCAATGGCAGGGCGCGAGTTTATTACGCGTTTCCCTTTTAGATATTCGCTCTCGCAAACGCGCACAAGATAAAATGAAACAGTTGTCTAGTGCGTTGGAGCAAAGTGCCGATCTGGTTATGATTACAGACAAAAATGGCATTATCGAATATGTCAATCAGGCGCTTTTGAGTGTGACTGGCTATCAGTTGGAAGAGGTGATTGGACAAACCCCTGCATTATTTAAGTCGAAACAACACAATTCAGCCTTTATGAGAAAGTTGTGGAAACAAATACTTGCGGGCCACTCATTTCGCGATGTTTTTGTAAATCAAAATAAAGATGGGTCAGTTTTTTATGAAGAAAAAACCATTACACCATTAAAAAATGAAGAAGGGGAAATAACCCATTTTGTTTCTACCGGCAAAGATATAACTGAGAGAATGGAATTTCAGGCAAATTTACATCATCTGGCTTTTCATGACTCTTTGACCAATTTACCCAATCGTGCTCTTTTTAATGATCGCTTGAAAAGTAGTTTACAAACAGCAAAGCGATATCGGCAAAAAATAGCACTGTTATTTTTTGACATTGATCACTTTAAACGTATTAACGACTCGTTGGGACACGAAGTGGGAGACTTGTTATTAAAGCAGGTTTCTAAAAAGTTACAGCAGCGTTTGCGAGGCAGCGACACCGTCGCTCGTTTAGGCGGGGATGAGTTTGCGGTCATTTTAAATAATGTTAAAGATGATGAGAGCATTCGGCAAACCGCTTCTGAAATAATTGAACTGATAAACCAACCAATAAAACTAGCTGAACGTGAGTTATTTATTACAACGAGTATTGGTATTGCTGTCTATCCAGCTGATGGGGATGATAGTTTAACTTTGTTGAAAAATGCAGATGTGGCTATGTATCGAGCTAAAGCACAAGGGCGTAACGCTTTTATGTTTTATCAACAAGAGATGAATGCACACGCTTTTGAATTGTTGACGCTCGAGTCTGAATTACATAGAGCGTTGCAACAGCAAGAGTTTTGTTTGCAGTATCAACCCAAAATATGCTTGCGAACTGGCAAAATGACGGGCGTTGAAGCTTTATTACGCTGGCAGCATCCAGAAAAAGGGATGATTGCACCGGATAAATTTGTGCCACTGTTAGAAGAGTCTGGGTTAATTTTACCCGTTGGACAGTGGGTCATCGAACAGGCTTTAAAAGACTATCGTTTCTGGCAGTCTCATGGGTTGTTTAATTTAAACTTAGCCATTAATTTATCGCCAGCTCAACTTAAAGATCTGAAGTTTATCGAAACTTTACAGTCTGCATTGGCTAAGTATAAATTGCCGATGCAATGTGTAGAGCTGGAAATTACTGAACATACCATGATGATACATGGTGAAAATTCTTTTCTATTGATGGAGCAGTTGCGCCAATTGGGTACACATTTTTCGATTGATGATTTTGGTACAGGGTATTCATCTTTAGCTTATTTGAAAAAACTGCCGGTGGAGACGATAAAAATAGACCGTTCATTTATTCGCGATATTGGTGTTGAAGTGGAAGATGAGATTATTGTCAAAACTGTTATTGCGATGGCTAAAAGTTTAGGTTATCAGGTGGTCGCTGAAGGCGTTGAAAATTTAAAACAAGTAGATTTTTTACGCGCCTTGGATTGTGATGTCGCACAAGGATTTTTATTCAGTCGACCGTTGAGCGCTCTGGACATCTTGCAGTATCAGGTTCAACCTGAAACTTTACCCCATTGAGTGGCAGCGAGTTCTAATAACCAATGGTAGTCAGCAGTGATACTTTTCGTCGCAAAATAATAAGATAATGGACTTTGTTTTAACGGCCGATTTAGGAAGGTGTGGCGGCCGGAATAGAGCACTTCAATAATTATTTTTTGTTCTTGCTTTTCAAACTCTAATTCTGCTGATAATAATTTTTCTTTTATCACAATGTACGAGTTGTTTTTATCGGCATGCGCGCGCCAGCTAAAACGAGCTTGGCGGATTAATTGCGTGTGTGCTTGATTAAAGTCTTCGACAGCTATGATGACTTGATCTAAATGAGCCGGCTGAAATGTATACTGCTGGCTTTCCAGCAGTGCAAATATCAGTATTATATTAACGTTAAGTTGGCTTTGATTTTGCCACAAAAGACAGTTTGTCTGTACGATATTATGCGCATAGAGCGCGCCGCACATTTGCCAGACAAGGTGCTCATTTAGCTGTTGCATGACTGTTCGAATTCTATTTGTGCTTGATTAAGTGTTTCTTCTGTTTCCATCCAGAGTTCTTCTACTTCTTCCAGTTTCGGTTTGAGTTCTGCTTGTTGTTTAATCAGTTCGGTTAGTTTTGATTTATTTTCATCCGTATATAATTCACTGTCAGCTAATTGCTGTTCTATCACATCTAGCTGGTTTTGCAGCTTTTCAACTTGCTGCATATATTTTTCCAGCTGTGTGCGCAATGGTTTGGTTTTTTGTCTGAATTCAGCTTCTTTGCGTTTGTTGTCTTTTCGGTTTTGTGCTGAGTTTTGTTTATTTTCCGATGTCGGTTTTGTCTGATTTAACTTTTGCTGTTCAGTTAACCATTTTTCATAGTCTTCTAAATCACCGCTAAACATTTCAACTTGGCCGTTTGCAACCAAATAAAAGTCATCGCAGGTACTGCGCAAAATATGCCTGTCATGCGAAACGATTAACATAGCACCGCTGTAACTTTGCAAGGCCATCGTTAGAGCATGCCGCATATCTAGATCTAAGTGGTTCGTTGGTTCATCCAGTAGTAGTAAGTTCGGTTTTTGCCAGACTAACAATGCAAGTACCAGTCGGGCTTTTTCACCACCTGAAAACGGGGCTATGTTGGCGGTTGCCTGATCCTCTGAAAATCCGAACCCACCCAAGTAGTCTCGCAATTTTTGTTCTGTTTCTTTTAGCGCAAGTCTTTGTAGATGAATCAGCGGGGTTGCTTCTTGATCCAGCTGTTCAAGTTGGTGCTGTGCAAAATAACCTATATTCAGGCCTGCACTGCGAACCACTTCACCTGCTAACGGTGCTAAATCGCCGGCAAGCAGCTTTATCAATGTTGATTTACCGGCACCATTACGACCCAATAATCCAATTCGGCTACCCGGTACTAGGTTAATTTCGATTCTATTTAGTAGGGGCTTATCATACCCTGCCTGAACTTGATTTAAACGAATAAGTGGATTTGGATTTTTCTCTGGCTCGCGAAATTCAAAATTAAACTGACTGTCTACGTGTGCTGGTGCGATTTCTTCCATTCTTGCCAGTGCTTTGACACGAGATTGAGCTTGTTTCGCCTTGCTGGCTTTCGCTTTAAACCTAGCGATGAATGCTTGCATGTGCGCGCGTTCGCGTTGTTGCTTTTCGTGCATTGCTTGCTGTTGTTCTAGTTGCGCTGCCCTTTGAATTTCAAATGCTGAATAATTTCCGGTATAACTGTTAATTTGTTGATTTTCTATGTGCAAAATGTGGCTACAGGTTTGATCTAAAAAATCTCTATCGTGTGAGATAACGACAAGCGTGCCTTGATATTGAAGTAAAAACTTTGTCAGCCAAATGACAGCATCTAAATCGAGGTGGTTGGTTGGTTCATCTAGCAACAATAAGTCTGAACGACAAAGCAGCGCTTGGGCTAGGTTTAAACGCATTCTCCAACCACCAGAAAAAGAACTGACACTTTGCTGTTGCTGCTGTTCATCAAAGCCTAAGCCCGCTAGTAGCTGACCGGCACGGGCGTGAATACTGTAACCTTGAATATGTTCCATCTCGTTATACAGGGTTGCGAGTTTCTCACCCTGCTGTTGCGCTTCCGCTTTCGCTATCTTTTGACATAATACGCGATATTCATGATCGCCATCGATTGCATAGTCCAGCGCTGAAGTTTCAAGAGCGGGTGTTTCTTGTTTTACATTGGCGATAGCCCAATTAGCTGGTAATGAAAAGTCACCTTGGTCTACATGAAGTCGTCCGTTAAATAAGGCAAACAAGCTGGACTTCCCACAGCCATTTTTACCGACCAAACCTACTTTTTGGCCAGCAAATATATTTGCACTTGCGTTTTCTAGTAAAAATGACTGTCCGCGTTGTAAGGAAACTTTATTTAATGTGATCATAAACTGTCTGTTAGTGTATTATTTGCTTATTGTAATATTTGCTGTAACAGTATACGGCAAAAGTCTTCGGGTTAAGATAACTAAACTCAGATAGCTAAATATAGTTAAACGGTTGTTTACATGAAACAAAAGAAACGATTTATTGCTGGGGCTGTATGTCCAAAATGCAAAGCTCAAGATAGCCTGTTATTATTTTTTCAGGCTGGTGTTGAAAATATAGAGTGTGTTGATTGTGGTCACACACAAAGTCAAACCAGCGCGCAGGTTAAAAATGCCAGTAAACAAGCTGAACAAGTGATTGGTTTATTTAAACCAGACGCTTAGTTTACCTGCTTGCCACTATCCATATCAATAATGAGGTGGCGGTGTTTCCATCGATTGGGGGATTAAGCTGTCCGGCTGTGCCTCTTTTACTTTTCGGGCCAACAATGCAACTTGCTTTTCTAACAAGGATATTTGTTGTTGTTGAGAAACTAAAGCATCATTGAGCGTTGCAATGGTATCTTCTTGAAACGCGAGTTGTGCTTCTAAATTGTCAATTTTGTTTTCTAATTTCTGCGTCATATTTAAAGCCGGTCACTCTTTTCTGTATTCATTTAATTGAACCTTTAGGCTGTGGTATTGCAAAACAATTGCAGCAAAGGCTTTAAGGTTTAGTTGTTGTATCGCCAATATTCAGTTTTACCGGTAGAGCTTTGACTTATCAGAATATTGTCATCTGGTTGAAAAGCTACACTGTTAACTAAAGCACCATCATAGGCTCGTTTTGTTTTACTGCTCACCTGCCATGAAGTCACCAGTTTACCAGTTTGCTGTTGCCAAAGCATTATTTTGCGATCATCAGAGCCTGCTGCGATCACATTTGCTTGAAGGTTGCTGCGAATCGTATTGAGGAGCAATTCATTTTCTGTTTGTTGCAGTTTAAATAAGCGCTTACCACTTTCTAGATTAACGACGATAGATTCAGGCAATGAGCTAATTACCGCTTTGTGCTGGGCAATTATTTTTACTTTAGTGACTCTTGAGGGAAGTGCAAATTTGTGAATTATTTCGCCACTCGCTATATGCCAATACAAGGCTTGATAGTCATTGCTGCCGGATAATGCATGCTTGCCATCCAGACTAAGACTTATGCTATTTACACTTGTTGAGTGACCTTTAAATTTTCTTTGTTGAGCGGTTTTGGTGTTGAACACTGAAATACTGCCATTTGATAGCGCGAGGAGAATCGTATCTGCACTGTTATTTACCTTGATATCACGAATATTTGCATCTTTTACTTGCCAGTAACCTAAATTTTTGCCACTGTGAGCGTCCCATAATGCAAACTCAGAGCGTGTTGCTGTTACAGCATAACGATTATTGGGAGATATATGGGCGAGAAGCATCGAATTATCAGCTTTTGAACTTTGTTGCCAAATGAAAGTCATAGTCTGTTCTTTCAAGTTCCATAGTTGAGCTTGATTATCATAACTAATATTGATTGCGTGGCTTGCATCTTGAGAAATATATGAATGCAGTGCCCCATTTGGTGAATGAACGAAAGATTCTTCTGGCAGTTTTTGTTTTTGTTGGCAGCCAGTGAGCGTTAACAGAGCAGACAACAGGGTAATTTGATAGATTCTTGTTAAATTCATGACTTATTAGTTGTTAATTGCTCTATTATTTAGAGCTTTTACGCTTGTTTTGGTTTCAACGGCCGTAAATAGGCAAACTGAATTCGAGTTAACCCAAATTCTCTTTAACTAAAAAATGATGATTTTGAGTTCGCTTGAGTATATCAGATTATTTTCTTCTGCTAGGCGAACTTGCATTTGAAATGATTTGGGTAGATAGCAAATTGGAGTATTAGATATGCAAAAATTGGGCGTAGTGAGCGCTTTGGCTGCTGCTTTGGTTTTGGCTGGTTGTGGAAAAGATGCAAGCAACGAAGCACAAGAGCAGGCTAAATCTCAAGAAACTCAACAAAAAGAGGCAGTAACTTTGCAAACTTTAAGTGAAAAACAAGCTTACGGCTTGGGTGTAAATTTTGGTGGTCAATTGAAATCAACTGTAGAACAAATCAACGCTGTTGGTTTGGAGCTAGATATGAAGTTGGTTCAACAGGGTGTTGCGGATATGCTGGCTGGCAATCCATCTTTAGAACAAGCTGATATTCAGGCTGCACTTCAAGAATTACAAAAGCAGCACCAAGAATTGGAAGCCGCTAAACGTGCAGAAGATAGCAAAGAGTTTCGCGCTGAAGGTGAAACTTTCTTAGCAGAAAACGCTAAAAAAGATGGGATTCAAGTGACTGAATCAGGTCTGCAATATGAAGTCTTAGTTGAAGGTGAAGGTGATAAGCCTGCTGCAACTGACACTGTTACTGTGCACTATACAGGTACATTGTTAGATGGAACTAAGTTTGATAGCTCTGTTGATCGTGGTGAGCCTGCATCTTTCCCGCTTAACCGTGTTATTCCAGGTTGGACTGAAGGCGTTCAGTTAATGAATGTTGGATCTAAATATCGTTTCTACATCCCGTACAACTTAGCTTACGGTGAAAACGGTACTGGTAGTATTCCTCCATTTGCTACTTTAATCTTTGATGTTGAGTTGATCTCTATCGAAGGTTAATTGCCACGCTTTATTGATTATAAAAAAACCGCTCATTGAGCGGTTTTTTATTTAATCGGATGCTGCAAACCACAAACGTGCTACGCAACTTCAGTATGTTTGGTGTACAGAATATGAATGAGCTGATCTTCGTAGTCAAATCTGTCTTCTAGTGCTTGCCCTAAGTTTGATAAATCGCTGTCAAATTTATCCCAATTTGCACTTTCTTCAATCTCGGCATATTTGTCATCAAAGCTTAACGCGATATCTGTGGTATCATTTATTTTTGGCCACAATCGTTTTGCCAGCTCTAAGCTTTCGCCACCACTTACTTTGCACTGTGAGGCTATATTATCAAATACTTCAAAGTGACCAGCAGAAAGATAATCGACTAGCACTTGGCAGAATTCCGCTATTTCTTGCGAGCCGGGTAGTTTGCTTTTGTCCGCTTCAAACGGAGGTAGTCCAGCCAGTTTGCAATATCTGACTAAAAGTTCTCGGCGCTCTTCAAGCCATTTATCAATAGCATTGCTGGCTCCACCATATTTTTGTTGTGCTTTTTGTAGTTCTGTCAGCATATCAGTTCTTCACCTTTTTTGGCATACTTGCGCATACTTCTATCTAACGATATCACAAAGAAAATTGCAATACAGTTAGCTTATTTTAGTTAAAAATGTGATAAAAATTTAACAAACTGTCCCATGTGGCAAAATTATAAAATGGTTTTAGTGATAACATGTTGATTAATTCATCAAAACATCTAGTAGAGCAGGTCGCTGTTTGGGTCGTCGTGCGGCACGACGAAGTTTGGTTAACCGATTCTGATTATACATTACCAGTTGCTCGGAAAAGTGAGCTGTTTGCGAGTGTTGAGCAGAACAAAATTTTACACCTAGGTGAATCTCTCGGTAGACCCGTATATATGGTTAGTGCATCATCCGTCGCTCTAGCGGCTGAGTTTCCGGCCAAATTTTGTAACTTGCGAGAGTTTATTACACAAGCCCAAATGGATGATGTATCTTTTTCGTTTGCTGCAAAAGCCATTCAATTTCAGCAGTTTTTACAAACGCATAAGTTTTGTGGTCGCTGTGGTAAAAAAATGACCGCTGTTTCTTGGGAGTTGGCAATGCATTGCAAACATTGCCAGCACAGATGTTATCCAAGACTATCACCTTGTGTCATTATGGCTGTTTTAAAAGATGAGCAATTATTATTGGCTGTGGGTAAAAAAAGTCGTTCTGGACGCAGTTCAATTTTGGCGGGCTTTGTTGAGCCCGGTGAAACATTAGAGCATGCGGTAGCGCGCGAAGTAAAAGAGGAAGTCGGCATTGAAATCGATCAGATTCAATATTTTGGTAGCCAGCCTTGGCCGTTCCCACATCAAATTATGGTAGGTTTTATAGCACGATATAAAAGTGGTGAGATACAGGTAGATGAGCGAGAAATATTGTCTGCGGCTTGGTATAATTTAGATTCTTTACCTCAAACCCCTGGCCGTTATTCTATTGCTGGCAGGATGATTGATTCGCTGGTTGCTGGTCATAAAAACAAAAAAGCCTCACAAAAGTAAGGCTGAAAAGGTTAGTGCTTGAGGTCCCGTTTATCCGAGCTTCTGATTAATTGTCTTCATTAGCGCTCGACTTTTATACCAAAAGCGAGAGATAGAAGCAATAAAAAATATGTATCTAATGTGAAAGTTGTAATTTTAATGTAATTTACTGGCTAGAGTTGTTAGTAAAACTGATTTGGGAACAATTTATGAGCGTTTTAAAAAATACCCGTTATCTCGATGCTTTGTTGAAAAAGCCAATTGACCGTACGCCAGTTTGGATGATGCGGCAAGCGGGCCGGTATTTGCCAGAATATCGAGAAGTGCGTGCTCAAGCGGGGGATTTTATGTCATTGTGCAAAAATCCTGAGTTGGCCTGTGAAGTGACGATGCAGCCTCTTAGACGTTACCCGTTGGATGCTGCTATTTTGTTTTCAGATATACTAACTATCCCAGATGCAATGGGTATGGGGTTATATTTTGAAACAGGTGAAGGACCAAAATTTACTAAGTCTTTAAACGATTTAACGGATATTGCCGCTTTACCTGTCCCTGATCCTGCTAAATCACTCAAGTATGTGATGGATGCGGTTTCCACTATTCGTCGTGAGCTAAAAGGTGAAGTTCCTTTAATTGGCTTTTCCGGAAGCCCTTGGACTTTAGCGACTTATATGATTGAAGGTGGAAGTAGTAAAACATTCTCAAAAATTAAACGAATGGGTTATGAGTCTCCTGAAGCATTGCATTTATTGTTGAGCAAACTTGCAGATGCTGTTGTTGAGTATCTGAACGCACAAATTGATGCAGGTGCTCAATCGTTAATGATCTTTGATACTTGGGGTGGTGTTTTATCCCCTCGAAATTACAGAGAGTTTTCATTAGATTACATGGCAAAAATTGTTGATGGTTTAAATCTTGGTAAAGATGAACAGCGTGTACCTGTCACTTTGTTTACTAAAGGCGGTGGGCAGTGGCTTGAATGGATTGCCGATACAGGTTGTGATGCGATCGGTTTAGATTGGACAACTGATATTGGCGAAGCTCGAAAACGTGTTGGTGATAAGGTTGCTTTACAAGGTAATATGGACCCGTCTGTGTTGTATGCATCACCGCAAGTTATTCGCCAAGAAGTGCAATTGATTTTAGATAGCTATGGCGCAGGAAGTGGTCATGTCTTTAATTTAGGGCATGGTATAACCCCAGATGTTAAACCTGAAAATGCAGGCGCATTTATCCAAGCGGTTAAAGATTTAAGCCCACTTTACCATAATAAATAAACCGCAAATCAATACAAAGGGGACGTTAGTCCCCTTAATCAAATATCGCAGGATGCGGAAAGCAATACAAAGTACTACTTTCCTTTCTTAAAAAAGTCGGTTTAAACCGTTTAATGCAGCCACGCGGTAGGCTTCTGCCATTGTCGGATAGTTAAAGGTGGTATTTACGAAATACTCAACTGTGTTTGCTGGCCCTTGTTGTTGCATAATTGCTTGTCCGATATGAACAATTTCAGAGGCAGCAGTACCAAAGCAATGAATACCTAATATTTCTTTTGTATCCGGATGGAACAGTAGTTTTAATCCACCAATCGTTGAGTTTGCTATTTGTGCTCGAGCAAGGTGTTTAAACTGAGCTTTACCTACTTCATATGGGATTTTAGCCGCAGTAAGCTCTTGTTCGGTTTTGCCTACCGAACTTATCTCTGGGATGGTGTAAATTCCGGTTGGGATATCTGCAATTAATTTAGATTGCACTTCACCGCTTACAATATAGTTTGCCGCAATGCGCCCTTGATCATAAGCCGCGCTTGCTAAGCTTGGGTAGCCTATAACATCACCCACCGCATAGATATTGTCTATCGCTGTCCGATAATTCTCATCTACTTTTACCTGACCTCGGCCATCTGCTTTTAAACCGATGGCAGATAAGTTAAGTTTGTCAGTATTACCGGTTCTACCATTGGCAAATAATAAGCAGTCTGCTTTAAATCGTTTTCCTGATTTGGTATGAAGAATGACACCATCGTTACTGGCTTTGATACTTTCATACTCTTCGCCGTTGCGAATCACGGTACCACTGTTTGTTAGGTGATAACTTAACGCATCAGAAACTTCATTATCCAAGAAAGATAACAGCCGTTCACGCGTGTTTATCAAGTCAACTTTGACGCCCAACCCTCTGAAAATACTGGCATATTCAGAACCAATAACCCCGCACCATAGATGATGATACTTCTTGGATCGTGTTTTAGAGATAATATGGTGTCGCTGTCGTAGACGCGACCACTTGTAAAGTCGACATCGGTTGGTCGGTAAGGTCTAGAGCCTGTCGCAATTACGATCGTTTGTGCTGTTATATTTTGCGTCGAACCGTCTGGGTAAGTTATGCATAAAGTATGTTTATCGACAAAAGACGCTTCGCCCTTGATTAATTGTACTCGGTTTCTATCATAAAAACCGGCCCTTAAACGGGTTTGTTGGCGAATTACACCTTCGGCATGTTTTAATATCTGCGGGAAGGTAAAGTGCTTTTCTCTGCCGCTTTCGCTAAAAAGTGGATTGGTATTAAAATGAATAAGCTGTGAGACAGATTGCCTTAATGCTTTTGATGGTATGGTTCCCCAATGCGTACATCCGCCACCTACGGCACTATGCCGTTCAACAACAGCAACGCTTTTTCCTGTTTTGGCTAACCCCATCGCCGCGCCTTCGCCGCCCGGACCGGTCCCGATAACAATCGCATCATAATCGAATGTTGGGTTTGGTGTTGTTTCTTCCGTATTTTTTTGTGGTTTATCTTTATCGCTCACAAGTAATCCTGCCCTTTTCAAGTGTGTGTTGTTTCCTATTCTAGCGCATACAAATGACATTACGGGGCATAAATCTTAACTATAACGATTAAAAATTTTCCATATAGGATAGATTTAGTTAAAAAAACACTCAAAAACTCCGATAAAAAGTGCTTCTGAGTGGTTTAATTTAAATTAAGCAGGCTGAGGGAGTTGGAATTGTAAGAAGCGATTTTTCTGATTCTCAAATTTACTTTTTAGCTCTTGTACTTGCTGGTAAACGTCGGTTTTTCGATAGTCTTTACCCAGTTGTTTTCGTTTAATGTCTAATAAGCGCTTTTTGGCTGAATAAAATTCATTTAAGCGTTCCATTAAAACTTCGTATTCGTGTTCTAACTTTTCCAACACAGCTGAATGCTGCGGCAAATGTATCAAGCGTTCTTTAAGCGTTGATAAATGATGTTGGGCGCGCGCTTTTTCGATACGTTCTTCCGGTGCTGTTCTTAAGTTATATGTTAAACCTAGCCAACTAGCGCTTTTTATAAACCATTTAGTTGGATCAAACTGCCACCATTTTATGCCATTACGATAATCATATTCAAAAGTATGGTGGAAATTATGATAACCCTCACCATAAGTGAGTAAGGCTAAAAAGTGATTATCTCTTGCTGTATGATTAGCCGTGTACGTTTGTTTACCCCACAGATGTGCAAGAGAGTTAATAAAAAATGTAAAATGATGGCTCAATACTAATCGCAACACACCTGCACTTAACATCATGCCGATTATGTCGCCATTTAACCATCCTAAAAAGAATGGGATCCCAAAGTTGGTTGCCAGTGTGAGCGGTAAATAGTATTTGTGTTGAAACATGACGATTTTATCTTTTTCAAGATCCCGCACATTTTTATAGTTGGAGTATTCTTTTCCTTGATATTCTCTGATCATCCAGCCCATATGTGAATGCCAAAAACCCATTTTCGCAGAGTATGGGTCTCGTTCATTATCATCCACATGTTTATGGTGGTTCCTATGATCAGAGCTCCAATGTAATATACTGTTTTGCAGAGCAAATGCACCACCTAACGCATACACCCAACGAACAAAAGCATGCGCTTGGTAGGTTTTGTGTGACCACAGCCGATGATATCCTGCCGTTATAGACATGCCACAATAGCCTAGACATAATATCGTTGCGATAATTTCTATTTTGTCAAAACCGTGAACTATGGCGTAATAAGGTACTAGGGTTAGTGCGATTGTACCTGTGATTAAAAATACCAGTAGGTTAACCCAAACGATGGGAGCCTTTTTCATGCATCTGCCTCTATATTTACGTGGAGCTTATGTCGCTTTTTAGCGTACATGTGTACGCTAAATTTTAGATTAATGAAGTTTAGGATCAAGTGATTTATGATTTTTTACTCAATTTTGTTTTAATATTGTTTTGCTATTTTGTAATTAGGTGATGACATTGGGCGTTCGTGCCGTACAAAAAGAGAAAACCAGAAGGGCAATAATACAGGCAGCTTTTCGTCAACTGTCAGCGGAAAAGAACTTTTCAAATTTGAGTCTGCGCGAAGTTGCAAGAGAAGCTGGGATTGCACCGACATCCTTTTATCGCCATTTTAAAGGATTGGAAGAACTCGGCTTAACTTTGGTTGATGAAGCGGGTCTTTTATTGCGTCAGCTGATGCGTCAAGCAAGGCAACGTATTGCGACGCAAGGCTCGATTATAACCACGTCAGTCGAAACTTTTATGGAGTTTCTGGATACTAATGAAGGTGCTTTTAGGATTTTATTGCAAGCCAAAAGTGGTACTTCTTGTCAATTCAGGGCTGCCGTTACTAGAGAGATTGAGCATTTTATTGCGGAACTGGCCGATTATATTGCTAAAGCGCAAGCTTGTTCTCACGAATTCGCGTTAATTGAATCTGACGCTATGGTTAAGTTGGTGTTTAATGCGGGTGCCGAGGCAATAGACTTATCTCAAGCGCAAAAGAAAAATATTTCTGGGCGCTTGATTTTGCAATTGCGAATTATTGTCAGTGGAGCTCGAGTTCAAAAGCAATCAGCACATTAGATTACTTTTTTCGCTCTAACCAAACACCTGTTTCTATGTGGTGGGTGTATGGGAATTGGTCAAAAAAAGTAAAGTCTTTAATTTCATGTGTTTGTAAAATTGTCGATAAATTATTGCTGAGTGTTTCAGGGTTACATGAAATATATAAAATATTGTCAAACCGGGTTACGAGTTTCTCAGTGTCGCTGTCCAATCCCGCTCTTGGCGGATCCACTAATATGGTGGTAAAGTCGTAGCTTGTTAAATCGACCTCTTTTAAAGATTTAACCTTTTTACCTTCAAAGTAGGCTGCAGAAAAGTCTTCTGCTGACGATTGGCCTATCACAACGTTTGTTATTTGATTGTCTGTTAAATTTTGATTGGCTGCTTTAACGGACGTTCTCGCTATTTCAGTTGCCAAAACCTTATTGAACTTGTCTGACAGTGCAATGCTGAAATTGCCATTTCCGCAGTATAACTCTAATAAATCGCCGGTAAGATCGTTGGAAATATGTCGAGCCCAAGAGAGCATGGCAACATTTATTAAACCATTTGGTTGAGTAAAGGTGTTTTCTATTTGCTTGTATTGATACTGTTTTCCATCTAGTTCAAAACTTTCAGTTACATAATCGTTATCAACTAGCACTTTTTGTTTACGGGAGCGACCTATAATATTGATATGTGCAACACTAGATAAATGGTCTTTAAGCTGTTCGGCTTCAGCTAACCATGATTGATCTAAAGGCTTATGGTATATCATAGAAACGAGCGCTTGGCCGCTTAGTGTTGTCAAAAAGTCGACTTGATACAATTTACGTCTCAGCACTTCTGACTGTAAAAATGCTTCACGCACAAGTTTCATTAAGTCATTTAACAGCTTGCTGCCCGGTATAAAAGAATCAACCCTGAATTTTTCTTTGTTTTGCGGATCAAACATAATGTAATAGCTATCATCGTCCTGATGCCATACCCTAAATTCAGCGCGTAATCGGTAGCCTTGTTCTGAAGATGGAATGACACTAATGTTGGGTAGATCAAAATTATTGAAGAGCGCTAGTGTATTTTTTACTTTCTCTTCTAAAAGTGATTGGTATAGTTTGGTATCAATTTGATCGACGCGCATCTGACAGTTATTCCTCAGAAAAATGAGTTATTTTAACGGGAATTGTGATTCAGCGCAGTAATCAATAAAATTAAATTTAAAAATTGACTAAAATATATTCAACTTAGGCCGATACATTAGATAGAGAAAATTATATTTGGTTAATGTTATGGATATTTCAAGCATCAAGAATAGTAGTGCTCAGCTACCAACCAATAAATCTGACAATAAAAATACTGCAGAGCAACACAGTGCGGTTAAGTCAGACCCTAGTGGTGTAGTCGGCTCTCAGGCGGTAGAGACACATCTAAGTCGACAATCTACATTGTCGTTTGGTGTCACTATATTACAACAGTCATTTGCGCGTCATTTGGATAGTTTACCTGCTAATAAACCAATGGCAATGGGAGAGCCGCTTACACCATCGGATATTAAAGCACGCAATGAATCCTTATTTAATTTTGAAGAAGTGGCAAAAAATGTATTGAGTTTTGTTGAAGGTGTTGTCCTCGGAGCGGCTGAGTCTGGTGCTGACAAAGAATCGTTAAACGAGTTAATTGAGCAAGCTAGAGAAGGGGTTAGTAAGGGCGTTGCAGCAGCTAAAAAACAGCTCGGTATTACTGAAGAGACTGATGACCCGCTTTCGCAGGGGATAAAAAAAGCGCATGACTTAATTAAAGAAGGCATTGATGGTCTGTTTGAGCGGATTAATAACCCAGAAAAGCATATGTCTGGTCAAACAGTCGATATCGGCATTGAAAATCAAATAACCGCCAAAGATACAGGTAAATTACAAATCACCACCAAAGACGGCGATACTGTTTTTATCGACTTTTCTTCAATTAGAGCGCAGCAAGAAACAGCACGAATGACAGCCCAGCAAGAAGGAGAGCAAAATTCATCACAATTTGTATATAACAAGTTGGATTTTAATGAGGAGCGACTTGCATATACGGTAGAAGGGGAATTGGATGAAGAGGAACTTCAAGCTATAGGTCAGTTTGTGCAAAGCGTTAGCTCAGTTGCAGAATCATTTTATGGTGGGGATGTTGAAGCTGCTTATCAGCAAGCTCTGAAACTGGGTTTTGATGATTCGGAAATTAGTAGTTATGCAGTTCAGTTAACGCGGGAGCGAAGTCATACACAAACTGCTTATCAGTCAGTTAGCGAGTATCAGAATCATGGTTTGGATAAACCTGTTATGCCAAAGAGTGTACAACAACCACTAATGGAATATGTCGAAGAATTAAAAAACATGGTGGCGCAAGGTCGACAGCATTTAGCTGATGAGGGACAAATACAGGATATAATGAATCGGGTGTTCAGTAATCAGTTTCAGTTAGAAGGCAATGAATTAATGGAAGCTGTGAATCGTTTTAATCACTTCAATCGTCAGATTTTAGGACAACAGGACGGTGATGCGGCAGAATGACAGTGGTAATTAGGGTTGCACATGTAACATAGATACATGGCAACCCGGTAATTTTAAGACTCTTCTTTATTACTTCTGTCTTTTGCTTCGCGAACTTTAAGTGTTCTTTGCTGAAAATCAGAATCGTTTAATGCTTCAATTGCCTTATCTGCACCAGACTCATCCATTTCAACGAAACCAAAACCTTTTCTTTTACCCGTATTTCTATCACGCATTAAACGAACTGTCTTAACGTCACCGTGATTTGAAAAAAGTTCTCTAACAGCCGCTTCATTTGCGCGGTAAGGGAGATTACCCACATATATAGTTTTAGTGGAACCATCATCTTCGTAAGAAGGGCTCTCAGAATCGTCTGATTCGTCAGTTAAACTGGTTGGTACAATAAAGATTGCCACCAATCCACCTAAAACAATACCCAAACTCATAGCGATATTGGCTGGAAGGTCAGGCGCTACATTCGGTAAAACGAAAAAACTCAAAAGAACTAAAGCAACTATCACTAAAGCTTGTTTAATAATATGGTTAGACATGAAAACCTCGAAAATAAGAATTTATTTTGTTATTTAATAAGAAAATTTTGATAAAGCGAATATAAGTTACCTTATAAACTGCATTAATTGTACTGTAAAACGACCCTGAGGTTAAAAAAAGAACGCTTGAAAGCTGATTTTTAACCGTAATGCTATCAAAAAATAAGCACTGTCAAAAAAACTGAAATAAATCGATAAAAAGCATTGACGGGTTTTAATTAGTCCCTATAATGCGCCCCCACAACGCAGCGACACGGCAACAAGCAAACAGCTTAAAAGCCAACTCCAAGCGCAAAAGTTGAAAAGCAAAACATCAAACGAAAGTGAGATAAATAAAGGCTTGACAACGAAAATGAGAAGCGTAAGATACGCGCCTCACTGAAACGGACTAACGGTTCGAACTTCAGAAAACGTTCTTTAAAAATTAGTAACCTTATTATTTATCTGTGTGGGCACTCGCATAGTTTGAATAGATACAAAATATTCAATCTAGTGAAGTGACTACTGTTAATTCAGAATGTTAAATCAGTAAGATTGAGACAAAGATTAAAACTTTCTATGAAGAGTTTGATCATGGCTCAGATTGAACGCTGGCGGCAGGCCTAACACATGCAAGTCGAGCGGAAACGATGAGAGCTTGCTCTCAGGCGTCGAGCGGCGGACGGGTGAGTAATGCTTGGGGATCTGCCTTGTTGTGGGGGATAACCATTGGAAACGATGGCTAATACCGCATAATACCTACGGGTTAAAGGGGGCTTTGGCTCCTGCGACGAGATGAACCCAAGTGAGATTAGCTTGTTGGTGAGGTAATGGCTCACCAAGGCGACGATCTCTAGCTGGTCTGAGAGGATGGTCAGCCACACTGGGACTGAGACACGGCCCAGACTCCTACGGGAGGCAGCAGTGGGGAATATTGCACAATGGGGGAAACCCTGATGCAGCCATGCCGCGTGTGTGAAGAAGGCCTTCGGGTTGTAAAGCACTTTCAGTCAGGAGGAAAGGGTGATGGTTAATACCCATCATCTGTGACGTTACTGACAGAAGAAGCACCGGCTAACTCCGTGCCAGCAGCCGCGGTAATACGGAGGGTGCAAGCGTTAATCGGAATTACTGGGCGTAAAGCGCACGTAGGTGGATTGATAAGTTGGATGTGAAAAACCGGGGCTCAACCTCGGCTGTGCATTCAAAACTGTCAGTCTAGAGTAAGGGAGAGGGGGGTAGAATTCCAGGTGTAGCGGTGAAATGCGTAGAGATCTGGAGGAATACCGGTGGCGAAGGCGGCCCCCTGGCCCATTACTGACACTGAGGTGCGAAAGCGTGGGTAGCGAACAGGATTAGATACCCTGGTAGTCCACGCCGTAAACGATGTCTACTTGTTGTTTGTGTCTTTAAGACGTGAGTAACGAAGCTAACGCGCTAAGTAGACCGCCTGGGGAGTACGGCCGCAAGGTTAAAACTCAAATGAATTGACGGGGGCCCGCACAAGCGGTGGAGCATGTGGTTTAATTCGATGCAACGCGAAGAACCTTACCATCCCTTGACATCCACAGGATTAAGCAGAGATGCTTAAGTGCCTTCGGGAACTGTGAGACAGGTGCTGCATGGCTGTCGTCAGCTCGTGTTGTGAAATGTTGGGTTAAGTCCCGCAACGAGCGCAACCCTTATCCTTAGTTACCAGCCTTAAGTTGGGGACTCTAAGGAGACTGCCGGTGACAAACCGGAGGAAGGTGGGGACGACGTCAAGTCATCATGGCCCTTACGGGATGGGCTACACACGTGCTACAATGGACAGTACAGAGGGCAGCTAACTTGCGAGAGTACGCGAATCCCTTAAAGCTGTTCGTAGTCCGGATTGGAGTCTGCAACTCGACTCCATGAAGTCGGAATCGCTAGTAATCGCAGATCAGAATGCTGCGGTGAATACGTTCCCGGGCCTTGTACACACCGCCCGTCACACCATGGGAGTGGGCTGCAAAAGAAGTAGGTAGCTTAACATTGGGCGCTTACCACTTTGTGGTTCATGACTGGGGTGAAGTCGTAACAAGGTAGCCCTAGGGGAACCTGGGGCTGGATCACCTCCTTAACGATGCTATTTAAATATGCAGAGTGTTCACACAGATAAATAACGGTTACTGATAATAAAGAAAAGTGCAAAAGCGCTAAGTCATGTGTTTACAGGCTAAACATATTGCTTAAAGCTTTTAAGCTTTACGCTCTTTAAAAATCTGGACAGTAGTAAAAAGTTAAATGCGTTAAAAAAACGAGTTTAATCAAGTAAGACCATAGTATTCAATCAACGTAAAAGCGTTTAATGATACGATTCGATAAACATTCGGGTTGTATGGTTAAGTGACTAAGCGTACACGGTGGATGCCTTGGCAATTGGAGGCGATGAAGGACGTGTTAATCTGCGATAAGCTGTGACGAGTCGATAAAAGACGCATGAGTTACAGATTTCCGAATGGGGCAACCCACCCTTTTAGGGTATCTTGCACTGAATACATAGGTGTAAGAAGCGAACCGGGAGAACTGAAACATCTAAGTACCCCGAGGAAAAGAAATCAACCGAGATTCCCTAAGTAGCGGCGAGCGAAAGGGGAAGAGCCGATGATAAATGAATTAGTAGAATGAGCTGGAAAGCTCAGCCATAGTAGGTGATAGCCCTGTATATGAAGATTCATCAATCACGTATTAAGTAGGTCGGGACACGTGTTATCTTGATTGAAGACGGGGGGACCATCCTCCAAGGCTAAATACTCCCAATTGACCGATAGTGAACCAGTACCGTGAGGGAAAGGCGAAAAGAACCCCTGTGAGGGGAGTGAAATAGAACCTGAAACCGTGTACGTACAAGCAGTGGGAGCAGACTTGTTCTGTGACTGCGTACCTTTTGTATAATGGGTCAGCGACTTATATTTAGTAGCAAGGTTAACCGAATAGGGTAGCCGTAGCGAAAGCGAGTGTTAACTGCGCGTAGAGTTGCTAGGTATAGACCCGAAACCCGGCGATCTACCCATGGGCAGGTTGAAGGTTGAGTAACATCAACTGGAGGACCGAACCGACTAATGTTGAAAAATTAGCGGATGACTTGTGGGTCGGAGTGAAAGGCTAATCAAGCCGGGAGATAGCTGGTTCTCCCCGAAAGCTATTTAGGTAGCGCCTCGGACGAACACCTACGGGGGTAGAGCACTGTTAAGGCTAGGGGGTCATCCCGACTTACCAACCCTTTGCAAACTCCGAATACCGTAGAGTGCTATCCGGGAGACACACGGTGGGTGCTAACGTCCATCGTGAAGAGGGCAACAACCCAGACCGCCAGCTAAGGTCCCAAATGCTTATTAAGTGGGAAACGATGTGGGAAGGCTTAGACAGCTAGGAGGTTGGCTTAGAAGCAGCCACCCTTTAAAGAAAGCGTAATAGCTCACTAGTCGAGTCGGCCTGCGCGGAAGATGTAACGGGGCTAAATAAGCAACCGAAGCTGCGGATTTGAACGTAAGTTCAAGTGGTAGGGGAGCGTTCTGTAAGCTGTTGAAGGTGAACTGAGAAGTTTGCTGGAGGTATCAGAAGTGCGAATGCTGACATGAGTAACGATAAAGGGGGTGAAAAACCCCCTCGCCGAAAGACCAAGGTTTCCTGTCCCATGCTAATCAGGGCAGGGTAAGTCGGCCCCTAAGGTGAGGGCGAAAGCCGTAATCGATGGGAAACGGGTTAATATTCCCGTACTTTTAATAACTGCGATGGAGAGACGGAGAAGGCTAAACTGGCTTGGTGATGGTTATCCAAGTGAAAGTAAGTAGGCTGGTGTTCTAGGCAAATCCGGAACACTAAGGCTGAGATACGAGACGAGACACTAAGGTGTTGAAGTAGTTGATGCCCGGCTTCCAGGAAAATCTTCTAAGCTTCAGGTTATTAAGAACCGTACCCCAAACCGACACAGGTGGTCAGGTAGAGAATACTAAGGCGCTTGAGAGAACCCGGGTGAAGGAACTAGGCAAAATAGTACCGTAACTTCGGGAGAAGGTACGCCACGTTATTGTGAAAGTCTTAACGACTGGAGCGAGAGGTGGTCGAAGTAACCAGGTGGCTGGAACTGTTTATTAAAAACACAGCACTGTGCAAAATCGAGAGATGACGTATACGGTGTGACACCTGCCCGGTGCCGGAAGGTTAATTGATGGGGTTAGCGTAAGCGAAGCTCTTGATCGAAGCCCCGGTAAACGGCGGCCGTAACTATAACGGTCCTAAGGTAGCGAAATTCCTTGTCGGGTAAGTTCCGACCTGCACGAATGGTGTAATCATGGCCACGCTGTCTCCACCCGGGACTCAGTGAAATTGAAATTGCGGTGAAGATGCCGTATACCCGCGGCTAGACGGAAAGACCCCGTGAACCTTTACTACAGCTTGGCAGTGAACATTGAACCTACATGTGTAGGATAGGTGGGAGGCTATGAAGCAGCGTCGCCAGATGTTGTGGAGCCATCCTTGAAATACCACCCTTGTATGTTTGATGTTCTAACGTAGTCCCCTAATCGGGGATGCGGACACTGCCTGGTGGGTAGTTTGACTGGGGCGGTCTCCTCCCAAAGCGTAACGGAGGAGCACGAAGGTTGGCTAAGTACGGTCGGACATCGTACGGTTAGTGCAATGGCATAAGCCAGCTTAACTGCGAGACAGACACGTCGAGCAGGTGCGAAAGCAGGTCATAGTGATCCGGTGGTTCTGAATGGAAGGGCCATCGCTCAACGGATAAAAGGTACTCCGGGGATAACAGGCTGATACCGCCCAAGAGTTCATATCGACGGCGGTGTTTGGCACCTCGATGTCGGCTCATCACATCCTGGGGCTGAAGTCGGTCCCAAGGGTATGGCTGTTCGCCATTTAAAGTGGTACGCGAGCTGGGTTTAGAACGTCGTGAGACAGTTCGGTCCCTATCTGCCGTGGGCGTTTGATAATTGAGGGGGGCTTCTCCTAGTACGAGAGGACCGGAGTGGACGAACCTCTGGTGTTCCGGTTGTTATGCCAATAGCATTGCCGGGTAGCTAAGTTCGGAATCGATAACCGCTGAAAGCATCTAAGCGGGAAGCGAGCCCCGAGATGAGTTGTCACAGACCTTTAAGGTCCTGTAGGGCCCTTGTAGACTACGAGGTTGATAGGTTGGATGTGTAAGTGCTGTGAGGCATTGAGCTAACCAATACTAATTGCCCGTGCGGCTTAACCATACAACGCCGAATGTTTATTGAATATGAATATGAAAGATTAAGCTTGAGCGCATGAGAATTTTTTTACTACAAAGAGTCCAGATTAAGACTTGATTGGAAATCAAGTATCGTGTTTTGTCATCCGTGGCATTGCGATATGATTGAATCCATTCAGGTGACAGTTTATGCCTGGCGGCGATAGCATTGTGGAACCACCTGATCCATTTCGAACTCAGAAGTGAAACACAATAGCGGCGATGGTAGTGTGGGGTTTCCCATGTGAGAGTAGCACACTGCCAGGCTTTTAATTCTGTTTAACTGAGGGTTTGATAGTTAATTTAAAATATCAAAATATTTTAAATTGGTTATTGACTCAAGTGTGAGACGCTGTATTATGCACGCCTCATTCGGTCATGCCGAATTGCTCTTTAAAAATTAGTAACCTTATTATTTATCTGTGTGGGCACTCGCATAGTTTGAATAGATACAAAATATTCAATCTAGTGAAGTGACTACTGTTAATTCAGAATGTTAAATCAGTAAGATTGAGACAAAGATTAAAACTTTCTATGAAGAGTTTGATCATGGCTCAGATTGAACGCTGGCGGCAGGCCTAACACATGCAAGTCGAGCGGAAACGATGAGAGCTTGCTCTCAGGCGTCGAGCGGCGGACGGGTGAGTAATGCTTGGGGATCTGCCTTGTTGTGGGGGATAACCATTGGAAACGATGGCTAATACCGCATAATACCTACGGGTTAAAGGGGGCTTTGGCTCCTGCGACGAGATGAACCCAAGTGAGATTAGCTTGTTGGTGAGGTAATGGCTCACCAAGGCGACGATCTCTAGCTGGTCTGAGAGGATGGTCAGCCACACTGGGACTGAGACACGGCCCAGACTCCTACGGGAGGCAGCAGTGGGGAATATTGCACAATGGGGGAAACCCTGATGCAGCCATGCCGCGTGTGTGAAGAAGGCCTTCGGGTTGTAAAGCACTTTCAGTCAGGAGGAAAGGGTGATGGTTAATACCCATCATCTGTGACGTTACTGACAGAAGAAGCACCGGCTAACTCCGTGCCAGCAGCCGCGGTAATACGGAGGGTGCAAGCGTTAATCGGAATTACTGGGCGTAAAGCGCACGTAGGTGGATTGATAAGTTGGATGTGAAAAACCGGGGCTCAACCTCGGCTGTGCATTCAAAACTGTCAGTCTAGAGTAAGGGAGAGGGGGGTAGAATTCCAGGTGTAGCGGTGAAATGCGTAGAGATCTGGAGGAATACCGGTGGCGAAGGCGGCCCCCTGGCCCATTACTGACACTGAGGTGCGAAAGCGTGGGTAGCGAACAGGATTAGATACCCTGGTAGTCCACGCCGTAAACGATGTCTACTTGTTGTTTGTGTCTTTAAGACGTGAGTAACGAAGCTAACGCGCTAAGTAGACCGCCTGGGGAGTACGGCCGCAAGGTTAAAACTCAAATGAATTGACGGGGGCCCGCACAAGCGGTGGAGCATGTGGTTTAATTCGATGCAACGCGAAGAACCTTACCATCCCTTGACATCCACAGGATTAAGCAGAGATGCTTAAGTGCCTTCGGGAACTGTGAGACAGGTGCTGCATGGCTGTCGTCAGCTCGTGTTGTGAAATGTTGGGTTAAGTCCCGCAACGAGCGCAACCCTTATCCTTAGTTACCAGCCTTAAGTTGGGGACTCTAAGGAGACTGCCGGTGACAAACCGGAGGAAGGTGGGGACGACGTCAAGTCATCATGGCCCTTACGGGATGGGCTACACACGTGCTACAATGGACAGTACAGAGGGCAGCTAACTTGCGAGAGTACGCGAATCCCTTAAAGCTGTTCGTAGTCCGGATTGGAGTCTGCAACTCGACTCCATGAAGTCGGAATCGCTAGTAATCGCAGATCAGAATGCTGCGGTGAATACGTTCCCGGGCCTTGTACACACCGCCCGTCACACCATGGGAGTGGGCTGCAAAAGAAGTAGGTAGCTTAACATTGGGCGCTTACCACTTTGTGGTTCATGACTGGGGTGAAGTCGTAACAAGGTAGCCCTAGGGGAACCTGGGGCTGGATCACCTCCTTAACGATGCTATTTAAATATGCAGAGTGTTCACACAGATAAATAAAGGTTACTACAAAGAAAGACTTCGTAAGGTCAAAGCTTGAACATAGTGAAGGCTAACCTGATTTAGGTCTGTAGCTCAGCTGGTTAGAGCGCACCCCTGATAAGGGTGAGGTCGGCAGTTCAAGTCTGCCCAGACCTACCAATAACATAGGTTGAAAACGTTAGAGCGCACCCCGTTCTTAATGTTAGCGGTGAGAGTCGGCTTGGTTATTTCAAGTCTGCCCAGACCTACCAAATTTAAAGATATACTGCATTGTTTTAATCGTCGTTTAGTAAACTAAACGTCCTCATAAAACGCCTTGTCTATCTTTAAATAGATAAAAAGACCTTATGTAAAAGCGAAAAGAATATGGGGCTATAGCTCAGCTGGGAGAGCGCCTGCCTTGCACGCAGGAGGTCAGCAGTTCGATCCTGCTTAGCTCCACCAAATTCCAAACGCACAAACGCACAAACGAAGTCAGGCTGACAGAAGCCAAACAAAATAATTGAAGAGAACGCAATTATCTTGTTTGGTTTTTTTTACCGAAAAAGCCAACGCTCTTTAAAAATCTGGACAGTAGTAAAAAAGTTAAATGCGTTGAAAAAAACGAGTTTAATCAAGTAAGACCATAGTATTCAATCAACGTAAAAGCGTTTAATGATACGATTCGATAAACATTCGGGTTGTATGGTTAAGTGACTAAGCGTACACGGTGGATGCCTTGGCAATTGGAGGCGATGAAGGACGTGTTAATCTGCGATAAGCTGTGACGAGTCGATAAAAGACGCATGAGTTACAGATTTCCGAATGGGGCAACCCACCCTTTTAGGGTATCTTGCACTGAATACATAGGTGTAAGAAGCGAACCGGGAGAACTGAAACATCTAAGTACCCCGAGGAAAAGAAATCAACCGAGATTCCCTAAGTAGCGGCGAGCGAAAGGGGAAGAGCCGATGATAAATGAATTAGTAGAATGAGCTGGAAAGCTCAGCCATAGTAGGTGATAGCCCTGTATATGAAGATTCATTAATCACGTATTAAGTAGGTCGGGACACGTGTTATCTTGACTGAAGACGGGGGGACCATCCTCCAAGGCTAAATACTCCCAATTGACCGATAGTGAACCAGTACCGTGAGGGAAAGGCGAAAAGAACCCCTGTGAGGGGAGTGAAATAGAACCTGAAACCGTGTACGTACAAGCAGTGGGAGCAGACTTGTTCTGTGACTGCGTACCTTTTGTATAATGGGTCAGCGACTTATATTTAGTAGCAAGGTTAACCGAATAGGGTAGCCGTAGCGAAAGCGAGTGTTAACTGCGCGTAGAGTTGCTAGGTATAGACCCGAAACCCGGCGATCTACCCATGGGCAGGTTGAAGGTTGAGTAACATCAACTGGAGGACCGAACCGACTAATGTTGAAAAATTAGCGGATGACTTGTGGGTCGGAGTGAAAGGCTAATCAAGCCGGGAGATAGCTGGTTCTCCCGAAAGCTATTTAGGTAGCGCCTCGGACGAACACCTACGGGGGTAGAGCACTGTTAAGGCTAGGGGGTCATCCCGACTTACCAACCCTTTGCAAACTCCGAATACCGTAGAGTGCTATCCGGGAGACACACGGTGGGTGCTAACGTCCATCGTGAAGAGGGCAACAACCCAGACCGCCAGCTAAGGTCCCAAATGCTTATTAAGTGGGAAACGATGTGGGAAGGCTTAGACAGCTAGGAGGTTGGCTTAGAAGCAGCCACCCTTTAAAGAAAGCGTAATAGCTCACTAGTCGAGTCGGCCTGCGCGGAAGATGTAACGGGGCTAAATAAGCAACCGAAGCTGCGGATTTGAACGTAAGTTCAAGTGGTAGGGGAGCGTTCTGTAAGCTGTTGAAGGTGAACTGAGAAGTTTGCTGGAGGTATCAGAAGTGCGAATGCTGACATGAGTAACGATAAAGGGGGTGAAAAACCCCCTCGCCGAAAGACCAAGGTTTCCTGTCCCATGCTAATCAGGGCAGGGTAAGTCGGCCCCTAAGGTGAGGGCGAAAGCCGTAATCGATGGGAAACGGGTTAATATTCCCGTACTTTTAATAACTGCGATGGAGAGACGGAGAAGGCTAAACTGGCTTGGTGATGGTTATCCAAGTGAAAGTAAGTAGGCTGGTGTTCTAGGCAAATCCGGAACACTAAGGCTGAGATACGAGACGAGACACTAAGGTGTTGAAGTAGTTGATGCCCGGCTTCCAGGAAAATCTTCTAAGCTTCAGGTTATTAAGAACCGTACCCCAAACCGACACAGGTGGTCAGGTAGAGAATACTAAGGCGCTTGAGAGAACCCGGGTGAAGGAACTAGGCAAAATAGTACCGTAACTTCGGGAGAAGGTACGCCACGTTATTGTGAAAGTCTTAACGACTGGAGCGAGAGGTGGTCGAAGTAACCAGGTGGCTGGAACTGTTTATTAAAAACACAGCACTGTGCAAAATCGAGAGATGACGTATACGGTGTGACACCTGCCCGGTGCCGGAAGGTTAATTGATGGGGTTAGCGTAAGCGAAGCTCTTGATCGAAGCCCCGGTAAACGGCGGCCGTAACTATAACGGTCCTAAGGTAGCGAAATTCCTTGTCGGGTAAGTTCCGACCTGCACGAATGGTGTAATCATGGCCACGCTGTCTCCACCCGGGACTCAGTGAAATTGAAATTGCGGTGAAGATGCCGTATACCCGCGGCTAGACGGAAAGACCCCGTGAACCTTTACTACAGCTTGGCAGTGAACATTGAACCTACATGTGTAGGATAGGTGGGAGGCTATGAAGCAGCGTCGCCAGATGTTGTGGAGCCATCCTTGAAATACCACCCTTGTATGTTTGATGTTCTAACGTAGTCCCCTAATCGGGGATGCGGACACTGCCTGGTGGGTAGTTTGACTGGGGCGGTCTCCTCCCAAAGCGTAACGGAGGAGCACGAAGGTTGGCTAAGTACGGTCGGACATCGTACGGTTAGTGCAATGGCATAAGCCAGCTTAACTGCGAGACAGACACGTCGAGCAGGTGCGAAAGCAGGTCATAGTGATCCGGTGGTTCTGAATGGAAGGGCCATCGCTCAACGGATAAAAGGTACTCCGGGGATAACAGGCTGATACCGCCCAAGAGTTCATATCGACGGCGGTGTTTGGCACCTCGATGTCGGCTCATCACATCCTGGGGCTGAAGTCGGTCCCAAGGGTATGGCTGTTCGCCATTTAAAGTGGTACGCGAGCTGGGTTTAGAACGTCGTGAGACAGTTCGGTCCCTATCTGCCGTGGGCGTTTGATAATTGAGGGGGGCTTCTCCTAGTACGAGAGGACCGGAGTGGACGAACCTCTGGTGTTCCGGTTGTTATGCCAATAGCATTGCCGGGTAGCTAAGTTCGGAATCGATAACCGCTGAAAGCATCTAAGCGGGAAGCGAGCCCCGAGATGAGTTGTCACAGACCTTTAAGGTCCTGTAGGGCCCTTGTAGACTACGAGGTTGATAGGTTGGATGTGTAAGTGCTGTGAGGCATTGAGCTAACCAATACTAATTGCCCGTGCGGCTTAACCATACAACGCCGAATGTTTATTGAATATGAATATGAAAGATTAAGCTTGAGCGCATGAGAATTTTTTTACTACAAAGAGTCCAGATTAAGACTTGATTGGAAATCAAGTATCGTGTTTTGTCATCCGTGGCATTGCGATATGATTGAATCCATTCAGGTGACAGTTTATGCCTGGCGGCGATAGCATTGTGGAACCACCTGATCCATTTCGAACTCAGAAGTGAAACACAATAGCGGCGATGGTAGTGTGGGGTTTCCCATGTGAGAGTAGCACACTGCCAGGCTTCAAATTAGATTGGTTGATAAAATAGATTAAGACAAAAAATTAATCAAGAAATAATCAAAAATATTATCAACTGAAAAAGTATATTAAGCCCATCTCGAAAGAGATGGGCTTTTTGCGTTTACAGCTCAAAAATATTGACGAGCTGCGAGCTGCGAGCTGCGAGCTACGAGCTACGAGTGTAGGTCTGCCCTTTAGGGCGACGATGTTTAGTTCGACTATTGTGTATCTTTCATTGTTGGCCTAAAGACCAACCTACACGTCGTACAAAGGCTGCGTTCTACATTTTAGTTATAAGTTTCACTGCGAGTGTAGGTCTGTCCTTTAGGGCGACGATGTTTAGGTCGACTATTGTGTATCTTTCATTGTTGGCCTAAAGACCAACCTACACGTCGAACAAAGGCTGCGATCTACATTTTAGTTATAAGTTTCACTGCAGTGTAGGTCTGCCCTTTAGGGCGACGATGTTTAGTTCGACTATTGTGTATCTTTCATGTTGGCCTAAAGACCAACCTACACGTCGAGCTAAAGCTGAGACCTACATTTTAGTAAGCATATTGTGTCGGCGTGAACGCCGACCTACAATCCGCTCAAAGCTCAAAGCTCAAAGCTCAAAGCTCAAAGCTCAAAGCTCAAAGCTTGAAATATTCACTTATCAAATCGTAGATAAACAAAATGCGCTACATACATACTTTCGTTAAAAATTTGGTGTAGAATCTTAGGTTTTCAAAAGCTAAACGTTTTTTGGGTCATTTATGTACGAAGATTTTTATGGATTAGCAGATAAACCTTTTCATTTAACACCAGACCCCCATTTCTTTTTTGCCAGTAAGTTACATACTCGAGCCTTGTCTTACTTAAAATATGGGATAGGTCAAGGTGAAGGTTTTATCGTTATTACAGGCGCTATCGGTACAGGGAAAACGACTATAGCCAATAGTTTATTAGCTGAGTTGGATCAGAAGGACGTTAAAGCGATTCAGATTGTTACCCCTAAACTAAACCCTGATGACTTGATAACAGTAACGGCTTCAAAACTAGGCGTTAATACTGAAAACAAGTCGAAAGGCGAATTGTTAGAGGCGATTGAAAAAGAGCTTTCAAACTTCGTCAAACAAGGTCACCGTGCGCTATTGATCGTAGATGAAGCACAAAATTTACCAATTGAATCAGTTGAAGAGCTACGCATGCTTTCAAATTTTCAAATTGAAGGTAAACCTTTATTACAAAGTTTTTTGTTGGGGCAGCCAGAGCTAAGAGAGTTGTTGCAGCTCCCCAGTATGGAACAGTTTAGGCAACGTATCGTTGCTTCGTGTGATCTCAAACCACTTTCTGCTATAGAAACGCACGAGTATATTGAATTTAGAGTTAACGCGGCAGCTAAATGCGAAGTTAAACTGTTTTCTGATGAGGCGATTGAGCTTATTTATCATTTTACCAATGGGATCCCAAGGCGGATAAATACAGTCTGTGATCGGATATTACTGTTTGGGTTCTTAGAAGAAAAAAAATATTTAGGTGAAGAGGAAACACAAACTGTCATTAATGAAATTATCGAAGAGTCGGTTGAGAGTGGTGTATCTGAAACAAGTAGCAAAACACAAGATGAAATAACTAAAGAAGAATTACTAGAAGACTTAACGCCACCGGATAAAAATGCAACCATTAGTATGAATCAGCCAGCTGGTATTCCGTCGGATATCATGCAAGATATCACCCATTTAAGGAACATGATTCAAGAAATAAGAAGTACTTTAGAAACCTCCATTGAATACAAACTAAAGGTAAGCCGTTATATAGATAATGCAATTAATCGCAAACTAAAGCAGCTCAAACAAATGGCCAGTGTTGAGAACGAAGATAAAACTTAGTGTTGTGTAAAATCGTAACCAGCGTACGCATTATACTGGTTACGATGTTAAATTGGCTGCGTTAACGGCTATTTTAATACCTAAATCAGACGTTAAGCCATCACAAGCTAAACAGAAAAGCCGTTTATTGTGCCAAAGCTATTGCCATAATTAGACCACCCAAGGCCAAAAGCTTGCGCGATACTCAAGTATAGGTTCGACATTCCAGCACCAGCTGCATCTATCGCATTACCCACTCTAATAGCGCCGCCAGCACCGCCAGCCACATATATACCTGGATTATCTTGTTGATGATTACCGCCACCAACTTCTGACATCACTAGTATCAACGTATTATCCAACAGTGTCCCGCCATATGCTGTATCGGCTCGTACAGAGAGTTCATCCATCATATATGCAACCATCATGTTAAACCAACGGGTTTGCGCATCAAACAAATCAGATTCATTGTGTGAACTGACATGGCTACGGGTTTCGTTCCAATACAACCTAGGATCTACGCCAAATTCTCCCATGTATGGTCTGATGCTTTCAAAGTTTATTTTAACAGATTCATCTTGAGCCCCATAAACTGGAAGCTTGCCGTATTGGTTATATTGGCTTGCATCGCCATTGCAATATTACGCATTTGCTCTTTTGCAATTTGTTCCGCATCAGCTTCAATGCCCGTCATACCTATAACTGGGCGGCTGTAATTTCCAGTGCCAACATTCAAGCTTGAAGTTAAAATGTTTTGATAATAGTTCAAAGACTCCTCGTGTGACAAAAGCTTGCCTTGTTGCTTGACGTTTAGAGCATTAGCTTGCAACAGATCTAAGTTTTCATGTAGTGACTCTAAAACCCTTCTTCTACGAATAGTTTCTGGTGAAGGGTCAGAGTTATCCTGACCTACAACATCCGCGATTAAATTGTCATATATCATTTGCGGGTCGTCAGGTACGTCTATCTTATTTCCATTTTTGTCGGTAAATGGCATGTAGGCTGTGCTAATTGTTTTACTGGAAAAACATCCAACGTGCAGATTGTTTGTCAATTGACCACCCAATGCTTCCCCCATGGATACATCAAATGTGGTCGCATTTTGTATACCGCCTGAGAAAACCCCGCTACAGGCTTCTGGGTGGCCGGAGCTTCCGCCATGACCTGCATAAGTGAGGTTTTTAATTGGTAAAATTTTATCAATATGGCTGTTTAACGGTTGTAACGGGCTGGTATCGAAACTACCACTGCTTAAGCCACCAAGATTATAAGAATGCCAGCTATCACGTACGCAGCCGTTTGGATAAAAGACCATAATAAAACGTTTGGCATCACCTGCAGCAGCAAATGCTTTGTTTGAAAATGCAAACTGGCTAGCAAAAGCTGTCGTTAGACCGGCTTTTGCCATCGTACGTAGAAAGTCGCGGCGCTGCATTTTATTCTTTAAAATATTCATTGTCTGTTCGCCTTTTATTTACGCAAAGTGAAGTTGCTGGTTTGTGTAAATTGAATCATGAGATCTAGCAGGCTGGTATTGCTTCCATTTTTGAAGCTGTCACCAAACACCTGCAAAGTACAAGCGTCTTCAGAAGCTTCGTGTACACCACGGGAATACCTAAACCATTGTCTTGCATAACAAGCCTTGCCATGGGCGCTGTCGGCAACTAACGATGCTAATTCGTTGATCCCTTGGTAATTTACAACCGCTTCACTGGCTGACAAGAATGTTTCCGCAGAGTTTAAGCTACCAATATAACCGCTCGAATCTATTGCTTTGACACTGCCATCATCCGTTGTTTCAGTTGTTACATACTGGCCAAACGCGTTGTAGTTTTCAAAACCGAAACCAATACCATCTATAAATTGATGGCATGATTCGCATCCGTCTTGTAAATGCGCATGTTCAAACCTTTCACGCACGGTTAGTGATGGATCTTCTTGTGGTTTTAGAACCGCCCCAATCGGTGGTGGTGGGAAATCTTGACACATCAGGTTTTTACGCACAAATAACCCTCGTTTAACTGGGTGCGTTTTTTCAGATGCCGATTGGATTGCTAATATACCAGCATGACCTAATAAACCTGCACGCTCACCATTACTCTCGTTGGGATCATACTCAACGCGCTGCCAGCCTGTTCCACCTGGCCATTGGAAGCCATAGTGGTTAGCAAGTTGCTCTGTCATGTAACTGTATTGTGCTGTCAGTAACTCGTTGTAATTACCGCCATTGAATACAGTACGTCGGACAAATTCTATGGTTTCTTGTTTCATATCTGCTTTTAGGTTGTCATTCAGTTCAACGGTTTTAATATCTTTGTCTAAACTAAGCCAACCCTCGATAAAGCGTTCAAATGCAACTTCAGCTTTATTGTCTTGCAGCATTAGACTGACAGTATTCGCTATTTCTGCGGATGTACTAAGCTCACCAGCATCAGCCTTCGCCATCAACCAAGAATCAGGCGTGGTTGCCCAGTAGGTATACGATAGTAAACTCGCGACTTCGTAATCTGTTAGCTCATAGTAACCATCTGCTCTTGGCTCACCAACCTCAGAACGGTAGAGCATAGCAGGTGAAGATAAGATAGTAGATAACAGCGCCAATTGACCTTGGTCGTTATAAACCGAGGTTAAGCTTGTTCTTTCCGAGGCTGTCAATGGACGACGGAATGCACGTTTTGCAAAATCATCTAAGAAGCAATTAATCTCATTGCAAGCAGATGTCAGGTCATACATATTGTTGACCATAGCAGCAGCTGCTTCCGCGGCGGTTACATAACCTTTTGCATAATCATTGGTAAAGACAGTATTGGCATTGGTTTTAAAGCCATTTGCTGGGATATCTGCAGGTATACGTCCACTGGTCACGTCAATATCCTGTGTCAAGGCTAAAAGATCCCGTACAGAATTATTGTATTCAAGTGTTGATAGTAACCGGTAGTTTCTGTCTTGCGGTACAATATCATTTAAGTCGTCAATACTGCATACGTTGGCAGGCGCTGTGAAAGCTTCGGCTAAGATCATCGCTGCAGTACTAGAGGCACATTCACCGGTACAAGCGGCTGCATTACCCATTGGCATATTAGTTTCAATATAACTGGTCAGTTCGCTTAAGGTATATGTGCCGGCTAGACCGGTTAAAGGTGGATTAGCGTTACCTTCGTTGCCGTGACACCCCGCACAACCCGTATCTGTATAATATTGACGTCCAGCCAAATGCTCATCTCTTACAGAGTCATATACAGCCAGTAATGTATAAGATAAGGCGTCACCAACAACCATCTGTGTTGTTTCGCTGTTCGCATCAACCAAATATGCAACACCGGAACCTTCCCACTGTGCAAACTCTAACCCGGTTCCTGCTGTATCTGCTTGAATGTCAACTACGGTGCCAGGTACAAATAACTTACCGCTTAAATTATCACTGCCAGATAAAGTAATTGTGCCATTACCCACTTGGATTTGAGTGCCAGTTTCAACGCCATTACCTATAGCGGGCGCAGTCAACCATTGCTCATCGTACCAATTTTCAGTATAGATGCTGGCGGTTAAATCTGCAGTTTGGTTTGCGCCATCATTATTAAAGATGATATTGAAATCACCATTGCTGTTGGACCAGTTATTCGAAATAAATAAACGCAACCAAGAACCTCCTAAGTCTGTCGCAGTTTGAGTGATAAGTGAGCCTGGCCAAGCATCACTGTGTGTCGACAAAGCGCCAGCTTCGTTGGACCAAATGTAGGCTCTAGGGGTAGCCCAATTTTCGGGTTTATTAAAATAAAGGTATTGACCTGCGCCTAGGTTTTCTACTAAAACACTTGCTACCAATCCTTGATGGGTTACGGATATTGTCGTTGTGCCAGCCGTATTCCCAGCTGTGACCACTCCCGAACTAGAAACAGTAGCAATGTTGTCATTAGCACTTTGCCAACTCGAGCTTAACGTGACACCTAAAGTATCATCGCCCGCTGTTGCTATGGCAACCAGTTGTTTTGTTTCAGTCGCGCGCAAGCGCACGTTTACTTCACTGACAATATTTAGGGTTTCGATTGCCGCTTCAGCTTGTGTCGTCGCATCGGCTTCGACAGGGACTGAGTTGGCATTTTCTCCGCTGGCAACCACCCGATAATAATAGTGAGTTGACGAAGCAAGACCCGAGTCAATGTAGTTTTGTGAATTGGCTGCAAGCGTTTTTATTAGGCTGTAAGGCCCTGCTGATGTAGTTGCACGACTAATCTGATAACTTACTTCATCATTGGCATTATCAGTCCAGCTTAATGAAATGCTTTCTTTAGAGGTTGCTGTGGCAGTTAAATTACTAACTTGCTCAGGCCCCGCCACCACAGTCAATGTAATATCGCCACTAAAACCACCGCTAGATGCGGTAATGGTAGCACTGCCTTGATTATGTGCTGAGACACTGACGGTACCATTGTCGCCTGTAACTGAAATGATATTTTCATTGCTGGATACCCAAGAAACCGAATCGGTGGGTATCACTTCAAAATCATTACTATACAACGCGAAAGCCGAGACTTCTAAGCTTGCACCAATACCAACTAGGGTCGAGCTTGCTCTAACAGACATTGCAATTTGGCTGACGCCTTGTGCATCAATCCATAGACGCATAATTTCCTCGGCGAGCGGGTTACTTAACTCACTGCCTTTAGGCATACGATTCGCGTCATCATTTTGATAGGTATACAGCAAACTTGCAGTATGATCGAACGGCAGCATTCGATATACACTGCCTCGCTTAACATTCATAATGTCCATATCTGTAACGGCCGTTGCATAATTAAGATCCATCAAACTGCCATCGTGACAATGTGAACAGTTAGTTTCTAAGTAAGCTCTGGCTCTACTATCAATGCTGGCGCTGTTATCGCTTGGATCGGGTAGCGTTGGATAATTTGCAGCAAATCCGATATTGCTATCAAACAAGCCAATTTGATTAAAAGCGTCAAGTTGGTTTTCATTGAAGCCTTGATAATTATAACTTTTATTGAGTTGTTCGCTGTTAACAGCAAGTGGTTCTTTGCTGCCCGTGCCTAAATGGCAAGATGTACATTCAGCGCCAGAGCGCACGCGTCTGTCATGGTTGAGCGTGGCACCTTGATAAAATTGATCAACGTTTGCGGTAAATGCTTGTTCAACTAAATTAGCGTCTGTTCCTTCATTATTCCAATGGTAGTTTGCTGCCGCCCAGTTACCCGAGTTTTGTTTAAACAAAACTGAGGTTTCAAAAGCGCTAGTCTCAGATACTGTGATGGGAAGTTCTAAGTGTTTAACCAACACAGAGCCAACGGGTAAATCCCATAGGTTGTCAGCAGAAAAGGCGATCGTTGAATCATTCGGAATGGCGATAAAGTGTCTGCTTTGCAAACCGTCAAACCAACCATCAGAATTGACCTCATACTCTATTACACCATGTGCCGGTATCCGGTTTACTAAATCTGCAAACAATCCGGTTTCGGATAATTTAGCGGGCACAACCGCCGCTTGGACATCGCTGTCTACCATCCGGTAAATTGTAGATAAACCTCCATATTCAGCACCATGTGAGCTGATAAATACTTCTTCACCGGCGACATCGGTACCAAAAGAGCTAATGTTGCTCGGAAATGCATCACTTACCAATACATCGGTATCACCTTCTGCGGCAGACCAGATTTTTTTACTGACATAGTCGCCGTAAATAAAGCGACCTGAAAGAGCTGGCAACTGAGTACCGCGGTAGACAAAGCCACCAATAATTGAAACTGAACCTGTATCATGACTATAACCGCCTATTGGTGCTGTGAGATCATTATCACAGCTACGGGTATTGTTTGGATCACCACCATTATTGCCTCTGTGGTTTAAACCTTCACAGATAGGCCAGCCATAATTATTGCCTGCATTAATTATATTAACTTCCTCGAAACCAGCTTGACCGATTTCTGTTTCCCACAAGGTATATGGCAGAACTGTATCAAACGCCCAGCGCCAAGGGTTTCTATGGCCGTATGACCAAATTTCATCGCGCACATTCGGATTGTTTACAAAAGGATTATCATTCGGAATATCATAATAAAGTCCCTGCGCATTGGGGGTATCGCGCATTTGCAAACGAATAAAACTACCGCGTAAGTTATCAGTTTCTTGCGAGCTATTGTTCGTTCTGGGATCGGGTTGAGTTGGTACCAGTGCGGTATCGCCATAAGCGCCATCACCAATACTTAAATAGAACTCACCACTGGAGGGGTGAAAATCCATCATACCGCCTTTATGGTCTGGACCTGGTTGCGGAATACGTAAAATTTCTATTCTGTTGTTTGCCGCGGTTGGGAAAAATGTATCATTGAGTGTTATACGCTCCAATACCGCATCGCCAAACACTCCATTATCACTTTCATTGTCATTATCACCTTCGATATAGTAGATATAAGCGAAGCCGTTGTTGGCAAAATTAGGATGGAAGGCCACGGACAATAAACCTTGTTCATGGTAGTCGCGAACTTCGGTTGAGATATCCAACAGGGTTTGTACTTGAGAAACGGTGACGTCTTTGTCATTTGGAAAAACGGACAGAGTGCCCTTTTTATCAACCACATAGATCAAATCGTTGACACCATCATGCGTCACCATAACGGGTGAAGAAAATAATCCATTGAGTGCCGGAAAAGCAGGTTCAAATTGATAATTGCCAGAAGATACACTACCTGATAATGGGAAATTTAATTGAGTCGCTAAATTTGGACGTTCCGGTATCGCTTGAGTTGCATTAACAACCTCTAATTCAAAACTGTCGCTGCTGCCATTAGCCAGTGTCATGGTGACTGTAAATGTGCCTGTTTGAGTAAGAAGAGGGGTGACAACATGGCGACCGGTCAAATCACCCGACCAAGCATCGCTAGACCAGGCAGTACCCGTGGTATCACCGGCAGATGCCGCGGCCGATAATGCAATTCTAGTATTCTGGTTGGCTTTTCGATCGGTGCCAGCATTGGCACTTGAAGCTTGCGGGATCCCGCAGGCTTGCGGCGTCATCCAAACACCATTGTTGTAACAAAGGGCATTTTGAGAAAATACCAAATCGGCTGTTTGGTTAGTACCATTCTGGCTAAAAATAACGTTTCCTTCGGTGACATTTTCAGGGAGGTCTAGGTACCAAATATCTAAACCGCCAAAATCTGATAAAACTGCACCCGGCCAATTTGTATCGGCAAGACTGCCAGCTGGTAAAGCGTCCCAGACGTGTGCATTGACCGGATTCATATTTTGCGTATTGATATAATAGAGCGCTTTGCCGTTAGGGTAATTATAGGTGGGCTCAGCTAGTGTAAAACCACAATCCTGCAGACTGACCCATACACCATTTTGCAAGCACTGGTTGGGGGCCGTCGCAACTAAATCAGCTGTTTGATTGGCACCATTGTCATTAAAAATGACTTTGATAGAATCGAACTCTGCCGCTGTATCAAAACAAAAGTAATTGCCTTTATTGACCATAGCTTCGCCTGGCCAATTCGTGTTGGCAAAAGCGCCAACAGGCGCAGCGTCCCAAAGGTAAATGGTTGGATTTGCAAACCCCGCGGCATTGTCATAACAAATTGCTGTCGTGCTAACGCTTTCACCGTTTGAATTTGCAATAACGGTGATTTCAACTTCATCTGTTGCAATTGCACCCAGATTATCGGTGACGGTTAAGGTAACAAGGTAGGTCCCCGCAGTATTATAAACCAAACTAGGAGCGACACCTGTTAGCCCGTTATCCCATTGATAATCGGTAATTGAGCCATCTAAATCGGAAGAGTTAGAGGCGTCGAAAAATACAGTATCGCCGGTCATAACTGTTATATCATTGCCGGCATTAGCAACTGGAGCTTGGTTGGTCTGAATTAACCCGCAATTTTCAAGGCTAGTCCAATTATTATTTTGGTAGCAGGTTGCGTTTCCTTGCATATATAAGTCTGCTGTCTGCTGATTACCGCTGTCACTGAATATGACATTAAGTGACGTCACATTTGTGCCCGGATCATAACAGTAGAAGTTTCCTTCAACTGTCATATTGACACCTGGCCATTGTGTGTTCGCAATTGTGCCAGCAGGGTTCGCATTCCACATATGTATGGTTGGATTGGCGTAACCATTTAAATTGTCATAGCAGATTGATGTATTGTTAACTGCAGCATTTGATGTACCGCAACCAACAATTGCCGACAATAAAACCGTCGACAACAGATAGTATAACAAGGAGCCTATGTTGCTCCTTTTGTCCTTTGTTGTGTTCATATACCCACCTGAAAATGTATTGTGTGTGAAGTGAAAAGCGCTTGTTTGATTAACTGTGAAAATCAGCAAGTTCAGAGCTTTCTATCAAAAGCTACCACAGGATATTTGTTTAAACTATGTGTTGATTATGTTAATGGGTCGTTCGAACCAGAGTTCTGGTTAATTCGGTTTTTACACCTTGATATTAATTTAATTGTTAACAAGTCAATTGAGGTTAGTGAAATGTTAGAAGAAAAACGGTCGAGTTTTTCATAATTTAATCTTATTGATTTTTGATTAAACTCAATACTAATCAATGTCTTATGTTTTTATTTTGGTTTTTTCTTTTATGAATTAAACTCATCATATTTGAATGGTTAGAGGGGTTGTGGTATAACGATTTCCTTCTCTGATAAGAAGCAGTTTGTTCGACAAATGAGAGAAGCTCGGTTATTTTAGGTTGCAGTTGGCAATTTTAGAGATTTACTTTTTGTAACTTTAAGTTATTGATAAGTAAGGGTTAATTTATTTTTGTTAGGGTGTTTTTTTAACCTGTTAAGGTTGCATACGTATTCATTGATTGGTTTTTATGAATACGTATTCAATTGTTTTTTATGAATGTAGGCGCTAGCTTGGCTTGATCACGCATTTTGTGTAATAAATGTTAATTAGTCCAGTGTTAAGGTGTTAATATCTAATGCAAGTGATTCGGCTTTAAAGACAAGTTCAACAATTTTAGAGTAGGTTGCTGGACCGATAGAATGGAGCGCTGGCTATTTTAGTAGATGAGGTTTGAATGGTGGATAATCAACAGAGTAGACAACTTATACAACAATCTTTCGCTGTGCGTTTTGATTACCCCGTTTTGTTTACCCGAAATGCATTTGATGTAAATAATGGTGAGCTAACAGAGCTTCTTCGTATTGATAAAACGGATACCAAAGTCTTACCTGTATTAGATGAAGGGTTACTGGCAGCAACGCCCGAATTAGTTGAAAAAATTCAATCTTATTTTGCCAAGCTAGATGTCAAATTATTACCCGCTATATCAATGCCAGGCGGAGAGGCCTGTAAAAACGATCCGACATTGATGGATGTGATATACAACGCGGTCGAAAAATATGCTATCGATAGACACTCTTATATTTTAGTGATTGGCGGCGGAGCGGTGGTCGATGCGGTTGGCTATGCTGCTGCAACGGCGCATCGAGGCATTAGACTCATTCGTATGCCTAGTACTGTGCTAGGGCAAAATGATGCTGGTGTTGGTGTTAAAAATGCAATTAATTACCACAAGCGAAAAAACTACTTGGGGACTTTTGTTCCACCTTACGCTGTTATTAATGATTATGCTTTGTTGGATAGTTTAGAAGCGCGAGACAAAAGGGCCGGCATTGCTGAGGCGGTGAAAGTTGCTTTAATTAAAGACAGAACATTTTTCGACGAGCTTTACGAGCAAAAAGAAGAGCTGGCACAGTTTTCAGCGTCTGCAATGGAAAATATGATTTATCAAGGTGCTAAGTGGCATTTGCAGCATATTGCTCATAGTGGGGATGCTTTTGAACATGGCTCAGCAAGGCCACTTGATTTTGGTCACTGGTCAGCACATAAATTGGAAGAGTTATCTAACAACGAATTGCGCCACGGAGAAGCAGTCGCAATAGGTATTGCTTTGGACACTATCTATTCTTGCAAAATGGGCTATTTGAGCGAACCAGAAATGATTAAAGTTATTTCTCTACTCGATACTTTAGGGTTTGAATTGTCTCATCCGGTTATTTATCAAATGGATGTCAAAAAAGCGCTTGATGAATTTAAAGAGCATTTAGGGGGGATTTGTGTATTACCCTATTGCATGAAATTGGTCGTGGATTTGAAGCTCACGAGATAGATTTAGCGACTATGCAAGATGCCATTCAGGCGCTGCAATTAGATGAATTAGGCAACTTAACAGCGGCTTAGATGGGGGCGGGTTGTTAATCTGTATTTGAAATTTAACCCATCTATCATTTGCTTTGAGACTTCTCGAAATTGGATAAAATCGGACTGGATTGGCACTTTTTCGGCGCTTTACCGTGCTGTTCGGATGAAATCTGGATTTTTTCTGATCACCGTAGTAGTGTAAAAAATTATCGATAAAATGTGGTAAGTAATTTGAAAGCAACAACTAAAGCATATTTACAGTTGATTAGAGCGCCCAACGGCATTTCTGCAATCAGCAATATACTGGCAGCTGCCGTTATCGTGTCGGCCGGACAAATTGACTTTAGTCTTGTATTTTTAATTTTTGCCAGCTTGTTTTTATACTATGCCGGTATGGCGCTCAATGATTGCTTGGATTATCGTGAAGACTTGCAAGAACGTGCTTTCAGACCGCTTCCCAGCGGACAAATCAAGCTTAGACATGCGTGGATACTCGTGGTTTGTGCTACGCTGATTGGCTTAGCATCGAGTTGGGCTTTTTCTCCTCAAAGTTACACCAGTTTGTATGTTGCAGGTGCTTTGCTGTTGGCCATTATCATTTATGATGGTGTGATTAAAGGGGGTTTTTTAGGCGCTTTATGTATGGGCGCGTGTCGTTATTTTAATTGGTTATTAGGCGCTAGCTTTATTGGCGTTTTATCGCTGCAAACCAGTGTAATGCCATTTTTGGTGGCGATCCCGATTTTTGTCTACATCACCGCACTGACTTTTTTAAGTAAACAAGAAACGCAAGCGGATAACAAAAAAGTCTTATTTGTCGTATCAGCACTATTATTAACAGGCTGTGGTTTTATGTTTTACTTAGCGCTTGTTGTTTTTGAGCTAACGGCCACCCAACAAATTACTAGTTTACTATTATTGATAAGCTGCTTCATAACCGTGTTATGGCGTTTATACCAGTTGTGGCAAGCTTATACACCAACGAATATTCAAAATATGATTCAATGGATGTTAATTGCTGTTATTCCGTTGGATGCCATGATGGTTGCTTTGTCGGGGCAGTACATCTGGTCACTGATTATCTTGACTTTATTGGTACCATGTCGATTGTTAAGCAAACGATTGTATATGACTTAGTGAATGACCATGAATTATACTGAATTGCACAAAAAATTAATGCCAATATTGACAGTGCAACTGGCGCAAACTTCCCTAGATTGGTTGACAGAAGGGTTGCAAGCTTGTCAGGTCAATGATTCACACGATACGCTAGACGAACTGCTTTTTTATTCGGCCAGTGCTAAACGCAAACTTAAAACCAGCAGCGACGTGGTCATTGAGTTGGAAGATCGATCTTTCGCTTTGGTAGAATTAGTTCGAATTCTGTTAATTGCTAAAAGCTTGGATTGCGAACAAATTGCTGCACAAACAAAATCTTATTATCAGTTTGCTGATGAAAGCGAAAAATGTGCCTTATTGAAAGGGTTAAATTGGTTAGACGCGTCAGGTGATGCGGTACAGATTGCGATTCGTGCTGCTCGCTGTAACAGTTTGGTCGAGTTCTCAGCGCTGGCTTTAGACAATCCTTACCCCAGTTCGTTTTTCCCTGCACTAAACTATAACCAATTGGTGCTTAAGGCTATATTTATGGGCTTGGATATCTCTAAGGTTATTAATTTGCAAACACGCTTAAATCAAAATTTATCCAATATGTGTTTTGCCTACTTGATAGAGCAGGCGCTTGCGCAAAGAACGCCGCCAGCTTCCATATGGTTAGCAATCCGTCTAGCTGATTTAAATGCAGAGCATTGTAATCAAGCAAAACAGTATATCGAACATTTTTATCATGGTTGTTCACAGCATCAATTGCAGATTGAACAAATGCTGCAAATACAAGACAAAGACTTATTCGCTGAGTTAAAACATTAATTTAAGCAGTGCAAAAACTGTACTAAGGGTACTTCATGAACTTTTTTGATCCACATATCCATATGTTATCTCGCACCACAGATGACTATCAGAATATGGCTGAGGCAGGTATTGTCGGTATCATCGAACCGGCTTTTTGGCTTGGACAACCACGCACTCAAGTCGGCTCTTTTATTGATTATTTTGATACCTTGATAGGTTGGGAGCATTTTCGGGCATCTCAGTTTGGCATAATGCATTTTTGCACTATGGGCCTTAACCCCAAAGAATCGAATGACGTCGAGCTGGCAGAGGCCGTGATGAAATTATTACCGCGCTATTGTCAAAAAGATAATGTAGTGGGTATAGGTGAAATTGGCTACGACGACATGACACCCGAAGAAGATCGTTTTTTGTGTGAGCAACTGGAATTGGCCAAAAAGCTGGACTTACCTGTACTGATCCACACACCACACCGCGATAAAGTGAACGGTACCAAACGAACCATTGACGTTATTAAAGAAAGCGGGATAGCAGAAGAAATGGTGTTAATTGACCATTTGAATGAACAAACGCTGCCTTTGGTTCTAGAAACTGAATGTTGGCGTGGACACAGTATTTATCCAAATACCAAAATGTCAGAACCGCGTATGGTTAACCTATTAAAAGAATATGGTTTGGAAAAAATGATCGTAAACAGTGCTGCGGATTGGGGGATAAGCGATCCTCTGAAAGTGCCAAAAACAGCTCAAGCTATGTTGGAGTCTGGCTTCTCGGAGGCAGACGTTGAAACGGTTACCTTTAACAACCCAATTAACTTTTTTGCACAAAGCGGTCGTATTTCAATAGATATGGTGAAAAAGCCACTTATTGATCAAACTAAAACCTACAATGATAACCGTGTAACACGAGGCCAAGAGCCTGTTATTGAAAAGAAATTATAAGTCTCGTGCAATCTTCAATACAAGCTCCAACAAACAAATGGCAAGCCCATGAGCTTGCCTATTGTAGCAATGTCCACCCCGGTGATGAGCTACCGGCCGTTATGGATAATTTAGTGTCTTTTTTTCAACCGGTACGGCAGCAAAGGCAGTTGGAGCAAATGGCTTCTGGTTTGTGGCTGTCTGCCAATACGGTGAAAAAATTATCGGGTATTCATGCGCATAATCAACTTGCTGCATTTAAGGCGTCACTTGTTCAAAATGGTGTGCGCTTAACCAGTTTAAATGGTTTTCCGTATGGTGATTTCCATCAGGATGTCGTTAAACAGAAAGTTTATTCTCCGTGTTGGGCGACACAAGCAAGACTCGATTATAGCGTTGAACTTGCAACAATATTGGCCGACTGTTTACCTGAAGGTAAAACTTCGGGGGCAATTTCTACTTTGCCATTAGGTTATGCCGTCAATTGGTCTGATACGCATCAATACAAAGCTGTACAAAACCTGCTACGTTTGATTTGGCAACTTGAGCGGCTGGAACAAAAAAGCGGAAAGTGTATTCGTTTTGCGTTAGAGATGGAACCCGATTGTGTATTGGAAGAAACGCAACAATTAATCAATTTTTTTCATCAGCATCTAATTCCACAAGCAAAATTGCAAGGGATAGCAGAAAACACTGTGCTGCGATATCTAGGCTGTTGTTACGACACTTGTCATCAAGCGGTAATGTTTGAAGATTGCCAACAGTCATTAAATGCTATCCATAGTGCGGGTATTGTTGTTGCGAAAATACAAATCTCCAATGCATTATCTGTTAGGTTAGAAAATAAAGCTCAGGTTGACGCCTTGTGCCATTTATTCTCCGATAAAAAATTTTTGCACCAGTGCAAAATTATGCTGCCGGACGAAAACCACAAAAAAAATCAGATGGTTAGCTTGCCAGATTTAGACCAGTCTGAGTTAGCTCTGTTGCTGAAGCAATATGACTGCTTGCAATGCCGCATTCACTATCATGTCCCGATCCATAAAAAAAATATTCAAATCAATGAACATTTTGAAGTTTTAACGACACAAGATGCAATTTTAAGTACGCTCGACTTTTTATCCGCGCATAAAAATCTTAAACCAGAACTTGAAATTGAAACTTATACATGGCTCAACTTTTTGCATCAAGGCGCATTATCCAGTGGCGATCTGATTACGGGCTTGGTACAAGAATTTGATTTTTTAACCCAATATATGCAGCAAAAAGGCTTGTTATGTCCAAACCGTTAGTTGTTCTGAATATTGTTGCTTTAAGCCCTTATATGTTGGGTGAAAATACACCTAACTTAAATAAACTTCTGAGCAAAGGGTATAGCGCACATCCACTGAAAGAAGTTTTCCCGGCCGTCACAACCACCTCGCAGGCGTGTATGTTAACGGGTAAAAAGCCGGCAGAGCATGGTATTGTAGCCAATGGTTGGTACTTTAAAGAGCTAGCAGAAGTGGGTTTTTGGAAACAGGCTAATCAGCTGGTACAAAGTGATAAAATTTGGGATAGCTTAAAAGCCACACAGCCAGAATTTAAAGTATCTAAATTATTTTGGTGGTACAACATGTACGCCAATGTTGATGCGAGTATTACGCCGCGGCCGCATTATTTAGCGGATGGCGGCAAGATATTTGACTGCTATTCAACACCTGCAGGTTTACACCAAACGATTGAGCAAAAAATCGGTACTTTCCCGTTTTTTAATTTTTGGGGACCTAAAGCGGGCATAGGTGCAAGTAAATGGATTGCAAAAGCGGCCAGCGAAGAGTTTAGGATGCATCAACCCAACCTGCAGCTTGTATACTTGCCTCATTTAGACTATTGCCTGCAAAAGTGGGGGCCGGACGACAGTCGCATCGCTGCAGAAATTTCAGCAATTGATGCGGTCGTTGGTGAGTTGATGGATGACTTAGCTGAATTCAATCCGCATTATATGATTGTCTCCGAATACGGCATCACGGCCGTTAATAAGGTTGTTCACCTAAATCGAGTTTTACGGCGTGCAGGTTATATTCGGGTGCGTGAAACCAAAAGCCGTGAAAATTTAGATTGCGGAGCATCGACGGCTTTTGCCGTAGCCGATCATCAATGTGCCCATATTTATCTGAATGATCAGCATCAGTTAGCCGAAGTTAAGCAATTGATTGCCGAGCAAGAGGGGGTTGAGCAGGTACTGGATAAATCAGAGCAGGCTGAACGGGGGCTGGCACATGAGAGAAGTGGGGATTTGTTGGTTGTGAGTACAAGTGACGCTTGGTTTAGTTACTATTTTTGGTTGGACGATGACAAAGCGCCCGATTATGCCAGAACCATCGATATTCACCGTAAACCCGGTTATGATCCGGTTGAAATGTTTATTGATCCAAAAATCAAATTTCCATTGCTGAAAATGATCGGCAAAGTACTGAAAAAGAAACTAGGTTTTCGGATGTTAATGGATGTCATCCCATTAACGCCTGAGTTAATTAAAGGCAGCCACGGCCGCTTAGCTGATGATCCGCAAAAAGGTGCGATTTTAATGTTACCTAACTCGTTAAAAGAGTCGTTGCCAAGAAATAACAATGAATATCAAATGCAAGATGTATATGCTTTGATAGAAAAGTATTTTCAGCAGTAGAGGTGCAAATAAATTGTACCAAAAAAGGGGGCAACATGATGCTTACCCCCTTATTCCCGATTTATTCCCGAACGTTTGTTAATACTGCAACCTGTGTTTTATCAAGCATTTTGGCTGTGCTGATTATTGTGCAACTAATTGAAATATCTGATTGTTGTTGCCAGATATGCATTCCCACTGTAATACATTTGCACCATTTGCATTAGACAGCGCTTCTACGTCCAAACATAAATCACTCTTTCGATTTATAATGCGCCACAAACCATTGCCGGCACTTTGAAATCTAAATTGTTGATTTGTCCCAGCCCAATACTGCCAAAGCATAACATTGGCTCCATTATTGGACGATGCTGAGTCAACGTCTAGTGCTAGATCGGGGGCATTTACCGGTGAAATTTTATGCCAGATCCCATCAACAGTTGAAATATTAAATTTTTGGCAATCATTATTGAGCCAAGACCATTGTTGTATGTTACTCCCGCTGCTTGAACCGCAACTGGCAACATCTATTGATTTACCACTGTGCAGGGGAGTAATTCTATACAGACCATTTATTGAGCCATTATTGATTGTACCTCCTGGTGGCGTACCCACTTGTGAACAACCTGAAACACTAATACTTGAATTATCAGTTCGGACTAGTTGACAGTTGGGGTTACCATTTGCCACAGTGCCTGCCAAAACATGGGTATCAGATGCGTCTTCCAAAAAGATACCATGCGAGGTTGTCGTATCAATATCAACATAATTAACTGTTGTACCATAACTACCGCTAACACTGAAAAAACCGCGGCCTGAATTACGTGAGTAAACACTGTCCACGCTGACATTTGGTCCATTTCCATTTGCAACTCTAAAGGTCGCATAACCGCCACCCCAGTTGTTGTAATGGCCCACCACATTGCCAACGGTGCCATTTCGGGAGTCATTTAACAGCAAACCACAGCCACCGGAGTTACTGACAGTTACATCCCCTATGGTAAAACCATCGATGCCGTAAGTTTCTACACCATGTGTGGTTGAGCCATTTATATCAATATTGCCCTGAATGGTTAAATTAGAAGCCGGACCTGTAGAAGCGTCAACTCTGATACCTAAACCCACAGCATTGTGTGGACTCAGATCCATGCTGATATTTTCCAATATAATATTTGAACAGCCTCGAAACCAAATACCATATCTTGGATTGCCCACAACATGTAAATTTCGCACTGTAATATTATCCCGTCGATCGCAATAAACAGGTACAACCAAGTCACCGCCGTTTGCATTGACCTGGTGACCGTGAAAATCAAGTGTTTGACCGGCCATTGGGCGGATCGCGTAAACATTCCCTCCGTCCGGGCCGCTGTCACCGGAATTACGAATATTAATTGTGCCAGCACCCATATTGTTGGCTGCTGCATTGATAGCTTCAAAATAACGCAAACCCTGATAAACAGCAGCGCCGTCAACACGAGCTAACCAAGAGCCATCGGTATTGCGTGTTACTTCGGCATCTGCAAATGCATTGCATTGCCAGAAAGTTGTAAAACATACAAGGCAAAAAATGAGCGCCTTACTAATTTGTGATTTCATATAACTTTTCCTTTTAAAAACATTTGTTGTGTTTAAGTGTTTAGCGGTTTGAATTTCTAATAACCTTCAATTTTTCGAGTGAGGGTTAGTAAAATCAATTACCACTAGCAAGGATAGTATAAAATGTGATCAGTTTGGATCTTTTTTGATTGATTGTGATTTTAACTGAGTGTTTTTGTTTTTGTGAGACTTGAACTAAATGAAAAGAATAAAGTAAGGCTGGCGAAAAATGGAAATATTTGTTGATGCCCAAGTTGTGTTAATCTTTCGGCAACTCATCTTCTTCTTCAAACTCTATCCCCATGTCTGTCATGATCTGGCGTGCTTCTTTGGGAATTCTATGAACACTTTCTTTGCTTAGATCTTCATCAGTTGGTAGTGGCTGACCAGTGAATGCGTGTAAAAATGCTTCACACAACAACTCGCTATTTGTTGCATGTTTTAAGTTATTTATTTGGCGACGTGTGCGCTCATCGGTTAATACTTTTAAGACGTTTGTCGGAATAGAAACGGTAATTTTTTTTACTTTTTCACTTTTTTTGCCGTGTTCAACGTACGGGTGTATATAATTTCCGTTCCACTTTGCCATAATAAATCTTTCACTTGTTTATTCGACGTTTAACCGCCGTTGATTATATAATCAAGGCCAAATTCGTCAATCTGTTCTGAAATGGCTTGACCGCATACACGCTAAACGATACATTTTAGACGTATAGACGTCTAAAATAAACCTGAGCAGCCATAATATATGAGTAAAAAAAATCTAGCAACCATCGCTGTGCGCGGTGGCATCGAAATTGACGGCCAATATAATGCTGTTGTACCGCCTATCTATTTGTCCAGCACATATGCTTTTAAAGGTTTTAATGAAAAAGGACCTTACGACTATAGCCGTTGTGGCAACCCATCTCGCGATGTACTGGCCAATACACTGGCTGAGTTAGAACAAGGTGAGCATGGCATAGTTACTGCAACAGGTACAGCTGCAATTCACTTGGTTTGCCAATTATTACGTCCAGATGATTTATTGGTGGTGCCACATGATTGTTACGGTGGCAGTTACCGCTTGTTTGTCAATCTGGCACAACGGGGCGCTTTTAAACTGCAGGTTATTAATCAAACAAATCCACAAGAATTAGATGCTGCGTTTGCTGCTAAGCCTAAAATTATTTGGGTAGAAACACCCAGTAATCCATTGTTGCGCATTACTGATTTAAAAGATATTTGCCAACGTGCGAAAGCGAGCGATACCCTGGTCGCTGTTGATAATACCTTCTTATCTCCGGTCTTCCAGCAGCCTTTGACTTTAGGCGCGGATATGGTGGTGCATTCAACCACTAAATACATCAACGGCCACAGCGATGTTGTAGGTGGTGTGGTTGTGACCAAAACTAAAGAGTTGGGTGAAGAGTTAGCTTGGTGGGCAAATTGCATCGGTATCACTGGCAGTGCTTTTGATAGCTATTTGACTTTACGTGGTGTTCGCACATTAGTGCCGAGAATGAAACAACATCAAGAAAACTCGCTCGCGTTGATAAAAGTATTATCAGAGCATCCAGCAGTGGAAGTGGTTTATCATCCAAGTTTGCCATCTCATCCCGGGCATGAAATTGCCAAAGCGCAACAATTGGGATTTGGTGCTATGCTGAGTTTTGAATTAAAAGGAACAACCAAAGAAGTCACGCAATTCATCGCGGCGTTAGAGCATTTTTCGTTGGCCGAATCTTTGGGGGGGACAGAGAGTTTAGTCTGTCATCCAGCCACTATGACACATGCTGCGATGGACGAAACCGCACAGTTAAAAGCTGGCATTACACAAAATTTGGTTCGTTTCTCGGTTGGAATTGAGGATAGCGATGAGTTAGCTGCAGATGTGAAACAAGCATTGGATTCATTAAGCTAATTTTTAAATGCAAACTGAATGTATAAATATTCACAAAAACTGAATATGTATTCACTATTGACTTGAGTTATTGGTTTAACTTGGTTAATATATCGGCAAATCGTTAGTATATTTGCCTTTTAAAATTTAACGGCGCATAGCCCTTAGCTTGTTTTTTACTTCAGGCGGGTCTGTGCGCTTTATTTTTTGTCGGTTTGGTTGCTACAATACGCCTTTGGTTTTGCGCTGGGAGTGGATGATGATAAGAGTATCAATTGTTGGAGCGAGTGGTTATGCAGGTGCTGAATTAGCAGGTCTGATTCATAACCACCCTGAGTTTGACATCGCAGGTTTGTATGTTTCTGAAAATAGTGCAGATGCTTATAAAGCATTTTCAGCTATCCATGGAAAATTTTCATATCAAATCGACCGTACTTTAATCCCAATTAGTGAGAGTCAGATTGGCAAAATAGTCGCCGAGTGTGATGCTATTTTCTTATGTACACCGCATGAAGCCAGTGTCGACATGGTTTCTCGTATCATTGATGCAGGTGGCGTGGTATTTGATTTATCCGGTGCGTACCGTTTATCTGATTTGGCTGTGATTAAAGACTATTATGGCTTTTCGCATAAGTTTCCTGATTTATTGAATCAGGCTGAGTATGGATTAGCGGAATGGAATCACAAAAATATTCAGAAAACTAACCTAATTTCGGTGCCGGGCTGCTATCCAACAGCGGTTTTATCGGCGTTAAAACCGTTAAAAGAAGCTAAGTTGATTGATAGTAGCGTGATTCCAATTGTCAATGCGACCAGTGGTGCATCTGGGGCGGGGCGTCGAGCCAACTTAGGCACCAGCGTATGTGAAGTCAGCTTACACCCTTACGGTGTATTAACACATCGCCACCAACCAGAGATCGCCGAGCATTTGGGTCATCCAGTCATCTTCACGCCTCATTTAGGTAATTTTAAGCGCGGTATATTAGCCACATCTACTCTAAAGTTGGTAGATGGTGCGCGACTGAGTGAAGTCAATGCGGCGTATAACGAAGCTTATGAAGGTAAACGACTGGTACGTTTACGCCAGTCATGGCCGTCAATTAAAGATGTAGAAAACACCCCATTTGTAGATATTCACTGGGAATTAGATAAAAAGACAGGCTATTTAATCGTTGTTAGTGCCATAGACAACTTATTAAAAGGCGCGTCTTCGCAAGCGATCCAATGTGCTAACTTACGCTTTGGCTTCGATTCAGACCGAGGTCTTATCTAATAATGGCAGATAAAATTTTAGTCATCAAAGTAGGTGGTGCATTGTTAGAAGATGCCGACTGTTTGCGCGCTTTTTTTCTAGAATTAAAAAAAATTCGTGAGCAGCAACCTGTTGTCGTGGTACATGGCGGCGGCGCTTTGGTGCAAAAGCTATTAACCGATTTGGGGTTAAGTAGTCAGAAAAAAGATGGATTACGTATTACGCCAGTTGAACATATTCCATATGTAGTTGGTGGTTTAGCCGGTTCAGCCAATAAACAAATGGTTGCAACTGCAAAAGCAGTTGGCGATCAGGCTGTCGGGATTTCATTAGCCGATGGCGGTGACATTCACTGCCATGTACCAGACCCAGATTTGGGTTGCGTTGGTCAAGTAGCCAATGGTCATGCTGGGTTAATTGAAACCTTGGTAAAAACAGGTTATCTGCCTTTAGTGAGTTCAATTGGCTGTGACGAAAATGGCCAGTTATTAAATGTAAATGCAGATCAGGCTGCGGAAGCGGTAGCAAAAATGCTTGCGGGTCAATTACTACTCTTGTCTGATGTAGACGGTATTTTAGACGCTGAGAAAAAAGTAATTCCACAAATGACTAAAGCGTTAGCCAATCAACTGATCGCAGATAAAGTCATCACCGATGGAATGGTGGTAAAAGTGAATACAGCTTTGGATGTCGCAACTGAATTGCAAGCGCCGATAGGTATATTAAACTGGCGTTATCCAAACCTGATTTCACAATGGTTAAATGATCAATCGTGTGGAACGACTGTTCAGCCAAACGAATAATTTCGGAGTTAGGTTTTGGAAAATTTCCTAAGTGTAAAAGACTGCTCAAAAGAAGAATTGTTAGACATTATTAAACTAGCAGTCGATTTTAAAAACAACCCAGAAAAATACAGTCAGGCATTGGCTGGCAAAAGTATTGCAACCTTGTATGAGAAGCCTTCGTTGCGTACACGTGTCAGCTTTGATGTTGGTATCGCAAAATTAGGTGGGCATGCTGTCTATCTTGATCAGCAAAATGGCGCTTTGGGGAAACGTGAATCGGTTAAAGATTTTGCGCGCAACTTGTCATGCTGGGTGGATGCTATTGTCGCGCGCGTATTTGAGCATAATACGTTGGTCGAGTTGGCTGAACATGCAAATGTACCCGTGGTGAATTCTCTATGTAACCTATACCATCCGTGTCAGGCCATGGCTGACTACCAAACTTTGTATGAAGTAAAGGGCGCCACATTAGAAGGTGCCTCAATTGCTTACATTGGTGATGGTAACAATGTCGCGCATTCATTGATGCTAGCCGGTGCTATTTTAGGTGTTGATGTGCGTGTTATCACGCCAATTGGTTATTCGCCTGATGCCCTTATTGCCCAGCATGCTCAAACTTTAGCTGAGCAAAATGGCGGTAAAATTACCTTGAGTCACGACATTGAATTGGCGAATGGCGTAGATGCCATTTACAATGATACATGGATTTCTATGGGCGATAGCAAGTCGTTAGAGGATGTGCGCAAAATATTTGCACCCTACCAAACAAATGCCGCGTTAATGGAAAAAACCGGAGCGCAGTATTTTATGCACTGCCAACCGGTTTACCGAGGCATTGAAGCGACTGATGAAGTGGTTGATGGTGAATGTTCTTTATTAATGCAGCAAGCCGAAAACCGTATGCATGCGCAAAATGCGGTTTTGATGACCCTGCTTAAAAAATAATTATTGTAGGTCGGGTTTCAGGCCCGATAACAAATTGATATATCGGGCTGATGTCCGATCTGCAAAGAGAGATTAGTTATATGTCAGATATTAAAAAAGTTGTATTGGCTTACAGCGGTGGTTTAGATACTTCGGCTATCATTCCTTGGTTAAAAGAAACTTACAATGGTTGTGAAGTTGTTGCCTTTTGTGCCGATGTTGGCCAGGGTGACGAAGAATTAGAAGGTATTAAAGAAAAAGCCATTGCTTCTGGTGCTTCAGAGTGTCACGTTGTTGATTTGAAAGAAGAGTTTGTCAAAAACTACATTTTCCCAATTGTTAAAACGGGTGCGGTATACGAAGGTGAGTATTTACTAGGTACTTCAATGGCTCGTCCTGTTATCGCAAAAGCACACGTAGAGGTTGCCTTGAAGGTGGGCGCAGACGCGGTTTGTCACGGTTGCACGGGTAAAGGAAACGATCAAATTCGTTTTGAATCTTGTTTTGCTGCTTTAGCACCTCAGCTAAAAGTCATTGCGCCTTGGCGAGAGTGGGAAATGCGTTCACGTGAAGACTTATTAAACTATTTAGCCGAGCGCAATATCCCTTGCTCTGCATCATTGACCAAAATCTATAGCCGAGATGCAAATGCATGGCACATTTCACATGAAGGTGGTGAAATTGAAGATCCATGGTGCGAACCGTCAAAAGGCATTTGGACCATGACAGTTGATCCTATGGATGCACCAGATGAGTCTGAAACAGTGCAATTAAGCTTTGAAAAAGGCGAATTAGTCGCAGTTGATGGCAAAGCATTATCACCATATGAATCAATCGTTTATTTAAACGAAAAAGCAGCTGCGCATGGTGTCGGTCGGATTGATATCGTAGAAAACCGTTTAGTTGGGATGAAGTCTCGTGGCTGTTATGAAACACCGGGCGGTACTGTTTTGATGAAAGCTTACAAAGCATTAGAAACTATGGTGTTAGACAAGAGTGCGCTTAAATTCCGTGAACAAGTGGGATTAGAGTTCTCTCATGTGATTTATGATGGTCGCTGGTTTACTCAGTTATCTAAATCCTTATTAGCAGCTGCAGCAGCGTTTGCTGAAGAAATCACAGGTGATATCGTAGTCCGTCTATACAAGGGTAACTGCACTGTAACTCAACGTCGCTCGCCCAATAGTTTGTATAACGAAGAGTTTTCTACCTTTGGTGAAGATGAAGTATACAACCAAAAAGATGCTGAAGGTTTTATTCGTTTATTTAGCTTATCTAGCCGTATTTCAGCGATGAACAAAGCAGAACAAGCAGCAATGGAGAAAAAATAATGGCACTTTGGGGTGGTCGTTTTACGGGCCAAACAAGTGATTTATTTAAAGAGTTTAACGACTCTCTGCCAGTTGACTATCGAATGGCTGAACAAGACATTGTTGGTTCAGTCGCTTGGTCACGTGCACTTGCTTCGGTCAATGTTTTAACTGCAGATGAGCAGCAAAAGCTAGAAGCGGCTTTAAATGCTTTATTAGCCGAAGTTAAAGCGGATCCGAGTATTGTTTTACAGTCTGACGCTGAAGACATCCATAGCTGGGTTGAAGGTAAATTAATTGACGCGGTCGGTGATTTAGGTAAAAAATTGCATACAGGTCGTAGTCGAAACGATCAGGTTGCGACTGACTTGAAACTTTGGTGCCGACAACAAGGTGAAGATTTATCTGCACTTTTAGCACAATTAGTTGAGGCCTTAGTTGCATTAGCTGAACGTGAACAGGACACTGTTTTACCTGGATATACACATTTACAACGCGCACAACCTGTAACTTTTGCACACTGGTGTTTAGCTTATGTTGAAATGTTTGAGCGTGATCGTAAGCGTTTGAACAATGCACTGGAACTGATGAATACTTCCCCATTGGGTTGTGGTGCATTAGCGGGTACAGCTTACGCAATAGACAGAGAAGCTTTAGCAAAAGATTTAGGCTTTGCAGCCGCGACGCGTAATAGTTTGGATTCAGTATCTGATCGCGATCATGTACTCGAACTATTATCTGTTGCTTCTATTTCTTCAGTACATTTATCGCGTATGGCAGAAGATATTATCTTCTACAATACAGGTGAAGCTGGCTTTTTAGAAATGGACGATCAGGTCACCTCCGGTTCTTCACTCATGCCACAGAAGAAAAACCCAGACGCAATGGAACTGATCCGTGGCAAATGTGGTCGAGTGGTAGGTTCGTTAACTGGCATGATGGTTACTATGAAAGCTTTACCTTTGGCATACAATAAAGATATGCAGGAAGATAAAGAAGGCTTATTTGATACCGTTGACACCTGGAGCATTTGTTTAAAAATGGCTATTTTGTGCGTTGAGGGTATTAAAGTAAATGCAGATCGTACTTATCAAGCTGCGCAGCAGGGCTACTCCAATGCAACTGAATTGGCTGATTATTTAGTGGCGAAAGGCATTCCTTTCCGTGAAGCACACCATATTGTTGGCCGTGCTGTTGTCGGAGCAATTGAAGCGGGTCAGCCTTTAGAAGATTTGCCAATCGAAACACTGAAAACTTTCAGTGAGCAGATTGACGATGATGTATACCAACATCTAACCATCGAAGCCTGTTTAGAAAAACGTGTGGCGCAAGGCGGTACTTCTAAAGAGCAGGTAAAAGCTGCTTTGGCAGTGTATAAAAAATAAAGTCAGCTCAGTTGATACACAGACTGAGTGTTGATAAAAATATTATCTGCCGCAACAAAGCGGCAGATGCTTTTCCTGCATTACCCACAGTAACTCTATATACACTCCAATAAATAGATTGAATAGATCGCATAAATTACGCTAGTTATTTTACAGCTATTTTTGTATAACATGAATCAACTGATTACGAACTGAATATGGCAATGGAAAAACACGTACGTACCACAGAATTGGTTGACGGATTCCGTCAATCCGCACCTTATGTGAATGCCCACCGCGGTAAAACATTTGTCGTTATGTTAAGTGGGGAAGCCATCCGCCAGCCGGGTTTTCACGATATTATCAATGATATCGCGTTGCTGAACAGCTTGGGCATTAAAGTCGTGTTGGTTTATGGTGCGAGACCGCAAATCAATGACGCCGTGAAAGGCGCGGGTCTTCAGAGCCAATATCATAATCGAGTTCGGGTCACAGATGATTCAGTGTTGCGTCTGATTAAACAAGTTGCCGGTGAATTATTATTAGATATCACCGCAAGGCTCTCTATGAGTATCAGTAATACCCCTATGCAAGGTGCTCAAATAAACGTAATTAGTGGTAATTTCGTGATAGCACAGCCATTAGGGGTAGATGAAGGGGTTGACTACCATCATTCAGGTCGAGTTCGTCGAATTGATGTTAACGGTATTAAGCGCCAGCTAGATACCAATGGTATTGTCTTAATGGGACCTATTGCCGCGTCTGTCACTGGCGAAAGTTTCAATTTAACAGCGGAAGAAATTGCCACCCAGGTCGCGATAAAGCTTAAAGCCGATAAAATGATAGGTTTTACAGACAGTAATGGTATTGCCGATCAGAACAATGAAATTATTGCAGAACTGCTACCCAATGACGCCGAAAAAATAATGCATGCGCTCAATCAGGATGATATTTCATGCGCTGGTAAATTGGCATTTCTAAATGCTGCGATTACAGCCGCCAGAGCAGGCGTTCCTAGATGTCACCTAGTCAGTTATCAGATTAATGGTTCATTGTTGCAGGAGCTGTTCTCGCGCGATGGTATTGGTACGCAAATTGTTACTGAGCCGGCAGAAAAATTGCGTAGTGCGGTAATTGGCGATATCGGTGGGATCCTGGATCTTATTCGTCCACTGGAAGAGCAAGGCTTGTTGGTTCGCCGTTCTCGCGAGCAACTTGAAATGGAAATTGACCATTTCGTTTTGATTGAACGGGATGGACTGGTAATCGGTTGTGCCGCTTTATATCCTTTTGAGGCTGATAATGTCGGAGAGTTTGCGTGTTTAGCGGTTCATCCAAATTACCGCGATGCAGATCGTGGGCAAATGTTATTGCGGCATATTGTGCTTAAGGCAAGACAACGCAACTACGATAAAGTTTTCGCGTTGACCACTCGCAGCATTCATTGGTTTTTGGAGCAGGGTTTTCACTTTGGTGGGGTGGAAGATTTACCGGGCAAAAAACAAGAGCTCTACAATTATCAGCGGAAATCTAAAATTTTGGTGCTTGATCTATAGTTTGTTGTCCTTTAACCAAGCACCATTTACCAAAAGCTCGATTTTCAACGTTAAATAAATATTAGGAAAGCCGAATTCTTTGCTAATTTTTCGTTAACTTGTCACGTAATTGAGTTGCCACGACAGCGGCAACAAAATTGCTAACATCACCACCGTGTCGAGCAACCTCTTTCACAATACTGGACGAAATATAAGAATTTTTTTCAATGGGTGTTAAAAATATGGTTTCTAAAGCTGGGTATAAACTGCGATTTACATTAGCAAGCTGAAACTCATATTCAAAGTCAGCAACCGCCCGCACACCTCTAACCAGCACAGTTGCTTTATTCTCCTTGGCTAAATCGACCAACAGGCCACTAAAACCAATAACCGAAACATTGTTTAGATGCGTGGTTACCTTTTCAACCAGTTCGACTCGCTCTGTGAGGTTAAACAGTGGTTTTTTGGAAGGGCTATTCGCAACTCCAACAATTAATTGAGTAAACATTCGGCTGGCACGTTCAATCAAATCTATATGCCCATTGGTTATCGGGTCAAATGTGCCTGGGTAAATTGCGATAATAGACATGCACTTTAAGTCTCTTTGGCGAAATGGGAAATGATGGCGCAAGGAATAACAAATGTCTAGCCACCATAATGGGGTCTTGATTGTTATCTTGATTTGAAGAGTTAAACGCCTGCCAATACAGTCGTTTAACTTTTACCTTTTGCTTGATAGATATGGACTAGACTACGCCGGTAGCACAGTTTCACCTTTCCATAAATCGGTTAGCTGTTCACGTGCTCTCACTAAATGTGTTGATTTTCCATCAACCATTAGTTCCGCGGCACGACAACGGGAGTTATAGTTAGATGCCATAGTAAAACCATATGCACCACTTGAGCGCACGGCTAATAAATCTCCGGCCGCAATTTTTAAGTTTCTGTCTTTACCCAAAAAATCGCCGGTTTCGCAGATAGGGCCAACAATATCATATATGGCTGCGTCACGTTCTAAACTCTGATCAACCGGAACGATATTTTGCCACGCTTCGTATAAAGAAGGGCGGATTAAATCATTCATCGCAGCATCAATAATTGCAAAGTTTTTCTCTTCACCTTGTTTGATAAACTCGACTTCCGTAACCAGAATACCAGCATTTGCCATGATAGAGCGGCCAGGCTCAAAAATAAGCTTAAGAGCTGGGCGATCTGTCAATCTGCTTAATAAAGCTGCAACATATTCATCAACTGAAGGCGGTATCTCGTCATTATAGGTAACGCCTAAGCCGCCGCCCACGTCTAGATGTTTAACTTCAATGCCCACTGCTTTAAGCTCGTCAATCAACAATAAAACCTTGTCTAATGCATCAATAAACGGCTGCACGTCAGTGAGCTGAGAACCGATATGGCAGTCGATACCCTGCACATCTAAATGTGACAATGAAGCCGCGTATTGGTACACCTCAAGTGCGCGCTCACGTTCGATACCAAATTTATTGGCTTTGAGGCCAGTTGAAATATAGGGATGTGTTTTTGCATCAACATCCGGATTTACACGAATTGATATTGGCGCTTTTTTATCTAGCTCTGCTGCAACCTTATTAATGCGGTCTAGTTCAGGTTGTGATTCTACGTTAAAGCATAAAATACCCGCCTCTAGTGCGTATTCTATTTCTGCTTCTGTTTTACCAACACCGGAAAAAACCACTTTGGCTGGATCGCCGCCGGCTTCAATCACGCGGGCAAGTTCACCACCAGAAACGATATCAAAGCCTGAACCCATGCGTGCCATGACATTGAGCACGCCTAAATTTGAGTTGGCTTTTACCGCATAACAAACTAAATGCGGATGCTGGCCTGCAGCTTTATCAAATGCTTGCCAGTTTTGTTCTATCGCGCTTCTTGAGTAGATATAACAAGGCGTATTAAATTCTTCTGCTATGTTTGCAACAGCAACGTCTTCTGCAAATAATTGCTGGTTTTTGTAGTTAAAAAAATCCAAAGGAGTTCCACCTATTTTGTCTGATCTGCAGGTTGTTGAGGCGCTTGTTGCTCAGGCTCAGGCAGGTATAGTGGGCCTCTTTGACCACATGCTGCAACCATTGCAGACAAAATTAATATGCAAGAAAGCATTTTAAATCTCATTACAACCCTTATATTGTCTAGTAATGCGCACTATAATCGCATTCATCCGAGGAAAATCAAGTGAAAGTCATGAGCGAATTAACAGAAACTCAATATCACCACTTAGTGGACGATATTTTATTAGAAATTGAACAAACTTTAGAGCAAATTGAAGAACAAATTGATATCGATTATGAAAATGCCGGTGGCAAACTCGATATAGAATTTGCCGATGGCAGTAAAATCATCATCAATAAACAAGAGCCGCTACTACAGCTGTGGGTTGCCACTAAGTTTAACGGTTATCACTTTAATTATCAGGATGGCAAATGGATTGATGAGCGTTTTGGTGATGAATTCTGGCACTTTATGAATGACGCGGTATCTAAACAAGCAGGCGAAGAAGTGATTTTTCGGCGCTAAATTGCTGGTTTGTTCACCAAATACATGTTAAAAACAGTCTGGATTTGCAATTTGGAGATGTTATGGCTGAGTTAATACCTCACATTGATGTGAACCCGAAAGGGGATGTTAAAGCGTTGGTGGTATGGATGCATGGTTTAGGTGATTCCGGACATGGATTTGCGCCTTTAGTGCCGGAACTCAAAATTCCTGATGAGTTAGGTATTCGGTTTGTCTTCCCACATGCACCTGTACGGCCTATTACCATCAATGGTGGCGTGCCGATGCGGGGCTGGTATGACATTGCATCTTTTGAGTTTAATCAAAGAGCCGATGAAAAAGGCGTTTTAGAGTCAGCTAAACAACTCCAGTTATTGATAGATAGCGAGCTCGACAAATATTCATTAACGTCAGACAAGCTGATTATTGCAGGATTCTCACAAGGTGGGGTCATGGCTTACCACTTAGGATGTCGTCAAGCTAAACCGGCCGCAGGGATTTTATCTTTGTCTGCTTATTTGGCTATGCCTGAAAGATTGCAAACCGAAGTATCAGCGAGTGCTAGACAAACACCTGTCATGGTTATGCATGGTACACATGATGAAATTGTCCCTGTTGCTTTGGGGCGAGTATCTGCTGAGCACGTTAAGAATGCCGGTTTTAATCTTGAATGGCATGAATACCCGATGCAGCATAATGTTTGCGCAGAACAAATCCAAAAAATATCTGGCTGGATCCAGCAAATTTTAGGCTAATTCTAACTATATAAAAACCTAGCCCAATTGCCATTTGGGCAGGTCCACTTCAATGAAAAAAATACAAAAAAACCAAGAAAAGTTTCGCTTTTTAATTGTAGTTACGCTATTAATTTTGAGCGGTTTTATTGCCAATAGCCTGCTGAGTTATTATGTCGCGCACAATGCGGTTTCCAAGCAAATTAGTGAATCAACTCTGCCCTTAACAGGCGATAACATCTATTCAGAAATTCAGCGTGATTTAATGCGGCCGATTTTTATTGCTTCTTTGATGGCGCAAGATACTTTTTTGCGTGATTGGGCGCTAGCAGGTGAAACCGAAGCTGATGCGTTAATTCGATACCTAGATGGCATTCAACAAAAATACAATACAGTGACTGCTTTTTTTGTTTCGGAAAATAGCCGTAAGTATTATCACCCAAAGGGGATTTTGAAAACGGTTGATAGAAGTACGGCAATTGATTCATGGTACTTCAGGGTTGCTGAAATGCCCACTGAGTATGAAATCAATGTCGACCATGATACGGCTAACCCGAGTAAACTGAGTGTCTTTGTGAACTATCAGGTTTTTGATTATCAACATAACTTTATTGGTGCGACAGGGGTTGGCTTAGCTTTGGATAAAGTTCAGGCACTGATTGATACCTATAAAAATAAATATCAACGCGAAGTTTATTTTGTTAATCACTCAGGTGACGTGACATTAAGGGGCGCTCAATTCCAATTGCTAGATGAGCATCCCACATTTGCTTTATTGCCAGATAAACTCAAACAATTAAAAGCACAGCAGCAATTTAAATTTGAATATGATACTCAAGGACACTCGGTATATGTCAACGTGCGTTACATCCCGGAGTTTGACTGGTTTTTGGTGATTGAGCAAAAAGATGTGTTGGAAATGCAAAAATTAATGGATTCTTTATTGCTCAATATATTAATCGGCATTGCCGTTAGTTTTGTTGTATTGGTATTGGCGTATTGGACCATCGCAGGTTATCAGAAAAAGCTGGAAATGATGGCCGCGACTGATAAATTGTCTGGTGCGCTAAACCGGCATAGTTTTGACATTTTTTTCGAACGATACCTAGTGTTAGCGGAACGGAAAAACCTAGCTTTATCTGGGGTATTATTAGATATAGATTGGTTTAAGCAGGTGAACGATAAGCATGGTCATCTGACTGGTGATGCCGTGATTCGTCAGGCAGCTGATTTAGTACGTGATAATCTAAGAGAATCAGATTTATTGTGCCGTTGGGGTGGAGAGGAATTTCTGATTTTGTTGCCTGACTGTAACTTGCAAGCCGCTCAAAAGCTAGCGGAGAAAATTCGTCTCGCTTTTATGCAAGCTGAGTTTATTAAAGGCGAACGACTTACTGCTAGTTTTGGTGTGGGAGAGCTGAATCACAGTGAAAATAAAATGCAGTGGCTAAACAAAATTGATCAAGCTTTATACCAAGCTAAAAATAATGGCCGGAATTTAGTCATACTGTCTTAACGACCACCCAAGGCTATTGAAGCAAAGCGAGGGAGCAGTTTATTAAAATACTTTGCTAAAATAATAGACAGGTATACTGTAATCGGAGGCGCTAACATCCAGTATATGTAATATGGAATATTTGCAGGTAAAGTTTTATACATAAGCCATAAAATCAATATGATCGGACTATGAATCAGAAACGTTAAGAAGCTATTCTTTGAGTTTTTATATAAAAACTCAAAGAATTTAGTTTCTACCATGAGTGATATAATGGCCAAACTAAAAATGGCGATAACAATCTAAATAGTTCCCTGTTTTGTATCTCAAAGATAACCATTGCGGCACAAAATGTGATTAATATGCAAAAAAGTAACCTTGCATGTTTATCTAAGTAGGTGAGAGGCCACTTTTGTGTGGCAGCTAGACCACCAATATAAAAACTCACCAGCATACTATTTCGAAGAACGAAAGGGCCTTCAAGATTAAAATAATAAACCACTAGGACAACAGCTAACCCTAAATACGGTATTCTTTTTAAGAACAGCCAAAATATAGGAGACAACAATGATACTGCAAATAAATCCCGTAGGAAGTTAAGTGGGTAATTTGCAGGTTGAGAGAATAAACCCGTTAGAGCATTGACCCAATTTAATATATCAAATGGGTAAAGTGTAATTGAAAATTCGTGCGATAAGATGTTGTATTTTTGCGAAAGGTAGATAGCGATGACGAAAGGAATATTCCATAGAATGAGCGGCACTAATACTGCTCTAATTTTTTTTGATAACAGGCGAAAAGGTTGTAAATGAAGGTTGAATTGAAAGAGCAAAAAACCCGATAATACGGTAAGAACTGGAACCGTCGCTCTAAATACTCCATGTGTAAAAAACGCTTTTATATAGTCAAAAATTGATGATCCGAGTTCATTCAATGGCTGGTATGGTGGTAAATGCAGCACAATAATACCAATAACCATAAAATATCGGGTAACCCAAATCCTTTTACTTATTTCTGCGTTTAAGTGTTGTTCCATAATACCTTGTTTAATTACAAATTTAATTACAAAGGCTATACAGCATTCTTTAAATTGTCTATTAATGAGCCAAATCAAGCATTCGTCTGTCTGTTTGGCGTATTGTATACTTGGTATATAAAATAATAGGGGAAAAAAGCTCTGCAATGAACCATTAGCAACTGTTTGTTATTAGACGATAATTATATGAAAATGGCAAGAAAAATCGGATGCGGAGCTGTCAGGAATAGAAGGTACTTTTCGATTTGTTGTTCTTCTTTCTTGCGTTAAACCGTGAATGTAAATTACCTAAATTTTTAGCTGAAATGTCATTGGCCCATCATTTATCAAAGCAACTTCCATATCAGCCTGAAATTGGCCGGTTTGCACCGAAATACCATGCTTTTCAATCTCTCCGGCAAAGTGTAAATATAATTGATTGGCAATTTCAGGTGAGGCAGCATTAGAAAAGCTAGGGCGCATGCCTTTTTTGGTATCAGCAGCCAAGGTAAATTGAGACACCACCAACACTTCGCCACCAACCTCTTTCACCGATAAATTCGTTTTCCCTTCCCGGTCTTCAAAAATCCGATAACCAGCGACGCGTTGGGCTAAACGGTTTGCTTTAGTTTCGTCATCCTCTTTTTCAACGCCTACAAAAACTAATATGCCATGTGAAATACTGGCAATTTTCTGGCTCTGTACAGATACGCTGGCTTGTTTAACACGTTGTAACAGGGCTATCATTTTAGTGTTTTATCCTCTTGCTCTAACAGATAACGGGCCATACTGCGGGCAGCCTGACAAAAAGCATCGGCAATTAACGGCTCGCCCAAAGAGTGACCGGCATTCGGTACGATTAATAATCGGCTATTTTGCCATATTTCAGATAATTCCCAAGCTTGATTTAAATCACAAACCGCATCATAACGACCATGGATAATGGTGGCGGGGATGTGCTGAATACGCTCTATATTATTAAGTATCTGGTTTTCTTCAATAAAACAATGATTACGAAAATAGTGACATTCCATCAATGCCATTGCTAATGCGTGGTGAGCCTCACAGCTTTTGGCTTCCAATTCGTTGGTAAAATGTAGGTAAGCAATTTGGCTTTCCCACAGACACCAAGCGCGTGCGGCAGCCAGTTTTCTTATTTCATTATTGCTGGTCAACAGCTCATAATACTGTTCAATGATTTGCTGATGGCACAGTTTTTTATTTAACTCTGGGTTGATATGTTGGCAAAATTGGCGGTAGTAGTCTGGAAATAAACGCGCAGCACCATTTGGTTCGTACAGCCATGCTAAATCTTTTTGTCGGCCTAAAAAAATACCGCGTAATAATAAAGCACTGACATGCTGTGGGTAGCTTTGTGCGTATAAAAGCGCCAGTGTTGTACCCCAACTTCCGCCGGATAATAAAAATTTTTTAAGATGGAGTCTTGTTCTAATTAGCTCAATGTCGTCGATTAGTTTATCCGTCTGGTTATTATGCAGCGATAAAAAAGGTTCGGAATAACCACATCCGCGCTGATCAAAAATAATGATGCGATAAACTTCAGGATCAAACAATCTTCTAAACATGGGCGTACTGGCACCGCCTGGACCCCCATGGCAATAAATGACCGGGTAGCCTTTCGGATTGCCAGACTCCTCCACATATAATGTATGTCCGTCTTCTGTTGGTAACCAGTGTGTATGGTTTTGCTTTATATCCGGATACAACATATCAATTTTCCTTAAAAAGAGTTCTCACTGAGTATAGTTGTTATTCTCTGTTTTATGCGTTTTATCCTGCCATGTTTGCTCTAATACGCAGGTAAATTCGGCGCCGATTAAAACAACCAGCCAGTTAAAATAAATCCATACAAAAAAGATTGGTATTGCGGCCAATGAACCATAAATAACCTGATAGGTTGGAAAAGCGCTGATGTACCAACTAAATAAGTATTTACAGCCTTCAAATAAAATGGCAGTGACTAAAGAACCTAACATAGCGACTTGACTAGAAGGTGGGCTGGAAGGAACCAGACGATACAAAAGTAGAAAATATAAAAAGGAAAACAACACTGGCAACAGCGCACCAATGGTATTGCCGGGGAACCAAGCTGCCACATTTTGAACCCAGTCAATCGCCAAAAATGCGCTGGTAGCCGCAATACTGATGCCTATTAACACTGGACCTAAAATAATGACCAAAAAGTAAATTAATAAGTCTTTCCATAGCGGCTTTTTTTTATCTGTGACAAATATGCGATTTAATTCTTTATCTACATTTTTTAACAGCATTAAAGCAATGATAACCAAAGCCGCTGTACTGAAGCCGGTCATATTACCTATGTTCTCAATAAAGCGAAGCAGGTGAGCTTGCACATCTGCACTGGCTTCAGGGACAAACTGATTAAATAGAAAATTTTCTATCATGACCTGAGCTTCAGAAAAAAAACTAAATGCACTAACAATACTTAAGATCACCGTAATAAAAGGAACAAAGCTGAGGAGGGTAACAAATGCCAAATGGCCGGAGATGACAGTTAGCTCATCTTTTTTGCATTTTTTGATAAAGTTGATACTGAGCGCTTTAAGCGTATAGAGCATTTGAATTCCTTATCTGCCAAGTTAAGAGCAAGTCTATTTGGTTTAGATGAATACTTTGTAGAATACATTACTTTGCCGTCAACTGTGAATACATCTCCTTTGTGCTATAACTTGTTATGACTTATTTTTTCATGGAGCTGGTATGCATTATCCCCATTTGTTTCGTAGCCTAGAACTAAAACACGGATTTCTAAAAAATCGCATCGTGATGGGTTCGATGCATACCAATTTGGAAGAACAAAAGAAGGGGTTTGATAAACTCGCTGTTTTCTACAAAGAGCGAGCCCAAGCTGGTGTCGGTTTAATTGTAACGGGCGGTATCTCACCAAACGAAGAGGGAGTGTTGGCACCTGGACAAGCACAAATGAGGTTACCGGAAGATGTTGCCAATCATCGTTTAGTGACCAGCGCAGTGCATCAGGTAGGTGGCAAAATTTGTATGCAACTGTTGCACGCAGGTCGCTATGGTTTTCATCAAAATATTGTGGCGCCAAGCGCACTGCAAGCATCGATTAACCGATATACCCCTCGTGAACTAACACCAGAAGAAATCGAAAAACAAATAGATGATTTTGTTCATAGTGCGAGGTTGGCCCAGCAGGCAGGTTATGATGGTATTGAAATCATGGGGTCGGAAGGATATTTAATAAACCAGTTTATTGTTCTGCGCACTAATCAAAGAACGGATGCTTGGGGAGGCGATTACATCAATCGCTGCCGCTTTGCACTTGAGATTATCCGTCGCATTCGTTCTGTTGTGAGTCGTGACTTTATTGTTATTTATCGCTTGTCGATGCTAGATTTGGTTGAAGGGGGGAGTAGTCGAGAAGAGGTGCTTTCTTTAGCTCAGTGGGTTGAACAAGCTGGGGTTGATATTTTAAATACAGGCATCGGCTGGCATGAAGCTCGTGTTCCGACTATTGCTGCTATGGTGCCAAGAGGCGCTTTCAGTCAGATCACAAAAATTGTTAAGCAGGTTGTTAATATTCCGGTAATGACCAGCAATAGAATTAATATGCCCGCCACGGCTGAGCAAATTTTATTAGAAGACAAGGCTGATTTGATATCAATGGCCAGACCTTTTTTAGCTGACAGTGAGTGGGTCGAAAAAGCCAGAAATGGTCAGGATAACAGCATTAATACCTGTATTGCCTGTAATCAAGCGTGTTTAGACAAGGTTTTTGCTGGCGAAGTCGCTTCTTGTTTGGTTAATCCGAGAGCCGCGCGTGAAACACAGTTAAATTTTCAACTGGCGAAGCAGCAAAAAAAAATACTGGTAGTCGGTGGTGGTGTTGCCGGTATGGCATTCGCTAAATATGCAGCGCAGCGCGGCCACAAAGTTTGCTTGGTAGAAAAACAAGCGCAATTAGGTGGACAACTTAATTACGCAAAGCAGATCCCCGGCAAAAGTGAATTTAATGAAACGTTACGCTATTTTGCAACACAATTGGCGCAGTTAAAGGTTGAATTGAAACTCAATACAGATGCACAAAATATAGACCTTAGATCGTACGATGAGATTATCTTAGCAACCGGTGTTGAAGCTCGGATCCCCGCAATTAAAGGGATCGAACAAGCGATACAAAGCAAAAAAGCGGTTACTTATGCACAACTTCTGGCCGGCGAGGTCAAGTTAGCGAATAGCTTGGCTATTATTGGAGCCGGTGGTATTGGTATTGATGTTGCGGTGTATGCTTGCGAAGCTAATATGCAAGATGAAAATCCATATGCTCAGTATTACCAAAACTGGGGAATCGATATTAATTTACACCATCGCGCAGGCATGATGTTGCCTCAACATAATACGGTGAAGCGACACATTTATTTGTTACAACGCAAAGCTGAAGTTATCGGTAAAAACCTCGCTAAAACGACCGGCTGGATACACAAGTCGGTGCTAAAAAAACAGGGGGTTAAACAAATCAGTGGCGTAACCTATAAAAAAATTGACGATCAAGGTTTGCATATTGAACAAGGCGGCGAAACGCAGGTATTGGCGGTCGAACAAATCGTCTTGTGTGCCGGGCAAACATCAAATAACTTTAAACAGTTGGTACAGGAAAAAACAGGGCGCGCAGAAAATATTCACCTGATAGGCGGAGCATTTGAAGCTAAAGAGTTGGATGCAGAAGCGGCCATTTATCAAGCCGCATTGCTTGCACAAAAGATATGATAATTTTTAAATGTCTACTAGACGTTAAGCAGAATGCGGATTAGAGTAAACACGCAGGTAAAAACCAAAGCAACACCAAAGCAAAAGCAACACCAAAACATAGAGGCAGGAAACGTAATAATGAAGGTATGGAAATTTGTATTGTTTTTTTTGATATTTTCCTCGCCCATCTTGAGAGCTGCAGAAATTAGCGTTAATGGATTTGCATCTGTGCGTGGAGGGCAAATATTGCAGGATGATGCGCACCAGAATCCGAGATTACCTGACATGTATAATGATGAATATTTCACGCTTACAGATGAGTCTTTGTTCGCGATACAAGGCCGTGTTGATTTACAGCATAAACTCTCGGCAACGGTACAATTGGTTGCGCATGGAAGTGAAAACTTTGAGCCAGAAGTAAAATGGGCCTATTTAAGTTATCAATTAAATGATAATCATGCGCTCCACGTTGGGCGTTTTGCGAATCCTATTTTCCATCAGTCAGAATATGAACTGGTCGGTTATACACATAATTTTTCTCGTTTACCCAAATCAGTGTATTTCGGCTTTGATTTCTCAAACGTTGATGGGATCAAATTACAAAGTAATTTTTTAATAGAAGAATTATACCTTGATACGCATCTATCTTATTCAAGCTGGCAGGGCGATATCTTTAATGTGAGTACCGCTCAAAGCTATGACAGCGAACTAAATGATATTTTTAATTTTTCTGCGACTTTATCGGGAGAAAACTGGCAATTATTCGGCGGTTATTTAAGCGGAGGTTTTGCTTCCACCGAATGGGATTCTCAGCTCATCTTCCCACTTATTGATGGCTTTAATGCCGCATCAGGATCATCTCTAAGCGAGCAAGAGGTTCAATTAATAAAAGCGCAGCTAGGCGCGGATGATAATAAAGGTGAGTATGCTTATATGGGCGCCAATATTGAGTGGGCAAAATGGATATTTAATCTAGAGTATGTTGAGTATCAGTTAAAAGATTCATTTGATTCGCTCAATAGGGGTTGGTTTACAGCGGTTGGTCGGCGGTTAGGTGATTTTGTCGTGACTTATCATCATGAAGTTTATTTACAAAGTGCTAATGGTTACCCGCAGGCTAACTCGATGCAGTCTGATGCAGAAAAGTTAATTACCAAACAGACAATCGATATTTTAAATCAACGCGAAATGTATATGGATGTTGTTTCTTTAAGGTATGACTTTCATCCAAGTGCGGCGCTTAAAGCGGATATTTTTGTAGGCAATGATAAACGAGAGCAGGTGGGATCCTTTGTAGGATATTCGTTTGGCTTAGATATTGTATTTTAGGGAAACATCAATGAAGCAACTGATTGCAATTTTAATATTATTGAGCTGTTTTTGTAGTCGCCTATATGCCGACATTGTCGTGATAGTGCATCCTAAAAATACCGCAATTTTAGATGTATTTGATATTCGGCAACTGTTTTTAGGAAAAGCTAAATCATACCCAAATGGGATAAAGGCGATCCCTGTCAATTTAACCAGTGGCCATGCTCGGGAAATTTTTAATAAGCAGGTATTACAAAAATCAAACAGTCAGTTGAAGGCTTATTGGGCGAAGCTGGTCTTTACGGGTAGAGGCGTACCGCCTGCCGAGTTAGACAATGATCAGGCTGTAATCAATATGGTGCTGCGTAATCAAGATGCTATTGGTTATATTGACCAAAGATCTCTAACACCAGAAGTGCGGGTTATCGCTGAATTTGAAGGTGATCTAAACGGTCGTTAAAGATAACATTCGATAAACTGTGTAAGAAACTTGGGAACTGTTGGTTTATCCAGTATAATCTTTTATTTTTTGAAAGGTTTTCTGTATGGATGTTAACAGCTTGATTGATGGTTTAAATGATAAACAAAGGGAAGCGGTTGCTGCCCCACAACAATCAATGTTGTTATTGGCGGGCGCGGGTAGCGGTAAAACACGGGTTTTAGTACAGCGTATCGCTTGGTTAATTCAAGTCGAAAACATTTCCCCTCATTCTATTTTGGCTGTGACCTTTACTAATAAAGCCGCTGCAGAAATGCGCCACCGAGTTGAAGACTTGTTGCAAACTTCAGTGCAGAGCATGTGGATTGGAACTTTCCATGGTTTGGCGCATCGCATGCTGCGTTTACACTATGCAGATGCTGGTTTACCAGAAGGTTTCCAGATACTTGATTCAGATGATCAGCACAGGCTGATTAAACGGATTATCCGCGCGCTTGATTTGGATGAAAAGAAATGGCCCCCTAAACAAGCCATGTGGTACATCAATGGTAAGAAAGACGAAGGATTGAGACCTCAACACATCGAAACTTGGGGCAATCAGCAAGAAGAAATTTGGAAGCGTGTTTATCAGGCCTATCAAGAAACTTGTGATCGCTCAGGGCTGGTTGATTTTGCTGAGCTGCTTCTCAGAGCTCATGAGCTCTGGTTAAAACAACCACATCTATTACGACACTATCAAGAACGATTTAAACACGTACTGGTTGATGAATTTCAGGATACCAATAGTATTCAGTATGCTTGGTTAAGGTTGTTGGCAGATGGCGATAATTTTATCAGTATCGTAGGCGATGATGACCAGTCAATTTATGGTTGGCGAGGCGCGAAAGTTGAGAATATCCAACGCTTTTTAGATGATTTTCCAGATGCGCATATGATTCGTTTAGAGCAAAATTATCGTTCAAGCGGCACCATACTCAAAGCCGCCAATGCGGTTATTACCAACAATTCAGGGCGCTTGGGGAAAAACTTATGGACCGAAGCGGGAGACGGTGAGCCGATTGCGATTTATTCGGCATTCAATGAATTGGATGAAGCTCGATTTATTGTAGCTCGCATTAAAAACTGGTTTGAACAAGGCAATGCTTTATCTGATTCTGCGATTTTGTACCGTAGTAATGCGCAATCGCGCGTATTGGAAGAAGCGCTGATTAGTGAGCAAATACCTTATCGTATTTATGGCGGATTAAAATTCTTTGAACGTCAAGAGATCAAAGACTCACTGGCTTATTTGCGCATCATTAATAATCGACAGGATGATGCGGCATTTGAACGAGTGATTAATACGCCAGCGCGAGGCATTGGTGAAAAATCTTTAAGCCAGGTTAGACAATATGCCAGAGAACATAATCAAACATTATGGAATGCAGCAGAAGCTTTGATAGAAGCCAGATTGTTAACAGGCCGAGCGGCAAAAACGGTTGCTGGCTTTATTGATTTAATCAATAAACTGGAAGAGGAAGTCGATGAGCTGCCTTTATACCGACAGGCTGATACAGTGATAAAGCAGTCAGGGCTTCATTTTATGTATCAATCTGAAAAAGGCGAAAAAGCACAAGCGCGTATCGAGAACTTGGAAGAGTTAGTTACCGCTTGTCGTCAGTTTGAAAACACAGAGCCTGAGTTGTCTGATTTAAGTGCTTTTTTATCACATGCAGCGCTTGAGTCTGGTGAAAACCAGGCGGACCGCAATCAGGATGCGGTGCAATTGATGACGTTGCATACTGCAAAAGGATTAGAATTCCCGCTTGTGTTTATCGCAGGCGTAGAGGAAGGGATGTTTCCAAGTTTACAAACCAGCGAAGAATCAGGTCGCATGGAAGAAGAAAGACGATTATGTTACGTTGGTATGACACGAGCAAAACAGCAGTTATACATCACTTATGCTGAAACTCGGCGTATATACGGTAAAGACCAATATCATGCACCAAGCCGTTTTATTCGCGAGATACCATCTGAGTATATTAATGAAATTCGTTTAAACACCCAGGTGAGTCGACCTATCTCAAGTGGACGTTTTAGCTATGCAAAACAAAACGAGAGTTTTAATGAAACTGGACTACAATTAGGGCAACGTGTTCTTCATCCTAAATTTGGCGAAGGTACTATACTAAATTACGAAGGCGCTGATAAGAATGCTCGGGTTCAGGTCAATTTTGACGATGAAGGTTGTAAATGGTTGGTGGTTGCGTTTGCCAGATTAGAGGCTATTTAAGTTATACGCAGATGAGAGGTTGAAGTTGCAGGCGAGAAAACATAGGTTGCTGATTGTTGAAGATAGCAAGCCAATCGCGTCATTGATTCAGTATGTCGCAAAAGAAGCTGGCTATGAAACACAGATAGCAACAACTATGGCACAATGTGTTGAGTATTTGCGAACACATGAAACATTCGATTTAGCTTCTGTTGATTATAACTTGCCGGACGCGCCTGATGGTGAAGCGATTGATGCGGTATTAGCGCACCGTGTGGCAGCGGTTGTTATGACCGGAAAATTAGATGCGCAAACGCGAGAGCGCGTTTTAAACAAAGCTGTAGTCGATTATATCCCAAAAGAAAGTGCTGAAGCTTTTAATTACTTAGGCAAACTATTAACGCGTTTTGCTGTTAACCCAAAAATTAAGATTTTAATTGTAGATGATGCAACTGCATTCAGAAGTTATCTTGTGCACCTTTTGGAAAGACATCGCTATCAAGTGCTAGAAGCTGAAAACGGTGCACAAGGCTTGCAAATCTTAGAACAAAACCCTGATATCTCACTGGTGATTACCGATCATGAAATGCCGGTGATGTCGGGTATTCGTTTTGTCAGTGAAATTCGCAAGAAATATCCAAAAGAGCGTTTATGTGTGATTGGTTTATCCAGTACTGAAACACAATCACTTGCTTCTAGATTTATCCAAAATGGTGCCAATGATTTTTTAATTAAACCATTTTGTTTAGAGGAGTTTTATTGCCGTATCGCACAAAGTTTAGAGCATTTAGAGTATATGGTGCGTCTAAAGCGGCTGGCAGATATAGATTCTTTAACCGCTTTATATAACAGATATGCCTTTTTTAAAGAAACAGAAGCGCTTGCACTAAGGTGCGTTGAAAAGCAACAAGCGTACGCCGTTGCTATGATAGATATCGATTTATTCAAAAAAGTGAATGATAACTATGGGCATGATATGGGCGATGCTGTGATTGTTGATTTGGCGCAGCAGCTTACGCAACACTTTTCCGCTAACGATTTTATCTGTGCACGTTTTGGTGGAGAAGAGTTTGTCATTTTTATTAAACCGGATGCGTTAAGTAAAATTGAAGATGCACTCGCGCAATTTAGAATTCAAATTGCTGATCGTGTTGTTCAGATTGCAGAGCAAAGGTGTCAATATACTATCAGCGGTGGTTTAGTTGTTGCTTGTTGGGATCTGGATAAAATGATTCAACTAGCAGATGAAGCCTTATACCGCAGTAAAGAAAACGGACGGAATAAAATTACCATAGATCGTATGGGGGTTATTGACGGTGGACAATAATACGGTTCTGGTTGTTGAAGACAATCCGTCAACCGCCAAAGTGATCATGGCAATTGCGCAGAAACTTGGCTTTGAGGCTGAAGCTGTTCATTCCTATGCAGAACTTATTACCTTATCTTCACTCAAAGCGTATTTTTGTGTGTGTGCAGATTATCACCTGCCTGATGCTCCTAATGGTGAAGCGATTGATCTGGCGCTTAGTCAACAAATTCCTACATTTGTTCTGACCGGAAAATTAGATGAGCAGACCCGTTTAAGGGTATTAAAAAAATCAGTGGTTGATTTCATTTTAAAAGAAACGATTCATTCGTTCGATTATGTGGCCAAGCTTTTAATGAGGCTGCGTAACAACATGAATGTCAGGATTTTGGTCGTAGATGACTCTGTATCTGTGCGCAGATATCTAACCACTTTACTAGAGCGGCAGAACTTTATTGTTGCTGAAGCTGAAAATGGTCAGCAAGCGCTGGAAGTGTTAAATATACATAATGACATCAAACTTGTGGTTACCGATCAGGAAATGCCATTGATGACTGGGCTGCAACTTACAACTGCTATCCGCAAAGAATACAGCCATGAACAGCTCGCTGTAATCGCAATTTCAAATGCAACAGATGCGATGTTAACAGCTCGTTTTTTAAAGAATGGCGCGAATGATTGTTTGAACAAACCCTTTGACGCGGAAGAGTTTTATACCCGAATATTTAGAAATTTGGAGTATATAGAACAGGTTGAACAAATTGAGTTTGCAGCGCATCACGATTATTTAACTCGGGTCAAAAACCGGCGTAGTTTCTTTGAACATGCAGAAAATATTTTAAGTACCCAGTCTTCAGGGGTCGCCTTAGCACTGTTAGATCTTGACCATTTCAAAGCAATAAACGATACCTATGGGCACGATGCCGGTGATATAATTTTAGTGCAAGCAACGCAGCGTATGCAGTCACATTTTCCAGATGCGATAGTGGCCAGACTCGGAGGTGAAGAATTTTGTTTGTTGTTACCTCAAGTTTCACCGGATGAAGCGCTGGGACGTCTGGAATTTTTATGCCATCACTTTGAAAGTTTTGCCTTTAATGTGGCAAATCAACAATTACAAGTGACAGTCAGTATCGGTTTGGTGGAAGCTGATGCGACAGGTATTTCAGCGGCATTAAAAAGAGCGGATATTGCCTTGTATCAGGCGAAAAATAATGGGCGAAATCAGGTGGTTGAAGGTAGTTTAGGTCAAGCGAATTGACCCAAACTATCCAATGCGAAGAACGCTATTCAAATTTTTGTTCACGACCCAACAAAGCCATTGCGGCTTCTTTAGGGGCTTTTTGCTGATATAAAACCTGATAAATTTGTTCAACAATAGGCATTTCTACCTGCATGCGTTGAGAAAGCATGTAGACTTCTTTGGTATTACGGTAACCTTCTACAACCTGACCGATATCTGTCATCGCCTGGTCGACTGATTTTCCCTGACCTAATGCCAAACCAAACCGACGATTACGCGATTGATTATCAGTGCAGGTCAGTACCAAATCACCTAAACCCGCCATACCCATAAAGGTTTCTGCTTTAGCGCCTAAAGCTTCGCCTAAACGGCATAATTCAGTTAAGCCACGGGTAATGAGCGCAGTTCTGGCATTTGCGCCAAAGCCAATGCCATCCGCCATACCGGCACCAATTGCAATAACATTTTTCACCGCACCACCTAGTTGTACGCCGGTGAAATCGTTATTTTTATAAACCCTAAAGCGTTTTTCACAATGCATTAAATCAGACAAAGTTTGAATGAACTCTGCACTGGTTGAAGAAACTGAAATAGCGGTAGGCATGCCGGCTGCCATTTCTTTAGCAAATGTAGGGCCACTTACAACGGCTAAGGTTCTTTCGTTGCCGAGTTGATCGCGTGCTGCATCTTGTAAAAGCCGGCCCGTCTCTGGTTCTAAACCTTTAGTTGCCCAAGCTATACATGCATCTGCCAGCAAATACGGTTTTATCTGAGCCAGCATATCGGCAAAAGCATGACTGGGTACAACCAGTAATATATTTTTACTGCGACTCACCACATCCACTAGGTCGGCTGTTGGATGTAAGCTTGTTGGAAACGGGATAGCAGGTAAATAACGCTTGTTTTCGCGGCTATTTGCCATATCTGCCATTTGTACTTCATCCCGACCCCAAAGTGCTGTCTTATGACCGTTTCTGGCAATGCATATAGCTAGAGCGGTTCCGTACGAACCCGCTCCGATAACACTGACATCATACAAATCTGTGGTCATTGTTAAGAATCTAACTTCTGATTTGACTCTTGGTCTTGTGCTTGCTGTTGTGCAACTTGTTGCATATAGCTGGCAAATAAAGCGTCAAAGTTAACGGGTGCAAGGTTAAGCGGTGGGAAGGTACCACGGTTTACCAAATTAGAAATGGCTTCTCGAGCATACGGGAATAAAATACCAGGACACATTGAACCAATTGAGTGTGCCATTTGCTGTGGAGGTAAATTAGCAATCGCAAAAATACCGGCTTGTTCTACCTCGACTAAAAACGCCGTTTTGTCTTCAATTTTTGCGGTTACGGTAATCGATAAAACCACTTCATAAGTGTCACCTTCAAGCTTTTTACTTTTAGTGTCGATATCCATCTGCACATCTGGTTTCCACTGAACTGTGAAAATTTCTGGCGAGTTTGGTGTTTCAAAAGAAATATTTTTTGCAAAAATACGCTGAATTGCAAATTGTGGGTTTTGTTGTTCGTTGCCCGTGTTTTCAGCGTTTTGAGTTGGGTTTTGTTCTGCCATGAGAGTACCTATTTTTTTAAGTTATGTGTTGAGCAGTTGATCAAGCGTGCCTTGTGCTTCGGCTGCTAACAATTCATCGCAGCCGCCAACATGGTGCTCATTAATGAAAATTTGAGGCACTGTGTTTCTTTGGCTTCGCTCGATCATTTCGTTGCGTTTTTCAGGTTGTTTGCCAATATCAATTTCATCAAAGTCTATGTTTTTGCTTTGCAGCAACATTTTTGCGCGAACACAAAACGGACACCAACTTTTTGAATACACAGTGACTTTAGTCATAATTTATTACCCTTTTACGACGGGTAAATTAGCATTAAACCAAGCGTTCATGCCGCCGTCGAGAATATTTACTTTTGCGAAACCTGCTTGTGCAAGCTGAGTGGCTACTTTACCTGCCGTCATGCCTGCAGTGCAAACTATAATGATGGGGGTCTCTTTGTGCTTTTCAAGCTTAGGATGTTCGCCGCCTTTGATTTGATCGGTTGTAATATTTAAAGCGCCGGCAATATGACCCTTGTTAAAATCTGGCGTGGCGCGAATATCTACAATTACAGCGTCTTCCCGGTTAACTAATAAAGTTAACTGCTGCGTGTTTACGCGGTTAAAAGGGGAAAACTTTGCTTGCACAAAGGTGTAGATCACAGCAAAAAATAATACAAACCAGATGCCCGTTAAAAATGGGTGGTTTGCAAGAAATTCAATGTATTGTTGCATTTTCAACCTTGTTACTTAATGAAATTGGCGCTGATTATATACCGATTCTAATTCAAGATGCAGTGGAATAAAGCTTAATTATCTGCACAATAAGCTAATTTCCGAATTTTTAATCGGTTTGTCACTGGTTTGTCGCGTAAAACTCGGTAAAATCGTAAATAACATAATAGAACGACAGGTAAAGAATATGACAGCAGCTAAAAAACCATTAGTGTTAATTATAATGGACGGATGGGGTTACAGTGAAAACCCAGAGAATAATGCTATATTGGCCGCCAATACGCCCAATCTTGATCGTTTGTGGAAAGAGTACCCAAGTACTTTAATTTCGGGTTCAGGTATGGACGTAGGCTTACCTGATGGTCAAATGGGCAATAGTGAAGTGGGCCACGTAAATTTAGGCGCGGGGCGCATTGTTTATCAAGACTTCACTCGCATCACAAAAGATATTCATGAAAAAACTTTTAATCAAAACGCTGTATTAAGCAAAGCAGTGGACTCGGCTGTTAGCCAGGGCAAAGCTGTTCACATTATGGGCTTGGCCTCACCAGGTGGCGTGCACAGTCATGAAGATCACATTGCCGCGATGATAGATATGGCCGTTGAACGTGGTGCAGATAAAGTATATGTACACGCATTTTTAGATGGTCGTGATACGCCGCCTCGCAGTGCGCAAGCAACACTTGAAAAATTTGATAAACAACTGGCAGACTCAGGCAAGGGTCGAGTGGCCTCTTTAATTGGTCGTTATTTTGCTTTAGATCGTGACAAGCGCTGGGATCGCGTTAAAGCTTGTTATGATTTATTAACACAAGGCACGGCAGAATTCACCGCTAAAAATGCGGTTGAAGGCTTAACGGCCGCTTATGAGCGTGACGAAAACGATGAGTTTGTAAAAGCGACAGCAATAGTAGACGAGCAAGGTCAGGCCGCGACGGTTAATGACGGTGATGCCGTTATCTTTATGAATTTCCGTGCAGACCGTGCACGTGAAATTACCCGAGCGTTTGTTGATGTCGACTTTGACGGTTTTGCGCGTGAAAAAGAGCCAAAATTAGCAGATTTTGTGATGTTGACTCAATATGCCGCAGACATTAAAGCAAGTTGTGCATACCCGCCTGCTGATTTGGTAAATGTTATGGGCGAGTGGTTAGAGAAACACAATAAAACTCAGTTACGTATTTCTGAAACTGAAAAATACGCACACGTCACCTTTTTCTACAGTGGTGGCCGTGAAGATGAGTTTAAAGGCGAAAAACGTGTGTTAGTCCCTTCACCTCAAGTTGCGACCTATGATTTACAACCTGAAATGAATTCTGTTTTATTAACGGATAAATTGGTTGAAGCAATTGAAAGCCAAGAATTTGACGTGATTATTTGTAACTATCCCAATGGTGACATGGTCGGTCATACCGGTGTATTTGAAGCAGCCGTTAAAGCGTGTGAAGCGGTAGACAATGCAATAGGCCGTGTCACTGACGCATTGGCAAAAGTAGGTGGTGAATGTTTGATTACAGCAGACCATGGCAATGCAGAGCAAATGAAAGATCCAAAAACAGGTCAAGCGCATACGGCACATACCAGTGAACCCGTGCCTTTTATCTATTTTGGTCGCAATGCCGAAGTTGCCAAACCTAATGGTGTGTTAAGTGATGTTGCACCTACCATGTTGCACTTAATGGGGATGGAACAGCCTGAAGAAATGACCGGTCAACCCATTATGAAATTAATTTAAATTAATTGATGTTGACACGGACAGTAAATCAACGCAAAACGACAGCCAGCTTTATTGCTGGCTGTGTGCTTTTTTTTACGTCCAGCTTATTGATGGTGTGTGCTAATGAAGAGGCTAAAGAAAAACAGCAACAACTAGAAAAAATACAGCAGCAAATATTAGCGCGACAGGCGGTGCTAGATAAAACACAAAGTGAACTGAATCAGGTTGAAAAGTCGGTTGCCAAAACGGATAGAAAAATCGGTCAAACCAGCAGAATCCTCAAACAAACTGAAGACGAGCTGCAGCGAGTAAAAGCTCAATTAAATGAGCTAAAAAAACAAAAAAGCGAACTGGAAAGTACTCGCGACCAACAGTTAGATATTTTGTCGGCTCAAGTTAAAAGTGCTTATCATGTCGGGCGCAATGATTATTTAAAGCTGCTGCTTAATCAGGATTCTCCCGCCAAGCTAGAGCGTGTCATTAGTTACTATCAATATCTTAACAAAGCCAGAATGCAGGCGATTGAGAACCTAAAAGTAACTCTGCAAGCGTTACAAAAAACAGAGCAATTGTTAAATAAGAACCAACTCAGGTTAGCAGAACTTATAAAAGTTGAAGCAGAAAAACAAGCTCAACTCGTTGCGCTTAAAAAGCAACAGCAAGCACAAATCAAACAATTAGCGGCCGTTATTGTAAGCGAATCACAGCGCATCGAAAATTTAAAACAAAATGAAAATGCATTAACGCGGGCATTAGAAGCACTTGCTGAAGCGATTGATAATTTACCTCAGCAAGTTGAATTTAACGGCTTGGCCGAAATTAAAGGTAGATTGTTGTGGCCAGTAAAAGGACGTGTGCAGAATATATTTGGTCGCCAAAAATCAGGTCAGCTTAAATGGAAAGGTGTCCGTATTGATGCAGACTCAGGTGATGTTGTAAATAACGTTCATGCCGGACAAGTCATATTTTCTGATTGGCTAAAAGGATATGGTTTGGTTATTGTTGTTGAGCATGGTGATGGTTATATGAGTTTGTACGGACATAATCAGGCGCTACTAAAAGACGTTGGAGACATGGTTCATTCGGGTGAACCTATCGCTTTAGTTGGTCAATCGGGTGGGCAAAGCCGACCCGGTTTATATTTTGAAATCAGACATCAAGGACAACCACTCGATCCAACCGATTGGTGTAACTAACTACAATAAAAACATACCCCCACACATAAAATAATATTAATAATACAATGCTTAAAATGGGGTAAAAAATGATGCGTTATCAAGCTTTAGATGTACTTCGTGGGCTCACTGTCGCTGTTATGATGTTGGTCAATATGCCGGGCGCTTGGCAAGCTGTATACACGCCTTTGTTGCACGCTCATTGGCATGGGTGGACGTTGACAGATCTGGTCTTTCCATTTTTTCTTTTTGTGATTGGTTCAGCGATGTATTTTTCGCTTAAAAAAAGTGAATCTTTAGCCAATAACAATAATGTATCGCGCATTTTTAAGCGTGCGTTTTATCTATTTTCGATTGGTTTGATGTTAAACACACTTTGGATGATACCACCCAATGGTGTAGAAAATTTAAGAATAATGGGCGTAATGCAACGCATATCTTTGGCTTATCTGATTGGCGGGTTATTAATATTATGCTGCCGGCGTTCGCATCTTTATATTGTGAGTCTGCTTATTTTAGTGGGTTATTCAAGCAGTTTAGCTTGGTACTCAGAAAGCCCTTATAGTTTGCAAGATAACCTAGTGCGTTTTGTTGACATGTCCATATTAGGGGAAGCGCATATGTATCAGTTAAGAGGTATCGCGTTCGAACCTGAAGGGTTACTCTCTACGCTGCCAGCAGTGGTCAATATCCTGTTTGGTTTTGAAATAACTCGAGTATTAAATCAGGCGACCCGTCCCTTAGTCGCGGTTAAAAAATTAACCTTGATTTGCGCAATAACCTTTTTTGCAGCAATTATCTTGCAAAATTGGATACCCATTAATAAATATTTATGGACCAGCAGCTACGTATTATTCACATCGGCTTGGGCAACAGGTGTATTGCTTTTTTTAATTTGGATACTGGATATTAAGGGACGCAGCAAATTTGCCTTTCCTTTTATCGTTTTTGGTTTAAATCCGTTGTTTATTTACGTCTTTCACTGGGTATTGACAGTGCTTTACTATAAAATTCCTGTCGCTGACAGTAATCTATATGAAACCATGTATCAGTGGATATTGGCAGGTGACACAGCCAATAAAGCAGCATCTTTATTATTTGCTATGCTGCAATTGCTCCTATTATGGATGACCTGCTATGGCTTGTATCGCAGGAATATTATTATAAAGCTGTAAATCATAAAAATTGAATGCACAAAATTGTTGTTATTTGCACAGGCGAATAAAACAATAAACAGGATTAAAGATGACAGATATTGTAAACATCATTGCAGATGAAATTAATGTTCAAACAGCGCAGGTTAATGCAGCTGTCAAACTACTAGACGAAGGTGCCACAGTGCCCTTTATTGCGCGTTATCGAAAAGAAGTTACCGGTGGTTTGGACGATACTCAACTACGTACTTTAGAAAACCGTTTATCTTATTTAAGGGAGCTTTCTGAACGGCGCAGTGTCATTTTAAAAAATATCGATGAACAAGGAAAATTGACGGCTGAACTCAGTCAAGCTATCAATGGTGCGCAAAGCAAAACAGATCTTGAAGAGTTATACCTGCCTTACAAACCAAAACGCAGAACCAAAGGGCAAATTGCGATTGAAGCGGGTTTGGAGCCATTAGCAGACGCGTTATTCAACGACTTCTCATTACAACCCGAAGAAGTTGCTGCACAATATATCTCAGTAGAAAAAGGCATTGCTGACGAAAAGTCGGCATTAGAAGGTGCGCGCTATATATTGATGGAACGTTTTGCGGTTGATGCCAGCTTGTTGAAAAAGGTTCGTCATTATTTGCAGCAAAATGCAGTTGTCGAAGCCAAAGTGATAGCCGGCAAAGAAAAAGAAGCTGCAAAATTCTCTGACTATTTTGAATTTAGTGAAGCGATAAAAAGTATTCCATCGCATCGGGCACTGGCAATCTTTCGTGGTCGCAATGAAGGCTTTTTAACCTTGTCTTTAAATGCGGATCCAAACCAAGACGAAAATCAAAAGTCTTCAATCGTCGAAACAATGATAAGTGAACACCTTGGTTTTAAATGGCAAGGTAAAGCGGCAGAACCCTATATCAAACAAGTGGTGAGTTGGACATGGCGTGTAAAAATTATGACGCACATGGAAACAGAGCTCTTTGCTGAAATCAGAGAAAGGGCCGAAACGGACGCAATTAAAGTATTTGCCTCTAACCTTAAAGATTTAATGATGGCAGCACCGGCTGGTGCCAAAGTGACGATGGGGTTAGATCCGGGAATTCGCACGGGGGTTAAAATAGCAATCGTTGACCAAACCGGAAAATTATTAGATACCGCAACGATTTATCCTCATCCCCCACAAAATGCATGGGATAAAAGCAAACGCACGTTAGCCAATTTGATTCGCAAACATAAGGTCGAATTAATCAGCATTGGGAATGGTACGGCATCACGAGAAACGGATAAATTAGCCGCAGAGCTAATTAAAGAAGAAAGTGATGTGAAGTTAACAAAAATTGTTGTCAGTGAAGCAGGTGCATCTGTTTATTCAGCCTCAGAAACAGCCGCAGCAGAATTTCCGGATTTAGATGTTTCATTGCGTGGCGCCGTGTCTATTGCCAGACGTTTGCAGGATCCGCTAGCTGAATTGGTGAAAATAGAACCTAAATCGATAGGGGTCGGCCAATACCAACACGATGTGAATCAAAGTGCGTTGAGTAAATCGTTAGATTCAGTTATTGAAGATTGTGTAAACGCAGTGGGGGTCGATTTAAATACAGCTTCAGTACCTTTGTTAGCTCGGGTCTCCGGATTAAGTAAAACAATGGCACAGAATGTCGTTGAATTTAGAAACCAAAGTGGTGGTTTTAGTAGCCGTAATCAACTCAAAAAAGTCGCGCGATTGGGCCCTAAAGCATTTGAACAATGTGCAGGCTTTTTAAAAATAGTGGGGGAGACAACCCACTGGATGCTTCAGCGGTCCACCCAGAAGCCTACCCCATTGTGGAAAAAATCTCAGCTGCGAATGATGAGCCGGTTGAAAACCTGATCGGTAAATCTGACAAACTTCGCAAATTAAACCCGGCAGACTATACCGATGAAAAATTTGGTGTGCCGACCATACAGGATATTTTAAAAGAGCTTGAAAAACCGGGACGTGATCCACGACCTGAATTTAAAACGGCGAATTTTAAAGAAGGTGTTGAAACGATCAATGACCTAAAAGAAGGCATGAAGTTGGAAGGTGTTGTAACCAACGTGACTAACTTCGGCGCTTTTGTTGATGTGGGTGTGCATCAGGATGGCTTGGTCCATATCTCTGCTATGTCGGAAACTTTTATCGATGATCCTCGTAAAGTGGTTAAAGCGGGCGATATCGTAAAAGTTAAAGTCTTAGAAGTTGATGCGCCGCGCAAACGAATTGGCCTGACGATGCGTTTAAATGACCCTGTTCAAGCGGCAGAGAGCGCTGCGAAAAATTCAACAAAAGGAAAAGGTGCAAATCAGAGCCGTGCTCAAAGCAACGGCGCTCGTGTGGCATCGCGTGGTAAAGCTCAAGGAACTGGTGGTCGCAATCAGCCAGCCGGCAATGCAATGATGGGTAATGCATTTGCTGAAGCTTTTGCCAAAGCGAAAAAGAAATAACGATTTGTAGCCAAGCTTAGTGGTCTAAAAAGCCTGCTCTGTTAGTTAAGTGCAGGCTTTTTATTTTCTGCAAAACCAAAGTCACTGGGTTGAAACCAGTACTTTTTGTTTTTCCAATCCGTGTCTTCAGGGAGAGAAGGGTTTGGGATATTGATATAGCGCACGTCAGCAGATTGTTCTAGCGGAAAAATATGAGCGGTTAACAAGTGACTTTGCATATGCCTTAAAAACTCACCATTTTCAATCATGGCGTTGAGCCCATCCTCTATCCACGCGGCTAAAGTTTCCTTGCTTTTCGGGGTGAAAAAATAAACCGCAAACGGATAGTGAAGGACTATTTTTTCGTAGTGCACTAAATTCGGGTAGCGGTTTTTGCGTACACTAACCTCGTTATATCCATCGTGGTAAGCACGGGGAAAATAGTCACAGCGTTTGGCATGAACACGTTTAAAAATATTTTCATACATGGTGTTCACCACTACAGGTAAGTCTGATGCCTGTAATATTCGAATATCTGGCCAGTGAGCACCCAAACAAGCCGTTTGTTGTTTAAGTGCCTGCAACGAGGCGATGTTATCAAACTTTTCGATAGAGTCTTTGTGGATGATAAACCGTCGATAGCCAATTAAACCTTTTGACGTCGGAATGCGAATAGCGCGCATGTCTCTTTCTTTCTTAGCATCCGTGCCAAACCAATATACGTCTACTTTTTCGCCCTTAGTCACTTCGTAATTAGCACGCGCTTCTGGCATATGTAGAGAGGTTTTGATAATGGGTATCGCTCGGCCCTTAGCACCATGGATTAAGGCTTTTTTTAACAAACTCGTATGGTATTCATGACCGATATCAAGATTTGATCTAGGTTGCGGAATATATACAGCTTCAATAGCCAATACATGATTCACGCTCAACAGAACAGCGATTATACCCGTCAATAAAAGTCGCAAATTTACCACCGAAAAATTCGAATATAGTTCATTAAGTATAGGCAACGAACACTTGTTGCGTGTAATTGATTAAGCAGGCTAACTGCCTGCAATTTGCATTTCTTCTACTAGCACAGAGCCACATTGGATACTGCCTTTTTGGTCTATGTCATCACCTATAGCGACAATGTTTTTGAACATATCTTGCAATTTTCCGGCAATCGTTATTTCACTAACAGGGTATTGAATGATGCCGTTTTCTACCCAAAAACCGGCTGCGCCGCGAGAGTAATCCCCTGTGACTAAGTTAACCCCTTGGCCCATCATTTCGGTGACTAACAGCCCTGTTCCAAGTTTTTTTAACATGGCATCAAAATTACCACCGCCAGCGGCCACAAGCCAGTTATGAATGCCGCCAGCATGGCCGGTTGAGGCCAGTTTTAATTTCCGAGCAGCATAACTACTGAGTAACCAAGTGTTGAGCACACCATTGCTGACAATATCGCGTTTTTGTGTTGCGACGCCCTCTGAATCAAATGCCCGGCTCGATAGCCCTTGCAAAATAAAAGGGTCTTCTTGAATATTTAACCATTCAGGAAATACTTGTGTGCCTTTGGCATCCAGTAAAAAGGTTGCTTTACGATATAAATTTCCCCCACTGATAGCACCAATAAAATGGCCAAACAAACTGCTGGCGATTTCACTGTTAAACAACACAGGTACTTTTGCTGTGTTTATTTTACGGGCGTTTAGTCTAGCTAATACATCTTTAGCCGCGCGTGTTCCGACAATTTCTGGCGCTTCTAGATGAGACATGACGCGTGACACAGTATAGGCGTAATCTCGCTGCATATCATCCGTATCACTGGCAATCAGCGAACAGCTTAAACTATGCCGAGAACTTGGATAAGCAGCAATTAAACCTGTGCTATTACCATAGACTTTAAAGCCTTGATGAGATGAAAAAGAAGCACCATCGCTGTTATTTATTTTTTCGCTTTTTTCTAAACCCGCTTTTTCACAAGCCAGCGTCATAGCAATGGCATCTTCGGTTGAGATGTCAGATGGATGATATAAATCTAAATCCGGAATTTGTTCTGCATTCACCATCAAATCAGGATCGGCCATACCGGTAAAAGGATCTTCCGATGTGTATTTAGCAATATTACAAGCGGCTTCGACCGTTTGTTTTAGTGCTTCAGGCGATAAATCGGACGTTGAAGCACTGCCTTTTTGTTTCCCCATCCAAACAGCAATACCTAATGCGCCACCATAATCATATTCCACGGTTTCCAGTTCTTGCATTCTGCAACCCACTGAAATCCCTTGTTGTTTTGAAATAGAGACTTCACACGCACTGGCGCCTAATTTTTTTGCTAACGCCACTGCATCTGCGACAGCCTGTTTAACTTGATTCATTTCTTGCAGCATAATTCACACACATCAATACAAAGGTTATAGCTTAGTGTAACATAGTCAGCGAGATAGATTATATTTAGTAGATTGACGGGTCATTAAAGAACCAATTATGAATGATGAATGGCAAAATCCATCCGATCCGGATGAAGAAATTATTTATGTAAGCAAATCTGAATTAAAACGAGATTCGCAAGAAAGTCAGCATTTAGCAGACAAAATACTGAATTTATCGGCCAGTAACTTGGCTAAAATTCCATTAGATGATGATGTACAAGCGGCAGTTAATGTTGCACTTAAAATAAAAAATAAGCATGGTGCCTATCGCAGACAAGTCAACTTTGTTGGTAAGTTATTGCGCATGCGTGACGTGGAAGATATTCAATTAGCGCTGAGTAAAATTGAAAACCAGCACCTTGTTGCTAATCAGCATTTTCATAAACTGGAAAAGCTGAGAGATCGAATTATAAACGAAGGTGATGAAGCCATTAATCGGCTATTAGAGCTGCATCCTGATATGGAACGCAGTAAGCTTAGGCAACTGGCGCGTCAGGCGAAAAAAGAGCAAACGCAAAACAAGGCGCCAAAAGCTGCACGTCAGATCTTCCAATATTTAAAAGAGTTTATTCCTGAAACAAAATAGAGTTGGTTGATTAATCTGCATATCACCCAGATCACTAGGTTAAATGTGTCATTTAGTATTGTCCCTGCAGTTATGTTTATTAAAGTGACATAGCTGCTGCGTGCGGCATATCGTTAATAGAAAATGTGGTAAAACACACTGGGCTCTGGCAGGCGCTTTCAATCGACCATTATCCACCAAACCTTTGTTGGTGAGTAACAGATTAAAATAGCCTACCGTTTAAAAAGTAAGGACAAACTCAAACTTTAAAAAATGAACAGACCCAGTTTTTTGTGCTTTTCAGTTTTATACTTTTGCTTTGTCAGTATAAGGTGGCCAACCTAAAGGTTTGCCTGCTAGCATGTGTAAGTGAATATGATAAACCGACTGCCCACCATGTTCGTTGCAGTTCATCACGACCCGATAACCATCGTCTGCAACACCTTGCTGTTTTGCGATTTTCGCTGCGACAACATACAAATGCCCCACCAACTCACGCTTGTCTTCAGTGATATCATTGATAGTCGCAATGGGTTGCTTTGGAATAATTAAACAATGCAAGGGGGCTTGAGGGTTGATATCTTTAAAAGCCAACGTTAACTCGTCTTCATAAATAATATCTGCCGGGATCTCTCGATTGATAATTTTAGTAAAAATAGTTTCTTGGGACATACAAGGTCTCCTTGTTTGAAATAAACTTTTCGATGATTGCTATCGTATAAATAGATTATCTTATCTTGCCGGGATTTACTAAGATTATAGCTTCGAGCTTCGAGCTTCGAGCTTCGAGCTACGAGCTACGAGCTACGAGTTTCAAGTTGCAAGTTGCAAGTTGCAAGTGGAAAGTTACAAGTTACAAGCTTAGTGTAGGTCGCGCCTTTAGGCCGACGATTTGAAGCGATGAGCTTCGAGCTTCGAGCTGCGAGTGGAAAGTTACAAGATTTATGTAGGTCGCGCCTTTAGGCCGACAATTTTCAAGTATGTATTAGTTTAAACGGTTAATCATTAAATTTAAAAAATGGAAAATATTATGACTCAACATTTCGACTTTATTTCTATTGGCGGTGGAAGTGGTGGTATTGCCAGTGCAAACCGCGCGGCTAAATTAGGCAAAAAAGCAGCTGTTATCGAGGCTAAATATGTCGGTGGTACCTGTGTTAATGTTGGCTGTGTACCGAAAAAAGCCATGTGGTATGCGGGGCAAATTGCAGATGCGATGAAATATGCGGCGGATTACGGGTTTGATATTGAGCAAAAAGGTTTAAATTGGGAAAAACTGGTCAGCAACAGGCAAGCTTATATTGAACGGATCCACGCTTCATACAATCGCGGTTTTGCCAACAACGGCGTGACTTTAATTAATGGCTTTGCCAAATTTAAAGATGCCCATACAGTTGAAGTGAATGGTACTTTATATACCGCCGATCATATTGTAATCGCCACCGGAGGTCGACCCAGCATACCCAATATTTCGGGCGCGGAATTAGGCATCACCTCAGATGGCTTTTTTGAACTGTATGAGCAACCTAAAAGTGTCGCTGTGATTGGCGCTGGTTATATCGCGGTTGAGTTAGCAGGTGTGATGCATGCATTAGGCTCTGAAACTCACCTTGTTGTGCGTAAAGATAAACCACTGCGTGATTTTGATGATTTAATGTCAGACACACTCGTGGATGTCATGAAAGAAGAAGGGCCGAAGTTACATACACACTCAACCCCTAAAGCAATTGAAAAATGTAGCTCAGGTGAGCTCATTGTACAGTTTGAAAATGGTCAAAGCTTACCACCGGTTGAATGCGTGATTTGGGCAATAGGTCGGGCGCCAGCGGTCGATAATATAAATCTTGAAGCGGCAGGGGTTAAATTAGATGAAAAAGGTTTTATCGCTACAGATGAATACCAAAACACTAATGTGCAAGACATATACGCTGTTGGTGACAATACCGGGCGAATTGCACTCACGCCTGTAGCCGTGGCTGCTGGTAGACGTTTATGTGAGCGCTTGTTCAACGGCAAAAGTGATTTGAAGCTAGATTACAATAATGTAGCAACTGTGGTATTTAGTCATCCCCCAATTGGCACGGTAGGGTTAACTGAAATTCAGGCTAAAGAAGCGTTTGGTGAGGGGGCTGTTAAAGTCTATACCTCGCAATTTACCGCTTTATATCAAGCGATGACACAGCATAGACAGCCGACTAAGATGAAACTAGTTTGTGTGGGCCCTGAAGAAAAAATTGTCGGTATTCATAGTATTGGTTTTGGTTCAGACGAATTGCTGCAAGGTTTTGCGGTGGCATTAAAAATGGGCGCGACAAAAGCTGATTTTGATAACACGGTGGCGATCCACCCGACTTCAGCCGAAGAATTTGTCACCATGTGATCAAAAGTCATGTAGTTAAAGCATGTCATTAAAGAGAGCGGCTAAACTTATTATCCTGATTTTAAACGCTCTCTTTTTTATTTTAGAGCGTCAAATTTAACGGGCAAAAATTTAAGCCACTTAAATTGGTTGAGGGTGGTATTTGGCAAGTTGTAATCTTTTGTATTAAATTTAGACGACTATTCTATTAAGCGGTATGTCATTGTTATGATACTGTTCAATTGTTGTTGGAAGGCTGGTTAGTGACTAAAAGCGAGTCTTTAATCGCACTGAGTAAAAACCAATAGTTAGGAGTATATTTTTATACAATGATTAAGTTTCGTTTAAGCCAAGCCGTTTTGATATTTCTGGCACTATCTGTTTGTGCTGTGCTGATAAATATTTTTGTTGTCATCAGTAGTCAAAACGCCGCCAATAAAAACGAAGAGTGGTTGATACATACATATGAAGTACTAGATCTAACGCAATTGCTTTTAGGTAGTGTAAAAAATGGGGAAACTGGGCAACGCGGATTTTTATTAACCTCAGATGAGGCCTACCTAGAGCCTTATTATCAGGGCTATCAACAGGTTTTTGATACTTTACAGACATTAACGCAAAAAACTGCGGATAATCCCAGACAACAGCAAAGGTTGGCGCAATTATCTGAACTTATTCGAGAAAAATTTGCAGAGTTAAAGTTGACCATTCAATTAAGCGAGCAAGGACAAAGTGAACGAGCGTTACAATTGGTAAACAGCCATCAAGGCAAACAATTGATGGAAAAAATTAGACGCCAAATCAATGCCTTTGAAGCGGAAGAAAGGCAGCTGCTTGAGAAAAGGCGACATGCATTTGAAAAAAGCAAAAAACTGAGCCGAAATGTTATTCTTTTTGCTGACGCAATATTATTCAGTATTGTGATTATTTCAATTCTTGTCATGAAACGAAGAGTTATCGATCCGGTTGTTTCTCTCACCCGTCAAGCCCAACTGAATACAGACAGGGGGCAACGCAATTTTAGAGTGCAGGATTCAGGCACTGAAGTTGATATGTTGGCCAAGACGTTGCAGAACATGAGTGATGATCTGTATCGTTCTATCATCGAGTTGCAAGAAGCTAAAGCAAAAGCCGATTCTAGTGCAAAAATAAAAAGTGAATTTTTAGCGAATATGAGTCATGAAATTCGCACGCCATTGAATGGTATTTATGGAACGCTGCAATTGTTGTCTGATGAGGTCGATAGTGAAAAAGGTAAAGATATTTTAGATAAAGCTAAATTCTCAGCCATATCTCTGATAACAATTGTGAATGACACACTGGATTTTTCTAAAATGGAGGCGGGTAAGCTAGAGATCTCTAATACTGAGTTCAGCTTGTCTGAATTAATGGAATATTTGTTATCAGATATGGGGATGCAGGCGCATAAAAAAGGCTTAAAAATCACTATCTCAAATAATGTGCAGCACAACTATTGGATTGGTGATCCTGTACGGATAAAGCAAATTTTAATTAACATCTTGTCAAACGCAATAAAATTTACCCGTGATGGGAGTATTGAGGTTAATTTAACGCAAGACGCTAACCGAGGGGGATACAGTTTACGATCCAAGATTCAGGCATCGGAATGAATCAAGAGCAGTTAAGTCGCTTGTTTGAACGATTTGAACAGGCCGATCAATCGACTTCCAGAAAATATGGGGGTACAGGTTTAGGCATGTCAATTACTAAATTTTTGGTTGGCTTGATGCATGGAACGATTGAAGTGAGCAGCGAAGAAGGAAAAGGAACAAGATGCATCATTTCATTGCCATTGAAAAAGGCTGAGAACTTAGTACAAAAAGATGTTTTCGCAGATATTGGCCACATCGACTTTAATGACAAACGCATCTTAATTGCCGAAGATAATGAAATAAACCGCATGATTATTGAAGAAATGCTCATCGCGACAGGCGCTTCATTGGTGCTTGTAGAAAACGGCTTGATCGCACTCGAAAAATTTAAAGCTGAGTTATTTGATTTGGTGCTGATGGACATTCAAATGCCTGAAATGGATGGGGTCGAGGCTTGTAAGAAAATCAAACAGTACAAAGCTAAGGTACCCGTGATAGCCTTGACAGCCAATGTAATGAAAGAAGACAGGCTATTATACGAACAAACAGGCTTTGACAATTTTTTAGCGAAGCCAATAGACAGAAACGCTTTGCTCCGGCTACTCTCAAATTATCTGAATAACTAAAATAAATAATAGTGGATATTGCATAGATGACGGCTGTAGCAAGCCCATAGAGGCTAAGATGCTCTCAGCATTTGTCGTTAGTGTCGCTCTCTATGTCTCGTTTTTTGTTCATTTTCTCGTTATTATCTTGCCTTTAAAAATATTCTTTGAAGGAAATATAAAAACATGAAACGGAAAATAAGTCTTTTGTGCGTTTTTATGTGCACCCTGCTTATGATTACCAGTTGTGCGAACACACAGAAAACGAAAGGGAAGCGATATAAAATTAATGCCAATGTAGCAGTACCCAATAGCACTGAGATCGCTGTGTATATACCACAAGCATTTCAAGATATGGAGTATTGGGTCGCAGGCTCTTGGCATAAACCCGGTTTGGCGATGCGAGAAGCGTTAAATAAGTCATTTGGCCAATATTTCACCTCAGCCAAATGGTTTGATAGAAAATCAACCGAGCAAGCCAGGTTATTCTTAGATCTCAACCCAGACTGGGATTTTGAAGGTGGAAAAGTGATATTTAACACAAAGTATTCTTTGTTAGATGCTGCTGGTAATGAAATCGCTTCAGGTAGTTATAAAGAGTCGAGTGGTATTAACTATCATCAAAGTGAAGCGGGTTATTACAACGCGGCTTATAAAGCTTTTCAACGCTTGGCGGTCAATATTTTAAATTCACAACAGCCAAGTAAAGAAAAATTTGTAAATCTTCTCGCGATGAACAAACTTGATTTAAATAAATTAATAGATAAAGAAAAGCCGACAAGCAGTGGAACGGGTTTTTTTGTTAATGCAGAAGGTGATGTTGTCACCGCAAATCATGTGGTAGACGATTGTTTAATCGTTAAAGTTAAGAGTGAAAATGGACTATCGGATGCTCACATTGAAAATAGTAGCCGTTTGTTAGATGTTGCAACGTTAAGAACCGCCCAAGCGACTGAGCATTATGTGAGTTTTCGCAAAGGACATGAAATAAAACTGGGTGAAAAAATAACAACAGTTAGTTATCCATTAAAGGGGTTATTGGCGAGCTCACCTAACATGACTTTTGGCAATGTGACTTCTCACAAGGCATTAAGTGGCTCTTTAGGCTTATTTCAATTTAGTGCCCCTATTCAACCGGGGTCAAGTGGCGGGGCGATTGTTTCAGATGGTTCGGAGTTATTGGGGGTCGTTACAAGCACGCTAAATATTAAAGAGTTGGCTAAAGAGGGTGTTATTCCGCAAAACGTTAATTTCGCTTTGGAAGCAAAATACTTAAAGAAGTTTTTCGATAAATATAAAGTGAATTATACCGAGTTGGAAACTCCTGCTGTTGGGAATTCTAGTGAAAAAGCTTTGAACGCGTCTGCGCAAATTGCTTGTTATCAGTAAAGGATGTGACAAATGAATATCATTTATAAATTGACTTCGACAGTTATCTTGTCATTAGGCTTAAGTTGTAACTTGTTTGCGAATGAAGACGCTGTTGACAAAATGAGCGAATCTGAAGTGTCGGCTAAATTGCCTGAGATACGTTTTATCAGTAATTTAAAAGATGAAGATAGTTTTGAACCGTTGAAGCAACAAGCCATTTTAGCCAATTTAAGCCAGTCGGCGCCGGGGTGTCCTTTGTCTTTGGTCGTTTCGGTTGAAACACCCAGCACCAGTGGTGGAGATGCGGCGGCCTTTACATCAATTATGTTATCGGCGAGCACTTTAGGTGTGGTGCCTGTTGTCAGCAATAATGATGTTATTATTCGCTACCAAATTAAAGTGAACGGTGAGACTTTATCTGAGTATTCTTATTCAAATAACTTCACGGATACTGACTTTTTTTGGGCGATGGATTTTGGATTGAGTGACGAAGCGAAACAATGGGTTGTTTCAACAACCGAAACTTTTGCACAAGATTTATCAACAGATGAAAAATTAGCAGAATTGCTAAATGAATATGCATATTATTTCTCTGATTTAATCAAAGAGTCATAAGCTTAGCCATATATTGATGATAAATGCCATCTCATCATTAATAGAGATGGCATTGACGATTAAAATCAAATATCCATACAGTTTGCATAATATGTTACTGTGGCCGGCCAATCAGAAAATACGCCGATTACCCCAACATCTTTTGCCAGTACGTCTAATAGTTCAAACGCAACCCCTTCATTGTCAGTAACATCCGTAATACTTTGATAGTACCAACCGCCACCTTGTGTTAATAAACCCGAGCGCTCAAGTGTCCAGGTAATGATTTTTAAACCAGCACTTTTGGCGGCTTTAGCGTACTCAGACGGGACAATGTTATTGTCATTGTCTAACGTAACCAAAACCCATAATGGCGGTGCAATTATTTCAACGCCTTGGTTTTTTAACAATTGCATCGAAGGTGTTAGTGAGCTTGTGTCGTTTGGATCAAAACTCGAATCATTATATCTATCATCTAGATAAACCGCCTGTTGGCCAAATTCGCTGTTGTTTGCAATCCAATATTGCACGTCTGCTAAGTTAAATGACTGAGGGTAAACATCTGACGCCGGAATGCCAGCTTCAACATATTCGTCAATCATTTTTTGTGCATACTCTTCTTGTGTCATACCATCAAATGGCATTTGCACGCTGGGCGATTTTAATTCAGGTGTCATTTTTACACCGGCTTCTTTAAACAGACTGATACTTTCTTTATGTGTCATTAAGGTGCCGCAAGTAGAATGTGCATCAGTGCGCCAGTTGGCTGTACCATCCATATACTCGTCAACAGTTAATGCATTTGGGTTTGCGCCATCCATTTTTCCGCATAATGTTCTGAATTCCGCCAAGGTGATGTCACTGGTACAACATTGTGCACTGGCGCTAATACCATTTTCTGGATCTGCTGGGGTAAAGGGCGTACTGCATTTTGCTGCCAGCTCAGGTATGGCAAGTATATTGGTCGTGGTATGTAAATCACATTGTGAATGACGACAAACCAATTCTTTGTCTTGAGTGAAAGTGACATCACATTCAACAATCCCGGCGCCAGAATCTATAGCCGCTTGATAAGATTCTTGAGTGTGTTCAGGAAATTGCATGGCCGCACCGCGGTGACCAATGCTCCAGTCCGTTCGGTAAAAAGTTTGAGATTTACATTGCTGCAGTTTGTTTTTAAGTGTTCCATCTTGCATTTGGTCGACCAAAAAAAGTGGTCTGACACCCACTTGCGCCATTACTTTGTTGGTTGCAACTGGTTCATCCTGCGGGTCATCATCGTTAATTTCTAAGGTGCATGCGACCAGTCCAAATACTAAGCAAAATGCACTGAGTAAGTTGATTTTTTGTTTGAAAGTTTTCATTGAATTTAAGTCCCTGACAATAAATTTTTGAGTTTGAGAGTGGTCAAGCCCAGCTAATTTAACCTGTGCAGATGACTGTATTTTCACACTTCAATGACAAACCGGTGAAGTGGATAAATAGCCTTACAAACACCATTTTTAGTGTCATAAGGCTATTGGGTTATTATGCATTACCTAGTTTAAATATTGAGCGTGAAAGACTAAATGTTCGTCGATAAAGCTAGCGATAAAATAATAACTATGGTCATAACCTTCTTGCATATTCAATTGCACATCAAACGGTTTGTTTTTAGCAATGTTTAATAAACTTTCAGGTTTGAGCTGATCACTTAAAAAGTTATCTTGTGTGCCTTGTTCAATACGCATCGGCAAAATTGCAGTTGCCCCGTGCAGTAATTCACAGCTATCGTATTGCAACCAGCTTGATTTATCCTCACCTAGATAAGCAGAAAATGCTTTTTCACCCCAAGGACAATTAACTGGATTACAAATCGGACTAAAAGCGGATACTGAAACGTAATTTTGCGGGTTTTTTAATGCAATGGTTAATGCCCCATGCCCGCCCATTGAATGGCCCGAAATTGCACGTTTTTGGTTAACCGGAAAGTTTTGCTCTATTAAGGCTGGCAATTCGTGCACTATGTAGTCGTACATTTGATAATGTTCTTTCCACGGGGCCTGAGTGGCATTGAGATAAAAACCGGCACCTTGTCCTAAGTCATAAGCATCATCATTTGCAACCTGTTCACCACGCGGGCTGGTATCCGGTGCAACAATTGCGATGCCTAATTGTGCCGCCATTTTTTGCGCACCGGCTTTTTGCATAAAGTTTTCGTCAGTGCAGGTTAAACCGGATAACCAGTATAAAACGGGCACTTTATGATTTTCACTCGCCTGTGGAGGCAAATAAATGGCAAACTGCATAGTGCAATTTGTTTTATTTGAGTGATGGCTAAATTTTTTATGCCAGCCTCCAAACGATTTGTTTTCACTGATTAGCTGCAACATTTTTATTCCTCAAAGTGAATAACGGTGCGAATGCTTTTACCCTGATGTAGTAGATCAAATGCCTGGTTGATTTCTTGTAATGGCATATTGTGGGTAATAAAGTCGCTCAGTTTAAATTCACCTTTTAAATATCTTTCAACATAGCCCGGTAATTCAGAACGGCCTTTTACCCCACCAAATGCGCTGCCGCGCCACACTCTGCCGGTGACCAGTTGAAACGGGCGTGTTGAGATTTCTTGACCAGAACCCGCAACACCAATAATGACAGATTCGCCCCAACCTTTGTGACAACACTCAAGTGCTGAGCGCATTACTTCAACATTACCGATACATTCAAAAGAATAATCAACCCCCCCGTCTGTTTGTTCAACAATCACTTCTTGAATTGCTTTGTCATAATCTTTCGGATTGATGCAGTCGGTAGCGCCTAGTTTTTTAGCCAGCTCAAACTTATCCGGATTGATATCCACTGCAATAATTTTGGATGCCTTAGCTTTTACTGCACCTATAATGACCGCCAGACCAATACCGCCTAAACCAAATACCGCGACAGTTGCACCTTCTTCTACTTTTGCTGTGTTTTTTACTGCACCCATACCGGTTGTTACTCCACAGCCCAATAAACATACTTCTTCTAATGGCGCTTCTGGGTTCACTTTGGCCAAAGAAATTTCGGGTAGTACTGTGTATTCAGAAAACGTTGAGGTGCCCATGTAGTGAAAAATAGGCTGACCATCTTTATAAAAGCGGGTCGTACCATCTGGCATTAACCCTTTACCTTGCGTGCTGCGGATTTTTTGACACAAGTTTGTTTTGCCCGATAAGCAGAATTTACACTCGCCACATTCGGGAGTGTACAAAGGGATGACATGATCACCTACCTTAACACTGGTCACCCCTTCACCGACTTGTTCAACAATTCCGCCCCCTTCATGACCTAAAATACAGGGAAAATTGCCTTCCGGATCATCACCCGATAACGTGTAGGCATCGGTGTGACACACGCCAGTTGATTTTATTTTAACTAAAACTTCGCCTTTTTTAGGCAGCATTACGTCAATTTCTTCAATTTTCAATGGTTCGCCGGCTTTCCAAGCAACGGCTGCACGTGACTTTATAAATTGTTCTGACATCGAAATTTCTCCACTTATAGGCTGTTTGTTATCGTTGTTTAAGTGTAGAGCCTGTTGCTCTTTTCTGTGTAAGATGCGCTTAATCGCATGTAAAAATATAGGAGCAAGCTTTAAAAGTGCTTATGCTCACCTATCTGGAGATTATATTTGTTTATAATTTGATGATAATATCTCGTTATTAAATTAACTATTACATATAGGTAATAATGTGTTGTGGCATGGCGTAAGTGAATTTGTGGCTGTTGTTGATTGCGGCAGTTTTATTGGTGCAGCTGAAAAGTTAGGTGTTTCAAATGCTCAAGTCAGCCGGCAGGTCAGTGCATTGGAAGAGCGGCTTAATATCAAGCTGCTATACCGTACCACTCGAAAAATTAATGTAACGCAAGAAGGCCAGGTATTTTACCAGCATTGTCGGCATGTATTAGATGGTTTAGAAGAAGCTGAACGAGCGGTTACCAATTTACAAAGTAAACCTAAAGGTAAAATTAAATTAACCGCACCGGTAACCTATGGTGAGCAAGTGATTTTACCGAAAGTCACCGATTTTATCTTGCAATATCCGGATATTCAGGTTTATGCGCATTTGACCAATCAAAACGTCAATCTGGTTGATGAAGGATATGATCTCGCGGTGCGTTTAGGCAAATTAGCTGACTCTAGTTTAATGGCGCGTAAGCTGGCGAGCCGCATCAATTATATTTGTGCATCTGCCGATTACATTAGAGCCAATGGTCAACCACAAACTATCTCGATGTTAGATAAACATGCCTGTTTACTGGGTAGTCGTGATCATTGGGTGCTATCTGATGGGGGCAAAGAAAAAATCATCAAAGTAAGCGGTAAGATAAGATATAACAGTGGCCACGCTTTATTGGATGCGGCACTGAAAGGTTTAGGCTTAGTTCAATTGCCGGATTATTATGTGGCACCTTATCTAGCCAGTGGTGATCTGGTTAGTGTATTAGATGAATATATAGTTAAAGGTGAAGGGATATGGGCGATATATCCGCAAAACCGGCATCTATCACCCAAAATACGACTCTTGGTCGATTATTTAGCTGGCTTTGATCTCTAATTTTAACAGCTTGATGATGTTAGCAAAATCTTGCTTCATTAAAGCGGCAATAACTTCTGGCTGCAATTTATTCACTTCACCCTGATGCTCAGGATTAATTGAAACTTTTAAAGTTTTGTTGCCATCCATAAAGCTTTCTATTTCTGCCAAAAGCTGAACTTTAAACGCATCCAATTGTGGTGGTAGTAACATATCGGCTTGCATCGCCAATACTTCATTGACTCGTGCTTTCACCTTTTGTTGTGCCATACCGGTTTCTTTGGCAGATATATTGATATAAGTACTGACCGCGCCTTCGTCTTTAAAGGATATTGCCAAGTTTGGCAATGCAGCGGTTTGTAATACAGAAGCAATTTGTGCCTGGTTTGGCGTTTTGTTGGCTGTTAGTTCCATTAAAACATTCAGTGGGATGTTTTTAGTGGTTGCGCTGATGTGATAATTGCCCAGTTGAGTTAACCCAATATCAAGCGAGCTGGTATAGGTGTGAGCATTCTGCGCATCATACTGGTATTGTACTTCAGCTGTTAAAGGTAACTGGTCTGTGTAACCTAAGTTACTGACATATTCTGCAAACACACCGCTGTGATTAAATTTTTCATCTTGCAGGTTAATAGGCAGCTTAACGCCTTCAAGTCGCACCTTCATACTGTGAGGAATATCATGTTGTACGTCAAAATCACTGATAGTTACCTTTTGCAAGGTGATTGATTCAGGCAGATCAGCTGAATGTAACGCTAGATTGGTTAATTCCACTGAACCGAATAAACTGACGTCGATAGTTTGATAATTTGCTTGACTGATAACACCTTGGGTTTTTAACTTAGCTAAGTAACTATCCAGTTGAGTTTTGGCATATTCATTTGCTTTAATTTGTGCAAAAGTGACACAGCCAGCCACAATACATACTGCACCAGCTGTAATTATAATCCCTTTTTTCATCGTCTGTTCCGCTCAATTGTGGGAAAACTGCGAGTGTTACATAATAGCCAGCAAAATGCATGAGCAGAGTTGTAAATTTTATCTGATTTGTAGCTATAAGGTTTGTTGCGCGTCAATAACCTCTAAGCTTTTTTCAGGTAATCTGCGATCAACACAACACGCACACCATTTACTTTTCCTTCAATATGTAATGGATTTTCGCAAAGCGATATGCCGCGTACGACGGTTCCGCGTTTTGCCGTGAATCCGGCACCTTTTACCGGTAAGTCTTTCACCAGTGTTACTGTGTCACCTGCTTTTAAGCGTGTCCCATTATTATCTAGAGTTGGCTCAAGGTCATTTTGGGGTATTTCTGCTTCTGCCCAAGCTTGGGTTTCTTCATCTAAGTACAACATATCCAGTAAATCTTGTGCCCAAGCTTCTGCTGAGAGTTTTTTTAACATACGCCAAGCCAGTACTTGAACAGCCGGTACTTGGCTCCACATACTGTCGTTTAAACAGGCCCAATGTGCACTAATGGTTGTTTCTTCACCTGTATACTGTGTCAGGCAGGTTTGACATAACATTGCATGGTTGTCTTCTGCACGACCTTGATCGGGCGTAACCTGATAGAGCGCTAAATTTTCTTTAGCAAGACATAATTCACATTGGCCGTTACTGCGTTGTTGCACTTTTTCTGCGATTGACATTGGCTGTTCTTTTATTGTTTATATTAAAAAATGGATTATACCCTGCTTGTATTCAGATCTCACTGACAAGGCTTATCCACATGCTTAATACTGCAAAATTAGCCGCCCAAAACGCGATAATACGATGCAATAAATGATTATACGTTAGGTGAATAAAAGCATGTGCGCAACGACAGGCGACAAATATCCAGGCGCAAGCCAAGGCAATATCACTTTCAATTTGTAATGCAGCAAATAAACTGGCCGCTACATAGAATAAAACCGGAATTTCAAACTGGTTGGTAAAATTTCTCGAGGTTTTAATAACGGCTTCCGGAATTTCATCTCCTTGCATTAGTTTGTAGTATCTTGCTGAAACTTCTCCTTTTTTTACGCTGTTTACCCGTGTTTTAAAGGTAATTATGCCAACTAAAAAAGTCAGCATAACCATCGCAAACATTGCATATATCATAGTGTTTTAATCCTTATTAAGTATGGTCAGTATGTTAGGTCAGTGCGAAACCACAGGGCCGTGCGCACAGGGTTCTGAATAAATGTTTCTTTGCTACTTGTTATTTATCAAGTTAACTGAGTAAAGTACATAGCTAAGCATATATGGAAAAGAGTTTATTGTATGAAAACGGAGACACAGTCAAATTTTTTAATGGTATTATTGGCGCCATTAATGGCCACAGTTACCGCATTGTTGTGTGCATTTGTTTGGCAACAACCTTATATTATTTGTGCAACTGCGGCTATTACCATGCTTACTGCTGTTTGGTGGGTCACTGAGGCTTTGCCTATCCCAGTTACTTCTCTTATTCCCTTTATCTTATTTCCGATGTTTGGGGTACTCGATCACAAGGTCGCGGCCTCTGCTTTAGGCAGTCACGTTATTTTATTGTTAATGGGCGCATTTATGTTATCTAAAGCAATGGAAAAAAGTGGTGTACATCAGCGTCTCGCTCTTTATTTGATCAATTTGTTTGGTGGTAACCAACCTAAAAAAATTCTTTTTGGCTTGATGATCAGTGCTGCATTTTTAAGCATGTGGATTAGCAATACGGCAACGACTTTAATGTTATTGCCTATGGTGCTGGCGATTGCCAGCAATGCAAATGACCGCCGGTTTGGTGTCGTGCTGTTACTTGGGATAGCATATGCTGCCAGTGTCGGGGGTATTGGAACCTTAATTGGAACCCCGCCAAATGTGATTTTTGCGGCTGTTTATCAAACACATTTTGCACAGGAGATTGGCTTTTTAGAGTGGATGAAAACCAGTATTCCGGTTGTTATATTGGCGATTCCAATGATGGCTTTGTGGCTAGGGCGGGGGCTAAACAAAAGTGTTGAGGTGCAGCTACCCTGCGTTGGTCAGTGGCGTTTATCTGAAAAACGGGTTTTGTATGTATTTTCGTTAATTGTCGTGTTGTGGATTTTCCGCAGTGAGCCCTTTGGCGGCTGGAGTGCTTTGTTGGGTAATCGCACAATTGGCGATAGTAGTATTGCTTTGTTTGGGGTGTTACTGATGTTTATTGTGCCTAGCCATAATGAGGTTATTGAAGGGCAAGTACAGCGTAAGTATTTATTGGACTGGCAAACTGCAACCGATATTCCGTGGGGAATGTTGTTATTGTTTGCCGGTGGTATTTGTATTGCAAAAGCTTTTCAGGCCAGTGGCCTAAGCCAATTATTAGGGCAAAGTTTAACCGCTTTAACGCACTGGCCGACTTACTTAATGATTCTTGTTGTTTGTTTATTTGTGACATTTTTAACAGAGATCACCAGTAATACCGCCACGACAACTTTATTGATGCCGGTTTTGGCCGCGGCGGGTGTCGCTGCGGGCATCGACCCTAAATTATTAATGATTCCTGCTGCAATGAGTGCCAGTTGCGCGTTTATGTTGCCTGTTGCAACGGCACCTAATGCTATCGTTTATGGTACTGACAAGTTTGCAATTAAAACCATGGTTAAAGAGGGGGTTGTACTCAATATGATATTGGCAGTAACAATATCTGGCTATGTATATTACGCAATTAAATAGAGTATTAAAGCGATATTGTGAGAAAATAAAGCCGCCTGCTTTTATCTTGCCGACGGCTTGTTTTGAATGGTTTTTTAATCGCTCTGCATTACCCGTTCTTTTATCGAAACCATGACCCCGTTGTTATAGGTTTCTAATTGATACGGAGATATTGAAATTTCAATATGTCTGTCAGAGGTAATATCGTAAATTTTAGTATTGGGTTTACCCGTTTCATTGACTTTCGATATCAGCTCATTTAAACCCGGAAAATCAAACTTAAATGTCAGATCAAAGATTTTTCGGTCTATATCAAACTCAATGACATTTAAATAATCTTTTACAGCATCCGTGAAACGGCGAATCCGCAAATCTTTATCCAAAAATAGGACGGCCAAGCGGGTTGCTTTTAACAAGTTTTCCAGGTCATTATTGATACTGGTCAATTCCAGTATTTTCTGTTGATATTCACTGTTGACCGTGTAAAGTTCTTCGTTGACGGACTGCAATTCTTCATTGGTGGACTGCAATTCTTCATTGGCAGCCATCAGTTCCTCATTACTAGATTGTAACTCTTCGCGTGTTGTATCTAAATCTTCTAATGTTTCACGGTAGAGTTTTTGGCATTCAATCAGTGCGTAGTCAAGTTCTGAAACTCTATTTTTAACTTGTTGCTCTAGGCTGTATTCTGCATCTGCACGCCGGGCAACATAGGTTTCTTTTGACAAAAATGATAAAGCGACCAGTTTTTCATCATCGTTATCTCTGTCTGGAAATGAAAAGCATTTAATTGACCAGGGGGTCTGCTCGCCTTTCTCATTGGGCAGTTTGAAGGTATCTTGTAATAAAACACTACAATTTTCGCGTAGCACTTGATGTGCCGCCGAAATTGCATGACTGACGATATCGGGTTCCAGAATATCGGCAACATCATTTGTTACCAAGCCCGCTTGAATTTTTTTCGTGAAAAGGGAAGTATCGCCGTAAGTATAAACCAGTGCTAGTTTTTTGTTAAATATCAGGGTAGGCGGGGCAAACTCTTCAAATAATGCATCATAACCTATTTTAACTTTTCTGCTACTGTCTAACGATTTAACGTTTCGAGCAATATACTGTGGCAGCGCTTTAGGTTGATAGGTTTTACTCTTTAAGCCATTGTTTGCGATAGCTCTAACCGGGATTCGGATGTCTTTGGTTTTTTTATACACCCGGTAGCGGCCATCAAACGCATCAAAGTAGCTATCAAAATTGCCAGTGGTTTCAGCGCTGCCGAGTAGTAAAAAACCGTTTAAGCGAATGGCGAAGTGGAAAAATGCCATTGCTTTTTGTTGAGCCGGATTTTGTAAGTAAATTAAAGCATTACGGCAACTGACCATATCCATATTTGAAAATGGTGGATCTTGAATGAGGTTATGGGTAGCAAATACCACCATAGAGCGAAGTTCTTTACTAACTTGGTAATTGCCGTCAGCCGTCTGATTGAAGTTAGGTGAAAAAAGTGCGCTTGGGATTTCTGTTGCTATACTGGATGGGTATACGCCATTGGCGGCAAAGCCGACTGCACTTTGATCAATATCTGAAGCAAAAACTTTTACTGCTCGTTCTACATTGAGCTCTTCCATTGCGGCTCGGAATAACATAGCAATAGTGAAGGCTTCCTCTCCAGTTGAGCAGCACGCACACCAGATACGAATCGGATCTTCGCTGGTTTTACTTAATACAATCGGGATGATGACTTTTTTGTAGACAAAATCCCATACTTCTTGATCCCGGAAAAATTGAGTTACACCAATTAATAAATCTTGTTTTATTAATTCTATTTCTTTTGAATTCTTAATCAGGTAGTCGTAGTATTCTGGCAATGACTTTATATTGTTGATGCTCATTCGATGTTCAATTCGGCGAGCAACAGTGGATTCTTTGTACGCTTTAAAATCCAGCTCAGTTTGTTCATGTACTAGATCTAATATTTGATTAAGCACATCTTCATTTTCAGATAAATGATATCTGAAATGTTTGCCGTGGTTAGACAGTAAAGGGTGGTTAATAAAATTTCGAATCTGGTCAGCCATTTCATCGATATTTGATATAAAATCAACAGATCCAGTATTTATTGCATTGAGCGGCATACCATCAAATTTGGCCTCATCCGGCGCTTGAGCGATAACCATAGCACCCACTTCTTTAAGTGCTTGTGCACCACGGCTGCCATCAGAGCCTGTTCCGGATAAAATAACACCAATTGCATGATTTTGTAGATCTTCCGCTAATGAACGGAAAAATTCGTTGATAGGCAGGTTAACTCGGTTGTCCGGAGGCAGATCAGATAAATAGATTTTGCATTCTACTACCCGAATTAGTTTGCCAGGTGGCATCAAGGTTACGGTATTCGGTTGTATTTCTTCACCTTCTACAGCTTGATGAATGGGCATTTCTGTATACTTGGTTAAAAGCTCCGCCATCATGCTTTTAAAGTCAGAAGATAAGTGCTGAATGACCACATAAGCAATATCTAAATCAGTAGGTAACTCTAAAAATAATGCCTGTAAGGCCTCTAAGCCACCGGCTGAGGCACCGATACCAACAATGTGTGATGGTTTTTTTGTATTTTTTGACATCTTATTTTTTTATTTCCCTAATAATTTTTTTATTTTTTCGACAGGCATCGGTTTATTGTAAAAATAACCTTGTCTTAATGGCACGCCACATTGCTCTGCCAACGCTTGATCATGTTCATTTTCAATGCCTTCTAGCAATAACTGAAGGTCAAGCGCTTTACCCAAATTAACCGCGGCCATTAAAGCTGACTGTTTTTGTTGGTGAGTTAAATCCCCTGATAAAAATACTTTATCAATTTTAACCTGATCTAACCCTAATTTTATTAATCGTTCAATAGAGCTATAACCCCGGCCGAAATCATCCAACGACATACGTACATCAATATTTTTGAGCGCTGCGATATTTTTATAAATATTGTCATCAATGTGAGCGCTGGTATCACGTTCAGTTATTTCGATAAAAACTTTGTTGGGAGGGATGTTGTAGTCAATCAACATATTGCTGAATTTGTTTGCAAAATTACCATTTGTCATCAGGTGCAAATCGATATTGATGTTGAGGCAAGGTATATCAGTGATATTTTCATTCATTAACAAGCTGTATCCTAACAGGTTGCGTTGAATGATTCGATATAAAATTGTTTGCCCCCGTTTGTGTTCACGTATCTGTTCAAACACGCTTTCAATATCGCTCAATGCGTCTGAATCGAAACGGGTTAGTGCTTCGAGAGCATAAATTTTATCACCTTGGTATATGGGTTGAAAGAAACTGGTAAATGCTTTTTTTGTTTCTAAATCATTAATTGCATTTTGCGTTGCCAAAAGACTGGTTAACTGATTTGAGAGTTCGTCTGTATACAAGGTAATATCGTTCACTTTATTCGATTTGGCTTGATACATGGCTGAATCGGATGCAGACAACCATAGCTCAGCGATTTTATCTGCATTTTTCTCCTTTGGATGACGCGTCAAAATGATGTGCCCCATTGTTAATCCGATGCTTGAGTGTACATTAATCTCGTGGCTTTCAATTACACAAGGTCTGTTTAGTTTTTCAACGATAGCTTGTGCTCTATCAAGCGCAATAATATCATTTGTCACATTGGTCAGGATAACCACAAATTCATCACCGCCAATACGTGCCACAATGTCGCTAGAGCGTGTGGTATTTAACAATCGTTTGCCCACTATCTTCAACAGCTCGTCACCGATATGGTGGCCTAAATTATCATTTATATATTTAAATTTATCTAAATCAATAAACAATAGCGCACTGCTTGAAATTTTATCGGTGTTGTATAGTGTTTCAATTTCTTGCAATAAGGACACTCGATTGTGCAACTGGGTTAAAGAGTCATGTGTCGCTAAGTGTTTAAGGTAGGAGCTCTCTTTATATTCTTGAGTGATATCCTGCAACATGATGTAGTAGCTAACTAAGTGCCCCAACAAATCATACTGTTGGTCAATGGCCACTGAAATGACTTTTGTTCTACCGAGCGGTGTAATGACTTGGGTTATCAGCCTTAACTTTTCTTCAAAGTTTTTTTCATTTGATAAAAATTCAAATATTCGTTCTCGAGAAACATCGTCAAAAGCGTTTAACCAATTATTGCCTTGTAACTCATCCTGTCCTAATCCTAGCAGCGTGTATGTATGCGTATTGCAATATTTTAATGATAGTTGCGCATCAGTTTTGATGACCCCGATTGGAAAAGCATTGTACAGTTCTACCACTAAACTTTTTTCAGGAGCGCCAATTAACAACAAATACATTTCGTCCTGATAGTAGACTTCATCTACCGAGATATTAAATCCTTGACTGCTCGTTGATTTATGGCGGCGTAATACAGGGTTGATCGTCTTTTTCTGAGTGTTTAGGTTAAGCATTTTATTGACAACCGAACTCAGTTCCGGCGGAAGGTTAGCACTGCTCAGAATTGCGACACCATTGGTATCATATAAAACATAAAATCCACCCTGCAACTCTACGAACGACAATAATGCACTGGCCAGCTCTTCTCTGACACCGTACTGAATCGTGGAGTTATTGGTGGATAGAATATTTTTTTTCAATGCTAACCTCTTGCTGTGCTCATCAAGAATACTTTTCTTAATCGATAAATTGAACATTTTAATAATGCGCTTTTGTTGTACAGAATTCAATTGAACTCATAACTCAGTAGTACAAAATAGCTAAGGGTATCTGTTATTTGTATAACTTTTATTGCTGACTGATAATCAGTTATCAAAATTCACAATAATATATAGGTAAACGCAAGGTTTAAGCTGCATCCAATAATAAACTTAAACCTTTTCTATAACATTGTTTGGCTTTTTCTGATTGCTGGTTTTCTTGGTAAATATCTCCTAATATTGCGTAATTTTCTGCACTGGGTAATTGACGGATGGCACTTTCCATTGCTTGTTGTGCAAGCTGCCAATCACGGTTTTTAGCAGCGGTTATTGCCAACGCAATTTTCAGCCAGTCATCTTGTGGGTTACTTTTCAGTTTTTTTTCTAACCAAGCGATGAGCTTAAGAGGCTGATTCAATTCTAAGGTTTTTAATATATTGATGGTTGTTTGATTTTTGTGGGTGTCTTCATCAAAGAGTTTGATCAGCTTTTTTTCCACTGTGCTATGACAACCGGCTGCGAGTAATGCGCTAAAGTAATTTTGCCGAGCGTTGCCACTCGTGCCGACTAGCTTGGTCAGTTGTTTGTAAGCTTGCTCTATTGTTCTTTCACTGTTATCAAGCGCTGCTTGTGTAAATATTGGTTGCCATGCTTTTAATGCCAGTAACTGCAATTCACTATCTGTAATCTCGGCATAGCGTTTTACGTCCGGTAACAGTTCTCTTAATTTTTCAAAGTCTTCCGATGTTTCGTACAGGCGTGCTAATAATAATAAAGTTTGTGTGTTTTTTTTGTTCTCTCTGTACAATTTTTCCGTTAACTCAATCGCTTTGTCGGTTTTACCTTCTTGCTGTAAGCTTTGCGCCATAGCCAGTTGTTTATGGCTTTCATCACCATTTTCCTGCGCGCGCAGCAGGTACAAACTGCTTTCTTCATGCTGACCACAGTTTTTAGCGGCTTCAGCTGCAATTAAATAATGGCTGCTGGCAATCGGGCTGTATTTAGCGTGTTTTAAGCTGAGTTGTTCTGCTTTTTGCCACTGTCCAGACAGCAAAGCTTCAATAGATTGTTGTAATGCGTGCAAGCTGGTACTTTGCTTGCGGTTTTTACGCCAGTTGGAAAAACTACGGCGTACACTGAATAATGAAATTAGAACTTTTTCAATGAGTTTAAATACCAGATACGCGACCAGAATAATAAATAAAAAACCAATAAAACTGGCTTCCCATGACCATCCGGCAACATGGATTAAGACATACCCTTTTTCTTCTACTAGCACAGCTCCGCCGGCTAATAAAGCACAGGCTAATATAAATAGAACAAGTATTCGTATCATAGCGTGTTATCCATTAACGTCGGGGTATTTAAGGTTACCTGGCTATAATCAGCGACCAACTGCTTGTTAGCTAAAAGGATTAACCTGTCAATCACCAGAGTGACTTTAGGGCTGGTTGGATCATAATATTGGCTGACCCATTGTGCTGTTTGCTTTAAAGCGGTTTGATAGACCGCAGATTGTGCATTTAATGCAGCCCATTGTGCTTGATTTAATTTACTGAGCAAATTAAGTTCAATATTTTGCACCTGAGCTGGGGTTAATAAAGGCTCTATTTCTGTATCTCTCTTTTGTACTCTAAATAGCGATAAAAAGTCTTGCCAAACGAGTTTTAAGTTATCCCAACTTATTTCACTGCTGGGCTTTGTTTGCTCAGCACTGTTGGTTTTTGTTGGCATGACTGCCTGATTCAGAGGTAATTTTTTGAGTGATCCCATTAATTCGCTTAGCTGATAATATATCTCTTGATTATTCACTGAAGGTAGCGCGTTTAGGGTGCCGATATCTTCGGCGATGCTTTGTTTTATGGCTAAAAATTTGCTATCAGAAAGGGCTGCAAGTCGGTTTTGCACCATTTTTAATGCGGTCAGTGCAGCTTGTTTATCTTGTTGTAAAAATAGTTTGTGAGAAGCGATATTAATCAAATTTTTGATGTCGGTTAGTAACATTTGCTGGCGCGCTTTTTCACCACTTTGATTAATCAACTCAATGGATTTATCCATTTTTTGTTGTTGAGTTTGCAGCTTTTGCTCAACCTCATTGGCGAATTGGCTTAACTGATTGTTCAGTTGCGTGTTGAGTTGTTGGCTAAAATTTTGTTGTTCAGCTTGTTGTTGCTGTTTAAGTTCGTTGCTCTGTTGTTTAAGTTGTGACTTTAGTTGTGATTTTTGCGTTGTAAAACTTTGCTGCTGCTTAGCAAACGTGTTTTTTTGCATTTCCAGCTGCCAATATAACCATCCGCATGCACCGAGTGCCGCGAGTGCGAATAAAAATGCGATAAACGCGAGTGGGCTAAATTTACTGCCTTTTTCTTTTACCACCACAGTTTCTGAACGAGTCGTTTGCGAAGGTGTTTTTGCATTTTTTTCGACAACGACTTTTTCTGTCGCACCCTCTTTATCGGTAGTGCGCTCGGTTTTATCGGTTTGTCCTGCTTTTTCCGTGTTTTGAGCATCTTCTGCTTTTTTTTCTGTTGCGGCAGATTTATCCTGAGCTTGCGCTTGTTCCGCTCGTTCGACACTGGATTCGGGAGTTTGTTTGCCTGTATTATCCGTTTTATCTGTCATGTTAAGACGCTACCCTTAAATTTACGTAAGTGCGCAATAATATTGTGATTACTTGCGCTTCCTATATTGATAACCTGATCAAATCCATATTCTGTTAACTGTTTCGCGACCCGCTCTGAAGGGACTAAAACAAGTTTATGTACAAAATCCGGGCTAATTTTATCGACAACCAGACGATACAGATGCTGTGCAATCTCGCCACTGGTAAAAATAAATACATCGCATCTGTTGATTTGTTGTAACTGAGTTTCACTCAAATCAACCCATTGTCTTTTATAAACATTGTAGGTAGTTAATGGCTTATTAGCCAGCCTAAATGCGTTAGCTAACTTATCTCTTCCTTGTTCGCCTTTAAATAATATAGCTTGTTTAGATGTTTGGATTACCGGCAGTTGTAAAATACCTTCGGATGTCGGGGCTGTTGGCGTTAATACGTTTTTAAACCCGGCTTGGACTAGTTTTTTTGCGGTCGTTTGGCCTACTGCGACACATTGCATTTCAAGTAACGGGTTTAATAGTTTTTTGTGCTGTATTGCATGCTGTAAAAATTCAACCGCATATTGGCTGGTAAAAATTAGAATCGTATCAAGGGGGGAGGATGAACCCAGCAGAATGCTATTGAATCTATCGTTGTCAATTAAATTGAGGTCACTACCTTTTTGTAGTTCGAAAATGGGACAGTGCAGAGGTAAAAAATGTTCTGCCCGTAGCAGGTGATTTAGCTCTTGTGCACTGTCTGCGACACGGCTGTGAAAAACAGTCGTTTTATTGTTGGCCATAAACCTCATCTAACACTGTTTTAGCGCCGGCTGCTAATAATTCTTGTGCAGCGGCTTCGCCTATCTGCTGAGCCTCTTCAATCATCCCAGATTTTTCAGTATAAAAAACCTTTTTACCATCGACCGATGCTACTAGCCCTCGAAAGAAAAGTTCATTGCCTTTAAATTCAGCAAAACCCGCGATAGGCACCTGACAACCACCATTGAGCTTGGTGTTAAAAGCACGCTCTGCGGTCAACCTTATTGTCGTATCTTGATCTTTTAGGACAGATAAAATGTTATGTGTTGCTTGATCACCGGCACGACATTCAATACCAACTGCGCCCTGCCCAACGGCTGGTAACATAACTTCTGTTGGTATGCGATAGCGAATTCTATCTTCCAGTTTAAGGCGAATGAGACCCGCTGATGCTAAAACAATCGCGTCGTATTGCCCTTCATCAAGCTTTCTTAAGCGGGTTTGTACATTACCGCGCAACCATTTTACCTGCAGATCGGGCCGGTGTTTTAGTAGTTGGCACTGGCGGCGTAAACTAGAGGTACCAACCACAGCGCCTTTGGGCAGGTCATCAATGGTTGCATGATGATTTGATACAAATGCATCGGTTGGATCTTCTCGTTCGCAAATGACGGATAACGCTAAACCTTCGGGAAACTCCATAGGTACATCTTTCATTGAATGAACGGCAATGTCTGCGTCACCTGATAGCATTGCGACTTCTAATTCTTTTACGAAAAGCCCTTTTCCACCAATTTTTGCCAACGGTGTATCTAAAATTTTATCGCCTTTTGTTTTGATTTTGACTAAGGTTACTTTTAGATCTGGATGGGCTTGTTGTAGTTTTTGTTGTACGTATTCAGCTTGCCATAAGGCCAGTAAGCTGTCGCGAGTGGCGATTCTTAGGTGTTTGCTCATAAAGAATTAGCTTTTTTGTTTGCTTTTGATGATTGCTTATCTTAGCCCAAATAGGGCAGTGACCCAAGTGGTTATGTGTTTTAGCTTCGAGCTACGAGCTACGAGCTACGAGTTTTAAGTTACAAGTTACAAGTTACAAGCAAATAGTGTAGGTCGAGCCTTTAGGCCGACAAAAAGCAGCAAGCTACAAGTTTCAAGTAAGTCGTGTAGGTCGGGCCTTTAGGCCGACAAATCGATGCCAAATTTCCTTATGCTGCCGGTCATTGAACTATTGAGAAGGTCTTTGGGTCGATAGCTTACACAAAACTTAAATGTTTTTCTTTAAACCCAAAGGTTAAATGGCGCGTTTAAAGACGTGCTAACTCAGCTTAATCGTTAAAAAGGGCATTTGCATGAAGAAAAAATGGGTTGTTTTGCTTTTTTGTCTCCCCCTAGTGACGGGGTGTAGTTTAACATTTTTATACAACAATGCAGATTGGGTCGCTAGTTGGTATCTCGATGATTATGTTGATTTAACGCACGAGCAGAGCGAAATATTTGAGGAGAAATTTGATAGCTGGCACCAATGGCATCGTACAGAGCAGTTACCACTGTATAAAACTCAGGTCGACGCTTTGCTGGCGCAAATAGAAATGGGCATAAAACCCGATGTATTTAAACAACATATTGATCAGGTAGAAACGCACTGGCGCAATTTGTTGTTTAAAATAACGCCTGAACTGAGCGAAATGTTATTGATGTTAAGTGACCGTCAAAAGCGAGAGCTGATTGATAACTTACGCGAGAAAAACACCGAAAGACGCGAAGAATGGCTAGCAATGGATGGTACTGAAAGATATGAACAAGCATGGGAGCGTAGAGTCGAGCAAAATGAAAATTGGTTCGGTACGCTCAATAAAAAACAGCTTAAAGTTTTAAAAATGCAGGGTAGTGAATACGAAAACACTTTTTTAATGTGGCTGGATTATCGGGACAACTGGATCAATGCGTTTGAGAATGCATTGTTTGTTAAAGAGAAAAATATCCAGCGGGAAGGCTTGCAAAAAGTTTTGGCAACACCTTATTTGTGGCGAGGAGATGCTCTGCAGCAAGCGCTTGATGTTAACCGGCAAAAGTACAGCGAACATTTTGTTGAAATGTTGGACTTGTTGACTACTAAACAGCATAAATTTTTTGTTGCTAAATTAACTGACTACCAGCAAGATTTTCTCGCACTACATCAAAAATATGATTAGTTCGAGAACGCATTAACTAAATGTGAATTTCCAACCGGCTTTGCGCTGGTATTCTTGTTCTTGAGTGAGTTCACTTTCCATTAACGGATGGCTTTTTAACCAGTTTGCTTCAAAAATCAGATTCAAGTCATCCAGTCCGGTACTGCTTAATTTAACTGTGGGTAACACTTCATCTTTACGGCGCATGGTTAAAATAACGGATAAACGCAATATCCGTGTTAACTGCCCAGCTAAAATTGGACTGGTCATGGTTTGCGCTTTTACTTGTGTTATATCAATATCTTCACGATAGTTGTGTACTATGGCTATCAGTAATTTTCTTTGCGCTAAGCTAAAACCTGGTATCGCTGTGTTACTTAATATATAAGCCGCGTGTTTGGCGGCAAACTTAAAATCAACCGTTAATCCAACTTCATGTAAAACGGCTGCTGCTTCTAAAACGGCTCTGCTGTCGTGTTGTTCTAACGCCCAATGAACATGCAATTGGTCAAATAGTTTGAGCGCGGTGTCACGCACCCGATAAGCATGTTCTTTATCCAGTCGGTACCTTTCAATAAAACTGCTGAGTGTACGTTGGCGAATATCTTTTTGTTGCAGGCACGGAATCATGCCATAAATAATGCCTTCTCTGAGTGCCCCCCCTGCGACCACCATATAACTGATGTGCAGGGCTTGAAAAATGGCAATCAAAATGGCTAAGCCACTGACAAAAACAGGGCGTCTTTCTTCTGCTAAACCCACAATATTGAGATTATCTATATGCCCACATGCAATGGCTGTTTCTTTTAATTTTAATAGCTTATCCAGCGTAATCATTTCGCTGTCGCCTTGCGCTATTAAAATTTCCTGAATTGCTTGCGGCGTACCTGAAGCGCCTAAACAGGCTTGCCAGCCAAACGCCATGTAAGGCTGCATCTTGCCCGACATTTCAACTTGAGCAGCGTTGATCGACATTTCAAAATTGCGCAGGTTGATAATATCGTCTTTGAAAAATTTTTTGCGGTAGGTTACACAGCCCATATTTAAGCTATTAACCACTTTGGGGGTGAAGCGCTCACCAGCGACCATTTCAGTGCTGGCACCACCAATGTCGATAACGAGTTTTGTTTTTGAAGTGCCTGAGGTATGTGCAACACCAATATAAATCAGCCGAGCTTCTTCTTCGCCACTGATAATATCAACCCGATGATTTAAGATTGATTCGGCGCGTTCTAGAAAGTCAGCTGAATTGGTGGCTAAACGCAGTGCCGCGGTACCGACAATGCGTACGTTTTTTGCCGGAATATCTTGTAGCCTTTCTGCAAATAGCGATAAACAGTCTAATCCTCTTGCAATCGCGGCTTCTTCTAATGCTCCATTTTCCTGTAAACCAGACGCTAACCTGACTTTACGTTTTATTTTGCCTATCGTTTGTACGCTGCCTTCAACGGAGCGCACAATGAGCATATGGAAACTGTTTGAGCCTAGATCAATAGCTGCATAAATCGGATAGTTCTGCTCTGCCATTCAGGCGTATACTCCTAGTTACGACGACCTTTGTTATAGTTTCTGTTATTTTCCGTTCGACCATGCTGCATGCGTCTTTTAGCTTGTGGTCTGGGTGGTTTTACATCGTCTAATAATTGCGTTGAGTCATATTTAGTGACCGCTATGCTATGGCCGATATATTCTTCGATAGCAGGTAAATTATAGACGTATTTTTCACAAGCGAAACTAATTGCATGCCCCGATTCGCCTGCACGACCCGTGCGTCCGATACGATGCACGTAATCTTCACAATCGTCCGGTAAATCATAATTAAATACATGCGTGACCAATGGAATATGCAGACCACGGGCGGCAACATCCGTCGCGACTAATATATCCAACTGACCATCGGTAAATTTTTGTAAAATGCTCAGGCGTTTTTTCTGAGGTACATCGCCTGTTAATAATCCAACTCTATGTTTATCAGCTTTTAACCACTGATAAACGGCTTCACAGCCATGTTTTGTATTGCTAAATACAATTGCTTTGTCTGGCCACTCTTCTTCCATTAGGGTTAATAAGAGCAGCATTTTGTCTTCATTTGCCGGATAAAACAGCTCTTCTGTAATCCGCGTATTGGTCATCTGTTCAGGGGCTATATGCACATGCGTTGGACTCGACATGTGTTCATAGGCTAATTCTTGTACACGCATAGATAAGGTTGCTGAATACAGCATACTTAATCTTTCACTGGCTGGTGGCATGCGTCTAAACAAAAAACGAATGTCTTTAATAAAACCTAAATCAAACATGCGATCGGCTTCATCAAGCACGACAGATTCAATTTGACTTAGATTAATAAGACCTTGCTTATAATAATCTATAATACGTCCGGTGGTGCCAATTACGATATCTGCACCGGCCGCAAGTTGTTCATTTTGGTCTTGGTAACCGTCTCCGCCATAGATAAGTGCAAGCTTTAAACCTGTATGTTTAGCAAGTAAAGCTGCGTCTTTATGAATCTGTACAACCAACTCTCGAGTGGGTGCTAAAATAATTGCCCGAATATGGCTGGCAGGTCTATCCTGCGGGGCTTCCCGGCTTAGTAGCTGATTGAAAACAGCGACCAAAAAAGCCATGGTTTTACCCGTTCCGGTTTGCGCTTGGCCGGCAACATCGCCACCTTTTAACGCGATTGGAAGACTCTGTGCCTGTATCGGTGTACAGTGTTTGTAATTCGCCTCTTTCAGGGCTTGTTGAACCTTTGCATGCATGGGTAATGATGCAAATTCAACTTCTGATAAATGTGTTTGTATTGTCATAGTATGATCAAGCATAGCAGTTTAAGCTTGCAAAAAGAATCTGAATGGATTAAAAAAACAGTCTGTTTTATTCTCATCGGCTTAGGCCGTAATATTTGGAGAAATTAATGAGCTCTGATGCCATTTTAACTTTATCTGACACAAGTTTTGAGTCTGATGTAATCAATGCTGAAAAACCAGTACTAGTCGATTTCTGGGCCGAATGGTGTGGTCCGTGCAAAATGATTGCACCTATTTTAGATGAAGTTGCAACTGAGTATGAAGGCAAAGTCACTGTTGGTAAATTAAATATTGACCAAAATAACGCTTCACCTGCTAAATATGGTGTTCGTGGTATCCCGACACTATTGTTATTTAAATCGGGTAGCGTTGCGGCTACTAAAGTGGGTGCGCTTTCTAAAACTCAACTTAAACAATGGTTAGATGAAAATCTATAATTCATAAGATTTAATTATAAAGAAGCTCTGAAAAGAGCTTCTTTTTTCTGGATCTATCCTTAATTAAGTGCTAACTTTGTCTGAGTTGTTGCTTAATTCAAGCCAACACCCTTTATTTTTTCCCAATTTAATCAAATCAAGCATGAACTGTTTCAGCCAGTCTCTGAGATAAGAACCCACCAATATGAATTTAACGGAACTCAAAAACAAACCGATTAACGAACTTGTCAAACTTGCAGAGTCAATGGGACTCGACAATATGGCTCGTTTACGCAAACAAGATATCATTTTTGCAATCTTGAAAAAGCACGCTAAAAGTGGTGAAGACATTTTTGGTGATGGTGTACTAGAAATATTGCAAGACGGCTTTGGATTCCTGCGCTCAGCAGATTCATCTTTCTTAGCTGGTCCTGATGATATCTATGTATCACCTTCACAAATCAGACGTTTTAATTTAAGAACGGGTGATTCCCTTGCGGGTAAAATTCGTCCACCAAAAGAAGGTGAACGTTATTTTGCATTATTAAAGATTAACGAAGTTAACTTTGATAAACCTGAAAACTCGCGTAATAAAATATTATTTGAAAACTTAACGCCTTTGCATGCCAATGAAAGATTGCGCATGGAACGGGGGAATGGTAGCACCGAAGATATTACCGCGCGTGTGCTGGATTTAGCATCCCCTATTGGTAAAGGTCAGCGCGCGTTAGTTGTTGCACCACCTAAAGCCGGTAAAACCATGTTGCTGCAAAATATTGCACAATCTATTTCGTGGAACCACCCAGACTGCGTGTTAATGGTATTGCTGATTGATGAACGTCCGGAAGAGGTAACCGAAATGCAACGTTTGGTTAAAGGTGAAGTAGTTGCTTCAACCTTTGATGAGCCTGCCAGTCGTCACGTTCAGGTTGCTGAAATGGTGATTGAAAAAGCGAAACGTTTGGTCGAGCATAAAAAAGACGTGGTGATATTATTAGATTCAATCACTCGTTTAGCGCGCGCTTACAATACTGTCATTCCTTCATCGGGCAAAGTATTAACCGGTGGTGTGGATGCAAATGCATTACATAAACCTAAGCGTTTTTTTGGTGCTGCACGAAATGTTGAAGAAGGTGGTAGTTTAACCATTATCGCAACTGCCTTGATTGATACCGGCTCAAAAATGGATGAAGTTATCTATGAAGAGTTTAAAGGTACAGGTAACTCTGAAATTCACTTAAACCGTAAGATAGCTGAAAAACGCGTCTTCCCAGCAATTGATATTAATCGTTCTGGTACACGTCGTGAAGAGTTGCTGACAACGACAGACGAATTACAGAAAATGTGGATATTGCGTAAAATTGTTCATGACATGTCAGAAATTGATGCGATGGAATTTTTAATCGATAAGTTAGGCATGACTAAAACGAACGATGAATTTTTCGATGCAATGAAACGTCAAAAAGGTAGCTAAACTGACCTGAGTTAATTAACTCGGTTACTGCTAACTTGCGTAAAGCTTATAAACCGTTGCTGAGTGATAAACTTTGCAACGGTTTTTTTAATTCTATTCTAATTCTCATTGTACAAAGCATTGGCTTTGTGTTTAATTTGAAAGCATTAACGAATCTTTTATTTATAAGCACCTTATGTCGCTCAAATTTACCTACTTGCAACCGATAGACAGAATCAAATATTTTGTAGAAAGACAGTTAGTGAAAGGTGCAGGCTATCAGTTGTTTGTTATCGTGGCTTGCATTGCTTTAGTCTCTTTGATCGGTGGCATGTTATTAACGCCGATTAGCACGCAAGAACAATCTTTAGCGGATGATATTTGGTGGGCCTTTTTGCGCCTGACTGATCCCGGTTATTTAGGGGATGACGAAGGTGCATGGCGGCGTATCGTTTCGACCATTTTAACCATATGTGGTTATGTTTTATTTATGGGTACCTTGGTTGCCATTATGACCCGCTGGTTAATCGCTTTTATGGAAAAATTAGAGCAAGGATTAACCCCTGTTTCTGTCAAAGACCATATTGTTTTGCTGGGCATGAGCAGCCGAACTGTTCCGATTATTCGGGAATTACTGGGCGTTGAAGCAAATCTAAATGTGCATAAAAAACACTATAACGGCAAAATGCCGACCATTATATTGTTAGCCGAAGAAGTGAATGCAATTGTCCATCAGCAGTTACTTGCTGAAATTGCATTACCGCATAAATTGGCAAGGCAGGTTATTTTACGCTCGGGTAAAGCTTTGCAATCTGAAGCGCTTCACAGAGTGGCATGTTTAGACGCATCTTCAGTAATTTTAACCAACCAATATCAACGTACAGATTCTTTAGTCACAACTGACGTTGAAACCATTAAGTCGTTATTAACGATAAATGTATTGGCGCAAAATACCGGCCATTTTCCGAGGTTAGTCGTTGAGCTTGATGACGTTAGACACACAAAGCTGGCAAAAAAATCTTATCAAGGGCAGGCCAATGTGGTTGTGACGGATGAAACCATTAGCCGTTTAATGGCGCAATGTGCAGTCGCGCCGAATTTATTAAAAGTTTATACCCACCTTTTAAACGCCAGCAGTAAAGGGCGATTTTTCTTAAAAGAAGCAGATGAACATCAGGGCAAAACGGTTGCTGAAGCTAAACTATTTCATTCAAGCGCTATTTTAGTCGGTTATATTGACCCTCAAAACCAACAGTTTTATTTAGCGCTAGGTGAGCATGCCAAACATAAAATTGTTGCCGATGATATTTTGGTGTTCATCGCCTCAAATTACAATCAATTGCAAAGCCGTCAATCACCTGTCAGGCAGTTGGCATATGCGAAAAGTGAAAAAGGGAAAACCGTTGCAACCCAGCATAATAACGGCCGTAAAAAGCTACTGCTATTGGGCTGGAACAGGCGCGTACCAAATATTATTCACGAGCTGGATGACTATCAAAATGAATCTTTTGACGTCACCCTAGTTTCTACATTTTCGGCGCAGATCCGTCAACAGGAAATTGCCAAACTGGGTCGTTTTAGCAACCGTATCAATATTAGTTTGCAAGAAGCAGACTATATGATGGAAGCTGAAATCAGGCAATTTAAGCCAGAAGAGCAAGACATTATCTTACTGGTTTATAGCGACAGGTTAGATTCTGCCGATGAAGCAGATGCCCGGGTATTAGTGGGTGCTATGGTGCTGGATGAAATTTTAGATAACTATAGTAAAAAGCCACATGTCTTGATTGAATTAAGCGATCCGGCAAATGAAAACTTTTTAGATCAAGCCAGCACAGATACTTTTATAACGCCGTTGTTAATGAGCCATTTATTATCACAAATTGCCCTGATGCCCGAAAATCAAATATTGTTTGATACATTAACCAAAGCCGATGGCATTCAAATTTATTTGCGTTCACTAAAAGACTACAGCGACAAAGAAATGTTAAAGTCGATAGATGTTGCTCAGTTAGTTGAAGCGCATGGTGAGATATTTTTAGGCGTGTTTAACGGCAATTCAGCTGAACACCCTGTACAGCTGAATTTACCGCCAGAGCAGCGCATTTCAACTTTAGCAAACGACTTATTGATTGTAATTGGTAATGGCTTGTAGAAAAAATAAGCATTCGAACAGACATTTTCAAAAATAACTGGCATCTTTTATTTAGATGGATAGAATCAGTAGTCCAACATTGCGCGTCTGTAGCTCAGCTGGATAGAGTAGGTGGCTTCGAACCACTTGGTCGGGAGTTCGAATCTCTCCAGGCGCGCCATTTCTTTTTTATTTCATTGATTTTAAAGACGCTAAGTCGATTTTTGGTTTTTGCTATCCAATTTGAGCACCGGACAAAGCTGACCTCAAACTAGCCACAAAGCTTGATACCGTGCCAATACCACCATCCAACCTCTGGTACGGAGCATAAATATGCACCGACTTTTTTAAGTAAACGTAAGTTCGTGCCTGAAACTTACAACACGCATTATGTTGGTGATATTACCTACAAATAATATTAGTTTTATTAACCATGAATCTGCTGTGTGTGAAGTTGAAAAATATATTGCTTTTTATCACTACAAAAGAAGGCATTCTGCACTGGGTTATATGACACCACACCAGAAGTATATTGAAATGAAAAATGCCGCTTAGAATTTCTACAGTAAAAGTTGACCATTACGATTCAGCTGCAACTTAAATTAGAGCCAGATTCAACTATTCGGAAATTCCGAATAGTTGCCCGCAAGGGCGCGCGAGACGTCTAGAAACACCCTGAACACACCGCGCTTTAACTGTTGGTTTGCGAGTTTGTTATAACTGATACGTGCAGGTTAAAAATGAGCCTAACCGGCGGTTCAGGTCACCGGATTCTTTATTTAACTGGCAAGTATGTTTCGTTATAATACGTTGCTATCGGCATTTTATTCTTCTTTGCTGTTGGCTATACACTAAAAGCCTATAAATATTGATGTCGCCTATAAATATGCAGGGCTTAAGTCATATTTAATGCCGCAACTGCGTAAACAAAATCGTATTAAAACCATTACTGGCACATTAGCGATTGAGGGGAATACTTTAACGGAAGAGCAAATCACTGCTATTGTGGAAGGTAAACCAGTACTGGGCAGTGTACGAGAATTGGCTGAGGTGAAAGGCGCGATTGCAGCCAATGATGCTTTGCCATCGTTTGAGCCCCATGCTATTGATGATTTATTAACAGCTCACGGGCTAATGGCAGACTTAGCTCGATGGCTTAAAGACACAAAAGATCCCCCCTTAATTGCCAGCAGTGTTTTCCATTATGAATTTGAGTTTATTCATCCATTTGCTGATGGTAACGGCCGTTTGGGGCGTCTGTGGCAAACCTTGATTTTATCTAAATGGCATCCGTTGTTTTTATCATTGCCTCTAGAAAGTGTGATTAAGGAACATCAACAGGATTACTATCAGGCTCTTGAACAAGCAGATCAACAAGCCGATAGCACACCGTTTATTCATTTTATGCTCTCGGTGATTAATCAGACGCTTGCACAAAACGCCCCTGTAAACGCCCCTGTAAACGCCCCTGTAAACGCCCCTCTAAACGCCCCTGTAAAATCAAGACTTGATGCAAAAGATAAAATTTCAGAGCTTAAAACACCTGATGCGATTTTGAGTTTATTAGCGCAAACCCCTGATCTTACTCGACAGCAATTAGCTGATATTATTGGAAAAGATATTCGAACTATCGGCAGAGCTATTACTAAATTACAGAGAGAAGGAAAGTTAGCTCGTATAGGGGCTGATAAATCAGGCTATTGGAAAGTGCAACCGTGACAGATTGTAATGGCCTGATAAAATTTGAATATTAACGCGCAAGCATCTATGTATCGAGTTATTTTTTAGATAGACTGGTTAAATTAACAGTTTTTTTGATGTGAGTTTATGCCTGCCAGTCCGTTTAATTACGAATTTTTAGATTACCTCAAAGAGCAATGTTTAGCTTTAAAGTTGCTGCGTTCTCCAAATTTTCCGCTGATCGGTAGTCTTTTACATCAAGCTCATTGATAAAGTATTTATCACAGAAAATAAAATCAGTGGGTTGGCTTTTCCACCCGTTAATAACGCTATCTGTATTTTTGGTTTAGGCTATGGCGTGCAATTGTTAAAAGAGGTGAACTGGTTAAATCAGGTTGCTATTTATTATTGGGGTGACATAGACACACATGGTTTTGCGATTTTATCTCAGCTAAGAGGTTACTTTCCTAAAGTAAAATCTATGCTAATGGATGAAGCAACCAGAAAGCAAAGTGCATGCGGCTCAGCAGCTATCAAATTTAACTCAAGCGGAACATTTACTGTATTCAAAGCTTAAAAATCATTATTGGCAAGCTAACTTACGATTGGAGCAGGAACAAATTCCGTTTCACCTTATCCAAAGGGCGGTTTAGTCATTACCTTTGTTTATTTTGTAGTTTAAAAGGGTTGTAAATCAAGCTTAAGTCAGTCGCCTGCATAAAACACTAAAGGAGATTGACCTTTGCAAGATAACGCTCCTCATATCGGAATTTTCTGGTTATATAAATCAACTGTAGTAGCAAAGAAAACTCAACTGAGTCAGTTATTAGCAGACCACCTTGCCATTTATGACAGCGATTTTAGTCATATGACAGAGTGGGAAGATAAATTGGTATTTTTGCCTATGTTTCCAGAGCTGCTTGGCAGTGAATATCAAGAAATTGCGCGAGGCAGAATTGTCTATATTGAACCCAAAGGCGTGTTTAGAATATATGCAGATAAAAGCATTATGCAAAATGCTAACTATCGCGCTTTAGTTATCGATAGTTTTGGCTTAACGGGTTTTAATTGTTTGTGGTTGGCCGACCCACATTACCGAGTGTTTAAGTGTTAATAGGAAAAGCTGAATTGAATATTTTTGATGTTGTAAATGCAAAAATTATTGAGTTTGTCTCAAAAAGTGAAAATGAAAATTTACAAAGAGGCACCGGCTCTTACTCTGTGCCGTTTCGTGGTTCGTTGTTTAATACAATTAATACAGTCAAATTATTAACCGAGCTACAACATCAAAGAGTGGATGTGATGTGGTTGGGTTCGAATCCGAACGTACCAGAATCACTGCAAACTATTCTCGACCCATCGGCACCCTCGCACTTTGCGGGTTTTTTAGAGCAGCAATCAAACGGCAACTTTAGTGAAGCGTACGCCGATAAAGATGGGGATTTACAACCTTGTTGGAACCCAATCAATAAACCCAATTATAAATGGCAATTTTATAGTGAGATACTCAATAAGAAATTTGGCGAACATACCACCCTAATGGCGAATATTGTGCCTTGGGGAAGTCAAAACTTTAATCTGTTTACTTCTGAGTTAAGAAAATTGGATGCCGAATTGTTGGCGCGCGCATTAACCTTTTCTTGTGAATTAAATAACCTGATAGTTGAATATTTCAAACCTAAAGTCATTCTGCTGCCAAAAAGTTTTATTACCACAGCACCAAAAAACTGGTATTTGCACTCTTCTAAGTTAACTCACATTCAGCATTATGTAATTAAAGGCAAGGTGGCATTTAAATTTTCTGTCGGGCTTGCAGATGTAGGCGAGACTAAAATAAAAGTGGTGACAGCGCCTCATCCCTCTTATATACCACGAATTGGCCAAGCATACAGAGAGATAGCACAACAAGCTTTATTTGATGTTTTGTAAACCAGAATTAAACCCTAATCAATTTTGTTTGCGTGCGTCAAGAATGGTTTCTGCTTAGGGGTATCATTTAGCTTGTCTGCTATATTGGCAAGCTTCTACTTGAATGCACGCCGGTAAAGACGTGCATTCAAGTTTTTTGAGAGCCAATTGAAAACAAAAGCTCTTGGGTTTTAAGCGTGCTTGGTTGTTTTTCTAGCTGCGCTTCGAATTAAGCCACCAAGCAGTAATAAAGCAGCCCACAGGCCCACACTACCACCAGAGTCGCCTTCTGCCTTACCAGCGGGTTTTTCTGGCTCAGGTAGCGGGTCTGGCTCAGGCTCTGCTTCAATGGCGACCTTTACGCTGGCTGTTGAGCCTTTCACACCGTTGCTTAGGTTTTTGATATACAAGGTCGCTATTCCTGCTTCTTCGATAAATGGTACGTTTACCGATACAGTGGTTTGGCCGTTTGCAAAGTTCACCCATTTAGAATCTTCCCCTGTCAAAGAACCAAAGTAAGCTACTTCAACATCGACTTCACCAAAGCTTTGTCCACTGCGCTCTAACACAACCTGAATGGTGTTTTCTGTTAAAACTGGCTCTTCGTTAAAGCTAAAGACACCATATGCACTTTCATTCAAAATTTCAACGTCCACTGAGCCTTGGGTAATCGTACCCGCACTCGCTTCTTTAATGGTTATGCTTTCGTTTGATAGCGCCTCACTTGCATTCGTTGTGAATTTAACTGTCTTGCTATATTCGTCCACACCAAACGTCACTGTTTCTTGCGTCAGTTGTATCTTATCACTGACTTCTAAAGTGAGTGTTACAGACGTATCCGCGCCATTTGTGCGATTGATAGTCACTAGACCTTCATCACCTTGATTCATGCTGTAGGTCGCGTTTGAGAAACCAAATTCACCGTTTAACGCCGGATCATCATCAATCAAATTAACCGTTGATTGGAACTTTCTTTCCGACACTTTTAATTGTTTTGGGTATTGCGCAAACACATTTATAGAATTTGCGATTCGGTTGTAGGTGGAATCATCCTCAAACGTGATGACATGCTCTTTATAGGTTTCACCCGCTGCAAATACAACCTGCTCAAAACGTGTTTCCAATTGCCCGTCAATTTGCAAGTAGGTTTTAAGCTCTACGGCTGTTTCAACATTAACAGCATTACTCAGGGTTAATTCAACCGTTACCTGCTCAGCGGACTCATCCACTTCATTCACAGCTTTGATGCCGACAGTGGCACGCTTGGGCATTTCTTCATCCGTCCAGCGGTGTAGTAGAGGGTACTCTCGACCAAACTCAGCCCTAAACTCCCAATCCAAAACACTCATACCATGATGGCGGTGTATCTCATGAGCTTGTATATTGGCGTTCAATACAGACGCTGAATCATAAGCGTTTACTACACCACACGGCTGACCACCTTTCGTGATATTAGGGTTTGAAAATATGCCATTGGGGTATTGTGGTAAATTGTTAAAGTTTTCGGTTAATATAGTATGAACATTCCCGCATTTATAAGCTCGACCAACATACTTGTCGGATTTTGTATCATGCTCTAAGAGTAGTGTGTGCCCTATTTCATGTGCCAACACATAATCAGAAACATCCAAATCTTCCTTATTTAAGAACATCGTAATTCCAGCGCTCAACTCTGACGCTTTACCTCGTCTATTTGGATAGTCTGGATCTACCTGTGTCACCAAAACCACCATGTCAGTTCTGTAGGGGTTCTTAGTGTGCGGAATCTCCACTCTATTAAAGATATCACCTTCCAACAAAACATACCTCAGATCACCTGATATGTCATTTAGCACGCGGGTGCTATTACTGTCATTGATATCACCATCATACTCATTAAAACTGGAAATTGAAAACGTCAATCCTTGCACCTGTGAGGCGACTAGCGCTTCATTCAAGTTTCGAACACTGTCTTCAACAAACTGCCTTAAACGGTTACTACCTAGCTCATTCTCAATTTCAGGCGTATAATATATACCTAATCGAACATTAAAATCCTGCGCGTTAAGATTAAGCGCAGGCAACATCATAATTAAAGCGATTAATATATTTATATATTTCATGGTTTTCCCTTTGTTTCCCTATTGTTTTGATATATCCCTTCTAAATTTGCTTTATTCTTTTGAAATGCTAAATCAAACCTTGGAAGGAATCTCAATTGGTCTGGTTTAGAGATATCAGTAGCGGTAAATAACGGTTTATCTGTTACCCTTAAATAAAATATTGTGAACACTGTATATCCCTATGATAAAAGCGCGTATTTTCGGTAAAAATTGAATTTGTATCAAGGCTTGTGTGTGCAATTGTGATGAAGTTATTATTGCCTAATCATTGTAACTAGGGTTTGTATTCTAAAACGCTTAAAATTTAATCAGGGAAGGGGTTTATGTCATCTGCGCTTGAATTTAATACACATGCAAAATTGTCTAATTTTTTATTCTGGGCGGGTGGTTGCAGTATGCTGGCTGCGCTTGCGCATATTGCGGTTATTTGGGGTGGGCCGCAGTGGTACCGGGCTTTTGGCGCGGGCGAGCAATTAGCCCTTATGGCGGAGCAAGGTGAGATATATCCAACCTTAGTGACTTTGTTTATAACTTCAGTATTGGCGGTTTGGGGGCTTTATGCCTACTCAGGGGCAAAGCTGATTGTTCGTTTGCCGTTGTTGCGTAGCATCTTGCTGTTAATAACCTTTGTTTATTGTGTACGCGGAATTTATGGTTTTTTTCTGCCTTTTGTTTCTGATCACCCACAGGTACAAAGCATGAGTTTAACCTTTTGGTTTGTCAGTTCGGCTATTTGTTTATTTATTGGCTGTCTGTATTTGTTGGGGATTAGACAAAATTGGCAGTCACTTAAATAACATTTTTCATACCAAAAAAAGCAAATTTATTAATAGATCATCATATTAATTCATGTAAGCTAATGTGTATATTTAATTTTGCTACCGGTGGCATTTGCAATGAAACAACTTTCTATAAAATTCTTATGCAGTTTAATCATTTTTGTCGTCAGTCAGGTGGGTTTTGCGGCACCTGACAAAACAGGGTTAAATCCTTTATTACCTTTGTCAGAGCGCATGGCACAGTCTGAGATGCAGCGTAATCCGCAAGCTTGGTCAATTGACTGGCGTGAGTATCCAAGATGGACATACACACACGGCTTGGTATTGCTCAGTTTTAGTCAATTGTATTTACAAACTCAGGATCAACAATATTTCGACTATATTCAGGATTATGCAGACGCGCTGATTACAGAAGAAGGAGATATCAAAACCTATGATATCGAAAAATATAATATAGATATGATCAACCCCGGCAAAATTTTATTCTTTTTATATCAACAAACGGGTGCAAAAAAGTACAAGTTGGCGATGGATAAACTGCGTTTACAACTTCAGCATCATCCTCGTACCCGTGAGGGGGGCTTCTGGCATAAAAAACGCTACCCATCACAAATGTGGTTAGATGGTTTGTATATGGGCGCGCCTTTTTACGCTCAATACATCACTGAATTTGCGCAAGAGAAGGATTATTCAGATGTGCTTAAACAGTTTGAATTAATCGAAAAGTATTTATATCGCAAAGATACAGGTTTGCCTGTGCACGGCTGGGACGAATCGAAACAACAAAAGTGGGCCGATCCGATAACTGGGCAATCGGCGCACCACTGGTCGCGGGCGATCGGTTGGTATGCTATGGCAATGGTCGACGTGCTGGAATTTTTACCGGCGCAATCAGCGCAAAAAACATGGTTAGCTGAGCGCTTCAATCGTTTAGTTAAAGCGATGAAAAAGTATCAACAGCCAAGTGGACTTTGGTATCAAGTGGTCGAAATACCTGACGGTGAAGGCAATTATCTAGAAACGTCGGGTAGTATTATGCTGGCATATGCAATTTTAAAAGCCTATAAACAAAAGGATTTAGAGCCGGCATTACTGAATATTGGTTTGCGTGCATATCAAGGCGTTTTAGATCACTTTATCAGTGTCAACCCGCATAACCAGTTGAGTATTGAGCAGGTTTGTGCGGTTGCAGGCTTGGGGGGCAAACCTTATCGCGATGGTCGTTATCAATATTATGTCAACGAGCCTTATCGTGCGAATGATCCCAAAGCGGTGGGGCCTTTTATCATGGCGAGCTTGTTAATGGAAACGCTCAAGATTAAACCACTATCCACCTATACCAATCCGATATTGCATGTCGATTATTCAGATCCCGATGTGGTTGCTGTTGGTGAAGATTATTATATGACGGCATCTAGTTTTAATGCTGCGCCCGGGCTACCTATTTTACACTCTACCGATTTGGTTAACTGGCAATTGATTAATTATGCGCTGCCAAAGCAAGTGCCGCTCGCGCATTTTTCTACACCACGCCATGGCGAAGGGGTATGGGCCCCTAATATTCGATATTACAATGAACAATTCTGGATTTTTTACCCTGACCCGGATTTTGGTATTTATGTGACAACTGCTAAAAACCCGGCCGCAAAGTGGTCTGAGCCTAAGTTGATTTTAGCGGGGAAAGGCATTATCGATCCCACTCCTTTGTGGGATGGCGATGGACAGGCTTATTTATTACACGCATGGGCTAAAAGCCGGGCTGGTTTTAATAATGTTTTAAGTTTGCGCAAAATGGCGGATGATGCCAGCTGGGTTTCAGAGCAATATACAAACATAATTGATGGTTCTAAACTGGATAAATTTCGCACGATTGAAGGGCCTAAATTTTATAAACGTAATGGTTTTTATTATATATTTGCGCCAGCAGGCGGAGTGGATTTAGGTTGGCAAAGTGTTTTTCGTGCAAAAAATATAATGGGTCCTTATCAAGCTAGAATCGTGATGGAGCAAGGGCGCAGTCATATTAACGGGCCACATCAAGGCGCTTGGGTGCATACCCTGCATAACGAAGACTGGTTTGTGCATTTTCAGGCCAAAAAAGCCTATGGCAGAATCACGCACTTACAACCTATGCAATGGATAAATGATTGGCCAGTGATCGGGATTGATAAAGATAGAGACGGGATTGGTCAGCCTGTTGCTGAGTTTAGAAGACCCAAAACAACGCAGTACAGGGGAGAAATAGCGCTGCAAATTGATGATGAGTTTAATCATGATAGGTTAAATCTGCAGTGGCAGTGGAATGCGAATCCAAAATCGCATTGGTATTCATTGCGCGATAATCCGGGTTATATGCGTTTATTCGCTCAACCTAAAATAAAAACAACAGGGGATAATTTATGGATGACCCCTTTACTTTTGGTACAGAAATTACCGGCAGAGACATTTGAAGCTATCACCAAAGTTAAATTTTCGGATAATACGCAAAACATGCAGGCCGGTTTAACTCTATTTGGTGAAGATTACGCATGGATTGGCATCAGTGAAAATGCACAGGGTGAACAGCAAATTGTATTTATGCATTGCCATGGCGCGCGCAAAGGCTGTGATGAAAGCCAGCAAGAGAAGCAGCTTGAATCATTTAATGCTGAATCTATTGAATTGCGTGTCGTTGTGCAGGCGGGTGCCGAAGTGGTGTTTAGTTATAAAACACCTTCTATGGAGCGTTTTCGTATTATCGGCGAGCATTTCTCAGCCCGCAAAGGCCGTTGGGTTGGGGCCAAAATTGGTATGTTTGCGGTGACCAATGCGCAAGCAACGTTGGCAGATAAAACGCGCTCAGATAAAAACCAATATATGGATATAGATTATATTCGCTTTGCGCCGCTCGATTAAATTAGAGTAAAAAAATGGCAACGCTTGGTTGCCATTTTTACTCGCTTTACGAAAGACCCATTTAAGGTATCTCGCTTAGAGGTGAAGTTGTTTACTCAGGTGTAGACGGGCTGAGTTTTAAGCGTGTGAAGGTGACTTGGGTATAGTCGCCATTCTTTTTGTCTGTCTCCCAATCACCTGTGCCCGGACATGCAGTATACCAGCCGCCTTTTGCATCTTTGGTGCTACATTGGTTATACGCACCGGCTTTAAAGTAGTGCCAGTCACCTGCATAACCCAGTGGATGATCATGCTCGTCTACGTTGCCATATGCATCAACATTGTTGGCTAAGTTAATTGAATACTTAACCGTTGGTTTACCTTTTGCGGTAAACGTCAGATGCATTGTACTTTCGTGTACATTGATGGTGTAGCTGAATTCTTCACCTAGCGCGATACCTGCATCACCCGGATCGGCTGGGTTGTCCCATACGTTACCCCAAACCGGATACGCGATGTCGGTGCGGTTTTTATCTTCTTTAGGTAAATTGCGCTCGTAGTTCCAAAAAACTGAGCCTTTATCATGATTAGGCCATTTTTTGTAATACACTTTAATCGGTTCATTACCCCAGCCAAAACCTAATTCTTTTGCAATCAGAGCTTTGTCTTTACCCGCGTGAATTTGGCCGACGACCACAGAGTATGCCGGTGGCTTATCTGGATAGCCCGCTCTGCGTGCAACATGGTCTACTTTGAGTGTGGCTTCTAATTTACCACCGACTGAGCCGAAACGTTTAGCTAACGGATGAGCCGCTAGGGAAAAGTTATTGCCAGGGTATTTGGTTTTAATTTTTTTATTGGTGCCGCGGACCATTTGGCGCAATTCACTACGTGTATTACTTGATGTCGCTGTTGTTATCGCTTTGTTTGGTGCTGCGAAAACCATACCGCCATTTTCATCTAAATAAAAATAGTCTGGGTGGTAATAATTCTGAATTTCTTTAACATCGATTTCATCTATTTTACCGTTTTTGTCAGCATCCATGGGTAATGTAATTTTCCAATGGTTTAGATCAAACTGATTGGCCGGCACTAGGCTATTTGTCTGATTGTCAGCTGCACCGCTGTCACTGCCATTATTCGCACATGAGGTTAAGGCCAGTGAAATGGGTAATACGGCAGAATATAAAGCAAGTTTTGAAAGGGGATACTTTTTCATATAAATCATCTGTGTTAGCACTTGGTAACAAAAATATAGCATACAATTTTTTAAAATCAATCTTACACTTTTGTTGTTTTGTGTAATACAGGTTTATTGGTTAGACGCTTTTGCTTATCCCGTCGTCTGTGTGCGTTATTTTTTGTAACTTCTGTCTGACACTTTTGACTAATATGATTGATAGTGGCAATATGAAGTTGTTATTGAGTATTTTTGATTGTTAAAAGCAGGGTTATTCTGAGAGGAGTTTGTATGAAAATTGCACTAATGAATGAATTTAGTCAGGCTGCCAAAAATCCAGTTGTTTTAGAGCAACTTGAAAATGTCGCAAAAGAGCAAGGCCACAGCGTATTTAATGTCGGTATGAATGGTGATAATGACCATAGATTAACTTATATTCATTTAGGTATTATGGCCAGTTTGTTATTAAATTCTGGCGCGGTCGATTTTGTGGTATCAGGTTGTGGTACTGGCCAAGGGGCATTAATGAGTTTAAATGCATATCCGGGGGTAACGTGCGGTTATTGTATTGATCCATCAGATGCTTATTTGTTTGCGCAAATAAATAACGGTAATGCGTTGGCTTTACCTTTTGCCAAAGGTTTTGGTTGGGGGGCTGAGCTTAATATTAAATATATTTTCGAAAAAGCCTTTACCGGTGTTAAAGGGCAGGGGTATCCGCCAGAGCGTAAAGCTTCGCAAGTTGAAAATGCAGGTATTCTTGCGCAGGTTAAACAAGCGGTTGCAAAAGATTATTTGACAGCACTAGAGGCATTAGATGCTGATTTAGTGCAAACTGCGATTGGTGGTGAGCGTTTTCAAGAATGTTTCTTTGCACATTGCCAGGATGAAAAAATAGCTGAATTTGTTAAAGCCCGTTTATAATTTTTATCTTGTCAGGCACGGGTGGTTATTTTCCACCCTTGTTTGTTTTACACGCCTTCAACTTCCTTTTGTGATAAAATTACACCTTTCACCTGTACATCATCTCTTACCTGTTTTTTGGGGGCCGTTTGTTCGATATTTTATTGATTAATCTGTTGTTATTTGCTGGCGCGTTTGTCCAGGGCATTGTCGGTTTTGGTTTAGGTGTGTTAAGTGCACCGCTTATTTTTATGGTTGAGCCTGCCATGATCCCAGCGCCTATGATTTTAAATTCTATTTTTTTATGCTGCATTATTGCGCGTGACAATAAAGAAGCGATTGATAAATCTATTTTAAGCTGGCCTATTATCGGAACAGTTGTTGGCAGCGCTGCCGCAGCCAGTTTGTTATTTGGGATAGATGATCGCTTATTTGCGCTGGTTTTTGCATCGCTTTTGTTGTTACTCATTATTTTGTCCTGTATGCGTTTAAACATTCCAATTAACCCGTTTACTGGCTTACTGGCGGGCTTCTTTTCAGCTTTATCCGGTACGATCACCGCGATTGGCGGCCCCCCGATAGCTTTGCTTTGGCAAAATTTAAAACCGAAAGAAATTCGCGGCAATATTTCAATTTTCTTCATTGCTTCTAGCATGATTGCATTGGTTGCATTAGCTGTCATTGGAAAATTTGGCTGGGCAGAAATTAAACTATCCGCAATGACCTTGCCCGGCGTTTTTGTTGGTTTTTATTCTTCTCGCTTGATTGCCAATAAAATACCGGCGCATATTATCCGCTATGGGGTGTTGCTGTTAAGTTCTGTTTCCAGCTTAATGCTATTGGCTAAATATATTTAATCTTGCTTTTTTGAGTTAGCTTGCGCGAAACGTAAAAATAATTATACTGTTTATTTGTACAGTGTTTTTGTGTGTCGGGTAAATAACTATGAATAAGCTTATTGAATATTTAGAAAACAAGCAGCTTGTTTGGCATGGCGCATATAAAAAGCCGCAAATTACAACCTCTAGTTCGGGTTACCATGAGCTCGATAGCCAATTAGAGGGTGGTTTTGCTGCAACCGGCGTGATTGAAATTTTATCAGATATCGCAATAGGTGAGCTGCGCTTATTGCTTCCTTCACTGCTTAAGCAAAATACGCAGCAGAAGTTCTGGATTTTTATTGCCGCCCCGGCATGCGTGAATGCGCAAATGCTGGTTAAGCAAGGGTTTGATTTAAATAAAGTGTTGTTTATTCAGCCGACGACACAACAGGAAATTTTATGGGCGGCTGAATTGTGTTTAAAAAGCGGATGCTGTTGTTCGGTTTTGATGTGGCCGCACAAAGCATTGGATGTCCACCAAATAAAACGACTGCAACTGGCTTGTGAAAAAGGTAATAGTCGAACCTTTATCCTGCGCCAGCAACGCACAGAAAGCATTTCTTTACCTTTTGATTTAAGTTTGTCGTTAAAGGCAAATGAGTCTGGTTTACTGGCCAAAGTGAACAAACGCAGATATGCCTGGCCTTCTGAATATTTTGCTATCAATATGCAAGCGCATTGGCCTGAATTGGTGAAACAAAATACCTTAAAACAAGCATTGCATAACGTTATTGAATTTCCGTTTGCGCGAGAAATAATATGATGGAAATTGGCTGATGGTTTTATGGTTATATGTGCATTTTCCGGCTTTGCAGTTGGATAGTCTGTTTTGCGACGGGCACTATCCAGTAGCGATTGTGAATCGTCAAAAAGGCGAATTGTTGCAAGTGAATAAAGAAGCCCGCCAACAAGGCATTCGCATTGGCATGGGGTTAGGATCTGCCGCGGCATTATGCGCTGATTTACAGGTTTTCCCGTACGATCAAAAGCTTGAAAAACAGCGTTTGCAGCGTATTGCACAATGGTTGTATTTGTTTACCGCAGATATTGCTTTAGATCCGCCAAATGGTTTGTTTATTCGGGTGAGCCATATGCTGAGCTTGTATACCAGCGTGACGCATTTTTGGCAGACTTTACAAGATGCTTTACAGCGTGTGCAGGTTGGTTATCAGTATGCGTTTGCTTATTCACCATCCGCAGCTAAATTATTGGCCGGACATGCTATTAATCAGTTAACAGATGATGCAAGCGTGATCCAAAAGCAGATTGCCTTATGTGATTTAAGTAAAACCCCGCTCAGTGTTAAATTGCAGGATAAGCTCAAGCGAATTGGCATTCACAAAGTAGGCGACTTATTACAATTGGCACTGCCTGATATTGCCAAGCGTTTTGATATTGAGTTAGTGACTTTTGTCGGGCAGTTAAATGGCCAACTCAAACAAGTATTAGAATTTTATCACCCGCCAGAACAGTTTAAACACCACTTAGAATTGTTGTTTGAAGTCAGTAATGTGTCTGTATTAGACAAACCACTTTACAAAATATATGTGTTATTACAGCGTTTTTTAAATTTGCGCGGTAAGCTGGCTCAGACTCTGTTGATAGAGTTACATTTGCGAGATGAGGCGAGTCAATTTGTTAAAGTCACGGCCGGCCAAGGAGAAGCCAGTGCCGATAAATGGCTGGCATTAAGTAAGCTCACTCTTGAGTCTGTGCGTTTAAATGCGCCGGTTGTGGCATTAACGTTAGAAGCCCAATCACTGATTAACCATGCTTTTGAGCGTAATGATTTGTTTGCCGGCCAGCAAAATAGCATGAGCCCACAAGAGTTAATTGCTCAGCTACAAGCTAAATTAGGCGATAAACAGGTTACACAGTTGCAACTGGTTGATGATCATCGACCCGAGCTTTGTAGCCGTTTGTGCCCCCCAGATTTCTCTGTCACACCTAAGGGTTATGAGCACAAGCTCGTGCCGGCATTAAGACCCTCTTTTTTATTGGCACAAGCCCAGCCGCTGCATGAAAAAGTAGAGATCTTACATGGCCCTGAGCGTATTAATACCGGCTGGTGGGATCAACATGTGGTGATTCGTGATTATTTTATTGCCCGCACTGAACAAGGCCGCTGGTTGTGGATATACCGTACACCACAACAAAATTGGTATGTGCACGGTTTGTTTAGTTAGGTAAAAGCGAATGTATGCTGAACTGTTTTGCCAAAGCAACTTTTCGTTTTTACAAGGTGCATCACATCCGGAAGAGCTGATTTATCAAGCGGAATTTTTGGCATATCACTCGCTGGCGATAACCGATGAGTGTTCTGTTGCGGGTGTAGTTCGCGCGCATAGCGCTATTAAAAATCAGCAACTGGCGATTAAGTTGATTGTCGGCAGCATGTTTTATTTAACACCGGCAATCGATGCGAGTGCAGAGCAACCCCAAGTGATTTTGTTATGCCCAAACCGTCAGGCCTATGCTGAATTATGCCGGATCATCACTAATGCACGGCGACGCAGTGAAAAAGGGCATTACCAGTTGGCTGAATGGGATTTAATGTCGGTTAAACATTGTTTTGTGCTGTGGCGACCCAGCGGGCATTTACAACAAGATGAATATTGGGCGCGCTGGCTTAAAAAATATCATGCGTCCCGTTTATGGTTAGCTTATGTACGCCATTTAACCGATAAAGATAAATCTTACCAACAGCATATCAGCCACTTGGCAGAGATGTTTGCGCTTAAAATTGTTGCTTGTGGTGGTGTGTTAATGCATTCGGCCGCACGGCAACCGTTACAGCATTTGTTAAGCGCGATTAAACAAGGAAAAAGTGTTGCTGAATTGGGCACTGAATTATTATCGAATACGGAAGCTTCATTACGTTCTAAACAAAAGTTACAAAAATTATTTAAAGCACAATGGTTGTTGGAGTCTGTGCTGATAGCCCAACAATGCCGGTTCAATTTAGATGAATTGCGCTATGAATATCCAGCTGAGTTAGTGCCAACCGGTGATTCTCCTATGGCTTATTTAAAAAAGTTGGTACAAAAAGGCATTCAATTTCGTTTTCCACAAGGTATTCCGGCTGATATTCAGTTAACGATTGATAAGGAGCTGGCACTGATTGATGAACTCAATTATGCGTTTTACTTTTTAACCATTCATGATGTTGTGATGTTTGCAAAACGACAGGGAATTTTGTATCAGGGGCGGGGCTCAGCCGCAAATTCAGTGGTCTGTTATTGTTTAGAGATTACCTCTGTTGATCCGCGGCAAATTTCCGTTTTATTTGAACGCTTTATCAGTAAAGAGCGTAACGAACCACCCGATATTGATGTTGATTTTGAACATGAAAGACGGGAAGAGGTGATTCAGTACATTTATCAAAAATATGGTCGTGAACGCACCGCAATTGCTGCAACTGTTATTACTTACCGATTAAAAAGTGCGATCCGAGATGTGGGCAAAGCGTTAGGAATCGAGCTGACACAATTAGAGTTTTTTATCAAAAATCTGAACCGGCGCGATAAAGGACTCAACTGGCAAGCGCAAATTGTTGAGTTGGGGTTACAACCCGATTCCAATACAGGACAACAATTTATTGCACTTGTGAATGAAATCTTGGGTTTTCCACGTCATCTTTCACAGCATGTCGGAGGATTTATTATTTCATCAGGGCCTTTATATGAGTTAGTGCCGATAGAAAATGCAGCAATGCCTGAGCGCACCGTTATTCAATGGGATAAAGACGATTTAGAATCGTTAGGTTTATTAAAAGTTGATGTATTGGCGCTGGGTATGTTAAGTGCTATTCGTAAGTGTTTTTCTTTGATTAAAGATTTATACCAAAAAACATTAAGCATTGCGGATATTACTGCTTTACAAGATGATCCTAAGGTTTACCGGATGATCCAAAAAGCCGATACCATTGGCGTTTTTCAGATTGAGTCGCGTGCACAAATGAGTATGCTGCCGCGCCTTAAACCGGCCTGTTATTATGATTTAGTGATCCAGATAGCGATAGTGCGGCCCGGCCCTATTCAGGGCGATATGGTGCATCCGTTTTTAAAAAGACGAAATGCCGAAGAAAAAATTGACTATCCGTCAGATGAAGTTAAACAAGTATTAGCAAGAACCTTAGGTGTGCCTATTTTTCAAGAGCAGGTGATTAAGCTTGCGATGGTGGCCGCCGGGTTTAGTGGCGGGGAGGCCGATCAGTTAAGGCGGGCGATGGCCAATTGGAAAAAAACAGGCGAGTTGATCAAATTTAAATCTAAGTTGATCAATGGCATGTTGGCGCGGGGTTATCAAAGTGAATTTGCAGAGCGTATTTTTCAACAAATCTGTGGCTTTGGTGAATATGGTTTCCCAGAAAGCCATTCTGCATCTTTTGCGGTGTTGGCGTATGTTTCTGCATGGCTAAAATATTATTATCCGGCGGTTTTTTATTGTAGTTTGCTAAACAGTTTGCCGATGGGTTTTTATAGCGCTTCGCAGTTGGTGCAGGATGCTAAAAGGCATCAGGTGCCGATTAAACCTGTCTGTATTAATTTATCGACTCAACAACATACTGTGGTATTTGAAAACGGGCAAGCGGGTATACAGCTGGGCTTTCGTTTAGTGAAAGGTTTGTCTGATAATGCAATACAACAAATTGTGGCGCAGCGGCCCGCAGGCGGATTTACCTGTTTAACCGAAATAAAAACATTGGCGCTGCGTGCCGATGATATGCAAAAACTGGCCAGTGCGGATGCATTTTACCGTATTGCCGGTAACCGTTATCAAAGTCGTTGGCGTTTGATGGACCAAGAAGATGAATTGCCGTTATTCCAGATGCCAAATAAGCAGGCGTTAAAGACAGTGCAAGAAAATGCGCAAACTTATTTGTTTCAACCTTCAGAGATAGATAATTTAAACGAAGATTATGCCGCAACCGGGCTGACGTTACACAAGCATCCTATTACTTTATTGGCGCAAGCTGGCTTGTTGGGGCGCTTTACCCGTATGCAGGATTTAATCCATCAGGCACATAAATCAATCGTGCAGGTGATTGGTGTGGTCACCGGAAAACAATCACCCGGCACGGCGGCGGGAGTGACATTTATCACATTAGAAGATGATACCGGTAATATTAATGTGGTTGTTTGGTCGGCGACTTCCCGTGCGCAAAAAAAAGCATTTTTGTCAGCTAAAATATTAAAAGTGCATGGCATATTAGAGCGAGAAGGCGAAGTGATTCATATTATTGCCGGTAAACTAACGGATCTAAGTCACCAGTTGGCTGAATTAAATACAAGTTCGCGGGACTTTAAATAAAGCCTTGTAACGGATAATAAGTTTTGCTCTTAGTGCCGCAGGCTGCGGCTCGTGTCAGGGGGCGTATCATTATTTATAGACTCACTTAAGTGCCGCTTATGTAATAATAAGCAATATAAATCGACATAAATCAACAGATTGTAAATTAAACTAGGTTAAACCATATGGCATATTGGTTGTTTAAAACAGAGCCGGATACATTCGGTATTGAAGATCTAAAAAATCGTCCTGCACAAACTGAACCCTGGGATGGCGTGCGTAATTATCAGGCGCGCAATTTTTTGCGCGATCAGGTTAAACTGGGTGATCATGTATTTATTTACCATTCCAGCTGCAAATTAGTGGGGATTGCGGGCATCGCTGAAGTGGTTAAAGAAGCTTATCCTGATCCCAGTCAATTTAATCCAGAATCTAAATATTACGATGTTAAAGCAACCGCAGAGAAGCCGCGTTGGTTTTGTGTAGATGTCAAATTCAAGCAGCAATTTAAACAGGTTTTACCCCTTAAGAGCATTAAACAAATGCCCGAAATACAGCATTTAGGCTTAGTTAAAAAAGGGCATAGATTGTCTATTATGCCGGTTGATAAAGATGAGTGGTCGATCTTGTATCAACAGGCTGCAAAATAACAATAGATTAGCGGTTTAATAAATTCGCCGGAGAATATTGATCGGTTAAAACTTCACTGTTTGTATCCCAGTCTATTTTATCTGTTATATAGCGGGTAATTTTTTGCCAATCAACCTGATATTTTTCTAACTTTGTCTGCAAGATATCAGGTTGCGTCAGGTTAAAATTAAACTCGTCGCAATTACAGGCAAAAATTAAGCGGTTACCTTTTGTCGGTGCTTTAAACTGGTATAGCTTGCCAAATACACTGTGGTAAGTCGCTGATTCATAGTCGTATAACTCACTGGTGCTAAAGGTATTGGCCGTTACTAAACCATTGTCACTGAGCAATGCTTTGATTTCTTGTAAAAATTCCTGCGTCATTAAGTGTTCAGGAATATAGTCGCCATTAAATGCATCTAAAATTATCCAGTCAAACTGCTGTTTATTCAGCAAAGCGCGTTTCACATAAACCCGCGCGTCTTTGATTTCCGTTTTAACTTTAGGGCTTTCCTGATAGGCAAAATATTTTTTGGCCATTTTGACCACGACAGGGTCGATATCGACTGAAGTAACTTCTGTCTTCGGAGATATCTGATTAATAACATTAGACAAAGTGCCCCCACCTAAACCTAAAATCAGTACACGTTTTGGCGTTGGGTTATGCGCAAAACCCGCTAATGTGCCTTGTGCATATTCAAACACAATTCTATCCGGTGCGTTGATATCCATACAGGCTTGATTACTGACTTTTTTGCGTCTGGTTTCAAAGCGCATGCAGCGTATTTTATTGTTTTCTGTTATTACGACATTGCGGTAAATCGAACGGGATTTTTCAATTTCTTGCGCATTAACCAGCGGGCTTATGCTGGTTGGCAATAGCAGAGACAGCGTGGCAAAAAGCAATTTATTTAGTTTCATAAAGTTTAGTTAATTTTGTTGTGCGGTTGGTGCATTAAAATCAGTTTGCTGCTGTTTTACGTTAATTTGATCGATCAGCAATGCAAGCAAACCGGCGGTAAATAATATTGAAAAGGTTAACCAGAGTATTTGGTTCACTTCTAACCAGAGCACTAGATAAAACGAGGTCATGATAGTGCCAATGGCACTGCCCAAGGTCGAAACAAAATATAAAAAGCCAGCCGTTTGACCGGATGATTGTGCGCACACAGTTAATAGCCTGACTGAGTAGGGGGCTATCATCCCCATGACCACACTGGGCACTAAAAATACACAAGAGGCTGCCAGCAAAGAGCCGTATCTGGGATCTTCAATTATTTGAAATACAAATTCAAAAATAACTTGTGAATAAAAAATGCTGGGGAGTAAAGCGATTGCAGCGGTCATAAAAATAGCCGCAAACTTCTTTAGGCTGGGCTGATATAAAGACAAGCGTCCGCCGCACAAATAGCCTATCGACAGTGCCAGCATAAATACTGTAATGATGCTGCCCCATACATAAACGCTGCTGCCAAAATAAGGCGCTAGCATGCGTCCACCCAACAGTTCAAACGACATGATGGAAAAACCAGCACAAAATGCCAGTAAAGTAATTGCAAATTTATACATATATTTCTTAAACAGAGAATTAACTTTGTCTTAAGATACAGGTCTAACTTTGCTGGGGCAAGAACAAGATTGAAGCAAGCGCTGTATTTACCGCGCTTTATCTATACCATGTTTTTTTATAAATTGAGCTGCGGTTTGAATGTCACCAAAAGCTGAAATGAGCATGTTTTTACCATGCTCTTTAAGCTCAGGATCATCCTGCTGCATTAACAGTTGATACCAGGTTTTAACTAAAGGAACAGGTGGCTCTTTTTTTGCGTTCATATTGTTAAGATCTTTAAAGTTAATTGACTGCGGTTCAAGTATACATTAAGTCATATTCTGGCAAGTCATACCAGTATTTTTCTAATCATGCTTATCCCCTAAACTTTGGTAGAAGGCATTGTACTTTACTGAACCATCTTTTTTCCAAAAATTTAAAGCCGGTATTTGAACTTCCCATAATTCGGCGGCATTCCAGATATATCCGTTTGGCAATTTAGTGCGTAAATAGTTTTCAGTGTAATGGCTTATCTCACGGCTTTTGGCAAAAAATAAGTTACTTTCTTGCGAAACAATAATCTCAGCCTGGCTGATAAACTGTAATTGGCGCCGCGTGACTTGTTTACAAATCGGTTCATCAACGTTAGACGGATAGAGTGAAGAAACAATTGCCCGCTCTATTTCCCCCGTTTCGTGCTGCACAAAATAAATGCCAGAACCTAACGGGAAACGACCGACCATCTGCAAAAAGATAGCAACATAATCACTGCGGTAAGCCTGTGCATGTGCGCCATTTTGTAAAATGTCATAGGCCTGATAAATTTGCTGATAATCAAACTCGGGTTTGGTTGACAGAATAATTGAGGTGTAAACCATTGGAATGCGCAGCGCATCACCTAAAGAATCGTTTGAATTAGAAAGTGAATTTTCTATATATAGGATAAAAGACAGTATTTTACTTTCGAACTTTAGATATTTGTCGCGTTGTTCTTTTGTATCAAAACGCTGATGTACAATGCCAATGCCTAACTTGATATAGTCGATAGACTTTTCTCGTTGCACTTTAACTAATTCATTGCGCGTTTCATTTTCTAACACGCGGTATTTGTCTTTGCCTAAAATAGTGTCGACTTCAGGGCTATGAACACCTATCGATTGCAGTAAAGAGGCTTTCGCCAATGGTTTTAATATTTCTTCGCGATAATGCATTTTTATGCCCGCTGGCATGGTTTGGCTCTCGGTTTGTGAGTCGGCCATTAAACTGTATTTTGCATGATCGCCATCGGCAAATATCTCATGCAGTTTTACTTTGACATAAGGGTGCGATATTTTGTTTTGACGTCTAAGCGCTTCAAAAAAAGCGATAGTCAAGGCGGTAATAAAGATAGGTTTATTTTTTTCGTTTTGAATATGCCGCACCTTGTCATCCGGCGAGGGGGCCGATAGGGCTATTGTCCCTAAAAACTGGCTAAATATTTTGCGTCCATTGAGTAAATCTAACATTTGATCCACTAAGTGATCTAACATTTCATAACGTAAACTGTTCGCATTTCTGATCGTCAGTTCAAGGTCTTTCAGTTCATTGCCGGTTTTTTGGTGCAGAGTACAGAGTTGTTTAAGGTAATTTTCAGTTGAATCCTGATTTTTTATTCTCGGTAGTTTTCCATGTTTTTGACGGTAATTTTCGATAACATCAATTTGTTGTTTGTACGCTTGTTTTAGTTTATTAAGTTGCGCTATTTTCGCCTGTTGGTTTTGATATTCGGTAAAGAAAACTTTTGCATCGTCTACCAGCTTATTGTAGTCCTGTCTGAATTTAGCAATTTTTTTGGAAATAGCACTCGCCATAGAAGGAATTTTGGATAACCGTTCTGTTTGATAGGTAAGACTGCCTTTTGATGGCACCTTTTTACTGTCCAATAGCATTAGTTAAAATAATCTCGTTAAACCACATGCCTGCTCGTTAGTAATAAATAAATGGACTACTTGTAATGAATATTAGGTTAAAATTTTTCTTGACGCTATTTTGTTGAAAGCGCGTCACCAAATAAAATACCAGCGTAGTGAGATTCGGTTATTATCCAAGTTAAGTTCAGTCGTTTGTTGTTCTGTTTGTCGCTTTAATTTTATTTTCTGCACTTCGTATGACAGCATTACACTGCTATGAAAATCTAATCGATAATTAGCGGCTATTTGTATGCTTTGGCTATCTGAATCTTGGGTAAAATCACTTTTGGCTTTTAGATGAGTCGCGAAACTCCGAGTAATAGGTACATCTAAACGGATTCCGGCGTAAGGCAACCATTTGTCGTTTTCAAACTTGATATCATTATTTTTGTCGTTTAACTCATGTTTTAAATATTCAATGCCTAACAGTCCATAGGCGTTGATGCCATTGTTAAAGGCCAATAAACTACGCGCCATATCAAAATTAGCATTCAATGCTTGGTATTTTACGTGCTCTTGATTATCAGATGAGAGATCAAATTGGTTGATCTGGTAACTGACCGCCCACTTGCGGCTAATTGAGTATCCCTCTACGCCGAGCAAAGTTAATAAGTTTTCTTTGCTGGATTGATTTGACAGCTCGTCTTCAAAGCGACTTTGCTGACCTTGATTGTCTTGCACTGCAAGTGTTAAGTCGCCTTGATATTTAGATAATCCGACACTGATGCCGTGGTGCCAGCCAATCGCCAAGCTGTTTGTTGATAATGTGCATGAAATCATTGCGATACTGGCTAATCTGGTAAGCTGTGTTTTTTTCATGTTGCTCGTATTTGTATTTTTTATATGTCGAAATTATACCCAGTTTGACAATTTAATGTATCTTCATTACAAATTTTTTATTGTTAAAGGTTGTTTTAATAACTAAAAAACGCTTTTTTCTCGAATAAGTTTGTAATTATCCTCTGTTCAGTAATATATTTTGTCAATGTGTTAATTTTACGCACAGTCGTGATTTTATTAATTTTTTTGTTTGTCTTTGTCGCGGAGTGTTGCTGGATGCGTTTCCAACGCGGTTTATTAGCTGAGGCTAATCTACATAGTTTGTACCTAATGTTTAATGCGGTGGATGGTTTTGAAAATGAAATCCGTCAGCACATTGCGTGTTTTCAAGGTATGATTAATCAATACTCAGATGAATATTCTGAAGCTGAATTGAGTGCATTTATTGCCATTGGTTCTGGATATTGGGACCAACTTTTTCCTGCTGCAAGACCTAAGTTTCTGCAGGACTTCCCAGCTATGGAATTCGCTAACCGTCGAGCCCCACATACCCCCTTTGATATTTTTATTCACATCCGCTCAGATCGCAGCGATGTTAATCATTTAGTTGGGACACAGGTATGTAATTTGTTTGGCGATTCGATTCATTTAGCTGAGCAAGTTAAAGGGTTTAGGTACTTGGACGGGCGGGATTTAATGGGATTTATTGACGGTTCTTCTAACCCTCACGGTGCAAAGCGTAAAGCGGTTGCGCTGGTGGGGGATGAAGATCCTGAATTTGCCGGTGGGAGTTATGTCCATATTCAACGTTACCGGCATGCGATGGAGCAATGGAATGAACTGCCAAACAAGGTTCAGGAAAATATAATTGGCCGTGATAAAGCAGATGATTTTGAGTTAAAAAACCGTCATCAACCGGCATTTTCTCATTGCAGACGTACTAAAGTGGTAGATGAAGAAGGACAAGTAGTTGAAATTTTAAGGCAAAGCATGCCGTATGGCACAATGCGCATTCAAGGGCAATTTTTTATATCTTGCGCACGCAGTCCACGGTTATTTACCTTATTATTAAAAAGCATGATATGTGGTGAAGACCAGCATCACTACGATAGGTTATTGGATTACACGCGAGCGGAAACAGGTGCTGCATTTTTCGCCCCTTCAGTTGATTTTTTACGTCAGTATATTAGCTGACTGATATCCCAGGTTTGCAACAGCCCAAAACTGGTGCTGGCGGTTAGCTGCTGATCGTTTAGGGTAAATGCAAAGTCTAGTACGGTTGCCGCAAAATGATCGCTGGTAATATGCCATTCTGCTATTGGCTGTCCATTGTCTACCGACCATATTTTAATTTTCTGATTGGGCGCACCGGTAGCCAACAGTTTGCCATTGTGCGAAAACTTTACTTGGGTAAAGATTTGCTGGCGTGCGATATAGCGCAGTTTGCTGTGTTGCTGACCTGTTGTTAGATCCCAGATGATCGATTGGTTAGTACTGTTGGCGGTGAATGCATAACGTGCTTTATTATCGAGCGCTAACTGACTGATTCGTCCTTGTAAGGACAGATCCCGTGTGATTTGAGCGCTTTGTGTGTGCCATAGGTAGGCAGAGCCATCATAGCTGCCTGACAACACATAGTGGCCGTTTGGTGTAATATCGAGCGCGCTGATACGCTCTGAGTGTGCTAAAAACTCTAATCTTCTGCCGGTTTGCAGGTTGATAAACAGTACGCGCCCATCCATTAAACCCAGTGCAACTTTTTCTCCACCATTGGCTAAATCGGCAACCATAATTTGTGACGCTTCAACTTGATAAAAGCCTCGGTTCGCGCCTGTTTGAAGGTTCCATATAGCAAATTGATTGCTTTCGGCGGTTAATACAAATCGACTATCATCACTGATTTTGGTGATATGGACTCGGTTTTGTTGATTGGGTTTATGTTGCCATACAAACTTTGGAAGATTTTTATCCAGGTCCCACAAGCTGACACCTTGTTGGGTACTCATCACTGAATATATTCCGGCTTGTGATAAATCAGCGGCGTATGCGCCGTTATCCGTTTGCTCGATACGGTTTATTTCTGTTGGCGCATCTGTGCATGCTGCCAATAAAATTAAAGCAAGCAAAGCTGAGAAGTAATTTCTCAGCTGGTTATGCGTTTTTTGTATGGTTAGCCGAATATCGACTTTTGTAATAAGTGCCATTGTTGACTCAAATGTTGTGATGGCAGATGACTAAAATCACTGCGGACAAATTGCCTGATTTGTCCTTCAACCCAACTGGTTAAAAGTTTGGCGATAACGGTTTCGCCACAGGGTAATTCTTTACCTTCACGCATCGGACGTTCACGTAATATTTGTTTATATTGCGTTTCGATTCGCTCAAACAAGGTATTTACCCGACTGCGCAGCCGCTGTTGTTCACCCATCAATGCATCCCCGCTCAATAAACGTGAGATCCCTGGGTTTTTTTCTGCAAACAATAAAATTAATTGAGAAATTTTTGTGCAACGAACGAGTGATTGTTTGTCTTCTTCGATAATTTTATTGATGCGACTAAAAATCGTATCTTCTACAAAGTCTAGCAGACCTTCAAACATGCGTGCTTTACTTGGAAAATGTCGATATAACGCAGCCTCAGTAACGCCTACTGCTTCTGCCAACCGAGCCGTGGTAATTCGTTCACCTGGGTTTGTCTCTAGCATGTTAGCAAGAGCTTGCAGGATTTCCTGCTTACGATTGCTGACTTTTTTTGTATTCATAATGTTTTGCTACTAATTGTATAAGTTGAATGGCAAGTTGCAGTTTGTGCATGGTCGGAAAGTTTTGTTCTCCGTTAGGCCAAAAAACGGTTACTGCGTTTTCTTCACTGTTAAAACCAATGTTTTGTTGTGAGACATCGTTCGCCACTATCATGTCCAGATTTTTGCGCTGCATTTTATCTTTCGCATAGTTTGCGACATCTTGTGTTTCGGCTGCAAAACCGACACAAAATGGTTTTTCAATTTGTTGCGCTATGGTGGCTAAAACGTCTGGGTTTCGCTCTAATTGCAAGCTTATCTGATGTTGATGTTTTTTGATTTTTTGATCTGCTACCTGACTGACCTTGTAGTCGGCAACGGCCGCGCAAGCAATAAATACATCACAATTTGGGCTATAACGTTCAGCCGCTTGCAGCATTTGCTGTGCACTTTTGACGGCTATTTTGGTAATACCTAACGGCGTTTTTAATGCACAAGGTCCACTGATTAGGGTAACCTGAGCGCCTAATAACTGGGCGGCGTGGGCCAATGCGTAGCCCATTTTCCCTGAGCTGTGGTTGCTGATATATCGTACAGGATCGATCGCTTCTTGAGTCGGTCCGGCGGTGATAACGACTTTTTTACCGGTCATCACTTGTGGTAAAAATAATGCGGGTAATTGTTCGACAATGTCTTCCGCTTCCAACATTCTGCCTAATCCCACGTCACCACAGGCTTGTTCACCACTGGCTGGGCCAATAATAAAGCGGCCATCTTGTTTTACCGTTTCAATGTTTCTTTGCGTTGCCGGTGCGGCCCACATTTGTTGATTCATTGCAGGTGCCAACACAACAGGTGCGCTGCTGGCTAAACATAAAGTTGACAGTAGGTCATTTGCCAGACCTTGCGCTAAGCGTGCGATGATATCTGCGCTGGCAGGCGCGATGAGTATTAAATCAGCCCATTTAGCGAGTTCAATATGCCCCATAGCGGCCTCAGCATTAGGATCAAGTAAATCACTGGCGACAGGGGTGCCAGAGACTGCTTGCATCGTTAACGGCGTAATAAACTGCTGCGCTGCAGGTGTCATAACGACACGCACTTGCGCACCTTGTTCGACCAGCCTACGCGCTAAAATGGCGCTCTTATATGCTGCGATCCCACCACTGATACCCAATAGAATTTTTTTATTTGAAAGAATGCTCACCATGTTCTCAGGCGTGTTGCTAATTAGTAAGTATTAACTATACTCTTGATTGATGCAGAATGCATTAGTCGGGATAGGAATTTATCAGGGTAAAGGAAATGATATGAGTATTAAAGATTGGCCTGCCGAGCAACAACCTCGTGAAAAATTAATTAACTTAGGTGCAGATGCGTTAACCGACGCTGAGTTATTAGCTATCTTTCTGCGTACAGGTGTGGTCGGATTATCGGCTGTTGATTTAGCCAGACACTTGCTCAATGAGTTTGGTAGTTTACGTGCGTTATTAGGCGCTTCTCAAGACGAATTTAGCTTAGGTAAAGGATTAGGGGCTGCCAAATATTGTCAGCTACAGGCTTGCGTTGAAATGACTAAGCGTTACTTAGCTGAAACGATGAAAAAAGGGGATGCCTTAACTTCAGTTGAAGCGGTCCGTAATTATTTAAAAGCTTGTTTACGGGATCTTTCTAACGAAGTGTTTGCTTGTCTATTTTTAGACAATCAGCATAGAGTAATTGAATTTGAAACGCTGTTTTATGGAACAATCGATGGGGCGTCTGTTTACCCTAGAGTAGTTGTTGAAAAAGCATTGCAGAAAAAAGCGGCTGCACTTATATTTGCCCATAATCACCCTTCTGGTATTGCTGAGCCGAGTCAGGCCGATAAACAGATTACGCAACGTTTAACACAGGCTTTGGCGTTGGTTGATATACGTGTGCTCGATCATTTTATTGTTGGCGAAGCGGAACCCGTCTCTTTTGCAGAGATGGGCTTGCTTTAATTTTCAGCAATTTTAATAAAATAGATTGACTAAATGTACTCAGTCATGTATAAAATGCGCCCTCTTGAATCAGGGTACGCAAACTATTTTGTTTAAGGTCAGCAAGCCTTAAACACAGTATTTGGAGACACAGCAATGTCTAAAGTATGCCAAGTTACTGGTAAAACGCCTGTAGTCGGTAACCACCGTTCACACGCGAACAATGCGACTAAACGTCGTTTTTTACCAAACTTACAATCGCACCGTTTTTGGGTAGCGAGTGAAAACCGTTTCGTCAAACTGCGTGTATCCACTAAAGGTATGCGTATCATTGACAAAAATGGTATTGACGCAGTTTTAGCAGATATCCGCTCACGCGGAATCAAACTATAAGGAAGCCATTATGCGCGATAAAATTCGATTGGTTTCTAGTGCCGGTACTGGGTTTTTCTACACTACCGACAAGAACAAAAAGAACATGCCTGGCAAATTTGAAATTAAAAAGTTTGATCCGGTTGTTCGTAAACACGTTGTTTTCAAAGAAGCTAAAATTAAGTAAGCTGATTTGTTGATGTGTTCAGAGAAAACCCGGTTTACCGGGTTTTTTTATGCCTGAAATTTGCTAAGTTTAAAGTATCCATGCTTTTAGCGTTATAATACGTCCTAAACTTTAGAGGTTATTTGTGATTAGGCTGTCACGTGCGGGTTGGAACAATGTACTTATTTTTGCATCATTGATTATGATCTTTCTGTTCAACGGTTTGCATATGAACTTTGGCCAGCAAGCGGCAAGTGATAAGCAAAATATAGCAGTGCTTCCAGCAAATCAGCATATATTAACCATTGATTTTCCGGGGTATTCAATTGAGCGAGTGGGTCGTGATTGGCGAATCGTGGCGGCTGAACATATTCCGCTGCAAGCACAAAATGTAGTACAAGCATGGCAGGCGCTGTCTGCAACCGTTGTCGCTCAAGACGATAATTTTTTACAACCCTATTTACCTGATGCAGTGATTGTATTTTGGTTTGCAGATTCACCCCAAGGGTATGTTATTCAATGGTTTAATTTGCCTTCGGGTAGTTTTCTGAAAACACCGGACAATCTACTACAAGTCGATGAATCGCGTTTTTCTGAATTGGTGTATCTGAGTCGTCCGTTAGAAAACTAATTGAGGGTGCCTTAGGGCGTGTTTATCTTTGTATTATTTTTGAGCAATAGGCTATTTTAATCATTAACAAAGCAGAATGAGTGGGGTTTAGTCATTCTAAATAAACGAATTCTAATGCCGTTAAGGGTTAAAATAGCCATTGCCCTTCGGGCTGAGGCCAAAATGGTCTTATGCAGCGTTAGAAATAACTTATTTAGATGACTAGACTTCATTATTTCTGCCTTGCCTAAGACCATTTTTTCTCTCAGCTCAAATTATAAACAAAGATAAACACGCCCTAAGGCTTTTCTTCTATCGCGTCGGTTTCTTTTGGCGTACTGCTTTCTTGTTGTCTAAGCTCTAACAACCTTTCCAATCCCATACTCAACATATACTCTTCTGTTACATTTAAGCCGGCAATGAGTGCACCTAATTTCTCTGCACCACGATAAATAGCCATTGCGACAAAAAACGAGTAGTCCTGTGTACTCTCATCCCACTTTGCTGGGCTGATATAAAACTTACTGTTGGTGATCGCGCGTTGGAATTTGTCTTCATCCCCTTGCCAAAAATCTGTTGTAGTTGGATATGCGGCGACTAACGCGCCATTAAGGTCGACTAACATAATTTCGGCAATGCTATATTGCGTTGAAGCAACCAATTGAGCCATTTCTTGCGCAATAGGGTTTTGCGTTATTTGAGTTTGCAATTCAACTGAGTTATGCCATTGTTTATCTTTTGCTAATATTTCATCCAAAGTAAATGGGTTATAGAATCGATCATTCAGTGCTGTTATTACCGCTTCAGAATGCCCTAAACGGTATAAAAGTCGAATGTGGGCATCTACTATTGCTTGTGTATAGTTTCGACTGAGGCGTTTGACAGGGTCAGCAAGAGAATAAACTGTAAAGCAGGTTATGATACTGGTCAGTATTGCCGTTAATAAATGGCTTTTAAACACTGGTGATACCAAATAAATGTATAAAGTATATTAAATTTAGGCTGTTTTGTTCAGCGCTGCAAATTACTTTAGACGGTTTGCGTAATTTTTTGTAAACCCGGTGGATTGTTGATATCTATGCCGCGTGATTCTGCCAGTGGGGTTAAATCTAAATAAAAGCGTTGCATTAATGCCAGAGGTTGTAGGCGAGGTGGTATATCTTTTAATTTTTGTTGAATATGTCGTACTGCAATATTATTTTTTTCAAAGTGTGCGATTTGTTCCATATGGGAGGCATATGACTCATCATGGACTATGGTATTGAAAATTTTAATTTTATGTTCAACTAAACCAACCGCGCCATGCAGAAACTCAGCCGTACTAAAAGGCTCTGCGTGAATACCACACAAGCCTTTGAGCTTCATGGCTATTTCTTTTGCAACCGAAAAACCGAAACCGCGACCTAAGATCGCGCAGTTTTGCGTATCTTTAAAGTCTTCTGGTAATAATAACGGCGGAGCATCAATCGCTTGTTGCAAATATTCTGGCAATTGCATTATTTGTTTTTTAAGCGCTTTGTTGTGTGACCAGGTAGCCGCTAATTGCAATAAGGCTGACAATGTTGTCAAAAAAGTTTTGGTTGCACCTACTGCATTTTGTTCCCCCGCCTTCAAAGGGAGTACAACATCAATCATTTCGGCCAACGGCGAGTTTTCATCATTCACAATGGCCACGACAAAGGCGCCGGCATCACGTGCCATTTTGGCTTGCTGCAATACATCTGGGCTTCTACCAGATTGTGAGACGACGAGCACCAGTGATTTTTCTAAGTTTAACTTTTGCCCATAAATACTGGTTACAGATGGTGCGGCACCAACAACAGGTACGCCGGTTTCTGTTTCAAATAAGTATTTTGCATAACCACTGGCGTGATCTGAAGACCCTCGGCCGACCATATAGATAAATCTTGGTTGCATGATTTTTAAATGCGAACCCAGTTTTTCTATCGTATGTTCGTTTTCTTCTAACTGTTCGGCGATTCTAGCGGGTGCTTCTTTAGCTTCGTCTGATAGCAGAGAGTATGTCATTTTGTAGCTCGGGTCGTTTGATAATTCCAGTGCAGTATACAGATTATCTTTATTTCATTTATTGTGCACTTTATCAGGTTATTAGATGGATTAAACCGCTTTTTTATACCGATTTGTATTCATCTTAGATATTATGATTATTTATCGCGAGTGTTGGGTGCGCTAACAACAGTAATGCACCGCTAACAGGATGTTGTGTCGAGAGTTTTACCTCGTTTTGTGTGCTCAGGTGGTTGATATAGTATTGTGCCATGCCGCCCATTAAACACACAGGGCCAGCAATTTCCTGATTTAACCGTTGAATGAGTGTACTTAAATAGTCGCTAGCTTGCTGCACGATAAAAGTAGCAGCCGGCTCTTTTTGAACCGCTAATTGCATCACTGTCGAAGCCAATTTAGCAAATTCACAAGGGCTGGCTTGATACCAGTGTTGACTCAATTCAACAGGGCTTTGTGATGCGCTTAAACGACACATTTCCTCACTTAGTGGGCTATCTTTTTGTAATCCATCGAGTACCAGTAGGGTATGTTTAATTGCTTGTTGGCCTAACCAGGCACCGGAAGCTTGATCGCTTAACTGCAAGCCATAGCCGCCTATCATAATTTCTTGTTTTTCGCTGATTGCCAGTCCACAACTTCCCGTTCCAATAATAATGACTTTTCCATAACGGCTTTGATGCGCAGCATAACAGGCAATATGCAAATCTGTGGTAAAATCAAACTGTTTAAAAGGGTGTGGCCAGTTTTTCAGGCGCTGGGCAATTTGCGGTAAGTTTACCCCCGCAAAACCGCCGACTACATCACAGTTTTTAATCGCTCGCGCAGGGTAGCCGCAGGCGGCTAATAACTGCTGACAACAAGATAAAATATTAGATGTTGCCCCATCAAAGTCTGATGCTATATTTGCCGGCCCTCCGGTGTAACTGCCAATAGCGTTTGTCGTATCGTCGGCCAAATAAAGCTGAGCGAAACATTTAGAACCACCGCCATCAATGGCAATTATCATGTTTTTATTATTCGACAACGGCTGGTTTCTCGTATGGTTGGATCACATCAATCACTCTTTCGACGCCGGCCATATTACGGGCTATGGTTAACGCAATTTTTTTCTCTCGTGGGGTTAATAAGCCCATTAAAAAAACTTCATTATTTTCGGTAAATACCTTTACTTGATGGCCGTCTAGTTCTTCATCCGCCAGCATTCTTGATTTCACTTTAGTGGTCAGCCATGCATCTTTGGTGCGTTGCCCTGCACCGGTTTTTTCTGCAACTCTAAGCTCGTTATAGATATCACTGAAATCTGGGTATTCACTGGCTAAATCTAAAATTCTCTCTCTGACATATTCGCTCGGTACCTGGCCGACTAGCAGAATGTGCCGATTGTAACAGACGACATTGACATGTGTTAATCTATATAATTCAGGATCATTTTCAATCCAGCGTGTAATGGTTTGTTCAATTTCATGATCTTGTACTTGGACGCCTACCGCTCTTCTATCACTAGCGACGGCCGCTGTTGTCGCCGCTGCTCCGCCAAAAACCGCGACCGCACACCCGCTCAGTTGGATGGTTATTAAACCGGCTATTATGATTCGAATGAGAGACATAATTTACATTCCAGGAAATAAAGTTTTTTCAATTGCATCACAGATACTGTGCGCAACCAGTTGATGGACTTCGTTGATGCGAATGGGTTTGTCGGATGGTACCCGTATCTCGACATCGTTGGGCCCTAACAATCCGGCTATCTCACCACCATCACCGCCGGTGAGCGCAACAACCAGCATATCTTTTGATAGTGCCGCTTCAATGGTTCTTAATGAAGTTGCAGAGTTTGGCGTTGCACTGATTATGACCAGCACGTCACCGGCTTGAGCGACCGCTCTAAGTTGAGTCGCAAATTGTTGTGTCGCCTGATTTTCATCACTGAGCAAAGACGCGAGCATAGGATCTGCAACTAACGACATGGCAGGTAGGCTAGGGCGCTCGTGCTCGAGTTTATAATTCAACGCGTTGGCTAAAACAGCCGAGATAGAATGCGAAAGGCCATCACCACAACAAAGGATTTTCTTTTCTGCCAATAAGGCGTTGAGCATAATGTTGGCTGCATTTTCAACAATGGGCGCTAAAACATCCAGCGCGGCTATTTTGGTATGAATACTCTCAGTAAAGCTTTGTTTTATCAGTTCTTGCATATGACTCTTAATTTTCTGTTGTTTTTACAATGACTAGAAAGCGTTTTTGATCCAATTTAAGGTGTCGATTTCACCGTCAATGGTAATCACATCAAATCGAATCGCAGTGTGATGGATATTGTATCCTTGTAATTTCAAATACATCATGGCCGCTTTCCGGACTTTGTTCTGTTTACTTGCACTGATAGTGGCTGCTGCGTTGCCATATTGACTAGCAGATCGGTATCTGACTTCGACAAAAATAAAAGTATCTTTGTCTTTGCAGATAAGATCGATTTCACCCATTTTACAATTAAAGTTACGTTCAATGCAGCCTATTCCTTGTCTGGCTAGGTATTCTTGCGCTGCTTGTTCGAAATTTTGTCCTATATTTCGCTTATTCATTGTGCTTTTTTCGTTAGTGCTAAATTAATCACTCGTCCGTTATCGAACTTTGCCCATTTTAATGCGCGTTCAACTTGTCCGTTGTTGGTTAAATTTAATGTACCGGTTAGTCCTTGATGGATAAAACCCGGGAAAACCCGCATTTGCGCCAAATACGGGACTAAACTGTAGGCATCATAACCAAATGCGAAAAAGCGCGATAAATCGTCAGATTGATTCTTCCAGACAAGCTGCATTTGGTGTGCAAGTTTGGTTTTGTTTGCCTGACCCGGTAAAATCCATGGCATATCACTAAATATTATGTGATTTAAATCGCGTAAATCGGCATTGTTCAATTTACTACTAAAGCTGCGTGAACTGGCGTATATCGGGACCAGTGGCGCAAAAGGCGCGGTGTTGATATCAATGTATGGTTTTAGGATACGGGTTTGGGTCGGGTCGCCAATTACATATATCGCATCTATATCTTGTCGGTTGCGCGCGTCAGCTTCAAATTCTTTAGGTTTTCCCAATAGTGAGCGAATGGTGGCGATACGTTCTCTGCTCCCTGCCGTTTCCATTAAGCGTTCAACACTTTCTTCCATTTCATCGGTGTTTGAATAAAAACTTACAGCAACAGGGCGATCGGTTTGTGCTTGGTAAAATTGGATAAAGGCTTCGCTCATGCGTCGGCCAAAACTGTCGTTGGAAGCCAGTACAATTGGATTTTCAAAACCTTCTATCAGCATACGTTCAGCGGCTTGTATTGCTTCGGTTTCAGGCGACAGTGCATAGTGGAATTGATTTTGGCTGAGTTGGCTCTGCTCAGGTACATCATTGAGAAATAAAGTTGGGATGGTTACGTCAGCCAAAAACAAGTTTTCGACGTGCTGTTTGAGCAATGGTCCAATGATAAAGTCGTATGCTTGGTTTTGTAGTGCATCTATCGTGAAAGTTTGGCTGTCAATAAAAGTGACATTTGGCGAGTGACTTAAAGCATTTTCAAAACGTGCTGCAATAATGCCTTGTTGAATCGCCTGACCTTGTCGTTGAAACTTGCCGCTGAGGGGCAAAACTACCGCAATATTAGCCGGTTTAAATGGTTCTGCTTTTAACGCTGCTTGCAAAGCCGGAGGGAGTTGTTGTGCGGCTGGGTGTTGTGGGTATTTTGCTTGCCAATGGCGGATGTTCAACAGCATGTTCGCTGGGCTGTCGGCATAGGTTCGCGTAACATTTAATAAGGCTAACCAGCCACTTAACTCGACTTCGTTTGGATCTTGAAAGTGGGATAAGGCCGTTAACTCTAATTGGACTAAGTTTTGCCAAATTTGATTACTCAGTGTTTCTTTTTCAGCGGGTTCTGCTACATAATCTTTTAATGCAATTTTAGCGCGGGCTGCGGCTAAAAAATGATGTGTATGTTCTGCGCTAATGCTTTTTGCTTGTAACAAGCGCTGTTCAAAGCCTTGCAGTGTTTTAATATTCTCTACAAAAGGATAGGCTTGTGCGTACTTTTTAAATTCGATAAGCGCTTCAGACTGAAATAAATTGTACTGATGACGTACAAACTCGCTCATATACTGTGTTTTTAACTCACTCATTAAGGTGAGCGCTTGAGCCGGTTTATTTTCCTGTATATATGCATCTGCTGCACGCACATACCAAAGCGTAGCTTGATATTCATCAGTTGCATTTGCAGCTCTCGATAAGTATTGTTCTGCGCTAATTTTATTGTCAGGAACAGGGCTTATGTCGACCGGTTGTGTCGGCGCTTGCGTTTGTGGCGGTGTGCTTTCACAAGCCGTGAACAATAAAACCATACTGAGGCTTAAAATAAGCTTAATTTTCATTCTATTAATCATTCTTTCCTGAATAACTATATTATTTGGGTGACGCCGCAGAGCCAGTAACACCAAGTGAAGTGTTGTTAGTTCAACCCAAGGGTTACGGTTTTGTACAAGTTCGACGGCAAAAAGTTACGGTAAATAACAGCTGGCTCTAGTATATTACGTCACTGGTAAATTAAAAAGACAAAGCAAGGGTAACGTTAATGCAGCAAGCAGGCAAACTCTATGTGGTGGCGACACCAATAGGAAATCTCGAAGATATTACACAACGCGCGCTTAATGTGCTGCGTGATGTCGACTTTATTGCTGCCGAAGACACTCGTAATGCGCAGAAATTATTGCAGCACTACGGCATTCAGAAAAAGTGCTTTGCTTATCACGATCACAACGAAAGTAATCAAACCCCAGCCGTTATTAAACAATTACAAGATGGATTGAATATTGCGCTGATTTCAGATGCAGGCACGCCGCTGATTAACGATCCGGGCTATCGATTAGTTAGTCAGTGTCGTCAGCAAGGTCTGCAGGTTGTACCCGTGCCGGGTGCATGTGCGATTATCGCGGCATTGTCAGCAGCTGGTGTGGCCACTGATCAGTTTTATTTTGGTGGTTTTTTGCCTGCTAAGAGCCAAGCGCGTCAATCTATTTTAGCGCGGCTATCAGAGCAAGTCGCTACAGCTGTTTTTTATGAGTCTACACATCGTATTATCGCCAGTTTAAAAGATATTCAATTAACCTTAGGCGCCGACAAAAAGGTCGTTATTGGGCGGGAGTTGACAAAAACGTTCGAAACTTTTTACACCAATACAGTCGAAAATGTACTCGAGTGGATGCAAGGTGATCATAATCAACAAAAAGGTGAGTTTGTGGTTATTATCGAAGGTGCTGAAAAGCTAACTGAAGTGGACGCCAAATGTATAAAACTATTGGAAAGCTTACGCCCGCATATGCCATTAAAGACCGCAGCTGGGATTGTTGCAGAGACTTATGGGGTCAAGAAAAAAGCCGTTTACGAAGCGGGTTTGCAGTTATAGTTTAATTTGCCAATTACGCCTTTAAACTTGCGCAAATTGGCGAATTAAATTGTGGTAAACATGGTGTAAACTGTCTAGTTGCGCGCGATTGGCGGCTGAATCTGTAATTAAACTTTGAATGGTTTGATCTAACTCATACAGGTTTTGACGCACATGAGCGTCTGCAATTAAACTTTGCATCCAACAGATTGCGGCTATCCTTTGGCCCGCGGTGACCGGTGTCACTTTATGTAAACTGCTAGAAGGGTAGAGGATTGCATCGCCCGCATTGAGTTTTACTTTCTGCTCGCCAAATTCGGTTGATATAACTAATTCACCCCCTTGATAACTTTCTGGCTCAGACAAAAATACCGTCATAGATAAATCACTGCGCAATACGTCCTGACTGTTTGGCATGCGCATAATGGCCGCATCAACATGATAGCCATAAGTTTGGTTTTCGACATACCGGTTAAAACAAGGTGGAAATATTTTCTCTGGTAGGGCGGCTGACATCAGTTTTGGCGTTTGGCCAATGCGACTTAACAGCTGATTGACTAACTGCTTTACCTGTTGGTTTTCGCCATCGGCCTGACTGTTATTTTTGACATCTGCGGCCATGCCCATCGCTGTATTTTGCCCATTTAACCAAGGGACTGTGTCTAATGTTTCAAGATATCGTTTAATTTCACTATGACTAAGTAGTTGCTCGATAACGACCATATATATTCCGACAACCTATTATTATAAAAAATAAGGTGATGGCCTTAAACCATCACCTTGTTGATAGATACCATTACGCTTAATTAAAATTTGTACGTAACGCTAGCACGAACATTGCGTGCTTCACCTAAATACATGAAAGCACCAGAGCGATATGCAGCAGTCCAATATTCTTCGTCAAATACATTACCGACATTTAAACGGAAGTTTAATTTATCAGAATAATAGTAGTTAGCAAATGCATCAAATACCGTATAACTTGGTACTTCAATGCTGTAAAGCCCAGTCGCTGAGCTATAGCCAGCAGCTGTATCGGGTTGGCCACCGTACATATTACTTTGATAAGTGACAGATGCACCAAAGGCAAAGCTGTTTGTCGGTTGATAGCGCAACTGTAGATAAGCACTGTCGTCGGCAAAATTACTCAAGACTAAGCCTACTGAGTCTTGGTCGTGAGATTCTAAAATTTCAGACTCCATCATAGCGGCGCTCATTTGCACACTTAATTTTTCGGTGATCGCACCAGATAAGCCGAACTCAATACCTTGGACTCGGTTTTTACCTGTGTTTAAGGTGCCGAGTGTGGCGTAATCATCGTCGCCAATGCTTTCCATTACATCACTTTTTGTAATTTGAAAGAGTGCTGCGGTTGCCAACAATTTTTTATCAAATAACTGCCATTTTGTACCTAATTCGATATTTTCTACCCGCTCAGGATCGGATAACTGTACTTGTTCTGGCGAACCACATAAACCACCATAACCGCAGCTACCGCCTACATCAGACTCGCCGCCGTTTATGTTGGTCGCTGTACTGTAAGTTGCGTAAAAGTTTGCCGCATCGGTTGCTTGGAAAACTAACCCGAAATGACCATTAAAAAGATCGTCTGAATATTGGTAAGAATTAGCTTCGCCTCGGCTGACCACGTCACTGTCATAGTCAAAACTGTCTTGGCGTAAACCAAAAAACACGTCAAATTGCTCTGATAAAGAGATAGTATTCATGGCATAAATTGATGTGGTTTTTACAGTCGGTTTAGCGTCTGTCGCGGCTTTTGAATAATGACGCTGCATTAAACCGCGTACATTTGCCACCGGTTGGCCATTTCCGTCGAGTGCACAATAACCGTCTGAGACACCGCCTCTGCCACTGACTTTACAGTTGCTCGCTCCCATATATTCTATGTTATACACACCGTTGACGACAGATTCGTCGGTATATTCGACACCCAATACCCATTTGTTATCCAAGCCAAATAATTTGTTGTCCCACAGAAGGTTAAACTGCGTTGCGAAATAATCAACTTCTTGCCAGCCCTGGTGATTACTTATATAAATGGTGGCTGCACCCGGCGCCACTTCGTCTGTTTCGTGACGATTTGTGCCACGTGCACCTGTGGTAATATAACCGTTATCGGTTTGTCCCCAGCGTGTCGCATTATACAAGCGCAAGTCACTATTGATTTCATAGTTGGTGCGCAAGGTTATTGCGGTGACTTCGGTGTTTAGGAAGTCTTCGTTCTGTGCATAGACCATGATGTCTTCAACGGGTTTGTATGCATCTCTGTCAAAGTAACTACCTAAATCAGGCACATCGTTTGCTTTAAGATAGTAGATATCTGCAACAAAATTGAGTTTATCTGTTGGTGCGGTATAACCAGATAATAGAATACCTTTACGATCTCTTTCTATACCTTCACGATCTGGCACGGTTTCTTCGGCATGCAGAACATTTAATCGGATCGCATTATCGTCATTTATTGCAATGTTGCTGTCTAAAACCAGTCTGTGGTGGTCATCCGTACCTAAACCTAGATCAACCCGACTAAAATCAAAGTTAGGGGATGCTTGTTTGGTGATACTATTGACTGCACCGCCAGATGAACCTCGCCCAGCAAATGTGGCGCTTGGGCCTTTGGTGATTTCAACCTGTTCTGAAGCGAAGCTTTCACGAGTTGTCATACCCGGGTCTCTTAAACCATCCACAAAAACGTCACTGCGCGCTTCGTGTCCGCGAATAATATATCGGTCGCCAAATGCATTGCCGTTTTCACCTGTACCCAATGTGACACCCGCTTGTGCTGAAAGGATTTCTTTTAAATCTGATTTGCCTGAATCTTGAATTTGCGACTGGGTCAGGATGTTGAGTGTTTGAGGGGTATCGACTAAATCCGCTAATCGACGTAAGTCGCCTGATTTAGCTGCACGATACGGTGAGTATGGCACACCATAAACTTCAATTAACTCAATTTGTTTATCGTCTGCCTGTTGCTGACAAACGACCAAATTTTCTTTTTTACCTTCTTCAGTACAGACGCTTTCGTCATTTGCCTGTGCAACAACAGGCATGACAGATAAAGCTAAACAAAGCGCTTGTGAACCAAGGCGATTATTATTTTTAGTTGAGTGAGTCAAGTTTGTTCTCCAATTGTTATTTTTACAACTTTATGTTTACACTTAATGGTCTGGTGACTATATACTGATAAGTATTTTATACAATACGAGTGCAAATGCAATGGTAAATGCGAATGATTATCAGTAGTTTTTATCTGAAGGGTGTTTAGCTTGTCATTAAAAGTAAAAAGAGTAACCAGCTGTCACTAGGAGGTTTGAGTTATTTCTTTCTAAACTTAAGCGCACATCAAAATGCTTCAGATTAAAAAAGCTATTTTCCCACTTTATCGAAGAAGTCGGTACATTAGTGAGCGTTCTTGTTTTGTTAAAGGTAATTAAGCTGTTCCAGCTGGGGTTAATTTTAGATAGTAAACTTACTTGACCACCGATTGTCGCATTACCTTCGTTGTTGTGTTCAGTATGAATTGAACCAAGAGCCATAAAGTTAATTATATGCTGGTGAGATAACTTGTAGCTTTTCCCAAGTCCACCTGAAAGTTGCACGCGAGTGCAGTTAAAGCACATATTATCAGGAGTATCTAGGCCAAAATTGATCATCCAAGCATATTTATTATCGCCTCTCAATTCTGTCTTAGCTACATTGTACGATTCTATAGCTACAATATTGAAGCGGCGTATAGCAAAATTTCCATTGAAATTACTCAGTGTTAAATCTGCCATACTAAGTGCAGAGTTGGGCATACGGCCAGACTCACTTCCTAAGATATCATAATAGACGGGTCTTAATTGCAAAAGGGCTCCACTACTTTCTTTTGATGATATGCCCGAAACTCGAATTAATTTAGGGTACTGGCTGTGGTGCGGAGGTTGTGTCTTTAATAAATGGGTTCTTTGTTTTTTTGCGGGGCTCGCTGGTAATGAAAATCGGGTTCTAATTAATTTTTTCTTTTCTAGGGATAGTTGCTGAACACGGTCTGAAGATGAATCACCTAGCTCAGCTAATTGGTACTCAATATAGTCAAACAACACATTTATCAGAGCGATCTTTTCATTATCAGGTAGTGATTTAAACTTTGAATGTGACACCCAATCATTACTTTCTAATAGCAATTTTAATAACTGTTGTTGTTTTTCATTTAAATGAAAGTATTTTTCGTAGAACTGACTCTGTCTAGAGGCTATATGGGTTACGCTTTTGACTAAGGGGTTATCTTTGCTTTTATTTTCCATTAATTTTTGGAATATAGTGAGCGGCATAACCCACGGACTATACTGGTCGGTCAGTGGCGCTTCAATAACTAAAGCAAGTAGGTTTGCAAAGTGATAGGCGCAATTTTTATCTAAAAAGTAATAAGTAAACTGCACATCGAGTAATTCCCAAAGGTGGAAAGCGATTTGCTTGATTTGGTCTTGTGACAGGTCTAGGTTATACGACCATAAATCTCTTAGGTCTGTTTGTCCGTAGTTATGATTCTGTCGGTAGAATCGACTATCAGAAAAGCCTGCTGTGTATCCACCGAAGATGCCGTTGACTATATATAAAATTGGATTTGTGTCAGTGAGCATCGCGCCATAATTTATGGATAAGTCAAGGAGGTTGTTTTTGTTTGACGAAGAGCTGAATTTTAATAATAAATGGCCATAAAAAGATGCTGGGTTTTTTAAGTAGCCTGATGCAAACACTAATTGTACTTGATTTATATTTTCCAAATCTATCCACTGTTTAAATTCTTCGCATTCTATGGATGGTAGTTCCATATTGAGCTTTGATTGCAACCACTGCGTGCGAGCGATAAATTTGCATCGAGTGTGCTGATTTGGGTTTGTAATCGGGGTGTAGATAGATTTTATGGTTGCTTTTAACTCAGCTAAAGGGTCACTTTTTGTATTAGATAGAAAAAAGTCTTCTGAAATTACTTCACTCTTGTAGCCGCTAGTGCTGCCTATATGTTTTTTATAATGAAGCAGTTTTAACCAATAAGGATGTTCATCTAAATTGGTTTGAATTGCTAGGCTCAGGTTTTCTTGAAGCGAGGTTGCACTGGCAGGGAAAACAAACATAATGCAGGCAATGAAGGTGCAAATAATATTTTTTGTCATGAGTTGTACTATGTAGCCAACTTAACTCGTTGGCTACATACAAAGACTTAGCTTGCGCTACATACATCTGCAGTATTATGAATAACCGCATTGTATAATGCCTGCGGTTTTTGAGTATCTTCAGTTGACTCCAGCTTAGTTGCATATTCTAAGCGTACATTTTTAATGATAGAGTTATGAACGTTTTCTTCACATCCAAGAATGTTTAACATTGCTGTGACGTGCTCACCGCTACCATTCGCCGTTTCTTCTTCTAATGGTTTAAACGTTTCCTGAATAAATTGAGCTACTTTTACAGTTTCACCTTCACAAGTATCTGGTGAACTTGCATTAGAGGTAACTGCCGTAGTACCTAAATCCCAAATGATATTTGAAATTACAGCACCAGCCGGTACGCTTGGGAATATCAATGCACCAATACCACAGTCACGCCAAGGATTAATTTTCTCAGCTTGAACTGCAGATATATTAGTTCCAACCAAAGTGGCCGCAGCTAAAGCAGATAAAATAAGTTTTTTCATATAAATTTTCCAAATTAGATTTTTATTATTTAGCTTCCGTTGCACAAAGCCCGTGCAAGTTATGGATGATAATATAAATATGCCTATTGACACAATATGTGTTGTTTAATTGACTTAATTAATTATGAATGTAAACTCGCCTGTGAAAAGATGGCTGGGCAATCGCTGCTTCATTATGAAGGGGAGGAAAGTCCGGGCTCCATAGGGCAGAGTGCCAGATAACGTCTGGGCGGCTAAAGCCGACGACCAGTGCAACAGAGAGTAAACCGCCGATGGCTGTTTACAGTACAGGTAAGGGTGAAAGGGTGCGGTAAGAGCGCACCGCGCAGCTGGCAACAGTTTGCGGCACGGTAAACTCCACTCGGAGCAAGATCAAATAGGGTTCCTTATGGCGCGGCCCGCGTTGGAACCGGGTAGATTGCTTGAGCCATATAGCGATGTATGGCCTAGACGAATGATTGTCACTCTAGTAATAGAGTACAGAACCCGGCTTACAGGCCATCTTTTCGCCTTTTTCTACATGTTTGAAGCGTATTTATTCGCCGCAACAAATTTCGGATTAAACCCGCCCGTTAAGGTTGATTCTAAATATCCTCTATGGCATGCCAGCGCTAATTTGCTCTCAATGTTTTTAATCCAATACGGGTACAGGCCATGCACACCTAAGCCTGAATACAATAACGTATCATACAATTCATCTCGAGATAATTGTTTAAGGTAAGCAATGGCCGCGGTAAAGTCGCCATCTTGAACATATAAAGCTAGAGCCGGTGCTGAGGTAGCACGGCCTGTTGATAGATTATCCATAAACCCTCTTGTTATTATTTGTGTCCATACTGCTATAACTGGACTGTTAAATCCGCTATAAAAACGCGTTGATTTTATTAAACCGAATGCGATTTGTTGAGCTAAATATCTATTTGATATCTTATGGCTGAATTGTAAACAAAAAAGCCTTCATAAAGAAGGCTTTTTACTAGAATATTTTTCAAATAACTTTAATTAAATGCACGTCTTTCACGTTTTTTAAAGTTTGCGCCACGCTCATTTGATGATGCATGTCTTCTCGCGCCCTCATTGTTCGCTGAGCTACTTACACCATCGGCAATGGTCGGCGATATTTTATGACTGCGAATAATAATTCGCTGTAACTTTTGGAATACCGCTTTTGGCATACCTTTTGGCAAATCAACGTGTGAGTGTGAATCAAACAATTTGATATGGCCAATGTTGCTGCTATCAATATTTATTTCGTTAGCCACTGCACCCACAATATCACCTGGGCCAACACCATGCTCACGGCCTACTTCAAAGCGGAAGGTATCAAATTCACCTGGGTTCTTACGATCCCCTCTGTCACCTCTTTCAGCGCGAGTTTTACGACCTTCACGAGCGCCATCGCGTCCGCCACGCGCATCTCGACGACCGCGCGGGTTGTCATCACGCATGTTACGATCACGACCAATTGGATCTTTGGGTGGAAACAGTGGTTGATTTAACTGTTGTTGCTGCAACAATGCCGCCGCAACCTGCTCAAGGCTCCACTCTTTTTCTTCTAGGAATTTTTCTACAACTTTGGCAAATGGGCTTAAATCTTCTGATTCAATTACCTTCGCTAAACTTTCTTGCATTCTGTTCATGCGAACTTCACCTAATGATTTTGCATCAGGCATAGTAAACTCTTCGATTTTACCTTCAGTTGCGCGTTCTAAGCGGAACAAGGTACGCATTTCACGGCTATTAGCGAATAAAATAGCTTCACCACTGCGACCCGCTCGACCAGTACGGCCAATACGGTGGACATATGATTCAGCGTCAGCCGGTAAATCATAGTTAATTACATGACTGATTCTCGGTACATCCAGACCACGAGCAACCACGTCGGTTGCAATTAATATAGAGACACGACCTTTTTTCAGTTGTTCAACGATGCGCTCACGATCGGTCTGATTCATGTCACCATTTAATGCGGCAGCTGGGAAGCCTTTGCCGATTAAGTGCTCAGCCAACGTCAATGTGTCATTACGTGTACGTACAAAAACAATCATTGCATCATAGTCTAAAGTTTCAGCTAAACGCTCTAAACCGGCTGTTTTGCCAATTTTATTGACGCGCCATGCACGTTGACTGATGTTAGCTTTTGCTTGCTTAACTGCGGCGATTTTTACATGTACCGGATTTTTCAAAAACTGTTGTGTTACTTTACGGATCGCAGTTGGCATAGTTGCAGAAAAGAAAGCCATTTGCGTTTCTTCAGGCACATGTTTTAAGATCCATTCGATATCTTCTAAGAAACCCATGTTTAACATTTCATCGGCTTCATCTAACACACAGCTACGTAAATTACCTAACTGTAAACGTCCTTTATCGATATGGTCCATTAAACGGCCCGGCGTGCCCACTACGATTTGTGGACCAGCACGTAAGTCTTTAATTTGTGGTGTATAAGATTGACCACCATAAACAGTTGCAACACGTAAACCTTTTACATGTTTACCAAATTCTGCGATTGCGTCAGCAACCTGAATAGCAAGTTCACGAGTTGGGCAGACAACTAACATTTGGGTTTCACGAATAGAAGCATCTAATCGTGATAATAAAGGCAAACCAAAAGCAGCAGTTTTACCCGTACCCGTTTGTGCTTCACCAAGGATGTCGCTGCCTTCTAATAAAGCAGGAATAGATTGAGCTTGAATTGGCGTCGGTTGAGTAAAACCAAGCTCTTCGATTGCTTGTAAAACAGGTGCGGGTAAACCCAGCTCGTTAAATAGAACTGCAGATTCATTATTTTGCATATATGTACTCTAATTTCATCAAATTTACGATGAGGTATCGGCGCGGGACTGTGCTTTAACACAAGGTCTTCAAATTTGGTGTATCTGAAGTATTCAGATATATCCGTTTAAGATGGTTACACTAATTGAACCACTCACACTGGCAGCGCTACTACCTCTACAAACCAGCGCGACTTTAACGTTGACATGGGCTAGCGGCGTGCGCTGTGCCATCATGGACAGGCGATTCATTGCCTGTTGGAAAAGCCTTTGGCTGGGAAACGCGCACTATACAGATAATTTTAACAATTGCAAGTAATGGTTAAAAAATAATCTAATGTTAATTTGCTAATGCTTTAGGCAAAAGTGGGTTTTCTAAATGAATGAACTTTCTTTCTGTTAAATTTAGGCGTTCTTGTATTTGTGCAAAATAACGTGCAAAAATTTTATTCAAAGTCTCGTTTTGCACCAGTTGGTGTAAACTCGCTCGGAGTTGTTGTGCAAGCTCTGCTCTGTTTGGATTGACGTAAAACACGACCGGAAATGGATAATACAGCGCTAAAGTTGGCTCGATAATCAAATTTTCCTTTGCCGTAACTCGCTGCTCATACACAGATTCGATTTCATTGGCACCTAAAGCAAAATAGTCAAACTGCTTGCGTTTTAATCGTAAAAGAATGTCGTCAAAGGTGCCTGTTTCATTAACATTGAAGTTGTTCGCTCTGAATAGCTTGGCATCCGCCCAGCCAGCAGGAATACCTGAATACAAAGCTTGTAACTGTGCTTTGGTCTTGATCGTGGCAAACTTGACCCTGTCACGTTCATTTATGATCATAAGTCGGGTACCCAATAATCCCTGCATTAAGGGTATCGGGATTAATATTTTGTTTTCTTGGTCTAACTTAGGGTTGCCAGCCACACTAACAAACACATCATATTCTTGTTGGCTGAATATGCTTGACTCTTCCGCGATAGACAAGGTATCTCTGTTTTCATGCCAGCGATACGATTTGTTTAATGATTGATTAATCTGTTTTATTACAGTTGCAAATACTTCACTCTCGTAACTTTGACGTATTTCTGATTTATTTCCATTCCAAAATGAAATGATATTTCTACCTGTTGTGTCCGCCGCGGTTAATTGCGGTGAGAAAATCATCGACATGCTGGTTACCAAAAGCGTTTTAAAAAAGCGGTTAAACTGAAACATATTTTTACCTAGAATTTAAATTTTATCATTGCGTTATGAAAGCGCTTACACTATGATGTTATAAACTTGTTCGAAATGCAACAAAATGTAAACCCGATTTTTCGAGTTTTTCTGAATAGTTAGGATTAGACAATGAACGATTATACAAAGCAACCTTCTCTACGGCTGACCGTTATGGCTATAGGTATGATATCTGCGATGGGGTGTAGCAATACAGCCGATAACGCAAAAACGCACGTGCAACAGGCTGAAACTGAGGCTAAAAAAATAGATCCACGTAACGGAAATGTTTCAATTTGGCCAACACTGGATATTGCGGTGAAACAAGATCCTGCAGTAGAAGCAAAAGTCGCAGAACTTTTATCCGGTATGACAATTGAGCAAAAAGTTGCGCAAACTATCCAGCCGGAAATTGGCTCTATTACGGTTGAAGACATGCGCAAATATGGCTTCGGGTCGTATCTCAACGGCGGTGGCTCTTTCCCAGGGCGTAACAAACATGCGACACCAGATGATTGGATAAAGCTAGCTGAAGATTTATATCAAGCCTCGATAGATGATTCACTCGATGGTAGCACTATACCTACAATGTGGGGCACCGATGCTGTGCATGGTCACAATAATGTGATAGGTGCCACATTGTTTCCGCACAATATAGGTTTAGGCGCTGCAAATAATCCAGAATTGATTCGAGAAATTGCTGAAGCGACAGCTAAAGAAGTCATGGCCACAGGTATTGACTGGGTTTTTGCACCGACGGTAGCGGTTGTGCGTGATGATAGATGGGGCCGCACTTACGAAGGTTATTCGGAAGATCCTGAAATTGTAAAAGCTTATTCAGCGTCTATCGTACAAGGCTTGCAAGGTGCAGCCGATGAAGACTTTTTGAGTGACCAACGTGTTATTTCAACTGTTAAACACTTTCTTGGCGATGGTGGCACAGAAAAAGGGGATGACCAAGGTAACAATTTAGATAGTGAGCAAGAACTATTTGATATCCATGCGCAAGGTTATGTTTCGGGTATCGCTGTGGGTGCTCAGTCGGTAATGGCTTCATTTAATAGCTGGCACGGTGTCAAAATGCACGGCAACAAATACTTTTTAACCGACGTATTAAAAGACAAAATGGGGTTTGATGGTTTTGTCGTTGGTGACTGGAGCGGTCACGGTCAAATAAAAGGCTGTACCAACGAAGATTGTGCTCAGGCAATGAATGCAGGTTTAGATATTTACATGGCACCGAATGAGTGGAAAAAACTGTATGAAAATACGGTTGCTCAAGTGAAATCTGGTGTAATTAGTCAAGCGCGTTTAGACGATGCGGTTACTCGTATATTAAGAGTCAAAGTTCGTGCTGGATTATTTGAAAAACCTTCACCGGCGAATCGCCCATTAGCGGGTAAAAAAGAATTAATTGGTGCTGCAGAACACAGAGCGGTTGCTCGTAAAGCTGTGCGCCAATCTTTGGTGATGCTAAAAAACAAAAATCAAATATTGCCGCTTAAACCTAATATGAATGTTTTGGTTGCCGGAGATGGGGCTGACAATATCGGTAAACAATCTGGCGGCTGGACAATTACTTGGCAGGGGACTGGTAATAAAAACTCTGATTTCCCAGGTGGCTCGTCAATTTATGATGGCATCCAGCAAACGGTGCAAGCCGCAGGTGGCAAAGCTGTATTAAGTGTTGATGGTGCATACCAGCAAAAACCCGATATCGCGATTGTTGTTTTTGGTGAAGAGCCATATGCAGAAGGTAATGGTGATATCAGCAACCTAGAGTATCAACGTGGCAATAAAACTGATTTGGCCTTATTGAAAAAATTGAAAGCGGATGGTATCCCGGTCGTTTCTGTCTTTATCACCGGTCGTGCGCTTTGGGTGAACCCAGAATTAAATGCATCAGATGCTTTTGTTGTCGCTTGGTTGCCTGGTTCTGAAGGTGCAGGTGTCGCTGATGTTCTATTTAGCGATAAACAAGGCAAAGTTCGTTACGACTTTACCGGACGTCTGTCTTATTCATGGCCTGCATTTGCCGACCAAGGACCGGTGAATCGTTTTGATGAAGAATACAACCCGTTATTGCCTTATGGCTTTGGCTTAAGCTATGGCGATAACAATGTCTTGGCAGATGAGTTGTCAGAAGTTGCGGGTAGTAACCCAGATGAAGAAATGTTAGCGCGTGCATTATTTGAACGCAGCGCACAGGCACCATGGAGCCTCACTATCAGTAGTGGTAACGAACGCAAAGGCATGGACTCTAAATTTGTTGCATTGTCTAATATTGAAATCAGTACATTAGATAAAGATGTGCAGGAAGATGCCAGACAGGTGAAGTGGAAAGGTGGTGAAGCCAGTGTTTCGTTAGGCGCTGCTTTCCCAGAAGATTTACGTGCATACATAGAAGCGGATGCTGCAATGACAATTGATATCAACGTAGAAAGTGATATCAAAGGTCCAGTCTGGTTAAGCATGGCATGTGATGGTGCGGATTGCACCGGTGGTGTTGATATCAGCCGAGTATTACGCGCTAAAGCAAATCAAGGTTGGACGAATATCAGTGTCGCTTTAAGTTGTTTTGAGCAGGCTGGTGCGGATCTAAGTAAAGTGTTTGTGCCATTTAAGTTGCAATCAGAACAGCCTCTTAAACTAAGTTTTGCTGCGATTAAACTGGTACCCGAAAGCAGTGAAAGTGCAGATGTAAACTGCGAATAGTTTAACTGTTAAGGCCGTGTTGTGTTAAAAGCCCGCGAGTGTGTACGCGGGCTTTTTTACGATAAACAAGCACAATTAGGTTATACTGATTTAATGAATAATTGATTTTTGACGTTCTGAAAGAAAACCAGGAGATATGATGAATGAAGTAACTAAAGTTATAGTTGTTGGTGGCGGTAGTGCAGGGTGGCTGACCGCAGCTAGAATTGCTTCATATCATAAGACTAAAGATAGTGCTAACAGACAGGTAGAAGTGCTATTAATTGAATCATCTGAAGTACCTCCAGTTGGGGTAGGTGAAGGGACTTGGCCTACTATGCGTAATACCTTAAAAGCAATTGGCCTCTCAGAAAAAGAATTTTTAAAAGAATGCGATGCGAGTTTTAAGCAGGGGGCTAAATTTGTCAATTGGAAAACAGCCGAAGAAAATGATTTCTACTATCATCCGCTGATTTTACCGCAAGGTTTCCCGAGCATTGATTTAAGCCCCTATTGGGCTTTAGATATAAGAGGAAAGCAAGCTTATTCAGAAGCCGTCTGCTTTCAAGAAGCTATTTGTGAAAAAGGTTTGGCTCCGAAAATGGCGACAACGCCAGACTATGAAAGTGTGGCAAACTATGCATATCATTTAGATGCAGGCAAGTTTTCAACATTATTAAAAAAACATGCAATTAGTCAGTTAGGCGTGAAGCATGTGGTCGATCATGTTACAGCGGTTAATAGCCATACAGATGGTCGCATCCGTTCCTTGTTGACTAAACAGCACGGAGAGCTTAACGGCGATTTATTCGTAGACTGTAGCGGTTTTTCTTCAATTTTATTGGGGCAACATTATCAGATCCCCTTTGAAGATAAAAACGATGTGTTATTTATCGATTCAGCGTTAGCATTACATGTACCTTATCAATCACCTGAGCAAGATATAGCGTCCCATACAATATCGACCGCGCAAACGGCTGGCTGGATTTGGGATATTGGGTTACCTACTCGACGAGGTATTGGTCACGTTTATTCTAGCGCACATACCAATGAAGAGCACGCCGCACAGGCTTTATTGGGTTATGTTAAAAGCATCAACTCTGAGGCTGCCAAAGTGTTCGACTATCGGAAAATAGCAATACGCTCTGGTCATAGGCGTCGTTTCTGGCACAAAAACTGTGTTGCAGTGGGGTTATCAGCTGGATTTTTGGAGCCACTAGAAGCTTCTGCTTTAATACTTGTCGAAATGTCGGCATCTTTTATCGCCGAGCAGTTACCCAGAAATATTGAGCAAACAGAAATTATTGCAAAACGCTTTAACGATAGCTTTTTGTATCGTTGGTCTCGAATAATCGATTTCTTGAAGCTTCACTATTGCTTGAGTAAAAGAACAGATAGTTCGTTTTGGCTCGACAATCAAAATCTTAGTTCAATTCCTCAAACTTTACAGGAACAACTTAAACTATGGCGCACGCGCGCGCCTTCAAGTGTTGATTTTAGCAGTACGTACGAACTGTTTCCTGCCGCGAGTTATTTATATGTATTATATGGGATGGGATTTGAAACTGATTTTTCTCAATATCGTTATTTGTATCAGGAACAGGAGAAAGCAAATGCGCTGTTTGCTCAAAATGAACGAATGATTCGTCAAGCAGTTGCCAATTTGCCTAAAAACCGCGAACTATTACAAAATCTTACCCGTTAAGGCATGTTTTGGGCTTTGTTTTTTATTCAATTAGAGCCAAATATTCTTTTATCGCTTCTTTGTAGGTACGGCTGACTTTTACTCTTTCATGTTCGCCTAAATGGACAAAATATTCACCTTTAGGTAAGGGGTTAACTTTAGTGATATACGATAAATTAATAATCGTTGAGCGATGAACGCGCTTAAATAAATTTTCATCCAATTCATTGAGTAGATCACGAATTGTCGAGCGTTTAATATAAGTTACGCCATCGGCATGCACACAGCAATAGTCGCCTGCAGCATCAATCCATTCAATATCTTCTTGATATAGAATAGAGATTTCATCGCCATCTTTAATCACAATTTTACGTTTGTGCTGGTTATCAGTCGCCGTATTCGGCACTGTCGGTTCATTATGTGTTTGATGGCTAATACTATTAATGGCGCCAATGACCTTTGATTTTTCGGTATTAGGCAACTGAGTCTCTAATCGCTTTTTTGCGCGCAGTACAGCTCGCTCTACATGTTCTTGATCGATGGGTTTTAGAATATAGTCAACCGCATTCACATCAAATGCATCCAATGCATATTGTTCAAATGCAGTGGCAAACACCACAAGAGGCGTCAGCTCTGATTGTATTTTTTGAATGACTTCAAAACCATTTATCCCCGGCATTTGAATATCCAAAAAAATCAGATCGGGGGTTTGATCTAATATCGCTTGTATTGCTTCACGTCCGTTTTTACATTCCCCAATAATCTCCAGCTCATCAAATTTTGCTAATTTAGCGCGTAGTAGCTTAAGCGCAAGTGGTTCATCGTCGACTATCAGGGTTCGTATTTTTTTTGTCATTTTGTATTTCTCTGATTAAGCAGTCGTCTCAAAGGGAATTTGAATAATGGTCTTTAACCCACCTTCGGGGCGCCACTCAAAATCTAAAATATGCTTGTTTGGGTAAAGCGCTGTGAGTCTCTTTTGGATATTGTCTAAGCCGACCCCTTTAGCTTTAGCTGAGGGTTTTTGCCCAGAGGTGCTGTCTCCTGAGTCTGAAATCTCGATACACAAATTGTTCTGCGCAATATTTGCCAGCAAACTTATTTTACCGCCGTCTTCACTTTTAGCGACTGCGTGTTTCATCGAATTTTCAATTATTGGCTGCAATAGAAAGCTTGGAATCAGAGCTTTTTCAGCATTTCCGTCTAATGATAGGTCAAAATCGAGGCGCTCGCCAAACCGTACTTTTTCAATTTCTAAATATAAATAAAGTGCTTTTACTTCTTGCTGCAGTGGCACTTTGGTATTTGGGTCATTATCTAATGAGTAGCGTAAAAACTGGCTCAAGCTGACCACCATTTTCTGAGCCGTGGTGTTTTCCTGAGCTTCGATCAATGCATTGACTGCATTTAAACTATTAGAGAGAAAATGCGGATTCAGTTGATAGCGTAACATTTTGAGTTGTGCATCACGCGCAATGTTTTGTGCTTGTATACGCATCACATATTCTTCTTGTGACTTTTTTTCTGCATTGAGCAATATTTGATGTTCAACTTGTAACAGTTGGTAGTAAATTACGCCATGAAACATGGCGCTCCAAGAAGTAAATATAAAAATACCGGTGAAATACCAGCCGCCGAAGTTCCACCAAATATCTTTTTCTTCAGTCATTAATGTAAACGCGTACATTCTACCGAGCGTCCAAATTAATGAAAAGATGATGATTAACAGTAAACCTAATAAAAAACGGTACGTATTAGAAAAGTGCCAAGCTTTTAGAAAGGCTTTTTGTAATAGCAGAGATAAAACCAAGCCCATAATTGCTTGTACAATAATATGTGCAAAATGCGGTAGATCATACTGACCATACCATAATGTTAGGGTGGTATAACTAATTAAGCAACTGAACAGCCAAAAACCTAACTGACAATAACGAAACAAAATTACCGGTGCTTTTCCAAGTGTGTTTTCGATTAACTTAGAGACATTTTTTTGCTCGAACACGGCGTCTTTTCCAAATACTTCTAGCGTTTCATTCATGTTGTTAATTTTAACCTTTTATGAATTATTTGTTTGATTTAGGTATCCGGTTAAACGCTTAATCTAGCCGTTTCATCTCATTGCTAAATGGTTGAAAATTTTATCTTGTCCGCTTTATCTTCAATCAGACCCGATTTGTCGATTTTTATTATATTGCAATTTACCTTTATGTTACATCTAGTATCCAATATTTACAATTTCGGTCGTGTATTCGCTTTCGTTCTGGTTAAGAGTATGGAGGGAATCTAATCGCCGATGCTTAGTTTTACTTATTCGGAGACAACTATGATGTTCAAAGGTGTTAAGCAAGCAGCATGTTGGCGCTTGCTACCGTTTAGCCTTGCTGCTGCGGCGCTGGTTGGGTGTACAGAAGATATAAAAACAGAATCAGATTTTACCCAGCCTGATTTAAGAACGCCGAGTAGCGATTGGCAATTGGTATGGAGTGACGAGTTTGATGGTGATTCACTCAATATGGATAACTGGAGTTTTGAAGTCAACTGTAACAGAGGCGGTAATGACGAAGAGCAATGTTACACAGATTCACCAGAAAACTTATTTATAGACAATGGCATTTTAAATATTGTTGCGCGCCCTGCACCTGAGGGGAGTGATTTACCTTTGCCTTACACCTCATCCAGAATCGTAACTAAAGGGAAAGCCGAGTGGACTTATGGCCGGGTTGAAATTCGCGCTAAGTCACCAAAAGGGCAAGGTACTTTTGCCGCAGGTTGGATGATGCCTGCGGATGATGTTTATGGCGGTTGGCCAAACTCGGGTGAAATCGACATTATCGAATGGGTAAATATTGGCGAAGAGCGATCGGATGGTGATATCGATACGCACATTCATGGCACTTTGCACTATGGTCCTTTGGTCGGCAATAATCATGATTATTCAGGAACGGATTATCAAATGCCTGCGGAGCAAAGCCCGGAGCTTGATTTCCACACTTATGCTATTGAATGGGAAGAAGGCGAGATACGTTGGTATGTTGATGACATCCTTTTTGCCTATCAAAGAGATTCTGAAGTAACCTACCGACCCATTGATGGTGAAGCAAACGGCTTAAGCACCAAAGGTTGGTATACCGAGTACTTTAACCCGGCCGGTGAAAAAGAAACGGTTTATTCTACAGCGCCATTTGATCAAGACTTTTTCATTATCCTAAACAACGCTGTCGGTGGTAAATGGGCAGGTCGGAATCACCAGTCGCATCAATATTTTGTGGGTGATGATAATGGCTCCTTGGCGCAAGGTGTTGACCATAGCGCCTATGTCAACGGTAATGCCTTACAAATCGATTATGTACGGGTTTACCAGTGCGCTAAAGATCCCGCAACAGGTAAAGGTTGTGCCACGATTAATTCTGATTATTACAACAATACCTATGTGAAAGGGGCTGCGCCGGTACCTGTACCGCCTATTTTACCGGTACCAGTCGGTGTTGATTTATTTGAGGACGCTAATTCAGCTTGGGCTTTGACCGGTGGTGATAGCGCACAAGTGCTGGATTCAGGTGATGATGTCTATGGAGACGTTGCGCATTTTGTCAATTCAGATGCCAGCGTTGACGTTGGTTTCTCAGGTACGGCATATGATGGCACCTTATTACCGGATGATGCAAAAATTGAGTTTGATCTGAGAGTTGTCAATGCAACAGATATTTCAAACTGGATGTTAAAAATTGAATCAGGCTCTGAAGAAGAGACACAAGTTCAATTTGCGGATGTAAATAGTTTTGGCTCAGCGCAGCGCTTAGAAACGGCGGCCGTTGGATTAGCGGATAATTTAGATGGGATCACACCGACAATTGGTGAATGGCAGCATTTTGTTTTTAATCTAGGAACCTTTCGCGAATTAGGTATTGATTCATCGGCTATTACGGCGATCAAATTTGTTAACGCAGAGGGCGAGTTTTGGGTCGATAACTTAACCATTGGCGCCGCGTTTGAAGGGGCTAAACTCACCTTGTTTGAAGACGACGCCAATCCAAACTGGCCAATGTGGGATTCGCGTGTCGCAAATGGTGAAAGTGATCTTGTACCTGTAATCGTCTCAGATGACGCAGAGCACGGCAACGTGGCTGAATTTAATATAAATGGGTCTGCTGTTGTTGGTTTTAACGTACGCGAAGATCAAGGTGGCTCAGGTTATCCGTTTGACGGCAGCTCTTTATCTCAGTCGGGTGTTATCGAGTTTGATCTTAAGTTAGTTAACCCGCCAGCAAATGCAAATACACCATGGTTTATCAAAATCGAATCAAATGGTGGTACTGCCTTAGGTGGCACTGAAGCGGATGTGCGATTACCTGAAAATCCGGTTTTAGATGAGTGGATGCACTATAGTATTCCGTTAAAACCTTTTGTTGAAAGTGGGTTTGACGTATCTGCTATTGATGTTGTGCTGGTTTTCCCAACTTGGGGTCAAGGGGATGGTGCAGTCTTTCGTTTAGATAACGTTAAAATCCATAGTTCAGGCCCGGTCGATGGTGGCACAGATACGCCCAAAGGCCCAGATAATACCATTTACGATGAAATTTATACGGTATACAAAGATACCTTACAAAGTGGCTGGACCTTGTGGGACTGCTGTGCATTTTTACCGCAAATTGAAGTGGAAGATGATGCTGAGTATGGTGCAACTGCAGAATTTACGATCGGTGAAGGCAGTGACGGCGGCACCGTTGTTGGTTTCTTTGGTCGTGATACCGGTGGTGTTGCCAACGTGAATGACATTATCAATGACGGTGTTTTACGCTTTGATTTGAAAGTGATGAACATGCCAACCGCGGGTGAAACTGAGTGGTTTTTAAAAGTAGAAAGTACCGGTGGTGCGACCGCCGCTGAGGTTAATTTAACGACTAGTAAACAAGGTGAAGCACCAAAATTAGGAGAGTGGCAATCTTATACCTTCCCATTGCTTGATTTGGTATCGGCAGGTTTAGATGTATCGGCGATTGATATCATTATGGTATTCCCGCAATGGGCCACAGGTACTGGTGCGGTTTACCGTATTGATAATGTATTCTTTGGCGTACCTTCAGCTAACCAAAACCCAGATGATAATGGCTCGGGCGGTGATGCTGACGGTGATACTGGCGGTGATACTGGCGGTGATACTGGCGGTGATACTGGTGGCGATGACTCTAGTGGAGGCGACGGAAATGAACTGGTAGCATCAAGTTCATTTGATGCAGCAGGTAACTGGGGTGGCAGTGATGGTATGGCCGATAGTATCAGTAACGGTATTTTCAGTGCCAACGTACAGGCAGCAGGGAATCCTTGGGATGTGAGTTTAAAACACCCGATTACATTGGTTGCCGGCACCACTTATGTGATGAGTTTTGATGCGCGCTCAGATGACTCACGCGCCATCATTGCGGGTCTTGGATTGGATTATGATCCATGGTCAAGCGTCACTGAAACGGTATCTTTAACGCCAAACTGGACAACATATACTTTTACCTTCACGCCAGATTTTGGTGACGCCAACAATCGAGTATTTTTCGATATGGGCGCCGCTGTCGGTCAAGTTCAATTAGACAATGTCAGTGTACAGGTGCAGGGTTCTGGTGATTCAGGTAATGGCTCGGGCGGCAACTTGGGCAGTGAAATACTCACCAATGGCACCTTTGATTCATCTGCCAACTGGGGCGGCAGTGATGGCATGGCCGAAAGTATCAGTAACGGTATTTTCAGTGCCAACGTACAGGCTGCAGGTAACCCTTGGGATGTTAGCTTAAAACAGGCAATGGAGATTGTTGCAGGCACAACCTATGTACTGAGCTTTGACGCTCGCTCTGCAGATTCACGAGATATTCTAGCGGGTTTAGGATTAGACATGGCACCTTGGTCAAGTGTCACTGAAACCGTATCTTTAACAGCCAACTGGACCACATATACTTTCACCTTTACCCCTGATTTTGGTGATGTGACCAGCCGCGTATTATTTGATATGGGGGCTGCTGTCGGTGAAGTTCAATTGGACAATGTCAGTGTGAAAATCCAGAACTAAGGTTTCGACATTTAAAGTTTAAGAGGTGGTGACGCCACCTCAGCAAAGAGTGTTGACCCCATGAAAAATCAGCTTGAAAGAAAGCGGTTTGTGGTCAATCAACGAAACAAAATTTTTAGAAGAGAAAGTTATGAAATTAATTAACTTTAAAAAAACAAAACTAGCATCGTCATTGTTTTTAATTTTTGGTGCAGCGATGTCTACCACTATAAATGCAGCCGAAGAAACCAGTATGGAACAGGCTGAAGATGTCGAAGTTATTAAAGTAAAAGGGATCCGCGGTAGTTTAATTCGTTCAATGGATTTAAAACGCGATACTATGGGCGTGATGGACGCTATTTCAGCAGAAGAGATGGGGAAATTTCCAGACACCAACTTAGCGGAATCATTACAGCGTATTACTGGGGTAACCATCAGCCGCTCAAACGGTGAGGGCAGTCAGATTACGGTTCGCGGTTTTGGTCCTGATTTCAATCTGGTGACACTAAATGGTCGTCAAATGCCGGGTACTGGGTTTTCCCGCTCATTTAGTTTTGAAAATTTATCATCAGAAGGCGTCAGCGCATTAGAAATTAAAAAAACAGCCTCGGCTGAAACACCAACCGGTGGTTTAGGCGCAACGGTTAATATTGTGACCAATAAACCGCTTAAATCTCCTGGTCGCACTTTAGCTGTGATGGGCAAAGCTATAATGGATACGTCCAATGTGGAAGGTGATGATGTGACACCAGAGTGGGCCGCTATTTATAGTGATACTTTTAGGGATGGCATGCTCGGTGTCTCGGCGACGATTTCACACCACAGACGTGACTTTCAAAAACAACAAGCGAGTATTCAAGGTTGGCAATATGGCTATGTTGACAATCAAGACAATGCTAAGGGCATAGAATTACCTTTTAGCCCAAGTGGCGCGGTCGTAGATAATCGTCCAGTTGATGCACAAGGTAACCTAATTAACGCGTTTACTGACAAATCTACCGGTGAGGCGGTTTCTCCATTTTTCTTTCCAAAAGATATGAACTACGGTATTGAAAACTCTCGACGAGAACGCACCAATGGACAGGTAACACTGCAATATTCGCCAAAAGACAATATCATTTTCACTTTAGACCATACAGTTACTTTGGCGACAACCGCAACTGAATCAGTTGGCTGGGGTATTTGGAATAACTTTGGTGCGAATATCAATGCTTATGAATTGGATAAAAATGGGACCGCCGTTTTTGCCAACATCGGTGGTGATGATGGTTCTTTCAGCGCCAGTAAAGGCACCACTGAAGTCGACTCTAAATCAACTGGCTTTAACTTAGACTGGCAAATCACTGATGATTTACACTTTAATTTTGACCTACACAGCGCCAAAAGTGAAATTGACAATGGTGCAGACAAAGGCAGCGGCAACTCAGGCCAAGTTATTTTAGGCTCAGATAAGCTCACTTCAAAAACCTATGATTATCGTAATGGCGAAGTGCCACACGTAAATGTGTTGTGGAACAATGGTACAAACCAGTTACATGCCGCTGATATTGATTCAAATTTTAGCCAGTTTTTACATTCACCCGGCGAATCTAAAGTCGACCAAGTACAGGCCGATGTGACTTGGTATAGTACGCTGAATTCGCCTTTGGCTGTGGTTAAATTTGGTGCGGCTGTGATAGATCAGTCACTCAGTGGTATAAATGCTTGGAGTGGGTTACGTGGCGGCCCCGGTTTTGATCCGAGTTTTACCGAAATATTTCCAGAAGAGATGTTTATTACGCATGATACCGGGGATTTTCTAGATGCGTTCGCTGGTGGTGGCAGTGATTTAGCACCGAACTATTATTATAGCTATGACTATGACAGAGTTGTTGCAATTCAAACTGCGGTGTTAACCGAAGAAGTAATGGGTAGCAACGTATATGTACCTGATGCTTACTTTAATACGGTTGATAGGAGTTTGGTTGAAGAGACCACCAGTAGCCTTTATTTGCAAACGCAATGGGATTTTGACGTTGCGGATATGATGATGACGCTGAATGCCGGTGTCCGTTATGAAAAAACAGATGTTGAAAGCCCTTCTATTAGCAAGCTCGTAGATGAAGTGCGCTGGGTTGCCGCATCTGAATGGATTACCTACTATAAAAATGGCGGTGAAGGTGAAATAGTCAACTACACTGGGAGTTATGATTTATTGCTGCCAATGTTCGACTTAAAAGTTGATGTGACTGATGATTTTGTCGCTCGCTTTTCAGTTGGCAAGTCGATTACTCGGGCTGGGTTGGGCAATTTAACCGGCGCGACCTCTTTTACCGGCAGTCCTAAAATTGGTGCACGTACCGGCTCTCGCGGTAATACAAACTTAAAACCATTCCAGTCGACGAATATTGACCTTTCGTTTGAATATTATTACGACGATGCCAGTTATCTATCGTTAGGTTTATTCAGTAAAGATGTCGATGACTGGATTGAGGGTTCAACCGTGCAGCATCAGGAGTTGGGTGTTCATGATATTTACAAAGGTAAGCGATACAACGAAGCGGTGGATCAAATCACTCTGCGAGGCGAACAGCCAACCGATTCAGCAATCTACCAACAAATGTTATCTAATGGACATGGTAATGCAGATGGTGAAATATTGCCTGATCCAGAAGATCCTTTGATTACATGGCAGTTAAGCTCACCGGAAAACGTTGGTAAACGTTCGGTCTACGGCGCTGAATTTGCTGTACAACATTTGTTTGGTGACAGCGGTTTTGGTACTGCGTTTAACGCAACTATCGTTGATGGTGATGTGACCTACGATCCATATGTATTAGGCACGCAAGCTGTCTTGCCGGGTATCAGCGATTCAATGAACTTTCAGGCGTTTTATGAAAAAGATGGACTGTCAATTAAAGCGACTTACGCATGGCGTGATGCGCATTTGATTGGCCAAGGTCAATCGCAAGGCTCATCTGAAGCGCCCCCGCAATTTGCGCGTGAATTTGCACAGTGGGATATGAGTATCAACTATGATGTTTCCGATAGCCTGACAGTGTTTTTTGATGGTGTAAACCTAAATAATGAAACTGAGCAAGGTTACGGACGTTTTGAAGAGCAGTTTTTATATGCTCGCCAATATGGACCACGGTATATAGTGGGTGGCCGTTATAGTTTCTAAATGAAATATGACGTTTTGTGAAGTACTTAGCGGCGTAATGTTTTAAATCGAACATTGCGCCGTTTATAGTTGGTAACCTTTAACGCGCTAAAAATACGAATAATAAATATAAAAAAGGACAAGCCATTGTTTTCTTTGAAAGCGCTTACTTTTTTCGCTGCCAATAAAAAAAATAAGAATGTAAATTATTTTAATCATTACCCCCTGCTATCTAGGGTGATTATATTTCTCGTCTTACCTCTTAGTTTAATCTTTATTTTATTTGTCTATTGGTTGTCTTTTAGTTTGCCAAAGAAAGATGGCCAGTTAGCACTTGAACATATTTTGGATGAAACCTTCATTCAATATGATGCTAACGGAGTTGCTCATATCCAAGCAGAAGAAGATTTAGATGCATTTTTTGCCCTAGGTTTTGCCCATGCGCAAAATCGACTATGGCAAATGGAAATGAATCGTAAAACAGCATCAGGTCAGTTAAGTGAAATACTGGGTGCATCTTCGCTGCAATCCGACATTTTTATGCGTACTCTGAGGTTACAAAAAAATGCAGAGCGCATGTGGCAGAATTTGCCACAGAGAGAGAAAAAGGTGCTAGAGCATTATGTCCAAGGCGTGAATGCGGGGATTAAACAACTCGATTTATTGCCTATTGAGTACCTGCTTTATGGATTTCAGCCAAAAGCTTGGACAGAGGTAGATTCACTGCTGTGGATGCAGCTGATGACTGTGCAGCTGTCGACAAACTTATCTGCTGAGTTGCAGCGCTCTGAGTTGATACAAACTGTCGGTTTAAGCAAAACTAACGCACTCATGGCTAAAATTGCAGATAATCGCGCGATTGATAGAGCCGCTGCAAATATTCTTCCTACAGAATATTTAAGCCCTAAGTCATACATTGGTAGTAACAGTTGGGTGGTCTCAGGTCAGCATACTGGCAGTGGTATGCCGTTATTGGCAAATGATCCACATTTGACTAATTCTATCCCCTCGATTTTTTACTTGGCTGATATAAATACAAAACAGCTCAAGGTATCTGGTGCAACATTCCCAGGTTTACCCTTTGTGGTGATTGGTCACAATCAAAATATAGCTTGGGGTTTAACTAATATGATGGCTGATACTCAAGATGCGTATTTAGAAAAAATTAATCCAGACAACATCAATCAGTATGAAGTCGACGGTGAATATCTGGATATGGACGTGACTGTTGAGCAGATAAAAATAAAACCTGGGTTTTTAGAAAAAGAAAAAGCGCCATATTCTGTCGTAATACGTCGCACACACCGGGGACCACTATTAAGCGATTTGCAAGGTTCACACAATAGTTATGCTTATAGTTTGCGGTGGATTGGCGATGAACAACAAGGCGGCACTTTTTCTAGTTTCTTGAATATCAACTATGCGCAAAACTGGCAACAGTTTAATCAAGCGTTGAGTAGCTTTGTCGCTCCAATTCATAATTTTGTCTATGCCGATAAACAAGGCAATATCGGCTATCTTGCACCTGGAAAATTTCCAAAACGAGTCCATTCAGGGGCAGTTCCAGCTAAAGGCTGGCTATCCGAAAGTGATTGGCAAGGTTGGATAGCTCAAAATGAATGGCCGACTTTGTTCAACCCTGAAAGTGGTATGATTGTTACAGCCAATAACAACGTATTGGCTGATGATTATCCATATCCAATTACATCAGATTGGGCAGAAGATTACCGCGCGAAGCGCATCACCCATCTGCTTAAAAACGCAGATAGAATATTATCCGTAGAGCATTTTAAACAGATTCAACTGGATGTTTTGCATCCGGCAAAGTCAAAGCTGTTAGCGCGAATGTTGCAAATACAAACACGTTCGCCACAACAAACCGAAGCGATAAATTTACTAAAGAAATGGGATGGCAATATGCAATTAACTAGCCCTGAAGCCAGTTTGTTTGCTGCTTGGACTGCACATTTTAATCGCTTGTTATTGGAGGATGACTCGGCAAAGTCGTCGCGAGTGCAGCATAACCTGCAGGCACTTGATTCTTTGATGCGCCAAGAAAATCAGAAATTTATTGAAACAGTACTGTTAGACGGACAATCGGAATGGTGTGATTACCTTGAAACCGCGCAAACAATTGAAAGTTGCGACCAGCTTTTAATTTATGCATTAGATCACGCTCTTAATGAGTTAGTGCAAAAGTTGGGTACTGATATGTCAACATGGCAGTGGTCAAAACTACATATTGCTCAGTATCCTCATTTTCCGCTAAGCGATAATATACAAGCGCCTCACTCTCCCAAGTCGCCAGATAGCATTTTATCTGAAGTCTTTCATCGCTCAATTGCAAGTCCTGGTGGTGGCGATACGGTTAATGTTGCGCCTGTTAGCTTAATGGAAGACAGTCGTTTCAATCAATTTTTTGGTCCAAGTTATCGCCAGATTATTGATTTGAAAAATGACAAAAACTCCCTTTTTAGTATTTCAACAGGTCAATCAGGCAATGTTTTGAGCCAGCATTACGATGATTTAATCGCCTTCCACCATCAGGGCAAATATATCCTACTATTGACTAATTTTCACAATAAGCGACTCACGCTAAAACCCAAAATCAAAGCTAATTAATTATGAATATGGAACTTAAAAATATATCAGACTTGTTTTGGCGAGTATCACCTAATTTGTTTTTTGCCTCTATTTTACTGGGTATCATAACTGGTTTAAGTTATGCCACACTGATCCCCTTTATCTTGTATGCAACAGCCTCTGATAAGTCTGTTAACAATCAACTGAGCGTTGAAAATTATAATTTCTTTAATTCACCGACCAGCGAAATGGGATGGGTTTTTGTACTTATCTGTATTGGCATTGTGGCGATAAAGTCGACATCGACAATATTGTCGATGTATATTGCCGAACGTGCTTCTGTTGTTCATCGAATCAGTCTATATAAGCGCATTAATGCACTCCCGTATGCCAATTTAGAGCGTATTGGGCAGGCAAAACTCATCAATTTGCTCAATGTCGATATACCTGCCTTAACAGTTGCTGCAGCCAATTTACCCGTCATTTGGATTAGTCTGGTGACTGTGTTGGGTACTTTAGGCTATCTAATTTATCTGAATTCACAGGTTTTTTTCTTCGTTATTGCTTGCTTGTTTATTTCGGTTGTTTGTTACCAATTACCAATATTCATCGGTCTTAGATTTTTCTCTAAATCACGGGAATATTACGACCAAGTCCAGTTGGGAGTGAAAGGATTAATTTATGGTGCCAAAGAACTAAAACTAAACCACCAACGTGCAGAGCAATACATAGAAGAAGAGTTGTTTGAGCCTGAAAAAAGCGGATTATCCGCGGATGTTAAAGGTAAAAGTATCATTATATTTGCGCAAGTTTACGGCGAAATGATTTCATTTTTGGTGATTGGTGCTGTGATATTTCATTTGCCTTATTTATATAGCATTACGACCACTGAGTTGTTTGGCATCGTGCTGGCTCTGCTTTACCTAACCGGGCCTGTCGGTATTATTCTCAATGCGATGGGAGAATTACAGCAAGGTAAAGTTGCACTTAAAAAAATTAAAACGTTCTACCAAGAACTCACCGAAGAAGACTTAGCAGAGCAAAAGCAAAGTATCCAGCAGTGGGACCGTCTTAAATTACATCAGGTGAGTTATTATTATCCAAACCGGACCAATCAATTTGCACTGAACAATGTTTGTTTTGAACTTAAAAAATCGCAAATTACCTTTATCGTTGGGGGGAACGGTTCAGGGAAGTCAACGCTATCTAAGTTGATATCAATGCATTATTTGCCAAGCTCTGGTGCGGTTTATATCGGGGATCAGCAAATAGACAAGCATAATATAAGACAAGCTCGCAGCTTAATTTCAGCTATTTACACCGACTTTTTCGTTTTTGAAAAAATATACGGTGAACACCAACAAAACAAAATCCAATCTTATCTGGAAAAGCTTGAATTAGCCGACAAGGTCAGTGTCGTCAATCATAGATTAGATACCACAGCACTTTCCGATGGACAAAGAAAGCGGCTTGCATTGTTGGCATTGTTGTTAGATGACAAACCCATCTGTTTATTTGATGAATGGGCGGCCGACCAAGACCCCAGATTTAAAAAAATATTCTATCAAGACATTTTACCCATGCTGAAATCAAGCGGAAAAATGGTCATCGTTATCTCTCATGATGACAGGTATTTTGACTGTGCTGATCAAATAATCATTATGGAGCAAGGAAGTGTCAGAGACATCAAACAATTAACGCAAAAACCTGCACTAGCCTGTTAAGCCGGGCAAGGTTAAATAATTATAATTATGGGAGTTTTATTGTGTCGATAATAGACCAACTGGCGCGCCACGCGAACTCAAACCCGACGGATATCGCTTTTACTTATATTGAAAGCTGCGGCGCAGCGACCAAGCTAAGTTTTGCAGAGCTTTACCATGCAACGCAAAAAATCAGTTTATTTTTACATCGTCAGGTCCAACCGGGAGACACGGTTGTTTTGTTGTTTCCGCAAGGATTGGATTACATCAAAGCATTTTTAGGTTGTTTGCATGCTGGAGTGATAGCCGTCCCGCTTTACCCGCCCACAAATACACAGCATACTGACCGAGTGCACTCAGTCATAAAAGACTGTCATGCTGCATTGGCTTTGACTTCGCACGAGCTGAAACCTACTTTGCTAGAAAGTTTACAGCCACTAAAGGTGTGCACGTTAGCTGATGGCATGTCATACGAAATCTCCAATCAAAAATGTGATGCGAAAATCGAGCAATCGCAACTTGCGTTTTTACAATATACCTCTGGCTCAACGGGTAATCCCAAAGGTGTGATGGTTTCACACAGTAATATTATCGCTAACTTAAAATCGTTAGAATCTGCGACTCTTTGTCATAGAGAGGATGTGTTTTGCAATTGGTTACCCTTGTTTCATGACTTGGGGTTGGTCAATACATTGTTATTGCCCATCTACTTAGGTGCACACTCTGTACTGATGTCACCCAGTCGCTTTATGAAAAGGCCGGTTGCCTGGCTCGAAGCAATTAGCCAATATCGGGCGAGTATATGTGGGGCACCTAATTTTGCTTTTGAGTTGTGTACAAATCGTATCACAGCCCAACAATTAACAAATATTGATTTGTCTTGCTGGCGTGTTGCTTTTAATGCAGCTGAGCCGATTAAGCTACAGACCTTAGTTGAGTTTCAGCAAAAATTTGCAGTACATGGCTTTCAAGACAATGCATTCTATCCTAGTTATGGTATGGCAGAAGCGACTGTGTTTATATCCGGCGGTCAACCGGATAAGCCTTTTATTACCCACTCTTTTAGCGCTGATAAAATACAGCAAGGAGAAGCTTATAGTGCTTCAACAGACAGTAAAACGCTGAAGCTAGTTGCTTGTGGTAGAGTGCAAGAATCGCATAACATTAAAATTGTTAGTCCAGAAAGCTTACAAGAAGTCGCAGAAGAGCAAATCGGCGAAATTTGGTTTAGTGGTCCAAGTGTTGCTCAAGGCTATTGGAATGCCGCTGAAAAAACAGCCGAAAGTTTTAATCAAAGTTTGTCTCATGATTCAGGACATTTTTTGCGGACCGGTGATTTAGGTTTTATACATGCTGGTGAGTTATATATATGCGGGCGTATTAAAGACGTCTTGATTATCAAAGGGCGAAATTATTATCCGCAAGATATTGAACAAAGCGCGTTTGCCAGTTGCGATGGTCTTCGAGCGAGTGGCATCGTAGCATTCGAGCAGCAAGATGGCGTTGTGTTGATTGCAGAGGTGGATACGCGTGCGCTGAAATCATTTAACTATCAATGGGCAGCGCAAAATATTGCAGCCAATATTTTTGCCTCATTTGACATTTTGCTGCAGGATATTGTGTTTATCCGAGCAGGTAAGTTGAGTAAAACTTCAAGTGGCAAAGTCCAAAGACAACGCACAAAACAAAGTTATCTTAACCATGAGTTTAGCCCATTATTTAGCTTGTCTGAAATCACAACATCTACACAGTACGAAGCCCCGCAGGGCTCAATGGAAATTTATCTAGCTTCACTATGGCAGCCGTTGTTGCAGAATCGTATTGGACGTCATGATAATTTTTTCCAATTGGGCGGGCAATCGATGGCTGCGGCATCTTTAATTACAAAAATTAATCAGACTTATCAGCTGGATTTATCTTTAAGTGTGCTGTTTGAATGCCAAGATTTAAAGTCATTGGCCGCGTATTTAACCAATGCAATTGCCGAGCAAGATACTTGCGTGAATATGCCGAGTCGTATCACTCTAAATAATAAACCCATAGTCACCGCCAATCAAAAAAGCTTATGGTTGCTCGATCAAATGGACACGGGCAGCCCACACTATAATATTTTTTCGATGTTTGAGATAACAGGCGATCTCAATATCATTGCGCTCCAAGCCGCATTAAATACGCTTATTCAACGATATGCCATTCTACGCACCACTTATCACTCAGTGTCTGACAGCGTGGAAGCCTGTGTGCAATCAGAGTTCACTTTTAAATTGCTGCAACGACAAGTTAGCAATGAAAGCGAGGTTATCGAGCGTGCTTATCAACAGCAGAAGCAGGTCTTTAACTTATCAAAGGACCTGATGTTACGTGCTGAATTACTGTGTCTGAAACCTCAACACTATCGTTTATTGCTTTGTTTTCATCATATCGCAGTCGATGGTATTTCGTTGCAAATCTTAGAGCAAGAATTGTCGACCCTCTACCACGGCTATCAGAACGATCAAACACCAACAATAGGTCAACATGCGTTTCAGTTCAGCGATTATGCCGCCAATGCAATGCAAAGCTTGTCGGCTAATCGAACGGCTTGTACAAACTATTGGTTGCAATCATTAAAAGATTTACCCGCATGTCATAATTTGCCGTTAGATAAACCAAGGCCAAGTAAACTGACATTCCGGGGCGGCAGTGTTAATGCTCAGATCAACCCTCAACTACTGGCATCACTGAAATTACTTGCGCGAACGCAAAAAACGACCTTATATACCGTATTGCAAACAGCTTTCGCTTGCCTAATCCACCGTTATACAGCGCATAATGAAGTTGTAATGGGGTCTCCTTATGCAAACCGGGAGCTACCAGAGACCAATCAAATGATTGGTTATTTAGTCAATCCGTTGGTATTACGCAATAACTTTGCTGATAACGTACCGTTTAATGAGCAATTACAATATCACAAACAAATCATCGAAAAAGCGCTCAAGCACCATCACTTGCCGTTTGTCGAACTCGTTGACTTGCTTAAACCAGAGCGTAGTTTGGCATATCATCCATTATTTCAAATTTTATTTACCTTCAATCAAGCATCGGAGCAATCTTTAAATCTGGCAAAATGCGACGTTAAAGCAATCCCCTGTGAAAGACTTTATGCACGTTTTGATATTGCGTTGGAGGTAACTGAACAGACCGATGGTTTGTCGTTAGTTTGGGAATACGCGCGTGATATTTTCAATGAGAAAACTATCAATCGATTGAACATACATTTTCAACAACTTTTAACTTCAATTGTTAAATCGCCAGAGCGACCAATTAGCCAACAAATATTGCTCACGCAGTCAGAGCAACATTATCTATTGCGCGCTGGTGTTAACCAGCTTGAAGCGCCTAAAAAATGGCAATCCGTTGTTGATTGTTTTGTTGCACAAGTCAATCAAACACCAAATAAAAAAGCGCTATTTTTTAAGCAACAATCAATCACATTTTCCGACTTAAATAAGCAGGCAAACCAGCTTGCGTATCGTTTGATCGACAATGGTGCACAGAAAGGCAGATGCGTGGCGATCTGTATGGAGCGCAGTATAGACACACTGGTTGGTTTGTGGGCTATTTTAAAAAGTGGTGCTGCCTATGTACCGCTTGATCCCGGATACCCCTTAGAACGTTTGAATTATATGTTACAGGATTCAGCTGCCTGTATTTTGTTGTGCCAGACAGACACGCTCGATATGTTAGATATTCCCGCTAGTTGTTTACAGCTTGACTTTGATGTTCTGACAAAACCACCGTTTAATACGCAACTAGTCGATTTACCCACCGCGTGTGAGCAAGATCTTGCTTATATTATCTACACCTCTGGCTCAACAGGGAAACCCAAAGGGGTACAAATTAATCATGCAAATCTGATTAATTTTTTTGTGGGTCTTGAACAAAAGTTTGGCCGACCGACAAAGCAATATAGTCATTGGCTTGCGGTAACCAGTATTTGCTTTGACATTTCGGTTCTCGAACTTTTCTGGACTTCCTGTCGCGGCGACTGTGTGACAATACAGCCTGAAAGGCCAATTGCGCAAAGCGGTCAATCTATAACAAAGCAAGACAAGCAACAGCAACAATTGCTGAATAAAAGACTGAATCATGTTTGGCAAGCCGAAGTGTTGGTCAAGCAAAACAATATTACGCACTTACAATGTACGCCTTCTTTTGCTAAGCAATTGTCAACAGAAACGCTGCAGCACCTGTCTGTATTATTGGTCGGTGGTGAAGCACTATCAAATGATCTAGCCAATCAACTGACCCAGTCTGCAAGTCTCAAGGTTTTCAATATGTACGGGCCAACGGAAGCGACAGTGTGGGTTTCGATTAATCAGGTTAAACATGGCCAAAAAGTGTATTTAGCGGGGCCGATGGCTAATACACAGTTTGTCGTATTGAATAAACATTATCAGTTAGTACCAGAGGGAGTTGTTGGGGAACTCTATATTGCTGGCGATAGTGTCTCGACTGGCTATTGGCAACGAAAAAAACTCACTGAAGAGCGTTTTATAGCTAACCCTTTTAAAACACAAGCGGGCTATAAAAATTTGTATAAAACCGGTGATCTTGTCTGTTGGATGAAAGATGAGCAAGGCCAACTTGTTTTAGATTATCAAGGCCGAGCTGATCAGCAAGTTAAAGTGAATGGATTCAGAATAGAGTTGAGCGAAGTTGAGACGGTTTTAAAAGCACTTGAACATATTAAAGATGCTGTTGTAGCGGTAAAAGAATCAGGTAATAGCCAACAGCTTGTTGCTTATTTGATTATGGATGACCAACCCCAAACAGATATTTTTGTGCAATATCGGCAGCGATTAGCAGAAAAATTACCAGAATATATGCTGCCAGCCCGCTTTGTTGTATTAGCCGAATTTCCGCTAACAGCTAATGGGAAATTAGATCGCAATGCCTTGCCTGAACCTGACGTATCAGAATCATTGACAGGCTACGTGGCTCCTAGCAGCGAACTGGAACAACAGCTATGTGATATTTGGCAGCGGATATTGGGCTTGCAACAGATTGGGGTAGACGACAATTTTTTTGCGATTGGCGGACATTCTTTGCTGGCCACTAAACTGATTGCAGAAGTTAATCTGCAATTTAAAAGCAATTTTAGTTTGCAGCTTATATTTACCGCACAAACAATCAAAGGGCTTGCTAAACAAATTGAAAAGCACTGTTTACTAAATAGTCTAAAAGCGAACGATAGCGCGCAAGGTATTGCGGAAGATGACTTGGAGATAACAATATGACCCCGGTTGTTTCATTATTACAAGAGCTAAACTCATTAGGCATCAAATTGGTGTCAGATGACAATCAATCTTTATCCATCAAAGGTAACAAACGCGTACTAACAAATGAATTGGTTGGCAAAATCAAAGAGCTTAAAGGCGAAATTATTGCGCTTATTCACGAGCATCAAAATCAAACTACAGTGAGTTCGTTAGAGTCAATTTCACCTGTCGACCCAAGTTGCCAAAATGTGCCCTTGTCATACGCGCAGCAAAGTTTATGGTTGCTCGATAAAATTGAAAATGTCAGTCATGTCTACAACATGACCGGTGGGCTTAAACTCGCCGGACGGCTTGATTTTCATGCTGTGCAGAGTGCATTTTTTACGATAGTGCAGCGCCATAAAAGTTTGAGAACCTGCATTCAAGAAGGTGAAAATGCTCAGGCAATCCAGACTGTTCGCACCCCAGATGCATTTCAGGTTGAGTTTACAGACCTCTCGGAATTGGCGCAAATCGAACAACAGGACTGCAGTAATAGATTGATAAAAGCTGAAGCAAAAGCACAATTTAATCTGACGCAAGATTATCTGTTACGAGTACATGTCGTTAAACTGGCGCAAGACGAACATTTACTCTGGATTACCCTTCATCATATTGCCTCTGATGGCTGGTCCATGTCACTGTTGGTTAAAGAGTTCGAGACACTCTATCAGGCATACACCAATGGACAGGAAAACCCATTGGCTCAACTCGAAATTCAATACGCTGATTACGCCTATTGGCAACGCACTCAGTTGCAAGGGGACAGTTACCAACAACAACTCAAATATTGGGAACAACAGTTGGTCGATTTGCCAGAATTACACAATTTACCTTTGGCCAAAAGTCGGCCAGAAACTCAAAGTTTTACCGGTGCTCAGTATAACAACCTAATAAGTGAGAATCTGAGTAAACAATTTAAAACATTGTGTGAACAAAATGATGCGACTGTTTTTATGGGACTACACAGTGTTTTTTCTGTGTTATTGGCACGCTACAGTGGTCAGGACGATATTGTAGTGGGTACGCCTGTCGCCAATCGGGCCAATCCACAATTATCCGATTTAATCGGTTTTTTTGTGAATGTCTTAGTTTTAAGGTGTCAGTTATCGTGTGAGGAAAGCTTTTTAACATTACTGGCAAAAAATAAATCCACACTAATGGAAGCTTACGCTCATCAACAAGTACCATTTGAGCAAGTTGTTGAGCGTTTACAACCAAATCGAAATCTTAATTATAGCCCTTTGTTTCAAGTGTTGCTGGTGGTAGATGATAGCCGACAACAAACATTGTCGTTGCCTGGCTTAACCGTCGAAAGCATTAAACCATTAGAGACAGTTGCAAAATATGATTTGACGCTTGTGGTATCTGAGGTTGCAAATCAATTGCTGTTAACTTGGGAGTTTGACACTGAGCTTTTTACTGCAGCGTTTATTGAAAATATGGCTGAGAATTTTGCTCAATTATTGCAATCTGTGATTGCTGATCCCAAGCGTAACTTATTTGACGCTCAAATCGTACGAGCAAGTGAACAACAACGACAATTAAAGACTTGGAATGCGAGCCAAACGGCGTATGCGGCAGACAAATGTATTCACGAATTATTTGAAGCACAAGTTGCACAAGCACCGCAGAGCATCGCGTTATATTGTGAAGGGCAGGAGAGCTATCAAAGCATCAGCTATCAACAACTGAATGCGCGGGCAAACCAAGTAGCACATTATTTAAAAAGCCTAACAAAGCAAGGCCGCTCAGTTAAAGAAAATCGTATTGGTGTGTGTTTAGAACGCTCAGCAGAGATGATGGTGAGTATACTTGCGATTTTAAAAGCAGGCGGCGCGTATGTCCCATTAGACCCGAGTTACCCGACAGACAGATTAACTTACATGATAGAAGATGCGCAGCTGGACTATATCATCAGCAGCGAAGCATTGAATGAAACACACCAACTGAGCCAGAGATATGCGACAGGCGCACAGAGAGAACTAGACACACGAGATGAATTAGATACGCAAAGCGCACCAGAGGGCGTAAGCCGAATCATAGAAATTGATAAAACAGAAACCCAAGCGGACATCCAACAGCAAAGCAGCGACAACCTAAGCGTAACCAAACAAGGGTTAAGCAGTCGAAACCTAGCGTATGTCATTTACACCTCAGGCAGCACAGGTCAACCGAAAGGGACGCTACTAGAGCACCGAGGGCTATGCAACTTAGCGCAAGCGCAAGCCAAAGCATTCAAAGTCAGCACGCACAGCAAAGTTTTGCAATTTGCCTCACTGGCTTTTGATGCCGCCACCTCAGAATGGGCTATGGCGCTGTGTAGCGGAGCGACTTTATGCCTAGTAAAACAAAGCACAATAACCTCACCGAACAAACTAGAAGCATCGATACAGCAAATGGGAGTGACCCATACGACCTTACCCCCAGCACTGTTACCGACATTAAACATCACCAACTGGCAAGGGGTAACCGACTTAATAGTAGCCGGTGAAAACTGTCCGTTGACATTGGCTCAGCAATGGTCAAAAGGAAGACGATTCTACAATGCCTATGGCCCATCAGAAACGACAGTTTGTACGAGTATCAACGAATTTAACGCCAGCAGCGAAATGCTGAGTATTGGCAAACCGATAGACAACATGCAGGTTTATGTCCTAGATAGCAGGCAAAACTTACTGCCCACGGGCGTTATTGGAGAGCTGTATGTCGGCGGCGTTGGTTTAGCACGAGGCTATTTAAACAGAGCGGAACTGACAGCAGAAAGATTTATCGACAACCCGTTTGCTCAAGAAAGAGGGGAAAAGCTCTATAAAACAGGCGACTTAGTCAGATGGCTGGAAAATGGCGAACTTGAATTTATTGGACGGGCAGACCATCAAATCAAATTGAGAGGTTACCGGATAGAGCTGGGCGAAATAGAGAGTGAGCTGCAAAAGCATGCAGAGATTACTGCCAGTACCGTGCTGGTTAATTCAGCACAAAAACAACTGGTGGCTTATGTTGCGACAGACAGTGCACAAAGTGAATGGGCAACCTTACAAGACACACTAAAAGCCAACCTAAAAAGCAGCTTACCGGACTATATGCAGCCCAGTGCGATTGTTGTACTGGAAACATTACCGTTGACAAGCAATGGCAAAATTGACCGCAACAAGCTGGCGACATATGAAGTGACTCAAGTGCAGGCTGAATATGTCGCGCCGCGCAATGCAACAGAAAAACAGCTGTGTGAGATATGGCAAAGTGTACTCGGGATTGAGCAAGTTGGTATTTATGACAACTTTTTTACCCTAGGAGGGCACTCATTATTAGTGATGCAAGTGATTTCGCAAGCTCGCAAACAAAATTTTTCCATTCAAGCTAGGACTGTATTTTGCCAACCAACAGTTGCAGAGCTGGCAGCACACGTCAGTATTCTAGATAGTGAAACCATAACCCTATCTGAGAACTTGATCCCAACTGAGTGTGCACAAATTAAACCTGAAATGTTGCCTTTGGTAAAACTAAGTCAAACAGAAATAAACCGCATCGCAGATGGGTTTTCAGGTGGGATGCGCAATATCCAGGATATTTATCCATTAGCACCTTTGCAGTCTGGTATTTTGTTTCATCACATGATGCACAAAGCGTATGATCCTTACATTATGCCGGTATTGATGAAATTTGACAGTGCCGATGCGTTGCAAAATTTTGTCGAAGCATTGCAAATCGTAATTGACCGACATGATGTATTAAGAACATCTATCTTGTGGAAAGCGCTGCAAACGCCGCTACAGGTTGTTGCCCGCAAGGCAAAATTGCGTATCGATAAGCACAGGTATGAAGCGCGAAATGAGCAGGACGTCTTGCTGATTGAAAAACAAGTGAAAGCGCTTACCTGTAATCTTGGATGTCAAATTGATCTTGAAAGTGGCCCTTTATTAAGATTACAGCTCAATCAGCCAGTTGAGAGCACAACAAATGCCGAAAATTTCCCCCATTATGCATTAATACAAGTGCATCATATTGTGATTGATCACATTGGACTTGAGATCTTACAGCAAGAAATTCAGTTCATTCTGACAGGGCAAGCTGAGAAATTGGAAAAACCAGCGCCTTATCGCCAATTTATCGCGCAAGTTCAGCAACCGCAAAAATTAGACAGTGAATCATTTTTCAGCGCACAGCTACAGGGCATAAATGACAGTACTGCGCCATATGGATTGTTAAATGTGCAGGGTGACGGTAAACAAATTGTTGAATGCAGGCGCAAATTATCTGAAAAGTTAGCAAAACGTTTGTGCGAACAAGCACAAGTTCATTCTATTAGTGTAGCTACTTTGTTTCACACTGCGTGGGCAATGGTTGTCGCTGCTTGCAGCGGGCAGCAGGATGTGGTTTTTGGCTCAGTCTTGTCTGGGCGATTCACACACAATGGACACATCGACAATATGTTGGGGCTGTTTATCAATACTTTGCCAGTTCGGGTTCGTTTGCAAGGAGAGCGCGCGCAGTTTTTGGTCCAGCAAGTGCAGCAATCATTAAGTGATTTAATGCCTTATGAACAAACTTCACTAGCGGTGGCTCAAAAGTGCAGTGATATACCGGATGGAGCACCGCTATTCAGTAGTGTATTAAATTACCGGCACACGCACAAATGGGAAACTCAAACACAGGCTGAAGTAGCCGGTGAGATTATTTTTAGTCAGGAACGTTCCAATTATCCTTTTAGTTTATCAGTAGACGATTTAGGTCAAGCCTTCGAACTTGAAATTCAAGTGGATGCCAGTATTAATGCAGAGCGTGTGTTGGGGTATATGCAAAGTGCCTTGTCACAGCTGGTTTTCGCACTACAAAACCCATCGGACAATGTTTTGTCCGTCTTACCAGCAGCCGAACAACAACGACAATTAAAGACTTGGAATGCGAGCCAATCGGCGTATGCGGCAGACAAATGTATTCACGAATTATTTGAAGCACAAGTTGCACAAGCACCGCAGAGCATCGCGTTATACTGTGAAGGGCAGGAGAGCTATCAAAGCATCAGCTATCAACAACTGAATGCGCGGGCAAACCAAGTAGCACATTATTTAAAAAGCCTAACAAAGCAAGGCCGCACAGTTAAAGAAAATCGTATTGGTGTGTGTTTAGAACGCTCAGCAGAGATGATGGTGAGTATACTTGCAATTTTAAAAGCAGGCGGCGCGTATGTCCCATTAGACCCGAGTTACCCGACAGACAGATTAACTTACATGATAGAAGATGCGCAGCTGGACTATATCATCAGCAGCGAAGCATTGAATGAAACACACCAACTGAGCCAGAGATATGCGACAGGCGCACAGAGAGAGATAGACACACGAGGTGAATTAGATACGCAAAGCGCACCAGAGGGCGTAAGCCGAATCATAGAAATTGATAAAACAGAAACCCAAGCGGACATCCAACAGCAAAGCAGCGACAACCTAAGCGTAACCAAACAAGGGTTAAGCAGTCGAAACCTAGCGTATGTCATTTACACCTCAGGCAGCACAGGTCAACCGAAAGGGACGCTACTAGAGCACCGAGGGCTATGTAACTTAGCGCAAGCGCAAGCCAAAGCATTCAAAGTCAGCACGCACAGCAAAGTTTTGCAATTTGCCTCACTGGCTTTTGATGCCGCCACCTCAGAATGGGCTATGGCGCTGTGTAGCGGAGCGACTTTATGCCTAGTAAAACAAAGCACAATAACCTCACCGAACAAACTAGAAGCATCGATACAGCAAATGGGAGTGACCCATGCGACCTTACCCCCAGCACTGTTACCGACATTAAACATCACCAACTGGCAAGGGGTAACCGACTTAATAGTAGCCGGTGAAAACTGTCCGTTGACATTGGCTCAGCAATGGTCAAAAGGAAGACGATTCTACAATGCCTATGGCCCATCAGAAACGACAGTTTGTACGAGTATCAACGAATTTAACGCCAGCAGCGAAATGCTGAGTATTGGCAAACCGATAGACAACATGCAGGTTTATGTCCTAGATAGCAGGCAAAACTTACTGCCCACGGGCGTTATTGGAGAGCTGTATGTCGGCGGCGTTGGTTTAGCACGAGGCTATTTAAACAGAGCGGAACTGACAGCAGAAAGATTTATCGACAACCCGTTTGCTCAAGAAAGAGGGGAAAAGCTCTATAAAACAGGCGACTTAGTCAGATGGCTGGAAAATGGCGAACTTGAATTTATTGGACGGGCAGACCATCAAATCAAATTGAGAGGTTACCGGATAGAGCTGGGCGAAATAGAGAGTGAGCTGCAAAAGCATGCAGAGATTACTGCCAGTACCGTGCTGGTTAATTCAGCACAAAAACAACTGGTGGCTTATGTTGCGACAGACAGTGCACAAAGTGAATGGGCAACCTTACAAGACACACTAAAAGCCAACCTAAAAAGCAGCTTACCGGACTATATGCAGCCCAGTGCGATTGTTGTACTGGAAACATTACCGTTGACAAGCAATGGCAAAATTGACCGCAACAAGCTGGCGACATATGAAGTGACTCAAGTGCAGGCTGAATATGTCGCGCCGCGCAATGCAACAGAAAAACAGCTGTGTGAGATATGGCAAACTGTACTCGGGATTGAACAAGTTGGTATTTATGACAACTTTTTTGATTTGGGGGGGCATTCTTTGTTGGCCGTCAAAGCATTAACTATCGGTAAACAGAAATACGATATCAACCTTGAGATAAAGGACATGTTTGAATGTGAAAGCATTGCCGACTTGTCTCAATTAATAGATGAAATAAATATAAACAAAAACAACAACCTTTTAAAAGAAACGGTTTCAGATGGTGTAGAGGTAGAATGGTGAGCAATATAACTAAAATAATTAAACAACTCTCAGATTCAGGGGTTTTTGTTTTTGTTGAAGATGGTAAATTAAAAACACGTTCTGACAAAAGTGCATTAACAGCCGATATCGTGACGCTGATTAAAAGTCACAAAGAAGCGTTGCTGGAATATTTGAGCTGTCGCACAGAGCATCGAGCAGCAGAGCATAAGACAATCGATGCGCGACAGTTGCAACAGGGCGAACTCTCGTTTGCACAGCAGCGATTGTGGTTGTTAGATCAGATAGATGGTGGTAGTGCCCACTATAATATCACTGGCAGTATACGTTTAACTGGACAGCTGAATATCGAAGCGTTAAACAAAGCTTTTGTCAGTATTGTAGAGCGGCATCAAAGTTTACGCACCTGCTTTGTTAAAAATGACAAGGATCAACCGATACAAGTCGTACAGTCAGAGATTGATTTTGCGATAGAGGTACATGATTTATCCACGCTCGCAGACGAAAGAAAGCATCAGGTGTTAGCCCAGCAAACACAAAGCTTCTCACTGCAAACCTATGACTTAACCAAAGATATATTGCTGCGAGCACAAATTCTAAAAGAACAGCATGAAGAATATTTGTTGTTAGTTAGTATGCATCATATTGCGTCTGATGGCTGGTCAATGGGAATATTAATCCATGAATTGAGTGCTTTGTATCGGGCATACAGCCAAGCGCAAGCTAACCCTTTGCAACCCCTTGCGATACAATATATCGACTATGCACACTGGCAACGCAACCATTTACAGAAAGAAGTCTTAGAGCAACAGCTTAAATACTGGACAGAGCAATTAGTCGATCTGCCTGTTGAGCATAATTTACCTTTAGATAAAGCTCGACCTAAAGCGCAAACTTTTGCCGGCAATCGCGTGTATTCAACGGTATCAGTGGACACTTTAGAAGGTCTAAAACAAATCTGCCAAAAGCAAAATGCAACATTATTTATGGGGTTGCATGCCGCGTTTTCTGCATTGTTGGCTCGTTTTAGTAATGAAACAGATATTGTAATTGGTAGCCCTGTTGCTAACCGAGAGCAAGCTGAGATAGCCCCGCTAATTGGATTTTTTGTCAATACCTTGGTATTACGCACAGATCTGTCCGGTGAGCCGGGATTTATCGAGTTACTCAACCGCAGTAAAAAAATGTTATTAGAGGCGTATGCCAATCAACAAACCCCTTTTGAACAAATCGTTGAAGTATTGCAACCTGAGCGCAACCTAAGCCACAGTGCATTGTTTCAAATTATGCTGGTGTTGCAAAATAATGAAGTTCCGGCACTGACACTGCCAGATTTAACCTTAACGATTGAAAATCAGCTTAACCAACAAGCAAAATACGACTTAACTCTGCATGCAGAAGAAGGGCCAGATGGCCTCAAACTAGAGTGGGAGTACAACACGGATTTGTTCTTCCAACAATCAATCGACAATATGGCAAGTTGTTTTGCTAAGTTACTTGAAAGCTTAGTCGCCTCGCCTGCAAAAAATGTGTTTGCAGTGGATATTTTAGCGCCTGTCGAAGTTCAAAAATACCTCTTTGAATGGAATGACACCACAGCAGACTATCCAAACGAGCATTGTATTCATCAATTATTTGAACAACAAATGCAGCGCACGCCGCATGCCATTGCAATGAAATGTGGCGAGCATTCAATCAGTTATCAAAAATTAAATGAAAAAGCCAATCAACTGGCACATTATTTAGTAGAAAAAGGGCATGTTAAGCCAGGTACACTGGTAGGCTTATGTATTGATCGTTCGATTGATATGTTGGTTGGCATGCTGGGCATATTAAAAGCGGGCGGAGCGTATGTACCGCTAGACCCAGACTATCCCGTTGCTAGAATTGAACATATGGTCGCCTTTGCTCAACTCGGGTGCATTATTACGAAGGAATCATTAGCTCAGTCAACGTTTTCGCCAGAGCGAAAACGTCAGATTATTTGTCTAGACAATCCAAAAAAACAAACGGAATTAGCTGGATACCCAACACAAAATATTGACCCGACAGCGATTGGTCTGAATGCACAGCAATTGGCTTATGTTATTTATACCTCTGGTTCGACTGGCCAACCTAAGGGGGTGATGATTGCACATCATGCCGCCGTTAACTTAATTGACTGGGTTAATCAGCAGTATTCAGTGAATTGCGCTGATCGTATTTTATGCGTTACTTCAATGTGTTTTGATTTGTCAGTATATGATTTATTTGGTGGGCTGGCGGCCGGCGCTTGTATTGTTCTGGCTGACGCACAAATGGCACAAGATCCAAGTTCATTATTGCAGTTAATGCAAGCAGAGCAAATTAGCTTCTGGGATTCTGTTCCCAGTACCTTTAATCACCTTGTTAACTTTATCGAGCAAGAACAACCGGATTATCGATTACCTAGTTTACGTGTTGTTTTTATGAGTGGTGATTGGATTCCGGTGAGTTTACCACAGCGTTGTTTAAAATATTTTCCTAAAGTCAAAGTGCAAAGTTTAGGTGGCGCAACTGAAGGTACTGTTTGGTCAAATGTGTATCCAATAGAAAAAGACTTATCTAAAGAAAGCAGTATTCCATATGGCAAACCAATTCAGAACAATCGATTTTACATACTTGATCGTTACTTAAAACCAGTACCTAAAGGGGTTGCGGGAGAGCTTTATATCGGTGGTGTCGGTGTAGCAGAAGGGTATTTAAATGATGAGGTAAAAACAAATGCCGCGTTTTTACCCGATCCCTACAACCCACAGCAAAAAAATCCACGGATGTATAAAACAGGTGATCGAGGCAGATTGTTAGCAGATGATAATATGGAATTCTTAGGTCGCCTAGATTACCAGTGTAAATTAAGAGGTTATAGAGTTGAGTTAGGAGAGATAGAAAATGTACTCAACAGTCATCCTGCCATAAAAGATAGTGTGACCATGGTTAAAGAGCAATCGCGTGGAACTGGCGAGCAAATGTTGGTTGCTTATGTGGTACTCAGTCAGGTATGTACACAGGAAGAAAAATCGCTTGATTTTATTGCGTTAAAACAATATTTGCAATCACATTTGCCGCACTACATGGTGCCTTCTTTTTTTGAAATACTGCCAAGTTTGCCACTTAATACGAATGGTAAAATTGATCGTAAAGCATTGCCCGAACCGGACTTTTCACAAAAAAACGGATATCAAGAGCCGGTTAGCCAGAATGAAAAAAGATTGGCAGGTATATGGCAAACCGTATTAAAACTCGATAGGGTCGGTGCTACAGACAACTTTTTTGAGTTAGGCGGACACTCATTATTGGTCACCCAGGTTATCAGTAAACTGCAAAAAATAAATATTCATGTTACAGCGCGAGATATATTTACCTTACCGGTTTTGTCTGATTTGGCCAAAAAAATTGATGAAGCCTCAGATTCTGAAATATTTGAAGCGCCAGAAAATCGTATACCCGAAGTTTGTAATCAAATCACACCAGACATGTTGCCGCTCATTCAGCTTAGTCATGAAGAAATTGAAAAAATTAGCTTTCAGGTAGACGGTGGTGTTGAAAATATTCAAGATATTTATCCATTAGGGCCGTTGCAAGAGGGGATCTTATTCAACCATCGGGTGAATACAAACAGAGACCCTTATATTTTACCTTCGTTATTGAAAATTAATAACCAAGATACCTTACAAAACTTGATTGACGGCTTGCAGCAGATCATTAAAAGGCATGACGTACTGCGTACTGCCATTATTTGGCAGGGCATTTCACAGCCAGTACAAGTGGTATGCCGAACAGCTGAACTTGCTATTTCCTGGTTGTCAATTAACAACGAACAGAATGCATTGACAAAAATGCAACAATTGTGCGAAGTACAGCAGGCCAAATTCGATTTGTCTAAACCACCATTATTAACGTTGCAAATAGCCGAACAGCAAGGTACCAGCGAGTTTTATGTGCTTATGCGATACCACCATATTATTTCTGATCATCAGGGTTTAGAGGTTATACAAAAAGAGCTAGCAGCTTATCAGAGAGGCTCATTTGCACAATTATCCGCACCGGTACCATACCGTGAATTTATTGCGCAGGGGTTACATCAGGCTAAGCGGAATAATGCAAAAGTATATTTTACTCAGATGCTATCGGATATTGAAGAAGCTTGCACACCGTTTAATTTAACTGATGTGCAAGGAGATGGCAGCCGCATCATAGAAGTTAGAAAAGCGGTGCCGCACGATTTAGCACAGCAGTTACGCGATTTAAGCCAAACCCTGAATACCAGCCCAGCGATACTGTTCCATAGTGCATGGGCTTTGGTAGTTGCTGCTTGCTGCGGACGAGACGATGTGGTGTTTGGCACCGTCTTATCTGGGCGATTACAAGGTACATCTGGCGCTGAGGATATGTTGGGCGTGTTGATAAACACTTTACCTATCAGGGTTAAAACCGGGCAAATGTCGGTCCAAGCGTTAATTGCACAAGTGCAAAATGCATTGCAAGATTTATTACCATACGAACAAACTCAGTTATCAGAAGTTCAGCAGTGTAGTGGATTAGCAAGCGGCGTGCCTTTATTTAGCGCTATCTTTAACTATCGTCATTCACTTAGCTTTGAGAATGCTGAGCAAGCAATGAGCGGGATTGAATTTTTAAACGGTCAAGAACGCACTAATTATCCTTTTAGTTTATCAGTAGACGATTTAGGTCAAGCCTTCGAGCTGGAAATTCAAGTGGATGCCAGTATTAATGCAGAGCGTGTGTTGGGGTATATGCAAAGTGCCTTGTCACAGCTGGTTTTCGCACTACAAAACCCATCGGACAATGTTTTGTCCGTCTTACCAGCAGCCGAACAACAACGACAATTAAAGACTTGGAATGCGAGCCAATCGGCGTATGCGGCAGACAAATGTATTCACGAATTATTTGAAGCACAAGTTGCACAAGCACCGCAGAGCATCGCGTTATACTGTGAAGGGCAGGAGAGCTATCAAAGCATCAGCTATCAACAACTGAATGCGCGGGCAAACCAAGTAGCACACTATTTAAAAAGCCTAACAAAGCAAGGCCGCTCAGTTAAAGAAAATCGTATTGGTGTGTGTTTAGAGCGCTCAGCAGAGATGATGGTGAGTATACTCGCGATTTTAAAAGCAGGCGGCGCATATGTTCCATTAGACCCGAGTTACCCGACAGACAGATTAACTTACATGATAGAAGATGCGCAGCTGGACTATATCATCAGCAGCGAAGCATTGAATGAAACACACCAACTGAGCCAGAGATATGCGACAGGCGCACAGAGAGAACTAGACACACGAGATGAATTAGATACGCAAAGCGCACCAGAGGGCGTAAGCCGAATCATAGAAATTGATAAAGCAGAAACCCAAGCGGACATACAACAGCAAAACAGCGACAACCTGAGCGTAACCAAACAAGGGTTAAGCAGTCGAAACCTAGCGTATGTCATTTACACCTCAGGCAGCACAGGTCAACCGAAAGGGACGCTACTAGAGCACCGAGGCTTATGTAACTTAGCACAAGCGCAAGCCAAAGCATTCAAAGTCAGCACGCACAGCAAAGTATTGCAATTTGCCTCACTGGCCTTTGATGCCGCCACCTCAGAATGGGCCATGGCGCTGTGTAGCGGAGCGACTTTATGCCTAGTAAAACAAAACACAATCGCCTCACCGAACGAACTGGAAGCGTCGATACAGCAAATGGGTGTGAGCCATGCGACCTTACCCCGGCACTGTTACCGGCATTAAACATCAACAACTGGCAAGGGGTAACCGACTTAATAGTAGCCGGTGAAAACTGTCCGTTGACCTTGGCTCAGCAATGGTCAAAAGGAAGACGATTTTACAATGCCTATGGCCCATCAGAAACGACAGTTTGTACGAGTATCAACGAATTTAACGCCAGCAGCGAAGTGCTGAGTATTGGCAAACCGATAGACAACATGCAGGTTTATGTCCTAGATAGCAGGCAAAACTTACTGCCCACGGGCGTTATTGGAGAACTGTATGTCGGCGGCGTTGGTTTAGCACGAGGCTATTTAAACAGAGCGGAACTGACAGCAGAAAGATTTATCGACAACCCGTTTGCTCAAGAAAGAGGGGAAAAGCTCTATAAAACAGGCGACTTAGTCAGATGGCTGGAAAATGGCGAACTTGAATTTATTGGACGGGCAGACCATCAAATCAAACTGAGAGGTTACCGGATAGAGCTGGGCGAAATAGAGAGTGAGCTGCAAAAGCATGCCGAGATTACTGCCAGTACCGTGCTGGTTAATTCAGCACAAAAACAACTGGTGGCTTATGTTGCGACACACAGTGCACAAAGTGAATGGGCAACCTTACAAGACACACTAAAAGCCAACTTAAAAAGCAGCTTACCGGACTATATGCAGCCCAGTGCGATTGTTGTACTGGAAACATTACCGTTGACAAGCAATGGCAAAATTGACCGCAACAAGCTGGCGACATATGAAGTGACTCAAGTGCAGGCAGAATATGTAGCGCCGCGCAATGCAACAGAAAAACAGCTGTGTGAGATATGGCAAAGTGTACTTGGAATTGATCAAGTTGGTATTTATGACAACTTTTTTGATTTAGGGGGGCATTCTTTGTTGGCTGCACGTGTAGTAACGGAGATTCAAACCGTGTTCAATGTTGACGTGAACGTCAGTGCCGTTTTCGAGCAGCCTAACGTTCAAGACTTGGCACTGATCATCGACAGCTCTAATGTCAGTCATATAGTCGAAATTGTAAAAGCGAATAACAGCGAAAAAGGGGTATTGTCGTATAGTCAGCAACGCTTGTGGGTGCTCGATCAACTTGAAGGCAGCAGTGTTGAATACAACATTGCCATAGCACTCGATCTGCAAGGTGATTTAAATATTCAAGCGGCTGAAAAAAGTATCGAAACAATCATTCATCGTCATCAGGTATTGCGCACCCTGTTTATACAGTCTGATAGTGGAGAGCCCGAAACAAAGATACGAAATGTCAGTGAGTTTCATTTACCATTAGTCGATTTATCTGGCTATGCGACAACCAAACAAGCGTGTGAACTTAAGCGTGCGATGTTGGCAGAAATAGATAAACCATTTGATTTAAGTAATGATTTAATGTTGCGGGCGCAATTGATTCGCTTGCACCCGCAGCATTATGTTTTAGTTTGCGCGATTCATCATATTGCGTTTGACGGTTGGTCTAATAGTGTTTTTATCAAAGAGTTTAATGAGCTATACGAGACTTATATAAACAATGCACCACAGCCGCTAGCGGACTTGGCAATTCAATACGCAGACTATGCATATTGGCAGCGAGGTTGGTTACAGAGCGAAGAATACACGCAAGGCCTTAACTTTTGGCGCGAAACACTCAGCGACATACCGAATCGACTGAAGCTACCGACAGATAAACCCAGACCTCAAATTCGCAGCACTCGGGGGCGACGCTCAGTACAGTGCTGCCGGAAACACTGATGACGGAGCTAAAAACATTTAGTCTAGGCGCCGATAGCACTCTCTATATGACTTGCGTAACTGCCTTAAATATACTATTGGCTGCTTACTCTGGGCAGTCAGATATCGTAATTGGTACATCGGTGGCAAACCGTCAGCAAAAAATACTAGAAAATTTGATTGGCTTTTTTGTCAATACGTTACCGATACGCAGCCAAGTGAACCCTGATATGACAGTGGAGCAATTGCTCAAACAGGTAAAACATAATAGCTTGCAAGCGTTCAATCATCAGGCAGTCCCATTTGATAAGATGGTTGAACAGCTATGTCCACATAGGGATCAAAGCTATTCGCCTATCTTTCAGGTTTTGTTTGTATTACAAAATGCACCTCAGGAGTTGTGGCAGGTACAAGGACTTGATATCTCCAGCCGGCCTGTTGAGCGCAGTGGCGAGGGAGTCTCTAAATTCGATCTATTTTTTAATATTGAAGAACATGCACAAGGCGCTGAATTGTCTATTCAATACAGTACAGACCTGTTTGTGGCTGAAACCGTCGAGCAAATGTTACAAGATTTACAACACATTCTCAAAATGATGGCCGCTCAACCGGACATAGAAGTTAACAAGCTGATGCCACCGCTGCCTTTAGCAAAACAAGTGCCTGCACTTGAATTCCATCATCTTGGCATTGCTTGTGATGATATTGAGCACAGCATTAAACTGGTCAGTGAGATGTTTAATATTGAATCGCAAAGTAAAATTGTCTGGGATGAAAAACAGCAAGCTAACTTATGTATGTTCGAGGCTGCAGAGGGGATGCGTATCGAGCTCGTGCAAGGTGCGCAAGTCGACAGCTTACGCAGTCGGGATATTGGTTTTTATCACGTTTGCTATCAGACAGAAAATTTAAACTCAGCGATTCAATACTTCGAAAAATTAGGCGCGAAGCTCATCAGCAAGCCGACACCAGCCGTCCTGTTTGAAGGGCAACTTGTCGCGTTTTTAGATACGGACGCTGGCTTAGTTGAGTTGCTCGAGATAAATGCCCAGATACCCGATACAGCATCAATACCAGTATCCAAAAAAGTTGTAAAACAGGCTAGCGAACTACAATTTTATGGTTATGGCGCGGTTGTTAATCAGGTGCAGCAAGCGAATTGGCAAAGCAATCGAATTTTTGGTTGGTCCATACAAGAAGAGCATCAGCAAGATCAAGGCGTCGGTGGTAAATTGTCTGTGCTGGCTTCAGCAGACAATATGAAAATACAATTATTTGAAAAAGCACAATGGCATGCCGCAAACGGGATAAAATTAAGTCACTTTAGTTTTGTTGTGCAAGATATGGTGCTGGCCGTACAACATTTTGCGCGTTTAGGTTGTGAAGTAGCCCAAGCTGCACAACCATCACAACTTTATGATTCAGCACTGGTTGTGGTGCTCACAAGCCCGTTGGGGCAAATAATGTTGATAGAAAATGAGAACAAAGCGGTAACCGCTCAACGGTTGGAGGTTTTGGGACCGCAAATACAACCTCAAGAAGTACTGCCAGTGGTGTTAAGTGGTACTTATACGCTAGAGCCTTTAGCAGACACATTGTCATTTTTGGCTGATAAACTAGGATGCCCGTTAAATTTAAACTTTGCCCCTTATAACCAGTGCTTTCAGCAATTGTTGGATAGTCGCAGTGAAACACACTTAAACGAAGGTGGCTGTAATGTTTTTCTGGTGCGATTTGAAGATTGGTTGGGGCAAGACCGTCTATTGAGTAGCTTACAAAAAAACAGCGAAGCATTTATAACCGCGTTATTAGCATGTTGCCAGCAGCACAGTGGCCAGTTTATTGTGCAGATTTGCCCTCTGTCACCTCAATCAGTGGCGGATGAAAAAATGTTGGCTGTTTGCCAGTCTATTGAGTTTAATTGGCAAACATTGGCAAAAAACAGTGATAACTTAACCATATGCACGCGTCAGGTCTTGGGGCTTAGGTATCCAGTTGATGATTATTACGAAAGTAATCCTGAGCTTGTTGCCACTAAACCGTATACCGATAAACAATATACGGCGTTAGCGAGCAATATCTTTAGAGCAATGTTTGCGACCCTTAACCCAGCAGTAAAAGTGATAATTTTAGATTGTGACAATACATTGTGGCAAGGCATCTGTGGGGAAGTAGGGCCGCATGGTATCAAAGTAACGGCAGAGTTTAAAATGTTGCAACAATTTATGTTGGAACAATATCAGCGCGGAGTGCTACTGTGTTTGTGTAGTAAAAATAACCCGCAAGATGTTGCTGCGGTATTTGAGCAGCAGCCAGATATGGTGTTGCAAATGAAACATATTGTTGCCGCAAAGGTAAATTGGCAAGCTAAATCCGATAATATCAAAGCATTAGCAACTGAGCTAAACTTGTCACTAGACAGTATGGTCTTTATTGATGATGATGATGTTCAGTGCGCTGAAGTCAAAGCGCATTGTCCCGCGGTGTTAACTTTACAAGTGCCCAAAAGAACACAATCTATTCCGCATTTTTTACAACATATCTGGTCACTTGATGAAAAGCCGGGGGAGACTGATGGTCTCCAAAGAACAGAATTTTATCAACAAAATCAGCAACGAAAAAACCTGCAGCAATCACACCAAAGCTTAGGCAGCTTTATTGAAGGCTTAGCCTTGAATATTAAAGTGGAGCGTTTAATGCCGCAAGATCTTGCACGTGCGAGTGAATTGAGTTTACGTACAAATCAATTTAACTTTACCACTAGGCGATATTATGAAAATGACATTAAGCAGTATCTGAACAACCGACAAAAATCAGCATGGATAGTGACCGTATCCGATCGTTTTGGTGATTATGGACAAGTAGGTTTGATGTTTGGTCAAATTAATCAGAGGTACCTGACATTAACCGACTTTATGTTGAGTTGCCGGGCAATGGGACGGGGTGTTGAATACGCGATGATTAGAGCTCTAGCTGAATATGCCTATAACAATGACTGTACAGATATTGAATTGCAGTTTGTTGCGTCCAGTAGAAATTTACCGGCTAAACAATTTTTAACGCTTATTCTCGGTGCAGAGCCAGCCGAATTAAATCATACAATCACAGCTAAAAATCTATTGGTGGTAGATGTTGCAAAAGCAGTTTGTTTGCAAACAGAGCAAAATTTAGTTGCGAACGAGAGTCAAGAAAAAGGTCAAGACGAAGGAAATCTAGAGAACGTGCAACAACAAGCACCCAAAGTAAAATACCAAAAAGAAACTTCTCTTTACGCTAATACTTTGGAAGAGATAAGCACCTTAAACCAAGTCGATAAAATATATGCTTATACCAACCAATATCTTGCTGATAATAAGAATAATAATATCCAAACCTCTGTTTATCAGGCGCCTCAAAGTGACCTGGAAAAACAGATTTGTACTATTTACGCAGACGTATTAGGTGTGCCGAAAGTTGGTTTAAACGATAACTTTTTTGCCGTAGGCGGAGACTCATTATTGGTATTAAAACTGGTTAGTCGCCTTAAAAAGTTTGGTTTTCAGTTTTCCGTGAACGATTTCTTCCGCTATCAAAGTATCGCGGAATTACTCAATGCTGATGCACAAGATAGCCATCTTCAGAACGGGGCGGAAAATAACACTCCACAACAAAATAACCAACAAACCTTGATTGTTGGTGAGGTGCCCTTAAGTGCTTCTCAGCATTGGTTCTTAGATAATATCAAAGTGCAACCCAGTTGGGGTTACGTTGGATCAATATTAGATTTTGAAAATCAAATTGATGATAAATTATTGCAGCAAGCGTTTTATCAAGTCTTAGCGCATCACGATGCTTTACGGGCTTGTTTTACACATACAGAGAATGGATGGCAACAGACATATTTACCTGTGGAGCAAGTGCAGGTTGCCTTTAAATCGTTTGATTTGGCTGCGCTGTCAACGGTAGAGCAAATCAGTGCAATTGAAAAAAGTGTTGTCGAATCAACACAGGGGAGTTCACCGCGTGAGGCGGATAATGCTGCAAAGCAGCCTTTATTATCACAGGCACTAATTCATATTGATGTATATAACTTAGGCGAAAATGGGAGTGTTATCGGTTGGGGAATTCACCACCTATTAACCGACGGTTATTCTACAGATGTCGTGATGGAGGACCTTTTTAATTGTTACCAAGCGCTGGTTCAGGGGCAAACATATAGGCTGCCCGAAAAAACCATGTCAGTTCCCGCTTGGCTGGATCTGTTATCGCAATATGTTAACGGACCAGAAATGAATAGCGAAATTGAATATTGGCGAACCTTGCCTTGGCAGGGTGTTGCGGCCATTCCAAGTGATATTGCGACGGATAAACAAAAGAATACACTCGACACGGAAACAACCGTAACAGCCGTATTACCGCATAAATACACGCAGTATTTGTTAGAAAATGCTGTAGCCCGGTTGGGGACTACATTTGTGAATGTGCTTATTGCAGCAGTTACACAAAGTGTTTCAGAATTTGCTAAAGGTGATTGGTTGTCAATGAAGGTAATTGATTCAGGGCGAAATTTGGCATTGCAGGATAACGTGGATTTGTCGCGCACTGTCGGCTGGTTGTCGATAGATCGTCTGTTGATGTTACAGGCTCAACCGCACGAGTTGGATATGGTGAGTACTTTCTCAGCTATCGACAAACAAATTGCCAGTCTCCCTAATCAGGGAAGTGGTTATAGCTTGCTAAAATGTTATCATCAAAATTCACAAGTACAGCAGGTAATGGGAGATATTCCAAAGCCTAATATTACCTTAAATTATGCAGGCAAAGCAGAGGAACAAGCGCAAAATATTTCTCCTTTAAGGCAGCAATTGGACAGTATTGGTGCAGGTAGTACTTGGGCGCACCCAGATAATGAGCGTGATGTTCAGTTTTTCTGTATTGCTAATATTGTACAGGAGGAGCTTGTGATTGAATGGAAATACGGTCAACAAATGTATTCTCAATCACTGATGTCTGAAGTGGTTAACACAGTTGTAAACAAACTAGTGTTGTTAGTTGACGCGTTACAAAAAACAAGGCCTGTAGAGACCGATTAAAGTCATTTAAACGACTATTATATTAACAGCCTAGTCTTGCTCACTAGGCTGTTAGGCTTTAGTTTTTGTTTTCTACCACAACACCGCTTTGCATCACAAAACGGATATCATCCAATGCTTTGATGTTGTCTAATGGATTGTTTTTCGTTGCAATAATATCTGCATAAAACCCCGATTTAATTTGGCCTAATTGCTTAGGTAATTGTAATGCTGTGGCGGCATTCACTGTCATCATTTGAAGAATATACAAAGGTGACAACCCAGCAGATTGGTAAACGTAAACAGAGTTTTTGGCCACTCGGCCTCTATCATTATCTGCAAAATCAAAGTACATATCAGAGCCAAAAGCCACTTTCACTTGATGCTTTTTTATCAACTCGAAACGTTGCATATGCTCTTTTTGCCAAATTTTAAAACCTTCAATAGCTGCTGGGTTATGACCGCTTAAAACACTGACAACCTCTAGGGTTGCTTCAGTGGTGACCAAAGTTGTGCCATGTTGAGCCATTAACTTTAGTGATGCTTCACTGATTTCGTAACCATGTTCTATGGTATCAACACCGGCTCTAACCGCTTTTTGAATCGCTAAATCAGAAACTGCATGGGCTGCCACCGTTAAAGGTTGACGCATCGCTTTTGCTTCGTCGACAAATACGCGGATATCTTCTTCACTATACTGATAGTTGTGATCACCGACCACTAACTTGATAACTTGTGCGCCATAAAACACATTTTGACGGATGGATTCAATAATTTGTGCTGGTGTATTAGCGGTAATGAATTCGTATTCCCACGGTTGGCCTGCTTCTGGAGAAATATTATGAGATTGACCACCTGTGACCGTAATAATTTTGCCGGCATTAATAATGCGCGGACCTTGTACTAGGTTTGCGTTAATCGCTTGTACTAGGGCGGTATCAGCATAGTTGGCATTGTTGCCTAAATCTCTAAGCGTCGTAAATCCAGCTTTTTGCATATCTTGCGCATTTTTCAGCCCCTTTAAAGCTCGATAGGCTGTACTTTGTTGTAAGTAAGTTGCATCAGGCGGAGCGTGGTATAGGTTGGGAGGGGTGCTGTACGTAATATGGGTATGCATATCAATTAAACCGGGCATTAGCCAAAAGTCTGATAAGTCGATCACCTTGTGGGTTTGGTCTTCTGGTAGCGAGTCTACAATTTCGCTGACACGGTCACCTTCGACCAATATTATCTTACTTTTAAAAACTTGGCCGGTTTGCGGATCAATCAAATGGCCTGCTTTTATCGCAATAGGCTCTGCAGTCGTTTTAAATATAAAAGCAAAAAATAATAAAAGGGTGATACGTAGTTTGATTTTGTCTAAGTCATGCATATGGTTAGTAGCCTGTGTTAAAATTGTTATAAATGGCATTCTTTTGTTGTTTTGTGAAAGCGATTTCATTACTCTATTTGATGTTACCAGTTGAGTTATGCCACGACCAGCAAAAAACTGATTGTAGGGGGCAGGTTGTGTTCTTAAAGCCTTTACAGCGTGGTAAAGCAATGGATATTAATTACAACAAAAGGTCTAAAGATGAAACGCGCTATTGTAAGGCTTTGTGCCTCATTTTTATTAACATCATTATGTCATTACAGCTTCGCACAACAACTATTCAGTACAACAAGTCCACAGCAGTTGTTGTCTAACCCACAGGCTTTGGCTTATACCTACAATGGCCATCGCACCCAGAATCGTAATCAGTTGCCTGAAATCGAAGAAATAAAAGAAGACATGCAAATTCTCTCAGCAATGGGGGTTAAATTGCTGAGCACCCAAACCATGGGAGGCGGGCACTCAGAACGGGTTGTTGAAGCAATTAGTCAATTGAAAAAGCAGAATCCGGGTTTTGAAATGTATGTCATGTTGGGTACATGGATACAATGTCAAAATGCTTGGAGCCAAAATAATGTTAATCATGAATTGGGTGACGAAGATAATAACCGCGCTGAGATTCAAAAGGCTGTCGATTTGGCAAATCAATATCCGGATATCGTGCAGATGATATCAGTAGGCCTAGAGGCGATGGTTAAATGGCAAGCAGCATATTATGTGCAACCTAAAGTGATTTTAAAGTGGGTTAAATATTTACAAAAACTGAAAAACGAAAATAGTTTACCGGACCACATTTGGGTGACCAGCTCGGATTTGTATGAATCTTGGGAGGCGGTCCCGACGTTTACCATACAGGTGACTTGCTTAAACTAGCCGCAGCAGTTGATTTTATTTCGGTACATACGACGGCTTTTAGCCACTCATACTATGAAGGTGATTTTTGGTTGGTGCCTGAAGCGCAAGAAAAGTTTGCAGTTCAGCGACAGGTAGACGCTGCTATGCAACGCGCGCTAGATTATACGCTAGCGCAGTACCATAACACGGTGCAATATATTAAAAAGGCGGGTATAGATAAACCAGTTCATATAGGGCGTGTTGACTGGGCTAGCCAATCGGATGAACTTTTTGGTCAAGCGGGATCTAAAGCAGCAGACGAATACAAAGCCGGTGTTTTCCATCAAGCAATTGAGCGCTGGAGCCTTAACAATCAAATAACCGCTTTTTATTATCAGCCTTTCGATACACATTGGCACCATCCAAATCCAGCTAATGAAGAAAATAATTTTGGTCTCATTAACACGCAAGGCCAGGTTAAATTTGCGCTTTGGGCTTTGTATGAACAAGGTGTTTTTGAAGGTTTAACACGTGCAGGCAAGTCATTAACTAAAACCCACCAAGGGCAAAAAAAGTTTATTTTAAACGAGCTACAGGCACCGGATTTTGTGAGCCAAACACCACTAGCTCAAAGTAAACAGTATAATCAAAAAATACAAACCGGTGATGCAGTAAAAAAACAATTTTATGTACTGACGCACCAAACCATGACGCAAAATACTGAATCGGTTAGTTATCCTAGCCGTATCCTGAAGTTTCAGCCATGGCACAATACCAGTGAAATTGGCATTCTGCCAAATGGGGTGATTAAAGTGAAAACTGGCTCGCGTAACTGGTGGGGTGGCACCGTAAAACTGGATAGTTCGAAAGGTGAAAATTTATCTGATTTTAAATCAGGCTCTCTTCATTTTGAAATTAAAGGGGATACCTCATCCACCTTTAACATAGGCTTTAGAAGTGGGGATCCTCTGGATGGTACATTGGTCAATAATTTTATACAGATGGGGCCGAAAGGAAAGTACCCGCTAACGCAAAGCTGGATAAAAATGTCAATTCCACTGTCTCAAATGGACAAAGGCGCAAACTTTAAGAACGTCACCGAACCGCTTTATTTTTTAGGCGTTTCCGATTTTGATGGCAAGCATATTTATATTAAAAATTTATATTATGCGAAATAGAAACTAGGTCGTTTTATCTTGCCGTACCTTTTTAACGCCCTGGTGCTAATAGCTGTAATGGCACGCTGAGAAAATACATTTTATATACCCAAACTACTTGAATATGCGAGATTTCAGCAAGAGATAAAAAGCATTTAGACAAGGCATTGATTGAAGATAATGGTAATCCCTTTTCAAAATCAATAACGCAGTATAAATGCTTTTTAGCCTTGCCCTTTGGGAGCTTCACAGCGTTTCTATTACCGCGTTATGTTAATTTGAAAGGTGCCTACATTACTTCATTAACATGCCTTGTACTAAAAACGCTGTGATAGCTCTGAAACATGCATCTTCAAGTCGCTTGGGTATATATTAAAAAAATAAAACCTTGCTTTGTGCCGCTAGTTACTGTTAAGCTGCGTTTCTGGCTTGAGAGAAAGCCCTGTTTATTTGTATGTTCCTCGGTGTATTAGTAATAATTCTTCGCGTTATCCTCATTAAATACTTGTTTTCTTCCTGCTTTTTCGTCTGATTTTTCAGGCACATTATTTTTTTATTTTTTAGGATATCTATTATGTCTAATACAACAACTGGTACAGTAAAGTGGTTTAATGAGTCAAAAGGCTTTGGTTTTATCGAGCAAAAATCAGGTCCTGATGTTTTTGCCCATTTCAGTGCTATTATGAGCGACGGTTTTAAAACTTTGGCTGAAGGCCAAAGTGTTGAGTTTAAAGTTTCTCAGGGTGCAAAAGGCCCACAAGCAGAAAACATTGTTTGTATCTAAAACGATGTTATTGTTAGCTTAACCCGTTTATCTGAGCCGCCTCATTGCGGCTCTTTTTTTACTATACTGACTCACAAGTAAAGTCAGTCCCGCCAAGTGCTTTATCCTCATTTTCTTATATTGATATTAATTATATTCCTAGTTCGAAGATACACAGACAAAGCGATGGGCGGCTATAAGAGCGTTTTATGAATTATAACCCAACCGCACAACCATCCAACTTAACTACCTATGAAAACCCAATCCCTGGTCGAGAATTTATTCTAAGTTTATTCGGTAAGATGAAACAATATCTAAACCGTGAACAGATAGCACAAGCGCTAGACTTAGCACCAGAGCAAAAGGAAGCACTTAGACGGCGTTTACGCGCGATGGAAAGAGATGGACAACTCAGCTTTACCCGCAATTACGGCTACCAGTTAATCGCAGCAGATGCTTTAGTCACTGGCGTCATCAAGATCCATCCTGATGGTTTTGGATTTGTCAGCCACAGCGCGAGCGAAAAAGATTTATTTTTACCTAAGAATCAGTTAACCCATGTTTTTGATGGTGACCTTGTACAAGTTTTGCAAGGCACGAATGATGAGCATAAACGTGCGGTCCATAAACTGATTAAAGTCCTTGAGCGCAATACAGTTGAAGTGGTAGGTAAGCTCAAAAAACAGGGCGAAAACTACTTTTTGCAATCAGACAACGTCAAACTTTGGCAATCAATACAAGTTGATAAACAGCAATTAATGTCCGCCAAACCGGGTGAATATGTTAATACCCGTATTATTCAATACCCTAATTTCCGGCAGACGACTTTAGTTAAAATAACCGAGGTGTTAGGTGCGCCACAATCTATTGGGATGGAAACTAAATTAGCGCTGCGCAAATACGGGTTGACCGAAAAATGGGATACCCAATTATTGCAACATGCTAAGACTTTCGGTCACGCAGTGGCGAGCAAAGATATGGTTTCTAGAACGGATTTTCGTAGTTTGCCATTTGTGACAATAGATGGTGCCGATGCAAAAGATTTTGATGATGCAGTGTATTGTCAGCAAGTCGCCTCGGGTGGCTGGCGACTTTGGGTGGCGATTGCCGATGTATCACATTATGTAAAACCGGGGGATTGTTTAGACGTCGAAGCGCAAAGCCGCGCGACTTCTATTTATTGCCCGGGACAAGTGATTCCAATGCTGCCTGAGTCTCTATCCAATGGTTTGTGCTCACTCAATCCACATCAAGATCGATTGGTTTTAGTCTGTGAGATGACGATTGACGATAAAGGGAATGTGTTGCGATCTGAGTTTATCGAAGGGCTGATTCGTTCACACGCTAGGTTGACATATCCGCAAGCAAACGCGATTTTAGTGAATCCTCAATCCAAAACGAGCAAAAAAGTGATTGAGTCAATGCCCGTCATTGCAACGCACCTTAAAAACCTACATGCACTTTACCTGCAGCTTTCGGCGGTTCGTCAGCAGCGCGGTGCGATTGAATTTGAAACAAAAGAAACGACACTAAAGCTGAATAAAAATCGCAAGATAGTGAAAATCGATACGATACAGCGTAACGATGCGCACCGGATGATTGAAGCGTTTATGTTATGCGCCAATGTTGCCGCCGGGAAATTTTTAGCTCAGCATAAAATCCCAAGCTTGTTTCGTGTTCATGCTGGCCCGCAACAAAAGAAATTAACCGCGTTGCGCGCTTATTTAGCACAAAAAGGGTTGGCCTTAGGTGGCGCTGAAAAACCATCGAGTCACCATTATAATGAGCTGCTTAATAAGATTAAGCATCGTGATGACGCCAGTGTCATACGCACTTTATTATTGCGCTCTCAAAGCCAAGCTGAGTACTCAGCAGATAATCAAGGGCATTTTGGATTAGCCTATGAAACTTATGCACATTTTACATCACCCATTAGGCGTTACCCTGATTTACTAACGCATCGTGCGATTCGAGCAAAAATTCGAAGTGGTAAAGATAGCCGAATTTCCCGTATATTTAATGTACTCACCGGAGGTAAATCAGCTACAAAAGACCTTGAAAGAAATGGTTATCCATATAGCGCATCTGTCATAGCGCAACTCAGTAAACATTGCTCTAATCAATCTCGACAAGCAGAGGACGTGAGCCGTGAAGTTGCGGCTGCATTAAAGTGTCAATACATGCAACAGTTCATCGGCAATCAATTTAATGCAACCATTAGTGGCGTAACTAACTTCGGTCTTTTTGTCACTTTGGATGATAGTCACATTGAAGGCTTGATTCCGCTTTCCAGTTTGAATCAACATAAATGCCATTATGATGCAGAGAAATTACAATTAACCTGTGGCCGACTCAATTTCGCAATGGGAGATAAGGTTGTCGTTGTATTGCGACAGGTTGATACACAGCAGAAGAAAATCGATTTTTCATTGCTATCTCACACATAACACCTCTCACTTAATGCCTCTCGCATTTGCTTAACACCAACTTATCGCCGCTATTTTTATTGGATTCGACCAAACGGTTTTTTCGTGCGGTAGGTTGGACAGCTAAATATATATAAATCTCGCCAAAACATTACAATAACAATTCACTTACATTTTTGTGTAAGCGCTAACAATTAGGCCAATTGCCTGCATTTTATAAATAGAAAAATTACAGGATGTCCAATGAAAAAACTAATTCGCTATAGCATGCTACCACTAGCGGTTGCCTCTGCCGGTTGTATCGACCTAGATTTGAATGATGAACAAGATAACGATACGCAAGATAATATCGCGCCCGTTGTCAGTTTGCATGGTGAATCAACCGTCTATTTGGCTGTTGGTGATGACTTTCAAGATCCCGGCGCGTCAGCATATGATGATGTCGATGGCGATATATCGATTGAAATAAGCGGTATGGTTGATACTGATACTGACGGTACCTATACCATTACTTATTTGGCTGTCGACAGTGCCGGTAATCAAACTTCTGTCACGCGCACGGTCGTTGTCGAATCTGTTATTGTAGATCAAACACCCCCTACCATTGAGTTAAATGGTGATGCCAGCGTCACCCTTGAAGTGGGCGACATCTACACAGACCAAGGTGCAATCGCTTTTGATGATACCGACAGCGATATCAATGTTGTTGTCACAGGCGAAGTCGATACCACAACAGCTGGCACATATATACTGACCTATACAGCTAAAGACTTAGCCGGTAATGAAACGTCTGTCGTGCGTACTATTTATGTTGAAGCGCCAGATGAAATGCCAGCGAGTGACGATGCGTTTCTCTTCCACTCTGAAAATGACGCTTCGTTTTCTTTTGAATTCTGGGGGGATACATGGGGCACTGGCACTGTATACACTGATCAACCAACCGATGATACTTATGCTCGAGCGCTAGAAATTTCAAAAAGTGATAGTTGGGGCAGTGTTATTGCTTGGGGTAATACTGCAGAAAACAGCATAGATATTTCTCTGCACACACATGCAAAATTTAAAGTGAAAACGGATTCGTTTGATGCTGTACAGGTCTTTGTGCAAAGTGCGACACAAGCTGAATCAAAAGTAACTTATAACCTAACGAGTGGTGAGCCGCTGGATAACGGTTGGATTGAGATGGCAGTGCCGCTACCAGATTTTAGCGATATGACTTGGTTTGCGCTAGATTTTATGGGAGATGCTGGCACCACTATCCTAATGTCAGATTTATATTTTACGATCATGGAAGTTGTTGATGAAAATGAATTAGATGTTGCCGCGCCTGCCCCTCCAATGTTGGCAGAAGATGAAGCGATTGTTTTATACAGTGATAGTTTAGTTTTGGATAGTTACATAGGTGTATGGCGAGCGGATTGGTGGAATGCACCAATGTATCAAGAAATTGATATTAACGGTGATTACCTTGCAAAATATACTATTACCGATGGCGGTATCGAAGGGGAATTGCAGGCCTAGAATTTGGCTTTGAAAATGGTCCGTTAGACGCTTCTGCCAAAACAAACTGGAATTTTGATTTGTATGTTGAGCCGGGAATTTCTAAAGTTGAATTACAATTAATATCCAGCAATGGTGTTGCAAAACAGATTTTAGATAATCCAACGGCAGAGCAGTGGACGAGTTTCTCAATTCCATATTCAGATTTAATCGATGCAGACGGGGAAGGTGACGGCGTGTTAACACCCTCTACTTTAACCTCAATTGGTATTCAACTTTGGGGTACTTCAGGCAAATCAGTTTATATCGATAACATATATTTCTCTGGTGAAGCAATTACCTATGATTTAACCACAACGGTTGAAGACGAGCAGGGTAATCCAATTGTCAATGCAACGGTTAGCGCTGGGCCTCAATCAGCCTCAACAGATGCTACAGGCTCTGCTGTCTTAACATTGGCGGAAGGTGATTACAGTATTCTGGTCGAAGCCGATGGTTATGGCACTGCCAAACAAGCGCATTCGTTATTGGGCGCGGACAGCAGTATGTCATTTACTTTAAAAGCGAGCAATCCAGGACCTGCGACAGCAGCGCCAGATCCGGCACAGACAGATGATCAGGCTTTAGTTTTGTATAGCGATGCCTTGTCTGTTGATCGCGCAATTACCTATTGGTCTGATAACTGGTGGAATGCACCTATTTTTTCAGAAATTGACTTAAGCGGTGATAAAGTCGCTAAATTACAGATAATACCAGAAGGTACTGAAGGCGGCGTAACTGGGATTCAGTATGGTGTGCTTGATGGTGTCGTGTTAGATGCATCCGCTCAAACCGGCTTCCGTTTTGATATGTATGCAACGACAGGTGTGTCGCAATCGGTCATTCAATTGGTCTCTGCAAGTGGCCCAGGTATCTATACCATGGGTACTGTTACAACAGACCAATGGGTGACGGTCGAGATACCATTTGATCAACTGACAGATCCAACTGGAAACTTTGATCCGGCAACATTAAGCCAGTTAGGTGTGCAGTTGTGGGGCTCTACCAGCGATGCGGTTTATCTGGATAATATTTACTTCTACTAATTTTTAAACCGTTCAGTTTCAACTGAGCAAAAACAAACAAAAGGGGCAGTCATACTGCCCCTTTTGCATTTAATCTTTTAAAGCTTGAAAAAATTCATGCTCTAAACTTTCAAAATTGCGAATTACATTTAGATATTTTCCTGTCGGAGCATCGAGGTTATCGCCCAATACTGCAATGCTTTTCATGCCAGCTGCTTGTGCTGCTTGTAAACCAGACACACTGTCTTCAAAAACCAAACATTGTTCAGGCGATACGTCGAAAGTTTGTGCTGCTTTAAGGTAGCATTCAGGACTGGGTTTAGATTCTGTTACATGTTCATCGCAGATGTAAAAGTAAATCTCATTCGCAAAATTTGCATGTTTTAATACATGTTCTACCGCTGCTTTATGTGCCGCGGTGACGATAGCCATCCGGTGAGTATTTGATAGCTTTTTTATAAATTTATCAATGCCTTGCATATAAATTGGTTTCTGTGATAAGAATAGACTATCAAAGGCATCTAACAGGATATTTTCTAAGCTAGTACAATGAATCTCTGGATAAAACTGGTGTAGATTTTGCGCAATTAGTGACCACGTTTTACCATGGCAAAATTTTAAATCTAAACCTGTTATATCTATATTCAGAGAGTGCATGACCTGTTTGATTGCCAATTCGGCCAAGTGATCACTTTTAATCAGGGTGCCATCCATATCAAACAAGATCACTTCAATATTTTTCAGTTTGTTATTTATATTCTTAATTTCGTACTGCTCAAGTGTCCTTGATTTGTTTTGCTGGCTGTTATAAGCAGAGGAGCTGGGTTTGACCTCGTCACCTGGGAGTCGTGTATTTGATTCTCTGGCGGCAGAAACAACAGAAATTAACTCAGGTGAGCGTTTTTGCATAAGTTTTTCTAAAATATCAACGACGTGGATATTGTCGTTCAGTTTATCCAGTTCGAATTTGTATCGCATAAATGCTAAAGTCGTTTGAAAGTCCTCAACATTGACGCCTCTCAACACTTCTCGTCGGTATTTATTGTTTCCGTTTTCTAAGATGTCACAGGCCCTTACAATAGCCAAAAAAAGCCGCAATTCGGTAAGCGAAAAATCGTGCATATTGTTTCTCAGTGCCAACATATGCGGATCTGTATCAAACAACCATGGTTGTTCGTTGCAGCGAATTATCGCTTCTATTTCTGCTCCGAAAGTTATGTTTCTTTGTTTGAGTAATTGCGTAGAGAGTAGAGGGTGATACCACCAAGAATGCAACATTTTGGCTTCTATATCCGTTAATGGTTCGCCTTTTAATAGAGCAAACTCTTCTTGGTAGAGTAAAAAGGGATCGGCTAACTCTTCTGCGGTTAGCTCTGAGCGCAACCCTTGCTTTATTCTATCGTTCGCGTGTTGGTAACAAAGTTTGGGATTGTAACTTGGTTTTACTCCGTGCTGATTACTATGACAGGCTTTGAACTCCCATTGCAGTAAACGGCAATGTATCTCTGGGTAGTCGGTTTTCATGAAACCACCGATATCATGGGCCCAACAGATACGTTGCAGTGTGCTGATATGTTTGGTAGTCAGGTTAAGCTCTTTGGCTATTATTGTGGCTATTTGCGCGTGGCGAATAGAATGATCTCGTATGGATGGAGCGGCCCCATCTAAAATATCATTGTAGCTCAGTTGCATTATGTCAACTGTGTTCGCTATTGGACTTTCACACATTACCATATCCAGCATAGGGTAAAATTTTTGAGCTGCAGATTGTTCTGAAATTAAGTTGAGGTTTAAGTTTTTGCAATGTTCAATTATGTCGAAATTTAATTGATCAGCATAGACAAAAATAAATTGTACACCGCGTGCTTTTGCAGCTGTTATCTCTGTTTTAACGCTGCAGGGCCTGTCTGTTCGGTGCAGTGCACAGCCTGTAAGAATATCAACATCTTGCAATTTAGCTGCAGCTGTTATGCTTGTGCAATAGTCTGGATTAAAAGACTCTAGCAAAACAGTGTTTTGCATTTTATGTTTTTTTATCAATGCAATTAATTGCGTACTTAGCGTTTGTCGATAATCTGCGATACAGTCACACCAGTCTTTGATATCCAAGTTAATCAGGAGCTTGTTTTTGCACCATATAAAAACCTCGCTCAGCATTAATGGTTCGCTGTTAATTTGTTCACTAATCTGTTGATAAGTCAGTTCATAGACAAGCTGTGTAGAACCTACTTTACCCCAGAATACAATGAGTTTATTGTCGCGAGTGAGTTGTACATCGACTTCAATGCCATCCACTTTTTGGTTTAGGGCTGATTGCAATTGGTTAAGGGTTTCTACTCGGTGTAGTATTCTTTTGGTGGTTTTGTCAATCACAGTTTATCGACTCTATTGAGGTATTTGAAGTTAGATCCAGGTAACGTTTGTAACAAGGCGGTTGCCATTGTCGGTCGCAAGTTTTGTCAAGGGATTTTTTAAAGCGTTGTGCCATTATTTGTTTTTGCATTGCGCTTAGCTTGTCTGGTAGCTCAAAAAACATAATGGCATCTCCTCCAGGTATTTCGATGCTGCCGCAGGTGTTGACGAGTCCAGGTTCAGGCGTGCCGACTGGTTCTAAAAAGTGATAGACGTATGTCATATAGCCGTTTAAGCGAGGGCTCATCAGCCATACAAAGCTGCCGTCTTGTTGGTAGATAAACTTGCAATTGTGAATGATGTTTTTCTGTTGCAGGTCTTTTACTTCCCAATAGACTTGTTTACATAGTTCATCTAGATCTTTGCCTTTAAAGAATCGGCTTCTTACCCAGTTTTTTGATAGTTCACCATGCACGATTTGATTGATTTGTTGTGCATTTGTAATGGTGACTCGTTGTTCTTCTAAATTACGCCAAACGGGCGACTTTTTTTTACAAAAAGGCACATGATAGTGATTGACCGTTGCAGCACCGGCACTATTAAATAGCCCTTCATAATCAGGCCCTAGTGCTTTGGCATATAAGAGTGCTTTTTTTATTTTACTTTGTGTTAAGACTTGAGCCTGTTCACCTTGTTCAACCATGCACATATGGTCTTCAGCATATTCATTGACGTTCATTAAAAATATGTCTTTTTGTGTGTTGTTGGCTAAGTTGGCGTAACAGAGTATTTCTTCATGTATTGTACTGTCTGCTTTTTGCGCTGAACAAAATGGGCAAGGTCTGTTCTGGGGCGAGGTATGTTGTGCCATGACAGTCACGGCGGATGCTGGGGGATTTGTTCGACAGGAATTGGGTTGTCATAACCTGAGCGACCAGATACAAAACTGAATTTATACCAAACTTGGTCTGCTTCATAGAATACATCTACTTCTTCATTAGGGTTGTAATGGTAGTTGAAAATCGGCTTGCCATTGCGTCTTGTGCTTTGTCGTTTGTTTGCAAATGCTTGTTGCAAAGGCTGTTTCATTATGCCAGGTTCAAACGGCGACGCGAGGTTTATTGTTTGTATAGTGGCTGCTGTCTTAATTATTTCCGCTTGCATTTGTCATCTCACTGTAGGCCGGATAACATCTTTCTTATCCAATATTGGTTTTATATTTAGCCAAACAATTTTTTTGTTTGGCTATTTATTTTTTGAGTTTAAGTGCTGATGCGTTTCGTTTCTTGTGATATTTTGTTTTGAAACGCGTTATCCAGTTTTGCTATCTGATCAGTGTAAAAAACTTGAGTGATAGATTTATCGGAATAGGGTAGCGCAATGCCTAGTAACGGTAGGGTTTTCGTTGGTTTGAGAGGATTGAGTTCGACAGGCACTTGACTGGGGTCTAGGTTGCCTTGTTCATCTGTACACGCACCAATTAGTAGAGCTAGCTGTCCCTCTTGAGAGGTAAATTCGGCAACACAGTTGTGGGTATATTGGTTATTTTGCAATAACTTTGCATTGCGCAGGTAATCCAGATAACGCTGGTTACCTGCAACGTCACCGAAAGCGACAACAACTTCGACATCTGATTCTGGAAATTTGTGCAATAAACGCTGAAAATTAACGTATTCAGTGCGCTGGTTCTCTGCAACATTGCGCGGGTGAGGTAGGTGAATTGACCAAATTTTATCAGAAAACTCAATCTCTACATTCGCACGCGTTACTCTTAAGGCCCAGTCTAAGTCTTCTACGCCCCAGCCGATGAATTCTTCGTCAAAAAATAGGTTGTTTTCTAGCATCGCTGTTTTGGGCAAAGACATGATGGCGGTCCAACCCAGTGCCCAGTCTATGTATACATCGATTGTCCAGCGAATATCGGCTTCCAAGTCAAGTTGGCAGGCTGACTTCGCTAGGAAATTTTCAACATAGTGCGCAAAAGATGGATAAGAATATTCCTCTATATCTTTGCGTTCGTCGTAGTCTCGCATTTGCCCTACAACAAGTTTATTATTTTTCGATGCTAGATGAGCTAGATGGTGCTGCTCTAGGCAGTCATGTGGCACCACCATATCAGCATCTAGTAAAACAATATAATCTCCACTGGCGACTTTTAATGCCATATTTCTTGCTTTAGAGACATTCCAGCTAATATCAGCCATGACTAATATAATATTTAAATCGGCAAATTCAGTTTTTATCAAGTGATATAATTCATCGCTGTGCTCTAAACAAGCAATCACAATTTCAAAGTCTTGATTAGCCATGGTTTGTTGGCTCAAACCTTTTAGCATGTAATGAATTGATTTAATTCTTCGAGCATAGGGGGTAACAACACTAATTTTAGGCATTTTTAATCTCTGTTTTGAATGGTTTAAATTTAATTAAAAAAATTACTGGTGATTTCTACTGCTTGGCTCGATGTGCGCTCTGCATGTTTGACAGTGCGCTCGAGTGTTGTTTTGATGCTTTCATACTGCGCGAGTGCACGATCAAGTTGTCGAATGGTTTCTTGTACTTCTGCATGTGTAATAATTAAAGGAGGTCGTATTTTTACTGTGTTGCCAAAGCCATAACGGCTGCCTCGGACTATCAATTGGTTTTCTTGTGCGATCTTGATAAACGAGGCAACATCTGTATTGCTGGGTAAATCGAAAGCAAGCATTAACCCTTTACCTCTGACGTTGTTAACCGACTGATACTTTTCAGCTAATTGAACGAGGCCTTTTTTCAAATAAATAGATTGCTGTTGGACGTTTTTAAGGATCTGATTTTTTTTGATGTATTTGATAACCTCTTCCATAGCGACTAGAGACAGAGGATTTGCACCTGAAGTTGAAGAGTGCTCCCATGCCTCTAACACATTTAGGTTTGCACGTGTTAATACGCCTGCTACAGGAATGCCAATTCCGCCTGCACCTTTGGCAAAAGTAATAATGTCTGGTTTTAAAGCCTTGGCAAAACCGGTGCTAGCGAAAAAACTTCCTGTTCTACCAAATCCTGTTTGCACTTCGTCGGCAATAATTAAGATGCCATATCGGTCGCATATTTCTCTAATAATCCTAAAGTATTCCTCCGTTGGTACAATGTTGCCACCATTGCCTAGTATCGGTTCAATAATCAAGGCTGCGATCTGACCATTTGATGCATATTCTATAAATTGTTCTAAAGTTCTGGCGCATAGCGTTCCGCAACTTGTTGGTTGTTGCTTATAAAAGCAATTGTTGCAATCGGGGGCTGGTATTTTTAGTGAGTTACACACAGGAACCGGAAAGTTCTGCAGGCGAAATGCATTGCCAGAAATACTTGTTGTGGTAATGCTTTGTCCATGATGCGAGAGAAATAAAGAAACAACACCGCTTTTACCGGTTGCTTTATGTGCTATTCGTAACGCGCATTCATTTGCTGATGAACCGGTAATATCCCTAAACCAATAGCTGGTTATATGCTCAGGCAAAAACTCTTTTAATGCATTGAAAACTTGTGCAGATTGCTTTTTAGTATAGCTTGAAGACAAGTGAGAGTTTCTATCTAATTGCTTATGTAGCGCATCCGTTATTTCTTTTGTCGAGTATCCTAATGAAAGGTTAAATGTGCCCGACGCGCAGTCAATATGCTTTTTCCCATTGATGTAGAGATAAATTCCGTCCCCTGAATATTCCTCAAATAAATCTTTGTCACTATCTGAATCGGTTGACGGTTTTAGTGTGTTCATCCTAAATCTACCTTTTTTTGATCTTATTATGTGCGAACTTATTTAAAGGCGGCACCCGAAGTTGTTAAATATGAATAATATTTTTTACAAATGATGGGGATGTCGCAATTTCTGGAAGCGCTTTCTTTTTAACGGGTATTTCTACTTTTTTGAGTGGGTTTTAGCAACCGATTTACTCCAAAATGCGATGTAATGGTTGTTATATACGATGGAATGGTATGTTAATTATGGGTAACTATGTATTAACATTGTGTTTTGAAGTTGAGGCCACTCACCCAATTGAATATAGCGATTTTTAACATGAAAATAAGAAATTGTTTTGTATCTTGTTTATTGACATTTTGTCTAACACTGACTTTTGTGCAACCTTTTGCAGCTCAAGCTGATGAGTTTATAGATTTATTAGTTAGAGCCGAAATCGTTAAAGCTCAGGTTTTTGACGCACAAGAAGATATTACACTGGTTGATGTTCGAAGCCATTATGAATACCAGCAAAATCATATCAAAGGTGCGATCTCTAAGAGTTACGAAGATATCATTAAACTTGAGACCTTGCCTTATGATAAAGATCAAGCGTTGATACTGTATTGTGGTTGCCCTCATCATTTGTCGGGTTTGTCAGCTCGTCATTTACAAAAACTAGGTCATCAAAATGTAAAAATTCTAGATGAAGGGTATTTTTATTGGAAAGACGCAATGGGTTACCCAATTTCCAGTCAGAAAACATCAAGCACTGATTTGCCGTTGACTTCTTTCGATATCTTGGGTGTTTTACACAACTCAAAGCAACTCCCGATTGCTCAAACAAATATTTTCCTAATACATAAAAAAACACGGCAAATAGAAGCGACGCGTACAGATGAAATTGGCCAATTTGTAATGCAAATGCATTTTTACGGGGTAGATGCAGATGATGCTTTTGAGATTGTCGTAGATGGCAAGGTTGTAAAAAATGCACATTTCTCAGAGTTAACTGAAAGACTCTACGTCATTAGTGAAGGTGGTTTTTCAGATGATTCTATAGCGAGATTGGAAAGTAGCGAAGCATATTAACTGAACATTTGTCTGCTGCGTGATATTTAAACGTCTATTTTAAAGGTTGATTTTATGACAACAGCGCCACTAATTTCGATTGTGATCCCTTTGTACAATAAAGAGTCTGTGATCGCCCGAACTATTTCTTCTATCGAGTCACAAACGTACAGACATTACGAAATTATTGTGGTTGATGACGGTAGTACAGACAATAGTGTTTCTATTGTCAAAGATATAATGAAAGTAAATAACAAGATCGTACTTTTGTCACAAAGTAATGCCGGACCAGGCAGGGCACGAAACTTAGGTTTAGCGTCAGCAAAGGGAGAGTTGATATCATTTTTGGATGCGGATGATGAATACATGCCAAGCTTTTTACAAACGGCGGTCGAGTGTTTTAGTGCTAATTCAAATATCAATATCTTTGCGTCAGCGCACTATTGTACTGTGCAAGGGGAAGCTAAGAGCTTTGCTGATTATTTTTTGGCTTATGATATCCCTATTGGTCAATTTGATATTTCAAACTGTGCGAATGCCTATTGTTTGTTGGGTCTAGTATGGTTTCACCATTCGAGCTCTGTTGTATGTCAGACAGAAATTGTGAAAAAGTATGGGGGCTACTACGACAATAAGCGTTCTTTGCATGGTGAAGATTCATATTTATGGTTGCAAATCATTTTAAATGAAACAGGTTACAATCATATCGACCCCTTAGTTTGGTATCACACCGAAGACTCTGGATTAATAGGTGGTGGTAACTTGGTCAAAGAAATGCCAGCTTACCTTGCCGATCCAGCTAAATTAATAGCAGCGTGCCCGCAAGCATCACGTGCACTACTGGATGATTTGATGGCAATATTTTCTCTTATTTTTATCTACGACACCATTGATACAAACAAAGCTCAACTGCAAAAACTTATCAATGCATACCCGAGTATGCAAAAAACCGATGACTATAATAATGGCATTTGTCAATATGCAGACTATATCAATGAATTTGAAGGAAATATTCGGCAGTCAAAACTACTTAAATTATTAAATGGCCCTAAAGAAAAAGGACCTTGGCACTAATAATGCTGTAGAGAAAGCGCTTACACTTTATGTGTGGTTACTGGAGGTTTTTATCTCGGTCCACATATACAACAAACGTAAAAATTGAGAATAATATGAAAATTACTTCTGGGCTAACATTAGGGTTATTGGCCATTTCACTGGTTGGTTGTGGGCTGGATATACAGCAAGCAGACGAGGCAGATAACAATAATGGAGATCAAGTGCAAGATCGGGATAAAGACGGCATCAATGATAGTGTAGATCTTTGCCCATCCACAGCCGAGAACGTCATAGTCGATGCTGCTGGTTGTCAAGTGGTTTTGGATTCAGATACTGATGGTGTCATTGATGATTACGACACTTGTCCAAATACCGAAGCGGGAGCGACGGTTGATGATAACGGCTGTAAAGTGCAGGTGGCAGAAAAGGTCTCCATTCAGATAGAAGCTGAAGATTATCAAGCATATTATGATACAACTGCGGGCAATACCGGTGGTGCGTATAAAAATGACGATGTCGATATTGAAACTACCAGCGACGAAAGTGGCGGTTTTAATGTAGGTTGGATCAGTGCGACAGAATGGTTGGAGTATCAGCTTGAGATACCCGCGGGCAGTTATTTATTAACAACCCGAGTTGCTTCGCAAATTAATGGCGGAGACTACGAATTTTTAGTCAATGGTGAGTCGGTTGCCTCAGCACAGGTTGACTCTACCGGTGGCTGGCAGTCGTTTGAGACGCAACAGGTTGGCGCGTTTAATGTGGCAGCTGGTACGCACACGATTCGATTACAAGTGAATACCGGCGACTTCAATTTAAACTGGATTAAACTAGAAAGTGTCATCGACACTGATGGCGATGGCATTCAGGATGAAATTGATCAATGTGGTAATACCCCGGCTGGTAGCTTGATAAATAATATGGGTTGCCCGGATTTGGATAACGATGGGATATTCGATAACTTTGATGCATGTTTAGAGACCCCGAAGGGGATTATGTCGATGCGCAAGGTTGTACAACAACCAAGCCTCTAGCTGAAATTTCGTTTAACAATAATATTCTAGTGGGTGGCGCTGACTCTGCCAAACCCGGCTTCACTGTCTATGTTTTTGACAATGATTTAGCGGTAGAGGGAAGTGCGTGTAACGACGCTTGTGCAGACAATTGGCCACCTGTTTTAGTCACGGATGGGAATGCTTCTGGGGTACAAAACTTATCAACCATTGCGCGAGATGATGGTACGTTGCAAGCCGCTTACAATGGTCGCCCGCTTTATTTTTATATCCTAGATACAGAAGCTGGGCAAAAAAATGGAGAGTTAGAAACATGGCATACAATTGAAATTGGTTTAGTTGGCGATTTTGTTGCACTTTATAATGAAACAACAGAGCTTGAGCCGCTTGCTAAATTTGTTCGCGATGACGGTGTATTGGTGACCCGCATTGCTGATAGAGGACGCGATCGTCATGCTAAAGATATCGGTTACTATGATCCAAATAATATCTATAACTCAGACCATTACGACCATTTCTTAGCGCATTATTGGCAGTACCGTACTGCACGCATTCAGCTAGAAGACTATACCCAGCTTGGCCAAAGTTTAATCAGAGCAACTTATATTACGGAGGCCGAATTAGGTGCACGCGAGTTTCGTGTTTGGTACAACGGGTTAACTACAACCGGTCAATTTAATTTTAATCCGCAAAAAGAAGAAGAAAAAGTTAATCCGAACGAAACAGGCGTTAAATATCTCGGGCGTGGCACATGGAATGAGAATTTCGAAAAAATAAGTGATGAAGGCCACCAGTTTATGTACTCACTGGATATTGTCGATGAGTGGGGCGCACCAAGCGGTATCGTGCCTTTAACAACGGGTCGACGTATGGAATTTGAAGTCAGTCAGTTTTTACTTTCACCTCCAGCCGGTACGCGATTGAATTATTACGGCACGACATTTTTATATATTACCGGTCAGCTTGGTGTTCATGCTTTTGAGTGGGACAGAAATGAGTATGACGATAGTTATCCTATCCCAGCTCAAGGTTTATCCGGCGGCGAAACTACACTAGGTTATAACTACAGCGAAGAACCGGCGGGCCGTTTTATGGGAATGGCAACTAATATGAGTGCTGAAAATGCGCAACCTTGGGTTGAAGGACGGCGAGTACACCATACCAGTTTTGTCGATGGCAGCCATGATGAGCGACACGATAATCCTATTTGGCAAGAACAAATAGGCAAATCTGACAAGTTTTATATCAATGAATCCTGCGCTAATTGTCACATCCGAAATGGCCGTGCTTTGGTCGCTGAACCGGGTGAGACTCTGGAAAAATGGGTGTTTAAGGTGGGCGACGAAAATGGTGCACCACACCCTTCAATCGGGCGTGTTTTACAACCGAAAATGGTGGGTGATGGTGAAGAAGAAGGTGAGGTAAGGCTGGGGCAGTGGACTGAATTAGACAGTGGTTTAAGAGCACCTAATTATGTTTTTAGTCGCGGTCAACCGACTCAATTTTCAGCCCGCATAGCACCTCAATTGGTTGGTTTAGGATTATTAGAAGCGATACCCGAAAGCACAATATTAGAATATCAGGATATTGATGATGCAGATCAAAACGGCATTTCCGGTAGAGCTTCTGTCACGCTAGACCCAGTTACGGGAGACACGCGTCTGGGACGTTTTGGTTACAAAGCCTCGACAGCGAGTGTCAAACATCAGGTGGCTGCCGCCTTGAATACTGACATGGGCGTAATGACATCAGTTCTGCCGAATCCAGATTGTGGTGCGGAGCAACTGGATTGCGGCCCAGCAGGAGCTGAGTTAGATGATATTGAACTGGATAAACTGGTTAAATATATCAGTTTGCTCGGTGTACCGGCCAGGCGAGACTATAATAATCAAGTCGGTGAAGATCTATTCAGTCAAATTGGTTGTGCAGATTGTCATAGGCCGACTTATGTCACGTCTGAATTTCATCCACTTGCTGAACTTAGAGGGCAAACCATCCATCCTTATACTGACATGTTGTTACACGACATGGGGGCAGGTTTAGCCGACAATTTAGCCGATGGTAATGCGACCGGTGCAGAATGGCGCACCGCACCTTTATGGGGACTAGGTCATGCAGTAGACGTTATGGTGCGTGACGCGAAAGCCAACGATTCGGTTTCGATTGCACAAAGTGGCGACGATATTAATCGAGTAGGCTTTTTACATGACGGTCGCGCGCGCACAATCGAAGAAGCAATATTGTGGCATGGCGGAGAGGCTCAAGCTTCAGCCGATGCTTACCAAGCACTTACTGAACCTGAAAAAGCAGATATTTTGTCTTTTTTAAATTCTTTATAAAGGATTCAAATGGATGATTAAGCTCATTGTTAAACCTTAATCATCCACTTGTTTCTCGTACTAATGTAAACACATCAGATTTTGCGAAGGGGCTATAATGATGAACTTTAAACACCTAACTCAATTGTCACTCTTAAGTGTAGTCGTAACCAGCTTAGGTGTCGGCTGTAGCACCGAGTTCCAATCCCAAAGTATGGACAAGAAGGTAATGCCGACAGCATATGAGGGTTACACCGGTGTTTACCCCGGTTTCACACTTAAGCTGGATGAAAGGTTTGATGCTTTTAACGAGCAAATTTGGGCTAAAGGGGATGGTGCTGTGGGTAATGAATCAGACTGTCGCTTTCAGCCGCAGGGTGTGCAAGTTGTCGATGGTTTACTCAATTTAATTATTCAGCAGGAAGAGATAGAGGCTGGTTTTTCAGTTGATCATCAGAAAGATAAAAAAGCCTACTCATATTCTTGTGGCGAATTAAGAACCGTTGAACAAAAAAAAGTCAAATTTGGCCGTTTCGAAACGCGTATGAAAGCGCCAAATAGAGAAACAGCGTCTGGTTACATTTCGTCACTGTTCACTTATACCAATTCTGGATTACAAGAATGGGAAGAAATCGATGTCGAGTTGGAAGGTGGTCGACCTGACAAGTTTCAAGCGAATTTAATTTATGGTTTAAATACCGTGAATTGGAGCAAAACCAGAGAGTGGGGCGCATGGGAAGATAAAATAGTCGTAGGCCCGGTAGATGACTGGCGCGTTTTTGCGATTGAATGGACGCCGGATGCAATTAAGTGGTTTGTGGATGGTACTCTAGTAAAGACATTATCACAAAGCGATCTTAATTGTGAGCCAAGCTGCAAACCACCACAAATACATAAGACGCCAATTCCAGATAATTTAACGCAATTAATGATGAATTTTTGGATCCCTAATGATCAAATTCAAGATGTCTTTGGTGGTAATAAACATAGAAACCTTTACCCAATGATTACTCAATATGACTGGATCCGTATCTACGAATGGGATAATGCTCCCTTTGAAAATTGGTAAACTATTGACCATTACATATAGGTTTTGGACGATTGGATTGCTCCCTTGAGTACTGAAAGAAAAGCAACGCGGCTCTTTTATGTAAACTTTTGTTTACATAAAAGAGCAAAATAAGCTGATTTTTATTGTTTTTTTTCAGGAACTTGGTTTTAAGAAAATCGCAATATCAAGGTTTTTGTCTATACTTCTATTACAGTTTGGGTATGAAATATTTGGAAATCGTTAACTTAATGTTGACATAATTCTGTTTATTTCATAACCTCTTGTTGGAAGCGCTTTCATGTGTTGGCGACCGATTGCTTTTTGTAAAAAGAAATGAATAGATTTCTGTAAGCGCTTTCAGTTGTGTGTAGATAAACGTGTTGTGAAAATATAATTAAACTAAGGGTAAAACTCATGGGACACATTCCATTTAGACCAAAATTATTAGCATCTGCTGTCACAGTAGCAATGCTGGCTGCAAATGCACAAGTTGCTAACGCTGCCGAAGGTGCAGATGAAGCGGTTGACGAAACTATTGTGATTACAGGTATTCGCGGAAGTTTGATGCGTGCGATGGATATGAAGCGCGATGCTCAAGGTGTTGTTGATGGCATTTCTTCTGAGGATATCGGTAAATTCCCTGACACCAACTTAGCTGAATCACTGCAGCGTATTACCGGTGTTTCAATCGATCGTTCAAATGGTGAAGGTTCAAAAATTACGGTTCGTGGTTTAGGTTCTGATTTTAACCTCGTAACTTTAAACGGCCGTCAAATGCCTACTTCTGGTTTGACTGGTACAGCAATTAATAGTTCTCGTTCTTTCGATTTCGCGAATATTGCTTCTGAAGCAGTCAGTGGTGTTGAAGTATACAAAACTTCCCGTGCAGATATTTCTACTGGTGGTATTGGTGCAACCGTTAACGTTTTAACGGCTCGTCCCTTAAATGATCCCGGTTTAAACTTTGCTGTTGGTGTAAAAGGTGTTATCGACAAATCGACAGACAAAGGCGATAGCATTACGCCTGAAATTTCTGGTATATACAGCCAAACGTTTGCTGATGACAAATTTGGTATTGCAATTTCTGCCAGTCATCAGGAACGTAACGGTGGCAATAAACAAGCTAATATAGGTAACTGGCATACGCAAACTCAAGAAGGGGTTGACCAAGGTGGTTGGTTCTCTGGTGGCATGGATAATGCGGATCAAGCGAATGTATTGGGTAAAGATGATGGCTTTGCCTCAAGTGATACTTTTAACCGCCCGCAAAACTTTGGTTATGAATATAATGACTTTGAACGAACTAGAGACAATGCACAATTAGTAGTGCAGTTTGCACCTAGTGATGCTTTAACATTTACTGCTGACTACACTTATACTAAAAATGAGATAACTAATGTACAAAACCGTATGAGTGCATGGTTTTGGGAAGGTGAAAGAATTGATGCCGGTAATGGTAAGTCGTTGTGGACTGGTGATAAAAATAAAACGCCTTTGGTTTGGCATTCACTCGCAGGTCCTGATTTAACGTTCGGTACCGCTGCATTCGGTGAAGTGCACGAAAACAAATCACTGGGTTTTAATGTCGAGTGGGATGTATCAGATAATTTAAGCTTTGAATTTGACGCACATGATTCGACTGCAGAATCTGGTTCAGCTAGCCCATTTGGTAATAGCTCGGTGGTCGAATTCGCTAATGGCTCACGTTTAAATTCAACCATTGACTTTAGACAGGATTTCCCAGTTATCGGTATTGAGACAACACCAGGAAATGATGCATCAGCAGATGAAATTTATGCGACGGGTAGTTCATTGCGTAATAGCCAATTTACAAATGACGTTAGTCAAGTTCAACTCAAAGGTAAATACACTTTTGATGAGGGTGTCATTACCAGTGTCGATTTTGGTATTGGTGCAACCGAAAATACAGTACAAGCTGTTTTTATGAAAGCTGAACGCGCTACTTGGGGTGGTGAAGGTACACCTGAGAATATCGATGACGGTATTTTTAGTGCCCAGTCTTCATCTAATACAATCGATAATTTATCAAATCAAGGTATCGATGCTAACGGCAACCCTTACGATGTGTTTGACTTGTTCTATACATTCTCAACTCAGGATGCAACAGATCAAGTAGCAAGCTTTGCAGCACCTGATAATAGTGCTGATAATGTTGTAGACCCTGCTGTTTGGCCATGTGCCGACCGCTTTTGTGTCACTGAGAACTGGACAACCGATGAACGGGTAAAGGAAGAAATGTTGGCTGCTTATATGCAAGCGAACTTCGAAGTTGAGCTGGGTGATATGTATTTGAAAGGTGCAGCAGGTTTTAGATACGAACAAACTGATGTGACTTCAAATGCGATGGTGCCTGCTTATACTGCGGTAAACTGGGTATCAAATAATGAATTTGAGACAGTCGATTCTGGTGAAAGTGCGTTCACTGAATTTTCAGGTGACTACTCTAACTTTTTACCTAATTTAGACCTTTCACTTGAAATAACAGATGATTTGAAGGTCAGAACTTCTTTCAGTGAAACAATTGCTCGTGCAACATATAATCATTTGCGTGGTGGTGTCGCGATCACGTCACTGAGAAGCACGACTTCTCGAGCTGAGCGTGGTGAGCCTGGGTTATTACCTCATGAATCACAAAATTTCGACTTAAGTGTTGAATGGTATTTTGATGATGCAAGTTATGCGTCTATTGGGTATTTCCATAAGAAAGTTGAAAATTATGTCGGTTCAAGAACGCAAACCCAGCCATTATTTGATTTAAAGATGCCAGCAAACGGGCCTAGAGCTGCGGATGCAAGAGCAAATATCAGTGATCCAAATGATCAAGGCGCAATTCGTCAATACTTGTTTGATAATTATGGTGAAGCGGATGGTGTGTTTGTAACAGGACAAGATGCTTCAGGTAATCCAACTGGGTATATCCAATCAGTTGATGGTGATCCGGCAATCTCATTTGAAACCAAGGTTCCATTTAACGAAAAAGAAGCGACAATTGACGGTGTCGAAATTGCATTGCAACATACTTTTGAAAGTGGTTTTGGTGCACAAGTTAACTATACGTTTGTGGAAAGTGATGCAGAGTATGATCCAAACGTATTTAACGAGCAGTTCGCACTGCCGGGCTTAAGTGATACAGCGAACGTTGTTGCATTTTATGATAAAGATGGAATTCAAGTGCGTATCGCGTATAACTGGCGTGATGCTTTCTTAAACTCTACGGATAATGGGAATAATAACCCTAGAATTACTGAGGAATATTCGCAAATTGATGTAAACGCTAGTTATGATGTAACAGAGCAAGTAACTGTGTTTGTTGAAGCCATTAATTTGACCGATGAAACTCAGCGAATGCATAGTCGTTACCAAAATGAGCTGTTAAATGCGATAGAGCAAGGTGCACGTTATAACATTGGTGCCCGCTTTACTTTTTAATTTGATTTAGTGTTTGTGTGTGTCAAGCCGCTCTTATGAGCGGCTTTTTTAATCATGAGCCAGACAATATTATCGAGTTTTTACGGTAAAGAGTGAGTCATTGTAAGATGCACTGTTAAAGCGACACAATTATTGCTATTTTTAATTCAAGATATTTAAAAACAGCAACGTCAATAATTCATATTATTCGAATGCGATATTTTTACTCAAAAATTCAGTTTTTGCGGAGATAACATGGCCAATCATGTTTTATTAAATAATGTTGAACATAAAGATCTTAAAGTTATCACTCAGCGTGGTGTTAAGTATGGCGACAATGTGATGTTCGCTCCCACTTTCCCGGAAGAGTTTCAAAACTTACAAGTATATTACCCTATCGTGTTTTATAAAGATTCAAGTTCAGGGCAATTACAGCCCTGTGCTTTGTTTGGTTTTGAACAGGGACAAAATCTTTTTCTTAATGATTCTGGTTGGGATAGCGAATACATACCTAACATTATTCAAACGCAACCATTTTTAATTGGCTTGCAAAAGCAAATAGAGAATAGCCAGGAAGTGACCCAAGCGGTTTTGCACATTGATTTAGATAGTCCAAGAATCAGTAAATCAGAAGGTACACCTATATTTTTAGAGTTTGGCGGTAACAGCGAGTATTTGAGTTACGTAAGTGGCCTTTTAGGGGCAGCGCATGCAGGGGTTGAAAGTAGTAAAAAATTTGCAAATATGCTGAATGAGTTAGAGTTGATCGAGCCTTTTACGGCAGAGATTGAACTTAAAGATGGTTCTAAAAATACATTGTCTGGGTTTTGGACTATTAATGAAGATAAATTGTCTCAGCTTTCAGCTGAAAACCTTTACTGTTTAAATTCTAATGGTTATTTGAAACAAATTTATATGGTAATTGGTTCATTATCCAATTTTAGAAAGCTAATAGAAAGACAGAATAAACGACTCAAATAAAAATAAGTTGTTAGGTTATGCCTATGGAAGTCAGTTAAATATTCGGAGATTTAAATTGTACAATAAATCTGGTATTCAAAAAGTGGTTATAGCTGGTGGAGGCACCGCGGGTTGGATGGCTGCAGCGGCGCTGGCAAAATTGATTGGCAAGAATATTGATATAAAACTGGTCGAATCGGATGAAATTTCAACGGTGGGGGTGGGAGAGGCGACCATTCCGCCATTAAAAACATTTCACCAGTTATTAAAAATCAATGAAGCTGAATTTATGCGTTTCACACAAGCGACATTTAAACTTGGTATCAACTTTGAAAACTGGAAAGATAAAGAAACTGAGTATTTCCACTCTTTTGGGACGACCGGTAAAGATTGTTGGGCTGCAACGTTTCAGCATTTTTGGTTACGAGGACGCAGAGAAGGGTTTGAAGCTGATTATGGTGAATATTGTTTAGAACTACAAGCTGCGAAAAATAAAAAATTCGCCCATCTAAAAGACAACTCTTTAAATTATGCTTACCATTTAGATGCTGGGTTGTACGCAAAATTTCTCCGTAACATTGCTGAGCAGCATGGCGTTCGAAGAATAGAAGGAAAAATTCATAAGGTCAAATTGTCGAATGACAGTGGCTATATTGAATCTTTGCTGCTGGCCGATGGGCAATCGATAGAGGGCGATCTGTTTATCGATTGTACTGGATTCCGGGGCTTATTAATCGAACAAGCGTTGCATACGGGGTATGAAAATTGGTCACATTGGTTACCTTGTGATAGTGCAATCGCTGTACAAACAGAAGCCGAGGAAGCGCCCCTACCTTACACCCGATCTGTGGCACGAGATTCTGGTTGGCAATGGAAAATCCCGTTACAAAAACGGTGTGGCAATGGAATTGTATATTGCAGTCGTTACCAGTCGAATGAATCAGCTGAAGAAGAATTGCTGCGCAATGTGAGTGGTAAATTACTCACCGAACCAAAAACGATAAAGTTCACAACTGGAGTACGGCGAAAACAATGGAATAAAAACTGTGTCGCGCTAGGCTTATCTAGCGGGTTCATTGAACCATTAGAGTCTACAAGTATTCATTTAATTCAACGAGGTATCATTCGATTAATCCAGTTGTTCCCAACAGCTAAAATTGAGCAAGCGAATATTGATGAATTTAATGAGCAAGCTCGAATTGAAACAGAGTTCGTTCGGGATTTTATTATATTGCACTATAAAGTAACAGAGAGAAAAGACAGTGCTTTTTGGCAGTATTGCAAAAATATGGAAGTTCCGGAGAGTTTACAACGGAAGATTGATTTGTTTAGTGATTCCGGTTGCGTTTTTAAAGAACCATGGGACTTGTTCGCTGAAAATTCCTGGATTCAAGTTATGCTAGGGCAGGGTATTACACCTAAAACTTATCACCCAATTGCAGATATGATGAGTGAGCAGGAGCAAACACTTTTTTTAAACGGTATTCGTGCTAGCGTCAGAAAAACGGTTGAAATGTTACCAATACATGCACAATATTTAAAACAATATTGCCCTTCTAGTTAAATGCCAGAGTAACAGCCGAAACCCACGCTGAAAGTTAAGACAAGCAGACAAAAATGATAGTGGTTGATAAAAAAGTTAAAGAAATCAGGAGTTGTACCATTGGGGATTTGCCTGAAGCGTTATTGACGTCAGAGCAACCCTATGTGATAAAAGGATTATGTCAGAGCTGGCCTGTTGTTAAAGCGGGCCAACAATCCGCACGCCATGCAGATGAATATATTCGGCGTTTTTATCGTGGGCAAAAAGTAGGCGTGTTTCACGGGCAACCTGAAATTGCTGGACGTTATGCATATAACGAAGATCTGTCTAATTTAAACTTCGACAGGGCGATGGTGCCGTTAGATCAGGTATTAGATAAAATTTTTCAGCATTTAGATGATGCACAACCCCCTAGCTTTTATGTTGGCTCAACCGCTATCGAGCAGTGCTTACCAGGTTTTGAAAGCGAGAATAACCTTTTTCTTCAAGACAAAGGGGGGCAAGAGAAAGGTTTACTGGGTAAAAAACCGCATGCCAGCATCTGGATTGGCAATCAGTCGCGTATTTCTGCACATTTTGATTTACCGGACAACATTGCAGTTAATGCGGTGGGTAAACGCCGTTTTACACTTTTTCCGCCTGAGCAGCTAGAAAATTTATATATTGGCCCGCTGGAGTTTAACCCTGCAGGACAGGCTATTAGTTTAGTTGATTTTCATCAGCCAGATTATAACAAGTATCCTAAATTCAAACAGGCAATTGAGCAGGCGCTAGTGGCCGAGCTTGAACCCGGTGATGCGTTATTTATTCCAGCTATGTGGTGGCACCATGTTGAAAGTTTAGCGCGTTATAACATACTGGTTAACTATTGGTGGCGTCAATCACCTGATTTTATGGAAACACCAGCGGGTGTATTAACCTATGCTCAAATGACAATCCGTGACTTGCCGCCGGCTCAAAAGGCTGCTTGGAAAAACTTATTTGAGTATTATGTTTTTGGTGATGCTGACAAACCTCGGCAACATATACCGCCCCACAGCCAAGGGTCGTTGGCACCGATGAATGAAAATATAGTACGCAGGTTACGTTCGTTGGTTTTGAATAGGCTTAATCGCTAGTTGGCACGTACATCGGCTCGTCTCTCATTATTAAGTTAAAGGGCTATGTGCAGTTGAAAGCGCTTACCTTTAATTATCAGCTAGAGCGGCTCGTGACAGTATTAGTCAATGAAACAAGGAATTCTTTTTATGGCAAGAGAAACGGCGTTTTCGTTTAAGAAATTGATTTGGCTCTTGTTGTTTGCGATCCCTTTGTCGCTGGCTGTATTGTTGTTTGCTGCTGCTTATAAAGATATGAAATCACTGCACATGCTAGAAAAAAATCGCAGTGCATTTCCTAAGTTATTCGCGCAAACTACAATACCAGCTGAAAAAGGCGGTTTTAGCGAGCTGCATAGCCTGCTGATTTACCATAAATCACAAATTCTTTTTGAACAATATTACGTCGGCAATCAAGATTACATCGATTTTTCCGCCGGCATTAAACGGATACACAGCCAAAGAATTAAACAATGGCAACAGGACGACTTGCACTATATTGCGTCTGTTAATAAAAGCATTAGTGCACTGATAGTGGGGAGTTTACTGCCAGCGTTTAATTTCACTGCGGATACAAACGTCGCTCAACTTTTAACCGAAAAAGAACAAGCATTACTGAGTAAATGCGAAGCACACCAAGATTTGACTATTTTTGATGCGTTGACAATGCAAACGGCTTATCAATGGGATGAATGGCAGGGCGATGATTTAAAAAACTTGTGGCAGCAAGCTGATTTCGTAACCTATCTATTATCACAAGATTGTTCGTCAGAGAAAAAATATTGGACCTATAACAGCGCCTTGCCAAATTTTTTGTTGAGCCTGTTTGATCGTAAACTAAGGCAGGAGCGGCAAACTACATTGAAGGATTGGACCGATCAGAATTTGTTTTTACCGCTTGAAATTACAGAGTATCAATGGTTTCAGCAGCCAAACGGAGCGCCAGAAGCATCAGCCAGAATGTTTATGCGCAGCCGCGATTTATTAAAATTGGGTCAGTTACTTTTAAACCAAGGCGCTTGGCAGGGAACGCAAATAGTAGATGCGAGTTGGGTAAAACAAATGCAGCAGCCGCACGTTGCTGTCAATGAAGAGCATTATGGCTATTATTTGTGGTTGCGTGACTATGCAGGCTATTCTGCATGGGTAATGGAAGGAGATGGGGGCCAGTATGTAATTACGGTTCCCAGTTTACAATTGGTGATTGTGATAACACAGGGACACTACCTCAACTGGCCGGTCTATTCTGAGCAAAGTAGAAGATTGGTGGAAAATTTCATCATCCCTCAAATTAAGTCAATGATTGCATTAAGCAAGCAGGTAGAGATGTGAGTCGCGCTTATGTTGATTTATGTGGTAAATAATGTCACTCAGGCTTCCCCCGGATTAACCGAGCGAATTTATAATCTGCACGATGTTTTTTTGTTTGTAACGGTTTGTGAAGCCATGCTTTTAGCTGTTTATCGCTTATTGCCACCAACCAAGCGGACACTGGAAAGTTATTTGTTAGCGGCGTTTATGCTGATAATTGCGATTGACTGTCTGTGTTTAATTTTTATGTGGAACCCAGAATTAAAAAGTGCGTCATGGCTTGCGCAAACGCTGCTGCTATATGTCTATATTGTCGCTGAATTGCTTCGAGGCCCGGTTTTTTTATTGTTTATTTTAAGCTTAACAAGAAAAGATTTTTCACTAAAACTCAGCCATTTATTGCATTTTATTAGTCCCATTTTGGTGATTTTCCTGTTTTCTGTTTTTGCTATTCAATTAGATAATTACCGCTTCGCGCAGGGCAGTTTCAATCAGCAATTATCAGCCCGAATTATCTGGTATATGACGATACTTATCTCAATCATTTATGCGACGGCGGTTATTTGGGCGGTCAAAAAACACTATCAGGATTTACAAGTTAATTATTCTTCATTTTCACTTGAGCAGGTTATCTGGCTGACCATATTTAGCTGTTGTTTTATGCTGGTATGGGCTTGGTCTTTACTGATTGCATTTACAGATGACATTTGGGGAGGGCCAACGGCGGATAGTGTCGCGACCGCCTACAGTTATCTTGTTTTTATCTTAATTAATATCCTTATGTTGTTTAACCTTAAATACACTCAACAAATCACGCAATCAAAAGAGGTGAAAATTGAAAATGACACCGCAATAGAGGATGACTTTACACAAGATAATTGGCAACAGCTTACCTCACAAATTAAACACGCTTTAGATGAATCGAAAATTTATCTTCAGCCTAATTTAACCATTGAAGATTTAGCGCTGACGGTTGGCTCAAATGTCAAAGATGTATCAACGGCAATCAATAAAATTATGCAGACCAACTTTTATGAGTTGATTAACTTTCATCGAGTCGAGCATGCAAAGCGTTTGTTGTTACAAGAATCGACCCAAACACTCAGTATTATGGACATATTATTGCAATCTGGCTTTAATAATAAGTCTTCATTTCATCGTTTTTTTAATCGCTTTGTGCAAATGTCTCCCAGCCAATACCGTAAACAACATTTATAAAGCGTTTAATAACTTTAAGCTGATCAGCATAAAACCTGTTTCTGTGATAGACGTAAGATAACGCAAACGAATTTCAACTAGTGACCACTGGTCATAATGGGCATTGCCTACTCTTAAAGCTACATTAAAATCAATATCTTAGCTAAGTGTCTATTTTATTTTGTATTAAAAATGTTAATGGTGACGACAAATTTAAACATTCTGCTTAGATTTTGTGTATCGGGTTTTAATGGCCACTGATAGATCTGGATGTCATTGAAATCTTTCACGTGAAGACATTTGCTTCACTTACACATAACACACAATAATGGGTAATAGGTATGTTTAACATTAACAAAATGGTGTTTGCCGTACTGTCTGCAGGATTATTTGCACATGCACAAGCCAACACCAGTACCTCATACAATTACGGCGTCTTTACAGATACCACAACCGTCGATACTAAACTCGAAACAGGGTCCACATCGGATATTTACATTTGGAACCCAAACTCAATGCAACAGGGTAATATGCCCGCTTATGAAGGCAGCAATATCATCAGTTGGGATTATGTTTCTGAAAATCAATGGTTCGGCGGCGGGGTGCAGGCGAGAAATGCGCAAGACATGTCAGCTTTTGAGCAAGGCGTTCTAGAGTTTCAAATTAAAATTCCGGCGGATATCAGTTTTAAAGTGGGCGTTTCGGATACGTTTGGCAACGAACATTGGATTGATTTTGCCGCTCATCAGAATCAATATGGTTTAATCAGAGATGGTGAATGGAGTTTAGTTTCGATTCCCGTAAATGAACTGCGGGGGCAGTTTATTGCTCTGCACTCAATGAAAGACCTGTTTAATATAGCCAGCATCGACGGACAGTTGCCAGCCCGTACTTTTTCGTTAGGCATTGATGATATTCTCTGGCGGGTAAACTCGAATAGTGCGCAAACAGTGCGTGTTGAAGCTGAAGATTATAGTGCATTTTTCGATACCACAGCTGGTAATGTGGGAGGGGAATATCGTACTGATGATGTGGATATTCAATCTACAACAGACACGGATGGTGGTTTTAATGTAGGTTGGACAGATGCGGGCGAGTGGCTTGAATATCAGGTAGAGTTGCAAGCTGGTGAGTATCAATTAACCAGTCGAGTCGCCAGTCAAGTAAGTGGTGCGAATTACTCGGTTTTATTCTCAGGTGAAGCCGTTGGTAGTGCATCAGTTGATGCGACTGGCGGTTGGCAAAGTTATATTGATCAGGTATTAGGGACAATTTCTGTCAGCTCCGCGGGTCTACACACGATGCGAGTGAATATCGATTCAGGGCCTGTCAATATCAATTGGTTGCAGTTTGATCCTGTTACAGCTTGTCAATCAGCAAGCTGTATGGATAGCGATCAAGACGGCGTAACAGATGACATCGATCAATGCCCTAATACCAGTGCTGGGGCAAATGTTTCCGCTAATGGTTGTGAATATCCGACCACAGGTGCTTGTGGTATCGCAAGTGAATCCACAACTGGGGTTGTTTTTTATTGTAATGCAAGCTGGGCAGATTTGCATTACCGAGTAAACAATGGTGGGCAGCTAAATGTTGCGATGTCTTTAAATAACAACCAAATGCAGTATGAAGTTTCTAACCTCAATGATGGGGATCAAATTTGGTATTATTTCACGCATGAAAATAATGGCGGTGCAATCGATACTGAAGCCAACACTTATACTTTTAATGGGACAGTGGTTTCAGAGTCCGATGATGATCAAGATGGTGTTAATAATAACGTCGACCAATGCCCAAATACACCTTCAGGCGCTGCAGTGGATGCTGATGGCTGTGAAATACCATCAAACCCAGATGCAGACAATGATGGTGTTATCGATTCACAAGACCAATGTCCAAATACGCCAGCAAATGCCATGGTTGATTCGGTTGGCTGCCAAATAACAGATAGCGACAATGATGGTGTGGCCGATAGCGATGACCAGTGCCCCAATACACCCACTCATGATACGGTTGACTCGCAAGGATGTAGTATTGAGCTGGGGGCGGTTACCCCTTTATATAATGCGCAAACAGCACAAGAACCTGCAACGGTTTATAACCGAGGCGATGCTTGGGTTACACGTTTTTCCGATCGAGGTCGCGACCGTCACGCCAAAGACAGCATGCAAAATGACCACTATGACCACTATCTGGCGACTTATTGGATTTATCGTACTGCGCGGATCCAGATTGAAGACTATGTTGATCATGGCGGAGATAGAATTGATGTGACTTTTATCACCGAATGGGAATTGGGCGTTAAAGAGTTTAGGGCTTGGTTCTGGGCATTAATGCAACCGGTCAATTTCATCACAATATGGAACAAGATGTGATAGTGGTCGATGGCACACCCGGTACTTACAACAATGAATTTCAGCGCGTTAGCGATCAAGGTCATCAGTGGAAGTATCAGGTTTCAATTACCAGCAAGTGGTTAAATGGCGGGCAGCAAAGAATTCCACTGGCAAAGGGGCAGCGCATGGAATTTGAACTGAGCCAGTTTTTAATTCAACCCCCGAAGGTTCGAGAAAAAATTATTATGGCACGACATTTTTATACATAGTCGGTGAAGGTGGCTTAAAGCCCTTTGAGTGGGAAGTGGACTCCTATGACGATGGTTATCCAATTGCGAGCCAAGGGTTATTGGGCGGCGATACAACGTTAGGTTACAACTATACCAATGAACCCGCTGGACGATTTATGCAAATGGCCACTAATCTGAGCCATGTTAATGGCCAAGCTTTTGTTGAAGGTCGTCGTGTCCACCATACTAACTTTGAGACAGGCGAGCATGACGAGCGTTTTGAAAATGGAATTTGGAATGAACAGGTAGGTAAAGTCGGCACGCACTACATTCACGAATCTTGTTCAGGTTGTCATGTGCGCAATGGTCGTGCTTTTGTTGCTGATGTTGGCGAACCCTTAGATAAGTGGGTGTTTAAAATTGGTGATGAAGCGGGTAACCCGCACCCAGCGGCTGGACGCGTATTGCAACCCAATCAAATTGGCAATGTGGCGAGTGAGGGGAATGTTACCTTAGCGCCTTGGACTGAATTAACCAATGGTTTACGTCAGCCTAATTATGTTTTCAGCGGCATTCAGCCTGCGCAATTTTCTGCTCGCATTGCCCCTAATCTGGTGGGATTGGGACTCTTAGAAGCAGTTAGTGAAGAAGATATCATCGCTTGGGCAGATCCCGATGACAGCAAATCAAGCGACGGAATTTCGGGTAAAGTTTCTTTGGTGATTGATCCGGTCACAAGTGACACCCGCGTGGGACGTTTTGGCTATAAAGCAGCCACTTCCAGCGTGCGTCATCAAGTCGCAGCTGCTTTTAATAGTGATATGGGGGTGATGACTTCTGTGTTACCCACACCTGATTGTGGTTCGCAGCAAACCACATGTGGTAATCAACAGGGATCCGAGTTATCAGATGAAACATTAGATGACCTAGTTAAATATGTCAGTTTATTAGGGGTGCCAGCACGCCGCGATTTGACAGATTTGCAAACGTTACGAGGTGAAGACTTATTTGGTGAGATGAATTGTGCCGCTTGCCATCGACCTGAAATGCAAACCAGCGCACATCACCCATTGACAGAGTTGCGTAATCAAACAATTCGACCCTACACAGATTTGTTATTGCACGATATGGGACCCGGATTAGCCGATAACCTAGCTGAAGGCAGTGCATCAGGCGCTGAATGGCGAACAGCGCCCTTGTGGGGATTAGGACATACTGAAAGTGTGATGCTAGGTGATTTAAAAGGCAACGATCAGATATCCATCGTTAATGCGCAGCAAAGAGAACAAAATATGAATCGTATAGGTTACTTACACGATGGTCGTGCGCGTACAATCGAAGAAGCTATTCTCTGGCATGGAGGTGAAGCTGAAACGAGTAAAAATGCTTATCAAGCGTTATCACAAGCGGATAAAGATGCAGTTTTAGCATTTTTAAAATCGTTATAGGCGGAACAATTAGCCAACAGCGGAAAAAGCCTTATTGCTTTTTCCGCTTTTAAGTCTTTATCAATCAATAAATCATTAAAATTTAAATAATTTCCCTTGCTAGTTTAATAAATCCCTGCCTAAATATTAGTCATTGGCATAAAGGGGATTTAGCATGACAATTACCATTGGTATTACGCATCACACTGAGTATGTATACGACAAAGCAATTCGCATGGAGCCGCATACATTTCGTTTAAGACCCGCCCCGCATTGTCGGACACCGATTAAAAGTTATTCACTCAAAGTTTATCCTGAAACACATTTTATTAACTGGCAACAAGATCCTTTCGGGAATTATCTGGCACGTGTTGTTTTTCCTGAAAAAACTGAAAAATTTTGGTTCACCGTTGATTTAGTGGCTGAAATGACAGTCATTAATCCATTTGACTTTTTTGTTGAAGAGTACGCACAAACGTTCCCTTTTAGTTACCCAGAGCGGCTTAAAAAAGATTTAACGCCTTATCTGGAACACGACATTGCATCCGAGGCTTTTGTACAACTGATAGCGCGCTGTCAGCAAGAAAACAAAAAAGATACCAGTACCGTTGATTTTATCGTTAATGTGAATCGTATCATTTATCAAATGATTGAGTATGGCATTCGAATGGAAGCGGGCGTACAAACAATAGATGAAACGTTACAGAAAAAGTCGGGTTCATGTCGTGATTCATCCTGGCTTTTAGTTCAACTGTTCAGGCATCTTGGCATGGCCGCACGTTTTGTCTCTGGGTATTTAGTACAGTTGGCACCCGATGAAAAATCCCTTGATGGCCCGAGCGGTCCCGAAAAAGATTTTACTGACTTGCACGCATGGTGTGAGGTGTATGTACCGGGGGCCGGTTGGATAGGATTAGATCCGACCTCAGGTTTATTTGCTGGGGAAGGGCATATCCCGTTGGCATGTACTCCCGAACCGGGCTCCGCTGCGCCCGTATCTGGTGTGATTGAAAAATGTGAATCCACTTTCGATTTTTATAATAAAGTGGTTCGTGTGCACGAAATGCCGCGGGTGACTAAACCTTACTCAGAAGCTCAGTGGGCCGAAATTAATAAATTGGGTTTAACCGTTGATAATTTATTGCAGAAAAATGGCATTGAATTAACGATGGGCGGTGAACCGACCTTTATTTCAATTGATGATATGGAAAGCGAGCAATGGAACACCGCAGCCGAAGGAGAAGACAAGCGTCGTTTAGCACATCAGTTATTTAAAAAAATGCAAGCCACCTTTAGTCCGGGCAGTTTTACCCATTATGGTCAAGGCAAGTGGTATCCAGGTGAACCCCTGCCACGCTGGCAATATGCGTGTTATTGGCGAAGAGACGGCGAGCCGATTTGGAAATCTCCCGCGTTATTGGCTGACATTACTAAAGATTATGCAATTGATATAGATAAAACGGCAGCGTTTAGTCAGGCTTTGGTATTAGAGCTCGGATTACAAAAAAGCTGTATTACGACAGCCTACGAAGATATCTTATATCACCTGTGGCAAGAAGGTTGTTTGCCAGTTGACCCCGAACCTAAAACACCTGAGCTCCTGCATGCAATGAGCCGTAAAGGCTTCTTAGCCAAAATGGAAAAAGGCATTGAGCAACCGGTTGGTTATGTGATCCCACTCACGTGGGATGATAGTCAAAACCTTTGGCAGTCTTGCGTATGGCAATTTAAACGTCAGTATTGTTTTTTACTACCGGGCGATTCGCCCATTGGTTATCGATTACCTCTGTCTAGTTTAGGCGAAGCGGCCCCTTTAATAGAACGAGATCCGACTCAGTTGCCCGAACAGTTTGATGCTGCTGTACAGGCAAAAAATAAAGGTTATGTCGGCGAAGAATTACTGAAAACCGCGCTCGCGTTAGAATGTCGCGAAGGTAAACTGTATTTATTTATGCCGCCTTTACGTTGTGCTGAGCAATATTTGAGTTTATTAGCCAGTATCGAAAATGTCGCCGCTCAACAAAAGATACCGGTTGTGATTGAAGGTTATACACCGCCTTTTGATAGCCGAATTGAAAAGTTTGCAGTCACCCCCGATCCTGGTGTAATTGAAGTGAATATTCACCCGTCGGTTTCATGGCCAGAGCTAGTGGAACGCACACAGGTTTTGTATGGATTAGCGAAACAAAGTCGGCTAGGAACAGATAAATTTATGGTGGATGGTCGTCACACTGGCACGGGTGGTGGTAATCATGTAACCATGGGCGCGAAAACACCATTAGCCAGTCCATTTTTGCGTCGTCCGGACGTGCTGCGCAGTTTCATCACCTATTGGCAGCACCACCCGGGATTGTCTTATTTGTTCTCTGGATTATTTATTGGACCAACCAGTCAAGCGCCCAGAGTGGATGAAGCAAGGGATGAATTATTATACGAGCTGGAAATTGCATTTTCTAAAATGCCTGCTGGTGAAGTGGTACAGCCTTGGTTGGTTGACCGCTTGTTACGGCATTTGCTAGTGGATCTCACCGGCAACACGCATAGAGCTGAATTTTGTATTGATAAACTATATTCGCCAGACTCGGCAACAGGCCGTTTAGGTTTAGTCGAATTTCGCGGCTTTGAAATGCCGCCGCACGAGCGCATGAGCATGATGCAAATGTTGTTGTTAAGAACGCTGCTCGTTTGGTTTTGGCAAACGCCGTATCACAAACCTTTAGTGCGCTGGGGCACTGAATTACACGATAAATTTTTATTACCCGAATATGTCGAACAGGATATCGCTTCAATTTGCGATGATTTACAACAGGCAGGTTTTAATTTCAAACTAAGCTGGTTTGCACCCTTCTTTGAATTCAGATTTCCGCGTTGTGGACTGCGTAAAATTGATCAAGTTGAAATGGAACTACGCACTGCAATCGAGCCATGGCATGTATTGGGTGAAGAGTCGACATCCAGCGGCACCGCCCGAAGTGTTGATTCGTCCCTTGAGCGGGTACAGATAAAAGTGAAAGGGTTAGTCGGTGACCGCTATATCGTAACCTGTAATGGCCGGCGGGTGCCGATGCGACAAACACTTGAAAAAGGTCAAATGGTTGCCGGTATTCGCTATCGGGCATGGCAGCCACCCAATGCGTTGCACCCGACAATTGGAGTACATGCGCCTTTAGTATTTGATTTATTTGATACTTGGTCTGGCCGTTCCATAGGCGGTTTTACTTATCATGTTTCTCATCCAGGCGGTCGCAGTTTTGAAACCTTACCGGTGAATTCATATGAAGCAGAGGGACGTCGTATTGCGCGTTTTTGGAATCATGGCCATACGCCTGCTATTCAAGCTCAGCATAGTGCGCCGCAGAACGTTCATCAACAAACACAGCAGAATACACAGGATAAAAAGCAACCCGCGGTTTGGCACCCAAGAGAAATGCAGTACAGGTTTGAGATCCATCATGCATTACCCGATTTTGTCGTGCCAGCAGAAGAAAATATTAATCAGGACTATCCAAATACTTTAGATCTGAGAACAGAGCCAAAATTCAAATAGTGACTTACACTTAAGGTTGAACTTTGTACTATAGTGAAACGAATAACATGTTAGAAATGCCAGCTTGGTTGTCTAGCTATTTAAATGGTACACACCATCACGATGAAGTTGAACATCATAGTGGTGGTGACACCCAGCATTGGGATGTTTTGTTCGCCCGATTAGCTAATTTATCCGATAAAGACATTCACTTGCGAAGCAACGAAATAAAACGTTTGTTGCAAGACAGTGGCGTCACTTTTGGGATGAAAAACCAAACAAGTTGGCGTTTAGACCCGTTACCTTTGATGCTATCTGAAAATGATTGGCAAGTGATTAAAGCAGGGGTCATTCAGCGAACCGAGTTGTTGAATAAGATTGCCAATGACTTGTATGGCCATCAAGAATTATTACTCAATGGCTTGTTATCAGCCAGCCAGTTGAAAGCCAGTTCATCGTATTTGCGAGAATGCTATAGTTTTACCGGGACTGAACAAAAAATATTTGTTGCTGCTTATGACATTTACCGTGATAAAGATGGCCACTTTAAGGTGCTTGATGATCATCTACAAGCTCCGCAGGGGCTGGGGTTATTGTTAGAAAACCGCATTATCGCTAGACGCGTGATGGGAGATGAGTTTGCTGAATGCAATGTGCAACGTATCGCTAATTTCTTCAATAAAATTCAAGATAGTATTAATGATCTGACACCCAGTTTACGAGACCCTCGAGTGGTTATTTTAACTAAAGGGTCGGATGACCCATTCTATTCAGAACATGCTTTTTTATCTGCCTATTTGGGCAGTACCTTAGTACGTAGTGCGGATTTGACGGTTCGCAAAGGTAAAGTTTGGCTGAAATCACTTAAAGGGCTGCGTAAAGTTGATGTTATCGTGCGCTGGATTGATGATTCAGGATTAGACTCGTTAGAACAAAATGCTTATTCAATGGATGGGATCCCCGGTTTATTTCAGGCAGTGCGCAATCAGACAGTCAAAGTAATCAATCCGGTTGGTTGTGGTATTTTAGAAAGTGCTTGTGTTAAAACGAATATAAATCGCATTGCACAGTATTTTTTATCTGAACCTCTGATTTTAACTTCACCTGAGTGCTTACCCGCACACTTAAACTTACAGCTTGATACAACAAATTATGAGCTACTCAGTTATACCGACAAAAAAGTTTGTTTAGATGGTGAACAGCAAACGGTTGAAATTCAAGATTGTTTACAAGATAACCCACAAGATTATTATTTTAGACAAAAACCACAATTGAGTACCGCACCTTTTTGGGATGATCATAACCTGACCGCACTCCCTGTCATTATTCGCTGTTTTGCTTTGGTTACCGCAAATGGTGTTGAAGTTTTGCCCTCGGCTTTATGTTGTTTTTCGCAAAATACTCAACAGCGACTGGCATCCGGCTGGATAAAAGACACGTGGATCCGCAGTAAAAAGCCAGAAAGTCACGCCAATAAATTCCCTAAACTGACGAAAAAAATGTCAGATTTAGCACTATTAGACGGTGTTATTCCAAGCCGAACGGCAGAAAACTTATTTTGGTTAGGCCGTTATCTAGAGCGCGGCGAAAATACAGTACGCATGTTGCGTCTGTTAATAGATAGGTTTACAGAATTTTCAATTTACCCAGACAGCAACAACCAAAAAATAGTGACAAAACTGGTCGAGGCGATTGTTAATCAAAGTATCGTGCCACCTTATATCCACGCTAACAATACCAATGATAGCCAGTCTTACATTCCGCGTGAGATTGCCGCGCAATTATTTGCTGATAGCCAGTTTAGCGGGAGTTTACTCTGTACCTTAAAAGCATTAACCAACTCTGCGCTGCAAGTTAGAGAGCTATTGTCTTCTGACAGTTGGCGTATTATTGATGATATCCGTGACGAATTTAGACGCATTGAGCGTGCACCGGCTTCTGTTTCAACGCGAGTTATGCAGGCGACAGCGGATAGAATTATTGGTTATTTGATGGCCTTTAATGGTTCAACTTCTGACAGTATGTCTAACAGTAATGGTTGGTTTATGCTGGATATGGGAAGGCGTGTTGAAAGAAGTACTCAATTAGTCAGTATCATCGAAAATTTAATGACCGAACAAATGGCTGAATTAGAGCAGTTAAGCATGTTAGAAGCGATTTTAACCAGTCAGGTCAGTTTAATTACTCATAAACGCAGATATCGGATGTACCAAAGTGCCGAAACCTCGGTTGAATTATTGATATTGGATGCTGAGTATCCTCGTTCATTGTTGTATCAAATTGAACAGCTTAATCACTTGTGCAAGTTGCTGCCGAACAAGAGCACACCTGGTTTAATGGCGCCACATCAAAAGTTGTTGTTAAAAATGCAAACCATTTGTCATTTAGCTGAGCGTGAAACACTGGCTAGCGCAACATCAGGTAAGCGTTCTGAACTTGTTGACTTAATGAAATCGGTTAAAACCAGTCTGGATGCTTTTTCTGACTTGTTGATGTTGCAGTATTTTTCGCATACTAAAACCGCTGTCCCACTTAATTCGCTTTTTGGGAGCATAGATAAATCGTGAAATATACCGTTAAACACACAACGACATATCGCTATAGTGAGCCTGTTAGTTTGTGTCAAAACCATGCTCGCTTAACGCCTATTCAAAACAACTTTCAACATTGTTTATCCAGTCATCTGACCGCATCACCGAGTGTAGATTATCAAGAGTCGTTTATTGATTATTTTGGCAATCAGGTTACGGTATTTGATATTCCCACCCAGCATGATGTTTTAGAAGTCACCTCAATCAGTGAAGTCGAGATTTTTAACCGCCAACAAACCAGTTTGTTTGACTGGCAAATCCCATGGGAAAGTGTTGTCAATGCACTGCGTACACCCAATTCATTAATCTTATTGCAAGCCGCTGATTTTAGTACGCCTTCTATATTTACGCCGATTGATGAAAATATCCGAGCCTATGCAAATCAATCGTTTGTCCCCGGACGTTCAATTATTGCAGCCAGTGAAGATTTAATGGCACGTATTTTTAATGACTTTAAGTATGAGTCTGGATTTACCACGATAAGCACACCGTTAAGTGAAGTTTTTGCACACAAAAAAGGCGTTTGTCAGGATTTTGCACACTTTGCGCTCGCGTGTTTACGCAGTTTGGGTTTAGCGGCTCGTTATGTCAGTGGATACATAGAAACTATTCCACCTGAAGGTGAAGAAAAACTTGAAGGGGCAGATGCAACCCATGCGTGGTTTGCGGTTTTTGTACCGGATTTAGGTTGGGTTGATTTTGACCCCACCAATAATGTGTTACCTAACGAGCAACATATTACTTTAGCGGTAGGGCGTGATTTTGCCGATGTCACACCCTTAAAAGGTATCGTGTTTGGAGGAGGATCGCATCAACTGTCGGTCGCGGTTGATATGCGAAGGCAAGAAACGTTTTAACAGTAATTGTAACGGGAGAATGTCGTCATGAGTATTGATTGGAAAAAATACAAGAACAGCCCATTTTATGATGAGCTGATTCAACCTTCGGGTGAAGCCAGACGTCATTCGCAACAACTTGCAGGTTTTTTGGCAAGCTTGAATGATGAAGAATTATCAACAGCACGCGCCGCCGCCGAACTGGCGATTAAAGAAATGGGCATTACTTTTACCGTATACGGAGAAGGCAGCACCATCGACAGAGCATGGCCTATTGACATTGTGCCCAGAGTCATCGCCAAAAAAGAATGGGATTTTGTCGAAGCAGGTTTAAAACAAAGAGTCGAAGCACTCAACCTGTTTATTAATGATTTATATCATGATCAAAAAATTATTAAAGACGGTATTTTTCCGGCTGAGCTCCTTGCGAAATCGGTTAATTTTAGACCTCAATGTGTGGGTGTCTCGCCACCCAAAGGTATTTGGGCACATATTTGTGGCTCAGACTTAGTGCGGGACGATAAAGGCACGATTTATGTGCTGGAAGATAATTTACGTGTACCGTCTGGGGTTTCTTATATGATAGAAAACCGCTCGGTTATGAAACGTGTATTTCCAGAACTATTTGAAAACAACGATATCTTGCCAGTGCATGATTACCCGTCTCAACTCTTCGATATGCTGGCGGCAATGTCGCCAAGGCCGGATGACGCGCCAGAGGTCGTTGTATTAACACCGGGGATCTACAACTCAGCTTATTTTGAGCATTGTTATCTGGCACAAGAAATGGGCTGCGAACTGGTTGAAGGGCGAGATCTTGTTGTCAACGATGACGACTGTGTATACATGAAAACCATCTACGGATTAAAACGGGTTGACGTTATTTATCGCCGGATTGATGACTTATTTTTAGATCCGGAAGCGTTTAATCCAGAATCAACCTTAGGTGTCGCAGGGTTAATTCGCGCTTGGAAAAAAGGCAATGTTGCATTAGTCAACGCACCCGGTGCCGGTGTAGCCGATGATAAAGTGGTTTACTCTTATGTACCGGAAATTATCAAATATTATTTGGATGAAGAAATAAAGCTGCCTAATGTGCCGACGTACAAATGTATGGATAAAGCCGATCGTCAGTACGTTATTGAGCATATCGACGAACTGGTTGTCAAACCGGCGAATGAATCTGGCGGTTATGGATTATTAATCGGACCTAAATCGACAAAAAAAGAACAGCAGGAATGTATAAAACGGATAAAAGCCGATCCAAGAAATTATATCGCACAACCGACATTAAGTTTATCCACAGTGCCAACTTTGGTTGATTCGCATGTAGAAGGAAGACACGTCGATTTACGGCCATTTATCCTATCTGCGGGGGATAATACACAAGTGACGACCGGCGGGTTAACTCGAGTTGCGTTGGTTAAAGGGTCGTTAGTGGTAAATTCATCACAAGGTGGTGGTAGTAAAGATACTTGGATTGTTGACGGGGAGGACGAATAAGATGTTATCTCGAGTGGTAGAAACCTTATATTGGATGGCACGCTATGTCGAACGTGCAGAAAATGTAGCTCGTCTGGTTAATGTCAATAACCTTTTACTGATGGATTTACCTAAAGGCGTATCCACTGGCTGGGAACCCATCATCGACATTATTGGATATCGTGAAGAGTACTTAAAAACACATAAAGATTTTAATGAACGCAGTGCGTTAAGGTTTTTATTAGTGAGTGGTAATAACCCATCTTCAACCCTGAACTCGCTGTGGATGGCACGCGAAAATGCGCGTACTGTGCGTGATGTGATACCAAGGGCGGTATGGGAGGGGATTAACTCTTTATACCTGTATGTCAAAGAAAACCAAAATGAAGGGCTAACCAAAAGAGGTCGATTTAAATATTTAGAGCATATTATTGAATCAGCTCACCTCATTTTTGGCGCATTGGATGCGACAATAAATCATGATCATGGTTATCGGTTTTTGCAATTTGGCTCTTTGTTAGAGCGTGCCGATATGACCACTCGAATACTGGATGTACGTTCGGCAAGCTTAATTGAAAGCGAAGTTTCCCGCCCATTTGATAATATTCAGTGGATTAGTGTGTTGCGCTCGTTAAGTGCCTACCAAATGTATCGACAGCAAATGGGGGTACGTGTGAAACGAGAAGATGTGTTGGAATTTATGCTACACAGTGAAGTTTTTCCACGTGCCGTGCTATTTTGTTTGCAACAAATGCAGAACCTCATCTCACCTATTGTTAATTCAAAGCAGGTCATACCAGCTATTGAAGAGGCGGGGAAAATGCTTACTCAAGCCAATGTACGCAAGCTAAAAAATGGCGAGCTTCATAAATTTATTGATGAAATTCAGATAGATCTGGCCAAAATCCATACGCAAGTTGCAGAGTTATACTTTCTCAAATAATTATTTGGTTGAGCCGCTTAGTAGCGGCTTTTATAAATTGGTCATAAAACCATCATTTTTAATGCTTAATTGATCTAATAGTTTATATATCTCCTCTTATACTCAGAACAGCAACAAATGGTTTGTTGTTCATATATTTGATTGGTGGTGAAGGGAACTTCATTGCTGTACCAAGAGGATAGTCGTTATGATTTTATTAGTCGGTGGAGAAAAAGGCGGCAGTGGTAAAAGCTGTCTTGCTCAGAATATAGCTGTTTATTTAGCCAAAGAATTAAATGCCAACGTCATGTTGGTTGATTGTGACCCGCAAAAAACAACCTCAGACTGGATTCAATCCCGCCATAATAGCCCTGAATTAGAATGGATTAGTTGTGTTCAACTGTTTGGAAAAGTTCGCTATGAATTGCAGGGATTTGAACGGAATTACGATTATGTTGTGATTGATTGTGGTGGGCGGGATAGCACAACACTTCGCTCCGCTTTGTCTGTCGCAACACATGTGTTGATTCCGATGCGGCCGAAAAGACGAGACTTGAAAACTGTCCCGCATGTTGAAGATTTAATTTCAACTTGCAAAATGGTCAACCCTAACATGCGTGAAGCCGTTGTGATGACGCAGTGCCCTTCATTGCCAAATCAAGCTGGCCGGATTATTGAAGCGAAAGATGTTTGTCGCAGTTATGGTCTGCAAGTGTTAAATACAGTGACCTTTAGCCGGAATGTTTATGACGACAGTGAAGAAATGGGCTCGTCTGTATTAGAGCAGGATCCGCAAGGCAAAGCTGCAGAGGAAATACGTTCGATAGTCAACGAGGTTATGCGACTGCAAGTGGAGGAAGAAGATCATGGGTATGGCCGACCTGAAAAAAAGCTACTCAAAGCAGTGTAATTTAACAAAAATTGAAGTTGATGATTTTATTGATGATGCTGAAAATTATGCTGCCGGTTTGCCCAGCCTGCTTTTTGCGCCCCGGATAATTCCGGGTTGCGAAAAGGCAGGTGACAGTGCAAACGCGCAAGCATTAACGGCGCCGCGTAAAAATGCAACTTTTTCACTAAATGAGGGGGTTGTTGAACAATTAGCACATGCTTCTAAAATGAATAAGGTGAGTAAATCTAAAATGGTGCGTATATTGGTATATCAATTTGCGAAGCTAAGTGCACAACAACAGATGCAGATCGTCGAACAGTTTATTAGCGAAGGCTAATCAATCATGTGACACCCATCTAGCCTGTCACACCGATTGTAGATGATTGAGTCAAAAATTTTAAATACGGTAAATCAGTGTTATGTGGTAAGCCGTTATAAAGTTTATTTTAATAGGTATCGCAATTGAGTGAATTTCTGTGGTTAAATTAGCACAGTTACTTTTTTCCTCTTTTGATTAATTCCTATTTAGGTGGCTGAACATGTCAGCAAAGCATCCAATTATTGCGATTACCGGTTCTTCCGGCGCTGGAACGTCGACGACAACTAAAGCTTTTCGACATATTTTCCGCAGCTTTGATATTAAAGCTGCGGAAGTTGAAGGTGATAGTTTTCACCGATATACCCGAGCCGAGATGGAAGTTGAGATCCGCAAGGCTGAAGAGCAAGGGCGTCACATTAGTTATTTTGGCCCACAGGCGAATGACTTTGCCTTGTTAGAAGAGCTGTTTGAAAATTATGGTGAAACAGGGAGTGGACAAATCAGACGTTATTTGCATTCTTTTGATGAAGCCGTACCTTACAACCAAATGCCAGGTACCTTTACCCCTTGGCAAGAGCTGCCCGAATCAGACTTATTATTTTACGAGGGCTTACATGGTGGTGTCGTTACAGAAGAAAATAATGTTGCGGAACATGTTGATTTGCTGATTGGCATGGTACCGATTGTAAACTTAGAGTGGACGCAAAAAATCATTCGAGATACAACCGACAGAGGTCACAGCCATGAAGCTGTAATGGCATCGATAGTGCGTAGTATGGATGATTATATAAATTACATCACACCACAATTTAGTCGTACACATATTAACTTTCAGCGTGTTCCGACCGTTGATACGTCAAACCCATTTGCAGCAAAAGATATTCCGAGTTTGGATGAGAGTTTTGTTGTGATTCGTTTTCGTGGTACCAAAGGGGTCGATTTCCCATATTATCTAAATATGATAGATGGCGCTTTTATGTCTCGCGTCAATACTATGGTTGTGCCTGGAGGCAAAATGGGGCTGGCCATGGAGCTCATTATTACCCCGATGATAGAAGATTTAATGAAGAAAAAAGGCAAAAAAATCACCCCAACCGAGTGGCTATTAAGATAGTTTGTCCGGCAAAATCTTTTACGGTTCCGATTGACTCAATTTTGCATAATCTTAATCAAAGAATAATCAAACAGGTGAGCTATTGCCTGTTTGATTAATTAATACTTATGGTAATCAATTAACGGTTTATATTTCGTTAAAATTTTTGGCTTTAACTGGAATGGCGGATGGTATTGAGTATTTCTCCATCTATTAACGCATAAACAGTTTGTGATAGTTCAGTTAATTCTGGTGTGCCTATAAAGCGGCCTTCTTCTTTAATAACAATTAGCTCTTGTTCTTTAAGCTGGCCAACAAACTGGCTCAAAATAGATTTGTCGCTAAATTCAGGCCCTTTGATATCGTGTAATTTGGCTAAATATTTAGCCACTTCCTGTGCACTTCGCTCCAATTCTGAACGGCTTAAACCTTGTGGGTGTGCATCAAGCGTATTTAGCACCGCAGCATACCTTTGTAAGGTTTCCTGACCTATCAAACTTAATAAATAGAGTTGTAAATAAGGTGTTTCAGAGTGCTCCACTGTGGTGATTTTTTCATTTTCAATAGATACGATTTTTTGTTCTACAAAGGTTTGGATACAATGTTCTAGGTGTTGTTGCAAAACCTCAGGCTCTATCGAAAAAAAGTATTCGTTGGCCATTATCGGCGTAATTTTTTCAACTATTTTTACTAAATGGCTTTTAACAATACTTTTGTGTTCCACCAAAATAGCGGCAATAACACTGGGGATAACATATAAATGAATGATGTTATTGCGGTAATACGTCAGCTCAACAACTGAGTTATCCGCAATTGAGACGGTTGCCGGAGCTTTATCTTCAAACTCAAATTTTTCCATTTTCAGCGCGTTATTTATCAATTCTGCGGCAGTATTTTCCGGTGGTAACGTCATATTTGGAAACGGTGATTTCTGCGCATGTAATCGCGTTAATAGATTGAGTATCTTTTCTAGATCATCTCGAAACAAGGTATGCTGATCGGCAACCGATAACACCATCGCAATCATAGTCACGCCGTTTAAAGCGGCGGCATGGTTGATGTTGCACATAATGTGTTGACTAACATGGTTGATGTAGCCCGGTAACCAAGTTGGTTTTGGTGGAAAATAAGGATCACCGTCTTTTTTCCACTCGGGCTGATAAGCGGTTAAACTTTTGTTTAAAGTAATAGGTTGCCCAAAATTGACATAACCACGGCCAAAGTGGCGCAGGTTTTTTAAAATACTAAACAAGTGTAAAAAAGATTCTTTTTTCTTTTTTTCACCACGCAATTCACGCAGATAGGTTTTTACCTCCATCACGTGTTCATAACCTATATAAACAGGCACCAAAGAAACAGGGCGTTCTTGGCCACGCAACATGCTTTGTACCGTCATCGCGAGCATGCCTGTTTTGGGCTTTAACAATCGACCAGTACGCGAGCGGCCTGACTCGGGGTAAAACTTAATTGCATGTCCTTTGTTGATAAGCTGAGCCAGATATTCACGAAATGTTTCTGAATAGAGTTTGTTGCCGCGAAACGAGCGGCGGATGAAAAACGCGCCTGCACGTCTAAAAATGCCGCCCATCGGCCAAAAGTTTAAATTCACCCCCGCTGCTATATGAGGTGGGACGAGACCCTGGTGATAGATCACGTAAGTTAGTAGCAAATAGTCCATATGGCTGCGGTGACAAGGGACGTATATGAGTTCATGACCTTCTTGCGCAAGCTTTCTAACTTGTTCACCGTTTTTAACTTCTAAACCCGAGTAGAGCTTGTTCCAAACCCAAGTCATGACAGTGTCCAGCATTCTAATCCAACTATCACGATAGTCAGCCGCCATTTCTTCTAGATAACTCTTAGCCGTTTGTCTGGCTTTATCAATACTGATGTTTTTACTTTTCGCTTCATCTTCGATCGCTTTTTTAATAACGGGCGAAGCTAATAAAGCGGTAAACATATTGTCCCTTTGCCATAGTCGAGGGCCGGCCATTGCTAAATGTTGTCTTTGAAAGTGGAAACGGGCCACGCGCAAAAGTTTTTTGGTGATTTCGGCTTCAGAGCCGTGTTCTTCTACTACGAAGCGCAACGAAAGGGGTTCATCTATTGAAATAAAATTGTCGCGACCAGAAAATAAAACGATAAATACTTTTTTTAACCAACTTGGTTTTTGTTGATCGCTGAAAAGGGTTTTTACTTTGGCTTTTTCTTTGCCCGGGGCACGACCCCAAGATAAGAATACAGGAACCAACTTGGCATCCAATTCAGGGGTTTTTACATGCATATCCAGCACTGATTGGATTTTTGCAATCGCATCTGTTTTACCCGCTTTTTTTTGAATAACAGGTTGTATTTTGTCTAAACAAACGTACCGTCTAAACGATTGTTCACCTAACTGAACTGTTTTAAATGGGCTTGGCAAACCGGCTTTTTTACAGGCACGCTCAAGCACTAATAAATCGGTTAGCGAATCTTGCTTTAATACATAAAAGATTGGCTTATTCGGGTTTTGCACCTCAAGTGCTTCCAAGTTACCCAAAATTAACTTTGATTTTGTCAGTAGCCGAATCGGTAGCGCGAATATATAGCTGAATAGCTTTTTGTAATCTGTCATTTAATGCAAAATTAATAGTAAATTTTGATGTATTGTAGCATGTTAGCGCAAACTGGCAGATCGGATTTTATAAATGGCCGTAATATTATTTGCCTTTTCTAATGCCCTGTATATACTGACAGTATTGATTACTGTATAGATAAACACTGTTATGAGACCATTAACGCCCAGACAAACTCAGATATTGCAATTAATAAAAGACAATATACAGGAAACCGGCATGCCGCCAACACGTGCTGAGATAGCGAATATTCTAGGCTTTCGTTCTCCCAATGCTGCCGAAGAGCATTTAAAAGCACTGGCTAAAAAAGGCGTTATCGAAATCATGGCGGGGACGAGCCGAGGAATCCGGCTGGTTGCCCAAGACGACGATATCAATACGGAAAACGGGTTGCCACTTATTGGTAAAGTAGCCGCGGGTAGTCCTATTTTGGCACAAGAACATGTTGAGCAGCATTACAAAGTTGATCCATATTTATTTAAACCATCAGCTGATTTTTTATTACGTGTTGAAGGTGACAGTATGATTGAAGTCGGCATTTTAGATGGCGATTTACTTGCTGTACACAAAGCGCAAACAGCGCAAAATGGTCAAGTGGTGGTTGCTAGGGTCGAGGATGAAGTCACCGTAAAACGTTATCAGCAAAGCGGTCGGAAAGTTACGTTAATCGCTGAAAATAAAGATTTTGCACCTATTGAGGTAGATTTGGCTACGACACCTTTTGCAATAGAAGGTTTAGCTGTTGGTGTCGTCCGTAATACGGGCGGTTTTTGAGCAACTCGCCAGCTTTTCACTGCTTCCAATAATACGCTTTAGTCTGCACATTTGATTTTGGCTAAAGCGTTTTTTATTTATTTCTCATCAGTTCTTTTTATTAAAAAACGCCAACCCCTTTGTAAACTCATTCTGTTAATTAGCTAGCCAGAGACAAGTTTGTGCTAAACCCCTTATTTTTAGGCATTTAAAACAGGTCAGATAGTTCATTTCCTTTTGATTTAAGCAATTTATATCTTGAATTTTGTTAAATAAATGAAATTTTTTTTTGTTTTACATGGATCTATTTTCATTCGTTGTCTATTTTTTATTCATAAGAGTTTTTGCGCAATATAGTAATAAAAACCCCGAAATAATAATTAGAGTGACAACAAGGAGTCCGAGCTGTGGTCAAACATTATAAGTTTTTAGCCGCTTTAGCGCTTTTGCTGGCTAATTCGGTAAAAGCGGCGAGTTCTGGTGAAAGTCCTTCAACTTACAACCTGACCAAGGGTGTAACAGATATCAGCCAGCAGGTGTATGACTTGCATATGACGATATTCTATATCTGTGTTGTGATAGGAATTGTCGTGTTTGGTGTCATGCTTTATGCGATGGTTTTTCACCGTAAGTCACGCGGGGTAAAAGCCGCAAATTTTCATGAAAGCCTTAAAGTCGAAGTTGCTTGGACTATTATCCCATTTATTATTTTAATTGGTATGGCAATACCCGCTACCTCTACATTGTTAGATATGGAAGATGCTTCTGAAGCAGATTTAACAATTGTTGTTACAGGCTCACAGTGGAAATGGCATTACCGATATTTAGAGCATGATGTTGAGTTTTATAGTTTACTCTCAACACCTGTTGAGCAAATTCAAAATAAGTGGATTAAAGGCGACGACTACCTGTTAGAGGTTGATAAACCTTTAGTGATTCCTACCGATCGTAAAGTGCGCTTTTTAATGACCTCCGATGATGTTATTCACAGCTGGTGGGTGCCTGATTTTGCAGTCAAAAAAGATGCGAATCCAGGCTTTATAAATGAAGCTTGGACTAAAGTGAATGAGCCCGGAATTTACCGAGGGCAATGTGCTGAATTATGTGGCAAAGATCACGGATTCATGCCCGTAGTTGTGACTGCGCTTGAACCAGCAAAATTTGATGCGTGGTTACAAAAAGAGATTGAAGCGAAAAAAGCCGCCGCAGCAGAAGAAGCCCGCTTGCTAGCGATGAATATGTCGTTTGATTCATTAATGAAAGAAGGTGAAAAAGTTTATGGTGCTTATTGTGCCGCTTGTCATCAGGCGAATGGGGCCGGTTTACCGGGCGTATTTCCGGGCTTGGTTGGCAGTGCTATTACAACCGGTGATGTTAAAGAGCATATTGATATTGTGGTAAATGGCAAAAAAGGAACTGCAATGCAGGCGTTTGCCAAACAGCTCACCTTGGCGCAAATTGCCGCAGTGGTCACATATGAGCGTAATGCTTGGGGCATGAATTCAGGTGATTCAGTGCAACCAAAAGATATTTATCAGTTTATCAATAATAGTGGCGAGTAAGGAGGCATTAGATGACTACAGTTACAACCGCAAACGAATCAGCCACACCCCAAGAGCATGAGCATCATGGTCCGGAAAAAGGTATTAAGCGTTGGTTATACACCACTAATCACAAAGACATAGGTTCTTTATATTTGTGGTTTGCATTCATTATGTTTTTAACCGGTGGCGCGATGGCTATGGTTATTCGGGCTGAGCTTTTTCAACCCGGATTACAAATTGTTGAACCACACTTTTTTAATCAAATGACCACAGTGCATGGGTTAATCATGGTGTTTGGTGCTGTAATGCCAGCTTTTACCGGTTTGGCTAACTGGATGATACCTATGATGATAGGTGCACCGGATATGGCCTTGCCAAGAATGAACAACCTTAGTTTCTGGATACTGCCTTTTGCCTTTGCAATATTGTTGGCCAGTCTATTTGTCGAAGGTGGTGGGCCAGCATTTGGCTGGACATTTTATGCACCCTTATCAACTACCTATAGTGGTGATAGTACTGCATTATTTGTATTTTCAGTACATATCATGGGTATTTCTTCGATTATGGGGGCGATCAATGTCATTGTAACAATTTGGAATATGCGAGCGCCCGGCATGACATGGATGAAGATGCCGTTATTTGTTTGGACATGGTTTATAACCGCTTTCTTATTGATTGCCGTGATGCCTGTATTGGCTGGCGCTGTGACTATGGTGCTGACTGATAAGTTTTTCGGCACCTCGTTTTTTGATGCCGCAGGTGGTGGTGACCCTGTGATGTTCCAGCACATTTTTTGGTTTTTTGGCCACCCAGAAGTTTACATTATGATATTGCCCGCATTTGGCATTATTTCCACCATAGTACCTACTTTCAGTCGAAAAAAATTGTTTGGTTATGCTTCTATGGTCTATGCGACAGCTTCCATTGCGCTATTAAGTTTTGTTGTCTGGGCACACCATATGTTTACAACAGGGATGCCTGTTTACGCAGAGCTATTTTTTATGTATTGCACCATGCTGATATCAGTACCGACCGGGGTTAAGGTATTTAACTGGGTTGCGACTATGTGGAAGGGGGCAATCTCTTACGAAGTACCTATGATGTTCTCGGTAGCCTTTATTATCTTATTTACCTTCGGTGGTTTCTCAGGGTTGATGCTGGCCATCACACCGGTCGATTTTCAATACCATGATACATATTTCGTTGTTGCGCATTTTCATTATGTGTTGGTGACTGGGGCTATTTTTTCATTGATAGCCGCTACGTATTACTGGTTACCGAAATGGACCGGCGTAATGTATGACATAGGGCTAGCCAAAGCTCATTTTTGGTGCTCGCTTATCTCTGTTAACGTGTTATTTTTCCCAATGCATTTTGTTGGCTTAGCGGGTATGCCGCGACGCATCCCTGACTATTCAGTTCAATTTGCAGACTGGAATCAAATTATCAGTTTGGGGGGCTTTGCCTTTGGGCTATCACAATTTATCTTTTTAGCGCTACTGATTAAGGCTTGCCGAAAACAGGGTGAACCGGTTGACGCTAAAGTGTGGGATGGTGCTGAGGGCTTAGAGTGGGAGGTTGAGTCGCCTGCGCCTTATCATACCTTTACTAAACCACCGAAAATCGATTAGGACGGGATCATGCTAAAACGTGACAGTAATGCTCAGCAAAAAGCTAATAATAAGATAGTTGCTCGCTTGGCGCTTGTTGTCGTATGTATGTTTGCTTTTGGCTTTGCTCTGGTGCCCTTGTATGACGTTTTTTGTGATCTTACGGGTCTCAATGGGCGCAGCATACAACGCGCAGACGCTGGACTGACAGCGGATGATTTAACTCAGGTAGACAATAATCGAAAAGTTAAACTGGAATTCGTCAGTTTTAGCAAAGCCGGTCATCAGTGGCGTTTTAGTGCATTAGAACCTGTTGTCCGGGTACATCCGGGAGAAATGCAAAATGTACGTTTTACCATTGAAAATACCAGTAGTGAAACCGCATTTGTACAGGCTATCCCATCCGTTTCACCAGGCCAAGCTGGCTTGTATCTACATAAAACAGAGTGTTTTTGTTTTGAACAGCAAAAAATTGAAGGCAAACAAAAAGTAGAATTTGTTATGCGGTTTTATCTGGATTCTGCATTACCCAAGGATATATCGCAAATGACATTAGCTTACACTTTATATGCGGTTGATGGTAATACAACCGCTCGTGTTAATTAGGAGGATGGAAAATGGCAGAGCATGATTCTTCTCAATATTATGTGCCGGCGCAAAGCCCGTGGCCGATAGTCGGTGCAGTTGCACTTTTTATGATTGCAGTTGGGGCGGGTAATTTGGTAGCACATTTAAGCCGTACAGGAGAACCAGGATGGGGGCGATATGTATTAATAGCGGGTATCGTAACCATTTTGGCTATGATGTTTGGTTGGTTTCGAGACCAAATTAAAGAATCGAGAGCCGGTTTACACAATGAACAGCTGGGTGTTTCATATCGCCAAGGTATGTCTTGGTTCATATTTTCTGAAGTGATGTTTTTTGCGGCCTTTTTTGGTGCTTTATTTTATGCCCGTATGATTTCTGTTCCTTGGTTAGGGGGCGCGGGCAACAATGAAATGACCAATGTCGTATTATGGCCACAGTTTGAAGCAATATGGCCGCTTGTAACTACTCCAGATGGCACGCAAACACAGGCCATGGGATATATGGGATTGCCGTTAATTAATACCATTATTTTACTGCTGTCTTCTATCACGATTCATTTTGCACATGTCGGTTTAGAGCAAAATAAAAGAAAGCAATTATTTTGGATGTTGTTCGTGACTGTACTGCTCGGATGTGTGTTTCTTTTCTTGCAAGTAGAAGAGTATATCCATGCATACCAGGATCTAGGTCTGAAACTCGATTCAGGTGTATACGGCAATACCTTTTATCTATTAACTGGTTTTCATGGTATGCATGTAACCCTTGGTACCCTATTTTTAATTGTTATGTTATTTCGCATACGGGCTGGCCATTTTACCGTAGATAATCATTTTGCCTTTCAGTCATCCGTTTGGTATTGGCATTTTGTTGATGTGGTTTGGTTATGCCTTTTTGTATTTGTGTATGTTTTATAGCTTTACATTAAAACGGCGGTACATTCAATTTTATCCATTGCATGTAAACTGACAGAATAATAAACAATAGGGTTGCCACCGAAAAAATTAAACGGCGACCCAAACGCTTGCTCATATTTTGAGTTTTGTTATTAGTTGTCATCGCGACGAGGGCTATAACCAGATTAAATATGCTTAATATCAACATGATGATAATAATGATTTTAGCGATCATTTTATAATTTCCCTTTTATTTGGTTGTTCGTTTTTTATGTATTTAACCTTAGGTGCAGCTCAGCTAAAAGTAAAAAAAATTCCTTTATTAATCTGGAGTATTTCCATTATTTTACTGGTCGGTTTAGGTGTTTGGCAGCTAAACCGTGCAGCTGAAAAACAGCGAATGTTACGTCAGACCGCAAGCGCGCAAAGTGTTACCCGACCAGTGGGTATGTCACAACAGCAATTATTAGCATTATCAGAAAAACAATTGTTGGATGCAGAGGGGCAGTTAGTCGAGCTGGCGTTAAATATCCCGCCTGATCTGCTTACTTCTAACCAGGTATGGTTGTTAGATAATCAAATATATCAGCATGTGCTCGGAGCACATGTCATCATACAAGCTAATGTGTTGAATTCAAGAAAACAGGTTTTACTCGATTTAGGCTGGGTACCTTATAGTAAAGATAGATTACCTGTTTTGCCACACAATTTACCGCAAGGTTTAGTTGAGCTACAAGCTCAGATTAAAATCCCGAGCAACAATCATTTTATGAGCGAGATAGTAGAGCGTCGCGATAAATGGCAATTTATCTCACAAATATCACCTTATTTTATTCAAAAATTGCAACAGCAAAAATCAAATTTGTTGCCTATACTGTTAATTAGTAAAGCAAATTCAGACGTTGCATATCAAAGCAACTGGCGGCAGGTAAATATGCCGCCAGCAAAACATTATGCTTATGCCGTTCAGTGGTTTGCTTTAGCGATTGCGCTAACAATAATAATATTAATTAAGGCTACGAAATGGAAAACTCAGCAAAGTTAACCGTAACACCGCAGAAAACATCGTTCTATTTTTTGCTTTTATCTTTTTTGATACCTGTTTTATTGGCTTGGGTTGCACTCAAGTATTCATGGTTCACACCCGCTGTAACAAATAAAGGTGAACTGTTAAGCCCACCGCTGCAATTGTCTACTACTCAATTGCCCAGTGAGCTGAAAAATACATGGGTGCTTTTATACATTGCTGACGACAATTGTCAGCAATGTGAACAGGCTCAATACCTAATGCAACAAATAGATGTGGCATTAGGTAAAGAAACTGCACGGGTACAGTTGGCTTCAAATCATATGTCACTGCAGCAACACATGGCCGTTATTCAAGATCCAAAACTACAACAAGCCGCATCAGGGCATCTATACCTAGCAGACCCATTGGGTGTCATCATGCTTAAGTATCCATTAGCGGAAGGTAGCGATAAACAAATTCGCACTGCAAAAGATGTGTTAAGTGATTTACGCAAATTATTGAAGTTATCAAGGATCGGCTGATGATTAAATTAACCAGACTGGCAATCATACTGGCCTTTGTTGTCGTCGTTTTAGGGGCTTATACACGATTAACCGATGCTGGATTAGGCTGCCCTGATTGGCCCGGTTGTTATGGTCATTTATTGGTGCCTACAGAGCAGCAAAGTGCAGTTGCACAAGCGCGTTTCCCAGATCAGCCAATTGAACCACAAAAAGCTTGGAACGAAATGATCCATAGATATTTTGCTGGGACGTTGGGAATATTAATACTGATATTAGCCCTTTTACCTTGGCGTAAAGAGCAGGCAGGGGGAGGTAGGTCGTACTCTGCTTATAAGGGGCATACATTTGCATTGTTGGTTGTTGTTGTGTTTCAGGCAATATTGGGGATGTGGACAGTGACCATGGCCCTTAAACCAATAGTTGTGATGGCCCACTTGATAGGGGGTTTTAGTGTGTTTATTTTGCTGGTTTTTTTGCATATGCGATTAATGCGTACTCAGCACAAACAATTTGTTGCTAGTTTTACAGGTATACCCACAATCGGTGTTTTGGCGTTATCAGTGCTCATTTTGCAGATCGCTTTAGGTGGCTGGACATCGTCAAACTATGCTGCTTTGGCGTGCACTCAGTTGCCCATTTGTGAAGGCGATTGGAGTAACCGATTAGATTTTGCACAAGCATTTTCGATGACACCTGAAGCAGAGAGTTATCAATATGGCGTGTTGGATTACGCAGCTCGCATGACCATTCATATTAGTCACAGAATAGGCGCGATATTCACCGCAATCGTGATGCTAAGTTGGCTATTTGTTTTTGTAAAGCGTTCGCAGGTACCGCAAACCAAGCGTACCGCTTTATTGGTTTTTACATTGCTAGTAGCACAAATCGTTCTAGGTATTAGTAACGTGTTTTTTTCACTGCCACTATACGTGGCCGTGGCCCATAACGCTGTCGCGCTGTTATTACTTACTGCGATGGTTAAAAGTGTCTATTTGTATTCGTTAAGCCAAATAGACAATGTAAAGCCTGTAACTCATGAGGAGAGTAAAAATGCGCAGCAAGACCGCTCACAAATTTTCACTACAAATTGAGCAATTACCTGCTTGGCGTGATTTTTTTGAAATTACTAAACCTAAAGTTGTAGCGCTTATTCTTTTGACTGCCTTGGTCGGGATGTTGGTTGCTCAACCCAATTTACCCAGTTTGCAAATTTTACTGTTTTCTTTTTGTGGTATCGCGCTGTTGTCTGGCTCGGCGGCTGCGGTTAATCACGTCGTTGATGCAAAAATTGATTCTGTAATGGCGCGCACTCACAACAGACCGCTGGCTAAAGGGCGTTTAACAGATAAACAAGCACTGGCTTTTGCGGCCATTATAGGGGCATTTGGTTTTGTCCTGTTATGGTATGGTGTTAACCAATTAACCGCTTGGTTAACGCTGGCGTCTTTAGTTGGGTATGCTGTGGTCTATACCTTGTTTTTAAAGCGGGCAACGCCACAAAATATTGTGATTGGTGGTTTGGCGGGGGCAATGCCTCCATTGTTGGGGTGGACTTCTGTCACCAACCAGATTGACCCAAATGCCCTGTTACTGGTACTGATCATTTTTACTTGGACGCCTCCTCATTTTTGGGCGCTCGCAATACATAGAGAAAAAGATTATCGTAAAGCGGGTGTGCCTATGCTACCTGTCACTCATGGTATTGAATTAACTAAAACCATGGTGCTTTTGTATACTATTTTATTGACCATAGTTTGTATTTTGCCTTGGTTATCAGGTTTGTTTTCTGAGCTATATTTGGCCGCTGTGTGTCTTTTAAACCTGCGCTTTATGCATTACGCCGTACAACTTAAATGGTTTGCTAAAGAAGGCTTAGCGTTTAAAACTTTTAAGTTTTCTATTTGGCATTTATTGTGGTTGTTTGTGTTTATGATGTTGGATCATTTTTTACTATGAAATTAAAAATTTGCGCTTTGTTTTGTTTTATTATCGCTTTGAATGCATGTCAAGACGTAGCAGATAATGGTGTAAAAGCTGAATTCCCTAATGTTCTGTTGTACCCGACAGCAAAAGAGATTCAACCTTTTGTGTTAAAAGATGAAGAGGCGGCACTATTTGACAATAGTGCTTTAGCTGGCAAGTGGACCCTGTTTTTTTTGGGTTACACTTTTTGTCCTGATATCTGCCCCACCACACTCGCCGATTTAAACCGTGTTTATCCACAGCTCACTAAAGTCAATCCAAATGTACAAGTGGTCTTAATTAGCGCCGATCCGCAAAGAGACACACACAGCCGACTTAAACAATATATTGAGTTTTTTAATGCCGATTTTAAAGCTGTTACGGGTCCACACCCCGATTTATTGCCTTTTACACGAAACTTAGGTTTGGTCTATGCAATGCATGGAGAAGGTGATAATTATTTAGTTAACCATTCTGCCGCACTGGTGTTGGTCGACCCTAATACTCGTATTCGCGCGATGATTAAACCTGACTTTACCAGTCAACCACCCAGTATTAATTTTCAGCAAATAGCAGAAGTACTGACGTATCTACAATAGCGCAGAGACACTATTACACTGAATTGGCGGTATAAAGCAAAAAATAAACGGAATTTTTGAATTTTTACTATCAGCATCTAATATAAAAACAGGCTATTAGTGAACAATGCGAGAATGGACTAGGAAAAGGCCATTACAGGAACAAAGAATGGAAAGTTACGAATTCGCACACACTTCTACTGTAGCGCAAGCTCAACAAATTAAGCTTGATTTGCTTGCGTTAAAGCGAACAAATCAAGCAATCAGGTTAGATTTATCTAAAGTAGAACGAATCGATACAGCTGTATTGCAGTTGATTGTCGGGTTACGACAAGACTGCAAAAGCGAAAATATCCCGATGACAATAATAGCCGGCAGCGAACGTTTTATTGAAGCATGCCGGTTTGTTGGGCTAGATAATTTATTGATAGTAGAAAACTAAATTGGTAAGGACAACAATGAAAAAGATACTTGCAGTTGATGATTCAGCTTCGATGCGTCAAATGGTCGCTTTTACCCTGAAAAAAGCAGGTTATGATGTACAGCAAGCTAAAGATGGTGTTGAAGCACTGGATATGGCTCAAAATAGTCGTTTTGACCTCGTGTTATCAGATGTAAATATGCCCAATATGGATGGTATTAGTTTAATTCGTAATCTACGGGCTTTGCCTGACTATAAATATACTCCGCTATTAATGTTAACGACAGAGTCTGGTTTAGAAAAAAAATCAGAAGGGAAAGCTGCGGGGGCCACGGGTTGGATTGTCAAACCTTTTAATCCAGACCAACTGATTGCGACGATTGGAAAAGTATTGAGATAGCATATGAAAATGGACTTAAGTCAGTTTTATCAGGTTTTCTTTGAAGAAAGTTTTGAAGGGCTGGATGCAATGGAAGCAGAGCTATTGCGCCTTTCAAATGATACGCCTGATGTTGAGTCCATCAATACAATCTTTCGAGCGGCTCACTCTATTAAAGGGGGCAGTGGTACTTTTGGCTTTGAGAAAATAGCAAGCTTTACGCATGTGGTTGAAACTTACCTAGATCTGGTGCGTGAAGGTAAGCGCAAATTGGCCACTGAGCAGGTTGATTTGTTATTGCGCTCTGTTGATTGTTTGCGTGATATGTTAACGGCATTAAGCCAAAACCAAACAATGGATGAGTCAAGAGCAATAGCACTGAAAGCTGAATTTGAAAGTTTACTAGACGAACCGCCAACTGCGAATTCGACTGAAACACAACAACTAGCAAAACCGCAAGGGAGCAAGTCGAGTTGGTATATAACGTTTATTCCCCATAGAGAAATTTTATTAACAGGTAATGAGCCTTTGTACATGTTGCAAGAGTTGGCTCAGTTAGGGGAGGTGGAGGTTGTCGTTAATACTCAGAGCTTGCCTGCTTTAGATTTAATTGATGTTGAGTCCTGCTATTTCAGTTGGCAGATTGAATTAATCAGTGATTGCTCAGAATCGCAGATTAAGGAAATTTTTGAGTGGGTGGAAGACGATTGTGAAATCAATATTTCACGGCAAGGGTTCCAAACAAAAGACACTAAAACTCAAGTTACGGCGCTCTCATCTTCGCAAGTAAAACCTGCCGACGAAAACACACAATTCAGTATCGAGCCAAGTGAACCCACCAAAAGTGAGACTGAAGTCGACAGCCATACAAAAATTAGAACAGACAAGCAATTAGCAGAACCGGCAACTAAGGTTCAGGCGTCGCCAACGCAATCAACTGCTTTAGTTGGTGATTCGTTGACGACTGATAAAGCAAAACAGACATCGCAGAAAATAGCGGATGCCAGTTCTATACGCGTTAGTATCGATAAGGTGGATTCTTTAATCAACATGGTTGGTGAACTTGTTATTACCCAAGCCATGTTGATGCAACTTTCCGAAAGTGAGTTTGACAACAAGGTTGTTAAACGCATGAAGCAAGGTTTAGCCCAATTAGAGCACAACACCCGAGAGTTGCAGGAAAGTGTGATGCGTATTCGCATGTTACCTATTAGTTTTGTTTTTAATCGATTTGTGCGCTTGGTACGGGATAGTAGTCAAAAATTAGGTAAAAAAATCGAACTGGTGTTACTGGGTGAGCAGACCGAACTTGATAAAACGGTGATGGAAAAAATATCCGACCCCATGGTCCATTTGGTACGTAATTCGGTTGATCATGGTATAGAAAGCCCGCAAGAGCGTATGGCTGCCGGAAAAAGTGAAATTGGTAAAATTACCTTGAACGCTTATCATCAGGGCGGCAATATCGTCATCGAAATAATCGATGATGGTCGAGGATTGTCAACCGAGAAAATTCGTCAAAAAGCAATTACCAATGGACTGATTAATGCAACTGATGAGCTGACTGACGAGCAAATCAATTTATTGATTTTTGAACCTGGATTCTCAACAGCCGAAACTGTTTCAGATTTATCCGGTCGAGGTGTTGGCATGGATGTTGTGAAAAGTAATATTCAAGCGTTAAATGGCGCTGTGGATGTTGAATCAACGCCGAACCAAGGCACTAAGTTCAAAGTTCGTCTGCCGTTAACCCTGGCTATTTTAGATGGCCAATTGGTGCGTGTTGGACAACATATTTATATTATCCCATTAGTAAACATTATTGAATCGTTACAAATTAATCCTACGCAGGTTAGTAATATCGGTGGGCAATTGGATGTCTTGGATTTGCGCGGTGAATATGTACCTATCGTAAGATTGGCAGAGGTTTTCGCGCACCAGTCAGATAGCCATTCACTGAACGAAGGGCTGTTAGTCGTCGTTGAGGTAGACAGTGGTAAAGCGGGCATCTTTGTAGATGATTTATTGGCACAACAGCAAGTTGTAATAAAAAGCCTAGAAGCCAATTATTGTAAAGTAGAGGGTATTTCAGGGGCGACTATTTTAGGCGACGGCACAGTATCGCTGATCATTGATGTTGTTGGTTTGGTCAAAGTAGCTGGTATCAAAAACCTTGGTACAGGAAATATCACCATAGCTGAACACAGTACATCATGCGAGTCACTATGATAGAAGAGATAAATAAAAAGCTTGAGCAGTTAAATGAATCGGCCAGCGAAGACTTAAATCAATATCTATCTTTTTTCATCAATGATGAAGAATATGCGGTAGACATACTGAGAGTACAAGAAATTCGATGCTGGGAAGGTGCAACGGTTATTCCCAATTCGCCAAAGTATATCAAAGGTGTAATGAATTTACGTGGCACCATCGTTCCTGTTATGGATTTACGCGCACGCTTAAGCATAGAGGAACGGCCCTACAATGCAATGACAGTCGTTATAGTCTTGAAGTTTTACACTGTAAAAGACAGTGCAAAAATCAGTGGAATTGTCGTGGACGCGGTCGCCGATGTTCATGCTTTAAAAGCTCAGGATATACAGCCCGCGCCTGAATTGGCGTGCAATGTAAACGCTGCATTTGTCAAAGGTTTGGGGCGAAGCGAAAAAGGGGCTTTGATATTGTTAGAGCCAGACGCTTTATTGACAATCCAGTAATGGTTACTGGAAATAGGAGATAGTATGTTTTCTCGATTGTTTAACAAGGGTGATGATGAACAAACGCTTGAACTAAAACGTAAGTTAGCGGACTTAGAAAGTAAGATGCGCGCGCTGGATAAATCACAGGCGGTGATTGAGTTTGCTCTAGATGGCACGATAGTGCATGCAAACAATAACTTTTTGCGGGCAATGGGCTATTCACTTGATGAAATAAAAGGGCAGCATCATTCAATATTTGTTGAGCCGGATTACGCGAAAAGCGTCGAGTATAGTGCATTCTGGCGAAAATTAAATAGCGGTAATTTTGTTGCTGATGAGTTTCCACGAATTGCCAAAGGTGGCCGCGAAGTCTGGATTCAAGCAACCTATAACCCTGTATTTGATGAACATGGCGAGATTATAAAAATCGTTAAATTCGCGACCGATATTACCAGTCAGAAAAAGAAAAGTGCCGATTTGGCCGGCCAGATCGAAGCGATAAATCGTTCCCAAGCCGTTATCTCTTTCAACTTAGACGGCACCATCATTGATGCGAACGAAAACTTTTTGGCGACATTAGGTTACAGTCTACGTGAAGTTCAGGGGCAACATCATTCCATCTTTGTGTCTGAAAAAGTCAAACAATCTAAAGCATATGAGCAGTTTTGGTTTAAATTAAGGCAAGGTGAGTTTGTCTCGGGGGAATTCCAGCGTGTCGGAAAAAATGGGCGGGATGTTTGGATCCAAGCCTCATATAACCCCATTTTAGATATTCACGGTAATCCATACAAAGTGGTTAAGTTTGCAACTGACATTACTGAGCAAAAGTTAGCCGAAGTGCTGAATCAGAAAAATGCAAATCTGGCCAATGCACTACAAGTTTGCCAAGCCAATGTGATGATTGCGGACAACGATTTAAATATCGTTTATTTAAATGAACAAAACTACCAAATGCTAAAAAACCGGGAACGTGAAATTAAGCAAATTTTGCCTAATTTCAACGCAGATAAATTAGTGGGGACTTGTGTAGATGACTTTCATAAACATCCTGCACACCAGCGTCGCGTTTTATCTGATATGCAAGAGCCATATTTTACCAGTATTAAATTGGGGGATTTAACTTTTGAGTTAATTGCTACGCCTTGGATTTCTAACATGGGAGAGCGTTTGGGAACGGTTGTTGAATGGTATGATGTGACGGAAAAACTCAAACAACAAGCAATAGAACTAGAAACATTGCGAGAAAATCGCAGAGTGCGGCAAGCCCTGGACAATGTGACAACCAATACCATGATTGCCAATGGCGATAATGTGATTGTTTACATGAATGAATCACTCGAAAAAATGTTGAAAAATGCACAAGCAGATATTCGACAGGCTTTACCAAACTTCAATGCTGATAATTTGTTAGGGCAAAACATCGATGTTTTCCATAAAAACCCGGCACACCAGCAAAATATTATTAAAAATCTAACATCGACATATGCAACCGAAATTGAAGTTGGCCCCAGAGTATTTAGTTTAGTTGCTAATCCAATTCTTGATGACGAGAATGAGCGTATCGGGACGGTTGTTGAGTGGGCTGATAGAACAGTTGAAGTTAATGTTGAAAAAGAAGTTGCCTATTTGGTTGAATCTGCATCGCACGGTGATTTGTCGATACGCTTAAAAACAGAAAACAAAGAAGGCTTCTTTAAAAATTTGGCGTTAGGCCTAAACAGCTTAGTAGATTCGTGTGACGCTGTGATTAACAGTACGGTTGAAGTGTTAGATGCGATGGCTCATGGTAATTTGACAAAACGTATTAACGGAGACTACGAAGGTACGTTTGCCAAATTAAGAGATGACGCAAACACTACGGTCGATAAACTGACTGAAATGATAACACGTATTAGCCAGTCAGCAGACACAGTTGCAGCAGGGGCGGATGAAATTGCACAAGGTAATGCAGATTTAAGTCAGCGTACAGAAGAGCAAGCATCTTCATTAGAAGAAACTGCAGCCAGTATGGAAGAAATGACCAGTACAGTGAAGCACACCGCTGAAAATGCAGCTTTAGCTGATGAGCTCGCAGGTCAGGCGCGAAATAAAGCCGCTGAAGGGGGGGCTGTTGTTAAAAGAGCCGTATCCAGTATGGCTGAAATTAACAATTCCAGTAAAAAAATAGCAGATATTATTGGAGTGATAGATGAGATTGCATTTCAAACGAATCTGTTGGCATTAAATGCCGCAGTAGAAGCGGCAAGAGCGGGTGAACAAGGTCGAGGTTTTGCGGTGGTCGCGGGTGAGGTTCGAAACTTGGCGCAGCGCAGTGCAGAAGCCGCCAAAGAGATTAAAAATTTAATTAGAGATAGCGTTGCCAAGGTTGAAGATGGTTCTGCTTTAGTAAACGAATCAGGCATGACATTAAATGAGATTGTAAGCGCTGTTGATAAAGTCAGTCGTATGATCGCCGATATTTCTGTCGCTTCTAATGAACAAAGCTCCGGTATTGAGCAGGTGAATAAAGCGATTACGCAAATGGATGAAATGACACAGCAAAATGCGGCATTGGTTGAACAGGCGTCTGCAGCCGGTGAGTCGATGGCCGAGCAGGCTGGCACAATGCGACGTTTACTGGCATTTTTTACCGTCGACAACAACCACAATCAAGCATTGACGGCCGAGCGTCACGTTAATGAACCCGAACAACAGACTGTAAAAACGACGCTAGCCGCAAAGCCCCGAGTGAAGTCAAGTAACCTGTCAGCATCCTCGGCGATATCATTTGACGAAGATGAAGATTGGGAAGAATTTTAAAAAAAAATGGCGGGATTGAACGAGACAAACTATGCTGGATTTTAGCTTTTAGCAATAATTTTGAGTAGCGCATAATCAGTTGTGAAAATTAAATATAAATTTCATACATTATGCTTTGACATAGTCTCATTTTATCGCTAAAAGTCATCCCGCATTCAATTGTTTGAATGCCTGAATACTTTTCTAAGTGGAGAGGTCCTACATGGCAAAAACGAAGCAGCAATTGTTATCAAGGATTTATGATGATCCGAAAAATTATCCGTACGGTTTTAGGCGTTCTGGTGATTTTTCAATCTCAGAAGCGGATGCGCTGGCAACTTATGGTCACTTGTTCAATGCCTTGTATAAAGGTGAGATCCAACCTTCAGATGATGAAGATGAGAGGATCTTAGCGATAATGCGGGGTGATGCTAAACCAGAAAATGCAACAGAAAGAGCTTGGCTAAAATATCAGTCTCGTTTAAATCGGCCTAAGTTAGGCAGCTTGTATGGTAACAAAAAACAGGCTGTTACTGATGTCGATGACGACGATGATATGGGATTAAATGATGATTTGGGGGATTCAATTGACCCAGATGATGATTAAACTCTAATTCTTTTAAACTTTATTTCCTCGCCGTTATATAGCCTAGGTTGCAGTAACTTGGGCTATTTCGTATTGATAAATTATCAGCTTCTATCGCTGATGTTATTTATTATCGCAGCTTGATAGCTCTTTACGACCACACCTAATATACGAAACGCTGTAAAGTGTGCAACAGCAGATATTTTAGGTATATACTTAAATTATCTGAAAGGTATCCTTAAGGGGTTTGCGTATGCTTACTGTTTCGTCAATTGAGCAGCCGGATGTGACTAAACATGTTATTGAAATTGTCAGGAATTCATTGAGTTATGCTTTTCATAACCAAGGCGATCGTTTGCCCGAGCATTTAATTCCGACTCACCCAGCATTAGCCGATTCATTAGCTTGTTTTGTTTCTCTCAGTGATCATGGTGGCTTGCGCGGTTGTGTGGGTACAACGGTGCCAAACGGACGTCTGGACAATAATATTTCTTGGTATGCACATGAAGCGGCTTTTCATGACCCAAGGTTTGATCCAATTCGATCAGAAGAATTTGCAAAACTCAATACGACCGTGTCAGTCATGTCTAAACCCTTGCAAATGGTTGCCAACAGTGAAGCTGAATTAATTGAGCAGCTCATTCCCGGCAGAGATGGTTTAATGATTCAATATGGTCAATTAAACGGCGTCTTTTTACCTTGCATGTGGCGTGAATTTAGTGAGCCAACTGCGTTTTTGCACGCGTTGAAAGAAAAGGCGGGTTGGCCTCCTCATGGTTGGACGGCTGCAATGCGGGCTCTGGTTTTTCAAACATATCGTATTGAGGGCGCGTTGGCGAATTAGCTTGTAAACTGGTTGGAAATTTGCGGTTACAGTGAAATATCGCGCTGCCTTGTGACCTTTTCGCTTGTTGTTTGGCATCGACCGCCAATTCAGCAATATGATGATGTGACGTACACAGGTTGACATCGGGTGAAACTAAACCGATAGATAGGCTCAGTAACTGGAAAAAGGTTTGTTCACCGCTGCGCGTATAACCTGCGTAACCCCCTAGGAAAATATGCTCCTGGCTAAAAAATGCTTTGACCTTTTGATCAAACTCACGAACTAACTCATTCAACATTGTCAGATCTTCTCGGCGGTAAAAAATAACAACAAAGTCATCTCCGCCAATATGACCAATAAAACAATGCTCTGTGTTGCATATCTTTTTAATCAGCTGTGCGAGCAATACAATAACCTGATCACCTTTAGCGTAACCATACTGGTCATTAAACGGCTTGAAGTGATTTAGATCGATATAGGCAAAGTGGAAGTTCTGTTTACGTGCTAATAATGAATCAAGTTCTTTATCGATCGGTACATTACCGGGCAATAGAGTCAATGGATTTGAATATTTAGCGCGCTCAAGTTGTGCATCGGTGATTTTCTTTAGCAAGCTGCGAACCGAACCCATTCCTTTGTAGGTTCCGTTTTCGGTTATGACAAAAGGAGTGCGCGCTTCCAAGCGAGTTTCATCGGTTAACATGCGGCTCAATTCTTCCAATGAGATTTTCGATTCTACTGAAATAAAATCGGTGCGCATCAATAGCGAGATTGGTTTTTTATCATACAGAGCATGGCTTAGGGGTTTTGAAAAGTGTTCCATGAGCTCTTCTCGCATGACAATACCGACCACATGTTGTTCGTCTAAAATAGGAATGGTATGTAGACTTTTGTCATTTTTAAAACGCTCTAGTATATCTAAAGTAATGGCTTGCCAACTTTCACCTTTTACCGGCCTTAGTAGATGAGCGACAGAATCTGTACTGAGTTTATTGGCATTGGTATTGACGTCATTTTGAGTTTGCAACACTGGCGGGACTCGGGTATCGGCTTTTGTTGCCGGTTTGGCAAGTAAAAAACCTTGCGCAAAGTTTATCCCAAGTTCACGAACACTTGCCAGCTCAGCTTCTGTCTCAACGCCTTCTACAATGGTCATTGCATTGGTATTGTTTGCCAAGTTTAGTAAGGCGCTTAAAAATTCTCTTTTCATCAAATCTTGATCACAATCTTGGACAAAATAGCGATCAATTTTGATCAAGCTTGGTCTAATTTTAGACCACTGAATTAAACCAGAATAACCGGCGCCCAAATCATCAATAGCAAACTGAAAACCCAGCGTTCTGAGCTCATTTATCACATTGGTTAAATCTTCAATATTATCCGCAGGGTTTTCTTCTGTGATTTCAATGACAATACGATTTCCATTTAAACCAAAACGATGCAACAGGTCTTGCAGCCATGCTGAGTTAGCGCATCGGGTGGCCAAATAGTTGGGCGTGATGTTTAAGAATAATTTTCCGACTAGGTTTTGCCGCGCAAAACACTCTATCGCTTTTTCAATACAAATGGTTTCCAGTTGTGCATGGCATTGATGCTGATGTGCAGCGTTAAACAAGTTTAAGGGTGACTCTAGCTGAGTGCCTTTGGGACCGCGACTGAGCGCCTCGAACCCTAAGACCCGATTCGTTGTTAAGTTATAAATAGGCTGCAATACTGTTTCGACACTCTTATTGTCGAGAATATGCTGTATACTTACTTTATCTTGAGTCGTTTTCAACATGGCACTTAATTGATCTACTTAGCTAGGGCAAATGTCAAAAAATGACACTTGATGCAGTAAGCAGCCAGCTTATCCGATTTGTATTAAGAAAAAATGACATGTGGTCAGTAAATGAAACTGCAATCAACCAGTAACACTCAAATTGAGACGCCTTGCATTCGTAATTGTTGTTTAGATGAAAAGGACATTTGCATCGGATGTGGCAGACATGTTGATGAAATTGTTCAGTGGCGTTCATATTCAGATGCACAGCGCAAAGTGTTAATGAGCCTTGCCAAAAATCGCAAACAACAGCGTGTATAATCATGTAGACAAAAAAGTTAAACGATTTTTTCGTAATTTAACGTTTTTTATATGCTTTTAAATTGGTATCCTTGCCAACAATTTATATCTTGAGGGGAAATCTATCGTGGAAATGATGTCTGGTGCCGAAATGGTCGTGCGGGCACTTACCCAGGTGGGTGTGAAACATATATTTGGATATCCGGGTGGTGCTGTTCTGGATATTTATGATGCATTATTTGAAGCAAATGATATCGAACATTTGCTTGTTAGACATGAACAAGCAGCAGCGCATATGGCAGATGGTTATGCGCGGGCAACCGGTAAAGTGGGAACCGTATTGGTTACATCGGGTCCGGGTGCAACAAATACCATAACAGGTATCGCAACTGCCTATATGGATTCTATTCCTATGGTTATCTTGTCAGGTCAGGTCCCGACAAGTGTCATCGGCGAAGATGCATTTCAGGAATGTGACATGGTGGGGTGTTCGCGACCGGTCGTAAAGCATAGCTTTTTGGTTAAAAAAGCAGAAGATATTCCTGCGACAATTGCAAAAGCTTATCACATAGCAGCAACTGGACGACCCGGTCCAGTTGTTGTTGATCTGCCCAAAGATATTGTGAACCCGAAAGAAAAACATCCTTATGTGTTTCCAGAGTCCGTGCAAATGCGCTCGTACAATCCAAATCTGAAAGGACACAAAGGGCAAATTAAAAAAGCACTTCAGACTTTATTAGCCGCTAAAAAACCTGTCCTCTATATAGGGGGCGGTGCGGTTGCTGCAAATTGTAGTGAGCTGATCACCGCATTTGCGGAGCGTTTAAACTTGCCAGTAACCAATACGCTAATGGGGTTAGGCGCTTTTCCCGGTACACATAGACAATGCTTAGGTATGCTAGGTATGCATGGTACGGTTGAAGCAAATAAAACAATGCATAATTCTGATGTTATTTTTGCTTTAGGTGCACGCTTTGACGATCGTGTGACCAATAACGTGCAGAAATTTTGTCCGCATGCGACTATTTTGCATGTCGATATTGATCCAACCTCAATTTCAAAAACGGTTTCAGCGCATGTGCCCATTGTTGGCTCTGTCGAACAGGTTTTATCTGATATGGTAGAAATGTTAGATAACACAGGTGAGCAAAATGACAGACAGGCACTTGCCACTTGGTGGAGTGAAATTGAAACTTGGCGCAGCACTCAGTGTTTGACTTATCAAAAATCAGACAAAGTCATTAAGCCACAACAGGTTGTGGAATCTTTATATAAAGTAACTAATGGTGATGCTTATGTCTCTTCTGACGTAGGCCAACACCAGATGTTTGCCGCTTTGTATTATCCATTTGCTAAATCACGTCGCTGGATCAACTCAGGTGGTTTAGGCACCATGGGGTTTGGATTGCCGGCAGCCATGGGGGTTAAAGTCGCACTACCTGATAGTGTGTCCGTTTGTATTACCGGCGATGGTAGTATACAAATGAATATCCAGGAACTATCAACCTGTCTGCAATATGGTATTCCGGTTAAAATTATTTCACTGAATAATCAGGCATTAGGTATGGTTAGACAGTGGCAGGATTTGATTTATGAAGGTCGTCACAGTCACTCTTACATGGAGTCGTTACCTGACTTTGTGAAATTGGCTGAAGCCTATGGTCATGTCGGAATACGCGTGTCTGATCCGGCGGATTTAGACGCTGCAATGGAAAAATGCTTTGCCATGAAAGATAAACTCGTCTTTATGGATATCTTGGTTGATCAAAATGAGCACGTTTATCCAATGCAGATTAAGTATGGTGCGATGGACGAAATGTTATTGAGTAAAACGGAGCGTACATAATGCGAAGAATTTTATCCGTATTATTAGAAAATGAGCCGGGGGCATTATCACGTATAGTCGGGTTATTTTCGCAGCGTGGTTATAACATCGAGAGTTTAACTGTGGCACCAACCGATGATGAAACCTTGTCTCGATTAACAGTGATTACCGCTGGTGATAACCGAGTGATTGAACAGATTACCAAACAAGTGAATAAGTTGGTTGATGTACTCAAAGTTCAAGATATTACTGAAGGTGAGCATATTGAGCGTGAATTGATGTTGGTTAAAGTCAAAGCCGAGAACAATGAAGCGCGAGGTGAAATGAAACGCTTGAGTGATATTTTCAGGGCACAAATTGTGGATGTTACCCCTACAACTTACGTGATTCAGTTGGTCGGGACAACCTCTAAATTAGACGCCTATATTGAAGCAACCCGCACAGAAGCTGAAATTTTAGAAGTTTCTCGTACTGGGGTAACCGGCTTATCTCGTGGGGAGAAGTCGCTTAGATCTTAAGCGTCTCTTGGTAACCCTTTTTCTATTATTCTAACGAGGCGCTGAGTTTTTTTATCCAGATTAAACTGAGCGTCTTGTTTATTTTGCTGTTCTAAAACGGCCCACTGAATATGTTCATCCAACATACCTGAAACTTGTCCTATACGTTTTTCTAGTTCCGTTATTATATTGGGGTTGTAATCCGCATTACCCAAGCCAACCGCTAAATTTCTTAACCAATATGGATAACCTATTCTTCTAATCGGTGAACCAGCCGTTTTGTCTAAAAAAGTTTTTTCATCCCATTGCCAGAGCGTTAATAAGTCCTCACCTAATAAACCGTGTCGTGCTTTAAAATCTTTTTCTTGACTGAGCTGAGCGAAACGATTCCAAGGGCAAACTAATTGGCAATCATCGCAGCCGTAAACACGATTCCCAATTAATTTACGATATTCCACTGGAATTGAATCTTTAAGTTCAATAGTCAGGTAAGAAATACATTTGCGAGCATCTACTTGATAAGGTTCAACAATTGCTTGAGTAGGACAAATGGTTAAACAAGCGACACAAGTACCACATTGTTGCTCAACGGGTTGATCAACTGGCAGAGGTAGATTTATTAACAGTTCTCCCAGAAAGAACCAACTACCTGCTTCTCGATGCAATACTAACGTATGTTTGCCAACCCAACCTAACCCTGCTTTTTCTGCAAGAGGACGTTCCAGAATCGGTGCAGAATCGACAAAAGGTCTAAAACCCGTGTTGAGCTCAGTTTCCGCTTCTATTTTTTGTCCCAGTTGTTTGAGTTTATTACGGACCACCTTGTGATAATCTCGCCCAACTGCATACCGACTGATATAAGCTTTTTCTGATTTTTTTAAGGTCGCTGCAAACTCGGCATCTTGCGGTAAATAATCTAAGCGCACACAAATAGAACGTACTGAACCCGGATGAAGTTCTGCAGGGCGGGCTCGCATCATGCCATATTTACTCATGTACGACATTTCGCCGTGATAATTTTGGTCCAACCAATTTTGCAATTCAGCTTCATGTTTACTGAGGTCTAAATCAGAGATGCCGACTTGTTGAAAACCCAATTCTTTTCCCCATTTTTTAATTTGCTTGGCCAGCTCTTGCAGTTGTTTAATCGTTAAAGACATAAAAGATCACTTTTGGCGTGTTTTAAATTGGGGTGTGCAGCGTATTTATTTAACGTATTATATACTCAGTTTTCGTCAGATATAATGGTTGTGCATGAAGTTATCCAGTAATCGACATTTACCTCGTAATTTATATACGCCAGAACAGGTAAAAAATAGTGAAAAATGGGCCGCTCAGCAGCAAGGCTTAAGCTTGTTTGAATTAATGCAAAAGGCAGGCGAAGCTATTTTTGAGCTTATTGAAAATTGTTTTTTCAAAGAAAAAACACTCTGTATCTTGCTGGGGAAAGGCAATAATGCAGGTGACGGTTTTGTCGTCGCTCGGCTGGCACATACTGCTGGATGGCATGTAGAGCTTGCCACTATGCCTGGCTGTCAAAGTTGGAGTGGCGAAGCGCAGCAAGCATTGGCTCAATTACCGGACAGTATTCACTTTAAAAATGTTGAAAGTTGCGATTTTTCATCTTTCTCTGTGATCGTCGATGCCGTTTTTGGCATTGGCTTAAACAAAATTGTAAAGCCAGAGTGGAGTGTGATATTTGATGCGGTTAATCAAGCAGGTCGATTGGTTATTAGTGCGGATGTACCAAGTGGCCTGAATGCGCATACTGGCGATGTGATGGGCAATGCGATCAAAGCGACGCATACGGTGACTTTTATTGCTTTAAAGTCTGGTTTATTTACCGCTGATGCGGGCGATTATTGTGGTGAAATTCATTTTGCGCCGCTCGATGTCGCACAGCATGTGGAAAAGGCTAATCAAGCTTATTTTCGTTTGTTACAATTATCCGAGCAAAAATTTTATTTTAAGCCGCGAGCACGCAATAGCCATAAGGGGCAATTTGGTCGTTTATTGTGTATTGGCGGCGATCGCGGTATGTCGGGAGCCATTCGGATTGCGGCAGAAGGCGCTTTACGCGCAGGGGCCGGAACTGTCAGTGTGATAACGCATCCGGACAATGTCGTTCAGGTCAGTCAAGGTCGCCCTGAACTGATGGTTTATGGGGTTAATGGTATTACAACTGAAGCTAAAACATTGATGCAGCAAGCTGACGCGATTGTAATCGGACCGGGGTTGGGCCGCAGTGGCTGGGCAAATGGGTTGATGCAAATTGCTTGTGAGTTAGAACAAAATAAAGTTGTCGATGCTGATGCCTTACATTGGCTGGCCGAACACGCGGTTAAAAAGAATAATTGGATTTTAACACCTCATCCAGGTGAAGCGGGTGTATTATTACAGCAGAGCAGTTCACATATACAACACGATAGGTACGCCGCCGCGCAGCAAATTCAGGCGCGTTATGGTGGTGTCTGCATTTTAAAAGGACATGGTAGCTTAATTGCTTCCTCGCAAGACACCTCTGTCTGTCAAGCCGGCAACCCGGGGATGGCGAGCGGCGGAATGGGAGATTTGCTGGCTGGAATATGCGGTGCTTTTATCGCGCAGGGTTTTGCGCCGACATTGGCTGCTGAGTTGGCGGTTGTTGTACATGCGCAAGCCGGAGATGAAGCCGCGAAACAAGGCGAGAGGGGCATGATAGCGAGTGACTTAATGTCTTTTGTTCGTCAGTGTGTTAACCAAGCAATCGAGAGCTAAAACATGCAGTATGAAATAGAGTTAACGGATGCTGAAAAAACGGTCCAATTTGGTCGCAAATTATCAACTGCCGTTGAAGCGCCGCTGGTGATCTATCTTGAAGGTGATTTGGGTGCCGGCAAAACAACCTTCAGCCGAGGTTTGATTCAGGGGTTAGGGTTTTCTGGCAATGTGAAGTCGCCAACCTACACATTAGTAGAGCCTTATGAGTTGCATAATCTCAATGTATATCATTTTGACTTATATCGTTTGGCTGATCCGCAAGAACTAGACTTTATCGGAATAGAAGAATATTTTTCTGAGAATAATATCGTGATTATCGAATGGCCTGAAAAAGGTGCTGGATGGTTGGCACAAGCCGATCTAATGGTTAATATGTATCATAAAGCTGAACAGCGTTCGCTTAAAATTGAAGCAAAAACTGCATTAGGAACTCGGGTTGTTGAAAAACTAATATGAAGTTGTTGAGCCATTTATTAAACACTGCCAAATTTTTTTGCTATTGCATGCTGCTTGCCAGCGTGTCGACTTTTGCTGCAAACCAGATTGAAGGTGTACGTATTTGGCCCTCACCCGATAGTACCCGAGTGGTGTTTGACCTGAAAGATAAACCACAATATAGCTATTTCTTTTTGAAAAACCCACATCGTCTGGTGATTGATTTAAGAGAGACGAAGAAAGCTTTTGAGTTGGAAAAAACACAGGTTAAAGGTGATTTAATTAAGCGGGTTCGTTACAGTCGACCTGAATATAAAAACTCACAGCGGATTGTGCTTGATTTAAATAAAAGCCTGCAGGCTGGTATTTTCTCGCTCGCGCCAATTGGTAATTATGGTGATCGTTTGGTGGTGGATTTAACCGACACCAGCCAGAAAAAACAGCATGATACCAAAAAGCAAGTTGATGTTGGCGGACGACGCGATATTGTTGTTGCGATAGACGCAGGACATGGCGGTGAAGACCCAGGTTCGATTGGGCCCAGTGGTTTGTATGAAAAGAAAGTGACTTATCAAATTGCCCGTAAACTAGAGCGATTAATTAACTCAGAGCCGGGCTTGTCAGCCGTTATGATCCGCACAGGTGACTATTATGTCGATGTCAATAAACGTTCTGTCATTGCGCGTCAGAAAAAAGCAGACTTGTTGATATCGATTCATGCAGATGCGTTTACCAGCCCACAACCAAGAGGAGGCTCCGTCTGGATGTTATCATTACGCCGTGCGAATACGGAAATAGGACGCTGGATCGAGCAGCGAGAGCAACACTCTGAGTTATTAGGTGGGGCGGGTAAAATTATCAAAGATACACAAAACGAAAAGTATCTCGCTAAAGCATTACTCGATATGTCGATGGACCACTCAATGTCGACCAGTTATGCACTCAGTCAAGAGATGGTGAAACAACTGGGCGCGGTGACAAAAATGCACAAGCGTACGCCACAGACAGCCAGTTTAGGGGTGTTGAAATCACCCGATATTCCGTCACTGTTAATCGAGACAGGATTTATTTCTAATCCGACAGAAGAAGTTAAGCTTAGTCAGCGCGAACATCAACAAAAACTAGCCAGTGCGATTGCCAAAGCAATTAAAAATCATTACCGTAAGTATCCACCAGAGGGCACTCTGTATGCTAAAATGCATCGCAATAAAGACCATATTGTCAGCAAAGGCGAATCTTTATCTGTAATCGCGAAGCGTTATGCTACAACCGTTTCAGCTATTAAAGATATTAATCGATTAAAATCCGATGTGCTGCACATAGGTCAGACCCTTAAAATTCCTCAATCATAGGGAACGTAATTAGCCCCTGTATGCCAATTCAAATATTGTCGCCACAATTAGCCAACCAAATTGCTGCCGGAGAAGTGGTTGAGCGGCCAGCTTCTGTTGTTAAAGAGTTGTTGGAAAATAGCTTAGATGCAGGCGCGAGTAAAATTGAAATAGAGATAGAAAGAGGCGGCAGTCAACTTATTCGCATCAGAGATAACGGCTCCGGTATTGCAAAAAATGAGTTAATGCTTGCACTTAGCCGACACGCAACCTCAAAAGTTGCTTGTTTAGCAGATTTAGAACAAATTATTAGTTTGGGGTTTAGAGGCGAGGCTTTGGCCAGCATTAGTTCTGTTTCTCGTTTAACGCTGACTTCTAAAACCGCACAACAAAATGAAGCTTGGTCTGCTCGTGCTGAAGGGCGAGACATGCAGGTAGAGATACAACCGGCAGCCCATCCAACCGGGACATGCGTGGAAGTTGCTGATTTGTTTTTTAACACCCCAGCCAGAAGACGCTTTTTGCGAACCGACAAAACCGAATACAATCATATAGACGAAGTGGTGCGGCGCATTGCCCTGAGTCGCTTTGACGTGCAAATTAAGCTCAGTCACAATGGTGCTTTGCAGCGCAATTATCCTGCGGTTAAAACTGACAATCATAAAAACACTCGCATTCAAGCCATTTGTGGGCGCCAATTTATTGAATCTTCGATAATGGTGAATGCTGATTATGACAATATCAAGATCACAGGTTGGTTAGGTTTACCTCAAGCAGCGCGCAACCAAAATGATTTGCAGTATTGTTATGTAAATGGGCGAATGATGCGTGATAAATTGATTAATCACGCTATTCGACAAGTATATGAAGACAACATACCCAGTGAAATGTACGCCGCGTATGTTTTATTTATAGAAATAGATCCAAAACAAGTTGATGTAAATGTCCATCCGGCTAAACATGAAGTTCGTTTTCATCAAGCGCGCATTGTCCATGATTTTGTTTATCAGGCACTTCATAAAGCATTACAACAAAGCTTACAAGCTTCGTGGGTCAATGATGCTAAACCTCTGGACGTCGCAACCTCCAGTTCGACATCAGCGATGAACTCACCCGCAAATAGCAGTGAATTCAGTCGCTATTCTGAACCGCGCGAGCAGCGAAGTGGAGGCGTTCGGGATATCGCGAGCGAATTAATCGGTGCGGGGCGCTCATTGTTTCCGGGGCAAGTGAAAACATCGGGCTTACAGCAAGCGTTTAATAAACAACAAGCCGTTGATAGCCGCCAGCAAGTTGCACAGTATCGTGAGTTATTAGGTTCGGCTAACAGTGAAGTGCACACCGGTCATAAGCCGAGTGAAAGTTCAGAAAATAACCGAGCACGATTGGTCGAAGATAATTTTCAAGAGTGGCAATTATTGACTTCAGTGCAGGGGAAGTGGTTACTATTTTACTATCAGGATGACGTTTTTGTGATTGCCAGTCACAGTTTGTTGGTGAAGGCAATCCAGCATAAATTAACACAACAGGTTGCACAAGGTGTGGTCAATCAACCCTTGTTGTTGCCGACTTCGTTCAAAATAAATGATAAACAGCGAAGCGCATTTGAAGCGAGTATGCAATTAATGAATCAATTAGGTTTTTCTTTTATAACTGCGTCACAAGATACACTTGTAGTCCAAAAAATCCCTTCTATACTGAAAGATATTGATTTAAGTTGCTGTATTTCAACATGGTTAGACGGCTTGTCTGAGATTGCAGATGTGTCGCAAACAGCGGTCATTAAAACCTTGGCTTGTGCTATCGTTGAACAAGACAAAAACAAAGACCAGAAGATTCAATTATGGTTGCAATCATATAAAACTGATGCAACAAACAAAATGCACCAATTTTTAAAATTAAATGCAAAAAAAATAAATTTAGCAGACATCGGCGGGTCATATCATGCAGGGCTATGAGTCTGAAGCCATTTTTATAATGGGGCCAACTGCATCTGGCAAGACAGCCTTGACTTTAGAGCTTGCCAAACATCTAGAGTGCGAAGTCATCAGTGTTGATTCAGCGCTGGTGTATCAACAGATGGATATTGGAACGGCAAAACCCAGTGCTGAAGAAATGGCGCAGGTAAAGCACCATTTGATAGATTTTGTCGATCCTGCAAATGTGTATTCAGCAGCGGATTTTCGCAAAGATGCGTTGCGGTTAATAGCCGAGATTCATCAGAGAAATAGAATGCCTATATTAGTGGGCGGCACTATGATGTACTTTAGAGCTTTATTAGATGGGCTTTCGGAATTGCCAGCCGCAGATGAAGAAGTCCGCGCTCAATTGGCGATAGAAGCGCAATCAATCGGATGGGAAAAAATGCATGCAATGTTGGCAGAAGTCGATCCAGTTGCCGCGCAGCGCATACACCCAAATGATCCACAACGTATTAACCGTGCATTGGAAGTTTATCGCATTAGCGGTAAAACCATGACAGAGTTAACGCAAGATAAAGGGCAGGCATTTCCTTATAAAGTGACTCAGTTTGCGATTGCACCTGAGGACAGAAGTATCTTGCATGGGCGAATCGAAAAACGCTTTATGCAGATGCTGGCAAATGGATTTGAAGATGAAGTAAAAAAATTACATGCTCGAGGTGATCTACATCCTGATTTACCCTCTATCAGATGTGTTGGGTACAGACAAATGTGGGATTACCTTGAAAAAATTATAGATTATGATGAAATGGTATTCCGTGGCATAGTAGCGACACGTCAATTGGCAAAGCGACAATTGACATGGTTACGAAACTGGCCGCAGTTAAACTGGTTAGACAGTGAACAATCAGGGTTGATAAATCGTACAATTTCAACGATAAAGTAAATTAGCGCTAGTTAATTATAAACTTAACTACTAGAATGCTTTTTAAATAAAAACAATAAGGAGCCGACGATGGCCAAAGGACAATCATTACAAGACCCGTTTTTAAATGCGTTACGTAGAGAACGAATCCCAGTATCTATATATCTGGTAAATGGCATCAAGCTGCAGGGGCAGGTAGAGTCATTTGATCAATTTGTTATCTTATTAAAAAATACCGTGAGTCAAATGGTGTACAAACATGCAATTTCGACTGTTGTACCGGCTCGCCCTTTCCAGACAAATCCGAATGCACAAGCGAATTATAGTAACGATACTGAAGTTGAATAAAAATATTAAAGAGCGAGGTTTGTTGCTTGTTTGATAGATATAAAGCAGGCGATCAAGCGATACTTGTTCATGTTGATTTAGACGATGAAGTCGCCAAAGAAGACTTAGATGAGCTGAAATTATTAGCGTCCTCAGCAGGGGTTGAATCCCTTGCTGTTATTACGGCATCTCGTGCTAAACCGGATCCTAAATTTTTTGTCGGTTCAGGAAAAGCCGAGGAAATTCAACAAGCGGTTGTTGCGTTGGAAGCGAATGTAGTGATATTTAATCACGCACTAAGCCCATCGCAGGAAAAAAATGTTGAAGCTTTAGTGAAATGCCGGGTGTTGGACAGAACGACTTTAATTTTAGATATTTTTGCGCAGCGAGCGCGTACCCATGAAGGTAATTTACAGGTCGAACTCGCGCAGCTTAAACATATCTCGACCCGTTTGGTCAGAGGTTGGACGCACCTTGAAAGGCAAAAAGGTGGGATCGGACTGCGCGGTCCAGGTGAAACTCAATTGGAAACGGACCGTAGATTAATTCGCGGACGTATTAAAAACATTGAACGTCGACTAGAAAAAGTTGAAAAGCAGCGAGATCAGGGAAGGCGAGCACGCAAACGTTCTGATACACCGACTATCTCTTTGGTTGGATATACAAATGCCGGCAAATCAACTTTATTTAACCGATTAACTGAATCTGAAGTGTATGCAGCAGATCAATTATTCGCGACGCTCGATCCAACTTTGCGAAAAATAAAATTAGATGAAGTGGGAGATGCGATACTGGCCGACACGGTTGGTTTTATCCGACATCTACCACACGATCTAGTTGCTGCATTTAAAGCAACACTGCAAGAAACTCGGGACGCAGATGTGCAGCTACATGTTATTGACGCTGCAGATGACAGGCGAGCCGAGAATATTGACGCCGTCAGTAAAGTGCTAGAAGAAATTGAAGCCGATGACGTGCCGCAGATTTTGGTTTACAACAAGATTGATCAGTTGGAAGATGTGAAGCCGCATATTGACCGGGATGATGAAGGCAATGTCATTCGCGTTTGGCTGTCAGCGCAGACAGGCGAAGGCTGCGAGCTGTTGTTTGACGCTTTATCAGAAAGACTGGCGCGTCAAATGGTAGAATACAAGTTAGCGATACCACAAGCAGAACAGCAATGGCGTGGTGTGCTGTATCAATTAGATTGTATTCAACAAGAATCTTATAGCGAGATTGGTGATTGGCTAGTTGATGTGAAGATGCAAAGTGAAGACTGGAATCGTCTTAATAAAACACATCAAAACCAATTAGAAAAATTTATTATTCATTGATTATTGGAGTGCATCATGGCCTGGAACGAACCGGGTAATAGTAACAACAAAGACCCGTGGGGAAATCGTGGTGGCAAGAATCAAGGTCCACCTGATTTAGACGAAATCTATAAAGACACAATGAAGAAAATTCGCCGTTCATTTGGTGGTAAAGGTGGCGGTGGTTCATCGGACCCACAAAATGGTGGTGGATTTAGCAGCTCTGGATTAATACTGGTCGCTGTTATACTTTTGTTTGTCTGGGGTTATTTAGGTTTATCAACGATACGCGAAGCAGAGCGTGGGGTTGTATTACGTTTTGGTCAATTTCACAGCATTATTGAACCTGGTTTGCAATGGCAACCGGCGTTTGCAGATAAAGTGATCCCTGTAAACGTTGAAAGTGTAGCCTCTCTGACTTCCAGTGGAATGATGTTAACGAAAGACGAAAATGTCGTTATGGTGGAGATGGAAGTTCAGTACCGAATTGAAAATCCTCGTGATTTTTTATTTAGTGTGACCGAACCAATTTACAGTTTACGTCAGGCTACAGACAGCGCATTACGTTATGTTGTTGGTCATACCACCATGGACAACGTGTTGACTACAGGCCGTGAAGAAGTGCGCCAAAGCACTTGGCAATTGCTGGAAAACACCATAGATAAATACAACTTGGGTTTACAGGTAGTGGATATGAACTTCTTGGCTGTTCGTCCGCCAGAGCAAGTGAAACCTGCATTTGATGATGCTATCGCTGCACAGGAAGATGAAAACCGCTACATCCAGGAAGCACAAGCTTATGCTAGGGCTCGTGAGCCGGAAGCGCGAGGTGTCGTCCGCCGTATGGAAGAAGAAGCCAAAGCTTACAAACAACGTGTTATTTTAGAAGCTAGAGGTGAAGTTGCGCGCTTTGAAAAGTTATTACCTGAGTATGAAGCTGCACCTGAAGTTACTCGACAGCGTTTGTATATAGATACTATGGAGCAGGTATATTCTAATACCACAAAAATATTGTTGGATTCTGAAGGGAGCGGCAACATGATTTATCTGCCTTTGGATAAAATATTAGAGCAGCAAAAAAGTAATCAAAGCAGTTCGACAGCTGATCAGACACCAAAATCTGGGCAGTATTCTCCGCCGGTGAATCAATCACGAAGCAATCAGTCTTCAAGTGTTCGTGAAAGCAATCGTTACTCAGGAGGGCGTTAAAATGAAAAATGTAATAGTAGCGCTTATCGTAGGCGTGTTTATTGCTGCTTATTCTTCCTTGTTCGTGATTAATGAAGGCCAGCGGGGGATTGTTATCCAGTTTGGTAAAGTAAAACGTGATAGCCAAAACACCACTGTGGTATACGAGCCAGGGTTACATTTAAAAATTCCATTGATCGAAAAAGTGAGAATTTTAGATGCTCGTATTCAAACTTTAGATGGTGAAGCTGACCGTTTTGTAACATCTGAAAAGAAAGATTTAATTGTCGATTCATATGTTAAATGGCGTATTGAGGATTTTGAAACTTATTACTTGAAGACCAGTGGCATTAAATCTAATGCAGAAGGGTTACTTGACCGCAAGTTTAGCAATGGCCTAAGAAGTGAAATTGGTTCACGTACGATCGCTGAAATTGTATCTGGCGAGCGTGATGAGTTAATGGATAAAGCTTTATTGTTGGTCGCTGAAAGTGCTAGAGAGTTAGGTATTGAAGTGGTTGATGTGCGTGTAAAGAAGATTAACTTACCAGAAGAGGTGAGTAGCTTCATTTATGATCGGATGCGTGCAGAGCGTAATGCCGTTGCCGCTGAGCACAGATCGCAAGGTAAAGAGCAAGCCGAATTTATTAAAGCAGATATTGATGCGAAAATTACTGTTATGATTGCCGATGCAGAACGTAATTTAAGATCGGTTAAAGGTGAAGGGGATGCACAAGCGGCAAAGATTTACGCCGATGTGTATAACCAAAATCCAGAGTTTTACGCCTTTTTACGTAGCTTAGATGCATATAAAGAAAGCTTCCATAGCAAAAATGACGTAATGTTGGTGAAACCAGACGGTGAATTCTTTAAGTATATGGGGCAAGTTGGTAAGTAAACGACTACAACAAACCGCCTATTAGTACAAATTAATAAAAATCCCCTTTCAATAAAATTGAAAGGGGATTTTTTTATCTTTTAACTAAAGGCACCTTTGAAGGCAATTCGTTAATCAGGGTTAGTCTTGTACGATTTCCAAACGACCATTTTGTGGCTCAAAATACGCGCCCCCTCGAGCATTGTTCACATCTTCATATTCTGATTGACCTGCGGGTTGAATTGAATCAAAAACAAGTCTTAAACCGACATCAGATTGTGCTACATCGGCTAAAAATGCGTTAGCCATGATCTGCATTACATTATCATCCGCAACCACATTAATGCTTTGCGAATCAACTGGCTCGGTTATACCGGAAATCTCATCGTCTAAAGGATTTTGCGCAACATTGTATTTTATATCCAATGTTAATTGCGGCATATCACCGGACAAAATTGTTGTTTCATCTAACTCGATAGAAAAAGTACCACCAGTATAATAACGGGTCTCAGTATCACCGTTTAACTGCCAATCCACACCTTCAACATCATCTCCTAATGTCATTAATCCAAATCTTAACCTGATATCAGATTCACTATAGCCGTATGTCTGCATTGCATTGGCAAAGTGAGGAAATCCTGTCATAGCACCATCTGTGGCGGCAATTACACCTGGGCTATTGGGGTTTATTTGTGCGTAGTCGCGAGAAGCTAGGTAATAGTATGCATATTCATTGATATTTTCGAGGTAATAAGGGTCTGGGATACGATGGCCGGTATTTTCATCCTCTATTGCAGGTGCGCCGACGTTCCAAGCGACTATCCCTTCTAAATTATCTTCGTCTGAGGTAAATGGAATTGCAGATTGATCAAATGCAAAAATATCACAGGCATCGCCGACTGAATTCTCATTTTCATCGAACTGATTTGGGTTCGGTATTTCCAAACAGTTGTCAGTATTATCGCCAACACCATCTAAATCTGCGTCTGCCCATTCGTTTGGATCATGCGGAAATCGATCATCATTATCGTTAAAGCCATCGTTATCTGAGTCTTGTACCTGATTATCAGGCTCATTGTTGTTTTCCTCATCGGTTTCGATTTCAAGTGAACATCCACATAAAATCGCCGAGATAAGCAGTGCGAGTGTTGTTTTTTTTGACATTTTTGTTTTCCGTATATTGCTTTTGTTTAACGAACTTGTGTATCACCATTTCAATGTAGATTATTTTGCTTAACTTTCAATTCTCTGCTGTATAATTTTAGTGTTGATTAGATTAAAGTGTGATTTGGTTTCCACTTTTATCAGCTTAATTAGACAGCTGAAATTCACCTTGAAATTTAATAATGAAACTATGGATATTGACTGGTTAAAACTGATTGCACTCTTTTTGATTCTTGAAGGGATTGGGCCTTTTTTATTCCCCAATAAATGGAGGCGTTATCTTATTCAGATGGCGACAACGCCGGAAAATCAATTGAGAGTGATCGGAGGGGGCTTGCTATTGGTTGGTACTATCATTTTATGGTTAAACTGATGGTTGAACATAAGTTAGTGCAAAACAGGCTAATTTATTCTGCTTTTATTAATGATTTTAAGCGCGCAAATTGGTAGAATCCGCGCCCTGCTTTTTTTAAAAGACACAGAATTATGGGTAAAAATGTTGTTGTTCTAGGCACCCAATGGGGTGACGAAGGTAAAGGGAAGGTCGTTGACCTATTAACTGACAAGGCAAGTTATGTTGTTCGCTATCAAGGTGGCCATAATGCAGGTCACACTTTAATTATTGATGGCGAAAAAACCGTATTGCACTTAATACCATCCGGTATTTTACGTGATAACGTGACTTGTATTATTGGTAATGGTGTCGTGCTTTCACCAGAAGCTTTGCTTAAAGAAATGAACGAGCTCAAACAGCGCGGTGTTCAGGTTGAGAAACAGCTGAAAATCAGTGAAGCATGTCCATTGATATTACCGTACCACATTGCACTAGATCAAGCGCGTGAAGCGGCTCGTGGTAACAACAAAATTGGCACAACAGGCCGTGGCATAGGTCCGGCTTATGAAGATAAAGTGGCCCGCCGTGGTTTGCGCGTGGGTGATCTTTTCTGTCCAGAGCAGTTTGCGACAAAACTGAAAGAAGTGATGGAATATCACAATTTTGCGTTGGTTAATTATTACAAAGCTGAAGCTGTTGATTATCAGACTGTATTAGACGAAGCAATGTCTTACCGTGACACTTTGATATCAATGGTGGTTGATGTAACTGAAGTTTTAGACCAAGCCCGTAAAAATGGTGAATCGATTTTATTTGAAGGTGCACAAGGTACTTTGCTTGATATCGATCATGGTACTTATCCTTTCGTGACTTCTTCAAATACCACAGTGGGTGGTGTTGCGACAGGCTGTGGTTTTGGTCCTTGTTATTTAGATTATGTTTTAGGTATTGTTAAAGCCTACACGACACGTGTCGGTTCAGGTCCATTCCCAACTGAACTCGATTGTGAGGTGGGGCAACATCTAGGTGTTAAAGGTCATGAGTTTGGTGCAACAACTGGACGTAAGCGACGTACAGGTTGGTTTGATGCAGTCGCAATGCGTCGTGCTGTACAAATTAACTCCATTACCGGTTTTTGTGTCACTAAGCTTGACGTACTAGATGGTTTAAAAGAAGTTAAAATTTGTATTGGTTATCAAGATAAAGAAGGTAACGTCAGTAATGTACCGCCTATGGCTGCAGAAGGCTATGAAAAGGTAACACCAGTCTATGAAACGATGCCAGGCTGGGATGACAACACCTTTGGCGTAACAGAATACGATAAGTTACCGCAAGCCGCGCGCAATTATTTAAAGCGTTTAGAAGAAATTCTAGAAGTACCAATTCATATTGTTTCTACTGGCCCAGATAGAAACGAAACTATGATTTTGCAAAACCCATTTGCGTAAATACGAATTAAAAAAAGCAGAGTGTAATGATAAGCCGGCACATTAGCCGGCTTTTTAATGTTTAAGGTTGAAGAATCATGGTCGTTTACGCAGGTAAAAAACGTTCAGGAAAACAGATGTTTGCTTCGGCACAACACATACTGACACGCAACCCAGATAAAATCGCTGAAATTCAAAAAGCGCTGGAAAAAGGGGCGGATTTTGCGATGCTTGCGAAACGTTATTCAAATTGTCCGACTGGCAAAAAGGGGGGCGATTTGGGTGAGTTTAAGCGGGGTACTATGGTCAAAGCATTTGATGCTGCGGTATTTTCTGCTAAAGCGGGTGAGATAGTGGGCCCTGTTAAGACTAAATTTGGTTATCATTTGATCAAAGTCCACTACTTAAAATAAAATTTAGCGACCAGCGTTTTTAAAACCTTCAGAACTCATTCACCTACAAATTTCGCAAGTGATTCTGTCAGTGCTTGATAGTCACTAATTGCCCTGTAGTCAGAAATGACTCTTTTCGGTTGTTGGCTGTCAGGGTTATCAATCGCGAGTATGTGCTTAATACCAAATTGTTTTGCAGCAGCGAGCACGGCTAAACTGTCATCAATAAATAAACTGCGTGTTTTATTGAAACCGAGTTGTTGTTCAGCTTGCTGCCAAAATAATTGCTGCTCTTTACTAAAGCCGTAATCATGACTGCTGACAATCTCGTCAAAATAAAGGTCAATGCCTGTTTTATCAAATTTAAGCTGCATACCATCACGGTGTGAATTGGTTAACAAAATCACTTTAAAAGGGGCATTTTTTAAAGCTTGTAAAAACTCTATCACGCCGGGTCTGATTTGAATTAAATGCACCACTTCGTGTTTGAGTTGCATAATATTTAACTCTAATTGTTCAGCCCAATAATCAAAACAGTACCATTTTAGTTGCCCCTGCAAATCTTGGTATCTTCGATTTAGATCCTCGCTCACTTCAATTGGGTTAAGACCTTTTAGTTCGGAATAACGATTAGGTAAATGCTGCATCCAAAAATAATTGTCAAAATGCAGGTCTAGCAGAGTGCCGTCCATGTCTAATAATACAGTATCTATATCTTGCCATTGCAGCTTCATGATTAATGGTATATGTTGACTGAAAGTTAGCAAATTATACCAGAAAACATGAAAAAAGGACTCGACGAGAAAACCTTACCTCTAATTTTACAAAGTGAAGTTGTTGCTCAAAGCCGCTTATTTCGGATAGAAACATTGCAACTGAAGTTTAGCAATGGCGAAGAGCGAGAATATGAGAGATTAAGAGGTAATCGAAAAGGTAATGGTGCTGTCATGATGGTACCCATGCTAGATGATGAAACCTTTATTTTAGTACGCGAGTATGCAGCAGGTACACATGATTACCAGTTAGGCTTTCCTAAAGGTTTAATTGATGAAGGGGAAACACCTGAGGAAGCGGCTGACCGCGAGCTCAAAGAGGAAATTGGTATGGGTTGTAAAGAAATCAGCTCTCTGAAAAGTTTAACCATGGCACCCGGATATTTTCGCTCTAGCATGCATATTTTGTTGGCTAAATCACTATATCCAGAAAAATTAGAAGGAGATGAGCCAGAACCCTTGGATATTGTGCCTTGGTCAGTTCATAATATAGATGAGTTGCTGGAACGAGAAGACTTTACCGAAGCGCGCAGTGTTGCAGCGTTATTTTTAGCTCGAAAGTATTTTAAGTGAGATAATGAAACCGCACCCCATCGAACTGTTAGCCGATGTTAAAAAAATTGCTCATCAGGCTGGTGAGGCAATTATGGCCATTTATAACCAAGGTGAATTTGAACTTTACCATAAATTAGATGAATCACCTGTCACCTCTGCCGACTATGCGGCGAATGAAGTCCTAATGGATGAACTGCGAAACTTAACGCCGCATATTCCAATATTATCAGAAGAATCTTGTGCTGTTAGTTATGCAGAACGTAAAAAGTGGAATCAATATTGGCTGTTAGATCCCATGGATGGCACACAAGAGTTTGTCTCTCGCAGCGGCGATTTTGCAGTCAATATAGCATTAATCGTCGACGGCGAACCTAACTTAGGGGTGATTTATTGGCCGACTAAAAATATTTGGTATTTTGCGGTTAAAGGACATGGTTCGTTTAAGCAAGATGCATCTGGCGTGCAACGCATTCAAGTTACACAGCATGAAGATCATCACTCTTTGCGATTGGCGGTTTCGCGGGTACAAAAAAACAACACGGTCGATCAGTATATTCGCAATGTGCAGCAGTATGAAAGAGTGGCTCTGGGCAGCTGCTCTTTAAAAAGCTGCCTGATAGCTGAAGGGTGCGCTGATTTTTATTTAAGAGTTGGACCAACCGGTGAGTGGGATACAGGTGCAAGTCATTGTATCTTAAATGAAGCGGGTGGGAATATTTTGGATAGCGAGTTTAATGCGTTAAGCTATAACAAAAGAAAAACGTTGGCTAATCCAGACTTTATTGTGATTGGCGATGTCAAATTAGCATGGCGTGATATTATAATACCGCATAAAACTCAAAGGATTTTAGATTAATGAAATTTATAAAATATTTATTAACAGGCGTTTTGTTGGCTTGTTCCAATCAATTATTAGCAGCTTGGACATTAGACAATACAGCCTCTCAGCTTAACTTTTTATCGGTTAAAAAATCGCAAATAGTTGAGTCGCATCGCTTCAAAAACTTATCGGGCTTTATTGACGCGCAAGGTAACAGCTCTGTCTCTATCGATTTGGCTTCGGTTGAGACAAATATTCCAATTCGTAACGAGCGAATGCAGCAATATTTGTTTGAAACCAGCAAATTTCAAACTGCGGTAGTTTCGCTTAAATTACCTGACGGTTTATTAGCAAGCTTACAAACGGGGACATTAAAAACACTAGAGTTAGACGCAAAATTGGATTTGCATGGTCAGCAGCAAACAATCAAAACTCAGGTTTCTGTTGTCAAAACACAGGGCAAGCAACTGTTTGTTACCTCATTGCAACCGGTATTAATTAACGCTGCGGACTACTCATTGATTGAAGGCATTAACAAGTTGCAAGAGTTAGCTGGTTTACCTTCAATTACTTATGTCGTGCCCGTTACCTTTAACCTCACTTTTAACGCAGAGTAGGGAGCGCGAATGTCTGAATTTAAACATATTGACTGTCAGAAAGTCGCTGATTTATTAGCAACAGATGATGTGAAAGTGGTCGATATTCGAGACGAGCAATCATTTAATGCCGGTCATATTGAAGGCGCGTTTCATTTAACGAATGGTAGTTTGAGTCAATTTATGCAGCAAGCAGATTTCGATCAGCCCGTAATAGTCGTGTGTTATCACGGGGTCTCTAGCCAAGGCGCTGCACAGTACATTGCACAACAAGGATTTGAAGATGTGTATAGTATGGATGGTGGTTTTGAAACTTGGCGTAAAAGTTTTCCATTCGCTAAGGCTGATTAATTAAATTGATACATCTAGCCCGTTTTGCAGATATCCGAGCCGCTAAAGCGGTTTCTGATTATCTGCAACTGAATCATATCGAGAATCATATCCAACCCGAAAATTCAGATTTTCATGTATATATCCGGTATGAAGAACAGTTGAGTCATGCGCAATATTTGCTGCAAGAATTTATCGATAACCCGCATGATGAAAAATTTTTGGATGCCTCTTGGCAGCTAGGTCAGATTGAAGATATCACCCCTGATCAGCAAACAACCAGTAGCGGATTTTTCGCTACGCTTAGGCAGCAAACTGGAATATTAACACGTATTATTGGTGTGCTGATCGTGGTCGTATTTATCGCTCAATTTATTGGCTTTCACCCTTGGATCTATCAGTATCTCGGTTTTCCAATTTCGGTTAATCAGCTCGAAATTACAGAAATATATAGATTGTTTACGCCTGCCTTGATGCATGGTGATTGGATGCATTTAATCTTCAATTTATTCTGGTGGGTATGGTTGGCCGGCCGATTGGAACTCATTAAAGGCGCCAACTGGTTATTCAATATAACGTGCGTAACGGCATTGACTGCGCATTTGCTGCAGTATAGGATGGAAAATGCTGCCTTCATTGGTCTTTCAGGTGTGGTTTATGGGTTAATGGGATACGCTTGGATAGCGACCAAACTAAATAAACTGCAATTACAAATCCCAAATGGTATTTTTGTTTTGATGTTATTGTGGTTAGTTGCTGGCTTTTCCGGCATCCTTGGTCAGCAAATGGCGAATTGGGCGCATCTAGGTGGTTTAATTAGCGGAATGTTATGGGCCTATATTGAAAAGCGGCCCGCTCAATCACAGGCTTAATGATATAGATAATTCGTAAACAGAACGTCTCTAATTAACTCTTGCCCTGTTTCTTTGCGCAGCAGAGATTTCACTTTCTCTGCGCACAATTTCCTGACTTCTTCACGCCCTGTGAGCGATTTTATTTTTTCTTCCGGCTCTTTACCTAGTATGTCGACTATCGCATCGCGTAACAATGGTGAATGATGTTCAACGACTTCTAGGTAAGAAGCATCATTTAACATCAATTCAACGGTAATTCGGACATATCCAGGTTTCTTTTTCGTTGTGATGTAGTTGGTAATAATGTCTGGTTCAAAGCCAAAATAAGCGAATGCGTCTTCTTCGGCAAATGCCATGCTACTGACGAATAAACATAAAAGAGAGAAAGCATTAAATTTTATCATGCGCATTACAGGTTTAGCCCTAATCGATTGATTTCTAGACCCTTAGATTATAGTGATAAATACGAGATAGTTAACCGCTTAATGTGAATTTATTTTAGTAATTTGCTGCGATAGGAGGTGGCAGGTAAGATCAAGGGCAAAAAAATGATATCATTCTGTTGTTTTAGAATAGTGGGGATATTCGTGACGATGACTTTCCCGGTTGGTGATAGCGCCAATTGGCAGCCAAAAATTGATGCACCTGAAATCGTACTGGATTGGTTATTAGATCCGGCTTCGTTAACCGCTAAATTAAAATCTATGTATTGTAATTTTAGCGTGCAGGTTTTGGGGCAATGTTGGCTAACAGACCACAATAAAATTAGCAATAGCGTGTTTTCCTGCTCTGAATATTTAGTTCGAGAAGTGTTACTTATATGCAATCAACAGGCGATGGTATACGCTCATACTTGCATACCTAAAACGAGTTTGACGCAAGAAAACCTATTTTTGACAGAGCTGGGTACACAACCACTCGGTGAAGCATTATTTGCGCGCCCTGACATGCGTCGTACAAATATTGAGCTGGCAATTATACCGGATACCAGCCGTATATATAAATTTGCCAGCCAGCTGTCGTCTGAGGGCAATTTACAGAGCAAACAATTGTATGGGCGACGATCGATATTTGAACTGAATCAATCACCCTTGTCAGTTGCCGAAATATTTCTACCGACGAGTCCTTTATATAATAGATAATACAAAAGCAAAATTGATGAAGAAGATAAAAGCATATATACAGCTTACGCGTTTAGACAAACCGATTGGCATTTATTTATTATTGTGGCCCACATTATGGGCGGTATGGATTGCTGCTAACGGACAGCCAGACTGGCATATTGTACTGATATTTAGTTTGGGGGTGATTTTTATGCGAAGTGCCGGTTGTGTTATCAACGACTTTGCCGATAGAAAAGTGGACGGTTTTGTTGAGCGCACGAAAAATAGACCATTAGCAACCGGAGTGGTTACAACCAAACAAGCGTTAACTTTATTCTTCGCACTGGTCATTGTTTCGTTTCTCCTAGTTTTACAGCTTAACTTAAACACCATTTTACTCTCTTTTGGTGCTCTGGGTTTAGCGGCTTTGTATCCGTTTATGAAGCGTTATACACATTTACCACAAGTGTTTTTAGGCGCCGCATTTAGTTGGGCAATTCCAATGGCATTTATGGCGATACAAAACAAGTTGCCTTTGGTCGTTTGGGTGCTATACGCGACTAACCTAGCTTGGACAGTCGCCTATGATACTTTGTATGCGATGGTCGATCGCGACGATGATTTAAAAGTAAATATAAAGTCGAGTGCAATTTTATTTGGTCGATTTGAGAGGTTAGCCGTATTGCTGCTACAACTGTTAACGGTTGTTGGTTGGTTTTGTATTGGTCAATTAGCGGGTTTAACACAGCCATATTATCTAGCTGTTGGATTGACTCTGGGGCTGTTTTTATACCATTACTGGCAAGTACGTGCGCGTGATAGAGTCAGCTGCTTTAACGCATTTTTGCAAAATCACTATGCCGGATTGATCATATTCATCGGTATCATACTCAGTTACTTACAATTAAATGCAGCGCAGTAAAGCATAAAGCAGAAATAAGCTGTTGTTTATTCATATACTCAGGTTTATTTTTGCTATGACTTTATGATCCGCAGGCAAATGCGCACTGATATCTACAGCGAGCATGCGGTTTAATTAGCTGTACGTAATTTCACAATAACAAATATAAATAGAACAAATATTAATCGAACAAAGTGTATTAACGGAAAAAATCGTCCGAAGGTTGAAAGCTGGCTTCAATGTCAAACTCATCCATTCTGGGATCAAGCTCATTGGCGCTAGGCCCAGCAATAACATTGGATTCACTGGCCCATTCGCCTAAATCAATCAGTTTGCATCTGTGGCTGCAAAAAGGTTTAAATTTATTAGCTTCTTTCCATTCTACTTGAGTATCACAGGTTGGGCATTGTACTTTTAACATGTTGCGAGTTGAAATCCTAAGGCTTGTTGACAGGCTGATTTACTTAAAGCGGAATCGGTTTCCATGAAACGAATGGCAAAACGGTTTTTATGACCACTTACCGTGGGATAGTAAGGACTTTCCGACGGTAACTTGATGCGCAGCAATTCAACATTATCAACAGAATCCTGATACAAACCGGCTTCTGCCTGACACTGCATAAATTTTGCTTTTTCACGAATCATTTTAAGATCAAGTTCAACGACGGTTTGTAAAATATCTAATGCATCTAACCAACGGTTTTGATCTTGGGTAATTTTTTCAACCGGTTGATTGAGCCATTGATGTAAATGCGGCAAGTCGAAACAGCAGTTTCCACCGGGAATAGAAAACCTTTGCTTAATAGAAGATAAAAATTTATCTTCTCGTAACTTTTGACCGAGTTTACTGCTTGACATCAGGCGACCCGACATTTCAATAACTGAGGCCAACAAAGATTGCAGTGCATTGTTGTTGACACTGGGATGTTCTGCCCAAACAACTAGCTGCTTTTCATGTTTTTCTAAATCTTTTAACAGGTCAGATTTTAAATCGCCACGCTCAATGATATCAAGGATAGCGAATAAGCCGTTTAAGTAATCTAATATTGCCCATGCATCCGAGCGACCGCATTGTTGTTTAATGCGCTCTAACAAAGTTTCAATTCGCAGATAAGTGCGAATTTTTTCGTTTAGTGGAAATTCGTACAATATTTCTGTCATAACGACAATAGTAATCGACTTAGGTTGTTATAATTTTAATCAATAGCTTAACGCACTCAATTACAATTTGCTAATTTTAAATAAAATTGATGCAATATTTGACATTTTTTTTCCACCTCTGTTATTGCTGCTTCGGTATCGACAATATCATCAGCCGCTTTTAACCTGTTAGCGCGATCTATTTGGCTATGCATAATTTTTTCAACCAGTGCCTGCGAATTGTTGTCACGTAGCATGGTTCGTTTGATTTGTGTAGATTCGAGACAGTCACAGACTAAAATACGGTTGACCAGATGTTGTAAATTATTCTCTATTAATAAAGGGACAACCAGTAAACAGTATGGCGAAGATGCCGTTTTGCACTGCATTAGCATATTTTCGCGAATGACGGGGTGTAATAAGCGATTGAGCCAATTTTTAGCAGCAGGCTGAGTAAATACTATGTGCCTTAATTTGTCTCTGTCCAAGCTATTTTCGTCGGTCAGAATAGCGTTACCAAAGTGATCCGTAATTTTTTGCAAACAAGGACTGCCGGGGGCGACCACTTCTCTGGCGATAACATCCGCATCTATAACCCTGATATCAAAGTCAGCAAAAAATTGGGCGACCGTGCTTTTGCCTGAGCCAATTCCGCCAGTCAGGCCAACAATAAAATTCGACACTAGGCAACCCAATGTTTAAGGTAAAAATCAATAATGTCTGTACGCCAATAAAAAGCAATCCAACCGGCAATCACCAAAAATGGGCCAAATGGAATCGGTTGTTGTTGATCCTGATTTCTTAATTTGAGTAATACGATACCTAACACAGCGCCAACAATCGATGATATTAGAATAATAACCAACAAGGATTGCCAGCCCATCCAAGCTCCCAGCGCAGCCAACAATTTAAAATCACCGTAGCCCATGCCTTCTTTGCCGGTAACCAGTTTAAATAGCTGGAACACCAGCCACAATGATAGGTAGCCAAAAAGCGCACCCAGTACAGCATCATCCAGCGCAACAAACGTACTATTTAAATTGGCTAATAAGCCTAACCATAACAAGGGTAAGGTTAATTGATCAGGCAATAACATGGTATCAAAGTCGATAAAACACATACAAATTAAAAAGTAGGTGAAAATTAAAGCCCATAATGTTTCACTGCTAACACCAAATTGCCAAGCGGCGACCAGGCCTAAAGCACCTGTTAATGCTTCGATTAAAGGATAACGAGCGGATATTTTTTGTGCGCAATTAGCGCATTTTCCTTGCAGCATTAACCAGCCCAAAATGGGGATGTTAAACCAAGGTTTGATTGGGCGTTTACAATTTTGACAGTGCGAGTTAGGGATGATCAAATTAAAAGTTTCGTGCTTAGTCTCAGCACACTGTGTCTGTGCATCCTGTGTCAAGGCTGCATTTTTATCTGTGATTGGACGTTGACTCGGTAGTTCTAACAATATTTCACACTCACTGCGCCATGCATTTTCTAACATCACGGGCAGACGATAAATAACTACATTTAAAAAACTACCGACTAACAAAGAAAAGAGCAAAATGCTCAATAACCAAACGACAGGGTATTGCTCAAATACATTGATAATTGCTGAAATATCCATTAGCTAACGATTTTCCCCAGTTGAAAGATAGGTAAATACATCGCAATAATGAGGCCGCCAATGACCACACCTAAAATTGCCATAATCATAGGCTCTATTAAGGCTGATAAGCCGTCTACAGCGTCGTCAACCTCTTGCTCATAGATGTTAGCAACTTTATTCAGCATGTCATCAATAGCGCCTGATTCTTCCCCTATTTGTACCATTTGTATGACCATGTCGGGAAATAATTTTGTGTTGCGCATGGCTATATTCATTTGCATACCAGCGGATACTTCACTTTTGATAGTCATTATTGCGTTGCGATACACGGCGTTACCGGATGCACCAGCAGCTGAATCTAAAGCTTCAATTAAAGGGACACCTGCAGAAAAGGTTGTTGCCAAGGTTCTGGAAAAGCGTGCAAGTGACGCTTTATTTAATATCATGCCAAAAATGGGGAGTTTGAGTAACAAACCATCCAGCCTGTCTCTGAGTTTTCTCGAATTTTTGTAAGCCCGTACAAATAGAAAAACACCAACAATCACAGCTGCTGACAGTTTAGGTCCATGCGACTGCAGTATATTCGAAACACCGATGACGGCCTGTGTAAATGCGGGTAATTCGGCGCCAAAACTGCTAAAGATTTGTTCAAATTGAGGTACCACAAAAACCAATAAAATAACGGTGACAATTGCTGCGATTAATAATACGGCAATTGGATACGTCATCGCTTTTTTGATTTTAGATTTAAGCGCTTCGGCTTTTTCTTTATAGGTTGCTATTCTGTCATAAACGCCTTCCAGTGCACCAGATTGCTCACCGGCCATCACTAAGTCGCAATATAAGTCGTCGAAGTACTTGGGGTGTTGTCGCAATACTTCATTCAGTGGCGAACCGGCTTGAATTCCATGCCCAACCTCATTTAATAAATGTCTGATATTGGCATTTTCATTTCCCTTGGCAATTAACTCGACCGATTGCACTAAAGGAACACCCGCATTTAACATGGTTGCCAACTGACGTGAAATAACCGCAATATCTTTAGCAACAATTTTTTTAGCACCATTACCAAATAATGGCTTGGGTTTTTTCTTGATTTTGGTTGGGTTAACACCTTGATGTTTTAATTGCTCACGCGCCGCTTTAGCGCTATCAGCTGCCAGCTCCCCACCGGTTTTCATCCCTTTTCGGTTAACCCCTTGCCAGATAAAAATATCTTGTTGGGCAACTTTGGTTTTATTCTTTTTTTTGGAGATTGCCATCTTCTTTCCTTGTTGATTTATTAATAGCTAGTGACCCGGCTAACTTCGCCTAAACTGGTCATGCCTGAGATCGCCTTTTTAATACCTGACTGGCGTAAATTAGCAATTTTCTCTTGTTGTGCTTGTTTGGCAATTTCTATTGAGTTGCCTTCTCGCATAATAATATTTGCCATGTTCGCGCTGATTGGCATGACTTCATAAATACCGACTCGCCCCTTGTATCCAGATGAGCAGAGTTCGCAACCTACGGGTTCATAAAGTGTTAAATCTTTTAATTGTGCAGCTGAAAAGCCAAAATCCAATAATTCTTGCTCTGTGGGCAATACTTCAACGGGTTTTTTACAATGTTTACATAAGCGTCTGGCTAATCGTTGTGCGATGATAAGGCTGACTGAACTGGCAATGTTAAAACTCGGTACACCCATATTTAAAAGACGCGTGAGCGTTTCAGCGGCTGAGTTGGTATGCAGCGTCGAAAGCACAAGGTGACCTGTTTGTGCCGCTTTTATTGCTATTTCTGCCGTTTCTAAATCTCGGATCTCACCCACCATAACAATATCCGGATCCTGACGTAAAAATGAGCGCAATGCTTCTGCAAAGGTTAACCCAGCTTTAGGGTTGACTTGCACCTGGTTAATACCTTCAAGGTTAATTTCAACCGGATCTTCTGCCGTCGAGATATTTGTTTCTGAGGTGTTTAAAATATTTAACCCCGTATATAAAGATACGGTTTTACCGCTCCCTGTTGGGCCCGTCACCAAAATCATACCTTGTGGTTTTTCTAAGGCTTGCAAATATAATTTTTTTTGCTCTGGCTCATAACCTAACACATCAATACCCAGCATGGCGCTACTGGAATCCAAGATACGCATTACGATTTTTTCGCCCCACAAAGTTGGTAGGGTAGAAACACGGAAATCGATGGACTTTTTAGCTGATATCTTTAGTTTTATGCGACCATCTTGCGGTTTTCTCTTTTCGGCTATGTCTAACCGAGACATCACTTTTAATCGAGCGGCAAGGCGGGTAGACAAAGAAACGGGCGGCGAGGCAACCTCATGTAAAATGCCATCAATACGAAATCGGATCCGATAGCTTTTTTCATACGGTTCGAAGTGTAAATCCGAAGCGCCACGCTTAATGGCGTCGAGTAAAATTTTGTTAATATAGACAACAATCGGCGCATCGTCATTTTCGATTGATTCATTTTCTTCGACGGTTTTATCTTGGCCAACTTCAATGCCAGCTAATTCCTGTTCATCAAAATCATCTAAATCCAGCTGGCCTTCTTCTGTTTCATAGGCGGTTTCAATTGCTTGATTTAACTTACTGGCTTCTACGCATAAATACTCAACGTTGTAGCCTGTGCTAAATTGAAAATCTTCTTGTGCGCTGGCACTGGATGGATTGACGGTTGCTAGAAAAAGCGTTCGCCCACGTAAGAATAAAGGTAAAACTTTATGTTTTTCTGATAATTTTTCTTTTAACAGTTCAGGCTTGATAGATTTAATATCAAAATAATTTAAATCAAAAAGAGGGGTGTGAAATCGTTGGCTGATTTCTTCTGCGAGTTCTAATTCACTATACCAGCCATGCTTACGGATGTATTGAATCGCCTCAATATGTGACTTTAAGTCTTGCGAGCGAATTTCTTCTTGTTGGTGAAGGTCTAATAAACCGCCGGAAAATATACGAAAATCTATTGCTGCCATGCTTATTTCCCATCTTTAATCTCCTTTCAGTCTAACACAGCATATTCGTTATGGTTAACATAATCTTGAGATTTTATAACATCTTGGTGAGAGATTAGAGATGAGATAAATGTAGAAAAGAAAACAAAAAAGAATGTAAATACCAAAAAATGTAAAAAGTAACATGAAAAAAAACACCGGCGTGATAGCCGGTGTTTTTTAAAAAATAACTGTAAAAAACGCTATTAGAAGGTTAACGCTGTGCTTTCTGTACAGGTGTTAGTGTCAAGAAGCGCCGTAACTGTACTGCCGCTTGAGTTGATTTGTGTTGCATCTTCGTACTCACCACTAGACCATACAATTTGACCTGCACTATTGTCTGGTGTTAAAGAAATACCATAATCAGCAGTCGTTGGTGCAGCTGTTGTATCAGCATCTCTTTCTGATTTAACGACAATAGTACCGTTGATGACCGCACCACAAACAATAGTTGAACCTGCTACCGCACCTAAGGCTGCTGGAATGCCTCGGCTACCAGAGTCACAGTTGTTTGCATTTGCTTCGCCGCGCGCTTGTTCTTGCACGATACAAGCAGTTACCGATTTTTTAAGGGCTTCTGCAGCTTGTTTAGCTTCAGAAGAACGTGCTGAGTCAAAATAGTCGTTGTACGCAGGTACTGCGACAGCCGCCAAAATACCAATAATAGCAACCACTATCATTAATTCGATTAAGGTGAAACCTTTGTTACTACTTCGTTTCATCATGTTGAAAATCTCCAAATATTCTAATGTAGTCCAAGTTTACTGCCGTTTCCTGAAGGCCACCTTTGACCGACGCTTTGGCATTAAATTTACATTAGTAGATTCGCTATAAATAAACAAGTGAATAGATAAATTTTAATAAAAAATTTCGACATATCGGATCTCTTTGTGATTGATGTCTTGTTTTTACGGGAATTTATTGACAGCAGTGTGCGAATTTTTGAACGTTTTATCATCTCGACCGCAAAAAATATCATCTTGGCTAGATGCTAAATCGCTTACAAAATGGCATACTTTGCTTACTCTAACGTTTAGATAATGTATAGAGATTCAAGTGCAATAACCTAATTTATTGCATCCAGTTAAACTCCGAGCGTTAAATGCTAAGTAAAATACCAGACACTTTTATATGCATTTATCGCCGCAGCTTTCTGAGCTGCCAGGGTTGCGTCAGAAATGGCTCAGCCTCCCGTATTTGGAAAGGTGTTTATGTTACAAGATAATTCTGGCAGACAGTTTCATTATTTGCGACTGTCCGTCACTGACGTGTGCAATTTTAAATGTACCTATTGTTTACCGGACGGATACCAGTGTGATACTTCTCGCGCGTTTTTATCTATTGCAGAAATAAAACGAGTGGTACGGGCGTTTGCCGCCTTAGGCACCAGTAAAGTTCGTATTACCGGCGGTGAGCCGGGATTACGCAAAGACCTGAGCGAAATTATCCAGATCTGTGCGTCGACCCCAGGCATTAATCAGGTTGCGCTGACAACCAATGGCTTTAACCTTGAAAAAAACATCGAATCTTGGGTGAATGCTGGATTAACTTCACTTAATGTCAGTATTGACAGTTTAGACAGTAAGATGTTTAAAGCGATTACTGGCTTTAACAAACTCGATAGTATTTTACGCGGTTTAGAAAAAGCCAGCGTATTAGGCTTGGATAATATCAAAATTAATGCAGTTTTGATGAAGCAGTTTAATGCGCATGAGTTAAATAGCTATAAAGAGTGGCTCAAAGACAAGCCTTATACACTGCGTTTTATCGAATTGATGCAAACCGGTGACAATCAATCCTTCTTTTCTGCTAATCATGTAAGTGGCCTATCGATTAAACAACAGTTAATTGAGCAAAACTGGTTACCGGTTATTAAACGTAAAGAAGCCGGACCCGCTGAAGAGTATTATCACCCTAATTTCAAAGGAAAAATTGGCTTAATCATGCCTTACAGTCCAGATTTTTGTGCTTCTTGTAATCGCCTTAGGGTCAGTGCATTGGGTCAGTTACATCTGTGTTTATTCGCTGATGAAGGTCTTGATTTACGCCAATTTATGCAATCAGATGAACAACAAAGTGATTTACAAAATTATTTAACTGAGGCGTTAAGCGGTAAAAAAGCCAGTCATTATCTTCAGCAGGGGTTAACGGGGGCAACTCGTCACCTAGCCATGCTAGGGGGATAAAAGACAGGTCTAGTAAGCTAATGCAAAGCCAACAGAAAACTAAAAATAGCCATGCATTTTCTGCATTAATTTTGGCAGGGGGACAATCCCGCCGCATGGGCGAAGACAAAGCGCAACTTAAACTTTACGGGCGAAACCTGCTTGAATATATGCAAGATAAACTTGAGCGAGCGGGTTTTTACTCTGTCTACGTCAGTGGTTGCAAAAAAGGACAAATAGCAGACCGTTACCCAAATTACGGACCCTTGGCCGGACTCGATGCATTATCTGCGTTACCTGATTGTCCGGCAAATGTAATGGTGTTGCCGGTCGATATGCCCGCGTTATCTGCAGATTTGTTAACACAATTAGCAAGACAAGCGGTGGAGACGAAAGCTAGCCTATATTTTGACAGTTATATGATGCCAATTGCTTTGTATGGATTTGATAAAATGGGCGCGCAAATATCCAGTGTGATGCAAAATAAAGCAGCAAAAGCCCGCTCTTTACGAGCGTTTATTAAGCTGATACAGGCAAGTGCAAGGCCGCTTTCAAGCGAGCATAAAAAGCTATTGATGAACATTAATACACCAGAGCAATGGCGCGCTTTTTTACAAACTCAAGATGATTTGGGTCGTAGATTTTAAATAAATTTTTGGAGATCATAGAATGAGCGGCAAGTCAGCAAAACCTTTTCAACCTCTGAACATTGCAATTCTCACTATTTCAGATACACGCGATTTAACCACAGATAGCTCAGGTGAATACTTAGTTAATGCTGCCCGTGAATATGGTCACCAGGTTGTCGAGCGTATTATTGTTAAAGATGATATTTATCAAATTAGAGCGGTATTATCTAATTGGATTGCTTCAGAGCACATTCAAGCGGTCATCGCAACGGGTGGCACGGGGTTTACTGGGCGAGACTCAACACCCGAAGCTGTGGTCCCGTTATTTGATAAGCAGGTGGAGGGTTTTGGCGAGCTGTTTCGTCAAATATCTTACCGCGATATTGCTACATCTACCATTCAATCGCGAGCGATCGCCGGGATGGCGAATGGGGTTGTGATATTTTGTTTACCCGGTTCAACGGGCGCTTGCAAAACAGGCTGGGACGATATTATTAGCAAACAACTGGATGCATCCGTGCGACCTTGCAATTTTGTGGCACATTTAAAACAGGCTGCAACCACGCAGTGCGAGAGCAGAGGCTAAGTATGGCAAAATTGACGCATTTAAATGAACGTGGCGAAGCCAATATGGTGGATGTCAGCGAAAAAGCGGTGACCACCCGAACTGCACAGGCCGAAGCATTTATCAAAATGTCACCGCAAGCTTATCAATTGTTGGAACAAGGCTCTCATAAAAAAGGTGATGTGCTCGCGATTGCTAGAATAGCCGGTATACAAGGGGCCAAAAAGTGTTCTGATTTAATACCTTTATGCCACCCACTTATGTTGTCCAAAGTGCAGGTAGATTTCGAGCTGCAGGCAGAACAATGCCAAGTCCGAATTGTCAGTTTTTGCAAATTAGCCGCGCAAACCGGTGTAGAAATGGAAGCGTTGACAGCGGCATCGGTCGCCGCGTTAACAATTTATGATATGTGTAAAGCGGTTGACAAAAATATGCAAATCGAGGGTTTACGCGTGCTTGCGAAAGCGGGTGGAAAATCAGGCAATTGGCAAGTATAAAGGTCGTTATATGGTTAAAATCCTATTTTTTGCAAAATTAAAAGAAGAATTAGACTGTGCCAGTATGCAGTTGGATATCAATGATAACCTCACGGTAGAGCAATTAAAACAAAGGTTAGTACAACAGCAGCCCAATTGGCAAAGCGCATTACTTCGCGCTAAAACACTTTGTGCGATCAATCAAACAATGGCATCAGCCAATAGCATTGTGTCAGATGGCGATGAAGTTGCATTTTTTCCACCCGTGACCGGTGGTTAAGTTGTCAATTTAAATATTAGTATCTATCTTTAGACTATAAATGTATCCAAATTAGAGACTGACATTTGAGCAAATACGAATTTAACTTCACGGACGATAACTTTAAATTTGTTGTCAAGTTGCTCTATCAACATGCCGGTATCGTATTAGGTCAGCACAAACGAGAAATGGCCTACGCTAGGCTTTCCAGACGAATGAGAAAGTTGGGGATGGCTAATTTTGATCATTACTGTCTTTATTTAGAAAAGAATATGCAAACAGAGCTTAGCCACTTTTTAAATGCGCTGACAACGAATTTGACTTCATTTTTTAGAGAACCCCATCATTTTGAGTTTTTAAGTGAAAAATTAATTCCTGATTGGCAAAAGCAAGATAAACGCAGGCTAAGAATTTGGTCTGCAGGCTCTTCAACCGGAGAAGAAGCTTATTCAATTGCATTGACGCTGGCGTGCAAATTGAACTTAAAAAATTGGGATATCAAAATACTGGCCACTGATGTAGATTCAAATGTATTGGCAATTGGCAAGCAGGCTGAATATTCAAATGACCGCCTGTCAGCTGAATTAAAGCGTCAGTATTCAAAATACTTACTCGAAAACAAACAAAAAACACATTTTCGAATCAAACCAGAAGTTCGTGAACTCGTACATTTTAAGCGCTTAAACTTGTTAGCGGAATGGCCAATGAAAGGCAAATTTGATTTGATTTTTTGTCGAAATGTTGTGATTTACTTTGATAAGGCGTGTAAAAATACACTTATCGGCACATTCGCAGACTACTTACACAGCCAAGGATATTTATTTTTAGGCCATGCAGAAAGCATCGGTAGAGAAATCACCTTGTTTCAGCCGCTCGGTCAAACTGTTTACCAGAAAAAGGATTAACTATGGCAGAACTCTTACCTGCAGCTAAAGGGTTTGAAACGGTTAAGCGTTATGTCGACGACCGGCGAGACTCTGTGGTCGCTAAAATATTGCCGGGAGAGTTGTATGTGACTAAACATCGCGAATTAATAACGACCGTATTGGGATCTTGTATATCCGCCTGTATCTGGGATGAAAAGTTAGGGATAGGTGGCATGAACCACTTTATGTTGCCACAACAAGGCGAGTGTAAAGAGTCATCGGTCGGCGATGCTCTGTGGCTAAATAGCATCAGCTATAGCTGCCGATACGGACACTGGGCAATGGAATTTTTAATCAATGAAATTATTAAAAACGGTGGCAGCCGCCCACATTTATTATCCAAGATTTTTGGCGGTGGCAAAATTATGGCTAACATGTCCGATATTGGTCACAATAATATCGACTTTGTTCGTTTGTATCTTAAAAATGAAGAAATACCGGTAGTCGCGCATGATGTTGGAGGGCCTTGGCCGAGAAAAATTATCTTTTGTCCCAACTCAGGCATTGTTAAAGTTAAAAGATTACGAGCGATGCACAATGATACAATAGAAAAACGGGAAGTGGCTTACTTTAAAGATATTATCAAACAGCCAGATACTACTGACATTGAATTATTCTAGGTGAACACGGAGCTCACTATGACAATAAAGGTACTCGTTATTGACGATTCTCCTTTAATTAGAAGTTTACTGACCGAAATATTAAATGCCCATGCAGATATTGATGTGGTCGCAACGGCCGAAGATCCGTATGACGCAAGAGAAAAAATAAAACACTATAATCCAGATGTATTAACGCTCGATATTGAAATGCCAAAAATGAACGGCTTATCATTTTTGCGCAATTTGATGCGTTTAAGGCCAATGCCTGTGGTGATGGTTTCAACCTTAACTGAAAAAGGCGCACCAGCTGCCTTACAAGCACTGGAGCTGGGCGCGGTTGACTTTATCGCGAAGCCAAAATCAAATCTATTAACCGAATTATCCAGATATCATGAGGAATTGACCCATAAAGTGCGAGTAGCCGCGACCAGTAAAAATCGATTACGTTCGTTGTCAACCGCTTATCTGCGGAGCAAAATTGAAGTGCCAGTGGGAGAGAATCATTACGCAGAAAATCATCTAGTTGCGATTGGTGCATCTACTGGTGGTACTGAGGCAATCAAAGAGTTGGTGCGCGGGTTGCCTGTCAGTATGTCACCTATCGTGATTACTCAGCATATCCCGCCTGTTTTCTCGACGTCTTTTGCCAAGCGTTTAAATTCAGTGTCTAAAATGCAAGTATTTGAAGCTCAGCACGGACAAAAGATAGAGCAGGGCTGTATCTATTTAGCACCTGGCGATCGGCATCTTACGATAAACAAAAAAGGTCACACGTTATTTTGTCAGTTAGATGATGACGTGCCAGTTAATCGTCACCGGCCTTCAGTTGAAAAGCTATTTGATTCGGTTGCTAAATTGGGCTCTAATCAAGCAACCGGAATTATGTTGACCGGGATGGGCGCAGATGGCGCGTATGCAATGCTGAATATGAGAAAAGCAGGCCAGCATACTATAGCACAAGATGAAGCGACCAGTGTTGTGTGGGGGATGCCGAGTGCTGCGGTTGAGCAGGGAGCAATAGAACAAATATTACCATTGCAGGATATCGCACCGACAATATTGCGCAGACTAATCGTTAGTAACCAACGCGTTACTAAAAATCTTTAGTCTTATAACTTGTTTTAGCGGCTTTTCAAAAGTCAGCAGAATAGCGTATAAATGTTGCAAATAAACAGGCCTTAATCAGGGTTGAGAATTTTAAATTTGCATATACATAGAAGACAACAACTTATTAATCATTAAAGTTATTTTAAAATTAAAGTGAGAGTATAAAGTGCAACCAATCAACGCTGCAGGCGAAAATACAAATGTTGTCGAAATTAATGCTGAAAATTTTCAGCAGGTTATTTTGCAAGGTTCGCAGGAAAAAGTTGTTGTTATCGACTTTTACACCCAACAAAGTGAACAAAGTACCCAACTGTCACAAAAATTATCGAATTTAGTCGCGGGTGCACAAGACAGTGTGACACTGGCTCGAGTCAATTGTGATGATCCACAAATGCAACAACTGGCGATGCAGTTTGGCGTACAAAGTTTACCAACTTGTATTGTTTTTCAAGACGGCAAAGGGGTCAACGGATTCGCCGGTGATCAAAGTGACGCTGAATTACAAAAGTTTTTCGAACCTTATTTACCTAAGCCTGAAGACGCATTAATTAAACAAGTCAGTGCGTTGATTGCAGATGATAATTTTGCCGATGCGTTAATTCCGGCAAGAGAGGCTTATGAGATTGCACCACAGCGCGATGAAACTCAAAAGTTACTAATTGATGTCTTGCTAAATTTAGGTCAAAACACTGAAGCAGAAGCACTGCTAGATAAAATACCCATGGTTAATCAAGACGATTATTATCAATCATTGCAGGCTAAATTAGAGCTGAACAAACAAGCCGCTGAAACACCTGAGATACAAGCGCTGCGAGCTGAACTGGACAAACAACCGGGCGATCCAAGTATTAGCCTAAAATTAGCGGTTCAGTTGCATCAAGCACAGCAAAACGAAGAAGCGCTTGAGTTATTGCTTGCTGTATTAATAAAAGACCTTAATGCGCTGGACGGTGAGGTTAAAAAAGTAATGATGGATATTTTGGCAACGGCGGCTAAAGGGGACCCCATCGCAACCAAGGCGCGGCGCAAATTATATAGTCTGTTGTACTAACTTGCCGAGCTTTGCTAAGGCGTGCTGACTCTTATTCGTTTGTGCAAAGACAATCGTTTAACTAGCGCATTTCAGCACGTTTGGCTTTTTCTACAACTCGGGGCGGCATTTTTTTTGCCATTTCTTGCAACGCAAATTGCGCGCGTTTGTGTAACTTTTTATCTGCGATTACCGTATTGTGTAGCCAGTGATAAGCATCTGCAAAGTCTAATGGACTACCGAGCCCCTGATTTAAACTTTCAGCAAATTCTATACGCGCTTTTACATGGCCCATTGCAGCAGCTTCACGTAAATAATTAATTGCCCGTTTATTATCTTGTTGAACCAAAATTCCTTTCGCGTAATAACGACCTAATTGTTCTAGGCCTGCCGGTAACCCCTGATGCGCGGATTGTTCAATGTAGTACAAGCCAAGTTCTGCGTCTTTTTCGACGCAAACCCCCCAAGCCAACATATCGCCCCATAAAAACTGATATGCCGGAATTTTGACGATTTCGGCGCGTGCTTCTATGTCCTGCACTAGCTGGCACCTGTCTTCGACCACTCTATTTAAGTGCGTGTTTTGGTTGATCCAGCTGATTAATTCTTCTTGAGAATAGAGTTGCACAACTTTTAACTCTTGTGCATGTGCCACCATTATCAGCGGTGCAAACGCACAGGCTATTAGGCTAAACAAATGGTTCATTTTCTTTTTCATAGTTGATTCTGTAGCTTCTTTTTGACTTAACGTTCAGCTTGAATGTTTATCATTCGTTGTATTAAAGAATGAAACATGCAAACTCACTTTTCTCGTGGTAGTCAGGGTTAATGATCAATCATCAGTTATTAATCTTCAATGATAAAGTACTAAGCAATTATAATGCCTATTTAAAGCTCAGTTGATTTTTTACCTTGATTGAATCATTGCAAGCGGGGAAAGCAAAGGTGAGGGAGTGTCATCCATGACTGCGTCTATACTCCTGTTTGCGTTAGTTAAATGGATAAGCTAACTGCAAATACGTTTAAAGTGCCGCTTTTGGGCAAGACAAAGCCGCAGCGCTAATCTAGAATTACAAACTAACGCTTAGACTTTATGCTCTAAATAATAAGTTTAAGTGGCAGGGCTTAAATAGATTGTGCCATTGTCGAGGGTTTGTGCTTCAATGTCGAAGTTATGTTTAAGCGCGCTTAATAAACCATTCACGTCGCCCGTTTTAAACACACCGGCAACTTTGACTTTGCGCAATGCTTGCGAGTCAGACAATTTGAATTTAGTTTGCGTATAGCGAGCAATTTCAGCCATGGCTTGCTCCAGTGATTCGCCTCTAAAGATTAAATTACCAGTGCGCCACGATAAATTAATCGCGATATCAGCGGCATCAAGTTTGATCACTTTTTCGGTTTTTTGTCCAGTTAAATCCAAGTCGACTTTTTCGCCGCGCTGCACTGCCAGTGCTTGGTTATTTAATTTTTGCGGTTCAGCTTTTGCTTTTTTATGCTGGCTGGCAACAAGTACTTTGCCATCGGTTACAATCAACTCAACTAGTTCTTGATCCATTTGCACACTAAACGCTGTGCCAACCGCCTGTATCACTTTACCCGCTACTAAAACACTGAGTGGTCGACTGTTTTCATGTGCCACTTCAATGTGTATTTCACCGCGTTGTAAATCAATAACACGTGCATTAGGTGTAAAGCGAATCTGCACAAAAGTATTGGTATTGAGCGTGATTTCACTACCATCGGGCAATACAAACGTATTGTTTTCGCCAACCGACGTTTGATAACTGTGCTGAACGGCAAGCAAATTATCTTGTTGTTGATTAAATTGAGGTACTAACAACAACCAACCGAGCAATAGGGTAAAACATACTGACGCTGCAATTGTCCATAGCTTATTGTGATTACTTCTATATTGGGGCTGTTGTGGCCGTGGAAATAAATCAGATAAACGTTGAACATCATCCATTTTGTCCCAAAGTTCGGCAACTTCGAGAAATGCATGAACATTGACAGTTTCTTCTGCTAACCAGTTTTCTAACTCGCGTTTTTCATGTGGCTGTAACTCTCTGTCAATTCGGGCCACCCACAAACTTGCTTGCTCAATTGCGCGTTCATCGGCCACTTGTTCAGATTGTTTAGGGAAGGGGTATACGTTACTCATAACCACCTCCACGCTGGGTTACTGGTTGACGATTCTCAGCTGGAATATGCTGTCTTTGCCGCATAAATAAAGTGCAACGTTTCATGCCAGTCGCAATGTGTTTTTCCACTGTACTTTCACTCAAATTAACTTGTTCAGCGATTTCTCGCTGAGAATAACCATATACTTTTTTCAAAATAAAAATTTTACGGCACTGCAAAGGCAACTGACGAATCGCTTCACAAAAGTCGGCAAACGCTTCGTTAGAAGCGGCCGCTCGGTACATCTCGTCATCATGATTTGAAGATAACAACTGTTCGAGCATTGCATCATCGTTCGTGTCATCCAACCACTTTACCCCGGCACTTTTTATATGATCGTACGCTAGGTTTTTGGCGGTTTTGAACATAAAAGATCGAGGCGACTTTATCTCTTCCTTATTGTCTATCTGACAAATCCTAACATAAGTTTCCTGAACGATGTCTTCAATTTCACGTGGTGGCACTATTTTAGAAACCATTTTGGCAATGATCTCCCGTGATGTTATGAATACATCGTGAAATTTTGAGTCCTGTGACATAAACCTAGCCTGGTTGCTTTAATTTTATTGCCTTTCTAACAGATAGACGATTGAGAGATAAAAATCCGCTATCAGAGTGAATTAAATTTTCTTTTTTTATATAAAACTTGTAACTATTGGTTTACCTTATAACAAGTTTATTCAACTTTTTATTGCGCTGGCACAAGTTCCAGTAAACTCATTCATTACTGAGGTCTACCGTATATTTTCAATAGCTTGTGCTGTGATTATCAATTACATCAGAGTATGCCGAATTTAAAAGTGTTAAAAAAATATTTAAAAAATGTATGGCGGATTTATCCGGGTTATTCGTCTACTCTCTATGTGTGGCTACAGAAGCCATTACATGCGGGAGGCGATAAGTATTGGTTAACGACTGTAAGTCTGGTTGCTGCTGCAGGTTTGGCAAATCCAGTATGTGCAGAGCAGAAAATTAGCCAGCTACTTTTTGAGATCCCGCGGCAGCGAGCTGATTTATCTTTAATTCAATTTGCCGAGCAAGCGAATATCACTTTGTTGTTTCCGGTGGAGCAGATAGACGACAAGCAGGCAAACCCTTTGTTGGGACGTTATTCAGCAGATCAGGCAATTAAACTATTATTGCAAGGTACTGGATTAAAAGGGCAATTTGATAAACATGGTCAGCTCGTTATTTCATTACACTCAAGTTCGGAGCAAGATAACGAAATGGCAATTTATAATAAAAACAAAGTAGCTGGAGCGGTCGCCGCGGTTCTAGGTACTATGATGACACCACAGGTTACAGCAGAAGAAGCAAACTCAGCACAAGAGCAACAAATAGATGAAACGATACAGGTACGCGGTATTCGCGGGTCTTTATCACGTGCGGTCGCAACTAAACGTATATCAGGCGGCGTAGTCGATGCAATTTCAGCCGAAGATATGGGTAAATTCCCAGATACTAATTTGGCTGAATCGCTACAACGGATTACCGGTGTTTCTATTGACCGTTCGGGTGGTGAAGGCCAATTGATTACCGTGCGTGGTTTTGGTCCGCAGTTTAATACTGTACTGGTGAATGGTCGCCAAATGGCTTCCGAAAACCGAACGCGTGCTTTTAGTTTTGATACCTTGGCGTCTGAATTAGTCAGTGGTATTGAAGTCTACAAAACCTCGCAAGCGACATTACAGTCTGGTGGGGTGGGCGCTACGGTTAATGTCACCACAGCCAGACCTTTTGACAATCCCGGCTTTAAAGCGGTTGCATCGGTCAAAGGTGTGTACGATGACAATAGTGAAGAAACCTCTCCGTCGGTATCAGGTTTAGTCAGTACCACATTTAATGACGATACCATGGGGATTATGGTTGCGGTTTCGCATCAACAGCGCGATACCCGATTACAACGCGCCCGTACTGATGGTTGGCTTGAAAACGCCGGTATCCCGCAAGATCAAATCAATGGTGGAGCTGGTTTTGAGGGCAATATTTTTTCACCACGAAATTATGATCACCAAGTGGTTTTTGAAGAAAGAACGCGAACGGGTGGTAACTTAGTATTTCAATACGCACCGTCTGATAATTTAGAAATTACCGCTGATTATTTATATTCAGACTTTGATGTTAAAACAGACTCAACTTCATATGGGCACTGGTTTACCGCTTCAAACTTAGAAGATGTGCAAATTGACTCGAATGGCACTGTCACTGATTTGTATCAGGAAACCGGTTTGGCGACTGATATGCACTCTAAGAAGTTTGACCGTTTAACCAGTACCTCGGCATTTGGTTTAAATGCAGAGTGGTTGGTATCTGACTCTTTAATTATGAAGTTTGATTACAGCCACTCAGAATCAGAACGAGCGGCAAATAATGGCGGTGAAGATCAGCTATCGCTTATTGGTTATGCTAACCGCGTGCGTTTTCAGTTAACAGAATTTGATCTACCATACGCCAGTAATTTCCAGTCAGCGAATCCGAATATTTATAGTAACCCTGAAGAGGGACGTTTGGCCGATGGTGACCCAACTAATGATCCAGTCGCGCCATCCGGTGTTTCCAATTTCGAAGACGTTGCCAATAGCCGAGCACACGTTATGTTACGTCGTGGTTGGGAAGTCGAAGATGTAGTCGATCAGTTCCGTATCGACGGTGTATGGGACGAAGGTGTAGATGGTTTACGCAAATTGAAGTTTGGTGTGCAGTATTCGACAGAAGAAAAAACGCAAAACCGTTGGGATAATGATACAGGCGTACACTGTGTCTTTTGTGGTTATCCTGATGAGCCACAAGAACAAGCGCCGCAATGGTTGTTTGACGCAGGTGATGATTTCTTAGGTGAATTTAGTGGTATGCAGGATATGCCAACTAAATGGTTGCGCCACAATGGTGAAGAACAATTTGCTTATTTAGAAGCGTATGCGGCTTCGCAAGGTAATCCGATTAGTTTTGATGCGGTTAAACGGGGTAATAGTTTTGTTGTGCAAGAAGATACTTTATCTGGCTATGTTGAGTTAGATTTTGAAACAACAATTGCCGGTATGGAGTTTGCTGCAACCACAGGTGTGCGTTTAGAAGCGACCGATGTCACGGTGACAGGTACCACTGAACCGTTAGAAAGTCTGACGATACTTGACCAAACTGAGTTTAACAAAAACTTTGGGCAAGCCACCGGTGTAACCAAAGAAACTGATTATTTGGCACTACTACCAAATCTCAGTATGCGCTTAAATATTACCGATGATTTGGTTGCCCGTTTTGCCACCTCACAAACGATGACGCGTCCAACGTTAACCGATATGGCACCGGTCACTGTGATTGGGACAACACGCCCAGGTGGTGACTTAACAGCAAGCAGTGGTAACCCTGAGTTAGTTCCTTTTAAATCAAACAATATCGATTTATCGTTAGAGTACTATTATGATTCGGCCAGTTACGTATCCGCCGGCTTTTTCTTAAAAGATGTATCTAACTTTATTGTGACGCAACAACGCGATCAGGTGTTCACTAATTCAGCAGGTGATGAGATTACCGACCCGGTTACCGGTGAAGCGGCTAAGTTCTCAGTCACCTTCCCTAATAACGGCGAAACTGCGCAAGTTACTGGTTGGGAATTTGCTGCCCAGCACACCTTTGGTGAAACGGGTTTTGGTGTCATGTTTAACGCAACCATTGCAGACAGTGATGCAGAGCTAGATCCTAAACTGGTTGGTGAAGTATTTGCACTGCCGGGTTTAAGTGACTCTATGAACTTCGTCGGCTTCTATGAAAAAGGCCCTGTTGAATTAAGATTTGCCTACAATCAGCGGGGTGAGTTTTTACAAAGCCTGACACAGTTAAATGGTGACGGGGTTGTCTTTGTTGATGATTACGCTCAGTGGGATGCCAGTGGTAGTTTAGAGCTAACAGAAAACTTCTCTGTTTTCTTTGAAGCACTTAACTTAACGGGTGAAACAACTTCTAAGCATGGTCAGTATGCTAATCAATTCTTAGAAGCAGAAGACAGTGGAACTCGATACGCTGTGGGTGTTCGAGCCAGCTTTTAATTAAGCAATTTCATTAGCAGGCACCTAATGAATGAAGTGGGCTATTCAATAGCCCACTTATTTAATTGTCGACGGATACGAGAACTTTCATATTGAGCGAGTTATGAACCGTAAAAATAAAGTGGTGGTATTAGGCGGAGGCACAGCCGGTTGGTTAACAGCAGCCCGAATTGCCGCGCAGCATAAATGTCAATTAGAAACTTCAAAGGTTGAAGTGTGTTTAATTGAATCGAGTGACGTACCGCCCGTTGGGGTGGGCGAAGGGACTTGGCCAACGATGCGCAATACTTTAAAAGCGATTGGCATTAGTGAAACTGAGTTTCTGCGCGAATGTGATGCCTCTTTTAAACAGGGCGCAAAATTTGCCAAATGGCGAACGGGGGCAGAAGATGACTTTTACTATCATCCTTTGATGTTACCACAGGGTTTTACCCAGTTTGATCTGACGCCGTATTGGCAGATGCAATATCAAGATAAAATTTCATACTCTAATGCAGTGTGTTTTCAAGAAGCCCTGTGTGAACAAGGCCGAGCACCTAAAAATGTTACCACAGCCGAATTCGCCAGTATTGCCAACTACGCTTACCATTTGGATGCGGGTAAATTCGCCAGCTTATTGAAAAAACATTGTGTCGAAAAACTAAAGGTACGGCACATAGTGGACCATGTTGTGCAGGTTAACAACACCATTGATGGCAATATCGCCAGTTTAAGCAGCCAAAATCATGGTGAAATTAGCGGTGATTTGTTTGTTGATTGTAGTGGTTTCGCCTCATTGTTATTAGGGCAGCATTATCAAGTTCCTTTTGTTGATAAGCGTGATGTTTTATTTATCGATAAAGCCTTAGCCTTACATGTGCCTTACGCATCAGAGCAGGAAGATATCAGCTCGCATACTATATCGACAGCACAAAAAAATGGCTGGATATGGGATATAGGTTTAACCAGTCGTCGTGGTGTTGGACATGTTTATTCAAGTAAGCATACGTCAGAACAAAGCGCGGCAGATGAATTATACGCTTATGTAAAACAGCTTAATCCAGCAATAGCACAAAATTTTGATTATCGAAAAATTGATATCCGCAGTGGACATAGAAGCCATTTTTGGCATAAAAACTGTGTTGCGGTGGGATTATCCGCAGGCTTTTTAGAGCCTTTAGAGGCCTCTGCTTTGGTTTTGGTTGAGCTTTCAGCCAATATGATTGCACAGCAGTTACCGTTTTCAGGACGGGAGATGGAAATTGTTGCAAAGCGTTTTAATGAAACATTTTTATACCGCTGGGCACGTATCATCGATTTTCTGAAGTTACATTATATGCTGACGCAGCGCACCGACAGTGCATTTTGGCGCGATAACTGTGACCAAACCAGCATCCCGGATAGCTTGTTGGAGCTATTACAGCTTTGGCAAAAACGACCACCCGCTGATTTTGACTTTAGCAGCAACAATGAAGTCTTTCCTGCAGCCAGCTATTTATATGTTTTATATGGAATGGGCTTTAAAACAGACTTTGCACAACAGTCATATCTGTATCAAGATGAAAAGCAAGCACAGCAGTGGTTTGCACGCAATCAACAGATGAGTCATCAACTGGTTAAAAGTCTGCCTACTAATAGAGAATTATTAAATAAAATCCGCGAATTTGGATTGAGTAAAGTTTAACAGCACACAGAAGGTCATTATGAGCAGCACAAACAACAATATTGTCGCATTAAATCCAGAACATCATCGCGATATCCGAATAAAATCAGAGTTAATTGAGCAGCACGGCAGTCAGTTGCATTTAGTACCCGCTGTCTTATCTGAGTTTATCAAACTGGCAGTGCACTACCCCATTGTGATCACAAAAAATAGTCAAACGGGACAGTTTATGTGTAGTGCAATGTTAGGTCTGTCACAAGGAGAGAACTTGTTTTGGCAAGCGGATAAATGGAATGCCGTGTATGTACCCTTGCAAGTTAGGCGACAACCCTTTTTTGTTGGACAAGAGAAAGAGGAAGGAGCAGATAAAGCCAGATTTGTATTGTGCATTGATGAAAACAGTCCTGCAATTAGCCAAACAGAAGGTCAGGCTTTGTTCGATGATGCAGGTGAAGAAACAGAATTTTTTAAAAATAGCCGCAGCATTATCAGCGAAATATTGCAAGGTGAACCACTCACTCGAGATTTTTTAACCCATTTAGAGCGCTTAGATTTGATTGAAGCCATCAGTTTGGATATTACGCTGGCAAACCAGCAACAAATGAAAATTAATGGTCTTTATACAATATCGCAAGATAAACTCGCTGACTTAGATGCAGAGCAACTTAAACAATTGCAAACTAAAGGATACTTAGGGCCAGCCTATTGTTTAGCACATTCTGTGGCGCAAATTTACGCGTTAATCGATCGCAAAAATCAGCAGCTTACGTAACTTGAAATTGTGATGAGTGAATTAGACTCTCAATACCTAAATACACAAGCAAAAAGTGAAATTGTGTATTTAGGTGAGCATAAAACCCCAGTCTTAGTGATTGATAACTTTTCCCGTTGCGCACTTAAGTTAAAACAAGATGTGATAGCACACAATCAGTTTAAACAAACCCCCAGCGATTATTATCCGGGCCTTAGAATGCCCGGACCAAAACAATATGCAGAAGAAATTTGCAGTTTATATGCACAGCAATTAAATCAAGTATTTACGATGCATACGGGCTTATGGCAAAGTAATTTATGCGCCTATTCGTTAACAACTACCCAACCCGAAAAACTAAAACCGATTCAAATGTTGCCACATTTTGATACAGCCAACGACAATCAATTGGCCGTTGTCCACTATTTATGTGATGAAACATTTGGTGGTACTGCATTTTTTCGTCATAACAGTACAGGTTACGAGCGTATTAACAAAGCACAGTTGAACAACTATGCGACACAACTTAAACAGCAGGCAATGGCTGCAAGGTTACATGAAAAGCCAGGGTATTTAGCCGAGCAAAACAGTTTGTATCAAAAAATTGGCCAAGTAGATGTGGTGTTTAACCGAGCGGTTGTTTATCCGGGGAATCTTTTACATTCGGGGCTGATAAAGCCGGCATTATTGTCTGACGATCCGACAACCGGACGCTTAACGCTCAATACCTTTATTGTTAATACGCCCTAAAATAGCGTTAAACTTAGACGTGAAAATTACCATATATTAAGAAATACTACATTTAACATTTAACATTTAACATTTAACATTTAATATTTAACTTTAAATTAACGATTTTTCTCAATAGAATGGCTGCGCTAAATAGATGTGTTAGATCATTTTGTACGGTAAAAGTTTACCTCTGGCAAATCAGAAATACCGATACAAACAATTAATACACCTAAGGAATTAGTGAATCAACTCAATTAGAAATGGAATCAAACTATATGAAAACACTCACGTTAAAATCTGCTTTTTTACTACTAACTGCATTTTGTTGTTCGGCAATCGCACAACCTAGTGACGAAGCAATTGAAAAACTATTAGATGCATCCGGTATCTCAAAACAAGCAGCACAATACCCGCAAGCCGTGCAAGCTGGTTTTATGCAAGGTGTGCAGCAAGGTGCACCTATACCTAAAAAAACCGTTGATTTAATCTTAGGCAGCGCACAGCAAAAAATTTCACCTGAAGTTGTACTGGGCAAGGTTAAAGAGCGTATTAAATCTTCTTTAACACAGGCTGAAATAAATCAATTAATGGATTGGTATCAATCTGACACGGGCCGAAAAATAGCGCAAGCCGAAGAAAAAGCATCGACTATGCAAGGGTATCAAGAAATGATGTCACAAGCGCAAACTTTGCTCGGCCATACTAAACGCGTTGAGACTGCTAAACGAATTGATGACTTGGTTGGTGCAACTCAATTTACCATGGCCGTTCAAGAGCAATCGGGTGTTGCTGTATATAGTGCAATTATGTTTGTAGTCGCGCCTAATCAACCGTTAGATCTAGCACCGTATGAAGCACAAATGCAAGCGATGGCGCCGCAGATGAAACAAAGTATAGAGCAAATGGTGACAGTTTCTTTTGTTTATTCGTATCAGGATATTGCAGATAGTGAACTGGCTTCTTATGAAAAATTCTTAGCCAAACCTGTAACCGCTAAATTTAATAAATTAGCTATGCAAGGTGTTAATCAAGGCTTTCAAATTGTATTGGCAGATTGGGCGGCCGATATAGGTAAAATTATTGTAGAAGAACAAGCCGCGACAGCAGGCTAAATTCTTACGGGCGAAACCCGACTGTGGTTTCGTCTATTTAACCGAGCTTTATTTCCTTTTCCTCTTTCTTCTTTGTTTTTCTTCTTGTACTTCTTCTTTCCTTGCCTTCGCTATTTTGCTCTTTCTTTGTTTTCATTTTAAATTTTTCTTTGCCACTGGTTTGTATTCGGCCTACATGTTAATTAAAAGTAATATTTAATTTTTATAATGCTTTATTTTTGTTGGTTTAACTGTAAGACTTTAAGTTTAATTTATATTTATATTTTTCATATGGTTAGGTTTAATAATCGCTAGGAATGAAATAATTGTTCACTTCAACTTATTTAAAATTCATATTTACCTCGTTGACATATCATTCATTAGTATTACTATATAGTGGTAGTATTTAATTGGTGGGGATTAACGAAAACCAATTAAGCCAACTTATTTAGTGATAAAGGTTACGGTGAAATTATGACGTCTTATGCATTAGGCTTGGACTATGGTTCAGACTCAGTCCGGGCATTGCTGGTGGATACCCAAAGCGGCAAGGAAGTAGCAACCAATGTGGTGTATTACCCCAGATGGAAACAAGGTTTGTATTGTCAACCGGCAAACGATCAGTTCCGTCAACATCCATTAGACTATATCGAAAGTTTGCAAGCAGTTGTGCAAGGCTTGTGGCAAGTCGCCCCAGTCGGCGCTGCAGAGCAAGTGGTTGGCATTAGTTTTGATACCACAGGCTCTACACCGGTAGCAGTCGATGAAAATGGTTTAGCCTTAGCGTTAAAAGCAGAATTTGCTGAAAACCCAAATGCAATGTTTGTATTGTGGAAAGATCACACAGCAATAAAAGAAGCGCAAGAGTTTACAGCAGCCGCTGAAAAAGCGGATGAAAATTACCTTAAATACGAAGGTGGTATTTATTCATCAGAGTGGTTTTGGGCGAAAGCATTACATGTTTTACGTCAAGATGAGGCTGTTCGCGCTGCGGCATATACTTGGGTAGAACATTGTGACTGGATGTCAGCACTGATTACAGGTACGACTCATCCTAAAGATTTCAGAGCCAGTCGCTGCGCAGCAGGGCATAAACAAATGTGGCATGAAAGCTGGGGGGGATATCCGCCAAACACATTCTTCACGTCAGTCGATCTGGTATTAGATGGCATTCGCGATAGATTACCGGCACAAACCTACACAGCCGATCAAGTCTGCGGAAAACTGACCGCAGAATGGGCCGAAAAACTGGCTTTGCCAGCAGGTACGGTTGTCACTTTTAGTGCATTCGATTGTCACATGGGGGCTGTCGGTGCGAATGTTAAACCAGGTGTACTGACAAAAGTGATGGGGACATCAACCTGCGATATCGCAATCGCCAGTGCGCAGGACATTGGCGACAAATGCATTAAAGGGATTTGTGGGCAAGTTGATGGGTCTGTTATGCCGGGCATGATAGGGCTGGAAGCCGGACAATCTGCATTTGGTGATTTGTATGCATGGTTTAGAAACCTGATTAACTGGCCGCTTAAAAATATCGAAACCTCAGATGTACTGACCGCCGAACAAAAAACGCAATTGGCACAAGAATTAGAAGATAAAACCCTGTTTAAACTAGGTGAAGAAGCCGCAAAACTGCCCATTGGCTCTACTGGCATTACCGCTTTAGATTGGGTTAACGGACGCCGTACACCTGATGCAGATCAAACAGTCGCAATGGCCATTACCGGTTTGAAAATGGGCAGCCAAGCACCGCAAATTTATCGTTCATTGGTTGAAGCAACCGCATTTGGGGCACGTGCCATTATCGAAAGATTCAAAGCAGAAGGTGTTGATATCAGCTCTGTTGTGACGATAGGTGGGATTTCGAAGAAGTCTGATTTTGTGATGCAAACCTGTGCAGACGTTTGGAACTGCCCAATCGACGTATTAGAAAGTGAACAAAGCTGCGCATTAGGTGCGGCGATATTTGCCTCGGTTGCTGCCGGTGTTTATCCCAGTGTTTCAGCCGCGCAGGAAGTCATGGCATCACCAGTTTGTAAAACCTATCAGCCGAATGCCGAAAATGCTGCGCTATACGAAAACTTGTACAAACAATATCAGGCGTTAGCTGCCTACGTAGATGGAGGTCAAGCATGAGCCAATATTTAGAGCTTAAACGTGAAGTATATGAGGCCAATATGGAGCTGGATAAGCGTAAATTGGTGACTTACACCTTTGGCAACGTTTCTCAAATTGACCGAAAAGCAGGGGTTGTTGCGATAAAACCCAGTGGTGTCGCGTATGAGGTATTAAAGCCAGAAGATATTGTGATAGTTGATTTAGAAAACCAGCGTGTTGAAGGCAAACTGAATCCATCTTCAGACACTAAAACCCATACTTATTTGTACCGTACTTGGTCAGAAATTGGCGGGGTCACACACACACACTCTACCTATGCAACTGCATGGGCGCAGGCACAAATTGCCATCCCATGTTACGGCACAACGCAGGCAGATTATGTTTATGGTGAAATTCCGTGTGCGGCCGTGATGAGTGATGAACGTATCAATGGTGATTATGAAGAAGAAACCGGCGCGCAAATTGTTGAGTGTTTTGCAGATCGCTCACCACTTGAATCGCCAATGGTTATTGTCGCCGGACACGCGCCCTTTACCTGGGGTAAAGATGCCGCTAAATCTGTCTATCACGCAGTATTACTAGAAGAAATCGCCAAAATGGCTTACCTCACCAAAACTTTAACGCCTTCAATTAGGGATTTAAAACAAGGTTTGGTCGACAAGCATTATTTACGTAAAAACGGCAAAGATGCGTACTACGGACAAGGTAAATAGCGGACAAGGCAAGTCACGGACAAGGCAAGTCGCGGTCAAGGTAAAACAGGCTGGGCAAATAAAAACCAGCATTCAATCTGATAAATACAGATTAAAGCATTAATTAAAGGTGAAAACTCATGAGCGTATTCGGTCAAAAAGAAGTGTGGTTTGTGACAGGCTCACAACACTTATATGGTCCAAAAGTATTAGAACAAGTCGCTAAAGACAGCGATCAAATCTCAGCTGGCTTTAATCAATCTGATAAGGTTTGTGTCAATATCGTCAACAAACCCACGGTGAAATCACCAGAAGAAATTCACGCAGTATGTCAGGCTGCCAATGCGGACAAAAACTGTGTTGGTTTAATTTTGTGGATGCATACCTTCTCACCTGCAAAAATGTGGATACAAGGTTTAAACGAACTACAAAAGCCGTTTATGCACTTGCACACCCAGTTTAATGCGGCTTTGCCTTGGGGTGAGATTGACATGAACTATATGAATACGCACCAAAGTGCGCACGGATGTCGTGAATTTGGCTATATCGGCACACGAATGCGTAAAGAGCGCAAAGTGGTTGTTGGCTATTGGCAAAATGCGGATGTACAACAACAAATAGATGATTGGTGCCGAGCGGCGATTGGCTGGAATGAAAGCCAAAATTTAAAAATTGCGCGTTTTGGTGACAATATGCGTCAGGTTGCCGTGACTGAAGGGGATAAAGTTGCTGCGCAAATTCAATTTGGTTATCAGGTACATGCATACGGATTGGGTGATTTAAGTGCTGTTGTGAATGAGGTATCAGAGGCCGATGTCGCGGCACAAATTGACCTCTACGCGCATGACTACGAGATAGCTGAAAGCTTATTTAAAGATGAATATCAATTAAATATGCTGAAAAATGAAGCCAAACTAGAACTGGGTATGGCTAAGTTTTTACGAGATGGCGGATTTGGTGGTTTTACCAACTGTTTTGAAAACTTAACGGGTTTAACCGGATTACCGGGGTTAGCAACACAAAGATTAATGTCTCAGGGTTATGGTTACGGCGGCGAAGGTGACTGGAAAACGTCTGCCATGGTGCGCATTATGAAAGTCATGTCACAAGGCATAAGTGGCGGCACATCATTTATGGAAGACTACACCTATAACTTTGGCACAAAAGATCAAGTTTTAGGCGCACATATGTTAGAGGTGTGTCCATCGATAGCAAACGCTAAACCTAAACTCGAAGTGCATCGCCATACCATTGGCATGAAATGTGACGTAGCAAGATTATTATTTGCCGGTAAAGCCGGCCCTGCAATCAATGTCTCACCCATAGATATGGGTAATCGATTCCGCATTATTGTCAATGAAGTGAACGCGGTTGATCTACCAGAAAATACACCGTATTTACCAGTTGCATCTGCGCTTTGGGAGCCAAAGCCGAATCTGTCCGTTGCCGCTGCGGCGTGGATCCATGCGGGTGGTGCGCACCACACGGCGTATAGTCAGGCGATTACCACGGATAACATTGCGGATTATGCAGAAATGGCAGGTGTAGAGCTTGTGGTAATTGATGACAGTACAAATATCCGTCAGTTCAAAAATGAATTGCGCCAAAACGCAGCATATTATGCATTATCACAAGGTTTATAAGTTGTTTATGTAAGTCTTAAATCACATTCCCATGTGTATTTTTAGCCGGCGAAAGCCGGCTTTTTTGTCACTATCGAACTTAATAAATTATGATGTGCTCCGTTTTTGTTGGCGCGCATTCACCGCAATCACAGCACAACTACTGCAAAGCACCAAGACGATACTCACTGGCAATAAGGTCATATTGTACAAAGCGGCAGATAATGCACTGACTGACGCGCCTGTCATATGCTGAGAAAAGCCAAATACCGCAGAAGCCGAACCTGCATTTTTAGCAAAGTAGTCAAAATAACAAGCCTGCGCGTTCGGGCCAATCCCGCTGATAGCACCAACAGCAAGCGCAAAACCAATAAAAACCAAAACGATATTATTGGCAAAATAGAGTGCGCATAGCAGTATCATTAAGCCACCACTGAGCTGTATTAATAAAAATGCACATAATAAAGTATGCGGCTGATAATAATTTAACAACCAGGCATTCAGCCGGTTGCTGATAATAATCACCAGCACATTTAGCGAAAAAAACAGCGCGAAGTCATTCGCCGATAACGCAAAATATTGCATGTAAATTAACGGAGAATTGGTTAAAAACACCATCAATACGGAATAACCAAAACATTGCGCCAATAGATACTTGATAGCTTGCCGGTGGCTCAGAATCTCTAAAAAAGATGATCTGGCGACATTTGTATGGGGTGACTTTCCGACATCCGGCAATAATTTTATGGTTGCAAATGCGATTGAAAAGGCGAATACCGCTAAAAAAATAAAAATCGCAGGCCAATTGGCAAACTGTAAAATTAACGAACCAATACCGGGTGCAATTGCAGGTGCGATCATCATTATCAAAGCGACCAATGCAAAAAGTTTGGCGGCATCTGCACCTGAAACCCTGTCTCTGATTAACGCGGGTACACAAACAGATGATATTCCGCCACCCAAAGCTTGCACTACTCTAAAAATCCAGAAACTCTCGATATTCTGTGTGGTGGCTATCAGGCAGGACGAAATCGCAAAAATGCTGATCCCCAATAACATGATATTGCGCCGGCCATGGATATCCGATAATGGCCCACCTATCAGTTGACCAAAAGCCAAACCAAAAACATATAAACTAACGGTCACGCTGACCCATTCAGCTTCACTATTTAAATCCTGTGCGATTATTGTTATCGCAGGTAAATAGGTGTCAATGGCAAAAGGTGATAGCGCAAAAATAGAAGCGAGCAAAACCGTAAGCGCTTTTGAAATATGAGTTGTCATACGACTCCGTTTTTGCTTTTTAAATCATCTACTGAGTATTTAAAAGTCTTTGGAATGAGGAACATTATAACGTGATTAGTTTTATACATCGAAAATAATAGACTATCCTTAATGTTAAGATTTTTAAACCTGCCTAATCAACAAGAGCGATTTAAATAACTTGATGAAAACATTGCAAATTGCTTTTTTTTCAATATTTTCTGCATTTTTTCAATCTGCCGTGAGTGCCCAATCGGCCAGTCGTGCGCTATCTAAGGTTGAAACTGTTACCATTTTTACGCATATGGGGAGTGAGAGTAGTACAGATACACGTAATTTATATGACAAAAAAATACTGAAACTGGCATTAGATAAAACCGTTGATGAATATGGCCCTTATCGCATGGTTGCCAGCGAAAAAGGTTTAACTTTACAGCGTTTAATGAAATTGGCTGAAACCGGATTCTATCATAATTTTTTCTTTAAATTTTCAGCAACCGATGAAATGACAAAACGTTTTCTGGCCATACAAATCCCGGTCGATCGCGGAATTGTCGGTTTTCGTGTCGCGTTTGTCCATGCCGACAGTAAAAATAAATACGCCAACGTGCGCACCACAGAAGACCTGCAAAAATACTCTATTATTCAAGGGATAGGCTGGCTTGATAGCGATATTCTAAAAGAAAATGAGTTAAGTGTTTTTAAAGTTTCAGGTTACGACAATATGTTTGAGATGATCTCGCGCAAACGGGCTGATTTGTTTTTTCGCGGTATTAATGAAGTAGAAGAAGAGTTACACAATTTTCAGCAACAGCACCCAAATTTAATCGTTGAGCCTAATATTTTGTTGCAATATCCGTTGCCCCGATTTTTTATGACAGCAAAAAGTAATACAGAACAAGCTAAAAGAGTGGAATTGGGATTAAAACGTGCTTTTGCTGATGGCAGTTTTGTTGAACTTTGGAAAACTTATTATTTACCCAGTATTGAGACTGCCCAATTGTCCGGCCGTCGTATCATTCAGCTAGAAAATCCCTATATTAAAAACCTTGATTCAGGTTATACACAGTACAACTTTTCAGTCAGTGAGTTGTTGCGAGAGTAAAGGCGCTAAAATCTTGTGAATAATGTTTAGCACTGAATCATCGGGTGAGGGAACAAAGAGTAAATAAATCGAATAGAAAAAAACGGCCCATGAAGAGCCGTTATTCGTTTAATTTTTTGCTTATCTTTTATCCAAGCGTGACATATAAACCAATTAAAATTAAGAACACACCTAACCCCGCAATACGGAAGCTGGGCGTTGTCGCCATATCTATGCCTTCTAAATCTAATGCCTTCGGATCGTCTTTATTACCCATTAGTACGGTTACCAGTACAGACAAGATTAAACAAATCACAAAAATAATCGCCATACGATTTAAGAAAGGTATTTCAGGGGCCAGCACTTTTAACAATATCGACAGAGCAAACGAACCTATTGCGGCAATCAAAGCTGAATAAACATTGGCTTTTTTCCAAAACATACCTAATAAGAAGATAAGTAAAATACCCGGTGTAAAAAAGCCGGTATATTCCTGAATATATTGGAATGCCTGTTTAGAACTGGCCAACAAAGGCTGAGCCGTCAACATGGCTAATATAAGTGATACAAATACCGTGATACGACCCACTTTTACCAATTGCTGCTGCGACTGATTTTTCTTAAAGTGGCTATAAATATCCATCGTAAAGATGGTTGAAATACTGTTACACATAGAGGCAATCGAAGATACGATAGCAGCCACTAGAGCAGCAAACGCCAGACCGCGGAAACCTTCAGGTACCAGTTTTAACAGCTCTGGATATGCTTTATCAGGCGTATCTGCAATTTCAGGTGACAATAAGAAAGCGGCGATACCCGGAATAACCACAATTATCGGCATAAAAAGCTTCATATAGGCCGCAAAACAAATACCTTTTTGTGCTTCTTGTAAACTTTTAGCTGCCAATGCGCGTTGAATAATATATTGGTTGAAACCCCAATATGCCATGTTGACTATCCACTGACCACCCAATAACATCCAGATGCCAGGTAATTGATCGTAGCCGTGTTGGTCTTCTTCTAAGAGTAAATCAAACTTATCGTTCGCGTGATTAAACAGATAATCCATCCCTTCGCTTGCACCAGCTGTTGGCGCAACAAACTGAATACCTATTGCTTCCAGTGCCACATATAAGGTGACTATGCCACCAATGACCAATAGAACAACTTGCACAATATCGGTTAAAGCAACCGCTTTTAGACCACCATATAGAGAGTAGGCAACCGACAAAACGCCCAAAAATATCAAGCCGTAAATAATGTTTACATCTGCCACTGTATTCATGGCTAATGCACCCAACCACAGCACTGACGTTAAGTTTACAAATATATAAATGCCTAACCAGAAAATAGCCAGTACGGTTCGTACGTTCGTGCTATATCTGTGCTCAAGAAATTGCGGCATGGTGTAGATATTTTGGTGCAGATAAATCGGTAGAATCCATTTCGCAATGATGATGAGTGACGCGGCAGCAATGAGCTCATAAGCTGCAATTGAAAGACCAATGTCGTAACCTGCACCCGTCATACCAACGATTTGTTCGGCCGATATATTAGATGCGATTAACGAGCCACCAACAGCCCACCAAGGCAGTGATTTACTTGCAAGGAAATAATCTGAAGCGTTTTTATCATGGCCGGGCTTTTCACGGGAAACCCACGAAGCCAGCGAAATGATAAAAACGATATACATAGCAAATATCGCTACGTCAATTGTTGATAAATACATAAAAGGCCAAACCTCTCGTCATAAGTATTGCTGCTTATTGACGCCGCAGGCGCCAAACTATCTAAAAGCGTTAAGTCCAATGAACGAACGCCTATTCGTTAACAAGATAATACGAATAAACAATGGTTAATATTATGTTTATGGTATTACTAAATGTAAATATAACGGTTTTTTAAGCAATAAAATAGGCCTTATAGATAAAAACTGTAAAATAGTAGTACTAATTGGGTGATCTAGAGGTCAGCATCACTCGAAACTCGAAACTCGAAACTCGAAACTCGAAACTCGAAACTCGAAACTCGAAACTTGAAACTCGCAGCTAAAATGTAGGTCGGGACTTTAGTCCGACACAAGCAGGAAGCACAAATATAGAAATAAAACCGCCACCCCAAAGGAACACCCCCAAGCTCGATGCTCTCAACTCGTCGCTCGCAACTAAAATGTAGGTCGGGACTTTAGTCCGACACAAGCAGGAAGCACAAATATAGAAATAAAACCGCCACCCCAAAGGAACACCCCCAAGCTCGATGCTCTCAACTCGTCGCTCGCAACTAAAATGTAGGTCGGGACTTTAGTCCGACACAAGCAGGAAGCACAAATATAGAAATAAAACCGCCACCCCAAAGGAACACCCCCAAGCTCGATGCTCTCAACTCGTCGCTCGCAACTAAAATGTAGGTCGGGACTTTAGTCCGACACAAGCAGGAAGCACAAATATAGAAATAAAACCGCCACCCCAAAGGAACACCCCCAAGCTCGATGCTCTCAACTCGTCGCTCGCAACTAAAATGTAGGTCGGGACTTTAGTCCGACAAAAGCAGGGAGCACAAATGTAGAAATAAAATTGTCACCCTAAAGGAACACCCTACAATGAACTTGAAACTTGAAACTTGAAACTTGAAACTTGAAACTTGAAACTTGAAACTTGAAACTTGAAACTTGAAACTTTTTGCTCGTCGCTCAAGTCACATATAACCTTTCCAATTAACGTGCTTGTTCTCTTCTTTACTTAAAACAACAACCTCGGTACCAGACATAATATCGTGCAAAGCGCGTTTTTTACTCCACGGAAAAATAACCCACAGATTACTCAAACCAAACAAAGAAAAGAGCAAGCGTAAAACACATTGCAAATGCGTTAATTTGTCACCATCTAAACTGCGCAACTGCAAACGCCAGGTTTTCATTCCAGCGGTTTGACCACCACGGCGCCAAAACCAAATATAAAATCCAAAAAAGCAGAATATTAAATAAAAACGATAAAGCCAGTTCGTTCGTGCATACTCAGACACATCCATACCCATTGGCAGTTCAATCAACTGCATCGCATTTAAAGCATAAATAAAAGCCAAAGCTAAAGACGAAGCCAGCAACATCAAGGCGGTAATAATTAATGCATCATATACCCAAGCACCTAAACGGCGAACAAAACCAGCTCGCTTTGTAATTGGAGAAGTAGAAGGGGCATGAACATGATTTGATTGCGAAGACATAAAATATACTTACTAAAAACAAGCTGCGAATAAGGCCATATATAATACGGTTTATCACGCATACTGCAATTTAATATAAGCTTGCATGAAATTTAATCAAACAAACATAAAAATTAAAAAAACTACTTGCCAGAAACACTTAGCTTTGTATAATGCGCGTCACTCTTTCGAGTTATCTCCCCAGTGCCTGGGTGGCGAAATTGGTAGACGCAGCGGATTCAAAATCCGCCGGAGTAACATCCGTGACGGTTCGAGTCCGTCCCTAGGCACCATATTCAAACAAAAAAATTTTGATAAAAATCATCTAATTAAAGAAACTAAGATTAAATCTTAGTAACTGAAAATAATCTATCAATTTTTCTTAATTTAACGGTTAAGTCCTGTGCCACCCCAGCAATTGAGCTGAAGTTATAATATGAACCTGTTTCGTTTGAAGCTTGTTTAAATATTCGTCACACCAGTCAATTTGAGCATTTAAAGTCATAAACTCTTTTCTCAATGTCATATAAACCAGAGCATCAAGTGGTTTAAATATCGTTAGGCCTCTATTTACCAATCGATACCCAAAATACATTGAATTGAAAAGTTGCTTAGCGTTTTATATTACTCTTTGACCATTACACATAAAACTGTCAGCTTTTTTTACATTAAAACGCGGGGATATCAATAAGTAACTCCATGTAACTGAAAAATATAATAAAAAATTAAGTGGCCCTTTTTTTGCTTTGACTTTTGTTTGTTAAATTTTTCAAAAGCAGGATTGCTAATTCTAATGATAAACCCCGATTCGCCTCTAAACCAACCCTTAAAAAACTCTAACCACTCTAGTTTTTTGTGTTCAATACTATTCGCGTTTGTTTTTTTTAATACCCAAACTGTGTTCGCCACGCCAACTTGTGAGCCAATTCCTTCTCCACTAATTGGAACATATACTATAAGTGCGAGTGAGTGCAGGAGTAACGCGACAGCACTCGATATCTTTGGTCAACTATACAATAGGGGGACTGTTACCAATACAAGTGACGGTGATATCAATATCGGTTCAGGCTTTACAGGCGAATTTTACAACGAAAATACCCTAATTAATTATGGGCGTATCGTTAGTCAAGCCTTCTATTTTGAAAATGATAAAACGTTTATCAACGAAGGGACGATGAATTACGCTGGAGGGGTTGTGAGCAATTTAGGTGAGACTAATAACAAGGGGGATATGACCGTTAGCTTCTTTTCAGAATACCATAATGAGGGGACTGTAACCAATCAGGGTAATTTTATGAATGATGGTCACTTTTTCAACACTGGCAACATAGCAAATACAGGTGCTTTTATAAATAATGGTATATTGGGTTACCCGTACTTGAGTTATGGTGTCCCTACTGTCAACGACATTGCTAACAGCGGCATCTTAGTCAATAACGACAACCTCAGTAGCACGACTATAACTAACATTGGGGCGCTGACAAACAGCGGTACGTTAACGAATACTGATGCTTTTACCAATAGTGGAACCATAACTAACGATGGTATCTTACTCAGTGGAAACACTCTGACCAATTATAGCACCATAACTAACGATGGTATCTTACTCAGTGGTAACACTCTGACCAATTATGGCACCATAACTAATAGTGGCTCATTTAGCTTTAATGAAGATGAAGAGTATCTCTCTATCGCGAGGTTAGACAACGCGGGTATTTTAATTAATACAAGTGATGGTGTTTTAAATTGGAATACAAACGCCCTGATTATTAATAGTGATACAATCGAAAACCATGGTGATATCAATATCGGTTCAGGCCTTACAGGCGAATTTTATAACGAAAATACCCTAACTAATTATGGGCGTATTGTAAGTCAAGCCTTCCATTTTGCAAACGATAAAACGTTTAACAACGAAGGGACGATGCATTACGCTGAAGGTATTGTGAGTAATTTAGGCGAGACCGATAACAAGGGTGATATGACCGTTGGCCTATTTTCAGAATACCATAATGATGGGACTGTAACCAATCAAGGTAATTTTATTAATGATGGTCGCTTTATCAACACTGGCAATATAGTAAACACGGGTGCTTTTGTAAATAACGGTACCTTGGATAACCCGTACGTGAGTTTCGGTGTCCCTATTGTCAACGAAATTGCCAACAGCGGTATCTTAGTAAATAACGGCGACCTCAGTAGCAAGACTATAACCAACAGTGGTACTTTGACGAACAACGGTACGCTAACGAATGCCGATGCTCTTAACAATAATGGCATATTGGATAACCAAGGTACGATTCACGTAAATGTCAATGCGAGTATCAACAATACAGGCGGCGTCGTTAATAATACCGGTACCATTGAGTATGCTGGGTCTTCTTTGTTAGATGGTACCCTTCACAATAGTGGGATTATCCATATTAGCCCAGAGGAGGTGTTAACGTTATCGGGTAACCTATCTGGCTCAGGTGGTTTTGTCGGTGACACCTACTTAAATGATATTACAATTAATCCGGGTAATAGTCCGGGGCAATTAAGTTTCACTGACAGCATTTGGGATGACGTTGTTTTAAACATTGAATTTGGTCGTGCCTCGGATGGCAGCTTATTATTTGATAGTATTTTTATCGACGGTGATCTGACTTTGTTTAATCCGATAAGTCTTAGCTTTAATTTGCTCGATGGCCTAAGTTGGGATGATTTGAGTGGTACGTCGTTTGACTTCTTTGCGGTTACCGGCAATGTCGCAGATGCTGATGGTGCGCCATTGGCGATTACTGACTGGTTTAATGGTTTAAGCGATGGTATGAATATAAGTATCACGACCTTAAGCGAGGGCTGGTCGTTTGCGTTGAATTTTGTCGATGATTCAGGTTCATCTGATGGTGACTCCAATCCTTCAAGTCGACCCACTGCAGTGCCTGAACCAAGTACTCTAGCTTTGTACTTCATTGCAATATTCACATTATTTTTGTGGCGTCGCCGAGCCATTTAAAAATGAAAGGCGCTGTTAGCGCCTCATCTTAATCTGTGCATGTTAAATCTTTGGCTAACGAAGTTGCTTTTCACTCGGGCTGGCGCAGGATTCACGTGTGACCAATTCACAAGGTATTTGAATGCGAGTATTAAAAGATTTGGGGTGGTTAAGTTTATTAATCAGCAACCGGGCTGCTTCTTCGCCAATTTCGTAAGGTTGCTGTTTAATAACGGTAATCGGCACTTTAAAAAACTCTGCATTCGGGATTTCTTCAAAGCCTAATAACGAAACACGGTCGGGAATGCTAATATCGGCATCGTTTAATGTTTTTAACACATCAATGGTAATGGCAATTTGCTGGGTAAAAAATGCGGTCGGTGGTGTATCCGATTTTAAAATTTCAAGCGGACAGCGCTGTAAACCTGTTTGCCGGTTCCAGTAAACGATTAAATCTTCATTAACCGTCAGGTTAAACTTATTATGCGCTTCTACAAAACCCTGAAACTTATCGTGTCTTGATTTCACCGTTTCAAACTGCTGTGTCACAAAACATATTTGTTTGTGGCCCAATTCCAGCAGGTATTTGGTCGCTTCACACGAGGCGCGTTTATAGTCGGCAACCACAACACTGGTATCACAATCTTCGTGCTCTAACTGAAACTGAATGACAGGCACAGTATTGCGCGAGGTTTCTTCGATAAGTGATGCATTGGTTCCGCACGAGGCAATAACGATACCGTCAACGTTTAACAGGCAGAGTGCTTTAATGGCACTTTCTTCTGTTTTGGGGTCAAAATCGGTATTGTAGATAATCAGATCATAACCATGATTTTTGCAATAATCGTCCATACCGCGAATTGCTTGCCCGGTGTAATTACTTGAGATATCCCTAACAATCACACCCAGCGTGCGGGTTTTATTGGTTTTAAGGCTGCGCGCAATGTTGTTTGGCACATAGTTCAGTTCTTCGACTGCTTTTTGAATTCGCAAGCGTGTCTCTAACGACATAAAATCAAAACGTCCGTTTAAAAATTGTGAAGCCGTGCTTTTTGAAACACCGGCTTTTGTCGCTACATCTATTAATCTTACTTTTTTATTCATTTATATTGCTACCTTGCTTGCTGGCATCTGTAAACTGATGCCAGAAGTTGGTTTTAATTTATATCACAGTTATTCCGTCATCGCTTTGGGCGCACTAAGCTGCAAGTGTGAAAATGTTACGCTGGTATAATTGCCATCTGCTTTATCGGTTTGCCAGTCGCCCGTCCCAGGACACGCAGGGTAGCGAAAGCTGGGGCATCTTTGGTGCTGCACTGGTTGTATGCACCGGCTTTAAAAAATAACCAGTCTTTTAAGTAACCTTGCGGATGATCATACTGATCAATATCGCCGTTTGCATCTTGATTATTCGCTAAATTTATTTTGTGTTTAACCGTCGGATGATTTTCTGATGAAAATTCCAAGTACATAGTATCGCCATATACGTTTACGATGTAACTAAACTCTTCACCCAATGCAATGCCTTTTGCACCCGGATCTTCATCACTTTCCCAACCATGGCCCCATACTGGGTAATCAATATCGATACGGTTGGGATCATCTTTGACTAGATTTCGTTCATAATTCCAAAATACCGAGCCAGTTGCATGATGCGGAAATTTTTTGTAATAAATTTTAAGTGGCTCATTGCCCCAGCCAAAACCTGAGCCTTCTTCTTTTATCTCGTCTAACTTGCCAGCATGAATTTGTCCAACCACAACAGAATAGGCAGGTGGTTTGTCGGCATATTTAGCATTTAAAGAAACATGATTAACTTTTAAGCTGGCTTCCATGCGTGCGCCCACCGAGGCAAATTGTTTTGCTTGCGGGTGTGAAGCTAGCGCAAAATAACTTTTCGGGTTACGCTCACCGACTTTGTCATCTGTATCTTCGTCAAATACCTGTCTCAATTCGCTGCGAGTGTTGGTTGAATTCGGGGTGGTAATCGCTTTATTCGGCGATGCAAAAACCATATGTTGGTTGTCATCCAGATAAAAATAGTTGGCAATTTGATAGCTTGCTAAATCTTTGGCACTGATGGTGTCGGCATTGCCACTTTGGTCTAAATCGAGTGGGATGGTTAAATTCCATTTACTCAGGTCAAAAACCTGTCCGGGTGTTTTGTGTGCGCTACTGGTTTTGCTGGTCGCGCTTGCAGTACTGGCAGATAAAGCTGTGTTTGTCGGTTCAGCAGTATGACTTGTACAGGCTGTTAAGCTAATCAGTCCGGTGACCGTTGCCATACAGGCAAGGCGTGTTTGCTTTAATGTAATCATTTTTTGTGCTCCATTTAACTTGGCTTACAACAACAGGTTGTGAATGGCGACAGAGAAAAAGCAAAAATCCAGGAGGCAAGACAAGGGGGGGAAGCCTACCTCCCAGATTTTTACTAAAAATTGTGGTTAAAACTTACCGCGTACACCAAAGGTAATGCGGCGATCGGCTTCACTGTATAACCAAGGGCTGTCAAGCTCGGTGACTTGACGAATTGGCTCACCTGTTAAGTTAACGGCATTCGCTATCACGGTGAAATGTTCATTGACATCGTAGCTGGCAGAAACGTCGAACTGACCACGTGAATCCCGATAGTTATTCCCTAATGTTGGGTCAAAGAAAGGGGCATCCGGATCGGTTCGGTTGTATATACCAGTGGCAAGTGCACCGACTGGACGAACACGTTTTTCATCTTGGCTATCTAGATATTTGTCACGCCAGTTATAGGCGACACGCAGCTGAATACCATCACTTTCCCAGTAAATCTGACCATTGAAGGTATGGTTTGAGATATTCAGTAGCGGGTTGCCATCAGGTTGTTCACTGTCGGCATAGGTGTAGTTAGTTGCAAAACCTAAACCTGGAATAAAGTCTAATTGTTGCTGGTACGCTAATTCTAAACCGACAACTTCACCGCTGCCGCCGTTCACGTCGGTATCTATTACAATACCGGTCAAGCCGGCATCGCGCTGCGCTTCAACATAGGCTAAATCTTGGTTGCCGGTTGCGTATGTTACGTCAGATTGGCTCACGCCGGCTGTATCCAACAAACAAACATTGACGTATTCTGTTACGTTTTGCCCTGTGATAGTATCCGGATCGGCAACACATGAGCTGCTGCTAACGGTAAAAGATTGTACATCTTTATAGAAAATCGCAGCGGAGGCCATCCCCCCATTGGCAAAATAATGCTCAGCTGAGAAGTCATATTGAGTAACACGGTAAGGGTCTAATTTATACGAACCTTGAGTCCCCGTTACCAGTGAGTTATCGACACTTAGGGCAGGGCTTAATTCGCCAAAGTCGGCGCGGCGCATAACTTTTGCCGCAGCAAAACGCAAGATGGTTTCATCACTTAGGTTATAGCTTAGGTTTAAGCTAGGTAAAAAGTCAGAATAGTCATACTGGCCTGTTTCATCATAGGTATTTGAAACCAGTTCTGTTGCAACATAACGTGCGCCTACTACTGCGGTAATATAATCAAAATCTAAATTAAACTGAGTATACAAGGCTTGCGTTTTTTCATTGATGTTAGCGTATGAACCTGTATTGCGAACCATGTTGTCGTCTAAGCTGCCGGTTAATGCATGGCTACTGCCATCTAACATTTGTTTAACTCTGTCGTAAGTACCATTAATGTCGTACGCTAACAATGCACCATCGTATACCCAGTAATGGGTTAGGGCGTTATTGCCGGAAATGCCGTTTTGTTCAAATGAATTTGCGTGGTTAATTTCTTTAAATCCGCCGTATGCGTCATCAAATTCGTCGGCCCAGGTTGGTCGCACAACCCCATTGTATGAAACACTGGTTTGCAGGTTTTTCAGCTCGCTGCCATTGTTGCGTAAATCATGTCTGTCCAGTTCGTAGTCTCTATCTGTTGTGCGCACACCGGCTTTGACAGAGCGGATAAATGCGATGCCAAAAGGTTCGCTGTATTCAAGGTCGAGCCGTATCGCAGTTTCTTCATTATCTATCGTATATCTTTGGTGGGTAAATTGGCGAATGGCCAAATTATCTGGATTTAACAAGGCATCAGAGTCTGAGAAGGCGATACCAGGTACTTTATCACCCTCTTGTGTCATGGTAATGGTAAACAAATGTTCTGTAATTGTACCGTCTGCTTCGTATTGTTCACGCGAAATGGGGCGTAAATTAAATTCTGATTTGGTGCGTAAGGCTTCCGATTTAGTGTAAGCCACTTCGCCGGATACTTTCAGTTGATCTGTTAACTGAAATTCGCCCCCAAGCGCGTTTGAAGTCGATTCATTGGTGGTAAAATCTGCCCAGGTTTTGGGTTGCACAAAAACACTGCCCGAGCCAAAGTTATGTAATTGGCCGTGGTTGTCACCGTATGCACTGTTGAGTACTAAATCAGAATAATCTTTGCTGTCATTGAGTACTGAGTAGGCTTCTTGTCCACCGTCCAGTTCGGTTGCATTGATATCTAAATAGACAAAGCCTTCTAACTCTTTTGGTGCCCACTGCAATGAGATACCGTATGCGGTGCGGTCGCGTTTTTCTGTTTTTTGTTCAGCGGTATTCTGGCTTCGGACTAAAAAGTTACCGCCTGCATTGTTGGCTTGTTCGCTGATGCCGTCGCCGTCTAAATCTAATTCTGTTGGGGTCACTAGGTTAAAAAATTCATCGCGGCGTAAAGTTCTGTCTTGTATGGCTAGAATGGCGGACGCACCAAATGAACCCGCATCACCTAGATCCCAGTTTGTGCCTGCTGATATGTTAAAGCGGGGTGCCCAGTTTTCGGTTTTATCGGCATATTCAGCATCTAAAGTAAAAGCGACCAGTGGTTCTTTTAATTCAAGTGGGCGAACGGTTTTCATATTAATGGTACCGCCCAGAGCACCTTCTATCATTTCCGGCGTAGGTGATTTAATCACTTCTACGGTTTTTAAAAAGGTAGAAGGAAAATCCTCTAAGCTGATGCCGCCGCGGCCACTGCCAGAAGTTGAACGACCATTAAGTTCAACCCGGTTTTGTGAAATACCACGAATGGTGACAGACTCGCCGACACCAAAATTTGAGCTAATGGATACCCCGGTAATACGTTGCAGCGCTTCTGCAATATTATTATCTGGTAGTTTGCCAATGTCTTCAGCCACGACCGCATCTACAATGCGCGTATTAAAGCGTTTTTGCCGAGCTGATTCAGCCATACTGCCAGCTAAACCTTTTACTTCGATAACTTCTACGTTTTCATTTTGTGCATCTTGAGCTTGTGCCATTAAAGGCAATCCCATTGTTGATGCAGATAAAATTGCTAGGGTTAGTTTAGATAATTTTTTGTTCATGTTTTGTGTCTCCAAGTAGTGAGCCTGCTAAACACTCGTAAGCTTCTGCTACAACATTGAAGTTAAATACCAAGTGTTCTTGGACAATTAATTTGCAACTAAATCGGTTTAGTCTGGATTTAAAAAATTTTAACAACTAAATCGGTTTATCTTTTTGTTGCCAATAACCCAGATGCCCTTAGGGTTAACATTACATTCACATAAAATGAAATTAAGATCAATCTATTGTTCAATAAAAATATCACTATTTTTTATAAAAATAGTTTAACTTGTTGTTTTTGTTGTTATTAATTTATTTTTTATTGTGCTTTGAGTGTTGGGTGAATTTTGAATTGTTAAAAACACACACCGAGATAAAGTGCAGATTGTGGTTTGTACCTTGTCTATCGTACTTGGGTATTCATACAAAAACTGCATGGTATTTAGTAAATGGATAAACCGTTAAATGTAAAATATTAGTGTAGTTTTGCTGTTTTTTGCATATTTTAATGGGTTGACAAGTAAATTTCTCGTGATAAATTGAATTTAGCTAAAACGGTTTAGTTTTGTTTTTGAGGTTTGAAAGCTGATTTAAAGGTCGTTGTTATATCAAAGGTATGACGCGATTTATCCTGAAAATATTGAATAAATACATGAATTTTAAGGTAATAAAATGAATACACTCGTTGGTAAAAATGTATTGGTGACCGGTGGCGCTAGTGGTATTGGTGGTGCGATCTCCGCAGCGCTGGCTGCACAAGGTGCAAATGTGATTGTTCACTACTATCGTTCGAAAGAAGCGGTTGAAGTTTTGCAAAATGAAGTTTCAGAAGCTGGGGTGGGTAAAATTATTCCGTTGCAGGCAGATTTAACCGCTGAAACTTCGGTTAATGAATTTGCGCAAAAGGTTGCAGCGCAAGTTGGTGCGCTAGATGTGTTGGTTAATAACACAGGTGACTTAGTAGAACGCTATGCGCTTGATTCCGTTAAAAATGAATTTTGGGAAAAGGTGATGGCGGTCAACTTAACGTCTATGATGATGGTAAGCCGAGCGTTATTACCGTTATTGAAAAAAGCGCAAGATGGCGCGTCAATTGTCAATCTTTCTTCTTTAGCCGGGCGAAAAGGTGGTCATGCGGGTTCCTTGGCGTACTCCACATCAAAAGGTGCGGTACTAACCTTCAGCCGTTCTTTGGCGTCAGAGCTTGCTGAACATCAGATTCGGGTCAATGCAATTGCACCCGGTTTAATTTTAGGTACGCGTTTTCATGCAACTCATACAACGGACGAATCAGCCAATAAAACCATCGGTGAAATTCCGTTGAAACGGGCCGGTAATCCATTTGATGTTGCCAGAGCCGTTGTATTTTTAGCTTCTGAATATAATGGTTTTATAACGGGGGCAACAATTGATATTAACGGTGGTGTATATATGGCTTAAAGGCCATTTATATATTAAATGCAACGATTATTGAGGTTTGATATGCCATCAATTTTTAAAAAGATTATGAGTTTTGGCCCTGCGTTTTTCGCAATCGGTTATACCATAGGTACGGGCAGCGTAACGTCGATGATCGTTGCCGGTAGTAACTATGGAATGCAACTGTTGTGGGTTTTGTTTTTAAGTTGTTTGTTTTCGGGGGCACTGATTTACGCATATGGTAACTTTGCCATTGTTACCGGCAAAACCGCACTTTACAGTTTTAAACAACATCTAAAACTTGGTAAGCCAATTGCCATTATGATTATTATTGGCGTGACCTTCGGCCAATGGAATTCTTTGATGGGGATCCTGGGGATTTCATCTAACATTATTTTTGAAATGCTGGCTTTGTATTCTCCCTCCCTTGTCGACTATAAATATCAAACGGTGTTGGCGATCGCCGTCACTGTGATTGCAACTATGTATGCCATCATGTTGATTGGTAAGTACTCGTTGTTTGAAAAAATTCTGGTGATGTTTGTCTCCTGTATGGGGATTTCGTTTGTATTTTCGCTGTTTATCGTACATCCGTTACCGTCTGAAGTGGTTGCCGGTTTTGTGCCGACGATCCCAGAAGTTGAAGGCGGGAAAATGATGGTTGCCGCATTTGTTGGCACTACGATGGCCGCCGCTACTTTTCTTTCTCGACCCTTATTTATTCAGGGGAAAGGTTGGAATATGGCTCATCAGCAACAGCAGAAAAAAGATGCCTTTGTCGCCGCCGCTTTGGTTTTTATTATCAGTGCATCTGTTATGGCAGTTGCGCATGGCGCTTTGTATCACCAAGGCAGCAAAATCACCCATGTGTTAGATATGGTAAACGCGCTTGAACCGATAGCCGGTAAAACCGCATTAACCGTATTCTTTTTTGGCACGTTAGCGGCCGGTTTATCGTCGGTATTCCCGTGTTTACTTATTGCTCCTTTATTGGTGGCTGATTATCGCTCGGGGAAATTAGATACTCGCTCAACTCAATTCAGGGTTATCACGGGTGTTGCATGTGTATTGGCATTAACTATCCCAGTGTTTGGTTTTAATCCGATTAAAGGACAAATTTTAACTCAGGTGTTTAATGTTTTTGTTTTGCCTTTAGTCATTATTGGAATTTTATCGATCATCAATAATAAAAGTTTGATGAAAGAACATGTAGCGGGCAAGTCGCTTAATGTGATTCTGGTATTTGCGCTATTGTTTGCGATTGCGATTTCAATCAATGGGGTGGTGGCCATTGTAGGTCAATTTAGTTAAGGCCTAATTTAACTGAGGTTCACTATTACTATAACCGAATGAACGAGCGCAAATTCAACTTAATGTAAAATTCTAAGAGAGTTTTCCAATGTTAATTGTTGTTGCTGGGGTCTCTGGTACGGGTAAATCAACAATTGGTCAAAAATTGGCAGAGCAAATTAATTTGCCATTTTTTGATGCCGATGATTTTCATCCAGAATCCAATATTACAAAAATGCGCCATGGCACACCATTAACCGATGCTGATCGTTGGCCATGGTTATGTGAGCTGGCTGAGCTGTTGGCAGAATATGAATCCAAGGGCGGTGCTGTGTTGGCTTGCTCGGCATTAAAAGAAGTATATCGCGAATGTTTAGCCAGCAAATCACAACAGCCATTGCAGTGGATCATACTTACCGGCAGTTTTGAGCTGTTATCTGAGCGCATTAATAACAGACATAATCACTTTTTTGACGGCCGTATTTTGGCGTCGCAACTGTCGACTTTTGAGTCGCCAGACTATGGTCTCATTGTTGATGTTAAAAATAGCATCGACAGTGTCGTTAATCAGGCTATCGATTATTTGCAGACACAATCTGCATAATTTTTTGCAAACAAATAAGGAACTGTAAGATGTTTAAGTTACCGTTAACAAAAGTCAGTCAGCGGGTTTTCTTACTCTTGTTATTGGCTTGTCCGCTGTTCAGTCATGCGCAAGTTGTTAACAACATAGAGCAATTTAATCAAGCGGTTAAAACCCTTGCGCCGGGCGATACACTGGTGATGGCAAACGGGGTGTGGCGTGATGTCGAGTTGGTGTTTAAAGGCAAAGGGCATAAAAACAAGCCTATTAAATTAAAGGCACAAACGCCGGGCAAAGTGATCATTTCAGGGCAATCTAATTTAAGCTTTTCCGGTGAATATTTAGTGGTTGAAGGCTTGGCTTTTAAAGATGGCTACACGCCAACGGGTGAAGTCATTGCTTTTCGCACGTCACTCGATGATTTAGCAAACCACTCACGTTTAACCAACGTTGTGGTCGATGATTTTAGCCATCCTGAACGCCAGTTATCCGATTTATGGGTCGCTGTGTATGGTAAAAACAATCGTATCGATCACAATACGTTTGTCAATAAACGCAACCGCGGTGTAACGTTTGCGGTACGCATGAATTCAGAAGGTAGCCGTAAAAATAACCATATTATCGAGTATAACTATTTTGGCCCACGTCAGGTTTTAGGGGCTAATGGTGGTGAAACTTTGCGTATTGGTACCAGCCACTATTCACGTGAATATGCAAATACTCTGGTGCAGTACAATTATTTTGACCGGACCAATGGCGAGCATGAGATAATTTCAAATAAATCCAGTGGCAATACTTTCCGCGGTAATGTTTTTTATGAAGCGCAAGGGACCTTAACCATGCGCCATGGTCACTATACAAGGGTTGAAAACAACTACTTTTTAGGCAACCGAAAACCCAATACTGGCGGTATCCGCATCATTAATGAGCATCAAACCGTTAATAACAATTATTTGTATGGACTCACGGGGCATCGTTTCCGCGGTGCTTTGGTGATTATGAATGGTGTGCCGAACTCTCCACCAAACCGATATGATCCAGTGATCGAATCGACTATGAATAATAATATTGTTATCGACAGTGATTATATTCAGCTATGTGCCGGAGCCGATGCTGAGCGTTCTGCGCCGCCAAGTAGTACAGAAATGCAAAATAACATCATTATGGGGAAACATAACCTGTCGCCATTTACCGTTTTTGACGATATTTCTGGCATTAGTTTTAAAGGTAATGTGCTCAATAAAGACGCCAGCAACCCGATTCAATCCGGTTTTAGCTCCGAACCTTATTCAGTGCGTGAGAATCAATATGGATTGCGTGTGCCAGCGCAAAAGCTGATCGACAAAATTGCTTTTGGTGAAGTTAAATTACCTGTCACTAAAGCAGAAACAGGGGCAAACTTTTACCCGAAACAAGATCGACATGTGGCGTTTCAAAGTGGTCAAACGCTTCTGGTTAAAGCCGGCACAGATACGCTTGTGAGCGCATTAAATCGCAGCCAACCGGGGGATACTTTGGTGTTAGAAAACGGCGGCGAGTATTTGTTAACACGTTTTGCGAATATCCAACATCCAGTGACAATTATGGCTAAAGCCGGTGAAAAGCCGATTATTCGTTCAGAGAAGCCGAGCTTTATTGTAATTGAAAATGGAGGTGCGCTAGAAGTTGAAAATTTATGGTTTGATGGTGCTGAATCGCCTGATTATAAAGGCAACAGTGTGATCCGTACCAGTCGTTATTCAATGAATATTAACTATGCTTTGTCGGTTCGTAATGTCAAAGTAACGGATTTAAACGTCAACGGCTTTTTCTATTTCTTTAAAGCGCATCCGGGCACTTTTGCAGACTATATCGAAATTCTTGATTCTGAAATGGTTAATATTACAGGTGCTATTTTACAGCTAAATAAAGAAACAGATGATTTAGGTGTGTACAGTGTTGAAAATTTAACCTTGTCAGGTAATACCTTTAAAGATATTAAAGAAGAGGTCGCAACTGTATATCGCGGTGGCACAGATGAAAGTACATTTGGTCCTATGGTGACGGTAAACAATAACCGTTTGATTAATGTAGGGAAAGGTTCAACCCATAGAAGCGGCGCTTCAATGTACTTTCATGGGGTACAAAAGCTACATATTGCCAACACAGAGTGGGATAACAGTGCGCCATTAGAATTGTATTTAACCAATGGCGAGCCTATTACCTTGATTGAAGATATTCAACTTAAAAATACCCCTAAAATCCGTGCGAATAATACGGGTTATCAGCTAAATAACGTCACGTATAAATAAGCTTTCGAGCTTCAATAAAATAACGTAACGCCCAACCTAAGCTATTAATGGTTATGTTGGGCTTTGCGTTTTAACGCGATCAATTTATCGATATTTTGCATTGAATGTTGTATCAGATAACAGGGTTGTAATAATCCTAGATGAAACAAGTGCAAAACAAAATCATCATTCAGACCCGCTAATTTATCGATTGCAATGGTATATAAACCATTTAATGTCGAATGCGACACATTGAGTTTTTTCCCGCCTAGTTTTACCGGTTCTAATAAACCGTACTCCTGTAGTGTACTGACAAAGTGTTGTGTGGGATGAGCCGCCTGATAAATCTGTTCTAACAGCGCCATTTTTTCACGTAAATACGCAGTTGGTTTGCCACTGTCCGTAAACAAGGGTTCGCCTTCATTTGGGTTGACGCTTGGGTTTTTCACATCAACAAATATTTGGCCATTAGATTGATCCACTAAAAATGGCTGTCTGGCAAAAGCCAATGGAATTTCTGGTGTCAACCAATGGCCATGCTGAAAGCAGACATTTTCGTGTTCTTCAAAACCCAGCAGGGCCACCAAGACAAGTTCATCTGCATGGCCATGGTGTGAAAAACACAGTGGAAAATGCGCCGCTAATTTGTCTACTTCTGGCAATAACACGGGTGCCATATGGGTATGGTTGTGCAGATAGTTGGTATCACCAGTCTTAACGCATAATTGTTGATGTTTAGCTTGGCTGAGAATCTGATAGTCGGTTATCATTTTTTAGCCCTCTTGTTTGCGTGTTGATCTAATGAGTCTAGTTGCTCAAGGTGTTATTTGTCAGGCATAACAATCAAAACATTGGCTGTAAAATGTCGCGATCTGTAAACAATTCTTATACGCTTCGATCAATAAGGTTGTAGGCAGCAACGTTTCGTATTGGCCTGCTTTGTTGCGCCCGTTGGATTGCAAATCAATACAAAAGATTACATTCGATAACAGATATTTAACGATTTCTCTTTTATGCTTATTGTTAATTTATAGCAGTAGTCAGTAGCACTAATCAGTCACATTTAATCGGCAACGTTGAATCAATAACGTTAAATCAGTAACGTTTAATCAGTAACAAGGAGTCATAATGAACAAGATAAAATATCTAACTGGATGCGTATTTTCAGTGGTATCGGTTGTTTTAGTGGGTTGCGACGATGATATTGAATTTGAGATCCCAGAAGCAGAAAAGCACATTCGAGTATATCAAGATGACCAAATGTTAGCATGTGATCCAGCAAGTGCGATCGCGCTTTCAACCAGTGCCCAGTTGTTAGCTGAAAACAGCATTGAAATTCATTGTAGCCAAAAAGGATACGATGGTTTTTCGTATCCCGAATCCTGTGGTTCAGATACCGGCAGCATAAACGTATTTACCATTCACAAAGGCGATTTGAACGAAGCTGAAACACTTGGTTTTGCGCCTTTATCTGATTTACCGGAGGCGGTTGTTGATAGACACTGTGAATACAAGGTCATCAGTGATCATAAAAAATTCCATTTATTGGCTGATGTAAAAGCAGCAATTGAAGATTGGCAAGACACAGACACGCAAGATTACGAGTTTGAATTTCAGCAATCTTTTGTTGATTGTCCTAATGTTGCGGCACCACCAAAAGTGAGAGTTACCGTCGAGAATGAGGTGATCACACAAGTATATGACTTGGACAATCAACAGTTTTTAAATAATCTGGATGATTATCAAACCATCAGCGCGTTATTAGAAGCGTTTAAATTACAAATTTGGATGACACCTAGAAAAGCTGCACTGAGTGCCAGTGAGTTAGATAAGTTACCCGAATATAGCGAGCAGGGTGTGCCGTTGAGTTATTACTACGACCAAGGCAGTGCGGCTTGTGATGCGCCTAACACTCAGCTCAGTAATTTTGTTGATTTGAGCTCAAACTAAACGACATACAGGTACTATTTACAATTCATCTTTAATGAGCGGGCCGTAAAGGCCTGCTCTTTTTCCGCAATACAATGATTCTGCAACGCACTACCATTATTCAGCCAAACAATTATCCAGCAATTATCCAGTAATTATCCAGTAATGCTATTCCTTATTTTTGCATACGAATTCATACGTTATTTTTGTAAAAAAAATGTTTAACTAAAGAATGCCTGAAATCGCATTTATTCGGTTTTTGTTGCGCTCTCGCAAAAACCTTAACAGTTAAATATAAGAATTCGAACAATGACTGGAATCAACAAGAAAGAAAATAAAAACAACAAGGTAGTTGACGCATACCCACTTAGCAATATGCAGGTGGGAATGTATTTTCACTATATGCTGGCAGAAGCGTCAGCGGTTTATCATGATGTTTTTCACTTCAAACTAAAATGTCAATGGCATGTAACTGAGTTTGAAAACGCGATAGCGACAGTGCTTGCACATCACCCGATACTCAGAACTGCATTCGATTTTCAAAAGTTTAGTGAACCTATGCAATTAGTGCATGCAAAAGGTGTGGTTCGATTCGAATATAGCGCGGTTAACATACAAAATGATCATCAACTGCAAGCATGTATTGCGGACAAAATCAGCGAGTTACAAGCTAGACCTTTTGACCTGTCTCAGCCCAGTCAAATTCGATTTACCGTATTACAAGGGGTAGATGGCTGTATTGAATTGCTCATAGACGCCCATCATATGATTTTAGACGGCTGGAGTATGGCCGTTGTATTAACTGAGTTATTTCAAAATTACCTCGCAAACATTGGTTTGATATCCGCCGGACAGGTTGCACCGCCAGTTACAAAAAATTTATTTAAAGAATTTGTCAAAGTAGAGCGTCAAATTTTACTCAATCAAGCAGCGCTTGATTATTGGCAGACGCAACTCAAACCACTTGATTATCATGCGTTAAAACTAGGGCAGAGCAAGGCCGATGAAAACAATATAGTTCGTTGCCTGAAATTTGATATCGACAGAACACAGGTTGAACAGCTAAAACAGTTAGCCGTAAAGTGTAAAGTAGATATTCGAACCTTATTATTAGCGGCGCATTTACGTCTCATCGCGTTTGTGAGTGGCCAGCCAAAAGCGACAAGTTTAGTGGTAAGCAATAGCCGCTTAGAGCAATTAGGCGGCGATAAAGCGGTGGGCTTGTTTGTTAACTCTTTACCTGCCAGCAGTGATTTAGCAGACATGAGTTGGACGGCTTTGATTGAAAAACTAAGCCAGCAACAAGCTCAGCATATGCCTTACCGCGCTTTTCCGATTGCTGAAATGGTAAAAACGCAAGGGCACCCAATTAGCAATGTATTGTTCAACTTTGTTCATTTTCATGTCTATGAATTAATTCAAGGAATTGATGGCTTTCAGGTACTGGATGCGCAAATAGATGAAAAAACGAATGCTGATCTGGCGGTTACTTTCATTCAAGGGTTATCCGGTTCACTCAGTGTAATGTTGCAATACAATACGGCAATGGTAGCTGAATCATCTGCGCAGCAGCTACCCGAGTTCTACCGCAATGCATTGCAGTCTATGTGTTTAAAGCCTGATGATAGGTGTTTGCAACATTCATTAATGTCTAAACAGCAGGTGCAAGCCGTTATCAATAATAGTTATGCACTGGCACACACACCACTGCGCCATGAGACGATTCACTCGCTCATTGAAAATGCCGCGCAGCAGTACGCAAGTGATACCGCTCTGACTTTTGAAGGGAAGCAGCTGAGCTATCAAACCTTTAACGAAAAGGCCAACCAGCTTGCACACTTGATTCGTCAACAGGGGATTGGCGCGGGAGATATTGTTTGTTTATGTATCCAACGTTCATTTGAGCAATTTATCGCGGTGCTTGCGATATTAAAAGCCGGTGCGGCTTATCTGCCGCTAGACACCAGCTTTCCGCCGGGCCGCATGCAAACCATTATCAAAGATGCAAATCCCCAGTTGATTATCACTCAACAGCAGTTTGCAAATATTTGCCCAGCCGCGACCCACAGCCTATTGATTGATGAAGAAAACTGTCAAAACGCTATTTTAAGTCAACCGGTTGGCCAAATGGCTGCAGATGTTAGAGATGCGCAAGCAAGTGATCCGGTGTTTTGTTTATATACCTCAGGCACAACCGGAAAACCGAAAGGTGTGCTGATGTCGCATCAGGCAATGAGTAATTTGTTGTTTGCGCAAACCGAGCATAATCCGTTGTTGCGCGAAAGAATGCGTACATTGCAGTTTGCTTCAATCGGTTTTGATGCATCATTTCACGAAATGATCTCTACCTTAATCTGGGGCGGCACTTTATGTTTAATCTCAGAGCAAGCGCGTAAAGATATTCATCAATTGCCCGAGTTTATCCAGCAGCAAAAGATTGAGCGTTTATTTATGCCTTTTGCCGCACTTAAGGTGTTGTCCGTCAGTGCATTACAAGCTGGTTATTTAAACTGGCCAATCAAACTCATTGTCACTGCCGGTGAACAGTTACAAATGACAGATGAGTTATGTGGTTGGCTAAAACAGATGCCGCATGCTGTACTCGACAATCATTACGGGCCGACCGAAACGCATGTGGTGACGGCCTATCGTCTTGATGAAACCCCCTCAAACTGGCCGTTTCATCCGCCAATCGGTAAACCACTGGCCAATTGTCAATGCTGGGTCTTGGATCAAAATAGAAATTTATTACCCGACGGTGTGCAGGGGGAGCTGTATGTATCAGGGGCGTGTTTAGCATCCGGTTATTTAAACAACCCAGAACAAAGCGCTGAAAAATTTATTGAGCATAGTTTTGACGGCGAGAATAGGCTTCGGCTCTACCGAACCGGCGATCTTGTGAGTCGTTTAGACGACGGTAATTTAATGTTTTTAGGACGAGCCGATGAGCAAGTTAAAGTAAGGGGTTATCGTGTAGAGCTGGCTGAAGTTGAATATCAGTTAGATCAATTGCCCTCGGTTGCCTCTGCTCTGGTCCTGCCACAAAAAGACAGTTTAGGTTTAAATCAATTAGTGGCGTATGTGGTATTGGAAGCTGCTCAGGTTTTAAGGTTCTCGCCCACTAAACCCACCTCCACACCGCTCTCCTCACCAACCACTATGACAGCCGACAAAGCGAGTAAAGACAAGTGGGCTGCGCAGATAAAATCACAACTACAAAATAACTTGCCGGATTATATGTTGCCATCTGCCATCCAAATATTGGATAAATGGCCACTGACGGCGAATGGTAAAGTTGATCGTCGAGCGCTGCCCAAGATAGAGACAATCACCAGCCAAAATGAATATCTGCCCGCTAAAAATGAAATTGAAGCCGAGCTTATTAATATCTGGGCTAAATTGCTCGCGATGCCAAGTGATAAAATCAGCACGTTAGACAACTTTTTTGAGTTGGGTGGCCATTCTTTGCTGGTGGTTCGTTTGGTTGCGAATATCCAAAAAGTATTGAATCGTGCAGTTAAACTGAAAGATATTTATCAATACCCGAGCATTGTTGCACTCGCCAATTTTCTGCAAAATGCAGAGCAAAAACAATACCCGGCTATCGCTGCGCTAGAGCGCACGCAAGATGCTTATCCTTTGTCATTTGCCCAACAAAGATTGTGGTTTATTGATCGCATGCAAGGCGGTTCGGCCAACTACAATATGCCCGCACAAATAACGGTGGAAGGGCATTTTAATCTGACACTTGCACAACAAGCGCTTGCTCAGATTGTTGAGCGTCATCAGGTATTAAGAACGGTTTATCGTGATGGTGAAAATGGCCCGCTACAACAGGTATTAAAAGATGTTGATGTGCAGATTCGACGAATAGATTTTTCTGCGTTAGAAAAAACAGAACGAGCGAAAAAAATTGCTGAGCTGACGCAAATGGATGCCGAAAAACCATTTGATTTGTCGCAAGATATTATGCTGCGTGCCAGTTATATTCAATGCGCTAAACAGGCTGGGGTATTGTTATTTAATATGCACCATATAGCCAGTGATGGCTGGTCTATCGCAATATTTGCGCGAGAGTTTGTGTGTATTTATCAAGCATTAAAGTCGGGCGAGGCGCACGGTTTAACCCGCTTGCCAATTCAATATATCGACTATGCGGTGTGGCAAAAAAATCACTTAACCGGAGCGGCTTTTGATGCTCAATTGAGCTACTGGCAAAAGCAATTGTCAGATGTCCCGACTGTCCATAGTTTGCCTCTTGATTTCCCCAGACCGCTTGAACAAAGCGGCACAGCACAGATGCACAAATGTACACTGCCAGCGGGTTTAGCGGATCGTATTGCTGATTTTTGTCGGCTGCAAGGTTTGACGCCTTTTATGTTTTACCACGGCGTATTAAGCTTTTTTATCGCGCGTTACAGCTATCAAAAACAAGTGATTATTGGCACTGTGGTGGCCAACAGACGACAAGCAGAGTTAGAGTCTTTAATTGGCTTTTTTATTAATACCTTAGTTTTACGCACGGATATTGATAGCAAACAGAGTGTTGGTCGTTATTTTGCTGCCATCAAAGAAACAAATTTGCAGGCGCAGGAACATCAGGATATTCCATTTGAACAGTTGATCGAGCATCTCAATATAGCACGCAGCACTCAACATACCCCTTTGTGTCAAATTCTGTTATCGATGAACAATAATGAGACGGTCGATCTCACATTGGATGATGTTAAGTTTACAACGCAAATTAGCACCGGCCAGGCGAGTAAATTTGATTTAGAGATAGAGGTGGACGAAACAAACGAACAAACCCAATTACAATGGTTGTACGATTGTAATTTATTTGCGCCACGCAGCATTGCGCAAATGGCTGAACATTATGTTAATTTGCTGGAAAAAATGCTGGATGCAAAGCGCTGCTTAGCTGACATAGGCTTGTTAACTGCGTCTGAATTTGCGCACCTGCAGCAAGCACACCTTGCCGCACGATCAATAAAGAGCTCAGTACTAAACCAAGGTAACACAGATAAGCAGCATACCGATTTTGTGAATACCCAATTAATGCACAGCGCATTTGAAGCGCAAGTAAAACGAACGCCGAATGCAACTGCGATAGTAAGCGGCACGGCTCAAGCCCCTCAAATTTATAGTTACCAGCAATTAAACCAGCAAGCTAACCAACTCGCACGATTTTTATTACAGCTGTTGGCTAAACCGCAGTCGAATCATACAAACCGTGAAACGCCGAGCATAGCGATTATTTGCCAGCGCAATTACACAACGGTTGTCAGTATATTAGCCGTTTTAAAAGCAGGCGCGGCCTATATTCCACTGGATGCGAATACGCCAGTAGAGCGGATCAATAATATCGTACAGGACGCAGCTGTCACTATCATTCTTGGCTCTCAGGAAAGCTCAGAAAATAGCACTCAAAGTAACCATGTGTCTTGTATTGATGTAACTCAGCTGAATCAATACAAACATTTTAACAGCCAGAATCTGACTCCGGATGAAGTACGAATAAGTGCAGAGGATCTTGCGTACATCATATATACCTCAGGCTCAAGTGGCACACCTAAAGGCGTGATGGTTGAGCATGCAAGCATTCATCAGCACTTGATAAACTGGTCACAAGATTTAGCCATTACATCTGCAGATCGGTTTGTATTATTTTCGTCACTGAGCTTTGATGCATCTATTGAACAGTTGTTTACCCCTTTTACTCTGGGGGCCAGCTGTTATTTGTTGGCAGATAACCAACAAACACCAGATGTTTTATTATCCATTATCCAGTCGTTAAAAATAACTGTGTTGGATATCCCGCCAGCTTATTGGTCTGAATTTATTCAAACGGTTGATGCCGCGGATACTGCCGATTGCCTTTTGCACACCTTAATATTGGGCGGTGAGCGTTTTCCAACCCACTCATTGCTGCAAATAGAGGATAAATTTCCCGCACTAGAGCAAATTATTAATGCGTATGGACCAACTGAAACCTGTATTACCGCGCTTAGATACAAAATAGCGCGTGCTGAATTTAGTCAGATAACAAGCATGCCAATTGGACAAACGTTTGATGACAGTTTAGCCGGTGTACTGGATGCGGATAATAACCCATTACCGGATGGTGCAATGGGCGAGCTTTATTTGGCGGGGCCTCGTCTGGCACGTGGTTATCTGAATAATCCACAGCAAAGTGCACAGGTTTTCTTTGAACACCCTAGATTGGGCGTGCGGATATATAAAACCGGCGATAAAGTGCGCCGCCTTAACAATGCACAGTACGTTTTTGACGGACGTATTGACGAGCAGGTTAAGATTCGTGGCTTTAGAGTGGAGTTGGCGGAAATAGAACAACAAATTAGCCGCCTTGCGCAGGTGAGCGACACAAAAGTGATTGTCAGTGAAACGCAAAAAGGACAATTAAAAGCGTTTGTCAAACTGACCGCACCAAGTGATGAGGAACAAGCTGAAGCTGTCTTTAAAGATATTCGGCAACAACTGAAATCGGCTTTACCTAATTACATGTTACCCAATGCCTATTGCTTGGTTGATGAATGGCCGATGACACTGGGTGGAAAATTAGATACAAAACATCTGGATGCACGCGCTAGCATTTCGTTTAATCAAGCTTATCAAGCGGCGACAAGCGAAACCGAAAAAACGCTGGTTCGGTTATTTGAAAACCTGTTACAAGTTGAAAAAGTCGGTGTCAATGACAGCTTCTTTGATTTAGGTGGCCATTCAATTTTAGCCGTGCGTTTGGTAAACCAAATTAAACAATCATTGGGTAAACAAATATCGCTAAAAGCCTTATTGGATTACCCGAAAGTACAAGATATCGCTGCACTGATAGAAAAAAGTGACGCGGCACAGGCAAGTTTACCTGTTATTACACATAATGCGCAGGGACGTTATCAGCCATTTCCTTTAACGGGTATTCAGCAATCCTATTTTATCGGACGAAAAGATGATTTCGCTTTGGGTAATGTCGGTGCGTATGGCTATTCAGAGATTACCGCGCAGCAACTGGATGTAGAACGCGTGCAGCAGGCATGGAATCGTTTAGTCGAACGGCACGATATGTTGCGTATGGTGGTCGATGAAAATGGCGAACAAGTTATTTTACCAGAGGTGCCCGAATATCAAGTAGCGTATTTTGATTTGTCAGCGTTACCAGACACTGTTAAAAAACAGCGTGTGTTAGCGCTGCGTGAAAAAATGTCGCATCAGGTTTTCTCGGGTATGCAATGGCCTTTATTTGATTTAAAGGTCAGCCGTTTGGCAGATAATGATTTTATTTTGCATATAGGCACAGATGCATTGGCAATGGATGCATCCAGTACCATGATCATTGAACAGGAGTTTTATACCTTATATCACCAACCGGATACCCACTTACCTGATTTAAGCTTAACCTTTAGTGATTATGTACATGCGTTAAAAGCACTTGAATCGCAAGATGTTTATCTCGCTGCCAAAGCTTATTGGTGTCAGCGTGTGGCAGACTTTCCGTTTGCACCCACATTGCCACTGGCGCAAGATCCTTCACAAATTAAGGTACCTGAATTTGAGCGCCGAGATTTTGTTTTACCTAAAACACAATGGCAGGCTTTGCAACATCAAGCCAAGCAGTATCAGATTACAGCGACCGCTTTGGTGTTGGGCGTGTTTGCCAAGGTCATAGAAAGTTGGAGTGATAATAAACACTTTGCTTTGAATTTAACCCTATTCAACCGACTTCCGGTGCATCCGCAAGTGGAAAAAATTGTTGGTGATTTTACCACTTTAACCTTACTGGAATTTAATTCGCAGCAAGGCAACTTTGATTTTGTGCATTATCTGAAAAACACGCAACAACAGTTGTGGCGTGATCTAGAGCATAGTTTATTTGATGGTACTCAGCTGTTAACTGAACTGATGCGACATCATTCAGGTGTGATCAGTTATCCGATTGTATTTACCAGCACTTTGGGTTTACAAAGTAGCGACGATATTCAGCGATTTACGCCATCGCAACAACATTTAATGGGAGAGACAACTTACAGCATCTCACAAACCTCACAGGTTTGGCTGGATTGTCAGATCAGTGAAGAACAAGGTGAATTACAGCTGGTTTGGGATAGCGTCGTAGATTTATTTCCGCATGGCATGTTGGATGATATGTTTGCCGCCTTCACCTCGACACTGCAAACAATGAGCAAGCAAGGTCTGCAAGCGAGCCATCTGGATTTGCCGCAGTGGCAACAAAATCTAGTCCGGACAGTAAATCAGACAGACAGTGATCTGCCACAGGGTTTGTTACATCAGCCGTTCTTAAACGCGGCGAAAAAGTTTGCGAATAAAACCGCAATTCGCTGTCAACAAGGCTGTTTAACGTATGCGCAATTAGAACAGGAAAGTGCAAAGTTAGCGCAGCAACTTAGGCAGCAAGGTGCCTGTGCCAATACACTTATCGCGGTTGTAATGGACAAAGGCTGGCAGCAAATTGTCGCTGTGCTGGCTATATTGCGCTCGGGGGCTGCGTACTTGCCTATTGATGCTAACTTGCCAGCATCCCGGATCGCCTTGTTACTCAAATCGGGCGAAGTTCAGCAAGTGGTGACAACCCGCGAACATACAAATCAAATACCCGAACAGCTCATCATACAGGTATTGGCAGATGAAATACCGGCAGCCGATACACACACAGGTACAGATAGGGTGATTAAGTTTGACGATTATCACAATCAAGCCAGTGATCTGGCGTATGTGATTTTTACCTCAGGTTCAACCGGGATGCCTAAAGGGGTGATGACCGACCACGCCGGCGCGCGAAATACGATAGAAGATATTAACCAAAGATTTGAGGTTAGTGAAAAAGACAGTGTTTTTGCTTTATCAAATTTAAATTTTGATTTGTCTGTTTATGATATTTTTGGGGTTTTAGGCGCAGGTGGGTGCCTAGTACTGCCCAGCTCGGATGAATACCGCGATCCTACAGCTTGGTTAAATTATTTGCAGCAACAGCCGCAGGTCACTCTGTGGAATACAGTACCAGCGTTAATGCAAATGTTAGTGGAACACCTTGAAAGCAAAACACAGGACAGGCCTTCTTTGGCTCTGCGTATTGTTATGATGAGTGGTGACTGGATCCCGCTGGATTTACCTGAGCGCATCCAAAAAATATCGCCAGCCAGTCAGGTTCATAGTTTAGGCGGCGCGACAGAGGCTTCAATTTGGTCTATTCACTATCCGATAGTGGCGCCTACTGCGCCTACTTCAGTTGTTACTGAAAGCACATCTCAAACCAATACGTCAAATCTAGCGTTATCTTCGGTCCCCTATGGTAAAGCATTAGCCAACCAGCAATTTTACGTTTTACAGCAAGACTTATCTTTGTCGCCTGTTTGGGCTGCCGGTGATTTATATATTGCGGGTGTTGGACTGGCAAAAGGCTATTGGCGGGATGAACAAAAAACTGCGGCCAGTTTTATCGACGATCCGGTTCGTAACATTAAATTATACAAAACCGGTGATCGTGGACGCTTATTGCCTGATGGCAATATAGAATTTTTAGGTCGGGAAGATTTTCAGGTCAAAATTCAGGGATTTCGTATTGAACTGGGTGAAATCGAAACAAACTTAAAACGCCATCAGTTGTTAAAAGAGGTTTTTATCAATACCTTTGAAACGGGCGGGCAAAAACAACTGGTTGCTTATTATACGCAGTCGAATCCTTCAAGCGCTGAGTTGGAAACAAGCGCTGAAATAGACACAAGCTCTGAAGTTGAACAATTAGCACAGCTATTGGAATTTAAAAAATCAAATCGCGCTATCCGTGACAATTTTGACATGCACGCTAGGGTTATCGAGCTGCCGGCGGTTGATAAAGTTGTTCCACTTAAAACAAACAGCAGCCTGACACCAGAAACCTTTAATTCTGTTGCCTCAATTGCGTTCTCCGAACTGAATCAAATATTAGCAGTTTGCAGACGAGTAGCATGCGAAACTTCGATTAATGCCAAGGCTCTGTATCCCTCGGCCGGCTCTACCTATGCCGTTCAGCTTTATCTGTATTTACCTGAAAATGCTGGCATTAAAGATACGCAAGGTCAGTTATTAGCAGGGTGTTATTATTATCACCCGTTGAAGCATCAGCTCATTAAGCTATCGCAGCACCGCTTACCGCTGCAACAAGTGAGTTTATTTCTGCTTGGCGACGAAGAGGCAATCGTGCCTGTGTATGGTCAAAATAGCGAGCTGTTTTTACAGGTTGAAGCGGGTTATATACACAATTTAATGCAAACTTGTCTTGCGCCTGAGTTGATGCTTTGCGGCTTGCAAAATGTGGCCGAATTGTCGTCTGAAATCCCGCAGGCTATGGCGTTAAGTGCAAAACACCAGTTGATTTCAGTCTTGCAAATACAGTCAAAGCAGCAAGCGCAACAGAAAGCGCAACAGCCAATAAACCCAGCTCATCACCACCCAACTGAGTGCACCGATGCAAGCAGCGACAACAGTAACAACAGTAACAACAGTAACAATAGTAACAATAGTAACAACAGTGAAAGTTGCAACAAAGGTCAGGGTTTAAGCGATATAAGGTTATTACCACAAGGCTGTATACAGAGAGGCGATAATATTACCCACTGGCAGCGAAAAAGTTATCGTCAGTATCTACCGCAAGCCCTGTCGCTTGCGCAATTAAATAATTTACTCTTGTCTGCGAAACAGGCGGCAACTGAGATTGATAGCTCAACAGAGCTATACCTTAAAGTTGATAAAAAAATCACCAGTGCAGAGCTTACGCTACCCATCGGGATATACCATTATCAATGGCAAACGCATGCTTTACACTTATGTTGGCAAACGCCGGTAGGGAATTTATATTCGGGTGAAAATGCACGGATAGCGAACGGTGCCGCGCTCAACTTTATTTTTGTTGCAAAACAAAACGAAAACGCCTTGGCGGCCGGTTTTATCTCACAAGCAATGACGTTAGCAGGTTTAGCTAAACAGGTCGGGGTTTGTGCCATGGGGCAGCTAAACCACTCACTGTTAGTTGCCGCTCTGCCTCAAATTGCGGATAAAAAAGTAGTGCATAGCTTAACGGTCGGTGCAATCAACGCTCAGATGTTTAATCAACAAAAACCAACTGAACCCGCAGCGCTGGAACAACAACTAGCTGATTTTCTGGCACTTTCATTGCCAGATTATATGGTGCCAAAACACTTTATCGAACTACCGGCTTTGCCGCTTACAGCAAACGGCAAGATTGATAGAAAAGCACTTCCGTTACCTCAGACAGAGCAGGCGCAAAGTGATTGTCTCGCAGAGCAACAGGGAAATAGTAAATTACTGTCGGATATTTGGTCTCAGGTATTGGCACTCGAAACGGTATATCAACAGGACAACTTTTTCCAAAAAGGCGGAAATTCTTTGTTGGCGGTACGCTTAGTTGCACAAATTAAAGAGCAGATGTTGGTCGACTTACCAATCGGTAAAATTTTTGAAGCCCCTGTTTTTGCCGACATGCTGAATACAGTTGAAATGGCGATAGCCGAAGCTGCGTTGTTGAGACAAGTAACCGCCGCCCAGCCCTTAGCTAAAGCGGCATCTGATGCTGAGAAAAACAGACTAAAACAACAGCCTGCCGGTCAACAGTCAGAGCAACAATCAGAGCCACAATCAGAGCAACGACAAGCCGCAGAGCAAACCGAAGATAAAACAGAAGAACAAGAACAAAATCAAGGAACAACCTTATGGATTTAAGTCACAACTTAAAGCGTGTCATTCAACAATGTGCCAGTGAAAATGTTGCACTTCAGTACAACAACGAACAATTGGGGATTACCGCTGGTCAGGCCGGTATAAGCGCTGAGTTAATGGCGCTGCTAAAAACGCACAAAAGTGAACTGATTAATTGGCTTGCACACAATCAAGCCCGGCAAACGCAGCCCGCGATACCCGAATTAAAAAAACAAAATAAATCGGGGACAGCGCATAACGATAAAATTGTACTGTCTTTTAATCAAAGGCGGCTTTGGTTTATCGAACAGTTAGAATCCCATGCATCGGCTTATAACATTCCATTTGTGATGCGCATCAAGCAAGCAATTGATATCGATAAATTGAATTGGGTATTTAAAAGGTTATTACACAGGCACACCGTGCTTCGAACCTGTTATCAAGTCGAAAATGATGAGCCGGTGGCAGTTGTAAAAGAAGTTGATGATTTTCAAATTGAATGCCTTGATTTATCAAATGCGGGTGACAAACAAGCAGAGCAGGTTGAGCAGTCTGTGCAGCAACTGGTCAACTATAAATTTGCGCTGGCAACGGATTATATGCTGCAGGTCCGGTTAGTTAAATGCAGTGAAAATGAATATGTTTTACTGATGTGTTTGCACCATATTGCCGGTGATGCTTGGTCGATCAATATTTTAATTAATGAGTTTATGCAGTTATACGCACAGCCTGAGTTACAGGCAGACGAAAGTGCGGTAAATGACGCTACAGCACTGCAATACTCTGATTATGCAGCGTGGGAAAAAGCCTTATTTGACGGACAGCATTTAACGCCTCAACTAACGTTTTGGAAAAACAAATTACAGAATTTGCCGACAGTGCATAGTTTACCCTTAGATTTTAATCGACCGGCAACGCAAAGTTTTAAAGGGGCGAGTATAACCAGTACCGTTGACGCCATTTTATCAAAGCAGTTAACCCAGTATGCACAGCTGCACAATGTGTCGGCTTTTATGATTTTTCATACTGTATTTGCCTGTCTATTGCACAAATATTCGGCGGCAGATGATATTGTGATCGGTGCGCCGATTGCTAACCGGCGTGATCCGGCTTTATCAAATGTTGTTGGCTATTTTGCCAATACCCTAGTATTGCGCTCAGATTTGTCATCGGATCCAAGTTTTAACGAACTCTTAGTCAGCAATAAAGCGTATTTACTTGCCGCTTATGACAACCAAATGATGCCATTTGACAAGCTTGTCGAAGCGTTAAAACCAGAGCGCAATTTAAGTCATTCGGTTTTATTCCAGATTATGCTGGTGATGCAAAATTCAGAACAAAGTGAATTTGACCAAACGGTACTCAATGCACAAGCTGATAGCATAGCGCATACAAACGCTAAGTTTGATTTAGTCTTGGAGGTGGTTAACGGGCAGGCCGGCTATCAATTATGTTGGAAGTACGCCAGTGATTTGTTTACTGAAAATAGCATGCAAAAAATGGCGAACCATTTTAATCATTTAATGCGGCAGTTGTTGAATCAACCTGACTTACCCATCAGTCAGTTGCAAACCCTAACGCCGCTTGAAAGTGAAAAAATACTGCGTCAATACAACCATACTCAAGTGTCGTGGCCTGACACTTTATGTTTGCATCAGGTATTTGAAGCGCAAGTTAACAAGCACGCACATAACATTGCATTGCTTGACGACAATATGCAGTACAGTTATTTACAATTGAATCAAAAAGCCAATCAGCTTGCTTGGTATTTACGTGAACAAGGCGTTGAATATGGCGATTTAATTGGATTGCATGCAGAGCGCGGCAGCGATTTAATTATCGCTTTATATGCAATATTAAAAGCGGGCGCAGCGTATGTACCCTTAGATCCGACTTATCCGCCAGCGCGCTTAAAGTACATTCTGGCAGATGCCAAACCTAAACTGGTCCTCACTCAATCAGCGATTTGTCAGGCTTTGGCTGATTTTTCGCAGCTTACAGGAAAAACTGTTTTGCTGGATGAAGACCCGCAATTTATCCAATATCCGACTGACAATTTAACAGAGCAAGTCATTTGTCCTGCGCCAGAATCAAAGGCCTACGTGATTTATACATCTGGTTCAACCGGTCAGCCTAAAGGTGTTATTTGTTCTCACCGCGCGATCGCCAGCCGGATTTTTTGGATGCAGAAAACGTATGCGCTCAGTGCTGCTGATGTGATGTTGCAAAAGACACCCTATAGTTTTGATGTTTCCGCCTGGGAGTTATTATGGACTTTGATGAGCGGCGCTAAACTCGTTTTGGCGGCGCCCGGAGGGCATGCCGATCCGCATTATTTACAAAGCATGATCGCTGAGCATCAAGTCAGCATTATTCATTTTGTGCCGACCATGTTACAAAGTATGTTAAGCGCCGATGCGTGGCCCAAAAACAATGCACTAAGATATGTTTTTTGTGCAGGAGAAGCTTTACCACAAAGTTTAGTCGAAGCTTTTTATCAGCTTGTCGGACAACAAACCGTTTTGGTTAATCGCTATGGGCCTACTGAAGCGCCGGCTGCAACTCACTGGCCCTGTATACAGATGCGGGACGATAAACGGATTCCGATTGGCAAACCGACCAGTAATACCTTGGTTTATGTGCTGGATAAAAATCAACAACCCGTCCCTTCGGGTGTTGTGGGTGAACTCTATATTGGTGGTGAAGGACTGGCGGACGGGTATTTAAATCAACCTCAACTGAGCGCTGACAAATTTTTGCGCAACCCGTTTGCGACTGGTCGGATTTATAAAACGGGTGATTTAGTCCGTTGGCTTGAAGATGGGACCTTGGATTTTATCGGGCGTCGCGATAATCAAGTGAAGCTTAGAGGTTATCGCATTGAATTAGGTGAAATTGAAAAGCATTTAACCGCACATGCATCGGTAGAAGAAGCGATTGTGGTTTTAAGTCAAGCGCCTGCCAGATTAATTGCTTATATTAAAGCCCAAGCTGAAATGAAAGGGCAACACTCAGATATCGTCGCTGAATTAAAAAGCGAATTACGCCAGAGGTTACCGGATTATATGTGTCCGGCGGTGATTATACCGATCGACAGTTGGCCGCAAACAACCAGTGGTAAAATTGATCGCAATGCATTACCCCAAGCGCCGGTAAACCCGGTACAAACGACAGAAAAACCGATTAATCAAATTGAGTTTAAACTGCGTCAAATTTGGTCTGAAGTGCTTAATATGCCGGCGCATTCAATTGCTCGCGACAGCAACTTTTTTGAACTCGGCGGCGATTCTATTTTATCTATTCAAGTGGTTTCTAAAGGCGCTAAAGCGGATATTCATTTTAGTGTTCGCGAGTTATTTAAAAATCCAACCATTGAATCTTTGGCCGGAAAAGTGACAAGCAGTATACAAAACCGTGCCGATCAGGGTGAAGTGAAAGGGCAACTGGTGCAATTACCAATATACTGCAGGTTTTTGTCACAACAACAAAAATTAGATCATTACAATCAGGCTGCGATGTTGGCCGTACCCGCGCAGTTAGACCGTGCACTTTTATTTAAATTTCTACAAATTATCGTGCAAAAACATGATGCTTTAAGGCTGCGTGTAGATGGCCAAAAATCACTCTACTTTAAGCCTTTAGATGCCGATGAATTATTATCCTGTATTGAAGTCGTTCAGGTTAAACAACTGGCGGATACCCAATTTATTGAAACGCGCGCCAATCAGGCACAAGCCAGTTTAGATATTACCCACGGGCCTATTATGAAGTTGGTTTTATTTCAGGCCGGTAAAGCGCAACGTTTATTATGGATTATTCATCATATTGCGGTAGATGGTGTCTCTTGGCGCGTATTGCTTGATGATTTAGCGCAGCTTTGGGCTCAGCACCAAAGCGCCGAACGCATTAACCTAGGCGACAAAACCTGCTCACTGCAACAATGGAGCCAAGCTATGCTAGATGCCAGTAATAGTAAGGCATTGCTGGCCGAAAAGCCTTATTGGACAGAGCAAAATCAAGCCGTAAAACGGCTTAATCAAGATGCCGCCACACTCGCCGATAAAAAATGGGCGACTGTGCAATTTGCACTACCGCAAGCGGCAACAGAACAGCTCATTGGTCAATGCGCACAAGCTTATCAAACGCAGATTAACGAGCTGTTGTTAGCGGCTTGGTTTATTGCTTTTAAAAACTGGTCGGGTGACGGTTGCTTGTCATTAGCGCTTGAAAGTCATGGGCGCGATGATTGTTATACTCAACTGGATAGCAGCCAGACGGTTGGATGGTTTACCACACATTATCCTTTTACCTTTCGCAGTGACCAGTCGAGCACTGCTGAAATTATTAAAAGCATTAAAGAAGCATATCGTAAAATTCCAAATAATGGGCAAGGTTATGGGCTGTTAAGTCAGATGACCAATACACAAGCGCGAATCGAATCCTGTTTGCCAGATGTGGTATTAAATTATCTGGGGCAGTTTGATCAAACATTGTCTGCCGCGCAAGAGATAGGTTTTGCCAGTGAGCCGACAGGCGATTTTATTGCAGCCGATTATCAAGAAAAATTTTCGTTAAGTTTTACAGCCGTGGTGCACGGTGGCAAAATGTCGGTCAATATGGATCATGATTTGGCAGTGATTAGCCAAAGTCAGGCAGAAAACCTAAAACAAGCGGTATATGATGCTTTGCTTGAGGTCATTCAGCATTGCACTGAAATACGCCAGCTCAGACAACCAGAGTTGCAGCCGGTCGCGGTTTATCCTGTGGTTCGCTACCTTATTGAAAATCAAAAATGGTTAGCCCATTTTAACGCCTATGACTTTTATGGCTACCATAAAAACACGGTTAATCTACCTCTGCTGGAAGCCAGCCTAAACCGTATTATCGATTTAAATTCAGCTTTGCGGCTCAGATTAGATTATCAAAATGATAAGGTAGAGCAATACCTCGCGCCCACTGGTATTGAGTATCGAATTGAACAGGTTGAGCTCAGTCATTTAGCAGCAGAGGAAGCCATTGAGCAGTTAGAGTTATTAGCGAATGACTATCAAAGACAGTTTAGGTTAGACAAAAACGCACCATTATTTAAATTTGTAAACTTTAGCTTACCGGAGGAATTAGGTAATCGCTTGCTGTTGATATTTCACCATATGATAGTCGATGGAGACTCAAGAGCTTTGATTCGTGAGCAATTAGTCAGTCAATACCGCAATTTATCGCTGGGCAAAACACGTACCGCAACTGGGTCTGATTATATTGCTTGGTTAAATCATTATTACCATCATTTTAAGCAATTTTCAGCTAATGAATTGCAATACTGGCAAAACTTTGAATGGTCTGAATTATCTGAAATTACCCCGATGAAATCGCCACAAGTGTATCAGGTTGTTGACCATGCTGTTGAACAGCTGGAATTTAAGTTATTGGAAAAACAAGAAGCTGCGCAATTAGCCAGCTTGTCATCACCAGCGGGCAAAGCGCTATTATACGATGCTTTGTTATATGCAGAGTTGCAGGCCATCGAACCTTTTCTTACACGTCAAAAAGTATTAATTGAAACCGTAAACGACAACCGGAAAAGCACTGAGCTACATGCACCTGCAGAAAATCTAATTGGTAATTTAACCAGTAACGATGTGTATATGATAGATATGTCATGCTTGGCGACATTATCGAAAGCGCAACAACTGATTGAAATAAACCGGCAACGCAGTACACAGCAGGGCGTTAGACAAGCCAGTTTGATGAGTCTGATATATGGTGATGAGCCGCAATCTGCATCATTAGACAGAGATTACCAAAAATATTTGCCTTGGTTGGGCATTAACTTGTTTATTAACTGGGGAAGCGAATCACAGGATACACAAAGTGCCGAGGAGCAACCCTTTTGGTGGGCGACTGAGTATGGTGGTGATAAAGAAAGCCGCAGTTTGGCAGGGGTGCGGGGCCATGCATTTTTTGTCCATATTGAACTTTGTGAGCAGGGCGTTATCGCCAGACTGCATCCGGATTTATGTCGTTTGTATAACGCAGATGTCGAACGCGTTTTACAGCAGATGCGGGTCAGTCTGCAAACGCTTTTACAAGACGACAGTGTTATGCAACTAAGGAGTGTGTGATGAATAACCCGTGGTTAACGCTGGCCAGCCAAACCCCAAATGCTCAAGCAACCTTGTTTTGCTTACCCTATGCCGGTGGCAGTTCGGCTATTTTTCACCCTTGGCGGGCGTTATTAAAAGATAATATTGATCTTGCATTGGTACAGTTACCGGGGCGGGGCGCACGTTTTTCCGAGCCGGCGATTAATGATATTGAGCTATTGTCAGAACAATTATTTGCGGCTATTCGCCCGCACTTTAGCAAACCTTACTTTATCTTTGGTCATAGTATGGGGGGCATGTTGGCGTATGAGCTGGTAAAACGTATTGAGCAGGCGCATTTACCCATGCCACAGCAGTTGATTTTATCTGCAACCCGACCGCCGCAAGTTGCTTATCAGGATAAAACCTATCACTTACCACAAGCTGAATTTGTTGAAAAACTGAAAACGCTAAATGGCACGCCCGACGAGATTTTGCAAAACAAGGAGCTCATGGCTTTGTTGTTACCTATGTTAAAAGCTGACTTTGAACTAGCAGAAAACTTTTATCAGCCAAACCCGACAAAAATCCATTGTCCGACCCATGTTTTGTGCGGCACGCAAGATACACGGGTGCCGAAAAAGATGTTGTCTAAATGGTCTGAAGTGATTGCGGCAAATTGCCAGTTTAGTGAGATACCAGGCGGACATTTGTTTTTAGAAACTGCAACAGAGGCATTATTGCGTGTAATCAATACAGAGCTGCAAGCGCAGCTTGAAAAGGTATCTGCCTGATGAGAAATGAATGTCGAATTGCGATGTGGTCTGGGCCACGTAATATTTCAACGGCGATGATGCGGGCATTTGAAAACCGGGCGGATACCTGTGTAGTGGATGAGCCTTTATATGCTTATTATTTACAACAAACCGGTTTACAGCACCCAGCGAGAGCAGAAATATTGGCCAGCATGTCTACTCGTTGGCAGCTAGTTGCCGAACAGTTAACGCAGGGAGCGCTTGATACAAACTGCACGGTTTTTTATCAAAAACATATGACACATCATGTTTTGCCTGAAGTCGATTTGGCTTTTACCAAACATCTTAAAAATGTATTTTTATTGCGTGAGCCAGCCAAAATAATCAACTCGTACGCCAAAATTAGGCCGCAATTTAGCATTGATGAGTTGGGGTTTGTGCAGCAATGGCATATTTATCAATATTGTCTGGCCAATAACACGGTGCCCCCCATCGTAATGGATAGTCAGTGGGTTTTATCTGAACCTAAAAAAGCACTGAGTGCGTTATGTAGCCATTTACATATTCCTTTTTCAGAAAAAATGCTCTGTTGGCCAAAAGGGAAAAGACAAAGTGACGGCGTTTGGGCGCCCTATTGGTATGCCAATGTAGAAGCTTCATGCGGCTTTGAAAAGGCAAATGATACGGTTGTTCAAGTAGCCCCTCAGTATCAAAAAATATATCAGCAAGCGCGCGAGATATATTTGAAAATGCAACGCAGCGCGACTTTGATAGCGGATAAAAGCTCTGCTGAGGTTTATTGAGATGCATTTTGTTACTCTTGTCATTCAACGTCACCCCTTATTGGCGCGCGTTTGCCTGTTTGTTTTGTTACCGATTGTCTTGTTATGTTTTGCCACCTTATATGTATTAGATTTAAGTCTGGCGCAAAATCATCAACAAATTAAAGTGCCAGATCTGAATGCGCCGGTGACGATTGATTATGACCACAACGCGATACCCACAATCAGCGCGAGTGAAGACTTAGCGGTGTTTTATGGTATGGGATTTGTCCATGCGCAAAACCGCTTATGGCAAATGGAGATGAACCGGCGCACAGCTGCGGGTCGCTTGAGCGAAATTTTAGGGCGCTCGACACTTGAATCAGACAAATTGATGCGTGTTTTGGGGCTATACGAAAACGCGAAAAAAATGTGGCAGCAATTACCGGCCGCTGACAAAAAAGTGCTGAAGGCTTATGTCAAAGGGGTTAATGCCGGTATGGCTCAACTGAACGTTCTGCCACCCGAATTTTTGTTATATCAGCATCAACCCGAAAAATGGACAGAGGTGGATTCATTATCTTGGATGCAGCTGCTGTCTTTTCAGTTATCAAATAGTATGCTAACTGATATCCAGCGTGCCGCGCTTATTCAGGCATACGGGCTAGAAAAAACGCAAGCGTTGATGCCGCTTGATATTGATGCATCTGCGATAACACAACTAGCCACAGTACAAAACATGGCCGATCTTGAGCCTTTGATGGCATTGGCGCAAAACTTTCAGGCACAGCAAAAACAATTTGTTGGCAGCAACAGTTGGGTGGTATCGGGTAAACATACTAAAAGTGGTCAACCCTTATTGGCAAATGATCCACACCTAGCTTACAGCACACCTGCGATATTTTATTTGGCAAAATTAAATGGTGGCAAATTGGCTGCAGAAGGGGCCAGTTTCCCAGGTTTACCTTTTATCGTAATTGGGCGTAATGCGCAAATTGCTTGGGGATTAACCAATATGATGGCCGACACGCAAGACATTTATGTCGAGCGGGTCAATCCAAACAATATAAATCAATATTTGTATGACGGAAAATATTTAGCGATGCAGCTTAAAACTGAGCTGATTGAGGTTAAATCTGATTTTTTAAAACCGGCTGAACCTGCAGTAACAATTAATATCAGACGCACCATCCACGGGCCCGTTATCAGTGACCTCAATCGCAGCGAAAATAGCTTTGCATATAGTCTTAAATGGACGGGGGATGAACAAAACGGAGGCACTTTTAGTAGCTTTCTGGCATTAAACTACGCACAAAACTGGACGCAATTTAAACAGGCTTTGAGTACCTTTGTCGCACCGGTACATAATTTTGTATATGCTGATAAACAGGGCAACATAGGCCGTTATGCTCCGGGTTTAATTCCACTACGAAGTGATAATTCAGGGATGTTGCCCAAGCCGGGATGGTTAAGCGACACTAACTGGCGGGGTTGGATTGAACACGCTCAGTTGCCACAACAATATAACCCAGCGAGCGGGATGATTGTTGCAGCAAATCATAACTTGTTAGCAAAGGATTATCCTTATTATCTGGGTCATGACTGGGCGCCCGGTTATCGCGCGCAGCGTATACAATCACTATTACAATCATTAGTACAATCAGGATCACTGGCAGAGCCACAAAGTTTTAAAAATATCCAACAGGATATTACCTTACCTAAAGCGCAGGCATTTTTAACGGTCATTCGAGATTTGCAAGCTTGGTTAGCAAACCATCAGGCGCAAACGCAAAACGCTAAAAATCAGCAAACTGAAAAATATACTCAAACGCTGCAATTTTTGGCTATCTGGCAAGGTGAGATGTCAGCCGATAGTGCTCAAGCAACTATTTTTAGCGCTTGGATGGCGCATTTTACCCGCTTGCTAGTAGAAGATGACATACAAGCGACAGCTGATTTTATCAACGCACGTAATTACTTGGCGCAATTTAAAGAGCAGGAAAATCTATGGTTGTTGCAGCAGGTTTTATTACAAGGCAATACATTGTGGTGCGATTATCAGCTGACAGCCACAACTGAAAGTTGCCAGCAGTTACTGTGGATTGCGCTACAGCACGCGGTGGATGAACTGGAAAAGTCTTATTCATCGAATATCGAAATGCTGCAATGGCGGCAAGTGCATTTTGCTCATTTTCCGCATTTTCCAATGAGTGATGCTAAATACCTGATTCGCAGCCGTGCTAAAAGCGACAATCTTTTGGCCGGGCTGTTTCATCGTCAAGCGCAATCTAAGGGCGCGGGTTATACGATAAATGTTGCGCCTGTTGCGCTGGATGAAACAAGGCGTTTTGCCCAGTTTGTCGGGCCGGTTTATCGCCAAGTGATAGAACTAACCGACAATGGCCAGTTTTGGTTTACGGCCATAGCGGGGCAGTCCGGTAATCCGTTGAGTCAACATTATGATGATTTTACCGATGCGCATCAGGCCGGGCGCTATTTTACTTTTTCAAGCGGTGAGACGGATAGAGATAAACTTCCTCTGATGTTACTACCTGAATTGACTGTTAGCCAGCGAGCGTCCCAATGGAATTAAAAAAAATATCTGATTTGTATTGGGCCAACACCCCAAACCTGTTCTTTTCTTCTTTAACCTTGGGGATGTTTACCGGCTTGTGTTACGCCACTTTAGTGCCGTTTATCATGTACGCGACCAGTGCCCAGCAAATTGATCCCGTGTCGCTTGAAATAAGCAATTTTAGTTTTTTCGACTCACCCACAGCATCGATGGCGAAGGCATTTTTATATACTTGCCTAGCGATTATTTTGTTGAAATCTATCTCGCATATTTTGTCGGTTTATATTGTGCACAAGAGTACAGTTTTACACCGCATTGAATTGTATAAACGTATCAACGCACTTTCGTATTCAGCGCTAGAGCGTATTGGTCAAGCACGTTTGATTAACATTATTAATGTTGATATCCACAATATCTACTCAGCGGCTACCAGTTTGCCGTTTATCTGGATTAGTTTAATAACCGTGATGGGCACTTTAAGTTATCTGTTGTATTTAAATGAACGGGTATTTGTCTTTGTTTTGTTCGCGATCTTAATTGCGATAGTCATTTATCAAATTCCCAGTATTTTAGGCGTGCGTTATTTTTCGCGTTCCAGAGCGAGTTTTGACAAAGTACAGGATGGTGCAAAAGGGCTGATATATGGCGCTAAAGAATTAAAGCTAAGTCGTCATAAGTCGCAAAATTATCTCAACGAAAATTTGATTAAACCTGAATTTGACGCGCTGCAAGATAACTTTAAAGGAATGGCGATTGTCACTTTTGCTGAAGTTTATGGAGAGCTTATTGCGTTTTTAGTGATTGGTATTGTTATTTTTCATTTAACATACATGTATGCGATTGACCAAACAGAACTATTTGGCATTGTAGTGGCTTTGTTATATCTAACCGGGCCGGTTAGCATTATTTTAGGCAGTTTAGGTGAGATCCAAAAAGGCAAAGTTTCACTAAAACGTATTCAGGCATTTTATGCTGAAATGCATGAAGAGAAAAATGCTGATGTGCAGCAAACCGTGATGCCGCCACAAATCATGCTACTCAAAAATCTCAGTTACCAATATGCTGATGCGACTGCAGATAACAGCTTTGCATTAAAAGACATTAACCTAAAATTTAAGCAAGGCGAAGTCACCTTTATTGTGGGGGGCAATGGCAGCGGAAAATCAACCTTATCAAAATTATTAACGCTGCATTACCATGCAACCGCAGGACAGATCTTATATGACGGCGTTGAGCTTAACAGCAGCAATTTGCAAAGTTATCGAGAACATATTTCAGCTATCTATACCGATTTTTATCTGTTTGAAAAGTTATATGGTGAGATAGACGAAGAAAAATCAGCACGTTTATTGTCCTATCTTGAACTACAAGAAAAAGTAGTCATTAAAGACAATCAATTTAGCACATTGAATTTATCTGATGGCCAACGTAAGCGTCTTGCGCTATTTGCTGCATTATACGAAAACCGTCAAATTTGCTTATTTGATGAATGGGCGGCCGATCAAGATCCCAGATTTAAAGATATTTTTTATCGTACTATTTTGCCATCGCTCAAAGCGCAGGGGAAAATTATTATCGCCATTACCCATGATGATCGCTATTTTGATTATGCCGACCAGCTTGTGTTGATGGAAAACGGGCGAGTCAGAGAGGTTAAATACCGCAAAATTAAATCTTGTGCAGCTGAATCAACACGCCCAAATTAAAAGCGACTATACTTTTATTAAATTAAATTGTATGCGGCAGGATGATGGCGAAGGAAAACGAAACACAAAGTGTTATCACCAGAAAGATCACAGCTGCGGAAGCAGAAAAATGCGCGTCTGAGCCTATCCACTTAATAGGTAGCATCCAGCCTCATGGTTTTGTGTTTGTACTTGATCCTACAACCTTGAAAATCGTTCAGTACTCAGACAATTTTGTGATGCTTTTCAATCAATATGCAAAAAAACAATTTCTTACCGAAGATACACAAATATTAAATACCTCAATCTTTGATTGGATAGAGCTGACAGTTAAAAATGCGTTCGATCGCCTCTGTTATGAGCAAACAGATAAAGTAGAATTGAATTCAAATGCGCTGATTTCCAATGTGCAATGGGAGTGTGTTGGTCATCTTGCCAAGCAATGGATATTACTTGAATTTGTTCCAACTTCACAGGACACATATGACTCGTTTGAATTAATTTCACAAATGAACCGGATGGTGCAGATTTTAAGAAGTGCGCAAGGTACTCAAGAGTTGTTTGATACAATTACCAATCAGTTTCAGCAATATACGCAGTTTGATCGCGTCATGATGTATCGTTTTTTGCCCGATTGGTCGGGGGAGGTTGTCTCAGAAGCGGTATCAGAGCAAGAAAAAGTCAAATTTTTACATATGCGTTTTCCTGCCGATGACATACCCAAACAAGCCAGAGAGTTGTACACATTAAATAAAGTACGTGTTTTTGCCAATGCAGATGCAGAGCCTAGCAAGCTGATCCCCAACGTTTTACCAGATGGGCAATTGTTAGATCAAAGTTACGCGTTGCTGCGGAGCATATCGAATATGCACCGTATATACTTAAACAACATGGGCGTAAAAGCAACGCTGACCTTGTCAATTATAGTGGAGGGTAAGTTGTGGGGGCTTGTGGTATTTCATCATAATCTGCCCAAATCACCTCCCAATCATGTTGTTTCTCAAGTTAAACTCACCTGTGAGCTTTTCAGTGAAACCCTGTCTTCCTACTTAATGCCGGCCATACAGATGATGGAAATTACTCATTTAATGGCGGCGAAAAGTGTGATTGAAGCAACCTTTAACAAGGCCAAAATGCAGGCGATATCGCAGCAGATTTTTGCCAATGCACTCACAGAGATTCATAAAATTGTAGGCTATGATTTTATCGGGATTATCTATGGTGATAAATGTTACTGCTTGGCGGACGAGCAATTTAAATTGCTATCTAAAAAAACAATCAAAGCGATCGATAAGTTATTTGCTGACCCAGAGCGTTTACAATATCAATCGTATAAGCTGCATGCTGAAAATAAAACCATTCCTGGACTTGAAAGCATGGCAGGTATCAATGCCATGCGCTCTAAAATACCGTCAGATTTCTATGTGTTTTTTGGTAAAAAAGAGGTGGTTAAATCCATTCAGTGGGGGGGCGTACCCAATACCGTTAATATTGTTGTTAAAGGGCAAGAACGTCATTTAGAACCAAGAAGTTCATTTGCCTTGTGGCGTGAACAAGTAAAAGGTCAATGTGATTATTGGCTACCCCAAGACGATAAAATTCTAGAATATTTTTTTACCAGTTGTCGTGATTTTACCAGCGTTAAAAGCAATGAACTGTTAATGAAAAAGCTTGAACAAAATGCACATTATGATTTGCTAACCAATTTAGCTAATCGTGCATATTTAAAAAAGTTCATTGACGGCATGCGTCAGAATTCTAATAAACCAGATGAAAAAATGTCTGTCCTTTTTATCGACCTAGATAATTTTAAAGACGTAAATGATTTTATGGGGCATGAAACGGGTGACCGTTTATTGCAAACAATTGCTATTCGTTTAAAAGAATGCTCGCGGCCAAACGATTTGGTGGTCAGGCTTGGTGGTGATGAGTTTATCATTGTGTTTATCCATGAAAATCAATTGGATTTGGCCGCAATAGCTGAAAAAGTGGTGACGACGGTTGGAGAGCCTATTCTTGATCATGAACATACTATTGTGATAACCCCCAGCGTTGGGGTTATCAGTGGTAATGTACAAGATATTGACTTTAATGAAATGCTGAAACGAGCAGATATTGCGATGTATTCCGCTAAAAATAAAGGCAAAAACGGGTTTCACATTTTTGACAGTAAAGATCAGGAGGCATTTAATAAAAAAGCGATATTAACCCTAGATTTGCGAGACTATGTTAACTCTGAATGTATAGAATTACATTTTCAGCCGCAATGCGATTTTAATTTAAACCTCTCAGGTGCTGAAGCGCTCGCTAGGTGGAAACACCCGAAATTTGGTTATATCAGTCCTGAGATTTTTATTCAGATGGCTGAAATGAATAATTTGATTAAACCTTTGAGCTTGCATATTTTCAAAAAAGCATGTGCAACGCTCGTGGATTGGCGTGGGCACAATTTACCCCCTAACTTTGATACCTTGTCTGTCAATATTAGTCCGAGCTTACTGTTGGATAGGTCGTTTGAAAACAATATGATGGATATCTTGCTTGCATATGGTTTGACCCCGAGCGATATCCGATTAGAAATCACTGAATCTATTTTTATGCAGAACTATGAATTGGCCATTGCTAATTTAAAATCTCTGCGCAAACTGGGTTTCACAATTGCATTGGATGATTTTGGGACGGGTTTTTCATCTTTAAATTATCTGTGGAAGCTCCCCATTGATGAAGTGAAAATTGACAAGTCTTTTATCGCCAACATGAGCCAAGATGATAGTTTGTTTACTATGGTAGAAAGTATTATTGAACTGTGTAAAAAGCTTAAGCTTGAAGTGGTCGCCGAAGGTGTTGAAAGTCGGGTTGAATTTAATATTTTAAAAGGCCTTGGTTGTGATACATGCCAAGGATATTACTATAGTAAGCCCTTGCCCAGCGAGTTATTTATTGAACAACATATTAAAAAACCTAGTGCCACTTAGTCAACAGTTGAAGTGTGATACCAGTTGTTATCATGCAAGGTTGGATCAAGTGACTGTACTGCAGAATTTACTGTCTGCGGATCTCACGCCGTTACAGTACGAAACGACTATCCTGTATTTTTATCACTGCTTAAAAGCATGGGTCGCTGTGTTTAAACAAGCGGAACGTCAGTTAAACATTCCTGCATTTGCACGGATTGAATGCCATCTGGCGGCCTTAGAAACAGAAGTCAGTCAATTTAACTATCAACTAAAACCTGCAATACTGATACCTCTGCCTGAAATCAAATCCATTGAACACTATTTGGGGTACAGTTATGTCTTAACCGGCTCGCAAATGGGCGCACGTTTTATTATTAGAAAGCTACAAAAGTCGCCTTTAAAGTCACGCTATAGGTTTAATTATTATCAGACTCAAAGCGCACAGGCCGCGGAGTGTTGGTTGACTTGGAAAAGCAGCTTAGATCAGTTTTCAAAAAACAGTGCAATCAATCAACAAGCGGTCATAAATGCTGCATTAGCGTGCTTTAACCAGTTAATTAACTGGTTTGAATGCCGGCACAAAGTCTGCAAAGTCAGCATTTATAATACAGAATAAAATACAGAGTCAAATTCAGAGCAAAATACAGAGCAAAAGGCAGAGTAATATAACGCTAAGCTGGCCGTATGGGCGGCCAGTTGAACATTTACTGAGAATAGCTTTTTCGGCTTACCGCAGTGCCTTTTATTTTTTGCCAAAATGCTTTACATGCACAAGATATTTTATAACCTTGCCAGTACAAAGTTGGGACAAAAATAAGTGTCACGACCGAGGCAAATAACACACCAAATGATAGAGCGACCACCATTGGGATTAAAAACTGAGCTTGGTTGCTCTTTTCAAATAATATCGGCATCAAACCGATAAAGGTGGTTAATGAGGTTAAAACAATTGCTCTAAATCTATCCCTGCCGGCTTGCAAAACGGCTTGTTTTATTTCAATGCCCTGTTTTACTAATTCTTTAAGTCGTGTCAATAATACCAGATTGTCATTCACGACCACCCCGGCGCAGGCTAAAAAGCCGAAAAATGACATCATACTGATATCCAAATCTAATAATAAATGTCCCCATATTGCCCCCATAAAACCAAAGGGGACTGCGGTCAGAATTAAAAGTGGTTCCCAATAAGAGCGAAAAGCAATCGCCATCAAGGCATAGGCTATGGCTAATGCAAATAATAAATTACTGTATAAACCTTGGGTAAACTCCTGTTGTGCTCGTAAATTTCCGTCTGTGCTGAGGTTCAGACCCACATATTTAATTTGCCAGTCGGCTAAATTGTCTTTGAGCATTTGCTGGGTAATGGCATTGGCATCATGACCTTCTTTGACATCTGCGGTTATTTCAATGTTACGTCTGCGGTCAACACGTTCTATTTGGCTAAAACCCGGCACCAGCTTAATATCCGCGACACTGCCAATAGGTACTTCTGTGCCGTCTGCTGTGCGGATCCGCATATTATAAATTTGTTGTAAACTGAGGCGGTTTTCTTTAGGGTATTTAAGCATGACACGCACATCTTCTTTCCCTCTTGGGATGCGTTGCACTTCTTCACCATAAATCGCTTGTCTGACTTGTCTGGCGATTAAAGCCAAGTTAATCCCCAGCGTTTCGGCATGTTCTTTGATAGATAATTCAACTTCGATTTTTTCAGATTCCAAACTGGTACGGACATTGTGCACACCCGGATAGCTGGCCAGTGTTTGTTTGATATCATTTACCGCTTGTTGCTGGCTTTGCATATCGTTTGCCGCAATATTCATATTCAAAAATATGTCAGACTGATTGCCGCCAAAACTAAATGCCAAAGAATAGTTTTTGGCTTCTGGTAGTGGGCCAATGAGCTCTTCCAGTCTTTGCGATACCTGTTGCATCGGGACTATGCGATGTTCGGGTATTTCCAAACCGACAAATATATTGGCATTGCCCATGCGTGAAGTGGTTTTAATTTCAGTTACAAAAGGCATGTTGTCGTTGGCGGCTAACAGGGTTTCATCCTGTTGCAGTTGGTGCGCCATTTTATCTATATGCTGTGCAATGCGCTTTGCTTCGCTATACGGCGCGGCTTCCGGTAAATCCACGTTGACTGCAATAAAGCTTTGTGGAATGTTCGGGAAAAAGCTGGTGTTCAGCCAACCACCTGTATAGGTCGCCACACTGAGTGCAAACGCTAATGCGAATACAGTTAGTGTAGCACCACTTTTGTTTATCATGCTTTGCATTTTTGCACCGTAAATCTGTTGTGCAAGATAATCCAGCTTGTTGGCGAAGTGATGTCTTACTTGCTGTAATGTTTTTAACAGTAAGTTGTTACTTGGTTTTTCAGCTTTTAAGTGCGCTAAATGCGCAGGCAGTATTAATAAACATTCAACCAGTGAAAAAATCAGGCTCAAGGCGACGACAAAAAAGATTGAATGGGTAAAAGGCTCAACATCCATGGGCACAAATAACATTGGCGCGAATAAGATAATGGTACTTAAAACGGCTAAAATAACGGGTTTCAACACGGCTTGAGTGCCAATGACAGAAGCATCTAACCTGTTTGTATTTGTTTTGCTTTGTTCACTGTAAATGCTCTCGGCAACGACAATCGCATCATCTACCACAATACCTAATACAATTAAAAATGCGAACATCGAAAACATGTTTATCGTGATATCAAAGTAGGTTAACAACCAAAGTGTGCCAGCAAATGCCGTTGCAATACCAATACAGACCCAGAGCGCTAAAGCGGGCCGCAAGAACAAGACTAAAATCAAAAATACCAGCGCTAAACCCCCTAAAGCGTTATCACTCAACAAGGTTAAACGGCTATCGAATAATTCTTTCATTTCATAGTTGATATCGATGTGCATACCGGGCGGTAAATTATTTTGTAAATCTAATAGATAGTTACGCGCATTCTCAGTGCCGGCAAACAGATCGGGTTGGTCGCTGATCATAACCTGAAAATCAATCGCTTTTTCGCCATTAAAATAGACTTCTAAATCATCTTCGGTAAAGCCATCTGTGATTTTTGCGATATCGCCTAGTTTGATTTCTTGGCCATCCAGACTGGATAAAATCACGATATCGGCAAACTGCTCGGCACTATAAGCTTGGTTGCGGGTTTGGATTTGAATGTTACCGACTTGCGTTTTGATATTGCCGGCGGGTAAATTTAGGGATGAGCTGCGAATTGCTTGCGCCACTTGATCAAAGGTGAGCTGATATTTTCTAAGTTGATACTCGGAAACTTCAATGCTCACTTCATCTGCTTTTGTGCCTGTGTAACGCACATACGAAACCCCCTCTAATAATGCCATTTCATCTGCAATTTGCTGCGCTCTGGCTTTCATCAGAGCATCATTCGCATTGCCTGAAAGGGTAAAAAACATCAGCGGCACGCGATAAATTTGTTGATTAATAATAGGCCTTTCAGTATTAGACGGAAAAGTATTGATTGCATCCACTCGCATTTTGATATCGGCCAGTATGTCTTTAATCGGATAACCTTCAATGATTTCAACCGCGACATTGGCGCTGCCATTTCGTGCGGTAGATCGGATCTGGAAAATGCCCGGTAAGTCGGCAATTGCTTCTTCAATACGTGTCACGATTTGTTGTTCAACTTCTCTTGGACCCGCGCCCAGATAACTCATGTTGATATTCACCATGTTTACCTCGGTTGCCGGAAATACTTCTTTTTCTACTTCTTGAATCCCGACATAGCCACCGATAAAAATAGCCAACATGAGTAAGTTGGCTGCCACTGAATTGCGCGCAAACCAGTCTATTAATTTACTCATAACTCACCCGCTGCCTGGTTTTTCTGTGCTACTTTTAATCGAGTCGTCTCAGCTTCAACGGCTGTGCCGGGTGATAAAAATCCAAGCTTGTTAATAATAACTTGGTCGCCATTTTGCAGTTGTTCGCTGCTAATCCACACATGTTTATCTGTGCGAGCAATTACCTGTACTTCTGCTTGTTTAACCTGTTCGTTTTGACCAATCAAATAAATTTGATTACGTTTAAACAGCGCATCTTTTGGCAGTTCGATGAGTTTTTCGATTGGTTTACTGGAAATATTGGCTTCGACAAATAAGCCAATCAATAATGGCAGTTGGTAGTTTGATATTTGCGCGTGCGCTGGAATATCAACAATCAAATCAAGCATGCGCGTTTTATTGTCTATTTTGGCGGAAGTGCGACTAATATGCGCACTCCACTGGTGTTTTTTGCCGCCAAAGTGCGCTGTTAATAAAACAGGATTTTGCTTATTTTTTTGTTCAAACTCAGTTGTATTGGGTAATGCAATCAAAGATGCTTGCTGCTCTGTCAACGGCAACTTTACTTGTAGTTGGCTGGTATCCAGTATTTGTGCCAGTGGACTGCCACTTGTCACAAACTGCCCGACACCCACCGATGTTGATTCGATTCTGCCAGCAAAAGGCAGACTGATAGTGGTTCGTGTTAGATCCAAATTGGCTTTTTCTAACCTTGCTTGCGCAGCCGCTACTTTTGCCTGAGCGGCAATGAGCTGTGGTTTGCGTTTAAAAAGTTGATTTGCATCTGGGTCGCCTAGATCTTGCCATTGCTTCGCGGCTTCTTTAGACAGCGCTTGTTCGGTTGCCAGTTGCATTTTAGCTTCTGCCAGTTCAGCTTTGGCTGAAACCACGGCAAGCTTGTAATCAGAATCATCTATTTTCAGTAAAGTTTGCTGCGCAGTAAAATGACCACCGTCAGCAAAAGCATCCGCAACATAAGTAATTTTACCACTCACTTGAGGCATTAACTGCGATCGTCGAATCGCTTCTACTGTGCCTTGGGTTGTAACTGTGACCACATGGCTTTTTGCATCGACCGCCACAGTTTTTACTCGCGTTTTGACCACCTCGGGTGGTTCAAATGGCGCAGGTTCTGGTTTGGGTTTGGCGTTTGCAACCACAAGCACCACCGCGATCCCAGGTATCAGTATTTTCAAAGCAAGTGGAATTCTATGCCATATGTTCACAAGCGTACTCCTTATTTAAGTTGCTTAGCTACATCCTGTTAAACATACAATTTAAAGTGTAAATAAACTGAAAATAAATATTTTTCGGCTTTCTCTGCAATGGTAAAAGCTATATTTAATTTTTATCGTTTAAATGTCTTTTATATCAGCTGTTTGTCTTTTTTGTTTGAAACAGGTTTGCGCGTCTTTTAAGCATCATAAAGCAAAAAGGTAGATGCGTGTACCGTTAACATTTGTATAAAGAATTGCATACGTATGCAGCAATAAAATTGCAGTAATTTGGCTAAAAACACAGTAACCTCGAAAAAAGCGTGATGCATTTTTATTCACTTTATGAAATTGCAAGTAAGTAAAAAAATAATAAAAAGAGGGGCTGGCGATGTGTTTACGTTTGGGTGTTATCAATCTGATGCCAAACCCAGAATGTTATCAGCAAGAGCTATTGGCATTATTTGGACAGCTAGATATCAAGGTGAATTGTCGTTGGATCCGGTTAACGGATAAAAGTTATCAAAGTGCCAATTCAAGCCTGAGTGACTATAGTTTTTTTTCATCTATCAAACTGGCAGAGTTAGATGCAGTGATTGTCACAGGGGCACCAGTCGAGTTGTTGCCGTTTGAAGAAGTTGTCTACTGGCAAGAGCTTATAACGATAGTACAGCAACTCATGCAAAGACAAATACCTGTGTTGGGGCTTTGTTGGGGGGCGATGGCGCTGGCAAAATTGATTGGTGTCGACAAAAAACAGCACAGCTCTAAAATCTTTGGCGTTTATCCTCTTATCGCAACAAATAACGCAATAAACAACGCAACAAGTATCACAACAAATATCGCAACAAATATTTCAGCAAACACATCTAGTACGTTCGGTTACAACCCTTTTAGTACCTATGCCTCTTTTTCACAGCAAGATTTAGAATTGTTGATTAACAAGGGGGACGTATTACCCATTTATCAATCGCCGCAATTAGGCACAACCCATTTCGCTACACGAAATGGCTTACTAACCATGTGTCTGAGTCACCCCGAATACACATCGCAAAGACTGCAGCAAGAATGGGTGCGCGATCAGGCGCGTAATGATGTGGATCCGCCGGTTGGTTTGACTGCATCTATTACAAATAAAACAGCAGACAGCAGTTATTGGCTAGCCGATTCAATCAATATTTTTACCGACTGGTTTGCGCGCGTACGCGAACTAAACCATCAAGCATTACCGCCCAAAGCGCTACAATTTGAGAGTTAAACCATGAGTACCCCTGTATATTTACGACCTGATGTTTATTTTGAACCCCTCTTTAACCAGTGGTACATGTGGCCCTATTTATTAGCGCCAGCACCGGCTGCCATGAATTTAGCCAATCATCACACGCGCTTAATGCAGTCGTTTATCGCTAATGCCAAATTGCACGCGCAGGCTGCAAAGCTCAAGAGTATGGTTGGCAGTTCAATTGTAAATTGTGATGAGCAGCAGGTGGAGGCTATGTTGTCATTACTTGAGCAGAGTCAGAATCAATTAAGTGATTTATATGAATTTGCAAAGAGCTTAAAGCAGCTTGACCAACTATTGCTGGCTGAAGCAAATGGAGAAAGTCTAGAAGGTTTATATGAAAAAATACCAGACAACCTAAAAGGTTACGTTGAGTTGGTTTATGACTTAAATAATCAAGTGTCGTATCGTTTAATTGAAGGCTTGTTATATTTAAGCCCCTTATTTAAAAAGAGTAAACAAACTTTATGTTTTGGCGATTTAGCCAGTGATAAACGTCCATTTGTGCTCAGCACGCCTAGGCTCGCCGATGCGAACCATTGTCAAATTACTGTGCCCTTTAGCCATGCGTTTTGTCAGGCTTTATTTAAAATGCGTGAAGTGCCGATGTCGCTTGCTGCGCTAAATAAGCTATTACCTGATGATTGCGATTTTCGTGGCGGCAAAAAGTTCAGCGAGCTGTTTACGCAGCAAGCCCCGCCAATTCGAGCGCCGTATAGTGATGAGGGGGTACGGGTTGAATATATCGGACATGCGGGTGTGTTAATTGAAAGTAAAGATATCTGTTGTGTTATCGATCCTGTTCTCGCGTACCAAAATGACGAAGATAACCGGCAAAAATTTACCTTTGCAGATCTGCCAGCCGTGGTCGACTATGTCATGATCACTCATACCCATATGGATCACTTATGCATCGAAACCTTGCTGCAAATTAAACACAAGGTTAAAGCTATTTTAGTCCCTAAAAATAATGGGGGAGTCTGGCCGATCCTTCAATAAAATTGATGTTGCAAAACTTGGGTTTTGCTCAGGTAGTTGAGTTGGAAGATATGGAGAAAGTGCCAATTTCAGATGGTTACATCTGTGCACTCCCATTTTTAGGCGAACATGCCGACGTTAATATTCGAAGTAAAGCGGCTTGGCTGATCAATATTCAGGGGCGCACAATTGTCTCAGCTGCTGATTCTTCTAATTTAGAAGCTGAACTGTACGACAAGATTAAATCACATATTGGCAGGATTGATATTTTATTTATTGGCATGGAGTGCACCGGAGGTCCAATGCGTTGGTTGTATGGCCCTTTATTAACCCAACCCATTAGCAAACAAGCAAATGAATCGAGGCGCTTTAATGGCTCAGGTTTTGCCTCAGCAGCCAAAATTGTCGATATATTAAACCCCGAGCAAGTCTTTGTTTATGCACTGGGGATGGAACCTTGGTTTGCCTACTTTATGGGCATTTCTTACAACGATGATGATGCGCAAATGCTGGAGTCTCAGCAATTGGTCGACAAATGTTTAAGTGAAGGCAAGGTTGCGGAACGCTTATTTGGCCGCAAAAAGATGCGCCTAAATGCATTAAAATCACAAGCAGGTAGCGGCGATGCAAGCTAATAATATTATCGACAGTTTAGCGAACTGGGCGAAGAAAACACCCAATGCCAATGCATTTACATTTTTACTGGCAAACGGCACTTCGCAAACATTAAGCTATGCAAATCTTTATGATCGTAGCCAAAAAATTGCTCGACAATTAAAACAACATATCCAGCCAAATCAAGCTGTCCTTTTGTGTTTTGCACCCGGCTTACAGTTTGTTGAAACATTTTATGCTTGTTTAATCGCAGGGGTTGTCGCGATCCCTTTATACCCACCGCGCGCCAATCAAAAACAAGCGCGCATATCAGCAGTGCTGCAGTCATCTGGAGCGCAGGTTATTTTGACCGATACGGCCGCGCACAATGCAGTTGCAAAATCGCTTGCTGATGGTGCGCCGCAGGCCACTATTTTAAATCTACAGCCACCAGCCAGTGATGAGCAGGTAGTCGAAAAGGGGGCGTTTTCAGATATTGCATTTTTGCAGTATACCTCAGGTTCTACCGGCGCTCCCAAAGGGGTTGTCGTAACACACAATAACATTGTTGCTAATTTGGACGCTTTAGTTGAAGCGACAGGAGCTAATACGAAAGATGTATTTGTTAATTGGTTACCGGTATTTCATGATTTAGGCTTAATTAACACGGTATTATTACCCGTTTATCTGGGCAGTCATTCGGTGCTAATGGCACCTGCGCAATTTATCCGAGAGCCGCTATTTTGGTTGTCAGCCATTGATAAATTTAACGGCAGTATTTGTGGTGGTCCTAACTTTGCGTTTGATCACTGTGTACAAAAGTTGAATCAATCACAATTGGCACAATTAAATCTCTCCAGTTGGCGCGTTGCATTTAACGCTGCTGAACCTATCAATGCCGATACGTTAACTGCATTTAGCAATTTGTGTAAACCCGCTGATTTTGACAAAGCTGCATTTTTCCCGAGTTATGGGATGGCCGAAGCGACGGTATTTATTTGCGGTCGTTTTTATCAGCAGAGCTCGGTTAGATATTTTGATCGTCAGGCGCTTAATCAAGGGCGAGCGATCAGCATCCATATTCAATCATCCGAACACCTAGCGCACAACACTTCTGCATTGCTTTCTTGTGGTCGGACCCCTTCAGAGCATGCAATAAAAATAGTGGATAGAGAATCACAGACTGAGTGCGCAGAAGGGCATATTGGCGAAATTTGGTTTAATGGGCCGAGTGTTGCATCGGGTTATTGGCAAAATGTGCAGCAAAGCCAGCAGACTTTTAATAATCGCTTAAACAACAGCGATAGCCAATCAGTATTTTTAAAAACAGGCGATCTGGGTTTTGTTTTGAATCAGGAGCTGTTTATCGTAGGACGTTGTAAAGATCTGATTATCGTTAACGGACAAAATATCTATCCGCAAGATATTGAGTGGCTGGTAATTGATTGTAGTGACGAGTTAGAACGTTTGTCGTGCGCGGCTTTTAGTTTGCCACAACACAACTTGCAACAGGACAATTTACATCAAAACGATTTACATCAAAACCACAGCCATCTGGCGGTGGCCGTTGAAGTTAAAAGAAGTCGCTTAAGAAGTTTTAAAGATATAGCAAAAGTGGAAACGGTTGCCAAAGCAATACGGGCACGTATTGCGCAAGAGCTTGAAATTACCATTGAGCATGTGTTGTTTTTAGCGCCTGGACAATTGCCCAAAACTTCCAGTGGCAAGGTACAACGAGCCGCAACAGCTCATTTACTTCAGCAATCTGAACTTAATATTTATGCGCGCAGTGATTTACCCAAGCTAATGGCGCAATCAGCTGATATGACAGGCATCAGTACGAACATTGAGCTGTCAGAGACTCAACAAAATCTAGCGGGCTCAGGTAGTACAATCAGCTTGCAGTTAAAAAAGATTTGGATGCGATTATTATCTTGCACTCTGGATGAGCTTGACAATCTTGATATTCCATTTACCGCATTGGGTGGCGATTCAATTAAGTTAATGACGCTGGCGGCTGAGATTGAACGTGAATTTTCCGTGCATCTCGACGAGTCAGCTTTGTATGCCAATTTAACCCTAGCCCAGCAATTATTGTTGATCCAAACCAGTTCAGAAAACACACACTCACAGATTACCGCGTTGGGATTACAGCAAGGCAAACTATCTGCTGCGCAAAACAGGCTTTGGTTTTTACAACAGGTTGTGCCAGATAGTCGGATGCTGAATATTTCTGTCCAGCTGAAATTCAGTGGTGACTTTGAGCAATCGGCTTTTACGACTGCCTGGCATGCTTGTTTAAAACGCCACCCAGTATTAACAGCAGGTTTCTGTCAGCAAGGCGATGAAATTGTAATGCGTTTTGCTATGTATCCTGAACAAGATTTACAAAAAATTGACTTGACGGGACAAGATGAAAATCAAATAGCAAGGCAACTGGCGGAGTTAAAGCAGCAATATGAAAATTGCCATTTTGATTTGTTGTCTCAACCCGTCTATCAGGCGCACCTTGTAAACGAGACTGAACAGCAAAGTCATTTTTTCTTTTGTGTTCACCATATCGTGGCAGATGCTTGGTCATTTAAGATATTTTTAGAGGATTTGAGTGATTATTACCACCGTATTAGAAATGCAGAAGTGGCTGAATTAGCACAGATTGATATTAACTACTTGGATTATGCGGTTTGGCAGGAAAAACAATTAAGCGCTGAAAAGCAGCAAAATCTAAGCAATTTTTGGCAGCAAACATTATCGCCAATGCCGGCAACTCTGGCGCTGCCGTTTGATTATTCGCCGACAAAAGAAAAATCATACCGAGGTGGCAAAGTTAGTCGTACGATAACCGGCTTACATCCCCAGCTTGAAGCATTTGCAAAATCGCAAAATGTGACTGTTTTTGCTGCCTATTGTGCGGTTTATCAAATTTTGTTAAGCCGTATCAGCGGGCAACTGGATGTGGTGATTGGTACAGATGTAATCAACCGCGAAAACGCGAGCTTACAGCAGGTTTTTGGTTTTTTTGTCAATCAAATCGCCCTGCGTACTGAGTTAACTTTGGATGACACAATGCAAGAGGTTGTCGCCAAGTGCCAAAACACGGTATCCGCCGCTCAGGTGCATCAATTTTTGCCGTTTGAGCAGGTGGTCGAGTTGGTTGATAAAGCGGGGGATTTAAGTCGATCACCGGTTTTCCAAGTGAAATTTTTATTAAATCCGTCACCCTTAAAAGCGCTTCAATTGGCAGACGTTAAAATTGAACAACAGGCCTTGCCTGTGCAGCATGCCCAGTATGATCTAACTTTTGCAGTTGATTTTGAGTTAGATGGTTCAGCGCAGTTAAATTGTCACTTCGATGGTGCTTTATTTGCGCCTTCTACGGTTGGACAACTTGCAGATAGTTACCTGCATATTCTGAATCAACTACTTGTTCATAGCGACAAGTGCTTAAGTCAGGTCGAATACCTGACGCCAAATCAGCAGCAGATTTTAGAGCAATATAGTACGGGGCAAAAAGTTGAAGTGACTCAGCATTTTACCGATGGATTAGCGCACTTTGCAGATGAAACACCCGATAAAATTGCTTGTATTACCGAGCATCATCAATTTAGCTATGCTGAGATTAATCAACGGGCCAATCAGTTAGCGCATTTACTGCTGGCGGTTGGTGTGCAAAATTCAGTTGTGGGGATTTCACTTGCTCAGTCGGATGAGCTATTGGTCGCCTTATGTGCAATCGGCAAAATTGGCGCGACATTTGTACCGCTAGACCCCGGATATCCGCCTGAACGACTTAGTTTTATGCTCGCAGATAGCGAAGCCAGCTTTCTACTGGGTGACAGTGAAACATTGCCTGTTTTGGCTGATGATTTCTTAGGGACTATGCTAAACCTGCAAGAATTTTCTGAACTTTTGTCTGTCCAGTCGGGAGAAAACCCAGCTGTTAAGATTGCAGCCGAATCATTGGCTTATATCTTATATACATCGGGTTCTACCGGTCAGGCTAAAGGTGTTAAGGTCAGTTATGCTGCGCTTAACAACCTGTGTAACTGGTATCTTGATTTTTCTAAAACCACCGCAGACAGCGTAGCGCTGCAACTGATACCGTTTGGTTTTGATGCCAGTATTAAAAACTATTTTGTACCCTTAATGGCAGGTGCGCAGTTAGTGCTTGTCAATCAACCGAGTTTTGATGCCGAGTGCGTTTTAGCGTTAATTAAGCGCTACAAAGTGACAACCACAAATTGTATCCCCAGCGTTTTTTCTGCATTGGTTAGTTTAGCAAAGTCGCAAGATTACAGCGCGCTAGCGAGTTTCCAGTTTGTTGCATTTGGCGGTGAAAGGTTAGAATTTGCACACTTTAAAGACTGGATACTGAGTTCTGCGTTTAATGCGTCGATAGCGAATATATACGGTCCGACAGAATGTACTGATATCTCAGCCGCGCATTTACTCAGCGCGCAGCAAGCAGTGAGCCGGGCGCAAGATGAAAATCAGTTAGCCCAAGCATTTCCAATTGGGCGACCTATCCAAAATTGTCAGTTAGTTTTGTTAACTGAACAAGCTGAAAATCAGTTTAGTCGCACTATGCCAGGAGCCGTTGGTGAGATTTTTATTACCGGGCGATGTTTGGCCGAAGGTTATATGCAATCACTGACAAATCAAGGGAAGTTTGTACAGTTACCCCAAGCAAGCACGTTATTTTATCGCACCGGTGATTATGCTAAGTGGAATCAACAAGCTGAGCTTATATATTGCGGCCGTGCGGATGAGCAGGTGAAGATTAATGGTGTCAGAATTGAGCTAGCTGAAATTGAATCAGTCCTGAGCGAACATCCTGCGTTAGATAAAGTGTGTGTATTGTTTAAGCAAGATAGATTAGTTGCTTATGTGCAGTCAGCTGCACTTAATCCACCTACACCAGAGCAATGTCGTAATATCGTTAAAGCCAAATTGCCATCTGTTATGGTGCCGCATCAAGTTATTTTTGTTGATGTTTTTGCCACCTTACCAAACGGCAAAATCGACCGCAATAAACTGGCTCAGATCAGAGTTACGGAGGCAAAACCCAATGTGGATTTTGTTGCGCCAAAAACACCGGTTGAAACGATTCTAATCTCCTGTATTGAAGACGTATTAAAAAAGCAAAAGGTCAGTATGAGCGATAACTTTTTTGAGTTAGGCGGGGACTCAATATTATCAGTTCAACTGGTTGCGCAATTGCAAAATCAAGGCGTACAGCTGGCCGTAAAAGATATTTTTGATGCACCTACATTTTCAGAGTTGGTGTTGTTGGTAACGCAACAGGCCGCCACAACAGACGCGGCAGAAAATACAGCCTTTGACTTTCTTTCGGAAGATGATTTGGCCCTTTTAAATCAAGAATAATAAATCGCTATGCACAATAAAGGACACACTCGTGGAACAAATATCGCAATATCGTAGCCAGGGTTACGCTTTTCACCGACAGGCTTTTAATCAGCAGGAAGTGAAAGAAATTAAACAAAAAATTATGCTTTATGGACAAGCGTATGATAACCCAGGGATTGTCAAAGAAAACGATGGCCAGACGTTACGCGGTTTACATGGTGCACATTTGTACGATACGTTTTTTGCTGAATTAGTTAAAGATCCGCGTTTTATTGTATTGGCGCAGGAATTGATTGCTGAACCATTTTATATCCATCAATTTAAAATCAACGTTAAATCTAAAATGAAAGGGGCGTCCTGGCCATGGCATCAGGATTTTGTTTTCTGGCAAAACGAAGATGGTATTGCGCAGTCAAACATGGTTAATATTGCGCTGTTATTAAGTGATGTCGAAATTCTGCATGGGCCACTTTGTGTGATCCCAAATAGCCATAAAAACGGCAATTTGTGCCAGAAAATTAACCGAAAAGATAATTGGATGAGCGATGTTTCAAGTGATTTGTCATACCAACTGGATGAATATACGGTTGCTGAACTAATCGATACACACGGAACTCAGTACATTACCGGTAAAGCAGGTGATATATTTTTGTTTGATCCGCAATTAGCACATTGCTCGTCCAGTAATCTGTCACCTTTTAACCGAGAGTTGATGATTATTACTTACAACCCATGCACCAATCAGCCGCAGATCGCAGCAGAAGAGGGGCGGCCAGAGTTTTTGTGTGGGCGAGATTTTAACCCGTTAGTTGAGTTAGCAAACAATCTTGCCAAAAGCTAAATTGGCATGTAAAGCAATTGTCGAATTTTAGGGTGGCTAACTTTGGGTGATTAAGCTCAAGGCATAAGGTTTGATTGTGCATATCAACGGACAATAGATTTGCGCAATCAAAACCGAAAAATTGCTGAATATATGGGTACAGTGCTTTGTACAAACTCTCTTTCGCTGAAAATACCAAGGTAAATGCAATGTGTTTAGGCAGTGGTAATTTTTCGATTAAAGCGATTTCGGTATCTGACATCACAAATTTAGCCAGTTCGTTAGCTGTGCTGCTGGCAGCATAATGTTCTAAATCTAAGCCGGTAAATGTGGATGGGCTGGCCGGTTTTACCACACATATCGCTTTATTTTCAGAGTGGCTTATTGAACCTTGTAACCCTTCAGGCCAAATAGGTTCTCTATTGTCGCCTACTTGGACTTGTTGCTGCGCAAAAGTAGCGATTCCATTAGTGAAACTGGATTGTGCTTTTTGCTGTAAAGTTCGCATTGCCAACTGAGCCATATAACGGCCGGCTAAAAACTCACTGCGCCGTTTAACCACTGCTTTTTTTTGTCTGTCGGGAAAGTTGACATTTAACAGGGTAAACAATTCGTCACGATAAGCTTGTTTGTCAAATTCACACGCGTATATCACCGAACCATCGGTATTGATTTTTTGTAGTGTATTTTTAATAAACCGAGCGTGTTTGGCTGTTCTGGGTTGTAAAGGCATCTGTGCTTTATTGCTTGTTATCTTTTTATTTGTTGTATCATTATATCGACCGTTTGCCGAATAAAATATCCAATCTAAACCGCAAACGACTTTTAATCTCACAAATATTTTCTAACACAGCCTTGTAATTTACCAATAAAGCTAAACATACTGTTAAGCGAGTTATACAAAACCGTGAAACTCAATAAAAGGAGCTCAAAATGGCAACTGTAACACTAAAAGGCAATGCAATAGAAACTGTTGGCCAATTACCAGAGGTTGGTTCTCAACTACCGGATTTTAAGCTGGTTAAAACTGATTTAAGTGAAGTTTCGGCAAGTGACTTCCAAGGTAAAAAACTCGTATTAAATATTTTTCCGTCTGTTGATACGGGCACTTGTGCAACGTCTGTTCGCACTTTTAATCAACAAGCAGCAGAGATTGAAAATACAACTGTATTATGTGTTTCCGCAGATTTACCTTTTGCTTTGGCACGTTTTTGTGGCGCAGAAGGTATTGAAAATGTAGAAAGTGCTTCAGGTTTTCGTTCTTCATTTGGTGAAGACTATGGCTTAACCTTTAAAACAGGTCCTTTGGCCGGTTTATATTCACGCTGTGTTGTCGTGGCAGATGAAAACGGCAAGGTTTTATACACTGAACAAGTCGCCGAAACGGCAGATGAGCCAGACTACAAAGCAGCATTGGCTGCGCTATAAATCAATAGTACGGGGTAAGTTGATATTTACCCCGTTTTTTCCCTTATTAGTACTTCGCTTTTATCTCGCTTTTATCTCGCTTTTATCTCGCTATTAGTTAGTCATAACGCTTTGTTAGCTTAAACAATCCGGTTTGTTGATTTATCTAATTTAAAGTTTTCGATATTGTGCGCGATGATGTTCACCAACCTTTGTCTGGCCTGCTGGCTGGACCAAGCCGTGTGTGGTGTCAAAATTAAATTGTGCAAACTTTTATCTAATAAAACATGCCCTTTCGGTGGTGGTTCGATTGATAATCCATCCAATAACGCAGCTTGTATACGGTTTTCTTTTAGTGCCAGCGCCAAAGCTTCTTCATCAATTAATCCCCCTCGCGCGGCGTTGATTAAAATCGCGCTGGGTTGCATTTGTGCTAAGAAATCTTTGTTCACCATTTTTTGATTGTCGTTTGTCAGTGGACAATGTAATGAAATAATATCGGCTTGCTGGAGTACAGTGTCAAATGCAATCCGGCCGGCTCGGATGGTTTGACGGTTTGGTCGTTCTGCTATCAGTACCTGCATGCCAAACGCCTGTGCTAATTGAGCGGTCGCCTGACCTGTTGCACCAAAACCGATAATGCCAAGTTTCTTATCTTGTAAATCAAATATCGGATAGTCTAATAAACTAAAATTGGGACTATTTTCCCAGCGTCCGTCTATACTGGCTGCATGGTAACGGCTAATTTGATTGGCCCAATTTAACAGCATGGCGAATACATGTTGTGCCACACTGACCGTTGAATAACCTTGTACATTGTAAACTGCAATATTAGCGGATTTACAAGCGGCTATCTCAATATTGTTGTAGCCGGTTGCGGCGACACAGATTAATTTTAGCTTTTTTGCGATTATAAAATCTTCGGCATTTAAATTCACCTTGTTACTAATGATCACATCTGCTTGTTGTAAATAAACGTTTTTATCTGCTAAAAACGCATTTTTAGAAAGCAAAGTTAAATTATCACATTGGTTTTTAAGTAAGGTGTAATCAACTTCACCCAGGGTATCGGCGTCTGCAAAAATAACATTCATGGGTATCTTCCTGCTTTCTTTAGTGAAAAGTGCTATAACTTAAATAGAGCTGATCTTATCAGCATAAACTATTTTTTGGCAGTAAAGGGAATCTCTATGTATATAGTAACCGTTGAGTACGTCATTGATTCGGGGCATATTTTAACTTTTTTAGATGCCGTATTAGAAAACGCGGAAACATCGCTGCACCAAGAGCCTGGCTGTCATCAGTTTGATGTTAATCAAAGTCACGAAAACCCAACACAGTTTTTTTTATATGAGCAATTTAACAGCGATGTTGATTTTCAACAGCATTTAGAAAGTGAACATTATTTAACGTTTTCACGTAATGTGAGTCATTGGGTTATCAGTAAAGAAGTTCGAACCTGGTATAGTTGTTAAAATCGGGTATCTTTGTATCCGCTTAATAATTTTTAATTTGAGGTTTTGTGTGCGCATTTCTGTTTTGGGAGCTGGCTGGTTAGGTTTACCATTTGCTCAATTATTGATTGAAAAAGGGCATCAGGTACAAGTATCAAAACGCAGCGAGGAAGGTGTTAAACAATTGCAGGCGCAAGGGCTCAATGCAATCCAGTTTGACGCAGATAATTTATTAAAGGATGAACATATCAATTTAGATAATGCACAATTAAGCGATTTTTTTAACTGTGATTTATTGCTGATTACCATCCCCCCGGCTTTAGACAAGGGCGAGGGCAGCAATACCCTGAATTAATCCGTGCCATTGTGAAACAGGCAAAAATAGATGGCACCCGCAATATTATTTTTACCTCATCTACCGCTGTTTATCCAGATGTTGACGCGCAACTAACAGAAGACGACGCGACAAACTGGAATGAAAAAGCCGAACTTTTGTTAGCAGCAGAAAATGCTATTCAGCAGTCGGATTCCAACTGGTTGATTTGCCGCTTGGCTGGTTTGTTTGGCCCGCAGCGCAACCCAGCTCGATTCGTAAAGCATATGCGGGCTATCAATAAAAATGCGATCGCGAATATGGTGCATTTAAACGAAGTTTGCAGCGCTTTATTGTTTTTAATAGAAAAACAAGTCAGTCACCAAATTGTTAATATTTCAAGCAAGCATGTTGTCAGCAAATTAGATTTTTATACAGCCGCACTGACCCACTGTGATGAATCTATCAATTTGCCAGAAATAATTGACGGTACGCAAACAAAAACAATAAATGTGAACAAGTTAAAGGCAATGGGTTATCATTTCCTTTATGATTCTGCGATTGACGCGCTTTAGCGTATGTTTGGTTTTTGTTGGTAACTTACAAAGTAAGTTGTCGGTTTATTTTACAAAGAAGCGTCTAAACTTTCGTGTCGATAGTGTAAGCTTATAATTCGGTTAGTTTTTATTATCTTGGTTTGGTTTTTGCTTGGTGCTATTCGGTAAGGTATAAAATTCATTTTAACCCAGTATTTAGATTGTAGGGATCTGTATAATGAAAAAAATATTAATGTCGGCGGCTTTGTTGGCCATCTCTGCAACAGCGCAAGCCGCTGTTGAAACCTATACGTTTAACATGTTAGGCAATGGTACTGGTGGTGTGACGTATAATAATGCATCTGCTTATTCTTCACTCAGTTTTTCTGACAGACAAGGTAGTAATACTATCACTGCGGATATGACCGCTTGGTCTGATACATATGGTGACAATGATGACATCATTAAAGATGGTAATTTTTATAAGTGGTATTCTGATGGTTGGGGTATAGTTAATGATGACGAAAGTTCCTCAGATGATCCTGGACACTCTATAGATAACACTGGTTGGTGGGCTGACTACGATTTTATTCTTGTCGAATTCAGTGAGTCAGTAGAACTATCTGGTATCGACCTGGGTTGGGATTATGGCTCTACCGCTGACCTGAGTTTTGTAGCACTTGGAGATTCGGCGCCTATTATGGATGGTAAGAAGTGGAGTGACTTTACAGGATACGACTCTTTTAATGAAACAATCAATGACAGCTACAGTGGCAACGACGGTTACTATCAGCTTGATTCAGGTTTAGAGTCCACCTACTGGCTTGTTGGCGCTTATAATCATATCTTTGGTGATTGTTTGACGACAAATAATGATGGCTTTAAATTAGCTGGCTTACAAGTTAAAGCAAGCTCAGATCCTTCTGGCCGTCCGATTCCTGCCCCAGAGCCTGCTAGTTTAGCTGTTTTTGGTTTAGGCATGTTAGGGTTGATGTGGCAGCGTAAACGCAACGCCTAATTTACGACCTTATATAACCAGATTCCGAAAAAAAGATGGCTTAGGCCATCTTTTTTTTTGTTATAGTTTGCAACCAAAGAACCGGACTAATCGTTTGCTCAAACAGTTGAATTGGAATTCGCATGAAGCTTAAAGCAATTTTTTTATTATCAAGCTTATTAACGGTACAGGTTTTCGCTGATGAGAGCCATTATGAAGATGCATTAAAATCATTTAATGAACAAGACTTCGATACGGCTTATATTCACTTAAAAAATGCGTTAAAAGAAAACAACAATCACCTACCCGCAAAAATATTGTATGCAAAGTTGCTACTGCGAAATCGCTATTACAGCGAAGCGATTGAAGAATATCAAAAAGCATTTCAGGCGGGCGCAGATATCAACCTGATTATTGAGGATTGGGCAACCGCCTTGTTGTTGGATAAACAATACCAAGAAGTGATTGCTTTGGGTTTAGGTAAACCGCTCAACCGAGAAAGCCAGTTTGATTGGCTAATGTTACAGGCACTTGCATTTGAACATATAGGGCAGTTTGAAACAGCTAAACAAAGTTACCAAAAAGCCTTGCAGTTACAGCCGAATAATTCTCGCGTATTAAATAGCATCGCCTGGAACGAAATAAAACAAGGTAATTATGAAAGCGCTGCTGCTTTAGTTGAACAAGCGCTATTGGCCAATTCAGCCGATGTTAAAAGCTGGCATTTAAAAGGCAAGTTATATGAAATTCAGGGAAAGACAGAAGACGCATTAAAAACTTACCAAACTGCACATAACCTGTTACCGCAGGATACCGTTATTATGCGTTCATTGGCCGGCGTATATGTAAAGTTAGATGAATTGACAAAAGCACAAGAATTAGTCGATAAAATATTAGAGCAAGATTATACTGACGCTGAGGCTTTGTTGCTGCGTAGTTGGATATTAGCGGAGCAAAACAATAATGACGAAGCGGCTAAAGTGCAAAAAGAACTACTCGAAAAAATGTCATTGATCCCCGAAGAAGAGCTCAAACAGCGCGTTTCTTTATTGTTTATCAGGGGGCTAACGGCTTTTGCTCAAGGTAATGTAGAGCAAGCGCGCAACGACTTAGAATCATACGTAGAACAAACCCCAGGAGATTTAAAGGCAATTGATTTGCTGGCTGATATCTACTTAAAGCTAGGCCAACAAGATGCAGCTATGAGCTTGTTTCAACGTAATGAAACCTATTTATTTGAGAGTCTCCCGTTATCACTAAAATTGTCGCAAATGTATTTACAGCAAGGTCAATATTATCGTGCTGATTTGTTTTTAAGTGAATTAAGAGAGCGATATCCAGATAACGAGCAAGTCATTTTGTTATCTGCACAAACCCTGATTGCGCGGGGTAAGCAAGATAGTGCAGTTAAAATGATAGAGCAAAGTGGGTTAGGTAATGGTCAGCAAACCAGTAAGGGTTTGCAATTGTCTCAAGCTTTATTGTTTTTACAGTCGGGTGCTTATGACAAGTCTTTAGAGATTGCTAATCAACTGTTAGCCGAAAATGAAAATCAAATTGATTATTTATTGTTAAAAGGCGCCAGTTTATTAAAGCTAAACCAATTAGCAGAAGCAGAAGCTGTCCTCAATGAAGTGATTAGTCAGCAAGATAAACACTTTAGCGCTCGCTTTAACTTAGCGCAATTACATAAAATTCGCGGTGATTACACTAAAGCGCAACAACTGTTGGCTAATTTAACCGTTGAAAGACCGGATCATAAACAAGTCAGTTTTATGTTAGCTGAAGTTGAATTTAGATTAGGCAATTTGCAACTGGCAGAAGATATGCTGGCTAAACTGGCTGTTTTAGACAGGCAAAATAAAGCGGTTGCAGAAATTTACAGTCAAGTTTTATTAGCCCAAGGGAAAGCTGAAGATGCTTTAGTACAAATTAATCGTCTTAATAAACTCGATACCTTGAACCCAGAATACTTGTGGCAACGCGCATTAATTTATATTGAGCTTGCCCAAATCCCAGATGCAATGAATGATATGGATGTGTTATTTGGTATATGGGCTGAAGATGCGCAAAAATTATATAATTTGAGCCAGTTGCAGGTGCGAGTTAATGCGCTGCCTAAAGCGCAGCGCAGTTTACAAAAAGCGATTAGTCTGCAACCAGAAGCCGCCATTTTGCATTTTGAAATGGTGAAGCTTTTAATTCAGCAAAATAAATTGGCTTTAGCCGATGCAAAACTAAATGTGTTAACTGAGAAATATGAAAACAATGCCAATCTAGCGTTACTGAAAGGGGATTTAGCAGATAAACTTAATCAACCAGACGTAGCCTATCAGTATTACTATCAAGCGCTAGAGCTCGACAGTAATTTTGTAGCGGCTGCGGCAAAATTGTATCAGTTGTCTAAACAAGGGATAGAAACACAAAAAACAACACAAGTTTTGCAACGAATTTCACAACGCAATCCGGATAATGTTTTTCATCAAAATTTGTTGGCCGATCATTATCTGAATATTGGCAATAACCAACAGGCTAAAGAGCAGTATTTGGCGCTATTGCAAAATGATAATTTTAAAGCCAATCATATAGTGCTTAACAATCTGGCAAATTTATATCTGCCGGAGAATCCAGCGGCTGCGCAAGGTTATATTGAACAAGCAATGCGTTTAAAAACAAACTCTGCTGCGGTACTGGATACGCAAGGTTGGATTTTTTATTTGCAAAATAACTACCGTAAAGCGTTGGAGTTGTTTCGACAAGCATATGTGATTAATTCTTCCGATCCGACCATTCGTTATCATTTAGCTGCAACTTTAGATAAATTAGGACGCCGGCAAGAAGCCATTCAAGAGCTCAATAGTGCACTGAGTTTAAGTGAAGACTTTGTGCAAGTGCAGCAAGCTAGAACTTTACTTGAACAATTGTCACAAAACGAAATTTAAAAATTAAAGGAATATTATGAAAAACTTATTCGCAATAACAGGTGCAGCTGCAATGGTGTGCTTATTGTCCTCATGTGCCAGTACTGACAATGAAGCCGAATTGACAGAAACTTTGCCTTTTATTCATATTAATATCAACTCAGGTGAAGCTGACTTACTAGACCGAGAAGTTGCTTGTAATAATACGTATCAGTTTAGATTTGGCCAGTCTCTTTCTGAACAATCTTTCGCTTATAAAAACTTGCAGGCTAAATATGTTTCAGGCGTCGCGACTATCATTGGTACACCTGCCGAAAATGCAAACTGTGTTGTTACTTTATCATTGCAGGCTGAGCTATTTGCCAGCATCAGTAACGAAGAGATTATCAATGGTGCCGCTGTTTATCAGGGCGACTTTATTCAATCTATTCATTTGGCGCCACAACAACTGAATCTAGAGCAGGATAATTATGCCCAGCTAATCGATGCCGCGTTATTATTTTCTGCTGCAATTCATCAACGGCAAGTACCCGTGGGCGCTTACCGGTAATAATTTCTACTTTGACAAAAGTTTGACGCAAAACTGGCACTAATTTAGCAGTGAATCAATACTAAACTATTGGTGTCTGATGTTTTGCGGAGTTCAGCTTGCGACGTATTTTAATCTTAATTTTTTGCCTGTTAACTTTATCAGCTTGTGGGGGCGGTGGTGAAAGTACTGACGGGAATAATAATCAAGGTGGATCCGGCGAGCAAAATGATGGCAATAACACGCCTGTATTGGCAAGCCAGTTAACGTTTGATGGCAATCAATTGCCTGCAGAATGTGAATTTGATAACAACCAGCTTAGAAGTTTTTCGCAATGTAACCCAGAATTTAGTATTTCATTGCTTTCAGGCAGCGCACAAGGTGCCAGTTTTGTTGGTCAGGTGTCAGAAGATGGTGGTATCAGTTGGCAAAATGTAACCACAGATAATAACCGAGTATTTGTTGTCGATCTTGTTAACCGCACCGGTAATTTGTCGGTCCGCGCTTTGATGCAGTTTGATGGCGAACAAACCGTTACCGATGTTGTTGAGCTGCAAATATTAGACAATTCTATCGAAATTCTGAGCGCTAACGACTTTGCAGTCGCAAAAACTTTGTATTTAAAGATAGAGGAATCGCAAAGAATCACTTTGCCGAGCTGTCGCGATCCTCAAGACGATAAGCACAAAGTTATTTTAAGTTTAAACGGCCGTTTTTTATTGGAGCAAAGCTCAGGCGTTACGATACCGTTAAATGCCAAGTTGTTTAAACAAAATGATGTTATTTCAGCCAGTTGCCAAGACGATTTAGGGGCAATTCAAACTGCGCCAGGCAGTTTGCAAATTTCGTTTGCGAATAATCCAAACAATAACCAGCCGCCTGTCGTCAGCTTTTTAAATTTAGATGATACGACAAAATACTTTTCCGGAAAAATCCGAGACCAACAGTTATTAGATATTTGTGTTTTTGCCTCAGATGCTGAAGGTCAAAACCTGACAGCGACTTTTAACGCAGATATTGAATCGACGAGCCAAACCAATCAAACAGAAACAATTGATTTAACGGCCAATGGTTTATGTACCCAATTAGAAACGCATAGCCTAGGTAACAACAAGGTCACCATTAATGCCGCGGTGACCGACGGTTTAGATGAAACGCCAGCGAGTTTATCTTTGGGCGTGATTCATCAGGATACTTTGCCGTTGGCAAGCGCACAAAACTCATCTTGTTTAGTCGGCGAGGCACAGAAAACGGTGCCAATTGACATACCAAGGGATACAGAGTTTGACGTTTTTTCTGTCGCTGTAGTGGATGCGCAAAGTGGTGAGCTGCTAAAAACGCTGGAGCAAACTGAAAGTGCAAGTATTACATTTTCTTGTCAACAGGCAGGGTTAACGCGTTATCAACTGACGACCAGCAGTCGTGATGCCAGTGTTTCTAGTATCACCTATAGTCACAGTGTGACTAACACGGGAAATCAAGCGCCAGAGTTAGCGATAGATGTTGAAGGCGAACGTGTTGGGCTTTTATATCGTGATAATCAGGATTTGCAAATATGTATTGATGCGCAAGATGCAGATAATGATGTATTGACGAGCGAATTAGCCTATCAGTGGGGTAATGGTAATAAAGCCAATATATCACTTACTGATAACTGTGCTGAATTATCGACCCAAGGTCGAGGTGGTCAAAAGCTTATTTTGTTTGCCAGTGCTAACGATGGGCAAACTCAGGTCGAAAAAAGCTTAAACCTGAATACCATTCACTCAGATACCATTCAATTTGCGGTAACCCAAAGTAACAGCTGTATCGAAGGAAATGATAATCTACTCTACTCAATTTCATTGCCCGCAGATTCGGAAGGGGATAGCCATACGCTGGACGTATTAGATTTAGACAGCCAAACCGTGCTGCACTCATTGGGGGCTGTTAACAATGGTTCGTTTGAATTAAGCTGCCAAACGGTCGGCCAGCAAGCTTTTGTACTACTGACACGTAGCCGCGGTTTAAGTGTTGTGTCCACCAATTATTTGCATACAGTAACCGAAGCCGAAAACTTAGAGCCAGAAGTGAGTTATACACTTGAAGGTGAGCAGATAGGTCAGCCAGCAGAACTTAATTTTCGCGACAATCAGAATATCTCTCTTTGTGTCACGGGGGACGATCCTGAAGGGCAGCCGGTTTCAGTGAGTGGACGTTTTGGTTTTAATGGCAATTTAGATAATGTAATCAACCTGCAAAACAATTGTCAGGCAATTAGTTTATTTGATCGTGGCGGGCAAACGCTGCAAATTGATATTCAGGGCAGTGATGGTGAAGTACAAAATAACCTTGATCCCATCATTATCAATGTTGCGCGCGATACCATTCAGGTTGCCAGTAGTCAGTCGCAAACCTGTGAAATTGGCGATTCATCCTTAACTTACACAGTAGCTGTACCGGATGATACAGAAGGCGATAACAATCAATTATTGGTTTTAAATGCAAACGACAACGCGGTGATTTCTAGCTTGGGGGTCGTTGATAGCACGGCCAGTTTTAGTTTACCGTGCAACACGCTAGGCACAACTGAATTTTATATCCGCAATCAAAGTAGAGGTTTAACGACCTTTTCGCGTATCTACAATCATACTGTTGACTCGGCGCCTAATCAGCCACCGAGAGTTACCTTAGTGGTTTTAAATGCAGAAATGATTGGCGATGAACTCAGAGATAATCAAAATATTTCTGCCTGTGCAATTGCATCAGATGAAGACGGGGATAATTTAACCACCACGTTGCACTATCGTTTAGACGATGACGAAGCCCAGCAAGTAAGTCTCAATTCAGGCTGTGGTGAAATCTCACTGGATGCCGCGGGTAATCGCACAATACAAATAACCGCCAGTACAAGTGATGGATCGGATAGCGACTTAGATGTGAGAAGTTGGACGATTCATCAGGACACCTTGCCTTTTGCCTACAGCCAAAGCCAAACTTGCCGACAAGGTGATGCAGCGCGCATCTATACAGTTAATATGAATGCGGATGTTGAAGGTGATGAGTTTTCGCTGGCCGTATATCACGCAACCAATAATCAACTGATCACCAGTTTAGGCTCAAGTGTACCTGCAACATTTTCACTCGCTTGCAATAGCAATGGTGTGACACCGTTTGTGATCCGCAATACCAGCCGTGGTTTATCCAGTTTTTCGACGACCTATCAACATGTGGTGGCGGCTGAAAATAACACAGCGCCACAGATTGTCTTGTCAATCGATGGTTCACCACAGCGATTTAACGGTGCACTGCGTGATGAACAAAGTATCCGGTTATGTGCGCAAGTTTCAGATGCGGAAAATGATAATCTAAATACCCAAGTATTTTATCGTTTTGACAATCAAACCCAACAAACATTGACACTGAACAACTTGTGCGGTGATATTTCGTTAATCGGTCGTGGTGGGCAAAGTCTGATTATTGAAGGCTTTAGCAGTGATGGTACAGCGACCGGCAACGATACTTTAAATGCAGGGCGCATTTATTTAGATACGATCCAAACACCGGTCTCAGGCAGTGGCAGTTGCCGGGCAGGTGATGCAGAAAATATTTTTAGTGTGCGTGTCACCGCGGATGTAGAGAGTGATCCTTACAGCATAGATGTGGTTGATGCTATCAGTAACCAAGTGTTGCGCTCGCTTGGGCAAATCACACAAGGTACTTTTAGCCTGCCGTGCGATGAAGAAAATGCAATTGATTTTGTGCTGCGTAATACCAGCCGTAATAAAGTACAAAACTCATTGATTTATAGCCATGTAGTCGGCAATACACTGAATGCGAAACCTCAATTAGAAATTAGTATTAACCAAGCTGAGCAATTTAGTGGGCAAGTGCGCGACGGACAAGAAATTGAAGTCTGTTTAAGCGGCTCAGATGCCGATGGCGATGCATTAACCTACAGTGCTTCGTATCAGTTTTCCAGTGGAAGCTTTCAGTCTTTAATTTTGGATACAAATCAGTGTGGCACTATCAGTACGCGGCAAAAAGGTGGGCAAACCTTATTAATACAAGGTTTTGTCAATGATGGCATTGCACAAACCACTCAGTTAGAAGAAGTTGGCGAAATCCACACAGACACGCTGGCAATTGCCGAAACGGTTTCGAGCGACTGTAGTTTAGGCGAGCAAGCGATTGAATACAGTATTGTTTTAGAGACTGATGCGCAAGGGGACCAAAGGCAAATTCGAGTGGTAGAGCAGGCTAATCAAACCGAAATTGCACAATTTTTAGAGGGTGACACTTTATCTTTTAGCCTGCCATGTGACGCGGTAGGGCAAACCGAGTTTATCGTGCAAACCGTTAGTCGGGATTTAACGCAAGATTCAGAAGTTTATATTCATACCGTGAATCCAAATTTAACCAATCAAGTTAATGTATGGCTAACGCGGGGCGATGGCTCACAATTATTGAGCGAACAAAATCAACAGATTTTAAGAGCCGGAACCGGTACAGCAACACATCAAATTGATGTCAGTGATGCCCAACCGAAACAAATTATTACTGGTTTAGGCGCAAATTTAACGGATAGTGCCGCCAGTTTAATTTACCAGTCAGCACAAGCCAATAGCATCGTCGAGCGTATATTTTCAGCAGAGCAAGGAATTAATTTACAGCATTTACGAGTCCCTATGTCGGGCATGGGCGAGTTTATATCGCGCGCTGCACGCAGTTATGATGATGTTGCCGTGGGGTTAACCGACCCTGAGCTCGAGCAGTTTTCGATAGGGGATGATGAAGATTATTTATTGCCACTCTTGTCTACTATAAAGAATGAAAATCCAGAAATTGAATTGCATGCCGTATCTTGGAGCGCGCCAGCGTGGATGAAAGACAACAGCAGTTTAAACGGCGGCAGTTTACGCGTTGAGTTTTATCAAAGTTATGCCAATTATTTTGCTAAGTTTTTAACAGCCTATGAAGATGCAGGGCTTACATTTGACAGCATCAGTTTACAAAATCAACCGCATTTACAGGATACCTATCCATCTATGTTGTGGGCATTGGCAGATTATGAGCTGTTCTTTCAAGACTTTTTCTTTCCCGCAATGAGTGCCTTGCCAAAATTACCGGATATCTGGGTTTGGGATGGCAATTGGACTGATTTTGACAGTCAGGCTGACTTTGATATTGCATTATTTGCGGAAAATCTGATGGATAATGATTTTATCTATGCCAGAGCACGAGCTATCGCCATGCAGTGTTATCAAGCCGATAATGGGGCCTCTGACTATACGCAAGCAATTGAAAACATTTCAGATTTACCGCGTACACGAGATGTCTATCTAACGAGTTGTCGCAACCGTGAAGATGGGCGCAGTTTTGGCCAGTATTTAACCGCAACGTTAAATGATTTTCTGCTGCCTGTTTTTCAGGCGGGCGCAAAAGGCATTTTTTACGATAGTTTAGCTTTGGATGTTAATAATGGTCCACAGCAAGGTGGCTGTACCGATTGTCGCGCATTGGTCACAATAGATAACGCCGGTAATATGCAAGCTAATGCTGAATATTACGCCTTTGGTCATATTAGTAAATTTTTGCAATCCGGCGCTGTTTTAATTGAGGCGGTTTCTGGTAATGCGCAAGTACAAAGTATCGCCTTTAAAAACCCAGACAATACCATTGTTACTGTGGTTTTGAATTTAACGGCAGATACACAAGAGGTTGATATCAACTGGCAAGGGCAATCGACCCATTATCAATTAAATGCATATGATGTGGTGACATTTGTCTGGGATTCAGATAACTCACCTGTCGTCGATTTACAAAAAATCGCGCAAGCGAATGCATTAGCACGAGATCTGGCAAGTGTATTTGACGCCATGCGGGACACTAACGGTTTGTATATTGATCAAATTGAATTGAACAGTACAGATGAAAGACCACGCAGTGTTGCAACCACAGGGTTAGCATTGGTCGCTTTATCGATAGCGCAGCAAATGGAATGGGACAGCAGTGCTGCAACTAAAGTTTTAAATACCTTAGAAGTGCTCAATGGAGGCAATGAAAATATTGTCTTATCGCGCAATGCTGACGGTATGTTTGCCAGTCAGCTTGATGCGAGCGGTGCTGCTATTTTAAACAGTCAAGGTGAAATGGAATTTAGTGTGACAGACACTATGACATTAGTTGCTGGCGTTCACTTTGTACGCAATGCGTTTAGTAATAATGGACTGATTCGCGAAGCTGCGGATATTTTCTTAACCTCTGTGACTTACGACAACCTGATTGAAAATACAGATAGCGGGTTAGTTGTCACTACGCAAAATGCGCAAGCTGAGACGCTTCAAACACAAGGTGTCTACAACCAACAAATGTTAACTGTATGGCTTGCGATGAATTATGACAATAGTTTGGCCGCTGAGCTATGGCAAAGGTATTATGCGACGGGGCAGCAATTTCCAATCCGTTTTTATGACGGTTATGCGATGCCGGCGAACGAAGATGAAAATAGCATTTCGGCTACTTTGCATCAGTTGAATTATTATTTATTAAATTCAATATTGAATTCAGCGAACTACCGGCAGTTATTCGCTAGCCATGCAAACGCTGAAAAGTCTTTCTGGTTAGACGCAAAAATAGCGCCAGCTTATGTTTGGGGCTTTGCGCTGCCGGATTCGTTAGATGTACACAGTAGCAACCGGGCACATCCAGCTGTTATTGCAGGCTTTATTCCAGCAAACAATAATTTATTAGATGATTTATTGTTGTGGCAAGACAATAATTTGGCTATTTTAGCAACACAGGTAAATGGAATCGAGATCCCTTGGGCTTATCAGGCGGATGATCCAAACAGTTCAGCACAGCAGATTAAAGCGGAAAATTTGGCGGTGATGTTGTTTGGTCTGGCAGCGCACCCTGGGTTATTAGATATTCAGTTTTTCAGAGTGAACAATGATTTTGAATTTACACCTGAGGAATAGATTAATAACAAAGCCTTGTTAGCATGTTCGTTTTGGCCTTCAAGTCGAGTTTAATAGCCCGACTTGAGGTATACAGTTTTTATAGAAGCATGGTAATAGAATTAGGTACCAGTTTCCGTCACCCTAAGCGCGAGTTCAGCCGCTAAATTTTCAGCTTGGCGTAACGCGTTTGCAACAGACTTTTTATGCCGTTCATCCGCAAACTCCTGAAATTCAGAAATAATTTCATACATGGTATCAGCGCCCAAATATTTGCTGAGGGTACGCAAATGAGGTAGCAGATGGTTTGCGCTTTCTCTAATTCCGCCTTTTTCAAATCCAAACTCTCCGCATGAAGTGATTGCGATCAGTGTTTTACCTGACAGTAAAGGTTGCAGCGGAAAGTCTCCTCGTGCAAGATCAAAATCAAATGTTTTGTTGATACGGACTATTTGGTCAAACCAGGCTTTAAGTTGTGCTGGCATACCGTAATTGTACATCGGCGAAGAAATTACAATGATGTCAGCTATTGTTAGCTCGGCTATCAAAGAGTCTGATAGGGCTAATATTTGTTTTTGTTTATCCGTTTTCTTTTCATCCGCTGTAAATACGGCTGCTATCCATTCTTGTGTAATAAAAGCCGGAGGGTTTTGACCTATATCTCGATAGATATACTCATCTGTCGGTCGATGTGTGCGCCATCTGTTGGTAAAGTTTAAAGCTATCTTTTTTGAGATTGAGCCATGTTTTGAGCTTGCGTTTAAAACATCTCTGACGCTTGCATCTATATGTAATATAGTGGGCATTTGTATTTCCTTCTAGGTTTGATGGTAAATGGGATTTTGCAACCCATTGTGGTCATTCACAAACGTAAAAAACTCACTTAAAGATGAGTTAAATTCATCTATACTGTTTTTTTGGAAAAGTAGGTGGAATCATCATGCAAGTATCTTTACAAGCGCTTAAAGCATTTGAATCAGCTGCCCGGCGAGGTAGTTTTAAATTGGCAGCGGAAGAGCTATCACTCACGCCAACCGCTATTTCACACCATATTAATAACTTGGAAGGGCGCTTAAATGTAAGTCTATTTAAGCGAGAAGCCAGAAGCGTGACCTTAACTGAGGTGGGGCGAAGGCTTGCGATTGCTACGTCGGATGGGTTTGCTCAGATTGAACGTGCATTGGAAGAAATTAAATTGTCAGGTTATGTTGTAAGGGTAACCACAACCTCTTCTTTGGCCGCCTTGGTGTTGCTGCCTAGCCTCAAAGATTTTTCGCTGTCTAATCCCAATATCTCCGTTGAAGTATCTACAGGTGAATCATTAGACAGCTTACCTTATGTTATACCTGTCCGTTTTGGTGATGCTAGCACTGTGCAAGCTGGTGACATTGTGAAGTGTGAATCATTTGATGTCTATGGTGCTTACGGAATGCAGACCCCCTCATGGTCTGCCAAGCCGATAACGATATTTTCCACCGAATGGAAAAATTCAGAGTTGCCAGCGCCACCGCTGAAAGCTTGGCTGGCTAAAAATGGCGTAGAGCAAGCTAATATTACCGTTAAGAAATTTGACCAAGAGTTTTTTGGTATTCAGCAGGCAATGGCTGAAAATGAGTTGGTTTTTTGTTCGACAACACTGGCGAAAAGGTTGCTAAAAACAAAGCAATTACAGCATTTTGGGACCCACTCGGTTGAATCTGAACTGTGTTATTATGTGGCCAAAAAAGCTCACTTCGAGGGTAAAAATGCACGCATATTTTTAAGCTGGCTGGATAAACTATTGATGGATTAATTGGCAGTTAGCTCTTCTCGCTAGACTATGTTAATGCCATCGAGTCAAGCGTATTGAATTAAGTGTACTTGTTCACATGTTTTAATTTTGGCTTGTATAAATATTAATCAGCTGCAAAAATGAAAACATTCCCATTATTCGCTGCGTAATCTAAAGGCGAGTGAGCATGCAAATTGAAATTCTAGATGTTGATATTACAAAGTTAGCTGTTGACGCAATTGTCAATGCAGCCAATCCCTCACTATTAGGGGGTGGAGGCGTCGATGGTGCGATTCATCGAGCCGCTGGGCCTGAGTTGAAAGAAGCCTGTCGTGCCTTAGGTGGCTGTAAAACGGGGCAGGCTAAAATAACGGCGGGTTTTCAGTTAGCGGCCAAGTATGTCATTCACACCGTTGGACCCATTTGGTATGGTGGACATGAAGGTGAACCCGAAGATTTAGCCCGCTGTTATACCAATTCTTTGTTATTAGCCGAAAAACACCAGCTGCAAAGTATCGCTTTTCCGGCTATTAGCTGTGGCGTGTATGGTTACCCAATTGAGCAGGCTTGCCAGATTGCGATGCACACAGTAAGTCAGTTTAATGCCAGTGCGACCCATCTGCAAAAAGTGATTTTTGCCTGTTTTGGTGCACGGACTTATGAAGCTTTGTGCGATGCTAAGCGTACGCGAGCGCAAAACTAAAGCAGGTGCCTTTTTGCGCTTCGCTGCTTACCTGAATATCCGAATTATGCATGTTTAATAAATGGCGGACGATGGCAAGTCCTAATCCCGCATGATGGTTTTTCCCTCGGCTATTGGTTGCGCGATATTTAGCTTCAAAAATTGCCTGTAATTCATTTTTCGGTATCCCAGTACCCGTGTCCTGCACGGAAATACAAATGTTTTCCTTTTGTGGAACAATGGCAAGTGTCACTACATCATTTGCTTGGCTATGACGAATCGCATTATCAATTAAATTAACTAAGATGCGCTCTAATTTTGCAATGTCCGCGCGCGCAATTGGGTAATTATTTTGCGGGTGCTCTAGTTTTAAACTGATCTTCGCTTGCTCAGCCTGAAAACTAAGGCGTTGCATTACGTCATGTGCCAGTTCAACTAAGTTGACCGGCTCAGGGTAGAGTTTGATATCACCACTTTCTAACCGCGCTAGTTCAAATAAAGCTTCCACTAGCTGGCTAATTTGTTGACCGTTTTTTAGCGCAATTTTTATAAGTTCGTCACTGCGTTTGTCGGTCGGACTGATCAACCAGGTTTCGAGGTAACCATTGAGTGCGGTGAGTGGGGTTCTAAAGTCGTGAGAAACATGTGATAACAATTCACGCCTAAGTTGCTCGGTTGATTTAATCTGACTTAATTGGTGTTTAATATGCTTGGCTGACTGACTAAAGCTTCGCTCAAGCTCCTGAATTTCTTTGGCGGCACATAAAGGTTTGTCGTCTGATTGCAAGTGAGCAAAATCATTTTGTACATAACTGGATGTGCGTTGGCTGAGTTTTTTTAAGGGTTTGGTGACGGTATGTATGGCTAAAAACATTGCCAATAAACCAAATAGGATGGTTAATGCTAATATCACTAAACTGTCTTTTAATACTTTACTATCGGCTAGCAATGCTATTGTATTGTCTAATTTTTGCCCGCCAATAATGACATATAAATAACCACTTAATGCGCCATTTGGCGTCAAAATCGGAGCGGCAGAAAATATTTTATGGCCACCGGGTGTTCTTGGATCATCTCCGTATAAAGGAAAATTCGCCCCATTTATAAAGTTTTTAATGGGTTGCAAATTAATTTTATTGAGTTTTACAACGCCTTCAGGTGCTGAGTAAGCCAAAATATTGCCATCGGCATCGGTTGCATAAAACTCCCATTCCGGACCCAGTAACATTTGGGTATGAAAAACAGGTTTAAGCGCCGCAATTTCAATAATTCCCTGCTGTAAACTGGGGCTGTCGTGAATTAAATGATGGGCGAGTTCTTGATGTAATTTTTGTTCAACCTCATGCGTAAATTGTTCACTGCTATGTAGATACCATTGAAATAAAACAGCGGTTGCGGCTAAAAATAAAAGCCCAATAATCAACGCCAATTGGTTGGCAAGTGAACGAAACATAGTTTAACTCCCATCAAATTTATAACCTACACCCCATACCGTAATTAACCATTTCGGCTTTGCAGGATCTGTTTCCAGTTTTGCCCGCAGTCGGTTGACGGTTGAATTTACGGTATGTCCAGAGCCTGCATGTTGGTAGCCCCATATCTCATCCAACAACTGCTCGCGTGAAAATACACGTTGCGGGTGTTGAGCTAAAAAATGTAAGAGTTCAAACTCTTTTGCTGTTGTTTCCAGCACTTCTTGTTTAAGTTTCACCTGGTAACAATTTGCATCAATGCTGAGCTCGTTAAAGGTTAGACAGCTTTTGACTTCATTTTGAGTGTTACTTTTGCATCTTCGCAGATGCGCTTTAACCCTGGCCTGTAATTCAAGCACCGAAAAAGGTTTACTTAAATAATCATCCGCGCCACTTTCCAATCCAACGACAACATCCAGCTCGGACGATTTGGCGGTTAACATAATAATGGGTATATCCGGGTGCAATTGACGCATGCGTTTACACAGTTTTAAACCATCCGTACCGGGCAACATAATGTCAAAAATGGCTAAATCATATTCTTGGTTTAACTGTTTGTATGCTTGACTGCCATCATTAAAAAGACTGACTTTATGGTCCAGCATAGATAAATTGATGGAGACAATATTGGCAATGTCCGGATTATCTTCAACCAGCAAAATGTGTTTACCCATAAAATGTTCCGCCCCTTTTTAGGTCCATTAAAGATAGGAGCGGATTAATAGCAATTTTATTGCATGCGTTTAATCACTATTTTTGCGACTGGGTTATCAAACTTATGTGTCGGTTGCAAAACAGAACCAGAAAGCTCATATTCAGTTATCACGCCAGCGTGTATATGTACTCTATTCACATCGTTGCGCGCACTATTATAACCTTCACCGCCTGCCGCAGGGCCGGGCAATGCACTTTCGTCGTTCGCTTCTGTACCAGCATCGTATACATGAAGTGTTTTCATCATCGATTCACCAATAGCCAAGTTGCTTAAATTAAGATTTTTTAAGCCGGTAAAGGCATCATTGGTATTAACCAGCATAGTCGCTAAGCTCATTTGGTAACCTTTGCTTGGATGTGTTTCTACCAGCCAACTGTCTGTCGCGCCAGGTGCTAGTGGGCCCTCTGCATGGTAAGCTTGTTTAATACCACTTTGATTGGAAAAATCACTGGCATCACCCCCTTCGGCAAGTTTTTCTAATGCGCTATTGGCTGCTTGTCCCAATTGCCATAAATGGGTATCAGCTTCATGTATCACGATACTGGGTGGCGAGAATGGTTGACCTTGTGTATTGTTGGTCAGTGTAATCTGATACATGGCGGTTGTTTCCTGCATCGGATCCTGATGATCGTCATCGTCGTCATTAAAATCAATTGAACAGGCCGACAAAGCGGTTATCAAACTGAGCAATGTGAGTTTACGAACGCCTGTAATTAAATGTTTCATAAAACCCCCTTATTTTACGGTTATGACGAGTTTTGCAACTGGGTTTAACCAACGATGCACACGACTATCTATGTCAGAAATACCGCCAGATGCATTTGTGTCACCTAAGTTGCCTGGGTGGATATGTACGTTGGTATTATTTTCGGTGCTGGTTACGCCACTGCCGCCTGTACCCCCATCACCTGCCGGTGCCGCTGGAATGCCAGGTGTACCCGCCGCACCACCGCCGTTAATTATCTCGTCATTGGCTTCTGTACCAGCATCATAGGCATTGAGCATAATCTGGTAGGTTCCAGCTTGTGTCGGAATTTTCCAGCTATCTAAACCCACAAAGCCATCATTGGTAGGCAGCAGCATGGCGGTTAATGAAAGATACATATTGTCACCTGTATCTAGCATGCCACTTGCCATTTCGCCGGCCATCAACATGCCTTGTGCTGGATTTTGTAAAGTGACACCTCCGGCCGCTTCAACATTGGCGACTAAGTCATCGATTGCGCCGCCTTCTGCCATTTTTTGCAGTGCAGCAGAGGCCGATTCACCACTATGGAATAACGCCGTTTGCTGATCGTGCGCCGCAACTAGTACGGGTGTAAATGTGATTCCGTGTGTCAGGTTGTAAACTTGAACATCTAGTTCAGCTGAGATGACGCTTTGGTTATATGTCACTGAAGAGATGAGTGCAACCGATAATAAAGTTAGTTTGGTTTTCATAATAGACCTCGTTTTCTATTTTTAAATGAGTGCTTTAAGCCGATAAGTTTCAGGGTAAGTGTGTCAGTTGATTATCCCAACTGAGTGCTAAAAACATCACAAAAGTGTCTCAATACAACACAAGTTGGTTGCATAAAAAGTTTAACAACAGAGCGTTTTGGGACATGCAGCCTAGTCGTTGCTAATATCTTTGCTAATGTCTTAGCAAAAGAAAGCGCGAGCGGAATGATTTTGTTTACTGAACTGCATTTAGATAGAAATATAGAGTACTAATAGTTTTTTTGTTATATGCTATTTCTAAATGGTATATGTTGTGTATTTGTTGCAAAAAAGAACTGTGCAATTTGTCTTTTTAAGGTCTTTTGGCATGTCTTATCTAAATCCTTTTAGCTGCCGATATTAAAAAGATCTTAAGAAAAAAATGTCTTGTTATATTTGAATTTTAATCCCATTTCTGAAAATGAACGCATAAAGCTATTGACCTAAGTTCTTTTAATTGCCGGTCAAAAAGTATATTGAACAACATAAAAAACTTGTGGTAGCTTAAAATGGAATGTAATAAAAATGTAAATCATTTAACACTAACATCAAGCATACACATGGGGAAAGCGAGATGAAATCAACTAAATTACTCAGGCATACAAGTATAGCAAGTGCTTTGTTTGGAATACTGGCAGCGCCAGCGGCCAATGCGTTAGATTGCTCGGGCATTGAAGCTTGGCAACAAGGACAAGCATACAGCGGAGGCAGTAAAGTACAAGCACAAGGCAGTGCTTATTCTGCAAACTGGTGGACACAAACTGATCCTGTGGAGAACTCTGGCGAGTGGCAAGACTGGTCTTTTATTGCTGTTTGTGACAGCGCTGTCTCAAATGAGGCGCCTGTGGTATTTAATTTGTCTCCGCAAAGTGGTTTTTCTATGCCTTCTGGTGACAGCGTTGTCATATCGGTTGATGCTTCTGATGATAAAACCGTTAGCCAAGTCGAATTTAGTGTTGATAGCGTTGTTATTGGTGTTGATTTACAAGCGCCTTATGAAATGCAATGGACAGCAGAAAAAGGTGAATATTCAATCAGTGTTATTGCCAAGGATGATGAAGGGCTCGTGTCTGAACCTGTTAGCGTCAGCATCCTTGTGACTGAGCAAGCAGGTCCGATTAATGAAGCCCCTGTCGCCAACATTCAGTTGACATCAACGAATCAAATTACCGTCGGTGAAAGTGCTGACTTTATCCTATCTGCGACAGATGCTGACGGTTCAATTGAGAGATTGTCATTTTCATTAGCAGGGCAAAATTTAGCAACAGTGCAAGCGACACAAGCTGAATATCAGTGGACAGCAAATGCAGCGGGCGATTATGAATTTACCTTGGTGGCAACAGATAATGAAGGCGACATTGATACTAAAAGTGTGACCATTTCTGTTCGTGAATCTGCTGATAACAAGAATGCAGATGATTGTCGCCCGGCCGGTTTATACCAAACACCGGGCGTTAACACGCCTTATTGTACGGTATATGATGTAAATGGCCGCGAAATGATGGGCGCTGACCATCCACGTAGAATCATTGGATACTTTACCAGTTGGCGAAATGGTGCAAATGACCAACCGAGTTATTTAGTTAATGACATCCCTTGGGATAAAATCACCCATATCAACTATGCATTTGCGCATGTAGATGCAAATAACAGAGTATCGATTGGTGATCCAAATGCGCCTGGCAATCCGGCAACTAATATGGAATGGCCAAGTGAGCAAGGCGCAGAGATGGACCCCTCATTACCATATAAAGGCCATTTCAATTTATTGAACAAGTACAAAAAGCAATATCCAGATGTTAAAACTTTAATCTCAGTCGGTGGTTGGGCTGAAACAGGGGGGTACTTCGCATCAGAAGGGCGTGTTGCAAGTGGCGGTTTTTATACTATGACAACAAATGCCGACGGCAGTACTAACTATGCAGGGATTCAAGCATTTTGCCAAAGTGTGGTCGAATTTATTGAAAAATATGGTTTTGATGGGGTTGATATCGATTATGAATATCCTTCTTCAATGAATGATTCAGGCCACCCTGATGATTTTGAAATTTCTAATGCGCGCCGAGCAGGATTAAATGCGTCATATCGAGTATTGATGAAATCCTTGCGGGAAACCTTAGATGAGGCGGGAGAAGCAGCCGGTAAACACTATATGTTAACAATAGCATCTCCTTCCTCTGGTTATTTACTAAGAGGTATGGAGACTTTCCAAGCGGCGCAATATTTAGATTATGTCAATATCATGTCTTATGACTTACATGGTGCATGGAACGCTCATGTGGGCCACAATGCGTCACTGTTTGACACTGGTAAAGATTCAGAGTTAGCCGCTTGGAATGTTTACGGAACAAAAGAATTTGAAGGTATTGGTTATTTAAACACAGATTGGGCGGTCCGCTATTTTCGCGGGGCACTGAGTGCCGGTAGAATCAATATTGGTATCCCATATTATACGCGTGGTTTCCGTGATGTATCGGGTGGCGAAAATGGACTATGGGGTCAAGCTCCGTTGCCAAATCAAAGTGAATGCCCGAAAGGGACTGGAAGTGGCGAGAAAAACAAATGTGGTAACGGTGCGATTGGCATCGACAATTTATGGCACGATAAAGAGAACGATCGAGAAGTTCCAGCCGGTAGTAACCCACTATGGCATGCTAAGAATTTACAAAGCGGAGTCGTCCCGAGCTACTTAAGTGTATATGGACTTGATCCAGTTTCAGATCCAGATGATCGGCTGGTCGGCACTTACCAAAGATTCTACGATGAGGTTGCTGTCGCGCCTTGGTTATGGAACGACGAGAAAAAAGTTTTTATTTCAATCGAAGATGAAGAATCTATGGCGACTAAAGTTGATTATGTAATCGACAATGGTTTAGGCGGTATTATGTTTTGGGAATTGGCTGGTGATTTTGCTTATGATCAAGCCAAAGATGAATATTTTATGGGCTCAACCTTAACCAGTTTAGCGTATGATAAATTTAATCAAAGTGGTGTCGCTTATGATGTACATATGGGCAGTGCAGACTTTGAAATTCCAGCTGAGGCAGTAGACATAGAATTTGTCGTTAAGGACTTTCCGATAGGTGATGATAACTATCCGATTAGCCCAACATTTAGTTTTACCAATAACTCAGAACTTGATTTAAGTGGCGCTAAGGTCTCGTTTGACGTGCCGGTTGCGACATCGGCAATATTTAAATCGAATTGGAATGCACAAGAAAAGCTGGGTATGGCTGTAGAGGTGAATCGCTCGAACGCGGCGGGTAACAATATTGGCGGTTTTGAAAATGAATTTCATCGCTTTTCGATTAGCTTTGTGAATGAATGGGGCGGAGAAGCCAAAGCATTTGCACCTGGGGATACCATTGACGCACAGGTGATGTACTACATGCCCATTACTGGCCCGGTAAACTTTACCATTGAAAAAGATGGTAAGGTATATGCGTTTAAGGCTGAGTATCCGAATTTATCGAACGCTCAACCGACTGAGCCAACGGATCCGAACGATCCCACAGAACCCACTGAGCCGACTGACTCATGTGAAGGAAAACCTGTGAGTGAAATACCCGTTTATCCCAATTGGCCACAAACTGATTGGCAGGGTAATCCGAGTCATGCCGCCGGTGGTGATTTAATGACGCACAACAATGCTGTCTTTAAAGCCAAGTGGTGGACTCAATCTGAGCCCGGGACAACGGCTGATTGGGAGCAAGTTTGTCGTCTATAAAATAACACTCATCCTAGGCGTGCTTGCCACGCCTAGCTATTTTAAGGAGAAAATAATGCTTAATGTTTCACTTAAGCCAAGCACCTTAATGTTAGCGGCTTGGTTATTACCAACAATTGTAAACGCGCATGGTTTTATGGAAAGCCCAAAAGCACGGCAAGCCATTTGCCAAGCTCAAGGTGGATATTGGTGGCCGGAAGATGGTTCTAATATTCCCAATTTGGCGTGTCGCGCGGCTTTTTTACAAGCGGGCCACGTTCAGTTTATTCAAGAGCACGAATTTTCAGTTAATACTGCGGATTATCATAATATTGATGCGGTGAAAAACAATATTGTAGATGGGCGTTTATGTGCCGCTGGCGACCATGAAAAGCGAGGTATGGATCTGCCGTCTAAACATTGGCAAAAAACGCAGGTAACGCCTAATGCTGAGGGGCAAATTCAAGTTCGTTTTTTAGCAACGACACCACATAATCCGAGTTTTTGGCAATTCTACTTATCCAAAGCAGACTTTGATGTTACAAATCAGGCATTAAGCTGGGATGATTTGGAATTAATAGATCAACATGGGAATATCGAATTTTTCAAAGCCCCCAATGGAAATCGTTATTACGAAATGAGTGTTCAGCTACCGCCTGATCGCAGTGGCGATGCTATTTTGTATACAAGGTGGCAGAGAGATGATGTGGCCGGAGAAGGGTTTTATAATTGCAGCGATATTCAGATTCAAGCAGACTTTCAAGTTAATGAATGGTTTGAGCTAGGCTATTATGTAAAAACTGGCCAGCAACCACAGGTAAATGAAACGATTTGGTTTAGGCTGTTTGATAGCAGCGGGCAGGAAATTATCAATGAACATCTACTCGTGACGGAAGAAAATCAAATAAGCTGGCATCAAGTTTTAGCTAAACAATTACAACTGCAATACGCTCATATAGTAGAAGTTGGTTTAAAAGGTGCCGATGGTACTGTTGAGTATGCGCAAAATGATGTTGCGATAAATAAGGTATATGCAACAAACGCGGATTATACACACGTGTTGTCAATACAAGCACAAGAAGAGAATACACCGCCAATAATACACCCACCGAACACTATTGAAATGGCTGAAAATTCACGAATTGATATTCACCTCCATGCGTTTGATGATCAACAAAGCGAGTTAATTTACAACTGGACAATACCGAGTGCATTCACTATGACGGGCGGTGGGCAAAACATCACTCTGGCTTCTGGCACAGTATCAAGTGACACTGAATATCAGATATATGTGACTGTTTCGGATGGGGAGTTAACAAGTGAAGCTGGATTTATTGTGATTGTTAATGACAGCGCTGTCTGTTGTTTGCAACCCTGGGATGCGAATCGTACTTATACTGCAGGGGATGAGGTTCAATATGCCGAAACAGCCTATGTTGCCAAGTGGTGGAATCAGGGAGAACAACCCGATACGAGTGCAGCTTGGCAAATGAAGCAAAACGCCAGTAATAAATCTTGGAATCCAACTCAAGCTTATCAAAGTGGTTCTGAGGTGGTGTACGAAGGACAACGTTATCGAGCGAAATGGTGGAATAAAGGAGAACAGCCAGGATCGGCTGATGTTTGGGAATTAATTTAACACAACAATTGTACTAATAAAGGGTAATAATGATGAAAAAAAGACTATTGACCGCAGTGGCGGTAAGCTCTGCAATGATGTCATGGCAATTACAAGCAGCACCTTCTACGCCCAGCTTAAACTGGGAACCTCAAGAGTATTCTTTTGTAGAGGTCGATCTGGAGGGTAATGGTTCGTATCGGGATATCGTAAGGGCTAAAGAGCAAGTCGATATCAATATAGAGTGGAATGCATGGAGTGGCGATGGCGGTGATAATTACAAAGTTTATTTTGATGACCTGCTTGTTAATCAAGGCGATTTACCAGTGGGAACTAAAAGTGGAGTCATTAATTTCCCGTATGAAAGTGCGGGTCGGCATACATTATATGTTGAACTCTGTGAGGGGGATGTTTGCGCCCGTAGTGCTGGAAAACCGATTGTAATCGCGGACACAGATGGTGCACATTTAGCGCCATTACCAATGAATTATGATGCCAATAATGCAAATTATGGAACACAACAAGATACAGTAACCGGTGCTTACTTTGTTGAGTGGGGTATTTATGGTCGTGATTTTGATGTTACAAAAATACCAGCGCATAACTTATCGCATTTATTATATGGATTCATCCCCATTTGTGGGCCTAATGATTCGTTAAAAGAAATTGAAAATGGCGGGAGCTATAATGCATTGACGAAAGCTTGTGCAGATTCACAAGATTTTGAAGTTGTAATACATGATCCTTGGGCCGCTGTACAAAAAGCATTGCCAGGTGTTGACGCTAATGATCCGATTCGTGGTACGTATTCACAATTGATGGCGCTAAAACAACGATTTCCGGATCTAAAAATTCTTCCTTCAGTGGGTGGTTGGACACTGTCGGACCCATTTTTCTATTTTACCGAAAAAGCCAATCGCGACACATTTGTTGCATCAACCAAAGAGTTTCTGAAAACTTGGAAGTTTTATGATGGTGTCGATATAGATTGGGAGTTCCCAGGCGGGGGCGGCGCGAACGCTTCTTTAGGAGATCCAGAAAAAGATGGCGCAGCTTATGTTGCATTGATGGCTGAACTACGCGCCATGCTGGATGAATTAGAAGCTGAAACCGGTCGTGAATACGAGTTAACTTCGGCTATAGGTGTGGGTTACGACAAGATTGAAGATGTAGATTACGCAGCTGCTGCGCAACATATGGATTATATTTTTGCAATGACCTACGATTTTTATGGTGGTTGGAACAATGTAACAGGTCACCAAACGGGAATTTATTGTGGCGAGCATTTAACTGCTGGTGAATGCGATGGTACCGGATTGGATGAAGAAGGAAACCCGCGTAAAGGTCCAGCGTATACGATAGATAATGCGATTAACTTGCTGTTAGGGCAGGGCGTTGCTGCAAAACAAATCGTTGTGGGTGCAGCTATGTATGGACGTGGTTGGGAAGGCGTATTGGAAGCAAATGCAGAAGATCCAAATAACCCAATGACAGCTCCGGGCAACGGCAAATTAACCGGTACTTCAGCGCAAGGTGTTTGGGAAGCTGGTGTAATTGATTATAAGGGTATCAAAGCAAACATGATTGGTGACTCTGAAACTGGCATTAATGGTTTCGAAATGGGCTATGATGAAGTTGCGGAAGCAGCTTATGTGTGGAATCGTTCAAATGGCAAATTAATTACCTATGACAGCCCACGCTCAGTTATTGCGAAAGGTCAATATGTACGTGCGCATGGATTGGGTGGACTATTTGCATGGGAAATTGATGCAGACAATGGCGATATCCTAAACGCAATGCACGAGGGTTTAGCGGATGGAACCCCACCCGCTAACAAAAAACCAGTTGTTTCTGTGCCAAGTTTAGTCACTGTTGATTCGGGGGCGAGCACTGAAATCTCAGCAACCGCGAGCGATGCAGACAATGATCCACTGACTTTCTTGTGGGATGCTGATAGTGCATTAACTGTGGCAGATATCAATACGGCAACCTTAATGGTAACCGCGCCAGAGGTCACACAAGATACTGACTTTACAGCCGTGCTTTCTGTGGCTGATGGGCAGGCCACTGTCTCTAAATCTGTGACAGTAAGAGTGTTAGCAGTATCTAGTGGAAATAATGTACCCGTCATTGACAGTATTGCAGATGTGAGTGTTGAGGAAGGAAGTAGTGTAAACATTGCAGTCAATGCAAGTGATGCAGACGGGGATACGTTAACATATAGCTGGAATGTGCCACACGGTTTAACCTTAGTCGGTAGTGATCAAAACGTTACTTTGACAGCGGGAGAAGTATCAGCCGACGCTGCATATACGGTGTCTGTTACGGTCAGCGACGGGCAAGCTGAAACGACAGCCAACTTTGTGGTCACTGTAACTGATACAGATTCAACTCCCGGTGATACATGGGATGCAGGCGCAATTTATCATGCGGGTGATGTGGTTATATATCAAGGCGTTGAATACCGCGCAAAATGGTGGACTCAAGGTAATCAACCTGATTTAGGTGGACCATGGGAAGCGGTTAATCCAGACACAACACCGGGCGGCACGACTTGGAATGCCAGTGCTGTTTACAACGGTGGCGACCAAGTAACTTATCAAGGCGAGACCTATCAAGCACAGTGGTGGACGCAGGGTGAAGAGCCCGGAGTTGCGTCTGTGTGGGTTAAACAATAAAGCGTATTTTAATTTAAAGAGATGGCAAAGCCGATGAAGTCAAACGCATCGGCTTTTCAAGTTTTATGGGAAAACTAGGTACATATTTATAGATTCTCCCTGCCATGTGGTGCAGCCAGATCCAATTCGGGTCCAATTGGGATAACTCGAGTCGGATTGATCATATCGTGGCTATAATAATAGTGGCGTTTAATATGCTCGAAGTTAACCGTGCTGGCAATGCCTGGATATTGATATAACTCGCGTAGATATCCCAATAAATTAGGGTAATCTGCTATTCGGCGAAGATTGCATTTAAAGTGGCCAACATAGACAGCGTCAAAACGGATTAAAGTTGTAAACAAGCGCCAGTCTGCTTCGGTAATTTGTGGGCCTAATAAATATCTGTTCTCAGCTAACCTTACTTCTAACACATCTAAAGCTTTAAACAATTCTGTTACCGCATCTTCGTAGGCGATCTGACTTGTCGCAAAACCCGCTTTATATACCCCATTATTTATTTTGTGATAAACAAAGTCATTGATTTCGTCAATCTCGGCTTGCAATGCAGCAGGATAAAAATCTAATGTATTGTCAGTTAGACAATCAAATTGTTGATTGAAAATACGGATGATCTCGGCCGATTCATTGTTAACGATAGTCTGGTTTTTACTGTCCCATAATACTGGTACTGTAACTCGGCTGGTAATTTCTGGATTCGTCTTTTGATAGAGTTGATATAAAAAATCAAAGCCATACAATTTATCTGCTGTCGAGCCTTCAAATTCAGCAAATTGCCAGCCGTTTTCAAGCATGTCCGGGTGCACAACAGAAACACCTATATGCGATTCTAATCCTTTTAGTTTACGAAAAATTAAGGTGCGGTGGGCCCAAGGGCAAGCTAAGGATACGTATAAATGATAACGTCCAGATTCGGGTTGAAACTTGGCATCTTCTTCATTTGAGATCGAGTCTCTGAATTTTGATGATTGGCGAACAAATTGACCTTTGTTGTTTTTGGTATCATACCACTTGTCTTGCCATTGACCTTCGACTAATAAACCCATGTTGAACCTCCTAAACTAAATATTTGCTATCTTCTACGTAGCAATCGGAATAATCGATGACTATGATTACTTTAATCTGTTTTTCAATTTCGTTCGTAACAATCATAATAGACTCAATTCAAACAGGCAGACAGCCGTAATACAAATATCTTAGTGTTAAATGGAGAACCACATGTTAAATAATAAAGAAGGTCAAAAAGTCCCCAGTGCTAGTTTTGTTGTAAAAACAGACGATGGTTTTAAAACCATAAGCTCAGAATCAATTTTCGATAACAGAACGGTTATCGTGTTTTCTTTGCCCGGTGCGTTTACCCCAACTTGTTCGTCGACTCACTTGCCTCGTTACAATCAATTGGCTGATGTATTTAAAAAACAAGGGGTTGATGAAATTGTTTGCCTTTCAGTTAATGATACTTTTGTTATGAATGCTTGGGCGGCAGACCAAGAAGCGGAAAATATTACGTTAATCCCAGATGGTAACGGTGAGTTTACTGACAAAATGGGGATGTTGGTTGATAAAGCCGATTTAGGTTTTGGCAAGCGTAGCTGGCGTTATGCTATGTTGGTTAAAAATGGCGTTATCGAAAAAATGTTTATTGAGCCGCAAGTAGAAGGCGACCCGTTTGAAGTATCGGACGCAGATACCATGCTCAACTACATTTGTCCGGATTTAGAAGTGCCTAAATCAGTTAGTTTATTTACCAAACCCGGATGCCCATTTTGTGCTAAGGCGAAAAAATTATTAACTGAAAAGGGTTTTCAGTACGAAGAAATATTATTGGGTGAAGGGATTGGCTTAACCAGCTTAAAAGCTGTTTCTGGTCGGGATACGGTTCCGCAAGTGTTTATTGATGGCCAGCACATTGGTGGCAGCGATGATTTAGAGGCCTTTTTTGCGCAGGCTTAAGACGTATAAATTGTTGATTTAAAGTGTCACTAATCAATTCGCATTTTATAAAAAAGAGAGGTTAACAACCTCTCTTTTTCTATTAGCAAGCAAATTATTACAAGCTATATTGCTTCTCGGGCTTCGCAAGCCTGTAACGTGTTGGCGATTAAAGTTGCCACCGTCATTGGACCAACCCCACCGGGTACGGGCGTTATAAATGCCGCTTTCTCGCTGGCTGCTGCAAATTCAACATCGCCCACTAATTTACCACTGTCCATGCGGTTAATGCCTACATCAATCACAATTGCGCCGGGTTTAATCCAGTCACCCGGAATAAATTCTGGTTTACCAACAGCAACGACCAGTATATCCGCACGGCGTACGTGGCTTTCTAAATCTTGTGTAAATCTGTGGGTTACGGTTGTTGTACATCCAGCCAATAACAATTCAAGCGACATAGGACGACCAACAATATTTGAAGCGCCCACGATAACAGCTTCGCAACCGTGTGGATCTTTACCTGTACTTTCAATTAAGGTCATGATGCCGTACGGGGTGCAAGGACGTAGTGTTGGAATACGCTGAACCAATCGGCCGATATTGTACGGGTGAAATCCATCTACATCTTTTTCAGGTGCAATGCTTTCTATTACGAGTGTGCTGTCCAAACCTTCAGGTAAAGGTAACTGCACTAAAATACCGTCAATTTCGTCATCATTGTTGAGCTGCTCAACTTTTGCCAATAAAGCTTCTTGTGTGGTGTTCGCAGGCATATCATAAGATTTTGAAATAAAGCCAACTTGCTCGCAGGCGCGTCGCTTGTTTTCAACATATACCTGTGATGCAGGATCTGCCCCAACCAAAATCACCGCCAGGCCGGGTGCTCGTTTGCCGGCAGCTTTGCGGCTATCAACTGCTTCTTTCACATTTGCTCTAACTGATTGAGCAATATTTTTACCGTCTATTATTTGCGCTGTCATCTGTTCAATCTTTCTCTTAAATCGCTAGCTGGCTATATTGTGGCATGAAATCTAATATTATTCAGCTTGTTGTTTTAACAAATATAAAAAGTCCAGTGCTTGACGTGGTGTCATACTATCTGGATCGCAGTTGGATAAAGCTTCTGCTAACGGGTGTTGTGCCGTTAACCAGTCTACCTGTTGGGTAACCGCAGGTGCTTGTGTATTTTCATCTACTGGTAAATCCTGCATATTTTCAAGCTCGGCGAGTTTGCGCCGTGCTTGATGAATCACGGGTTTGGGTACGCCCGCTAATGCTGCAACTTGTAAACCAAATGAGCGGTTTGCTGCCCCTTCTTGCACAGCGTGCATAAAGGTAATGCTGTCACCGTGCTCTACTGCATCTAAATGGACATTTGCAACACTTTCAATTTGTTCGCTCAATTGGGTCATTTCAAAATAGTGCGTGGCAAATAAAGTATAAGCTTTTATTTTATGTGCTAAGTTTTCTGCACATGCCCATGCTAAAGACAAACCATCATAGGTGCTGGTACCGCGGCCAATTTCATCCATTAAAATTAAACTATGTTCAGTTGCGTTGTTTAGAATATTCGCGGTTTCTGTCATTTCTACCATAAAGGTTGAGCGCCCGCTGGCTAGATCATCAGAGGCCCCAATGCGGGTGAAAATACGATCAATCGGGCCAATTTCAGCCGCTTGAGCGGGGACAAAACTACCAATGTACGCCATTATGGTAATTAAAGCCGTTTGGCGCATATAGGTTGATTTACCGCCCATGTTAGGGCCTGTAATAATCAGCATTTTTCGTTGTGGATTTAATTCTAGCGGATTAGCGATAAAAGGCTCTGAACTGAGTATTTCAACCACCGGATGACGACCTGCTGAAATATGAAGCCCGTTGTTTTCGCTAAAGTGCGGCCGACAGTAGTTATAAGTTTCAGCTCGCTCTGCCAAATTATTCAGTACATCTAAACGGGCAACTCTGTCGGCTAAATCTTGTAATTCGCTGACATGTGGTTCAAATATATCAAACAGCGCTTCATATAATTGTTTTTCCAACGCCAGCGCTTTGCTTTGTGCGGTTAATACTTTGTCTTCCAGTGATTTAAGCTCTGGTGTGATAAAGCGTTCTGCATTTTTTAATGTTTGTCTGCGGGTATATTCAACAGGTGCATCAGTTGCTTGTGCGCGGGATATTTCGATAAAAAAGCCATGTACTTTGTTGTAACCAACTTTTAAGGTGCTCAATCCAGTTTTTTCTCGTTCGCGAGTTTCAATTTCACTCAGTATATTTTGTGCACCCGCACTGAGTCTTCGTAGCTCATCCAGCTCTGCGTTGTAGCCTTCAGCTAACACGCCACCGTCTCTAATAATGACTGGAGGGTTTTCAACAATCGCAATGGTTAGATGTTGGAATAGGTTCTCGAATGCATTTATCGCATTTGCATAAGTTTGCAGCGTATTATCTGCGCTGTTTATCAAGCGTTCTTTGATTTCGGGTAAAATTGCGAATGCATTTCTTAAACGAGAAAAATCGCGTGGTCTGGCTGAGCGCAGTGCAATACGAGAAATAATCCTTTCTATATCACCCACTTGTTTTAATAAACTTCGTAAATCTGTGTATATGCCGGCGTTAAGTAAGCTTTCTATCGTATCTTGTCTTTGCTTGAGCTGCTGATAATCGCGGATTGGATGGACAATCCAACGTTGTAATAAACGACTGGCCATGGGGGTTGCCGTATTATCTAACACACTAAGCAATGACTGGCCTTTAGCGCCGGATAAACTTTCATTCAGCTCTAAATTGCGGATAGAAACAGCGTCTAGGTATAAGTTTTCTTCCAGGCGAATTAGTTTTAATCCGCGTAAATGCGGTACGGCTGCTTTTTGCGTATCTTTAACATATTGCAAAATCGCACCAGCCGCGCCAATAGCAGGGTGCTGCGCACTTAAACCAAAACCGTTTAAATCTTGCGTATTAAATTGTTTGCATAATTGTCTGAAAGCAGCTTCGCCTTCAAAATCCCATTCGGGCCTGCGTTTAATCGCTTTGATATCTTCAATTAATTGCAGGTTGCTAAAGTTATCCGGATATAATAATTCAGCCGGATGTGTTTGTTGCAAAAAAGATTGTAAAGATTCATTGGATTGAATTGCGGCGACTTCAAAACGGCCAGATGTAATATCCAAAATGGCGACACCAAATTGGTTTTGTCCATGTTCTGCGATTGCCATTAATATATTGTCGCGCCTATCATCTAACAAAGATTCTTCAGTAATGGTCGCGGGGGTTAATACACGCACAACCTGCCGCTCAACCGGCCCTTTACTGGTTGCCGGATCGCCTATTTGTTCGCATATCGCGACTGATTCGCCCAATGCGACCAATTTAGCTAAGTAGGTGTCAACTGCATGATAGGGTACGCCGGCCATTGGAATGGGCTGACCCGCGGTTTTTCCTCTATGGGTTAAAGATATATCGATGAGTTCAGCAGCTTTTTTTGCATCGTCAAAAAATAGCTCGTAAAAATCCCCCATTCGGTAAAATACTAAGATGTCTTTATACTCTGCTTTTATTTTCAGGTATTGTTGCATCATTGGGGTGTGTTGACTCAAACTTTGTTCTGAATAAATATCTGTACTCATTTGTTATTTTTTACCTGATTTGAGATTTGCCGAGCATGTATTGGACTGAAATTACTCAAGCCGCTGAAAACTGTGGCGCTATTTTAACGCGTAAAGGGCTGACTATTGCAACCGCTGAATCATGTACCGGTGGTGGCATTGCTTACGCTTTAACCGAAATCGCCGGTAGTTCTGCCTATTTTACCCAAAGTTGGGTAACTTACAGCAATTTAGCGAAACAAAATTGTTTAGGCGTGGCAGCAGATACGTTAGAAAAGCATGGTGCTGTTAGCGAACAAGTGGTTGCTGAAATGGCTGCTGGCGTGCTGCAAAACTCCGGTGCTGATATTGCGGTGACTACAAGTGGTATCGCAGGGCCAGGTGGGGCAACCGATACTAAACCCGTTGGCTTAGTACATTTTGCTTGGCAAATTAAAGGGCAAGACGTCGTGTGTGAACACAAAGTATTTGAAGGTGACCGTGCCGCTGTTCGGCAACAGGCTATTTTATATGCGTTGAGTAAAATTGAAGTTTTGCTCAAAAACTACCCTTTAGGATAGTTATCATAGCAGTTAGAGTTTGGTAACGTCGTAGATTCATTAATGATATTAAGGGAAATAAAATAATGTTGATTAGGGCGTGTTTATCTTTGTTTATAATTTGAGCTGAGAGAAAAAATGGTCTTAGGCAAGGCAGAAATAATGAAGTTTAGTCATCTAAATAAGTTATTTCTAACGCTGCATCAGACCATTTTGGCCTCAGCCCGAAGGGCAATGGCTATTTTAACCCTTAACGGCATTAGAATTCGTTTATTTAGAATGACTAAACCCCACTCATTCTGCTTTGTTAATGATTAAAATAGCCTATTGCTCAAAAATAATACAAAAATAAACACGCCCTAGGGCGTGTTTATCTTTGTTTATAATTTGAGCTGAGAGAAAAAATGGTCTTAGGCAAGGCAGAAATAATGAAGTTTAGTCATCTAAATAAGTTATTTCTAACGCTGCATCAGACCATTTTGGCCTCAGCCCGAAGGGCAATGGCTATTTTAACCCTTAACGGCATTAGAATTCGTTTATTTAGAATGACTAAACCCCACTCATTCTGCTTTGTTAACGATTAAAATAGCCTATTGCTCAAAAATAATACAAAGATAAACACGCCCTAGAACGTTATCAGAAAATGAAATCGCTTTAGTTTGTGGTGCGACGCGAGATGCAGAAATTGAAAGTTCAAATGCAGATCATATAAATGATTTTTGTGGAGATAGTGGCTTTCGATATGATTATGTTGGCACTACGGGCGGGGTTGACACTTATGCAGCATATTGTCTAGACCCATTTGGGGGGGGGGAGGTACTTACGCTGGATGGGAATACTCAGTCGCGTCTTAATTTCACAAGTGACAAGAGGGAATGCCAATGCTCGGGATTCAATCATTATTATGTGTGGTTCTAGTGTGTACCATAGGTTTGTTGGTAGCCCTCTATCCAAATACAGCATCCATAAATAAAGTTAATCATGTGCCTACTTCGGACGAAGCTCTGGTTCATGAATTTAATGAAAATTATGCTGCAACAGCGGCTTTTAACTCGTTGGTAAAAGAAAAAACAGAGCAGCAGGCAACTGATCCTACTGAGCATCCAGCTAACTATAGTCAGCCTTCAAATAGGCAACAAGCCCCAGAAACTGGCGAAGAAACACCAATTGACCATAATGCTATGAATATCGACACGTTTTTGCAACAACAGCGCTATAAAGCTATGGTGACAAAAGAGTTTGTTGATGTTCCACTTGAAGAGGTAATAGCCAGTCTTAAAGACGTGCCTGAATTTATGCTACAAGAAGTACCAGGTTTGAAAGACCACCCACCTACAAACAAAGATTATTCTGCGACTAATTTTCCTATCAGTCCTGTATATATGCAATTTCCAACTGTGCCTAGAATTTGGTACGACCGATTTGGGTTCCTTCAAGGTAACTTTAAGGATAGTCGTGCACTATTGTTAACAAAAAAATTATCAAAGTGGGTTGCAAGTGCATGTCCTCATTTAGATATTTTGCATGTAAAATGTAATATGACTGCATGTGAAATAGATTTATCCCCAATTAAAGGGTTGGACTTGACTGGTAAGGGGTGGTGGTCACCTTGTTATATTCCAAACTACTTAAGATCCATAGGTTACGAGACGCAACTTAGACATGCATTATTACCCAGGCATTATCGACAAGAAATTTATAGTTTTTACTCTGAGTATTATTAGTGTCTAGTTGAGATGCCGGCAAAGCGAATGTTGCCATCTGACCATGGCACCCATCAACAAACACCCCACAAAAAATTTCCAACAAAAAACTTGATACTGTATGAGTAACCAGTATACTTTAACCCAACTTAACGAATACCCAGTCGGAGATTTTTTAATGAGCGACAACAAACAAAAAGCCCTTAGTGCAGCATTAGGACAAATCGAGCGTCAATTTGGTAAAGGTTCGATTATGAAGTTGGGTGATAACTCAGCATTGGACATTGAAAGTATTTCAACAGGCTCACTAAGCTTAGACATAGCGCTAGGTATAGGTGGTTTACCTTGTGGTCGTGTTGTGGAAATCTTTGGCCCAGAATCTTCTGGTAAAACAACTTTAACTTTGCAGACAATTGCAGAAGCTCAGAAAAAAGGCAAAACCTGTGCGTTTGTGGATGCTGAGCATGCACTTGATCCTTTGTATGCAGAGAAGCTAGGCGTTAATATTGACGAATTATTGGTTTCTCAACCAGATACCGGTGAACAGGCGTTAGAAATTGCAGATATGTTGGTTCGCTCAGGTGCGGTGGATGTGATTATTGTTGACTCGGTCGCCGCGTTAACACCAAAAGCTGAAATCGAAGGCGAAATGGGCGATACCCATGTTGGTTTGCAGGCTCGACTTATGTCGCAAGCGTTACGTAAGTTAACAGCCAATATTAAAAAATCAAACACGCTATGTATTTTTATCAACCAGATTCGAATGAAAATTGGTGTAATGTTTGGTAACCCTGAAACCACAACTGGTGGTAACGCACTTAAATTTTATGCGTCGGTGCGATTAGATATTCGTCGTACAGGCGCCGTGAAAGAAGGTGACGAAGTAACGGGTAGTGAGACTCGTGTAAAAGTGGTTAAAAATAAAGTAGCACCACCATTTAGACAAGCAGATTTCCAGATTATGTACGGACGTGGTATATCAAAAGAAGGCGAATTGCTTGATTTAGGCGTTAAAGAAGGATTAATCGATAAATCAGGTGCTTGGTATAGCTATCAAGGCAATAAAATTGGTCAGGGTAAAGCAAACTGTATTAAATTCATGCTTGAAAATGTTGAAATGGCTAACGAAGTTGAAGCTATTTTACGTGAACGTTTATTGCTACCCACTAAAAAGGATGCAGCTATCGCTGAAGAAAAATTAACCGAAGCTACAGGTGAATAGTGTAATAAAAGGTTAATAACCGCGTAATAGACTTGTTAAAAAAGCACCTTCGGGTGCTTTTTGTATTTAAAAATTCATTTTATAGGTTTTAAGATCATTTTCTGTGCACTATACTCATCGACCAAGCTGTAAAAAATGACCCATTAATCATCAATCGTAGTTTGTTTGATAGTGACGGAGTACAGAGAATATGACTACCCATGAAGCACGCCGAATTATTTCATTTTTAAAAGAGAAAGGGATCCACGGCGCTTGTTTATCTGACATTGCAAAAGCGACTGATATGGACCTGTTAAAACTGAAAGAGTACATGAATGAGTACAACGAACTTTTCAGTAAAGTAGGTTCAACAGATAAATATACTTTGAATCGATTTGGTCCGTATCAAGGCAATGCAGAGCAAATGCTGGCATTTGTTGAAAAATACAATCACTCTAAACTGTGTTTTGATAAACGAATTATTTGGATGTCGTCAATGATTGCTGTGTTATTTGCGGTGTTTGCAACTAATATTTCTTAAACACAAAGAAAGGAGCTTTCAGATAAGGAAGCTCCCCAAGATACCGCACCGGGTATAGCCCTTGAACCGTGAAGTTCAAGGCGGAAAATACTACGTTACCGTAGGCTTCTCGGTTCATGCCGAGCTTGCACAATAGTAAAGAAACTATCTTCCTGATAAAAAAGTATCGGCTCAGGGACATAACCCATTTGCGCGCATCTCAGGGAACAAAACTTTTAACTTTTTAAGACTGATGTCTTGAAGCGCGCACTGTACCACGCGCTGATTGTATTTCAAGTACATAACTCAGTTACTTTGTATTTTAGTTTTTGAATGCGTGTTTTTCCAGCAAACAGCTTAGATATAGTTCAAATTATGCAAGTCTGTTTGTTGCACTCGAAGCTCGGTGATAACATATAGAGATTATTATTTAGGTACTTAGGCAATCCAATATGGCCGATTCTCAATTACCCGATTACGATTCATTTGATTTTTTCCTTCATCAAAATGAGCTGCCGTGCTCTGCTGCTGAAATTCACGGTATCATCTGCGGCTGTTTATGCGCAGGCATGCCTTATCAACATGCACAGTGGCGTAAATTCATCAGTGAGTTTGCATTACAGGATGCAGAGGTTGACGACACAGTCGCGGAAAAATTCCGTCAGATGTATCAAACCACATATCATCAATTGCTTGATCCAAACTTTAGTTTTCAGGTGTATATACCAGAGAACGACGATATCCCATTGAATGAACGTGCGCAGATATTGTTAGAGTGGTTATCTGCGTTTATCTCATCTTTTGGTGCGGTTGTTGGTGAGCAATTTTCTGAGGTTGATGATGAAGTACGTGAAGCTTATCAAGATCTAATTGCCATTAGTCAAATGGATACTGAGATGGAAGAAACTGAAGAAAACCTGATTGCCTATGAGGAAGTTGCCGAGTACATACGCATGACAACCATCATGTGTTTTGGAGAATTAGGCGATCGAAGTGGGCAAGAAGGCGGTAAAGACGTTTTTCAAAAACCAACTTTACATTAATAAACGACAATTAAACCAAAGCCTTGAAATAGGGAATGCATATAATGAAGCCAGTTCAATTGGAATTTGCTAACAGACGTCAAGCGATATTGGCCGAGATGCTACCGGATAGCGTCGCTATTGTTGCTGCCGCATCAGAGCAAACCCGCAGTAATGATACTGAATATCCATTTCGGCAAAATAGTGATTTTTGGTATTTAAGCGGTTTTAACGAACCCGATGCGTATTTGTTATTGGTAAAAAAAGATGGAGTTGAAGAAAGCATTTTATTTTGCCGAGCTAAGAATAAATTGGCTGAAATTTGGAATGGCCGGCGACTCGGGCCAGAAAAAGCAGCAGAACAATTGGCATTTGATCATGCATTGCCAATTGAAGAATTTGAAGAATACGCCCGCAAAGTGTTAAACGGTGCGACAACTCTATATTGGCGACATGGAGACTCGGAGCTTGATCAAAAAGTTATTGCTTTGCTAAAAGCGGTTCGCAATATGGGTAAATTAGCGTCGACACCTCATCAACTATTCGACTTTTCTAAAATTGTGCATGAAAAACGCTTGTTCAAAACTGACTCTGAGATCGCCATTATGCAAAAAGCAGCAGACATCAGCACGGATGCCCACAAGCGCGCGATGAAAGTGTGCCAGCCTGGTATGTATGAATATCAAGTTGAGGCTGAGATAAAACATGAATTTGCGATGCAAGGCGCACGTTTTGAAGCATATAACAGCATAGTCGCGGGGGCGATAATGCATGTATATTACACTACACCGAAAACTCAGAGCTATTGCAAGATGGCGATTTATTATTGATTGATGCTGGCTGTGAATATCAGGGGTATGCTGCCGATATCACACGTACTTTTCCGGTAAACGGTCGTTTTAGTGAAGCGCAAAAACAGATTTATCAATTAGTCTTAGATGCACAAACTGAAGCATTAAAAGTCTTAAAACCGGGCAACACCCTACAGCAAGCAACAGATGTGGCGGTTGATGTTATTACGTTAGGGCTCATTGATTTGGGGATTTTAACGGGAACTTTGGCTGACAATAAAAACAGTCAGAATGAGCAACCGCCTGCTTATCGTAAGTATTTTATGCATGGTTTAGGTCATTGGTTGGGATTAGACGTGCACGATGTTGGTCAATATAAGTGTAATGGTACAGAGCGTGTATTAGAGCCAGGCATGGCTTTAACCGTAGAGCCGGGGATTTATATTTCTGAGGATGCAGATGTCGAGGACAAATGGAAAGGTATCGGTGTGCGCATCGAAGATAATATCGTTATTACAGACGATGGACATCAGATATTGACGGCCAATGTGCCAAAAACAATTGCGGAAATCGAAAGTTGGATGAGTGCCAATAACGCATGACAGATAAAGCTCAGTTTGACATAGCCATTATCGGCGGTGGTTTAGCGGGCAGTTGTATGGCCGCTGCCTTGTTAACTGCATTAGATACAATTAACTGCAAAATTGCAATTGTAGAAGCACAACCTGCTAAAAACATTGAACACAATAGTTTTGACAGCAAGGCAATCGCGCTGGCATATGGTTCGGTAAAAGCTCTGGCTAAATGGGGCATTTGGTCCGAACTAAAAAAAGTGGCTTATGCGATTGATAAAATTGAAGTCAGTGAGGCGGGCAGTGCTGGATACAGTTTTATCGATCTCGACCAATTTCATCAGGCTTTAGGTTATGTTGTTGAAGCTGCTCAGTTGGGGCAAGTTTTAACTTCCTTTTTGCAGCAATCAAAATATCAAGACAAACTGGAATACTTCTGCCCGGACGAGTTACAAACACTACAACAACACCAAGACCGGGTTGAGTTAACGCTTAAATCCGGCCAAAAACTTTCCGCCAATTTGTTGTTAGCATGCGATGGGGCAAATAGTCAGGTTCGAACTTTGGTTAATATCCCTGTGCATGAGCAAATTTATCAACAATCTGCAGTGACGACTAATGTACAAGTTGAATTAAATACAAAGCAGAATATTAGCCATCGAGCTTATGAGCGATTTACTGCGCATGGTCCTCTAGCAATGTTGCCAATTGCAGATGATAAATTTGGTTTGGTATGGTGTGGTTTGCAAGCGCAATCTCAGCACCTTATAAGCTGTAGCGAAGCTGAGTTTATTCGCTATTTACATACTCAGTTTGGCTATAAAGCTGGTAGAATTGTTAAAGTTGGTAAGCGTAATATGTATCCGTTAAAACGCTTGGCGATGCAGCAAATCTATCATCACAGGGTACTGTTTTTAGCCAATGCTTCACATACGGTCCACCCGATCGCCGGGCAAGGCTTTAATTTGGGTATTCGGGATATTTCGGCGGCGGCAGATTTGATTACACATGCAGTTCAACAGCAGCAAGACTTATGGCAAGTGCAAAACTGGCAAGGTTATATCGCGAACCGCAATCTGGATATTCAAACCATTTTATCTGCGACAGACATTTTAGTACGTGGTTTTTCAAATGATTATCAACCACTTAAATTTGCACGTAACGCTGGACTTATTGGCTTAGAGTTATCACCTTGGATAAAACGCAAATTTGCTCAAGCTGCTATGGGACTGGGAGTTTAACATGATAGATAAGTTTGATTTGGTTATTGTTGGGGCTGGCATCGTCGGCCTGACCTGTGCTTTAGCGGTGGCGCGAACAGGAAAAAAAATCGCTGTGGTTGCCGCAGAGTTGGCGGAAAAAAGGACCGCGGATAATGATAATGCAAGTTTGGATGCGTTACGGGTAAGTGCAATAAACCAAGCAAGTATCAATGCTTTTTGCCAATTAAATGTGTGGCAACGGCTAGCTGGTGAAGGTCATACACCATTTAGTGATATGTTAGTTTGGGACAAAAATAGTCACGGTAAAATTGAATTTAGCGCAGAAAATTATAACGCTGATTTTTTAGGCCAGATTGTGCAAAATAGTGCTTTGATTACGGCTTTGTTACTGGAATTAAAAAGTTATGATAACTGCCAACTATATCCGCATAATGCTAGCCAGCTTGATGCAAAAGAATCGGAACCTGTTTTATTGCAATTAGACAATAACCGTTTGTTACAGGCTGAGTTTTTGGTGGCGGCAGATGGCGCGCATTCTAATATCCGCAAGTGGCTGGATGTAAGTCTCAGTTTCTCTGAATATGGACAAACGGCAATTGTCGCAAATATTCAAACCAGTGAAAAACACCAAAATACCGCACGGCAAATTTTTACACCGTCTGGTCCACTTGCGTTTTTACCTTTAGCAAATCCGCATCAATCTTCTATCGTTTGGTCGCTTGATTTTGATGAATGCCAGCAAACACTGGCTTTGGATAAAAATGCTTTTGAGCATAAGTTAGCGGCTACTTTTGATGGAGTAATGGGGACAACCGAGTTGATTTCAGAGCGTATTTCATTTCCTTTGGTTGCTCGCTATAGTCAGCAATTTATTAAAAACCGGTGTTTATTGATAGGCGATGCAGCGCACACTATTCATCCGCTTGCTGGGCAAGGGGCAAATTTAGGTATTATGGATGCGTTAGCTGTTGCCGAGTGTATTGGGGAGCATTGGCCGACGGAGGAAAGTTTACAAACTGACAAGCTTGCTGCAATGATGCGGCAAACCATGCGTTGGCGCCAGTTAGATGCACTAGAAAGAATCGCTGCGATGGAGATATTTAAACGTAGTTTTGGTAGTGATTTTTTACCATTGAAGATTGCGCGCGCAGAGGTAATGAATATTTTAAACCATATGACACCAGTCAAAAATCAGATGGCTAAAATTGCGATGGGGTTATCGGGTAAACTACCTGAACTAGCGAAAAAAATGCCGCTATAAATTAGACTAGCACAGTATATTCAAATTTACTGCTGTTATCCAAGCTCCAAGCTCCAAGCTCCAAGCTCCAAGCTCCAAGCTCCAAGCTCCAAGCTCCAAGCTCCAAGCTCCAAGCTCCAAGCTCCAAGCTCCAAGCTCCAAGCTCCAAGCTCCAAGCTCCAAGCTCGATTTGTAGGTCGCGGCTTTAGCCCGACACAAGCAGAAAGCAAAAATGTCGAAATATATATGGACGCCCTTAGAGAACGATCTTGTAACTCGAAACTCGTCTCTCTAAAGGACAAACTACACAGATCGCAGTTCAAAGCTCGCTACTTTTATCTTTTTTGCTTGATTGTCGGGCTAAAGCCGCGACCTACAATGTTGGCGAAACTTGTAGCTGGTAGCTCGAAGCTTGATTGTCGGGCTAAAGCCTTAGGGATCCCCACAATTAAGGTGACATCTCGTTTCCATAATGAGTAACTCAAAAGCTTCTTGGAGCATCGAATTTGTTATAGCAAAACTTGAATTCAGCAATATTCTTTTGGCCAGATAGCAATATGATAAGACACGCCTTCGCTTTTCGGTATTGGCCTGAAAGTGTCGGTGATAACCTTGCAATTCTGCAGCTTTTCCAATGACGTATAGTTGCCACTGAGCCAGCAAAGCGATGAGTAGCAATGCCTGTAAACGCTCGATAGATTGGCTTCTAGAGCGCCTTAAGCCCAGCCCATAATATTCGTTTTTAGTGTCTCTAAAAGCTTCTTCTATTGTCATTCTACGCTTGTAAATATTAACCAGAGCAAGAGCAGAAAACTCATCTTCAGGTAGATTACTGACCAGAAACCAGGGCTCACTGTTACCTTTTGAATATTTTTTATAGCTGTTGCAGTTAGGTCGTTTCGTGGGTTTTTTGTGTTTCTTTGGTGGGGGTGATGTTTTATACAAGACGCCTCTGCAAGACCACTTGTGTTGTTTTGATAAGACTAAACCTTTTAAGGCCGTGGGTTTTGTTTTGGCCTGTGAGTGATAGGCATCCACCAATGTCCATTCTGAGTTATCGTCTGTTTTACATTTTACAGTGCCACGAGTACGTGCAAGCCAATACCAATTTAATTTATCAATTGCTTTGAACCATGGCACTTTAAATCCAGCGTCTGTAACAATCACAGGACAACACTCATCGGGCAGAATCTGCTTTAAATTCTGAAGAAACTTGACATGAATTTTATGGTTATTCATAGCGCCTTCAGCGTGTACCTCTTCATAGATGGTAAAAGCTCGACCATCAAATGCGACCGAAGCTCGAAGTAGTACAAAGCTTTGGTCGTAAACACTTGACCAGTCAACAATAATGGGCAAAGCATCCTCAATTCCACCCGTTAAATAAGCGGTCAGAGTCTTATAAAATTGCGTGCGGTTTTGTTGTAATTTCTCATTTTTAAGTAATCTATCAACACGTTTGATGCAATGTTTTTCTGTAGTGGAAGGGCTTTGCTCACCAAGTGTTCTGCCAATCGCGGTTAGGCTTAACTTCGCACCATGTTGAACACAAGAAACGGTATCGGAGAGTGCCTTTTTAATTCGTTTATCCAGTGCTATTGAATTTTCTGAAAGCAAGTTTGATAATAACAATTTGATGCCCCTTGTTGTAACTTGTTTTTGGCGAAATTAGTTTAACCAATAAGTGGGCATCTTTTCAAAATTTGTGGGGAGCCTTAAGGCTAAAGCCGCGACCTACAATGTTGGCGAAACTTGTAGCTGATAGCTCGAAGCTTGATTGTCGGGCTAAAGCCGCGACCTACAATGTTGGCGAAACTTGTAGCTGGTAGCTCGAAGCTTGATTGTCGGGCTAAAGCCGCGACCTACAATGTTGGCGAAACTTGTAGCTGATAGCTCGAAGCTTGATTGTCGGGCTAAAGCCGCGACCTACAATGTTGGCGAAACTTGTAGCTGGTAGCTCGAAGCTTGATTGTCGGGCTAAAGCCACGACCTACAATGTTGGCGAAACTTGTAGCTGGTAGCTCGAAGCTTGATTGTCGGGCTAAAGCCACGACCTACAATGTTGGCGAAACTTGTAACTTGTAGCTCGAAGCTTGATTGTCGGGCTAAAGCCACGACCTACAATGCGGGCGAAACTTGTAACTTGTAGCTCGAAGCTTGATTGTCGGGCTAAAGCCACGACCTACAATGCGGGCGAAACTTGTAACTTGTAGCTCGAAGCTTGATTGTCGGGCTAAAGCCGCGACCTACAATGTTGGCGAAGCTCGTCGCTCGTCGCTCGTCGCTCGTCGCTCGTCGCTCGTCGCTCGTCGCTCGCAGCTAATTTCTCGTCCCCAACAATTCCATAGTGCCTCCGATCGCAGCCGAGTTTTCACTGATCGTTTTTTCATTTACAAAGGCCTTTAGATAATTGGGACCACCTGCTTTTGGCCCGGTACCGGATAGATTCATGCCCCCAAAGGGGTGGCTGCCAACAATAGCGCCGACTTGATTTCGGTTAATATAAATATTGCCGACCTTAGCTTGAGTCGCTAGTTTGTGCCAGTTCGTGGTATTGCGGCTATGAATGCAAAGTGTCAGGCCATATCCGAGCGCATTAAGTTGTTCAACTGCATTTTCAGCCTTGTCATAACAGACTAAGTGTAACACCGGACCAAAAATTTCTTCGCGCATTTCGTTTATCGAATCAATCTTAATTAAACAAGGTGCAACATAGTTTTGCGTTGTTAAGTGTTTGGGAAGTGGGGTTTGGTAAATAACTCGATTTTGTTCCTGCTGCAGTTTGATATATTGATTAATTTTATGTTTGGCGGCTGCATGGATAACGGGGCCAATATCGCATTCTGCTAGATTGGGCTCTGATATAATGAGTTCGGCCATGCATTGCTGCAAACGCGCTACAAAGTTTTCGTAGATGCTGTGATGTAATAATAAAATACGTGCAGCAGAGCAGCGTTGTCCAGCACTATAAAAAGCAGATTGCAGTACGTCCAATATAGCTTGCTCGTGCTGGGCTGTTGCATCCACTAGCATTGCATTTAAACCACCAGTTTCTGCGATCAATGGAATTTTGTTCGGGTGCTCTATTAATAATTTTTCGATATCTTTGGCGGTTTTATTTGAGCCGGTAAAACACACGCCATTCAAATTTAAGTGAGTGTACTCAGAGTGGCTTAACAGTAAGTTACCAATGGTCGAACCTTTAGCTAAACACAGCTGAAATACCCCTTCATTTATGCCAGATTGTTTGATTAACGCCATACTATATATCGCAATTACCGGGCAGGACTGCGCGGGTTTGGCAATAACGGTATTGCCACTCACCAATGCGGCGATACTTTGGCCTAAAAAAATCGCTAATGGGAAGTTCCACGGCGATATGCAAACAAATGTCCCTTTAGCTTGATAATGTAAATAGTTTTCTTCCCCCACAGTAGAAGGCAATTTTTGAGCGTGTAACTCATGCTTTGCCAATTCAGCATAGTAAAAACAAAAGTCTATTGCCTCGCGCCATTCGTTTAGTGCGTCTGATCGTGTTTTACCTGCTTCGTAAACCAGCAAGAATAGCAATGCATCTTGTTTTTCTATCAGTTTTTCTGCTAACCGCAATAGGCAATTGCTGCGCGTTTCGAGCGAGGTCTCACGCCATGTTAGTTGTGCATCAATAGCATTTGAGTAGAGTTGTTTTACGTCTTTGGTTTTGCTTAGGTAGGGCGCTGCGATTACTTGTAATTGTTTTTGTATATCTGCATGTGAACTTTGCGCAGGCGAGCGTTCGGTGCGCAATGGATCAAAAAACGCATCGTCAGGCCAACTTAACAGCAAATTATTAAAATGCGCCAGTTGTTGTTGTTCTGCCCAATCAAAACCCGGTGCGTTTTTGCGAGTTTGGTAAATATCTTTGGGCAAGCAAAGGCGTTTGTCTAAGTTATGATCAAGCGTCGTGTTAACCCCATTAAATTCGTGGGGTTCTATTAGGTTGTCGGCAGCTTGCGTTTGATCACTTAGCTTGTGGACAAATGATTGATTTGCGCCGTTTTCTAATAAACGCCGGATCAGGTAAGGTAAAACCGTTTTATGTTCGCCGACCGGTGCATAAACTCGTATCGGCCAATGGGTTAGCTGTGAAAATGCAGCGTAAAAACCTGTTCCCATACCATGTAGGTGTTGCCATTCAATTGTTTTGTTTTGCGGTTTGCATTGTTTACTTAATGCTTCAAGCTGGCAAATACTATTAATATTATGGCTGGCAAATTGAGGGACTAATTTTTGATTACCGCAGCTTAATAAATAGTGCGCACAGATTAAAAAATGAGCGTCTGTATCTTGTTTACAACGAAAAACCGGATAGTTGCGCAAACCTAACTGCTGAGCACGTTTTATTTCACTATCCCAATACGCCCCTTTAACCAGTCGAATAGGGATTGTACAATCTAGCTCAACCGCCAAACAATTTAACCAAAGTAGCTCTATCAAGGCTCTTTTGCTATATGCTTGCACCGCCAATCCAAATTGCTGCCAACCCTGCAAATGTGCGTTACGACGCACCGCCTCAAAAACCGCTAACGTTATCATCAATCTGTCAGATTCTTCTGCGTCTATCGTCAGGGCAATATCATGTTTTTTGGCCAGCATGGCTAATTGTAAAACGTCATTAATGAGTTTGTTTTTTATTTTTTCAAAGTGTAGAACGTCAAATTTTGCATGCAGAGCGGACAATTTAATGGAAATGCTATGATGTCTGGTTGTTTGAGAGGGTATATCTTTTTCTGATTTCCTGCGCTCAGCTAAAGTCATAATGGCTTGTTGGTAAGCATTAAAATATTGCTCTGCTTCCATCGAGTTTAGCGCCGCTTCACCTAAACAATCAAACGAGCATAACTGGTTTTTTTTATCTGCTTTAGCAACAGCTTCTTGCATATTCTGCGCATAAATAAAATGTTGTGCAAGTAAGTGCATACTCTTTTTTATCGCCGCGTAAATTAGTGGAGATGACATTCTTTTTATGGTTGGGTTTTGGTCAGATATCAGTTTTTTGCTGATTGTTAGCAGCTGTTCGCTGAGTTTCTCAAACGTATTTTGATTACTCTTTTGTGGTTGCCAACGAGCCATTTTATCTTTAATCAGTGCAATCGCGCTTGGTTTGTCTTCAACTCTAAGGAGTGCCTCTGCCAAACTCATCAATGCTTTGCCTTCTGCACTGTTGAGCTTTAAATGGGCAAAAAAAGTTTCGAGTGCCCAAGGTGTTTGCTGTATGTGTTCACGCGATTTTTGTATCAGTTCAATCGTCTGCTTGGCCACCTGCTTTTGTAATGTTGGGGGTATTTTAATTTGTATAGCGGATAGCTGGTGAGACAGCAGTTGATCGTCAATTAAATGGTATTCAACCATCATTTGATGCAAAGCAGATAGTTGCTGTTCTGCCTGCGTCAGATGGATTTTCTTTGAAAATATGGCGGATGAGAGCTGCATAAAAAACCATTAAACGCTGCTTCGCTTAATGCTAATTTTAGACGTTTTGTTGCAGAACGCTAAGTTGCAACGCAGAAAAGCAAAAACCGACCCAAAGGTCGGTTTTTGCAAGCGTTCACAATTTAAAAGAGATCAGGAGATCGTTTTCTGCGACGCGGCATCATTGCTAGGATGTAACCTATGATTAAGCTACCAAGTGATAACATACCGCCTTTAATAAGCCAGTCCATTTTAACTTTTTCTTGATTTTCAACGTCTTGTTGTTGCAGTACAGCTAGCTGTTTTTGCGCACTTTCTAGTTTGTTTTGTAAATCCTGAGTGCTTTGTGTGTGACGTTGTAGTTGTCCTTCAATCAGCATTTTTTCACTCTTTTGAGTATTCAACTCGTTTTCCAACTGGCTGAGTGACTCTGTTTTTTCTGCCAACTCGCTTTTCAGTGTTTTAAGCTGTTGTTGTATGCTGGCAGTCTGGCTGACATATTGGCTTTCTATCCAACCGGTTTTACCGTCTTCGTACTGAATTTGACTAAAACTGCCATCTTCCGACTTGGCCAAAATTTCAATTTGGCTGCCTGCCACTACGGTGCCTACAATGCGGTAATTTCGGGTAGGCCCTGTGTGTACAAATACCGTAAGTTCGTCAGAGATATAAGCTTTGTCGGTTTGTTGTGCGAATACAAAATTAGGCACAAGGGTGATAAGTGCGAGTGCGAATAGGCGTGATTTCATTAAAAGCTCCGAAATCTGATTGATTTTTATAGTTTTGTCCAAGCTAAGATGGCTACTATTAAAAACCTTATTGCATTTGATTACCAGTAATTAATCTGATTATCCGATATTTTCACAACACTAAAGCTTGAAGTCGTGGACTCCGTCAGGTATTTTCTCTTGCTATACTAAATTATGCGTGTTGCACGCCAGAAATCTTTAACCAAAAAATATGGAAACTGAGATAGAGCTTAAATTTGCCGTTGCGTCTTCAGAAGAAGACGAAGGTGAACCCATACTCGAACAATTGCAAAAATTATTGACGCCCATTCTTCAAAACCAAGGGTATAGCCACAAACGATTGACCAATACTTATTTTGATACAGCACAACAATCGCTAAGAGCGCTGGATGCTGGGTTAAGAGTCAGAACGGTAGATGGTGAATCAGAACAAACCTTAAAAACGGCTGGGAGCTCTGTCGGTGGCTTACATAAAAGGCCAGAATATAATATTCCAACGACAGCCAATGTACCCGATTTAAGTTTATTCCCTGCAGAAGCTTGGCCAGATCACGTTTCCATTCAAGATTTACAAGACGCGTTGACGCCGCTATTCACGACAGACTTTACGCGTCATAAATGGCGCGTGTTGTCACAAGAAAGCTTAATTGAAGTGGTTTACGATTCAGGTGCTGTCAGTGCACAGGAAAATCATACACCGATTCATGAAATCGAAATTGAACTGGTTGACGGCGACATGCGTGAACTGTTTAGTTTAGCCGACATACTTGTCGACAAATTACCACTGCGTTTATCAAACGACAGCAAAGCCGCACGCGGATATCGTTTGTTTTTAAACCAGCCCATGCAAGATAAAAAAAGCCTGGGTACGGTAAACCTGAGCGCAGATTTAGATGTTGAAACCGCTTTTGCACGAGCCATCGAGCATGGCCTGGCACATTGGCAACATCATGAAGAAATATATTGTCGAGAAGGACATATTCGCAGTTTAAAACAGCTATTACGCGGTATTTGGTTGGTGCGTCATACACTTTGGTTATTTCGTGATTATGTGCCCAAAAAAGCCAGCTCTGAAATCCGCAAAGAATTAAAATGGTTAAATAATGAGTTTGAATGGTTAGATGGCGCGCTCCATATCAAGCAACTTACTTCAAAAAAAGGCAACTATCGCAAACGCATTGGTGAAGATGAACGTCTGTTAAATTATTTAGAACAAACGTTTGCCAGCACGCTAAAAGAAAATGCTACTGTGCCTTTGTTTTATAGTCAAAGATATAATCGAGTCATTTTAAAACTAATGCGCTGGTTAACCGAGCGCGGATGGCGTTGTTATTCAGAAATAGATGAAAATTTACTGAGTGAGAATATTTACTCGGTTGCAACTAAACTGAATCAGCAAAGCTGGGTTAGAATCCAGAAAAAAATGCCATCAAAAGAACAATTCGGCATGCAAGATTACATTGATGTTGAGCGCTCGATTGGTAGAGGGTTACTAACCGGCGTGTGTGTCGGTAGTTTATACAATGAAAGTGACCGAATGGACTTTCGTTCGCCTTGGCTGGATATCATGGAAGGTATATCTGATTTGAAAACGCTGAATCTGTTTTTACAGTGTTTAGACTCATATACCGAAGACAATCAACAAGAGCTGCAGCAGTGGGCGGAAAATAAGATAACTAATTTAGTAAAAGTTATGGAGCAGTCGAGGCAGTCAGCTCTAAAAATGGTTCCATATTGGTAATTTTCTAAGCGATATAGGTTTTAAAAAATAATGATAAAAAAGTGGATAGTCGCATTTGATCAAGGTACCACCAGCTCCAGAGCTTTGGCTTTTGATATGGAAGGGCATGTTGTCGCTAAACGGCAAATTGAAACTGAATTGGATTATCCACATTTTGGTCGGGTTGAGCAGTCACCTGAATTTATCTGGCAACAACAGCTGGCGGTATTTGAGCTGTTATTAAGAGATTTACAAGCTCAGCCACATGATATTGCGGCAATCGGTATTTCTAACCAGCGTGAAACAACCGTTATCTGGGATAAAAAAACGGGGCAGGCAATTTATCCTGCTATCAGTTGGCAGGATACCCGTACGCAGGCTGATTGCCAGAAAATCAGAAACAGTCAAGATGCAAGTTGGATTTGCGATAAAACCGGCCTGCTACCAGATGCATATTTTAGCGCCAGCAAAGTTAAATGGATCTTAGACAATGTGGAGGGTGCCAGAGAACAAGCGCAGCGTGGTGAGCTGGCCTTTGGAACCATAGATTCTTGGTTGGTTTGGAATATGTCTGGGCAAAAAACGCATATTACAGACATTACCAACGCATCTCGCACCATGTTATACGATATTCATCGCCAAGTATGGGATAGCGATTTGCTGGCTTATTTTGATATACCAGCCGAAATACTACCTCAAGTTGTTGACTGTTCGGGAGAGCTAGCCATTTTTGAATACCAAAACAGTCAAATTCCAATTTGCGGAATTGCAGGTGATCAACAAGCCGCCTTGTTTGGGCAAACGTGTTTCCATCCGGGGATGGCCAAAAACACCTATGGTACGGGCTGTTTTTTGTTGATGAATACAGGTAAAAAAATCATTCGCAGCCATAATCAATTATTAAGTACTGTTGCTTGGCGTATTAATGGTGATATTCAATATGCATTAGAAGGCTCAGTATTTGTTGCAGGCTCTGCTGTGCAATGGATGCGTGACGCGTTGCACTTTATTGACAATGCCGCAGAATCAGAAGCGCTGGCGCAAAATGCAGAAGAATCAGAATTAGTAATCGTACCTGCATTTTCAGGATTAGGCGCACCCTATTGGCAAGGTCGTGCCAAAGGTGCGGTTTTTGGTATGGATTTTTCAACCGGACAAGCAGAGTTTTGTCGTGCTGTTTTACAGTCATTGGCGTTTCAGACGGCTGATTTGATTGATGCAATGTGCAGTGATACTGGCGAGCCATTCGTTAAATTAAATGTAGACGGTGGCGCATGCGCGAATGGTTATCTAATGCAATACCAAGCTGATATCTTAAATTGCCCGGTAGATGTACCGCTTGAGCATGAGTTAACCGCAACGGGCGCCGCATATTTGGCAGGTTTGCATCTTAAATGGTGGGATATGCAAACATTGGCACAAAAACGTGAGATCGCGCATCTGTACCAACCACAAATTACGCCAATCGAGCGACAAAAAGCGTTGGAAAAATGGCAGCGAGCCGTTAAATGTACTTTAGCATGGGCTGATGATCGGGCGTAAAAAACCGAACTATCCTTTATTTGAATCAATGCATGAGGCGCACAAACCATGCGCTTCTATTGTCGGTTTTAAAATTTTAAAGCCCGACTGCTTTGCTGCTTTATTAAGCGCATCATGAATGGTTTTATTATCGATTTCTTGCACATAACCACAATTATCACAAATCAATAATTGCGCCTTGTGGTGCTCAGCAAAATGGCTACATAACACATAGGCATTTTGCGATTCTACTTTGTGTACAAAACCCTGCTCAATTAAAAAATCAAGCGCACGGTAAATCGTAGGGGGTTTAGCTTTGGTATCAATTTGTTGAAGCTGAGTTAATAAATCATAAGCACCTACTGAGCCCTGTGCATCAGCTAAAAAACAAAAAACCTGTTCTCGTACTGGGGTAAATCGAGCACCATTTTGCTGACATACTGTACGTGCTTGTTCTAACAATTTATTACTCATAATGATGTGGTTCTACTCGCTTCTCTGTTCAGTCGTTAATTGTACTTGAAGAAATTACCATTACCAGCATTATAAAGGTATTACATCAAGGTTAGCGGGGTGCAATTAATTTGTCGTGAGAATGTATGCTGAGTGTTGCGGTATAAGACGTTTTCATTAAATCTTAGCTAAATTTTGTATTGTGCATTGATTCTGTTTTGCTCGCAGGGTACAAATTAGCCAGTAGTTTATTGTTTAAACTTACTCTGGAGTCAATTATGAGTAGAAGGAACCTAAAGGTTTTGCCCGGCCGACCTTACCCACTTGGAGCTAGTTGGGACGGAAAAGGGGTGAATTTTGCATTATTTTCGGAAAATGCAGACTATGTTGAATTGTGTTTATTTGATGCAAGCGGAAAAAAAGAAACGCACAAGTTCAAATTAGCCGAAAAAACCGATCAAGTTTGGCATGCATATATTCCGCAGTTAAAACCAGGTCAATTGTATGGATATCGTGTGCACGGCCCTTATAAGCCGAAAAAAGGGCTGAGATTTAACCCTTCAAAGTTACTGATAGATCCATATGCTAAATCCATCGTAGGCGATATTCGCTGGCATGACGCAGTTTTTCCCTATCAAGTGGGTGACGTGAGTAACCCAGACTTAGATCTTATTGCAGACACGCAAGATAGTGCGCCTTACATGCCCAAGTGTGCGGTTACTGACGCTCAATTTGACTGGCAGGATGATCAAAAACCGGATATCCCGTGGCATAAAACTGTGATTTACGAGTTACATGTAAAAGGCTTTACACAGCTTAATCCACATATTCCACCTCATTTACGTGGCACTTACGCTGGCTTAGCACAGCCTCAGGTGATTCGGTATTTAAAATCTTTAGGGGTGACCGCTGTTGAGTTGTTGCCAGTTCATTATTTTCTAAATGACAGGCATTTAGTCGAAAAAGGGCTTTGTAATTATTGGGGATACAATTCGATTAATTATTTTACACCGGATATGCGATATGCCAAAAGTGGCAAAATAGAAGAGTTTAAAGAAATGATAAAAGCTTTTCATGCTGCCGGTTTAGAAGTGATTTTAGATGTTGTCTACAATCATACTGCAGAAGGCAATCATCTAGGCCCTATGTTGTCCTTTAAGGGTATTGATAACCCTGCGTATTATCGATTAGTTGAAGACAATGAGCGTTATTATATGGATTACACCGGGACGGGTAATACCTTGAATATGATGACCCCTAAAGTTTTGCAACTTGTGATGGATAGTTTGCGCTATTGGATTGAAGAAATGCATATTGACGGTTTTCGTTTTGATCTCGCATCCGCGTTGGCTAGGGAGTTACATGATGTTGATAAACTCGGTGCTTTTTTTGACATCATTCATCAAGATCCAGTTATTTCTCAAGTTAAACTAATTGCAGAACCTTGGGATATTGGCGAAGGGGGTTATCAGGTTGGAAATTTTCCGGTTGGCTGGACAGAGTGGAATGGTAAATACCGAGATACTATTCGTTCTTTTTGGAAGGGAGATGAAGGTCAAATTGGTGAATTGGCTTACCGGTTAACGGGTTCAAGTGACTTATATGAGCATAGTGGTCGCAGACCCTATGCCAGTATCAACTTTATTACTGCACATGATGGCTTTACCCTACATGATTTAGTCAGTTATAACGATAAGCACAATCATGATAATGGAGAGAATAATCAAGACGGTGACAATCATAATCTAAGCTGGAATATGGGGAGTGAAGGACCCACTCGAAGTGCAAAGATTAATGCATTACGACAAAAGCAAAAGCGCAATTTTTTAGCGACTTTATTGTTGTCTCAAGGCGTGCCCATGATCACGGCGGGTGATGAATATTGCCGTACTCAAAATGGCAATAATAATGCGTATTGTCAGGACAATAAAATCAGCTGGTTTAACTGGCGCGAAACGGAAGAAAAAAATGCCTTGCTGGCTTTTACCAAAATGCTGTTGGCGCTTAGAAAAGCGCATCCGATATTCCATCAACGTCATTTCTTTCAAGGTCATCCGGTTAGAGGGAGTGAAGCAAAAGATATTTCCTGGATTTCAGTTGATGGGATGGAAATGTCTGAAGCAGAATGGGCCAGTGCTGAAACTAAATGTATTGGCATGCATTTGCATGGACAAGCGTTAAAAGAGTGCGATGAAAAAGGTAAGCCTTTAAGAGATACCGACTTTGTCATTTTGCTGAATGCACATGATTGTGCTGTTGAATTCGCAATGCCCAATAGCTTAGGAGAAGAGTATACATGGCGATTAGTTTTTGATACTGCACTGACGGAAACAAAACGCCAAGACAAACGAAAAAAATACCAGGCTGGAGATGTGTATTATTTGCAAAGTCGTTCGTTTGTTTTACTCAGTAAAAACCGCAAACAAAGTGTAGGACGGCCAGTCTAATACTGGCCACAAAATGTGCGCGTAACCGTAGCCGTTTTATAGCGTAACCTCAGCTAAGTAAATTGCACTTGCATAGCTATAGCGGTTTTCTTGGTGTTGCGAGTAATAACTAACGTGCAGTTTATTATCATGCGCTAGCATTGCAGGATAGCTATTATCACCGGCTGATGGTAGCTGTAAAACCGGCTTAATACTCTTAGTATTGATATCCAACTCGAACAACCAAGTGGTTAAACATCTAGGACGCTGAAAACGGCGCGCCGCAACTAAAATGCGTCCATTTTCTAGTTGAAGCATGCAAGGACCGCCTAAATATAAACCCAGATCGTACCATTTCCAGTTATGGTTAGAGATATTACTGATGCCCAGTTGAGCTGAAAATGAGTCAGCATCTCTTCTTAAGATACAAATCGTACGACCATCGGGCAGCTTTAACACATCACTCTCGTTTGGATAACCTTTCGCATTATTTTTAAGACTAAAGAGCGCATCGTTAACTAAGTGAAATGCCCTGAGTGGGTCGCCTTGATAGAGACGTACAGTATTTTGTTTGCGGTTGTAAGCAATCCCTAAATCATTTCGAATTCGCCACATCCACCAATTGTTGTGGCCTATTATTTTCGCTGAAGACCAGCTGTATCCGGTTAAACTGAAACTAATACAGTTTTCGTTTGCGATGTTTTGGCCGTTTTTATCAAAGCGTTTCCGGTAAAAACTGAGTAACATTTTACCACTATGGTGCTTGATGAGTTTAGGATCTCGTAAATCAGCAGAAATATGGCGCACCGAAGAGATCAACTGCCAACGCTTTAAATCGTCAGAGACGAGTATTCGGATGATGCCGTCTGGGCTTATATGGTTAGTGGCTTCTCTAAAGCAACAATAAAACCGGCCATTAAATTCGATTAAGTCAGTAAATGCATTGTGTCTGTTGTTGCGCCAGATGCAGTCAAGTTGAGTTAGCTTTGTCATATTATTCAGGTTATCCCATTTGCAGTAAGTATAAATGTGAAGCTTGTTTTAAGCGAATGAGATAAACATGCCCTAATTATATAATTTGCTATTACAGATATAAAATTTATTTTATTGCCATGCTTGTTGTTTTAGTTTTAATTTTTCGTGATATGTTTGTGCCAATCTTAATTAGCTTAAAGGCAATAAATGAAAGTACAAAATATTTTTAAAGGACTTTTGTTATTCGCTTTATTTGTGAGTAATTCGATAATGGCAAAACAATTTAAAGCATTGGTTTTTACTAAAACAAATGGTTGGCATCACGAATCTATCTTAGATGGCGTGCAAGCAATGAGGCGTCTAGCCGAGCGGCATCACTTTGATATGGAATGGCATGAAGACCCGAGCCGACTTAATGCAGAGAATCTTAAACAGTTTGATGTGATTGTATTTCTGTCAACAACAGGGGATATCTTTAACGCCGAACAAAAACGTGCAATAGAAGCGTTTATTCAGTCTGGCAAAGGATTTGTCGGCATTCACTCGGCTTCGGATACTGAGCATAACTGGCAGTGGTATACAAAATTAGTGGGCCATACATTTTACATACATCCTGAAATACAAACCGCGCGATTAAAGGTCGAAAATAAATTTTTTCCAGGTTTAGAGCATTTACCTGAGCAGTTCTTATGGACAGATGAATATTATGAATTTTCTGAAGGGTTAAATGAAAATTTGAATTACATTTTAACCGTTGATGAAAATTCGTATTCTACAGATGCACAATGGGGCGAGCTTAGCGCAAAAGGTATGGGCGATTTCCATCCAATTGCTTGGTATCAGCAGTATGATGGGGGGCGTTCATTTTATACGGCACTTGGCCATATGCCTGCGGCATACCAACAAGAAATCTTTTTAAATCATCTATACGGCGGTGTTTATTGGGCAGCAACCGGCAAAGGTATGCTCAATCAATAGTTTTTAGCCATTGCTGGAGAAATCGCTGGAAAAATTGCAAAAAAAAGGATTCTGTTTTCTAAGAATCCTTTTAAATTAATTTGTTTGTGTCAAATTATCCGCTGTTACTCAAACGATTAGAATTCGAAATTAAATCCAAATTCTTTCAGTTTTTCGTAAACGTTTATATCAAATCGATACAAAGTCGCGGCTCTATGTGCCACTGCCTGTTGTTTTTCTTTACAGTTGATTAGTAAATTCATTTTTTGAATTTTACGGCGGAAATTCGGTTTATCTAATTTAGTATCTAAAATTGCTTCGTAAATTTCTTGTAATTGCAAGAGCGTGAATTTTTCAGGTAATAAGCTAAAGCCAATAGGCTCATGGCGCACCTTGTATTTTAGATGCTCTAAACAAGCGTTAAGTATTTCTTTGTGGTCAAAAATCAGCTCGGGAACTTCTCGAATATCAAACCACGCAACTTCATGGGTATTATCGCCTTGCTGTAATTCGGCTTCTTCAAAGCGAACTAAAGAGTAATAGACGACGGTAATAATTCGACGGCCCGGGTATCGGTTAACTTTACCAAAAGCACCTAATTGGTCTAAGTATAAATTTACGACCCCTGTGGTTGAGGTGACAACTCGGTGAGCCGCTTCTTCTAAGCTTTCGTCGTATTGTACCCAGTGACCGATTAAGCCCCATTTATCAGCGGCTAACCCCTCTTTGTATTTGACTAACAATACCTTTAGTCGTCCGTTTTGCATTGCAAAAATTAAATTATCGACGGAAATACTCGGCATGACGTTTTCCGGTAATTGTTCTTCTTTATCCATTTCTGCTGCCATTAAAGTTTCAGTGTGTGTCATATTTTAATAATGATTATTTTAATTAGAAGGTTAACTTACAAACTAAACGCTGAACGTTTTCATCGTTTACAAATTTTTTCCAATCATACACCGTTTAAATTGCTAATTAAAAGTATGGCAGTGATAAAAAGTGTGACTTATTTTTTGCCTGATTCCTCAATTAAAAAGAGTCTGAAGAGATTAATATTATTTAAAACATATGGTTACGCTTTATTATAAATAAAAATAACTTTCATGAGTGATTTAAATTGAATGCTGAGGTGCATTTTAAAGAAACCCAATCTGCTTGCAAAATTCAATACGTGGACTACTTTTTAGTTAAAAAAGGCTTGATGATAATAAGATAACTCGGATGTACAGTGCACAAATCGTACACAAACAGCACACATCCAAGTCTTAAATAGTAATGCTTTGGTAATTGTTTATATTTTGTTTTTTTGCTTCAAAGATCAAAATCGACTGCTTTATTTTATGCAGGATGTCAGTCGTTAATCTTAAATATAACTAGGTCTGTTTATGAAAAAACTGTCATTTACCCCGCGAAGTCTGGTTCTCACGGCGTTTATAGCTTCCTTGTCTGCCTGCTCGCAGCAATCAGAAGATAAAAAAGCAACCGGACAAGAACAAAAAACTGTTGAACACCAAGCTGAAAATGCTCAAGTGACATGGCCGTATGCAAATAAAAATTTAAAAAGAGATGAAAAGGTTGAGCAAAAAGTAGCTGAATTATTGGCGGGTATGACTTTAGAGCAGAAAGTTGCTCAAATGATACAGCCGGAAATTGGATACTTAACGCTTGAGCAAATGCGTAAATATGGTTTTGGTTCATACTTAAATGGTGGTAATACCGCGCCATACGGTAACAAAACAGCAGCCCCGCAAGAATGGTTAAAGTATGCAGATGAAATGTATGAAGCTTCTGTTGATGACTCAGTAGACGGCAGCAGAATACCGGCTATTTGGGGAACGGATGCTATGCATGGCCATAGTAATGTATCTGGTACCACGTTATTTCCTCACAATATCGGTTTGGGCGCGGCACGTAATCCTGAATTAATGCAAAAAATTGGTGATGCGACGGCGAAAGAAGTAGCTGTTACCGGTATTGAATGGAGTTTTGCGCCTACGGTTGCCGTGGTACGCGATGATAGATGGGGGCGAACTTATGAAAGTTACTCTGAAGATCCTGAAGTTGTAGCCTCATATGCAGGAGAAGTTGTAAAAGGCATTCAAGGTGAAATAGGCGTTGATTTTCTAAAGGGTTACCGTCGTATTGCGACAGCAAAACACTTTGTCGGTGACGGTGGTACATTAAATGGTATCGACCGAGGTGACACGATTGCCAGTGAAGACGATTTACGGGATATTCATGCCGCCGGTTATTTTACCGCTATTGAAGCGGGTGTGCAGTCTGTAATGGCTTCTTTTAATAGTTGGAAAGGTGTGCGTTTGCACGGCCATAAATATTTATTAACCGATGTGCTTAAAGGACAAATGGGATTCGATGGTTTTGTTGTGTCTGATTGGAATGCGCACAAATTTGTTGATGGATGCACGCTAGAGCATTGTGCTGCTGCGATTAATGCCGGGGTTGATATATTAATGGTACCAGAACATTATGAAGCGTTTTACCATAATACGGTGGCACAGGTAAAAAGTGGTGAAATTCCAATGTCTCGTATAGATGATGCGGTTAGTCGTTTTTTACGGGCTAAAGTGCGTTGGGGTTTGTTTGAGCGAGGCAAACCATCAGAGCGCGTATTGTCAAATGAGCTCTCGGTATTTGGTGCAAAAGCACACCGAGAATTGGCGCGTCAAGCGGTTAGAGAATCACTTGTGTTGCTGAAAAACAATGATCAAATTCTACCGCTTAACCCTAAACAAAATATTCTGGTTGCCGGTGATGCAGCACACAATATGGCTAAGCAAGCGGGTGGTTGGAGTGTATCCTGGCAAGGAACGGACAATACCAATGAGGATTTTCCTGGGGCGACTACCATTTATCAAGGGCTTGCTGATGCCGTTAAACAAGCTGGTGGTCAAATAACTTTAAGTGAAACAGGTGACTATAAAACTAAACCTGATGTTGCTGTGGTTGTGATTGGTGAAAAGCCATATGCAGAATGGTTTGGTGACATTCAGTATATTGAATACCAGAAAGAGACGAAAAAAGATCTCAAGTTGTTACACAAGCTTAAAGCGCAAGGCATTCCAGTGGTTACCGTTTTTATCAGTGGTCGTCCATTATGGGTTAATAAAGAATTAAACGCTTCGGATGCATTTGTTGCTGCTTGGCTACCCGGTTCAGAAGGGCAAGGGGTTGCGGATGTTTTATTACGTAAAGTCAGTGGTGAAATAAACTATGATTTTAAAGGAAAATTATCTTTTTCTTGGCCTAAATACGATAATCAGCTTGTACTTAACCGCCATGATGAAAATTACGATCCATTGTTCGCTTATGGATTTGGCTTGCGCTATCAAGATGATGTTAATCTTGCACAGTTGGATATCAGTTCACGTGTAAAATCGCAGTCTGATACTGATTTAGGTTATGCTTTATTCTATCGTCAATTGGCTGAAGGTCTGAATTGGACACTCGGTGATATGCAGGATTGGAATGTGATTATCAATGGACCAGCTGGTACAACAGCGGGTAGTGACAACTTAACAGTACAAGGTATTAACTTGGCCTACCAAGAAGACGCAAGACGTTTTGTGTGGGCTGGCGATAGTTTGGCGATTGCGAGTTTAAGCTACACAGATGCTAAGGATATGTCTGAGCTTATTGACGCACAAACTGTATTGGAGTTTGACTTACGGCTCGATTCGGCGCCACAGTCTGCTGCGACTATGGGGCTATTTTGTACTGCTAACAGCTGTGCAGCTGAAATCGATTTAACCGAATTTTTAGTTCAGCAGAAAGCGGGTCATTGGGTACATGTATCGGTAGATATCAGCTGTTTAGCGAATGCCAAACAGGTGAACGCGGTGACAACACCTTGGTCACTAAAAACCGAAGGAAAACTAGGCTTAGCGGTTTCTAATTTAACCTTGTTAAAAGGGGATGTGGAAGCGTCGCAGTTATCTGTCTGTGATAATTAATCACTAAAGGTGAAAGGTGAAGGCTTAACGTTAAATTTTAAACCCATGGCGAATGCTGTGGGTTTTTTCATCTTAGCCATGTTAGAAATTTAGCTACTGTGTTTTTTTCTAAACTCACTTGGCGTCATATCATAACGTGATTTAAAGACCATCATCATGTACTGCGGAGACTTATAACCAACACTTTCTGCAATTTGCGCGAGTGTCATTTTACTATTTAGCAAGTAATCTGCGACTAAATTTAATTGCTCTTCAAAAATAAAATCATGCACAGTTGAGTTCAGTTCTTTTCGGAATCTTTTGTCTAAATTGGCGCGGGATACATTTAAATGATTTAAAACGTGCACCACTTTGATTCCTTTCGCTGCATTCGCTTTAATATAAGACAAAGCGCGTCGTACGAGTTCATCAGCTATTACTTCTACGTCTGTACTATGACAAACCTGTAGACCAATAGGATCAACAATATGTAGTTTTTCTTCAGGTGGCACGCCGCTCATGATTTGATTGAGAATAGACGAAGCTAAATATCCCATGTGTTCACTGCCTTGCATCACAGTACTGAGTTGATTGCCGGTGATATCCAATATAAGGTCGTCACCGTCGACCCCCAAAATAGCAACCTCCTCTGGAATACTAACGTCTATCTGGTGGCAGGCTTCAAATATCTGCCAAGCTCGCATATCGCTAGGTGCCATTATGGCAATCGGTTTGGGTAATGTTGCTATCCACTCAGCCAGATTATTCAAGTTTTCAACTCTGTCTAAGACCTGACTCTGTGGTTGATAGGTGTATATAGAACTTGAACGACCCGATATAGTTTTGGCATGTTGGATAAAAGCTTCTGCACGCTCGCCTGCCCATAGACAACTTTTGTTAACAATTCCGGTATAAAACGCCAGTTGTTTAAAGCCTAGTTTAAATAGATGTTCAGCACCGATTTTAGCGATTTCATCATTATTTGTTGCAACATAGTGAATATTTTTGGGGTAGTTAGTTTTATCTCGATATGAGCTGCCCACTGCGACACAAGGTAACCCTTTATTCATCACAAACTCTGCGATTGCCGGATCATCAAAGTCCGCGATGATGCCATCTCCCTGCCAGCTTTTTAGGTTGTCTAAGCGCGTGACTAAATCGTCTTCTACGCAAATATGCCAATGTGCCGCTTCGCGAGTGTACCTAGATATGCCTTTAATTATCTTTCTGTCATAACCTTTGTTGGCATTAAACAAAACGGCTACTTTTTTTACTTTTCGCATATGGGCATTATCTCTGATATTTTTTATTGGTTTATCATTTTATCAAATTTTATATGGGTAATATGAAATTTCATATGGCTCAAGATAGCAGAAGTTTTGTTAATATAAAATATCAAGCTTGTTGCGTTTTTTGAACGTGTAACATTTTAATTAAACATAAAGGTCAGAGTATGGAAGGTATTGCCAACAACCAGACTAATACTAATTATGGTGGTGAAAATACACTGCTTATATTAATCGTCAGCTGTATCGCCACAATAGGCGGTTTTTTATTTGGTTTTGATAGTGGCGTAATTAACGGCACTGTTGAAGGTTTGCAGGTCGCGTTTAACTCAGATTCTGCAGGCACTGGGTTTAACGTGGCTTCTATGTTACTTGGTTGTGCAATAGGTGCCGCTTTAGCTGGCCGAATGGCTGATTTATACGGTCGAAAAACCATGCTTATTATCTCATCGATTATGTTTATCGTGTCTGCTTGGGGATCGGGTATTGCAACATCTTCTGAAGAATTTATTGTTTATCGGGTAATTGGTGGTATCGCTGTAGGGGCTGCCAGTGTAATGACTCCGGCTTATATTAGTGAAGTTGCGCTGGCGCGCTATCGTGGGCGTTTAACGACAATACAACAGGTTGCGATTATATCGGGTTTAACCGGCGCATTTTTAAGTAATTATATGTTAGCGGAAATTTCCGGTTCTGCGCTAAATACATTGTGGATGGGCTATGACACCTGGCGCTGGATGTTTTGGGTTGAGTTAATCCCAGCTTCTATATTTTTATTTGCTTTATTTTTTATTCCAGAAAGCCCGCGCTTTCTGGTTGCTAAAAATAAAACGCAGAAAGCGCGATCTGTTTTAGTGAGATTGTATGGTCAGGAACAGGGTCAGCAAAAATATTTAGAAATTGAAAAGTCGTTAGATCAAGGCAATAAACATCAGCCAAAAATAAGTGATCTGATTGATAAAACAACTAAAAAAGTACGCCCTATTATCTGGATTGGTATTGGTTTAGCTGTGTTTCAACAATTTGTCGGTATTAATGTGGTGTTTTATTACGGTGCTGTACTTTGGCAATCGGTTGGTTTTTCTGAGTCTGATTCGTTATTTATTAATGTTTTGTCCGGTAGTTTGAGCATCGGTGCTTGTATTGTTGCTATTTTGCTGGTGGATAAATTGGGACGCAAACCGCTATTATGGTTTGGTTCTTTAGGCATGGCGGTTTCGTTGGCTGTTGCAGCTTATGCGTTTTCAACCGCAAGTTTAGATGCAAATGGTGCTCTTTCGCTGTCTGAAGATATGGGGACTTTGGCATTGATTTTTGCGAACTTGTATGTGATTTTCTTCAATGCATCGTGGGGCCCTATCATGTGGGTTATGCTGGGAGAAATGTTCCCCAACCAAATCCGTGGTTTAGGTTTAGCGATTGCAGGATTCTTCCAATGGGTCGCTAATTTTGCAATTACTATGACATTCCCTATTTTATTAGGATCTGTTGGATTGGCGTTTGCGTATGGTTTTTATGCCTTATGTGCTGTGATTTCTGCATATTTTGTTTACAAGTATGTGTATGAAACTAAAGGTAAAGAACTGGAAGAAATGCAGGGTTAACATTGTCTAAGATATTTTCTGATAAGCAGTAAATCGCAGCAATTGCCCGACATGTTTTTTGGTGTTTACAAGGTTAAATATGTCGGGTACTTAAAATCGGACAATTGAGAATGGTCACCTCCAAGGAATGATCTACAATTCCAGTGAAGCTCGAAGCTCTGCCTGATTGTCGGGCTAAAGCCACGACCTACAATGTTGGCGAAACTTAAAACTTAAAACTTGAAACTTGAAACTTGAAACTTGTAGCTTGTAGCTTTTTGCCTGATTGTCGGGCTAAAGCCACGACCTACAATGCTGGCGAAACTTGAAACTCGAAGCTTGAAACTTGAAACTCGAAGCTCGAAACTCGAAGCTCGAAGCTCGAAGCTCGAAGCTCGAAGCTCGAAGCTCGTCTCGAACACAAAGGAATTGACTATGAATATAGGAATATTAGGCGGTGGTATTGGTGGTTTAAGTAGCGCTATCGCTTTAAAACAACGCGGTTTTAAGGTTGATGTTTACGAGCGTCATGCTGGGCCTAGTGAGATTGGCGCTGGTATTGTTTGTTGGCCCAATGCTTCATTTGTTTTAGAACAGTTAGGTGTGTTGCCTCAGGTTGCAAAGGTGGCTGGTTTAATCAGCTTTATGAAGCGTTATTCATCTGAAGGTGAAGCGCTTGGGTCAATGGATATTCGAAAACTAAATAACTTGATGGCATATCCAAGCTATTCTATTTTGCGTAAAGATTTAATGCGCATTTTAACTCAACGTGCATATGAATTGGGTATTTTAATACACTATCAACATAACGTTCAGTCATTGTCAGAAAATATCACTGAGCATAAGCAGAACACAGCGGTTCACTTCACAAACGGTAGGACTATTCATCCTGATGTCATCATAGGTGCGGATGGACGAATGAACTCAATGGCGCGATTGTTCGTTACCGGCGATCATAAACCTGTTTTTCAAAAGTTTATAAATTGGATTGGCGTATTTGAAAGTGATTCAGAGATTTTCCAAGATAAAGCAGTTTCTGACTATTGGGGCGTCGGTCAACGTTTTGGCGTGGTACCCATTTCCAAGTCGAAAGCCTATTGGGCGGCTGGTGTCGTAGCCGAGGAAATTGATGATATAAAGGTTGATACCTTTAAGCCTGATTTAACCAATTTATTTAGAGGCTGGCCCGATCCGATATTTAAAATCATTACACAAACACCGCTAGCCAGTATTGGTAAAATATACGTGCATGATCACGATCCGATTAATAATTGGCATAAAGGTAATGTGCTTTTATTGGGGGATAGTGCACATGCTCCATTACCAACATCAGGTCAAGGCGCCTGCCAAGCTTTAGAAGATGCGTGGCATCTGGCACGCTATTTAGAAGAATACTCTGAAGAACTTAATTTGGCATTAAGCAAATTTACAGCAGCAAGAATGACAAAAACACAAGGGATAACGATGGCGGGTCGTCAATTAGCAGCATCAATATTCAACGAAGATAAAGCGTATTGCCAAGAGAGAAACATTCGCAGCAAAGACACTGATTACGGTTTGGTTGTTTCTGGTATGGCTAAAAACTGGTCTTTTGGGTTACCAATTTGATGTTTTTACTCTGTTTTGTAATACGTATTTTAATTTTTTGTAAGACTTCTTTTCTCTGTGCTCCTTTTTTATTATTTACTAAAAATAATTTCAAAAAATAAATAAAATTTTTTATTGCTTATTTTGCTTTATCTATCTGAAAAATAAAGTTTATAAAATTGTAATACCAATTTGTAATGTGTTTTTGGTGTTTTTGTATTATAAAACTGCTTGATCAATTTTAAATATTTGTTATAACTTTGTTCGGGTTGATCACACAACACATACAAAGGGGTAATAATGAAAACTACTACACATAACAATTATTTGGCATATTGCATTTCTGGTATTTTAGCGGCTTGTGGCGCAAGTCAGGTTAATGCAGCAGAAGTGGCGATAACAAATCCAGGCTTTGAATCAAGCTGGGACGGGTGGAATGATACCGACCCATCTGCTATTTCTGGAGACGCATATACCGGAAATCGTTCAGCAAAAATGACTGGTTCAAGCGGCAGAGCGGAGCAGTCAGTTTCAGTTAGCACGAATACACAATACCGACTAACCGCATATATTAAAGGTTCGGGCGAAATCGGCGCTGTTGCGGGCGGCACAACATATAGCCAATCAGGTGGCGACAGTAGCTGGCAACAGGTATCAGTAGAATTTAATTCTGGTTCAAACACTTCGGTGACCTTGTTTGCCCAATACAATGGTGGAGAAGGACGGTTTGATGAATTTAAGCTAGAAAGTATATCCACGCCCACACCAACCCCTACGCCTACACCAACACCGAGTGGAGTAGATTGTAGCGGTAGCAGCGACTTGACGATTGTTGATGCATCTGATGATGGTACACATGATGGCCATGGCCCAGATAATACTATTGATGATGATCTTTCTGATGGCTCTCGTTGGTCATCTAATGGTAGCGGAAAATCGATTACCTATGACCTAGGCGTACTTTCTAAAGTTAAAGATATTCAGCTAGCGTGGTTCAAAGGCAATACGCGTGTTTCGTACTTTGACATAGATACTTCAGCCAACAATAATGATTGGACGTCAGTGTTGGTTAATGAGCAATCCAGTGGCTCTTCTGCCGGCTTTGAAACTTATAATTTTGCAGATACCGATGCGCGTTATGTGCGTGTTACAGGTTATGGAAATTCATCGAATACTTGGAACAGTATTATTGAAGCCAATATTCGCGGATGCACCGATGGAAATACCCCAACCCCAACCCCAACCCCAACACCGACTCCAACGCCAACTCCAGCAGGTGATTTAGACCCGAATCTTCCACCATCTGGTAATTTTGATTTATTAGATTGGACATTGGGTGTACCGGTTGATGACAATAACGATGGTAAATCAGACACCATTAAAGAAAACCAGCTTTCTAGTGGTTATGAACATAGCCAATGGTTTTATACTGCTGCCGACGGTGGCATGGTATTTAGAGCCCCTATTGATGCACCAAAAACTTCAACCAATACCAGTTATACACGTTCAGAGCTAAGAGAAATGTTGCGTCGAGGTGATACCAGTATCAGCACTCAAGGTGTTAATGGTAATAACTGGGTTTTCTCTAGTTATTCCTCTTCAGATAGAAACGCAGCGGGTGGTGTTGATGGCGAATTAACGGCCACTTTAAAAGTAGATCATGTTACATCTAGCGGTTCTTCCAGTCAGGTAGGGCGGGTGATTATTGGCCAAATACATGCTAAAGACGATGAACCAGCACGATTGTATTATCGCTTGTTACCGGGTCATACAAAAGGCTCTATTTATCTGGCACATGAGCCGGGTAACGGCAATAGTGAACAGTGGTATAACATGATTGGTGACCGTTCAAGTTCAGCTTCGGAACCTTCAGATGGTATTGAGTTAGGTGAAGTTTTCAGTTATTCCATTAAAGTGACGGGGAATACCTTAACAGTCACTATTTATCGTGACGGTAAATCAGATGTTGTGCAGACAGTTGATATGAGTAACAGTGGTTACCATGATGGCTCTGACCAATATATGTACTTCAAAGCCGGTGTTTATAACCAAAATAATACAGGTGATGGAGATGACTATGTGCAGGCTACTTTTTATAGCTTAGATAACACCCACAATGGCTATAACTACTAATATTAATAACTACTAATATTAATTCTAATAACTATTAATATTTATTAGTTTATCCTGCTCATAAAAAGACCGCAGCATGATCAGTCTTGGCCAGCTGCGGTCTTGTATTTTTAGCTTTATTTTAGCTTTATTTTACCTTTAGCGCTTTTTTATTCTTTGACTTGAATTAAAAATCCATCATTTGCTAACAGTGAGACTTTTGTGTCATCGGTTAATTTAATGGGGCTGCGGACCATATTTGCCTGTCCTTCACCCGTTTTAATGATAAACGCATTTTTACCGGTAAATTGTGACAAGTCTAACGTAAGCGTTTTTGTTTTCTGCTCACCATTAATACCGGCAATGTACCATTGCTTATCGGTACGTCTGGCAAATACGGCTAATTTCCCCGGAAAACCCTCAACGAATACAGACTCATCCCAGCTTGCGGGGATTTCCTGTAATACTTGTTTAACATAATAGGGTGTATTCTTCATACCCGCTGGTGTTTCAACTATGTGCTGAATACCCGAAACAAATAAAACACTTTGCGCCAATTCAAATGCATTTGTCGTTTTGCGTTCGATATTCGGGATGTCATTAAAAGTGGTGGGGGTGAAGTCCATCGGGTCAAATAAGTTACGACTAAACGGCAACATTGCGCTATGGCTAGCGGCCAAGTCGGCAGACTTTTGCGAAAAGGTGATCATTTCAAAACCATGTACCGCTTCTGATGTCATTAAATTCGGATAGGTTCGGTTTAAACCTCGCGGTAAGGTTGCACCATGAAAATTCACCAATAGTTCGTAATCTGCCGCATCTTGCAATATATCGATATAATATTGCATCATCGATTGACCATCACCGGCAAAAAAGTCTATTTTTACGCCTTTAATGCCCATCTCATTAAGTTTTTTAAACTCTGCCCGACGCTGTTTTTGGGTTAGCAAAGCATGTTTAGGTGTATAAGGGGTTGTATTCCATTCACCGGATGAGTTGTACCAAACTAATACACCAATGCCTTTGCTGGCTGCGTAATCGGTCAGTTCTTGCATTTTTTCATTGCCGATTTTTTGATCCCAGTCGGCATCCACCAAAGTGTATTGCCATTTCATATCAGCCGCATGGTCAACAAATTCTTTTTGCACAGAAAATATCGTAAAGTCGTCCTTTAATAGGCCCCAGCTCCAAGAGGCAATGCCAGGTTTGATAAAATCGGTGTTTTGTATTTTATTCGGCTCGGCTAAGTCGGTTCCGAGTGTCGATTCACTTACGGTTTTCAGATCGCCCAGCGCAATAATTCGCCACGCAGTTTGAAATGGTAAACCGCCATTGCTCATCAATTTTCCATCGGTAAATACTTCAGCATCCATCGGCTTGTCTATTTCATATTGCCCATTTGGCGATTCGCTGCTTAGGCGTGCCGCGTTATGTTGTGCTTGTATACCGGCTTCTGATATCGCGACCCAAGTGTTTGCGCTTTTAAAAAGTGCAGGAAAAACCCAGCCGGCACCGGTTGGTGACGGTGTGTCTACTGCAATATCCATTAAGTAGTGTTCTTCATAGCTAGGGTTGGTATTTGACCAACCGGTTTGGGCTTTTGCAACAGGTTGTAACCAAGCGCGTGTTTGCATATTAAAATCAAATTCAGTTAACTCATCAAGCAGTTCAATTTGTTGATCTGCATTGTCTTCTTGCGAGGCTAATACTTGATATTGAAAAGCAACACCATCATTGGAAACTCTAAAGCGAATATTCAGTTTTTGCTGATTTTCGTTTTGAAGGGTGAAAGTTTGCTCATTTGCTTGATATGCAACATTTTTCACTTTTGCAGAATAGAGTTGATAGGTATCGATAATTTTAGAAACGTCGGATTGCTCTGATAGCGTTAAGTTTGACGCAAAGACCCTATCTTTAAAAACCAGCCCTAATTCTGAACTTTCAATCACTTCTACATTGTTGCGATAAACTGAATAAAAAAGTTGTTGATTTTCGTCGAATTCAAGTTTGACTTGAATGGCATGATCTGGGCTTTGTAATGTTAAATTAGGGGATTGGCTACAAGCTGTTATCAGTGTGGCTCCTAATAAGGTGAGAGTGTGTTTAAACATTTTATCTATCCATAATTATTTATTGTTGTTGAATCGCATAGTGGTTCAAAATAAAAGGCCGTGCTCGGCCTTTTACCCGCTTTTTGTCAGCAAATTGAGCTTACTCGGTGGTAAATTTATAACTCATGCGGGTATGGTAAACTTCACCCGGGTTGAGCAAAGTGCTTTGAAAGCGAGATTGGTTAGGTGCATCCGGAAAATGTTGCGGCTCTAAACATAAACCATTTCTATATTCAAAGGTGCGTCCTTTACCTTTAGCGCTACCATTTAAGAAGTTACCAGAATAAAATTGAATACCGGGTTCTTCTGAATAAATCTCTAATACACGACCTGACTTTTCTTCGCTTAAGCGAGCCGCTAATTTATATTCAAAATTGTTTTCGGTCGTTAAAACCCAGTTGTGGTCATAGCCTAAGCCGTATTCCAATTGTTGATTCTTCTGGTTTATACCTTGACCAATCGGGGTTGCTGTACGAAAGTCAAATGGTGTGCCTTTTACTGGCATAAAGTCGCCCGTTGGGATCAAACTGGAATTAACGGGGGTAATATATTCCGCTGGTATCATTAATTGATGATCTAAAATATCGCCTTCACCGGCTAAATTAAAATAGCTATGTTGGGTTAGATTGACATGCGTTTTTTTATCTGTGGTGGCTTTGTAATCTATTTTCAATTCATTACCAGCCAATCGATAATCAACTTGTACGGTTAAGTTTCCGGGGTAACCCGCATCACCATCTGGGCTAAACAATTGCATTTTTAAGCCTACATCTGCGCCATCAACATAAGGTGTGACAAACCAATTTTTACTGTCGTATCCCACATCGCCACCATGTAAGTGGTTTTCGCCATCATTGGTATCCAATTGGTATTGAATGCCATCTATCGTAAATTGACCTTTGTTGATGCGGTTACCGTAACGGCCAATCAAAGCCCCAAAAAAGTTACTGTCGGTTAGATAGCCATCAATTGAATCATAACCGAGTACGATATCCGCTAACTTTCCATTTCTGTCTGGTGTTTTGAGTGAGGTAATAATACCGCCATAACTGATAATGGAAACTTCGATACCGGTAGGGTTAGTCAATGTGTATTCAGTTACCACTTCGCCATTGGGCAAAGTCGCATAATACTGACTTTTAATGGGCTTTAACTGTTTGTTATCAGTGTTATTTTGCTGTTCACTTATCGTATTACAACCTGCCAACACAGTGGTTAAAACCGCTAGTAATTTAATTTTTTTTATCGGGCTATTAAACATAGTTTCCTCCGCAGTGTTAAACCGCTAATTTGTTATTTTGAAAGGGGTAGATTATTGATATCTAGCCATAAACTTGGATCTTCAAACGGTGTGGCATCTGGAATATTTGGATTATCTATTTCAAACATCACCCGCTCGGTTAAATGTGCTTTTTCGATGACATCTTTGATCATTGGGTTGCTAAAAAAGTAATCATCAAAGCTACCATCCCGAATGGCCTGTCTAAGACCGGCTTCTATTTTGTTGGCTAGGTTAAAATTGTCTTTACGGACAAAAAAATAAGCCGGCATCGGGTATTTTAGTAAGATGTGTTTTTCAACGGTGAGCGGGAGTTCTGGACGCGCCGCTATTTCAGACCAAGGCTCATGCACACCACGCGGGAAATAATCATAGCGCCCCCCCTCTAACATGTAAAAAAGGTTCTCGTACCGGCGGGTGCCAATTACCGGAATTCCGGCGCTGCGTAATATTTTAGTATCTGCCCAAGTTCTTTCTTGCGCAGCGGTCAAACGCTGCAAATCTGAAAAAGTGTCAACAGCATCAAATTTAGCTTGGTTGCCTTCTCGGATTATAAAAATACGGTGACCTAACAGACCTTTATAAAGCGGAATTCTGATCGGCAATAATTCAGTTTCCAGTTCTTTTGAGGTGCCCGTCCATGCTACTTCTATTTCACCTGCTTTTAATTGTTCCATCATGGTGACTTGCGGTAAAAAGCGACTGGCGGGTTGATATTGGTAGGTATTTTGTGCGTCGTAATCTAATGCAAGTTTTAATAAGCCAAACTGATATTCTTCTTTGGCACCTATGCCTTCAACTTTATTGTGTCTAATTGTCAGCTTTTCAGCTAAGGCAAAACAAGGTTGGCTAGTCAGAACTAGACTCATAAAGACCAAACACCACTTTTTCCAATAGAGATTACGCATGTGATTACCTCATTATTTGATAAAGTAATACTAAATTATTGTAGTTGGTAAAATCAATCTATTATTATGTGTTTTTTGATTTAAATGTAATTTTTTTGTGAATTTTGGTTTGTATGGCACTATATCAATGGGCGATCGTTTGTCATGTTAGTTTATTTTTTAAACGTATAAATATGATTAAAAAGGAATCTAGATTGTTAATAAGCACAATATTTACTTGTATGAACAGAGTTGATTAATGTCGATTTGGTCTCTAATATATAAAATGATAGTGACTTTAACTTAAATTAATTCAATGTGTTAGGTTTGTTATTTAGATTTTTTAGTAACTAATTTATATTGTTGTTTAACAAATTCTTTACCTTTCACTTTTTTTTTGACATACTTTTAAAAGTATTACTAAAATACTGTAGTGGTTTGCTTGGAGCGGAATTCCAGTTTTCCAACTCGTATTAACATAATAACAACGAGAATATACATGAGCACAATCGAACAGATAGGACACACTAACAAGTCATTGATGGCAAAGCTGCTCGTTCAAATAAGTGCATCAGAACACGGGTTCAGTGGCTTTGATGTTTTAAAAGGTTTTAATACAGCGTTTGTGAGGTTAAATAAATGAAATTCAAACTAACCGTACTAGCGGGGATTGTGGCACTTTCTGGTTGTACAGAAAGTGGAGAAGACAAAAAAGATCTTCCAACGACAACTCTGCCCAATAATTCAGATTATATTGCAGCTGACCCCACAGCCAGTATTTCGGATAGCTCTGCATACAATGATTTTGCGGTGCACGATCCATCAGTGATAAAAGCAGATGGTGCATATTATGTATTTGGTTCGCATTTTGGTGTCGCCAAAACAACCAATTTAATGACTTGGGAAGCGGCAACGCGCGCACCGTTTGATGATTACGAAACAGAAGCCGCTGAAGGTATCGCATGGTCAGATGGTTTTGTCGGTAATTGGGCGGCGAACGTTATACAAGCACCTAACGGTAAATTTTGGTTTTACTATAATCACTGCGCATTTGATAACCCCAATACAGAAGAGCGCGACGAAGTTTGCTGGCATCGCTCTTATATGGGGCTGGCTGAAGCGGATTCGATCGAAGGCCCTTACGTAAATAAAGGATTATTTTTGCGTACCGGCCACACAGATGAAGAAATCCAAGGCGATTTTCCGGTTTATGACCCTGCAACAGGTGAAAATCTAGATTCTTACAACCCTGCGGTTCATCCCAATGGTATCGACCCAACGGCTTTTTATGATAAAGACGGCAATTTATGGATGATATACGGTTCATATTCAGGTGGTATATACATACTGGCAATGGATGAAACCTCCGGGATGCCAGAGCCAGATCAAGGTTTTGGTAAACATTTGGTGGGTGGTGATTTTAACGCCATCGAAGGCAGTTTTATGATGTACAGCCCAGAAAGTGACTATTATTACTTATTCTGGTCGTATGCCGGGTTTGCTGCAGATGGCGGTTACAACATCCGGGTGGCGCGCGCTAAAACACCGGATGGTCCGTTTTTAGATGCTGCGGGTAACGATATGGTGAATGCCCGCACCGCGAACAATATGGGTAATAAATTAATGGGCAGTCATTTATGGACATCGTCCTATGGCGATCCATCTGCTCAGTATGGCTACAATGCTCCAGGCCACAACTCTGCATTATATGATGCAGAATTAGGCAAACATTTATTATTTACCCATACCCGCTTCCCACAAGAAGAAGGCCGTTTTGAAAATATCGAAGCGCATTCTATTCGAATTCATGAAATGTGGATTAACAGTGACGGTTGGTTAGTTGCTTCACCGCATCGTTATGCACCGATTGAGGGGGAAAATATTGCAGACCCTGAAGACATTGCCGGAGATTACCGCTTAATTTTGCAAGGCAATGATTCAAATAATGATGAGCATGAATCTGTTTATGTCACGCTGACCAATCAAGGACGTTATATTCAAGGGCAAGTTTCCGGCTCGTATCGATTATATCCAAGCGAAGGGGGCCGTGTATCATTAACGATTGATGATGTGACTTATAAAGGACATGCTAAATGGCAGTGGAACGTTGAAGATCAGCGTTTGGAAGTGGTTATCTCTGCGATGAGCTCGGCAGGTGAGTCAGTATTTGCTGCTCAGTTACCCGAAAAATCGGTCAGTCAAATTGTAGATGATATCAGTTTAGCAATAGATCAAACCTTCGCAAACCCTGTAACACCAGGTGAGTTATTGCCCGTTACTAAAGATCTTAATTTTTCAACTGAAGGTGCACGTGGTGCGACTATCAGTTGGTCAACCAGTCACCCTAGGTTTGTTTCTAGCACTGGTAAAGTCACTCGTCCGAATGTAGACGAAGGCGATACAGTGGTTACTTTAACGGCTAATGTTGAATTAAAAGGGCAAACAGCAACCATCACTAAAGATGTAAAATTGATTGCGCGTTCTACCTATAACCGTACCGCACATTATTCATTTGACAGCAGCTTAACTGACGGCCTAATGAATTTTGATAATGCCATCGCGATTGGTGCAAACTTAACTAAACCTGAGAGTGCTGATGTCGAGCCAGTTAATGCCGATATTGGCAGCGAAACATTTGTTGAAGGTCAGGTCGGGCAAGCGGTTAATCTAGACGGCAGTTACGGTATTTTGTTGCCGAATAATATTATTGCCAGTGACCAATATACTGTTTCTTTCTGGATGAATGAACGAGCAGATATGCAGTTTAGCCCTGCGTTATTTGTTGGTCATACAGCCGATCCGTTTGAAAGATGGATTAGCTTTTTACCTTCTAGTTGGGATGCTAATTTAATGGTTTGGGCGCGTCATGATGAAGATGACGGTGCTTTCCCTTGGTTTGATGCAGTAACTGGTGTTGCTTATCCAGATCAAGAATGGCATCACGTGGCTTATGCCTATAACCAAGGTTCAGTAGAAGTATTCTTTAATGGTGAGTCAGTTGGTACGGGGAGTGGGTTAGAAGACTTTTTCACCAATAAACCTGCGTCTACGACAATTAGTTTAGGTGTCAATTATTGGAATTTACCGCTTAACGCCTATATCGACGAATTTAAAGTGTACGACGATGCGTTATCAGCGGCTGAAATCAAAGCGTTAGATGTAGATATATTGCCAGCTGATCAGTTATTGAGTATTGCTGAGCAAGATTTGGATTTAGGCAATCTAAACTCAGTAATTGATAACCTAATACTACCGCATACGGGTCCGTTTGCATCTGCATTATCATGGTCATCCAGTGATGATTCGGTGATTAATCCACAAACTGGTGAAGTCACTCGACCTGAACGCGGTCAAGCTGATGTAGAAGTCACTTTAACTGCCACTATTACCTTAGATGGTCAATCAACCACTAAAGAATTTGTCGCCAATGTTATTTCTAAAACACCGCCCGCTCCGGTAGCACGTTTTAGCTTTGAAGATAATGTTGAAGATACAACTGGCAACTTTGCAGCTGGTGAAGCGGCAGATAAAACGGAAACAACACCATTAATTACACCAAGCAATCAAACCTTGACCTATGCACCCGGTGTTGTCGGCTCAGCGCTTGACTTTAAAGGTGATGAAGGTCCGGGCGTTAAACTACCAAATGGTTTAATTCAGGATTATAGCTATACCATTTCTTTATGGTTGAATCCAACGGTTAAAACACAGTTTACCACTGCGTTCTTTGGTTACGCTGCCAGCAATAGTTGGGTGAGTTTAGTTCCGTTTGGCCCGGGTGCTGGCGATACTATGCTGTGGTCTGGTGAAGCTTGGTTTGACGGTACGATTGGTTCGCAGATCCCTGCGGGTGAATGGTCGCACGTGGTACTTGTTGTAAATGAAGGTGTATTTAACGCCTACCTAAATGGTGAACTTGTGAATACATTAAATGGTTTCCCGGATGTGTTTACCCCAGCCGGTGCAAACTCTAAGTTCGCACTTGCGACAAACTTGTTCCCAGTTGATGCAAATTACAATGGGTTGATGGACGAATTGGTGATTTACGATGACCCAATTTCTGTTGATGACGTGCAAGCACTTTATAGCGAGCGAAGTGCTCAATAAGCCGTAATCGATACTTAACCAATATTAGTAACCAGTATTAGTAACCAATAAGCAGTGCAGTGAGGCAATGCCTCACTGCAATCAGAATACGTACAAGCCCAAACAAAGGGCTCTATAGAAAATTTTGGGAGAACAATATGTTTAAACCCTCGTTAGTCAGCTCTGCAATCGCTACCGCATTATTTGCGTTCAGTCACAATGCGATTGCACAAGAAGCTCAAGAAACAGAAGTAGATAATGACGTTGAAGTGATTCAAGTCAGTGGTATACGCGCTTCAATGATTAAAGCCGTCGATCTTAAGCGTGAAGAAATCCAGGTTGTTGACAGTATCGTTGCCGAAGATATTGGTAAATTCCCAGACAATAACGTTGTTGAAGCTTTGCAACGGGTGCCCGGAATACAGGTCACTGACCGCGCATCCGGTGAGGTAAATGCGGTTTCTATTCGGGGTCTAAGTGATGTTACAACCACTATTAACGGTCGCCAAATCTTTATCTCGACTGGTCGTGGATATACTTTGGCCGATACGCCAGCCGCATTAATCGCAGGTGTTGATGTATATAAAACACGTTCAGCGTCTCAAGTTGAAACGGGTATTGCCGGACAAATCGATGTGCATACACAACGTCCGTTTAATTTTGATGGATTTAAACTGGTTGCCGCGGCACGCGGTATTTATCAGGACCAAGCGAAAGAGTTTGATCCGAATGTCAGTTTAATGTTGTCAAATCGCTGGCAGTCAAGCATAGGTGAATTTGGTGCTTTGGTTAACGTCGCGTATGCAGAAACCAATTGGCGTGATATGAATATCACATCTGGTGCAGCGGTACCTTTTGCAGGGCCAGAGCCTCAATCGCCTAATTTACAACCTTTTCAGCGAATCAATGGTGGCTGGCAAGCGGGTTTATTAGAAGGTTTACCTTTCGCTGAAGGTTCGACTCTAACCATCGATGGTGTTGAAGAAGAATACTTTTTAGCTCGGGATGCGGTTTTTGCTTCTGATTTTACCGGTAAACGAGAAAGACCAGCGGCTAATATTTCATTACAATTTAGACCGAATGACCAGTCTGAATACTTGTTTGAGGCTTTCTACAACGGTTATCGTGCACAAAGCTTTAATAGTTTGTTCTTTACCTTTGTCGATTCAAATGCAGACACGAATTTCAATGATGACTTCAAAGTTTTTGAAGGCACAAATATCATCAAAGAGCGTACCGTATATGGTGCCGGTGGTTTTAACAGTGGCGATGCAGGTATTGGCAAAACAGACAGTTACGTATACGCCTTGGGCGGTAAGTGGGAAATAACACCCGACTTTAAACTCGAGTCGGAAATTGTTATGCAAAACAGTACCTTTGAGTCTGAGTTTTTTGCAACCCGCTGGAATCCTAGATTTGAAAATAGCAATGGTGATTGGACGCCAGGTTATTACGGTGTTGAAGTTGATTTTAACAATGGTAATGGTATTCCTTCACTGGCGTTTTTGGATAATCCAGCAACCGAGCGAGATGATTCTGTATTAACGAATCCTGAAACCTACACTATGGGTACTGCTTGGGATAGCGGCGGCAAAGATGAAGGTTCTTCTGTTACCTTTACTTTGGATGGGCAAGTTTATACCGATTTTGCCGGTATTACAGAAGTTAACTTTGGTGTGCGTTATGACGTTCGTAAAGCCGATGGTTATGGTCGTGGTGCACGTGCAGAATGTGCGGACAATGAAGATTTAGGCTTTTACTGTAATGATATCAACGGCACCGATCCAGACTTAGCCTATTACTCATCTGATTTCTTTGATGACAGAGCAGATTTCCCAACAGATTGGGTGATTGGAGACGGAAACCACTTGTTTGCCGAACGAGAATTTTACCGCGATGCGTATGGCTTTAATGGTTACCCAGAAGGTGGTTTGAAGTTGTATGATGGTGGTGTGCCGACCGTGTTTACACTTGAGATGTTCCACGGGATGAGTGCAGAAGAAACTTCTGCTTCGGTTTACACAGAAGCTAAATTCTTATATGAAACCAATATCGGTGATATTGATGGTTCATTCGGTTTACGCTATTCAGATGTAAAAACCGACACTTTGTTTAGACAACGCTGCCGCGATCCACAGGTCTCTCCAACAGCTGATAATGCAATGGATGCAGAGACCATAGTTAATTGTGAAGGCGAAGGTTTACACGAAAGTAGTAAGTTATTGCCCAGTGCCATCGTCCGTTATACCTTTTTGGATGATTGGTTAATGCGTTTTGCGTATACCGAAACCATTCGACGTCCTGATTTTGGGGCATTTAATCCGTTACGATCTTATTCTCCGGATGTCACAAATGTGGGTTATGGAACCGCTTGGCAAGGTAACCCAGATTTGCAACCGGTTGAATCGGTCAATATGGACTTTTCACTGGAATATTATTTTGGTGAAGGCAACGCGCTATATGCCACAATCTTCAGCCGTGATATCGAAGGTTTAATTGTTGATACAACGCGTTCTATCAGTTTGGAAGGCGCTGAATATCCGTTTGTCTTAGCACAGCCGAATAACGCCGGCTCAGCAAAACTAGAAGGGGTTGAACTAGGGTTAGTTTATTTCCCAGAAAACCTACCGGGTGTATTGGATGGTTTTGGTGTGCAAGCGAGCTATACTGCGCTGGAATCTAGTCAGACCAATCCACTGTTTAACAGTGACGGAACCTTTGCCGGGTATGAAGAATCTGAAATGTTTGGTATTTCACCGGATTCATTCAGCTTTGTATTAGCATATGAAAAAGACGATTTCAGTTCGCGTTTATCCTACGTAAAACGTGAAGCATTTATGCATCGTTATGAAGCAAGACTGTTTGCTAACCCGTTGCCGGTATGGCGCAGACCTGAGACCAGTGTTGATTTTCAGGTTTCGTATGACGTGACAGAAGCGCTCACTGTGACTTTTGATGCAACTAATCTTACCAACGAGTTGTATCAGGAATACTATCAGTACGATGATATTTACAACTTCTACACAGGCAACTACAGCCGCACATTTGCACTGGGTCTTCGTTACTCATTGTAAATGCCTGACTCGCTTAGTTTAGCTGATTAAACTAAGTCTGCTTAAAAACCCTCTCATTTACTGAATGAAGAGGGTTTTTGTTTTTCAATTTTTATATTAAAAGTAAATTTTATGTAAAATTTAAGCTGTGCTACACTTTTTAGCAATTTACATCATTGAACGATTTTTTGCCTATTGTTATATACAGTCATTCAGTCTTGATGTGCCAATTTTTAAGTCATTTAGTGTATCGTTAAATTTTATAATAAGGTGAGTTATGTCGACAATCGACTGGTCTGTGCAAGCCGATACTTTTAAACCTGAAGTACGTTCGTTAATAAACGGTCAGCATTTTGATGCAGACGGAGAACTATATAAAAAGACAAGTCCAATTGATTTACGCTCATTGTCCGATATCGCGATTTTAAACGAAAAAGAAGTGAATATTGCGGTAAATGCCGCACGTAAGGCTTACAATTCTCGGTGTTGGGCGGGCTTACCACTGACCAAAAGAAAAGAGATTTTATTTAAATTTTCTGATTTAATTAATCAACACGTCGGCACTTTAGCCTTGTTAGACTGTTTAGAAATGGGCAAGTCGATTCATAATTTAATGTATGACGATATCCCAACCGGAGCGGCCAGTATTCGCTGGTTTGCTGAAGCTTTGGATAAAGTATATGACCACTGCGCGCCCGCACGAGATGGTGCATTAGGAACAATCACCAGTGAGCCACTCGGCGTTGTTGGCGCGATTATTCCTTGGAACTATCCTATGATTATGCTGGCTTGGAAAATTGCACCGGCATTAGCAATGGGTAACTCTGTGGTGTTAAAACCCGCCGAACAATCGACCTATTCTGCAATTAAAGTCGCAGAGCTGGCACTTGAAGCCGGTATTCCACCTGGCGTTTTTAACGTGGTCACCGGCGATGGCCGAACAGGGCAGGCACTTGCTTCGCATATGGATGTCGATGGCATATTTTTTACCGGCTCAACCGAAGTGGGTAAATTAATAATGCAATATGCTGCACAGTCTAATTTAAAAAAAGTTGCGCTGGAATGCGGCGGAAAAAGTCCATTTATTGTGTTAAACAGCTCAAAACAATTAGAGTATGCTGCACAATCGATGGCGCGACACGTCTATTTTAACCAAGGTCAGATTTGTTCTGCGGCCTCGCGACTGATTATTCAAGCCGAATGTGAAGCTGAGTTTTTGGCGTTATTAAAACAGCAAATCAATCAATACCAACCTGCCAATCCTCTGTTAACTGATACGCGCGTGGGGGCTATGGTCAGCCATCAACAATTGGACAAAGTCGTCAATTATGTTGAAATGGCGGTGCAGAGTGGAGCGGAGGTATTTGCCGGAGGTAAAGCGGTTGAGCCCGTCAAAAATGGCGCGTTTTACCAGCCTACTATTTTAACCGGGGTGCGAAATGATATGCCGATTGCACAGGAAGAAATATTTGGTCCTGTGGTATCCGTTATCCGGGTAAAAGACACAGCTGAGGCTGTGCAAGTTGCAAACCAAACTAAATATGGTTTAGCCGCAGCTGTTTGGACTGATGATTTTAATACTGCGCACCAAGTGGCATCGCAACTTAGAGCCGGTACCGTGCACGTTAATGCCTATGGTGAAGATGATGCAACCGTACCATTTGGTGGCATGAAGCAGTCTGGTCTGGGCAAAGACAAGTCGATTTGGTCTTTGCAGCAATATGCCGAAATGAAAACCACTTGGTTCAGATATAGTTAGTTTTTAGTTTTGATAATGAGAGCGTGTATGTGCAAGCGCAACACGCTCTAGGGCCTGTTGATCTTTGTGTGTTTTTTATACATTAGTAATGCATCGGTAACCACATTATAGCGAATGCCAATGACACCATTGAAGCATAATTTCTTTCTAATTTATCGTATTTTGTTGAAATTGCTCTAAAATGTTTAATTCTAGCAAAAGCATTTTCAACTAGATGGCGATATTTGTACAAGCACCAATCCATATCTTTGTTTTTCTTTGTATTGTCTTTACGTCTTGGTATCACTGCTTTGCTATTAGCTTGCTCTGTTACAAAATCCCTAATGGATTGGCTGTCATAACCTTTATCTGCAACCACATAATCGCTTTTCGGTGAGTTCCTAATTAGGGCTTCGGCCATAATAAAATCATTTCGCTGCCCACCTGTCAGTTCAAAATGGACTGGATATCCATAGCTATCTACAGCTAAATGGATTTTGGTAGACAAACCACCACGACTTTTTCCAATTGACTCATCGTTCTGACTTTGTGCACCGCTACTATGCTGATGCGCTCTCACAATAGTGCCATCAATAAATAACCACTCAGAGTCTGTAATATAAGCTAACACTTTGAATATATTATCTAATATCCCTTTCTTAGACCATAAATTAAAGCGCCTATAAACTGTACTCCAATCGCCAAAGTCAGATGGTAAATCGCGCCAAGGAATACCTGTGCGCATTCGGTAGAGAATGCCTTCCAATGTATTTCGATGTTCAAATTTATTATAAACTCGACCTGTTTCTTCCATCAGTAATTTTAGCTTTAACCAAGCTTTATCTGTTAACATAGTTCTAGGCATAACGGCTCATTGGTGTTTTGTTTTTTGGCGAAACCATTATACCTTAGTCGTTATGCCGCCTATTTATTAAACAAAGATCAACACGCCCTAAAGCAGTGCTCTTTGATATTCGCTTTGTTATTTTGCGGGTAACGCCTGCCGTCAGTTTAATGCCCCTTATTTATTTACCTTTGTTTTTTACCACTCGTCTGTTAGCAGTGCGCCGCTTTATCTTTAACTTTTTGTCTGTTTATCGTTTGCGATGTTTTGCAAGATTTTCGTCGCAATATATCCGCCGACTAGTATGGACATATTTTTTCTCAGCGACTACTTTAAAAGCTGACAGCGATTAAATTAGACAGTTTTTAATTTAGACAGCTATCTAATCTAGGCAATTGGTAACAACCTATCATTTGCCAATCAAAGCAAATGATAGGCTCGTCAAAAAAGGGAAATTCAGTATGGCACTTGGGCATGAATTAAAAAACAAAGCGATTATAGCCGCAATTGATAAATCTATGGGTATTGTCGAATTTAATATGGATGGCACCATTGATGATGCAAACCTAAACTTCCTCAATATTGTGGGTTATAGCCTTGAAGAATTAAAAGGCAAACACCACCGGGTACTTTGTGAACCTGAATACGCTGCCAGTGAAGAATACAAAGCTTTTTGGCATGAATTGAATCAAGGTCAATTCAGGTCGGGTGAATATAAAAGAATAAGTAAAAATGGCATGGCTGTTTATTTGCAGGCTACCTATAACCCCGTATTTGATGAAAACGGACAGGTTATTAAGGTGTTTAAGATAGCAGTGGATGTCAGCGATAAAAAACGACTCGAACTCGAAAGGGCAAAGCAGGAAGCCATGTTGATGGAGCTGTCTACACCGGTTATGAAAATATGGGATAAGATGTTGTTGTTACCTATTATCGGTGTGGTGGACTCTCGCAGAGTTCAATTGATTATGGAAATTTCACTGCAAAACATCATGGAATTTCAGGCCAAGATTATGATTTTGGACATACAAGGTGTTCCCGCAGTAGACAGCGCGGTTGCAAACCATCTAATTAAAGTGGCTAAAGCCGCTAAATTAATGGGATGCACTTGCATTATTACCGGCATTTCACCAGCAATTTCACAAGCATTAGTTAATTTAGGCATAGAGCTAGGTGATATCGTGACGCAACCGAGCTTAAAAGAAGGTATGAATGCCGCATTGGTGAGTATGGGCATGGAAATTGGCCAAAGTTCAAAGTGATGAATGCATCAACCGAGTTTTTTGAACCGACGACCTATATCACGCGTGATTGTTTGGTTGTGCCAATTAATCAGGAATTGTCGATAAAAAATGCACTGCATATTCAACGTTTGTTATTGCAAGAAGTTGCAATAAAGAAGCCAGTGGGCGCCATTATCGACTTGTCTGGTGTGTGTATTGTAGACAGTGCATTGTGGCAAGTATTCTACCAAACTGCGAAAATGATCCAGACACAAGGTTACGCTTGTGTTTTTGCGGGTTTGAGTCCGGCTGTTGTCGTTGCAATTATTGAATTGGACGTCAACACTGAAAATGTCAACTTTGCACTGCAACTCGAATCGGCGCTTGAAATGCTGGTGAATAAATGACAGTGCAAAGCTGCACGATTGATATTGTTAGTGACATTGATGTCATGTATGCAGCCATGACTGCTAGAAGAGTATCTGCTGAAATGGGGTTTTCGGTCACGCATCAATACTTAAATGCCACTGCGACCAGCGAATTGAGCCGAAACATATTGGTATATGCTAAGCAAGGTCGCATTGAAATTTTGCCATTACTGAATGCAGAAAAAAATGGCATAAAAATTATTGCTGAAGATAGTGGACCCGGTATCCCTGACATTACGAAAGCCATGACAGAGCACTACAGCACGGGCGGTACAATGGGGGTAGGGTTGCCGGGTGTCAAACGTGCAATGGATGAATTTGAGCTAATAAGTGAACTGAATAAAGGCACTAGAATCACCATAATTAAATGGTTACAGGAGGTTAAGGATGATGGTTAGGTATCCTATTGCTGACAAAGCGCTATCTGATGTGAATGGAGATATCGCTGTGGTTGAATCACATCGCAATCACCTGCTTGTTATATTGGTAGATGGTGCGGGACATGGCATGAGGGCACATCAGATAGCATGTAAAATGGTTCGTTATTTGCAAACACATCAAGCATCAGACCTTCCCAAATTAATGTCTGACCTGCATTCCCAATTTTTAGGAACACGTGGAGGTGTTGCTATTATCGGTAAACTGAGTTTACTTGAGCGGCATTTCAAGTACGTTGCGATTGGCAATATTTTTATCAGGCATGTGGGGGACTCAGCTAAATACTTACCCACTCAGGATGGCGTATTGGGTTATAGTATTCGTACACCTAAACTAAATACAGTGGCGCTTGAAGAGGGGGATAGTTTGGTATTGCATACAGACGGTATATCTATGCGTTTAACTGAGGTGGATTGTCGTAACATGGGTCGCATAGAATCCAATAAAATGGCGTTACAAATAATCAATCGCTTTGCAAAGAATGATGATGATGCATGCTGTGTTGTGATGACATTCAGTTAATATTAATCGAGCCTGAATTGAGGTAGGTTTTATGTTGGAACTAGGAACCTTAACCGTATTCGACGATAGTGCATTGGTTCATTGCCGCTATAAAATTAAATCCCTAGCAGAGCTGCTTAATTTCAGCTCTATTGAAGCAACGCGGTTGGCGACTATTGCATCAGAAATTTTTAATCAAACTAAGCATTTCTCACCGTCTAGCCAGATACGCATTGGGATAAAAACGCAAGCACGTCAATATGGTTTGTTTTTTCAATACTCAGGCGTAACTGCGGCACATCAAATCAGATGTTTTGCGCATGCGCTAGATCAATTGAGCTTTATAAAAGAACAGGATGGCCGCTATCTAATAGAAGTATTTAAATATCTGCCAGAATCTTTTGTTAAACCCTCTTTAGCACAAGTAACTAACGTGAAATCGATGCTTGCGGTAAAAAGTCGGGAAGAGCTAATGGCTGAGCTAAAAAATGCATTTTCCGAAGCTGAATCGGCCACTCGTGCTAAATCAGAATTTTTAGCAAATATGAGCCATGAAATTCGAACCCCAATGAATGCAATCATTGGTTTGAGTCACTTAATACTGCAAACAGAACTCACCGCCAGGCAACAAGATTATTTATTGAAATTACATGGGGCTGCCAATTCATTGCTTGGTTTGCTAAACGACATTTTAGACTTTTCTAAAATTGAAGCAGGCAGAATGGATTTAGAGTCAGTGCCATTTGAATTACAAGATGTTTTAGATAATTTGTCCTGTATTGTCATGCCAAAAGCTAATGAGAAACAATTGGAAATTTTGTTTCACGTACACCCGGAAATACCTAGGGTATTAGTTGGAGATTCGCTTAGACTGGGGCAAATACTCATTAACTTGGTTAATAATGCGATTAAATTTACGCAGCAGGGAGAGGTGTTGGTTGAAATAAAGTTATTACGGCAGCATGAACAAGGCGTCGAGTTGCAATTTTCAGTCAAAGACAGTGGCATAGGTTTGAGCAAAGAAGCAACCAAGCGGTTGTTTAAACCATTTAGTCAGGCTGACAGCTCAACTACACGAAATTTCGGGGGGACTGGATTAGGTTTAACGATTTGCAAAAGATTAACCGAGATGATGGGCGGGCAAATAGGGGTTGAAAGTGAAAAAGGTATAGGCAGTACATTTTATTTTAGCTGTTTTCTTGAAGTTGGCATGGAGGCGAGTCAAGTGTCTACTAAACACGAAAGTAATGTCGAACGACTGCAGAATAAACAAGTTTTATTGGTAGATGACAGTGAAACTTCATTAAAAATTTTGCAAGAGCTGGTAAAAAAATTACAAATGAATGCGGTAACAGCCGATAGTGGACAAACGGCAATTCGCTTAATACAAGAATATGACCGGCAGGGAAAATCGTTTGATTTTGTGTTAATGGATTGGCTAATGCCGGAGTTAAATGGCATTGAAACAGCACAGTTGATTAAAGCAAACGATGAGCTATCTGTACAGCCAATCATCATTATGGTGACTGCGTTTGAAGCTGGTTTAATTACGGACTCGCGAGAAGAGTCATACTGCGATGGTTTTTTAAGTAAGCCGGTGGTACTAGATTCCTTGAAAAAAGCCTGCGTACAGGCGATTGATAAATCTTCATTAAACAATCAAACGACTACAACAAAAGGAAAAATCAATCTTTCGTTTTTCGAACAGCTGTCCGGCAAGAGTATACTACTGGTTGAAGATAATGAAATTAATCAGTTGGTCGCTAAAGATTTATTAGCGCAGGCTAAAATATCGGTTGATATCGCAGAGAATGGTCAAATTGCGGTCGATAAAGTTTTGTCTGGACAAACTTATGATGCAGTTTTAATGGATATTCAGATGCCGATAATGGATGGCCATCAAGCGACAAAAGAAATACGTAAAAACAATAACTTTAATAACTTACCCATAATCGCGATGACAGCCAGTGTCTTGACTAGTGATAAAGAACACTGCATTCAATCCGGTATGAATGATCATGTTGCTAAACCAATAGATCCGAATGTGTTATTTGCAACCCTCAAACGTTGGATAGCAGGCCCACCAACCAGCGCAAAAGCGCCAAATAAACAATTTAAAAGTGGTGCTGTGTCACAAGTAAAGCAATTTTTTCCAACCCTAAAACATATTGATACGGTAGCAGGGGTTAAAAATATCGCTGGTAATATACAAAGTTATAAAAAACTGTTGCTTAAGTTTGCTACGAACAACAAAAATATAGGCGTTCGTATCGAAAATGCCTTGAGTGAAAAAGACCATGATTCTGCCCTACGGTATGCGCATACTTTAAAGGGGGTAGCAGCAACATTGGGTGCACTCGAATTGTCAAAGAGAGCAGCCCAGTTAGAAGAAAGCCTAAAAAACAATAGAGCGCAAAAACGGCTTTATTTAGAAAAGTGCCACCTTGAGTTAGATGCAGTTATTGGTGAAATAGAATCGAATCTGCAGGATGATATCCCCCAATCTGAATCGTTAATAGATGGGGCAAGTATTAGTTTTGATGAGCATATTTCACCTTGGATATCAAAGCTGGACGAAATTAAATCATTATTACAAGAAGATGATACTGATGTCGCCGAGTGTGTTTATCGTCTCATTGATGCGATAGGTCATTCGCCATTAAGAGCGCATCTACTTGTTGTACAAAAACGTGTTGAAAACTATGATTTTGACGGCGCACTGGCAGCACTCGAGACATTATTAAATGCTTCTAAAAACTCTTAATTTTTGTGTTTTTAATTTAAGCATGAGCAAAGCTAGCAGATTACTGAACTTGCAATGATATGGATAGTTAATCTGCATGTTTACTCTGATACTGTAATTATCAAATGTGCGAACTGAAGACGATAAACAGTATCGCAATGAGCGGTTTGAGTAAGTCAAAGTTAAGTAATCTCTATAAGCTAGAGATGCCAACATACTTTCTCAGATTGCACTCTATCTAGTTTTGTGAAGGAGTTAGTCATGCAAGAAGACCATGATGAAAAACCTGTTGTACTGGTAGTAGACGACTCGCCGGAAAATTTGGATGTACTCAGTGGGATACTTAGAGCAGACTACAAAGTAAAAGCAGCTTTATCGGGTGAGCGGGCGTTAAAAATAGCTAACTCATATAAACAACCCGATATGATTTTGTTAGATATCATGATGCCAGAGATGGACGGTTACGAGGTTTGCTTTCGCCTGAAATCTAATCCAGCAACCCGTAAAATACCGGTGATTTTTGTTACCGCTAAAGAACAGATTGATGATGTGACTAAGGGCTTTCGCTTTGGCGCGGTCGATTATATTGTAAAGCCAGTGCAGCCTGCAGTTGTATTGGCTAGGGTAAAAACACAGTTGGAGCTTTATGATCAAAACCGGATGTTAGAAGGTAAAGTAAGGCTTCGCACGCAAGAATTAAATGATACTCGGCTGGAAATAATTCAACGTTTAGGCCGAGCTGCAGAGTTTAAAGATAATGAAACCGGCTTGCATGTTGTAAGAATGAGTCACTATACCCGTTTGATTGCCGAAGCTGTCGGTTATGGTGAAGGATGGGCTGATCTGTTGTTTCATGCATCTCCTATGCATGATGTTGGAAAAATCGGCATACCAGACCATATCTTAATGAAACCCGGACCACTGAATGAGCAGGAATGGGAAATCATGAAAACACACTCAGAAATTGGTGGGCAAATAATTGGCAATCATCAATCAGAACTTTTAAAAACAGCTCAAATTATTGCGTTTACTCATCATGAAAAGTGGGATGGCTCAGGTTATCCATATGGTTTAAAAGGAGAAGAGATACCACTTCCTGGTCGAATCGTCGCTATTGCAGATGTGTTTGATGCTCTAACCTCTGAGCGGCCTTATAAAAAAGAGTGGAGCATAGAGGATTCGGTCCAACAAATTTACCAAGGTAGCGGTACGCATTTTGATCCTCATTTGATTAATATCTTTCGAGAGGTGTTACCTGATATTCTTGATATTAAAGAGCAATATGCCGAATCTAAATATGTCGAAGAACCTGTCACCGGCAGTATGAATGTCATTGAGCTGTATGCAGGTTAACCTGTTAAGTTTCACTGTCGAGGTGAGCGCTTTTTAGGATTTCCGATGGTGCGGTGCCAAATGTATGTTTAAATATTTTTGCAAAGCGGCCTAGGTGAGTGAATCCGCAGGCTAAAGCAACTTCACTAACAGTTGAAGATTCTCGTGTATCTGATAAATAAGTGTATGCTTGTTCGAGTCTGCAATGTGTCAAAAATTCAAAGGGCGTATATGGGCGATATTTTTTAAATGCTCGGCTCAGTGAAGACACACTGCAACTGGCAATCTCAGCGAGCTGTGCCATTTCAATTTTTCTATTGGTATTTTTTCGGATAAATTCTTCAACTAACAGTATTCTTTTTAATTCAGTTGTATGTTGCGGCTTATGCAGCAGATTATACAGATTGTTTGGATAATTCATCAGCATGTCGTTGATAAAAGTATTTTCCAAATCTAGCTCAGCAATAGGGGTATTTGCACGACGATTATTAAGCTTTAAAAAATTAAGGCTGGCAATAAACTTACGAGTGGTTAAGGCGGTTAGTTTATTTTGCAAATTAGGCGTTGGAGAAAAATATAAATCTGGGAATTTTTCCTTTTCCAACCATTGATAGACATGATAATAAAATAATGAATTTGGGATGCATATCTCTAGTTTTTTGCAATTTGAACTGCAGGTTACTTGAGCATGAGTATGCTCGTTTAAAATAATAGGTTGTTGCGCATTTCCCTGGAACTGAGTTAATTCAGTTGTAAATGTACTATCGCCAGACAAATGAATAATCAGCAGCGTACATTGGTCATCAACTTGAGTGCGGTAGTGAAAATTGTGTGTAAATTCCAAATAACTTATGTTGAGGGCATTTGCCTGACAGGTATGAATCAGATACTTAAATGGCGCTTTGTTATCATAAATCCAGGTTATCGTTTGCTTGGGATATAATTGTGCTAAAACCGCCTGCGCAGCTGCAAGATTATCACCCTGATATCGAGTTTGATTCGAAGCTCTGTATGTTTGTTTACGTTTCATTCCTTGAACCTTATTCGCTCATTAAATTTGCGCTTGGTTGCTGTACGCCAGGTGGCGTTAAAGGTCGCTAGGTTTGCAGTTAAGATACAGTATAGTTGATCAATCTTAAATTTGGGATTGTGTTATCGATGAATCTCTTTTGACGGTAAGATGACAAAGTAAGGGGCGGGTTGATTACGAGTGCGCAATATCACAAAGCTACTATAGATCGGCGGGATAATCAAAGAACAAGCTACTAAACTCATAGCTTGTTCTGAAGATATTAATTAAACGCCTATTTTACAGGCTGAGTGATGCCTTCTGTGGTCATTTGGATGCGTTTAATAGAACCATCTTCGTTGTAGTACATTGGCTCTACCGCAACAGAACGGCGGAAGCGACCGCCACTTTCCTGACCATCTTTTGGTGGCAAGCCACCGGTGTGGTAGAAGAAGTAACTTTGCCCTTTAAATTCAATCACAGATTGGTGGTTAGTTTCACTGTTACCGGCCAGTTCGTTTAAAACCCCTTTAAACTCCCAAGGACCATGAATGCTTTTGCTCATCGCATAACAAATCTTTTCCGGGAATTCACAAGCGTATGAAACATAATAGTTATCGTCTTTTTTATGTACCCAAAGCGCTTCGGTAAAGTTAGGTAGGTCAATGGTTTTAATTTCCCCATCAAGCTCTATCATATTGTCCTTTAACTTGACATATTTAGGCATTAAGTTGCCAAAAAACATATAAACATCGCCGTTCTCTTCAATATGAATTGCCGGATCAATATCATCCCAGTCGTTTGGTGTGTGTTTGGTCATATCATCGGTGATTAACGCGCTGCCGCGTGCATCTTTAAATGGTCCGTAAGGGGTATCTGCTACCGCTACACCCACGGCAAAACCCGGCTTATCTTCTTTATGGCGTACCGTTGTATAAAAATAAAATTTACCATTTCGTTCAACCATATGGGCAGCCCAAGCAGAACCTTTAGCCCATTTAAAATCGGTTGCTTTCATGATAGGGCCATGTTGCTGCCAGTTCACCATATCTTTAGAGGTGAATAACAGCCAGTCATGCATCTGGAAAAAAACATTGTTACTCGGTGATTCATCGTGGCCTGTGTACAAAAAAACTGTGTCGTTGTAGACCATTGCAGCTGGGTCGGCTGTGAAAACATTGTCAATAATTGGATTTTTAGCAATAGTACTGCCTGCTGTTAGAAGCATGGATGCAGCCGCTAATGATTTAACTAGGCGTTTCATAATTATAATTTCCTGTTGTAAAAGTAATACAATACTACACAAAATATTTACCAAAATGCAAAGCTTGTCAACCTGTTTTGTAAATTAATGGGTTTTGTAGTTGAGTTGAGTTGAATTAAACTATTTTAATTGGCTAGATTGACAATAGAGATACATCTAATTAACATGTGATATAGTAATACTAATAGTGTTGCGTTAACCGGCCTAAACTGGTGAATTGCGCCGCATGGCTATTTAATTAAGAGGTATAACGGATGCAAGCAGGTAAGTTGTCAACCCTGGAAAAAGTGGGCTTTGGCGCAGGCGATATGGCTGTCAACGTAGTGATATCTGCGATGATGCTCATTATCAGCTTTTTTTACACAGATATATTTGGTTTAAAGCCAGCTGACTTAGGGGTAATGTTGCTTGTAGTGCGTTTAATTGACGCATTCACCGATCCTTTGATGGGCTTGATAACAGACAAATACAATAGTCGTTGGGGGCGCTACCGGCCTTATTTTCTGTTTTTATCTGTACCCTTTGGCATTTCGGTATTCTTAACTTTTAGTACGCCCGATTTAGATTACAACATGAAACTGGTATGGGCATATGCTACCTACATCTTCGTAACTATCATGTTTACCAGTGTCACCATTCCATATATTTCTTTGATTGGTGTATTGACGGATAATCCAAAAGAGCGGTTATCTGCAAATGGCTATCGTCTGTTTTTCGCCAAAATCGCGGCATTTTTAGTGACTATCATCGTTCCTTTAGTGGCCGATGCCGATATTTTTCAAGGCAATATTGCAGCGGGCTATCAAGCTGCAATGGGCATTATGGCGGTACTTGGTGTTTTGCTTTTTCTATTTTGTTTTTTCACAACGACTGAGAGAATTGAGCATATTGTTGATAAAAAACCACTGTTCGAGCAGTTTAAGTTGCTGCTTAAAAATGACCAATGGCTGATTTTGTGTGGAGTCTGCTTTTTCGTCACTATTGGTTATGTTGTACGTGGCTCTATCGCGATTTATTACGCTAAATATTACTTAGGTGGCGATGCGCAATTTCAAAGTTTATTTATGTCAGTTGGGGTTTTAGCAGCCATTTTAGCTATGGTTGCCTCGACTTGGATCACTAAAACTTATTGTAAAGTTAAATTGTTTAAGTTTAGCCAGCTGTCGGTTGGTGTATTCAGTTTGTTGTTGTTCTTTTTGGTACAACCGGGCGACATGATGCTGGCGCTGGTTTTGTATTTTATTCTGTCTTTTGCCGTTGATTTGCATGCCCCTGTTTTTTGGTCTGCGTTATCTGAGTCTGTCGATTATGGTGAGTACAAAAACAAAAAGCGTGTTTCCGGGTTAGCCTATGGCGGGATTTCTTTTGCGCAAAAAGCCGGCATGGGTTTAGCGGGCGCTATGGTTGGATGGATTTTAACGGTATTTGATTATGTACCAAATCAAGCACAAAGCGAAGAAGCCTTATTTGGCTTATCGTTGGCGCTATGTATCGTCGCCGGATTTTTTCATGTAGTCGTTGGTTTATTGATGAAAAAATACATTATCAACGACCAGTTTTATAACGATTTTAAATTAACTTTAAATGTAAATATTCATACGACTGAAGCCGAACAGCAAAATAATAATGTTGCGAGTAACAAAGACGTATGCATTCCTTTAGCTTCACAAAAGTAGTAACCGCGGAGAATTTTGTGACTGATAATAAACCTTTAATTGAACAGCGAGCCGACCCTTTTATCTATAAACACATAGATGGTTATTACTATTTTACGGCTTCTGTACCTGAGTACGATCAAATTGAATTACGTCGTGCAAAAACGATTGCAGGGCTGGCCGATGCAGAAAAAGTAACTGCTTGGCGGAAACCGGATTCTGGCGCATATAGCGAGTTAATTTGGGCGCCCGAGATTCATTTTAATCATGATGCGTGGTACGTGTATTTTGCGGCAGCACCAACACGCGAACTAAAAGATGGCATGTTTCAGCATCGGATGTACGCTATTAAAAATGAACATGCTAATCCATTACAAGGTGAATGGTCATTCTGTGGAAAAATAGAGACGGGTATGGACACTTTCTGTTTGGATGCCACAACATTTTGCCATAAAGGTATACTATATTATGTATGGGCGCAAAAAGAAGTCGGAATAAAAGGTCATTCGAATATTTATATTGCACCCATGGAGACGCCTACTCTGCTCGCTGGAGCGCCTAAACGTTTGACGATACCAGAGTTAGAATGGGAAACGCGCGGCTTTTGGGTTAACGAAGGCCCGGCGGTGATTAAGAAAAATAGAAAAGTATTTATTAGTTATTCGGGCAGTGCAACGGATGAAAATTACTGTATTGGTCTAATTTATGCGGACGAACAAGCCGATCTTTTAGATCCTGCCAGTTGGACAAAAATAGATAAGCCAATATTTCAGACAAATGCAAAAAGTAAAATGTTCGGCCCCGGTCACAATAGTTTCACTGTGTCTGAAGATAACAGCAGGGATGTATTGGTATTTCACGCCAGAAACTATACCAAAATAGAAGGTGATCCTTTGTGGAATCCAGATCGCCATACCTTTGTTAAGTATATCGAATGGGGTGAAGATGGAATGCCTATTTTCGGTTGCCCCTCACAGACGCTAAAAAATTAAGCCACGATTAAGCCACATAATAGTGGCTTTTTTGTTGTTACTTTTTGACATTTATCATTATTGAATACCTTATGAGCAACCTTGTTATGACGCGTATTATTGTATTGTGCATCGTTTTATGGTCTACCGCTGTTCAAGCAGATAAAACGACCGTGCAGCTTCAGCCTTTTCCATTGCCAGCGGTAAAGTTAACGGATGGTCCTTTTTTACATGCCCAGCAGACCAATATTGATTATCTATTGCGAATGGAAGTAGATAGATTATTAGCACCTTATTTGCGAGAAGCGGGTTTGCCTATCAAATCTGAATCGTATGAAAATTGGGAAAATACCGGTTTAGATGGACATATTGGAGGTCACTATTTAACAGCATTAAGCTTAGCGTTTGCTGCATCGGGTGATGAAAGGTTAAAACAAAGGCTTTCATATATGTTGACTGAGTTGCGCAAAGCACAATTAGCAAATGGAGATGGTTATTTAGCGGGCATTCCAGCGGGTCAGTCTGTTTGGAGAGAAGTTGCTAGTGGCAATATTGAAGCTGATTTATTTTCAATGAATAAATTGTGGGTTCCCTGGTACAACCTACACAAAATTTATGCGGGTCTGCGTGATGCCTACCAAATTGGCGGTTATCAGGTTGCACTGACTATGCTGATTGAACTTGCTGATTGGGCGGATCGTTTAGTTGCCAATTTAACGGAAGCTCAGATTCAGCAGATGTTGATAACTGAACATGGTGGAATGAACGAAGTTTTTGCCGATTTGGCTGCGATAACAGGCAACAAAAAGTATCTTAAGCTTGCCGAGTTATTCTCGCAAAAATCGATTTTAAATCCTCTGTTACAAAAACAAGATAAGTTAAATGGCTTACATGCCAATACACAAATTCCTAAAGTTATTGGTTTTAAGCGTGTTGCTGAAGTGGCGGGTAACAATAACTGGACTGACGCGGCTGAGTATTTTTGGCGTACCGTTACACAAAAACGCACAGTTGTGATTGGCGGAAATAGTGTGCGTGAGCACTTTCACGCAGCAGATGATTTTTCTTCTATGTTGGATGATGTTGAAGGTCCTGAAACTTGCAACACATACAATATGCTTAAGCTTAGCAAAATGTTGTTTTTAAACCATCCATCCGCTGAGTATATTGATTATTACGAACGTGCTTTATACAACCATATTTTAGCGTCACAACACCCAGAGCATGGTGGTTTAGTCTATTTTACACCGATGCGTCCAAGTCACTATCGAGTCTATTCTAAACACGATGAAGCAATGTGGTGCTGTGTCGGCTCCGGCATAGAAAATCACAGTAAATATGGTGAGTTAATTTATGCACAAGCTGAAAGTCAATTATTTGTGAATTTGTTTATTGCATCAGAGCTGGATTATCAGCAAGCCGGTTTGAAATTAGAGCAAACGACGCTTTTTCCGGATATCGCTGAAACGACGTTTAAGTTTAAAGCGGCAGGGAAAAGATCAGCTGATTTTATTTTTAATCTGCGTATACCCAGTTGGTTAAATCGCGACGTTTTAATAGTAACTATTAATGGGAAAATAGTTAAAGCGCTTAATATCGACAATGGTTATCTAGCTATACAGCGAACTTGGCAAGCGGGCGACCAAGTTACATTGAGCCTACCTAGTAAACTAGAGTTGGAACAAATACCTGATAAACAAAATTATTATGCAGTTTTAAAAGGCCCTATTGTATTGGCCGCTCAAGTTAACCCGTTTCCACAAGAAAAACTGAATTTTGTCGGTGATGATAGCCGAATGGGGCACATTGCTAATGCCCCTATATGTCCGCCAGAAGCCACCCCAGTGATGGTTGGTGAGCCTGAATCTTTTATCGCACAATTACAACCTGTTGCGGGGCAGTCATTGACTTATCGAGCAAATACAGCTGTTTATAACCCGAACAATGAAAACTTAACTTTAATCCCGTTTTTCCGTTTGCATGATAGTCGCTATCAAATTTATTGGCCGCAGGCTACAAAAGATGATTTGCAAAGCTTTTTACAAAAGGGTGAGCAAGTCGCGGCTGAAAAAGCCAAACTTGAAGCTATCACCATAGATAAAGTCGCGCCGGGCGAACAACAACCTGAAGCCGATCATTTTTTTGCCGGTGAGCGAACCGAAGCGGGTGTGCATATGCGCAGACATTGGCGTCACAGCCAAGCTTGGTTTAGTTATCAAATGAAAGATCAAAACAAAAAAGCAAACTATCTGCGCGTAACTTATTTTGGATTAGATGCGGGACGTCATTTTTCCATTTGGATTGCGGGACAAAAAATTGCAGATGTTGATTTAACCGGTCAACAGGGCAATGAATTCTTCCATGTCGATTATGAGATCCCGCAATCGGTGAAAGATTTATATCAAGATACTTTTGAACTGAAATTCGTGGCCGATGAAGGTTCAGTCGCCGGTGGTATTTATGGTGTTAGGATTATTGAGTAAAAAATCACCGTGAACTTTATACAATAATACTATATAATCATATGGAGGTTGTTATGTTATGCCCTCTATTGTATTGATTAGGTATTTTTATGTATTCACCAACATCATTTAGTAAAGCGCGTTTAAAGCGTCTTGAAAAATTCGGCTACGGGGCCGGTGATATGGCCGTTAACGTGGCTTATTCATCTATGATGTTACTCATCACTTATTTCTATACCGACGTATACGGTTTAAAGCCACAAGATATGGGCATTATGTTTGCCATCGTGCGCATTGTTGATTCTTTGCTGACTCCCATTATGGGCTATATTACCGATAATTATACAACCCGTTGGGGTCGCTATCGTCATTACTTTTTAGCCCTTTCAGTGCCATTTGGTTTATCGATCTTTTTAACTTTCAGCACGCCCGATTTAGATTACGCTGGCAAGTTGGTGTGGGCGTACGTTAGCTATATTTTTGTCACTTTGATGTTTACGGCCGTCACGATCCCGTATATCTCAGTCTTATCTGTCATGACAACAGATAAAGAGCAACGCTTATCTGCCAGCGGATATCGGTTATTCATGGCAAAACTAGCGGCGTTTGGTGTGACGATTATTGTGCCTGTGTTAGCAACTTCCGACATTTGGCAAGGCAATACGCAACTGGGGTTTCAGGCCGCAATGGGCATGATGTCATTGTTAGCCATTATATTGTTGATATTTTGTTTTGCGAACGTACGTGAGCGTATTGTCTATCCCAACGTTAAACTAGGCTTTAAAAAACAAATCCATTATGTGCTGAATAATAAATTACTTATGTTGTTATGTTTAAGTTGTTTGTTGAGTACCATTGGTTTTATGGTGCGCGGCGCGATGGCAATGTACTATGCTGAGTATTATTTAGGTGGCGGTGCAAAGTTACAGTCTTGGTTTTTAGGCGTTAATGTAACCGGCTCTATTTTGGCGATGATAGCGTCAACTTGGCTGACGAAACGTATATGTAAGATTAAGCTGTTTTATCGAAGCCAAATTATAGCGGGTGCATTTAGTGTTTTGATGTACTTTTTGATCGCGCCAGATAGTATTATTTTGGCCTTTATATTATTTTTTATTCTCAGTTTTGTAGTTGACCTACATGCGCCTGTATTCTGGTCTGCAATAGCAGATGCGGTTGATTATGGCGAAGAAAAAGATGGTGTAAGAGTGCCCGGCATGGCTTTTTGTGCGGTTTCATTCTGTCAGAAAATTTCAATTGGTCTCTCAGGTATTATTGTTGGCATTTTACTGGTGATACTCGATTACGTGCCTCAGCAAAACGCGAGTGTGTATACGATGCAGGGAATAGCATTTGCATTTACTATTATACCGGGCGTGTTTCATATTTTAGTTGGTTGTATCATGCGTCATTATCGGGTAACCGATCGGCAGTTTAAGCAAGTTAAAATAGCAAATATAGACATGCAGAAAACGCTAAGTATGCGTGTCGCTGTTAAATAATACGTTTTCAATAGGGCTTTAACAAAGCGGTAGATGAAAGATGATGAGGTTAAAAATAAAAAGAGCTGATCCTTTCTATACCAGCCCTGATTTTGCTTGTTAATGCAGCTTATCGTGTAGAGGATTTATTTTGATTACAATGCTTGCTTAGCACCTTCATCGGTTACATTTAATAAAGAAGACATTTCAAATCGAGCGCGTTCTGGGTTTGCGTCACGAATACCTAAATAGACCGCTTTATGCATGGGTAATGAAGCCAACCAGTACTCTTCACCACGACTCGTTGTTACACTGAATGATTTTATTAAGGCTGCTTCTATCATAATACCAAATGATTCCATAAAAGCATTGCCAGAGGCATCTAAAATGGCTTGATGAAACTCTAGGTCTGAATAAAAAGTTTCTTCTGTACCATAAGTTGCCGCTTCCATTTTATTATACGCCGTTTCAATTGCGGCTAATTGCGCTTCAGTGCGATTGGCTGCTGCTAGGTAGGCGGCTTTGGGTTCGATTGCTTGGCGGATCTGGAATAAATCTTCTAATAACTCTTTGCCAGATGAGGTATCAAAACTCCAGTTTAAAATATCTGGGTCGAGCATATTCCAATATTTTTTCGGATTGACGCGTGTACCGGTTTTCGGGCGTGATTCGATAAGCCCTTTAGCGGATAATACTTTAAAAGCTTCTCTAAGTGCGGTACGTGAAATTTCGAACTCGTTCATGATGATTGCTTCTTGCGGCAATACAGAACCTTCAGGGTAGACACCACTGACAATTCTTTCGCCTAAGGCATTAGCAACTTGGCCATAAAGACTTCTTTTTGTTACTCTTCGTTTGCTGTCTAACACGACACTTCCTTCCCGTAGCTTTAATACTTTATTAATATCATAGTTTTACCGTGTAAACGCATAAATATCCAGCGCTACTTGGTAGTATTTGCCCATATCCTAAACGAAATTACTGTTTTATTAAATCAATCAGTTTATTTTGCTAACAAAAAACCGAGCCATTGAAGCTCGGTTTGTATGTAATATCGGTTTTTACTGATTTTTAGTCAGCTAAAGTTTGGCCAAAGTCAGGGAAGCCATTGTCTTTCCATTTTATCACGCGAACGCGCGCATCACGATTTGGATCGGTTAATGGATTGCCAATTAATTCTTTATACGTACGTGCGTGATAAATCATCAAATCTGTTTTGCCATCTTCTGCCACAGTAAAACTATTGTGACCTGGGCCGTAGCGTTTTAAGTCAGGATTGGATGAAAATACCGGCTCTTGTGATTTGCTCCAAGATGCTGGATCCATTAAATCCGCATCAACATCAGCCCACAATAAACCCATTGTATAGTTGTGATCGGTTGCGCTGGCCGAGTAGGTGACAAAAACTTTACCGTTTCTAATCAGTACGGCAGGCCCTTCATTCACTTTGTAACCTATAATTTCCCATGGGAGTTCAGGTTTTGTTAACTGAATAACAGGTTGTTTGATGCTGGTTGGCGATGTCATTTCAGCCATCCAAAGTGCTGTATTGTAGCTTGCATCTCTATCTTGTTGTGCCCAAATTTTGTAGCGTTTGCCCTTGTGCGTAAAGGTTGTTGCATCGAGTGCAAAACTTTCCCAACCACTGTCTACCTGGCCTTCTTCGACCCATTCACCTTCCATTGGATTTGCCGAATCATTAGACAGGGCGTACATTCTGATATGCCAGATATCTTCTGCTTTGGCTGCGGCAAAGTAGATATACCATTTGCCATCAATTTTGTGTAGTTCAGGCGCCCAGATATGGTAGCTCATAGGGCCTGATGCATGCTTGCGCCAGACAACTTTTTCTTCAGCTGTTTTGATACCATTGATGGTATCTGATTGGCGCAGAATGATGCGGTCAAACTCAGGAACTGACGCGATAAAATAATAAGTGTCATCTGTGTCTTTATAAACCCAAGGATCGGCACGTTGGGGGGCAATCGGGTTGTTATAATCTGTATTTTTTATCTCAACGCTTGATGAATCATCCGGGCCTGCACAACCTGCCAAAATTGCAGATGCTGCAAAGATTAACCCTGCTGTGGTTTTTTTGAATACACTAGATAGATATGTATGAGTTTTCACGTGGACCTCTTCTCATTAGGTTAATGGCTAACTTATTTTGTTAATAATTTAAAGAAATCATTACAATAAAGTATTACTATAGCATTAAAATAAAAATGTGCTATTGTTAATTTAAAATTTTGTTAGGTGTAATTTGGAGTAAATAGTGGTGGATGTTAAACAAAAACTGATTGTTGGGGTGATAGCTGCAATGGCTTTTATTGCGAGTATGGTTAATGCGCAAGAGGTGATTGTGCATGATCCTGTGATGGTCAAAGAAGGTAACCAGTATTATTTGTTTAGTACAGGGCCGGGGATTGTATTTTATCAATCGGACGATTTAGTTAATTGGAAACCGCAAGGCTCTGTATTTGATCCCGTACCTAAGTGGACAAAAGAAACTGTGCCTGAATTTGATGGCCATATGTGGGCACCTGATATTTATTTTCATCAGGGGCGTTATTATCTCTATTATTCCATTTCAGCGTTTGGCAAAAATACGTCGGCTATTGGTGTTGCCAGCACGCCTACGCTGGATAAAAACAATGCGAATTATGCATGGCAAGATCATGGCATGATTGTGCAGTCTGTGCCGAATCGTGACCTATGGAACGCCATTGACCCGGCTATTATTCAAGATGAAAATGGTGACACTTGGATGTCTTTTGGCTCGTTTTGGTCTGGTATTAAAATGGCGCGTTTAGCGGATAATTTGGTTGAACTATCGCAACCTCAGCAATGGGCTGCCACTGCAAAGCGTGAACGTTCAATCTTCACGCCGTCAACGGACGCTTACCCAGGGGCGATTGAAGCGCCTTTTATTTATAAAAAGGGTGAATACTTTTATCAGTTTGTCTCTTGGGATTTTTGTTGTCGTGGTGCAGAAAGTACTTATAAAGTGGTTGTGGGGCGTTCAAAATCTGCGATCGGTCCTTATCTCGACCAAGCGGGTGTTGATATGGCTAAAGGTGGCGGCACCATTGTGATTCAGGGCGATAAAAACTGGTATGGTCTTGGCCACAATAGTGCTTATACATTTGACGGCAAAGACTATATTGTATTTCACGCATATGATGCCAATGATAATGGCGCACCTAAATTAAAGATAATTGAAATGCAATGGGACGCAAACGGCTGGCCTGTTGTACCTGCTCATGAGATTGTCGAATTCAAAAGCAAAATTGTTGAATAATTAGCTCAACCAGCTTTATATCAAAAGTAACGCTTATTTCCAAAGACCTTAGGAGAAACCAAAAGGAGCGATTGGAAAGAGCGTTATTTTGCTTCTAATGGTTTCGTTACGCCAATAAATCTGCCAATTAATTTTTATGATATTGCATCAAATAGTTTGAATTAATGTTAAACATGGTATAGTAATACTAATGTTTGTGGCCTGAGTGGCTGAATATCTCACGAGTAGGAAGAATATGAAATCAAACTTAGTTAAATCGACAATTAAGTCGTTAAAACATCTTTGTATGGCTGGGCTCGCAACAATTGCACTTGCAAGTTGTAGTGCGACATCTGAACAAGCGGGTAATGCGCAAGTCGATACCCGTATTGCTAAAGACACTTTTGCTAATCCACTCTTTCGTAATGGTGCTGATCCTTGGATGCATTATTACAATGGTAACTATTATTTAACGACAACCACTTGGACATCACAACTGGTGATGCGTAAATCCCCGACAATAGCGGGATTGGCAGACGCACCAGAACACTATATTTGGTCGGGTGATGATCCAAGTCGCTGTTGTAATTTTTGGGCCTTTGAATTTCACCCGTTACAACGCCCAGAAGGCATGCGCTGGTATGTCATTATTACCTCTGGTGTAAAAGATCACTTTGGTGGACAGCGCAATCACATATTAGAAAGTGAAGGTTCTGATCCTATGGGGCCATATAAATATGCCGGCACGCCGATGCCGGACCATTGGAACATTGATGGTAGTTATTTTGAGCACAATGATGAACTCTATTTTATGTGGTCTGAATGGCATGGTGACGATCAGGTTAATTTGATTTCCAAAATGACAAATCCTTGGACCTTAACCGGTAAACGCACGGTTATTACAAAGCCCGAATATGACTGGGAAAAATCAGGGTTGAACGTTAACGAAGGTCCTGAAATTATCAAACACGATGGTCGTGTATTTTTGACGCATTCATCTAGTTTTTGTAATACCGAAGATTATAAATTGGCTGTGGTTGAGTTAGTGGGTGAAGATCCGCTTGAAGTTAGTTCATGGAAAAAATACGACAAACCGTTTTTCAGTAAAGCGAATGGTGTATATGGCCCGGGCCATCACGGCTTTTTTACATCGCCCGATGGGACAGAAGAATGGTTAATTTATCATGGTAACTCTTCTCCAACCGATGGTTGCAGTGGAACACGGGCAGCAAGAGCGCAACCATTTACCTGGGGTGACGACGGATTACCCGTATTTGGCGAGCCGTTAATGGATAAACAGCAGTTACCTGTACCCAGCGGCGAGCAAGGCCCATTAACTGCTAAAGTTGAAGGTGTGCGATACCGTGTGATAAACCGTCAATCAGGTATGTGTTTGCTAACTGATAAAAACGGCCAAATGACAGTGGGTGAATGCCAAGGTAATGTCTCGGAATGGGTGCTTGATCCGGCAAATGACGGTTTTTATCGATTGGCCAGTGCAGCGCACGGTACTTTTATGACAGAAGAAAATTGTGGCAGTGAAGTCACTGGTGTTTCTGCTCAACCTTGGGTTTCGTCAAACTGCCAGCGTTGGTCGGTTGATGCCTCTGAACATGGCTGGTTAAGATTTGCAAATGCACAAAGCATTAATCACTTACAGGTTGAAAACTGTAGCATTGAAAATAACCAAGGGGTTGAAACCGGTGGTGACCGATTTACAACCTGTACCGACTGGCGATTAGAGCCCGTTTCTACGTTTGCGATGATTAATGTGAACAGTGGTCGTGTGGTTTCTGTTGACAAATGCAGTCAAGAATTAGATGCAAATATTGTTCAGCACGAATATACAGACGCGGATTGCCAGAAATGGCAAGCCAGTTCAACAGGCGATGGATATTATACTTTTCAATCGCTTGATAAATCAGGCCTGTGCCTTGCGGTAAATGGAGTCAGCGATGGTAAACAGGACATTGCAGATAATGTGGTACATGCAGCTTGCAATGAACCAGATAGCGAGTGGCGATTCGAATTTTTGCAAAATGGCGCGCTGCGTATGGTTTCACGCCACTATGGATTAGCCTTAAAAGTTGCAGACTGTTCGCTTAAAAATGGCGATAACATTATGCAACAAGTCTGGAAAGATACCGTTTGTCAGCACTTTTATTTCCGCGTAGCTGAATAACACTGAGTTTGCAACCATTGCCAATCAGCAATCACTTGATTGGCATATTGGTTTGCATTTTGCAGTAAATCCGCTTTTAAATCAGGCAGGGTATCAGCAACCATTTTTTCAAACAGATGTGAACGCCTGTCTCCACGAGCATGTGCTAAAGCTAATGCTTGACCACATGCTTGTGCATATTGCACCAAATGTTTTGCTTTACCCGTTTGTAAGATATCCTCCGGTGCCAAACCAACACGCGCATGATGACGCGAGCGAATCAGCCAATGTGACTTTTTCCATAATAACTCGTCTAATACTAAGTCAGCATTACGCTGCATTCGGTACTGGCACATAACTGTTAAATGCGCCGGATTCAATTGATTGACTGGGCTCAAATCAGGAAAATAATAGAGAGGTGCTGCTTGGCGCTGCTTTTTTACTTCGACAATATGGTACAAATGATGAGTATCTGGATCAGACTTTTGTGTCGGGCCAACTAATAAATAGTACCTTTGCATATTAACCGAGCCGGTACCTGCGCCTAAACGCTGCACTATATCGATGATGTTATCGTCAACGTATGGTGCGAATGCTTTTTCTGCAGCCTGATACTGTTGCCGGCTCAGCCGTTTAAAGCGTTCTGGATTATCTCTGAAACCAAGGGTTTCTTGTGTCAGATCAACCGCTTTAGCCAGTGAACTTTTACTGTTAAATTTAGCCCCTTTACAGGTTCGGCTATGCGCTTTTTTAAACGCTTTGTGCAGTACATGTTGTTTAGCAAAGTTGTCTAACACATAGTTATAATTGATTTTATTTTTTGCTAGTTTTTTACAGGTTTTACGATAAGCATCGAGAAATTTATGTTGTGCTATTTCGTGAATATCTGCTGGACAGCGCACTCTGTCTAACGCGCCAGCTAAATGAATACTGACCAAACAACGCATTAAATCCCATGCCGCATGGCCCATGCAGGCATCGTCAAAATCATTGGGTGCGAAAATAACGGTATCCCCATGTGAACCTTCTTCGCTTAGTAAACCGAAATTGGATATATGGCAATCACCGATAATTGTGGTTAAGGGCCAGTTGAGTATGTTTTCTGGTAATTTCAGGAGGGTACTGGCGAGATCTTGATAAAACAATGCAGCACTGCCACGAAAAAATAAAAATGGGTCTATTGCCATTTTTTGATGTTTTGCCACCCCTTCTTCAGGGAGATAACCATCTACACGTTTAAAGGTTTCATTTAATAAAGCTTCTCGTGTTTGCATCATTATTTCCAAAATTTGTATTGTTACTCATAAGGTTAATGCTTTTGGCGGAATTTGCCAAAGAAGCAAGGCAAAAGCGAACATCGGCTGAATACGTATGCAAGAAATTGCTAAAATTGTTAACGGGTGGTTAAATTTTGAGGTATTTGTATAACACCTAAAACAACACCTAAAACAACACCTAAAGCAACACCTAAAATAATACCTAATATGGAACCACACACAATGAACAGCACACACTTGATAAAAAATAAACGAAGCTTTTGGTTGGTTTCGTTTATTGTTTTGCTCATGCTTTTTCTGCCTTTTATCGGTCATGCCGGCGTTAATACAAAAGGTTTAGGCGCAAGTTACACCGACAATAAACAAACGATTGAGTTTAAAATTTATTCAGAAAATGCAACGCGTATTGAGCTGTATTTATATGCGCAGGCAAGTGGCGCCGATGAAATTGAGCGACATTTATTAACTAAAAACAGTGAAAACATTTGGTCTATCAGTCTTTCAGTACAAAATTTAGACAGTCGATTAACCAGTACTGTTTATTACGGTTACCGTGCTTGGGGGGCAAACTGGCCGTATCAAGAAGATTGGCAAAAAGGTACGTCAGTCGGATTTATCAGTGATGTAGATGCGCAAGGCAATCGGTTTAACCCGAATAAATTACTGCTTGATCCATATGCGAAAGAAATGAGCCACGACTATATCACACCACAATGGAACGACGGAACCGTATACGCATCAGGTTCTCAATATCGCAATATTGACAGTGCCCCGTATGCGCCAAAAGGGATTATATTAACCGATGATGCTCAGTCATATGGTGTGAAACCAACGCGTGCTTTAAAAGATGACATTATCTACGAAGTGCATTTGCGTGGGTTAACTAAAAATGATTTATCTATTCCAGAACAATATCGAGGCACGTATAAAGGTGCAGCATTAAAAGCGGCTTATTTGGCTGATTTAGGTATTACCGCAATCGAATTTTTGCCAGTGCAAGAAACACAAAATGATACCAATGATATTGTAGAGTCGACTGACGGCGATAATTATTGGGGCTATATGACACTAAATTATTTTGCGCCCGATCGCCGCTATGCAAGCGACCAATCAGATGGTGGTCCAACAAGAGAATTTAAAGCTATGGTTAAAGCATTTCATGACCATGGCATAAAAGTTTTGGTTGATGTTGTTTATAACCACACAGGCGAAGGCGGCGCATGGTTTGCGGGGGATTCATCTACGTATAACCTCTACTCGTGGCGTGGTTTAGATAACCCGACTTATTATTCTTTAACGTCTGATAGACAACACAACTGGGACAACACCGGTGTGGGCGGTAACTACAATACTTACCATCCAGTCGCGCAAGACCTGATTATTGATTCGCTCGATTATTGGATTAATGACTTAGGGGTTGATGGTTTTCGTTTTGATTTGGCTTCTGTGTTGGGCAATACCTGCCAGCATGGCTGTTTTAACTTTGACAAAATGGATGCACAAAACGCGTTAAACCGCATTATTAACGAATTTACAGAACGGCCTGAATGGGGCGGTTATGGTACCGATTTTATTGCAGAACCATGGGCTATTGGTGGAAATTCGTATCAGGTTGGTGGTTTTCCGGCAGGCTGGTCTGAATGGAATGGGAGTTATCGCGATACCTTGCGTAAAGATCAAAACCAGATGGGACTAGAGTCGATTTCTTTGGGTCAACTGGCAAATATATTTACCGGCTCAGCATCTTTGTATCAAGATGACGGGCGTAAACCATGGAACTCGGTAAACTTTATAGTTGCGCATGATGGTTTTACGCTCAAAGATTTATATTCATGCAATAGTAAACACAACACACAAGCTTGGCCTTTCGGGCCATCTGATGGTGGCGAGAGCAACAATCATAGTTGGGATCAAGGTTGGTACAATCAAGCTTCAGCACAAAGACAGGCCGCTCGAAATGGTTTCGCGTTATTAATGTTAAGTGCCGGCACACCTATGATGACAGGCGGTGATGAGTATTTGCGTTCGATTCAATGCAACAATAATCCTTATAACCTAGACTCAGTTGCTAACTGGCTAAACTTTAGCTGGGATTCAGCACAAAGTAATTTCAATATATTTGTTAAACGCATGCTGCAATTTAGAAAAAACCATCCTGCATTACGGCCAGCCGATTTTTATCAATCTATTGATACAAATGGCAACGGCATGGAGCAGTTGCGTTGGTTTATGCCCAACGGCAATGTTGCGAACGCCAGCTACTTCAATGATACCAATAATCATGCTATCGCTTATCGCATTGATAGCTCTGAATTTAGCGAGCCCACCGCGGCAATATACATTGCTTATAATGGTTGGTCAGATACGGTCAATTTCACTTTGCCGTGGCCGGGTGTGGGTAAAAATTGGTATCGGGTAACAGATACGTCAAGTTGGAATGAAGGCCCAGAGACAATCAAATCACCCGGACAAGAAGATTTTATCGGTGGTGAATATACGTCTTACGGCTTGAATGGCCGCGCAGTGTTAGTGCTGATTGCAAAATAAACGGAGAAATGTAAATGAAACTCAAACATATACTGGCTACTTTGATAATCGGTGCAACTTTTAACAGTCATGCCGCATTGATAACAGTGGCGCAAGACGATGCTAATAACTATGGTAACCAATGGTTAGGTAATGGTGGCTACGGATTTGATGAATGGCATTTTATCAGTGACGCTTCTACCGGCAATGCCGGTGGGTTTTTAGCCAATAAAAGTGCCAACCATGATGTAAATCATATTGCTTCAAACCCAACGAATAATGCCTGGGGCAGTTATGCCAACGGCGGTGGATTTAATCAATTTGAAGCTTATCGTGGGTTTTCTAACAATGCTTTAGATGCGGTTGGCGACAGTTTTTCTGTTGCTTTTGAACATGGTGCTATTACACAAGGTGGCGCTGTCGGTTTTGTATTAAGAAACCAAAATATTCACAATACAATTGGCGACTATAACGCATTGAGCCGGTTCGAATTTGGCTTTATTGGTGGTGGTCAGCATTACAGTATTTTTGACGGGCAGGGCGTGATAGATACCGGAATTGATTTTACGGAAAATGGTTTGCGCTTAAATCTGCAGTTATTAAGTGAAAATATTTATCAATTGGATATTTTTAATGCATTGGATAACAGCTTGATTCAAAGCCGAAACGGTTTGTTAGGCGGAAGCGGTGCTATCAACAGTGTGGCTTTATACAATCGTGATGCTGAACTAGCAAATGCGTATTTTAACGATTTGTTGATTGCAGAAATGGCAGTAACAGATATTCCTGAACCGCCACCTTGGCTGCTAATAAGTGCTGCGTTGTGCTGGTTGGGAATGCGCCGATCTAACATAAACGGTATTAAAAATTATAAAAATTAAGTTAATGCTCGTAACTGAATGACTGTCGAGTAAATAACGGTAGGGATGTAATGTGCGATAAGGATGTCGCCATTATTCGGTAGTATCAAAACTTTGATTGATAGTGTAAAGCGCTGCTAATTCATCTGTGCTGGCGTTAAACCAATAACCCATTTCGCTTTTATCTATTATAACCGGCATTCTATGATGATACGCAGCGCATTGTTTTGTCCATTCATACCAGCCAGTGCAGGGGATAATGCAGCGATGATTTTGAATGGCATTTATAAAGGTTTTCTTTTCGTTGACCGATTCTTATTTGGCATTTATCAGTAAAGTTTTTGACCACTGAGGTTTGATTCCCCAACTTAAGTTTTTTTGTATAAATTGCCCGTTTTGCGGGATAACGCAGGCGACCTTTTGTGTCGGTTTGAGATCTGTATTACTGGTGGTTTGAAAATTAAGACCTAGCTGTTCACTGACCAGTTGGCTCAGTGGATCTGCAATTACATTTAATCGTCCGCACATATTTTTTGCCCAAATTTCGTTAAACTTTTATCTGTAATTAATACTAGTGCATATTAGAGCATATTGGTGCAAATTAGATGAGACAGATAAATAAGTGCCTATCAATTAACTCACACTCGTTTTTGTTAATCATGTATTATTTTATTTAAATGAAAAATTTTATTAAGTGAAATTTGATGAAAAATATAATGCAGACTTTTTTGCTTGGCTTGATACTGGTTGGTTGTGCTCAGGTGGCGCATTTTGAAACTTCAAATGATGGCCAAATTATTGAAACGCAAATCAGCGTTAGTAAAGCCATAGATATGAATTATTTGTTATATAAGCCGGTAGACGCTGCGCAAAAACAGCAAGCTTTGTTGTTATTTTTGCATGGTGGCGGTGAAGGCGGTGATAACCCTCAGGCAATAAAAAAGCACGGCCCACCCAAGTTAATCGCAGAAGGTAAAGCATTTCCATTTTACGTACTGGCACCCCAAAACCCGTATAAAAATGGCTTTTGGGATGACCAAGCCGTGTATGAATTACTGCAAAAAGTGATTGCGGAGCATAATATTGACCCAACAAAAATTTATTTAAGCGGAATGAGCAGAGGCGGATATGGGGCCTGGCGTTTAGCGATGAATTACCCTAATATTTTTGCCGCAATGGCTGTTGTGTGTGGCGCATCCGTACCCAAAGCATACGCTGCTAAAGTTAAACATATCCCCATTAAATTATTTCACGGCGAGAAAGATCAGGTGATCCCTGTCAGTGAAACAATTGAGATGTACAATGCGTTAACAGCCTTGAATGCGGATGTAACGTTAACTGTTTATCCGGAAGCTGATCATGATAGCTGGACACAAACTTATCAAGAAGATGCGCTATATGACTGGTTTTTAAGCCATTCAAGAGATTAGGGGGACTGCACATAGTCGCGTATTAAACTATCAGCGGTGTGAACGAATAGCTCGTTGCCATATTTGCCTGCTAATTTGTGCACGTTTGAGCGATTCTTCTAAACTAAAAGTGTCCGATATTGCTTGACCAGTACAGTTAGTGTCTAAACCCTACTTCTAACTGTTTTATAAACTTTATCTTTATCTCTTTTGCCTACACCTAAAACCAATACGGTAATTTCATTGTCATTGATTTCGTAAACTAGACGATAACCAGCGGTACGAAGCTTAATTTTATAGACAGAATCAAACCCGCTAAGTTTTGCAGACGGAACTTTTGGGTTTTCTAGTCGCTCAGTTAGTTTCTTTTTGAACTGATTTTGAATTGGTGGCGCGAGCTTTTTCCATTCTTTTAACGCCACGGGTAAAAACTTTAACTTATAAGTCATCCAGTGATACTTCTATCGCTTGGGATTTATCTTTTAGTCGCTCTTTAACTAATTTAGTTAGTTCAACATCATCAAGCATTTCCATCATCCATTCGTACGTGTCTGCTGGGATTAGATAAGCAGCTGGTTTATTGTGGTTCAATATCGCAATTGGAGAACCTGCAGCCTCGTTTAATAAAGCTGTTGGACTTTTTTTCAATTCCGAAATGCTGGCTGAACAATCTGCTAAAACTTGTCTCATAGTAACAAACCTAAAAAAGTGTTTATTTATGTACTTATTTTAGGCTTGTTTTGCATTGAGTAAAGCGTTTTGTGTGATTATTGCCCAAGTTAACACTTAAAAGGTTGAAATAACTTTTAGGGTTAATCGTTTTTAATCCATTTACCGCAGGTTTTAATAATCATTCCCCAGTCTTCATGGCCCATTTTTTGTGCAAACCATAATGGGTTTTTGCCTTGGGAAAGCATTTGAGAAGCAAAGGTATGGCGTGTTTGGTATGGATTTTGGTAAGTTAAATATAATCTAAAACTAGTCTACTAATTAAATTTCGCAGTTGATAGTCCGACAATCAAGTATCTAAATCATATCAATCAATTTATATTTTTAGATAGTGGAGTGGTGCAAGATTTAGTTCTTTCAATTAACCTTGGTATATCCTAGCCCATTAACTTTATTGGCTTTTTTAACACTTGCTATTGCAATAATCTCAGTTAACCATTGGCATCCAATAAGGTTTAAGGTACATTTTGCCTGCTGATAGAAAAGGATTACACTGATGGCAAACCAGATAAACAAAAAAGCATTTACCGAAACTGACATCATTACCAAATTTGTACTACCAGCCATTCAACAATCCGGATGGGACGACATTACTCAAATTCGCCAAGAGGTTAAACTACGTGACGGTAAAGTAATAGTGCGTGGGCAACTCGGTGTACGTAAAACGGTTAAATCAGCAGACATTGTTCTTTACCATAAACCCAGTATGCCGCTTGCTGTGATAGAAGCTAAAGCAAATAAGCACGAAGTAGGTAAAGGGCTCCAACAAGCACTCGATTACGCCAATTTACTTGATGTGCCGTTTATATTTGCCTCTAATGGCGACGGCTTTATATTTCACGACAAAACCAAGCTAGGCACCTCTGATGCTCACAACCTTGAATCTGAAATTCGCTTAGAAGATTTCCCGTCACCGCAAGAGCTTTGGGCTAAATATTGTGCCTACAAAGGCTATACAGAATCGCAACTCCCTATAATAAATCAAGCCTACTATGATGATGGCAGCGGCAAGCATCCGCGGTACTATCAGCTTCAAGCAATTAATAAAACAGTAGAAGCTATCTCAGCTGGTAAAGACCGCGTACTCCTTGTTATGGCAACCGGCACCGGTAAAACTTATACCGCGTTTCAAATCATTTGGCGCTTATGGAAATCACGCGCTAAAAAACGCATATTATTTTTAGCCGACCGTAACATATTGGTTGATCAAACTCGCATTAATGACTTTCAGCCGTTTGGCACCTCAATGACCAAAATCACCGGCAGAACAATCGACCCCGCTTACGAAATACACCTAGCACTTTATCAAGCGCTAACAGGGCCAGAAGAATCTCAAAAAGCCTTTAAGCAAGTAGACCCTGATTTTTTTGACCTCATTGTTATTGACGAGTGCCACCGTGGTAGCGCAAGCGAAGATAGCGCTTGGCGTGAAATACTCACCTACTTTGAAAGTGCTGCTCAAATTGGTTTAACCGCTACACCAAAAGAAACTGACGAAGTATCAAACACCGATTATTTTGGCGACCCTGCTTATACCTATTCGCTTAAAGAGGGCATAGAAGATGGCTTTTTAGCGCCATACAAAGTGGTACGTGTTGATCTTGATGTTGATCTACAAGGCTGGCGGCCAACAAAAGGGCAGGTTGATAACAACGGTGAAGTAATACAAGACCGCATATACAACCAAAAAGATTTTGACCGCACTATGGTGATTGACGAGCGCACCCAGCTGGTGGCCGAAACTATTACTAACTATTTAAAACGCACAGACCCTCTGGCTAAAACCATCGTGTTTTGTAACGACATAGATCACGCCGAACGTATGCGCCGCGCCCTTGCCAATTTAAACCCAGAGCAAATGGCTAAAAACGATAAATACGTGATGAAAATCACCGGCGATGATGAACTAGGCAAAGGCCAGCTCGACAATTTTATAAACCCGAAACGCCCGTACCCAGTTATAGCCACTACCTCCGAACTGATGACCACAGGGGTAGACGCCAAAACCTGTAAGCTAGTAGTGCTTGATCAAAATATTCAATCAATGACTAAGTTTAAACAAATCATTGGCCGTGGCACCCGTATTGACGATCGCTACGGCAAGCTATGGTTTACGATACTCGACTTTAAAAAAGCCACCGAGTTATTTGCCGATGAACGCTTTGATGGCACCCCAGAAAAAGTAATTAAAGTCACGCCTACCGATATTGAAAACGAAAACGTTGATATTGAATCACACGATGACGATACAACTGGCGCAGAGCAGCCTGATAGCGCTTTAGATAGCCAATTAGGCGAAGATGAAACCAATACAAATAACGACACTATTAACGAGCCCAGAGGCGACGGCAGCCTTGATGGTGAATGGAATGATGATACCAATAAAATGGTTAAGTACCGTGTCTCAGGCGTAAACGTTAATAAAGTGGCAGAGCGAGTACAGTATTACGATACCGATGGTAAACTTGTTACTGAGTCATTTATAGATTACACCCGTAAAACCATGAGCAAACAGTTTAGTTCACTCGACGACTTTGTTAAGCGTTGGAACGAGTCAGACCGTAAGCAAGCTGTAATAGATGAGCTTGCCGAAGAGGGCATTATTTGGTCAGCGCTTGAGGAAGAAGTCGGCAAAGACATGGACCCCTTTGATATGATCTGCCATGTCGTTTACGACCAACCTCCACTTACCCGCAAAGAGCGCGCAGATAACGTTAAAAAGCGCAACTATTTCACTAAATATTCGGGTACCGCACACACCGTACTTGAGAACCTTCTGTTAAAATACGCCGATGTAGGCGTGCAAGAAATCGAATCTATACAAGCGTTAAAAGTTGCGCCATTTACCGATATAGGTAACACCAAAGAAATCATCAAAAATGGCTTTGGTGGTAAAGCACAATACGAGCAAGCACTTAAAGAGCTTGAAGCCGAAATTTACCAAATGCCAGCGCCTAAAACAGCCTAAATTAATGTTTGCTGTTGCTATGTATTAGCCTCAGCAAACATTAAACCATTTAAAATTAAACAGCTTTCATATTGGCTTACAGCCGCTGTTTGTAAAAATAATTAAATAAGAGAAACCTATGTCTATCAGTTCAGCTATTAAATCTATTCAAGATATTATGCGTAAAGACGCCGGTGTCGATGGTGACGCACAGCGCCTTGGCCAAATGTCGTGGTTATTATTTTTAAAAGTATTCGACGCGCAAGAAGAAGAACTAGAGCTAGAATTAGACGATTATCGTGCGCCAATCCCTGAGCAATTTTTATGGCGTAATTGGGCGGCCGACAACGAAGGCATAACGGGCGATGAGCTTTTAGAGTTTGTAAACGACAAGCTATTCCCTGAGCTTAAAAACCTAACCGCACCCATAGATAAAAACCCGCGTGGCTATGTTGTTACACAAGCCTTTAGCGATGCCTTTAACTACATGAAAAACGGCACGCTACTTCGCCAGGTGATCAACAAGCTAAACGAAATAGACTTTACCGACTCAAAAGAGCGCCACTTATTTGGCGACCTGTACGAGCAAATATTAAAAGACCTACAAAGCGCAGGTAACGCGGGCGAATTTTATACCCCGCGTGCTATTACTAAGTTTATAGTAGCAGTAACCGACCCAAAACTAGGCGAGTCAATTATGGACCCAGCTTGTGGTACCGGTGGCTTTTTAGCCTGTGCGTTCGACCATGTAAAAGCAAACTATGTTAAATCGGGCGACGACTACCAAATACTGCAAAAGCAAATACACGGTGTAGAAAAAAAGCAACTCCCGCACTTACTGTGTACGACTAATATGATGCTTCACGGTATTGAGGTACCGGTACAAGTTAAACACGGCAATACCCTTAATAAACCACTTTCAAGCTGGGATGACCAAGTAGATGTTATCATCACTAACCCACCATTTGGCGGCACCGAAGAAGACGGTATAGAAAAAAACTTCCCCAGCGACATGCAAACTCGCGAAACAGCCGATTTGTTCTTACAGCTCATTATAGAAGTGCTCAACACGAAAGGGCGCGCCGCAGTTGTATTGCCCGACGGCACTTTATTTGGTGAAGGCGTAAAAACCAAAATTAAAAAGCTATTGGTAGAGGAATGTAACTTACATACCATAGTACGTTTACCCAATGGCGTGTTTAACCCGTATACCGGCATTAAAACTAACATACTATTTTTTACCAAAGGCACACCCACAAAAGACGTGTGGTTTTACGAGCACCCCTACCCAGCAGGCGTTAAAAACTATAACAAAACCAAGCCAATGAAGTTTGAAGAGTTCAAAACGGAGCTCGAATGGTGGGGCAATGAGGCAGACGGTTTTGCCAGCCGAATTGAGACCGAGCAAGCGTGGAAGGTATCAATCGATGATATTATTGCCCGTAACTACAACCTAGACATTAAAAACCCGCATGTAGGCGAGGCAATCAGTCACGACCCAGAAGAGCTACTAGCCGATTACTCAAAGCAGCAAGCAGACATACAAGCACTACGTGACCAGCTTAAAGGTATATTGTCAGCGGCGCTTTCTAAAGATGTTGAGGGCAAGTAATGGCTGAGACTAAAGCACCAAACACAAGCGCCGAGCAGCTAATCACCGAACACCTTGATATTTGGACCACAGCCATTGAGCAAAACTCGTCATCAGGGCGTGGCTCATCTAAAAAGTTTTCACTTCACGGTATTAAAAAACTGCGTGAACTTATATTAGAGCTCGCAGTGCGTGGTAAGTTAGTACCACAAGATCCAAACGACGAACCCGCCTCAGTATTATTAGAGCGTATAGCTGCTGAAAAAGCGCAATTGGTTAAAGATAAAAAAATCAAAAAGCCAAAAGCATTACCAGAGATTAGTGAGGATGAAAAACCGTTTGAATTGCCTGAAGGTTGGCGTTTTTTAAGGTTAGGAGAAATTGGATATTGGGCAATTGGTTCTGGTTTTCCACAGGCTATTCAAGGAGAAACGGGTAAAGAGGTTTTAGTTTGTAAAGTTAGTGATATGAATCTAGAGGGAAATGATAAGTATATATACACGACTAAGAACTCTGTTGATTTTGAAACAGCTAAGGTGAAAAAGTTAAAAATACATCAAAAAGGAACTGTAATATTTCCAAAAATAGGCGGCGCAATCGCTACTAATAAGAGAAGAATAATATTTACCCCTACAGTTATTGATAACAATTGCTTAGGAATTACTCCATATAGTATTTTTGAAAGTGAATATCTTTACTTATATTTAAAATCGGTTGATTTTACTTATTTTCAAGCTGGAACATCAGTCCCAGCATTGAGTCAAACAGTACTGGAACTGATAGCTTTAGGTTTGCCACCGTTATCAGAACAAAAGCGTATTTCTAATAAAGTGAATGAGCTAATGAGCTTGTGTGATGCGCTTGAGGCACAAACTGAAAATAGTATTACGGCACATCAAACATTAGTTGAAGTGCTGTTAGAGGCCTTACTAAAAGCACCAGAGCAAGGAGCAACACCGGAACAAACCGCTGAACAGTTCCAACAAAACTGGCAACGTTTAAGCGAGCACTTCGACACGCTATTCACCACCACCGCCAGCATCGACACGCTAAAACAAACCATTTTACAACTCGCAGTAATGGGCAAACTCGTCCCACAAAACCCAAACGACGAACCCGCCGCCAAACTCCTAGAGCGCATAGCAGCAGAAAAAGCCCAACTGATTAAAGACAAAAAAATCAAAAAGCAAAAACCACTGCCTGAAATTACCGACGAAGAAAAACCGTTTGAATTACCAAGAGGTTGGTCATATACAAGATTAGATGACCTTTGTGCAAACGTAAGTTCCGGTTCCACACCTCCTAAATCAGAATTAAGTGAAAGCGGCGATATTCCATTTTTAAAAGTCTATAATATTCAAAATCAAGAGATTGAGTTTAAAGAACGCACACTATTCGTTACAAAAGACGCTCATATGAGTAAGTTGAATCGCTCCATTCTGTTCCCTGGTGATGTAATCATGAATCTTGTGGGGCCACCCCTTGGTAAGGTTGCAATAATGCCGAGTACTTATCCTGAGTGGAATTGTAATCAAAACATTGTTTGCTTTAGACCTCTCGAATTAGAGTTGAACAAATATATTTATACTTACTTAAAATCACACCTTTTTCTTAATTACATAACTTTGGTTGGTTCTGCTGGCCAAGACTTCATTTCGGGCACTAAATGTAGAGCAATTGCTTTACCTATCCCCCATTGAGTGAACAGCATCGAATTGTCGCTAAAGTCGATGAATTAATGACTCTATGCGACCAACTCAAAGCCCGTTTAACCGACGCACAAACCACTAAACTTCATTTAACCGACGCCATAGTCGAACAGGCGATTAATTAAGGTATTTGTATGAGCCAAAACATCAGTCAACTGTCAGATATTGATTTGTTAAAAGAAAGTGCGGAAGTTGAATGTAAACTGGCATCTGGCCGAGATGGGCAAGGCGCAGTACCGGATGATATGTGGCAAACCTATAGTGCTTTTGCAAATACCAGTGGCGGGAAAATATTTTTAGGTGTGCGCGAAAGAAAAGGCAAGCTGTCTTTAGAGGGCATTAAAACCCCAGCAAAACTGGTCAAAAATATCTGGGATTCATTAAATAATCCTCAAAAGGTCAGTGGCAATTTACTCAAAGAGAGCGACGTAAGTATTGAGTGTCTTCAAGGCAATCAGATAATTTGTATCAATGTGCCTCGATCATCAAGACATGATAGGCCGGTCTACATTAATGGTAATCCATTAACGGGTAGTTATATAAGACGATATGAGGCAGATCAAAAATGTAGTTCAGAGCAAGTTCAGCGCATGTTAGCCGAACGGCAAGACGCAAGAGACAACAAAATTTTGCAAGGGTTTGGTGTTGACGATGTAGACGACGAATCTTTACGTATATACCGCCAAATGTTTAAAGACGCTAAACCACAAGGGCATCCGTTTTTAGAGCAAGATGATCTTGGTTTTTTACGTTCAATTAAAGCGTGGCGCAAAGACAGACAAACAGGTGAAGAGGGCTTAACCTTAGCGGGCTTGTTAATGTTTGGTACTTGGGATGCTTTGCAAGAGGCATTACCCAATTATTTTTTAGATTATCAAGAAAAAGGTGAAGGCGAAGCACGCTGGATAGATAGAGTATTTTGTGATGGCTCGTGGACGGGCAATATTTTCGATTTTTATCGCAAAATTTATCGCAAACTAACCAGCGATTTAAAATTAAGTTTCACTTTAAAAGACGGCCAAAGGGTTGATCAAAACCCTGCTCACGAAGCAATTAGAGAAGCATTAGTGAATACATTGGCTCATGCCGATTATTTGAGTGACAGTCAAATTTTGGTTGAAAAATATCCGGACTATATTCGTTTTCGTAACCCAGGCTTAATGAGAGTGCCTGTTAAAGATGCGATAGCGGGTGGCGAGAGTATTTGCCGCAATCCAGCTATTCATCAAATGTTTTTAAATATTGGTTTAAGTGAAAAAGCAGGTTCGGGCGTACCTAAAATTTACAGTAATTGCCGCCTACAAAATTGGCAACCACCTAATTTATTTGAACGTTACGATATTGAACAGACCATTTTAGAGTTAAGAATGGTTAATTTAATTCCTGAAGAAATTACCGCAAAACTGGTTTCGCTATTTGGTGACAAATACCAACGATTAAATGAAATTAAAAAGTTGATTTTACAAACGGCGATAACTGAAAACTGGTTTACCCACGAACGAATTTGTTTGTTAACCAGCGCTAACGGCCGTGAGGTCACTTTGGCATTGAGCCGTTTGGTGAGTAATGGCATGTTAGTAGGCAGCGGCGAACATAAAAGCAAAGTGTATCATTTGGCTGATGAGGTTGTGCCGACACCTGAAAATGAAAGCGGTCAAAAAATAGAGTTTGTCGCTTCGCCTAAAGAGGGACAATTATCACTGACTCTCGATTTAGCTCCGGACATAACTCCGGACATAACTCCGGACATAACTCCGGACATAGCTAAAGCTAATGAAGATTTATGGAAGCAATTAGTGGGAATATCAGAACCCATTCGTAAAAACAGCGGGCGCCCTTCAAAAGCGGATGTACGTCAAACTATTGTTAATTTATGTATGGAAGCAAATGGCAAGTATATGAAAGTAAGACATTTTTCTGAATTGTTAGATATAAAACCTGACACCATTCGAAAAAACTATTTAACCCCTATGGTAAAAGAGCAAATATTACAACTGGCTTACCCAACGGCTACCCGTCATCCGGATCAGGGATATGCGATTAAAGAGTAAGCTGGCCGCGCCTTCTATTGAAGACGGGGCCGTAACTCTTTCTACACATGGTAGATGAGATGATTAGATCATTAGAGTGAATGACCTTTTTATCAAGTTTTTCTTTATTTATAAATGAATGTAAAGGCTAAAAACGAACAATTATGGGTAAGAATAAAAGCAAATATGCGTCATGGTTAAGCGAATACACATTTGAAAATTGTAAACTGAATCGTGGCGAGTACGGTAAGTTTTTAGCAGATTATGTCACCGGTGAACATGGCGGTTTTGTATTGAATTTAAACGGTGCTTGGGGAACAGGGAAAACCGAGTTTTTACGTCGTTTGTATACTGAGCTTGTTAATCGAAAGCACCCAACCATATATATCGATGCTTGGGAAAGTGATTTTTCGCAAGTACCGCTAACTGTTGTGGCGAGTGAATTATTAACTCAATTGACCGATTTTGCCGATGTAAGTGAGAAAGATTTTGATAAGCTCAAAGAATATTTAGGCAAGGTTGTAAAAGCGGCTGTAATCGGTGGTGCTGGTTATATCACTAAAGAGTTAATGGGCGATGCTGGCACAGGTAGGGAAGTCGCGAAAATTTTGTTTGAAAGTGAGCCAAAAGACTTTCTTAACCAAGTAAAATCAGGACATGAAGAGCAAGTTAAGGCTATTGTTGAAATTAGAGAATCACTAGCCAAATTAGCGGATTGTTTGGCTGGCGAACCTTATAAAAAATCCATTCCTGTAGTGGTGCTAGTGGATGAACTGGATCGCTGTCGGCCAAGCTATGCGATAGAAATGCTTGAGGTTATTAAGCACTTTTTTACCACGCCAAATTTTGTTTTTGTGGTAGCAACGGATACCAAACAATTACAAACATCCATTAGAGCCGTGTATGGTAATGATTTTGATTCTGCCACTTATTTAAAACGCTTTTTTAATCGCACCGCGGAATTGTCAGAGCCAGATATACTAAATTATTTGAATACTAAAAATATAGAAATTGACTTGGGCAATTCGGCAGTCAAACTCTACCCAGCGCTCAACCATCATTTTAAGAAAGAAGACTTAGTGAAATTTTTAACTTGGTGTTTTGAGGCTTATGGTTTGAGTATTCGAGATACTGATCAGATAATTGCTAAATTAAATGCGTGCTTGCGACATATTTATAAATCCTCAAAAGACAAAAATTCACTTGTGAATGCTTTCGCTTTGGTGTTAGCGATTATTGAACATGGCCTAGCTATACCTCAGTTTTATAGCCGAACTAATGATAAAGCTGAAACTTACAGTACCGAGTTAACGAATATTCATGGGCAATTGATGATTTTAAAAAACCCAGTTGTTGAAGATAAACATGAAAAAGTACATCTCAAAGAAATTATTCAGTTTATTGACGATGTATCAGTTTTTCATACACGTGAGGCTCAAGACGGTTATTTGGAAAAGTATAAAAAATTAGATTATTGTCGGTTTGAAGTTAAAAGCAATCCATCAACCGTGCTCACTGAAATACAACGTTCAGTTCAAAAAATTTTTGATGGGGTTAATAATCAGCCGAATAACTACAAAATTTGGCTTTGGGACGACTATAGAAAGTTAGTGCTATTGGCGGGGCATATTGATTAGTCATGGATATTGAAATTAAAGCTGCTATTGAAGGAATAGACTGGTGCTATAGTAAAGAACTAATCCAAACTGAAACCCTGAAAGCCAAGTACAAAAAAGGCACTCGAGTTTATATCGTAGAAAATCAAACCAATGGTTTGTCAAAAAACATCAAAACGAATTCTGGACGGGTTTTAATTGGCTTTTTACCGGATGAAGCTATTGATTGGGTCACATTTCAAGAGGCAGCAGGTGAAGCTGTTTATGGTGTTATTCATAAAGTTGAAGGTGTTTTTCCTTACCTAAAGGTTGAAGTTAAACTCTCCATAAACCCCATTGAGATACCAAAAACACAAAAATCGTCCCTTTTAGCTAGAACTCCTATTAGGCAAACCAAAACCTTAACTCCAGTTTTAAAATCTGACAATAATAAAGCAAAACACCCTATCACCAATAAAGCATTTGCAACTAAGTCGCTAGATAAATTTGTCAAAGATAACCGCGGGATATGCGGAATCTATTGTATTTATTCAAAGGAGTTTGCAACCTATATAGGTCAATCCGTTGATGTTGGAGGGCGAGTTAGAAAGCATTTTTACGAGCTAAAAAGCAATAAGCATCATAATACTCAAATGCAAAATGACTGGAATGAAAAGGGGGAACGTTTTTTTACATATCATCTAGTCGAAAGCTGCGAAGTAGAGAGTTTAGATGAGTTAGAAGCTTTATATATCGAAAAATATCAAACCTATCGATACGGTTACAATAGTACGCCAGACGGGCAGGGAATTGTTGTCGTTGAATCCGCAACAGTAACGGCAATTTCTGAATGCAACGCTATTGATAAGGCCGAGCAAGCAAACCAAATATTTCCGATTGAAAGTGAAGAGCAAGTAATAGACGCTGAGAAAAAAGCGACGCATAGAAATTTGGAGCGCATTGAAACTATTAATGAAGTAATCTCTGAAAGGAATGTTAGTTTACAAGATAGTGCTAACTATGTTGCAAATAGTTCAGGTTCTGCAAAGTATGTTACCTCTGGCCGTAGTCATAAAGGTTTTACTATGTATGGCGATCAGCGTATCCAAAAAGAATATAATCAAATCCTAGAGCGATTAAATCAAAAGTTTCAAGACGAAGCTAATAAACTAAAATTCTCAGATGGAGCACTTATGTTGATGTCGAAGAACACGCGTTACTTTGCGAAACGGAGGTCTAAAGTATTAAAGCCGTTTCGTTCATTACTACTCTCAGTCCAAACTGAAACTAAGCGCTTTGAAAGAAGTATGGATACAAGCGGTTTGTTAACGCTACAAGCCAAATTAAAAGAATATATTGAATATTACTCCTAGTTACCTTGTGCACGTATAACTTTAATGCACACGTTTCTGGGTTTATTTGTGCATATATTATTGTTGATGTTTACTTCTCGGCTGCATACTCATGTATTTATCTGGCTTGAATGAAATCTAAATACATGCCACTTAAGGGTACATCAAACAACTTGTTGCCGTTGAATGACGCTTAACTTTGTTGGTATATGTTTTCATTAAAACTAGCTTCTTCCATCTCTTGTCTCTATTGGTCGTCACCACGGCTCTAACCAAGTCTACAAAATAACACTTATTAGGTAATTTTTTGTATACTTACTTTGCTATTATTCATGGGTAGGTCTACAATACATTACCTTATTGGTTGTTTAGTGTGGACCTGACATGACAAAAACTGACAAACTTCTCTCCATTTTTGCTCGGTCAGTTAAAACTGGTGGTGGTATTCATACTGCGTCAGAGTTGGCATTTATGCTCGGGGAGCCTTGCAATTCAGCATTTTTAAAATTGTTAGCTGATGGCGTCAAAAAAGGAAAATTTAGAAGAGTTGCGAAAGGGCTATATGAAAGCACACTTACACCACCAGAGCCTGAGAGCGCTATTTATAAAATAATCACTAAATTACGTAGCAATGTTCTTAATTATATTAGTTTGGAAAGTCAGTTAAGTCATACCGGTGATATTTCACAAGTGGTGATGGATAGGTTGACTGTTGTCACCAAGGGACGAAGTGGTATTTTTGCAACCCCATATGGCTTGATTGAATTTACTCATAGTAAAAAAACTATTGAGCAAATTGCCCCTAATTTATATTTTGATCCCGAAATTAAAATGTATCGAGCAACAACAAAACAAGCGATAGCAGATCTTAAACATTGTAACCGCAACTTGCATATGCTGAACCTTTAATACAAGGAAAGTAAGATGTTAAAACAACAAATACGCCAAATAATCCAAGATAATCCAGAACATGCCACGATTACTCCAGTAATAGAAAAAGAAATACTGCATCACGACATTATGGATGTACTTATTAAACAAGGTGCAATGCAGACCTTGAGCTTTATTGGCGGTACTTCATTAAGAATGTGTTACAACAGTGCCAGACTATCCGAAGACCTTGATTTTAATGGTGGATATGATTTTAAACCGTCTGATTTTGATGGTTTAGAGTTTGAAATCCAAAAATACATTCAAAAAAAATATGAGACGGATGTTTGGGTTAACAAACCAACTGAAGATAATCAAGGTAACACTGCGTCGTGGAAAATAAGTATTGAAAAAGAAGCTAACCGGCCTGATTTACCTAGGGGCTGTTGATCTTTGCTGTATATTTTTCAATCAGCAATGCATTGGTAACCACATCATCGAAAATGCCAGTGATACCATACTGGCATAATTCCTCGCCAACTTTTCATATCTAGTTGATATTGAACGATAATGTTTTATTTGAGCAAACGCATTTTCAACTAAATGTCGATATTTATAGAGACACCAATCAACGCTATTTTTATCAATATCTTGCCCATAATTACGTTTGGGTATCACTGAGATCCCCCTTTAGCTTCAATATACTTTCTAAGCGCATCACTATCGTATCCTTTGTCGCCTACGAAAATGTTGATTTCTCTTAAATGGTCAACCAAACTTTGTGCCCGAGCTATGTCGTTTCTTTGGCCTTCTGATAGCTCAAAATAAATGGGTAGCCCGCCACTATCTACGGCTAGATGAATTTTTGTAGAATTACCACCTCGGCTCTTTCCTATACATTCACTTTCTTCGGTTGCTGCGCCTGTACTATGCTGATGAGCTTTGATAATTGAGCCGTCTGCAAAGACCCACTCGTAATCAGCCAGTTTGGCTAACTCTTTGAATAATATATTCAATAACCCTTTCTTTGACCACAAATTGAAGCGCCTATAAATGGTATTCCAGCTACCGAATTCAGTTGGTAAATCTCGCCACGGGATACCGGTTCTTAACTTATAAAGTATCCCTTCAAACGTCATTCTGTGTTCTGGTTTGTTATAAATGCGGCCTGTACTCTTCATTATTTGAAGTAGCTTTTGCCACCACTTATCAGTTAGCATTAGTCTTGGCATGGTATTGAGTTGTTCTTTTACTTTTGGCGAAGCAAATTATAACCCTTTATCATGCCGCTCAAAAACTAATCACGAAAGATCAACAGCCCCTAGGCAAAAAATGCATGTAGATGTTTGTGCCATCCCTTCTTTTGATATTGAAAAACGGCCATTGCTTAATCACTATAATATTGTGGTGCCAACAGAAGGTATACTTGTTCCAGTGCAATCGCTACAAGAGACTCTAGCAGATAAATTAATCGCATTAGCCTATCGTTCGAGACGAATTAAACCTAGAGATATTTGGGATATTGTTTGGATTAAACAGCGCGGGATAAGTTTGTCAAAAGAGCTAGTTGAAAAAAAACTAACCGCCAGAGAAAAACCATTTGATGATTTTCGTCAAGCATTAAGCACTCAATTAGCTAAATTGATGCAAAACACTGAAGTAAAAGATGATTTTAATATGGAAATGAGCCGCTTTATACCTCTCCAAATCAAAGAAAGAACGTTAGATAATCCTGAATATTGGGCTTATGTGCAAGCAGAGGTAAATGCGATTGCTTCTGCTCTTCTGCGTGATAACGAATCAAAAAATAAGTTTGATATGGGGTTTTAGTGAAATCAAGATGCGATTCTCTGAACCATACAATATAGCTTGCCCCAATTGTCATAGCTCCAACTCATGGCCACAGATATTTATCGGCGCAGAGGTGAGTTTGAACAAGCTATCGCCGTCAGACAAGTTATATTCTTTGTCTTTTGGTTTAGCATTGTTAATTTGAGTATTGTTTAAGGGTCGGGCAACTCTAGGCATAGTAACATCCATTCTATCAATCGTAGTAACACCGGTTTTTAGTAACATCGCCCAGTGTTACTAAAAATGTTACTACAAATTGCGGATGTTACCAAACAAATAGGAACAACTAAGAACAAGAGATGTTGTATTTTATTGATTTTAAAGGGTTTTTAGTGCGTTATCGAACAATATGGAATGAGGGGTGGTGGAGCCGGGGGATTTGAACCCCCGTCCGAATAACTTCCGTCTTCGGTACTACATGCTTAGTTTGTCTTTAATTTCACCTAATAGCTGCGAACAAACACGCCACTGCTAGGCTATCCTGAATTAGACTTCATGCTTCAGCTCTCAGGCGGGAGCATCCACACTATCTTGTTTGGGTTTGAACTTCTGTTATTCCCCGTCTTACAAGCGGAAGCTAGGGCAGAAGTGCTACAAGCAGGTTATTAAGCTGCTAGAGCGTAAGTTTCGTCGTTTGCGACTATTTTTTTGCGGCTTTTTACGTGGCCAACCGCCCCACGACATGCACCTTAGAGTTTTAGAAATCCGTCGAATCCTAATCGGCCCCTGATCAGGGAAACTCTCAAACTCAGGACGGGCGAGTTTACGGGTTTTGCCTATAAACTTCAACCTGTCTTTAATAGATATAGTGATTATTATTTTAATTTCAAGCGGCTACGTCTAATTAATGCAGCGATTCCGAGTATTAATACTAAAATACCATTGCTTGAACCAGAGCTACCCGCTTTTATTGTAACATTTGGCGTGTCGTCTTCTGGTTCAGGTGAAGGCGTTGGTGTCGGTGTTGGGCTAGGTGTCGGACTCGGCGTTGGCTCTGGTTCCGGTTCGCTCACCTCTGCAACGGTTATTGTAAAGTTAAACTCGTTGCTTTGATTAGCCCCGTCGCTGACTTGTACTGGAACTTGTAATTGGCCGGAAAAATCAGCATTTGGTGTAACAGTGTTATTAACTAGGCTGTAGTTACTACCCGTGTCTGCGCTCAGTGTAAAACTGGTATCGTTAATGTCATCAATGATTAAGCTGGCGGGTGTAATTTCAAAACTCTCACCTTGCTCTATGCCGGTGGCTTTTTGCCCTGTAATTAGAGGCGATTCATCTGCTTGTATCGAGAAAAAGCCTTCGCTTAAGTTAAAGAAAGTTTGTTCACTACACATCACCATAACTTTGCTTTGCAATGCAGAAATATTTGGCAGCTCAACCGTGGCGCTGCCAGAGTTGTTTACGCTATTGGCTAAAGTGTGATTAAAAGAAGCTCCAAAATCATCTGTCATCAGGATATCAACATGACGACATAATGAATCTGTACCAGCAACGTCCCAAGTGACATTTATAGTTTGACGTCCATTAAAGCTTTGCTCTGCGCTTGGGCTTAATACCTTAAACGGGCCGGTTGTACCGTCTACATTTAGGGTTAATTGCTCGGTGACTACAGCGCCATCACCATCTCGCACCACAAGTTTAAAGTTTAAGTCGCGGCTGCTTTTGGGCAGTATTTCAGCATTGGTTGAACGTTCAAATACCAGGTCGTCTAAATTTGGTACATATCGAGTCGAACCTGCCGTTGGTAAATAATTTCTAAAAGCAGGGCCATTTATTGCATTTGCCCAATCAGACCTGTCTGTTGTTTCGTCACCTAAATCATATTGTTCCCAGCTATACAGTAAGTTAAGTGAGTCTGAATCATTTGCGGTTGCACTGAGTATAAATGGCGTTTCTGCTGGGATAGTCATTGTCGTTAGATTCGTTTGTATTTCAGGTGGTTGATTACCGTCATTGGTATAAGTACCGCAAAATCTGCCCGCACCAAATCGAATGTATTGATGAATTTCTTCAATTGTTTTGACATGAAATGCGGCAATGGAGCTATTTTGAATGTTTTCATTTTGCCCGTTATCACTGCATATACCCGCATAACCCATTATGGTTACACCGCCGCCGAGTTCATAGGCTGACTGGGATTGTCTGGCATCTTCGCCACCACAAAAACCGGCAGTACCGTTAAAAGTGTGATTCGCGCCAAACTGATGGCCAATTTCATGTGCGACAAAATCTACATTAAAAGCTTCGCCCGTTGGACGGCGGGTTCCGGTTAGCCCTTGAGCTTTAAACCCTGTTCTGCAGACAGCGCCAACTTGTGCTAAACCGCCCCCATCGGTGCCAAAAACGTGGCCAACATCGTAATTATCACTGCCTATGGTTTCGTCTATTGTTGTTTGTGCTGTTTTAATATCTGCCGATGGGTCGTTGTTTTTGTATGGATCTGTACTGCTGGAGGTGAAAATTAATGCATCCATGTTATTCACCAATTGCAATTTAATCGCCAGATCGCGCAGATAAATTTGGTTAACACGGTTGATTGTGGTGGTAATTGCATTCAGCGCAGCGGTTTTTGAACCAAAAAAGCTGGTGTATTCAGCAGTAGTTGAAACGGCTAAACGAAAAGTAGTCAGGCCCGGGTTTTCAGCTAATGCGCCTCGCGCTGCGATTGGGGTTGCAGGTGTATCCTTGTGTAATACTGAATCTTTTAGTTCGCCATGTTGGTAGCGGTAAAACTTATAAACACCCTGCGCGGCCGGATCTAAATAAAAGGTTTGGTTATTATGGGTAAACATGGCATGAAAGCCATTTGGCCCAGAGTCAAAACGCCCTGTGTTTTCTGGTTTGTCTATTTGGTAACCCTGATAGGTTCTAATATCTGGATAAGCTTGTTGCAATGCGCTAGGTAATATCGGGTCGAATTTAACGATAAATTGAATGCGTTGATTAAGCTCATTTGGTAAATCGAGAATTGCACTTTCATTGGCTTTTAAGCTTTTGAGTTTTTCAATTTGCTGGGTGGAAAGGCTATTCATTTTATAACCCGTAATTACCTGGGTATTTTCCGAATTGCTTACTGATTCAACAGCGACTTCTTCCCAAGTATGCCCCAGTATTGGCAGACAACATAATAATATCGGGGTTATAAGTTTCTTCACATTTATCTCACTTTTTTAGCGGGTATCTAAACAGACCAGATAATTAATTAAAAAATCCCATAGTTTTTATTCTAGGCAATTATCAAACGTTTTGCTGCTTCATTTTTGTGCACTGGTGCAAGGCTTTGGTATTTGTATTTTAAAGTCTACATATTGCTATCTTTTGTTGTTTGTTTGGTTTTTATTCGATTTCATTCATCCCTTAAATTTGCTAAACTCCGCGCCCATTTCGAACAAACTTCCGGTACCTTTGATGCAAGCACAGCGGCAATTACAAAGAATGCGCGCAGAGCGCGATTTATTTTCTTATCAAGATCAGCCGAGTACTGCGTATAACCCAGCTCCATTTTTGCCAATGAGCAAAAAAGAGATGGCTCAGTTAGGTTGGGATAGCTGTGACATTATTATTGTAACCGGCGATGCGTATGTCGATCATCCAAGTTTTGGCATGGCGGTAATCGGGCGAATGCTCGAAGCGCAGGGTTTCAGAGTAGGTATTATTTCTCAGCCTGACTGGACCAGTAAAGAAGATTTTATGAAGCTAGGTCAGCCTAACTTATTTTTTGGTGTAACGGCTGGCAATATGGATTCGATGATCAATCGTTATACTTCTGATCGTAAATTGCGCCATGACGACGCTTACACCGCGGGTAATGTCGGTGGTAAGCGTCCAGATCGTGCTGTCACTGTTTATACGCAGCGTTGTAAAGAAGCTTTTAAAGTGCCCGTTGTTATTGGCGGGATTGAAGCGAGTTTACGGCGCATCGCACATTATGATTATTGGTCTGATAAAGTGCGCCGTTCGGTATTGTTTGATTCGAAAGCCGATATTTTAGTTTATGGCAATGCAGAGCGACCATTGGCAGAAGTAGCGCATCGCTTGGCGGCTGGTGAAACTTTGGATGATATGCAAAATATTCGCGGTACAGCAGTTTTGCGAAAAGAACCTTTACCCGGTTGGTATGGCGTTGATTCAACTGATTTAGATAAATTGGGGAAAATTGAGCCAATTCCCAATCCATATGAAATGATTCAGGAATCAAGTTGCGATACAAAAAAAGCAGAAGTTGAAGCGCTGGACAACGAGGTTGCGGCACAGCCTATTATGGTTCAGCCTGCCAAAACTCGACGACCTTGGGAGATGACATACGTTAATCTGCCGCCTTATGATGTGGTTCGAGCACAAAAAACCTATTATGCCCACACTTCACGGATCTTACACCAAGAAACCAATCCGGGTTGTGCACGTGCTCTGGTGCAGCGCCATGGTGACCGAATTGTTTGGGTTAATCCGCCTGCTTTCCCGTTAGAAACCAGTGAGATGGATGCTGTTTTTGATTTACCCTATGCGCGTATTCCGCACCCAAGTTATGGTAAGGCGAAAATCCCGGCTTACGATATGATAAAAACCTCGGTTAATATTATGCGTGGGTGTTTCGGCGGTTGTACATTTTGCTCAATTACCGAACATGAAGGCCGAATTATTCAGAGCCGTTCTGAAGATTCGATTATTCGAGAGATAGAAGAGATTCGCGATAAAGTACCGGGATTCACAGGTGTTATATCTGATTTAGGCGGGCCGACTGCCAATATGTACAAGTTACGTTGTAAACACCCTAAAGCGGAACAGACCTGTCGTCGAATGTCTTGTGTATGGCCAGATATTTGTGGTCACATGGATACTGATCACACACCAACAATCAATTTGTACCAGCGCGCCAGAAAAGTAAAAGGCATTAAAAAAATACTGATTGCATCTGGCGTGCGTTACGATTTAGCCGTTCAAGACCCCAGATATGTCAAAGAATTAGCGCAACACCATGTTGGAGGCTATCTAAAGATTGCACCAGAGCACACAGAAGAAGGGCCTTTAGATAAAATGATGAAGCCTGGTATGGGCACTTATTATAAATTTAAAGAGCTGTTTGATAAATATTCTAAAGAAGCAGGCAAAGAGCAGTATTTAATCCCTTACTTTATTTCGGCGCATCCGGGTACAACCGATATGGATATGGTGAATTTGGCCTTGTGGTTGAAAAAGAATAAATTTCGCCTAGATCAAGTGCAAAATTTTTATCCTTCACCTATGGCGAATGCGACCACTATGTATCACACCGAAGCAAACCCAATGCATAAAGTGACGCATAAAAGTGAAAAAGTATTCATTCCGCGTGGTGATAGACAACGTAGGTTGCACAAAGCTTTGTTGCGCTATCATGATGAAAAAGGCTGGCCAATCATTCGTGAAGCATTAAAAAATATGGGCCTGACAAAGCTGATCGGTAATGGGCCAAATTATTTAGTGCCGCCGGCTGATAAAAGTAAAAAAACAGCGGTTCGAAAGCGTTCTGAAAGTAAAGGTCAGTTTACTAAAGCGGTTACGCGATTCTCTTCCGATCAGCCGCATAACAATAAGGCTGCAAAAGGACGAAAAGGAAGCAGTGTGAAAAAGCGCGGTAGCGCTAATAACTCAAATGGCCAAAAAGTGGTTTCGAGTACTAAAAAAAACAAGCGCCGTTAAACGAACGCTTGGCTTTTTGGTTTTGTGTTGGGCTTATTTAATTAAAAAGATACTTCTGCTCCGACAAACCACTGTAAACCGCGGTTAGGCACACCTTGGTCTGCAGAATTGCTAATCGCGGGTGTGCGGTATTCAGTATCGAACAGATTTTTTGCAGCGGCAAATACGCGGGTATTCTCATTGATTTGATAAGAGACTTTCGCATTAGTCACCCAATAGTCATCCAGTTCAACCAATGTGCCTTCCCGGCTTTTATATTCGACGGTTTGCTTTTCACTCTGATAATTAGTTGACAGGTTAAAGTTCCATTTTTGATATTGATAATTGGCAATTGCAAAAAATAAGTTATCTGATTCTTTAAACTGATCTTCAGCTTTATCTAAAATATGCGTTGCACCTAGCTTAAAATACATATTAGATTGCGGAATGTAGGTTAACTCAGCTTCTAAGCCTTCGGTTCTTTGGTTTTCTTGCTGATTAAGCAGCACCACTTGGTTATTTTGCACACCGGCTAAAATCGGGTCTTTTATCTGATGGCTAAAGTAGGTTGCGGATGCTGTCCATTTTTCAAAATTGCCGAGCCAGATTAAATCAAACGACTTTACAATCTCAGCGTTTAAGTTGGGGTTACCCTGAACCAATGGGTTGTTTTGTAAACCAAGCTCATTTAACTGGGGGGCTCGATACGCTTCACCATAATTTATTTTAAAGGTATGGTGCATATCAAAATTATGCACGACACTTATTCTTGGACTGGTATTACTGCCAATATCACTATACTTGTCGTAGCGTGCACCTAATGTCATTTCCGTTTTGTCACCCAGACGAATTTGCGCCTGTGCAAATGCGCCATTTATATCTCGCTGTGTTGCACTTACAAACAAGATATTTTCACGAAACTCACCATCAAAATGTGCAATGTTCGGATGTTGTTGAGGTTTGATTGCGCCACCACTTGCTAAGTACGTGGCGCATTCAATTGAATTAAGACAACTTTGGTAATCAATATTGGTATACGATCTATCTTTTTCTAGTTTACTGCTTCTATGCTCTAAACCGACACTTAAGCGTAAGTCACTATTGAGTTGATAGAAATTGTTTACTCGGATCCCTTTAGCTGTTTCATAAATTGGGGTTTTAGCCAGCAGCGGTGCTGTTGTGGGTGGGGTCGTTACTTCAAAAAATGCAAATTCACTCGTTCCTTGAATAGATAAATCTGTTTTATTATCCCGATAATCTAACCAGATATCCGTTTGCAATGTATCAGACCAGTCCACTAAATGGTTGAGCGTGACAAAAACAGATTCAGTTTTAGAGAAATTGAATCCTTTGCCAATATTGCCTTGGATATAATAATCTTCAGATTGCTGTTCACTACTGGTAATGTGCAAGGCAGTTTTTGCATATTTAAGGTTGAAGATCAATTCTTTGTGCTGAATAGCATCATATAAATCGTGCTGCTCAGTTGAGATAAAGCTATCCGTCTCTTGTTTGTATAGGTCACCTTTGTCACGACCATATGCAGCTATTGCCTGTACTGAAAAATCTCCTGCTTGATAACCTGCAGAGGCACTATATTCTCGTCCGCCCATATTCCCAGCCGCAAGACTGACTTGTGGGGTGTGTTTGCTTATGGTTAAAATATTAATCACACCTAAAAAGGCGTTTGAACCGTAAATAGAAGATCCCGGACCTTTAATGACTTCTATTTTTTCAACAATAGAGAGTGGTATAAGTGGCAGTGTGTAATCATTCGCGCCAGAGTACTCGCTATTGATGCGCTGGCCATTTAACAGAATGAGGATCTCACCCCCACCTGAACCCGATGCTCTGCCACGCGACGATACTTTATTAAATCGTGGATCCCTGTCGGATTGAACGCTTTGAAACCCGGTTACAAAATTTAATATTTCATCTAGGTTGGTTAAACCTAATTGTTGAATTTCCTGACGGTTAAAGATTGCCACACTAGACGGTACGCTGGTTAACGTTTCATTTGTTAAAGTAGCGCTCGCAACTTCAAGTTGCATTAATTCTTCAATTGGAAGTGAAAATAAATCTTCTGCATGCGTCTGCGCCCACACTTGAGTTGCTAGGGTGCAAGATGTCATTAAAGCTAAAAACTTAGGGATATTTTTCATGTAATATGTTTCACGGTTAAATGCACTCGAAACAATTGGGCCGTCAGGCGTTGTTGTTTTCGCTTGTTTCTCTTTCTAATTTTTCTTTGAAATCTTGCTCAACAATTTTTAGTGCTTTAAGTACTTCATCGGCTGGCATGTCATTGCTTTCTAAAAGAAAGATCAAATCAACCGCAAGTTTAACATGCCTTGGTGCATCTTCGAGCGCCATTTATACTTTCCTTTTATCTCTTTCTTCTAAAAACTTCATTGAGCTGCGGATCGCGCTATCTACATTGAGTTCCATTTGTAATCTTTCCGCTTGCGGCATATAAAAAGCCATATCGACTTCATAACGGATATATCTGGGAGGCAATTGATTTAGAATCAGACAACATAAATCGGCTAGGTAATCAGAATCTTGATTATTCTCCGTAATATTCATACTGTCTAGCTTATCGACGACAAGTTTTTCGTAATAGTTGTGGATATCATCGTGTAATTTCACGTGTTTTGCTCCCTGATACATATTTGCAACAAGTGTATTACCGATAAAGCTTAGTTGCAATCGGTAGCGCACGCCAAAAAATATTTAATTTAATGTGATCCTATGTATAAACCGGCCGTAAAACGTTTAAAGCAAAAAAAGAGTTGGATATGATGGGCGTTGTCAGTCAAGATACAAAACACAATATCTCTCAACATGAGCTTGCTAAAAGCGTGATGGTCGAACCGGAAAAGCCAAACGATTGGAGTGAACTTTTGCACAGGGTTGCAATGCACCGCGATCGTAGGGCGTATACTTTAATTTTTAATCATTTTGCACCAAGGCTAAAATCCTTTGGTTTGAAATTATTGAAGCAAGAACAATTGGCGATGGAAATGGTGCAGGATACCATGTTGAATGTATGGTTAAAATCTCACTTATTTGATTCCAGCAAAGGGGCCGCGTCAACATGGATATATACCATAGCAAGAAATGTGCGTTATGACATGTTACGTAAAGCCAGCCACAAAAAAGAAGAAAATTTTGCCGATGATTTATGGCCAATTTTAGAAGAAAGATCTAATAACAACGAACACCATGCGTTTACCTTATTAGAGAATCTGCTACTGCAAGGTGAGCTAGTTCAGTTTTATCCCGTGATGTCAGAGTGTCAACAAATCGTGATTGAAAAAGTATATTTAGAAGAAAAATCTCAGCAAGAAGTCGCTGACGAATTGCAAATACCGCTTGGAACTGTTAAATCCAGAATTCGTCTAGGGCTTGGTAAAATGCAACAGGCGATGGAGCAAGACCATGATTAAATTTCATCCATCAGAGAGATTGTTAAGGGGTTTTGCTGCGGGAGAACTCTCCTCTGGTATTAATTTGGCGGTCGCGACGCATGTTGAATATTGTCAATGTTGTAGCGAAACCGTTGCAGCAATTGAAGACGAATTAGCCTTTGACCTTTGTAAGCTGGATGACGAAATACAATCTCCATTTGACGATATGTTGACTTCTATCCTAAGCGCAAGTGATGAAACGGCTGTATTAGCTAAGGATGCGTTTACAACGGATAAGCGAGAGTCATTTGTGCAGATAGATGGTAAGAAGTTTAAGTTGCCGCGCACGGTACAAAGAAAGATGGAACGGCAAGAAGGGCAAAACTGGCGTAACTTGGCCGGTATTCACTCAAGTGCATTAGGTGATTTTGATGAATATCGTGCCAGTTTGATTTATATTGAGCCAGGTGTACAAGTGCCTATGCACAAGCATAAAAGTATTGAAATGACAGTTGTGCTGGCAGGCAGTTTAAGCGATGAGCAGGGCGTATATAAGCCAGGTGATTTCATTGTGTTAGATAACAACATTGAACACTCGCCAAAAACTCAACAGAGTCAATGTTGTTTATGTTTGACTGTGATGGATGCGCCTATTCAATTTACACAAGGTATATCGCGGTTATTAAATCCGATAGCACATTTACTGTTTTAGATATTTAAACGGGCTGGCAAGCCCGTTTCTTCGCTCTATTTGCTCTATTTTGCTTTATTAACTTAAAGCAAAGCGGCTTCTAGGTCTGCTATTAGGTCTTCGCAATCTTCAATGCCGACAGACAAGCGAATCATATTTTCACTGATCCCCATTGATTTTCTTCTAGCTTCACCCATCTCGTGATATATCGTCGGTGCTACCGGGATTGCCAGTGTTCTGTTATCCCCTAAATGTGTCGAGCAGAGAATTAATTCTAGTTTGTTTATCAGTCTAAGTGGATCTATACCTTCTTTCGGGGAAAAGCTTAAGATCGCGCCGTTGTGTTTAAATAGCCGTTTTGCCAAGGTATGCTGCGGGTGGTTTGGTAATCCCGGATAATAAACTTTTTCTATTTTGGGGTGCGAATCCAAAAAATTGGCCAGTTGCAGTGCATTTGCACAGCTTCTGTCTAAACGCAGCGCCATTGTCTCAGAGCCGACAGATAATAAATGCATAGAATCAGAGCTTAAACAAGCGCCCATATCACGTAAACCTTTCTTTTTTATTTGCGTGATAGCCCAATTAATGGCATCACCTTTTTTATAGGCATCATTAATGTTTTCGAACTTTTGCCAATCAAAACGACCCATATCTACAACAGCACCACCTAACGCGTTGGCGTGACCGCCAAAATACTTGGTCAATGAGGTCACAATAAAATCGGCTTGGTGATTTTGTGGTTGCAGTAAGTAGGCTGGCGTCATTGTATTGTCGACTACAAACACGATGTTTCGTGCTTTAGTTAATTTTCCTAACCCCGTTAAATCAGCTACTTGAGTGACTGGATTGGCAATGGTTTCAGTAAATAGCATACGGCTGTTAGGTTTTATGTTGCGGGCAACGTCTTCAATATTTGTCACGTCAACAAAACTCACTTCTATCCCATAATTTTCTAACGTTTGCGCAAAACTATTGGTATTGCCAAATACAAAGCGGCTCATTAATAGGTGATCGCCTTGCTTTAACATCGTCAACATTAATGTGGTCAAGGCGGCCATGCCGCTTGAAAATACTAAACATGCATGTCCTTGTTCTAAATCTGTGATTGTATTTTGCAAGCAAGAAATGCTGGGGCTGGATTGGCGAGCATAAGCATGTTGGCTGGATTTACCTTGAAAAACATCCACCAAATCTTGAGCGTCTGAATATGCAAATAGAACTGACTGGTGTATCGGCTGATGAATCGCACCATATTCTGGTTGCTGCTTTCTTTCGGCGTGAACTAATTTACTTGTGAAACCTTTTACTTTTCTCATATGCGCTAGTATGTCAGTATTAATATATTCAGAGTGTAAATATTAGGTCATTATGTCAACCCAAAAATTACAAATTAAATGGTGCGGTGAAAAACAATTTGAAGCAACCTCAGCCGCAGGTCATAAAGTTAAAATGGATGGGCCACCTTCTGGTGGTGGGATGGATGCCGGCACAAGGCCAATGGAAATGGTTTTGATGGGACTCGCGGGTTGCTCAGCCTTTGACGTTGTCACCATATTAAATAAAAAAAGAATTGAATTGACTGCGCTGGATGTGCACGTCGAAGCGTACAGGGTAGACAAGATACCTGCGGTTTTTGAATCAATACATTTAACTTTTGTTATTCGCTCACCCAATGCAACGGAAAAAGCGCTGAATCACGCCTGTTCTTTATCGGTTGATAAATATTGTTCAGTCGCCGCGATGTTAAAAGCCGGAGGCGTAAAAATACACTTTTCAGTCGAGCATATTAATACATAGTCTAGGGCGAGTTTATCTTTGTTTATAATTTGAGCCTCAGCCCGAAGGGCAATGGCTATTTTAACCCTTAACGGCATTAGAATTCGTTTATTTAGAATGATTAAAATAGCCTATTTCTCAAAAATAATACAAAGATTCACACGCCCTAGCTAGAATAAGCTCAGTTGTTCGGCTTGTATTTGTTTTAGTAAAGATTGTTCTTTTTCTTTCATTTTTTTGCTGTTGAGCTTTTTTCTGCGCATTTCGCAAAGAGATATAACTTGAATTTTTTGCGCTGCGGTGAGTTTGGGCCAATAAAACCTTTCCTCGCGGCTGCGCAAACAACCACGACAATAGCCTCTCGGGCCTGACTCGCAGACACCGATGCATGGGCTTTCTACTTCTATTTCAAATAAACTCGCTTGCTGCATGGCTGTTTTATTCTGAACCTTTATAACTAAGTGTATAACATATATGTTGTTTTTGGTGTAACCTGCTACACTTTTAAATAAAGTGAATAAACTTTTTCTGGTTTACAAACACTTTTCGGCAAGGCAAACTTGCTCGATAAATATTTTTAACTCAAAAGGGTCGTGTTAGGAACTTGTTATGAATGTAGAATTCGTCAACCCCTTCCTGTCTTCACTAGTAAATGTCATTAGCACTATGGCTATGTTAGAGCTTAAGCCATTAAAACCTCGCTTGAAAAAAGACGAAGTTGCGCGAGGCGATGTGTCCGGTTTAATTGGCATGGTAGGCCCGCAAACTAAAGGTTCTTTCTCCGTTTCGTTTGAAGAGGGATTGGCGCTTGAAATAATGAGTCGTATGTTGGGTGAGAAACCAGATGGTATTAATGAAGAAGTGACAGATATGGTGGGGGAAATAACCAATATGGTCACCGGTGGCGCAAAAAAGTTATTAGCTGAAAAAGGCTATGATTTTGATATGGCTACGCCTATGGTGGTTTCAGGTAAAGGTCACACGATAGCTCACAAGTCGGACGGTCCAATCGTGATAATGCCGTTTGAGGCTGAAGCAGGTTCTGCGCATATCGAAATTTGTTTCGATAAAGTTTAACGAATACAAGCAGAACTTAGATTATGTGGTTTCAAAAAAATATATCTCTAACAGCAAAGTCACGTGGATTTCATTTGGTTACAGATGAAATAGAACGACAGCTTAATGAACTGAATCAAATTGAAACAGGTTTGTGCCATTTATTGTTGCAGCACACATCGGCAAGTTTGACGTTAAACGAAAACGCGGATCCAACTGTACGCGCTGATTTTGAAGATCATATCAATTATATGGTCCCTGAAAAGCAAAGCTACTACCGACATACATACGAAGGTGATGATGATATGCCTGCGCATATTAAATCAAGTTTGTTGGGCGTTAGTTTAACTTTGCCGGTTCGAAGCGGGCGTTTTGCCCTTGGGACTTGGCAAGGCATTTATCTTGGTGAACATCGAGATTTTGGTGGTAATCGAAAAATAATGGTGACGTTGCAAGGAGAGTGATTTTATTCAAGTTTTGGCTTGTGTATTTTGCTCAACTGTCATACCTTTAACATTAACACCTTATTTTTTAACGAAATGAATACTTAGTGTACACATTTCGAATTAAAAAAGTGCGTGTCACCAATTAATAACTATAATTGATCTGACATCAATATTTAGGTTTCGTAATTTCTCATGCAAGATTGATTCAGGTTGTTGATTTAATTATTTAAATGGCAATCGTTTCATTAAAGCTTTGTGTTTAAATGCCGAAACAATTGCATGAACAGAATAAAACTAGCAGTCTGCAGCTTAGAGGTTAAAAATAAATATGCAATCGATAGCCAAAAAAGTACTCGTGGTATTATTGATCGTTAACTTTGTGGTTTTGGGCATAGCCGCATTTTGGACTATGACGATACAAACAAGTGACGAGAATGACAGGTATGATGCCAACAAAGCCGAAGTTGTTAAACAGTTGCAGGTGATATTGCAAGACCCCGTTTTCTCCTATGATTTTCCCTTAATACAAAGCATTATCGATGCTTACATGCCTGATCCAATCATTGCGCAAGTAAAAGTCACTGATCACAGAGATAAAGATATGGCAGAGACTAAACTTAAGCAGGAAGTTGAGCTCGATGGCCAAGCTAGATGGTATGAGATAAACAGTAATGATGGCGAATTAATTGGTAAAGTGAAGATTGCGTTTTCTCGCTCAGCTGTAGATGAAAGACTATCTTCTCAGTGGAATCAAAAATGGACTTCAATGTTCATTTCTATGATTGTCTTAAGTATTTTGCTGCTAATTTTAATTCGAAAAGTAGTTGTAGAGCCGCTAACGCAAGTGAGTAATGTATTGCGTGATATTGCTGCCGGTGGTGGTGATTTGACACAGCGTATTCCGGTTAAAACAAATGATGAAATTGGCACACTTGCGAATAATTTCAATAGTTTTATTCAAAAAATACAAGATATCATTGCAGATGTAGCACAAGGTGCGAGTGGTTTAGGTGGGTTGTCTTCTACTATCAGTGACGTTTGCCACAAAACTACGATGAATACACATGAACAGAAAGAGCAAACCGAACACTCACTCAACTATTTAAAACAATTGTCTGAAGCAACTGGTGAAATTGCACAGAATGCAGAACTGACGGCTTCAAGTACCACCGAAGCCTTTGACATGGCAGCACAAAGTAGAAGTGATGTACAAACGAATTTAGAACATGTTCAACAGTTAGTGGATGAGTTAGAAAATAACGCCAAAGTCGCATCAGAGCTTAAATCTGCCAGTGAGAATATCGGTGGCGTGCTGGATGTGATTAAAGGTATTGCTGAACAAACTAACTTACTGGCACTGAATGCGGCGATCGAAGCGGCGCGCGCTGGTGAAACCGGGCGAGGGTTTGCGGTGGTTGCCGATGAAGTACGTTCACTCGCGAGTAAAACCAGACAATCAACTGAAGAGATTGAAAGTATTATTGCTTCTTTACAAAGTCGTGCAGATGATTCTTATAAAGCGTCATACCGCAGCAAAGAGCTGGTCAGTGAAACTATAGAATCAACTGAAAAAACGGTACAGTCGTTTAAAGCAATCTCAGATAAAATGAGTGGCATTAACGATATGATTATTCAAATAGCCAGTGCAACTGAAGAACAGTCTCTGTTAACTAAAGAGGTCAGTCAGGGCATAGAGCACTTGTTAGATGGTGCAACCCAGTTAGCATCAGAAACAAATGAACTAGAGCACAGCACACGCGCTATGATTGAAGTAGAACAACAATTGTCAGAACAGATTAAACAATTTAAATATTAATATATTTTACTAAGCTAAAAAAACCAGCCTTGGGCTGGTTTTTTTATATCTGATATTCGTATACTGTGTGGATCTTTGTTTTATTTTGGCGTTTATCTGCTGATACTTGTACCTGCAACGTTGGTGACTTTTATATTCGACTATCATGGTAAAAGTGTAACATTGGGCTTGAAGTGCATTATTTTTGTTCGTTTTGATTTAAAATTAAACAAACAAACACTTATTCGGATAATTCATTAAAAAACTTATAAAAAGTGTTTGACCTGCCTCATGGTTCTAGGTAATATGCGCCCCGCTGTCGAGGGGGACCTCGCAATAAGTCGGTGATTAGCGCAGCCTGGTAGCGCACTTGGTTTGGGTCCAAGGGGTCGCAAGTTCGAATCTTGCATCACCGACCACTCTTTCTAAATGAGTCGTTAGGATCCCGATATGCGTCCTTAGCTCAGCTGGATAGAGCAACGGCCTTCTAAGCCGTGGGTCGCAGGTTCGAATCCTGCAGGACGCGCCATTTAGAAAAAATTGCACCTTATATGGTGGCTGTAGCTCAGTTGGTAGAGCCCCGGATTGTGATTCCGGTTGTCGTGGGTTCAAGTCCCATCAGCCACCCCATTTCTTTTCGAATTCCTTGTATCGGTGATTAGCGCAGCCTGGTAGCGCACTTGGTTTGGGTCCAAGGGGTCGCAAGTTCGAATCTTGCATCACCGACCACTATTTCTTCAATTTTAACGCTTCATTATAAAAAATTACGCTTTATCTGTATTCTTACTCGACTCCTTGCAGACTCATAGCTATAATGCTGCGTCATTTTTTTAATGTACAGAATTCTACCAACTCTCAGTTAGCAAAATTATTGGGTTAGGTATTCAGTCGTTTCTGGGCTCTAAAATAGAGAAGCCCCAAAGGAAAAAAGAGCCAAAAGGCTCGTAATTTCGAGGTATAGCAATGCAAGTTTCTGTTGAAACAACTCAAGGCTTAGAACGCCGAGTGACAATTACAGTTCCTGCGGACACAGTTGAATCTGCAGTTAAAAGTCGTCTACAACGTTTGGCAAAAACTCAGCGAATTGATGGTTTTCGTCCTGGTAAGGTTCCTGTAAGCGTAATTAAAAAACGTTTTGGTGCAGCTGTACGTCAAGAAGTTGCTCAAGAAGTTATCCAACAAAATTTTTATCAGGCGGTTGTTCAAGAAAAATTGAACCCAGCAGGTACGCCTCAAATACAAGAACAGTCGTTAAACGATGGTGAAGATTTTAAATTTACTGCCGTATTTGAAGTTTATCCAGAAGTTCAGGTAGAAGGTTTAGAAGCTTTAAAAGTTGAAAAGCCAACAGCTGAAGTAACAGATGAAGATTTAGAAAATATGTTGGAAACTTTACGCAAGCAACATTCTAAATTTGAAACAGTTGACAGTGCGGCCGCAGACGGTAGTCGCATCAACTTAGATTTTGAAGGTTTAATCGACGGCGAAGTTTTTGATGGCGGTAAAGCTGAAGGCTTTGATATCGAAATAGGCTCTGGACGCATGATTCCAGGCTTTGAAGAAGGAATTATCGGTTTATCAGCAGGTGATGAGAAAGAAATTGAAGTCACTTTCCCTGAAGAGTACCACGCTGAAAACTTGAAAGGTAAACCTGCGGTTTTCAAAATCAAGGTAAACAAAGTTGAAGAACGTGTTTTACCTGAAATCGATGACGAGTTCATCAAGTTATTTGGTATTGAAGAAGGTGGGATTGACGCACTTAAAAAAGAAGTTCGTCAAAACATGGAGCGTGAATTGAAACAAACGCTTAAAGCAAAAACCAAAGAAAATACTATTTCGGCATTATTGGATTCAGTGAGTATTGATGTGCCACAAGCGTTGGTTGAGCAAGAAATTGATGCTTTACGCCAACAAGCGGTACAACGTTTTGGCAATGGTCAACAAAACATGCCTGAATTACCTGCAGAATTGTTTAAAGATCAAGCTGAGCGCCGAGTTAAAACTGGCTTATTATTATCAGAGTTAGTGAAAGCGAATGAGATCAAAGTTGACGAAGCGCGCGTAAAAGAAACTGTAGAAACTATGGCTTCTGCTTATGAATCTCCAGAAGAAGTTGTTGAGTACTACTACAACAACAAAGAGATGTTAGCGAACATTCAAAATGTTGTGATGGAAGATCAAGCTATTGACTTTATCCTTGATCAGGCTCAAGTTGAGACTATCGCAAAATCTTTTGACGAAATTATGAATAAACAAGCATAATTATTCATTTTTCTGATTGACTAAGCAGGGGTCACCTTGTTTAAATGGCTTGAATGTTATTCGTTCAGGCCATTTTTATTTATAGAGCAAAGGAATTCATGAATACACAAAATTCTTCTTTCGATCCAATGAGTGCACTTGTTCCAATTGTTATTGAACAAACAGCAAAAGGCGAACGTTCGTTTGATATTTACTCTCGACTCCTGAAAGAGCGTGTAATATTTTTAGTCGGTCAGGTTGAAGATCATATGGCCAACCTAATCGTAGCTCAATTATTATTTTTGGAATCAGAGAACCCAGAAAAAGATATTCATATATACATAAATTCGCCAGGTGGTTCTGTTACTGCAGGAATGGCAATTTATGATACAATGAAATTTATCAAACCTGACGTTTCGACCGTTTGTATTGGGCAAGCTGCCAGTATGGGTGCATTTTTATTGTCTGGTGGGGCTAAAGGTAAGCGTTTTTGCCTGCCGAACTCACGTGTCATGATTCACCAGCCTTTAGGTGGTTTCCAAGGTCAAGCGTCTGATTTTGAAATACATGCTCGTGAAATTTTAGCTATTAAAGAGAAGTTAAATCGATTAATGGCCGAGCACACAGGACAAGATTATGAGCGCGTAGCGCATGATACTGATCGTGATAACTTTATGACGGCAGATGCTGCGTTAGAATACGGTTTAGTCGACAAGATATTATCGCATCGTGACGAAACTCGTTTAAAATAATAAAGTCATAGCTTTATTATACGTTGCAAGACTAACCGCGAATAGAAATGATAGAGGTAGGTAAATGACAGATTCCCGCAAAGGTGATGGGTCAGGCGATAATAAATTATTGCATTGCTCATTCTGTGGTAAAAGTCAGCATGAAGTCCGCAAGTTAATTGCGGGTCCATCGGTATTCATTTGTGATGAATGCGTTGAGTTGTGCAATGATATTATTCGCGAAGAAATTAAAGAAATCGCACCAGAAGCCAAGTCGGTTAAAGAAAAATTACCAACGCCATCTGAAATACATAAACATTTAGATGATTATGTTATTGATCAACAGCAAGCTAAGAAAGTTTTGTCGGTCGCGGTATATAACCACTATAAGCGCTTAAGAAATAGTGAAAAAACTAAAACCAATGTAGAACTTGGTAAAAGTAATATTTTGCTTATTGGTCCAACCGGTAGTGGTAAAACATTATTGGCTGAGACGCTTGCGAGATTTTTGGACGTGCCATTTACAATGGCTGACGCGACGACCTTAACCGAAGCAGGTTATGTTGGTGAGGATGTTGAAAATATCATTCAAAAGTTATTGCAAAAATGCGACTATGATGTCGAATTGGCGCAGCGCGGTATTGTTTATATTGATGAAATTGACAAAATTTCTCGTAAATCCGATAACCCATCGATTACTCGGGATGTATCGGGTGAAGGCGTTCAACAGGCGTTATTGAAGCTTATTGAAGGCACAGTTGCTTCTGTACCTCCACAAGGTGGGCGTAAGCATCCACAGCAAGAATTCTTGCAAGTTGATACTTCTAAGATTTTATTTATCTGTGGTGGCGCGTTTGCTGGCTTAGAAAAGGTTGTTGAACAACGAACAGCGAAAGGGACAGGCATTGGTTTTGGCGCGACCGTTAAAACCAAAGATGAAGAGCAAACTTTAAGTCAGAAATTTGCAGATGTTCAACCAGAAGACTTGGTGAAATATGGTTTGATTCCTGAGTTTATTGGACGTTTACCTGTTGTTGCGACTTTATCTGAATTAGACGAAGCTGCTTTAATTCAAATTTTAAGTCAGCCGAAAAATGCATTAACCAAGCAATATTCTGCACTGTTTGAAATGGAAGATGTAGAATTAGAATTTCGGGATGATGCTTTACATGCAATTGCTCGTAAAGCAATGGAACGCAAAACCGGTGCGCGAGGTTTACGTTCGATCTTAGAAAATGTTCTACTGGACACCATGTATCAACTTCCCTCGTTAGATGATGTCAGTAAAGTGGTGATAGACGAAACCGTCATTGGTGGTGAGTCAGACCCATTACTGATATACGAAAACAGTAATAAACAAGCCGTATCAGAATAGTTAAAAACCCGCTTCGTGCGGGTTTTTTGTTCTATCAAGCAGTTAAACGCAACCTAAAGACATTATTTAATTGCAAGGGATTGGTTTAATTGCTTGATATGGTTATATTGAACCCCATATAAAAAGGTTATAACAATTCAGCGGAAAGAGAAGCTTAATATGACGATAGAAACATCCGGGCGTATCGATATTCCGGTATTAGCACTGCGTGATGTAGTTGTGTATCCACATATGGTTATTCCATTGTTTGTCGGTCGTGAAAAATCCATACGTTGTTTAGAAGCTGCGATGGAAAATGACAAACAAATATTTTTGGTGGCTCAAAAAGATGCTTCGATTGACGAGCCAGCCACTGGAGATATTTATGAAGTGGGCACAGTTGCTACCATCTTACAACTACTAAAATTACCGGATGGTACGGTAAAAGTCCTTGTTGAAGGTAATCAGCGCGGAAAAATTAATCGTTATTTACAAACAGACGAGTTTTTCTCTGCAGAAGTTGATTTTATTCATGCGCCTGATATTGACGAGCGAGAGCAGGAAGTTTTAATCCGTTCTGCCGTGAATCAGTTTGAAGGGTATGTAAAATTAAATAAAAAGATACCACCTGAAGTCTTAACTTCGTTAAATGGGATCGAAGAGCCAGCAAGACTGGCCGATACCATGGCTGCTCACATGCCGCTTAAACTAGATGATAAACAAACGGTTTTGGAAATCGTTGATATCTCGGAGCGTCTAGAGTTTTTAATGGCGTTGATGGAGAGTGAAATCGATTTACTACAAGTCGAGAAAAAAATCCGCGGCAGGGTTAAGAAACAAATGGAAAAAAGCCAGCGCGAATATTATCTGAATGAGCAAATGAAAGCGATTCAGAAAGAGCTGGGTGAACTAGATGATGCACCTGATGAGTTTGAAACGTTACAAACCAAAATCAAAGAGTCAGGTATGCCTAAAGAGGCAGAAGAAAAAGCCTTAGCAGAACTGCAAAAGCTAAAAATGATGTCTCCTATGTCGGCTGAAGCGACAGTAGTACGGAGTTATATTGATGCAATCTCGTCTGTTCCATGGAAAAAACGCTCAAAAGTGAAGAAGAATCTACCTGCTGCACAAGAGATCTTAGATAAAGATCATTATGGCTTAGACAAGGTTAAAGAGCGTATTATTGAGTATCTAGCGGTTCAGCAAAGAACAAATAAAGTAAAAGGGCCTATTTTATGTTTAGTGGGCCCGCCGGGGGTCGGTAAAACTTCACTGGGTCAATCAATTGCTAAAGCGACTGGCCGCAAATATGTTCGCATGGCACTGGGTGGTGTACGCGATGAAGCTGAGATTAGAGGCCATCGGAGAACGTATATTGGTTCAATGCCGGGTAAAATCGTTCAGAATATGACAAAAGTAGCCGTTAAAAATCCACTGTTTTTGTTAGATGAAATCGATAAAATGTCGGCGGATATGCGCGGTGATCCCTCATCTGCTTTGCTAGAAGTTCTTGACCCAGAACAAAATAATGCCTTTGCTGACCATTATTTGGAAGTTGATTACGACTTGTCAGACGTGATGTTTGTTGCAACTTCTAATAGTATGCGGATTCCCGGTCCGTTGTTAGATCGGATGGAAGTCATTCGTTTGGCCGGTTATACCGAAGATGAAAAGCTTAACATTGCACAACGCCACTTGATCCCTAAACAAATCGAACGTAATGGTTTGAAAAAAGGCGAAATTGAAATTGAGGAATCAGCAATATTAGGCATTATTCGCTATTACACGCGTGAGGCTGGCGTACGGAGTCTAGAGCGCGAGATATCGAAATTGTGTCGCAAAGCCGTTAAAACTATTTTAATGGATAAGAGCATTAAGACAGTAAAAATAGGACAAGATAACTTAAATGAATTTTTAGGTGTCCAGCGTTTTGATTATGGTAAAGCAGACGATGAAAACCAAATTGGTCAGGTCACAGGTTTGGCTTGGACTGAGGTTGGTGGTGACTTACTAACAATTGAAACTACGGCTGTTCCAGGGAAAGGTAAAATGACTTCAACTGGTTCCTTGGGGGATGTTATGCAAGAGTCCATTCAAGCGGCCATGTCCGTTGTTAGGGCGCGTGCAAGCAAGTTACGCATCGCTGAAGATTTCTACGAAAAACGCGATATCCATGTTCATGTTCCTGAAGGTGCGACACCTAAAGACGGACCCAGTGCGGGTATAGCAATGTGTACTGCGCTTGTTTCTTGTTTAACGGGTAACCCGGTGCGTTGTGATGTGGCGATGACCGGCGAAATCACATTGCGCGGTGAAGTATTAGCAATCGGTGGGTTGAAAGAGAAACTGTTGGCAGCACACCGGGGTGGAATTAAAACCGTGATTATCCCGAAAGATAATGCACGTGATTTAAAAGAGATCCCCGCTAATGTGATTGGTGATTTGGAAATTCATCCAGTTAAATGGATCGACGATGTCTTGAATATTGCGCTAGAATCGCCACCAGAAGGCTTTGAAATTGTAAAATAATTGCATTTCTTGCAGTTTAGGGGCTTCTTATTTGAATTTTTTATGGTAGCCTTGAGAAGTTTAGTCAGCCCTTGCAGTGCAGGGGCTGCAGCAAAATTCGTAAAAAATAGGCAAAGTTAGGTTTACTTACTTGATTAGTACCAGTAAGCCTGATATAAAATCTTGACTAATTAAGCCGCATCGGCGTTCGTGCTCGATATAGTGGCAGTATAATAACAATTGAAGGGGATGAAATCTTGAACAAGTCTCAACTCATTGACAAAATTGCAGCGGGCGCTGATATCTCAAAAGCATCAGCAGGTCGTGCATTAGATTCTTTTATAGAAGCCGTTACTGAATCCTTGCAAGAAGGTGATCAAGTTGCTTTAGTTGGCTTTGGTACTTTCTCTGTACGTGAGAGAGCCGCTCGTACGGGCCGTAACCCTCAGTCAGGTGAAGCGATTGAAATTGCAGCTGCAAATATCCCTGCATTTAAGCCGGGCAAAGCGTTAAAAGATGCAGTAAATAAATAAAAAATTACTGACTTGTATTGCCAGTATCGTAAGGCAGGCTTCGACCGAAATCGAAGCCTTCTTTGTTTCTGAACAATAGAATTTTCTTACTCGGTTTAATAACCACACTCAATTAAGTTCTTGACCCAATAAGTACTTAACTTAAGAAGAGATCCAGCATGTTAGAAAAAATCCGTGAAGGTAGCCAAGGACCCGTCGCTAAAATAATACTCGGTTTAGTGATTTTCAGTTTTGCATTGGCAGGTGTCGGTTCATATATCAACTCAGGTAGTGAACCCAGTGCAGCAGAAGTAAATGGTAATGAAATTAAACGCAGTCAGTTAGAGAGAGCGTATGAGAATGAGAAAGCTCGTATGGAATCTCAATTTGGTGAAATGTTTAGCCAAATCGCCTCTGATCCTGCCTATTTAGCTAATTTTAAACAAGGTATTCTGGAGCGTTTGATTTCAGAAAAACTGATTAGCGATTTAGCAACACGTTTAGATATTCGTATTAGTGATGAAGAAATCAAAAAGACGATTTTTGAAATGCCTGAATTTCAGGTAGATGGCAAATTTAATAATGACAGATACTTACAATTATTAACACGTGCCAATTACACGCCAGCAAAATTTAGAGATAGTATGCGTGAAGACTTAACCCGTCGTGCATTAGTTCAGGCGATTACGGATACCGGATTTGTCTTAGAGCATGAAGCAAAAGCATTCCAAGCACTACAATTACAAAAACGTAACCTTGAATATCTGGAAATCCCAGTTGAATTATTCCGCGATTCAGTCGAAGCGACGGAAGAAGAAATTCAGGCTTACTATGATATGAATTTAGATAAGTATGAAACGCCACAGCAAATAGATTTAGCTTATGTTGAATTGAAATTAGAAGATGTTGCAGCAAACATCGAGGTCACTGAGCAAGAAATAGCCGAATTTTATCAGGCTAACCAGAGCAGCTACCTGAAACCAGAAAGAAGACGTGCATCTCATATCTTAATTGACAGTAGTGAAGATGCGCAAGCGGCAGAGGAAGAAGCAACAAAGCTGTTAGCTGAAATTAATGCGGGTGCTGATTTTTCTGAGCTCGCTAGAGCACACTCAGATGATACTTTTTCTGGCGAAAATGGAGGCGATTTAGACTTCTTTACTAAAGGTGTTATGGATCCCGCATTTGAAGAAGCGGCTTTTGCTTTACAGCAGGTTGGTGATGTTTCTGGACTGGTAGAGTCTTCATTTGGTTTTCATATCATCAAGTTGACGGGTATTGAAGAAGAAACCGTAAAACCATTACAAGAAGTACGTGATGATTTAGTCAGCCAGATTCAAAATGATAAAGCGCGTGATATATTCCTCGAGAAACAACAAACATTAGCTGATTTAGCGTTTGAAATACCGACGACTTTGGCTGATGCAGCAGAAGCCGTTGATTTAGAGGTTAAACACACAGGACTAACGGCATTGACAAGTCAAAGCTTCCCATTTAACGAACGCAAAGTGACGGAAGCAGCACTGTCAGATGATGTACGAGAGCAAGGTTATAACAGTAGTGTAATCGAGATTTCTGGTGAACATTTAGTGGTTGTTCGTGTTAACGAATATCAGGAAGCTCGTACGCTACCTCTGCAAGAAGTTCGGGCTCAGGTTAAAGCGTCAGTTGAAACAGAAATGGCTCAAGACGTTGCGCAACAATGGGTAGACGAGTCAACTGCTAAATTGGCTGCTGGTGAAAGCATCGAGAATGAATTGGCTGATTTTGGCTTAAGCTTCAAAACCGCTGCGGAAGTAGAGCGTTATGGTAGTGATGTACCCGCCGCTGTTGTTAAAAAAGCATTTGAAATGGCAGAGCCCAATGAACAGGTTTCTGTTAGCTGGGTTGAGATGAATCCGTCAAAGTTTGCATTAATCAAAGTGTTGGATGTACTTGAAGCTGAAGTGCAGGAAATTGATGTTGCGACGCAGCAACGATTAGAATCAGCCTTAGTTGATTATCACTACCAAGCGTTAATTGATGGTTTACGTGAGCAAGCGGAAGTTGTGAAATACCAAACCGCAACACAGTAACGATACAGATAACGGCAAACTTAAATTGCAAATTAATAAAGGATAGCTCAGGCTATCCTTTATTTTTTCTCAGCATTTGTTGTGAATACAACAGCTTTTTAGTCACTACATGACGTGGGTTACTGAGTACTTCAGCGGTTTTTCCACGTTCTACAACTTTCCCTTCACTGAATACAAATAACTGATCACTGATATGACGTACGATATTTAGATTGTGAGTCACAAAAACATATGCCAAACCAAAAGTTTGTTGTAGATCGAGAAAAAGGTTGACCATTTGAGAACGTGTGGATGGGTCCATCGCTGCAAACGGTTTATCGGCAACAATGATTTGGGGGTCTAAAATTAAAGCCCTAGCAAGTGCGATGCGCTGTTTTTGCCCACTCGATAACATGTGAGGATAATGCCATATGTAGTCTGCTAATAAACCCACTCGGTTAAGTGTTTTTTTAATCTTTTCCTGTCTTTCTAGAGCGGTTAGATTGGTGTTTAGTTTCAGCGGCTCTTCTAAAATTTGTCCTATTGATAAACTTGGGTTCAGTGATGTAGCCGGATCTTGAAAGATCATTCTAATATGTTTACAGCGCGTCTTGTTATCTGCCTGCTTGAGCTTCTTCCCATTTAACAAAATTTCTCCACTAGATGGGTTTTCAGCCCCTGCCAAAAGTTTTGCTAAGGTCGATTTACCAGAGCCTGTTTCCCCGACAATAGCCATAGTTTCATAGGCATTTAGAGAAAAGCTAATTTTGTCGAGCGCGACAATTGGTTTTACACGCCAAGGTAACAAGTGATGCTGATAGGTTTTAGACAGATCGTTTACTTCTAATAGTACAGACATATTAGCGCTCTAAGTTGATTGGGTAGTGGCAACTAAAGACATGACCTTTTAACTTCACACTTTTAGGGGTGATTACACATTCTTTCTGTGCTCTTGGACATCTTGGACCCAACCGGCATCCTATCGGTAAATGCTGTAAAGGGGGGGTCGAGCCTTGTAAGGTGGTTAAGCGAGATTTGGGTTTTAAATCGTCTCCCAGTCTTGGAATTGTATTAAATAAAATTTCTGTGTAGGGGTGAAACGGATGTTTTAATAAATCTCGGACACTACCAGACTCAACACTTTGCCCACTATATAAAATGGTCATTTCGTCGGCATACTGGGTCACTGAATCTAAGTCATGGGTTATCAACAATACTGACATATTCTTGCTTTCGTTCAGCTTTTGCAGCAGCCTGAGTATTTGAATTTTTGTTGTGCTTTCCATTGCGTCCGTGGGTTCATCTGCAACTAAAAGTTTAGGGCGTCTGGCAATGGCCATCGCAATCATTACTTTTTGGCACAAACCTTCTGAAAGCTCGTGTGGGTAGCTCTCGTAACACTTTTGATAATGTTTAATACCAACTTTTTTTAACAGATTGCTGACCTTGCCATAGATTTCTTTTTTTCGTTGCCAAAATGAGGAGACGCATTCTGCTTCGGGAATCACCTCACTGAGCTGTTCTCCTACAGTGGCTGTTGGGTCTAAGCAACGGCCAGGCTCTTGAAATATCATAGCGATATCTCTGTGGATTATTTGCCCCCTTTGTTCCGGCGACAAACGCAATAAATCCTGACCTTGCCAGAACATACGATCAGCTTTGACTTCCCACTTGTCGGATAAAGTGGCAGTCAGTGCTCGGGCGAATAGCGATTTGCCAGAGCCCGTTTCACCGACCAGACCATGGATAGAACCTTCACGCATCGAAAGGCTCATTTTGTCGATAGCATTCACTTCGAGGTTTTCAGTTTTTAATGTTACGGTTAAGTTACGCACGTCTAATAACATTATTCACTCCTTTGTTTTAATGCGTTTCTTAAACCGTGGCCAACTGTATTCACTGACAGCAAACATAAAAACATAGTCACACCGGGTAAGGTTGCTAACCAAGAAGCACGATAAATTAAGTCTATACTGCCTGCCAACATGGCGCCCCATTCAGGCGAACCTTGTTGTGCGCCTAAGCCTAAAAAACCTAATGCTGCGACATCTAACATGGCGGCAGAAACCGCTAAAGAATACTGCAATATAATGGTTTCGATAATATTGGGAAATACCGAACTGATAAGTATTTGAAAATCATTAGCGCCATCCAGTCTAGCGGCTGTTACATATTCTTTTTTAAATTCGTTTTGCACAGCAATACGTGTTCTATGCACAAATTGTGGTATTAAAACTAAAAACACAGCCCATATTGTGTTGAATAAACCCGGACCCAATGCCGCGACGATAACAATGGCCAGCAGTAAAGAGGGGATGGATAGTATAGTATCCAGCAAGTGATTAAAAACACTCGCTCGTATTCCTTTACTCATGCCGGCCAACGCCCCTAATGCTAAGCCAACAACCATAGCAGCCAGTGCAACCAGCAGGCTTAATCCAAAGGTTATTTGGGTGCCATAAATCAGACGAGACAGTACATCACGTCCCAGATCGTCTGTCCCCAGCAAAAAATGTACATCGCCTGCGTTTTGCCAGGATGGCGGTAATAATACATAGTCTGTATTTTGCTCTGTGGGTGAATAAGGTGCGACGAGTGGAGCAAAAATGGCGACTATGATAAAAAAAATAACAATACAAAAACAAACCCAAGAAACATGGTCTGCTCTAAACTTAGCCCAGGCCAATTGGTATGGGCCTGGGTACTGAATTTCGTTATAGATATCATTATTAGCCATTAATTTCTTTCCTAACGAGCGGGTTTAGTAAGGTGTGCACGATATCGGATAGAACATTGATAACCACCATAAAAGACGATACTAATAACAAGGCGGCTTGAATCACAGGGTAGTCTCGTTGGTAAATAGCTTCAATTAACCAGTGACCTATTCCGGGCCAGGAGAAAATGAATTCGGTAATCATGGTACTTGTCATTAGGGTATTAAATAATAGACCAAATTGCGGAATAATCGGTAGTATCGCATTGCGAAATACATGTTTTCTAATGATTTGAAATGTTGATAATCCTTTAGTCTTGGCCGCTTTTATATAGGGCGTTGCCATGACATTGATAACTGAACTGCGCATCATGCCAATTAAGATTGTGGTTGGTAAAATTGCTAATGTGATGGTTGGTAAAACAAGGTGACGCAGAGCGTCTTGATATATTTGATATTTGTTATCTAAATTACTCAGTGCAATGTCGATTAATAAAATGCCCGTGTCACTGGGGACTTCATACAATAAATTAAGTCGCCCTGAGATGGGCAACCAAGCTAAATTTAGTGAGAACAATAACATCAAAAGGAGTCCCATCCAGAATATGGGAATGGAGTTGGCAATGGTTGCACTAGAAAATATAACTTTATCAATCCAGCTATTTCGTTTAACGCCCGCCCATAAACCTAAGGGTAATCCGACAATTGCAGTGAGTATCAGGGCATATGCACTTAGTTCAGCCGATGCTGGGAAAACACGCATAAAGTCATCAAGGACAGATGCATCTGATGAAAACGAGTTGCCGAAATCGCCTTGAACAACTCTTTGCATATAGACAATGTATTGCACAAAGTAAGATTCGTTTAATGCAAGTTCCTCGGTTAATTTTGCGTATTCCTGATAAGTTAAACTCTGTTGTCCGGAAAAGTTAATCGCTGCATCACCTGGGAATAGGTGAGCCAGAGAAAATGATATTAAGCTGAGCAAAAACAGCGTAGTCACCAGCAAGTTAAAACGCCGTATAAAATACACAATCATTTTATCTTTTCCACATGTTTAAAAGAGATAGCAGAGTAGGGCGAAAACTTAATATTCAGTACGTTATCCTGCTTGGCCAAAAAACTCAGAGAATGCGCAATTGGAAATATAGGCATTTCTTGATGTAATAAGCTTTGCGCTTGCATATATAACTCTTTTTGGCGATTTAAGTCGTCACTTAGCATTGCACTTTTGACTAATTCATCAAAGTGGGGATTACACCATGCTGCTCGATTATTTCCAATGACAGCTGCTGCACAGCTCAGTGTGGCGGTTAAAAAGTTGTCAGGGCTAACCATATCAGCTGACCAACCGATTAAAACAGAATCGTGCTCATGACTTGAGAGCTTTTTACGCAATGTACTCCATTCGTAGTCGACAATTGTCGCATTGATACCCACTGCTGCCAAATTAGCCTGAATTAACTCAGCCATTTTTAACGAGTTAGGGTTATATTCGCGTTCAATATGGGGGCTCCAAATTTCAAGTTCAAAGCCTTCTTCTATACCGGCTGCACGGAGTTCTTTTTTTGCTTGTTCCGGGTTATATGTAAGGTGTGGTAAATTCGAATTGTAACCCCAAGAGCTGGGTGGAATCAGTGAGTTGGCCGGAAACGCCATCCCATAATAGATGGTTTTATAGATAGTTTGCCTATCAATTGATTTTGCTAACGCTCTTCTTACTTCTGCACGATCAAACGGGGGTTTTAGTGTATTAAAGGCCCAAAACGCGACATTTTCAGCATTTTTGGATTGTAACGTCACACCAGCTTTATCTTGTAATACCTCCATTTCACTTGCCACAGGATGGGCAACCACGTCACATTCGCCTGTGATCAGTTTCGCTAAGCGACTTGAACTTTGTGGTGTTATATCGTAAACAAGCTGGTTAATATGTGGTTGCCCTTGCCAGTAATCCGGGTGTGCTTTAAAGCGAATAAATTCGTCTTTAACAAAGTTATCAAAATAAAAAGGTCCAGTGCCGATTGGATAGTTGTCCAATTGAGATTTTGATGATTGTAATTCTAATTTCGCGCCATACTCAGCAGACAAGATAACCATGTAGTCTGTCGCTAAATGATGCAAGAAGCTGGCTGATTGTTGATTTAAATGAAAACGAACATGGTATGGGGATACGGCCTCAATGTCTTTAATCAACGCGTCCAGTTCATAACTTTGCATATGCGGATAGCTGTCAGCACTGCTGTAAAAAGGATGCGTAGATAAACGCCAGCGATTAAAGCTAAAAACAACATCTTGTGCATTTAATGTGCGACTGGGAATAAAGTAGCGTGTCTGATGAAACTTTACATCTTTGCGTAAAAAAATATCAATGGTTTTACCGTCCGGGCTGGTTTGCCAACTTGTGGCAATCCCGGCTGTTAGATCGCCAGTTGCAGCGTCCAATTCAATCAGGCGGTCATATAATTGTTGTGAGCTGGCATCTAAAGTAATGCCGGATGTGGTCGTTTGGGGGTTAAAACTTTCAGGGTTACCTTCAGAACAATAGATGAGTCCGTTCGCTAGAGTGGTATCTTGCGCCCGATCACAACCAGCAAGCAGAAAACTAATCGATAAAGTACTGAACCAAAGTTTGATTAGTTTATTCATCATTTCGAATGGCATCCAATAGTTGATATTTTTTTAAGTATCCACGCAGTTGATGATAACTGACTTGCAGTAACTGCGCTGCTTTACGCTGATTAAAACGGCTTTGTTTGAGCGCAGATTGCAACAGCGAGATCTCGAAATCAGCGGATGCTTGTTTAAAATCGATTGGCATTTCAAATCTACTGTTAGCCGTCATAAGGTTTTCTTTATTACCCGTCTGCGTTGCTTGTGTTGTCGGTCTAAAAGGTGAATCGAATGGGTCAAATATAATATCGTCGATTGCTACATCTGGGTTATTCCACCTGTAAACACTGCGTTCAACTACATTTTTTAATTCACGAACGTTACCCGGCCAATGATACTCTAAAAGCGCTTTTTCTGCATCTTTCGTAAAACCGGAAAATAGCGCCATTTCCAATTCTCTGGCCATTTTCACTGCAAATTGTTCTGCCAATAAAAGAATGTCTTCTTGCCGATGTCTTAGTGGGGGTAAAGTAACGACGTCAAAGGCCAAGCGGTCTAATAAATCAGCTCTGAACTGACCGAGTTGCGCCAAAGCGGGCAGGTCCTCATTGGTCGCTGCAATTAAGCGCACATCCGTTTGAATTTGTTGATTACCACCTACACGTTCAAATTCGCCATATTCAATCACTCTAAGTAATTTCTCTTGTACCATTTGAGATGTATTGGCTAATTCGTCCAAAAATAACGTGCCTTGGTGTGCGCGCTCAAAGCGACCCGCATGTTTTTTGGAGGCACCTGTAAACGCACCGGACTCGTGACCAAATAATTCACTTTCCAGCAGATTTTCATTAATCGCCGCGCAATTTAATTTAATAAAAGCGTGCTGCCATCTGCCAGATAAAAAGTGTAATCGTTCGGCCACTAATTCTTTGCCGGTGCCACGTTCGCCAATGATCAGTACCGGCTTGTCCAAAGGCGCTAGCTGAGAAATACGCTCTATTACACTTAGAAAGTGATTGGATTGGCCAACCAGTGTTTGAGAGTTCGCTTTATCCATAGTTGGTCTAATTCCTCAATATGTGGTTAAAATGATTATCTACCGCTTTTATTTAAAAAGCCAATTAAATAAAAAGATATATATTTCAATAGGATGTATTTTGGCATGATGTTTGATTAACAATTAATGTAAGTGCAATTTTGATTACCGTAAAGAGGGTTTAAGTATGGGTATTTTTTCGAGATTTACAGATATCGTGAATTCAAATATCAATGCACTATTAGATAAAGCAGAAGACCCTGCAAAAATGGTGCGTCTGATCATTCAAGAGATGGAAGATACACTCGTTGAAGTGCGTTCTAGTTCAGCTAAAACTTTGGCCGAGAAAAAAGATTTAAATCGACGCTTAAGCCGTATCGAACAATTACAAGTTGAATGGCAAGAAAAAGCAGAGTTAGCGTTGAGTAAAGACAGAGAAGATTTGGCTCGTTCTGCATTGATTGAAAAGAACAGAGTGGCGCAACAGGGTGAAATTTTAAAGCAGGAAATGCATCATCTCGATGAACAGCTGGACAAGTTACAATCTGAAGTTCATCAGTTGCAAGACAAGTTGACCGATGCAAAAGCGCGCCAGCAAACACTCTTGCTTAAACAAAATACGGTTAATTCAAGAATTAATGTAAAGCGTCATTTAGATAGTCAAAAAGTAACAGATACGATGAATAAGTTTGAAGCTTACGAACGTAAAATTGATGATCTAGAGGCGGTTGCGGATAGTTATGATCTGGAAAAAAAGAATTTACGAGACGAGTTTGCAGATCTCGCAGCACAAGATGAGTTGGACAATGAGCTGGCTAAACTTAAGTCAAAAATGAAAAAGCAAAACACTGACAGTAAAGAATAAGGAGGCTGCGCATGACCGCTATCATTGCGCTGCTTGTTGCGCCTGTTATTTTGTTTATTGTCTTTGTCGCACCGATCTGGCTTATTTTGAACTATCGTAGCAAAAGACAAGTTAACCAAGGTTTAACCCATGAAGAGCGGGAGCAAATGCAGCAGCTGGCATTGCGTGCTGAAAAAATGTCAGAGCGCGTGACAGTGCTAGAAAAGTTGCTTGATTTAGAATCACCTAACTGGCGAGAGAAAGTATGAAAAATGTGACGAATAAACTAATGCGGGATATGCAAAACAGAAGAATCGCGGGCGTCTGCGCGGGCTTTGCAAGATATTTTGGCTTGGAAAACTGGGTTGTCCGTATTGTTACAGTAGGCGCATTGTTTTTTTCATTTAGTTTGATATTTTTTGCATATGTTGCGGCGTGGTTGATCTTGGAAAGAGACGATGAAATGTTCAATTCAGGAAAAAATAATAGCCAAACCTTTGATACAAAGACAGATGACAACTATCATTTTGATATCAAAGCCAATGCGTGGCAGGCGGGACAACCACCTAAACATGCATTAAACAGTATTAGCAAAGCATTTGAGCGTTTAGAATCTCGCATACAGGCAATAGAAAAATACGCAACTTCTGAACGCTTCCGTGTCGAAAGAGAAATTAATCGACTGTGAACAATTAACGAGAAGGCGTTAGATATGAGTGATAATTTAGCACAACAACACTGTGAAGCATGTCGTGTAGGGGCGCCACTGGCAACAGAAACAGAGCGAACCGATTGGTTGAAACAGCTACCTGACTGGCAAATTGAACAAAGTGATGGCATTGACAGGTTAACACGGCAATTCTCATTTAAAAATTTTGTGCAAGCACTAGAGTTTACCAATCAGGTAGGCGAATTGGCTGAAAGTATGGCACATCACCCCGCTATTTTGACCGAGTGGGGCAAAGTGACAGTCAGTTGGTGGACACATAAAATTAAAGGATTACATAAAAATGATTTCGTCTGCGCTGCGAAAACAGATGAATTGTTCAAATCCTAACCATTAGAAGTATACCTTTTCGAGATAGGATAGCGTATAATTCGCCGCAGTTTTCCTTACTGAAGAAAGAATGCAAATGGCACAAATTGAGTTAAATGCAGGGTACGAATTTAATTTCCCTGCAAAACCAGTCCCTTTAACTTCTGAGCAAAAAGCTGAATATAAAGCACGTATCAAAGCATTATTGGCTGAAAAAGATGCTGTGTTAGTTGCTCATTATTACACAGATCCTGAAATTCAGGCATTGGCTGAAGAAACCGGCGGTTGTGTATCTGACTCACTTGAAATGGCCCGTTTTGGTCGTGACCATCCAGCAAAAACTTTGATTGTGGCTGGCGTACGTTTTATGGGGGAAACAGCAAAAATATTAAGTCCAGAAAAACGCGTGTTTATGCCAACGTTGGAAGCGACTTGTTCGCTTGATTTGGGCTGCCCAGAAAAAGAATTCAGTGAATTTTGTGATGCACACCCAGATCATACCGTGGTTGTTTATGCCAATACATCTGCTGCAGTTAAAGCGCGTGCTGATTGGGTGGTTACTTCATCTATCGCACTTGAGATTGTCGATCACTTAGACAGTGAAGGGCACAAAATAATCTGGGGTCCGGACAAACATTTAGGTGCATATATTGAACAACAAACCGGTACAGAAATGCTTAAATGGAATGGCGCTTGTATCGTTCATGATGAATTTAAAGCTAAACACTTGCATGAGCTTAAATCTATGTATCCGCAAGCCGCAGTATTAGTTCACCCTGAGTCGCCGGCATCTGTGATTGAATTAGCCGACGCAGTGGGCTCTACCAGTCAACTGATTAAAGCGAGTCAGGAACTGGAAAATGAAATGTTTATCGTGGCAACGGATAAAGGCATTTTTTACAAGATGCAACAATTAGCACCGCATAAAACATTTATTGAAGCACCTACAGGCGGTAACGGCGCAACCTGTAAGAGTTGTGCGCATTGTCCGTGGATGGCAATGAATGGTTTGGTTGCGATTGAAAATGCATTGATCGCGGAAGACTTGTCTGAGCATGAAATTTTTGTCGATGAGGCATTACGTGAAAAAGCTTTGCTGCCTCTCGACCGCATGCTTAATTTTGCTGCAGAACTTAAGATGAAAGTAAAAGGTAACGCGTAAAGTAGCCTATTAATTTTGTCACTATCGGTTGTTAATTAGGCAGTTGATACAATTTCAAGCCATTTTAATTAAACAAGGCTTGCCAAAAGGGGCTGATTTACCTATTATTCAGCCCGCTTTCAAAACACGGTGAGGTGGCTGAGCGGCTGAAAGCGCACGACTGGAACTCGTGTATACGTTAATAGCGTATCGAGGGTTCAAATCCCTCCCTCACCGCCATTCCCCTATATGTTATTTTCCTGTATTCCATACGTTTTCATTAAATAAATATTGTCAGCATCTTTGTAACTTCGTGTAACATATATTAGGATTAATCTGATAACTAAAATATTTTATGGAAACACACATGCGAAGTTTTTTTACCTGTATTTTATTGGCCTGGATGGCTGTTTTTTCAGCCAGTGCTAAACAAATTACACTCAATATTACAAAAGCTGATCAGTCAAACGACCAGTACCAACTAAAGCTTTTAACGGAAGCGCTTTCACGCGATCCCGACAATCAATACAAATTTAATCATGCGCAAACAAGACTTAATGAAGGGCAGTTGATTAACTATATTCAATCCGGTGAAATTGATGTGATGTGGGGGGCACGAACAAAGAATATGAAAAAATCATGCTACCCATTCGTATCCCTTTATTTAAAGGATTATTAGGCCATCGAATTTTTATCATTCGCCAAGGTGAACAACATAGATTTTCTAATGTGCGTTCACTCAGTGATTTGGCTGAGTTTAAAATGGGGCAGGGAGCTAATTGGGCCGATACTAAGGTGCTCAATGCAGCGGGTTTAAATGTTGTGACGACAACAAAATATCATAACTTGTTTTATATGTTAGAAGGTGGCCGGTTCGATCTATTTCCACGCGGTGTGCACGAACCGTTTGCGGAAGTTGCCAGCAGGCCAGAATTAAATTTAACGGTAGAAGAAGATTTATTATTAGTTTATCCATTGGCGGCTTACTTTTTTGTAAATTCTAATAATTTTAAACTGGCCCAAGCGATAGAAAATGGTTTATTGGAAATGATTGAAGACGGTTCATTTGATGAATTCTTTTACAGCAACCCCATGATATCGCAAGCGTTGAAAAATGCTGAGCTAGAAAGGCGCAAGATTTTTAGAATCTCAAACCCGAATATGCCAGCCGCAACGCCGTTTGATGATAAAAAATTGTGGTTTAAAATAGACTAGACTTTTTTACTTTGAATTTTTAACGGGCCTTTTGTTGTTAAGTCAGTTGGTTGTTGCCAGCTGACTTTTAAGTTGAATTTATTTTTATTGTTGTCTTTGCTGGCCGAGAGCTTTAACTGCATTAACCCTTCAGGTTTTAGCTGAATTTTACTCTCCTCGTCACTGAACTCCAGCGTGCCTGTTTTTAAGCCTTCAGTGATACTTTCCAGAATTTCGATTAAGCTGTTGGTATCGTGTAATGATGCGTAGTGGAAATTTGTATTTTTTTTATCCATGCTGTTTTATTTTCTCCGGTTGGAATACTTTAATATGTTTATAATCTGTGCTGATCCCTATAATTTCAGCTTGTGGAGTGATTAATGTCGCACCAGCTCCGGAACCCGAAAGTCTTTCTTTTTGTCTGGAGTTGATGTCTAAAGTCACGTCACATTCAAAATGTAATAATTGTTTACGGATTGCAATTCTTTGACCATGATGCAAATTTCTGTGGCCGTGCATAATTGCATAAATGCCAGCTTGATGCGCTTGCTCTGTCCCAACTTCTGTCAGTGGCATATCGACAACTCGGTATTTCGTTCTAATTGTGTTGGCCAGAGGACCGTAATAAAACTCAAACGGGCTACCATTTAACTGTTCTTTAAAGCTGTTATTGATGTGACTGACACCAAATTCATTTAACATGGTTGCAGTACGATCGTCCAATCCAGCATGTACATACAACAATGAGCCGGTTTTATGGGCGAGCTTTAATCTTTTAAAAAACCAATAAAACTCGCCGTCTGGTTGTAAAAATAGCTGTTGCCATTTGATTGCTGCGGCATAGGCTTCACGCACTGTTAATTGATGTTGACTGCAGACGTGTGAAAAGCGCTCGACTTTTTTATTTATCTTTTGCATTTCTCTGTCGATGGCAACCTGAGGCATAACCCAAGTGGCTAACTGCGGAAATTGTTGCCACCAGTTCTCCTGAGGATATAGCATTCTTTCACATTGCGCTTGTTCGGGGGTGTTTTTTAAGTCTGTTTTTGTTAGATATTGTTCTTTAATTTCTTGTAAGAAAGGGACGGCCTTGGCACCCATACGGATGAAAAAATGCGCATTTCTAGGATCATCTGTTTGACCGACACTGCGCATACCAAACAATACTCGGATATCATGGTTGCCGGCTATCAGGCGCACACGCGCACCCGTTTTGATGAGTTGGTGTAGTGCTCTTAAAAGTTCTAGGTTACTGGGCCCTTTATCAAAAAAGTCACCGCCAAATATAAAAAGTGCTTTTTTACCAAACTCAGTGAGCTTAAAGTTTTTACCTTTATTCGTTATTTCAATCCCACCACTTGCTAATAAAGAGTGAGTGAGCGCATTGGCGTCGGCATGTAAATCCGTAATAAAAATAACTGGGCGCTTGGGCCATTTCCACTCGGTTGTTTTTAACAAGGCCAACACTGACTCTTTAGCTTTTGTATAGTTACTTTTGCACTTTCTAACCGCATATTTTTTGCCATCTAGCCAGTTTTCTGTTTCAACGGGCAATTGTGCAGCGAGCCATTGTTGATTTGCGAAATTAGGCAGTGTTTTTAATAACATAATTTAATCTCTATATTCACTAGATTGACTTCTGACTTTCCAATCGCCATAAACTGGTAATAGCGGTGCACTATCGTTTAAATGAAAAATAACGGGCTGTGCATGAAACATACTCAGTTGTTTAATTTGCTCAAATTTTAAAATGCCCAGTTGGTATGCAGCATGTCGTAATGACGCGCCATGCGCAAAAAACAATATTAGTTGATTTTTTTGCATCGTGCTTTGGCTATTTATTTGTTGTTTTATATATTGTGCAACTCGTTCACCGGCTTGTATTAACGATTCCGCACCTGGGTAGGGAAGCCGATAGTAACTGTCTGATTTCCAATGAGGTATGGGGCTTTGAAGCCTAGGATCTTTTTTTATTATGTCTTCTATCTCGTTGATTGTCAGGTTCGCTAAACTGCCAACACTACGCTCACACAGCGCATCCGATTCGATTATTTTATTCGCTGAGTTAAATTGTGGTGCAAGTGAGTTCATGCACAATTGCGCTGTTTGCCAAGCACGAAGCAGCGTTGAACTGTGAATTTGAGTAATGGCTGAGTGATGTTGTTGGCAAAAATCATTTAACGCTAACGCACACTGTCTGCTTTGTTTTTCACCTGCCTCGGTTAAAGGGTAAGGTTGAAAAGCGCTGGGCGTATTTGCGCGCTGGTGATATTGAGCATGTCTGATTAACGCGATATAGGTTTGTGGCATGTGCTTTACTCAGTTTTTAGCTGTGATGACATGTTGGCTACCAGTTGTTGTATAAGTGGGACGAGTGCGGATTGATTCACCAGTTCACAAGCTTGCTCTGGTGTCACCCAGCGGCGAACTCGGTGTGATTCTGGCCACTTGTTTTTTGCCAGCACTTGCAATACTTGCATCGGATAGACAACAACTTGACAATTGGCCTGCCATTTTTCGTATTGATAGTAACCAATTTCTGTGTCTTCTATAATGCCTTCAATTCCTGCCTCTTCAAACGCTTCTTTCGCAGCAGATTCTTGTGCACTTAAGCCTGGCTCGTGAATACCTTTTGGAATTACCCAGCTGGTATTGCGGCTATTGCTGATTAACAGTATTTGTAAGCTATTTTTCTTTTTACGGTAAGGGATAACAGCTGATTGTTGATAATAATAGGCAGGTCTGATTCTGCGCTCCGTACCCTCAATATTCGGGTAGGGGAAAGATTTTTGGTAAGCGTCTTTGTGCTGTAAAGTTAATAAATCTACCTTTTTTTCAGCAATTGAACGCCACTCGCTGGTTATGTTTAATACGGCGACACTGGAAGACTTAAACAACTTGCCATCTCGACTGGTATGTTTTTGCAGTGCCGCTTGGCCTAATAAAATACTAAGTAGACGTTCTAATATCTTATTGTTGGTGACAAGAATGATTCGGTTGGCCGATTCGGGGAGCGATTGTAAGAGTAATAAAAGTTCCTGATGAGAGCTTTTATATAACTTTTTATTGATTCTAAGTTTGTTGACACTCAACCCCATGGCTTTTAGCATTTTTTCAGCTGATGTTACGGCTGATTCAGCGGTTGAACTGATGACTTCATCCGGTTGAAATTGGTTTTGCGCTAACCAGACACCTAAACGTTGCGACGAACGCTTACCCTTGTCGCTCAGCGGCGCAGTGAGTTTAGGGGTGCGTGATTTGCTTAACAGGTTTTGCATCAAGCTGGTATTTGCGCGTTTTCCCTGACGCACCAGAATAAGTTGTTTAGGCATAAAGAACCGTTACTTTTGCTCTGCAAGGAATTGAGTGCAAAAATTTCTCAATGTTGCGAAATTCACACCACCCGTGACTTCAAATAATTGTATATCTTTTAAACATTCAGTATAAACCTTGGCATCGGGTTTATTTTGATTTTCTAGAAAAACACCCGATTTATCTTGATAAAAAGGGCCGGGAGATTTCATGATAGCCGATAAGAGGTGCGTTTTTTCAGCAATATCGATAGATTGAACCAATGTGGGTTCATCTAATGTATGCGACCAATTGAGAATGAATAGTGCACTAAGTGGCTGGTTGTCAGCAAATTTATCTGAACCATAGACCTGACTGACATCAACATCATATTTGTGTTCAAGCTGCCACAATTCATCCTCTGATAATTGCTCAAACTTTTTTACTTCTGAATCAGATAAGATGGTTTTTAGTTTGCTATTGTTGAGTAAAGTGCCAGGGTTAACTCTGGGTAATTTGGGTATTCCACGGGCAATAAGTTGGTTGTTTTTATTTTTGATGAATAGCCTATCATTGCTAATAAATTTAAAACCTTGTTGATTGAGCAGGTGCAACATAATGGTTGATTTTCCACCGCCCGAATAACCTGCAAAAGATAATGCTGTATTTTGATAAGCGCAGGCGGATGCGTGACAGATAAGCCAATCTTCGTGCTGTATTTGATTCATATATTGGTTGTTTATGAAATTCACAATTTGATTCAGGTTTTCTAAACATGGACCAACAGCAAGTTTCAAGGTCTCATTTTGTAAAAATGTCATGCCGGTTCTGTATTTATAGATCAGGCGCGTATTTTCAAAGTCGAAATACATGTCTTTGCGACCTGATTTTCCTGCTTCTCGCCGCCAGTCCAGCCAGTTTATATTTAATGATGCGGCTTCGGTTTGCAATATAATGATTTTAATGCAATTTTCAGCTGATGATGGCTGTGGCAAGTGTGCAAAATATGTTTGCAGTTGATGGCATATTTGTTCTGAATTGCTCGATATTTCAAAGTAGTAGTCAACAACCTGTAACACAAAAGAATATCTCGCTGAAGAAATAGCTGCATTTTTTGTGAGTTGTTCAATAGTTTCTTGAAGGTTATTCAACTTACTCATCATACTTGTTTGCCTTGTAAAACTTGCTCAACAACATAATCCACATAAAGATTTGCTGCATTAATTCCGATACCTTCTTTTGCCCCTCTAAATCCTCCAAAAGCGGAGACTTCAAATACAACCGGACCGTCAGGTGTTTGTGCAACATCGACTGTCGTAAAATCCATATTAAATGGCACTTGGGCTTTATGTGCCAGTGCAATTAATTCGTCATCAGCTTGGTAATTCGCATATTTTCCGCCGCTATTAATTGTGGTGTTCCAAGCGCTGTTTTGCGAAACACGCGCATAACAGCCTAGATATTCATTACCTAAAAATACCATCCCCAAATCTTGACCGGGCAGTTCTATTTTTTTCTGAATGTACATCATAGGGTTAGATGCACTAAACTCTGTTATTTGCTGCTTAAGCTCTGTTGCTGCTGTGCTGGCTTTGGCGATGAACATGCCACGTGCCTTGGTCGAATATAAAGGCTTAAATACCGCTTCCTGATATTGTTCGACAATTTTAATTGCTTCATCAATTGATTCTGTAACTTGTGTCGGTGGCATTGGGATATCGTGGTTACATAGTGTTACAGTGCAGCTTAAACGGTCTATCAAACGTAAAATATTTTCTGCACGGCTAAAAACACGTACACCGCGATTTTCTGCGACTCTTAACAATTCCAGTTTGTCGAGTACATGTGGGCTATATTCTGCACTGATTTTTTTTACGATTAGGGCATCAAGTTGCGTTAAATCAATATTTTTGTATGTCAGCGTTTTACTTTCAGTATCTAGTTTCACTTCTGCCATATCAAGTAATAAACGATAGCCTGTTTTTTCAGCGACTGCATCCGCTAGGACTTCGCTCGACCATTTTCCGGGTAAGCCAATAACCCCTATTTTTAAGTTAGCCACTAAATAACTCCAAAATTGGCAATTTATATTTTTTTGCTTGTTTAAAATTTAATTTATTTACTTGTGCCAGTATGTACTGTGCACGATAAAACATATTTTGTGAAAGATTGCGATCTAAGATAAATCGCGTTGACGTTGCAAACGAGCGCGCCAATCCAAATGCCAACCTGATTTCAAAAAAGGTGTCGTTATGTTTTTCTGCAAAAGATTGTGCAAATCGATAAAAATTAATGATTTGTTGGTTTATACGTTGGCGGCTGCGGGTATCAAATACCTGAAGCCGGTAGTGAGACACCATAAAAACCGAAACGTCCTGCACATAGTCTTGATAACGAGAGCGGTGTACGTCGATAAAGTTAATTTTGTTTGATGGATGATTATAAATGATGTTATCGACGTTGAAGTCACCGTGAATAAAGACGGTAAATGGAGCAGGGTAAGCAGTTTCTAGTGCTTCTCCATGTTTTAACAGTTCATTTAGGCCGTATTGGGCGTGTCCACAAATATTTATGCTGTGTTGTGAAAATTCTGGATGTATTGCATAGACATCAGCCATTCGCTTTTGGGTTTGCGCACAAAAAGCAGCATTGGCAATTTCATTTTTTTTAGTCGTTTGCCAAATATCGGTTAAACGTTCAGCCAATGCTTGTAGCGAGCATTGCATGATATCTTCAGGGACATTCAGTACGATTTCTTCAAAAGTGATACCCTCTAAGTGTTCAATGAGCAGTGCTGCATTATCGCCAGTTTTTTTGTAGGTGAGTATTTGGGGAGCCACTCCTGGAAAAATGCGGTGCCAGCGCTTCACACCATCAAATTCTTCTTTTAATTTTTTACGCTCACCATCTTTAAAAATCGCCAGTTGTTGCTCGTTGTTATCGTCAATATAATGTACTGAGGATATACCGCTGCCAGAGCGCGTTTCCGCAATCTGTGCGAGTTCAATTTCAGCGAGTTTGTCTTCATCCAGCCAATTATTGAGCGTGTCACGTAGACTTTGGAATCTTTGAAGATCAAGTGGCTGACCTATGTTATTGGAAATAATAGATTCACTGATATTTAACAGGCAATCTCCCATTTGTTCTATCGCGTGAGCAATAAACAATGCGGTTACCAGATCTTCGGTATGTTGCTGTTTTTTGAGTTCTGTTGTGTATGTTTTTAAAATTTTACGGTAAGACTTATCTATTTTATGTTCGGCTTTGCTTAATTTTAATGCTAAGCGCGTATCATTTTTAATAAGCGCCAGTTCGATGAGCTGGGTGCTTTTGATTATTTTTTTTATTAATGGCAAATAAACCGACAGCTCGATTTGGTGGTCGCTTGATAAGTGTTTTATTTGTTGCACACAATCTCTGGCAAGCTGAGTAATGCGCTCTAACTCATTGGCTATTACAGAGACAGTATTTAATTGCATATTCTGCCGATGGCAGTTGTTTACAATGTGGCGGTTGCAGGCGTTTTGGATGCGTTGCATTAGATTGTATGCATAGCCGCTGCGTTTAATTATGCGCTGACCAACTGTGTCTATCTGACTTTCTAAATAGGCATGTAATTGGCTTAGTTGTGATTCAACTTCTACAACTAAAAATCGCAAATTATTACTAATGGCTTTCGGTAACTGCATACTTCAATAGTAGAAAAATAGTAGGGAAATAAAAACAGTATAACATCTGCAAAGGGGCAGATTATGACAATTTAAATTTATTGGAATAATTAACAAGAAGAGTGAATGGTGGCGACCTCAGCCGCCACCTAAATTTTCAATCATCTAACCATGATGAAGACATTCTTGTCGAAGGTTTCCCTAAAAGCATCTGAATGATGTGTCCATTATTTCTAGTTATTGTATTTTGCATCCTGCGGGATTCCACCCATTTTTTCCATTTAAACTCATCCTAAGTCTTTCCCTTATCCTGTACGTCCTGTTTGCTCCTGCTGCTTATCCTAAGCTTTGTATGTGCAACCTTGCTTCCATTTTCCTTTACATCCTGTCGCTTTGCGCCTGCCAGTATTTCCTATACCTAATGTGGCTCCTGCCTTCCTTTATCCTGTACATCCTGTTTGCTCCTGCTGCTTATCCTAAGCTTTGTATGTGCAACCTTGCTTCCATTTTCCTTTTACATCCTGTCGCTTTGCGCCTGCCAGTATTTCCTATACCTAATGTGGCTCCTGCCTTCCCTTATCCTGTACGTCCTGTTTGCTCCTGCTGCTTATCCTAAGCTTTGTATGTGCAACCTTGCTTCCCTTGTCCTTTTACGTCCGAGTACTTTTGTTTCCCAACAGTTCATCCTAAACACTTAAAATCCATTATCCTACCCTAATACTCCACATCCTTTGCACATCCTTGCTGACAATCCTGTTCATCTATTCGGCATCTTGCCTTCCTTTCCTCAACTTTTTCCGTGTTACTCTGAAGTTGGGTGCAATCCGTTTTCCTAAGCAACGTGGTAAATAATAGTTAATTGACCTGCGGTCTGAAACTGACTATTTACTAAATAATTTTCTGCACTAAAATTTTAATACTTCCACATTGCTTTAATTTTGTTGTAAATCAATCGTTTATGTTTTTATTGGTGTTTATGTATGTTGTTTAAAGAGAAAAGTCCTAGCCCCTATGTGAGAAATCTCTTACAAGGTGTGGGGCGTATTGGGAAGGCAGCCTGTGAAATGTAAAAGGCGTAGATCTTGAGTAATTTTAAGATCTACGTGCATAGGTCACAAATTTATGAGGATATTGATTTTTTTCGTCTACAGTCCCTTCAATTTGTTTAATGGGCTGCCAGTTATTTTCTGTGATTTCCGGAAAAAACGCATCACCTTCAATCGATGCATCAACCCAGGTTATATATAAAATGTCAGCATAGGGTAGAAATGTTTCATATATATGGCCACCACCAATGACCACAATTTCTTCCGAGTCAGCGTGTTGTTTCGCTATCTCTAGTGCCTGCTCGGGCGAGTTCGCTAATTTCACATCAGGGTGCGGCGCTTGAGTTTGTCGGCTTACAACAATATTCAATCGGCCAGGCAAAGGCCGGCCAATTGAATCAAAAGTTTTGCGTCCCATAATAATGGGCTTATTCAGCGTAGTTTGCTTAAAAAACTTTAAGTCTGCCGGCATGTGCCAAAGGAGTTTATTGTCTTTGCCAATGGCCCTTTCGGGCGTCATGGCGGCTATCATTGATAATTTCATAATATAACTTACTTTTGATAAATTATTTCTGGGCCGTCTTCGTCATCTTCATCGTCGTCCCAATCGTCATCATCCCAGTCTTCGGGTGCTTCTTCCATAACGCTATCATGATAATTTTGCCATTTAAACTCGACTTGTTCTTCAGTTTTCTGTTCTTCTAAGTCGGGTTGCGGGTTGGCAATTAGCCACTCGCCGAGCTCGTTAACTAAAACATCTAGGTTCTTGCGTTCAGCTGCTGAAATGGCGAAAACTGGTCCTTGCCAATCCAGTGCCGATTTTATTTCATCCATTTTGGCTTGTGCATCTTCTTCGAGCATTAAATCGATTTTATTGAACACCAGCCATCTTGGCTTCTCAGCTAAAGCCGGGCTGTATTTTTCCAGTTCCGACAAAATCGTAAATGTATCTTCAATCGGATCTGAACCATCAAAAGGTTCTATATCAATAACATGCAATAATACCCGACAACGTTCAAGGTGTTTTAAAAAGCGAATGCCTAAACCCGCACCATCTGAAGCGCCTTCGATCAAACCGGGTATATCGGCAACCACAAAGCTATTGCCAACGCCTTGGCGGACAACACCCAAGTTTGGCACTAAAGTTGTAAATGGGTAATTAGCGATTTTAGGTTTAGCCGCAGACACAGCACTAATTAGAGTTGATTTTCCAGCATTTGGCATACCCAATAAACCAACATCTGCCAACAACATTAATTCTAGGTTCAACTCGCGAACTTCACCGGGTGTACCATTGGTTTTTTGTCTTGGCGCGCGGTTAACACTGCTTTTGAAGCGTGTATTGCCTAAGCCATGAAAGCCACCTTTGGCGACCATCATTTTTTGCTCGTGTTTTAACACTTCACCAATCACTTCACCGGTTTCTGCATCGGTGGCACGCGTTCCGACCGGTACTTTTAAATACTTGTCTTGACCTCGACGACCTGTACAGTTTTTACTTTTACCATTTTCGCCGCGCTCTGCTGCGTGAAATCGTTCAAAACGATAATCGATCAGTGTATTTAAACCTTCATCGGCTATTAAATATACGTCACCACCATCGCCACCGTCACCACCGTCAGGCCCACCATTTGGTACATATTTTTCACGTCGAAAGCTAACACAGCCATTTCCACCATCACCGGCGTCAACTTTAATTTTTACTTCATCGACAAAATTCATTTTATACCTCTGTATGTGAGCCGTTATGCCAAGCAGTTAATTTGAATATCAATTATAGCGCTTTAAGGTGCAGGACGTATATGGAGTACTTAAACTGGATATTGAGATTAACTGCAGAAATGTATATTAAACAAAAAACCCCGCCGTAGCGGGGTTTTAAAATTCATTAGGTCTGTAAATTAAGCAGCTTCGATGCTTACAAATTTACGGTTGTGCGGACCTTTAACTTCAAATTTAACTTTACCATCAGATAAAGCAAATAAAGTGTGGTCACGACCAATACCTACGTTGTTGCCCGCGTGGAACTTAGTACCACGTTGACGAACGATAATGTTACCCGCTAAGACAGATTCACCACCGAAACGCTTAACACCTAAGCGTTTGCTTTCTGAATCACGTCCGTTTCGAGTACTACCTGCTGCCTTCTTATGTGCCATTGATTCAGTCTCCTGTATTAAGCATTAATGCCAGTAATTTTGACTTCTGTAAACCACTGACGATGACCAGCTTGTTTGCGAGAATGCTTACGACGTCTAAACTTAACAATCTTAACTTTCTCACCACGACCATGACCAATGACTTCAGCAGTCACTTTACCGCCTTCAACATAAGGTGCGCCAATTTTAATATCTTCGCCATTAGAGATTAACAAAACATTGTCGAACTCAACTGAAGCACCAGCTTCAAGTTCAACTTTCTCTAGGCGAACGGTTTGGCCTTCGGCTACACGGTGTTGTTTACCACCACTTTGGAAAACCGCGTACATATTCTACTCCGCTCACTATAATGACGTTTGACCAAGCAAACGTACAAATCTTCAAAACAGGGCGCGAATTCTACTGTAAGCATTTTTATAAGGCAAGCCAAAAATACGCTTTATTGCGTGAAATATCACCAATATTAAGGATATGCGAAAATAGCGTGGATAAAAGGCATATTTTGTCGCCAAAATTGTGTAAACTTAGCGCACTTTTTAACAGCTTATATTATTGTCGTTTCAATTCAATGCAACTTGAAGAAATTAAAGCATTAACCAACAAAGATATGTTGGCCGTCAATCAGGTTATCGCTCAACAATTAGAGAGCGACGTTTCCCTCATTCAACAGCTTGGCTTTTATATCGTGAATAGCGGTGGTAAACGTATTCGACCACTTATTACGACACTCGCTGCCAGAGCGCTCAATTGCCAGAATGATAAACATATCACGCTAGCCGCAATTATAGAGTTTATCCATACGGCGACATTGTTACATGACGATGTTGTCGACGAGTCAGATAAAAGGCGGGGGCGAGATACGGCCAATGCTTTGTTTGGAAATTCAGCTTCGGTATTGGTGGGTGATTTCTTATATACACGTTCATTTCAGATGATGGTCTCGTTAGATGAGATGCGAGTCATGCAAATTTTATCAGACGCAACCAATGTGATTGCTGAGGGTGAAGTTATGCAGTTAATGAACTGTAATGAGCCAGACACCAATGAAAAAATGTATATGGATGTAATCTATTGCAAAACGGCAAAGTTGTTTGAAGCGGCAACTCGATTAGCCGCTGTGTTGGGTGGATTTGACGAAAAAGTTGAAAAAGCACTGGCAGATTATGGTTGTTATTTGGGTACTGCATTTCAACTGATGGATGACTGGTTAGATTATGCAGGTGAATCAGAGCAATTGGGTAAAAATGTGGGCGATGATTTAGCAGAAGGTAAACCCACACTCCCTTTAATTCATGCGATTCAAAATGGCTCTGATGAACAAGCTGAATTATTGAAAAAGATCATATCAGAAGGCAACGGCTTACCTTATTTACAAGAGGTTTTGGCGATAATTCAACAAACTAAATCGTTGGACTATACGTTAGCGCAAGCGGAGAAACACGCAAAAATGGCGGTCGATGCATTACAGGTGATAGCCGACTCAGAGCATAAATCTGCTTTGGAAGCATTAGCTTGGTTAGCCGTTAAGCGTAATAGCTGATTCTTAATAACAAGCTGAAGCCGCAGGCAAGCTTAGTTTTGCAGAATAGCAGTGCAATAACCTGCTGTTTTGCATCTTGCAACCATCAAAACTTTCATCAATTTGCCTTTACTTGTTTCTGTGTAGTGCTAGCTTTAAATAAGTAAGTTAGCGCGGAGTAAGACAATGAAGGCGACTCAGTATCTGTATAAGGAAGCGCAGTGGCAACCGAAGTTAGAAGTTAATGAAAAGGTAACTCTGCTGTTAGCATTTGGCTGCGCTGAACACATCAAACAAGCTGGTTTTATTGAGCAACTCGAAAGCATATTTCCCAATGCAGAATTAATTGGTTGTACGACAGCAGGGGAAATTTGTAAAGACGAACTTTACGATAATTCTATCGTGCTCACGGCACTTGAATTTAGCGCGACTCAGATTCAGGTGAGCTTAAGTGAGTTGGATCACCATCGCTTGGATTTCAGCGCACAAAATGCAGCGCAAAGTTTATATCAACCCGATCTTAAATACGTCCTTGTGCTGGCGGACGGGCACAAAATAAATGGCTCTGAACTATTGCGTGGGCTGGAAAGGATCTTACCAAATGACATCATCATTACTGGAGGATTAGCAGGAGACGGCACTGAATTTAAGCAGACGCAGGTATTTCACAATCGTAAATGTATTTCAAATGGTTTGCTGTTATGTGGCTTTTATGGTGATGCGATACGAGCTCATCATGGTTCTCAGGGCGGATGGGAAGCGTTTGGGCCCGACCGGCTGGTCACCTATTCAGAGCGCAATATATTATATAGTCTCGACGACAAGTCGGCATTGTCGTTGTATAAAAAATATCTAGGCGAGCATGCAAAAGAACTTCCTTCATCTGCTCTATTATTTCCTTTATTAATCAAATCGCAGGCACAAACCTATATCAGAACAATCCTTGATGTTGATGAAAAAGCGGGCAGTATGATCTTTGCTGGTGATATACCTCAAGGTAGTACAGCGCAATTAATGCGTGCCAGTTTCGACAGATTAATAAATGGCGCAGAACTGGCCGCAAAAGCAGCACAATTGAATTTACCTGAGGATGCACAAAGTGGCTTAATTTTAATGGTCAGTTGTGTTGGCCGACGCTTAGTTTTAAAACTCAGAGTAGAAGAAGAACTTGAAGCCGTCACTAAATTATTTGGCGATAACTGGACATATGCCGGCTTTTATTCATATGGAGAAATATCACCCTTGATAGACGGAAAAGCTTGTGCGCTGCACAATCAAACCATGACCTTAACCGCTCTATATGAAGTGCTTTAAATATGCATAGATTGTTGCAGCGTTTAATTAAAAAATATCCAGCATATGAAGATCTCATGAACGAGATATCTGTTGTTTTTGAGCAATCAGATGAGGATAGACGTATGTTGGAGCTTGCATTACAACTCACGTCGGATGAATTAAACGCAATTAATCATAGGCTGCAGCAACAACTGGATCATACAAAAAACTACCAAACTCAAATTCAAATTGCATTAAGTAAACAAAAAGCGCTATTAAATGCCAGCCCTGAAGCCGTATTCAGTTTTGCTAGTTCGGGCCATATAGATAGTATAAATCGGGCTGGTTGCGAATTTTTTAATATGCGTGAGGCGGATATTCGGCGCTTGAGCTACAGTGAAATCTTACGTTTAGTTTTTGCTAAAATTAAAGATGGTAGCGAGTTATACGCAGCAATTGATTCATTAAAATTAGATAAGTTTGCGCAGTTGCAGGGGTTTTTTGAAACCCATGATGGCAACTATTATGAGTACAATAGCAGTGCTGAAATAGCACAGGGACGCTATATTGGACGGGTATGGTGTTGTCGGGATATCAGCGAAATTAAACAACAACAAGATGTCATTCAACATCAGGCATTTTACGATGGTTTGACCGGGTTACCAAACCGCATTTTGTTAAAGGAAAACTTACAAAAAGCCATTAACCGAGCCAAACGCAGTGCGCAGCAAGTAGCCGTTTTATTTATAGACTTAGATGACTTTAAAAAGGTAAATGACAGTGAAGGGCATAGTGAGGGGGATCTGTTTTTAGTTGAAGTTGCAAATCGCTTGCAGGCTACTTTGAAAGATGTCGGTATTTTAGGACGTTTGGGCGGAGATGAATTTTTAGTCATTATAGAAGCGATTGAATCAATAACTCAAGTTGAACAAGTTTCAGCGAACATTTTGGCGATATTTAGCGAGCGTTTTATTTTCAAGAGCAATCAATACGCCATATCTGCCAGTATCGGGATTAGTGTTTATCCCGATGATGGTTCTAATGTAGACAGTTTAATTAGCAAAGCTGATATGTCTATGTATCAAGCAAAACGGAAAGGCAAAAATACCTATTGTTGCTTTAATACTGAATTAGAAGAATATGTTATGACGCGCGTCAACACTGAAACGCGTTTATATGAGGCGATTCGCAAGCAAGACTTTGTACTGCACTTTCAGCCTAAAATAGACCTGCAATCAGGTTGGCTGCATGGCGTTGAAGCGCTCATCCGCTGGCAACCAGAAGGGCAAAAGTTAATTTACCCCGACGGCTTTATTGCGCTTGCCGAAGAAATTGGAATCATTAGTCAAATTACTGAAATCGTGGTGCGTCAAGTTTGTGAAAAAATTGCCTGCTGGCAGCAAGGCGCACTTGCAGGCATTCCCGTTTCAATCAATATCTCAGCCATTGATTTTAGTAATTCTGCGTTTATGAACAGATTAATGCAGATGATTAATGAAAGTGGGGTTGACACTCATCTGTTGGAATTTGAGTTAACAGAAACCGCTTTGTTTACCGATTTAGAGCATGTCAGAAAAGTGATTTCTGAGCTTAAGGCTTATTCGATAGGGATTTCAATTGATGATTTTGGTACGGGCTATTCTTCATTCAGCTACTTACAGCAATTGGATATCGATTACCTCAAAATAGACAAAAGCTTTATTCAGTCAATGAAAAATAACGAAAAATCGTCGGCTATCATTAAGAGTATGATCGATGTCGCGCGAAACTTGGGCTTGAAGGTTGTTGCTGAGGGGATTGAAGATGAAAATGACGCGCAAATGTTATGTTTAATGGGCTGCCATTTAGGGCAAGGTTATGTATTTGCTAAGCCTTGTGATGAAAAACAATTAGAAATGTATGTTAAAAACCAGTTTCGCAGACAACCCTATGTGCTGTGAAAACAAGCTGTAACAGAAACAAAACGCCTGTTGATGTAAATCTAAACAAATTTGTTTTAACCAGCTATGGTCTATGGATAGGAAAGTCGTTACAATACGCGGTCATTTTTCCCGTTGGTTAAAATTTGGGCGTTATATAAATGGGCAAAAAGCTTTATATTAAAACTTGGGGTTGCCAGATGAACGAATATGATTCGCAGAAAATGGCGGATCTATTAGACTCAACCCATGGTTATACCTTGGCTGAAGAAGCTGAAGAGGCGGATGTTATCTTATTGAATACCTGTTCTATTCGTGAAAAAGCGCAAGAAAAGGTATTTCATCAGTTAGGTCGCTGGAAAGAATTAAAAGATGTCAATCCAGAGCTTGTCATTGGGGTGGGGGGCTGTGTTGCTTCGCAAGAAGGTAAAGCCATTCGCCAGCGTGCACCTTTTGTTGATATTGTTTTCGGACCACAAACTTTACACCGGCTACCTGAAATGATTAATCAGATTAAATCAGGTGATAAATCTGTTGTAGATGTCAGTTTTCCGGAAATTGAAAAATTTGACCGTTTACCAGAACCGCGAGCTGAAGGTCCAACCGCTTTTGTCTCTATTATGGAAGGTTGCTCCAAGTACTGTACTTTTTGTGTTGTGCCTTATACTCGGGGGGAAGAAGTTTCCAGACCTGTAGATGATGTATTATACGAAATTGCCCAATTGGCCGAACAAGGTGTCCGAGAGGTTAACTTGTTAGGACAAAACGTAAATGCATATCGCGGTGAAACGTTTGATGGTGGTGTTTGCCATTTTTCTGAGTTATTACGTTTAGTTGCATCAATAGACGGTATTGATCGGATTCGTTATACCACTTCTCATCCGGTTGAATTTACTGACGATATTATTGAAGTTTACAAAGACTTGCCTGAATTGGTGGATCACCTGCATTTACCGGTACAATCCGGTTCAGACCGTATATTAGCGTTGATGAAACGCGCACACACGGCTATTGAGTATAAATCTAAAATTCGCAAGCTTAAAAAAATCCGTCCAAATTTAAGTATGTCTTCTGATTTCATTATTGGTTTTCCAGGTGAAAGTAAAGAAGATTTCGAAGCCACTATGGATTTAATCGCACAAATCGGCTTTGATATGAGCTTTAGTTTTATCTATAGTGCTCGGCCGGGCACACCTGCTGCAGATTTACCGGATGATGTCAGCGAAGAAGAGAAAAAACAGCGTTTATATTTATTACAACAGCGCATCAATCAACAATCACTGCAAATAGCGCGAAGCATGCTTAATACAGAGCAACGTATTTTGGTTGAAGGTCCATCTAAAAAGAATCCAATGGAGCTTTGTGGCCGTACTGAAAATAATCGTGTGGTGAATTTTGAAGGCCCGCATACAGTGATTGGTCAGTTTGTTGATGTAAATATTGTTGATGTGTTTTCTAACTCTTTGCGCGGTGAATTAATTCGTAGCGAAGCAGAGATGAATTTGCGTGTTGCAACCGCGCCTGCGCAAATACTCGCGCGTAAACAAGAGCAAGTAGATGAATCGGGTGTAGGTGTTTTTACACCATAAGCCCAGTTGAATAATTTGAGGACAATAATTTTTGAGTAGTCAGATAGAATCGATAGAAATATTTTTAGAACCGGCTGACCGCTTTCGGTTAGCCAGTTTGTGTGGCCCTTTTGATGATAACCTAAAGTTAATTGAACGCCGTTTAGGTGTCGAGCTCAGTTATCGTGATAATGAGTTTAAAATAACCGGTAAAAAACCGGTTATTTTGCCAGTTGCAGAGCTACTGCATAAGCTATACGTAGAGACTCAAATTGTTAAGGGTAAAGCCACAGAGCTCGATTCAGAACAAGTTCATTTGGCTATTCAGGAATTAAAAGTTTTAGAGCAAAACACAGATGATGGTGATATTGGCAAAGAAGCCTTTATTAAAACCAAACGTGGTGTGATTAAGCCAAGAAACCCAAATCAAAGTAAATATGTGCACAATGTATTAACCAATGATATCTGTTTTGGGGTGGGGCCGGCAGGGACGGGTAAAACCTATTTAGCGGTTGCTTGTGCAGTAGATGCTTTAGAAAGGCAAGAAGTACGCCGAATTTTATTAACGCGTCCTGCGGTTGAAGCCGGTGAAAAACTGGGCTTTTTACCCGGCGACTTAAGCCAAAAGGTCGATCCCTATTTACGTCCATTGTATGATGCATTATTTGAAATGTTGGGTTTTGAAAAGGTTGAGCGATTAATTGAGCGCAGTGTAATTGAAATTGCCCCTCTAGCTTACATGCGTGGTCGAACCTTAAATGATGCTTTTATTATTTTGGATGAGAGTCAAAATACCACAATAGAACAAATGAAAATGTTCTTAACACGCATTGGTTTTAACTCCAAAGCGGTTATTACCGGTGATATTACGCAGATTGACTTGCCCAAAGGGCAAAAGTCAGGTTTGCGGCATGCGGTTGAAGTATTACAGGATGTAGAAGATATCAGTTTTAATTTTTTCCGTTCGCACGATGTTGTCCGCCATCCTGTTGTACAACGAGTCGTGGATGCTTATGAACGTTGGGATGAAGTTCAACAGCGTAAGAAAATTGCGGAAAAAAATACTCAAGTTGATTAATATGACTTTAGATGTTTCTCGTATAGCACTTGATTTAGATTTACAGATTGCTTGTCAGGGAGACGTCCCATCTAATGCAGACTTTTTGTTGTGGGCGCAAGCTGCGTTACTAGAACGCGGTGATGCGCTAACTGAACTTTCTATACGATTAGTTGAATCAGATGAGAGCCAAGTACTCAACAACCAATATCGTGGCAAAAACAAACCTACCAATGTGTTATCTTTTCCGTTTGAAGCACCGCCTGGCATTACGCAAACTTTTCCCTTAATTGGTGATTTAGTGATCTGTGCAGATGTCGTACGTGAAGAAGCAAAAGCGCAAAGTAAAAGTGAAACAAGCCATTGGGCACATATGGTTGTGCATGGGTGCTTGCATTTATTGGGCTATGACCATATAACTGACGATGAAGCGCAAATCATGGAAAACATGGAAAGGCGTATTTTATCGCAATTAGGGTTTGACGATCCCTATAAAGTTGAAGACACTAACAGTTCCTGAATGAATGAGAAAATGCCTGTATGAGCGAAGAAAATCCTCACTCTAGCAACGGTTCTCAAGCAAAATCTTGGCTAGATAAGCTAGGGCAAATGTTTGCTGGAGAACCGAGAAGTAGAGAAGACTTACACGAAGTATTCGAAGAGGCGGCAGAGCGAGCTCTGATCGATAACGATACTAAGGATATGATTGACGGCGTATTGGATATTGCCGAGATGCGTGTAAGAGATGTGATGATCCCCAGATCACACATGGTTACGATCGAAAGATCGCAACCTGTCGAAGAATTTTTACCTCTAATGATTGAGTCAGCGCATAGCCGTTTCCCGGTTATTTGCGAAGATAAAGATCATATAGAAGGCATCTTATTAGCCAAAGATTTGTTGGCGTATGTCTACCATAACGGTTTTGATAATTTTAGCTTTCAAGATTTATTGCGCCCAGCGGTCGTGATCCCTGAAAGCAAACGATTAGATATCCTGCTCAAAGACTTCCGCAAAGAAAGATATCATATGGCGATTGTTATCGATGAGTTTGGCAGTGTGTCAGGCTTGGTGACAATTGAAGATATCCTAGAATTGATCGTCGGCGAAATTGAAGATGAACACGATATTATTGAACCAGAAGATATTCGTAAGGTGACTACCTATGTTTATGCGGTCAATGCATTAACTGAAATAGAAGAATTTAACGAGTATTTTAAAACCAACTGGCGCTCAGATGATATAGATACAATTGGTGGACTGGTTACCCAGGCATTTGGCCATCTACCAGCCAAAGGTGAGTCAATTGACGTCAATGGTTATAATTTTAAAGTTGTTAGTTGTGATGGTCGGCGTATCAATCAGTTGCAAATGACGATGCCACGTGATTCAGATGAAACAAAGGACTCTGTGATTTGAAAACGGTCAATGCGTGGTGGCTAAGTGCATTCTTATTTTTATTAGGATGTAGTGGCACACTCGCATTTGCACCTTACAGCCAATATTGGCTGGTTTTTTTAACGCTCCCTGCTTTTTTATACCTGTGTTATCAGGCTGATTTTAAACCTGCTATTCGTCATGCTTTTTTCTTTTCTCTCGGTTGGTTTAGCGTCGGGCTGAGTTGGATACATGTCAGTCTTGCGCAATTTGGCGGTATGCCTCTAGCTGCGTCTGTCGGCATGATTTTACTGCTGGCTGCTTATCTGGCTTTATACTTTAGTGCTGCAATTGCAGTAACACGTTATTTAATGTGTAAAGTCGATAAAAAGATGTGGTTTTTATTACCGACTTTTTGGCTGATTTTTGAGTATTTGCGCAGTTTTGTATTAACTGGATTTCCTTGGTTATCGTTAGGCTACAGTCAAATTGATGGACCTTTTTCTGTACTGGTGCCGTATGTCGGTGAAACCGGATTGAGTTTTTTACTGGTATTGTGTGCGACCCTCTTGGTATTTTTGCTGGCTGAGAAAAAATTAAAAATAGCCATTGCGAGTCTGTCATCCACAGTGGTCGTTTTAATGACGATGTCTTTTATGACATCATCAGTTTCTATACTGGGTGGCGATAATCTAACTTCACAGAAAAACGCAGAAAAACAGGTTCGTCTGACTTTAGTGCAGGGTAATATCAAACAAGAAAATCGTTGGCAACCAGAATTTTTATGGCCAACCATGCTTAAATATCAAGATTTGAGCCGACCATACTATTCAGAATCTGACATTATTATCTGGCCGGAAGCAGCAATTCCCGCGATTGAGCCAAGTGCGCAGGATTATTTGACTAATTTGGATCAAGCAGCCATTTACAATCAAACATCCGTGATCAGCGGAATTATTAACTATCAACCTGATAGTGGTGAGTTTTATAATAGTTTAATTGTTTTAGGTCAGTACGAAAACACGCAAAATAGCGCGTTATACTTTCATGGGCATGAGAATCGATATAACAAACATCATTTATTACCTATTGGTGAATATGTCCCTTTTGAACAATGGCTACGACAATTAGCACCGATATTTGATTTGCCTTATTCATCTTTTAATCGGGGTGAGTATATTCAGCCAGATTTAAAAGCCAGTGGCTTTAATATTATGGCGGCTTTATGTTATGAAATCGTATTTCCAAGGCAGGTACGCGATAACTTAAAGGAAAATACAGACTTTATACTAACCGTAAGCAATGACGCATGGTTTGGCCGCTCGCATGGCCCGCATCAGCATTTAGAAATTGCTAGAATGAGAGCGTTAGAGTTAGGCATACCTGTAGTGCGGGTAACTAATACGGGTATTACTGCTGTCATTAACGAGCATGGCAAAATAACAGCGCGTGCACCGCAGTTTGAAGAAGCCGTATTACAGTATACTTTGCCAGTGAGGCATAAGATGACCTGGTATCGCCAATATGGTGATAGCATCGCATGGTTTTTAGCGTTGATTAACTTGTTAGCCGTTATTTTTTGGGTTAAAAAGCGCACTCAACAGCCTAAACAACAAAAGCAAAGCAATAACTGTTCGGCTTGAGTTTGCAGTATATTCGTGCAGAATGAGGTTACTTCGAATTTATAAATAGAGACATTATGTCAGAATTTCGCTGGGGCTGATAGGTCCGGGCCGGATCGCACATCGTTTTGCGCAGGCATTATCTGCTGATTTTGTTGGAAAATTACAAGCGGTTGCCAGTCGCAACGAAGCGCGAGCACGTCAATTTGCAAGCCAATATAATTGTTCAACTATTTACACGCAATATGAAAACTTGTACGAGGCTAAGGATATAGATGCGATATATATCGCAACACCGCATAATTTTCATTATGAGCAAATTAAAGCTGGTTTAACGGCGGGTAAGTCAGTGTTGTGTGAAAAGCCATTGACCGTTACTTCAGCACAAGCGAGCGAACTGTTTACACTGGCTAAAAAGCAAGGTGTCTTTTTAATGGAAGCCATGTGGTCACTTTATTTGCCGGCATATCAACAGGTTAATGAATGGATTGGACAAGGACAAATCGGTGAACTTAAATTAGTTCGTTCGACATTCGGCTATAACACCCCGAAAGATCCAACAGACAGGCTATTAAACCCCGAATTGGCGGGCGGTGTTTTGTTGGATATGGGCGTATATTGTGTCGCAACCGCACAATGGCTTATGCAAGAGCAAGCTCAAACCATCAGTGCAATTGGACAAATAGGTGAAACCGGTGTCGATGAACTGACGATGGCAAACTTAGGCTACTCAGGTCAAAGATTCGCACAGTTCACCAGTAACTTCCACTGTCAGACAGAAAACACATTAGATATTTATGGCAGTGAAGGACGCATCCATCTACCGAATATGTTTTGGCAGCCGCAGCAAGTCACGTTAATCAAGCAAAATAGCGAACTGACTGTGCGCAAACCATTTGCTGTCAATGGATTTGAATACGAAATAGCAGAAGCGGAAAAATGTATAACTCAGGGCATGTTGGAAAGTTCAGTTGTAACCCATCAATTCACACATAATTGTCTGCAAACGATGGAATCGATTTTACAGCAGGTGAAAGAATAAAAAGCCGAGCGATGAGCTACGAGCTACGAGCTTCGAGCAATAAATCAATGTAGGTCGCGGCTTTAGCCCGACACTTAGGTCGGTGTTTACGCCAATAATGTTGTTTAACATAAAAATGTCGCCCCATAAATTAACAGGTTTAGTTAGTAAATGAATATGTCAAAAATAAACCACAGCTTTTCAGTAGCCCCTATGCTGGAAAGGAATCACACATGCGCAAAATACTGTTTAACCACTTGATTTAATAAGGTTTAATTTTCAATTGCAAACTTCGCTGTCTACTTATTGTCACTCCACTTTAATGAAATAAACAGAAATAGCCAGAAATCCACACTAAATCAAGTCACTCATTTCCGTAATTAGATCCACTTCTGCACTTAGCTCTTCAGCCGCTTCATCAATGATTTGAATACAGGTATCAACATGCTGTATTTCAGAATTAGTCAACTGTTGTTTAAGTGCATCAGCTTTGGCTAAATCTACAGAGGTTTGCACCTGCTTGATCATTTGCTTCATTAATAATTGCAGACGTGCGAGCGATATTCCGAATTTTTGGGCGAAGTCAGCCAACATGTAAGCAGTAAGCGGGTGATTAAAATTACCAGCACTGCCTGCATCATATTCACCTATCGACATCGAGAAATGGCTTGCCATTGGCGCATTAGAGTTTTCATTAGCTTGCCTTGCCTGGATCTCTCGAATGATGGCCTCAATATTTACTAAATCGTAAAATGGCGTAAGACTTAAACCCTGTTTACCCACAAAGAAACTGATGTTCTTACCGTGAGCATCATAGTTTCGCACTAAAATATTAAAGGTCATCCAGCGTATAAGTTGCGTTTGATATGCTTCGGCATTGGTTGTTTGTACATTAAACAGCTTCGGAAAAGACACACCATCACGAATATAAATACCGTCGCCTTCATCACCGTGTTGACGCTCGTACTTGTAGGAAGGTGGCAGGTTAGTAGCTTGGCAGCCATCAATGATGTGACGGCGCATAACACGCTGTTGCTCGGTTATTAACTTACGGTCAAAACGGTCAATGACAAACGCGCTGACTTCTCCATATTTTCTTACTGCCACCTCTGGTACATCGATACCCGAATGTTTTGCCAATAACATGGTAAATAATTCATTCACAGCAATAAAAGGCGCTTTTCCCGTTTCAAACTTAAAAATCTTATTGGAGCAAAGCTGACCTTCACCAAAGCCTAATTTGCCATCTATTTCTAATAAGTTAAGTTTATCTTGTACACCCGCTACTGATAGCCTTGTACGACCATCCCAATAGGTAATTGATTCTCCAGCACTCTTAAAACGAGCTAACTTTTCGATTAGCTCTTCATTAGTAACTTCTCGAAACGTAGTTTCGCTTTCTTGATTATTTTGACTTGTAAATGATAACGCGCCAGAGGTTTCTGCACCGATGATCTTGATAAGCCCAAAGGTATTATTTTTGGATATAGTGGTATTACTAGTGATCTCTTCTAACCCTTTGCCTTCAGGTAACAAGTTTTGTAGAAAGTTCCGAACGGCCCTGTGATCAAACTCACCGTTCAAAGGCAGGTGGGGCGAGATAGCAAACCCCTCTTTAATCCAATCAGGCTCGTAAGTTAAGCTTAATTCGGTTTCAGAGCCTACAGGAATGGTTATCGCCGCAATTCTACGACCATGACCGATATAAACGTTTAGGGTATTTAGATCAGTACCAGTCATCACTTACCTCTGTTTTTTCTTTGGAAGTAGCATCATCGGAAAGAAGGCTAAATGAAAGACCAAGGTATTCCATTACCTTGAGAAGGTTCGCTAACTGTACATTGGTATCGCCTTTTTCTATTTTCACTAGCGTTGGCTTTGAAATAGACAATGCTTCAGATACATCTACGAGAGACAGCTTCATACCAGTTCGCTTTGCAGTGATCGCTTCAGCGAGCTGAGTCGAGGTAAAGCGTTCTGATAAGTTAGGCATCACTGTTGCCTTAACCGCTTTACCAGTTCTGTTTGTCTTGGTTAGATTACTCATATAAGTTAACTATTATTTACTTTTAAATATAAAGTAATGCCAAAATAGTTATAAGTCAAATATAATTAACTTATAGGTGTTGAGGTCTTTTTTCCCATTAAAAGTCAGTTTTAATTTACTTTTAATGCTCTAAATAAAAGTCTAGGGAAGCTAGTTCATTTTTAATAGCACGCCTTACTTCAGCACTCAGATGACCTGTAAAGCCTAACGAGTATTCTTGTATCCATTCATGCGCCTCTTCAATAGAAATAACAGTGAGCTTACGGCAAGTTAGCGTAACTTTACGCCCGAAATGTGCATAGACCCAGCATTTAATCTGGGCACTGTGATTTGTAGTTCCAAGGCAAGTAAAGTTCAGGGTTTAATCGCAACTTGTCACTGTACCGCTGTAGCACGGTTAAATACTCTAGCGCATTGACGCCAGCATCTGCGCAAGTCGCAATCAGCGAAGTTAGCACATCACCGATGTCCGCACCTGCTTGTGTTTTTTTGAACATCGCGTTTTTTCTATCGCGTATGATGAGCTTTAACTGGTTTTCCATTTTGTTGTTGTCTAATTGCGCGCCTTCTATACAACAAAATGCACTGAGTCCAGCAAAGTGTTTTAGGTAATAATTAATTGCTTTACCCAAGCCACTATTGGCTTCAACTGTGCCTTTGTCTAAATGGGCTTGCCCCCAATTGGCAATACGGTACATCACCGGCAACGAGTGTTGCTGGTGATAGGCTAGCCGTTTGTCTGCTGGCAAGCTCTGCGCTTGCACTGTGTTTTCGTGATGCCAAATTTTGCCATATTCTTCTATCACCCATGCGACTTCTTCTGGGAAGTGACTGTGTACATCATAAAATTGCCGCCGTGCATGGCTATTGCACAAACTCATTTTGACCATGACTTTGCTGGGTTTATTGGCTGAGAGTGCATCACTCATTAATATCGGCTCGGCTACATCGGCGGGTCTTTTTTGCAATATTTCATCTATAAACTCGCCCGCATGGCCTATGTTGGTTTGAAATAAAATGATGTTGTGCTCTGCGATTGTGGCAATTAACCCTGAGGTATAAACCCCTGTGCGCGCTCGCGTTTTGCCATCGCGCGATTTTTTCATCACCGATGTTTGATTTAAAATACGGTTTTTGGTGTCATCTAAGGCGTAGTGCTCTGCTGTTGCAGCAAGCTCTGTTAAATATTTTTGCACTGGATAAACGGCGTTCGCGGCTTGCTCTATTTGGTCAAAAATGCTCGATGCACTGATAGAGACACCTAATAAATCTTGCATACTGCCTTGACGATAAAACGGCGAGCCTGCGTAATATTTACTGATGCTCATTAAAGCACGGGCACTGTAACCATACTTTTGATGTAGGGCACCATCGGCAATCACTTCATCACTGACTGGCGCGGTAAAATAAGCACCACAGGCGTTACAGCGCAGTCGCTCCATCACATGTTGCTCGGGTTTGAATGGACTTTGTCCAGTAATTCTTAAAAAGGTCGCTGGCTCAAATTTGTATAATTTACCTGTTGGGCATTCTGGGCAGTTATCCCCTTTTTGTAAGTCTGAGTGTTTGTGGTGAATCACTTCAGGTTTAATTTGCGCTGCCTGAGCTTTGTTTTTTCGTCCATGCGGCGTGCTTTTTTTGCGCTTAGCTAGATTGGATTTTAAGCTTTCTGACGATTGTACGATGCCTGCCAGCTTTCTAAGCTTGCTGATGGTGATGTCATTATCACTGAGTTTTTCTTGCATGCTGGCTAGGGTCAATAACGCGTCTAACAACAATTCACAATCTTCGGGTGAAAGTGTTAATTGGTGCGCTTTGGCTTGTGTGATCCGTTCAATCAGGGCATCAAGCTCTTGGCTGCTGATATCGGTAAAGGTTTGTGTCATTATCTTGTTATTTTGCATAGTTATTTTGTTGAGTTGCCAGATCTGATCGCAGCTATTTCAATTAGTTCAATTTATTTTATATTTTTTATCCACGGGTTTGGCTTCACCCTTTAATAGCTCTCTAAGCTCAGTTGCTAACATGGGGGATACTGTATTGGGTGACTTCGGCCAGTTTTGAAATCGTCCTTTAGATAAACGTTTGGTCATCAACCAATAGCCGCTGCCATCGTATGCCAATACGCGTAACATGGTTCGACTTTTATTAATAAACACAAAGCGAATATCGGCACGTGGATTTTGTTGGAGTGAGTCGCGACAGACGGCGACAAAACCATCAATGCCTTTACGAAAATCTTGCGGCTGTGTGGCCAGCAATATTGCAGTTTGAGCAGAGAGTTGTAACATCAGTGTGCCTTTTAAAGAGAAGCTGAAACGGTTAACGCTTGGGCAAGCACAGAGAGGAGCTGGGCGCTGGCCCCGCCATTGAGCTGAATATTTGTCCCGTCGTTTAATACAATACGGGCCTCGGCAATGGCGGCACTGGCCTGTTGGGTGTTTGGCAATGTGACAAATGTATCAATGGGTTCACTCGTCGTTTGAGTGTGTTTAAGCTCGGCGCGCCAGCGTTTAATAACAGAGCCAATTAAGCCTAAGGTGGTAACAACCTTGGAGGCGGAATACTGGTGTGTAAGCTCAACGGCTTGCCTGCGTAATTCAACGGGTGTTAAGGTGCCTAACGTTTCTTTGTTGTCACGCCAGTGGTCAAATTGTGCTTTAGTTTGCTCTAATAAAGGTGTGGTATTCATTGATTGCGCCTTGGTTTGTTTAAGGTTGCAATCAAGTATGCCAAATGGTTTTTAATTATTTGCGCTATGTTGTCGTAAGGTCACAGAAAGAAACACTGCGTTATCAATTTTAAGAAATAATGAATTTGCACAAATTATAAACCTGAATCATGCCGATGGTGTATTAGGAGTTCCTAGAATTTCTGCGCCAAACATTGATGTCTTAACTCATTTAACTCGTGCAGTAGCTAATAAAAAAGCTGTGAAAATTAATTATTGTGCGGCTTCTAGAGCCAGTGAAACTGTAGAAATTGTTCCTCACTCCTTTGTTGATAATGGAATTAGGTGGCATATCCGGTCTTATGATAAGACAAATAAAAGGTTTTGGGATTTTGTTATTGGCCGAATTGAGAGCATTACTGAATCGTCAAGTGAAGTTACGATTGACGAATCGATGCAATCCGATCACCAGTGGAATCGTATGGTTAGATTAGAGCTAATAGCGCACCCTAATATAGAAAATTTACACAATAAGAAAGCTATTGAATTTGAATATGGAATGGAAGAAGGGAGGTTAATCATTCAGGTTCGAGCTGCCGTTGCTGGCTACTGGCTTAGAATGTGGAACGTGGATTCATCTCTGGATCATTCTTTAGAAGAAAAAAGTTTTCAACTTTGTTTAAATAACCCTGAAACACTTTACGATGTAGACAACGCATTGTTAGCCCCTGGTTACATGAAGCAGTAAATTTTGCATATTTAAATCGTATATATAAAAAGTTAAGGGCATAAGTTCATTAAGAGGGCATCAACAACTACTTCGCCAATGGCAATACTAGCCGTCCTAGCGGTTGGAAATAATATTGGAAGCTCACAATCGTTTTATAGCCATACGCCGATGTTCGACCAAGTGGCTTATTCGATTTGTCTTTGAGCTTGATATAATCGCGGATCAAATCACCGAGCAACGCTTCTCGTAAGCCAAGTAAGTTCATTGCTTCATTATCTTCTAATTGATCAACTAAAATCTTAGCCCATTTGGTAGCTGCACCTTTGGTTGTGAATGTTTTAGATTTACTAAACATTTTTTGACCTTTCCGCTTCTGTCTAACTTCGGCACAGTAAACTGGTAGTTCGCCTCTGAAGCGTTTTTTGATAAGATAATAGGCCATCGAAAGTCCTCTGATTTTGTCACCCCATTTGTCACCCCAGGGTGTGAAAATTGACGAAAAACAGCGGAAATCACCGAAACTTTGAAAGGTAATTATTTTGCAAGAAAAAGCGTTAAGCCACTATAAATCAATGGACTCAGTCTTATGACTGCTAAAAAGATAGATCGCCGCTTTTCAGTAGCCCCTATGCTGGATTGGACAGATCGCCATTGCCGTTATTTTTATCGCGTGATGTCAAAACAAGCCGTGTTATATACAGAAATGGTGACAACTGGCGCAATTATTTATGGCAAAGGTGATTATTTAAAATTTAATCAGGCTGAACATCCGGTTGTTTTACAGCTAGGGGGGAGTGATCCGGTTGATATGGCGAAAGCGGCACAGGCGGCGCAGGAATATGGTTACGACGAGATCAATATTAATGTAGGCTGTCCGTCCGATAGGGTTCAAAACGGGATGTTTGGAGCCTGCTTAATGGCACAACCTGAAACCGTCGCCAAGTGTTTACAGGCCATGCAGCAAGCGTGCGATATACCAGTAACGGTAAAAACCCGTATTGCAATTGATGATGAAGACGAATATGCCTTTTTACAAACATTTGTTGATACTGTCGCTTCAGCTGGCTGTACGCACTTTATTGTGCATGCACGTAAAGCTTGGTTACAGGGGTTAAGTCCAAAGCAAAACCGAGAAGTTCCGCCATTAAATTACCCACGTGTCTATCAACTTAAACAAGAGTTTCCAGATCTAGAGATTAGTATCAATGGCGGTATAGAAACTTTTGATGATGCACATTTGCATTTACAACAGGTTGACGGTGTGATGATGGGACGCGCTGTTTATCAAAACCCATTTATCATGAGTCAGGTCGACGAGCAAATTTATGGTGCTGAAGCGAATTCAATAACACGAGAGCAGGTTGTACAGGCGATGTTTGAATATATCGAACAAGAAACGCAAGCTGGCGCAACCACTTGGCATATCGCACGACATATGTTGGGACTCTATAACGGCCAGCCCAGAGCCAGAATGTGGCGTCGATTTTTAAGTGAAAACGCCCGCAAGATGCCAAAAGGAACAGCCCTATTTAAGCAAGCGTTAGATGTTGTTGCAGGATAATAAATTAACAAATCGTTCAACAGCTGCAGTTTAACCAACCGCCAAAATAAAAAATATCACCTATACTTGCTGTAAACAGGTATAGGTTGATTTTTGATGCATAAAATACATTCATTTTTATTCCATTTATTTGTTATATCAACAATGCTAATTTCCGTTTCCCTGTCTGCTAAAACGCTTTGGTCGGACTTTAGTCTTACAGCGCTCAAAGGCAAAAATTATCAAATAGGTGACAAACAACGCGATGTTTTTACAATGGAATATGCGGCAGGTTTAAACTGGGGAGATATTTTTGTGTTTGTCGACCGGTTACAATCGGATAATGGAGACAGTGAAATTTACGGCGAATTGAGTCCTAGAATAAGCCTGTTCAGTTGGTCAGATTCGGCGCTCCAACATATTTCGTTTGCCAGCACGATAGAGTTTAAAAATTTCACCTCAGCTATTGGTGAAGGGCAAGATATGACCAACTATTTATTCGGTATTGGTAGCAAATTTCAGCCGGCTTATTTTAAATTTCTGAACGTAAATATATATCGCCGTTTTAACGAGTTTGGTTCAGATAACATGCAGGTAACGCTGGCTTGGGCATTACCTGTCGGGCCATTTTATTATGATGGTTTTATCGATTTTACCAATGCAAAAGACAATAAATCGGCCAGTCAAAACTTTACCTCACAATTTAAATATAATTTGGCACCCATAATGGGGATCACCTCGAAATTTTTTGTTGGCGTTGAGTATGTGCATTGGAACAACAAGTTTGGCTTAAAAGGAATAAATGAACGCAATATAAACTTGCTGGCAAAGTTTCACTTTTAACCACTTTTTTTGCTGAGCTTAGTTAATGTGAAGTCTTTTACAGCCTGTTTGGGGAATTCTAGTTTAAACCAATACGCAAGCGTTAAATTGGTAAAATAGACCACCCAAAAAGCAAATACAGTGTCACTTAAAAAGTGGCCACCTTTTGCAATGCGGGTAAAACTAACCATAATGCCAATAGCCAACCCCCAATAAAATGCTTCTCGGCGGCGCAATAACCAAGCTAAACCAATAAAGTAAAAACCGATTGCAGCATGCCCACTGACAAATGAGCAATTTGTCTGGCATTGGCCTGAATAGACAAAAGCGGCCGTAAAGGTGTTTTGTCCACCAAATTCCTGTACCTGAGCGGGCCTAGCACGGCCAATAGAATTGTTTTTTATCAGCTCATTGACGATTAAACCCGGCCCTATAAGCAAAGACGCCAACAAAAAACTGCAAACATATTTTTTATGATAATCCTGTTTATATTTATTAAAGCAATAAACAGCGGCAAAAATTAAAACAGGCAAAATGATGATGTGAGGTTTGGCAAAAAGATTATAAATAAACTGAACAAACGGATGGTCTGCCAAATGGAATATTTCTTTCTGGCTATCATAAAACCAGCTAGATACTTGAATATCTAATGATGGAAAACGAACAAACAACAACACCATCAAAAAACATAACAACATATCTTTACGTAGCAAAATCTTATTGAGTTTTTTCATCCAAGTATCCTTTAAAACCGGCAACTTTGTATAAATCGGCTTGGCGCTGCATCGAACTGTATATCGGTAAAGATTGTTGAGTAACAAGTTCGACCCGATGAAAATATTGCTTAAGTTTATCTTCATTCCAATTATCTGTGATAAAGAGAAACTGAGATTCATTACTTTCACCCATTGAATACATCAAATCGTAATGGTGGTCTATATGTAAGTCACCATCCATTGAAATTCCGGTAAAATCGTTTGGCTGCAGGTAATAGCCAAAATAAGCCAGTAATTTACGCGAGTTGCTGGCTAATTTATGATCGGGATAAAGATTGAAATAAGGCTGAAACTGAGCGACAAATTCAGGCCAACCGACTATTCGTTTAAATGGATCATTGTGTTGAGTGCGTTCAACACCTATCGTTTTAGTAAAGCTATTAAAGTGATAAAAGCTAAGCATTAACAAAAAATTACAAAATAAACCTGCAATTAGCCAGCTTGGTTTTTTCTGCCGGCTGATATAAAAGCCGGCCAATAAACTTGCAGCTACATAGGCTGAAGCTGCCCAGTTCATATTCGCTCGAGCTAAAAATGCCTGCAGTGATATAACGACAATCGTTGGCCAAAAAAGACACCACAATAGTTTAACTGAATCACGTTGTTTTAATTTAGGGAGGCGTTTGTGAGCTTTTGTTTTACTGATTAAATAAATTAAAAATGCTGGGCCAAAGACAATTAGCTGCAAACCTAAAAACTCTAACATACGGAGAAAACTCGCACTATTTTCGCCATGTTTCGAGATTTCAGAAGTATGTTGAAAACTAATAAAATCGTACTGAAAGTTCCAGTATAAATTGGGCAAGAGAATTAACATTGCCAGCAGACAAGCACACCAAAATTTAGTGTTGCGTAAAATACGCTTGCCTTTTTTGCTGACGAGAGCAAAACACAAAAAAGCGACGGGCAGCAGAATAAAGGTGTACTTAGATAATAAACCTAAACCACCAGCGCAACCTGCTAGTAACCACCATACCCAGTGGTTTTTTTCATTTGCGCGGATAAAAAAGTAGCTAGCTAATGCCCAAAAGAATAACTGTGGCGCATCGGTTGTGACAAAAAGAGAATTCAGGCTCACCAGTGGCATCGTGATAAAAATACAGGCCGCCCAAAAACCGGCACGTGGTGAGAACCATCGGCTATTTATGCAATACAGCAAATATGCTGTAGCTGTATATAAAACGGGCGCAGATAATTTCACAGCCCATTCTGCTTGACCAAACAGGCTGGTAGAAAGTGCAATTAACCAAGCGACCACCGGTGGTTTTGAATAATAACCCCACTCAAATGATTGCGCCCAGCTTAAATAATAAGCTTCATCATAAAATAGGCTAATAGGCGTTGAAATGGTGACCCATTCGCGGTAAACAAACAGGGTGACTAACATACAAATTAAACAATATAACCAATACTGTGACTGTGATATTGATTTAGAAAAAAACTGTTTTGAGAAAGCGTTGGTCAATGTATTTAAAGCAGTCAGCATGTTTTAAAACCTAGTTGAATCTTAATTTTTGGATGCGTCTAGTGAGACATAAGCGGTGACGTTTAACCAAGTTAAATAGGTAATAAACAATGGCTAAGCTGGTGATCATAATGGCAAATCCATGCCCCTGTGGATATCCGCCGTCATGGGTAAAAACTCTATACGCAGCGTAGCAGGGCAAAATAAATAAAATCAATTGGCTACTCCAATGTGTACCTAAATTGTATTTGTGAGCAATGTAATATCCTAACCACGCACTGAGTAAGCCAATCGCTGCGCCGACCATAATATCTACTGGCCAGTGCGCGCCAACCATGACTCGGCTAATACCAGCCATAAAGAGCACGCATAGCATCAACATTCGCTGCCACGGATATTGGCTAAACATGATAAATAAACCCACCAGCACGGCAGCTGTCATGGTATGGCCGGACGGAAAACTGCCCATTTCTAATACCCGGCCTATTTGATTAAAAGTCTGTTCATCTAATACAGCTGAGGGTCGGTCAATTGGCATGCCTCGCTTAAAACTTTGCGCTATGATTGTTGCCGGAAGCGTCGCGATCAGCGCAGCGGGTAGCAGACGTTTGTGCATGGCCAACAAAAAAAAGGTTAAACTTACAGCCACATAAGTATCACCCAGTAAGGTTGTAGCGGCCCAAAACGCATTCGGAAACAGTTGCCCTAATGTATTTAGCGGTATAAAACCGGCGTGATAACCGAATACTACATATGTGCTCAGCGCGGCCACTAACAATAAGGCACTGACAATAAATATAAGTTTGGATTCAATTTTCAACATTAACCAAAGCCCGTTGTTGTTTATCGTGTAAAATTTCAGCCAAAACAATGCCACCGTGTTGATAGAAAACCCGTACGTTTTGACGACCAAACATTTCCTGTAAGCTGCTGACTCTATCGGCCCGAGTGTAGACGTAATCACCGGGTTTCACTTCACGTCTGTGGGTAATATCTTGTCGATAAACGCTAAAACTGGGCATATGTATTTTATATGCGACAAAAGGCTGTGCAATATCTTTACTTTGCAGTGCGGCTTGTTTTATTGGGGCTTGTTGTATTTCTGCTAGCGCCGGGATTAAAAAGGTGTAACAAAACAAGGTTTGCAGTAAAGCAGCGGTAGATAAGCGTTTCCACAAACTGATCGGAATAAAATATAAAACCGAAACGAGCAGCAATAATATTACACTGGCAATTAAATAATTTGTATTAAATACCTGTGTGGCAATGGTTAACATTTGTTGTTGGTATAAATTGTTTTGCTGCTGAGCCAAATCCGGTGCAACAAACAACAAAATAAATTGGATTGCACAAAACGCTAAAGGAAATAGCCATTGCCAATGTTGCCGGCTAATAAGGTTGCGGTATTTAGCAAACAAAATAAGTAAGGGTGTGACACCATATAATACATAATGCGGAAGTTGTGTTTGTGATATCGATACCAGCATAAAAACAACACTAAACCAAATTATTAATAAGCGATTAAGCGGGTTTTGCCAAAGGCGTGCGCAGCGGCGAATGGGGTTCAATATTAAACCTGAATAGGGCAGAATGATCATCGGTAAAACCAATAAATAATAGTACCATGAGCCACCATGACCTTCTTTGGTTGCGGTAAAGCGTTTTAAATTATGCTCAACTAAAAAACCGTAGAAAAAATCACTGCCTTGTTCTAACCACACCATGTACAACCAAGGGGTTAGTACACTTAAAAATATCAACCAACCCACTGGATTTAAAACGGCTTTAAGCCAAACTCTAAAATGTCCCAGACTCAATAACCAGATTAAACTGCTGATTGCCGGAATCGCGACGGCAACTGGGCCTTTGGTTAACATACCTAAGCTCATCCACAGCCAAGCACGGTAACAATGAATATTTTGCTGATGTTGGCTATAACGGTAAATATCAAAAAAGCTGAGAGCGATAAACAGATTTAATAATGCATCGGCGGTAGCCGCGCGGCCGATTACAGTGATCCATAACGTGCTGGCAAAGATAACCAGTACAGCAACTGCAGTATTTCTATTGATAAACTCCTTACAAAATAAAAAGCAGGCAAGTGCCCACAAAGCTGCACTTATAACTGAGTGCATGCGTAAACCAAACTCATTGAGGCCAAAAATACTGACAAAAACAGCCTGCACCCAATAGGTTAAAATCGGTTTATCGTACCTAGGTTGCCCATCTAAATACGTGGCAGACCAAACACCTGAATTTAACATTTCACGGGTGGCTTCTGAAAACGCCCCTTCATCAACATCAAAAAGCGGGATAACGGATAAGTTAAGTAAAAAACCGACAAAGATAAAAGCGGTTAATACAACAGGATGTGACAACTCAAACTTTTTCATCTGTATTATTTTCTACTTTTGTCTGTTGTTCTGGCGTCTTTGCACTTTGCACTTTGCACTTTTTGCACAAACCAAGCATTTTGCTCTTGTGGTTCACATATTTTTCTAACAACAAAGTTACGCCCTTCGGAGCCTTGGAAAAAAATGCGACTGAGCATCTCGGCAACAACACCCGTGGTTAAAAACTGGAGAGCCATGACCAACAGTAAAACGGAAACGATTAGCATAGGGCGATTACCAATATCCTCACCCAAGACGAACTTAACGAACAACAACCAGCTCATCAACAAACCGCCAATTGCGCCACTGGTGAGTCCAATTGAACCAAAAAAATGACCGGGACGGGCTTTGTAACGCAAAAAGAAAAATACCGACAGTAAATCAATAATCACCCTAAATGTACGGCTAATTCCGTATTTAGATTCACCAAACTGCCGTGCGTGATGGCTAACGACTGTTTCACCGATACGATGAGGCGCAGTAATACCGGCTACCCAAACCGGAATAAAACGGTGCATTTCACCAAATAAACGAATTTGTTTTAAAATACTGGCGCGGTAGATTTTCAAGCTACAGCCATAATCATGTAGCTTAACACCTGTAATGCGAGCGATTAACTTATTGGCAATACGAGATGGCAGCTTACGCTTAATGGCCGCATCCTGCCGGTTTTTACGCCAGCCTTGCAGTAGATCTAAATCACGTTCTAGCAATTCATCTACCATGCGGGGGATATCATGCGGATCGTTTTGTAAATCGCCATCCAAGGTTGCAATGAGCTCTCCTCGTGCGGCATCAATACCCGCTTGCATCGCTGCTGTTTGACCAAAGTTTCGTTGCAGTTCGATTATTCTGACATGTTCACCGTGCGTTTGCTGTGCTTGACGTAATTTCGCTAAGGTACAATCTGGGCTACCATCGTCTACACAAATAACTTCCCAGTGGCCGTTAAATAATTCCATACCTTGATGGATTTGTTTAATCATTAACTCGGCATTTTCTTCTTCTTTGTACATGGGAATGACGATTGAAAGGCTGGTCGGGTGGTTTGCTGTCATGATTTTCAGATCTCTACATTTCTCGATAGCTAGTATTAGCGCCTTAAAGGCTACGAATGAATACTGAATACTTGATTAAATTTATCTTAAACTAATCTTAAGTTTGTATTTCATTTTTATGTACCTGAGGTTTAGCTTGAATGCACAGGGCAATCGGGACAGATAGTAAAGTGACGGCCAATACATATATATGTAAATTGACTGCGGCGACTAAAATGCGCTCAGGCTGCAAACCAAAAGGTAGTAAGGCGGCCAGTATCGCAGCCTCAAACGTACCACTACCTGCCAATCCATGAATTGGCAATACACTGCTTAAGTCGGCACTGACAACGGCAAAAATCGCTTTAAAACCGTCCAGTTCAATAAAAGCGGAAAAAATAAACACCAGTGCAGCAAGCTTGATTAACCAAATGCATGCTGTTTGACAATATACCTTGGCTAGAAATAGCGCTGCATTACGCTCTTCTTTTCGCTCTTCAATAGGCCCTTCAAGCGATAATAATTGGACCTTTTGTTGTAGTTTTTTTGGCAGTTTTAACAGCAAAAAAGGAAAAATATGCCACACAATAAACGGCAAAATTACCCATCCAAGGGTTAATAGCCAAAATAAAGTGTTAATTTGCAATGCAGCCAAAAGACTCAACAATAACAACAACCAATGTAAATCCATTAACCGAATCAACAACAATCCGCTACTGGCCCGCAGGATAGAGTAATTAAAAGTTTGTTTCATAAACAATGGGAAAGAAGCTTCGCCCAGTCGCATCGGTAAAAAGTTGTTCAAGGCATTATGTAAAAAGTTAATTCGGACATATAAACTAAAAGGGTGGTTAAGCGCTTTGCCAAAATAATAATAGCTACGATACGCACGTAAGTAATAGCTGATAAAAGTCAAAGCCGTAATGAGCAGCAGTTGGGTGATAGATAGCTGTTGCCATTGTGCGAGCACATTTTGCCAACCCACTGTAATTTGCATATAGCTGATAACCGCAATAAAAACCATGCTTGCAATCAGCCAGCGTAACCCTTTAGACATACGATTCCCGTGTTATATTTCGTTGGATCAAGTGATAAGCAATTCTTAACATCAGCATACACCCTGTATATGACAAAACAAAAGAAGCGAATAGTAAACTTGCAATTGTTTAACAAATCTCGCTAAAATTCAGCTCAAATTTGGCCCTATAGTTCAACAGGATAGAACAGTTGCCTCCTAAGCGATCGATCCAGGTTCGAGTCCTGGTGGGGCCGCCATTTTCACAATTAACCATCTATTTACAATTCTTGCTTGCAAAAACTGAGTAAGATACGGATCATTGCACAGCAGATAAGCCAATATAGAAGTATTTGAGGACATTATGAGTAAACCCGTCGTATTAAGTGGCGCACAGCCTAGTGGTGAGTTAACAATTGGTAACTACATGGGAGCCCTGCGTCAATGGGTTAAAATGCAAGATGATTATGATTGCCTCTTTTCACTGGTTGATTTACACGCCATTACCGTGAGACAAGAACCCGAAAAATTACGAGAAGCCTGTCTTGATGGATTAGCGCTCTACTTAGCTTGTGGCATCGATCCAAATAAAAGTACGGTATTTGTTCAATCGCATGTGCCGCAGCATGCACAGTTGGGTTGGATTTTAAATTGTTACACGCAAATGGGTGAACTGAATCGTATGACTCAGTTTAAAGACAAGTCGGCAAAAAATGAAAATAACATTAATGCCGGTTTATTTACCTATCCTATCTTAATGGCTGCAGACATACTGTTGTACAAAGCCGATCAAGTTCCAGTCGGCAACGACCAAAAGCAACATTTAGAGCTCAGTCGAGATATCGCCATTCGTTTTAACAATATTTATGACAATGTTTTTAAAGTGCCCGATCCCTATATTCCAGAAACAGGCGCAAGAATCATGAGCTTGCTGGAACCCACTAAAAAGATGTCAAAGTCAGATGATAATCCTGGCAATTTTATCGGTTTGTTAGAAGACCCGAAAAAAATCACTAAGAAAATTAAACGAGCGGTGACAGATTCTGACGAACAAGCGCGTATTTATTTTGATGTAGAAGAAAAAGCGGGTGTTTCGAATTTATTAACTTTATTGTCTTGCGCAACAGGTCGCAGTATCGAAGCGCTGGTACCTGAGTATGAAGACAAAATGTATGGTCATTTGAAAAAGGATACCGCTGAAGCTGTTGTCGCATTATTAGAGCCGATTCAAACGCGTTTTGCGCAATTACGAGGTGAACGCGCTGAGTTAGACAAAATTATGGCGGCGGGCGCTGAAAAAGCATCTCAGCGTGCCCAACAAACATTAGATAAGGTGTATGAAGCGGTTGGTTTTATTCCGCGTGTAAAATAATTATAAGGCAACGAGCTCAATTGTCATTTTATCGGTTATACACTAGATTTAGTGTTACATATGTTTGTGGAAGTTATTATGAATAGTATGCCTAAAGCAACCCAAGTGATTAAGTGCACTTGTCTGGCCGCGACACTGGCTTGCGTTGCAGGTAATGTAGCAGCACAGGGGACTCAAATATCTGGCTTTGGCTCTATTGCTGGCTATCATGCAGACAGTACTCAACTGGGTTTTCGCTCTGATATTGCAGCGCCTGAAGAAGGTTATCGCGGTGATTTTAAAATTTCTGATTTGAGCCGTTTAGGTCTTCAGATTAATCATCAGTTTAATAAAGAATTCGAGCTGGTCACCCAAGCTGTTTTGCAAGAGGAGATGGTAAGTTCTGATTTAGACCGAGTTAAAATCGCAACACTTAATTACACGCCGTCAGCCAGTTGGTTGGTCAGAGTCGGGCGTTTTTCTCCGCGTATTTATTTTTTAAGTGAAAGCCGCTACATCAGTTATGCACATGATACGGTTTATCCAGTGCATGATTTTTATGCGCAAATTCCACTGTCGTTTGTCGACGGTTTTGACGCAACTTACCAAAAGAGAGTGGGGTCAACCTTTCTAAAAACGAATTTTTTTGCTGGCCAAACACATGTTGTTGTGGATGTTGTTGGTGTTGAAACAGAAAACGAATTTGATTGGCTGGCGGGTTTAAATTTTGAAGTTGAATATGGTAATTGGTTATATCGAGCCAGTTATACTCAAGCTCAATTTGAATATACTGAAAGCCAAAATGTAGAACCTTTTTTGGAGCTGCTCGCGAACCCAGGCATCATCTCGCCGTTAAAAAGCTTACCTAACTGGCAGGAAGCAGGGGTCATCAAACAGGCCTATAGTATAAGTGAAAGCAGATTAAACTATGCATCTGTAGCTTTTGAATATCGTGACTTTGAATGTCAGGTTCGAGGGGAATTTGGCAAGTTAACTTCTGAGTCGGACTTGGCGCCTGATAGTACCGCGGGGTATTTACAATACAGTTACCGTAGTGATGTTGTAACGCCTTTTATTATTGCTTCTGCCATAAAAACAGATGAAGGGTATCAGCAACAAACACAACCTAACCCTATGTTATTAGGTGGTGTCACACAAGCCTTAGGTTTTGATGCGGCTTCTGCGGTTGTTGGCGTTGTCGATGCGCTAAATGTCGAATACGAGCAAAAAAGCTTAGCAATTGGTATGCGCTGGGATTTTGATGCAAATATTGCAGTAAAAGCTCAATATGAAAGAAGTTGGGTGGAAGAAGACGGTGGCGGTTTATGGATTCAAGAGCGCTTGGCTTACAATGACTCAGAAGTAATCGATGTGATGGCTTTTAGTATAGATTGGATATTTTAATGATGAAATATTCCAAGATAAAAAAGTTGATCGCCGGTGCTTCGTTATTATTCAGCAGTTACGTTTGCGCTGAGCTAGTATTGATTGTGCATCCAGAAAACCCAGTAGATTCACTTGAGCTAACGCATGTCGTTGATATCTATACCGGGCGGTATGTCGCATTTCCCAATGGCACTTCAGCTGAGCCGATTGATTTACCGAATAGCTCTCAGGACAAGGCAGACTTTTACAAAAAAGCAACGGGCTTGTCATTAGCTAAAATTAGCAGCTATTGGGCAAGGTTGAAATTTACCGGTCGTTATATGCCGCCTACTGAGCTAGCAACAGCGAGCGAAGTTGTAAATTTTGTCGCGAAAAACCCCAAAGCGATTGGTTATGTTGAAGAAAGTGAAGTCGATAGCTCGGTCAAAGTTGTCTATCGTTTCTAAGTAAAGGTTTTTCATGAACGTTTAAAAAATGCAAATCGACTTTTTGAGGGAGCGCTGAGTGGCTTAGTTTTGCCACTCATAAAAAGCGAAATCGTTTTTGCCCTGTTTTTTAACCTGATACATAGCATGATCTGCGTGGTCGAATAAGCGGTCAAAGTCTTTGCCGGCTTCGGGGTAAGTCGCAATGCCGATACTACTGCCAACCTGCGCGGAAAGCTCATCGCCAATCGCGATTGGCACACTGGTGACATTAACCAATTTTTCCGCAATCATCTCAACTTCTTGGCGATTAACATTGGTTAGTATAATTAAAAATTCATCGCCGCCCCAACGGCAAACAATGTCCGATTTTCTGGTGAGTGCGCGATAGCGTTGCGCGATTTCGACTAAAACCCTATCTCCGGCATCATGGCCATAGGTGTCGTTTACCCCTTTAAAACCGTCTAAATCAATCAGTAAAATCGCAAATTCGGGTGATAATTCTGAATTATCAATGATACGTTCAATGATGCGTCGGGTCGAACGGCGGTTTTTAAGGTGCGTTAACATGTCATGATCAGCTTCAAATTCAGTCATTAATAGTTTTTGACGCTGTTCGGTGATATCACTAATAATGAGGAAAATATTAATCTCGCCAAACATATTCTCGGCTTTGCTGAACGTGAGATTATACCACTGTGCTTCTTTGTCTTGTTCACTCGGTTTTTTAACTTCTATTTCATAGGTTAGTGAATCGTTTAAAGTTTGATGTGCGAGAATTTCTTGCTTTATTGATTCAACTTCAAAACATATGCGTTCTAACCATTTATCATCGTAAATAACTTCAGACAAGCCACTGTTTTTTTGCCACAACTCAACAAATTTAGGGTTTACCGACTGCAGAATCAGGTTTTCATCAGTAACAACCAGCGCATTGGTTGAGAGTTCACAAATCATTTTAAAATTGCTGGAAAGTTTTTCCGTTTGCAAAGTCAGATTGCGTTCGTGCTGTAATCGCTCATCCAGTTTCGCTAACATGCGATTGATAATCGTTTTGATTAGACCCAATTCATCTTTTCGGGTTTGCGCTTTTAACCGGCCGGTTTCTTCATGGGTAAAGTCAATTGTTTCAAGCTCATGCGCTAACATACTAATTGGGTGGGAAACTAATACATAAGTGATAATCAAGGTACAAACCGCTATGATAAAAACGATCAGAAAAATACCGGTGATTTCAGCCCATACTTGCTCGAGTGCTTTTTCATGGACAAATTGCTCGTTTTTATATAAGCGTAATGTACCTATTTTACTGCTGGCATTAAATGGCGAGTAAAGTGTCTCACTGTACATTTGTTTTGGGTTGCACTGACTTTCTGAGTTTTCTTTGATTTGTTGGCTGATGATATCGGCGCATTCGACCATCGCATTTTTCAACAGACCCGATATGACATCGTTTGCTAACGGTTCATCGTTTAGGTAAGCCGCTGCCGCAGCGGTATTGTATACCGTGGCCGCTAAAGAGCGAATGGTTTTGTCTGCTTCATCGTGGCTAGATGATAATACCCTTGAATAAGAAAGTAGTGATATTAAAAGTCCCGCTAATATCGCGACGAGGGCAACCAATACTGTCAGTTTTACATTGATTTTCATAGTCATTTAGCAACTTTACAGGTAATCTAGCTTTTCAGATAATAGTGGAAAATTCGGTCGTATCCTGAAACTTCTACTCGCGTGATACATCTTACTGTTTTTTAACTGTCTTTGTAATACTCAATATAGCGCAAGTCGAGCAGAATCGATTTTGTTTTTGTGGAGAAAATAAAAATATGCGAAAAATAAGTCAAATATTCATGCTGTCCACCTTGTTTGGTTTGCTTAGTGTCGGAAGTACCACTTTGTTTGCACAAGAGGCAGCGCAAAAAAAGTCAGAAAAACAAGTTACTGTCCATAAAAGCACTTCAATTGCCTTGCGTGGTGAAGCTAAATATTCACAAGGGTTTAAACATTGGGATTATGTCAACCCAGATGCACCAAAAGGTGGGCAAATAACCATGGGGCAACGAGGCACTTTTGATAACTTTAATCGTTATGCTCAGCGCGGAACGTCGCCTGCAATGATTGATGGTTTGTTGTATGACTCGCTAATGTCATCTAACTCAGATGAAATCTCTGTGTACTATCCGCTTATTGCAAAACAAATTGAGTATGCCGATGACTTTTCTTGGGTCACTTTTTACATTGATGAAAACGCTAAATTTCATGATGGCACGGCGATAAAAGCCAGTGATGTGGCATTTAGCTATAATCTGTTTTTTGAGCAAGGCGTGCCTCAATTTAAGAAATATTTTGAAGGCGTAGCGGTAAAATCAGTTAAAGGGAATGCTGTTACTTTTAGCTTAGATATTCCGGGCAAATCTTTAATGCTCAGCTTGTGTGATTTAACCGTATTACCAGAGCATTATTACAAAGATAGAAAATTTTCAGAGCCGTTTGAAAAGCCGCCATTAGGCAGTGGTCCTTATACGATAAAAGACTATGAAATGGGGCAATATATCGTCTATCAAAGAAAAAAAGATTATTGGGCGGCGCAGCATCCAAGCCGAGTTGGACGTTTTAATTTTGACCGCATTAAAATAGATTATTACTTAGATGAAACCGTCTTAATGGAGGCCTTTAAAAAAGGTGAATATGATTTTCGGGTAGAATCGATCGCGAAAAACTGGGCAACACAATACACAGGGGATAATTTTGACAAGGGGTATATTGTTAAAGACGAAATCTCTCACCAAGTGCCCACCGGTAACAGCGCATTTATTTTTAATGTGCAAAAGCCGCAATTCAAAGATAGAAAAGTGCGTCAGGCATTAAATCTATTATTTGACTTTGAATGGACCAACAAAAACCTGTTTTACGGCGATTATCAGCGTAATTATAGCTATTTTATGAATACCGAGTTCTCAGTTACTGATTTGCCAAACGGACGCGAGTTGGAAATTTTAAGTCAATACAAAGAGCAGTTGCCGAGTGAAATTTTTAACAAAAAATTCAGCTTAAATAAAACGGATGGCAGCGGCAATATTCGTAAAGAAATCAGACAAGCGCTGCGCTTATTTAAACAAGCCGGTTATACGTTAAAAAATAACCAGTTGTTAGATCCAACAGGCAAGCAATTTGAGTTTGAACTGCTGATCTACCGTCCGTCTGAAGAACGTTTTGCAATTCCTTTTCAAAAAAATATCGAACGTATCGGCGCCAAAATGAATATTCGTTTAGTCTCAGATGCTTCTCAATACATAAACCGAGTGCGTGAGCGTGAGTTTGATATGATTAGCCGTTCATTTTCCGGATTCCCCAGTGAAACATTAAAAATACAATGGCATTCAGATTATTTGAACTCATCTTATAACTTTGTTGGACCAAATCATCCGGTCGTTGATGCATTGGTTGAAGCAATTGCGCAAAATCAAGAAAATGAAGCTGAATTAACCGCATATGCTAAAGCTTTCGATCGCGTTTTATTGTGGCAATATTATTCGATCCCGCAATGGCACCTGTCGAAATATCGTGTTGCGTATTGGGATAAATTTTCACGTCCTGATACGATTCCAAAATATGAATTAGGTGAAGACACTTGGTGGTACGACGCGCAAAAAGCGAAAAAATTACCCAGCAATAAACAACAATAATTTTAGGTAAATTATGCTTGCCTACATATTTAGAAGATTATTACTTGTCGTACCGACGTTTTTCGCCATTATCACGTTAAACTTTTTTATTATCCAACTGGCTCCAGGAGGGCCAGTTGACCAATATATTGCGGCGCAATCCGGTCTTGCGAATACCAATGTCATGCAAGAGCGATTAAGTGGCAGTGCCAATGAAGTTGATAAACCCAGAGATATTACCGCCAAAGAGCAATCCGGTTATCGTGGTGCGGGTGGTTTAACCAAAGAAGAAATAGCCGAGATTGAACGCCGTTTTGGTTTTGACAAGCCAATACATGAGCGTTTTTGGATCATGCTAAAAAATTATCTGGTTTTTGATTTTGGCGAGAGTTTATTTCGCGGTAAAGAAGTGCTTGAACTGATATATGAACGTCTGCCTGTTTCAATCTCACTGGGCTTATGGTCAACATTAATTGTCTATGCTGTATCGATTCCATTAGGTATTCGTAAAGCGGTGCGCCACAGCAGCCGTTTTGATATTTGGACGACAACCATAGTATTGGGCGCAAGTGCCATTCCGGCCTTTTTATTTGCTGTGTTATTAGTGATTCTCTTTGCGGGTGGTAGCTTTTTAGACTGGTTTCCACTGCGCGGTTTAACCTCTAATAATTGGGAGGAGCTATCCTGGTGGGGCAAAATTGTCGATTATTTTTGGCATATGACCTTGCCTATTATTGCAACTGTTATCGGTTCATTTGCAGCGCTGACCATGTTAACTAAAAACTTATTTTTAGATGAAATCAGCCGGCAGTATGTGATGACAGCTCGTGCTAAAGGGTTAACAGAGGATGCTATTTTATACAAACATGTATTTCGCAATGCCATGTTGGTGATTGTCGCTGGCTTGCCTGGCTCGTTAATCGCGGTATTCTTTGGCAGTTCACTGATTATCGAAATTATCTTTTCACTGGACGGACTCGGTTTACTGTTTTATGAAACCACAGTACAGCGCGATTACCCGGTTATTTTTGCAACCTTATATGTATTTACCCTAGTCGGTTTACTGTTAAATATCGTCAGTGACGTCATGTATATGATTATTGATCCTAGAATTGATTTTGAGTCGAGGTCGTAATGCAATTAAGTGCACTCAATCAACAAAGGTGGTTAAGATTTAAATCGAATCGCAGAGCTGTTTGGTCTTTGTGGCTATTCTCTGTGTTATTTTTCATTTGTTTATTCGCAGAGCTTATCGCCAATGACAAACCATTTTTAATTGAATACAAAGGGCAGTGGTATTCACCGATTTTCGTGGAATACTCTGAAACCACCTTTGGAGGCGAGTTTGATTTAGCCGCCGACTACCGAGACCCTTATATTCAAGAATTAATAGCAGAAGGGGATGGTGAAATATATTGGCCTTTAATCCCCTTTCATTATTCAACCATTAACTATGATTTACCGACCCCTGCGCCCAGTGCACCTACCGCAGAAAACTGGTTAGGCACTGATGATAAGGGGCACGATGTTGTCGCGCGAGTTATTTATGGTTTTCGCTTAAGTATTTTGTTTGGTTTTGCCGTTACGTTAGCCTCTGCTTTTATTGGTATTTCTTTAGGCGCAATTCAAGGGTTTTACGGTGGCTGGGTCGATTTAGCCTTACAGCGGTTTATGGAGATTTGGGGCGGCTTGCCACAACTTTTCATGCTGATTATTCTGGTTAACTTTATTACCCCAAATGTAGCCTGGCTGATTGTTATTACCTTGCTTTTTGGCTGGATGGGGTTTGTCGGAGTTGTTCGAGCTGAATTTTTAAAATGCCGTAACTTAGAGTACGTGATTGCCGCCAAAGCAATGGGGATGTCAGACTGGCGATTGATGTTTAAACATATTCTACCCAATGCAATGGTCGCGACATTGGCTATGTTGCCGTTTTCACTATCGGGTTCGGTCACTATTTTAACCTCACTGGATTTTCTGGGATTCGGTTTACCGCCGGGTGAACCTTCATTAGGCGAATTGCTGGCACAGGGCAAATCAAATATTCAAGCCCCTTGGTTAGGGTTTACCGCATTTGGCTCTTTGGGCTTAATTTTAATGCTGTTGGTTTTTATTGGTGAAGGCATACGTGATGCGTACGATCCGAGGAAAAGTTACTAATGAATGATGTATTAAACATTAAAGACTTATCGGTTGGTTTTAAACAAGGCGACAATATTCGTCAGGTGATTCATCAGATCAGTTTTACCATACAGCAAGGTGAAACTTTTGCCTTAGTCGGTGAAAGTGGCAGTGGAAAATCGGTTACTGCTATGTCGGTATTGCGCTTATTGAATGAACCTCCAGTTACTTATTTAGGGGGTGACATTCAACTGCAAAACCAATCGGTTTTAAAAGCCTCACAAAAGCAATTAAGAGCTTGGCGAGGTTCACACGTCGGTGTGATTTTCCAAGAGCCCATGATGTCTCTTAACCCTTTACATACAATTGAAAAGCAGCTCAGTGAAACCTTGTCGATTCATCGTGGATGGAGCCTTAAACAGAGCCAGCCTAAAATTATTGAGTGGCTAAATAAAGTCGGTATTCGTAATGCAGAGAACCGTTTAAAAGACTATCCACATCAATTCTCCGGCGGTGAAAAACAGCGTATTATGATCGCCATGGCGCTGATTAATGAACCGGCTTTGTTAATTGCGGACGAACCTACAACCGCGTTAGATGTAACTGTACAAGCGCAGATTTTAGAGTTAATCCAGCAATTAAAAGATGAACTTAACATGGCGGTACTGTTTATCAGCCATGATTTATCTGTGGTGAAACAAATTGCGGATACGGTTGCTGTTATGGAAAAAGGCAAAATTGTTGAATTAGCCGACAGCCAAAGTTTGTTTGCCAAGCCACAACATCCTTATACGCAAAAGCTGATTAATGCTGAACCCCCGGATGAATTCAGGCAGACCCGAGAAGATGCGCCAGAACTGATTAATATTAAAAACCTCAAAGTTTGGTTTCCAATTGAAAAAGGCATTTTTCGCCGCGTTAGCGGCCATGTCAAAGCGGTTGATGATATTAGTTTTACAATCAAACAGGGCAGCTCACTTGGCGTTGTCGGGGAAAGTGGTAGCGGTAAAACAACTTTGTCTAAAGCGCTGTTAAAGCTGATTGATTCAGACGGAGAGTTGTTATTTAACGGCACTAATTTGAATCAAATTTCCAAACAGGACATGACTAAACTGCGGCGCGATCTGCAGTTTGTATTTCAAGACCCGTATGGCAGTTTGAGCCCCAGAATGTTGGTCAGTGAAATTATCGGTGAAGGACTTGAAATTAATGGCATTGGCACGGCGCAATCGCGCGAGCAGATGATCATTGACGCAATGAAATCGGTTGAGCTAGACCCTGAGATAAGACATAGATATCCACATGAGTTTTCCGGTGGGCAAAGGCAACGAATTGCTTTGGCACGGGCGCTTGTCATGCAACCTAAGTTTATTATTTTAGATGAACCCACTTCATCATTAGACAGAACGGTGCAGTTTCAAGTTTTAAGCTTACTGAGAAAACTTCAACAAGCGCATAATTTAACTTACTTATTTATCAGTCATGATTTAAAAGTGGTTAAAGCTTTGTGTGATCAGATTGTCGTGATGCGAGCGGGGAAAGTTGTTGAAGCGGGCGGTTGTCAGGCGGTTTTTGAACAACCTAAAACTCAGTACACGCAAGCTTTAATTAGTACCGCCTACCTTTAAATAAACTAGGGCTATTTTAACCTTAACAAAAGCTATTACGCCTTGTTGTTAGTTAAAATAGCCATTAAGTCACTATAACAATTAGCTTAATTTATTTTGCCCGATATTTTCATCTTGATGGATCACGACAGGCCATCCAGCAAACTGATTGTTTGGATCGCCATCTGTCACGTCAATTAAAAACTTATAGGCCTCAATTTTGTATGTTTTCGCTTGCGTGTCAAATGTGACAAAACCAAACCCACTGCCTTTTTGGTGAGCCTTAATATAGCGGTTAGCGGCTTTACCGACCTCTGGAATACCTGCTGCATAGATATACATTTTATTGCCGAAGCTATCTAGGTATTCGCCGGTCTGTGGGAGCGCATGTTCTGGCCGGTTAACAATAGGTAAGCCGACCACATCTGGTAACCAGAATCTAGGCCAGCCGACTGCAATAGCGGGTCCACAAAACGCCCAGTTACTGTCACGTTGTTCATGTAAACCATATTGTGAAAGCGTCGGCAAGTGCGTGTCACCACAAATATGCAGTGCTTTGGTTTGACGCATAATTTCAACCGCTTTATTACGTGCGGTTGCGGGCCAGCCATTGCTGTCAAAATCGTATTTTAAATAACGGTCAGGTCTGGGTTGATGCGTACAGATACTGGCCAGTACCGTCTGACTTAAAACAGCTTTCATTTTATGGCCCCGAAAATCTTTTCCCCATTGTTCTAAGAATGCTTCCTGGCGGGCGCCTAACAATTGTAAATCTGCTCTGTCGTATGCTGGGTTGATATACCCCGGATCTTCACCCTGACCAGACACACCCACTTCGATATTCAATTGGTCTGGGCCACTTTTCCATTGTCTATCCGCTAAAATCGCAAAACCGACATCGCCATACACCATATCACAATAGTAAACACTAATGCCGCGTTTGCTGGCTTCTTTGTCATACGGCTCAGGCATATGTGAGGTATGTGTTTTATGTACTGTGTTTATCATGCGCACGGGTTGAATATATCCACCCCAAGCATCCGAGCGGCCTGATGCCAAACCTTCGTCAGACATCTGTGCACCATTTTCACCCCATAAATTACCTTGCATTACGTCATGATCGTCAGGTAAACATACGGTGGGTGCATTGCGCATAACATCCCGAAACGCCCAGCCAAACTGATAGTACATGCGTAAATAATTTAAAATGGCTGGTTGAGCTGGCTTGCGGATAACACCAAATCCACCGTGCGATTCGTAAATCTGATCGCCGGAGAAAAAGACTAAATCTGGGTTCATTTTTTCAACGTTTTCAGCAACCGGAGCATATGGATAGGCATAGTCATTTTGACAAGTCAAAGCTGCTAGCTTTAATTTACGACCCACTGGGTTTGATTTAATAATGCCATCATAAATATCTGGTTTCTGTTCACCATTTTTCAGTTTTTCACGGTAAATAGCGCGATATTTAATCTCTTTTTTCTCATTCCAGTTGGCAATTCTAAATGTTGCTGTCCAGGCATCCGGGTCTAACTTTGCGAAACCTAAAGACTGCCAAGCACCCTCGTTTTCAATTTGCAGTTCAATGGTTTGGTTGTCATCTTTGCCCATAGGTCCGGTCAGCACGCTAAGCTTCATGACAAAACCTTCGTCTGAACGGCTGTCGTTTAGGGTATACATAGTCCACAAAATTGGGCCAAATTTTTGCTCGGGTTGATGATTAAAAGCAGAGCCTGCGATTGTCCAATCACTGAATCGGTAGCGACTGCTACCTGGAATCGACATTTTTTCAGAAGATGATTTAAAGTTGCTGACGATCGCCACATTACCTAGGATCTTATCACTCGCCACATGTTCGTTTAAACGACCAATCAATTGCTGCGTCTTCGCTAAACGGGCTTGGAGTTCTACCTCATAGACACCGACACGCGGTTTGCCAATTAGAGTTAATTGAACTTCGTCCTGCCAGTTTAAGTTTGGCAAATTTAATGTTTTTTGCCCAAGCACCAACTGATTTTTAACAAAACCCGCATCATATCCTTTTTGCACAAAACAGTTACTGCGGTATTCATTTAAATCACTTTTTACGCCGATGCGGATTGCTGCACCGCCATCATTCTCACCGTATTCTAGGCGGCTAACATTAACCGAAATGTTAAATTCACCCGATGCGTCAACCAATTGATGCACTAAAGAATGAATGCTACGGTTTCCGCCTGTTGACTGGCATTCAACTGCGCCATTGTGTACGCGCCAGTTTTCCATAGGATTGGCCCAATATTCACCACCAATCCAAACTCGATCATGGGTATTGCTCCAAGGGTCATTTATTTTGGTTTCTAGTATTTTTCGTTGGTTATTCGTACCCGTTGTGGCCACTGTTGGCATAGTTGATTGGCAGCCGATAGCTGTGGTTGCAATGCCGGCTGCGGCTAGTTTGAGCGCGCTACGACGCGTTAATTCATTTTTCATGTTTAACCTTACCCAAGTTAAGCTCTAAAACTGTGACGTTAAATTGATAAATACAGCGGGTCGTCAGCCGGCTTTTTTATCATACTTGTTGTAGATAATGGTGGACAATTACGCCCTATGGTTTAATGTTAACAAAAGACAATGCTTTGTAAAGTCTTTGTTTTAAGCTGTATTGCTTTGGGTTTATATTAGATTTTACTGATTTTATGATGGAGGAATAAATGTGATGCAAATAACCAAAGGTCTATCGCTGTTGATCGCGATACTATGTTGCTTTACTAACCTAGTTTCAGCTTCGCCAAAAATAAGCGGAGAGCTAAAAAAATGGCATAGTATTCACTTAACCTTTGATGGCCCGTATGTTTCAGAAATGGATACTGAAAACCCATTTACGCACTATCAATTTAATACCACCTTTACGCATCAACAAACTAAGAAGCAATATACAGTGCCTGGCTTTTTTGCAGCCGATGGTGATGCAGCAAACACAGGCGCAGCCGCAGGTAATAAATGGCGCGTCATATTTAATCCAGATGAAGTGGGTTTATGGCGGTGGCACGTTTCTTTTAAAAAAGCACCTTTTATCGCAGTATCAGAGCGTATTAACAGTGGCCACAGTGTCGCGGGTGTTGACAATCTAAATGGTACTTTCGTGGTTACTAAAAGTGACAAAAAATTACCTGATTTTCGTGCGCGTGGCCGCTTGCAGTATATCAATCAACCTTACCTAAAATTTGCAGATGATGGATACTTTATTAAAGCCGGTCCTGATTCACCTGAAAATTTACTGTCGTATAAAGATTTTGACGGTAGCTTTAAATCGGATGGCCACAAAGATCAGCTTGTTAAAAGCTGGCAGGCACATCAGCAAGACTGGCAAGAGGGCGATCCCAGCTGGCAAAATGGTAAAGGTAAAGGTTTGATTGGCGCACTCAATTACATCGCCAGTAAAGGCATGAATTCAATCTCATTTTTGACAATGAATATTCTTGGGGATGACCAAAACGTATTCCCTTATGTGGATTATGATACCTACGACAGATTTGATGTGTCGAAGTTAGCACAATGGGATATTGTTTTTTCACACGCCCAGTCTCTTGGCCTGTTTTTGCATTTTAAAACGCAAGAAGCAGAAAATCAGGGGTTGTTAGACAACGGCGGATTAGGTTTACATCGTCAATTATACTATCGTGAGCTTATTGCGCGATTTGGCCATCACTTAGCGCTGAACTGGAATATGGGGGAAGAAAACGGTAACTGGTATCCAGCGCACCAAACGATGCCGCAGGCGAGTAATCAAAGAATTGCAATGGCTCGATATTTTCACCAACACGACCCCTATAAACACCATGTAGTCATTCATAATGGTAATTTCTTTGATGATTTACTGGGGAATGACAGTTACTACACAGGGGTTTCGTTGCAAACCAGTCAGGCTGATTTTGCCAGCGTACATGACACAGTTAAAAGGATCCGTTCTTGGCCTGTCAGTAATGGTCGGCCATTTGCCGTTGCCGTCGATGAACCCGGCGATGCACAATTTGCACTGCAACCGGATAAATATAACCCAAGTCATGATGCTGCGCGGATGAATGGTTTATGGGGCGCTTTGACAGCCGGTGCTTGGGGAACAGAATGGTATTTTGGCTACAAACGTGAACATTCGGATCTAACCGCTGAGAATTGGCGCAGCCGCGATAAATTTTGGCAGCAGGCAAAACATGCGATCGATTTTTTTGAATTGATAGAGGTTGAATTTCAATTGGCTAAGAACCTGGATGAAGACGTTATCAACGGGTGGGGTTTAGGCAAAAGGGGCGATTTTTATATACTGTACAGCAAAGATGCAAGTCAGCTTTTGCAGCTTAAATTACCTCAAGGGCAAGCAAAATACAGTATTCATTGGTATAACCCAAGAACAGGCGGAGCCTTGGTGCAGGGGAGTAAAACAGAAATAACCATAGACGTCCCATTAAAATACTATTTTCAAAAAGTACAAGCTGAGATTGGGACACCACCCAATGATATCAACAAAGATTGGGTGGTATTGGTTCAGCGCATTTAAACGCTGGAACATTGCATAATAATGTACTTGCCTGTAAATTTGCATGTGAAATTTAATATTTTCATGTGAAATTTCGGGTGTGCATATCGTGAAACAAGTCAAAAAACAGCTATTCAGTGGAATATTGATTTTTGCCTGTATGGCAATGCAAGTTGCAGTAGCGGCAAATGATCAAGAGCACGGACTTCAGAGTAAACCGAATTTTGTTTTTATCTTAAGTGATGATCAATCCTTTAATACCCTGAAAAATATGGGTAATAGTGAAATTGTCGCGCCCAATATAAACGAATTAGCAGCGCAAGGTGTGACCTTCAGCCATGCATATAATATGGGCGCTTGGAACGGAGCCGTTTGTTTAGCATCACGCGCCATGCTCAATTCTGGTCGTGCATTGTGGAATGCAAAAGCACTGGAAGACAAACAGTTTCATCAACAGCGACGAGAAACCACTTGGGCCAACTTAATGCGTAAAGCCGGATACCAAACCTACTTTACCGGTAAATGGCATGTTCACTTACCCGCCCAAAAGGTATTTACCTATACTCGCAATGTTCGCCCTGGGATGCCCGTTGATGGTTGGAACCATGCGAAGATGATTGAGAATTTCAATTTATTAAAAGCCGGAAAATATTCGCATTACCGAGAATTTATGCCAATTGGCTACCTTAGACCTATTCAAGGGCAGGTCGACAAATGGTCACCAACCGATCCGAAATTTGCTGGCTTTTACCAAGGTGGAACGCATTGGAGTGAAGTTGTAAAACAAGATGCGGTTAAGTTTATTAACCAAGCATCGAAGCAGGATGCGCCTTTTTTTATGTATCTCGCGTTTAATGCACCGCACGAGCAAGTCGACTTAGCAAACGATAACGATCAGCAAAAACGTATTAAAAAATTATTCGCTGCATTGACCAAGCTACAAAAAAACATGAACGATCCGTTGCCACTAAAATGGCGCCCTAAACATAGCGCTAAGATAATCTTTTAGTTGTTTTTATATAATTTATATTTTTTAAATGTGAATGAAATTGCTTTAGGTGGGTAGGCAAATGGCTAAAATTGTTGTAGATTGTTAACCAAATATGAATAAGTCGCTTGTCTGCTAAATGAGATAAGCAGTATTTGGTGAGAATATCTATGAATATGAAAAGAAAAGTATCTGCAATGCGCTACGCGATAGCCTCTGCAGTTGTTTTTGGTAGTTTAGCTGGCTGTGTGAGCAATGATAACGGCGTCAGTAATGCGCATAATCCTGCCAGCAATCTTGGCCATAATCAATTAGCACAAGCTGTTTCACTGATAAATAAACCGGTTGTGCTAACCAATGACAAAACTTACCAAACAACACATTCAGTCGCAGGCAGTGTTATTCAGCGCCTTACGATGGACGTTTCTATCGAAAAAAGTTATGCCAATATCAGTGTTTACAGCGGTGATCGTCTAATTGCAGACAACCTGAACATTCCAGCAAAAGGCAAACATACCTTGGATGTTTTGGTTGATTTTAAATCGTTAGGTGAACAGCCATTAAAATTTGTCAGACGCTCTGCCGATATTACCCTTCATTCAATTAAACTTGAACCCGTTCATGATCTGTTGGTACCGGCATTTAACAACATCTCAAAACAAGTCGGTTTTGAAACTGAGATCACTTATAAATACGGTGGGCCATCCATTGGCGATATCGACAACGATGGTGATTATGATTTTGTATTGAACAACCATAATCATGTGCCAACTCAATTGGTGACCAACAATGGTGACGGTAGCGTCGAGATTGAACGCTTATTTGGCTGGGCCTTAGATTTTCACGGTTCATCGGTTGGTGATTATGATAACGATGGCGATCTGGATATTATGGTTGCACAAGGTGGGGCCAATGGCACTAACCCAACATCTTATATATTGCTTAAAAATACTCAGGGTAAGTTTACGAATGCATCTGCTGAAGCTGGCATTTTAACGCCAGCACGCGGTCGTTCACCTCGTTGGATTGATTTGGATTTAGACGGGGATTTAGATGTTGCCTTATTTAATGCAAAAACCCCAAAATATGATGGACCCAGACAATTATTTTATAAAAATAACGGTGACGGCACTTTCACTCAAAAACAAATCGCGGGTATTGAACATGCTGCGGGTGAGCGATTGTTAGTGACTGATTTTAATCAAGATAACATCGACGATATCATTGTATTTTCACCCATTACATTATGGCAGGGCAATGGTGATTTCACCTTTACGGATGTAACAGCAGATAAATTGCCTAAACAACTCCAAGGTCGCAGTGGTTTTAACGCGGCAGCCGATATCGATGTCAACAATGACGGCTTAACCGATTTATATATAGCCGGTAGTCGCACGCATTATCAGCTATCTAGAAAGTCGATTGACTTTAACCCTGAATTAAAACGTCTGGATATTCGTGATGATGGTGAAAAAGGCGAAACCGCCGTTGAATTTACAGCCGATGGTGCAATTAATTTATCCCATATGGAACTGACTTATCGCCAGTACAATGATGGTTTCGCAATCTTTTTAGGTGAAAACAAAACCCGCAAAATTGTTAAAGCGAAAGGTTTTCAGCCTAGTCAGTTACCAGAAGAGATGAAAACTACCGCCAGTGAGTTGGATATTGCACCAAGTGATGCACAAGGCTGGCCCGAAGAACGTAAAGTGAATGGTTTGTATATTGGTCATATAGGCAATGGCCAGTGGCGTGCAGAGTGGGTTCGGGATCGGAATATCTACTGGACAGTCACTTTTTCTTTAACCGGGTTAAATGATGTTAGTTACGATTGGGCTCCAAACAACCGCAACGTACAGGATATCTTGCTAATAAACCAAGGTGATAAATTTATCGACGGTACAAAACAATGGAATATTCCGCTAGGCGGCAATAACTGGGGTGTAACACGCGCTGATTTTAATAACGATGGTTGGCAAGATTTGTTTGTCTATCGTTATGGATATCTAAAAGAACGCGTGGCTGACCTAATGTTATTAAACACAGGTAAAGGTTATTTTGAGACCTTAACTTCGCATGGCGCAGCTGAAGCAACTGATCCGGGTCATGGCGACATGGGACAAGCATTTGATTTTGATAAAGACGGTTTGATAGATATGCTCAACGGCAGTGAAGAAGAAGGGCCTTGGTATTTATATCAGAATAAAACCTCAACTGCTGGAAACTACATATTGTTTGATGTCGGTTATAGCCCCAAAGAGAATATCGATCCCTATTCAGCTGTGATCTGCATAAAAACGGCCACGGGTAAAACATATCAACAACGCGTAGGCTCAGCGGGTGCAGTTCATTCTCAAAGTTTACTCGATATCGTCCACTTTGGTTTGGCACAAGCAGAGACAATCAAAGAAGCGACCATTCGCTGGCGAAATGGTGAAACAGTGCGTTTTACCAATCTAAAAGCCAACGCGCTGTACAAAAGTGAAGATGCGCACTAATCACAGCGCGGACTAATTGCTCACCTCTTCAAGAGACTGAATAATCTCTTAAAACACCGGCTGCTGCCGGTGTTTGTGTATTTACTAGCGATAAAAGTGGGAAAAGGTTAACCTGCTCTAATTGTTGAAGGGTTGGTGTTTTATTTGTAGAATGCGCCAGCTTGGATAATTAGTTCGAGTTATATCTGATAAAAATCCAAAAACTCACTGAGGTAATCGCTAAGTGCTACTCATTATAGATAATTACGATTCATTTACCTTTAATTTAGCGCATTACTTTATCGAGCTGGGGATTAAAGTCAAAGTTGTTCGCAACGACGCAATAAGCATCGACGAAATTGAAAATTTAAATCCAAGTCATATCTGCATTTCACCAGGTCCATGCTCGCCCAAAGAATCGGGCATTTCAATGGCGGTTATTCGCCATTTCGCCGGCAAAAAACCGATATTAGGTGTTTGTTTAGGTCATCAATGTATCGCACAAGTGTTTGGCGGGAAAGTGGTTAATGCACCGACCGTAATGCATGGTAAAACATCTTTAGTTGAGCATGATGGGCAAGGCTTATTTGCCACCATTAGCAGAGACTTTCTAGTAACACGTTACCATTCGTTAGTGGTTGACATGCAATCTTTACCGGCAGAGCTGCAAGCCAGTGCATGGTGTAACGAAGCGAATGAAAAAGTATTGATGGCGTTTTATCATACTAGGATGCCAATCGTTGGCGTGCAGTTTCACCCTGAATCTGTTTTGTCAGAGTATGGTCATTTAATATTGAAAAACTTTCTTAGTTTAAAAGTAAATGGCTATCATTCAGTCGTATAGTTAGCTATCCTCAAATACACAAAATTTGTACAGCTTTGCCGACTGGTCTAAACTGTTTTCGTAGTTTCCGTAAGGATGAATAACAAGTAATGGCAGATACGCGCTACTCCAACTTAATAAACACTCGATTTCATGATTTGCTAATCAGCTATGATTTTGCAAAACAACACAATGGCTTAAATTTAGAAGCCATGGGTGATTTGTTCTCAGAGCAAGAACAACGTCAACTGCTGGATGTTGAGCAAGCTGCAAAAAATCAGCGTGAAGCTGATCTTCAGTCGCGTCAATCGAACAAACAAAAAAAAGCAGATGAAATCAATCTGCTGGTTTCAGAAGCGGTTGCAACACAATTGCAGGATATTGAAACCATATTTAATAAAACATTGGCAATACAAGATTCTATACCCGCGATTTTAGATATATTAGCAGTGCGTGCAGCTTCTGTTGCGCGTTTAGAGCCTTTGGTTAATAACTTAGCTTGGTTGGAAAGCGATTTAATTCAATTTGTTAATCTGCCGGTATATCGTAAAGTCAGTCAAGGTAAACCGGTGCGGGTCGATAAAGCACGAACCGCGCTTGGATATATAGGGGTAGATAACCTTAAATTGGTGATCCCCAGTTTTGCGCTACGCAAATGGATCCCATACTCAACAGAGCCTTTTCGTTTAATGAAACGAAAACTTTGGGAAACCGGCTTAGGTGCAGGTATTGCCTGTCGAAAGTTAGCGCAAATTCACGGTCAAGACCCAGCCACTGCGTTCGCAACGGGCGTTTTTCACGAATTAGGAAAGTCAGCCTTGGTTCGTTTGTATTTGCGTACCTTTGAAACCATATGGAAAGAGCAATTGGAAGTCGCGCGAGGCAGACGTTTAAAAGAAGAACATGAGGCATTAGTTGATTTAGAGCCCGATGGCCGTAGTTTACGGGATTTGATGATGCAACACACCGCAAGGCTTAGTGCTGAATTGGTCAGGCGTTTTGAACTTAAACGAATGAATCTTGCAGCCCCCATGATGGAGTATGCGCAGGGCGACAGTCGGGAGATGTCTCCAATGGCAGATATTCTGGCAAAAGGCATTGCATATTCACGTTATAAATTGCTGCAGCGCCACGGCCTAATTGCTAAACATGAAGCAAAGATTTACTTTAAAGAAAATAAACTGAGTGCACAGGAAGTTGGTGAACTTAACAAGCTCAGTATGCGCCGACTAAACCTCAGATTAGAGCAACAGTAATAGTGAAATTGTACATTATTGTCATACCGTTTATGTAAAATATTTTGATGTTGTTTTACATAATTGTTTGACACTTTGTTGTTCGGATATTAACCTTACAAACAGATCTCATTGTCAGTTGTCAGGTTTAAGGCGAGTCTATGCTAAGTTATAAAGTTAATTTTCGATTACCAGCAATAGCACTAATATTACTAATATTGTTGTCTCTCGTTGCTAAAAGCGCTTTTTCTGTTGAAGTGGTTAGGCACAACAACATTAAATCAGCTAAAGAATCATACCAGCTTGCTTTGTTAAAACTGGCTTTGTCGTACAGCTCAAAACGTTATTCCTTTCAAGAGTCTAGTGAGTATTTAACACAAAACAAATTATTGAGTGATTTAGAGCAAGGCAAAATCGATGTCGCTTGGGTGGGTACGTCGAAAGAATATGAAGACAAGTTTCTACCTGTGCGCGTACCGCTTTTTAAAGGTTTGCTGGGACACCGAATCTTTCTGATTAGAAAAGGCGAGCAGGCTAAATTTGACCGGGTCGCGACATTATCGCAGTTGGCGCAATTAAAAGCTGGACAGGTGGCAAGCTGGACAGATGCTCAGATTCTGCAAGATGCAGGTTTAACCTTAGTCGGCACAAATAAATATCAAAACTTGTTTTACATGTTAGAAGGGGGGCGATTTGATTATTTGCCGCGCAGTGTTTATTCGCCTTGGGCTGAAATGCAAGCGCATCCAGAGTTAGACATCACAGTTGAAGAGCACTTGATGGTGATTTATCCGTTACCCGCCTATATCTTTGTTAACAAAAGTAATCAGCAACTATACCGTGATATTTATGATGGTTTATTAAAAGCGGTTGAAGACGGGCAGTTTGATGAATACTTTTACAGCCACCCTCTGATTAAAGAAGGGTTAGAGCGTAGCAAATTGCATAATCGTACCGTGTTGAAGGTTCCAAATCGTTACCTGACACCGGAAACGCCCACAGACGACGCTCGCCTTTGGTTCGACGTGGATGCATATATTAATAAATCTAATTAAATAAATAGATGGTTCAGGTTAACAAAGCAGAGTCGGTTAATATCTTGCGGGTGAAATTCTTTTTTAAGTAAAACCCACGGGGTAAGGTTTCAATTGGCTGCCCGTGTGCACCGATACCTTGAGTACGCACCTTACTATTGGCCGCTTTGGGTCGGATTTGTAAAAATTCACCGGTTCGCGCGGTTATCTGGTCAACCTGACCTAATACAATCATATCCATTAGTTCTTCCCAGTCTGCTTGCAATGCAAGATCTTCTTGCACTGTCGGAGACCACAAAATCGGGAACCCTATGATACGCTGCGCAACTGCAATACTGCGCTCCGCCAAGATAGGCACCCACAAAACACGATTTAATTTAATCCTAACAGGGCTGTCTGGCCATGTTTGTCCGGCGCAACCGGTAAGTGGGGCAACACAAATATAGGTGGTCTCTAGTGGTTCGCCGGCACGGTTGACTGGTATTGTTTTGAGCTCTATGCCTAAGAGTTCAAAATCCGGTACAGGTTTTGAACCGGCTGTCGCGCCAAGGTGCCATTCTAATAATTGACCGGTCCAACCTTTATCTCGCTGCAAGTTATCCGGTACGGGAACATTGGCAAGCTGCGCGAGTTGCTGCAAGTTTAAACCCGCGATACTCTGTGCGCGTTGCATCAGTTCTTCTTCAGTTTGTGGCGCACTCGGTTTGGCTATCATATTATTCTTTGTTGCCGCATTTTTGCAGTATACGTATGCGTATATCAATGGTGATATCTAAACTGTCCAATTTTTCGATAAGTGATTTTTTTTCAACACTGGCTCTGTGTCCATGTGGTGTCATATACATCAATTGAGCAATTTGCTGTGCGTTTAACATAACTTGCTGAGTATGTGTGGTTTCTGCGACCCATTGTAAACCTGCAGCTTGTGCTTGTGGGTAATGATTGAGTTTAAAAGGCGCTATTTGCGGATAAATCAGCTCACGTAATTCAATTAAATGCTTTTCAGCACTTTCAAGCAAAAATATATACCCATCGGGTGCTAATTTATCGGCGAAACATGCAAAAGTTGGGAAGCCAAACAGACATAAGATATGGCTTAAGCGCTCGTTTTGAATGGGCAGGGCTTTATTTGATGCGACAAAATAACATGCGTGTTTATCCTGTTTGGCGGCACTTAAAATAGCGTCTTTGGAAATATCTGATGCATAAAAATTGGCTTTAATATTGTGCTGATGCAAACATTTTTGTAGTTGACGAAGGTAATACCCTTCTCCGCATCCAGCATCCAAGATATTGATTGCCTGTTGATCAGATGGCATATCAGATATCATTTTTAATATCTGTTCATTCAAAGCTTGGCTGATAAATTGATATGCACCAGATTGTAAAAATTCACGGCGCGCATTAACCATTAACTTGTCATCACCGGGTTGTTTAGAGCGCTTGTTTTGCACGGGCAATAGGTTTACGTAACCTTGTTTGGCTATGTCAAAGGTATGTCCGGCATCACACTGCAGACTGTTGTTGTGTTGAGTCAAGGGTTTTTGATCAAAAGGGCAGGTTAATAGTTGAGCCATGGTGTTTTATTGTATTCGACTGCTAATGTATCAGTTGTGCACTATACGCTTTTTTTACAAGTATTTTAACAAGCTGTCTGTGAGGATGGGTGTTTTTTAAACTGACAAAAGCTAAAAAACATACGAATGAACAAAAAAACTGCGTTCATTTACCCTAATTTAACTTTTTATTTATTTTATGCTTGATTTAAATTCCCGAATGCATATCTTAGAAGCTACTTTTGACTCAATTGCTGGTCGGTTGAGCTTAAAGCTGAGACACTAACTGAAAGATATTATAAATACCGGAGAACCCAGATGTTCAAGAAATTGGTTCCTATTAACTCAAGCCAACACAAAGACATTAAGCTTAAGCGAGCACCGAATTATAACTTTGCTAAAAATGTGCATGTAGCACCTTTACTTGCCCATGAATTCCCGCAAGCATCATCCAGTTTTCCAATTATCTTCCACAAAAATGAAGAAAATGGTGAATTTCATCCGTTAGCACTATTAGGTTTGAAAAAAGAAGAAAACCTAATGATTCAAGATGGTAAATGGTCTGCTAACTATGTTCCTGCTTCAATTCGCCGTTACCCGTTTGCTGCTGCGTCTGTCAATGGCGACGATGGCAATATGGTTGTCTGTTTAGATGAAGAAGCAGAAATGTTCAACACAGATGAAGGTGAAGCATTATTCAATGAAGACGGTTCTGAAGGTGAAGTATTAACTCAAGTTAAAGAGTTCATGAATTCATTTTTAGAGCGTGAAGCGGCGAGCCGTGGATTTGTTGCTTTTGTCGCTGAAAAGGAACTATTAGTTCCGCGCACTGTGGGTTATACAAAACCAGATGGTGAGCGTGTAAATATTGGTAGTTTTTACGCCTTTGATGAAACTAAATTTAACGAATTGTCTGATGAAGCATTTTTAGAAATGCGTAAGCGTGGTTATTTGCCAGTTGCCTATGCAATTTTAACTTCTATGCAGCAAATGGAAACTTTATTCCGTTTACAGCAGCAACAGGGTTAATGATAGTGCGGCCTGTTGTTTTGCAGGCCGTTATTCAATTTGAACATGCAAAATTTGACAGAAAAAAAAGCGCAGATTGTATCTTTTTTCACACAACTTCAAACACAACATTCAAAACACCTGCCTGAATTATCCGCTTACCAATTAAAATTTAGTCAAACCAAACGCCAGCTTGGCAGTTGTCATTATCGCGACAAAATTATTCGTATATCCGAACACGTGCTGCAACACAATGGTATAGAGATGCAGCTAGACACGTTAAAACACGAATTCGCGCACGCCATTGCTTTTCATAAACATGGTGAAAGGGGGCATGGCTCTCGTTGGAAATACTGGGCACTTCAATTGGGGGCGACTCCAGCGAGCAGAGCGCAGGAAGCCGTTAAAACGGAATATAATTACCGTTTGGTCAAATATGCGCAAGGGGAATTGGTACCCTTAAAACGTTTTTATCATCGAAAGGTTGCACTAAAAAACCGCTATATACCGAATGATCCAAACAGCTTAAACTGCTTGTTTTTAGTTTCTACTCAAGCACTAGAGCAATACTTAAAGGGTGAAATAAAACTCAACGAGCTGGAATTTCACCAATAAGTAACAGAGACACCTAAAACTGCGTTATTCAGTTAGGTTTACGCTATTCAGCGTCACTCAAGTTATTTTGTAAACCGCGCTCTAATTCTGCCATGCCGGTCGGTAAGTCAACATTGCCACCGAGATCGCGGATCGCACACCCAAAAGCATGCAAGGTTCTAAATAAATGATGAGCACGGCTTTGTTCGCCCATTTGTCCAATTCTAACAATGTCTAAGCCAAAAGAACCGGCTATTTCGACTCGGTATCGGTTTGAAATATGTTGGCATAATGCATTTTGCGCTATGCCATTTGGCACCTGTATGCCAATAACCGAATTGAGTCGGGCTTGTGCCGGTACAAATAGTTTCAAACCCAGCGCTTCAATCCCTCTTTGTAACGCCAATGAACATCTTAAATGACGGGCAAAGCGGTTTTCTAAGGTTTCTTTACAGATAAGCGCTAATGCTTCGTGAATGGCTAAAATGCCCGATACAGGAGCCGTGTAGTGGTAAGAGCTTTGATGCCAGAATTTTTCTGCCAAACGCGCATCCAGACACCACTGTGGACAATCATTTGGTCGGCTGTGAATACGCTGATAGGCACGCTCAGAAAATGCGATCAGTGAAACACCCGGTATTGAAGAGAGTCCTTTTTGGCCGCCGGTTATAACAGCGTCAATTTTCCACTCGTCCATTTGCAGTGGCATGGTACTAAGTGTACAAACAGCATCTACAATCACGTAGCACTGATACTGACTTGCAAGTTCTGCAATTTCACGTAAGTTTTTATTACAAACGGTATTAGACGTTTCCCCTTGAACCAAGGTGATGACTTCCGGTTTATGCGTTTCAATATAAGATTTAATGCTTTCTAAGTCGGCTGTTTGTTGCTGTTCTACCTGATAAACCACAACATCCGCGCCTACCCGACGTGCCATTTCTGCCAATCGGCTGCTGAAAAAGCCATTACTGATACTTAAAACTTTAGTGTTTTGCCAAATTAAATTGGTGATCGCCATTTCCATTGCGGCAGAGCCCGGGCCTGCAACCCCCATGATCCATTTAGATTGAGTTTGAAACACATACCGCGACATTTGTTTAACTTGTTCGATAATCTTCGCCATGGTATCACCGAGGTGATTGATGACGATTGAATTTGCTTTTGCTACGCGTTCAGGGATAGGTACAGGACCTGCGCCCATCATGAGTAAAGGTTCTGTTGGTAAAATATTGTCTAAAGAGGTTAGTTCGGGCAATGGGATTTGCATATTAAGAAAATATTCCGAGTTTCAGATTTATGACAGCTGTATTTTGATTGTCGCGTAAATTTATCTAAATCGCTAGGGGCTGTTGATTATTTAGCTCGGTTTTTACTTCGACGTCTGTTTAATTGATCTTGCAGGTTGGCAGCTTAGTTGGCTAAACCTTCAAACCTGCAATGATTTTAAACGCCTTAGTTTGAATTTTTAAACTAATTGTTTGAGGTGTTGCTTTTTAAAACGGCGCGGGATAATTTTTTAATACGTCACTAATTTGTTGCAGTGTTTGCGCAGAAAGCTTGATATCAAAAGCGGCAATATCTTCAGCTAGCTGTGCCATAGAAGTCGCACCAATAATGGTTGAAGTTACCCCATCCACCTGATCGCACCAAGCTAACGCTAATTGCGCAGGAGTTATATTATTGGCTTTTGCTATTTCTAGGTATTGTGCAACCGCTTCATGTGTCGTTTGTGTATCTCTAAATAAACCATTGCGCTGAGCTTTACACCAACGGCTGCCTTCAGGTCGGGCGCCGTTTAGATATTTACCGGTTAACACGCCGCCTGCAAGTGGCGACCAAGGTAAAAAGGCAACGTCTTCATGAATACAGTTTTCGATTAAATAAGGCCAATCTTTAGTGTGCAGCAAACTAAACTCATTCTGAATTGAGGTTACGCGCGCCAGATTGTGCTCTTTACTCAGTTTAATATATTCGTTAATACCCCAAGGCGTATCGTCAGACAAACCAAAGTGGCGGATCTTACCTTGTTTAATGGCTTTATCCAGTGCTTGCAGAATGTCTAACATGCCAGCACGCTCTTGCTCTGCGTCAGCATCACTAAAACGGATAGTGCCGGGGTGGTGTTTACCAAAATGAGGAGAGGTGCGGTTTGGCCAATGCAATTGATACAAATCAATATAATCGGTTTGCAAGCGCTTTAACGACGCATCAATTGCCTGAGTTACCGTTTCGCCAGAAATATCAGCACCACCTCGAATGTAAGACAAGCCGGTGCCAGCTATTTTACTGGCCAGAATAATCTTGTCGCGCTTTTGCTGATTGTTTGCCAGCCAATTACCAATAATGGTTTCGGTAGAGCCATACGTATCGGCAGTCGGTGGAACGGCATACATTTCGGCGGTATCAATAAAGTTGATACCTTGCTCAAGTGCATACGCGATTTGTTGATCCGCATCTGATTGGTTGTTCTGTGTACCCCAAGTCATTGAGCCTAAGCATACTCTTGATACCGACAGTTCACTTGAGCCCAGTTTAGAATATTGCATGCACCTTCTCTCCTGCTAAATAATTTAACTAGAAACTAAATTCAAACCCCAGGTGGATACCTTTGTCTAAGATTAAATTTCTAGAGTCTTCAATATTGGTTTGTAAATAACGGTAGCCTGCGTAGACAGCACCATTTGGTAATAATTGATAATTTACACGCACGTTTAAGTCAGTTTGATAGTCTATATCGTCACTTGAAGTAATACCCGGTGCATAGAAAAACTCACCAATTAACGAAACTTCTTTCGCTGTTGGAATATTGTATTGCGCAAAGCCACCTAAAGCAAAAGCCTGCATGTTGTTATCGTACGCATCCGCATAATATAAACGTGCACCTAAACCCGCATTGATCTCTTTATATTGCTGCACGGGGCCAGCCATGACAGCGGTCGCAGCAAAGACATTTACATCATCATCTGTGCCCAAACCAGACAAAGACAAACGGACATCTGGGATCAGTCTTTCGGAGGTGATTTCAACTTTAAATGCATCATTGCTTAAATCAGCGGTTAATTGGTCGGCTGATAAGCTAAAACTCGCTAATAATGAAGTGACTGCTAATGCTGTATATTTAATATTCATATTGATTTCCTTTTTCAAGAAGTAATGCCGCGCATCATATAGGCAAAGCGTTATTAGTCAAACGACTGTTACTGTAACTTGTGATATTTAAAACAAAAATAAAATTCTCTTCGTCATCAACGGAATAAAATAAAGCCTGATGAATAGGTTATACTTATAAGGCTTTAGTATTACAGTTAAGTGGCGGTCTATATGATTAGGGTACAAACAGAAGATTTCAATATTGCAGATGAATATCAAAAATTAATTGATGATAATCAGAAAGATGGTGCTATCGTTTTTTTTGTCGGTATGGTGCGTGATTTTAATCAGAACGCAAACATCAAAGCACTGACATTAGAACATTATCCTGCAATGACTAACAAAACACTCGTTGAAATTGTCGATACAGCTAAGGCTCGTTGGCCATTAAGCCGGGTCTCAGTGGTGCACCGTGTTGGGCGTTTGCCATTAGGTGAGCAAATTGTATTTGTTGGCGTCACAAGTCAACATCGACAAGATGCTTTTGAAGGTGCGCAGTTTATTATGGATAAACTTAAAACAACCGCGCCATTTTGGAAAAAAGAAGAAACAGAACAGGGCACACACTGGGTTGAAGCCAAAGCAAGCGATGCAAAAGCCGCAGATTCCTGGTAAATCTAAATCAAATTGTTTAGCACTCATGCATCTTCGGTTAATTTGGGTATAATGTCGGCCTAAATTAGTGCATTACAGGAGAATTCCATGCGTCCAAGTGGCCGAACTGCGAGTCAAATCCGTCCTATCACAATTACCCGTAATTTTACCATGCATGCCGAAGGGTCAGTATTAATTGAATTCGGCGATACTAAAGTACTCTGTACAGCCTCTGTAACAGAAGGGGTGCCTCGTTTTATGAAGGGCAAAGGTGAAGGTTGGATAACGGCCGAATATGGCATGTTGCCTCGTTCTACACATACCCGATGTGATCGAGAAGCTGCGCGTGGCAAACAAGGTGGCCGAACACTTGAAATTCAACGTTTGATTGGTCGTGCATTACGAGCCGCGGTTGATTTAAAAGCATTGGGTGAAAACACCATTACATTAGATTGTGATGTTATTCAGGCCGATGGCGGCACGCGTACCGCATCTATTACCGGTGCTTGTGTGGCACTCGTCGATGCATTATCACATATGCGCAGCAAAGGCATTTTAAAAACAAACCCGCTTAAATACATGATTGCGGCGATTTCAGTGGGCGTATATAAAGGGCAAGTTATCGCTGATTTAGAATATCTTGAAGACTCAGTCGCTGAAACTGACATGAATGTTGTGATGTCTGAAAATGGCAAACTTATCGAAGTGCAAGGCACAGCAGAGGGTGAACCTTATAGCTTTGACGAGATGCAGGAAATGTTGGAATACGCGCGCTTGGCCACCAAAGAAATCTTTGATATTCAAAAAGCCGCTCTAGCTTAATAAGGGAACTGACGATGCAAGATTATAAAAAAGACTTTATTGAATTTGCTTTGTCTCGCGGTGTCCTTAAATTTGGTGAATTTACCCTGAAATCCGGTCGTACCAGTCCTTATTTCTTTAATGCAGGACTGTTTAAAACCGGTGGAGATTTAGCTAAGTTAGGTCGCTTTTATGCAGCTGCGTTAGCGCAAAGCGGTGTTGAGTTTGACGTGTTGTTTGGCCCCGCTTATAAAGGGATCCCAATTGCGTCAGCAACCAGCATCGCGCTGGCGGATCATTACGAAAAAGACGTGCCTTATTGTTTTAATCGTAAAGAGAAAAAAGATCACGGCGAAGGGGGGACTTTAGTCGGTTCCGATCTGATCGGCGACATAATGCTAGTCGATGATGTGATCACCGCTGGCACAGCGATTCGCGAGTCGATGCAAATTATTCAGGCGCAAGGTGCAAACCTGAAAGGCGTTTTGATTGCTTTAGATCGTCAAGAGCGTGGCAAAGCTGAGTTGTCAGCAATTCAAGAAGTTGAGCGAGATTTTAATACGCAGGTTATTTCAATTATTCAGCTTACCGATTTAATTGAATATTTGGCGCAACAACCCGGCAGCGAAACCGAATTGTCGAAAGTTGAAGCCTACCGTCAAGAGTATGGTATCGCTTAAAACCAGTCCGCTAATAAAAAGCCCAGGCTAATACGGTTCACCTTGTGATTGTAGTCTATCAATGACTCACCGTAGCCTGTGCTATATTGCACAAACCCTTTGAGTTGAGACGCAGGTAGCGGAAAACTCCAGTTCATTTCAAGATAGCCTTTATTTTCTTTTGCTCTAAGATTATTTCTGACTTTGCCGGACAAGGTATGCTTGCCAAGTTTATAGGCGGCAGATAGGTCAAAATAGCCCATGTAATAACTGGTTCTGCTGTCATGAATATTGAGTCGGTCGCCTGGTAAGCGTATCCAGGGACGAAATGCGACCAACCAGTTGTGATCACTGAAAGTGGCGTTAAAGACGATTCTATTCCAGCCAAGTGAGAAATGATTTGAGCGGCCATTAGACTGGTGATTAAAAGCCACACCAACTGAATCCAATGGTAAACCCAATAGGCTAGGCGATTCTTTGTCGTCAAAATCTAGTTGGTACATGATTTCAGGCTCGTAATTGTTTTCTCGAAATGGTTTTGACGCTCGGTTGTTGTACAACTGCCAAAATGAAAGTTGGGTATAGTTGATGCTTATTTGGTCACGCGGGGTAAAAAGAGAATTCAATATTGGAAGCTTAAAGCTGATTTGAAATTTAACTTCGGTTTCCGAGATGTCCAAGTTTTTTTTCGGACTATTAAACAATATATTTGGGTCAATATCGTTTTGGTTTGGATTGTAACTGAGCGGTAAAAAGTAGCTAGGGCGATAAGACTGAATAATAAAAGGCGAGTTTTGTGCCTGTGCTTCTATATCGCGGCGTTCACGTTGCAGTGATTTTTTTTGTGTTTTTACAGTTGAATGATGTGTATCGAAACATTGTAAGCGCGCTTCGTTTTGCGTAATTTGGCTACATTTTTGATAACTGCTGGTGTTCGCAGAATTGATTTTTTGCTGGCTAAAGCAGGTCGCGGAGAAAAGCGTAAACATGACGGCGTAAAAAGCGTTTACGCTGGAATTTAGTGGCATATAAACTGTCCAAAAGTGGAAAATACTCTTTACAGTTTATCACAAGATTGAATTTCTTCAGGCGTAGCGGGTAAATTGATTCCCGCTGGGAACACTGGTGGTATTGTAAAATTTCTGAATGCGTAGCGCTCGCGCGTTTACAGACTCATCCCGTGCTGAGATGCTTTGTGTATATTCGTCAATTTTAGCATTCATTGATAAAGTTTGTTTTGCTTCTACATTGGGCACAGCGCCATTAGCCCCTTGGATTTCCGGGTTGGCTGGATTGAAGATGTCTGCGACATTTGCTGAAGTAATTGTTGCACTAGACGATATACTTTCAATATTTTCTTTTTGTAGTTCGACACGTGCTTCTTGTGCTTTTTGCGAAGCTTCATTCGCGACGTTTCTATCTGCAGATGACGGCTCTGCTGGCGCAAGTGCAGCCCGTTTTACTTGCTCCATTTTCCGTATTGTTGCTTGCGGGTCGCCGTTAACAACCGAAACATCTATTTGCACTTCTCCCCCAACAGCATATTTTTTGCCATCCGGTCCTTGTTCGTATTCGTAGCTGGGTGCACTGGCGTACTGGCCACCAATTGATGCATGCGCTTGTTCATGCGTTTTAACTTCACGATCACGTGCTTGTAATTCGTCTATTTCTTTTTGTTCTTGCTCGCTAGGTTGCTGATTTTGCGCATCTTGCTGTTGGTTACTGCTATTTTGTTCAGCGTTGTCATCAGCATTATCACCAGTATTATCATCAGCTGTATCTTGTTCGCCAGCATTATCAGCATCGTTTTGCTGTTCGCCTTTATTTTCTTTATGTTCTATTTCCTGACGGGGAAATTCGTAAGTCAGTGGTTGTTGCAGGCCTCGAGCTTGAGCCCGTTCGCGCTCAGAACCGACTCCTGATTCATTCGCTTGTTGCTCTGTTTCACCGGTTTGTGTAATCAGTTCACGTGACAGCGCCTCTTTGCGCGCCGCTTCGGTTTGCGGGTTGGCAAAGTTCAAGTTTAAGTTGATTGGAAACTGCGTCACTATATTCATGGTTTTAACTTTTAGTTGTCTGATTACACTTTAATGTCAATCAAACTCCCCAACACCTCATTCTCGGTTTCCAGTGCTTTGATGTTTGCACTGGCCAGATTTCTGTTTTCTAGTAGGCCCGTTAAATCATCTGTTATGCTGGTTTTAGGTTCTACCTGGTTTGCCTGCGAATTTTGTTGTGCGGGCGCTTGTCCTGATGTTTGTGCCGGAGTTTGTTCAGGCAAACTCTTGCTGGCGATGTCAGCTGAGTTCTGCGTAATGCCCTGACTGCTTTTTTGCAAGCCATATAAACTGGTGTTGAGCGCTGAACTAATATCCATACAAACCTCATTGGACATAAATCTAAATAATGTTTAATTATTAACCAAAATGGCGTTTTTGGGAAGGGCAGGTGGCAATTATTTGCCGCTTTTGGCAAATTTATCGGCTCTCGACAGCGCTCAACCAGCAGACACTAAAAAAGGCGCGTAAAAACGCACCTTTTTGTGTGGTAAGTGGTGTTATCAGCAGCACGGGCTTTTAAATACTAAGCGATGCTCGCCAAAAACAAACCATACTCATTACAGACCGGCTGCGTCTTTTAATGCAGCGGCTTTATCTGTTGCTTCCCATGGAAACTCTTCTCGTCCAAAGTGACCGTAAGCCGCAGTTGCTTGATAAATTGGGCGCTCTAGATCTAACATTTTAATTAAACCATAAGGGCGTAAATCAAAATGCTCACGGGCCAGTTCAACCAAACGTGCTTCTTCTACTTTGCCTGTGCCAAAAGTTTCGATACTGATGGAAGTTGGCTCAGCCACACCAATTGCATAAGAAACCTGAATTTCGCAGCGGTCAGCTAAGCCAGCGGCAACAATGTTTTTGGCAACATAACGGCCCGCGTATGCTGCGCTGCGGTCAACTTTTGATGGATCTTTACCCGAAAATGCACCACCACCGTGACGTGCCATACCGCCGTAAGTATCAACAATAATCTTACGACCCGTTAAACCACAGTCACCCATAGGCCCACCAATCACGAAACGACCGGTTGGATTGATAAAATATTTGGTTTCTTTGTTTAACCATTCAGCTGGCAATATCGGCTTAATGATTTCTTCCATCACCGCTTCACGCAGTGCTTCAGTTGATATGCTATCGCAATGTTGCGTTGACAATACAACCGCATCAACACCAACCGGTCTGCCATTTTCATAGGCAAAAGTGACCTGGCTTTTTGCATCAGGGCGTAACCAAGGAAGCGTTCCGTTTTTACGAACTTGTGCTTGGCGTTTAACCAAACGGTGCGCGTAAGTAATAGGCGCAGGCATTAATACTTCCGTTTCGTTGCTTGCATAACCAAACATTAAACCCTGGTCGCCGGCACCTTGTTCTTCTGGGCGAGCTCGGTCAACACCTTGATTAATATCAGGAGACTGTTTACCAATGGTATTTAAAATGGCACAAGAGTCAGCATCAAAACCCATATCTGAGTGGGTGTAACCTATTTCACGTACGGTTTTACGTGTTAAGTCTTCAATATCAACCCAAGCGCTGGTTGTGATTTCACCCCCAACCATCACCATCCCTGTTTTAACATACGTTTCGCACGCCACACGGGCGTGTGGGTCTTGCTCTAAAATAGCATCTAATACAGCATCAGAAATTTGATCCGCAATTTTATCCGGATGACCTTCTGAAACTGACTCAGAGGTAAAAACGTGTTTTGCCATTTTACTGACTCCTAATAAAAAATTGTCTGATTATTCGCCACAGCGAAAATGTTGGCTAAGTTTAGACGGATTTTTTAAATTTGCAAGTCTTTACGTCTAGACGTCTAAACATCCAAAAGCACAGTCTAGTTTAGCAGTTGCGCATGTATTTGACTTGTTATAAAGTATTACTATTTGGTGCGCTTCTTTTTACAGCTTTAAAATAGTGTTATTCCAGAGTCATTATTCATGTTTTTGATTCTGCGAATACAAAATTTGCTCATTAAGCTGAAAAGTCGATATTTTTAGCCCGTATGTCACATTTATAATTTAATATGCTGGCTATAAGTGATAAAAATTTGCACTTGTTACAGTGCTGGTAGAAAATACCCGCCGGTTTTATTGTACCAGTGGTAATCCACCCGCACATTTTCTGGTACATCTATTAATTCGATGCTCAAATACATATTTAAGGTTATCTTAAGGAGTCAAAATGCCGTCACGCAAAGAACTTGCTAACGCTATTCGTGTACTAAGTATGGATGCAGTACAAAAAGCTAAGTCAGGTCACCCAGGCGCCCCTATGGGTATGGCAGATATTGCCCAAGTATTGTGGTGTGATTTTCTGAACCACAATCCAAACAACACAAAGTGGTCTGACCGCGATCGTTTCATTTTATCAAACGGTCATGGCTCTATGTTGATTTATTCATTATTGCATTTGTCAGGTTACAATCTGCCAATTGAGCAATTAAAGCAATTCCGCCAATTACACTCGCAAACGCCAGGTCACCCTGAATATGGTTACACAGACGGTGTTGAAACAACGACGGGTCCTTTAGGCGCTGGTATTTCAAATGCAGTTGGTTTTGCAATTGCAGAAAAAACCTTGGCTGCACAATTTAACCGTGAAGGCCATGACATCGTAGACCATTACACCTATTGTTTCTTAGGTGATGGCTGTTTGATGGAAGGTATCTCTCACGAAGCATGTTCTTTAGCGGGTACTTTAGGGTTAGGTAAGTTAATCGCATTTTGGGATGACAACGGTATTTCTATCGATGGTCATGTTGAAGGTTGGTTTACGGATGATACACCTAAGCGCTTTGAATCATATGGCTGGCATGTAATCGCTGGTGTTGACGGACATGATCCTGAAGCTATTTCAGCGGCAATCAAAGAAGCACAATCTGTGACTGATAAACCGACTATGATTTGTTGTAAAACAATCATTGGTTTAGGGTCTCCAAATAAATCAGGTAGCCATGACTGTCACGGTGCACCATTAGGTGACGAAGAAATCGCAGCAGCACGTGAATTCTTAAGCTGGCCACATGCGCCTTTTGAAATCCCTTCAGAAGTCTATGCAGGATGGGATGCTAAAGAAACCGGTAATGCAAAAGAAGCAGCTTGGAATGCTAAATTTGAAGCTTACAAAGCAGCATACCCAGAATTAGCAGCTGAATATGAGCGCCGTGTGATTAAAGGTGAATTACCTGCAGAGTTTGCTGCTAAAGCAGAAGCTTTCATTGCTGAAACTCAAGCTAAAGGTGATAAAATTGCTTCACGTAAAGCTTCACAAAATACGATTGAAGCATTTGGTAAAATATTACCAGAATTGTTAGGTGGTTCAGCTGACTTAGCCGGTTCTAACCTAACTTTATGGTCTGGTTCTAAAGGCATTCAAGACGATCCTGCCGGTAACTACATCCACTATGGTGTACGTGAGTTCGGTATGTCTGGCATTATGAACGGTATTTCTTTACACGGTGGTTTTATTAACTACGGTGCTACTTTCATGATGTTTATGGAATACGCACGTAATGCGGTTCGTATGTCTGCGTTAATGGGTATTCAGAATATTTTTGTCTATACGCACGATTCAATTGGTCAGGGTGAAGATGGTCCAACTCACCAACCAGTAGAGCAAGTTGCTAACTTACGTATGACACCTAATATGTCAACTTGGCGCCCTGCGGATGCAACTGAATCAGCAACCGCATGGAAAGTTGCAGTTGAGCGTCAAAACGCACCGACAGCATTGGTATTCAGCCGTCAAGGTTTACCTGCGTTAGAGCGTAATGCAGAGCAAGTAGCAAATATTCAAAAAGGTGGTTATGTATTAGTTGATACTGACGGTACACCTGATGCTATTTTAATCGCAACAGGCTCTGAAGTTTCATTGGCTGTTGATTCTGCAAAAGCATTGACTGAACAAGGTATTAAAACTCGCGTCGTTTCTATGCCTTCTACAGATACCTTCGATGCACAATCTGCAGAATATAAAGAGTCTGTACTACCGGCTGCGGTTACTAAACGTGTTGCAATTGAAGCTGCACATGCTGATTACTGGTATAAGTATGTTGGCATGAATGGTGGTTTTGTATGTATGACAACATTTGGTGAATCTGCACCGGGTGGTGACTTGTTCAAACACTTCGGCTTCACAGTTGAAAATGTTGTAGATACAGTGAAAAAATTAGGCTAATCACTAGCACTAGTGTTTAATAAAAGGCAGACTTAGGTCTGCCTTTTTTGCTCATGGAGATTCAATTATAATTCGCATTGCTATAAATGGTTTTGGGCGTATTGGTCGTAGTGTCGTTCGCGCGATATACGAATATGGCCTACAGGACGAGTTTAAAGTTGTTGCTATTAATGAATTAGCCAGCCCAGAAGCTGTTCTGCACCTGCTCAAATATGACACTTCACATGGCCGCTTTAAAACAGAAGTGAATTTACAAAATGGTCGCTTAAAAATTGCCGACCAGTGGATTCATTTATTGCAAGAATCAAGTCTGGCCCATTTACCTTGGGATAATATGGGCGTTGATGTCGTCTTTGAGTGTACTGGTAAAGTGCAAGGCTTTGAAGATGCGTTTGTTCATATACGTCAAGGTGCCAAAAAAGTATTGTTGTCACATCCGGGTGATACTAATATGGATGCAACAATCGTATATGGGGTGAATCATGATACTTTACGTGCACGTGATCGCATCGTATCGGCCGCATCCTGTACAACCAATGGCTGTGTACCTGTAATTGATATCCTAGACAAAGCATATGGTATAGAAAGTGGCACTGTTACCACGATCCACTCTTCAATGAATGATCAACCTGTCATAGACTCATTTCATGAAGATTTACGGCGTACCAGAGCTGCGAGTCAGTCTATTATTCCGGTCGATACGCGATTAGCCGCAGGTATTGAACGAATATTGCCAAAATTCCAAGGCCGTTTTGAAGCAATTTCAGTGCGCGTGCCAACGGTTAACGTGACCGCACTGGTATTGAGCTTAGCGATGGAAAAAGAAGTTCGTATTAATGATGTGAATAAAGTCGTCAAAGAAGCGGCAGCAGGAAAACTCAAAGGGGTATTGGATTATACCGAAGCGCCTTTGGTTTCAATAGATTTTAATCACGACCCACATTCTTGCATTTTGGACGGTACACAAACTCGGGTCAGCCATAATAAGCTGGTAAAAGTACTGGTCTGGTGTGACAACGAATGGGGTTACGCAAATAGAATGTTAGATACTTGCCGCGAGATGTTTGCGGCGCAATAAAGATTTTTTAATTTAATTGGAGACACGCTTATGTCAGTAATCAAAATGTCTGACTTGGACTTACAAGGTAAAAAAGTATTAATCCGTGAAGATTTAAACGTGCCATTGGATGATGATGGAAAAATCACATCAACTGTGCGTGTAGACGCAGCAATTCCAACTATCAAACTGGCATTAGAAAAAGGCGCCGCTGTATTGGTGATGTCTCACTTAGGTCGTCCAACAGAAGGTCAATACGAAGACAAGTATTCATTGGCGCCAGCCGTTGAATATATTGCTGAAAAATTAGATGCACCAGTGCGTTTAGAAAAAGATTATTTAGATGGTGTTGAAGCAAAAGCCGGTGAAGTGATCATTTTAGAAAATGTGCGTTTCAACGAAGGTGAAAAAGCAGATGACGAAACACTCGCTAAAAAATTAGCGGCATTATGTGATGTTTTTGTCATGGATGCATTTGGTACAGCACACCGCGCGCAAGCCTCTACTCATGGTGTTGCTAAATTTGCACCGGTTGCTGCCGCAGGTCCATTATTGGTGAATGAATTAGACGCATTAGGTAAAGCTTTAGGTAAGCCAGAGCGTCCGGTTGTCGCTATTGTCGGTGGTTCTAAAGTATCTTCAAAGTTAGCGGTTTTAGAAGCATTTTCTAAAATTGTTGATGTATTGATTGTCGGTGGTGGTATCTCAAATACTTTTGTTGCATCAGCGGGTCATGAAGTCGGTAACTCTTTATATGAAGAAGACTTAATTCCAGAAGCTCAGCGTTTACGTGCAACAACAGAAGTTATTTTTGCAACAGATGTACGCACGACAAAAGAAGGGTTTAGTGATTGGAGCCATACTTCAAAAACTGAAACCAAAAAAGTGAATGAAATTCAGGCAGACGAAGAAATTATCGATTATGGTCCAGAGTCAGCAGCCAAGGCAGCTGAAATCATCAAATCAGCAAAAACGGTAATTTGGAATGGTCCTTGTGGTGTATTCGAATTTGATGCGTTTGCTAAAGGTACTGAAGTCGTTGCTCGCGCAATTGCAGAAAGTGAAGCCTTCTCTATTGCCGGTGGTGGTGATACTTTGGCTGCTATCGACAAATGGGATTTAGCAGACAAAATTTCTTATGTATCAACAGGTGGCGGTGCATTCTTAGAGTTTGTTGAAGGTAAAGAATTACCTGCAGTTAAAATCTTAGAAGAAAGAGCTAAAGCTTAATCTACAGCTAAATCTATAGTTAAATCTATAGTTAAATCTATAGATTTAGCTACCGTACGAAGCTAGCACGCTAGCAAAATAAAAAACCTCGGCTTGCCGGGGTTTTTTATTTTGTGAAATCTATCTTGATTTAATTTTCACCTAACTTTGATAAGCCTTTGTTTAATCTGCATCTGATTTTTCAAATGAATAAGGATTATAGGTTATGAATATTAAAAAGACAGATGTTGCTCGGGTACAATTATCCATGTTATCGGCAGGATTCTTATGTATATCTTTGTTATCCGCTTGTGGTAGTGATAGCAACAATACAGCAAATACGGAACGTGTAACTGCATCACAACAAAAGGTTACAGCAAAGCGTTCAGCGCAGGATATTGAACTCGAAAGTTTGGATAACCAAAGGTCGCTTGTCGAAAACTTTCCGATATCAGCGTACATTACCTATCCGGATAATCAAATCAAACTGACGGCTATCACGAGCATTAGTACCAATTGGCCGCGCTTTAACGTTTATCAAGCAGAGCATGCTCATGGATATATTGATGCCGCTTCAGAAGAAATGTTTTATCACGCCGCAGAGCAAACTAATCAGCAAATTAAACAGCACAAAATCAAAGCGCTTGATATTGAACAAACAGATGAAGCGATCTGGTTTGTTGAAGGGGGTGAAACAATACACCAACTCAATGTACAAACTGAGCAAACAGAAGTTTGGCAGTTTGCCACTGCCCGTCATTTTACGGAACTAGCTTTACAGGATGACGGGCAAAATTTAGTGTGGTTGTACGATCAAAAACAACATGAAATTCTTCGCCTCAACATATCAACCTCAGAAGCAACCGCATTTTCAATTGCAAAAGATATCGTTATTAATGGGCTGAGTTACTGGCAAGATCAGCTATATATTCTGGTGAACGAACAGCAAAATGATTTTGTCGTTGAATTATCTGTCGATGAACAGCATGTCCTTTATCAGCAATCATGGAAGTTAGAAGGTTTTAGTGGCAAACAATTTACCGATATGACTCTGCTGCCCGATGGTAATATTGTTGTCAGCATGGATGGCTCAGACGGTAATTTAGTTCAGGTTAGCGATAAATCAGAAACCTTGGGAGATGGACCGATCGAGCAAAGCGCTGAGCTTGAGCTTGAAAACAAGATTGCGCTGGATACTCGTATCGCACAGCCATCAGGGTTATGGCCAAAGGCAGATGATGGATGGATGTTGGTCACGGACAAAGCCGAAGTCTTTGTGCTAGATGCTGCATTTAGCGTGACTGAACAAATTGATTTTACGTTTTCCAGTTTCAACTGTAATCAAGGTTGTACCGAAGGTGTCGTTACAACGCATGATGGTTTTATCGTGTTAGCCGACCAAGGTTTGATAGGGCATTTTAGCTTAACGTCAGGTCAAGCTGAATTGATTGCTGAATATCAAATAGATTTGTTGAATAATGAAGGAGAACATTACGGTTATGCAGGTATTGCGCATAATCCTAGCAGTGGGAATTATTATTTATTAACGGACGGAAATGCTGCAGATGAAGTCGATCTTTTACTCACATTAAATGCTGACTTTAGCCTGCAAAGCCAACAACAAGTCGAATATCAGGGCGATGTTGAAGATAGTATTTATAGCTATGATGCACAAGGCATTGCATACTATGGTGGCTATTTATACGCTATCTCAGAGCAATTTACTAAGCTGTTAAAATTAAACCTAAACGGTGAAATACTCACGGTTTTTGAGTTAGATCACGAACTCTTAGCCTACCCAAGCGATATTGCGATTAAGGATGATAAAGTATACCTAATTGGCGATCATGAAAATGATGAAGCGTTACCGCCAGTGCATATTTTTGCATTACCGGATTCATCATTGTGAAAATTTAAATCTTCAGTAGAGCAGTTGGCTGTTTGTGTTTGAGTGCTGACTGTTTTACATTGCAATTAATGTGCTAATCATAAAACAAGGCAGTGCTTCACAGTGGAACCTTTTAAAAACGTTTTTAATATTAAGCTAATAGAGCAATTGGCGAGACAAATTAAGCGCCAGGATGAAAATTTTAATGAAGCAGGCTTTGTTTCAATCGCGGCGCATAATTTAGAGCGCTTAGAGCTTAAACAGCGCAGCCAACAAATTTACCAAGCTCTACTCCAAACACTACCGGATGATTATCCAACAGCTTGTCAGATACTGCTGAACACGCTTGCGCCAGTTGACGAAACATCAGAAGAAATTCACTTTACTACCGCCGATAATGGCATGCGCGGCTGGGCGATTATGCCAATGGCCGATTTTGTTGCACTCAAAGGTTTAGATAACATCGAATATGCACTCAGCGTGCTTAGAGAAATGACCAAACGTTTTAGTGCAGAGTTCGCAATACGCTATTTAATTGAAAAAAATCCGACAAAAGTACTGGATGTTTTAGATGTTTGGCTGCAAAACGACACCTCGCAAATAAACACGCATGTTAGGCGGTTAATCTCAGAAGGCACAAGACCTCGTTTGCCTTGGGGGATCCGCTTAAGTTGTTTTATTACCCAACCAGAACTCACTCTAACACTGTTAGAAAAATTAAAAGATGATCCCAGTGAATATGTCAGGCGCTCTGTTGCGAATCATTTAAATGATATCAGCAAAGATCACCCAGATTTGGTCATCAAGGTGATGCAAAGTTGGATGAAGGATGCAAATGCAGATAGACAAAAACTCATTAAACACGCGGCTCGAAGTTTAATTAAAAATGGCTATCAACCCGCGTTGAGGGTATTCGGCTATGCACAACCTATAGAGCTGAGTTGCCAACTCAAACTAGCGACAGAAAATGTGCAAGTGGGGCAGTCGTTAGCGATAGAAATAATCGTGAGTTCAGCTTTTTCTGAGCGACAGAATTTGATCATTGATTATTTAGTTTACCATCAAAAAGCGAATGGGCAGTTAAGCGCTAAAGTGTTTAAGTGGAAAACACTGACTATCAAAAAAAATGAGACAATAACGCTCAACCGAAAACACTCATTTAAACCCGTGACGACACGAAAATACTATGCCGGACAGCATCAAATCGAAATACAAATTAACGGATCTGGTATGGCAAAAAAATCGTTTAATCTGCTCAATTTATCGTGAGAAAAATCGCAAAAAAGTTTTGTTTGGAAATGTTGCTACTAACAGGCGATAATCAATGTATAAGACGATATGAAGAGTATGAAAACGAGGTGATTTTATGAAAACAATGACATGTAAGCAACTTGGCGGCGCTTGTGATAAATCTTTTACGGCAGAAACATTTGAAGAACTAGTCGAGCTGAGCAAAGCACATGGTATGTTAATGTTTCAGCAGCAAGATCCGCAACACCTTGAGGCCATGCAAAGGATTATGCTATTGATGCAACAGCCCGCTGCGATGGAAGAGTGGTATCAAACCAAGAAAAAAGAATTTGAAGCGTTAGCCGATGATTAACTAGCGCTTGTTTGGTTTATATTGCCATGCGTCAATGTTATATTTTTTAAGTTTTGAAGCTAGCGTGGTGGGTTTTAAATCCAACAGCTCGGCTGCGCCACCGCTACCATAGATTTTTCCATCGGTCGCGACGAGCGCTTTTCTGATATTTTCTTTTTCCAATGTTTTTTGCATTGAGGCACTGATAATTTCACTATTTTCGATTTGTTTTATATCGCTCTCAGTGGTGGTTGGATTGTGCTCATCGGCTAAAAAATCAAAACTCAACTTATTGCTTTTAGCTAGGATCACCTGCCGCTCTATAATATTTTCTAACTCTCGGATATTACCCGGCCAAGTATACTGCTGAAGATACTGCATTTGCGCCATTGAAACTTTCGGCTGAGGTTGATTAAAACGCATACATACTTTATAGATAAAATGTTGCACCAGCAGCGGTAAATCTTCTTTTCTTTCTCGCAGCGCAGGCGTTGAAACCGGAAATACATTTAAACGAAAATATAAATCCTCCCTGAATTTATTCTGTTTAACCAGTTTTTTGAGATCTTGATTGGTTGCCGCAATAACCCTGACATCGACATGACGGGTTTTAGATTCCCCCACACGCTCAAACTGTTGTTCCTGTAAAACGCGCAGCAGTTTTCCCTGCAACTGCAGCGGAATTTCACCGACTTCATCTAAAAAAATCGTCGCACCATCGGCCAGTTCAAAGCGACCCAGTCGATCGGACACTGCACCGGAAAAAGCGCCTTTAACATGACCAAAAAACTCACTTTCAAACAACTCTGCCGGAATGGCGGCGCAGTTTACGCGGATCAGAGGTCTACCCTGGCGTGAACTCACTTCATGAATCGCCCGCGCAACCAATTCTTTACCTGTGCCAGATTCACCGATTATCAGCACATTAGCATCGGTTGGACCCACCAGTTCAATTTGGTGCACCATGCGCTGGACTGCTGCACTTTGCCCAATTATCTGATGGTGGTTAAAATCGGCATTAATTTCTTCCAGCAGATAGGCATTTTCCATTTCTAACCGACTTTTTAGTTTATCAACTTCTTGCAATGCATTTACCAGCTTTTGTTGGGTGCGTTTACGCTCGGTAATATCTCTAAAAATAACCACTGCACCTATTAGCACGCCATTGTCAGTCACTGGGGTGCTGGTGTATTCAACCGCGATTGGCGATCCACTTTTAGACCAAAATACTTCGTCTTCAATAATATGTACGGTACCGTCATGAAAAGCTGCATATATCGGACATTCATGGGCAGGGTAAGGGTGACCATTGTGATGCGTATGATGAATAATATCGTGAATTTTTTGCCCGATGATTTCATGCTTTTTCCAACCCAAGATCTGCTCAGCTGCGCTATTGACAAAGGTCGTACAGCCTTTCGTATCGACCCCATAAATACCATCGCCTACCGCACTTAATAACAGTTGATTGTGGCGCTCAATTTCTTCAAAAACCGTTTCATTTTTACTCCAATGAAACAATCCCAAACGATAATGGTTTTCAGCTTCGGCCTGATATCTGTGTTTAAAAGTATATGAGCTGTCCTGACAACTGAGGATCAGTTGTTGCTCAAATGCCTTAGCTGTGACTTCGAGATAAAGCGGGATTTCGTCTACTTCAATAAACAAATCGTCACACCATGCACTGCCTTGTGACAAAGCTTGTTCGCTAAAAACAAGCAATTTATCTAAACACTTATTAAAAAGCTGACTGACTGTTGGCTGTTTAAGTTGCGCCTGCGGCAGATTAAATAACGCGAGTGCAGTTTGATTTGCCTTGATAATAATATCCTGATAGGGGTTGATTACTAATAGTGCAGTTGGGCACTGCATAAAAAATGAATCGGTCATTAAATCCAACGTTTCGTTATTGGCTATCTATTCATATCCACCTTATTCAATATTCGAGCCAAACAACGAAAAATCGTTAATAAACCACGATATTTCGTGAATAACGAATTATCGTGCTGCTTAAATCTCCATTGGTTGATTTGTAATGTGTTAAAAATCAATGGGTTAATTGTTTTTTATTAAATTGGCACACTTATCGCTATATAGCTTATGTACAGCGCAGGTAGTGATAACTCAACTTATCCTGAGTGATTTTTTAAACATTTAATTTGCACTAATTTGAGGATTTATCGATGAATAAACTAGACGTAACAGAAGCTATTTTCGCCATTAAAAAAGAAAAAGGTCTAAGCTGGGAAGGCATTGCGGATGCAATTGGCATGTCGACGGTTTGGACAACTTCAGCATGTTTAGGGATGAATAGCTGTCCACCAATTGCTGCTGAAAAACTGGTCGAGTATTTGGGCTTACCGCCTGAAGCCAAATCAGTCTTAATGGAATATCCAACCAAAGAATGGGATAAATCAGTGCCACAAGACCCATTAATTTATCGTTTATATGAAGTGGTTGGTGTATACGGCGACACGCTTAAAGAAGTCATTCAGGAAAAGTTTGGCGATGGCATTATGAGCGCAATCGACTTCTCAATGGAAGTTGATAAAGAAGAAAACCCTAAAGGTGACCGAGTCATTTTAACCTTGAATGGAAAGTTTCTACCTTATAAAGCATGGTGATCTAATTTGGTGCGCAAAACCACATTAAAAATACCATTGAATTTATTATTTACTTATAAAACAACACATTAAACTTCTTGGCTTTGTTATTGCTTTAGCATTAACAGACATCAACAAGGGAAAACACTATGGCTTATATCGAACCGAATGAATTTGTCACCAAAATGGTTGATTCAGGAGAACAAAAAGTTTTCATGTCAACTAAAGATACCTTTATCCGTGCATTTATGGCGGGTGCAATACTAGGTTTAGCAGCTTTGTTTGCGATAACCGTTGCGGTTACAACCGGAAACTTTTTAGTCGGGGCACTATTGTTCCCAGTCGGCTTCATCATGCTGTACTTGATGAAATTCGACTTGTTAACTGGGGTGTTTACCTTGGTTCCTCTGGCATTAATAGATAAACGTCCGGGCGTAACATTCAATGGCCTGATGCGAAACTGGGGGTTGGTATTTGTCGGTAACTTTGCCGGCGCACTTACCACTGCATTTTTTGCATCATTCATTTTAACTTATGGATATTCAGTTGACGGCGGGGCGCTGGCAGAAAAAGTAAGTTCCATCGGTGAGTCCAGAACCTTGGGGTATCAGGAACATGGTGTCGCGGGTTGGTTTACGATATTTATTCGTGGCATGTTATGTAACTGGATGGTCTCTATGGGGGTTGTTGGTGCGATGATTTCTACCTCTGCGGGCAGTAAGATGGCGGCGATGTGGATGCCGGTTATGCTGTTCTTCTTCATGGGCTTTGAACACTCAATTGTAAACATGTTCTTATTTCCATTTTCTATGATTATGGGTGGTGAGTTTACAGTATCTGATTATTTAATTTGGAATGAACTTCCAACAGCATTAGGTAATCTTGCGGGCGGATTCTTGTTGGTTGGTTTACCACTTTACCTAACGCATGTGAGAACTTCACCTGAACGTAGAATTGCTTAATATTTAGTTTTTAGTCAGTTGAAATTAAGTCAGTTAAATTAAGTACACTAAAAAGCTCCGTTATCTATTCAGATACACGGAGCTTTTTTGTTTACCGTGTGAGCGATCTAATCGTATTAGACTATTTACCAATAAAAGGCTGAGTTAGATGAAAAAACCTTTGCGGGTCTCGGTAGGGCAAGCCAGTCAGGCAGGTGTGAAAAGTATTAATCAGGATTTTATTGGCCGTAATTTACCTCAAGAGCCATTGCTCAGCAGCAAAGGGATTGTGCTAGCGATGGCTGATGGTATCAGTTCTAGTAAGGTCAGCCAAATTGCCAGTCAAGCGGCGGTCGCAGGGTTTATAGAAGATTATTATTGCACTTCAGACTCTTGGTCAGTTAAAACATCTGCACAAAAAGTGCTTAGCGCAATCAACGCCTGGTTGTATGCACAATCGCAAAATAGTCCAAATCGCTACGATAAAGATAAAGGATACATCTGTACGTTTAGTACGCTGATTCTAAAGTCAAATACCGCACATTTGTTTCATTCGGGTGATACCCGGATATTTCGTCTGGTTGACGATAATTTAGAAGTGTTGACGCGCGATCATCGTCGTGTTGTATCTGCTGATGTGAGTTATTTAACGCGTGCGCTGGGGGTTGAACCCATTTTAGAGTTAGACTATCAAAAGCAAATATTAGAAACGGGTGATACATATGTGCTGGCAACTGACGGGATATATGAGTTTTTAACAGATCGTCAGATAGTGAAAATTATACAAACCGCCGGTTCACAACAGGAAGCTGCCGATACCTTGATAACAGAGGCACTTAAAGCGGGCAGTGATGATAATTTAAGCATTCAAATAGTGCGTATAGAGCATGTACCAGATTATCAACTAGATGAAGTGCAACAGTTTACCAGTTTACCGCTGCCACCAACGCTGGCAGCCAGAAAGGAATTTGATGGTTTTCAGATAATTCGTGAGCTCTATATTAGTAGCCGCAGCCATGTATTCTTAGCAAAAGATAGTGCAACAGAACAAACTTTGGTAATAAAAACGCCTTCCACAGAGCTCGCAAGCGACAGCAAATACCTTGAGCGCTTTATGTTAGAAGAGTGGATTGCCAAGCGCGTTGATCATGTCAATGTCGCCAAAGCAATTGATACAGGGCGTAAGCGAAACTATCTATATCTAGCAACTGAATATATTGAAGGTCAATCATTGGCGCAGTGGATGTTAGACAACCCAAAACCTTCACTAAATGAAGTACGCTCAATTGTTGAACAAATCGCAAAAGGATTGCAGGCTTTTCACCGGCAAGAAATGATCCATCAGGATATACGTCCGCAAAACATTCTAATAGATGCAGATAACACGGTTAAAATTATTGATTTTGGCTCGGTATTTATTGCCGGCGTGACCGACAGTCAAAACGAAGAAGCTGTACGCGGCACCATGCGCTATTCCGCGCCTGAATATTTTCTGGGCCAGCAGGGTAGCCCGCGCTCGGATATTTTTGCATTAGCGGTAATAACCTATCAAATGTTATCTGGACGATTTCCATATAGTATTGAAATCGCGCAGGCAAAAAGCACGGCCGCTCAAAGACGGTTAAACTATCGCAGTGTAATAGATGAAACCAGTGAACTGCCAGCATGGATAGACGATGCACTGCAAAAAGCGCTGCAAATAGACCCATTGAAGCGCTACGCTGAACTTTCTGAGTTTGTCTACGATTTACATCATCCTAATAAATCATTTTTACAACGCACAAAACCCCCACTGATCCAGCGCAGCCCAGTCATGTTCTGGCAAGGTATCAGCTTTATTCTGCTGCTGTTGTTACTATGGCAACAAACGAGTTAACGTATTTAGCTGCGAGTTTTAAGCTACGAGCTTCGAGCTACGAGTTTCGAGCTTTAAGCCGCGAGCTACAAGCTGTGTAGGTCGTCCTTTAGGGCGACAAATTGCTGCAGGTTGCAAGTTTCGAGCTGTGTAGGTCGTCCTTTAGGGCGACAAATTGCAGGATTTAAGCTACAAGTTGCAAGTTAAAAGCCGTGTAGGTCGTCCCTTTAGGGCGACAAAGTTTATTTCGATATTTGTGTATTTTGCTTTTGTCGGGCTAAAGCCGCGACCTACAGGGCAACTATTATTAATTCGACATCGTGCATATTTCGAGATTTGTCGGGCTAAAGCCGCGACCTACAATAATTAGCTCGTAGCTCGTAGCTCGAAGCTCAAAACTAAATTAATTGGCATGCATTGATTTTCACACCTAAGATATAAATATATAGAGTAAGGTTTCAAATGAAAATGTAGGTCGTCCCTTTAGGGCGACAACTTGCAGATTTCAAGTTACAAGTTGCAAGCTGTGTAGGTCGTCCTTTAGGGCGACAAATTGCAGGATTTAAGCTACAAGTTACAAGTTTCAAGCTGTGTAGGTCGTCCCTTTAGGGCGACAAAGTTTATTTCGATATTTGTGCATTTTGCTTTTGTCGGGCTAAAGCCGCGACCTACAGGGCGACTATTATTAATTCGACATCGTGCATATTTCGAGATTTGTCGGGCTAAAGCCGCGACCTACAATAATTAGCTCGTAGCTCGTAGCTCGTAGCTCAAAGCTCAAAGGAGATTGTCAGTGAATTCACCTAAAAAATATCAAACATTACTCGATAAATTTTCTAGTTGGCTTAAAAAAAGTAGTGAAGAAGAAACCCGATCAATGGCGGAAGGTGTTGAGTTATTGAAGGAGTGGATTGAAGCTGGTTTAGAGGTTCATCAAGAAGAGTTTTATCATTCATGGCAATACTTTCAGCGTGACTTGGCGTATTTTTACGACAGCTACCAAAAAGAAGCAAACGAGTCGCCTTATTACTTGTCGGTAAAAGATAATATTTGGCAGACGCTTGCAGAAATGACGGATAGAACGCAGTTAGAGTGGCGCGAGTTTAGTTCTGATTTAGATCATTTAGGTACATACAATGCCGGTGAAGAAGTTGCTTTTGGACGTTTAAAGTGTCAAAAGTGTGGCGAGCTGCTAGAAATCAGTCACCCTCAAAAGATCCACCCGTGTTTTAATTGTGGTCACAAAGCTTTTACACGCAGTGCACCTGCGCCATAAATACCATCATTTGTGTTTAGTTACGGGAAGCGAGCTACGAGCGGCGAGTTGTAAGTTTCAAGCTTCAAGCCACACAATGTAGGTCGCGGCTTTAGCCCGACAAAAGCAGAATGCACGATGTCGAATTAATAATTGTCGCCCTAAAGGGACGACCTACACAGCTTGAAGCTCGCTGCTCGAAGCTTAAAGCTAAAATGTAGGTCGCGGCTTTAGCCCGACAAAAGCAAAATGCACAAATATCGAAATAAACTTTGTCGCCCTAAAGGGACGACCTACACAGCTTGAAGCTCGCTGCTCGAAGCTTAAAGCTAAAATGTAGGTCGCGGCTTTAGCCCGACAAAAGCAGAATGCACGATGTCGAATTAATAATTGTCGCCCTAAAGGGACGACCTACACAGCTTGAAGCTCGCTGCTCGAAGCTTAAAGCTAAAATGTAGGTCGCGGCTTCAGCCCGACAAAAGCAGAAAGCACAAATATCGAATTAATAATTGTCGCCCTAAAGGGACGACCTACACAGCTTGAAGCTCGCTGCTCGAAGCTTAAAGCTAAAATGTAGGTCGCGGCTTTAACCCGACAAAAGCAGAATGCACGATGTCGAATTAATAATTGTCGCCCTAAAGTGACGACCTACACAGCTTGAAGCTCGCTGCTCGAAGCTTAAAGCTAAAATGTAGGTCGCGGCTTCAGCCCGACAAAAGCAGAAAGCACAAATATCGAATTAATAATTGTCGCCCTAAAGGACGACCTACACAGCTTGAAGCTCAAAACTCGTCGCCCTAAAGGGCAGACCCATATCACAGAAATTATTGGCGTCCCGATAGCGGGTAAGTTATCCTATGCAACCAAAATTGTACTAGGTGCAATAATCAAATCATTTTTTCAGTAGCGAATATTCGGATCAACTGCATGCAAGAGCAATATAACCCGCGAGAAATAGAACAAAAAGTCCAAAAATACTGGCAAGAAAAAAAAGTATTTGAAGTAAAAGCAGACGACAGCAAAGAAAAATTTTACTGCTTATCCATGTTCCCATATCCAAGTGGCAAGCTACATATGGGGCACGTACGTAACTATACAATTGGCGATGTTATCAGCCGATACCAGCGTATGTTGGGTAAAAATGTAATGCAACCAATGGGTTGGGATTCATTTGGTTTACCGGCTGAAAACGCGGCAATCAACAACAACACCGCGCCTGCAAAATGGACATACGAAAACATCGAATACATGAAAAAACAGTTAAACCAATTGGGTTTTGGTTACGACTGGTCTCGTGAACTCGCCACTTGCACACCAGAATATTACCGTTGGGAACAATGGTTATTCACCAAGTTATACGAAAAAGGCTTGGTTTATAAAAAAATGTCGACGGTCAACTGGGATCCGGTCGATCAAACCGTATTAGCCAATGAACAAGTAATCGATGGTCGCGGCTGGCGATCAGGTGCACTCGTAGAGCAAAAAGAAATACCACAGTGGTTTGTTAAAATCACCGATTACGCACAAGAATTATTAGACGACTTAGATCAACTGGAAGACTGGCCCGATCAAGTAAAAGCCATGCAGAAAAACTGGATTGGCCGTTCAGAAGGGGTTGAAATAGACTTTCAACTAAACAATGGTACAGACCAGTTTACCGTCTACACCACACGCCCAGATACCTTAATGGGTGTGACATACGTTGCATTAGCCGCGCAGCATCCACTGTGTATTGCAGCGGCAGTAGACAACCCAGAATTGGCTGATTTTATTCAGAAATGCAAAAACACCAAAACGGCCGAAGCAGACATAGCGACAATGGAAAAAGCCGGCGTCGATACAGGGCTGCGCGCAATACACCCAATTACAGGTGAAGAAGTTGCGGTTTGGGCGGCTAACTTTGTGTTGATGGACTATGGCACAGGTGCGGTTATGTCCGTACCTGCGCACGATCAGCGTGACTACGAATTTGCACACAAATACGGTTTATCAATCAAACAAGTTATCGAGCCTGCTAAAGACGCTGAAATCAGTATTGATCTAGAACAACAAGCCTTTACCGAAAAAGGGATTTTGGTTAACTCAGGTGAGTTTGATGGTTTAGATTTCGACGCAGCTTTTAAAGCGATTGCAGAAAAACTGGAAAGCTTAGGCAAAGGCACAGTTAAAGTGAACTTCCGTCTGCGCGACTGGGGGGTTTCACGTCAGCGTTATTGGGGTGCACCGATTCCAATGTTAAACTTGGAAGATGGCGAAGCGGTTCCAGTACCAGAAGATCAATTACCGGTTATCTTGCCAGAAGATGTGGTTATGAATGGCACCACATCGCCGATTAAAGCCGATCCAGAATGGGCTAAAACTGAATACAAGGGACAAATTGCGTTTAGAGAAACAGACACCTTTGATACCTTTATGGAATCAAGCTGGTATTACGCCAGATACTGCTCACCTCAATGCGATGACAAAATGTTAGATCCAACCGAAGCCAATTACTGGCTGCCGGTTGACCAATATATAGGTGGTATCGAACACGCTATTTTGCACCTCTTGTATGCCAGATTCTTCCATAAGCTATTACGTGATGTAGGTTTAGTAAAATCAGACGAACCGTTCAAACAATTATTATGTCAAGGCATGGTACTGGCAGAAACTTATTATCGTGAAGACGAAAAAGGCGGTAAAACCTGGTATGCACCATCAGATGTAGATGCTGAATACGATGACAAAGGCAGAATTGTAAAAGCCATCTATAAAAAAGACGGCAAGCCGGTAAAAATTGCTGGTATGGGCAAAATGTCTAAGTCAAAAAATAACGGTATCGATCCACAAACGGTTATCGACCAATACGGTGCCGATACCGTGCGCTTATTTATGATGTTTACCGCACCGCCCGAACAAACCTTAGAATGGATAGACTCAGGTGTAGAAGGCGCAAACCGCTTTATCCGTCGAGTGTGGCGTGCGGTATACGAACACAATGAAAGTTATCAGGGCGGTACTTTAGATCTGGGGCAATTAACCAGCGAACAGAAAAACCTGCGCCGCGAATTACACAAAACCATTGAAAAAGTCAGTGATGATGTGGGTCGTCGACAAACGTTCAACACGGCGATTGCTGCGGTTATGGAATTTATGAACAAACTGGGTAAATTTACCGCAAAAACAGAGCAAGACCATGCACTAGTGCATGAAGCACTGAGCAATGTGGTATTGTTATTATCACCCATTACACCGCATATTTGTCATGAACTTTGGGCCGCCTTGGGTAATCAAACCCCGATAGAAGAAGCCAGCTGGCCAGTTGCTGACAAATCTGCTTTGGTTGAAGATGAAAAACTTATTGTTGTGCAGGTAAACGGCAAATTAAGAACCAAATTTACCGTGCCGGCAGATGCCAGCAAAGAAGAGCTTGAAGCCAAAGCGATGCAAGACGACAACGTGACAAAATTTACCGATGGAAAAACCGTACGTAAAGTTATCTACGTACCGGGTAAGTTGTTGAACATCGTTGCTAACTAGCGCGCTAAACAGACAAATCAGCAAATTAGGTGGTTAGGCTTTGATAAAAAAAGTCGTTATGTACTTAACAGTGACATTGAGCGCGATGCTGCTAACCGCTTGCGGTTTTCAGCTGCGCGGCAGTTATGCGGTACCGCTGTCAATGCAAAATATTTGTTTAGATTCGCAAGCAGCACCTTTGCTAGGTAAAGAACTGACCAAACGGTTGCAGCGCAGTAATGTCCGTTTAACGCAAGATGCTGATTGTACCAAGCTCAATTTAGTTTCGGCTGAATTAGAAAGAGCGGTTTTATCGCTCTTTCCAAACGCGCAGGTGGCTGAATACGAGCTGATCTATACCGTAAACTATGTGCTGATACATCATTCACAGCCTCAACAATATAGTGTGCAGGTGGTGCGAGATTATCAGGACGACCCAGATGCTGTATTGGCAAAATCTAAAGAAATGAAAATTTTGTTGTCAGAACTGCGACGCTACGCAGCAGAGCAAATTTTACTACAACTCGCGTCTTCGGAAAATCGATAATGCGCGTCTATTTTAACCAAGTTAATCGTCAACTGGCGCAACCTTTGCCTTCATTGATCTTGCTGTTTGGTGATGAACCCTATCAGCAGCAAACGGTGCTGGATCAAATCCGTGCGGCTTGCAAACAGCAAGGGTTTGAAGAAAGATTGAGATTTAATACAGAAGAAGACTTTAACTGGCAAAATATACTCAACGAAGCGCAGGCCATGTCATTGTTTGCCAGCAAAAAACTAATAGAAGTCGAAATGCCCAATGCCAAACCGGGAAAAGAAGGTGGCGCATTTTTTAAAGAATGGTGCGATATAACCGACAACGAGCATATATTAGTGGTTTGGGGCGGCAAAATGGAAGCGGCTCAAACGAAAACAAAATGGTTTAAAAACATTGAGAATCACAGCTGGTATATACCAGTGTATGAAATCGAACGGCAAAAATTACCCGACTGGTTCAGACAACAATTTCAACAGCATCAATTGAATGTAACACCGGCTGCCCAAGCTATTTTATGTGATTTATTTGAAGGCAATCTAGCAGGTGCTGCACAAGAAGTCAGCCGCTTAGCACTGATTTACCCAAATCAAACAATAGACGTTGAAGAAATCAAAAAAGCGGTTTCTGATCATTCACGATTTACCGTTTTTCAACTGGCAGAAGATTTACTGGCGAACAACCGCAAAAAAGTCGTGCAAATCATTCAGCGTTTAGAAGGCGAAGAACTTGAACCTGTTATTATTACCTGGATGTTGCAACGCGAAGTGGATTATTTGGCGCAGTTGGCATTAGCGGGTAATCAGTTTGATGCACAATGCAAAAAACTACGCATATGGGACAATCGAAAACACTTGTATAAAATGGCACTGCAGCGCTTAAACTTAAACATGTTAGAAGAAATCCAGCAAGCCTTGGCACAGTTTGAAGTAGAATATAAAACAAGTGGTTTGACAAACCCGTATTTTCGCATTGCACATATTTGTGCATTGTTTTTTGCCCAGCCAGATATATTTAAATTTAATCAACTAATGCTGGCCAATGAAACCGAATAAATACCCGCTCAGTTTGTATTTTGGTGGCACATTTAACCCGATTCACAACGGGCATTTACAATGCGCGTTTGAAATAGCAGAACAAATAGCTGCAACACAAATATATTTATTGCCCAATTATATTCCGCCACACAAAGCGACCCCAAATGAAAGTGCACAGCAAAGAGCTGAGTTGTGCCGCACTACGTTATCCATTGATAGCAGGCTCAAACTAGATACACGGGAATTAGAAAAAACCAGCCCCTCGTACACAATAGAAACACTTAAGCAACTGCACCGTGAATTTCCGCAGCATGCAATTGCCTTTATGATTGGTATGGATTCTTTACAGACACTGGATACTTGGTCACACTGGCAGTCGTTAACCGACTATTGCCATTTGGTAGTTGCCAGACGAGGCGGGTATAATAGCGTGTTAAACCCGCAGATAAACGAATATTTGCAGCAACATCAAACCATGAATCAGCAAGATTTAACCGCCAAAAGACACGGTTATATTTATCTGTCAGATACCAGTATGTTGCAGATATCATCAAGTAAAATCCGCGAACGTTATAAAAAAGGGCTTAATTGTGCCTGTTTACTGCCAACTGCAGTAAATGACTATATAATGAAACACAGCCTGTATCAGGCTGATTAAACAACTTAATACATTTAGGAGATTTATCCTTTTGCAAATCGAAGAGTTAAAATCGTTTGTAGCCGACAAAGCCGACGATATGAAAGCGCACGATATAATCGAATTAGACGTGCGTGAAAAATCAACATTCACCCAATACATGCTCGTTTGTTCAGGTAATTCAAAACAACATGTCCGTTCAATTGCTAAACATGTTGCAACAGAAGCCAAGCGTGCAGATATTCGTCCATTAGGCATGGAAGGAGAAGACTTTGGTGAATGGGTCTTGGTTGATTTTGGTGACGTTATCTTGCATGTCATGGTTGAAGAACAAAGAGACCTGTATCAACTGGAAAAACTCTGGCAAAAATGAAGATCCAGCTGATAGCCGTTGGGCAAAAAATGCCAGGCTGGGTTGAAGCCGGATTTGCCGAATACCAGCGACGTTTCCCGCGAGATTATGCATTAGAACTGGTTGAAATACCGGCCGGGAAACGCGGAAAAAACGCAGACATAAAACGTATTCTGGAAAAAGAAGGCGAGTTAATGTTAGCTGCAGTGGGTAAAAGCAACCGCATTGTCACGCTGGAAGTGACAGGTAAAGCTTGGACAACCCCGCAACTGGCTAAACAAATGCAAGCCTGGCAATTAGACGGCCGAGATGTCAGTTTACTGGTTGGCGGGCCAGAAGGTTTAGCGCCAGCTTGCATAAAAGCCTCAGAACAAAAATGGTCATTGTCTGCACTCACTTTACCGCATCCAATGGTACGCGTGATCGTGGCAGAAAGTTTATATCGTGGGTGGAGTGTCAATCAAAATCACCCGTATCACAGGGAATAGCTTAAATGCTGAACTGGCGTCGCCGAGTCGCAATTCGTGATCATTTAGCTGAAGCCAATTTATTTGCGCGCCGTGCAATTGTCGGTTTAGTCTGTGTGGTGCTTGCCTGTATTATCCTGGCGTTAAATATGCGCACGTTGCAAGTTGATAAACATCAGGATTACCAAACGCGCGCAGACGGTAATCGCATTAAAGTATTGCCAATCCCGCCTAACCGCGGACTCATTTATGATCGCTTTGGCCGGATATTGGCCGAAAATACCTCATTTTACAGCTTAGAAATTATTCCGGAAGAAGTGCAAGATCTGGATGAATTACTATTGCAAATACAACAACTAATCGCATTAGAAGACGAGGTAATAGAAGACTTTCGTCGTCAGGTTAAACAGCAAAGACGCAAGTTCAAACCGGTTGTTGTTGAATCCAGATTAACCGAAGAAGAAGCTGCCATTATTGCGGTTAATCAACACAAAATGCCGGGCGCGTATTTAGAAGCACGATTAAAAAGACACTACCCATACGGAGAACTAACCACGCATGCATTGGGCTATGTCGCAAAAATAAACCGGCGTGATGCAGACACGCTAGAAATGGTAGGCAAAAAGGCTAATTACGAAGGGACATTTGACATTGGCAAACTGGGTATAGAACGTTATTACGAAGATTTACTACATGGTCAGGTTGGATATCAGGAAGTAGAAGTCAACAACCGCGGGCGTCCAATCCGCACATTATCAGAACAGCCACCCGTGCCGGGGCAAGATTTGGTGCTGAATCTAGATATCGAAATGCAAAAACTGGCGCGCGATCAACTGGGCGAACGGCGCGGTGCAGTGGTTGTGTTAGATGCAAAAAATAACGGTATATTAGCGCTTTACAGTAATCCAAGTTACGATCCCAACTTATTTGTACATGGTATCAGCAGCAAAAATTATAAAGCCTTACTAAACAACCGCAGTCGCCCGCTGATAAACCGCGCTACACAAGGGCGTTATCCGCCGGCATCAACAATAAAACCGCATATCGGTTTATTAGGCTTAGATGAAAAACTGATCACCACCAAAACCAGAATTTGGGATCCGGGTTACTACCAGATAAAAGACATAGAACATAAATACCGCGACTGGAAAAGTTGGGGCCATGGCTGGGTGGATATATATCGCGCGATTGAAGAATCTTGTGATGTGTATTATTACGATTTAGCCGTGCGCTTAGGGATGGATAAAATATCAGAATTTATGACTCGCTTTGGTTTTGGCGAACTAACCGGCATTGATATCCACGAAGAAACCAGTGCGACCATGCCATCGCGCGATTGGAAATATGGCCGTTTTCGTCAGCCATGGTATGCAGGTGACACGGTATCAATTGGTATCGGTCAAGGCTACTGGACCGCGACCCCGCTACAACTGGCAACCGCAACCAGTGTGTTAGGTAATGAAGGGCAATATTACGAACCCAAACTGCTAAAAGCAACCCGCACGCAAACCGGCGAACTGCCGATTCCAGCGCAAGATCGCCGGCCGGTTGAAATAGAAAACGAACGCAACTGGCAAATTATTAAAACCGCCATGCAAGGGGTTGTAGAAAAACCGACTGGTTCAGGTTTCGCGGCATTTAAAGGCGTGAACTATGAAGCGGCCGGTAAAACCGGTACCGCGCAAGTTATTGCCATTGCACAGGACGAAGAGTACGACGCCGAAGCAATCGAAGAAAAATACCGCGACAACGCCTTATATGTTGGTTTTGCCCCGGTTGCTGAACCGCGTATTTCTGTAGCGGTGATTATTGAAAACGCAGGTGGTGGTGGTAAAAATGCGGCACCGGTTGCCAGAGCAATGATGGATTATTATTTCCAAAACTATCCGTTTCAAGAATATCCATCACAAGAATTTCCATCTCAAAACTATTCTACTCAAGAATACCCGGAGACCTTTCAATGAATGCGCAAGTGGGCAATCAAACCAGTTTCTGGCGAAAAATTCATATAGATACCTCACTATTAATCGGTTTGTTATGTTTAATCGGTATGGGCTTATTTATTATCTATAGTGCGTCTGGTCAGAATATGGATTTATTAGTCCGTCAGGGCACACGGCTTGGCGTAGCCTTAGTGGTGATGTTTGCGGTTGCGCAAATTCCACCCACCTTTTACCAAAGATGGGCTGCGCCACTGTTTATCATAGGTTGCTTACTATTACTTGCCGTACTGTTTTTTGGGGTCGTTGGTAAAGGTGCGCAGCGTTGGTTAGATATCGGCATTACCCGCATTCAACCGTCAGAAATGATGAAATTAGCACTGCCCATTACACTGGCGTGGTTTATTGCACGTAAACCTTTGCCCCCGACAATCGGTTATTCAGTGATTGGTTTAGCGCTGATAATGTTTCCAACTTTACTGATTGCCAAACAACCTGATTTAGGCACTTCGCTGCTAATTGCATGTTCCGGTTTGTTCGTACTATTTTTAGCTGGATTAAGCTGGCGGCTGATAGGCGGGTTCGCGGTCATCGGCTCAGCACTTGCACCGCTTATCTGGTATTTTTATATGCACGACTATCAAAAGCGCCGGGTACTGACATTTTTAAACCCAGAAAGTGATCCACTCGGTTCGGGTTATCATATAATTCAATCCAAAATAGCAATAGGCTCAGGTGGCATGTGGGGTAAAGGCTGGTTAAAGGGCACGCAGTCACAACTGGAATTTTTACCCGAGCGTCATACCGATTTTATCTTTTCGGTATTCGCCGAAGAGTTCGGCTGGGTGGGGGTATTAATCTTACTGGCCATTTACATGTATATCATTGCGCGTGGCATGGTGATCGCGATACGAGCACCAGATGCCTTTACCAAATTATTAGCCGGTAGCATCACCTTAACCTTTTTTGTTTATGTATTTGTCAATATCGGGATGGTTTCCGGATTATTACCGGTTGTTGGTGTTCCGCTGCCACTGGTTAGTTATGGCGGTACATCCATGGTGACCTTAATGGCCGGTTTTGGCATACTAATGGCGATAAGCACTCACAGAAGATTTTTGCGAGATAATTAATGAAAAAATTAATCGTTTTTTATTTCACAGCTTTTTGCAGCACAATAGGTTTAACTGCGTGTAGCAGTACACAAAAATCGCCAAATGAAGGGCGCTACAGTTTGTCGCAAGACATCGCGCCGGCAAGATTGCCAGAAGCGCACGAACTGATAGACCCAACCCCAATCTACGAACAGCCCAGCCGCGGCGGCAATAAAAATTACAACGTACTGGGACAAGATTATCGGGTGCTTACCAACGCCGAAGGATTTTCTGAAGAAGGGATTGCCTCATGGTACGGGCAAAAATTTCACGGCCATTTAACCTCAAATGGCGAAATTTACGACATGTACTCAATGAGCGCGGCGCACAAAACGCTACCACTGCCAACTTATGTACGTGTGACCAATTTAAGCAATGGAAAAAAAGCGGTGGTAAGGGTAAATGACAGAGGCCCTTTTCACGAAGGCCGAATTATCGATTTATCTTACGCAGCGGCCTATAAACTCGGTATTACCGCAACTGGCACCGCAAAAGTGAAAATAGAAGCTTTGCACTCAGCGCCCGGATTTTATATTGAAGTTGCACAAGATCAGGAAAAATCAACATTGAAAGATAAATCGGCAGCGGTTGCGGCACTCTTTCAAATTCCAACAAAAATAGTTGAAAACAGCGGAATTTTTCACCTGATCGCAGGTCCGATGGACAAACAGGATCAGGCAGATGCATTAATTGCCGATTTGTTACGCAGTGGCTATCAACAAGCGCGCCACTTTAGTAACATACGCCCTGTCATGCGGTAAGCCAATAATGGTATACTTCGCCGTGCAATTTTCCCATTAACCAGCAACCCATATAAGAATGATTATGAAATTGATAAAAAGAACACTTACTTTGCTCTGTATGAGTTTTGTTTTGGTACAGTTTAATGTTGCTGCAATCACGCCCAGTGCACCTCAGGTAAATGCCAAAGGACACATATTAATTGATTTTAATACCGGACACGTGATTTCGCAGGAAAACGCAGATATGCAACTTGCGCCGGCTTCGTTGACAAAAATGATGACCAGTTACGTGATTGGCTTAGAAATTAAGAACGGCAATATCAAAGAAACCGATATGGTCACCATTAGTGAAAATGCGTGGGCGAAAAACTTCCCAGAATCTTCAAAAATGTTTATTGAAGTGGGCAAACAGGTCTCAGTCGCTGATTTAAACCGCGGTATTATTGTGCAATCGGGTAATGATGCCTGTGTTGCGATGGCAGAGCACATCGCTGGCACAGAAGACGCTTTTGTCAGCTTAATGAACGCACATGCCGAAAAACTAGGGATGAGTTCCACTTACTTTGAAAATACACACGGTTTAACGTCTGCAAACCACTTTACCACGCCCAGAGACATGGCCACATTGGCAGCGGCGTTAATTCGTGACGTACCAAATGAATATGCCATTTATGCTGAAAAATCTTTTACTTTCAACGGTATTAAACAATACAACCGTAATAGCTTACTGTGGGATAAAAGTTTGGATGTAGATGGCATTAAAACCGGTCATACTGAAGAAGCAGGCTACAGTTTAGTGACTTCAGCAACAAAAGGTGAAATGCGTTTAATCTCAGTTGTGATGGGCGCTGATTCTGAGCGATCACGTAAAGAAGAAAACAAAAAGCTTTTGAACTATGGTTTTCGCTTTTTTGAAACCATCACACCATATGATGCAGGTAGCAAGTTTGCCGATCAACCTATTTGGATGGGCGATAAAGAAACCGTTAAATTGGGCATAACGCAGAGTACACAAGTCACCGTACCGCGTGGCCAGCGTAAAAACCTAAAAGCCAATATTCAGTTAGACGAAGAGCTGATAGCACCGCTTAAAAAAGGCACCGTAGTTGGCAAATTATTTTTACAATTAGAAGGTGAAGACATCGCTGAATATCCACTTGTTGCGTTGGAAAGTGTGAATGAAGGTGGTTTAATGTCGCGCGCTATCGACTATATAAAAATGCAACTTAGATAAATTGGTTTATATTACCTATTTAAAATCTTGATGTGCAATTTTTATAAAAAGTAGATAGTGTAGGTCGCGACGAGCTACGAGCCAATGTAGGTCGCGGCTTTAGCCCGACATTGTAGCAGCGAGTTTCGAGCTACAAGTTACAAGTTGCAAGAAATGTAGGTCGGACTTTAGTCCGACAAAGCAGGAAGCGCAAAAATCGAATTGAAAATGTCGCCCTAAAGGGACGACCTACATATTAGCGGCGAGTTACGTGTTTCGAGCTACAAGTTGCAAGATAAAAGTTGAAAGTCGCAAGAAATGTAGGTCGCGGCTTTAGTCCGACAAAGCAGGACGCACAAATATCGAATAAAAAACGTCGCCCTAAAGGGACGACCTACATATTAGCGGCGAGCTTCGAGCCAATGTAGGTCGGACTTTAGTCCGACAAAGCAGGATGCACAAAAATCGAATAAAAAACGTCGCCATGTAGGTCGGTGTTTACGCCGACAAATCTCGCAATATGCGCGATTGTTGAATTAAAATTGTCGCCCTAAAGGGACGACCTACATATTAGCGGCGAGTTATGAGCCAATGTAGGTCGCGGCTTTAGTCCGACAATGCAGGTACAAATTTACAGCTTCGAGTACAATTAGAATTGAATTAAATGAAAACAAAATTTGACGAATATTTAGAATTTCCCTGCCAGTTCCCATTCAAAGTACTGGGACAAGCAGATGACAAATTAATTGAAAAAGTAGTCGCAGTGGTACAAAAACATGCGCCGGGTGACTATCGCCCAACAAGCAAACCCAGTGGTAAAGGTAACTTTCAATCAGTCACCATATCCATCACGGCAACCAGTAAAACACAGCTCGAAACGCTTTACCAAGAACTGGCAAAAATTGATACCGTACGTATGGTGATGTAAGTTGGACAAACTGATTATCCGTCAATTGGGCTTGCGCGATTACCTGCCAATCTGGCAAAAAATGCAGGATTATACACAAACTCGTACACCACAAGATCTCGATGAAATCTGGTGGGTCGAGCACAACCCTGTATTTACTCAAGGGCAAGCGGGTAAAGCTGAACACCTGCTGATGCCAGGCGAAATACCCGTTGTAAAAGCAGACCGAGGTGGGCAGGTTACCTACCATGGGCCAGGACAATTAGTCGGGTATACACTTATTGATATTCGACGAAAAAATATGGGCGTGCGTCAACTGGTTAGCATACTGGAAAACAGCATCGCCAACATACTAAAACAATTTAAAATAGACGCATACCCCAAGAAAGACGCCCCCGGCGTATACGTCAACGAAGAAAAAATAGCATCACTCGGACTTAGAATTCGCAGAGGATGCTCATTTCACGGATTAGCACTGAATATCAATATGGATTTAGCGCCATTTCAGCGCATAAATCCCTGCGGCTACCAAGGGTTAAAAATGACCCAAAGTAGCTTACTCGGCGGGCCACAAACAGTGACACAAGCCAGCCAATTGTTAGGTCGTGAGCTGATAGCCCAACTAGGCTACCAGCAAATTGAAGAAAAAATAGGGTTCGACAATGAATAAACCAGCACGCCCAGTAGCCGGTGTCAAAATGCGCGATGAAGACAAAATGCGCTTAATCCCGATCAAAGTGTTACCAACCGAAAAATCTGAAATGCTGCGTAAACCAGAGTGGATCAAAATCAAACTACCACCCAGCACAGAAAAAATAGAACACATCAAAAAAACCATGCGTAAAAACAATTTACACTCAGTGTGTGAAGAAGCCTCATGTCCAAACTTGGCGGAATGTTTCAACCATGGCACGGCAACATTTATGATCTTGGGCGATATTTGTACAAGACGCTGTCCATTTTGTGATGTAGCACATGGCCGCCCGTTGGCACCCGATGCCAACGAACCCGAAAAGCTGGGGAAAACCATTGCAGAAATGGGCTTAAAATACGTTGTGATTACATCCGTTGACAGAGACGATTTAAGAGACGGCGGCGCGCAACACTTTGTCGACTGTATCGATGCCATTCGCAAATACAGCCCAGAAATCAAAATAGAAGTATTGGTCCCTGATTTTCGTGGCCGCATGGACGTCGCACTAAAAATACTGAACACCAGCCCACCCGATGTCTTTAACCACAACTTAGAAACCGCACCACGGTTATACAAAATGGCGCGCCCAGGAGCAGACTACAAATGGTCACTAGAATTATTGCGCCGTTTTAAAGAAGACAACCCGAACGTGGCAACCAAATCGGGTTTAATGATGGGCATGGGCGAAACCAACGAAGAAATCGTTGAAGTATTAAAAGACTTACGCGCACACAATGTTGATATGTTAACACTCGGTCAATATTTGCAACCCTCAAAACACCATTTACCCGTTAAACGTTATGTGCATCCAAAAGAATTTGACGAATTAGACGCGATAGCACAAGACTTAGGTTTTACGCATGCCGCTTGCGGACCCATGGTACGTTCCAGCTACCACGCTGATCGTCAAGCTGCGGGAGAAGAAGTTAAATAGCCAGTGAAAGAACCGCCTTTGTGCATTACAATCAGCGCTCGAGTAGCGAAAGCGTACCTCAGCGCTGATTTTGCTCGCAAAATCTATTTCCTCTATTAAACTGTTATTAATCAATTAATAAAGTTACCGGAAGAAATAATGAAGGCAGAGTACTTGGGGGTTGTTGCAGTTGGTTTCTTATTAAGCGGGTACGTGACCACCACGCAAGCACAAGAAATTGAAACAATACAAGTTACCGCACAGCGTAAACTACAAAATATACAAACCACGCCACTGGCCGTGTCGGCGCTTAATGCAGAAAAACTAAATCAGTTTCAGGTAGAAGATTTATCTGATATTGAAACCCGCATTCCCGGAATGTCGATGGGCACCTTAAATGGCGTGCAACCACAAATATTTATACGCGGGATCGGCTCTAATGACGACAGCGCAGGCGGCGATAGCTCAGTTGCAATATTTATCGACGATGTATATATCAATCGTGCTGCGGGCGTTCAATTTAATGCATTTGATATGCAGCGCATTGAAGTATTACGTGGGCCGCAAGGTACGCTTTACGGCAAAAACGGTGTGGGAGGCGTTATTCATTTTATACGCAATAAACCCAGCCAAGATGAAGAAGCGAAAATTACCGCAGGGGTTGGCAATTTACAACATCGTCAACTCAACGCACTATTAAACACCTCTTTAAATAAAAACTTGGCAAGTCGCTCAACAGTCAGTATTCATAAACGAGACGGATACGTAAAGGGGGTAGAAGACGCTGTACAGTTTTCAGATGTCGACAACCAAGCGGCGAATTTACAACTTACCTATCAAACCGGTGAGCACCAATTAAATCTCGCATTTGACTATTACGACGAAGCACAAAATAGCATAGGGCACCGGCCTTTAGGTGGTTCAATTGGGCAACTGATAAAATTATCGCAAGGTGAAAAAGCCAATGACTTTTACCGCAATTTCTCCTCAGCGCCTGGCTGGCAAAAACGCACGTTACAATCGTTAAGTTTAAGCTATGACACGCAATTAAACTGGGCAGAACTCACATCGATTACTGCGTATCGCGATATAGATGCCAATGTGCAAGACAAAGTTTCATCAACCGATATTCAATATACTGAATTATTAGATGTAAATAACCAAATAAACGAGCAAGCCACACAATTCAGCCAAGAACTTAGATTGTCTGGCGAGCCACTTTTACAGGGTAAGCTCAACTGGTTATCCGGCTTATATTATTTAAATGCGGATACCAAGCGAAACGAAAGCTTTATATCCGACATGGGCTATTTAATTCTGTCAACGCCACAACAGCCCGTACCGCCGGGTACACGTTTACAACTGATCTCACAAGCCGAACAAGTTGTAGAAACAAACAGTTACGCCGCATACGGGCAAATAAATTATCAGCTAAACGATACGCACACATGGACAACCGGGTTGCGTATCAGTTACGAACAAAAGCAAGCCACTCAACACGCACCACAGGCAGACGGCCTAATTGTATTTGAACCCTATCAAGCCAGCGCCGAAAAAGGTTTTAATAACCACTCATGGGAAACTATGCTAGAAAGCCAATGGCAAGATAAGCTATATAGCTACGTGCGTTATGCACAAGGCTTTAAAAGTGGTGGTTTTCAAGGCACCTCACCGAGCAAGGCGGCAGCAGAAAAACCGTTTTTTCCGGAAACAGCAGATAACTATGAAATGGGCGTACGTTCTGATTGGTTTGAAAATCAATTACGGCTAAATGCCACCGCCTTTTTAACCGAATACAAAAACTTACAAGTACTGCGCCAACAAGATGCGCAAACAACCATAGCGCCAATTATAATTGTGAACGCAGCCAAAGCACAAAGCAAAGGACTAGAGCTAGACTGGATATTTAAACCCGCAATTTTACAACAAAAAAATCAGCAAGTTGAACTGAGCGGATACTTGGCATACTTAGATGCAGAATATAAAGAATATGAAAATGCGGGCAACTCACTGGCGGGTAATCGACTGCGCAACGCGCCTAAAAATAGCTATGCAGTACAGCTAAGCTGGTACCTAAACTTAATACAAGCAGGGCGAGTGAGTACTCATATTGAATACCGATATAAAGGTAAAACCTATCAAGAGCCTGAAAACTTAGAAGCATCCGCAATACCTGCCTATCACCTAACCAATGCCAAAGTTAAATATCGCAGTACAAATGAAAAATGGTTTGCAGAAATATGGATAGACAATCTATTTGATAAACAATATTACATTCACAATTTTGCTTCACCGACATCAACCGGCCAACTCGCGGTAATCGGCACACCGGGATTACCAAGACATTATGGTATAAATATAGGCTATACATGGTGAAATTGAACAGAGAATAATCAAACAGAAAAATAATCGATAATTAAACAGATTTTTCTTATAAATTAGTTGACTTAGACCCCCAAAATCCGTTTAATACACGCCCGCAGCAGAAGGATAACTGCAGCGCTTAAAGTGTAAAGCCCAGATAGCTCAGTCGGTAGAGCAGGGGATTGAAAATCCCCGTGTCGGTGGTTCGATTCCGCCTCTGGGCACCATTTAATGTAGGATACAAGCTTCGAGTTACGAGCTTCGAGCTGTGTAGGTCGTCCCTTTAGGGCGACAAAACAAGGAATAACCATTTAGCTTCACAGTTAAATGTAGGTCGCGGCTTTAGCCCGACAAATGCATCTTACATAAGATATGTAAACACATATTAAATGTACAATGTAGGTCGTCCCTTTAGGGCGACAAAAATGGAATAACCATTTAACTTCACAGTTAAATGTAGGTCGCGGCTTTAGCCCGACAAAAATGCATGTTACACAAGATATGTAAGCACATATTAAATGTACAATGTAGGTCGTCCCTTTAGGGCGACAAAATGCAAACTAGTTAACTAGCAAGCATACGTAATTGTAAATCACGGCTTTAGCCCGAAAAAAACAATTACCGCAATTTAAGAAAGTTTTAGTGTGCCGGCTTAGCTCAGTTGGTAGAGCAACTGACTTGTAATCAGTAGGTCGCCAGTTCGACTCCGGCAGCCGGCACCATTTAACTTTCCTTCAAGTTAGCCCAGATAGCTCAGTCGGTAGAGCAGGGGATTGAAAATCCCCGTGTCGGTGGTTCGATTCCGCCTCTGGGCACCATTTAATGTAGGTCGCGGCTTCAGCCCGACAAAAATGCATCTTACAAAATATCTAAGCACGTATTGGCTGTACAATGTAGGTCGTCCCTTTAGGGTGACAAAAAATAGAACAACCATTTAATTTCACAGTTAAATGTAGGTCGCGGCTTTAGCCCGACAAATCTCCCGACAAACATCAATGCCCACAACTTAAAACCCACAATTCAAATCCCGCTCACCTTAATATTCATTTATCACGCAGACACGCGTAAATATATCCCTATAGCTTTAGCGCAGCATCCATGCTGCGAAAGTCTGCTTAGATAAACTGAGTATCAAGCCTCACTCGAACCTAATTTCTTAAAACTTAAAACTTAAAACTTAAAACTTGAAACTTGAAACTTAAAACTTAAAACTTAAAACTTAAAACTTAAAACTTGTAGCTACAATGTAGGTCGCGGCTTCAGCCCGACATTTTAGCGACGAGTTACGAGCAGCGAGCTTCGAGCCAATGTAGGTCGGACTTTAGTCCGACAAAAGCAAGCAACACAAATATCGAAATAAACGTTGTCGCCCTAAAGGACGACCTACACGGCTCGTAGCTCGCGGCTTAAAGCTCGAAGCTCAAATTGTCGCCCTAAAAACGACCCACACACCATATAGCCCGTCGCAGAACTAACAACACGTTAATTGGTTAAAATCAACGGTTAAGTTATAATTAAACACTAGCTCTAACCCATAGAAGATAATTCTTAATGCTTGACTTTACACCGCTTAAATCGGCTCTTGATTCACTAAAAGAATCTATAGATGTAACAAATCAATATGCCGAAGAACATAAAACCAATATATCTACACCACTTTTTAGAACACTTCGAGCAGGCGTTATTCAAAATTTTGAATTTACGTACGAACTTAGCTGGAAATCAACTCGCCGTTGGTTAGCTGAAAATTTTTCATTTTCAACGCAATCAAACTTCTCACACATACGAAGAGAAAACCGCAGCGGAAGTGTATGAAATTACCCATGACTTTTATCAACATGCAAACAAATTATATGAACGATTGGTGCAAAAAAATGATTAACATCACAGCGGCTGAAAAACAAATCATTGAGCAAATTATTCAACAATCATTGCCCGATAATGTTCAGGTTTATGTATTTGGCTCGCGAACGAAAAACCAAAATAGACAGTATTCAGATTTAGATATAGTACTAAAGTGCGACAAAAAGGTGAGTCCGGAATTGCTGATAAATTTAAAAGAAGAGTTTATGGAATCCGATCTACCTTTTAGAGTAGATATCACAGATTGGCACCGGTTATCTGAAAGTTTTAAACCCTGTATAGAAAAAGATTTAATACAAATACACTGAAACACAAAACTACAAATAAACTGAATCCCAAAAAGGATAACAACGTACGCTCTTAACTAAATTACGTCGTAGGGGATTAGCAACAATATATCTGGCAATGTTTTTCCTGTCTTCATCTTTACGCAACGCATGCTCGTAAAACGAAGGTTGCCATACGTGGCGACTTTGCCGGTGTAGCAAATTAACTCTATACGCCGACAATCCTTTTAAATGACCAACCATAGGTGGAAGATTTGCCGTATTTAACTGCACCAACCCATGAAAATGATCAGGCATTAATACCCAAGTAAGCCATTTACAATTAAATTTGGATTCATTGACGGAAATCTGCTGGCAAAATGTTTGAGCAGTACAAAAATCAGAAAATAACGGCGCGCGTTTTTTGGTAACAAAAGTGACAAAATATTCGCGATTAGCTTGAGAAAAACGACCCTTGCGTAAATCATTCCATGACATATGATTGAATCCATTCAAAAAAACATAAAAAAATAATAGACACAAAATAGAAAATTGCAAACCAGCAATTAAAATTATCGCCATGTAGGTCGGTATTTATGCCGACATTTTAGCGACGAGTTACGAGCAGCGAGCTTCGAGCCAATGTGGGTCGCGGCTTTAGTCCGACATTTTAGCGACGAGTTACGAGCAGCGAGCTTCGAGCCAATGTAGGTCGGACTTTAGTCCGTCAAAAGCAAGTAGCACAAATATCGAAATAAACGTTGTCGCCCTGTAGGTCGGTATTTATGCCGACAAATCGCGCAATATGCACATTGTCGCCCTAAAGGGCCGACCTACACAGCTCGCATCTTTCAACTTGAAACTTAAAACTTGTAGCTTCAGTGTAGGTCGCGGCTTTAGCCCGACAAATCGCGCAACATGCACAATGTCGCCCTAAAGGGCCGACCTACACAGCTCGCATCTTAAAACTCATAATCGCGCCAAAAAACTTTTAATTGCGCCACAAATGCGCCAAAATAAACTATAAATGCGCCAATTCAGAACTAAACATGACAAAAGCAGAAAACAACATCCTACTTTATATTCAAAACAGCGAACAGCCAGTTCAACTCGCTCAATTAGAAATTGCTTTTCAAACACAATCAAGGCGCACAATTCAAAGAATCATAAAGCGGCTCATCGACAACCAACAAATAAAAAAAATTGGTCAAGGGCGAAGCACTGCTTACACAGCTAATCAGTCACATAAAAGTCAAAAGCAAGCTGAAACGCAACCACCCACAGATATCAACTACACAGACTACATACCCTTAACACCGGCAAGTCGCGAGATCATTAAATACCTAAACCAACCAGAACAAACGCGAGAGCCAATAAGCTACCAACTGGAATTTTTACAAGAATACACACCCAATCAAACGTACTACCTGTCCGCATCCACACGTGAACAACTTAAAAGGCTCGGTTCAACCAATACAGGCCAACAACCTGCAGGTACATTTGGGCGAGAAATATACAGTCGGCTGCTTATCGATCTGTCATGGGCATCAAGCCACCTAGAAGGCAACACCTATAGTAAATTAGATACGATTGAACTTATAGAACACGGCAAGATCGCCAAAGGCAAAAATGCGTTAGAAACACAAATGATACTAAACCACAAAAACGCAATAGAACTACTAATAGAAAACGCCAGCGAGCTCGGATTTAACCGCTATACGATAACCAATTTACACAGTGCCTTATCAGAAAACTTACTGCCGAACCCAGCAGATGAAGGCCGAATCCGCATACACACAGTTGAAATTGGTAAAAGCGTCTACAAACCGATCAGCGGCGCTAAACAAATAGAAAATATACTGGATATCATATTAGAAAAAGCGGAAAAAATAAGCGATCCATTCGAACAGGCGTTTTTTACCATGGTACACATACCCTATTTACAGCCATTTGCCGACGTAAATAAACGCGTGTCACGTTTGGCGGCCAATATTCCATTAATTAAGCAAAATTATTGTCCGCTCACCTTTTTAGACGTACCAGAAAAAGCCTATAGTGCCGCCATGCTAGGAGTATACGAACTTACGCGAATCGACCTTTTAAAAGATTTATTTATATGGGCATACGAACGCTCAAGCAAAGAATACATAGCCATAAAACAATCACTCGCCGAGCCAGACCCGATTCGATTGATATATCGCGATATCATCAAAAAAACAGTATTTGAGATTGTCACACACCCAGACGAAGACGCCGAAACAATGATTGAAAACATCATTGAACAACAGAAAATCAACAGGCAAGATAAACCAGCACTAAAAGAACAAATTAACCAAGAAATTGCACGCTTACATGAAGGTGTACTCGCAAGGTATGGGCTAACACCATCACAATATAAAACATACCGACGCAAAATGTAGGTCGGACTTTACGCTAAAATGTAGGTCGTGGCTTCAGCCCGACATTTTAGCGACGAGTTACGAGCAGCGAGCTTCGAGCCAATGTAGGTCGGACTTTAGTCCGACAAATCGCGCAATATGCAAACTGTCGCCCTAAAGGGACGACCTACACAGCTCGCCGCTCGCCGCTCGAAGCTCGAAGCTCGAAGCTCGTCGCTCCAAAATAGAACCTCTTCACAAAAAATTACTCGCAACTTGCCATAAATTTGTTATATTACCGCGCTATAAATATCTAGATGAATCAAACTCCAGATTATAAGCAAATTGTAAAATTTGTGTCGCATTTGAAAGGGAAAAGTTAACACATGAAGCGAGTACTGCTTTTACTCCTCACGAGTATCCTATTTAGCCACCAAGCCCAAGCTGTCGCACCATCGCAAGAGCAAATAGCGCAATTTAAACAACTTCCCAAAGCGCAACAAGAAGCGCTTGCTAAACAATATGGCATAGATTTATCAGAAATCAACCAAACCACCACAAGCAAAAAAATAGACAACCCCAAAGTGGTTACCTCACGCTCGGTCGACGATGCCGTCGTAACCGAAGTAGATAAAGGCTTAGCCAGTGGCACCGGATTAACCTCAGACGGCGATGCCAAACAAAAAGGCAAAAGCGCGCGCGTCTTAAAACCCTTTGGATACGAATTATTTGCCGGCAGCCCATCTACATTCGCACCTGCAACCGACGTACCCGTACCACACGAATACGTATTAGGCCCGGGCGACACGGTAAAAATCCAACTATTTGGTAAAGAATTCAAAAGCTATGAAGTCACAATAGACAGAAACGGCACCTTTATGATGCCAGAAACCGGCCCGCTACAAGTCGTCGGTATGTCATTTTCAGAATTCAAAAACTTTATTAACGAACAAATCTCACAAAAAGTAATAGGCGCAAAAGCCAACATAACCATGGGCGCACTACGCTCAATCCGCATCTTTGTATTAGGTGAAGCCTACAAACCGGGTGCTTATACCGTTAGCTCATTATCCAGCATTACCCATGCATTATTCGTATCAGGCGGGGTAACAGAAGTGGGTTCACTTAGAAATATCCAACTAAAACGTAAAGGCAAGGTTATCACCACCTTCGATTTATACGACTTACTACTAAAAGGTAACACAGCAAACGACACCAACTTACTACCGGGTGACGTCGTGTTTATTCCACCTGTAGGGACAACCGTAGGGGTAGATGGCGAAGTAAAACGCCCAGCAATATACGAGCTTAAAAACAGTGTAAATGCCGGTGAAGTCATAGAACTCGCAGGGGGCTATTTACCCACCGCCTATCCAAAAGCTTCCAAAATAGAACGCATAGGCAAACAAGGTGAACGCACAGTCGTAGATGTTGATTTAACGCAAAAAAGCGGAAAACAACAAGCACTCAGCAATGGTGACATTGTGCGCGTATATTCAATACTCGACTCGCGTGAAAACGTGGTATCGATAGAAGGCCACACACACCGCCCAGGCGCATTTGCATGGAAAAAAGGCATGCGCGTCAGCGATCTTATAAACGACGTGCGCGATTTAAAATCAGAACCTGATTTAGTCTACTCACTAATCATTCGCGAAGAACAACCACTGCGCACCATAACAGCACTGCAGTTTTCAATTGGTCAAGTACTGGCCAACCCAAGCAGCGAACACAATATAAAATTACAGCCCAGAGACAAAATTTATGTATTTGGCGCAAACCAAGCAAGACAACTTGATGGTGTACTAGCACGTTTACGTTCGCAGTCACGCGCGACACAACCGCCTAAAATTGTATCGATAAGCGGAAATGTTGAATTTGCGGGTAACTACCCGTTAACCACCAGCATGACAGTAAACGACCTAATAAAAGCGGCATACGACTACCGTATGGACACCGACTTACAATTTGCACTATTACAGCGCCGTTCACGTAACCCAAAACGTACCTGGTTTGAAAAAGTAGATTTAACCAACCCTGCAGAAAAACAAACTAAATTACGCGAAGAAGACAAACTATTTATATTCTCAACCAGCGAACAACGCAGCGGTCAAATTGGTTTATTATCTAACAGCTTAATTGAGCTACAACAACAAGCCCGCAATGGTGAACCTGCAGAAATTGTACAAGTAGTGGGTAACGTTAAATATCCAGCTTATTTTCCACTGCACAGAAACATGACAGTAAACGACTTACTGCTTGCAGCGCACGATATAAAGCTAGAAACCGATCAAGATTACATGCTACTAAAACGCCGCAACTACGCGTTAAACCGCTTTGAATTTGAAGCGCTTAGCATGCGAAATCAGGAAGATCTAAAATTTCAACTAAGACCAGAAGACAAGCTGTACGTATTTTCAATTAACCAATCACGTACTGCGCTTATCGGTGATTTAGTTGCGCAAATTCGCCAGCAAACCAATAAAGAAAACCAAGTATTATTGGTAAATATTAGTGGCGAAGTTAGATTTCCGGGCACTTACCCACTGTCTAACAATATGACACTGCAAGACTTAATACAGGCAGCCGGTGGCTACACAGAAGCCAGTTACCTAAACGAAATTGGAATCAGCCGGTTTACCACAAACTTAGTCGACTCATCTGATTTTATATTAGAAACCATCGACTTAACCACCACCAATACCAGCGAATATCATTTAGCGCCGCGCGATAATGTATTGGTTAAAAAGATACCCGAATGGCGCGATCACGAAACTGTAACCTTAATGGGCGAATTTAAATTCCCCGGTGTGTATACCATAAACAAAGGTGAAACCTTAGCCAGCTTAGTAAAACGAGCTGGTGGATTTTCTGAAAACGCATTTTTAGGCGCCTCAATATTCACGCGTAGCTACTTAAAAACGCAAGAGCAAAAAATGCTAGACGAAGCCGAACGAAAATTAAGACGCGAACTGGTTGCAACACAAATAAACAGCGGTGAAGCCGGTAGATCAGAAACCATATTATCACTATTAGAACAGCTAGAAGCCGCGCAAGCGACAGGCCGTATGATAATAGAAAAAGAACAATTATTAGTGCAAGAAGAATCAGTAGAACTGCGAAACGGTGATGTATTAATAGTGCCAAGAATCAACCAAGCAGTTTCTGTAATTGGCGAGGTATATGCGCCAACTGCACAAATATATAACAGCAGCTGGGATATGGAAGATTATATAGCCGCCGCAGGCGGATATAACCAACTGGCAGAAAACAGCGATGCCTACATTATAAAAGCCAATGGCCGTGTAGTTTCAAATATCGGCTGGTTTGGCGGTAGCTCAAAAGTAGAGCCGGGCGACACTATAGTCGTACCAACTAATGTAGACCCAATACCAGCTATTACTATTTGGAAAGAAGTAACTGGTATTATATATCAATCTACAGTTGCACTAGCCGCCGTCGCCGCACTCTAGTGTAGGTCGCGGCTTCAGCCCGACAAGTAGTGTTGGTCGCGGCTTTAGCCCGACAACATTAAACCCGAAAAAATTTGAACATCGCACACACGCGACAAAAACGGACATTTAACACAAACAATGAACGAACTAGAAAACCGCTTAGCAAGAATAGAAGAAAAACTCTCGCAAAAGCTAGACAGCGACTTTACAGACAATCGTGATGATGAAATAGACCTGCGCGAACTCTGGAACGTGATTTGGGCGGGCCGCATAAAAATAATCGCTATTACCGCCGTATTTGCAATTGCTTCTGTTATTTACGCATTGTCGCTGCCAAACATGTATAAATCCCAAATTGTACTAACCCCTGCGCAGACAGATGGAAAAAATGGCATGGGAGCATTAGCCTCTCAATATGGTGGATTGGCAGCCATGGCGGGTATTAATTTAGGTGGTGGTGATAGCAGCAGAATAGAACAAGCTATTGAGTTGATAAAAAGTTGGCCATTTTTAGAAAACGTTATAAATAAATACAACTTAAAACCACAAATTATGGCGGTTGAAGGATGGAACAAAACAACAAAAGAATTAATTTATAACAAAGATATTTACAACCCTGAAAGTGGCGAATGGACGCTTGACGTAGATGAGGGAAAAGACCCAGAGCCTTCTAGCTGGAAAGCTTATCAGGCATTCAGCAGTATGTTAACTGTTACTAATGATGCTAAATCAGGTATGCTAACCATCGGCATCGAGCATTATTCAGCTCAAGTTGCTTTTGAGTGGGTGAAGCTATTAAAGCAAGAAATTAATCATTTTTACCAGCAACAAGATATGGTTGAAGCACAAAAAAATATTGACTATTTATCTGGAAAAATAGCAGAAACGAATGTAACAGATATGCAGTCAGTTTTTTACAACATGATTGAAAGTCAAACTAAAACTTTAATGTTAGCAGAAGTGAGTGATCAGTATTTGGTTAAAACTGTAGTTCCAGCGAAAGTGGCCGAAGAAAAATCTAAACCTAGGCGCGGACTTATTTGTATTTTAGGTACAATATTAGGTGGTATGTTTGGATTGCTGTTTGTGTTAGTTCGCCATTTCACAGCTAACAATAGAAATATCTCAGAATAATGTTTAAGGCTGGTCAAACAGGTATGAAAATTTTAGTAACAGGTGGCGCAGGTTTTATTGGTTCTGCGGTTATACGCCATATTATAAATAACACTGAGCATGCAGTTATTAATGTTGATAAATTAACTTATGCTGGCAATTTACAATCGTTAACTTCAGTGTCTGGCAACACCCGCTACGCTTTTGAAAAAGTGGATATCTGCGATGCAGAAGCAATAAAGGACGTTTTTAACAATCATAAACCCGATATTGTCATGCATTTAGCTGCAGAAAGTCATGTAGATCGTTCAATTGATGGCCCTGGCGAATTTATGCAAACCAACATTATTGGTACATATACGTTGTTGGAACAAGCAAGGGCTTATTGGTCAAACCTTCAAGGCGAAGCGAAAGAGCGCTTTAAGTTCCACCACATATCAACAGATGAAGTATATGGTGATTTACCTCACCCTGATGAGGTTGAGCACGGCACTGAATTACCTTTGTTTACCGAAGAAACAGCTTACGAGCCGAGTAGCCCATATTCTGCCAGTAAAGCAAGTTCAGATCATTTAGTTAGAGCTTGGGCGCGTACTTATGGTTTACCAACTCTTGTTACAAATTGTTCAAATAACTACGGGCCTTATCATTTTCCTGAAAAATTAATTCCGCTCGTTATTTTAAATGCTGTTGCTGGTAAACCTCTACCTGTTTATGGTAAAGGTAACCAAATACGTGATTGGCTTTATGTTGAAGACCATGCAGAGGCTTTGGTACTAGTCGCCACTGAAGGTAAAGTAGGCGAAACCTACAATATCGGCGGACATAACGAAAAACAAAATATTGAAGTAGTAAAAACTATCTGCCAAATATTGGATGAAATAAAACCCAAAGCCACTCAGTATGCTGAACAAATTACATTTGTAGCCGACAGACCCGGCCATGACATGCGTTACGCAATAGATGCAAGTAAAATACAAAAAGAGCTGGGTTGGAAGCCAAAAGAAACGTTTGAAACAGGTTTGCGAAAAACAGTTATTTGGTATTTAGAGAATGAAACATGGTGGCAAAACGTGCTGTCTGGCGATTACCAACTAGAAAGACTAGGTCAAGCCGAGTAATGTAGTTCGCGGTTTCAACCCGACAGTAAATGTAGGTCGGCCTTTAGGCCGGCAATTAAAAAGTTATATAGGTCGTGGTTGCAACCCAGCGGTTAATGTAGGTCGGCCTTTAGGCCGACAATTAAAAAGTTATTTAGGTCGTGGTTTCAACCCGGCGGTTAATGTAGGTCGGCCTTTAGGCCGACAAATGAAAAGTTATTTAGGTCGCGGTTTCAACCCGACAAGCAAAAAAGGACAATAAATCATGAAAGGTATAATCCTCGCTGGTGGCTCCGGCACTAGGCTTTACCCTATAACTAAAGGTGTATCTAAACAACTTTTGCCCGTTTACGATAAACCTATGATTTATTACCCAATTTCAGTACTCATGTTAGCTGGAATTCGAGATATATTGATTATCACCACACCAGATGATCAGTCTTCATTTCAACGTTTATTAGGCGACGGTTCAGATTTTGGAATTAATTTACAATACGCAGCCCAGCCAAGCCCTGATGGGTTAGCACAAGCTTTTATTATCGGCGAAGAATTTATTGGCGATGATTCAGTTTGCCTTGTTTTAGGTGACAATATTTTCTGGGGGCATGGTTTTACCCCCATTTTAAAACGAGCAGCGACAAGGTCAAAAGGCGCTACTGTTTTTGGTTATCAAGTAAAAGATCCTGAACGTTTTGGCGTAGTTGAGTTTGATGAAAATCAAAAAGCTATTTCAATTGAAGAAAAGCCTAAAAAGCCAAAATCGCATTTTGCAGTGACAGGCTTGTATTTTTACGATAACTCAGTAGTTGAAATTGCTAAAAATGTAAAACCTTCTGAACGAGGTGAATTAGAAATTACTGCGATTAATCAAGCTTATTTAGAGCAAGATAGCTTAAATGTAGAGTTGCTTGGCCGCGGTTTTGCTTGGTTGGATACAGGCACTCATGATAGCTTGCTTGAAGCTGCAACCTTTGTTGAAACTATTGAGAAACGACAAGGTTATAAAATAGCTTGTTTAGAAGAGATTGCTTTCAATAATAAGTGGCTAGATAAAAAATTGATAAAAGAACTGGCTAAGCCACTTTTAAAAAATAGTTACGGAAAATACCTTATGGGCTTGCTGTAAAAAATAAATTATAGGTTTTAATTAAATGAATATAGTTTTATTGGCTGCCGCCACAAGAGGGTTACTCTGTCTTAATAAAATAGGTGAACATTTGTCTAACTCAGATAAGCTGACGGTTTTCAGCTTTAAAGAGGAGGCTTGGGAACCGGAATTTAGTGAAGGCATAAAAATGGCTACTGTCAAGTTAGGTGGCCAATTTTATTTGACAAATAAAGTGCACAATCCTGACTATAATTTTATATGGGATGAGAGCCCTGATCTTATTTTAGTTATTGGATGGCGTTATCTTATACCAAAATCAGTGTATTCATCAGCCAAAATCGGTTGTTTTGTATTTCATGATTCCTATTTACCTGAGTATAGAGGTTTTGGGCCAAGTGTATGGGCTTTAAGAAACGGCGAGGAATATACTGGTGCAAGTCTATTTAAAATTAGCGATGAAATGGATGAAGGGCCAATCGTAGCCCAAAAAAAAGTGACTATAAATAAATCTGATTATATTGGTGATGTCGTTGAAAAAGTTACGAATACTTACCTCTCTATATTGGATGAGTATATACCACAATTTCGGCAAGGTAATTACACATTGACTGAGCAAAATCACTCAAATGCTACATATACATGTAAAGCGATCCCCGATGATTTTAGGATTAATTGGAATCAAACAGCGGAACAAATAAGAAATTTAATTAGGTCTTACGCGCCCCCATACCCTGGAGCTTTTTGTAAATTAAATGAAGAAAAAATATTAGTGCTTGAAGCTGATGTCGCCAACGATAAAAAATATGTTGGATTGCAACCAGGTCGAGTAGTTAAAATTGTGCAAGGTAAAGGAAGTTATGTAGGCACTGGTGATGGACTTCTTTTTATCCGAAAAGTTCAAATCGAAGGAAAGAGCATTGAAAATGCGAGCTGTGTTTTTAACAAAATAAGTATGACTTTGAGATAATTATGGACACTATTAAATTTAACGAACCTTTTCTTGCTGGTAACGAGCTGGAGTACATACAAGATGTTTTCGCTCAAAAGCATTTCTATGGCAATGGTAAATATACCAAGCTCTGTACTGAGTTTATAAAAGCGCAATTGAATGTTGAAAATGTATTAATTACTGATAGTTGTACCTCTGCATTAGAGATCACAGCGCTCTTATTAAGAGATACTGGTAAAGAGCAAGAAATAATTTTACCTTCTTACACCTTTTCATCAACCGCATCTGCATTTGCACGAGCTGGCTTTAAACTTATATTTGCTGAAGTCAATCCTAAAACAATGATGTTGGATGTTGATGATGTGAAATCTAAAATTAATGCAAATACAACTGCTGTCGTGGTCGTGCACTATGGTGGTTATTGTGCAGATATTTATGATTTTAGAGATATTTGTGATGAAAAAGATATCTATTTAGTTGAAGACGCCGCTCAAGCATTTAATTGTTTTATAGGCGGTAAAGCGCTGGGAAGCATTGGCGATTTCGGTTGCTTTTCATTTCATGAAACTAAGAATATACATGCTGGTTTGTCTGGTGCACTTCTTGTAAAAGACAATAACGTTATCGACAGAGCAACTTATATTTGGGAAAGAGGTACAAACCGACAAGACGTATTAAAAGGTATTGCTAACAAATATTCTTGGGTGGAGATTGGCGGTAGTTTTTATCCCACCGAGTTGCAAACTGCCTTCTTATATGCACAACTAGAAGCTGTTGAACAAAACTTAGCAGAAAGAAAAGTTATTTATGATGAGTATAATGCTGGTTTAACACCTCTTAAAGATGCCGATATCTTGCATTACCCAGATTTTCAAGATGATTATAAGTCTAATTATCACGCGTTTTTTGTGGTTTTTAACAGTGAAGTTGATGCAGATAAAGTTCGAGAATTATTAAAAGAAAATAATGTTCATGCTTATATCGGCTATATTCCCTTGCACTCATCACCTGTCGGCTTAAAAATGGGTTATTCAGCCGATACGTTGCCAGTTACAGAAGAATATGCAAAACGCGTACTTCGCCTGCCTTTCCATAACCAGTTGACGCTCACACAAGTGTCTGAAATTATAAAATTAATAAAGGGATGTTTTTAGTGACTACTGAATATAAGAATAAACTAGAGAAATATATTAGCTATTTAGAAGACCATAACTTTGAAGTGACGCAATTGAGAGCTGAAACACAATTTGAATCATTTCGTGACTGGTCCGTTGTTGGCGATTTAGAGATGTTTAGTAGCTGGTTTTTAGAGCAGCAAAAAAATTGTCAAATGACAATCGAAGATATTCCATTGAGTGAATGCAATGGCTGGAATATAGACCCTGAAACAGGTTGGGTTAGTCACAAGTCTGGTGAATTTTTTGTTGTCCAAGGTGTAAGAGTCGCTTTTACAGCCGATAGGGAAGTTTCAGGTGGTTGGGATCAACCTATACTAACTCAAGTTGGTTTCGACGGTGGTTTGTTAGGTTTATTACGCAAACGAATCGATGGTGTACCCCACTATTTAGTTGAAGCTAAGGCTGAACCTGGAAATCCAGATAAAGTGCAAATTAGCCCGACACTTCAAGCCACTTTCAGCAATTTGAAACAAGCCCATGGTGGGAGAAAACCCAAGTTCTCTGAATACTTTGAATTCCCAGAAAAAAATGATGGTACTGTATTGTTTTCGCAGTGGATGTCAGAAGATGGTGGGCGATTACATTTAAAACGAAATAAAGGCATGTTAGTCGAGGTTCCAGAAGATACTCAATTAGAATTTACAGGTAATTTTTATTGGGCAAGCCTTTATCAGTTGAAAGAATTGATAAAGCAAAATTCATGGGTTAACCCTCATATTCGGGGTATTATTTCACATTTATGAGTAGTTTAGCTATGCAAAAACTTGGTGTTGCATGTTGGACAATTGGCCAGCATGCCCAGAAAAATATCATTCCAGCCATTGAGCGATGCGCCAATGTAAAATTAGTTGGTGCTTACACAAGAAATGAAGCGGTACTAGACAAGGTATGCTCTAAGACTCAATGTAAAAAATATCCTAACGAACAGGAATTGTTGTCAGACATTGAGGTGGATTTAGTATATCTAAGTAGTCCAACTGGAATACATTACGAGCAAATTAAAAAATGCATTACTGCAAAAAAATCTGTTTTAGTTGAAAAAACAGCTCTGACTAATCTTCAGCAGGTTGAAGAGATCATTGAATTAGCAAGAGCAAATGGGGTTTTAGTTATGGAGGCATTTATGTACCGCTTCCATAATCAATTTATGCAGCTTCAAGAGCTTTTAGCTTCTGAAAAGTACGGTGAAATTGTCCGCATTGAGTGTGAATTTGGTTTCCCTCATTTGCCTAACGATGATATTAGATACTCCAAAGATTTGGAAGGTGGTGCATTATATGATGCCGGTGCCTATACATTATCTTCAGCACGCATTCTATTGGGAGCTAACCCAAAGGTAGAATGGGCGAGAGTTGTAACGGACAAAGACTTTGAAGTTGATATCGCAGGTAATGCAGTTTTAAGCAATGATAAAAACCAATTAGCTATGTGTAGTTGGAAGTTTGGTGCCAGTTATATTAACCAAATTCGTATTTGGTTAGAAAAAGGGCATGTAATGGTAGATAGGGCATTTTCAAAACCAGAAACTTATGAAAGTAATATATTGATCCATCATAACGGTAAATTACAAGAAGACATAGAAATTGGAATGGATAATCACTTTGTGACTATGTTTGCCTATATAAGCAATGTTATTACAAGTGCAGATTTTGAATTTGAATACCAGCAAATCTATGATCAAGTTAAAGCTATTCAAGCGGTTGTTGAGAAAAAATCGTGATCAAACATAAAAATAAAATTATTCACATCTGTTCATTCGATAAGTTTATAAAAGATTTTATAGAGTTTAATGAAGAGCATTGCAGTGAGTTTGAACACGAGTATTTTATTATTGGTTATCATGCAAAATATGAATTACCTCAGTCTGGTTCTTTTAGAGTAATACCTCCAAATTATAAAGAAAAAGCGCATTTTCTTTTAACACTTAGCCGTAAGTTGAAAACAGCAGATAAAGTAATTATACACGGACTATTTGATTTTAAATTGATTTTTTTCTTGTATGTTCATAAAAAATATTTATCTAAAACTTGCTGGGTTATTTGGGGAGGCGACTTATACATACCGCCTGCTAAAAATATAAAGCAAAAAACTTTGGCTCTTTTACGAAAATCAGTTGTAGAGCGCCTGTATGGTGTTGTTACTTATATTAAAGGGGATTATATAAACGCGAAAAAGAACTGGAATCTTAAAGGTAAATATTTTGAGTGTATTATGTACCCAAGCAACATTTTTAAAGACCAAAGTTGTAATGATGTCATTAGAAATGATGGGTTAGTAAATATTTTAGTTGGACATTCAGCTAACCCCGAAAATTTTCACGATGAGGTTTTCGAGAAATTAAAGGATTTACCTAGGAGTAAATATGCAGATATTTACGTCCCTTTGTCATATGGTGATGAAGAAAATAAAAAGAGAGTTTTACAGCTAGGTAAATTTTTGTTTGGTGAAAAGTTTCATCCGTTAACTGATTTTATGAAGTTGAGTGAGTATTTATCATTATTAGCTAGTATTGATATAGCTGTTTTTAACCATAAAAGACAACAAGCTATGGGGAACACCATTAATCTAATAGGCTTGGGGAAAACTGTTTATTTACGATCTGATGTTACACAGTGGCAGTTATTTAATGAATTAGGGGTAACTGTTTTAGATATTGAACGATTTGATGGCCAATTATTAACGCAGGAACAACAACAAAAAAATAAGCAAATAATTAAAAATTACTTTTCAGAAGAAAATTATATATCACAATTAAACAAGCTATATGCTGCTGAACTCAGTTAAATCACTCAAGGTTATAATGCATTGTGAATATTAAAAAAATCTTGAGTTTTTCACTTGGACCAGTGGGTAGTGCGGCTCTTGGCTTTATCACTTTACCACTTACTGCATGGTTTTTTTCGCCCGATGATATTGGTCGTATCGCGATGCTGCAAACCTGTGGCGGTTTATTTGTAATGGTTAGTTGCCTAGGGTTAGATCAAGCTTATGTTCGGGAGTATCACGCAACTGAGCATAAAGAGCGATTATTTAAAACCGTTAGTTTTTTGCCTTTGGTTGTAGCATCAATTTTTCTAATTTTAGGTCTTGTTTTCCCCACTTTTTATAGTGAACTGTTATTTGATACAAACTCCCCTACAGCCGGTTATTTTATAGCGTTATTTTGTTTTTTTATGCTGGTTAATCGGTTTTTATCACTTATTCTTAGGATGCAGGAAAAAGGCATTGCATTTTCTTTTAGTCTTATTTTACCAAAGCTCATTTTTATTTTTGCAATTGGGGCTTATGGACTGCTTCATTTAAACGATGACTATGAATACTTAGTTAAAGCTCACTTTGTTTCGGTGTTTTTAGTTGCTCTCTATTTTTTAATTCAAACTTGGCGTGTTTGGCTTCCAAGCCTTAAATATAAAATCGACAAATTAGAGCATACGAATGTCGTTAAGTTTGGTTTTCCATTATTATTTGGCGGTATCGCATTTTGGGGATTAACAGCCATGGATAAAGTGTTTCTAAGGAGCATGTCAACTTATGAAGAACTTGGTATTTACTCTGTGGCTGTTAGCTTTGCGGGTGCCGCTATGATAGTACAATCTGTGTTTTCTACACTTTGGGCACCAACGGTTTATAAATGGGCTGAAAGTGGTGAAAGTATGGATAAGGTAAAGAAAGTCGCCGATATTATGCTGTTTGTCATCGTTGCTTTGTTTTGCTTCGTTGGAGTTTGTGCACCGTTGGTGGATTATATTCTTCCAGAAGAATATGCAAAGGTGAAATATTTGCTCGTTGTTTGCATGGCGTATCCATTGTTTTATACGTTATCTGAAGTTACCTCGGTTGGCATTGGCATTACTAAAAAAACGCATTTTTCGCTTTTAGCGACATTTATCGCATCTGTTGTTAACCTAGGTGGTAATTTTTTTCTGGTACCAAAGTACGGAGCATCAGGGGCGGCGAGCGCTACTGCGATATCGTTTTTTGTTTTATTGGTATTGAAAACTGAGTTTTCTATTTATCTTTGGAAGCCTTTCGGACGCATAAAGACTTACGGGTTGACACTGATTACGTTATTGTTGCCATTAAGCTTATTGAATAGTGGGAGCTTTCAATGGGGGGGGCTTGCTTGGGGGGGGGTGTTTTTAGTGAGTTGCTTTGCAACTAGAAAATGTTTAGCTGGGTATAGGGTTTGTTAATGACAATAAAGCTTCAAAAAAAAGGAAACGCAGACCTAAAAAATAGTGCACTATTTTGCTATGTACTTTTGCTCTGCTATTTTGTTGTGCCGTATCTGTGTTCCTACATTTTACCTGATGATTTTTATGTGTTTTCAGCCTTCAAAAAGGATGGCGAATATGCTGTTCTTATTAGCTTTATGCTTTGTATTTTGTTTTTTTACTTGATTTTGAGACGGAATAAGTGGGTCAAGCGAGTAGATTATATCCCACAACTTTCAACTAATGCCTTACAATTTATATATTTAATATTTATTGTTCAATTAACTGTACTTGCACTGTCTGGTACATATTATCGTTTGATTTCTGGTATAAATGAAAGAGATATTTTACTGGAAAAACAACATGTTTTTCTTTTTAGCGGTACATCTTATATATTTGTTTGTGGCTTTCTGTATATGGCTGCATTTGTTAACCGTAAAAAGCTATTACTTTTGAGTTTTTTGTTTGTATATATAGATATCTTATTTATGGGAAAAAAGTTTGTATTCTATCTAGTCGGTATTCTCTTATATCGAAGTGACATTAGTCAAAATATTAAGTCTACGAAACCTTTTATTTATGCGTGTATAGGTGGTATGGCTTTTTTAATAGCAATATATGTAGTTAGGGCTTTAACGTTTAACTCAGATGCTAATATTTTACTTGATGTTTATGCTGTTTTTTCTGAATTTATTGGGGTTTATGCTACGGTAGGTTGGGCTGTTGAGTTTAATAAAGTTATATCAAGTTGGTGGTTAGTTGTCCAAGAGTTGAGTTCATATTATCGCTATCAGGTGGGGCATGGTTTAGCGTTACATCCTGTTGCTTACTTTATTGCAGTGTTTGGTGATAGTTGGTTAGTTGGAATGTTTGTGTACTTATTAGTATTTTCGACAATCTATTATTTAACTTCAATGTTGGTTGGTAGCGCCGCGGTTTTAATTTTATTGGTTAATATAATGCATTTTATGCGGCATGGTCCGGAAATTTTCTTACAGCAATTTGTAATGCAGGCAGTGTTTTTATCGATTATTTTATATTTTCCTAAATTATACAGAACTCAGTACTTTAAGAGAAATGGCGTATGATTGTTTATCTTTGCTCTATCGGTTCAATTGTCGATTCTAGGGCATTTTTTATGGTATTTTAAGTTATATGAAAGTTTTTTTTATTGACGAGTCTAAAATATTTGGTGGGCATGAAATCATATTTTTAGGTTATCTTAAGGGTGTTCTATCGACTACTTCGTTTCACGTGAGGATGCTAATTGATAAAGATAACTTAAAGCTAAGAGAAGCGTTAATTCAACTGGAAAAAGATTTTGTAAATTTTAATTTTGTCGAGTTATCATTCTCCAAATTAAAAGTTCGCCCTTTAACCAACTTTTTATGCATCAAAGATTTTTTTAGTATACGGCAAACAATTAAGCATTTTAGCCCGGATATATGTGTAGTAGTTCAGGGAACTATTGAGATCGGTTCACTCTCTTTATTAGTTTCACGATTTTCGGGAATTAAAACGTTGAGTTACTTACCCATTACTAAGAAAAGTAAAGACATAGGTGTTTTCTTGGGCGGGATTCGCGACAGGATTAATAAAGCCATTTATTATAAATTGCCCCATGAGATTATTACTATTTCTAAATTTAACCAGCAAGAATTGTTAAATAATTTTGATGTCCCGTTGTCAAAAAGCGCGATTGTTTATAATTTTACAGATGTGATCCCTTCCTCAGAGTACCCACAAAAAAGAGGAAATGATTTTAACTTCGCAATAATAGGCCGGGTAGATAATTTACAAAAGCGGCAATACGATTTTTTTAAAGAGGTATTGAAACACAAGATAGCATCTAATTTGTTTTTTCATGTGATTGGTGATAATGAATCTGAAGAGTCTAATGAATTGAGACATTTATGCCATGACTCTGAACGAGTTATATTTCATGGCTGGTGTTCGTCTGATGAGGTAGAAACTTTGCTCGATAGGATGGATGGGGTGATCATTCCTTCCAATTTTGAAGGGGTTCCGTTAGTCATGATCGATGCTATTAACAAAAATAAAATTGTTATAGCCTCGGCAATCGATGGGATGCTTGAATGTTTGCCTCGCGAATTTTTATTTGAAAAGGGAGATTATCGCGGGGCACTCGCATTACTTCATGATATTACGGGCAATCCCAATTTATATTTTACGTTAGTCGAACATTGCAAAAAACAGTTTGCAGTGTTTAATAAAGAAAAAAATCTACAAGCTTTTATAAAAAGAATTAATTTTCATTTAGGAATTATGGATGACTACAAATAAAATTGCATTAGATTGTAGGTTAGTGAGCCGCAATGCAACAGGTATCTCCCGTTTTTCACTTAAATATACAGACTTCATAATTGAAAAATTTGGTGAGAAAAATATTGTGTTAATTGTAAATGAACCAATACAAGGTTATGAACACATTGAGCAGTGTTTAACTGATTTTAAACCTTTTAATTTTTATCATTGGTTACGGTTTCATAAACTTGTAGCAAAGTTAAAACCTACTCACTATATTAGTTTTCATTACTCTGGGTTGTCTAAAAAACTTTCAAATATAAAGACGGTTGTAACTGTGCACGATTTGATGTACGAGTTAGTACCTACGTTTTTTGGCAGTAAGTTTATAAGTTTTTTGGGCCGCTTATACTATCGCCCTATTGTGTCGAGGTCATTGAAAAATAGTGATTTAATACTAACTATTTCAGAGACGTCTAAAAAAGATATTAAAAGTATATTTAACTTGGATTCTGTAAATACAAGTGAAGGTGTTTTTTTAAATGCACCAGAAGTTGAATCTTTTTTAGACAGCATAGGTTTAGTTTCAAAGTCTTATTTTTTATATGCAGGGAATGGCAGACCTCATAAAAATATAGAGCAACTAAAAAGAGTCTTTTTGAAGTATCGGCAAAGTAACCAAGAGGCATGCTTGGTCATAGTCGGGCATAAAGGAGATTCACAAGGTGGAATAGTGTACCCTGGTCATGTAAGTGATGGTGAGTTAGTTAACTTGTATACAAATGCAAAGGCTTTTGTATTTCCATCACTATATGAAGGGTTTGGTTTGCCTATTGTAGAGTCACTGAATTATAACACCCCAGTTATCGCCTCAGATATACCTGCTTTTAGAGAATTTCAACATAACAATATATATTATTTTGATTTAAATAATGATGAATCATTATTACGTTTATTGGGTTCTGAATTAAGTTTTGATCATGCAACGAAGCATAATATATTGAAGCAGTATGATTGGGACGTAATTAAACAAAAGCTATATAAAGCGCTTGAGGGTTTGTTTTGAGCAAGGTTATTGTGCTTCATGATTTTGATGGCTCTCTGTATTTTAAAGCGTTGGAAAGCGTAGCTGAGGTTCAATATTTTAATATACAGCCTTTTCGCTTTTTAGTTCGAGATATCGTTAAACACCGAAAAATGCAAAAGAGTACTGTCAATTCTCTGTTATTTATATTAAGTATGTTTTTTAAGAGAAATGCTACAGTTATCATTGGTACGGCACCTTTTAATTTCAGATTTCTGATTTATGCTTTTATTTTATCTGGAAAAAATAAAGTGTATCTTCATACATCGTGGCCATATTGGGTTGAGTCACCACCTGTCCGTTATCCTTCCTTTTTGAATAAGTTAGCCAAAAAATTATGGATAAAAAGTTTGCCGAAATTAAACGGCGTTATTGCTGTTACTAAAGCAACAAAAAATTCTGTAATGAATTTTTTGGAGTCAAACCAATGTAAAGTTCCTTATGCAGTTACTCAAATATACCACGTGGTAGATATATCAAAAATAAGTGATAAATTGTTTTCTGATAAGTGGCAGAAACCTGAAAATGTAACGTTTTTAGGCCGCTTGGAAGCAGAAAAAGGGATTTCAGAATTTCTAGAGTTGTCAAAAAATTTTAGCGAGCGGGAAACACTAAAATTCCAAGTTATTGGAAAAGGAAGTTTAGAAAAGAAAGTTGTCCACTGGGCAGGCAGTAGTGGAAACAATGTTTATCATGGCTTTATATCGAGTCGTGGAAAAATTAAAGAGTTATTAGCAAAGACCAATGTCCTTGTATTACCATCTAAAAGAATTCCGGGATGGGAAGAGCTGTTCGGTTTGGTTATTATTGAAGCCATGAGTCAAGGAGTGATTGTTTTAACGACCGACCATATTGGCCCCAAAGAAATAATCGAAAATGGTTATGATTCGTTTTTCTGTCCAGAAGAGCGATTTATCACATTTGCTTCAACTATTTTAGACCAATTATCGGAACAACCAGTTAAGTATAGTCAGATAGCTCAGAAAGCTATTGTAAAGAGCCAAGCATTTAATATGGCTGCAATTGGCCGTGAATGGAAAGAGTTTTTGAAAGTTAATAAGTTAGATTGAACTCTTTAGTTAATTTAGATATGGAATTAATACATACGTTATGAGTTTTAAAAAAGTTTTAGTTACAGGTGGCTCTGGTTTTATAGGGACTAATGTTGTTCAATATTTAATGAGTAAGAGTGACCACTTTCAAGTTTTAAGTCTAGACATAGAGCCACCTAAAAATATTGCTGCTGTAACTGTCCATAAGCAAGTTGATCTCAGGAATAGGTCAGAAACCTTTTCTGCTATAAACGAATTTAAACCCGACGTTGTCATACATATGGCGGCTAGGACTGATTTGGATGGGGTTAGTCTGGACGATTATGACTCGAACACCCTTGGCGTTAAAACCTTATGCGAGGCCATTATCGAGTGCGGTACAGTTTCGAAGTTCCTTGTTTTTTCGAGTATGCTAGTTTGTGGTATTGGTTACTATCCAAAAGATGACGATGACTACTCGCCAACTACTATTTATGGTCACAGTAAAGTTGAAACTGAGTTAATTACAAAAAGTTTTTTACAAGAACTACCGCAGACTTATATAGTGCGCCCCACCTCTATTTGGGGGCCTTGGTTTGGAGTGCCGTATAGGAATTTTTTTGATGTGGTTTTAGCTGGGAAATACTTCAACCCTGGTATCAAATCAATTAAAAAGACATATGGTTTCATCGATAATGCTTTAACTCAAGTTTTTAATTTAGTTGATAGTGACGGTTATGAAACTGGAAAAATTTTTTATTTAGGTGATAAAAAACCTATCAATATTGTAGAATGGGCGAATATTATCTCTAGGAAAGCTGGGAAAAAAGCGCCTTTCACCATGCCTAAAATATTGTGTCTTGGGCTTGCTAAATTTGGCGACTTTTTGAAAATATTTGGAATGCATTTTCCACTGACTAGCTTTAGATTAAAAAATATGACGACAGAAAACATAATTCCTGCAAATTACTTGGCTCCTATTGATGAGGAAGAAGTAGTGAGTTTAGAAGAGGGAGTTAGTCAGACTCTTAATTGGATTAATAAAGGTAAAGATTTAAAATGAAAAAGGCATTAATTACTGGTGTTACAGGCCAAGATGGTTCTTATTTAGCTGAGTTTTTATTGGAAAAGGGATACGAAGTTCATGGCATTAAACGCCGCGCTTCGTTATTTAATACAGAAAGAGTTGATCATATTTATCAAGATCCGCATGAGTCTAACCCAAAATTCTTTTTGCATTATGGTGATTTAACAGATTCATCTAACCTGACTCGTATCTTAAAAGAGGTTCAGCCAGATGAAGTTTATAACTTGGGTGCGCAGTCTCACGTTGCTGTTTCGTTTGAATGCCCTGAGTATACAGCTGATGTTGATGCAATCGGTACATTACGTTTATTAGAAGCGATTCGCTTTTTAGGTTTAGAAAAGAAGACTAAGTTTTATCAAGCTTCTACTTCTGAGCTTTATGGTGAAGTGCAAGAGATACCACAAAAAGAAACAACGCCATTTCACCCACGTTCACCATATGCCGTAGCAAAAATGTATGCTTACTGGATTGCAGTTAATTATCGTGAATCTTACGGCATGTATGCTTGTAATGGTATTTTGTTTAACCATGAATCCCCACGCCGTGGTGAAACCTTTGTAACCCGTAAAATAACGCGTGGTATTGCGAATATCGCTCAAGGTTTAGAAAAATGTTTATACCTAGGTAATATGGACGCTTTGCGTGACTGGGGTCATGCAAAAGATTATGTACGTATGCAATGGATGATGTTGCAACAGGACAAACCAGAAGATTTTGTAATTGCGACTGGCAAGCAAATTTCAGTTCGTGAATTTGTAAAATTATCTGCGCAAAATGCAGGTATAGAGGTCGAGTTTAGCGGTGAAGGTGTAGATGAAATAGCAACTGTTGCCGCTATTACTGATGCAGAAAAAGCACCTGCATTAAACATAGGTGACGTGATTGTTAAGGTTGATCCTAAATACTTCCGCCCTGCAGAAGTTGAAACTTTATTAGGTGACCCATCTAAAGCCAAAGCTAAATTAGGCTGGGTACCGGAAATTACTGTTGAAGAAATGTGTGCTGAAATGGTTGCACATGATTTAGATAAAGCTAAACAACATGCTTTATTAAAATCGCATGGTCACAGTGTTAGTGTATCGGTAGAATAAGCCGATTCGTATTATTTCTTTTTTGTCGGGCTAATGCCCGGCCTACATGACTCATTTATCATTTTTAAGCATAAAATAGAACGTTATGTAGTCCTGGGGTATAGCTATTTACGGAACACAAATGTCTTTAAAAGTTTCAATAATCACTGCAACTTATAACAGTGCAAATACCGTGGTAGATGCAATTAAATCTGTCAATAATCAAACCTATCAAAATATCGAGCACATTATTATTGATGGTGCATCAAAAGATAATACAGTTGAAGTTGTAAAAGAGGTTGGTGAGCGAGTCGGTATATTAGTTAGCGAACCAGACAAGGGTATTTATGATGCGTTGAATAAAGGCATAAATGTCGCAACCGGTGATGTTATTGGTTTTATGCACTCAGACGATATATTTTCAGATGAGAATGCAGTTCAAAATATTGTTGATGCGTTTGAAAAGAGTCTAGCTGATTCTGTGTATGCTGATTTAGATTATGTGCAAAAAGAAGATACGTCAAAAGTTGTTCGAAAGTGGGTTAGTGGTGATTTTAAATTTGAGAAATTGAAATCAGGTTGGATGCCACCACACCCTACCTTTTACATGAGACGCGAAAAGTACCAAGCTTTAGGCGGCTTTAATTTAGGTTATAAAATTGCTGCTGATTATGATTCTATTTTGCGTTATTTATGGAAAGGCCAAGTAACAACGCATTATATCCCTAAAGTATTGGTTAAAATGCGAGTTGGCGGTGCAAGTAACCGTAGTTTAAAAAATATTATTCGAAAATCAAAAGAAGATAAGCTTGCGTTAAAAACGAATGGTTTACCTTGGTTAAGGGCTTTAACGTTTAAAAACTTGTCTAAAATACCGCAATTTTTGAAGAAGTAATTTAGATTTTGTAAGAGTTAAAATTATGAAAAAAATATTTGTTGCAGGGCACAAGGGCATGGTTGGCTCGGCAATCGTCCGCCAACTTGAAAACCAGCCAGACATAGAAATTATTGTTCGTGATAGATCAGAATTAAATTTATTAGATCAAGCTGCGGTTGCTGAGTTTTTTAAAACTGAAAATATTGATCAAGTGTATCTAGCCGCTGCAAAAGTGGGCGGTATTATTGCAAATAATACTTACCCAGCGGAGTTTATTTACGAAAACTTAATGATGGAATGCAATATTGTACATTCTGCTCATTTAGCTGGCGTAAATGATTTATTGTTTTTAGGTTCTTCTTGTATTTATCCAAAATTGGCTGAACAGCCAATGAAAGAGGAAGCTTTGTTAACTGGTACGTTAGAGCCAACAAATGAGCCTTATGCAATTGCCAAAATTGCCGGTATTAAGTTGTGTGAATCTTATAATCGCCAGTATGGTCGCAATTTTCGCAGTGCTATGCCAACTAATTTATATGGTGAAAACGATAATTTTCACCCTGAAAACTCGCATGTTATTCCTGCGCTTATCCGCCGTTTTCATGAAGCTAAATTAAATAATGCTTCAGAAGTGATTGCTTGGGGCTCTGGCAAACCCATGCGCGAATTTTTACATGTAGATGATATGGCTGCAGCATGTATTCATATTATGAATTTAGATGATGAAACTTATCAGGCCAATACTCAGCCTATGTTAAGCCATATTAATGTGGGTACAGGTGTTGATTGTACAATTCGTGAATTAGTTGAAACGGTTGCGAAAGTGGTTGGCTTTGAAGGTGAAATTAAATTTGATGCTACTAAACCAGATGGAGCTCCCCGTAAATTAATGGACTCGTCACGTTTAGAAGCTTTAGGTTGGAAATATACAATTAGTCTTGAAGATGGTTTAGCGCAAACGTATCAATGGTTTTTAAACAATCAGAACAAGTTTAGAGGTTAAGGTTGTTTTTAGCGAAAGCTACATTTAAAACGCTTGTTGCCAGTGCACCTTTAATTTCAATTGATATTATTGTAGAAAATGATAAGCAAGAAATTTTACTGGGCAAGCGTTTAAATAAACCCGCACAAGGCTATTGGTTTGTGCCAGGCGGGCGGGTTTATAAAAATGAATCACTTGAAAGCGCGTTTCAGCGTATTGCAGAGTCCGAGCTGGGTAGCCCATTAGCAATAGCAAAAGCAGATTTCATGAATGTTTATCAGCATTTTTATAAAGATAGTTTTGTTGATGAGCACGTATCAACTCACTATGTTGTGTTAGCTTATAAAGTTAAAAGTAATTTAGAAAGTTTGGTTTTAAATAGTCAGCACGAGTCTTACAAATGGTTTTCTGTTGAAGAGGCCCTAAATTCAGATTTAGTGCACAACTATACTAAAGACTATTTAAATTTTTAACTTGAAATGACCAATGGTTGTTTTGTTTTTTGATCTTTCGTAAGTGTTTTGTTCTAAACTTGTGCTATTTTAAATGTATATGAGCTTTAGTACGCATTTTATTAATTCTGTCATATTCAAGCTTGATTACTTGTTGTATCATTAGCGCCGAATGAATTAGCGTTTCTCTTAAACGGAGTTTTGTATGGAAATAATAGCCGCGATTGCTATTAGTTTTGCATCAGTTTTTATATTACAACCCTTTGCCGAAAAAATCGGTCTTGTCGATAAACCCAACGCGCGAAAACTGCATAAAGGTTCTATTCCTTTAATCGGTGGTATTGCGTTTTATATTGCAACGTTAACTGCTTGTTTGGTTGCATTTCCGGGTGACAAATTAATTACTTTATTTTTAATATCATCAGCCTTTGTTGTGTTTTTAGGTGTGTTAGATGACTACCACAACCTAAGCGTGCGCTCGCGTATTGTGTCGCAAATATTAATAGCCAGTATTATGGTTTATGGCGCGGGTAAATATATACACAACTTAGGTGATTTAGTTGGTTTAGGTGTTATTGATATTGGTATCGCCGGTACAATATTAACCTTTATTGCCGTTATTGGTGCAATAAATGCGTTTAATATGACAGATGGTATTGATGGTTTAGCGGGGTCGCTTGCCCTAAACACCTTTGCAAGTATTGGCATTTTGTTTTATTTAACCGAGCAGGGTAGCTTATTAGCATTGCCAGTAATTTTGGTTTGTGCCATTATTCCTTATTTAGCATTTAATTTAAGTTTAGTGCCTGGCCCTGTTAAAAAGATATTTATGGGTGATGCGGGATCTATGTTTATTGGCTTAAGTGTTATCTGGTTATTAACCTTGGGTACTCAGTCAGATGCACCTGCATTTAGAACAGTAACAGCACTTTGGATTATTGGTATCCCTTTAATGGATATGGCGGCCATTATTTATCGCCGTGTTCGTAAAGGTCAGTCAGCGTTTTTGCCAGATAGAGACCATTTGCATCACATCTTTTTAAGAGCAGGCTTTAGTTCGCGACAGTCATTAGCCATTATTTTTAGCTTGTCTTTGTTGTATTCTGGTTTTGGTATTGCAGGTGAGATTTATCAGTTACCAGAATGGTTTATGTTTGTTTCCTTCTTAGCTGTGTTTGTATTATATTGTTATGCCTTAATGCATGTTTGGAAGCTGGTTCGTTTTGTTCGCAGGGCGACTGTTAAGCGGTTAAGGAAAAAACAAGCTAGGTTGGCATCAGCCAAATAGTTAATAAAGTCGGCCAAGCGGTCGACTTTTTTGTATTTGTTGCCTTGTAGGTCGTGGCTTTAGCCCGACAAATTTTCGCATTATGCACGTTGTCGCCCTAAAGGGACGACCTACACAGCTCGAAGCTAAAATGTAGGTCGCGGCTTTAGCCCGACAAATTTTCGCAATATGCACATTGTCGCCCTAAAGGACGACCTACATTGATTTTGAATTGTCGCCCTAAAGGGACGACCTACATTGAAATAAAAACGTCGCTTTTATCGGCGGCCCATATTTTTAAAGAATATAATGATGACTGTACGATACCTATCTTTAAATAACCTTTGTAATTTAACATCTGCTACTTCTGTTTTTAAACTGGCGGTTTTGTGTCTGCCTTTTGCTTTTAATAGTTGGGCGGATGAGAGCGCAAGTACTAGTACCAGCAGTAACGCAAGCAGCAGCCCTTACGTAACCCCATCATTACAAGGTTTTGGTGGTTATTTTAATACCCCAAGCGCCTATAGTTTTGGTGGTGGGCAGGGTGTGTTTATGTACTCTAACCAAACAGAGCGTTTAGGCAGTTATCGTACTACCCCTAACTTTCACTTTGCAGCTGGCTTGTGGGATAACTTAGAAGTATCTGGCCGTAATGCAGCATACGAAGACACAACCAGCAAAAGCTCTGATCTTTCTGCTAATATTAAATTTGCGCTGCCGTATATCCCTGAAAACTGGTTTAAATTAGCTGTGGGTATTCAAGATTTAGGCGGCGCTGCCAATCATTTTGATTCTAAGTATGTTGTGCTTTCGCGTTATTTTGCTGATTATAATTTTGATGCATCAGTGGGTGTTGGGCAAAGTGAATCGCGTTTAGGCCGTTTAGATGGCACCTTTGCTGCGGTAAAATGGCAACCTTATGATTGGGGCGCTGTGTTGTTAGAGCATGATGCGATTAGCACCAATTATGGTATTGAACTTTCTACCCCAAAAAATTGGCTGGGTGGGCATACCCGTTTTTTTGCAAAAGCCATGTTGGGCGCAAGTGAAGATGCCTTGTCTGATGAAACCTATTGGGGCATTGGCTTAAATACGAATTTGTATCAAGCGCGTGCGGATATCGAGCCAGCTCGTATTAAATATGTGGCAGAGCCAGATTATGTAAAAAATAATACTGCAAATCAGGATGCGTTTTTATTAATTCGGCAGGCTTTGCGCGCCCGTGGTTTTACCGATTTTAAAATTGGTACGGCTGGCTATCAGGCTGATAGCCAAAAGCAGCATTTAGTGATAGCGGTTGAAAACAATCTGTATAGTGGCAACCATATTGATACTTTTGCAGTTGTGCTGAGCATTGTTAGTAAAATGTCGCCAGAGTCAGTTGAGCATTTTACCGTACAAATTTTACAAAGCGGTATTCAGGTGGATGCCGTGAGCGGTAATTTAAATGACTACCGTGCGTTTTTGCAAGGGGCTGATTTGAAGTTAGCTGAGCAGCCCAATAACGCAGGTGATTCAGTTAACTGGCTAAAAGAAGACAGCAGCTTTTTTATTAAACCTAAACTTACGTTTTATCCGCATTTGGTTACCACTGTGGGCACTGAGTTGGGTATGTTAGATTATTCGCTTGCCTGGGCAACCCATCTTGAATTGCCTATCCCTTTGTGGCCGGGTTTAACGGCAACGGCGTTTCATTTAAAACAATTGCGTGAAACAGAAGATTTTAGAGACGGTAAGTTTTTTGCTGGCTCACGACAACAAACGGGTATACATAATTTAATGTTACACCAAACGTTTGAATTGCCGTTTAATACTAAGTTAATGCTAAATTATGGTGAGTTTTCGCAAGATTACCGTTTGTCAGCGGTTGAAGCCGGTTGGCAAAGTGACAATGGCCAGCATCACTTGTTTTATTATTATGGCCAGTATAATCATACCGGTGAAAAAGAGTTAGGTTACGATCAGGCGTGTGTAAAAGACCCGAGTAAACCTTTGTATGATTGTTATGGGGTGTTACCGCAATATAATGATAAAACCATTTCTGTGGCTAAGTATCGGTATTATTCACCTTGGTTAAATACCAGCTTTTTTACCAAGTATGGTAAGTTTTGGTCGGGTGATGAAGGTTTGCATTTGTTAGTAAGCCGCCATTTTGATGATGTTGAAGTTAACTTGCAGTTTAAGGCCACTAAAAATGCAGATGAAGGTTTAATGCAAGGTTTTGTTTATGAAGATGAGTACCAAAAAACCATTGGTTTAGGTTTTACAGTGGCTTTAGGGCCACGTAAAGATTTTAATTCTCGTTATATTAATATTCGCGGTAGAGCCGATTGGAGTTATATTGTGAATACTTTGGTAGGCGAGGAGCATAATGGTTTAACTTATGGGTTGGCAAGTGAAGCCCGTACCTTCTATCATTTAGATAATCATTTTAATAATTTTGGCCGCAAGGGTTTAAGTTATTTGTATAAGCATCAAGATAGGTTGCGTGCCGCGTATTTTGAATTACGGTAGTGTGGATTTTGCTCGTTGCTCGTTGCTCGAAGCTCGCAGCTCAAATGTAGGTCGTCCCTTTAGGGCGACAATTTTAAATCGACAACGTGCATGTTGCGAGATTTGTCGGGCTAAAGCCACGGCCTACAGGTTGTTTACTCGTTGCTCGAAGCTCGCAGCTTAAATGTAGGTCGTCCTTTAGGGCGACAATGTGCATGTTGCGAGATTTGTCGGGCTAAAGCCACGACCTACAGGGCGACATTGGCGTTTATTTATGGATTGTTGGCCTAAAGGCCAACCTACATGTCGGGCTAAAGCCACGACCCACAGGTTTTTTATGTGTCTATTAGATAAAATAAAGCAGTTAGCAGCGGCGCATCATGATATTGATGTGCTTTGGCTTTATGGTTCTCGGGCGCGTAATTCGGCTGATCAAAACAGTGATTATGATCTGGCTGTATTATTTTCTTCCTTCCACCATGATGTTTTAGAGCGTAGGTTGCGTCCTGAGTTGTTAGCTATGGATTGGCAGCAAGCTTTGGGGTGTTCGCTGTCGGTTATTGATATTACTCAGGTATCTGTTCCTTTGGCTTATACGGTTGTGCAGGATAATTGTGTTTTGCTGAGTAAAGATGATTTTAAGCAACTGGAAACAGAGCGCATTATCATGTCAAAATGGGATATTGATTACCAACATCATTTGAAACATTATGCTTGAAGCTTACGCTCGTTCTATTCAGGAACATATCCGGGAAAATCATCAAGATTTAGTTGAATTAGAGAATGTGCTTAATTCCAGAAGTTGGACGCGTATTGAGCGTAAAGCGGCTGAGCGGGTTTTGCAAATTTTGGTTGAGTCTTGTATTGGTATCAGTAAGCATTGGCTTAAGCTGAATAAAATAAATGTTCCGTCTGATACTTATCAGGTTTTTGTTAAAGTGTGTGAGTTGGGTGCAATCAGCCAAGATGAGTTGGTTGTGTGGCGTAAAATTGTAGGGATGCGTAACGCCATTGTTCATGATTATTTAAATTTAGAGCCTGCGATTTTGGTCGCCATTATTAAGCAACAGCTTTATTTAGATGTTGTTAATTATGGTTTAAAAATGAGTGAAAGGTTATGTGGGTCATGTAGGTCGTCCGATTAGGGCGACAAATTTTAAATCGACAATCGTGCATGTTGCGAGATTTGTCGGGCTAAAGCCGCGACCTACAGGCCAACCTACATGTCGGGCTGAAGCCGCGACCTACATGTCGGGCTAAAGCCGCGACCTACATTAATCGCTGCCGAATAAATCGCGGGTGTATACTTTGTCTGCTACGTCTTGCAGGCTTTCTGACATTCGGTTTGAGACAATTACATCTGACATTTCTTTAAATTCATTTAAGTCTTTGATTACTTTTGAGTTAAAGAAGGTGTCTTCTTCTAGTACCGGTTCGTATATTACTACTTCGATACCTTTTGCTTTGATGCGTTTCATGATGCCTTGTATTGATGATGCGCGGAAGTTATCCGAGCCGGCTTTCATGATTAAGCGGTATACGCCGACTTTTTTCGGGTTTCTTCGTATGATTGAATCCGCGATAAAGTCTTTTCGAGTGGTATTAGCATCGACAATGGCAGCTATTAGATTGTTAGGAACGTCGTGGTAGTTTGCTAATAACTGTTTGGTGTCTTTTGGTAGACAGTAGCCGCCGTAACCAAACGATGGGTTGTTGTAGTGGTTGCCAATTCTTGGGTCTAAGCCAACGCCTTCGATAATTTGACGTGTGTTTAAGCCGTGGCGCTCTGCGTATGTGTCTAGTTCGTTGAAGTAAGCAACACGCATTGCTAAATAGGTATTTGAAAATAATTTTATGGCTTCGGCTTCTGTTACGTCTGTAAATAGTACGTCTACGTTTTCTTTTATTGCACCTTGTACCAGTAGGTCGGCAAATACTTTAGCACGCTCTGATTGTTCACCTAATACAATTCTGGACGGGTATAGGTTGTCGTATAGTGCTTTACCTTCACGTAAAAATTCGGGTGAGAATATGATGTTTTCGCAACCAAGTTGTTGTTTTATATCGGCTGTATAGCCAACAGGTACGGTTGATTTTATAATCATAACCGCATCTGGGTTGATGCTCATTACGTCTTTAATCACGGCTTCTACTGAGCGGGTGTTAAAGTAGTTGGTTTCTGGGTCGTAGTCTGTTGGTGTCGCGATTACAACGTACTGAGCGTCTTTGTAGGCTTCTTCTTTATCTAATGTGGCTCTGAAGTTTAGCGGTTTGTTTGCCAGGTATTCTTGGATGTATTCATCTTCTATTGGCGATTTTTTGTTATTTAGTAAATCTACTTTTTCTTTTACGATATCAAGTGCGACTACTTCGTTGTGTTGTGCAAGTAATACGGCATTTGAGATCCCTACATAGCCTGTTCCGGCTACCGCTATTTTCATATTTGGCTCCTTAGGTTTTTTTAGCTTCGAGCTTCGAGATTCAAGTTACGAGCTTCGAGCTTTAATTAGATTTGAGTGTGTGGATAAAGCTGCCGATCATTTTTGAAATTTGTTCGGCTTCGTTCATCCATACTGTACCTGTTTGCAATGGAATATAACCAATTTCTACGCCTATGTCAGTCTGTGTTTTAAATTCGCCAATAGAGGCTTTCGCAATGACTAGAAAACGCGCCTTGTCGATATCTGAGTATCTTTCCATACCTTCGGCTATATTGCTGGGAACTGACAAGATAGAGCGTGTTATTTGGTCTTTAAATCCGTAGTCTCTTAAATTTGACAGCGTACTATAAACGTCAATTGTTAAAGCTTTACTACGCTGCCATATCGCGAGTTTTTCGTAATACATAAAAAATCCCTTTCTGAAAATCCATGTTATTGATAAATAAAGCTCAAAGCTCGTTGCTAGAAATTGTCGCCCTAAAGGACGACCTACATTGTCGCCCTAAAGGGACGACCTACATTGTCGCCCTAAAGGGACGACCTACATTGTCGCCCTAAAGGGACGACCTACACCGCTCGAAGCTCGCAGCTCAAAGCTCGAAGCTCGAAGCTCGTAGCTCGCATCTACTTTCTAACTAGGCTTAGGACTTCTTCCGTTTTTTGTTCCATTAGGGTGATGTCGGCTCTGGATTCTATATTTAAGCGTAATACCGGTTCGGTGTTTGAGCAGCGGATGTTGAGGCGCCAGTTTTCAAATACCATGGTGAGGCCGTCGGTGTAGTCGATTTCCAGTGCGTCGTTTGAGTATTTGGCTTTTACTCGTTCAATGGCGGCTTTTGGATCGTCCAGTTTACTGTTTATTTCGCCGGAGGATGGGTAGGCTGCGATGCGTTCTTTTACCAGTGAAGATAATGATTGGCCTTTTACGCATAGTAGTTCGGCAACTAATAACCATGGGATCATGCCGCTGTCGCAGTAGGCGAAGTCTTTAAAGTAGTGGTGGGCGCTCATTTCGCCGCCGTAGATGGCGTCTTCTTTGCGCATGCGTTCTTTTATAAATGCATGGCCGGTTTTGCACAGAATCGGTTCACCGCCTGATTTTTTTACGATGTCTACTGTGTTCCACGCCAGTCTTGGGTCGTGAATGATTTTTGCGCCTTGGTGTTTTTGTAAAAACGCTTCGGCGAGTAGCCCTACGATGTAATATCCTTCGATAAATTCGCCGTTTTCGTCAAATAAAAAGCAGCGGTCGAAGTCGCCGTCCCATGCTATGCCCATATCTGCTTTGTGTTCTTTTACTGCGTTTGCGGTGTCTGCGCGGTTTTCGGGCAGCAGTGGGTTAGGGATGCCGTTTGGAAAGCTTGGGTCTGGGTTGTGGTGTACTTTTATAAATTCAATGGGTATTTGTTTGGCGGCAAATTCGGCTTCTATTTTGTCTATTACGTGGCCCGCTGCGCCGTTACCTGAGTTTGCGACTATTTTTAATGGTTTGATGTTATTTAGGTTTATGTAGCCGAGTAGGTGCGCTGTGTAGTCTTCTATTATTGAGACGGTTTTGATGCTGCCTTTTTGCGTGACTGGCGGGAAGTTGTTTTCTTCGGCCATTTTTTGTATGTCGAATAAACCTGTGTCGCCGCTGATGGGTTGTGAGCCTGATTTAACCAGTTTCATGCCGTTGTAGTCGATTGGGTTGTGGCTGGCTGTGACTTCTATTCCGCCATCTAGTTTTAGGTGGAAGGTTGCGAAGTAGATTTCTTCTGTGCCTGACATGCCGATGTCGAGTACTTCGACGCCTGCGTCGGTTAATCCTTCGGCTACCGCCAGTTTTAATGTTTCACTGGTTTCGCGAACATCACCGCCTACGGCGACAGTTTTAGGTTTGAGTATTTCGCCGTATGCCCGGCCAATGCGGTAGGCGATATCTTCGTTTAGTTGTTCACCTAGTTTGCCCCGAATGTCGTAGGCTTTAAAACATGTTAGTTTGTTCATTGTTTGGTTTATCCGTAAATTTTCAATTCAGTGTAGGTCGCCCTTTAGGGCGACAAATTTCAATTTAATGCCGGTCGTGTAGGTCGTCCCTTTAGGGCGACAAATTTCAATTTAATACCGGTCGTGTAGGTCGTCCCTTTAGGGCGACGGTTTTAATTCGATAATTGTGCATATTGCAAGATTTGTCGGCGTAAACACCGACCCACATGTCGGGCTGAAGCCGCGACCTACATGTGGGGCTGAAGCCGCGACCTACACTCGGCCGTATCTGTCTTCAAATCGGACGATATCGTCTTCGCCTAGGTATGAGCCGGATTGAACTTCTATCAATTCTAATGGCACTTTTCCTGGGTTTTCTAATGCATGTATCACGCCGACCGGTATATAGGTTGATTGATTTTCTGTTAATAATAATTCTTTATCGCCGTTGGTTACTTTGGCTGTGCCGGATACCACTATCCAGTGTTCGGCTCTGTGGTGGTGCATTTGTACCGATAATTTTGCACCCGGTTTTACTGTGATGCGTTTTACCTGATATCGCGCGCCGTTGTCGATTGAGTCGTATTTACCCCATGGGCGATAAACTTCGCGGTGGAATTTAGATTCGCTGCGGCCTTCGGCTTTTAGTTTGTTTACGATGGTTTTGACATCTTGCACTTTGTCTTTGTGCGCGACCATGACGGCATCTTTGGTATCGACTATTACCAGGTCTTCAACGCCTACGGTTGCCACTAATCGGCCTTCAACTGAACCATAAACTAAACAATTTTTGCTGTTTTCGCCGATAAAGTCGCCACGAACTGCATTGCCGTTTTCGTCTTTGTCGTTGACTTCCCATAATGCTGACCATGAGCCAACATCGTTCCAACCAGCATCTAATGGTACAACTACGGCTGAATCTGTTTTTTCCATTACAGCGTAGTCTATTGAGTCGTCTGGGCAGGCTTCAAATGCGGCTTTGTCGACGCGCACAAAGTCTAAATCGGCCGATGTATTGCCAATCGCTTTTTTACAGGCCGCGAGTATTTCTGGCTGATATTTTTCGAGTTCACTTAAATAGCGGCTGGCTTTAAACATAAACATGCCGCTGTTCCAGTAGTATTCGCCGCTGTTTAGGTATTCTGTTGCGGTTTCTAAATTTGGTTTTTCGACAAATGCATCTACTTTGTAGGCATCATCTTGGCTTGCGCCACGTTTGATGTATCCGTATCCGGTTTCGGCGTGTGTTGGTACGATTCCAAATGTCACCATTGCATTTTGTTCTGCTAGTTTTTCAGCTTGTGCAATTGCATTGATAAATGCTTGTTGGTTTTTGATGACGTGATCGGCCGCCAATACTAATAATAGTGGATCATCTCCGTCGGCAACTGCTTGTAGTGCAGCTAATGCGATAGCGGGTGCTGTGTTACGTCCGACCGGTTCTAAGATAACCGGGCTTTGTAATGCGTTGATTGCACGTAATTGTTCTGCAACCATAAATCGGCTATCTTCGTTACAGATAACCATAGGTGCTCTGTGTTGAGCGCCTTTTAAGCGTAGCACAGTTTCTTGTAACATAGTGCTGTCGCTGGTTAATGGCAGATATTGTTTAGGGTATGCAGAGCGTGACAATGGCCACAATCGCGAGCCAGAACCGCCCGCCATAATTACTGGTAAAAACATGCGCTTTTATTCCTTGTTTTACTGATTCGTTTTATCCGGCTAATGCTATCATTTATTTATAAATTGCGTAAGCGCGGAATTGTTGCAAAATAGCTACGAGCGTACCAATGTAGGTCGCGGCTTCAGCCCGACAATTTCGCAATATGCACGATGTCGAATTAAACTCGTCGCCCTAAAGGGACGACCTACACGGCTCGTAGCTCGCGGCTTAAAGCTCGAAGCTCAACACTAAAATGTAGGTCGCGGCTTTAGCACGACATGTAGGTCGGTATTTATGCCGACAAAGTGTAGGTTGGTCTTTAGGCCAACAATGAAGGATACACAATTGCGGAATTAAATTTGTCGCCCTAAAGGGCCGACCTACACGGCTTGTAGCTCGCGGCTCGTAGCTCGAAGCTCAAAACTAAAATGTAGGTCGCGGCTTTAGCCCGACAAATTTCGCAATATGCACGATGTCGAATTAAATTTGTCGCCCTAAAGGGCCGACCTACACAGCTCGTAGCTCGCGGCTTAAAGCTCGTAGCTCGAATCTCAAAACTTGCAGCTTATAGCTTGCCCCTTTATAATCCATTCCCCAATTTCTCTACCTTACCGGCGTGTTTATGGATTCTCAGCTTTTACAAAATACTCAAAAAATTGTTGCTCAGGCTTTGTTTGAAGATTTAAACGGAGACGATGCGAACAATGATATTACTGCACAGTTGATTCCTGCCGAGCAGGTGATTTCGGCTAATGTGATTTGCCGCGAGGAAGCTGTGTTTTGTGGTAAAGGCTGGGCTGATGAAACTTTTAAGCAGTTGGGCGCGACAGTTGATATTAATTGGCATTGTCAGGATGGTGACCGATTGTCAGAAAATCAGTTAATTTGTACTTTGCATGGCCCTGCACGTGCGATTTTAACCGGTGAGCGTACTGCACTTAATTTTATTCAAACTTTATCCGCAACTGCGACTGCTACTTCAATTTATGCGGATAAAATTGCGCATACCAATACGCGTTTGTTGGATACCCGTAAAACGATCCCTTGTTTGCGTGTGGCACAAAAGTACGCGGTTGCTTGTGGCGGTGGGGTCAACCACAGAGTGGGTTTGTATGATGCTTTTTTAATTAAAGAAAATCATATTATGGCGGCCGGGTCGATTGCCAACGCTGTGACGCAAGCACATAAGATTGCGCCGGGTAAAAAAGTTGAAGTGGAAGTTGAAAACAATGATGAGCTGAAACAAGCGTTGGACGCGGGTGCCGATATTGTTATGTTAGATAATTATTCGCCTGCTGAGATTCAGTCGGCCGTTGCTGTTAATAAGGCACATGCCAATACCGCGAAAATTGAGGTGTCGGGTGATATTACCATTGATACCATTGTTGATTATGCACAAGATGGTGTCGATTTTATATCAAGCGGCGCATTGACAAAGCATGTGCGTGCCATTGATTTAAGTTTAAGGGTGAGTGGGTAGATTGAAATTTGTCGCCCTGTAGGTCGCGGCTTTAGCCCGACAAATCTTGCATTATGCACAATTGTCGCCCTAAAGGGCAGACCTACACTGCTCGTAGCTTAAATGTAGGTCGCGGCTTTAGCCCGACAAATCTCGCATTATGCGCAATTGTCGCCCTAAAGGGCAGACCTACACTGCTCGTAGCTAAAATGTAGGTCGCGGCTTTAGCCCGACAAACCCCGCATTATGCGCAATTGTCGCCCTAAAGGGACGACCCACTCTCGCTGCTTGCTATTTCTATTTTTGCTTCGGGGAGTATTCTTTCATATTCCTTTTTTAATGCTAATTTTGCGTCATCGTCGCCGTGTACTATTTTGATATGTTTAGGTTTTATACGCATGCGTTTAACAAAATTGAGCAGATCTTTTTGATCTGCATGTGCGCTGTAACCGCTTAGAGTGTGTACGCCGGCTTTGATGTCAATTTTTTCTCCATCTATCACAACATATCCGCCTTTAGGGCCGTATTTTTGTATGTCGCGTCCGGGTGTGCCTTTTGCTTGATATCCAACAAATAATACGTCGGTTCTTTTATCGGGTAGCAGGGCTTTTAGGTAGTTGCATATGCGCCCGCCGCTGCACATGCCGCTGGCTGCGATGATAATGCATGGTGTTGCTGTTTTTTGTATGTAATTTATCGCGTTTAGATGTTCTTCGTGTGAGTCTATGGTGTACAAATCATCAAAGTCTAGTGGGTGGCGATGGCGGACTATTTTTTGCTGGGCTTCTGCATCCCATAATTTTGATAATGACTTGTAGTGTTCGGTAAATTTTGCCGCAAGTGGTGAGTCGAGTATCACTTGCATTGAATGCCAGATGTTTCGGTTGGTTAGGCCGTTGTTTTTGCTGCGTGAAATAATGTCTTCTATTTCGTATAACAATTCTTGTGTCCGGCCAATACTAAAGGCGGGGATTAAAACTGCGCCGCGATCTTGCAGGCATTTTTCAATTACCTGCTGCAGTTGTTTGCGTCTTTGTCTTCGCCCTGTGTGTTTTTTGTCGCCGTAGGTGCTTTCTATGACTAAGGTGTCTGCTCGGTAAGGCGAGCGTGGTGCGGGTAGCAGGGGTGTGTGCGGCGCGCCTAAGTCGCCGGAAAATACGTATTTGTGCGCAGTTGGCTGGTGTTCAATTTCTACATAGGCCGATCCTAATATGTGTCCGGCAGGTTGAAATTTTATTTTTACGTTTTGTACACCACTGGCATTAAACCAGCGTTTATAGGGTTTAGCGTTGATTTGTGACTTGATGCGTTTTAGCAGTGCTTCGATAAAGGGTTTTTTCTTGGTGATGCCAATTTTTATCGCATCTTCTAATACGAGTGGCAGTAGTTGTGCTGTCGCGGGTGTGCAGTAGATGGGGCCGGTGAAACCTGCGGCTATCAGCCAGGGGATTCTGCCCACGTGATCTATGTGGCAGTGGGTGACGATGAGGCCTTTAATGTGTTCTGTTGGAAAATCGATTTCAGGTATTAACTGGTTGGCTTTGCCGGATGTTTCTGCGCCTTGAAACAGTCCACAATCGATGAGTATATGTTGTTGTTCGCTGACGCATAATCTGTGGCATGAGCCGGTTACACCATCGACCGCGCCGTGGTGTTGTATGTTTGGATATTCCATTATTTGTTAATCTTCCTCTTTAACTTTTAAAAATACCGCAAAGCGCGGTAGTCCGTTTTTGGTGAAGCCTAGGTATTTGTAGCTGATTAAACTGCCGATTGGCGGTGGGTTTGCTCTTTCTTGGTTGGTAAAACCTGTGCCGATTTTAAAGGTTTGACCTTTTGGGGTTTTAACTATTAATGCGCCCATTTGTCCTTTAAATTTGCCTTTTCCGGCTTGATAGGCGATGACGGTGGCGTCGGCATCTAGGTATTTTTTTACTTTTAATAAATCACTGCTGCGTTTGCCTTGGTAGTAAGAATTTTGGTGATGCAGCATCAGTCCTTCTGCGCCTTGTGCTATGTATTCTTCGAGTGTTTTTTTAAGCTCTGCATGTGAGGGTACTTTAAATTGTTTTACCCATTTGAGTTGTGGGGCGTTTGTTTGTTGTTCTAGTGTTCGCATTTTGATTAGGCGTTGGTTAAATGTGCCTTGTTCTGAGGGGAGATCAAATACTTGGTAGCTTATTTTTGCCCAGTTTTGCTCTGTACCGGTTTTTATTATGGATAGTGTTTGGGCAAATGCATTACGTTTTAACCAAAGTTCGCCGTCTAGTGGTATGTTTGGGAATCCTTGTGTGAAGCTTTTGGGTGCGTTTATGGAATTGCCATTTCGGGTCCATAGTTTTTCGCCATCCCAGTAGGCGCGTATACCGTCAAATTTTTCACTGACGTAATAGTCTGTGATGTCTATTTCCGGTGAATAGACCTCGGCCAGCAGTAGTGAACGGGGGTCAGCATGGGCTTTTGGGTTGAGGATGAATAGGGTAAAAAAGATACTGAACGTGATGATTGTTAAGGCGAATTTGATGCCTATTCTTGGCTTTCGCATAGTATTTCCTTATTTTAGTTGTCAGCTTCGAGTCGTGTAGGTCGTCCCTTTAGGGCGACATTTAGCGTAAATATCAAAATTGTCGGCGTAAACACCGACCTACACGTCGGGCTAAAGCCGCGACCTACATTTTAGTTTTAAGCTTCGAGTCGCGAGCTTCGAGCTGTGTAGGTCGTTCCTTTAGGGCGACATTTAGCGTAAATATCAAAATTGTCGGCGTAAACACCGACCTACACGTCGGGCTAAAGCCGCGACCTACATTTTAGTTTTAAGCTTTGAGTCGCGAGCTTCGAGCCGTGTAGGTCGTCCCTTTAGGGCGACATCGTGCATATTGCGAAATTTGTCGGGCTGAAGCCGCGACCTACATTTTAGCTTTAAGCTTCGAGTCGTGTAGGTCGTCCCTTTAGGGCGACATCGTGCATATTGCGAAATTTGTCGGGCTAAAGCCGCGACCTACAATAATTTGTTGCTTGAAACTTGAAACTCAAAGCTCGCAGCTCAAAGCTCAAAGCTCGCAGCTCCCAGTATAACGCAATTTTTAATATTGTTTTAGCGTTAGGGTGCTGCCGCGTTGTGTAAATTCTATTCTTTTTAATACGCTCATGCCTAGTAATATTTGTTCACCTTGCATGTACGGGTTGATGTTGGCGGCTACGTTTCTTAATTTTATGTCACCGATTTCTAATACGTCGATTCGGGTTTGGTATACATTTATGCTGCCATTAGCTGTTCCCACTCTTTGTGATGGGCCGTACGGCAGGTTAAGTCTTTTCGCTATGTTTTCCGGTACCGATACATTGGTTGCCCCTGTGTCTAATAAAAAGGTGACGATTTGTTGATTAATTTTGCCATTGGTAACATAGTGACCGTGTTGATTTCTTTCTAGTTTAACTTCGATTGCCCCTTGGTTTGTATAGTAGCTTTCGGGGTTTTGATTTGGGTTTTCTTTTTTGTTTAAATATCCTTCAAAAAAGTAGGTAAGTAGAAAAAATGCAATTATCCATGCTGCATAACTCATTATTTTACCTGTTTTTTGACTATAATCTGGGTCCACTATGAAAACTCCGGCGTATTCTAAAATTAATAATCATCATATTTTACCTGATGCTGTTTTTAAAGCTTCTCCGCATTTTAATGATCGACCAAATGTTAACAATATCAATTTGTTGGTTATTCATTGCATTTCACTGCCCGCAGAGCAGTTTGGCTTAAAATATATTGACGATCTGTTTTTAGGCTGTTTAGATTGTGATGCAGATGCCTCGTTTAATGCGTTGTCTGGCCTTAGGGTCTCGGCGCATGTTTTAATACGTAGAACAGGTGAGGTGGTTCAGTTTGTTCCTTTTGATAAAAGAGCATGGCACGCGGGTGTCTCTTGTTTTAAGGGATTGGATAATTGTAATGATTTTTCTATTGGCATCGAGCTGGAAGGTGCGGATAATATTGAGTATGAAGCTATCCAGTATCAGCAGTTGGCAAAAGTGGTGAGGCAGATCCAATGCCAGTATCCGCTGATTTTAAATGATAATATTGTGGGACATTGTGATATTGCGCCGGGTAGAAAAACCGATCCTGGACCGGCTTTTAACTGGGATTACTTTTTTAATTTATTGGATAAGGAAAAACAATGACATTGCTTAGCTTAATCGTTGTGGTGCTTCTGGAGCGTTTAGTTCAGGTGACTGAAACGTTTCACTATCGTCATTATTTCAATTGGTATCAGGATAAAGTGCAGTCGGTTTTGAAGAAATCTGAATCTGTCAGCGCTGAAGTTTTTCTGCTTATTTGGCTGGCTATCCCAGCGGTGTCTGTTGCTGTTGTGCAGTTACTTTTAGGCACGGGGGTGCTGGGGTTGCTGTTTTCTATTTTTATTTTGTTTTTATGTTATGGCTGTCCGCAGCATCGCGTTTGTTATAAACAGTATTTAGAAGCGGCTTGTCGGGGCGATCAGGAAGCTTGCTATTTATATGGTGAAAAACTTGGCCAGAAGTTTAATAAGGGTTCAAAGGAAACCTTGGGGCAAACTTTAGTTTGGATTAATTTTAGGCATTATTTTGCGGTTATTTTTTGGTTTGTTGTGTTAGGTGCGGCGGGCGCTGTGTTTTACGTTTTTAGCCGAAATTTGGCGAAACAGAGTTTACAGAAAGATAATTTACGTTGGTTGGCTCGGCCCAGTAATAGGCTATTGGCAATTTTAGTGTGGCTGCCGGCGCGGATTACCGGTTTTGCGTTTTTGTTTGTTGGTCATTTTTCAAGGGCGTTACCCACTTGGTTAAATGGTTTAACGCGCTGCGATTTAGACGCCCGTACTTATATTACGGATATTGCAGATAAAGCTGAAGATGTGAGTTGCCCAGAACATGATTATTTAACAGAGCCGTGTGTGTTGTTAAAATTGGCGAAACGTGCATTTTTGTTTTTATTAAGCATTATCGCAATTTTTACCATAACGGGCATTTTGTAAACTGTAGGTCGTGGCTTCAGCCCGACAATGTAGGTCGCGGCTTTAGCCCGACAATGTAGGTCGTGGCTTTAGCCCGACAATGTAGGTCGGTGTTTACGCCGACAAAGCATATCGCACAATTATTGAATTGAGATTGTCGCCCTAAAGGGACGACCTACACAGCTCGAAGCTCGAAGCTCGCAGCTTGAAACTCGCAACTCGAAGCTAAAATGTAGGTCGTGGCTTCAGCCCGACAATGTAGGTCGGTGTTTACGCCGACAAAGGCATATTGCACAATTATTGAATTGAGATTGTCGCCCTAAAGGGACGACCTACACAGCTCGTAGCTTAAAGCTCGAAGCTCGCAGCTTGAAATTCGTCGCCCTAAAGGGACGACCTACACAGCTCGTAGCTTAAAGCTCGAAGCTCGCGGCTTAAAACTAAAACATAGGTATTTTTTTGAACAATAATGATAAACAAGACAAGTTATTAAAGGTTTTTAAAACGCTGTTAAACGAGCAGACGTTTTCATCTCAGGCTGATATTGTCGAGGCGTTGAAAGATGAGGGATTTGATAGCATCAGCCAATCTAAGGTCTCGCGCTTATTAAGTCGTTTTGGCGCTGTAAGGACGCGCAACGCAAAGCAGGAGATGGTTTATTGTTTGCCGCCTGAGTTAGGGCTGCCGACAGCTGAAAGTCCTTTAAAACAGTTGGTTTTAGATGTAAGTCATAATCAGGCAATGATTATAGTCAGAACCACACCTGGCGCAGCGCAGTTAATTGCGCGTATGTTAGATTCATTAAATAAATCGCATGGTGTTTTAGGCACGATTGCTGGTGATGACACTATTTTTATTGCACCGGTGGATACATCTGAAATTGACAAAACATGTGAGCATATCGAAATATTTTTCGATACGGTTTAAGTCAGTTCAGATAAATTTATACTTGCAGGAGTTCGCCTTGCACTTGGTTTCGTCCTGCATTTTTGGCTTTGTAAAGCTGTAGATCAGTAAATTCTTGTAATGTCTTGGCGGACATGGTTGCAACGGGGACGATTGAAGATACCCCTAGACTGACCGTGATGTGTTTTTCTACCGGGCTATACTCGTGCGGTATGTCTAATGCTTCGATTGCTTCACGCATCATTTCTGCCACTCGGATTGATGATTCAAAACTGGTTTCGGGTAGTAAAATTACAAATTCTTCGCCGCCATAGCGAAAAGCTTCGTCTCCACTTCTTCTTATTTTTTTACTGAGTGTTGAGGCAACTTGTTTTAGAATTTCGTCACCCGCACTGTGTCCATAATTGTCATTAAACGGTTTAAAGGCGTCTATATCCAGCATTATCATTGACAGTGGGCTAGAAGAGCGTGCGCAACGCCGCCATTCTAAATCTAATTTTTCATCATAACGTCTGCGGTTCGGAACTTCTGTTAAACCGTCAATGTTGGCGAGCTTTTCAAGTAAATCTGATTTCTTTTTTAACGAAAGTTGGTTTCTAACTCTTGCTTTGACAACCGTTATGTTGAATGGCTTGGTGATATAATCCATTGCCCCGAACTCCAGTCCTTTGGCTTCGTCTTCTGCTGCATCTTTAGCAGAGATGAATATCACTGGAATATTTTTTGTTGCGTCATTTTGTCTGATGTCTAGTAGTACCTGATATCCATCTAGATCGGGCATTTGAATATCTAGCAAGACTAGGTCGATAGACGTTTGAGAATGTAAAATATTTAAAGCGGCTTGCCCACCATTTGCAGTATAGACTGTGTAAAGGGGGGATAGTGCATTTTCTAATACCAATGTGTTAATATTTTGGTCATCAACAATGAGTACACTTTGCTGATTATCAATTGCATTCGTCATTAAGTTGTTTTATTTACCAAGATTTTGATTCGTGAATAACATCGTTTAAAGCGGTAGAAAACTTTGCAAAGGATTCTGCTTTATATTCGCCATTTCTGAGCTCTGCTTCTAGAACTTTTGCTTCTTCGTAAAGATTGTTCATACTCAAATTTCCGGCCGCACCTTTAATTGAATGCGCCATTACTGCCGCATCTTTAAGATTGTTTTCTTTGAGCAATGTTTCAAGTTCACTGGCTGCGTTTTCATATTGGTTTGCAAATTTTTTAACCAACATCACAAAAAGTTGTTCATTTCCTGCTAAACGTTCTAGCGCTTCTGGTTTGTTGATGACCATATTATTTAATCCTAATTTCTATTTAAAGCTCAGTCAGTTTCACTGGAACCTGCATTTAATTTGCTGACTTGATTAGTATAATCTGGAAATGTCTTTATAGTGTAGTGTATTGTCTTACATTTTTCTAAATTGATTCGCGGAGTTTTTTGTGACAGATAAAGATTTGTGGGGTCAGCATGTGGCAAATCCTTGTATTGGTTACTGTGTGTTGAATGATCAAAATGTTTGTGAAGGATGCGGACGGACACGAGACGAAAGAACAGATTGGATTTTTATGTCGGATGATGACAAACGTAAAGTACTTGTTTCAGCAGAAAAGCGAATGGAAGAAATAAAAAAGAAAAATTCGCAATTGCCGAATTAATAATCGTCGCCCTAAAGGGACGACCTACACAGCTCGAAGCTCGTGACTCGTAGCTTAAAACTAAAATGTAGGTTGCGGCTTTAGCCCGACAATGTAGGTCGGTGTTTACGCCGACAAAGTGTAGGTTGGTCTTTAGGCCAACAATGAAGGATACACTACTGCGGAATTAAACTCGTCGCCCTTAAAGGGACGACCTACACAGCTCGCAACTCGTAGCTCGTGACTCGCAGCTTAAAACTAAAATGTAGGTCGCGGCTTTAGCCCGACAATGTAGGTCGGTGTTTACGCCGACAAAGCATAATTCGCAACTGCCGAATTAATAATCGTCGCCCTAAAGGGACGACCTACACAGCTCGTGACTCGCAGCTTAATAAAACTACAAATTTTTCTCTGCAAATGACGCTAATCTTGACCGCATCACACCTGCAATATGGACCGTGGCGCTCCCCTCAAAATCTTTAAAACATTCGACAATATAGGTTAAACCTGAAGTTAATGGTGATAAATAATTGCTGTCGATTTGCGCCAGGTTGCCGCAGCAAATAAGTTTAGTACCTTCACCAGCCCGAGTTATTATGGTTTTGAGTTGCGAAGAGGTCATATTCTGGCATTCATCCAAAATCACAATGGACTTTTGAATACTACGCCCGCGCATAAAGTTGACTGATTTAAACTGTATGTTGGCTTTTTCCATAATATAACGCATGCTACTTTCGCGGCATTCATCATGGCGATGTAAAAAATCCAGCGAGTCATTAATCGCACCCAACCAAGGGGCCATCTTTTCTTCTTCTGTACCGGGTAAAAAGCCAATAGATTCGGCAATTTCTGGTGTGTTTCGGGTGACTATAATTTTTTCGTAAATGCCTTGCTCAACGACCATTTCAAGCGCAGCGGCTAGAGCCAGTAAGGTTTTACCGCTTCCAGCTGGGCCGGTTAGTAACACTAAATCAATATGGGTGTCGAGCAGTGCATCCATGGCCATCGCTTGATGAAAGTTTTTGGGGGAAATGCCCCAAGCATGGCGGCCCATCATGCGGTCGAAGCCGAGATCTTTAAGTTTTACCGTTTCGTCATTGTGCTCTATAACTTTACCGGCAAATGAATGTGCTTCGTCAAATATATATTGGTTGATGAATACGGTTTTGGGTAGCACTGATCGTTCAACGGTGTGAATGGCATCTCTACCTTCTGTTTCACTTTCGCAGTTGGTGATTTGTGACCAGAAATCACCTTTTATTTCGGCATAGCCTGTGCTTAAGTATTTTATGTCGGAAATTAATTGGTCGGTGCGATAGTCTTCAACGCGTTCCATACCAGCGCCTTTTGCTTTGAGGCGCATATTGATGTCTTTGGTAACCAGTATGACGGTTCTGGGTGCTTTGTCTTGTTGCAGGTGCAATGCTGCATTAATAATTCGGTTGTCATTTTCAGGGCCAGGTAAAGTGACTCTGTCTTGGGTGAGCAGGTGATCAGGGTAAATGGCTAGTTTTCCGGTTGAGCCATGTTCAGTTGAATATCTCTTCATGCTGACACCGTCGGCAATCTCCTCTGGTGTGGCATCTTTTAATGAATCTTCTAGTGCCCGAATCGCAATTCGTGCATCTCGACTGACGTCTTTTTTACGGTCTTTGATGGCATCGAGTTCTTCTAATACCGTCATTGGGATGAATACGTCGTGTTCTTGAAAGTTCAAAAAAGCGAATGGTTCGTGTAGCAGGATGTTGGTGTCGAGTATATAAATCTTAGTCATTTTCTCGGTCATCTGGCCCCCTGAATAGTTAGATTATCGCGTTTATCCTATACGCTTATTTTTACTATCGGGTGAAAACGCAAAATGAGCAAGTTTTTTATTTAAGTTTTGTGTTTTGAGATGCGAGCTACGAGCTACGAGCTACGAGTTGCAAGATAAAAGTTGCAAGTTGCAAGTTGCAAGAAGTGTAGGTCGCGGCTTCAGCCCGACAATGTAGGTCGGACTTTAGTCCGTCAAAGCAGAACGCACAAATGTCGAGCTAAACAATGTCGCGGCTTCAGCCCGACAAATCTCGCATTGTGCACAATGTCGAATTAATAATTGTCGCCCTAAAGGGCCGACCTACACAGCTCGAAGCTCGCGGCTCGAAACTTGAAACTTGAAACTTGAAACTTGAAACTTGCAGCTAAAATGTAGGTCGCGGCTTCAGCCCGACAAATCTCACATTGTGCACAATGTCGAATTAATAATTGTCGCCCTAAAGGAACGACCTACACAGCTCGAAGCTTGAAACTCGAAGCTTAAATGTAGGTCGCGGCTTCAGCCTTAAGGCTCCCCACAAATTTTGAAAAGATGCCCACTTATTGGTTAAACTAATTTCGCCAAAAACAAGTTACAACAAGGGGCATCAAATTGTTATTATCAAACTTGCTTTCAGAAAATTCAATAGCACTGGATAAACGAATTAAAAAGGCACTCTCCGATACCGTTTCTTGTGTTCAACATGGTGCGAAGTTAAGCCTAACCGCGATTGGCAGAACACTTGGTGAGCAAAGCCCTTCCACTACAGAAAAACATTGCATCAAACGTGTTGATAGATTACTTAAAAATGAGAAATTACAACAAAACCGCACGCAATTTTATAAGACTCTGACCGCTTATTTAACGGGTGGAATTGAGGATGCTTTGCCCATTATTGTTGACTGGTCAAGTGTTTACGACCAAAGCTTTGTACTACTTCGAGCTTCGGTCGCATTTGATGGTCGAGCTTTTACCATCTATGAAGAGGTACACGCTGAAGGCGCTATGAATAACCATAAAATTCATGTCAAGTTTCTTCAGAATTTAAAGCAGATTCTGCCCGATGAGTGTTGTCCTGTGATTGTTACAGACGCTGGATTTAAAGTGCCATGGTTCAAAGCAATTGATAAATTAAATTGGTATTGGCTTGCACGTACTCGTGGCACTGTAAAATGTAAAACAGACGATAACTCAGAATGGACATTGGTGGATGCCTATCACTCACAGGCCAAAACAAAACCCACGGCCTTAAAAGGTTTAGTCTTATCAAAACAACACAAGTGGTCTTGCAGAGGCGTCTTGTATAAAACATCACCCCCACCAAAGAAACACAAAAAACCCACGAAACGACCTAACTGCAACAGCTATAAAAAATATTCAAAAGGTAACAGTGAGCCCTGGTTTCTGGTCAGTAATCTACCTGAAGATGAGTTTTCTGCTCTTGCTCTGGTTAATATTTACAAGCGTAGAATGACAATAGAAGAAGCTTTTAGAGACACTAAAAACGAATATTATGGGCTGGGCTTAAGGCGCTCTAGAAGCCAATCTATCGAGCGTTTACAGGCATTGCTACTCATCGCTTTGCTGGCTCAGTGGCAACTATACGTCATTGGAAAAGCTGCAGAATTGCAAGGTTATCACCGACACTTTCAGGCCAATACCGAAAAGCGAAGGCGTGTCTTATCATATTGCTATCTGGCCAAAAGAATATTGCTGAATTCAAGTTTTGCTATAACAAATTCGATGCTCCAAGAAGCTTTTGAGTTACTCATTATGGAAACGAGATGTCACCTTAATTGTGGGGATCCCTAAGGCTTCAGCCCGACAAATCTTGCATTATGCACGATGTCGAATTAATAATTGTCGCCCTAAAGGGCCGACCTACAAATTGTCGCCCTAAAGGAACGACCTACACAGCTCGAAGCTCGAAGCTCGAAGCTTAAATGTAGGTCGCGGCTTCAGCCCGACAAATCTCGCATTATGCACGATGTCGAATTAATAATTGTCGTCCTAAAGGAACGACCTACACAGCTCGAAGCTCGAAGCTCGCGGCTCGTAGCTAAAATGTAGGTCGCGGCTTCAGCCCGACAAATCTTGCATTATGCACAATGTCGAATTAATAATTGTCGCCCTAAAGGGCCGACCTACACAACTCGCAGCTCGAAACTTACAGCTAGAAGCTTGTAACTTCACCATTTATCTTCAATACTTTGAAATTATCCGTGAAAGCAACCAGCGCTTTGGGTAATATACGCCGCCTTCAAAGAGGAGTAATGAACAACCATGAGTGATTTTGCACTTGGACAACGCTGGATTAGTGATTCAGAGTCTGATTTAGGTTTAGGTACTATTGTTGCCATCAACGGCCGTCGAATTTCAATGTTATTTCCTGCCACAGGCGACCAACGAGAATACGTAGCAGGCAGCGCACCTTTAACGCGAGTCAGTTTTAACCCCGGAGATTCAGTGGAAAGTGCTGAAGGGTGGACGCTAAATGTCCATCAGGTTATGGCCGAAGATGGTTTAAATATTTACATAGGCGAGCGCTCGGATAATGGTGAAAAAGCGCAGTTATTAGAAACCCGAATTAATCATCATATCAAATTTAATAAACCACAAGACAGATTATTCACCGCGCAAATTGATAGAAATGACTGGTATACATTACGCTACGACGCTAGATGCATGCAGCATAAATATCAAACCCATCCGCTCGTTGGTTTAGCCGGTGCGCGTACAGCGTTAATTCCGCACCAATTACACATTGCCAAAGAGGCGGGTAGCCGGGTGGCCCCCCGTATTTTGCTATCTGACGAAGTGGGTTTAGGTAAAACCATTGAAGCTGGCATGATTATTCATCAGCAGTTATTAACTGGGCGTGCATCTCGGGTGCTGATTTTATTACCTGAGTCTTTGCAGTATCAGTGGCTTGTTGAAATGCTGCGCCGTTTTAATCTTAAGTTCGCGATTTTTGATGAAGAAAGATGTGGCGAATATGATGAGTCAGAAGAAAATCCTTTTGAAACAGAACAGCTTATCATTGCGCCATTAACCATTTTATCTGAATCGGATAAACGTTTAGAGCAAGCTTGTCAGGCCAGTTGGGATCTGGTGGTTGTTGACGAAGCGCACCACTTAGACTGGAGCGAAGAGGCCGTTAGTCCACAATATAGCGCGGTGGAAAAGCTTGCTAAAATTTGTGCAGGTTTGTTGTTGTTAACAGCAACGCCGGATCAGTTGGGGCATCAAAGCCATTTTGCGCGCTTACGTTTGTTAGATCCTGAGCGTTTTTATGATTATGCGACTTTTGTTAAAGAAGAGGCGGGTTATAAAGCAGTTGCTGATTTAGCTAAATTATTAAACAGTGATGAAAAAATTGACGCCGACGGTTTAGAAAAACTCAAGTCTTTAGGCGAGCAAGAGCAGGGTGAAGGTTTTGAAGCCTCTGTGTTGTCAATCAATGATGCAGATAAAACGGTTGCGCAGCAGGCTAGGCATAAAATTATCCGCAGTTTAATCGACAGACATGGCACAGGCCGTGTGTTGTTCAGAAATACGCGAGCTTCCGTCAAAGGCTTTCCGAAACGTTGTGTATTGCCTACTGAATTAGAACTACCTTCTGAATATCGGGCTGCAGCAGATTGGTGGTTAAAACGCCACCCGGAAGATTATTCAGCAAAAGCGGTTGCGCCATTATTAACGCCTGAGTTTTTGTATCAAAATGCAATTAGCGGCGATATTGAATGGTGGCGAATTGATCCGCGTATCGATTGGTTAGCTGAGTTAATTAAAGAAAACAAACAAGACAAGTTTTTAATTATTTGTGCGCGGGCCTCTACTGCGTTGACGCTTGAGCAAGCGGTGCGTGTTAAATTTGGTTTAAATGCTGCAGTTTTTCACGAAGGTATGACGATAGTTGAACGTGACCGAGCGGCCGCTTGGTTTGCTGATCAGGATGAAGGATGTCAGTTGTTGATCTGTTCTGAAATTGGTTCGGAAGGTCGTAACTTTCAGTTTGCCCGTCAACTTGTTTTATTCGATATCCCACTTAACCCAGATTTGTTAGAACAGCGAATTGGTCGTTTAGACCGTATTGGTCAGCGTAATGATATTCAAATTAACATTCCGTATTTTGCCGACTCGGCCGCTGAAACTTTGTTTAACTGGCAGCACAAAGGGATTAATGCCTATGCAGAAACCTGTCCGGCTGGGGTTAAAGTATTCGAGCAACAAAACGATGCTTTATTAACGGCTTTGGCCAGTAACCAATTTGATGAAACCCAGATCAAGCCTTTAATTGAACGCGCAAAAGCTGAAATTGAACAAATCAATCTTCAGTTAGAAGAAGGGCGTGATATCTTACTTGAGTTAAATTCAAAAGGTTTTGATGGCGAGCGCATCGCTGAAGATATTGAAGCGATGGATGATGATACTCAGTTGGTTGCTTTTATGCTTCAAACTTTTGATGTGTATGGGGTTTCGCAAGATGATAAGGGTGAGCAGTGTATTGCGATAAACCCAACCGAACATATGCTTGAACCGCATTTCCCTGAATTAGGGGATGAGGGCATGACCATTAGTTTTGACCGCGAAACAGCGTTATCCCGTGAAGATGTGCGTTTTATCAGTTGGGATCACCCTATGGTGCAAGGCTGTTTTGAGATGATCAACGCCGGCGAAATGGGCAATAACGCGGTTAGCATTTTAAACAACAAAGCTTTGCCAGAAGGCACCTATTTGGTTGAGTTAATTTTTGTGGTTGAAACCAGTGCGCCAAAACAATTGCAGCCCGGTCGCTTTTTACCGCCGACACCGGTGCGTATTTTATTAGATAAAGCGGGGAATGATTTAGCGGCAAAAGTAACGTTTGATGGTTTAAACAAACAGCTTAAACCGGTTAATAAGCAAGTTGCTTCTCAGTTAGCGACTGCGTTACAACCGCAGATTCACGAACTGATAGGGCAGGCTGAAACTAAAGCTAATGTTGAGCGGGATAATTTAATCGCTCAGTCAATTGCTAAAGTAGACGAAGAATTAGGCGATGAAATTGAGCGATTAACCGCACTTAAAGCTGTTAACCCAAGTATTCGACCGATAGAGCTGGAATCTTTGATTCAGCAAAAAACAGCATTGCATGAGCATTTAAAACAAGCCCGTGTAAAATTAGATGCCGTTAGGTTGATTGTCGTCAGCCATAATTGATCGACTTTCAGTTACAAGCTTCGAGTTGCAAGAAATGTAGGTCGCGGCTTTAGCCCGACAATGTAGGAATGTAGGTCGTGGCTTCAGCCCGGCAATGTAGGAATGTAGGTCGCGGCTTTAGCCCGACAATGTAGGTCGGACTTTAGTCCGACAGATCTCGCATCATGCACGATGTCTAATTAATAATTGTCGCCCTAAAGGGTCGACCTACACGGTTCGAAGCTCGCGGCTCGAATCTCAAAACTTGTCGCCCTAAAGGGCCGACCTACACGGCTTGTAGCTCGCGGCTTTCAACTTGAAACTTGTAGCTTAAATGTAGGTCGGACTTTAGTCCGACAAATCTCGCATCATGCACGATGTCTAATTAATAATTGTCGCCCTAAAGGGTCGACCTACACGGTTCGAAGCTCGCGGCTCGAATCTCAAAACTTGTCGCCCTAAAGGGCCGACCTACACGGCTTGTAGCTCGCGGCTTTCAACTTGAAACTTGTAGCTTAAATGTAGGTCGGACTTTAGTCCGACAAATCTCGCATCATGCACGATGTCGAATTAAACATCGTCGCCCTAAAGGGCCGACCTACACGGCTCATCACTATCACTTCTGAATCGTTTCATATGCTGCTGTCCCCCACAAGGGGACTGTCGACATGCTATGTTTGTAACTTCCTTGCGTCTCTTTGGTGCTGTATGAAACATATAACAGCGTTTGGTTTTCAGCATCAAAAATCCTTCTGATTTTCAGATTCTTAAAAAAGATGCTTTTTGATTTTTTAAACACAATATCGCCGCTTTTTGATTTATCAATTGCGGCAATCATAGCGGGGGTGATTTGACCTGTTTGTCGGCAACTGATGCTGGAGTCAGACGGGTCTGCAAAATCCAGATCCGCTTCTATACTGGAGATATGACAAGTCACTCCGGTTACGATTGGATCATTTAAACTGTCGATTTTGATATCTTTTGTGGTAAACCAGCCTAGGCTCACATCGCCCACTTCGTTATCGCTGCAACTTATCAAGCAGGCTAATAAAAATGGAAAAATCAGATATTGCTTTTGCATACTTACTCCTAAATCCTATGTTGTAAGGCTAAAAATGCTCGCTTACCAGTTGTACAGTTCGGGTAGCTGCTGCATTTCTTCAATTATTAAGCGGGTGGTTTTATCCACTTCTGCTTTTTGCCATGTTTTCATATTTTCCGTTAATACGGTTACAGTCTCTGTATACTCGTATTCAGGCATAAAGTGTTGCAACGCGCTATAGTAGCTTGCCGCAGCCACAGCATCAGGACTGACACCATGGTGGTAACGCACGGCTAAATTAAATAGTGCATTTAAACTACCTTGTTGTCTGGCTTGCTCAAGCCACATCACTTGTTTGTGATAAAAGTTTTTACGCGTTTCTTTATCAATATTTTTACGTAGCGCTAAATTTAACGAAGGCATATGTGAAAGCAACATCATTGCTTGTATATTGCCATGGTTGGCAACATACGTGACCTCGTCATATAAGCGATTCAGGTATTCTCCCTTCACGTTTTTACATAAATTGATTTTATCCAACATATGTTGAGTGACATGTTTAGGGAAACCATTGTTGGCATGTTGCTCTACCGTGGTATTAATCTGTTGCTCAGTAAATTCAATTTTGCCGGCATTATTGATATAACGATGAAAGGGCAAACATTTTTCCAGCGCTAATAAATAGGCCAAATAAGCTTCTGTTGTTGCATTTTTTTTGTACTGGTCTAAATCGATATGCGCAATATTTTGTTGCAGGGCTTCTATTTGCTGAAGCTCTGTTATTTTAGGTTTGCTGGGGTGAGGCTTGTTTTTCTCACTGTTGTCAGTAGGTGTATCAGAATCATCTAAAGATTCGATTTTAGGTTGCTCATTGATATTCAGTTTTTCAATATTTATTTGAGTGCTTAATGGCGGCTCTGCTGCCGCATATCTATCTGCTGGTGTCTGCGCCGGGCTGGGCTGCTGCGCTTTGTTTGGCCATAACAATACTAAAACCACAATAACTAAAGAAAGCAGTATTAGTAAAACAAAAAACAGCAGAAATTTTTTCACCTCAAGTCCTTTTTATTTATTTCCCCAGATTTTTGCGACCGCCCGATCCGCACCCAACAATCCAATTATTAAACACAAACAGCCGCCAGCGCCAAAAACAGTGAAAGGGATTAAAAAACCATACCCCGGCGGGCTTAAAAAATAGACAGTAGTCGCCAACACTAAAAACAAAAAACCAACAACTAGCAAAATCGTTCTGTTTAATGGTTTGTAGTGGTATGGTTCTGCTCCAGCTTCAAACGGGCGCAAAACGGGGGCAAAAATCTTTCGGGCTAATTCTTTCACTTAATTTCCTTGCAGGTTGGCAACGGGTTATTAGGTTCTTATGTAGTTTATCCCAATAAACCGGCGAGTAAACCAAAAAAGCCACCAAATATTCCACCCCAAACAACTAACCAACCTAAATGTTCACGGATCATTTTCTGGACTATTTCTTTAACCGTTTTAGGTGTCAATTCTTCTAATCTGGTGCTGACAATGTTGGAAACTTTATCTTTTAATTCTTCGATCACATCCGGTTTTTCCAATGAATCGCGCACTAATTCATTAAATTCTTCAGTTTGGCTGATTTCAATGATTTTACCTTTCAATTTGGTTATAAAAGGCTCTTTAAGCGGTTCAATCGCTGATGAACCACCAAACATGGCCAGCATGCTGCCAAATTTAGATTCATTGATTGTTGCGACCAACGAATCATAAGCGGGTTCAAAATCTACCTGTTCTATCACCGGGGCAAAATTGAAGTGGCTGGCATGTCCTTGTTGATCGGTCAAAAATTTATCAATATTCTCATGATTAAAAAATTCTGTCATGATCAGGTTATTGATTGCCGTGCGAAAGTTGTCGAATTTAGCTTCAATAACACCCGAACCATATAAACCCGGTACTTTTTCAAATAACATATGTACCGCCAGCCAGTTTGTAAAAGCGCCAGACAGTGCGAATAACCCTACTGAAAACACGATATCCTGTTGTGTAAAATAGCCTATTAAAGTAACTGAAGCTGCGAGTAAATTGGTAATCAGGCTCATATTCATAATTTAAAATCCGTCGTCTTAAAACCATTTATCTTTTGAATTGCTTTGATAGCGCTAAAGTGGGGTTCTATCGTAAAAAATCAATCCTTGTACTTGATTCTTTGCTAATATAAATAAATAGGCGATAGATTTTTGCTTACAGATTGTCTACCATGCATTTACATCTTGTTTGATTTTTTATACAAATTAATAATTCTGGAACCCACTATATGTACGCAGCCTGTTATCGGCTACTAAAGCAGTTTTCTTTGCATTCGTTAAAAGCCAGAGTTGTATTGGCTCTAGTGGTTTCAAGCTTGTTTGCCACACTACTTGCCGTAACTGGTTTTTCAGTTGTTCAGTACTACAAAGTACATGATCAAATTCAAAAAGATGTTGAAAAAAACATCGAGTTGGTCAGCGCTTCGTTATCAGAAGCCTTGTGGAGCTTTAAAGAAGAAACTGTGCAATACATGGCGTCGGGGTTAAGCCAGTCACAATATATTGCCGCGACCGAAGTGATAAGTGAAACCGGCGAGCGCTATTTATACGGTGTGAAATCGGGTCCGCCATCGTTAACACAAGATTTAACCCACCAACAAGAATTAGTTGGTAATGTTGATATTTGGCTAGATCGCAAGGCCATTAATCGTTACGTCATCGATTCTGTTTTGTTTGTTGTCAGCGTTTATGTTGTTTCAGCTGTGCTGGTATCTTTTATTGCCATTCGTGTGATTGGCTACATGTTATCGCGTCATCTATCCAATATAGTGTCGCATATGCAATCATTTAAACTGGATGATTCACTAAGGCGTGAAATTGTTTTAAATCGTGCGCCCTACATTGAAGATGAGTTGAGTGAAATTGTAAACAGTTATAATAGGTTAGGGCGTGAAACTCAGGATTACTTTAAAGCCAAACGTCAGTATGAAAAGCACTTAACCTATCAGGCCAACCATGATGATCTGACCGGTATTGCCAATCGCAGATATGGTTTGCATTTATTAGAAGAAAAAATTCGTTCAACTAGTATCGACGGTAAGTTTGCCTTATTGTTTATTGATTTAGACGGCTTTAAAGATATCAATGATACGCACCACCATTTAGTTGGGGATGAAATCTTAAGAATCGTTTCAGCCCGTTTGCTAGATATAGGTAACGTGTACGGCGGATTTGTTGCCCGTATAGGGGGCGACGAATTTATGTTGGCTGTCGAGCTGGATGGTATTCAATTGGACGCGTTAGCTAAAAATTTATTACAACGCATTAAAGAACCTTACGGGATCGCCAATGATATATTAAATTTAAGCTGCAGCATTGGTATTGCGATGTACCCTGAAGATGCGGATACCGCGACTAATTTAATCGCAAATGCGGATACCGCGATGTTTCAGGCCAAATCGTCTGGCAAAAGCCAATATAAAACATTTTCAGCTGAAATGTTTGAAGATTTGGTGGTTAAATCCCGCTTAAAAGCCGCGCTGAAAGATGCATTAAAAAATGAGCAGATTAGTGTGTATTTTCAGCCCATATTTGCAATTGATGATGCAAGTATTGTCGGGTTTGAAGCTTTATGCCGCTGGAATCACCCAGAGTATGGATCTATTCGACCCGATATATTTATCGCGTTAGCTGAAGAAACCGGCGATGTAGTTGAAATTGATAGGTTTGTGCTAGAAAAGGTTGTCAAGAAATTGCACAAGCTGGAACAGACAGGTGCAAGATTATTCGGGACAGTCAATTTCTGTCCGCTTGATTTTGAACAAACTGATTTAATTGACCATATGGCAGGCCTTTTAGAGCGTTATCCACTGACTTTGAATCGACTTGAAGTAGAAGTCACAGAGCGCTCGATGATCAATGAATCGGGCAACGCTAATATACCGCTTATTTTGCAAAATATGGAAAAACTGGGGGTGAAAATTGCGATTGACGATTTTGGTACTGGCTACTCAGCGCTCAGCTATGTTAAACACTATCGCAGCTTTATTTCCAAGATAAAAGTTGACCGCGTTTTCGTGCGAGATATCCAACACGATACTGCGGATGTTGCGCTGGTTAATTCTATTCTCAGTATGGCCAAGGGGTTGGGTATGACAGTGGTTGCCGAAGGTATTGAGACTGAAAAACAACGTGACGTATTGTCTTCACTGGGTTGTCAATTTGGACAAGGCTATTTAATTAGTAAACCGTTACCCATAGATGAGTTTTGTGATTTATTAAATGTACAAGTCGATTTAGCGCGCCAAACCCACTAGCAGCCGGTGGTTGTCAGTGAGAGTCGGCTGACGATTCATTTTACTTTCTGCATAATGCCAAATAAAAACTGAATAAAATGCCTGTAGTACTTGAGCTGCAGGTATTTCACCGAGTTGGGCGAGGGCAAATGCAGCGGCCTGTGCAGTAGAAAACTGCTCATGACTGAAAGCTTTTCTTAACCCGTAATCTTCTACCTTTGCGATGTTTAACTGCAGACAAGGAAAAGGTTTCAACCAGCTACTTTGGTTGAACATTCTTTTAGCCTGTCGCCATGTTCCGTCTAATATAATTAAGGTAGGCGTTTTACTCTCTTGGTTATCAGGCTTTTCAGAATAAACCTGGCGGTTGGACGCTTCGGTTGGAAAGACAATAAAACATTGACGACTTGGTTCGTTAAGCATTTTAACGAGTTCTGCGGGTGGCTCTGTCCTAGACCATTCAAAAACATGACACTTATCTGCCAATACATCACTAATCAATCGCCCTGTATTTGTTGGTTTTAATATTTCAGCGCTGTGCATTAACAGAATGACTTCGGTATTACAGGGCGCCGTGCGTTTCCAACTGCAAATACATGCATATTGCGCCACCAAACAGTGTGGGCAACGTTTAACGGCTATCCCTCTGGCATTAAATTGACGAGTGGCTCTTGCTAACCTTTGTTGGCGCACTGATTGATAATTTTGTGTTGGCAAATTGATGCTCATAACTGTGAAGTGACATTTTATTTTATCCTGCGCTCGGTTAATCGACAAATGATAATCATCTATTGGCATAAGCTTTGCAAACCTTACAAGAATCGTATTGAACGCCAATAAAATGCTGTAAGCGTCAATATTTTGAACTTTCTCTAATTTTGATTTGAGTTTTAGGAGTAACGTATGGATTTAGTTGTCATAATTATGATGATGGTATTGGTGATTGTAGCCGCGATTGCTATACGAATGACTCAAACAGGATCACCATTTCCCTACCAAAAGAAAAATGTATTGTTTTCAGAGCCTGAACGCGCATTTTTAATCAAGCTGGAACAAGCCGTCGGGGATAAGTTCAGAGTGGTAAACCGGGTAAAATTAGTCGACTTGGTGCAAGTAGAAAACACAGTAACTAAACGGGCTGCTCAACTGGCTAAAACCAAAGCCAGTGCAAAAACATTAGATTTTGTCTTGTTAGACAGAAAAACCCTTGAGCCGGTTGCCGCCATTGATTTGGTTAACACTGAATCAAAGCAAGGATACAAAGCGCGTCCAGATTGGTTTGTACGAGGTGCTTTGGAAACAGTCGGTATTCCGCACGTTCGAATTAAAATTCGCTCTGGTTATAAATCGGCCGAGATTCGCGAGTGTTTATCTGCCAAACTGGGTCGCGGCAAGCTCGCTCCATTGAATGTGAAGCCGGTTACGCCTAAAGGACCCACCCGACCGGTTAAACCGCTCACCGCAAGACTGGCTGATAATGTTCAACAGTCGCAAGCTGTTGCTTGATTCTTATGCTAAGCTATTGCGAATTTACGTTTTTACTTTTGTCATCGGGTAATTATTTGCAATGAAAATCGGAATTATTGGTGCGATGCAGCAGGAAGTTGAAATTTTGCTGCAGAAAATTGAAAACTGCCGGGCCGAACAACATGGCCCTTGTACAATTTATTGTGGTCAGTTAAACGGACGCGATGTCGTACTGGTACAAAGTGGTGTCGGCAAAACAGCCGCTGCTATGTCTACCACTATGTTATTAGACAATCACAAACCCTATATTGTATTAAATACAGGCTCTGCCGGTGGTTTTGCCAGTGAGCTAAATGTTGGGGATTTGGTGATTTCATCTGAAGTACGTCACCATGATGTCGATTTAACCGCTTTTGGCTTTGAAATGGGGCAGGGATATGGTTTTCCAGCGGCATTTGAATCAGACGAAACCCTTATTCGCCGCGCAGAACAGGCAGCCGCCAAGCAGCATGATTTGCAAACTAAAGTCGGCTTAATTTGTTCGGGTGACAGTTTTATGGCGTGTCCTGAGCGTGTTGCCAAAGCGCGTAGCGATTTCCCGCAAATGATTGCTGTTGAAATGGAAGCTGCCGCCATTGCGCAGGTTTGTGCTCAATTTAATACTCCATTTGTTGTTGTTCGTGCGCTGTCTGATATTGCCGGAAAAGAATCGCATGGTAGTTTCGAGACATTTTTAGAACAAGCCGCCAGACATTCATCACAACTGGTGATGGACTTTATTCAGTTAAGCTAGCTTAAGCAATATGAACTGGCCAGAAATTCCTTTCTTTGTTCAGCAAGTCGCAGTGCTCGCCGCCGCTAGCATTGCTGCGCTTTTTTGGCCAGTCGATAATAAATATCATCCTGTTTATATTTACACCGTCATTGCGCAGCGCTTAGGGGCGAAAGTCAATCCAGATCCTGCCCGGCCCGCCACTCAACTGATTATATCTGGCACACTCGCTTTATCGGCTTCAGTAATACCGCCCATTTTAATGGTATGGCTGTTCTATCCGTTTGTTGAGTTTCCACTATTTCTAGACTGGTTAATTTTATGGTTATGCATTAATTATCAACCTTGTAAAATTGCTCAGCAGAAAGTTGCCGCGGCGCTCATTAAAGAGCAAAAAAACTTAGCCAGAGATAGGTTAAGTGATTGGGTACTGCGTAAAACCGATACCCTGTCAGCTATCGGAATTTGTAAAGCCAGTATCGAGAGTTTAAGTTTGCATGCTTTATATGGCTACTTTGCAGTTTTTTTCTGGTATTTAGTTGGCGGACCACTGGCTGTGATCCTGCTGCGGTTATTATTTGCGCTGCAGCAAAGTTGGAATCCAAAAAAATCTGATTTTGTTGTTTTTGCAAAACCGGTGAGTCAGTTGTTAAAGGTTTTAATTTGGTTTCCTGCGAAACTCTTGATGTTTTCCTTACTCGCGCCGCGCTCATTTAAAAGCATGTATAAAGCTATTTTTAACACGCCTCGTGCATGTATTGCTCTCAATCTCATTTCTGCAATGGCTGATGCATTAAAAGTGCAGCTGGCGGGCCCTGTTATCTATCAAAAAGACAAAGTTAGGCGTGAGCGAGTCGGCCTGTCTACAAGCCCGCAATGCAAAGATATTTTAAATTGCAGCCGATTAATTAAAGAATCCATGCTGATTTGGTGGATAGTGATTGTAATTATTGTCAGTGTCATTATGATCCTGCCCTATTACTTTTCGTAACTATTTTTTGTAACTATTTTTTGTAACTATTTTTCGTAACTCTTTTAGGTCGCTGGTTGTTTGCTGGCACAGATCTAACAACACAGGCATGCAGCATGTATAAATATCAGGTTTATGGATTAGGCAACGCGTTGGTCGATAAAGAATTTGAAGTGACTGACGATTTTTTGCAACAAAACAACATCGAAAAAGGTTTAATGACCTTAATTGAAGAAGATCTTCATGTAACACTGTTGGATAAATTGACCACAGAGTTTGGCTTAAAAAAGCGTGTAGGTGGTGGCTCAGCAGCGAATAGTTTGGTTGCTTTAGCACAATTTGGTGGCCGCGCATTTTTAGCCTGTAAAGTGGGCGATGATGAAACTGGCCAGTTTTACGTAGATAATTTAAAACAAGCGGGTGTAGACACACGCATTGCTGAGTTAGATGTTTCAGGCCAAACGGGTAAGTGTATGGTTATGGTAACTTCAGATGCCGAGCGCACCATGAATACCTATTTGGGGATTACGGCAGATTTTAGCGAGCAAGAGCTATTTTTAGAAGAGTTACCGCAAGCTGAATATTTGTATATTGAAGGTTATTTAGTGACTTCTGATAAAGCCAGAGCGGCCATTATTAAAGCCCGCCAAGCAGCAGATGCAGCCGGCATTAAAGTCGCGATGACATTTTCAGATCCCGCCATGGTGAAGTATTTTAAAGAGGGTGTTGAAGAAGTTTTAGGTGACAAACCTGTTGATATATTGTTTTGTAACGCCGAAGAAGCAACGACTTTTGCCGGTGAAGCAGATTTAGATAAAGCAGCCACCAAACTATTACAGCGTGCTAAACAAGTGGCTATCACATGTGGTGCAGATGGCGCTTGTGTCTACACAGGTGCAGAAAAAGTACAGGTTGCAGCGCCCACTATCACACCTGTTGATTCTAACGGGGCAGGTGATATGTTTGCTGGCGCTTATTTATATGCGATCACGCAGAATTGGAATATTGAAAAAGCAGCTCTCTTTGCCTGTGCTTCGGCCGCTGAAGTGGTTAAACACTTTGGTCCTCGAATTAGCAAAGAAAGCCAGCAAGAATTATTGGCTAAATTTAATTAATTAAGAGCGGAGAACGCTATGACTGACTATAAAGTCGCAGATATAAACCTCGCAGATTGGGGTCGTAAAGAGTTAAAAATTGCAGAAAGTGAAATGCCTGCGTTAATGGCAATTCGCGAAAAATACAAAGCAGAGCAGCCGTTAAAAGGTGCAAAAATTTTAGGTTGCATCCATATGACGATTCAAACTGGGGTGTTAATTGAAACCTTGTTAGAATTAGGCGCAGAAGTGCGTTGGTCATCCTGTAATATTTTCTCAACTCAAGATCACGCCGCAGCGGCAATTGCAGCAGCGGGCATTCCTGTGTTTGCTTGGAAAGGTGAAACAGAAGAAGAGTATGAGTGGTGTATTGAACAAACCATTAATAAAGACGGTCAGCCGTGGGATGCCAATATGGTATTGGACGACGGCGGTGATTTAACTGAAATTTTGCACCAGCGTTATCCTCAGTTATTAGAGCGTATTCACGGTATTACTGAAGAAACCACTACCGGTGTTCACCGTTTACAGGAAATGATGGCAAAGGGCGAACTTAAAGTACCAGCTATCAATGTAAATGATTCTGTCACTAAATCTAAAAATGACAATAAATATGGTTGTCGTCATAGTTTAAATGATGCGATTAAACGTGCAACTGACCACTTGTTATCTGGTAAAAAAGCATTGGTCATTGGTTATGGTGATGTGGGTAAAGGCTCTGCACAAAGTTTGCGTCAGGAAGGTATGATTGTAAACGTAACAGAAGCTGATCCTATCTGTGCGATGCAAGCTTGTATGGATGGTTTTGAAGTTGTATCTACATACAAAAATGGCGTTAATACAGGCAAAATTGAAGATATTAATGCAGAGTTATTAGCCAAAACAGACCTGATTGTCACCACTACCGGTAACTACAATGTATGTGATGCTAACGTATTACAGTCACTTAAATCGGGCGCTGTGGTTTGTAACATTGGTCACTTTGACAATGAAATTGATACCGCATTCATGCGTAAAAACTGGCGCTGGGCAGAGGTTAAACCACAAGTTCACCAAGTATACCGCAGCGACAATGAAGCTGATTTCTTATTATTGTTATCAGAAGGTCGATTGGTTAACTTAGGTAATGCAACAGGTCACCCTTCACGTATTATGGATGGCTCTTTTGCTAATCAGGTATTGGCGCAAATTCATTTGTTTAAAGAAAAATTTGCTGATTTACCGGCCGCAGAAAAGGCCGACAAGATAACGGTAGAAGTATTGCCAAAACAGTTAGATGAAGAAGTGGCTGCTTATATGGTTAAAGGCTTTGGTGGTGTGATCACGCAATTAACCGAACAACAGGCTGAATATATTGGCGTTTCGGTTGACGGCCCGTTTAAACCAGAAACATACCGCTACTAAAAATCGATTTAATTTTGTCTTTAACTTTGTCTTTAATTTTGTCTTAGTGGACAAAGTTTGTTTAAAAACCCCATTTGCTGCTATCTAACGCGCAATGGGGTTTTTTATTGCCTGTAGATTCTTGAAATTATTTTAACAACGATGTTTAAATTTCCGTTTTTTACAATTTATCACATGACATAAGGCTCGCTGCATGCGATTATTAACTAAATGTATTTATAATGTATGAAGTTATGTTGCAAAAAATAGGGCTGCTGATTATTGGTTTATTAGCGGCTCAGGTGAGCGCTGTTGAAATTAACCTGTGGCGAACCTTAACAGCCGAAGATGAAATGGCAACTTTTAACCAACAGGTTGCACGATTTAATCAACAACACCCTGAGTCGAATATTGTGGTAGAAGCTATCCCGCATGGCGCTTATAGCGAAGCTGTCATTGGTGGGGCATTGGCGCAGCGTTTACCTTGCATTATCGCCGTTGATCAACCCAATATTGCGAACTACGCTTGGTCTGGATTAATTCGTCCGTTATTTATTGCAGATGGTCACGAAAAAAACTTACTCAAGTACTCAGCGTTAAGCCACGTCAATACAAATGGCCTGAGTATTTATAATGATAAAATTTACGCTGCGGGATCATTTGATATTTCTCTTGCGTTGTTTTCTAGGCGTTCGCTACTTAAACGATTAAATATTAGAGTTCCAACGATAGATTCACCCTGGAGCGTTGAAGAGTTTAACCAAATTTTATTCGCCATTAAAAAAGACCAAAGCTATAAATATATCTTTGATTTGAATTTATCCGGTGTGGGTGAGTGGCACGCGTATGCTTTTTTGCCTATGATTTATAGTGCAGGTGGCGATTTTATTGAGCGTCAGGACTATCAAAGTGCTGAAGGCTATATGAATCATCCGGGCGTTGTGCGCTGGGCAAAATGGCTGCAGTGGTTGCTAGAGCAAGAACTCACTCAGCTCAAAAATTTAGAACATGGCCAGTTTGAAAAAAATTCATTAGCGATACAGTATACCGGCAGCTGGATGATAGAGCGTTATCGCAAAGCAGTAGGCGATGATTTACTTATTTTACCGCCTATTGATTTTGGTGAAGGCGTGTTTATTGGTGGGGGAGTTGGCATTATGCTGTCAGTCGAAGTTGTGCAAACCCCAAGCTAGCAGCACAGTTTATCCGTTTTATTATGCAGGTTGATGAAATCGCTTTTTTTAACCGAACGACCGGCTTTATCCCTACGTCGCAACAAGCGGCAAACAAATTACCGGAATACCAGCCGGATGGGTCATTAAGAAAACTATATATGCTTTCGCAAAATAATGTTGTGATGCGGCCGGCCACACCTGCCTACCCGGTGATATCTTCAATATTTTCTCAGGCAGTTAGACGAATTGCACAAGGCTCTGATGTGAACGCAACTTTGGATAGAGCGGTCGATGAAATAGAGCTCAATATACTCGACAACCGTGGCTATCAATAAGGTATATGTAATATAAACTATGTCAGTAAAACTATCGGCAGATCAACAGTATCAACTCAGTTATACGGGGATAGGAAATGACAAGCGTCAAGCTAGGGTTATGTTGCTGCCCGCTATTTTTTTATTGGCTATCTTCGTGTTGCTTCCGCTGCTGGTTTCAGTGGGCGTTTCTTTTACCGATGAACGTTTATTGTCACCCAACACTGCAAATTTTGTTGGTTTAGAAAACTACAAGCGTTTGTTGTCGCTTAAACATATTAGTGTTGAAGCGCGAAGAGATAAATCGCTTATTTTTAATGGACAGCGGTATGCCAAGGTGCGTGATATTTTACGCAACAATTCTCAGCTGTATGGTTACTCGGTGTTGGCTGAATTTGAATTTAATAAAAAGCAACAATTTTTACTGGCAAGAGACCCTTTATTTATTCGCTCAGTGTTAAATACCTTTCAATTTGTCGTGATGGTCGTCCCTATTCAGGTTGGTCTTGCCCTGCTATTAGCATTGGCTTTGCGGCGAAATTTTCGCGGTGCATTAGTGTTAAAGTTAATGTTTTTCGCGCCAGTTGTGATGTCTATGGTTGTTGTCTGTGTGATCTGGACATTAATGCTTCATCAGCAGGAAGGGCTGATTAATCAGGCTATCTTATCAATCTGGCCAGACTATCAGGAGATTGACTGGTTAAACGACTCAAATTGGGCACTTTTTGCAATTGCTTGTCTGTCGGCGTGGCAGGGCGTTGGTGTGCAAATGTTGATCATTATCGCGGGATTACAAGGCATACCTAAAATGCTTTACGAAGCCGCCAGTATCGACGGCGCATCAAAATGGGCGCAATTTAGATTTATTACCTTACCTGGCTTAAAACAAACACTGGTGTTTGTTGTGCTTTCAACCACTATTTTCGCATTTTCGTTATTTGTCCAGGTTGATGTGATGACGCAAGGGGGCCCACAGGACGCCACTTCAACCGTGTTATATTTTGCGATTGAAAAGGGCTTTCGTCAGCAACAAATAGCTTACGGTGCGACTGTGTGTATTTTATATTTTATGATGATTTTAATGATTTCAATGTTGCAAAGAAAGTTGCTTAACTATGCAAAATAACTTAGATAAAACAGTTAAACTTATCAAAACAGCAAGTTTATTCGCACTCGGCGTTATTTTTGTATTGCCGATACTTTTTGTTTTTTTTGCCTCTTTTAAAAATGAAAGCCAGATATTTTCTGATGCCGGTTTTTTCAATATGTTTAACCTGTTTGAAGGCGTCGGATTAAAAAATTATCAAACTGTGCTGCAAACCACACCATTTACAACTTACTTATTAAATTCTCTAATCATTACCTCGATATCGGTTGTATTAACAACCTTGATTAATAGCATGGCGGCTTATGCACTGCTTAGATTCCCTTGGGCAAGTAAACAGTTACTTATCTTAGGCCTCTTGGCGTTACTGATTGTGCCTTTTGAAGCGATCGTGCTGCCTTTGGTTTTTATAGTTACGCAATTACCTTGGATTGAGTATCAGAATGAAAGTTGGCAAGTGGTTTATTCTTGGTTTAATAGTTTGCATGTGCAAATTATTCCAGAGCTGGCCAATCCGTTTTTTATATTTTTGTTCTATCAATTTTTTAAAAGTTTACCGAAAGATTATGAAGAAGCGGCGCTTTTAGATGGCGCGAGCATCTGGCAAATATTTTTCAAAATTGTGCTGCCTATGTCTAAACCTGTGCTGGCAGCTGTATTAATTCTGACCTTTTTACGCAGTTGGAATGCGTATTTATTACCCGTTTTGGTTGCCAATGCCGAAAGTGTAAGACCGTTAATGCCGGGGATGCAGCAGTTTTTTCACCATAGTGTGGATTGGGGGGCGGTTATGGCATACGCAAGCATGATTACATTGCCGGTTTTTGTGGTGTTTATCGCCTTGCACAAATATCTTATTTCCAGTATTCAGGCGGGTATGAAGCAATAAATTATCCATAAAAAAAGCCGCTGGGAATAAACAGCGGCAAAACGTCACACATGATAAAGATTGTACATCGGGCTTATAACATGCTGGAGATAGAGGTTAATTTGTTTTCAATTGTTTATCTAAACTTTGTATGGTCGAAAAATCGGTTAAGCCTGTCATCGGCCCTAAGTGCTCACATACAATCCCACTGACCTTATTACCCAACTGAACATAACCTGCTAATTCTGAGAAAGATAATTCGTTTACATTGGCATACGCGAGCTGAAATAAAACAGCACCAATAAAAGAATCGCCAGCGCCAGTTGTATCAATTGGCTTAATTTCATATGCAGGAATAATACCCTGCTCACGTTTTGTTGATAAAAAGCAACCTCGGCTGCCGATTGTAACCGTAATATAGTCAACCCCATACTCGTGCAGCATATTACAACCTTTGGCTAAATCAGATTCGCCGGTCAACAATTCCAGTTCTTCTTCGCTGACTTTTACAAGGTGGGCGCATTTGATAAATTCTAATGAACGTTTAACAAATAATTCTGTTTTACCAGGCCACAAGTCTTCGCGGTAATTCGGGTCAAAGCATATAAACAAACCACTTTTATGGGCGTAGGTGATGGCATTAATATAAGTTTCGTACAACTTGTCACCTAATAGCGCAGTGGCAGAGCCAAGATGCAATATACTATTGTCGAGTAGCGATGTGATTTCTTCCGAGGATAACTCAAACAGAGCATCGGCACCTCGATTAAAAACAAAATCACGTTCACCATCTGCAGCCAAAGAAATAAAAGCCAAAGTGGTTGGCGTGGCAACCCGATGTAAATAATCTATGTTGATACCAAAAGCCTGTAATTCGTTGGCTAAACTTTGCCCAAATGGATCGTTGCCAACCGCCCCGGCAAAAGCAGACGAGCCGCCGAGTTTAGATACGCAAGCAGCAACATTTGCAGGTGCGCCACCTGATTTTTTCAGAAAGTGTTCAGCTTCTAACATGCTTTTTCCGCTATCCGAGCACACAAAGTCTATTAGCAACTCACCGATACAAACAACATTTTTCATTGAACTATTCGCTTATTCTCAAATCATTGCTAAAGTATAAATGTTGAAACAACGTTGTCAAATTGTTTCGGTACAAATTTAGAGCGACTTTTTACAGATACCTTCACAATATAGGTGAAATAGGTGAAATAGGTGAAATAGGTGAAACTTGTTTCTTAAATCGTATTTATAGATAATCGCATGCTAAGATAAGTTAAAACATCGTTGTATTTATTGTCGTAATTGATTGTTGAGTGAAACGTATACATGGTAACTATAAAACAAGTCGCAAAAAGAGCGGGTGTATCCTTTAAAACGGTATCTCGGGTTGTCAATAATGATCCAACCGTGAAAGCGGAAAACCGTGAGAAAATACTGGCTGCAATTGAAGAGCTCGGCTACCAGCCCAATTTAGCGGCACGCATGGTACGTAAAAAAAACTCAGATGTGATTGGATTTATTTCAGACGAGATATCAACAACCCCATCATCTGTTGATATTTTACGCGGTGCGCAGGACAGGGCATGGGAACTGGGCAAAACCCTAATGGTTTTTAACCTAGATCATAAAAAACCGACACCGATAAAATTATTAGAAGAGTGCCGCCAGCACAGAGCGGAAGGCGTTATATATGGCGCAATGTACCATCAGCCTGTAGAATTACCCGAAACGTTTGATAAACAACCCACGGTTATGGTTAATTGTTTTGATCCAAATGTAGAACGCGCCAGCATTGTACCGGACGATCAACAGGCCGCATATGATGTCACCATGCAATTGCTGAACAAAGGATATAAGAGAATTGCTTTTTTAAACTTAAATCCAGAAATTGTTGCAGCAAAACTGCGTCTTGCTGGTTTTGAGCAAGCATTGCAGGAGTTCAACATAGAGCAATCTAATTATTTGGTTGAAACGGTTGAGCGAGTGATAGACGGACACACGAGTGACGTAACACGTGAAGTGGCTGAGCGGGTAATCGAAGAGTTCAAACCAGATGCGATTTTATGCGGTAAAGATCTTGTTGCCTTGCGTTTATACTTTGTTTTAGAACACAAAGGCTTGCGGGTTGGGCAAGATATCGGGGTCGCAAGTTTTGATGATTGGGACTGTATACCGCAATTGTTGGTTCCGGCATTATCATCTGTCGCATTGCCTTATTATCAAATGGGGCGCGCAGCCGTTTCCAGAATTGTTGAGATGGTTGGCGATAAGCAGGTCTCTACACATATTGATCGTGTAAAATGTCAAATCTCGTCGCGTGAGTCATTTTAAGTACGCTGTACCGCTTTTAATATGTGGTATTTTTGATAATTTTTTATCTTAAACGATAAAGTTTAAAAACTTAATAAATTTAAATAGTTACCGCCAGTATTCATCTACTATCCTTACTTTATATGTTTTATTTTTGTAAAAACATTTGCAAACAACGTTGTTTTTGATTTATAGTTCAGACAACGTTGTTAATTTGTTAGAACTGGTATATAAATATGAAAAAAGTTTATCCATTGATTGCTGCTGGCTTGTTGACGGCATGTAGTCAAAGCAATATAGACTCTTTGTCTCAAGCACAAGTAGTCTCAGGAGAAGAGAAAGTGAATGCGGCTAACTCATTTCATTATCAAGATCACCATAGACCGCAGTTTCACTTTACCCCACAAGCCAATTGGATGAATGATCCCAACGGAATGGTATATCACAATGGTGAATATCATTTATTTTTTCAGTACTATCCTGACGATACGGTTTGGGGTCCTATGCATTGGGGGCACGCTGTCTCTAAAGATTTAGTGCATTGGGAAGAATTACCAATTGCGTTATATCCAGATGAGCATGGTTGGATTTTTTCAGGCAGTGCCGTTGCTGATGTAAACAACACTTCAGGTTTAGGGACTAAAGAAAATCCGCCGCTTATTGCAATCTATACTTATCACAATGAACCCGAGCGCTTAGCGGGTAGCAAAAACTATCAAACTCAGGGCATTGCTTATAGTTTAGATAATGGCCGCAGCTGGACTCCATATAAAGGTAACCCTGTATTAATCGGTCCAAATATTCCAGATTTTCGGGACCCGAAAGTTGCTTGGTATGAACCGGATCAAAAATGGATCATGACTTTAGCAGTGGACGATCATGTTAGCTTTTATTCTTCACCTAATTTAATTGACTGGAAATTTGAAAGTGACTTTGGCATTGATGCCGGTACGCATGGCGGCGTTTGGGAGTGTCCTGACTTAATCAAAATGCCGGTTGAAGGAAGTGACGAAGAAAAATACGTTTTATTAGTCAGTATTAATCCGGGTGGTCCAAATGGAGGCTCCGCAACTCAATATTTTGTCGGTGACTTTGACGGTCATAAATTCACATTAGATCCGAAAATGAAACAAGAAGTCAGCAAGATCCCAGCGCATTTCCCGGAAGGTCAGGTGTTTGCTGATTTTGAGAACGATTTTTCCGAGTGGACATTAACCGGAACCGCGTTTTCAGCTGGTCCAGTCGCCGGTAATTACCCGAATCAAGGCAGCGTAAGTAACTACATTGGTAAAAGATTAGTGAACTCTTTTTATAAAGGAGATGCAGCAACCGGCGCGATGACGTCTAAAACATTTACAATTGAACAACCATATATCAATTTGTATGTCGGTGGTGGTATGCACCCGGGCAAAACAGCCGTTAATCTTTTGGTGGATGGTGAAGTTGTCAAAACCGCGACCGGCCCTAACAATGAACGTTTAGAGATCACCAGTTGGGATGTATCAGATTTGACTGGTAAAGATGCGCAAATCGAAATTATTGACCGCGTTGCTGGTGGTTGGGGGCATATTAATGTCGACCATATTGTTTTTTCGAACAAAGCAGCACATACAGATATAGAGCCGGCTGTCTGGTTAGATTACGGGACCGACAATTATGCGGGCGTGACTTGGTCTAATGTACCGCAAGAAGATGGACGTTTCTTATTTATCGGCTGGATGAGCAACTGGTTATACGCTAATAACACGCCAACGGATAGATGGCGCAGCGCGATGACCATACCGCGTGAATTGCAACTGTATAAATCTCAAGCGGGTTACCGTGTGCGTTCTGTACCTGTGGATGAGTTAGATAAACTCAGATCTACCACGCATATCGATTCAAATACCCTAGTATATGGTCGTACTGATTTAACCAGATTGGCCGGATTTAACAGTGCCCAATTTGAGTTTAATGCAACGGTAGATGCCCAAACCGCTGAACAATTTAGCATTGATATTGCCAATGCGGTGGGTGAGAAAGTCTCAATAGTATTTGATCGTGAAAATAATCAACTTGTATTAGACAGAAGAAATTCAGGTAAATCACGTTTTCATGGTTCGTTTGCAATCGAGCAATTTGCCCCACTGGACGGCGAGCAAAGTGAATATCAAATCACCGTTTATCAAGATGCTTCTTCAACAGAACTGTTTGTAAATAATGGCGAAATTGTGATGACTGCACTAGTCTTTCCTAATCAAGACTACAGCAAGGTTATCATTAATTCTGATGAAGAAATTAAATTGAAAAGTTGGTCATTGCACGAACTGACATCGATTTGGAAGTAAACAAATAAGGCAAGCAAGGACGCTGGCTCGAAAATCTCTGACCTTGCAGGAAAATATCAGTTGTCAGATAAATTAACAAATAAATTAAACAACGTTGTAATTGTTGTTGATTGATAACCTAGAAACATGGGGACACACAAGCATGAAAATGTTCAAGTTAAATCCGTTTAGTAGCAAAAATGCGCTCCCACAATTATGTGGTTCGCTATTGTTAATGTTACCAGCTGCAGGCTATGCAGCTGAAGCAAATGAGCAAGAAGAATGTACACCAGAGCAAATTGAACTCGGTGCAGAAGGTTGTGATATTGCAATCGAAGAAACCATCATAGTGACAGGTTATAGTACCCAGCGTAAAGAAGACTTAACAGGTGCAATATCTGTTGTTGAGTTAGGGGATATTGAAGACTTGCCTGCGGGCAATATCATGAAAAACCTGCAAGGTAAAATTCCAGGTTTATCCATTAGAACGGATGGTAACCCAGGTTCTACTGCCTCTATTCGTATTCGTGGGCAGGGGATTGGTCGCTTAGGTAACAACGATCCACTTTATATTATTGATGGCATCCCAACAAAATTAGGCATGCACGAATTAAACTCACGTGATTTTGCATCTATTCAAGTTTTAAAGGATGCATCAGCTGCCAGTATTTATGGTGCGCGTTCAGGTAATGGTGTTATTGTCATTACAACGAAAAATGGCGCGTCACAAGACATTAAATTTGATGTTGCATATAGCCAGTCTACCCAAGATTTTAGTTACGATTTAAATCCTCTCAATACAGAGCAGCGTGCACAGGTGATCTGGCAAGCCGCGGTTAATGACGGCAGCGATCCAAATGCAGCCAGTCCACTATATCAGTATGACTGGAACGGTGATTATGCAAGCCCACAGCTTAATAAAATCATACTGCCTAATTCGTTAGATCAAGAAGGCAATACAACACCCGCTGTGCCGGGGACTGACTGGTTTGGGGAAGTGATCCAAACTTCGAAAATCCGTGATTTTCATGTTTCAGCATCAGGCGGTTCAGATCGCGGGCATGGTTATATTTCACTGGGCTACTTTGACGCAGAAGGTGTTGTAAAGGGCTCTAAGTTTGAGCGTATCTCGTTTAGAGCAAACTCTCGTTATGAAATCATCGATGATGTTTTCGCGGTAGGCGAAAACTTAACCGTGACGCATCAAGTAGAAAATCAGAACAACCGAGATGCAGGTAATATCGTTAGTTTGGCGATAGAGCAACAGTCGATAGTGCCGGTTTATAACGATGATGGTAGTGATTTTGGTGGTCCACGCTCAGGTATTAATGACCGTCGTAACCCAGTTTCACTAATTGAAGGCAATAAAGGTAATGACAGTCGTTATAACCGTTTAATGGGTAATGTATTTGCCGAATTAAAACCAATAGATGGTTTAACGCTACGTTCAAACTTTGGTTTGGATTATGGCCAATTTTATTATCGTCGATTATTCCCAACGGTATCAGAAGGGAACTTATATAACGAAGAGCGGATCACGACACAAGATAACTGGGAACAAACAACCGTATGGTCAAACACAGCCGAATATAAAACCACGTTTGACAAAAAGCACAATTTAACTGTGCTGGCAGGTACCGAAGCAATCGAATTTGAGCGTGAAGGCTTTTTTGTATCTTCTACCGGATTATTGGTTGAAGACAGAGACTACGCATTTTTAGATGCGGCGACCGGTGGTGGTGTAGTTGCAGGTGGCGGGGATGAGTGGTCACTTAACTCATACTTTGCAAAAGTAGATTACAACTATGACGATAAATACCTTTTGTCAGGTACGATTCGCCGCGATGGCTCTTCACGATTTGGTGACAACAATCAATATGGTAACTTTCCGGCATTTTCCGGTGGTTGGGTTGTCAGCAACGAAGATTTCTTCGATGTTCCGTTAGTATCTACGTTAAAACTTCGTGCTAGCTGGGGTCGTACCGGTAATCAAGAAATTGATACCAGAGCAACAACCTTTACTTATCAAACTCTTTATTCAACGCCGTCTGTTTTTACCACAGAACAAGACAATGGTACGGCATACGATATCGGCGGTAATGATCAAGGCGTATTGCCATCTGGTTTCGTCCGTACACAAACAGCCAACCCAGATCTAAAATGGGAAACCTCTGAAATGGTCAACTTCGGTGTCGATTTCAGTCTATATTACGGCACGATTTACGGTACGTTGGATATTTTTGACAAAGAAACCAGCGACATTTTGACCGTTACTTCACCATTGGCGACATTAGGGGAAGGCGCTCAGCAAATTGTTAATGGTGGTACGGTCACCAACAAAGGTTGGGAATTCACTCTTGGATACGACGACTACGTAGAAATTGATGGCATTGGCGAAATCAAATTTGATGTCTTTGCTAACTTATTTAGTAGCGACAACGAAGTAACCTATCTACCTGAAAACGTTAAAAATACCTTCGGCGGTAACGGTGACGACATCACTATTTTAGGGCACTCAGTTAATGCTAACTATGGTTATGTTGCGGATGGCTTATTTCAAAGTGACGCAGAAGTTAACGAACATGCTGATCAAACGGGTGCTGCACCGGGTCGTATTCGTTACGCTGATTTAAATCAAGATGGTGTGATTGATGATAAAGATCAGATGTTCTTTGCCGAGATGGATCCAGATTATGAATATGGTTTTGGTATTAATCTTGAGTATGAAAACTGGGACTTCAGCATGTTCTGGCAAGGTATTGAAGGCGGTCAAATTCGCAATGGCTGGCGTAACTTTACTGACTTAGTTTCAGTCGGTACAACCAGTAACTTTGGCGATCGAGTACTATCAGCCTGGACACCTGAAAATTCAAACTCTGATATACCGGCACTTTCTTTACAAGATACCAATGGTGAAGGTAGAAACTCTACATTCTATTACGAAGATGCATCTTATTTAAAACTTCGCAATATCACCTTGGGTTACAAACCTGATGATAAAACGGTTCGCGACTGGGGCATAAGCAATATCCGAGTTTACTTGTCAGCGTCAAACTTATTGACGTTTACACCGGATGGCACCATCAGCCAAGACCCAGAAACGCCTGATGCCACTTTCCCGGTACCACGCACCATTACATTTGGTATCGACGTTGGTTTCTAAGCTAACTATGTGTAATAACTCAGGAAACGTATTTAGAGAGAAGATTATGAAAAACTTAAAAAAACTTATTAGCGCATCCGTATTGGCGGGCATGCTTTCAGCATGTGGGGCCGATTTAGACGAACCAGAACCGAAAGCCGTGCTTGGGCCAGATGCAGTAACAGAAGAAGATAATATCGATCGTTTAGTTATTGCGGCCTATGCATTCTTAGGTAACGATCACTACTCAATTCCACATTCATTTTGGCTCACTGGTAATCTACGTGCCGGTGATGCACATAAAGGGGGAGATGGGATTGATGATGTACAGTGGGGACATGAACTTTCAGTTTTTACTGGCCTAAAGCCCGACTTATCTCAGTTACCTCGTGACTTTATTGATATTAACAACAACCAATGGGTACGCTGGTATGCGGCCGTTTCACGTGCCAATGCGGCCTTGTCAGCAATGCAAGCTGCTAATGCAGATGAGCCCGCTAAAGAAGCAGAGCTTAGATTTGTGCGCGCAATCTTTTATTTTTGGTTGAAGATTCATTATAAACATATACCGGTTATACCAGCAGACGCTTTACCGGCTGAAGTTGCGCAAATTGGTAACCGTGATATGACCGACCAAGAAAGTTGGCAGTTTATTGTGGATGAGTTTGCCTTTGCTGCAAATAATTTGCCTGAAGTACAAGATGATGTAGGTCGAGCAAATAAATATTCAGCGCAAGCTTTCCAAGCAAAAGCATTATTGTTTAAAGCTTATGTACAAGATGAAAATCATCAAGTGACTAGCATTAACCAAAATGAATTGGCAGAGGTCGTGAGCTTAACCGAAAGTATCATTTCATCGGGTGAATATGCATTAAATGACGATTACGCAAATAACTTCTTGTACGAACACGAAAATAGTAATGAATCAGTCTTTTCTATTCAGCGTTCTCAGCAAGATGGTTCGCAAGATGGTAAAGGCGCGTTTGCGTTTGCCCTAAACGGCCCGCAAGCTGAAATTGACGGTTTTTACGGTTGTTGTGGTTTCCATGTGCCAACAGACAATTTTGTCAATGCGTTTAAAACAGATGCGACAACAGGTCTACCTTTGTTCGACAGCTACAATGACACTATTTACGTTTATGCCGATCCGGTTGACCCTCGCTTAGACCATACGGTTGCGATGGAAGATAAACCCGTTAAGTATGACGCCAATGTAGTGCATGGCGGCGCTGACTGGGCTCGTAAAGCGGATCAATATGGTTCACATACTTCGATAAAAGAACTCGAATTACCTTCATGTAACTGTTTAATGAAAAACGGTAATAACGATGTTAAACCATTTACCTTAACTTCAATGAACACACCTATCTTGCGTTATTCAGATGTATTGTTAATGCAAGCCGAAGCTTTGATTGAAATTGGTGGTAATGACAATTTAGAAAAAGCACGTGGATTGATTAATCAATTGCGTACCCGAGCCAAAAATAGCACAGACAAATTAACTACTGCTGGTGTACAAAGTAACTACAAAGTTGAAGAGTATAGCCAAGCATTTGTTGACCAAGATGAAGCGCGTAAAGCGTTACGTTGGGAGCGTCGTCTAGAATTAGGCTTAGAAGGGCATAGATTCTTTGATTTAGTTCGCTGGGGCGTTGCTGCATCTTGGTTAAATGACAGCTATTTCCCTAAAGAAATGGAGCGTAAAGCTTACTTAGCGGGTGCTCAATTCACGGCAGGTAAACATGAATATTTACCTATTCCGTTAGAGCAAATCATCTTAAGCCGCAACGGCAAAGAGTACGTGCAAAACCCAGGTTATTAATCTGCTTTAAAGGGGTTGCAGCTATGCTGCAACCCTGCTTTTGTAAGAGGTAAATATGCGTTATCTATACTTTGTTTTGTTCTTATCAACACTGATTAGCTGTGGTGGCGGTTCAAATTCTGATGCTTCGAATGGTAACTCAGACACACCCACACCAGAACAACCACAAACAGAACAAACTATAGATGATGAAATCGAGCGCCTAGCAGCGCTTCAATCTTTTAATACAACGTCTGTTAAACCACAGCATGATTTAAAAGCACAAGGTGCTGTTTTTCAGTTGGGTAAAGCCCTTTTCTTTAGCACAGACTTGAGCATGCAAGATGACGTGGCGTGTGTATCTTGCCATCATCCTGAATTAGGTGGGGGCGATGCATTGTCTTTACCTATTGGTGTTGATTCGTTAAATAAAAATATGATTGGGCCGGGCAGAACGCATGATGGAGAGCGCAGTAAAGACCCTTTGGCAGACGGTGGGCCAAATGTGCCACGAAATGCACAAACCACATTTAATCTGCATGTATATACCGACCATATGTTTTGGGATGGTCGCATAGAACAATTAGCAGACGGGATAAAAACACCTGATAGCATCGCAAAACAAGCCGACCCAAATGTTGGCGTTGACTTAGTAGAAGCGCAAGCGCGCTTTCCAATTGTATCAACCAACGAGATGTTTGGTCATGGTAGTGATGCGGGTAAATCCAATACTGAAAAGCGCCAATTATTAATCAATAAACTACAACAAAAACAAACATGGTTAACGCTTTTTTCAGAGGCCTTTGCTTCAGACAATAGCGACAATGCAGAAAATTTAGTGACAGTAGATAATATTGCTAAAGCACTTGCACACTACCAAAAATCGCAAGTATTTATTGAATCCCCTTGGTTTGACTATTTGGCAGGTGACAAAACGGCAATTTCAGAATCAGCCAAAAAAGGTGCATTATTGTTTTACAAGCCGCTTGGACAAGGTGGTTACGGCTGTAATGCCTGCCACAGTGGTGCAGGTTTTACCGACAATCAATTTCATAATATTGCTGTACCGCAAATTGGTCGCGGCAAAAATACAGCTGCTTTTGACACCGGTCGTGCACTCGTAACCTCGTTGCAGCAAGACAAATACAGCTTCCGTACACCTAGTTTATTGAACATAGAGGTGACTGCGCCTTACGGGCACTCGGGTGCATATTTAACGTTAGAGCAAATTGTTAAACACCATGTTGGTGTTGAAAAAGCGTTAAACGAATTTGACTATACATTAAACGACAACCCATTATTTGCGCATTTACCGGTAGACAGCCAGCGCAACAAAGATCGCAGCAGTCGCGCATTTGAAATTTGGCAAACCTCGCCAGACAGAGACTTGTTGGCTACATCTGTATTTGGCCAGAGCAATATAAATGACTTAGTTGCATTTTTAAAAACGTTAACTGACCCTTGCACGAAAAGCCAAGCATGTCTACAAGCTTGGGTTGAAACAGAATCGCTTGCTAGCGAATCTCATGATACGGCAGAGCTGGCATTGTTATCCCCTGATTTTGCAACCTTCAGTGAGCAGGTTAATACTTGGCAACCACCCATTCACAGCGGTGACGGAGCCGAACAAGATATCGACGAAACCGCTGCATTTACCTACGCCAGTTCGTTAACAGGCTTAGACTATAGTTTATCAGCAGCTGAATTTACCGACGAAATGCACACCATAGCGGGTGGGGTCAGTGTCGCGGATATCGATCAGGATGGTTGGCTAGATATATTTGTGAGCCATGGTAATCAGCCCGGTAAATTGTTTAGAAACAACCAAGGTGTATATGAAGAAGTAACCTCAACTTACTTAGCCAGTTTACAAGGTATTCACTTTAGCTCGCTATTTATCGATTTAAATGCAGATACTTGGCCGGATTTAATTGTGCTTAACGACGATATCAACATGGGCTATTTGCAAGTATTTATCAATCAGGCAGGGAACGGGTTTGTTGAAGACACAAGCAAAAAAGGATTGCAGTTTAGCCGTTTCTCGCACTCTATTGCAGCAGGTGATTATGATGCCGATGGCGATTTAGATTTATACGTAACCCATTGGAACACAGGGCGGATAAAACCAGTGAGTCGTGAAAATTTATGGCGTAATGATAATGGCACGTTTACCGATGTTAGCCACTTATTGCCGCCAACTCGTAGGTCGCAATTATACGGTGATATTGATATGCAATTTACCCCAGCGTTTTACGACTACGATCAAGATGGTCGCTTAGACATCCTTATAGCTGCAGATTTTGGTACATCGCAAGTGCTAAAAAATACTGGCGAGGCAGGATTTATCGATGTAACACCAAGCAGTATAACGGATGAAAACGGCATGGGCAGTGCGCTAGGTGATTATGACAATGATGGCGACTTAGACTGGTTTGTATCATCCATTTGGAATCCATCAGTTCATAAAGCGTACGATGGCGGAGAATCGGGCAATAGAATGTATAGAAACGATAACGGCACATGGATTGATACCACAGAAAGTACAGGTGTACGTTTCGGTTATTGGGGGTGGGGAGCGTGTTTCGCCGACTTCAACCAAGACGGTTGGGATGATTTATTTCACACCAACGGTATGACAGATGGCCGTATTGCCAGTGAATCAGAAGTCAGCCAATTTTTTGATGACCCAAGCCGCTTATATATCAATCAACAGAATTCGACGTTTACAGAAGAATCTGTTGAGTGGGGGATCTCACACACGGGTCAAGGCCGCGGGATAAGTTGTTTTGATTTTGATAACGATGGTGACCAAGACATCCTAATCGCCCACAACGGTAAAGCACCTCAGTTGTATAGGAACAATAATCAAGGTAATTATTTAAATATTCAACTTCAGCAATCAGGAAATAATCGGCAGGCGATTGGCGCAAAAGTAACGGTAGTGACTGATGTCGGCAGTCAAACAAAATGGCTGACATTAAACTCAAACTATATGTCTAATAATCCAGCGGTTGTTTATTTTGGATTGGGGCAAGCTCAGAGCATAACGCACGTAGAAGTTGTATGGCCAGATGGTAGCACAACCACACAACAGCAAGTTGCGTTTAATCAGGCCTTTGTTATCACTAAAGAGTAAAATATTTGTTGTAAATGTTGCAAATCGGGTTGTTATTAAATATATTAAAACAACGTTGTTAATTTATTGGGTTGCAAGCAGCACCTTGTAACTCAAGATAGTTTGAACAAGATACAACGTGACTATTTAGGTGGATTTTTACACTCAAATAAAACAACGTTGTTATTGTTTTTATTCATGGGGATCAGAAATGAAAAATTTAAGTTCTATAGCGGGATTAACCGCACTCACGATTGCATTAGCGGGTTGCAAAACCGGCATTGAAGATGCGCCAACTCAAACGGTGAATTCCGGAAATACTGAAGTGGTGATATCCGATCCACCCGAGCCGCCAAAAGAGTCTTATCAAGAAACTGGCGTAGATCAAACACTCAACAATGTCAGTGTCGCGCCTGATGCGTTTACTCAAGTGATTGGCAGTTTCGACAATGCGACTGCAACTTTAGATGCCGGTTGGGTGGCTAGTGGCGCCTTTGATAACCCGGCAAGCGCTGCAAGCTGGGCGTTTTTGCCAGACAACCAAGCATCTAATGAAACTGAGCCAACCGCATTTGTTGGTTTGCACGGTGTTTCTACCTGTGAAATTAACGAAAATGCGCAAGGCTGTGATGGCCCAACTGGAACTTTATTATCACCATTTTTTAAAGTGGAATCTGCGCGCCCATATTTAAGATTGCTGATGTCCGGCGGTAACCCTGAAGGGAGCAATGATGTCGGCATAAGAGTATTAGATGAAAGCGGCAATGAAGTTACACGCATGAACCCAGGCAATTGTGGCGGTGCTTGGAATAAATCAAACGACGATTGGCAAAGCATAGATTTAACGACATACGCTGGAAAATTTGTTCAAGTTGAAATTTACGATAACGAAGACGCAGGTTGCGGTTTTATTGCATTTGATCATTTACATATGAGTGCATTTGCTTCATTGGTAACCGATTATTCAGAAACAGATGTTGATCAGTCTTTATTGAATGTGAGCGTATCGAACGACTCATTTAGCCAAGTTATCGGTAGTTTTGATGATGCACAGGCTATGTTAGAGAGTGGTTGGAGTGCGACAGGCGCTTTTGCATCTCCGGCCAGCGCTACTAGCTGGGCATTTTTACCGGATAAAAACATGACGGGTGATACACCAGCTGCTGGCGTAGTTGGCTTGCACGCGGCATCAACTTGTGAAATCAACGAAAATGAAGCTGGCTGTGATGCGCCAACAGGCACACTAACATCGCCGCTATTTTTGGTGAACGAAGCGCGCCCTGTGTTAAATATGTTGTTATCGGGTGGTAACCCAGAAGGCAGCAATGACGTTGGTATGAAAATATTAGCTGCAGATGGCAGTGAAATCGCCAGCTACAACCCGGGCACCTGTGGAGATGCATTTGTAAAAGGCGATCACAACTGGGTATCTCACGATTTAACCGATTTTATTGGCCAGAATGTTAGAGTTGAAATTTACGATAATGAAGACGCTGGTTGTGGTTTTATTGCCTTTGACCATTTACATATGAGCGCCTCAGCAGGGCCGGCAAATGATTATAAAGAAGTAAATCCTGATCAAAGCGTTGCTAATGTTACTGTGGCAGACGATAGTTTTGCCCAGGTTATTGCCAGTTTTGACAACCCCGCCGCTATGATTGCCAATGGCTGGCAGGCAACGGGTGACTTTGTCCCAGCTGAAGGTACATCAGGCTGGACTTTTTTACCGGATAATCACTCAGGTGATAATGGTGAAAAAAATGCTCAAGTTATAGGTTTATCAGCCGGTTCAACTTGTGAAATTAATGACAACGCGAGTGGTTGCGATGCACCTACTGGCACAATCACTTCACCACAATTTGTGGTCAATGCAGAACGTCCTTATTTAAATGTTAATCTAGGCGGTGGCGATGCAGGCAAAGCAGTTGGCTTAAAAGTGTTAAATGCCAACGGTGAAGAGGTAGCTATTACCCAGCCGCAAACCTGTAACCAAGCTTGGTTAGGCGCAGGTGGGGTAGTGGACACCAACTGGCATACTTTAGACTTGTCTGACTATATTGACCAAAGCGTACAAGTTGAGCTCTTCGATAATGAATCGGGCGGATGTGGTTTCCTTTCATTTGACCACATTCATATGAGTGCAACTCAGCTCGAGCAGTAGTTAAACTTAGCACGGAACCAAATTGGGTTCCGTGCTTTTATTAATAGTGGGCCTGAATTTAGACATATAAAATTCAGATCGCAGCCGCGTTAAGCATATCAAATCCAGTGTTAATATATATACAGGTCCTTATGTTTTTACCGGAATAGAAAATCATATTGAATATGCGCATAGAGATCATTTAGGTTCAGTTGAAGCTGTGTCCGATGAAATTCGAACAGTAAGGTTCAGCGAAATATCTTATCGGCATTATTGGAAGCAAACAGGTGTTTTTAAAGAAGGTAGGCTATTAGGCTATATAGATTAACCATCTGATTATTAAGTATAAAAAATTTAATAAAGGCTTGATAACTGAGTATAAAGAACTTCGATTTTGTGGAGTAACAGTCTGATAAAGGTTAGAAATTTTATATTTATGATGTTGGTTTTAACTCTAAGTGGTTGTTTTAACGAACCAGTAGAGTATAGGGATTTAATATTTAAGCAAAATGAATGGATAATAGTTGAAGCTCAAAATTTACACAATACAACCGAGTTAGTGTACGGTGCATTTAGAGTGACATCATTCAAAGTCGATGATAAACGTCATAGTTTAATGAATTATGAGTGGATACTTCCGGGTTGTGATGGAAAGGTCTATATGCCGGATAAATGCAGTGGAATAGGTCACGGTGAGGTTGTTGATTCGGGTAAAATATCATTTAGTCAATTTTTTATATCAATTGATTTAGGGTTTGGTTGTTGTCGAATTGCCAAGCCAATTAATCTCCCCTCTCAGTCTAAATACAGACAAGTTAGCTTTAAAAATAGTGAACTGACAGGCGAAGGGGCTTTATTTCGTAAACACTTGCATTCTTTTTTCTAACTTAAAAGCAAAGTGGGCAAAAGTAGATGACGCTAATCGAGCGTATGAAATTTATTGTGATGCTGCATGTCAAAACTCGGCAGAGTTGGATTGTAATGGGCGTTGGGTAATCAACTACTGATGCATTCAAATAGGCTTTCCTTTAACCATAGAATTCTTGGTGTCTGGAGTTTCTGCATTCGGGGGTGCCAATACCACTGAGTATGCTGTTACTTTAACTAGTGCTTTGAATACATTTTATAGTCCCGACGGGGTAGATTTTAGTAAACTTAAAGGGAGGGGCATTCGACCTTATATTGAGGAAGTTGACTCTGTTTGGAGAAAAAGAATTATTCGCCCCGATTTAATAAGGAGAGATAAATAGTGCATAAGTCCCTTTGCTTCGGAGTTTTGAGGTTTCTCATTTTATTATTCTGTACGTTTATTTTGTTAGGTATTTTCAGCAACGGAGCTTATACCGTAAGTAATGTGCTTATCGTGTTGTTTATTAATTTTGTGCTATTGGGTTGTTACAACACATATAGGCAGTACTTAATCGCTAAACAGTTAACGACTAAAGACTATATTAAATTTAAGCGTAAAAACCGACCTCGAGTTCCTGAGTTGAAGTGGCAGGGACATACCTGTGAAAACCAGATTGGGATTAACAAAAATAGCTTGTTTGGTTTAGTTTGGTTGAATGAAAAAGGTATTCATATCTACTTTTATACACTTATATTTTGTGGACCGGTGTTTATTGCTTGGAAAAATGTAGTATCGTTAAAACGATTACCCATAGAATCGGTTAGTGATAGCTATTATGTTAGGGTTTATTTAGATTGCTCTAATTGCGAATTGTTTATTCCAATTTGTTTTATGTATGAAAAATTCATTCCAAACAGTGTTGGTGTCAGTGACTAAAATTTAAAGCTTGTAGGTATGCTTAAATGGTAAATATTATACAAAAAATAATTGTTAGAAATATAGTGAATGATTTATCGATAAAACTGGCGAGCTCGTTTGGTAAAAGCGATTTTTATACAAAAAAGCAAGTTGTCTGCAGCCTCCAAAGGGGATTTTGGTTTTATCGTTACAAGCGTGAAATCGCGCAAGTGATGTTTTGTAAGCAAAGTGATATCGATATATCAGAGCACAGGTATGTTGAGCTACGCCAAGTTATCGCAAAATTGTTGTTCGAGAAAAATGTTGATTTTACCGCTAAGTCGTTAAGAAGCTTTGCGAGGTTGGACGGGGTACCTGACGCAAATTTAAAAACTAGTAGCACTTTTTCTGAAAACCATTCTGATACCAGCGACAGCGGAGACTAAATCTATTAAAATTAACACTTTGGTAAAGCTACGAAACCTTAAAGAATTAAGTAAATATATCGTCTTAAGCTTGATGACTGCCTTTTAGTCTTATCTTATAGATGGCAATATTTTAACCGCATTTTCAATTTCGATTATAAGTTTTCCTGATGTCCGAAAGTTACTCAATTAAAAAGTACTACATCGAAAAGACTTGAATACGACAGGTTATCAAAATTTTATCGTCAGCTAGTATCGACCTAGCTAAAACAAATATATGCGATAATGAAGTCGAATGGACCAATAAAAAACCGCAGCACTGGGCTGCGGTTTTGGTTACTTATAAAACCTTTACTAGGCTAATCTATTCAACTGGAATCAATATATGGTCAATATTTAGGTGACCCCATCCGCCAGTTGCATTGTCGACAACTTTTAAATAAAGGTTCTGGCCTATGTAGTCACTGCCATCTATTATTTTTCGTTGGTAAGCTTCACTGTTATTGCCAGTTACTTTTGCCAGTTCTTGCCCGCTAGAGGCGTCAACTAAAGCAACATAGGTTTGCTCAGCTAAATCGCCACCGCTAATCAGCAATGGAATTTGGCCGTTACCACTTAATTTGAATGTTTGAGATTGCATAGTACCAGTTTGGCTATCACCACCGTCTTTAAATCCCCATAAATGTTGACTTCCGTGATGATTAAACGCATAACATTCAGTCCAATAACAGGTTTCTGTGGCCAAATCGGCTATAGAAAAAGCATTGCCGGTAATTGTCCAATCAGACAAGTCTGCACCTTCAAAGTCGTACACTATAGGTTGTGGTATGACATACAGGGGGATGCGCACATCATCAATGTTGATATGTCCAAAACCACCCGTTTCGTTATCAACAACTTGTAGGTATAGCGTTTCGCCAATGTAGCTTGTGGCGTCAAATACAGTTTCTACATATCCTTCAATATTGCTACCCGTTGCTTTATACAAAATTGTACTGTCAGAACTGCGTACTAAAGCAACATATAAAGTGTTGATGTTGTTACCGCCACCCACTTTAAACTTAACTTGGCCATCACCACCTAATACAAAGTCATTGGTTCGCATGCTACCGGTTTGGCTGTCACCACCGTCTTGGAACGACCACATATGATAGGTTCCTTGATGATTAAATTGCTCAGTGCCCCAGTAGGTTGTTGCCGTAGATATATCTGCAGTTGAAAACGCTAAACCTGTGGTTGTCCAACCGCTTAAATCACCTGTTTCAAAATCTAGCACTAACTCTGTCGGTGCAGTAGAGACTGAAGACGTTACAACTATTGAATCTGAAAGCGCGCCATCGAATGTACTTGCGGTAATGGTTGCTGTGCCAGCGCTTAAAGCAGTCATAACACCATTTTTATTTACGCTTACAATGTGCGGCGCACTTGATATCCAATTAACGGTTGCATCACAAGTGTTTGTTGGCAGCACACTCGCGGTAAGGTTGAGTGATTCACCGACAGTTAATGCAGTTGAACTCGTGTTTAGTGCAATGCTGGTTGGTGGATTGCCTGGCCCCGCAGATGGGAATTGTCCAGACAAGTTATCGGCAACTGGCACGCGAACATAGTCAAGGTTGATGTGTCCCCAACCGCCGGTACTGCTGTCAACCAATTTTAAATAAACTGATTGGCCAATATATGCAGATGCATCCATCACTTTTTCTTCATAGGTTTCTCTGTTTGCCCCTGTTGCCCACAATAATTCAGTGTCTGTATTTGCATCGACCAATGCTAAATATAAATTGCTGAGGTCGCGGCCACCCGAAATTAAGAGTTGTATTTGGCCGTCACCTTCCAATACAAAATTGCCGGTACGGATTTCCCCTACATCGCTATCGCCACCGTCAAAAAAGCTCCATAGGTGATAAAACCCATGTAAATTAAATTGCCCTGCAAACCAGTGGGTCGCTGTTGAAACATCTTCGTCTTTAAAAGCACTACCTTGTACTACACACCAATTGGTTAAGTAGCCTGTTTCAAAGTCGTAATTTAATACACCATTTGTTGCGCTAAATTCAACGCCGCTGCTGGTGTATACGGATGAACCGAACAGTTCAGGGTCAGTGTATAAAAATGCTGCTGGGTCAATATCGACTGTTAGATCATTAATATCTACATCGTAATCTGATGCATTACCAGTTAGCGTAATTACCGCGGTTTGGCTGTTTTGAATGGTTATTTGGTAACCCACTCCTGCAGGCAAGTTGGAGATTGCCCAGTCAGTTGCATTAAATGTATCAAAGCTATTATTTAGCAAAGAAACGGTAATTACTTCACCATCTTCATTGCCTTCGGTTATTTGACCGTCATAGCTTAACGATATTTGTGTCACCGGCTCTATGCTGGCGGTAAATTCAATACCTTTAGCATTCACCACTTCTGGCAGTTGGCTGTTGACTAGCTGATTACCGTTTACGCTTAAAGTAGCGTTTATGATGTTGGCGTCGTAGTCGCCCGTTGTATTGCCCGACAATGTTATATCCACTTGGCTGTCAGAAACACGTGTTATGCTGCCAATGGTCACGCCAACGGGTAAACCACTAAAATTCCATTGGTTACTATCTAATACAGATTTGAATTGATTGTTTTGCAGGGTCGCAGTAATGACTTCTTCATTTTCTGCTTCTTCGAGTATTTCGCCGTCAAATGACAGTTCAATAATACTATGCTCAGCAGCATTAATATCGCCAAGTTGGTAAACATCGACCTGATTAAAATTAGTCGTACCACCATTTGAATATAGATATAAATCTACGCTATCTGCTTTTGACGGGTATATTCTGTTTTCAAATACAGCTTTGTCGTTGATAAAAACGGCAATCGCTGAGTGATCAACAAACACTTGAAATTTACTCGGTTTTCCAAAGGCGATTTCATCGTATCTGTCTTTATAAATGCCTGTTTCTTCCATGCCGGCGGTCAGTGTAGTTTTGGTTTTGTCTATGACTATGTCTTCACCATCATAGTAGATTTTGGTTAGCTCAGATTTATCAGCAGAAGTGCTGATATAAAAACCATATTCATCTGCTGTGTTGTTTGCATCAACTTCGATGAGCATTTCTATTTGGTTGCCACTGGCGGCAAGTTTGTATTCGTTAGCGACCGATATATTGTTTTCAGTTACCAGTGAGCTAGTAATACGTAAATCTTTGAGATTTTCGGAAGGTGTTTGACCAATGGTTAATCCATCTTCAAGTAAACGCCATTCTCTGGGTAAGCTAAATACATGTGCCCAACCTAAATCATTTTGCATTTGTGAGTTTGTACGCTCGTCAATTATGCCGATTGAGGTGAGTTTGCCTTGATTATCACGAACCACAGTGGGGGAGAGGTGCCCGTGGATCACATCTAAATTTTTGGGGGCTGAAAAGTCAGGTATAAATTGCCCTGCATTTCCGTTTACATTTTCTTGCCAAGTGCCAATCCAATAAACGCTTCTAACATAAGGCGCAACCGTTTTATTCATTGCACCGCCAATAGGGGCAACAACCAGTGCGTATTTATCTATGCCGTTGTGTTTGCCAATAAATTCGAACACTGGCATTTCCCATATGCCGGCGCCAATGCCCATTTGTCCATAAGGAATGGATGAAAAGCTATGTGGTGCACGTTGCCAGTTGCCAGTTGTGATATCGTTACTTGTATAATATTCTACAGCGCCGCTAGAACCCGTACCTGCACCAACTAGCATGTGCCAAGTATTGCCAGTTCTAAAAATGTAAGGGTCTCTAAAATCAGCAATTCCACCCGGGTTTGGGTCGTTTTTATCTATTATGCCGCCATGCAGTGTCCAGTTTTCTAATTTAGCATCAGTACTGGTCGCCCACGCAACGCCTGGATTGTAGTCGCCATTGTAATTAACAGTTGTATAAAAAGCATGAGCCGTACCGAAGTCGTCTACGACAACATCGCCAGACCAAATACCTTTAGAGCCTAGGCCATTTATAGCGCCAATATTTTGCCTTGGGTAGAATGCGTCTTTCAAATTTTCCCAAACGAGCAAATTGTCACTGGCCATATTGCCCCAATGCATCATGGTTTTATAAGGCCCATTAGGCGTACGTTGGTAAAACATATGAAATTTACTATTGTACTCAACCAAACCATGCGGTTCATTTGTCCAGTTGGCGGGCGGCATTGCATGATACCTGGGTTTTAAGTCGTCATCTGCAAAACGAGTGTCCGGCACGGCTAACGAGGGTTGCCATGGTGTGTTTTTTCCCGCGTCATATGCGCCAACAAATGCACTGTCAGCTATCGCTACATCATGGATTTTTGTTTCATCGTACGCGGCGTTAATCGCATTAATTTCAAAAACACCATCAATTTGCGGAGTGTAACTGCGGCCAATTACCATATCTGTAGTGGGTGCTAAAATCGCATCGCCAGTTTGGGTAAATTGTTCAGCAACCTTTTGCCCGTTAACAAACAATTTTATCAGACCGTTATCTATGGTTGCTGCTAAATGTGTCCAATCATATAACGGAAAGCTATCAGGTGCGGTGACACTGTATTCTTGGCCGTTAATATTGATGGTAAACCACCAAGTCCCGTAGGTGTTTATGCCAAAATTAAAACCATTTATGCCACTTTTCTGGTGCCAGAGTGAAGAAGGCATATGGTTATTTTCATGTGTAGAGGGGTAGCTTTCTAACGCAATCCAAGTTTCAAATGTTAAAGCATTTGCTTGGGTTAAATTAAATGGACCAGTCATCCAAGTTGAATAACCGTCAGTACGTAGTGCATTGCCATATATACCTGGTGTGCGTTCTGGCGGGTTATTGGTGTAGTGTGTTGAGAATGTCGTGGCATTTATAACATCTTGAGTATTTTGCGTTCCATTTGTTTCGTCATAAAGCAATGCAAAGAGTGGTGCTGCGCTTACTGTGTTAGATAGCAATAGACCTGCGGCTAAACAGGTTTTAATGCTGTTGAGTCGTTGCGCGTTAAGTGGTTTGGCGTTAATAGTTTTCATTGTAATAACCTTTGTGTGCTGAGGTTTAGTTTGTTGTTACATTTTAAACAACGTTGTTTATTCTAGGTGTGATTGTTGTTATTTTCAACAAAATGTTACATTTATTTTACTTTTCTGTGGTAGCGCAGGTGAAAGAGTGCTATTCAACTGCATATTTGGTTTAATTTGAGTGCTGTTTTGGGTCGTGAATATGCTGTATCTGAGCATTTAAGTTAATATCTTGTAATTTTACTGTAGTTAGTGTAACGTTAAACAACGTTGTTTTTTCTTTTGTCAGCACCAATGGAAAATTTATGAAAGCCAAAAATATAGTAAAGTTAAGTCTGGTTGCGGTAGCAACCAGCTCATTAAGCGGTTGTATACTTGATAACAAAGCAACCATAGATTCGTCTGATGTGGGGGGGATTAGCCAACCAGAGCCAACCCCTGAACCGACTCCTTCGCCAACACCCTCGCCAACGCCTGAACAGCCAGTCGCTTTAAGCGAAAAGGTATACTTAAATTTTGAAGGCCAAACCGGAAGCTCAGAAACAATAAACCAAGTTAATCAAGCGGTTTACAGTGTAACCAATACATTTTCACAACCCGAAAGAGTGTCAGGCGTAAAGGGGAAGGCACTGCGTACGGATGGTTTTTCTACTTGGGTGACTGGGAATCCTGATTTAGCTAATTTATCCGAAATGACCATAGAGAGTTGGGTTGCGTTAGAAAGCTACCCGAGTGATCACGAAACCGGCCACGCAAATTTGTCTCCAGCCTCGTTTATTTCAAAAATGAAAGATGGCAAAGGGTTTAGTATTGATATCAATACCTTTGGTCAATGGCAGTTTAATGTATCAATTGATGGCACTATGTATAATTTACAAGCGCCAGACGTTTTCCCTTTGTATAGCTGGAACCATATTGCTGCAGTAGTTGACGGTTTTAACGGTAATATTAAACTGTATTTAAATGGTGTAGAAGTCGCGACTACGGATACTAACCCTATTGGTGGCAAAATAGACAACGTTGATTCTGATTTGCTCATTGCAAAAAGTCATGCAACGACATCTTCAGGGCCATTTTCTGTCATTAATGGATTAAATGGCGCGTTTGATGAAGTTAAGATTTACCAAGGTAGCAAATCGGCAGATGCGTTTACCACAAACACTCAGATAAAAGATGACGCTCATCCGTTAGGTACGGTCTCACTTGAAACACCAGAGAGCCGTTTCATTGATGATCCGCTCCGGCCTATTTTTCATGCTATGCCACCTGCCAACTGGGCAAATGAACCACATGGTTTGGTTGAGTTTAACGGCCAGTATCATATGTTTTACCAGCGCACACCAAATGGCCCGTTTAAAACCCAAATGCATTGGGGTCATATGAAGTCAGATGATTTTGTTAACTGGACACATATGCAAGATGCGCTCTGGCCTGAAGTAGAGCAGGGCGGTGCTAACGGCTTTGATATGAAGGGCATTTGGTCGGGTGATGTCGTTGTTGAAGGTGATACAGCCTATGCGTTTTACACGAATGTGAATCATACAGGGCCGTTTAATCCGGGCGTGGCAGTTGCAACCAGTTCGGATGCTGATTTACAAAACTGGACAAAATTAGGCCCGATTATTGACCGCACTGGGGTTGATGATATGCGTGATCCGTATTTATGGAAAGACGGCGACACGTGGCACATGATAGTTGGTGCAATAAAGGGGGGGCATGGCGCACTGTTGCACTTATCGACTACAGATATTACGGACGGAAATAGCTGGCAATCTAGCGACTTTATGGCCGATTTCTCGGCGCTAACAGCACCTGATGGCTCAAAAGACGGACTTGCGAATGTGTTATGGGAAATGCCGGTATTCGACAAAATTTCAGACGATAAATATATATTGCTCGTTAACCCTGTCGGTGGTGGATACAAACCCAGAGGTTTGTACTGGATTGGCAGTTGGACAAATGGCCAATTTGTAGCGGACGATACCCAAGCTAAATATTTAGATTTAATTGTCGGCCATATATCACCAACGGTTGCGCGCAATGCGGACGGATTATTAACTGCGATTGGTATAGTCGATGAAAGACGTTCTTCTGAAGCTCAGTTAGCGGCAGGCTGGACACAAACCTTTTCAGCACCCCGCGTTTGGTCGTTAGCTGCAGACGGCGCGACTGTTCAGCAAGCACCCGCTGCTCAGTTAAGTGATTTACGTTTGAATAACAGTTTACGCCAGCAATCTAACTTGGTGGTTAATGGAGAAACGCTGTTAGATGCGAAAGGACGCCGAGTAGAAATTATCGCTGAACTAGATGCAACGGATACAGCGAACCAATACGGTGTGGTTATTGCTGCGTCTGCTGACGGCGAAGAAAAAACAATTATTTATTACGATGCAGTGAATAAAAACATTGTGTTGGATAAAACAAAATCAACCACTTCAGACAGTGCGTTTGAGCTCACCGAACAAGCCGGCAGTTATGACGAAACGGCATTTGGTAAACCAGAAAAATTTCATATTTTTGTTGATGGTTCAGTAGTAGATGTATTTATCAACGACAAAGCGGCCTTTTCTTTTAGGATTTATCCAACAAAAGATGACAGCAATCACATCGCGCTTTATTCGCAAGCAGCGGATACTGAGTTTACCGAGGTTCAGGTATATCAATTGGCGGATATGCAGAATCGACGCACTTTTATTTCAGCAAAAGCAGACACGGATGGCATTATTGAAGAAAAGGAAGACGGCGAAGTTATTACGGTTAGCGTGACTAATAATACATTTGCACAAACTCTAGATATTAATAACTGGCAAGCTATCAATTTACCAAATGGGGTCAGTTTAGGCAGTGTTAACCGTATTGACGACACGACAGCTGAAATAACGCTATCTGGCAATTCGAGTGATGACTTTGATGTCAATATTTCTAATATCGAGTTGAGTATTGCGGCAGATCAGTTTGTCTCTATGCCTGTTCCGGCAGACGTTAGGGGATTCGGCCCAACTATTACCGCGGAAGTTGAAGTGGTAACGTCTGCAGCGTTAACCATAGATGGTGATGCGCAAGCGACTATCAGCGAAGGTTCTGAAAGTGGTCAGACTATTTCAGTTGCTTTAACCAATAACACTTTTGTTGATCCGGTTGATAAAGCACATTGGACAGCGCAAAACTTACCGGCCGGGTTGGACTTTACCTTGACTCGAGTCGCTAACAATCAAGTCGATATTCAAATTGCCGGTACTGCTGAAAGCTATGGAAACCAAGATAAGTTGGTGACCTTCAGTATAGCAGCCGAAGCCTTTAGCCAGGCCGATCCTGAATTATTTGGCCAAGCGGCTATGTCGACTTCTATTTTGTTTAAAGCCAACAAAGTATTTAACGCAACTTTGCCAGTTGATGGGCAAAACAATGCCTTAGTTATTGGGCGATTTGATGGCGCTCAGGCCACGCTAGCACAAGGCTGGTCAGCTTCTGGTGATTTTGCAAACCCCGCTACTGAAGGCGCTTGGCGGGGGACAACAACAAATAGTGCATCAGCGCAAATAGGTGATGCAGCAGTCAGTACCTGTGAAATGAACGGCAATGCCAAAGGATGTGACCAAAGCACTGGTCGTTTAACCTCGCCAATATTCACCTTAACGAAAGACAACTTATATACCTTGCTCGCCGGTGGTGAAAACAATAGCAAGGCTGTTGGTATTCGAGTACTCGATACCGCGGGGAATTTATTACATAACTATTCACCAGCGAGTTGTGGCCCAGCCAATATTGATGGTGATGATGATTGGACAGTTATTCAGGCCAGTGCATTAAAAGGCGCAAATATTCGAGCACAATTTTATGACGAAGAATCAGGCGGCTGCGGGTTTGTTAGTTTTGATCACTTGTTCCAAAGTGATGCAGCTAAAAGTGACACTATGCTTGATGGTGGCACGGTAACCTTAACAGCAGAGCAAAGTGCCAATTTAACTTATGGTGTGAGCTTACCGTATCAAGATTCTGATTCAAATGTCATTGGTTCATTTGATGATGCGCAAGCAATGATTTCAGATGGTTGGGTCGCTACTGGTGATTTTGCTAACCCTGCTTCTGCCACTGCATGGCACAGTTTAACCACAAGTGCGGCTGATTCAGCCAGAGTGGGTGCGGGTGGTACAACAAGCTGTGAGTTAAATGGTAATCCTTGTGATGCCAGTACGGGTACATTGACCTCGCCTTTATTTGATGTAACTGCCGAGCAGTCAATGTTGGCATTGCTTGTTTCTGGTGGTAATGCAGAAATGACAAATGATGTCGGTATTCGAGTGTTGGATGCCTCAGATGCTGAGTTAACGCGTATGAACCCGGGCACGTGCGGCGATGCTTACGTAAAAAATGATAGTCATTGGAAAACCATTGATTTATCTGCTTATGTTGGTCAACAAGTTAAAGTAGAGGTGTTTGATAATGAAACCGGCGGCTGTGGGTTTATTAGTGTTGATCATATTCATTTAACGTCTGGTGAAGCAATTGATCCAAACTATGTTGATTTTAACTTTGTTGCAACGGATTACGCTGAAGCCAACCCAGATCAAACGCTTACCAATATCACTGTGAATGCTGATTCTTTTGCACAGGTTATCGGCAGTTTTGACAGCCCAACTGCAATGTTAGCAGATGGTTGGTCTGCAACAGGGGATTTTGCAAACCCAGCAGATGACACGGCTTGGGCTGGCACGACCAGTTTTAATGATGCGGCTAAAGTGGGCACAAATGCGGTGAGTACTTGTGAGTTAAACAACAATGCGAATGGTTGTGACCAGCCAGTGGGTACATTAACTTCTCCGACATTTAAAATAGATGCAGCTAGACCGCACTTGAACTTTTTAATGTCAGGGGGCAATGGCAGTGCGCCTGTTGGCTTAAAAGTCATCAATCCAGCAAACGATGCAGTCATCGCACAATATACACCAAATTCCTGCGCTGACTCTCGGGTACTGGGTGATCAGCATTGGCAAACAATCGACTTAAGTGATTATGTTGAGCAGTTTGTGCAAGTGGTTGTGTTTGATGAAGAGCCGGGCGGCTGCGGCTTTGTCAGCTTTGATCATCTGCATTTAAGCAGTAGCTCAAAATAGTCGAGTTAAATTTGTTCGTTTACATGGCTAATGCTTAGGGCGTGTTTATTTTTGTATTATTTTTATAAACAAAGATAAACACGCCCTAGCGTTAGCTTTTTTCATTTTAAATACAGTAAGAGGAGTAAACCACAACAAATATCAATAAAAACAGAGCGGGTTAAGGTAAGTCAAATAACAAAAGTGAAAATTTATACAAAGGAGCGTGATTAAATGCGCAATTGTTCAATATTTATATTAATGCTGTCGTTGACACTGAGTTTACTGCTTTCGTGTGCGACAACAGACAAATCTCTAGTATCACATCAGTCTAACTACTCCAAAAGCATTAGCCATGTTACACCAATAAAACACGAAAACGATCATCGGAAATATGCCGGTTTCACATTAGACAACGGCATGCAAGTTATTGTGGTATCTGATGAAGACTTAGAGGTCGCAGCAGCCTCTATAGTGGTCGCAGCAGGTGCGTTTCAAGCTAGTGAAGACTATCAAGGTTTACCACACTATCTAGAGCATATGATTTTTCAATCATCTAAAAAATATCCTTGGCCGAACGAATTTAAAAAGTTTGTTGAGCAAGGAGGCGGTTTTACCAATGCGTATACTGCTAGAGACCACACTAATTACTTTTTTTATGTTTCAAATAGTAAATTTGATGGTGCGTTAGATCGGTTGTCTGCTGCGCTCTCTGAGCCACTATTTGACCATCAGTATAGTAAAAAAGAAGTACAAGCAGTGCATTCAGAATGGTCAAAACAAAAGTCTAGTCCGCACTTTACGATACAGCGAGTGGCTGCGGTTACTGCAAATCCGCAGCATCCATTGCGGTTTTTGGCTGTGGGTAATGCCGATACGCTAAAAGATAAAGACGACAAAACACTTCATGATGAAATGGTTCAGTTTTACAATAGGTTCTATTCGGCAAATCAAATGAAGCTAACATTGGTCGGAAGCCAATCAATTGATGAGTTGATGGCGCTTGCAATGCGACACTTTGGTACGATTAAAAATAAAGCGATAGAAAAACCCGAAGTGACGACAGACGCGTTTGCTAAGCAACAAGTTGGACAGCATATTTTTGTTAAAACGCGAGAAAAGCAGAGTCAATTAGGGGTGGAATTTCCAATAAAAAACAATTTGTCAGAATGGAAAAGTAAACCCAACCGGTTTTTAATCAATTTGATATTTAGTCAGGAAAATGGAGCGCTTATTCCTACATTGCGTAATCAAGGGTTGATAAAAGATGCTTATTATCATGTCAGTTCAAATATCTACGGCAGCCAAGGCACGTTTTACACATACTTCAATTTAACCGGTAAAGGCGAGCAGCATAAAGATTTAATAGTACAAACTTATTTGGATTATTTGCATCAAATTAAAAATAAAGCTGTCACTCAAGCGTACTCAAATGAGTTGCAAATGTTGTTGGATGGAGAAAGTGCCAACCATCAAGGAGAGGAAGCTTACAATACGGCTTTGAAGCTATCAGTCAATCAATTGTATTTCCCAATTAAATATGTGCTGACTGAAAAGTCTTATTACGAAGGTTTTAATAAACCGGCAATCGAGTCATTGTTAAACCAAATGACAATCGATAATTTAAGGTTATGGCATATAGGTGATCGTGTTGAGGCTGAAAATCCAGTCCCCTATGCATTTGGGAAGTATTCAACTTTGCCATTTACTCACGAAGAGAAAAATGTCTGGCTATCCGCTTTGGGGCAAAACCTCGCTGTTTTGCCACCTGCGATGTCAGGCTCAAGTGAGAAAAAATCTGCTTTAGCAAAGATAGATAAGCAGTTAACTCAACCCAAAAGAGTTGTCGCACAGCAAGGCATTAGAGCATATTTAATGCATAGTAAACACTTCGAAAATTCGATACAAGGCGTATTGAAAGCAACCATTCAAACACCCAATCAAGTGAAAGATGTTGAATCTTTAATATTGAACCATGTATTGAGTTATTTATATCAACAGCAACTTAGTTCGCTTGCTGACCGCGCTAAAAAAATGCATCAGGTACAATTAAAAGGTTATGGCAACCCTTACGGTTTTACAGAGTTAGAGCTTACTGGTGATTTGCGCTCCCATGCTGTTTATATCGAAGAAGCTTTGCAAGTATTCAAGCAGTTAGAAATTACGGAATCTTTGGTTAATGCAAGAGTGGAGAGTTATTTACAAGGTCTACAAAATTTGCATAAAACACCAGCAATTCAACAGTTTAATGAGTATGCAGGCGGGCTATATCGCACCAAACATGTTGCTTTTCCGCTCGCAGATAAAATTTACGCGCTACAACAAGTAACCGTAGAAAAAGTACGAGCGCATCATCTAAAAGCAATTAACAATAACTTTTTAGACATTTTTGCTTTTGGTTATTACAGTGAAAAACAGATTAGCGAATTGGCCCAGAATGCCCGTATAACACTCGGCCCGTCAAAGCAGGAACCATGGAAGTATGAACAATACTTAACGCCCAAAGCAAACAAAAATCGATTAATCGAAAAGCAGATTGAGTCCAGCGACAATGGTGTTGAGCTAACTTATATTGCATTGAAATCGTCTTTCGAGATAGAGGCAGATATTTTTGTGTTGAATCAGATTATGGCGAACGAGTTTTTTACGCGAATACGGACTGATAAGCAAATGGGGTATGTTGTCGCTAGTATGCCAGCGGCTATCCATCACTATCCTGCAATTCGGTTTATTGTGCAAAGTGACAATACGGAATTAGCAGAAGTTGAAGCTGAAATCACACAATTTATCGAGCAATTCAGGTTAGCTTTACCTAAACTACCCGCAAAATTATACAACCAAGTCGCAGAGTTTATCGTCAAGCAAATTAACCAAAAACCGGCAAAAATTTACAACGAAGCACAGTTTTATCTGGCTGATTGGGAAATTGGTCAATATGAATTTTCCAGCTTTGAAAAAAGTATTGCCGCATTTGAAAAGGTAAGTAAATCGTCCATTATTGATACTTATCAGAATATTTTGCTGAATAGGAATAGTGAAAAACTAACCATTAAATTAAAAGGTAAAAAATTTATCTAATTGATCTATCAGGCGTGAACGTGACAGAGCGTCTTTAAAAAGAGGCTCTGTCAAACAACAAACACGGTACTTTATGGTGTGTAACCGGGTATACGGTATTTTTGTTAGCGATTAACTGCAACACCTGAGAGACCGCTAGCCGTCCCATTTCGTAGTAGGGAAGTGCCATGGTTGATAATTTGGGTTCTAATATTTCTGGAATATCGTGCCAGTTATCAAAGCTGGCTACTGCGATGTCTTGACCTACTGTTAAACCTAAGCGTTCTATCACTAAGTAAACTTTAATGGCAGCTAGGTCTTTGCCACACAATACCGCATCGGGCTTAAATTCTTCTATCACTTGTTTTGCAACTTCGCCTGCAATATTGACCGTGCGGCCTTCAATTACTTGTTCAATGGTATCTATACGCCATTGGTTTTCAGGAATGCCGTATTCTTGCATGGCTTTTAAAAAACCTTTTTGGCGATGCTGCGCCGCCATAATATCTGGGTTTAGATTTAAAAAAGCGATACGTTTGTAACCTTTGTACAAAAGCTGCTTAGTCACATAGTATCCAGCCAGCTCATCATCCGGTACGATTGAAGTGAAATCGTTCTGCATGCTGACACAATTAACCAAAACTGTGGGTAGCGTTTTAAACAGTTTAGAAAATTCAACCGACTGATGATACATAGCCCCATAAATAATACCTTCAGAGCGGTGCTGCAGACACTCTTCATATAGTCTGTCTTTGTTTGGGTGTTTAGGATCTAAGTTAAAAACCATTAGGGTTTTACCTTGCTCCCAAGCCATATCTTGTGCACCTTTTAAAATGGCAACGGAAGCAGGAGTTGTCGAAATTTCGTCAGAAATAAACCCAATAATGTCACTTTGTTTTTTGCGGACTAAACTTGCCGCTTTATTCGGTCTGTAACCTAGCTTTTCTATTGCAGCTTCAACTTTTTCTACATTGTGCGGTTTGACGCCAGGTTCTTTGTTGACGACTCGCGCGACGGTTTTAAAAGAAACGCCCGCCAATTGCGCAACTTGTTTAATGGTGACCATTGTTTTAATTTTCGTGATAATAATGGCTTATTTAACTATATAATGGGCAACGTTGTCAAAAAGTTAACGTAAATCGCTAAGGGGTCATTTATTTTAATGTGTCGATAAAATGGTATCGCACCGCCTATTGTTTAAATAAATTAATATATTTTGTAAATATTGTTTGATAAAAAAAGCATATTCGTTTATAAATAGACAACGTTGTAAATTTAAGTGTGCTTTTCACTGATCAAGTGAATGTCTGAAATTAGTAAAATTAGAGTAAACAACTTAGTCATTAAATTAAAAGAAATGACAACGTTGTAAAATGTAAAGGTTAAAGAGGCTAATATATGCTTAATAAGTTCAAACTTAACACCATAGTAAGACACAGCGCCTTGTTGTCAGGGGCGGTATTTTTAGCAGCTTGTAGCACAGATACAGCAGAAACAACAGGCAAGAGTGTAGACCAACAAAATGTGGAAGTGGTCATTCTTGAAGAAGGTCAAAATGCTGACGATATATTAAATCCGGGAGACGGCGGTGATGGTGGAGACGGTGGAGACGGTGGAGACGGTGGAGACGGTGGAGACGGTGGAGACGGTGGAGACATCGTTTTAACAGATACGCCTGAAACAGAAGGCGCGAGTCTATTTGTGCGAGCAAATGATGCAAACCAAAATATTGCAGGTTTTGAATTTTGTTGTGGTGGTTACGACACATATCAAGAACACGAATTTACCAATGCAACGGGTGACTTTGTTGAATTAGATGGCGGTTTTTGGGGGGCAGATGTTGCAGGCCATATTGGTGAACGAGTGTTTTCTAGTTATGGTGATGGTTTTGATAGTGATGAGGATACCTCTGCCGCGCAAGTGGGCCTAAGTGCAACAGGTAGCATTCGCTCGCCCCAATTTAACATAGATAAAAAGTACATTAACTTTTTAGTCGGTGGTGGCAGCAACCAATATGGCAGCGCCAATACAACCAGCGTACTACTGATGGTTGATGATCAAGTGGTGCGTACCGCGAGTGGTGATAATCAACACAACTCTATGGATTGGCAAACATGGGACGTGACAGACTATCAAGGCAAAACAGCTTGGATCGAATTTATTGATATGCATACCGACGATAGAAGTGATGCCGGTTTAGCGTATCTACTGGCTGACGAATTTAGAGCGGCAGACAAAGCTGCCGTCGCACCATCGGCAAGTAATATCGTGAAAGCGACTGCGACACTAACAAGTGCTCCTACCACAACAGGCGAGGCTGCATTTGTTCGTCAAACAGACGTTAATCAGAACATTGCAGGTTTTGAATTTTGTTGTGGTCAATTCAATAGTTACCAAAACCATAGCTTTCGCGCGACCGGCGATATGATTAAACTGGATGGTGGCTGGTGGGCTGCTGATGTAACCAACCATGTAGGTGATCGCGCATTTTCAAGCCGCACAGACGCATTTGAAGCCGATGGCACTAATTTAGGCTGGTTAGGCGATGCTGCAACAGGTTCTGTAATTACGCCTGAGTTTGTCATCAATAAAAACTATATTAATTTTTTAATTGGTGGTGGCAATAACGAATATACTTCAGACAAAGCGACAGCAGTTGTTTTACGAGTAAACGGTAAAATAGTACGTCACGCGACCGGTAATGGCGAAGAGAATAAGGTTGATTGGCATAGCTGGGACGTATCCGCATTAAATGGGCAACAAGCTGTTATTGAAATTATTGACCAGCATGACGCATCAGAAGACGATGGTTCACTAGCATTTATATTGGTTGACGAAATTAGACAAGCCGATAGAGCAGCAGCGCAACCTGTCGCTTCCGCGGTTGTAACAAGTGACACAGGGCATGGTCAAAATCTGGTATTAGACTTAGGTGATCCAAATCCGTTTTATGATAACGGAGAGTATTATATTTATTACCTCGAAAACTTAGGTTTTCATTCTTGGGCAGTGGCTAAAACGTCTGATTTATTGACTTCTAGTTTCCCACAAACTGTATTGCCAGCTTCGGGTGATTCAAGTAAAGCTGATCAATGGATAGGTTCAGGCAGTGTCATTAAAGCGCAAGATGGTAGTTATCATATGTTTTATACAGGTCACAATCGTGATTTGAGCCCTGTTGAAACAGTGATGCATGCTAAAGCCACCGATAACACATTAACCAACTGGCAGCCGATACCAGCGGATACCTTTAGTGGTTCTAACGGTTACAGCGACTTTGATTTCAGGGACCCACTGGTATTTTGGAATGAAAGTGAAAGCAAATATTGGATGTTAATCACGACACGCTACCAAAACAAAGCGGCGATCGGTTTATATACTTCAGAAGACTTGTCTAGTTGGACCGCACAAGCGCCGCTATATACAGAAGTGTCTAACCTGAATTTAGAAGTTGCAGACTACTTTGAGTTGGATGGTACGCCATTTATTGTTTTCTCTGATCAAAGAGACGATTCTCGTCAAGTTAAAGTATTAACAAAACAAAACGATGATTGGGTATTGGCGAATAACACCGCATTAGACGGCAGAGCATATTACGCAGCACGTACTGCTGGTCATGCTGATGAACGCCTATTATTTGGTTGGGTCGCACACAACTTTGGTCGTAAAGATGGCGCAAACCCTGACTGGGGTGGCGACTTGATGGTTCACGAGGTTAAATTAAAAGATGGTGAACTGGCCGTGGAACTACCAGAAAAATTACGCACTGGATTAGCCCAAACCATGGCAACAGATTCTGTATTCAGTGAAGGCGCTGCTACGGCCACTGCAACAGGCTTTGATTTACAGGCGCAAAGCTTAACAACGCTCGCCAGCTCAAACATGAAAAACCGTTGGAGTTTTAATGTAACTAGCACCAATGCAGACGCTAATTTTGGTTTAGTGTTACGTAAACCAGAAGCTGAAGGTGCAGATAAACGCGCCCATATATCGATTGACGCTGCCAACAACCTAGCTAAATTCTATTTTGTAGGTGATGAAACAAATCAATTTAACCCAGAAGTAGCAGTGCCACTAGATGCGACTGCAGGGATTAACTTTGAACTGTTAGCAGACCCAGAAGCGGGTGTGGGTGCTCTGTATATAAATGGTTATCGAGCTCTTAGCTTTAGATTATATGAACTAGCGGAATACGAAATTGGTTTTTATACTAATGCTGATGCAGTCAGTGTTAAAGATGTAAAACGATTTTCTCGCTAAGTTAACGTAAAGGTTTCTGATCCCCATGATCAGAATTGGCGTCACCAGTCAGTGCTGAGTCTGGTGGCGCCGCTTTCTTTTAAAGTAATCAATAGAGTTGTATTGTTATGAAGCTTAGAAAATTAAGTTGGTTAGTAGCGCTTTCAATGACAGCTGGGCTCGCAAGCTCACCTGCAATAGTTAACGCAAATCAAGCGGTAGACGCAACCTCATCAACACCTGAATATTTCCAACACCATAGACCGCAATTTCACTTTTCACCAAAACAAGCTTGGATGAATGACCCTAATGGCATGGTTTATCACAATGGTGAATATCACCTGTTCTTTCAGCATTACCCAGAAGGCACAAAGTGGGGGCCAATGCATTGGGGACATGCGATTTCTAAAGATTTAGTGAATTGGCAAGAACGACCAATAGCATTATTTCCAGACGATAAAGGTTGGATATTCTCTGGTAGTGCCGTATTAGATAAAAACAACACATCCGGTTTTGGCACGGCAGACAACCCACCGTTAGTTGCCATATTCACCTACCACGACAAAGTTGCCGAAGCAGCTAGAGCCGAAAACGTTCAGACACAAGCCTTAGCTTACAGCTTAGACAATGGTCGCAGTTGGCAAAAATATGCGGGCAACCCAGTATTAGAAGGCGGCAAAATTGCCGATTTTCGCGATCCAAAAGTATTTTGGCATGACGAGTCAAACCAATGGGTAATGGCCTTAGCCGTGCAAAACCGCATTGGTTTTTACGCCTCACCCAATTTAAAAGACTGGCATCACCTAAGTGATTTTGGCGCTGCATATGGCGCACATGGTGGATATTGGGAATGCCCAGACTTAATTAAAATGCAGGTGGAAGGCACGCAAGAAGAAAAATATGTACTCTTGGTCAGCTTAAACCCGGGTGGGCCAAATGGTGGCTCAGGTACACAATATTTTGTGGGTGATTTTGATGGCAAAACTTTTACGATGGACCCTGCTTTTAAAAGTGAAGTCACCAAAATACCAGCTGTTTTTCCGCAACAGCAAATATTTGAAGACTTTGAAAGCGGCATAGATAAATGGACGACAGAAGGCGATTCGTTTAACCAGTCACCGATAAAAGCTGGTGCGAACGAATTTATCGGCCGGTATGGCGCGCAGCTTGCTAATTCTTTTAATACGGGTGATGCATCAACCGGTAAGTTAATTAGTCAGGCATTCAAAATTGAAAAACCTTACATCAACTTTGTAATTGCGGGTGGAAAATATCCAAAAGACGCAGCAATGAATCTTATTGTCGATGATCAAATTGTTGCGTACGCAACGGGAAATAATTCCGGCAGTATGTCGATTGCCAGCTGGGATGTATCAAAATGGCAGGGTAAAAAAGCACGTTTAGAAATAGTAGACAGAGCGACGGGCCCATGGGGACATATTTCGGTTGACCAAATTGTATTTGCCGACACACCCGCCAAATCAGCAATAGAACCGGCAGTTTGGTTAGATTATGGTGCAGACAATTATGCCGGTGTTACTTGGTCAGGTATTGAAGATGGCCGTCATTTATTTATCGGTTGGATGAACAACTGGGCGTATGCTAACGAAGTACCCACTGATCAATGGCGCGGCGCAATGACAATACCACGAGAACTGAAACTGCATAAAATGGCTAAAGGTTATCGTGTCGCTTCTGTACCAACCACTGAACTTAACAAGTTGCGACAAAATACAGAAACGGGTAGCAATTTAGTGGTTAAACAGACAGTGCGCCTAGATAAACAAGTGCAATTTGCCACTGAATTGGCGGATATTTCGCTGAATGTTAATATGCTGCAAGCAAATGAATTTAAAATCGTGCTAGCCAACGATTTAAATGAGCAGGCGGTAATTAGTTTAAATAGTAAAACGGGTGTTTTGTCGGTTGATAGAACCCAAGCGGGCCAGCAAAGGTTTGACGAAGACTTTCCGATGGTACAAGTTGCACCTATTTCAACTAAACAGAATTATTCAGTTCGAATTGTTCAAGACGTTGCGTCAATAGAAGTATTTGTAGAAGACGGTAAATCGACCATTACCTCGTTGGTTTTTCCTAACAAACCTTTTAACCAAATTCACTTACAATCTGAGCAAAGCAGCCTAGTGACAAATTGGCAAATCAGTCAGTTAAAATCTATTTGGTAGTTCCATCCTAATAAAATACCTATTCGGCGCGGTTGTCATAATCGCGCTGAATGGAGTGTTTTGTCTTTCCTTATGTGCTTCAGGGTATAAACGCAGCGTAAATTAAATAACTTAATCAAATGAACTTCTGGTGTGAGCAAACGACGGACGGAGGATCTAACACATTTTTGGACAGAAGCGATTTAGAATTGCTGCCGAAATTTTTCAGCTATCAAACCCAAGTTATGCATGATAGTTCGATTACGAGCTTGCTCATGAGCGTCAGGGGCAAGGATGGCGATTAACAGAAAACAACTAAGGTCATTCCAACCTTGACAATACACTAGGTGCTTATCGCTCGTTTGGTAAAATTGGATAGAACTTAAGAACGGAGCATCACTAGCAGCTAAGTGAATGTGCTTAACTTCCTCTGACTTCAAGATCGGTAATGTATCGGGATGATTATAAGCTTCATCTCGACCAAAAAAATCTGGTTTTTGACCTGTTTCTTTATAGTGTCTAAAGTCTTTAGTCAAAGATTGAAGCTCACTTTCAGTAAGTGAATCAATTAAGATCTTATGCTTAAAAACTCTAATATTTAATGACTTACTCACTCTTGAAACTCATCCAAAATACTTTCATCAAGCTCTGTTAATGCTTGAGCATTCAGATGAGAAATGACTTCTAAGCGAGCACTCATTGGCCTAAATGATGAAACAGAGTCAGCATTTTTGCCCTCCAAAGCTTTCATTAGCCCTTCAAAAAAAGTGGCGCTCATCATATAACCAGCAGGCTCATTGTTCGATAAAACTACGACTGGCTCCCCTGATAAACAATCTTTAAAATGCTTTCTAGCTTCGCTTGATGACACTGCTTTTTCTGCATAGATTGTACTTGTTTTCATAACACACCTTTGTACTTTGTTGTGTACTCAATATTGTATATTAACATTGCGTATTTGTACAGAATCAAGTTGATTAAAGTGTGTGCTGTCACGAAATGGGGCATAAACGAGTTATAACTGAATGTCCGCTTTTGGCATACAAACGCCAAACCGAACACCACTAGGTAGCCCAAACGGCTACCTAGTTGATTTACCACCCCATCTACAAACCAATACGGGTCATTTCTTTTACTTCAAACATACCTTTTATTGCTTTAAGACCTACTTGGTAATCTTTGAGTTGATATGATTCGTTTATTTCATTTGTTTCGATTATTTCGTTTGTGTACTATAATTTACTAAACAAAAGGAGACATATAATGAGTAGTGCCACGTTATTACATTTACCAACATCTGATGAGATTGACGTTGCAAAGCGATCTAGCAGGACGTTAGCAAAATATGCATCTGTCGATCGTGTTCAAATGTCGATCCGCGGCAGCAACGGAGAAGGTGAACAGTTTGTTCTGCCTGGGCATGTTATGCAGATCCTGTTAGATGTGTTGTCAGAAATATCAAACGGTAACGCAATTAGCTTGATCCCTCATAATCAGGAAGTGAGTACCCAAGAAGCCGCTAATATCTTGAACGTAAGTCGCCCATTTCTGATTAAATTACTTGAAGGTGGAAACATTCCTTTTCACAAAATTGGTACTCACAGACGCGTTAAATTGCAGGATATTTTGACTTATAAGCAACAAATTGATGAGAAACGAAACCAAGCACTTGATGAGTTGTCAGAGCTTTCGCAGTCTGAAGGTATGGGATATTAAACTTAATGGCTAAGTTTACGGTTGGATTTGATGCGTGTGTGTTATATCCGGCCCCTTAAGGGACACCTTCATGCGTTTAGCTTTGACGGATTTATTCAAAGCTCACTGGACAGATAAGATCCATGATGAATGGATAAACGCATTACTCAGGCAGGGAAAGCATAGCAAAGAAGTACTTGAACGTACTAGGGTTCTAATGGATAGTCATGTACGTGATGCAAAAGTATCTAACTACGAAAGTTTAATTGACGGACTTAACTTACCTGATCCTGATGACCGTCACGTATTGGCGGCCGCAATTAAAGTAAATGCGGATGCTATCGTAACTTTTAACTTGAAAGATTTTCCAACCGAATATTTGCAGCAATTTGGGATAGATGTTGTCCATCCTGACGATTTTATTCATTATCAAATAGATATGGCAACGGCAGTTTGTTGCGACGCTATCAGACGCCAGCGGGCAGCGTTGAAAAATCCCGAAATTGATGTCGCGAATTTTTTAGCTATTCTACAAAAACAGCAGCTACCTCAAACTGTATCGGCCTTGCGTAAATACATTCAATTTTTGTAAGTTAATAACTCCAAATATATGAGAGTACGCGTGCGTCTGGCACATTTACACCAAACCGAACACCACTAGGTAGCCAAAAACGGCTACCTAGTTGATTTACCACCCATCTACAAACCAATTCGGTTCATATCTTTTACTTCAAACATACCTTTTATTGCTTCAAGGCCAATTTGGTAATCTTTGAGTTGATATAACCTAAAGCTTAGGGCTTTGTCTTGGTTGATATAGAGCGAGCCAACGCCCGATTGCGGGTCAGAATACAGTTGTAGTTGTATATCTTTTTTCGGGTCAAGTTGTACTTCAACTTCAGCAATTACGTTTTTATTTCCGTTAATCTGTTGCAATAACATAGCTTTATTTTGCGCACTATTAAGCAGTATTTTGTACTGAACAGAGTGTTTGTCGCTGTTAAGCGCCACGGCCAATTTTGCATTGGTGTTTTTGCTGACTACCGCCAATTCAAGCAAGTTTTTGTTGCTGGCTGCAGGTAACAAAAATTGTCCTTTCGGCAACACAAGTAGCGCTGAGTTTGCGAAACGACCCTTATTAAAACTGCGTACACCTTTGTTTGCTTGTAGGTTTTCTACTGGCATTTGTTGGCTCATTTGCTGTCTTAATTTTTTCGGAAATTTAACCGCTAATTCACCATTTGGTTTTTTATGCAGTTGGTGCATGATTAAATCGCCACCCCATTGCGCTGCGGCGCCATCATTGCGGCCATCTGTATGTGGTACCCAACCAAACAATAGGCGCTCGTTTTCAGGCCCAGCTGAACGGGCTGCATAAAAATAGCGGCCATCGAGTGCATCCCAATCTGGTTTAACCCATTGGTTATTTTGCTTAATTAAATATTTAACAACAGGTGATTCACTGCGTTGATCTGAATAGACCACAAATGGCGTATCAGCAAGCTCAAAGTACTCTGGTACTTCTAAATTTAATGGCGAGTTTTCGGTATATAGAGGTGCTTGCGCAGTCCAGCTGGCTAAGTCGGTTGAAGTATATAAACCAATAGCTGCTTGATTATTGTAACGAGAGGTAATCAGCATCCAATAACGTTGCTCGTCTTCATTCCAAAATACAAATGGGTCGCGGAAATCATAATCGCTATAGCCATTTGAACCTGTGAATGTATGTTCATCAATGGTTTGCCAATTTTTCAAGGTATTGTCAGTTGCAACGGCATGCATCACAGCTTCAACCGGATAGTGGTTTTTATTGTGGCCGGTATAAAATAAATGATATTGACCGTTTTGGTCTTTCATTACACTGCCTGAACCAGTCCATTGATCTTGCGCGGTATGGTCGCCCGATGCGGCTAAAACTTCCTCAGTAAACGTACCCGTGAGTAAATCATCTGTTTTAGATAAATACCAAGAATGATAAGCTGAGTTTTGCAAGTAGTAGATATAAAACTCTCCGTTTTCATAATACGGATTCGCATCCCCCATGTTCAGTTGCAATGGTACTTTATGGCCGTCAATTTGGCTGACAATAGATGAGGTGAGTGGGGTTACCGCAGCTTTATCGGCTTGACGAATTTCATCGACTAAAATAAAGGGTAAACTACCATCGCTTACTGTATTGTCATGTTGGTCGATAATTTCAATCACAGCTTGTTGACCGATTAAAGAAGTTGTATCCCAAGAAACCCATTCAAGTTCAGTTTCTAAGCCATTACCCGTAGATTGGCGCACAACTTTGCCGTTTACGCGCAAAACAACTGCGGTTGCATTGTCAGACTCAAAGGTATTGGTACCGCCTGCGGTTAATAGATTAATGTAAGGTTTTTCGATGGTAAATTTAGGGGATAATAGACGACCAGTCGCCTCCCAACCATACCAAGTGCCTGTCGTATCGGCGTTGTTTGCATAACCTTGGCCATAACTGGCAAAAATGCGATCACCCACATGGTTAGCGATACCGTCTGCCCATAAACCACCGTCAAAACGGATGAAATCACCTGTCGCCAGAAAGTTATGTTGATGATAGGCATCATACCCACCACAACAAAACTCAAAACCGGCGATATGTTGTTGCGGGTGGTTTAAGCGCGAGAAGGCTGCTTCACCTGCAAGCTCTGGCGCTTCGATAATCAATTCAGCGGCTAGGTTAACGGCACTGTCTGCATCGGGGGTTACCACTGGGCTATCTGCTGCACGGAAGTGATCAGCTAAAAGATACGGTATAGTATTATCTGATTTGTCATCAGGGTGGATATCGATAAATCTAAGTTGTGCGGTGTTACCGAAAAATTCGCTGACGTCCCAACTGGCCCAACTGAGTTTGTTTGCTTGGTTATTCCCACTGGCGTGCCGAACTATTGCGCCATCCACTAAAAGTACAACAGAGGTTGCGTTAGCCGCGTCAAACCGGTTGCTGCCACCGCCTACTAAAAAATTAATAAAATTATGATCAATGGTAAATTCAGGGCTATCTAATGTGCCGGTTGCTTCGCCACCAAGTTGCGCAATATTACCCTGCTCATCAATTGCACCGTCACCGTAACTTGAAAATATCCGCTGGCCAATTGATCCACTTATGTCAGCAGCCCAAAAACCACCATCTAATTTGTTAAAGTCAGCTGTTGCATTGGTGAATCCATGAGCTGCATATGTACCGGCACCTGCACAACAAAATTCGAAATCAGCTAGATTATCGGGCGTGAACAGTGCTACGCCGGCATTCGCTGGGTTAACCCAGTTAGCGATAGAAGGTTCTACGGCTGCCGCGTTATCAGCCCTAAATTCGTCTGCCAGTAAATACGGAAGTGAGGTATCAGAACCATCGGCAGGATGCATATCTAAAAATAAGATGTATGCATTTTGGCCAATGAATTCGCTAACGTCCCACGTTTGCCAATCTAACTGGTTTTCAATGTTTTGGCCGCTGGCGTGGCGCTCCCATTCTCCATTAACGACTAATACAACTGAGGTTGCATTGATGTGGTCAAAGCGGTTGCTGCCGCCGCCTACTTTAAAGTTAATGTAGTTTTGTTCTATTGTGAATTCTGGGCTTCTTATTGACCCCGTTGCATGCCAACCGATATGCTCTGGTGTGTTGTCCCATTCACCTTCGTAGCCATCACCATAACTGACGAATGCTCTGTCTCCGATTGAGCCTGCAATGCCAGCTGCCCATTGACCGCCATCGAGTTTGACAAAATCACCGCTTGCTTGGCTGAAGCCATGTTTTTGGTAAGAATCGAACCCACCACAGCAAAATTCAAAGCCAGAAATGTTTTGCCAAGGTTCGGCAGGTCTAAAAAACAGGTTAGTGCCTGATTGCTCCGGACTTTCCGTTATAGGTATCTCGGCTAATGCAGCTGTTGAGTATAAGCTGCTGCTAAAAAGAATACCCATTAATAAGTGTGTGTTGTTTTTTTTCATGCTTGTTTCCGTTTTGTGAATTAGGAGATTAGGTGAAGGGACACCTAATCTCCCTTTAGGAGGGGTTAATCGTTAAAGCGAGTAAAACCGCTAGCCGTGACATCACGGTTTTCGCTAAATAGACCAATTTGATATTGGGCTAAATCATATAGGCGAAAACTGAGCGCCCGATAGTGGTTTAAGTAGATAGCACCCACACCCGATTGTGGATTGAGCCATAAATCAACATGTACACCAGACTGCATGTTGAAAGGGATAGTGACGCTCGGGTTGGCCGTGTTTTGTTCATCGCCCGCAAAATAAAACTTGGCTGTACTGCTAGTTGGGTCAAGTTTTAGGTATGCAAGTTTGTCCGCTTGTCCACTGACAGGTAATCTAAATTGAATGCCTGAAACTGCATCAGCTGAGGTGCTGGCAAGGTTAAACTGGATACGGTTAGGTTGCTCACTTGCCGCTAGGGTTAGTGCGCTATTTGCAGTTAAGGTTGCGGTATTGTTTTGCAATTGCGCGTTACCTTGAGTCCAGCTTAAACTGAGTGGCATGCTGCTATCTAACTGGTTAATTAGTTTTTCTGGCATTTTTACAGCAAGTTCACCACTTGGGTGTTTATGCAACTGATGCACTAATAAATCGCCACCCCAGCTTGGCGCTGCACCATCGTTTCGGCCGTCTGTGTGTGGTACCCAACCAAACAATAAACGCTCACTTTCAGGCCCAGCTGAACGCGCGGCATAAAAATAGCGGCCGTCTAGTGCATCAAAGTTTGGTTTAACCCATTGGTTATTTTGCTTAATTAAATATTTAACTACTGGCGACTCATTGCGTTGGTCGGAATAAACCACAAATGGCGTATCAGCAAACTCAAAGTACTCTGGTACTTCTAAGTTTAATGGCGAAGTTTCAGCATACAGTGGTGGTTGAGCGGTCCAACTGGCTAAGTCGGTTGAAGTATATAAACCAATAGCTGCTTGATTATTGTAACGAGAGGTAATCAGCATCCAATAACGTTGCTCGTCTTCATTCCAAAATACAAATGGGTCGCGGAAATCATAGTCGCTATAGCCATTTGAACCTGTGAATGTGTGTTCATCAATGGTTTGCCAATTTTTCAAGGTATTGTCAGTTGCAACGGCATGCATCACAGCCTCAACCGGATAGTGGTCTTTATTGTGGCCGGTATAAAATAAGTGATATTGACCGTTTTGGTCTTTCATTACACTACCAGAGCCAATCCATCTATCTTGTGCAGTACTGTCGCCAGACGCTGGGATAATTTCTTCGGAGAAAGTGCCTGTTAATAAATCGTCTGTTTTAGACAAATACCAAGAATGGTAAGCTGAGTTTTGCAAGTAGTAGATATAAAATTCGCCATTTTCATAATACGGATTCGCATCCCCCATATTCAGTTGCAATGCTACTTTATGACCGTCTACCTGGCTGACAATAGATGAGGTGAGTGGGGCAACCGCGGCTTTATCGGCTTGACGAATTTCATCGACTAAAATAAAGGGTAAACTACCATCGCTTACTGTATTGTCATGTTGGTCGATAATTTCAATCACAGCTTGTTGACCGATTAAAGAAGTTGTATCCCAAGAAACCCATTCAAGTTCAGTTTCTAAGCCATTACCCGTAGATTGGCGCACAACTTTGCCGTTTACGCGCAAAACAACTGCGGTTGCATTGTCAGACTCAAAGGTATTGGTACCGCCTGCGGTTAATAGATTAATGTAAGGTTTTTCGATGGTAAATTTAGGGGATAATAGACGACCAGTCGCCTCCCAACCATACCAAGTGCCTGTCGTATCGGCGTTGTTTGCATAACCTTGGCCATAACTGGCAAAAATGCGATCATCCACATTGTTAGCGATGCCGGTTGCCCACTGGCCGCCGTTAAACCTAACAAAATCACCATAGGCTAAAAAGTTAAAAGCATGGTAAGTGTCATAGTTGAAACAGCAGTTCTCAAAACCTGCAATATGAGTCGTTGGAAATTTACTTGAGCTAAAGGCCGCTTGTCCTTCACTTGCTGGAGAGCTTGCGATTGGTGCGGCCGAATAATCTATTTCGCCTGATATATTTTGTGTGGCAGGAATATCTGCTGCGCGAAATTGATCGGCAAGTAAGTATGGAATGCTTGCATCTGAGTTATCAGCAGGGTGGTAGTCTAATAAACGAACGCGTGCTGTTTGACCGATAAATTCGTCAACATCCCAGCTATGCCACACTAAGTCTGTTGAGTTGTCGCCACTGGCCTGGCGGACGACTTGATTATTTATAATCAACAGAGCAGAGGTTGGATTGGCCGCATCAAATAGGTTGCTGCCGCCCCCTAATAAAAAGTTAATGTAGGGTTTGTTAATTACAAATTCTGGTGAATCTAGGCTACCAGTGGCTTGCTCGCCTATAGGCTCAATACTGGTATCGTAGATATCTTGATACCCATCACCTGCACTGGAAAATACCCTGTCACCAATTGCGCCGTTGTAGTTAGCCGCCCATTGACCACCATCTAAGCTAGTTAGATCGCTTACAACGTTGTCAAAATTGTGTTGGGAAAAACTATCATAACCTGCACAGCAAAACTCAAATCCGGCAATATCTTGTGTTGTATTATTGGCATTAACAAACAAAGCTTCGCCCACGAGTTCAGGTTGCACGTAATCTTGTGTTGTAGGTAATACTGCCGCTAGATTGGCTGCCCGAAATTCATCCGCGAGTAAATAGGGAAGCGCGTTGTCGACGCCATTATCAGAATGATTGTCAATTAAACGTATTGACGCTGTTTGGCCTTGTAGGTCGCTAACATCCCAAGTGTGCCATGCAATTGCATTGTCACGGTTTTGCCCGGTTGCATGGCGCACAACTTGTCCGTTTACCAGCAATACAGCGGCTGTCGCGTTAGCGGTTGTGTAATTGTTATTGCCACCGCCAATTTTAAAATTGATGTAATCATTAATGATAGTGAATGTTGGGCTATCGATACTACCGATTGCATCATAACCAAAGTAGCTGCTATTTCCGCCTTCTGAAAAATATCCCGAACCAAAGCTTGCGAATAGACGATCGCCTATAACACCTGCAAAACTGTCTTTCCAATGGCCGCCATCTAAATATATAAATGCGTCAGATGCGTTTGTAAATGTATGTTCTTGGTAGGTATTGTATTGGCCGCAACAAAACTCAAATCCGGCAATATTTTGTGTTGGCATATTGATATTATGAAACAGAGAAAAGCCCTCTGTCTCTGGTTGTTGTGTAAGTGGTGGTGCTGCTAGTGCTGAGTTTATCCCAGCTAAAGCGAGCGATAGAAGTCCTGTTCTAGTCATAATTTTTGTGTGTATTACTAAATTCATATCAGACTCTCTTATTTTAAGATTTGCCAACGACTGCAGGCAGATAAATGTTGTATTTCGTCTAACTTCATTTCCTCCTTTGATAACTAATGATAGTTTAATTTACAACGTTGTCAAAAATAATACACAAATAACAAAACTTTAACAACTGATCATTTAACCAGTTTGATGATTAGCAACATCACCAATATTTTTTATACAAATAGAAATGAAATAAGTGGTATACCAAACTAATTGCTCTGAAGTTGCGTATAAGATTTTATTATTCGTTACGCAAAGAGCTATTATGTTTTCGTTTTTAAAAAAGAATCCGGTCAAAAAACTAACCAAAGAATATGAAGCTAAACTTGAAGAAGCTATGTATGCACAGCGCAAAGGAGACATTCGCTCTTACGCTATGATTACCGCAGAAGCCGAAGAAATTGCCAGCAAAATCAAAGAAATTGAGCGAGGCCGTCAAGAATAAGGCGGCGAGCATCGCTTAAACCATTCTTGTTTAAATCACTCTTGTTTAATTCATAGTGAGCCGAACTATTTGCACCTAAATCAATTCAACCTATTCAATTTTTGCTTTGACCTCGGCGTATCTAAGCTGTTCACACAAACCAAAGCCATCAACATTAGCTTTGCTTCTAGTTCGCGCGAAAAGTGGGGTGCTAATACCAGTTAAAAAACGGCAATAGCTGATGGTTGAAGCGGTTTCGCCTTTACTGGCAAGGTAATCTTTAAGCTGGACTAAAACCTGTTTTATCTGGTTGTCGTCTGGCCAATTCGGTTGCGTTGAATAATCCAGTTTGGCGATTTTTCCCAGACAAACCGAGCAATGACCACATTGTAAAGGTGCTTGTTTATCGCCAAAATAAGCTGACAAGTTATGGCTTAAACATTTATCTAGTTCAAAAAATCTGATTAGAGTGGCAATTCTTTGTATTTCTTTATTTTCTTTCTCAGCAAAATATTGGTGGAGTTGTTGCGCAAGTGAGGCGTGCGCTAAAGCGTTTAAATCAGCTTGGTAAACGTCGGTCATTAATCGACTTTGTAATTCGATCAGGCCTTTTTCACTTAGATACTCTAGTGCGGCAATTACGCGGTTTCGCTCGTTGGGTATCACGCTTGATAAAGTGTCAAAGTTCACTGTCCCCCAGATTTTTTTGAAGTCAGTATGTTCAAAAATCAAGGATAAAAACGCTTGTCTTTGCGCGTCAAATTGCGTTAACACTTGATTTTTATCAACTAAAAATTTGATTTTGAATTCAGCGAAATAACTATATAAAGGTTTTAAAATGCCTTGCAGTTCAAGTTGAACCAATAAAGTTTTGAGCGGTAATTGCCTAATATTCGTTTGATTTGAAAGCTCATGAATTTGAAACTCCCATCGACTTTCGCCTTGCGCAGTAGTATATGCACTGCTTTTTATTCCGTTAAATAAGGCTTGAATACCGGATAACTCTGGGGTGTCACCATAAACAAAATTTTCTAATGTGGTTAGGCTATCTAAATTCGCTAAGGTAATGCAATCAGAGAGATCGCCATCGCGCCCAGCACGGCCTATTTCTTGGCTGTAATTTTCAATCGACTTTGGCAGATCATAATGAATAACAAACCGAATATTAGATTTATCAACGCCCATGCCAAAAGCAATAGTTGCAACCACGACATCAATCTTGTTATTCATAAAGTCCATCTGGATCTGCTGACGACGATTGTTGTCCATGCCGGCATGATAAGCTTGTGCATTTAGGTTGTGCTGCTGTAAATATTGAGCGATTTGTTCTGCACTGTGCTGCAAAGTCACATAAATAATGCCAGGCTGATTTTGCTGCGTTTTATCGCTAACAATATCAACTAGTTGTTGTTTTTTAGCTTGTTCAGGTACGGCTTTAATCTGCAGGTTTAAATTGGGCCGATAAAATCCGGTTTGCACGATATCTTGCGTTGCAATTGCAAATTTATTGGCCATATCTAGCTTAACTTTGTTAGTGGCGGTTGCGGTTAACAATAATGTCAGTGGAATATTTAGCTCATTTTTATAACGCGGCAGTTTTAAATAATCAGGCCTGAAATTATGTCCCCATTCTGAAATACAGTGTGCTTCATCGACGACGAGCATCGAGATAGGTACTGACTCAATAAAACGCCGAAAACGCTCATTTTTAAAGCGCTCAACAGAAACCATTAAAATTTTAAGTTTGTTTGCTTTAGCGTCGGCGATCACTTGCTGATATTGAGCAGGGGTGAGCGTTGAATCTAAACAAGCTGCTGCAATTCCTTTTTCAGTTAAAAAATCCAGCTGGTCTTTCATTAAAGCCAATAACGGCGAGACGACCAGAGTGATATGTTGCAGATGCAAAGCTGTTAACTGATAGCACAGCGATTTACCCGATCCGGTTGGGAATACGGCCAGTGATGAACGACCCGCCAGCAACTGGTTAATCGTTTGTGCTTGGCCCTGTCTTAGTTGTGAAAAGCCAAATACTTGCACTAGGCTGTCTTGAATAACTTGTGATATTTGCATCTTGCCTTTTGCATCCCTGATTGGCGGATGAGCGCTGTAGGTTTAAGTTGATGTTAGTTTATAACTATTTTCTCTGTCTTATTCAATGATTATGCCTTTATTGTCACCCATATAAACAAAGTAGGCTTAACTGTATTTGTTATTAAACAGTGCAAACTGTCCCTAGGTACAGTAGCTATTTGATCTCAAATAGCTAACAATCGCAAAGCCACATTGGGTGGTGAATTATAATCTTACGAATTGTTAATTTTTTACCGTTAATTTGTGTACGTAGCTGCCTAGGTAATTATAACAATTCACAACTAATGAGGGTATTTGTATGGCTAAACTTGGTCAGATATTGAACTTAGACGATATTGAGATTGGGAAAACGGGAATTCGTGAAATAGGTATTAATGACCCTATTCGTCAACTAACGGATGACGAGATTGAGGTAATTAGCGGTGGAGTCAATAATGAATGTACTACAGGGCCAACTAATTACTACTGTCCCATTAGACCAGATACAAACTATTCATAATCTTGCTAGGCAAGAGGCGACCTGCGGTTAGCCTCTTGTTCAAAAAGATATATTTTGACCATAAATTAAAACTTATTGCAAAGCAACAGGTCGCTGTTGAGTCAGGTGGTCATTGAATTAATACTATAATTGAGGTGATTGTGGAACATAAAACTAGAAAATTATTAGCTAGTCTTTCTGAGCAGTATTTTGAGCTTATTATATATCCAACCGAAAAGTGTAACTTTAGATGTATATATTGCTATGAAAGTTTTGATTTGGGGAAAATGCCTTTTGAACTCCAAAGCAGTATAAAAACACTTTTAAGCAATAACATCCCCCGTTTAACGACGTTATCTTTGTCTTTTTTTGGCGGTGAACCTACGCTTGCGATTGATGTGATAAGCAATATTAGTGGCCATGCAAGCAAGATGTGTAAATTGCATAATGTGAAATTAGTGGGAAGTATGACAACTAATGGCTATAAATTGACTCCCGAGTTGATGAACGAGTTGGTTGATCTAGGAATAACTGAATATCAAATATCTTTGGATGGTACCCGAGAAGCTCATGATTCTACAAGAGTAACAGCTTCTGGAAATGGTACTTTCTCAAAAATCTGGAGTAATCTTATTGATTTGCAGGCATCTTATTTGCAGTTTAACATCGTCTTACGGGTACATGTAACTTCTAACAATTTCAACTCAGTCAAGCAGCTTCTTTTAGAAATCAAAGAGCAATTTGGCAATGATACTAGATTTAATGTTTTCATAAAACCAATTGAAAATTTAGGAGGGAGTAATAAACATATTCCAGTGCTTAATAAAAACTCTCGAAAGTCAAAAATGGGGGAGTTAAACGATATATTGGCATCTACTCAGAAAGCCTCAAAAGACAGACTGAAACTTTGTTATGCCTCTAGGGTAAATTCTTTTGCGGTCAGAGCTGATGGGCGAATTCAAAAATGTACAGTAAAACTTGAAGACCCAAATAACACAGTTGGCCAATTAAATACGGACGGAACAATGGAACTAGATACAAATAAACTCAAAAAATGGATGCGAGGATACAGTGATGGTGACCTAACCGTTTTATCTTGTCCTGCAAATAATTTTCCAAAAAACCAAGGTGTTAATAGTATAGAAATTGTTGAGTTATGAATTATTCCAACCGAAATTACGCGTTTATTTTATGTCAACTTCACGCATGTTTAGAAAAACACTTTCAGTTTTTAGGTGACGCCCATCATCAAGTCTATTTAGACAAAATGAGTCGCCTGAGTTTTATGGTAACGCATAAGAATCTCAGTAGAGTGCAGTTCACGTTGGCTGTTAGAAAAGTGCTATCAGCTTTACAGCGCAGCCACATAGAGTTTATCGATGTCTATGAACAACGGATGCAAAGTTTAGGGGTGATATGCGATTTTCTGGGCGCGTGGCGTGTTACTGAATCGTTTCGCCAAGATGTGCAGTTAGGGGATGTGTTAAGTTCTATTGATGGGATACCTGCAGAGCGTTGGTTGGCAATGCAAGCAAGGTATGTTTCTTCGAGCAATCCTTTAAATTTATTAAATATCCTGTTTTTTTCTGGAGGCATGTTCAAAGCGATCCAATCTATTGAGTTTATCGGACCTAAAGGCAAAAAATATCATGTTAAGCCGATTAATTTAAATTGTACGGCAAAAGCAATCTCTTCACAGAATACAAACCCGCTTTATGATTATTATAAGATTAGTCGTTTTTTGGGAGGTAAATGTGAAGACGAGTTAGTACAGGCTATAAAATCAAGTGATAAAAACTTAATTATTGATATTCGTAACAATGTAGGCGGTGTGACCCCTTTTAAATTAATCCAATGCCTGCTCGAATCCGATAGGTTTCCAACTTTGTCTTACTCAACGAATACCGGAATCAGTGCATTGGAAGCTTATACGACTTGTCAATCTTCTTTTATAAAAAGGAATATACCGGTACCTGCAGAACTTATCGGAGCGGCTTCTGCTTCTTTGGGAGAACAGCCATTGATGTTGGTAAAGGGACAAGATGTAGTTAAGTTTAACTATCAGCAGTTTAGTCGAAAAATTTTATGTGTGGTTAATCAAAATACTTACTCTGCCGCTGAAGATTTTGCCTATGCTCTTCAGTATTCAGGGCGTGCACGCCTGATAGGAACCACGACGCATGGTAGTACTGGGCAACCTTTAATTAAAGAGCTTGGAGATGGCTTTGTTGTTAGAGTTCCAGTACAAATGCCAATGTTTCCGGATATGAGCGTATTTGAAGGGCAGGGATTGAAACCGGATATTGCTGTTCAAACTAAACCTGATGATCTTGCCTTAGGTATCGATACTGTTTTGGACGAGGCTGTTAGGGCGCTTTAAAAATGCAAAGACATAATGTCAATTATTCGCGTTTTAGATGTGCCTATTTAACCTTTTTCATTCTGATTTTTTATAGTTACTAGTGACAACGTTGTTTTGTTAATCTATACTAATTTATACATTTTGTTTACAAATTCTCATGCATGGGTAGATTATGCGGTATAAAAAGTTAGGTATACATTTAGTACTGATTGTGGGCATGTTTATTTTTGCATTCAGTCAAAAAGCGCTGGCAGAGTTGACAGTTGGTGTTGCAATTAACGATTTAAATAACCCGTTTTTCCTGCAAATTGTCAAAGGTGCAAAACGAAAAGCCGATCAACTGACCAATGGCAAAGCCGATATCATGGTCGTATCCAGTGATTATTCGTTAAGTAGACAACGTTGGCAATTAAACCAACTGGTTGAGCGAAAGGCAGATATTGTTGTCATTACGGCGGCCGATCAACAAGCGTTAGCGAAAGATATACGCAAGGCTATTGCCAAAGGCACGCAAGTTATTGCGGTAGATGTTTCAGCCGAAGGTGCCGTTGCAACCGTAGCGACAGATAATGTTAAAGCCGGTTTTTTGGCATGCGAATATTTAGTCAAACAATTATCGGGAGACGGTCAGGTTGCGATTATCAACGGCCCCAATGTGTCAGCTGTTGTCGATAGAGTGACGGGGTGTCAACAAGCCTTGGCTGCGGCACCGGGCATTCAATTAGCAGAAATTGAAGCGCAAGGGCAGGGCAGTCAAGTCGGTGGAGAGCAAGCGATGAAGTCTATTTTATCCCGTTACCCCGAAATCAGTGGTGTATTTGCAATTAATGACCCTAGTGCAATTGGTGCTGAACTTGAAGCACAAAATCAGGGTAAGCGAAACATTGTTATCACTTCAGTGGATGGTGCGCCAATAATGCAAGATGCGTTAAAAAACAACAATGCGCTGGTAAGTGCCACGGCCGCACAGTATCCAGATTTGATGGCTGAAAAAGCGGTAGAGCTTGGCTATCAGCTTAAAAATGGAACGAAACTTTCTCAAAAAGTGTTTTTGATTGATCCGAGTTTGGTCAATAAAACAAATGTTAAGCAATACAAAGGTTGGACGGAGTAAATACCATGACACTACAGTTTAAGATTTCAGCCGTTTTTAGCTTTTTAGCCCTCGTGATTATTGTTGTGATAGCGGCCGGTGTGCAAAACAGCCAAAGTATCAGTTATCGCTTTAATCAGTTTTCAGAGCATGCAACCGAGTTGCTACTTAATTTGTCGGATATGCGAGAGACGTTCCAAAAAGTGGATAACAAAGTGCTCCAGCACTATCTGGCAGGTTCAAAGCATGAACAGACAGGACTAGAAGAACAACTAAAAAAAGAGGATGATCAGCTTGAACAACTGACTGGTAAACTCATAAAAAATGCTGGCCTGTTATTTGCGAATAATGACATGCAGTTGAGTGATGTAAAGCCGGATTTAAGCGCGCAAAAAACACTTATTTTGGCAAATCAAAAAGCGCTGAGCTTAGATTTGCAACTGCAGGACAAACAAACCGATTTTTTAACTCAATGGCAGCAGGTTAATGAGCTGATAGAGCTTAAATTAAAAGATTTGAATAACGAAAGTTTTATTTGGTTGTCTTCATTAATGGCGATTAAAGATGGATTAGACCGCATTCGAACGTTGACAGAAATGGTCGCGGTTACTCAAGATCCTGACGTTTATCCAACGTTGATACCCACTGCCTCTGATACCATGGCAACATTAAAAACCAATTTAGAAATATTAGCCTATCAAACCATGTTTCCGATTGACGACCTCTCTGCCTTGATTGAGAAAATGGAAACGTCACTGTTAAACCAAAGTGGCATGTTACCAACTGCTGTGAGTTACTTAGTCGCACGTGACAGTCAGGTTTTACGCTTAGACGAATATCGCGATAGCTGGACGCAAGATTTAGCAAAAATCGATAAGTTTGCGGGTTGGATAAACCAACAAACCATGCAAAACGCAAGACAAAGTAAACAAGATAATGAAGCGGCAACTCAGTGGCTAATAGTGGCGGGTGTCATTTCAGTGATTATCACCGCAGTGATTAGTTTAGTGATGATTACAGGGATACGCAGGCCAATTAAACGCTTGACACAATTTAGCCAAAAAGTCAGTAACGGAGATTTAACTGAAAACATTTCAAACGCTGGCACCGATGAATTTGGTACGATAGGCAAGATGTTAAATAGCATTACTGAGCATTTAAACGCGTTAGTTGTTGAAGTGATTCAAACCAGCCAAAGTGTCAATCATGCCAGCGATAATTTGCTGAGTAATAATCAACGTAGTTTAGATAGAGTCTTTAAAATCAGCAGTGATATTGAAACGTTATCGGCAGCCTTACAAGAGCTTGGGACATCTGCCGTACATATTGAAGAGCGCACAATTAACACCCAAAAAGAAGTGGATAATATCGATCGTTTAATTGTACAGAGTCGAGATTTGTCTAAGCAGAATGCGGAAAAATTAGCCGATCTGGGCACGCAAATGAAAGACGCGTCAAACATAGTGCGATCTTTGCGGCAAAGCAGTGAAGATATTAGTAGTGTGGTGGCAATTATTCGTGCGGTTGCTGAGCAAACTAATTTATTGGCCTTAAATGCAGCAATTGAGGCGGCGAGAGCGGGTGAGGATGGACGCGGTTTTGCGGTGGTTGCAGATGAAGTGAGAGAGTTGGCTGCGCGTACGCAAAAATCAACTGAAGAAATTGAAACTATCGTCAGCCGATTGCAGGAAGAGAGTCAAAAAGCCGAAAGTATGGTAGACGTTGGTGCGGAAGTGACTTTGGCCCGAATTGATGATGCGAACGATTTATCCAAAGATATGCGTTTAATTGGTGATGCTGCTTCAATTATTAAAGAAATGAGTGCTTCTATCTCAACATCGGCGACCGAACAAGGCACCGTCATTCAGGAAATTGCACAAAATATTGTTGAATTAGCAGCGCAAATTAACGAAAACAAAACCGAGTTTAATGACAATGTAAAACAAACAGAAGACTTGGTTGACAGAGCTCATACTTTGCAAGGATTAACTGCTAAGTTTGCGACTCGATAGGTGTGTTTAGTTTTGTTGTGCCAGATAGCGATAGATGTTCTGGCAATTTACAACCGGTAGTTTTTGTAAAAATGCATAGTCTATAAAGTTTGCGTTTAAATATAGGCTGTTGAGCGGTTTGCCAGACTCTATGTGAGCAATTAATTTGCTCGCACTGGCATAGCCGATTTGAAAGGCATTTTGGCTAACAAAACCTAACATTTTGCTGTTTAGTGTGGCTTCGATTAATAAAGGATGACAGTCAAAGCCTATTTTTATTGTTGTGGGTAAATCTAAGTCTTGGTTAATGGCTAAACTACTCAGTTCATTGGTGGAATATATGATATCGGCTTGATTTAAAATCGGTTTTTTAAGATAAATTTGTTGTCTGGCCGAACCCACTGAACCACCCAGATTGATTGTTTCTAATTTTTCAAATGTTTGTTTTTTCATTAAATAATCAGAAAAACCCTTTGCACGTTCATTTAAATGGGCGATTTGGGTATTGGTTAGAATATAGCCGAGCTTAAATTTTTTGGTATTTGACGCGAGCAGTTGTTTAGCGGCTAATTGGCCAGCCTGATAATCATCGGTTTTAACGACGTGCATTGTGCTGAATTTAGGTTTTCTATCGATAAGAATAATAGGCTTAAAGTAGTTTTGCTGGAGCTGATCAACCACTAATTGGTTGTAGGGTGCTAAAATTAAACCATCACAATTATAGTTTTTAGAGTATTCGATAATTGAAAGTTGTGCTTCAGCGTTAATAGATTCAAAAGTCCCTCTTGAGATAATACGGTAGTTGTACTGTTTTGCTGCAACCTGTGCACCATGAGTAATGGCTTGCCAAAAGGTGTGACCACCACCGGCTGTTACCATGTATAAGCATTTGCTGTATGCATGAAACGAAGTAATACAGCAAAACAACATCATCCAAAGCGTGATATTTTTATACAAAGCATCTATCCTTGTGCGTAAAAAAATTGAGTGTTTCATGTAAACGTCTAAATAATTTGATATACAAATTCTAGTTGATATTGCATTATTCGCAATAAAACAACGTTGAATTAGTCTGTATTGTTGATTTAGGCTGTATTAAGGAACAAATTTGACAAAAGTAACTTTAAATAAAGTCTCCAAAACTTACGCATCCGGTGAGAGCAGCACGATAAAAAATGTCGACTTGCAAATATACGATGGAGAGCTCATGGTTTTCATCGGGCCGTCAGGCTGCGGTAAAACAACATTGTTGCGTTTAATTGCGGGTCTTGAGCCTGTGAGCGAGGGCGAATTATGGTTTGATGATAAGCTGATGAACAACGTGGTGCCGGGTGAGCGCAAAATAGGAATGGTTTTTCAACACTATGCCTTATACCCAAACATGTCCGTTTATGAAAACTTATCATTTGGCTTACAACAAAAGAAGGTTGATAAAAAATCAATTGAACAACGCATTAGAATCGTCGCGGAAAAACTGGAAATTAGCCATATTTTAGCTGAAAAACCGCAAAACTTATCGGGTGGTCAGCAGCAGCGCGTTGCTATTGGGCGCTGTATTGTGCAGCGCCCACAATTGTTTTTGTTGGATGAACCGTTAAGTAATTTAGATGCTTCTTTGCGCGCTAAAACACGACTTGAGATTAAAAAACTGCACAAAACGCTAAAAGCAACCATGATATATGTTACTCACGATCAGCATGAGGCGATGACACTGGCTGATAGAATTGCTGTTTTTGCACCCATAGGTGATATCAACGGCAATGATTGCAGACAAAGCAATTTGCAACAAGTCGGCACGCCGTTAGAACTTTACAATAAACCTTGTAACCGTTTTGTTGCGCAATTTCTCGGACAACCAAAAATTAATTTTTTACGCGCTAAAGTTGTCGAGCAATCGCAAAGCGTCAGTTTATTTGAGCTGCAGCAAAACAAACACCTAATCAGCTTACCCGGATGTCAGGTAAATCTTCATCAGGAGGTTGAGCTCGCATTTCGCCCTGAGCATATATTGATTGGTGCAGAGATTGGTGCAGAAATCAATAAAACGGAGGAAGCGCGTTATTTTAAGCTGGAAGCTCAACTGCAATCATGCGAACAACTGGGTGGTGAAAGTATCTTGCACTTTTTATATGGCGATTCTGAGCTGGTTGTTAAAGTACAAAAGCAATTTGAGGTTTCTGAGTTGCAAACAACAAACTGGCCGATTCATATAGCGAAGTCGCATTGTCATGTTTTTGATTTAGCAACAGGGTTATCGCTAAAAGTTGACATATAAAGGGTAAAGTTAGCAGGAGTTTAATTTATAATTTCCAACTTGTTAATTGAGACAACGTTGTTATAATGACGGCAGTTGTTAATTAATTGAGAGTATGAGTATGCCAAAATTACTACTGTGGTCGATAACTGTCGCTGTCGCCGGTTTTTTGTTTGGGTTTGATACCGCTGTAATATCCGGCGCAGAGCAAAAAGTTCAAGCCTTGTGGAACCTGTCGCCTTTTGATCACGGGTTATTAATCGTTTCATCTGCGCTTTGGGGAACCGTCTTAGGGGCCTTAGGTGGCAGTTATCCTTGTGATAAGTTTGGCCGTAAGCCAACCCTAATTTTTATTGGTATTTTGTATGCATTGTCCGCATTTGGTTCAGCCATGGCGCAAGACCCATATACCTTTGCTGTTTTACGTTTTATTGGTGGTATCGGTGTCGGTATTTCATCAGTTGCGGTACCTGCTTATATCTCAGAAGTTGCACCCGCTAAGCGTCGTGGCCAGTTAGTTGCACTTTATCAATTCCAAATTGTTTTTGGGATTTTGGTTGCACTGATTTCTAACTATTTTATTTCAGGTCTTGCAGATTGGGATTGGCGCTTGATGTTAGGGATAGAAACGGTACCTGCATTGATTTATTTATTGTTTGTGCTGCGAGTACCAGAAAGCCCTCGTTGGTTGGCTTTGCATCGTAATGATATCGCTCAATGTCGCCGTATTTTGACAGAAATTGGTGAAGAAAATGTAGAGCATATCATTGACGAAATAAAACTGAGTAAAAGTTCTAGCCAAGATGTTAACAAAGCTAAATCAGCTTTAAATGAACTGGAAAGCCATAACGTCGATCAGGAAGTCACAGACATTATTAAAGAAAAACAATCAGAACCTTCCAGCTTGTTTAGCGGTACATACCGATTGCCTATTTTACTGGCCTTTTTAATTGCGTTTTTTAATCAGTTATCGGGCATTAACTTTATTCTCTATTACGCGCCTCGCGTGTTTTCGATGGCAGGTTTAGATGCCAGTGCGTCATTATTATCCTCTGCCGGCGTAGGTGTCGTGAACTTGGTCTTTACTATGTTGGGTTTATGGTTAATTGATAGAGCCGGAAGAAAAAATTTAATGTATATCGGCTCTGTCGGCTACATTATTTCGCTGGCAGTGGTCGCTTGGGCATTTTCCAGCGGAACCGGTGGCGCTTTAGTGGTATTTTTTGTTTTTATGTTTATTGCTTCACATGCGATTGGTCAGGGCGCAGTTATCTGGGTATTTATATCAGAGGTGTTTCCAAATGCTGTTCGTGCAAAAGGGCAGGCACTTGGCTCAGGTACACATTGGGTTTTTGCCGCTTTAATCAGCTTACTGATGCCAACCGCATTGGCTGCATTTGATGCCAGTACCGTCTTCTACTTCTTTACCGCTATGATGGTACTACAGTTAATCTGGGTGAAATTTATGATGCCAGAAACTAAAGGCAAAACGTTAGAAGATTTAGCGACAGAACTTAGGCGTTAAGTCTTCTTGATTAACTTGCCAGCTCGGTAAAACACTGAGCTGGTAATATTGTACTCACTCGCTGAACAATAAAAAGTTTTAGGATTTGGGTTCGGCGTGTTTTTTTTGTATCTGGCGAATTTCCGGTAAGCATTCAATAAACTTAGGAACTAAGTTTGGATCAAAGTGCTTACCTGCTTCATTTTGCAAAAGCTCGATGGCTGATTCTTCACTCCAGGCGCGCTTATATGGCCTTTCACTGGTCAGCGCATCAAAAACATCGGCAATTGCAATAATTCTCGCGGATACCGGAATTTCTTCACCCGCTTTGCCACTTGGGTAACCGGAGCCATCCCATTTTTCATGATGATTTAACGCAATTTCACGCGCGAGTTTAAGCAGAGGCGTTTTACTGTCACCAATGATATCCGCGCCAAAAACTGCGTGTTTTTTCATTATTTCCCACTCGTCCGCATCTAATTTACCCGGTTTTTGCAGAATCTTATCTGGAATGCCTATTTTGCCTATATCGTGCATCGGTGCCGCTTGAAATAATAGCTCGCAAAAATGTGGGTCCATATTATTTTTTTCAGCCAGTAAACGTGCAAACCAACTCATTCTAATCACATGCTCGCCGGTTTCGTTGTCTTTAAATTCAGCAGCGCGGCCAAGCTTTTGAATAATTTTAAACTGGGTGTTTTTAACTTCCGTGGTTTTGGCATCGACCAAGCTTTGTAAGTGGCGGGTCTGATAGTGCAGGTGTAAGTGGGTATTTACCCTTGCCGATACAACGGCAGGACGGAAGGGTTTTGTCATATAATCTACAGCACCTAACGCGAAACCGACCTGTTCATCTTCTTCTTCATTTCTAGACGTTGCAAAGATAATAGGAATATTCATGGTGTGTGGGTTTGCTTTTAATCTTCGGCAAACTTCATGTCCATCCATATCCGGCATTAAGACATCCAGTAAGATTAAATCTGGTTTATTGACACCTTTGGCGATACGAAGCGCAATTTCCCCTTTGGCGGCGGCAATAACTCGATGACCATCACTGCGTAAGATATTAGATAAAACTTCGATATTCGAAGGGGCATCATCGACGATTAATATCGTTGCTTGTTGTGGTTCAAGCATTTAAATTTAAGATCCTCTGCAAGCTGTAGTGAGCTGTGTATATATTTATAACTGAAAGTACCATAGGTACATGTTTGCGGCAATTATTTTTGATATAGCGACTGAACTTAAACGTTTTTCCGTAAAAAGGTGATAGGTTTCCACCAGTCTCTTATTCGCAATGCTTATAATTTTTATCGGCTAAATAAATTAGTTGATTCGTCGATGCTGTGTTGCAATGAGCGCCCAAACGTCTAAACTTTTAAGGACACTGCTCTTCTTTTTAGTTTACCGTCCGTTATATTCCTGTAGTCGTTCAGTGTTGGACAAGGAGGTAATTTTAGTGGCTGTCTTTTTTAGAAAAAACTGCGTGTTTTTCTCCATGGTTTACATAATATGTATCTGTACTTTAGCATGTTGGCTAGTGCTGAAAGAGTTCTCTTTTGTTTACCAGGAACAGCAAAAACACCAACTTGATATCAGTGCCGCTGCTTTTACTAAAGATTTGGGTCGAACAATTGATGGTGCTTTAGGCTACTTTCAATTGGAAGCAAGTCGATATAACAATGGGTATCCAAATCGTACCCTGCGTAAAAAATTGCCTGAGTCTATTTTAGCCATATCTTCGTACGAGTTGCATAATCAAAATTGGCAATTGCATTTACGGCTGACGTCTGACGTATTTACCGATTACTCGTTAGAACAAAACTTACTTAATCAAGATATAAAACAAACACCGGTATATTTTACCAATTGGGCATCTGATTCAGGCTCACACGAAATACTTCTGGTTTTATTGCAGCTTCCGCATCAAGATACAGTACAACTAGTCACGATTGATTTAGAAGCCGGGAAAAAACGTTTTTTAAACGATGACAGCGAAATTTGGGATGCCTCACAGCAGGCACAAATATCGAGTTTGCGCGAACGCTCGTGGTTAGAAACGAGCGCACCGCTCCGCCTGGGCAGTGGTGCTGAAAAGCTGTATATATTTTCTCAACCGCTTGAGCAGCAATTGATAAATTATCCTATACCAGTGGCATTTATGGCAATAGGTTTATTTATCTTTGTTGCATTCGCGTGGGGATTACAAAGTTTACTGCACCATTTTGTTGTTGCGAGATATGAAAAAAAGTACTTGCGAGCCAAGCAAGCGAATGCGTTATTTGAGGGCTATCTAGAGCATCTTGAAGCACCTGTCTCGATTCAAGATTCAACAGGCAAAATTTTGTATGTAAATAATGCTTGGAGCCAATTAACAAAACTTTCTAGAGAGCAAGTCTTAAATAAATATTATTTTGATGTTGAGAAAGTTGCACAGAGTACGAATCGAAAAACGTTGGAACAATTAGGCGGGGACTATACGCATTTTTCGCAGCGCGAATTTACCGTCGATATCGCAAGCTCTAAACAAAAAACTTTTTTAGGCTCTAAATTTCCGCTTTATAACCACAGTGCAGAGCTGCTTGCGCATGGTGAGATTTATCTAGACATTAGTGCGCAAAAAAGTCAGGAGGTTTTGTTTTCTACTATATTCAATTATACCGTCAGTGGCGCTGCTATTGTTGATAAAAATCGATTTATTAAAGTCAACCCGCGTATGTTGGAGCTGTACCAGCAAACGGATGAAAACTTTTTTTACGACAAGCATTTTTTTAGTGATGAGCTGACCTTTGAGAATGAAGGACAACACAGTCTAGGGTGGCAGTACTTATCGCAGGCCGAAAGCAATAACCGACTGGTTTCGTTTGAATGGGCCTGTACTCGAGATGGGCAAAAATGGTATTCAGAAATTTCTTTAATCCCGATTGTACTGAGCGGTGAAAAGCGCTTTTTATACATTCAAAAAGACATTACTGAATACAAACAGCAAATACAAAGCCTACATGCTATACAACAGCAACTAAGTTCGGTTTTTTCTACTTTACCCGTCGGGGTAGGTGTGTTTTCAGCCACCGGCAGCTATTTACGTTCTAACGAACTGTTTAATCAAATATTGGCTGTAGATACAGATAAACTGGCTGACTTTAATTTATCTTCGGTCAATTGGCAGATGCAAGACCTTGATGGTAGGCCTTTGCAATATCAAGATTGTCCGGTTTATAAGATCTATCACGGGCAATACCGAGTGCGCAGTTATGAGCTGGGTGTTGTTAACTTAGCAGGCGAGTTGCAATGGCTTGAAATGAATTGTGCTGCGTTACCAGATGAAATTGGTGGCGGAATTGTCATCGTGATTAAAGATATCGCACCGCAAAAGAGAGCTAGAGAGCAATTAGAAAAAAGTGAACGCATTTTATCGCGCAGTCAGGCGCTGGCTAAAACAGGGGGCTGGGAGTTTGACAAAACATCAGAAAAATTATACTGGTCAGACGAAGTATTCAGGATCTTTGAAACCCCTGTGTTGCCGGAAAATCTGGCGCCGGAATATTGCTTAAAGTGTTTTTTAGCAGACAGTAAAACCAAAGTTTTTAAAGCCTTTGCTAACTGTTTAGAAAATGGCATACCGTTTGATATCACTGCACAATTAGAAACTTACGCGGGTCATATTTTATGGGTTAGAACAACCGGAGAGGCGGTTTATGCTAAAAATAAAGTAATTGGCGCGGTTGGCAATATTGCAGATGTTTCTATAACCAAGGAAGCTGAGATTGAGTTATTCCGTTCTAAACAAAGGTTAGAGCTGGCAATACAAGGCGGTAATATCGGTATTTGGGATTTTGAATTAGAAACTGAAAAACTTTATGTTAGTGAAATTTGGTGTCAAATGCTGGGTTATAGTCGTGCGGAGTTATTTGAACGCTATGGCAAAAACTGTAATTTATGGCGGATGCTGATTCACCCCGATGATGAGCCAATCGCTGAACAGGCATTTTATGGGCACGTAGAAGGAGCGCTAGATTTATATCAAGCCAAATTTAGGTTAAAAACCGCTTCAGGCGATTGGAAATGGATACGCACGGTTGGTAAGTTTGTTAAGGCGCAGCGTTTTGATGAAAAAGACAGGGCAATGGGCATTCATATCGACATAGACGCGGCTAAACAAGAAGAACGCAATTTATTAGAAGCCAAGTCTCAGGCAGAGCAAGCTGCGATCTCAAAAAGTGAGTTTTTGGCTAATATGTCGCACGAAATCCGCACGCCACTGAATGCGATTATCGGCATGACACAATTGGCTTTAACAGGCGAGCTGGAAGCTAAACAGCGTAATTATATTGAAAAAGTAAACCATAGTGGCTTGCATTTACTGTCTATTGTGAATGATATTTTAGACTTTTCTAAAATAGAATCCGGGCAGCTGACAATTGAAACGGTTCAGTTTAATTTAGCCGAAGTAATAGAGAATGTTAAAACCTTAGTGTTAGTCAAAGCGCAAGAAAAAAATACTAACTTGGTGTTTCGTATTGCCCCTGATGTACCCCTGTTTTTATTAGGTGATCCATTAAGGTTATGCCAGATCCTTGTTAATATCATTGATAATGCAATTAAATTTAGTGAGCAGAATACCCCAGTCTGGCTTGAGGTGACCCATCAGGGCGCAGAGCCGGAGCGTCAACTTATTTCATTATCATTTAGCATAAAGGATAATGGGATAGGGATGAATGACGCGCAAAAAACAAAATTGTTTAAATCATTCAGCCAGGCTGATACTTCAATTACCCGTCGCTTTGGTGGTACGGGGTTGGGATTGGTCATCAGCAAAAACCTTGTTGAGATGATGCAGGGGGATATTTCATTTATCAGTGAACAAGGCAAAGGAACAGAGTTTACGATAGAGCTTCCCTTTGAGCTTGACCGCTCAACTTTTCATCGGCGAGCCAATCAGATTGAGTACGCTTTTGCCAATACTAAAGTGCTGATTGTGTCACATGACGACGCGTTAAAATCACATTTTTGCCAAGTATTTGCAGATGAAAAGATGGGTACTATCGAATTGGCAGACTTATCAATGGAGCTGCCGGATGTACTGCATAGTTTAAATGGAACAAAGCAGCTTATCCTATTGGTTGATATACAAGCGGATACGAAAGGTGCAGAGAACGCTATTCAGACTGCACGTAAACGGATAGAAGCGCATTATTTGAAAGGCTTTGTTTTTGTTTTGACTGACACAGAGCAAAGCAGTGATAATATGCACGAACAGTCTGCATGGCTAGATGGCGTAATTGAAAAGTCGATTTCGCCAAGTAAATTATTGAGTCACTTACTTGAAAAATGCGCTGCTTTAAATTCAGCTGCAGAAAATCACACAATTAATTTAACCGGTAAAAACATACTGGTTGCTGAAGATAATTTACTCAATCAAGAATTGATCTTTGAGCTGTTAACTCGCAAAGGCGCAGCGGTGACGCTGGTGGAAGATGGCGCGATGGCGGTTGATAATGTGCAAGCTAATCAGGATAAATACGATCTGATTTTAATGGATTGCCAAATGCCGAAGGTCGATGGTTTAACCGCTACGCGGCAAATACGCTTGTTACCACAGTTTAAAAATGTGCCTATATTGGCATTAACAGCCAATATCTTACCATCTCAGATAGAAGAGGCTAAATCGGCTGGGATGAATGACTGCATCGGCAAACCCATAGTACCGGAAAAATTATATGAGCAGTTGGCAAAATGGTTATCGTTGGCAACGGTTGTGGATACCACTGTTGAAAAAGAGAACGGCCAAAATAATCTAAACTGGTATCAATTTTTAAGATCTGATGAAGAATTGAATGCAGAAAAGGGCTTGTCGGGTGCTTTGGGTGATTATGAGTTATATAAAAGGCTATTGGTCAGGTTCTTTTACACATATGAAAATTTTGAATCTGATTTTACAAGTTTGATATCTAATCAAGATAGAGAGCAAGCTATTAGACTGGCACACACGTTAAAAGGTACGGCAGCCCAGATTGGTCATAATGTTGTGGCAGAGCTGGCAGCAAACCTTGAGCAGACATTAAAACAAGGTGACTCTGATTTAATCGAAGAGATAAAAGCGCGTTTACAGCTACACTTAAATCGTTTGTTGCTGGTGCTCAATCGTTCTGGACTGATGGTACGCTCTGAGCAAACTAAACAGTTTGATTCAGCTAAAGTACTTGAGCTTTTGTCTGAAGCGAAACAGCTGGTAAGTCGGTATGACACCAGTGCCGTCGATATCATTGAAGAACTGTCTACTTATTTACACGGTACTGTGTTTGAAACGCTTTATAAAGTATTGGAAAGACAAATAAATGAATATGACTTTGATGCAGCCTTGTCTAATTTGCTGGAATTGGAGATAAAATTAGAATCTGAAAATGAATAAATCAATCAGCGCAATAAAAATGACAGCAGCATTTAACACTGACTTTAAAGGCTTGAATGTTTTGTTGGTCGACAATGTACAGAATATCCGCGTAACGTTAGCGGCTATGCTGTCGACGCTTGGGTTTAATAAAATATTGCAAGCTAAAAATGGTATCGAAGCTTTAGCTACTATTGAAGAGCACCCGATTGATATTGTGATTTCAGAGGTTAATTTACCGAGATTGGATGGTATTGAACTGCTGATTAAAGTCAGGGCATCAGAGGCACATGCTTCAATGCCGTTTATTATGTTGTCGGCTGATATTGAACAGTCAGAAGTTTTGCGCGCCATCCGACACGGTGTCTCAGAGTATGTCGCTAAGCCTTTTTCAATTAAGATTCTTGAAGAACGAATTCGGCGCGCTTTGACTACGCCTGTTAATCAAGCTGCTGGGTTAATAAAAAAAGCAGAGTCGTCAAAAAGTAATGAAATCGCAATAGATAGCCGAAAACCGTCTATATTGATCGTGGACGATTCGCCGGATATTATCGATTTGGTCAGTGGATTACTAGAAAAAGAATATACAATTAGAGCAGCCCGCAATGGCAAAGTTGCATTAAAAATTTGTGAATCTGATTTATCACCTGATTTAATCCTACTTGATATTGTCATGCCTGAAATGGATGGTATGAACGTGTGTAGAGAATTAAAAAGTAACCCTAAGACACAGCATATCGATGTTATCTTTCTAACGGCGATAGATGATTCTGAAAAAATCGTCAAGGGCTTTGCGTTAGGGGCCGTAGACTTTGTGACCAAACCTATTGATCCGCCTGTCCTGATGGCTCGAGTGGCGACCCATTTACGCGTTAATCGAGCCAATAAAGCGCTACGAAATCAAATTGATACTCTAATTGAAAATGAAAAACTGCGTGATGAGTTTGAAAGTATTTTACAAAGCGATTTAAAAGGTCCGCTAAATGAAATTTTCAATCAAATTGAATTTATGCAAAGTGCAAAATCAGAGGTTAAAAAGTCTCAGTTACGCATTGATAATTTAAAACGCTCATGCACTTTATTATCTCAACTAATCGATAATATGCTGACGTTTCGCAGAATTGAAAATGGTGACTTCAGGTGTACGCCGTGTCAATTTGATTTAGTGCAACTGATATCAGAAGTGTTTGATTTATATTATGTTGCAATTCAAAACAAACAACTAGAACAGCGTATTAATTTGCCAACTCAATTTATGGTGAATGCTGAACCTTTGTTAACTTCATCTGTTATTGCCAACCTTTTAAACTTTTTAGTGGATACAGCGCATCGAGGATCATACATCAGCTGTGAACTGGTACAACAAGAACAGACGGCTAGCTTGTCTTTGTCGGTATCCAGTGTTTTAGATGAAACCATAGTGGAGCGCTTTTTTGACAAAAGAGCTGTGCTTGCAAATACAGGTAAACACAATATGTATGCGGCCAAATTAATGGCCAGTGTGCAACGTGGGGCGTTGGAACTGACCTCAGATCGACAAAGCGGCACCCAATTGCTGTTTACTTTGCCGGCGCTTTAGCTTCTTACCGGTATATCTCTGTCTGGTATTAACTTGCCAGCTCGGTAAAACACTGAGCGGGTAATATCCCCTGAACCGGCGGTGAAAAATAAAAACCTTGTGAGTAGTCAATGCCCAGTTGTTTTACTTTAGCTTGCAACTCTGCCGAGTCGACAAACTCAGCTACGGTTTCCATCCCCATCGTTTTGGCTGATTCCACTATGGTTTTTACAACCAACTCCGCTTTATTGTCTGTTAATAAGCGTTGAATCAGGCTTCCGTCTATTTTTAATTTGTTTGCCTGTAAATCCAGAATGTGTGAAAAGTTAGAATATCCGGTACCAAAGTCATCAATGGCAACCTGACAGCCTGATATTTGTAGCTCTTCGATAAAATGGCTCATGCCTTTGTGATTTTCAATGCCTTCTGTTTCGGTTATCTCAAAACAAAAGTAACCGGCCAGTTGTCGTTGCCTGAGTTGAAGTAGAATTTCTTGTAGATGCGGTGAGTTAATGTCATAGACGCTCACATTCACGGATACATGAATTTTATACTGTGCAACCAATTCAATCGCTCGCTTAAACACGGCGGCGGTGAGTTTGTGATAAAGCCTAGACTGTTTTGCAATCTCCAGAAAAAAGTAGGGGGAAATTACTTTTCCGTCACTTTCTAACAACCTAACCAGGGATTCATAGCTGGCAATTTCACCTGTTTTATTACAAATAATAGGTTGAAAAAATGCGGTAATTCTATCTTCACTTAAAGCTTGCCTAAGCTTTTTATTCCATTCAATATTTTGCCGTTTCTTGTCCTGTTCCTGCATCATTGGCTTGTGTGAGGATAACGGTAAACCGGCTTTTTTGGCATAGCGAAGCGCGCTATGCGCCTGCGCTATCTTTTCTTTTTGTTGGTTGTCGCTGATGCCTGCTGTTAAAGACACATTGATATTGACACTCGAGGCTAAAAACTCATGTTGTTCTGTTTGTTCAATTAAAAGGCCGATCGACTTTTGCAGGTAATCTAGTTCATTTTGTCGTAAATTTAAGATTGCAAAGTTATCGCCAGAAATTCGATAGAGAATATTACCGCTTTCAATTTTAGAACTTAACCAAATGCTTAATTCACACAATAGTTGGTCAGCAATATCACCCCCATAAAAAGAATTAACATTTCTAAAATTATTTACATCGAGCAGTATTAAGCTGCAATCTGCAAAAATTTTTAAGTCTTCTGTTAGTTTTAACCTGTTCGGTAGTTTGGTTAGTGTATCTGTGTATTGTTGAGCTATCGTTGCATTGCGGTTACGCAAGGCAAAAATTGTCACGACCGAGAGGATAAAAAAGAGTGCTCCTAAAGCGGTCATTAGCCGATAGAGTATTTCTTTATTACGCGTCATAAAGCTTTGAGGCTTATTATATAATTTTGCATGTTTAAACTTGGGGTGATTTACATCTAGCTTCAGTGCTTTCGCTTTTTCGAAATCTATGATTAATTGTTTATTGGGGGTTTTGGGGGAAGGAAGCGGCGTGTTTGCACTACTTAGCAGGACAGTTGCGGCTAACTTAGCTGCAAATTGTCCATACAATGAACCCACTTCATAGCCTGCCAGTACGCCGGGTACAAAGTCTCCGTTAAAAACAATCACCGGAATGGTTTCACTGAGTATGTTTACCACTGCTTGAATATCGAGCAAGAGTCCATCTTCATTCTTTAACGCACCAATTGAACCAACTATCGCGGGGATGTTTTTATATTGGGCTAATTTGTTTAACAGTTCCTCTATCGTATTGGCTGATAAATGAATGAGTTTGATATTCTGCTTATTTTGTTGGTTATATTCGTCAATCGTTTGATGATTGACTTTATCCGTCATTGACGCATCGCCAATAAATAAAATTTCACGACTATCCGGCGATGCATTTTGTAAAAGCGCAACGCTTTGTGTAATTTGTGGCGTTTCAAAAACACCGGTCGTTTGAGTGTGCGTGATTATTTGCATTAAGTGGGTGTTTTCAACACCCGAAAAAATAACTGGAATGTCCGCCATAAAAGGTAAATTGGCAGTTAATATCACTTTAGCTGCATAGTCATCGGTGATGTAAATTAAGTCGGGACGCGTTTTCGCATATTTGTTTTGCAAATACTCGATTACCTGAGCCGTAAAGCTATCTTTTGGATTTATTTTTTTTGTATTGAGATATTCACTGGAATGTTGCAAATCGAGATCGGAGATTTCATTGGCTAACGCCTGTTGAAATGCTTGATATTGAGTTTTCGTCCAATGATAATTTTCGTGATACGAATGAATACTGAGGATTTCAATTTTTTCTTTAGCGTAGCTAGCGGCACTGAATATATTTAGACAAAAGGTAAATATAATAATGAACAGAGTAGCGAAAGCGGTTGAGGGGAAAGGGTGTTTAAAATCATAAACCTGACCCTTCGCGGTAATTCGCATATATACTCAACCTAATAATGACGACAGTTGAAATGATTATATAACATTTTATTAACCAATACTGTGGTAGTGCATATTTATATTAGTATTATTTTTTCTCAAACATTAAATCCCAAACACCATGGCCTAGTCTGTGGCCTCGCTGTTCAAATTTAGTCAGCGGTCTATGTTCAGGTCGTGGCATATAATCGCCGGTGGGGGATTGGTTTTTGTAGTTTTGCTGTGCGGTCATCACTTCTAACATATGCTCAGCATAATTTTGCCAGTCTGTCGCCATGTGGAAAACACCACCCGTTTTTAATTTTTGCGCTAACAGCTGGACAAATTCGGTTTGCACAATCCGGCGTTTATGGTGGCGTTTTTTATGCCAGGGATCTGGAAAAAACAACTGCACAGTTGAAAGAGAGTTGTCGGCCACACAGTCTTTTAGTATTTCAACCGCGTCGTGGTTGATTAATCTAAGGTTTTTGACACCTTTACCACTGGCATCTTTTAAACAGGCACCGACACCGGGCAAATGTACTTCAATGCCGACAAAGTTTTTGTCAGGTGCAGCCATGGCCATTTCAATTAACGACGCACCCATACCAAAACCGATTTCTAATACAACCGGGTTGTCATTGCCAAAAATTTCAGACCATTGATACATTTGCGCTTGATGTTGCAAACCAAAAGATGGCCAAAATTCATCAATTGCCGCTTGCTGGCCTTTGGTTAATCGCCCTTGGCGGGTAACAAAGCTTTTTACTTCGCGAATAAAACGGCCTTTTTCTTTGGCTTGCTCTAGTCTTTCTTTTGATTGTTCGCTCATCTCAGTGCAACATTTAGCTGATATTAAAAATAAGGGTCACATTATTGTGATTAAGCAGGGGAGTGCAAGTAATTTATGCAATCGTCTTAATAATTTACTTGCACTGAAATGTTTATGTTAACGCACGGTGAGCGGCTTATGCCAGCTCACTGCGCACTGTTCAATGCTCACTGCTCGCTATTTGCAGGGGATTGGGTGGGGTCGACAAATAACTGGATTTCTTGCAAACTCAGTGTCGGCGTTGCGCCTTTGTGTTGCGCAATTAAAGCGCCCACCGCACAAGCAAAATCTATTGCCGTTTGTGGGTTGGATTGAACACACAATTGATAAATTAATGAACCCAGAAAACCATCACCGGCACCTACAGTATCAACCACATCAATCAGATAACCAGAGTTATAATAATGCTGCTCGCCAATACGCAAAACAGCGCCGTGACAACCTTTAGTCACACAAAGAAAGTGCGTATCCGTTTGTTGGGCAATAAATGCGAGATTCTGTTCAAGTGAGTGATACGGACTACCCATATGTTTTGCTATTAGATAAAGTTCGTCGTCGTTGAGCTTAATAAAATCTGCTTGTTCCATCCATTCAATAACACGCGTGATATCGTAGTAGGGCGCACGCAGATTAACATCAAATATCTTAAATTTGGCTTCTTTAAGTAAGGCATTTAAGGTTGCTCGGGAAACATCTGCACGGCCGACCAAACTCCCAAAAACAAAACAATCAGCTGCTTTAACCTGCTGTTTCATCGTATTGTTCAGTTCAATATTATCCCAGGCACAATCTTCAAAAATGGTATAACTTGCGCTGCCACTTTTGCTTAATGTTACTTGTACTTCACTGGTTTTTTTGGTCGCGTGGCTGTGAACTAAAGTTGTATCCACTTTGTTTTGCTTCATTAGGCTTAAAATTTCTTCACCCAGTGGGTCTTGGCCGACGCTACTGATCAGTTGTGCGTTTAAACCTAATGCATTTAAACGCCAGCATACATTCAGTGGTGCGCCACCTAAGCGTTTGTCCTCGCCAAAACAATCCCATAAAACTTCACCAAAGCAACTAATGCTAACTTGATTGGCAGGTTTGTTGGTTAAAATGCCAGCCATTGAATTACTCCTTTTCCGTTAGGTAGTTAAGCATAATCGGTTTGATACCCGATTGAGTGGCAGTTGCGTAAATATGGTGCACTGCTTTAATGTAAGCATTAACAAAGGCTTTATTGTTAATTAAATCACCAAAAAGGTCAGCTTGGCGGATAAACGCTAGGTTGTCTTGTGGTGTTTTAGCTGCATTTAGATGAAGCGACTTTTGCATTTCATCTTGGATATTTATGGCTTGCCCATAGCGGTCTACCTGCCGGTCGCTATACCAGCACCAAGCTGCAATCAACAACGCAGCTAACCGAACATCTCGTTGTGCGGCTAAATTTTGACTTGCTGTTTCTAAGATAAATTTAGGGATTTTAGCAGAGCTTTCTGAGCATATTCTGCTGACACTGTCTTTTATGTTTGGATTAGCAAACCGTTCAATTAAATCATTTTTGTAGGCTTCTAAGTCGACGCCTTTAACTTCGTCTAATGTCGGGGTGGCTTCTTTATCCAGATAAACACGTAAAAATTGTTTAAAGACCGGATCTTGAACACATTCATTAATGGTTGAAAAACCCTCTACCGCGCCCAATATGCCAAGCACAGAGTGGCCGGCATTTAATAGTCTAAGTTTCATTTTTTCATAAGGCGCAACGTTATCGACAAATTGTGCACCGGTTTTTTCATCTGCAAGCTGCCATTTTGGGCAGCCTTGAGAAAAATTATCTTCAATCACCCACTGCGTAAACGGTTCGCAAGTAATTGGCCACTGATCAGAAAAACCTAATTGTTGTTCAACATGGTTTAGTTCAACGGCTGTCGTTTGTGGGGTAATGCGATCGACCATAGAGTTCGGAAAACAGACCTGTTCATTTACCCAAGTCGCTAATTCACTGTCTGTTAACTCGATAAAGGCCAGCAACATTTTTTTCGTCATGTCACCATTGTGCTGAATGTTGTCGCAAGACATTACTGTAAAAGCAGGTAAACCCGCTTCTTTGCGCTGTTTTAACGCGGCCGTTAAAAAGCCAAAGGTTGTTTTTGGATCTGTCGGTTGATTAATATCATGCACAATATCAGCTGACTGACTGTTAAACTCGCCGGTGGCCGGGTTAATGTTATAACCCCCTTCGGTAATGGTTAGTGAAACAATTTTAGTGTCTGGATGCGCCAATTTATCAATGACTTTTTGTTTGTCATCTGGGGCCAATAAAAAATCGATCATTGAACCAACAATTTTGTGCTCTATTTCACCATTAGGATGTCGCACAATCACTGTATATAAATAATCTTGAGCTGCGAGAATTTCAGACAGTCCCCGATTGTTTTCGAACAAACCCACACCACAGATGCCCCATTGTTCATTGCCCGCTATTTTTAACAACTCGTTGGTATACACTGCCTGATGTGCACGATGGAAACCACCGACACCAATGTGCACAATACCGGCTTTAAGTTGCGTTCGGTCGTATGTTGGCACATCGATATCCGCCGGTAACTGCGGCAATAAATTTTGCTTTAAACGCGGAAGTTCGATGTGAGATTGTTTGATATTGTTCATTTTAAAGCCCTATCAGATGGATATTTTGAACGTTAATACTGTTTAGCGAGGGCGAACCCTCGCAAATAATTAGGTTTCGCTTACTTAGCTATTGAGTGCTTTTTGTCGCTTGAGTGACCAATAGGCCGTCACAAAATAGACGATGGTGCCACTGATACAAAAAGTCTCGAACAATGCTTTGTTTTGCGTGTACGCTTCCAGCGTCGGGCTGAAAAACATCACCAAACAGGCGTAATAACTAATCACCGCAAGCGAGATAACTGATAAGCCATTGAGTAATTTGCTAAATTTCGAATTATCTACCACAAAAGGTGCTTCAGAGTTGGCTTGCTTTGCTTGGTGTATCTCAATTTTTGCCTGTAAAGCTTCATCTTCTTTCACTTGTTCTGGGTATTGACGGTCTGCACCGTATTTTTTCGCTAGTAAGGTGTAAACAACAATGGTAAATATCCAAGTTGGGATAAACAGGTAATAGAATGACATCACGTCTAATGCGTTTAAACCAAAGCCAAATGCCAGTGCTAAACCCCATGATGCAATTGCCGGTACACTTTTACTGATTTTTTGGTAGCGTGCCCAATAACGGGTTAAACCAATTTTCGGAAACAGCACATGTTCAGCAAATACAATCCCACCCACGGGTACAACTAATAAACCAGCGTAGGTTAATAACGGTAGCATTTGGGTAAATACAAATGGGAAACAAGCGATAACGACAGTCACTAAGCCCACAATACAAGTCGTCTTTTCACGCGAATGTTTAGTAAAGATAGATTGTGCAGCAAGACCCGCCCGGTAAAGGTTCGCATTAGCGGTTGTCCAGCCAGCAATAATAATGATAACAAAACCGGTAATACCTAAAGCTTGATAGGCAACATCACCCGGATCTAAATGAGAGATAGTTGTGCTTAATAAAACAGCTGCACCGGCACCCATGATACCTGCAGAGATCCACGCCAGATAATGGCCGAAGAACATACCCACACCAGACAATAAGCCATAACGTTTTTTCTTGGCAAAACGGAAGATTGCCATATCAATCAAGCCAAAGTGGGTAATTGAGTTAGCTGCCCAAGCAAAGCCGATCACTTCAAGTAGTCCGATACCTTCTTCACCTTGACTGTTTAACCCGGTCCACACCGACATATCGCCAATTTTTATAAAGTCACTCCAGCTACTCACTTGTGTCGAACCTAACACGTGTTCAGATAGCGCAGGGAAGAGTGCAAACGAACCCGAGATAAAGATAACGAACAACCAAGGCGCGCAAATTTTTGAAAAATCAGCAACGGTTGAAAAACCAAACATGGCAACCAATACCACAATTGAACCGACCGCCAGAACAATACCCACAAACCACATATTGGTTGGATACCATTGTAATTGGGCGGGGATATCAAACAGAAACCGGACCGCGGTGGAGGAGACGGTTATCATCGCGGCGGATATCACCGCGAATATAACCACATTCGCCCAGTTATAGAGCTTGGTCATTGAATCGCCGGCAATTTTGTTTAGATAATTGTATAAACTTAATCGCGTTTCAACGGCAATCGGGGCGGTTAACAACCACCAAGAACACATTGCTAAAATATTACCGATAAATAAACCGATAATTATATCGATGGTCGATGCACCTAAAGCTACAAAAGTTGCACCAATGACAAACTCGGTTGCCGCAACGTGTTCACCCGCATACAAACCGGCAAAGTGTTTCCAACCATGTAGTTTATGTTTTGCAACAGGTAACTGTTCTTCATTTACCTCGTGCAGTGGCTGAGTATTTGGATTTATGCTCATTTCAATTCCAACCCTTATTGATTGTTAACTATTACAAACTTTGTAACAGTTGCTTTAATTAACGCTCTAAAACCGAAGCACAGGCTTTTTTCGGTAACTTATTCGCTAACTTAATCGGTAACTTATTCGTTAAGTTATATTGGTCGCTGAACAGGCTCAGCTTAATTTCAGATACTGATATTGTGTCCATATGATTTCTCCTGGATTGTAAATAAAGACGCGCACAACTGAGCAAACTGCGGCCAGTTGAATATTGTAAAATCTGCTTTTTGGGGCTGTTCTGCCGGTGAATTTTGTGCTTTTAAGTGTGCACCACCGCGATAGTTGACAACTTGCATATTGGCACTTAAGCCCGCTTGTATGCCTGCAGGGCTGTCTTCCAGTACAAGGCAGTGACTCGCTTCAACCGACATTTGCTTGGCGGCATGTAAAAATAAATCTGGTGCCGGTTTACCATTTTTAACTTCAGAGGCTGTAAAAACTCGGCCGCTAAAATGTGTCTCTAAGCCCACTAATTTCAATGCTTTGGCGGTGCGCTGCGGGCTGCTACTGGTTGCGATGCAGTAAGGTATATTTAGCTTTTCTAGCATTGCAGCAAAACCGGGTGTCGTTGTGAGTTGTTGTTCAAACTCAAGCAACAAAGCTTCGCGATAAACTTCTTCAAAGTGAGTGGGCAAAGCGATTGGAAAATATTCGGCTAAGTGTTTTTTTACCGTTGCAAAATTACAACCTAAAAAATGCTGCATGACATATGCACTATCAATAGAGATACCGATTTTTTGCAATTGGTTAACCAAAACATGCGCACTGATTATTTCGCTGTCTACGACAACACCATCACAATCAAAAATAACTAATTGGATATCTTTTTTCATACTGCCCTCTAAATTCGATGTGGGCATATGCCCTTAATGTGGTCATAATCTCAATTTGTTATTGTTTTGTCAATTTTTAATGTTTGTTTTTTGCGCTTCGTATCCTTTTTTTAACCAAAAAATCAAATAAGTTATTGAAAATAATGATTAAAAAAATTGTTATAAATGTTTAATTGACTGTTTTTATCTCATTTTATTTGTTTTATCGATAAGGCTATTTTGTCAAATTATTGTTTTATATGGTTTTTTAATTCTCTTAATATTTTTCTGGGTGTGATTTATTTGTTTTGTTATGAGCAAATGCTCGTTTTTTCGAGGTTCAGGTGGATAAAATACAACGAAATGTGAAACTGATTGGCGAGCTCACTCTCGTAAACTTGCAAAACAGACAAGCCTTGGCTAAATATTAAACTATCCGTGCAGACCAAGGTTGAGTAAGCAATGGGACAAAATATAGATAAGCAATGCTTTAGTCAGGCTGATTTTGTCCAATTTAAACAAAGATTGCATGAACAATTGGATGCACTTAAAAACATCATGGGGCAACCTAGCTTTGGGCAAGCGTCTTTGCAGTTGGGAGCTGAATTGGAATTATATCTGACAGATGATTCAGGTCATTGTCAGTTAAGTAATCAAGCCGTGCTGAGTAAGCTCAAAGACGCGGTTTTTCAACACGAAATAAATCAATACAATATTGAACTGAATGTTCCGCCGGTTGAGCTGGGGCTCAATGCCTTTAGCCAGTTAGCAAAGCAATTAAACAGCCGCCTTAATAAATTGAACCAGTGTTGTGCCAACTTAAACACACACGCGACGGCGATCGGCATTTTACCGACGCTCAGACCTCGTGACCTGCTAAAACAAAATATGACGGACCTAGAGCGCTACCATATATTAGTGGATCAGCTAAAAGTAAATCGTGGTGCGCCTTTTTTAATTGATATTCATGGTGAAGAAGAGGTGCACATGCAGGTGGAAGATGTCACGGCTGAAGGCGCCAATACATCTTTTCAGGTGCACATGATGGTGCCTCCGGGGGCATTTGTGCCTATTTATAATGCGGCCATGTTAAGTCAATCTTTGGTGACGGCGGCGTGCGGCAACTCGCCAGTGTTTTTAGGCAAAATCGTTTGGGATGAAACACGTATTGCGTTATTAAAACAAGTTTTGGATTGTCGCATGCGAGACAGTTTGGCGCGTCAGCTACCTGCGCGGGTAAATTTAGGGTTAGGCTGGCTAAAACAAAGTGCCTGGAGTTTATACGCAGAAGCGGTCGCTTTGTACCCTGTGTTGTTACCTTATTTATACCCTCAGCATCCAGCGGAAGGTTTGCCAGAGTTAGCTGAGCTAAATTTGCATATGGGAACAGTTTGGAATTGGCACAGGCCAGTTTACTGCAATCAAGGAACAGGCCATGTCAGAATTGAGTTTAGAGCACTGCCTGCAGGACCCACTGTTGAAGATATGGTAGCGAATGCAGCATACAGTATTGGATTAGCCTATGGGCTGAGTCAGCAAATGGAAGCATACGCAGCTATCATGCCTTTTGATATTGTCGACAATAATTTTTACCGAGCCGCGCAATATGGTTTAGATGCTTCAATTTATTGGCCGGATATTGATCATTACCACGTGACTTACCAGCCCATTCAACAAGTTGTATTAGCCTCTTTAGAGACAGCACAGGCCGGTTTAACTTTATTGGGCGTTTGTCAGCAAGAGATTCAACATTATCTGAATATTATTCAGCAACGTGTTGAAGATAAACTGACCGGTGCAAATTGGCAGAAAGCGGCATTGCATCATTTTGAGCAAAATCACCACAGGCATAACGCCTGCGCAGAAATGCTTAAACTTTACCAGCAGCAAAGTAAAAATGGTATTGTAGTGCATCAATGGGAGCGGCCCTGGGCTGCCCGCTTATAAATGCTAATTAGAGGAATCAATGGATAGTATCATTCATAAATTTGTCTTACTTTGGGCCGTTATCGATCCAATAGGCACTATCCCTGTTTTTATTGGTGTAACAGCTGCGATAAAAACCACAGCAGAAAAAAACAAAATTGCGATTAAAGCCGTTATTATAGCCAGTTTGGTACTGATTTTTTTTGTTGTGTTAGGCGAAATTTTACTGGATGCAATGGATATCCCTTTACCCGCTTTTCAAGTTGCCGGTGGGGTTGTGTTATTTCTATTTGCTTTAACAATGATTTTTGGTGACAGTAAACCAGAGCAAGAAGTCGGCATGATTGATAAAGCAGACAACGCTGCTGTTTTTCCGCTAGCAATCCCGTCGATTGCTTCACCCGGCGCGATGATGGCGGCGGTGTTATTAACTGACAATCATAGATATTCTTTACTCGACCAAACCATAACCACGGGGATCATTTTATTAATTTTACTTGTCACCTTATTATTAATGTTGGCCGCTAACCGCATTTCTAGTGTAATTGGTGATACTGGTGCTAATGTCATTAGCCGTGTTATGGGGTTGATACTATCGGCTGTTGCAATGAATGCGGTGATGTCAGGCTTACATCAATATTATAGTGTTTCGACCGGTTAAACACTGACTCATTTACTCATAAGAACCATTACCGTAAGGGGTTAGCGATTAGCGACAAGAATAGGAAGCCTGACTATGTTCAGGCTCAACTAGGTTGCCAGAGCTTATGCAATCATAATATTCTGTGGTGAGTCGTTGGATTTGCTTTGTAGCTGTCATCTTTTCTAAAACGCTTTTGATTTTCGGGATTAAGTCAGCCTGTTTTTTATGTAAAAAATGATAAATCGGGACTCGGTTTTCAGTGTCTATGTAACTGGTTATTCGGTTTGAATGGTATTGACTTAGTGCAATTTCGCCCATTGACCTGTCAAGGGCAATGATATCGATTCTTTTTCGCTCTAGTAACAATAATAACTGTCTTGTATTTTGTGTTTCAATGGCATCAGCCTGTCGTGTTAAATTTTCAATGTACTTGCCGCCTCGGATCCGTCCCACTTTTAACTTATTTACCTGCTCGATAGAGGAATAAGTAAAGTTAAGCTCCTTTAACGTAATGTACATAACCTCCAAATCAGCTATTTTAACAGGCACTATTTGTAAATTGGGGTATTGCTGCAGTATTAGCTTAACGCGCCCTAGCTCTCCATCTAAGCGGCCGGAATTGGACATATATAAGGCTCTAGGAGAAGGATAATATTTGACTTTGATTTTGATACCCAGCTCAGCATAAGCCTGAGAAAGGATATTGTAACCCAATAAGGTGAGCGGGTGCCCTTGCCAGGAGGCGAGTTCTAGCGTTTTTTCGGCGGGCGCTGCGTAGCTTGGCACATTGCATATTAATATAAAAATATAGGCTAATAATTTAAGCCAGTTTTTTAACATGGTTTATCAGTACCAAGGGTTCAGGAATTGAATATAAGTTTAGTTGTTTTTGCAGAATAAAACAGCAATTTGCGATTGATAAACCCTCAACAAACTTGCTTTTATAGATTCATTTGACTAAACATTAAGCAATCACACTTTAAATTGCGCTTTACATCACACGTTAATTTAAGTGTGCTGATATTCAAGCCAAAATGCAGATGTTAATCGTTGTTAGCAAGTGGAAATAACACCTGACGCTAGGGCACATAGTGATAAAAAATGGGGGTAGCATGGCTATAAAACTGGCAAAAATTCACTATGTTCATATCGACCGGACGCAATTGCCCGATGATCCTGAACAATGGCTGGTGAGTTTACAAAGTGGGGTTGTGATTGACGTAGAAGGTCAAGATACAAACCGTACGCGTGTTGTTTCTGTGCTGGTGCATGGCAATGAGCCATCCGGTTTTTATGCGGTGCATCGTTGGCTAAAAGGCAACGAAACCCCCATTTGTAACGTTCGGTTTATTATTTCAGCGGTCGAAGCGGCGCAGCAACCGCCTTATTTTACAACCCGCTATTTAAACGACATTCACGATTTAAACCGCTGCTTTTCTCTTAAAGTAGAAGATCAAGCAGTTAAGCTGCGCGCTGCTTCTATCCTGCAGGCTATTTCAGAAGTGCACCCAGAAGCTGTGATTGATATGCACAATACCTCTGGTTCTAGCCCCGCTTTTTGTGTAACAACGCGAATTGAAATGCCTTATCAAGCGTTGGCTTCTTTTTTCTGCCAAAGTGTAATTTATACAAGATTGCAGTTAGGCTCGTTAATGGAGCAAGACTTTGGCTGCCCGATTGTTACTGTTGAGTGTGGTGGATCGCAGGATCAGTTAGCACATGAAATGGCTTATCAGGGGTTACATGAGTTTTTACAGGCTGAAAACTTGTTTGCGGGTCATCACTATAAATTGGTCGATATCATTGAACACCCGCTGCGTTTAGAAATTGATAAAAATATTAAACTGGTGTTTGCTGAGCATAAAGATGAATCTGCTGATGTCACTCTAGTGTCGGATATCGAGCAGCATAATATGGGTAAAACCCGCGCAGATTGTTTTTTGGGCTGGAGCAAATTGGGTATCGAACCTTTTACAGTACGCAATGAAGCGGGTGAAGTTCAATCGGACAATATTTTGTACTGTCAGGATGGCAAGCTATATACAGCACATTCACTGCGTATTTTTATGGCAACCAGTAACCGGCGGATTGCACAAAATGACTGTTTGTTTTATGCCTTTTGTACGGAATGAGCTTGCGTAAAGACAGTTAGGATTGCATAATTGGTCAGGCCGATTATATGGGGGTTAGACCAAATATGAAAAAAATAGCAATATCCGTCACTTTTGCCTTGTTAACCGCATGTGCAAATACGACGCCTGAAAATACGAATAACAATCAAGCGAATAATCAAAATAGCGGTACATCTTCAACCGCACAGCCATATCAAGTACTCAGCCAATCTTTAGAAAACTGGCAAAACATATATGAATATGGTGACGCCAAGTTAGTTGGTGATGAAATGCACCTTATCTCATCGGGTAACTGGTTTTATCTGAGCAAGAAAAAATACAAGGATTTTATTCTAGAAGCACAGGTTAAATTGCCAGATGTTAAAGAATATTCCAATTCAGGCATTTTGTTTCGTGCGCAAACCCGGGTAAAAGGGGATTATCAAGTGGCGTATGGCTATCAGGCCGAAGTAGATCCAAGCCCACGTAAATGGAGTGGTGGTTTATATGATCAAGGTCGTCGCCAGTGGTTAAATCCGCTGCATGATAAACGCTCTTTTCCAGATTCAGACTTTAAACAAAATTTATCGCCAGTTTGGACAGACGAAAAAGCCAATGCATATAAAGCCAATGACTGGAATCAATACCGTATCGAATGTCGTGGTAATGAGATTAAAATATTCTTAAATGGTGTTTTAACCACCCATGTAATTGATACTAAAGATACCGAAGGCTACATTGGTATTCAGCACCATGGCAGCCATAGTTACAAGAAAACGGGTGATCGTACAAACATCATTCGATTTAAAGATATCCGCATCAGTGAGCTTTAAAGCTCACTGTCTGCCATTTGTTGTGCCAGCATACTGAGCTCTGCCGCTTTAAAGGTATGGGCTTGTGACATTGCCGTTTCAGTGCGGTTGATACAATCCATAATTAACTGACCAAAATAGGGGAAGCTAGATTGGCCATAACAATCAATTTCCTGCTCTTGTGTACCATCGGTAATGAAAAGTTTAGAAGCAGGGGCTTGTCTGGCTACATCATTATATTTCCGTATTTCAATGTTGCCTTGTGTACCAATAATAAAACTGCGACCGTCGCCCCAAGTGGCTTGGCCTTCTGGCGTAAACCAATCTACTCGGGTGTAAAACGAAGTGCCATTTTCACCTGTCATGGATATTTCGCCAAAATCTTCTAAACCCGCTTTATCTGGATTATTTAAGTTACTTGCTCGGGCAAAATTGATTTTTGCATTCTGTTCACCAGCGTATGTTAAAAACTGTTCAACCTGATGCGAACCGATATCGGTTAATATGCCGCCGTATTGTTGTTTATCAAAAAACCAATCCGGGCGGTTTGCTTTAGCCAGTCGATGTGGCGCTAAGTTGATGACCTGTAGTACCCGCCCGATTGCGCCTTGTTTAATTAATTCGCCGGCTTGCCAAGCGGCTTCGTTATGTAATCTTTCAGCATAATAGACAGCGTAAATTTGCTTGCTGTGCGCTGTGACTGCTTTCACCTGAGCCAATTGTTCGAGTGTGGTAAAAGGTGATTTGTCGGTAAAATAGTCTTTACCGGCTTGCATCACCTGAATGCCAATATCAGCGCGTAAATGTGGGATCGCAGCTGCTGCAACTAACTGGGTTTTATCATCCGTTAAGATTTGCTCAAAACTGTCAGCAACGATTGCAGCTGGGTATTTTTCGCAGTAGGCTTTTACTTTGTTGGGATCCGGATCGTACACATAACGTAAGGTTGCGCCGGCTTGCAGTAGTCCGTTTGTCTGGCCGTGAATATGGCCATGATCTAAAAATGCGACTGAAAAATAAAATTCGTTTGGTCCAACAACTTTTACCGACTGGCCAACAGGCGCATAGTTAGCGCCATCTTTTATATTAGGTGTTATATTAGGTTCAGTTGTCATTATAAATAACCCATTTTAACTAAAGTGGAATAGGTCACACTGCACATTACTGTGATAATGCACAATGCCATGGCGATATTGAAAATCACTCTGCGGCTACCTTGCGGGGTTGCATCGCCCAAATAAGATTTTTTGTTGTTTAGAATGGCCCAGCCTATATACGCTATGGGTAATAAAAATCCACAAATTGCAGAGGTGGGCAATACCACATAAGCGCCCATGCTCGACCAAACAAAAACCCCTAAAATAGCCGGCGTAGGAGCCAGCAATGCCCATTTATATTTTCGACTAGACTCAGACCAATTAAACATCGCCGCCGCTGCGGAGCCGCAGCACAACATATGCATGACCAAAGAACCAACCGCCATGCCCAATATACCAAAAGCAAAAATTAAGCGGCTGGTGACTTCATCTAAACCGGCTGACATAAACATAGTACCAGCTTGGGTTGGGCTGAGTTTTCCCTGAATATCCATATCCGAGCCATAAAACGCCCCCGCTGCCGCGATTGAAATTAAGCCAGTAACCAGAATATAAGGGATGACTAAGCCTAACCCGATATCGTATCGGGATAATTCGCTATGGCGTGCATCCCATTTTTTATACAGCAGGGTATAGCCATAAATAAAGGTCATATTAATACCCACAGCACTGCCAAGTGCAGCCATCACCACGGTGACACCTTGTGCATCGGACGGAAATGAAGATGGAATATAGCCGGCTAATACCGCAGCCCAGTCAATTTTTCCATTTAATGAAGCGGAAATCACAACCCAAGCAAAGGCAACCACTATCATACTGCTTAATAATTTTATGCCGGTTTCAAAAACATTGACTGCTTTGCCATGATCGCCATAACGCCATGCGGTAAAAGCGCAGCCGGCCCAGACGACAATGGCCAAAACCAGCAAATAAAGATCGCGTGTTAGGGTATTTTCTTCATCAACCGAAAAGCCAGACGTCACTAATATAATTTCTTCTAGCATACCGGCACTGAGCGGGTAGTGGGCAAATCCCCAAATAATACTGGAAGCAAATGCGGCGATCGCCCAACCCCAAGCAAGGGCAGGGTTAACGTGCTTTTTCATTGCTTCAAAGGGTTTTATTTGGGTATTTAAAGTTTGGTGAGACAATGCAAATAACATAATACAGCCAATGATCATCGCGACCGGCTGTACCCATAATAATTCATAACCAAATAATGCACCTATCGTCAGTGAGGTGACCGCACTCCCACCGCCCAGCGTCATTGCACCTTGCAACCAGCCTGGACCGCTTAATTTAAGGTAAGTAGGTACTCGCTTATACCATGCTTTAGCAGCTAAGCTTTGTAGCAGTTCTATATTTTGTTGCGTGTTAGCATCAGATTGCGACATTTGTTGTAGCTTCCTTAATCAATTTGCTGTTTGCATTAACGATACGATTTTGCCATATCTATATTGGCTTCAATGTCGGCTTTTTGCCTTAATGTAGAAGCGCCTACTTTTTTATGCAGTTCTGCTTGATACCGTGTTCTGTCAAGAGGCAGCTCTACCGCTTGGTGTTGCCAGCTTGAAAGCAACATAGCGTTGGCGATATCCAGTGAGGCAAGTCCTTCTGTGGCAGGTGTCATTAATGCTTCATCAAATAATATCGATTGCACAAAATTGTTCATAATAATCGCATGCTGATTGACTTGTTCATTTGGCGTTATGTCCGTCACCGTGACCTCGGGCATACCAAACATGTCATGCGTTGACTGGCAATATTCGCGGGTGCTGTGCGAATTAATTTTTTGAATTAACTGGCCACCATCAAAATGTAAGCTGCCTTTATCACCAATAATATCAAATCGATTGACGCCCGGTGCTTCACCGGTTGATGCAACAAAAATTCCGGTCGCATTGTTGGCATATTTAAAGTAAGCACTCACTTCATCTTCTACTTCAATATTGTGGTATTTACCAAATTCACAAAAAGCTGTGATTTGTTTTGGCAGGCCACAAACCCACTGAAAAATATCTAGGTTGTGAATGCATTGATTCAGCAGTGCACCACCCCCTTCGCCTTTCCAAGTTGCTCGCCAGTCACTGACCTGAAAATAAACTTCTGGCCGAAACCAGTTAGTCATTGTCCAATGTGTTCGCGTGATTTCACCCAAACGGCCAGCGTCGATGATGTGTTTAATTTTGCGGTAGGCTGGATCAGTGCGCTGATTTAACATAACGGCAAAGCGGGTTTGCGGCTTTGCACTGGCAATCAATTTTTCGCCTTCGTAAGAAGATAAACCGATTGGTTTTTCCAGCATCACATGCACACCTTTTTGCAGCGCATACTGAGCAATTTCAAAGTGCGACATTGTTGGCGTAGCGATTAATACAGCATCTACTTCAGTTGAATCGATAAGCGCTTGGTAACAGCTAAAATGCTGCGCGCCTAACTTATCTGCCAAATCAGATTTGTTACGCGAACACAGTGCCGTAATTTTACAATGTGTAACCTCACCGGATTGTATATTCTGGATGTGCTGTTGGGCGATATTACCTAGCCCAATCACACCCAGTTTTATCATATTGTTTTGCATTTATATTCCCTGCCAGTCTTATTATTGTGTTGTGTACTTTTTATTTAAATTTGGCGGATAAAGTTTCCGCGGTATAAGGTATCGTCTGCGTTTTCGTTTCAGCGCGCATTTTTTTAATGTCGTCTGCTTTTACCGCTTGTGCCTGATTATCCCAAGCGTTACGAATATAGGTCGCAATATCGGCTAAATCCTGATCTGAAATCTGGTTGTTACCCGCCAAACCTGGCATGACCATAGGGGAGTTGTACGCTTGACCATTCACTTCAATAGGTCCGCTTAAGCCGTGTAATAAAATAGCGGCCAGTTTATCTTTTGATTTGGTCACCCATTCACTGTTATTTAAAGGTGGCACAATTGCGCTACCTTCGCCGTTGGCACCGTGACAACCAAAACAAGCCGCTTTGCCTTCATACAGGTTTTTACCTCGGCCAAAGCTCAATAATGATTCACCGCTAAGTGTTTTTTTGTGCTTTTTGTTAGGATCAATATTCATCACCAAGGTGATTTTTTCTTTGTTAGCTGTGCTGATGTTTTTCCCTTCGGCGGCTAAATAAGCTTTTTCAGCATGTGCCAATGCCGCAAAGGTGAAGTGATTGACACCATATTTATTGATTAAGGTGGTTAACGCAGGCCAAGCTTTATGCGTGCCGATAGCAAGCGAAAGTGCCTGCGCTGCTTCTGCATTTGTATTTTCTGCTTGTTGCTGTAACCAGTCTTGCAGTGTCGCGCTGGTATTTAATTGTTCAGCAAGGCGATAAACCGAGCGCTGCACTTTGGCATTTTTGTTCAGTGCTGCAGTTTGCAGTATATTTAACTCAACAACACCTAATCCTTCTAACGTCCACAAGGCTTTTATTTGTGCGAGATGGTTCGGATGCGATGTCGCCATTTTACGCAGTTCAGGGAGTACACTTTTATCCTGTTTCATCACCAACAAATGCTGCGCCGTATCTCTGTGCCAGCCATTGTCATGTGCTAAAAAAGGCACGAGTTCGATGGCAGATAATTTATCTAAATACTGAACTTTAGGTATTGCAGATGATTTGTGTTTGATGCGGTATAAACGACCAACATGCTTGCTGCGCTCTAAGTCACGCATTTTTATTTGGTCGTGCAGATAGCTTGTTAAAAAAGTTCTGTGTTGAATAATACCGTGATAAAAGTCGACTAAAGTCACTGTACCATCCGGTGCATTATATGCGTTTACCGGTCTGAATCTTTCATCGGTCGAGGCGAGAATTTCTTGTTTATCAAACAGGTTTTCGCCCGTGAGCAAACCATTTTGCTCTTCTATACGCGTTGCTTTAACTAAATTACCGGCAGGCTCAGAAACTAACCCAATACCGTAATACTCGCCCGGGAACTGATTGCCGCGATAAATAAGTGGACCACAGGCCGCCGTGTGAGCTTTTAGCCTAAATTCATCATCGTACATACCGCGGTTGTAGCCTCGGTTTAAACCGGGTGTAACACGTATAGGATAAACATCTGTTGTTCCCACATTTTGGTTGAGCACGTCTTTAGGGAATTTATATCTGGGGTTGCGGTTTGCAACATCCGGGATAAAAGATGAGGTTAAAATAGGGCTGGAGTTATGATTAAAATAATGTCTGCCGTAGTCATCCTGAGCTAAACCCCATTGGCCTCGATATTCAGTATGGGCTTTTGCAAATTTCCAGAATGGGTTGCGGTAAATCTCGGTCGCGCCTTCGGGTAATTTTGCATCCAATGGGTAAGGGCGGTATTTAACGGATGATTTTGCATTGTAATACCAGTTATCTAAACTGAATAATAAACCATTGGGTTTGTGTTCTAAATTCCCCCCTTTGGCATATTCAGCGTCAACAACTTCTGTTTTAACGGCACTGATTTTTCCGTTGTGGTCTGCTATTTGTGTAAAGTACAAAGATTCATGATCGGCCCACAAGATACCTTCCTGCACAAATGCGAGCGCTCTGGGCAGAAGTAATTTTTCAATAATCACCTGACGGTCGTCCATTTTTCCGTCTTGGTTAGTATCTGTCAGTACGACAATCTGGCTTTCATGCTGCATTTCACCGTTTGCTTGTGCATCCGGCATAAAAGTGGTCATTTCTAATGCCCAGATGCGTCCGGCGGCGTCGTATTGAATGACAACCGGATCATATATCAGCGGACTATCGGCAATTAACTCTAATTCAAATTCTGGATGCACTTTAAACGATGCTAATGCTTGTTCGCTATCTAAAATAGGGGCTTGTGGAATCATATCGCGCGGCACCACTTCGGTCATTACATGGCCTTCACGATCTCCCGGGTTCGCTTTTTCGCTTTTTGTTTGGGTCGCTTTTACTTGTTTGTCTACCGCATTCTCAGGCGCATTGTCTGCGGCTTGATTAGCACAACCGGTAAACGCAAGAATAAGGCTGAGCGAGATAAGACTTTGATTAACTATTTTTGTGTTTATTTTTCTGTTTGTTTTTTTAGGCATGGGAATTTCAACTATACTCTAATTATTGGCCTGACCAAATTAGTATATTGGAATAAAGTAGCTTAGGTCAAATGTTAACAAGTAAAAAGAAAACAGGTTTATTCGGCTTTGGAAGCGAAATTTAATTGGTCAGGCCTTTTGACTTAAGTATTTAAATATCACACGGCTTTCGGCATAATATGCGCACTTAATCAGGAGCTGTAACTCAAACATGTTAAATGTTGAAAATGAATCTAAAAGATTATATCTGCAAATAGCAGGTAAATTGGCTGAATTGGTCGAGCAGGGTGAAGTGGCGGTCGGTCAGCGCTTCCCCGCCGAGCGTGAATTAGCGGCGCGTTATCAGGTGAGCCGTTCAACCATTCGCGAAGCAATGATTGCACTGGAAGTCAGTAAGCTCGTTGAAATTCGCTCTGGCTCAGGCATATACGCATTAGCGCCAAGTAAAGGGTTAGAGTCGCTCCAGTTAACCGACGATTTACCCGGCCCTTTTGAAATTATCGAAACCCGACAAATCATTGAAGTTGAAGCGGCAGGTTTGGCCGCTGAAAGAATCAGCAACGCAGAGTTGCATCAGCTGAAAAACCTGTTGCTGACGATGGAAGAAGCGACAAAAAATGGTGATGTTGCCAAAGCTGAACAAATTGATCACTTGTTTCACCTGACAATTGTCAAAGCAACCCGCAATAATGCATTAATTCCGATGTACGAATGGCTTTGGAGTGCACGGGAAACGTCCGCTGTGAATAAACAATTTCACCATAAACTCAGAGATAAAGTTGCAGATGCGGTGATCAGCGAGCATAAAGCTATGGTTGATGCGTTAATGCAGCGCGATGCTGAAAAAGCGAAAGCAGTGACGCAAATACATTTAAAAGCCGTTGAAAAACGTTTAGCGACCAGCAGCTTTGTATAAAATATTGGTTTTTATTTTCCAGCATTATGACTTTGCGCGCACAGCAGGGGTAATTCATTAATAATGTGGGTGCAGTTACCGTTTTTAACTTTTGCTTTGCGACAGGTTGAAACCGACCAGCTTACTTTGGCTAGATAATCATGTGCGTCTGGCATTTTTTCACAGACTTGTGGATTTTTTTCGGCTTGCTGAAAGCAGGTTACCAGATAATTTTTTAAGGTCAGTGTGCAATTACTGTCACGACAGCTTTCACTTTGTTCAATGACTTTATGTAAGCATTGTAGCTGGTTATGTGATTTTGCAAATTCACTGGCGTTGGCAATGGCTTGTTGATTGGCTTTTTTTAGGAGCGGTTCGTTTTCCTGCCAATAAAAATAAAATGAGAAGAAGGTCAGGGCAGCAAACAACAAAGCCAGAAAAGTTAATAAATATCGAGTCTTGGGCATTATAAAGTCAATTCCAAATTGGTTTTTGAAAGCGAATTGTAGAGTAAATCCTGTTTACCCGGATGAAGCTCCGTGGGTGAAGTTAACCAGTTTAACAGTTTTTCTTGCGTTATTTGATTTAAATATATTTGCGGGTTATGTGACTGCTCGTATGCTTGTAATTTTGCAAAATCTAATTGCTTTAAGCTGTTATATAAAAACTGCTGTAAATCAGCGGTAATGTAAATTACAGGTTTGCTTAAAATACAACGTAAAATACGTGAAATTGCGCCCATTGGGTTGGGATTTTCTGCTAACTGTAAATCCAATACACCACTTTGCATTTGCTTAAAATAATCGCTTGAGACAATGAGTTGATGTTGCGCTAAATCATAGATCGCCGCATCCCAGTTTAATATGGTGGTTTGCAGCAAGCTGGAGACAGAATCAAATTCAATTTTATTGGCTTTAAAAGCCCAAGTATCTTCAAGTGGCCAAATATCTAACCACCACTTGTCACAAAACAGCCGGTAGCCACCAAATTTGTTTTGTTTCACTTTAAACTCAGTGCTGAGCTGTTGTATGACACTGGCTAGTTTTTGTGGTGGGCAATCAACGACAAAATCTAAATCGCCATAAAAATCACGAATGCCTTGCAGGGCAATATCGCGCACCGCCCCGCCAAATAAATATACAGGCCCCAACAATAACAAACGCTGACAAATCGCATTTACTTGTGCACGTCCGGGGTTGTGGTGCAGTTGTAAAAAACGTTGCAGACGTTTTTTTAAGATATTTGGGTTAGCCGCAACTTTAGCCATTTAGCGCTTTTAATTCGTCATGAAGATAAATCAGGTAGCTGTCTGTCATACCCGAGACAGCATCCGCCAACAACTGAGCTTTGCGGTAGTTTTCACTCATTTCAGAATCTTGATAGATACGACGATAGTTCTCAGAAATACGATTAAAAGCATATTGGCTAAACAAACCTTCGCCCGCAATACCTTGCCACAGCATATCCATAATACCGGATATGTAATTATTGCCGCGTAATTCGAGCTCTAACACAGATTTATGACGATAGCCGTGAATATAATCAAATTCTCGCATTGCTTTGCAAAAGTCGGCGGCTTTTGAATGTTCTAACAAATTATAATTGGCTTTACTTGCACCTTGCATAATGTCTTTAATATCGGCTACTAATGTTTCTAAAATAGCCGAAACCATGGCACTTATGGCGTAAACTCTAAACATTTGCATGGAAACATCATTTAATTCTTTCGGGCTGAGGCCGGCATTTTTAAACTCTTTATTTTTAGCTTTAGCACCATTTAACACGCTTAATGTAACATCATCGTCCGGGTTCATGTGGGTGAGGTGATCAACAATATCTGAAAACGAAGCAATGTCTTTTTTAACAATATCTTCAGCGTCTAAAATGGTATAAGCAATGTCATCACAAGCTTCCATGATGTAGGTAAACGGATGACGGATCCCTTGAGATAATCCGGTTTGTTGCCAGACATCTTCGATAATTTGTTGTTCAGATAAAAAGTAACCTGCTTTTTTCCAGCCAAGCCCTTTGGCTTCTATGCTGGAAACTGGGTATTTGATCATTGATGCTAATGTGGCATAGGTTAAATTCAGTCCGTAAGAGTCATTTAAAATTTGCAATCGTGTGACCAGTCTAAAGGTTTGTGCATTACCGTCAAAGTTGATGAAATCGCGACTATCAATATGATTTTTGCTGCCGAATACTTTTTCTTCATTATGGCGAAACCAGTTTTGGATAGCCTTTTCACCCTGATGCCCAAATGGCGGATTGCCTAAATCATGCGCTAAACCGATTGCGGCCAGTAAGGCCGGAACACAGCGCTCAAGGTTAGGATCAGAATCATCACCAAAAATCTCTCGTCGGTAATCAAAAGCCAGCCGTATGCCAATGCTACGTGCCAAGCTGGATACTTCATGTGAATGTGTTAAGCGATTGCGTACGCTATCGTTGCGCTCAAGCGGGAAAACTTGCGTTTTATCTCCCATACGGCGGGTGGGTGTGGCAAACAATATGCGGTCATAGTCACGTTCGAGTTCTATACGACCATTTGCCGACAATACTGTGCTGCCAAGACCGTGTTTATCTTTTCTGCGCTGTCCGTTTAATAACTGATTCCAATTCAACATGTATGTCTACCATAAGCTGCAAGATAACGCTTAGCTTACTGTCTGATTTAGAAAACTGTCAAAAGAAAGTTAAGTTAACAGGCAATATTTCAGCTCTGTTTTATAATATGAAAAGTGTGCATCACAAAATTTTATTATCTTTCTTTATTTGGGTTTCACAAAATAGGGTTCTTTATGGCTAAGGAAACAAGCAAGCAGGGAGCATCACTTTGTTACAAAGCGGAAACTGCGCGATTATTATCATTGTCAGTTGCACAAATTTATTTAGGTTTAACCGATGGCGATTCATCGGTTGATTCTTTGATTCAGTCTTTTAAGGCATTGGCCGAGTGCAACCAGCAATTAGCGGATAAAAGCAGTAGCCAACCGGCTGAAAAACTGACCAATGTCATGGCTGAACATATTGATAATGCAATTGTTGCCTTTCAGTTTTACGACAGATTGTGCCAGCGCCTTCAACATGTCTCAACTGGCTTATCTGACTTGGGCGATTTGTTAGAGAGTCGCGATAAAATAGATAATCCAGAACACTGGGCGTTACTGCGAGAAAAAATAAAACAACAATATAGCATTGCTGATGAACATCAGTTATTTGAACAGATAATGCAAGGCGCCTCAGTTGAAGAAGCGATTGTTGATTTAAACAATGCAGAGTGCAAAAAATCAGCGAGTACGCAGCAAAATCCAGATGATGACATTACGTTATTTTAAAATGTAAATTAATTGTAATTTGTATAGGTGATTTGCTAAAAAAAATTATACTGCCAATAAATTCGTTTCGTAATCACGAGCGCGCGGTGAGGTATATGGTGGTTCAATATTCAGCAGAAATAGCACTTAATCGTTTTGCATTAGGGGCAAAACCACAGCAAATTTCAGTGGTTCAAAAAGATCCACGAGCTTGGTTGTATCAACAATTAAAACCTTTGCATTTTTCGAGCGTGGTAGGTGAAAGTTCAGCCAGTTGGACTTCAGAGCAAGCTTTGCAAGCGACCTACCAATACAGAGTCGCCAATCAAAAAAGTAAAGCGGCCAATACAAACCAAAGTGCAACAAAAAACACTGAGCAAAACCCGATGATGTCGCAAGATATCGATGCACTTCGAAAGCAGATTAACCAGTCTTCGCTGCAGCTTGCCGCCGACACCTTTCACTATGCAATTGAAACTGATATGGGCTTTCAAGCCCGGTTATTAGATTTTTTTTCGAATCACTTCAGTGTCACCATGAGCGGCAATGTGATGCGTGCGATTGCGCCCACATTAGAACGTGAAGCGATCGCACCGCATATTGCCGGTAAATTTGAAGATTTGTTATTGGCCGTTGAACAGCATCCAGCAATGCTGATTTATTTAAATAATGAACGCTCGGTCGGGCCCAATTCAAAATTTGCACGCAAACGCAAAAACAAAGGGTTAAATGAGAATTTAGCGCGCGAAATACTCGAACTCCATACATTAGGCGTAAATGGCGGTTATCAGCAAAACGATGTGAAAGCGCTGGCAAAAGCGATTACAGGGTGGAGCGTAGGTCACCCTAAATATAAACAGGCGGGTAAGTTTATTTTTAGAATTGAGCAACATGAACCCGGCACACGTACCATTTTAGCGAAAAGGTATGCGCAATCAGATGTGACACAAGGCGAAGCAATTTTACGAGATTTGGCTGTTCACCCAGCGACAGCGCAACATATCAGTTTTAAACTGGCCAGACATTTTATTGCAGACCAGCCAGCGCCAAAGTTGGTGGATGATATGACTAAAGTCTGGTTAACCACAGGTGGCGATTTAAAAGCGGTTTTAAGCTGTTTAATTGACCATCCGTTGAGCTGGCAAACTCAACCGCAGAAATTTAAAACACCAAGAGAATTTGCCATATCAGCTTATCGCGCAACCGGCGTTAAATTCAGCAATAATCGCCGCGCCTTAGAGGTATTAAAAGTTTTAGGGCAATTCCCTTTTGCGGCAGGATCGCCTGCAGGTTACGGTGATGTTGCATCTGCATGGGACGGTTCAGAAGCTTTTATGGCGCGCATTGAATGGAGTGAACATATCAGTGCCCGCGTTAAAAAAATGCCACTTGAAATTGCACAAGCTTGTTTGGGAGAACAATTAACTGAGCGCACCGCAACTTATATAAAACGCGCTGAAAGCCGTCAACAAGCCTGCGCATTATTATTAATGAGCCCTGAATTTCAGCGCCGATAACCGGGAGTCAGTAAAATGCAAAAAAGAGATTTTATAAAAAGTGCAGCTGCCGGTTGGGTCTTGTTTAATAGTCCGTTATCCGTGGCAGCAAATTCGCTTTCAATGGAAGAGGCTACTGATCAATCGCTTGCTGACCGTAAGTTGGTTTGGGTTGTTTTGCGCGGCGCGATGGATTCTTTGCATGCGGTTATCCCAACATTTGATCCCGATTTAAAAACACACAGGCAAGCATTGATAACCCCATTGGAAGCGCATTGGCATCGCTTGGAAAGTGGATATGCGCTGCATCCAGCATTAGAAAATTTACATCAATGGTATAAAAATAAACAAATGTCGGCCGTTGTTGCGGTGGCATCACCTTATCGTTCGCGTTCACACTTTGATGGACAGGATTTATTAGAATGCGGACTAAATTCGATTGATTATGATAACGGTTGGTTAGCACGTGCGATGACCGCCCGTAATACCGAAAGTGTCGCAATTGCCCGCTCTGTTCCTATTTCATTGATGGGACAGGGAAAAACCCATACTTGGTATCCCTCTAATTTACCCGATGCAGAGCAAGACTTATTCAGTCGTTTAGCTGGATTGTATGAAGATGATGCAGAATTTGCGCAAAAACTGGCACAAGGGCTTGAAACCCGACAAATGATGTCGATGGATAAAGTTAAAGGCCGTAATCCTAAATTTGCACAGTTGGCCGCGAGTTGTGGATCGTTATTGTCAAACAACTCAAAAGCGCAATGCGCAATGTTAGAAATGGGCGGCTGGGATACTCACAATAATCAGGTAGGGCGGTTAAATCGTCAATTTAAAGAGCTTGATGAAGGACTCGCTGAATTAAAAAACACGCTGGGCAAAAGTTGGCAAAATACCATAGTCGTAATAGCCACCGAATTTGGCAGAACTGTTAAGGTAAATGGGACGGGCGGAACAGATCATGGTACGGCCAGCGCTTTATTTTTAGCGGGCGGTGCGTTAAATGGCGGGCAGGTACTGGGCCAATGGCCAGGATTAGCACCTGAAAATTTATATGAAGGTCGTGATTTACAGCCAACCAGCGACATTAGGCAATGGATAGCGGGCATTTTGCATCAACATTGGAATTTATCGGCAGATGCAATTGCTTCTGTTTTCCCCAATGTGCAAATTAAAACACAAAGACTTGTGCCATAAATAAAGCGAATTTAACACAGCGCTAGCGCGCGCTGTGTTTCATCATACGTTCTTTTTGTCTGGCCCAGTCTTTGTCTTTAATATCATCACGTTTATCGTGAGATTTTTTACCCTTCGCCAAGTGAATGGCTAATTTAACCCAGCATTTTTTCCAGTACATAGACGTTGCAACGATTGAATAACCCTCACGATCGCGTGCGCCGATCAGCCTGTCTATTTCACGCTTTTTAAGCAATAACTTGCGAGAGCGCTCCGGATCAGCCACAACATGCGTAGACGCTGAATTAAGCGGCGTAATACGTGTGCCTAATACAAAAGCTTCGCCGTCTTTTATAAAAACATAACTGTCTGCAATGTTTACCTTGCCTTGGCGAATACTTTTAACTTCCCAGCCTTGTAATTCAAGTCCAGCTTCTATCTTATCTTCAAGAAAGTACTCGTGTTTGGCTTTTTTATTTAAAGCAATCGTATTACTACTTGTGCTTTTCTTTTTACCTTTTGCCATTTAAATTCATATGCCTCGACGCTGGAGATTTAACCTGCCTATTATACGCATGCCACTGAAAATTGCATGTGCCAGTTTAGCTTTAACCAATAATTTATCTAACTATCATATTAATGTGGCGTTAATGACCGATAATTCAACCTGCTTAAAATCGGTTTTTATGCTAGTATGCGCGCTCGAATTTTTTAGGGAGTTCGGGATGCCAAAAATTCATCGTCATGCATTAGTGATGCATAGTGCGAAAGAGATGTACGACTTGGTTAATGATGTAGAACATTACCCTGAGTTTGTACCAGATTGTATTGCGGTTAAATTATTGAGCCGCAGCGACAACGAGCTTAAAGCTTCGTTACAAATAGGTAAAGCAGGTATAGGAAAGTGGTTTACCACACACAATACCATGCAGGAAAATCATTCAGTAAAAATTGATCTAATAGATGGGCCTTTTAAAAAGCTGGTGGGTTTGTGGCAGTTTCAGGAATTAGATGAAGCTGCATGTAAAGTAGTTTTAGATTTGGAATTTGAGTTTTCCTCAAAACTCATAGAAATGGCGTTTGGTTCTGTGTTTAACCATATGGCTAATCAAATGGTTAAAGCATTTACAGACAGGGCAGCCAAAGTATATCGGACAAGGTTATGAACGATCATTTGTTGAAAATAGAAGTGGCGTACGCATTGCCAACTGAACAAAGTTTGCTCACTGTGCATGTTGAAAAAGGCACGGATATTCAAACCTGTATCGAAAAGTCCGGCATATTGCAAAAACATGCGGATATTGATCTCAGCCAAAACAAGGTGGGAATTTGGAGCCGAACCCGAAAATTGTCAGATCAAGTTCAGGATGGAGATCGCATTGAAATTTATCGTCCGTTAATTGCCGATCCAAAAGAAGTCAGACGTAAACGAGCAGAAAAAGCCAAAGAAGAAGGGCGCGCCAATAAAATTACTGGCGGTCGTGCTTAATCGTCAATTCAAAACGTTTTTATTTATATTTAATAAAGAGTAGGTAGATGTTTAATTTAATTAATTCAAATCAGAACAATGTCAAAAATGACGTGCTGTCTGGTATTACAGTAGCGCTTGCTCTGGTACCTGAAGCGGTTGCTTTTGCGTTTGTTGCTGGCGTTGAACCTATGGTGGGTTTATACGCAGCCTTTATGATGGGTTTGTTAACCTCTATATTTGGTGGACGACCGGGCATGATTTCCGGTGCAACCGGTGCAACCGCCGTTGTTATGGTCGGTTTAGTGGCGGTGTACGGGGTAGAATATTTGTTCGCCGCTGTTCTGTTAGCCGGTTTACTGCAAATATTGGCGGGTGTTACCAAACTGGGTAAATTTATTCGCATGGTGCCACATCCAGTGATGCTCGGTTTTGTAAATGGTTTAGCTATCGTGATATTTTTAGCGCAGCTGAGTCAGTTTAAAACCCCGGATGCATTAGGGCAGTGGAATTGGATTCAGGGTGAAAGTTTATACTTAATGTTGGCTTTGGTCGCACTGACCATGGCGATCACCCACTTTTTGCCTAAATTAACCACAGCGATTCCTTCTGGCTTAGTGGCCATTGTGGTTGTCACCGGGCTGGTGATTGGTTTGGAATTAGACACCCGTACTGTAATTGATTTCGTCCGTGAAATGTTACCGGCTGATCAAGCTGCGGATGCTTCATTAAAAGGTGAACTACCGACATTCTCTATCCCAATGGTGCCATTTACTTGGGAAACGTTAGTGATTATCTTTCCAACGGCGGTCGTGATTGCAGCTATTGGTTTAATTGAGTCTTTATTAACCTTAACCTTGATTGATGAAATTACCGGTACGCGTGGTCAAGGTAACCGCGAATGTATTGGTCAGGGTATTGCCAACACCACAAACGGCTTTTTTGGTGGTATGGGTGGTTGTGCCATGATTGGGCAAAGTATGATAAACATCAACTCAGGCGGACGCGGCAGATTATCAGGTATTACCGCCGCACTTGTTTTACTGGGTTTTATTTTGTTTGCTGCCGAATTAATAGAAATGATCCCACTGGCAGCTTTAGTTGGCATTATGTTTATGGTGGTATTGGGCACGTTTGAATGGTCGTCATTTAGAATTATGAACAAAATACCCGTTACCGATGCGTTTATTATTGTCTTGGTATCGGGTGTCACCGTGGCGTATGATTTAGCGCTGGCTGTTGTTGTGGGTGTAATTGTTTCTGCTTTAGTCTTTGCTTGGAAACATGCTAAACATATTCATGCTAAAACTTATATCGATGAAAAGGGTTGGAAAGTTTACGAGATCCAAGGCCCAGTATTTTTTGCATCTGTTGCCAGTTTTAAAGAACTGTTTACACCCGAAGAAGACCCAGATGAAATTGTTATCGAGTTCCAACGTTCACGTGTGAGCGATCATTCAGGTATTGAAGCATTAGACGGTTTAACCGATAAATATGAAGCACTGGGTAAAAAAGTTCATTTACGTCATTTAAGCGCAGAATGTCGAAAACTGTTAAAAAGAGCAGATGATATATGCGAGGTGAATATCGTAGAAGATCCCGATTATCATGTCGCAACCGATAAACTAGGTTAATCAGCTAAACGCCTAAAGTGAATGGATTTTATTAATCCCCGGTTTGCAATTTGCACCGGGGATTTTTTATATAGGCCCTTGACTATTTAATTCCAAACACGAAAATAATCGACATAATAAAAAGAATACGTTTGTGCGGGTTCGTTTGCACCTTGCTGCCAGTCGTACACCAAAATATCTAAGATAACCGGCATACTTTTATCACCCGGCCAGTACTCTGGCGCGACTTGGCTTTTCCATATGGTCCGGACATTTTCACCATCAACATAAAAACGAATACTTGCTTCATCGCGCAACACACCATAAACATGCCAGTCAGTCACAACCCCATTATTGGGCATATCAACCGGTGATTCGTACCATGGAATTTGGTCAACATTGCCATCTTGCTGCGTCCAGACAAAATAATGAATATTGCTTTTAAATTTTTTCTGACTATTCCAACCTGTATACGGAAAATGCTCGTAAACATCTATTTCAAACTGATGACCATTGTCTGGATTACGATTAAAAAACCAGAAACTACTGGCAATATTATTGTTCGCCGCTTTTGCTTTTACTTCAAAATAACCGTACTTAAAAGCCGTTTTAGAAGAAGCAATACCCGTTGTATGTTTATCACCTACATTTGCACCATTGCGCGCTTCTAACACTAAATTACCTTGATGGGTATACGCGAGATTGCCGCTATAGGTAAAACTGTTATTGCCCAACCAACCGGTTGGATGGTAGCGATTCCACTTGCTGGTATCGGGTGTTTGCCAGTTACCCGGTTGATTAAACTCATCACTGACCGCGCTATTAAATTGCCAGTTTTTTTGATTTTTAATCCAATTACCTGTGCCATCCAAATTTGGTGTGTAGTTGGCATGCGCCAACGTGCTGAATGTCAAACCTAAAGCTGCCATTAAATTAAATAATCGTTTAGCTTGTCGCATTTTCTATTCCTCTTTGTTTTGTGTGTGGTTGTTAATTTGTATGTGAAATTGTAAATATTTATATGATTTTATTTATATTATCCTTTTTGATTCTTATGTAAAGTTTTTGTTTTAAATATGAATTTAAAGTGTGAGCTCGATTGGCTGACTGGCTGACTGGGTGGTTGTTTGATTGGGTGGGGGGACGAGCATTAAAAAAATTTGCCTGATATAATTGGATTGGGCGCGTAATTTCTTGTTTATCAGCAAGAAGTTGATAATTTAAGAGACACTATTGATACGTTAATAGAGCACAACGACAAAATTGATTACACTGTCATTAAACAAAAATTTGATAACAGCAGCGGGAATGTTTTGCCTGAAGTAGAATATACTCGTTATGCTCAAGACCCTATGGAGTTTTAATGCAACATTTTCAAACCAAACTGAATGCAGACTGGTGTTATCAAAATAGATCTGAAAGTGTAGGGAGAGTATTTAACAAGCAGGCATTCAGAGCGCGATATGTGGTAGATGCGCCACAGAGAATATATTCTGATGGCAATCTTTTCTTTGGATGCGCAGCTGCAGCCTGGTTAGCCAATAAACCGAAAGAGACCATAGTCTATTGGTTATATCAGGCACATATTGCTAAACAAGCACATTTTTATTGGGTATTAAACCCAGGCAAAGAGCATAGTTTTACCCTGCAGGAGTTAGATATAACTTTGCCGGGTAAAAAAATGCTCAACTGGAGCAATGTGCATAATTGGCAAGAAGCACTTACTTTAGCCATTATATTTAATGACCAAGCAGCGCTTGCAAATTTAATGCAATATGAAGCGAGAAACTTTATTCACCCCAAAGCGGAAGGGACAAAATTACCCTTTATGCATGCGTATTGTGATTTGTTAAAAGGCTTTTTTAACCCTCAAGCGAATTTAAAAGACCTAGTGCAGGCGGTTTCTGATACCTCTCAGCCTGACAAAATACCCAATATTAAACGCTCGCTGGTATATAACATAATGTTGCCATTTGCTGATTTAATGCTAGCGATAGTGGCTAATAACAAAGAGCGTTTCACTCAAACCATGCAAAAAGCCATAAAATCACATGTAACTCATTTTAACGATAGCGTTCATAGCGGTCTCGAAATCGGTTGGTTATCTATGCCTTTGTGTGCAGTCGCTGCAATAGCATATCGCCAGTGTGGTTTTAAAACTGAGCCTAACCCTTATTTTCCTGATTGGTTGGTTTATGGAGATTTTGATGTGAATGTACCTAAACCAGATATTGATATAAGACCTTTGCCAGGACAACGGAAAGATAAAATATGAAAGCTTATTTATTTTGCTCAAATATATTTGCAGCTGGCAATTCTGGCCTGCAGAAAATTAGCGTCATCAAAATTGAAGGCATAGTTCACTCGGCTACTTAAGCCCTGAGAGTTTTGAATTGAAAAATAATGCTTAGTTAAGTGTACAGAGTTAGCGGGTCAGATCAGTAGTAAGACTGATACTTACAAGGTATTCGAAAAGATGTTGAAGTCTGGCCATCCTCCCGAGGGATGGGATGATCTTTTAAAAGCAGCCAAGGATGAATTGCTCTCTCCATAAGCGAGCCGCTTGTTTTCCCACAAGAAAGTTGTCTAGATCGTATTTCCGATTATTTTATATCCAGGCACGATTACGCTTAAATTATTTAATCATCCCAATTGCCTTTTAATTAACAAAATAAAAATTCAATTAACAAAGAATGGTGTAGATTTACGGACATAAAAAATTCTATAATGTTTATATTCAAATATAAAATTATGGATTTATATAATGAAAGTGTTTCGCTTGGTTTTTGCTGCATCTCTGGCGGCTAGTATGATAAAACCTATTTTTGCAGAAGTCGCAGAAGTGGTAGAAGTAAATTTAGAACCCACCACCATTCGGGATATTGGTGGAGTGACCAAATTTAATCGGTCTCAATATATCACATTGCATGAGAGCTTTGGTTCTGGCGATCTGACTGAAGAAGACCTGCTGTATATCGAAAATGAACTGGAAGCCGAGTACGGCAGAGACGGAGGGTTGATCTCTTGGATGGCAAATGACATTCCTGCGGATAGCAAAAATCCAGATATGCCTGATGTCAGTAAAATTAAAGCGCTATTTGACAAAAGATTCTATGAAAACGGCAGTGATATCCGTCTAAACCCAGAGAATATGCGCAATGTGATCTTGTGTACGCATCCTGAAAAAATGCATGGACATAAAAATAACACATCGTATGAATGGGGGCCGCGTTCTGCAGAAGCCACAGCTGAATACTTTGCTCATCTGCTGAAGTATGGATTTACAGATAAAAATAGGCCGCGCGCTATTGAGGTCTATAACGAACCATTTGTTAAAGCCAAAAAAATTCCCACAAGTATTGAAGAAATGAGTGAGCAACATAAGGTTGTCGCTAAGCGAGTTAAAGAGCTCAATGCTGACGTTATGGTGGGTGGCTACTCAGCTGCGTGGGTCGAATTTGAAAGCGGCAATTGGAATAACTGGAATAATTGGCAGAAAAAATTTATGGATATCGCCGGTCAAGACATGGACTTCTGGTCATATCACATCTACGACGGTGTCAATGTAATGGGAACACCGCGCGCAAGAACCGGCAGTAATTCTGAAGCAATTATGGATATCATAGATACCTATAGCCACATTAAATTTGGCGTTGCGAAGCCAATAATGATAACCGAATACGGCAAAATTCCGGCTGGCAATATGAGTACCATGCCCTACAGCGAAGAGCGTTCAGCCGGTATGTTGTATTCAGCATTAGGGCAGTTAATGACCTTTATGGATCACCCTGATCGTTTAATTCGTACCGTACCTTTTATTTTGGGTAAAGCATCGTGGACGTACGGTATGGCGAACGATTATGTACCTGGCGATGCAAACCCATATTTATTGTGGCGACGCCTGGCAGATGGCAAAAGCTACGTAAAAACGGACCTTATGAAATTTTATTATTTCTGGAAAGGGGTAAAAGGCGAATGGCGTTTAAGTGCAAGCAGTAATCCGGATGTCCGCGTGCACATGTTGGTTGATAATAAGCGCGTTAATGTGATCATGATGAATTTGGATAACACATCAAAAAAAGTGGCTTTAAATGGTTTAAATAAAGTTAAAACACATGCAGTTACTCTGCGCTCATTAACTACCAATGTTAAAAAGCCGATACTTGCAGAACAAACATTACAGGCAATGCCGGAAAGTTATGACTTGGGTGCGGGCGAAATTGTGATGTTTCAACTGGACATGAAAAACGCGCTACCCGTTAAAAGAAAGATTAAAGAACACCGAGTTTACGCTACCAGCTACCTGCAAGACATCAAAGGCAATCAGGATATTAATTTTACCTTTAAAAGTGTACCAACAGGCCAAGGCAGCGCAAAACTGCGTTTGTCTCCAGCACGAGAGCTTGGCAAACAACCACTTCCTTCAAAAGTTTTGATTAATGGTACGCCATTAGTTTTGCCAAATAATTGGGCCGGGGATGATCAAAAAGGCCGAAAAATGTTCTACGGTATGGTGGAATTAAACATACCGATGGAAGCATTGAATGAAACAAGCGTTGTTAGCCTAAGTTATCCGGATGACGGTGGTAAAATCGCCAGCGCAGTACTGCAAATTAATCGCGAAGAACGCTAGAATAAAAAACTCTAAAGTTGGTACGCTATTTCGGTGCCAACGCCTTTGACGGTATAGCCAAACCAGAGCGACGCATTCCGGCAAATAACGCCAGCGCGAAAGCGAAAAATGCCAAGCTGCTGGGTTCAGCTACTGGGTTAACCTGTTGTGCTAATTGAAAATCATCAAAGCCAATAATATCTCCACCATGTCCGCTAAAGTCTATAAGTACCGAGCCCAGTGCGCTTTCGGCCGTCAGTCCGACAAAAAATAAGTTATTTTTTTGAAAGTTCAGACCTTCGCCTATGTTGGTTTGTGAACCCAGTAAATTGCCACTTGCATTAGCGCCGCTAAAAGCTTGAATGGTTAAATCACCGCCAGTCCACAAATCAACGGTATTAAACCCAAAACCACTGGTGGGTTGATAAAAATTAAATAATAGCTGTCCAGCGCTTAAAAACTGTAAATAATTAGACGCTAAATGTAGTCCTTCCCCTGCTAATTGCCCTCCAATATTACCTTGTGCAGGCCCTTCACCAAACAAAATGGTTTGGTTAACAAGGTTGTTTGAGACTATTTCTACACCGTGAGTCGGCAGATAAAAATCTGAATCTAATATGCCCAGCGGGTGTTCGTCAAAAGTGATGCTGGTGACTTGCTCATTGTTTGACGCAGCGGCGTTTAACCAGTTTTGCTGATTGCTAGCAGGCGAGTCGGTAAAAAATACGAGCTGCGCATTTGCAGCCGGCAATATGGCTAAAAATACGAGTGCGATAAGTATGTGGTAAATAATTTTTGGAACTGCAAATGATTTAAGCATTTAATATCTCCGAAAACGACAATGGGTTAACAAAGCCCGTATCGGCCGCTAGAACACTATTCTTTACAATTTGATAACAAAAATGAGTAGTGGTTCTCGAAAAGTCGGAAATTAATCTGGCTTATAAAAAGCTCAGACTGTATAAAACAGCATATCAGCTGTTAACAACTGATATGCTGTAGATTCAGTCGTATGCCGCTAAATTACACACACCTGACCTGAAATACGTGTTCAACATTTGCAATTTGTTGTAATAATTCTGCGGTCGGGCGCTGTTCGATATCTATGATGTTGTAGGCAATGTCATCCCGGCTTTTGTTTACAATGTCAATTACATTGATATTTAAGTCAGCCAGTAAGTTAATCACAATACCCAAAACTTTCGGAACGTTATCGTTGGCAAACGTAATGCGATAACCTGTTGTGCGTTCCATTGAAACGGTCGGGAAGTTAACTGAATTGACAATATTGCCATTTTCTAAAAAGTCGATGAGCTGCTTTGCAGCCATGATCGCACAGTTTTCTTCTGCTTCGACCGTGCTGGCACCTAAATGAGGGAATAAAATGGCACGTTCGTGCTCAATCAATTTAGGGGTTGGGAAATCTGCAATATAATAGCTGAGTTTGCCGGTATCTAATGCGCTCAGTACTGCATCTTCATCAACTAACTCACCCCGTGCTAGATTGATCAGTTTTGCTCCTTGTTTAAGTGCAGAAAATGCTTCATTGTTGATAAAGCCGATGGTCGCTTCAACAGCGGGTACATGTAAGGTGACGTAATCAGAGCGCGATAATAATGCGTTTAAATTATCTGCTTTGACCACATCGCTGGAAAGTCGCCATGCAGCTTCAACACTGAGTTTAGGGTCGTAACCGATAACATTCATACCTAGGCTTAAAGCTAAATTAGCAACTTTTGCACCGATAGCACCTAAACCGACAACACCTAATGTTTTGCCTTCTAGTTCGCCGCCACCATAGGCTTTTTTGCCAGCTTCTACTTTTTTATGTAATTCGTGCGCATCCGTGACATCGGCTAGTGAGTTGACATATTGCATACTTTGGCTGATACCGCGCGAGCCTAACAGTAAACTGGCTAATACCAGCTCTTTTACCGCGTTGGCGTTGGCACCCGGTGTATTAAAAACCACGATGCCCTGACGGGTATAGTCGTTTACCGGAATGTTATTGACACCCGCGCCGGCTCTCGCCACCGCTAAAACAGATTTAGGTAATTTTTCTTCATGCAGTTTTTGGCTACGCAGTAATATTGCATCCGGTTCTGCTTCGTCCGCCGAAACCCGGTAGCTATCTTTTAAAAACTGATTAAGCCCTTTCGAGGCGATATTGTTGTAAGTTCTGATTGTTTTCATCTTTGTTAGCTCTTTTTTGTATTTTAGGCCAGTCGAACGCCCCCAAAGCATTCGACTTTTTACTCAGTTATTGTGTAACTTCTTGATAAGCCCAGCTTAGCCAGGGTAATAGCGCTTCAAGATCAGATTGTTCAACCGTTGCGCCACACCATACACGCAAGCCAGCCGGTGCATCACGGTAAGCACCGATGTCATAAGCAACTTGCTCTGATTCTAATAATTTCACAATCGATTTAACTTGTGCTTCAGTCGCTTTTAATTGAAAACACACACTGGTGTTAGAGCAGATATCAGCGGATTCAGCTAAAAAGTCAATCCAGTCATTTTGAGCAACAAAATCGCGGAATACTTGTAAATTGGCTTCACTTTTTGCAATAGCGGCTTGCAATCCACCAATGTCTTCAACCCAAGCTAATGCATCTAAATAATCTTCTACACACAACATAGAGGGGGTATTGATGGTGGCACCTTCAAAAATACCTTCAATCAATTTACCGCCTTTGGCCAATAAAAAGATTTTTGGCATAGGCCAAGGTGGGGTATAAGATTGTAAACGTTCAACTGCACGCGGGCTTAATACAATGACCCCATGAGCACCTTCACCCCCTAACACCTTTTGCCAGCTAAAAGTGGCAACATCAATTTTGTTCCAAGGCATATTCATGGCAAAAACAGCGCTGGTGGCATCACAAATGGTTAGGCCAGATCGGCTATCACTGATCCAGTCAGCATTATTGACTTTGACGCCCGATGTTGTGCCATTCCAAGTGAACACAATATCATGCTCTGGATTTGCCTGGCTAAAATCTGGTAATTGTCCGTAAGGTGCGGTGAACGAGCGAGCGGACTCTAATTTTAATTGTTTGGCGATATCATTTACCCAACCTGAGCCAAAAGACTCCCAAGCGAAAACATCAACAGGTCTTTCACCTAATAAAGACCACATTGCCATTTCCATTGCACCTGTATCTGAACCGGGCACAATACCAACGCGGTAACCTTCTGGCAGTTCTAATAAACGGGCGGTTTCGGTAATGGCGAGTTTAAGTTTTTGTTTACCTAAACTGCTACGATGCGAACGACCTAAACTTGATGTATCAAGTGCCGCTAAGTTATAACCTGGGCGTTTGGTGCAAGGACCAGATGAGAAATTAGGATTTGCGGGTTTTAGGCTTGGTTTCATTTATTTTCCTTTTTTAGAGGGCCAATTAAAGCAAAATTATCGCAAGATATTGCCTGAAATTTACGCATTGCTCAATGGAAAAATGAAAAGCAAACGAAAAGCAATTACCGCGCTAAGATTGTTTTTTAGTATGAGACTGCAGCGAGAGTGTGTTGGAGAAGTATTTAGCTTTGGTTTTATAAATAGTGGAGCAAAAGGTCACAGCAAAAATGGTTTTACTGTGACCCTTAAAAGGTGTTTTATTGATCGATAGGGTCAGTAAAGTTTTCAGGTTTTTCGATACTGCCAACCATGTCTTGCAACTGATTGTTTTCAAATTGCAGTGTTAACTCAATTCGTCTTGGCTCACGTCCGTCACCATAATTAACATGGTACAGATAATACCAAGTATCAGAGTTAAAACTGTCGTCGATAACAGGATTACCCAATACGAAAGCAACTTGTTCTTTACTCATATTCTGACGTAATTTTGCAACGTCTTTTTGTTCTATATAATTACCCTGACGAATGTCGATACGATAAGCACACGCAGACAGTGCGATCACCATTAACAAACTAATACAAGGAAGCTTGAGCAATTTCATGCGTGATTCTTTTCCGATATTTCTTATAAGACGCGGCAGTATATCTTGATTTACTTTTTAACTAAAGTTTCGTTACTGCACACCAATATTTTTTATTGCACCATTTGCTTCAATTTTATCAATCCCTTTGTCGTTAAACTTAAAAAGCAATTGAATTGAATTGGTATCAAATAAATACATACGACCATTTACCAGTAATTCATAATTGGCTTTTATTTGTCTGTCGGGTGCTTTACGAAGTTCAATTTTATTATTGCCAACTTGATAAACAAAACTGGTAAAGTAGCCTTTGGCAAACTCTTGTACCCAAACATACTCGTCTTGATGCAGGATTAATGCAATTGAATATTGCTCAGGAACCTCGGCAACCGGCACACTGAAAGGCCCTGCGCTAAATTGCGTACCTTCATCTGTGTTTTCATAACTAAAGCCAAAATCTATTGTTTTTTCTAAACCAGACGGATAAACAATGGTCGCTTTTCCCGGAATATTAAATTCAGCGAATGCACCTTGGGTTGATAAAATCAGTACGCCGAACGCACAAGCCAGTTTTTTAATCAATTGCATAACAACAGCCCCTTATTAGAATTATTGATTAGTTTAGTACCTAATATAACCAACCTCAATGCGGCTGATTTGTTCTTCTAGTTTATTTATCGCTTGCTGGCAACGTTCTCGGCGCTGAAATAAGGAATGATCAGCCGGTAGGTTGGGTTGTGAGCGAATTTGGTCATCAAAGCGGGCTAAATATTGGCGGTATTCTGCCAGTCGTTTGTGCAGCTTTCCGGCACGACTGCGATATTCTGTTGCATGTTCATCGTCTTGCAGTTTGTCTTTAATGGCGTATTTGCTTAACAGTTCAAGTTGGTCATTTAATTTATCAAACACACGCTCGTTGGCATTTGGCCTAAATGCAGCGTCAATCAGTTTCTTACATTCATCTATATAATCCTGCAAATTTTCAGATTGGCAGACAAAGCTTGAATGGTATTGTAATAAACTGACAATTTTTTGTTTGCGTGGCTGCGCCATCAGTCGGTCGCTGATTTGTTGCAGCATATTTTCAGTTTTTTGCCTTAAGTTATCTGGCATACATAGGTTTTCCTAGCTTATAGCGTATTTGTAACAGTTAGACTAAGCTTAATGGAATTATAGCTAATTCGGCATAAATTTGAGATTGCTAAGTTGAGATTAACATGAGACTGGAAATAAGTTGTGAAAACCGTATTGGTATTACACAAGATATTCTGGAAATTCTTGTCAGACATCAAATTGACTTGCATGGGATTGAGGTGCATCCGCTTAAAATATTCCTTAATTTCCCCAAGATTGAATTTACCGAATTTCAGCATTTGATGCCAGAAATCCGTTTATTGAATGGTGTGCAAGATGTTAAAACCGTTGCTTGTATGCCATTAGAGCGACAAGAAATTGAATTAAAGAGTTGTTTAGACAATAGTTCAGAAATGTTAGTTTCACTGGATGAAAAAGGGCATTTAATTCGGGCCAGCAGAGCGGCTTTAAAATTACTAAGCGACTTTAACCGTGAACAACTCAATACCCCATCTAACTGGTTAAAAGGGGTGAATTTATTAAGATGGCTTGAACGCAAACCCACAGAAAAGCTGCTGCAGGTTGGTGAAATAAATGAACAAACTTTTCAAGTTGAGATGTCACCTATATGGTTAACGCCCGATTTTAAAGAGCAGGATTTTGTGGGTGTGTTTATCCGTTTAATAGAGAGCCCTTCGCATTATCCGCTCGCCAATGAACAGCAGCATTTAGTGAGTCAAATTGTGCACAAGTCTACCGGTATGCGAAAAGTGGTACGTGAGATTAAAAAATTTGCGCTCAGTGCTTCTAACTTGGCTTTGTATGGTGAAGCGGGTACGGGCAAGTCTTGGCTGGCTTCTATTGTTTGCAGTTTGAGTAACCATCAACTCCCTTCTCATAAGTTAGATTGTCGCTTGAATGACAGCGAAGTGCTGAGACAAGAAATTGAACAATTAAAAAGTATTAACGGGCCGCTGATTCTAGAGCGAGTTGATAAACTCACAATGGCTGCACAAAAAGAGTTGCATACCGCATTATTAATGAGTCCTAGTAAAAGGGTTTATGTAACCAGCCAGCAAAGCTTGTTAAGTTTAGTGCAGCAAGGGCTGTTTGATGAAAACTTACAATTGTTACTAGGGCAATTAGAGATCCCAGTGCCGCCACTGCGCGAACGCAAAGCCGATTTTGTTGATTTAACCGCTCGCTTATTGAATATATTATGCCGAAAATTGCAGCGTGTGCCAGTTGATGTGACTCAGTCTTGCATGGAAAAGCTTAGCAAATATGCCTGGCCTGGTAATGTAAAACAGTTGAATAACACGCTTGAGCAAGCATTATTATTACAGGACAGCAACACCCTAAAGGATGATGATGTGAATTTATCAGCGCTTGAAAAAGACTATTTGCAACTACAAACAGAATTGGAAGGCTCGTTAGATGATGCAGTTAAACGCTTTGAAAACGCATTGCTGAGAAAGCTCTACCCACATTATCCAAGTACCCGCCAACTCGCACAAAAGCTCGGATTAAGCCACACCGCAATTGCCAATAAACTGCGGGAATACGGGATAAATAAAAGCACGGTTAAGGTGATTAAGGGGTAGATTCTTTATATACTAAGGCGCTGTCGTGGTAATAATAAGGATAAATTGTTATGAATGCTGAGAATTTTAAATCTGAAGCGTATCGTCAATTGTTTGATATTTTTAGTCAAGTGAAAGAAAAAATTCCGGTTGAACAGGCAAAAGCACGTACTCAAGGGTTTATGTATGCAGGACAATTTATGGGGCTTGTTTCACAAGAAGAAGCGAATCAGATTATTGAGCAGGCACATTTTGACGTTTTTTCGATGAGTGTTGCACAAAGAGCCGAGATAAAGTCGCGCAAAAAGCAGGCATTTGAAACACATGATGAATCATATTTCGATATACCTACTGTTTTGCGACAGCCCAGTTTGTAGCGTTTATACTATTGTGGGTTCGAAAGGCTAATAGCGAGAGCTTGCTTGTTAATTTGCACGTTGTCCTGATTTGTCAATTTACTGCCAGACTGCTGCATCTCTAACGCACTTTGGTAGTCATTGATCCCAACTACATCGTGTGAGATGAATTGTATCTGTTCGATTTTTTGATCTATACCTGTATAAAAAATTAAATCCTCTATCGATATATATGAAGTATTACTATACATAAATTCAAATTGAGAAATGCTGTTATCAGTGTCTCTATGTACTACAAAGGTTTCAATAAAGTCATATTTTGTTAATCCAGCACCTTGATTAAAATATACTCCGTCGTCGTGGATGCTGATATCAAACGGTTCATAAGTCGGTGTTAAATCTAATGAAGTTGGTTTGTTTATGTATGAAGCTGTTTGCAGATCATAAGCAAACTGGCTTTGATAGTTAGCAAAGAGACCCGTATTGTTATTTGTGAATGTAGCAATATCATAATCTTGAGTTAAACGATAGATGAGTTGTATTGTGTCAAAATTGGCTTCAGGTATAAAATTAAAAGCAATATTTTCAAAAGATGGAACCGTTGCAATTATTTGGTGATGTAAACCCCAATAATGTGTCTGCGAACTCGATACGTTAAGATCGTTTGTAATTGTGTAAGGTATTGATGTTAAAGGTAAGTCTAGTGTGACTTGAGTATCTTGCGTAACTTCTTTTGCATCAATATACGCATAGCTATTGTTATAATTTGATATTGCAACAATAGCGTCTTCATTACATATTTCAACATCGGCAAATAACCATTCCTCCGCATTATCTGTTGCGGTAGGCGTATGCTCACCAAACCGGTTGATTAATAATAAATTATCGGCATTAGGAACATCTGCAACAGCGGTTAAATTGAACCTATCACAGCCACATGTGTTGATAATCGGCTGAGGGATAATGAGAGTCATATTATCCGACCGCTCTATATTTAAATAGGTTCGTTTGTCTTGGTTTTCAGTTGTGTAGGTTAAAGTAAATTTGGATTTTGGTACGTCTATTTCAAACTCATCACCTTCACCAGATACCTGTAGTTGGTAGTCACTGTAGAGATTTCTATTTTCATCATAGATGCTCAGAGAAACATCTTGCGTGATATAGTTGCCACATATATCTGTATACTTTGGTGCTGATACTAAAATACTATCTTTATCATCCAGAGTTTCATTGAGATCATCCAAGGATACATCAATACAACCCGTTGTCATTGTTGCAAGTAAAATAGAAGTTGTGAGTGTTTTTTTTCTTATTAAGTCCATTACCATTTCCTAATTTAGTTTTTTGTTCGTCACGCATTTTAGTTTAGAGCTACGAGCTACGAGCCATGTAGGTCGTGGCTTTAGCCCGACAATGCATAATGCACCAATATCGAATTATAACAATTGTCGCCCTAAAGGGCAGACCTGTATTTTAGTTTCGAGCTACGAGCTACGAGCCATGTAGGTCGTGGCTTTAGCCCGACAAAAGCATAAAGCACAAATATCGAATTATAACAATTGTCGCCCTAAAGGGCAGACCTGTATTTTAGTTTCGAGCTACGAGCTACGAGCCATGTAGGTCGTAGCTTTAGCCCGACAATGCATAATGCACCAATATTGAATTATAACAATTGTCGCCCTAAAGGGCAGACCTACATTTTAGTTGCGAGCTACGAGCTACGAGCCATGTAGGTCGTGGCTTTAGCCCGACAAAGCATAATGCACAAATATCGAATTATAACAATTGTCGCCCTAAAGGGCTGACCTACATTTTAGTTGCGAGCTACGAGCCATGTAGGTCGTGGCTTTAGCCCGACAATGCATAATGCACAAATATCGAGTTGTACAATTGTCGCCCTAAAAGGCAGACCTACATTTTAGTTGCGAGCTACGAGCTACGAGCCATGTAGGTCGTAGCTTTAGCCCGACAATGCATAATGCACCAATATCGAATTATAACAATTGTCGCCCTAAAGGGCAGACCTGTATTTTAGTTGCGAGCTACGAGCTACGAGCCATGTAGGTCGTGGCTTTAGCCCGACAATGCATAATGCACCAATATTGAATTATAACAATTGTCGCCCTAAAGGGCAGACCTACATTTTAGTTGCGAGCTATGAGCTACGAGCCGTGTAGGTCGTGGCTTTAGCCCGACAATGCATAATGCACCAATATTGAATTATAACAATTGTCGCCCTAAAGGGCAGACCTACATTTTAGTTGCGAGCTATGAGCCATGTAGGTCGTGGCTTTAGCCCGACAAAAGCATAAAGCACAAATATCGAATTATAACAATTGTCGCCCTAAAGGGCAGACCTACACTTCTGTGAAACTTGAAACTTGAAACTTGAAACTTGAAACTTGAAACTTGAAACTTGAAACTTGAAACTTGAAACTTGAAACTTGAAACTTGAAACTTGCCGCCTTAAAGCGACGATATACAAAGTCGCTTGCAACTGTTATCGCTAAGATTAGAATAGGCTTTCTCAAACTTTGCTCATCAGGGATCATCGGATTGTTTGCACAAATTGCGTTAGGCGTACCACTGCGACGACTGTTTGACTATAAAATACCAACTCACTTTAATGTAAAAGTGGGATGTCGCGTCGAGGTTCCATTTGGGCGGCAATTGTTGGTCGGATTAGTTATTGCGATAAAAGACCACACAGACTTTGATGCTGCAAAGGTTAAAGAAATAAAGCGCCTGCTAGATATCACGCCTATCTACAATCAACAAATGTTGTCTACCCTGGCATGGTTGCAAAGTTATTATTTGTGTCCGCCGGGTGAAGTTTTTATCAATTTACTGCCGAAAAAATTAAAAGAAGGAGCACCGGCAGAGCTCTTAAGTGAACCTATCTGGCAAGTCAAAGAATCGGCATCTGAACCTTCTGCACGCGCCTTTAAACAGTTGGCTTTGTATCACTTTTTAAAAAAAACAGGGGCTACCACGCAAAGTTTATTATTACAGGATGGCTTTAGCCACACTGTTATCAAGCAATTGGCTGAAAAAAAAATAATTGAAGAAGCCCCCTTGCCCCCTATTTGTAAATCGGTTGCGGTAGAACGGCCCGAATACAGTTTGAACCCAGAGCAAATTGAGGCCCTTTCACAAATTAATACCCTGAGTCAGTTTGCCGTTGTTTTACTAGAAGGGGTGACGGGCAGTGGTAAAACTGAAGTTTATATGCAAGCGATGCAAGACGTTCTAGCTCGCGGTGAGCAAGTACTCATTTTAGTGCCTGAAATCGGTTTAACGCCGCAAACTTTACAGCGTTTTCAATCGCGTTTTAAATGTCAAATATCTGTTTTACATTCCGAGTTAAATGACAGCGAAAGGCATAATGCTTGGTTAAAAGCGGCGATTGGAATTTCCCGTATTATTATTGGCACGCGTTCTGCGGTGATGGTACCAGCACCGGATTTAGGCTTAATTATTTTAGATGAAGAACATGATGCGTCGTACAAGCAGCAAGATGGTTTAAGGTACAATGCACGAGATGTCGCGATAAAGCGCGCATCCGCCGAAGCCTGTAAAATCATTCTGGGTAGCGCAACCCCATCATTGGAAAGTCTATTAAATGCAAAACAAGGTAAATATTTGCATTTACAAATGAAAAAAAGAGCTCAGGCGCATCCACCGCCTATGCCCCAGTTAATTGATATAAAGCATCAGCCACTGCAAGCGGGATTAGCCTATGGTGTGGTGCAGGCAATTGAACATCATTTAAATAAAAAACAGCAAGTGCTGGTATTTTTAAACCGCCGGGGCTTTTCACCGGCTTTAATTTGCCATGAATGCGGATGGGTGGCCGAATGTAAACGGTGTGACAAACATTTTACGTATCATAAAAACTTACAACAGGTGGTGTGCCATCATTGTGGAGCGTTTGATAGACCACCTGCTCAATGTGCTGAATGTGGTTCCAGTCAAATTGTGGATTGGGGCGTGGGCACAGAGCAACTGGCAGACTGGTTGGAAAGTCGTTTTCCCGAAGCCAATGCCATTCGAATTGACAGAGACAGTGTCCGTCGCAAAGGTGCACTTGAAAATAAGTTAGCGGCTATTCAAAAAGGTGAGCATCAATTATTGATTGGTACTCAAATGCTAGCCAAAGGGCATCATTTTCCCAATTTAACACTGACTGTGGTTGTTAATTTAGATAGTGCGCTGTACAGCACTGATTTTAGAGCGGTAGAAAAAATGGCGCAGTTGCTGGTACAAGTTGCAGGGCGGGCAGGGCGTGCCGACAAACCGGGACAAGTGATACTGCAAACACACTTTCCTGAGCATCCTTATTTACAAACACTGATAGGTAAAGGTTATAGTGAACTGCAAGACTTATTGTTGACTGAACGGCAAGCGTCTTTGTTGCCGCCTTATCGTTTTTGGTGTTTAGTGCGAATGGAATGCCAGCATAGCGAAAAATTACTGGCCTGTATCGAGCAAACTGAAGCCTTATTTAACCAGCAAATATCGGTGCATTATCAGGGGGTTGAGTTATTCGCCAGCATGCCAGCACCACAAGAGAAAAGAGCCGGTAGATTTAGATACCTGATGATTTTTTCTGCAAAGCAGCGCAGTATGCTAAATGCGGCAATGCGCCAGTTGGTTTTAAGTTTAGAGCAGAATAAGTTTGCACAAGCTGTGCGCTGGAGTATTGATATTGATCCACAGGAATTAAATTAAGTGCTTAAAAATAAATCAAAAAGACGCACTTTTGTTAAAGATTCAATGTAAGCTGTTCCCACTATCAATTTTGCCCTTTATACTCTAGGCGGCACAAATTCAAACAATAAGTCAAAAAATTTTTATGGCACGTGATTACGTAAAAAAAGGTAAACCGACCCCGCGCACAAAACGAAAACCTGAACCAGAAGTGGCAGTGGCAAATCATTCTAAACTTAAGTTTATGATTGTCTTAGCACTTTGTTTAGTGATTGGTTTTGCATATTTTTTATGGTCGATAAAAGACAGAGCCCCAGAGCCTAAACCGAAAGTCGTGGAAAAAGTTAAGCCTAAGGCATTGCCTAAAGTTCCCGAAGAAAAATGGGAGTATGTCAAAGAGCTTGAGAATAAAACGATTGAAGTTGATGTGCCAGATAGAAAAGATCAACCACAAAAACAATATCAAATGCAATGCGGTTCTTTTCGTAAGTTAGATCAGGCCAATTCGTTAAAAGCGCAAATCGCGTTTACCGGCTTAGAATCTTTTGTTAAAAGAACAGAAGGCAGTAATGGTGTGTGGTTTAGAGTTGTATTAGGCCCCTATGATACTAAACGCGCAGCTGAGTCTGATCGCCATCGCTTGCAGAATGCAAAAATCAATGGTTGCCAAATTTGGTACTGGACTTGATTTTTATTCAAGCTACCCCATTTCTATAGCAATTGTCTGAATAACCGGGCTAAACCAATAAGGGTATGCCCGGTTTGCTTTTTTAAGAGGAATTGATATGACTACGATAGTATCTGTGCGTCGTGGCGACAAAGTTGTTATTGGTGGTGACGGTCAAGTTTCACTTGGTAATACCGTAATGAAAGGTAATGCCCGCAAAGTACGCCGTTTGTATCACAATAAGGTGTTGGCCGGTTTTGCCGGTGGTACGGCGGATGCATTTACTTTGTTTGAACGTTTTGAAAGTAAATTAGAAATTCATCAAGGCCATTTAACAAAAGCGGCTGTTGAGCTGGCGAAAGATTGGCGAACGGATAGAGCCTTGCGTCGCTTAGAAGCTTTGTTGGCGGTTGCGGATGCGGAAGCATCGTTAATCATTACTGGTAATGGTGATGTTATTCAACCCGAAAATGATTTAATTGCAATCGGTTCGGGTGGCCCATATGCACAAGCTGCTGCTACTGCGTTATTAGAAAATACTGAATTAGGGGCTAAAGATATTGTTGAAAAAAGCCTCAAATTAGCGGGTGATATTTGTGTTTATACAAATCATTGCCAAACAATAGAAGAATTGGACGCTAAAAAATAGGAGCCGACTATGTCTGAGATGACCCCAAGAGAAATTGTACACGAGTTAAACCGCCACATAATCGGCCAAGATAAAGCCAAGAAAGCAGTGGCAATTGCATTGCGTAATCGTTGGCGCAGAATGCAGCTGGAAGAAGAGTTGCGTCAGGAAGTGACCCCTAAAAATATTTTAATGATAGGCCCAACCGGTGTGGGTAAAACGGAAATCGCCCGACGCTTGGCTAAGTTAGCTAAAGCGCCGTTTATTAAAGTAGAAGCCACTAAATTTACTGAAGTCGGTTACGTGGGTAAAGAAGTTGAAACGATTATCCGCGATTTAACCGATATCGCGGTTAAGATGACACGTGAAGAAGCAACGCAAAAAGTGCGTCACCGCGCTGAAGAAGCCGCAGAAGAGCGCATTTTAGATGCTTTATTGCCGCGTGCTCAAACCCCTTATGGTGAAGAAGATGAAAAACCGGCGGATAGTACCACTCGTCAGGTTTTTAGAAAAAAATTACGTGAAAAGCAATTAGACGATAAAGAAATTGAAATAGATGTTGCAGCGCCGCAAGTTGGTGTCGAGATTATGGCACCGCCGGGCATGGAAGAGATGACTAATCAGCTGCAAAGCATGTTTCAAAATTTGTCTGGTTCGACTAAAAAAACACGCAAATTAAAAGTCAAAGAAGCTTTTAAATTGTTAATTGAAGAAGAAGCAGCTCGTTTGGTTAATACAGAAGATCTTAAAGAAGATGCGTTACATGCGGTTGAGCAAAACGGTATCGTATTCATCGATGAGATTGACAAAATTTGTAAACGTGGTGAAAGTAGTGGTCCAGATGTATCACGTGAAGGTGTGCAGCGTGATTTATTGCCTTTAGTTGAAGGTTCGACTGTTTCAACTAAACATGGCATGGTAAAAACAGATCATATTTTATTTATTGCATCGGGTGCCTTTCAGATGGCTAAGCCGTCCGATTTAATTCCTGAATTGCAAGGTCGTTTGCCCATCCGAGTTGAGCTAACTGCACTCACTACACAAGATTTTATTGCGATTTTAACAGATACCAATGCATCGTTAACTGAACAATATCGCGCGCTTTTGGCAACAGAAGGCGTAAATGTTGAATTTAAGCAAGATGGTATTGAGCGTATTGCTGAAGCTGCTTGGCAGGTTAACGAACGTACTGAAAATATAGGTGCACGCCGTTTGCATACAGTGATGGAGAAGTTAATGGAAGAAGTGTCTTTTGATGCTTCGGAAAAAAGTGGCGATACACTTGTGATAGATGCTGACTATGTTAACAAGTATCTGAATGAGTTAATTGAAGACGAAGATTTATCTCGCTTTATTTTATAATTTCTTTATAACGTCAATTTTTCATCGGAATTGGTTTTGTCTATTCCAAATCAATGGATTTAACCAGCGTTTAAAAAAGGGGCTTGAGCCCCTTTTTTAATGGTTAACTTAATTTAATCCGTTTAGGCTGTTGTTACAGTTTATCTGAAGCATCCGCTTTCATCGGTTCTTCCACTGCTACAATTTCGATATGTAAGTTGTCGCGATTCATTGTCATCACGGCCAATGATAAACCATTATCTAATTGGGCTGCATCTTGATTGATGGCAGCAATCTCTGTCTGAAGTTTGCTGTTATTGTCTATCAAATTGGCGATACAGGCTGCATCCTGTTGTAAAGTCTGCTTATCAACACATTGATACAGGTTATTTGTGTTATTGGCATAAGCTGCTGATACAAAAACACTCAATACTAATGTGACAGCAACAGATATAAATTTTTTTAACATCATTAAACGACCTCTGAATGAATAAATGATATACATTTTCAGGTACACAGTGCATACAAATACCTGTAAAGTAAGTGGCAAAACTGTTTGCTTGACTTTAGAATGGCGTAATTTTTTTAAATTTACTAATTTTTAACAAGCGTAGCAAGGTAATGAGCGTTTGTCAGTGTAAACTATAGTTTACAAATTGGCGTTGTTTTAGTTGTCTAATATGACAGTATTGTCATATTTCTGTCTTTTAACTTAAGTTTTTTCTTTATTACGATTATTAACTTTATGATTTTTAGGAAGATAGTTTCTATTGTCCAGCGCCACATTAATCAATTTAGTTGGTTGATGTTGTTGAGCGTATTATTTTGTCATTTGGTGTTCACTTGGCTTGGGTTGTATTTTAACGGCGAAACTGAACTAACCTCATTAGAAATTTTCCCTTATTATTACGTGGTCACAACCAGTACGGTGGGGTATGGCGACTTTAGCCCGGCCACACACGCTGGCCGGATTTGGGTTTGGATTTTTCAGATACCAATGGGGTTAGCCATATTTGGTGCGTTTTTGGGTAAAGCTGGACAAACATTAACTCTTTATTTTAGGCGGAGAATTATGGGGAATAGTAGTTTCGCAGCATTTGAAAACCACATTGTTATTATTGGCTATCACCCTCAGGTGAGTGCACAAATTGTTATAAATATATTGGCGGACAAGCACAGGGAAGGGCGTAAGATTTTACTTTGTGATATGCAACAGTCTGAACATCCAATGCAGGAGCATTTGGAGTGGGTTGACTACGCCAAGTTGACAAGTTACACCACAGAGCATGAGCTCAAACGAATTGCGATAGATAAAGCAGACCGGGTGATCATTTATGCAGATACAGATGATCAAACTTTGACGACTGCTTTAAAGTTATCCGTGTCCGTTAAAGCCGATTGTCATATAACGGCTTGGTTTCATGATCAGTCTAAAGTGGATTTGTTACGTGCTCACTGCCCTAATATTGAGTGCAGTTCTTCACGTATTGCTGAAAGTTTAGTTCGTTCAATGCAGGATCCGGGGGCGAGTCGTGTGCAGGAGCAATTGTTATCTGGTTTATGCGGTGATACTCAATACGCGATTCAAATTCCTGATGAGGTTAAACAGCCTTTCAAGTTTGAACAGGTTTTTAATGGTTTTAAAAAGCTGCATGATGCAACTGTATTGGCAATAGCTAAAGAGCGCAACGGCAATCAGCTGGAAGTAAACCCGGAATTGGATACCTTGGTTAACCCAGGGGATTATATTCATTATATTGGTAATTACAGACTGCGCGCTGCAGATATTAAATGGTCGCAAATGTAGGTAGCTCAACCCTATAGGGCGACATCCTGCATATTGCGAGATTTGTCGGGCTGAAGCCGCGACCTACATTTTAGCTTTAAGCTTCGAGCAGCGAGCTTCAAGCTGTGTAGGTCGTCCTTTAGGGCGACAATTATTAATTCGATATTTGTGCTTTCTGCTTTTGTCGGGCTGAAGCCGCGACCTATATTTTAGCTTTAAGCTTCGAGCAGCGAGCTTCAAGCTGTGTAGGTCGTCCTTTAGGGCGACAAGAAAAAAGTTACTCGCAGCTCGTTGTTTTTCAAGATTGTTGGCCTAAAGACCAACCTACACGCCACCCGTCGGACTCAAACATCGATCTAAAGTGATATCTTGTGCTCGAAGCTCGAAGCTCGAAGCTCGAAGCTCGACACTCGCAGCTCTTGGTGTTTTTCAAGATTGTTGGCCTAAAGACCAACCTACACGGCACCCGTCGGGCGAAAGCAGCGAGCAAGATTAAGCTACATTACGATTTAATTTATCTTCAACATGCTCAGGAAAATGTACTTGCGACCAGAGTTTTTCTAACAATGGTGCGCTGTTGTTGTAATCACCCGCTAAAATCCAATCAATCAAAGGCTGAGGGTCATTTGGAAATACCACACGTCCACCATGGGTTTGTTCTAACCAGTGTTCAACTTCATCAAAATTTAATGTTTCCATGACAGAGGCTAGACCTAAAATTTCCAGTGTTTTGGCATTACTCGCTTGCTCAAACTGACCATTTAATGGTTTTAATAAGATGCGTTTGCCATAACATAATGCTTCACTGGATAGCTCAAAGCCTGCATTGGCAATGATACCCTTACAGGTCGATAAATCAGTTTTAAAGCCTGTTCTGCTTAATTTTCTAAGCTTGATGTGTTCTTCATCTTTGTCTTCAGGGATATCTGGGTGGTAACAATAAAATTCGAAATCGCAGAAATCGGCTAACAAGGTTTTTATATGTTCTAACGATTCAAACGGCAAATAGACTAGGATCTTAGTGTCGTTTATTTGTAGCTCGTTTGGTTCTTCAATAAAAGGCGGTATGATATTAGCGCCAAAGTGATACCAATGTACGCCTAAGTCAACAGAGCATGGTGCAAAATATTTCAGAATTTTTTTATCAGCCCAGCTTGCGCCTTCCATTGGAATATTTTGCAAAAATGCTGCCTGATGCGAAATATTAATACTCGGCACATTTTGCCGTTTAGCTGCCCAAGCAGTAACAGGTTCAAAGTCATTTAGCACCACATCATACTGACTTAAATCAAGCGACTTAACATCCCGCCAAAAGGTACCAAATTCAATTTTTTTAAGCGTTGATAAAATTGCGACATCACCATCTTTACTGGAAAATGACATTCCCTTGCGTACCTGATAGTCGCCAAAAGGTTGCATATCAAAAAATTTGTCAGCTGCACGACCTGAAAATAAATAATCAACATCTATCCCTAGTTCATTAAAACGATTAGCCATAATTCTGGCTCTGCTAATGTGTCCGTTACCCGTTCCTTGTACACCATAAAGAATCTTCATATATCTATAAAACCCATCCCAAACTTAACCAGGCGCTAGCGGTTCCTAATATCGCACCTGCAATGATATCTGTTGGAAAATGCACGCCTAATAATACGCGTGATAAACCAATTAAACTTGCCCATGTATAGGCGAATATTGTAAAACCCGGATAAAAATAGCTAATCAAAGTTGCCATTAAAAATGCAGCAGCTGTGTGCCCTGAAGGCAAGCTAAATTTATCACTGGGTTGAATATGTGCTGATACCAATACATCACATGGGCGTGCTCTTTTAAACGTTTTTTTAAGGACAAAATATGATGGCAATTCAAGCAAGAATGCAACTAACCCGACCGCTAAAAACCAGATGCCTTGTTGTTCTACCACGGATAAAATAAGGGCGAGGGCAAGGTAAAAATGGCCATCGCCAGTTTTAGATAGCAACCTTACCCAAGTCATGTTGCGATTCTGTGTGCAGGCAAATAACCATGCGAATAATTGCTGATCTTTAGCCGTAATTAAATTCATAATCTGACACTCAAAATAAACTCTTCTCAGTGCCTATCTTATGTTTTATATATGACGTAAAATTGAATCAAATAGGTCAAAAATATGACAAGTTTTTACCCATTTAATCGACAAAATTTATTTGATTTAATGTCTTTTGTCTCTTGGATCTGCGAACCGCAGATGTTTATAATGACGCATCTTTTCTAGCCAAGGTAGTTAACCATGGAATTCAGCACTTCTTTGTTATGTGACACTTATACAGATATGGTCGATGTTGTTGACCCGATATTTCTTTCGTACGGTGGTCTCAACAGTTTTTATGGCACAATCACAACCGTCAAGTGCTTTGAGCATAATGGGTTGGTTCGACAAGTTTTGTCCGAAGATGGTAGCGGCAAAGTGTTACTGATTGATGGCGGTGGTTCTGCCAGACGCGCTTTGCTTGATGCTGAAATAGCCGAATTGGCAGCCAGCAACAATTGGGAGGGTATTATTGTCTATGGTGCCGTTCGTGATGTGGATGAATTGGAAGAAATCGACTTGGGCATTCAGGCTATTGCTTCTATACCCGTTGGGGCTGAAGATGACGACACCGGAGAGGTCGATGTCGCCGTTAATTTCGGGAGTGTTACTTTTTTGCCGGAAGACTATGTCTATGCAGACACCACAGGCATTATTTTGTCTCCTGAGCCGTTAGAGCTTGAAGAATTGGTTGAAGAGTTATAACGCATAGCTATAACTCATAGTTAACCCCTAAAAATAAGCGTCTGGGCTGACCGACAAAATAGCGGTATTGCGAAAATGCATAGTCAGCCCGTTCTGCATAACGTTCATCCAGTAAATTGAGTACTTGTGCAGAAAATCTAAGATTATTGCTCATCTGATAGTTCAATCTTAAATTAAACAACTGATGTCCGTCATACTCTGTCGTATTGTCGGCACTGGTAAAATATTTGTCCATATACTGATATTCTAATTCAGTTTGCAGCTTTTCTTGAAGGCGCCAGTTTAAGCGGCCTGCTAGCATTAATTTAGGCGCGGTATCCATTATATTATTGTTAAAGTTTTCATCGTTTTTGTACCTGTGCAGGGCGTGACTGGCTTGTAAGTTAGCGGATAAATCGTCTGAAAATTGATAACTGTATTCTGCTTCAATCCCCATATGTTGAGTTTTAGCGCCATTTAAATATTCGCGCTGACTGTTTTGTATAATGACTTCAGATTTATCTTGCCAGTAGGCTGCTAAATTCAGAGTGTGAGAGCCGTCTATATAATGTTGGCCAATTTCAATACTTTTTGCTTTTTGTGGTTCAATTTGAGCGTCGAGTTGGCCATTTTGTAAACGATATAACTCTGAGGTGTGTGGCGCTCTAAATGCCGTATCCAATTTAAGGTAAGCGACAAGGTTATTTTTTATCTGATACTGAATGTTTTGCTGCCAGCTCCACATGTCAAAGTGATCTTCTGTATCAGCGGGTCGGGTATAACGGCACCCTGGCGGTGCACAGGCACTGCCATCGTCACGGCTATTACCATCTAACATTTTGTTATCGTAGTTGTAGTGGATCGTATCAAATCGAATATTGGTCGTAGATGTGATTTTGTCACTAATCGGTATATTGATGAGTGCATATAGTGCTGAGTTCAGTGCAGTGACTGAATAATCATATTGCTGGCCTTGTGGCAAAATGTTGTCTAAAAAAGCCGAGCCGCTGTCTGTTGCGTTAGTTTGCTGCTGCTGTAAAAAACCTTTGGTCCATTCAATATCCGCCCCGGCTACAAAATCAATATTGTCGGCCACTTGGCTTTGGTACTGCGATTGTAGTCCTACACTATGGTGTCCGTTTTTTTCCGTTGGGGTTCCGGGTAAAAAATGCATTAGAAATTGCATGCGGTTGTGACGGATATAAGGCGTTAGTTGCCAGCTATAATTAGCACTTTGGTATTTTATGGCACTAGATAAGGTCAGTGCATCAGTCTCACGATAGGCATCGTCGACACTATTTTCGCGCAGTAAGTGCTTGTTTTTATATGCCCCTTGACCTTGTTGTAGATAAGTCGCGGTATCTTGTTTGAGTTTATGTGCAGAAATTGTATTTGTGATTTCTAGATTTTGTTTGTTTAACTGATATTTACCGATGAGTTTCCAATCATTATAGCCAGAACTGTGTTGAAATCCGCCATCATGGGTATAACTTAACCCCGTGTAGACGGCACTATCGTCGTAAATTTCAGACCAATTTAACTTACTTCTCAGATATGCATCCGGACCTGCTGTCAAGGATATATTCTTATTTCCGTTGGGAGTTGGCGTGAGTACGTTAATAACACCATGTATTGCATTTGTGCCATACAATGCTGAGCTCGCCCCTTTTGCTATTTCAATTTTTTCAGCCAACTCAAAACCACTGTCAAACAATTGATTTACGTTGCAAAAACCTGCTGCGCGCAGCGGGATATTGTCTTGCAGTGTGATAAATTCACTACAAGCGCCAGCGCCAGTATAAACAGGAGATCGTATGGCTAATAAAGATTCTTGCCCGTTTCCCCGGCTTAACCATACAGATGAAGCTTGTTGTAAAACTTGATTTAAATGTTGTGGGTTGTACAGTGATAACAAGGCGTCGTTGAGCACACTGACCTGCGCACTTTGTTGTTGTATATTTTGCTGGATACGTTTGGCTGTTACTGTAATTTGTTCATCAATAGTTTGTGCATGTAGTGAACTCGATATGACACAGGTCGCGATGGTTGCTAAGGCGCTATGGGGAAAGATGTTGTTTTTCATTGCGTTCATTGTAATGCGTCTATCCTTATTGTAGTTGCTTATTATAATTGCTTAGCGAAATTGAGTAGATGAAGACTAAGGCCAAAATGCGCTAAATTGACATGAAAGATTGTTTTCTGCTTTCCGGTCAGCTAATCAAGGTTATAAATAAAAGTATTAAGATGCTAAACCATTACCAGAGTATATTGCAGCAGGCAATCGATTTTATACAAACCTTGAGCGACACCCAGTATTCAGAGCCGGTTGCAGGTCAAAGTAGTGTAGGCGCACATCTGCGTCATATCATAGATCATTTTCATGCAATTTTAACAGTTGACAATAGTTATAATAGTTATGTTGTTGATTACAACGTGCGAACACGCGGAAGTCAAATCGAGAGCGATAAGGCTTTTGCGCTCGATACCTTGCATACAGCCCAAAAACAGCTGGGCAATTTAACCGATTACCAGCTGCAACAGCCAGTGACTGTGGTGAGTGAAGTGGGGGTGGATAGTTCTTGCATTATTAAAGTACAAAGCTCTGTGGCCCGTGAATTGATGTTTGCCACGAGTCATGCTGTGCACCATTTTGCATTGATGAAACTATTAGTTGAGCCTATCTTAGATAAAGCGTCATTTAAAAATGATGGTTTTGGCGTAGCGCCGGCAACTTTGGATTATGAAAGGCATAATAAATGTGTACGTTAACTTGGTTTGTAAAACCAGATGGATATCAGCTATTTTTTAACCGTGATGAACAACGCAGCAGGGTCGAGGCGATTACCCCGGCCTTTGATCCGCAGCTCAATGCGGCTTTACCTATTGACCCACAGGGTACAGGCACCTGGATCGCGACAGCAGCATCAGGTGCCAGTTGGTGTTTATTAAACCTATATCAATATCAGCAGGGGGCAGATGAGTATACAAATACTAAAACAAACTCTGCACCTCGCAGTCGCGGAAAAATCATTATTGATTTGTTAAACGCTTTGGCTGATCCGCGCAGTATCGAAGAGTTTAAAGCCTGTATTGATCTTAAGCAGTATGCACCATTTACCTTATGTTATTTTCCACCAGAGTTAGATGCGGTAAACCCTGCGGTTATCGCTTTTTGTTGGGATGGCAGCAAGTTGTCTTCGTTTAATCCCACTTCGCCTCTAATCTCTTCCGCCGTTTGTTTGGCACAGGTTTTAAAACAGCGTGAATTATTGTATCAAACTATCTGTGTACACGGTTTACAGCATGAAAACCGTGTACAGGATAAACATCAAGCTCATCTAGCGTTTCATCGCTCACATATTCCGCAAAAAGGCATGTTTTCAGTGTGTATGCATCGAGAGGATGCAAAAACAGTGAGTCTGACTGAAATTGAAGTGTCAACAAATACCACGAAAATGACTTACTACAATGGCGCACCATGTACTAAAGATAAGGGGGAGTGCATTGAACTTGCTCGCTGAATTAAAACCGGGTAGCCCTATGAGTGTGAGTTATTTAGATGCCGGACATTATCATCAAACCATTCAGCTATCTTATTTTACGCTTTCCTAACGCTAGGGTCCTATTAAATAAGAGTTTAGGTTTTGCTGCCGGGGCAAAGTTAACGTAGATTTTTGCCATCATGTTAATGCGCATACATGGTTTATAGCGCAGGCGCTAATAGTCAACAAAAATGGTTATAATTATATCCAAAACTATTATTTTTCTCTCGAATGATGGCAAACAAGCTCTGATTGTTTTGATATGCACTTTTTCATTCACTAACAACTTTATCTCTGCCACCTTGCTTGGCTTGATACAGGCATTTATCTGCTTTGGCGATGCTTTCAGTAATGCTACGTGATTCCTGTAGTTGAGTAACGCCAATACTCACGGTGACTGTGCCTGTGAAATTAGGAATGTTGAAGTGACAGCGAGAAATGTGAGACCTAATTTTTTCTGCTGCTTTACTCGCGGCTTGTATTTCTGTTTCGGGCAGCATAAATAAAAATTCTTCCCCGCCCCAGCGTGAGATGCTATCTTGGCGGCGCACTAAGGTTTGAAAATGTGCTGATAATTGTTGAAGTACGATATCACCCGTTTCGTGTCCGTAGGTGTCGTTAATTTGCTTAAAGTGGTCTACGTCACAAAGTAAAATGGAAACCGCTTGGTGGTGTCGTTTTGCTCTGTTGTACTCTTTGTTGATCTGCTCCATCATCTCGCGGCGATTGGATAAACCTGTTAACGGGTCTATCTTAGATAATTTTTCATATTTGTCGCTGAGCATTTGAATATGCTTATAGGATTGTTTTCGAGAGTATTCATAGCAACAGGATAAAAAGGTCACTGTGCAAAATGATAATAAAAGTCGTATTTTGTAATCTTCATTGTATGAGGTTGCTAAAAGTAGACCATCGTGAAAAAACAATAAAAAACTGGCACTTAAAATGAAGATAACGACATTAATTAGGCCAATCGTTAATCCACCTAAAAACAAAGCAACAGCAGGCAATATAAATATCCACAAAGTGCCCGTATTGTTGACACCTCCAGAATAAATCAAATACAACATCAGTGCGGATAAACAGTAGAGGACTAGACGGGATGGAATTGCGTAATTTTGCCAGTAGCGAATGCTAATATGTGCTGCTAAAAAGACCAGCGTTGATGAATGTAATACGGTTGCCAGCATTATATCAAGAGAAAGCCACGCTTGAATCCCCATGATTAGGGTTAACAGCATACCGACTAACGCGAATAAGTTGATAACAAAGATGCGTCTGCGCTCTTCAGTCGAGGCATTTTCGCTAATGCCACCTTCACAGTAGTTGGTAAAGCGTTGTCTTAAAAATTCGAACACAGCACTCCCAAATTTGTTTTAATCTGTTGGTTAAATTCTAACATCATCTTTCAATTGCGCCACTATAAACCCAAGTTAATAATCAATGCTTTGGCCTAACACTGCTTTTGTGAAAAACTGCTATGGGATGATTAATATGTAAAAAGCCAGTGGGGGTCACCACTGGCTTTTGATTTGTGTGTAAGTGCGCTTCCGTGCGACAGGGGATTCTCCTGAAATGGGTTAACTATAGTCCGTATTCTTTAGTGTCGACTACCGTAACCGTTGCTGTATTGCTGCTTTCATCCGATACATGGAATATAAATTTCAAGTCTACCGGGGCATTTACATTCAACACACTGTTGGGGCTCGCGCCGCCATGTGTCAGTGCAAGTGGCTGGCCAAAATTGGTGAAGCTTGATTCTGTGGCAGCACCAAAATTGACATTACCCCAACTTTCTTCAGCTATTTTGAATTGTGTATTTTCTGTTGCTGTCGTATCAAACGCGTAGTAACCATTACCAAAATAGGTGAACTGATTGCTTGTGCCCCAGTCGTCGTTAAAACCACGCAGATACACTGCGGTGCCTGAGTAGGGTAACGTTTCTTTGCTGACAGTAACAACCGGCTTCGCTGCATTACTGGCATCGACCATAAAGAGATAATGACCGTCTTCAACAATGGTTAGATGCGCATTACCTGAACCGTCCAGGGCGCTCCCTGTGCCTAATGTGACAGTGCTATTGCTGCCAGCGCCGTAGTTCACAGTATTCCAGTCATCGGATGCAAACTTAAACTGATAAGCCTCTGCTTTTGCGGTTAGATAAATAGAGGTCACATAGGTATTGTTGCCAACATACAGCATAGGGTCATCTGTGCTCCAAATCGTTTCGTTGACGTCACCGCGAATATACACCGTGGTCTCGCCATAGGTCGGTTTATCAATAGCACTAGCATCTGGATTTCCGACTGTTGCTAAGGCATTTAAACCCGTGCCTTGCGCACCTGTCTGTACTTTAGCAAATACCGCTGTGGTATATGCAGGTACGGTAAATAAGCCATCGCTGTTATCTGCAGTAAAGCTTGCTCCAGTGGTGACTGAATCGGCAGAGTTTTGTTGTACAGTATGCAGGGTAAATCCTTCGGCGGTCGGTATACGCATTGTCTGTTCGATATTTGTACCGTTAAATACCACTACCATAGCGTCGAAGTTCGGGTCTAAATCTGCACGCATATTGCCATCTACTGTTTCATCACAGTTTCCTTCAAAATCCTGTACTGAATTTAAACAACCGGCACCATCGTCAATGCTCATGACAATCACACCATGTGTCTGGTTAGCCCCTACATTGTGGAAGCCTAAACGGTCTTTAATTTGTTCAGCCGTGGTTAAGCGGAATAAATGACTGCTTTTGCGGATTTTTAAGAACTCCTGATATAAATCAGATGCCAGTTCAATTTCGCTGTTACTCACTCGAATATTTGAGTTGGCCAACAATTCTTTCGCACGGTTGTCATCACTAACAACAAGTGGCAGTGAAACGCCCCAGTTATTGCTGTTTTTAGTAAAATCTACTTTGTTAAGCCAATCACCCGAATTGTAGGTATCACGATCCATTGATTTTGAACGCAATAAGTCAGAGCCCATTTGTAAAAATGGAATCCCTTGACTTAAGAGTGGGAATGAACCTGCAACCGCATGGATGCGCGTTCTTTCATACGCGGATAAACCGGCAGGCAAGTTGTATTGCAATTGATCCCACAGGGTTTCATTGTCATGTTTATCTACATAATTTACCGTATCAGCAGGGTCGAGCGCTTGTCCCGGTTTATTGTGCGAGCTCGCTTCGCCAAAACTGCCTGTACTGGCTTTCAATACGTAACTGGCAATATTAGCCGCTAAACCAATTCTGATTTGGTCGACATCATTTGCTTCGCCATCAGTATTAAAGAAAGCGGCACTGCGCACGCCATCACGCTGCACATCAGAAAAAGTTGAAACTTCAGTGCCAGCCATATTAGCCTGCGTGCCACCTGTAGTTGCAACCACGCCGTAATTCCAGCCTTCGCCGTAAAAATGTGCATCAGCGTCTACTGCTTTAACCGCTTCTCTGGCTGCCAGTATGCTGTCTTTGGGTAAGAAGTTCATTAAATCAAAACGGAAGGCATCAAACTTATAGTTTGCAGACCAAGAAACCAATGTGTCCGTCATGAGTTTGCCAAACATAACATGCTCAGCTGCGGTGTCCTGACAGCAGGTTTCGCCCAATACATCACCCGTTGCAATGTCACGTCTGTGATAATAACCAGGGACAATTTTATCCAGCACTGAGTTATCCCATAAACCTGACGAGCTTGTATGGTTGTAGACAACGTCTAATGAAGTTCGTAGGCCCATTTCGTGTAAACTTTGTATCATGGTACGCATTTCAACAATGCGCGATGTATCTTCAGGGTTACTTGCATAACTGCCTTCTGGTGCGTTATACGCTTGTGGATCATAACCCCAGTTAAAACCATCAAAGCCTTTTAAATCATTCAGTAACTGACGTCCCCGTTCACTGAGCGGATCGTAAGTTTCTAACAGATCTTTAATGACGACACCTTCATTGGCAAAACTACATACTTGCGCTTTGCTATGAACGGCACATAAATCACCTACCGTATTGTGAATTTCGATGCGTTGGGAGACATCTTCATTAACCGATGCAATATCATTGGCCGGTAAAACCTGAAAATGGGTAATACCTGCTTCTGCTAATTCTTTTAAGTGATTAACCGGTGCAGTATCTTGTTGTGCAAAAGCTAAATATTTACCTCTGTGCTCTGCCGGTGTAGATTCATCTAAGATAGAAAAATCACGAATATGACCTTCATAAACGACGATATCTTCCGGGGTGCCAGCGGCTGGAATGCTATGGTCATCCCAATTATCAGGTTTTAAATCATCATCGTTAAGGTCTACAAAACGCGCATAACGTGCATTAGTCGTCAGGCTGACTGCATACGGGTCGATGACTTCGTGTGTGACAAATTCATCATTTAAATGGTGAAATACGTTTACTTCATAACGGAATAGTTTTCTGTCTAACTCTGCGCGCGTACCTTGATAGGTCCAGATGCCGGTGGTTTTATCAAACGTCATCTTGTGATCGCCGGCTGAGGTATATTCACCCGCCGCATTTTTATCATTGTATAACTTAAGTGTGACATTCATCGCGGTGGGTGCCCAAACACTTGCCGTGACGTTATCACCTTCATAAGTGATACCTAATTTGGCTTCATCGGCATCGGCATCACCCATGGTATACAAGGCATCTAATACGCCACCTGTATTGACCAAATTACCGGCAATCATATCGCCATTGGCATCGAGCGCTATTGCCACCACTCTGCCTTGCAGCATATCTTTTGCAAGTTCAGGATCAACAGCCTTATCAGGATCAACGGCCGTCGTCGTAAATGGCGTCATGCCATCACGATAGGATAATGCTCTGTTTTTTTGCTCTTCTGTTAGTGCCCCTTCATTTCTGACAAACTCGATATAGTCGACACCGCGATAGCCTTCACCCGGGAATAATTTGGGCATACTGTCAGAGTAATAAAGGCGAATGCTTTGCGCTTCTTCGTTGTTGTATAAAACAACATTGGTATCAAACCAGTGTGTTGCTAATTGAGGGTTAATTTGACGCACACCGTCTGTCGGATCATCCGGTTCGCTATGATAAGGATGCAGTGAAGCAACTGGTTGATTTGTTGAACCGACCGCAACATAACTCATTCTGTCAGGGTTACGATCATCAATATAACCGCGCATGTTTTCTTCAACGGGGGTTTTAGTGCTGCCTTCGTGAATGATAAAGTTAAAACAGTCTGTATGGTTTTCAACTAGCCTAAATGTCCAGAAAACACCGTAGTTTTCATCTAAACCATCTGGTTTGATACCGGTCGCCCAGTCTGTGCCCCAGTATTCTCCATTTTCAGGATCCTGACTGGCACCTTCACCTTCAATATAAGTCGGGTCGTAGGCGTTACAGTCTTCGCTATTCCAGGCGTGAATGATTAAATCATCTACACCATCACCAATGACGTCTTTTTCTACGGTTAAACCTTCGCGCCAGAAAAATAGTGTAGCGAATTTTTCACCTTCACCTTCTACATTAGCCGGAATTGCATCTGCGCGTTCTAACGGTGCTTTTGGATGACGCCCTTTAGCTTCACATGCGTGCAGAATTGGATTGTATTCTTGGCCGGCGCATACTAATTCGACCCGTTCGCATTGTTGGCTGCCATTCTCATCTAGGATGGTGTTACCAAAACTGTCTACTTTAATGGTTTCGGGATATGAGCAAACAAGGGAGGTATCCACTTTTGTTATATTGTCTACTTCGTCCAGCCCTTTTTCGTTTGACACGTTACACCCTGTGAGTGCAGCGGACACTGTGGCTGCAACTAAGGAGAGTTGTATCTGTCTGTTGATCATTTGTTCTCACTCCAGTGCTTAAAATGTGATTCTGAAATTGCACCTATTATTAGGCATTACACATAGTTTACTGTCTGTACGGTTAAGAAACGGTTAAGAAAAAGAGGGAATTTCTTAACCGTTTCTTAACCGTGCTGTTGATATTATGTCATTAATCCAGAATCCGTTTGTGGCTTGGCTAAGCGGAAACAATTTCAAATTCACAATAAAAAAGTTTGAGGAAAGATGCATATGAGCAAATTCAAACCGAGTCTGTTGACCCTAGCACTGGTTACCAGCGGTATGACGTTCAGCACCCTACATGCGCAAGAAGCAGAGCAAGAGCTCGCGAAATTAAAACACGTAGAAGAGCAATTAGAAGAGCAATTAGAAGAGCAAGCAGAAGAAGAAACTGAAGTGATTCAAGTTACCGGTATGCGCCGCAGTTTAATTGAGTCGGTAAATATCAAACGCTTCTCTGATACTATGGTTGATGCGGTAACAGCGGATGACCTAGGTTCATTGCCGGATCTTTCTATCTCAGATTCTTTATCGCGTTTACCCGGTGTTACGGCAATTCGAAATGGTGGCCAAGCCAGTGAATTAAACATTCGAGGTTTATCGGGCCAATATGTATTTGCAACCTTAAATGGCCGAGAACAAGTTTCGTCAGCGGGTGGCCGCAGTGTCGAATTTTCTCAATTTCCTTCTGAGCTGATTACCACAGCGCAAGTACACAAATCTCAAAAAGCTTCATTAATTGAAGGTGGTGTTGCAGGTACTATCGATTTACAAACAGCAAACCCGTTGAAAATGGGGGAAGATTTTAAAGCCAATTTTAATGGTCAGCTGACGACAAATTCACGCTCTGATGATCACCCTGATGCAGTATCAGTTGGCCATCGCTTTAGCGCCTCTATGCAGGCTAAATTTTTAGATGATACGTTAGGTGTCGCTTTAGGGGTTGCACGTTTATTTCAACCGCGGGTTTCGACTCAGTTTGTCGGTTATGACTTTACCTACGATCAAGTTCGCGTAGATGGCCTGAACGGTTTAAGTGATTGTGGCAATCAGGAAACTGACCCGTACTGGCGTGAAGGCGGTTGTTTTGCCTATAGTGGCAGCTTTGAAATGATGTCGCGCGGCGGTGAGGATGAACGCAACGGTATTATGTCGGCAATTGTCTGGCAGCCAACGGATAACTTTACTTTAAAAGCTGACGCGTTTTATTCAACATTTGATGCAACCGCATGGGATCGCGGCATTCAGGTGACAGGTTTAGGTAGCATAAATTCGACCAATCATTTAAGTAGCGTTGAGATGAATGACCCAAGCATTGTCGGCAACGACCAAGAAGGTTATTCAATTATTGGTGGTACATATTATGCGGCGCTTAATACGCCATTTGCGACCTATGATCCCACTGACTCATGTAATGCAGCAACAGATGGCAAAGTGCAAGCACCTTGTATTGACCAAAATGGCAGCGCCGGTGTAAACCCACTGCAAATTAGTAATATGGCAGATGATGCAACCCGTAAAAGTGATACTTTAACATTAGGCTTAAACGCCGAGTGGGTATTTGATAATTTTATGATTACTGCTGACTGGTCGCATTCTAAAGCATCGGAAGATTCATTTGACCGAACCATCAATATTTTGATGTTTGAAAATTCAGCTGCAGCTACCCCTAAAGTTGAAACCGATCTGGTTTTAGATTACCGCATGAATGGTCTGAAAGTACCAACCGTCAGTGTGACCAATACCGCGGGTGAGGCGATTGATTTTACCGATGCCAACAAAATGATGGTAACCAGTTATTCGCAGTTCCCGCGCTTTGAAGAAAACCAAGCAGATGCGTTGCGCCTAGATATCAAATATGAACTGGACAATGACTTTATTCGCTCGGTTGAAGCTGGCGTGCGGGTTTCAGAAAGAACGCACTTATTAGAACGTGGCGTATGGTCTTATGGTGGTCCGGGTCATTTTGAAAATGGTGTGCACCGCAATGAACGTAGCTGGGATGAGATGCGCCAAGGTAACTATATTGTTTGGGCTGGTGGTGAAGAAAAAGAAAGGTTCCAGCCTTACCAGCTTAGCGCAGACGAAGTGAACGTCGTTAAGTTAGGCGGTGAATTTTCATCGCTACCGGCATTTATTTCAATTGATAATGAAGCGATTGCCGATAAATGGTTGGTGGATGCTGAGGGGAATCCATTAAAGCGCGACCCGGTGGATGTTTGGGATGGTGCTGACTGGACCATCACACAAGATAATGACATTACTGAAAAAGTAAAATCTGCTTATGTTATGGCGAACATCGATACTTCAGTGTTTGATTTAAGATTAACAGGTAACCTAGGTGTGCGATTTGTTGAAACCGAACAAATTGCCTTTGGTGTGTCGGCAGCGCCAACCTCACGTCGTGTTAAAACAGATGACAATGGCGACCCAGTGATTGATAAAGATGGCCGAGAAGTGCTAGAAGTTGTGGACATGGGCGATGCAATTACTGATGATGTTGGTCAAACCGAAAGCTCGCATTTATACCGTGAAATCAGCCACAAGTTTGACAATGTATTACCTTCGTTAAACTTGAGTTTAGAGCTGACCGATAGCGATTATTTAAAATTTGCGGCTGCAAAGGTGATGGCGCGTCCTGAAATGTCAGAAATGGCGATTAGCGGTAACTACAATTACCAAACAAATCGCGCGCGTGATGGCAAAGATGTGGTTAACATGGATATGAGCACCAGCCCGTATTTAGAACCTTTTCTAGCAACACAGGTTGATGTTTCATATGAGCATTATTTTACTGAAACAGACGGTACCTTCTTTGTTGCGCTATTTAACAAGGACATAGAGTCATTTACTGATACAACTACAATATTTGACTTCCCGTTTGCGCAAGTCGGTATTGATTTACCAACTACTTCAGACAGTGGTCAGCCAGTTGAGCCGGGCGATTTAACGGTAACAGTAAATAACGAGCAAGGTGGTTATGTTCGTGGTTATGAAATAGGTTATACCCAAACGTTTGACTTTTTACCCGGTGCTTTATCTGGCTTAGGTTTCTCCGGCAGCTATTCTCACACTGAAAGTGAAATAACCCGAACCATCAGCATTGGTAATGGTCAAGGTGATGTCAATACGCCCATTGAAGGTTTGTCACCCAGTATTTATAGCTTTACCTTGTTTTACAACAATGACATGGTTGAAACCTATCTTAATGCGCGTTACCGCGAGTCATACTTAGGTCGACAAATTGCGACAGGGCAAGATCAGTCTGCATTTTTCACCGATGAAATGATTATGGACTACCAGTTAAAGTATAAATTTACTGACGACTTTAACGTGATTTTTTCTGTTAACAACTTAACAGATGAAGCGAACCGTTCTTATTTCGGAGACGAAAGTAAAACCGGTACTATCCAATATTTTGGTCGTAATTACTTCTTAGGCTTTAACTATAGTTTGTAACTATCGTCTGTAACGACTCATGATAAATTTAGCTTTGGCTGCTATTTAATATAATAGCGGCCTTTTTCTTTTAGTTTCTGCAGAGAGAAGCAATGAAAAAACCGATTTATAAAAGTAATTTAATTTCGTTAACGATAACTGCTGCCACCTTAGCTATACTGACAGCATGTGCAACGACAATGCAGTCTGAAACTAAGCAAACTTCTAGTGCTATGCAAATGCCACACAACACCCAACAAAAAGCGGTTGTGTATCAGGTTTTCACTCGCTTGTTTGGCAATACCAACACCACGAATAAACCTTGGGGTACGATAGAAGAAAATGGTGTCGGTAAGTTTGCTGATTTCACTGAAAAAGCATTAAGTGAAATTAGAAATTTGGGGGTCACGCATATCTGGTATACCGGTGTGCCGCACCATGCTGTGATTAATGATTATACCGCTTATGGTATCAGTCAGGACGACCCCGATGTAGTGAAAGGTCGCGCGGGTTCACCTTATGCAGTAAAAGACTACTATTCAGTTAACCCAGATTTGGCCATTGATCCGGCCAATAGAGTGGCTGAGTTTGAAGCATTAATTGAGCGTACACATCAACAAAATATGAAGGTGCTTATTGATATCGTGCCAAACCATGTCGCGCGACAATATCAATCGTTAGGCAAACCCGCAGGTGTCGAAGACTTTGGCGAATCAGATGATACCAGCGTGGAATATGCCCGTGACAACAATTTTTACTATATCCCGGGGCAAGAGTTTGCAGTGCCGGTGGCAAAAAATGATTACCAGCCATTAGGTGGCGATAAACACCCGTTGGCTGATGGCCAATTTACTGAAATACCCGCTAAATGGACGGGTAATGGTTCTCGAAAAGCACAGCCTGACTTTAATGACTGGTATGAAACAGTAAAGGTAAACTATGGTGTGCGACCTGATGGCAGTAAAGATTTCCCGACGTTGCCGGCCGAATATGCAAAAAAAGACTACCGCGCGCATTTTAAGTTTTGGCAAGGTAAATCTGTGCCGGATTCTTGGATAAAGTTTAAAGACATTGCGCTATTTTGGACGGCTAAAGGGGTAGATGGTTTTCGTTATGATATGGCTGAAATGGTGCCAGTTGAATTTTGGAGTTATATGAATTCCGCGATTAAAATGGAAAATCCGGATGCGTTTTTATTGGCCGAAATATATAACCCAAAAGCTTACCGTGATTATATTCATTTAGGCAAAATGGATTATTTATACGATAAAGTTGATTTTTACGATACTTTAAAACCTGTTATGCAAGGCAAGGGTTCAACCGATAACTTGGTTGATATTCAAGCTCGTTTCGCGGATATAGAGCATCATTTATTGCACTTTTTAGATAACCATGATGAGCAACGTATTGCCAGCCCTGAATTTGCTGGCTCTGCTGAAAAAGGGAAACCAGCCATGGTGGTTTCAGCCACTATCAGTAGTTCGCCTATGATGATTTATTTTGGTCAGGAAGTGGGCGAAGACGGCAGTGAAGAAACTGGCTTTGGCGATCCGAGCCGAACAACCATTTTTGATTATGCAGGGGTGCCGGCACATCAAAGATGGATGAATAAAGGTAAATTTGATGGTGGGCAACTCACTACTGAAGAAAAATCTTTACGAGATTTTTATCAAAAGTTATTAAATTTTATTACCTCCAGTTCAGCAATGATGGGGGAGTATGCCGAATTACACAGTGTCAATCGTTCAGCCAATCACCAAAGTTATCTTGCTGATATGTTTGCATTTGCGCGTTTTGATGCGCAACAAAAGTTGATTATTATGGCTAATTTTGCGCAGCGAAAAAGTGATCCATTTGAATTGATTGTCCCGGCGCATGTAATTATCGCCATGGAATTAAACGATGGAACATATACTTTGCTTGAAAAGCTTTCGGGCGCAACAGATTTGCAGATGAATGTGGTGAATGGTGTAGGCTACATACCCGTGCAACTGCAGTCTCTACAATCTTTCATCTTGGAAATACAGTAAGCTCATTTTTACGCTAGGCGGTGTGAATACCGTGTATGTTGACCAATGGTTATCCAGCTGTTGGTCAGCTATATCTGACTTGTTGTCGCTTTGTATCTATTTAATCTTTCATCTTCTGTAATAGTAATTTCACCTCTTTTATTATTGTCTAACTATCTTGTAGCGCCTACACTTTAATCAGTACAAAAGTAAATTTCGCTATTTACCCATGGGCAGTATGCTGTAATTGGGATTATTCAAAAGGTAATGGAATGTTGTCAGAACACACATTATTTCTAAATTTTAAACCTGTCCTGTTTGCTGTTTTGCTCGTATTCGCGGGAGGGGTTAAAGCAGAACCTGCCAACTTAAACTTACAACCTATTAAAAACGCACTTAACAATAAAGAATATCAAAAGGCATGGCAGCTTATTAAGCTGCTTAATGAACAATGGCTTGGGGAACCAGCATTCGATTATTTGTACGGTGTTACTGCCATGCAGTTAGAAGAGTATCATAAAGCGGTTTTTGCTTTTGAACGTGTGGTCGCTAATGTGCCAGAGTGGCAGGACTCTCGTATTCAGTTGGCAAAAGCGTATGCAGCAATAGAAAACTATGCAGGCGTAATTAAACAAGTTGAAATTTTGCAAAACCAAGGCACTTTAGATGCCAAATATCAGCCTCTTGTACAACAACTCAAATCATTTGCAGAAGATGCGTTACAACGTCAAAGCTTTTCTATTGTGCAAGCTGCAAATTTGTCAGCCGGTTTTGATTCAAACGTGAATGCAGGCACCTCGAATGAGCGTATCTTTGTAGATGGTTTGGGGGAGCTGATTTTGTTTGATGAAAGTCGCAAAAGTGAAGATGAATTCATCGGTTTAGGTTATCAGCTAATGCTTGATAAAAAATTCTCACAAGTCAGCAGCTTGCGTTTTTCAAGTTCACTAAACGGCATACATTTTAAAGATCTGAATCAATTTGACCGCATTCAGGCTGGCATAAGCACTCAATACCACCACGAATTTTCACGCTTCGCATGGCAAGTTGGCTTAAATGCGAATCCTTTGTGGCTCAATGACAAATTATACCGTTTGCAAGGTGCTGTTTTTACTCAGGTTGAATTTTCAATGTCTAAAAGCGTGAACCTGTTTGCACAAGTTTCTCTGGGCAAAACCGATAATAAGGTCAATGATGGATTAGACACAGATAATAAATCCGCACAACTTGCACTTAAATATTCGAGCAGTTCGTTGCGACACGGTCTTCACTATCACTGGCGCGAAGAAATAAGTGAGTTGTCTGATAGCAGTAGCCGAGCGTTACAAACATTGACTTATCGTATCAATTGGCTGCAATCTGCCAAATGGTTGTTTTCTGGGTATTTGGGTTATCAAACAGCTGATTATCAAGGGCGACATCCATTCTTTTTGAAAACCAGGGAAGACGAAATGGCGATGTTGGGTATATCTACTCGCTATCGCCATACGCAGGACGTAAGTTTGATGTTGGCGCTCAACATGCAAGATAAAACCAGTTCTATTGAGTTGTTTGAATATGACAGAGCAGAACTAAAATTTACTGTTAACTATGCCTTCTAGTTTGATGAAGGGGTGGGAGTATAAAGATGAAAAAGTTAGGTGTTGTATTCATTTTATTGGCTTTAAATTTTTCATTTTCAGCGGGTGCAGCCGAACAGCAACAGGTTGTTGGTAAAACAATTTTAGCTGTTGGCAAAGTTGAAGCTGTAAATTCTTCACTTGGTAAAAGCCGCAAGCTAAAACGACGCTCGCCAGTATTTGAGGTTGATAGTGTCAAAACCTCAGAGCGAAGCCGCGCACAATTTAGTATGTCGGATGGCAGTTTATTACTATTGAAAGAAAACTCCGAAATTCATATTCAGGATTATCAATCTGACGACACTCAACAAAAAGCGTCAGCTACCTTAGATTTAGTGCGTGGCGGCTTGCGCTCGATTAGTGGCGAAATTAAACAAAAAGGCGGTGATTTTAAAGTTAAAACACCGGTCGGTACCATCGGTATCCGAGGGACGCATTATGAAATAGAGATTATTCAAGGAGAGGTGTTTATCGCGGTTTGGGATGGCGCGGTCGATGTTCAAGTGGATGTCGCAGCAGGTGAGGAAGTGTCATTGGGTCAAGGTGAAGACTTCTCATATGCCAAAATTGATGAGTCGGGGGAAGTCACAGAGTTATTATCACCGCCGGAAAACTTTAATCAGGGTCAAACCAATACCAATGTGCGAAATAGTCCAACCGCGCAAGCTAATGATGATAACGATGATAATGATTCAACCTCTTCAGACTCAGACACTACAGCAAACGATGAAGGTGACTCGCAAAGCGCCGAAACTGAGATAGCGAGTTCGAGTAATAGTAATAGTACCTCAGATACAGAGCAAGCTACAGGCGACGACAATGAAGATTCAGGCTCTGTAGATGATAGTGATATCGCCAGCACAAATACAAATAATGACACGAGTGACGCGGCAAATACAGACGATGAGCCGGATACCCTGTCTGATACGATTGCTCAAACCTCAACTGATAATGATATTACTTCGGACATATCAGAGCCCAATTCAATTGATACTGAAACGATAGTGTCACTTGAAAATGAGCTTGAAGTGGATGTTTATCAGGAAGAGTTATGGCAAGCAGATGAAACGCCGATAGTTGATTTGATTGCGCAAAGGCAAGGTGTTTTTGATTTTGCAAACGTGACTGAAGCTCAGGTTTTTTCGAGTGCAGGGGCGGTGACAAATTTTGATATGCAAATGAGTATTGATTTTGACACTGGGGCTGTACCCGGTGGTTTTATTACCTTTGATGATCCGCAAGGGAACTGGTTTGTGACTTACACCGGACGCATTAATGTGGATCAGTTAGAGTTAGATGTGACATTTGCAGCGCACGATGATTTATTGGCTGATGGTGATATTAACGCCAGATTTTCAGACGGAATAGATGAAGTCACAGGTAACTTTAATTTAGCTGAAAGTGATAACCCTGACACAAATGCACAAGGCGGGTTTATTCTTACGCCTTAGTATGAACCATACTGGTTATAGGATGTGCGAAAGATGGCGCACACAGGAGAGTAATTGTGTTTAAAGTATTTCCAAACTTAATTTTATTGATATTTGCTTGGCTTTTAGTGAGCTGTGGCGAACAATCTTCGTCGGATACTGGAAAAACCAATGTCACTGAGCCAGTGGAAGAAATTGTAGACAATAAACCTAAAATTTCTCTGACTGCTAAACAAGGCACGTCTTCTACAGTTTCTCTTAAATTGGCCGGGCGGCCCGTGCAAGCGAATTCAGTCGTGAGCAATAGGTTGGCAGATGCACTTGGAACAATAGACTTTCCGTATGAAGGTTCGGCAGTTGAAGGCAATCTAACATTTAGTGTAGCGGCGAGTGACCCAGATGGTATAAGCAAACTAGAGTTGGTATTAGCCAATGTCGATAGAAGTTTGGTTCTGTGTGAAGGCGACTGTGGCGCTGATTTTGAGCGCACGATATTTGGCTTAAACCCTAGCTTATCAGGCGAAATCGCGGGTAACCTGCGTATTGAATTGTGGTTGACTGATATTGACAATAATCAGGGAATGATGGATGCGCTTAACATCGACTGGCAACCTATCGCAATAACGGGTTTGAATGCAAGTCGGGGTGACGGACAGATCAATTTAAACTGGGATAATAATAGTCAGTTGTTACGTTACAATTTATATGCTGCAACGGATGCCTCGGTTAGCGCGCAAAATGCGTTATCTCTAGACAATGGATTACAAAGGTTAGCCTTGACGCAAAATAGCCTGAGTATTGACGATACGGATACAACGCAAGACTTTCACATTTTGTTGACCGGATTAGACAGTGGTGGTGAAAGTGGTTTAGCACCGCGCTTAATCGTGCCTGCACCTAATGCGCCAGTTAACTTACCGCCTGTTGCAAATAATGACAATTTTCAGGGGAATGAAGATCAAGTGTTACAAGGCAATGTACTTGACAATGATTCAGACCCAGAGCAACAGGCGATTAGCGTAAACACTCAGCTTATTGAAAGCGCAGAAAATGGCACGGTAACATTACAACAGAATGGTCAGTTCGATTATCAACCAAGTGCCAATTTTTTTGGTTCAGATAGTTTTGTCTATCTGTTAGTTGATGAGTTAGGGGCTTCTTCCCAAGGCATTGTTAATATTACGGTTTTAGCTGTAAATGATGCACCTGTTGCCGGTGAGGATAGTTTTGCTTACGACACGCAAGATCCCAGCATTACTATTTCTGCTCCAGGCTTGTTACTCAATGATGCAGACATAGACGGAGATGCGATTTTTGTTTTACCTGAGCTGCTCGAAAATCCACAAAATGGTTCGGTCACATTTAATGCCGATGGTAGTTTTGTCTATCAGGCCAACGCGATTGCTGATACAACTGATAGCTTTGTGTATCAAATATCAGATGGTAACGGCGGACAGGCAAATGCGCGTGTCAACATCCTTTATGATGCACCGAATCAACCCCCAATTGCGGCAAACGATACATATGAAATAAATGAAGATAGCAGTTTACGTGTTGATACCGTTGCGCAAGGTTTATTAAATAATGATCAAGATCCCGAAGGTCAAACTTTACAGTTAAGTGAAAGCTTGCTAACCGCGCCAGAACATGGTCAGCTGGTGCTCTCGACTGACGGTACATTTACCTATATTCCAGATGCTAACTTTTTTGGTATCGATCAGTTTCAGTACCAAATAGAAGACGAGCAGGGGCTTAGTGCATCAGCATTTGTAACAATTGACGTATTACCGGTGAGTGATCCACCAACTGCCGGACCTGATCAGTATAGTTTAGCGGAAGATTCGAGTATTCAGGTGAGTAGCGCAGAGGGGCTGTTATTAAACGATAATAATATAGAAAGTGGCCAGTTAACGGTTGACACAACACCCCTCTCAGCACCGAAAAATGGTAGTTTGTCGTTATTTGCAGATGGTAGTTTTACCTATCAGGCAAATTCTAATTTTAACGGCACGGATAGCTTTGTTTACCAAATTGCCAATGAGCAAGGTTTAACTGCTAGTGCGCAAGTGACTTTAACGATTAGCCAGGTCAATGATATACCTGTATTGGTTGATGATCTTTTGGCGATAGATGAAGATAGCTCGGCCGTGACAATAGATTTACTTGCCAATGATACAGATGCAGACGGTGATGCGTTAGTGATAGAAAATCTGGCGGGTAAAGATTTTGAGTTGCTAGCAGCACAGCTCACTATTAGCGAAAACCAAGTTCAATTTACCCCGACTGAAAATCAAAATGGTCGCTTTGAGCTTGAATACACAGTGACGGACGGTTTTGCCAATCGAACTGCTAATCTGATCATAGAAATAAACGCTATTAATGACTTGCCCATTGCTGAACCCGATCATGCAACCATCAATGAAGATACCCCGACACTCATAGATGTACTGGCGAACGACTCAGACGTTGATAATGACAATTTAACCATTGTGCAGGTTTCAGCAGATATTGGTCTGGCTGCGATTGAGGATAACCAAATTCGCTATACTCCGGCTAATAATTATAACGGACAAGCGACAGTGACATATGCACTTTCGGATGGTGTAAGTGAGCCTATTTCTGCTCAGCTAACGATAGATGTAGGTGGGGTGAATGATGTACCTGTTGCACAAAATGATAGTGTTTCGATGGATGAAGATCAGCTTATTACTATAGATGCGCTGGCCAATGACATTGATGCAGACGGTGACAATTTAACTATCTTGTCGGCCGAAGCCACAGATGGGAGTGCCAGTGTCAGCAACAATAAAATAATTTACCAACCAGAGGTTAATGCGTTTGGCGATTTTTCTATTGAGTATCAGATTGAAGATCCTGCCGGCGCTCAATCTTCTGCTTTTGTGAGCGTTACGGTTAATCCTGTCAATGATGCGCCTGTGGTGGTCAATGAAAGTGTAAACATGGATGAAGATGGTATTTTACTATTAGATGTGTTGGCAAATGACTCAGACGTTGATGGCGACTCACTCATTTTATCTTCTGCATTGACCGACCAAGGGACGGTTAGTGTTGAAAGTAATCAGTTGAATTATCAGCCCGCAGCCAATTTCAACGGGACTGTTTTAATAACCTATATTGTAACCGATGGTCAACAAGCACAAACTCAGGGTGAGGTTACCGTAGTAGTGAATGCGGTAAATGATCAACCGGTCGCATTGGATGATACAGGTGTATTAGATGAAGATAATAGTGGCGTATTTGATGTTTTAGCCAATGATACCGATCCTGACGGTGATGATTTGAGTATTTCGCAAGCCACGGCTAATAGTGGCGTGGTGTCAGTGCAGGATAATCAGCTTGTTTACACGCCAGAGGAAGGTTTCTTTGGTGAAGTGGTTATCGACTATAGCGTAACAGACAATGAACAGCTAGCGGCTTCAGCACAATTAATCATAACGGTTAATTCAATTAATGATCTACCTGTCGTTGTGAATGATGTGGCAACACTGGACGAAGATACAAGTATAACCATTGACGTGTTGGCCAATGATTCAGATGCCGATGGTGATCAGTTAGTAATTGCCTCTGCCAGTGTCAACTCAGGAAGCGTTTCAACATCCGGCAATCAAATTGTATATACCCCAGACGCCAATTACTTTGGAACGCAAATTATTAACTACAGTGTGAGTGATGGTAATGGTGGGCAAGCCAGCGGGACGGTTACGGTAACAGTTAACTCTATAAACGATGTTCCTGTCGCGACTGCCGATATTGCGACGGGCTCAGAAGATCAAAACATGACAATTGACGCGCTGGTTAATGACACTGATGCTGATGGTGACACGTTAGAAATAACGCAAGCCACGGCTGACTCAGGTAGCGTCAGTATCGTGAATAATAAATTATTTTATCAGCCGACTGAGAATATCAATGGCGAAGTGACCATTAACTATCAAATATCAGATGGGCAAGGGGGCACCGATAGCAGCCAAGTAACGGTTAATTTAACGGCTGTGAATGATTTTCCAGTAGCGGAAAATGAGACAGTAACGACCAACGAAGACGTCGCTGTAGAGATAGATGTGTTGGCAAATGATAGCGACATAGATGGTGACGTATTAACCATTACATCTGTCAATGCTGGCTCGGGTCAAGCGAACATATCAGAAGGCAAAATAGTTTATCTGCCAGAAGAAAACTTTTTTGGCCAAAGTACCATCAACTACATGATTTCTGATGGTAATGGAGGCAGTGCCAGTGCAATTATTGACGTCACGGTGCAACCAGTCAATGACCTACCGATTGCGGCCGATGATAGTGCCACAACGGACGAAGATACTCCTATTTATATTGATGTATTAGCGAATGATGATGATGTAGATGGTGACACTTTAACCATATCCCAAGCATCTGTAAGTCAGGGAAGCATCAGTATTGAACAAGGAAAATTATTATTTTCTCCAATACTTAATGAAACAGGCAGTATCACTGCCAGTTATACAATTGCCGATGCCACTGGAGCGACGGCTACTGCGAATGTTTTCATAACCGTTGAAGATGTTGACCATACCCCAATAGCGAATGTCGATAGCGCAACTACAAATGAAGATACCTTGGTTGAACTGGACGTGCTGGCAAATGACATTGATTTAGATAATGATCCGCTGACTATCCAGACCGTGTCAGCGCCTGTCGGAAATGCGGTTATCAGTGCAGGACAGATAAATTATACACCGCCTAGCGATTTTTTTGGGGTGGTGACATTGGCCTACACCATAGCGGATTCGCAAGGTAAAAGCGCAATTGGCTCTGTTGAGCTGACTGTTGTTTCAATTAATGACAGTCCGGTAGCTGTAAATGATTCTGCCGTAACAGCAGAAGATACCTCTGTCTATATCGATGTCATAGCGAACGATACTGATGTGGATGGTGATGCACTGACTTTACTTTCGACGTCACCTTCAATAGGCACAGCCAGTATTGAAGGTAACAAAGTATTATTTGTACCGGCGTCAAACTTTTTTGGAACGGCCACAATAGACTACACAATTGAAGATGAAGCCGGTTTAACCGCCTCAGCACAAGTAACGGTTGATGTGGGGAGTACCAATGACTTACCCGTTGCACTAGACGATAGCGCGACGACAAATGAAGATGTCACCGTGATGGTGGATGTATTAAACAATGACAGTGACAGTGACGGCGATACGTTAACCCTAGTATCAGCAACATCGAATACAGAAGAAGCGGCTGTCAGTATTGTTAATAACCAGTTATCGATTGTTCCGGTACAAGATTTTCATGGAGAGATAGCCATTGACTATCAACTGACAGATGGCAACGGCGGCAATGCTAGCGCGACATTAGAGTTAACGATAGTCGCGGTCAATGACCAGCCCGTCAGTGTAGCAGACAGTGTAACAACGGCTGAAGATACGCAGATAACGATAAATGTGCTGGCCAATGACAGTGACGTTGATGGGGATACGCTAAGTATCGAAAGTGCGACGGCAGCGATAGGTACAGTTGTTATTGTTAACAACAAACTAGAATATACCCCTGCGTTAGATATGACCGGGCTTGCGGTGATATCTTACGATATCACGGATGGTCAAGGAGGCAGTGCCAGCGCGACAGTTAATGTTAATGTTGGTAGTCAAAATGATGCGCCGATTGCAAATGCAGATGCGATATCCATAAATGAAGATAGCAGCATCACAATAGATGTATTAGCCAATGATACCGATGCAGATGGGGATACATTAGTTGTGACCAATGTGGTTGCCTCAGAAGGAAGCGCGAGCATCACGGCGAATAAGGTACGTTATGTATCGCAGGCTAATTTTAGCGGCACAGTGACATTAAACTATGATATTGAAGATGGCAGCGGCGGCATGTCATCGAGCACAGTGACAGTGACAGTGAATCCGGTCAATGACGCACCGGTAGTGGTAGATGATGTTGCCCAAATAGATGAAGACAGTGATATCACACTGGATGTATTGGCCAATGATAGTGATGCAGAAAATGATGTATTAACCATTAGTTCAGCCAGTGCAGATGTGGGTACAGTCAATATTGTCAATAACATGCTGGCATATAGCCCGCAGGCGAATTATTTCGGCACGGTATTGATAAATTACAGTGTAGAGGATGGGCAGGGTGGTTTAAGCTCTGGTCAAGCAACGCTAACTGTTAATTCAGTGAATGATCTACCTGTGACTATGCCAGAGTCTATCATCATTAATGAAGATCAAAGCATCACAATTGATGTATTGGCGAATGATACAGATGCTGATGGGGATGCATTAACGCTTTCTTCGGTATCAGCAGAAAATGGCAGTGCAAGTATTTCAGCTGGAAAAATAGCGTTTCAACCCGTTGCTAATTTTTACGGTACGACCACGGTTAATTATACCGTTTCAGATGGCAATGGTGGCAGTGTCAGTGACGTTGTAGATGTCACCGTGTTATCCGTCAATGATGTGCCAATGGCATTAGATGATAATGCATCAACGGATGAAGATACGCCTATTTATATCGACGTATTGGCCAATGATAGTGATGAGGATGGTGATACCTTAACCATATCCAACGCAAGTGTGAGTGAAGGCAGCATTGCAATTGACCAAGGGCAATTGCTGTACACACCTGTACTAAATGGCGGTGGTTCTGTTACGGCAAGTTACACAATATCTGATGCAAATGGTGCCAGCGCTTCTGCAAATATTGTCATTCTTATTGGTAATGTTAATCATTTGCCAGTTGCTAATTTAGATACGATTACAACCGCAGAAGATACCCAGGTTTCGATTGATGTATTGGCAAATGATACTGATATAGATGGTGATGAATTGACGTTAACCAGTGTCTCAGCACCTTCAGGCAATGCGGTTATTAATCAGGGTAAAGTGGATTTTACCCCGCAAAGTGATTTTTATGGTGTTGTAACACTGGCCTACAGTATCGCCGATGTGATGGGACAAACAGCAACCGGCAGTGTTCAGGTAACCGTCACGCCAGTCAATGATAGCCCAGTCGCGGTTAATGATTCAGCTTCAACCTCTGAAGATACTTCAATTCAAATTGATGTGATAACAAATGATCTTGACATAGATGGCGATACTTTATCGTTGAAATCAGTATCACCTTCAATAGGCACAGCCAGTATTGAAGGTAACAAAGTATTATTTGTACCGGCGTCAAACTTTTTTGGAACGGCCACAATAGACTACACAATTGAAGATGAAGCTGGTTTGACCGCCTCAGCACAAGTAACGGTTGATGTGGGGAGTACCAATGACTTACCCGTTGCACTAGACGATAGCGCGACGACAAATGAAGATGTTACCGTGATGGTGGATGTATTAAACAATGATAGTGACAGTGACGGCGATACGTTAACCTTGGTATCCGCCACATCGAATACAGAAGAAGCGACTGTCAGTATTGTTAATAACCAGTTATCGATTGTTCCGGTACAAGATTTTCATGGAGAGATAGCCATTGATTATCAACTGACAGATGGCAACGGCGGTAATGCTAGCGCGACATTAGAGTTAACGATAGTCGCGGTCAATGACCAGCCCGTCAGTGTCGCAGACAGTGTAACAACGGCTGAAGATACGCAGATAACGATAAATGTGCTGGCCAATGACAGTGACGTTGATGGGGATACGCTAAGTATCGAAAGTGCGACGGCAGCGATAGGTACAGTTGTTATTGTTAACAACAAACTAGAATATACCCCTGCGTTAGATATGACCGGGCTTGCGGTGATATCTTACGATATCACGGATGGTCAAGGAGGCAGTGCCAGCGCGACAGTTAATGTTAATGTTGGTAGTCAAAATGATGCGCCGATTGCAAATGCAGATGCGATATCCATAAATGAAGATAGCAGCATCACAATAGATGTATTAGCCAATGATACCGATGCAGATGGGGATACATTAGTTGTGACCAATGTGGTTGCCTCAGAAGGAAGCGCGAGCATCACGGCGAATAAGGTACGTTATGTATCGCAGGCTAATTTTAGCGGCACAGTGACATTAAACTATGATATTGAAGATGGCAGCGGCGGCATGTCATCGAGCACAGTGACAGTGACAGTGAATCCGGTCAATGACGCACCGGTAGTGGTAGATGATGTTGCCCAAATAGATGAAGACAGTGATATCACACTGGATGTATTGGCCAATGATAGTGATGCAGAAAATGATGTATTAACCATTAGCGCAGCCAGTGCTGATGTGGGCACAGTCAATATTGTCAATAATATGCTGGCATATAGCCCGCAGGCGAATTATTTCGGCACGGTATTGATAAATTACAGTGTAGAGGATGGACAGGGTGGTTTAAGCTCTGGTCAAGCGACGCTAACTGTTAATTCAGTGAATGATCTACCCGTTGTAAATGATGACAATGCAACAACTGACGAAGAAAAAAGCGTCACAGTCAATGTCTTATCGAATGACACAGACAGTGATGGTGACACGTTAACCATTAGCGCTGTTACAGCCAGTTCTGGCTCTGTCAGTATAGTCAGTAACCAGATTAAATTTATTCCGGCAAACAATGCAACCGGCAATGTTGTGATTGATTACACTGTGACTGATGGTAACAGCGGTACGGCTACGGGTGTATTAAATATAACAGTCAATCCGCTCAATGATAACCCAATCGCAGTCGCCGACAGTGCAACCACAAACGAAGATACTTTAGTGATTATTGATGTGCTTGCGAACGATACTGACGTGGATGGGGATGCTTTGTCAATTGCAACAGCCAGCAGCGCTTCTGGAACGGTCAGTATAGTCGATAATCAGCTTCATTTTACCCCTTCGTTAAATAGCTTTGGTACAAAAACAGTAAATTATTCAATCTCTGATGGTAATGGAGGGGTGAGTAATAGCGTTGTGAGTATTGTTATTTTTGCTGTGAATGATTCACCTATTGCCAATAATGATATCGCTAGCTTGAATGAAGATACACAAATTACGATAGATGCTCTAGCCAATGACTCAGATTTAGATGGTGATGTGTTGACGATTGTTGCCGCATCAGCCACTAACGGAGAGGTAAGCATTGTCAATAATCAGTTGTTGTATCAGACAGCAGCTAATTTTAATGGTACGGATAGCATAAATTATACGATATCTGATGGTATTCAGCAGAGTAGCGCAACCGTTAGTTTGAATATTAATGCGTTAAATGACATACCCGTAGCCGTAGGTGAAAGTGTTACCTTGGATGAAGACAGCTCTTTAACCATTGACGTATTGGTAAATGATTCTGATGTGGACGGTGATAATTTGAGCCTGTCGTTTGCTTCAGCTAATCAAGGCAGTGTTGTTATTTTAAACGAGCAACTCGTCTACACTGCACCAGTCAATTATTTTGGCAGTGATAGTATTTTTTACTCAATTACGGATGGCGAAGGCGGATTTGCATCGGCGACTGTGAATATCTCAGTAAACGCAATTAATGATGTGCCTGTTGCTCAGGCAGATAGCGTCACTACAAATGAAGATGTCAGTATCACCATTGACGTCTTAAATAATGATACAGATATTGATGGTGATAGTTTAACCATTACCTCTGCGACTGCCGTTGATGGAAATGTCGTGATTCAAGGGAATACCTTGCTATATACCCCGCAAGCTGATTTTCATGGCACGACAACATTGACTTATGCTATCTCTGATGGTCAAGGTGGTAGTGCTACGCAAAATGTCGATGTGACAGTCGTTTCTATCAATGATCTGCCGGTTGCGTTAGATGATACCTTGACAACCAATGAGGATACTGAAAATAGTCTTGATGTATTGGCAAATGATTCCGACCCCGATGGCGATGGACTTAGCTTAGTTTCTGCTTCAGCGACTAAAGGTACGGTTACCTTTTTAGATGGCATCATTACTTATCTGCCTGCTGCAAATGACTCTGGTACTGATACCATCAGCTATAATATTGAAGACGGTAACGGTGGTTCTGCCAGTGCGCTTGTCAATGTCGTGATTAACGCGGTTAATGATCAACCTATTGCGCTGCCAGATAGTGCTATTACAGACGAAGATACAGTTGTTACGATTTCCGTTCTGGCCAATGACACGGACGCCGATAATGATGATTTGTCAATTAGTAGTGCAACGGTGAGCAGTGGTGCAGTCAGTATCAGTTCTGGCCAGCTTGTTTATCAGCCGGCAACCAACTTTAATGGTACCGAGCAAATAAGCTATAGTATTGATGATGGAAACGGTGGTACGGCAAGCAGCACAGTTACTGTTGTCGTAAATGCCATAAATGATATTCCTGTTGCGCAAAATGATACATTTGCAACAGATGAAGATGTTAATGCAAGTTTAGATGTATTGTTAAATGATTCTGACGTAGAAACTACAACACTTATTTTGACCAGTGTGTCTGCTGTATCGGGCAGTGTTAGCATAGTTAACAACCAGATCAGCTATCAACCGCTTAGTAATTTCAATGGTACAGATTCGCTGAGTTATACCGTAGAAGATGGAGAAGGTGGAAGCGCAACCGCAAGCGTCACTGTAACGGTTAATGCGATAAATGATGCGCCTATCGCTAATCAGGACAATGCAACGGTTGCTGAAGATACGTTAGCTGTTATTGATGTATTGGTAAATGATACTGATATTGATGGTGATACGCTTGCCATTACCGCAGCCAGTGCCGCTTCAGGCAGCGTTAGTATTGTTGCAGGAAATCTGCAATATCAAGCTAATGCGAACTTCTTTGGTACAGATACCATTACTTACAGTATTTCAGATGGTAATGGCGGCACAGCAAATGGAACTGTGGCTTTGACAATAACAGCGGTGAATGATGCACCTGTCGGTGTAAATGACGTTGCGAGCATGGCAGAAGATGGCTTGTTATTGTTTGATGTGCTGGCCAATGATACCGATGTCGAAAACGAAACACTTAGCTTACAAAGTGTCAATGCCAGCTCAGGAATTGCGAGTATTAACAGTAACCAGATTCAGTTTGAACCTTCCACAAATTTAAACGGTGTATTTACTGTCAATTATACATTAGTTGATGCAAGTGGTGCGATCGCGAGTGCACAGCTTGACGTCACGGTAACACCGGTGAATGATGCGCCAATAGCGGTTGCGGATAGCGTGTCGATAGATGAAGACAACAACATTACAATCGATGTTTTAGCGAACGATTCGGATGTTGAAGGTGACGCACTAACGATAACCAGCGTTTCTGCTTCGTCCGGCTCTGCTTCTATTGTGAATAATAAACTAGAGTTTGTTCCACAAGTTAATTTTAACGGTCCTGTTAATTTAAGTTATATCGTGCAAGATGCCGGTGGTGCGACAGCGAGTGCAGAGGTCGATATCACAATTAATGCGGTCAATGATGCGCCAGTTGCAGTAGACGATAGTAGCTCGACCAGTGAAGATGTGACAAAAATAATTGATGTCATTGCAAATGATTCGGATGCCGATGGTGATGCATTAACCATTACAGAAGTTACAGCATCAATTGGCACTGTTAATATTGTCAATAATCAAATCCAATTTATACCACCAAACAATATAAATGGTAGCGCCTCCATTGATTATACCATTGAAGATGGTCAAGGCAGTTCCGCCAGCGCGGTATTGACCGTAACTATTGGCAGTGTGAACGACATGCCTATCGCACAAGATGATAGTGCTACGATTAATGAAGATCAGGCTGTTACGCTAGATGTGCTGGCCAATGATAGTGATCCTGATGGCGATAGTTTGAATATAACGCAAGCGACTGCCAATAATGCAACTGTTATTATCAATAATAACCAGTTGGAGATTACGCCAGAGCTAGATTTTAACGGTTCAATCACGATTAATTACACGATAGATGATGGCAACTCAGGCACAGATTCGGCCACAGTCAATTTGACGGTGAATGCGGTCAATGATCTACCCATTGCAACCAGCGATAATGTAACAACAGCAGAAGATACGCAAATCATCATAGATGTTTTGGCCAACGACTCTGACGTTGATGGTGATAGTTTATCTATTGCCAGTGTGGATGCTTCATTGGGTACAGCCAATATTGTAAACAACAAAATTGAATATACGCCAGCGCTTAACGCTACAGGCCTTGTCACCCTTAATTACAGTATTTCTGATGGCAATGGTGGTAGTGCAAACAGCACGGTAGACATTGATGTAGGGGGAGTAAATGATAACCCAGTCGCTAATGATGATAATTTAGCTTTAAACGAAGATACCGTCACGCTTATTGATGTCTTGGCAAACGACACAGATGCAGACGGCAATAGTTTAGTGATAGTTTCGGCCTCGGCAAGTACAGGTACAGCTACCATTGCGGCCAATAAAATCAGTTATACGCCAGTTGCAAATTCAAATGGCAGTGCAACCATTAATTACACAATCTCAGATGGTAGTGGCGGTACAGATACAGCAACCGTCAATCTGACCATTAACCCTGTAAATGATCATCCCGTAGCTGTGTTAGATACAGTATCAGTCGATGAAGATACACAAATTACCATAGATGTGCTTGCTAACGATACGGATGTTGAAAACGATGCGCTGACCATTACCACAGCAACCAGCTCTAGCGGTACATTAAGTATTGTTGATAATAAATTAGACTTTACTCCTGTTTTAAATGATAGCAGCGCCGTTACTATCAGTTATGACATTTCTGACGGGAATGGCGGTAGTGCCAGTGGCAGTGTAAATATCACTGTTAACGCGCTGAATGATGTGCCTGTGGTATTGGATGAATCGGTCACAACCAATGAAGATACGGCAATTACGGTTAATGTATTGAGTAATGACTCAGATGTAGATGGGGATAGCTTAACCCTTGCAAGTGTCAGCAGTTCAACAGGCGTTGCCAGTATCGTCAGCAACCAAGTGCGGTTTATCCCGGCAGCTGACAGCACGACCCCAACAGTTGTCACATATACTGTTGAAGATGGAAATGGTGGCGCTGTTAACGGAAACCTGACGGTCAATATTAATGCTTTAAATGATAGTCCGGTTGCTGTTTCAGATGCTGTGAATACGCTCGAAGATACATCTATTACAATAGATGTATTGTCTAACGATTTAGATGTAGATGGCGATACGCTGACAATTACCAGTGCGACAGCGAGTACGGGTAATGTGATTATTGACAATGGTCAACTGGTATATACACCTTTGGCAAATGTAATTGGCAGTGTGACAATTAATTACAGTATCTCAGATGGTAATGGTGGCGCAGATTCTAGCCTTGTAAATTTAATCATAGATGCTGTGAATGATAACCCAAATGCAACGCCGGATACTTTCGCGACCGCTGAAGATACAGCCATTAGTTTAGATGTACTGAGTAATGATTTTGATATTGATGGTGACAGTATAAGTATTAGCTCAGCAAGTGCCGTAAGTGGAAATGTTGCGATAGTCGATAATCAATTGTTGTATACACCAGTAAGCAACCAGTTTGGTACTGACTCAATAAGTTACAGCATTTCAGATGGTAATGGCGGCAGTGCAAATTCGTCAGTTGCGATGACAATCAATGCAGTGAACGACAACCCGCTAGCGAATACCGATGCCGTAACCACAAATGAAGATTCTGTCATTAATATTGATGCTATCTCAAATGACACAGATATTGACGGAGATGCATTAACCATAGTTAGTGCAGGGGCCAGTAATGGTTCGGTCAGTATTGTCAATAACCAACTGGTTTATACGCCGAATTTGAACTTTGTCGGTGCGGATACACTGACCTATTCAATTTCAGATGGTAACGGCGGAACGGCAAACAGCACGGTTGGAGTCACGATTAATGCGGTGAACGATAATCCAGTTGCCACTGCCGATACGGTATCAACCGATGAAGATACACTATTAATTATTGACGCCTTGGCAAATGACACTGATATCGATGGTGATAGCCTAAGTATAAGCACTGCGAGTGCATCAATAGGTACAGTTGTCATTTCTGGCAATCAATTACAATTCACACCTGCGTTAAACTCCAACGCCGTCGATAGTATTAGCTATAGTATCACCGATGGTAATGGGGCCACTGCGAATGGAACGGTTACTATCAGTATTAATCCTATTAATGATAATCCGGTTGCAGTCGTTGATAGCGCGGCAGGTGATGAAGATACATCTATTATTATTGATGCCATATTGAACGATACCGATGTAGATGGCGATGTATTGTCATTGACCTCTGTTAATGCGAGCAGTGGCAGTGTTTCGATTGTAAACAACAAAATTACTTATCTTCCAACCGTCAATTTCAACGGCAATGACACCATTAGTTATGTAATCTCTGATAGTAATGGTGGTACTGCAAATGGTTCAGTTGATGTCACTATCAATCCTGTCAATGATGCACCGGTGGCGAATAGCGATGTCTTAGCACTGGATGAGGATGCCACTGTCAATATCGATGTATTAGCAAATGACACCGATATTGATGGTGATACATTAACGATAACCAGTGCAAATGCCACAAGTGGCAATGTGATTGTGGTCAATAACCAATTGCAATACACACCGCCTGTCGATTTTAATGGTACGGATAGCTTAAGTTACACCATATCTGATGGTAATAGCGGCACAGCGAACTCGACAGTTGCATTAACCATTAACGCAGTAAATGATGCGCCAGTTGCGGTGAATGATACGATTTCATTAGATGAAGACAGTAGTATCAATATTGATGTGCTGGGCAATGATTCTGATGTGGATGGTGATGTGATTAGTATTAGCAGTGCTTCGGCAACCAGCGGCAGCGTTAGCATTGTCAGCGGCCAGTTACAATACTCTCCAAGCCCTAACTTTAACGGCAGTGATATTATTAGCTATAGTATTTCAGATGGTAATCAAGGGACCGCGAATGCGCAGGTTAATGTGACGGTTAATGCGATTAATGATACACCGGTTGCCAATGGGGATACTTATTCTATAGATGAAGATTTGGTCTTAAACGCGGCAACATCATTACTAGCCAATGACAGTGATGTGGACAATGATACATTAACGGTTAATACAACGCCGATTGTCGATGTTGCGAGTGGCAGTCTGACACTTTCGGCAAATGGTCTGTTTACCTATACGCCGGATGCTAACTTTAGTGGAGTCGATTCATTCAGTTATCAGGTCCTAGATGGGAATGGGGGTTCACATCAGGCAGCCGTTGTCATTAATGTTAATCCTATCAATGATGCGCCAAGTGCCATTGCCAATGCATACACACTGGATGAAGATGTTGTTTTATCAGTACAAGCCGCATCAGCCAATGACTTGTTAGATAATGACAGTGATTTAGATGGTGATACATTAACGGTTAATACAACTCCGCTTGTCAATGTCTCAAACGGCATCTTGTCTTTGAATGCAGACGGTTCGTTTGTCTATACACCTAATGCCAACGTCTTTGGTAATGATAGTTTCACTTATCAAATTTCTGATGGAAATGGTGGTACAGCGCAGGCTACGGTTTCTTTAACCATCAACCCAATCAATGATGCACCTAACTTCAACGATGCGACTTTCTCGATAGCAGAAGATGCGAATAATGGCGTATCAGTTGGCAATGTTAACGCAAGCGATCTAGAAAACAATGCCATAACTTACAGTTTAATTGGTGGTGATACCGGCTTGTTTAATATCAACAGCACAACGGGCGAAATTACCGTCAATGGTGCAACGCCATTTAACTTTGAACTACAGACAGTTCATTCATTGTCTATCGATGCAACCGATAATGGCTCTCCGAGTATGTCTGATGTCGCGACCATAACCGTGAATATTACGGATGTATTAGAGCCACAAATTCCGGTGCAAAGAGCCACTTTTGGTACCTCTGGTACTCAGGGTATAGAGCTGACGGGTGAAAATACAGATTCCATAGTTTACGATTCAATTAGAGATGGCGATAAAATTTATTTTGTCGGCTCGGTAGAGAATTATGACCGTGATATTTACATGTATGCCTATCACAAAAATGGATCAGTGGATAGTGGGTTTGGCAATGCGGGTGAACTGGTGATTGATCTTGGTGCTGATGAAGAGGCTAAAGCCATTGCTGAAAAGGGCGGTAAGTATTATTTAGCCATCAATCGGTTTGATGGTCAGCACACAGAAATTTGTTTCATTGAGATCAATGGTAACGGTGAATTGCAAACTGATAATGGTATTAATGGCGTTTCCTGCACAAATGAAAATTCAGATCTATCCGTCAATGATATGGTTTATGATGGTTCTAACTTCTTTGCAGTGGGTAGAAAACGCACAACAACCGATGACATGATGATGATTGAGTTGGATGCTTCGTTGGTGATTGATACCGCATCTCCGATGTACATTGATATTGGTGGATTGTCATTAGATGACGAAGCAACTGCAATTGCCAAAATTGATGGCGATAAAAAAATCATTACAGGCTCGCTGGTATCCGCAGCCGGAGATAAAGATGTATTTTTCAAACATATTGATAAAGATGGACTCGATATAGCGACATTTAATAATGGTAACCCAGTGATAATCGATATCGAATCACAAGGGCGAGATGACGTGATGTTAGCAATAGGCGGTAAAACGGAATCTAATTTCACCGCTTTTGCCGGTGGCTATACCCTACTGGCCAATGGGCAAAAAGAAGCCGCCATCATTGCAGTTGACAATTCAGGGGCTCTGGTAAGCACAGTTGATGCAGATGGAATGGCGCTGTATGATTTTGATGGTGATGCGGGCAGTGGCACTGGCTATTCGCAAATTACAGGCATCGAATATGCTAGCCCAAATATCTACGCGTCAGGTTATTTATACGACGGCAATTATAAAATGTTTGCTGCACGCTTAAATTCACTTACTGCAGTGCTAGATACCACCTATGCAAGTGGTTCAGGTTATATAAAAACAGCCTTTAATTCAGATCCAAGTTACGCACACACTTTATCTGTTGACAGCAATGATACGGCTTGGGTCGCGGGCTACAAAGATGATGTAGGTGACAGCAAGGTTATCATGATGGCGATTGAAGGCGGTAATGATGATGCGGGAGAATTGTATGACGAGTTCTCGACCAACGGAAAAAGAGTTATTAATAAAACATCATCAAATTCAGTTGATGAAGGGGTTACTGTTTTAGAGCTGAAAAATAGTACCCACGCCGGCAAAATATTGCTAGCGTCGCGAGTCAACGATGGTAGTTACGATAGCTTGGTTTTAAGCCGTTATTTAACAGGTGGCACTCTAGATAGTGCATTTGGTTATAATGGTTATCGCCAATTATCCTTTACGTTTGGACAAACCGTAACCGGAATGCTTGAACAAAGTGATGGTAAAGTCTTGCTGTTTGGTTATATTGAAAACCCCGTTGGGGATGTAGAAGGATTTATTGCCCGTACTACAGCTGACGGCGAGTTGGATACCAGCTTTGCGGGTGTTGGGTTTATGTCAACAACCGATTTTAGTGGCAGCGATGATGTTTATCTCGAATCCGCGGTATTAGATGCAAATGAAAAAGTTGTGGCTGTCGGTCGCACTGAAAATGGTAGTACGACGAAATCATTTATCATGCGCGTTAATCCAGACGGCAGCTTAGATACCGACGATGATAGTTATGATGCAGCAATTGCTGAATTCACAAACTATGGTTACATAGAAGGTGAAGATACTGATGAATATTTGAGTGTTGCCATTGATTCAAATGGCGCTATTTTTGCCGCAGGTGCTTACACATTTATCGATAAAGATCACTTGATACATAAATATACGCCAGCTGGATTGTTAGATGCTACATTTGCTGCCAGTGGTACTCTGGTAGTAGATATGCTGCTTGCAAACAATGATTCTGCGAGCAAAATTCTGCTGGATAGCAGCGACAACTTGATTGTTGTGGGTAATGTTTCAGGTTTGGTGAATCAGGTATCTGTCATGAAGTATGATAATACAGGTTCAGCGATAACCAGTTTTTCAGGTGACGGAAAAGCGATTTATACACTGTCTAGTGCTGCGCAAAACTCGTATGCTTATGATGCGCTGCTGGATAGTAATCAAGAGCTTATAATTGCTGGCTATGGAGAAAGCTTAGCGGGTCGAGAAGGGCTACTGGCGCGGATTAAACCAAGTGGTTTATTAGATTCGTTCTTTAACAATAATGGCTACTTTGAAGCCAGTGGTTGCAGTAATAATGAAACGTTCAATGCCATGACCTTGTTAAATGATCAAGAGGTTATAGTGACAGGCTATTGTGACTCAACCTTACAAGATAAGAACTTGATCATATTCAAATACGGATTCTGGGAAGATGGTATCGAACAATAGTAATAACAAGACATAATGTTAAAAAGGGTATTTTCTCAAGATTTTGTGATGGGCATGTTGTTAACAGCAATCTTTGTTGTTTTGCCTTATTCACAGCTAAGTGGGGTGCAAAATACACTTAATCGATTAGAAGGTATATTGTACGACATTCGTTTAAACGCGACATTGCCCGCGGTTCCACGTAAAGTGGCAGAGCGGGTTGTTATTATTGATATCGATGAAAAAAGTATGCGTGAGCAAGGTCGTTTCCCTTGGTCGCGCGCTAAACTAGCTGAATTGGTTGATACATTAATGGCCGCAGGCGTCATCGTCGCGGCGTTTGATATATTTTTTGCTGAGCCTGAAGAAAATCTAATTGCGCAGCTTAGTCAGCAGTTGCCAGACATGGATGAACCAGTTGCTCATTATTTACAGCAAGTCAAAACCCAAGTAGACGCTGATATCCGGCTTGCCAACAGTTTGCAAGATGCCGAGGTTGTGTTAGGTTTTTTAATGCATGATGAAGCTCAGTTGGCTATTGGTCACCTACCTGAATCGCCTCTTATTTGGCAACCCACAGAAAATAGCAAGGCATATGTACGCCAATTTCAGGCGGTTATTGCGAATATTCAATCTTTACAATCTTCAGCCTCGGGTGGAGGCTTTATTAATGCAATTGGCGAACAAGATGGGTTTATCAGAAAAGCGGCTTTGGTCGCTCGTTATCAAGACAAGCTGTATCCTTCGTTGGCATTAGAGACTGCACGTATATATACCTTATCAGACGAAATTGAAACACGAGTCTACCGCCAGGGCAGTATTGAAATGTTTCAGGCAGTTAAGATAGCTGATACTTGGATAGAAACAGATGAGTATGGCCAGATACTGATACCCTACAAAGGCAAGCAAGGGAGTTTCCCTTATTATTCAGCGACCGATGTCATGACAGGTCGGGTTGGGATGGAAGAGTTGGCTGGCACAGTTGTCTTTGTTGGCACATCAGCGGTTGGTCTAGCCGATCTTAGAGCAACCCCAGTGGGCAACCAATACCCTGGGGTTGAAGTACATGCCAATGTATTTGAGTCATTATTACACCCCGAATATATGCCATTTCAACCGGGTGAAACTGAAGCCATTTCTTTGATTTTAGTTATATTAACAGGCATATTGCTGGCTATCGTAATACCTCGGCAAGGGCCCACTGTGATCGTGATGTTTGCGGGGGTCATGCTGGCTGCACATATTGCATTAAACTGGTATTTATGGAGTCAGTACAATGTGAGCTTACCTTATTTGATCCTGATTCTACTGATTCTGACGCATGCTATTTATTACAGTACAACGGGCTATTTTAATGAAGCAAGCAATCGAAAACAGATAAAGAACATGTTTGGCCAATATGTGCCACCTGCGTATTTAGACAAACTGATGAAGGCAGGCAAAGAGCTTGAACTGAAAAGTGAAAAGCGAGATATGACAGTGCTATTTACCGATGTAAGAAGTTTTACCAGTATTTCTGAGCAGTTTACGCCTGAAGAGTTAAGCGAGTATTTAAATCGATATTTCTCTGTCGTCACCAAAGTCATTTTCGATCACCGTGGCACCATAGATAAATATGTAGGTGATATGGTGATGGCCTTTTGGAATGCGCCTTTAGATGATGATAAGCATGCTGAAAATGCAGTTCATACTGCGTTAATTATGCAAGCTGAAACAGATAGTTTAAGCGTAGAATTTCAAGCGAAAGGTTGGCCCGCAATTAAAACAGGCACTGGCATTTCAACTGGACCTATGAATGTAGGAGATATGGGATCTGTATATCGTCGCTCTTATACCGTATTAGGTGACTCGGTAAACTTGGGTTCCCGCTTAGAGGGCCTGACTAAATTTTATGGTGTGAGCATATTAGTTTCGGATACTACAATGGAGCGCTGCTCAAACATTGCTTTTCGGCATATCGATAAAGTTAAGGTTGTTGGCAAAGATAACGCTGTTAACATTTATGAACCGATTGGGATACAGCAAGATTTAAGCTCACTGCATGAACAATTTTTAACGCTTCATCAAGAAGGTATTGATGCTTATTTTAAACGTGATTGGGACAAAGCAACTAAGATGTTTAGTCAATTGCTTGAGCAAAAGTTGCTAAGCATTCAGGTTTATCAATTATATCTCAAGCGAATTGATCAGCTGCGCCAAGAAAATCTACCTGCAGATTGGGATGGTGTAATGAAACATGCAAGAAAATAGAGCCTCCCAAACAGGTCACACCTGTATATATAAACTACAAAAATAGTACACATTGATTTACACAGCTGGCCCCTTCTGATATGGTATTTGCCCATAAATTGGTATTACCAATTATCCTTTGTGAAAAATAATGAGTTATCAAAAAATACGTCAACCAAAATTAGCGGATGCTATCTTACAACAATTGGAAACTATGATTTTGGAAGGTAGCTTATTACCGGGCCAAAAGCTACCGCCTGAGCGTGAGTTAGCCAAACAATTTGATGTCTCAAGACCATCGTTACGAGAAGCCATTCAGAAGCTAGAAGCTAAAGGTTTGGTTTATCGTCGACAAGGTGGGGGCACGTACGTGCACAACCAATTACAAAGCGCGTTGGCCGATCCGCTTTTTCAACTTATTTCGTCAAACCCTGAAACACAGTTTGATTTATTAGAGTTTCGCCATGCTTTAGAAGGTATTTCTGCATATTATGCCGCGTTAAGAGGTACAGAAGCTGATTTTAAACAAATAAAAGAAGGTTTTGAGTTGACGCAAAAGCAAGGTCAATCCAAAATCTCCGACCAGGTTGAATCTCTATATGACTTTTACCTCGCCATAGCTGAAGCATCACACAATTTAGTGATTGTGCATTTGGTACAGGGGATGGCTGTTTTAATTAAAAAGAATATTGCACAGAATATAGAGATTTTATCGACCAAACCCGAAATACTAGAAAGTTTGGATAAACACAGAGATTCATTGATGGTGGCGATTCTAGCCCGTGATCCAGAAGCAGCACGGTTAGCGTCTCATCATCATTTGTCATTTATTGAAGAGTCGTTACTTCAATTAGGGCAAGAAGAAAACCGATTGCAGCGCGCTATGCGTCGCGTGCAAAAAGAACTAAAACACTAGATTGGCTAAGATGAGCAGAGGTTAGATTAACCCTTTGCCGGCCTAACGATAAAGGAAAACAATATGTCTGACGTCCTTAATCACGATGTAGATCCAATCGAAACACATGATTGGATTGATTCGATTGAATCTGTACTTGAAAATGAAGGCCCAGAAAGAGCGCATTATTTAATTGAGCAGATGATCGAAACATCTCGCCGTAATGGTGCTCACTTACCATTTGATGCCACTACAGCGTACAAAAACACGATTCCTGCTGGTCAGGAGCCTGCCATGCCGGGTGATCCTGAATTGGAAGCTCGAATTCGAGCCGTGATACGCTGGAACGCTATGATGATGGTTGTTCGTGCGTCTAAGAAAGACTTAGAGTTAGGGGGCCATATCTCTAGCTTCCAGTCTTCTGCGATGTTGTATGATGTGGGCTTTAACCACTTTTTCCGTGCACCGAACGAAAAAGACGGTGGTGATTTAGTTTATTTCCAAGGTCATATTTCTCCGGGTATTTATGCTCGTTCTTTTGTAGAAGGCCGTTTTACTGAAGCGCAATTAGACAACTTCCGTCAGGAAGCTTTCGCTGATGGTCTATCTTCTTATCCTCATCCAAAGTTAATGCCTGATTATTGGCAGTTCCCTACGGTTTCTATGGGCTTAGGTCCAATGCAAGCTATTTACATGGCTCGCTTCTTAAAATATTTAACTGACCGTGGGTTAAAAGATTGTTCTGAGCAAACTGTATATTGTTATTTAGGTGACGGTGAAATCGATGAGCCAGAATCTTTAGGTGCAATCGGCCTTGCTTCACGCGAAGAGTTAGACAATTTAGTGTTTGTTGTAAACTGTAACTTGCAGCGTTTGGATGGTCCAGTACGTGGTAACGGCAAAATCATCCAAGAACTAGAAGGTACATTCCGCGGCGCAGGCTGGGATGTGACTAAAGTCGTTTGGGGGCGCTATTGGGATCCATTATTCCAAAAAGATGTAAATGGCTTAATGCAAAAGTTAATGGATGAAACCGTTGATGGTGAATACCAAAACTTTAAAGCGAAAGGTGGTGCATTTACACGTGAGCATTTCTTCGGTAAATATCCTGAATTAAAAGAAATGGTTGCCAATATGTCAGATGATGATATCTGGCGCTTAAACCGTGGTGGTCACGATCCGGTTAAAGTTTATGCGGCATACGCTAAAGCGAAAGCAACCAAAGGCCGCCCTTCAGTTATCTTAGCTAAAACCGTAAAAGGCTATGGTATGGGTGAAGCGGCTGAAGGTAAAAACATCGCACACGGTGTTAAGAAAATGGATTTAGATGCGATTCGTTATATGCGCGATCGTTTTAACGTACCTGTATCAGATGAAGAGTTAGAAAATTTACCTTATTATCGATTCCCTGAAAATAGTCCTGAATACAAGTACATGATGAGTCGCCGGGAAGCATTAGGTGGCACTATGCCGGTGCGTCGTGAAAATTCATCTGTTAAATTAGAAGTGCCTGCATTAGACGCATTTAAAGCGACTACAGATGGGTCTAAAGGTCGTGAAATTTCAACCACTATGGCTTTTGTCCGTGTTTTGACCGCTTTATTAAAAGATAAAAAAATCGGCAAGAATATCGTACCTATTATTCCAGACGAAGCACGTACCTTTGGTATGGAAGGTTTATTCCGTCAGGTCGGTATTTATGCGCATGAAGGTCAAAAATATACGCCACAAGATGCGGATCAAGTTGCTTACTATCGTGAAGATAAAAAAGGTCAGGTACTACAGGAAGGTATTAACGAATTAGGTTCAATGGCTTCTTGGGTTTCTGCTGCGACTTCATACTCGCACTCAGATTTACCTATGATTCCTTTCTATATCTACTACTCGATGTTTGGTTTCCAACGGGTAGGGGATTTAGTTTGGGCCGCTGGTGATTTACAGGCTCGAGGTTTCTTAATTGGTGGTACTGCGGGTCGTACAACACTTAATGGTGAAGGTCTGCAACACGAAGATGGTCATTCGCATTTACATTTTGGTACTGTACCAAACTGTATTACGTACGATCCAACCTATGGTTATGAGATTGCAGTTATTGTACAAGACGGCATTAAGCGTATGTACGATAATAACGAAAATGTTTTCTACTACTTGACAGTAATGAACGAAAACTATGTTCAGTTACCGATGCCAGAAGGTGTGGAAGAAGGCATCAAAAAAGGTATCTACAAGTTAGAGACAGTTGATGCGAAAAAAGCGAAAGCGTCTGTCAACCTATTATCATCCGGTGTTATTTTAGAGCGCGCCAGATCTGCAGCTAAAATTCTAGCGGAAGATTACAATATCAGTGCGGATGTTTATTCTGCAACATCGTTTAATGAGTTAGCGCGTGATGGTTTAGATTGTGAGCGCTTCAACATGCTGCATCCTGAAGCAGAAGAAAAAGTGCCTTATGTAACTCAAGTGCTTAAAGATAGCAAAGGCCCAACAATTGCTGTAACGGATTATATGAAGCAGTATGCAGATCAAATCCGTGGTTTTGTACCAACTGAATATCGTGTATTAGGGACAGATGGTTTTGGCCGCTCTGATAGCCGTGAAAACTTAAGAATTCACTTTGAAGTGAACGAACATTATATCGTGGTTGCTTCTTTGTATGAGTTGGCAAAACGTGGCGAGATTGAAAAGAAAGTCGTTTCTGAAGCGATTGCAAAATTCAATATTGATCCAGAAAAACTTAACCCACTTTACGCTTAATTAGGGGATAGTAACAATGGCAATTAAAGATGTTTTAGTCCCTGATGTGGGCGGTGAAGAAGTTGAAGTAATTGAACTTTGTGTTGCACCAGGTGACAGTGTTGAAGCAGAAGACTCACTGATTACAGTGGAAAGTGATAAAGCTTCAATGGATATTCCAGCACCGTTTGCTGGAACTGTTAAAGAAATTAAAATTGCAGTAGGTGATAAGGTTGCAGAAGGTACGCTGATTGTCACTTTGGAAGATGCCAGTGCAGATGCACCGGCAGAGCAAAAAACTGCTGAATCAACTGAGTCTGCCGCACCTGCGGCAGAACAAGCTGCTACACCTGCTCCGGCAACTGAGAGCAGCTCAACTATTGAAGTAAAAGTACCGGATATTGGTGGTGATACTGACGTTGAAGTTATTGAAGTATTAGTCGCTGAAGGTGACACAGTTGAAGCTGAAGAAGGTTTAATCACTTTAGAAACCGATAAAGCAACTATGGATGTACCATGTCCAGTTGCGGGTAAAGTGAAAGAATTAAAAATTTCAGTCGGTGATAAAGCGTCAGAAGGCACTTTAGTACTGATTTTAGAAACGGCCGGTGGTGCCGATGCATCGCCTGCACAAGCTCCCGCAGCTCAAACGCCAGTTCCTGCAGAAACGTCTGCAGCACCTGCCGCGTCAGGTGCAAAAGAAGTTAAAGAAGTAAAAGTACCGGATATTGGCGGTGATACAGACGTTGACGTGATTGAGCTTCTAGTGGCTGTTGGTGACGAAGTGAACGCTGAAGATGGTCTTATCACGTTAGAAACTGACAAAGCAACTATGGATGTACCCGCACCATTTTCAGGTACGGTAAAAGCGCTTAAAGTTGCAGTCGGTGATAAAGTTTCGGAGGGCAGCTTAATTGTTTTGCTCGAAACTCAAGGTAGTGCTCAAGCAAATGCAGCTCCAGCACCAGCTCCTGCCGCAGCGAGCCCTGCGCCAGCCGCTCAAGCGCCAGCAAAACCAGAGCCGACAGCAGCAGTAGCGCCAGCTAAACCAAGTAAAAATGTACATGCTTCACCTTCAGTACGCCGCATTGCAAGAGAATTCGGCGTCGATTTAACCTTGGTTCCGGCCACAGGTCGCAAAGGCCGAATCTTAAAAGAAGATGTACAGAATTGGGTGAAAGCAGAACTGGCTAAACCTAAATCTTCTGCTTCAGCCGCTTCGAATAATGGTGGTTTTGAAGTATTGGCAGCGCCAAAAATTGATTTCAGCAAGTTTGGTGAAATTGAAGAGCAGCCGTTATCCCGTATCCAGAAAATTTCGGGTAAAAACTTACATAGAAACTGGGTAACTATTCCTCATGTTACGCAATTTGATGAAGCGGATATCACAGATGTAGAAGCTTTCCGTAAAGAGCAGAATGCATATCATGCGAAAATTCAAAGTGGATTGAAAATTACCCCACTTGTGTTTGTGATGAAAGCAGCTGCGAAGTCATTGGCTAAGTTCCCAACTTTTAATTCATCACTATCGTCAGACGGTGAAAACCTGATCTTGAAGAAGTTTATCAACATTGGTATCGCAGTAGATACACCAAATGGTTTGGTTGTACCTGTGATTAAAGACGTTGATAAAAAAGGTATTGAAGAATTATCACGTGAGTTGATTGAAATCAGCAAAAAAGCACGTGATGGCAAATTAAAGTCTGCAGATATGCAGGGTGGCTGTTTCACAATTTCTAGCTTAGGTGGTATTGGTGGTACAGCATTTACGCCAATCGTTAACTGGCCAGAAGTTGCTATCTTAGGTGTGTCAAAAGCTGAAATGAAACCTAAGTGGAATGGTAGTGAGTTTGTTCCAAAATTAATGTGTCCGTTAAGTTTATCTTACGATCACAGAGTAATCGATGGTGCATTGGGTGCTAAGTTCTCGGTAGATTTAGCGGCTAATTTATCAGACATTCGTCGTTTAGTGCTATAAGGTTGCGCTGAACTTCTCATCGACAAATTTGAGCAAAGCCAAAGCTTTGCTCTGCAAGAGTAAAAACTGGGGTTTTATATGAGTAATGAAATCAAAACTCAGGTCGTGGTATTAGGTTCAGGCCCTGGCGGTTATTCAGCCGCTTTTCGTGCCGCCGATCTAGGCTTGGAAGTTGTCTTAGTTGAGCGTTATAGCAGTTTAGGTGGCGTTTGTTTAAATGTGGGTTGTATTCCATCAAAAGCATTATTACATGTTTCAAAACATTTAGTGGATGCACAAAATATGGAACATGAAGGCGTTACCTTTGGTAAGCCGGAAATCGACATTGATAAACTTCGTGCCCACAAAGATAAAGTAATTGGTCAATTAACCGGTGGTTTAGACGGCATGGCTAAAATGCGTAAAGTAAAAGTGGTAAATGGCTACGGTAAATTTACTGGCGCAAATAGCTTAGCGGTTGAAGCTGAAGATGGCTCTGTTACTACGGTTAACTTTGACAACGCAATTATTGCGGCGGGTTCTCGTCCTGTTAAATTGCCATTTATCCCGCATGAAGATGCGCGTATCTGGGATTCAACTGACGCATTAGAAATGCCATTTATTCCAGGCAAAATGTTAATTTTAGGCGGTGGTATTATTGGTTTAGAAATGGGTTCAGTCTACAGTGCATTAGGTGCACAAATTGATGTAGTTGAATTTATGGATCAGTTAATTCCAGCAGCCGATAAAGATATTATCAAAACTTTCACAAAGTCAATCAGCAAAAAGTTCAACGACATTATGTTGGAAACTAAAGTAACAGCGGTTGAAGCGAAAGAAGATGGTATCTATGTCAGTTTTGAAGGCAAGAAAGCACCTTCTGAGCCTGTTAAATATGATGCAGTGTTAGTTGCTGTGGGCCGTGCACCTAATGGTGGATTGCTTGATGCAGAAAAAGCTGGCGTTGAAGTAACTGATCGTGGCTTTATTAATGTCGACAATCAATTACGTACGAATGTCCCGCACATCTTCGCAATCGGTGATTTGGTTGGACAACCTATGTTGGCACACAAAGCTGTACACGAAGCACATGTTGCTGCAGAAGTCATTGCCGGTAAAAAACATTACTTTGAACCAAAAGTCATCCCTTCAATTGCATACACGGATCCTGAAGTGGCATGGGCAGGTTTAACTGAAAAAGAAGCTAAAGAGCAAGGCTTAAACTATGAAGTTGCAGTCTTCCCGTGGGCAGCTTCTGGTCGTGCAATTGCATCAAATGCAACAGACGGTTTCACCAAAATGATTTTCAATAAAGATGATCATCGTTTATTAGGCGGCGCTATGGTTGGTAGCAATGCGGGTGAATTGTTAGGCGAAGTTTGTCTAGCGATTGAAATGGGTGCTGATGCAGAAGATATTGCATTAACCATTCATGCTCACCCAACCTTGCATGAGTCAGTTGGTTTAGCTTCTGAAATCTATGAAGGTTCAATTACTGATTTGCCAAATAAAAAAGCAAAGAAAAAGTAATGTAGCTTTTTTGTAGCTAATACGCATTTAAAAGCCTGAGTTGAGCAATTTACTCAGGCTTTTTTGATTTACTCTTTTAGCACGTTGTTATTGCGATAGACCCGCTCCTGTTTTTTATTCGTTTCATTCCGTTAAGCTTTTCTTAATCTATTAGGCCAACATCAATACAGATATTGCGTTTGATTTGACTCATACTGTTCAAACTTAACCTATCCTTAACCTTGTAAACATTAATATTGGGCGTTTTACGCAGGGGTGAAAAGTGCGGTTTTTAATACTACTGAGTTTAGTCTTTTGTACTTTGAGTGCACAGTGCAAAGAATATTTACAACATATCGTGAATGATCAGGGCTTGACTGTTGTGACAGATGAAGGGCAGTTTCAATTGTCCTTTATTAACCCAAGTGTCGTCGAAGTTGTTTGGCTTGCCCCTTCTGCTGATAAACCTTCATTTAGTTTGCCGGATAATTTGCAAAAATCGCCAGCTTTGCTCACCGAAACGGACAATGAATTGTTATACAAGACTGCTGATTTTAATGTGCGCATTCAAAAATCACCCTTTCAACTGCAATACTTTTATCAGGATAACTTATTAGTTGAAGAGCAAAACGGGTTTTCAGCACAAGAGAATAACTTCTTGCTTTCGTTTAAATTAACGGATGATGAGAAATTATTGGGGGCAGGCGAAAGAGTTTTAGGGATGGATAGAAGAGGACATAGATTACCACTCTATAACCGCGCACATTATGGTTACACGACTGAATCTGAACAAATGAATTACAGCCTGCCCGCTGTACTTTCTAGCCAAAAATACATACTCGTATACGATAACGCCGCCAAAGGTTGGATTGATTTAGGAAAAACGGATAAAAACACGCTGCAATTTGAAGCGGTTGGTGGACGGCAAGCTTATTATGTCGTTGCTGGTAGTACATACCCGGACATTGTGAAAAATTACGTTGCGGTTACCGGCACTCAGCCTATGCTGCCGCGTTGGTCATTAGGCTATTTAGCATCTCGTTTTGGTTATCATACTCAGGCGGAAGCAGAAAAAACGGTTTCCCTCTTTTCTAAATTGGATTTCCCACTTGATGCGATTATTTTTGATTTGTATTGGTTTGGCAAAGATGTACAGGGCCACATGGGGAACTTGCAATGGGATTTGACAGCTTTCCCAAAACCAGTAGAAATGATTAATAACTTTAAACAGCAAGGTATCAATACTGTACTAATTACAGAGCCTTTTATTTTAACAACCTCTAAACGATGGCAAGAAGCCGTAGATAACAATGTCTTGGCGACCAACCAGCAAAACCAGCCATACACCTTTGATTTTTATTTTGGTAACACGGGCTTGATTGACGTTTTTGATAAAAACGCCGAACATTGGTTTTGGCAAATATATAAAGATTTGATGAAGCAGGGCGTCGCAGGTTGGTGGGGCGATCTTGGTGAGCCGGAAGTACATCCGGCTGATATTCGCCACGCTCGAGGCTCCGGTGATGAAGTGCATAATGCTTATGGTCATCAATGGGCAAAAATGTTGTATCAAAATCAAATCAATGATTTCCCAAACAAAAGGCCATTTATTTTAATGCGTTCTGGTTTTGCCGGTTCACAGCGCTATGGCATGATCCCTTGGACGGGCGATGTCAGTCGTTCATGGGGCGGTTTAAAACCACAAGTCGAATTAAGTTTGCAAATGAGTATTATGGGCTTAGCGTACACCCACTCAGATTTGGGTGGTTTTGCCGGCGATAATTGGGACCCAGAGTTATATCTGCGTTGGCTACAATATGGCGTTTTTCAACCTATTTACCGGCCTCATGCGCAGGAAAATGTAGCGCCCGAGCCAGTCTTTCATTCTAAAAAAGTACAAGATATTGCACGCCGTTTTGTGCATTTGCGTTATCAATTGATGCCTTACAACTATACCTTGATGCACGAAAATAGCACAACAGGTATGCCTTTGATGCGACCTCTGTTTTTTGCTGAGCAGAACGCAGAGCAATATTTAGATGTCAAAGATACCTATCTGTGGGGGGATGCATTTTTGGTATCGCCTATAACAGAGCCCGACATTCGATATAAAAACGTGCCCGTGCCAGCAGGTGTTTGGTTTGATTATTGGAGTGAGCGAAAAATACTGGGTGGTAAAACTCAGCCGATACCGGTTGATATAGAAAGTATCCCTCTGTTGGTTAAAGCCGGTTCTTTTGTCCCTATGGTTGAAGTGGTAAATAACGCTGCTAACTATAGCTCTGATCAGTTAACCCTGCATTATTACCACGATATAAGCGTAAAAACGGCGAGTGGATATTTATACGAAGACGATGGCCAAAACCGCTTAGCTTTACAGCAGGGAAATTATGAAAAATTAAACTTTTCTGCACAATCGGATAAGCGCAAACTTTCGATAAGCCTAAAACCTGAATTTGGCTCAGCACAATATCAGGCACAAACAAAAGCTCGACAATTGACATTAACCGTGCACAACATAACCCATTTGCCCACTCGTGTATTGTTAAATGGGGAAGAAATGAAGCCAAAGCAAATGTTATTTCATCCCGAAACAAGATTGTTGCAATTAATTTTTACACAGCGCAACAACCAACAGATAGAAATAACATTCTAGCTTAAGTCGGACTATAGGGGATTTTATCCGTTTTAAGCCGGCAGACAGACTTAATTTAACTCACTTCAAGCTAAGTGGTGCGTATTATAGGGTAATTTAATGCGCACTATTTAATACTAAGTTTGTTTTGTTTGCCTGCTGTCTGTTATACTTCCGTCCCGTCTGTAATGTCTATATTCTTTCGTTCTATTTTTCAGGTTCCACATGACAACAAGATATATTTTTGTAACCGGCGGGGTTGTATCCTCTCTTGGTAAAGGGATTGCTGCTGCCTCACTAGCCGCCATTCTTGAAGCGCGTGGCTTAAAAGTCACGATAATGAAGTTAGATCCTTATATTAACGTTGATCCGGGAACCATGAGCCCAATTCAGCACGGTGAAGTCTACGTGACTGAAGATGGTGCTGAAACGGATCTTGATTTAGGGCATTACGAAAGATTTATCCGTACCAAAATGACTAAAGGTAATAACTTTACGCAAGGTCGGGTTTATCAGGATGTAATCGCCAGAGAAAGACGTGGTGACTATTTAGGGGCGACCATTCAGGTTATTCCTCATATCACCAATGAAATTAAACGTCGAGTAGTGGAAGGTGCTAAAGGTTTTGATGTAGCACTGGTTGAAATTGGTGGCACAGTAGGTGATATCGAATCCCAACCGTTCCTTGAAGCAATCCGTCAGTTAGGTACTGAAATAGGTCGAGAGCATGCGATGTTTATGCATTTGACACTAGTGCCTTATATGAAAGCTTCAGGTGAAGTGAAAACAAAGCCCACACAGCACTCTGTTAAAGAGTTACGCTCAATTGGTATTCAGCCAGATATATTAATTTGTCGCTCAGAAAATGCGATTCCGGCAAATGAACGTAAAAAAATCTCACTGTTTACCAATGTTGAAGAAAAAGCGGTTATTTCATTAAAAGATGTCGATAGTATTTACCGTATTCCTGCATTGTTAAAATCTCAGGGATTGGATGAATTGATTACCCGACGCTTCCATATTGATTGCCCAGAAGCTGATTTAGTTGAATGGGAACAGGTGTTGTACGAAGAGTCTAACCCTATGGGTGAGGTGACTATCGGTATGGTCGGTAAATATGTTGAGTTAGCTGATGCTTATAAATCAGTGAATGAAGCATTAAAACATGCCGGTTTGAAAAACCGCGTTACCGTAAATATTGAATACATCGACTCTCAAGATCTCGAATCTAAAGGGGTGGATAAAATACGTCATTTAGATGCTATTTTGGTGCCGGGTGGATTCGGTGAACGTGGCACAAATGGCAAAATGTTAGCTGCTCAGTTTGCCCGTGAAAACAAAGTACCATACTTAGGAATTTGTTTAGGTATGCAAATGGCGCTGATCGAGTTTGCCCGTAATGTAGCCAATCTTGAAAATGCAAATAGCACGGAATTTGATCCTGAAACACCACATCCAGTTGTCGGTTTGATAACCGAATGGCTTAATGCTGATGGTGATGTCGAAACGCGCACTGACAATTCAGATTTAGGTGGAACCATGCGTTTAGGTAGCCAGCTATGTCATCTTAAAGCTGGCTCTAAAGCAGCTGAAGTTTATGGCTCAACTGAAATTTATGAGCGCCATCGTCATCGTTATGAAGTAAATAACAATTATGTTGAAAAGCTAGAACAGGCCGGTTTGGTTTTTTCTGGTTTGTCTGCAGATCGTAGATTGGTGGAAGTTATCGAGTTGCCAGATCATCCTTGGTATGTCGCAGCTCAGTTCCATCCTGAATTTACCTCAACACCGCGCGACGGACATGCTCTTTTTAAAGGGTTTGTTGCTGCGGCATTTGAGTGTCAAAAACAAAAAAAGTAATTAAATGCAGGGTAAAAAACGCCTGCGAAATTAAAAATTAGAGGACTTTAAAACATGGCATCTATCGCGAAAATCCATGCACGTGAAATCATTGACTCACGTGGTAACCCAACAATTGAAGCTGATGTAACTTTAGAAAGTGGTGCGTTTGGTCGTGCTGCAGCGCCATCGGGTGCGTCAACCGGTACACGTGAAGCATTAGAATTACGTGACGGTGACAAAGCGCGTTTTTTAGGAAAAGGTGTTTTAAAAGCAGTTGCTAACGTAAATGACTTAATTGCGCCAGCATTAGCGGGTAAAGATGCTTTAAATCAAGCAGAAATCGATAAAGTAATGATCGATTTAGACGGCACTGAAAACAAAGATAAATTAGGTGCAAATGCTATTTTGGCTGTTTCGTTGGCAGTGGCTAAAGCTGCGGCAGCTGAAAAAGGTGTTGCTTTATATGAACACATTGCTGACTTAAACGGAACATCTGGTCAATTCAGCATGCCTTTACCTATGATGAACATCATCAACGGTGGTGAGCACGCTGACAACAATGTTGATATTCAAGAGTTTATGATTCAGCCAGTTGGTGCGAAAACTTTCAAACAAGCCATCCAAATGGGTGCTGAAATTTTCCACAACTTGAAAAAAGTATTGGCAGCGAAAGGCTATAATACCGCTGTTGGTGATGAAGGTGGTTTTGCACCCGATCTTAAATCTAACGCTGAAGCATTATCTGTCATTGTTGAAGCGGTAGAGAAAGCCGGTTACAAGATGAATGAAGAAGTCACTTTAGCACTTGATTGTGCAGCTTCTGAATTCTACAAAGATGGTCAGTACAACTTAAAAGGTGATGGCCGTACTTTCAACTCTGCAGAGTTTGGTGACTATTTGGCAGATTTGACCGCTCAGTATCCGATCGTTTCAATCGAAGATGGTTTAGACGAAAGTGATTGGGATGGTTGGAAATTATTAACTGACAAGTTAGGCGATAAAGTTCAATTAGTCGGCGACGATTTATTTGTAACCAACACCAAAATCCTTAAGCGTGGTATCGAACAAAGCATCGGTAACTCAATCTTAATTAAATTTAACCAGATTGGTTCACTGACAGAAACTTTAGAAGCGATCAAACTGGCTAAAGATGCAGGTTTCACTGCTGTTATTTCTCACCGTTCAGGTGAAACTGAAGATGCAACTATTGCAGATTTAGCAGTTGGTACGGCTGCAGGTCAAATTAAAACAGGTTCTATGAGCCGCTCTGACCGTGTTGCTAAGTACAACCAATTATTACGCATAGAAGAAGTTTTAGGCGACAAAGCTGTTTTTAACGGTCGTAAAGAAATTAAAGGTCAAGCTTAATCATTATCTGACCTCGGTTTATTAATAAACCGTATAAATCGTAGTAAGATGGTGTTTTAATTGGTTTTCAGTTAAAACACCTTTTTTTTATCTGGAGTTTGTCATTGGTTGATTTTTTCGCTCAACAACAGGATTTTTCGCAAGATAGCGAACGATTGTTGGCGTACGCTCAATTGTGCACTGTATTTTACGAACGGGAATTAAAATTATTGGCTGATTGCCAATATTCGCCTGAGCGTCTGCGTAAACGACTTACTAGCTTACCTTTCTATATTAAGCGTGCAGCTGAATCTTTGATAGCTTTGGAAAACCCGCTGACCTTAGACACGCAAAATGGAACTTGGTCTAGTAAACAAAAAAGACGTTGTCCGGCCGACAAAATTGATGATGAGCTAAACGGGAAATGGCTAAGTAGAAATGCGCAAATTGGATTGATCGTGCCCGTTAAAGTTGTTGATACCGGGGTCGTTTGTTTTAAGTTAGACTGCATTGACGCCGTTAGTGATGAAAAGATTCGATTAAATGAACATGGCTGGTTTGCACTAAATGGCCATTGTTTGGAACAATGTGATGAAGATAAACGCGTGCTCAAAGCTAATAAAGATACCATGTCTGCTGCCGCATGTGGTCATCAATGGATTGGTGGTGATATGACTTTCCCGCGTACATTAACGCTTAGGGAATTATTACTGACAACTGTCATTAACTGGCCAAATTTAAATAAACCTATGCCATTAACTCATTAGTATGAAAATATTTCGTCTTATTTTGGTCATTGTATTTATTGGATTGCAATATCGCCTTTGGTTTGGAGAAAATGCATTTTCAGAACATCAGGATATGAGTCGAAAAGTTAAACAGTTGGAACAAGCGAATCAAGAACTCAGATTGCGTAATAAGCTTATGTTAGCGGATATAGAAGATCTAAAATCAGGCATGGAAGCTATAGAAGAGCGCGCTCGAAATGAGTTAGGTTTAATTAAAGAAAACGAAATTTTTTATCGTATTGTACCCACCACGAAAAATAAAAATGAATAAAAATCAGATTGTGGCCATTGTTCCAGCAGCCGGTGTCGGCAAACGTATGCAAAGCAAGGTACCGAAACAATATATAGAAATTGCGGGTAAAACCGTTCTTCAACATACGGTTGAAAAGTTGGCGCAAATAGCAAAAATTAACAAAATTATTGTAGCAGTGTCGAAAGACGACCCCTATATATCAGAAATTAAACCTGAATTACCCGCTAAGGTTGTTCTAACTCAAGGCGGTGCAGAACGGGCTGATTCCGTACTAGCGGGTTTAAACTGCCTAGATGTAAATGAATATCCATGGGCTTTGGTCCATGATGCAGCAAGACCTTGTGTTAGAGCGGACGATATTCGAAAGCTGATTGATCATGTATTACAAAACCAACAAGGTGCTATTTTAGCCGCGCCCGTCAGAGATACAATTAAGTTATCTAATGCAGCTCAGAAGGTGGAAAAAACAGTCGATCGCAGTGCATTATGGCATGCATTGACACCTCAGATGTTTGCCACCGGATTGCTACAACACGCCTTGCAAAAACACTTGCAAGACGGGTGCATGATTACAGATGAAGCATCTGCAATGGAGTTATCTGGACATCCGGTCCATTTAATTGAGGGGGCTATGAGCAATATTAAAATTACTCGGCCGGAAGACTTGGAGATTGCCGAAATGTTTATAAGTAGAGTGTTATGAAAATAAAAGTTGGTCATGGCTATGACGTACACAAGTTTGGTGAGCAAGGACCTATTACGCTTGGAGGCATTAAAATTCCTTACGAACAAGGTTTTTTAGCGCACTCAGACGGAGATGTATTAATTCACGCATTATGCGATGCCTTGTTAGGGGCTATGGCATTGGGTGATATAGGTAAGCACTTTCCAGATACCTCAGCTGAATTTGAAAATATCGACAGCCGGATTTTACTCCGCCATGTTTATCAGCTGATAACTGATAAAGGATTTCAGTTAGGTAATATAGATGCCACAATCATAGCGCAAGCACCCAAAATGGCACCACATATCCCTAAAATGATTGATATATTGAGCGAAGATTTAAAAACCGAACTATCAAATATAAATATCAAAGCGACAACGACAGAAAAGCTCGGTTTTGCGGGACGCAAAGAAGGCATTGCAGTGCACTGTGTTGTTTTATTGGAACAAACATTATGAACCTAGCTTATTTACATGGTAAACCCGATGCGAGCGGACAAATCCGTTGTTGCAATAGTGATTTTTACGTTGAAGAGTTATTGCACTTTGAACCAGACGGCGCGGGCGAACACCTGTGGTTATGGATAGAAAAAGATGGTCAAAATACCAACTTTGTCGCTAAACAATTAGGCAAAGCTTTCGGTATTGCAGCTAAATTGGTCTCAACCTCCGGGATGAAAGACAGACATGCGGTGACAAAACAATGGTTTTGTTTACCCTGGCCTATTAAAAAAGATATCCCTGAAGTGACATTAGAAAGTGCGCAAATACTTAAAACTGTCCGTCATGGTAAAAAGCTCAAAACTGGGACTCATAAAAATAATTTATTCCGGCTGAAAATCGCTTTACAGTCATATAATAAAGAAACCTTGGTACAACGGTTAGAAAAAATTCAAGCATATGGTGTTGCCAATTATTTTGGCGAGCAGCGATTTGGCCGTAACGGTGATAATGTTGAAAATGCGATTAAAATGCTATCAGGCGAATTAATAGTAAAAGACCGTAAGTTAAAAAGTATTTATTTATCTGCAGCGCGTTCAGAGGTGTTTAATCAAGTTTTACATCAACGTATTGTTGCTGATTTATTTAAACCATTAGAAGGTGATGCATTTATCTTATCCGGCTCTCATTCGTATTTTGTTGAAGAGCACCTCACCGATGACACTTTGTCTCGCTTTGCCAGTGCAGATATATTATTAAGTGGCCCATTAGTCGGTGAGGGTGAACCTATTGTCAAAAATAAGTCACTTGAGTTTGAAAAGCATGCATTAGCAGAGCAGCAGAATTTAGTCGATGCATTAAGCCAAGCCGGTTTAAAACAAGACCGCCGAGCGTTGCAGTTGCGCGCCGAAAACTTTACATGGCAATTCGTTGACGGAGAAGAGCAAAGTTACTTAGAGCTGAGCTTTGTTTTGCCGGCTGGTTGTTTTGCAACATCGATCTTGCGCGAAATATTGCTATATCAAGATATGGGACAAACACATGCGAATACTTCTAAGTAATGATGACGGTGTTTATGCGCCGGGTTTACTAGCATTATACAATGAGCTCAATAAGCAACATGATGTAACCGTTATAGCACCCGATCGAAATTGCAGTGGCGCAAGCAATAGTCTGACATTGAGTAATCCACTGCGTGTACAACAGCTCAATAATGGCTTTTTTATGGTAAATGGTACGCCAACGGACTGTGTCCATATAGGCGTGAATAAATTGATGCAAGAAAAGCCGGATATCGTTGTCTCAGGGATCAATCATGGTGCAAATCTAGGAGATGATGTGATTTATTCTGGTACAGTTGCAGCCGCAACGGAAGGGCGCCATTTGGGATTGCCCGCAATTGCGATATCGTTAAATAGCCATAAATCTAATGATTTCGCATTTGCTGCTGAATTCGCAGGAAAGCTTATTTCACAAATTAAGCAGCATCCAATACCACCGGATCAAATTTTGAATGTAAATGTACCGGCTGTCGATAAATCTGAAATACAAGGTGTAAAAACGACCCGTTGTGGGCGTCGCCACCAAGCAGAAAGTATGGTTAAAATGACGGACCCGCATGGACGAGAGGTTTATTGGTACGGACCGGTTGGTGCGATAAAAGATGCAACAGAAGGAACTGACTTTTACGCAATGGAAAATAATTATGTTTCAATTACACCTTTAACGGTTGATATGACAGCATATAAAAGCGTGGCTTTGTTAGATTCTTGGTTAGCAGATATAAAAATCTGATAAAATTATTTCGATTAATTTAAAACAATGGTGTAGTGAAACCCATGTCTGTAAGTTTAAATGTTGCACGCAGTGGCGAGCGTTTAGCCCAGCTTTTGGTACAAGATGGCATTAAAGATGAGCGAGTATTAGCGGCGATTGCCAGAGTACCTCGCCATGCATTTGTTCAACCTGCTTTAACTCACAAAGCATATGAAAATACTGCGTTACCCATAGGTAAAGGGCAAACTATTTCACAGCCAGCAATTGTTGCCCGTATGACTGAAATTATTCTGGCAGCGCAAATACCTGTTAAAAATGTATTGGAAATAGGTACAGGGTGTGGATACCAAACAGCGGTGTTAGCGCAATTAGTGGACCGCGTATATTCAGTTGAAAGAATTGCTTCGTTGCAGTTTCAAGCGCGCAGACTATTACGCCAATTAGATTTACACAACATTAATTTAAAACACGGAGATGGTTGGAAAGGGTGGAGTAGCAAAGCACCCTTTGATGCCATTCTAGTGACTGCAGCTGCGGCGACGCTACCAGAAAAACTCATGCACCAATTAGTTGATGGTGGTGTGATGGTCGTGCCCGTGGGTACAACAGAGCAAGTGCTAAAAATTGTTATACGTAATGGTGATGATTTTTCGATATCTGATATTGCCAATGTTAAATTTGTGCCCTTGGTTGCGGGTGAAATAGAATAAATTGATTAGGGATTAAAATGTCGCAAAATAAAAAACGCAGCCGTACAGAGTACGCTCTATTAACAGCTAAGGGTATGGCAATGGGCGCTGCTGATGTCGTTCCGGGAGTCTCGGGTGGTACAATTGCTTTCATTACAGGGATTTATGATGAATTGCTTAGTTCGTTAAAAAAAATTGGCCCTGAATCCGTTACCATTTTATTGACTAAAGGTATAAGTGAGTTTTGGTCACATATAAATGGTTGGTTCTTGCTTTCAGTGTTCGGGGGTATTTTATTAAGCCTTAAAACGTTTGCAGCACTTATGACCATTGCATTAAGCACTGAGCCTTTATTGGTATGGGGATTTTTTTCTGGTTTAATTTTAGCTTCTGTTTATTTATTGGTTAAATCAGCTACTGCATGGCGTTGGTTCGAGTGGTTAGGCTTAGCTCTCGGTGTGGCTGTTGTGGTTGGTGTATCAATTGCCAAACCGGCACAGTTACCGGGTGACTGGTGGGTACTGTTTTTTGGTGGGTTTGTTGCGATTTGTGCGATGATTCTACCAGGTATTTCGGGGAGTTTTATACTGTTACTCGTTGGCCTGTATCCAGTATTTTTAGCCGCAATTAACGATATGAATTTAATCGCATTGGCTAGTTTTGGCGCTGGCTGTATTTGTGGTTTATTGATTTTTTCTAGGTTCTTAAGTTGGTTACTGGAAAAATATCACAGTACCACTATTGCTGTATTGATAGGCTTTTTAATTGGCTCGTTAAATGTAACTTGGCCTTGGAAACATACTTTGCAGACTTATACCAATCGTCACGGTGAAGAAGTGCCTTTGATACAGGAGAATGTGTTACCCGCAACTTACACGACAGTTAACCAAGAACCCAACCAATTGGTATTTGTGTTAGCTGCTATGGCGATTGGGTTGGCACTTGTGGTTGGTTTAGAATATGTAGCAAGCAAGTATTCTGAAAATGAACAATAGTTGAGTAATCAGAACTGGGTTGTTGAATGGAAAAAAGAACCACGGTAACGAGCGTTTTTGCAATAAGCATTATATTGCTTGTCGGTTGCGCACAGAGAAACAACCCAGCACCCGTTGATTCAGTCTATCGTGGAAAAAGTATTTTTGATTTTTCCCCTAATAGTTTAACTGCACCTGAATATGTCGTTGAAAAAGGCGACACCCTCTATAGTATAGCGTTTAGAGCCGGTATTGATTTCAAAGACTTGGCTCGTTTTAACCAAATTTCCCCGCCGTATGCGATCTTTCCCGGTCAGAAAATTCGTCTAAATAAAAGCTATAAAGCTAAATCGAATAAAAACGTAATTTCGAAGAAACAAAAAGATATAAAGAGATCTGAAAAAAAGGTTGAACAAGCTAAAAAGCAGGAGTATGTTAAACAAGGTAAACAAAATGTTACAAAAGGTAAGTCGGAAGGCAGTTTTGATCTGAAAAAGTGGCGCTGGCCTGCAAATGGGAAAATCATTGCGCGATTCTCTCACAAGGAATTAGGAAATAAAGGACTTGAAATAGCAGGCCAACGAGGCGACCCTATATTTGCAGCGAATTCTGGAAAAGTTGTATATGCTGGCAAAGCCTTACGGGGCTATGGTAATTTAATCATCATAAAACATTCAGACGACTACTTAAGTGCTTATGCACACAATCAGCGTATTAGAGTGCAAGAGAAAGATTGGATTATGGCTGGGCAGCATATAGCTGATATGGGAGATAGCGACGCAGATCAGGTTAAACTGCGTTTTGAAATTCGTTACCGCGGAAGTACAGTTGACCCCGAAAGGTTTCTACCAACCAACAGGTGATGCTGTGGATACAAAAGGACAGTTGAAAGGCGATTGTTGCTGTAATTGATTTAACCGGGAGATGAAATATGGGCCAGGCAAAAAGCACGAACAAAAACGTTGTTGAAGCTAATAATCAATTTGAGGCAACCGATGTCGTAGTCGATGATGTTGAAGATGCCGAAACTAATACTGTTGAAGAAGCAGTCTCTTCTGAAGATTTAAATAAAACGTTAGATGCAACGCAGTTGTATTTAGGTGAAATTGGGTTTTCCCCATTATTATCTGCAGAAGAAGAAGTGTTTTTCGCCCGCAAAGCGTTAAAAGGCTGCGATGCTTCACGTAAACGAATGATAGAAAGTAACCTGAGATTAGTCGTTAAAATCGCTAGACGTTATAACAACCGTGGGCTTGCGTTACTAGATTTGATTGAAGAAGGTAACTTAGGTTTGATTAGAGCTGTTGAAAAATTTGATCCTGAAAGAGGTTTTCGTTTTTCAACATATGCAACTTGGTGGATTCGCCAGACGATAGAACGTGCAATTATGAATCAAACTCGAACGATTCGCTTGCCAATTCATGTCGTTAAAGAATTAAATGTATATTTACGAACCGCACGTGAGCTAGCTCAACAACTCGATCATGAACCAACGGCAGAAGAAATAGCCCTTAAGTTAGACAAGCCTGTATCTGAAGTCAGCAAAATGCTTCGTCTGAATGAAAAAATAAGCTCAGTTGATACGCCTATGGGCGGAGATTCAGAGAAAGGTTTATTGGATATCTTGTCAGATGAAAGATTCGATGGACCGGAAGAACAACTTCAAGATTCAGATATTAAAAATAATATTGTTCATTGGTTGGAAGAGCTAAACCCGAAACAAAGAGAAGTTCTTGCTCGACGATTTGGCTTGTTAGGCTATGAAGCTTCTACGTTAGAAGACGTTGGTAAAGAAATTGGGCTTACTAGAGAGAGAGTACGTCAAATTCAAGTTGAGGCGTTACGTCGATTAAAAGATATTTTGTCACATCAAGGTTTGTCGATGGAATCTCTATTCCAGATGTAAGCAATCGGTAAACTTGCAAATTCGATGATATATCTATATTGCTAAAAGCTGGGATTATCCAGCTTTTTTGATTTCAGACTCTAAATTGATTGTTTAATGACCAGGTTGTTTGTTATTTAATCGAACAAACAAAAAACTGAAATAAATCGATAAAAAGCATTGACGGGTTTTAATTAATCCCTATAATGCGCCCCCACAACGCAGCGACACGGCAACAAGCAAACAGCTTAAAAGCCAACTCAAAGCGCCAAAGTTGAAAAGCAAAACATCAAACGAAAGTGAGATAAATAAAGGCTTGACAACGAAAATGAGAAGCGTAAGATACGCGCCTCACTGAAACGGACTAACGGTTCGAACTTCAGAAAACGTTCTTTAAAAATTAGTAACCTTATTATTTATCTGTGTGGGCACTCGCATAGTTTGAATAGATACAAAATATTCAATCTAGTGAAGTGACTACTGTTAATTCAGAATGTTAAATCAGTAAGATTGAGACAAAGATTAAAACTTTCTATGAAGAGTTTGATCATGGCTCAGATTGAACGCTGGCGGCAGGCCTAACACATGCAAGTCGAGCGGAAACGATGAGAGCTTGCTCTCAGGCGTCGAGCGGCGGACGGGTGAGTAATGCTTGGGGATCTGCCTTGTTGTGGGGGATAACCATTGGAAACGATGGCTAATACCGCATAATACCTACGGGTTAAAGGGGGCTTTGGCTCCTGCGACGAGATGAACCCAAGTGAGATTAGCTTGTTGGTGAGGTAATGGCTCACCAAGGCGACGATCTCTAGCTGGTCTGAGAGGATGGTCAGCCACACTGGGACTGAGACACGGCCCAGACTCCTACGGGAGGCAGCAGTGGGGAATATTGCACAATGGGGGAAACCCTGATGCAGCCATGCCGCGTGTGTGAAGAAGGCCTTCGGGTTGTAAAGCACTTTCAGTCAGGAGGAAAGGGTGATGGCTAATACCCATCATCTGTGACGTTACTGACAGAAGAAGCACCGGCTAACTCCGTGCCAGCAGCCGCGGTAATACGGAGGGTGCAAGCGTTAATCGGAATTACTGGGCGTAAAGCGCACGTAGGTGGATTGATAAGTTGGATGTGAAAAACCGGGGCTCAACCTCGGCTGTGCATTCAAAACTGTCAGTCTAGAGTAAGGGAGAGGGGGGTAGAATTCCAGGTGTAGCGGTGAAATGCGTAGAGATCTGGAGGAATACCGGTGGCGAAGGCGGCCCCCTGGCCCATTACTGACACTGAGGTGCGAAAGCGTGGGTAGCGAACAGGATTAGATACCCTGGTAGTCCACGCCGTAAACGATGTCTACTTGTTGTTTGTGTCTTTAAGACGTGAGTAACGAAGCTAACGCGCTAAGTAGACCGCCTGGGGAGTACGGCCGCAAGGTTAAAACTCAAATGAATTGACGGGGGCCCGCACAAGCGGTGGAGCATGTGGTTTAATTCGATGCAACGCGAAGAACCTTACCATCCCTTGACATCCACAGGATTAAGCAGAGATGCTTAAGTGCCTTCGGGAACTGTGAGACAGGTGCTGCATGGCTGTCGTCAGCTCGTGTTGTGAAATGTTGGGTTAAGTCCCGCAACGAGCGCAACCCTTATCCTTAGTTACCAGCCTTAAGTTGGGGACTCTAAGGAGACTGCCGGTGACAAACCGGAGGAAGGTGGGGACGACGTCAAGTCATCATGGCCCTTACGGGATGGGCTACACACGTGCTACAATGGACAGTACAGAGGGCAGCTAACTTGCGAGAGTACGCGAATCCCTTAAAGCTGTTCGTAGTCCGGATTGGAGTCTGCAACTCGACTCCATGAAGTCGGAATCGCTAGTAATCGCAGATCAGAATGCTGCGGTGAATACGTTCCCGGGCCTTGTACACACCGCCCGTCACACCATGGGAGTGGGCTGCAAAAGAAGTAGGTAGCTTAACATTGGGCGCTTACCACTTTGTGGTTCATGACTGGGGTGAAGTCGTAACAAGGTAGCCCTAGGGGAACCTGGGGCTGGATCACCTCCTTAACGATGCTATTTAAATATGCAGAGTGTTCACACAGATAAATAACGGTTACTGATAATAAAGAAAAGTGCAAAAGCGCTAAGTCATGTGTTTACAGGCTAAACATATTGCTTAAAGCTTTTAAGCTTTATGCTCTTTAAAAATCTGGACAGTAGTAAAAAAGTTAAATGCGTTAAAAAAAACGGTTTAATCAAGTAAGACCATAGTATTCAATCAACGTAAAAGCGTTTAATGATACGATTCGATAAACATTCGGGTTGTATGGTTAAGTGACTAAGCGTACACGGTGGATGCCTTGGCAATTGGAGGCGATGAAGGACGTGTTAATCTGCGATAAGCTGTGACGAGTCGATAAAAGACGCATGAGTTACAGATTTCCGAATGGGGCAACCCACCCTTTTAGGGTATCTTGCACTGAATACATAGGTGTAAGAAGCGAACCGGGAGAACTGAAACATCTAAGTACCCCGAGGAAAAGAAATCAACCGAGATTCCCTAAGTAGCGGCGAGCGAAAGGGGAAGAGCCGATGATAAATGAATTAGTAGAATGAGCTGGAAAGCTCAGCCATAGTAGGTGATAGCCCTGTATATGAAGATTCATTAATCACGTATTAAGTAGGTCGGGACACGTGTTATCTTGACTGAAGACGGGGGGACCATCCTCCAAGGCTAAATACTCCCAATTGACCGATAGTGAACCAGTACCGTGAGGGAAAGGCGAAAAGAACCCCTGTGAGGGGAGTGAAATAGAACCTGAAACCGTGTACGTACAAGCAGTGGGAGCAGACTTGTTCTGTGACTGCGTACCTTTTGTATAATGGGTCAGCGACTTATATTTAGTAGCAAGGTTAACCGAATAGGGTAGCCGTAGCGAAAGCGAGTGTTAACTGCGCGTAGAGTTGCTAGGTATAGACCCGAAACCCGGCGATCTACCCATGGGCAGGTTGAAGGTTGAGTAACATCAACTGGAGGACCGAACCGACTAATGTTGAAAAATTAGCGGATGACTTGTGGGTCGGAGTGAAAGGCTAATCAAGCCGGGAGATAGCTGGTTCTCCCCGAAAGCTATTTAGGTAGCGCCTCGGACGAACACCTACGGGGGTAGAGCACTGTTAAGGCTAGGGGGTCATCCCGACTTACCAACCCTTTGCAAACTCCGAATACCGTAGAGTGCTATCCGGGAGACACACGGTGGGTGCTAACGTCCATCGTGAAGAGGGCAACAACCCAGACCGCCAGCTAAGGTCCCAAATGCTTATTAAGTGGGAAACGATGTGGGAAGGCTTAGACAGCTAGGAGGTTGGCTTAGAAGCAGCCACCCTTTAAAGAAAGCGTAATAGCTCACTAGTCGAGTCGGCCTGCGCGGAAGATGTAACGGGGCTAAATAAGCAACCGAAGCTGCGGATTTGAACGTAAGTTCAAGTGGTAGGGGAGCGTTCTGTAAGCTGTTGAAGGTGAACTGAGAAGTTTGCTGGAGGTATCAGAAGTGCGAATGCTGACATGAGTAACGATAAAGGGGGTGAAAAACCCCCTCGCCGAAAGACCAAGGTTTCCTGTCCCATGCTAATCAGGGCAGGGTAAGTCGGCCCCTAAGGTGAGGGCGAAAGCCGTAATCGATGGGAAACGGGTTAATATTCCCGTACTTTTAATAACTGCGATGGAGAGACGGAGAAGGCTAAACTGGCTTGGTGATGGTTATCCAAGTGAAAGTAAGTAGGCTGGTGTTCTAGGCAAATCCGGAACACTAAGGCTGAGATACGAGACGAGACACTAAGGTGTTGAAGTAGTTGATGCCCGGCTTCCAGGAAAATCTTCTAAGCTTCAGGTTATTAAGAACCGTACCCCAAACCGACACAGGTGGTCAGGTAGAGAATACTAAGGCGCTTGAGAGAACCCGGGTGAAGGAACTAGGCAAAATAGTACCGTAACTTCGGGAGAAGGTACGCCACGTTATTGTGAAAGTCTTAACGACTGGAGCGAGAGGTGGTCGAAGTAACCAGGTGGCTGGAACTGTTTATTAAAAACACAGCACTGTGCAAAATCGAGAGATGACGTATACGGTGTGACACCTGCCCGGTGCCGGAAGGTTAATTGATGGGGTTAGCGTAAGCGAAGCTCTTGATCGAAGCCCCGGTAAACGGCGGCCGTAACTATAACGGTCCTAAGGTAGCGAAATTCCTTGTCGGGTAAGTTCCGACCTGCACGAATGGTGTAATCATGGCCACGCTGTCTCCACCCGGGACTCAGTGAAATTGAAATTGCGGTGAAGATGCCGTATACCCGCGGCTAGACGGAAAGACCCCGTGAACCTTTACTACAGCTTGGCAGTGAACATTGAACCTACATGTGTAGGATAGGTGGGAGGCTATGAAGCAGCGTCGCCAGATGTTGTGGAGCCATCCTTGAAATACCACCCTTGTATGTTTGATGTTCTAACGTAGTCCCCTAATCGGGGATGCGGACACTGCCTGGTGGGTAGTTTGACTGGGGCGGTCTCCTCCCAAAGCGTAACGGAGGAGCACGAAGGTTGGCTAAGTACGGTCGGACATCGTACGGTTAGTGCAATGGCATAAGCCAGCTTAACTGCGAGACAGACACGTCGAGCAGGTGCGAAAGCAGGTCATAGTGATCCGGTGGTTCTGAATGGAAGGGCCATCGCTCAACGGATAAAAGGTACTCCGGGGATAACAGGCTGATACCGCCCAAGAGTTCATATCGACGGCGGTGTTTGGCACCTCGATGTCGGCTCATCACATCCTGGGGCTGAAGTCGGTCCCAAGGGTATGGCTGTTCGCCATTTAAAGTGGTACGCGAGCTGGGTTTAGAACGTCGTGAGACAGTTCGGTCCCTATCTGCCGTGGGCGTTTGATAATTGAGGGGGGCTTCTCCTAGTACGAGAGGACCGGAGTGGACGAACCTCTGGTGTTCCGGTTGTTATGCCAATAGCATTGCCGGGTAGCTAAGTTCGGAATCGATAACCGCTGAAAGCATCTAAGCGGGAAGCGAGCCCCGAGATGAGTTGTCACAGACCTTTAAGGTCCTGTAGGGCCCTTGTAGACTACGAGGTTGATAGGTTGGATGTGTAAGTGCTGTGAGGCATTGAGCTAACCAATACTAATTGCCCGTGCGGCTTAACCATACAACGCCGAATGTTTATTGAATATGAATATGAAAGATTAAGCTTGAGCGCATGAGAATTACTACTGTTCGAGATTTAACAGTTTATGCCTGGCGGCGATAGCATTGTGGAACCACCTGATCCATTTCGAACTCAGAAGTGAAACACAATAGCGGCGATGGTAGTGTGGGGTTTCCCATGTGAGAGTAGCACACTGCCAGGCTTCAAATTAGATTGGTTGATAAAATAGATTAAGACAAAAAAATTAATAAAAATTAATCAAAAAGTATTATCAACTGATAAAAGTATATTAAGCCCATCTCGAAAGAGATGGGCTTTTTGCGTTTAGAGCTTAAATTGATCTAACTTAAGATAAATAACCAATAAATTTGCGAAAAATACCGGGAATAAGTGAAATTATGCGGGAAAGTGAGTTACAAATATTATTCAATAGTTAATATTGTAACTCCCTAATGCCAAGCTCGTAAGTGCCTTGTTTTATATACGCTTGGTAGAGCTTAATTCCGCTACCGGTTTTTTCAATGATTGAACTCAAAATTCCCTTGATACTTTCAATTTCATCTTGCTTCGTCTTTACACCGATAATTACTTCCCTGATTAACTCTCTTTTATATCGAAAGATGCCCGCACCTTTTTTATAAGAAATGCATCTATATTCCTGCTCGTATTCCCATTGTCTAGCTTTCGTGAAAAATACTGATAGAGATTTAAAGTCCACTTGTTTACCACTATTAGTTGACTTATTTAATGTTCGTACTGGTCTATCGTCGCTATATTTCACTTGAAAGCATACCAGATCTTGTTGCCAATCATCATATGGTGGAACATCTTGTCTTGTATATGTTTTGGTATATTCTAAGGGAATGCATTCAAATCCAACGACAAAGCCTTTGTGATAGTCTGCATAATGAGACCACATTAAAATATTTTTCGGACATCTGGTGAAGCATGTTATACCAGTTTTACTATCCTGAAATATCTTTTCAAAATTGCCTTGGTCGTAGTTCTTTAAGGCGTTATGGATACGTTGATGTTTTTGCTCTATACGTTTTGCTGGAGCTAAATTTTTGGACTTTCCAATACTGTGGTAGTTTTGCCGAAAGTAGTTCTCAAGTTCATCCCGGTCATAATAAGCCAAACAGTCAAATGGGTCGTTAAATTGATCTGGTGCGGTGTATTTTAAGGTGTTTTCAGTAAGGATTTTTTTCGCCCCTTCATTAAGAGGGCTGTATTTGTACAAGATCATTTTAAAGTACTTATTTTGTTAATATCGGTTTCAATCTATCAAAATGCGCTTGTTGCTGTCTAGCTAACTCTTCTGCTGTGAACTGTCTATTTATAGGGTTTATTGTGGTTTTTGTTGGCTGAACCGGTGTATGGTAGTTAGATTTGAGGGTTTCAATTACAGATTTTAGGTATGCGTGATCTTTAAGTGGCTTTGCCTTACTTTCAACACGTTTAGCTCTGATTTGTTGCACAGTTACGTCGCAAGCTTCGGCTATTAATTTTCGGTTTGAATGAAAACCAAGCACTTCATTTAATAATTTAAGTGCTCGGGCGTTGTTTAGGTCGCTTTTAGCGGGTTTGAATAGGCCAATGTACGCCAATACAGGTGGCGCACACCAAGTTTCTAATTTTGTCACTGCGATTAAAAGATCACGACCTGCTTGATCTTCAACTAACGAAAGTAAATCAATATGAGTATGGCATACAGGGCAACGAGCAAGCTTCATGCGTCCCCCTGATAGAACATATCAGCTTGCGGTAAATCGTTATTTTCGCGTTTATGCTGCAAAATTTGTTTATAGATACGGTATATGTGCTGGATTGAATAACCATATTTTCTAGCCAACTCAGCTTGGTTATTTCCTGTAAACTCTTCAAAAATTTTCATTTGTTGCAGCACTGCGTCTAAATTTTTACCTTTTGGTATATATAAAACTAATCCACCATGCTGTTTGCGAACAAAATCGACTGCATCCCAGGCACATTTGTTTGCGATAGTTTCATCAACACCCGCATTAACCAAAGACTCAGCTAATTGAGCCGACATGCACATTAAAAACTCGGTACCTTGTTTTTCTTTTACAACAGTATCAGCCATTTGCAGCCTCCTTAACACAACGCGCTTTCCATTTTTTAAGGCGATTAATTACCGGGTGAATGCACTTTGTTGGAATGTTATTTAATGTACGAGGTACTGCTACTTTCTCGGGCCAGTCAGCTTTAAGCTGATTCCACGTATAATTAAAAATCGCCTCTTCAGACCTAGAATGAATAAATCCTGCATCACACATTTCAAACCATACAGAGCGCAATTTATCGTGAACAGTTCCGCGTCCTTTAGGGCTGTAAAAACCTGCTGGTTTATTGCCTGTTCGCTTTTTGCTAGTTGGTTTAAACCCAAGATTTTTTAAATGTTCAAGATAATTGGCTAGTTCTAAGCGTGTCATCTGAGTTGTAGAGTTCGTTCGCTGACCAGAAAAGTGTAAGCAATTCATTTGATGGACGTCGTTATCAATACGTAACTGAGACTTAGCAATATGAATTAATTGAATATATTGTTTATGTCGCTTCAAAAATGTAGTCATGCAAACCACCGTTTATTCATTAATAAAGTGAAAGCCCCCGCAGGGGCTTGTTGATTTAGTTAAAATTAAGAATTAACAGCTTCTTTTAACGCTTTACCTGGCTTAAATTTCGGAACATTTGCCGCAGCAATTTTAATCGTTTCGCCAGTGGCAGGATTGCGTCCTTCGCGAGCAGCACGTTTACTCACACTAAACGAGCCAAAACCAACCAAATCAACCTTACCGCCTTCAGCCAATTCAGCTTTAACCGCATCAACCAATGCATCAACAGCACGATTTGCATCCGCTTTTGTAATATCAGCCTGTGTTGCAATTTGTTCTACTAATTGAGATTTATTCATAATAATGACCTTCTATTGTTTATGTTGAAAATGAAGGCTGACTAAACGCCAGCCAAATCTAGTGAAATGGGTACATACTGCTGACTATCGCCAACACGCTTGTATAAACGGATGTAACTTTTGCTACCGACAACTTGCAAAGCTTCGGATACTGCGGTCATCGCTTTTAACCAGCGTTCGTCTTTTATATCTAAACGACGTAATCCCAGAACTCGCGCTGTGTTAATTTTGCCCTCTTTATCTACATCGAAAGCGCGATCAATAATTGCTTTTAACTCTGGCACGCTGTCTTTCGTCCATTCCTTTAAGCACGCGTCAATTAACTCTCGTGCGGCTTGCAAACGTTCATCAAACGCAATGTGCTCCTGAATAGATCGAACAATCTTGTACCGACCATCGAATGAATGCAGCGTCACATTGCCTTTTTTACCGCCTAATTTAACGTCGTACTCTTCGGCTGATAGCTCAACAAAAGCATCAATATCAGCAAATGTAGATGCTTTGAATTTAGCGAGTGCTTCTCGCAGTTCTAGGGCTTTTTCAACCACTTCATAAACCAACTCATTTCTAGCTTTATCAATTGGTTTAATCATACTTTCGGGTACGAGTGAACCTTTGGCATCTTGCCAATAACCTGCCGGTATTTCGTTATTTTGGTTCATGGTTTTCTCCTGATTGCTCTAACTCAGGTAAGTCTTCTGGTTGGCCGTAACAACTAGGGCAAGTTAGTGCCCCTTCAGCTATGGCTAAATCAGCTGTAACACCTTTCCAACCGCACAACATACATTCAAATTTTTCATTCACAATTGTCATTAGCTTGCCCCCCTACATTTTTTAATAATCGCAGCGCTTACCAAAGGTTCAGAAACTCTGGCGGCAACATTCATGGCTTCGTTACATAAATTGTTAACGTGTAATTGATACGTCATATCAACAATTGAGTTGTTGCGATTAATGCCATTGCTGCGCGAACCGCACAAACGCTGCTTTATGGCGGCCACAGCATCGTCCGAGAACACATCATCAAAAGCTTTGCGGGCGCGCTTTAATTTAAACTCAATGTAAGCTTGGGTTTCGTCGCCCAAGGCGCGGGTTTCCATGCGTTTACAACGCCAGCTAAATTCACGGGTATTACTGCCGCTTAACGTCTCATGCAACTCAGGTTGGCCCAGTAAAATAACACCTATCACTTTTGTTAAATTGCCAGCAGCCTCGCGTAAACACTTAAGCTGCTTGATTACTGAATAGTGAAGTGCGTGCGCTTCATCCACTAAAAACACAAAGCGCTTACCTTCTTTTGCAAGCTTTTTAACCTCGCGTCGAATTAAACGATCACGCTGTTCAATAGACTGTGGAATAGAATCAATATGCAAAGCTTCAAACACAGCAGCCGTAACCGAGCTAGTGGTAATGCGGTGGCGATCCAACGTAGCTGGCTCAATAATTTGGCAGTACGGGTGTTCATCTTCCAATTCATCAACAAACAACTCTTTTAAAATGGATTTACCGCTGCCGCATTCGCCAATAATGCTAATCATACCGCCCGTGGTTGCAGCGTTAATCATGGCTTCTTTATTCATCAACAAGCTTTGATTCAAATAAATATCCTCTAAACAGTTGATCTCGTTATCAAACGGCTGTCCAGCTAAGCCAAAATGTTTAATCGTATTGTGCTCCAGCATTTCATTCTCCGGTGCTATAAATTCAGTGGTAGGTTCCTCGGCTTGCGCCTTGGTTCGTTTCATATGCATGGCTTCGTGAACTTCAGTTACCGTTACGCCGCCTTTGGTATCTTCAGCCCAAATATCGCTAACGTTTTCAGCAGTACACTCAAGCTTTTCAACAGCAAACTGCTCACACACGCTTTTAATTTGGGCACAAAAGTTTTCACGCTTGGGCCACTCATTGTTTTTAATAATGCGGTTAATAACCGCGGGGCTAACTTGCACCCCTTTAGTTTGTGCAAACGGGCAAATATTTTTTTGATTAATGCCACGTGCTGCCAATAATCGCCCGAGCCTTAAATGCCAGGTCTTAGGTATTGCAGACATTTAGTGTTCTCCAACTACTTTTAATGTAGGTCGCGATAACGCGCCCGATTTAACGTGGTTTGCTATATCGTCTAGTTTTGAAGGGTAAATCTCCTGCTGGTTAATCCACGCTGCCTCGGCAGCACTCAGTGGGCGGTTAATAATGTCGCTAATTTGCATACGGGCCTCTAATGCATCCAACCGTTTTTCACCTTTTTCAGGGGTAAACATTTCAGGTACATCAATTTCGTGGCCTTTGCTTGCAAACGCTGCGGTATGCTGAATATCTTTCAAATGGCTATGGGCATTAATCTCGGTATCAAATGGGGTTTCGTGTTTCTTGCGCGCTTTCTCTGCATCTTCTTGGCTCAAGCCAGCGTAAGCCAATGCATTGGCCGCTTTTTGATTACTGTCAATTTGGTCATCCGCTAAAGCGGCATAACCCTCGCCAATTACTGCACCTTGTAAGCTAAAGCCAAACTCGTCGCGCTCATCAATTTGCACTTGGTGAACAATATCTTTGCCGGATAGTGGGTCTTTGGTGAACACTAAAATATCAGTCGAGCCATCCAAAATAATCGGCGCAACTTTTACTGATTCGCCCACCAAAACACCAAGCAAATTTTTAAGCAAATAAGGCGCGCTTTTACCAATAGCAGGGTGAACAAAGGTAATCACATAATTGTTTTTGACCTTTCGCTCAACCGGCTCATAACTCAGCATATAGCGGCAAATTTGCTCAGGCGGGCAAATGCGTAAATGCTTGCTATACGCAGCTGTATGAATAGTGCGCCAAACATCAAGTCGACTTTTATTGGTTCGGCTTAGCTTTGCATCATAGTTGGGAATAAGATCGGCGTTGTAAGCATTTTGCCAAGCAAACACCGCATCATTCATTTCATCTACCGATTTAACCGGCTCAAGCAACAAACGGCTTTCGAAAAGTTTTTCGACTATATTGTTAGCGTTTTCTACTTGGCCTTTCGCACGTGAATTGCCCGTGTCGTGTGTTCGCAGGTCAACATTCAGCGAATCACACAAACGCTTAACAGGTTTCGCAATATTGGCGGTGCCTCGGTCTACATATAAAATGTATGGCAAACCATGTGCTTCACGTTCTTGCTGTTTTATCCAACACCAAAGTATAAAATCAGCAACCAGCTGCATGCTTTCACCCGCTGCACTGTAATACTTAACCCAAATATGCCCGCTAGTGTGGTCGGTACACACATAACGCCATACACGCAATTTAGCGGTTTTAGTAAATGAGTCCGGTTTATTTTTATAAAAAGCAGATTCATCCGCTAAGCTTTGAAAGACGTTAGAACCTTTCACTTTTTTGCTTTCAGGGTCGTAATAAATCACGCACAACGAAGGGTCAATTTGATGCACGTGATTCGGGTGTAAGCTGCGTAATTGCGTTGCTGCCGAATCGCGCTGCATTGCTTTAGCGTTCATTTTACGCTCGCGTAGTAACCTATTTACCGTGCTTTTACTCATAAAGTCGTACCCGTTTTGGCTGAGTATTGAAATTGCGTTGGGCACTTCCATCATTTGCTTGCCGTTGCTGCGATTGCCGGTATGTAAAGTGGCGGCAACCATTTCTAGTGCAGTTTCGTCTTGAGCCGTTTTTCCTTTGTCACTTCTGGTTTTACGCTTGCTATATTTCAAGCCATGTCTATCCATTTCTCGGTACAGCTTGTGGTGATTCGACCAGCCAAAATAAGCAAGCGCATCGCTAATGATGCTTTGTTTGGTGCCATGCGCAGCTTTTTCTAGTTTCAAAGCAAAATTGCGCAAGGCATCAAAATAATCATGATTTACAGTGGCTGACATGGTCGCTCCTTATTCAGCATTTACTGGCGTAGCTAACTGTTTAATTAATTCCCAGTTAGCTTTCGGTTGATTGGCAAAGTTGCCCATGCTGTGATCAAACTCATCAAACAACGCCGCCGCGCGTTGCAAGGCTTCAAAAAAAGCGGTGTGGGCCTGCGGAATTGCAATTTCTAAAGCACGTTCTAACGCCGTTTCTTGCACTGGGTTGTTGCATTCCATCAGCTTAGTGTTTAGCTGTAGTGCTAAGTCAGACATTTGCATAGCCGCCTCAACCACGCGTAAAGAAGCTTTTTTAGATATTTCTTCAATATCTTTAGTCAGCTCTGAATAGTCGTTCGGTTTTAGGCGCTTCTCTTCCAACTTGATTCTGAGCGATTCAGACTCTTCTTGAGCTTTGCTGTACAAGCTGCGGTTTGCGTTCAAATTGGCTTTAAGGCTGTCTATTTCTTTGGTTTTGTTCGCAAGCTCTGACTCTTTATCGTCTAATTCTTTTTGATGCTTTTCGTCCAATTCGTTAATCAACTGCTGGACGTCTTCTTTTGTCACCTCAGGTTTAGACGTATATTCAGCGACAATCGCTTGCTCGTCATCTGGTAGCTTGCGAGCAAGGCGTAGGGTTTTGGTATTTACTCCTAATCTGTCAAACGCTTCGGCAGCCTCCAAGCCAAACTGTTTCAGATTTGCCAATCTTTCATTAACTACACCTTTCGAGGAGCCTATAAATTGGCAGAAACCTTCCCAAGTATCGGCGGCCGCCGCCGTTTCTCCGTTTGGTAAAATGAATCGTTTGCCTTTGTATGCCTTGTATAGCTTGCGTTCTCTGATTTCTTCCAGTTTCTGTAAAGAGATGGCGTCGCCCAATTTAGCGAAAGAGTTCGCCATTTGTATTTGCCCAACAAGCGTATTCAACTCGTCACGAGATTCACCATAACCATCGTTTAATTTTTGGTATAACGCAGCTTCTTCTGCTGTGGTCATATCCATTACATCTTTGTTATTTGTGGTCATCATTACCCCCTAAAAACCAGCGTATGTAGACGCGTCTTGGCGTAATTGCTCTCGCGCAACACGCAGCGAATGTTCAACTTTATGTGAAATGCCACCCACTTTAGGTGTTAAACGATATAAACGATTATTGTGAGGGGTTTTCTCTAACCACTCAGCTTGAGCAAGGTTGCTCAGAATGCGACCCGCTTCGGTGCTTTGAACGTTTAATGCCTTCGCTAACTCTGCTTGGCTAATACCGTGTGCAATGTGCTCAGACAAAAATTCAATAGCAGATAAGGTTCTAATAATTTGATTACTAGCCATTGTGATCTCCTAGCAAATCTGGCTGCTTAAAATGTTCTAATTCCGACTTGTGGTAAGCCAAATCTTGTAGCATTGCCATAATCATGTTGGTTGTTTCATCAACACTACATTCACCGTTGTAAAAGTTGATAATTTGACTACCCACTTGAGCCAGTGCGACTTGTAGCTCGGCTAACTCTTTAGCTTCGGCCTTGCGCCCAGTTGGAATTTTTACAAGCATAAACCCCTGTGAAGCGGCGCTATACTTGGTAAACAACGGAATACCACAAGTTTGCTCAAACGCGATCAGGCGATTAACCGGCAATTTGGCATCCGCCAGGTAGCCATACATTTGCGATTTACTCGCCATCCCAAGTCTGTCCATAATGCGTTCAACGCTTAAATTGTGCTTTTCTTTGGCGTGTTGTAGGCATTTATCTAAGGCGTCCACTGGATCGTGGCCCGACACATACTTCCAATTTCGTTTAGGCATGTTTGCCTCCAGACATACTAATAACCGTTCGTCCGTTGTCGTTGCGCTCACGTACAAAAACAAACTCACAAATGTCCAGTTTCGATGTGACCAAACTGCTGCTTAAATTAGCGGCATACACATACAACGAAAGGGCATCAAAATGGCTACCCGAATCGAAAAACCAACACAGCTTCAAAGTGAGCAAATTGGCTGGCCGAGTCAGCTTGGCTTTATTGGGTTTACGCAAACACGCAAGCTGTTCATCACTGGCAAGCAAATCAGTAAAGTCAGGTGTTTGATTAATACTTTGCTGAGTTACCCGCCACACCAGCGCGTGCTCTGTGTTCAATTGGGGCTGAGCATTGGGTGCGATGTTATGCTTGCTTTGCAAACCTTGGTTTGGCGTAAGTGGCTTATAGAGCAAACTATCCATATCTCACCTCCTTGTTGGCTTGACTATTTACTACAGCCAGTCGAACTGACGGAAAACACGCAGCGGTTTTTTGTCGGCTTTCCAAATAATGCGGAGGTGTGATAATGCCAAGTATTTCTAACTTTCTGCGTAACTCGCGGCAATATCTTTTACTGACACCCAGCGCGGCAGCCATGTTTTTAAATTGCATATCGGTTTGGCATAACTTAGCCAAGTTACGCAATAAGCGGCGGTGCTCGGTGCTAATTCGCTTAGCTAAAATTAAGCTGTGGCAGGCTGCCAATTGCTGCTTTTGTTGTTCGCACAGCTGCAACAATTCAGCGTGCGTTAAGTTATTTAAGTCGTTCATTGGGGGCGTCCTTGTTAACTGGCAAGCAGCTGCTCTAACTCAGCTTGTTTTTCTTGTTGCTGGCGAAGCTTTGCGTATGTTTGTACTTCGGGAAAAACCTCACAAACAGGTTTACCAATGGCTTTTGCTAACTTCTCAGCAATGAAATTTGAGGTGATATGGCGATTAATTACGCCACTAACAGTGTTGGGAGACTTGTTAATAGCACGGGCAAGCATTGCAAGTGTGTAGCCCCGAGCGTTTAATTCGTCTTTAATTTCTTGTGGTGTCATTGTATATTACCCTCTTGTTTGTGCTTTGTTGCAAGGGTTTGGCGATTGTTGCAACAAGGCGTGTTTAAGATGTTTTAAATATAGTGCCCAAATGTGGGCATGTCAACATAAAAGTGACCATATATGGGCAGTTTTTTGCAATCAGAACGAAAACGGCTTGGCCTAACTGCGTCTGATGTTCAACAACAAATTGAAGTAGGCCGCTCTACGTACACCCGCTGGGAGGCTGGACAACCTATTCCTTCTGATAAGTTGAATGCACTTGCCAGCATTGGTTTTGATATTGGCTTTGTTGTTACTGGGCATAGATCGCAAGTTGATGAATCTGCACTGGCCGATTGCATTGAAATTCTTGAAGACGTAATACAAGAGACAGGTAAGCACTACACGGCTACCCAAAAAGCAAAAATAATAGCCGTACTTTACGAAGAGTACACCGAAGACACCGAAAGTATCACAGCAGAAAAAATTCAAAGGCATTTAAGATTGGTTTCGTAACACTCTGTTCAGGGAAAGGGGTATGGATAGAAAAGAACAATTAAAAGATAAGTTAAGGCTAATAGTCGGGAATGAATGTTCAAGCCCACAAACGACCACGCCAACCAGTATCAATGGTAACCACAATGTAGTCGCAATGGGCAATATAAATATAGAACACAAACCAGCTCCGGTTGTACAAAAACTGGTACCGGGCGAGCAACATATTTCTGATCAGCAAGCATACGAGATAAAACAACTGGTTGAAAAAATCGTATCGCTAGAAAGATATAGCAAAGCTGATGCAGCGAAGCTTGGTTATGCAGGAGTCTGGAGTGCGTTTAAACGTAAGTTTAGAGTTACCCGTTACCAGCTTTTACCAGCAGAACAGTACGAACAAGCAATTCATTACTTATTAAATGAAGTCGGTAAGCAAAGTCAAAATGGCAAAGAACAAAGCCAAAACGAATGGCGTAAGCGTCGCTATGCTTACATTCACACAAATGTTAAAAAGTTAGGGTTGCAGGAAGAAAAAGACGACTACCTAGCCATAAACTTTGGAGCAGCATCGTTAAAAGAATTGAACGATGATGAGCTACAGCAGGTTTATGCGTGGGTGGCTAAAAAGAAACAAGCGCGATAGTTTGTAACTGATTGTAGTTTTAAGCAATTTTTTGTCTTTGAAGTAATTGGAAAATTCAAAACACGGAGAAAGGATATGAATAAATTGGTTATAATTTTGGCTAGTTCGATATTATGTAGCGCTGCACATTCAGCTGTTTATAAGTGTACAGAGCAGAATGGTAAAATTATTTTTTCTGGAACACCATGCAAAGAAAACCAGAATACAGAATTGCTGAATATTAAAGTACCCACGTCTAATTCCCAAGTTGAACATGAAGAAGGCAACACAGAACCCGATTATGTTAGAGAGAGTAAGGAAATTTCTCATAGGCTTAAGATAGAAAGCGTTAAAAGAAAAATCAGAAAACGTGAACGCGAAATTAACTTTTTGATGGATGAAATGGACGCTAAGTTATCCGCTATTAGAAAGAAAAAGTCATATGCTTCCAATAATTTAGCAGGTGCTGAATGGGAAACTTCGTTGAGTGCAGAGATGCAAGCCATAACCTCTCAATATAATGTCAGGGTTGAAATGGAGCGTGAGAAAATTAAGCAGCTTAATAGTCAACTTGCCACTTTGGAAAGTAGCACAGAGTGATTTTTAGCTGATTTTATGAAGATTATTTAGGTTTAAACAATAATGGTTTTTGGAATTAACTAGTGATGGAGAAGGACATGACAAAGTATAGAAATTTATTGACCGAAATTTACGGTGATGAAATTGGTGATGTAGTTGGCTGTGGTTTAGATAGGCTAAGCAGTGAAGTTTGCGATACGGTTATTACCAACGCTGTGATATTTTACTCAACTTTTAAAAATCAAATTAAAACGTTTCCTATTGGCGCACGCCGAGAAGCCATTCAATATTATGTTGAATCGGGTTATCAGGTTCCTGAGTATATTTTATCGCGATTTAGCGATGATTTGGCGAAAGCGATTGATAAGAATTCTTATAAAATCGAATTTTGGAAAGTTACTGCTGGTAGCGAAAAACAAGATGGAATCCTTGATTCCGTTACAATTAATGGACAGGAAATTGTGTCTTTAGTAAAGGAATATGCAATGGCTACCAATCGTTCCATGAAAACTATTCAGGATGTTGAATCAATTTTGAAAGAAATGGCCTGTCACAATGTTAATAGTATTAACGATTAAAGGGTAGATGGAATGAATAACAAAAACGTGTTTAGCTTATTTTATGACACAGTGTCGACTGACGACCATACAATTGATGCTTCGGTTTTAGGAAAGAGCCTAATATCAATTAGTGAATCAATTGAATTTGCCGACAAGTTCATAAATGGGGAAGATTCTGAAGTTAAAATTAAAGTTGTTGCAAGTCATGAGGGCTCATTCGGCGTCGAATTTGAAGTGGTTCAAATTTTGCAAACAGCCAAAGATATTTTAAAAATTATAGGTATAACCGCAGGGGCTGGAGCCGCAAGTGCTGGAACGGTATTAGGAATTATTGAAGCACTGAAAAGTCGAAAGGTAGTAGCTACAATTGACAATGATCAAGGCAATTCTACTATTGAGTTGGATGATGGTAGTTTTGTTGAATGTACTTCAGAAGTTAAAAAACTTGTCACCAACTCGGTTTTTAGGAGTAAAATAGAACCTGCTTTTGTTAACCCTTTAACGTCGGAACCTGGCAGCAAAATTAAATTTGTAGACGAAAACCAAAACGTTTTGCAAGAATTTGAATCAGAAAGATTGACGCATTTTAAGAAAACATCTAAACAGACAATTGTTGAAGAAACTTTCGAAGATAAAGAGGTTGAATTGAGATTTACACAAGTAAATTTTGAGTCTAAAAATGGCTGGAGAGTTGATTATTTGAACGAGAACCTTGGTGTTCGGATGAATGACGAAGGCTTTCTTGCTCGAATTAGCGAGAGAAAAGAAAATTTTGTAAAAGGTGACTTGTTTAAGGTGATCCTCAGGAAGTCTACTAAAATTGAAAGTGGTAAAGCACCAAGTGAGAAACTTTCGATTGAAAGAGTCGTGAGACATCGAGTTAATAAAGAAAGGAAAATTTTGTAAATTTATATGAATACTGAACTACACCACATTATCTTTGAAATAGGTTTATACATTGGCCTCATGTGCATGTCGCCAATGATTTTCCAATTTTTTAGATTGTTGTCACGTTTTGCAACGTTGTGGTTGTGTCATCCTGAAGCAGAAATTACAGTGAAAGAAAACGGCCAATCAAGGACGATTAAATTTAAGGGCAAAAAAGACAGTGAAATTGTAGATGTACTTGTAAAGTTGAAAAAGGATTGCAATGAGCGAAAATAAAAAAGCCAATAACGCCTCTTCAATTTTCACTACTTCAGGCTTGTCGACCGTTTTTATCTCACTGTTTGAGTTGTTTCTAGTTGGAGATGTAAAGTCTGCCCTAATAATTCTGAGCCCTATTTTTTCAGGTCTTTTAGTTTTTCTTTGGCAGATTTTTTATGCTCAAACGATGTGCCTACCGCCTGGAGCGTATGTCACGTTAAAGAGACTTCAGAAGCAAGCCAAGCATATTGAATCCTGCCTTGAATCGGCTATTCAAACTAAAGACAAGAAATACTGGAATGAACAGTTACTGGAAAATCAGAAAGCTATTAGTAATTTATATGATGTATCTAAATAGATTGCGGTTAACTAAAAAACTTAAGTAACAAAAATCCTTTAACCCAAGTTACATGCCCAAAAACCACGCAATAATCCATTCTATAGCCACGTTTTTAAACCAAATCCGTGGCTATTATGACTCCCCAAAAAAACACCTAATTTTACAGGCTGAACATCCCAGTTTTGATATTTCAAAATTTGCATTTTTAATGCAGTACCCCAGCGCCTTTGTCGATGCAATGCTGTTTGTGTTAGTGGTTGAAGGCGCATTAAAAAGCAATGGCGGCCAAACTAACCACCATAACGACAAAGGCGGTTTAACCCGCTTTGGCCTCAGCCAAAAATACAATAACGAAATTGATGTTACCCAGCTTACGCTCGAAAGCGCCGTGGCGCATTATTACAAAAAATACTACCTCACACCTCGTATAAACCTATTACCCCACTACATACAGCCAGCTGTGTTTGGTGCATACGTTAATGCAGGTGTAGACGAATCCATCAAGTTTTTGCAAATAAGCTGCGGTGCCGCGGCCGACGGTGTCATAGGCCCGCAAACCATTAGCCATGCAAAAGGTCGCAAACCCAGTACATTACTAGCCGATTTTTTAAGCCGTCGGGGGCGGATTATAGCCTGACTGCTGCGAGCGATTGCAGCCAGTCGGGCTATTTACGTGGTTGGTTACGTCGCACCTATTTGCAGCTTCAGTATTCCATTGCCATTTGTGAAGAACAGGAGGCCGCTCATGGTTAAAGTGTTTCGCGCTGTGCTAATTGCGGTATTAGAAAAACTGCTCATGGCCGCCATTACCGTTGATGTGCTTTTGCCACTGGCTATCAAGCTACTGCGCAAAGCGGCTTCACTTTCCACCACCAAAGTGGATGACCAGTGGGTGGATGGCATAGAAAACCAGTTAATCAAAAATGGTGATTTACCACCCCAAGAAAACAAGGACACGTCAAATGGATAATGCCGACAGAGCGCAAGCGCTTATTGATATGCGATTAAACCAAGCTCTACAAGCCAACAAAGCTAAATTTACCGGTGCCGACGTAGACGAGATATTTTGCAGAAAGTGCGGCCTAGAAATTCCACAACAGCGACGTGACGCAATTCATAGCTGTAAACACTGCATCGATTGCCAGCAAATAATCGAACGGCGGCAACGGCAGCAACTGGGGAAATAACATGGATTTTATACTGGAGTGGTGGAAAGCCTTTATTGCCATAGCCTGCGCCATAGTTGCTGCAGGCGCGTTGGCTTGGTTGCGTAGTACATTTGTAAGCAAAAAAGAGTTTGAGCAGCACAAGCAACGCTTATCCGATATTGAAAAAACAATTGAAGACTTGCCAAGCTCAGACGATTTACACGAGCTAGACAAACGCTTAATAGAGGTCGGCGGCAAAATAGATTCGTTAACACCGCAGCTTAACGACGTTAAAAAACTCACTGACTTATTAATGGAAAACGAACTGAGAGGATCGCGAAATGGCGATTAAGCAAATTAAATCAGAGCACACCCGACTGAGCATCTTAATTGCACTAACTGAAGATGCTGGGTATTCGCTTAACAGCAGCATGATTTGTGATGTTTTAAAACTCTACCATCTAAAATGCAGCCGCGACGAAGTACACACAGAATTGGCTTGGTTAGAGCGCAATGGCTACGTCACACTAGAAAAATTAAGCGCGAATACTTGGCTGGCTACCATCACACAAAACGGTTTTGATGTGGTAGAAGGCAATATTGTTGCACCAGGCATTAAACGTCCTGGACCACGGAGTCAGCTATGAGCGAATCAGTCCGCCGCGGCAAACCCAGCAAAGTTGATCTACTGCCAGAAGATATCAAAAAGCGTTTAGACGAAATGCTACGCGATAAAAGGTTTAGCCAGGGCGAAATACTAGACGAAGTTAACCGGCTTATTATTGAATCCGGCTTAGATGACGGCGCAACCATTAGTAAAAGCGGCCTGAGTCGTCACGCACAAAAAACCGAGGCCATTGGCCAAAAGCTGCGTGAACTGCGTGAGTCAACCAAAGCGTTAACCGCAGAACTGGGCGAAAAGCCAACCGGTGATACAACTAAACTCATTTTAGAGATGGGCCGTTCACAGTTGTTTAAAGCCATGCAAAAACAATTGATGAACCCAGACGAAGATGACGATGTTGACATAGGCATGATCAAAGATGCCATGTTAGCTGCCCAGCGTTTAGAAAACACCGCAATGGCCGCACATAAACGCCAAGCTGAAATTGAAAAAGCCTATGCCGAAAAACTGGCTCAACAACTGGACGAAAAAACCAGCAACGAGTTTGTACCCCAGTCACGTGAAGAAATGCTGGCGTTCTTTAAACATGACATTTTGGGTTTGAAACATGACTGAGCAAGCCCCACTTTCTAAAATTGCGGGTTCATTAGCAATTGCGCTGCAATCAGATATTTTATTTGGTTATCAAAAAGAATGGATGCAAGACCAATCCGTTATCAAAATAGCGGATAAATCACGCCGTACCGGTTTAACCTTTGCTGAAGCTGCTGATGATGTAATGTGTGCCTCACAGCCAGTAAACGCGCAAAATACCTATTACCTTGGCTCAGATAAAGAAATGGCCAAAGAGTTTATAGATGCTTGTGCCTTTTGGGCGCGTAAACTCAACATGGTCATGACCGAAATTGAAGAAAGCATCTTTGAAGACGAAGATGAAGACGGCAATAAAAAAAGCATTAAATCGTTTGAAATTAAGTTTCCCCACTCGGGTAAAAAAATACTCGCGCTTAGCTCAAACCCTCGTAACTTGCGTGGCCGTCAAGGTAACGTGGTTATTGACGAGGCAGCATTCCACGACAGATTAGACGAAGTATTAAAAGCGGCAATGGCGCTGACCATGTGGGGCGGCAAGCTGCGTATTATCTCAACCCATAACGGCGTTGATAACCTGTTTAATACACTTATCACTCAAGCCCGCCGCGGTGAGAAAAACTATTCAGTACATCACATACCCATTGATAAAGCCCTCAAACACGGGCTGTACAAGCGTATATGTTTAATTAGCGGTCAAGAATGGTCGCAACAAAAAGAAGACAACTGGCTAAAAGAGCAAGTTAACTTTTACCCAACCGAAGAAGCCGCCAACGAAGAGCTGTTTTGTGTGCCTAGCCAAGGTGCAGGCCAGTACCTAAGCCGCCGAGTGCGTGAGCGTGCGTTATCCGAACATTGCAAAGTTGTGCGCTATACAGCACCAAAAGACTTTGAAATATGGACAGAAGAGCAGCGCGTAACCGATGTACAAAAATGGTGTGAAGATCAGCTGCTGCCATTACTTGAAAAACTCAGGCCAGACTTAAGCCACGCCTTTGGTGAAGACTTTGCCCGCAAAGGCGATTTATCTGTATTCAGTATTGGTGAAATTAAACAAGATACCAAGCTTGAAGTACCGATTATGGTTGAGCTGCGTAACGTAACTTACGATCAGCAGCGCCAGATTATGTTTTATATAACCGAGCGCTTGCCACGCCTGCGCGGTTTAGCCTTTGATGCCACGGGTAACGGAGGCTACTTAGCAGAAGCCGCCATGCTTAAATTCGGTAGTGAAATGGTGGATTGTGTTCACCTTTCACAAAACTGGTACCGCGAATGGATGCCAAAAGTTAAAGACTACTTTGACATGGCCAATATTGCTCTACCAAAAGACCAAGACGTATTAGACGACCTAGGCCAAATCAAACTTAAAAACGGTATAGCGCAAGTAGATAAAGGTAAAAACGAAGGCAGCGATGGCAATAAACGCCACGGCGACGCTGCGATATCTATAGCCATGTTAGTACGCGCCGCAGAAATGGACGGCAGTGCCATAGAATACACAAGTTTACCCGGCAAAGGCGGTTTATACGGCCAAGCCGATGACGATTTAGATGACCTACCCAACACAGGTACAGGTGGCTGCTGGTAACAGTAAGCGGCTTAAACTCCCCGAGGCAAAAAATGAAAACAAGCAAAATACTAGATAAATGGGGCAACCCCATTAATGTTGAACTAGACGAACCACAAACCGAATCCAGCGCTAAACTTGCCCAGTTGCACAACCATTATGGCGAGCATCCAAGTGGCGGTTTAACCCCAAGCAAAGCAGCGCATATTTTGCGCGAGGCCGAACGCGGCCAATTAATTGCCCAGTGCGAACTCGCCGAAGACATAGAAGAAAAAGACGCCCACGTACAATCAGAGCTAGGTAAACGCCGTCTCGCCATGCAGTCAGTACCTTGGAATATAGTGCCGCCACCAAACGCCAGCGCAGCCGAACAGCGTGACGCAGAAATGATAGAAGAGCTTTTGCGCAACGCCACATGGTTAGACGAAGCCATATTTGATGCAGGCGACGGCATATTAAAAGGCTTTAGCAACCAAGAGCTAATATGGGACTTTTACGACAACACCCACGTTATAGAAGCCTGCGAATATCGCGACCCATCTTGGTTTCAAGTAAACCCAGATAACCGCAACCAAATAACCTTGCGCGACGGTTCGCACCAAGGCGAAGCCCTGCGGCCATTTGGCTGGTTGGCCCATCAACACAAATCTAAATCTGGCTATTTATCGCGCCACGGTTTAATTCGGGTATTAGTTTGGCCATTCTTATTTAAAAACTACTCAGTGCGCGATTTAGCCGAGTTTTTAGAGATATATGGCTTACCGCTGCGCTTAGGTAAATACCCAGCCGGAGCCACCGAAAAAGAAAAAATGACCTTGCTGCGTGCGGTTATGAGCATAGGCCATAACGCGGGTGGCATTATACCCAAAGGCATGGAGCTTGAATTTGAAAAAGCAGCCGACGGCGCTAGCGATCCCTTTATGGCCATGATCAACTGGTGCGAAAAATCACAAAGTAAAGCCATACTGGGCGGCACACTCACCAGCCAAGCCGACGGTAAAACCAGCACCAACGCACTGGGCAATGTACACAACGAAGTGCGCACCGAAATACGCGATGCCGATTTAAAACAACTGCAAAACACCTTAACGCGCGATATTGTTTACCCACTTTACGCGCTAAATGGCAAAACATACCAAAACCCACGCCGTTGCCCACGCTTTGAATTTGACACAACCGAACCGGAAGACATAGCGCAATTAGCCGACCCACTTAGCAAATTTGTGGAAATGGGTATGCGCATACCAACCCAATGGCTACACGAAAAAACTAAAATACCAGTCGCTAATAAGGATGAGGCTGTATTGAGTTTTTCTAACATTCAGCCCGTTAATAAAAATGCTGAAAATGCTGCACTGCGCAATATAGCAGTGCTAAAGCAGCAACCTGAAGCTGAACCAGACAGCGCTGACTTATTAACTGAACAACTTAAACAAAAAGCGGCTCCTGCATTAAATCAATGGCTGGGCCGTATTGAGCAAATGGTTGAAGATGCTACCAGTTTGCAAGGTTTAATGGATGAGCTCTTAACGCTGGAAGATGAGTTAAGCGATTCAGAAATGATTAGCGTGATGCAACATGCATTTGCCACAGCTGAATTAGCTGGCCGTTTTGATGTTCAGGAAGGTGAATAATGCCTAGCGCTCAGTATGGCAGCTTACCCTTTAAACCTGCCATTGCGTTTTATCGCAATAAATTAAACCTGCCAAGTGAGCGTTGGGCCGATGTATGGAAAGCTCAGCATAATGTGGCTTTTACAGTTGCGGGAGCCACTAAAACCGATTTAATTGCCGATTTTAGATTAGCGGTTGATGATGCTATTGCCAACGGTAAAAGTTTATCCTGGTTTAAATCTGAGTTTAAAAATATTGCTAAAAAGCATGGTTGGGAATACAACGGCTCACCCGGTTGGCGTTCTGATGTGATTTACCAAACCAATATGCGCCAGGCATATAATGCAGGCCGATATGAGCAACTGCAAAACTTTGAGTTCTGGCGGTATGCGCATGGCGATAGTTTGCATCCCAGACAAGATCACTTGTTTCATGATCAGCGCATACTACCTAAAACTGATCCATGGTGGCAGGTGTGGTTCCCACAAAATGGTTGGGGCTGCAAATGCAAAGTGTTTGGTGAAAGCAAACGCAGCTTAAAACGCAAAGGTTTAACGCTATCAGAATCACCCAAAATAGAGCGCTATGAATGGGTAGATAAAAAAACAGGTGAAGTTCATCAGGTACCCAAAGGCATTGATCCGGGCTTTGATTATTCGCCGGGACAAACCAGCCACTTAAAACAAGTTAAAAAAGAAGTTAAGAAAAAACCACCATTGGCCGAACGTTTACCAAAACGCATTGTGCCATCTGCGTTTAGTACGGTTCGTGGTGTTGATGCAGCCGGTATCGATAATCTGGTTAAGCAGTTGCCGGATAAACAGCAAAAAGAACTGGCTGATTTTTTAAAACAGAAACAAACCAAAACCGTGTTTGTTAAACAAACAGAAATGGGCCGTGGCAAAGCATCACAAAAAATTGCGCCAGATATTGCGGCTTATTTAGGCGTAGATGATTTTTATGCCAGAATGCAGTTCACAACCCGACAGCCCAAATACGTGGGCGGGTTTACCAGCGTTGGTTTTGAGCATGTTGTTGTTAAAGTTTCAGCTAAGAACAGCCTCAAAAAAGCAAACATGCCCGGTATTTTAAAAGAAAGTGAGCAAGTGCTGGAACGTTCCCAAACTAATACCGGGCCAGCTGAGTTTACAGTTAGGAACCGTCCCGGAAAAACCTATAAGCTAGATTGGACAATTAGCGATGCAGTGGAACGGGTAGACAGTGACAATTCAGCAGTATTTGTTACCTGGCTGCATGAGCTGGGCCATCAAGTGCATTATTACGCGGGCGCACCAGAGTTTGCTAACACCTTATCGTTCGTAACCAAATACGGCGCAGTGAATAAGTTTGAAAGCTTTGCCGAAAGTTTTACGGCTTACATGTTGGCACCTGCTAAACTTAAAAATTGGCAACCTGAATTATATGAGTTTATTGAGCGCAGTATACAAACCGCCATTACTTCAACGGAGAAAAAACGATGACATTGTTAGAGCAAGCAACAGCCTTATTTGATGTTGATATAACCGTAGATACCGCTCGCAAATTATTAGAGTTGGAAGAACAAGCCAACGGTAATGAGGCAAAAAAAATCAGTGAGTTGTTTGAAGCATTTGCCGCAGCTGCTTCGGAAGAAGTTTATAAAGAAGCATTTCGAAAAGGGTATATTTAATGGCGGGCGCTAACGTATCCATTGATTTAAATGGCGACAATAAAATTGTGGATGTGCTACAAGATATGCTTGATCGTTCCATGAATTTAGAGCCCGCGTTTAATCAAATTGGTGAATATCTAATTGAGTCACACCAAGCCCGCTTTGAGCTTGAAATTACGCCCGATGGCGATTTGTGGGAACCACTATCACCCGAAACTTTAAAAGCAAAGACACCTGAAAATAGAATATTGCAAGACTCAGGTACGCTACGTGATAAGTTAAGTTACGAAATCAGTGCAACCAGTTTAAATTTTGGTACTAACATGGAATACGGTGCCACTCATCAATTTGGCCGTGAAGCAGACGGCATACCGCAACGCGAATGGTTGGGTTTAAGCACCGGCCAATGGAATGACGAAACCGAAATACTAGACATTTTAGGTGATTTTTTACTAGATGAATAAAACGCCCTGAATCGCATTTTAAGCGCTCCATTTATTTTTTGCTTGTCATTGAGCGTTTTAAGATGAAACAATAGCTCAGAAATCGACAGAAATTCAAACAGCAACATTTCCGCAGCGCTTTTTTACCCCACACGCCAAAAATCAACCAATAACCATTAAAAACCTTTAACTCAGGTTATATGACCTAATCAGCTTCAGCGCATTAACCTACAGCTCAATCGAATTGATTTGTTTAATCAAGATCACGGTTTAGGAGCTGAATCATGTTTGAAAACCCGCTTGCCATATTAACCGCAACTCAACTGCCGGGCATGGCTGTATTAACCAGTGAGTTAAATACAGTTGATAACGACGGCTGGGTGCAGTTGTTACCCGATGGCGAGTTTAGTGCAATTGATGGCCGCCCACATGACGTACCCAATAAAAAATGGAAACTCACCCCAGAGCGCGCACAGCAGCTTATTAGCCAAGCGCAATTACGTGCAAACGACTTAGTAATTGATTACGAACACCAAACCCTACAAGCCGATAAAAACGGCAATCCAGCGCCAGCCAGCGGTTTTTTTAAAGATATGGAATATCGCCCCGGCAAAGGTTTGTATATAAAACCAAAGTGGACAGAACGCGCCCAGGCGTTTTTGAAAAATGGCGAGTATCGCTATATCTCTGCTGTTTTTCCATATGACAAAACCACAGGTGAGCCAACTGAAATAAGAATGGCGGCACTTACTAATTACCCAGGACTAGACGGCATGGACGCTATTGCTGCTTTAGCCGCTGAAAAATTTACCCAACACCAACCCAACACGGGAGCACCCGAAATGAATAAGCACTTAAAAAACTTACTGGCCAAACTTGGTATTGAAGTTGGCGATGAAATGACCGACGAACAAGGCATTGCAGCGTTAACTGCGTTAGCCGGTTTACAAGCCAAAGCGCTGCAAGCAGATGAGTTAACCGACCAGGTTGCTGCGTTAAAAGCGAATCCGGGCAATGTCGATTTAGCTCAGTACGTACCTATTTCAACTTATAACGCGGTTGTCGGTGAACTGGCCGTATTGCGCCAAGACTCAAACACCCAATCAATTGAAAGCTTAATTGAAGATGCTCAGGCCGACGGCAAAGTTGTTGCAGCCGAAGTTGAATACTTAACAAAACTTGGCAAAGAAAATGGCGTTGCAGTTTTAAAGGGCGTGCTTGATGCACGACCAGCGATTGCTGCATTAAAAGGCAAACAAACCACAGAAACCAAACCGCCTCAAGATGACAACGCCAAGGGCAATTTAACCGCAGAAGACCTAGCCGTGCTTAAAGCGACTGGATTAACTGAAGACGAATTTATGGCTGCGCGTAAAGCCCAGGCGTAAGCCAAAGCTTTATTGCATTTTAATTCAAAAAGTAAAGGTAAAGACTATGCCAGCAAGAAGACAAAGCGGTAAACGCGCCTACCCAGTAAAAGCAGGCGCAGTGTTAACAGGTAATCGCCCTGTGTTATTGGCCGCAGGTTTAGCTATTGCGGTAACAGATAACAACTCAGCCTTATCGGCAGGTGTTGCAACCATGCTCGCAGACAATGCCAATGGCGCTGATAGCGCAATTATGGTGGAAGTAGACACCGGCGAACACAAGTTTCAAACGTCTGATATTACCGCCGCAAACGTAGGGCAAACAGCCTACTTTGTGGATGATGGTGAGGTGTCCATTTCATCTAGCACCAATACACGCGCCCCAGCGGGCAAAATAACACAAGTCGACACTGACGGCGTGTGGGTTGAGTTGGGCGTTTAACCGCTTAACTAAAACTGTAACCAAATTTACAAATTAGGAGCCAGCAATGGACATTACTAAACAAACCTTATCGTCACTTTATACCGCAGTAAACGCCGCTTTTGCGCGCGGTTTAGCCATGCACTCACCACAATGGTCGAGCATTGCAACCGAAATGCCTAGCTCAACCAGCCAAGAAAATTACGAATGGCTAGGTGAGTTTTCAGCGCTTAAAAAGTGGATTGGTGACCGTCAAATAAACAAAGCAAAAGCGCACAGCTATGCCATTAAAAACGAAAAATACGAAGGCACAGAAGGCATACCAGCCGATTACATAGAAGATAACCGCTACCCAGCTTTAATGAAAAAGTTTGAAGACATGGGTTATGCCGCACAAACACATCCTGATCAACTTGTTTTTGCATTATTAGCAAACGGCTTTACCCAAACATGTTACGACGGCCAAAACTTTTTTGATACCGACCACCCGGTCGGTAAAGAAGGCCAAGAAGAATCAGTTTCAAATATGCAAGCAGGTTCAAACCCCGCATGGTTTTTGTTAGACACGCGCCGCCCATTAAAACCGTTAATTTTTCAAAAACGCCGCGACTATCGCTTACAAGCTAAAACCGATGCGGGCAATTCAGACCACGTATTTATGACAGATGAATACTTGTACGGCGTAGATGCGCGGGTAAACGCGGGCTTTGGATTTTGGCAATTAGCCTTTGGTTCGAAAGCCACGCTAGACGAAGACAATTTTAACAGCGCAATGGAAACCATGATGGGCTACAAGTCAGACCAAGGACGCAAGCTAGGTGTCATGCCTAACCTGCTTGTGGTTGGCCCTAAAAACCGTGCAAAAGCCAAAAAGGTTATTGAAGCCGAAAACAAAGCGCAAGGTGAAAGCAATACCAACTACAAAGCCGTTGAAGTGTTAGTTGTGCCTTGGCTTGAATAACAACCCTTGGAGCAGGCGCAAGGATGAACCTTGGGCAAGGCAGCCCATTTTTTAAACTAAATCTGAACATAGGAAAAACATGAAATGGCGAAACGCTTACAAATACTTTGCAGTGCACCTACTGGCTATCGCCGAGGCGGCGTCAAACTCAACAATGGTGTTAACCAGATTGCGGCAGATAAGTTTACCCAAACGCAAATGCAGCAACTCAAAGCTGATCCGAAACTCAGCGTATCTGAAATTGAAGATAAACCAGATTCAAGTGCAGATTCGTCGGGGAACGTGGACGGTGACACATCATCAAGCCGTGTAACTCGTAAATCGAAAGCAACTGCCGCGGAGTAACCCAATATGTATGCGACTCTAGTGGATATGGTAGCGCGTTTCGGTGAAGACGAGCTTATTTTACTCGCACAGCGCGACGACAGCAGTGTTGAGTTTGATGAGGTTGTAAACCAAGCCCTGCAAGACGCAACAGCCGAAATTAACGGCTATATCGCGGGTCGCTATACATTGCCACTTGCGCAAACGCCAGAGGTTTTAAAACGTAACTGTTGCGATATAGCGCGCTACTTATTAAGTGACGACCGCGCGCCCGAGCAAGTCGAAAAACGCTATCAAGCAACCATCCAGTTTTTGCGCAGTGTTGGTAAAGGCGAGCTGAGTTTAGGCTTGTCGAACAACCAACCCAGCGAAAATGTTGGTACAGTTGCAGTGATTATGTCAGACGGCCACACATTCAGCCGCCAAAAAAGCAAAGGATTTATCTAATGTTGGATATTGGCGACAACTACTTAGCGGCAGAGTCGCACTTAATTAGCGTGCTTGAAAAGGTTGAAGGCTTTAAAGATGTGTGTTCAACCAATGATTTGGCAGAAGTAGAAGAGCGCAGCCAAAAAGCGCCTTGCGCCCATGTTATTTATTTTGGTGACCGTGTACCTGATGTTTCAAATGGCGGTATACAAACCCAGGTCATGCAAATTTGGCTTGTGGTAATAGCTGTTCGTCAAGGTCGCGACACCAATGCAGAGGCAGGAAAGTTAATACGTGCAACGCTACAGCAACTGCAAAAAGACAGTTTTGTGCCAAAAATTGGCGCACTTAATCGAGTTAATTCACCCGCAAGGCCGCGCTACACTAAAGGTTTTGCATATTACCCACTGGCGTTTAGCGTCAATTTTAGACTAAGAGGATAACCATGAACGGTTTATTATTATCAGGCGACATCTTTATTGATCGTTTAAGCGACACGGGTGTAAGCCAAGGTAAAATCGGGCCTATTAACGTAACGCAGTTAGCGATTAATACGCCTAGTGAACAAATCACCCGCACATCAAAGAAAAAAGCGACTTATGGTCAAGCGTTAGACTCTGTCTCTATCGCTCAACCTGCCACCGTCACAATTGCAATAGACGATCAGCCAGCCGATGTTTTAGCAATGGCATTATTAGGTGATATCGCAACCGTGAACGAAGGCAGCGGTAATGTTACTGATGAAGCGGTTACTATTTTACCAAATGGCCGTTGGACTCAGCTTGCACATAAAAACTTAGCCGCAGCTGGCATTAGTGCGAAATTGGCAAGCGATGAAAGTGCGATAATGGCGGATAACTATGAAATTAACTATGCGCTTGGTTTAATTCGAGCAACTGCAGGCGGCTCGCTAGAAGCGGGTGCAGACATTGAATTAACCTACCAACACAACGCAGTAACCGGCACAAAAGTTAAAGGCGGTATTAAATCGCAAATTCGTATGAATATAACGGGCGATATGAAAAACCTAGCAACGGGCAAACCAGGTCGTTTAGAGATTTTTGAAGCGACAGTGGCACCAACCGACGCGGTTGATTTTATGGCCAGTGAATTTGTCAGCACAACTTTGTCGGGTAATTGCAAATTGGTGTCCGGTAAAGACTCACCATTTGAATATACCGACATTACCCCGTCTGAGTAACACATTTAATTTTTAAAAGAAATATGTAACTAATGAAGGGCTTTTGCCCTTCATCTATTCCGTTAAATACGTGCTGTTAGGTGAATTATGGCTAAAAATCTAGCGTTAGAAATTGCAATTAAAGCTAAGAACTTAGCGAGTGACGCATTTGATAAAGTTAAAAGTTCGCTTACCAGTACATCAGCAACAGCAGGCAAAACCGAAAAATCGTTAGACCAATTAAACAGCCAGCTTGACGAAATAGGTAAAGGCAAAGCAGTTATTGACGAATTTAAACTGCTGAACACTGAAATAAACCAATCTCAAACAAACCTTAAATAGCTTGAAAAAGCGCTAGATACATACATAAAAAATGCATCAGACGCGGAGCGCGAAACCGCCGAATTTAAAAATGAAACAGCCAACTTAAAAGCTGAGATTAAACGTACAGAGCAAGCGGTTAAAGATAAACGTACAGAGCTAAACAAAGTTGTTAAGTCGCTTAACGTTGCAGGTGTAAACGCCGATGAGCTTACCCGCGCAGAAAAGCGGTTAGCAGCTGAGGCTAAAGATGTACGCCAACAAATAGCGGCAAAAAATAAAGTTTTAGGCGAGCAAACACGCACTTTAACAGGTGCAAACGGCGGCATTACCTCACTCACTAAAACCGTGGTTGGTTTAGGCGCTGCTTATGTAGGCGTAGACAAATTATTTGATTCCCTCAGAAGTATATTTACTACAGGCGATAAATTCGAAAAACTGCGCATCCAGTTCGAAGGTCTGATGGGCAGTGTTGAGGCTGGTGAACAAGCGACAGCGTGGGTTAAAGACTTTACAAAAAACACCCCGCTGCAGCTGGAAGAAGTTAGCCAAGTATTTGTAAAACTTAAGTCGTTTGGCATTGACCCAATGAACGGCAGCTTGCAAGCAATTACAGACCAAGCGTTTAAGTTGGGTGGCGGATTTCAAGAAGTTGAAGGTATATCGCTGGCCCTTGGCCAAGCCTGGGCAAAACAAAAGCTGCAAGGTGAAGAAATACTGCAATTAATTGAGCGTGGCGTGCCCGTTTGGGAACTGTTAGAAAAAGCCACAGGTAAAAATACCATTGAGCTGCAGAAGCTTTCAAGCGAGGGTAAGCTAGGCCGAGATGTGATCCAACAGCTAATGGATACCATAGCGCAAGAAGCCGCTGGCTCAGCAGCTAAGAATATGGGCACGCTGAGTGGCTTAATCTCGAACGCTAAAGATAACTTAGCCCAGTTTTACAATGAAATATCTGAAGCTGGTGCAATGGACTGGTTAAAAGCGCAGCTTGCCGATGTGAATGCACGATTTAAACAAATGGCAGACGACGGCACACTTAAACAGTGGGCTAAAGATATTTCAAATACCATTATTAGTATTGGTGAAGGCATTAAAAGAAGCATCGGCTTTTTGGTTGAATATCGCAAAGAGATCGCGACAGTTGTAACCGCGTGGGCTGCGCTTAAAGTGGGTTCATTCTTTAAAAATATCGTCAGTGGTTCAGCCGCAGGTATTGCTGCATTAATAGATTTTGTGAAAAAAGGAGTAACACCAGCTCATGTTGAGATTGACAAGGCTGCCACCAAAACCAGCCGGTTGTCTAAATTCTTAGGTCGTGCTGGTCTGGCTGGTTCCGCAATCGTCGCTGTGAAAGGCCTATATGATTTAGGCGCTGCGTATTTTGAAAATAGGAAGGCTCAGGATGAATTAACCAAATCAATTTTGGATGGACAAGCCATTAGAATCAAATATGCAAAGGAGCTGCAAAAAATAGCTGACGATACGGGTATCTATTTCAAATCGTTAAAAACAGCGATTGAAGCTCAAGAAGCTGGTAATTTAGTTTTAGATGAGGCGTCGGGCAAATGGAAATATCACGCTGTAGTAATCGACACGGTCAATCATGCGCTAAAAGAATCGCAGCAAATAGCAATTAAATCTGTTGATTCAATTGGAACTACATCTGAAGCTTGGATTGAAAACGCCGGAACTATTGAGGAAGCCAAAGCCGCATTAGACAAGCATATCGAAGCATTAGAAAAAGATATGCCAGTAGGTGCACAGAGAGCAATTGATGTGCTAACAAAGCTACGTGGCGAATTTGAAGAGCAAATAAAAGCCAACAATAAACTTGAAGACGCATACAAAACACTCGGTTTAGAATCACCCAAAGCGTTGCAAGAAGCCGCACAAAAGTCAGCTGCAGCTTTTAAAACAATTCAAGAATCAGGCACTGCCAGCGAAGAAAAAATATCTGAAGCATTTGAGAAAATGGTGGGCGCAGCGCAAAAATATGCAGATGCAACCGGCACAACTTTATCACCTACTATTAAAGCGACAGCTGCGGCTAGCGGTTTAACAGATAAATTAAACGAACTGATTAAAAAACATAAAGAAGCATCCGACGCAACCGACGATCTGGGCAAGTCTAACAAAGATGCCAAAAAGCCGGTTGATGATTTGACTAGTGCGTTACAAAAGCAACTAGACATTCAAGAACAATTAAACAACGAACGCAAAGATTACAACGCAGACGACAGCAGAAATGATTTAACCGAATCACGCACCTTATCTACCGTTGGGTTAAACAACGAAGACATCAGTAAGATGAATATGCGAGAGCTAACATCATTGCGTGCGCGGTTTGATAAAGCTTCATATACCAGCAGTTTTAAACATATGCGCGACTACTATGGCGAGCAGATGAAGATAGTTGACGAGCAAATGAACAAGCTGGAAATGGCATCACGCAAGCAGACTAAGCCGCAAGATACCAATAGCACCAATATAAATACTGTTACAAGTTCAGGTGGTTCAAGCACTGTTGATAGTTATTCAACAACAGACAATACGCGCGCAATACGACAATTAACTGAATCAATCGATTTACTGCGTTTTACGCTTGAAAGTCAGGGCGACGGCGACTTTTTAACTCAGTTAGAAGCGATTAAGAGCACATCATGATCATCATTGACGGCACAATAAATTTACCCGAATTCACATGGCAAAACCGGCACGGCTACAGCCCAGTGAGTGCATCTAACCAGTATGCAACAGACGGTGCATTGTTTATTGAGCAGTCAACCGTATTGGCTGGCCGACCCATAATATTAACCAGTAATAGCGAACCCACCGCGTTATTTACACAACTTGAAGCCCATGCAGCCGCTAATGCAGGTAACGAATTTACGCTAAGCATTAACGGCACCGACTACAACGTGATGTGGGATTTTTCACAGCAAGCTGTCAGCGGCAGCCCAGACATTAATTTTGCAGATGCCGATCCTGATTACATTAACAACATTACTTTACGTTTTATTGAGGTTTAACCATGACGATTACGCGCTCAGATATCAAGCTTGCCAAGTCACAAAAAATGACAGATGAAGTCGACGCGGGCGGATTTCGCACAAGCAACATAGTCGAAGACGGTAAGCTCAATGAGATATTTGATAATGTAGGCACCATAGATCATGCCGCCGGTAATGTCAGTTTGCGCAAGGTATTCGCAACCGTCGATACAGCAAATACCAGCACTTACGGCAACGCGCATATTATTATCGCTAAGCCGCCGGAAGACAGCCGAGTGAGTGTTATGGCCTTTGTGGGTGATAATGAAGCAGAACAAAATGCAGAGGCGAAAGAACGCGCCGAAGGGTTTTCAACTAAAACACTTGTGATTACAGATAGCCAGACATTGGGCGAGCAATTCGCCGATGCAACTGCTTTGTATCTAACGACTGGTTATAGCTTTGAAGTGGATAAAGTTTATTTTATTGGCATTGAATATAGTCAGCCAGAGTCGAACGATTTACCTAAAGGGGGTCAGTATTTCAAAGTTAAAAAAGTGACTAACTTTGGTACTGAATTACATGTTGAAATAGATCCGCCGCTAATCAAAAACTACCCGAAAACAGCGACGGTGTTTGATCCAACGGTTGGTCAAGCGGGTGCTATGGTAGAAATTCAGCCAACTGTATTACGTGAGACTTCAGAGCATGTCAAAAATGCACAATATGTTGGTGTCACTGAACTCGCGGATGACATAACTGCGGGCGATGATGTATTCACAGTTGCTGAAACACAAACTCAACTTGTTCCGTTCATCAAAGGTATATTTACAGAAGACTCGGCAGTAAGCGTTGAAACCTCCGATGCATACAAACCATTAAATGAAGACGGTACCGGAAAAGTACGAACCGAAACACTGACAACAACAGCCATCGCACCCGCCACAAATTTTATTTTAGAAAGTGCAATTGTACCCAAAGTTGGCAGTATCACAGCAACAGCGTCATGGCTGGTCACGCCTGAGCACACCATTAATTTAAAAGTGAATGAAGCAGGCACAGTCTCTGGCTCAGTCAGTTACGAAAATGGACAGTTTCGAGTGGTATTTACGTCAACCATTCCGCTAGATGCCACCGTTACTGTTAATTTTATCTCACAAAATGCATACCCACCGACGACTACAGATGATGTGACACCCGACGCTAACGATGCCAATTTGTACAACTACAACTTGCCAGCGGACACCGCCATTGTTGCAGGCAGTCTGTTGTTTGAACAAGTCACCTCGGCAACATCTAACAGCAAAACCATAGAGCGCCTATACGACAAAGCTGGCGAGATACTAAAAAAATCAACTGTTCAGAATTTCGGTACCTTCTTTAGCCAAAACACAACACTCACTCAGGTCGGTACAATCGATTATCAATCGGGCGAGATCCGCTGGACAGAAGCAAATACCAGTCTGCCACTAGAGTTGTTCAACAACATGTATTTAAAAAATTTGCTTGCAACGACAAGCGAGCTGGTTTTTAACATCACAACAGACGAGTTTAAGCGTGAGTCACTCAACATTCGCGCTACATTACCCAATGATAATTTGGTTAGCTTATCGGCTGATGAAAATGGCGACATAACTGGTACAGGCGGCTTAGGTACTGTTTCAATTGACGGTGTTGTGAATGTAACATTTGACAGCCCGGTGCTTGCCGAGTCCATCCAATATGATTATGTCTATTACAAAGATACTGCGGTACCAGAAGCATTAACTGGAATAGATCCAGTTCGTTTGCCAGTTGATGGCCGTGTGCCCTTTATTCGTCAGTTTGATGTTGTAGTGATCCACAACACTCAAGAGCAGGCGATTGTTACCCCAGCGATTAACGACACCATTGATTTAGGCAGGATAAATGTGGGCTGGGTAGATATTGTTGATGCAAACGGCATTAGTTTATATACCGCCGACGACCAGCATTATTCACTCGACCAAGCCACAGGCATTGTAACTGTTAATACTGATTGGTTGGCCCAAGGTTTTACCGCCCCGTTTACAGCCTTTGACATGATTGAAGAAACGGTTTTAGTCAGTGGTGTGCAAGGCAACAGAGTGTACACCGCATTACCCATTTCACGAGATTATACAGCCGGTGAAACCTACATTAGCACAGCTTTGCAATTGGGGGATTTATTCGCCCAGGTTAAGCACGTTTTTGACCAACAAACATGGCTGGGAAACTGGACGAACGAAGTCACTGGCGACCCTGCCGATGCGGGTTTTGACAGCATCAATAATCCAATCACAGTGAATAACCGCAGTGCAATAACTGAGCGTTGGCGCATTGAGTTTTTAGATTCTGACAATTTTGAGTTATACGGCGAGCAGCTCGGCTTAGTCGCAACAGGTAACAAAACAGTCGACTTTAGCCCAATAAACCCACAAACCAGTCTGCCTTATTTTACAGTTCCAACAGCGAGTTGGTCTGGCGGTTGGAGCATCGGCAACATTCTGCGATTTAACACCATTGGCGCAGCAAAACCCATTTGGTTTGTGCGCTCGGTGTTGCCGTCTATCGCATCAATAGAACAAGACGATATCCGCGTGCAAGTGCGCGGCAATATTACACAAGCTTAATTCGGGAGTTTTAGTTTATGGCATTAGATACCAGTAAGTTTTTAGGCGGCGATGGCAGTGCGGGTAGCCCTTATATTATTCATAATGCGGATGCATTTTTAGCACTATTTGAATTGTATGCACAAGATACAACGCTAAACGGCAAATACTTTAATTTTGTGAGTGATATCGATTTAACGTACTTGTCTGAATTAAGCACAGTGCTAAGCGAGCCGGGACAGTCAGGTGATGAGGTTGGGGTTCATCTAAAAGATGCAGTTTTAAACGGTAATGGCCATAAAATTACATTTCCAACACTTGTGAAAGTTGCGGGTGCAGTGGGGTCACTTTTTTATGCTGGCACTTGGAATAACTTTCATTTTGTATTTAACGGGGCTGATAGCCTGCTGACTGCGATTTTTTATCAAAGCTCGACAAGTGCTTCAGATGGTTCGGTGCTAAATTATTGTCGCTTAAGTGGTGTACTCAACAATATAAATGATAGCGTCATTTACCACGCGGCAAATATACACAACTGTATCAATGACATAGTGATAGATGATGAACCCGGTGAATATATAACGAACAGAGGAACATTGCCGGGTGATAGCTATTACATAGAAGGTGCTAACCCGTATAACAGTTCACAAGACGGATACATAGCCCAAGTTGATAAATTGACCGCGGCCAGTTATGCAAATTTAGACCCTACCGAGTGGGATATTTCAGATGGCCTTATTCCAACCCCTAAATTAAAACCCTATACAGGCTTACCCGTTACACGAGTTGCGGGCATCACAAAAATTGACGGTGTGCCGACAAAAAGACGAATAACGGTGCAAGATTTAAATAGTGGGCGAGTCGCTCGAATGTTCAGCGATGCGCTTACGGGTGAATTCAGTATTCAAACCTCACCGCACAAAGCGAACTTGACTGTGATTGTCGATGATGAAATGGGCAACCAGATTAAAGAAAATACAGCATACGCGCTTGGTGATATTGTGTATCCGGCTGATTATGTGGGTATAGTGTATGTATGCACTACAGCAGGCACAACCCACTCTGAGTTGCCAAGCAGCTACCCAACTAGTGGTGACTTTACAAGTGGAACTGCAGCTTTTAGCGCAAAGCCGATCAACAAACCTCAAGTATTCAGCCCAGTAAAACCTGAAATTATTCTGGAATAAGTTATGGCGTTGAAATATCAATATGCACCGGATGGCGCTGATTTAGTTTCGAATACAACAGATAAAGTAGCCGGTGCGCTCACTGGCTGTATTTTATTTATGGGCGAATCAGCTGCAGATTTACGACCATTCTATAACCCAAATGCGGGTAACTTAGTATCTGATTCAATGGGATTGGTTACGCTGTTAAATTCGGTCGCGAGTGATGTTGTTGGTGCGGGTGGTGGCCCAAAATATTTGTTGCAAGGTCAAACCAAACAGTCGCAGAGTGTTGTCAGTCGGCCTATTGTTGTAACGCAACTTGAAAATGGAGTGCCAAAACAAGTCGGATATGGCCACAGTCGGGCTGTTGATGGTGGTTTTACACTCGGAATTTATGCGAATACCGATAACGCTGTGATTGCTACATCTTGGCAGAATTTTGGCCAAGAATTCGTACCTGCATCACTTGTGTATTCGGGTGATGTATTAAGACCAACTAGCCCAAATGGTTTTGTATATCACGCTATAAATAGTGGAACACTCGGTGCGGCCGAGCCTGAGTGGCCAACAATTGAAGGTGATGAAATAACAAGCGGCAACGTAACCTTGCAGGCGGTTGTGTATTATCAACCTGTTTCACATGCACCCATTGATATCGTGAAAAACTATGTATCAGGAGAGTTTCCGGCAGAAATCCGACAAGCAGACGCTTGCCCTGTGTTTGATCCTGATAGCTTTGAACTATCAACCGAAGTGCGGGCCATGTTTGCATGATTTTTAATTTCAATAACCACAGCTATCAGCCACCGATACCTTTGTTATTTAACTTTGGTGTGGGTGGTGTTGTGGTTATTGAACCTGCAGATCCACCACCCAATACAATCGCGCCACTTTTATTCAGTTATAAACAAACCCAACGCGTTGATTCTGATTTTGACATTGAATATTTGCAGCCAGCGGAACAAGAAAACCCATTGTTTCAAACAAACTGGCAAGAAGTTAAGCCCACTATTGTCTATTTAGCGACTGACTTTTTACACATTGAACAAACCAACTCAGCTACTGTAAAAATGCAGTGGAGTCATAAAGCAGATGACGCAACCGATTTAACTACTATATATAGAGAAGCGGAAGCGTTGGTGAATGGCCTTGTATCTTTGTTTAAACATAGCAAGGTACTCGCTGCTAAATTACAAACCAGTTATCAACTACCACCCAAATTTGAAACCGCATTTAAATTTGGGTACCAGGATTTAAAAGCACAAAGTATTCACTATAACGCTCGCTTTAATCATGTAGAGCAAGTAACCGACACGACGACAATTGTGTGGGGGCCTGTGCCGTATTTTCATATTTGCCATCATCAATATATTCAACCAAGGCGTGTTGTATTTAACTTTTGGGATAAATCCCTGCCTTCAACAACATTTAATTTTGATGGTCAACAAAACCCGAAAGTCTGTGTAACGGGTGGCAGTTATTTTGTGCCAACCACCTCAGCACCCACAATAGACAAGCCAATCATTACAACTGTTTATCGCAGGAGAGTTCACACAGTGATCCACTCATTAAAATGCTATCGAGATTCAGACAATACCCAAGTTCACATCACCTCGTTCAATATGAATACCAGCCGCGATCAATGGGGCTTTAGTTTTGCGATGCAATGCGCCAGCAAAGGCGAAGCAAACAAACTGGCTCACGTAAATGGTGAACCGGTAGACGTTCGCATTGAATTAAACGGCCATATTATTCGCGGTATTGCTGAAAACATCAGCAGAACAAAAGCTTTCGGCAGCAATAAATATAGTGTATCCGGCCGTTCTATTGCTGCACGACTGGCTGAACCGTTTGAAATTCCAACTGCTTACAGTAATTCAAGTGCGATGAATGCAACGCAAATAATAGATGATGTATTAACAGGCACAGGCTGGACATACACCTTTGATTTAACAGACTGGCTTATTCCTGCTGGTGCGTTGAATTTGCAATCAGCATCGACTATTGATGTGATCGCAACTATTGCCAAAGCCGCGGGCGGCATTGTTATCGCCGATACAGATTTTAAAGACATTCAATTATTGCCGCGAAACAAAGCGCCGTACTGGACACTTGGCCAAGCAACCGAAGACCATCAGATCAATGATTCAGTCATACTCAACATCAGCGACGACCCAGCCAACACACCTTTATATAATGCGGTTTTCGTGCGCGGCGAACAGCAAGGCGTATCAACCAAAATCAAACGCAGCGGTACGCAAGGTGACAAGTTAGCAGCCGATGTTGTTGACCCACTCATTACCCATATAGATGCAGCGCGGCAACGTGGTACCAGCGAACTGGCCGAAGCTGGCAAAGGTGCAAACATCAAACTAACCACAACGATTATGAACGGTTTACCCCTGATTAATCCGGGCGCACTTATCGCTGTCGATGAATCAGCCGAGCAATATAAATTAGTGTGTGACAGCACAAGCGTATCCGCTCAAGTGAATCAGCGCGGATTATTAACAGTGCGACAGTCTATAACGGGGTACCGAAGCTATGAGCAATAACCTAAAGCGACTATCGGCCCTAGTCGGCAATCAACAAACAAAAACAGTGGCAACCGTTGTTGCGACAAATGCAGACAACACAATAAAGGTGCAATTAAACAGCGGCGCACAGATTAATGTACTGGGCAGCGGTTATGCGGTTAATGACAAAGTATATATAGAAGGAAATCGAATAGTCGGGCAAGCAACTGATTTGCCCTATACAGAATTAGATATTTAAAACGAACGCGCAACAGCAGATGCTACCAACATCCGCTGTTGCATTCACCCAACTGCTACAACAGTTGAGCTTCATCAAGGCGTCCGTGCTACGTCGACATAGCAAACGGGAGCCTACGCAACTTATTGAATTTGATCAATATTTTTAACGGTATACGAGGCTCAAATGAGTATAAAACCAACAATTATTAAAAATTCGTCCTTTTACAATGCGGATTGTTTAAAGGTTTTGCCGACTTTGGCGGACAATTCTGTCGACTTAATTTTAACTGATCCACCTTATTATAAGGTTAAGAGTAATGGCTGGGATAATCAGTGGGATTCGCCCGAGTCGTTTTTCGCTTGGCTGGACGAAGTGTTGCTGCAATTTTGGCGAGTGTTGAAACCAAACGGATCTTTGTATTTGTTTTGTTCACCCCAGTTACATGCTGAAACTGAGCTGCTGATTAAACAAAGGTTTAATGTGCTAAACAGTATAGTATGGGCTAAACCCAGTGGCCGCTTTAAAGGTTGCCGCAAAGAAGATTTACGTGCTTATTTTCCGCAAACTGAGCGGGTGGTTTTCGCTGAGCACTATGGCGCAGAAGGCAAGGCGAAAGGTAGCTCTGGTTATTATTCTAAATGTCAGGAATTAAAGCAGCAGGTTTTTGCCCCGCTAATAGAATATTTTAAACAGGCGCGCGAAAGCTTAGGTGTTTCTGCTAAAGAAATTAACCAAGCAACTGGACGGCAAATGTGCAGCCACTGGTTTAGTTATTCGCAATGGCAACTCCCCAGTGAAGAGCAATACGCTAAGCTGCAAGCTTTGTTTAAAGCGAAAGGCGGTGAATTAGCCAAAGGCCATGCCGAGTTAACCGCAGAATATGAAGGTTTACAAACGCAGTACACTGAACTTGTTAAAACATACGATGAGCTAAAGCAGGCATACCAAAACCTACGCCGACCTTTCACTGTGACAAAAGAAGTACCGTACACTGATGTTTGGACATACAAACCAGTACAACACTACCCGGGCAAACACCCATGCGAAAAACCCCTCGAAATGATGGTAGATATTATAAACGCCAGCAGCCGACCTGGTGATGTAATACTCGACGCATTTATGGGCAGCAACGCAACCGGCAAAGCTGCCGAAAAACTAAACCGCCACTTTATTGGCATAGAAATGGAAGAAGAAAGTTTCAATCGGGTTGTTGGGGGGTAGTAGCGCAATAGCAGCCTAAGGGCTGCTAGCTAATCTGAATAGAAAAATAAGTAGAATTGAACGAACTTATTTGTTAAAAGTTCAGATGTAAGACATATGAATAATCAGAGTTGATTGATATGTCTAATATATTGTTCATTTGGGTTTCTATAAGTTATTCAGGAGTACTATTAATCATGGAATTGTCTGTTGAAGGTTATAAATCGATAGCCTCTAAGCAAACTATTAGTTTTAGCGGGTTAACCATTCTATCTGGTGCAAATAGCTCCGGGAAATCAAGTTTTATGCAGCCCTTTTTGATCTTAAAGCAGACTGTTGAAAACCATTATGACTCCGGTTCCTTACAACTGTTTGGTGAAAACGTTAAATTAACCGACTCGACTCAAATAATTTCGAAAGTCCCTGAATACAAGAAAAAGTCTTTTAGTCTTGATTTGCGTGAAGAAAAAGGATCTTGCAGGGTAACGTATCGTTATAAAAGCGCAGTAGGGCTTCAGGTCGAATCGACAACGTTAATCAGTGAAAAGATGTCACGCGGACTAACACTAAAAATTGGTATGAAATCAAGTGATATAGAGAAAAGTGTACCGGAAGAGGACTTTAGATTCATTAAAGAATTCTATGAAGATAAAAAGATTACTCCCAAGTGGAGAGTGGTGCGGAATAAGTGCTTTCTAGAAGCTGAGCTATCTTTCGGTGGGAAAAAATTTGCTCCATTGAAAGCTGGCATAGACCCTGCTGCTAAAATTGAAAAATTTGTTACTAGGTTAATTCATGTCCCAGGTTTGAGAGGGAACCCTGAAAGGATATATAAAATTGCTGCCAGCGACGATGTTTACCCGGGGTCTTTCGAGAAATATGTGGCGGCGATAATTAGCGAATGGATTAAAGTCGATAAATTTCAGTGGAGATACACAGAGTTGAATAAACAGCTGGCACAGTTGGGGTTAGCCAGCAATATCACGACATCTAAGATCAATGATACCAGCGTCGAAATCCAAATTTCACGCAGCAAAAATTCTTTACCGCAAGATTGCGTTAACATTGCAGACGTTGGTTTTGGTGTATCACAGACCCTACCTGTTTTAGTTGCTTTGATTGGTGCGCAAAAAGGGCAGTATGTGTATATAGAGCAGCCGGAGTTACATTTGCATCCCAATGCACAGTTTGAATTGGCTAAAATAATAACTTCAGCTATGAATCGAGGAGTTAATGTCATTATAGAAACACACAGCTCTATTTTACTTCGGGGCATTCAAATAGCAGTTGTTAAAAAGGAAATCGATAGAGAAAAAGTATCTTTAAACTGGTTTACTCAGTGTTCTTGTACTGGCGAAACTCAAGTGTCTACAGCGACTCTAGATGAGTTTGGTGCTTTTGGTGATTGGCCTGAAGACTTTGATGACACTAGTCTCAAAGTGGAACAAATGTATCTTGACGCTGTGGAGGAAATTGCTTTTGAGTAAATTTATGTCACTTGTTGTCGATGCAGATATCGCTAGAGCGTCTGGAACTTCTGAACATCCAGTATCAAGTGGTTCAAGAGCATTACTTGACAATATACAGCAGTACGGACATTCAGTAGTGATGTGTAAACAACTTAAAGAAGAGTGGAATGAACATCGCTCGTTTTACGCCAAAAAATGGTTGGCTTCAATGATCGCGAGAAAGAAAGTTCGGATGGTTAAACCGGAACAACATGCGGCCAGTTGGATTGATGCTAACATTGGAGATGAACGCGACATTGGTATTGCGAAGAAGGATTCTCATTTGATCGATTCTGCTTTGTTCGCTGACCGATTCATCGCGTCCAATGACTCGACAGCTCGTCGTGTTTTTTGTGCTTTATCTGGTTCTTGTGGGCAAATTCGATGCATAAAATGGTTTAATGCGGTATCAGATAAAGATTTTTTATCGACATACTTAGAAGAGCAATGCTTTGTGCCAGATGAGTATTATGTCAAACAACCCGCTTGATGGGTTGTTTGTTGGTTACACATGTTATTTTTTGGTGATATATTGCCAATAGAATTTTTCGCAATTATCTCAATTTTACGGAGCAATTTTCGCAGCGTGCGTCATTAAATATATTGACGAGCTACGAGTGTAGGTCTGTCCTTTAGGGCGACGATGTTTAGGTCGACTATTGTGTATCTTTCATTGTTGGCCTAAAGACCAACCTACACGTGGAGCTAAAGCTTCGATCTACCTTTTAGTTATAAGTTTCACTGCAGTGTAGGTCTGCCCTTTAGGGCGACAACTCTAAATTCAGTCATGGTGCAATATTTGTTTGTCGGGCTAAATCCACGACCTACAATCCGCTCAAAGCTCAAAGCTCAAAGCTCAAAGCTCAAAGCTCAAAGCTCAAAGCTCAAAGCTCAAAGCGTTTTCATATATTCAACCAGCTGCCATCGTTGCTTATCTGATAACTCACCGGTCGCGTATTCATGGCCGGCATTGCTGTTTCCCGTGAGACTGGTATCAAATTCAAAGCCATCATAATCTTCGCTTACGAACCCTACTTTTTTCGGTTCAAATGATCGACTCCCAACCATGAATTTATTTGGTCTGCATTGATTTTCTTTATATTCAGTTGCGGTACATTTTGGCAATAGTAAGTCATATAAAGTGGGCACTGAACCATTGTGTAAATAAGGTGCGGTTGCCCATATACCATTTAAAGGGCGCCCTTTATATGCATGTAAACTCGCATAGGGATTCGCAGTGGTATCCGGCATGTAATCACCACGTTTGATAGATGGTTTTATATCGTTATCAAATGCTGTTACAGTCAGGTTATATAGCCAGTCAAACCAGCGGGTGAAGAAATACTTATCCGGATCCGGTGTGGCCACTACATTCGTTGTCGCTGAGGTTAAAATACTCGCAACGGGTGCTTTTTCTTGCATTAACATATTGCCGACTTCGGTAGATAAATAGATGCCTTCTAAAATACCCGTATGTCCTTGATATTGAGTGCTGTTTAAAGCCATTTTATCATCTGTTTTGATTTTATTAAGATCTAACATTTGTGCAACTACTTTACGAGAGGGGTTTGTAGGATCAATATTTTGATGACAGTCAGAGCAGTGCTGTAAAAAGAGTTTTTTACCTTGGTATGCCATATTTCTGTTGATGCTAGGTAAAACCGCTTCAGGCCAAGGTGGTGATTGTAACGCTTTTAATTGGCTTTCTATCAATCGTAGGTTGGTTACGTCAATTGATGACTTAAAATGCGTGTATTTACCGTTTTCATTTTTACGCTGTCCGCCAATTAATGTAGATAAAGTGCCGCTAGAATCTTCATGCCAATCTAAGGTAGCGAATACCCCCATGACTTCACCTGTGTTTCTACCGATTGCACCTACACCTGAGTTAGCCGCGATCCCATTCCATTGCACATAGTCATGTTGTGCAATGTCCCACAAAAACGGGTATGAAACGGGTGCATCGGGTATATTAAAAAGCATTTTTTTAAGCATCTGAAGTTTTTGCATATTTTCAACCAACTTGTCAGAATCTGAATGCAGATCCATTTGTGCAACCAGTTTGTCAAAAATATGAGTTAAATCGTCAGACGCCACTAACCCTTCCTCTAATGTTTCAGTGAGTTGCTTGGCCGTTGCGGCGTCGAACGCGTCACAAATTGCACGCTCTAGTTGTTTTTTATTGATAACGTGCTGTAGTACTCGATTGTAAATTCGGCCAAATGCATCTAAACGTGCATAACCATAAGAAATTGGGCTGCTATTTATGAAGTTATATAAGCTAACTCTCCGCACGTACTTTTCTAAATCTGCACTAATTTCTCCAGCAGAGCTATAGTTTTGGTTACTAAAAACACTTGCACTTTTGTTGTATTGTAAAATCGCGTTGATAAACCTCTGCTTTTTAGTCTCACTGTTTAAGGTGCTGGTTAATGCAATTTCTAATTCACGCATAAAGCCATCCATATTAGCCATTGAGGGGCCGCCATCTATTCTAATGGCAACGCCGTCGTAAACCACTTGGCTGGTATGACAGGCAGCGCAAGTTAAGCCTACATATTCTTTGTCGCGGTAAATATCTTTTACAAAGCCAAGGGGTAACCCATCTGGGTTTTGTTTTGTCGTTCTTTGAACTATATATCTAAATTTGTCTATGTTTTGTTCACTACGAAACAAATCACGGTTGTCATGTTGTTCTAAAAACAGAAAAAAATCATAAGGTAGTAAGTTAGAACCTTGTGTGGCGTTGTAGTACCACATGCTTTGACCAATATTCCACCCTTGCCATTTTCCATGCGGCTGCGAGTTGGGGAAATCTGGGCCTGGGTAAACGCGGGCAAATCCTTCTTTAAATTGCTTATTTTCTATATATTGGATACCGCGTAATGCGTCTTTGTCTGCAAACCGGGCTTGATGTTTCCAATAAAATGAGAAACCAATAATGACGATAAGTATGAGAAAAAAGAGTGTTGTAAGTTTAAGCCAAAGTTTTATGTTGATCTGTGCGAAGTTCATTTACAGTCCTTTCCGTTTGGACAAGCAGAGCTACCTAATGCTTCTCTTTAACAAGTCCATTTGTATAAATTGAACAGAATTTTAACATAATTTAGCTAATTGGCCAGTTGCAATTAGCCGACAGCTTGCATAAATGAAATCACGTTTTTCGCAACCTCATCGATACGTTGTGATCTGTCCATGGCCATCTTTCGCAACGTTTGGTAAGCCTGATCTTCTGATAAGCCTTTGTTGTTCATTAGCATTCCTTTCGCTTTGTCTATCCATTTTCGGCCTTCTAATTTTCTTTTGGTTTCGTTAAGTTCATCTTTGAGGGACTGGACTTCACGAAAGCGTGCAATAGCGACTTGTAAGGTTGGCCCAACGTGGTGTGGTAATTTATCACCAACAATATAAGCGTTGATTTTTGATTTCAACACTTTGTCTATCATAGCTTCATCAGAGAACTCGGTGAAGATCACCATAGGTTTCGGATCAATCTGGCTAACTATTGTTAAGCTGTGAATATTTTCATTACTCAGTCTGTCGACATCTAAAATGATAACATCCGGTTCAACTTGATCGACAAGTTTTAAGATCGGCCCGTTTGTGAGCATGGGATAAACATCATACCCGCAGGTTAATAATGCGTTTTTTAAATCCCGGTCAAAGTGTTCTGTTTCAACCAGTAATAAGGCCTTTAAGCCGATGCTGCGGTGCGATTGATACTTACTTTGCATATATTTAACTTATGTTAACTGCTTCAGTGCTGTTTAAAGTTGAAAAGCAAAAAGTACGCCTAGTTTTATAACTTTTTAATGGTGAACGCTTGTTTATAAATTATATCTCTGATTTTTATGGTTTTTTATTTTTTCGAATAGATCAGAGATGGTTGTAAATTTTTCGTTTGTAAAGTCGTTGAGAGCGTTATTGCACTTTCTTAGTGAGATACGCACATATACTGATCTAGCTTAAAGTATTATGGTTATGGATGAATAATAGATAACCGTCGTTAGAGCGCGTCCTGCGATTAAATCCTGGAGATTAGCTTTAGAAGTTGTATACCAAAGTTATGGAATTCCGTTTATCCGAAGAACTGGTTCCGTCGCTTGAGTTACGTTTATTTAGAATAGCTGCTTTAAGTGCTAGTGAGCCGTTGACCTGCATTGTCAATGATGATTCAAAAGTAGATTTAGTATTGTAATCACCATCTTCTATTGAATACGCCGCTTTAAACTTTATTTCTTCAGTAATTTTTCTTTGATAAGTTGCTGCTGCACGCCAAATTAACTGGTTTCTTGCTTCTTCATCACCAATTATAGGGTTGCCACTGTCGTCTAAAATCAGGTTACCCGAGCCGTCAATTTGCTGGTTGTCAGCATTTACTTTTACTTTAACACTATCAAAACTGTAACCAGGACCAAAAGAAAGGTCTAAAAAGCCAGTATTAGAGTCTAGGAGACGCGTGTTATAACCCGTTGCAATTGAGGCTTGATAATGAAAATTAGAGAAGCGGTTTGATTCGTACGAGCCAAACGCTAGGATAGCGTCACCATCTTCATTTACTTTATAGTTGGTTTGAACTGAGGTTGAGTATTTTTCTTTAGAAGTTACTTTTTCAGTGTATTGAACACCCGTTTCGTTATCCGTTAAGGTTACTTCGTCTTGTTTAAACAATGAATCAAATGAAAACTGGTTCCGAAATGATTCCGTTTCGTTTCCTACGTCTGCCTTGACGATAAATGAAGTCGATTCTGTATTACCGGAGGTCATGATATAGCCCAGCTCGACAGAAGCGACGAATTTTCCAAACTTTTCACTAGGTGTTTGTTTGCTCGCATACGCGCAGGGAAGTGCAAGAGCGCAGAGTAAAACACCTAATTTTATGTTGTTGTGTTTCATATTAAGGCAGCTTCGTTTTTTGCTTGTGATGATAAAAAGCGCCATTGTAATGACTTGAGGTCAAACCACAACAACCTCCAAGCCATTTTTTTTATGGCTAAACTTTGTAGTAATTTCTGTACCAGTTAACAAATTTCTGAACGCCTTTAGAAACAGTCACTTGTGGTTTATGACCCGTCACTTTTTCTAAATCTTCGGTATCCGCCCAGGTTTTGTATACATCACCGGGTTGCATCGGCATAAAGTTTTTCTTAGCTTCAATGCCAATTGCATCTTCAATAGCTTTGACAAAATCCATTAACTGAACAGGTGAACCATTGCCAATGTTGTATACCCGATAAGGTGCCGAGCTGTCTTTGGGAGAACCTTCTTCGGCTTTCCATTCGGTATTTTTAGTCGGGATATTTTTAGCCACACGTAAAATACCTTCTACGATATCGTCGATATAGGTAAAATCGCGTGCTAAGTTACCGTCGTTATAAATGTCTATCGGCTCACCATTTAAAATGGCTTTGGTAAACTTGAATAACGCCATATCTGGTCTGCCCCAAGGGCCATACACAGTAAAAAACCTTAATCCTGATGTTGGAATATCATACAGATGAGAGTAGGTGTGGCTCATTAACTCGTTGGCTTTTTTGGTTGCTGCGTATAAAGAGACCGGATGGTCAACTGAATCTTCAGTTGAGAAAGGCATCTTACTGTTTAAGCCATATACCGAGCTGGAAGATGCATATACAAGATGTTTAACATTATTGTGTCTGCAACCTTCCAAAACGGATAAATGACCTACCATATTTGAGTCAGCGTACGCAAATGGATTGTCCAGTGAATATCGAACCCCAGCTTGAGCTGCCAGATGAATGACGATATCAAACTTGTGCTCTTTAAAAAGTTCAGCCATACCTTCTCGGTCGGCCAAATCCAATTGAAGAAAGTTAAAATGTTCAAATGGTTCTAATTCTTTTAATCGATCCCTTTTTAATTGTACTTCGTAATAGTCGTTCATGTTGTCGATGCCGACAACCTGATGTCCAGCATCTAACAAACGTCTTGAAGTAAAAAAACCGATAAATCCAGCTGCGCCTGTGACCAAATATTTCACGCGATTTCCTTAAAGCAAATTAGTTATTTTTATTCGGCGTCTTTGTAGCCATTTGGGTTTTGACTTTGCCAACGCCAGCTATCCTGACACATTCTATCTAATCCGAACTCGGCTGCCCAGTTTAAATCTTGCTTTGCAGCACTTGCGTCAGCATAACATGCAGCGACATCACCTGGACGGCGGTCGACAATTTCATATGCCACTTCTTTGCCGGACGCTTTTTCGAATGCTTTAACCATATCTAATACAGAATACCCAGTACCCGTACCCAAGTTATAAGTAAAGACACCTTTTTCGTCTTGTATTTTTTCTAATGCTCGTAAATGTCCCAACGCCAAATCGACAACATGTATATAATCCCGAACACCAGTACCGTCGTGGGTACTATAATCGCTGCCAAATACACTGAGCTTTTCACGGCGGCCTACAGCTACCTGGGTGATAAATGGCATCAGGTTATTCGGAATACCGTTTGGATCTTCGCCAATTAAACCCGAATCATGCGCGCCAATTGGATTGAAGTAGCGTAAAAGAACGATTTTCCATTCAGGATCAGATTCAGCAAGATCGCGCAAAATTTCTTCAATCATTAATTTAGAGTGACCATAGGCATTAGTTGGAATACCTGTTGGCATAGATTCAACTAAAGGCAATGCTTGTGGATCGCCATAAACTGTTGCTGATGAGCTAAAGACAATTGATTTAACATTATGTTTGGCCATAATCTGGCACAAGTTAATGGTGCCAGTAACATTGTTATGGTAATAAGTGAGCGGTATTTGTGTACTTTCACCAACTGCTTTTAATCCGGCAAAATGAATGACTGCATCAATTTGGTGCTCTGTGAAGATTTTATCTAATGCGGCTTCATCTAAAATATCAGCTTGATAGAAAGTCAGGTCTTTACCTGTGATTTTTTTGACTCGATTGAGCGCTTCAGGGGAAGCATTTGCTAAGTTATCGACTACGATGACTTGGTCGTCTTGTTTTAGTAGCTCTAAAACGGTGTGGCTGCCGATGTAACCCGCGCCACCTGTAACTAAAATTGTTGAACTCATAATTCCGCCGTCAGGTTATAATTGTTGATCCATATATGTTTATTGAAGTTTCATCAATCTGCGACGCAGTTTACCTAACTTTGTAGCAGAAGGCGACGTAATCTTAACCAATTATCGCCCTCAAGTAAAACGTTTAACCCATCATTTGACTGAAAACAACGCGCAGACTTTCACAATTTTTATAACTGGAGTGTTAGGTGCAAGATTAGAATTTAAATTGCACTGAATTAGTGATTCAAAGGATGAAAATTATATTGATTGAATTTAACTTATTGATATTAAATAAAAATTAAAGTTGGCACGTTGATTGAATGTAACTTGAGTGTCGAGTTAATGCGCTGTTGCATTTAAAGATTAAAACGAAAATTTGAATTGGCACAGAAGCCCACTCCGATAGTTTTTCGAAAGAGAGACTGTCGGAGTGGGTTTTTTTTTGGGAAATTGGAGAGATATATGAAATTTAACACTTCGCTTATTAAGGCAAGTTTCAAGACGTTGGCAGTTTCTGTGTCAGTCGCTGCAAGTATCATTGCATCACCTGTAAGTGCGCAGGATGTAGGATGGCCTGAAAAGGAAGAACTTAAATTTGGCTTTATCAAATTAACAGATATGGCACCTTTAGCGGTCGCTTACGAAAAAGGATATTTTGAAGATGAAGGTTTATACGTCACGCTAGAAGCGCAGGCAAACTGGAAGGTTTTATTAGACCGAGTAATCGATGGCCAGTTAGACGGCGCGCACATGTTAGCGGGCCAACCTTTGGGTGCGACCATTGGTTTTGGTACCAAAGCCGACATCATTACCGCTTTTAGTATGGATTTGAACGGTAATGGTATTACCGTTTCAACCGAAGTGTGGAAAGAAATGAAAAAGAATATTCCGCATAAAGACGGCAAGCCAGTTCATCCAATAAAAGCTGATTATTTAAAGCCGGTAGTTGATAAGTATCGTGAACAAGGCAAACCTTTTAACATGGGCATGGTATTCCCGGTATCTACGCATAACTATGAATTACGTTATTGGCTGGCCGCGGGGGCATCCACCCGGGTTATTATGCGCCGCACAAAGGCGACACTTCAGGTAAATTGCAAGCTGAAGCGCTGTTATCTGTTACACCCCCACCGCAAATGCCTTCTACTTTAGAAGCCGGCACTATCTATGGTTATTGTGTTGGCGAGCCTTGGAACCAACAAGCGGTATTTAAAGGCATTGGTGTGCCGGTTATTACCGATTACGAAATCTGGAAGAACAATCCGGAAAAAGTTTTTGGTGTCAGTAAAGGTTGGGCAGATAAATACCCAAATACCCATATTCGCGTGGTTAAAGCAATGATCAGAGCCGCTATGTGGTTAGATGCTAACGATAATGCGAATCGCCCCGAAGCGGTCAAAATCTTATCTAAGAGCCAATATGTTGGTGCTGACTATGATGTTATCGCAGCCAGTATGACAGGAACGTTCGAGTATGAAAAAGGCGATAAACGTGAAGTGCCTGATTTCAATGTATTTTTCCGTTATAACGCGACTTATCCGTTCTACTCTGATGCCATCTGGTACTTAACACAAATGCGTCGTTGGGGGCAGATTTCAGAAGCAAAACCGGATAGTTGGTATATGGATATCGCGAAAAAAGTATATCGTCCAGACATTTATGCGCAAGCTGCTAAAGCATTGATTAAAGAAGGTAAAGCGAAGGCGTCTGAATTCCCTAACTTTGCGACAGAGACAGGTTATAAACCACCGCAGAAAGAGTTCATTGACAACGTCGTTTATGACGGCACTAAACCAAACGCTTATTTAGAGCAATTTAAAATCGGTTTAAAAGGTGATACTCAACTTTAATCTCAAATTGGTGACTGTTTGCCTACCAGCTGATATGGCAAGCAGTTCAACTCATTTCGGCGGCAGAGTTGTCGCCGTCAATTGGCAGCGATGTTAGGAGTTAGGAATATGTCAAAAGAAGCAACCATGGCGAAAGTAACCGCACTCGATTTTAAAAAGACGTTGAGTAGCGATTTTGCCAAACAAATATTAACGGCCGTGCTATTGCCTTTTATCGGGTTAATCGTTTTTTTATTACTTTGGGCCTCTACAGCAAAAAATATAGATACTTCATTAGGCGAGTTTCCAGGACCTGCGCAGGTTTATAGTCAGGCAGGTACACTGATAACAGAGCATTTTGCTGAGCGCGAAAAAGCAGAAGCATTTTACGAGCGCCAGCGTGAGCGAAACGAAGCGCGTATGAAGGTTGACCCAACTTATCAACCTAAGATAAGAGACTATACGGGTAAAGCCACTTTCTTTGATCAAATCTGGACCAGTTTATATACAGTGATGGTTGGGTTTATTATTGCGTCTGTGATCGCAGTACCCATTGGCATTGCTTGTGGGTTAAGCCAAAAGACCTATTCTGCAATCAATCCGCTTATTCAGATTTTTAAACCTGTTTCTCCGTTAGCCTGGTTACCATTGGTCACTATGGTTGTTAGTGCTGTGTATGTCACGGACGATCCGATGTTTTCAAAATCTTTCTTAACCTCTGCTTTAACTGTGACTTTATGCTGTTTATGGCCAACTTTAATCAATACGGCTGTTGGCGTATCTAATATCAGTCAAGATTTAGTTAACGTCAGTCGAGTCTTGCGCTTAAGCAAATTAGCGCACGTATTTAAAATTGTAATGCCTTCTTCCATCCCGATGATCTTTACCGGCTTACGTTTATCTTTAGGTATCGGCTGGATGGTTTTGATTGCGGCGGAAATGCTCGCACAAAACCCGGGTTTAGGTAAATTTGTATGGGATGAATTCCAAAATGGTAGTTCTGATTCATTAGCGCGCATTATGGTGGCGGTGTTAGTGATTGGTGTGATTGGTTTTATGCTCGACCGCTTAATGTTGATGATTCAACGATTTGTTAGCTGGGATAAAAACGCCGTATTGCGATAAACACCCTATCCACGGATAACAAAAGATAATTAAGCACAGAATTTACGAGGAATTAAAAATGAACGAATTAGACAAAAAGCACTTAGAACTAACCCGCGTTGGAATCGAATTCCCGACGCCTAAAGGGCCATTTTGCGCATTGAAAGATGTCGATCTTAAAATTGCCAAAGGCGAGTTTGTGTCACTTATTGGTCACTCAGGCTGCGGTAAATCAACCGTTTTAAATATAGTCGCAGGTTTATATCAGGCGACTTCCGGGGGCGTGTTATTAGATAATAAAGAAGTCAATGAACCCGGGCCAGAGCGCGCGGTTGTCTTCCAAAACCATTCGTTGTTACCTTGGCTAACTGCCTACGAAAATGTTGAGTTGGCGGTTAAACAAGTATTTGCTAAAAAAATGAACAAACAAGAAATGAAAGAGTGGGTTAATCATAATCTTGAATTAGTGCATATGACACACGCCGCGCACAAAAGACCCGATGAAATTTCAGGTGGTATGAAACAGCGTGTCGGTATTGCGCGCGCACTGGCGATGCAGCCCAAAGTTTTGTTAATGGATGAGCCTTTTGGTGCACTAGATGCATTAACGCGTGCGCATTTGCAAGATTCGTTAATGGAGATCCATGCTGAACTTGGCAATACGGTTATCATGATTACCCATGATGTGGATGAAGCGGTATTGTTGTCCGATCGTATTGTGATGATGACAAATGGCCCATCCGCGACGGTCGGTGAAATTTTAGATGTTACACTACCTCGCCCGCGTGAACGATTGGCTTTAGCGGACAATCCTGAATATAACCATTATCGACATGAAGTTTTGACTTTCTTATACGAAAAACAACGAAAAGTTGAAAATGTCAGTACAAAAAAAGCGAGCGGATCGAAGAAGGGTAAAGAAGTGGCATAGTTCCTGCTTAGACCAATTAGGTATCACTGTTGATATAGAAAAGCCGGCTGAACGGCTTTTCGCGTTTCCAGGCACAGTTGCAGGAGGATATTTTGACGACTAAACAACGTGTAATCGTAGTGGGTAACGGTATGGTCGGGCATCATTTTGTCGATCAATTGGTTGCCCAATCGAATCAGCAATTTGAAATTACAGTTTTAGCAGAAGAGCCCAGGCTTGCTTATGACAGAGTTCATTTGTCAGAATATTTTTCCGGTAAGTCAGCCGAAGATTTATCTTTAACTTCAGAAACTTATTATCAATCTTTAGGGATTGATCACTTCGTTAATCAAAGGGTCAGCGAAATTGATCGCAGCCGTAAAACGGTGTTGACAAATCAAGGCAAAACGCTTGAGTACGACAAACTGGTTTTGGCAACAGGCTCATTTCCGTTTGTACCGCCTATTCCGGGTAAAGAGAGAGAAAACTGTTTTGTCTATCGCACGATAGAAGATTTAGATTTAATCAAAGCTGCTGCTGAAAAATGTAAAGTGGGTTTGGTTGTTGGTGGTGGATTGCTCGGTTTAGAAGCAGCCAATGCACTAAAACAGTTAGGTCTGAAGACGCATGTTGTAGAATTTGCACCTCAATTGATGCCAACACAGATTGATGTAGGCGGTGGTCGCCAGCTTAAAGCTAAAATTGAAGCTTTGGGCGTCAGTGTGCACACTGAAAAAGCGACAAAAATTATTACCGATGGTGAGTCTTGTGTACACAAACTCGAGTTTGCAGATGGCAGTGAGATTGAAACCGATTTGGTTTTGTTTTCCGCCGGTATTCGACCGCAAGATGCATTAGCCCGACAGTGTGCATTAGAAATTGGTGAGCGTGGTGGTATTGTTATTAATGATAACTGCCAAACATCGGATAAAGATATTTATGCAATTGGAGAATGTGCGCTTTGGCAAAATCGTATTTTCGGTTTAGTTTCACCGGGCTATACGATGGCTCGTGCAGCCGTATCACATTTAACACAAGGTGAAGTGATCTTCTCTGGTGCAGACATGAGCACTAAATTAAAACTGATGGGGGTTGCCGTAGGCTCTATCGGTGATGCGCATGCCAGAACGCCAGATGCGCTGACATTTTGTTACGAAAACCCAGAAGAGGGTGTTTATAAAAAAGTAGTAACAGATACTCAGCAGAAACACTTAATTGGGGCGGTGTTGATTGGTGATACCAGTGAATACGATCATTTATTACAGCTTCATTTACAAAAAGATGAATTATCCGATACGCCAGAATCCCTGATTGTGCCAACCTTGCAAGGTGAGCCTGTTAATCCGGCGGATACAATGGCAGATTCAAGTTTTGTGTGTTTATGTAATCTGGTGACTAAAGGCACGATTGTCGATGCGATAAGTGCAGGGTGTGATACGGTTGACGCAATTAAAGCAAAAACCAAAGCCAGTAGCAGTTGTGGTACTTGTGTGGGTATGGTGCAAAATGTGATCGACTCTGAAATGGCAAAATTAGCAGTGGAAGTGTCTTAGTATTACAGAATTAAAATGATTCTCTAATATAAATTTTATAAACGCAGCCATTTGGCTGCGTTTTCTTTTTTAGTTTCAACTCTCAAGTTATTTCTGTGTTAGATTTTGGTGCATCGCTAACCGTATAAACGCGTTATAAATACCACTTTCTGCATTTTTCTTGTGCGACTCGATTTAAAGTCCTTTATAATCAATGCTTTGTGTTTTTGGCATGTCGTTTGCATTTTTACTGTAGTCCGAAGGCGGACAAAAGAAGACAGAAGAGTCGAAACTTGAGTGTTTATGTTGATGATTCCAATGGCGGAAGCTCAACCGAATTTAGGTAAGAATTTGATGAACAAACCAGCAGTAAGATTAAAACAAACCACTTGTCCGTATTGTGGTGTTGGATGTGGCATTGACGTTAACGTTGATGGCCAGACGCTAACTCAAGTAAATGGCTCTTCTGATCATCCCGCCAATTTTGGGCGTTTGTGTGTTAAAGGCTCATCCGTGTTAGAAACGAATGATGTGTCCGGGCGATTACTGCAGCCTATGATAGGGGATTCAGTTGTTTCTTGGGATGAAGCTATTAACCATGTTGCGAGCGGTTTTCAGAACGTCATTGAAAAACACGGACCGCAAGCAGTTGCTTTGTATGTATCTGGTCAGTTATTGACAGAAGATTATTATGTCGCAAATAAATTAATGAAAGGATACATTGGCTCGGCAAACATAGATACCAATTCTCGTTTATGCATGTCATCTGCTGTTGCAGGTTACAAACGTGCATTTGGTTCTGACACAGTGCCTTGCAACTATCAAGATTTAGAAGATACCGATTTATTGGTATTGGTCGGCTCTAATGCTGCTTGGACACATCCGGTGTTGTTCCAGCGTATGGAAAGAGCGAAACAAATTAACCCGGATATGAAAGTTGTGGTGATTGATCCGCGCCAAAGTGCAACCTCTGAATTGGCTGATCTACATATCGCGATAAAACCGGGAACCGATGTTGCTCTACTTAATGGTGTGGTTAATTATCTTGCCGAACAAGGGTTATTAGATAAAAACTATATTGAACAACATACTGAAGGGTTTTCTGCAACATTGGAATCGTGTCAGGCTTGGACAGCAGAAAGAGTCGCTCAGTATTGTGATATTCCATTAGAGCAGGTTTCTACTTATTACCAATGGTTTGCTAATAGCCCGACGGCGATTACTTTTTATTGTATGGGAGTAAATCAAAGCTCACAGGGTACCGACAAATGCAATGCGATTATTAATTGTCATTTGGCTTCAGGGAAAGTTGGTAAAGTTGGCAGCGGACCTTTTTCTATCACTGGTCAACCTAATGCGATGGGCGGACGAGAAGTAGGCGGTTTAGCCAATATGCTTGCAGCACATATGGATATCGAAAACCCGAAACATCGTGAAAATGTGCAAACTTTCTGGCGTTCACCTCGAATAGCGGATAAAGCTGGTGCAAAAGCCGTAGATATGTTTGAAAAAGTGCGCAATGGTGAAATTAAAGCGATATGGGTAATGGCGACTAACCCAGCGGTAAGCTTACCTAATGGTAATGCGATTGCTGAAGCTTTAGCAGCATGTCCTTTAGTCGTCGTTTCTGATTGTAATTTAAATACCGATACCACTGAGTGGGCAAATGTTAGGTTGCCGGCAACAGGCTGGTCTGAGAAGGATGGAACGGTAACCAACTCAGAGCGACGAATTTCACGCCAAAGAGGCATTATGCCACCATCGGGTGAAGCAAAACACGACTGGCAAATTATTTGCGAAGTTGCGCAAGCAATGGGTTTTGCGTCTGGCTTTCGGTTTACCTCTCCAGCTGAAATTTTTGATGAGCACGCGCGTTTATCCGGCTATGAAAATTATGGTTCTCGTGATTTTGATATCAGCGGCTTAGCAGGTATGAGTGAAGGTGAATATGATAGACTGCGCCCTGTTCAGTGGCCTGTCAATGCGCAGTATCCGCAAGGTTGTAGTCGAATGTTTGAAGATGGGCGCTTTTTCACGAAAAGTGGTAAAGCTCAATTTGTTGGCGTTACTGCAAAAGCACCCGTGCAAATCACCTCTGAAGAATATCCGTTAGTCCTTAATAGTGGTCGTGTGCGTGACCAGTGGCATACGATGACTCGAACCGGTAAGGCGGCAAAATTAACCGCTCACATTGCCGAGCCTTTTGTCGCAGTGCATCCAAATGATGCAGAACGTTTCTCGTTAATCGATGGACAAGTCGCCAAAGTGACTTCTGCCTTTGGTCAAGTTTTATTAAAAGTTAAGTTAGATTCTGGTCAGCGTAAAGGTGAACTGTTTGCACCTATGCATTGGAATAAACAGTTTGCTTCGCAGGCTAATATTAATAAATTATATGCACCAGTTGTGGACCCGATTTCTGGTCAACCGGAACTCAAGCATGCAGCTGTCACTATAGAGCCTTATGCAGCCGATTTTTATGGTATTGCATTTAGTCGCAGTATGATTATGTCAGACAGTGAATACTGGACAAAAGCGCCAAATCAAGCCGGTTTTCAAATGTCATTTGCTGGGCAAGGTGAAATTTCTGATTGGTTAGATTGGTGTCAGCAACATAGTGTGAGTCAAGGTGAGTGGATTCGGGTTGAAAACAGCTCTGAAAAATCATTTCGCGTAATGTGTTACAAAGCGCAGCAGTTAGAGTTCGTTTGTTATATTCAAGCTACACCATTTGCCGAGGATACCAGTTGGTTAAGTGAAATGTTTATGCTGCAACAGTTTGATCGGGAAGAAATTAAAGCTTTAGTGGCAGGCACTCCGACACCGGAAGTTGCCAAGGGTCGCCAAATATGCAGTTGTTTCCAAGTAGGTGAAAAGCAAATTATTGAAGCAATTGTTGATTATGGTGACGATACAGTTGAAAAGTTAGGCGAGCGCCTTAAATGTGGGACAAATTGTGGTTCGTGCAAAACCGATCTAAGTGGTTTGATTCGTGCTAATTGCCCGGCTGTGGCGGTTTAATCAGCAGGCAAAGCCACTGGAATTTGATACACTAAAAAGCAGGCTGAGCCTGCTTTTTTTGGTTTATACCCCGTCAAAAAGGGTATTTAAGGTAATACAACAATGACAACCGAGTTTAAAGAATATATTAAGATGATAGGTCGCGGTCAGCGTGCCGGGCAAACGTTAGATCAAGCGCAAGCAAAAGATGCAATGTTGCAGGTATTAGATGGGCAGGTAAGTGCCGAGCAGTTAGGTGCCTTTTTAATGCTCTTGCGTGTGAGAGAAGAAACACCTGAAGAGTTGGCTGGGTTTGTTGAGGCTATTAGAAGTTCAATCAATACTGAATTTGAAGGATTACAGATTGATTTGGATTTAGGTTGTTACGCGGGTAAAAGACGTCATTTGCCTTGGATGTTGCTCGCTATTATGGCGTTTGCACAAACTGGGCGCAAAATATTTGTGCATGGTACCGCAGAGCCAGAATCTAAGCGTTTATATATGCGAGAAACATTAGAGTACTTTGGTGTAACTCCGGCTAAAAACAAACAGCAAGCTGAAGATATGCTACAAAGGTTTGGGTTTTGTTACGCAGAGCTTGAAGATGTACATGAAAAGTTGAATGAATTGATTCAATTACGTTCTTTATTTGGTTTACGCTCTTGCGCTAACACTTTGGCACGAATGTTGAATCCAAGTAATGCAGAGTTTAGTTTACATGGTGTTCATCATCGACATTTTGATGTACGTCATGTAGAAGTAGCTGAGTTATGCAATCAAGGTAATGTTATGTGCTTTCGTGGTGAAGGGGGGGAGATTGAATATAACCCTGAGCGTGATGTCAATTTACATTATTTTATTGCGGGACAAAAAGAGCACTTAACTTTCCCAGCTTTATTAGACGGGTGGCAAGTCAAACCGAGAGCGTTGGAGCTCAACCAGCTTAAAGCGTTTTGGTTGGGTGACGTTGACAATGAATACGCTGAAAAAGCGGTTGTTGGTACTTTAGGTATTTATTTGGCTTTTAATGAATTGGCTAAAGCGCAAAAAACAAAAACTGAGGAAGATAAAGCACAAATAGTAGAGCACGCCATTCAGCAAGCTCAGGATATTTGGCAACGTAGAGATTCTAAAAACGGGTTATTTGGTCAAAATTAAGCACTTGATTGAGCGTCTGACTTGGCGCGCTCTACTACAAACAGTCTGGCTTTATAGTTAGGCTGTTTTTGTCGTTTTGTTTCTCATAACACATTGATAAATATTGATTTAATTTGTTTTTTTGCTTGACCATTCAAATCTTTTTAGCGTATTCTAGTAGCGCGTCTATACATCCAGCATCACTTTCAAACACAGAATTTTTATTTGTAATTGGGAGTGACCTATGGAACTTAAAAAATCTAAACTAGCATTAACTTTGGCATCTTTAATTGGTACAGGGTTAATTTCTAGCCCCGCAATGGCTGCGGATTCTCTAGCTGAAGCTTTTAAAGAAGGCAAAGCAACGGGTGATCTTCGTTTACGTTATGAAAGTGTAGATGATGCATCCAGTGCTAATGCTCTAACCTTTAGAACGCGTCTTGGTTTTAAAACAGCTGATCTTAATGGGTTTACTGGCTTCGTTGAATTTGAAGACAACCGTGTTGTTGCGGGTGTAGATGAATACAAAGTTCCGCCGGCAGGTAAGACTGAGCCCAGTGATAAAAGTGTCATTCCTGATCCAGAGTTTACCGAGCTTGAACAAGCTTATATCGCTTATAAAAGTGGTGGTTTCTCGGCAAAACTAGGCCGTCAGGTATTAACTTTAGATGGGCATCGCCATGTGGGTCATGTCGGCTGGAGACAGGATAGACAAACTTTCGATGCATTAAATGTTGTGTATGGCGTTGGTGATTTTACCGCGAATGTTTCTTACGTCTATAAACATAACCGAATTTTTGCTGAAGCCACGGATATCGATTCAAGCGATATTTTAGTCAATCTATCTTATAAAACACCGGTTGGTAAAGTTGTGGTTTATGGTTACCAAATTGATACAGATCCAGCAGGCCGGGAAGATCTAGATACATATGGTGTCAGTTTTGCGGGTAGCACAGGCAGTGATGTTAAGTTTTTATACTCTGCTGAATACGCGACACAGGACAATAACAAAGGTAATGATACGGATTATTTAAGCTTAGAGTTGGGCGCTGTGTTTAGTGGCGTTACCGTTAAATTAGGTCAGGAAACTTTGGGCTCGGATGATGGGCTTGCAAATTTTGCGACACCTTTAGCGACGCTGCATAAGTTCAATGGTTTTGCTGATGTATTTTTAGGCGGTACTTTTGCATCGGGCGGTTTACCAAATGGTTTGGTTGATACTTATGGTTTTGTTGGCACGAAAGTGGGTGGTATTGCACTAAAAGCTTTCTATCACACGTTCAAATCAGATTTTGGTTCGATTGATTATGGTGACGAAATCGATTTGGTTGCGGCAACTAAAGTAGGAGATTATGGTGTGGGTCTGAAATACGCCAGTTTCTCTGCTGACATGGGTACTGACAAAGATATTTTATGGGCTTGGGTTCAAACTAAGTTTTAATCTTTGTTGATAGTGCTTGCTACCGCAACACGTCAGTATGTTTATGTATGTCGGCCGTAAGGCCGACATTTTGTAGGCTGCCACTTTAATCCGGCAAAAGAGCGAATAACGCTCAGTTAACTATCTGTTCATACTCACCCGTTCGCATTAATATTCATTTATCACACAGACACGCGTAAATATATCTCTATAGCTTTAACGCAGCATCCTTGCTGCGAAAGTCTGTTTAGATAAATTGAATATCAACACGCACTCGAATCCGCTTTCTCGAAACTCGCAGCTCTAGCCCAGAAAACTAGTGTTTAATATTGGGTTGTCGGGCTAAAGCCACGACCTACAATGCACTTGAAACTTGAAACTTGAAACTTGAAACTTGAAACTTGAAACTTGAAACTTGAAACTTGAAACTTGAAACTCGTAGCTGGTAGCTACCAGCTCGCAGCTACCAGCTCGCAGCTCGCAGCTCGCAGCTCGCAGCTCGTAACTCGCAGCTCTAAAAACCATTGCTCAAACAAAGTGCGCTTAACTGGTATTTCATCCGCGCATTTGCTGTGCATTAATGGTGCAGGGTGCTTCACCAAAGTGAAAAATCATTTATAGAAGAATTGTAAGGAACGCTCAAAAAGCGGTTTTTATTACTTCTTTAACGAAAAATATAGAAAATAAAATCAATTAAAACAGCAAATTAAAAAATATATTTGTCGTTATTAAAGTGTTGGCATCGGCTTTGCTTTTAATGAATTATTCGTTCATTACTAAGCTTGTGCAAAGATGTTTAAGTTAGTAACAAAAGACATTGGTGTTGGTAAAGTTTTCCTTGTTGGCGCGGGACCTGGAGATGCCGATCTTATTACAGTTAAAGCGCTAAGATGCATTCAAACTGCAGATATTATTTTATATGACCGTTTGGTCAGCGATGATATCCGTAGTTTGTTTCCTGCCACTACACCTGCATTTTATGTAGGTAAAGCAATGGGTCACCATTGTATTCCGCAAGATCAATTAAATGCTCTACTCATCGAAAAAGCACAAAAAGGTTTCAGTATCTGTCGTTTAAAAGGCGGCGACCCATTTGTATTTGGTCGAGGCGGTGAAGAAATGCTGGCGCTAAAACAGCAAGGTATTGAAGTTGAAGTCGTCCCAGGTGTCACCTCTGGTGTTGGCGCGGCCGCTTATGCGGGTATTCCGGTCACGCATCGTGGTACTTCGCAGGCTTGTACTTTCATCACTGCACATGCTGAAAAAGAATTAAACGTGGATTGGCAAGCTTTAGCTCGCTTAGATCACACACTCGTTTTTTATATGGGATTAAACAAGTTGCCGGACATTCGTCAGCAGCTTACAACGCATGGTTTAGCTGCGGATACACCAGCCGCACTAATTGAGAATGGTTGTCGTAAAGAGCAAAGAGTTTTTACAGGGAGTGTATCTGACTTAGAAGGGTTGGCAAAACAACACAAGTTGCAGTCGCCCACTTTGGTCGTAATTGGTCATGTTGTCGAGTTAGCAGAATCCCTGCACTGGTTTGGATCACTGACCAGTTCAAATTCTGAATGGACGCAGTTGTCAGCTTAATAGAGGGTAAGTAAATAAAATGAGCAAGCAAAAAATAGTTGTTGTTGGTAACGGTATGGTTGGGCATAAGTTCATCGAAAACATGATTGAACATCCAGATTATGACCAGTATGAAGTCGTCACATTTTCAGAAGAGCCGCGTCTTGCCTATGACCGTGTGCAGCTGTCCTACTACTTTGCTGGTAAAACAGTAGATGAGTTAATGCTGACGTCTCCAGACTTTTATGACGAAAATGGAGTGCGTTTTATTGTTAATGATAAAGTCGTAACCATTGATAGCGATAATAATAAAATCGTGACGGCCAGTGGGCGTGAAGAATCATACGACAAACTTATTTTAGCCACTGGTTCTTATCCTTTTGTTCCACCTGTACCGGGTCGAGAGCAAGATCACTGTTTAGTATACCGAACCATTGAAGATTTAGAGGCGATCACTGCATCAGCAAAAGAAAGTAAAGTAGGTGTTGTAGTCGGCGGTGGTTTGTTAGGTTTAGAAGCGGCCAATGCGCTACAAAACTTAGGCTTAAAATCACACGTTGTTGAATTTGCGCCTAGATTGATGGCTGTTCAATTAGACGAAGGTGGCGGTCAGTTATTACGTAGTAAGATTGAATCGCTTGGTGTGGGTGTTCACACCGAAAAAAATACAACTGAAATCGTAGCTGGTGAAACGTGTCGTTATCGAATGAATTTTGCAGATGGCACGCATTTAGAAACAGACATGATTGTTTTTTCTGCTGGTATTCGTCCACAAGATGAGTTAGCTCGTCAATTTGATATCGAAATTGGTCCTCGTGGCGGTATCGTCATTGATAACTTCTGTCAAACATCGGCTAAAGATATTTACGCCATTGGTGAATGTGCGCTATGGGATGGCAAAATATTTGGCTTAGTGGCACCGGGCTACAATATGGCCAAAGTTGCGGTATCTCATATCACAGGTGGTCAAGAAGCGTTTGAAGGCGCGGATATGAGTACCAAATTAAAATTATTAGGTGTTGATGTGGCGAGTATCGGTGATGCGCAAGGTCGCACACCGGGTAGTTTAAGTTACACCTATAGTGATGGTCATGCGGGTGTTTACAAACGCTTAATTGTCTGTGCAGAGAACAAAAAAGTACTGGGTGCAGTATTGGTCGGTGATGTGGAAGCATACGGCAATTTGTTACAAATGATGTTAGGCGATATTGATATCCCAGGTTCTCCAGAGGCTTTCATTTTACCCGCAATGGACGGTGCAGCGCCGGCACTGGGTGTCGATGCGTTACCAGACAGTGCGCAAATATGTTCATGTCACGATGTTTCAAAAGGCGATATTTTTGAAGCGGTAAAAGGAGGTTGTACTGATATAGCCGGCATTAAATCTTGTACCAAAGCGGTAACAGGTTGTGGTGGTTGTGCTGCGATGACGACTCAGGTGATGAACGCTGCATTAACTGAAATGGGTGTCGAAGTTAATAACAATATTTGTGCACACTTTGAATACACGCGACAGGAATTATTTGACATTGTACGTGCGAAGAAAATCAAAACGTTCGATCAGCTAATCAGTGAACATGGGCATGGAAAAGGCTGTGAAATTTGTAAGCCAGCTGTCGGTTCTATGTTAGCCACTCAGTGGAATGATTATGTTCTTTCCGACGACAATATACAGCTGCAGGATACCAATGATATCTTTTTAGCCAACATGCAAAAAGATGGTACTTACTCTGTTGTTCCACGTATGGCTGCTGGGGAAGTAACACCGGATCAATTGATTGCATTGGGCGAGATTGGTAAAGAGTTTAACTTGTATACCAAACTAACGGGCGGTCAACGTATAGACTTCTTCGGCGCACAATTGCATCAGCTTCCAGTTATTTGGGAAAAGCTCATTGCTGCCGGTTTCGAAACAGGCCATGCGTACGGTAAATCTTTACGTACGGTTAAATCTTGTGTCGGTTCGACTTGGTGTCGTTACGGTATGCTAGATTCTGTCTCTATGGCTGTCTTATTAGAAATGCGCTACAAAGGCATGCGGACCCCGCATAAGGTGAAAATGGCGGTTTCTGGTTGTACCCGTGAATGTGCTGAAGCACAAAGTAAAGATGTGGGTGTCATTGCAACGGATAAAGGTTGGAACCTTTACGTTTGTGGTAACGGTGGTATGAAACCGCGCCATGCTGATTTATTTGCAACCGATTTAGACGATGAAACATTAATCAAATACGTCGATCGATTCTACATGTTCTATAGCCATACAGCAGATCGTTTACAGCGAACTTCGGTTTGGATGGATAACATGGAAGGCGGCTTAGACTACCTTAAGTCTGTCATTATTGACGATAAATTGGGTATCTGCGAAGAGCTTGAAGCTGACATGCAGCGCATTATCGATAACTACGAATGTGAGTGGAAGAAAACGATTCATAGTAAAGAAAGACTTAAGCGATTTGCTCACTTTATTAACTCTGATGCGACAGACGATTCGCTTGCATATGTTGCAGAGCGTGGTCAAGAGCGTGCCCGTATTGATATGCAAGCCAGAGCAAAAATTAGCAAAGGTGAAATTATTAAAACCCTTGACGTCACTGAAGTCGAAGCGGTTGAGCCAGTATAAGTGCAGGAGATATTTAAAATGAGTCAAGATTGGAAAGATATTTGTAATTTCTCTGATTTAGTAAAAAACACAGGTGTTTGTGCACTGCACAATAACGAGCAGGTTGCCATTTTTGTTGATGATGAAAATCACGTTTACGCGATTTCAAATTATGATCCATGTGGCAATGCGTATGTGTTATCGCGAGGTCTAATTGCTGATTGCAAAGGTAGGCTAACGGTAGCCTCTCCTTTATACAAGCAGCACTTTGATTTGCAAACGGGAGAATGTTTAGAAGAGCCGGAAAACTCGGTTAAAGCTTATCCTGTGCGTGTTGAAAATGGAAAGGTGCAACTTTCAGCCTAGTCGATTTTAGTTACTTACCCTCTAAGTAGTAACTCGCCGGCCTTCGGGTCGGCCACCAAATTTTTAATTTTGAGGTTTATATCGTGGATAAAGACACTAAGTTTAATCTTTTTTCCTTTACCGGAAAAATGAAAGTCCTGCACATGTCGTGGATGGCTTTTTTTATCACATTTTTTGTGTGGTTTAACCATGCACCTTTGATGGGCGCAATCGCAGAATCGTTAGGACTGAGCGCAGCTCAGGCTAAGACACTCCTTATACTGAATGTTGCGCTGACGATTCCAGCGCGAATTATTATCGGTATGTTGACTGATAAATTTGGTCCTCGCCGAGTATATTCTGCTTTGCTTTTTATTAGTGCTTTTCCATGTTTTATGTTCGCGTTTGCCGATAGCTTTGAAGTCGCCGCGTTAGCACGTTTGTTGTTAGGTTTTATTGGTGCTGGTTTTGTCATTGGTATTCGCATGGTCAGTGAATGGTTCCCACACAATGAATTAGGTACTGCAGAAGGTATTTATGGTGGCTGGGGTAACTTTGGTTCGGCTGCGGCTTCATTTACTTTACCTTGGATTGCAGTGTTAATTGGTGGTGATGATGCTTGGAGATACTCAATTGCAATTACGGGTGTTGTGTGTTTCTTCTGGGGTTTGTTTACTACAACACAGTAAGCGATACACCAAAAGGGTCTACTTATTTCCGTCCTAAAAACATTGGTGGTATGGAAGTAACCAGTAAAGGCGATTTTGCATTTTTAATTGTCATGAAATTACCTATGTATTTCGCGTTAGCATTGTTGACTTGGAAGTTATCGCCAAACGGTGTTCAACTTATTTCTGAAACTTTTGCATTAGCCGCTTATGTGGGGTTAGTGGCGCTATTTATTATCGATTGTTATAAAGCGTATGAAGTTAACCGCGAAATGTTTGTCAAGCCGGTACCTGAAATTCAGCGTTATAAATTTAAGCAGGTTGCAGTATTAAATATTTTGTATTTTGCAACTTTTGGTTCAGAGTTAGCAGTGGTTTCTATGTTACCTATGTTCTTTGCTGATACTTTTGGTTTGTCAGCAGTGGTTGCGGGTATGGTTGCTTCGGCGTACGCTTTTATGAACTTAATGTCTAGACCGGGCGGTGGTTTAATCTCGGATAAGTTTGGCCGTAAAAAGACCTTATTGATTTTAACCGCGGGTTTAGCAGTCGGTTATTTTGTCATGAGTCTGATTGATGCAACATGGCCTGTATGGGTTGCTATGGTAGCAGCAATGGCTTGCTCGTTCTTTGTACAAGCAGGTGAAGGTGCAGTATTTGCTGTAGTACCGCTTATCAAACGTCGATTAACAGGACAAATTGCCGGGATGACCGGTGCGTACGGAAACGTTGGTGCAGTCACTTACTTAACGATTTATTCTATGGTTGATGCGTCAACATTCTTCATTGTAATCGCATGTACAGCAGTGCTTGGGTTTGTTACGCTGCTGTTGATGGAAGAGCCAAGTGGGCACATGGCTGAAGTACGTGAAGATGGTTCAGTTGAGTTGATAAAAGTGGGTTAATCTTTAAGGTTAATTTATAAATTTTTAAAAACCGTCAAGCGAAGTGCTGCAATGCAGGCTTCGCTTTTTTACTTTTAAAAGATCAACCGACCTTAGGGCGTGTTTATCTTTGTTTATAATTTGAGCTGAGAGAAAAAATGGTCTTAGGCAAGGCAGAAATAATGAATTTTAGTCATCTAAATAAGTTATTTCTAACGCTGCATAAGACCATTTTGGCCTCAGCCCGAAGGGCAATGGCTATTTTAACCCTTAACGGCATTAGAATTCGTTTATTTAGAATGACTAACCCCCACTCATTCTGCTTTGTTAATGATTAAAATAGCCTATTGCTCAAAAATAATACAAAGATTCACACGCCCTAATAATTGGTTAAAATAAAAATGGATATACAATGAAAAGTACGCTTTCTATTGAGATCGGCGGTTCGAGTATCGCAGGTGTAAAGCCGGTTAATCAAGATGCCTTTGCTGCCCAAATTCCAAAAGGGCAGGCGTTAGATTTTAAAGGCGTTGCTGTTGCGATAGCCGATGGGATTAGCAGTAGCCGCCGTTCGCAGGAAGCCGCACAACTTTGTGTTACCCAGTTTATTACCGATTATTATTCAACGCCAGATACTTGGAATGTTAATAAATCTGCGGCTCGAATTTTGACCGCGCTGAACTCTTGGCTGCATAACGAAAACCGCAAAAAAACAGATGATGGATTGGTCTGTACACTCAGTACCTTAGTTATAAAATCTTGTACGGCACATTTGTTTCATATTGGTGATAGCCGGATATATCGGATGCATGACGGTGATTTTCATTGTTTAACGCGCGATCATGTCCATGGCTCACGCTCAGAAAATTTTTTAACGCGGGCAATGGGGATTGATAGTCATTTAGAAGTTGATTATCAAACAGTAGATGATTTGAAAGTAGGTGATTACTTTATCTTAAGTACCGATGGGCTGCACAATTTTGTGAGTGAAAGTACCATTTGCAAAATGGTTTCACAAGCCGAAGATCTCGTTAAAGCGGCAGAAGAATTAGCGGCTATGGCAGTGGAAAATGGCAGTGATGATAATATTTCTTGTGTTATTTTACGTATAGATAGCTTGCCACATGAAGATGTTGAAGAAGCGCATCGACGAATCAGTAAATTGGTTATTCCGCCTGTTTTAGAAGCGGGCCAGTCTATTGATGGTTTCACCGTGAGGCGCGTGTTGTTTAGCGGGACACGCAGCCATGTATTTTTGGTTGAAGATCAAGATAAAAATCAATTTGCGTTAAAAATGCCATCACACGGATATCGTGATGAACCCGAGTATTTAGATGGTTTTTTACGTGAAGAGTGGATTGGTACACGTTTAAAACACAGAAACGTGATGCGCATTCACGCTCGCCCAGAAAACAGCCCGTTTATGTATCACCTGTGCGAATATTTAGGTGGACAGAACTTGCGCCAGTGGATGATGGATAACCCGAAACCGAGCTTAGATGAAGTGCGTAAAATTATTACTGAGGTCGTGCATGCGCTGCGTTATTTTCAGCGTAATGGCATGGTACATCGAGATTTGAAACCTGAGAATGTCATTATAGACAAGTTTGGTCAAATCAAAGTAATTGATTTTGGAACGGTTGCGGTTGAAGGTTTAGAGGATATTCTTAGTCCAATAGAGGAGACATGTCCGGTCGGTTCTGTTGATTATATTGCACCTGAGTATTTAATGGGACACAAAGGGACATTCCAGGCAGATTTGTATTCTGTCGCAGTGATGTTTTATGAGATGTACGTAGGGCAATTGCCGTTTGAATTAGGAAATTTAAGGAATAAAATTCCAGATAACTATAACTTTTGGCGTTATCGAAGTGCAAAAGACTATCGTGTGGATGCGCCCAAGTGGCTAGATATCGCTTTAGAAAAAGCAACTTCGCCCAATCCGAGTTATCGCCATCAGGCATTTTCCGAGTTTTTAGCGGATATTAGCTCACCTAATCAGACATTGATGCGCCGCTATGAGTCTAAACCTTTAATAGAACGCAATCCAATTCAGTTTTGGAAGATAAGCAGTTTGTTGCTTTTTGTAAGCAACTTGCTTTTAATATATTTATTGCTCAATCGCTAATCTCATAAACTTAAAGCACTGGTTTTTCAGTTAACCAGTGCTTTAACTTCGGCACTTAAAAATGTATGAATCGGTGCAGGCTTGGCTATGTGGTAACCTTGCGCGAAATCGACACCTATTTCTTCTAATAAATTTAAGGTTTCTTGGTTTTCAACGAATTCGGCAACTGAGACCTTGTTTAAACTGCGAGCAATTTCATGAATAGCCCTCACTAGAGCTAAATCGATAGGATCGTCTGGCATGTCTTTGACAAAAGAGCCATCTATCTTAACGCTATGCGCGGGTAGTTGTTTAAGGTAGGTAAAGGTACTAAAACCTGTACCAAAGTCATCTATCGAGAAGTCACAGCCTAACTGAGTTAAACGTTCTATCATGCGCAGGGTACCTGCTAAATTGGTTAAACTGGCACTTTCCGTTAGCTCAAAAATAATCCGTTTAGGATCGACTCTATATTGCATCATTTTCTGTTCAATGAGTGGGGTTAGTTTTTCATCACTAAAGGCGTGCGCTGAAAGGTTAATTGCCATTCTGGGGATTTCAGGGTAATCCGCAAGATATTTAATGGCTTTTGCGACAACTTGATGGTCAAGCAATTTTATATCGTCGGCTCTTTCTAACGCTGGGATGAAACTTCCAGGGTAGATCAATTTGTTGTCAATATTTAAGCGGACCAAAGCTTCATAGTAGGCAATCTCACGTGTTCGTATTTCAATAACAGGTTGGAAATGTAATACGATTTGGTCATTAGCGATAGCTTGCTGTAACTGATGAATCCACTCTATCGTATCTCGCAGGTTCTCACTGTCCTGATCACTTTCTGAATAAATGTGGACTAAATCTCGACCTCTACGCTTTGCCACATACAAGGCGATATCAGCTTGCTTAAGGTATTCGTGTCCATCTTTTGCAATACCGTTTATACTGGTTACCCCGACACTGCAACTTAATTTATAAACTTGATCATTAAATTGATAATGGCCAGATTTGACGGTGTCGCATATCTCTTCCGCTAATTCATGTGCATCTAACATGCTTGAATGAGAGAGTAATAACGCAAACTCGTCACCACCGATGCGGCATAATAAGTCTGATTTTCTTAAACGAGATTTGATTGCACTTGCGACCTCTTTTAATACCATATCCCCTTGGTGATGGCCTTGAGAGTCATTAATAACTTTGAAATGGTCTAAGTCAATATACAATAGTGCATGTGGGCCTTCGCCACGACTGGCCATTTTGCTGTATCTGTTTAGTTCATTATCGAAATAGTAGCGATTATGTAAGCCGGTAAGGGTATCGTGTAATGCAAGATGTTCTAATTTAAATTCGGCGGATTTGCGTTTCGAAATATCGTCAATTGTTGCGGTTAATACGCTGCGTTTATCATGGTCTGAATTACTGGAGAATCTAGCTTCTACCCATATATCCTCGCCGTCTTTATGTTTAAGCTTAAATTCCAACGAGCAGTTTTTAACTTGCTGTAACAGCATATCGTTGATGGTATCGAAAACTAAACCTTCTTGGGCCTCAAATTTGGGACACACATAGTTGATGAACGGGCGTTGTATTGTTTCATGTATCTCAAAACCCGTTAAATTAGACCAAGCTTTATTGATAAAATTAACTTCACCTTTGTGGTTGAGTTCCAATACAACTGTTGTCATATTGTCTAATAACTGCTGGTGTGCTTGTGATATTTCCCGGTATTCAATTTCTCGTTGTCTGAGTTCAGTTACTTTTTCAGCAAACTGTTGGTTGCTGATCATGAAATCTTCACGTCTTGAGGCTATTTCGCAGACGCGCCTTAGTTGCTCAGCTCTAAATGGTTTTGTTATAAAATCAGCAGCCCCTTGGATGATCATGGTTTCCGCCATGTCAATTGTGCCATGCGCCGTCATGATAATTACAGCTTGTGCCGGTTTAACGGCCATCATATGCTCAAGCACTTTTTCTCCCGATAAGCCGGGCAACATCACATCTAATAATACAATGTCATAGTTTTGCTTACTCCAAAGTTCAATGCCTTCTTCCCCTGTCGCGGCAACAGTCACATCAAACCTGTGTTGTAGTATGCGCTCCACAATTTCTTGAATCGACTCATTATCTTCAACAACTAACATCGACACTTTATCTGAAGTCGAGGATTCACCTGACTGTGCGTCAGATAATACTTGTGATATTTGATCGATATTTTCATACGGAATGAGTTTATTAATACCGAATTCACGAGCGGTTGTTTCTGCTATATGTTCACACCAAGTTGCAGCTAAGACGATAATTGGGATGTTTGCAGAACAGCGAAAAATGCCAGAACGAACCATACGAGACAATCGCCAGCCATCGAGCCCTTCGATTTCAATGTCGGTCACGAGCGCGTGTATGTTTTGTTTGCGCAAACATTGAATGGCTTCAGTGCCACTGTTTGCACAAACCACTTCGTATACACCTGTATTTTCTATTTGCGCTTGTATCGTTTGACAATGTGTTTGATTGCCATTCACTAGCAGTAGTTTCATCGAACTCCTCATCCTGATTCTTCTTCTACCTGTGTTTTTTAACGAACATTTTGATAGCCCGAGTATTGTTTTGTTTTACTTTATTCTAACAGGCGACAGATTGTTCTGAGATTAACAAATAATCTTTAGTAGGGCGACACATTTTTTATAAACCCCTGATAGTTCTCTAAGTTAGCTTAATTTTGAAAGCGGGCTGGGAATAATATAATGCCAATCGCACCTCATTTGGTATATAGATTGCTAGTAACTAAATTATAGTTATAAATATTGGCACTTTTTCAATATTTAAGCGATTTAACGAACAGTTTCGTCGAGATTTTGACGTTTTAAGGTAGCTGTAACAATGAAAATTGAAATGAATAGGGTAGAACGACAAAGCAAATGGGTTATTTTGACATTCTTGTTGTTTTTAACAACCGCTTGTTCAGGCTCTTTGGAATCCGAACGACAGCAGGGTAATCAACCTGATTCAGGTTCACTAAACGTGGACATTGGTGGCGACATTGAATTGGCGATTGGCAGTGCGCCTATTGCTATTAATAGTTTAGTCACGGGCGGCGCTGAACCTTATACTTATGCTTGGTCAACTCAGCCGGTGTTGTTTAATGAAGCGTTATCTGCAGAGGATGCTGCAAATATAGAATTTGAAATTCCTGAAGATGTCACGACCGAAAGCACCGTATTGTTAACACTTAAAGTGACAGATGCAAATGGTGTAGCTGGACAAGCGCAAATCAATGTCTCTATTTCTCCTAACAACACATTGCCTATTGTTACACTTGCAGCAGACGATAATGATCAAGTGGTCGATTCGGGACAAGGTTTTAACTTAAATGCTGAGTGGATTGATGCTGAAGATGGCGAAAATGTCGCTGCAGCGCAGATATTTGTAGAACAATTATCAGGTATTACCATTGAAAATTTACCTACATCCGGTTTGCTGGTTTCATTTCCGATGTCTGACGATTCCTCTCCGGCACTAGCCGTCATTGCAGATAATCAGTTTGTAAATCAAAGTAGTAGTGTTGTTACTTTAAGATTTACATTGTCTGTAACTGATCAAGCGTCAGGTATTCGCACGCAAAGTATTGATATTGATATTTTACCTGCGAGTGAGTCTGCTCCGGTTGTCAGTGCGGGTAATAACAAGGTGGTTTATGAAGGAGAGTTGGTGACCTTGTTTGGTTCTGTCTCTTCCAATGGCATCAGTCAATTTAACTGGAATCAAGTTGACGGTGAAGTACCTTTGACTTTAGTTGGCGCGCAAAACCAAAATTTGCAATTTACCGCGCCGGATGTGCAAACGCCGACAATATATGAATTTCAGTTTACTGCTACGAATAGCACGACCAATAGACGTAACTCAGATTTTGTGCGCGTGACTGTTTTACCTGTTACCGATACAAATGGCTTAAATGACACTGGGGTTACTTTGTGTGCGGATCAGCAAAGCAATAGTGTGAACTGTGGTCTAACGAGTTTTCCACGTCAGGATGCTGAATCAGGGCGTGACCCAGCAGAGTTAATAAATGGTTTAAATAAAACCGGTGCAGGAGAGCTTGGGTTTGATTTTTCTTTACTAGACGAAAATGGTGAAGAAATTTATTCTGGCACACCAAGTTGTATTCGAGATAATGTCACTGGGTTAATTTGGGAAATTAAATCGACCTCCGGCTTACGCGCGCACACACATACTTTTACTTGGTTTGATAGTGGTGATACTAATGGTGGCATAGAGGGGACACAAAATTCATCGCAGGCAAGCTGCTTTGTCGATACCAATATTAGTTCTTGTGACACTGAATCTTACGTAAATGCGGTCAATTCGATTGGCCTGTGTGGTGCTAATGATTGGCGTTTACCTAGAGTTTTTGAGCTAGCCTCTATTCTTAATTATGGTCAGACTGAAGATAAGATGGCGCTTGGCGGAGATAATAGACAGTTGTGGCCCAATCATGCCAAACCTGATACTCCGTATTGGACAAGTTCTTCCAGTGTATTTGGTGTGAGTGATCCGGAAAATGTAGCAGCACCAAGAGCCTGGGCTATAAACTTGTCAACCGGTAACGAAGCGTCGCGTAGTAAAAGTAATACAGCACATGTATTGTTAGTGCGCTAACGGAGAATAAACGATGAAATTTACGCTGTTAACTGCTACAACTTTATTTGTTTCGAGCTTTAGTCTAAATACATACGCATTTTGTACCGACTCAGTGGCACCAACTGTTGATACAAGTAATTATATCCTGGATAGTCAAAACGGGGTTATCACAGATGCCAAAAATGGATTAATGTGGTCTGTGTGCAACCATGGTGAAAATTGGATTGCATCAGATTCTCGTTGTGACGGCAGCGCGGAAAGCGTTACTTGGCAAAGCGCTTTACAATCTAGTACGACAACGTCGTTAGCCGGTTATGATGATTGGCGGGTACCGAATATAAAAGAGTTGATGAGTCTTATTGAACGACAATGTGCGGAGCCTGCGATCCCGATTAGTCTTTTTGCAAGTACCGAGAATGAAGCATACTGGACCTCAACACCCGTTTACAACACAGGAACAACTAATTTAGTTTGGGCGGTCCACTTTAAAGAGGGGACAAACATACAAAGAGATAAATCGAGTGCAGCACTTATTCGATTTGTGCGCAAAGTGTCAAATGCAAATTAGATTTCAAATGTGTATATTTTTTATGCATTGTGGTTGTTATACTTAAGGAAGATAAAATGAAGAATGTAAATTGCTTCTTAATGTCTGATAATGCTGTCGTTCAGGAGATTGTTATGGACAAAGACAAACAGACAGCAATTCGACGCAAAAAAATGACTGTTAGCGCATGGCTAATTCTGATTTGTGTGGCGTTGCTGCCCGTCGTTATAGCTTGGGGGCTTTCCCAATTTAATATTGCGGATAGTACAATAACCATTTTCACCATTATCGGCGTTTTAGTCGCCGTATTGGGAATTCAGTTATATTGGGCACGTCGCAACAACCTAAAGGACCTGGATAAAAAGAAAGATCATCTAAAAAATAATCAATCATCAAATAAGTAATTTGGTATTTTAATTTCTCTATTTGAATCAGGACTGTTTGTGAATATCACTTTAGGGGTGTAGTTAATCCAATCGACTTGTTTAGCTATTTTATAGTCTTGATCAAATTCTAATACCATCATCATATGCCATGGACCAAACTTTATACCGTCATAGATAAATGGCATAAAGTAGCCTGTAACTATCGCCGTGCTGTTGTCTACCCATATTTCCTCTACCACAACCGCACTGGCTGAATTCCCGAGTGAAAACTTTTCATCATGCCAGTTAAAAAAAGCTTTTATTGCTTCACGACCTGTAGCCTTTTCACCTCGAATAATATCTTTGACCTGAGCATTTTCAGCATAAAAGCTTAAAAAATACTCGAAGTCATCATGAAAGGCATACGCTGTCATAAATTGACTGGCAACTTCTTTAACTTTTTGCGCTTTTATTGGGTTTTCCGCTTGAGTTGATTTAGGTGTTGTATTGCAACCAAGCAGTGTTAATGACAGTGCTAATGTCAGTGCTAAGTACAATGCATTAAACAAATATTTCGAGTAAATCATTAAGGTATCTGTGTCCATGTTGAGTCACTTGCCAGTGACTTTTTGTAACTTCAATAAGCTCTTTGTCTGCCGCTTGTTGGATCATAGTGTTTATAGTGTTTACATGAAGGCCGGTAAGATTTTCAAAATCGAGCTGTTCACACACTTCAAAAAGTCGAAAACGATTCATAAAAAACTCAAATATACGCTCTTCTTTTGCGACTAAGTGCGTTTTATAATTAAATTCTTTTGCGGCTTGCATATAGCCTTTCGGGTGTTTTATTTTCTCATATCGGAAAATTTCATTGCGCTCAGCACGTGTTATCTTACCGTGTGCACCACAGCCTATTGCTAGGTAGTCACCATAGCGCCAATAATTTAAGTTGTGCTTACTTTGATGATTATTTTTGCTGTATGCACTAATTTCGTATTGTCTATAGCCATGTTTAGCCAACAGTGCTTGGCCTTGTTGTTGAATTTGCCACAAGGTTTCGTCTAGCGGTAAAGTGGGAGGTTTTGAGGCAAATAATGTATTGGGCTCTATGGTTAATTGATACCAGGATAAATGTGGTGGTGCTAAATCGATTGCTTTTTGTAAATCAAATAACGCATCTTCAACACTTTGTGCTGGCAATCCGTGCATTAAATCAATATTAAAACTATTAAGCTTTAGTTGCGTCGCCAATTGAGCGGCCTGTTGTGCTTGTAATGGATTGTGAATGCGCCCTAATTGCGTTAATTTATCTGCTTGGAAGCTTTGTACGCCAATCGAGAATCGATTGACACCAGCTTGTTTAAATCCCGTAAATTTTTGATTATCGAGTGTGCCCGGGTTTGCTTCAAGTGTAATTTCGCAATGCTCATCGAGCTGCACTAAACTCTTAACCCCTCTAAGTATTTTATCTATTGCTTGAGCACTAAAAATGCTGGGTGTGCCACCGCCAAAAAAAATACTTTGAATTTTTCGGCTTTGTACTAGCGGTAAGTCTTGTTGCAGATCTTTAAGTATCGCAGCGATATATTGATCTTCTGGGATGCCATTTTTCACAGCATGCGAATTGAAGTCGCAATACGGGCACTTCTGCACACACCAAGGAATATGGATGTATAAACTAAGAGGAGGAAGTATCATATCAGGCCAGTTTATCTATTTCGCGTGCCAATAATTTTAAAGCTTGCGCTCTGTGACTTAAGGTGTTTTTTCGTTCTTTATTTAATTCAGCAGAGGTACAGTTTTCACTTTTTACAAAAAATACTGGATCATAGCCAAAACCATTGCTACCGCTTTGCGTTTCGGTTATCTGTCCGTGCCAAGTACCGTGACAAATTAATGGGGTTGGATCTTTTTCGTGCCGCATGAAAACCAGTACGCACTGAAATTTGGCAGTCCTTTGGATGGCAGGCACACCTTTTAGTGCGGCCTGTAATTTATCTATATTGTCTTGGTCAGTCGCATCTAAGCCTGCATATCTTGCTGAATATATACCCGGTAAACCATGTAAAAAATCTACTTCTAAACCGGAATCATCTGCAATGGCTGGTAAACCGGTATGGTGACATGCATTGCGTGCTTTTAGAATTGCGTTTTCGACAAAAGTTAAACCTGTTTCATCGGCTTCAGGTACGTTAAATTCGCCCTGAGAAACAACTTCATAGTGTTTGTCTGAAAGCATTTGATTTAACTCAGCTACCTTGCCTAAATTGCCTGTAGCTAAAACTATTTTTTTCATCATGACCTGCCACTCTAGTGTATTTTCCCGCTAGTTTACTGTGCCTTGCTTTCTGAGTCGAATTAGATCTAATGCTTGAGTACATTCGTAAACCAATAAATGGCGTTTAATGTGGATGGATAAATGAAACCTTGTATCGTTATCGCAGGTGCGAGCAGTGGTATTGCTCAGGCTTTATTTAACTATTGGTATGAAAAATTTCAGTCTTTTAATTTTTTATTGATAACGCGCAGACCCGAACACCTGAAAGCATCCTTGCCTACTTATCAGAGTCATTTTGCTAACCGTGTTTCATGGCTGGCGGTCGATCTGTCACAAGCGAGTTCTGTTGATACAGTCTCTACATATGTTAAAACACATCAATTAGATACGCGTTATTGGATTAATTGTTGCGGCTTTTTGCACAACGCTCACGTCAAACCCGAAAAGTCATTGCAGCAATTATCTGTTGAGGCTTTAAATATTAACTTGCAGGGTAATTTGCACCCTCATATACATTTTGCTCAGATTGTAAACAATTGTTCTCAAGCCACGCAAAGACAAACCTGTATCAATCTGTCAGCATTGGTTGGTAGTATCAGTGAGAATTATCTGGGGGGCTGGTATAGCTATCGCATGAGTAAAGCGGCACTCAATATGTTGGTGAAAAATATTTCGATTGAATGGCGTCGTCGATACCCAAATAATATTATTGTGGCTGTGCATCCGGGCACCACAGATACAAAATTATCTAAACCCTTTCAAGCAAATGTCGATAAGGAAAAGCTATATTCAGCACAACTTACAGCGCAGAGATTAACAAAGGTTATTCAAGGTTTAACCGTCGAGGATTCTGGGCGATTATTGCATTGGGATGCAACAGCAATTAACTATTGATTGCTGTTGCCTATTTTTATTCAGCTTTGTAGACTAACAATCTAGTGGCCACAGCCACCAGCGCCATGGACATGGCCATGAGCGAGCTCTTCTTCGGTTGCTGCGCGCACTTCAACAACTTCCACGTCAAATTCTAACGTTAAACCAGCCAGCGGATGGTTACCGTCTACTGTTACAAAACCGTCTTCGATTTTAGTAATAATAACAGATTGTTGCCCCTGATCTGTATCAGCACGTAAGTGCATACCTTCATGAATTTCTTCAATATGGTCAAATACATCAGCCGGTAGCTTTTGAGAAAGTTCTTCATGGTATTCGCCATAAGCTTGTGCAGGTTCAATCGTACAAGCAAATTTATCACCTGCTTCTTTACCCGCCAATTGGTCTTCTAAGCCTTTAATTAAAAAACCCTTGCCGTGAATAAACGCAAGTGGCTCACCACCTTTTGAGCTATCGATCTGCTCGCCATCGGCGTTTTTTACTTGATAGTGCATGGATACAACTGTATTTGCTTCGATTTTCATTTACTTTCCTCATAGTCTAGTGAGTAAGGTAGAGCGGACAGCTGAACCTGGAGGCTACTATCATCTTTTACTCGGTATTGTGCTGAGATATCACTGTCTATTGGCATAACAGCGATCCCTCTAGTTTGATTTGTTTGTGCGTCATAGGTACTTAATATGACTTCTCCGCTGCGTCGCCAATTGTCACCTAACGCAACTTCAATATCACTGCCCGTTATAACTTGGTTGTTTGCTGAAAACGCGAAACTGGCTTTTTTACAGCCACCGCGGTAGCGCATTCGGGCAACGGTTTCTTGTCCTAAATAACAGCCTTTCTTAAAGCTAATGCCTTTAAGCGCATGTGCGTTTAGCATTTGGGGTACATACGTGTTTTGGTGCAAATCAGTGATAAACGGAATGACAGCTGCAGACAATGCTTGTTCAAAGTCGCCAGTGTTTTCTTCGGCATCTAGTGCGCTAATCGATTGTGCATCACTTGCAGATTCGGCGATAATAAGCTCAATATTGTCACACATACCTACACGATAAGCCGAACCCTGAGGTGAGACTTGATGTTGACTGGTCGACTGATTTGCGCCTAATAAGGCAAAAAATTGCAAGGAATTTGCATCCGCTATTATTTCTACTTTTGAAAAGACACTGAATTTTTTGAGTTCACTTAACGACTTTTCAATACTGGATTGATGTTGAAAAAGCAGTATTTGATCTTTAAGGACAATTAAATAAAACTGTGACCACACTTTTCCTTTGGCATCACAATGGCATGCAAAACTGGCCCTGTTCTCAGCCAAAGCTTCCACATCACAAGTGAGCTGGCTGTTGAGATATTTTTTTGCATCTTCTCCGGTGACTCTGATGGCCTGCCACTGCGCTAAGGATACCAATTTATTTGCCATATTAGGTAAAACTCCAAACAATTTATGCGTTCATCTGGCTGTTAGTTATGTGGGTATTGTAGCAAATCACAAGTGTTGATTTATATAGACAATTATAAATATCTAGGATGACCCATTATGCTGTTGTATTAATAATTACTATCGACTGCAATTTTATCACTCTGGGTATATACTCAGGCAGTAAATTAATTTGTAGGAATATCTATGCAAAGTGAAGCAAGAACCAGATGGGCATGCCGCAGAGGTATGTTGGAATTAGATGTAATATTAATGCCATTTATGGATAACCATTACGCGCAATTACCAGAAGAAGAAAAGCTTATATTTCAGCGTTTGTTGGCAGGAGATGATCCTGAGTTGTTTGCTTGGTTTATGGGGCATGAAGCGTGTAACGATGCCGAACTTGCGCAAATGATTAAAAAAATACATAAACTAAATGGCGCACTCGTATAGTATTAGGGTTTCGAGGCGTTCAATGCTGGCAGTGTATATATATACTGCCCATTTAGTGTTTTTTATTTTAATGATATGCACTTTACATTTACCAGATGCTGGATTACTACGTCTGTTATTTATCGCAAGTTTTGCAACGCTGATGGGCTGTTTAGCGTATTTTGCTAAACGACAACTCTATCAGAGGTTGCCGCAACGGTTTTTACTGTTGTTTAAAAAATCACATGGCTGTCAATTGATTCTCGATGGTGAACTTTTAAACTTGAGTCGTCGGAGCTTTTACCTAGGCAATTGGTTTTTCATTCGCTTTGGAAGTCATCATGCCAGCTGGCTATTAGCGCCAGATATGTTAAATAATTCAGAACAATGCCGCTTACGACGCGGTATTAAACTATTAAGACATTCTGGTGCAACTGGCACAACGTCCTCGTAAAACGAATTTATTGCGGATCTAAAACTGTAGGTTTAGAGTTTTTGTCCAGATCTGGGTAATCCAGATTGTAGTGTAAACCGCGGCTTTCTTTTCGCTCCATTGCACAGCGGACAATGAGTTCTGCAACGTCTAGTAAATTTCTGAGTTCTAATAAATTGTTACTCACTTTAAAGTTCGCGTAGTAGTCTTTTACCTCTTGCTGCAGTAATTCTATACGTCGCAGTGCGCGTTCCAATCGTTTATTCGTGCGAACAATACCAACATAATCCCACATCAATAACCGTAGTTCGTGCCAATTGTGCTGGATCACGACTTCTTCATCGCTGTCAGAAACTTGGCTTTCGTCCCAAGCCGGGATAGCAGGGAATACTGAAGTGTCGAATTCATTGGCCAGTATTTGTTTGGCCGCCGCTTCAGCGAATACCAGACATTCAAGTAATGAATTACTTGCCATGCGATTTGCCCCATGTAGCCCAGTATATGCAACTTCACCAATCGCGTAGAGGTTTTCGATATCCGTTTGTCCGTTGAGATCCGTCATCACCCCACCGCAAGTATAATGTGCCGCGGGTACAACCGGAATCGGGTTTTTACTGATGTTTAATCCATACTTTTTACAGCGTTTATATATATTCGGAAAATGATGCTTAATAAAATCTTTAGGTTTGTGGCTAATATCTAAATACATACAATCAGCCCCGAGACGTTTCATTTCGAAATCAATTGCCCGCGCCACAATATCACGAGGAGCTAACTCAGCCCGCTCATCAAAATCTGGCATAAAACGGCTGCCGTCTGGTCGACGCAAATAGGCACCTTCACCGCGCAATGCTTCTGTTAGCAGGAAGTTTTTTGCATCAGGGTGGAATAAACAAGTAGGGTGGAACTGATTAAATTCCATATTTGCCACTCGGCAACCTGCACGCCATGCCATTGCGATACCATCACCACTTGCGATATCGGGATTTGAAGTATATTGGTAAACTTTACTGGCTCCGCCCGTTGCTAAAACAACACGCGCCGCTTTAATCACTTCAACTCTTTCATCATTACGGTTCCATACGTAAGCACCATAAACAAGTTTGCCTTGTTGGCGAATTTTTTTAGCAGTGATTAAATCAACCGCATTGTAGCGCTCAAATATATTAATATTTGGATGAGATTGAGCAGAACGAATTAACGTTTTTTGTACCGCTTTGCCGGTTGCATCGGCGGCATGTAAGATGCGTCTGTGGCTATGACCACCTTCTCTTGTTAAGTGAAATTTTTCAACGCCTTGCTCATTGACAACCGTGTCAAATGGTACGCCATAACTAATTAAGGTTTCTAAGCTTTGACGGGCATTCTCGGCAGTAAATCTAACAGCCTTCTCTTCGCATAAACCGGCACCGGCAATTAAAGTATCTTGCACGTGCGATTCAATGCTGTCGTTTTTATCAAATACGGCGGCAATACCCCCTTGAGCATAATAAGTTGAACCTTCTTTGAGTTTTGACTTACTAAGTACTATTACATTGGCAGAATCGGCCAATCTAAGTGCTAGGGTCAGGCCTGCTGCACCTGCACCTATTACTAATACATCACATGTATGCTCAAGCGCGGTATGTTTCATATATATTATTAATTAACTCTTTATGTGTAAGTATATTACTATGAACAGTTATATTTGGGTTGATTTTACAGTTAAATAAATTTTTTAGAACTTTTTCTGCAACTGACTGTCTATCAACTCATAAATGTGAAATATTCACAGTACTGATAATACAATTGTTTTATCGTATCAATAATTTAATGAGATTACAGGAGCGCGAGCCAAAATGAAGCTGGATTTAAGCGATCAGCAACTAGTTGAGCGTGTTCAGCGAGGTGATAAACAAGCGTTTAACTTGTTGGTGCAAAAGTATCAACATAAGGTTACCAATTTGGTTTCTCGCTATGTTAAGCACCCAGGTGATGTGGCAGATGTAGCGCAAGAGGCTTTTATTAAAGCATATCGTGCAATACCCGGTTTTCGAGGGGAAAGTGCATTTTATACTTGGTTATACCGCATCGCAGTGAACAGTGCTAAAAACTATATTGCTTCTCAAGCAAGGAAAGTAGCAGTAAATGATATTGACGTGTCAGAAGCTGAGTTTATCGATAGTGCAGATGCATTAAGGGTAAATAGTTCGCCAGAACAGCTGATGATGTCTGATGAAGTTAAAAAAGTGGTATTTAGCACAATTGATACTTTGCCAGATGATTTAAAAACGGCCATCACATTAAGAGAAATTGATGGTTTGAGCTATGAAGAAATTGCAGAGGTAATGGATTGTCCGGTTGGTACAGTTCGATCTCGCATTTTCAGAGCACGCGAAGCGATTGACGGTAATTTACAACCTATGTTAGCGCGCTAACAGGTTTGTACTTTAGTTTGCATAAATTTTTGTTGGAAAAGTGAAGTGAGTATGAGTTCAAAAATGAAAGAAAACATTTCCGCCTTTGTTGACGGTCAGCAGGATAACAATCAAGCGATTGATAAACTAAAGCAAGACCCTAAACTGGCTGAGTGTTTTGGCAGATACCATTTAATTGGTGATGCCATGCGAAACGAACTACCTCAAGAATTAAACTTTGACATTGCTGCTAAGGTTGCACAAGCAATTGATAAAGAGCCAGTGGTGTTAGCGCCAAATGCTAAACATACGGCACAACAAGCAGTTAATGTTGAAAATGCTCAGTCAACTAAAAGTAAAGTGGTGAGTTTTTTCCGGCCAGCGATGCAATATGGTATCGCGGCCTCTTTTGCAGCAGCGCTTGTGATTGGCTTTCAAGTAGAGCAAAATAGTCAGCAAGACGTTCAGGTGCCTCAGCCTGTGTTGCAAACATTTCCAGTTGGTGGTGCACTTGACCCAGTGAGTATGCAACACGTAGAAGCTTATCCAAGTGTTAGCACGTCTGATGCTATGCTGCAAAGACAACGTATCAATGCATATATTATGGATCATGCTCAACAACTTAAAACAAGGCAGTATAGTCAAATTGAAGACAAAGAAAATGTTCAAACTAAAGGGGCTCAGCCTGACTAGCAGATTTCAAAGTCGCATGAATGATTTATTATTAGGCCACCTGTCCAAATGGACTAGGTGGCTTATTTTTTTCAGCGTTATTGTGGTGAGTCCTAGGATATATGCTGAAACTCAAGATGCAGCCCAATGGTTGCAACGTATGAAAAATTCAATTAGCCAATTAAACTATGAGATTTCGTTTGTCGTTGTTGCGGGTAATAAAGCCGATCCATGGCGTTGGTTTCATGGTGTAGTCGATGGTGATGAAGTAGAAATATTAACGGCCCTTAATGGTCCGGGCCAGCAGCTTATTCGCAAAAATGATGTCGTGACTTATTTGCAGCCTGAGCAGTCACCTTACAGTATTAGAGACACCATTAGCGACGGTCCATTACCTGAGTTATTGCGCGCAGATCTGAAAAAAATAGCAGAAGCATATGAGTTTCATTTGGTTGGTAAAAGCCGGGTTGCGGGGTTACCTGCGCGACTGATTCGAATTATTGCAAAAGATAATAACAGATTTGATTATTGGCTATGGTTACATGAAGAAACGGGCTTAATGCTAAAGTCAGCAATTGTCTCCAGAGATGGCGAAGCTTTAGAGCAAATCCAAGTCTCTAATGTTCAAGTCACCGATACCCCGAGTAGTTTGTTAACTGAAGTGAATGAAGCTGAGCTACCAGAAGCGTTTACAATAAAAAATAGCGCACCTATTCGGAGCGTAGATTGGCAAATTTCATGGGTACCAAGTGGCTTTGAACCTGTTAAAGTAGACCGCCATTATTTGTATGGTAGCGATCGCGAATTAGTTGACTATGTTATGTTGTCTGACGGGGTTGTATGGTTCTCAATTTACTTACGCAAGTTAAAAAGTCATGAGTCGTTCACGCCGGTATCTCTCAGCTCCGGGGCAAATACTTATTTAACGCAGCAAGTTCAGCAGGCCGAAGTTACTGTAATTGGCAAAATACCTTTTGAAACGGCTGAACGTTTAATCGATTCAATACGTTGGAAATAGCAGAAACTCCGTCATGATGTACGAAAAGGCAATAGTAGTAGAGCGTTTTGACTCGCAGCACATTTGGGTGGAAACTCAAATAAAAACCACCTGCGGTAAATGTCAGCACAATAGTGAATGCGGAACAGGGGTGTTGGCGAAACTGCTGACCACTCGTACCAATAAAGTTTTAGTGTCTTGTTCTCATGCTGTTGAAGCTGGTCAGGTTGTGACGCTTGCGGTAGCCGAAAATAATCTAGTTTTCGGTTCTTTTGTGCTGTATGGCATCCCTACTTTGTCATTACTCTTAAGTATGTTGTTATTTACACTGGTTTTTGATGCCGAGTTGCTTGTATTGTTATTTAGTCTGTTAGCAACACTGGCGAGTTTTCAATTGGTTAAGTATTTTCAAAGCCAGCGGCCTTCTAACCAGATAACAGCGGTGGTCGTCGAAGAAGTGGATGTTCAGACCTTTAACTGTAAATATTAACAGCCACGTCTATTTTTTTGGATGTGTATATGGAATGCAACACAGCGAATGTTGTTTTCTAAAAAGGTTAAATGGTAAGATAGATTGTTCAGTTCAGGTCATATGCAGTGAATAACATTCGGGACAAAGAAATTTCGTTATGGTGAGTAAAGACACATTTAAAGTAATTACAACGGATAGGTTGTACATCAAAGTGGCTGATCAACTAAGAGAGTTGATTGAAAACAAAACATTTAAACCGGGTGAGAGGTTTCCTGCAGAGCGTTCGCTGGCGGAAAAGCTAGGTGTAAGTCGCCCAACAGTTCGTGAAGCTATGATTGCACTAGAGCTTGCTGGCCTGATTGAAATTAGAACCGGTTCAGGTATTTATGTCGCTAAAAATGCAGGGGTAAAAGATGCAAAACTGGCTGATGATGGGATTGGGCCGTTTGAAATTCTAGAAATGCGTTATGTACTCGAGTCTGAAATTTGTGCATTGGCAGCGCAAAGAATAACCACAGAACAATTAAATGAGTTGGCACAAACTTTGGAAGAAATGCAGGCTCAACAAGAGCAGGGAGAGGCCAGCGAAGTAGCCGATAATAAATTCCACCTAATTATTGCTAAAGCCAGTCAAAACACAGCCATGTATGAATCTGTAAAGTGGTTATGGGACTTACGCAATAGAGAATATATTAGTACTGCTTTTTTTGAACGCATTCGCAATGAAGGGATTTTACCTTCTATCGAAGAGCACCGTAAGATTTATCAAGCATTAAAAAATGGTGATAGTGAGCGTGCACGATTGGCAATGAAAAACCATATTGATAGCGCGATAAACAACGCAGCTAAACATTTTAACGATTAAATTTTAAGTTTATGCCCACCTGATATACTTTTTGTGAAGAAGCGCTCTTCATTTATCTTAATAGCGAATTTTTATGCGCTTTTGGATATTTTGTTTGAATATACTTAAATTGGTAAGGCCGCTTGACCTTGCTTCCTTTTTTGAGTATGCTCAACTTGTTCTAATGTTCCTTCAATCACTTATTGCGAGCGTTTTTAGAAATTTAAGCCAATGCTTATTCATTTTTGAGCTTAAAAGTAATTGTAATAATACTGAAGTTGAACTTTGTAGTGCCAAACCGCTATTTTAAAGCCTCAAAAAGTCATCAAATATAAGGTTTATTTAATGTGTCAAATGCATATTCAGTTAGATATTGTGGGTGGAATTGCCGGTGATATGTTTGTTGCCGGAATGCTGGATTGTTTTAGCTCATTAAAACCAAAGGTGCTTGAAGCGGTAGCAACCGTTGTACCGCATAACGTTGGACATGCCGAGCTTACAGAAGGCATAAACTCAGGTATCAGTGGTTTGCACTTTAAGTTACATGAAATTGAACGTGATGGTATACAACATAATCACCATGGACATCACACACATCATTCAGATGGCGACCATCAACATACTCATCATACAACATATCGATATATCTGCCAGCATTTGCAACAAAGTGGTCTGGATGCATCAGTATGTCAAGTTGCGATTGATATTCTAACGATTATTGGTAAAGCTGAAGCCAAAATTCATTCGAAGTCGCTGGATGAAGTACATTTTCATGAGCTAGCTGATTGGGATTCTGTAATGGATGTGGTTGCTGTTGCAGTTATTTTAGATGCTTTAAAAGATACACGTTGGAGCATTTCAAAATTGCCGTTGGGGCAAGGATTAGTTAATACAGCGCATGGACTCATTCCTGTACCTGCGCCGGCCACAGCAGAAATACTGCAAGGGTTTGAATTTGTCGATGACGGTGTAGCTGGTGAGCGTATTACGCCAACCGGAGCCGCAATTTTACGTTATTTACATGATACAGAAGGCTTATGTACTAGCGCAAAAGGGATATTGCAAGGTACTGGTTATGGTTTAGGGACAAAAAAACTGGCAAACATGCCAAATATATTAAGAGTTTTGCACTTCAGTCAGCCTAAACAACCGTTACAGCAAAGTGATCAGGTGATGCTGATAGAATTTGATGTAGATGATATGACGGGGGAAGAGTTGGCAACAGCGGCGGACATTATCCGTGCGACCGAAGGTGTGATTGACTTACTGAGTTATGCCACGCGAGGTAAAAAAAATCGACCCGTTGAATCGTTTCGAGTTATGGTAAAACCAGATCAATTAACGCAAGTCGTTAATGCGTGTTTTAATCAAACATCAACCATTGGCTTACGTTATCGGCTCGAATCTAGGCAGTTACTCAAACGTCTGTTAAGTAGGGTTGATGAGCATCAAGTGAAAGAAGTGAGCCGTCCTGATGGTACAAAAACCATCAAAATTGAACACGATGAGCTATTGCAACTTCCAACCTTACTGCAAAGAAGAAAGACAAAATATACAGCTGAAACTAATTAACCTGGGTGAAACCATGAAAAATACTGCAAACAGCGAGCGATTAAGCAATGAGATCTTACAGAAAAGAGATAATCTCATTGCATATATAGATCAGTTCCCAATGGTTGCAATCGCGGTCAGTGGAGGCATAGACAGTATGCTGCTAGCTTATCTTGCGCATCGATTTTCGCGTGCCGATGTCGCAGTTGTGCATGCACAATCACCGGCTGTACCAACTCAAGCTCTACAACGAATTCTAAATTATGCAGAGCGTGAAAATTGGTCGCTTAAGTTAGTCAATGCCGGCGAGTTTGAAGACGCGAATTATCTTAAAAATCCAGCTAATCGCTGTTATTTTTGTAAGAGTAATTTATATAATCGGGTGGCGAGTTGTGCTCAAGGTGTGATTTTTTCAGGTACGAATCTGGATGATTTAAATGATTACCGACCCGGCTTAGTGGCCGCACAAGAACAGTCTGTTTGCCATCCTTACGTTGAAGTGCAAATTACTAAAGCTGAAATTTATCAACTAGCTCGCTTTTACCAACTCACAGAGTTACAAGATTTACCCGCACAACCTTGTTTAGCCAGTCGTGTTGAAACAGGTATCCAGATTACCAAAAAAGACTTAGATTTCATCGATAAAGCTGAACAGTTTACCCGTCACCAGTTTGCAGATGGTAAAAATATTCGCTGTCGTATAACTCATCAAGGTGTGGTTATTGAGTTTGATTGTTTACCCCGCGATGAACAATTAATCGCTTATAAACTAAAGATAACTGAACTTTGCGCACAACACAGTTACTTATTTTGCGGTGTACGAAAATATCAGCGTGGTTCTGCTTTTTTGTTAGATACGCAAAATCGTAAGCCGCCTAAAAACGTAATTTACAAAGAGGTGGTTAATGGCTAATTTTGTTTGGGATGCAGAGCGCCAAAAAAGAACAGGCGTGGCAGAAGCGGTATTTTGTAGTGGCAAAAGTGCCCAAGATTTAGCGGATATAGTGACGCATAATATAGCGCATAGTTTACCTTTGTTGATGACCCGCTTAACGCAAGCGCAGTGGCAAAGTTTACCGATAAGTTTGCAACAACAATTGAGTTATGACCAAGTGTCACAAACCGCTTGTGCTAATACGCCGAACATAACCCAGGAACCGCAGCACGTTTGTATTGTATGTGCGGGTACTTCCGATTTAAGTGTCGCTCGAGAAGCGCAGCGCACTTTAGAATTTAATGGACTTGCCGCACCTTTAATTGCGGATGTCGGTGTAGCTGGGCTTTGGCGTTTGATGGACCGAATTGAAGAAATTCGCAGGTATAAAATAATTATCGCGGTGGCGGGTATGGAAGGTGCTTTATTCAGTGTATTGGCAGGTCTGGTCAGTGCGCCTGTGATTGCTGTGCCCAGTGCAGTGGGTTACGGAGTCTCTGAAAATGGTCAGGCAGCGCTAACTAGCGCTTTGTCCTCCTGCGCACCGGGTGTGTTAACGGTGAATATTAACAATGGGTTTGGTGCCGCCGTTGCGGCGATTAAAACTTTGCGTCAATTTGAGTAGATATTGGAACTTATCGTGGATTTACAAAATAGCAGTGTAATATTTTTAGGTTTAGTGGTTGGGCTGTTACACGCCTTTGATGCAGATCATGTTATGGCGATGTCTACTTATGTTAATAAAACATCGCGCATTAAGTTGGTGCTACTATATGCCACAAGATGGGGGATTGGCCACGGTGGTGTACTGTCGTTTTTGGCCTGTATTTTACTATTGATTGGATTCCAATTGCCACAATGGTTAGTACATGCTTTTGAAATGGCAGTTGGCGTGTTGTTGATTTATTTAGGGGTACGATTACTTGCAGCTTATAACCGGGCTTGGTTTGATAAATTGTCGAAACGTTTCTTTAAGCATGATCACATGCCGCTATTTATAGGTATGTTGCATGGTGTTGCCGGCAGTGCGCCCTTATTAGCACTGTTGCCTAACATGCAGCAAACTGATTTTATGTTGCATATTGCACTGTTTTCAATTGGTTGTTTAGTTGGGATGTTTTTATTTGGCCTGGGTTTGGGTTTAATACAAACGCGTATCTTGCAACCGCATACGCGATTATCTTCATTGTTTACCCAATTGATGGGGTGCTCATCAATTGGCTTAGGCGGTTATTGGCTAATCGCTTAAGCGTTGGCCAAACGCTTCTTTTTGGCACTGTAGATCCTAAAAATTGTGAACACATTGGCGATTATAACCAAAGCTTCAAGGGCGGTACCCCCTAACGAACCAATTACACTATTATGTATTATCCAAAAAGTCGCACCTAAGATAAAGACCAATCTCATTTTAATACCTTCTAAAAAGAAGACCGCATATGTGCCTGCACAGCCACCCATAATAGGTAAAAAACTGATGGGCGACTGGTACAAATAAATGCCCCAGAGTAAGTTTAAACTAATAAACCCACTGGCAGCCCATTTGTTACTAAACCTCACACATACGATTGTTCTAATTAAACTCAATGTGTTGCTGGCAGCAGCGGTTGCAGAACCCATTAAAACAAAATGTAAAGTTTGACTGGCAAACAGGAACACCATACAAATTTTTAGTTTTAAGTCGTCTTTTTGTAAAAAAGTACAAATGCCCAAAAATAAACTGAGAAAACCGATTAACTGTGCTGTGTTTATTTCTATCATGGGCCTGTAAATTTTTAATATTGGGTTGGTAAAAACGAAGTCGTGTGATCATTTAATGCAAGCGGAAAGAGTTTAACATAAATTAAGGGATGTTGGTCTTAGCTTTAATCCAATGTTCTCAAAAACGTAACATACAAACAAAACTTTATAGCTTTAGTATTCAGTGTATAATGTCGCGATTAACTTAGTTAAAAACGAATTCAGAAAATAAAGAAGGTAGGAGAAATTTTAAGTGTGCAGATCGAATAGTTGATCGCAACCTCGACCTTCTTTTTCAAGAGGCTAAAAATTGAGTAAATTCAACAATATCCGCAACTTCTCCATTATCGCGCACATCGACCACGGCAAATCCACTCTATCAGACCGCTTGATTCAAATGTGCGGTGGTTTGACTGATCGTGAAATGGCATCACAAGTGCTTGATTCTATGGACTTAGAACGTGAGCGCGGTATCACTATAAAAGCACAAAGTGTGACATTAAATTATACAGCTAAAGATGGTGAAACTTACCAGTTAAACTTTATCGATACTCCAGGTCACGTTGATTTTTCTTACGAAGTTTCACGTTCACTGGCAGCATGTGAAGGGGCATTATTAGTTGTTGATGCCGGGCAAGGGGTTGAAGCTCAGACTTTAGCGAATTGCTATACTGCCATCGAAATGGATTTGGAAGTCGTACCTATCCTGAATAAAATTGATTTACCTGCCGCTGAGCCTGATAGAGTCGCTGAAGAAATAGAAGATATTGTTGGTATTGATGCGTTGGATGCGGTTAGATGTTCAGCCAAAACGGGTTTGGGCGTTGAAGATGTATTAGAGGTTATCGTTAAACAAATTCCACCGCCGGAAGGTGAGCCCGATGCCCCATTACAAGCATTGATCATTGACTCTTGGTTTGACAACTATCAAGGTGTCGTCTCGCTCGTGCGTGTTAAACATGGTGAAATCCGCACCGGTGAAAAAATGAAAGTGATGTCTACTCAGCACGATCATGTGATTGACGAAGTGGGCATATTCACACCACACCAGACCAAAACAGGTGTATTAAAAGCCGGTGAAGTCGGTTACATCATTGCGGGTATTAAAGATATTTTAGGTGCGCCGGTAGGCGATACCATTACCATGACAAAAAATCCGGCAAAAACACCACTACCTGGGTTTAAAAAAGTAAAACCTCAAGTTTATGCGGGTATTTTTCCCGTATCGAGTGATGATTTTGAAGATTTGCGTGATGCATTAGGTAAACTTAGCTTAAATGATGCGTCGTTGTTTTATGAACCAGAAAGCTCTACAGCATTAGGTTTTGGTTTCCGTTGTGGCTTTTTGGGTATGCTGCACATGGAGATTATTCAGGAACGTTTAGAGCGTGAATACGATCTGGATTTAATAACGTCAGCACCCACAGTAGTGTATAAGGTAGAGCTTAAAGACGGCTCGGAAGTGATGGTTGATAATCCATCTTTATTGCCACCAATCAATAATATTGAATCTATTCATGAACCTGTCGCAGAATGTAATATTTTAGTACCTCAGGAACATTTAGGCAGTGTGATTACTCTATGTGTTGAGAAACGAGGTGTGCAACGCAATATGAGCTATCACGGTAATCAAGTTAGTGTTGTATATGACATCCCAATGGCCGAAGTGGTACTCGACTTTTTTGATCGCTTAAAATCAACCAGTCGAGGCTATGCATCATTAGATTACAATTTTAAAGAATTCCAAGAATCAGATATGGTTCGGGTTGATATTCTAATTAATGGTGACAGAGTTGATGCGTTGGCCTTGATTACGCACAGAGATAATTCACAGTACCGCGGCCGAGAAATGGCCGATAAACTGAAAGAGCTGATACCAAGACAAATGTTTGATATTGCTATTCAGGCGGTTATTGGTAGTCATGTTATTGCGCGTACAACGGTTAAACAATTGCGTAAAAACGTTATTGCTAAATGTTATGGTGGTGACGTTTCGCGTAAGAAAAAATTACTACAAAAGCAAAAAGAAGGTAAAAAGCGCATGAAACAGCTCGGTAACGTAGAAGTGCCACAAGATGCCTTTTTAGCTGTACTTAAATTAGGTAAGTAAACTCGGAACTATTTAAAATCGATTCAGGAAATTTTATGGCCAATTATTTTTCGTTACTTTTGTTTATATTAACCGTCACTACTGGCTTGATCTGGTTGTTAGATCTGATTTTATGGGCGCCAAAACGTAAACAAAAGTTAGCCGCAGCAGGTGCTGCAACACAACTGGACTTAGAGGATGAAGTTAAACACAGAATTGCTCCTCAACATCCGGTCGCTGAGTTTTCTGAATCGGTATTTCCAGTTATCGCATTTGTATTTGTACTACGTTCTTTTTTGTATGAACCGTTTCAAATTCCCTCTGGGTCAATGATGCCAACCTTATTGGTAGGCGACTTTATATTAGTTGAAAAGTTTAGTTATGGGATTCGCAATCCAATTGCCAATGAAATCTTGATGGAAACGAATAAGCCAGAACGCGGCGATATTGCGGTCTTTAAATTTCCTGACAACCCACAATTAGATTACATCAAGCGGGTGGTTGGTTTGCCGGGTGACCGTATCATATATCGCCGGAAATACTTATATGTAATGCCGGCATGTCAAGGTGAAGCCGCTTGTGAAGAAAAGTATCAGGAAATGGAAAAACAACTGATCAAACGTGGCGAGTTCCAGCACGGTCCATATTCATTAGATCGTTATGTTGAAGATTTGGGCGGCGTCAAACATGATGTCTTGTTAAACTTCCGTATTCCAGATATGACAGCTCAGTACTTTAAACAAAGTTCTACCTACAATCGTGATGAATGGATTGTGCCAGCTGGGCATTACTTTGTATTGGGTGATAATAGAGACAACTCACAAGACAGTCGTTATTGGGGATTTGTACCAGAAGAAAATTTAGTGGGTGAAGCCGTTTTTGTTTGGATGAGCTTTGAATTTGGCAGAGACGAAGACGATTGGTTACCAACTTGGGTTCCAACCAAAGTTAGATTTGATCGAATTGGTAAAATTGAAGGTGGCAGTGAAGTTGAGCCTAAAGATGAATAATTTGGAGCGTTTAAGCAAAACGCTAGGCTATACGTTTAATGATATTAATTTACTTGAACAAGCGTTAACTCACAGAAGTGCTAAAAGTGTACATAATGAGCGCCTTGAATTTTTAGGGGACTCGGTTTTGAGTTTTGTCATCGCCGAGAAGTTGTATGCACAATTCCCAAAATGCAAAGAGGGTGATTTAAGCCGCATGCGTTCGACATTAGTGCGCGGTGAAACCTTAGTTGAGTTGGCGCAAAATTTTAAAATAAGCGATTATTTAGTGCTCGGTCCAGGTGAGTTAAAAAGTGGTGGCCATCGTCGAAATTCTATATTGGAAGATGCGGTGGAAGCAATAATCGGTGCCGTATACCTAGACTCTAATATGGACACCATAAAAGATTTAATATTAACTTGGTACAGAAGCCGCTTAGAAACTTTAAAACCTGGCCAATCGCAAAAAGATGCAAAAACACAGTTGCAAGAATGGCTACAAGGGCGCAAGCAAGAATTGCCAGTTTATCAAGTTGAAGAAATAACGGGCAAAGATCATAAACAGACGTTTACCGTCAGTTGCATTATTGACGATGAATCCAGTACCTTGGGAAAAGGTTCTAGTCGTCGTAAGGCGGAGCAGGAAGCTGCTCGAGCTATGCTAAATCAATTAACCTCTTAGGTATTTTCATGAATCCAGATACATATTGCGGGTTTGTCGCAATAGTAGGCCGACCGAATGTCGGAAAATCGACACTGATTAACCGTATTGTCGGTCAAAAAGTGAGTATAACTTCGCGCAAACCACAAACCACACGTCACAGGGTATTGGGTATCCATACAGAAGGTAAATATCAAACTGTTTATATTGATACCCCAGGACTTCATTCTGATGAGAAGCGCGCAATCAATCGCTTAATGAACCGTGCCGCGCACAGCTCTCTAGGTGACGTTTCTTTAGTATTGTTTCTAGTTGAAGGTACGCATTGGGAAAAAGATGATGAAATGGTGCTTAAACGCATCAAACAAGCTGGTGTACCGTGCGTGCTGTTAATTAATAAAGTGGACAATGTAAAAGATAAAGAGAGTTTATTACCGCACTTGCAATTTTTGTCAGCGCAGCATGATTTTAAGGATATTATTCCTATTTCTGCGACTAAAGGTGATCATGTTGATACGGTCGAAAAATTTGTCAAAGCGAGTTTAGAGCCTTGTGAATTTTACTTTCCTGAAGACTACTTCACTGACCGCTCGTCTCGATTTATGATCAGTGAGCTGATTCGTGAAAAAGTTATGCGTAACACTGGCGACGAATTGCCTTATGACACTGCGGTGGAAATTGAAAAATATGAAACGCAACCTAATGGCGTACTTAAAATACACGCTGCGATTTTGGTTGCTCGTGATGCACAAAAAAGAATTGTAATCGGTAAGGGTGGAGAAAAAATCAAAACCATCGGGCGAGATGCGCGCTTAGATGCCGAGAAAATGCTAGGCTGTCGTATATTTTTAGAGCTTTTTGTAAAAGTTAAATCCGGCTGGGCAGATGACGATAGAGCTCTGCGTAGTTTGGGTTATGGCGATGACGCATTTTAACGTATATGCAGCAAGCGGTTTTACTTCATAGTCGTCCGTACCGCGAAAATTCATTTATTTGTGATTTGTTAACGGAAGAAGATGGTCGTATCAGTATTTTTTATCGAAAGTCAAAAAATGCTGAACCGTTAACATTATTTAATGTGTATTGGATTTCATTGGCCGGTGGCCAGAATGAGTTATATTTTATCCGTCAATTGGAGTTAAAAGAACGGTTTGATAATTTAACCGCAGAAGTTTTATACAGTGCTCTGTATATTAACGAAATTACTTGCAAATTACTTGCAAAAGTCGCAACGACTCAGGCAATCTTTCCCGCTTATATTGAGTGTCTATCCACGCTATCTTGTACACCTTCAAGTCTGCAGACAGCGCTTAGAAACTATGAATTAGAAGTACTTTCTGAGTTAGGCGTCATACCCGATTTTGCAGCGGATGTTGAAAGCCAGCAGAGTTTGAGGGATGATCAACTGTATTATTTTGACCATACAGCAGGCTGGTTTCGGCAAGCTAAACTCGGAGCGCCTGCTGTTTTAGGTAAGCACATAAAACAAATTGCTTTGCGAGATTTTTCTGACCCACAATGTTTGCGCAGTACTAAGGTATTGATGCGTTGGTGGATTGAACAGTTAGTTGGAAAGAATCGTATAAAAAGCAGAGATTTATTTAAGAGAAAATAAGTATGAAAGAGATTTTTTTAGGCGTCAATATAGATCATATCGCAACCATTCGACAGGCTCGAGGTACGAGTTTTCCAGACCCAGTTCACGCTGCCGCAGTGGCGGAGCATGCTGGGGCTGCTGGCATAACTGTGCATTTACGCGAAGATAGACGGCATATTCAAGATCGAGATGTTGAAATATTAGCAAAAACAGTGACAACTCGGCTCAATTTAGAAATGGCTGTAACAGAAGAAATGATTCAGTTGGCTGAGCGACTTAAACCAGAATTTTGTTGCTTAGTGCCGGAAAAACGAGAGGAACTTACCACTGAAGGTGGGTTAGATGTTGCGGGGCAGTTGGATAAAATTATAGATGCCGTAGAGCGAATTAGTGCTGTCGGCACGCAGGTATCTTTGTTCATTGATGCGGATAAAAACCAAATTGAAGCGGCTCGCAAGACGAATGCACCTTACATTGAAATTCATACGGGGGGCTATGCAGATGCTAAAACTGAAGCCGAAGCTGAAGAAGAGCTAGAAAGGATACGTCAAGCAGCTAAATTTGCTGATTCGATAGGTATTAAAGTCAATGCGGGACATGGATTAAATTATCATAACGTGAAGCCTATTGCCGCCATTCCGCAAATGATAGAGCTTAATATCGGACATGCGATAATAGCACGCGCTGCTATTGATGGTTTGGAAAAAGCGGTTAGAGATATGCGCCAGTTAATGATAGAGGCACGTGGTTAAATGGCAATAATTGGCATTGGTACAGATATTGTCGAAATCAGCCGATTCGATACAGTCAATCTAAATGCTATTGCAAAACGAGTATTAACGGCTGAGGAGCTAAGTGCTTTTCAGCAAAATAAACAACCTCATCGGTATTTAGCCAAACGCTGGGCGGCAAAAGAAGCTGCAGCTAAGGCGCTTGGAACGGGGATTGCGGCTGGTGTGACGTTTCACGATTTTGTTATCAGTAACTTACCCAGTGGCGCTCCGGTATTACAGTTATTTGGTAAAGCTGCAGAAAGACTGGGAAGCAATGTTAACGTGCATATTTCTATTTCAGATGAAAAACAATATGCGACCGCGACTGTGATTTTTGAAAGTATCAGTGCTTAGAACTTATTTATAGAAGTCTAGTAAATTCTGAAAGTACCAATATAATTGATAATACAATCTATAAAAAAGCCCCCATTTTATTGGAGGCTTTTATATTCAATTAACTATAGTATAGTTTTTTGTATTTAATTCTTTTTCTCATAGGCTTCGTTATGCACAGAAGCAACCGCGCGACCCGAAGGATCAGCCATTTTACTAAAGCTTTCATCCCAAGCTAACGCTTCAGGTGTACTACATGCAACAGATTTACCGCCTGGAACACATTCGGCACAGCTTGCATGTGGGAAGAATTCTTCGAAAATACTACGGTAATAATACGCTTCTTTAGTGTCTGGTGCGTTGTGCGGATATCTATGATCAGCATTTGCCAATTGATCATCCGATACTTGCGCAGCAGCATGCTCTTTTAAGCTATCAATCCAACTATAACCTACACCGTCACTAAATTGTTCTTTTTGACGCCATAAAACTTCTTCAGGTAAATAACCATCAAAGGCTTCACGTAGAATATTCTTCTCAATTTTACCATCACGACACATCTTCGCTTCTGGATTAATAGACATGGCAATATCTAGGAAGTCTTTATCTAAGAAAGGTACGCGTGATTCAACACCCCAAGCAGACATCGCTTTGTTTGCGCGTGCACAATCAAACATGTGTAGTTTGTTTAACTTACGTAATGTTTCTTCATGGAATTCTTTAGCGTTTGGTGCTTTGTGGAAATATAAATAACCACCAAATACTTCGTCTGCACCTTCACCTGATAATACCATCTTAATACCCATAGCTTTAATTTTACGTGCCATTAGGTACATAGGGGTGGAGGCGCGAATCGTTGTAACATCATAAGTTTCTAAATGGTATATAACGTCGCGAACGGCATCAATACCATCTTGCACTGTGTAATGAATTTCGTGGTGAACGGTACCAATTGCATCTGCAACTTTTTTGGCGGCAATTAAATCGGGTGCACCCTCAAGTCCTACCGCAAATGAGTGTAATTTAGGCCACCAAGCGTCAGTCTGGTCATTATCTTCGATACGTTTTTCTGCAAATTTTTGTGTAATAGCAGAAATCACAGACGAGTCTAAACCACCTGAAAGTAATACGCCGTAAGGCACATCAGACATTAAATGTGTTTTAACGGCTTTTTCTAATGCTGCATTGATATCTTTCGCGTCGGCTTTGTTATCTTTAACCGCATCATAGCTCATCCAATCACGCTGGTAATATTTTGTCAGCTCACCAGTTGCACTGTGTAAATAATGCCCAGGAGGGAACTCTTTAATTGAATGACAAGCCGGAACTAAAGCTTTCATTTCTGAAGCAACATAAAAGTTACCATGCTCATCCCAACCCATATATAAAGGTATGATCCCAATATGGTCGCGAGCAATTAAGTATTCATTTTTTGCTTCATCATAAAGAATAAATGCAAACATGCCTTTAAGCTCATCGATAAAGCTAATGCCTTTTTCTTCATACTTAGCCAAAATAACTTCACAGTCAGACTTAGTTTGAAATTTGTAATCGATGCTTAAGCCTGCTTCCAGCTCTTTGTGATTATATATTTCACCGTTGACAGCCAAGATGTGATTTCGATTTTGGTTGAAGAGTGGCTGTGCGCCATTGTCTACATCGACAATAGCCAAACGTTCGTGAGCTAAGATTGCATTTTCACCAGCATAGATACCAGACCAATCTGGACCACGGTGTCGCATTGTTTTAGACAGCTCTAAAGCTTGCTGTCTTAATTCTGCTCGATCTGTTTTCAGATCGAGAATACCAAAAATTGAGCACATAGAGTTTATTACTCCCTCTTCAACCTATTCAAACTATTCGAAATCACAACGGGGTATGTATCCCCAATTAAGGGTTAGTCAGCATATTCATAAATGCATAGAATGCAAGACCTGATTGTTATATGGCCTAAATTTTTTGTTGCATGACTAAGCGGACGCGCATTATAGCAAAGTGTTCTTAATCTGAACATCTTTAGTCACGACAAACATCAAATGGTTTTTCACTTAAATTGTAAATGGGTTGACGTTTGGTCAAAAATGTGTCGATTCCTTAACAAATATAGGTTTAAGTGGCATATAAATGACGTATTATAGTTTAAAAAAAATTATGCCTAAGCTAGACTCAATATCATATCTTAACTGATATTTGTGTCAGTTTTGGCGGCTGAGATTTTGGGGTAATAAATGGCTAGCGAAGTAGTATTAAAAGATTCAGGAAGGGTTTCTGATATTCAAGGCGTTGTTTATAAATCTGTCAATGGTGAGCTTATTCCTGTTGCAGTAGGTGAATCTTTGGTCGCTGGGCAAATTTTGGTATTAGAAGCCGGTGCTAAAATTAAATTTATTAAACCTAATGGTGAAGAAGAAGAAATAGTCGCATCTGATAGTTCTGAACAAGTCATTCAAGTTGATGGCGAGGTAGTAGAACAAGGAGATGAACAAGATACGACAGGGGATGAAATTGAACAAATTCAACAAGCGGTTGAAGAAGGGGATTTAAGCCAAGTAGCAGCGACGGCAGCAGGGGGCAGTAACAGCTCCGAAGGTGGCGCGTCAGTGACATCAATTGAGAGGAACGACCAGCAAACAATTGCTAATGCAGGTTTTTCTACCGGTTCTAATCAGTCAAATACACAACAAGAGTTTACTTTTACTCCACCACAGCCAGTTTCTGAATTCTTGCTGGACTCAACAGCACCGAGTGGTGCTTTTGATGATTTAGTTACCAATACCCTGACACCTACTTTGACAGGCACGGTAGATGATGCTTCCGCAACCATTACCGCGACTGTTAATGGACAGCCTGTTAATGTTTTAAATAATGGTGATGGTACATTTAGCTTCGAATCTGGCTTTTCTTTGCAAGAAGGTAATAATCAAATAGAGGTGACTTTTACTGATGCCAGTGGTAACCAATCCAGTATAACTGCTTCTATTACTGCAGATACAGTTGTACCTACCGGTACTGTCAATGATCAAGTAACGGATGATGTTACACCTGAAATAACAGGGACAGTCGATGATCCCGAAGCTTTAGTTGTGGTTTCTATTAATGGCCAACAATTTCAAGCTGTTAATAACGGGGATGGCAGTTGGACGTTAGCTGATAACCAAGTCGCTGAGCTTGCCGAACAGGGACATGTTGTTACAGCTGAGTTTTTTGACTTAGCGGGTAATTCCAGTAGTGCTTCAGGCACCGTCACAGTTGAAATTAACGAAGCGCCGGAGATTGAACTTAGAACGAACAATATTTCTGAAAATAATAGTTTTGCAGGGCAAGTCATTGCAAATATTTCGGTATCAGATCCGGATGGTGATTTTGTTACTGTCAGTTTATTAAATAACGAATTAGGTTATTTTACGATTCAAGGAAATCAGGTTGTATTAACCCAGGTTGGTGTTGATGCAATTCAAAATGATGAGTTAAACTTAACAAGCCTTAATTTAACAGTCAGTGCAACTGATGGTGAATTGACATCGAAAAGTGAGGCCGTTGTGTTGGTCGCTCGAGGTGACAATGCCGCAGTTTTGTCTGTTGATATGAGTGGCGAGCTCTCGGAAGCCGGTGGCGCTATTACTTATACCGCGTCGTTATCTCAAGCCAGCCAAGCAGACATCACAGTTACCTTGGATGGCGGTGAAACAATTGTTATCGGCGCGGGGCAATTAACCTCTTCAATTACAGTACCTGTCGCAGCAGATAATAATGTTTATGTAGACCAGCGCGTTATAGAAAACTCTATTCAAAGTGTTACGGGTGGCAGTTTTGATAATTTGGTGGTTGATTCTGCGCCTATGTCGTTGAATGTAGCGGATACGATTGATGAGACCGTTATTTCGTTACAGGCAACTGATTCGCTTACTGAAAGTGGCGGAGAAATTGTTTATACAGCAACTTTATCAAACCCAGCACAAACTGATGTAATTGCGACATTGGCTAATGGCAGCCAGATCACGATAGCAGCAGGAAATACCAGTGGCTCAGTCACATTGAATGTTGCACCTGATGAAGATGTATACCTAGATAGTTTTGTTATTAGTAATTCAATAGTTGATGTTGTTGGTGGCAATTTTGAGCGACTTGTGACTGATTCAACATCAGCAACTACAGTGGTTCAGGATACAACTGACACCACTACTTTAAGGTTACAGGCAACAGAGAATGTGAACGAAGGTGGAGATATTCTTTACGTCGCAACTTTGTCCAATCCTGCTGAAACCGATGTTACGCTGAGCTTAACGACCGGTGAGTCAATCACTATTGTAGCCGGTGATACACAAGGTAGTGTTATTGTCTCAACACAAAATACACCCATTGCAGATGCAAAGACTATTCTATCGCAAATAGACATTGATTCAGTCACAGGTGGAAATTTTGAAAATTTAGACATCTCTACAGAAGCCGTTGCGACGGTCGTTTCTGATGTAGCAGATACGACAACATTAAGTTTATCAGCTAACTCTAGTGTGACTGAAGGCGCAGGTATTATCTACACGGCTACTTTGTCTTCACCAGCAGGATCAGAAGTCACTTTATCTCTGACAAATGGCACAACTATTGTTATTCCAGCGGGAGAAACTGAAAGTAGTGTTGTTGTTGAAACATCGAATGATGTTTATTTGGGTGAACAAGTAATAAATGTCGCAATTGATGCAGCCTCAGTCATTGGCGGAAACTTTGAAGATTTATCAATTGATAGCGATTTTGTTTCTACTCGAATTGTAGACGCTATTGATACTGTATCTTTGTCGTTAAATGCAACAGCGGCAGTGACAGAAGGTGAAAGCATTGAATATACAGCGACACTGAGCGAACCTGCACAGACAGATGTGACGTTTTCATTATCTAATGGTCAAGTGATGACGATTGCTGCCGGGTTGACGCAAGCTAGCATTACCCTTGATACACAAGATGATGTTTATCTTGATGCGGGAGAGATAACTGCTTCTATCATTGCTGATTCTGTATCTGGCGGTAATTTTGAAAATTTAGCCGTAGATACAAACACTGTGACAACAGTTGTATCGGATACCATTGATACTGTTTCTCTAAATTTAACTGCGACCGAAACGGTAGAGGCAGGCGGAAGCATTGTTTATACGGTTTCATTGAGTCATGCAGCGCGATCTGATTTTTCTGTTGAATTATCTAATGGCGAAATTGTGACGGTTGCGTCTGGAGCCCTTGAGGGTAGTGTAACTACTTCAGTCGACAGTGCGCAGTCAGAAGATGTTGTTGTAAATATTTTGGAAGACAGTTTAAGTGGCGGCTCTTTTGAGCAGGTTCAGGTTGCTAATGGTTCTGCAAGAACAGTGGTCAATGATTCGGTTGATACGGTTGAATTAAATTTATCTGCGACATCCAGTGTCTTTGAAGGCGGCACTATTATTTATACGGCCAGCTTAAATGCAGTCACTGATAGCGATATTACAGTTCAATTAACTAATGGGCAGTCTATCACTATTTTGGCAGGTCAAAGCTTTGGTGAAATAGCTGTTAATGTTGACGATGATGTGTATGTTGGTGCGGATGCTGTGACTGCGGGTATTGCACAATTAGAAGATCAAAGCTTCAACATTACCGGCGGCAATTTCGAGAACCTAGTGGTGGGTACTTCAAGTGCAACCACGACCGTTTCAGATTTTGACACTGATGTGACCCTGAATTTATCAGCCACTTCTAGCGTATTAGAAGGCGGTACTATTACTTATACCGCAACCTTAAGCCATGCAGCTGAAACTGACATGACCATTGGCTTAACCAATGGCCAAAATATTACGATTGCAGCGGGTAGCACATCAGGCACGGTTAATGTGACAGCTAGCGATGATGTCTATGTTGGCGCGGATGCGGTTACGGCTGGCATTGCACTGCTTGAAGATGAAAATTTTGATATCACAGGCGGCAATTTCGAGAACCTAGTGGTGGGTACTTCAAATGCAACCACGACCGTTTCAGATGTTGACACTGATGTGACCCTGAATTTATCAGCCACTTCCAGCGTATTAGAAGGCGGCACCATCACTTATACCGCAACCTTAAGCCATGCTGCCGAAACTGACATGACAATTGCTTTAACCAATGGCCAAAATATTACGATTGCAGCGGGTAGCACATCTGGCACAGTTAATGTGACCGCTAGCGATGATGTTTATATCGGCGCAGATGCGGTGACTGCAGGTATTGCACAATTAGAAGAAGGCTTCAACATTACCGGCGGTAATTTCGAGAATTTAGTTGTTGAAACCAGCTCGGTAACCACATCGGTATCTGATGTCGATACAGATGTCACCTTAAATCTATCAGCGACAAGCAGCGTATTAGAAGGCGGCACCATCACCTATACCGCAACCTTAAGCCATGCAGCCGAAACAGAAATGACGATTGGCTTAACTAATGGTCAAAGTATTACGATTGAGGCGGGTAGCACATCTGGTACGGTTAATGTGACTGCGGCAGATAATGTTTATATCGGCGCAGATGCGGTGACTGCAGGTATTGCACAGCTTGAAGATGAAAATTTTGATATCACAGGCGGTAACTTCGAAAATCTAGTAGTTGAAACCAGCTCGGTAACAACATCGGTATCTGATGCCGACACAGACGTCACCTTAAATCTATCAGCCACTTCTAGCGTATTGGAAGGCGGCACCATTACTTATACCGCAACCTTAAGCCATGCAGCTGAAACTGAAATGACGATTGGCTTAACCAATGGTCAAAGTATTAACATTGCAGCGGGTAGCACATCTGGCACAGTTAATGTGACAGCTAGCGACGATGTTTATATCGGCGCGGATGCTATTACAGCTTCAATAGCTGTTGACCAACAGCAGCAACCTGCGATCACAGGCGGTAATTTCGAAAACTTAGTGGTCGGCACCAGCTCGGTAACCACATCAGTATCCGATGTGGATACCGACGTCACCCTGAATCTATCGGCCACTTCCAGCGTATTGGAAGGCGGCACCATCACCTATACCGCGACTTTAAGTCATGCTGCCGAAACTGACATGACGATTGGTTTAACCAACGGTCAAAGCATTACGATTGCAGCGGGTAGCACTTCTGGCACGGTTAACGTTACGGCTAGCGATGATGTTTATATCGGTGCAGATGCGGTGACTGCAGGTATTGCACAATTAGAAGATCAAAGCTTCAATATTACCGGCGGCAATTTCGAGAACCTGGTGGTGGGTACTTCAAGTGCAACCACGACCGTTTCAGATGTCGATACAGACGTCACCTTAAATCTATCAGCCACTTCTAGCGTATTAGAAGGTGGCACCATTACTTATACCGCAACCTTAAGCCATGCGGCCGAAACTGACATGACGATTGGCTTAACCAATGGTCAAAGTATTACGATTGAAGCGGGTAGTACCTCTGGTACGGTTAATGTGACTGCTAGCGACGATGTTTATATCGGCGCAGATGCGATTACAGCTTCAATCGCTGTTGATCAACAGCAGCAACCTGCGATCACCGGCGGCAATTTCGAAAACCTAGTAGTTGAAACTAGCTCGGTAACCACGACCGTTTCGGATGTGGATACCGACGTCACCCTGAATCTATCGGCCACTTCCAGCGTATTGGAAGGCGGCACCATCACCTATACCGCGACTTTAAGTCATGCTGCCGAAACTGACATGACGATTGGTTTAACCAACGGTCAAAGCATTACGATTGCAGCGGGTAGCACTTCTGGCACGGTTAACGTTACGGCTAGCGATGATGTTTATATCGGTGCAGATGCGGTGACTGCAGGTATTGCACAATTAGAAGATCAAAGCTTCAATATTACCGGCGGCAACTTCGAGAATTTAGTTGTTGAAAACAGCTCTGTGACAACGACCGTTTCGGATGCCAATACCGATGTTAGCCTGAATTTATCGGCCACTTCCAGCGTATTAGAAGGCGGCACCATCTCCTATACCGCAACCTTAAGCCATGCAGCCGAAACTGAAATGACGATTGGCTTAACTAATGGTCAAAGCATAACGATTGCAGCGGGTAGTACCTCTGGTACGGTTAATGTGACAGCCAGCGATGATGTCTATGTCGGTGCAGATGCAGTTACTGCCGGCATCGCACTGCTTGAAGATGAAAATTTTGATATCACCGGCGGCAATTTCGAAAACCTAGTGGTGGGTACTTCAAGTGCAACCACGACAGTTTCAGATGTGGATACAGACGTCACCTTAAATCTATCAGCCACTTCTAGCGTATTGGAAGGCGGCACCATCTCCTATACCGCAACCTTAAGCCATGCTGCCGAAACTGACATGACAATTGCTTTAACCAATGGGCAAAATATTACGATTGCAGCGGGTAGCACATCTGGCACAGTTAATGTGACCGCTAGCGATGATGTTTATATCGGCGCAGATGCGGTGACTGCAGGTATTGCACAATTAGAAGAAGGCTTCAACATTACCGGCGGTAATTTCGAGAATTTAGTTGTTGAAACCAGCTCGGTAACCACGAGCGTTTCAGATTCCGATACAGACGTCACTTTAAATCTATCAGCCACTTCTAGCGTATTGGAAGGCGGCACCATTACTTATACCGCAACCTTAAGCCATGCCGCCGAAACTGACATGACAATTGGTTTAACCAATGGCCAAAGCATTACGATTGAGGCGGGTAGTACCTCTGGCACGGTTAACGTTACGGCTAGCGATGATGTGTATGTGGGCGCAGATGCAGTGACTGCAGGTATTGCACAATTAGAAGATCAAAGCTTCAATATTACCGGCGGCAATTTCGAGAACCTAGTGGTGGGTACTTCAAGTGCAACCACGACCGTTTCAGATGTCGACACTGCTGTGACCCTGAATTTATCGGCAACTTCTAGCGTATTAGAAGGCGGCACCATCTCCTATACCGCAACCTTAAGCCATGCTGCCGAAACTGAAATGACGATTGGCTTAACCAATGGTCAAAGTATTACGATTGCAGCGGGTAGCACATCTGGTACGGTTAATGTGACAGCTAGCGATGATGTGTATGTTGGTGCAGATGCGGTGACTGCGAGTATTGCCGTTGATCAACAGCAGCAACCTGCGATCACAGGCGGCAATTTTGAAAACCTAGTGGTGGGTACTTCAAGTGCAACCACGACCGTTTCGGATTCCGAAACAGACGTCACCTTAAATCTATCAGCCACTTCTAGCGTATTAGAAGGCGGCACCATCGCCTATACCGCAACTTTAAGCCATGCAGCCGAAACTGAAATGACAATTGCTTTAACCAATGGTCAAAGTATTACGATTGCAGCGGGTAGTACATCTGGTAGTGTTAATGTGACTGCTGCAGATGATGTTTATATCGGCGCGGATGCGGTGACTGCAGGTATTGCACTGCTTGAAGATGAAAATTTTGATATCACCGGCGGCAATTTCGAAAATCTAGTAGTTGAAACCAGCTCGGTAACCACGAGCGTTTCAGATTCCGATACAGACGTCACTTTAAATCTATCAGCCACTTCCAGCGTATTAGAAGGCGGCACCATTACTTATACCGCAACCTTAAGCCATGCCGCCGAAACTGACATGACAATTGGTTTAACCAATGGTCAAAGCATTACGATTGCAGCGGGTAGTACCTCTGGTACGGTTAATGTGACAGCTAGCGATGATGTGTATGTGGGCGCAGATGCGGTGACTGCGGGTATTGCGCAATCAGAAGAAGGTTTCAATATTACTGGCGGCAATTTCGAAAACTTGGTTATTGAAACTAGCTCTGTTACCACGACCGTTTCGGATGCCAATACCGATGTTAGCCTGAATTTATCGGCCACTTCCAGCGTATTAGAAGGCGGCACCATCACCTATACCGCGACTTTAAGCCATGCAGCCGAAACTGACATGACAATTGGTTTAACCAATGGTCAAAGTATTACGATTGAGGCGGGTAGTACTTCGGGTACGGTTAACGTTTCGGCTGGCGATGATGTTTATATCGGCGCAGATTCTGTGACTGCGAGTATTGCCGTTGATCAACAGCAGCAACCTGCGATCACAGGCGGCAATTTCGAAAACTTGGTTATTGAAACTAGCTCTGTTACCACGACCGTTTCAGATGTCGACACAGACGTCACCTTAAATTTATCAGCCACTTCTAGCGTATTAGAAGGCGGCATCATCACCTACACCGCAACCTTAAGCCATGCAGCTGAAACTGAAATGACGATTGCTTTAACCAATGGTCAAAGTATTACGATTGAGGCGGGTAGTACCTCTGGCACGGTTAACGTTACGGCTAGCGATGATGTGTATGTTGGTGCGGATGCTATAACAGCTTCAATCGCCGTTGATCAACAGCAGCAACCTGCGATCACAGGCGGCAATTTCGAAAACCTAGTCGTTGAAACTAGCTCGGTAACCACATCGGTATCTGATGCCGATACAGATGTCACCTTAAATCTATCAGCCACCACGAGCGTATTAGAAGGCGGCACCATCTCCTATACCGCAACCTTAAGCCATGCAGCCGAAACTGACATGACGATTGGCTTAACCAATGGTCAAAGCATTACGATTGAGGCGGGTAGCACCTCTGGTACGGTTAATGTGACGGCTAGCGATGATGTGTATGTTGGCGCCGATGCGGTGACTGCAGGTATTGCGCAATCAGAAGAAGGTTTTAATATTACTGGCGGCAATTTCGAGAACCTAGTGGTGGGTACTGCAAGTGTAACCACGAGCGTTTCAGATGCCGACACTGATGTGACCCTGAATTTATCGGCAACTTCTAGCGTACTAGAAGGTGGTACCATCTCCTATACCGCAACCTTAAGCCATGCTGCCGAAACTGAAATGACAATTGCTTTAACCAATGGTCAAAGCATTACGATTGAGGCGGGTAGCACATCTGGTACGGTTAATGTGACTGCTAGCGATGATGTTTATATCGGCGCAGATGCGGTGACTGCGGGTATTGTGCAATTAGAAGAAGGCTTCAATATTACAGGCGGCAATTTCGAAAACCTAGTCGTTGAAACTAGCTCGGTAACCACATCGGTATCTGATGCCGATACAGATGTCACCTTAAATCTATCAGCCACCACGAGCGTATTAGAAGGCGGCACCATCTCCTATACCGCAACCTTAAGTCATGCAGCTGAAACTGACATGACAATTGGTTTAACCAATGGTCAAAGTATTACGATTGAGGCGGGTAGCACATCTGGTACGGTTAATGTGACAGCTAGCGATGATGTTTATGTCGGTGCGGATGCGGTGACTACGGGTATTGCGCAATCAGAAGAAGGTTTTAATATTACCGGCGGCAATTTCGAAAACCTAGTGGTGGGTACTTCAAGTGCAACCACGACCGTTTCAGATGTTGACACTGATGTGACCCTGAATTTATCGGCAACTTCTAGCGTGTTAGAAGGCGGTACTATTACTTATACCGCAACCTTAAGCCATGCTGCCGAAACGGAAATGACAATTGCGTTAACCAATGGGCAAAGCATTACGATTGAGGCGGGTAGCACATCTGGTACGGTTAATGTGACAGCTAGCGATGATGTGTATGTCGGTGCAGATGCGGTGACTGCAGGTATTGCACAATTAGAAGATCAAAGCTTCAACATTACCGGCGGAAATTTCGAGAATTTAGTTGTCGGTACTTCAAGTGCAACCACGAGCGTTTCAGATGTTGACACTGATGTGACCCTGAATCTATCAGCCACTTCTAGCGTATTAGAAGGCGGTATTATTACTTATACCGCAACCTTAAGCCATGCAGCTGAAACTGACATGACCATTGGCTTAACCAATGGCCAAAATATTACGATTGCAGCGGGTAGCACATCAGGCACGGTTAATGTGACAGCTAGCGATGATGTCTATGTTGGCGCGGATGCGGTGACTGCAGGTATTGCAGTGCTTGAAGATGAAAATTTTGATATCACGGGCGGCAATTTCGAAAACCTAGTGGTGGGTATTTCAAGTACAACCACGACCGTTTCAGATGCCGACACAGACGTCACCTTAAATTTATCAGCCACCACGAGCGTATTAGAAGGCGGCACTATTACCTATACTGCAACCTTAAGCCATGCAGCTGAAACTGAAATGACGATTGGCTTAACCAACGGTCAAAGCATAACGATTGCAGCGGGTAGTACTTCGGGTACGGTTAATGTGACGGCTAGCGATGATGTGTATGTTGGCGCCGATGCGGTGACTGCAGGTATTGCGCAATCAGAAGAAGGTTTTAATATTACTGGCGGCAATTTCGAGAACCTAGTGGTGGGTACTGCAAGTGTAACCACGAGCGTTTCAGATGCCGACACTGATGTGACCCTGAATTTATCGGCAACTTCTAGCGTACTAGAAGGTGGTACCATCTCCTATACCGCAACCTTAAGCCATGCTGCCGAAACTGAAATGACGATTGGTTTAACCAATGGTCAAAGGATAACGATTGCAGCGGGTAGCACATCTGGTACGGTTAACGTAACCGCTGCAGATGATGTGTATGTTGGCGCAGATGCGGTGACTGCAGGTATTGCACAATTAGAAGATCAAAGCTTCAACATTACCGGCGGCAATTTCGAGAATTTGGTTGTTGAAACCAGCTCGGTAACCACATCGGTATCTGATGTCGATACAGACGTCACCCTGAATTTATCGGCCACTTCTAGCGTATTAGAAGGTGGTATTATTACTTATACCGCAACCTTAAGTCATGCAGCTGAAACTGACATGACAATTGGTTTAACCAATGGTCAAAGTATTACGATTGAGGCGGGTAGCACATCTGGTACGGTTAATGTGACAGCTAGCGATGATGTTTATGTCGGTGCGGATGCGGTGACTACGGGTATTGCGCAATCAGAAGAAGGTTTTAATATTACCGGCGGCAATTTCGAAAACCTAGTGGTGGGTACTTCAAGTGCAACCACGAGCGTTTCAGATGTTGACACTGATGTGACCCTGAATTTATCGGCAACTTCTAGCGTGTTAGAAGGCGGTACTATTACTTATACCGCAACCTTAAGCCATGCTGCCGAAACGGAAATGACAATTGCGTTAACCAATGGGCAAAGCATTACGATTGAGGCGGGTAGCACATCTGGTACGGTTAATGTGACAGCTAGCGATGATGTGTATGTCGGTGCAGATGCGGTGACTGCAGGTATTGCACAATTAGAAGATCAAAGCTTCAACATTACCGGCGGAAATTTCGAGAATTTAGTTGTCGGTACTTCAAGTGCAACCACGAGCGTTTCAGATGTTGACACTGATGTGACCCTGAATCTATCAGCCACTTCTAGCGTATTAGAAGGCGGTACTATTACTTATACCGCAACCTTAAGCCATGCAGCTGAAACTGAAATGACGATTGGTTTAACCAATGGTCAAAGCATTACGATTGAGGCGGGTAGCACATCTGGTACGGTTAATGTGACTGCTAGCGATGATGTCTATATCGGCGCAGATGCGGTGACTGCGGGTATTGTGCAATCAGAAGAAGGTTTCAATATTACAGGCGGCAATTTCGAAAACCTAGTCGTTGAAACTAGCTCGGTAACCACATCGGTATCTGATGCCGATACAGATGTCACCTTAAATCTATCAGCCACCACGAGCGTATTAGAAGGCGGCACCATCTCCTATACCGCAACCTTAAGCCATGCAGCCGAAACAGAAATGACGATTGCTTTAACCAATGGTCAAAGCATAACGATTGCAGCGGGTAGCACATCTGGTACGGTTAACGTAACCGCGGCAGATGATGTCTATGTTGGCGCAGATGCGGTGACTGCGGGTATTGTGCAATCAGAAGAAGGTTTCAATATTACAGGCGGAAATTTCGAGAATTTAGTTGTTGGCACCAGCTCTGTGACAACAACCGTATCTGATGCTGACACTGATGTGACCCTGAATCTATCGGCCACTTCTAGCGTATTGGAAGGCGGCACCATCTCCTATACCGCAACCTTAAGCCATGCAGCTGAAACTGACATGACAATTGGTTTAACCAATGGCCAAAGCATTACGATTGAGGCGGGTAGTACTTCTGGCACGGTTAACGTTACGGCTAGCGATGATGTGTATGTTGGTGCGGATGCTATAACAGCTTCAATCGCCGTTGATCAACAGCAGCAACCTGCGATCACAGGCGGCAACTTCGAAAACCTAGTGGTGGGTACTTCAAGTGCAACCACGACCGTTTCAGATGTCGATACAGACGTCACCTTAAATCTATCAGCCACTTCCAGCGTATTAGAAGGCGGCACCATCTCCTATACCGCAACCTTAAGCCATGCAGCTGAAACTGACATGACAATTGGTTTAACCAATGGCCAAAGCATTACGATTGAGGCGGGTAGTACTTCTGGCACGGTTAACGTTACGGCTAGCGATGATGTGTATGTTGGTGCGGATGCTATAACAGCTTCAATCGCCGTTGATCAACAGCAGCAACCTGCGATCACTGGCGGCAACTTCGAAAACCTAGTGGTGGGTACTTCAAGTGCAACCACGACCGTTTCAGATGCCGACACTGATGTGACCCTGAATTTATCAGCGACAAGCAGCGTATTAGAAGGCGGTACTATTACTTATACCGCAACCTTAAGCCATGCAGCCGAAACTGACATGACGATTGCTTTAACCAATGGCCAAAATATTACGATTGCAGCGGGTAGCACATCTGGCACAGTTAATGTGACAGCCAGCGATGATGTTTATATCGGCGCAGATGCTATTACAGCTTCAATCGCTGTTGATCAACAACAGCAACCTGCGATCACAGGCGGCAACTTCGAAAACCTAGTGGTGGGTACTTCAAGTGTAACCACGACCGTTTCAGATGCCGACACAGACGTCACCTTAAATTTATCAGCGACAAGCAGCGTACTAGAAGGCGGTATTATTACTTATACCGCAACCTTAAGTCATGCAGCCGAAACTGAAATGACGATTGCTTTAACTAATGGCCAAAGCATTACGATTGCTGCGGGTAGTACCTCTGGTACGGTTAATGTGACAGCTAGCGATGATGTTTATATCGGCGCAGATGCGGTCACTGCAGCTATCGCACAATTAGAAGATCAAAGCTTCAATATTACCGGCGGTAATTTCGAAAACTTGGTTATTGAAACTAGCTCGGTAACCACGACAGTTTCGGATGCCGACACTGATGTGACCTTGAATCTATCGGCCACTTCTAGCGTATTGGAAGGCGGCACCATCTCCTATACCGCAACCTTAAGCCATGCAGCCGAAACTGACATGACGATTGGTTTAACCAATGGTCAAAGTATTACGATTGAGGCGGGTAGTACTTCGGGTACGGTTAACGTTTCGGCTGGCGATGATGTTTATATCGGCGCAGATTCTGTGACTGCGAGTATTGCCGTTGATCAACAGCAGCAACCTGCGATCACAGGCGGCAATTTCGAAAACTTGGTTATTGAAACTAGCTCTGTTACCACGACCGTTTCAGATGTCGACACAGACGTCACCTTAAATTTATCAGCCACTTCTAGCGTATTAGAAGGCGGCATCATCACCTACACCGCAACCTTAAGCCATGCAGCTGAAACTGAAATGACGATTGCTTTAACCAATGGTCAAAGTATTACGATTGAGGCGGGTAGTACCTCTGGCACGGTTAACGTTACGGCTAGCGATGATGTGTATGTTGGTGCGGATGCTATAACAGCTTCAATCGCCGTTGATCAACAGCAGCAACCTGCGATCACAGGCGGCAATTTCGAAAACCTAGTAGTTGAAACCAGCTCGGTAACAACATCGGTATCTGATGCCGACACAGACGTCACCTTAAATTTATCAGCGACAAGCAGCGTACTAGAAGGCGGTATTATTACTTATACCGCAACCTTAAGTCATGCAGCCGAAACTGACATGACAATTGCTTTAACTAATGGCCAAAGCATTACGATTGCAGCGGGTAGTGCCTCTGGCGCAGTTAATGTGACAGCTAGCGATGATGCGTATGTTGGCGCGGATGCGGTTACGGCTGGCATTGCACTGCTTGAAGATGAAAATTTTGATATCACAGGCGGCAATTTCGAGAACCTAGTGGTGGGTACTTCAAATGCAACCACGACCGTTTCAGATGTTGACACTGATGTGACCCTGAATTTATCAGCCACTTCTAGCGTATTGGAAGGCGGTACTATTACTTATACCGCAACCTTAAGCCATGCAGCCGAAACTGAAATGACAATTGGTTTAACCAATGGTCAAAGTATTACGATTGCAGCGGGTAGTACCTCAGGTACGGTTAATGTTACGGCTGGTGATGATGTTTATATCGGCGCTGATGCGATTACGGCTTCAATAGCTGTTGATCAACAGCAGCAACCTGCGATCACAGGCGGCAACTTCGAAAACCTAGTGGTGGGTACTTCAAGTGCAACCACGACCGTTTCAGATGTTGACACTGATGTGACCCTGAATTTATCAGCCACTTCCAGCGTATTAGAAGGCGGCACCATCACTTATACCGCAACCTTAAGCCATGCTGCCGAAACTGACATGACAATTGCTTTAACCAATGGCCAAAATATTACGATTGCAGCGGGTAGCACATCTGGCACAGTTAATGTGACCGCTAGCGATGATGTTTATATCGGCGCAGATGCGGTGACTGCAGGTATTGCACAATTAGAAGAAGGCTTCAACATTACCGGCGGCAATTTCGAAAACCTAGTAGTTGAAACCAGCTCGGTAACAACATCGGTATCTGATGCCGACACAGACGTCACCTTAAATTTATCAGCGACAAGCAGCGTACTAGAAGGCGGTATTATTACTTATACCGCAACCTTAAGTCATGCAGCCGAAACTGACATGACAATTGCTTTAACTAATGGCCAAAGCATTACGATTGCAGCGGGTAGTGCCTCTGGCGCAGTTAATGTGACAGCTAGCGATGATGCGTATGTTGGCGCGGATGCGGTTACGGCTGGCATTGCACTGCTTGAAGATGAAAATTTTGATATCACAGGCGGCAATTTCGAGAACCTAGTGGTGGGTACTTCAAATGCAACCACGACCGTTTCAGATGTTGACACTGATGTGACCCTGAATTTATCAGCCACTTCTAGCGTATTGGAAGGCGGTACTATTACTTATACCGCAACCTTAAGCCATGCAGCCGAAACTGAAATGACAATTGGTTTAACCAATGGTCAAAGTATTACGATTGCAGCGGGTAGTACCTCAGGTACGGTTAATGTTACGGCTGGTGATGATGTTTATATCGGCGCTGATGCGATTACGGCTTCAATAGCTGTTGATCAACAGCAGCAACCTGCGATCACAGGCGGCAACTTCGAAAACCTAGTGGTGGGTACTTCAAGTGCAACCACGACCGTTTCAGATGTTGACACTGATGTGACCCTGAATTTATCAGCCACTTCCAGCGTATTAGAAGGCGGCACCATCACTTATACCGCAACCTTAAGCCATGCTGCCGAAACTGACATGACAATTGCTTTAACCAATGGCCAAAATATTACGATTGCAGCGGGTAGCACATCTGGCACAGTTAATGTGACCGCTAGCGATGATGTTTATATCGGCGCAGATGCGGTGACTGCAGGTATTGCACAATTAGAAGAAGGCTTCAACATTACCGGCGGTAATTTCGAGAATTTAGTTGTTGAAACCAGCTCTGCAACCACATCAGTATCTGATGTTGACACAGACGTCACCTTAAATTTATCAGCGACAAGCAGCGTACTAGAAGGCGGTATTATTACTTATACCGCAACCTTAAGTCATGCAGCCGAAACTGACATGACAATTGCTTTAACTAATGGCCAAAGCATTACGATTGCAGCGGGTAGTGCCTCTGGCGCAGTTAATGTGACAGCTAGCGATGATGCGTATGTTGGCGCGGATGCGGTTACGGCTGGCATTGCACTGCTTGAAGATGAAAATTTTGATATCACAGGCGGCAATTTCGAAAACCTAGTCGTTGAAACTAGCTCGGTATCCACATCGGTATCTGATGCCGATACAGATGTTACCCTGAATTTATCGGCCACTTCCAGCGTATTAGAAGGCGGCACCATCACCTATACCGCAACCTTAAGTCATGCAGCCGAAACTGAAATGACAATTGGTTTAACCAATGGTCAAAGTATTACGATTGCAGCGGGTAGTACCTCAGGCACGGTTAATGTGACAGCTAGCGATGATGTCTATGTTGGCGCGGATGCGGTTACGGCTGGCATTGCACTGCTTGAAGATGAAAATTTTGATATCACAGGCGGCAATTTCGAGAACCTAGTGGTGGGTACTTCAAATGCAACCACGACCGTTTCAGATGTTGACACTGATGTGACCCTGAATTTATCAGCCACTTCTAGCGTATTGGAAGGCGGTACTATTACTTATACCGCAACCTTAAGCCATGCTGCCGAAACTGACATGACAATTGCTTTAACCAATGGGCAAAATATTACGATTGCAGCGGGTAGCACATCTGGCACAGTTAATGTGACCGCTAGCGATGATGTTTATATCGGCGCAGATGCGGTGACTGCAGGTATTGCACAATTAGAAGAAGGCTTCAACATTACCGGCGGTAATTTCGAGAATTTAGTTGTTGAAACCAGCTCTGCAACCACATCAGTATCTGATGTTGACACAGACGTCACCTTAAATTTATCAGCGACAAGCAGCGTACTAGAAGGCGGTATTATTACTTATACCGCAACCTTAAGTCATGCAGCCGAAACTGACATGACAATTGCTTTAACTAATGGCCAAAGCATTACGATTGCAGCGGGTAGTGCCTCTGGCGCAGTTAATGTGACAGCTAGCGATGATGCGTATGTTGGCGCGGATGCGGTTACGGCTGGCATTGCACTGCTTGAAGATGAAAATTTTGATATCACAGGCGGCAATTTCGAAAACCTAGTCGTTGAAACTAGCTCGGTATCCACATCGGTATCTGATGCCGATACAGATGTTACCCTGAATTTATCGGCCACTTCCAGCGTATTAGAAGGCGGCACCATCACCTATACCGCAACCTTAAGTCATGCAGCCGAAACTGAAATGACAATTGGTTTAACCAATGGTCAAAGTATTACGATTGCAGCGGGTAGTACCTCAGGTACGGTTAATGTTACGGCTGGTGATGATGTTTATATCGGCGCTGATGCGATTACGGCTTCAATAGCTGTTGATCAACAGCAGCAACCTGCGATCACAGGCGGCAACTTCGAAAACCTAGTGGTGGGTACTTCAAGTGCAACCACGACCGTTTCAGATGTTGACACTGATGTGACCCTGAATTTATCAGCCACTTCCAGCGTATTAGAAGGCGGCACCATCACTTATACCGCAACCTTAAGCCATGCTGCCGAAACTGACATGACAATTGCTTTAACCAATGGCCAAAATATTACGATTGCAGCGGGTAGCACATCAGGCACGGTTAATGTGACAGCTAGCGATGATGTCTATGTAGGCGCGGATGCGGTTACGGCTGGCATTGCACTGCTTGAAGATGAAAATTTTGATATCACAGGCGGCAATTTCGAGAACCTAGTGGTGGGTACTTCAAATGCAACCACGACCGTTTCAGATGTTGACACTGATGTGACCCTGAATTTATCAGCCACTTCTAGCGTATTGGAAGGCGGTACTATTACTTATACCGCAACCTTAAGCCATGCAGCCGAGACTGACATGACGATTGCTTTAACCAATGGCCAAAATATTACGATTGCAGCGGGTAGCACATCTGGCACAGTTAATGTGACCGCTAGCGATGATGTTTATATCGGCGCAGATGCGGTGACTGCAGGTATTGCACAATTAGAAGAAGGCTTCAACATTACCGGCGGTAATTTCGAGAATTTAGTTGTTGAAACCAGCTCTGCAACCACATCAGTATCTGATGTTGACACAGACGTCACCTTAAATTTATCAGCGACAAGCAGCGTACTAGAAGGCGGTATTATTACTTATACCGCAACCTTAAGTCATGCAGCCGAAACTGACATGACAATTGCTTTAACCAATGGTCAAAGTATTACGATTGAGGCGGGTAGCACATCAGGCACGGTTAATGTGACAGCTAGCGATGATGTGTATGTTGGTGCGGATGCGGTCACTGCAGGTATTGCACAATTAGAAGATCAAAGCTTCAATATTACCGGCGGCAATTTCGAAAACTTGGTTGTTGGCACCAGCTCAGTAACCACATCTGTATCTGATGCCGACACAGACGTCACTTTAAATCTATCAGCCACTTCTAGCGTATTGGAAGGCGGCACCATCTCCTATACCGCAACCTTAAGCCATGCCGCCGAAACTGACATGACGATTGGCTTAACCAATGGTCAAAGCATTACGATTGCAGCGGGTAGTACCTCTGGTGCGGTTAATGTGACAGCCAGCGATGATGTGTATGTTGGTGCGGATGCGGTGACTGCGGGTATTGCGCAATTAGAAGAAGGCTTCAACATTACCGGCGGTAATTTCGAGAATTTAGTTGTTGAAACCAGCTCAGTAACCACATCGGTTTCTGATGCCGACACAGACGTTACCCTGAATCTATCGGCGACATCTAGCGTATTAGAAGGCGGCACCATCTCCTATACCGCAACCTTAAGCCATGCAGCCGAAACTGACATGACGATTGCTTTAACCAATGGTCAAAGTATTACGATTGAGGCGGGTAGCACATCAGGCACGGTTAATGTGACAGCTAGCGATGATGTGTATGTTGGTGCGGATGCGGTCACTGCAGGTATTGCACAATTAGAAGATCAAAGCTTCAATATTACCGGCGGCAATTTCGAAAACTTGGTTGTTGGCACCAGCTCAGTAACCACATCTGTATCTGATGCCGACACAGACGTCACTTTAAATCTATCAGCCACTTCTAGCGTATTGGAAGGCGGCACCATCTCCTATACCGCAACCTTAAGCCATGCCGCCGAAACTGACATGACGATTGGCTTAACCAATGGTCAAAGCATTACGATTGCAGCGGGTAGTACCTCTGGTGCGGTTAATGTGACAGCCAGCGATGATGTTTATATCGGCGCAGATGCGGTCACTGCAGGTATTGCACAATTAGAAGATCAAAGCTTCAATATTACCGGCGGCAATTTCGAGAATTTAGTTGTTGAAACCAGCTCGGTAACCACATCGGTATCTGATGTCGATACAGACGTCACCTTAAATCTATCAGCGACATCTAGCGTATCGGAAGGCGGTACCATTACTTATACCGCAGTGCTCAGCCATGCCGCCGAAACTGAAATGACGATTGGTTTAACCAATGGTCAAAGCATAACGATTGCAGCGGGTAGCACATCTGGTACGGTTAATGTGACAGCTAGCGATGATGTCTATGTCGGTGCGGATGCGGTGACTGCAGGTATCGCACAATTAGAAGATCAAAGCTTCAATATCACCGGCGGCAATTTCGAGAATTTGGTTGTTGAAACCAGCTCGGTAATCACATCGGTATCTGATGTCGATACAGACGTCACCTTAAATTTATCTGCTACCACGAGCGTATTAGAAGGCGGTACTATTACTTATACCGCAACCTTAAGTCATGCTGCCGAAACGGAAATGACGATTGCTTTAACCAATGGTCAAAGTATTACGATTGAAGCGGGTAGTACATCTGGCACTATTAACGTTACGGCTGGCGACGATGTTTATATCGGCGCGGATGCGGTGACTGCGGGTATTGCACAATTAGAAGATCAAAGCTTCAATATTACCGGCGGTAATTTCGAAAACTTAGTAGTTGAAACTAGCTCGGTAACCACGACCGTTTCAGATGCCGACACAGACGTCACCTTAAATCTATCAGCCACTTCCAGCGTATTGGAAGGTGGCTCCATCACTTATACCGCAACTTTAAGCCATGCTGCCGAAACTGAAATGACGATTGGCTTAACCAATGGGCAAAGTATTACGATTGAGGCGGGTAGCACATCTGGTACGGTTAATGTGACAGCTAGCGATGATGTGTATGTTGGCGCAGATGCGGTGACTGCAGGTATTGCGCAATCAGAAGAAGGTTTCAATATCACAGGCGGCAATTTCGAAAACTTGGTTATTGAAACTAGCTCTGTGACCACGACCGTTTCAGATGTGGATACCGATGTTACCCTGAATCTATCAGCCACTTCTAGCGTATTGGAAGGCGGCACCATCTCCTATACCGCAACCTTAAGCCATGCTGCTGAAACTGACATGACAATTGGTTTAACCAATGGTCAAAGTATTACGATTGAGGCGGGTAGTACATCTGGCACTATTAACGTTACGGCTGGCGACGATGTTTATATCGGCGCGGATGCGGTGACTGCGGGTATTGCACAATTAGAAGATCAAAGCTTCAATATTACTGGCGGTAACTTCGAAAACCTAGTGGTCGGCTCCAGCTCTGTTACCACGACAGTAACTGATGATCAAGATGTGACTCAATTGACGCTTAAAGTAGATACTGGAAACTTTGCACAAGGCAATATTACACTGACGCTAACCCTTGATAATGCACCAGAAAGTGACTTGAATTTAACATTAACCAATGGTGCGCAAGTGACAATTTCTGCTGGTGAAACAGAAAAAGAAATTAATATATCTGTACCGTTAATTAATCAAGGAAACACCTTTAATATAGGCGTGCAAAGCTACACCGGTGGTAATTACGAGTCACTCACATTGCCGGAAACAATTCAAGTAGAATTACCACAAGGCCCAGATATTAACGTAAACGATGAAAATAGCGAAGATGTCGGTCACATCACGGTTAACGAGCAAGGGTTAACCGATCAAAGTAACAGTCAAATTGCAACGGGCACCTTTACAATATCATCCGAAGCTGCGTTATCGAGTCTGTCTGTTGCTGGCACAAACGTCAGTGCCGCTCAGTTAGCTTCAGTATTAATTCAGCCGATAGTTATAGAAACAGATAACGGGCAAATAACATTAAACTCATACAACGCTTTAACCGGTGAAGTGGGTTATAGTTATCAACTTAACAACGCTGTTGATCATGGTAATGGGAGCAGTATCACTGAAAGCATAAGCATTCAAGTAACAAACTCATTGTTGCAAACTGCGAATGAAACTTTAAATGTGAATATTGTTGACGACACACCAAGCTTAACAATCAGCCAGCCAGCAATATCTAAATTTGAGTTATTGGATCACAATATCGTAATTGTGCTGGATATCTCAGGTTCGATGGATGACGCATTCGATGGTACAACGGGCCTCGCAGCCTCTATAGACGGTATCGAACAATTATTAAATACCTACTCAGCGATGGGAAATGTATCAGTAAAACTAATCCCATTCTCATCAAATGCGACAGAGCAAGGTTGGACAAACACAGAGTCTGCAATTAATTCATTAAACAATTTAAATGCTTCGGGCGTCACAGACTATGATGATCCGTTAAAAGCCTTGGTAGATGGTTACTCAGTGCCGCAAGAAGCCCCAACAAAAGTGTACTTTATATCGGATGGTAATCCGTATGGTTCGGGTGAAGGTCAAGATAATATTTCAGCTATAACAAACTACCAAGCGACTTGGAAGAATTTTATAGAAGAAAACAATATTGATGTTGAAGTGATCGGTATAGGTAACTCGGTCACTTACGAATATCTCAATATGGTTGGAGCGCCAACGCAAACGATAAAAGATGAAAGTGGTAATTTTGTTGCAGCAGATAACGTGGTATCAGTGACTACAGCGATAGGACTGGCTCAGGCCATGCTTGCAACAATTACAAGTGGTTCATCGGGTGCGGTGCAGGCTTCTCAAGGCAATATTGGAGTAATAGATTATGGTGCAGACAGCCCAGGTGAAATTGAATCAATAACGGTTGATGGGGTTGAATATACAGCTACACATGCCGACGTAGAAAACAGCGTATTAGAAGTAGATACTCAAAATGGCGGAACATTAACTTTTAATTTCGCAACCGGCAATTACGACTACCAAGTGCCATTTACGAACAAAGAAAATGCAAATGCAGAAAACCCAGCATGGAGCAAAATATCGATACAAAACCAAGGCACTGAATGGCTGTTAACTGAAAGCTTTACCATAAAAGTCGCAGACGCAGATGGTGATAGCGTTTCATCAGATTTAATTGTTAGAACTCAATTCCCGGCGACATCGGCTGAATCTGTGCCTGAAGCGCTTGACGATACGACATCTATTAATGAGTTAAACGGAACACTAGCCAGTGATATAAGCCAAATACAAGTTGCTGGTAATGTTCTGGACAATGATGACATAAGCTTTGATGTTAGTCAGCCAGTAGCCGGAGTTAAGCAAGGTGTAGGTGTTGTCCAAGAAGGAAACGTCGGAACTAATATCACAGGTTTGTATGGTTCTTTAGTGATGAATGCAAATGGTACATACAATTACGTACTAGACAATTCAAATGCCGCGGTTCAGGCATTGAATAATGGCGAAAAGTTAGTAGAAACATTTACCTATCTTATTAAAGATAACGACGGGGATGTTTCTACCGCGACACTCAGTATCGATATCAATGGTAAAACGGATACATTGCCTGAACTGACAGGTCAACCTGTGTATGGTTTTGGCGGTGACGACATCATTGCGGTCGCGTGGTGGGGATATACTGTTACTCAAGCTGGATCGTATAAAGATCCAGCCGATGCAGATGCATTGAATGGGTTACACACTTTCAATGCGACAGAGTTGCAAAATGCAGGGTTTGATTTTTACAGTGGTATAGGCCAAGTTACAGCTGCAGGTTACACCGCATACAATGCAGCAGAAGGTGCTGTACTGGTTGGTGGTAAAGGTGCAGATCAAATAACCGGTGGTAGTGGTGATGATATCATTATAGGTGGTAGCAATGGTAATGGCGATTCATCATTAGCAGGTAGTCTTTACAACGGCGACTATATGACGGGTGGCAGTGGAAGCGATATGTTTGTGTGGCTGGCTGGCGATGACCAAGAACTGGGTTTCTCAAACATAAGCAATAATCCAACTGTAGCAACCGACTATATCTCTGATTTCGAAGTGACAGAACGTGCGATAACAGGGGAAGTGAACCAACAAGGAGATGTACTGGATTTATCAGACTTGTTAGAAGGTGAAAATGATAGCAATCTGGATGCATATCTGAATTTCGAAGTGGTCGATGGTGATACTGTTATCTCAGTGTCAAAAGAGGGTGAATTCGCCGAAGATGAAAACGACGAAAATAAAACAGATATGAAAATCGTGTTGGAAAATACAGATCTCAGTGCAGGTACCACTGGTACAGATGCAGACATCATCCGCAAATTGATGGAAGATAATCAATTAAATACGGACAACTAATAAAATCGGGCTAACACATGTTAGCCCGTACAACATAAGAAAAAAATAAATATAACTATGTCTGAGCAAAGAGACCGATTACAAGAATCGCTGCAATTAGCCGCTGAACATACAGATCCCTTGTTAGGGAGTTTGGCTTTTTTAAGTAAATATCATGGTACCCCGTTTTCAGCTCAAGTAATGGGAGCCGGTTTACCGCTCATTGATGGTAAATTAACGCCAGAGCTATTACCCAGAGCTGCCAGTCGAGCAGGGTTAGATGCAAAATTGGTAAAAAAAAGCCTAGAAAACATTTCTAAGTTACTACTGCCGTGCATACTATTACTAACTGAGAATAGAAACTGTACCTTAATATCAATTGACGGAGACACAGCAAAAATAGCATGGCCTGAACTAACCGATGGCTTTGATGAAATACCGCTGCAAGAGCTCGCAGAGATTTATACCGGTTTTTGCTTTCTGGTTAAAAAGCGCTACAGGTTTGACGAAAGATCGCCAGAAGTTCTAAAAACAAACAAAGGGCATTGGTTTTGGAGCACCTTAAAAGATAATCTTCCTATTTATAAAGACGCGTTAATCGCTGCGTTTTTCATCAATCTATTTGCGGTCAGCACACCATTATTTGTTATGAATGTGTACGATAGAGTCGTACCTAACTCTGCCATTGATACCTTATGGGTACTGACCATAGGTATGATTATCGTTATGGTTTTTGATTTTATACTAAAGCAGACACGTTCCTATTTATTAGATCTGGCAGCCAAAAAATCTGACGTTATTCTATCCAGCAGATTATTTGAAAAAACCCTACGCATGAACATGGCATCAAGACCACAATCTGTCGGTGCATTTGCTAGAAATATTCAAGAGTTCGATTCAATACGAGACTTTATTACTTCAGCGACCATAGCCACATTGATTGATATACCATTTTCAATAATTATTATCACGGTTGTCGCATTAATTGCAGGCCCTATCGCGATAGTTCCAATTGTTGCGATTATCATAATGCTGACTTATTCAGCATGGATAAAACACAAAATGCGGCAACTCGTCGAAGAAGGCAGTCGATACAGCACAATGAAAAATGCACACTTAATTGAAACATTAAGTGGTATAGAAACACTAAAACTTAATAGCGCAGAAAGTCAATTCCAACAAAAATGGGAAGAGCTTATCGGCAATATCTCAAGTTGGAATATCGGCATTAAAAAGCTGGCGACTACAGTCGGCTCAGTGAGCGGCTTTTTGACACAATTGGCTTCCGTTCTGGTTGTTGTCGTCGGTGTATTTTTAATTAGCGAAGGCGATATTAGCATGGGGGCTTTGATTGCCGCGGTGATGTTGAGCAATCGAGTGATGCAGCCATTTACACAAATCTCTTTATTGGCAACGCGATACAATCAAGCAGAATCAGCATTAAAAACGCTTGATGACATTATGCAACTGCCGGATGAATCATTAGAAAAATACCTTCACAGACCCTATTTTGACGGCAACATAGAATTTAACCAAGTTTCATTTGCTTATCCAGAAGCCGACAACAAAGTGCTTAAAAACATCAGTTTTAACATCAAAGAGAAAGAAAAAGTTGCAATCATTGGAAGAATTGGTGCTGGTAAATCGACTATAGAAAAGCTTTTGTTAGGTTTTTATCAGGCAAAAGACGGAGCCATCCGCTTAGATGGAATTGATATCAACCAAATAAGTCCTGCCGATTTACGAACAAAAATTGGCTGTTTACCGCAAGATATTAACCTATTCTATGGCTCTATCCGAGACAACATTACACTGGGTGTACCGCATGTCGAAGATGAACGAATATTAAGAGCAGCGCGCCTTGCAGGCGTGACCAGTTTTACCAATGTTGACCCAGATGGGCTAGACAGGCAAGTCGGCGAAAAAGGTGCGTATTTATCAGGCGGGCAGAGGCAGGCTGTAGCGCTGGCTCGTGCATTATTATTCAACCCGCCAGTACTGATTTTGGATGAACCAACCTCAAACATGGATAATTACTCAGAACAACAAGTGAAGCAAAAGTTAGCCGTATTAGCACAAGATAAAACATTTATTTTAATAACACACAAAATATCTATGTTGGAATTGGTTGACCGGGTTATTGTGATGGAACGCGGACAAATAGTTGCAGATGGTGCACGCGATCAGGTTTTACAGCAGCTCAGATGCGGGCAAGTTAAATACCCACAGGCATAAATGCAATGACAAAAAAAATACCAGAATCAGAAATCCCATATATTAACAACTTAAACGCAGCACTTTTAACTAAGACACCCAATGCCAGCCGCAGAGTCATTTACATTGTTGCATTGTTTATAACAACCATTATTGTTTGGGCGGCATTTGCAAAGCTGGATGAAGTCACAGTTGGCCTTGGCAAAGTGATACCCTCGCAACAAGTGCAAGTCATTCAGAATTTAGAAGGTGGGATACTAAAAGAAATTTTTGTAAAAGAAGGTGATGTAGTAGAAGCAGGCGAAAAACTCATTAGTATCGATGAAACACGATTTTTATCAGAGTACCGAGAACAAGAAGCGTTAGCCTATAGCTTGCGAGCTGAAATTATTCGCCTAAGAACTGAGCTTGAAAGTATCCAAGTTGAAAGTGGCTTAAGTAATCAATATGCCGTTCAGGTCAAAGTATTGCAATTTGGCGATATTATGCAAACCAACCCCGAAGTCGTTAGCAGGCAAAAAGCACTATATAACGAGCGAATTAGAAATTTAGAAAATCAGGTGAGCATACTAGAACAGCAAGTTACACAGAAAAAACAACAACTCGCTGAATTAGAGTCAAAAATAGATCATGCCGAAAGAAGCTACAACTTAGTCAGAAAAGAATTGGATTTAACCCGTCCATTGGCAAACAGAGGCGTGGTTTCAGAAGTTGAACTTATTAAACTAGAACGCGCAGCGAATGATGTAAAAGGAGAGCTTGAAAGCAATAGATTACTCAAGCCTAAAATTCGTGCAGAAATAGAAGAATCGCTAAATAAACGAAAAGAAGTTATTCTTAAATTCAGAAGTGAAGTGCAAAAAGAGCTATCGAAAGCTGAAACAGAACTTTCATCACTAGACGAGGCTTTGGTATCATCGCAAGACAGGTTAACACGAACGAGCGTTTATTCACCTGTCAAAGGTACTATTAAAACTATTAACATTAATACGATTGGCGGTGTAATACAGCCAGGTATGGATTTGTTAGAAATAGTACCGATGGCGGATAGTTTATTAGTAGAAGCAAAAATTTTACCTAAAGATATCGCATTTTTGCGACCGGGCTTGCCTGCCGTGATAAAATTAACCGCATATGACTTCGCGATTTATGGTGGATTAAAAGGTACAGTAGAGCATATCAGTGCCGATACTATACAAGATGAGAAAGAAAACAGCTTTTATCTCATCAGGGTACGAACAGAAGATAGTTATTACGATAGCAAAGACAACCCATTACCTATAATTCCGGGAATGACAGCAACAGTTGATGTTTTAACTGGTAAGAAAACCGTGTTAGATTATATACTTAAGCCAATCGTTAGGGCTAAGCAAAATGCAATGCGCGAAAGATAATAATTAAATGCAAAAAAAAGAATTGGGGAAGCGTCACAATTGAAAAAATTGAATATGCGCACACATATTTTGTTGGCTATCAATATTTGGATTATCAGTTTTTCTGTTAGTTATGCAAAGTCGGTTGAAGAAGCTGTAGCAACGGCTTTTAATACGAATCCAGAACTAAAAGCCGCTTACAATAGATATCGCTCTGCTTACCACCAACATAAAGGTAGTAAAGGTGCTTGGTATCCAAATATAAATGCCCGCGCAAATATTGGGCAGGGTAGGCAAAACACACCAGAATCACGAGCCGGTATTGAAGATGAACAAACAAAACCAATTGAATATAGTATCAGTTTAGAGCAAGTCTTATTCGATGGCTTTTTTACCCGCAATGAAGTTAAGCGCACCGAACAGGAAATGCGCTCTGAATATTATGCGCTAAAAGAAACGGCTGAAAATAAAGCATTAGATGCAGTATCTGCATATTTAGCAGTATATCGGGAACGGCAATTAAAAACGCTGGCAGAGAAAAACCTGGCTTCACATCAGGAAATATATGAACAAATAAAAATGCGAGCAGATAGTGGGTTAGGCTCTAATTCAGAATTGTCGCAAGCGTCAGGGCGACTGGCCCGAGCACATGCCAGCGCGCTTGCTGCAGAAAATAATTTGCAAGACGTCTTAGCGCAATACAAAGCAATTATTGGCGAGTCTGCAGATGAAATTATTGTACCTAAAGTCAATCAAGTAAAAATACCTACTAGCTTGGGTGATTTGTTAAATCAATCAAAAGAACAACACCCAACGCTTTATCTAGCAAAAGCAGATATAGCAGCAACACAGGCTCAGTTGAAAACCGCAAAAGCGGCCTATTATCCGCGAGTTACATTTGAAGTATCAAAATCAAAAGTGGATGACCGAGGATCAGACAATGCATTTCGTGATGAAACCCGAGCAGATATCGTAGTAACTTATAACCTGTTTCGAGGCGGAACAGACCGGCACGCAGAGCTCAACGCTGCATATCAAATAGAACAAGCAAAAGAAATTCGTCACCAAGCCGAGAGGCAAGTATTAGAAGGGGCCAAATTATCTTGGAATGCGATGACCTCAATACAGCAACAGCTAGAATTTTTGCGAATTCATGTAGAGCAAAGTTACATTACGCAACAAGCATATAAAAAGCAATTTGATTTGGGGCGCAGAACTTTGCTCGACTTACTGGATACTGAAAACGAACTATTTGAAGCCAGAAAATCTTATGTCAATGCCGAAGCATCCTATATAACGGCACAATATCGTGTATTAAACGCAATGGGGCGCTTATTAGAAGCACTGGAAATAAACCCTCAAGAGTATTGGCAGGTCGCGCGAAATGCAAACTAAGCTACTAAAATTAATTGCTACATCAAGCCTGTTTATTGTTTTAAATGCATGCAGTGTATTAAATCTTGAATCCTATAGAGATCGGCCTGAATGGCAAAACATCTCTAAATCCAGTTACCAACGACTAAACGACAGTGATTTAGACGGCGTGATAAAAGCACGCGAAATGTGTGCTGACACTAAAGTCGGGCACCAAGTAGACAACTATGGTTGCTCAACACTGGTAGATAACTTAAAAGAACATCAGACCCGCTTATATTTTCAGTATCAAGAAGCGAAATGGGGTGAGGTTTCACTCAGTGCTGCACATGACTTTTTATCAAGCTTAAACCCAGATTACAAATGGTCAATCGTGATAAAAAACGAGCAGAAAAATAATGTTCACTACATCCAAAGAAGCCAGTTAATATTGTCACTTATTCAAAAAGAATACCCGAATTTATTTAGCAAAATATCAATACAACAAGCAGGTGAAACATTAAAAACCATCAGTGCAGAAAATACGGTAGAAACGCCCAGTGACAAAGTATTCATTGTCTATTTTGACAATGACAGTGCCAAGTTAAACGCGCTAGATCAGCAAAAAATAAGCGAGTTTATAAACGCATATAAAAGCAAGGGCACAGGTAAATTATATCTGAGTGGTCACGCATCAATGCACGGCGAAAATGACTACAACCAAGCATTAAGCGAGCAACGCTCACAAGCACTCATTGGCTACTTAACCGCAAAATACCAAATTCAGAAAGACGCAATCGACGCAACAGCAATGGGCGAAGAAATGCCTTTGGTGATTGATGAAACAGAAGAAGCGCAAAGATTAAATCGTAGAGTTGAAATGATTTATCAGGAAAGTGCACAAGCAAATACGCAAAATGATGACGACGGAAGAGTCGAACTTGTAGCACAAAGTTTAGTCACCGAAGCAGAACTCAAGTGGCACATCTACATTATGGAAGCGCAAAACAGCGAAATGGAAACTGAAAATTCTGACAATTATGAAGCGCTTGGCTGGTAAATTAATTACCGCCAGCTTTATCATTCTAACCCTCATATCAGTATGGGCTGCTGAGCAGCTCAATACGGCCAAATTAATACAACACGTTGTGCAAAAATACGGCGAAGATGCCGGCAAACGAGCTAATGCATGGCGCAATATTGTAGAGAATAACCAACATCTGTCAGACAAAGATAAATTGAAAAAAGTCAATCTTTTTTTCAATTTATTTGATTTTGTTGACGACCAAATCATGTGGAAACAAGAAGACTACTGGGCCACCCCACTAGAATTTATTGGGCGCAAAGGCGGAGACTGCGAAGACTTTACAATCGCCAAATATTTTACTTTATTAGAGTTAGGCGTGCCGATAGACAAATTGCGCCTAACCTACGTAAAAGCAGTCAGGTTAAATCAATTTCATATGGTATTAGCTTACTATGAAACTCCAAAATCCATGCCTTTGATATTAGACAACTTAGACGGCGAGATTAAACCGGCGATAAAACGAAGAGATTTAATCCCCATTTTCTCTTTTAATGGTCAACAACTGTGGCTTAATAAACAAAAAGGAAAAGGGCAACTTGTTGGCAGTTCTGAGCGTTTAGACCACTGGGATAACCTCAGTAAACGCTACCAATTAACTGAATTTAAATAGTACCAGGTGATATTATGACTTTGTTTCGACAAATTCTGCTGATGATAATAGTCTGCTTTTCGCTGAACTTAGTAGGTGTTTTGTGGTTAGAATTTAACTCTACACGAAACTACTTAGCGAACCAATTAGAGTCAGACTTAAATAACACGTCTACGTCATTAAGTATGGCGCTGCAACCGCATTTACAAAGTGATGACAAAGTGATGATTGAATCTACCATCAATACTTATTTTGATGGTGGATTTTATGAATCTATTGAGTTGGAAACCTTTGTAGATGAAAAAACCATATCAAGAAAAAATCCGGTACGTATTGCAGGTGTGCCAGAATGGTTTATCAACTTAGATTTATTAAATATCCCACAACAAGAAACCACAATCACAGACGGCTGGATGCAAGCAGGTACACTTAAAATAAAAGGACACCCCGGATTTGCATATAAACAATTATGGGAAGCATTCACCGCCATGTTTATATGGATTTTCTGTTTATCGATTGCGGTAATTATTTTTACTGGCTTTGGTATTCGAGTCTTGTTGGGGCCGCTTAGAAAAATACAGAAAAAAGCACAAGAAATTCAAGAAAGAAAATTCGGTAATGCACTAGAACTGCCCGCAACAAAAGAGCTTAAGCAAGTCACCGAAGCCATCAACAAAATGACAGAAAAACTAAAAGAACAATTTCAAGAAGAAGCAAGATTACACGACAAACTGAAACAACAAGCGTTTCAAGATCCCACCACAGGGCTAGGGAATCGCTCGTTTTTTAATCGACAGCTCAATGCATGGTTAGAAGAATCAGCGCATGGCTCAGTACTACTGCTCGAACTCAATGGGTTGGAGACTATTAAAAAACGCGATGGATTCACACAAAGAGATGACGTAGTAAAAGCCGCAGCACAACGGCTATTAAATGTGTTTAACCCCGACAATGGTCACGTAGCCTGCCGATTATCAGTGAATGAATTTGCAGTATTAGTACAAGGCGCTGACTTACAAGCAATTGAGTATAAATTAGAACAATTGCAACAAACGTTAGAATCACCACACTTTACCAAACAGTTTTATGACGAGCCAATATTCTATATTGGCACCGTGGTCGTTAAAGAAAAAACTGAAGCTACCAAACTAATGGGTATGGTTGATTCAGCCTTGCAACAAGCAAGGCAAAGTGCCAAGCACATTAATATCGTGCAACAGAACAAAGAAAATACCGCCAGTACCTTAGTTAAAACCGAGTTACGCGATAAAATATTAGGCGCAATTAACAACGCTAACCTAGGCTTTTCTAGGCAACCTGTCATTGAATTTAATAAACCACAAGATACATTGCATTTTGAAGCATTTGCGCAGTTAAAATTAAAAGATTTAGGTTCAATTAATGCAGCATCATTTATATCTGTCTTAGATGAATATGAACTTGGCCAAGTATTTGATAAAAAAGTCATCGAAACCATCTTTGCACATATCAACAAACACCCAGATAAATCTTATGCCATCAACCTGACAGCCAGTGCGCTAAAAGATGAAAATTTCATCTTATGGTTAATTGATATTATACGTGCTAACTCACACTTAGCCGCGCACATCTGTTTTGAATTCAGTGAAGAAAGTGTCATCTATAACCGAGAGCGTATCGAAAACTTGTGTTATCAGTTTACAAATATGGGCATTCAATTTGGTGTAGACAGAGTCGGTCGTAATTTTTCATCGTTAAGTTATTTGCAGTCAATTCATCCAAATTACGTTAAAATCGACCATGCATATACACAAATGGCGCTCAGCAACAAAGATGACGCCTATTTTGTTGGCTCATTATGTACTACCATTCACAACTTAGACGTTGCGGTAATTGCAACTCGGGTAGAAAATGAAGCCCAACTGGAAATCTTAAAAGAATATCATTTTGATGGCTATCAAGGGTTTATTTACAAACCAGAACACTTTGAAATAAGCCAGTAAAAGAAATTAGAGGCGAAGAAAAAAATGTCTTTTGACTTTGACAAAATTATAGACAGAAAACCAACTCATTCATTTAAATGGGATAAATATCAAGATCAGGACATTATCCCAATGTGGGTTGCCGATGCCGAATTTCAGCCGCCGCAAGAAATTATCGATGCAATCAAAGAAAGGTGTGACCACGGCATACTGGGCTACACACTGCCTTACGAATCACTGAATCAGGCAACCTGTGAGTGGATTGCAAAAGAACATAACTGGCACATTTTGCCCGACTGGATAGTCTGGACACCAGGCGTAGTCCCCGCATTCAACGTAGCCTGTAAAGCCTATTGTCAACCAGGTGATAAAATACTGATTCAAGTACCCAACTATCCACCCTTATTAAAAGCGCCATCGCTTAACCAATGTGAGCGGGTTGATATTCCAAGTGTACTCGAAAACGGCGTTTGGAAGCTGGATATGGCCGAGCTAGAAAAGCAAGCAGCTGATCCGAAAACTAAACTATTTATCATGTGCAATCCAATGAACCCATGCGGTTCAGTGATGACAGAAAGCGAACTTAAGCATGTTGCCGAAATATGTTTACGCCACAATGTCATACTATGCTCAGACGAAATTCATTGTGATCTCATCTTAGAGCCGGGCGTTAAACATATTCCAGCGCCCTCATTGCAAGAGATATCCGGCAAAGCCATCAGCCTAATGGCGCCAAGTAAAACATTTAACATTGCAGGTTTAGGCGCATCATTTGCCGTTATTCCAGATAGCCGCGTTCGCATGCAATTTAGAAATGCAGCAATGGGCATCGTACCCTGGGTACAAGTATTAGGCCTCGTCGCAACAGAAGCCGCTTTTAAACATGGGGATAAATGGCATAAAGCACTGCTAGCCTATTTAAAAGAAAATCGCGACTACTTATATCAAGAAATTAATGCCTTAAAAGGCATGAAAATGGTAAAAGCAGAAGCAACCTTTTTAGCATGGATTGACTGCTCAGAACTACCGGTAGAAGATGTGCAAGAATTCTTTGAGCATGCAGGTGTAGGCCCATCACCGGGCAGAGACTTTGGTGAACCTAAATTTGCACGCATCAACTTTGCATGCGCCAAAGCACAGTTAGAAGAAGCGGTGCGCAGAATTAAAAAAGCGCATAGCGCACTATAAATAGTTTAAGTTGTGATATACAGGTTATTCGTTACAATAATCAGCGAATAACCAACACCAACTTAAAAGTAGTAGCAGAGGGTCACATGGTCACAGAATCGCAGGCTTATATCGAACTGGTATCCTATTTCACCGAAAATTTGGATTTATTCCAGCCGGATAGCAGTGAACAAACGATAGATAAATCTGTACGTGATCTAATTGAAGAACATATCGCGCAAAAGATTATGTCATTTTTTGCGCAGCACGATGGCTTAGATCAAGACACACGCCTTGACGTGGTGCGCGAAGCCGACGCAATCGTGACTGATTTAGAAGAGTTTTTATCCAGACGACTCGATCAACCGGCGACTAAAGCGCAAGAAGCGTTTGTTGTTGAATTTGCCGGATTGATAAAAAATCTGTTTGACTCGGCATTTATCAAATAATATTGCTTTTTATCAAAGCAAAATTTCACTAGAATACGCGAAATTTTAAACCATGGAGTGCACTCGCATTGACACAACCTGCACAAAAAATCAAACTACACGGCTTCAATAATTTAACTAAAAGCCTAAGCTTCTCAATATATGATATTAGCTGGGCGAAATTAGATAAACACAGAAGCGAATACATCGAATATATCGATGAGCAGTATAATGCCGATCGTTTAACCGATATATTACGTGAAGTTGTCGATATTATTGGTGCAAATGTACTTAACATAGCGCGTCAAGATTACGAGCCTCAAGGGGCCAGTGTTACAATATTGATTAGTGAAGAACCGGTACTAAACGCAAATCAATATGACAACAACGAAACGCCGGGGCCACTGCCAGATTCAGTTGTAGCGCATTTGGATAAAAGCCACATCTGTGTGCACACCTATCCAGAAAGCCATCCAGAAAATGGCATCAGTACATTTAGGGTTGATATAGAAGTGTCTACCTGCGGCATTATCTCGCCACTAAAAGCGTTAAATTTCTTAATTCACTCTTTTGACTCAGACGTTGTCACCATAGACTATCGTGTCCGTGGGTTTACGCGTGACGTAAATGGTGTAAAACACTATATCGATCATGATATTAACTCGATTCAAAATTACATGTCAGAAGATATACACCAGCTGTACAACATGATTGATGTGAATGTATATCAAGAAAATATCTTCCACACCAAAATGGTACTAAAAGACTTTGACGTCAGCCGACACTTGTTTGGTACAGGCGTAGAGGATTTAGGCGACAGCGAATTAGAAGACGCGAAACGCAAACTACAGCAAGAAACACAGGAAATATTTTACGCCCGTAATTTACCAAACCTGTAAAACAAGCGAACACTTTACACATACACCCGTTAAATAGCTTAGCGTTTATCGTTAGCAAAGCGGGTGTAATTTAAAGATAGTAATAAAGCTAGTAATAGAGCTAGAGTAAATCCGCTTTAAAATGTCCCATCATCGCTTTTAAGATCCTATATATATCTTTGTATTCTGACACTTGTTCCTCAGGCCCTTGTAAATGAGTGATGATTAAAGAAAAAACTTTACGTAGCTCATTTAGATGCCAAGACATTTCATTTAACATCAGTGCATATTGCTCAATTTCTTCTACCTCCTTGTCTGATATTGATTGAAAATCAACTTCTTTAAGCCAATTAACAAAACGGTTATCGTCAATACCAGAACGTGTCAGCAAACGTCTTAACCAACTAATCCGCTCAGTAGAACGTACTATTGCGGCCCCAGAATAGACCGAAGACAGGCCCGCATTGAGTATTTCAGCTTGCACAAACCACTCGTTAATATGTTTATGGCGTAGCGGAATTTTAGCCGACAAAACAGCTAACTCTTGGTTACTGTGAATACGCTTATAAGACTTAACCAACTTACCAAATAAGCGAATGCACGCATCGGTATTTTCTATACCATGTGCACCAGCGTTAAACTGCATTATCGGTAACAGCGCCTTAAACGGGTATTTTAAAGCGAAAATATATTTATAAAACATCCCTATAAAGCTGTCGGCAAAAGCAACCACTTGCCCTTCTAAAGACAACTGATGCTCAAATTTTTGCTTAGGGTAACCAAAACCATCGCACCTTTCATGATGCTCAAAAATCGCCCTAGGGATCACGTTTGGAATATTATTTTCTAACCTTACATAGTGATAACCTATCGACACATGGCCTTGTAACATTAACCAGTCTTGGGCAGATAAAACACCAGTGCCCATAACAATTTTAGGCTCGATATGTAACAGACCAATATCACGTACCAAGGTTGCGATAAATATATTACTGCTTGTTTTAACATCTAAATTGCGTTCTAAACTGATCAACAGCGCAACGTATGCACCCATTACCGCTTTTTTATATATTTCAGGATAGCTTGCTTTCAGCACCGTTAATTTTTGTAATAACAACGGATAGTACTTTAGCGCCTTGCCGTGATTTTGGAATTGCTCGACACCAACACCGTTTTCAATCAAAACTTTCACCTCAGGGTGAGACGGCAATGCAAAGAGCTCTTGCTCAACTTTACAGGTTTTTTCTAGGGCAATTTGTTGCTCTAAAGGGATCAACAGTTTATGGCGCGCTATTTTTTCAGCGATTTGTTGGTTAATTCGCGTATTTTTGGCCGCAACGAGCACGCCCGCAGTGTTGCGTATATCCCCCGTAGCAATAATCTGATTATCTTTAGTGACATTCCCTAAGTGTGTCGCGTAATGTTGGTGTAAATCAGACGATTCTAAATTTTTTGTCACGATATCAGAGTACCTCTAAATAGCTCTGAGAAAAGTATACATTATGTATACCACTTGTTTGTAAAAGTTCATAATGTAAATTTAATATTTAAATTAAGTTAATGTTGTTGCTGGTGTTTTTTCACGCAGCCAATTCTAAAAAGGCGTATTAATAATTGCATTATTGGGTTCACTGCCGCACAGGCAGCTTAGAAATGTTTAGTTTAGGCGCAGTCCATAATTAGAGTGTGCGCTGTCAGATTTTAGCGACACTTGTTTTGTCGGGCTGAAGCCGCGACCTACATTTTAGGTACGAATTTCAAGTTTCAAGTTTCAAGTTTCAAGTTTCGAGTTTCAAGTTTCAAGTTTCAAGTTTCAAGTTTCAAGTTTCGAGTTTCAAGTTTCAAGTTTCAAGTTTCGAGTTTCAAGTTTCAAGTTTCAAGTTTCAAGTTTCAAGTTTCGAGTTTCAAGTTACGAGTTTCGAGTTTTAAGTTTTAAGGTTCGAGTTGTATGTTTTAAGTGCAAGTGTGCAGGATTTGAGTGAGGGTTGATGTTCAGTTTATCTAAGCAGACTTTCGCAGCATGGATGCTGCGGTAAAGCTATAGGGATATATTTACGCGTGTCTGTGTGATAAATGAATATTAACGTGAACGGGGGTTGAGTTGAGAGCAGCGAGCAGCGGGCGATGAGATTAGAGTAGCGAGTTATAAGTTTCAAGTTATGAGGCTGAGGTTGTAGGAATGGGTGTTTGTTGGGAGATTTTGTCGGGCTGAAGCCGCGACCTACATTTTAGGTACGAGTTTCAAGTTACGAGTTTTGAGTTTTGAGTTTCAAGTTACGAGTTTCAAGTTTCGAGTTTCGAGTTTCGAGTTTCAAGTTTCGAGTTTCGAGTTTCAAGTTTCAAGTTTCGAGTTTCGAGTTTCGAGTTTCGAGTGGCGAATTTCAAGTTTCGAGTTTCAAGTTTTAAGGTTCGAGTTTCAAGTTGAGTGTTGTGTTTTTTGTTGGATTGAAGCTGCGACTTACATTTTGGGGGTAAGTCGCGGTGTTGTTTTGTTTTTATACGGTTAAGGTTTTGCCTTGTTCGCTGCTTTTTATGGCAAGTTCTATTAGTTTTATATTTTCCAGTGCTTGCTCGGCGGTTACCGGTTCGTTTTTATTTAAACGGATGGCGTCGGCCATGGTTTTAAAGTAGTGTTGGTAGCCGCCGCGTTCGGTTTGTATTACTTCTGCGGCTTGTCCTTCTTTATACACGGTGCCGTACATTTCTGGCGTTTCGTCTGCCCATTCGGCTTTATCTGGCATAATGCCGGCTTTTAAATAATCTTCTTGTGGGTCTAGACCAAATTTTTGATATTTGCCTTCGCTGCCCAAAATATTAAACCGAATGTTGGGTTCGCAGCTGTACAAATTGGCATGTAATTGGGCGTAAAAATCAGGGTAGTGCAGCATAATATTAAAATAGTCGACATTTTTAGAGTTAGGTCGCATGCTGCGGCACTGGGCGGTTATTGCAGTGGGTTTACCAAATAACTGCAATGCCTGATCAAGCAAATGCGGGCCTAAATCAAATAAAATGCCACCTCCTTCGGTTGATTGTTCACGCCATCTGTCACGTACGGTTGGACGAAAACGATCAAAATGCGCTTCAAAATGTTTAATTTCACCAATTTTATGGTCGGCAATTAATTTTTGTATCGTTAAAAAATCGCCATCCCATCTGCGGTTATGAAATACACTGAGTTTTAAACCTTTATCTTTTGCCAGTTTAACCAGTGTTTCACCGTCTGCCACATCTAGCACAAAGGGTTTTTCTACAATAACGTGTTTGCCGTTTTCAAGCGCTAATTTGGCCAGTTTAAAATGCACATTATTGGGGGCCGTTATTATCACCAGCTCGGCATCACTTTGTTCTAGCATAGCTTCGGCACTGGCAAAATACTTGGCTTGCGGTTGTTCGGTCGTCACTAACTGTTGCTGGCTGCTACTAATCGCGCAAAGCGATAGTTCTGGTAGGGTTGTAATAAATGGCAAATGAAAGGTTTTGGCTGAAAAGCCATAGCCTACTATGGCTGTTTTTATCGGGGAATATGACATTAGAGGATCCTGCTATGTGCATCAATGAAAAATTCGCCAGACTCGTTAAGCGCGATTGCTTCTGTTTTTACAACCGCATCAATATTTAACGGCCCGTATATGTGCGGGTATAAACCGCCTTTCGCTGGCTCCCATTTTACTGGGGAGGTTATTTTTGTTTTGTCTACCACTAATATAAGGGGTGATTGGGTATTTTTATAAAACTTATTTGCTACACGGTTTAGCTGGCTTTTAGGTGAAGCGTGAATAAACCCTTCTGCTTGCAAACTGTCTCTGATAATTTGGCCACTTATTTGGCTTGCTTGATACTCTGCTTCACTCGCTATCAAATAGATGAAAGGATCATTTAAACCAACATACATACGGCTAAAAATGTTGGCTAAAGTTTGCTGTTCGTCACCTTGATATAAATAATCTACTCTAAAGCGGCCAGTTAAACCGTTGTTTTCAAGTGTTTGTGAAATGATGCTAATTTCTGCAAGCGGCAACCAGTTGAGGTTGGTTAACCAAATAGGGGTTTCGTTAGAAAAAAAGCGGTTACCGGGGATATTAAACGGGTAAAGTTTACCCACTTTTAACTCATATTTTTGCTCGGTACAGAGTACTGAATTAACTTCTAGCTTTACGCCCATTTTTACCCATTTTAGTTATATTCAAATATTTCAACTATAGTGGGGTATTTTGTCAGTTAATTCAATTTGATTTTTGTGGCATGCCCAGCCGTTTACTAATACGCGCAGCCGCCTCTTTTGCTAAGTTTATCGCTGCAAGTTTGTCTTGTGTTGCATCGTTTAGGTAATTTAAATAACTGATAACCAAACACGCGGTAATTTTTTCTTCTTTGTCAAAAATCGGAAAGGCTATTTCTTCAACGCCAGATAACAGTGTACTGGCAGTCAAGGCATAACCTTGCTCTTTTATGGCTTTAAGTTGGGCAGTAAAGCCTGCGCTGTGTTCTATTGAATCATCTACTGCATGGGCTAAAAACACATGCCCTGAGCTTGAATCTGTCAACGGGCGTTTGGCCCCTAAACGAACTGAAATAACTGCATCCATAGGGCCGTCTTTATGCAGCAAAACAATACTTTCATTTTCGTAGCGGGTTGTTAAATAACAAGATTGATTAATCTGTTTACTGAGTTGGTCCATTTCCGAAGCTGCTGCGCGCGTCACGCGCTCAACCGGTGTGTTTTGACTGGCAATTTCAAATAGTTTGAGTGACAAACTATAACGGTCTGTCAGTGGATCAAACTTTAAGTATTCTCTGCCTTCTAACACAGTCACCATACGAAATATTTCTGAAACAGATTTACCTAAATTGGCTGCAATATCTTTAAGGCGCAATCCTTCGTGCTGTCTCGCTAATAACTCTATTATATCTAGCCCTTTTTCTAGCGCTGGGGCGGTGTAGCGGGCACTTTTTAGTTTGCTTTTTTCAGTATTTAACATGGTGTAAACGGTTAACTCTAACTCCGAGGCATTAAATAATACGATAAAGTCACCACGAATAATAGATAAAGGCGACCCTCTCTAACGTAAAGAAAGTGTAAATTCGTTATTTTCGACGATTTTTTGCTCACTAAACCGGTTTTTAATTAGGCTTCTTATCAAAATGTTTCAAGCAAAAACTTTGCTCAGTTTAAAAGCGCATAGTATTTGTTTTAAGCTATGCTGCTTTTTAAGTTGACAGCATAAGTCTGAATCTCTAGATTCAGACTTATGCTAAAAATATCCAATAAAGTGTTGATACCTGAAAACGAAATCGAATGGCAATTTATACGTGCCAGCGGTCCGGGCGGGCAACACGTTAATAAAACTTCAACCGCGGCTCAATTGATCTTTGATATCAAAGCCTCTTCGTTGCCTGATTTTTATAAATCACGTTTATTGAATTTGGCCGATCACCGCATTACCAAAAGTGGCAAAATTATTATTAAAAGCCAAAGTACACGTAGTCAGGAAGATAATCGTTTACAGGCGCAGCAGCAGTTTGTTGAGCTGATTCAAAAAGCCACTGCGGTACAAAAAAAGCGTATCGCCACTAAACCCACGCGTGCCAGTCAAAAGCGCCGTGTTGAACATAAAAAGCAGCGTGGGGCGGTTAAAGCAATGCGCCGCAGTAAAACCGATTATTAGAGCCTTCTATGCTTGCAAAACAGACACAAGCGCTTTGCCTGCGCTATTTACAGCAATTAGATAAAATGCTGTTAAAAATTAAAACAGAGCTTCAAAAATCAAGTAACCAAAGTGAACACACCATATTAGCGGCTAAATTAGCAGACGATATGTTTGCGCTGCATGTGCAGGTGCGTATTACCTGTAACTTCGCTTTGCGAGGCTGTTGCCGGTTGGCTGGACGCGAGGTGATTTATTTTGATAATCAGGATGTCAGTTTTGCCGGTTTGCAACAGCAAATCAGCCAAACCGTGGCTTATATTAAAGCATTAGAATTCGCTGAGCCTTTGCTTAGTAAACCAGCGCTGGGTGAATTAAAGCAGGGCGAACCCATTTTGCATGACACTGCCGGGCAAAACACAGTGTCTTTGCCACAAAGTAAATTTATTCAGCAGTATATTTTGCCTAATATGTTTTTTCACTTAACTTTGTTTTATGCAATCGCGCGCAGTCGCGGCATTCATTTAAGCAAAGGTGATTTTGACGGTTATCACTTTTATCCTGAAGGTTTTTCGTTTTAGCCTTGTTATCTATCGTGCTAAACTTTGGCCTGTTATTGATATCGGTTTGCAGAGATTTAATTTATGGCGTTTGCCCACAGAGATCCATTACACGGCGTTAAGCTCGAAGACATTTTGCGAAAATTAGAAGCTGAAATTGGCTGGCAAGGGATGAGTGCTTGTGTTGATATTAATTGCTTTAAAAAAGATCCTAGTATTAAATCGAGTTTAAAGTTTTTACGTCGCACGCCTTGGGCGCGCGCAAAAGTCGAGCAGCTTTATATAGAAACCTTTCATAAAAACGATAGCCCGTGGGGCAGTTGGCCGTAACTCGCTGTTTACTTGTGCTTGGCCAACCATTGATCTAATTTATCAGCAAACGCTTTTTTATCAGCTGCGTTGAGCGCCGGCGGCCCGCCAGTTTGTACACCACTTGAGCGCATGGTGTCCATAAAGTCTCTGATATTGAGTTTAGCTTTTATATTTTCTTTTGTTAGGGCTTCGCCTCTGGGCGTTAACACTAAGGCTTTTTTGCTGATAACTTCATCGGCGAGCGGAATATCGGCCGTTATAACTAAATCGCCTTCGTTGACACGTTTTACAATTTCGTCATCGGCGACATCAAAGCCGGATGAAACCTGATAAAAGCGAATATTCGGTGAAGGCGGCACTGCAATTCTATGATTGGCCAATAACGTCAGTTGCACACCGGTGCGACGCGCTGCGCGAAATAATATCTCTTTTATTGCAACCGGACATGCATCGGCGTCCACCCATATATTCATTTCGTTTCCTGTTATTATTGATTGATGTAATGTTTTTCGACACGCTGCGTTATTTGACAAACCAGCTCGTACGCTATGGTATCTGAGTTTTCGGCAACCAATTCAATGGGCAAGTTTTCGCCCCACAAAGTAACTGCATCACCTACTTTATCCTGACAATCTTGCCCTAAATCTACGGTTATCATATCCATCGAGACGCGGCCCACTAAAGGTACAATGCGGCCATTGATATAAACCGGCGTGCCATCTTTAGCATGTCTGGGATAACCGTCACCGTAACCGATAGCCACAACACCAATATGAGTTTCAGCCTGAGTTAGCCAGCGAGCACCATAGCCGATATAAGTACCTGCGGGTACTTTTTTGACAGAGATAAGCTTGCTTTTTAAGGTCATGACCGGTTTTAACTGATATTCATCGGCGTGCGAATAGAGCATCGGGGATATGCCATATAACATAATACCCGGCCTAACCCAGTCAAAATGCGCTTCGGGTAAGGTTAATACGGCAGCTGAGTTAGCCATAGAGGCTTGTAACGCCTTTTGTTTAGAATGTGTGGCTAAGATCTCGTTAAAGCGTTTTAATTGGCTGTTAGTGAGCGGATTGTCTAGTTCGTCGGCACAAGCAAAATGGCTAGATAATACGGTTTCAGAAATAGTGTAATTTAGTTTTTCTAAGCGGCTTAAGGCTTGTTCGACTTCGTGATGATAAAAACCTAAACGAGTCATACCCGAGTCGACTTTTAACCAAAGGGGTTCACTTGGTTTTATTTGGGCTTGTTCTAGCTGAGAGAGTTGCCAATGGTTTTGCAAACAAATTGTTATTTTATGTTTTGCAATTAACGCTATGTCTTGTGTATTAAAAAAGCCTTCAAGTAATACAATGGGCTTTGTGATACCGGCATTTCTCAGTTCGATTGCCTCTTCAAGTCGCGCCACACCATACGCATTTGCTGCATTGAGCGCCGTTGCAACTTCAACAATACCGTGCCCATAACCATTTGCTTTACAAACCGCCAGTATTTTGCTGTTTGGGCAGTGTTTTATCACGACATTCAGGTTGTGGTTAAGTGCTGACAAATTAATTTCAGCAACGGCTGTTTTCATTTCATGGTCTCTGTTCTGGGCTGCCTCTAAATGCTAACACCGGAATAAATATCCGGCAAATTTAACACCATTATAAAATGTGCTAAATACTTGAGTTGGCTGGTTATTATACAATTGTCATTAATTTGAATAAAAACCTTAACCTGGCAGTCACTTTATAGTCACTATTTAAATCTAACTTATCCGACCAGTTATATTCCAATTATTTTAATGACTCTGGACGGGGACAAAATGATTACTAAAAAATTGTTAGCTGGATTATGTGCATTCGCATTGATTCCAGTCGCGCAAGCTGCAACTGTATTTCAGGAAGACTTTTCAATTGGCTTAGACGGTCAGTTTACACCTTATAGTCAAGCCAGTGATAAAAACTGGTTTAACGATACTTTTAATGGTACCAGCACTGCTGCAATGAATGGACACAAAGGCTCCACTGATAGTGATGACTGGTTTATCTCTCCCGCAATTGATTTAACGCAGACGACAATTGATTCTGCGACTTTAACTTTTAAATCACGCGTTCGTTTTGATGGCATGAATCTAAAGGTTAAAGCATCGAGCGATTATGTTGCCGGAACCGATCCATCCACCGCAACCTGGACCGAATTAACGGCCGTTTTACCGCAAGACGGGCAGGGTTCAGATGGCTCTGATTTTGTCGAATCAGGTGACATTAGTTTAGATGCATATAAAGGCGAATCTGTTTATTTAGCGTTTCACTATATGACGCAAGCTGACGCCGACGGCGATAATGGCGCTTGGTATATTGATGATGTTGTGGTTGATGTACAAGGCAGCAACATTGATTTACCGCTTGTAGCTGCAATGACCGCGCAAAACACAGAGCTGAAACTTGCACAAGATACTGAATTTAAAGCAACTGCTTATAGTGGTGCAGGCGCACCTTACACATTTAGCTGGGATTTTGGAGATGGTACAACTGCAACAGGAGCCGAAGTTGAGCACGCCTATAGCTCTAATGGCGATTTTGTTGTTTCATTAACCGTTGCAGACGCGAATGCTGTGAATAGCATCACTTTGCAGCAAGGTGTGAAGGTTGAAGAAGATGTGATCGTTGAAGACGAACCGCCAACTCCTTATATTGTTAAAAGCAAAATGGATGATTCACATATCCGTGTAGCGTCCTTTAATGTCAGTATGGAAGCTACAAACTACCCCTCAGATGATAACGCAACACCTCAATCGCAAATTTTAGTAGACGAATTAGCGGCTGGTGATAATGCACAAATTCAAAATATTGCTGAAATTATCCAGCGTGTCAGACCCGATATTGTTTTATTAAACGAGTTTGATTATATCGCGGATGAAAATTCGGGTGTGCAAATGTTTATCAGCCAGTATTTGAATATTGCTCAGGCAGATGATGCTCAGTCGATTGATTATCCATATTATTTTGTCGCCCCTTCAAATACCGGTGAGCCCACTGCATTTGATTTAAACAATGATGGCAATTTTGATAGTTACATGAATGATGCATTTGGTTTCGGCCGTTTCCCTGGTCATTACGGCATGGTGCTTTTGTCACGCTATCCAATTGTTGAAGAAGATGTACGTACTTTCCAAAAATTCTTATGGAAAGACATGCCGGGTAATTTAATGCCTGTCGATCCTGAAACGGGTGAAAATTGGTACAACGAAGCAGAAACCAACGCATTTAGATTATCTTCAAAATCACATTGGGATGTACCCGTTAGCATAAATGGCGAGGTAGTTCATATACTGGCAAGCCACCCAACACCACCTACTTTTGATGGTGAAGAAGATCGCAATGGTACACGCAACCATGATGAAATCCGTTTTTGGGCAGATTATGTTGCACCAGCGCATTCTGCTTATATCTACGATGATGAAGGCGAAACAGGTGGCTTACCAGCCGGCGTTCGATTTGTGATCGCAGGTGATTTAAATGCTTCTATAGAAGGTGATGCATATCCGGGCACGATTGATCTGCTTTTACGACACCCATCTATTTATAGCGACTTTACCCCAGCATCTGAAGGTGGTGTTGCAAATGATCCAGATAACCGCTTGGCGGCTTATCACACGGCCTCATGGAAAATGCGTGCAGATTACGTATTAGCCTCTAAATCGGGTTTGCAAGTAGAGCAGGGTAATGTCTTCTGGCCAACAGAAGATCAGGATTTATATCCATTAGTTGCATCGCGCGCAGCATCATCCGACCACAGATTAGTATGGTTAGATCTAGACGTCACAGAAACAAACGAGGTTGCTGAATCAGATGACGATGATGATTTTGTGATTGAGGGTGGTTCAGCTAATTGGCTAATCATTATCGCAGGCTTTGCGTTGGCGTTATTTCGTCAATTCAAGGCGAAAGTCTAGGTTAGATATTTAGTTCCTACGGAGAATAAAATGAAAACAGATAACATATTTAAATTGAGCTTGGTTTCAGCAGCATTAGGTATCGCGTTAACGGGTTGTTCAGTTGACTTAGATTTTAACGATGATGACGACGATTCTGCACCCACTGAAAATCCGGTGACTCAGGTTGAGTTTGCTGAAATTTCAGTACCGCTGTCTTTAGATGCTCAGCAACAGGTGAGAGCCAGTCGCGAAGTAGTCGTTAATGGGCAAATTCAATCTATTGCTTATAACCGCATTATGGCAACTGCCTACGAAGATACACAAACGGGTGAAATCTTTGGCTTATCCAAAGACTATATGGATGAAGTAATCACCTTTGAAGATGGCAGTGATTATATTTGTAATGGTACCAATGCCGGTGTTGGATCGGGTTTAGACTTCAATAGTATCTTGCAAAAAAATGGCACTTTATACATGGTTTCACAATTTGAGTGTCAAATTGGGTCAATCTATGTACAGGAATTAGCGCAAGATGAATACGGTCATTTGTCACCTGTTGAAGGCACATTAGAATTTGTAAGCCAAAAAGATGAATTTGGTGGCTGGGTACACTGTGCTGGTCAAACGACACCTTGGCAGTCTCATCTAGGTTCGGAAGAATATGAGCCAAGTGGTGACTTAACGGTGGGTGACGATGGTAAAACCGGTAATTTCTATTACGATGCAATCGCGCCGTACTGGAAGGGCGACTTAACCATGGCAAGCCCATATTATTACGGTTGGACGCCAGAAGTTCAGATTAACAGTCAAGGTGAAGCTGAATATACTAAACATTACAGCATGGGCCGTATGTCACATGAGTTGGCTTACGTCATGCCGGATAACCGTACTGTATATTTAACAGATGACGGTACCAATGTTGGTTTATATATGTTTGTTGCAGACCAGCCAACAGATTTATCTGCAGGTACTTTATATGCGGCAAAATGGGTACAAACATCTAAAGAAAACTTTGGTGAAGCAAACTTAGAATGGATTGATTTAGGCCATGCTACCAATGATGAAATTCGCGCTGAAGTTGCGAAAAAGCCGCATTTAACCGATATTTTCGATTTTGTTGACCCAGACGAAAATGATCAGTGTGCGGATGGTTACAAATCTATTAGTACATCTGCTTATCATGAATGTATTAAGTTAAAAGATATTAACCAAGATTCTGTTATTGATGAAAAAGACGAAAAAATTGCCTCTCGTTTAGAAACCCGCCGCTTCTCTGCATATATGGGCGCGACAACTGAGTTTCGTAAAGAAGAAGGCATTACTTACAATGCGAAAGATAAAAAGTTATATCTGGCAATGTCTGAAGTGGCACGCGGCATGGAAGATGGCAGTTCGAGTGAAACCGGCGGTTATAACCATATAGCAGTTGACGACAACCCGTGTGGTGTTGTGTACGAGCTAGATGTTGCGGCTGACAGCAACATGGGGTCTGATTATGTTGCACAAAACATGAAAGGTTTAGTTGCAGGTATTCCGGCAGATTATGCCGACGGTGATACGTATGCCGGTAATAGCTGTGATGTCAATTCAATTGCTTCACCTGATAATGTGGCTTATCTAGAAGATTCAAACAGCTTGATTATTGGTGAAGATACCAGTGCGCACATCAACAACATGATTTGGTCTTATAACTTGGACAATGGCGAATTAACGCGTATTTACACTGCACCATTAGATGCTGAGACTACGTCACCGTTCTGGTACAAAGACATTAATGGTTTTGGTTATTTAACGGCTGTTGCACAGCACCCAGAAGGCCGTGAAAGCGATATGGAATCTGAAGTGGGTTATGTCGGTCCGTTTCGTTTTAACAACCAAGATTAACAACCAAAATTAACAACAGGCTAACGAACGATTAAGTTCGTTATTTGAATAAAAAGAGAAGCTTCGGCTTCTCTTTTCTGTTATTTCATCTTTTTTACATCTTCATTTTGTAAATTGATTTTTCGTATTTTTATACAGAAGTTACGCACATGAATCGATTTTTATGCTTATTGCCGCTCACTTTTATCGTGTTACTCGGTTTAACCGGATGTGAGCCAGCAGATAAAAAAAACAGTGAACAAACACAAATCACGCAAATGTTAGAAGCTGCTTTAGGTAAACAAACTTTTGCGCGCGCCAAAACCATGTACAACGAAGCGGCTTACATACCACCGCAATGTTATACCAAAACACAAGACGAAAGCGGGCAGGGGCATAATCCGTGTTTTGTTTGCCATGCAAATGGTAAACGGCCAAATTTTTTCAATGATACTGATTTACAATTAGAGTACGGCTTTACGGCTGAATATACGCAAACCAACCGTTGGAAAAATTTGTTTCGTGATTTTTCACCGCAAATATCGAAAATATCTGATCAACAAATACGCGATTATGTAAAAGTTTCAAATTATCTGGATAAAAATGGTGAAATTATACTTGCCCGCCAGTTACAACAATTACCTGAACAATGGGATGTTAATAAAGATGGCAAGTGGAATGGCTTTATGCCAGATGTCTATTTTAATTTTGATGAACTGGGGTTTGATAGAAATTTGCAAGGTGAGTTTACCGGTTGGCGGGTGTTTGCCTATGCGCCGTTTGCGGGAGCATTTTTCCCAACCAATGGTTCGACCGATGATGTGCTGATTCGTTTGCCTGAAGCATTTAGACATAACGAACAAGGTGAATTTGATCAGAATGTTTATCGTCTGAACTTGGCCATAGTGGAAAGTATGATAAAAGAGCAAGCCATCGATATTAGTGCGGTTGACGAACAACAATACCAAGTTGATTTAAATAAAGACGGTCAGTTAAATATCGCAACACAGATCGTATACGACTGGGCGCCAAAAGAAAATAAACTGATGTCTTATGTAGGGCAGGCGCGTCTTTTATTTCAGCAAGGCAAGATTAACATGGCAGCGGGTTTGTATCCAAATGGCACTGAGTTTTTACATACAGTACGTTATTTAGATAGCAATGAACGCGGTGAGATGCAAATGTCGGCGCGCATTAAAGAGGTACGCTATAGCAAGAAGATTAGCTGGAATAATTATGCACAATTAAGTAATTATGCGCTGAGCGAGATAAAAGAAAAACACGATTTTCCAGAGCGTTTAAGAACCTTTAAAGGCGATAGTGAGCGCGGTTTGTACTCTGGAATGGGCTGGAAATTGCAGGGTTTTATCGAAGATGCTCAAGGGCAACTCAGACCACAAACCTACGAAGAAACGGCATTTTGTATCGGTTGCCATTCAGGTACCAGTGCAACAACCGATGGTAGTTTTGCGCTGCCTAGAAAGTTTGCCAACAATCATTTTAAAAACGGCTGGTATCACTGGTCTGAAAAAGGGTTTAAAGGCACACCAGAGCCGAAAATGGCAGATGGTCGTTATGAATACACCACTTATTTACAGCACAATCGCTGGGGTGATGAGTTTCGCAGTAACCAGCAGGTTTATGATAAATTTTACACGCAAGATGGCGTGTTAAATCAGCAAGCTATAACTGAGCTTAATCGGGATATCAGTATTTTGCTAGAGCCGGATCTTCAGCGCGCGATGGCATTAAACAAAGCCTATAAAGTGATTGTTGAAGAACAGAGTTACATTTGGGGCCGGCAAGCCATGTTAGAGCCTGCGGTGAATGTACATGAATTTGTTAAAACAGGTACACCCACAGGTTTAAACGCAGTACTTAGGTAAACTGCGCTATTTTAATATCCTTGATAATCAGGCCGTGCAAGGTTATCAAAGCGCGAAAACTGACCCAGAAACGCAACGTCAACGTGCCCAATCGGGCCGTTACGTTGTTTGCCGATAATGATCTCTGCAACGCCTTTACGCTCTGATTCTGGGTAATACACTTCGTCACGATAAATAAACATGATTAAATCCGCATCCTGCTCGATAGAGCCAGATTCACGCAAATCAGAGTTAACAGGTCTTTTATCGGCACGTTGTTCCAAACTCCGGTTAAGCTGAGAAAGCGCAACAACGGGCACTTGTAGCTCTTTCGCTAAGGCTTTTAACGAGCGAGATATTTCAGCGATTTCCAAGGTTCGGTTTTCGGATAAGCCGGGGACTTGCATTAATTGCAGGTAATCGACCATGATTAGACCGATTCCACCCTTGTGATCGCGCGCTACGCGTCTTGCACGTGAGCGCACTTCGGTTGGCGTCAAACCCGATGAATCATCAATGTAGATATTGTTTTTTTCTGCCAGCAAAGCCATGGTTGAAGAAATTCGCGCCCAATCGTCATCTTCCAGTTTACCGGTACGAATACTGGTTTGGTTTACTCGGCTCAGTGAGGCAAGCATCCTCATCATTATCTGCTCAGCCGGCATCTCTAAACTAAACACCAGTACCGCTTTATCAAACGACATTGCCGCATTTTCACACAGGTTCATCGCAAAGGTGGTTTTACCCATTGATGGCCGCGCTGCCACAATAATTAAATCAGATGGTTGTAAACCTGATGTCATGTCGTTTAGATCGGTAAAACCGGTGGTCACCCCAGTTACACCATCTGCACCATTTTTCATCGCATCTTCGATGCGGGTGATCGTCGTTGCTAAAACATCTTTTAACTGTTTTGGGCCTTCATTCGCATTCGCTCTTTGTTCTGCTATTTTAAAAACCCGGCTTTCGGCTAAATCGAGTAGTTCGCTACTGGTTCGGCCTTGTGGATCGTAACCGGCTTCTGCGATTTCATTGGCAACCGCTATCATTTCGCGAATAACGGCGCGTTCTCTGACGATATCCGCATATGCCGTTATATTGGCTGCGCTCGGGGTGTTATCGGCTATTTCAGCTAAATAGGCAAAACCGCCTACATCTTCCAATAATTTTTCTTGTTCGAGCGACTCAGAAAGCGTAATCAAATCAATTGGTTTGTGTACTTCAACCAATTTTGCCATATGCTGAAAAATAGTACGGTTAGCATGGTGATAAAAATCTTGTGCGACCACTCGTTCTGCGACTCTGTCCCAAGCTTCATTGTCGAGTAGCAGGCCCCCAACAACGGATTGTTCCGCTTCGGCGGAGTGTGGAGCTGACTTTATATCTTCTACAGATTGAGTCGGTTTTTTTGCTTGCCAAGTAATATTCTGTGCCATTGTACTTCTTTGTCTGCTTGAAACTCGAAAGGCTATTATGCCGCAAACTGACGCGTCGTTATATAGTGGATTTAGTGGATTTAGTGGATTTAGTGGGTTTAGTGGATTTTTATCAATTTTTGTATGTTCAGCAAAATTTACGAATGGACCTTTTGCTCAAACAGGATTTTAGTCATGATTTGGAATTTCTGATGAAGCCCAGCTAAGTTTATTATTGCTAGAGTGGCCTACTGGTCGGCTTGCGTACACGCAACAGATAGCTTTAATAACATGAAGTGAGTTTATTGAGTAATTTTAGACAAGAAGTCGGAGGGCGAGATGGATTTACATAAAGCTGTTTTTATGGATCCAAATATATTGCTGGGTATTGTAAATGATCATCTGCGGCATGAATGTCGTGATTTACATAGCTTGGCCTGTTTAATGGAGGTAGACGAGTTTATGCTGGAAGATAAATTGGCACGGATTGGCTACCACTACGAACCTGAAATTAATCAGTTTAGTCCTGATTTGTAAGCTTGGATTGTAGTTTTAAAAGCACAAGACGGCTCTGTATAAAGGGCCGTTTTTCTTACTATTTATAACCAAAATAAAGCCAAATCGTATATTTTACCCCAACTTAGGTATATCATTCACTCATTCCCAGAACTTTCAAATTATTTGGCCGTGTTATGCAAATATTGATTGCTCAGTGCAATTTTACTGTTGGCGCGATTGCGCAAAATTATCAACTTATTATCGATACCGTAAAAGCAGCTCCGCAAGGATCCGTTGTTGTATTTCCAGAGTTGGCACTCACCGGGTACCCACCCGAAGATTTATTATTAAGACCTGACTTATACGAAAGATTAAATGAAGCAGTAGAGAAAATTCAACAGGCATCGGCGCAGCATGTCATTGTTTTCGGCCACCCTTGGCAAGAAAATGAAAGAACCTATAATGCCGCCAGCGTTTATTATCAAGGTAATTTATTAGCGCGCTATTTTAAACAAGCCTTACCAAATTATGGCGTTTTTGATGAAAAACGCTATTTTGCAGCGGGTGATAGAGCTTGTACTTTTGAATACCAAAATTACAAAGTTGCGTTATTGATCTGTGAAGACTTGTGGGATGATCAGCCAATTGCCAAATTTGATGGTCAGGGGGTTGATTTACTCTTATCTTTAAATGCATCGCCATTTAATTTAGAAAAACAAAATGAACGCGAAGCTCTGATTAAAAAGCGCAGCGAAAATCACAATTTGCCTATTGTTTACGTTAATCACGTATGTGGACAAGATGAGCTGGTTTTTGATGGTGCGTCGTTTGCGGTTAACCGGAATGCAGAATTGGTGACGCGTTTACCATTTTGCCAAAGCGCGACTCAGTTAGTTGAATATGATCAAGATCTACAAATAAGCGAGATAGCTGATTTACCTGAATCTGAAGAAGCTGAAATTTATCAGTCTTTGGTCTTGGCAACACGTGATTATGTGCAGAAAAACGGCTTTTCCGGCGCTGTTTTAGGCTTGTCCGGTGGGATAGACTCGGCTTTAACACTAGCCATTGCGGTTGATGCATTGGGCGCAGACAAAGTGCAGGCGGTTATGATGCCCTTTAAATACACAGCGCAAATGAGTGTTGAAGATGCAAAAGAAGAAGCCGAAGCATTAGGCATAGAATTTGACATAGTGTCGATTGAACCTATGTTTGATAGCTTTATGAATGCACTTGAACCGCTTTTTAAAGATAGCGCAAAAGACACAACAGAAGAAAACCTGCAAGCGCGCAGCCGTGGTGTGATTTTGATGGCGTTGTCCAACAAAAAACGAAGAATTGTGCTAACCACTGGCAACAAGTCTGAGATGGCGGTGGGTTATTGTACTTTATATGGTGATATGGCCGGCGGTTTTGCAGTAATTAAAGATGTACCGAAAACAATGGTTTACAAATTGTCTCGTTACCGCAATACTTTATCTCAGGTGATCCCTGAAAGAGTTATTGTGCGCCCACCATCGGCTGAATTAGCTCCTGATCAGGTTGACCAAGACAGTTTACCACCGTACGATGAATTAGATGCTATATTAGAAGCATACGTCGAGAACGACTTGTCACTAGCGGATATTGTTGCTTTAGGCCACGAAGAAGCAATTGTTCGTAAGGTGATGAGATTGGTAGACATTAATGAATACAAACGCCGCCAGTCGGCAATTGGTCCAAAAGTTACACCTCGTAATTTTGGTAAAGACAGACGTTATCCAATTACATCCGGTTTTGGTCGGGAACATGGATAAATAAAGAGGAAAAAAAAATGAAAAAAGTCGAAGCCATCATTAAACCTTTTAAATTAGATGACGTACGTGAAGCACTCGCTGAAATTGGTATTACTGGTATGACAGTAACAGAAGTTAAAGGTTTTGGCCGTCAAAAAGGGCACACTGAGTTATATCGCGGTGCTGAGTACAATGTAGATTTTTTACCTAAAGTGCGTTTAGATATCGTTGTTGATGATGATAGTGTTGAACGCTGCGTTGAAACCATTACTAAAGTGGCTCAGAGCGGTAAAATTGGTGACGGCAAAATCTTTGTCACGAATGTAGAGCGCGTTGTTCGTATTCGTACTGGCGAAGAAAACGAAGACGCAATTTGATAATCGTAGGGCAACTATGAGTCAACATAATCAGGCATTTTTAAAATTAGTTAATGATGCTCGCAGCCGTATTCGTGAAATAGATATAGAAACCATGCTGAAAATGAAAGATTCTGGAGAGTCTTTTATTTTGGTGGATGTACGCGAACAAGATGAATGGGCTGCAGGCCATCTGCCTGATGCTGTGTACATGGGAAAAGGCGTGATAGAACGCGATATACAGGCTAAATTCCCAGATACCGAAACCACTTTTGTTTTATATTGCGGCGGTGGTTTCCGCTCTGCATTAGCGACTGATAATTTGGTTAAAATGGGTTATAAGAACTGCATTAATTTGGACGGTGGCTTTCGTCGCTGGAAAGAATTAGGCCTTACCCTAGTGAGCCCGTAAACTTAGTTTTTAGCCTTATCTTTTTGATTGATATCGTACGAGCCAAGTGTTTGCCAAAACGCTTGGTTGTCTAACACTTCCAAAATACCGGTTAATTTACTCGCAAAACTTTTGATGTTTTCAGCCTGATGTCTATTGTAGCGACTGACGTAAGCAAGCTGCTCTTCTATGGCCTGTGTGCTGTTGTGTGCAACCGGCTGAATTTTAAGATTAAATACTTTCAATGTGTCAGTTTGCAGCGCCTTGCGGATAAACTGATTTTGTAGTCTGGGGTTAGCACCTGCGCGTGCTTGTTTGGCAATATCCACTCTGTTGGGAATAAGTTGAAACGCAACCTCATCATCACAAGATTCTTTGTTACGAACAAAGCGGCTTATTGAGCGTAAATAGGGTGGGTTACGTTTATCATCATAAATCAATTGAAAAACCGAAATGTGCTGGTTTTGAATGGGCGACTGGAGTTTTTGTAAGCTGGCCAGCTCGACGCTATTAAAGTCTGCCGTTAATAAGCGCGAGACTTCAAAAATTTTCTTAGGGCTTTTGCTGATACCAAATGCGATCGACGGATAATTTGTGATGAAAGCAACGCACAGCGCTTTTTGTAAAATAACAAACTTGTCATATTGATCGTTGATATTCAGTTTAGCTCTATTATTTTGTATAAGTTGGCGCATAAAGTGGCGAATTAAATCGCTTTTATCACTATTATATACTTGAAAGTGCAGAGTTTTAGAGCGTCTGTTGATACCCACAATTTTATAAAATGCATTATGAATTGCGTTGCGTTCACCAAATTGGTCAAATTTGGGAATGGTAACGGCGAGCACTTTTGCCACTTCAAGTGTGTCAGCTATAGCAGGCAATTGAGCGGGTAATTGAGCAGGTAATTGCACACTTAAGCCGCTGACAGATAAATCTATTAAATTTCCATTAATGGCTTGTTTGTTTTCCGGTATTGTTAAGGTTACAGCTGTTGAGTAAAAATACCGCATTTCTTGGCGGGCACATTTGGGGCGAATATCAAAATGCCCGATAACATGGTTTTTAATACTTGGACAACGAAACGCGGATAATTTTTTGAGGTCATCTGGCTTCAGTGTATGTTCGCCGAAGAGTTCAAAAGCAGATATTTGCTGATCTAAAGGGTACAGACTGATAATTTGATTAATTTCGGTCAGCGGTTGCAAAGCCTGATCTGCTTCTTTTGCGCTTTTAAACCAATTAAATTTAATTTCATCTAATTGCCTTTGATCTATGCTTTGTTTACGCAGCATAAATAGCTGTAGCAGACCTTTTTTATTGGCAAATAAACAAAAGGCTTTGAGTAAATCATTGTCTATTAGTTGTTTTAACGTCGCTGCCAGAAAGTGAATTTCACCTTTTTGTTCAAACCGGACAACCACAATTGGCGTTGACTTTTCTGTCAGCTGCGGCCACAAGCGAAGTAAAACGCCATTCAGTCGGTTTATGTTTTGCCCGTCGACAAAAAAATCGTGTTGGTTTTTGTTCGCCGGGTTTGTTAAAACGTATTTTAGCTGCTTTAGTTTATTTTCGTCTGCGTTGGCAAATACCATCAACCAATTGCTGGTTTCCAGTAAATGATCTTCTAATAACCTAGTTTCCGCCAAATCTTTGGCGTTGGTTATATCGACTTTAAACGAAGAGCGATTTTCCAGCACATATTTGTCTAGAAACTGAGTCCATTCGTAATTTTTATCTATCAGCTGCACACCGACGCGCTGAGCGCCATCTTTGTCGGGCGTCGGAGATAAAAATTTGACTTGATAACAGGCTTTTGGCTGTTTATCAAAAGCGAACTGGCTGGTTAAAGCGTTAAAATCTATTTCGAAAATTTCATTTTGTTGCAGAATGGCATAGGGTTTTACCCTTAATAAACAACCACTGCGTGAGATGTTTGAGGTGACCGCATCGATAGGCTCACCAGCTTGGCGTATTATTTTTATCGGTTTAGCGCAGTATAAGCGTTCTTCAAGTCTTTTAGTGGTGCGGCCCAGTTCGGTGATCTGTACTTCAAACTCTTTAATTTTTTGCTCGTATAAAAACTGTTTTTCAAAGCGAGCATATATTTCTGCATTGTTTACTGCTTCAAATACCCCTGCGGTATATTGTTCACCAAATTTGTCTAGTTCAAGCAGAAATATTCTGCGCCCGATATCATCTAGAAAAAAGCGCTTGCCGTTCCAGCTAAATTCAGTGACTTTATATTTGGATTCGCGGGACATGTCTATGGTCCGCTCAAACGGCTTAAACAGGCGTGCGAGTTCTTGTTTAATAAAGAATTTTTTTTGTGTATTCAGACTTGCGGTCAGGTGGTCAAACTCAGCGCTAAAGCTTGGTTTTTTGTAAACCCGAACTAAGGTATCGATAATATTTTGTGTTTTTTTATCAATTTTGATGTTGTTTTTTTGCATTGCATACATCGAATGAGTACAAGTCTAAAACCAAACATTATCATAAGGTTCTTAATCCACCAAGGATAATGCTTGCGACAGATTAATTTTAGTTGTTGAGACGCTCGCAAGTAATTCCGCCGAGTTAAATTGAGCAATATTATTTGCCAATTTAGTCGCTTCTGTTGCCGTTATTACACTCTGGCTGTTTTTAGAAGCTGATGCCTCTGTATTGTTGTTCGTATTCGCGTATTGTGTATTTACAATTGAGTTGTTGCTGTTGTTTATGTTTGAAATCATTTTTAACACCTCTACAAAATATTGACGTTTTTGCATGTATCACAGGAAGATAGCGATGATTATGCAAATAGGTTGCCAATGAAGATTGGTTTTTCTCAAAATCTAATCTGCTAATATATGCTTTTAAGTAATTAAAACCTTTCTGCTTATTCTGCTAAATTTAAAGAAGATTAGAATTAACAAAGGCAAAGTAGTTATGTCGATTAAAAATGTAGCAATTGTGTGTGGCACACACGGCAATGAAATCACAGGTGTATACCTGATGAAAAAATGGCAAAAAGACCTTTCGTTAATTAGCCGGGAAAGCTTTTCGACTGGTTTATTGCAAGGCAATCCAAAAGCATACGAGATAAATCGCCGGTATGTAGATGAAGACTTAAATCGCCAGTTTGCACAAAAAGATTTGGAAAACCCTGAATTAGGATCATACGAAGAAAATCGGGCAAAAGTGATAAATCAAATTTTGGGCCCTAAAGGTAATCCCAAGACAGATTTAATTATTGATTTACATACAACAACCAGCAATATGGGGCCGACCGTACTGATACCGCAAAAAGGGCGCTTCTATAATTTGTTAGCGGCTTATGTAAAACAACAAATGCCAGAAGCCATTGTGTTTTGTGATGAAGATAGCCGGGCGAATGAAGAGCACCATTTGTTATGTACTGTCGGTAAATATGGTGTCATTGTTGAGGTTGGGCCGGTGCCTCAATCTGTATTGAGACATGATGTTTTTGAACAAAGCGAACAGTTAACACAGATCATCTTAGATTTTGTTGAATTGTTTAATCAGGATGCTTTACCTGAATTGCCGGAATCAGTAGAAGTGTTTAGATTTATAAAAAGTCTGACTTTACCGGTAGACGAGCAGGGTGAGCGCATAGGTATGGTTCATAAACATGTACAAGACAGTGATTTTGCACAGCTGAATCCGGGTGATCCGTTATTTATGAAGTTTGATGGTGAAGCCATTTTATATGACGGCGATAAAACGGTGTACACGGCTTTTGTTAATGAAGCGGCTTATTATGACAATAATTTGGCCACTTCTCTGATGGAAAAAGCAACATTGTCTACAAAATGAACTGTTTATAAAATAAAGTGACAACCAAATACCTTAACATTGGCTGCGCTTAATTTATGTTCTGAAGTAAATCACAGGTCTTAAATTAAACATGCCCAAGCATGATGATGCCGGCATGTTTAGCTCGGGTTTTTAAATGAACTCAGCAGGTGCGTAGAAACTACATAACTTAGCAGTGTAAGGATGTGTAAAAGCTAACGATAACGCATGCAGTCTCAGGCGCGATGCGCTTTGCCTGATTATGTCCTCGCCATAAAAATTATCCCCTAAAATGGTATGCCCCCAATGATGCATATGCACTCTCAGTTGATGGGTGCGGCCCGTTTTTGGGGTGAGTTCGATAATAGATGAACGCGCTTTGTTAATCAGGAGCCGATAATCTGTCGAGGCGGGTTTACCATTTTCTAAATCTACTTTTTGTAGCGGAACATTAGATTTATCTGCTATCAATGGCCAACTAATGGTGCCGCTATTGGTGTTTGGTATACCATTGATTTCAGCAATATACACTTTATGTGTTTGTCTTGCTTCAAATTGCTTTTTAAGCGACACCTCGGCTTTTTTGTTTTTCGCAAACACCATAATGCCAGAGGTTTCACAATCTAGCCGATGTACCAAAATGGTGTGCGGACATATGGATTGTAAGCGACTGAGTGCGCAGTCATGTGTTTCTTCTGCCCGTCCGGGGTTAGACAGCAAGCCAGACGGTTTGTTGATAATAATAATATCTTTATCTTGGTGCAGGATCTCTGGTATGCCAGCTGGTGGTGTGTAAATAAATTTTTGCATAAAGACGCTGGTACTCTCTTTTTTTCGCTATTGTAACCCTGTCTTAAAAAAGTCTTCAAACTTAAACAGTAAATTTAATACGATTTGCTATAGTTTTAGTTGCATTCTGCTGGCTGCTTTTTAGTCAACTTTATCTTTTTATCAACAGGCATTGGGCATCGAAATGGAAATGATGATGCGTTTTAGCGAAAGCCCAGAGCCGATGCCAGAAGATATGGTGCCGGCAGGTTATGAAAATAAGATTATGCATGCAAGCTTTAAGTTAGGGGATTCTATCATTATGGCATCTGATGGTTGTAGCCCTGCTGATGCGTTTAAAGGGTTTGCTTTATCGATTGCTCTGCATGATCAAAACCGGGCAAAAGAAATCTTTGCCGCACTAAGTGTTGATGGAACAGTGCAAATGCCGCTTGAAAAGACATTTTGGTCTCCTTTGTTTGGCTCTGTTGTCGACAAATTTGGCGTTAACTGGATGATTAATTGCGTCTAGTTTCAGGTTTAGGCTTAGGTTTAGGTTTAGGTTTTAATAAAGTAAATGTGTAACTATAACCGTAGAGTGCGGTGAAAAAAATACTGGGCGCTATGGTTAGCCATAAATTAGGGGTTTGATTGATTAGGTTTACACTAATCACTAAAATCGATTGGATACTCAGGGGGATGAGTGGCGCAAAGATAACCCCCGCCAGTTGTTTGCCCTTGAAATAGCAAGCGCTTTGCTCCAGCGCATAACTGAAACTACGGAATATCGCTTTGTTTTGCGGTGTTTGCGAATGAACCTTACATAAAATGGGGGTAATAAATGCGAGCGATAGGTAACTTCGCTCAAACTTGCTGACCACTTTTTCTAAAATTAAGGTAAAAAATAAAGTCACAAATGCGCTGTAGCTGGCCTGAACCAACGCAGATTGTAGGGTTTTTTCAATGGCTATCTCGGCAGATAAATTTGCCCAATAACTCCATGCAAAATAAAAAATAAAGGCTACTGTGGCAGAGATAAAAAGCCTAGTGTTCATGTGGTTGCAATCTCGTTAAATTATTCATGGTGCGATTGAGTTGAGTGGCTACTATAAACTAAATGTTTTTATTTACGCACAATAACCTGACTGCTCTTTGTGTTTATTAATTTCAGTATAGAGCATTTCAATTCGGTTTCTGCCATTGCCTTTTGCGTAATACAAGCTCTCATCTGCTCGTTTTAAAATGTACTCAAATGAATCATTAACCTGTTGCTGTGCGATTCCGATACTGACAGTTACAGGTTTGTCATCAGGCGTTTTGATCTCTGCTAAATGTTGTTGTATTCGTGTGCAAGCACTAAATGCACTTTTCACTGGCGTGTTGGAAAACAAAATTAAAAATTCTTCCCCTCCCCAGCGGTAGGCAAAGTCAGTGGGTCTAATGGTATTTTGCAAACAAATAGAAGTTCTTTTTAGGATGTTGTCTCCCACGTTGTGACCAAATTTATCATTGATACTTTTAAAATAATCTATATCTAACATTGCTATGGTTAAGTTATCTTGTGATGGAAGGTAACGCGTCATAAACTTTCTTAAGCGGCGGGCACCTGAGCGGCGGTTGGGTAAATCCGTTAATGAATCGGTATTGGCTAAATGCTTCATTTCTTCCATCATCGCTTTTAACTGATTATTTTTATCTGATAGTTCCTGTGTTCTGAATTTTATCTTATGTTCTAAAGAATCATTTAATTCTAATAATGAAGTTTCAGCTTTGCGTCGCCTTTGTATATTTGCAAACAAAATAAAAATAATTGCAATTAATATGCAGGCAGTCAGAACAGTGCCATGAACTAAACTTTTATTGGATTGATAAAATGATTCTGGTTTAAAATATATCTCGCTATTGAGCGGTAGCCTGTTTAAATCAATATTAAATTTTTGCAGTTGGTTGTAATCAAATGTCGGGCTAAATTTAGAGTTTGCCTCGAGCGGTATATTTGCAATGGGCGTCCCGGATAAGACGCGTTTAGCCATATTAGCCAGTGCTTTGCCATGTTCAAAAGGGTTGTTCATTAACCCGCCAATAACGCCCTGGCCAATCATAATTGCGCCCCACATACCATAAATAGGCGCTTTGCTGATTGTTGCGAAATCTTTTAGTTCTTTTGCAAATGAAAAGTATGCGCCATTTTTATCTTTGTGCACTGCCAGCATCAAAAAGGCAGTTTTGGTTGATGTTTGACTGGCATATGATTTAAATTCTGCAATTGAAAAGTCATCCCATATTCTGACCAAAACTTGTTTCCCTAAATCATATGGCATCTCTGATCTTGCCTGTTCAACCATACGGATCCCAAGCTCGGTTTTATCTGCCAATAGAATGATTTCTTTAACCTGTGGTTGCAGTTGGTAAATAAGCTCTACATTTCCTTTGATTTCCATGCCTTCGAGTATGCCACTGAAGTTAGTTTTGTTTTCGATAATATGGGGTTTAAATACGTTTACGCCACCAAATATAATCGGTGTATTGGGGAATAGCTCGTCGACTTCATCTGCTAAAAAATGAAATGCAGCATCGTCACTGGAAATGATGATGTCAGGCTTAAATTGCTGGTACTTATATAATAGCAGTTGGCGCCATTTTTCATGATAGGTCGGATCCGAAACAAATCGTCTTTCATCCATGTACTCTATATGTAAGTTTTCTGCTTCAATTAAGTTAGCGAGTTCAGATTTTACACCCTGAGTTAACGCCTCGGTCCATAAATACTGTGGATGGTATGAGTTTAGCAATAACACCCGTGCATGCTCAGGTGTTGCCGCTGAGGTGCTATATATGGCGAGCATACTGACTATCATTAAGATCCTTTTTGCGAGGCAGCTCAGATAGAAAACGGCGTTGTGTAGCATAATTAGCACTCTTTTAATTATCTCTATCAATATAGCGCATATGTCAAAAGTTGGCTAAATAAATGTCTAATAATTTAGGCGTGCAGAAAGCTGGAATTTCCTTTACAGCTATCAATACGCGCCTTGATGCCTTGTAAAATGCTTACAAAAAGAAAGTGCTATTGGACACTCTGAACCAATTGGGCATGTTGTTTAGCGAGTGTGACGGTAACACGGCGTTGAAAAAAGTTATTCTCTAAATCATCCTCCGCTTGGGTTAATTCGCCAATGGCTTGCAGTTTTATTCTGTTTGTTTCCACGCCTAATGATTGTAAAACTTGCGCGACAGCTTGTGCGCGTTCGAGTGCCAATTGCTGGTTATACTTGGCGCCGCCGCGGTTGTCGGCAAAACCGTCTAAACTGATTTTTAAATCAGGAATGGCGTGCAACAAACGGCTAATCCCCACTAATTGTTTCTGATACTCGGGCGTTACATCGCTCGAGCCAGTTTTAAACTGTACTTGAAATTGTATATTTCTCCCCTGTGTAAAAGGTGCTTCTAGCATATCGATTTGTTGTGATACTTGTCGAAGCGTGATGACTTGCTGGCGTTTTTGTTTGTGCAGTGTATCGTTTAATTGTGCTAACGCATCTAACGATTGTTGATGCTGTTGGGTTAATGTTTTTATTTTGTCATCCTCTTCTTCGGCGTGGCCGATTAAACCGCCGATTGTCGCACCTATTACCGCACCTAAAGGACCGGCTACTAAAGCGCCCAAACTGCCGCCTGATAACAGGCCGACATTTTCAGGCTCTTGGATTTTTTCTTTCGCATTTTCTATGGTTTGTTTACCTGCGGCCAACCACTTTTCTGGGGTTGATAATCTGCTTTGTTCAGATGCGAAAGCGGGTAACCCAAGGCTGCACGAAACTAAGATTGCGATGGTTGATTTGTTTATTTTATTCATATCAATTTCCTCGTTATTCATTGTTGAGCACTAAGTGTTGAGAATTAGTGTTGAAAATTAGTTTTGAGAATTCAGTTTTGTGTTTCGACAGAAATGATTAAAACGTAAAAAAAGGGCATAACGGGGGTTGTAAAATGGCAATCTAAAGGTCAATTGTGGCGAAAATATGGCTTTTGTCGCCTTTTGCCCAAGCAGCCTTGTATCCAGTCTGGCATCCGGTATATTGCCTAATTTACCAGCTATTAAATATGCAAACGTGTGTATGTATGAAAAAACATTTAGCGATAATTGAAGATGAAAAGGCCATTCGCGACAACTACGCAGAAATGTTGCGGCAGCAAGGTTATCAGGTCGATTGTTATGCAGACAGAATCAGTGCACAGCAAGGATTAAACGAAAATATGCCGCAATTGGCGATTATCGATATTGGTTTAGCTGATGAATACGATGGCGGTTTTACTTTATGTCAATGGCTGCGAAACCAATCGATGAGTATTGCGATATTGTTTTTAACCGCGCGTGATAGTGATATCGATATTGTCACAGGGCTTAGAATTGGCGCTGATGATTATTTGAGTAAAAATATTAGTCTGGCTCATTTATCGGCGCGGATATCCGCCCTGTTTAGGCGTATTGAATTGCAAAATCAGCCGCAGCAGCAAGCGGCGGCTTCCGCTTTGCTCAAAGTGGGGGATTTGACGATAGATGTAAATAGAATACGGGTTCACTGGCAAAACCAGTTGGTAGATTTAACGGTTACTGAATTTTGGATGTTACATTCTCTGGTTCGCCACCCCGGCCATGTTCGCAGCCGCGAACAACTGATGAAAGATGCACAAATGGTGGTTGATGATTCAACGATTACGTCACACATTAAACGGATGCGCAGAAAGTTTGAACAATTGGATGGTCAGTTTAAACAAATTGATACTGTATATGGCATGGGGTATCGTTGGAACAGTGGTGAATGAGAGTGCGCTTTTCGTTAAAAAGTAAGTTACTTTTGCTCTCCAGTGTGATGTTTGTATTGCCATGGCTGGGCTATCAATACGTTTGGGAAATGGAATCTTTTCTACGGTTGGGGCAAGAAAAAACTTTATCGGGAACCGCGCAGGCGGTTGCCACTGCATTACACGAGCGGCCAGTGCTATTTGAGCAACACGCTGCATATCAACAGGTGGTTGTGCCGGGCAAGGATTTGTATGCGTATCAATTAAAACAGCCTATTCGGTTGGATGGCGATTTGTCAGAATGGACTGATTTTTCGAAACGCAGTGTGTATTACAATCAACAAAATTTATTGCCGGAATTTAAAACGCTTACCCCCTCTAGTATTTCGTTTAATCATACGGTTGGGCAATATCAGCAACATTTGTATCTGGCTTTTGATGTGCAGGATAATCATGTGGTATTGCGTGAACCAAACAGCTACCGAATAGACAAAAATGACTACTTAGAAATATCGATAGAAGACAACGACGGTGTTTTCAAACGTTATATTTTTGCTTCAAATCAGCAAGCCGGTTGGGTTAATGCGTATCCGGTGGATATCAATAATCGGGCCGAACTACCCGAGCGAAAAATTCAAGGTTATTGGCAAAATAGCCCAGAAGGATACCGGCTTGAATTGAGGTTACCTGTCAGTTGGGTTGGTGCGAAAGCTGGGTTTGCGATTTATGATGTAGACGACAAAATAGAGCGCTCAGTTGTTAGTGCCATCGGTACGGCCAATACACAAAAAGCGGCAGATTTGGGGACTATATTAGTGCCTTCTCCAGAGATTGATTCGATCATCAAGGGGTTAAGTTATAATCAGTCGCGTATTTGGGTAGTCGATAAACATGGTCGAGTACTTGCAAAATCGGGTTCTATTTATGCTTCGGCGCAAAAAAGTGCAAAACCCGACAGCCATCCTTTGATGCAATCGTTGCAGTCATTTTTACAACCTTTATACGATACTATTTTAACTCAGCCAGCACAGACGTTTATCGATCAATTAAAAGATGCAGTGCAACTGCAAGATCAAGCTTTATTGAGTGCATTAAAAGGTGTTCCAGACACTTTATGGCGATTATCACCAGATAAACAAGCCGTTATTATTTCTGCAGCGCACCCCATTTTTATCGGTGGAGAGGTGTTAGGCGCTGTTGTCGTTGAAGAGACGACACATGGTATTCGCAGTTTAAGAAATCAAGCGCTGGAATCATTGTTTAACCAAATCGTGTTGCTATTGTTGGCGGGTAGTTGTGTCTTTTTGCTGTTTGCGTTTCGTATTTCTGGGCGTATACAGACGCTACAATCACAATTAATTGCTGCAGTTGATAAACAAGGGCGTATTACCGGAAACGTTAAGGCGGAGAAAACTCAGGATGAGTTAGGCGATTTGTCGCGTAGTGTCAGTGATTTAGTGCAGCGGTTAGCTGAATATAATTTGTATTTACAAAGTATGTCTTCTCGTATGTCACACGAATTTAAAACACCATTGGCGGTGATCCGCTCGTCTATTGATGCACTTAAACAACAGGAAAGTCAGTTACAGGGTAATGCATTTGTGATCCGTGCAAATGAAGGATTGCAGAGATTAGATGCCATGTTAACAGCAATGACAGAAGCCACGCGATTAGAACAATCGATTCAAAATGAAGATAAAGAAATATTTGATTTAGCACAGGTTGTAGAAGGCTGCATTGCAGGCCATACTTTAGCCTTTAGTAAGCAAAAGTTTGCATTAGAGATACAAAAAGCAGACTATCGAGTAATGGGTAGCCCTGATTTAATAGCGCAGATGATGGATAAGATACTGGCAAATGCAATTGAGTTTTCAGTTGGCGACAATCAAATAGAGATTGAATTAAAAGCTGTGAAAAGCAAAGCAATTCTGGAAGTTAAAAATGTAGGGCAACCTTTACCCGAAACCATGTACGACAGGTTATTTGATTCTATGGTCTCAATTCGCAAAGAAAATACAGCGACTCAGCAGCAAAAACCCCATTTAGGCTTAGGTTTATATATTGCCCGTTTAGTGAGTCAGTTTCATGAGGGGAAAATATCTGCTTTTAATCGTCAGGACGGACAACCCGGTGTATGTTTACAATTTGAAATTCAACGACTAAATTTAACTCAGTGAGCGTTACTTTGAATTATAGACTTTTTCTCTGCCCACTCGTTCTAAATTGCACGCTAAGGTGAGACGGTGGAATATTCAGCGCATATTAAACAAATTATCGAGCAATTGACGCCACTGAGGCAAGATCCCGCATTTGAAGAAACTTTCGTACAGCATACTCAAGATCTTTCTAACGCAGATCGTTTTCAAATAAAAATGGAAGTGAACCGTCGTAATAAACCGTGCCAAAGGCCAATTGATTTACGCCAGCGTTATAAGTCTGAATGCCAACTGTTTGAACATAACAACATCGCACATTATATGCCAGAAAAAGCGATTGACGCCTATAAGTCATTGCTTGAATTATATGCTGGAACCTACACTTTCGCGATTTATGAGCACATTTTAGCGCGTTTTAAAGTCAAACCAAAAAGTGAACAATTTGAATCTAAAACACAGCAAAGTGAGGTGGAAAGAACTTTACAGATGCCGGTAGAATTCGGGCAGCGTTTAATTCGAAATGAAGAAAGGATGAATTACACCACGCAAGTTAAACTTAAAAGTGGTAAACGGGTTGTCGATGCAATTACGCGAGATATTTCACCTTCTGGTTTGCGGATTAAAATTAAATCGATTCAACATTTTGATAGTGATATTCCATTGCTTGTGTCTTTTTCACACTGGCAACAACAATTTGTTGATCAGATTTGCGAAGCAAAATATAAAATTTGTTGGCAAAAAACAGAAAAAGAAACCACGATTTTAGGCTTAGCAACGCTAGATGATGATGTTAGCCAGTCGTTCGGCAAGTTTGTCGAAAAGTATGTGCGCAGCTATAAACGAAAATATCGATTAGATGCCTGTAATACGCTGCAATCGGCGCGCAACATATTGTTTGAGCAATGTTATTTTTATACGCACAGTGCGTTACCCCTGTTTATTGCGCAAAAGGGAATGGAAGTACATATTCCCTATGTTTGTAAACAGCAAAGCAATGCGCATGTATTAGACTACTGGCAAGATGAAAATGGTATTTGCCAACTTCGAGAGCTCTTGTCAGGTCGTCGTTTATCGCATTTGTTAAATCAATTAACACCGGTTAAAAACGAATACTTGTTCTGTTTTACCCATGTACAGCATGGTAAAAAACATTATTTTAGTGCGACTTATGATGAGTTAGAGAGGTTTGAGCTCACTGATTTGTTTTTAGGGTTTGGTGCTCAAAAGCCGGGATGGCGGGTTTTTAAAGTCCAGTTGCAGGAAATTGATTTAAATAACGCGTGGCGAGCCGTCTCTATACCTGAGTCTGCTGGTGAAGAAATTAAAAAGCATAATCAACCTATTGGTGCTTCGGTTCAGCAACGCTTGAGTCAGATATCACATTTTGCTTTGTTATTAGATGTGACCAATAGTGTCGCTAAAAATAGTTACTTAAACCACGAAGTTGAAGTTAAACATTTAGACCGATTGATGAGCTTTAAGCAGGAAAAATTAGAAGCGACACAAACTCAGGCAATTCGTTATGAAATTTTAGGCAAGCGCAAAGAGTTACGTATGCGCTACGATACGCTGGTTAAGTTGGAATGCGCAGGCGCGCATTGCGTTGCTAAAACCGTTAATGTTTCACCCAGCGGGCTGCAGATTCGCGTTGATAAATGGTTTGATTTTGAAAAAGGTAGTAAGGTTAAGCTAAGTTTTCCCTTGTTAGAGGGCAGTGTAAAAGGGGGGATCGGCGCTCAAGCGTATCAAGTGATGGCAACTAACCCTCAATATAAAGTATTGGGGTTACGCATTATCAGCCCAGTTGGTAAAGTATCTGGGGTTTTTAGCCGGCTGATTCATAATCAACATTTAGATAACAAGAAAGCTGGGCAAGATATTGAAGGATTAGAACTGGCTTTAAGAAATCTGATTGTGATGTCAACGTCTCAATGTTGTGGTTTTTTATTAAAGCCTAGTAAGGATCTGTATTGTATTTTGGCACAATCGGCAACCGCTAACCGGTTAAGTGCGTTGATCGATAAAGCACATCAATTCCATCAAAATGCATTTGAAGCTTTTTTATTAGAGAGATTTAAATTAGATGAAAAAGCGCAAAATCAACTACATGCAGAGCTGTTGCTGGTTTGTAATGAGCATCAAGTAGAGCCTGTTGCCTGGCTTGAACAAGAGGTCAGTGAGCCAGAGCGGCAAAAACGTTTGCAACAGGAATATAAAAGAGGCTGTATTTGGGTTATTCGCCTTGAGTCACATGCAGCTATTCAGCCAGATTACAAATCGATAGAGCTCGAGCTCACTTATCTAAATTCCTTTCAACCCGCCGCAGCTCAACAGTTAGAGCGTTATATTGAAACCGTGCAAACCTGTTTTACCTTAACAGATGTCACCCGAGAAGCGATGATCCGCTACAATTTTGACAGTGCGACGATTGCCAAAAACCATCAACAACAAAACGAATTTGTTTTTGACGTTTTGGATTAAAAGCGTATTTAATATTAATACTGGTATTTAATCATCCACAATTAAATGGTTATGAATGGTTTATCGCACCAAATTGGTTTGTTTATTTGGTGCGCTGTATTAATTCTAAGTTTTAGGGAATCATAGTTTGTTTTTAAGTGATTGAAAAATAATGGATTTATTTTTTTTGTTGTTTGTTTGGCTTTGTGGAATGGATTTTGTATATCTATTGATAGGCTAGTGGTAGCTAAGCTCGCCATAAAAGTTTTGTATTGAATTAATAATAACAAAACTACTCAGTAGTTCTCCTAAGTATTTTGCCCGGGAAGTGTGCACCCCGGGCTTTTTTTCTACATATTGAGTCTGTGAATTTCTTATATATTATGGACTTAAATTAGAGTAAATCTGTGAGGGCGATGCCTAATCCTAACCTTTGTTGCGCGTTATTATAGTCAATTAAACTTTCCCCATAACCATTGAAATACTGCAAGTAACCGCGCAGCCGTCCCCATATCGGAAATGTAAAGCCAATTTCAAATGCGCCTTTATGTGTATTGATATTGTGACGTATTAAAAATTGAGTTTGCATGTTTTGATCAATTCTATAGGCGCCTTTGAGTTCAAAATAGCCCATATAATATGCAATATCTGGGTTGTCGTCCCTGTCAGGATCGCTCGTATCATTGTTTTGGTTTTCAGGAATGCGCCACCATGGCTGTAAATTTAATACCCAATCTGGATGTTCTACTAGTATACCCATATAGATTCGGTTCCAACTGCGAGATATGGGGAGTTCACGGCCGTTCGATTGATGTTCTAAACCAAATATTAAACTGGTACTGGTATTTAGTAGCTGCCAGTTGACCGGTAAAAAATAAAATATTTCAGGTTGGTAGTTTGTTTCACGAAAAGGTTTTGAATGTACGCTACTATAAACCTGCCACCAAGATTGCATTGTCATACCAAAAAATAAGGCGTCATTTTCGGTAAACATTGAGGCATAATTTAAAGGTACTTTAAAACTAATCTGCATTTTGGCTTCAAATCGCTGAGAAGCATCCGCCAAAGGTGAATCTGCATAAACGGCTTCATTGTAGCCCGTCGTATAAGTAATCGGTAGAATGTAATTCATTAAATGCGGGGTAATGACATACGGATTAAATGCCGTTTTACGCTCTTCTTTGAGTCGTAGTGATAGAGCACCATTAGAGTGTGTTGTGTCTTTATTTTTTAACGAATTGCAAAGATGATTAATTTGTTCTATTGATATATTTTCGAGCGAGCTATTAAGCTGTTTTAGCTGGCACCGTTCATACTCTGACAGTTCGTCAGCGTAACTGGATAGCGAAAATAAAAATAATAATTTAGCTAATAATACTAATAGGTTACGGCTTATATTCACGTTTTTTACTCTTAGCTGTGGGATCAATCAAAAGGGCGTTCATATTTCCAATTTTTGCTGACAATCCCGTGTTTAGGTGTGATAGAGTTTGTTTAATTTGCAATATATTACTATCCATAGAAGGACACCATGTTTAGTCTTAGAATGACGTTGTTATTATTCTTTTTTTATTCGTTTTGTGCAATTGCCGCTGAATATCATGTAATGAGTTTTAACGTACGCTACGGTTTGGCAAATGATGGGATATGTTTTGCAAAATAATTTTGATTATAATCAGTGTTAGTTTTTTATCTAAGAAAGTTTGATTACCGCTGATTACCGCTATATGTGTCAGTATATCTAATCAAGCAATTTTTTTGGAGGGGGATATGAAAGTTAAATTGGACGACCTTTTATTAGCCATGGATTTTGTATCGGGTGGTTATTCTTTTGACAATGAAGCATTTATTGATACTGAAACCGGTGAAACCTATCTGGCAGGCGAGGCAGTTGACGAAGAGCTACCTGCTGATATCTACGAAAATGAAAAATATATTAGTATTCCTTCAAAAAATGACCTCGGGATAGGTAAAAAAACGGTTATACGTTTTACATTGTTAGAAATGCCAAATCAGCTTGATAAAGTATCTGCCATGTTTGAACAAAGAGGTGCTTACGGCAAGTTTAAATCGCTTTTACAGCGATTAGATTTAGTTGAAAAGTGGTATGCTTACGAAGATCAAGCAACAGAGCAAGCCTTGATCGATTGGTGTGAACTTAATTCAATTCCCTTGGACAATGAGAATCGAGTTAAGAACTCATAAGTATCAATTGGCAAAGTATCGCAGACCTGTATCTCGCTAACAGGGCTTAAGATGCTGGTACGCCACTATGAAATTTGAAATCTTTATCGGTGGATAAAATAAGTTCCGCCTCAACTTGTCCAAAAAACTCGATACGCTGGGAAATATCTTGGCCGGCGATTTGTTCGGCTAATGTCAGGTAATCTTGATAGTGGCGGGCTTCTGAGCGCAGTAAAGATATATAAAACTTTTCCAGCTCAGTGTCTAAGTGTGGGGCTAGTTTGGCAAAACGTTCACACGAACGGGCTTCAATGTACGCACCACAAATGAGTTTGTCGATAAGCGTATCCGGTTCATGGTTTTTAACATGTTTGATAAGCCCTTTGGCATATCGCCCCGCGCTGATGTTATCGTATTTGATATCACGCGCAGTAATAATTTCTAATACCTGATAAAAATGGTGTAACTCTTCTTTAATTAACAACACCATTTTATCGATGAGATCTTGTCCATAAGGCGAATCTTCGCGCGCTTTTATTTGTTTGGACAAACCATTTTTAAGCTTGGATAAACTTTCAAAGCTGCCGTTTTTACGGTAAATAAAATCTTCATAAGGGGCTAACCAGGCAAGTAATGCGTCACCACTTTCTTTATCAACCGCATAACGGCGAATAAGCCACATAGCGGTTTGTGCGGCCTTAAGCTCACATATCATGTGATCGGTTAGTAAAACCGTTCTGTTTTCAGATTTGACTGCTGCATCTACCCATTCATCAGGCGTGCTACAATGTAGAAAATTGTTTATCGGCGCTAATAATTCTTTCAAAGTGGTTGGTTGCTTTTGATATTATTTGGGGCGCTATTGTAACTATTTTTTATGCTTTTTTATAGTGGTGAGCTTCGAGCTTCGAGCTTCGAGCTATGAGCTTCGAGCTATGAGCTTCGAGTTGCAAGTTACAAGTTTCAAGTTTCAAGTTTCAAGTTTTAAGTTAAGTATGAAAGGTGGGTCGTCCCTTTAGGGCGAAAATTGAGCGGCGAGCTTTGAGCAGCGAGCTACGAGCTACGAGTTACAAGCGACGAGTTTCGAGTTAATATCCATTTATTTCTATACGCGGCTATCTTCAATACATGTGCATTCTGCTTTTGTTGATCTAAATGCAGGCCTTAACGTCAATGGCAAATCTATCTTGTATGAGTTCTTAGCTCAATGCTCGAAGCTCGTGACTCGCAGCTAAAAGGTGGGTCGTCCCTTTAGGGCGACAATTGAGCGGCGGGATTTGAGCTACGAGCTACAAGCTACAAGTTTCGAGCTACAAGTTTCAAGTGACAAGTTTCGAGTTAATATCCAATTCTTTCTGTACACTGCCATCTTCAATACATGTGTATACTGCTTTTGTTGATCTAAATGCAGGCCTTAACGTCAATGGCAAATCTATCTTGTATGAGTTCTTAGCTAAATGCTCGAAGCTCGTGACTCGCAGCTAAAAGGTGGGTCGTCCCTTTAGGGCGACAATTGAGCGGCGGGATTTGAGCTACGAGCTACAAGCTACGAGCTGCGAGCTACAAGTTTCGAGTTAATATTAAAGCTTTTCCCTATATGTGACGGTTTTAATTCGACATATTTACATTAAGCAGTGCTTGTCGGCGTAAACGCCGACCTACATTTTAGTTACAAGTTACAAGTGACAAGTTACAAGTGATAAGTGACAAGTTACAAGTTTTAAGTCGCGAATTATTTAATGTTAACCAGTGAATCTCGGTTTAATTCACTGATTCGCTTGGCGCCGGTGAGTGTCATGGCAACGCGCATTTCTTTTTTATATAAATCCAATAAGTTTTCAACACCGGCTTGACCTTGCGCTGCGAGCGCATAGATAAACGAGCGACCTAACATGGTGCAGTCAGCACCTAAGGCCAACATTCTGACAACGTCTAAGCCGTTTCGTATCCCCGAATCGACGAGTATTTTCAAGTCACCTTTAACAGCATCAGCAATCATTGGGAGTGCTTTTGCCGAAGATAAAACACCATCTAACTGGCGGCCACCATGGTTTGAAACGACAATGCCATCCGCACCAAACTTCACTGCGTCTTTGGCATCATCGGCATCTAGAATCCCTTTGATTATCATAGGGCCATCCCAAAAATCTCTAATCCATTCTAAATCTTTCCATGAAATAGAAGGGTCAAAATTTTCACCTAACCAACCAATATAATCCTCTAATTTAGTCGGGGTACCGCGGTAGGTCGAAATATTGCCCAAGTCATGCGGTTTGCCTAACAAACCCACATCAATAGCCCATTGTGGGTGGCATACAGCTTGTAAATTTCTTCTCAGCGCAGCATTTGGGCCACTCATACCAGAATGCATATCACGATAACGGGCACCGGGTACGGGCATGTCCACTGTGAAAACGAGTGTTGTAACACCTGCTGCTTTAGCGCGCTCTAATACGTTGCGCATAAATCCACGGTCTTTTAAAACGTAAAGCTGAAACCACATTGGGCGTTCAATTTTAGGCGCTACTTCTTCAATAGGACAAACAGAAACCGTCGACATAGTAAACGGAATGCCTTTATTGTCCGCTGCTTTTGCTGCCTGAACTTCGCCTCGTCGGGCATACATGCCAGTTAAACCAACAGGCGCTAAAATGATAGGCAAGTCTAACTTTTCACCGAAAATCTCAGTTGATAAATCAAGCTCTGACATATTGTTTAATACACGTTGTTTTAGTGCGATTTCTGCCAGATCTTCACTGTTTTTTCTCAGTGTATGCTCGCTATATGAGCCGCCATCGATATAGTGAAACAAAAAAGGGGGCAGTTTCGCTTTTGCCGCTTTGCGATAATCAGTTGAAGCCGAAATAATCATGCTATAAATCCTGTTAGTCGTTCTAATTCTTTTAATTTATCGCTTTATTTTTTATAAATAAATGGAAATAATGAATAACACTATTTCCAAAATATTGATAAATATGCTGGCGAATGACTTAATCTTATTTTCTCAAGTGATCGAATTGGGGAGTTTTAGCAAAGCTGCAGAGGTAAATAACCTGACAAATTCGGTTGTGAGTAAACGAATTGCACGGTTAGAAGCCGAACTTGGCGTGCAGCTTTTATATCGTACAACACGTAAATTAACCCCTACTGAAGCGGGGCGTATTTTGGCTGTGGGCGCTAAAAATGTTAGCCAAGCGACAACCGATGCTGTAAATACGGTTTCTGGGTTAGGAGAGCAAATATCAGGACATATCAAGATGTCAGTACCGACGATCTCTGGTGAATTACTGCTGGCCGGTGCAGTGGCTGAATTTTGCAATCTGCACCCAGGCTTAACGGTTGATATGTCGATGGACAATCGTTTTGTCGATTTAATTAATGAAGGTTACGATTTAGTTATTCGAACCGGACATTTGAATGACTCTAGTTTAATTGCCAGACACTTGATTGACTCTCAGTGGGTGGTTTGTGTTGCCCCTGCTTACCTTGCAAAAAATGGAACGCCTAAAACGCCGGAAGACTTAATTCATTACAATTGTTTGCAATATGCTTATCAAACAACGGGCGCGAACGAATGGGCCTTTAAAACCGAACATCGAAATTATTCCGTGCAGGTTCGTGGCTCGTTTTCAACCAACAATGCCAGTGCATTACGCAAAGCGGTGCTGGGCAGTCATGGTATTGCGTATTTACCTAGGTGTTTGGTTTATCCAGATTTGTGTTGCGGTGATTTGTTAGAGCTATTCCCCCAACACGTTGCCAAGCGACTGGGGGTGTATGCAGTTTATCCCTACACTAAACAGCCATCGAACAAAATAAAAATGTTGGTTGAACATATCAAACAACATTATTTATCGATGTCGCATTATTTTTGTTAGCTTTTCCTGACTTAACCGCGCAGTAGTCGGGCGCGAAAGGTGCGTCCTTTGAGTTTTCCTTTAACAATTTTTTCTAATGCTAGTTTGCGTTTATCGCGGGGCACGGCGACGTATGCCCAATTATCAAATAATTGGATCTTGCCAATATCATCACCGGTTAAATCTTTATCACGTGTCAGCGCACCTAAAATATCTCCCGCACGCACTTTTTGTTTTTTCCCGCCATCAATCTGAATAGTCGCCATCCTTGCCTGTGTGATTGGTTTTTCTAATACACTGGGGCGGGGCAGGCTTTCTGCACGAATATCTCGGCCTAATAATTCACTTAGTAATTCAATTTTATAACTGTCTTTTTCGGTAAAAAATGAACAGGCGAGGCCCTTATTACCAGCGCGTCCGGTTCGCCCAACACGGTGAACATGGACTTCGGAGTCATGCGCTAAATTATAATTAAACACAGCGTCTAAATTATCAACATCCAAACCTCGAGCAGCAACATCCGTTGCTACTAATATACTGGCGCTTTTATTGGCAAATTGAACTATGGTTTGGTCCCGCTCTTTTTGCTCTAAATCACCATTTAATGCAAGCGCACTATAACCATAAGCGTTTAATTCACGGCAAACGGCTAGCGTATCCTGTTTAGTGTTACAAAAAACAACACTCGATTCAGGTTGGTGTTGCTGTAGTAACAAGCGTAAAGCCATGAGTCGATCATCATTGTTGTTCACTTGAAAAAAGTGCTGACTAATTGAATTTTGGTCGTGGCTTGCTTCTACTTTAACCATCAGCGGGTTTTGCATTATTTTTCGACTGATTGCTTCAATTTTATCGGGATAGGTTGCACTGAATAATAAGGTTTGGCGAGCTGTTGGCAAAACATCCGTTACTGCATCAATAGCTGATTGAAATCCCATTTCTAACATGCGATCCGCTTCATCCAACACAAATGTGTCGACGTGTTCAAAGGTCAAGGTTCCACGGTTTAAATGATCTTCAATACGGCCCGGTGTACCTACAATGATATGCGCGCCATGGTAGAGCGAGTCTATTTGTTTACCAATGGGTACGCCACCACACAGGGTTAAAATTTTAATATTGTGGATAGTACGGGCGAGCTTTCTAAGTTCAACCGCAACTTGATCTGCCAGTTCTCTTGTTGGGCACAAAACTAATGTTTGAATGCGAAATTTTTTAACATCTAGTTTGTTTAATAAACCTAAACCAAATGCGGCCGTTTTACCTGAGCCGGTTTTGCCTTGGGCAATAACATCTTTACCTTGTAAAATGGCCGGCAGGCTTTGCGCTTGTATTTCGGTCATCGACTGATAACCCAGCGATTCAATATTTTTTAATAAGTCAGGATGTAATTTTAAAGAGTTAAACGCTGTGTCAGTCACAAATGCGGCCTAAATTGAAAATGATGGGCCGCATTATAGCAAGTTATTTGATTAGCGCGTTAATTTAGCGGTGAAATCGTAGTTAAATTGCTTGTAAATCGGTTAGCGGCCAGCGCGGTTTAATTTCGGTATCTTGTCCAGCTTGACCCGCTTTTAATCGTTGTAAACCTGCATACGCTATCATTGCACCATTATCCGTACAAAACTCTAACCTTGGGTAATAAACCTGGCCTTGTTGAGCCTGCATTAAAGCCGCTAGCTTTTCTCGTAAAAAAGTATTTGCACTGACACCGCCTGCGACAACAAGTCTTTTGTGCCCAGTTTGTTTTAACGCGCGTTTACATTTGATGACCAGTGTATCGACAGCCGCTTCCTGAAAGGCATAAGCGATATCCGCCAATGTTTGTTGATCTTTTCCGTTGTCGCGTAATGTATTGGCTGCAAACGTCTTTAAACCAGAGAAAGAAAAATCTAAACCCGGTCTGTCAGTCATTGGTCTTGGAAATTTGAAACGGCCAGCGGTGCCTTGTTCAGCCAGTTTTGCAAGCCTTGGTCCGCCCGGATAATCCAAACCCATAATTTTAGCGGTTTTATCAAAAGCTTCACCCACCGCATCGTCAATGCTTTCACCTAACAGTTCATACTGGCCAATGCCCTTTACTTCAACCAATAACGAATGACCACCAGAAACTAACAAGGCAACAAACGGAAAATCTGCCTTTTCCTCTTCTAACATAGGCGCTAACAAATGACCTTCCATATGGTGTACACCTACTACCGGTTTATTCCAAGCGTAAGCTAACCCTCTGGCGACGGTCGAACCAACCAATAGTGCACCAATAAGTCCGGGACCTGATGTAAAGGCGATGCCATCTATAGACGATTTATCACAATTGGCTTCTTTTAAAGTTTTTTCGATTAACGGGACAATTTTGCGAATGTGATCGCGTGATGCAAGTTCGGGTACAACACCACCATAGTCAGCATGTAATTTTACCTGACTATATAATTGATGATTTAATAGGCCATCTTTTTCATCATAGATGGCGATGCCGGTTTCATCACAAGAAGTTTCTATACCTAAAACGCGCATTTTTTGCCTCTGTTATCACTCTTGGGCGCGCATTTTAGCCATCTTGCGTTTAATTCACCAGTTTTTGTGCTCAATAACTTTACTTTAACGGAATAATTGGATTAGAATTGCGCACCATTTTTAGTCCGACCGCTCAAATAATGTTCGAAGCGGTGTGTTTTATTATCCTGAGGTGATATTTAATGCCAATTGTTAAGGTAAGAGAAAACGAACCATTTGACGTCGCTTTGCGTCGCTTCAAGCGTTCATGTGAAAAAGCTGGTATTTTAGCTGATGTTCGTAGCCGTGAATTCTACGAAAAACCAACTGCAGAGCGTAAGCGCAAAAAAGCTGCAGCGGTTAAGCGTCATGCTAAGAAGCTTTCGCGTGAAAACGCACGTCGTGTAAAATTATACTAAGACAGCGATTGACATGACTCTTACTGAACAGCTGAAAGATGCCATGAAAGATGCGATGCGTGCGAAAAATAAAGTGCGCCTCGGAACGATTAGGCTGGCTCTGTCTGCCATTAAACAACAGGAAGTTGACGGCCAAAAAACTTTGTCTGATGATGAAGTACTCGCCGTGCTTACCAAAATGGTAAAGCAGCGCAAAGACTCGGTTGAACAGTATACACAAGGGGGTCGTGAAGACCTGGCCGCAGTCGAAACAGCAGAAATTGCTGAATTAGAAACTTTCTTGCCTGCCGCGTTAAGCGAATCTGAGTTATCAGATATTGTGATACAGGCAATACAAGAAAGTGGCGCACAAGGCATGCAAGACATGGGGAAAGTAATGAATATTATTCGTCCTCAAGTTCAAGGCCGCGCAGACATGGCTCAGGTAAGCCAAATGGTTAAAGCGAAGATAAACGCTTAATCTTTCAGCTTGCTCTGTCGTTTTTGGTAAAACCGCGCTTATGTGCGGTTTTGCTGTTTATTACGCACTGACATAAAAAAGAAATCATGGCTGGACGCATTCCAAGAAATTTTATTGACGACATAATTGCCCGTACTGACATAGTAGAGGTGATTGATGCACGTGTGCGTTTAAAAAAAACCGGTAAAAATTATTCTGCCTGTTGCCCGTTTCATAACGAAAAATCCCCATCTTTTACAGTCGCACCAGATAAACAGTTTTATTATTGTTTTGGTTGTGGCGCAAAAGGCAATGTCATTTCTTTTTTAATGGAATATGACAGTTTAGAGTTTGTAGATGCAATAGAAGAGCTGGCGGGTATGCACGGCATGGATGTACCGCGAGAAGACACCGGACAACCTATTGACCCAGCTAAAAAAGCGCAAAGTAAACAAGATTATGAAGTGATGGCGCAAGCCACTCAGTTTTACCAGTATCAGCTTACCCATAATTCTCAGTCAGCCAAAGTTCAACAATATATTCAACAGCGTGGTTTAAATGCCGAAACAGTCCAGTATTTTCAGATTGGTTATTCTCCCGCGCAATGGGATGGCTTGTTAAAAGCAATCGGTAAAAGCCGAGATCAAGCAATGCAACTGCGTGATTTAGGCATGCTGATTGAAAAAGAAGGCAAAGGATCATTATACGACAGGTTTAGAGATCGTCTGATGTTTCCGATATTGGATCGCCGGGGAAAATGCATTGGTTTTGGCGGTCGAGTGATTGGTGATGGGACACCTAAGTATTTAAACTCACCTGAAACACGTATTTTCCATAAAGGCCGGGAACTTTATGGGCTTTATCAAGCCAGAAATGCAAATCGTGGGCTTGAACGTTTAATTGTTGTTGAAGGTTATATGGATGTTGTCGCCTTATTTCAGGCTGGTATTACCTATGCTGTCGCTTCATTGGGCACTTCAACCACAGCCGAACAAATTCAGTTGATGCTACGCACTACCAGCGAGATTGTGTGCTGTTACGATGGTGATAAAGCGGGTCGAGCTGCTGCGTGGCGAACGCTTGAAAATGCTTTGCCACATCTAGTGGATGGTGTACAAATTAAGTTTATGTTTTTACCGGATGGCGAAGATCCCGATTCGTTTGTAAAAACACAAGGAAAAGAAAAGTTTGAGCACGAAGTTGCCAAAGCTCAAGATTTAGTAAGCTTTTTTTACCAGAATTTGTATGAAAAAATTGGTGAAAGTGATGGCGATTTTGCACGTTCCAAACTCAGCCAACTGGCACAGCCTTTGATAGATAGTATGCCAGATAGTGAGTACAAACATGCAATTGCCAGTACATTATCGGTTAAACTTAAACGCGATGTCGCCGTTAATAAGATAGATAAAGTCAGCCAGGCTAAGGCAAAACAGGCGAAAATGAATGCCAAAGGCGGCAAAAAAGTCACGCCAATACGCATGGCGGTTGCATTAATGCTGTCTCGTCCCCATCTATCACAACATCTGGCACATTTAAGTGAAAGTCAGTTAAATGCGCTCGCATCGATGGAAGAACCCGGCATTGATTTTTTAGTCGCACTGCTCAGATTTTGTCTAAACAATCCAAATTCTAGTGCAGCGGCTATACTTGAACATTGGCGCGGTACAGCACAAGAGAAAATTGTGTCCCAGTTATTGATGTGGGAGCATCATGTTGAAGAAGACAACATAGAGGTGGTTTTTTTGGATGCCATTGAAAAAATTTTGGCTTTGTTTGTTAACAAACGCAAAGCATTACTGCAAGCAAAAGCGCGCATGAATCTAATTTCGAATGAAGAGAAGCAAGAATATTTACAATTACTGAAAGTTCGTTGATTTTAGTTAAGGCTATTTATAACGAATATCAGTCAGAATCGTGTAATCATGGCAAAACTCTGCTATAATGGCGAGTTCACTGCATCGTAATTTATTTCATTTCATAGGTAAGCGGAAGTCTGTATGGAGCAAAACCGTCAGTCACAACTTAAGTTGCTCGTTACTAAAGGTAAAGAGCAGGGCTATTTAACTTACGCCGAAGTTAATGATCATTTGCCGCAAGAAATTGTCGACTCAGATCAAATCGAAGACATTATTAGTATGATCAATGACATGGGTATCCAGGTCTTTGAATCAGCACCCGATGCAGACGCATTGTTAATGTCTGATGAAACAACCGCAACAGACGAAGAAGCGGCAGAAGCAGCTGCACAAGCTCTCGCCTCTGTTGAAAGTGAAATTGGTCGAACGACTGATCCTGTTCGCATGTACATGCGTGAAATGGGAACAGTTGAACTTCTGACGCGTGAGGGCGAAATAGATATCGCTAAGCGTATTGAAGAAGGTATTAACCAAGTTCAATGTTCAGTTGCTGAATTTCCTGAAGCCATCACTTATTTATTAGACCAATACGATAGAGTTGAAGCGGAAGAAATTCGCTTAACCGATATCGTCTCAGGTTTTATCGATCCTAACGAGCCAGACGACGTCTTGGCACCAACAGCAACGCATGTTGGTTCTGAATTATCAAAAGATGATTTAGATGATGAAGATGACGATGACGAAGAAGAAGAAGATACCGGGATAGATCCTGAATTAGCGCGCGAAAAATTCCAGGAGTTACGTGAATCATATGAAAATGTGATGAAAGTCGTAGACAAACATGGCCGTAGCCATCCTGAAACGCGTACCGCTATTGAAGAGCTGAGCAATATTTTTAAATTGTTCCGTTTAGTGCCTAAGCAGTTTGATCGCTTAGTAGGTCACATGCGCTCGATGATGGACAAAGTGCGTACACAAGAGCGTATCATCATGAAGTATGCTGTTGAATATGCAAAAATGCCGAAAAAAGATTTCACACGGGCATTTGCCGGTGATGAAACCTCGACCGCATGGATAGACAAAGCAATTGCAGATGGCAAGCCATTTTCAGCTGGCATTGCAGAGCACAAAGATGAAATTTTACGATGTGTGCAGAAATTAAAACACATTGAAGAAGAAACTAAGCTCAGCGTTGTAAATATTAAAGATATCAACCGTCGTATGTCGATTGGTGAAGCTAAAGCTCGCCGGGCGAAAAAAGAAATGGTTGAAGCAAACTTACGTTTGGTTATCTCCATTGCCAAAAAATACACAAACCGTGGTTTACAATTCCTAGATTTAATTCAGGAAGGTAACATTGGTTTGATGAAAGCTGTTGATAAGTTTGAATACCGTCGCGGTTATAAATTCTCGACGTATGCAACTTGGTGGATCCGTCAGGCGATCACCCGATCAATTGCTGACCAAGCACGTACCATCCGTATTCCTGTGCATATGATTGAAACGATTAACAAGTTAAATCGTATTTCGCGTCAAATGCTACAAGAAAAAGGTCGTGAGCCAACGCCAGAAGAATTGGCTGAAGAAATGATGATGCCGGAAGATAAAATCCGCAAAGTGATGAAGATTGCCAAAGAGCCGATTTCTATGGAAACGCCCATTGGTGATGATGAAGATTCGCATTTGGGGGATTTTATTGAAGATAGCACTATTAGCTCACCGGTTGATGCGGCGACTTCTGAAAACTTACAAGATGCGACACGTGACGTATTAGCGGGCTTAACAGCACGTGAATCTAAAGTTTTACGTATGCGATTTGGTATTGATATGAATACTGACCACACTTTAGAAGAGGTCGGTAAACAATTTGACGTAACACGCGAACGTATTCGTCAGATTGAAGCAAAAGCACTTCGTAAGCTAAGACATCCATCACGCTCTGAGCAGCTACGCAGTTTCCTAGACGAGTAGATAGACGAGTAGATTGCAAAGCATTAAATTGTACTTTATAAGAAGCCTCATTTGAGGCTTCTTTTGTTTTTGCGCGAATAAATTTAATGCAAAAATCAACACACCCTAATCAAATGTTGAAAAAATAGTCACTTAAACAAAAGATTACGAAAAATAAGTGACATCAAAAAAAGACTCCATTATACTGCGCACCACTTTCACGGCTTAGCCTGCTGAAAGCATAAAAAATGGCCCTATAGCTCAGTTGGTTAGAGCACCCGACTCATAATCGGTAGGTCCCCTGTTCGAGTCAGGGTGGGGCCACCATTTTTCTTTACCAAATCCCGCTTATTTTGCATTTATTATTTCGAATGTTTTAACACCTTGTCGCACAAGCGCTTCATCTGTATCTAATACAATATTTATTAGAGCGACAGACCTAGCCCCTTTACTGCCTACAATTTTAAGATCTGTCAGTGAACCTAGATATTCTAGTTGCAAGCTTTTCACCTAGTACTGGCCTTGAGCTAGCGAAACTATCGGCGTAGAATACGCGCTCACAAAAAAATCAAGGCAGCTTCATGTTAGACAATATTCGTATCATTCTGGTTAATACATCTCATACAGGTAATATCGGTTCGACAGCTCGTGCAATGAAAACCATGGGTTTGTCTAAACTTTGGTTAGTTGATCCGGTTAACGAACCCGATAGTCATGCCAGTGCATTGGCGGCGGGTGCAACAGATGTATTAGGCAATGCGAAGATAGTTAAAACCTTAGATGAAGCAATCGCGGGTTGTCGTTTAGTGGTTGCGGCCAGTGCGCGCAGCAGAACTTTATCTTGGCCGGTGATGGATCCAAGAGAGTCGGGCATTAAATTAGTGCAGGAATCTCAAACAGGTGAAGTTGCACTTATTTTTGGCCGTGAGAATAATGGTTTAAGTAATGAAGAATTACAAAAAGCGAATTTTCACGCGATTATTCCAGCTAACCCTGATTATAGTTCTTTAAATTTAGCCGCAGCTGTACAGACGCTTTGTTACGAAGTTCGCATGGCTTATTTGCAAGAACATCAGTATCCCGAGCAAGAAGAACCCTATCCCTTGACGGATGATGTTGAACGGTTTTATACACACCTTGAACAGACACTTACGGATATTGATTTTATCGTTAAAAACCATCCGGGGCAGGTGATGGCAAAGTTACGTCGATTGTTTAATCGTGCCAGACCTGAAGCGCAGGAGTTAAATATCCTGCGTGGTATGTTAGCTTCTGTTGATAAGCTAAGTAAAAACAAGGATAGCTAGCATGTTTGAGCGCCTCAAAGAAGATATTAACTCTGTATTTCATCGCGACCCAGCGGCGCGTAATTTTATTGATGTATTAACCAATTATCCAGGGATGCATGCAATTTGGTGGCACAGAATAAGTCACCCTTTGTATAAACGAAACTGGAAATGGCTGGCACGTTTTGTCTCCAATTTAGCGCGTTGGTTGACCGGTATTGAAATTCATCCGGGGGCAACCATTGGCCGGCGCTTTTTTATCGATCATGGGATGGGCGTTGTTATCGGTGAAACGGCAGAAATTGGTGATGATTGTACTTTGTACCATGGCGTGACATTAGGTGGTACAAGCTGGAACGCTGGCAAACGCCACCCAACACTTGGCAATGGTGTTGTTGTCGGGGCAGGCGCTAAAGTTTTAGGGCCAATTTACGTTGGTGAAAATGCCAAAGTCGGTTCTAACTCCGTAGTCGTTAAAGATGTACCGGAAGGAGCGACAGTGGTCGGTATTCCGGGGCGAGTTGTAACACCGAAAAACAAACAAGCTAATGTTGATAGTGCAGCGGATGAAAAACGCCAAGCGATCGCTAAAAAGTATGGTTTTGATGCCTATGCAGTCAGTGAGGATAACCCTGATCCGGTCGCCAGCCATATTGGCAGAATTTTAGACCACCTTCATTTTATGGATGGCAAAGTCGCAGATTTATGCCGTGAAGTTAAAAAAATGGGTGGCGATGTGTGCGATCAGGAAATTCCGGGTTTATCCATTGATGATGAAGAAATCGTAAAAGCTGAAAAAGCGGCAGCAAGTGACAGAGAAAAACGCCACGAGTCGTTTGATCCGCAAATCTAAAATCATTTAGTTAAACAGCGACAAACGGCTTTACAGTCAACTGTTATAATGTAACAATACCCTCCATTTGTTACGTTATAACATCTTGGCCTCTTATGTTTAAAAAAATCCTCCCTTTATCTTGTCTGGTATTTACACCCTTCGTAAATGCAAATTATCTTGCTGGGCAACTTTCAACCGAAAATGGTCAACCCGTTAAAAACGCTTTAGTTGAAGTGATTGGCGGTAGTCAAAAAACACAAACTTCAGAATATGGACACTTTGCGATTAAACCCTTGCCGGAAGGTCATTACGAGCTGCATATCGTAGCGGATGGTTATGTGCATAAAAACATTCATATTGACGTGCCAGCGACTGGTTTAGAAGGCGTAAAGATTACATTGAGTCAATCACCAATTGAAGTGATCGATGTTACGGCCAGCTCGTTTCATACCTCGCAAATAGAATCAGCGATGCCGGTTAGTGTTTTAAGTGGAGAGCAGTTGCGTCAACAACAAGCGACTACCATAGGGGATAGTTTAAAAAAGGTGGTTGGCGTACATAGCAACCACCATGGCTCTGTCGCAGCATCTCCGATTATCCGCGGTTTAGACGGTCCGCGTGTGTTAATGGTGCAAAATGGATTAGATAGTGGTGATGTTTCGCGCTCGGGCGCCGATCATATCATCAGTAGTAATGCGAGCACGGCGAAACAAATTGAAGTGTTAAGAGGGCCGGCCACCTTGTTTTATGGCAATGGGGCGATTGGTGGTGTTGTGAATATTGTTGACGGGCGTATTCCGCAGGACACAGCAACGGAAGGTCAAGCCAGTTTGCTTTACGCGAATAACAATAGCGGTAAAAATGCCAGCGCAAGTTATAAAACCGGTTTTGAATCTACTGCACTTTATTTAGATGGTTTTGCTTATGACAATGGTAATTATCATTCAGCAGAAAGTGAAATTGAAAACTCAGATGCGCAAGCGTCTGGTTTTACCTTGGGAGCCAGTCAGTTTTTAGATAATGGCTCTATTGGTGCTAGTTATGGTTTTATGAATAAGCAGTATGGCATACCGGGCCATAGCCATTCACCCGACACCGCTCATCAAGACGGACATGAAGACGGACATGAAGATGAGCACGAAGACGAACATCTATTGCACGAAGATGATCACGACGGTGAACACGACGGTGAACACGCAGCACATGAAGAGCGTGTTTATGCGGATATGTGGCAGCATCGGGGGCAGGTTAAAGGTGAATTTAATTTCGCGGATGCATTTGTACAGCAGGTTAATTTTGCGCTGGGGTATACCGATTACCGACATGATGAAATTGAAGACGGCGCGGTAGCAACTAGGTTTGATAAACAAACGTTCGAAATTAGAAATGAATTTTTACATAAAGAATATCATGACTGGCGTGGTGGCTGGAATGTGCACTACAAACGAGACGCACAGCAGTCAAAAGGTGAAGAAGCTTATGCACCCGATTCAACAACTGAAAATCTAGCAATTGCCTGGATAGAAGAAAAACATGCAGGTGATTTTTTAATTCAGTTGGGGATGCGTTTAGATGAGGTAAAGATAAAAGCTGATCCGCTCAGCTTGCAGGAGATAGAATTTGCATCCCATCATGACGAACACGCCGAACCGCATGAAGAACCGCATGAAAACGAGCATGAAGGTGAACATGACGAGCACGCAATCACTTTTAACTATAGTGAGCACTCATTTACACCATTAAGTTTAACCGCTGGCGTGGTTTGGGATTTCACCGAAGGTTACAACTTAGGATTGGCAGTATCTCATGCGCAGCGAGCGCCTTCCGTTAACGAATTATTTGCGTTTGGTCCTCATTTGGCCAGTGGTGTATATGAAGTTGGCCGTGCTTATGAGCTTCACGAACATGATGAACATGTCGATTTTGAGCTAAATGCAAGTGATTTGAAATTAGAAAAATCCAACAACTTGGATCTCAGTTTTCGTAAGTTTTCTGGCAATACAGGTTTTGTCTTTAACGTTTTCTACAACAATATAGATAATTATTATTATCAACAAAAAACCGAGTTTACAGCTTTAGTTAGTGCGCACGAACATGAAGATGAGCATCTAGAAGAGCCTGAAGAAGCGCATGCAGAAGATGCGTTAAATTTAGATGTATATCAATATCAAAGTGCCGATGCAAAACTCTATGGCTACGAAGCGCAAGTGTTTTGGCAACCCAATTCTGATTGGAAACTTGAAGTAGGTAGTGATGCAGTTCGAGCAAAATTAAAAAGTGGCGAAAATCTTCCGCGCACATCACCGATGCGTGTCTACAGCCATGTTAAATATCAAGCCGTCAATTATTCAATAGAAGGGCAGCTGAGTCGTTATTTTTCACAAAAAAATATCTCGCAAAATGAAACGGCGACAACGGGTTATACCGTTTTAGATGTGTATTTTAATTATTACACCAATCTAGCCGGACAAGAGCTGAAAGTGTTCGCCAAAGCAGAAAACTTAACCGATGAATATGCCAAAGTGCATACCTCGTTAATTAAAGATGAAGCGCCTATTATGGGCAGAAACATCAGTTTTGGTATCACAACTTATTTTTAGGCCTAACGCTTTGCTTGATATAAAAAAATAATACAAGGATAACGCCCTGTTGACCTCGCGCCCTTTTCTAATTTTGTATATAGTTTGCTACAGATAAAGAAGAGGGCCGTCTTATGCACATTTTATCTATTAATGTTTCTAAAAAACGCTTGGTTCAGTATGGTACAAGGCAAATAGAAACCGGCATTTTTAAACAGCCTGTCAGCTCAGCCGTCCAAGTTTTTAATGACCACATCGAAGGTGATGAGCAAGCCGACCTAAAAAATCATGGTGGGCTGGGTAAAGCAGTTTATGCTTATAGCTATCAGCACTACAGTTACTGGCGCACTGAACTGAGTTTAAATGAACTGCCGTTCGGTAGTTTTGGTGAAAACCTGACCCTGTCTGAATTAGATGAAGCACAAATACAAATAGGGGATATTTTTAAAGTGGGTGATGTGATTTTGCAAGTATCACAGCCACGCGTTCCTTGTTTTAAATTGGGCTTAAAATTTGATAACGCTGAAATGCCAAGGTTATTTTCTAAATCGTTGCGCACAGGTGTGTACTTCAGCGTAAAACAAAGCGGTACGATTGCACCGGATGATACCTTTCAATTAATCGATAAAGCAGCGAATAGTGTTTCTGTACAAAGTATCTTTTCAGCGTATTTTCACATGGAAAAAAGTGCTGCTAAACCCATTATCGAAAAAGCGGTAGCGGTTGAAGGTTTATCCGAAGAATGGCGCGCGCAGCTGCAAAAATTTTTGCTGCGGTGGTAATTTAGTACAGATAAAAAAGCCTAGTACATTAAGCATCATCTCTGATTTATAACTAGACTATCGTAAGCACTGGTATTTCTAAGCAGTTAGCCTGCCAAATATTGGTATTAATTAAGCTCATAAGCAGTGCGTCTTTTAGGTATATATTAATCCATTACGACCAGTTTAGTTTTTATCTAACTTGTCAGAAATTAGCTGAGAATGCATAGACGTTGTGTTTATTCGTTAGATAAAATTTTGTAAAGTTTGATGTTTTATATTTAAATTTTCCATGGGGGTAGATTATACCTTTGGATACCGGTTACATTTTTTTATTGTAAGAATTATATTTCGCTATTATGATGCACATATTCTTGATGCCAAATAATTAGGTATTGAGAGTTTTAGCTTAAGAAACATGAGAGATTAATGTGTTAACTGTGAATAAGTTTTGTGCAACGTACGCGGCGCTTAACAGCGAAATTCAATAAATATAACTGCGGTTTTAAGTATCGTTTTCTTAATCAAGCAAATTTGCTTGGCTCTGCAATACCAGCGCTTGTTTGCCAATAAACCACATTGCTATGGATTTTTCTTATCTAATTTGTGTAACCGGTTACTATTTGGTGTTTAACCACTTTTGTATTTAAATGAGTAGAGAAAGAATAAGATGTTTTCAAAACCATTAAGACTGAACAATCAATTTCAAAATTATGATTGGGGTACTTATAACGATATTCCAGCAATATTGGGAATCGACAAACCAGATACAGATTTACCTTTAGCAGAGTTATGGGTTGGTGCACATCCGAATGCGCCGTCAATGGTGGCAGATAGTGGTCAATCTTTAAATGAGCTGATCCGCCAGCAACCCGAACTTATATTAGGTGCGCATGCTGCAAGTATGGACAATACCTTACCGTATTTATTTAAGATATTGTCTGCTCGTAAAGCGCTTTCTATTCAGGTTCATCCCAGTAAAGCTCAGGCGCAAAGTGGTTTTAAAAAAGAGCGGGCCGCGGGTATAACCGCACAGAGTCAAAACTGTAATTATAAAGATGACAATCATAAGCCTGAACTGATTTACGCGCTGACCCCTTTTTATGCGATGGCGGGTTTTCGAACTAATGAGGCACTCGCTGAATCGCTATTGACCTTGCAGCATCCAGATTTTGATAAATGGGCTTTTCGCATTAAAGCAGGGAGTGCGCAGGATATTGAAGCTTTTTATCATTGGTTATTGTATCTGGATGGTGAACTGTTAACGGACTATGTTGGGTATGCGGTACAAATTGCACAACAATCCGATGATAACGCTTTGTCTTGGTTGTACCAGTTATATCAACTTTATGGTGTTGACTCAGGGATCTTCTTTCCATTGATTTTAAATCTTTTTGAGTTATCTCCGGGTCAGGCAATATTTTTGGGAGCTGGTTGCCCACATGCATATCTGAAAGGAACGGGCATTGAAATTATGGCGAATTCTGACAATGTATTGCGCGGTGGTTTAACACAAAAATACATGGACAGAGCAGAGCTTGTTAAAGTAACCCAGTATACTTCACAAGCCAATCAAATTGAGGTGCAACAAGGGCGGGTTAAAAAGAATGTACGTATATTTGATATTCCTTGTCCCGATTTTCAGTTTGAACTATTAATGCTTAATGAAGAAAATGAATATCTTACAGGCTCCAGTGAAGGGGTTGAGTTGTATTTTGTAGTAGAAGGGCAGGTCGCGGTAAGCGGTGAAATTTTTGTTCAGGGTGAATCATTTTTATGGCCAGCAAGTCTCAAACCAAAAACATTAACTGGCGCAAATACAAAAGTGGCGCGGGTGTATACTTGTTTATAATGCTTTAAAATCTTTGCTGCTTATATCTGGGTGCTTTCGATATCCAAGTGCGGATATCCAGATGCTTATACAGTCTGATGGAGAAAGCGAGCTCTGAATATATAGCGCGGTATTCGCGCTATATCTCGGTCAAAACAAGGGGTAACGCTAGCCTTTATATGGCAGTACACTGTCTCTTAACACAAACTCATGTTTAAGAATAAATTCTTGCTGTGCGGGTTTTTTACCGTCTAATATTTGCAATAAAAGTTGCATTGCTTTTTTACCCATCTCTTCAGCAGGTTGACGAATGGTTGTCAGTGCCGGATCGGTATAAGTTGCAAAGTCCAAGTCATCAAAACCGGTAATTGAAATATCTTGTGGTACACGAATACCATGCTCTTTAAATGATTTAATCGCACCAATTGCCATGTCGTCATTCATCGAGAAGATGGCACTGGGCTTTTCGTCTAATTGAGCGTAATAATCACCGGCATCATGGCCGGATGCCATGGTGAAGTTACCTTCAAATATCAATGTTTCATTAAACTCGATACCCGCTTCTTCTAAAGCTTGTTTATAACCGACTAAACGGTCACGGCTGTGCGGGTTATCTGCTAAACCTGAAATACAAGCAATTTTGCGATGGCCCATTGAAATTAAATAATTCACAATCGATTTTGCAGCAGATATATGATCCATCCGCACAGAAGTATACGGTGTGTCACAAGCGCCACAGGCTGCAACAGCATGAATATGCGGATGCGGTAAAAGCTCTTGCTCGGGGATATGTGGGCTGAGTTGAATGACACCGTCAGCCTGTCTTGTTTCAACCAGCTTTAAATAATCCGCCTCGCGCTCTTTAGAATCGCGAGTTTCACCTAATAAGATATTGTAACCGTGTTTTAACCCTGTTTCCTGAATTGCACGAATGACTTTGGTGAAAAATAAGTTGGCAAAATCCGGTACTAATACAACAACAGCGTATGATTTTGTTGAGCGAAAATTGCGAGCCATCATATTTGGACGATAACCCACTTCATCAACTGCATCCATTACTTTTTTCAGGCTACTTTTTGTAACTTTATCTGGGTTGGTGAAGGCACGTGAAACGGTTGCTATTGAAACACCGGCGCGTTTCGCAACTTCTCTGATATTGCTCATAGTTATTTCCGTTGTTGTTATCTACTGATCTCTATTCATAAGAATTTAACAAAGAAACAAATGTAATGCTATATAAAATTATCCTTTGGAGCACCAGTATTAATAACGTGTAAACCGGTTTCTCTATGTGTTAGCTTAGATGGTGAAAATTGCTCTAATTTAAGCGCTTTAAGAATCTATGGAATAGAATTAGACTTTTTCGCATACTGGCATACACTAAATTTATGATGTTTAAAAACTGAAAATCAGATGAAAACCTGTTGCGTTAGTATATTAATCGCCATTGCAACTATACTGTGTGCACCTGCACAGGCGCTAAATATTGTTTATTTAAGCCCATGTAAACAAACCACCCAGTGTACCTATTGGACACAAGTGCAAGCGCATATGCAAAAAGCAGCAAATGATTTGCATGTAAACCTTTCAATTTTGTATGACCAGCATGACGATAATTTTCGCGAACAAATTGCTAAAATGCGTCAAATCGAAGCGATGTCGCCTAAACCTGATTATGTTATTTTCACGCCATTACCAGGCTTAATCAGCTATAAAACACTCGTTAAGCTGGAATCATTGAAAATACCTTCTTTAATGATATCCGGTGAAATACCGCCAAACGAAGTGGATAGTTATAAAAAACCACGCGAAAAATTTAAGTATTGGTTAGGGCACATATTTGGTAACAATGTGCAAGCGGGACGCCGGCTTATGGAAGCGTTGCAAACACCGCAGAATGAGTCTGATACCTATTCTGATACCTATTCTGATACTTATGTCGTCGCGCTGGCAGGTAGTAAACAACATAGTGAAAGTGAAAACCGAATTGCTGGTTTGAAACAAGTCGTTGCCGCTGGCAACACGCATTTACAACAAATAATTCCAACCGACTGGACCGAAACCGATGGTTTTTATAAAACGACTAAATTATTAACACGCTTTCCAAACACAAATGTAATATGGACGGCAGGACACCGTATTGCAAAAGGAAGTGCCAGCGCTATCGAAGCACTTGGCAGACAATCAAACATCAGTATCGGCACGGTTAATTTTACACCTCAAACTTTTGCTGCGTTACAGGCTGGAGAATTACACGTAGTTGTTGGTGGGCACAGTGTTACAGGGGCTTTGGGTCTTGTATTGTTATTTGATCACGCCAATAAAAGAGACTTTGCTGAGATTGATAATGGGGTTCAATTCCCCTTGGACTTTGGCTTAATAACCCGCGATAAGCTGGATGAAACATTACTGCATTTTAAAGCTTGGAGACGGCAAGATTTCTCATCTTTATCTGTTTTTCTAAATTTGCAGCGGACTAAACATTATTTTAACGTTTTCCCGCCTAAAGAAGATTAATTTTAGACATAAAGTTGTTTTAAAATAAGCTAACTTTATGAATTTAAATTACTTTTTATATACTAGGTGGCGAATTCTTCTTTTCAGTTAAGCAAGCAATGTAATAAAAATGTACATTTTCACTTTTTTTGCTGTTACTTATCCAAAAAGTTGTGCTAATATCTTACCTATGTAACCGGATACAATTTGGTTTTCACACTTGGTATTGGTTTTCCATCGAATGTAGAGCAAATTTATGAATGAAACACAGCAGTTAAAATTTAAAGAAAAATTAGGATATGGTTTTGGCGATTTTGCCTCTTCGATGTTTTGGAAGATGTTCTCTGTCTACCTGATGATATTTTACACTGATGTTTTTGGGATCTCAGCAGCAGCAGTCGGTACTATGTTTTTAGTCACACGTATTTGGGATACTGCAAACGACCCAATTATGGGCATTGTCGCAGACAGAACCAATACACGCTGGGGTAAGTTCAGACCCTATTTATTGTGGGGGCAATACCCTTTGCTTTAATCGGCGTGTTAACTTTTACCACGCCAGATTGGTCAAACGAAGCTAAACTAGTGTATGCATATTGCACTTATACACTGATGATGATGGCGTATACCGCTGTGAATGTACCTTATGGCGCGTTATTAGGCGTAATGTCTGCAAACAGCGACGATAGAACACAGCTTGCTTCATACAGAATGGTGTTGGCATTTGCCGGTAGTATCTTTGCGTTTGTGCTTATCGATCCGTTAACTCAGTTTTTTACCCATTTAACCGAAACACCGGATCCGCAGACGGGTTGGATGTTAACTATGGTGGTGTACGGCTGTATTGCCGCAATTTTGTTTTATTTTACATTCGCTTGGACAAAAGAGCGCATTCAACCGCCGGCAACACAACAAAGCTCACTTAAAAAAGATTTTAAAAACTTAGCAACCAATAAACCCTGGTTTATTTTATTGGGTGCAGCATTGGCAACTTTAATCTTTAATAGCATGCGTGATGGTGCTTCAGTTTATTATTTTAAATATTATATCCAATCACCAGAGTGGTCGTTTCTGGGGCTAAGTTTTGGTATTACGACGGTTTATTTAGTTTTAGGACAGGCGTCAAATATCATCGGGGTGGTATTGGCACAACCTATCTCTAAAAGACTTGGTAAGCGCAACACCTTCATGTATGCAATGTTTTCTGCCGCCATTTTAAGCTGTTTGTTTTATTTTTTAGATGAAGGACAATTAACACTTATTTTAATGTTGCAGGTGGTGATCAGCGCCTGTGCTGGTATTATTTTTCCATTGTTGTGGTCAATGTATGCGGATATTGCAGATTATTCTGAATATACAACGGGTCGGAGAACAACCGGATTAATCTTTTCATCCTCTTCATTTGCACAAAAAATGGGGTGGACATTAGGGGGGCATTAACCGGCTGGACATTGGCATATTTTGGCTACGTTGCCAACGTTGAACAGACCGATGTCGCCAAAGAAGGTTTGCGTTACATGGTCAGTTTTTTACCCGCCATAGGGGCTATGATTTCAGCATTATTTATGATTTTCTATCGATTGACTGACGATTATATGCAGCAAGTTAATCAAGAGCTGTATGCCCGACGTGCAGAAGGCTAATTAGAAACTATATTTTATTTTAAATTAAGACAAATTATTAATCGATTTGTAACCGGTATTATTAAGGGGTCAACATGAGTTCATACATTCAGCAAGTCAAAGCTTTGATTTCTGCGCAAGAAAGTTTATTAATTAAACCAAACAAAGCAAAAACGGGTGGTAACAGAATATACCAACGTTGGGAAAACCCGATAATTACGCGTGAGCACGTACCGGTTTATTGGCGTTTTGATTTAAACGAAAAGAGCAATCCTTATTTATTAGAAAGACAGGGTATTAATGCAACTTTAAACTCAGGTGCTATTTATCTGAACGGTAAATACTTATTGGTTGTGCGGGTAGAAGGAGATGATCGTAAATCATTTTTTGCTGTCGCTGAAAGTGAAACCGGTGTCGATAATTTTAGGTTCTGGTCACATCCAATCACCATGCCGGAAACAGAAAGAGCGGATACAAATATTTATGATATGCGATTAACTCAGCACCAAGATGGATATATTTACGGGTTATTTTGCACTGAGAGAAAAGACGAAAACTTCCCGGATGACTTATCTGCCGCTGAAGCGCAGTGCGGTATTGCACGTACCAAAGATTTAGTGAACTGGGAGCGTTTACCTGACTTAATTACCTATTCTGGTCAACAGCGCAATGTTGTTTTGCACCCTGAGTTTGTTGATGGCAAATACGCGTTGTATACCCGTCCTCAAGATGGTTTTATCAGTGTCGGCAAAGGTGGTGGTATTGGTTGGGGTTTATGTGACTCGATGGAAAATGCTGAAATTAAAGAAGAAGTCATTATCGACAACAAGGCTTACCATACCATTAAAGAAATCAAAAATGGGCAAGGCCCGGCACCCATTAAAACCGATGAAGGGTGGTTGCATTTAGCCCATGGTGTGCGAAACACTGCAGCCGGTTTGCGCTACGTATTATATATGTTTATGACAGAGTTAGATAAACCTTGGGTGATTAAACATGCACCTGCAGGCCACTTTATTGCACCAGAAGGTGAAGAACGAGTGGGTGATGTATCCAATGTCGTATTTGCCAATGGTTGGACGCTAAATGGCAAAGATGTGAATATTTATTACGCATCGTCGGATACCCGTATGCACGTTGCTACAACAACTTTAGATAAGTTGATTGATTATGTGAAAAATACGCCGGAAGATGGTCTTCGCTCAGCGGCGTCGGTTGAAGTGCGTAATGCATTAATCAATCGAAACCTAGCTGTTTTGGAATCAATCTAATGTCTTTGTTTAACAAGCCGGAAATCGCCAGCTTAGTTGCCGAGTTTAGAGATGAACTCGGTAATATTGCTGACTGGTGGGTAAAAAATACCATAGATGAAAAAAATGGTGGATTTTATGGCCAGGTAGAAGCAGATGGCACTGCTGTGGCTTCAGCAGATAAAGGTGTAGTTATGCATGCCAGAATATTGTGGTTTTTTAGTGAGGTTTGTCAGTATATAGATAAACCAGAATATAAAGCTGCAGCACATCGGGCATTTCAATATATAACAAATTACTTTCACGATGCTGAATATGGCGGGGTGTATTGGTCATTAACCGCAGATGGACACGTAAAGGACAGTAAAAAACAAACTTATGCTCAGTCATTTGCCATTTACGGACTATGTGCGTATTACAAATTAACCGGTAATCAGCAAGCGATTGACAAAGCCTATGAATACTTTCAAATTTTACAGAAATATTGCCATGACGATGAAAAAGGCGGCTATTTAGAAGCCTTTGATCGCAAATGGGGAGACATCGGCGATTTTCGTTTAAGTGAAAAAGACGACAATCTACCTAAAACGCAAAATACGCATCTACATGTAATGGAAGCGTATGCGACCTTACATCTGGTTAAACCGACAGCTGAAAGTGCGTTAGCTTTGCGACGTTTAGTCGATTTTTTTGATGGTACTATTATCAACAAAGCAAATAACCATTTACGTTTATTTATGGATGTTGATTGGCAAGACCATTCAAAAACATTTTCATATGGTCATGACATCGAATGTAGTTGGCTGTTGTATGAAGCACTGGTTGCATTAAACGATCCGTTAGTGATGAATCGGGTTAAACCACTGGTTTTAGCTGTCGCTAAAACGACACTGACCGAAGGGTTAGGTGATCAAGGGCAGGTCTGTGATGAATATGATATTGGCAAAGCCATTAAACACCAAGAAAGTTGTTGGTGGGTTCAAGCTGAAGCCATGGTTGGGTTTTTATATACTTACCAATTAACAGGCGACACCGCATATTGGCAAGTATTTAACAATATTTGGTCGTTCACTAAAGAGTTTCATATAGACAGGGCTTTAGGCGAATGGCACTGGCTGGCAACGCGTGATCAGGATGCCGACTATAACACTTACAAAGCTGGGTTTTGGAAAGCCCCATACCATAATGGTAGAGCCATGATGGAAGTAATCAAAGTGCTTAGCGATAAATTGCATTGATAAGGTTAATGTTTACAAACTGGTTTGTTTAGTTAAAGGATTAACCCCATGTGTTTTACATGATTTGTTATCATTTTTTATTTTAGATTTGTATTGTGTATATTTTAAACAATTCGATCAAAAGACAAGTTATTAGTTTACAAAGGCAATTGTTATGAACCTACATAATCAGAAAGTAAAAACCTTCTGTATCCTTGGTGGAGGAACCGCTGGTTGGATGACCGCAAGTATGCTTCAGCATGTCTTCCCAGATTATCGTATTTGTTTAGTCGAGTCGCCAGAAATCAAAACTATTGGAGTGGGTGAGGGATCTACCCCTGCTCTTAAAAGTTTTTTCGAATTATTGGGCATTGCGGAAACAGAATGGATGCCTCAATGCGACGCAACATACAAAAACGGAATATTTTTTGATAATTGGTCTGAGAAGCAAGGGTATCTAAACTACTTTCATGCTTTTCCTTCGATAATTGACAATCATACTTTGCCTCTGTTTATGCACAATTCTATTTCGCGAGTTCGAGGTATGGATGTCTATGCTAATCCGAATGATTATTTTTTAACTGCCAAGTTAGCCCGTGAAAATAAACGGCCAATTGCACAAGAGTCATTTCCTTTCGAGATAAATTACGCATATCACTTTAATTCTGGGAAGCTCGCAGAGTTCTTGAGAAAAAGAGCCATACAGAAAGGCGTAGTGCACTTACAAGCTGAAGTTGTCGAGTGCGAATTGTTGGTCAATGGTGATATCGCTAAACTGATTTTGGACTCGGGTCAAGCAATTGCAGCGGATATTTTTTTTGATTGTTCGGGCATGTCCTCCGCATTAATTCAAAAAACATTGAATGTTGAGTTCAGTAGTTATGACAGGTTATTGTTCAATGATTCTGCTGTGGTAGCACAATCATGCAAAACCAACCAAAATATTGGAACTCAAACGATTTCAACTGGAATGAAAGCCGGTTGGAAATGGCAAATTCCTTTAACTACTCGAATTGGCAATGGATATGTATACAGCTCTCAGTACATTAGTGATGAAGCTGCGACAACAGAGTTTATCAATTCCATTAATACCGATTTGAATGCTGAAACTAAGCTTTTGAAATTTAAGTTGGGTAGGGTTAATGAGCACTGGTGTAAAAATTGTGTCGCAGTTGGTTTATCACAAGGTTTTATAGAGCCACTAGAAGCTACAGCGCTTTTTTTAATTCAACAAACAGTCGGAAAATTTATTGATTATTGGCAAAAAGGCGACGAAACCACTAAATATCAATCGAATTTTAATCAAGAAGTAAATTATGAATTCGATGGTATTCGAGATTACGTTGCACTACACTACAAGTTAAATTCTCGTCAAGATCACTCGTATTGGCGTGATAGTAGATCGGGCTGGGAACATATGTCTGATCGGGTCTTACAATTAGTTGACTGCTGGAAGTCTGGAAAGTCAATCACACAAACAATTCGAGAACTTAAGTTAGATCAACATTATCCTGTTTCATCCTGGTACACAATTTTTGCGGGCCATGGTTTTTTTCCTGCTGTAGGAAATCACACAAACATCCAAAAACATAAATACGATATGGATAAATTGGCCGATTTTATTCGTCGTTCAAGTTTAAATTTTACTTAGATAGCACTTAAAAATAAGCTTGGCGGCCTCTAGGGCGTGTGAATCTTTGTATTATTTTTGAGCAATAGGCTATTTTAATCATTAACAAAGCAGAATGAGTGGGGTTTAGTCATTCTAAATAAACGAATTCTAATGCCGTTAAGGGTTAAAATAGCCATTGCCCTTCGGGCTGAGGCCAAAATGGTCTTATGCAGCGTTAGAAATAACTTATTTAGATGACTAAACTTCATTATTTCTGCCTTGCCTAAGACCATTTTTTCTCTCAGCTCAAATTATAAACAAAGATAAACACGCCCTAGGAAATAACGGGTTAATATAAATTTAATACCGTCCGCTGAGGATTATTAATAAGTTCCCATCCTTTGGCTAAAGATTGGTCACTAAAAAAAGAACATTGAGGCTGCCGTCGTCTTTTGCTGTTTGTAAGCCATATAGTAGACGCTTAGCTAAGTGCTCGTTTTGTGGGCTAACAAAAAAATAATAGTTTGCTCTGTAATGTAATAACAAATGCTGCTCTATTTCAAATCCTGAGAATCGTGTCTGCTGGAGTTCTTGCCAGATTATATAAGCACTCCGAGGGAAATAATCTGCTCGTTTAGCAGTAAACATTTTTATGACTCTGTCGTAGTCCGGACCTGTTGTAATCCTCAGTCCGTTACGGCGCAGTACCTGAGTACCATGCCAATGAACCTAGATAGGTCGGATAGGGTTGATATATCTTTGAATTGACACTGCATTTCTGGACGTATGAGTAATAATTTGTATTGGTTTAAACCTTTGAGTATATCGAACTTTACCGGCAATAATTCTCGATCTCGTTGTTGATTTGAGTTACTCCATAACACGTCGAAGTACTGGTTATCTGCCAGCAATTTTCGCATTCTCTCTTTTGTTGAAATTGCAGGTTTAGCCGACAATGTGAAGCAGCCAAATTTTGGAACAGATTTTTCTAACACTAGTTTTAATAAATCAGGAAAGTAGTTAACACTGTCTTCTAAATATGAAATGTGAGTATCACATTCGGTTAGCTCTATTTCCGGTTTAGCGAAAACCAGAGGTGATGTAATAACTGTGAAGATAGTACAGATTAGAACGCAAGGGCGAAGAATAATTTTGAGTATTTGCATTTTACACCCTCTAAGTTAGCTACGATTTGTATCTATAATGGCTAAGTTAATAACTTAACAGCCAGTTCAATAAATTTGGTTCTGCAAATGCGTTATTCCAACTGTTGTGGTAAACCCCCGGATAGCTGGTAAATTTAAATTCAGTGTTGTTGTTGAAATGTTTTGCTGCTAGCTCGCTATAGGTGTGATCAACGATTTCGTCACGGTCCCCATGAAATACCCAAAGAGGCATATCTTGACGGATTTTTTTTAAAATAAAGTCTGGTGCAGCACCACATATTGCAATTGCGGCATTAAAAGTATCTGGCCGACGAGCTAATATTTCGTACACCCCCATGCCACCCATACTTAAGCCAAGAACGTAGACTTTACTTCCGTCGATATAGGGCTTTGCTTTAGCGTCGTCAACTAATTTGATTAAGGCTTTCATTGATTTAGTTGCTGGGGTTTCTGGCTTAAAAGTTAAAGTAAGTGGGAGAGTATTTCTATCAACGTTTACAGCGGCCCAATAATCATCTTTTGGTACTTGTGGGATGATGGCAATAACTTGATGAGACGCTCTAAATTTCGAGTCCAAAAATAGATCTGCACCGTGAGTAAGCTGTCTTTCATTGTCACTTCCTCTTTCTCCCGCACCGTGCAATAAAAACACCACTGGATATTGGTGATTTACGTTGAAATTACGTGGATACAGGATGCGGTAATCTATTGCTGACTGCTCAGTGGAAAAATGAGCATGTTGAAACAGTTCAATTGGAGCACTTTTAACAGGATTGGTTGCAGCTAAGAGTAAGATGAATAGTAAGATTGTTTTCATATGATCGCCAAGTAGTTAAACAAGGCCACTGAAACAGTGGCCTTAACAATAGGGTGTTACAGGTCAAATATATAAATTAAGTCTTGTCCTGCTTCTATAGTTAGATAGGTGCCATTGTTGATATCTATATATTGACCAGATTCGCAATCGTAAATTGCGCTAGGTTTTGCTACAGATTGGTGGCCAGTTAAAGTAAACTTTTGCTGAATATCTGTTGCGTTATAAACATAGGCAAAAATATTTTTGCCGTTCGTTACGGCTAAAGTTTTTAGGCTGACATTTGGATTGTTGAGTGACTGCTCTCGAATGTAGCCATTGCCGCCAGTCAGCATTAATTCATTTATTTTCTTGACATTGTTGAAGTAGTTTGTTGTTCCATTCTCGTCAAAATATTCCCACCACCAACTTAGTGGCATGATCGGGGTTGGCGAAAAAATACCATACCATAAACCTCGCTTAAAATCGCTAATCATTAACTCTTTGAAATCATCGAAATTTTTGCTCCAATCCCATTCTGCACTGAATTCACCTGCAAAATAAGGCTTATTGTGGTGTTTAACAAACTTATTGATTATTTCTGGAATTCTATCGGTTACCTTGTATAGATGACTTTGGTTTAAATCAATATGTTTGATATCAAAAAGTCCTTTTACGCCGCGATGAGAAATACTGGTTGTAATTAAATGTTGGTGTGGGTCAATTGACTTAAGGTATGCACTCATTTCTGTATGCCATTCAGTAATTATTTCATCAGCTATGTGCTGTTCTTCACCATGATACATAGCGTTGTCTATCTCATTGAAGAATTCCCATGCTGCGATAGAAGGTGAGTGACTCCATTTTGCAACCAGAAATCTAAGTTTGTCTTTGTATCTTTGTTTGGCTTTTGGATTCACAAAGAAGTCTTCAACTGAAGCTGCAGGCCCACCATTTTCTTGATTGTAGCTGTTTAGAGCCCAGCCGTTGCTATCGAAACCAGCATGGCTATCCATTGATAAGATGATTTTTATGTCATATTGCGTTGCAAGTGAAACCAGATCATCCATCCGCTCAATACCCGAACGGTTAAATCTTTGTGCATCGTCTGAGTAGCGTGAGGCATTTTTAACGGTTTTCCAATCTACTGGTAAATTCCAATAGATCATCCATGTACGTATGATGTTTGCGCCTTGCTCGTTTAGTTTTTTCAGGACTTGATCATAGTTAAAACGTTTTTGCTCATGTAGCTCTTTAAAGTAACGTGAATCATCTGTATCTCGAGCTTCCCAGCCAAAGTTTTCGCCAATACCTCTAAATAACTCACCATTACTATATTTGAAAGTCCAATTATCATTGCTCTCAATAAAGCCGTTAGCGTCAGAGGGTTCCACTGAGAAATTGGAAGCTGGGCTTTCACCTGTTATTTTGCCATCATCAGTTAGAATAACACTGACTGTATATGAACCGATTTCTTTTGGAGCCAGTTTAAATTTCCACGATGAAAGTGTGTTGCTGTCACCTTCTACATAATATCCTGGTAACTTAAGTGTTTTGTTACTGGGAGTTACAATTTGAAGGTCTACTGCAACATCATTTGAAGCGTAGGGGTCTTGCCATTCAGCGACTAATTGACTATCAAATGACACTGTTTCATATTGACGGACCGGAGATGTATCTTTAAAAGCATTTGACGTTAAAGATTTAATTGGGTTTTGGTCATCATTTGATAGGCTGCAGCCAGCGACCATTATTGCAGAAAGTAAAATTATAGATTTATTCATTTTTACACCATAGAAAATTGCAAGGGGGGAAGCCTGAAATATTCAGGCTTCCAATTTCACACTGTTTCTAAAATTTAGCTCGTACTCCCAATGTATATCGTGCTTCGAAAACGTTTTGATTGACCTTAACGTCCTCCCATTGCATGTACGTACTTTCAAATTCTTTCGTCAAGTTTTGGCCCTGAAGGTACACCTCAAAATTATCGTTTACTTGATAGTTTACTGACGCGTCGACGTATTTTGTTGGTGATGTCATGTATGCAGCAAAGTGTCCATCAATACCAGGAACGCCATTAAACCTTTCGCTGCGGTAGTTGTATGCGATACGAGCTTGTAAATTGTCTTTTTGATACCAAAGTATTGCATTTAACTGATGCTCGGAGTTATCAGTCATGATCATACTTTTACCATAAAAATCCTCGTTACCACCATCACCCGTTGACCAAGTGTAATTGATGGTTGACCCTAAGCCGCTCAAGAAACCCGGTAAAAATTCATAACCTTGTTGGTATCCAAACTCGACACCTTCAACAGATAGTCCTTCACCATTTGTCGGGTACGCATAAGGTAATCCATTGTTGCGCACAACACCGTCTGAGTCTGGGATGTCCATGATTAATTCACTGCTCACTGTCATTGGAGCACTATCGATATCTAACTTGTATGCACCGATACTGATTATTCCCTCATCGTCAAAATACCATTCCAAACTAACATCAAGATTTTTAGAGCTCCACGGATTTAACTCAGGGTTGCCGCTCACGTCGACACGTTGTGCTTGAAATACACCTTTAAGTTCTTCGTTGCCATAAGGTGTCATGGTTACTTTAGATCCCGCCCCCAATAACCTTGCATCTAACTGAGTTAGATTCTCTGTATATGAAAAACGTAATTTAAGGTCTTGCGTTAAGTCAAAGTTCAGGTTTACGCGAGGTAAATAATCTAACGTTTCTTTACTGGTTACTGTAGTGCCAACTTTTGGACCTGGAGCACCCGCTACTGCATTGTATTGCACACCATCCACGATAAGGTATGAAGTATTGCCACCACTATAACCGGTTACGTCTATGGTGCTGCTAACTGCTTGAACCCCTAAATTTGCGTTAAAAGGCACTAACAATTCGCCACTAAGATTGGCTTGCAGATAGAATGTATTAATATCTTCTTCAACTTTATATGAATTAAACCAATTGTTTGCCTTAACGTTACCTGGGTAAATTGAATCTTGGAAAGCTAACGCATCAGACATTACTTCTGGGTTTATAAAGAAGAAACTTTGGCCATTGCTTGCAGGCCCGAAATCAGAGACTTCGTGTATATAACCTATATCAGCTAATTCTTCGTAACCAATGTAACGACCAATTGTATCGCCAGTTCCTGCATCTACTGCAATGCCTGAATCTTTCCATTTAGCATAAGATGTTAATACTTCACCACTGTTGTCATTGAGTTTACGGGTGAATGGTGCGGCTAAATCATAATTATTTGAAATAACTTCGCGCTTAGCAACTCGTGCACCGAATTCAATAGATGCCATGTCAATAAAAGAGAAACTACTGTCAAATTCGTACTTACCATCAAGGCGCAGCGCGTCAAGACTTGCTTCGTCAAGGTGGTTGTTTTCGGAGAATGTTGAAACTAACGCATATTGGCTCATATCCGTACCAAAACCTTCCGGGAAAGTAAAAGTAGGAAACTTACCTCTAGTATCAACTTCTATTGTAACATCTTCAGGTCCCCAGCCACCTGGGTTTGCAACTTCTTCGACGCCATCAACGCGACGATTTAAGTTTTGTTGTGCACCGCTAGTTGCATATGCATCAGCATAATTGAAAGTATTGTCACTGGTTGCTTCACCGTGAACATATCTAATTGACCCTTTTAGGTTGTCGGTTAAGAATACGTTTGCTTGTAAATTAAGGTTTAGAGAATCTCTCTTGCTGGTAACGGCTTCACCCTTTGACAGCACTCGAGGAGCAACAATGTTGAAGTGATCTGTTGTGTAAAAGTCTTCGCCCTCATGCCCTGGGTTTACGCGACCTTGACCATGATTTGTATATTCGATTGGATCAATAAATCCACTCCATTTTTGCCATGCGTTATCGACAACTAAACCGTTAGCGTGATCATTGTTCTCCATTTCGGTGTAAAACACATCACCGACTAATTCGACTTGGTCATTTAAGTAATATTGGAAGGTTGCAGAAGCCCCAAGGCGATCACGCTTAGCTGTTTTATTGGTAATACCATAATCTATATTGCCAAATAAAACGTCTTGTTCACCGTCTTCATTTACGTCCATATGGTAGCCACGGTAAATCCAATCCCCAAACATGCCATAGCGGAAATTTGCAAGCGTAGAGTCTGATTTAGAAATGGTTGCAATAACGCCAAAATCATCTTGTTTGAATCCAGCGAAAGCAGTTATTTTTTTACCTACATCATCAGTATAATTACCTTTTGAGCCTTCAGCTGAGCCAACAAAAGTCCATCCATCATCCAGGTTTAATGGGCGACGACTCTTTAGATTCACGGTGCCTGAGATACCACCAGACATTAAATTAGCTTCAGAGGATTTATACACCTCTACACCGCCTAATAATTCTGCAGGTATATCACTAAAATCAGGTTGTAAACCGGTAATTGACCCCGTGCTAATAAATTGCTCACCGTTTAACAATGTAGTAACTTGAGATAAGCCACGAACGTTTACACTTGCACCCTCACCGGCAGAGCGTTTAATTTGAATGCCTGTTACACGCTGTAGTGAATCGGCTATAGTGATATCCGGTAGTTTACCAATGTCTTCTGCCGTAATCGCATCTATCACAGAGCCTGCATTTCGTTTGTCGGCAACTGACTTGATCAGTGAGCCTCGAATACCAGTAACGGTAATTGTTTCGGTTTGCTCTTCTGAATTTTCAGCAGCTGACGCTACCGGGGCTATCGTTTGTAGTAGTGCTGTAGTAATACCTGCTGCAAGTAGTGTTCTTTTGAAGATCATAAAATATGTACCCATATTAGTATTATAAATTTAAAGAAAACCGGTTACATTCACAGTCTGGCGTTGAGCCTATAAATGTGATGGTTTAAGTCAATTTAAATCAAAAAAGGTAAGTATTCAATTAAAAATATGTAAAAAAATAGGATTTTAAACTTTTTAATGGTTTTGTTTTTGGGTTTTATCAAAAAAAAGTAATTTTTTTGTAAATAATTAAATTTACCATTTGTAACGCGTTACCTGTTTTGCTATTGTTTTTGTCAAGTCAGCATGATGAGGCGTCCGTAAGCATTTTAGTGCGACTTACTAGCTTTTTATTTTTGCTTTATTTTGGAGTCAATGAATGAATATTACACAACGAGCAGCTGTAGCTGCCGCGATTACACTAGCTTTGGTTGGCTGTGGCAACGAAGAGCCTGTTGTTACTTATACACCAGAAGTTTCAAGCGATGGGCCTACGGAGCTTGAAGACAACCGTTTGCTAGAACCAGTTATGCTTAACTACTTGAACTCAATTAAGGGTCAAAAAACAGTTGTAGGGGTTCACAATAGAGAGCCTAATAGTGATCCAGACATGTGGACTGAAGAAGTTGCAAAAACAACTGGCGTTTGGCCGGGGTTGTGGAGCGGCGACTTCTTGTTTTCAGAAGACGATGTTGCTAATCGTTGGTCTATGATCTATGAAGCCGAAAAACGTTGGAAGCAAGGTATGTTAGTTAACATAATGATGCATGTGTGTCCTCCAACAACTGCCGAAACCTGTGGCTGGAATACCGCTGGTATGCATTATGAGCTGACTGAGCAAGAGTGGTTAGATTTATTAACGAATGGTACTGAGCTAAACAACACATGGAAAGCACGCTTAGACAACATGGCTTTTTATTTAGATTATTTAAATAAAAAGGGCGTTCGTGTAATGTTTCGTCCTTTCCATGAGATGAATCAAACTATCTTTTGGTGGTCTTCAAAAACCTCGGGCAAACAAGAATACACAGCAGAGCTTTATCGATTAACTCATGATTATTTGGTTGATGATAAAGACCTTACAAACTTAACATTTGTTTGGAATGTACAAGACTTTGCAACTTTGGCTGACGATTTAAATTCTTATGATCCGGGTGATGAGTATTGGGATATTTTATCGCTAGACATGTATGGTACTGACGGTAAAGGTTTTACCCAAGAGAAGTATGACGCATTAGTTGCCAAAGCTGGAAATAAGCCTATTGCATTAGGTGAGGTACAAACACTCCCATCGCCGGAGTTATTGTTAGAACAGCCTTTATGGGCTTTTGTCATGAGTTGGGCTGAGTTAACGTTTGAGCATAATTCTAAGGCAAACATCCGTGAGCTTTATAATGCAGATAATGTTGTCAAACTGGACGACATGCCAGGGTGGACGGATGGAAACAAGACCGTATACGAAGTCCCATCTTCAGGCGCGCAAACAGTTGAACCTCTGGTAATATTTAATGAAGAGTTGACCAATTGGAAGCTACCTTCTACAAATGCCAATATTACTGAAGCTGTTGTAATTGAAGACGAAAATTATGGCAATGTTGTTGAGCACACTTATGTTGGTATTGAAACAGTTAGTGAATTTCGTTCAGATACCGCTGTTGATTTGTCTGGATATGTTGGTGGAACACTTGAATTCGATTTAAAAGTAGTAAACGAGCCAACTGCAATTGATGGTAACTGGTTTATGAAAATAGATTGTGGCTGGCCTTGCGGTACTGGTGACGTGCCGTTAACTTCTAGTGTTGAAGGTGTTGCGCCGACTGTTGGCCAGTGGCAACACTATACTTTTAATATTGATGATTTAATAGCGTTAGAAAATAACGGTAATCCATTACAAATTGATTCAGTTTCTTCTCCTTTAGTAATTTTCCCAGAGTGGGGCGCTAATCAGAAAGATACTGTGTTTAGAATTGACAACATTGTAGTTAATCCTGCGCCTGAAGCCCCCATTGCAGATACGATAATTTTTGCGGATGACATAACAGATTGGAAATTACCTGAAAAGTCTGTTGCTGCAATCACTGAAACTGTGGTAGATGCTGAAGATGCTCAATATGGCAAAGTTATTCAGCATGAGTATGTCGGCATTGAAGTGGTTAGTGAGTTTAGTTCTTTGTCTCCTTTAGACTTTAGTGCTTATACTGGTGGGACGTTATCGTTTGATTTGCTGGTTGTTACAGAGCCCGAAGGTATAGACGGTAACTGGTTTATGAAAATGGATTGTGGCTGGCCATGTGGTACGGGTGATGTTCGATTAGATGCAAGTGTTGAAGGGGTCATGCCATCGGTTGGTATGTGGCAGCACTACACCTTTAAAATAGACGATTTGCTTGCTCTAGAGAATAACGGCAGTCCGTTACAATTAGACTCGGTAAATTCACCATTGGTTGTTTTTCCTCAATGGGGAGCAAACCAAAAAGGTGCTGTCTTTCAAATAGATAACATCATTTTATCAAAGGATTAAAATATCAATTAGTTTTTACTCCACCGGTTACATACAATTGCACACAATTAATTTATGTAACCGGTATTTTACTCGGCCTATAAAAGGTACACTTATGCACTACACAAAAACTAGACTTACTAACTTTTATAAGTTCGTTCAAGCAGGACTTGTTTCAAGCGCGCTGATGATGTCGGCGAACAGTTATGCGTTGGAAACTTTAGATTTTTTATATTCCATTAAAGGCACTAAAACAATTGGGGCAATGCATAATAGGCAACCCAATTCAGACCCTAATAAATATAGTCGTGATTTAAATGCTGTCACGGGTCAATGGCCAGGTATGTATAGCACTGATTTTCAGTTTGAGCCGAATGAAATAGCCCATCGTCAAACCATCACAAATCAAGTAATAAACGAGTGGAATAACGGGGCAATGATCCACTTAATGTGGCACGCCTGTAATCCAGCCAAACAATCACCTTGTCAGTGGGACTCAAATGGCGTTTTGAGTGCTATGTCGGATTGGGAATGGAATCAGTTAATCACAGATGGAACTGCAATAAATAGTAACTGGAAATCAATGATGGACGATGTTGCTTATTATATTCAGCAAATGAAAGATGCTGGTGTAGAGGTGTTATTCCGACCATTACATGAAATGAACCAAGGTATGTTTTGGTGGGGGGAAGACCTGGCTCAAATGGTTCTGCACGCTTGTATCAAATCACTCGCGATTATTTATTAAACCAAAAAGGTTTAACCAACATTGTTTGGTTATGGAATGTTCAAGATTTCAGTAATATGGCAAATGACTTGAATAGCTATGACCCAGGCTATAACAATTGGGATGTGTTAACTATGGATATGTATTGGAGTGATGGGCAGGGATACACAACTGCGAAATACAATGCCATTTTAAATAAAGCTGCAGGTAAACCAATAGGGATTAGTGAATGTGATGATATTCCAATGCCAGCTTTACTTGCGCAACAATCTCAATGGACGTTTTTTATGCCGTGGTCTGAATTAACCTTTCAACATAACACTAATAGCAAAATTCAGCAGGTATATTGGTCAGACAGGGTATTGGTGCTTAATGAAATGCCTGGATGGCTTGGTTACCAATTTCCACAAAATCCCCCTCAACAAGCTACTTATGTTCAGGCTGAAGACTACTCAAATATGAATGGTGTTATTGTTGGCTCTACAAATGACACTTCAGGCGGTTATAGTGTGGGGTCAATTGATACATGGGATTGGATGACTTATAACAATATACAAATTAGTCAAAGTGGTAATTATGTTTTTGGTTTTAGAGTTGCTAGTCCTAGTGGTGGTCAATTGCAATTAGAGCAAGCTGGAGGCGGCAGTGTGCTAGGCACAGTTAACGTGCCTGCAACTGGAGGGTGGCAAACTTGGACTACAGTTTATACCACTTTGTATTTGTCTGCTGGTACTCATAATTTAGGTATTAAAGCAAATACCGGTGGGTGGAACTTTAATTGGTTCTCATATAACCCCGAGTAGCATTCAAGCCTTAACATCTGGTTTGTATCTCAGTGCATTCATATTTTTGCCAATATCATTAAAGATCTGTAACCAGATTGGATGCGCTCATCAGTTCTTGCAGAAATAAGTAAAACCGGTTACATTTGTGGTTATAGGATAAATTTGGAGTTAATGATGATGCAAACCAGTTGTTTTAAAACATACGACGTACGCGGCAAAGTGCCTCAACAACTGAATACTTTAATCGCTTATGAAATAGGGCGCGCCTATGCGAGCGAACTCGCGGCAAAAAAAGTAGCAGTGGGTCATGATATTCGTTTAACGGGGCCGGAAATAACCGAAGCACTGATTAAAGGGTTGAATGATCAAGGCTGTGACGTAGTACATATTGGACAGTGTGGCACAGAAGAAATCTATTTTGCTGCCCAAACGCTGGATATAGACGGCGGAATTTGTGTTACCGCCAGCCATAATCCTAAAGAATATAATGGCATGAAATTTGTCAAAAAAAATGCGCAGCCAATAACTGAAACACAGTTAGCTAACATCAAATATTTAGCTGAATCGCGCACTTATCCAACCGTTAGCAAAAAAGGAAATGTAGAATATATTTCGATAGCCGAAAATTACAAAGCGCATTTATTGTCGTATATCAATATTGAAGTATTAAAACCACTCAAAGTGGTTGTTAATGCTGGTAATGGTGGCGCAGGCGCAATCATCGACTTGTTAGAAGATGCATTACCTTTTGAATTTATTAAATTACAACATGATGCGAATGGCCATTTTCCACAAGGTGTGCCGAATCCATTATTGCCAGAAAACCGCCAGATTACAGCGCAAGCGGTAATTGATCACAAAGCGAACCTAGGGATTGCTTGGGATGGCGACTTTGATCGTTGTTTTTTCTTTGATGAAACCGGTAACTTTGTCGAAGGGTATTATATGGTGGCTTTGTTAGCCGCGGCTATGCTTGAGAAGCAGCCAAAACAAAATATCGTTTATGATCCCAGATTATATTGGAATACATTAGAGGTTGTTAAAAATAGCGGTGGTCAGGCGCATGTGAGTAAAACAGGGCATGCGTTTATAAAACAAACCATGCGCGAAAAAGACGCTTTGTATGGCGGAGAAATGAGTGCGCATCACTATTTTAGAGATTTTGCGTACTGCGATAATGGCAATATTCCTTGGTTAATATTGGTTGAATATTTATCCCAATCTGACCGTTCATTATCGCAATTAGTTGCCCAACAACAAGCTGAATTTCCTTGCAGTGGTGAGCGTAATTTTACGGTGTCGGATGTGCAAAATGTGCTGGATAAAATTAGCCGATGTTACCAACAGCAGGCGATTAAAGTCGACACGATTGATGGCATCAGTATGGAGTTTGAAAACTGGCGCTTTAATGTACGCGCTTCAAACACTGAGCCCTTATTACGTTTAAATGTTGAAACCCGAGCTGATGCTGAATTATTGAAGCAAAAAACCGCTGAGTTAGCTGCAGTAATTGAAGATAAGTAACTGTTTTTACCCTTTTGACAGGGATGTTTATTTTTTGTAACCGGTTGAGAGGTCAGTATGAAATATCTAATTTGTTTGTTTTTTGTGGTCGCGGGTGCGAATGCCCAGCAGATTCACCACACAAAAGTGGGCGATAGTAAAAGTCGTTATTTTGTTGAGTTGATACAACTGGCGATAGAAAAAGCAGATATAGAATCTACATATAAAATTGTAGAATCTGACCAGATATTTAACCAACATCAGCAGGTAGAAAGAATACAAACGGGTGAGCTATCTATTATGTGGGCAGGCACGCAGCCCGAATATGAGGAAACGCTTTATCCAATCAGGATCCCTTTAATGAAAGGTTTACAAGGACATCGACTTTTTATTATTAAACCTGAGCAACAGCCTGAGTTTTCTAAGGTTAAAACACTGCAAGATTTACAAGCTTTTACCGCGGGGCAAGGGCGATTTTGGGGAGATACAGTCATTCTCAAAAATTCAGGTTTACCTGTTGTAGCACCCGTCAAAAAAGAAAGTTTATTTTATATGTTAGAAGGCGGCCGGTTCGACTATTTTCCATTGGCTGTGCATGAACCATGGGATGAAGTGATTAAGCGCAAAGCGCTGGGGTTAACCGTTGAAGAAAATATATTATTAATTTATCCCATGGCTATGTATTTTTTTGTGAGCCGGGATAACAAAGCATTACAGCAATTAATAGAGCAGGGCCTTGAAAACGCAATTGCCGATGGTAGTTTTGATAAATTATTCTATCAAGCGCCACATATTAAAAATGCATTAGCACGCGCGCAGCTTTCACAGCGCACCGTTATTCGTATTTCAAACCCAAATTTAACGCCGCAAACACCACTTGAACGCAAAGAGTTGTGGTTAAATGTACATAATTAAATTTGAGTTTAGATATCTTAACGCCACAAATAACAGCGAGCTGGCCAATTGTTTAACGTAAATCTAAACACTTGGTCTGCAGGTGTTTGAGCAGCACCAAAACACACGTGTAGAGGCAGTAAATGCTCTTCTCTGGGATGATTAAATTGTGCCGAAGGCGCTTGCTGCCAGTCAATTAAATCTGACTTCGCTTGTTGGTAATCCCAGTCATTGCTGCTCATTCTTCGGTCTAACCAGTGGTGGAATGCATCTGCTTGCTGCGTGAGCATGTTGTTATTGCGCATAAATACATTCAAGTTGTGAAAACTAAAGCCAGAGCCAATAATCAAGGTACCTTGTTCACGTAGCACCTTTAGTGATTCGCCCAGCTTTATATGTTGCTGTGGATTTAGATGCTGCTGCAACGAAACTTGCACAACTGGCACGTCAGCCTCTGGCCATAATAATTTGAGCGGTACAAACATACCGTGATCATAACCTCTTGAGGCATTGTAGCGAGTAGGCAGACCGGCTTTATCTAACTGAGATTTAACTTGTTGCGCAAGCTCAGTATCGCCTGCTGCTGGGTAGCTAATTTGATAAGCCTCGTCGGCAAAACCAGAATAATCGTAAATTAACGCGGGATTTTCATTGTTTTGAATTTCAAAACAATCTGACTCCCAATGTGCACTCAGCAATAAAATATTTTTGGGTTTCGTCAGCTGTTGTTTTATTTGTCTGAATGTATCTAACATATCCCAATGGCTGGGGTGTCCCAGCAGCGGCAGGGGACCACCGCCATGGGAAACAAATAAAACGCCTTGCTGCTTGTTTTGATTGGCGTTTAATGTATTCAAAATCATGCTCGCTTGGTTAACATTGACTAAGGGTTCAGTTTTAATTAAATGATAAAGATTTAATCATTAAACTTTAGTGCTTTTATTATCAAGTGAAAAACGACCCGCACCACTTGCAAACATAAAAATTAATGCACCCGCAATGGATAAATTTTTCATAAACATAATCATTTGCATTTGGTCACTAAAATCGGCGTGAAAAACAATGGCGGCAACCAGTGTGAATCCAGCTAATGCTGGCGCAACCCATTTTATTTTCCAGCCTAGTAGAACAGCTAAACCGCCGATAACCTCTAATGCGATAACCAAGGGGAGTAGTGCGCCACTCAGTCCAAACATTTCCATGTAGCCTTGTGTTTGTTCGTATCCAGATATTTTACTAATACCTGATAAAATAAAAATTGCGGATAAAAGAACACGGCCCAAAGGTGCAGCGAATTGATTTAAAGATTGCATAATATTCTCCATTTCGTTTATTTAAGTGAGTTGTTGATGTGTCAACGGTTGAAATATTATCTGTTGCTGATGGTGGAATAAACCTCTATTATTTGAAATAACTGTTCTTAAAATCGGAACAATAAAAGAGAGATTACAATGGGACAATTAGAAGAACTGGAAAACTTTGTACGTATTGTTGAAGCGGGTGGAATTGGCAAAGTTGCCGAACAAAGCGGCATTGCTAAATCGGCTGTCAGCAGAAGATTAAGTGATTTAGAAGCAAGGTTAGGCACAAAGCTAATTAACCGTACCACACGAAAATCGAGTTTAACCGAAGCCGGTATGCGTTGTTATGAACATGCCACACGCTTACTTGATGCAACGGAAGAGTTACAAAGCTTGATTACTCAAGAGCAGGTATCTGTAACCGGCACATTGAGGATCTCAGTGCCTTTGTCTTTTGGATTGAAGTTTTTTCCGGATTTAATTTCTGAATTTAATCAGTTATATCCAAAAATAAAAGTTGAGTTGGAACTGGCGGACCACTTTGTAGATTTAGTCGCGCAAGGGTTTGATTTGGCGGTGCGTATTGGCGAGCTTAAAGACTCTAGCATGCGTGCCAGAAAATTATTTCCGGTAGAACTAAAGCTGGTTGCCAGTCCGCAGTATTTAAAAAAACACGGTGAGCCCAAATCGCCTGATGATTTAATGCAGCATAAATTATTAAAGTATACATTGGCGACACAAAATCTAAATTTAACTGACCAACAAGGGCAAGCTCACAGTGTTCGTATGCAAAATGCGTTTGTTGCCAACAATGGCGACTTTTTGAATCAATTAGCCATTAATGGCAAAGGTATAACCATAAGCCCTAATTTTATTTGTGACCAAGATTTAAAAGATAACAAGCTAGTACATGTTTTAAAAGACTACTCTGTCGGTTCAAGAAATGCCTATGCTTGTTATCCAGCAACACAATATTTACCTGTCAGGGTGCGTGTTTTTATCGACTTTTTAGTGGCTTATTTTAACGATTAACCACCGTATGCGCCTGCGCTATAGATAAGCTCATAGCTGTGGCTGTATATTTCTAAAATATTGCCGAATGGGTCTTCCATATAAATCATGCGGTACGGCTTTTCCCCAGGGTAATAATACCTAGGCTCTGGCATACGTTTTTTACCGCCAGCAGCTACAATACGCTCGGCCAAACCTTCTACATCGGGATCTTGCACACAGAAATGAAAAATACCGGTTTTCCAATATTCAAAGTTATCTTCTGGGTTGGTTTGGTTTTTAAATTCAAATAGTTCTACACCAATTCTGTCGCCAGTAGACAAATGCGCTATTCTAAATTTTTCCCAACCGGCACCAAACACGTCGGTACACATAACACCAATGGCACTGGTGTCTTCAGTAATTTCTGTGGGTTTCATAATTAAGTACCAGCCTAATACCTGAGTATAAAACTCAACTGCTTTTTCTAGGTCGGGCACTGAGATACCAATATGCGAAAAATTTCTTGGATAAACTGTACTCATTATATTCTCCTCTATGAAGGCACGTTAGTTTTTAACGATGACAGCAGTGAGATTACAGAAGATAAGTGATAATATAAAATTATTAAAATTTATAAAAATAAGAATTTTATGTAATGGTAAATCCGGTTTTTCTGAAAAGTTTTTGTACTTTAGTAAAAGAGCAACACTTTACACGCACGGCCGAAAAGCTTTATATGACGCAATCGGGCGTCAGCCAGCATATTAAAAAGCTTGAAGAAGCATTAGGCACAGCATTGTTGGTTAGAGAAGGGAAATCATTTTATTTAACTGAATCAGGCAAGCGCTTGTATGAGCAGGCAAAGCCAATATTAAATGCACTAGACAATCTAGCCGACAAGGTTAACACCGACCCATTTAATCAAGGGCGCGTAAAAGTCAGCTCACCTGGCAGTGTAGGGCTTAGGTTGTATCCGGATTTACTGTCGCTTCAGCAAAACAACCCAGAGTTGTTTATTGAATATCGTTTTTCGCCAAATGGTGATATTGAACGGGCCGTTGCTGAAAATCACTGTGATATTGGTTTAATGACGCAGGTTTCAGATTTTGACAATTTGGATTGTCAGGCTATTGGCAAAGAGCCATTACTTTTGGTTACGCCAAAAAGTGCGCAACCATTAAGCTGGCAAACATTGTTAGATCTTGGATTTATTGATCACCCAGATGGTGCGCATCATGCAAAATTGTTACTCGGTGAAAATTTTAGTGAGTTTCAAAGTATTCAGCAGTTTAAACATAGCGGTTTTTCGAATCAGATTGGGTTGATACTAGAGCCGGTCAGCAGGGGGCTAGGTTTTACCGTATTGCCAGCGCATGCCGTAGCCGCCTTTAATCAAGCTGAGTCAATCTGTATTCAGCCACTAAAACATCCGGTTTATGAAACCTTGTATTTAACACTAAATAAAAAACACCACCTTGCCAATCGAATTCAGTTTGTTATTAAACACATTAAAAGCGCGTTGTGAGCAATTTAGCTTGTTAACGTAAAGCATTTAATTTTGTGTTGTTTGTCAACAGCAAGAGGATATACAGGCCATGAAATGCTGGATGCTAACGGGCTAATACATATGAATGGGCGTGTTTATGATCCAACAACGGGTCGCTTTCTAAGTGCCGATATATTCATTCAAGTACCAACAAACTCACAGAGCTACAACCGGTATTCATATGTGATGAATAACCCGTTAAGATATACAGACTCAAGTGGATATGAAATGGATCAAATAGGGCCAGACCATTATGAGGTTACATCTTCTGGTTGTGACCAATCATGCCAAGACACGAGAGAAATGGATAACGAATTAGAAAATATGCGCAACGATGAAGCTGAAATGCTGGAAGGCGCGGATAACAACCATAATTACGGCTCTAATGGTGAAGAACAGTTGCATGCACAAGAGGGGCAAGATCACGGTTCTGATGGTCAAGAAGGAGGGGTTAATTTTAACTTCGATCAGTTTGCAAATGAAATCAGAGACAGACGATTCGATATTACTGCTGTCCTAGGCACTCTTGCCACAACCCTTGGTGTTGGAACAATGCCGAAAACACCAGCCGAATTAAGAGGGTTGGGTGTTCCCAAAAATAAGTTAAATCCTTATACCGGTCAGCTTAGTCGTTGGTCTGGTCGGACGGGAAATCGTGCTTTAAGAGAGTTGGGCAGGACTGCCGGAGGTGTCGCTTTAGGTACGGCAGCAACAGGCTTACTTATTTTTGAAGGGTTTTATAACTGGGGGGTTATTGGTCGCGCAGCGGTAAATGCTACGACTTTTCAGAGTGACGATGGAGATTGATGATGGCTTTTTATGATGTGACAAAGCAAGAAATTTTTGATCAAGCGAAAAAACGTATTGCAAAAATATTTTCCATTCCAGTCGAAAGTTTGAATCTTAAAGATCGGTTTGATGGTGAGCTTCAAGCCAGTTTTGTCTCTGATTTTAAAGATAATGAATTTGATAAAATTAATTATGATCTTCAAGATGTTGCAGATAAATCTATGCGCAAAAAGCTTCAATCTGGTGATGTTGTGGTAAACACAGTTGAAGATTATTGCGAATATATGTGTGCATGTTTTGAGGTGAATCCTAAGGGGGTTTATAAGGTTCTTGGGTTTTAAGTAAACAAAATTTACTGTAATGGTCTAATACAACTGTAGAGATTTATAGCTTACAATTAGCGAAATCTTAAAGGTATAAAAATGACCAGCAAAACATCAGCTAACCCAAAGCATGAGCCGCAAAGTTTGCTGCTGGGAGAACGCCATTGCAGAGCGTTTCTTCCATTCACTGAAGGTTGAAGCTATTCAGTACGAGCCAATCATGGACCGAAAAAAACTGAAACAATAATTATAACAAAACGAGAAGGCATAGTTCACTCGGCTATTTAAGCCCAGAGAATTTTGAATTGAAAAATTATGCCTATTTAAGTGTCCAGAGTTAGCGGATCAGATCACATAGATAGGTTTTATTATCGCGAATATACTAAATCGTTATGGAATTTAAAAAAACGCCAGCAGATCCTTTTGCTGGCGCTTACACACATGGAGATGTTTAACTCGTTTTAACGATGCTCGACGAATCGTTAGATATATCGATTAATGATGTTTTCGAACAATTCTTGTTTACCCGAAATTTGTTCTGGCTCGCCGACAGCTGTGCCAATTTCAGCCAGTTCTTCTAATGTCATTTTGCCTTCTGCAAATTGTTGGCCTTTGCCAGATTGGAACGTTTCGTAACGTTGTGCACGTAACGCTTTATAATTAGATTTTGTTAAAATCTCATCTGCAATAATTAAACCGCGGGCAAATGTATCCATACCACCAATATGGCCTAAGAAGATGTCTTCCATGTCTGTTGATTCACGGCGCGTTTTAGCGTCAAAGTTAACACCACCACCTTGTAAACCGCCAGCTTCAACAAACACTAACATGGCTTCTACTGCTTCGTTAATGTTGTTCGGGAATTGGTCTGTATCCCATGCGTTTTGATAGTCACCACGGTTTGCATCAATTGAACCTAACATGTTGTTGTCGGCTGCAACTTGCAATTCGTGCTGGAAGGTATGGTTTGCTAATGTTGCGTGGTTTACTTCAATATTTACTTTAAAGTCATCTTGCAAACCATATTTGTTTAGAAAGCCGGCAACGGTTGCTGTGTCAAAGTCGTACTGGTGTTTTGTAGGTTCCATTGGCTTTGGCTCAATGAAAAAGTTACCGGTAAAACCGTTTTTGCGAGCGTAATCTTTGGCCGTGTGTAACCATGCTGCAAAGTTATCTAACTCTTGTTTCATGTTGGTGTTTAACAGTGAGATATAACCTTCACGGCCACCCCAGAATACATAATTCTCGCCATTTAATTTAATGGTTGAATCAATTGCTAATTTAAGCTGAGCGCCGGCACGAGCCAAAGTAGGGAAGTGTGGATTTGTACCCGCACCATTCATGTATCTTGGATTAGAGAATAAGTTTGCTGTGCCCCATAACAGTTTAACACCTGACGCTTGTTGTTTGGCTTTTGCGTAATCTGTGATGAAGTCTAATTTAGCACCGAATTCTTCAACGCTCGAATCTTCTTCATCAATTAAGTCAGTGTCGTGGAAACAGTAATAACCTAAGCCCATCTTTGTGAAAAACTCAAAAGCGGCATCCATTTTAGCTGTTGCACGGCCTTTTGCGTCCGCATAGTTGTTCCATGCAAAACGTTGTGGGCCTGGGCCAAACGGGTCGTGGCCTTGTCCACAAAATGTGTGCCAGTAACAACCTGAAAAACGTAACCATTCTTTCATGGTTTTACCAGCAACTACACGGTTTTCATCGTACCATTTAAATGCAAATGGATTGTCTGAATCACGACCTTCAAATTCAATTTTTCCAACTGTTGGGAAAAATTCTTTATCACCTAATACTACGCTCATAGCTTCACCTCGTTATTGATATAGCTGAATCGATTTGTTTATAAATCTAAATATTTTTTCCAGTTTTCGTATGCCTGTGCGTACGCGTCTATTTTTTCCGCCTCTGGTGCGAAGTGTTCTAATAGAGTTAATCCGTTAAACATTTCTGCACGGCTGGTAAAATACCCCAAACCGTATCCCGCACCGCGAGCTGCACCTTCTGCGCCATCCGTGTCGTATAATTCAACGTCTGCTTGGCAGCTATTGACAAAGGCTTCTACAAAAATTGGGCTTAAGAACATGTTGCCTTTACCGGCTCTAATCACTTGGCTGCTGACGCCCATGTCTTTAAGTACGTCGAAACCATATTTCAGTGCAAACACGATACCTTCTTGAGCAGAGCGAACAATGTGGCCTAATTGGTGGCGGTTAAAATCAATACCGCGCATATGGCCGCCAATATTTTGGTTTTGTAAAACGCGCTCTGCGCCATTGCCAAACGGATGCATTACTAATCCATCTGAGCCAATATTGACCTGGTCTGCTAATTGATTCAGGGTTGGGTAACTGATGTTTTCGCCCTGTGTATTCAGTAAGCCACGTACCCAGCTGTATAATCGGCCGGTGCCATTTACACATAACAATACGCCATTTCTTTTATTTTCAGCGGTGTCGGATACGTGCTGAAAGGTATTAACACGCGAATGTTGGTCATAAACGTTTTTGTCGGTTACTGCGTATATAACACCTGATGTACCGGCTGTTGCCGCGACTTCGCCGGGTTCCATCACGTTTAATGACATTGCATTATTGGGTTGATCACCACCGCGATAGGTCACTTTAACGCCTTGACGAATGCCTAATTCTGCGGCGGCGTTTTTACAAACTTCACCCTGAATACCAAAACTTGGGACTAATGTTGGGATTAACGAAGCGTCGAAACCATAATGAGACAAAAGGGTTTGTGAGATTTCGCCGTTTTTGAAGTCCCATAAAATGCCTTCACTTAAACCGGAAGAGGTTGTGGTTGTTTCCCCTGTTAATTTCATTGCGATATAGTCGCCAGGCAACATTATTTTGTCTATTTGTGAAAATAACTCTGGTTGGTTGTCTTTAACCCACTTTAGTTTTGATGCCGTAAAGTTACCCGGTGAGTTCAATAGTTCGGCCAAACATGTGTCTTCACCGATCGATTCAAACGCTTTTTGACCAATTTCAACCGCGCGGCTGTCACACCAGATAATGGCAGGGCGAACAATGTTTTGATTTTTATCAACGCAGACTAAACCATGCATTTGATATGAGATACCGATGGCTTCTATTTTTTGTGCATCGATATCGTCACGACTAAACAGTTCGTGACAGGCTGATTTAATGCAAGACCACCAGGTGTCCGGTGCTTGCTCTGCAAAGCCCGCTTGTGGCGCATCAATTGCTAATTCGGTTTTTGGATAATGTGTTGATGCCAAGCTTTTGCCTGTTTTAGCATCCAAGACAGACACTTTGCTAGAAGAGCTGCCTATATCTAAGCCTAAAAAATACATAATCTATAAACGAACCTTAAAATTGTGAAACAAATGTAAAGTACTTTGTTACGAATGAGGTCAGTTTAGAGGTCGGAGAAAAATGCAACAAGTATCAAATTTTATTGTTTTTGTATGAAATTTGATAATCTTACGCTAGGTGTGAAAGCTAGACGTTTTTATACTATTTATGATGATTGATTTTGCAATTATGTGAACAAATGAGCGGTGTGGGGACGGACGGTCGAAGATAATGCCAATTTTTATTGTTAACAGTAAAAGGGCGGTAGTAGGTTACTGCCACCCTTTTGTTAATTATGTGTATTATTCTTCAACACCTAATAACTCATGATATTCTTCTTCTAAATCATGTAGTCTTTTTAATTGTGGTTTAATGTTTTCGATATTGCCTTGTTCTAATTGCAGTTTTAATGCTTGTACTTCTTGGCTCAGTTTTTCGATGCCTTCATCAAATGTTTTTTGATCTTCTGGGCGTACTTTTTGTTCTTTGGCAATGAGTAGATACTTTTCAAAGTCAGCTACCAGCTGCTTTTTATCTTCTAATGTTTCTGCTTTTTTCAATGATTTGTAAGAATCTTCCATTGACTCCATTGAGTCATGTAAAGGTTCAGGTTTGCTGCATGCCGTAAGAGATAAAGCTGCAAATAGAGCCGTGACTAGGATAGTATTTTTCATTATTGATTTTCCGTAGTTGTAAATTTTCACTAACTTTAAACTGGCTCAATTAAGACTGCAAGCTTCGATTTTTAGTTGTTTAATATAAATTTGAATATTTTAAATACAAAACAAATTTTCGTTCAGTTAGGGTGATTTTAGTTGGATCTTGTAAACGCTTTATGCGTTAATTTCACTGCACATATAATAATTTTAATAACATTATTTTGAGTTTAATTGTAAAAAGGATATATAAATTTTATGCAATCTACAGTACGCACGCACAAATCTATTTTAACTCGATTGTTAACAGCTGCCGGGATCGTTTTGTCTTTACCCAATGTTTATGCGCAATCTGCTCAGTTTATTATTGGGGCTGATGCTAAGCCGGATAAAAGTGGTGTTTATCATTTGCAGATAGACTCATTTGAAAAGCAGCAATATAGTTTAAAGCGCGTCATTGACACACAAGACCCCTCTTATATCACTTTATCTGAAGATGGTAGAACTTTATTTGCCGTTAACGAAGAGGCAAACTCAGGCGCGTTTGTTTTTAACTATCAAAATCAACAGAATGGTTGGCAAGCTGTTACTTCGCTGACTGGATTAGGCGATTACCCTTGCCATATTAGTTATAACGAACAAAGCGGATTGGTGAGTATAGCGAATTACGTTTCGCCTCATACTTTGTTGCTGGATTACAATGCAGATAACCGAAAATTGACCGAAGTAACGCGTTTTAAACATAGTGGTAATAGTGGTAAAAGCGTACATCAAAGACAAGAAGCGCCTCATCCGCATTGGATGGGGTGGTCGCCGGATGGAAAGTTTTTGTATGCCGTTGATTTAGGTATAGATGAAGTTAAACAGTATCAGCAACAAGATGGTGAATGGTTAGTCAGCACGGCTGCTAAATTGCAGGCAGGCGACGGTCCTAGACATTTGGCTTTTCATCCAACCCGTAACTTTGCCTATTTATTGAATGAGCTGTCAAATACTCTAGTTGTTTACCAGCAAGATTTAAAATCGGGCGCCCTTAAACAGATTCAGCGTGTGGGTACTTTGCAATCGGATAAACCAACAAGTTCAGCTGCCATTCGGCTTTCAAGTGACGGACGTTTTGTCTATGTCAGTAACCGCGGTGAAAATTCGATTGCTGTTTTCAAAACGCAGCCTAACGGTAAAGTCGAAATGATTCAAAGCATCAGTACAGCAGGCGACTGGCCGAGAGATTTTAATTTTAATCTAGAAGAAAACTATTTGTTGGTTGCCAATTTGCGCAGTGGCAATATCGAGGTGTTTGAACGAAATACTAAAACCGGTTTATTAGTACATACTGATTTTAGTATTCCGCTGGCGACCGCTAAATTTATCCAACCATGGGTCATAAAATAAATTTTTTATCGTTCACGTTAACGGTTAATCTGGTGTGAACCATGCCCCATGGCGAGTGCTAGCGCGCCGTACAATCCCGATTTGTCGCCTAATCCCGGGGCGACAATTATCTCGTCTAAGGTTTGTGGTAAAGTTAAATATTGGTTTAACTTTTCTTCGCATTGCGGCGCGATTTTTTCTAATAAGCCGGGCTTTTGTAATACACCACCCCCTAAAATGATTTTCTCCGGCCCTAAAGTGACAATCAGGTTGTGGCAAAAAGCCGCGATGTGATCTACTTGTTGTTGCCAGGCTGGATGATCATCCGCTAGATTCTCAGCTTTTTCTTGCCATGTTTTCTGGATTGAAGGCCCAGCCGCTAGCCCCTCTAAACAATTGCCGTGAAAAGGGCAGTGGCCGTTGTTATCCTCTTTTGTTGGTAGCAACATATGGCCCATTTCTGGATGATGTAAGCCGTTTAAAATATGACCATTCACAATGATACCACCGCCTACACCTGTCCCTATCGTCACGTAAACTGCTACTTTGCTGTTTTGCGCTTTGCCCCATAGATACTCAGCCAGTATCGCGCCATTTACATCAGTATCAAAAAAAACCGGTAAACCCAACTCGGCATTCAGCTTTTGAGATAATGGCGTGTATGACCAGCTTGGTTTTGGGGTTTTCGCTATGCCCCCATAGTTGCCTGAATTCGCATTTAAATCCATCGGGCCAAAGCTTGCCAAGCCAAGCGATTTAATCTTGTACAGGGCCTGCAACGGGCGATAAAAAGCCAACACCTGAGATATTGTTTCTTGTGGTGTTGTGGTGGCGATACGTGTTAGCTCAATAATTTCTCTATTGCTGTTCATCAGGGCACAGTTGAATTTTGTGCCGCCGGCTTCAATCGCTGCATAATATTCTGACATCACTTTTACTCTTCTTTAATCTTCTTTACGCTTCTTTAATCTTCTTTACTCTTCTTTATTGAGCTTTAACATACAACCAACTCACTTGATATGCGGTGAGTGTTTTGCCCAGATTAAAATCAAACGTAATAATTTCATCGTTGATTAAGTCATACGCTTGAGAAGCAGGTAATAGGTGTTCAAATACACTGGCGTGAGCTGTTTGTTCGTTTTCGCTGAAGTTACACAATACCAGCAATTTGTCGCCATTTTCATGGATGCGCTGATAACCAAACAAGTGATCACTACCGGTATGAATAACTTGCGTTTTTGCGCGACCTAACACCGGATGGGTTTTACGTATTTTAATTAAGTGCCTGATACCTTGATTGATACGGTTTTGCACTGTGCCGGGTGTATGAGCTAGTACAACATCTTCATTGCTAATGGCGGGACGATTCACCCAGCGAGAATCATGCTTTTTATGATCGTCTTGCAAAAAGCTGTAATCATTTAACATACCTAACTCATCGCCGGCATAGAGTAGAGGGATGCCACCGATACTTAATAAAATGCTGTGAATTAAGAGTATTCTACCAATCGACATTTCTAGCAAGTGCGGGTCTTGTTGCTCTAAAGCTTGCTCTAAACCAGCCAATGACGCTAACGAGCCACATACACGACAATCACCATTTTCAGGATTAAACTGAAATCCCATACCGGTTGCGTAGCTACCTTCAAACTGTCCGGTAAAAAATTTGTTTAAGAAGAGTCGATGGTCGTAACCATTGATCCCTAAGATGCCTGCGTCACCATCGTCAAATGTCCAGCCGATATCGTCGTGACAACGGGCATAATTGACCCATGTGCAATCTGGATTGATGGCAAAGCGGTGCGATAATGATTGTGTAATTAAACGCGTTTTACGTGTTGCCAAACTATTCCAAATTAACGCCATGGTTAACGGGTTGTATGAAAGTTGGCATTCTTCTGGTGCGATGTATTTAACTACTTCGTCGGGGTGCACGATTGCTTCTGATTTAAACACAACCGCAGGTGCCGCTATTTGCAAGCAGGCATTAAATGCTTGTATTAATTTATGTGCTTTCGGTTGGTTTTCACATGTGGTGCCCATTTCTTTCCAGATAAACGCAAGTGCGTCTAAACGCAAGGCATCACACCCTAAATTGGCTAAAAATAACATTTCACCGACAATGGCAGTAAATACGGTTGGGTTCGAATAATTTAAGTCCCACTGGAAACTGTTAAATGTCGTCCAAACCCATTTTTTACTGTCTTCAAGGTAGGTGAAACTGCCTCTGCGCACTTGTGGGAATATTTCTCGCAGTGTTTTTTCATATTCGTCGACAATTGATTTATCTTCAAATAAATAATAGTACTCGGCAAAATCTTCATCGCCGGCACGTGCTTTGAGCGCCCACTCATGTTCGTCTGAGGTATGATTAAATACAAAATCTAACACCAAGCTGATACCCGCTTTATCAAGCGCTTTAGCAAGGTTATTCAGCTCTTGAACCGTACCTAATTTGGGGTTCACGCAGCGGTAATCTGATACTGCATAACCCCCGTCGCTGTCACCTTCTGGTGATTTGTAGAGCGGCATTAAATGTAAATAGGTGATCCCCAAATCTTTAAAGTAGGGGATTTTTGTTTGTAAATCGGCTAAATCTTCCGCAATTAAATCAACGTAACAAGCCATCCCCAACATATCTTCTGATTGATGCCAGTGTGGGTTATTTAGGCGTTGCTTGTCTTTTTTCTTTTGCGCGGCCGGGCGCGCTTTAAAGCTGTCTGCGAGTTGCTGCACTAACTGTTCTAACTGGTAGTGCATATCATAGCGTTCGTTATAAACTGTCACTAGAAGCTCAAATAAACGCGGAAAGTGTTGCGTTAATCTTTCATGAAAGATTTTCGAGTCGTTTTTACTGAGTTTACTCAGATCTACGCGTGACAAAATGCGATTTAAACTACGTTTGCATTCTAATGTAAGGTTCATTGGTATATCCGCCTAGTTTTAGTGTTCGTATTCACTGTAATCTTGTGCAAGTAAAATAGCTTCTGCCGGTTTGCGTAACCAGTTGTAAAGCATGCCGACAAAGAGTAATGCTGCAAATAACGTCGCAATGTAAAAACCATATTTTGCATGACCACCCATCAAATCACTAAATGCACCCATGACCAAAGGCCCGACTGACGCCGCGACCGCCGTAAAAAATAAAATCACACCAGCAACCGCGCCATGCTCTGATTTGTGAAAACAACTGATGCCTTTAGAATTTAAAGTGGGATAGATCATCGACATAAATAAGCCTGATAAAGGCAGTAGATATACTGCGACTTCTAAACCAAATATCATGCTGAATAGGTAACAGATAAAAATCGCACCGCTAAAGGTTAACATAGCGACTTCCCAACTGATTTTTTTCAATATCCAGACTGCTAAAAAGCGACCACTGGCGCGCAGTACAAAAAATATAGTCAGGGCATAAGTAGCTAGCCAGACTGCTGAGCCTTCATATTTTGATAATAAAGTTGGCATCCACACATAGATGGCCGCTTCGGTACCAACGTATAATGCGATTGCCGTTGAAAAACCCAATGCAAATTTATTGTTCATCATTTTCATGGTGCGCTTTAGGTTAATTGGCTCTTCGGCTTTTTTCTGGGTGTGCGGGTATTGCACCAATGCTGCGATAATACATAACGCAGAGCAGATAACCCCTGCAATAATGTAAAGATATTTCCATGATATTCCGGCAGTTAATAAGTAAGTTACGATAAACGGGCCTATGATTGCGCCAACGCCAAAAAAACCTTCTACTGCATTCATGGTGCGTGTATGCTCGCCGGTGGATCTTGAAATATCACCAACTAAAGCCAATGCACCAGTTTTGAATATGCCAATGGCTAAACCGGATAAGATGAGTAGAAATAAGAAGAATGAAAATGTGTTGCCAATTGCAAATAAGCCACAAGCAATGGCAAAAACACATAAGCCAATAATAATGGTTTTTTTACGGCCTAATTTGTCGGCTAAAAAACCCAATAAAATGCCACTTAATGCAATGGCCGCCATAGGGGCATAGTGAAATGCACCAGCCGCTGTCATGCTTAAATCAAATTCTTCGATGATGACTGGGATAATAACCCCAACAGCATCTGTCGTCATAGCAAACATCATAAACATCATAAATGTCAGCCACTTTATTAAAGTTAAGTTGTGTGTAGGTGTTGTCATAAGTTATCCAAAAGTAAAAAAGGGGCAATGCATTCGAGTAAAGCTTCCCATTGAACACATTACCCAAAGGCACTAAGGGTTAATCGCGTTAATCATTTATCAGTTTAGCTCACAATTTAGTCTTGTTAAATAAACTAACTTAAACGATTAAGTTGTGTTAATGATAGATAGCAATTTACGCTTTGTAAAGTAGAATATGAAAAAAATATGTTAAATATTAACCTGCTTTATCAGTTGTTGTTTACAACTGCTTGAACTAAATCGATTAAATAGAAAAGCTTCCGCTCGTATTGCTAACTGCTAGAGCGGATGACTAATTGTGACGGGAGGATTGTTTTGTCTTGGAGTTTCCCTTGAATCAATTTTAACGCGGCGGTTTTACCTTTTTCACGACTCTTCTGGCATATAGTGGTTAGTGGGGGAGATAATCTGGAGGCTTCTGGAATATCGTCAAATCCAACTATTTTTAATTGTTCAGGTACGCGAATATTCATCTCGCGGGCAATATTTAGCGCGGCTGACGCAATATTGTCACTCATGCAGATTAAACAATCGGGCAATGGGTGTGAGGTAAGCGCTTCATGGGCCGCTTGTTTTGCCAATTCGTATGTATTTTTGGGGACATGCCAGATTCTATTCGACTTTATCTGGTAGTTATGTTGCTCGGCCGCTTTAAGATAGCCGTCTAGTCTGCGACGTGAGATTGATTCATTTTCGTCAAAGAGTTCGTCATCGGTTATGCGGCATACGCGGTCACTGTGTATCAGTCTTAAGCCCAATATTGCAGGTGATTCAGGTTTTTTTTCTAACACATGGTTAGCAATATCAAAAGCGGCCTGCTGGTTATCGATGTTAACAGACGGGTATTCATCGATATCAAAGTCAATGGTAATGATCGGTTTTCCTTGCTGCACGACCCGCTCAAAAAGTGGGTTGTGATCTTGCGAGCCATAAACAATAAAACCATCTGGCAGTGCTTCAATTCCACTGGTTTGTTGTGCGTTGGTCGCACTGGATAGCATAAGTAGTTGTTTGTTATTTTTCTCTAATACTTCAGAAATGCCTTGTAGTAGCTGATTAGCGACTGGATCGGTGAAATGATAGGCCAAAGAGTCTGTCAGTAATACGGCGATCACGCCAGATTCACCTTTACGCAACGAGCGGGCCGTTAAGTTTGGGCCATGATAACCAATGCGTTTGCATTCAGTTAATATTTTTTCCCTTAACGCCGCAGACAGCTGGTCGGGCCGATTAAATGCATTTGAGATGGTAGCGGTTGAGCAGTTTAATATTTCCGCGACTTTTTTTAATGTAAGTGGTTTGTTGTTATTTTTCACGAAACGTATCAATTTGTAAATGTTGGTCGATCATTCTAAAAGGTTTTAGATTAAATTTAAAGCAACTGAGGAAATTTTATCGGTTTTATCTTTGCATCAAAAAGTCGCTACCGCTAAAATCCGTTAAAATTAATTAATGTTGAGATACGCATGCCTGTTAACTTACCCTCCATTGAATCTATTGCATTACAACCGGTAAACGGAATTCGTTTAGGTTGGGCTGAAGGTGGAATTAAAAAAACAAATCGCAAAGATGTTTTGTTGATTGAGCTGGAAGAAGGTTGCACGGTTTCGGGAATTTTTACCCAAAACCGTTTTTGTGCAGCCCCTGTTACTTTATGCCGCAAACATCTAAAAAATGGGCAAGCAATTCGGGCTTTAGTGGTTAATACGGGTTGCGCGAATGCAGGAACAGGTGACAAAGGCATGCAAGATGCTGTTTCGACTTGTTTGTCTGTTGCTGAGTTATTTAATATTCCAGCCGAGTCTGTCTTGCCATTTTCGACAGGCGTTATTTTAGAACATTTGCCAATGGATAAATTGTTGGCTGCTTTACCAAAGGCGAAAGAGAATTTAAAAGCGGACAATTGGGCGGATGCTGCGCGTGCTATTATGACAACTGATGTTGCGCCCAAAGCAGTTTCTTCAACCTTAGATATTGCAGGTAAAAATGTGGTGATAACCGGTATTTCTAAAGGTGCTGGTATGATCCATCCAAATATGGCGACAATGCTCGGATATTTAGCAACAGATGCCGGTATTGCTCAGCCCTTGTTAGATGAAATTACGCGAGAAATCGGCGATTTGTCTTTTAACTGTATTTCAGTTGACGGTGATACTTCGACCAATGATTCTTTTATTGTGATGGCAAGTGGGAAAAGTGGAGTGTCTTTTTCTTCTAAAGAAGACGAAGGTTTTGATGCGTTTTATCAAAGCTTGTTGAAATCTGCACAAAGCTTGGCGCAGGCAATTGTGAGAGATGGTGAAGGCGCAACTAAGTTTATGTCTATTACCATTGAGGGTGCCTTGTCACGACAAGAAGCGAAGGCGGTTGGTTTTGCCATTGGTAAAAGCCCGCTTGTCAAAACCGCATTTTTTGCATCTGATCCCAATCTGGGCAGAATTTTAGCGGCAATTGGTTATGCTTCACGTGAATGCGAAAGTTTAGAGGATTTGGATACAAACACGATTGCTTTATATCTGGGTGACACTTTAGTTGCTGAAAACGGTGGACGTGCTGCGAGTTATCAGGAGTCTGATGGTCAGAATGTAATGAATGAAGCAGAGATTGATATAACCGTTAAGTTAAATCGTGGCTTAGAATCTATTACCGTATGGACATGTGATTTTAGCTATGAGTATGTCCGCATCAACGCGGACTACAGAACCTGATAGATTAATAAAACCGGATGCAGCGCTTAATAAATTGAATTACTGACTGGGTTTACAATCGCAAAAACGCTGAATGCGCCTATGTTTGCCCAGTCGATTGCTGCATCTATCTCGGTTTGTGAATATCCCAATTTTTTTATCACGTCTTCTTCTAGTAACTGTTCTTGAACATACATATCTGGGTGTGTACTCAGTAACGCCAAGCGGGTTGCTAGGTGCATCATTTGTTGCTCGGTCGAATAACCGGGTATATGTTGATTGAGTGTCAGATTAACCATGAACTTGGGCAGTTTCCAGTATTGAAACAGTGAAGAACCTAATTCGGCATAGGTAAATCCGAGTATTTCTAGCTGTTTATCATGCGGTAAAATATTGTCGGTATAACTTTGACATTTAGCCGCTAAGTCAGGCATAACTTGTGCAACGATTAATTCGCCCACGTTATGCAGTAAACCAACGACAAACAAGCTGTCTGCATTTTTAAACTTTGCTTGTTTAGCGAAGCGTTTAAAAATTAATGCTGCATTAATACTGTTGCGCCAATGCCTGTCTAAGTCGATTGCACTGGTATCTAATCTTCCGAGTGCTTCTGTGGTACCACTGGCTAAAACCAAATTATAGATAGCGTCAATACCCAAAACGCTAACCGCTTTGTTGACTGTATCTATTTGAAAGGAAAAATTATAAAGGGCACTGTTTGCTAGTTTTAAAACATGGCTGGTTAATAACGGGTCGTATGACAATACCTCTGCGATATCATCCATACTCGACTTTTCACATTCTAACAATTCCTGAATGCGCTGACAGGTATCAGGTAGGGCGCAGAGCGAACCTGCTTCGACAATATAGTCTTCTATTTTCATGCTCGCCTTCTCTCATCATTCGCAGGGCATCCGTGCAATTGAGGATAATTCTTACAAAGATTATAGAGTATTTTTGCTTAAATCGTTACATAATATTGAGGTTTTATTAACATTTTGATGTTAATAAAACCCTTGATTTATTTAAGTTTAAAGCCGTCGATAGCACTGTTTTGTTTGCTAGTTGTCCGTAGTGGTAAAGCGCCGAAACGTTGAATTTGCTCTATTAGCTGATAAATCATACAGGTACGGGTTGTAGCCAACATAAAGTGTATAGGTTGTATTTAACTCTAACGCATTATCCGGTACCAAAGTGATTTTATCTCTTTGGGTATTTACGGTTAGCGTGGCGGCGACGAGATTGTTATTGTTGTCCAATAGATAAAAGCTTTCGTTGTTTATGCTGGTGGTGTCTAACATCTCGTCAAATGTAACTGTTGGCGTAAAATCAGTGGTAATTTCTTGTTGGTTCGCGTTGAAATTCCATTCAATATCATTGGGGATCGTAAGATCAACGGTATTACTGCTGGTAAAGCTAATATTAATTGCATTGCTTAATGTATTACCGCTGTTATCTGTTATTTCAGCAATCGTGAGTTGATATGTTGTTTGAGGTTGCAGTAACTCGGCAGGCGATAGCGCTATTTGCTGGCGGTTATGTAGGTAATCTACTGAAACTGCAATTGTTTTGTTTTCATTATCCACCAATTGGACCATATCTAAGGTTATAGGGGAAATCGATTCGTCCAGCTTAATATTGATAACTGGATTGAGTGGCACGTTTTGCTGTCCATTTAGAATATTGGTGTTGATAACAGTCGGTTTATCGTTATCTTCTGAAAACCCTGTAACCATAGTTCTGGAAGTCGCACTCGCGGAGTTGCCACTGGTATCGCGTAAGCCGGTTAGATATATAGTATGCTGTGTGCCAGCTTCTAATAGATCATTTGGCGTTATGGTTATTCTGCGATTGTTTTCAGAAAGCTGAATATTACTGCTAACATTTTCTCCGTTAGCGTGGTTGTAGATATAAACGCGGTCGGCTTCAATTGACACTGGGTCAATTGCTTCGTTATATAAAAATTCCGCAGCCAAATTGGTCGCTATGGTCATTTGGTTATTTACAATAGAAGCGTCGAGCAATATAGGCCCATTAAAATCAATTGTTTCGCCCGTTGAAAAACTAAAGGTATGGTCGGCTGCGACGTTTCCTGCATCGTCATAAATCAAATCATTTAAAATGAATGTGTGTTGTTGCAGCGTGGTTAACGGTTCTTTCAGGGTGTAATAAAAAATTGTATTTTGCTCTGTCGTTAGAATGGAAGCCTGATTAACACCAGTTGGCGTAAATCTAAGTGGATTAACGGTTTCACTAAATTTTAAAGCGAACTGCGGGTTGATACCAATATTATTCAAATCAGAGCTTGGATTGAATGCAACAATGGTGGGGACTTCTTGATCTATTGTCGACTTATCTGACGTTTGCAAGCTAATAATGCGCTGCGATGTAAATGTATTGCCGTTATTGGCTGCTAGTTCAGTACTTAGGTTAATTCTATACTGGGTATTCGGGCTTAGTATTGTATCTGGCGTTACTGTGACTAATGCGGGGTTATTTGCGTTGAGCGCTACAGTAATCGGGATATTTACATCGGGGTTTGCCGTGGTATCAGTCATGATGATACTACTTGTATTAACAGTTGACTGGTCAAGAGGGTGGCTAAACAAGATATCAATTTTGCTGTTTAATGAAATTGAATTGTGGTTCGGGAAATGCCCCTTTATAAACAAGTTTGTATTATCAAGGTCATTGAGTGTGAAATAACCCTCGGTATCATAGGCATAATTACCCGCTAAATCAGTCAGTGTATCGGGCAATGCGTAGTCAATACGAGCAGGTGCTGCAAGATTATCTGGTAGTGTAATCAATATGGCATGTTGGCTAGGGTCTAACTGACTTTGAATGCTGACTGGCTGACCATTTACCGCAATTTCAAAACTCGCCGGTAAACTTTGCGCCGATAGCTTTTCAGAAAAATAGATGACTAGCTTTTCTGGTGCTTCATTCAATGCTTCTGTGTTGGCTGGATAACGGCTGATAACATAGGGTTTACTGGTTTCATATTGATTGTCTGCCGTAGTAAAGCTACTGACAAAATCGGTGATTGTATTACCACTAATATCTGTAATTGAATTGTGCAGTGCAATCTCGATTACTGCGTTTTCAGCTAGATTACCTGCATTAATTAGGACACGTTTATTATCAACAGAACGGCTGATCGAGACACTTTGTTTTACACCATTTTCAAAAACAGCAATATTGTTGCTATTAAGTGTATTTGAGTTCATCGGTTCACTGAATGCAATTTCTATCGGTTGTTTTACAGAAACCGCTGTACTGCCGTTGGTTGGTAAAACTGAAACAATAGTCGGCGAGGTGTTATCTGTGATGTCTGCCGTATCAAAGTATTTAGTACTTAAATTTTTATAATTGCCAGCGTAATCACTGATTTCGTTGTACAGGCGAACCGTGTGACGAGTATTTGGGGATAGTGGTGTAGCAGGATTAAATATCAACTGATTACCATTGACACTTTGTGAGCCATCGACATCGGCACCATTTGCACTAATGGTGATCCGACTGGTCTGCGCTATATTTTCGTCAAAGGTTAGGATAATTTGTGACATGTCTAGCGCAACGTCTGTTGATTGATGCGCTGGCATCATTTCAACAAAGCTGGGGGCAACATCATCTATTGTGCTTTGCGAAGAAGTCGTGAAATTAACAATTTCTGTATTTAAAGCATTTCCAGAGTAATCAAATAAACCATCTGCAATAATAGTGTAGCTTTGAGCAGGCTGTAAGTTTTGGGGTATTAAGGTTATGGTTTTTTTATCGCTACTGATTTCGCCGGCAAACTCAACAGTATTGTTATTACTATCTATTATTTTGATGCACTCCAATTCACATGCTCTGGCAATACGTTCGTCAAATTCTATGCTGATTTGAGTATTAAGCGGCATTTCATTAGCAGCATTTGCAAAACTGGTGTTGATGATATTTGCTGGTGTTTCATCTAGCTCGTTGCCTGTTGTAAAGTAACGCACCAATGCATTAATACGATTACCCGCTAAGTCAGTGATATAGGGGGCGTAAGAGAGATATACGGCAAAACTTGAATATTCAGGCAAAGTATTTTCAGGTGTTAATAAAATAGTTTGTTGGTCTGCCAATATATTGTATTGCAGAGCGGTTGCGCGAGCACGTGTACTTTCCCATAAATATAATGAATCACTGTCTATCGTGGCCGGATCAATCGCTTCTGAAAATTCTAAACCGATAACCGGGTTAATGGCCAAATCTTGTGTGTTTGCGCTATCAAAGCCCCAAATTTCAACTTGACCGCCTGCTAAATCGGCTCGTGTACCGGTCGTGAAGCTGATCAGTAAAGTTTCTTGTTGAATGTTACCGTATGTGTCGCTGACATTTTCAACTGTTAATGTGTACTCGGTTGATGCCGACAACAGCTGTTGTGGCACGACCGACAATAGGTTTTGTTCACGCGTTAGCGTTGAATTTATCGCTATTTGATTGCCAGTTGAGTCTTCTAATCTAATTATGCTTTGTTCTGTTAACCTAACTTTTTCATTAAACCGGACATTAAATTTAAGGTTAACAGGAACATTTGTCGCACCGTCTTGCAGGGTTGTAGCTGTTACAAATGGTGCGTTGGTATCTTCTTCAAAATTGGTTTTCACAGATACCGAGCTATAGGATATCGAATTTCCGCTTAAATCACGTAGCCCATAAGCGTAATATACATAACGTCTGCCCGCTGCCAACGCTTGGGTTGGAATAATTTTAACGGTTTTCAAATCATTAGAGATTTCTAGTGCAGAGGCTACTTTTGCATTTGTCACATAATCCCATAAATAGACGTTTTCTGAGGTCATACTGGTCGGATCGATAGCTTCGTTAAATTGCCAGTAAAATGTAGCGTTTCTACTGATGATTTCATTTTGCGCAAAGCTGGTTTCAGTCAGGGTTGGTGCAATAAAGTCGGGTGTTTCACCGGTTGTGAAATCCACTACTTTGTTGGCTGTCAAGTTACCTGAAAAATCGGCGACGCGTGGCAGGTTGTAGTTAATTGTTTGTTTGGGCGCAAATGGCTGACTGACACGATAACGAATCGTTTTTTTATCGCCGGATATTTCTACATCCGTTATTTCTTGTTGTTGATAATCTATTGATAAAAGATCAATTGCTTCATCAAACTGCATTGCAACATTCGGTTGTATCGAGACTTCCTGTGCAACCTCAGGTGGGCTAAACAGTAACAATTCGGGTGTTCTATCATCAAATATCGCGTTTTCAGATAAGCTAAAAAATCGGCTGATTGTAAACGCGATGGCGTCCCCATCGCTATCTTCTATGTTGGTGGACAGTTGCAGGATATAATTTTGCTCAGCTGATAGTTCAATAGCTGGCGTAACGATTATAATATCCTCGGATGCAGAGAGCTCAACGTCTACCGGAATATTTGTACCTGAGAATGAATTTTTAAGATTGATGTTGTCGTCTGTTATTGTTTCGGCATTCAGGGGTTCGCTGAATTTTAATCTGAACACAGGGTTAGTTTGTGTCAAAGTTGCAAAATTATTGAAGGATACGTCGACAATAAACGGGCTGATCCCGCTTTGCTCTGAGGCGTTATTCACAAAAAATGAGTTTTGATAGGCAAACAACGGGTTGTCATTAACATCTGTCACATCTGATGTTAAGCGTACTTCTATTAAACTATTTTCTGCAAAGTTTGTGGTATTACTGACTTTAATCACATAACCGTTTGCGATTAGTTCACTAGTTGTATTCAGTAGCACACCATCCTGGGTGACAAATAAGTTATTTGTCAGTGAGTTTTCATCTAAGGGTTCACTGGCATATAAATACAAGGTATTGAGCGCTTGGTTACTATAAAGGGTCAGCTCAGGTGACATACGTTTGATCTGAGGTCTGATTATTTCATTTTTATTCAGACCCGTGGTGAAACTGGCAATAAAGGGATCTAACGTGTTACCGGATATATCCGTCACGTCATCGGTTACAACTAGACTCACCAATGCAGTTTGTGGCAAATGACTTTCTAGTGTCACTGTCATATTGTCGTCAGAATGATAAATCGTCGTGGACAAGCGTTCACCATTGTGGAACAGCGCAAAATTATCGTTAGTGATTGTCGATTTATTGAGCGGCTCATTAAACTCTAACTTAACTTGTTGTTGTGGACTGACATCACTTTGCCCATTGGCCGGGCTGCTAAAGACCACTACTGGCTTATCCTGATCAATTTGTTGCAGTGTATTAAAGTATCGAGTACTTAAACTTTTATTGTTGCCAGCTAAATCATAAATTCGGAAATTCATCGCCACGTTGTAGCGAGTGTCACCTTGTAATGGTACAGACGGTGTGAATACCAAAGTGTTGCCTGAAAACTCCGTTGAACCAGCAACCGTTACACCGGCCGCACCTGTTACTTTGATGCTGGAAAGTGGAGATATCGGCTCATCAAAAGTGAGTGTGATGGGGGTATCTAAGTTTGCATTACTACTTTGATGCGGCGGATCCATATCAATTAGGTTCGGCGCACTGGTGTCTTCTTCAGACGATGAGCCAGTTGTAAATACAAGGGTATTTGCTGTCAGTTGATTGCCCGCGTGATCGCAAAGGTTATTAATAACTACTTTATAACTGCTATCTGTATTTAAGTTGCTATCGGGGACAATGTGGATAACACGGCTATCTGAATCTAACGACCAACTGTGGGCAACCGGAGTCTCGTTATCATCTATCAAGTTGAGACTTGCACCTTCGCAAAAAGGATTAACTGACTCATCAAATTGAACGCTTAACTGGCTGTTGACTGCTAGTAAATTCTCTTCTTGTAACGTATGTACGCTAATGGTCGGTGCACTTTGATCAGTCGTGGTTGTTGTTGTAAAGCTGCGTACTAAAAATCTATCCGTTGCGATGCCACTGATGGCATATAGTGGGGCCGTGTAGCTGATGTATAAGCGGTATGTTCGCTGCGGTTTTAATGCTTCATGCGGTTCTATATGCAGTGCTTTTTGATCTGCAGACCAGGTGACACTGCTATTAACCGTTCTTGTTCCTGTTGAATCATATAGGTATACGCTGCTCTCATTAATTGAAGACACATCGATAGCTTGATCAAATAGTACGGATAGTTTTGTATTTAATGGTAAATTTTGCTGTCCGTTGCTATGTAAACTCCATGCGATTAATTTCGCTTCTTGCGAAACCTCTTCAGCTGATGTCGTGAAACTTAACGACTGCGAGCTGGTGAGTAGATTGCCGCTTAAATCAGCTATATCCGATACTCTTATTTGATAAGTTTGCCCACTTTGTAAAACGTTTGTCGGTTGAATAATAACGCGTTGCTTATTGTCATCAAAGCTTAGCGTACTAGGCACGTTTTCACCTGCCAATGTTAGTTCTATGCCGCTAATTTTTTCAGGGTTAATCGCTTCACTGAATTTGACGGCGAGTGGTGCACTTGGTGAGATCAACTGATAATTATCCGGTACACTGAACGTCAGTACTTCAGGCGCAGTCGTGTCCGATTGATAACCGGTTGTAAATGTTACACTGTTGGGAAATAAAAAGTTGCCAAATAAATCAGTAATCAGAGCTGTGGTATATAATCTGTGATTACGACCCGCTTTAAGCGCTTCATTAGGCGCAAATAACAAACCATCATTATTTGAATTTAAGATTATTTGACCTGAAATGCGCTCTGATGTTGTTAAGTCGAGTAAATAAACATTATCAGAGTTAACGCTGGCAGGATCTATTTTTTCGTTAAATTTAACGGCAATTTGAGTATTGGTTGCAATATTGTCACTGTTTGCAGTAGGTGAAAATGATTCCACTGATGGGCGAATAGATTCTGTACAAGTTGTCGTTGAAAACGAAAAATTAAATGTCTGGCTTGCATTACCCGCTAAATCATAAACGGGTTGCACGGTTACGAAATAAGTGGTTTCAGACTGCAGGTTCTGTGCTGGGTTTAATATAATCGCGGTATGATTGGCGTTTGCCGTTACCGTTGACGGAATAACCGACTCGCCTTGCGTCAATATAATGTTTGATGCGTTAAATAAACGATTGTTAAGTGGTTCGTTAAAGTGAATTTCGACGTTTTCATATTCGCATACATCGCTTGCATCCGCTGCCGGAGATTGCGATTCCACTTGTGGCGCAGTTCTGTCTGGGTTTATTGGATCTTGGTTATTGTTAAACTCATTGGCATCGTCAACTGAATCGTTATCTGAGTCGGTTAAATTCAGGTTGGTAAAAATAATGGCTTCTAACTTGTCATTGAGCGTATCACCGTCGCTGTCAATTGAGTTTATATTGGAATTATATTGTGCAGTTTCAATTAAATCGGATAAACCATCAGAGTCAGAGTCGGGGAGAGGAGCAATGGTTTGTGTTAAGTTAACACTCATTTGATTGGCAAAAATATAGTGTGCCGCAATTGTAAACTCTGTACTTGGCGCGGTTGTCGTTAATTGAAATGGCCATTTTGAATCGCTACCAAGCAGCACTTCATCAATATAAAAGTCAACGCGGATAGGGTATTCGTTTTTATCATTGGCAAACTGATAATTTGCCTCTACCTGAAAAACCGCATTTTCGGTAACTTGCGGATTTAAAAACGCAAAATAGTCTAGGCTGACTCTATCACTGACATTATTGGCTGGTTCAGACGTTTGTCGGTACTGCGCAATATAAATTGTATTCTGGCCGGTTGCGTAAACGTATTGTGCATCTACATCCAGTGCGATAGGGCGCTGCGTACTAAATATACTTAGATCGATAATTTGGCTAAATACCGGGTTTTGAGTGTCACTGATATCGACAATTGGCAACGCGTTTGTGAATAAACTATCGTTAAATACCGCAAAGTTTGCTGTTGTTGCAAAAGTACTTGGGAAAAAGTGGTTACTGTCGCTAATGAGCTCTATTACCGGTGGTTCACTACTATCCGACGATGCCACACTAAAGGTTTTAAATCCGCATAACTGGCAGGCGACGTACAAAGTATTATTGTTATTCAAATAGAGTTTTTTTACATTTGAAATTTGATACTCAGCAGCGTTGGAGAGATCAGGTGAAACTACATTTTGAGTATCAATAACCAAAATTTTGTTGTCTGTCGAAAATGCTAAAAAATCACCATTGGTTGAGACAGTATTGATTTTATCAACGCTGTTGAAGCGAATGGCTTTCGTTAAATCTTTGCCTTGTTCGCTATAAACAAAATCAGCTCCGCCAAGTTCGTTGGTGACCAAAAGATAGGGACCGGCGAATGTTACATCGCTAATTTCGCCACCAAGATTTAAATTACTTAATTCGGTGATCGCCAGAGGTTGGCTAACGTCGAGTGAGACTAAAACGCCACCTTCTAAAACTAGATAGAGGACATTTGCTAAAATCTCAATCTGTTTAACAGGCGAGTTGGTTGTATAGGTTGTAATGTGATTGACATTTTTTTTGTCTGTTATGTCGAAAAGGCTGACACCGGTACTGTGTGATAAATACAATACATCACCGTTCACTTTTATATCTGTGGCGTTAAACTCGATTGGCAGATAAGAAATAGCTTGCGGGGTAAATTGATTATTTACATTCGACATGACATCAAATTGAATAACCGCTGCGGCAGAGTTAAGCTCGCCATCATTGGCGATAAAGGATAAACTATCGACCCCTTCAAAGCCTTGGTTAGGCGTGTAAATCAGACTACTTCCTTCAAGTAAAAAGGAGCCTTGTGTTGGATTTGTTGTAACCGAATATGTCAGTGTTTCACTGTCTATATCTGTGCTGTATTGGCTTAAATCAACAATGCTGGATTGGCCGGCATTTAACGTTACATTGCCTGCAAACGCTTCTGGCGCATCATTTACTGCGTTTACTTGTATGATAAATTCACCAGAGGTTGTTGCTAAACCATCACTTACTTGGATTTGGAATTTGTCGGTGCCTGAAAATTCGGGATTAGGAGTATAAATGGCATCGCTATTGGTTAGGGTAAATTGCCCGTTTAATGGGAATGCAAAAACACTGTAGCTTAAAGTATCGCCATCTTCATCTGTTACGAAATCATTTAAATTGATATTCAGTACCGCATCTTCATTGGTATTGAATGTTTGTGCTGTTATCACAGGTGCATCATTTTCAACTGCAACGAGTAACGAGATTTCAATTGTAACAGGTGTACCTTGGCCATCATCTAAGGTAATTTCAATGCGTTCGACACCCGAAAAATTCTCTAAAGGCGTATATGATAACTGGCTGCCGGTTAAGGTCACTTGGCCAAAATCAGGGTTTTTAGCAATACTAAAAGTCAGCGTATCTTGTTCGGCATCTGATGAGATACTGAGTAAATCAAGATTATAACTCGCATCTTCGGCAACATCGAATTCGGTTTGCGTCAATTCTGGTAAGTCATTAACGGGATTTATGGTTAAATCAATTGTCGCGGCTGCGGATGTATTCACCCCGTCACTGGCAACAAATGTCAAAGAGTCTGTGCCAGTATAGTTTGCATTGGGTTGATAGGTGAGGATCGCACCACTAATATTCGCAGTGCCATTAATGGGTTGATTTTGAATGGAATAAACTAAAGTTTCATTTTCGGGATCAGTTGCCTGGTTGTTCAGGTTCAATGTAATACTGATATCTTCGTCGGTAACAAAATCACCATTAATAACGCTAGGCACTAAATTGACTTCGTTAATTTGAATCGTCACAGTGCCTTCAATTGGCTCATTTACACCATCCGATAAGGTATAAACAAAGGTGTCTATACCGACAAAGGTGTCATTGGCTTGATAGTCAAAACTGCCGTCATTATTAAGTGTTAACGCGCCTTGAGCGGGTATCGTTTTTACAGCCAAAGTAGTGGGATCGCCATCAAACTCCATATCGTTGGCCAATACACCCGGCGCAGCAATTTGCAATAGTTGGCCTTTATTGACAGAGTAGCTGTCGGCCATTACCAGCGGTGCATCATCTACTGCATTTATCTCAATACTGACTGTTGCACTACTGACACCATCACTTTGCTGTAGTTGATAAGTAAAAGAATCTGTACCGTTAAAGTTAGCACTTGGTTGGTAGGTTAAATTACCTTCTTGATCGAGAATTACACTGCCATGATTGGCTGGCGTTACGATAGAGAGTGTATAAGGAACCGTTGACGCAATATTGTCATTAAGCAATAGATTACTTTGCAGTAAGGTGTCTTCATCCACTGACAAAATGTCGTTGACTGCTTGTAACGCTTCACCGACATCACCGATTTCTACTGTAACTTCAGCTTGTGATTGCAACCCTTGCGTATCAGCCACCTGATAGCTGAAAGTAACCTGTCCAATGAATCCAGCCTCGGTTGTTAAACTCAGTTGATCATTATCAGCATTCAGGGTTGCATGTACAGGTGTTGAAAACTGCTCTATTAAGATGCTTAAGTTGTCGTTGTCTGCATCTGCATCATTGGCCAATAAATCAGTATAATTGATAACATAAACACCGCTTTCGTTATCGGTTAATTTAAATGAGTCGTTTTGTGCAACGGGCGCATCGTTTACAGGTGTTACGCTAAAGTCGATTTGTCCGCTGCTTGTGGCACCAAATTGATCTATTATTTCGATTGAAACCGAGTCTGCGCCAAAAAAATTGGTCGCTGGCGTATAAGTGAAATCACCATTTTCGGCTAAGCTAAAGCTTCCATTAGCCATAGTGCCGGTTGACATGACAACCGCATTGACTGTGTGTCCGTCAGGGTCGGAGAAAAAACTGGAGATATTGCCAGTTAATGGGGTGTCTTCTGCTGTTGTAAAGAGTGTTGCGGCAAATACAGGGGCTTGGTTATTTAACAAAATGGTTTGTGAGCGCGCACTTTCCCCGTCTGCGTTGACGCCTCGAATTTCAATTTGGAAACTGCCGCCTTGTGCTGGGATACTATAGCTGGTGCTCTTTAAGGCCAGTTTTTGCTGTTGTTCACCATCGTCTACTCGCCAGTACAGGTTATAGCGATCAAAATTGCCACCTAGAGCCAACCAGTTTAGGTTGATGCTTTCTTCAGTTCGACTGGTTGAAATACCCGTAATCTCAATATTTTGCCAGTTAAAGGTTTGGCTACTCACCAGACGAATGGTATTCGCTGTAATATCGGCTGCGTTTTGTCCCCAAACTTGTAACGTCAAGCTACCGCTGGATAAATCGAAATTTAGCGGGTTGATACCTGTGATCGTGATATCCATATCTGCCGCGGTACATTGATTGCAGAGCTGTACCACTTTGTCTGAATTTGCAAAACTTAAAAACAGCTTTTGCGGCCTGTTTTGTTGATTACTGTTGATGGTTAAACGGGTAAAAAAGTTTCCGCTTATAGGGCTATTCAGATGTTTAAGCTCAGCGTCCCATGGAGAAGTATTAATACTCTCGAAGTCACCCGTTAATGTTTCTAAGTTACTGCTACTTAAACCACGTTGGGCGAGGTTTTCAGTTGGCTTGATATGTGAAACCTTAGTATGTGAAACAGGTAAGCCATTAGAAAAAAGAGTCGGTAATTTAATATCGCTAAATGGCGCACTCGACAAAACGATTTGATTTTCAGAATCTGGAACCTTAGATACAGGTGGCTCATTTGTCTTAGCAGAGTCGTTATCACCACAAGCAACTAAACTTGTTGCAATGACTAAAGACAACATTCTAACAAAATGAGGTATGCGTGGATGGTACATGTTTTCTCCCAGTGGAAGTATCCTAAACGCAGTTGTATTTAACACTGTTTATCGAGCGCAAAGTATTGCACCGATATTAAATTAAACTGGCATCTCATTAAATTATTTAAAGTTTAGCGTTCAATTGACATAATCTAAAGTAACAACTACCAATTATGTGACTTTATTTATACAAATTGCTGTTTTGCTTTTGTTCTGTAAATTTTGTTTAAGTTTGGGGTATATACATAATGCCGGCTTAATTGCGATTATCTTCGTGAACATTTGGTATTGACGCTAACATGGTAGATAATTGCGTGCACTTTCTGTCGCCTGGAGTCTACTTTGTTACAGTTCACTAATATGTGGTTTACTAAACGGCCCTTCTTGATTCTATTTTCAATGTGTTGTTTAAGTGCACTGAGCTTAGATGCCGATGCCCAAATGGATGACTTTAAAGGGTCGGAGTTGTGTTTAGTTGCTGATAACACCCTCGCGTATTTAAACAAGGGCGCAATCTACGACAAAAAAGCCATCCACGGAGGACAGCTGAACGGCCATGTGTTTTCGCTAGAGCGTGTTAAAAAAACGCTTAAATTTATTTGCCAAACATATCGGCAGGATGTTCGCGCAGGGCGTTTAAGTCGTCTGCATGATGCGCAATTTATTCAGCAAAATTTTGAAATAATACCTTGGATACCCAATTTAGCCAAAGCGCAAAACGTGATAGCGCAAACTCAAAATGAGGCTAAAAAAAATCTATTGAGCCGTATTCCCGAAGATAAAATATTGCTGACTAAATACTATACAAAGTTGGTCGATGCCCGTTTTACTAAAAAATCGCCCTATCTACATGCATTGTATGAGTTGCCATTTGATGAGCAGCATTTATCCATGGAGCAGGCTGAGCAGCAAAAAGACACGCTGACGCGATTTACCTACACCCGACAAGCAGTTATGAATGGTGCTTTGGATGCGGCATCGAATAATAAGCCATTAGCAAAGCCTATTTTGTATCTTACAGAAAAAGGACTGCACGACACCCTTTTACAGGGGACGGCCGTGGTACAAACGGCTAACCAAACCCGCTATTTCAACGTGCATCGCAACAACGGAATTGCTTATGATTATGCACTTAATAAAGATGAACAAGCGCGTTATTGGTATTTTAAAGAAGTTCCGGGTGTGATGGGATACGGGTTAGAGCCTGAAACAAAAGTGCAAATTGTGCCGCAAGTTAGTGTTGCTGGCAACGTCGCTGGATTGGGGTTGGGTAAGTTGATTATGCTGAGTTATCCAAAAAAACAGAAAAACAACAAACCGGCAGGAATTCATGATAAATCCAGACTAAAAACCGTCAATCGACTGGTGATTTTAGCAGATGAAGGCGGCGCATTTGACGATAACTATTTTCAGCTAGACTTGCTCGTGGGCAGCTATCATGGCTGGGCTGATTATCATGCGGCAAATAAACATTTACCGGATTTTGTGCAAGCCAGTATTTTGCTGCTAAAAGAAGCAGGCTCGCGACAATGAACTTAACACAATCTTTTAAGCGGCTTGATGATTTATTGGTTGAATATCAGTCGTACTGGAATTTTGTACCTTTTGAACAAACTACTGTGCCTTGGAATAACGCACAATTGGATGCTTTATTATCGCAAACCAACTCAACTTCTAAAATTGCGGAGAATATATTTCCTAAAGTACATAACTGGTTAAATAACAGCGAAAAACAAACAGGCGTTGTTAACGAAAATTGGCAAAAAGAAGTTCCTTTTTGGCTCACAAATGGTATTCATGGTCGTAAAATAGAGCAGATCAAACAGTTGTGTAGTCACATTAAACCCATCTACCCGGTTTTGGAGTGGTGTGCGGGCAAAGGTCACTTAGGGCGTTTATTAAGTTTTCAGCACCAATGTAAAGTTGTCAGTGCCGAGTGGCAATCTCATTTATGCCAGCAAGGTGCAGAGTTGGCACACAAATATCAGATACCTCAAAAATTTATACACACCAATGTATTACAAGATCCGTTAAATTTTATCGAGGTAGATCAACATATTGTCGCATTACATGCCTGTGGTGATTTGCACGTGACTTTATTAAAACACATGCAAAAGGTATCTTCTAAACAATTGCATCTTGCACCCTGTTGTTATCACTTAATTGCTGAAGACAGTTATGCGGCGCTTTCACAAGCAGGACAAGCAAGTTCGTTAAACATTAAACGTAATATTTTAAAGCTAGCGGTACAGGCTCAGGTAACCGGTGGTAAACGCATAACTGAATTAAGACGAAAAGAAGTGCTTTGGCGTTTGGCTTACCAGGCGCTACGCGCTGATATCAGTGGGCAAACAGCATATGCGTCTTTGCCGTCAGTTAATAAAAGTTGGTTTAGTGGTGAATTTAATGCATTTGCAAAATGGGGACTCAATCATCAAAATTTGCAACAGCCTGATTTTATTGATGATGAGTATTATCTTGAAATTGGCCAGGAAAAAGCTTTATTTACGCAAAAATTGGAAAGTGTAAGGCATGTTTTTCAGCGGGCACTTGAGTATTGGCTGGTGTTGGATAAAGCCATTTATTTGCAGGACTTGGGTTACCAAGTAAAACTTAAAGCCTTCTGTGATTATCACACCACACCTAGAAATTTAATGATAATTGCAAAGCGCAGTGACGGATAAAATCTAAATATAACTAACATAAAAATAATAGGATGACAGCAATGGCTAAAGTTTTTGATGCATCATGGCAGCAATGGTTAAAAACCAATATCGAACGAGGTTGTAATAAAAATGAGCTGACGACCATTTTATTAGAACATGGTTTTGATATTAATCTGATTGAACAACAATTTTCTGTTGTGACACAAGCCAAGCAAACTGCAAGCCTGAATGTCGCCTCTGACCCATTCACCTTTCATCCCAGTTTTGCGGTCAGTCAATCCGACCCGCTAATGAGACAACAAAACGCACAGCAACAAAACGAACAGCAAAAACAAGTACAACAACGCTTGATTCGGGTTCAGCAGCATCTGGCTCAATCTAAAGCGCAAAAACTAGAGTCCGATGCACTAGAGCTTTACACGCTTAATCATTTTTTATCTGCACAAGAATGCCAAGCTGTGATTGATTTACTAAGCAGTAAACTCAGACCGTCAGAGCTGGCCTCTCAAACCTCAGATTCCAATTTTAGAACCAGTAGAACTTGTGATTTAGGCATTATTAATAATCAATTAATTGCACGTATTGATAAACGTATTTGTGATTTATTGGCGATTCCTGCGACGTACGCTGAAGTTATTCAAGGTCAGTATTACGAGGTGGGGCAGCAATTTAAAGCGCATACTGATTACTTTGAAGCGTATGAATTGCAAAAGCATGGCGGCAAAATGGGGCAGCGCACTTACACTGTGATGATTTATCTAAATGATGTTGAGGCGGGTGGTGAAACCAATTTTTTAAATGTAGGCATTGGTTTTAAACCGCAACAAGGTATGGCGGTTATTTGGAATAGTTTAAACCCAGACTTAACAGGCAACATCAATAGCCTGCATCAGGCCGAGCCCGTAAAAAAAGGATTTAAAGCCGTGATTACCAAATGGTTTAGGCAAAACTCAGTATAAAACGTATTCATTAGCGGGACTCTTAACTTTGGCCGTTTAGACGTCTAGACGTAAATAATTTGACAATTTGCCTATTTCCAGCAACAATTTGCTCCTTTCAGTTGTTCAGGAGCTTATGTTATGCCTATCAAAATTCCCGATCTCTTGCCTGCGATCAAAGTTTTGACCGAGGAAAACATCTTCGTGATGTCTGACAGTCGCGCGTCAAGCCAAGACATCAGACCGCTAGAAGTGGCTATTCTGAACCTGATGCCAAATAAAATTGAAACAGAAGTGCAGTTAATGCGTTTGCTTGCTAATACCCCATTGCAGGTAAATATAGACTTATTGCGCATTGATATGCATGTTTCTAAAAATACACCTGAGTCGCATATGTCGGCGTTTTACCATTTATTTGACGATATTAAAGGTCAAAAAAACTACGATGGCTTGATTATAACGGGTGCACCATTGGGCTTGATTGAGTATACCGACGTCAAATACTGGGACAAAATGACAGAAATAATGGATTGGGCGCGCAAACATGTGCAATCGACCATTTATTTGTGTTGGGCAGCGCATGCGGCTTTGTATCATCATTACGGATTGAAGCGGCGTATTCGTGAGCATAAAATATCAGGTGTATTTACGCATAAAACATTAGAGGCATTGGAGCCATTGACACAAGGCTTTGATGATTATTTCAGCATGCCTCATTCACGCTATGCTGAAGTACCGCTGGAAAAGCTAGTTGCCCATCCAGAACTCAATGTATTGGCAACCTGTGAAGAAGGTGGTGCATTTTTAATTGCCAGTAAAGACAGAAGAAGTGTGTTTATTACCGGCCATGCAGAGTATAATGCAACCACTTTAAGTGATGAATATTGGCGAGACGTTAAAAACGGACTTGAACCCGCACTGCCAGAAAACTATTTTCCGGCAAATAATCCAGACAAAGAGCCGCCCAATGTGTGGCGCAGTCATGGTAACTTGTTGTTTTGTAATTGGTTAAATCATTACGTATATCAAGCAACGCCATTTGATTTGTCACAACTGTCAAAATAATTAATCAAATAGCGCCACTGAAATGTTTTCAGTGGCGCTATTTGTCTTTTTACGCAAAGAAGGTTTTTCAATGATCAAGCAAAGTGAAGTCGGTCAACGTATTCAAACTTTACTCAAAGAACGCATTTTAGTACTTGATGGTGGTATGGGTACCATGATCCAGAATGCAAAACTAACGGAAGAAGATTACCGTGGAGCACGTTTTGCAGACTGGCCATCTGATCTTAAAGGCAATAACGACCTATTATCTTTGACCAAACCTGAGTTGATAGCGGAGATTTATCGCGGTTATCTTGGCGCGGGTGCGGATATCATTGAAACCAACACCTTTAATGCCACAACGCATTCAATGGCTGATTATGATATGCAGTCGTTGGCGCGTGAAATTAATTTTGAATCGGCTATTTTAGCACGCAAAGTTGCCGATGAATTTACCGCACAAAATCCTGACAAACCTAGATTTGTTGCAGGTGTATTAGGCCCAACCAGCAAAACTGCATCTATTTCACCCGATGTAAACGATCCAGGGTTTAGAAACATTAATTTTGATCAGCTGGTAGAAGCGTACATAGAATCAACTGAAGCGCTAATGGAAGGTGGCGTAGATTTTATTTTAATTGAAACCATTTTTGACACGCTTAACGCCAAAGCTGCAGGTTTCGCGGTGCTCCGCGCTTTTGAAAACAAAGGCTATAAATTGCCCATTATGATTTCGGGCACGATTACTGACGCGTCAGGGCGCACTTTATCAGGCCAAACAACGGAAGCTTTTTATAATTCACTGAGTCACTTACAGCCAATGTCTATTGGTTTGAACTGTGCATTAGGACCGGCAGAATTACGCCAGTATGTTGAAGAAATGGCGCGTGTATCTGATTTTGCTGTTTCTGTGCATCCAAATGCGGGTTTACCGAATGCGTTTGGTGAATATGATTTGTCTCCCGAAGAGATGGCGGTGCATATTGCTGAGTGGGCAGAATCTGGCTTTTTTAATATTGTTGGTGGCTGTTGTGGTACGACGCCTGAGCATATTGGCGCAATTGCTAAAGCGGTTGAAGGTAAAAAGCCAAGAGAGATTAAAAAGCGAGAGACAGCGTGTCGTTTGTCGGGTTTAGAGCCTTTAACAATTGATAAAGAATCACTTTTTGTCAACGTCGGTGAGCGAACTAACGTCACAGGCTCTGCGCGTTTTAAGCGTTTAATTAAAGAAGACAAATTTGATGAAGCTTTAGAAGTTGCCAAACAGCAGGTTGAAAATGGTGCGCAAATTATCGATATCAATATGGATGAAGGTATGCTTGATTCGCAAGCAGCCATGGTTCGGTTTTTAAACCTAATCGCATCCGAGCCGGATATTGCCCGTGTTCCTATTATGATTGACTCTTCTAAATGGGAAATTTTAGAAGCGGGTTTGAAGTGTATTCAAGGTAAAGGCATCGTTAACTCAATCAGCCTAAAAGAAGGCGAAGAAAACTTTATTAAACAAGCTCAGTTGGTACGTGATTATGGTGCGGCTGTTATTGTAATGGCGTTTGACGAAGACGGGCAAGCCGACACGCGCGCGCGTAAATATGAAATTTGCAAACGCTCATATGATGTATTAGTGAACAAAGTAGGTTTCCCACCGGAAGACATTATTTTTGATCCAAACATTTTTGCGGTCGCGACCGGGATTGATGAGCACAATAATTATGCGGTTGATTTTATTGAAGCCTGTAAAGATATAAAAGATAACTTACCCCATGCGATGATCTCTGGTGGTGTGTCTAACGTTTCTTTCTCATTTCGCGGCAATGATCCGGTACGTGAAGCGATTCACGCGGTGTTTTTATACTACGCGATTAAAAATGGTCTGACGATGGGTATCGTAAATGCCGGCCAGCTTGCTATTTATGATGATATCCCAACAGAACTAAAAGATGCGGTTGAAGATGTTGTACTTAACCGCAATGACAACGCGACTGAAAACCTACTCGATTTAGCCGAAAAATATCGTGGCAGTGGTGAAAAAGCACAGGACACCACAGCGCAGGAATGGCGAGGATGGGATGTTAAAAAGCGTCTTGAATACTCATTGGTTAAAGGCATTACCGATTTTATTGAAGACGATACTGAAGAAGCACGCCAGCAAGCTGAAAAACCATTACATGTCATTGAAGGGCCTTTGATGGATGGCATGAATGTTGTTGGTGACTTGTTTGGTGAAGGTAAAATGTTTTTACCTCAGGTAGTTAAATCTGCGCGAGTCATGAAACGCGCAGTGGCGTATTTAGAACCTTATATTGAAGCCGAAAAAGCCGAAGGGCAAACCAATGGTAAAATTTTGCTGGCAACGGTAAAAGGCGACGTACATGATATTGGTAAAAACATCGTAGGTGTCGTTTTACAGTGTAACAATTATGAAATTGTTGACTTAGGTGTGATGGTTGCAGCGGATAAAATTTTACAAACCGCAATAGATGAAAAATGTGACATTATCGGGCTATCTGGTTTGATTACCCCATCACTGGATGAAATGGTGCACGTGGCTAAAGAAATGCAGCGCCGCGATTTTAAATTGCCTTTGTTAATTGGTGGTGCGACAACCTCAAAAGCGCATACTGCAGTAAAAATTGAGCAGCAATATGATAATCCGGTGGTTTATGTACCTAACGCATCACGCAGTGTTTCGGTCGCATCGGCTTTATTAAGTGACGAGCTACGCCCGGCCTTTATGAAGCGGATCGACGCAGAATATGTGCGAGTGCGTGAACAACATGCTAATCGTGGTCCAAGAACCACTTTGGTGTCGCTGGAAGATGCACGTAAAAACGCATTTCCATTGAGTTTTGAAAATTACACGCCGGTTAAACCTAAAAAATTGGGTATTACTGAATTGCAAGACGTTGATATCAGTGAAGTTCGCAAGTATATCGACTGGACACCATTTTTCTTAACTTGGCAGTTAAGCGGTAAGTACCCAACTATTTTAAAACACGAAGTAGTAGGGGAAGAAGCACGTAAACTATTTAAAGATGCTAATGATTTATTAGATGTTATTGAAAACGAAAAAACCATCACTGCAAAAGGGGTCTTTGGTTTATTCCCAGCTGCACGGGAAGATGATGATTTACTTGTTTATCAAGATGAAGAGCGTAAGGAAGTGCTTACTCGCTTACATCATTTGCGTCAGCAATCACAGAAAAAAGACGGCAATTATAACCGTTGTTTAAGCGATTATGTGGCAGCGAAAGACTCTGGCGTTGAAGACTACATTGGTGCGTTTGCGGTGACCGCGGGTTTTGGCGCCGATGAATGGGCAGATAGTTTTATCGCAAAACATGATGACTATAACAGTATCATGGTAAAAGCAGTCGCAGACCGATTAGCTGAAGCTTTTGCGGAATACTTGCATGAGCGTATCCGCAAAGATTACTGGGGCTACGCACCGGATGAAGCGCTAGAGAATGACGATTTAATTCGTGAAAAATATCAGGGTATTCGACCCGCACCTGGTTATGCGGCTTGCCCTGAGCATACCGAGAAAAAACGTATGTGGGCGCTGTTAGATGTTGAAAAACGCATTGGTATTAAGTTAACAGAAAGCTGTGCTATGTGGCCGGGTGCTTCAGTTAGTGGTTGGTATTTTGCACACCCTGACACTAAATATTTTGCGGTGGGCAAGATTAAAAAAGATCAGGCTGAAAGTTACGCCCAGCGCACCGGTATGACAGTAACAGAAGCAGAGCGTTGGTTAGCGCCTAACTTGGACTATGATCCAGATGCATAAATAGGTTCTAACACCTTTCATTGGTTGAGTTATTTTTCAAAATATCTAAATTGAGATAAGCACGTCTAAATAGGTCAATCAAACATCAATAAAGCCGGTTATTTAAGCTTAAATAACCGGCTTTTACATTTCTAATGCAGCTGGTCAACTTGCATTAATTCTTTTTCCAGGGCTTGCTGTTCATGTCCTCTGGGTTTATGAAACTTAGCGGTTGCTAAATATACGACTGGGGTTAAATACAGGGTAAACATAGCCGCTAACCCTAAACCACCAAACATCACCCAGCCAATTGCGCTGCGCGCTTCAGCACCGGCACCCGAGCTTAATATAAGTGGCAAACCACCTAACACGGTTGAAACCATGGTTAATGCAATCGGTCGCAAACGGACATTCGCCGCTTGTTCAATCGCTGCGCGAATATCTAAACCTTTATCACGTAACTGATCGGCAAATTCGACCATCAATATGCCGTTTTTCGCCATTAAGCCAATTAACATAACCAGCCCGATCTGTGAATATATATTCACGCTGGTATCCGTTAGCCATAAAGCATAAATCGCGGCGGCTAAACCAAAAGGGACTACGGTCATCACATTAATCGCACTGGCAATGCCTTCAAACTGGGCACATAACACCAAAAATACCACAAGCAACGCAATTGCATAGGTAAAAATGACTTCGTTTGAAGTTTCTTCTAGCGTTTGCGCTTCACCTAAAAATATCATGTGGACATTGTCCGGTAAGACTTGATCTGCGAGGGTTTGTAACTCGGCCATTGCATCAGCCAATGGATACCCATCTGCAATATTGGCGCTGATTTCTATCGCACGGCGCTGTGCATGCCTGTCTAATTCAGCAGCGACACTGTTTTCTTTCATCACGACAACACTGGATAATGGCAACTGACGGCCTGAGGCGCTGGATACGTATAAGTTTGCCAAATCTTGTGGTGAAGAGACGCGTGTCGAGGACGTTTCTAAAATGATGGGGATAGATTCATCCGCAATACTTAAATCAACTAAATCCCATCCATCCACTACGGCGCGCAATGTATTGGCAATCTCGCTTAACGAAATTCCTAAATCAGCAGCCCGTCGCCTGTCGATTTCCAGCGACAACTGCGGCTGAGTAGGGCGATACGAAATATCCGGTTGGGAGATGTACTGGCTTTGTTGATTGATCGCATCAACCAAAGCTAAAGTCGCATTATAAATTTGTGGGTAATCATTGCCCAATAATGCGACTTCAATCCCGCCAACATTACCGCGAATGGCTAAACTATTGGGGCTACCAACGCGCACCCGTGCGCCCGGTATTTGGCTAATTTCTTGATTAATTTCAGCCATCACTTGATGCTGGCTAATTTCGCGCTGGGCCCATGGAACAAATGGCAACATCACCTGTGCACGGTTTGGATCATAGCGTCCAACTGTGGTAAATGCATCTGTAATAATGCCTTGTTCAAGATAGGGTTCGACAATTGCTTCAATTTGTTCTGCCTGACGCGCAATGTAATTTAAACCAACACCGTCAGGGCCCGTGGCATTGATGTACAAAACGCCGCGATCTTCTTTTGGTAATAATTCGTTGGCCAGTTTGGGGTATACCCAAGCCGCCGCAATCGCTAAGCCCAGCGCCAGCATAAAAAACCAGATGGCTTTATTTAACACAAAATGAATCGAGTTAGCGTATAAGCCACTGAGCGATCTGCCAAACCGAGCCAGCACATTCGGCTTGGCATCTTTTGGCGGTTTAGCCAGCGGAAATCGAGCCGCCATAGCGGGGACAATAGACAAAGCAACAAAGGATGAAATAATTACAGCACAAGCCAACACAAAGCCAAATTCTCTAAACATTTGTCCAGCACTCCCTGGTATCAGGGCAATTGGCACAAACACACTGACCAATACTGCAGTGGTTGCAATCACAGCAAAGATAACCTGTCGTGTTCCTAATACCGCAGCTGCTCTTGGTTTTAAGCCTTTTAAACTCAAACGTTGGATGTTTTCCAGAACAACGATGGCATCATCTACAACCAAGCCCGTGGCCAATACAATTGCTAATAAGGTTGTGATATTGATTGAAAAACCCATTAACCAAATACCCGCTAAGGTGCCAATGAGCGCCAGTGGAATGGCCGTACTGGGAATAAGCGTTGCGCGCAGACTGCCTAAAAATAACCATAATGAAGCAACCACAATCAGTATTGTCATCGCTAGGCTGGTTAGTACTTCTGTGACAGAGCTTTTAATAAATACCGCACTGTCGTTTGTAATGGTCAGCTGAATATTGTCGTATTTATTATTGAGCCGGTTGACGACTTTGTTAACTTGTTCTGATATTTCGATGGTATTTGAATGAGCTTGTCGAATAACCCCTAATCCGATCACTGGGTTTTTATTCAGATAAACTAATGACTCGACGTCTTCTGGTCCAAAATATACTTGTGCTACATCGCCAATTCTAGTGGTATCGCGAATAATGATGTTTTTAACCTGCTCTTCTGTCACGGTTGTCGCATTCGCGCGAACTAATAATTCTTGATCTTGGGCCCGAAAACTTCCTGTTGGTACATCTAATGGTGCTTCGTATAACACATCTGCTAAGTCATTTACGGTAAGGCCATAACTTGTCAGCCTTAAAGGGTTTAACACCACATGTAATACGCGTTTTCTATCGCCGAATAAGGGCACGTCAGCAACACCATTGATGCCAATAATTTCAGGTACAATGTCTTTTTCGATAATGCGCGTCAGCTCTTCTTGTTTGAGGTTTTGGCTGGTAATTGCAATGTTAATAATAGGGTGTGCATCGTCCTGCGCTTTAACTACGCTGATTTGTTCAATATCGTCGGGCAGATCACGCTGAACCTGATTAACGGCTTCGCGTACATCTGAAGCCGCGGTCATTAAATCGGTTTGTGCGGTAAATTCAGCATGTATGCGAAAATTATTTTCTTCACTTGAAGAGCGAATATTTTTAATTCCGGAAACGCGGGCCACGGCACCTTCAATAATACCTGTTACTTCAGCATCCATGGTTTCTGGGGTTGCACCCGGCAACACCCCGCGCACCGATACTATGGGGCGGTCAACGTCTGGTAGCTCCCTGACTTCAACGTAACTCAAAGCCGCTAAACCCGCTAAAGCTATGAGCAGGTTAATCACTAAAATTAAAAAAGGGCGGCGTACGCTTAGTGAAGCCAAATCATCTTTGATATATTCACTCATGGCCTAATAACCTTTGTTGAACCTGTGCGGTGACGTCTTTAACTTGCATCCCTTCACGCATTCGTTGAATGCCTTCTTTGACTACCAAACTGCCGCGGGGTAAATCAGCTTCAACCAATATTTCGCCTTTAATTCTTTGCACCACCACAACAGGCACTCGTTTGGCATGTTGATCTTGGATTTGCCAGACATAGGCACCGTCGCCACCCCATTGCAAGGCTGTTTCTGGTACCAGGGGATATTCACCGCCTGTTAAGTTAAGGGTTACTTTAAAGCTCATTCCTGGCCGAAAGTGATCTTGCGTATTATCTAATCTGGCTTGTACAGTAAAAGTTCGACTTTGTGGATCGACCCGGCTATCAATATCTACCACACTTGCTTGTACAACTTGAGCGGCATTTTGCCAGGGTGCAACTGCTATTTTTTGCCCACTTTTCAGTTGACCGTAAAATGCTTCTGCAACTTCAAACATAATCAACAATGCACTTCTGTCATCTAAACTAACCAGCGGCGTTTGGGTGTTAATGTAAGCCCCCGGATCTAGTTGAGTAATACCTAAGTGGCCTGTAAATGGCGCTTTAATTTGATGATAGTCAAGCAGTACTTTTGCTCTGTTATATGCTACTTGAGTACTGGCCAGCGCTGTGTTGGATTCATCTAATACAGATTGGGTGACGCCACCTGCGCCAACCGCAGCTTGAAATCTTTGTTTGGTGCGCTGTGCATCTTCTAAGGCAATTTTTGCCTGCTGCAGCAATAATAATTGCTCGCTGGCATCTAGCTGAATTAATGTTTTACCCTGTTCGACGTATTCGCCGGCTTGAATATTGACGCTTTCAATAATGCCATTGATGCGAGGATATAAAACGACTGATTTTAACGCTCTGGACGTACCAACCGCTTCGATAGATAGTGATTGCTGATGCATTTTAACCGCTTGAGTTAATACAGGTTCGCTTTTGAAGGATGTCGCATTTTTTGCTAGCGGTGTCTCGTCTGTGCAAGCGGCAAGCATCCATACTGCGCTCGTGGCAATAATAATTGATTTTAGAAAATATGAATTAGACATTAAAATTCCCAGCGTGAAATTGATAGCTTATAGCCCTAAGTAGACTATAAGCTATCTACAACTGAATTTTAATTCGACGAGTGTAAAGGTTTCGTAAAGCGCTTTGTTTCTGTTTAGGTTTTCTTTGTTTAAAAAGTTAACCGCATTAACCAGACTAGATGTAATGCATGCAGATATTTTGCATGTTATACCCGTCCGGTAAATTTATGCTCTACCGTATTAATTTTAATTTTGTCACCGCTTGAGATATGTTCAGGTACCTGAATCACTAAACCCGTGGTCATGGTTGCAGGTTTAGTTCTGGCACTGGCGGATGCGCCTTTTATTGAGGGTGCGGTTTCTTCAATGACCAGCTGCACGGTTGCAGGCAGCTCAATCGCAACCGGTGTCTGGTCTACGATCACAACATGTATGCCTTTTGTTTCTTCATTGATAAAGAGAATTTCGTCCGCGATGGCTTCTTTATTTAAATGGTAAGGCGTGTAATCTTCGGCATCCATAAAGATATATTCATCACCATCCACATACGAGAACATGGCTTCTCGACGCGTTAAATCGGCTAAATTTAACATATCAGAATCTTTAAATGTTTCATCAGCTTTTGCGCCGGTCACGACATCATATAAGCGCATTCTGTATAAGCTGCCCCCAGCTCGCCCTTGGGGAACTGAGCGCACAATATCTCTGACAATCATAGTTCGGTTGTTAAACTCGATGGCTGCATTCTTTTTTATTTCACTGGCTTTTGGCATTGATTTGTCCTGTAATAATTTTAGCGCAAATTAGCAGATTTTTTGTCACTCACCAATAGTTTGCTGCGTCAAAAGTTAATTATTTTGCCTTTAAAACACAATGTTTTAGTTGAAAATGTCACATTTTAGCTGTGCTCGTTCTATGCTCTAACAAATGAACAAGATTGAGCAAAATTGAATAATATTGAACAGGTTGTAGAGCGCCAATAGAGCGCCAATAAAGAAAAAAATAAGGAAAAAATAATGTATCAAGAAATTATCGAATTTTGGTTTAGTGAAATAGACAAAAGCAAATGGTTTACCAAAGACCCAGAGTTTGACCAGCTGATTTACGCTCGGTTTGCGGGCATACATCAACAGGCCGTGCAATGTGAGCTGTATGGGTGGCGGTGTGAGGCCTTAGGTTGTCTAGCTGAAATCATTATATTGGATCAGTTTTCGCGCAACATGTATAGAGATAGCGCGCAGTCTTTTGCCTACGACAGCTTGGCACTGGCTTTGGCACAATCAGCAATCGCTGCAGGTAAAGATAGCGCGTTAACGGTTGAGCAGCGTAGCTTTTTATATATGCCATTTATGCACAGTGAATCACTCGCTATTCATCAAGTCGCGGTTGATTTGTATCAAAAATTGGGCGCAGCGCGCAATTTGGAGTTTGAACTAAAGCACCAAAAAATTATTGAAAAGTTTGGTCGATACCCACACCGAAATGAAATTTTAGGCCGCCAGTCAACTGCGCAAGAGATAGAATTTTTAAATCAGCCGGGCTCTCGTTTTTAATTGCGACAGAGTATAAATTTAAATAGCTACTTGATGTTAATTGAAAATAATGTATTGTTAACAATTATTGTTAATTTAATATGAAGTGTAAAATGGTTATGGGTAATTTTAGTTTCAGAAATACCGTAATAGCGGCTGCAGTTTTGTGTGTGCTAGGGTGTAACTCAACATCAAATAATGATAAAGATAGCGCAGAAATAGATACGGGCTCTACAATAGAAACCCCTTCTACACCTACGCCCACACCTACGCCAGAACCCACACCTGAACCTACACCAGAACCAGAAATCCAAGTTATTAATGTTAATGAAGCGGACCCTAGAGAGCCCAGTTTTGTCTCTTTTAACGACACCACACCACAAGATAAATATTGGGTAAAAGTAGACAATTTATCTGACGAATTTGATTTTTGGGATAGCAGTAAGTGGGTTAAAACCAATTGGAACTATGGTGGTACACCGGTGAATATGTTGAATAAAAATTCCGGCGTTGATAACGGCCACTTATGGATAAAAGCGACTTTAAATGCAGACAGTGAAACACAGTGGTTTGAAACATCAAGAGTACGTTCTAAAGCGAAAATAAAGTTTCCTATGTATACAGAAAGCCGCATTAAAACGGCGCATATATCTGCGTACAATACGTTTTGGTTAAATAATGGTGATATTAACAATCGAGATGAAATTGATATCATTGAAAATAATTCAAACCCGTCAACAGACTATTCTAATCCAGAATATCCTTGGACAATGCATTCTCAATATTTTGTTGTAAAAGATGGAGTGACCGAGCGTAACAAGGGTAACTTTGATAACCGAAACTTATCAGAGGGCAATACCTTAAAAGGAGTGAAATGGAATGAAGAATATCATGTTGTCGGTGCTTGGTGGAAAGATGAACACAATGTTCAGTTTTACTTAAATGGTGAACCTGCGGGTAAAATAACTACTAAGCAACCATTTACTTTAGAACAGCATCTAATTTGGGATTTATGGACACAAGATTCTTCTTGGGTGGGTGGCTTGCCAGCTAAAAGTGATTTGTTGGAAGATTCACGCAATACCATGCGCGTGGATTGGGTTAGAACTTGGCGTTTAGAATCAAAATAACGAACGGCACCTTTAGATTTATAATTTAGTTTTAATTTTAGTTTTATGCCTTGATAGCAGCAAAGGAATGCTGCATGCTAATGCCTCACAATAAGGGTTTTACAGGGCAGGGAAATGGGAAAAAAATTTACTGAATTAAACGATAAACACATAGAGTTTATTCAGCAGCAAAAAATATACTTTGTCGCAACGGCGGCTGAAACCGGCAATGTTAATTTATCCCCAAAAGGGGGCGATTCACTGCGGGTAATCGACCGCAACACCATAGCCTGGTTAAACTTAACCGGTAGTGGTAATGAATCTGCAGCGCATGTGTTAAAAAATCCGAGAATGACCATCATGTTTTGTGCTTTTGAAGGCCCCCCTATGATCCTTCGAACTTATGGACAAGCGCAAGTTTTGCATCAATCAGATGATGCTTGGCAGTCTTATAATCATCTGTTTCCGGCCAGTGTCGCGGCTCGGCAAATCTATCTTTTAAATATTGATTTAGTACAAACCTCCTGTGGTATGTCAGTACCTTATTTTGATTATCAAGCGGATCGGGATGACTTAGCGAACTGGTCAATTAAACAAGGTAAAACAGGCATAGAAAAATACTGGCATAAAAAGAATCAACAGAGTATTGACGGTTTTGCCACTGAGATCGTAGAGCGCAGTGGCATTGCAGATTTGGTTGACGAGTAACTTAAAGGTATTTATTTTCAAACCAGCTCATTAAGATAATTTCGGCCGACTTTGAATCAATTTTGTCTTTACTGAGGTTTTTATAACCACCTGTTTCAAATAGAAAGGCTTTGGCATCGACTGTCGTGAGCCTTTCATCCCAAGTTTCGACCGGGTAACCAAATCGGCCGTGCAGTCGGTTTGCAAATTTGCGTGCCCGTGCGGTAATTTCTTGCTCAGTGCCATCCATATTTAAAGGCAAGCCGACAATCAGTAAATCTGGTTTCCAGTCGTTTAAAGTTTTTTCAACGATGTTCCAGTTAGGTGTGCCATCTTGCGCTTTTATGGCACTTAATGAGCGGGTGGAGTAGGAAAGTTCTTGCCCAACTGCAACTCCGATGCTTTTTAAGCCAAAATCAAATGCAATAACTGTGCGTTGTCCATCAGGTGTACTAGGTTTTTTTGAATTTGTTTGCTGTGTCATGCGTGACCAATATCGTCGCTAATTTGCCAGGTCGCAAAGCCTAAATGATCTGTCGCGTGTTGCCAACGTAAATGTATCGGTGTTTTAAAAACCAGCTCAGCACTGGCCGGTAATGTAATCCAAGAGTTTTCTAATATTTCCTGTTCTAATTGTCCGGCTCCCCAGCCCGCGTAGCCTAAACAAATTAAATAATCTTCCGGTTCTTCATGGGTGCCTAAAGCATCTAAAATATCCTGCGAGGTGGTAACCATCATGTCTTCAGACAATTGCATTGAGCTTTTCCATTTTTTGGGCTGTGGTTTGTGCAATACAAAACCACGCTCCATGGCAACCGGACCACCTGCATAAATAGGCGTTTCTGGGTTGATGTTTTTACCTTCAGTACTGGTTTTAATTTGCGCTAGCAATTCGGGTAATTTCATATCAATAGGTTGATTAACGATAATACCCATAGCACCCTGTTCATTATGTTCGCAAACATAAGTGACAGTGCGTTCAAAGTATCCATCTTTTAGTGATGGCATTGCGATGAGTAGTTGATTCTGAAAAGTTTGCATTACGCCCTCAATAAAAAGATTGTTGTTTTAATTATGGGTGTTATTTTTTCGATTTCCAGCCCATTTTTGACTAGGACGAACCCTTCGGACAGCGTTTGTGCGGCATTTCTACTGCCTCAGCCCGAAGGGCAATGGCTATTTTAACCCTTAACGGTATTAGAATTCGTTTATTTAGAATGACTAAACCCCACTCATTCTGCTTTGTTAATGATTAAAATAGCCTATTGCTCAAAAATAATACAAAGATTCACACGCCCTAATCATTAAGCGGCCTGACATTGCTTAAATTATTTAAACTGGTGGATTTGCTGATTTCAAAAAAAGAACGAATATACGGAGTGTTTTTTTGCCTTTGTTTAACCGCTGCATACAGCTTACTACGTAAACCTTGCGCGCCCAGTGGAATAGTCGAAATAAGCCCTTGTTGCTGGTATTCAACGACGGCCCATGACGGCAGCGCGGCGACACCTAAGTTAGCCGTTACCATTTGTAAAATCATGAGTGTTTGGTCGACGCGTTTAACCTGTTTTGGCGCACAATTCGCTGGGTGCAGTAAGTATTTATAAATATCTAAGCGCGCTGCATCTACGGGATAGGTTAGTAAAGTTTGTTGTTTTAAATCTTCGGCAGAAATAAACTTTTTTTGTGCTAAAAGGTGCTCTGGTGACGTGACCAATACCATTTCAAAACTAAATAATGGTTCAAAATGAAAATCTTTAGATTCAAATTTATCTGATGTGATCACTAAGTCTAATTCCCCGTCAGCTAAGCCGGGCATTGCATCAAACATATATTCAGTGTTAAACGCCAGCTCAATCATCGGCCAGGTTTTATGAAACTGACTGATTGCTGGCATCAGCCATTGAAAGCAGCTATGGCATTCGATGGCTAAACGCAATTGGCCTTGTCCTTGCGAGCGTATATCTTGAATGCGGGATTCAGTTTCCTGAATTTTTGGCAGAACTTGTTCGGCCAATTGTAAAACCAACTCTCCTTCAGCCGTAAACTTCAGTGGATTGGTTTTACGAATATATAGCGGATGTCCAATGCGTTGCTCTAACTCTTTGATTTGATGAGATAGCGCCGAAGACGTGCTATGTAACCATTCAGCAGCTTTCACTAAAGTGCCAGTTTGCGCCAATGCTTTAATGGTGCGCAGGTGTTTAATTTCTATCATGAATAAAATTCAACAGTTTGATGAATAAGTTGCGATTTATTCATTTTATCCTTTGCGGCAAGATAAGCAACATCAAATACACAAAACGTAAGGATTGAATGTGAAAATACATAATTTAGGTTTACCCAGAATCGGTGAAAAAAGAGAGTTAAAGTTTGCCTTGGAAGCGTACTGGGATAAAAAAATCAGTTTAGATGAATTAACGCAAAAAACAGACGCATTGCGTGAACAAACCTGGGCGTGGCAGTTAGCGGCTGGCTTAGACTTTATTACTGTGGGTGATTTTCCATTATATGATCAGGTGTTGGACACTTCCATTTTATTTTCCGCTATACCTCAACGATTTCAACATTTGTCTGAACTGGACCAGCAGTTTGCAATTGCTCGTGGTGATACCTGTTGCCAGCACGCGGCCAGTGATATGACAAAATGGTTTAACACCAATTACCACTACATAGTGCCAGAGTTGGATTCGGAGACTGAATTTTCTCTCAATGCTGAAAAGTTACTGAATGAAGTAGCGGCTGCTCAAACATTTTTGAAAAGTCAAAATGCTAAACAACAGCTTAAACTAAAATTAATTGGCCCTGTTAGCTATTTGTGGTTGGCAAAAATCAACAATTTAAATCAGTTGGATGATTTATTAACGCCACTGCTGGCTTGCTATCGTGAGTTATTTAAAAAAATAGCTGCGACGGGCATTGAGTGGATTCAAATAGAAGAACCTATTTTAACAACCGAACCAGAAAGCCACTGGCAAAATGCATTGCGGTTGAGTTATGCCTATTTAAATCAAAAACGCAGCGTAAAGTTGTTACTGACAACTTATTTTGCCGATGTTGATGAGCATATTGAACTGATAAATAGTTTGGCCGTGGATGGTGTCCACATTGATGCGGTTGCCGGTCAGCCAAAGTTGGATGATTGGCTGGTTAAATTAAATTCCGAAAAAGTATTGTCTGTCGGGGTTATTGATGGTCGTAATATTTGGCGCAGTGACTTAGCGGCTAAGCTTAAATCATTGCAAACTATTTATGACAGAAAAGCTGATAATTTATGGATTGCGCCTTCTTGTTCATTACAGCATGTGCCGGTTGATTTAGAACTGGAAACAAAATTACAGCAGCCAGTCAGAAGTTGGTTGGCATTTGCCAAGCAAAAGCTAGTCGAGCTTAATATTTTGAAATCTGCCTTGGTTGATTATGAAGTTGATCCGGTGATTGCTTACAGTAAACCGGTCACTGAACGTCTAAATAGTGATTTAACGCTTAACGTTAGCTTACGTCAACAAATTCAGGCGTTAGGGTTTGAGCATACGCAAAGAGACAATGAGTATAATCAACGTAAAATTGCACAAAAAAGTTTAAATCTTCCGCTGTTGCCAACAACTACTATAGGCTCATTCCCACAAACGGCTCAAGTGCGTCATGTCCGAGCCAGATTCAAGCGCGGTGAGATAAGCGAAACAGAATATCAATCTTATATCAAAGCTTATATTGCCGATGCAATTGCGAAGCAACTGGAAGCCGGTTTAGATGTGTTGGTTCATGGCGAACCTGAACGGAACGACATGGTTGAATTTTTTGGCGAGCAGTTAGATGGATTTGCAATTACACAATACGCATGGGTGCAAAGTTATGGCTCACGTTGTGTAAAACCCCCAATTATTTATGGTGATATTGAGCGCAAACAAGCGATAACGGTAGATACAACTCAGTACGCACAGTCGCTCACTGATAAACCGGTAAAAGGTATGTTAACCGGACCTGTCACCATCTTAAATTGGTCATTTGTACGCGATGATTTGTCGCGTCAATCTGTCGCTAAACAAATAGCCTTTGCACTGAGAGGTGAAGTAAGTGATTTAGAAGCTGCAGGTATTAAAATTATTCAGGTCGATGAGCCTGCTATCCGTGAAGGATTGCCGCTTAAAAAAGCACATTGGCAAAATTATTTAGGGTGGGCTGTTGAAGTATTTAGAATTGCGACCAGTTGCGTAAAAGATGCTACACAGATCCATACGCATATGTGTTACTCAGAATTTCAGGATATTGTTGGCGCAATTTCAGCTTTAGATGCGGATGTGATCTCGGTTGAAGCGGCGCGTTCCGATATGAGTTTATTAAAACCTTTTGCTAAACCCAACTATCAAAATGAAATTGGGCTAGGGGTATACGATATTCATTCGCCAATTGTGCCCAATGTGGAAGATTTGCAGGCAAAAATAGAGTTGTCACTCAACTATATTGAAATTGAACAATGTTGGGTAAACCCGGATTGTGGGTTAAAAACCCGCAAATGGGAAGAAGTACTACCTGCTTTAAATAACTTGGTAAAAGCTGCAGAACAGGTACGCGCAGAGCTCACGCCAGCGGGGCATTCAGGCAAAGCTTTGTTTGAAGTCAGTTAAATCAAACAACATTGCTTTATTTTGGTGCAGCGCAATTGGCCTTGCGCAATTGCGCTGCACGCTATTTTGCCAAATCAGTCGGTTGGATTTATCCAAAAGGTTATTCTGACCAATAAAAAGCAATTTAATGGTATTCTTGATACCATACTAACGGTATGGCATTGTATTTGCTTTAGTCTCAGTATGGACACTGAGAGGTAGTGTATGAATACTGTAATGGCGCAGCCCGCATATTTTTTGATTAGAAATATTGGCATAAAAAAGACCGCTTGGATTTGTTGGATATTGATTTGTTTAAGTTTATCTGGCAGTTTTTGGATGCCACCTACCGCATTTTATATCTTTATTGCAATCACATTACACATCAACGCAAGTATTTTTATTGCGTTGTTAAGTGAACTTGGCAATTTGGAAAACAAGCTCAGTCAAAAAGATGAAAGTGATTTTGACTATCGAAAACTCAAGTTACAATCTATAGCACTAGGCAGACCTATCATCAGTTTAATTGAAATTTTACGAGAATTGAGTCGTGATAAGATCAGTCTTTCTGAGCGTATGAATGAGGTGGAGCACTCTTCGGTTCAGGTAATTGAATCTGCGCAGCAAGTCTCTGTTAATGTTCGCAAACAATATGATTCGACCACCTCGACTGCAGCTGCGATATTAGAAATGAGCCAGTCGTTAGAAGAGGTTGTTGATAAAGTAAAAGCAGTTCTAAATAGCTCCGATGAAGCGCAATCAGTTACAGTGCATGGTCGAGAATGCATCAATTCACTATTAGATGAAATCAGAGTGGTTAAACAAGAAGCTGAACATACCCAAGAGCAAATGGTATCACTGGATGAACTGGCTGAAAAAGTTGCAGTCATGTCACAGTCTATTCAGGATATTTCAGCACAAACCAACTTACTGGCATTGAACGCTTCGATAGAAGCAGCTCGAGCCGGAGATTTTGGTCGTGGATTTGCGGTTGTGGCAGAAGAAGTTAGAGCGTTAGCGCAGCGCAGTAACGACGCCGCCTATAATATCATCAATAATGTTAATCAGGTGCGCGAACAGAGTCATCAGGTGAATGATAAAATGGCCATAGTGGTCGAGCGCAGTCGATCTTGTTCAGAAACGGCTGAAGAAGCGAACGAAGCGCTAAATCAAATAGCGCGGCAAACCACTAACTTGCAAGACCAAATTCATATTATTTCAGCCAATACCGAACAACAAAATATTGCAACACAAGAAATTTCACAACATATAGAGCGGGTAGTTGAGGGCGCGCAAGCTAATTCTGAAGTTGCCGATCAAGCAGCTAAAGTTGCAGAGCATTTGAAAAATCTAACACAAAAACCAGCACTCTCGGAGGGAAAAACGGTATGAGTTTAATGCACATGTTATCGATAGGTGCGGGCCTGATTATTGTGTTTGTGCTGGCTTATTTTATATTGCGACAAAAGAAGAAAGTATTAAATGAACAAAAAAAAGGTATTCAACTGATCGTTCAGGTTAAAGAACTGGTTACCAATTTACAGAAGCACAGAGGCTGGTGCTCTGCTTATTTGCGAGGCGATCATTCTGTTATATTGGATATTCAAAACCTGCAAAAAGAAATTAAAAGAATCAGCATGCAATTAGAGCATCAAAACAATGTAAATAAGTTTGAACGCTGGTTTGGTTATAGTGAGCACTGGAGCCGCCTATCAAAAGCCACTTTAACTTTGAGCTCTGAAAATAGTTTTAAACAGCATACGCAGCTCATTGGCAATATGTTGTATTTATTAGAGGACATTGCTGAAAGTCACTTTTTAACGGCTGATGTGCTGCGAGAATTTCCATCAATTAGTTTGTTGTGGCGCGAATTGTTGCAAGTTGCAGAGTGCGTCGGCCAATCGCGCGCACTGGGGACGGGGGTTGCAACTGTCAAAGTCTGTAGCAGAGTTGAAAAAATTCGTTTGGGTTTTTTACGGCAAAAAATTACGGAAACAGCAGAAGTGACCTATGCGCAACTTAAAGACCATAATTTAATTACAGCCAATGCCCAGTTAGATAAGTTAGTTGAACACGCAAGCAAGCAAACGCGCTATTTGTGCTCGGTTATTGAACATGAATTAGTTGATTGTGATGTCATAAAACTTGACGCAAAAGCTTACTTTGCGCTGGCAACAGAAGCCATGGGAAGCTTAAACCAAATTTTTGATTCTAAGTTAAAGGAGTTAGAATCGCACCTAAATAAAAATGCATAAACTTAGGTGTTTAAAATACAATGCAAAAATTTGACGTAATCTGTTTTGATTTAGGTGGCGTGCTGCTCGATATATCCGGTGTAAATGACATTCTTGGGTGGTTGGGTAATAAACAAACGCTACCTGAGTTTTGGTTTAAGTGGTTGCATTCTCCAGCCGTCAAAGCGTTTGAGGCAGGATTGAGCAGTGAGAATGAATTTATCGCTCGGGTTGTCAAAGAGTTCGAGTTGCCCATTAATGAAGCTGAATTTGAGCAATCTTATCGTTATTGGATCAAAGGCGTTTTTAACGGCACGTTTGCATTATTATCTAAACTACAAAAAGACTACAAGCTTGTATGCTTAAGTAATACCAACACCATACATTGGCCGGAAGTCGAGGCGACTGGTATTTTGGATTTTATGCAAACAGCATATGTTTCTTTTCAGATGCAGGCGGTTAAACCCGACGCCACAATTTATCAAAAAATGTTGGCTGATTTAAATGTGCCGCCTGAACGTGTTTTATTTTTTGATGACAATCAAATTAATGTAGACGCAGCCATTGATTGTGGTATTGAGTCTTATCGAGTCGTCGGTGAAGGCGCGCTGGAAAACCAGTTACATGCCTTGAAACTTATCTAAAGGTTACTGAACGTCTTTAAATTTTGTTGATGGCAGCGTTGTCATTTCTATTTCTGCTGGTTATAGTTAAGCATCTTATGAGATGTCTGGCGGGTTTGGATATGCAAAAAATGCCTTCAATTTTAATCTGTGGTGGTGGCACTGCTGGGTGGATGACTGCCATTTACCTTCAGCATTTTTTTAATCGCGAAAAACCGTTAATAAAAATATCATTGTTGGAAAGTGCAACCGTACCACCGGTCGGGGTCGGTGAGGCGACTGTGCATAGCATTCGCCATTTTTTGCAGACACTGGGGCTTAATGAAAAAGAGTTTATGCGAGCCAGTGATGCAACTTTTAAACTGGGTATTCGTTTTGATGGTTGGAAAAAGCCAGATATGCAAGGACGGCTTCACTCATATTGGCACCCATTTGATATTCAAAATGCCAGTACGGCGGATATGGATATTTCATCAGCCTGGTTAAAACATCAAACAATACTGGCGACTGATTATGCGCATTCTGTATCTATTTCTCCGCATTTAGCCAAGTTGCATAAAGCGCCAAAACTCGACAACAGTGCCGATTATGAAGCCCCTATACCGTATGCTTATCATTTTGATGCTGGTAAACTGGCGGAATATTTAAAAACGGTAGCCTGCCAACGCGGTGTTGAACATATCCAAGCTGATATCCAAAAAGTAAATATTAAAGATGGAATAATTTGCTCTGTTTTATCCACCCAAGGTGAATTTACTGCGGATATGTTTTTTGACTGTACCGGTTTTGCAAGCCTGCTATCAAACCAAATTTCAGCTGAAAATAATTGGCACAGTTATCAGGATGTTTTGCCTTGTAATCGGGCTGTGGTGAGCCAAACACAATATCAAAAAGGTGAAGTGCCATATAACTTTACCCGCGCGATAGCAATGAAGCACGGCTGGCGTTGGAAAATCGGTTTGCAAAACAGAATAGGAAATGGCTATGTTTATGCCGACAAGCATATTACGGCACAGCAAGCCGAGGATGAGTTTCGTAGCGCGTTAGGGCTGGATGAGATGCATCCTGTACGCCATCTAAAAATGAAAATAGGTCGTAAACGGCAGTTTTGGCAGGGCAATTGTGTGTCGGTTGGTTTGTCGTCTGGCTTTATTGAGCCTTTGGAGTCGACTGGTATTTATTTAATTGAAGCGGCCGTGCGACTTTGGTGCGAGCATGCCAATTTTGAGTGGTCAAATCCGGTATTGCAAAAACGCTATAATCAACTGTTCGCTGCAATTTACGATGATTTAAAAGACTTTATTGTCTTGCATTATGCGCTGACCGACAGAGATGACAGTGCATTTTGGCGTGACGCGCAAAACGTGCTAATTCGATGTCCAGAGCTGTCAGAAAAACTGAGTTTGTGGCAACACAAAGTCCCTCAGTCGAGTGATTTTTGGGACGTTGGTAGTCAACTTTTTAATGAAATTAATTATCGTTTTGTGCTCTATGGTATGGGCTATTTTCCGAATACAAAAGCGCTCTTTTCGGTTGTTAAAAAAGAGCAGCAGAGTTTACAGTTGTTGCAATCTCTACTGCAATTTTGCGAGCAAAAAAGCCAACAGCATCCACAACAGATACAATGGTTTTAACCTTGGTTTGTGGCTGCGTCTAATTGTGGGTCAGTTGACTCTCGGATGACAAGTTCAGGTTTAAAACACAAAGACTGGGGGCTTTCTTTGTTTTTATTCTGCATAGACCTTAACTGTTTAAACAAGAGTTCAGCGGCGTGACTGGCGATTTCTCCGGTTGGTTGAGCTGCAGTTGTTAATTTGGGCCAAGTTTGACGTGAGAATGGGTTATCCTCAAAGCCAGCGATGGCAATATCTTGTGGCACGCGCAAGCCCAGTAAGCGGGCAGAAAACAAAGTACCAGCGGCAATTTCATCATTACAGGCAAAGATCGCGGTCGGTTTATCTTCTAACTTCATGACCTTTTTGCAAGATTCAACGCCTGATTCAAAGGAGTATCGGCCTGGTAATATCCAATCATAATTGATATGAATTTGATGTTTTTTAAGTGCTGCGATAAATCCATTTAAGCGCTCATTGCTTGAACCGTGGTCTTCATCGCCGCCGAAAAAGGCAATTTTTTTATGACCTTGTAAGACAAGGTGTTCAGTTACATCAAATGCTGCTTGGTGGTCGTCTATAAAAACACATGCTTCGGTTTGCGTAGATTCCTCAGAAGAGCCTGATAATACGCGCACAATTTTAATGCCTAGGTTATTGAGTTGCTCAATCAAAGCGCTGTTTTCAGAAAGCGGCGGCGTTAAAATCAATCCTGAAACACGAGATTGCTGCACCATGTCAGCCAGCTCATCATTTAAATTGTTTTGCTTACTGTCAATTGGATGAATCAATAACTCATAATGATTTTTACGACAGGCATCTAAAATACCGTGCTGCATGTCGATTACATAGTATGCATTCGGGTTGTCATAGACAAAGCCAACCACGTAAGATTTTGTACTGGCTAAACTCCGGGCAGATTGATTTGGCTGGTAATTGAGCGCTTTCGCCGCATTTTTTACTTTTTCTATGGTGTCGGCACGTACCCTAGGCTCATTGTTTATTACGCGGGAGACTGTTTTTATTGAGACACCGGCTAATTTGGCGACGTCATTGATAGTTGCTTTCATATTGCCTCACATTAAAAGTTAGTAGGTGCATACTATATTTATTCTCTGTTAATTAGAAATTTATTTTAAATTAACTTGACAGCGTTGTCACCATTTTGATATTAATATGACAACGCTGTCATGTAGCAGCCGTTAATTCAACACTACACAAGGGTTAATAACATGTTAAACATTCAACTTAAAAAAACCTCAATTGCTGTTAGCGCTGTTTTGTTCGCCAGTTTGACTCAACCAGTTTACGCAGAAGAAACTGAGTCAGCAGTACAAGACGACGAGGTAGAAGTAATCGCTGTTAAAGGCATTCGTGCGAGTACGCGTGCTAACTTAAATGCAAAACGTTTTTCAGACACCATTGTTGATGCAATTACCGCTGAAGACATTGGTAAGTTCCCAGATAAAAATGTTGCAGAGTCATTACAGCGTATTGCAGGTGTCTCGATTACCCGAGATTTTGGTGAAGGTGAAAAAGTTTCTATACGTGGTACTGCACCTCAATTAAACCAAACTTTGGTCAACGGGCAAAACATCGCCAGCACTAAATGGTGGTCACTAGAGCCTTCGTCTCGCAGTTTTAACTATAGTTTATTACCATCAGAATTGGTTTCTGCATTAGAAGTATACAAATCACCAGAAGCTAAAATTGATGAGGGCGCCATTGGTGGAACGGTTATTTTACGTACGCGTAAACCTTTAGATTTAGATGCAAACTCTTTGTATGGATCAGCCGGTGTGCGTTACAACGATAAAACAGAAAGCTCAGACCCGCAGGTATCTGGTTTATATAGCTGGAAAAATGAGCAAGAAACTTTCGGTATATTAGCTTCGTTAGTTTACCAAGGACGTGAGCAAAGACGAGATGGTTTAGAAGCGTTTGGTTGGTTTGATGCAACTCGAGCTGATACCGCTTCTTCAATTGGTAAATCTGTGCCAGGTTGGGATTATGATACACATACAGGTAAAACCGCATCTTGGAACTGGGGGATGGGGTCTGCGTACTTTAATCAAGAGCGTGACCGGGTAGCGCTAAACCTGACGACTCAATTCCGTCCGACTGAAGATCTCGATCTAACGTTAAATATTATTAATTCTGATTTAAAACAAACCAATACGAACTACAACTATATTAGTGCGCATGGCTGGGCGGCTTACATGCCATGTACACCATGGAATTCAGAGTCTGATTATGATTTATGTGCGCGTATTGAAGATTATTCAATTACCGATCCAAATGGTGTCGCTGCACTGACTGACTATACGATTGGCGCAAATGGCTATGGTGATTACCAGACTAACCAAATGCAGGAATCTTTTTCACGGGTGGCTACGCTAAAAACGCGTGTAATAGATTTAGATGCTGAATATCACGCTGATACATTTAAGTTACATGGTCAGATTGGTTACACCGAAGCGGATGGTGGTTACGATCGTGAAGACATGGTTAACTTTGGTCATGAATCGGGTTCTAAAATTTCGATTAGTGATAATGGCGTGATTGATTTTTCATTTCCAGAGGAGCTCAATGGTAAGCCAACTGACAGTTATGATGGTTTTGATTTTCGCGCATATCGCTGGAATACACGTCCAGAAAATGACAAAGAGTTCTACGCACAAGCGGATGTTACTTATGAACTAGATGGTGATGTGTTTTCATCTGTTGAAGCCGGTTTAAAATATCGAGATAAAGAGCATTCACAAACGGGGGTGACAACGGAAGGGCAAGATTATTCTGCTTTGTTAGCAACAAACCCGGGTGAATTTGATGCTGGATTATCGCCTGAATTACATGAAAGTGTCGCAACCGAAAATACATTAACTCAATACGCTTTGTACGATTTGGCTAAAATTCGCGCTGCAGCAGATAAAGTGGTTAACCCAAGCAAAGCCACTTTAGACAAAGGTAATGTCTATGAACTAACAGAAGAAATTACCGCTGCCTACGTGCAGGCAAATATTAACATGGGTGATTTACGCGGTAATGTTGGTCTACGTTTGGTTAATACGGACGTAACCTCTTCTGCTTACGAGCTCACATCGGGCGACTGGTTTACCGAAGAATCTAGTTATAGCAATGTTTTACCTTCATTAAACTTATCGTACAGCATTACTGACAGTTTTATTACGCGTTTTGCCGCATCTAAAACCATGTCACGTGCAAATTATGCAGATTTAGTTGCCACCCGTACCTTAAATCCAAACCTATCTGGTAGTGGTGGTAACCCGGGGTTAGACCCATACGATGCAACTAACATAGATTTATCTTTTGAATGGTATTTCTCAGATGAAGGATTGTTATCTGCAGCGTTATTCCATAAGAAAATAGGTTCATTTATTTTCAACACCACGGGTGAAGCAACGATCAATTATGACTGTAATCAGGATGGTACAGTGGGTGCTGACGAAACCTGTATTTTTGCAATGACCCGTCCTGAAAATGGGGCAAATGCTACTAACAAAGGTGTCGAATTAAGTTTCCAAATGCCAATTGGTGATAACTTTGGTGTGATTGCTAACTATACTTATTCAGATGCGACAGGTGAAAACGCTGAAGGTACTGAAATACCGCTTGCGGGTAACTCGAAAAATACCATTAACTTAACCGGCTATTTTGAAAATGAGTTATTTTCAGCGCGTATTGCCTATAACGATCGAAGTGAATATTTAACAGGTTTCACTTTTGGTGGGGCCAATACCGCAGATTCGTACTCGCAGGTTGATGCTTCTGTCAGCTACAACATTTCGGATAACTGGAGTGTAACTTTAGAAGGTCAAAACTTGACTAACTCTGAAATATTCCATTATCAGAATGAGAAGTTCCGTCCAATTGGTTTATATACTTTTGGTCGTAGCTTTTATTTGAGCACAAGTTTTAACTTCTAAGTGAATGACCTTGTTTTATGTGTGGGGCTACACTGATATGTAGCACTTGGCCCGGTTTTACCGGGCCTTTTTTTACACACATGTATACACAAAACCAGCAATGGGGCTTTATGGTAGAGTGTTGCAATAGGGCGTTTTTTCGCCTGTTTTGTTTAGCGTGCGCCCCATTGTTTATATTTTTACGTAGAGGGCATAGCATGAATCGTTTTATTTTATTTAGCTTACTTTTCTGCCATTTGAGTTGGGCGGAAGGCTTAACATCACAATCTCAAGTTGAACAATTTAGTCAAACACTTGATATTCGTTATCAACATTTAACCAATAGAGTGGAATCAGGCTGTGATGAACAAAGGGGCTCGGGGTTTTGTTTTAAAGCGCAGCTGGCATTGACCCTACCTTATGATTTACAGGCGGATAATTTTGCAATTTATTTTAGCCATGTTGCACCCATTCAAAAAGATTTCAGTTCACTTTTTGATATCGAACATATTAATGGTGATTTACACCGTTTAACCGCAAGTTCAAGTTTTACAGGTTTTTCGAAAAACCAAACGTACACTATCAGTTTTTTAGCCGATTATTGGCATCTCTCTGAATTCGATATGATCCCCAATTATTTTGTCGCAGTAGACGGTGTTGAACCACAGATAATCAAATCGACAGTTGCAAAAATCGATGATATGACGCAGCAAGAAATCTTACCCTTTGTTGAGCCTTACACAGATTACGAAAAGCAATTTAAAAGAACACCGAATGATAAAACGCGCTGGGCAACGAGTGAGGTACTATATACTCAGAACCAAAGTCGCTTGATGGAGTTAGACAAGGCTCAAAACCTGATACAAACACGTGTTATCCCTAAAGTAAAACAATTGCAAACAACAGGTGATGTGTTAAATATCGAAAAAGGAATTGCTGTATTTGTGAGTGCGAATGTTGATAGCCAAAAAATACAACAAGCATTAAATCGGTTGCAAAAGCTTGGTATCAAGCAAGCTGCAGAAGGCGTTTCACTGAAGCTTATAAAAAAATCGGGTTTTAGTCATCCATCCGCTTATCAGGTTGCAATTTCTCAGCAGCAAATCCAGATTAATGCTGCGTCAGAAAGCGGTTTGTTTTATGGGTTACAAACCTTGGCTGGTTTATATGATTTAAATACACCCAATCAATTACCGGTCGTTAATATTTTTGATGAACCACATTTTGACTTTCGTGGCGTACATATCGATGTTTCGCGCAACTTTCATGGCAAAGATTTGTTGATGACCATGATTGAACAAATGGGCGCGTATAAATTAAATAAACTCCATTTACATTTAGGTGATGACGAGGGTTGGCGGGTTGAAATTCCTGGTTTGCCTGAGTTAACCGAAGTCGGCGCGTTTCGTTGTTTTGATTTGCAAGATAAAAAATGTTTACAACCTCAACTAGGCAGTGGTCCTAGTATAAATACAGAGGTAAATGGTTTTCTATCTGTTCAGGATTATATCGATTTGGTGCAGTATGCCGATCAACATCATATTCAGGTGATCCCCTCATTTGATATGCCTGGGCATTCTCGTGCGGCGATAAAAGCAATGGAAGTTAGGTATCAAAAACTGATGCAAGCTGGAAAAAAACAGCAAGCAGAGGCGTACTTATTGTCTGATTTTGCTGATAAAACCGTCTACAGCTCTATCCAGTTTTACAACGATAACACGATAAACGTATGTATGCCTTCAGCTTACAAGTTTGTCGACAAAGTGGTTAGCGAATTACAAGCATTGCATATTAAAGCAGGTCAGGCGTTAACTAAATATCATATGGGGGCCGATGAAACAGCAGGGGCTTGGGTAGACTCCCCAGCGTGTAAAAAGCTGATGAAAGCCAACCCAGAATTGCAAAAAAGCGAGGATTTAGGCGCTTATTTTATCGCTAAAGTTGCTCACTTGTTAGCGGATAAAGGGATAATGCCAGCTGCTTGGAGTGATGGCCTTAGCCATGTAGATGCTGAAAATTTACCAGCTAAAGTACATAGTAATGTCTGGAGTGTCTTAGCCTGGGATGGGCATAAAACAGCGCAGCAACATGCCAACAATGGCTGGGAGGTGATCCTGTCTCATCCGGATGTGACTTATTTTGATTTTCCGTACGAGGCTGATCCGAAAGAACGTGGTTATTATTGGGGAACACGTTCCACCAACAGTTATCAGGTATTTCAGTTTATGCCTGATAACCTGCCGGTGCATGCAGAAATTTGGCGGGATAGAGAAAATAAAGGCTATCAAGTTGACGATACGGATCAAAAAACACAGTTAAAAGCGGGCAAAAAATATAGTGGTATTCAAGCTCATTTATGGAGTGAAACAACCAGAGCCAGAGCTTCTGTCGAATATTTATTTTTCCCCCGTTTACTTGCTTTAGCCGAGCGCGCTTGGCATCAAGCAGACTGGGCAACTAAGTATCAAGCTGGCAGGGTATACAATCAGAACAGTCAGTTTTTTACTCAGCATCAGCAAATGAAAGCCGATTGGACATTGTTTTCTCATGCCGTCGGGGGCAAAGAAAAATTAAAATTAGACCGTGAAAATATTCGATACCGAGTTGCGACCCCTGGGGCAACACTGGACAGTAACGGAGTATTGCGTATGAATCATATTTTCCCGGGTACCCAACTCTATTACCGGATAGACAAAGGGGAATGGTTGCTTTATCAAAGCGCAGTTAAAGTGTCGGGTAACATTGAAGTGCGCGCACAATCGGCTGATGGCAAACGTTATAGCCGAATACTGCAAGTAAACTAGTTTTCCAATCAATAGTGCGGAGTGGCGCTGGCGGCTACTCCGACATGGTTTTTTATAAATTCATTAATTTTTTTAAAGTCTTTTTGACAAAGCTGATAAATATTGTAATATAGATGACAGCGCTGTCATGTTGGCGGTGGGAAGTGAAAGTGAGAAGCAAAGTGGCGGATCAAACATATATCATTGGTGTAGATGGTGGCGGTACTAAATGCCGTGCACGATTATATAGCTCGCAAAGTGGATTCCTAGCATCAGGTCTGTCGGGGCCGGCAAATCCGGTACGTGGCTTAAACAATGCGATGCATTCTGTAGTGGAAGCATGCGAACGTGCCATTCAAAATTCAGGCATTGAAGATTTACCTTTAAGCGAGGTACATGTTGGTTTAGGTTTAGCCGGCGTCAACCTTGAGACTGTAAACAAAAAGGTACTTGATTGGCCGCATCCTTTTAAATCTCGCTATTTAACGACAGATTTACACATTGCCTGTTTAGGTGCTAACGACACAGATGAAGGCGCAGTGATGATAATTGGCACTGGCTCATGTGGTCTGAGTGTTAGTCAGCAAAAAATGGTGCAGCTCGGTGGTCACGGTTTTCCGATAGGGGATTATGCCGGGGGGGCCTGGATAGGATTTGAAGCGATACGCTATGTTTTACGCTCTTTAGACGGAGTGGCTAAAAACAGTAAAATGAATGCTGAAGTGCTTTCCCAGCTAGATTGCGAAAATGCCACTCAAATCGCAGAAAAAATGTTACATGCTAAACCCTCTGAGTTTGCAGCATTGACACCTATGGTCTTTGATTTAGCCGAATCTGGTGACGAAGCCGCCGCTCACATTATCAAGCAAGGTGCCGCTCAGATTAGTGCATTGGCACGAAAATTACTGGCTGAACAACCAACCCGATTGTCCATGATTGGTGGTGTGTCTGAGCGTATCAAAAACTGGCTAGATGAAGATGTAGCCTATCAAATACAACCACCCATTTACCAACCCGATATAGGTGCAGTTTTTTTTGCACAAAAACACCTAGATTTAAGTGAGAAATAAGAGGTTTTTATGACAACTCAAACCATAATGGAACAAGAAGCACGTGAAAGCGCAACTCGAATTAAACAGCAATTACAAAAAAATAAAGCATTGGCTCAAGCGTTAGGCGCAAAAATTAGAGAGTATAAGCCAAAGTTTGTTTACATCATCGGGCGAGGATCATCCGATCATGCCGGAGTATTTGCGAAATATTTAATAGAAATTGAAGCGGGATTATCGGTTGCATCGGCAGCACCATCTGTCGCCAGTGTATATCAAAAACAATTGGATCTTAGCGGTGCGTTAGTCTTGGCTATCTCACAATCTGGCCGCAGTCCAGACATTTTAGCGCAGCTTGATATGGCAAAAGCGGCTGGCGCACTGACTGTTGCTTTGGTCAATGATGAAAGTTCACCTTTGGCACAAAATGCTGATTTTTTATTGCCGCTCAATGCAGGAGTTGAAACTGCCGTTGCAGCCACAAAAAGCTATTTATGCACATTATCTGCTGTTTTGCAATTGGTTGCACATTGGAAACAAGATCAATCGTTACATTTGGCGCTGGATGTATTACCCAAACAATTGACCCAAGTTGTAGAAAGTGCACCTCAATTAACAACAAGCACGCTTAAAAATGTCCACAACTGTGTTGTTTTAGGTCGTGGCTTAGGATATGCCGTTTCCCGAGAGATCGCGCTTAAGCTGAAAGAAGTCTGTAGCATTCATGCTGAGGCATACAGCAGTGCTGAGTTTGTACACGGGCCTATCGCTTTAGCAGGTAAGAAGCTATACGCCCTTGACATTACAATTGAAGATGAAGCGAATCAATTTCATAAACAGCAAATTGAAGATCTCAAAGCACGTGGCGCACATGTTGTACATATGCATCAGGTGGTTTCTAGCTGCCATCCCAGAACGTCAGCTTTGTTAGTACTGCAAAAGTTTTACGTTGATATTGCAGCGGTTTCTGTTGAACTTGGATACAATCCTGATGCACCTCTAGGTTTAAATAAAGTTACACGGACTCAATAATGACGATACAAAGATACCGCCCAGATCAACTATTTACAGGTGATCACCTGATGGAAAAGCCTGTTGTTAGTGTTGAGAATGGCAAAGTGATTTCGATTGAGGCTGATTCAAACTTGCCCGCTTTACCTTTAGAGGGTTTATTGGCACCCGGCTATATTGATATACAAGTAAATGGAGGCGGCGGTGTCTTGTTTAATAATCAACCTAGTGTAGAGAGTTTGCGCAAAATGATAATTGCGCATAGCCAGTATGGCAGCACTGCATTACTGCCAACTTTAATTACGGATGATTTAGCTACAATGCAGGCGGCTGCTGATGCTGTTGCACACGCCAGAGAGCGTAAGCTGGCAGGTATTTTGGGTATTCACTTTGAAGGCCCGCATTTATCTGTTGAGAAAAAAGGTGTGCATCCTAAACAACAGATACGACCTATCACTGATGCCGAGTTTGCTATTTTTGCACGCCAAGATATTGGTATAAAGGTTATTACTTTAGCACCTGAAAATGTGTCAGTTGATGATATTAGAAAACTGATTCAGTTAAATGTGATTGTTTGTTTAGGGCATTCGAACGCATCATATGAAGTTGTTGAGGCTGCGCTAGATGCAGGTGCCACAGGGTTCACTCACTTGTTTAATGCAATGTCGCCATTGACCAGTAGAGCACCCGGTATGGTGGGGGCAGCATTAAATAGCGAAAAAGCTTGGTGTGGAATTATTGTTGACCATCATCATATGCATCCTGCAGTCGCTCAGTTAGCTTGCCGCGTCAAAGGGGCCGATAAAAGCATATTGGTCACAGACGCAATGGCGCTGATTGGCAGTAAAGCCCAGTCTTTTGATTTGTTCGGCGAAACAGTCACGCTAAAAGGGGACAAATTGACAATTTCTACAGGCCAATTAGCAGGTTCTCATTTATCAATGCAGAAAGCGGTTCAGAATACTGTACATGATTTAAAAATTAGTTTAACGGATGCGCTTAAAATGGCCAGTTTAAGCGCGGCTAGATTTTTAAATTGTGCTGATCAAATCGGTAAAATTAAGGCTGGTTATTCCGCCGATTGGATATTGTTAGATAAAGCGCTCAGAGTTACATCTGTATGGATCAAAGGTACTCAACGTGAGCAATTGTTTCAGCTAGATAACTTTGGAGGTAGCACATGCAATTAGCAACCATAGATTGGGCAATTGTAATCGGCATATTAGCTTTAACCATGTTAATTGGCTTTTTAGTGAGTAAACGCGCTTCGAAAAATAGTGCATCATACTTTTTGGCGGGGCAGAGCATGCCATGGTGGTTGTTAGGGGTATCTATGGTTGCGACCACATTTGCAGCTGATACACCTAATCTAGTCACTGATATTGTCAGAACACAAGGTGTGTCCGGTAACTGGGTTTGGTGGGGAATGTTGTTAACTGGCATGTTAACAACATTTGTTTATGCCAAGTTATGGCGCCGTTTAGGCATAACAACCGATGTTGAATTTTATGAGCACAGATATACCGGTAAACCAGCGCGCTTTTTACGAGGCTTCAGAGCATTATATTTAGGTCTGTTTTTTAATGTCATGATTATGGCGAATGTGACGCTGGCAGCGGTTAAAATTGGCAGTGTTTTATTTGGTATCGATCCTGAGCTTGTCATTATTTCGGCTTGCCTGATCACAGTTATTTTCAGTACCTTGGGGGCTTTTTAGGGGTATTGATCACCGATTTGATTTTATTCTTTGTCGCTATGATTGGTTCGGTACTCGCCGCTTATTATGCGGTTGGACATCCTCAAGTTGGCGGCTTAGATGCTTTGTTCGCGCATCCTGTTGTCTCACAAAAGCTATCCTTTTTGCCGGATATGTCTGACCCAAATAGTTATATTCCGCTGTTAATTATTCCTTTGTTAGTGCAGTGGTGGAGTGTGTGGTATCCGGGCGCTGAGCCAGGTGGTGGTGGCTATGTTGCACAACGTATGTTGGCTGCTAAAAATGAGAAACATGCATTAGCGGCTTCTGCGTTTTTTAACGTTTGTCACTATGCCGTGCGTCCGTGGCCCTGGATTTTAGTTGCGCTTGCTTCATTGGTTGTTTTTCCGGACATGGCAAGTTTACAAGCTGCATTTCCAAATATACCGGAGCATTTAGTCAAAGATGATTTGGCCTACTCAGCAATGTTAACATTTTTACCCGTAGGTGTACTTGGGCTGGTGGTTGCTTCTTTAGTTTCTGCCTACGTTTCAACGATATCGACCAGTTTAAACTGGGGGGCTTCATACTTTGTCAATGATTTTTATGCCCGCTTTGTAAAACCCGATGCAACGGATAAACAACAAGTATTTGTTGGTCGCTTGGCGACTGTTGTGTTGATGTTATTAGCAAGTTTAATGGCTTTGGCACTAGATAACGCGTTGCAAGGCTTTAGATTGTTATTAACAGTGGGGGCAGGTACGGGATTGTTGTTTTTACTACGCTGGTTTTGGAGCAAGATAAATGCATGGTCTGAAATATCTGCAATGGTTTTTTCATTCTTATTTAGTGTCTTCTTTGAGTTTGGGCCGTTTGAATCCTTATTGGATTGGCAAAGAATGTTATTGAGTGTCGCTTGGACAACTCTAGGCTGGATGGCGGTTACTTTATTAACACAAGCCGAATCACGAGAAACACTGGATAAATTTTGGCGGCAAATAGGCTTTAATAAAAGAGAACTGGTTTGCGGCTTACTGGTTGCGCTGGTCGCCACGATAGCAACATATGCAGCTTTATTCGCGACAGGTTATTTACTATACGGGCAAATATCACTGGCAATTTTACTGACCATAATTGCTTCTGCCGGAGGGTATTTTACTTATCGTTATGGTTTTAAAAATAATTAAATTCTAGCCGGCAACCGCCGGCTTATTTTTGTCATTTAAAAGTCACATCTCTGGCGAAATTAAGAACCGAATTCTATACTTCAAACGTGTCTATACACTGTCTTTTAATTCTCCTTTTACAGCTTAGTCGATAAATTAAGTCGTTTAAGCTTGACAAAAGGTTAATTAAATGTGATAAATGACAGCGTTGTCATTATTTTGGTTGTCTTCTGGAGGTTTTATGTTGTCGCTTAAAGGCCGAGTCTGGTTGCTCGTAATTGTTATTTTGGGATGCTTTTTAGCGCTCAGCTCTATTGCGTTATACACCCTTAAAGTAGCCAGTGATTCGGATAACAAATCACGGGTTAAGCAACTTTTTCAATCAACTTATAGCACTATTACATCGCTTGAAAAAATGGTGAGCAAAAATCAATTGGCAGAGGCACAAGCAAAAGAAATAGCGATTCACTTGCTTCGCAATAATATCTACCACAAATCTGAATACGTCTATGTAGCAGATGAAAAACTTATCTTTTTGGCAACGCCTTTAGACCCGCAATTACATGGCACCAGTTTTCATGCATTCAAAGACAGCCAAGGAAACTCGGTAGGTGAAATATTATTTAATGCAGTGGCTTCACAAAGTGGCGAAATAGCTGAATATCATTGGACACAAAGACAAGCGGACGGTTCAGTTGAAGGCAAGCTTTCAATTGCGCAGCGCACGCCTAAATGGGGTTGGTATGTTGGTACCGGGATTGGTTTTGACGAAGTGAATCAACGTTTTTGGAGTACGGCTCGTTGGCAACTAGGGGTTTGTATTGCATTGAGTGTTTTAATTGCTGCATTATTGATGTACGCCACGAAGGGATTGTTGACTTTGTTAGGAGGCGAACCAAAAGATGTATTAAAGTTAGTTAGGTTGGTTGCCGCCGGTGATTTAAGTTCCAACCGGTCGATGGCGGTAAGTGATGATAATTCAATTCTTGGTTCAACCATTTCAATGCGCAACGCCCTCAGTAAAATTGTCACCAGTCTTGCACTGGCCGTGGAAAACTTACATAAGCAAACGCATAATTCTGAAGAGCGAATTAATAGATTGAATATTAATTTTGCTAAACAGCGCAGCGAAACGGATATGGTTGCCACTGCTATGACTGAGATGGCGATGTCATCGCAAACTGTGTCTGAGAGTGCGAGCAATGCCGCACAAGCCGCTAATCAAGCGGATGCCAAAAGTGTAGAAGCAATGCGAGTCGTGGCAACTTCGGTTGATAAGATTTCTGAGTTATCTGCTCAAATTCAAGATAGTCATAAAGCGATAGCCGAGCTTGGCAATGATGTAAACAATATTGTGGTGGTACTCGATGTGATAAAGGGAATTGCCGAGCAAACCAATTTACTGGCATTAAATGCAGCGATTGAAGCCGCTCGAGCGGGTGAAGATGGTCGAGGTTTTGCGGTTGTCGCGGATGAAGTGCGTGGCCTGGCTAAACGAACGCAAGACAGTACAACGGAAATTCAGTCTATGATCACAAGGTTAGAGCAGGGCGCTCAAAAAGCACAAGAAAGTATGAATGCCAGTATGGCGATAGGGCATGAGGCTGTCGATAAAGTTAAAAAAACGCATGCTTCTCTAGATGAAATATCTAATTCAATCAATACGATAACAGAGATGAACAATCAAATTGCCACCGCTGCGGAAGAGCAAAATCAGGTCGGCGAAGATATTTCACGCCGTATCAATCAAATATCAGAGTCTGCTGCGCAAGTTGCAGAGATCAGCAATCAGGGGAAAGAGTCGACTCATCAGTTGGTCACATTAACCGATGAGTTAGATCGTAACTTGCAGTATTTTCAGCTCAACAAATAATTATTTGTTTGCACAGCAGCGTTTAAATTTTTTACCTGAACCGCAGGGACAAGTTTCGTTGCGGTTGATTTTAAGAGTAGAAAAATCAGTATCGCCAGATAAATAAAACCATTCACCATCCTTAAAAACAAACTGTGAATTCTCAGTTAAATGGTGGATTTGTCCATTTGACGCATAGTAAGCGGAAAAATTAACATGGCCTTGTGTTTCATTGTCGTGCTGGTGGTTATGAATTTCCAGTTTTATAAATTTTACCGCGTTAGCAAAGTCGGCAATTTCCTGTCGGATATTTTCGCTATGCGTGCGACTGTCTTGGCTAAACACTAAAAAGTCGATATCTTTTACAGCGTATGCACTGTAACGAGCTCGCATTAGCTCTAGCGGGGTTTGTGCTGGATTTTTGCGAGATATTTTGTCCGCACAACAATCTTTAAATTTTAGGCCTGAACAACAAGGACAGTTTTCCATCAATCTTATATTCGTAAATCAACAATATGGCTATTGTGACTTATATTCACATATGAATAAAGTTTTTCATAAAATTACTGCATACTGTGTACAACATCAAATAAATCTTGCTGAATTTTAACAAGATAAGGATCTAATGATTTTTGAATGCCAAACGCATCTACCAGCTTTATTCTGCTGGGTTGATTATTGTGTTCACCGACCATAATAGCAGTCGCTTGATCAGCGATGCACTCTACAGCATAAGCGCCTAGTTTAGTCGCTAATATTCTGTCATACGCAACCGGCGCGCCCCCTCTTTGGATGTGGCCAAGAATACATGGACGGCACTCAATACCTATTTGATGGGTAAGGGTTTCCGCTAAATCAGAGACACCACCAGGCCACAAATGCTCTGTTATCACCATAATAATACTGGTTTTACCATGGATTTTTCTAAGGCATTCAACGTGTTGCACTATACTTTCTAATTCAGCGTGGGGATCTTCAATGGTTTCTGGAAACAAGGCTTGTTCAGCGCCGCTTGCAACTGCGCTTGCTAAGGCAATAAATCCAGCATGTCGGCCCATGACTTCAACTAAAAAGATGCGTTCAAAAGCGTCTGCAGTATCGCGAATTTTATCGATTGAATCTAATGCAGTGTCAATCGCAGTTTGATAGCCTATCGTGTTGTCAGAACCGTTGAGATCATTATCTATTGTGCCCGGGATACCAATCACTTGTCCTGACCAAATTTCAGATAATTTTTGCAAACCGCGTAAAGAACCGTCTCCACCGATAACGATGAGTGCGTCAATTTCATTGCTATTGAGGTTTGCAACAGCATTTTTTACACCGTCTGGTTTCAGAAATGCTTCACATCGGGCGCTCTTTAATATGGTGCCGCCCAGTTGAATAATATGTTGAACATGTAAATTGCTTAGACGGATTTTCTCGTTATTTAATAGCCCATTGTAACCATGTTCAAAACCAATTACCTGATAACCGAAACGAGCCGCTGATAACACAATGGCTCGGATACAAGCATTCATGCCGGGCGCGTCACCGCCGCTGGTTAATACGCCTATGGTTTTACTCATTACCTAGTTCCCTGTGAAAAAAGTGTCTAGTATCAATTTAGTTCACTTTGGTTTTTTTTCTATCCGAATAAAGTTATTTTTTATAAGTTGGCGTATTCCTCTAAAATTTGCAGGCACCAACTTTCTATACGTGCTTGGCTTAACTCATATTGTTTTTCATCATCTAAACTCAACCCGACAAAGTGAGTGCCATCTTGTGTCAGTGCTTTAGACGCTGCAAACTCGTAGCCTTCGTTGGGCCAAAAACCGATAAAGTTGGCATTGTTTTGCTTTATGGCGTCGAAGAGCATGCCGAGCGCGTCTTGAAACCAGTCACCATAGTCTACTTGGTCGCCTTGGCCATAAAGTGCTATCGTTTTGCCTGTTAAATCCAGCGCGTAAACATCTTGCCAAATCGACTCCCAGTCTTCCTGTAATTCACCAAAATCCCAGGTTGAAATACCAAAAATAATAAACTCATATTTTAAACAATTATCCAGTGATGTATCTTTGATATTATGGATTTCAACTATGTCTGAGCCGATAAATTGTTGAATTTTTTCTGCTGTCATTTCGGTGTAGCAGGTTGTTGAGCCGTAAAATAGGCCTATTTTCATTTTGTTCAATAACCTTGTCATAAAAATTGCGGTATATTAGCAAAAATTGGATTCAGTGTTGATAAATAAACGAGGCTTTTAATGCGTCCGCTAGCACAGGCTGTAATGATAACGCCGATAGGAAAAGTCGCGGTGATTAACAGTGTCGACAAAGTAAAGAAGATTGATGTGCATGCTGAGTCTATTCCTTACCAAATTGCACAGCCAAACTCGCTTACTAAATTAATTTGCCAGCAATTGGAAGCATATTTTAATGGCAAGCTGACGAAGTTTGATTTGCCTGTACAATTAGACGGTACCGATTTTCAATTTAAAGTTTGGTCACAGCTCAATCATATTCCTTATGGTGAAGCTTTAACATATGGTGAGCTTGCTAATCAAGTTTCGACCAGTGCACGAGCGATTGGTGGGGCTTGCCGGCATAATCCAATACCTATTGTGATACCCTGCCATAGAGTTATTGCCGCAAATGGCATTGGTGGTTATTCAGGCCAGTGGCGTTTGGGGGTTAAAGTGGATGTTAAACGCTGGTTATTGCAGCACGAAAAGAAGAACAAGCAAATTAATGAATAAAGAATCTGCCTTAGTTGAATCATTTGTCACTTTTCTCTGGTTGGAAAAAGGATTAAGCAAAAATACACAACAAGCCTATAGAACAGATTTAACGCAATTTTTATCCTTTTGCCAGCAAAAGAATTTGATATTACTCGAGGTGACAGCGCTAGATGTAAGGGATTATTTGGATTATTTAAAAGCATCGAATATTTCTGCGCGTAGTGCAGCTCGAAAACTCAGTAGTTTGAAAAAAATGTACCAATATTTGCTACTTGAAAAAAAAATGGAAGTTGATCCAACTGTCAATGTTGATGGCCCTAAGTTGCCGCAAACCTTACCTAAAACACTGACAGAGCAGGATGTAGAGTTGTTGTTAGAGGCGCCCGATAGCTCAATTACCATTGAGCTGAGAGACAAAGCCATGTTGGAGCTTTTGTATGCGACAGGTTTACGCGTGACCGAATTGGTTAGTTTGAGTATGGAGCAGGTGAATTTAAATATGGGTGTGGTTCGTGTTGTTGGTAAAGGCAATAAAGAAAGATTAGTGCCGATGGGGGAGGTCGCCTTAGACGCTATTGAAAATTATCTAAAAGTGGGCCGAAATTTGCTGAACACCCATGCCAGTGATATTTTGTTTTTAAGCAAACGCGGAACAATGATGACTCGCCAAACATTTTGGCACCGCATAAAAGAATACGCGATCAGAGCGGGCATTAGCGCGCCACTTTCTCCGCACACGCTCAGGCACGCTTTTGCGACGCATTTAGTTAATCATGGTGCCGACCTGCGGGTTGTACAAAGTTTATTAGGACACAGTGATTTATCCACCACTCAAATTTACACTCATGTCGCCACTGCGCGTTTACAAGAGATGCATGCCAAGCATCACCCACGAGCCTGACGTCTTTGTGCTGGTTATACCAAACACGCGCTAACCCTAAGATAAATTATTTGATGAAGCGCTTGAAATCTGCAAATTGATATCAACATCTAAAGAGTCAGAATAATTGCTGTTGTGATCTAACGCACTCACCCTTTCGTAAAGATACGTAGCGTTAATCACGTCAAAAATTTCAGCAAGCTATAAAAAGAATTGATAGAAAAAGCAATAGAAAAAATCGATGATTTCAATCGATTATTTGATTTAGAAAGATTGTTAGAAGCACGTTAGTCTGATTTTTAAAACAGATTGGATTTATTTTCATTGAAAGTAGGAGACACAAATGACAGACATAGATATTGGCATTAACGAAAAGAATAGAGTAATGATCGCTGAAGGATTAAAGAAATTACTGGCAGATTCCTACACGCTTTATTTACAAACACATAACTTTCACTGGAATGTCACAGGTCCGCAGTTTAGAGAGTTGCATTTGATGTTTGAAGAGCATTATACAGAGCTCGCGGTTGCTGTAGATGATATTGCTGAGCGTATTAGAACTTTAGACGTTCCTGCACCCGGTACATACAAAGAATTTGCCCGGCTAAGTTCTATAGAAGAAGTTGAGGGCGTGCCAGCGGCAGCAGAAATGGTTGATCGCTTAACCAAAGGTCACGAACAAGTTGTCAAAACTGCACGCGAAGTTTTGAAATTGGCGCAAGAAGCCGACGATGAATCTACTGCAGCATTGGTCGGGGATAGAATGCGAATTCATGAAAAAACTTCTTGGATGCTGCGCGCAACGCGGCAGTAAGAATAAGCTGAACTTTGAACATTGCGTTTTGAAAAGGCTCCTGTGTGGAGCCTTTTTACTGTCTGCTTAAATTTTAATTATGCCAGTTCAATGCGAAAGAGGAGCATGGGCTATTCAGGTTTTTGTTGGCGCTTTTTCCAGTTGTTTTTGACCGACGTTCGCCACAGGTAAGTCATTAGAAAATAGCCAATTGTCGAAAAGGTCACAGCGCAGATGATACTGCCAGTGATCAGCGCAGGACCTATCGTTGACATACTCTCTACTAACCAATCCCAACTAAGTTCAAAGTGAAAAGGCTTTTCTTCAACTCCCAGTACCCAAGTACCGATTAAATAGCAACCGAAAAAAATAGGTGGTATGGTAAAAGGGTTGGTTATCCAAACAAGTCCAACAGCCAGTGGTAAGTTTACTCTAAATAGAATAGCACCTGCGGCCGATAACCACATTTGAAAAGGTACTGGAATAAATGCGTTAAATAGGCCAAGTGCAAACGCGCCTGCCACAGATTTTCGATTAAGATGCCATAAATTGGGGTCATGTAATAAATTGCCAAAAATCTTTAACGATTTTTGATTCTTAATCGTGTGGTGATCGGGTAGATACCTCTTTATAAACTTTTTTGGCATACAGATTTTCTATTATTTAAGGTTAAACACATGGAAGCGTGTCTGATTGCATTCATTGCAGGCAACCTAGTAGCGAATAATTTTCCGATTTTATTCTCCAACAATGAATTATTAGTGACATTCATTGTATTAAGCGCTGCAATTATACTGAGACAAAGAATTTTTGCATCCTTATTAGCTGGCCTTTGTTCAGTTATGTTCATGCAGTCACTTAATCATGCCGGCACTATTGGATTTATTTCTAAGCCAGTGCAGGTCAATGTGTTGGGTTATGTTTCTTCAATTCCAGAAAAAAGCATGGATAGCACCAAATTTAACTTTGTTGTTTTGTGTCAGTCAGAAGTTAACTTAGTCAAGCATTGGTCTGCTTTTAACTGCCAACAATTATTTTACCAAATTAATAGCTCAATTAGATTGAGTTGGTATAAAAAAGCAGAGGAGCTGAAACAGGGTCAGGTTTGGGCTTTAAAAGTTAAATTAAAACCACCGAGTGGATTTGTCAATGAAGCCGGGTTTGATTATAAAAAATGGCTTATCAGTGAAAGTATAAGTGCAACCGGTTATGTGGTAAATGGCAGCCTTGTTAAAGACCAAACCAGTATTCGGCAACATTGGTTTCAGCAGTTGGTGGAGCAAACCCGTCATCTGGATTTTCAAGATTTAATTTTAGCGCTCGCAATGGGTGAACGGCAGTTAATGTCTGCTGCGCGCTGGCTAACTTTAAAAAAAACGGGCACAGCACATTTGCTGGCAATCTCTGGTTTACATATTGGTTTGGTGTTTGTTTGGCTTTGGTTGTTTTGTCGCATTATTTTTCGATTATTGGTATTTATGACAAACTTAGTCTCAGCCAATAAGATAATACAGAAGCCTAGGAAAAGTGTTAATCCTGATTTTTATGCCATTTTGTTGGCGTTAGCTGGCGCATGGATGTTTGTTGGACTAACGGGGTTTGCATTATCTGCGATACGAGCAGGAGTCTTTCTCACCGTATTATCTGTTTGTTGGTTGTTAGCTACTAGGATGTCTTGGCGCTTGCGCTTTTTACTCGCAACGGCTGTTGTTTTACTGATTTTTCCATTGAGTCCGCTGAGTATTTCATTTTGGCTATCTTTTGGTGCTGCCGCTGCAGTGATTAGTTTGCTCTGGAGTAGTCAGTTTATTTTGACTCTTGGGCCACATAGCACAGCTAAAGTAAAACGAGAATTCACAACCGTCATGGCTAGCAAAATCATGCCGTTCATTTTTGTACAAGTCGGCTTGCTATTATTATTGTTACCGCTACAAGTGGTGTTGTTTCAACATATATCTATTGCAGGATTGGTTGCTAATTTGCTTGCAATACCTTTAGTCAGTTTGTTTATTTTACCCTGTGTCCTGCTCGCTTGTATCTTGTTTTTGTTTAATTGGCCTTTAGCGGGTTGGCTATTTGAAGTTGCTAATTTGTTGTTAGAAATATTGTGGGCTTTTCTGACATATTGTGCTGAGTTTAAATATGCTTATCTAAGCTTACCTGCTCAATCATTGTCTTTTTGGTCGGCACTGGCATTAGGGTTATTGTTATTACTGCTGCCCATTGGTCGGATTTACAAGTTACCCTTATTATTAATAGTCAGCTTATTATTTTGGCCTGCGAATAAAAAGGGTTGGTATCTTCATATTTTAGATGTCGGGCAAGGGTTAGCCGTTATCGTTGAACATCAGGGAGAAGCGATCGTTTATGATACCGGAGATGCGTTTTCCTCTGGGTTTAATTTGTTTGAAGCTGTAGTTGAACCCGTTTTGATCAAACGCCGCCTTCAAGTAAAAGCCATTGTCATTAGTCATAATGATAAAGATCATGCTGGTGGTTTAAAATACATACATCATCATTATCCTGAAGTGCCTATTTTCAAAGGCGCATTAGCCTGCAATTCTATTAATACGAAAAAATGGTTGGCTTTAAATTGGTGGGCATATAGCTGGCAAGTGTCAGGGTTAGAAGCGGTTAAAAGTAACAATCGTTCTTGTGTTATACGTGTTGGTAGCGAAAAGCACTCTGTATTACTAACCGGAGATATAGAGTTACTCGCAGAGCAGCAGTTGTTACAGCGAGTTGATGTTAATTATTATGCTAGCGACTTTATGCTGGTTCCTCATCATGGCAGTAAAACCTCTTCTAGTGAGGCTTTTATCCAGGCGATATCACCACATTCAGCGATTATCAGTCGCGGTCGTTACAATCGATTTAATCATCCGCATAAAGACGTGATCGAGCGCTATCGTAAAATAGGTATTGATATTTACGATACCGCACAACATGGCCAAATAAGCCTTTATTTTAACGATGCGCAAGCCGCACAAATAAGTTATCAGTTGCAAGGTTTTTGGCTGCCTTGGCATCGAAAAGTGAATCAGGGTGATCTTTTCCTTACAAGCGATTAGAATAGCGGCAAATTGCAGTTAATAAGTTCTCTATGAAAACGATACAACCACAACAAACCCGCATTCTTTTTAAGCGTTTGTTTTCTTACGTCAAAAATTTTCGCACTGGTTTTATTATTGCCGTTATTGGTATGGTGCTGTATTCATCGATTGACGCATTTTTCTTTTCGCAAATCCAAACCTTTATAGATGAGGGGTTAACACAAAAAAATTATCAATTGTTGTATTACATGGGGATTGCGATCCCTTTTGTTTTTTTAGCTCGAGGGTTTGCCAACTTTCTATCAACCTATAGTTTAAGTTGGGTGGGGACGCATGTGGTTGCTTCGCTCAGACAAGATGTTTTTAATCATTTAATGCGGGTTCCGGTTGCGTTTCACGATCAAAACTCTACGGGCGATTTGATTGCTAAAATTACTTATGACATAGAGCAAGTGCAAGAAGCTTCCAGTAAAGCACTCATGACGTTAGTGCGTGAAGGTGCGTTTGTCATCGGTTTATTGGTTGTGATGTTTTATTTAAGTTGGCAGTTATCTTTGGTATTTATGGTCATTGGACCTATCGTCGGTATTATTGTGCGTCACGTGAGCCGCCGTTTTAGAATGGTAAGCAAACGCATTCAACATGCAATTGGCAATGTCACCGCGGTTTCGGAGCAGATGCTCAACGGTCATAAAGTCGTTGTAATGAGTGGCGCACAAGAGCAGGAAGCCGATAAGTTTTCAGATATCAACCGGCAAACTCGCCAACAACAGATGAAATTGGTGAGCACCAGAGCCATTAGTGTCTCAGCGATACAAGTGATTGCATCATTAGCATTGGCCGCCGTGCTAATTATTGCCAGCAACCCAGAGTTTTTAAATAAACTAACAACCGGTACCTTTACCACAGTATTAACTTGTATGATGACACTGTTACGTCCGCTAAAGCAGTTAACCACGGTCAACGCTGATTTTCAGCGAGGGATGGCGGCCTGTGCAAGTGTTTTTGAATTATTAGATCAAGCAACAGAAAACGATTCAGGCACCATTAATGTGGAGCGTGTAAAGGGGAGTGTCGATTTAAAGGATGTAACCTTTGCCTATCAAGGTAAAAATGATGCCGCTTTAAAACACATTAATTTATCCATACCGGCGGGGCAAACCGTCGCTTTAGTCGGTCGCTCGGGCAGTGGCAAATCAACTATTACTAATTTGCTGACGCGCTTTTATGAGTATGACTCAGGTGAGATTTTTATCGACAACAAGCCGATTAAATCTTTGACCTTAAAATCGCTGCGCAATCAGTTTGCGATGGTTTCGCAACACGTTATTCTGTTTAACGATACGATTGCCAATAATATTGCCTATGGTATGGAAGAAACCGTTAGTCGGGCGCAAATTGAAGCGGCGGCAGAAGCTGCTTATGTAACGGATTTTGTGCATGATCTACCGCACGGGCTAGATACTAGCATCGGTGAAAACGGGATGAATTTATCCGGTGGCCAGCGTCAGCGCATCACAATAGCACGCGCTATATTGAGAGATGCACCGATACTAATATTAGATGAAGCAACATCAGCATTGGATACAGAATCAGAGCGGCGTATTCAGGATGCAATTGAAAAGCTGAGTGAAAATAGAACGGTCATTGTGATAGCGCATCGTTTGTCCACTATCGAAAATGCCGACAATATTGTTGTTATGAATCATGGAGAGATTGTTGAAATGGGTGATCATCAAAGTCTATTGGCCAAAAATGGGACGTATCGCCAAATTTACGATCTGCAATTTACAGGCAATGCATGAATTGGTTTGAACGAGGATGGTATAAACAACACTCAGCAACTTGGTTGTTGTTACCATTAACCCTGATATTTACTGTTTTATCCGCAGTGAGACGATTATTGTTTAAATTGGGGTTGAAAAAAAAGACTAAGTTACCTGTACCGGTTGTGATTGTCGGTAACATAACGGTTGGCGGTACAGGTAAAACACCTTTTGTCATCTGGCTAGCACGATACCTCCAAGCTATTGGCTTACAACCGGGTATTATTTCTCGCGGTTTTGGAGGGCAAATCAAAAGTGGTTGCCATTGTGTTGCACCGAATGATTCAGCAAGCTTAGTGGGTGATGAAACACGTTTAATTGCCAATAACCTAAACCTGCCGGTTATGGTGGGCCGAGATCGTGCATTGTGTGGCGAAAAACTGGCGTCTGACTATGGCTGTAATATTATTATTTCGGATGATGGTTTACAGCACTATAAGCTTGCTAGAGACATTGAAATTATTTTAATTGACGGACACAGGCAATTAGGCAACCAAGCTCTATTACCGGCTGGTCCGTTACGAGAAGGGAAGTGGCGATTAAATACAACCCCATTGGTGATTCAAAATGGTCGTCCTGACAACTTAACCTTAACCCCTTATTATTTTTCTGTAAAAGCAGCGGGTTTTAAGCCGATACTGCAGATGGGAAATGAGGATGTTGGGCTCATTACACAAAAATTTAATAAAAAAATTGGCTCATATGCCGTTTGTGCGATTGGCAATCCTCAGCGTTTCTACCATACTCTGCAAGAGCAGGGCGTAAAGATACTTGAATATCATAGTTTTATTGATCATCATAACTTTACGTCTGAAGATTTTGACGTTTGCAACGGAGCGCAAATTGTAATGACTGAAAAGGATGCGGTGAAATGTCGTGAATTTGCCCAAGCGAATTGGTGGTATTTACCGATTGAAATAACGCCTGACAGCAAATTTCAGGCAAAACTAGCCGAAATTATTGATAAGACCCGGAAACAATATGGCATTTGATAAAAAACTACTTGAAATAATCGCCTGTCCAATTTGCAAAAGCCCCTTAGAGTTTCATTCAGATGCTCAAGAGTTGTGGTGTAAAGCTGACAGATTGGCCTATCCTATACGCAACGATATTCCTGTTCTGATGGAACCAGAAGCAAGAACATTAACTTTGGATGAGGTACAGTCATGAGTTACACCATAGTGATACCTGCTCGTTACGCTTCAACTCGCTTTCCAGGCAAGCCGCTAGTTGATATGGCGGGCAAAACCATGTTGCAACGCGTTTATAAACAATGTAAAAAAACCCAAGCGGGTAAAATCGTCATCGCCACGGATGATGAACGTATTGCAGAAGCCGCGGTCAGTTTTGGCGCTGAAGTTGTAATGACGGATAAAAATCATGACTCGGGTACAGCGCGAATTGGTGAAGTCATTCAAAAGCTCAGTATCAAAGAGAACGAAATTGTGGTGAACGTGCAAGGTGATGAGCCTTTCATCCCACCAACTGTTATTGATCAAGTGGCAAACAACATGTCGTTATATACAGAAGCAGACATGGCGACACTGGCCGTACCTATATTTGAAGCTGATGAGTTATTTAACCCAAATTCAGTAAAAGTCGTTACCGATAAAAACGGCTATGCACTTTATTTTAGCCGGGCAACCATTCCTTATGATCGCAGTCGTTTTGTTACCCCAAAAGATGATATGCAAATAGGGCAATATTATCTACGCCATATCGGTATATACGCATATCGTGCGGAGTTTGTGCGTCAGTACTTAAACTGGGAACCTAGCCCATTAGAAGAAGCTGAATCATTAGAGCAGCTTAGAGTCTTGTGGCATGGGGAAAAAATCCATGTTGGTATAGCAACAGAAACACCGCCAGCAGGTATAGATACACCTGAAGATATGGAGCGGGCATTAGAATATATTAAGAATAAAAAGAAAAAGGGGGCTTAAATGTCTAAGCAGCAAGAAATAGAAGCAGCCGCATTTAGAAAGTTGCTGGTGCATCTGGATGCAAACAAAGATGTGCAAAATATTGATCTAATGATACTCGCCGGGTTTTGTCGCAATTGTTTGGCCAAATGGTACAGCTCAGCAGCGAGTGAGTTAGGTGAAGAGGTAGATTACGAGCAAGCCCGCGAAATTGTCTATGGAATGCCATTTTCGCAGTGGAAAGAAAAATATCAAAAGCCAGCGACCGCAGAGCAAATAGCTGCTTTTGAAGCAAAAAAGAAACAGTAAATAATCGCTAAAAATTGGTTTTAACATTTAAATTAAAGCTTGAGAAGAGTGAGTTCAATTTCTCATTTTCCTCAAGCTTTTAGCTGCCCACTTTTAAACTTCAAGTTTTTAATTAGGCTCACTTTTAACCCTAGGGCGTGTTTATCTTTGTTTATAATTTGAGCTGAGAGAAAAAATGGTCTTAGGCAAGGCAGAAATAATGAAGTTTAGTCATCTAAATAAGTTATTTCTAACGCTGCATAAGACCATTTTGGCCTCAGCCCGAAGGGCAATGGCTATTTTAACCCTTAACGGCATTAGAATTCGTTTATTTAGAATGACTAAACCCCACTCATTCTGCTTTGTTAATGATTAAAATAGCCTATTGCTCAAAAATAATACAAAGATTCACACGCCCTAGAGCGAACCCTTCAAAACGGTATCATGTTTAGCTCAAACGAAGATGTTAAGTAAATAAATTTAGGCAAAAAAAAGCCCGACCGAAGTCGAGCTTTATTTAAATTCTAAATGAATGGTTGATTATATACCGTCAACGATTGAATTTAAGGTCGGGCTAGGACGCATGGCTTTGAAAGCTAAATCGTCGTTTGGTTTGTAATAACCACCAATCTCAGTGGCTTCACCTTGTACATCCACCAATTCTTTCACGATAACTTCTTCAGCAGCCGCTAATTTTTCAGCGATAGGAGCAAACAGCGCGCTTAACGCCTTGTCTTCGCTTTGTGCTGCCAATTCTTGTGCCCAGTATAAAGCGATATAGAAATGGCTACCACGGTTGTCTAAGCCGCCTAATTTACGAGAAGGTGAGCGGTTATTGTCTAACAACTTGCCCGTCGCTGTGTCTAATGCTTTACCTAACACGCGCGCTTGCTCGTTGTTATTTACGTTTGCAAGATGCTCAAATGAAGCCGCTAGTGCTAAGAATTCACCTAAAGAATCCCAACGTAAGTAGTTTTGGTTAACTAGCTGCTCAACGTGTTTAGGCGCAGAACCACCCGCGCCAGTTTCAAATAAACCGCCACCGTTCATTAATGGAACGATTGATAACATTTTTGCACTGGTACCCAATTCTAAAATTGGGAACAAATCAGTTAAGTAGTCACGTAATACGTTACCTGTTACTGAAATAGTGTCCTGGCCTGCTTTGATTCGCTCTAATGAGAATCGAGTTGCATCAACCGGCGCTAAAATTTGAATATCTAAACCACTGGTATCATGCTCTGGTAAATAGGCTTCAACTTTCTTGATAAGCTGAGCATCGTGTGCACGGTTTTTATCCAACCAAAAAACAGCTGGCGTGTCGCTTAAACGCGCACGATTAACTGCTAATTTAACCCAGTCACGAATCGGTGCATCTTTAACCTGACACATGCGCCAGATATCACCTTGTTCAACTTTATGTTGCAACAACACGTTGCCGTCTTGATCAACAACTCGCACAATACCGTCAGCCGGAATTTCGAAAGTTTTGTCATGCGAACCATATTCTTCAGCTTTTTGCGCCATCAAACCAACGTTTGGTACGCTCCCCATGGTTGCTGGATCAAATGCACCGTGTTTTTTACAGAAGTCGATAACTTCCTGATAAACACCTGCGTATGAACGGTCAGGAATACACATTTTTGCATCGTGTAATCCACCATCTGAGCCCCACATTTTACCGGATGAGCGAATGGCTGCAGGCATAGAGGCATCGATAATAATATCGCTTGGTACGTGTAGGTTAGTAATCCCTTTGTCAGAATTAACCATTGCCATGGCTGGACGCGCATCATAGCAAGCTTTAATATCCGCTTTGATTTGTGCTTGTTCCGCTTCTGATAACTGGCTGATGCGACTTTCTACATCACCAAAACCATTGTTTAAATCGACACCTAGCTTCTCAAAGGTATCTTGATATTTTTCAATCACTGGCTGATAGAAAGATTTAACAGCATGACCAAAGATAATGGGATCAGACACTTTCATCATAGTTGCTTTCATGTGCAACGAGAAAAGGATGTCTTTTTCTTTAGCGTCAGCGATTTCTTTTTCTAAATACGCATTTAAAGCTTTATTGCTCATCACCGCTGCATCGATAATTTCGCCTTCAAGAACCGGCACAGAGGCTTTTAGCATTGTCATTTCGCCGTCGGTTGAGGTTAATTCAATCTTAACCGAACCTGCTTTTTCGATGGTGGTAGACTGTTCGCTACCATAAAAATCACCTTCTTGCATACTCGCAACGTGAGATTTAGAGTTTGCATCCCAAGCACCCATGCTATGTGGATTTTTACGTGCATAGTTTTTAACAGATGCAGGTGCACGACGATCAGAGTTACCTTCACGTAAAACTGGATTTACCGCACTACCTTTAACGCTATCATAACGTTTTTTAATATCTTCTTCTTTTTCGTTCGCCGGTGTATCTGGATAATCCGGTAATGCATAGCCTTGCGCTTGTAATTCTTTAATGGCGGCTTTTAACTGCGGAATAGAAGCACTAATATTCGGCAGTTTGATAATATTAGCTTCAGGTGTTTTAGCTAACTCACCTAATTCTTTTAAATCGTCAGATTGAAAATGAGATTCATCTAAATAATCAGGGAATTGAGATAAAATACGTGCCGCTAAGGAAATATCACGAGTATCTACATCAATGCCAGCTGATTTGGCATATGCCTGAATTATTGGCAATAAAGAGTAAGTGGCTAAAGCCGGAGCTTCATCAGTAATGGTATAGATGATTTTAGAACTTTCAGTTGTCATCATTATATCCTTTAAAAATTATTGGGAATGCGTTTCAGAGCAATCATTGCAGCACTAGAACTGGATCCATGTTATGTTTATGGCAATGATTCTAGCAAGCTTCTGGATTACTACAAGACGAATTTTGGCACTTCTCACCAACGTGGTGCGCAGAATCGGCTAAATCGCGGGGTAGGCCAATAAACACGTATGTTTGCTAGCATATGCACAAATTGAATATTGGAAATAAATGAGAAAAACTAGTCCCAAAAATCGCAATTTTACTGTTAAAAAGAGCGCAGTTAACAAATCAAAACGGCCTGAACCGGCTCAGGTAGAAGTTGTTTTATTTAATAAACCCTACGATGTGCTTTGCCAATTTACAGACGATGAAAATCGTAAAACCTTAAAAGACTTCATAGATGTTCCCAACGTATATGCGGCGGGTCGCTTAGATAAAGATTCAGAAGGTTTATTGGTGCTAACCAATAGCGGAAAATTACAACACCAACTGGCTAACCCGGTCAAAAAGCAAGGTAAAGTTTATTGGGTACAGGTTGAAGGGCTGGCCACGAAACGTCAAATCGAGCAACTGCAAAACGGGGTTCAGTTAAAAGATGGTATGACTAAGCCTGCAAAAGTGAGATTAATCGACGAACCGCAGGTATGGCCGCGAAATCCTCCGATACGTGAGCGGCAAAATATTCCAACCAACTGGTTAGAAATTACCTTGTTTGAGGGGAAAAACCGCCAAGTGAGACGCATGACAGCACATGTAGGACTACCGACTCTAAGATTGATCCGCAGTCAGATCGCTGACTATAAATTAGGCGATTTACAGCCCGGTGAATGGCATAAATTAATTCTTTAAAAACAAAAACCCTCTCAGTAACACAGCGAAAACCAAGGATAAATCAATGTTTAAACCCAATACAACCGTGTCATGTATCGTTGTTTGCCAAAATCATTTTTTACTGGTTGAAGAAATAGACTCTGGTAAAACGGTATTTAATCAGCCAGCAGGTCATCTAGAAGCAAATGAAACATTATTAGCCGCAGCACAAAGAGAACTTTACGAAGAAACCGGCCTATCCTTAATGCCGCAAGCTTTATTAGGGATCTATCAAAGTTATGTGCCGGTAAAAAACATTCAGTATCTGCGGTTTTGTTACATTATCGAATTAGAAGACGAAACCTTGCCGCCGACCTCGCCGAAAGATGATGACATTATTGCTGCACATTGGATGACTTATCCGCAAATTGTAGAAAAAAAGGGTAGCTTACGTAGCCATATGGTTAAAATTTGCATAGATGACTATTTGGCAGGTAAACGAATCCCACTCGAAAGCGTACAGAGTTATTTATAGCGGGTACAAACAGTGCTAGAATAGCGCCCTTTTTTAAGCTGCAGGTAAAAAACTCATCATGTCGAATAACAGTGATAAAAAAGTCATTGTCGGAATGTCTGGCGGAGTGGACTCTTCAGTTTCTGCCTATTTACTTCTACAGCAAGGTTATCAGGTTGAAGGCCTGTTTATGAAAAACTGGGAAGAAGACGATACGGATGAATATTGTGCTGCTGCGCAAGATCTGGAAGATGCACAGGCGGTTGCCAATAAGTTAGGTATAGAGTTGCACACAGTCAATTTTGCAGCTGAGTATTGGGACAATGTATTTGAATACTTCTTAGCCGAATACAAAGCGGGCCGTACACCCAACCCAGATATAATGTGCAACAAAGAAATTAAATTTAAAGCATTTCTAGATTTTGCTGCCGATGCACTAGGTGCAGACTATATTGCAACCGGACATTATGTACAGCGCAGATTTCAAGACGGTCACTGGCAAATGTTGCGTGGATTAGATAATAACAAAGATCAAAGTTACTTTTTGTATACCCTAGCTGAAGAACATATTGCGCAAACCTTGTTTCCAGTTGGCGGGTTAGAAAAACCAGAAGTGCGCAAAATAGCTGAAGAACAAGATTTAGTGACTGCTAATAAAAAAGACTCAACTGGCATTTGTTTTATAGGCGAGCGCAAATTTAAAGACTTTTTACAACAGTATTTACCCGCGCAGCCAGGTAATATTGAAACAACTGAAGGTGAAATAATTGGTCGTCACGAAGGTTTGATGTACCACACATTAGGTCAACGTAAAGGTTTAGGCATCGGCGGTTTAAAAAACGCAGGAGAGGAACCTTGGTACACGGTAGAAAAAGATTTAGAGCGTAACGTGTTAATTGTTGCTCAAGGCAGTAAGCACCCAAAACTCTTTTCACAAGGAATGGTGGTTAATCAATGTCACTGGGTTGATCGCATCGGGCCTGTTGATCAATTTAGCTGTACTGTTAAAACAAGATACCGGCAACCAGACATTCAATGCAAATTACATAAAATTGATGACGATACTTTTAGTGTTGAATTTTCTGAACCTGTTGCCGCCGTCACGCCAGGGCAATCTGCCGTATTTTACCTAAATGAGGTTTGTTTAGGTGGTGCAATTATTGATTCGTTAATTCGGTGAGCAAAATATTCATGTCAGATGTAACCTACGACCAAACTTTAGCTTTAGCGGGGGTCTGTCAGTCCTGTTACTACGTGCAATCGATTGCACGTCGCGGCCAGTTAGATTCAGCAAAACTGGAAATTATGCTAAATAGTGTTTTAAATACCAATCCAAACGATACACAAGATGTATATTCCGGAATAGAAAACCTAGCTGATGGCTTAAAAATTCTTCACGATCAATTAGGGCACAAGGCTCAGGTCAAAGATGCTGAGTTAACCCGTTATGTGTTAAGCATTCTAACGCTGGAAAGAAAATTAACAAAAAGCCGAGGAGCGCTAAATAGACTGGCGCAAGAAATCACATTAATGGATTCAAAACTTGCACATTATGACGTATTGCATGATGTGTTATTAGAAGGTTTTGCGGGTATCTACAAAGATGTTGTGAGCCCGCTTGGTCCGAAAGTTCAGGTAATGGGTAATCCAAACCTATTACAGCAAAGGTTAGTTCAGAATAAAGTGCGGGCGCTATTATTATCTGCGTTACGCTCGGCGGTTTTGTGGCGCCAGTTGGGCGGGCAAAGACGCAATATTCTGTTTCGCAGACAAAAATGGGTGCGTTATAGTGCGCACGCTCTTCAACAAATTTCTACAATTTAACAGGAGATTTCAATGGAATTATCCAGCTTAACCGCAGTATCACCGGTAGACGGTCGGTACGGTAGCAAAACAGTCGAACTTCGCTCCATATTCAGTGAATTCGGTTTAACAAAATACCGAGTAACGGTTGAAGTTCGTTGGTTGCAGCAATTATCAAAAATTGCTGAAATAAAAGAAGTTCCAGCGTTTTCTGACGAAGCAAACACAGCGCTAAACGAAATTGTAGAATATTTTACCGAAGCAGATGCTGCGCGCGTGAAAGAAATTGAACGCACCACCAACCATGATGTTAAAGCCGTTGAATATTTCTTAAAAGAAAAAGTAGAAACACAGCCAGAATTACACGCTGTTACTGAGTTTTTGCATTTTGCCTGTACATCAGAAGATATTAATAACTTGTCACACGCGTTAATGTTAAAAGAAGCGCGTGAAACCGTTGTATTGCCTTACATTGACAAGATTTTAGCCGAATTACATCGAATGGCTAAAGAATACCGTGATGTTTGTATGATGGCTCGTACCCACGGACAACCGGCTTCGCCGACCACGATGGGCAAAGAAATGGCCAATGTATACATGCGTTTGCAGCGTCAGCGTGAACAAATTGCAGCCGTTGAATTACTCGGCAAAATTAATGGTGCCGTGGGTAACTATAACGCACATTTATCTGCTTACCCTGAATTAGACTGGCACAAAATCAGTGAAGAATTTGTCACTGGTTTAGGTTTAAGTTGGAACCCATACACAACTCAAATAGAACCACATGACTATATTGCAGAATTATTTGATGCGATTGCTCGCGCAAATACGATTTTAATCGACTTTGACCGTGATGTTTGGGGTTACATTGCATTAGGTCACTTCAAGCAAAAAACAGTCGCTGGTGAAATCGGCTCATCGACTATGCCACACAAAGTTAACCCAATTGATTTTGAAAACTCAGAAGGTAACTTGGGTATTGCAAACGCCATTTTTGATCATTTAGCACAAAAATTACCCATCTCCCGTTGGCAGCGTGACTTAACTGACTCAACCGTTTTACGTAATCTAGGTGTTGGTGTTGCACACGCAATTATTGCTTACCAGGCAAGCTTAAAAGGTATCAGTAAACTTGAAGTGAATGCGCAGAGTTTATTAAATGAACTCGACCAAAACTGGGAGTTACTAGCTGAGCCCATTCAAACCGTTATGCGTCGTTATGGTATTGAAAAGCCATATGAAAAATTAAAAGAGTTAACACGTGGTAAACGCGTCAACCAGCAAGCAATGGCTGAATTTATCGACGGTTTAGAACTACCGGCAAGCGAAAAAACACGTTTAAAACAACTAACGCCAGCAACTTATATCGGAGATGCTCAGAAATTAGTTGATTTGCTCTAATCAGCATTTGATTATACAAATAATGCGGGCTCGCCCGCATTATTTGCTTGTATCTAGTTGTATCTAGCCTTTCATTTTAGTTCTTCAGCTCGCGCTTGATCAGGTAGCAAAGTTTATTAAAAACGAATACCAGCCCTTTATTTGAGCGTCGTATTAACTCAACAAAATTAAAACACAATCAAAGATTTGCGTATATACTTCCTCTAGTATTTGAATTTTTTACCGAGTGTTTATGTTGCTTCGCAAATCTGTGTTGATAGCTCAATTGTCGGTAGTGCCAGTATTGTTTGCCGAACCTTCTGATACACTAGAGGTAATTGAAGTTACAGCGCAAAAACGCATTGAGTCTATCCAACAAGTGCCTATTTCTTTAAGTGTGTTATCTAATGCACAATTAAACAATTTGCAAATAGATAATGCCGAGCAGCTTGGCCAACACATCACTAATTTAAATGTAACGCACTCTATTGGAGGGCAGCATAATTATTTTATCCGTGGCATCGGCATGGATGATTTTAATTTATCTTCGGTTTCTGCAATTGGTTTATACATAGACGATGTCGCTTTGCAAAACCCTATGCTGTCGGGTTTTACCTTGCATGATATCAACAGAGTTGAAGTATTACGCGGTCCGCAAAATACCTTGTATGGCAAAAATACAACGGGTGGTGCGGTTAAGCTCATGACCCCAAGCCCAAGATTAAACGGTTATCACAACGGCTTTGTTAAATTTACAGTCGGTCAGGATAATTTATTAAAACTTGATTTAGCGACTGATATTCAATTTTCTAGTGATACTGCAGCTAGAATGTCCGTTTTTCAGCATTTACGTGATGGCACAGTAACCAGTAGAGTAGAGGGTAATAACACAAAGTTTAATGACATGGATAGGCTTGGCCTACGTTTTAAGCTGTTACACCAGATTAATGCTAATTGGCAGCTATTAAGCGGTATTAATCTTGGGCAACAAAGGCAAGTTACAGCCGTTAAAACACCTATGGCGCCAATAGACGGTGAAAGCATCATAAACTTGGATAAGATTGATTTATCCTATAACGGATCTGCTTTACGGTCACCTAAAGATAATATCGATTTTACAACGGCTTTTATCAAGTTTCAGGGGGCGTTAAATTGGTTTAAATTTAGTTCAATTACTGCATTTGAACAGGTCAAAAGTGAGAGAATGGACGACTGGGGCGCGCAAGGGTTAGCATCCTCTATTTTTCAAACGATTACCTATAATACAACCGATACCCAACATTACTCACAAGAGTTTCAGTTGCAATCGGCAAACACATTTTCTTACAACTGGTTGGCTGGCGTTTTAGTCGATCACAGCAGCGGCGACTTATTACAAGCTGCATATATTGATCCCGGCTCACAAGGTCGACCTGATGATGCGGTCGACGATACGGGAGGCGGTCCGTTGTTTGACAGAGCAGCATGGCTTGAAAATGATGTTTCTAGCTTTTCGGTATATGGGCAATATGATCAACACCTTGCAGATAAATTTAATTATTCGATAGGTCTGCGGTGGACACGTCAACAATTATCGCCAGATGTGCATTCAGCCGGCATGATGATGGATTTACCTGAGCAACCATTTCCGCTTGGGAGTTTAGGTTGGTATAGTTTGGGCAATCCTAACTTCCAAGTATTGACAGACTATGCGGGGAAAACTGTATTACAAAACTTTGTGCGTGAAAATGATGGTTTCGCGGCAACTGCTAGGGTTAATGAAACATTTAATCAGTGGGGAGGGCATTTTAAACTGAGTTATCAATTGTCAACGAACAAGCTAGTTTATGCTTCAGCATCCCGAGGTTTTAAAATGGGAGCCGTTAACTCTAATCCAACCACCGCCGCTTTTCAATCAACCCTGAATCGCATTGTGCAACCTGAAGAACTGATTACCTATGAGCTTGGTTGGAAATCTCAATTTTTAGCGGATCAGCTGCGTATAAACGGCGCTGTATTTAAAAATGTCTGGCAGGATTATCAATTTTTTCAGGTTTATAATCCAGGCAATCCAGCCCAATTGTTTGCCTCGTTAATTAACTTACCACAAGCACAGGCAAAAGGGGCTGAAGTTGAAATTGATTGGTTATTGCCAAGGGCAATTGCTGTGCGCTTTGGTATTGCATGGTTAGATACACAAGTAACCGATGGTCACTTGGATGCAGGTGCTATCCCGCCAGATCAGCAAGAAGCGTTTCAAAATCAGGTGGTGACGGGTAATCAACTGACCAATGCGCCCAAATGGACATTGAATAGCACCTTGTCGAAAGAATTTTTCTTTACCAACAGTGAGCTTAATTTGAAGTTACACTATCATTATAAAGGTAAGCATCATCACACGTTGGCCGGTCAGCATACAGATGTCTGGCAAAGTAACTTTTCGCAAAACGCGTTCGGCTTGTTAAATTTTTCGGTCAAATACTATTTTGGTCAGGCTAGGCGCTATTCTGTTAATATTTGGGGGAGAAATATTCTGGATGAGCCATATTGTAGTGAAAGAGCAGCAGTTCCAGGAACCGCGACTGAAACCGTTCGTTTATGCGCACAGGGCGCAGATAAATCTATTGGCGTGACTGCTGTATACGAGTTTGACTAAGTGAACAAATTACCCAGCCTTAATAAAAATTTGACTAATAAAATAATGAGCGTCGCGGTTCTGTTGGTCGGTTTATTCATTACATATGGGCTATATCATAGTAAACACCAGCAAGAGTTGCGTAACGCGCAACTAGAATTTAAACAATTAGCAATTGCCAGAGTTCGCGATATAGAAGCTGAGTTTAAGCGTTCTTATTTTCAGGTTGCCTCTATTGCTAATTTATTTAGCTCTTCAGATTGGGTGAGCCAGGCTGAGTTTACTGAATTTGTTGAGCGTGTTTTTCCGATTTTTCCTAAAGGGCGGCGAATTTCAATGATTGCCCATATACATCAGGATGCTTTAGACGACTATATTTCTAATTTAAAACGTAATAATGCTTTTTCATATGCAGATTTTGCAGTTTTTGACCACATTAATGGTCAAAAAGTTATGCCCCCATCGGTCCACAACCAACATTATAACTTTATTGTTTATGGTTTTCCGACTCCTAAAATTAACGACTTTTATGGGCGTAACATCCGCCCAGATTCACCAATAGGTCCAAAGTTACATACCGTATTACAATCGCAAGCACCTTATATCAGCGGTATATCGATGCCAATAGAAGGGATAGTTGATAAACCTTTTTTCATATATATCCATCCATTTGTGAAAAAAGAGAAAAACGGATCTACTTCTTTAGCTGGGGTTATTGTTTCGAGTCAGTATGTTGAAGATGTGATGGCCAGTCAGGTTATTCAAGAATCGGTTGATTTATTTTCTTTTCAAATTATTGATAATTTGGGAAATATGTATCGATATCCCGAAAATAGTCTGCAAGTTTCAACCTCTGCAAAACAATCAGCCACCCTACAATCTGATAATAATGAATCTAAATCCGATATAGCTAAAACAAAGACAGTCGTGGATAAAACTCATAACCCATTTGTATTTAGTGAGTCATTAGATCTTGTTGGTAATCGTTGGCAACTTAAAATTACCCCTAATTATCAATTGGGCAAAAAAGCGGATGAAGTTTTACTTAGTATTTTGCTTTTAGGCAGTATTGTTTCTGTTTTTTCTGCTGTGTTTGTTCATTTAATGCTTTCTCAAAAATACCGCCTTGAAAGTTTAGTCGCAAGTAAAACAGCACAGCTAAGTGAAAAAAATAAATTGTTAAAATCTGCAGTCGTCAAAGCAGAAAAGTCAGCGCAGATTAAAGCTGAATTTTTAGCGAATATGAGTCATGAGATCCGTACACCACTAAACGGTATTTATGGCTTTGCACAATTATTAAGGCATTCTAAGCTTGATAGCAAACAATCAGGCTATGTAGACAGAATGGAACTGTCTGCAAAACATTTGATGACGGTAATCAATGATATATTGGATTTTTCTAAAATAGAATCGGGTAATTTAGAATTAGAGTCCAGACCGATTTCGATTATTAAAATAATTGATTTTTTATATGCCTCTTTTGAAAATGCTGCTCAGGAAGCAGGCATTGAGTTTACTGTGAAACTAAGTGAGATAGCTGAACCGGACTTATTAGGGGATGAAGTTCGACTCAATCAAATATTACTTAATCTCTGCTCTAATGCGATTAAATTCACACACAAAGGACGAGTTGAAGTCACCATCAATATGCATGCAACGCAGACAAACAGTGAGTTGCAAGAAGTTGAATTTAGCGTTAAAGATACGGGTATTGGTATGAAGCCTGAAAGCTTAAAGAATCTATTTCAAGCTTTTACTCAAGCGGATACATCGACCACTCGAAAATTTGGTGGGACTGGGTTAGGACTAACCATTAGTCAACAACTATGCAAACTGATGGGGGGAAAAATTATTGCCCAAAGCCAAGAGGGTGTGGGGAGTACATTTACCGCAATAGTTCGTTTAAAACGCAATACGAATGTCGTTCAACAAGATTTGGCTAACAAAACATTCAACAAAACATTCCACAAAACAGTATCTGTCTTATTGATAGAAGATAATCATACTGCACTTGAAGTTTTAGATAAGTCTTTGACGAAAATGAAGGCTCAGGTGACGTCAACTTTATCTGCAAAGTATGCGCTGCAACAGTTAAAACAAGCACAAGCGCATTTTGATTTAATTTTACTCGATTGGACCATGTCTGAGATGGATGGAAAAGCGTTTATTCAATCGGCGCTGGCTTTAAATTTGGCAAGATTGCCAAAAATAATTGTCATTTCAGCCTATGATCTAAATGTTATTCAAAGTGCAGCAATGGATTTACCCATATCAGCTATTTTACAAAAGCCTTGCCTTGAATCTCGATTGTTCGATGTTATTGCAAGTACAGTCGCAATAGGCGGGGCAGGCCGGAAGCCAGAGAGTGATGTATGTTCTCTATCAGGTTTAGATATACTTGTCGCTGAGGATAACGAAATTAATCAATTACTAGTGAAAACCATGTTAACTAATCAGGGGGTAAATGTTGATGTGGTAGAGAACGGGCAACAATGTATCGAACTCTTGGAAAAAAAACACAATTATGATGTTATTTTAATGGATATTCATATGCCGGTACTAGATGGTTTAGAAGCAACAAAAATCATTCGGCAAAATCACAATAAAACAATTGCGAATATCCCTATCATCGCGCTGACAGCAAATGTAGTAAAAGAAGATGTAGAAACCTACATAGCAAATGGCATAAATGCTCATGCTGCTAAACCCATCGAATTTAGTCAACTCAAGCAAATAATCGTTGAGCAAATAGCGCAACAGTGAATGGGCTAATGTTATTCAGCTAGCCACTTTTAAATAAATGACCTACTTTTAACCAGACTGTCGAATTAGCCTGAACTGTAAAAGAATATGGGCTCAAGTGCGGTATCCGTAACCAACTGCCGGTTTGGTAGCGACCATCAGCGTCAGATAGCTCACCTTTAATGACATATATTTCTGCTCCACCGTCATTGGTTAGGTTAGCTAAAACCTCGGTTGACGCGTAATGAAATAATGTCACTTGCTCATTTAGGTGTTGGTGAAGGTGAAGTATTTTAATTTCGTTTTTAAGTTTTTGCCAGTTGGCTGTATTGGTATCAATGCATACACGCTTTTGGTCAGTCTTTTGAAACTGATGTAATTTTACAAAAATTAGGCAGCCTGCTTCGCTAAACGGAGCGTGTCTAAACCCTTTAGGATTTCTGAAATATTGGCCTTGGTGATAATCCCCTGTATGATCTGAAAATGTGCCTTCTAGTACCAATATTTCTTCTCCAAGCGGATGATCGTGCTCTGAAAACTGAGCGCCTGCTTCAAACTTGACTAGACTCGTGGCATGTCCTTGTTCTTTAAACTCTCGTGCTAGCGGTTTGCGCCAAACTCCGGATTTCGGGCTGGCTTGCCAGTCAATATGCTGCGTATCAAGCGCAATACGCAGGCTAAAATTCATATTAAGCATCGTTGTATGTACCCGGTATTTTTGGTGTTAGCTGAAAGTCGCAACACGCTCTAAAAATTTGCGTTTTAGTATATCTATTTCAATACTTAGTGCGTTACGACTCGCATAAATTAATATAATCAAAATACGTTCAAAAATGGCAATTATTTAGAAAAGGGAAATCTAATGAAAGTTGAAGTGGCGATCGATATCAATGTTCATAAAGAACTCGTTTGGAATGTGATTTGTGATGTAGAGGATAGCATCAATGTTATTTCAAATATTCTCTCAGTTAAGCTCCATCATAAACCCTCTAATGGTTTGGTCGGGCTAAAATGGACAGAATCACGCCTGATGTTTGGAAAGGAAGCAGAAGAAACCATGTGGATCACTGAAGCGGTTGAAAATTCATACTATTGTACGCGTGCAGAAAGCCATGGTTCTGTGTATTTGACTAAACTTTCAGTTGAGACAGTACATGGAAGCACTTGGTTATCTATACAATTTACGGGTTATCCGCAATCATTTTTCGCTAAATGGTTGTACTGTTTAATGAAACCATTTATGCAGCGGCCAATGATAAAAGCACTGCAACAAGATTTAGAAGATATTAAAGAATATTGTGAACAGAAATATCAACCAATTTGATTTACGCATGGTATTATTCGCGCTCTAAATTTGTTGTGTTCAAGGTAAATCTCGTTGGAAAAAATGCTTACAAATTCAAGTCGATTTGAGACCATTCAAACTAAGTTTGAGCAAATTAAAAGTAATAAAGCGTTTGAAATATTTGTGATCAGCGTGATAGTTGCATCCGCTTTATTAATAGGTGTTAAAACTTATCCCTTACCACAAAGTGTGCATCAGCTTACGTTGATCATGGACTACTTTATTACCATTTTTTTCTTAATTGAAATCACTATTCGTTTTATCGCAGATACCAATAAAAAGCGATTTTTTCATAATTTTTGGAACTGTTTTGATTCATTAATTGTGTTGATTAGCTTGGTGCCGGTCGATAATTCAGATATGGCTGTAGTAGGGCGTTTGATTCGGGTTTTCCGAGTATTGCGAATGGTTTCAATTATTCCAGAGTTACGTATTTTACTCACCTCCTTAGTTAAAGCATTGCCTCAGTTAGGTTATGTGATGCTATTGATGTTTATTATTTTTTATATATACGCCGCGATAGGCAGTACTTTGTTTCACGCGATTAATCCTGTTTTGTGGGGCGATATTACTATTGCTTTACTTACTTTGTTTAGGGTTATGACGTTTGAAGATTGGACTGATGTAATGTATGAGACAATGGAGGTTTATCCACTTAGCTGGATTTATTATCTAACGTTTATATTTCTGTCGGCCTTTGCGTTTTTAAATATGGTGATTGGTATTGTTGTCAGTGTTATGGAACAAGAGCATGAAAAAGCACGGGCAGAAAAACATGCTGAAGAAGGAACAACAGAGCCTACTATGTCTGAATTGAAGCAAGAAATCCAGGCACTAAAATCACTTATTCAAAACAATATGCAAGTATCCAATAATTCTAAATCAGATTAAACGCCAAGATGGCGGGCATTTTACCCGCCATTTTGTTCTATAATACAAGGTTTAAAATAGTTACATACGCTGTGTTTGTAACAATACGCTGCTGTTTTCCTCATTTTTAGGGTTTATTCATGTCTTATCAATTTCATCAGTTTAATATTGACAGTTTTCTTAAAAATTACTGGCAAAAAAAACCGGCTTTATTAAAAGGCTTGTTTAAAGATTTTCAAGACCCTTTAGAAGCCGATGAAATTGCTGGTTTAGCTGCCGAGGAGCAAATCGAAAGTCGAGTTGTTCATAAAAAACAGCAAAACTGGCATGTTGAGCATGGGCCATTTGAAGAGTATCAGGTGTTTGGTGAAACAGATTGGACCTTATTAGTACAAGCAGTTGATCATTATAGTGAAGAAGCCGCTGAGTTGTTAAAACCTTTTCGATTTATTCCAAACTGGCGGATAGATGATTTGATGGTGAGCTTTTCAACGCCCGGCGGAGGGGTTGGCGCGCATGTCGATCAATATGATGTGTTTATTATACAAGGTATGGGTAAACGTCATTGGCGTGTAGGGTTGCAACAAACCATGCAAAAATCTATTCCGCATCCAGATTTATTGCAAGTGGACGGTTTTAATGCTTGTATCGATGAAATATTGGAGCCAGGTGATGTTTTGTATATACCACCTGGTTGTCCGCATGAAGGGTATGCAATCGAACCCGCCCTTAATTATTCCGTTGGTTTTAGAGCACCCAATCAACAGGATTTGCTGTCATCTTTTGCTGATTTTGCATTGCAGGAAGAGTGTTTTAATAAACGTTACACGGACCCAGAATTACAAGCGACTCAATCACCGGGATTGATTACTGAAGCGGAAACGCAAAAATTAGTAGGACTGGTAAAAGAGACGCTCTCGCAATCAGATAGCGTTGAGCAGTGGTTAGGTTGTTATCTGACTCAGGCGAAACATGAGTTGGCTATTGAAGAGGTTGAACCTGCCTATTTGCCAGAGGACCTCTCAGAAATGTTGCAACAGATTGCCATTTGGAATCGATTAGGCGGCTTGCGTTGTTTGCTTTTAGCAGACAAATTTTTTGTGAATGGTGAATTTATTCCAACAGAAAAGCAACAACGCCCTTTTATTACTTTTTTAAGCAATCATGAAGTTTACGCTTCGAGTGATCTGAATCATTATTTAACTATTGAAGAAAATCAGCAGCTATTGTTGGCATTAGTCAATGAAGGTTTTATCTATCCACTGGAAGATTAATTAGTACGCGAGCAAAGCTACCAAATGCTTGTATTTTTCGGTACAATCCGCGCCTAATTTTCACCCTGTCAAGTAGAGAGTTTATGTTCGAGATAAACCCAGTACAGAATAAGATAAAAGATATCGCCGAGCGCACTGAGCTGCTTAGGGGGTATCTTTGACTATGATCACAAATCAGAACTTTTAGAGGAAGTTTCACGCGAGCTTGAAGACCCAGATGTCTGGAATAATCCGGAAAAGGCACAGGCGTTAGGAAAAGAACGTGCTAATCTGGAAAACATTGTTAAAACCATTGATGATCTGACGCAAGGTTTAGAAGATGTTGAAGGACTACTTGAACTTGCAGTAGAAGCTGAAGATGAAGAAACCTTTGAAGAAGCACAAGCTGAATTAACAGAACTCGAAGAAAAAATTGAAAAATTAGAGTTTATGCGCATGTTTAGTGGGCCTAATGATGCATCAGATGCTTATATTGATTTGCAGTCTGGTTCGGGCGGAACCGAAGCCCAAGATTGGTGCAGCATGCTATTACGTATGTATTTGCGTTGGGCTGAAGCGCATGGTTTTAAAGCTGAGCTTATTGAAGTATCCGATGGGGAAGTGGCTGGGGTGAAATCTGCAACTATTCGTATCTCTGGAGATTATGCTTTTGGTTGGTTAAGAACCGAAACGGGCGTACACCGTTTGGTTCGAAAATCACCGTTTGATTCAGGCAACCGACGTCATACCTCTTTTGCTTCTGCCTTTGTTTACCCTGAAGTAGACGATGATATCGAAATTGATATTAATCCAGCTGATTTACGCATCGATACCTATCGTGCATCCGGCGCGGGTGGTCAACACGTTAACCGAACCGATTCGGCCGTACGTATTACGCATTTGCCAACGAATACTGTCGTGCAATGTCAAAACGATAGATCGCAGCATAAGAATAAAGACCAGGCAATGAAGCAGTTAAAAGCGAAGTTGTATGAGTTAGAACTGCAAAAACAAAATGCAGAAAAGCAAGTTTTAGAAGATGGTAAATCGGATATTGGCTGGGGAAGCCAGATCCGTTCGTATGTTTTGGATGACTCACGCATAAAAGATTTGCGCACCGGCGTAGAAAATAGAAATACACAAGCTGTATTGGACGGTGAGTTAGACCCATTTATTCAAGCTGCTTTAAAAGCAGGTTTATAAAATTCTGGACCGGAAATTAAAAATGTCTGAACAAAATCAAGTATCACAAGATGAAAATAAACTCATTGCAGAGCGCAAAGCTAAGCTGGCTTCGATTCGCGAAAAGTGTTCTGCAAATGGTCATCCCAATGATTTCGACCGCACGCACTATGCAAGTGACTTGCAAGCTTTGCATGGCGAAAAAGATAAACCGACGCTAGAAACTGAGCATAATGAAGTCGCGATAGCGGGTCGAATAATGGCCAAACGTGGCCCGTTTATGGCATTACAAGATATGTCAGGTCGTATTCAGGCATATGCGGATAAAAACACGCAAAAAGAATTAAAAGAACAATATGGTACGCTGGATATTGGCGATATCATTGGGGTTAAAGGTCCAGTACATAAATCAGGTAAAGGCGATTTATACGTTCATATTAATGAATATGTATTGTTAACCAAATCATTGCGCCCTTTACCTGAGAAATATCATGGTTTATCCGATCAGGAAACAAAATATCGCCAGCGTTATATTGATTTAATGATCAATCAACAAACGCGTGATGTTTTCCAAATTCGCTCTGGCATTATTAACGGTATACGAAAATATTTAACTGAGCGCCGTTTTATGGAAGTTGAAACGCCTATGTTGCAGGTTATTCCGGGCGGTGCTACAGCTAAACCTTTTGTCACGCATCACAATGCGTTAGATATAGATATGTATTTGCGTATCGCACCTGAATTGTATCTTAAGCGTTTAGTCGTCGGCGGTTTTGAACGTGTATTTGAGATAAACCGGAATTTCAGAAATGAAGGTTTGAGTACGCGCCATAATCCTGAATTTACGATGATAGAGTTTTATCAAGCATATGCAGATTTTAACGACTTGATGGACTTAACCGAAGACATGCTGCGTACCATTGCGCAAGATGTATTAGGAACAACCGCTATCACGAATACTAAACGTGATGAAAATGGTGAAGTGTTAGAAACCATCAACTATGATTTTGGTCAACCTTTTACCCGTATGAGTATGGCAAAAGCCATTCTGACGCACGCCCCTGAATTAGATGCGGATGTAATCAACAATGCGCAGGATAATTTAGAAGGTTTACGCCAAATCGCTAAATCTTTACACATTAAAGAACCTGAAAAAGAAGGTATCTGGGGTCCGGGTAAATATTTAACTGAAATATTTGAAGCAGTGGCTGAGCATAAGTTAGAACAGCCAACTTTTATTACAGAGTATCCGTGGGAAGTTTCTCCTCTTGCACGTCGTAATGACGACAATCCGTTTGTTACTGACAGATTTGAGTTTTTCGTGGGTGGCCGCGAGTTAGCAAACGGTTTCTCGGAGCTTAATGATGCTGAAGATCAGGCAGAACGCTTCCGCAAACAAGTTGAAGAAAAAGATGCCGGTGATGAAGAAGCCATGCATTATGACGATGATTATATCACTGCGTTAGAATTTGGTTTACCACCGACAGCCGGTGAAGGTATTGGTATTGATCGTTTAGTGATGCTATTTGCCGATTGCCCAACTATTAAAGACGTTATTTTATTTCCGCATATGCGACCGCTAAACGCGGCAGAATAAGTAAGTCTTAATTTCCAGCTTGAAAAACCGGTGTTTAGGGTGACTAAACACCGGTTTTTTTTGTATTTCGTATCCTCACTACCTTATTTATGGTTTCTCAGTGACGTCAGGTCATGTATTATGGACGTTCCTCTGTGTACAAATAATTAAACCAATAATAATTAGCAGATTTATGAAAATCGTTAGTCGAGATGATATAAAAAGTGCCAAGCGTTACGGGCAGGTAGCTTTGGATTTGTTGGATACATGGAATGTACCTATGTCACCTATCAATTATGGTGTGGCGTATGAAATAGCAAAAGGAAAAAACAAGTCTTTATTGGCCGCATATAAAGCGCATACCAGCAAAAATAAGTTGATTGACTGTTTTTGTTTAGAGCAATGGCAGTCGCAATACCTACAGTCTCCTGCACCACAAAATGATAAATTGATTTCTGACCTGGAAAAGGTGGTCGCGGGCGTTCATGAGCAGTTAGAAAGCAATGATGGTTCTGTTGATAAATATTTAGAACAATTAACAGACGGCATCGAACAAATCAAACAAGCTAATATTGGTGACGAACTTTTACCGGTCGTTGACTCATTATTGTCGGCTTCGCGGTTAATTAAGTGGCAGCAAAAAGAACTCAAAGAGCAGTTAGCACAGTCTAAAAATGAAACCAGTCAACTTAAAGATAAGCTGGAGCAAATCGAACAGCAAATAAAGAAAGATCCACTGACGGGTTTATTAAATCGCAGGGGGTTGGATGAATACTTGCAAAAAGTGCAAGATACGACGCCTTTATTGACAGTCGCCATTGACATTGATCGCTTTAAATCAATAAACGACCAATACGGTCATTTAATTGGAGACATCGTCATCGCGAAAGTGGCAGAGCAAATTCGCCAATCTTCCAATACCAATATTAAGGCTATTCGTTATGGCGGTGAAGAGTTTTTGTTGGTCATGCCACAATCGGAGTTCAACCGTTACCCACTCGTTGCTGAAGATATTCGTAAAAAAGTATCGGAAATGAAGCTGGTGAGCAAAAAAAGCCAACAAAAGCTTCCTGCTATTACAGTATCGGCGGGTGTTGCACGGCAACAAAAAGATGAATCATTTGAAGATTTGGTTGCACGAGCAGATACGGCTTTATATGCCGCTAAAAATGCAGGACGGAATCAGGTTCAGTATGCTAAGTAGCAAGGTATAAAAGTATCATACGATCGGCAGAGCGGTGGAGTGCACTGGAGATTTCAAGACAAATGACGAGTGAACACCACTTACGCCGTCAATTCGTGTCAGTTTATTCAATAAAAACTGCTGAAAATCATCCATATCTTTGACGATGACTTTAAGTAAATAGTCGGCTGATTGCCCAGTAATTAAGTGACACTCTAACACCTCTGAAAATGATTGAATTGCATTTTCAAATTTATCAAATCTTTCGGGCGTATGTTTATCCATACTAATTTGGATAAATGACACTAAAGTTAGACCCAGTTTTCTTGCATCGAGTAATGCAACATATCCTTCAATTAAGCCTGTCTCTTCTAGTTGCCTGACGCGTCGCAAACAAGGTGCAGGCGACAATGAAATTTGTTCCGCTAGTTCCTGATTTGAGATACGACCTTTTTGCTGAATAATTTTCAGTATTTGCTTATCGTATTTATCTAAATTCATGTCTTTTGAAGTGGTGAAATATAATTTTAATTTATTCTATATTGTTGAAATTATATTGCGAGTATTTTGTTTTTAGCTCGATATTAGCAATTTTTATTGTACACGTCTTTTGTATCATAGAGTCATAATTTGATGGCAATAGCCGGAGTGAAAAAATGATTGATAATCCAGCGTTAAAATACAAACGATTTGTAGGTGTGCAATTGACCGATAGGCAATGGCCAAATAAACATATTGAAAAAGCCCCGATTTGGATGAGTACTGATTTGCGCGATGGCAATCAGGCACTCATTGATCCGATGTCAATTGAAACCAAATTAAGATTTTTTAAAGCTTTAGTTGCGATGGGGTTTAAACAAATTGAAGTTGGTTTTCCATCTGCTTCTGAAATTGACTTTAATTTTGTGCGTTTATTGATTGAAGAAAATCATATCCCAGACGATGTCACTATTGAAGTATTGGTTCAAGCACGCTTTGAGTTGATTGAGCGCACAGTTGAAAGTTTACGGGGTGCTAAGCAAGCTATTTTGCATATGTATAACCCGCTTGCACCCGATTTTCGTGAAATTGTATATCGCACGGATAAAGCCGGTGTTAAAAATATTGCAGTTCAAGGTACTCAATGGGTTAAAACCTTAACTGAACAAGCAAATGAAGTTAACTGGACATATCAATACTCGCCGGAAGTTTTCTCAAGTACCGAAATTGAATTTGCTAAAGAAGTATGTGATGCAGTGAGCGAGGTGTGGCAGCCGGGTAGCGACAACAAGATGATTATTAATTTACCGGCGACGGTTGAAATGAATACACCGAATACCTACGCCGATCAAATTGAGTGGATGCATCGTAATCTTGAGCGCCGTGATGCCATTATATTAAGCGTACATCCGCATAATGACCGAGGGACAGCGGTCGCCGCGGCTGAGTTGGCGGTAATGGCCGGAGCTGACAGGGTTGAAGGCTGTTTATTCGGTAACGGTGAGCGTACAGGCAATGTTGATTTGGTCACGCTGGCGTTAAATTTGTATTCTCAGGGGGTTAACCCTGGATTAGATTTTTCGGATATTGATAAGGTGAAATCCTTAGTCGAAAGCTGTAATCAAATTCCGGTACATCCAAGGCATCCATATGCAGGTGAATTAGTATTTACCGCGTTTTCAGGCTCTCATCAGGACGCGATTAAAAAAGGGCTTGCGGTACAAAAACAAGATGATTTTTGGCGCGTCCCTTATTTGCCCATCGATCCTGCTGATTTAAATCGCAGTTATGAATCAGTGGTGCGAGTGAATAGTCAATCTGGTAAAGGTGGTGTAAGTTTTTTGTTAGAGCAGCAAAAGGGATACCAGCTACCACGAAAATTACAAATTGAATTTAGTAAGGTCGTGCAGGCGATTAACGATACAACGGGCCGAGAAATGAAAGCGGAAGAAATTGCGGATGTGTTCCAGCGTGAATATTTACAAGTTAACAAACCGCTTAGTTATCTTGAAAGTCTGTCCCGTGAAGTTCAAGGTGAGGTTGAATTGTCGTTTAAGATTCAGCATGCAGATCAACAAATTAATTTGCAAGGGAAAGGCAATGGCCCCATTGATGCTGCGTTGACCGCTCTGAACCGATATAACAATAGTGCGTATAGAGTCGCCAATTATCATGAGCATGCTATTGGCCAAGGTGATTTAATTGAGGCCGTTTGTTATATCGAATTAAAAGATGAACAAGCCAACACCTGGTTTGGTGTTGCGCAGCACGCTAATATTGCGACGGCGGCGATCAGTGCTGTGTTAAATGGCTTTAACAGAGTTACCGCAGCTCAAGCTACGACTGTTGTATAACTGTTCTACTCTAATTGCATACTAATGTCATAAACCCTGCTGACTGGATTTTTGAATACAGTTTGTGGGGGTTATTATTTTCAATAATAGGGTTGAGCGCGCGGTATCTATCGAGAGAAAGGGTAAATTTTGGATAAAAAAAAGCCCAGTTGGGGGACTGGGCAATAAAATTGGCCTATAAAAGGCACTCAAGCACTAACAAAGGGATGTCAAGAAAAACCAGATAAACCGTGTTTTTCAAAGATAGGTTCATTATAGCGCTGAAATGTAATTTTACAACATAAAATTTCATTTTTATTTCAAAAAGTCGCTATTAACAAGAATAAACACTCGTTTTAACATCTAATTTACCATCATATGTAATTTTAGTACATTATTGTGCACTGTCGGCAAACGGCTATTATTTGCTTGTCGGTTGCTTTTGCATGCAAAAACTTGCTATTAAAGAGCGCTCGCAATAGACTATCGCGCTCTAAAAACCTAAGTGAATTATGCATGCAAGTATCCGATTTTTCTTTTGATCTCCCTGATGAACTTATTGCGCGTTTTCCGGCGGAAAAACGCACAGAATCGCGTTTGCTCGTTATGGACGGCAATACGGGCGATATTCAACATAAAATATTTGCGCAAATGATTGATTTGGTTACGGATAAAGACCTGTTGATTTTTAATAATACTAAGGTGATACCCGCGCGTCTGCTAGGACAAAAACGATCGGGCGGTAAAATTGAAGTGCTGGTTGAGCGCATCTTAGATGGTAAAACGATTTTGGCGCACGTGCGCGCCAACAAAGCGCTCAAGCCCGGTGCAGAAGTTGTATTGGAAAATGCAATTAATGCACAAATGCTTAAACGCCGAGGTGATTTGTTTGTCTTGCAAATTACGAATGATGAAACTGTTTTGAATCTGTTAGAAGCGCACGGACATATGCCTCTACCGCCGTATATTGATCGTGCGGATAACGAAACAGACAAAACAAGGTATCAAACCGTATATGGCAAAATTCCAGGGGCTGTAGCCGCACCCACCGCAGGTTTGCATTTTGATGAAGAGTTAATGCAACAACTTGCCAATAAAGGTGTTCAAATTGAATATGTTACTTTGCATGTAGGAGCTGGAACATTTCAGTCTATCAGAGTTGATAATGTAAAAGATCATCAGATGCATGCTGAGTATATTGATGTTCCGCAAAATGTTGTGGATGCAATTGTTGCCTGTAAAAAACGTGGCGGCCGTGTAATCGCTGTTGGAACGACCTCAGTGCGTAGTATTGAAAGTGCAGCTCAATTTGCACAGCGAGATATCATTGAGCCATATCAGGGGGATACCAGTATTTTTATCTACCCGGGGTATGAATTCAAAATAATAGACGCTATGTTTACCAATTTTCATTTACCAGAATCGACGTTAATTATGTTAGTTTCGGCGTTTGCCGGCAAAGATAATATAATGGGCGCCTATAACGAGGCGATACAGCAAAAATACCGCTTTTTTAGTTATGGTGATTCGATGTTTTTGACACGTAGACAAAAGCCGCAACAAGATTAATGGTGAACCGTTATGTCTGAATTTATGAAGTATGAAAAACTAGCAACTGATGGTCAGGCAAGACGAGGCCGTTTAGTTTTTGCACGAGGGGTTGTTGAAACGCCCGCATTTATGCCTGTGGGTACCTATGGTACTGTAAAAGGCATGTCACCTGATGAACTCAAAGATATTGGCGCTGATATCTGTTTGGGCAATACGTTTCATTTGATGTTAAGGCCTGGCACTGAAATTATTCGGATGCATGGTGACTTACATGATTTTATGAATTGGCAAAAACCAATTTTGACGGATTCTGGTGGGTTTCAGGTTTTCAGTTTAGGTGAGTTACGAAAAATTACTGAAGATGGTGTAATCTTCCGCTCACCGATTAATGGTGAGCGTATCGAACTCTCACCCGAAAAAGCAATGCAAGTGCAACGAGAGTTGGGATCAGATATTGTTATGATCTTTGATGAATGTACGCCATATCCAGCAACAGAAGAACAAGCGCGTACTTCAATGGAGCTTTCATTGCGTTGGGCAAAACGTTCCAAAGATGCACATGAAGGCAATCCGTCTGCACTATTTGGCATCGTTCAAGGTGGAATGTATCCTCATTTACGTGAAGAAAGTTTAGAAGGTTTAGAAAAAATTGGTTTTGATGGGTATGCTATTGGCGGTTTATCGGTCGGCGAACCCAAAGAAGATATGATTAATATTCTGAATAACCTGACTGACAAAATGCCGACAGAAAAGCCCAGATATTTAATGGGGGTTGGCAAACCGGAAGACATTGTTGAAGCTGTGCGTCGTGGCATAGATATGTTTGATTGTGTGATGCCAACACGCAATGCTCGTAATGGACATATTTTTGTCAGTGACGGGGTTGTCAAATTACGAAATGCCAAACATAAGACAGATACAGGTCCATTGGATGAAAAATGTGACTGCTACACTTGTAAAAATTATTCTAGAGCATATCTACATCATCTGGACAAGTGTAATGAAATTCTTGGAGCGCGACTGAATACGATTCATAATCTGAGATATTATCAGCGATTGATGGAACAACTTAGAGACGCAATCGCACAGGGTGAACTAGAGAAGTTTGTTGAAGAGTTTTATGCAGCGCGCAATCTACCTGTGCCTGCTTTGAATAACGAAAATTAATAATTTAATTAGATAGGGGAATTTTTATGGATTTTTTAATTGCGAATGCATATGCCGAAGGTGCTGCTCAACCACAAGGTGGCGGTTTACAAATGGTTATTATGTTAGTTGTTTTTGGTTTAATTTTTTATTTCATGCTTTATCGTCCGCAAGCAAAACGTATGAAAGAGCACAAAGCACTTATTGCCGCTATTTCTAAAGGTGACGAGATTTTAACTCAAGGTGGGATGGTCGGTCGTGTTGCTAAAGTCAGTGACGACAAAGACTTTATCTTGATGACACTAGCTGAAGGTGTAGATGTAGCAGTACAAAAAGCATCTGTAACAGCAGTGTTACCTAAAGGTACAATCAAATCAATCTAATAGGATACTCCTGTGTTAAATAAATATCCTTTATGGAAATACCTGTTGGTACTATTTATAGTAGCAACAGGTTTTTTGTATGCGCTTCCTAACTTATATGGGGAAGATCCCGCAATTCAAATATCCGCGACACGCGGTGGTGACGTTGAACTGAGTCAATTGGATTCAGTGCGTTCTGCATTGGATGAACAAAATATTGAATATCGCTCTGCTAGTATTGAAAACAATCAAATTCAGATTCGTTTTAAAGATACTGATGAGCAACTAGAAGCGCGTGATATCGCAATGCAAACATTGGGCAGCAACTTTATTGTTGCACTTAATCTAATGCCCGCTCAACCTCAGTGGTTAGAAGATGTTGGCGGCAGCCCTATGAAATTAGGTCTGGATTTGCGTGGTGGTGTGCACTTCTTGATGGAAGTCGACATGAGTGTTGCGCTGCAGAAAAAACAAGAAGAAATGTTAGCGGATTTTCGTTCTGAGCTACGTGAAGAACGTATCCGCTATCATCGTCTACAAGAGTATTCGAACGGGGTTAAAGTTAGTTTCCGATCCGAACAAGAATTTGAAAAAGGTTTAGAGTATTTAACCAAAGCACACCGTGAATTATTGATTACTGAAAGTAGCTCTGAAGATAAAACATTGACGGCGATTATGTCTGAAACCCGTATTAAAGAAGTTAAAGAATACGCGTTACAGCAAAACATCACTATTATTCGCAATCGTGTTAACCAACTTGGTGTAGCAGAGCCTTTGGTAATGCGCCAAGGTGCAGATCGTATTGTTGTTGAGTTACCGGGTGTTCAGGACACTGCACGTGCGAAGGAAATCTTGGGTGCAACAGCAACATTGGAATTTCGCAAGGTGGATGAGGATGCAGATCCTTCCGCTGCAGCCGCTGGCAGGGTGCCACCAGGCTCTGAAGTTTATTACGACAGAAGAACCGGGCGACCCGTTGTCCTGAAAAAGGATGTTATTCTAACCGGTAACCATATTACTGGTGCAAATTCTAGTTTTGATGAATATCAACGTCCACAAGTCAATATTGATCTAGACGGTCAAGGTGGCAACAAAATGTCACATTTTACCAAGGACAATATTGGCAAACCAATGGCAACTTTGTTTGTTGAATATAAACCAACTGGACGTAGAAAGCCTGATGGGTCAATTGAATTTGAAGCCATTAAAGAGGTGATTAATGTTGCAACCATTCAAGCGCGTTTGGCCAGAAGTTTTAGAATAACAGGTATTGATAGCGCAAACGAAGCTCAAAACCTTGCTTTGCTATTGCGGGCGGGTGCTTTGATTGCGCCAATTCAAATTGTTGAAGAACGTACAGTTGGGCCAAGCTTAGGTCAGGAAAATATTGATCTGGGCATGACAGCCATTATCTGGGGTTTTTGCTTAGTATTGGCCTTCATGGTGTTGTATTACCGTGGCTTTGGCGTAGTTGCGAATATTGCGCTTGCTTTAAACCTAGTATTAATTGTCGGTGTTATGTCAATGATTCCAGGTGCGACTTTAACATTACCGGGTATGGCAGGTATTGTGTTAACCGTTGGTATGGCAGTTGATGCAAATGTCTTGATATTTGAGCGTATTCGAGAAGAGATTACCGATGGTAGAGGCCCGCAACAAGCCATTCATCAAGGTTATGATAGTGCATTCTCAACCATCGCAGATGCCAATATTACAACTTTTATTGCTGCAGTTATTCTGTTTGCGGTAGGTACAGGGCCAATTAAAGGCTTTGCTGTAACCTTAGCCATTGGTATCGTGACATCTATGTTTACTGCTATTGTTGTAACGCGCGCCGTTATCAATGCTTCAGTAGGCGGACGAAAAATTAAAAAGCTGTCGATTTAGGAGTGAGACTATGTGGTTCAAATTGAAAGAGACAGTTAATTTTATGTCGCAGGCTAAGCTGGCGATAGGACTGTCTTTGATTTTGTTTTTGGGGTCAATTGCTTCTCTAGCGGTTAATGGCCTTAAATTCGGTTTAGATTTTACCGGTGGTACCTTAATCGAAGTCGGCTATGAAAAAGCAGCAGACTTGTCAGAGATCCGCCAAAAACTAGATGCGAGCGGTTTTGGTGATGCGGTTGTGCAGCATTTTGGCACCAGTTCTGACGTTTTAATTCGTCTTGCACCAAGAGATACGGTAAAAGCCGAGACCTTGAGTAATCATGTGTTAGAAGCGATTTCTACCACGGACTCAGGTGAAGCGCAAATGCGCCGGATCGAGTTTGTTGGCCCAAGTGTTGGTGAGGAGTTAAAAGAGCAGGGTGGTTTGGCCATGCTAGTGGCACTTATATGCATTCTTATCTATGTTGCATTTAGATTCGAATGGCGCTTTGCGTTGGGTAGTGTACTAGCCTTGACACACGATGTAGTGATCACTATTGGTTTTTTCTCAGTATTGGGTATCGAGTTTGATTTAACTGTATTGGCAGCTGTATTGGCTGTTATTGGTTATTCATTAAATGACACCATTGTTGTTTTTGACCGAATCAGAGAAAACTTTCGTAAACTTCGCATCGATAACGTCGCCGAGATAATTAATATCTCGCTCACACAGACATTGAGTCGTACAACCATTACCTCTTTAACGACCGTGTTGGTATTACTGGCATTGTTCTTTAAAGGAGGGGCGCTTATTCATGGTTTTGCAACTGCACTATTGTTTGGTGTCGCCATTGGTACCTATTCTTCAATTTTCGTGGCAAGTGTAGCTGCGCTAAAATTAGGCATTAGCCGCGAAGATATGATCCCAACGGTAGTCGAAAAAGAAGGTGCGGATCAGGATCCATTGCTTTAAAAATTGTTTACCAGAAAGATATTTTTGACAATTTAATAAAAAAGCCGGGTCACTTAAATCAAGTGGCCCGGCTTTTTAGTTTGTTAATTTACACTTAAAAATGATCACTGGGTACAGGTTACGTGCATTTGAATCCTTATGGGCACTCAATACATAAAGTGTATTGCCCTTTTGGATCGTTCCATTCACTGATAGCTTTCACATTTTGTATCAATTTTAGCAGTTCTTGTTGTACAGGTACTGTTTTGCTCTTTGTAGTGGGATCCGCAAACCATGCATATGCCTGTCCTAACATTTCTTTGATAAATTGTTGCTGTGGGCTCAGCTCAGCTTCTATTAATTTGGTTGAATAGTTTTCTAAACCCGCTAACTCTGCAGCGGCCTCTATAGCTTGTGACATATTGCCAAGATGATCAACTAAGCCCAATTGTTGTGCTTGCTCACCAATCCAAATTCGACCTTGTGCTACTTTATTCGCTTCTTCAATCGTCATATTTCTATTCTGCGAGACGAGTTGCAGGAAGCGCTGGTACACTCTTTCAGTACTTTTCTGTAAGATGTTTTGTACTCTATCTTCAATCGGCACGGCAGGGTGCAATACTGGCCACTCGGTTGTTGAAATACCATCAGCGTGAATACCTAATTCACCTAACGACTTTTCAAACGTCATTGCTAAACCAAATACGCCAATAGAACCAGTAACTGTGCTGGGATGTGCCCATATTTGATCTGCACTGCTGGCAATCCAATAACCACCAGAGGCGGCAGTTGTACTCATTGATGCAACCACTGGTTTGTTGGCTGCTTGCAATAACTCTATCTCGCGGCGAATAATTTCACTGGCAAAGGCACTGCCTCCTGGGCTATCAATGCGGATTACTACTGCTTTAACTTGATCGTCCAAACGAGCGCGTTCTAGCAGTTTTGCCGTGCTATCACCTCCAATTTCACCTGCTGGTTTAGTGCCATCATAAATGGTCCCTTTTGCAACGACCAGCGCGACTTTATCGCCTGATTTATCTGGTAGTATTGGTGATTGAACTAAAGTCAGATATTGTTGAAAGTTTATTTTGTTGTAACTACGTTTGTTATCTGTCCAGCCTACTTGTTCTGCCAGTACTTGTTCAATTTCTTCGCGTGTTGCAAGTTGATCGACCCAATTATTATTCAATGCATATTGAGCGTGGTCATAATTTGCTTCTTCAAATTTTCTTTCGAATGCTGCGAGCTTTTCGTCAAAATCAGAAATATCAATATCTCTTCTTTGTGCAACCCCTGTTTTGTAGATATGCCAGAGCCGCATTAACCAGTCTTTATTGGCTTCTTTAGCTTCTTCGCTCATGTTGTCTCGAATAAATGGCTCGACGAATGATTTATATGTACCGACTCTAAAAACATAAGTGGAAACTTTTAATTTCTCGAGTGCAGATTTAAAATACGTGTTGTAGACACTAAACCCATCAAGTTGAACAAATCCCATTGGGTGCATCAGGATTTCATCTGCATAGGTCGCTAAGAAATACTGGCCTTTGCTGTAGTAATCACCAACAGCAACCACTTTTTTACCGTTGGCTTTAAGCTGGTTGAGTTTATCGCCAATCGTTTCCAGTTTGTTGATGCCTGCGCCTGTCAAATGTTGTAAATCTAACACAATGACTTTAATGCGATCGTCATGCTGTGCGTTGTCTAATACCAAAAGAATGTCTGATAACAGGATTTCGGTGGGCTGTGACGTATCTGCCATTGTTTCGTTCAAAAATGCTTCAACCGGATCAACAGCTTGTTTTTGTTCGACTATATTACCGGCTAAATTTAGTACTAGGGCTGAAGACTTAGGTACGGTTATTTTGTCACGTTCTGATGTTGCAGTTAAAATGATAGCTATTAAAACACCAAAAAAAATCATATTAAGTGCGAGTTTGCGAGTGAAGTTAAGTGTTCCCCACAAGGCGCTAAATAATCTAGAAATTCCACTTTCTTTTGTCATAATGTCGCTCTGTTTATTTCGGAACAGGTATGTTAACCCGATGACTAAAAAAGTGGTACATCAAAGCTATCAATTTATGCACGTTACGATGTTTTGCTATTGTTTAATATAAATTTCCTTTAACTTGTTCTGTGTGATTTCGTATTCAATTTTTTTATCGCCTTTAGTTAAGGTGATTTTTTGCGGATCGATGAGACCCGGCAATATCGCGTTCGCTTTGTGAATATACTCGACTGCTGTTGCAATATCACCTGCTAGTAAGGCTTTTTCGGCAATTGATTTAAGATAGTGTGGGTTGTCGCCATACAAACGATCAATTGTTTTATCTAAAGAACGCGCCAGTTGTGGGCGGTTGGTTTTAATGTATAAGCCTCTTAAATTCAGTAGTACATTTTTCTTACTTGGGTCTAATTCAATTGCATATAGGTAGGATTGTTCCGCTAACGGGTATAAATTGTTGCGAGATAATAATGCGCCGAGATTACTCCATACAAAGGATAGATTCGGAGCGATATCTAGAGCTTTATAGTAATAATGGTATGCTTGCCGATAATTTTCTTTAATCAGAGCTTCAGAAGCTAAATTGTTATAATAAAAAGCTTCTGCCACATCATCAGACAATAACTCTCCATGATTCTTGTTATATAAAGATTTATCATAAAAGTCGACGACAATTGATAAGTTTTTATCACGGTACATTCGCGTGTTGACATGACTTAATTGAGTGAAAACGCCATTTTCAGAGTAAGCGCCTAATGAACTAACGTTCTTACTTTCGAGATCTCAGAGCCGCATAATTTCCTCATCATTCACGCGAGGAAATAACATGCTCACCGCTAAACAAGAATACTGGCAAACACATATCGAACAATGGCAAGCATCAGGGCTTACTCAAGCGGCTTATTGTCGTCAGCATAATTTATGTCAAAACGGCTTAAGCTATCATAAGCATAAATTGGCTAACTTACCCAGCCATGTTAATTCCGTGACCAACGGATTTGCTCGTGTCCAAGTCATGGAAAGCTATACAACCAGTCAACCACTGAGCGTTCATCTGAATAACGGCCTCAAGGTCAGTGGTATTACACACCAAAACCTTGAGCTGGTTAAACAGTTGGCCCAGGTGTTGTCATGAACCAAGTGATGCGCCCCAACATCTCACTGACACAAGTCTACCTTTATTGTCAGCCCGTTGATTTTAGAAAATCCTTTCGCGGGTTATCTGCCATTATTGAATGTGAGCTTGGCCACAATCCATTTGAAGGTCACTTATACGCCTTCACCAATCGCCAGCGTAATAAAATAAAGTGCCTCTTTTGGGAAAACAACGGTTTCGTGCTCTATTACAAGAGTTTAGCCGAAGAAAAATTCCAGTGGCCACGCAACAATGAAGAGATGATAACTTTAACCGGACAGCAGATAAATTGGTTACTCGATGGCTATGATATTAGTGCTATGCAAGGCCATAAAAAACTTCATTATGAGGCTGTTTTTTAGGGCTTTTTGACGCTCACTTTGCTATAATACCCGCCATGAAAATGTCGCCCAAAGCTCAATCAAATCAAGCTTCTACATCTGTCGAAACTACGACTGAGATGGCAGCCTTGCTGTCTGAAAAAGACGACATTATCGACAAAAAATCAGAAGTGATTGCTTGGCAACAACAGCGTATCGCTTTGTTAGAAGAATACCTCAACCTTGCTAACCAAAAACGTTTTGGGTCTAGCAGTGAACAAACCACAGCTGAGCAAGGTAACTTGTTTAACGAAGCTGAAATCACCGCAGAGCCAGAGCAAGAAGAACTGCTTTTACCTGATACCGCTTCAAAAACCAAAACAGGGCGTAAACCTTTCTCTGATAAATTACCACGCGAACAAGTATTCGCTTATTTATCTGAAAAAGACAAAGCCGGTGCCATTGATACCTTCTTTGTAAAAGTCCGAGAAGAGCTAGACATCATCCCTGCTCAAGTGCGTGTGCTGGAATACATGCAAGAAAAAGCCGTGTTTAAAGATGAACAAGACAAGCGCATTATCAAAGCCGCTGAAGTCACATTACACCCTGTAGCCAAAGCGATGGGCAGTGTGAACTTAATGACCTACGTGATTGTGTCGAAATACGCGGATGGTATGCCACTGTATCGTTTAGAAAATATCATCCGCCGTTATGGTGGTGATATCTCAAGGGCGACCTTAGCGAATTGGGTTATCGCGTTGGCAAGGCAAGTTCAACCACTTATTCATTTACTCCGTGAGTATCAACATAACGGCCCACTGATAATGGCGGATGAAACTCGCATTCAGGTACTCAAAGAACCAGGCGCTTCCCCAACGGGTGATAAATACATGTGGGTCACTCTAGGCGGAGAGCCTAATCGACAATCAGTGCTGTTTGAATATGATCCTTCGCGTAGTCAGGAGGTACCCTTGCGCCTGCTGGATGGATTCACGGGAGGTTACCTGCAATCTGATGGATATGCTGGATATAATGCGGTCTGCAAAGAATATAAACTGACCTCATTAGGGTGTTGGGATCATGCAAGGCGTAAATTTAAAGAAGCTCAGATCGTGCAACCGAAAAGTAAAAAGACCAAAGTCAGTAAAGCGGATATGGCACTCAGCTATATCAACAAGTTGTATGTGATAGAGCGTAATATAAAATCATTGAGTGCTGATGGGAAATACCAAGCGCGTCAAGCGCAAAGCGTGCCTGTTCTGAACAAGTTGAAAAAGTGGTTAGACGTGCAGCGCCCCAAAGTAGTCAAAGACAGTTTAACGGGCACAGCAATGACTTACTTACACAACCAATGGGACAAATTAACGGTTTACTGTAAAGATGGCCGATTAAATATCAGCAATATCCTAGCAGAAAATGCGATCCGCCCGTTTGCTGTTGGCAGAAAAGCTTGGTTATTTGCAGATAGTCCCGCTGGTGCGCATGCGAGTGGAATACACTATAGCTTGATAGAAACGGCTAAGCTTAATGGACTTGAGCCGTATCACTATTTAAATGCGGTATTCAAAGCCTTACCATACGCAGATACGGTTGAAAAGTTAGAAAGGCTCCTGCCATGGAATTTTAAAGCCGAAAATAAAGAAAGCTAGCCCCGTAGGTTCATTGAGCGCTTACTTTTCAGAATGCCAAACAGGTTTCGATTTTGCTTCTTGAAATCGTGCATTCATCCCCAGCTCGCGACCAAGAGCGACCATTAAAGCTGTTAATGACATGCAATTGCCTCGCTTCATTTCAAAAGTTTCGCCAGCTGAGGCCGTTTCAAACATCTCGTAGTCAATAATGTAGCCTTTTTGATAAAACATGACTCGATACAAGGTATCAATTTGTTCTTGTTTCGATTTGCTTCTTAGTTTTAAAGACGAAATAAACCGTTTCATGGCTGGTGTCACTTCTAGAAATTGATATTTTTCTGTCAGTGTAAGTTGCCCTGGTAATTCTGTGATATCAGGAGGGATTGAGGGTTTTAAAGCGGCTAATTCGTTCAGACGTGCGGTGTTGCTACAAGCATTGAGCAACAGAGTGCTCGAAACTATCACACAAAATAGGAATAAATTATACATAGTGTCACCAGCAAATCTTAGTCGACACTCTAAGTGTAGCTTAAAATTTAACCTATCGATTTCATTTCTGTCACTTTTGGGATGACAATGGTATAGCTTAAGCCCTTATCCTGTTCACTGTAAGCAGATATTTCGCCATTTAATGTTTGCTTTACAAGATTGTAAGTGATGTGAGTCCCTAAACCTGAACCGCCTTTTTCTCGTTTTGTTGTGAAAAACGGGTCAAATAGTTTGGCCAGCACTTCTTTACTGACACCTCGGCCATTATCTTTATATTCGATTTTAACTTTATTATCTTCTATTTCACTAATATTGATCGATATCTCGCCTTGGCGTACACGTTCGAAACCATGGATAATTGAGTTCATCACCAAGTTCGTGAAAACTTGAGATATCGCACCTGCAGGGCAACGCATTTCCAATTTTTCGGGACAGTTGATGACGATTTTATGTTGTGTTTTTTTCAAATGAGGGTTCAGAGATTTGATAATATCATGTACATAATGATTCAACTCTATATCCCGTATCGCTTCACTTGCTTGATCTACGGCGATTTGTTTAAAGCTTGCCACGAGATCAGAAGCTCGTTTGAGATTGGTGTTTATCAAGTGGACACTTTCTTCAGCATCACCTATAAATTTAAGCATATGTTTAGGCGTAAGTGTTTTGTCATTAAAACTAACTGCTAATACCTTAAGTTGTTCTGTTAAGTAACTACTAGCGGTGACACTGATGCCGATTGGCGTGTTAACGTCATGTGCGATACCGGCCACTAGGCCGCCTAAAGAAGCCATTTTTTCACTCTCTACAAGTTGACCTTGGGCTGAGCGTAATTCATTTAAAGAGCTTTCCAGTTCTTTTTGTTTGGATAGCAAGGCTTCTTCAGCGCGTTTTTTAATTTCAATCCCTCTGCGTAATTCATTTCTATTTTGTTCCAACTCTTTTTTCTGCTCCTCTAAATCAAGCATGACTCGACTGAGATTCGCTGTTTTCTTAGCGACCTCTTGCTCTAACATGAGGTTCTGGTCATCTAGTTTGCTGTTAGCCTGAATTAAGCTGGCGTGTGCCGCATCGAGCTCACGGTTATAGTTGATTAGACGGTCAATTAATCCATTGTAAGCATTTTGTAGGATAGTAAGTTCATTTTTATCTGTGATACCCAATTCGATTTTCGACTGAGGTAATCTTTCAATATCGAAGTTTTCAATTTGCTCGGTTAATTCGTACAAAGGGCGGGATAACAACCTTTGAAAAGTAAAATAAATAATGATGAATAAACTTAAAGTTATAAAAATAGCTTTGAAAAAAAGTAAGAAGAGAGGAATTTTTATCCTTTGGATTATAATATCTCTAGATGAAATTAGGGTCACATCACCAACTTGAATTGGACGACCTGAAAACTCAAAAATTAAAGGGTATATGTAACCAAACAAACCCGAACTGTTATTTGCAATCACGATACTTTCTTGCTGGTAGCTAATTTCTAGTTCATTGTCTTCTATTAAATCGCCCAGCCTAGAGATGATTTGACCGTTTTCGTCTCTTAGTATAATGCCTTCAATAGTGGGCATCGCGAGCAAGCCTTGTGCAATCGTTACGGATTGTTGAACATTTAATTCCCAAATAGCGCGGGTTAAACTACCACTAAAGGTTTTTTGTAACGTTTTTAGCTCGTCTTCTATATGACTTTTAGTCGTGTAATATTCACTGACGACTTGCACCGCAGTAACTATCAGTGTCAGCAAAATATATATCGCTAATACTTTTGTTAATAGTTTGCGTGATATGCTGATGTTTCTCATTAAGTCAATGCTGAATCCGTTTAATAGAATAAACTAATCATAGTGTCTAGATTCATATGTTGCCTGCTTTATTCGTTAAAAAATTATAATTGGTATTGATTAGTAACAAAAAAATAATAACTCCAACTTAAATAAAACAGAATTGTTTGAATAATGACCGCATGGAAAATAAATTTAAATTTTCTGATAAAAAGCATTGACGGGTTTTAATTAGTCCCTATAATGCGCCCCCACAACGCAGCGACACGGCAACAAGCAAACAGCTTAAAAGCCAAATCAAAGCGCTAAAGTTGAAAAGCAAAACATCAAACGAAAGTGAGATAAATAAAGGCTTGACAACGAAAATGAGAAGCGTAAGATACGCGCCTCGCTGAAACGGACTAACGGTTCGAACTTCAGAAAACGTTCTTTAAAAATTAGTAACCTTATTATTTATCTGTGTGGGCACTCGCATAGTTTGAATAGATACAAAATATTCAATCTAGTGAAGTGACTACTGTTAATTCAGAATGTTAAATCAGTAAGATTGAGACAAAGATTAAAACTTTCTATGAAGAGTTTGATCATGGCTCAGATTGAACGCTGGCGGCAGGCCTAACACATGCAAGTCGAGCGGAAACGATGAGAGCTTGCTCTCAGGCGTCGAGCGGCGGACGGGTGAGTAATGCTTGGGGATCTGCCTTGTTGTGGGGGATAACCATTGGAAACGATGGCTAATACCGCATAATACCTACGGGTTAAAGGGGCTTTGGCTCCTGCGACGAGATGAACCCAAGTGAGATTAGCTTGTTGGTGAGGTAATGGCTCACCAAGGCGACGATCTCTAGCTGGTCTGAGAGGATGGTCAGCCACACTGGGACTGAGACACGGCCCAGACTCCTACGGGAGGCAGCAGTGGGGAATATTGCACAATGGGGGAAACCCTGATGCAGCCATGCCGCGTGTGTGAAGAAGGCCTTCGGGTTGTAAAGCACTTTCAGTCAGGAGGAAAGGGTGATGGTTAATACCCATCATCTGTGACGTTACTGACAGAAGAAGCACCGGCTAACTCCGTGCCAGCAGCCGCGGTAATACGGAGGGTGCAAGCGTTAATCGGAATTACTGGGCGTAAAGCGCACGTAGGTGGATTGATAAGTTGGATGTGAAAAACCGGGGCTCAACCTCGGCTGTGCATTCAAAACTGTCAGTCTAGAGTAAGGGAGAGGGGGGTAGAATTCCAGGTGTAGCGGTGAAATGCGTAGAGATCTGGAGGAATACCGGTGGCGAAGGCGGCCCCCTGGCCCATTACTGACACTGAGGTGCGAAAGCGTGGGTAGCGAACAGGATTAGATACCCTGGTAGTCCACGCCGTAAACGATGTCTACTTGTTGTTTGTGTCTTTAAGACGTGAGTAACGAAGCTAACGCGCTAAGTAGACCGCCTGGGGAGTACGGCCGCAAGGTTAAAACTCAAATGAATTGACGGGGGCCCGCACAAGCGGTGGAGCATGTGGTTTAATTCGATGCAACGCGAAGAACCTTACCATCCCTTGACATCCACAGGATTAAGCAGAGATGCTTAAGTGCCTTCGGGAACTGTGAGACAGGTGCTGCATGGCTGTCGTCAGCTCGTGTTGTGAAATGTTGGGTTAAGTCCCGCAACGAGCGCAACCCTTATCCTTAGTTACCAGCCTTAAGTTGGGGACTCTAAGGAGACTGCCGGTGACAAACCGGAGGAAGGTGGGGACGACGTCAAGTCATCATGGCCCTTACGGGATGGGCTACACACGTGCTACAATGGACAGTACAGAGGGCAGCTAACTTGCGAGAGTACGCGAATCCCTTAAAGCTGTTCGTAGTCCGGATTGGAGTCTGCAACTCGACTCCATGAAGTCGGAATCGCTAGTAATCGCAGATCAGAATGCTGCGGTGAATACGTTCCCGGGCCTTGTACACACCGCCCGTCACACCATGGGAGTGGGCTGCAAAAGAAGTAGGTAGCTTAACATTGGGCGCTTACCACTTTGTGGTTCATGACTGGGGTGAAGTCGTAACAAGGTAGCCCTAGGGGAACCTGGGGCTGGATCACCTCCTTAACGATGCTATTTAAATATGCAGAGTGTTCACACAGATAAATAAAGGTTACTACAAAGAAAGACTTCGTAAGGTCAAAGCTTGAACATAGTGAAGGCTAACCTGATTTAGGTCTGTAGCTCAGCTGGTTAGAGCGCACCCCTGATAAGGGTGAGGTCGGCAGTTCAAGTCTGCCCAGACCTACCAATAACATAGGTTGAAAACGTTAGAGCGCACCCCGTTCTTAATGTTAGCGGTGAGAGTCGGCTTGGTTATTTCAAGTCTGCCCAGACCTACCAAATTTAAAGATATACTGCATTGTTTTAATCGTCGTTTAGTAAACTAAACGTCCTCATAAAACGCCTTGTCTATCTTTAAATAGATAAAAAGACCTTATGTAAAAGCGAAAAGAATATGGGGCTATAGCTCAGCTGGGAGAGCGCCTGCCTTGCACGCAGGAGGTCAGCAGTTCGATCCTGCTTAGCTCCACCAAATTCCAAACGCACAAACGCACAAACGAAGTCAGGCTGACAGAAGCCAAACAAAATAATTGAAGAGAACGCAATTATCTTGTTTGGTTTTTTTTACCGAAAAAGCCAACGCTCTTTAAAAATCTGGACAGTAGTAAAAAAGTTAAATGCGTTGAAAAAAACGAGTTTAATCAAGTAAGACCATAGTATTCAATCAACGTAAAAGCGTTTAATGATACGATTCGATAAACATTCGGGTTGTATGGTTAAGTGACTAAGCGTACACGGTGGATGCCTTGGCAATTGGAGGCGATGAAGGACGTGTTAATCTGCGATAAGCTGTGACGAGTCGATAAAAGACGCATGAGTTACAGATTTCCGAATGGGGCAACCCACCCTTTTAGGGTATCTTGCACTGAATACATAGGTGTAAGAAGCGAACCGGGAGAACTGAAACATCTAAGTACCCCGAGGAAAAGAAATCAACCGAGATTCCCTAAGTAGCGGCGAGCGAAAGGGGAAGAGCCGATGATAAATGAATTAGTAGAATGAGCTGGAAAGCTCAGCCATAGTAGGTGATAGCCCTGTATATGAAGATTCATTAATCACGTATTAAGTAGGTCGGGACACGTGTTATCTTGACTGAAGACGGGGGGACCATCCTCCAAGGCTAAATACTCCCAATTGACCGATAGTGAACCAGTACCGTGAGGGAAAGGCGAAAAGAACCCCTGTGAGGGGAGTGAAATAGAACCTGAAACCGTGTACGTACAAGCAGTGGGAGCAGACTTGTTCTGTGACTGCGTACCTTTTGTATAATGGGTCAGCGACTTATATTTAGTAGCAAGGTTAACCGAATAGGGTAGCCGTAGCGAAAGCGAGTGTTAACTGCGCGTAGAGTTGCTAGGTATAGACCCGAAACCCGGCGATCTACCCATGGGCAGGTTGAAGGTTGAGTAACATCAACTGGAGGACCGAACCGACTAATGTTGAAAAATTAGCGGATGACTTGTGGGTCGGAGTGAAAGGCTAATCAAGCCGGGAGATAGCTGGTTCTCCCCGAAAGCTATTTAGGTAGCGCCTCGGACGAACACCTACGGGGGTAGAGCACTGTTAAGGCTAGGGGGTCATCCCGACTTACCAACCCTTTGCAAACTCCGAATACCGTAGAGTGCTATCCGGGAGACACACGGTGGGTGCTAACGTCCATCGTGAAGAGGGCAACAACCCAGACCGCCAGCTAAGGTCCCAAATGCTTATTAAGTGGGAAACGATGTGGGAAGGCTTAGACAGCTAGGAGGTTGGCTTAGAAGCAGCCACCCTTTAAAGAAAGCGTAATAGCTCACTAGTCGAGTCGGCCTGCGCGGAAGATGTAACGGGGCTAAATAAGCAACCGAAGCTGCGGATTTGAACGTAAGTTCAAGTGGTAGGGGAGCGTTCTGTAAGCTGTTGAAGGTGAACTGAGAAGTTTGCTGGAGGTATCAGAAGTGCGAATGCTGACATGAGTAACGATAAAGGGGGTGAAAAACCCCCTCGCCGAAAGACCAAGGTTTCCTGTCCCATGCTAATCAGGGCAGGGTAAGTCGGCCCCTAAGGTGAGGGCGAAAGCCGTAATCGATGGGAAACGGGTTAATATTCCCGTACTTTTAATAACTGCGATGGAGAGACGGAGAAGGCTAAACTGGCTTGGTGATGGTTATCCAAGTGAAAGTAAGTAGGCTGGTGTTCTAGGCAAATCCGGAACACTAAGGCTGAGATACGAGACGAGACACTAAGGTGTTGAAGTAGTTGATGCCCGGCTTCCAGGAAAATCTTCTAAGCTTCAGGTTATTAAGAACCGTACCCCAAACCGACACAGGTGGTCAGGTAGAGAATACTAAGGCGCTTGAGAGAACCCGGGTGAAGGAACTAGGCAAAATAGTACCGTAACTTCGGGAGAAGGTACGCCACGTTATTGTGAAAGTCTTAACGACTGGAGCGAGAGGTGGTCGAAGTAACCAGGTGGCTGGAACTGTTTATTAAAAACACAGCACTGTGCAAAATCGAGAGATGACGTATACGGTGTGACACCTGCCCGGTGCCGGAAGGTTAATTGATGGGGTTAGCGTAAGCGAAGCTCTTGATCGAAGCCCCGGTAAACGGCGGCCGTAACTATAACGGTCCTAAGGTAGCGAAATTCCTTGTCGGGTAAGTTCCGACCTGCACGAATGGTGTAATCATGGCCACGCTGTCTCCACCCGGGACTCAGTGAAATTGAAATTGCGGTGAAGATGCCGTATACCCGCGGCTAGACGGAAAGACCCCGTGAACCTTTACTACAGCTTGGCAGTGAACATTGAACCTACATGTGTAGGATAGGTGGGAGGCTATGAAGCAGCGTCGCCAGATGTTGTGGAGCCATCCTTGAAATACCACCCTTGTATGTTTGATGTTCTAACGTAGTCCCCTAATCGGGGATGCGGACACTGCCTGGTGGGTAGTTTGACTGGGGCGGTCTCCTCCCAAAGCGTAACGGAGGAGCACGAAGGTTGGCTAAGTACGGTCGGACATCGTACGGTTAGTGCAATGGCATAAGCCAGCTTAACTGCGAGACAGACACGTCGAGCAGGTGCGAAAGCAGGTCATAGTGATCCGGTGGTTCTGAATGGAAGGGCCATCGCTCAACGGATAAAAGGTACTCCGGGGATAACAGGCTGATACCGCCCAAGAGTTCATATCGACGGCGGTGTTTGGCACCTCGATGTCGGCTCATCACATCCTGGGGCTGAAGTCGGTCCCAAGGGTATGGCTGTTCGCCATTTAAAGTGGTACGCGAGCTGGGTTTAGAACGTCGTGAGACAGTTCGGTCCCTATCTGCCGTGGGCGTTTGATAATTGAGGGGGGCTTCTCCTAGTACGAGAGGACCGGAGTGGACGAACCTCTGGTGTTCCGGTTGTTATGCCAATAGCATTGCCGGGTAGCTAAGTTCGGAATCGATAACCGCTGAAAGCATCTAAGCGGGAAGCGAGCCCCGAGATGAGTTGTCACAGACCTTTAAGGTCCTGTAGGGCCCTTGTAGACTACGAGGTTGATAGGTTGGATGTGTAAGTGCTGTGAGGCATTGAGCTAACCAATACTAATTGCCCGTGCGGCTTAACCATACAACGCCGAATGTTTATTGAATATGAATATAAAAGATTAAGCTTGAGCGCATGAGAATTTTTTTACTACAAAGAGTCCAGATTAAGACTTGATTGGAAATCAAGCATCGCGCTAGTCATATGTGGCACTGCGATGTAATTGAATCCATTCAGGTGACAGTTTATGCCTGGCGGCGATAGCATTGTGGAACCACCTGATCCATTTCGAACTCAGAAGTGAAACACAATAGCGGCGATGGTAGTGTGGGGTTTCCCATGTGAGAGTAGCACACTGCCAGGCTTAAAATTACTAAAAATAATAACTAGAAATTGTACCGATTTTCCTGATGGCGATAGCATTGTGGAACCACCTGATCCATTTCGAACTCAGAAGTGAAACACAATAGCGGCGATGGTAGTGTGGGGTTTCCCATGTGAGAGTAGCACACCATCAGGTTCATAAATTAGAAAAAGCCCATCTTGAATTGATGGGCTTTTTTGTATCTATTGTCATATCAAAATTATTTACAAAACATACGGATAAATCTATGCAGAATAATTGCTGGTATGTTTATTTAATTCGTACCAACGATAATGCACTTTATACTGGGATTACCACGGATCCTCAGCGCCGTTTTAAAGAACATCAGATTGACATTCAAAAACAAGCTAAATATTTTCGCTCTCGCCAAGCTAAAACCTTAGAGTTTTTTCAATTCATAGGTAACCGTTCGCAAGCAAGTCAAATCGAGTACCAAATTAAAAAACTCCCTAAGCAAAAAAAAGAAAAGATCATAAAGCAAGGTAGTTTAGAAGGTATTATCGTTTCTGATCATACTTAGGTTCTGTGCCTAAAATAAGGCGTCGTATATTGGGCGTATGTCGAATCAAAATTAAAATCGCCAACATAGATACTGGTATGACGTATGTGGGTTTTAATAACCAAACATAAACCGGAGATAATGCAACTGAAATTATCGAAGCAAGAGAGGAGTATCTAAAGGCGTACAAGCTAATAAACCAAGTTATTATCAAGCTTACACCCAAGTCTAATCCTATTGGCAACATACTTCCAAATGCTGTAGCGACCGCTTTTCCACCTTTAAAAGCATGAAAAATGGGGAATATGTGCCCTAGACAGCATGCTATTGCAATGAAGCCAAGTTGGATCGGGCTTATACCTAAAAAATAAGATCCCCAAAGTGGCAAGACAGCTTTAAATACATCTATAAAGAGCGTGAGCACACCGGCTTTCAAACCGCCGATACGGTACATGTTAGTAGCACCTGGATTTAATGAGCCATGTTCAGTGGGTTTTTTAGTCTTAAAAATTCTTGCTGAAATACGGGCCCCTGATATAGAACCAGACAAATATGCAACGATAAGCATAAAAATAAAGATCAGGGACATAAGGTTTGGTTTTTTCCGCTCGTAAAACAAGGTAAAATGTCATCTTGCTGAGCTTACATTATTTGTGAACTCAATTCATTAAACTGTCAAAAATTTATGAGTATTTTGAAATATGGATGTTGTGTTTATACATAACCTAGAAGTGAAAACAAAAATCGGCGTTTTCGATTGGGAGCATGATATCGAGCAGAAGTTAATCTTCGATATAGACATGAAGTGGTCGAATAAAATTCCAGCGGAAAATGATGATATTAGTAAAGCGCTCGACTATTCAACAGTGACAGATTTTATTTTATTTTTTTGTCGTTCTAGGCAGTTTGAATTGATAGAAACTTTGGCCGAAGAACTAGCAAATAGATTGATGGCTAAATTTCTGCTGCCTTGGATTAAAATAAAAATTACTAAACCGGGGGCTATTAGCCAAGCACATGTTGGCGTTTTAATCGAACGTGGAACGAAATAAATGGCGAGAGTAGCTGTAAGTCTGGGAACAAATACTGAAGCCGAATTTCACCTTAAAATAGCGATATTTCTTCTTCGGCCGTTTATACAAGAATTAGTCATTTCAGATGTATATGAGAGCACACCAGTCAATTTTGGCGGGCGCAACTTTTACAATATAGTTTTTGGTGGCAATACTAAATTGTCATTAGAACATTTTATTGAATTACTAAAATCCATTGAAGACCAATACGGAAGGGATCGCAATGCTAACAACCGGTCTTCAATCACACTCGATTTAGATCTGTTAATTTACGATGATATTATTTGTGAGAACCCAATCTCACTGCCAAGACCTGAAATACTCAAGAATGCGTTTGTGTTAAAACCTTTATGTGATATTTATCCTGATTTGTTACATCCTGTAGTTAAAAAAAGTTACACACTGCTTTGGCAGAATTTTGATAACCCGAGCCAAGCTCTTTGGCAAATAGATTTCGACTGGAAAAAATAATGACATTATTGGAAATAATTGTATTAGCCTTGATTCAAGGTTTGACAGAGTTTTTGCCGATCTCTAGTTCGGCGCACTTGATTTTGCCCTCTCAGTTGTTGGGGTGGAATGATCAGGGACTGGCATTTGATGTAGCTGTTCATGTGGGATCATTGGCAGCTGTTGTTATTTATTTTCGTAAGGACGTGGTTGAGATCTTGTCCGCCTGGTTTAAAAATGTGAGTGGCGGTGAATCTACAGATAACAGTCGGTTAGGGTGGTGGGTCATCTTGGCAACCATTCCAGCTTTGTTGTTTGGTTTGTTGTTTAAAGACATTATCGAACTGTATGCGCGCTCAATCGCTGTCATTGCAACAACTACTATTGTATTTGGTTTACTACTTTGGTGGGCGGATGTTAAAGCAAAGGCACATTTAGAGCTTAAACTGCTTGGCTGGCAAAAGGCGCTTATTATTGGTGTCGCTCAAGCTATTGCAATGATTCCAGGCACTTCTCGCTCGGGTATTACTATTACCGCTGGTTTAATGCTGGGGTTAAATAAAAGTAACGCTGCTCGTTTTTCATTTTTATTATCAATTCCAATTATTTTGGTCGCAGGATCATACCAAACGTTTAAATTAGTGACTTCTGGTGAATTAGTTGATTGGGCGGCAATATTTTGGGGGACGGGCTTATCTTTTATCAGTGCATATTTTTGTATCTACCTATTTTTATCTTTGATAGAAAAAATTGGTATGTTGCCGTTTGTGATTTATAGGCTGCTATTAGGCGCTGTACTCGTTACTTTTATAGTTTAGCGGTACCAGATATCTTTATGTGTCAAAATATGGCGCGGTCAGTAAAACAACGCGGTAGATATCTTACCGCGTTGTTGGAAGTATTAATCTAGTTTTCGCGTGAAGACTGGTTTGTCTGCAGTGGACAGAGCAGGGTTGAAGGTATAACCTTCAGCATCAAACAGTTTTAAGTCAGCTACGTTTGATATTTTGTTTTGAATTATAAATCTTGCCATTAAACCTCTTGCCTTTTTTGCAAAAAAGCTAATCATTTTAAACTGGCCATTTTTCCAATCGCGGAATTCAGGCGTGACTATCGATGCAGATAAAGAGTTTTTCTTCACGGATTTAAAATACTCATTAGAAGCTAGGTTGATCAGGGTATTCGATTGCTGGCTTGCAATGCTTTTATTAAGCTCTTGTGTAATAATATCTCCCCAAAAGTCATATAGATTTTTACCTCTGGGATTCTCTAATTTAGTGCCCATCTCTAAGCGGTAAGCTTGCATTAGGTCAAGTGGTTTTAAAAGTCCATAAAGTCCAGATAAAATCCTCAAGTTATTTTGTGCATAATCTATATCTCGGTCAGATAAAGTATATGCGTCTAAACCAGTATAAACGTCTCCATTAAATGCATAAATAGCTTGTCGTGCATTTTCAAGGTTAAAATTTGGCTGCCATTCAGTGAACCTTGCGGCATTTAAACCAGCAAGTTTATCACTAATTTTCATTAAGTTAGATAGATCTAATGGTGTTAGTGTTTTACAAATATCTGCCAATATTTTACTTTCTTCAAGTAATTCAGGTTGGCTATATTTATTTGTGGGAAGTGGTGTTTCATAATCAAGATTTTTTGCTGGAGATACTACTATTATCATTTGCCTAATCCATACATACAAATATATCTAGTGTACCGCCATTTTATTTGATGACCAAACTTGGAATAAATGTCGCGTTGCATCACCCTATATTGTCTGGATTTAAAAGTCGAATGGTTCTAAATATGTCGAAGTTTTTAAGCATGATCTCAACGAGTTTAGGTTCGAATTTAATACCCGATTGATTTTTCAAGTACTCCACTATTTTATCTTCTGACCAAGGCTCTTTATAGCTACGTTTCGAACCCAGCACATCAAACACATCTGCTAAGGCAACGATACGGGCTTCAATCGGTATATCGTTAGCAGTTAATCCTTGAGGGTAACCGCTTCCGTCCCAGTTTTCATGGTGGAATTTTGCAATATTAGCTGCAACTCGAGCGATGGCCTTTTGGCTATTTTCTAGTAATTCAGCACCTCTTATTGTATGTTGTTGCATGATAGCCCATTCTTCTGCGTTTAATTTTTCCGGTTTGTTTAAGATATCTTCAGAAATGGCGATCTTGCCGATGTCATGTAGTGGAGCAGCATGTGCAATGACAGCTGTTAGCCTTTCATCACATTGGTATAAACGTGCAAGTTCATGACTGATTAAAGAGACGCGTTTTACATGTGCATGGTTTTCTTTACTGCGCATTTCAATAGAGTCGCTCAGAATATAAATTAGTTCCGCTTGAGCAGACTCTAACTCTTCTCGCAAAGTTACTTTTTCGAATATTAACGCTAAATTTGTAGCATAGTTCTCTAATAAATTAATTTGAAACTCATCTATGGTTTCGGAAAAGTTGGCCAGCAATACCGATTGGGTTGATGTACTTGTTTGATAAAACCCAACGTAAACTTTCTCATCAATATAAGATTTCTTATCTTGAAAGGCTTGCTCAATTATATTCTTACTGTCAGACGGTATTTCTATATTGTTGAAGCTATAGCCATAACCGACATAGCTACCCGATGCACCTAATATAATGCGTTCAGAAGTATGTAGTAGACTTTCAGTGTTATTGGCAACATATAATGAAGAGCATTCAATACCTAATAGATTGAACAACTGTTCAAGAGAGGCGGTCCCGAACTCGATAATTGAGTGTGTTTTCAAAATGTCTGTTGATGCTGCGACGAGACGTTTAAAACCATTCAAGCTTTTTTCTATGGAAATGATATCTCTGTACGCACGAATGCTTGCATATGCACAGGTGGTTAGCTTTCTGGCGGTTAATTCAGTTTTTTCTTTGTAATCATTAATGTCATATTCACTAATAACTTGCTCTTCTGGTGCTGTGCCCGCTTGACCGGTACGTAATACGAGTCTAATCGAAAAATTCTGTAGTTCTTTTCTAATCCACTTAATTAATTCGAGGCCCGCATGATCGGTTTCCATCACAACATCGACAAAGGCGAGCGCAAAATCTGGCGTTTGTTGCAGTAGTCGTTTGGCTTCACTTGTATTGTGAGCACTGTAGACTTCAAGCGACATACCTTCTATCGTAAGGTCTTTTAGCACGAGTTTAGTGACTTGATGAATAAAATCATCGTCATCTACAATTAGAACTTTCCAGCAACTGTCTGTTGTTTGCTGTTCAGTTTCTTCTTCGGCAAACTGAAATAAAGGGTTCTCATGCATAATGAAATACGCTACCGATTCAATCGAAAAGGATATTGACTAAGTGTAGTTGAAGAATGAGAAAAACAAACTAAATAAGGAAAGTGGTTGCGGGAGCTGGATTTGAACCAACGACCTTCGGGTTATGAGCCCGACGAGCTACCAGACTGCTCCATCCCGCGTCAATAAAGATAAATTAATTGTAAGATGACCCATATGCTCAGGATACTTACCCACAAGCTTGATAATTTAACAACAATTAAAATAATAAATAGATTGGTTGCGGGAGCTGGATTTGAACCAACGACCTTCGGGTTATGAGCCCGACGAGCTACCAGACTGCTCCATCCCGCGACACTAAAGAAATTATTTATATATAAGTTTGGTTGCGGGAGCTGGATTTGAACCAACGACCTTCGGGTTATGAGCCCGACGAGCTACCAGACTGCTCCATCCCGCGACACTTATAAATAGTTAGCTTTCATAACATCTCCGGCTAACGAGGCGTGCATACTATACAAATTATTATTAAATGCAAGGGCTAAGGAAGAAATAATTTTTAAGTGATGGAATTTTGCGCTTTTAGCCTTACCTGAGGCTCGTAGGGTCGTTTCTAGTTGTTGTTTTAATGAAATTAACAAAGATTTTCGAGCATATATAAAGTGGTTGAAATATATATTCTTTATTAACTGGTAAGACCATTGAATTGTGTTAATATTATGTAATGAAAATACTTAACCAAGTTCATCAGACTACTCTATAGTTTATTTCAACTATCTATAAATAGGGTGACTCGGAATGGAGTTTTTATGAAACGAAAGCAATTTACAATGCAACACACTTATTTATCATCTGCTATTTTCATGGCGCTAACAATGGGCTCACCACAGGCTACAGCCGCCCAGTTTGAGATAGCAGGCTTGGAAATCAATTTTGATTCTGCGTTCACCTTGGGTACAAGTTATCGGGTTGAGGATAGAGATTGGTCTTTGATTGGTAAAAATAACCAAACAGAGTTAACTTGGCGCAATACTCAAGCCAATTATAATGGTGAGTACAACGCAGCAGGTAATATCATTTACCAAGCACAGGATGTTTGGGCGCAACCTGGCTCGTATTCTGCAAATGGTGATTTAGCTAACTTAAACCATGATCCGGGCGAGGCATTCTCTCGTGTTTTTTCGGGTACGCATGAGTTAGATATTAATGCAGGCGACTGGGGATTCTTCTCTCGCTTTATGTATTTTTATGATGATGCTGCGAAAAAAAGTAAAGCTTGGACAAACCCTGTTTCTAAAAAATCTGTCGATATTTGTCGGAATAAAGAAGCAAAAGAGAGAGTTTGCCAGGATTTTAGGTTTTTAGACGCATTTTTGTATGGCTACTTTGATATTGGTGATATGCCAGTATCGCTGCGTATTGGTGATCAAGTTGTGAGTTGGGGCGAAAGTTCGCTGATTTCTCATGGTGTTAACGCCATTAATCCAGTTGACATTTCTCGTTTAAAAGCGCCCGGCGCAGAGTTAAAAGAGGCCTTTATTCCCGTGGGGATGGTTTGGGGATCGATTGGATTAACAAACAATCTTTCATTTGATGCTTTTTATCAGTACAAATGGGAAAAAACAATATTACCTGCACCGGGTAGTTATTTTTCAACCAACGATTTCGCCGGTAACGGTGGCTATTACAACAATGTACAAATCGGTTTTACACAAAATCCAGACATGGATGCTGATTATTTAGCGATGCAACTTAGCACATGGGTTAAAGATGCTTTAACTATGAGCTCAGCGGAGATTGATCAAACGGTTGTACAGCTAAATACAACAAATGATCCGCAGCAAAAAGCGCAACTGGCAGCCGAATTTTACGATTTAACAGCGCCTTATTATGTAAATGCAACCAAGGTTGCAATAATGGCGCAGCCGCATACCGGTAATCGCTATCCAAGTGATGACGGGCAATACGGATTTAAGTTCACTTATTATTCGCCCGAACTAAATGATACGGAATTTGGTCTTTACTACATGAACTATCATAGTCGCCGGCCACTCATATCGGGTCGAGCGTCTAATTTTGAAATTGGTAGCTTGTATGGTGATGTTCAATATTTGCTGACGAATGGTATAAATGTAGATAATTTACATAACCTAAAAGCATTTACACAAGCTTATTTAGAATATCCAGAAGATATTCAACTTTACGGTTTTAGCTTTAATACCAGTATTGGCACCACAGCATTGGCAGGCGAAATCGCTTATCGTCAGGATGAACCGCTACAAATTGATGACGTTGAGCTTTTGTATATGGGGATGCCAGAGCAATTAGCAAATGCTAATTTAAGGCCTGATTTAAAAGGTATATCGCAATTATCACACGTTGAATCTGGTGGCAATGCGCAAGGTTATATTCGAAAAGATACCGTACAGGCGCAAGCTACACTTACCCACTTGTTTGGTCCAACATTGGGTGCAGATGCATTGGCACTATTATTTGAAGCGGGTGTGGTGCAAGTTCAAGATATGCCAGAACAAAGTGAGCTTAGGCTGAACGGCCCGGGGACAGCGAGAAGTGGGGTACTACCAAGTGCACAAGGCTTGCAATTGGCCATCTCTGATGGCGCAGAAACCACGCCTTTCCCAACGGCTACCGCATGGGGGTATAGGGCAGTCGCTCGTTTAACCTATAACAATGTCTTTTCTGGTGTTAATGTGACACCTCGGCTGGTTTATTCGCACGACGTTAAAGGTACGACACCAGACCCGATGTTTTTATTTGTCGAAGATCGTCAATCAGCTTCATTATCTTTAACATTTGACTACCAGAACAAAATTCAGTTTGATATGGGGTACAACGCATTTTGGGGTGGATTAGGCAACAGTAACAATTTTGCTGATCGTGATTATATTTCATTCAGTATAAAGTATTCTATTTGAGGTTTTGTGAATATGAAGTTTAATAGCAAATTTATTACAGCATCGATATTGTTATCTGTTACTAGTGTTGGTTTACAAGCCAAAGTGAGCCCTGATGTTGCGGCTCAACTTGGCAAATCTTTAACGCCGTTAGGAGCCGAAAAAGCAGCAAACAATGATGGTTCGATTCCACAATGGACAGGGGGTATAGCAACACCGCCAAACGGATATCAAGTGGGTGACCATCATCCAGACCCTTTTAGTGATGAAAAACCTCTATTTACCATTTCAGCAGAAAATTATCAGCAACATGCACAATACTTGAGTGCAGGTCAAATAGCTTTATTTAAGGCTTACCCAGAGTCATTTAAGATGCCTGTATACAAAAGCCATCGTTCGGCAGCTGTGCCCCAATATGTATATGATGCGACGATTGAAAATGCAACGAAAGCAGAGCTAGTATCCGATGGTGAAGGGGTCGCTAATTCTGTCATAGGTATTCCATTTCCAATTCCACAAAATGGATTGGAGGCGATTTGGAATCACGTACTTAGATTTAGAGGCACTGCAATTGCACGTTGGGGCGGGCAAGCTGCACCGACAGCGAGCGGTGATTACACATTAATTGGTTTTGACGAGCAAGTGTTGTTTCAATATTCACAACCGGATATGACCTCTGATAAAATGGCAGAAGACAATATTATTTCTATGTTTAAACAAGAGGTCACCTCTCCGGCCCGTCTAAAAGGGACTGCACTATTAGTGCACGAGACGCTTGACCAAATTAAACAACCGAGACAAGCGTGGACTTATAACACAGGGCAAAGGCGAGTACGTAAAGCGCCTAATATTGCATTTGATGCACCAGGTACTGCTTCAGATGGTCTTCGCACGACAGATGATTTTGATATGTTTAACGGCTCACCTAGTCGTTACAACTGGACGTTAAAGGGGAAAAAAGAATTGTATATCCCTTACAATTCATATGCATTGCATGCTAAAGGCATTGATTACGATACAATTTTAAAACCCGGACATATCAACCCATCATTAACGCGTTATGAAAAACACAGAGTGTGGGTCGTAGAAGCAAATTTGAAAGATGGTATGCGACACATTTATAAAAAGCGTGTATTTTTTATCGATGAAGACAGCTGGCAAATTGCAGTGGCTGACGCATATGATGCACGAGATGAGCTCTATCGTGTCAATATGAGTTATGCGATTAACTATTATGAAGTACCTACATTATGGACTACGCTAGATGTATACCATGACTTGAATTCACGACGTTATTTAGCATTGGGCTTGGATAATAACGAAAAAATGTATGATTTTGATGTCGATACAGATAAAGGCGACTTTACACCTCAAGCTTTGCGTCGTAGTGGGTTGCGTTAAAAGGGGCGTATTTTGCGTATAGTTGTATGGTTCATAATATTGGCTGTTTGCGGGCATTCATATGCCCACAGCAGTGAACTATTATTGTTGGATATTTTAGTCACTGAGAATCAAGAACAGCGGATAGTTGCTATCGGTGAGCGTGGGCATGTAGTGCATTTAGACAATGCGCATGCCACACAAAAACGCGATGTGGTGGGTGTAGAACCGATGCTTACCGCAATTACGCAGAGTCCAAGCGGCAGGTTATGGGCTGTAGGCCATCAGTCAATAATTGTTTATAGCGATGATTCAGGACGAAGTTGGCATAAATCATACCAACCAAATAATTTGAACCCATTATTAGATGTTGAGTTTATAGACGATAACCATGGCATCGCTATTGGTGCATATGGACTTTTTTATCGAACGCGGGATGCTGGTAGAAATTGGACACAAGAGTACCACATTGGTTTATTGCCTGAGGAAGACCAAGCTTATCTGCTTGAAATAAAAGAAGCTTCAGAAGCTGATTATCTGTTTGAATTGAGCGCTATTTTGCCTCACTTAAATCAGCTCAAAAGGGTTGGCAGTAATTTATATTTAGTGGGTGAACTCGGTTTATTTGCTGTCTCGTATGATAATGGGCGGTCCTGGCAACGGATAGAAATTCCATATTATGGCTCTTTGTATGAAATCGCATATGCTCAACAGCAGTTATTTATTGGTGGGATGCGCGGCAGCATCTTTCGATTTGCGCATATTGATGGTCAAATTTCAGGGCGTGGTGAAAAAATATCGATTTCGGAACCCGTCAATATCAACAAAATTTTACTGTTTGGTTCGAATAATTGGTTAATTGTCGGCAACAGTCAAAGCGTTTGGGTTTTGGCAAAGGATAATCGTGAAGCCACAGTTCAATACAAAGTTAAGAGTAAAGTAATTACTTCTGCGGTAGTTACTCAAGATCGAGAAAATATACTAGTGACGGGTGAGCGAGGTGTCGAGATCATTAGCTTGCAAAAACTAAGTCAGGAGTGAGCAAAAAATTATGGTCGATTTAGTGCAAAGGGTTATCTTTCGTAATCGTTTGAGTGTTATTTTTATTTTTGCATTATTGACGCTTATTTTTGGCATTTTTGCCACACAGATAAAGTTAGATGCCGCTTTCACAAAGAACATTCCACTTCAGCATCCATACATGCAAACCTATTTGAAATATGCTGATGATTTTGGTGGAGCGAACAATATTCTCATTTCTGTTTGCGATAAATCAGGCAATATTTATAACCCAGATTTTTTTGATACGTTAAAAGGCATACACGATCAGTTGTTTTTTATACCCGGTGTAAATCGCTCAAGTGTTCTTTCCCTTTTTGCGCCAGCTGTCCGTTATACCGAAATCGTAGAAGAAGGGTTTGTAGGCGGGCCTGTGATACCGGCAAACTTCAGCAATGATGATAAGAGTTTGCAGGAGGTCCGACGTAATACTGAAAAATCTGGACAAGTTGGGCGCTTAGTCTCTAATGATTACAGCTGTGCAATGGTTAAAGCACAACTCCTTGATGTTGACCCAAATACCAAAGAGGCTGTTGATACTATCGGTTTTGCTAATAAACTTGAAAATGATATCCGTGCTCAGTTCGCATCCGATCAGCATACTATTCATATTATTGGTTTTTCTAAAATGGTCGGGGATGTCGCAGCAGGGGCAAAAGATGTGTTGCTATTTTTTCTCGTGGCAATTGTTGTTACTGCGATTTTAGTTTATCTATTTTGTCATTCTATGATGCTCACAGCGCTGCCAATTGTCTGCTCTGTAGGTGCTATGGTGTGGAAGTTAGGCATTTTATCAATGTTAGGATATGGGCTTGATCCCATGTCAATATTGTTGCCATTTTTGATCTTTGCTATTGGTGTTAGCCACGGTGTGCAAATGATAAACAGCATCGGTAAGCGAATAGCAAGTGGAGCGGGTGCTAAAATTGCTGCGAAGAAAAGTTTTAGAGCATTGTTTTTACCTGGCTTTATTGCATTATTATCTGATTGTATTGGTTTTGTAACCATCTTAAGTATTGATATCGGAATCATCCAGGAGCTTGCAATAGCGGCTTCAATTGGTGTTGGTGTTATTATTTTAACCAACCTTATTTTACTGCCAGTATTAGTTTCTTTTGTGAAGTTTCCGCAACATTATAGAAAACAAGCGGAATCAGCAAAAGCATCTAAGATTTGGCATTATTTGGTTTATTTATCGAAACCTGCATCCTCTTTAATATTGCTGTTTGTAATGGTCGCACTTTTTGTACTGGGGCATTGGCAATCACAGGAAATGAAAATAGGTGATTTGCATGCTGGTGCACCGGCATTGCATCAAGATTCAGTTTATAACCAAGATACATTCTTAATTACAAAAAAATATGAAGTTGGTGTGGATATTTTATCTGTGATTGCGGAAACGGTTCCTGACGCTTGCACACAGTACGAAATAATGAAAAAAATAGACGACTTTCAGTGGCGACTCAATAATGTTGAAGGAGTGCAGTCTAGTGTTAGTCTAACCACGGTGACTAAAACTATAACAGCAGGATACAATGAGGGAAATCCTAAGTGGCGGGTGTTGCCCCAAAATTCGGCAACATTAGCGCAGTCGGTTTCACGTGTTGCAACCAGTACAGGGTTATTGAATACAGATTGCAGTGCAATGCCGATTATTTTGTTTTTGCAAGACCATAAAGCCGAAACGATTGAAAACGTCATTAATGTCGTCAAAGCAGAAAAGCATAACTATGAAACTGACAACTTGAAGTTTGTTTTGGCGTTAGGTCCGGCTGGGGTAATGGGGGCAACAAACGAAGCTGTTGCTGAAGCCCAAGTACCTATGATGATTTATGTGTATAGCGCGGTTATTATTCTTTGTTTGGTAACTTTTAGAAGTGTGCGGGCAACAGCGGCGGTGGTAATACCTTTGTTTATTGTATCAACTTTGGCTCAAGCTTTGATGACCAAAATGGATATTGGACTTACGGTTTATACCTTACCCGTGATTGCTCTGGGCGTGGGAATTGGCATTGATTATGGTATTTATATATTGTCGAATATGATTGAGAAGCTTAAACAGGGGATGAATCTAACAGAAGCGTATCGCCAAGCTTTGATTGAACGCGGTAGTGCTGTGATGTTTACAGGTATCACTTTAGCTATTGGTGTCAGTACCTGGGTGTTTTCGTCACTCAAATTTCAAGTTGATATGGGGATATTATTAACCTTTATGTTTTTAGTTAATATGTTAGGGGCAATCTTGTTTTTACCTGCTTTATGCCGTTTGTTTTGGTGGAAACGTTAGCCGCAATTGAGCTAATATAGCGCTTTTATTCATTCAGGATAGTGTAATGACACAAAAGTCTATTCAAGTTCAGTCGATAGAAGTGAACAATGATAAACCGTTTGTGCTATTTGGTGGGATGAACGTGCTTGAATCGCGCGATTTGGCCATGCAAATAGCAGAAGCTTATAAAACCGTTACAGATAAACTCAATATTCCTTTTGTTTTCAAAGCGTCTTTTGATAAAGCAAACCGCTCTTCAATCCATTCGTATCGAGGACCGGGGATGGAAGAAGGTTTAAAGATTTTTGAAGAAATCAAAAAAACCTTTGATGTTCCGGTTATTACTGATGTGCATGAAATCGAACAAGCGCAACCTGTCGCAGAAGTGGTAGATATAATTCAACTACCTGCTTTTTTAGCACGCCAAACAGACTTAGTAAAAGCTATGGCTGCGACCAATGCGGTTATCAATGTCAAAAAGCCTCAGTTTATGTCCCCGTCACAGGTACAAAATGTTGTCGAAAAGTTTGCTGAGTGTGGAAACGACAAAGTGATTTTATGTGAAAGAGGGAGCTGTCTTGGTTACGATAATCTAGTTGTAGATATGCTAGGTTTTAGCGTAATGAAAGAAGTGACCAATGGCAGCCCAGTTATATTTGATGTAACGCACTCACTTCAGTGCAGAGATCCAATGGGTAGTGCATCAAGTGGACGCAGACACCAGACTGTTGAATTAGCACGCGCTGGTATGGCGACTAAAATAGCTGGGTTATTTATGGAAGCTCATCCAAACCCTGCACAAGCAAAGTGTGATGGTCCATCTGCTTTTCCTTTAGCACAACTTGAGCCTTTCTTAGCTCAAATTAAAGCAGTTGACGACTTAGTCAAAAGCTTTGACCCGATACAAATCCCGCGATAATAAGCGTTAGCAGGATAACTGGATCGCTTATTCCGCTATTTGAGTTGTTGTAGTGATAGGTTGTTCTGCTTTATTGTTATTTTGGTTTAACACGTTTTCAGCTACTTCAACTTTAATATTGCTATTTAAATCGACTGATTTAATTAAAGACGCAACTTCTAATTGAGTTGATTCTTGTAAGTTGGCTTCAACCACTTGCTTTAATTCTTCTGCAGAAGGCTGTGCAGCGGCAGAAAAAGTAGCAAAAGCAACAACTGATACTAAAGACTTTAATGCTAACATGATTGACTCCTTAACCTAAATTAACAGGTTAGTTAACTTTGTAATATAATTACATTAAAATTTTAACTTAATCCTTGTTTTAACCTTAAATCCTTTATTCCTTGGACAATTTGTATTCTACTGGTATGTAATAAAATTACAAGATTGAAAGCAAATAACTATATCTCTTTTTGTTCTAAGCCATATTATTTGCGTGTTTACTTTAATTTTTAGCAGGGATTCAGTCTGAAGTAGGCAGGGTTTAGGTATTGAATACTTGGATTTGGGGCTTGGTTTAGGTCGTTTTATTTTTTATTTTAGCGTCTGAAAATAGCTGGATTTTAGTTTCAAAGCCTTTAAATACAGTCGTTTAGTGTTTATTTTGTTGCAGGTGTTTAGATAGGATTAAGAATGTTAAAAATGAATGAGATATATTTAATACTCGCGCATGGCGCAGGTGCTGGAAGTGATTCAGACTTTATGCAACAAGTCTGTAATAAAATTACAAAACATCAACAGGAAGTTCACGCTCTATCAATAAAAGTAATTTTATTTGATTTTCCATATATGCAAACTATTAAAGAATCGGGAAAAAAAAGGCCACCAGATAGAATGCCTACCTTAGTTGATGCTTATCTAGCACAAATCGATAAAGTACCAGCTGACGCTAAACTATTTGTCGGTGGTAAATCGATGGGCTCTAGAGTCGCTTTAAATGCATATTTGCAAAGTAAGAGGCCTATAGATGGGTTTATTGCTTTAGGATACCCTTTTCATCCACCCGGAAAACCGGAAAAACATCGTATTGATTTGTTAAATCAATGCGATTTACCTGGCTTAATTATTCAAGGGGAGCGAGATACATTTGGTAATCGAGATCAGGTAGGTAAATTTACCGTGCAAGATAATTATGAAATTCGGTGGATTGAAAAGGCAGATCATAGTTTGAAACCTTTAAAATCGACCGGTTTAGATTCAGACGATACGTTAAACGAAGCGAGTGAGTACATAAAGGAGTTTGTGATTAAGCATGTCTAGAAATCTTGCGTTAGCAATAGCCGCATTTTATTGCGCACTTGCATTAACATTGGGAGCGTTTGCTGCTCATGCACTGAAGAGCCATCTATCAGTTGAGGCTTTAAATTGGATAGAAACTGCGGTGTTTTATCAATTTGTGCATGCTTTGGCAATATTGTGTTTATCGCAAGGGAAGCAACAAACAGTAGATAAATTATTGGCTGTTAGCATTATGTTGTTTGCTGCAGGTGTTTTTTGTTTTTCTGGTAGTTTATATTTAATGGCATTTGGCGTATCGGGTTTAGGGATAATGACGCCTATTGGTGGAATATTAATGTTAGCTGGTTGGTTAACTATCTTGTATCATTCTTTCTCACTAGCATTTAAGCAAAAAACTAATTAACAGGCGTTAAAATGGCGAAATATGTTCTGTACTGTCGTGCAGGGTTTGAAAATGATTGTGCTGCAGAGATACAAACCAAAGCTGCAGAAGTTGAGCTGTACGGTTTTTGCCGAACAAAGCCCGATACCGGCTATGTAGAGTTTGAAATAACCGGTGCTTCAGAGGGAGTATTATTTGCTAAGCTGCAACTCGATTCGCTGATATTTTGCCGTCAATGGTTTTGTGTGATTGATGAATTATTTGCGATAGATATAGCAGATCGCATCTCACCCATTATGCAATCTCTTAAGGGTAAGCCATTTAGTGATTTTACAGTGGACTATCCAGACACTAATCTTGGTAAAGAAGTATCTGGTTTTGCCAAAAAGTTTTCGGTTCCATTGCGCAATGCTTTGCGCAAGCAAAATATTTTAGTGACAAAAAGTAGTGAAATTTTACACCTGTTTGTGTTTGATTCACAAAATATGCTTTTAGGCTGGAGTCCGCTTAATAATCGTAGCGAGCTGCATTTGGGGATAAAAAGACTAAAATTTCCAAGTCAGGCACCTAGCCGCTCAACTTTAAAATTAGAAGAGGCATTTCACCATTTTATTCCGGCTAAAGAATGGGATACTCGACTCAGTGGCGGTTTACTTGCAGTAGACTTAGGTGCAGCTCCAGGGGGATGGACCTGGCAATTAGTTAATCGAGGGATGATGGTCTCTGCGATTGATAACGGACCTATGAATGAGCGTTTAATGGACTCAGGGCAAGTTAAGCACTTTAAAGAAGATGGTTTTAAGTTTTCACCTTATAAGAGAAATGTTTATTGGTTAGTCTGCGATATGGTTGAAAAACCGAAAAAAGTCAGTGCTCTGATGGTGAAATGGATTATCAACGGCTGGTGTAAAGAAGCTATATTTAATCTCAAACTGCCAATGAAACAGCGCTTTCAAACGGTACAGGAAATTATTGAAGATATAGAAGTCAGCATGTACCAAGCTGGTAAAAGGTATCAGTTTAGTGCCAAGCACCTATATCATGATAGAGAAGAGATTACCTGCCATTTAAGAGCGTTGTAAAGTGGACAAAAGTTTTGAGCAAATCGCAGATAAATTTGCGAAGAACATTTACCAAACGAGCAAAGGGCAGTTGCGCCTTGCGATAGTAAAAAAGGATTTACAGGATTTTGCCTTAACGGATTCTGGCAAGCCGATGAAAATCTTGGATGCGGGTTGTGGCTTGGGAGAAATAGCAGTTTGGCTAGCACAACAGGGGCATGAGGTTACCGGTGTTGAGCTGGCTGAAAGTATGCTTGTACAAGCTCAACAGCATGCTGCGCAGAATGCTGTTGAGGTTAATTTTATTTGTCAGTCGATTCAAGACTACATAGCAGAGCATACAAATACAGCGTATGACTGGATTGTTTGCCATGCGGTTGTAGAGTGGCTTGCTGATCCTGAGGCTGTGATTGCTCATCTAAACACCTTGTTAAAACCTGGTGGCAAACTGTCGTTAATGTTTTTTAATAAAACAGCTAAACTATTTGGTAATCTTTTGTATGGAAACTTTGACTATATAGATGCCGGTATGCAAGTTAAAAATCAAGTTAGGCTTAACCCCGGTAATCCTCAGCTACCTGAGGATGTATATGCGTGGGTTGAAAAGTTTGCCGAGATTAGGCGCAAACGAGGAGTGCGCTGTTTCCATGATTATATGATAGACCGTAGAATGTGGTTGGAGCAGTTTGACGTTATATTAGAAAAAGAATTGCTCTATTCTTTACAAGAGCCGTTTATATCTTTGGGGAAATATATTCATGTGGTGGCCGAAAAAAAACAAAGCACAGGTAAAGTGCGTTAGCGCTATCTTTTACTTAATCTTGTTATCTGCTTGCGACAACAGCTCAAATCAGTATGCACCAGTTGCACTATTGAAAGAGGTTGATCGGCATATGGCTGCCGATTTTGTGCAAGGTGTTTGGCGCTACCGAGGTGCCCGAGCTGTTGATGAGGGAATCGCAGTATATATTCAAATTCCTGACCGGTTAGATATCTCAGAAAAACAACATAAAATTTATTTGGTTGAAACAATTTGCCCTGATGAAACCGAAACTGATTTTTGGCGAAAATTAATACGTTATGATTTATATATTCGCACCTATAACTATGTAGATCGTAATTATACGCAGGCCAAGTGCCCCAAGCCTTTTAATATTTAGCCTACTCGCTTGTAATTTTTCATTGTGAGCATAATCTTAAATTATGTTCGCATATCACTTAAACCAAACATTTAGCTGTTATTTGCAGGCTATCCAATTAAACTCACCTTGGTTAAATGTACAGGGAGAAGTTGTATTAGCTGATTCGAGTCGTATAAAACAGCTGGCACCTGGCATTATCTATTACCAACCTTCCAGACTATGCGAACACAACGACAGCGCAGTGATATTAAGTTGTGGGCTGCATGGTGACGAAACTGCCCCAATAGAAATTTTAAGTTTTTTTTTGCGCGAGCTTGTGAGTGCAAAAATTAAATGTATACGTCCGTGTGTCATAATATTTGCAAATATTTTAGCGATTCAGAGAGGCGTCCGTTTTATTGAGACTAATCTGAATCGACTATTTGCGCTCGATAATAGAGAACATACATATCAGACTAGCTTTGAATCAGTTGACAACTACGAAACAAAAAGAGCCAATCTCATTAAACAACAAATTGAATTTTTATTGAAAGATAAAAATAGCCTCATTCATTTAGATTTACACGCGTCCATTCAAAGGTCACGATATCCTCTATTTGCTGTAATGCCATATATTGAAAACACAAAAGCTCAGCCTGAGCCTTCTGTCGCTAATGTTACTAATGTTATTAGTTCCGTCAGTTTAAAGGTAGACGCGATTATTTATTCATCACAGACGTCTAATACTTTTAGTTACTACACAGCAAATAAGTATGCTGCAAATGCTGCGACAATTGAGGTGGGCTCAATTAGAAAGTTTGGAAAGAACGATGATAAATTGAGAAATAAATTGATTAACCATCTTCAGAAACTTGTTGTTTGTCGTGCTAGCCGACTTTCTTCTGACATAATATATTCTGCAAACTATTTTAAAACATCGGATGTTGTGGTTAAAGATTTCAATGATTTTCAGTTTGTTTTAGCAAAGCCAATAGAAAATTTTACAGCTATAAAAAAAGGGCAGGTATTTGCTTTTGATCAAGTTAAACAATACATCGCTTCTCAAGATGGATTTATTTGTTTTGCCAACGAGGAGGTTGAAGTAGGCGAAAGAGCATTGGTTATTTTTGAAAAAATGGATTTTATGTAACTCAAAGGTTAATAAAAATAAGTTTTGTGTGTTAAAATATTGGACATGCTTCATAAAATCACATTAAGATGTTGTGCAAGTCTTTCAGTTTCATTGGAATAGCGGTAAGGGGTAGGAAGCATTGTATAAGGCTCAACGAATTAGGATTATTCGATTTCTATTATTTTGTATTGTAATTTGCAGCGTGAAAGTCGGGGCTTTTACGATAAAAGACGCTGAAACTTTGTTTGAGCAGCGAAATTATGAAAAAGCTCGACTTGCTTTTGAATCTTTTGCTCACCATGGAAACGCAAAAGCACAGTACTATTTAGGCATGATGTATTACCAAGGTAAAGGTGGTATCGCCGATATCTACAAAGCTTACGCTTGGTTTTCACTGGCGGAGAAAAATGGTTTTCGAGCCGCTGAAGAAGAAATTCGCCGCATGCGCCGCGAAATACCATCAAAACGTAAGGCAAAATCTGTCGCAGAGTCTTTAGCTGCCGAGTATAGCGCAAATGCGCTGTCACGTAGGATATACCCTCAGTACAATGGCTCGTTTGGCCTTAAAAATAAAATATTGTTGTCCGAAGCTGAAATTTTACCCGCTAATCAGAGTGGATGGGTACTTTTAATTGGCGATGTTAGCGAACGCGGTAATTTAATAAATCTACGTGTAAAAGAGTCTTTCCCAAACAAGCAACTTGAAAAGCGAGCATTTGACTACGCCAATAGTTTGAAATTTGAGCCTTTGGTTGTTGATAACGAAGTACTGGTGCGCGATCAGGTGTTAGTTAAAGTAGAGTTTCAAACTAATAATCGGGACGAGCACAGTATTTATCTAGCTCAGTATTCGACTTACCAACGCGCCTTGATTAGCAAAGCGCAAAATGGTAACGCTGAAGCGCAACTCTTGCTTGCGCAATTGATGAGCGTAGGGTTACTAAAATACCCTTCTAATGCATTGAATGCGGTTCCTGTCTATTGGTACTTGCAAGCTGCAATAAATGGAAGTGCGTTCGCTAAATTTGAATTATACCGCCATTTGAAAGAAGGGATTGGCTGTTTACCCGAAGCTAAAAAAGCTGATTATTGGCTACAGCGCAGCGCTGAACAAGGTCATTTAAGTGCAGTGTTTATGCAATTGAGATCACGTTATCAACAAAACCCAAGTAAAAACCAGCTTAGACGAATCGTTAATACCTTAGAATCGCTCGTAGAGCAGGGACACAAAAACGCTCATCAATTGCTTGCATTAATATATGCCACCAGTCCTTACGATGATTTTTATTACCCCTTCAAAGCTGGTTTAATGGCAAAAGATGGACTTTATGATGATGCCAATCATCCAGACTACTATGCAATATTGGCTGCTTCTTATTTAGGCCAAACGTCTTTAGATCGAGCCTATGAATATTTTTACCAAGCTATTGATTATGCTTTGAAAAGAGATTGGCCTGTCATTAATTATGTACAACTTGCTAGTCAGCTAGAAGTCTCGTTGGATACCACTGGTTTAAATTTATCAGAAGAAGCGCAAAAATTTAGCCTGCCATCGACATTGGCAAGAAAAAATTTAAAACCTATTTCAAGACCTTCGCCAGAATATCCGGTTGAAGCTGCACGGCGCGCTGTTGAAGGTTGGGTACGGTTAAACTTTTCTGTAAACGAAAAAGGTGAAGTCGAGAATATCACCGTTGTTAAATCTTCACCTGAAAATGTTTTCGAAGATAACGCGATTCAAGCGGTTCAAAAATGGCGATATGAACCCCCTAAAATTAACGCGTCACCTACGCGAGTCGACAATGTCAGTATTAAGCTAGACTTTAAATTGCAATAATTTAGCGAAATAGGATGCAAAGATAAATTTTGCAAACAATATCACACTAATGTCTAAATGTGGCTTCGTTAGCATGCTACAATCAAACTTGTTGATATCGATAACCTATTGCAAGTGGAGAGCAAAGTGTTGAAGTCAAGTTTATTTTCTGGGCTGTTAGCGAAAAAGATAACAAAAGAAAATCCTGATTTTGGAAAGGTTATAAATTATCGTAAAATACTGACGCGTAGTGCTTATCTTAAAAAGCACCCTACAGTGCAAACTGAAGATGGAATTGCATGTTGTGATTGTGGTGAGTTAGACATTAAAGAGTGGGGCTTGCTCAAACGTGATGATATAAAGCGTGTCCATAGTTGCAATTTTTGTGGTCAGCTGTTGTTTCGCACGATTGATAGAATGCCAGCAAATGATGATGACGAGTTGGCTGAACTTCAGTAAAATACTGTATTAATTAGCTGATTTTTATATATATGTCCTTATTTTCTAGAGTGTTTTTTTGTGCGGTGATTGCAGCATTTTTAGTCGCACTGGTACTACCTTTTTTTATTCCACCTAAAAAATACCCTTTAATAACTGAAAAAACTGCTAAGTCGGTTAAAGTTATTGATCTTGCTGTTCCTCAAATTAATCTTGCTATAGCTAATCCAGATCCGCCTCAAGATTTTTCTTCTATTGCCAATGTAAAGGAAAAAAAGATCGCGTTTTTTAGCTATTTTTTGCCTTTAGTTGAAGCGCACAATGAATGGATCTCAGAAAATAGAAAGTTTATAACTGCGTATTTGAAAATGAAAGAGCTGGGCCAACCGATTGACAAAAAAGCGGGACAGCATGTTAAGTATCTATTCAAGCGTTACAAAATAAATATTAGAGGTAAAGCACGAAAAGCAGATTTTCAGTTACTACTTAAACGAATGGATATTTTACCTGTTAACCTTGTTTTAATACAGGCTGCTAATGAATCGGGTTGGGGTTCTTCACGTTTCGCTAAACAAGGGCAGAACTATTTTGGCCAATGGTGTTACAAGCCCGGCTGTGGTTTAGTGCCGATAAACCGAGTTGAAGGTTTGACGCATGAAGTCGCTAAGTATGACAATCCGTATCAAGCACTGAGTAACTATTTTAGAAACGTAAATACGAATGCAGCTTACCGGGTGCTGCGCGATATGCGAGCTAATTACCGCCGCTTAGATATGAAGCCGACCGCTGAAATATTAGCGACCGGTTTAATGAGTTATTCAGAGCGCGGAGCCGATTACGTGCAGGATATACTGTCTATGCTCAGAACAAATAAAACAGCATTAGCCGCTGCTCGGCAGCGGCTAGAATTATCGGGTTTTGCGGACAACGAGACCCTTTAAATAAAAACCCTCTGGGTAGTGCAATTGCACTGGGTGATCCTTTGCTTGTGTCAATTTTTCAATGACTTGCGCTTCAACTTTTGCATCTAACGCAGCATCAGCAACGACTTTTTGAAATAACTCAGCATCAATTAGGCCAGAGCAGGAAAAAGTTAAAAGTATTCCGCCGGGCTTTAATAATTGCAGCGCCAGCATATTGATATCTTTGTAACCACGACATGCTTTAACCACTTGCCCTTTGTTTTCTGCAAACTTTGGCGGATCCAGTATGATCACGTCAAATTGTTGCTGATTTTCTTTATATTGACGCAGTTGTTTAAAGACATCTGCATTTAGATTGGTATAGCGTTGCTGATCGATCGTATTTTTCTGATAGATAAGATCTGCTGTATCTAATGCTAGCTGCGATACATCTAAGTTAGTTAAATGCAAAGCTCCGGCTTGCAAAGCATGTAAACCAAAAGTGCCTGTATAACTGAAACAATTGAGAACACTTTTACCTTTCACATAGCTAGATGCAATCAGTCTATTGTCTCTTTGGTCGAGATAAAAGCCGGTTTTATGGCCTTTTTCAATATCAACTAATATTTTTTGTCCAGCTTCATCTATCCATATCTGACTTGAAGCAGGCTCCGTTAACCAACCGGTTGTTGGTTTTAACCCTTCTTTTTTGCGAACTTCAACATCCGAGCGTTCATACACAGGGCTATTCGGTAATATTGTTTTCAATGCCTGTAATATAAGCTGCTTGTGGCGCTCTACACCTGCTGCTAAAAACTGCGCAACTAAAACATCCTTATACAAGTCAATGGTTAAACCAGGTAAACCATCTGACTCGCCGGCAATTAAACGAAAAGCACTTGAGTTATTAATCAGTGACTGGCGCGCCTGCAAAGCATCTGACAGCTTTTTTTGAAAAAAGTGAAGGTCAATGGACTCACTTTGCTCAAAAGTCCATACGCGTGCTCTAATTTGAGATTTAGGCGAATATGCTGCTCTGGCTAACCAGACACCTTTTGCAGAAAATACGTCAACAGTATCGCCTAAGTTTGGCGTTCCGCTGACCTGTTTAATGGCGCGAGAAAATATCCACGGGTGTTTACGCAGCAAAGATTTTTCTCGGCCAGCTTCTAAAGTGATATATGCTTGGTTCAAGTGATTGGCCTTATTTTACACGCATACCGGGTTGTGCACCGTCTTCTGGGTTTAAGATCCAAAGGTCTTTGCCGCCCGGACCTGCTGCTAGAATCATGCCTTCAGACAAACCAAAACGCATCTTTCTAGGTTTTAAGTTAGCAACAATAACGGTCAATTTACCCACTAGGTCCTCGGGTTGATAGGCTGATTTAATACCCGCAAAAACTTGTTTCTCAATGCCACCTATATCTACCTTTATCTGTAATAACTTATCCGCTCCTTCAACGTGATCCGCGGAAATAATTTTAGCAATACGTAAATCGAGTTTGGCAAAATCGGCAAACTCGATTTCATCTGCGATAGGCTCTAGCTGATTTTTATGGCTATCGTTATGGCTATCGTTATCGTTTTGCACTTTCTTAGGTTGCTGTTTCTTAATATCTTCTTTTGACGCTTCAACCATTTTATCAATCTTTTTAATATCCAATCGTTGGAGCAATGGTTTAAATGGTTTGATTTCATGCTCAGTCAGTAAGTGGGTGTGGCCTGCCCAATTCAAATCGTCGAGTAAAAACTCTGATACTTTATTGGCTAGCTGAGGCAATACCGGTTTTAGATATATGGTCAATATACGGAATAAATTTAGTGCTAATGAGCAAACCTGATGAGCTCGCTGCATGGTATCTGGATTTTTCACCTGAACCCAGGGCGCTTCATCGGCTATAAACTGGTTTGCTTTGTCTGCCAGTGCCATTATTTCACGAATTGCTTTACCAAACTCTCGCTGTTCGTAGAGTGCAGCAATCTGCTCTCCGGCTTGACAGAAACTTTGTGCTAAATCTTCATCCAATATCTCTTTGCTGAGTTTTCCATCGAATAGCTTAGTGATAAAACCCGCAGAGCGACTGGCTATATTTACGTACTTTCCAACCAAGTCTGAATTGACTCGCTGTGCAAAATCTTTGAGATTTAGATCTAAATCATCAACTCGGCTGGTAAGTTTAGCAGCAAAATAATAACGTAAATATTCTGCATCCAAGTGCTGCAAGTAAGTGCTGGCTTTGATAAAGGTGCCTTTAGACTTACTCATTTTTGTGCCATCTACGGTCAAGAAACCATGTGCGTATACACCTGTTGGTTTTTTATATCCAGCACCTTCCAACATGGCTGGCCAAAATAGACCATGAAAATTAATAATGTCTTTGCCGATAAAATGATGGATCTCGGCAGTTGAGTTTTCTGACCAGTAGCTTTCAAAATCAATGCCTTTTTGTTCACAGAGGTTTTTAAAACTGCTCATGTAGCCAATCGGGGCATCGAGCCACACATAAAAATATTTATCTGTGGTGCCTGGAATATTAAAACCAAAGTAAGGCGCATCACGGCTGATATCCCAAGCTCGCAAACCATCAGCAAACCATTCGCTCAACTTGTTTGCGACTTGCTCTTGTAAAGTGCCAGATTTTAACCAATGGGTTAACATATCCTGAAATTTTTCAATTTCAAAAAAGTAATGCTCACTTTCTTTGAGTATTGGTGTTGCGTCAGAAACGGTTGATTTCGCATTTTTCAATTCAGTGGGTGCATAAGTAGAGCCACAAGACTCACAATTGTCACCGTATTGGTCGGCTGCACCACACTTAGGGCATTCGCCTTTGACATATCTGTCTGGCAAGAACATGTTCTTTTTCGGATCGTACAACTGCTCAATTGTGCGTTTAGATATGTAGCCGCCTGCATCTAACTTATTGTACATGGTTTCTGCAAGTTGCTTATTTTCATCAGAATGTGTCGAATGGTAATTGTCAAAATTTATTAAAAAGTTTGCACAATCTTGTTTGTGTTCGGCTCGAATTTGTTCAACCATTGCTTCAGGTTTGATACCCAGCTCGTCAGCCTTTAACATAACAGGCGTACCATGTGCATCTGATGCACAGACAAAATAGGTTTCATGCCCTCGTGATTTTTGAAAACGAACCCATATATCGGTTTGTATGTGTTCTAATAGGTGGCCTAAATGTAGAGAGCCATTTGCGTATGGCAACGCGCACGTTACGAGTATTTTTCTGGTATCAGTCATTTTTATCAGAAACTTATATTTGCAGTTGAAAAAATTGAGGTGAATACTACTGAAATTAGCGGTTAATTTCATCTGCTTAAATCATTTAAAGAGTGAAATATTGTGTTTAAAAATCTTTTCGGACAAAAATCTGATGTATCCGGTAAGCATCAATCAAAACCTCAAGCAAAAATGAATGTGCAATATTCTGATGTGTTAGCAAAATTTTGTGCTCAGTATGATGTCCCAAATTTAACTGAATTAGTGAAAATTGAAGATGAGCAAGTACGTTTGCCGTTTAAACTAGAACTACTTGAGGACGAGTTAAAAAGTATTAATCACAATCTCAGCATTCAGTATGATTACGCTTTAGCAACGTTAAATCGCACACATCAAAACCCCCGCGCTCAAATTAAACATATTATTGCGGTTGCGTCAGGTAAGGGCGGGGTTGGCAAATCAACGGTTTCGGTGAACTTGGCTCGTGCGTTAAAGCAGTTAGGCGCTGATGTCGGTGTGCTTGATGCGGATATATATGGTCCTTCTATCCCGCTGATGTTAGGGTTGGCAGGTCAACAGCCAGAAGCAATTGATGATAAGTGGATGAAACCCTTGGTTTCCAAAGAAGGGATTAAAACAATTTCAATTGGTTACTTGGTTGACCCCAAAAAAGCCGCTATTTGGCGTGGACCTATGGCAAGTAAAGCCTTAACACAGCTCTTTAACGAAACTGTATGGGGTGAGCTTGATTATTTAATTATTGATTTGCCGCCTGGCACTGGCGATATTCAGTTAACCTTGATGCAAAGTATGCCACTTAGTACTTCAATTGTAGTGACTACACCACAAAATATCGCGTTGGCTGATGCTGAAAAAGCGTTGGCGATGTTTAATGAGTTAAAAATTCCGGTAGCCGGTATTGTTGAGAATATGAGTGTACATACCTGTTCACAATGTGGGCATCAAGAAGCTATTTTTGGAGAAAAAGGCGGGCAAAGTCTTGCTGTTGGACATCACACTAAATTGTTAGCGAGCCTGCCGCTTGATATAAAAATTCGGGAAACTATGGATAAAGGAGACGGTTCAGGGTTTAATAGCGCGGATCTTTTTGCTGGTTATCGTAATATTGCGATAAAATTGGCGACCAGTTTGTATTTACAGGCGAGAAATAACCCCGCACAACAATCTATACCTGTAACACAGGTAGATTAAACTAACATTAGGCTAAAAAATGCGTTTATGTGATAAAGATATAATGGCTTTGATGGAAGCTGAAAAAATAGTAATCGAACCTAAACCCAGTGAAGATATGATCAGTGGTGTTAGTGTTGATATTCGACTTGGTAATAAGTTTAGAGTTTTTCAGGATCATGCAGCGCCATATATTGATCTAAGTGGGCCTAGAGAAGAAGTCAACAAAGCCTTAAACTCAATTATGTCTGACGAAATTGAAATTGCAGAAGGTGAAGCATTCTTTTTACACCCTGGTGAATTAGCGCTTTCGATGACACATGAATCGGTTACTTTGCCGGATGATATTGTAGGCTGGTTAGATGGACGCTCATCGCTAGCCAGATTAGGTTTGATGGTGCATGTTACTGCCCATAGAATTGATCCCGGCTGGTCTGGTCAGATTGTGTTGGAGTTTTTTAATAGCGGAAAATTACCTTTGGCGCTTCGTCCACAAATGAAAATCGGTGCGCTGAATTTTGAAACTATGAGTGGAAGTGCTTTAAAGCCTTACAATAAACGTTTGGATGCTAAATATCGTGACCAAGCAGGCGCAGTCGCTAGCCGTATTAGCGAAGATGATAAAACCTAAACGATTGCGCTGATTAGTTCACTGAGTTTGCTTTTAAGTTTTGTTTCATCATGCCGATACTGCACATCTTTATCTGATAACTCAGCCATTAAGTGTCGACAGCCTGCGATATTTAATGGCTCTGAGTGTAAACCAGATAAAACACCGCTAATTTTTAAATCAGGACAGGTGTTTAGCAGCCACGCTAACCGTTGAGGCAAGGTGGATTTAGCGCAGGCACCATGTTCAACACCGAGATTATCAATAAAAATGACTTTTGCGTCAGAACTGACAATAGCACGATAAATATCGTCCACTAAAAGGGCTGGCATTACACTGGTCAAAAAGCTGCCGGGTCCTAATAAAATAACGTTCGCATTATTTATCGCTCTTAGGGCTCTAGCCGGTGCGGTTACCTCTGACGTTAAATGCATGCGGTCTGGCATGTTTGGCAGACTATCAATTGCAACTTCACCGTGCGTGACAATAGAGCCACTATAGGCGATTAAATCGCTCGGTTGTTCGGTCATAGGGTACAGCCTGCTCTCAATCTTGAGCAGTCTGCGGACTATTTCCATAATCTCGACTGGTTTTACTTTTAGTTGTTCTAATGCGAAAAAAATCAAGTTGCCTAGACAGTGCTGGTCGAGTTCGCCATTTTTGAAACGATAGTTTAATAAATCTGAACCGAGTTGGCTTTGTGCAAGATGAGTAATACAGTTTCGTAAATCTCCCCATGCAATTGTTGCATTTTCGGCCCGTAATTTTCCGGTTGAACCACCATTATCAGTGGTTGCTACAATGCCAGTTAAATTAGAACCGAGTTCAGCAAAAGTATTTAACACTTTTCCAAGCCCATGTCCGCCGCCTATCGCGACAATATTTACATATTTTAACTGCATTTTATTTGGCGCTGTATTCAGTTGAATCGGGCTCACATTTTGCGGTCTTTAAAAACAAAATCAAGTCGAACATTTGTAATTATTGCATTCGTCGTCTTAAATGAGTTCATATGTCAGTTTAATTTACTTTTTATTTACATCTGACTGGCTAATTGTATATAAATGGGTTATTTTTAACTGGTCTAATGAGTTGTTTTTGACTGCAACATGAAATAAGCAGAGGAAAAGAATGGTCCAGAGTAAAATCGGAATTGCGGCGATAATCGTCTCTTTATTGAGCGCCTGTGATAGTGAAACACTGAATGAACGAAAAGAACAAAACCAAGAAAATCAATTAACAGCCAGTACTCGAGTTACTTTTGATCCTGCTAATTCTGTTTTGTCCGTGCCCAACGATATACTATTCAGTGAAACGGAAGACGGTACGCTTAATTTACCCGTAGTCGATGCGGCTAATTTCTCAGACCCAACAGTCGCTTTATCCGCACTTGACGGCTGGTCGTTTCAACAGCCATTCGTAATTGATTTTACAGTTACCAGCGAAGCCGGTGGGTTAGATGCTCAATCAGCGCAAACCCCTAACGCGATACGCATTTTTAAAGCAATCATGGGAGGGAGCTCTGATGTTAACCATCCGGAATGCGCAGAGAAAACTAGGGGGACTGCCTGTAAAATTATTGAAGAGTTAACATTTGGACCTATTGGAGATTTTGTCACTCAGCTCGCTTCAGATTCTTCGGTTGCTGTTATTCCTATGCGTCCATTTGAAGCTGGTGTTACATACCTTGTGATGGTATCCGATATTTTACAGGATGGTTTAGGGCGCTCGGTTGAGCCCTCTGCTAGTTATTTAACATTGCGGCAGGATGTGAAAACAGCACCGTTGGCAACCGACTCTCAATTAGCGTTGCAAGCCACGATTAACTCCTATGAGCAAGTATTGTCTGATTTTGGCGTAGCACAATCTGATATTATATTTAGTTCTGCCATGACAGTGCAATCAAAGGCGACTTTGCCTTTGATGAAGCAATTGTTGGTGAAAAATCCAGCGCAGTTACCGCAAATGACACCCCCTGTTGCAACTGGGTTAGATGTGAAAACAGCGTTACAACCCTCGTCTGATTCTTGTCAAAACATATTGGAAAAAATACAGTCAGGCACTGCAAGTACTGCTGAACAGGGGATTGTAGGCTTTTGTGCTGCGCAATTATATCAATCATCAATAGATTTGCCTTATTACAGTGGGATCGCCAGTGCAGACAAGCCAACAGGTGCAACCGGTGACGGAGCCTGGTGGCAGGCAATGTGTGATAGTGGCGCGACGTTGCAAGGTGTAATTACTGCGGGTGTGACTCTACCGGCTGAGCCTCAATCAGAATCTGATGCTATGTGTATGTCCTTTGGGTTACGTGATTTACCCGATTTACAATTGGATACTGAAAGAAACATTACACAATACAATCCAGTTCCCAAAATTAGGGGAATTGAAAACGTTAATGTGCAAATAACCGTACCGGATCCGGTTATTGCCACAGCGCTCAAACAAGAAACGGTTGAAATGCCCGAAAATGGTTGGCCTGTCGTAATTATGCAGCACGGTATCGGCAATAAAAAGGAAGGAATGTTACCTGTGACTGCTGCACTAAGTTTGGCTGGGTTTGCAACTGTTTCAATTGATATGGTGTTACATGGTCAACGAGGGTTTGACGTAACGGGCGATGGAGAGGTGGATGTTGTCGCTGATGAAAATAGTGTAACGGCATATATGAATTTACAAAATATTCGGGCTATCCGCGATAACTTAAGACAAAGTGTTGTTGATTTATTAAGATTGAGACTGGCAGTTGCCACATTAGGCCAAACCGAATTTAATAACCAAAAAGTAGACAATAGCCGAGTGTATTTCTTAGGGCATTCATTAGGAGGTTTGGTCGGCACCGCGTTTACTGCGCTGACGAATACTTCATTAGCTGCTCAGGTTGATCCTTTGTTTAAAGTACAGGCCGCTGTTTTAGCGAATACTTCGGGGGGTATTGGCAGCTTTTTACTTGAATCTGGTTCATTTGGCAAATTTATCAAAGGTAGTGTTTTATTATCCAATTATAGCGATTTTATAACTTATTTAACTCAAGTGCCTTTAAACCCAGCTACTGTTTTAGCCGATCAAGTCGAATATGCACAACAACGCGAGAGTTACTTAGCACAAGCCGGATTAGATAATGAAGCTTTATCCTTGTTCGCAATCGCAGAAGGCTATTTTTTATTTTTAGCACAACAGGGTGTTGATGTTTTAGCATTGGGCGCTGAACAACATAATCAATATCTTGATGTTTATTTGGCGACTTTACAAACTGATCAGCTAAATGCGGTAAATGATTTGATTAATGGTTACGCATTTGCGGCACAAGCTGCAGTAGATGCGGGTGATCCAAATCGTTACACTGAGTCATATACGGCAACGCAAACGCCTACATTGATAACTGAAATATGGGGGGATGGCACGCCCGCAACTTGGGATCAGGTTATACCGCCAGTATCATCGTTGTCACCTATGTCGGGCACTGAAAACCTTGCTCGTTTATTAGGCATACCTAAAGTGTCTGAGTCGGTGTCAGGAGATCAAGCCCAATCTGCATTAATTCGCTTTAATACGGGTAATCATATATCTCTGGTATCACCCGCTGCCAGCGCCGAAGTCACACAAGAAATGCAAAATTTAATCGCAACTTACCTAGCGACCAATGCGCAGGTCGTGAAAATAACGGATAGTGAGGTTATTGCGAATTAGTGATTAAAAAGCCATCTCTTTTTCAAGAGATGGCTATTCTTTTGTGGGTATTGAAAAGGGCTATTATTCGATCTTAATCAGTCGTTACTTTCTGCGCCATTGCGTGCCATTTGCACCGTCTTCTAACACAATTCCCATTGCATTTAGTTTGTCGCGTGCTTCATCAGCTAATGCCCAGTTTTTATCTAAACGTGCTTGTTTACGCTGTGCAATTAACGCTTCTATTTCTGCTACTTCGTCTGTTTGGTCGCCTTGCAGGAAGTTTTCCGGCGATTGTTGAAGAATACCTAACAAGTCAGCTAGTGATAGTAATGTGTTTGCTGTTAACTGAGCTTGTGCTGGCGCGCTATTTTTTTGCTGGTTAATTTCTTTCGCCAAATCAAACAGTACAGACAACGCGACAGGGGTATTAAAATCATCATCCATGGCTGCACAGAATGCTTGCACGCGCGCATCTGATTTATCTAATTGGACTTTTTTGCTATTTAAACCGCGTAGTGCGGTATACAGTCTTTCCAAAGCAGCATGTGCCTGATCTAAGTTTTCTTTCGAGTAGTTAAGTTGGCTGCGGTAGTGACCGGACAATAAAAAGTATCGCACGGTTTCTGCACTATATTCGTTTAACACTTCACGAATGGTGAAAAAGTTATTTAAAGATTTACTCATTTTTACTTGATCAACTTGCACCATACCGGTATGCATCCAATAATTTACATACGGTGTTTCTAGTGCACAGCAAGATTGGGCAATCTCATTTTCATGATGCGGAAAAGTTAAATCAGAACCCCCACCGTGAATATCAAAATGTTTACCGAGCAATTTACTGTTCATCGCAGAACATTCTATATGCCAGCCTGGTCGACCCGCTCCCCATGGTGATTGCCAGCTAGGTTCATTCTCTTTCGCCATTTTCCAAAGAACAAAATCCAACGGGTTTTGTTTGTTATCGTCTAAATCTACTCGGGCACCCGCTTGTAGTTGAGATAGGTCTTGTTTGCTCAATTGCCCGTATTGTTGATAGCTGTCTACGTTAAACATCACATCACCATTTTTTGCGATGTAGGCGTGTTCTTTTTCAATTAGTGTGGCAACCATGTCTATGACATCCTGCATATGGTTGGTGACGCGAGGTTCTGCGTCTGGGCGCAGTAGATTGAGCGCATCAAAATCTTGATACATGCCGGCAATCGTTTGTTCAGTTAAAGCGTCGCAACTAATGTGTTGTTCGACTGCGCGTTTAATTATTTTATCGTCTACATCGGTAATATTACGCACATAATTGACTTGGTAACCACTAAATCTCAGGTAGCGAACCATGTTATCAAAGGCTAAATAAGTTCTGGCATGCCCAATATGGCACAAATCATAAACGGTTACACCACAGACATATAATCCAACTTTGCCATCCTCTATCGGCTTAAACTGTTCTTTTTGTCGGGTTAAAGTATTGTATATCTGCAACATAGTTTATTGATTTTCCGTGTTATGAATTAGGTTAAGAGGTTAAGTCGAGTATTCTAACATTCGTAAAACAGAATAGTTAAACAATTTTCAGTGTGGTAAATCGAAGCGCGGTTAATTAGAATACGCTTTTAATTGTGCAATTTAAATAAACGGAAAACCGATATGATTACTTTTACCACTAATTTTGGTGACATTAAAATTCAGTTATTTGCTGACAAAGCACCAGAGACGGCGGCAAACTTTTTGCAATACGCTAGAGAAGGTTTTTATAACAATACAATCTTCCACCGCGTGATAGATGGTTTTATGATCCAAGGCGGTGGTATGGAATCGGGTATGCAAGAAAAGCCTACCAAAGCACCGATTAAGAATGAAGCAAATAATGGTATCAGCAATAAAGTTGGTACACTAGCGATGGCAAGAACCATGGACCCGCATTCAGCTTCTTCTCAATTTTTCATTAATGTTGCCAACAATACATTTTTAGACTTTCGTGCTGAAAGCATGGATGGGTGGGGATATTGTGTTTTTGGTGAAGTGGTTGAAGGCATGGACGTTGTAGAAAAAATTAAAAATGTTAAAACTGGCAATCATGGTATGCATCAAGACGTGCCAGTAGAAGAAGTGATTATTACGGAAACTAAAGTAGAAGAAAAAGTAGAAGAATAAACATACCTTTTAATACTTCCTTAAAACGCCTGTTTAATGCGCTTAAACAGGCTCGCTGGAAACCGCATGTCAGTATATTTTATTTCAGATTTACATCTTAGCCAGGAAAGGCCTGATATGACTGGTGCATTTTTGCGTTTTTGCCGCAACTTACCCGCAGACTCGAAAGCTTTATATATATTGGGCGATTTTTTGGAGTATTGGGTTGGGGATGATGAAGATGCTGCTTGGCTAGAACCCATTAAGCATGCGTTATTGCGCATTTCACAAGATATTTGCCCAGTGTTTTTTATGCATGGTAACCGAGATTTTTTGATCGGCAAAAAATTTGCTCGTGAAACCGGTATGCAGTTGTTACCAGAGCCTAGTTTAATTGATTTATATGGTCAGCGCGTTTTAATTTTGCATGGTGATAGTTTATGCACACAAGACGTCAGTTATCAAAAGTATCGCAAAGTTGTTAGAAACAAAATAATTCAGTTTTTGTTTTTGTTATTGCCGCTAAAAACCAGGCATAAAATATTTGGTGCCGGCCGAGAAAAAAGCAAACAAAAACAAAAGTGTATTAGTAATATGCAAATTTTGGATGTGACACCTCAGGCTGTTAGTGAGCTGATGGATAATTACCAAACTGATTTATTGATACATGGTCACACCCATCGTCCGGCCATTCACCAAAATGCGCGCAATGCTTGCCGTGGAACACGAATTGTTTTAGGGGATTGGTATACACAAGGCAGTATTTTAGAGGTTTCAGAAGATGGCTACATGCTGACAAGTATGCCACTTTAAAAACTCGCTGGATTTGAATTAAGCTGTGTTATAATCCGCGACCTGAAAAACGCACGTCAATTAAGTAACTTCCGGAGAAACTCGCATGATCCCAGTGGTAGCCCTAGTCGGTCGACCTAACGTAGGTAAATCTACATTATTTAACCGATTCACGCATACACGTGATGCTTTGGTCGCAAACTTTCCCGGTTTAACTAGAGATCGTCAATACGGACAAGCTGAATACGGCCGTTTTCAATTTATCGTTATCGACACAGGTGGTATTACAGGTGATGAGCAAGGCATCGATGCTCATATGGCTGCGCAATCGTTAACCGCTATTGATGAAGCGGATGTCGTGATGTTTATGGTAGATGCGCGTGCAGGTGTAACTGCAGCAGATCAGATGTTAGCCGACCATTTGAGAAAATTACAAAAAACAGTCTATTTGGTTGCCAATAAAACCGATGGTATTGATGCAGATTCAGCCGTTGCTGAATTTTATAGTCTGGCGCTTGGCCCTGTTTATCAAATTGCCGCGGCGCACGGGCGCGGTGTATCTTCATTACTAGAAAAAACCTTTGAACCGATTTTAGAAAACTTTCCTGATGCATTATTGGTGGAAGAAGATGACGAAGAATCTGATGAAAGTGGCTTTGTTGAAAAAGGTTTAGAGAAGAGTAAAGATGATGATAGTGAAGAGCCGGCCAGTGAGCTTGAAGCTTTAGATCCTGAAGGGAAAAAAATTAAACTGGCGATAGTCGGCAAGCCTAATGTCGGTAAATCGACGTTAACCAACCGAATCTTAGGTGAAGAGCGTGTGATTGTTTATGACATGCCTGGCACGACGCGAGATAGTATTTACATACCGATGGAGCGAGATGATCAGGAATATGTCTTGATTGATACCGCAGGGGTGCGCCGACGTAAAAAAGTTCATGAAACAATCGAAAAATTTTCAGTTATTAAAACACTGAAAGCAATAGAAGATGCTAACGTTGTTTTATTATTGATTGATGCGCGAGAAGGATTGAGTGAACAAGATTTAAGTTTATTAGGTTTTACGTTGAATGCAGGTCGTTCAATTGTATTAGCCGTGAACAAGTGGGATGGGTTAGACCAGGATGTCAAAGAGCGTATTAAATCTGAAATTGATCGCCGTTTAGGGTTTATTGATTTTGCCCGTATGCATTTTATATCTGCATTGCATGGCACCGGAGTTGGTCATTTATTTGAATCAGTACAGGAAGCGTACGCGTCCGCGACGAAAGATCTGTCTACAGCCATGCTTACGCGCATCATGGAATCTGCTCAGTTTGAGCATCAGCCTCCTTTGGTTAAAGGCCGCAGAGTTAAATTGAAGTACGCGCATGCAGGTGGTCATAACCCACCAATCATTGTCGTGCATGGGAATCAGGTGAATGATTTACCGGATGCCTATAAGAGATATCTTATTAACTACTATCGCAAATCATTAGATATGATGGGCACGCCGATTAAAGTCGAATTCCGTGAAGGGAGCAACCCATTTGCTGGTCGTAAAAATAAGCTTACTTTAAGCCAGGTAAGAAATCGTCGTCGAATGATGAAGTATTACAAAAAGTAGGCTAGATTTAAATGTGACAGTTATGTGACATTGTTGGGTGGGTGTCATTTTTACAGAATGTGATAAATCCTATTGTTTCAAGGACTAAGATAGGCCAAAAAGAACACCCAATGACATATTTATTGCAAATTTGTCGCATTCTTTGTCTTGGTTTCATAAAAATGTCAAATAACTAAAAGATAATCAAACTAAGTAGACAGCAATATGAGATGAAAAATATGTCAAGCCGAATTCTTGTTGTAGAAGATGAAATGCCAATTCGAGACATGTTGGTTTTTGCATTAGAACAAAAAGGTTATTACACATTGGAAGCGGAAACCTATGGGGAAGCTTTAGACAAAATTACTGAACCTTATCCTGATTTAATCTTATTGGATTGGATGTTACCGGGTGGAAGTGGTATTCAGTTAGCGAAGCGATTGAAACAAAGTGAGTTTACCCGTGATATTCCCATTATAATGCTGACAGCACGTGGGGAAGAAGAAGACAAAATTCGTGGATTAGAAGTTGGTGCAGACGATTATATGACCAAACCGTTTTCACCTAAAGAGTTATTAGCCCGTATCCGGGCGGTAATGCGCCGTGCAGCACCGACCAGTGTTGAAGAAATGATTCAAGTGCAAGGGTTAAAACTCGATCCGGTTTCACACCGTGTAACGGCAAATGAAGATGGTTTAGACATGGGACCAACTGAATTCAAATTGTTACACTTTTTTATGTCGCATCCTGAGCGGGTATACAGTAGAGAGCAGTTATTAGACCATGTATGGGGCACTAACGTATATGTTGAAGACAGAACGGTGGATGTTCATATTCGTCGACTACGTAAAGCAATTTCTGCACACGGTCACGATAAAATGATCCAGACCGTACGTGGTGCAGGTTATCGATTCTCAGCGAAAGTTTAATGAATGCAAGTATCAGAGCAATATTTTAAAGCTATCAGCCGGTTTATCTTGTTTCTGGCTCTAGCCGTAGCCATTGGATATATAACCGGTACGATATTATTTTGTATTATCTTTTTACTGTCTGCTTTAGTGCTCTGGTACACATTTAACTTAATTCGGTTAAGCGATTGGTTAACCAGTAAAAAGAACTTATACCCACCTTCGAGTAACGGCTTATGGTCAGATGTTTTCGACGGTATATACCGATTACAGCGTAAAAATCGACAGCGAAGAAAAGAACTTGGACAAGTCTTAAAGCGTTTTAGAGACGGCGCAGAGGCTTTACCCGATGCTGCTGTTGTTGTTGAGGATACCGGACAAATTATCTGGTGTAATCGATTGGCTCGTAATGTATTTGGTTTACGCTGGCCTGAAGATGGCGGTCTGTTGGTGACTAATTTATTGCGTTATCCAGATTTTATTGAACACTTCAACAAAAATTCTGTATCAAACGATTTTGTTGATGAACCCATCCTTATCCCTTCACCCGTGCATCGTGATAATATTATTGAAGTTCGAATGGTGCCATATGCGCTGGGACAACTCTTAATTTTAGGGCGTGACGTTACACAAACGCAAAGAGTGAATCAGATGCGCAAAGATTTTATCGCAAACGTTTCTCATGAATTGCGCACGCCACTCACTGTATTGCAGGGATATTTGGAAATGATGCAAGATCCGGACATGGCGCAAGCTTTGCCCGGTACAAAAGCGGTTGATATGATGTCAGATCAAACAACTAGAATGTTTAGTTTAGTCAATCAACTATTGTTATTGTCTCGAATTGAAGCGAATCAAGACAATATTTACGAGAACATTATAGATGTACCTCATTTATTGTCTTTGATTGAAAAAGAGGCTGTACAATTAAATGCCGATAGAGGCCATACAATCCGCTTTTATATTGAAAAAGATTTATTCATGCATGGCATTGAAGATGAGTTACGCAGTGCTTTTACTAATCTTGTTAAAAATGCAATTCGATATACGCCGTCCAATGGTGAAATTATTGTAAGTTGGCAATTGGAAAATGAGCAAGCTGTCTTTAAAGTAAGCGACAATGGCGATGGTATCGAGCCTCATCATTTATCTCGTCTGACAGAGCGCTTTTATCGAATCGACAAAGCACGCTCGCGCGCAACGGGTGGGTCTGGTTTAGGTTTATCTATCGTAAAACATGTTCTCGCCCACCACAAAAGCCAGTTGGAAATATCCAGTGAAGTAGGAGAGGGCAGCTGTTTTTGGTTTAGTTTTCCGTCTGAGTTAATTGTCAAAAAGAAGAAACCAGCCCGGCTAAGTGCATAGTCGGGCGCTTTAGGTTGAATGAGAAAAACAATTGAGACAGTTAAAAAAATTTAGAAAATTAAGAAAATTCCAGCTGATAACCTGATTCTGATTGAATATCTTGCTCGACTGTTAAGTCGGCGGCTAACAGTTGTTGCTCTTCAATAAAACCTTCAGGAAAGGTGATTTTTATGAGCTCATCTTCCACTTCCACTTGATAGGCTGGCAAATAACCTTCAATACGGCGTAAATTCAAGACAGATGCTACACGTAGAATTCGAATCAACCGGATCACAGCTTTTGCTTTAAATAAACTGAATTTTGGCAAGTCTGCTGGTTTAAACTTTTTTCTATGGTAGCGTGTCAAAATGGCGACCAAAAGTTGCTCTTCGGTATTAAATCCCGGCATATCTGTATACTGCAGAATATACGCTGAGTGTTTATGATAAGCAGTAGAATGGATGTGCAGGCCAATTTCATGCAGTAGTGCAGCCCAACTTAATAACTGTTGATAATCTTTTTTATTAAATTGCCAAGCTTGTGCAATTTGTTCGAATATAAAATTAGCTGAGCGATGTACGCGTTTGGCTTGCTGGCTATCTATTGAATAACGTGTGGTTAAGCTTTCAACCGTGCGTTCACGAATATCATGATGCTGGAAGCGTTCTTCCATTTCGTATAACACACCTTCGCGTAAAGCGGCATCTTCATAGCGCATCTGTTGAATGTTTAAACTGTCAAATGCAGCGATTAAAACCGCTAAACCGCCCGCCAAAACAGGACGTCTATGTTCACTGACACCTGGAATATTGATATTGTCTATGTGATCAAATGCGATGAGTGTTTGTTTCAGTTTCTCAAGGTGGGTTGCTTTAATTTCGCCGTTGCTCCAGCCATTCTGTACAATCGCTTCACGAATTGCTTTTATCGTGCCAGATGTGCCGTGACATTGTTGCCAGCCTGCGGCTCTAAAATCATCGCTTATTGCTTCTAACTCTTGCTCGGCTGCCAGTACTGCACGTTGAAAAGAACGCTCGGTAATTTTGCCTTTTGGAAAAAACTGTTTGGTAAAACTGACACAGCCCATAGAGCGGGAATTTACTTTTAGTGGCGTAAAATGCTGACCAATAATAAATTCAGTACTCCCCCCACCGATATCCACCACTAAACGGTTATCTGTACCAGATACCGTGTGTGCGATACCTTGATATATCAAACGCGCTTCTTCTCGACCTGGGATAATTTCAATCGGGTAAGGAAAAACTTCTGCTGCTCGGGTTAAAAACTCGTCTGCATTTATGGCCTTGCGCAGCGTATAAGTAGCAACAACCCGGACATTCTGAGGCGGCACGTTTTGTAAAGTCTGCGCCATTTGACTGAGCGTGTTTAATCCGCGTTGCATTGCTTCTTCATCTAAAACCCCCTCTTCAGATAAACCATCCGCTAAACGAACGCGCTGTTTCACCTTGTGAAGTGTTTGTAGTGAGCCATCAATTATGCGAGCAACAATTAAGTGGAAACTATTGGAACCGATATCTAATGCTGCCACTGTGCCATCGGACTCGGTATCGCTGCTCTGATTTGATGTTTGCATTGTGTCTCTCGCTTATAGATTTTCCGTACTAAAGTTTTGCTCAACATTTTTTAAATAGTTATAAGTTTCAATTTGTGAGCGCAATTTTTTACGGTTACCACGGGGAACGTATTTATTTTTTTGTTCAGTATCAATAATACGTGCTTTGGTTGTATCTTTAAATTGTAGTTCGAAGATATCAATAATGCGCTGTTTTAAGCTTGTTTCGTAAATTGGGCAACTGACTTCAATTCGATGCTCAATGTTACGAGTCATCCAATCAGCCGATGAGATAAAGACTTTTTTATCACCGTTATTTTCAAATATCATCACTCTAGGATGCTCTAAGAAACGATCGACTATACTGATTACTTGGATATTTTCACTGATACCTTTTAATCCAGGCACTAACGAGCACATACCTCTAATAATTAAGCGAATTTTTACGCCAGCTTGGCTTGCTTCATATAATTTTTGGATAATAGGCTCGTCAACCAAATTATTGATTTTAACAGAAATGCCACACGGCTTTTGTGCGCGAGCATTACTGATCTCTTGATCAATCATTTGTGTAATCGTGATTCGCGTATTAATCGGTGAAACCATTAGATGATAAAACTTGAAACGTTTATAGCTATGCTCTATGAAATCAAAAACGTTTTCGACTTCGCGGGTTATTTCTTTATGACAAGTAAATAAGCTAAAGTCGGTATAGATTTTTGCCGTTTTTTCATGGAAGTTACCGGTACCTAAATGCGCGTAACGAACGACATCATCACCTTCTCGGCGATGAATTAGGCATAACTTAGAGTGAATTTTTAATGTCGGAATACCAAACTGTACTTTAATTCCAGCATCTGTCATCACACGAGACCATTCAATGTTATTTTCTTCATCGAAACGCGCTTTGAGTTCAACAACCACTGAAACTTTTTTACCGTTTTTAACTGCATCCATTAGTGAATGAATAATACGCGAGTTTTTGGCAACCCGATAAATATTCAGTTTGATATGAGAGACCGCCGGATCAAATGCAGCTTGGCGAACCAGTTCGGTAAAATGGTCAAATTTGTGGTACGGGTAATATAATAAAATATCCTTGTGTCTGATTGCATCAAATGCACTATCGAAACTGGCAAATTGCTGGTTGGTTAAGGCAGGCAACGCGGTGTTTTCTAGATATTTTCGTCCGAAGTTGGGATAGCCAATAAAGTCTTTAAAATTTCGATAACGACCACCGGGCAATAAACCCTCATTCGTATCGGATATTAACAGCTGCTTTTTTAAGAACTTCAACATACCTGAAGGCATATCTCTGTCATAAACCACACGTGTTGGGTCTGAACTAAACCTTTGTTTTAAACTTTCAGACATTTGCTCAACTAAACTTTGGTCTATTTCGTCTTCAATATAATATTCTGCGTCCCGAGTTAACTTAAAGGAATAAGCACAAATGCTATCAAACTCAAAAAAGCCGCGAAAAATAGACTCAAGGTTATGCTGAATAATATCGTCCAAAAGAATCACTTCTTTCTTAACTTTACTCTTTTCCGGTGGCAGTAAAACAAAACGAGAAACTTCGTCTGTCGGAACATCAATAATGGCATATTCGTACTCTTCGCTTTTACTAATTTGAACCGCTAAATAAGTTGTATTATCGTCAATTAACTCGATTAATTTGCGTGTTTTACTGGGTATAATAGGACGAATATGTCGTAAAACTTCTTGTTGGAAGAAATCTGTCAGCCAGTTTTCATGAAACTTTGATAGTTTAGTATGGTCTACAAAAAATATTTTATGTTTTGCTAAGGCTTTTGTCACATCTTTGTAAATCAAGTCAAACTGAGTCTGTAATTCCAACACTTTTTGCTGAATATCGACTAATAATTGCGCGGCATGTGTTTCGCTGCCATGCTCTTTTTCGATGATTGATCGGCGTCTGACATCGGCAACGCGAACTCGAAAAAACTCATCTAAGTTATTAGAAAAAATCCCTAAAAATCTTACTCTCTCGACAACCGGAACGCTCTTGTCTGCTGCTTCTTGCAACACACGTTCATTAAAAGATAGCCAACTTAGCTCTTTCTCAAACAATATTTTTTCTTTAGCCATACTTTTCATATTTTTTATTATTAATACTTGTGGTCAATTAAATATTACTTTTATTGCAATTTAATTGCTAATGACGATTATATTTTGTTTACTCGGCCGATTTTAATGAAATTTCGACGATTAAATCGTTTGCAATCTCTTCCAAAGCTTCCTGAATATCATCTATATCTACAGTTTCTGGAATCTCTAAAGTAGCATCTGCTTTGAACAATAAACTGCCCCAATTAGGTGCACTTTCACAAGTCGAATTGAGTCTCACCAAGTTCACATTGTGTTCAGCTAAGGTTGCAGAGATTTGATTAACAATACCACTTTTATCATTGCCCATAACGCTCAGTTGGGCTCGTCTGGATTGCAGGTTTTGCTCATCTTGCCCTTCAGCGATATGAATCTGTGCTTCATGGTTTAAACGCGCAGCTATTTCATCACTTAGCTGTGTTTTAGCGTCGGTTGGGCAACTAATTTCGACGATACCGGCAAACTGTCCTGACAAACGACAAAAGTTACTGGCCAACCAATTTCCCTGATGTTTTTTAACCACAGCAGAGAGTTTCTCGATTACACCAGGCTTGTCACGCGTGATTAATGAGATAACTAGATTTATTTGCATCTTACACTCCCAGTTTGTTTTGATTGCGGGCCATTCTTAAACTCATTAGCGCATAAATTTCTATTGAAAACAATCACTTTCTTATTATCTTTACAATAATATGGATACTCAGAACAAGATAAATTAAGTGTAGTTCAGATACGAAAATTAACAGGCTATTTAATTATGACTGATGTAACAAAAACGTCATCTAAAGCTGGTATCTTGCGCTGGCTTTTAATTTTTAAGGGTTTTCTTCATTAGATGAAAATTTCACGTTTCTCAATTTATTCATCTTTATTTTTAGTTTTAATTGGCTGTTCCCTCGTTGCACTATTGTCATGGTCAAATTTCCAAAAAAGTAAAGTCACTCATACTTTGGTTGAATATCAGGTTAATAAAAATAGATTAACTCAAAATTTTAAAAACCATGTCAATCGGTACTTAAGGACAAGTAACTCTGTTGAACTCAATTCAGCAATAGAACAGCTGCAAATTATTAAAAAACAATTTGCCGATCAATCTATTTACCAAAGCTTGCTAGATGATTTAGATGTCCTGCTAAATTTTATTGAAGAAGATGTACGAGCTGCTGGCAAGCTGGGTGGAAAAACAGCAACCTTGTTGCAGTTTGCAGAAAAAAGCATGTTGTCAGATAGTGAAAGTTTGACGGATTATATTGAACAAGGGACGGAGCAAAGCGCGCAACAAACTGGTATAGATATCAACCAATTGATTCAGCAATACACTTTTTTTAATGCTCAATTGGCGCAGCAAATTGCAGAGTTAAGTTATCGTCGACAGCGCACTTTTGCCGACCCAACGGATATACAAGGTACAGAATTGTTACTTGCGGTTGTTGATGAGCTGAAACAGACGGTAGAAAACCTTCGGCAGCTTAAGCGTTTTGAGATATATCCCGAACAGGAAGAAGATGAATTTTCCTTAGGTATGCCCATTATGCCCGAAGAAAAAGGCGAAGAGATCATCTCATCTTTAGCTTCTCAAATTCGACGATACCCAAAAGAGCTTGTCAATACTCAAGATTCGGTGCGTTTTGTCAACGAATCCAGTGAACAACTTGCGCATAAAGTAGCGCAGTTCGAAAAAGCTTTTATTCAATTAGAAGGAGAGCTGCTGAAGTATCAAAAAGAGGTAGAGCAACAAACTAAGCTGTTGTTATATGGCGGTGCTGCTGGTCTGATTTTATTTGCGCTTATCTCTGCGTGGTTTCAGTACAGATGGGTTGTGCGGCCCACACGTCGGCTTTCTTCTCGTTTTAGAAAATTAGTCTCTACTGGGGTTGTTGAACCGATACCTGTGTTAGCAGTTAAAACAGAAATTGATGAAGTTGCATTTAGTTTCAATCGGTTGTTAGAAAAAAGAGAGGCTGAAGAAGAAAGTAAGAATGAACAGCTACTTCATATATCGCAATCATTGGATGGCCTCGTTAATGAAAATAAAGAAATCGAAGTTTACACCAGTGATGTAGAAACTAATATGCAAGGTGCGTTAGGGCTTATTGAAAAGCTTGTTATGCTTGCACAAGAGGTGTTCTCTGGCGCAGAAACGGTGCAACAAAATGCGCAAAAAACTGAAGAGTTAATTCTCGACAGTAATGGCAAGATACAACAGGTCACGGCAAATACAGACAAAATTTTTAGTGCGACGCAAACCAGTTACCAGTCAGTGGGAAGCTTGCTCACATCGGTCGATAATGCAACGAGCATAGTTGATACCATAGGCAGTATTGCGGAACAGACAAATTTATTAGCGCTTAATGCCGCGATAGAAGCTGCGCGGGCAGGGGAGCATGGGCGGGGTTTCGCGGTTGTCGCTGATGAAGTGCGAAATCTGTCTAAGCGAACACAAGAATCGTTGGCAGATATTTCAGGCATATTGGAAGAGTTGAAAAAGTCGTCAGCGCAATTAGATTCAGTTGTTAAATCTATTGACAGTTTATCGAACGAGCAAAAATCGACAGCTGAAGGCTTGTTAAGCGCAACCGAGCAGGTCAGTTTGCAAGCGCAAGGTTCAGCCAGCGCAGCTTTACAAAGTTATCATAATGCAGAGTATCAGCTAACGAGCATGGCCGATTTTGAAAAAACGGTTAAGCATATTCAAACTGTCATCAATAAAGCACAAGATAAAGCGATAAGGGTCAGTAAAAGCACTGAGATGCAAGCCGAGAATATTATGCAAACTCTTGGGAATGAAGCTAGGGTATAAGAGGTAACTACAAAAAACTTGGAATTTTTTATCGATTAGATTGCAAACCTGCTAACTAATTAGTGTAGAATTCTGCGCCGCATGCACAACTCATTAACGATAGGTTGAATTATGACATCAAATTCTTTTTTAGGCGTGTTCGGAAAATCGCCGTTTAAAGCTTTAGAAACACATATTGACATTGTTTATAAAGCAAGCTCAATACTGCCAAGCTTTTTTGAAGCCGTATTTGAATCAGATTGGGCAAAGGCGGAGGAGCTTAGACAACAGATCTCACAATATGAAAAAGACGCAGACAAACTAAAAAGAGATTTGCGGATTCAATTGCCCAAAGGCTTATTTTTACCGGTAGAGCGCACCGACTTACTCAATTTGTTAGTGCAGCAAGATAAAATTGCAAATAAAGCAAAAGATATTGCCGGGCGTGTTATCGGTCGTGAACTCCCGATACCGGGCTCTTTGCAAGAAGCGTTTATGACGTATTTAAAGCGCTGTATTGATGCTGTCGCACTCGCGACCAAAGCGATTAATGAATTAGATGAACTTTTGGAAACTGGATTTAGAGGGCGAGAAGTTGATTTGGTCGAAAAAATCATTTCTGAAGTCGAGATCATAGAAGAAGATACTGACAAGATGCAAATATCACTTAGATTATCAGTTAAGGCGCATGAGTCTGAATTGAGTCCTATTGATGCAATTTTCTTGTACGATGTTATTGAATGGGTTGGCGATTTGGCAGATAGAGCTGAATCTGTTGGCGGTCGATTAGAACTATTATTAGCGAGATAAACTCGGGACTTACAATGGATATATTACAAACTTATGGTTTGATGCTGGTTGTTTTAGCTGGCATCGTTGGTTTTATTATGGCGTGGGGCATTGGCGCCAATGACGTCGCAAATGCGATGGGGACCTCCGTTGGGTCCAAAGCACTTACCATAAAACAAGCTATTATCATTGCGATGATATTTGAGTTTGCCGGTGCATATTTAGCTGGCGGTGAAGTAACCTCTACAATTCGTAAAGGGATCATTGATTCCGGTCCTTTTATGGATGTGCCTGAACTATTTGTAATTGGCATGATCTCATCTTTAATTGCCGCGGGTACATGGTTGGCTGTTGCATCTTATATGGGCTGGCCAGTCTCAACAACACACTCTATTGTCGGTGCGATTATTGGTTTTGCGATTGTTAGTGTTGGTTCTGATGCGGTGAGCTGGACAAAGGTTTCCGGCATTGTCGGCAGCTGGATTGTTACACCGTTATTGTCCGGTGTCCTGGCGTACATCATTTTCATGAGCGCTCAGCGGTTTATTTTTGATACCGACAACCCGATAAAATATGCAAAACGTTATGTACCTGTTTATATGGCACTGGCTGGATTTGTATTGTCGTTGGTCACGATTAAAAAAGGCTTAAAACACGTATTTGCTGATTTTTCAATGAGTCTCAGCACCACAGAAGCTTATTTATATGCTGCTTTAATTGGTCTTGTTGTTGCCATTATAGGCCGTTTTTTTATTGCACGATTAGATATAGATGCGGAAGCTGATAAATCGATGCAGTTTAATAATGTTGAAAAAATCTTCGCTGTATTAATGATAGTAACGGCATGTGCGATGGCATTTGCTCATGGCTCTAATGATGTTGCTAACGCAATTGGGCCACTTGCCGCGGTTGTCAGTGTTATTCAAAATGACGGTGAGATTGGTGCTAAATCTGTACTAGCCTGGTGGATATTACCACTGGGGGCATTTGGTATTGTTTGTGGTCTTGCGCTATTTGGTCAACGAGTTATGGCGACTATCGGTAAAGGTATTACACATTTAACACCTAGCCGTGGCTTTGCAGCTGAACTTGCCGCTGCCAGTACAGTCGTTATCGCTTCAGGCACAGGCTTACCTATTTCAACTACGCAAACATTGGTTGGTGCGGTACTCGGTGTTGGTTTGGCACGCGGTATTGCGGCTCTTAATTTGGGGGTTGTAAGAAATATTGTTATTTCATGGGTCGTCACTTTACCGGCCGGTGCGGGTTTAGCGATTATTTCATACCTGATTTTGACGGCAATATTGCTCTAGTTGTCATATTTTTTTCATAATTAGAAAAAAACAAAGGCTTCTTCGGGAGCCTTTGTTTTTTCAAGCGTTTAGCTGTATTTTGTGTCTGTATTGTAGTAAAAGTACACTTTAAAATCGGACTTTTATGTCATCTCTGTAACACAAGTGTCATAAAAGTATCATATACTTCGCGCAGATTAACCAGATAAAGACGTTTCATGCATCAATCTAATACACTATCAAACAAGCCGAATACAATTCGTAAGCTGAAAGACCAATTGGCTAAATATGGTGTCGCAACGGGCGGCATTATGGTTTTGGTTGCTTTGCTTATGATCTTTTTCTATCTGCTGTATGTTGTTAAACCTATATTTGACGGCGTTACAGTAGAGCCTAAGTTGTCGATAGTGCTGGAAGATAAATTCCAGACATTGGCACTCGGGACTGACGATCATGTTGAAACTGCGTATCGATTTACCAGTCAGCCTGCACTTGAGTATTATCAACTGTACGGCCCAAATAAGACAGATTTGATCAAATCTTATGTCATCCGAAACGGCAAACCTTATAGTGCTTTTGCGGCTAGTATGCCGCATCTAAAACAATATGCGTTTGCCTATGATGACAACAAGATCGTTATTGTAAAACCCCAATTTAAGGTAGGTTTTGCCAACAACCGACGGCAAATTACGCCAAAAATCAGTTATCCATTTGGTCAAGATGGGATTGAGGTCAGCAATACTCGTGCGATTGAGAAAATGGCATTTGCCGTGACTCCTGAGGCAGACCGAGCTGCATTGGTCTATCAAACCAAAGAGAGTTCCGCAGTTAAGTTTACCAGTTTACGGGGTGAGCTCAATTTCATGACAGATGAAACAGAGTGGTATCAAGAAACGATCGAGTTACCTATTATCAGCGGTAAAGTAGATGATATTCATGTTACTGCTGATTTGTCGCGCGCGTTGTTACTGCAAAATGGTGAGTTATATGTATTTAACATTCGTTTTGCTAACAAAATCAAACTGGTTTCTAAAACTCGAGTGGTTCCGCATGATCGAAAAATTACTGCCAGCAGTTTGTTGGCAGGTGCAAGTTCAATCATTATAGCGGATGACAGTGGTAAGATTTGTCAGTGGTTTGAAGTAAATAGTGAAACCGGTCGTGAATTTACCAAAATCCGAAGTTTTCAAAACTCAAATAAGGACATACAAGGAATTTACCCCGAATTTTTTAGACGTAGTTTTGCAGTCACTTCATCAACTGGTTTTATCGACATATATTTTACCACCAGCAACGCCAGCTTATATGAAGATCAAATTTTAGATCAAAAAATTGAAAAAATGGCTTCGTCGCCAAGAGCCGATGCATACTTAGTGCAAACTCAGCAGGGATTGGAACTATTTGATGTAGAAAATGAACACCCTGAAGTCACTTGGTCTGCATTGTGGCAAGAAACCTGGTATGAAGGTTATTCAGAGCCAGACTATGTATGGCAATCCACTTCGGCTTCGGACGATTTTGAGCCTAAATTCAGCTTGGTGCCGATTACCTTCGGGACCATCAAAGCGGCGTTTTATGCGATGCTGTTTTCTGTACCCATTGCTTTGGCGGCCGCAATATACACTGCGTATTTTATGCCTGCAAAGATTCGTACAGTGGTCAAACCAACCGTTGAAATTATGGAAGCATTGCCGACTGTTATTTTGGGCTTTTTGGCCGGCCTTTGGCTAGCGCCATTGATCGAAGAGCATTTAGCGGCAATTGCCATTTTAATTATCTTACTGCCTATATGTATTATCGCGTTTGCTTTTATGTGGCATAACTTACCTAAGCCTTTACTAAACCGATTACCTCAAGGCATGGATTCATTGCTGCTTGTGCCCGTTATCATATTGGTTGGTTATAGTCTGATTGAGCTGAGTCCATGGCTGAACGATATTTTCTTTGATGGTGATGTACGTTTATATATCACTGATGAGCTAGGTATTTCATTTGACCAGCGGAACTCACTAGTGGTTGGTATTGCAATGGGGTTTGCCGTGATTCCAACTATATTTTCAATAGCTGAAGATGCTGTTTTTTCAGTACCCAAACATTTGTCGCACGGTTCTCTCGCGCTCGGTGCAAGCCAATGGCAGACCTTAGTTAGGGTTGTGTTGTTAACAGCGAGCCCAGGTATTTTCTCGGCTGTGATGATGGGGCTTGGGCGTGCTGTTGGTGAAACCATGATTGTGTTAATGGCAACCGGCAATACGCCAATTATGGATTGGTCTGTCTTTCAAGGCATGCGCACCTTATCTGCAAATATTGCAGTGGAAATGCCAGAGTCTGAAGTAGGCAGTACACACTATCGCATTTTGTTTTTGGCAGCGTTTGTATTGTTTATCTTCACCTTTATTTTTAACACGATTGCAGAATTTGTTCGCCAGCGATTACGCGACAAATATAGCTCACTATAAACGGCGGGATAATTTTAATGAAAGATTGGTTTAAATCAGGCTCCCCGTGGATTTGGATGACCGCTGGGGCTGTAAGTATAAGTTTAATCTCGGTTATTGGCTTGTTGGCCATGATTGCATGGCGCGGGTTAAGTTATTTTTGGCCCGCTGATATCTATCAATTCGATGTCCGCCAAGGGGATACCCAACAAGTTGTTATCGGTGAAATATATGACCGTGAACAGGTACCTAGTAAACGACTGCTCAATATGGGCGTTGATTTAAAAGGTCATCAAGGCGAAACGGTTGAACGGATTTTGGTAAAAACCGGTAATCGGGAATATGTTGATTTAGATTTTCGTTGGATTTTGCAAACAGACATAAATGCAACCGAAAAGACACCCGGTATCGCGGTATTTGAACGTTCACGCAACGGTAATTTTTATGGCTTTGTTGAGCAAGTCATTAAAGATGGTCAGCCGGTTGATAATGAGCAGTTGACCGTTTTAATTGAACGTGCTGTTGATCTGGCAGACAAAGCAGTTGACTTGCAAAATGGTGAAATAGGTTCAATCAATTACCGTTTAGAGCGTATTCGCTTAGAGCAAAAAAGTTTAGAGCTAAAAGGTGAATTGACGGCGGAAATCATCGCCCAGTTTGAAGCAGAAAAAGAGCAGCTAAAGGAACAATACTCTGTTTATGAAAAAGAGCTATTTCAATTAAGAAAAGCACTGGATCGAGATGAGGTTGTTGTGCGTGATATGCGCGATAAATTGGTTACGCTGCGCATTGCCGATGTATTGGATGTCCATTTTCCAAATGATATGAGTACACTGGATAAAACCGGTCGCTTTTTTGTTCAGTTAGGTAAGTTTGTAACGGATGACCCGCGCGAAGCTAATACCGAAGGTGGGGTGTTCCCTGCAATTTTTGGTACTGTCTTTATGGTCATGCTGATGGCGGTTATCGTGACACCATTTGGCGTTATCGCAGCCATCTATTTGCATGAATATGCCGCTAAAAATGCAGTGACTAAAGTCATTCGCATCGCCGTGATTAACTTGGCGGGTGTACCGTCGATTGTTTATGGCGTGTTCGGTTTAGGCTTTTTCGTCTATATGGCAGGTGGCAGTATTGACCAATTGTTTTACCCCGAAGCGCTGCCAAACCCAACATTTGGTACACCCGGTGTGATTTGGTCCGCGTTAACCCTAGCGATTTTAACATTACCCGTGGTTATTGTTTCAACCGAAGAAGGGATGTCACGTATTCCAAGTTCACTGCGTCAGGGTAGTTTAGCGTTAGGTGCTACTAAAGCCGAAACTTTATGGCGTATTATCATTCCAATGGCAAGCCCTGCCATTATGACAGGTTTAATATTAGCTGTTGCACGTGCGGCAGGTGAAGTAGCACCTTTAATGCTTGTTGGTGTGGTTAAGATGGCACCTACATTACCTATTGATGGCAACTTTCCGTTTGTCCACGTAGATAGAAAATTTATGCACTTGGGTTTCCACATATATGATGTTGGTTTCCAAAGTCCAAATGTTGAAGCGGCTCGTCCGCTCGTATATGCGACTGCATTTTTATTGGTCACTGTAATTATTGCATTAAATATTACAGCCATCGGCATTCGTAACCATTTACGCGAAAAATATAAGTCGCTTGAACATTAATAGTTAAAAAGGTTTATGACAGATGATTTCATTGTCTCCTGAAGTTGCAAAAATAAATAACGCCATTTCTCCATTAGAATTAACGCCAGAGCAAACCGCGTTAGAAATGAAAGAATTGAACCTGTACTACGGCAAAAAGCAGGCGTTGTACAACATTGATATGAAAATACCCAAAGGTAAAGTAACCGCTTTTATAGGACCGTCTGGTTGCGGTAAATCTACTTTATTGCGCTGTATTAACAGAATGAATGATTTGGTAGATATTTGCCGGGTGGAAGGACAAATATTATTAGAAGGCAAAAATATTTACGACAAAGATGTCGATGTTGCCAGCCTACGGCAAAATGTTGGAATGGTCTTTCAAAGACCAAACCCATTTCCTAAATCGATATACGAAAATGTAGTATATGGGTTACGTATTCAAGGTGTAAATGACAAACGTCGTCTAGATGAAATAGTAGAAACTTCATTACGTAAAGCTGCGCTTTGGGAAGAAGTCAAAGATCGGTTAAACGATAGTGCATTTGGTTTGTCAGGTGGTCAGCAGCAACGTTTGGTCATCGCGCGAGCAATCGCTATTGAACCCAAAGTGTTATTGTTGGACGAACCTACTTCTGCGTTGGACCCTATTTCAACTTTGACCATTGAAGAGTTAATAAATGATTTAAAAGAGACCTACACCGTGGTTATTGTAACGCACAATATGCAACAAGCGGCGCGGGTTTCAAATTATGCTGCGTTTATGTTTATGGGGGAATTGATTGAGTATTCCGACACAAATCAGTTATTTACTACACCTACCAAGAAGAAAACCGAAGATTATATTACCGGTCGTTACGGCTAATCTGTACTAGACTTTAATATAAATAAATAGCGCGGTTTAAAAAGGGTAAAGTGATGGATTTAAAGATAGATAAACATATATCTGGCCAATTTAATAAAGAATTAGAAGATATGCTGAGCCATGTGTTAGACATGGGCGGTATTGTCGAGCAGCAAATCAGTCAAGCACTGGATGCTATCAGTAATTTTGACTCAAAATTAGCACAAAAAATTATTGCCGAAGACGAACGTATCAATGCTTACGAGTTGTTAATAGACGAAGAGTGCGCGCGAGTTATTGCTAAGCGCCAACCTGCGGCAGTTGATCTGCGAATGATTTTAGCTATTGCAAAAATTATAGCGGACCTTGAGCGTATTGGTGATGAAACTTGTCGTATGGTTAAAGCAGCTCAAGAGCACTTTAAAAAAGACGAACGCCAATTTTTGGTTGACTTAGACCATATGGGACAGCAAGTTTTAAACATGTTTAAGGCTGTGCTTGATTCGCTGGCTCGAATGGATAGTGCCGCAGCGTATGAAGTCTATAAAATGGACAGCAAGATCGATAAATCCTATGAGGCCATCACACGTCAGTTGATGACTTACATGATGGAAGACCCCCGTGCGATTCCGCGAATTATGGATGTGATGTGGGCGACTCGCTCGCTGGAGAGAATCGGAGACAGGTGTCAAAATATCAGTGAACATGTGATTTATTTAATCAAAGGCAAAGATGTCAGACATACAGCGTCAGATAAAATAGAAGCCGTTTTGGCCTCTAGAAATTGATAAACTGCATTTATCCTATATAACAGGTTAGTGGAGCGCCGAAATAGCTGTTTTTGGCGCTTTTTTCTTATTAATCCCCCTATTTAAAATCTCTTGTTTATTTTATTGCTACCTCACTAATATTTCTTGTTGATTTCATTTTGATGAAATTTTTATTTCATAAATATTTACGTTGAAATAAAAGTGTAATAATAAATTCATATAATGTTCCCCATACCTTAATTGAAATTACAACTTGTTGTGTTTTACCTTGAAATTTGGCGCTGACAGATTACGCTCAATAAAGGTAATTCAACCTATTTATAGGAATTTTTCCATGTCTACTGTTACAAAACCGTTAGTTTCTATTGCGTTATTGAGTGCTGCCTTTACAGCGCATTCGTCTGAGCCGCTTACTGTATATGGCAAAGCTAATATTAGCTTGCAGTATGCTGATGCGCAGGAAACTTCAACTGATTTGAAAAGTAATGCCTCTCGTTTTGGTGTGAAAGGTGAGTTAGCTTTAGATAACGGATTGTCAGCGATCTATCAAGCAGAATTTGGTGTTGATTTTGCAGATGAGTCAAAAGAGAAAAATGTTACCGCACGTAACCAATACGTCGGCTTAAAGGGGGGCTTTGGTCAAGTCCGTTTGGGGCGGATGGACACTGCACTTAAGCTTGCACAAGGTAAAGTGGATTTATTTAACGATTTCAATGGAGATATTAAACATTTATTTAGTGGTGAAGTTCGAACAAACGATTCAGTGACTTACATCTCGCCTAAATTTAGTGATTTTACTGTTGGTGCGACTTATATAACACATGAAGAAAGCGATAAAGATCAGTTGGATAGTGCTGGTTTGTCAGCAGCTTTAATGTATGGTGACAGTAAATTTAAAAAGGGTTCTGTTTATGCAGCCTTGGCATTTGATAATAATGTGAAGGGCGGCGATAGGGTGCGTTTGGTTGCGCAAACTAAATTGGGTAGTTTTAAGCTGGGTGCTATTTTACAGCGCCAAAAAGCAGAAGGTGCAGAAGACGAAAGTGGGTTTGTGGTTAATGCAGCTTATGCGCTTGATGCTGCAACGTTTAAAATTCAGTACCAAACAATAGACGAAATGATTGCAGGTGATTTAAGTACTATTTCAATTGGTGTTGATTATAAATTAGGTAAAAGCACTAAGCTTTATGCATGGCTTGCGGATGAAGATAAAGCGCTAGTGGATGTGCAGACTTTAGCAGTTGGTATGGAACATAAATTCTAAAAGTCGAGCTTGTCAGTAGAAGGCCTCCATCGTGGAGGTTTTTTTATACCTGAAAATAAATACATTTAAAATTATTTTTACATTAATTGGATTTTCTAAGTTTTGTCATATTTGTGACATAAAAATGTCATAACATGTCAAGCAATGAAAAAGCATACAAAGTGATTGGAGCTGTAAATGACATTAAAAAAGATAGCAGGTGCTTTAGGTTTTGCCGCTAGCATCTTAGTAAGCACAAGTGCTGTAGCATTAGACAAAGCGCTTCCTGAGTACCAGAAAACCAGTGGAGTTTCAGGCAAAATTTCATCTGTAGGTTCTGATACGTTAGCTAATATGATGACGTTCTGGGCAGAAGAGTACAAGAGAATTTATCCAAACATTACAATCCAAGTTCAGGCTGCAGGCTCTTCAACTGCACCACCTGCTTTGACTGAAGGCACTGCTCAGTTTGGGCCAATGAGTCGTAAAATGAAATCAAAAGAAATTGAATCTTTTGAAGAGCGGTTTGGTTACAAGCCAACCGGTGTTCGTGTCGCAATTGACGCGCTTGCGGTCTTTGTAAACAAAGATAACCCAATTGAAGGGTTAAATATTCAGCAGGTTGATGCCATTTTTTCTTCAACACTCAAGTGTGGAGCAGATAGTGATGTTAAACGTTGGGGTGATTTAGGTTTAACAGATTCTTGGACGCGCAAAGACGTCCAGTTATTTGGTCGCAACTCGGTATCGGGTACCTATGGTTATTTTAAATCAGTGGCTTTGTGTAAAGGCGATTTTAAAAATAACGTGAACGAACAGCCCGGTTCAGCATCCGTTGTGCAATCAGTTTCTTCTTCACTAAATGCCATTGGTTACTCAGGTATTGGTTATCGTACTTCGGGCGTAAAAGCGGTTCCGTTAGCACGCAGTGGTACTGACTATGTCGATGCAACAATGGAAAATGCGGTCGCGGGCAAGTATCCCTTGTCTAGATTCTTATATGTTTATATCAATAAACATCCTAATAAACCATTAGATCCGCTAACGGCTGAATTTTTGAAAATGGTACTGTCGCAGTCAGGTCAGCATATCGTTGAGAAAGACGGCTATATTCCATTGCCAGCCAAAATTGCAGAAAAAGAGCTAAGCAGACTTGGTTTGTTATAGTCAATCAAAAGTGAAGTAATGAACGATGGATACAAAAAAGGCCGGATATAATCCGGCCTTTTTTTCTATTCTTAATCTTGCAGTATTACTTTAGTTTGTCCCTTTACCTTTTCACACTGCCGAAAGTTATATTTGTTTTCGTTGCCAATTAAAGCATGACAAAAAATGAAGGTGTTAATTAACCTTCATTGCCGCATTTTTCAGTATCCAGACAATAGCCGTATAAATACAAGCTGTGGTTGGTTAGTTTCATGCCGTGAGACTCAGCGACTTGATCTTGCCTGTCTTCAATCACATCATCGATGAATTCAACTACTTTTCCACATTTTAAGCAAACCAAGTGATCGTGATGCTTCTTCTGGCTTAATTCAAATACAGATTTACCACCTTCAAAGTGATGGCGGTTAACGATACCAGCATCATCAAATTGGTTTAGCACTCGGTAAACGGTTGCCAAACCGATTTCTTCACCAAGTTCTAATAAAAGCTTATACAGATCCTCAGCACTAATATGCTGATTTTCTGGTTGTTGCAAGATTTCTAATATTTTTATACGGGGTAAGGTAACTTTCAAACCCGCTTTTTTAAGTTCGGTATTTTGCTCAGACATAATAATGTATGCTTATGGATTTGGTGTTGATTATATAAGGCACGACCCAAATTTAAAGTTTAATTTAGAATATCTGCAAAATTTATCCATTTATTTCACAAATAGGTCGTAAAACTGCGTATATGGACAAAATGTTTAAGTATCCGCGCCTGATAAAAACCGGGCTTAACTTGTGGCCGCCATTTTTATTCAGTGGCATTAAGATTAGTGAGCTGGCAAATGACTACCGATATTTAAAAGTTGAGTTAAAACATTCACGCTTAACTTTAAATGCAAACCGGACTCAATTTGGTGGCAGTATTTACAGTATGACAGATCCTGTATATAGCTTACTACTGATGGCTAATTTGGGTCATAAATATCATGTTTGGGACAAGTCTGCTGAAATTGATTATGTTTATCCAGGGCACACAAAGTTAATTGCAACAGCGCATTTATCTCAAAGTGTACTAGATGATATTTTATTAAATACCCAGCATGGCGAAAAATACTTCCCAAAGTTTCAATTTAATGTGGTTGATCTAGAAGGGCGTTTGGTCGCAAAAGTGAATCGTACGCTTTATGTTAGATTAAAGGCGGCATACCGTAAAAATAATAACGTTTGACAATAAGGCGTGTCTAAAATCATCAATATGCAAGGGGCTGGTAGGTCATAAAAAAGCCCGGACAATAGGCTTGTCCGGGTACAGGGGAAGGGCTCAACGGGATTGAGCCTTTTTGCGCTAACTAGACTTAGTGCACACTGCAATGACACTCAAGCTTAGTAATTTAAATTCTAGTCTATTATTCTAATTTGTATGGATTAAAATGCTTCTAACAGATTTTTTTTATAACTGAATGTTATATCCATACCTGCGCCAAGGTATGCACGCGATGGTATGCACGCAAAGGTATGTGCGGTAGGTTTGGATAAATCGCTTTAATTTTTAATGAACAGAGGTGTTAAAACGATACGTTGTCCCGAACTAATTCTCTGGGCAACTGGTTTTTTAAGCGGTCGGGCAGCTTTTTTGCAAATCCTAAAGCCTGGTCGTCAGTTGTGATCAAAACTTCACCTTTTTGCAATTCGCTGCAGTCAAAATCTATATCTTGCCCACGTAAATAATTTTGTGCTTGTAGTTTGTTCACATTAACTTTTTGCCGAGTAAACAAATGAGCAAAATTAACCGCCAAAGAATGATCTAATTTAAAACCATGTTTAGCGAGTTCTGCCAGTTTTACCCCAACTCGGGCAAATTTAACTTTGCCGATGAGTTTTTCAATCTGTGGGGGAAAATACCAAATAGCTTGGTTTCTTTGGTAGCAACTCGACAAATCAAAATCTTGAATACCAAATTGCTGGTGCAAGTACTCTACAAATTGTGCACCCAATTTTTTACTAACATGCGTATACGGAAATTTACCTAACCGCGAAAATGGATTGTCCAGTTGATGTGACACTGATTGCGTTTTTCGGATTCTGGCGACAAAAAAACCTTCAGAATTGTATATTTGTGGCCAGACGTGTAAAAAACCGGCTTCAGTGATGCAGTTTTCCGCTCCCGGAAACAAATCAGCTAAAGGTTCAAATTCAACAGCTTCAGGGTGTGTGCTTGCCAACCACTGACAAACTTGCTGATTTTCAATTGGGTTTAGTGTACAAGTTGAATAGATTAACGTGCCATTGGGTTTTAGCGCGTGAAAAGCCGCTTCTATTAGGTCTTTTTGTACTTTTGCTATGTCATGAACACTTTGTTCACTCCAGTTTTTCATCGCATCAGGATCTTTACGCACAGTGCCTTCACCAGAGCAAGGTGCATCTAATAAAATAGCATCGAAGGTTTCAGGTAAATGAATAAACATTCGGCCATCTAGATGGGTTAACGCCGTATTGCTAACCGCACATCGTTGAATATTGCCAAACAAGCCTTTAGCCCGGCTGGATGAAAATTCATTGGCGATTAATATACCGTTATTTTTCATCAAAGCTGCTATTTGCGTGGTTTTTGAGCCTGGCGCAGCGGCCACATCAAGGCATATTTCCGGGCGCGTATTTTGCAACATCAGCGCTTGAGGTGGCAGCATTGAGCTGGCCTCCTGAATGTAAAACTGACCGGTTAAATGTTCAAGTGTATTACCTAAGCCAATTCTATTTTCTTCAGCTTCCGGGCGCGTTATCCAAAAGCCCGTTTCGCACCAAGGGATTGTTTCTAATTGCCAGCCTTTTTGCTGCGCTTTTTCAACAAAGGTTTTTACGTCCGTTTTTAGGGTATTAATACGTATACTTTTGCGCAAAGGTTGCGCACTGATATCAATAAAGTCCTGCAATGACAGGTGCGCAGGCAGCGCTGGTTTTATAAAATTGATAAAATTTTCAGGCAGTAAGGCTTTGTTCACGGCAGGCTTTCATATAGTCTTAGTTAAATTGTAAATATATCAGGCTATTGAATGGAGTGCATCATTGCTTAATCGTATTTGGCTCGGATTTATTTTTAGTGCGTTTTTGTATGCCGGCTATCAAGCTGTTTTTTTAGCCAATACACAAATTTACAGCACTATGATGCAAGCTTTGTTTGCAATGGCTGAGCTTAGTGTTGAAATTTCTTTGGGCTTGATCGGCATTTTAGCATTTTGGCTGGGGATCAGTCGTGTTGCAGAGCAATCTGGTTTAATTGATAGGTTATCTCAACTATTAAGTCCAGTTTTTCATTGTTTAATGCCCTCAGTTGCAAAAAATCACCCAGCAATGGGGCATATGTCGATGAATCTGGCGGCGAATGCGATGGGGCTCGATAACGCGGCGACGCCTCTTGGATTAAAAGCAATGCAATCCTTGCAACAAATTAACCCACAAAAAGACACTGCAAGTGATGCTCAAATTATGTTTTTAGTGCTCAATACCTCTTCGGTAACTATTTTTCCGGTGACCGTTTTTATGTACCGGGCACAAGCCGGCGCTGCAGCTCCGACCGATGTGTTTTTGCCAATTTTATTGGCTACTTTTGCATCGACCCTGGTGGGGATTTTTACCGTTGCACTGATACAAAAAATTAATTTATTAAAAACCGCTTTTTTAGTTCCTTTGTTGTTATTTGTAACCCTGCTTAGCACCAGTATGATTTATATGCTTCAATTAAGCGCAGAAGAGTTGGCGAATTTATCGGGCTTTTGGGCGAACTTTTTAATTTTGTCTTTTGTCTGTTTAGTATTATTCGTTGCTAGCATCAAAAAAGTTGAGGCGTATCAGCATTTCGTCGAAGGCGCTAAAGAAGGGTTTGAAATTGCAGTTAAAATTATCCCGTATTTATTAGCCATGTTGATAGCCATCTCATTGCTGCGCTCAAGTGGTTTGTTACAGGGCTTATTGGATAGTATCCGCTATATCTGTATTTTGTTGGCTTTTGACACCGCTTTTGTCGACGCTCTGCCAACAGCATTTTTAAAGCCACTTTCAGGCAGTGGTGCACGTGCCATGATGGTCGAGACGATGAATACTTATGGGGCCGATTCGTTTGCCGGTCGGCTTTCTTCAGTTATGCAAGGCTCAACGGAAACAACTTTTTATGTTTTAGCGGTTTATTTTGGTAGTGTCGGGATTCGTTACACCCGACATGCAATAGGGTGCGGATTAGTCGCTGATGCTGCAGGGTTAAGCGCTGCGGTGTTTGTCTGTTACTTGTTTTTTGCGTAAGTTTGTAAAGTTAAAAGGAATATCACATGCATAGAGTATTAGGTTGTTTTTTATTATTGTTCGTTTGTGCCTGTAGTGCCGAAAATACCATTCACAGAGATTTAATTACCGTAGATGCTGTGGGCAGTGTCAATGCAATTGCCGATAAAATCAGTGTTAATTTGTATATAGAGCAAGAAAACAAAAGTGTGAGTCAGGCTAAAAACTGGGTGGATGCCAGCACAAAAAAAGTAATTGAAAGGTTAATTAAAGAAGGTGTTGCAGAACAGGATATCAGTAGCTATCAACTCGATATTCGCCCGGTTTACCATCATGAAAACCACAAAGCTATTCAGGATGGCTTTAAGGTGACACGCACCATAGTGGTTGAAATTAAAAACTGGGAAAGTTTTGATGAGATTATCGATAAATCACTGTCATTGGGGGTGACTCGCGTAGGGCAAATTCAAACTCAGGTGTCAGATCAATATCAGCTTTATTTGGATGCTCTGCAAAAGGCGATAACCGCTGCAAAAGAAAAAGCTAAGTTAATCGCCAGAGCCGCAGGTCGCAGCATCGATAAAGTCGTGACGGTCAATGAACAGGGTGGGTTTCGTCCCTTCAGTGGCGTAGCAGAAATGCGGATGATGAGTGATGCCAAACTCAGTCAGCCGGGACAAACTGAAATTCAAGCGACTATTCAAGTGCAATTTTTGATGCGTTAGCGCCCGTTCCACAGCCGTTTATTATTCCCACTAGATAGGTGTTTAAACGATAATCGTCTAATAGATACATTGAATTGTCATGCGCTCAGGCTTAAATTGGTACTGAGCAAATGACTTTATGTCAGTTCTTTTTCACTTCCTAATTCTTTTCTATTCTTATTTTGTATTCTTTTAGGCGCATTCGAGGTATTCCTAATGAAGTATTTAAAACTGTTCGTTATCCTATTCTTAGCTATTTTTAATTTTACCGCTCACGCCAAACAAGTGGTGGTCAACGAAATAGAATTATCGCAAACACAAATTGAGCATATTGAGATGGCTTTAGGCTACGATATACAGTCTGGCCGTTATTGGTATGATCCTATATCCGGTTTATGGGGGCTTGAAAAGCAAGCCGCTAAAGGTAAGGCACCTGCTGGATTGTTAAAATACAATCTACTCAGTTCTGCTTTTAACAGTACAACCAAGGTTTATTTTAATAACCGGGCGCTTTTGCCATGTGAGCTTGAGTACTGTCAAAAATTAGCTGGCCGACAAATAAATCCTGGGCATTATTGGTTAAATGCAAAAGGACAAGGCGGAAAAATTAATTCCGTAACTGAGTTTTTTATAAATTACGCACAATCTGAGCGTGTGTTTTGCCAAAATATTCAGCAAGATTTTGGGATTGTTTTAAACTTAAATTTAATTTATGAACGATTTGCACAAAAACAAATTGGCTAAAATACAATAACAAGACAATTCGTTGTAGGTAATATAAAAGGTTTTCATGTTCATTCGATTATTTAAGCAAGTTTTATCCAATATAAAGTCTACCTCTGGTGAGTTAATCTTGGGCGGCAGAAACAAACAGGTTGACGAACAAGAACACTCGATGGTGGACCAGCTCCAATTGCAAATAGATGATGCATTTTATAATGTTTTGTTAGGAAGCAAAGATAAAGGGAGTGGAGCAAAAGTTAAAGCGATTGAAAGTGCTGTCGCCGCGCAAATAGAAACTGTATTGGAGCAACCTGAGCTGATTGTTAATGAATTGCCAGTCATGCCGCATTCAGTGGCCAGTATGATCTCTATGATGAGTTCTGATGATTTTGATATTCAAAAGCTATTGGTTTTAATTCGTCAGGAACCTGCCGTCGTCAGCTCAATAATTGCAACTGCAAATAGCCCTATGTACAAACGTTCTGAGAAAGATGTTGTCAGTCTAAAAAGTGCGTTTGTCCAATTGGGCAGTGATGGTATTAAAGAAGCTGTCTTAATGAGTTTTATTAAGCAGTTTTGTACACATAAAGCAGCGCATTATCAGGCATTTGGTGAAAATATCTGGTCGCATGCGCAGCACTCTGCGCTGTATGCAAGAAAAATCGCAATGGAAGAAACCGACGCTGAAGATGCAAACGTGGCATTTATAGCAGGGATGATCAATCAGCTTGGAAAAATGGTTATTTTTAACCTGATTGTTGACGCATTTACAGCATCTAACGTAAAAGAGATACCCAGTACAAAATTTATTAAACAACTTATACAGCAACGTTCAGTTAACTTAGTCTGGAGTATTGCTGAGCATTGGAACCTACCACCTGAAATATGTGGCGCACTCGAAAACCCGCATCGAAGTTATGTCAGTTGCGATTCAATTGCGGCTTTTGTCAGCCAAGGCGCCGTTATCAGCCAACTTGAGATAATTCAAAATGCACAAGCTCTACCCTTGGATATTTGCATGCAGTATGCCGATAAAAAGCTGATGACAACGGAAGTTTCTAGTTTGTTGTATGTCGTGCTTGGCAAAAAACAAGAATGAAATCTATTTATCTGTGGTTAAGTTTGTTGGGGTTCTCTGTTGGTTGTAGCGGTTTAAGTTATGCTAATTGGCATACCGAAAGTTTTGCTGTGATGGGCACAACGGCACAAGTCGAATTGTGGCATCAGGATACTAAAAGAGCGCAACAACTTATTCAGCAGGTAAAAGATGAAATGACTCGTATTGAGCAATCTATGAGTCCTTACAAACCCAACAGCGAACTTAGCCGTATTAACCGGCTGGCGTATCAACAAGCGATAGAAACAAACGTTGAATTGTTTCAGTTGCTGATAAAAGCACAAGAAGTTGCAAATATTAGCCAAGGTGCTTTTGATATTTCATTTGCCAGTGTCGGATTTATGTACGACTATCGAGCAAAAAAAAGACCTCTCCAACAGCAGATCCAACAATACTTACCCTCAATAAACTACCAAAGTATTCAGTTAGATAATACAACAAAAACGGTTCGCTTTTTAAACCCCAATATTAAAATTGATTTAGGCGGTATTGCCAAAGGGTATGCAGTTAAACACTGTATTGCTATTTTAAAACAGCAGGGCGTGACCAGCGCTTTGATCAGCGCCGGTGGTGATACTCAGTTATTGGGTGATAAACAAGGGCGTGAATGGACGGTGGCTATTCAACACCCCAGAGCAAAGAATAAACAAGCCGTGTTGCTCCCTTTAAAAAATGAAGCCATATCAACCTCTGGTGATTACGAGCGATACTTTATACAAAACGGCGAGCGGGTACATCATATCCTTAATCCTAAAACGGGTCATTCAGCCAACGGTTTGGTCAGTGTATCTGTGATTGGGTCAGATGCGGTTATGACAGATGCGCTGTCAACAACTCTGTTTGTTTTGGGCTTAAAAGCGGGTATGCACTTGATTGAATCAATGCCTGATTATCAGGCTGTGATGATCACGCCTGAACTTAGAATGCATTTTTCTTCCGGTTTACAAAATTTCTAACCAATTTGCATAATACTTGCCGAAATTCTGATTAGTTTTTATAGTAGCCGTTTAAACATTAACAATAATTACTAAGGAATGGCTTTGAAAACGATATTAAACCTGACTTCTGCTACTTTTTGTATATTGGCATTAAGTGCTTGCCAAAGCACACCGGAAAACCCTTATGCAGATCTGCAAAAAGAGCTCAGAGAGGCTGCTAATGAGCTAAATCAAACAACGCCATTAATGGTCGATAGTGAAACACGTTTAGATAGCTCATTTGCTTATCAAAATCGTTTTGTCTATAAGTACACATTGGTAAATTATGCAGTTGAAAATTTAGATGTTGAAACGTTTACCGATATTATGACAGAGCAGGTGACCAACAACACTTGTACTAACCGTGACATGGTTTATTTTGTTAATAATAAAGTTGTGGTTTCGTATACCTATTTTGATCAAACGGGTAAGCAGGTTGCTGCCATAGATGTTGATACAGCAAAATGCCCGAAAGCGAATTAATTTTCAGCCTTGCTCTACTTACTTAATGCTTTATGCAAAGTAGCTAATGCAAAGTAGCGCATGTAAAGTGCATTAGACGACCTTCTATTTTCCGCAATCTAAAGTGCTCCATTTTTGGTGTTTTATTTGAATGTTCTTTATTTGTGGAGTATTCTGTGATTAGGCATTATTTAATGGGGTGAAATCATGTCTGCATTAAAAAAACATGTGTTGGCGCAAAATCCGGAAAAAACCGCGCAAGTTGCACTTTCTGTCTTTTTTAACATCATGGACGCTTGGCATGTTCGCGCAAAAGATCAAATTACCTTGCTTGGCAAACCCGCCGAGTCCACTTTTTACAACTGGAAAAAAGGTAAAATATCAAGTCTTTCAGCAGATACCTTAGAGCGCATTTCATACATAATGGGCATTTATAAAGCGCTCGGTATTTTATTTCCCACTCGGGAACAGGCAGACGCCTGGCCGCATAAACCCAATACCGCTTTTAATGGTGAGTCTGCATTATCTTTTATACTCAAAGGCAGCATGGTTCATTTAATTGATCTGCGGAGATATTTAGATGCACAACGCGGTTAAAACGTTACTGCCTGATTGGGATAAATTATACAGGCTGGTGCCGAGTCATTTCCCGCCAATCGATTTGTTTGAAAATGTTGCTGAGCCAGAAGAATTGGAAATAGTGTGGGCGATAGAAGCATTAACCAATGATAGATTGCGCGAAGAAGTGGGTGATCTGGCACGGGTTCCTGCAGAGGAGCGAATATGTGGGGCAGGCTCAACGCCGGTAATGGCAGCCTTCACCCATATATCTGTGGCCAGCCGCTTTTCAGATGGTAAAACGTACGGGGTTTATTACGGCGCTCGTGATTTAAATACCGCTTTTGCGGAAACTATTTATCATCGTGAAAAGTTTTTAAGGGCGACCAAAGAGCCAGACACTGAACTGACGATGCGCTGTTACGTGAATAAGGTCGCTTTGGCTTTACATGATATTAGAGGGGAAGCATTTTCTTATCTACATACCGACGATTACAGTGCACCACAAAGTTTTGCGAAAGAACTCAGAGCCATGGGGAGTCACGGTTTGTTGTACAACAGTGTGCGTGATAAAGGAGGAGAATGTGTTGCCGCATTTAAACCTAAAACAGTCACTATCCCAGTACAAAGTGGTCACTACAAATACGTGTGGAGTGGCAAAAAACAAAAAATAGAGCATGTTTTGCTTGTAAGCCAGATTAAATAATCCAAACCATTTAGAGACACCTGAATAAATTCTGCCTGATACAATAGACTGTGCAAATTTCTGCATACCTGACTTTTCTGCATTTCATAACAGCTGTTGTATTCACTCTTGCATTCAATTTTATATTCACTCTTGTATTCACGATTTTTTAGTTTTTAGTTTTTATTTAATTTTGTCGTTGATTTACCCGACTATTCGAATTTTGTTTTATCGATATAATTTTGTTAATAGATTTTTGTAAACAATGTTGGGGGTTCAATCTCATGTATAAAAATATCATTATTAAACTTATATTCACTTTTTCATTGCTCAATATGCCGGCTGCATATAGCAATGAAGCGAACAAGCAAGTCAGGCAAAATCAAAATAAAGGGACAGTCTTAATTACCGGTGCAAATCGTGGATTGGGTCTGGCGCTGAGCAAACATTTTATCGCGGATGGTTATCATGTAATCGGTACGGCTCGAAAACCACAAAGAGCAGCCGAATTAAAAAATACCGGTGCTCAGGTTGAGCAGCTTGATGTGGTCGACGACGATTCAATCGCGGCTTTAGCACAATCCCTTAAAGGCGTTCCTATCGACATTCTTGTCAATAACGCTGGCTATATTGCGAGCTTAGATAGGGGGCTGGAATCTTTTAAAAATACGTCCCGAAAAGATTTTTTGTATACCTACAATGTTAATGTGATTGGGCCTGTCATGGTGACGCGCGCGTTATTACCGAATTTATTATTGGCTAAAAGCGACGTGAAAAAAGTCGTTAATATATCCTCTCATGGCGGGATAGTAGACAGACCGAATGTGCCCGGTATCTATTCGTATGATCCAACTAAAACTGCGCTTAATAAAATCACAGTTGATCTTTCTAAAGACTTAAAAGCTTATCAAATCGCTGTCATTGCTTTAGCACCCGGACACAATAAAACGCGCATGGGTGGTGAGAGTGGCAAGTTACAACCTGATTTTTCGATGGGTAAAGCTCACAAAGTGATAACTGGATTAAGTCTGGAGGATACCGGCAGTTTCGTTGGGTATTCAGGTTTTTCGATTAAGTGGTAATGCTATGTCTATTCCAAATTCAACTCAAAGCTCAGATCAAAACCCAGATCAAAACTCAGATCAAAACCCAGATCAAAACTCAGATCAAAACCCAGAGCTAAGCAATAAAGGTTTATTTAACCGTTTAACACAAATAGAACCTTGTGAAATGAAAGGGGCTTTGCTTTCGTTCTTGTTTATTTTTTTGCTGATGACTTCTTACATGATTTTAAAACCGGTAAGAGATGCATTACCCAGTGACTGGGGGGACGTCAGTCGTGCGACTCAGTGGACCTACACTTTTATTTTCGCAACGATTGCCGTTTTTATTTACAACTACTGCGCTTCAAAAGTGGCAATTAGAAAATTGGTTCCGGCTGTGTTTGTTGCATTTGCATTGAGTTTTATGCTGATTTTTTCAGCCTATAAATTAGGGGTAAATGTATCGTTTTTAGGCAAGGTATTTTACGTTTGGACCAGTGTATTTAGTTTGTTTCATATATCTGTATTTTGGAGTTTTGTTTCGCAACATTACAGCAAACTGCAAAGTAAGCGCGTATTTAGTTTTATTAATACAGGGGCAAGTGCAGGCGCGATTTGTGGCCCACTCAGTGTCATTTTGCTGGCTGAAACAATGAGCATTGAAAATGTGTTGGTCGTCACCAGTGTCGTACTTTTGTTAAGTTTACCTATTATCACTATTTTGAATCGTCACTTTGATTCATTGCATCAAACATCAAACCCCAATGTCGCTGTATCCGAACAATTGCAAGCCAACCCTTTTACCGGCATTAGAGAATTAATCACGCATAAAAAGTTATTAGGCATCGCGGGTTTTATCTTTTTTCTAACGGGCGTAAGTGCATTTTTTTATACGACTCAAAGTGATGTTTTGGCTGACTTTAGTCGCACAGAAAGAAAGCAAATGTTAGGCAGTCTCGAGTTAGTGACCAATACACTGACCATTCTATTGGGGCTGTTTGTGTCAAACCGGATATTTCAAAAGTTTGGTATTTCGGCCAGTTTGTCTTTTGTCCCATTCGCAGTCGCTGGTTTAATGTTATTGCTCAGTGCCAATCCGGCCATTTTGTTTGTGTTGATCTTGGTTGTTGTTCGCCGAGCCGGAAACTACGCGATTGTCAGGCCCGCGCGTGAGGTTTTGTTTACCGGAGTTGACAAAGAGGCGCGGTTTAAAAGTAAACCTATCATTGATATTGCCGTTTATCGGGGTGGGGATGTGTTTTGGATCTGGTTAATTGCATTTATTGGCGACGGCTACTTAGGTTTTAGCGTGCCAGAAAAAATTATCACGGGGGCGTTCGTCGCTGCAATGTGGGGTTTGTTAGGTTTTTATATTGGTAAACGGCACGAAAAATCTGAACAGGAACGGCCGGAAATCACGCCAGCACAACAACCTGAAGTGAGTTAATTTGCATGTTAACCAACGCTAACAGGCGCTAAATAGTTATTAAACTGGAATTACAAATGATGAAAAAAACTAAAAACTTTAAGTTAATCTCTATGCAAACTATTTTGCAATGTTTAACGATGCTGCTGATGGCCGTCTCGCTTTCAATACAAGCAAACGAAATAAAAAGCACAGACAATTACAACTTAACCGAAGCGATGCAGGCTGTTTCGCAAGATAATATATTCTATGACAAAGAATACTATAATTGGGGTTCAAGTATCGTTAAAGGTGATGATGGCCGTTACCACTTATTTTATGATCAAATGCCAAGAAAACATGGCTTTTTCTCTTGGCTGACGGACGGGCGAGTATCTCGAGCGGTATCAGACAGCCCAACCGGACCGTGGGAACATGTTCAAGTTGCGTTAGAAGCCAGAGGAGATGGTCACTGGGATCAATACACAGTGCATTGCCATAAAATATATAAATTTGATGGCAAATATTACCTCTATTATATGTCAACGAACTCGGGCGACATGAAATTAACACCAGCTCAACTGGAAGAAGTACGCCGTTCAAGATGGAAGCCGGATAACCTTAGAGGAATGATGCGGTTAAACCAGCGTATCGGTGTTGCCGTTGCTGATAGCGTAGAAGGTCCTTGGAAACGATTTGATAAACCATTATTTGAGCCCGAGTTTCCAATTGCGAATATGTCGAATAATACTTCAGTCACCAAACGGCCTGATGGTGGATATTTGATGATTATCCGAGGTGATCAACCAGACCAAAAGCGGGATGAGATTATACGCATGCAAGCTGTGTTGCTAGCCGATCATCCGCTGGGTCCTTGGAAAATGCAGCCAAAACCTGTTGTTAAAGACTATAATTCGGAAGATCCCGAAGTTTGGTATGATGCCGAGCGTAAACGTTATTATTCTTTGTATCATGCATTTGGCTATATGGGCATGATTACATCTACCGACGGGTTAAATTGGCAGCGTGCGAAACACTATAAAGTATCTGACAAATCTTATAAAACTACTGATGGACGCTTAGTTGAAGTGCATCGCTTTGAACGGCCCGGAATATATTTAGAAAACGGTAAACCCGTGGTAATGACTGCAGGCATTAAGATGCCTGATGGTGATACGCACTCAGTTTTTATACCGTTAAAACATTAAATTAAGATAGCAAAATGAGTAGAGTATTTTTAGGTTTATCAATGGGCTGCCCGCTGGCTTTTGCTGTATTGGTGTTGTTCGTCAGCTTTTTCAGTTTGGCTGAACCTGTTGATCCTAAAAATATCTCGCAATGGCAGCTCCAGCAATCACAATCTGCAATCAAATTATCCAGTTGGCCTGTGAGCAGAATTCAACAGCTTGAGCAGTTAAGCGGGCAACTGACAAAAAAGATCGAACAACTACCTAGGCACTGTCCGATCATTTCAGATAATAGCCTAGGTTATCACTCTGCGATTAACTTACATCAAAGTTTAGCGGATACCCAGTTTCATCAAATTGAATTTACCTTTGAACGGCCTTTTATCATTCAATCTATGGCTTTGGTGCCGGCCTTTAACCCGCTAAAACCTTATGGTGGAAGCTATGCATTTCCGGATAATTTTAAGATAGAAATTGAAAAGCCAATGACAGGTCAGTTTGAAGAAATTATAAACTGGATGGAACAAGATTTTCCTGATCCGGGGGCTTACCCTGTATTTTTTAACAACATTGACCGCAAATCGACGCGGCTAAAAATAACAGTCCCCAATACAAGCAGGACAAATACGACAAGCAGAACAAATACGCACTTTGCTTTAGGTGAAATTTTTATTTGGGCATATGACAATGAAACCGGCATATTCGAAAATATAGCGCATTCAAACCAAACGCAGGTTTTTGTATCCAGCAGTTATCAGCAGGCAGATAAGTGGGACGTATCTTATTTAACCGATTTAGACACAGGTTTGGGTTTTCCAATTAAAGAGCAGGTTATAGGCAGTCAAGATTTACGGATTATTCCCAAACAGCAATTACTAGATGAAGAGGTTGAAATTCAACTTGATTTGGGCCGAGTGCAGCATATCAGTCGTATTGATTTTTGGCCGGCAAAAGCACGCAGTGACATTCTATTACCTGATTTTGGTTTTCCTGACGATATTCAGGTTGAGATATCTGACAAGCTTGATTTTAAAGACGCAAACACCATGAAACCAACTTCGCGCGGAGACAAATTCGGTACTCTTTTTTCAGTCCGCCATCATCCCATTCCGACACGTTATATCCGTATTAAAATGACAGAGCTGCAGCAAATTAACCAGTATCGAATTTTAGGTTTGGGCGAAATCGCCATTTATGATGCGACAGGTAAGTTAATAAACACAGAAATCAAAGCCAGCGCAAAGGGCTTTCCGACAGCCTATCAAGCACAGTTGTCTTTGTTGTTTGACGGTATCAGCTGGGGGCGAGAAATAGTTGCCGAGCGCGATTGGATAATGGGATTAGCACAACGACGCCCACTTGATTATCAGCTAAATGAGGTTAAAAATGAATTGGCCTTAGCACATGATTATTGGGAATGGTTATTAGCAAAAATTATTGCGGCCTGCATATTATTGGTGGTATTGCTGCTGGTTGCTGGGGTTTTGTTGGCACAACGCGCACATCGACAACAACTACTGGTAAAACAAGGAAATCGCATTAACCGTGATCTTCACGACGAAGTTGGCAGCAATTTGGGGAGTATGACATTATTAGTAGACGAGTTAGCGGCGAGTTATACAGATTCTGCCATTTCTGACGAGTTAAATGATTTGTCACTGATGGCCAGAGAAGCAAATGCATCCTTGCGAGAAGTGATTTGGCATAGTGATGGAAAAGCCATTTCACTGCCTGTCTTGCTAAATTCTCTGTTTGAACGCGCCGAGAGAGTATTACGTGGTGTGATTTTAAATAAATCATTGCCGCAAAACTGTCCAAATATTAAAGTTTCATTAGCGGTTAAACGACATTTAACCCTGTTTTTCAAAGAGGTGATTCACAATTGCGCAAGGCATGCTAAAGCTTCACAACTTGATATGTCTGCTTCTATTAAAAATCAGCAATTGTGGATTCAGGTAAAAGACAATGGCTGTGGATTTGATCTCACACAGGTTAATAAAGGCTGGGGTTTAAACAATTTAACAGAAAGAGCAATAGAAATAGGCGCACAGGTACAAATCGATACACAACCCAAATCGGGTGTCTGTATTACTCTGGCAATTGCGCTTGAGCTGCTTGCAAAAGAGCCAAAACATAGTTATCAAACTTCTAATGAGTAACGCAAAAATGATTAATATATGGATTGTCGAAGATGACTCTAATTATCGACGTACATTGGCCCGTGTTTTAAACAAAGCTGAAAATATTCAAAACTGTCAGGATTTCCCTTCTTGTATTGAATTTTTTGACGCTCTTGAAAAGCAAACACCACCGGATTTAGTGTTAATGGATTTGGGTCTGCCAAGAATGGGTGGGGTTGAAGGCATAACAAAACTTTACCAATTTAAACCGGAAATCATTGTTATTGTCCTGACTGTCTTTAGTGAAAAAGGCAAAGTATTACAAGCGTTAGAAGCGGGTGCGTCTGGTTATTTACTTAAATCGGCAAGTGGGGCAGAAATATTAAAAGGGATTGATGATGTTATTCAAGGCGGTTCTGCATTAAGCCCTGAGATTGCTAAAATTGTTTTACAAAACATGCAAAAGCATAGTGCTAAAACAAAAGTGAAACTGGCCGCTCGAGAAATTGAGGTGCTTGAAAAGCTTTCGTTAGGGCAGGGGGTAAAAGAAATATCGCGTAGTTTGCATATCTCTCAAAGTACGGTTTCAACTTACTTAGGCCGCATTTATGCCAAACTGCAAGTACAATCACAATCTGGCGCTGTTGCGAAAGCCCTGCGCGACGGACTTATAAAGTGAATGTAAAAACAGAATTAAACAACAGTTTAATTGAATTAGTGGTTTCTATTTAAAGCCTGAATCAAACTTTTTGCAGGCTTTGCTCAAACCAATGGCCTAAATGCCGTGAGGGAATCTAACATCGCACTGCTGCCTAAACCTTGCTCAGGTACTCGGTTAGAAAACTCACTTTGTTCGCCATGCAAAGCCATGTAATTGAGCAGCACGGTTTGAACCAGCAAGTTTACGTTATTAGCCGCCGGTGAAGAGGTTGTTTCAACCGAGGCATCGGCGCGCATAAATCCAATTTGCTGACTTCTGGCTTGCTGCTCTTCAGTATCACCGATCAGAACAGGCCGTCCTGTCGGATTATAAACCAGAAAAAATGCCGCACCTGTTGACGAGTTATCACCCGTCCATTCACTTTTACCCCGGCCAAACTCTGAATCATCAATACGTCCGTTACTGGCCACTGAGCCATCACTGTATACATATAGCATTAACGGCTGGTTCATTCTGGCGGCGTACTCTAAACAAGCCCCCATACAGCGTCCCGCGCGTAGATCCCGCAGTTCGCCGGTTGCACGTTCGCCGGTATGATAGTCAAATCCGCCCATCGTAATGGTCCCAGCGCCAGCATAGCCATTAATGACCAGCTTCATGACAGATGCAGTTTTTTGAAATTCTCTGTCATTTAAAAATTCATCGCTGCTAAAAATACCATTTGCGCCAACGATATCCGGATCAGCCGCTGGATCTAAACTAGCCGGATCACCAAAACGATCTGCTAAATCTGCACTTTTTACATAACCACAACGTACTAAATCTTTAATAACTTCATCTCTGCTAATACCTGTGTTGATTTTACTGAGTTTTTGATCGCTAATACGTTGGATACTTTCCATCACAGCAACAGCATCTTTTTGCTCTAATAAACCGAATAAATCGCCAACATCAACCAGTCCAGTCACATCACTAGGCCGATCAATTTTTGTTGGTCGTTTGCTTAAATCGATAAAATTCAGCGGCGCCATCGAATTTGCACCGGAATCAGTATTTCGTGAACCAATCAACGGCATCAACGAACCTTCAGCGCCGCTGCGGGCGATTGCATACATTGGGTTGTGTGGGTTATTTGCAGTGTCATTATCTGAACGGTTAGCAATAACAGCGCCATTGATATTGGCAGCCGTATCGGTTTGTACCCGTTCTAAGATGCCGCGTAAAAATGCAGAATCGGCATGAAAAGCTAACCCTAAGTCAGTATTAACTAAATTTTGCGAGGGTATCATATCACCGGGCAAGCCTAATTTGCTGTAACCAGCAGAGGATAAAAAATCTTGCTGGCCACCTAAACCACCGACTAATACATTCGAGCCTGCGATATTCGCACCACCGGCTAAATCAAAAGCGATAAAAGGTATTTTGCCGGCCCCTTGTACATTGATGCCACATTGTTCTCTAAGCGTCTGTAAATCACTGGATAATGCAGCTTGTGCTTGGCGTGGATTAGCGAATAAACTCAGTGCAGAGATACCACCGACAACATGCGCGCCCGCCATTAAACCCGCCGAAATAAATTCTCGTCTAGAAATGGGTTTACTATGATCTGAGTGTAAAATTGGGCTATCGGGTTGATAGAATTTTCTATTTTTCATGGTTAATCCTTACCTCACTGTAGTAGCACGACTGCGCTGGCCAACACTGAGGTGCAGCTTGCTTTTGCGATGGTTGCGGTGCGCTGTGCGTCACACTGGCTAATTTCATTATTACTTTCACTGGTGTTTCGGCCACAGGCAGAAAGTCGGTCAATAAGATCTGAAAGTTCTGTTTTAACCGTGCTTTTGTCAGGCTGAATTTGTGCTTCAAGTGGTAAAAAACGTGCTAAAAGTGGTGTTATTAAATTATCTTTTAACTCGTCAGAATACGCCACTTCAGGTGACTGTGAAAAATCGACATCTGGTAGCCAGCTATTTTTAATGTCTTCATCATCCAGTGCAGCGTCACAATAAGCAATGGCTAGTTGGGTAATGGCCATTTGTTGAGCGGATATAAAAGTGTCGATATTTTCAAGGCTAGGCAACTGACGTTTAACCCGGTTGTAAACAGTGGCGACCTGAGTTTGATGGCTCGGCACTTGGGTGAGGGTACTCATACTGGCATTAATTTCGGCGAAGTTGCGCAGGCCGATTTGTGCTGATTTTTGTTCGCCGCCAACTTCGTCAACAATGGGTACGCTATTTTCGCTGCGCACGAATTGCTTTTCACCAATTTGTTCAAACGTTAAGAAAAATTCATCCTGCATTGCCCCTTTCTCGATTGCGATAACACTGCCCAACGGAGACAGAGCATACATTTGATCAAGCGCCTGACCACTTGCTAATTCAACATTTAAATGACTAAAGGTTTGACCGACTAAACTTTCTTTACCATTAATGCCTATTCTCAATCCCTTAATAGTCAAAGCTTGTGGCAAAGATGCGCCGTTTAAATTGACAATTTTGGGCACGCCAAACAAATAACTATAATTATCAAACTGACTGACTTCAAAAACGATATATGTCGCTTCTAGATCAATCAAATCAGCAATTGAAAATAGCAGCAAAAAGCGCTCGCCAACACCGGCATCATAATTTTGCAAGATTTGCTCATCGCTCAACGCCCTGTTGTAGATAGCCAGTAGCCGGATGCTCCCTTGCCATGGGTGATTGCCAGATGCCTCATTGCCCAACATCAAGGCGTAACTATCATCCCAATTCGCCAGTGGGCTTAGCCTTTCGTCATCTTGGTCATTGTCTATTAGCTCGCCATTGACATAAATTTGTCGGCCATTAACAGGATCAAAACGCATTACAAGGTGTTGTTGACTGGCTTGTAAAACTTCATCTGCATCGGGGGTACTTAACGCTGGCTGGCCGTTATTGTCGGAATCTTGCGTGCGCAATAAAAAATCATAATTGTATTGAGTTTGACCAAGGGTAAAATTTCTGTCCTGATCGCCAGCCGAATAACTGATGATGCGGGCAGGGCCTTGTTGTACAACATTTCCCGGGACTAACCAGCTTTCAATGGTAAATTCACCTGTTAAGGTCAATAAATCATGTAACTTTTTGCTGGTCACTGTACTGGCTTGCGCGCGCCCGCCATTCAGTTGTATACCCCAACCCCCTAGCCATTCTACATCACCGGAAAAATTTAAATTGGCCGCCGGTGCAACGCCTGATGTATCAAAGGCAACATTGCCACTACCGGTTTTAAATTGATAAAAGGCAATTAGGTTCGATTCAAACCGTCCTTCGCTTGCGGCCACTAATCCGTCTGTTAAATTGAGTGCTTTCGAGGCCAAAGTATCTGGGCTTAATTGTTCAACTTGCAACGCATCACTGAAATTCGCGATCGCTTGCTGCATGGTATTGGCGTTTTGCTGACAATCATCCCAGCAGTTGTGAAATTCCTGCCCGAGCCGGATCACTAACCGTGATAAAGCGGGTTCATCCAGATTAATGACCTTTTTAGCACTGTCATACGCTCTTTGAGCATCCGGGCTGGCAAAAAATGGAGATTGTGCCAGGGTCGCGGATTCATTGTGACATGTCGCACAGTATTGGCGGGTTAACGGGTAGATATGTTCGGCAAACAATGTATTGTCAGGCGGAAAACTTTTACTGCTGCCCACCGTTTTTAATTCAGGTGCGATTAATTCAAGCGTATTGCTTTGTTCAACTCTGTCATCAGACCAAATTTTAATCCACTGCGTCATGGTTTCGCCGCATGCTTGCGCACTGCTTAACCAACAATTATGACCACTGGCAACTTTCTCAACCAAGCGGGATTTATTCGGTTCGGCTAAATTAACCAACGGGCCTGTTGCGGTAAATGCTAAATTAATATCGTCTCGGTTCGCAAAATAGGGGGCCTGTATATCGGGTGTATGGCACGCGCCACATCTGTCTTCGCCAGAAATGTTGTCCCAAAGCGCGAGCTTAAAATCTTGCACATCTTGGGTTTGTGGAGGCGGCCCCTTATAGCCTGTGTCATTATCTTGTTGCTGCGGTGGTTTACTTTCAACTTCAGAGCCACCACAACCCGATAAAATGAGCGCAGCAAATATTAACCATAAAGATCTGTGTTTAACGGTTTGGCTTAACGTGTTAAATATCATTTGAAAGCCTCCGTGCAATAACTGGCGACTTCTGCAAAAACCCCTTTTAGCCGATAGCCATTTTGTTTAAAACTATTCGTTGTTTCTGTTATTTGATTCAAATCAGCGCTTGTTTCTGGCGTTCTTAAGCAGACATTGGTAAACACTTTTTTGACCTGACATGTGGCAAAAGCGTCGCTGTTTGCCAGTTCTTTGCCAAGCGATTTTGCGCCTTTTCCATAACCGGAAAGAGCGGGATCCCAGCCGAGAATTTGATTGTTTCCGGCCCGCCAATAATTAACCCAATTATCATCCGGTGTAACATAACCTAATGGGAAATTTGTCGAGTTGATATGATATTTAGTCTGTACCTGATTTTCGCTGTAAACAATCCGGCCAAATTCACCGTCTGCATCTTGCTCGCTGTCAAACTGATAATTGTAGTATGCAAACGCTTGTGCGAGCGGATCCATCCCCGCATGACAGGCAACACAATTATTTAAAAACAAGCGACTATCCCCACCCGGACTGCGGCTCACATCTTGTCGAATCCGATCAGCCGGACGCGTATTATCTTTAAGTGGTTCTAAATCAGTACATAAATGATTGATAAGGGTAAATCGCAACATGGCGCGATTTGTACCTAGATAAAAAAAGTCTTTAGCGGCTGCTCTGCTGGTTAAAACCCCGGCGGTTGCTTCACTGGGCAATCCATTTAAACTGGATTGGGCAACTTGGCGTAAATGGTCTTTTAAATCAACCGCTTCGTTTTCCAACGCTAAGTAATGTTCATTATTATCATTACTGTATGTTGGTAGTGCTAATGCTGCATCGCCTATATATACCATATCGGCCTGCAACACCTGACGAAAATCAATATCATCGCGGACCATGCCAATAACGGTTGCTGAATAATCGTTTAACGGCTCGAAGATATCTTGCTCAAGATTGGTCCAGGGAGATGCAAATAACTTGAGGGTTGTATTATAAAAATGGGTATTTTCCATCGCTAATTCAGCCGCTGAAATAGTTTGGTTATTCTCTATCATTTCAGCCATTTGACTGAGTGTTAGACTATCCGCGGGGACACCGGCAAGGCGATCATGTAATACTTTTGCTTGTTCTAGCGAACCTGCATGTGACGCGGTAGTAAAAAAAGCAAAGGAAAATAACAGCAAACTGACGCACAGTGAATTTTTTACAATGTTTAAACTCATTAAGCTGCAATTGATAGCGCTTAAAAGCCTAGCGCTTAAATAGCTTGGTTTTAAACGTCCGCGCGCGCCCGACAAACTTTTGGATAACAACATCCTACAACTCCATGGCCTTTTATCTAAAAGCATTTTGAATTTAACTTACAAAGTGTAGCTTAAATTTTGTCTGAAAGTTTTGACATAGTTATCAGTTTATAATTTTTACCCGTCAGTGCCTTTTAATTAGTGGTGAATAGTGGCTAAATAAACTAGTATTTTTAAAAGTTAATCAATAGTAACGGAT